>NZ_CP168505.1:0-5129701 GCF_059491325.1 Flavobacterium sp. Flavsp81 | reverse complement strand
CTTTTTCCTTTAAAAAGCAAAAGATTGAAGGGAATAGCGGGATCAAGCTCCCTAAAAATCCAATAGCGAAATCTCAATAGCAAAATCCCAAATTCCAATTTCAAACGGTCAACTCTACTCAGCCTGACAAACTACCCATAATATAATAGTATAATTTTCTCCATACCTATATCTATAAAAAAATAAACCCGACAAGATCCTAAAAACTGTCGGGTTTAATATGTTATGTATTGGGTTTATTTCTTAATCCTAACTTCATTAATTGTTTGCACAAAAGTTTCAAGGGGCTGCGCTCCGGAAATAGCATATTTTCTATCAAAAACAAAAAAGGGAACGCCCTGTACTCCTATTTCGCGTGCTTCATCAGTATCAGCCTTTACTTCTTTTAAATATAAATTTTCGTTTTGAACAACTTCCTGAACATCTGCCGGATTTAAACCAACTTGCGATGCCAGCTCCATCAAGGTTGAATCATCATTTAAATCACGCCCATCTGTAAAATAAGCTTTAAAGAAAATTTCTTCCATTTGATCACCCAGGCTTTTTGATTTAGCCAATTGAATAATTCGATGGGCTGTTAAGGAATTTGAAATAATGGCTTTATCAAAGTGATAATCGAGGCCTACATTTTTCGCCCGTTCTACAACACCCTTGTGCATTTCTACGGATTGCTCTATAGAAATACCTTTTCGTTCAGCCAAAAACGTATAAACATCTTTACCCGACTGCGGAGTTATTGACGGGTCAAGCTGAAAACTTTTCCATTCAATTTCAAATTCTTCATTTGGAAATTCTTCTAAAGCCATTTCCAATTGTCTTTTACCGATATAACAAAACGGACACATGATATCCGACCAAATTTCTATTTTCATATTACAAAGTTAAAGAAAATTGTTTCAGGTTTCAAGTTCCATGTTTCCCTTCATTGTATTTGTTTACCGCAAAATTTCACACAAAATATAAAACTTAAACTTGAACCCTGAAACTTTTTAACTGAAACTGAGCTAAAATAAAAAACCGCAATTCTTTATAGGAATTGCGGTTTCTAGGTATAAAAAATGGTTGGTTAATAGCGATATTTTTTTTTACAATGATATGTCTTTAATTTGAAACTAAAAAAAATCCCTGTAACAAAAAGAGATTTTGATGTTAACTATTTAACATTACAGGCATTACCAGCATTGTAACAGTTTCACCTTCTTCCAAACCATCAACTGGTGTTAAAATTCCGGCTCTGTTAGGTAATGACATCTCTAACATGATCATATCTGATTGTAAGTTTGTCAACATTTCTGTTAAGAAACGAGAGTTGAAACCAATTTGTAAATCATCTCCCTGATAATCACAAGTCAATCTTTCTTCGGCTTTATTTGAATAATCGATATCTTCAGCAGAAACATTTAATTCAGCTCCTGCAATTTTTAAACGAATTTGATGTGTTGTTTTGTTGGAGAAAATTGCCACACGACGAACAGAACTTAAAAATAAAGAACGGTCGATCATTAATTTGTTTGGATTTTCTTTTGGAATTACCGCTTCATAGTTTGGATATTTTCCATCAATCAAACGACACATTAAAATATAGTTATCAAATGAAAAAGTCGCATTTGAATCGTTGTATTCAATTTTTACTTCAGCATCAGAACTCCCTAAAATACTTTTCAAAATATTCAAAGGCTTCTTTGGCATAATAAAATCAGCTACCTGAGACGCTTTCACATCCGTACGAGCGTATTTTACCAATTTATGAGCGTCTGTTGCTACAAATGTTAATCCTTCTGGTGAGAACTGAAAGAAAACCCCAGACATCACAGGACGTAAATCATCGTTTCCGGCTGCAAAAATAGTTTTGCTAACAGCAGTTGCTAAAACATCAGCAGGAACAAGGGTTACTGATGGATCTTCAAGATGTACTGATTTAGGGAATTCTTCTCCGGCAGCATATGCCAAAGCATATTTTCCTGAGTTAGAACTGATTTCAACTGTATTGTTATCTTCAACTGTAAAAGTCAAAGGCTGCTCAGGAAACGTTTTTAAAATTTCAAGTAAAAGTTTAGCAGGCACAGCCACACTTCCTTTACTTGTAGAATCGATTGATAATGTAGCCGACATTGTCGTTTCAAGATCTGAAGCAGAAACTGTCAACTCATTATTGTCTAGTTCAAATAAAAAGTTATCTAAAATAGGCAACGTATTGTTACTGTTAATTACACTACCTAAAACTTGTAATTGTTTTAATAAGTACGAACTCGATACTATAAATTTCATCTGTTTTGTTTTATTTTTTTATGTATTTATTGGTTTTTTGCCCACTGGGATACATTTTACAAATATATCGTAAACAATCTTAGTTTTACAATTTTTTTATTAACATCTATTTACTGTATTTCCTTTTTCGTATGTAGGTAAAAGCTAATCCAAAAACCAATAAAATTAGAATTGGCATTCCGATAGTTATGAATTGTGCCAGACTGTAATTTTCATAAACCTTTTCTTTATCCAATAATGGCAAATTCAAATCTTTACTTCTAATGTTAATAAGTCCGGTATCATCTAACAAATAATTAATGCAGTTCATTACAAAATCCTTGTTGTCATATAAGTTTCCGGAACGCTGATCATATCCTAATTCTACAGGCATCATGTTTTTATCCAATTGGTTTTTAGCTAAATCCCCATCAGCAATAACAATCATTTTTGTAGGTTTTCCTTTTGATAAAAATGAATCCTCCTTAAATGGTAAAACACGATTTTCAAAAACTGAATGAAAATTTCCCTCTAACAAAACAGAAAGTGGCAGGTTTCCTTTATTGATATAGTCCTGAGGTGTAGATTTCTCTGTTACAATATTTAAATTGATTTCAGTTGGGGTTCCAATTTTCTTAGAATACGGAGACGATTTTAATAGTACTGTTTTTTTGATTCCGTTTTTCAAAGTATCAATTGGACTGGCAAAATCAAATTTGACTCCGCCTAAATTTTTTACAATAGGATGTTTCGCTTCCGGTGTGACAAGCGGAGCATACTTCCAAATGAAATCCTGATATTGTGTAGCACTTCCCTGTTCTCCTGTTGCTAATTTTATTGGGCTGCCCTGCTCGTCTTTTACTAAATCAGGATTAATTCTGAATCCGTATTTAAAGAACATATCATTCAGGTTTAAATCTCTCGGATATGCCAAAGTAGCACCAGCCTGATTGTACAGACTATCCATATCGGCTGTAACCTGATCTATTAACCAAAGTGTTTTTCCGCCGTTCATGATAAATTGATCCAAAACCTGTTTTTCTTCATCAGAAAAAGTTTCAGTTGGTTTTGCAATAATGGCTAGATCATACTTTTTCAGTGCCTCTAAACTTCCTGTTGGGTTTTTAGAAACCGAATCTAATGTAAAAGGACCAATATAATAGCTTTCGCGAATTTGCATCAACATTTTGGCAATGTGAACTTCTTTCATCTCGCCATTTCCTTTTATAATAGCAACTTTCTTTTGTTTCTCTTTGGCAATTTTATTTATAGCATCGGCAATAGAATATTCTAAATGCTGTATTGATCCAACTACTTTCTGTGTGGTTGAAGCCCCCATTATGTTTTTCAGCAATGGGATATTAACTTCTTTATTGTTATAAACTGCAATTGCCCAGGGAAAAACCATTGCCTGAGACTGTTTCCCCTTATCATCAACGGTAATATTTATAGGAGTAAGCCCTTTTTGATAAAGTGACTTTACCATATCCATGCTTTCATCCTTATTTTCCAAAGGATTGACAAATTCGAAAACGATATTGCTGTTATACGCCTGAAATTCTTCTAATAATTGTCTGGTTTCCTGTTGCAAGCGTCTAAAGTCCGCAGGAAGATCACCCTGCATATAAATTTTAATCGATAACGGATTCTTAACTTGTTTTACGATCTGCAAGGAAGTTTCAGATAAAGTATATCGCTTATCTTTGGTCAAATCAAATCGTTGAAAAAACAAACTTCCCAGTACATTTAAAACAATTAAAACAAAAACTGTAATCCCTAAAGTCTTGATGTTTTGTTGAGTAGCTGCTTTCATTAGGCTTTAAAAGATTTTAATTGATAAACGGTAAAAGACAAAAACAATACAGTGATACTCAAAAAGTAAATCACATCTCGAGTGTCAATTACACCTCTGCTCATACTTTTAAAATGATCCTGCATTCCAAATACTGAAATAATACCGGAAGCATTGGGAATTAATGAAGCTAAACCTTCAAATCCGAAATAAAAGAAAAAACAGATAAAAACCGAAATAACAAAGGCAACAATTTGATTTTCCGAAAGTGTAGAAGTAAAAATACCAATGGCAGAATAAGCAGCAATCAGGAATAACAGACCAAAATAGGAACCGATAGTACTTCCCATATCAATATTTCCTTCCGGCAAACCCAAATTCGAAATCACTTTTACATAGATAAATGTAGGTACAATTGCTAAAATGATTAAAAATGCAGCACCTAAAAATTTTCCGTTTACAATTTCCCAAATCGATAATGGTTTGGTTAAAAGCAATTCTAAAGTTCCTTGTTTTTTTTCATCGGAGAAACTTCTCATCGTAACGGCCGGAATCAGGAAAATTAAAATCCACGGTGCTAATGTAAAAAACGGAGTCAGATCAGCATAACCTGTATTCAATATATTGTAATCTCCTTCAAAAACCCATAAAAAAAGACCACTGCTGATTAAGAAAATCGCAATGACCAAATATCCAATTGGAGAACCAAAAAAAGATTTTATTTCTCGTAAAATGATTGATTTCATGTAAAAAACGTTTATTCGTTTAATCGTTAATTGTTTATTTGTATTACTCTAAACTTATAAGTTTGTCGACACTCCAGGCTTCAGGTTTTTCATTGAAAAGCTTTTTTGTAAAATCCCAAACCGAATTAAAAAGTTCAGATTGTCGATAGTTTTCTAAGTCATTTTCAGTTTCCCAGTAACTGTAAGTAAAAAATACGCATTTGTTATTTTTGTCCTGATACAATTCTAAAAAACGGTTTCCTTCTGCATTTCGTATTTTGTCTTTCATGATTTCAAAATTCTCCAGGAAATCAGGAATTTTTTCTTCATGAAAACTCATTTTTACTATTCGAACAAACATATATTCCTTTAATTCAATTTGGGTGCAAATGTATTTTATTTTGATGAATTACTAACTCAAAAATTGAATAGTAATAACATCCCGATAATTTAATCCCAATAAACTGCTTGCCGAACCTACATTTGATGGATTGCTCCTAAAAATGGCAATTTCAAGGAAACCTGCTTCATTAAAAATAGCCAGTTTCTCGCCTTCATATGTTTTGATTGGATATTTATCAGATGTCGCAATTGCTGAATAGTTAGGTAAAATGGTTTTAATATTCTTCGGTTTCATTATAATTTCGTAAGAACGTCCTTTAGCAATTTCCGTAAACTGCCTTTTAGAAATATTGGTTACTACGTTTCCAAAATGGTCAATGTAAATTACATATCCTTTTATCGAGTTTCCGTCATTTGATACCACAGGCTGTAACTCCGTAATTTGTTTGATTTCCTGAATTTCTTTTCCAATGACATTCAACAATCCTCCTTTTGCGATATGACACGCCACTTGTATAAAAATATCCAAATCACTGAATTCACTGGGAAAACGATCGTGAATATTTATTTCGACAATTTTCTGCGGAACAATTTTCTGCGTAAGCATACTTAAAATACCATTATCTGCACATATAAAGTAATGATCATTCCATTGCATGGCAATATGCTGATTCTCTTTATTACGTTCAATATCAACACCAATTAAATGTACAGTCCCTTTTGGGAAACTTAAATAAGATGCTCCAACAATATAACTTGCTTCGGCAGTATTAAATGGATCTATATCATGTGAAATATCAATAATTTTAGCTTCTGAATATTCAGACAAGATTTTCCCTTTCAGCGAACCAACAAAGTGGTCTTTTAAGCCATAATCCGTAGTAAGGGTAATTATTGACATCATTTTGTTTATAACTATTGATAGTATTTAAATCTAATTTTCATTAAATTTGAGAAATGCAAAGCTAGTAATAGTAATTACAAAAAAGCAAGAAAGATAAAGACAAATTGCATTTTTAATAAAAAAGACCCGACAGCCAATTGATTTATAGAAAGATTTAATTTTAATTTAAAACTACCTCATTTGAACGAAAGAATAATCGAGCTCATAGACATCGCTCCAAAAGACTTTTGGGGCGCTCAAGACACTCATCTTGAAATAATCAAAAAGTATTACCCAAAGCTAAAAATAGTAGCACGAGGGACGACTTTGAAAGCATTTGGCGAAAAAGAAGTTTTAGATGAATTCGAAAAAAGATTTCAAAGGCTGATGCTCCATTTTACCCGATATAACAATATTGATGATAATGTAATTGAACGTGTAATCATGAGTGATGGCCAGGATGAAAGAAAATCATTAGATCATGACAAAATATTAGTTCATGGAGTTGGCGGCAAGATCATAAAAGCCATGACGCCCAACCAGCAATTATTGGTAGATACCATCAAAAAAAATGATATGGTATTTGCAGTTGGGCCAGCGGGAACCGGTAAAACCTATACAGGTGTTGCTATGGCTGTGAAAGCACTTAAAGAAAAAGAAGTAAAAAGGATCATATTAACACGTCCGGCAGTAGAAGCAGGAGAGAATCTTGGTTTCTTACCCGGCGATATGAAAGAAAAACTTGATCCGTACATGCAGCCTCTGTATGATGCTTTGCGTGACATGCTGCCAAATGAGAAACTGGAAGATTACATTTTGAAAGGAATTATTCAGATTGCGCCACTGGCATTTATGCGTGGGCGAACCCTTGATAACGCTTTTGTAATTCTGGATGAAGCTCAAAACACAACCCACTCACAAATGAAAATGTTTTTGACCCGTATGGGAAAAAATGCCAAATTCATGATTACGGGTGATCCCGGGCAGGTCGATTTACCACGCAGAACTATTTCCGGTCTTAAAGAAGCTATTTTAGTTCTGAAAGACGTTGACGGAATTGGAATTATTTATCTTGATGATAAAGACATCGTTCGTCACAGATTGGTTAAAAAAGTAATTGACGCTTATAAACAAATAGAAAATCACGATTAATTTCGTAAAATATTTTTTTAGTAAAATGTCAAATGTAAATCGTAAAATGTGTTTTGATATTTAATGATATTCGTTTTATACAGGTCTTTTATAGAAATGCATAAAACGAATATTTTTTTTGATTGAAATGCTTTCGCAACTCTTATTGCTATATTAATTAATGAAACAACTAAATGATTTCTACCTAAACCAAGAAGAACCTATAAAAGGTACACTCTTTGCATTAAGAGAAATTATTCTGAAAAAAGATGCAGACATCACCAACGTTCTTAAATACGGAATGCCATTTTTTTGTTACAAAGGGAAAATGTTCTGCTACTTATGGATTCACAAAAAACACAAAAAACCTTATATTGGAATTGTGGAAGGAAAACACTTTGAAGAAACATTTTTAATTCAGGAAAATCGTTCCAGAATGAAAATTATGTTGTTTAATCCTGATGAAGATTTACCTCTGGAACAAATTGAAAATATTATACAGAAAGCATTAAACTTATATAAGTCTGGCATTATAAAAATTAAAAACACATGAGATTATTTATTAAAGAAATAGTTAAATAAATAATAAACCTATCCATTTCCAAGCTTTAATAATTGCTCCTCCGTTCATAATACCGTAAATTTGCACCTCATAAATACCTGATCTTTAACATGACTAAGTTTAAAAATATAAAAGTGGTTGTAAGTGATTTAGACGGAACCTTACTCAACCCTCAACACAGAATATCAGATTACACCAAATCAGTTTTTCAGGAACTTCACAATCAAAATTATCTTATTGTTGTTGCTACAGGCCGTCATCATCTTGATGCGATGGCTATTATAGAGACACTTGAAGTTCCGGTTTATTTAGTGAGTTCTAATGGAGCCAGAATCCATTCACCGAAAAAAGAAGAATTGTTTTCTTTCAATTTAGATAGTGATATTGTCAAAGCGGCTTTAAATGTTGATATTGATCCGGAAATTACTGTGGTTTTATTTAAGGAAAATGTTTGGCAAACCAATAAATTAAGCGAAAAACTAAATGCTTTTCAATCCGAATTAAAATATCACCCTGAATTGGTAGATTATAAAACTCTTGAAGATTTTGGAGCCATTAAAATTTTCTTTTCATGTGATAATCATGAAAAATTAGTAAAATTAAAAGATGCTATTCTCGCGAATTCTTCAGAGCATTTGCATCATGCATTCAGTTTACCAACTTGCCTTGAATTTATGGATAAATCTATTGATAAGGCTGTAGCCATTGAAAGAGTACTTGAAAAAGAAGGTTTTACTTTAGCGGAAGCGGTTTCTTTTGGAGATGGCTTCAATGATGTTCAGATGTTATCGGTATCAGGAAAAGGACTAATTATGGGAAATGCACCAACTTTATTAAAAGAAACATTACCTGATTTAGAAATTATAAAAACCAATGCAGAAGATGGAGTAGCAAAATATATTTCGTCTAAAATTCTAAACAGAGAATTTGCTGTAAATTAAGTTTTGTATATTTATCTTTTGAATAATTTTTCACATAAAAAACCTCATCCTTGAAAGTAATTTTTCAAGGATTTTTTGTTTTAAATCAATTCCATAAAGATTTAGCTTACAAAAAAGTTAAACACAATTTTTTTAATACTTTTCAAAGTGTATTTTTGCTTTCTCAAATCGTACTAACCATGACAAAAAACTTTTTTATCCTTGCTCTTTTAATTTTTTCAATAACCGGAAGCAGTCAAAATCTGAAGTTAGAAGAAATAATGAAAGGCGAATCATATATTGGAAATCAACCAACAAACGGACGCTGGTCATTAGATGGAAAAAAAGTTTACTTTGAATGGAACCCAAAAGATGAATTGGGAGCAAGTACATACTTTTGGCAAAAAGGAATGACAAAACCAGAAGCTGCAACTCCGAAAGAAGCTGCCTTTTCTCATTTTGATTTTAAAATTAAATCTGGATCCGATATTGCTTATTATCTCGACAAAGGAAACCTGTATTCGTATTCTATTCATTCCAAATCAATCAAAAAGTTATTACAGCAATCTGCGCCTATTTCTAATTTGCAATTAGGAAATCAGACAGGAATAATATTCTTCGAACAAAATAATAACATTTTTAAATACAATACCAAAGAAGGAACCGTTTTACAAATTACTAATTTCAACAAAGGGAACAAAAAAGACCCCAAACCTGAAAAAGATTCTTATTTAAAGACTCAACAAAAAGAATTATTTCAGTTTATAAGAGATCAGGAAGCAAAAAAAGAATGGAATCTGGCTAAAAGTAAAGCTGTAAAAGATGATTTTTCAAAAGAATATTACTATGGAAAAGATGATTTTTATAGTTTAAAAGTAAATCCAAATGGAAATTTCGCCACTTTTATTTTAGTTGAGCCACTAGATACTAAGCAGGAAAAAATGGAAGTTTTTATAACTGCCGACGGTTATAACCAAACGCAGGAAACAAAGGAAAAAGTTTCTGTAAAGAATTTTGTTAAAACCCGTTTTGCTATATATTCTGTTGCAAAAGATTCCGTTTACTTTGTAAATTTTTCGGCTTTAAGCCACATTCAGGATACTCCAAAGTATTATGAATTATATGATAATTTGAAAAACAAAGCCAAAGAAGATAAACTAATTGTAGCGCAGGCTCCGATTTATAATGAAGATGGCTCTTTTGCCATTGTTGAAATCAGAAGTCAGGACAATAAAGACAGATGGTTAGTGAATTTAAATCTTGAAAAAGGGGATTTTGAAGAAATTGAGCATCAGCATGATGAAGCATGGATTGGCGGCCCCGGTATTCCGTCTTATTCTTTTTCTTCCGGAACTTTAGGTTTTTTAGCAGATAATCAAACTATATATTTTCAATCTGAAGCGACCGGATACTCTCATTTATATACTTATAATTTAAAATCCAAAAAGAAAACGCAATTAACAAAAGGTAATTGGGAAGTTCGTGATGTAACTTTATCAAAAGATAAAAAAGTATTTTACTTAACAACCAATACAACACATCCGGGAAACAGAAACTTTTATAAATTAAATACTGCCGATGGTGTTTTACAAACCATTTTAACCAAGGACGGAGCAAACGAAGTAATTTTATCTCCAGATGAAAAAACACTTTTGGTACGTTATTCCTATAAAAATATCCCTTGGGATTTTTATATTGCCGAAAACAAAAAGAATACAACATTGCAGCAAATTTCATCTTCGCCTTCCGAGAGTTTTAAAAAATACCAATGGAGGGAACCTCAGATCATTACGTTCAAAGCACAAGACGGAACTCCGATAAATGCGAGATTGTATACTCCTAAAACAGATAATAAAAATAAAGCTGCTGTAATTTTTGTTCACGGCGCTGGATATTTACAAAATGCACATAATTATTGGAGTAATTACTACAGGGAATATATGTTTCATAATTTGTTAACCGACTTAGGTTATACCGTTTTGGATATTGATTACAGAGGAAGTGATGGCTACGGACGTGATTTCAGAACCGGAATTTATCGTTTTATGGGAGGAAAAGATTTATCGGATCATATTGATGGTAAAAAATATCTGGTGGATAATTTAGGTACTGATGCAAATAGAGTTGGAATTTATGGAGGTTCGTATGGAGGTTTTATCACTTTAATGGGAATGTTAACGACTCCCGGTGAGTTTGCTTCGGGAGCTGCATTGCGTTCTGTTACGGATTGGGCACATTATAATCACGGATACACAGGAAATATTTTGAATTTCCCTGAAACTGACCCCGATTCTTATAAAAAAAGCTCTCCTATTTATTATGCCGATAATTTAAAAGGAAATTTAGTGATGCTTCACGGAATGGTCGATGATAATGTAGAATATAAGGATATTGTTCGTTTATCACAGCGTTTTATCGAGTTGAAAAAAAAGAACTGGAACCTTGCTTCTTTTCCTGTTGAGGCACACGGATTCAAAGAAACATATTCCTGGATTGATGAATATAGCAGAATCTTAAATTTATTTAATTCAACACTCTTGAAATAAGTTTTCGGTTTGCAGACTGTGACTGAGACTGAAAACTGTGACTAAAAAAAAGAATATAAATTAGATTCTTTTTTTCTTTTAATTAGTTTTAAATTTGCATTCGTAAAACACAACACAACTAAGAATAATGAGCAATACAATCACAACTACAAATTTTAATTTCCCGAATCAAAAATCTGTTTACCGCGGAAAAGTCAGAGAAGTTTATAATATTAATGACGAACTTTTAGTAATGGTTGCTACCGACCGACTTTCTGCTTTTGATGTGGTTTTACCAAAAGGAATTCCGTACAAAGGACAAATTTTGAATCAGATTGCAACAAAATTCATGGAATTAACTGAAGACATTGTACCAAACTGGTTGATTGCCACTCCAGACCCAAATGTTGCTGTTGGACATTTATGTGATCCTTTTAAAGTAGAAATGGTAATTCGTGGCTATCTTTCAGGCCATGCTGCCCGTGAATATGTTGCAGGAAAAAGACAAATTTGTGGGGTAACAATGGCAGAAGGTTTAAAAGAGAATGATAAATTCCCGGAACCTATTATAACGCCCACTACAAAAGCTGATAATGGTTCTCATGACGAAGATATTTCCCGTGAAGACATACTGGCTAAAGGAATTGTTACAGAAGAAGATTATATCGTTTTAGAAAAATACACTCGTGATTTATTTCAAAGAGGAACTGAAATTGCTGCAGACCGTGGTTTAATTTTAGTGGATACTAAATATGAATTCGGAAAAACAAAAGATGGAGTTATTGTCTTGATTGATGAAATTCATACCCCTGATTCTTCACGTTATTTTTATGCTGACGGATATCAGGAAAGACAGGATAAGGGTGAAGAACAAAAACAATTGTCGAAAGAATTTGTACGCCGCTGGTTAATCGAAAATGGTTTTCAGGGTCAGGAAGGGCAACAAATTCCTGAAATGACTGATGCATATATCGAATCCGTTTCTGAAAGATACATTGAGTTATATGAAAATATCTTGGGTGAAAAATTCGTTAAGGCTGATATTGATAATATTGACCAACGTATTGAAAAAAACGTATTAGATTATCTTATTTCTAAAGAGTAATTTTCGGGTTTAAACTAACTATTTAAACCATGAACATTATTACAAATAAAAAAAATGCCTTGCTATCTATATTTATGATAGCCGGGCATTTTCTTTTTGCACAGATTGACAAAAATGCGACAAAAGAAACCAGGAATTTATATCAAAATTTAAAAACCATTTCAAAAGAACATATTCTTTTCGGACATCAGCATGCACTCGAATACGGACACGGATGGTCAAATGAAACTAATCGATCAGATGTGAAATCAGTTACCGGTTCGCATCCTGCCGTAGTTGGAATTGATTTCAGCGGTTTTTCCGGACAATCAAACAATGCAATTGAAAAAACAAAAGAAGCCCTCAAAAAGAACATTATTGAAACCTATGAACGAGGTGGAATTACAACTGTTTCGTGGCATTTTTTGAACCCCGCTTCCGATGGTGGTTTTTATTGGAAAGATTCTGTTTCGGTAGCAGCCATGTCATTAATTAAACCCGGAGGTTCCCGTCATGAACAATATAAAGGAATTTTAAAAGCCATTGCTGATTTTGCACATTCTGTAAAAGCAAAAGATGGTTCTCTGGCACCAATGATTTTCAGGCCTTATCATGAGTTTGACGGAGATTGGTTCTGGTGGGGAAAAAAATATACTTCACGAGAAGATTTTATTGCAGTCTGGCAATTTACTGTTTCTTACTTGAGAGATACTTTAGGTGTTCATAATTTTATTTATGCTTTTTCTCCGGACAATAGATTTAATTCTGAGACAGAATATTTAGAACGTTATCCCGGAGATGATTATGTGGATATGTTTGGTATGGATGATTATGGTGATTTTGGCAGGGATGGCAAATATGATTTGGAAGCAGCCATCAGGAAACTTAAAATAATTTCAGATGTGGGTATCAAAAAGAATAAATTAGCAGCCTTAACTGAAACAGGTTTAGAATCAATTCCGAATGCAACCTGGTGGACAGAAACATTACTTAAAACTTTACGAACTGAGAAGTTAGAACTGGCTTATGTTTTGGTTTGGCGTAATGATGCCACAAGTCCAACACATTTTTATGCTCCGTTTCCCGGGCAAACCAGTGTTCCTGATTTTATTAAATTTTATGAGGATTCTTATACCTTGTTTGAGAATGATTTAAAAAATGTTTATAATAAAAAAATTAAATTGAAGTAGTTTTTTTTAGCCACAGATTATTCAAATTAGCAGATTTGTAAATCATTTAATTTGAATAATCTGTGGCTAAAACTTTATCATTCTTCCATTTTAACTTTTAAGTTGTCAAGTCCTTTTTGTAAATCATTACCAATCATCTGGTCCATTTTCATCATGGGCAGCATCAAATTCATCGGGTAAGGCATAACACCTCTTATTCCCCACTTTACTTTGGTTTTATTTCCGGAAACAGTTTCTGTAGACATGAAACCTACTGCGTTATCTTCCATTGGCTTTTTGAAACGTAAATCAAAATCAATACGTTTCCCTTCCGTAATTTTTGTTATCTCCTGTTCACCGACACCAACATCCTTTACATCACTTTCCCATGCAGAAATTGAGCCAACTTGTCCGTCAGTTCCTTTGTAGGTTGATTTCATTTTAGGATCAATATTAGCCCAAACACTAAATTCGTTTTGATTCTTTAAATATCTCACATAATTAAAAACCGAATCAACGGGTTTATTTATGGTAATTTCTTTGGTTACTGCATATTCTTTTGGCATGAAGTAAGCAGCAATTAATACAACTGCTAAAATTAAAATTAAAACGACAAGAATTTTTTTGATGACTCCCATATTTTTGTGGTTTAAAGGTTAATTAATTTAAACTTGTGTAAATTATATAATCATTTGTTTTTTTTTAGTTTTAAAAATACTATCGTTAAATTTTAACATTCATATTAAAGTAAAGTTAAAAAAGTCAAGATTTGATTTTGAAAAAATATAACAATTTTCGCTTATTTTATATAATATTTTGATATTCTGTAACATTTCAGGTATTTCATCGTCTATATTAGCAAGGGAATAAGATATTAAAATTAATATAAAAGTTTTAAAATTAAGCAAACGTTAATAAACAGTTAAACATAGTACCTTGTAATACAAGATATTATTTTTTAGATTACTTTTACATCAGTTTTAAAAATCATCAATAATTAATCAATCAATTAACAAACAATCATTATGAAAAAATCAATCATTATTTTAGGAGTAGCCTTAGTGGCTTTTACAAATGTGTCAATGGCATCTAATCACTTGCCAGTTAATATCGAAAAAAACAGTTTAATTAAAACCTATGATGCAACACCATTAAATGTTGCCATATCTAAAGGAGACGTGCAAATAGTCATGAAATTTATTGAATATGGAGCTGATGTAAATGAACAATCAGATGATATGTCTCCATTAATGGTTGCTGCACGTTATAATAAAGTGGAAATAATTAAAATTTTATTAGCTAATGGAGCTCGTCCGAACACTAAAAATGAAAAAGGATTTACGGCTTTAAAATATGCACAGTTATCAAATGCAACAGAAGCTATCGCAATTTTGAAAGATTTAAAATAATTAGCTTCACAAAATATTTTTGAATTAGTAAGCAAAAATACAAAGACCTTCTAGGGATAGAAGGTCTTTTTGATTTTAGCCCTGATAGAAGCGTCATCCTTTTTTGCTTTTTTAAGCAAAAAAGATATAGCGGATAGCAGGAAATAGCTCCTAAACATTTAACTAATTTAAAAGTTCGCTTTATTTATTTCATTGTCCTGAATTTTAGAAAACAACAACAATCCTGTTATGGCTCCTATAGTTGCAAATAACATATCTGACTGTGTATCCCAAACATACCCCTGAGTCCCTAAAAAAGCATCGCCTCCATCTCCTGTCGCAATTGAAACTCCCCATTCAATCCACTCATAGGCAGCACTAATCGCCAAACAAATACTGACAATAATAAAGTTGAAAAAACTTTTGTTGCTGACTACATTTTTGCGAATGAATAATTCCCTGATAATCATTGCGGGAATTAAACCTTGCGCAAAATGCCCCACTTTATCATAATTATTCCGACTTTGATGAAATATCTCTTTTATATAATCAAAAAATGGGACTTCAGCATACGTATAATGGCCTCCTATAAAGAGAATTATACAATGTACCAATATCAAAGTATAAGTGAAATTTGTAAATCGGAATTTTTTGAAGGTAAAAGCCAGAATCAATACACCAATTATGGCAGGAATAATTTCAAGGAAACAAGTAAAAACTTCTTTGGGATTTATAACAGATACTGTTAAACTGATAAAAAAGAGGGTTAGCAAAAAATAAATATATTTCATCAAACAGATTTTAAGTTTATAAAATTTGTTTGCAATATATCAAACTAAAAACTATAAAACAGTAAAAAATACTGCTTTTATAAGTCAATTTGGTTACTTATAAAATAACCAAATTGACTTTTTAATTATTTTTTTACTTGAAATAAGAGAAAGTCTCGTTGTTTTCAATTTTCAGTAATGATTCATAGATCAATTGAATTACATTTTCAACATCTTCCCTGTGTACCATTTCGACAGTTGTATGCATATATCGCAAAGGCAGTGAAATTAATGCCGAAGCGACTCCACCATTGCTGTAAGCAAAAGCATCAGTATCAGTTCCTGTAGCTCTTGATGTGGCATGACGCTGAAAAGGTATTTTATTTTCCTGGGCAGTATTAACAATCAATTCACGCAGGTTATTCTGTACAGCAGGAGCATAAGCGATTACCGGTCCTTTACCCATTTTAAGATCTCCTTCTACTTTTTTATCAATCATAGGAGTTGTTGTATCATGGCAAACATCTGTTACGATAGCTACATTTGGTTTAATTCTTTGTGAAATCATTTCGGCACCACGAAGGCCAATTTCTTCCTGAACCGAATTTACAATATATAATCCAAAAGGTAATTTCTTTTTATTTTCATGTAATAGACGCGCTACTTCGGCAATCATAAAACCACCCATTCTATTATCAATTGCACGGCAAACAAATTTGTTTTCGTTTAATACCATAAATTCATCAGGATAAGTAATCACACAGCCAACATGAACTCCCATGGCTTCAACTTCATCTTTGGTTTCACAGCCCAGATCTATAAAAATATTACTGATTTTTGGAGCTTCTTCCTTATCACGCAAACGTGTATGAATCGCCGGCCATCCAAAAACACCTTTTACAATTCCTTTTTTAGTATGAATATTGACTCTTTTTGATGGTGCGATCTGATGGTCTGAACCTCCGTTTCGAATAACATATAATAAACCGTCATCTGTAATATAATTTACATACCATGAAATTTCATCTGCATGTCCTTCAATTACTACTTTAAACTCAGCCTCAGGATTGATAACTCCAACGGCAGTACCATAAGTGTCGGTGATAAAAGTATCTACATAAGGTTTCAAATAATTCATCCAGAGCTTCTGCCCTTCGCTTTCATAACCTGTTGGAGAAGCATTATTAAGATAGCTTTCTAAAAAAGCAATTGAGGTATCATTTAATATTGATTTTATACTCATAAAATATTTTTTTGCTAATTTATAACTTTGGTATTACAGTTGTGTATATAATGTATAATTTTACACTTAAATTAATTATGTCTATGAGATTTACAATTTGTATTTTATGTTTTCTTTTAATTTCTGTTGCTGCTAAAGCACAAGTGACACCTAAAGAAAATTCTGAGATGGGCTATACGCTTACTGAAAACGACTCAATCCTTAATGATACTATTGAGTTGCCCGAAATTATTATCTCAAAAGAAAAGCTGGATCCTGAAAGTCAAAAGCAATTCCTGATACTTCAAAACCGTGTTTATAAAACGTATCCGTATGCAAAGCTGGCAGCAGATCGACTGACCGCTTTAAATAATGGAATGGCACGTTTGAAAACCAATCGCGAGAAGAAAAAATATTTTAAAATCGTTGAAGATTACCTGAACAATGAGTTCGAAGACAGATTAAAAAAACTCTCCCGAAAACAAGGACAAATTTTGGTCAAACTGATACATCGACAAACCGGCAAAACTACTTACGAATTAATCAGGACTTTAAAAAGTGGTTTTAAGGCATTCGTTTCAAATACTACGGCAAGTATGTTTAACATCAGTTTAAAAAAAGAATATCAGCCATATGAAGTAAATGAAGATTATGCGATAGAAACAATTCTCGTCAGGGCATTTGAATCGGGAAGATTAATCAATCAAAAACCTGCAAATCCCGTTAATTATAATGATCTTGCCACCCATTGGGAAGAAAAAGCACAGACAACTGATAAAAAATAATTATCTCTAAATAATCAAAAACGCCGACAGATTTCTGAAATCTGTCGGCGTTTTATTTTTAAAAAGAAAATCTGATTCTTATCTCAATCCGGCTAAACTCTGTTCAATCGTAGCAATTTTTGCCAACGCATCAGCCTGTTTTTGTTTTTCTATATTTAAAACTTTTTCCGGAGCTCCATTTACAAATTTTTCGTTTGAAAGTTTTGTCTCAACAGATTTCAAAAATCCTTTGGTATAATTCAGCTCTTCTGTCAATTTTGTAATTTCAGCTTCAACATCAATATTTCCTGTAATCGGAATAAAATATTCATTCGATTTTACACGGAAAGATAATGCCCCGTCAACTTTATCAGAAACATATTCTAATGAAGTAATGTTTCCTAATTTAGTTACAACCGAATCAAAATAAGTGGAAGCTTTGTCATGGTTCACTACTTTTAATTCAATAGTATCTTTAAACGGAATATTCTTGTCTTTACGAATCGTTCTGATCCCTGAAATTACTTCTATTGAATTTTCAAAATCAGCAATTAATTTTGCATCAAATGATTTTAATTCCGGCCAGGTCGAAACAATTAAAGCTTCTTCTGCAGTTCTTTCAGCAATTAAATGCCAAATTTCTTCTGTTAAGAAAGGCATAAACGGATGAAGCAATTTTAAGTTATTTTCTAACATTTCGATTGCTTTGTCAAACGTCTTTTTATCAATTGGCTGTTGGTATGCCGGTTTGATCATTTCAAGAAACCAGGAACAGAAATCATCCCAAACCAATTTATAAATTGCCATTAACGAATCTGAAATTCTGTATTTTTCGAAGTTATCTTCGATATCAACTAAGGTATGCTGCAATTTCGCTTCATACCATTCAATTGCTGTTTTTGATGATTCCGGCTGCGGAATAGTTTCTGAAATTTCCCATCCTTTTATCAATTTAAAGGCATTCCAAATTTTGTTAGAAAATGCTTTTCCCTGATTACACAACTCTTCATCAAACATAATATCATTTCCTGCAGAAGCACTTAAAAGCAATCCTACACGAACACCATCAGCACCGAATTTTTCTATTAAATCTAAAGGATCAGGAGAATTCCCTAATGATTTAGACATTTTACGACGTTGTTTATCACGCACTAAACCTGTCAGATACACATTCTTAAATGGTTTTTGACCGGTATATTCATAACCTGCAATAATCATTCTGGCAACCCAGAAAAATAAAATATCCGGACCTGTAACCAAATCATTTGTTGGATAATAATATTTGAAATCTTCACTTTCCGGATCCATAATTCCACCAAAAACTGACATTGGCCAAAGCCATGCTGAAAACCAGGTATCTAAGGCATCAACATCTTGTTTAAGGTTATCGGTTGTCAGTTGTTGATTGTTGGTTCTTTCTTTAGCTAAAGCCAAAGCATCTTCTATAGATTCTGCAACTACAAAATCTTCTTTTCCATCTCCATAGTAATACGCCGGAATTCGGTGTCCCCACCATAACTGACGGGAGATATTCCAATCTCGAATATTGTTTAACCAATGTGCATAGGTATTTTCAAAACGTTTTGGATGTAATTTAATATCACCATCAACCAAAACAGATTTGATTGCCGGTTTTACTAAATCTTCCATTTTAAGAAACCATTGATCTGATAATCTTGGTTCGATTACCGCTTTGGTTCTTTCAGACGTTCCTACTTTATTTAAATGGATTTCGGTTTTAGCCAAAGCTCCAATCTCTTCTAATTCTTTTGCAATTTCGGTACGAACCACAAAACGGTCTTTTCCCTGATAATGCAATCCGAAGCTATTTAAAGTAGCATCTTCATTAAAAATATCAACGATTTCAAGATTGTGTTTTTCTCCTAATGTTTTATCATTCATATCGTGGGCCGGAGTCACTTTCAGACATCCTGTTCCGAATTCAATATCTACATATTCATCTTCGATAATTGGGATCACTCTTCCACAAATTGGAACAATTGCTTTTTTACCTTTCAAATGTATGAAACGCTCATCATTTGGGTTGATACAAATAGCAGTATCTCCAAAAATAGTTTCAGGACGCGTTGTAGCAATCGTCAGGAAATCTTCTGAACCTTCAATTTTATATTTTAAGAAAAATAGTTTTCCTTGTTGTTCTTCATAAATTACTTCTTCGTCAGATAAAGTGGTTTTAGCTTCCGGATCCCAGTTTACCATTCGGTATCCTCTGTAAATTAATCCTTTGTTGTATAAATCCACAAATGATTTAATTACAGATGCTGACATGTCAGGGTCCATAGTAAATTTAGTTCTTTCCCAGTCGCATGAAGCCCCTAACTTTTTAAGCTGATCAAGGATAACTCCACCATATTTGTCTGTCCATTCCCAAGCGTGCGCCAAGAATTCTTCGCGGGTTAAATCATTTTTATTGATTCCCTCTGCTTTTAATTTTGCTACAACTTTTGCTTCAGTTGCGATTGAAGCGTGATCCGTTCCCGGAACCCAGCAGGCATTAAGACCTTTAAGACGTGCTCTGCGAATTAAAACATCCTGAATTGTATTATTCAACATATGTCCCATATGCAAAACTCCTGTGACATTTGGTGGCGGGATTACAATTGTATAAGGTGTTCTATGATCTGGTTCTGAATGAAAATAGTTATTTTTCATCCAGTAATCATACCATTTATTCTCGATCGTTTTAGCGTCAAATTGTGCTGGAATTGTCATTTATCGTTTCTTGTTTTATCGTTGAAATCGCTTAACTGTTTAATTGTTTACCGTCAATCAAATAAACGATTAAACAGTTAAACAAATAAACCTTTATACTTTGGTTTAGTTTTTGTAATAATAATTGACAGCAAAAGTAAATAATTAAGTACACTATAAAAAGCGAAATAATAATTTGTGTATTAATTAAAAGAAAGTATATTTACTTATATCTTAAAAACAGTTTCAAATGAAAAATGTTATTAAATTTATTGCAATAGTATTGGTTAGTTTGGCAGGTTATTCCCAAAATGGCCCAAAAATTGAATTTGCCGACCCAGACAATACTATTGACTACGGAAGAATTTCGAAGAGTGATAATCCTGTTCGTTCATTCGAATTTACCAATACCGGAAATGCACCGTTATTAATTATTGATGCTCAATCAACATTGAGTTCAATTATTGTTACAAAACCTGCTGCTGCTATTCAGCCAGGGAAAAAAGGAAAAATTGATGTTAAATATAACATGAGTGCTGGTCCTATTCGTAAAACAATTACTGTAGAAACCAATGCCGTAAATTATCCTGATGGCAGAGTTGCCTTAAAAATTAAAGGAGAAGTTTTATAAAAAAATTGAAATCTAAACAATAACAAAAGCCGTTTCTAATTTAAGAAACGGCTTTTTTTTGTAAAATCATCGACTGTATTTGTTATTTTGATTTATCAACACAGTCAATAGTTGTAAATTTATATTTCACATTATCAAAATCGATAGGTTTATCTTTAACTAAATACGTCACACCCATCGTAGTCTGCATCGTTCCGTTTCCTAAAATGAGTTGTTTCTCCCGCTTTAAAAACGCCATTGGATTTTTGAACGTTCTGTTTTTATTGCCTCCTTCAATAAATGTATAATCTGCAAATAAGGTGTCTCCATGAAATTCCCCCTTGATATCACCGGTTTTCTCTGGTGCAGAAGCCACTTTCATGACCATACTTCCGGTTATTTTTCCGTTTTTTAAAGTATTCAATTTTAAGTCAATAGTATCCTTTTCATATATTGCTTTATAACATTGAATATTTACAGGTTTTTCCGTATCAGCAGCCTGTAGTGCATCAACTTGTTTTGGATTTTCATTTTTACAGCTTTGAAGCACGAAGCAGGTCAAAAGCAAACACGATAAGCTTAGATTTCTCATATTTAAATTTTTATATTCATTGTTATTCTATAAAATTAAATAAAAAAGAAAGGTCTCTTAATTAATTTATGAAAAATGATTATAAATTTTTAATCACAAACTCACTTCTTCTGTTTAATTCATGCTCTTCTTCTGAACAGGAATCATCAGTTTTACATTTGATAATTGGTACTGATTCTCCGTAACCTTTAGCCATAACTCTTTCTGCATTAATTCCTGACTCAATTATAAATTCTCTCGTCGAATTTGCTCTCTTTTGAGATAAATCTTCATTAAATTTAGCATTCCCTCTGCAGTCTGTATGTGATCCTATTTCGATAATCATCTCCGGGTATTTTTTCATAAGAGCAACAACTCTTCCTAAAATGACTTTAGATTCCTTACGGATATACCACAAATTGTAATCAAAATATATAGGGTCAGTTTTTATAATCAGTCTGTCTTTATCTTTTATGACGTCTTTTTCCCGGGATAAAATTTGGTTTACTTTTTCTTTTTTCTTAGCCTCTTCCGCAGCAATTTTATCCGCTTTGGCTTTTTTATTTTCCTCATCCAAAGCAATTAATGCCAAAGCTTCTTTTTCTTTTTTCTGCTCTTCAATTTTCTTTTCTTCCTGTCTAATAATTTCTAATGATTTTAATGCCATGGAAGCATCATTTGAAACATTTCTCTCTTTTCCTGAAATTAAGGATTTCGAATTATCTGTATACTTTTCTTTTGCCGCTAAAACAATATATGAAGTCTCACAAAAAACCGTAAAACTAAATTTCCCGTCTGCGGTTGTAGTAACTGTATTAATAGTTTTTTTGTCTGAATCCTGCAATACTACGGTCGCATTTTCTAATGCTGATTTTGTGTCAGCATCTGTAATAATTCCGGAGATAAGCTGCTTGCAGTCTTCTACAATTAAATCTTTTATTTCCTTAAATAGATAAATATCGTCACTGCCTTTTCCTCCTGTCCTATTCGATGCAAAATATCCTTCTTTAATATCCGAATCTATGGTAAATGAAAAATCATCTGAATTTGAGTTTAAAGGCAAACCAATATTTACAGGTTTTTTATATTTTTTTCCATCAATTTCAGAAACAAAAACATCAAGAGATCCGTATCCTAAATGCCCGTCAGACGAAAAATAAAGTTTATTATCTTTTGATACAAAAGGAAACTGTTCTCTTTTATCTGTATTGATAATTGGTCCTAAATTCTTAGGAATATCAAAAGCACCCAGATTTACATTTACCGAAAAAATATCAAAAGAGCCTAATGTTCCCGGCATATCTGAAGCGAAATACAGTGTCTTTTCATCAGCACTTAAAGCCGGATGCTCTACTGAATAATCGTCACTATTAAAAGGAAGCGAAACTATATTTGTCCATTTTCCACTGACTAATTCAGCCTTAAAAATCTGAAGATTTGAAATTTTTTCTTCATTTTTTCTTTTGTTGCCATTTTTGGAATTATTACGGGTAAAATAAATCGTTTTACCATCTTTTGTGAAAACAGCATTTGATTCATGCATTCCCGTTTTTAATTCTTTAGAAAAATAATGTGCAACAGAATCAGCTGAATTGATGTTTTTTAATGGTATTGCGACCAAATTCAAATAAGCTTTGTTATCCCATTTATACTTTTTATCAAACAATCCGGGCTTCAGTTTCACTCCTGCAAAGACTAGATTATCATTATGTTTTACCGCTCCAAATTCAGAATTCGGAGTGTTTATTGCTAAATTTTTAATTTCGAAACGATTGCCGATTGCCGAAACGTTTTCAAGTTCTTTTAATTCTTTTTCATAATTAATTGCATCTTCAGCATTTGCCGATTTTGCATAATATTCTTTTAAAACAGTATTCGCATCATCGTAGCTGTTGCTTGCCTTTAAGGTTTGTGCATATCTGTAATAATAATTCCTGTCTAAATCTTTATCATAATTTTCAATCAAAAGCCTGTAATAACGTTGCGCTTTAATCAAATCATTTGTGTAATAATAAGAATCCGCCAGATTTTTAATGACTTCCTGAGAAGGTTTTTCTTCAGCTAATTTTTCATACAAAATGATGGCTTCAGCATAATATGTCCTGTCAAAAAAACGCTTGGCCCTCACCAAATCCTGATTTTGTGCATTTATAAACTGTATAGAAAATACGAATATTATAACGAATAGTTTTTTCATATTTTTTATTTTAAAAGAATCTTGGTGATTTATCATATCCTTTTCCTAATAAATCTAAATCAAAAAGCAACATAATCTCGTGAGTTCCTGAATTAAACTGTCCTAAGTTTGAAATGGTATAATCATAAGCATATCCAATTCTAAGAGACGGCGTAACATTTATATTCATTAAAGCACTTATGGCATCATTGATTCTGTAGGCAGCACCCAGCTCAAACTTATCATTATATAAAACATTTGCAGTAATATCAACTGAAACCGGAGCTCCAGGTACAAACCTGGACATAAATGCCGGTTTTAATTTAAATACATCATTAATCTGAAAAACATATCCGGCGGTTAAAAAAGCATGGATATTTTCGGAACCATATGCGTTAATTCCTGATTTTTCTTCGATGTGTTTTGAACTCAGTAAATTAGGCACCGAAAATCCAACATAATATTTATCAGTAAAATAATAAGCTCCTGCTCCAATATTAGGTTTTGTTACGTTGATATTTTCGGAGAAAGCCAGATCTGTAGGTGTATCGGTAAAACGAAATCCGTTAAAATTAGTTTGCAAAGAAGTAAACCCGGCTTTTAATCCTAAAGAAAGTTTGTTTTTTCCTTCTAGTTTCAGAACATAAGCAAAATCAGCGTAGAAATTATTTTCTTTTTTTGCGCCATCCCCAATATCATCTGAAATTAATGACGCCCCAACTTCAATCTTTTCACTTAAGGCTGTATGTCCAAAAAACGTGAATGTCTTTGGCGCCCCCACAGCTCCAACCCATTGCGTTCTGTATAATCCTCCTAAATTTAACATTGTAGCAGTACCCGTTGCATAGGCAGGATTTACCACACTCATATTGTACATATAATGTGTGTATTCAGGATCCTGTTGTGCAGATGCCGATATAATACAAAAGAGAAAATTTACAAAAAGTATTATTTTTTTCATTTGAAACTATATTAAAAAGTAAATGAAGATTTATCGATTTAAGTAAAGGCGCCCCTGCTTAACAGGTCTGTTGTCTTTATTAAAATGGATAACATAAAAATAGACCCCATTTGGCACTACTCCGTCACCCAAGCCAGCTCCTTCGGAATTTCTTCCGTCCCAATCCGGCTTATTTTTATTCCCTTTGAATAAAACATTACCATATCTATTATAAATTTCGAGGGTATAATCCGGATATAAAAAATCAATTTTAGGAATCGTAAAAGTGTCATTTACACTATCTCCGTTTGGTGAAAATCCGTCAGGAATAAAAAAGGTTTCATATTCGGTTTCATCACAATCAGACAAAGATACTTCTACTTCAATATGACCTTCTGAAATGCAGCCTGTTGTTGTGGTAAAATCGAAACCATAATAAATGGCCTTATCGACCAGTTTTGTTGTTTGTGACAATAAATTTCCGTTGTTTAAAGCATCATACCAAACCACACTTGGGGCTACATTGGTTTTATTGGATAAATCTAAAATAGTCGGATTTTCCAAACCACAAAAATTTTGTCCATCCAGATCTAAAACCGGCGCCGGCGAATCGTTTACTGTGACCGTAATTACCGTTGCCTGGGAAGTACAGCCTGCTGCAGAAGTTTCTGTTACCCAATAATTCTCTGATTTTAAAATATACGTATTTGCCAAAGGTATAGTACTAGTTGCTGAGTTATACCATTTATATTGTGCTCCGTTTGGTAACAAATTAACAATCGTTGCCCCATCAACTTTACAAAAAGACTGATCAGATGCAATTGGTGCTACGGGAATAGGATTTATTAAAAACGTATCAGAAACAGTTGTTAAATTCACATCACAAGCAGTAGCATTATTAACCAAATTAGTAATCGAGATAGTGACAGAACCAGTATTTGGAAGCAAAATAGCCGGAATAGTAAAATTAGCTTTTCCCCCTACAACAGCTAAAGCAACAGTTTGCGTTGCTGCAGGATTACTTCCGGATACTATATATGAAACTGTAACATTAGTCAATGTTCCAAGCCCGGAAACTGAAGCAGAAAAAGGTTTATTAAAACAACCATCTAACACTTCAACCTTTAAATTTGCTGCATCCGGCAGCTGATTTATAATTAGATTTCCTTTTAAATTAGCAGTATTTGTACAGTATGGAGTAGCTGAATTTGTAATAGTCGTAATAGTAATAATTGAGGTACCATTATTTGAATTTAAATTTGGTGGAATTGTAAAATTTGCATTACCTCCAATAACTGTAATAGTTGCCATTTGGCCTGATGCCGTGTTGGCACCTGATATATTGTAAAGAATATTATAAGTTCCATCTGCTAATGCAGAAGCTTCTGAAATTTGTATTAATGCATTTTTATTTTGACAAATAGCATTAGCTAACAATATTGCTCCGTCCAAAACTGGTTTCGGATATATATTTAAGACATCTGATAAATTACTAATTATATTGACACATGCTTTTTGACTGGTAGTCGCAATTATATTATTAATAGTAACTGTAAAAGCGCCCACTTTCTGAAAATAACTCGATTTTATCGGAAACGAAAGTTCTCCGTTTACAAACATTGCTTTTATTATTTCGCTGCCTCCATTTGATCCCGAAACATTAAAAGTAATTTCATATTCTCCGTTCGGGATAGCTTGAATCCCTTGCGTTATAGTTGCTGTATATTTTGCATCAGCAATTTCCGATTCACAGATATCCGAACTGATAACTACTTTTGCTTGTGTAAAATCCAGCTTTTTTTCAAGTCTGATATCAAGGGTTGTTGATTTATCTGTACAAATAGAATTATCAGAAAGGACTTTGTAGACAAAGTGATGTGTAGTTTCTCCATAAGTATCAAACAATTCCTGAAGATTAACATGGTGATCAGTAGGCGAACTTAATCTAAAATCGGGCCACCATGATCCGCCACTATCCTCTCCTAAAAGTAAATCATTCAAATCAAGATTGCTGTAAGCTGCCAAACCATCTGTACCACATAATACTAAGGGAATTGGGGTTCCTGGTTTTGGAGCTCTAAACATGGTAATTTCTACAGTTGAGGACTTTGCAGGACAACTTCCTATGGCTGGGATAGTATAGGTATATTGAAAGGTTCCTAAAAGATCTTTTACAGAAATTGAAGATGTTACATCTATATTATTAGTATCATCATGCCAGACTCCGTTTGATTGCGGGCTCAAAAAAGTACCATTAAATACCTGAAAAAGATTAAACGAGGAATTGTCATTACAAACTGATACACTAGGAGAAGGAACTCCTGCATATCCTCCAATTATAACTGTTATAGTGGCTGTATTATCTATACAACCGTTGGCACCTGTAACGGTATAAGTATAATGATAAGTACCGCTGCTAAGAATTGTCTGAGCATTTAGAACGCCAGTAGTTAAATTCAGACCTCTTGAATTATCATCATCTGACCAGACACCACCACTGACCGGGCTTCCTCCCAATAATGCAAAAAGAGAAATTGCCTTACTCGCCGAATCAGGAATATCACAAACTTCAAAATTAGCATCATTACCTGCACACTGAGCTAAACTTTTGACAGGAACAAAAAAGAAAATGATAAAAAGAAAACTATACTTAATCAGGAAAAAGTGTTTTTTTATCATAAATTATTTATTAACGTTTTATTAAATTTACTTAAATAAAATCAATTTACTTACAAAATCACGGATTAGATTCAACTTTTGTCGAAATAAAAACATATTAACTATCTAAATATCAGAAACAAATTCAATTTACTGAGATTATAGCTCATCCAACAAATGAAAACGGAATTTCAATATTACACTATTACGCTCAACTTCCAGATTAATCCAAACTTCTTCTTCAGATTTCAAAAGATTATTAATTTGCTGTAAAGTATATTTATAAGGGTTGTTTCCATTTATAGTGACAATGACATCTCCTTTTTGTAAACCGCATTTTTCTGCAGCAGAATTTTTACGAACATTTACAATTTCATAAACAGGTTTTAATTGAAATTTATATTTAAAATTCTCTTCTCTGTTTCTTGAATCCCTATTCATTTCATCTGTTCCCGTAACTACTTTAACCATCTCAAAATGAACCGTTTCCTGAACCCATTGCAAACCGTTATGCTGGACTGTAATTCCGCTTTTATTATAACTGAAAGGCTCATGGAATTTATTGTTTTTTTTCAAATACATTTTGCGGTCAGCATAATCTAAAATAATTGTAAACCGCTTTAAAACTTCGCCTCCGACAGAACCCATTCTATCGACAACCATTTTTACATTTTTTATAGAGCTGGAGTCAGGAAAAGAAACAATTGGATTTTTAAACTCAAAACCAACCAACGAAAATTTGGAAATTTTTGCACGATGTCCTTCAATATCTCCACTAAATCCTTTTCCTAAAAAATCAGGAAAATTCTTTTTCGGTAATTTTATTTTATCATTTTCAAAAACCCAAAAAGAGTCGCTGTTACCTATATCAACAAGTAATTTTGCAGGAATACTTATACTGTCAACAACCGCAGTGGCTACAAGATAAGGTTTGGACCTTTCGATCGTTAAAGGTATTGTTTTAAATTTTTTATCGAATTTCTTACGGATTTCTTCATTGTTTTGATGAATAAAAACTTTTTTCTTTTGATAATTAATTTCTACAATATTATTTTTAAAAAATTTATATCCAATAATTCCATTTACAGGAATTCCAATATGTGAAGATAAATTGAATCCTTGATCTAAAATTATATAAACCATGTGATTAACCGATTTTATCCCATGCGTTTCTAATATATTATTTGTTGATTTTAAACCTTCGATTTCTTCTTCACTTCCTAAACCACGAAGTTTAATTTTTTGTACATTTTTGAAACTAACTTCTTTTTTATCTTCCATACTAAATAAAATAGTTTCTTCGACACCGGAATCCAACAAGAAATTCAATTCGATACCATTTACTTTTATAGGAATAAAAACCAGGTTATTAATCAGTTTAAATGGGATTGTAATTCTCTTTTTATCCTTTTCAATTAAAAAATCATCCTGAGCTTTTAGTGTAAAAGATATCAAAAGCCCAAAAAATAATATAATATATTTTTTCATTGATAATTTTTTATTATAAAATTACTAAAAATATTGATTATTGTTACATTTTTATAACTACTGGTATTGTGTACGCTAAATTCGAAAAAAAAATGCAAATTTGCACTTCAATAATAAAGCAAATGCCAACAATTTCAAACAAAGGCAAAAACATGCCCGAATCTCCGATACGTAAACTTGCACCTTATGCAGATCTTGCTAAGAAAAAAGGAAAGAAAGTGTATCATTTAAACATTGGTCAACCGGATATCAAGACACCCGAAGTGGCCATCGAGGCGGTAAAAAATATTGATTTAAGTATTATAGAATACAGTCCGTCAGCCGGATATGAAAGTTATAGAAACAAATTAGCGAAATTTTACCAACGTCAAAATGTAAATGTAAACCCTGAAGACATCATTGTAACTACTGGTGGCTCTGAAGCTTTGTTATTTGCATTGGCCACAATTACAGATCCGGGAGATGAAATCATTATTCCGGAACCTTTTTATGCTAATTATCATGCATTTGCATCATCGACAAGTGCAACAGTTGTTCCTGTAATTTCTACAATCGAGAGCGGATTTGCTTTGCCAAGTATTGAGGATGTCGAAAAATTGATTACATCCAGAACCAAAGCTATTTTAATTTGTAATCCCGGAAATCCAACAGGTTATTTATATTCTGAATCAGAAATCAAACAATTAGCGGATTTAATTAAAAAGCACGATTTGTATTTAATTGCTGACGAAGTGTATCGTGAATTTTTATATGACGGTGACGATGAACATTTTTCCGTAATGAATTTAGACGATGTTCAGCAAAACGTGATTATGGTAGATTCCGTTTCTAAACGTTACAGTATGTGTGGCGCAAGGATTGGCTGTTTGGTTACCAAGAATAAAGCTGTTTTGGCTACTGTAATGAAATTTGCGCAAGCACGTTTGAGTCCTCCAACAATCGAACAAATTGCTTGTGAAGCTGCTATAGACACTCCTCAGAGTTATTTTGATGAAGTAATTTCAGAATATAAAAGCCGACGTAACACTTTGATCACCGAATTGAATAAAATTGAAGGCGTAATCGTAACAAAACCAAAAGGAGCTTTTTATTGTATAGCACAATTGCCAATAGAAAATTCTGAAGATTTTGCACAATGGCTTCTTGAAAGTTATGATTTGAACGGAGAAACCGTAATGGTGGCACCAGCTGCTGGTTTTTATTCGACTCCCGGAATGGGGTTAAATCAAGTTAGAATTGCCTACGTCTTAAACAAAAAAGATTTGGTTACTGCTGTAAACATATTAAAAGAAGCACTTATAGCTTACAATAAAAGATAAAAAAGCAAAAAATATAACTTTCAAAAGACAATAATTACATCAGTTATTGTCTTTTGTGTTTTTAATAAACCCCGATTTCGTTTTAATTTAAATTATATCCAAAAGGAGTAATTAAATAGTAAAAACGATAGAAAAGGTTTCCTTTTTATTAATTATCTTTACCGCCTTAAAAGAATATACCCATACTAATAGTAGTTTTTAATGATAAATAACGAAGATTTTTTAGACGAAATAGGAGACAATCATTTTAGTAGCAATGCAAAAAACCCTGTAAGACAGGATGCTTTTGACCTAAGCGATGATGAAAAAATAGAAAAAATAAAAAAAGATGTCGAAAACATTCTGCAAACTTTAGGAATGGATTTGACGGATGACAGCATAAAAGGTACTCCTAACCGAGTGGCAAAAATGTTTGTAAAAGAGATTTTTGGTGGTCTAAACCCTTCAAAACAGCCAAAAGCTTCCACTTTTGAGAATAATTACAAATACGGTGAAATGTTAGTAGAAAAAAACATCACTGTATATTCTACCTGCGAACACCATTTACTGCCAATTATCGGAAGAGCTCACGTAGCCTATATCTCAAGTGGAAGAGTTATTGGCTTATCTAAAATGAATCGTATTGTAGAATATTATGCTAAAAGGCCTCAGGTTCAGGAACGTTTGACAATGCAAATTGTTCAGGAATTACAAAAAGCCTTAGGTACCGAAGATGTTGCCTGCGTAATTGATGCTAAACACCTTTGCGTAAATTCAAGAGGAATCAAAGATATTGAAAGCAGTACCGTAACATCTGAATTTGGTGGAAAATTTAAGGATCCTCAAACTAAAAGAGAGTTTTTGGATTATATTAAATTGGATACACAATTTTAGTTTAACCGGTTAATCGTTGATCTGGTTAATTGATAAACGAACCAACAACTAACCTATATTAAATCTCAAAAAACATGGATACTTTTTCTATGAGAAGCTGAAGAAGTTTGGCAAAATTCAATACTTTTTTTTGGATATTTACAAATAAACTAGTAAATTTCCTAATAATAAATTATTCTGAATAACTACTCAAATGAAAAGAAGTTTCTTCGTCAATTGTTTACAAACATTGCTAGTAACATTGAGAAATACTAATTTAAGATAATTTCATTTTTGATTATCAAAAATAGGACTTTAAGTTATTTCAAAAGATTTGAATAGGTATCAGAGGAATAAATATATCCAATGTTGTGAAAAAACTTGAAAAAATTGTAATCAAACAAATAATTTAAAAAATATTATCTTTCAAAAAAATAAATCTGACTAATCACGATTAAATAATAATAACAATATGCCTTTATATACAAGCCAGCATCTAAAAATATACAATTCACTTTCGGGTGAAAAAGAAAATTTCAACCCTATTCATGAAGGAAATGTTGGAATGTATGTTTGCGGACCTACGGTTTATAGCAATGTACACTTAGGAAATGTGAGAACTTTTATGTCTTTTGACGTAATTTTCAGATACTTTTTGCATTTGGATTATAAAGTCCGTTATGTTCGAAATATTACTGATGTTGGACACATTGTGGATGATGTTGATGAAGGTGAAGATAAAATTGCCAAAAAAGCACGTTTGGAGCAATTAGAACCAATGGAGGTTGTACAACGCTATACAGTAGACTTTCATGATATCTTAAAGTCATTTAATTTCTTACCGCCAAGCATTGAACCAACTGCAACAGGACATATTATTGAACAAATCGAAATCATCAAAAAAATTATTGATACCGGAATTGGTTACGAAGCCAACGGGTCTGTATATTTTGATGTTGTAAAATATAACGAAACCAAAAATTACGGAGTATTAAGCGGACGAAATATCGAAGATATGCTTGCCAATACCCGTGATCTTGATGGACAATCTGACAAGAGAAATCCTCAGGATTTTGCACTTTGGAAAAAGGCAGAACCTGAGCATATTATGAGATGGCCTTCACCTTGGAGTGATGGTTTTCCGGGCTGGCATCTTGAATGTACTGCAATGAGTACAAAATACTTAGGAAACCATTTTGACATTCATGGTGGCGGAATGGATTTAAAATTCCCACATCACGAATGTGAAATTGCGCAAAATGAAGCCTGCACAGGTCAATCACCTGTAAATTATTGGATGCATGCCAATATGCTTACTTTAAACGGTAAGAAAATGGCAAAATCAACTGGAAATAATATTTTACCCGGTGAAATTTTAAGTGGAGACAACAACATCTTAAGCAAAGCTTTTTCAGCCTCTGTAACACGTTTCTTTATGCTGCAGGCACATTACAGAAGTATTTTAGATTTTTCTGATGATGCAATTGTTGCTGCTGAAAAAGGATATAAAAGATTAATGGAAGCTGTCGATGCTTTACCAAATATACCACCAAGTGCTTCTAGTTCTATTGATTTTTCTTCATGGAAGCAATTGTGTTACGATGCAATGAACGACGATTTTAATACACCTATTTTAATTGCTCAATTATTTGAAGCTGTTCGTTATATCAATTTATTGAAGGAAGGAAAAGAAACAATTTCTGCTGAAGATCTAAAAACATTTGCCGCAGCAATTAATGCATTTGTTTTTGACGTTTTAGGCTTAAGTGATGATAAAGCTGCAGACAGCAATAATGATAAATTGGAAGGTGTTGTAAACATGCTTATCGGAATGAGAAATCAGGCCAGAGCTGATAAAAACTTTGCCCTTTCTGATCAAATTCGTGATCAGTTGATTGCTTTAGGCATTCAGTTGAAAGACGGAAAAGAAGGTACCAGTTTTTCAATATAATTACTCTATTTCTAATAAACCATGAAAGTAATTACTCCTTTTGTTTTATTAGTCAGGTTTTATCAAAATGCAATTTCGCCTTTCACACCGGCGTCATGCAGGTTTGAACCAACGTGTTCAAGTTATATGATTGAAGCGTTACAAACTCACGGATTATGGTATGGAGGTTATTTGGGAATGAAGCGTATTTTGAGTTGTCATCCTTGGGGAAGGTCTGGCTATGATCCTGTTCCGGAAAAGAAATGTTCGCATAAACATTAACTTTTAATAATGATTTACTCTGTTTTAAATATTTATTTTTACAACACAAAAAACAATTTTAATATATGACACAAGCCTTAAATATCATTTGGAACCCTTCAGAAGGAATTGATTTAGGATTTTTTATGATTCGCTACTACAGTTTAATGTTCGTAATCGCTTTTGGATTGGGATGGTTTATAATGAAAAAGATTTTTGAACGCGAAAATGAATCAATAGACAAATTAGATTCTTTGTTTGTCTGGACTGTTTTAGCAACTTTATTAGGCGCTCGTTTAGGACATGTTTTATTTTACGATTGGGAATATTTTAGAAATCATTTACTTGAAATCTTTTTACCCTTTAGATTTGAACCAAAATTCGAATTCACAGGTTTTCAGGGTCTGGCAAGTCATGGTGCGGCGATCGGAATTATTATCGCCATGTATTATTACAGCAGAAAGATCTTAAAACGTCCTTTATTATGGATTTTAGACCGTGTTGTTATTCCGGTAGCCAGTGGTGCTATATTTGTTCGTTTAGGAAATTTTTTCAACTCTGAAATTATTGGGCACGAGACTTCCTCCTCATTTGGAATTCGTTTTTTACACGACCAGTTTAGTAAAAGTGAAGCGGTAAATGCAACTCAAATCGCAAACCCAAAAGATGCTTATAACGCTATTGCTACAGATCCGAAATTTGCTGATTTATTAGCTCAGGTCCCTGCAAAACACCCGACTCAGCTTTATGAGGGATTCTGCTATATTTTTGTATTTGCAATCTTATTCTTTTTATACTGGAAAACAAATGCCAGACTTAGATCAGGTTATTTATTCGGATTGTTTTTGGTACTTTTATTTATGGTGCGATTTATTGTAGAATTTGTAAAAGAAAGCCAAGGCGGTTTTGAAAGCGAATTAGGTTTATTCTCGACTGGACAATGGTTAAGTATACCTTTTATCATTATTGGTCTTTTCTTTATCATTAGGGCTAAAAGAAATCCATTAGCCACTTCTTAAATTAAATTTCATATATTTATATAAAAAGCCCAATATCTTAGATATTGGGCTTTATTGTTGATATGACATTCCAATATTTTAATATTATAACTTGATTTACATTTCCTGATTCTACGTTTTTGAAGCATGCCAAATATTTGCTTAATATCAATTCAATCTTAGCTCTTTCGCTTTACAAAATAGAAAATCAACATTTGTACATGGCGAAATCAACTTCTGACTAAACTAGATTTCATATTGAAGTATTAGTTTCTTTAATCAATAATACATCATTTGCAATTTATAAAATGATTGATGAATATAATTTTTGTAGTTAAATTCTCTTCCATAGTCATAATGAAATCCGATAACAAAACGGGCTTCCTATTTCGTATTTAATATGTAGAGCCAATAAACCAGGGAATATTTTATCATATATCACTTTTAATTAATTAAAACACAGCACAAAAAAAAGATCCAGCTTTCACTGGATCTTTTAATATAGTTTATAGTAACTAATTATTCTTTGTTATGCTTGTCTTCGATTATGTGTTTATCATCTTTAGAAATTGTATCAACCAATACTGGTGTAGCAATAAACAATGAAGAATAAGTTCCTACAACAATACCAACTAACATGGCGAAGATAAACCCTCTGATTGATTCTCCACCAAAGATAAACATTGTCAATAATACAATGATCATCATTAATGAAGTATTCAATGTTCTTGATAATGTAGTATTAATAGAAGCGTTTACAATATCTTCGAAAGTTCCTTTACGATTTCCGATAATAAACTCTCTGATTCTGTCAAATACAATTACAGTATCATTCATTGAGTAACCAATTACAGTAAGAATCGCAGCAATAAAGTGCTGATCCATCTCCATGTGGAAAGGCATAAATTTATAGCATAAAGAGTAAATTCCCAATACAAAGATTACGTCATGCGCAACAGCTGCAATCGCACCTAATGAATATTGCCATTTACGGAAAGATACCATTAAGTATAAGAAGATCGCTGCCATAGCACCAAGAACTGCCCAATATGAGTTTGTTTTAATGTCCTCAGAGATAGAAGCTCCAACTTTAGAAGCTTGTAGTACTCCCACTCTTTTACCATCATAAGTATTAGTGAATTTATCGTAAGAGGTATTAGGGTAATATTTCTTTAATGCTGCATATAATTTTTGATTCACTTCCTCATCAATTGCTACTCCTTCTTCTTGGATTTTGTATTTAGTTGTAATTTTCAACTGATCGTCATCTCCTAAGATTTTAGCCTCAACAGGAGTTCCAAAAGCAGCAGATAATTCATCTGAAACTACAGTTGCATCAACCGGTTTTTCAAATTTAACCTGGAAAGTTCTTCCTCCAACGAAATCAACACCCTGATCTAATCCGTTAACGAAAAAGATAGAAATTAAACTTACAATAACCACAATTGAAGAGAAGATATAAGTGAATTTTTTGATTTTGATAAAGTCAAAGTGGAAATTAGTAAACCAGTTTTTAGTAATATTTGTAGAGAAAGTTAAATCTCCTTTTCCGGCAATATTTCTATCGATAAAAATTCTGGCAATAAAGATTGACGTAAACATTGAAGTTACGATACCAATAAGTAATGTTAAAGCGAAACCTTTAATTGGTCCTGTTCCAAAAATAAACAAGATTGCCCCAGTTAAAACGTGCGTAACGTTTGCATCGATGATAGAACGCATTGCTCCGTGCCATCCATAAGAAGCAGCAACTGCCTCTGATAATGATTTGCCTTCACGTAGTTCTTCTTTCGCTCTTTCAAATATAATAATGTTGGCATCTACTGCAGTCCCTAATGTCAATACGATACCTGCAATACCCGGTAATGTCAATACAAAACCAAAACTTGCCATAATTCCAAATAAGAAAAGTAAGTTTAATATTAACGCAAGGTTAGCATACCAACCAGCTTTACCATAATAGAATACCATCCATAAACAAACTAATAAAAATCCTAGTACAGAAGAAATTGTTCCTGCATCAATTGCTGCCTGACCTAAAGATGGCCCTACAACGGTTGATTGAATAATATCTGCAGTAGCCGGTAATTTACCTGCGTTTAATACGTTTGCTAAATCTTTGGTTTCCGCAACATCAAAAGCACCTGTAATTTCAGATCTTCCACCTGCGATTGGTCCGCTGGTAACACCTGGTGCAGAATATACGATGTTATCTAAAACGATAGCAATATAACTTTTTTGAGAAAAAGCTCTTCCTGTTAATTCTTCCCAAACTTTAGCTCCCTGACTGTTCATTTGCATAGAAACAGCCGGTTTACCCATTTGGTCAAAAGTATCTTTGGCATCAGTTACAACACCACCACTCATAGCAGGTATGTTGTCTCTGTTTCCTTTTAAAGCATATAATTCGACTACTTCAATATCTTTTGCTTTTGCATCTTTTATTGTAGTTGGTTTACTCCAAACAAATTTTGCATAGTGTTGATCAGCAGCTAAAAGAACTCTGATTTCAGGTCTTTTTAAATATCCATTAACAACTGCAGTATCTTTTGGTGCAAAATAACCTAAAACTGGTCCACCACCCTGACCAAGAATTTTGTCAAATAATGGATTGTTTCCTTTTTTAGTTTCAGTAGAATCTTTTGTATCAGTTAATAAAGCATTCAATGAATCATTAGCAACTGTTTTAGTTTCTGTTTTTTTGATTTCAGTCTTTTTTAGAGCTTCGTTAGCAGCTACTAAAAAGTTTCCGATTTCTTCCATTTTATAAGTTTCCCAAAACTCTAATTGAGCTTTTCCACCTAATAATTTTTTAATTCTGTCTACATCTTTTGCACCAGGAAGTTCAACTAAGATTCTTCCGGAAGAAGCACCTAATTTTTGAATATTTGGTTGTGTTACACCAAATTTATCGATACGCTCTCTTAATACTTTATAAGCACTTTCGATAGACTCATCAACTTTTTTTCTAATTACTTTTTGCGCTTGGGCATCAGACATTTCAAAAGCAATACCGCCTTCACCCTGTAGATTTCTGTTAGCGAAAATTTCAGGAGATGCTAATTTTGTTGTTCCTTTTGAATTCGCATCAAAAGCCTCAAAAAATTTATCTAAATAAGTTTTATTTCCTTCTAAATTTGCAGTCGCGTCAGCTAATGATTTATTAAAAACCGGATTTTTAGAATTGTTTGCTAATCCTTTTAAAACATCTTTAATAGAAATCTGAAGAATAACGTTGATTCCTCCTTCTAAGTCAAGACCTTTATTGATTTGTTTGTTTTTTACTTCATTGTAAGTAAAATCCGTAAATCCAAGATTCACCACTTTTTCTTTACCAATAGAATCTAAATATTTTAGCTCTTTATCAGGATTATCTCCTGCAAAAGCTTTAGCCTCACTTTTGACGTTACTTGCCACATAAGTGAACGAAAGTTGGTAAATACTTACCAATGCAAATAGAATTGCGAAAAATTTAATAAGTCCTTTATTCTGCATTATTACTAAAAATTAATTATGTTTTATTGTTTGTTTTTGTTTTAAAGTCCCATAAAATAAGCCCTGACATGAGTTTTGAAAACTAAAAAACTAGATCACGAATTACAACATTTTTTTTAAACCGAGCAAATATATAATTTACGAAAAGATTAACCAATTTATTTATTAATTAATCTCAAAAAAAAGACTGCAAAAGTGCAGCCTTATCTTTTTTTTACGAAAATCATTATACTAAAATAGATTTTAGGGCATCATTCATACTTCTAACTGCATCTGCACTTTTAGCAAATAAAGCCTTTTCCTGCTCATTTAACTGAATATCCAAAATTTCTTCAATTCCATTTTTACCAATTATACAAGGTACTCCAATACATATATCATTTTGACCATATTCTCCTTCTACAAAAACAGAACAGGCAATCATTTTCTTTTGATCGTTTAAAATACTATCTACCAGATAAGCAACAGATGCTCCCGGCGCATACCATGCAGAAGTCCCTAAAAGACCTGTAAGAGTTGCTCCGCCAACCATAGTATCTGCAGCTACTTTTTGCAAAACTTCTTCTGAAAGAAATTCTGTTACCGGAATACCGTTATAAGATGCCAAACGAGTTAGAGGAATCATGGTTGTGTCTCCATGCCCTCCAATTACCATAGCTGAAATATCATTGGCCGGTTTATCTAAAGCAAGAGATAAATAAGTCCTGAATCTTGAACTATCTAATGCTCCCCCCATACCAATAATTCTGTTTTTTGGCAATCCTGTAGATTTTAATGCCAAATATGTCATCGTATCCATAGGGTTAGAAACAACAACTAGTATAGTATTTGGAGAATGTTTTAATACATTTTCAGCAACTGTTTTTACAATTCCTGCATTTATACCTATAAGTTCTTCACGAGTCATTCCCGGTTTTCTGGGAATTCCTGATGTAATAACAACTACATCGCTTCCGGCAGTTTTAGAATAATCATTAGTTACACCTGATACTTTGGTATTAAAACCTGTATTTGTTGCACATTGCATAATATCCAACGCTTTCCCTTCGGCAAAACCCTCTTTAATATCCAACAATACAACTTCGCTTGCAATTCCTCTATAAGAAATAACATCTGCACAAGTGGCTCCAACATTTCCTGCTCCTACAATGGTAACTTTCATATTTTATACTTTATTGGTTATTAGTTAATTTGTTTATTTAATAAATCGTCAATTCGTTTAATCATTTAAGTAAATTTAAACAATTAAACGAATTGACAATAAACTTTTTAAGCATCAATATTGGCATAAACTGCATTCTTCTCAATGAATTCTCTACGTGGTGGAACTTCATCCCCCATTAACATTGAAAAAACTCTGTCAGCCTCAGCTAAACTATCTATATTTACCTGACGTAAAGTCCTGAAATTCGGATCCATTGTAGTTTCCCACAATTGTTCAGCATTCATCTCTCCAAGACCTTTATAACGTTGAATAGCTGCACTTCCACCCATTCTTTCATTAGCCTGATCACGTTGAACATCATTCCATGCATATTCTTTTTTGTTCCCTTTTTTAACTAAGTATAAAGGCGGTGCAGCAATATAAACGTGGCCTTCTTCAATCAATTCTTTCATAAAACGGAAGAAGAACGTTAATATTAAGGTAGAAATATGACTACCATCGACATCGGCATCACACATAATAATTACTTTATGGTAACGCAGTTTTGAAAGATTCAATGCCTTACTGTCTTCTTCTGTTCCAATAGTAACACCAAGTGCTGTAAAAATATTACGAATCTCTTCATTTTCGAATACTTTATGATGCATTGCTTTTTCTACATTCAGGATCTTACCACGTAAGGGTAAAATTGCCTGAAATGCACGATCACGGCCTTGCTTCGCAGTTCCACCAGCCGAATCTCCCTCGACAAGGTAAACTTCACATCTTGCAGGATCCTGCTCAGAACAATCTGATAATTTTCCCGGTAATCCACCGCCACCCATAACAGTTTTACGCTGTACCATTTCACGTGCTTTTTTAGCAGCATGACGGGCCTGGGCAGCCAAAATTACTTTTTGAATAATGATACGGGCATCATTTGGATTTTCCTCCAAATAGTTTTCTAACATTTCTCCAACAGCCTGAGAAACCGGAGAAACTACCTCTCTGTTTCCAAGTTTGGTTTTAGTTTGTCCTTCAAATTGTGGTTCAGCAACTTTTACCGAAATAATAGCTGTTAATCCTTCACGGAAGTCATCTCCTGCAATTTCGAATTTCAATTTATCCAACATTCCGGAAGCATCAGCATATTTTTTAAGGGTTCTTGTCAAACCACTTCTAAAACCTTGTAAATGCGTACCTCCTTCGTGTGTATTGATATTATTTACGTAAGAGAAAATGTTCTCTGTGTAACTTGTATTATAAATCAGGGCAACCTCAACCGGAATTTCACCTTTATCGTGATCCATGCTGATTACGTGAGAAATAATTGGCTCACGGTTACCGTCTAAATAACGGATATATTCTTTAAGTCCTTCTGTTGAATGAAAAACTTCCTGAACAAAGTTTCCGTCTTTATCAACTTCTCTTTTATCAGTAAAAGTGATGGTAACTCCTTTATTTAAATAGGAAAGCTCACGCATACGGGCCGACAAAGTATCATAAGAGAACTCTGTTGTCTGAGTAAAAATGGTATCATCCGGATAAAAAGTCTGACGCGTACCTCGTTTATCAGTTTCTCCGATTTGTTTAACCGGATACATTGCCTTACCTCTTTCGTATTCCTGCTCGTAGATTTTACCGTCTCTAAAAACAGTTGATTTCATATGAACGGAAAGAGCGTTTACAACCGAAACCCCAACACCGTGCAAACCTCCTGAAACCTTATAAGAATCTTTATCGAATTTACCTCCGGCACCAATTTTAGTCATTACTACCTCAAGTGCCGAAACACCTTCTTTTTTATGTAAATCAACTGGAATACCACGGCCATTATCTTCTACTGTAACTGAGCCGTCTTCGTTAATTGCAACACCGATGGTATCACAATGTCCTCCCATCGCCTCATCAATAGAGTTATCAACAACCTCATAAACTAAATGATGCAGTCCTCGAACCCCTACATCTCCTATATACATCGATGGTCGCATTCTCACATGCTCCATTCCTTCTAATGCCTGAATACTATCTGCTGAATAATTGTTCTTCTTGATTTCTTCGCTCATATAATTTATTCTAAAAAATGTAATTATTGTCTAACACGCAAATATATAAAAACGCAATTTATATATCTCTTAAAATGCCATTTAAAGCATCTAAGTTATTAACACAATTATTAAAAAAACCAAAAAATAAATTCCAAATTCCAAAAATTATCCTCTTTTCTAAAAAAATTCAGCCTTAAATACAAAATACAATTTAAAAACAAAGAAATTTAAAACCTGAGATTGCATAAAAAATCCGAAACAAACATTTGAAATGTAGTTTCGGATTTTTTTATTTTGTTTCCAAATTGGAATTTGGAATTTCATTATTCGAATTTAAACAACTATTCCTGATTTTGCAATCTCAGTATCAGCTTTTACGTGAGCAGAATTTGCTCTTCCGCTTGGATCAGGGTTATCCTGCCATTTCGGTATCCATTTTCTAACGGTTTGCGCAGCACTGGTTTGTGGATAATATTTATGGAAAACAGATCTGTAAAAATAAGCTTCCTTTGTTGTTGGTGAGTTATATGGAAATTCTGCTGCTGCTCCGGCCAATTGCTCATCTGAAACCTGAGCCGAACAATATTCTATTAACTCATTAATCCAGCTATATCCTACTCCATCCGAAAATTGTTCTTTTTGTCTCCATAAAACCTCAGTTGGTAAATAAGGTTGTTGAGGCGTATCAAATGCTTTTCTTAAGATGTATTTCTCAACACCATCATATGTTTTTGGCTGTTTTTCTTCAGTTTTGATTCGGATAGCAACATCCAGAAATTCTTTATCCAAAAATGGAAGTCTGGTTTCTAAGCTATTTGCCATTGTCGATTTATCTGCACGTAATATATCTGCGGTAAATAATTTCTGAACTCTTTCAATTGTTTCCTTTTGAAATTCCTCAGCTGAAGGCGCATTTCTAAAATACAAATGACCTCCAAAAATCTCATCAGCTCCTTCACCGGAAAGAATCACTTTTACTCCTTTTTCACTTATAGCTTTTGATAATAAATACATAGGTACTCCGGCTCTTACCGAAATAATATCATAGGTCTCAATATAATAAATAATTTTCTCTATTATTTCAACACCTTCTTCAATAGTAAAATGAATTTCATGATGCTCTGTTCCTAAAAATTCAGCAGCTCTCCTAGCAACGCTATTATCAGGAGAATCTGCATCCAATCCGATGGAAAACGAATGCAGTTTTTTGCCATTTTCAGCCCATAATCTGGAAATAATTGCAGCTATTAAAGACGAATCTAAACCACCTGAAAGCAATACTCCGACAGGAACATCACTCATCAAACGTTTACGAATAGCTTCAGTCAGCGTTTCACGAATTAAATCTAAATCAAGGGATTGATTCGCATTTTCATGATCTTCATATTCAGGATCATAATATTTTACAAAACCGGTTTTAGCTGTATAATAATGCCCTGGAGGAAAAGTTGAAAATGATTTACACTGATCTGCAATTGATTTCATTTCTGAAGAAAAATAAATCCTCCCCCTTTCATCTAATCCATAATACAAAGGCTTAACCCCGATTGGATCCCTGCCTGCTATATAATCATCACCATCAATAATTACAAAAGCAAAATCACCATCCAGCATATTACAAAAATCATATCCAAATTCTTCGAACAAATGCACAATTACTTCTGAATCTGACTTTGTTCTAAATGTATGATGCTTTAAAATCCCTTCTTTCAATTCCTGATGATTATATATTTCTCCATCATGAATCATCCAGGCATTTTTAGTTCCCTGAATAGGCTGTTTACCTGACTTCAAATCAATAATTGACAAACTTTCATGACAAATAATGCTGCCATTTTCCATAATATGCAAATCACTTTCATCAGGACCCCGATGAGACATTCTTCCAGAAAGCTCTTTTACGAGTTGTGGGTCTTTTCCTTTACCAATAACGGCCAATATTCCAGACATACTATTCTTTTTTACTATTATTTTGTTTCAATTTGTCTTCTTTTAGAAAAAAAATATAATTCATTCTGCAAGATTCAAATATAAAAAATTAAATAAACACTTAAATAATAAACGATTAAACTTACAAAATAAAATCAATTAAACAATTCTATAAACTAAGAAAACGTTCTCAAGCCGAGAACGTTTTCCAAATTACAAACTCAAAATATTATCTTTATGCTTTTTGATAAGCGTCATCATGCACACTTGCTACAGCTCTTCCTGAAGGGTCGTTCATGTTTTTGAAAGCTTCATCCCACTCCAAAGCAATTTTTGTACTACAAGCAACGCTTGCTTCCTGAGGTACGCATAATGCTGCTGCATCACTTGGGAAATGTTCTGTAAAAATGGAACGATAGTAATATTCTTCTTTAGACGTTGGCGTTTGCAATGGAAATTTATATTTCGCATTTGCCAATTGCTCATCAGAAACTGCTTCTGCCACTACTTCTTTCAATGTATCAATCCAGCTATATCCTACTCCGTCAGAAAATTGCTCTTTTTGTCTCCATGCTACACTTTCCGGTAACATATCTTCAAAAGCTTTACGAACTACCCATTTTTCCATCGGGTGTTCTTTGTTGATCATTTTATCTTGTGGGTTGATTCTCATTGCCACGTCCATAAATTCTTTATCCAGGAATGGTACACGACCTTCAATTCCCCAGGCTGCCAAACTTTTGTTGGCACGTAAGCAATCGTACATGTGTAGTTTCCCTAATTTACGAACATTTTCTTCGTGGAATTCTCTTGCGTTTGGCGCTTTATGGAAGTATAAGTATCCTCCAAACAACTCATCTGCACCTTCACCTGACAATACCATTTTTATCCCCATAGATTTGATAACTCTTGCCATCAACCACATTGGAGTCGAAGCTCTAACCGTAGTTACATCATAAGTTTCAAGGTTATAAATTACATCACGAACAGCATCTAAACCTTCCTGAATTGTAAATTTAATTTCATGGTGAATTGTTCCGATATGTTTTGCTACAATTTGTGCCGCCGCTAAATCAGGAGAACCTTCTAATCCTACTGAGAAAGAATGCAATTGCGGATACCACGCATCTGTAGTATCATCCGATTCAATACGTTTTTGTGCATATTTTTTGGCTACAGCCGAAGTAATAGAAGAATCTAAACCTCCTGAAAGTAATACTCCGTAAGGCACATCACTCATTAATTGTCTGTGAACAGCAGCTTCTAATGCCTCTTTAATAGCAGGAATACTTGTTTCGTTATCTTTTACAGCATCATATTCTGTCCAGTCTCTTTTGTACCATTGTACAAATTCGCCATCTTTGCTTGTCATATAATGTCCCGGAGGGAACAATTCAATTTTTGTACAATATCCTTCTAAAGCTTTCAATTCTGAAGCTACATAGAAAGTTCCATCCTGATCCCAACCGATGTATAATGGAATAATTCCCATGTGGTCACGAGCGATAAAATACTCATCTTTCTCTACATCATAAATCGCAAATCCGAAGATTCCATTCATTTCATCAACAAAATGAGGCCCTTTTTCTTTATAAAGTGCTAAAATAACTTCACAGTCACTTTCAGTCTGAAAGTTATATTTACCTTCAAATTGTTTACGCAATTCTCTGTGGTTGTAAATTTCACCATTTGCAGCTAAAACTAATTTTTTATCTTCAGTAAACAAAGGCTGCTTTCCTGAAGCCGGGTCAACAATTGCCAAACGCTCGTGAGATAAGATTGCTTTATCATTGCTGTAAATACCGCTCCAGTCCGGTCCGCGGTGACGAATGATTTTAGACATTTCTAATACTTGAGGTCTTAAAGTTTCGGCTTTTTGTTTCAGGTCAAAGGCACATACAATTCCACACATAATTCTTATATTTTATTTTATAAATTTTATTTCGATAGGGCAAAGATGCAGTAATGGTTATAATTGAAAAACATAAATATTCATTTAAGTTATAATTTAAAACTCAAAAAGCGTTTTTACATATAAAATGTAAAATTTTAACATTAAAAAAAGAGCTATACTTGAAAATTTCAATTTCGGCTTAAAAAGAGATACAAATCATAGTATTTCAAAACAGAAGTTTAAATTAAATTCAGTAATAATTCATAAACACTAAAAAATCATCAAGCATACAATTCTAAAGTGTCAAAAAAATGCATTTGCTCCATAATAACCTGAAAAGAAATTCACGAAACACTTTCAATCGTATAATGTGTTTTATTAATCTCAAATTGAAAACCTGCCTTATTTCCCATCAGATGAGAACCAAGAGGAGATTGTGCAGAAAGGGCAATAACATTTATCCCATCAATTGAAATCTTAGGAAGTGCCACGCTTAGATATAAAAAAATTCCGTTGGCTTTCACCAGACTTCCGGAGATAATATTTTCTGTAGTTTTTGAAGCATCTATTTTATCTAAAATTGCTTTTTGAGCAATCGCTTCTTTTAGTTTATTGGTTAATTTTTCCTGTTCGATATGCATCATCGACAAAGCCGTTTCATGTTTATCACCGGCAGATCCTTTGGCATCATTTTTAGAATCTTCAGTCAAAGCCGAAATCATGTCTTTAAAAACATCTATCCGATCCTGAACCATTTGCAAATAATGAGTATGTATTTTTTGTTTGAAAGTCATTTTTTTTAGGTACTGAGGTTCTAAGTTACAAAGATGCAAAGGTTTTTCGCAGCAGCAAAACAAGTTATAAGCAAATGATTCGATTTTTCTCCCCGGTTGAAAAATTAACATCCTATTTTGAGTTTTTTCAACAAACAATCTATAAATTTACTCTTATTAATTTACTAATCATTATGAAAAAATCTACAATTATTACGACAATTGCTTTTGGTATTACAATGCTTTTATCATCAAATATCAATGCTCAAAAATTTCCGGACTTAGATAAAAGTCCAATGGATGCAGCTTCATATCCAAATGATTATAAAGATGCTGCCAAAATAGTGAAAGTCATTTATAGCAGACCCCAACTCAAAGGGCGTGATTTAAACACACTTGTTCCTGAAGGAAAAGTATGGAGACTGGGTGCTAATGAAGCTACTGAAATTACTTTCTACAAGGATATGAAATTAGGTGACAAGAAAATTAAAGCCGGTACTTATACTTTATTTGCTCTTCCTGAAAAAGATTTTTTTACCCTCATCGTAAGTAAAGATTTAAATGTTTGGGGGTCTTATTCTTATAAAGCAGACAATGATGTGGCAAGATTAAAAGTTCCAATAACCCAAGCTAATGAATCGTTAGAAGCTTTCTCAATGGTTTTCACAAAAGAGGACAAAGGTATTGTTTTAAATTTAGGCTGGGATAAAGCAAGAGTTGCAATTCCATTTACAGAATAAAAGACTTTTGAGTTCAAAAAAAGGAGCTTCCAAAATTATGGAAGCTCCTTTTTTTTATAATTTAAGTTTGAGATTTGTAATCTAAAGTTTATTTTCTGTCAGGCTGAGTGAAGTCGAAGGCATGTAAACCGAAAAGGGCTTCGACTCCGCTCAGGGTGACATCATTATTTGGGAATCTTAGAAATCAAATTTATAATTCGCTCCAACCAGCACCTGAAATCCTTGCACAGGATAATTTAGCCATTTTTCGTAAGCCTGATTTCCGATATTATTTAGTTTTAAAAAGAAAGTCAAACGCTCATTGTGTTTGTATCCTAAATGTGCGTTGGCATCAAAATAACTTTTTAAAGTAACTAAAACAGGATCTGTTGCCAAATCGGTATTTGCCTGCATATCTTTACGTTCCCCCACATAAAAAACATTTAAACCCGCATACCATTGTTTGGTTATATTTACATCCAGATTAGAACTCAATTTCATTGATGGCAAATTCCATGCTTCTGTGGGTGCATCGGTTTTGTAGCTATTAAAAGTTCCGTTAATTCCGAAAGTAACATTTTCAGAAAAATCAGCTTTTAGTTCTGCATAAAAACGAAGTGTCCTGATGTCTTCATAAACAACTCCAAAAGAATTTCCGTAAGCGTAATTTTGGTTTGAAAAATCTTCTGTATAATTATTGCTTTTAAACAAGGCTTTATCTTTTTCATTCAAATAGGAACCTGTCAAATTATAATTTACATTGTTAGCCAGCTTCCCTTTCAAACCCACAAAAGCATTATATTGAGTACTTGATGGTCTCATATCTATTAATGTTGGCGACAAAAACGGATTTTCAGTTACAAAATCAGCGTATGAGTTCTGATTTAAACTTCCATTTACACCTGTGTAGAAAATCATTAAATCCCCAACCAATTTATATGAAGCATTTACTTTTGGATAAATATAAAACTTGTTTCCGCTATTTTCAGAATCCAATGCATAATACAATCCTGCTCCTAATTCTAAAGTCCAGTCATTTTCATTAACTACAAAACTTGGCTCGATTCCAAAATTGGTCAAACTATATTTTACAGGGCCTGTATTTGTTTGGAAATAATTATTTTCAAAACTTCCGCTTACGTGGTCAATAATCACATTCGTATTAACTGACTGATCCATTACATCAACTTTAAAAGTCGGTTTTAGGTAAAAACGATTTTCTGAAGAAGAAAAACTATCCGAAAAGTGCGTAAATTTAGTTGCTACTTTACTAAAAATACTTTCGTTAAATTCCGTGTTCCCTCCCAAAGAAATAGTATTATAAGAATGATTCGGATTAATTTTATTTATTAAATCAAAACGATCTTCCGGAAGTAAAGTCGAACCAAAATCAGCCGGCAAGCCATACCAATTATATATTTGATTTTGATATCCTAAATCAATATTCCATGACATATCGCGATTATTCTGACCATAACCAATATTTAATGCCGTATCATAAAATTCATCATTCAAAAGAGCATCTTTAATTCCACCTTGCGACGAATGATGACGAAACATTCCTGTCACATAATCATTATTTCCTAAATCCTGCGTTACGAACAATTCAGCATTAAGAGTATCATAATTCCCAACTCCCAAAGTTGCATAATTACTAAACAAACGCTCTTGTTTTGATTTTTCAACGCCTTCTGCTTTTCCTTTTGAAGGTGTAAAAGTAGATGCTACTGGAACTGACAAAATACTGTATTTAATAGTTTCTTTAGGCTGATTTCCTGTATCGTCAAGCGAAGGAGTTTCCTTTACTTTAAAGGCGTCTGATATAGTTGGCGAATAAGGTTTTACCACATTTACAGTTTCAGTACCAATAGTTTCTTCTTTCTTTTGTGCAAACGAAAGCTGAAAAACAAACAGCAAAATCAAAATGATAGTTTTATTCCGGAAATTAATTTTCATATTTATTTTTTTTGAGAGTATAGAGAAAAGAATATAGAACATAGACTTTTGCCTGCAACCTGATTCTTTCCAAACTCTTTGTTTTTTATTCTTTAATCTTTATTCTGTTTTCTATAATCCTTGTTCTATTTTCTTACCCTAGACTTCCCACTCACCTGCGGCAACAAACTGGGCTTTTCCTCCAATTTCTATTTCAAAATTATCTTTTGACCTTTTTCCATTGAAATAAATCTGCGAAGGCCTTTGAATATAATCTCCCTGATAATTAATTGTTTTAATATTATCTGAATGATATTTTAAAAGAAATGCCTGCAGACAAGTACTTGCGCTTCCTGTAGCAGCATCTTCAACCAATTGATTATTTTCCACACATAACATTCTGCTGATTATTTTTGATTCTTCTAAATAATAAAAATATAAAGCCCTGTGGTTTGTTTTACAATTTGATTTTAACCATTTATCCGTTTTGTCTTTATCTAAAATCAAATTTTCTAATACTTTTTTATTTTTAAGCGGAACAATCACAAAAGCACTTCCTGTGGTTACTTCCTGAATTGGATATTTATCTTCAAAATCATCTGATTTTAAATTGCTGAATAACTCAAAATCATTTTTCGAAAAAGTATCCCAAAATTCTGGCTGAGCAGCCCTTAACCAAATCAAATTCTCTGATTCGTGGATCGGAATTTCTCCAATTGGAACCTGCAAAGCAATATTTTTTGGCTGATTTTCAAATACTTTATTCATCAAAACCCATGAAGTCCCAATAATAGGATGACCCGCAAATTGCATTTCTTTCTCAGGGGTAAATATTCGAATCTCTGCTATGTTATTTTTTGAATCAAGCCTGGTTATAAAAGTACTTTCTGCAAAATTAATTTCGCGGGCAATTTGCTGCATTTCTGTTGCACTTGCACTATTTCCAACAGCTAAAAAAACCGCCAATTGATTCCCGGCATATTTATTTTCAGCAAAAACATCAATTATATAAAAAGGTAAACTCATTTCTTCTTTTTTTTTTTTAGAGAATAGAAAAAAGAACATAGAAAATAGACTTTTGTACTTCATCTATATTCTTTTCTCTATATTCTTATTCTTATTTTGTAATCGACGAATTCGTTTTTGATTCTTCTAATTTGATTGCTGCCAGCTCTCTTTTCGCTTCTTCGACCACATCAGGATAATCAGTAAAATTATTTATTACATTATCCAAAATATAAGTTGCCTGATAGCTGTCTTTTAATCCGTAGAAATTTTTCGCCATCAAAACCAAACTCTTTGCTCCGTAATATTTAAAAGCTGAATAATTTTTGGCCAATTTCTGAACTGCTACATTCGAAGCTTCAAATTTGCCTTCCTTGGTTTTAAAATAAGCATCATAATACAATGCCTCTGCAGCCAGTTCCCCTTTTGATGTTGCAGATAATTTAGCATAGGCTGCTTTTGCCTTATTTTCATCTCCGGTTTGCATTGCCGCACGTGCTACAATAATTTGCGCATCAGATTTTACGTTTGCATCTGCTTTAGGATTTTGCAATACTTTGTCTGCATACACTACTGAATTGTCATAATCCTTTTTGTCATAATAGCATTTCATCAAATTAGCCTGGGCAAAACTTTTATTCTGAGGATAATCTGCTTCGTTTTCTAAACGAACCAATACCGGAATTGATTTATCGCAATCTTTAGCTTTTAAGAAAATTTGAGATAATCTCGTTAATGCTTGTTCTGTAAATTCATTTCTTGGCTGATCGATTACATATTGATAATTTGCAACTGATTTAGTTTCTGAACCTTCAGCATAAAGCAATTGTGCCAGATAAAAATTAGCTTCAAGCGCATGTATTCCTGATGGAAATTTGCTTACATAACTTGTAAATCCAACAATTGCCTGTTTGCTGTTATTTTGACTGTATTGTTTAAAAGCGGCATCATAAGTATCATTGTCCAATTCTGCATCTGTAACTGAAACAAAATCCAGAGTACGAACCCACGTTGCATACTCATCAACTTTTCCTGAATCAACATAAATTAATCTTGCTGTAGAAACTGCCTCCAATGCTTCAGGTGTTTTTGGGAATTCGGCTGCTACTTTTTTGAATTTCACCAAAGCCTGCTCATCACGATCTGTATTGTAATAAATCAAACCCTGTTTCAAAATAGCTTTTGAAGTAAACGAACCGTTTTTAAATTCTGAAATTAACTGATCGTAAGTTTTAAGTGCCTGATCATTCTTTTTATCGGCAACATAAGTATTTGCCAACTCATATAAAACGTCATCCCTGTAAGATGATTTTTTATACATGAGAAGGAAATTATTCAGTTCATCAATTTTCTTGTCATTTTTGGACATAAATCCGTACGAAATTGCTTTTTGATACTGAGCGTAATCAGCGTCGACTCCTTTTGCATTAATAGCTTTCGCATACGCTTCCATCGCAGGACCATATTTTGCATTTACAAATCTACAATCCCCCAAACGCAAATAAGAATCATTTAAACGCACTTTATCCTCTTTTGAATTATTGATTTGCGCCTCAAATGAACTTGCTGCCTGATCATATTCTTTCAATTTAAAATAGGTATACCCAATATTATAATTGATGTTTTTGTATTCGTCAGTTGTTTTTGCTTCAGACAAACCTGCAAATTGTTTGTAACTTAATAATGCAGCCTGAAAATCATCAGTTATATATTCAGATTCCGCTTTCCAGAAAGTGGCTCTGGCTGTAATTTCAGGATTTTTTTGTTCTTTAACGGCACCATTGAACATTTTTAATGCCTCTGAGTAATTAGCTTCAGTATATAATTCCAACCCTCTGTAAAAAAGTACTTTTTGGTAGGCTGGTTTATTTTCCGGAGTTCTGTTTTTCTCTAATAAAACCAAAGCTTCCTTATAATTTTTAGAAGAAATATAAGAATCAACTAATAATTTCTCTACTTCAGGTCTACTTGAATTATTTGGATATTTTTTCAGGAAATCAAGCAGGATCCCGGGAACCGTCTGATATTGATTTCCAATTTCATAGCTCAATTTGGCATAATTCAAAGCTGCGTCTTCCTGAATATCAGCATTAAACTCCATTTCGGAAGCATTTTTAAAAGCATTTAAGGCTTCTTGTTTTTTACCAGTATTTAAATATGCCAAACCTAAATGATAATAGGCGTTTTGTGCTACAAAATCTTTGCCTTCAATAATTTTATTGAATTGAGAAATCGCTTTTTCATAATTTTTTTGTTCGTAATAAGCATAACCCAACTGATAAAAATCAGTATTATTCCATTTTCCTTTTTTACCTGCATATTGCTCTAAAAACGGAATTGCTTTACCATATTGTTTTAAATTAAAATAACTTTCTCCGATAATTTTATTCAGTTCCGATTTTTCAACTGCATTTGATTTAGCCATTGCTGTTTGTCCCAAATCGATTGCTTTTTGAAAATTTCCTAATTTAAAATTCATATCAGCCTGATAATATGAAAGCTTTTCTTTGTATTTTTCTTCGCCTGAAACTTCATCAAAATATTTGGTGGCTTCTTTGTAATCATCTCCTTCATAAGCCATAAAGCCTAAATAATACTTGGCTTGAGAGCCAAATTCAGGAGAGTTTACCACTTTGTTAAAATAGGCTGTAGCTTCTTGTTTCTTTTTAGCATTAAAATAACTGTATCCTTTCTGGAAATTAAATTTATCCAAATCTGACTTGCTCATATAACTTTCATCGACTTTATCAAACCATTGCAAAGCTTTTGGGTAATCGCCTTGTTCAAAGAAAAAATGAGCTGCTTCTATATAAGCCTGATTTTGTTTTGTACTTGTTGGATAATCATCTACAAACTTTTCCATCAGAGCATCTGCATTTGCCTGATTGGTCCTGATAGCACAATTTGCTATGTAATAGGCACAATCTGACTGGACCTCTTCAGTCGTTGCTTCGTTTTTTACATGCTCAAAAATAAGCTGTGCCGAAGCGTATTGTTTGTCGTTATATAAAGCCAGTGCCTTATCAAATTCTTTTAAATCGTAAGTGTAGATAGCCGATTTTTGTGCCAAAACTGTGGTCGAAATAAAGAGAATTTGTAGAAAAAAGAACCAGAAAAGTTTACGCATTGTGATTATATTTAGTATTCAAATGTATCATTTTATAACCTTTATAACGAAATGTTTAATGTATTTATTATGAACAAATATTTTAACAGTTATTATTTAACAGCTTCTCAAAGCCCAAAATATTGGTTCTCAAACATTCTGAAACAATTATTTTTTTTAAAGGTTTTCTTTAGAAATGATTGAAATTTATTTTGAATCCAACCGTTAACTTATTACTTTTACATTCAAATCAAATTTATTATGTCAGAAATCGTACTATCTCTTAAAGATGTCACTATATACCAGGAAGGAAGAAAAATTTTATCACATATTAATTTAGATGTTCAACATGGTGAGTTCATCTATATAATTGGAAAAACAGGTTCCGGAAAAAGTAGTTTCATGAAAACCCTGTACGGTGATTTACCCCTTTCTGAAGGTGAAGGACACATTGTTGAATTTGATTTAGCTACCCTGAAAGAAAATCAGATTCCATATTTGAGACGTAAAATTGGAATTGTATTCCAGGATTTTAAACTGCTTCCCGACAGAACAGTAAAAGACAATATGTTATTTGTTCTGAGAGCAACCGGCTGGGTTGAGAAAGAAGCGATGCAACATCAGATCGATGAAGTTTTGGACAAAGTGGGCATGAAAGATTTTATGAATAAAATGCCACATCAGCTTTCAGGAGGTGAACAGCAACGTGTTGCTATTGCAAGAGCCCTATTGAATGACCCTGAATTTATTTTAGCCGATGAACCAACAGGAAATCTGGATCCACAAACAAGTTCAGAAGTTTTAGAGGTTTTGAAAAAAATCAACGCCAACGGAAAAACCGTTATCATGGCCACTCACGATTATGCATTGCTAATGAAATTTCCATCTAAAACATTAAAATGTGAGGATGAAAGAATTTTTGAAGTGGTACAGCGATCTGTCTAAAACTCTTATTTAGAAAATACTAAAATATCCTGAAAATCAAATAAACCTTCACAAGTTCTTTTTGACCAGCTTCCATATATTTTATTTTCTAATTTTAAATGACTGTTTTGCATCATTTGATCTAAGTAAGTTTCCTTAAAAGCAATATTTGCTGAAGGAACTTTTTCATTCATTAATCTATAATTTTCTCTTTCATGAGGAAAGCTCATTCCATTATCTTTATTAGAAATCTTGTTTTCAATTTGATTATCATACAAGAAAAAAGTAGCGAGACATTTTCCGTTTGTTTTTAAAACTCTGTGAATTTCATTCAGATAATTTTGCACTTCCAAAGGCTGCATATGCGTAAAAACTGAAAACAAAAAAACGGTATCAAAGGAATCATTTTCATAAGGAAATACAAATTCCTCAGCTTTTTTATCTGTAAAATGATACAAGTCATTATTTAAGGGAATATACTGAAAATTAAAATTAGGAAAATCTTTTGCGATATGCTTTTTACACCATTCAATTCCTTTTTTAACCACATCAAATCCTTCATATTTACCTTCTTTTGACAAATATTGGGTGAGCGGAACAGCTGCTCTTCCTATACCACAGCCTATATCAAGTACAGCATGATTTTGATTTAAAGTACCATACTTTTTTAAAAGTTCAAGATGATGTTTACCTTGTGCCAGGAAATCACCTGATCCGATAAAAATATCCCCTTTGTTAGGAACGTATTTGTTTTTACGTCTAAAAATAGTGTCAAAAATATCAATGGGTAAATAGTACACTTTCCTAACAATAAATCTTGATCTTGGCGAAATAGCATAATAAACAGATCTTAAACTCATTTAATTTGTTTTGAAATTAATTTGATAATATTTTGGAACTATTTTAATAAAAAACATTTCCTTTACAAATATATTTAAAAAAAGAACAATTAATGCTTTCGATACTTATTCCTGCTTATAATTACAATATTGTTCCTTTAGTTCTGGAATTAAAGGAACAATGTATTTCATGCGGAATTCAATTTGAAATTATAGTTCAGGATGATGCCTCTTTTTCTACACTAAACACTGAAAATCAAATCATAAATACTATTGAAAATTGTTTCTTCTTTGTAAACAACTCCAATCTTGGAAGAGGAAAAAATATCAATTCGCTGGCTGAAAAAGCAAAATATAATTGGTTGCTTATTTTAGATTGTGACACATTCCCCACGCAAAATGATTTTATAAAAAAGTATATCCTAAGTACCAAAGATCCGGAACATGAAATAGTGTTTGGCGGGATAAAATATAAAAAAGAAAGGCCTGAAAAAGAAAATCTTCTTCGGTGGATTTATGGAAATAAAAGAGAATCCCTATCTTTAAAGGCCAGGAAAGAAAAACCGAACAATCGTGCATTAACTTCTAATTTACTGATAAACAAAGAACTTTTTATCAATAATTCGTTTGATGACTCAATAACAGAATATGGTTATGAGGATCTATGTTTTCTCGCTGCCTTAAAAGCAAAAAACATTCAGGTCTGCCATATAGAAAACCCTGCTTTTCATCTGGATTTGGAAACTTCTGTTCTTTTTCTGGAAAAAACAAAAACAGCTTTGGAGAATTTGGTATTTATTGTTGATTCCAAAATTATAGATCATATAGACAGTAAAATTGTCACTACACATAATTTGTTACATAAATTAATGCTTGTTAAATTTACTTCTTATATTTTTAAAAAACTGGAATTTAATATCAGGACTAATCTACTTTCTGAAAATCCTTCCTTATTTCTATTCGATATCTATAAGTTGGGCTATTATTGCACGCTAAAAAAATAATCAATTATGGCATTTTTTTCTATTGTTATTCCACTATACAACAAAGCCAATTATATTGAAAACACTTTAAGAAGTGTTCTCAACCAAACTTTTACAGATTATGAAATTATTGTAATAAACGATGGATCCACAGACAATAGCGTAGCAAAGGTACTGGAATTTAACGACAGCCGAATACAGCTTTACAACCAAAAAAATCAAGGGGCATCCGTAGCCAGAAATCTTGGAATTGAAAAAGCAAATTGTGATTATATTGCTTTTTTGGATGCAGATGATTTATGGATGGCTAATCATTTGGAAACATTGAAAACTTTAATTCAAAATTTTCCAAATGTGGGGATTTTTGCTTCGCGTTATCAATTAGTCTTTCGTAATGGAAAAAATTACATTCCGAAATTTAATGGGGTTTCTGCGGATTTTGAAGGTATTATTCCGGATTATTTTAAAGCTGGTTTAAATTATCCAATTTCTACATCATCGTCAATTGTAATCCCTAAATATGTATTTAAAAAAACAGGTTACTTTAAACCTGCCATATCGAGCGGACAAGATGTTGATATGTGGATTCGAATTGCATCAAATTATCCTGTCGCAATAAGCAATAAAGTTACGGCATCTTACTTACATTACATTGAGGACAGCCTTTCAAAAACCCCAATACTGGACAAAAAATTAAAAGATTTTAATGACTATAAAGAACAGGAAGAAAGTAATCCAAGCCTAAAAAAATATCTTGATCTTTACAGAATAGAATATGCTTTGCAATATAAAATTGCCGGGGAGAACAAAAAGTCAAAAGAATTATTTAAGAACATTTTAAAAGAAAATATTTCTTTTAAAACCAAAGTCATATACTTTTTACCTCGGTATATACTTATCTTTTTATTAAAACTAAAAAAACTTTTGAGAAAAAATGGTTTTAATTTTTCTATTTATCAATAGATTTTTTTGAACACATAAATTCATCAAAATCCCTGATATAATCGTCTTCGATATAAACTTCCGAAGCAACTACCAAACAAACCGAACCCGAAGAAAAATTTTGAAGCTCTCTCCAAATGCCGGAATTGATCAACAGACCTTCATATGGCTTGTTTAAAGTAATAATTCGCTCTTCGTTTCCATCATTCAAAACTACGTCAAAACTGCCACTTAGTGCCACCAAAAACTGTTGCAGGTTTTTATGTGCATGACCGCCACGTTCAGCACCACTTGGCACATCGTATAAGTAATAAACTCTTTTAATATCAAAAGGAACAGTATCATTCTCTATTACAGAGAGATTACCTCTTCGCTCTTCAATTTTTGGTATCGCTATAATTTGTACATTCATTTATACTTTATTTTTATTGTATGGTTTCAAATTTTAAATGTCCCTGATTGGCACTTCTAAGGACAGTATTAATATTGCCAAATCTTAATTTACTCTGTTTTAAATCAAAAATCAATTTGATAATTATCCAAAAAATATAATTTCTTTTAAAAATCCTGGTGAATATGGCCCCTTGGATATAATATCTTTCAGTTATACTTTTTTTATATGAAGTTGTTAGCTCTTCATGTTTTACAATTACCTGAGGTTCAAAAAAAAGTTTTTTCTTTTTTCTTTTTAAATCAAATAGAAAAACAGCTTCTTCTCCCATCTCAAAAATCCCTCCCAGTCCAAAATTCTCATCAAATCGAATTTTGACTGTATCCAAAATTACTTTGTTCAATGTCATTTCGATAGAACTCGTATTAAAAATATCAAAAGCATTCAAATTGTTTTTAGAATTCAAAGGATATTTTTTCATTAAATTTCCCTCTGAATTTATAGCACAGAAATTTATTACTGCAGACTCGGGAAATTTATTGTAAATATCAATTATTGTAGAAGTAAATCCTTCCTGATAGACTACATCATCATCAGCAATAACAAGGATTTTCCCAAATGCATTTTCCAACGCCAAATTCCTACTCTTAGACAATCCTTTCTCAAACGAATTTATGACCCTGATATTCGAATAATCAGAAGTTAATTTTTTTTCGTTTTGGGTTTGATTAACTATTAAGATTGAAAATTTAGAAAAATGCGAAAACGGAAACATTCGCATTAAAAAATCTAATGAGTCTCGATTCATTGTTGAAATTAAAATTTCAATATCGCTAATAGTATAAATATCTTTCAATTGGTTCATCTACTTAAACAAATGTAAATTATTATTATACTATACATTTCATTTGTGTCTTCAAATTTATGTTACTTCCTATCAGATTCTTATATATTTGTTATTTTTACTTCAAAATAATATAATTTATGCGGATTCTACTTATTGGAGAATATAGCCTTTTACATAATTCTTTAAAAAAAGGTCTAACCGAATTAGGTCACGAAGTTTTTTTAACAGGAAATAGTAATGGTTACAGATGCTATCCTGTTGATTACGACTATGAACCAAAAATCTTTAAAAAAAAAATCTTTACTATCCCTAGAAAAGCCATCTATAGATTATTAAAATTTGATTTAGCAAGTTTAGAATCTGGTATTCGTTTTTATTTATTTCTTCCTAAATTAAAAAACTATGATATAGTACAATTTGTTAACGAATCATCTATAAAAACAACAAGAAGTATAGAACTTTATTTAATAAAAAAAATAGTAAAATATAATAAACGTATATTTTTAGTATCATGTGGGCTAGATTATATGACTCTTAAATTTTATATTGAAAACAAAAATTACAAATCCATTTATCAACCGTCTTTGGAAAACTCAAAACCATCAAATGAATTCAACTGGTTTTATGATTATTTAAAAAAAGGACATATCAAAATTCATAAGTATATGATGCATACTTTTGATGGGTTAATTGCTACTGATTTTGATTATCTGGATGCAACTAAAAACTATCCTATTTTTTCCAGCTTTATTCCTTATCCAATTGACCATACCAAATTAGAATTTAAAGAGCTTCATAGTAAAGATAAAATTATTATTTTTTTAGGTATCAACAAATACAGTTATCATCAAAAAGGAATTTTTTATTTTGAAAAATCTTTAAAAATTATAAAAGAAAAATATCAGGATAAAGTCGATATAATAATTACTAATACAGTACCATATCCTATTTATATTAATCTTTACAATAAAGCTCATATTCTTTTAGACCAAGCTTTCAGTCGGGATCAGGGTTATAATGCCCTCGAGGCGATGGCTAAAGGCAAAGTAGTATTTACTGGTGCTGAACAAGATTTTACAGATTATTATAAATTAACCGAAAGAGTTTGTATCAATGCCAAACCAGATGTTGATTATCTGGTAAATGAATTATCTTATTTAATTGAAAATCCTGATGAAATAATAGCGATTGGCAAACGGGCCAGAGCCTTTGTTGAAAAAGAACATAATTATCTGAAAATTGCTCAAAAGTATCTTGATACCTGGGGAAACAATTAGCTCACAATTATATCTCACTCTTTTACCTCAGCTCAGCTATTATCTTAATCATTACTTTTTAAACACTTAGTAAAAAGTCGGGAGACTTTCAGGAGATTATCATTTACAAGAGCATAAAAAAAATTACGCAAAGTCTAGAGAACGTTTGCGTAATTTTCATAAGAACTATTCTTAGAGCGAGAGGATCTGGAGGATAAAAGCACTATTTAAGATAATTGACAAAATGCTTACTACTAAGAAGTTTAAAGATTTTTTTTAGAAAAATGTAGCTTCACTATAAAACACAAAAAACCTCGCAAATTGCGAGGTTTTACTTTTATATACTTTATAGAGTTTCTTTGTCGGCATGGAAAAAATTTCTGCGCTATCCGTTGAGCATATTTGAGCGATCAGATTCCATTGTGGGCACGAGCCAGAGGCATCGCGCTAGCCGTTACATCTATTTCTGCTCGCCAGCTAAGGGATTAGATAGATCACATTTACTCTTTCCTAAAGATAACTCCTTAATTAAATAGCCGCAAACGCTAAATTTATATTCTAATTTAAGTAAGTACTCGTCACAGACTAGCACCAGTTGGTTTTATTATTTTTATAATCAAATTGTAATTTCATAATGAAGTCCCTCGATACTCTTTTACAATAAAGCAATTTAAAGAATTTTCATTTACAACTTTTCTTAAAAGTTCTATGTCTGTACTTAATAAGTCAATATTTAAATGTCCAGATATTTTAATAACAAATGGTAGTTCACTGTGTGAAATATCTAAATTATTATATAAAAGTTCTTTTTTATTGAATACAGCATAAGGATAAGAAATTAAATCCTTTGAAAATTTTAACAAATCATCCGTAGTAAAAATTAAAGCGCCAATAAATGTATTTGGAATGCTAGTTTGTTTAAATAAAGATCGTAAAGTCTTTAAATTATTCTGTTTATTAGGAAGCCAATCTTCATCTATAAAATCATGATTAACAATCCATTGAGAACCATTATCTAGTTTAGAGATTACACTTTTAAACCAATCTTCATAAGCTTCCAAATATGTATCTAAACCAATATCTTTTCCTTCAAAAACACCAGGTAATTGAAAGGAAACCCCATACCATTCTTTTCGTGATATATACTGTTTTCTATCGTAAGGAAGAAGTCCTTTTACTTTCTTATTAAAATCTATCATAAAATTATTTAATTATGGTGTAAGTACAACACCGCATCCAAAACACTCCCATGTTGCTAGCGCAACAACTATCTTATATACTACATAACCAGCAGTTACCGTCCCAACACTAATTGCTACATTCTTTGGCGTTACTAAAGACATTGGATATTTTGTTTCATAACCAAGTCCTTTTTTAGGCTGTACATCCCAGTGCGGAGCATGGGTTCCGCCGTGATCATCAGGAATCCAAGTTCGCCCATCTTTATCAATCCAACCCTTACCTCTAGGATGATTCACTTTTCTATCTCCACTTTTAGGAGACTTATAATCTGGATGTTTTGGTGGATTTTTTTTCAAATCTTCCAATGAAGGTTTTTTAGCAGATGGATCTTCTTGATCACCTTCTCCATCTTGTTCACCTTGTCCTCCTTCATCATACATACTTTCATCTTCCATTTTATGCATTGCATGATTCAGTCCACTAACTACAAGCCCAGTAACAGCACCTTGCCAAAAATTACCCCCAGTAAGCGCTGCTCCTGCACCACCAGAAACCGTACCAAAAGCAATCATACCTAAGTCTCCAGTTCCTGCACCAAGACCTGCATGCTTTGTTATGGACATTGTATAATTTCCATTATCAGTAATTGTATCTCCTCCACTCCACGCACTAGCCGCAATACTACTTAATGCTCCTGCTGCAAAACCACTCCAGAACTTACCTCCTGAAATAGCCGTCATAGTCCCTTGAAAAGTGCCATGAGCAGCTGCACTAAATGCAGCCTGCGAATAGAAATTTGTAAACAAACTTCCTGCTGCAGTACCAATACCAAATGTTACTGCTGCACTTGCCGCACCAATAACAGCTGACTTAGCCAAACCTCCAATTGAAAAAGGAACATCCGCTAATAATGCCGTTAATGTATAACTTGTAATGGCAATGGCAACCCCAATAACTACAGCTGCCAAAAGCTCATATGCTTCACCGCTAGGATCCGTATACATCAAAGGATTGTTCAGCACATACGAATACCTGTTGTAATTTTGGGTATTCTCGGGCTGCTGTATAAAATTATCCGGCATTAAAAAAGAACGTAAAACAGGATCATACAAACGACCATTCATGTCTATAAGTCCCACCTCAGCCAAATGTTCATGACTGGTATAACCTCGGTCCAGCATCATCAGTGCTGCTCCTGTACCATTGGTTGGCAAGGTTTATGGCAACACCATTCTTTTGCAATCTGGCCAGATCCCCCAGGCATCAAATTGCCTTCTCTCTACTCCTGTTCCCGTATTATCAGAAATAGCAATAATGCTTCCTAAATAATCACGATGAAGATAATATTTTTTGTCAACAATTGTATCTTAATCATCATTATTATTATTTAAGAATACTTGGTAAAAAGTCAGAAGACTTCTAGCGGATCTACCACTTAGAAAAACATAAAAAAAATTTCAAAGTCAGAGATATTGAGCCTTTTATATGAACTCTTAGCATAGCGAGGCAAGTTAAATTGATTCAGGAACTCGAACCCGAAGAAAAAAATATGGTCTTTAAAATGGTAGATACTTTTCTAACTCAAAAGAAATTTAAAGGCTCCTTTGCTAAAAATATAGCTACTATAAAAATCAAAAAACCTCGCAAAATTTTGCGAGGTTTTTTGGTTAAACTCATTTAGAGTTATTAATTTCTATTTTTTTTCCATTATCATCTACAAAATACGTAAATACCTTGTTATCTGAATACTTTGCACTCACTTTGCAAATTTTGTCAAATGATTTTGAATAAAAACCCTTATTATAATCTATTGATTCATTAGGAATTAAAACAATACAATCTTGAACTATACTTTCAATAATAAAATCTTTATATTTTTTGTAAATAAGAGTTGAACCGAAGTTTTTATTATAAAGTTTATTAGCAAATTTTAGTTTTAATTCTTCAATCTTTTTTTCATATTTTTCTTTCTCTTCGCATTTAAGTTGTTTAACTTTTGTTGGTCTAATAAAAGGGAGATATGTTGGAGGATTATCTTCAGGAATATTTTTATTGTTTTTAAAAACCTTTAAGTAAATATTTTTTTGAGATAAATAAACCGTATCATTTGTATTATTTTCAATTTCAAATTGAAGTAAGACAAAATTATTTAAGTATGTTTTTCTTTCATATCCTAAATAATAGAAATTTATACTTTGAAAATTGTTTTTTTGTTTATAACTCATTACTAAAAAACAAGCGCAGATTATATATATTAACTTTTTCATAGAAATTTTATTTAAGGTAAAAGACCAGGTACTTTATTATATTTATTTCCACCATTAGAATAATTACGTTGAATATTCATATATGTGTCGACATTTTGCTTTAAGCTAATACTGCTCTTCATATAATTTATTGTATACTTATATGCGGCATATTCGGAAGTATTGTGATTGTAATTACCATTAAAAATTTTATTGTGATAATCATGCACAAATTCGTGCCCCATAGTTACTTGTAAAAATTCTGATCCATAATTTCTGACACCATCTGAAATATAAGTAGTACCCTTGAAACTAATTCCTCCTGCTTCATCATCTCCAACGGTAATCATTTCTGAATTAACATTATACTTAGCCAATCCATCACTAGTCATAATACCTTTTTTAGGCATTTGACTTCCCCATTTAAGAGATTTCACACCATATTTAGTTTTATAATCTGAACCAAATTTCTCTTTTGCAAAAGCGTCTAAATCTTTCTTTTGTTCAATCTGATGCATGGCGTGATTCAGACCACTAACCACAAGCCCAGTAGCTGCTCCTTGCCAAAAATTACCACCTGTTAAAGCTGCTCCAGCTCCACCAGAAACCGTACCAAAAGCAATCATCCCTAAGTCTCCAGTTCCTGCTCCAATACCTTTCATACCAGTACCAGCAATAGCATGCGCATTTTCGCCCAAGCCATCCATACTTGAACCCCCGCTCCAGGCGCTGGCTGCAATACTACTTAATGCTCCTGCTGCAAAACCACTCCAGAACTTACCTCCTGAAATAGCCGTCATAGTCCCTTGAAAAGTGCCATGAGCAGCTGCACTAAATGCAGCCTGCGAATAGAAATTTGTAAACAAACTTCCTGCTGCAGTACCAATACCAAATGTTACTGCTGCACTTGCCGCACCAATAACAGCTGACTTAGCCAAACCTCCAATTGAAAAAGGCACATCCGCTAACAATGCCGTCAATGTGTAACTTGTAATGGCAATGGCAACCCCAATAACTACAGCTGCCAAAAGCTCATATGCTTCACCGCTAGGATCCGTATATATCAAAGGGTTGTTCAGCACATACGAATACCTGTTGTAATTTTGGGTATTCTCCGGCTGCTGTATAAAATTATCAGGCATTAAAAAAGAACGTAAAACAGGATCGTACAAACGGCCGTTCATGTGTATCAATCCCACTTCTGCCAGATGCTCGTGACCCGTATAACCTCGGTCGAGCATCATGTAAATCTATTTTAGGATTAAGTATAAAATATGTAAACTTATTTTAGGACGAGACGCACGAGCCAGAGGCATCGCGCTAGCCGTTGAGGTTATTTCTGCTCGCGCCTGCTGAGGGGCTGGGTTCAGTGTTAAAATTTAAACAAATTATCTCATTATCAAATAAATATATAAAATACCTAAAGTCAATAAAATATTCATAGAATAAATAAATAATGTTTCTATTTTACTAGATATCTTAAATATAAGGTTGTAAATCATTAGAAAAATAAAATTAAAGAAAATCATATTACCAAGATAACTAAATGCTCTTAAGAAAAAAGCATTCATATCTATAATAGGGCTTGATGTTTCATTTATGTTTAACATTTTTTCTAATCCATAACCATAACCAAAAATAAAATAATTATCATTATTTTGATATAGATAAAAAAGATTTACAAAAAGAATGAGGAAACAAAATACTAAAGCTTTCTTATCGCTAATTAATTGGCGCAGAAAATAACTTGCCTTTTTCATAAAAATATAGTTTATTATCATTTACAAAACCTGATGTATAGATTTTAGTTGTAGAAACTCCCGTAAGTTTAAAATTATAACCTTTCATACCATTTAAAGTCTGTGGCTTAATAGTTAATTTAGCATCAGTTCCAACTCCTGCCATTCTTCCTGCAAATGTTCTCTCTAATTGTAAAGTGCCATTAGAAGACATTGTAGCTTTATCAAGAATAAGTCCGATTTTAGAATTTAAAAAGTCTAAATCACCACCATCAATATAATCTCCGGGCTTCATACCTTTCATTAATTTACCCATCATAGTTTCGGAAGAATCTCCTTTTTTTATTCCTAAAGATTCTTTAGTAACTTTCCTTCCTTGTTGGTCATATTCATCATCAAACATACTGTCATCCCCCATTTTATGCATCGCGTGATTCAATCCACTAACCACAAGCCCAGTAGCTGCTCCTTGCCAAAAATTACCACCTGTTAAAGCTGCTCCAGCTCCACCAGAAACCGTACCAAAAGCAATCATCCCTAAGTCTCCAGTTCCTGCTCCAATACCTTTCATACCAGTACCAGCAATAGCATGTGCATTTTTGCCCAAACCATCCATACTTGAACCTCCGCTCCAGGCGCTGGCTGCAATACTGCTTAATGCTCCTGCTGCAAAACCACTCCAGAACTTACCTCCTGAAATAGCCGTCATACCTCCCTGAAAAGTACCATGTGCTGCTGCCTGAAATGCCGCCTGTGAATAGAAATTCGTAAACAAACTTCCTGCTGCAGTACCAATACCAAATGTCACTGCTGCACTTGCCGCTCCAATAACAGCTGACTTGGCCAAACCTCCAATTGAAAAAGGTACATCTGCTAATAAAGCCGTTAATGTATAAGTTGTAGCGGCAATTACAGCACCAATAACTACAGCTGCCAAAAGCTCATACGCTTCACCAGAAGGATCCGTGTACATCAGAGGATTGTTCAGCACATACGCATATCTGTTGTAATTTTGGGTGTTTTCCGGTTGCTGGATAAAATTATCAGGCATTAAAAAAGAACGTAAAACAGGATCATATAAACGACCATTCATGTGTATAAGTCCCACCTCAGCCAAATGCTCATGACTGGTATAACCTCGGTCCAGCATCATCAGTGCTGCTCCTGTACCATTGGTTGGCAAGGTTACGGCAACACCATTCTTTTGCAATTTAGCCAGATTTCAGTGCATCACGCTAGCCGTTGCGGTTATTTCTGCTCGCGCCAGCTGAGGGCATCATTTTTGAGAACTCTTCGCAGAACTCAATAATCAAAAAATAAAGCACAACAAAACAACCAAGAATAAACTTATAACAACATAATGTAAAATAAATTTTTTAAGAACATTTGTAGAATTTAAAAATAAAATATAAATTAAAAGATTTACAGTCAATTCAATTAAAATAAAACTAACTTTAATAAGTATGTCAATTTTTGTTAAACCACTAATAAAATATTGTTTCCCTTTGGGAACAATATCTAATAATTCACAAAAATAATTAGACAAATTAATAATATTTTTTTGGAAGAAAATCCAAATTATCAACTTGAATAAACAACTTCCAACAACAATTAATCCTTTTTTCATAATCAAAAAAATTATTTAATTTTAACTCTAACCCAACCTTTTTCATGCGTATATCTATTGTTACTGTTTACATACACTTCTTTATAAATTCTATCTTTTCCAATAGAAGTTAAACCATTTATTTTTATTTTATAAACATTTGACTTCATAGTTTCAACAACTGGTATTTTATCTATAGTTATTGAAATTGTTGAGTTATCTTTTAAAGCCAGATTAGTCATTAAACCTTTCGTCTTTATTTGAAATGTTGACTTACCTATTCTCTCTACACTTTTTATATAATCTCCTGCTTCATCATTAAAAAAAGAAAATAAATCACCATCTGAATAATCACCAATTTTCATTCCTTTTAAAATTTTATCAATAATTTGTTCTCCAGTATCTCTTTCTTTTATTCCTAAAGATTCTCTAGTAACTTTTTTCCCTCTCTGATCGTATTCAATATCATCTCCATCCATCTGATGCATTGCGTGATTCAATCCACTAACCACAAGCCCAGTAGCTGCTCCTTGCCAAAAATTACCACCTGTTAAAGCTGCTCCAGCTCCACCAGAAACCGTACCAAAAGCAATCATCCCTAAGTCTCCAGTTCCTGCTCCAATACCTTTCATACCAGTACCAGCAATAGCATGCGCATTTTCGCCCAAGCCATCCATACTTGAACCTCCGCTCCAGGCGCTGGCTGCAATACTGCTTAATGCTCCTGCTGCAAAACCACTCCAGAACTTGCCACCTGAAATTGCTGTCATACCCCCTTGAAAAGTTCCGTGGGCTGCTGCCTGAAATGCCGCCTGTGAATAGAAATTTGTAAACAAACTTCCTGCTGCAGTACCAATACCAAATGTCACTGCTGCACTTGCCGCTCCAATAACAGCTGACTTGGCCAAACCTCCAATTGAAAAAGGTACATCTGCTAATAAAGCCGTTAATGTATAAGTTGTAGCGGCAATTACAGCACCAATAACTACAGCTGCCAAAAGCTCATACGCTTCACCAGAAGGATCCGTGTACATCAGAGGATTGTTCAGCACATACGCATATCTGTTGTAATTTTGGGTGTTTTCCGGTTGCTGGATAAAATTATCAGGCATTAAAAAAGAACGTAAAACAGGATCATATAAACGACCATTCATGTGTATAAGTCCCACCTCAGCCAAATGCTCATGACTGGTATAACCTCGGTCCAGCATCATCAGTGCTGCTCCTGTACCATTGGTTGGCAAGGTTACGACTATACCATTTTTTTGCAATTTGGCCAGATTCCCCCAGGCATCAAATTGCCTTCTTTCAACCGCTGTTCCTGTATTATCAGAAATGGCAATAATGCTTCCCAAATAATCACGATGAAGATAATATTTTTTGTCAACAATTGCACCACTTGCAATCGTTTTTGTTTTCTCTGTATACAAAGGTGCTCCATAAGTATCTCCTCCTACATAAGTACGGATGGTAATCTCGGTAGGCGTTTTTATAATCTCGACCGTACCGTCATCCGTATAATTCTTGGTTTTGGTATAAACACCCGCCGCTCCCGGAGTAGGGATCTGGTAACCAAATTTCATAGCCTGTCTTGACAGATGTGAGTTGTACGTAAATGTTGTACTGCCCTTATCACTTTCGTTTATGGAGATCGGGCTTTTAAACATATTGTATGTCACCAGTTGTTTTGGCAGCTCATTGTAATAGGCAGCTCCCTCTGTAGTAAGGACAATTTCTTTCTTCTGGTATACTCCTGTGTTAAAATTAGCATTATAATTTACTGTCCCCAATTTATTGTTATTGGTTATCCTTCCTCTGCTGTCATAGGTATTGGCATCCACAATTCCGGTCAAGGGATTTGTCCAGTTGGTCAGTCGGTCTAAATCATCATACGTAAAAGTTTCGGATGTTCCTAAAGCCACATTCTGGCGATTGTCCAATAATCCTTTTATGGCATTAAAACTATAGGTGTTATTTACAATATTAATACTGTTTTTGGTATGCTTCTGAGAAGTATAATACCCATGAACATCATATGCATTTGTTATCGTCACTCCATTACCCAATGTCTGGGTAAGTGACTGCATTTTTTCGTTGGCGGTATTAAGCTGCCATAAGACAGCATCATTGGCATCGGTCAGTTTATCCATCATACCATTATAGGTATTATATACATTTTTTGTCGTGACAGATTCGCTTAACCCTGACGTAAGATCCTGAGTAGCGTTTGTTGCCGTACTTGGTCTTCCATAGTTGTCATATGCAATGGTCTTTGTTTGCGTAAAAGCGGCATTGCTTTCGGTATTGGTTATTACCCTATGCAAAACATCATACGTATACCCGAAAGTATCTATTGGTGCCCCCATACTATTTTTGCTTGTTTCACTGGTGACTTGTGCAAAAGAGTTGTAGGCATACTCCGTCTCGATATCGGCTCCGTCTCCTGCTACTTTTCTTTTGGTTACCTTACCAAAATCATCATAAGTAGTATCGGTTCTTCCTTTTGGGGTCGTTTCAGCAATTAACTGACCAAAAGCATCATAATTATAGGTATAGGTTCCTGCATTAGGATCGGTCATGGCTGTTTTATTACCCCAGCCATCTATCGTAATATTTACTTTATGCCCTTCGTAGTTCGATTCTTTCAACTGGCCATTGGCATAATAAATAAAACTCACTGCACCACCCGGATCGGTCGTCTGGGTTTTATTGCCCAAAGCATCAACTGTTGCCGTTGTTGTTTTTCCGTCATCTACACTGGTTGTAGTCAGGCCTGAATAAGATAGGGTTTGTATCCTGCCGGTTGGCTGCTTTATTTTTGTCGGCCTCATCAGGTAATCGTATTCATATTCAATCCATCTGCCTGGGGATGAAAAATAAGGCTCGCTTTCTTTTGTTTTTCTTCCTAAACCATCATAAACCACTTGTTTGGAGATGGTCGAATTTTCTTCCAGTCCTTTTGTGGTAGTAATGACTGCTCTTCCCAATACATCGTATTGCGTAATGCTTTTTGCATTATCTCCAACGGTATTCTGGCTTGTCGTGGTATAACCTCCATCAGATAATTTAGTATATGTAATAGTCGTTTCTAGTGGTGTGGTAGAAACTCCTGTAGTTTTGGTTTTTGTTAGTTTTCCCCAATTATCAAAGGTAAAGTCGCTTACCACTCCTAAATAATTGGTTGATTGTGTAACCTGTCCTAATGTATTGTAGTCAAAAGTGGTTATAAAACCCTGGTGATCTGTTTTTTTGACGACAAAACGCTTGGTAGCATCATATTCATCTATAATTTTTCGTGCGACCGGAACAGGCGATGCGGTTGGGGCAGAAACAGTTTTGGTAAGTAAATTACCTACGGCATCATAGGTCATTTCCTCTACAATGGCATAGGTATTATGTCCTTTTTTCTCTGTTTTGGTTAAGTTTGTTCCTGTATAGGTATAGGTTTCTTGAGACGTTCGGGTGTCACCTGTATGAATATTGGTTGAACTGTTTACTTTTTTAGGTCTTCCTATATAATACGCACTTCCTGTCCCTGATGGATTGTTATCGTATTCTGTATCAACAGTTGTGGTTCCCTCCACTGTTGATCCACTGTACTTTTTAGTAACCGTTCTGGTTTCCAAACCATAATAACCCTGGCTGTCCGGAACGCCGTCATAAGAAAATACAGTTTCATTTTTAATTCCTGACAAATGATCTACTGTAGTTTGTTTAGTTAGCAGGACATTAAAAACACTATTATTGGAAACCGGAGCATTACTTCCGCCCTGAGCTGCTGCAGGAGTCGCAGTGAATTTGCTGTTATTAGCTGAACTGACAATAAATCCGGGTTTCAAAACTATCTGTGGTGCCTGATACGTTACTGCTACATCATCGTTTATTTTTGACGAAGCGGTTATAGAAGTACCTGCTTTATAGGTTTGACCTGTAGTTACAGGAGCTGTAATTATAATAACATCCTGAACAGTACTTGACGAAACAGCATCACCTCCGCCTTTTGTATAACCACCAAATACATTTGTTTTAGTACTGATTAGGTCAGAAGGCGTGGTATCAAAAACAGTAGAACCGGTTGTACTTGTCCATGTTATGGTATTGGCACCTCTGAGATTAACATCATTAAGCTGGGTTGTCCAGATCCTGGTGTCAGCTTCAGACAAATACCAGCTGCTTCTTGTGGTTCTGGTAAAACCAACTGCCCCGTAATTAAAATTGGACAGATAGCCACGATATCTGAAATCCTGATATTTTGAGACCCCATTAATTGTAGCTGTAAGTTTAGAAACCAAATAACTTCCTGAGTTTCTAATAATCTCGATATTTGGATAGTTTACTGCATCTGCTGAAGAATAAAAATCGGTACTGCTGTTTCCAAGCATTCCATCAGCTGCTTCCATTGGCAAATAATCAATAGTTTGCTTGATTTTACCGTTGGATTCGGTTACTGATTTTAATCGGTTATCCGTATCAAAATTTTTATTGAATTGATAATATTCAACCTTATTAGCATGTCCACGAACAATGACCAAATCAGTATTGGCTCCATTGTATTTATAATTGGAAACTAATGGGATAGGAATTTCGGGAGAATCCGAATAAAATTCAGATGGCTGTCCTGTAATAGGCAAAATATTATCATTATTTGAATCATATGTCTGTGTAAATCCTGAAACCCCTACCTTTCCTACATTATTCGTAAAAGCTGTTACCCGCCATTTGGTATCATGATCATTTATTGTCCATGATGGTTTGTAATACTTTCTCCATACTCGCACCAAATCAGATTTACCATCTTTATTAATATCAATAGCATAATAAGTACTCCAGTGTCTCTGGCTATCATAATAACTTCCTGTGTCAGGCCAATATTCTACAATATTTAGAGTTTCTTTTACAAAAAATTCCCCTCCAGCTTGCTTTGGGTTGCTATAATAGATATTCCATTCTACCTGATTAGGTCCTCCTTCACTTGTAGGCAGCATTATATCTGTTTTGCCATCACCATTATAATCACCAAAAAGGATTTGCTTTGTATGCGAATAATTAGAAATAGTCCCAGAACCAATTCTCTTAACTTCCGTTTGGTTAGAGGGCAGCTTATTTATTTCAACAATAGAATACTGGCCATGGAAATTTATATTGATGATATCTGCTTTTCCATCACCGTTCATATCAGCAATGTATCGCTTTCCTGTTGCGCAAATATAATACTCATCACTCCCCTGTAATAGCGTTGATCCACCAGCGGAGAGAGAAACCAATCTAGCATCTCTTCTATAATCACTATCTGTATTTGAATAAAGTTTCCAGTAAAATCCCTCAGAAAAACCATTTTGATTAATGTATTCTTCCCAGACATAACGTTCGTCTTTAGATAATATCAATACTTCAGAAACTCCATCACCATCAAAATCTCCAGATAAATATTCATTATTCCTACTATTTTGTGGAGGGGCTACAGGAGGAACATAACTCTCATCTTCATCCATATAGGAAGGATCAATATCAATTGTGTTGTTATAAGTAATTGTTTGGATATTAGAGGAAGTTAAACCTGTATAATTTAAATTGTTATCAACAATATTATACGCAATAAACTGAATTTGTGAATTTGTTGCGACTGGTTCGATAATTGATTGAAATTGATTTATTTTGTAATTAGACATTATTGTTGCCGGAAATATTAAAGCAGATCTAATTGTTGGAAAATTTATTCCTGAGTTACCTGTGTTTCCGTTAAACAAATTTGTAAATATTTTTTTGTCTGCCACAAAATCTAATCTGCCGTCTCCATCAAAATCACCGGCAAGATTGGCTTCATCAAATTCCAGATTATTAGTATATTCCTTTACCTTTCTTGTAGTAGCAGTAAGTGTACTGTCATATTCAAAAACTACCGGATTTGATTCCTCTTCATTTGCATTGACTTCCTTTACACTAACTACTCTCTCATATCCTGAATCATCAACAGAGTGCATCAATTTGTAGGTTCTGAAAATTGCATTATTGGCATATACCTGTATCGATTTTAAAGTTTTGGTCGCATAAATCGTTCCACCTCCCAGATAATCACGCTCTACCCTTTTTGCATCATCATAATTAAAAGCTATTTTATCCTGTGCTGTAATTCCTGCAGTTGTATTTCCACTAAAAACGATAGTATCAATATACAATTGATTTGTACTGTTATAAGTTACGGTTTTATACGTATAATCAATAAAGTTTTCATTTGTATCTTCGAAATGTACAATATACCAGGAATTAACAGAAACCGAATTTTGTAAACTTCCAGCTCCTTTTGAACCATACGAACTTCTGGAACCATCAGGCGCCGTAACAATAAAATAAGTGGTTGTACCTTCAATTTTTAATTCGATTTTGGTATTGCTTTTATATTCGGTTTCATAGGTAGAGCCATTTGCCCAATACGTACCTGTTTTTATCAATAACCGTTGACCGTCCAGGGCCAGTTTATCATTATCGTCAAAATCGACCCCGTCTACAAATCCGTCAATATCACGGCGTGTAGCTATACGGCTTATGGCTGAGATACTATTAATACTCCAGCCTTGTCCTGCTATTCCGCCTCTTGCTCCACTACTATAGGTAAGATTTATAATAGGGGCAACATTTTTTATGCTTGGAGGCATCGCTATCGGTAAAGTATAGGCAGCAGTCCCGGAAGCAGAAATTTGCAATTCTCCTTTAGTATCCGTAAAATTTTGAGAAAAGGAAAATTGAGTTACTAAAATGAAAATGGAAAGGTAAAATTGTTTCATATCAAACTTTATTGCTTAATGATTTTAATTGTTTTTGGATCACCTGATTTATAGTTGAGCAAAACAACATAAACCCCGGAAGGATACGACTGAAACAAAATATTTTGGGTATTAACTTTATTAGTTCCCTGATAAGTACTTAACACCTGCCCTGCCATTGAAATAACCTGAATTGAGGTTACATAATTGTCATCCGTAAGTTCCCACTTTAGATACAGTTCTTCTTTTACAGGATTGGGATAATAAGAGATAACATCTTCTTCTGAAAATTTTTCTAAATCTTCATCAACAAGAGCTTCAATCTCTTTGATTTGTTTTCCCGTCTCAGGCGGGCAGTTAACACACAATATCCTGCTTGTCTGGTTACCGGCAGTATCATAACTAAATTTAATTTTTGTTTGTGCCTGAGACAACATAGTGAACCCCAACACGAATAGTGTAATATAATATTTCATTACCTGGTTTATTTTTATGAATGATGGACCATTATTTTTTGGCAGCCAATAATAACTTTACCTGAGATTTTAATTCTTCGATTTCTTTATTCTGCTGAATCAAATACAGGGTAAGTTCTTCGATTTTTTCCTGTTGAATTTTTGCCATTTCTCCAAGTGGCAAACCTTTTTCGGTGATTTCTTTGGCTGAAGGTACATTTGGCAAATGACCATTTTGGGTGATGTAGCTTTCTACTTGTTTCAAAGTTGGCAACTCATAAGCCGGGCTAAAAACATAATCGGCCCAGGTGTTGTACACTTTTACTTCTTCTGCCCTAACTTTTCCTTTTACTGAAAGTCTGTAGGTGTCTGCACCGTCTGTGAAGTTTGAAGTTCCGATGCCGATATTTGAATCTGTTAGAATGTTTCCTTCTATTTTAGCGTTGCCTCTAACCACAAATTTATGTTCCGGCAAATAGTCGCCATAACCCCCAATAACAATTCTGGAATTTGGTTTAGGAAGATGCATAAAAACATTGCCGTTACCATCTTCGTTAACTTTCAAATATTCAGTTTGATTTTTATCATTTAGTACAAAATTGCCTGAGCCTCCTGTTTCTGCATATATTCGCAATCTCTGACTATCAGCCCTGTCATCAATTGAAAACCAAAACATTGATTTTGAATTAATATTTGAAACAGGAAAATCTAAAAAGTTTATCATTCTGGAATTAATACTTGGATTAACAATGCTGCCTCCACTAAAAATAAGACATTTATCGTTTCTGTCCTGAGAATTTGTAAAGGTTTGACCATCGGGTAAGCTTCCAGTAATTTCTAATTTAGCTTTAGGGTTGTTGGTACCAATACCTACATTGCTATTAGTAGTGGGATTATTAGGCAATACACTAGCAGCTCCTCCGGTACCTGTACTAATCTGCGCATTTAAAGCTGTATTAAAAAAAAGTATTCCAAAAAGTGCTATTGTAATTTTATTTTTCATTGTATGAATTTATTAGTCTTATATTTTTTTTGTCAGTAGAAGTAAACATTAAAAAAAATGAAGATTATTTTTTAGAATCCAATAAAACTTTAACCTGGGCTTTTAATTCCTCCATTTCTTTATTTTGCTGGATTAAATAAAGCCTTTGTTCTTCAATATCTTTATTCTGCTGAATTAAATACAGTGTAAGTTCTTCGATTTTTTCCTGTTGAATTTTTGCCATTTCTCCAAGTGGCAAACCTTTTTCGGTGATTTCTTTGGCAGAAGGAACATTTGGCAAATGACCATTTTGAGCAATATAGTTTTCTACCTGTTTCAAAGTTGGCAACTCATAAGCCGGGCTAAAAATATAATCGGCCCAGGTGTTGTACACTTTTACTTCTTCGGCACGAACTTTTCCTTTTACAGAAAGTCTGTAAGTATCTGCTCCGTCTGTGAAGTTTGAAGTACCAATTCCTAAATTTGTATCGACATATACAGCTCCTTCAAATTTTGATGCACCATTTTTCACCATCAATCTATAAGGTATTGGCCAGGTTTGTGTACCACCAATAGTTAAATAGGAATCTGGTTTAGGTAAAGTTAAAATTCCTGCTTCTTCGTTTTCATATACTTCAAAAACAAGTTTTTGTGCTCTATCACTAAGTGTAAAATTGCTCCAACTATTCGCTTTTGCTGTATGCCTCAATCGATTAGCATCATTTCGATCTTCTATCGCCAGCATAGTTTGGGCATTGGGATAAATATTAGAAGGAGGTACATCACAAAAAGTTAACAATCTGGCTCCACCAGTATTAGTTGGTGCAGTTTCTCTTAAAGTTCCAATATTCAATACTATACTTTTAGCAAAAGAATCGCTAGAATTTAAAAAAGTATAAGTAGTATTAATAGCTGGAAAGCCAGCAACCTCCAATTTAGCAGTAGGAGTCGTAGTTCCTATACCTACATTGGTATTTGTGGTTGAACTATTGGGTAATATACTTGCCCCTCCTCCAATACCAGTACTGATTTGTGCATTTGACATTGTGCTAAAAAAAAGAACTCCAAAAAGTACTATTGTAATTTTATTTTTCATTGCCTGATTTATATAATTAATCGGTGCAATATTAATAAATAAAATAAGAATTATTCTTAATAAAAATAACTTAAAATTAGAAATGAGATTTTATCAGAAATATGGAAAATAATTATTTTAAATATAATTATCTAGAGAATTCATGAATAATCATTCACAAAATCACTCTTTTTTATACTTTAAAAATAATGTCACAACTTCTGTTAATTCATCTACTTTTAGTACGCAACAGATAAAAAGATAAACTATTATGCCAAGTATAACTCCAAAAAATAGTTGTAAGACAAGATTATCAATAAAATAAGTCATAATAATTACTGAAATAGCCATTCCAATTGCAGCAATAAAAAAAGGCAGCATTTGTTTTAATTGCTGAATTGGACCATAGCCATAAAACTTCCCTGGTAAATAGGCATTTATAACAAAAGATATGGCTGATGTAACAACGTGTCCAATTATCATGGCTTTTACACCAAGAGGAATTGTAATTACCATAGCAAAAATTGTCAAAGGCAGTTTACACAAATCTACTTTCAAGAATAAATCAGAACGTCCAATTGCATTTAATAAATTCATATTGAGCGCACTTATTGGATAAAAAATACGTGCAAAGACCATCCATTGTAAAAGCGGAATTAGAGAAACCCATTTATCAGTAAGCAATAGTATAACGATTGGCTTTGCCAGCAAAGCAATAAGAGTCATAATTGGTATAATAAAAAAAGCTGACATACGGATCATTCTGCTATAAATAAAAACTAGCCTCTCCTTATCGTGCTGTACTGATGTGAAGATTGGAAATGTGGCCTGTTGTATAATACTAACAATTGCTCCTGCAGATATATCAGCAAAGCTCTTAGCTCTTGTATAATAACCCAATGAAGCTGTTGGATAAAATTTACCTACACAAATATTATAAACATTATTGAGGGTTTGAGCATATAGACCAGCAATCAGCAATTTTGAACCATAACGAAATAAAGATCTAAAAGATTTTTTTGAGAAGGCAATGGAAGGACTCCAATTACTAAAAAACCATAAAGATACAGACGAAGCAAAAGACCCAATGAGAACTTGAATAACCAACGACCACACTCCATACCCATTTGTCGCAGCAATCACACCACATAATCCACCTGCTATCATACCAATTACATTGCTCTTGGCAATAGCCTTGAAATCAATCGCAATGGTTAGTTTCGTTCGCTGTACTATTGCGAAAGCATTTAAAAATAAACTTAACCCCAGGATTCTTGTTAAATCAGTTAATTGAGGTTGCTCATAAAAAGAGGAAATAAAAGGCGCTGAGAAAAACAGCAACAAATAAAAAAAACTGCTGATTCCTAAGTTAAATACGAATAAAGTCGAAAAATCAATAGCTGACCTGTCCTGACGTTGAATTAAACCTATCCCCAAACCGCTTTCAATAAAAGTTTGTGACAGAGCTATAAAAATGGCTAACATTCCTATTAAACCAAAATCCTCCGGTACCAAAATACGGGCAAGCACTATACCCACAATGAATTGCCCAAACTGAACAGCAAATTTATCAACTGCAGACCAAATAATTCCTTTCGTTGCAACTGCTTTTAGAGAGGTATTTTGCATTTAAAAAAATTAAAGTCGAACATCTATTACCTGTCCAGTATAATTAGACAACAAAGTTTGAATACATCTTAAAGCCACTGTGTCTGGTTTCAATAAAGTATCTTTAGGTTCATTACCAAAATTTTTCATCCTCATTGGTGTTTGTGTGCGTTCTGGATTAATACAATTCACTTTTATATTCAGTGTTTCCCATTCCTGAGAAATTGCCTGAACAAAATTAACCGTAGCTGCTTTAGTTGAAGAATAAATACTATAAAAGGCTCTGCCTCTGGTATACGAACTAGAAGTAAAAAACAAAATATGCCCTTTTGATTCTTTTAGATAAGGCAAAGATGCCAGGGCAATATTAACCATTCCAATATAATTAATATTTATAGAATCAAGAATGGCTTGATAGTCCATAGTTGCTAATGGTTCCTTATGCAATACTCCTGCGGTGTTCACAATAAAATCAATTTTCTTTTCTATTTGAAACACTTTATCTAACGCTTTCTTAACATCCTCCATGTTCGAAACATCAACATTATTTTCACTACGGGAAAAACTATAAACATGAACCCCATTCGAGATGCCTAAATCTACAACACTTTTCCCAATCCCATAAGTCCCCCCAAAAACGACCATAACCTTTTCTACTAAGCATTCATGTGGTAGTTCTATATTTTGAATTTCAACAGAACGCAATTGAAACAATTTATCTAACAAATAAGTATCCTCCGGGTAAGTCAGCTTCATATTAACCTCTTCACCTTTTACAACAAATATTTTTTCTTCAGGCAAATACTTACTTACAATTCCACAATCATCAGTTGCTTTAAAATTTTTATCCTGAAAAGCAAGTTCATAAGCCTTTGCGATAACCTCTTGTTTAAAGCCTTGAGGTGTTTGCCCTCTACGCATTTTTACTCTTTCCGGAATTGCAGTTATAATGTCTTCTTCAATCTCAATGATGGTATCCGCAGAATTAATAGCAACATCTACTGCATTATAATTATCCATTGATTTTACAACATCATTAATAATTCTTTGACTAATCAAAGGGCGCGCTGCATCATGAAAAATCAAATTAGAATGATTAAAATCACGATAAGCATTAACTGCAGCAAGGCTTGAATGATATCGCTCTTCACCCCCTATTAAAATACGTTTAACTTTTTTCCATTCGTTTTTAATAATCATATCTTCTACCATAAATATATAATGATTATTAATAACAATTGCAATTTCATCTATTGATTCATTCTTTTCAAATGCATCAACAGCATGTTCTATAACCATCTTTCCTGCAACTTTAAAAAATTGCTTGGGCAATGATTTTTCCAATCTGCTTCCTATTCCTCCAGCTAAAATGACAGCTATGTTCATCTATTATATTTTAGTATAATTTTCAAATTAAAACAACTTAACTTATTGAAAAATTTGACTTTCTAAATAGTTCAATATATTTTCCGATGCGGTTAAATTATTTTTTTGAATTAAAATATTCTGTACAAAATAATCACGTTCTTCCTTCATCCAATCATTTTCATTTAGCACAACATTTTCGATAAAATCTACCAATTGTTTTTTATTTCTGGATTGATAATGTACTGATACTGCTTTTTCTCCAAATTCGCTCCATTCTTTCATAACAGATTCGTTTCTAATCATAAAAAGCGATGGTTTTCCCACAATAAGATATTCTGCCATAAATGAACCGCAATCGTGAATCAATGCATCCGAAGTCAAAAAAAGATCTGTATATTCAGAATTTTCAAACTGACCATTCTCTAAACTTATCCATTTATTATAATATGCATCGGTTTTTTCTTTACCCCAATTTGGATCTTTTTCTAATTTAACTCTTAATAAAGGATGTGGTTTAAATGCAATTTGCACTTTATCTTTATAATTATGAGCGAGTTCTAAAAAAAAATCATAATACTCTAAGAAATTTGACACTTCATTTAATTCATTCATTAAATGATGTGGTGCCCATATAATTTTTTTTAACGTTGAATTTTTATTTTTCCAAACAGCTTCATTTAGATTTTTTTTAATTAAAAGCTGGTCAAATCCCGGATAGCCTGTTACAATATTATTTTGTCCTTTATTTATTTGTTTCTGTAAAGCTATTTCTTTGTGAATGGAAGTTTCAGAAAAAATTTTCCAAACAAGATTATGAAAATTTAAATTATAAAAAAGCTCATAATTAGTTGTCATAATAGCATAAGGCACATAACACGTTAATGTGTTTGAAAATTGATTTATATAGTATCTGTAATCTTGTAAACCTTTATATGGATTAGTATAAAATACTATATCCGGTGAAAAACTCTTTTTTATATCTAAGTACTTTCCAGTTTCATTATCATACGTTTTAATAACATTATACCCTTTCTTTTTAAATGATTCATAAGCTTTGTCCATTTCAAATAGCATATTTTCCATACCATAATTTACGACCGGACAAACAAATATTATTGGTTCGAATCTGGGATGCTGTAACATTAAATTAAAAAGCACATCATATTTCCATACTGATTCATGAGTCAAAAAGAAAGCAACTTTTATAATTTCTTTTTTTCTAACTATTTCAAGTGCCTTTTGATGTTTCTGTGGCGCTTTTTTAATTAAATATGATTTATATAGATCCCTAAGTTTTATAAAATCGTAAACATTAATAAGCGAAAGCCATATTTTTTCTGGTACATATCGTTTAATGCTTAATTTTAATTCGTGTCTTTTGATAAAATCCATTTAATATTTATTTAAAATTGAAACCACAAAATCCACTTCATCAGTAGTCATTACTGAACTAATTGGCAAACTCAAAATTTCATTATGAATCTTTTCTGTAATAGGAAAAGATAAACTATTCCAGCCTTTAAATGCTTTTTGCTTATGTGGCGGAATCGGGTAATGAATGATCGTCTGAATTTCATTTTCCAATAAATAACTTTGTAATTGTTCTCTATCTTTAGTTCTGATAACAAACAAATGAAAGACATGATTATTTGAAAAATCCCAAATGGGAAGAATAATTTTACTGTTTTTTATTTCAGACAAATAACGTTTGGCAATAACACGACGCTTTTCATTATCTGCATTTAAATTCGGTAATTTTAGATTTAAAAAAGCGGCCTGCAATTCGTCCAGTCTTGAATTCACTCCAATGTATTCATTCTGGTATTTTACTTCGGAGCCATAATTATGTAAAGATTGAATAGTTCTTGCTAATTCACCATCATTTGTGGTAATCGCTCCCCCGTCTCCCAAAGCTCCTAAATTTTTACCGGGGTAAAAGCTATAAGCGATCGCTGATTGTTGATTGTTGATTGTTGATTGTTGATTTTGCAATACACCGTGTGCCTGTGCCGCATCTTCAATAATTAAAAGATTCTGTTGATTTGCAATTGCAGTAATTTCATCCATTTCAGCTAATTGACCATACAAATGAACTGCCAAAACAGCCTTGGTTTTTGACGTGATCTTACTTTGAATCAAATCCGGATTAATATTGTATGTTTCTAGCTTTGGTTCAACCAAAACCGGAACTAAATCTGCTTGTAAAATTGCCAGAATACTGGCAATATAAGTATTCGCCGGAACGATAACCTGATCTCCTTTTTGTAGTTTTCCTAACTGAATATAACCTTTAAAAATCAAAACCAATGCATCAAAACCATTACCAACTCCTATGCAATATTTTGAATTGCAATATTCGGCAAAAGCTTTTTCAAACATTTCGACTTCTTTCCCTAAAATATACCAGCCACTATCTAAAACCGATTTCAGTTTTTCCTGAAAAGCAGCTTCGTACGGTTCATTTATTTTTTTTAGGTCCAGAAATTTAATCATACCAAAATTGTATCTAATACATTATAATTTGAAGTTTCCACTTCGTAAAAATCGTGAACAATGATATTTGCCCCAAAACTTTCTTTCCAGTACGATAATCCATCGTTCAGGTTTCTGCCCTGATTTTCATTGGAAATTCCGAAATCAAAGAAACGCTTATTTTTAAAAACTTCTGAAATCAATTTATAAAACAATAAATCAAGTCCGCCCAATTCGTTTTTATCTTCTTTCCCCGAAATATACTGACTATGAGCCACAGTGGAACTTTCAAAAATAGTGGTTCCGGCAACAATAGTGTCGTTTTCATAAACATTAAATTGACGGATTTTTTCCGGAAATAAGGCTTTCAATCTGGTTATTTCTTCTAAGCTATGAACTGGTTTAGCCTGATGTTTTTGAGCTAAATTCGGAATTAATATTTCGTTCCAAAAATCAGTAAAATTATTAACTTCTTTAATAATCAAACGATTGTTTATTCCGTTTTTCACGCCTCTTTTTCTGATTTTTGATAGTGAAAATGAATTGGACAAATCAATAACAGCTAAAGTATCTCTTCTAATTAACTGCGCATCCTGCAAAAACAAAACATAATTTAATTCCTCGGCAGGTCTTTGATGATATATGGAAGGAATTAATTTTAACTGCAATTTTCTAATGCTATTTTCATTCAAAAAAGATAAAATGGCTTTAAAAATTTCAATAACCGATGCTAATTTTATTTTTTCATTATAAACTAATCCGCCATAAGTCAATCCCTGATGCGAAAAAATTTCATTACCAACACTATTTGCAGGAAGAACAGCTGCCCATTTTTCTCCGTTCAAAACAATTAAAGAATAATCCTGAAATCGATCCTGATGGTACTCCATAAAATCACGATGGAATAAAAACGTAGCATTTTTGGCCTGAGCAATAAAGTCATTCCATGTTTTAAAATCGTTTTCGGTATATTTTTTTACGGTATATTTATTCACTTTTTTTATTTATGATCAAAGGCCGGCAAATACCATTTGAATTTCACAGCCATCAATCGTACCGAAATGATAACAATAGACGTGGCTAAATATAAAACATCCTTATCTAATTCCAGACTTCGCAAAGCAAAAAATACAATTCCGCCAAAAATACAAATCGTAGCATAAATCTCCCTTTTGAAAATAGTTGGGATTTCAGTACACAAAATATCCCTGATTACACCTCCAAAACAAGCTGTCATAGTTCCTAAAGCAATGCAAATTACAGGATGCAGACCTATCGAAATCCCTTTTTCCAAACCTATTAAAGTAAAAACGCCTAATCCAATTGTATCGAATAAAAATAACGATGTGCGCAGCTTGTCAAATTTTTTTCTAAAAACAATTGCAAGACCGAAACCCAAAATAATTACATATACATACTGCAAATCTCTCATCCATCCAACAGGAGTTCTGCCTATCAGAACATCCCGAAGTGTTCCGCCCCCAACTGCTGTAACAAATGCAATAATAAAAACTCCAAACGGATCCAGTTTTTTATGCATTGCGGTTAAAGCACCGGACATTGCAAAAGCCATTGTACCTATAATATCTAATAAATGGAACATTTTTTTAGGTTCTAAGGTTCAAGCTGCAGAGATGCAAAGCATTGAACCTATTATCTTTGGTTTTATTTTATTCTCAATGAAATTGAAATTGACATTGCTATTGTAATTCCATCTACATATTCTGTGTATAAAAATTGTAATCTTTTAAAACTGTACGGATAAAATCTGCAGGTTTTCCTGTAGATTGATTTTTGATTCCCGTTACATTTTCAATTTTAGCAACCAGTTTATAAATGATTTCGTAATCATTTTTCGTCTCTGCCCTTTGAAATGTTTCCTTGATGATTCGCATATCATTATCTGATAATTTAATCACCAAAGGATAAGTTGGCACATAAGTTTCTCCAATTTCTTCCAGGATGGTATGGCTTATATTAATTTTATTTTTTAAGGTAATAACAGATGTTCCTGCTACCATATCCCCTAATCGCTGACTTTTTTTACTTGAAATTACGGATATCAAAGCAATAATTCCGCTAAAAATTGAAATATCAACCAATCTAAAAAACCAACGCATTAAATAATCCCCAAATCCCGCCTGATAACCATCAATTTTGACTACTTTGATTTTAGTAAGCTTTTTTCCGATTGTCTGCCCTTCAAAAATACTTTCCAGAGTAATTGAATAAATTATTATAGGAAAATAAAGGAATAAAATAATCGAAACTCTTGACCAGTCATCTAAATTAACCATTAATCTGTCTATATTTAACCAATAAAAAAATATCATCGAAATCACTATGCCATAAGCGATTTTGATAACTAAATCCAAAAAATAAGCTCCTATCCGCTCACCTACTGAAGCCGATTTGAAATTTATTTTAACATTTTGTGTCGTATTTATCGATAATTCTGACATATTTTATATTTTAGCCTATAATGAGAGAAGTTGCCTTCATAAAACAAAATAAAGAAAAATGGCTGGAATTTGAGCTAGCTATTTTCGGTAAAGCTAAAAAAAATCCTGATGAGTTAGCTAATTTGTACATTCAAATGATGAATGACTTGTCGTATGCCCAAACGTATTATCCTAAAAGTAAGACTGTAGTTTACTTAAATCATTTGGCATCGCAGATTTATCAGAAAATTTACAAAACAAAACGAGCAGAAAAAAACAGGCTTTTAGAATTCTTCAAAACTGAAGTTCCGCTGCTTGTTTATGAATACAGAAGATATCTAATGTATGCTTTTATATTATTTTTTGGTACTGTTGCGATGGGTGTAATTTCGGCACGATATGATGCCAATTTTGTACGACTGATTTTGGGTGATGGGTATGTAAATATGACTTTAGAAAACATCAAAAAAGGAGATCCTATGGCCGTTTACGGTTCTGGGAGCAACTGGGGAAGTTTTATTGGTATTACAATGAACAATCTCTATGTAGGTGCAAGATGTTACATTTATGGAATTTTCGGTGGGATTGGAACTTTTTATATTTTTCTGCAAAACTCCCTGATGCTGGGAGCTTTTCAATACTTTTTTTACGAACAGGGTGTTTTTTGGAAAAGTGTCCGCGGAATATGGATTCACGGTTCTATGGAAATTTTTGCAATTGTAATTGAAACTACTGCCGGATTTATTTTAGGTGCTTCTATCCTGTTTCCTAAAACTTTTTCAAGATTAAATTCTTTTAAAATGGGTTTTAAAAACAGTTTTAAGATTTTCCTGAGTACATTTCCTTTTACAATCAGTGCAGGATTCCTCGAAGGTTTTATTACCCGGTATTCTATCGATATGCCTAATTGGCTCAGTAGTTTTATTATTTTATTTACGCTTGGTGTAATTTCTTTTTACTACTTGGTTTATCCTTTTATTGTCCATAAAAAAACAACTTCATTATAATGTTTGAACTTTTAAAAAAACGAGGACTTAGCGAATACATCTCGGATACGTTTACTTTTTTCAAAATTTTCGGAAAACACTTTTTCAAAAATTACATTATTATCAACGGAGGCTTTTTGTTGATTTTGTGTGTTTTGATGTATTTTCTTTTCAAAATTTATTTTGAAATTTTATTCTCTGTATCCGGAGCTCCCAGTGGAAGTTATTTTTTAGAATATTTCAATAATAACTTTGGCATTTTTATAGGTTCTATTATACTTTTGGGAGTACTAATTATTATTTTGTCATTGCTGAATATTGCTTATCCCATTTTTTATTTGCAACTTATTGAAGAAAAAGGAGGAAACAATTTTACAGCTTCTGATGTTATTGTACTGCTAAAACAAAACACAGGAAGATTATTAAAATTCTTTATCGGATCAGTTTTTATCTTTTTTCCAATAATGATTATTTCTTTTGTGATTTTGCTTCTTTTATGTTTCATCCTTATCGGTATTCCGCTAATTATGATTGCAATGCCTGCTTTTATGGCCTGGGGACATCTGAGTCTTTATACCTGTCTCACAGAAAAAAAAGGTTTTTTTGAATCCTTAAAAAAAGGTTTTTCATTACTGAAACAAGAATTCTGGGCTATTACAGGAACAACATTTATTATGCTAATGCTGATACAGATTGTACAGGGATTTATCACAATGATACCTTATATGATTGGAATGATTTTGTTTTTCACCTCTGCGAATGCTTCTCAATTTAATGTTTCTCAGGCGGACGGACTTTCTACATTGGGTATTTTCATAACAGTTATTTTTCTCTTAGCCATTATACTAAGCTATCTTTTTAATAATCTGATTATTGTTAATCAGGGAATCATTTATTATAGTTTAAGAGAGGAAAATGAAAACCTGACTTCTGTTAGCCAAATTGATTTAATCGGAACCGATAATGAATAAAGCATTCCTCATACTTTCTTTTCTTTTTTTCTTAAGTATTTCTAATGCTCAGGATTCTTTGGCTACAGCCGAACTGCCAAAAGCAGCTTTGGTAAAATATACTGAAAAAGACATCCAGATTGATTCGGATACGATTGAAACCAAAACATTCCCTAAAAATTTCAAAAAGAAATATACCGATTCTGATTTTGTGTATGAATACAAAACACCTGAAAAAAATTGGTGGGATCATTTTAAAGAATGGCTGGCAGGGATTTTAAAAAATTTATTCCGATTCAGCAGTGACGAAGCTTCAATGAATTTTGTTTCTATAGTATTGAAAGTTCTGGCTGTTTTGATTATTGTTTTCGTAATTTATTTAATTGCAAAAGCTTTGATAAACAAAGACGGACAATGGATTTTTGGGAAAGACGCCAACAAAAAAACGATTTATTATTCGGACAGTGAAAAAAACATCCATCTTTTAGATTTTGAAAAGTTAATTGCAGCAAGTATTCAATCCGGCGAAAAAAGAATTGCCGTACGCTACTATTACCTTTGGCTATTGAAGGTTATGGCTCAAAATCATTATATCGAATGGGATATCGAAAAAACCAATTCAGATTACTTGTACGAAATTCAGGGGCCGGCTCATAAAGAAGAGTTTACCTATTTATCTTATTTATACAATTATATCTGGTATGGCGAATTTGAAATTGATGAAGCAATGTTCAAAAAAGCAGAAAACCGTTTTAAAAACGCAATAAAAACTTTTAGCAATGAATAAGACGTTTAAAATATACATTGCTATTCTGGTTGTTATTTTCGCTTTGATAATAATGGCAGACCGAAACCGGCCAAAACCTATTGACTGGAGACCAACCTATTCAGTAAATGATAAAATTCCGTTTGGATTATATGTTTTTGATAAAGAAGTTAAAGGACTGCTTAAAAATCAGAAGATTGAAAGAGTTTCTGCCATAACCCCTTATGAATTTTTAGATTCTAAATATGACAGTGATTCACTGGTAGAAAATTATAAAATAAAAGGTACCTTTTTTAATATTTCAGAATTTGGTTCTATTGATGACCAGTCCATTAAAGAGATTCTCTATTTTGTATCACACGGAAACAATGCTTTTTTAAGTATGAAAACATTTCCGCAGACATTATTAGATACTTTAAAAATTGATTTCAGGACTGATTTTCCATATTCTGACAAAACTTCAATCTGGCTGGCCAATAAAAATGTAAGCACAAAAAAATATCATTTGGTGGAAGGAATGGGTGACTATTATTTTTCTAAAATTGATACTTTAAACACTGTTGTTTTAGGATATCAAGGTAACAAACCAAACCAAAAACGCGTTAATTTTATAAAAATCCCTTATCTGAACGGCTATTTTTATCTGCATACACAACCCGCTGCTTTTACAAATTTTCATTTATTAAAAAGTGATCATTATCAGTATGCCGAGAAGGTGTTGTCTTATATTCCAAAAGGGGATGTTTTTTGGTATACCAAAGGACAAAACAGTGAGACAATTTCTGATTCGCCGTTACGCTATATTTTAAGTCAGCCTGCTTTGAAATGGGCTTGGTATTTATTTTTAATCGGAATGCTGATTTTTATTCTTTTTAATGTCAAGCGAAAACAACGCATTGTTCCGATATTGAAACCTTTGCCTAATTTAACGGTAGATTTTACCAAAACCATAGGGAATTTATATTATCAGGAAGGCGATCATGACAATATAATCGATAAAAAAATCATTTATTTTCTGGAAAGAGTCCGAAATGAGTATTTAATAGACACAACAAAACTAGACGATGTTTTTATCAAAAAATTGCACCATAAATCAGGGAAAGACGAAAATGATATTCAGGATCTTGTATTTTTAATTAACGAACACCGAAAAAGTTACCACGGAAGTCTTGAAGAAGATTTAATCCGGATTAACAATGCTATTGAGAAAATTTTACATTAATATTTTACAGAAATTCATTTAAAAAGAAAACATACCAAATCATGGACGATATCAATACTTCAGAAACAGAAATCACAAACGAGAATGTGAATTTTGAAACCAGGCTAAATTTAGCGCCACTTTTAGATCACGTAAATGCCATCAAGAAAGAACTTGAAACGGTAATCGTAGGCCAGCATAAAATGATCGATCAGCTATTGGTTGCGATTTTATCAAACGGGCACGTTTTGCTAGAAGGCGTTCCCGGTGTTGCCAAAACCATTACGGCCAAACTATTATCAAAAACCTTAAATATTGGCTTTAGCCGAATTCAGTTTACACCGGATTTAATGCCTTCTGATATTTTAGGTACATCTATTTTTAATCTAAAAAATTCTGAATTTGAATTTAAAAAAGGACCTATTTTCTCTAATTTGATTTTAATTGATGAAATAAATCGTGCCCCTGCCAAAACACAGGCTGCCCTTTTTGAAGTTATGGAAGAGCGCCAGATTACAATTGATGGTGCAAGATTCCAGCTTGAAACTCCTTTTTTGGTTCTCGCCACACAAAATCCAATCGAACAGGAAGGAACGTACCGTTTACCGGAAGCACAGTTAGACCGTTTTTTATTCAAAATTATTATCGATTATCCTAAATTAGAGGAAGAAATCATAATTATTCAGAGAGAGCATCTTTTACAGGATCATGGTAAATTAGAAGCTATCAAAACCATCCTTTCAGCCGAGGAAATAAAAGGCTATCAAGCGCTAATCAAACAAATCAGGGTTGAACAAAACCTGCTGGAATACATTGCCCGAATTGTGATAAATACTCGTGAAAATGCCTTTTTATATTTAGGAGCCTCGCCTCGTGCATCAATTGCTATTCTGAATGCTTCCAAAGGTTTTGCTGCCATCAATGGCCGTGATTTTGTAACACCCGAAGATGTTAAAGAAGCTGCAATTCCGGTTTTACAACACCGTGTTATTGTAGCGCCTGAACGTGAAATGGAAGGTATTACAAGTGTAGAAATCATCAGACAAATTATTGAATCTGTAGAAATTCCGAGATAATCATTAATGATAAAATACTAAATTAAAATGAGATTATTTAAACTATTTCTTTTGTTCATAATTGGAAATTCGTTGGTTAGTTTTACACCAATGACTACGGCCCGTTTACAAAATACCAGGAAATCAATTTATTTTTTAAGTGATAAACAGCAACTCGAAACGTTAATGAGAAAAGCTTATGAATGGGTTGAAACTAAAAATTCAAATAATGACTTTAATCCTGTTGAAAACAAAAAAGGCGACAAATATGCTGGGTTAAATTTAAAAGAGCATAACAAAAGATTGGAAGAACTTAAAAAAACCAATTTTTTTGCACAACAATTTTTAGACAATTATAATAAAATTGCACAAAAACTTGATGCTAATCTTAAAAATAATAAGATGGAATGGCTGGTTGGAGACATGCCTCCATTTGGCGGAGATTCAAATGCCTGGTGCGAGTGTCAGGATTCTCCCGAAGAATATTGGAAAACCATGAAGCTAAACAACTTAAAAATTGATAACAACAAAGCTACTTTTAATTGGACATGGACCACATGGAAAGATGATTCTAAATACAATGTAAGAGCAGTTAAAGAAAATGGAATCTGGAAAATAGCCTACTTACAAGGTTTTGATTATGAAATCCTTACCAAAATATATAAATAAAAACCTTAAACTTTAAATCTTTTTAAAATTGAAATTCATAAAAAGTCTATATCTCAATAATTTCTTCTTCTATGTGCTTTTGGGCATTATAGGAATGTTTGTGTGTGCTTTTATTTTCCCGAATTTATACAATGCAGTTTGGTTTATCGTTTTGATTTTAAGTACTTTTCTCGGACTTGATATGTTGCTTTTATATCTGGCCAAAACTGGAATTGAAGCAACGAGAGAAACCCCTGAGAAACTGTCGAATGGTGATTTGAATCCCGTAAATATTTCAATTAAAAATCATTATACTTTTACAATTTCAGTAAAGATTATTGATGAAATTCCGTTTCAGTTTCAGGTACGTGATTTTAAAATTATAAGAACAATCAAATCATCTGCTCAGGATATAATTGGATATGATCTGCGCCCAACAGAACGTGGTGAATATCATTTTGGAAACTTAAACATTTACGTTTCCTCGCCATTAAAGTTAATTTCAAGAAGGTTTACTTTCGACAAAGATAAAATGGTACCCACATATCCATCCTATATTCAATTGAGGAAATACGATTTGTTGGCTTTTTCAAATAATTTATTTCAATATGGAATAAAAAAAATTCGCCGAATTGGTCATACTATGGAGTTTGAACAAATCAAAGAATATGTTCAGGGTGATGATCTCAGAACATTAAACTGGAAAGCCACTGCCAAGAAAAATGCGCTGATGGTAAACCAGTTTCAGGACGAAAAATCACAATCTGTTTATATGGCAATTGATAAAGGCCGTGTAATGCAAATGCCTTTTAACGGTTTAAGTTTATTGGATTATGCAATAAACTCGACTTTGGTTTTGGCAAATGTCATTCTGAAAAAACAAGACAAGGCCGGAATTTTTGCTTTTTCCAAAAAAGTTGAAAACAGAGTTTTTGCAGAGAAAAGAGGCTCTCAAATGCAAAAAATCCTCGAAACTCTATATAACATCAAAACCGATTTTTTCGAAAGCGATTACAGCCGTTTATATGTCGATATCAAGAAAAACATCAACCAAAGAAGTCTAATAATCCTGTACACCAATTTTGAAACGATGGATGGTTTGAATCGACAGATGCCCTATCTTAAAGGAATAGCAAAAAGTCATTTATTGGTGGTGATTTTCTTCAGCAATACCGAACTGAATGCTATCATCAACAAAAAAACCGATACGATTCAGGAAGTATACGACAAAGTAATTGCCGAAAAATTCATGTTCGAAAAACGCCTAATCGCCAACGAACTCAAAAAATACGGAATCCATTCGGTACTAACCCAGCCTGAGAATCTGACTTTGGATGCTATTAATAAATATTTAGAGATTAAGGCCAGAGGGATTTTGTAAACTTTTTATTCACTAAATACATTCATTTCAAATGGAACAATTGACTATTGATCAATGGATTAATTTGGTTATTGCGGGATCTACCCTAGTAACTCTAATTTGTACTTTTTTTATAATTCGTGAATCAATACAAATGAGGAGAATGTATATAACTCCCGAAATAAGTATGTATTTACATTTTGGAGAAGCCAGTCCTACACTAATGTTTTTAACAATTGAAAATATCGGGTTAGGAACAGCTTGTAATGTTAAATTTAAAATAACAAATAATTACAATTTTCATAAAACTGAAGATGATAAATTGATAAATCATGGAATTTTTAATAACGGGATTTCAAACTTTTATCCTAGACAAAAATTTCGATATTTTATAGATTCCTTATCTGAAAATTTTAGCGAAAAATCAAAAGAAAACATCATTATTGAAGTTTCATATAATGATGTTATGAATAAATCCTACAGAAAAACATATGATTTGAAAATTAAAGAATTTTTAGGAGGAACTAATCACACACCTCCAGAAACTTATATTGGAAGAATATCATATGAATTAGAAGAAATAAAAAAATTATATAAAAGAGATTTAGAGTTAAAAGAAGGAAAAATTAAAAATCTTAATCCCTAACCTTTGCTGTTTGAACGTTCAAACTGTAACGCCTTTTCCAAAAAACCTTTGTACCTTTGAACCTTTACAACTTTGAGCCTTTAGAAAAAAATGAAACAAATCACTTCAGTACAAAATCCATTTATAAAATCGCTTGTTTTATTGCAGGAAAAAGCAAAAACCCGCAAACAAACCGGAACATTTTTGATTGAAGGATTACGTGAAATTTCATTGGCTATAAAAGGTGGTTACGAAATAGAAACCATTTTATTTTTACCGGAATTGGTTACAGAGAATCAGATTTCTAAATTGGTTAATTCGCCGGTTGAGCTAATTGAAATCAACAAAGAAGTGTATCAAAAACTGGCATATCGCGATACTACCGAAGGTATTTTGGCAGTAGCCAAAACCAAATCGCTGCAATTATCAGATTTGAAATTATCCGACAATCCATTGATTTTAGTGGCCGAAGCACCTGAAAAACCCGGAAACATAGGAGCACTTTTACGTACTGCTGATGCTGCGAATCTGGATGCCGTTTTAATTGCCAATCCAAAAAGCGATTTATACAATCCGAATATTGTACGCTCCAGCGTTGGTTGCTTATTTACAAATCAGATTGCTACAGGAAACACAGCCGAAATTATCGATTTTTTGAAAGAAAAAAACATCGATTTTTACTGTGCAACTTTACAAAATTCAACTTCTTATCATACACAGAATTTTACGACACCAACCGCTTTAGTTGTCGGAACAGAAGCTACAGGATTAACGCAGGATTGGAGGGATGCTGCTACTCAGAATATCATTATTCCGATGCAGGGAGAAATCGACAGTATGAATGTTTCAGTTGCTGCAGCTATTTTGATTTTTGAAGCAAAACGTCAAAGAGGATTTTAGATTTTAGATTTTAGATTTTAGATTTTAGATTTTAGATTTTAGATTTTAGATTTTAGATTTTAGATTTTAGATTGAAAATTAAAAGTCCGCGGCTTTACTTTCTTCATTTTTAAATGTTTTTTACTTTTTTTTCTAACAAAAAGACAACTTTTATATTGTCAGACTGAGCGGAGTCGAAGTCCTTTTGAGATACAAAACAATCTCGATTCTACTCAATTTGACAAGCTAAAAAATCTAAAATCCAAAATCTAAAATCAACACTCCATTCCCTTGTGTATATTCAAACAAATCCTTATTTTTAAGAATTGAACCATGCCGTTATGATAGAAATAGATATAGAAAAAGAAAACAAAGCAATTGCCCAGGAATATAAAGAATTACTTAGAATCAGTTACCAAACATTAACACCTGCGGATAAAAAGTTAATTCGGAAAGCTTTTGATGTGGCTGTGGATGCCCATAAAGAACAAAGACGGAAATCCGGCGAAGCGTATATCTTTCATCCTATTGCAGTTGCAAAAATTGTAGCTTCCGAAATTGGTTTGGGAGCCACTTCTATTGCTGCGGCATTATTGCATGATGTTGTTGAAGATACTCCTATTACTGTTGAAGATATTGAGCGGTTATTTAATCCAAAAGTAGCTCAATTAGTTGAAGGCTTAACTAAGATTTCATTAGTTCAAAAAGATTTGAATGCCTCCATGCAGGCAGAGAATTTCCGTAAAATGATCCTGACCCTGAACGATGATGTACGTGTAATTTTAATCAAATTGGCAGATCGTCTTCATAATATGCAGACGATGGATTCAATGGTAGAATACAAACAGACAAAAATCGCCTCAGAAACTTTATATATTTATGCTCCTCTCGCCCATCGTTTGGGTCTTTACAACATAAAAACCAAACTGGAAGACTTAGGTCTAAAATATACAGAACCGGCAGTTTACGAAGATATTGTAAGCAAAATAAGGGAAACCAAAGAAGAACAGGATGCATACATCAAAGATATTTCAGACGTTTTGAAAAAATCACTTGATGCAGAAAATATTGATTACATCATAAAAGGACGACCTAAATCTATTTATTCAATTCGTAGAAAAATGCGTTCTCAAAATGTAAGTTTTGATGAAGTGTATGATAAGTTTGCCCTTCGAATAGTTTATAAATGCGACTCTCATGAGGAAAAATTTATTGCCTGGAAAATTTATTCAATAGTAACCGATCATTACAGACCAAGCCCGAGTCGTTTACGTGACTGGATTTCGTCTCCTAAATCTACAGGTTACGAAGCTTTGCACATTACGGTTATGGGACCAAAAGGCCGCTGGGTTGAAGTACAGGTACGAAGCGAACGTATGGATGAAATTGCCGAAAAAGGGTATGCTGCACATTACAAATACAAAAATGGCGCAACCGAGGAAAGTGGTTTGGATGTCTGGCTGAATTTACTACGCGAAGCTCTGGAAAATCCTGAAACTAATGCGGTTGATTTTGTCGAAGATTTTAAAATGAATTTATATTCACAGGAAATCTTTGTCTTTACACCGAAAGGAGAAATAAAATCGTTGCCAAAAGGTGCTACTTCATTGGATTTTGCATTTAGCATACACTCAGAAATCGGAATTAAAACCAGAGGAACACGTGTAAACGGGCGTTTGGTGCCATTAAATCATGAACTTAAAAGCGGTGATCAGGTTGAAGTTATTACCTCTGCCAATCAAAAACCAACGATAAACTGGTTAGAGTACGTAACTACTTCCAGAGCGAAAAATAAAATTAAAAATGTTCTAAACGAGAATACTAAAAAAATTGCCGAAGAAGGAAAAGAACTACTTACCCGAAAACTAAAACATTTAAAGATTACCATCAGTGAACAGGTCATCAATGAATTGGTTAATTTTTTCAGGCTTAAAACCAGTTTAGATTTATTTTACAGAGTGGGAATCGGTGCAATCGAAAATCAGCAATTAAAAGATTATGCTGCTCAAAAAAGCAATTCTATTATTAATTTCTTTAAAAATAAAATTAAAAGAAGTAAAGATACTGCCGACGAGGATATTCATAAACAAGTTATCAGCAGTAATTATGACATGTTGGTTTTTGGGACTGAACATGACAAACTCGATTACAAGCTTTCGCAGTGCTGCAACCCGATTCCGGGAGATGATGTGTTTGGGTTTGTCACCATCAATGAAGGAATAAAAGTGCATAAAAAAGATTGTCCGAACGCAATTGGAATGCAATCGAATTATGCCTACCGTATCATGAGTGCAAAATGGATCGATTCGTCTCAGGAAGAATTTAAAGCGATTATCAACATTACCGGGATGGATGTTTTGGGACTAACCAATCAACTTACCAAAGTTATTTCGAATAATATGAGTGTGAATATCCAGAGTATTTCTTTGAGTACTGATGCAGGAATTTTCCATGGCCAGATTGCTGTAATCGTAAAAAACAATACCATTTTGAAAAAAATGATCAACGCGATTAAAAAAATTGACGGAGTCGATAAAGTAACAAGAGTATACAGGACTTAAACCTCAATAAACAAATCAATTAAAGATAAAAGCTGTTGCAGTTATGAAAAATGATAACGTAAAAATTCCGGAATTAAATTTTGACGAAAAAGGAGAGCTTATCATTACAGCTTCTGATTCTTCTTCAAAAAATGATTTTGATTTTTTTAAAGGCAAGTCCAATATTATAAATAAAAAATTAAAAACAAGGCTTTCCAATTGTACGGAATGGATTGAATTTTCATCGACGCAGGAAATGTATATCATTTTGAACGGAATTGGTAATATCGATAATTTCCTCGCTACTTTTGACGGAGAACCTTTTGAAGGAATGACAGTTCGTTTGTTTAATCCTCTAACAAAATTATGGAGTATTTATTGGTCTGATTCAAATACAGGCGTTTTAGATAAACCTGTAGTAGGCTCTTTTGAAAATAAAGTTGGGCACTTTTTCTCACAAGATATATATGAAAATAAAGATGTAATTCAGGCGTTTCGATGGGACGCCAGAGATGAAAAAAATCCTGTCTGGAGCCAGGCCATGAGTGATGACAAAGGAAAAACCTGGGAATGGAACTGGTATATGTTTATGACAAAAGTTGAATAACAATTGTTAGTTTTATCATAAATAGAAACAAATATGTTAATATGTTTACTTTGATCAGGAAAAAATAGCCATCCAAAAGCCTGCAACAAGCGCATTAAGACTGACTTAATCCAGATTTGAAAGTTAAACTTTGAACCTTAAACTTTTATTCATTAAAATAAAAAATTATCTTTGCCAGATTATGACACTAATTTCAACTGACAACACTAGGAATCAAGAAATTGTAAAAAATGTTTTTACAATGTATCTTGAGCAAAAAGGGCATCGCAAAACTCCTGAGCGTTATGCTATACTTCAGGAAATTTACGATAGCGAAGAGCATTTTGACATAGAAAACCTTTATATCAAAATGAAAAACAAAAACTATCGTGTGAGTAGAGCAACTTTATACAACACGATTGAATTATTGTTGGACTGCGCTTTGGTTAGAAAACATCAATTTGGGCAAAATCAGGCTTACTACGAGAAATCATATTTTGATAAACAGCACGATCACATTATCATGACAGATTCCGGAGAAGTAATTGAATTTTGTGATCCAAGAATTCAAACCATCAAAAAAACAATCGAAGAGATCTTTGACATTGAGATTACAAATCACTCATTGTATTTCTACGGAAACAGAAAACAAAAACAATAGTCCGGAAAGGAATTATTCAAAAAAAATAAAAAAAGAAAATTAACTACATTAATCAGTAGGGCAACTTAAATTGTCTCAACGCAAATTAAAACAGAATGACCGTAGATTTATTACTAGGATTACAATGGGGAGATGAAGGTAAAGGAAAAATTGTTGACGTTCTTACCTCAAATTATGATATTATTGCACGTTTTCAGGGAGGACCAAATGCAGGACATACATTAGAATTTGACGGAATCAAACATGTACTTAGAACCATTCCTTCAGGAATTTTTCATAAAAAATCAATAAACATCATCGGAAATGGTGTTGTAATAGATCCGGTAGTTTTTCAAAAAGAGATTGAAGGTTTAGAGAAATTTAAAATAGATATCAAAACGAAACTAATTATTTCAAGAAAAGCACATTTAATTTTACCAACGCATCGTTTATTAGATGCAGCCTCTGAAGCATCAAAAGGAAAAGCAAAAATTGGATCTACTCTTAAAGGAATCGGTCCAACTTATATGGACAAAACCGGAAGAAACGGTTTGCGTGTCGGAGATGTTGAATTAGAAGATTTTAAAGAAAGATACAGAGCATTAGCGGATAAACATGAAGCAATGATTGCTTTTTATGATGTTGCTATTCAATATAATTTAGAAGAACTTGAAAAAGAATTTTTTGAAGCTATTGAAGAATTAAAAAAATTAGATTTTATTGACAGTGAAGAATATATGTACCAGGCTCAAAAAGCAGGTAAATCTATTCTATGTGAAGGAGCTCAGGGCTCGTTGCTAGATGTTGATTTTGGAACTTATCCTTTCGTAACTTCATCAAACACTACTGCTGCCGGAGCTTGTACCGGTTTAGGAATTGCTCCTAATAAAATCAAAGAAGTTTACGGAATTTTTAAAGCATACGTTACACGTGTTGGAAGCGGGCCTTTTCCAACTGAACTTTTTGACGAAGTTGGTGCTACAATGGCAAGAGTCGGAAACGAATTTGGATCTGTTACAGGAAGACAAAGGCGTTGTGGATGGTTAGATTTAGTGGCTTTAAAATATGCTGTTCAGGTAAACGGAGTAACACAATTGATGATGATGAAAGGTGATGTCCTTTCCGGATTCGAAACGCTAAAAGTTTGTACTGAATATAACTACAAAGGACAAAACATTTCTCACTTTCCTTATAACATCGAACCGGAAAATGTAACTCCAATTTATAAAGAATTTAAAGGATGGCAAGCTGACTTAACCGGAATGACCACTTATGATCAGCTACCAATCGAGCTAAAAGAATATATTGAATTCATCGAAAAAGAAGTTGAAGTGCCAATCAAAATTGTATCGGTTGGACCAGACAGAAAACAAACGATAATGAAACAATAATTACTAAACGCTCTGATAATCAGGGCGTTTTTTTATACAAAACATTTTTAATTATGGTAGATCCAAAAATTGAAATAAAAGAAACCAAACTATTATCAGACAATTGGTATATTTTGAATAAGGTAACATACAGTTATCAAAAAGAAAACGAAGCACCACAAACTCATATTCGTGAAATTTATGATCGCGGAAATGGTGCTGCTATTTTATTATATAATTCAAGTAAAAAAACAGTTATTCTAACACGACAATTTCGTTTGCCCACTTTCCTTAACGGAAATAAATCCGGAATGATGATCGAAGTTTGTGCAGGACTTCTGGATCAGGACAATGCCGAAGAATGTATTATCCGCGAAACCGAAGAAGAAACCGGATATCGATTAAATAAAGTACAAAAAGTAATAGAAAGTTATATGTCTCCGGGAGCTGTAACCGAAATCCTGTATCTTTTTATTGGTGAATATGATGAAACCATGAAAGTAAGTGAAGGAGGCGGGCTTGATCACGAACAGGAAAACATTGAAGTTCTTGAATATACTTTTGATGAAGCTTATACCATGATTGAAACAGGTGAAATTACAGATGCGAAAACTATTATGTTGTTGCAGCATGCTAAGATAAAAGGTGTTTTGTAAGATAAGTTATTCACAAAATAAACATTAAATTTGATGCAAATTTGAATTATAAAATATGACACATCAACAAGTTTTAGATAAACTTGCTGCAAAGCATTTAGTAAAATCTATCGATGACGATTTAGCCTCACTCACTTTTAATGCAATGTGCTTTGAAAAACAAGACACTAATAAACAACTTTTATACATTCTTCCCAAACTTTTAAATAGATGGAATTGTGTTTTAAAAAGCGATGAAGAGGTTTCGGATATTTACAAACAAAAGACAGTTCTAGCACTAGGTATTCTTTTACATAAATATGGATTTACAGATAGCGACATTACATCTAAAGCAGTAACAGCAATTGATGAACTAAACAAAAATATTGTTTTAAGCGATGATTTTTTCCGAAAAACAGAGGAGATCAAAAAACTCCTTACCTCGGCTCCTTTACCCTTGAAACGCAAACCGGCTTTTGTTGAAAGTATCACTTTTTACAGAAAAATGGACGTTATTTCAATTCAGCTTGAAAATAATTTTTACGGAGCTTACATTCATGAAATTTCAGGAGTAAATGAAAGCCCGATATTAGAATTTTATGATGGGGTTTTTGAGAAGATTCCATCATTTAATGAACTTAAAAATCTGCCTGCCAAAGGACAGCTGTATAATGACGGAACAGAAAGGATTTCTCTTCATTCTGTTTACGGCATGAAACATCAGCCAGATCTTGCAAATCAAATTCAATTGATTCGTGCCTGTGTTGACACACCGCCTTCCAACAGCCATCTCAAAGAGTCTATTGGACTTCATACTGTATGTGATTTGTTTGAAATTCAAAAAACTATAAAAGAAATATTTAAAGAAATATTTAAGGTCTAAACAAATTAATTCACAAATGCAAATCAAACAAACAATTCAGAAAATTGTGTAATTCCTTTTAGTAATAAAAAGAGAACTTTGCTTATATAAAATAGTATTATGAGAAAGTTATATTACACTTCTGGTATGTTGGTTTTAGTTATGCTGGTTCTATTTTCTTGCAAAAAGGAAACCAAAACAAGAACAACTGCTAAAGAAAAAAAAACAATTGAATACAATAAACCAAAATCTTCTGTTACTTATCGCTTTGAGAATACAAAAGAATGGCTTAAAACAAACGGAGCTGACAGCTCTAAAGTAAATATTGCTTATGCCCTAAACAGAACTGATAAAGCAAATCTTGCAAAAAAGGACTCAATTATAGTTCCAAGTGATTTTAGTGGTGATCTGGTTTATTATCTTCCTTTTCCTCTGCATGTTTCTTCTTTAGAAGATGTTTCAAAAATTCTGATTTTCTCTTATCCGACACAAACTTTTGCAGCCTACGAAAATGGTGAACTTGTTTATACAGGCCCAACAAGCATGGGAAGAAAAAAAGACCCTACTCCAACCGGGTTATTCTTTACCAACTGGAAAGCTGAAAAAACGACCAGTACTTTTAATGACGAATGGGACTTAAAATGGAATTTCAATATTGAAAATAAATTAGGAGTCGGTTTTCATCAATATGAATTACCCGGTTATCCTGCATCACATTCGTGTTTGCGGTTATTAGAAAAAGATGCCAAATACCTTTATAAATGGGCAGATGAATGGATTTTAAAAGACAGCGAGAATGTAAAAGTAAAAGGAACTCCGGTCGTTGTTTTTGGAAGTTATAATTTTGATGGTCCCAAACCCTGGTTTGAATTAGTAAACGATCCTAAAGCTTTGGATATTTCTGAGACAGAAATTGAGAACCAGGTCAAACCATTTTTACAGCAGATTTTAGACAATCAAAAACTCAGGGAAGCCGAACAGACAGCAACTCCTTAAAAATATTTTTCTTTAAATTAAACCGCTCTAACGATTGAAACTTACAGAGAAATAAAACAGAATAACTAATTTTTTAAAGAAATTTAATCGGATTGAAAGTTAGTCAGTTTTAATTTATTATTTTCGTTTTTAAATAGCTCTGACCAATTAAGGAATAAAACAGAGAAAAAAATTATAAATAAATGTCAAAAAAATTAATTTTGTTGTTTCTTTTATCAGGTTTTTGTATAATAGGGCAAACCAATAAAAACTCAAAAGCAGAAACTTACACAAGCCGAAAAGGAATTTATCAAATTAATTATGCTCCTGAAACCTGGATTCTTACTGAATCAACTGACTGGGATGCTCAATTTAATGATAAATACAATTTAGTAAATGCCTATTTTATTGAATATGATTATTTTATATCCGATAAAAAGCTAAAATCAACCATTGAGGATGAATATAAAGAGTTTGGTAAAATTAAAAATCTTAAAATTTATAAAAAGAAAATTAATGATCTGACTGTGAATTATTTCGAATGCGAGTTAGATTACAAGGATTTTTTATATAAATATCAAGGTTTTATATACAATGGAAAAGGCGGCTCTGTACAAATGCAGTATGGTGCTCAGGCTGAAGCAATTGAACAGAATCAAAATATTATTGATGAATTAAATAATGGTTTTTCCATTATAAATTAAAACAAAGAAGGCGTAAGAATTAAATCTTACGCCTTTTATTTTATATTGAAAACCAAGAATAGTTATCTGGAATAATTTGGAGCTTCTTTAGTGATTGTAACATTATGCGGGTGGCTTTCTGTAATTCCACTTGAAGTGATGCGAACAAAGCGTCCTGACTCTTGTAAAGTCGGAATATCTTTTGATCCACAGTATCCCATTCCGGCACGAAGGCCTCCAATAAACTGAAGCATACTTTCGTTTAATTCTCCTTTGTAAGGAACACGGCCTACGATTCCTTCCGGAACTAATTTTTTCACATCGTCTTCAACATCTTGGAAGTAACGATCTTTAGATCCGCCTTCCATAGCTTCAACAGAACCCATTCCGCGATATGATTTGAATTTTCTTCCTTCAAAGATGATGGTTTCTCCTGGTGATTCTTTTGTTCCTGCTAATAACGATCCTAACATTACACAGTCAGCACCTGCTGCGATTGCTTTAGGAATATCTCCTGTATAACGAATTCCTCCATCTGCGATAACCGGAACTCCCGTCCCTTTTATAGCTGCAGCTACTTCCAGAACGGCAGAAAACTGAGGAAAACCAACACCTGCAACAATACGGGTTGTACAGATAGAACCAGGACCGATTCCAACTTTTACTCCATCAGCACCGTTTGCCACTAAATATTTAGCAGCTTCCGGAGTTGCAATGTTTCCAACAATTACATCAATATTTGGGAATTTTGATTTTACTTCTTTTAATGTATTCACTACACCTTCTGTATGACCGTGAGCAGTATCGATAATAATAGCATCTACACCTGCAGCGACTAATGCGGCAGCCCTTTCAACAGCATCACCGGTAACTCCAATTGCAGCAGCAACTCTTAAACGTCCGAAAGCATCTTTGTTTGCTATTGGTTTTTGAGTCAGTTTGGTAATATCCCTGAAAGTAATTAAACCAACTAATTCATATTTATCATTTACAACGGGTAATTTTTCGATTTTGTGACCTTGTAAAACTACTTCTGCCTGCTCTAATGAAGTACCTTCTGCAACAGTAACTAAGTTTGTACTTGTCATTACCTCAACAATTGATCTTGCACCATTTTTCTCGAAACGCAGATCACGGTTTGTAACGATTCCTTTTAAGATTTTGTTTTCGTCAACGATTGGAATTCCGCCGATTCCGAATTCTTTCATTGCATTTTTAGCATCTGCAATTGTAGAATTCATTGGTAATGTTACCGGGTCGATAATCATTCCGGCTTCTGCTCGTTTTACTTTTCTAACTTTCGCAGCTTGCTGCTCGATCGTCATATTTTTATGTAAAACACCTATTCCTCCTTCTTGTGCCATAGCAATTGCCATTGCACTTTCGGTAACTGTATCCATAGCAGCAGATACGATTGGAACGTTTAGTGTTATATTTCTTGAGAATTTTGATTTGATACTCACTTCGCGAGGAAGCACATTCGAGTAGTTAGGTACTAATAATACATCATCGTAAGTTAAACCTTCGCCGATAATCTTGGAGTTGTGTGCTATCATGTTGCAATTTCTAGTTGAATTGCGTGCAAATATAGTGAATAAATTAGAAACTTGCGTACTAACCTATTTAGATTTTTTTTGTACCAATAACAAAATCGTTAACTTATGCTGTAGCCCGGATGGAAATGGAAAGCTGCGAAAAGTAAAACTACATTTTTTTCTTAGGTTTAAAAAGCGACCGGCGGAAGCTCTTTTTAACCTTTAGAAAAAAGTGGTTTTGCCCGAGCACTTGTAATGGGCAGCCGGAATAGCTCCTGAAAAAAATTATTATTCTGAATCCTCAAAAATAAAATTTATACCAAATTGAAACCCAAGGCTATTAGCTTTGGAAACATCTGTATATTCTAAAACATTATCGGCAAGAGCGTACATATTAAATTTTCCGAGGGTTCCAGAAAGCCCCAAGCCTATATTTTTATAGGAAAAGGAATCGACTGTATAAGTAGTTTTGATCTCTAATTTTCTGAAAATACGACGTTGGTAAAAAGCCGTAAAAGCCACAAATGGACTTTTAGGCATTGTCATAGCAAATAATTGGGCTCCAATTGCATTTACATACAGACGTTTGTTTGGCGTTTTGCAACTGCATTCTCCATCATCAAATCTCGATTCTCCAAATGAATACTGAATAGAAGTATTTAATTTTGTGGGCCTCCACGTTGTATACTTATTATAGAGTGTATCACGAGGAATTGCTTTTGCGAAATCATCAAGGACATTTTCAGGTTCATTTGCAGAGCCGAAATTTGGATTTACGCCTTTATATTCATAACGCCCTTTGTAAGTATATGTTTCTATATCTTTTGATTGTCTGATAAAACCAAGATCAATGATACTTGCCGTAAATTGAATGTTTTTTCGGTAATAGTATGTAAATCCGGCGTCAACACCCAAACCGAGGCTTCCGTTAAAAAAGGTGTTATGAATAATATCCTCAGGAATGCTTCCATCATATTCATCCCTTGTAAAATCGGCAATTCCAGAGGTTCTAAGTTCTAAATCGGAAGAAATAACCTGATTATAAATATTAGAGTCTGCTGTACCGTTTGCGGTATAAATAAATCCTGAATTTTTAGTCGAAGCAACGTTTGCACCGCTTGAATACAACTTGAACCGCCCGCCAAAAACAAATTTTTCATTCAGTTTTTTATGAAATCCGACATGTAATACGGAAAGCACTTCGGCACGCAGATTTATATCGCCCAAATTGAATGATTTGCCTATATAATCACGATTCCCGTCTAAAGCCAAAATAGCAGGATCTTTTGGAACATACATTAAAAAATCGAATTCCTGATAAACTCCAAATGAAAAATAAGAGGTACTGTCTTCACCTCCAGCCCTGAATCCTCCTGAAAATAATTCGAGCTGCTGGTTTGCATAAACCTTATCTTTATTGGACGATTTATTAATGATATTTCGAACTTTATCATTAAAATCAACTCCGTTATCAGCAAACAAATCGTAGGCTGAAAAACTACTTGAGCTTACATTTGCTGAAATACCTGATAACGCAGGAACTCCAAAATAATATTTAAATGAAACATCGGCACCCGGATTTACCAGTAATGATTGTGGAATCGACGTGAAATTATACAGGATTTGCTTGTTTTGCGAAAAACAAACAACGTGTGTAAGTACTAATATGATTAGATATACTGCTTTCATTTCAAATCTTCTATTTCCAAATACAATGTCGCACCCGAACGAAGTTTTAAGCTTCCCGGACTGGTTTCTGTCAATGGGGGGCCTGGAGCCATTGTTATTGCGAAACTTATTTTAGCAGTAGTTTTAAGCAAGGCTAATCTTTGATTTTCAAAAACCTCAGAAAAATTATGGATGTTGGCAGTTCCTGAATAGGCCGGAACATTAAAAGTCAGTGTTTCAATAGTTTGATTATTCTTATTTATAAGATTTAAATCAATTCTGTATGCTCGTGCAATGGTATTGGTTATCTCAAAATCAAATTCGGTTTTTACCAGATCATCTCTCAGTATAGAATTTTTAAAGGGATTAAAATCCTGAGCATCAAAAACAACACTTTGCTCATTTCCGTTATCAACAAAAGCATTTGCCGGAACATCAAAGTAAGTCAGGTTAGCTACAAAAACAGGTTCTAATTTGAGATCATCAACCTGATCAAAATCCAAATTGCTTGAACATGAGAAGCTCAGAAATGCTAAAAGCAAAAATCCTGGAATTTTATTTAGGCTTGACAGTTTCATAATTAAAAATTTACAACTTACTAAAACAACGCGCCTTAATAACAACTTATTGCTCCTCCTAGTAAAGTTACAACCTTTTAAAGAAATTTCCTAAATAATTTAGAAGCCTCATTATAAGCACTTTCAAAACTTAATGTATTTAATCCTGTGTACTTTTTATTGGCTGTAAAATACGAGATCAGTTTTTCTGTAGGCATATTACCCGTTAGCTTATCAGTTGCCATGGGACATCCTCCAAAACCCTGAATGGCACCATCAAAACGGGCACAGCCTGCTTTATGGGCAGCATCTATTTTTTCGAACCAGCTGTCGGGTGTCGTATGCAGATGCGCACCAAATTCGATTTGAGGGTATTTAGGAATTAAATTGGAAAAAAGATAGGTAATAACTTCCGGCGTAGAACTTCCTACTGTATCAGAAAGTGATAAGATCTTCACACCCATTCCGGCCAGCTTTTCTGTCCATTGGCTTACGATTTCAACATTCCAGGGATCCCCATACGGATTTCCAAAACCCATTGAGAGATAGGTTACTACCTCTTTATTTTTTTTATCTGCGATTTCAAGAATTTCTTCGAGAGTGATTAAAGATTCTGCAATGGTTTTGTGCGTATTCCGCATTTGGAAATTCTCAGATATAGAAAAAGGAAATCCTAAATATTGAATGGCTTCATGCTCTGAAGCTAAAGCTGCACCCTGCGTATTAGCAATAATTGCCAATAATTTACTTGTAGTCTGAGAAAGATCCAGCTGTGCCAATACCTCAGCAGTGTCCTGCATTTGCGGAATAGCTTTTGGCGATACAAAACTTCCAAAATCAATAGTATCAAAGCCTACTCTAAGCAAAGCCTGTATATATGCAACTTTATTTTTTGTTGGAATAAAAGTTTTGATACCTTGCATGGCATCCCGGGGACATTCGATAATTTTGATTTCTTTATCCAAAGCTGATTCTTTTGTAAAGGCTAAGTTAGTTTCTTTTTTAAAGAAATAAAAGTTATAATTTTCTTTAAATTAAATTATTACACAATATTGTAATATTTATAAAAATTACCAAATAAGGTAATAACATAAAATATTACATAAAAAGGTAATAATTAAAAATATTACGTATATTTGTAATAGTAAGTTTATTTATTTTTAATTATATTTGAATCTATGACTAGTGTGATTACAGGTGACATAATTGACTCAAGACGGCAAAAATCTAAAGATTGGGTAGAAGGTTTAAAAAAAATCCTGTCTCAGTTTGGAGAAACCCCAGGCCAATGGGAAGTTTACAGAGGTGATGAATTTCAAATCGAAATAAAAAATCCAGAAGAAGCTTTATTGTCTGCTATCTTAATAAAAGCACAGTTGAGAGCCCTAAAACTAGATGCCCGAATGAGTATTGGTTTTGGAGATAAAACATATAATGGTGAAAAAATATCCGAAAGTTATGGTTCCGCTTTTATAAATTCCGGAGAACTTTTTGAAACTTTAAAAAAACAAAAAGTAACTTTAGCCATGCGAACGGGCAATGGATTAATAGATGAAAGGATGAACCTGATGCTTCAGTTAGCTTTGACCTTTATGGATAATTGGCTTGTACAATCTGCTGAATTTGTAGCTATTGCAATAGAAAATCCAACTTTATCGCAAGAAGAATTAGGACAGAAACTAGGTATCAATCAGGCAGCAGTAAGCCGAAGACAAAAACGCGCCCAATTTGATTTGGTTATGAATTTAGAACGTTATTTCAGATCACAAATAAAATTACTTATGTCATGATTTTATTTATAAAACTACTTTTAGCACATTTACTGGGCGATTTTATATGGCAGCCAAACTCGTGGGTAACCGATAAGGAAGTTAAAAAACATAAAAGCATTTATTTATACTTTCACATTCTTTTGCATGGGGTTTTAGCCGCACTTTTGGCTGGAGAAATTCAGTTTATCCCTTATGCAATTTTAATTGCCATAACCCATGGGATTATTGACTTAATCAAATTAAATTTTCAAAAAAACACAACAAAACGCACTTGGTTTATTGCAGATCAAATGGCACATATCTTAATTTTAATCGGGATTGTATTTCTATATGAAAATAAAACAATAGAGTTGTTTTGGTTTGGAAATCAGTTTTGGATATTAATAACCGGAATTTTATTTATAACAAAACCAGTTTCAATTTTCATTAAAACTATTATTTCGATTTGGAGTCCTGAAGATGCTGACAGCCATACTGGTAATTCACTTGCGAGCGCGGGGAATTACATTGGTATCTTGGAACGATTATTTGTTTTCGGTTTTATTCTGACAGGGCATTTTGAAGCAATCGGATTTCTGTTAGCCGCCAAATCTATTTTTAGATTTGGGGATTTAAAAGAAGCCAAAGACAGAAAACTTACCGAATATGTCTTAATAGGTACTTTAATAAGTTTTGGAATTGCCATTTTTACGGGACTTATCGTGCAGGTTTTATTGTCACAACTGCTTTAAAACCTTTTTGTTTATAGCTTTTATCAAAGCCGGTCCTTCATAAATAAAACCAGTGTATAGCTGTACCAAACTTGCTCCTGCATTAAGTTTTTCAATAGCATCATCAGCTGAGTGTATTCCTCCTACTCCAATAATAGGAAATGCTTTATTGCTTTTTTCAGAAAGGAAACGAATAACTTCAGTAGAACGCTTCGTCAATGGTTTTCCTGAAAGACCTCCCATTTCAGATTGATTTTGAGATTGTAATCCATCTCTTGAAATCGTAGTATTTGTTGCAATTACACCCGCAATCTGAGTAGTTTTTACAATATCAATAATATCCAATAATTGCTCATCTGTTAAGTCCGGAGCAATTTTTAAAAGAATTGGTTTTATTTTCCCGGTACTTGTTTTTTGCTTTTTCACATTTCTGTCCTGTAATGTCTGAAGCAGAGCCGTTAAAGGTTCTTTATCCTGTAATGCTCTTAAATTTGGTGTATTTGGAGAACTTACATTCACCACAAAATAGTCAACATGATCAAACAGAGCATCAAAACAAATAATGTAGTCATCTACAGCATTTTCGTTTGGAGTCACTTTATTTTTTCCGATATTTCCTCCAATTAGAACCCCTGAATTCTTTTTTAAACGTTCTACAGCTTCCAGGACTCCGCCATTATTAAATCCCATTCGGTTAATAATCGCCTGATCTTCTTTTAATCTAAACAAACGTTTTTTAGGATTTCCTTCCTGTCCAACAGGCGTAACGGTTCCTATTTCTATAAAACCAAATCCGAAATCAGAAAGCTCTTTGTATAATTTGGCATCTTTGTCAAATCCTGCAGCAAGTCCTACCGGGTTTTTAAATTTGATTCCGAAAACCTCTCGTTCTAAGCGAGTATCTTTTACCTCGTAAATTGATTTAATTATTGACGAAACTCCCGGTATTTTTGAAATGAATTTAACGAATGAAAAAGTAAAATAATGTACTTCTTCTGGATCAAAACAAAAAAGTATCGGACGAATTATCAATTTATACATAGGGGATTGTTGTTGTTTTTCGGTTGCAAATTTAATTATAATACTTGAAAATGCCTCTTTTTTACAAAAAACAAATTTTATCATTAAATTCATCCTTAATTAAAATAATATATTAAAGCAAATCTTCAACTCCATCCATAATTTATTCACACAGACACCAAAAACAAACGCTAAACTATTATTTTTGAACAACATAAATAATGCGATATAATTTCACTAACTCTATAAAATAAATAGAATATTATAAATTATTTTTTAACTTTACAATCTACAACTACATTCAAATTAAAGATTACAATGAAAAATAAAACATATTGGATATTTGCACTACTAACAATTCCTATTATTTCAATTAGCTACGGTTATACCAAACTTATTGTGTCAAAAAATAAAATTGAACAAGAAAATAAAATGGCAGGAATGGATTGTGCAGCAACTCCGAACACCTCAGAGCCGCCTTTATTCAAACCAACAATAGAAAATAAAAATAAACCTCCGGCAAATAAAACACCAAAAGGAATGGTTTGGATTCCTGGTGGGGAATTTTCAATGGGAAGCAGTGTTGAAGATGAAAGTTTGTGCAGTATAAAAGGAGTTACAAAAGACGCAGCACCAATTCACCGTGTGTATGTTGATGGTTACTATATGGACAAAACTGAAGTTACGAATGAACAATTTGAAGCTTTCGTAAAAGCCACAGGTTATATAACATTAGCAGAAAAAAAACCAACTATTGAAGAGTATCCTAATGTTCCTGTAGAAAATCTCATTGCCGGATCAGCTGTCTTTACCCCTACTCCTGTAAAAGTAGATTTAAACAATTACATGCAATGGTGGAGCTATGTTGGAGGTGCAGACTGGAGACATCCCGAAGGACCAATGAGCTCAATAAAAGGAAAAGAAAAATATCCTGTAGTTCAGGTTTCATATGAAGATGCAGCAGCTTACGCAAAATGGGCAGGGAAAAGATTGCCCACTGAAGCCGAATGGGAATTTGCAGCTCGCGGAGGAAAAACCGGAGAGCTTTATGCATGGGGGAATACATTAAAGCCAAAAGGAAAATTTCAAGCCAATATTTACCAGGGTCAGTTTCCTATGGAAAAAGGAGATACGGGTGAAGATGGCTACATAGGCATAGCTCCAACAGCCCAATTCACACCAAATAGATATGGATTATATGATGTTGGAGGAAATGTTTGGGAATGGACAAATGATTGGTATACAGCAGATTATTATTCAACTTTAAGTCAAAATGGTGAACTAGCCAGAAATCCTAAAGGCCCTGAGTCATCATACGATCCTACAGAACCGGGTTTACCAAAAAAAGTACAGCGTGGAGGATCATTTTTGTGTACAGACCAATATTGCACACGCTATATGGTAGGCACAAGAGGAAAAGGAGATTATCAGTCCCCTGCAAACCATATTGGTTTTAGATGTGTTCAATAATAGTTTGCCACGAATTTCACGAATTAGCACGAATTAATTTAAAAACAAAATTGGATTTCATGAAGTTTAATTCGTGAAATTGGATTTTTAAATTCTGTTAGAATACACTTTAATTAGTGAAAATTCGTGTAATTCGTGGCAGTTTTTTATCTAATTCTGAAGCTTTAAAAGCCTTGAATAATTGTTTATCTTTGCTAAAAAAACAAGCAAATGCAACATATTATAGATCGTTTTATCAGTTATGTAACGATTGATACAGAATCAGACCCAAATTCGGAAACAACACCAAGCACAGAGAAACAATGGAATCTGGCCAATAAATTAGTCGAAGAGTTAAAAACTATTGGTTTGGAAGATGTTACCATTGATGACAAAGCTTATATCATGGCCACCTTACCCGGTAATGTTGAGCATGAGGTACCTGTAATTGGTTTTGTATCTCATTTTGATACTTCGCCGGATTTTAGCGGAGCCAATGTAAAACCTCAAATTATTGAAAATTACGACGGAAAAGATATTATTTTGAATGTAGAGAAAAACATCATTTTATCTCCAAATTACTTCAAAGATTTATTGCAATATAAAGGTCAAACAATCATTACAACTGATGGAACTACTTTGTTAGGTGCTGATGATAAAGCCGGAATCACAGAAATTGTTTCAGCAATGGAATATTTAATTCAGCATCCTGAAATTAAACATGGGAAAATCCGAATTGGTTTTACTCCTGATGAAGAAATTGGTCGTGGAGCTCATCACTTTGATGTGGAAAAATTTGGTGCGCAATGGGCTTATACAATGGACGGAAGCCAGATTGGCGAATTAGAATATGAAAATTTTAATGCTGCAGGAGCTAAAATTACTTTCAAAGGAAAAAGTGTTCACCCCGGCTATGCCAAAGGAAAAATGATCAATTCGATGCTGATTGCAAATGATTTCATTAACGAACTTCCAAAAGGAGAAACTCCACAAGAAACTAAAGGTTATGAAGGTTTTTTTCATGTTCACCATTTAACCGGAAGTATTGAAGAAACTGTTTTAGAACTTATTATTAGGGATCATAACAAGGTTAAATTTGAAAGACGTAAAAGTTTAATTGAAAAAATTGCCAAAAAAATCAATAAAAAATTCGCTAAGCAATTTGGGGAAGATATTGTTATAACCGAAGTTAAAGATCAGTATTACAATATGAAAGAAAAAGTACTTCCTGTAAAACACATTGTTGATATTGCCGAAAAAGCAATGAGAGAATTGAACATAAAACCCATCATAAAACCTATTCGCGGCGGAACTGATGGTTCGCAATTATCATACATGGAATTGCCTTGCCCTAATATTTTTGCCGGTGGTCATAACTTTCACGGAAAATACGAATATGTTCCTGCCGAGAGTATGCAAAAAGCAACTGATGTGATTGTGAAAATTGCGGAATTGACCGCTATTCCCGGATTTTTTGATGTAACTGAAAAAACTAAAACAAAAAAATAGTGGAACCAACTTCAAATAGCATTTGGAAACACAGTAATAAATGGGAAGAAGAACTACTCCTTCTCAAATCTATTATTGATAAAACCGAACTTATTGAAACCACAAAATGGGGCGGCCCTGTTTTTGTTTATGAAAAGAAAAATATTATTGGGCTTGGCGGTTTTAAAGACTATTTTGCAATTTGGTTTTTTAACGGTGTTTTTCTCAAAGACAACAAAAAGAAACTCATTAATGCTCAGGAAGATAAAACAAAATCTTTGCGCCAGTGGCGATTTACCTCAAAAGAAGAAGTGAATGAAAAAGAAATTTTAGACTATATTCTCGAAGCTATTGAAAACGAAAAGCAAGGGAAGATCATAAAACCGGCAAAGAAAGAAGCTGTTATTTCTGAATTACTGGAAAAAGAAATGAGTCAGAATGCGGCTTTAGCGGAAGCTTTCCAGAAATTTTCTCCATATAAACAATATGAGTTCTTAGAATATATTGAAACGGCAAAGCAGGAGAAAACTAAATTATCCCGAATTGAGAAAATTATTCCGATGATTTTGGAAAATGTTGGATTGAATGATAAATACAGGTAAAGTTTAGAAATTCCAATATTACAGTCATTGATAAAGTTTTTGTCATTCCTCGTTCCTCGGAATGACAAGATTGCAGACATAAAAAATCCCAAACTCCAATAATTAAATTGGAATTTGGGATTTATATTTTATTGGAATTTAAAAGCCTTATGCTTTCTTGTTCAAAGCAGCACTCATTTCCATAGAAATTGCTGAACGCTCTATCTTTAATTTCCCTGACATCGTTTCGATGATTACAGAAGTTTCTGCAAGTTCAACAACTTTACCGTGAAAACCACTTTTAGTAATTATTTTGTCCCCTACTTTAAGGGTGCTTTCAAATTCTTTTTCGTTTTTTGCTCTTTTTTGTTGTGGTCTGATCATGAAGAAATAGATCACTACAAACATTAATAGAAATGGCGCAAATTGAGTTAATTGTCCCATAATTTAAATTCTGTTTTTTATTTGATTTATTATTAATATATTTTTTTTGGAATTTGACTCTTCGACTTCGCTCAGAGTGACATTATTATTTTGGAATTCTTTTAATTACATCAAACCTCTTCCCACTTTTATCATCTTTTTATTGGCTGTAAGTTCTTTAACAAGATTATCTAAAATTCCGTTGATAAAAATACTGCTTTTTGGTGTAGAATACTCTTTAGCAATTTCTAAATATTCGTTCAGCGTTACTTTTACCGGAATTGAAGGGAATTTTAAAAACTCGCAAATAGCCATTTTTAAAATAATTGTATCAATTTCTGCAATACGGTCGCTGTCCCAATTTGGTGTTTTATCATCATATTCTTTTGCAAAAATAGATTCGTTTAAAACGGTTCTTCTGAATAAATCTTTTGCAAAATCCTTATCTTCAACATCCTTGTACAATTTTGGCACTCTGAAATCGTCCGGATTTTCGGTTTTGATTGCTTTCAATTGTTTAATAATATGAGTATTTACAACAGGAATATCATCAACCCATGTTAATTTATCATCTTCCAGATATTCGTATAATTTATCATTCGGAACAATAACATCAGTAAACAAATCAATTACAAATTGTTTGTCTTCTTCAAAAGTATTAGTCGAATTGGTCATGTATTTTGCATACAAATCGCTAGCTTTAATATCATTTAAAAGCAACAGAATATAGTCATCATTCAATGTCCAGTTGTTGATTTTACGATTTTCTAAAGCGATGCTAAGTGAATTACTTTCGGCAAGCAGTTGAAAAATTTTGTTTTTAATAAATTTTTCATTCGGATTACGTTCTGCAGCAGTCGCAAGATGTTTTTTGCTTGAAAGATGTAAAAAAACAGATTCTTTTTTGCAAATTTCAATCAATGAAGAAAGCATTATAAGATATAAATCCTGAATATTGTCAATACTGTAAAAAAGAAATTTCTCTTCTTTTTCCAGACTATCAGAACCACTTTGATGCATTGCATAAATGGATTGCATGACTTTAACGCGTAAGTGTCTTCTATTTACCACCTTGTAAGAACATTTAAAAATTAGGGTGCAAAAATAAGAATTTAAGACCTCATATTAAAATTTAAACCAATTAATTTTTGAACAAAAAAATCAGTCCCAGTGATCAGTTACGGTTTGCAGAAAAAAAATCTCAGTTTACAATTCCAGTTTCACAAAAGTGAAAACTGAGACTATAAACTGAGACTGTAGATTAAAAAAATTATTTTTTAGCGTTTTCAATTTTTCTCAAATCGATACGGTTTTGAGCAATTGTAAGCGCAGCTTTATGCGTAGTAATTCCGTTTTTCACAGCGTAATCGATAATTTCTAAAGTAGTGTTATAGATATTTTCGGTTTTGCTCATGATTTCAGCTTTGCCATAATGCTCTAATTCAGCATAAACATTGATAATTCCACCGGCATTAATTAGGAAATCCGGCGCATATAAAATACCTCTTTCCTGTAATCTTGCTCCGTGAATATTTTCGTCAGCTAACTGATTGTTTGCAGCACCGGCAATAACTTTAGCTTTAATTTTATTTACTGTATTATCATTGATAGTTGCTCCCATGGCACATGGCGCATAAATATCAACATCAGCAGTATATAAATCTTCTCCGGTATAAACTGTAGCATTGTATTTTGAAGCTACCTGATATAATTTTTCTTCGTTAATATCAGTAATAGTAACCTGTGCACCTTCTTTAGTCAAATACTCAACCAAAGTTTCACCCACGTGCCCAATTCCCTGAACTAAAACTTTTTTACCCTCTAAAACATCAGAACCAAACTGGCTTTTTGCAGCAGCTTTCATTCCTAAATAAACACCGTAAGCAGTTACAGGCGAAGGATTTCCGGAACCACCTCTTTCTTCAGAGATTCCGGTAACATATGGCGTTACATCTCTAACAATGTCCATGTCTTTAGTCTCCATTCCAACATCCTCAGCCGTAATATATCTTCCGCTTAGTGAATGTACAAACTCACCAAACTTGCGCATCAATTCAGGTGTTTTTTGTGTTTTTGCATCACCAATGATTACTGCTTTCCCTCCACCAATATTCAGTCCTGTAATTGCAGCTTTATAAGTCATACCTCTTGAAAGACGCAAAACATCATTTAAAGCTTCCCATTCAGTATTATAATTCCACATTCTGGTGCCTCCTAAAGCCGGTCCCATAACTGAATTATGAATACCAATAATTGCTTTTAAACCTGTATCTTTGTCATTGCAAAATACAATTTGTTCGTGATCGTCAAAAGATAACTGACCAAAAACAGGATCCATTTTTTGAAATTCCTTTCCGGTTGTGAAAGTTGCATCCATAGCGCTTACTATTTATTTGTTAAAATTATGAATTCGTCAAAAAAGACAGGTCAAACATACGCAAAAAATACACATGTGCTAATTATAAAACCTAATAATGATAATATAACAAACATTTAGCGTTGCGAAATATACTAACTCTATATTATTATATTAAGAATAGTTTACAGAATTTGTCACATTTGACATAGAATATATTATAAAAATGAAAGAATTAAGCTATTTAAATAAATATTTTATTAAATATAAATACAGTTTTTCCTTTGGAATTTTAATCACCATAATCGCACAAATATTTTTTCTGTTCACCCCAAAATTGGTCAGTCATTCTTTTAACGTTATCGAACGTTTTTTAAAATTATCAGAAGCTGATCAACATTCTTCTATAATTATCAATTATTATAAGGATGATTTGATTCATAATGTACTGCTAATCATTGGAAGTGCAATTGTTGCAGGGTTTTTAACTTTTTTAATGCGCCAAACATTGATAGTAATGTCACGCCATATTGAATTTGATTTAAAAAATGAAGTATTTAAACAATATGAAAACCTTTCCCAGAACTTTTACAAGCAAAACAGAACAGGGGATTTAATGAACCGAATCAGCGAAGACGTTTCGAAAGTCAGAATGTATGTTGGTCCGGCCGTAATGTATACAATTAATACGTTTATTCGTTTCGCCATTGTGATCCTGTATATGTATAATGTTTCGCCATTGCTGACATTATATACTATTTTGCCTTTACCGGTTCTTTCGTATTGTATTTTTAAACTGAGTTCTGAAATCAATAAACGAAGTACTACTTTTCAGCAATATCTATCTAAAGTTTCCAGTTTTTCACAGGAAATATTTTCAGGAATTCGTGTCATTAAAGCTTATTCCTTAGAAAATCAACATCAAAATAATATGGTGGCTCTTGCCGATGAAAGCAAAAGCAAAAGTTTGGATCTGGCTAAAGTTCAATCACTGTTCGGGCCTTTAATGATTGCCCTTATCGGAATAAGTAATTTAGTAGTGATTTATTTTGGAGGTGTAATGTACATCAACGGAACGATTTCGAATATAGGAACTATAGCCGAGTTTATTTTATACGTAAATATGCTAACCTGGCCTGTTGCATCATTAGGATGGGTTTCTTCGATGGTTCAGGAGGCAGAAGCTTCTCAAAAACGTCTTAATGAATTTTTGAAAATTGAACCGGAAATCAAAAACAACAATGAAAATTCATCAGATATCCAGGGGACGATTTCTTTTGAAAATGTGAGTTATACGTATGAAGACACTAATATTGAGGCTTTAAAAAATGTCACTTTTACAGTAAAAAAAGGAGAAACTTTAGCTATTTTAGGAAAAACAGGTTCCGGGAAGTCGACAATATTATCTCTAATTTCCCGTTTGTATGATGTTACCGAAGGAAAAATTACAATTGATCACAATGAAATAAGCACTTTAAACTTAAATGACTTAAGAAACAATATTGGAATTGTTCCTCAGGATGCTTTTTTGTTTTCGGATACCATTAAAAACAATATCAAATTTGGCAATCGGAATGCCACTGACGAAGAAGTAATTGAAGCCGCTAAAAATGCAGTTGTCCATGACAATATTGTTACTTTCAACAAACAATATGATACTATTTTAGGAGAGCGCGGAATCACGCTCTCGGGTGGACAAAAGCAGCGTGTCTCAATTGCGAGAGCGATTATTAAAAATCCGGCTATTTTACTTTTTGATGATTGTCTGTCTGCTGTAGATACAGAGACAGAGGAAGCAATTTTAAACAATTTGTTTAAAATCTGTAAAGATAAAACTACAATAATTGTCAGTCATCGGGTTTCTTCTGCAAAAAATGCAGATAAAATAATCATTTTAGAGGATGGCCAAATCATTCAACAAGGCTCTCATAATCAATTAATAAATCAGGATGGCTATTATTCATCGTTATATTTAAAACAACTTTCGGAAAAAGAATTACTTTAATTGTTGTGTAATCGATAAATTTTTATGATTTTTGAGTACTATTAATTCCAAAATGATAGAACGTATTATGAGAGAAAACGACATGTTAGAAAAAGAAGAGATTTTTTCTAAAGTATTACGAGCAGGAAGAAGAACTTATTTCTTCGATGTGAGAGCAACCAAAGCTGACGATTATTATATTACCATTACCGAAAGTAAAAAATTCACCGAAGAGGACGGATCTTTTCATTTTAAAAAACACAAAATTTACTTATATAAAGAAGATTTTAGTTCTTTTGCAGAAATATTAGAAGAAATGACTTCCTATGTCCTGAACCACAAAGGCGAAGAAGTAATTTCTGAAAGACATCAAAAAGATTTTAAAAAAGAATATGGTTCTGATAAGCCTGAGGAACAAAGAACCAGCAGCTTTACTGATATTGATTTTGATGATATTTAATTTAAAATAGCTTTTAAAGTACGAGTCCAACATGTCCTGCATTTTGGACTTTTTTTATACATTTAAACTCCTGTTTCTGAAATTATAACTGATCCAATACTATTCAGCAATCAATAAAAATAATCTCTAAAATAAATCCACGGCAATGGAAACAAATTTATTAATATTACCAGGACTGGGAAATTCAGGCGAAAAACACTGGCAAACCTTTTGGCATGAAAAATTTAAAAACTCGAACCGAATTATTCAGGACAATTGGGATGAACCTGTTCGTGAAGAATGGCTCAAAAGATTAAACGAAGAAATTTCTAAACTAAATAATCCGACTATTCTTGTGGCACACAGTTTGGCAGTTTCTTTAGTTCTGCATTGGGCAGCTTCAAATAATAACAAAAATATAGTTGGAGCTTTATTAGTCGCTCCTGCAGACGTAGATTCACCTCAACATACTCCGGAAAGTGTTAGAAACTTTTCTCCAATGCCAACTATAAAACTGCCTTTTCCATCAATTGTTGTAGCCAGCGAAAATGATCCTTATGCATCATTTGAAAGAAAACAATATTTTGCTCAAATGTGGGGAAGCGATTTTGTAAATGTGGGACAAAAGGGACACATCAACTCTGATTCTGATTTAAAATATTGGGAAGAAGGGCAGTTGATTTTAGAACAATTGATCAAGAAAATCTCTTAGTATTGCAACTGAAAACTAAAAATTATCCTATTCGCAATCCGTTTTCAATTTTAAAATCAGGAGCTAACAAAATAACATCCCCCTCCTGACCAACAGCGCCAAGAACCAGACATTCGCTCATGAATTTACCTATTTGCTTTTTAGGAAAATTAACAACGGCTACAATTTGTCTGCTCAATAAATCTTCTTTTGAATAACGTTTGGTAATTTGTGCCGAAGATTTTCGGACACCTATTTCTGTACCAAAATCAATCGTGAGCTGATAAGCAGGTTTTCTTGCTTCGGGAAAATCACTTATTTCGACTATCGTTCCAACACGCATGTCGATTCTTTCAAATTCATTCCAGGTTAAATCCATATTCTTATTAATTACTTTATTTACAAACCTATTAATTTTGTAATTATTACTCCTAATTCTATAATCATTTTTTTAGCACTTCTTCTAACTTTATAAGTTAACGCTAAAAAATATAAAAATGGAAAATAGTATAATAAATACCTTTCAGGCTATCAGTGAATCAGATTTTGATGTCCTGCAACAAAATACGGATAAATACATTGAAACAGCTCAAAACGTAAAGCTATATGTAAAAGATTATGGCAGAGGAAAACCCGTAATCCTGATTCATGGATGGCCGCTTTCTAATGAAATGTGGGAATATCAAATAGAATTTTTAATACAGAATAATTTCAGGGTAATTGCTTATGACCGCCGCGGTTTTGGCAAATCATCACAACCCTGGGATGGTTATGATTATGATACTTTGACAGATGACTTAAGTGAAATTATTAATCAGCTGCAACTGGAAAATGCAACACTTGTAGGCTTTTCTATGGGTGGTGGCGAGGTAGTCCGTTATTTTAGCCGTCATAACGGAAAAGGTGTTACAAAAGCAGCTTTAATTTCATCGATTATTCCTTTTTTATTAAAAACAGACGATAATCCCAATGGACATCCGAGAGAAAAAAGCGAAGTAACTGCAGCTGCTATCAAAGAAGACCGAATAGGGTTTGTAGATAATTTTGGAAAAACATTTTTCGGTATAAATATCATCAACAAACCCTTAAGTACACCTTTATTGGAATATTACAGAATGTTATGCTCTTTTGCGTCTCCGCGTGCAACATTAAAATGTGCCGAATCTTTTTCGAATACCGATTTTAGAGACGAACTTCATACAATAAAAGTTCCTACCCTGATCATTCATGGAAATGACGATAAAATAGTCCCGATTGGACTTACTTCACAAAAAGCAGCCGAGTCAATTGCAAACAACACCTATCTTGTTTATGAAGGTGCTCCACATGGATTATTCTATACAGAAAGGGAGCGGCTAAATGAAGATTTGCTTGATTTTTTAAACTCATAACTCACCTGTTTGGGTGTAAATTCAAAGGTGTCAGGCTGAGCGGAGTCGAAGCTCTTCCGAAGTAAAAAGCCATCGACTAAGTTTATCCTGAGCGAAGTCGAATGCGTTCATAACTAATAAACTAATATCCAAAGAGCTGACTATTTTAAAAATAGGTGCTTCTTTGGATATTTTTTATACTTGTGCTCTTTCTTTAAGAATTTAGATTATTTTTGAATAAAGATTCTAAAAAATGGCACAGACTCCTTCAAATATGTTACCTCTTGGAACTATTGCTCCAGAGTTCAGACTTAAAGACACGAATTCCAATTATAACTATACGTTTGAAGATTTAAAAGGATCGAAAGGAACCCTTGTCATTTTTATGTGCAATCATTGCCCATTTGTGCTTCATGTTATCAATGAAATTGTAATGATTGCAAATGATTATCGGGTACAGGGACTTGGCGTAATTGCAATTTCAAGTAATGATATTGAAAAATTTCCGCAGGATTCTCCCGAAATGATGACGGAATTTGCTTTTCAAAACAAAATAGATTTTCCTTATTTATTTGATGAAACCCAGGAAGTGGCTAAAGCTTATGATGCTGCCTGTACTCCTGATTTTTATTTATTTGATAATCGGGATCGTTTATTTTATCGTGGACAATTGGATGATTCGAGACCTAATAATGGAATTCCGTTAAGCGGAAGTGATTTACGAAGTGCTATTGATGCTTTAATTTATAACAGAAGTTTAAATGAAACTCAAAAACCAAGTATTGGCTGTAATATTAAATGGAAATAAAACACGAATTTCACCAATTCACACTAAATAACTTCGTGCAAATTAGTGAAATTTGTATTGTGCTTTTTACTTTATAATTGCGAATGGATATAATTTGTTATAGAAGCCATTTGAACATTATCCAGCTTCGCTTTTTTCTGCATCCTTTCCAAAATTGGATACCATTCTTCCTGTGTAAATTTTTTCGGCTCGAACAATTTATGGCATTTTGCACAATTGTTTTCGTACATGTTTTTACCTTCAGCCAGTTCAGGTGCCAAAGCCACAGCATTTACAGTTTCAGCTGGCTGTATTGCAGCGACCGGAGTATTCTTTTGTGTACCGCAGGAAACCATAAACAAGGTTATTGCTGCAAGGGTGAAAAATTTATATTTCATTGACTATGTTTTTTAAGTAAATATAAAAAAAATCCCATTCGTCAAGTGAATGGGATTTATTATTTAAGACTATTTAAAACTAATCTAATTACTTATTTTACGTCCATTAATTCGACGTCAAAAATCAAAGTAGCATTTGGAGGAATAACCCCTCCTGCACCTGCTGCTCCGTAAGCTAAATCAGATGGAATCACAAAACGGGCTTTGTCTCCTACCTGCAATAAAGCAATACCTTCATCCCATCCTTCAATAACCTGACCTTGTCCCAGTCTGAATTCAATTGGTTTTTTGCGTGGGTAAGATGAATCAAAAACTTTTCCTGTTTCTAAAGATCCTTCGTAATGTACAGAAACCGTTTTACCTGCCTCAGCTTTTTTACCATCTCCTTTTTGAATCATTTTATAACGTAAACCACTATCCGTTTTATCAAAACCGGCAGCCAATTGTTCCATTTTTGCTTCAGATTCTGCTTTTAAAGCAGCATCACGTTTTAGACGGGCACCTTTTAAAGCGATAAAAGCTTCAATAGCATTCCATTTTTCAGCTTCTTCCCCTACTCTTATAATTTCTAAAGTTTCAAGAGCATCCCCCTGAGCCACAGCATCAACAACATCCTGACCTTCAATAACATGTCCAAAAACAGTATGTTTGTTATCTAACCAGGAAGTCGGAACGTGTGTGATATAAAATTGAGAACCATTACTTGCAGGTCCTGAATTTGCCATTGCCAAAACTCCCGGGCGATCGTGTTTTAAACTTGGGTGAAATTCATCATCAAATTTATAACCCGGATCTCCGCTTCCTATTCCTTTAGGGCAACCTCCCTGAATCATAAAATCAGGAATTACTCTGTGAAACGTTAATCCATCATAGAATTTTTGTCCCTGAGGCTTTATTTTATTTTCCATATTTCCTTCTGCAAGAGCTACAAAATTCCCTACGGTACCAGGAGCTAAATCATGCGCAAGTTTTACTAAAATCGAACCTTTACTTGTGTTGAATTTAGCGTATATTCCGTTTTCCATTGTTGTTATTTTTAATTTTGAATGCAAATTTACGAATTAATTTTATATCAATTTGTGCTTTCTATTTTTTAGGATTTGATTTATAAGTCCGTAGACTAATAATGATAATAGTGCAAAACCGCACATCCAATGGTAACGGTCACAAAATCTATTCTAAAGAGCCTTTATTTCATGAAGTCTTCCCTCATTGGACTAAAAACATCTATCAGTATTCCTTCTTCTACACATAAAACACCATGAACTGCGTGAGGCGGAATGTAAAAGCTATCTCCTTCTTTGAGCATTTTTGTAGTACCATTTATAGTAACATCAAATTTACCTTTTGCCACATATGTAACCTGAGTATGATAATGTTCATGCAAAGCACCAATAGCTCCAGTTTCAAAATAGACATTGACTAACATTGCGCGATTATCAAAAGCCAAAATTTTACGTTTTATACCTTCACCAACAACTTCCCATTCTATTTCTTCTGCAAAAAGAAACTCATTACTTGTAACAGAACTTTCCATACTTTTTTATTTATTATTAATTTTCAATATGTTTTTCAAAATTCCTGATGAATTCCCGAAGATTAAGCAACGTTTTTTCATCAATAATATTTCCATCAATATCTAATTTACCCCGAATTCCCTGTATCAAAAGCTGCGTTTTATCATCAAACTTAGCTTCAATTGTTTTCATTATCAGGCTTAATTGCTCATGTCCTTTTTCTCCTGATGCCGAAGCAGTAATTAAACCTACTTTTTTATTTGAAAAAACAGTTGTCGAAACACACCATTCCAAAGCATTTTTTAAACTTCCCGGCAAACTGAAAACATATTCCGGCGTACAGATTATGACACCATCAGCAGCCAAAATTTTATTTCTAAAAATCGTTACTTCTTCCGGTGGATTTTCGGTATCCAAATCTGGGTTAAAGTGCGGAATCTTCTCTAAATCTTCGAATATTTCAACCTTATACTGATTATTGATGTGCTCTGAAATAAATTTCAGAATTTTAAAATTACCGGAATTCTTTCTTGTACTTCCGGAAACAGCAATTATTTTTTTCTTATTAGGCATTTCAATTTTTTAATCTATGAAACTGCAAAATTTACCGCTGCTTCTGAATGTATTTTTGTAGTATCAAAAACCGGGACGGCAACATCTTCCTGACTAATCAACATCGGGATTTCGGTACAGCCCAAAATAATTCCCTCAGCACCATTTTCAATTAATTTTTCGATAATCGAAAGATAGGCTCTTTTGGTTTGTTCCTTGATTATTCCTCTTCCTAATTCTTCTTTTAAAGTCTGCTGAATAAAATCACGCTCCTCCTGAAGAAAAGGAACTATTGCTTCAATATTGTTTTCTGCCAGTTTTTTGAAGTAAAAATCCATTTCCATCGTGAATTTTGTCCCCAACAAACCTACTTTTTTTAATCCTTGTTCGTTTATTTTGTCTGCTGTAGCTGTTGCAACATGAATAATAGGAAGCTGTATTTCTTTTTCAAGTCTGTCAGAAACTGCATGTGCCGTATTCGCGCATAAAACAATCGCTTCGGCACCACTTTTTTCTAAATTTTTGCAGGCATTTAAAAGCAATTCAAAAGTTGCATCCCAATTATTATTAGTATTATTTCCCTGAAAATCGTTAAAGTTCAATGAATAAATAATACACTCTGCAAAATTGAGCCCTCCTAATTTTTCGTTGATTCCTTCATTTATAAATCGGTAATAATCAATTGTCGAAACCCAGCTGATTCCGCCTACAAGTCCTAGTTTTTTCATATTTGTTTTTTCCCAATTCTGAGATTTTTATTTTACATTAAATTGTTAATCTATTACTTTAAGATTTATTAACGCTTCTTTTGTCGCATTAGTCCTGATTGTTAGAAAATCATCTCTCTTTGTTTCTTTTGTCAGTTTTAAACTTGTTGCGAAAAAGTAAGCTCCGTCCTTTCTTTCAACATATCCAACAAACCATCCATTATCAATACCTTTATTAATTCCCCAACCCGTTTTTCCTCTTAAAATATAATGATCTGTCTTTTCAATCTCCATAATATCTTTCATTATAGATTCTGTTCTTTTCGAAATAGGCAATTCAGAGAAATACAATCTTTTTAAAAAATCAATTTGCTGTATTTGAGAAATTTTCGATTTCCCTTCCAGCCAAAAATTATCAATCGTCAAAGTATCGAAAACCATTGTATTATAATTTAGTTTTTTAAGATAGGCTTTCATTCGCCTGACACCAATTTTTCTGGCGACTTCCTGATAACAAGGCACACAGGAGACTTTAAATGCCTGTTTTAAAGTCAAATCCTGCTCCCATGCTTCAATTCTTCTTTTTTTTCCATCCCATTTAAAGATTACGGAATCATTTTTTACAACTCCGGTTTCCAGTGCTATAATCGAATTTGGGATTTTGAATGTTGATGCCGGAATGTTCCCATCCTTCTCCCACTCAAAATCATTGGAATAATAAGTATTTTTATTAAAGTCATAAACTAATATAGAGCCTTTAACCTTTAAACTGTCCAAGATTTTTTCAAATTGAGGAACAACAACTTTTTTAGATTTTTTAGTTTCTTTTTTTACTTCGGCTTTATCACCATCATTTTTAGACTGGCAATTCACATTTAAATTTATCAGTAAAAACAGATTTAATAATAGTAATATTCTTTTCATTTTAAGATTATATTTTCTGAGATTTTATTCTATTTGTTATTGCTTTCTGACCGCTTATTATCATTTTTACGCCGTAGCAAATTGTTGAAATTGCACAGCAAATACTAATAATTGCGTTAACCAGATTCACTGTTGTCATTTTTTGAATTATGACATACAGTCCAATAATTGCCACTGTAGAAGTCCAGATTCCCATATAATAATCAAACTTTCTTTTGAATAATTTACCTAAAGGAAAAAAGTGAAGCCCGACGATTAAAGCAAAAAACGGAATAAACAATTCATTGTGGTTTATGTTCATCAATATGTTTTTTGCCAAAAAAATTCCTAATCCTTCCAAACCAAAAACCCATAGAAACCGCTTATCCTTTTTATCTTCTTCATCCGTTTTATTTTCGGTACCAGAATCAGGCAACATTTTATAATATTTTGTAAAGCGAACATAAAAAAATAAAAATCCTAAAATTACAATCCCAATTAAAAACCCAACAATCCTGTTGTCTTTATTCTCCAAATAATATTCGGCGATCAAAGTCCATATTACTGTGTTAATAATCATAAAAAATAATCCGCCAATTGCTTTTTCGATCTCTTTTTTTGTGTTTAATTCCATTATAAATTTTTCTTTAGTTTTTATTTATTAATGAGTTGTGTGTAATTCAAAAGGTGTCTGGTTGAGTCCATTCGGTTTCGCTGAGGATAAACTTAGTCGAAGCTTTTTTCGGTAAAAGCCTTCGACTCCGCTCAGGATGACAATGCTTTTAAGAGACATAAAGACGTTTTCTCAAATTTACACTTTTTGCTTAAATTAAGTCCTTCGAAATAAAATCACAGCTTTTTTTTATAGACTCAAAAGAATTTACTGCAAAATTATTCTCCTGTTCTACAAAAAAGTGTTTCATTCCTGCAAGCTTTGCTTCTTTAAAAATAGGTTTAAAATCTATTGAACCTGAACCGACTTCTGTATTTAATTCCGGTTTTAGTTTATCCATATCCTTAACATGCCACATTTTAAAACGGCCCGGATTTTCTTTAAACAATTGCAATGGATTTTTTCCCGAGCGAACAACCCAATATAAATCTATTTCAAAATAAACCAAATCCTGATCGGTTTCTTTTAATAAAATGTCATAACCCGTGATTCCGTTATAGTTTTCAAATTCAAAATCGTGATTGTGATAGGCTAGTTTTAAACCGGCTTTTTGACACATTTTTCCGGCTCCATTTAATCGGGCAGCAATCTTTTTATAATCATCGATATTACTTCTAAAAGACGGATCTATCCACGGGATTGTCAGGTATTCGCTTTCCAAAATTTTCGCAGCATGAATTGCTGCTTCAAGTTCAATTGTATTTCCATTTGCCAAAAAACTGCCAATTCCGTAATGACCGCTTATTGCTTTTAAATTGTTTGTATCTAATATTTTTTTCAGCTCTGTTGCCGATAATCCCCAAAACTGATCTTTAATCGAAAAACTATAGGTTTCAACAGTTGTAAACCCCGCCAAAGCTACTTTTTCTAAAACAGCTTTTACATTTTTTGACAGTTCGTCCCGTAAGGTGTACAATTGCAAACCAATTTCCTTTTTATTCATACTGAAAGCTAATGATGGTAAAGTTAAAACAGCAACAGTGGCCAAACTGCTGTTTTTTATAAAGTTTCGTCTGGAGGTCATTATTTTATTTTATAAAGTAAATTTAAACTTTATTCTCAAATTTTGAATCATCAAAATAGGTAAAACCCTGGTTATTTTCTATTTTCGATTGTGAAAATGGTACAAGCGGGCAACTTGAATCAGAACTGTCTGCAGCAGCTCCTGTGAAACAAATTTGACAACAATATGTTTCTCATCTGAAGCATAGATGTTTAATTTTATTGCAAGTACAAAAGGCAAAATTATTTCACACTAAGAAATTTTGTGCCTGTCAATTCGCCTGCATTAATTTGCTGGGGAGGAAATACTTGTTTTTCCTTTCGCCATGTAGCAATTTTTCCTTCGCTATTTACATATACAAACATATAATCCCAATAGTTAGAACCTGCTATTGTAGAACTATGCTGATTATTTGAATTTGCATAAATTTGATCTGCATAAATAAGTATTTCACCATTTGTATCATTATTTAATGTGCGCACCGGTGGTCCCCAGCTTTTAATAAAGCTTTGTTTTGTTTTTCCTACCCATGCACTCATTGTATTTTTTGTATTAGAACAAGAAATATGCAAAATAAATACAGCTGTTATTAGTATTATTTTCTTCATAAGATTACTATTTTAGAACGTTTTTGGTAATGATTAAACCTTTGTAAGAGTAATTAAAAATAAATATAAAATTTTACATAAATGCGTTTTAACATTATATAATTATTATTTACTTAATTGAAATACAATAAATTAAACCATTAAAAACATAGTATTGAGTTCTTAATCATCTACAATTAAAACCTTATTTTATTGATTCTTGTTTTTTAAACTTTCTCAAATATTAACTTTGTATCTTTGCACCCTAGACTATTGAAGAACAAAAAATGCGAATTGACATTATAACTATTTTGCCGGAATTATTAAGGAGTCCGTTTGAGGCTTCGATTATGAAACGTGCCATTGACAAAGGTTTGGTTGAAGTTCATTTTCATAATTTACGTGACTACACTACTAATAAACAGAAAAGTGTCGACGATTATCCCTTTGGTGGAGGCGCTGGAATGGTAATGACAGTACAGCCTATTGATGCCTGTATTACTCATTTGAAAAGCGAACGTGAATACGACGAAATCATTTATATGTCGCCTGACGGAGAAACGCTGAATCAAAAAATGGCTAACACCATGTCAATGTATGAAAACATTATTATTTTGTGTGGACATTATAAAGGTGTAGATCAACGCGTACGCGATCATTTTATTACCAAAGAAATTTCGATTGGCGATTATGTTTTATCCGGAGGTGAATTAGGTGCCTTAGTTTTGTCAGATGCGCTAATCCGATTGATTCCTGGTGTTTTAAGCGATGAAACTTCTGCATTGACAGATAGTTTTCAGGATAATTTACTTTCAGGACCTATATATACAAGACCCGCAGATTATAAAGGATGGAAAGTTCCTGAAGTTTTAACCAGCGGACATTTTGCTAAAATTGACAAATGGCGTGAAGATATGGCTTACGAACATACTAAAAACAGACGCCCGGATCTTCTGGAATAAAGTTCAAATTTTTAAAATCCCAAATCCCAACGGATCAACTAGTTACTAAATTGGAATTTGGAATTTATTTTATTGGAATTTATATTTTTTTAATTACATTTGCACCCGAATTAGACTAACCTCTGGCGAGATCCGTGAATGTTGCTCTATATAAAAACCATAATTAAAATTATCATGGCAGATTTAATGAAATTCGTTCAAACCGAATTAGTTGAGAAAAAAGATTTCCCTGTTTTTGGAGCTGGAGATACTATCACAGTTTTCTACGAAATTAAAGAGGGTGAAAAAACAAGAACTCAGTTTTTTAAAGGAGTTGTTATTCAAAGAAGAGGTTCTGGTAACACAGAAACTTTTACTATTCGTAAAATGTCTGGAGCTGTTGGTGTAGAGCGTATCTTCCCGGTAAACTTGCCAGCTTTGCAAAAAATTGAAATCAACAAGAAAGGTGCTGTTCGTAGAGCGAGAATTTTCTACTTCAGAGAACTTACTGGTAAAAAAGCTAAGATTAAAGATAAAAGAAGATAGTCATTTATCTCTTTGTTATAAAAAACTCGTTTCAGGTAATTTGAAACGAGTTTTTTTTTTGAGGCAATTTCCAAAATACTAAAACTGTAATTCCCGGCCTCCAAAATCATCGATTTGATAATTAATAAGCTTCAAAATCACAATCTAATAATTTCATGATTTCTCTTGAAAACTAAACCGTTTTCGGACTGTTTTTATTATATTTGCTCCGCTCATTTTGAGCCAACTATACCTTGAAATTGCTGACTTCCAGCGATACGATTATAAAAAAAAAAAAAAATGACACAGAATTCAAAAATTTTTTACACCTTAACTGATGAGGCGCCATTGTTAGCGACTTACTCTTTTTTACCTATTGTTCAGGCATTTACTGCTACGGCCGGTATTGCTATTGAAACAAGAGACATTTCGTTAGCAGGTAGAATTTTATCTAATTTTCCTGAATTTTTAACAGATGCTCAGAAAACCGGAGATGCTTTGGCTGAACTGGGTCAATTGGCTACACAACCTGAAGCTAACATCATTAAATTACCAAACGTATCTGCGTCAGTACCGCAATTAAAAGCTGCTATTGCTGAATTACAATCACACGGTTACAAAATACCTGATTTTCCTGAAGAGCCTCAGAATGATGCTGAAAAAGAAATCAAATCAAAATATGCTAAAGTTTTAGGTTCTGCAGTAAATCCTGTTTTACGTGAAGGGAATTCTGACCGTAGAGCTCCAAGAGCAGTAAAAAACTTTGCAAAAGCAAATCCACACTCAATGGGTGCATGGTCAGCCGATTCAAAAACTAAAGTAGCTTCTATGCCAAACGGTGATTTCTACGGAAGTGAAAAGTCACTGACTGTAGCAGAAGCTAATGATGTAAAAATCGAATTTGTGGCGAAAGACGGAACTACTACTGTTTTAAAAGCAAGTACTCCATTAAAAGCAGGTGAAATCATTGACAGTTCTGTTTTAAGTGTAAAAACTTTAAAATCTTTTGCTGCCGAAGCTATTGCTGAAGCTAAAAAAGAAGGCGTTTTACTTTCTGTGCATTTAAAAGCGACTATGATGAAAGTTTCAGATCCAATTATCTTTGGAGCTATCGTTGAAGTTTATTTTGCTGATGTTTTCAAAAAATATGAAGCTTTATTCAATGAAATAAATATTGATACCAGAAATGGTTTAGGCGATATCTATGCAAAAATTGCAGGAAGACCTGAACAGGCTGAAGTAGAAGCCGCAATCAATCAGGCGATTGAAAACGGACCAGCTTTGGCAATGGTAAACTCTGATAAAGGAATTACAAACTTACATGTTCCTTCTGATGTTATTGTTGATGCTTCTATGCCGGCAATGATCCGTACTTCCGGACAGATGTATAATAAAGAAGGGAAACAGCAAGATACTATCGCTGTTATTCCAGACCGTTCTTATGCCGGACTTTATACTGCCACTATAGATTTCTGTAAAAAACATGGTGCTTTTGATCCCAGAACAATGGGAAGTGTTCCTAATGTAGGTTTGATGGCCCAAAAAGCGGAAGAATACGGGTCTCATGATAAAACTTTCCAATTGCAAGCTGACGGTGTTGTTCGTGTAGTTGACAATAAAGGAACCGTTTTAATGGAACAAAATGTTGAAACCAACGACATTTTCAGAATGTGTCAGGCGAAAGATGCTCCTATTCAGGACTGGGTTAAATTAGCTGTAAACAGAGCTCGTTTATCTGCAACTCCTGCTGTTTTCTGGTTAGATGAAAACAGAGCACATGACAGAGAATTGATTGTAAAAGTTCAAAAATATTTAAAGGATTACGATACTACAAACTTAGACATCCGTATCTTAAACCCTATTGCTGCTACTGAATTTACTTTAGACAGAATCATCAAAGGTTTAGATACTATCTCTGTAACAGGAAACGTATTGCGTGATTACCTAACTGACTTATTCCCAATTTTAGAACTAGGAACATCAGCTAAAATGTTATCTATCGTTCCGTTAATGAATGGCGGTGGATTGTTCGAAACCGGTGCCGGAGGTTCTGCTCCTAAACACGTTGAGCAATTTACTCAGGAAGGTTATTTACGTTGGGATTCATTAGGGGAATTTTTAGCTCTTGGTGCTTCATTAGAGCATTTAGGACAAACTTTAAATAACTCTAAAGCAATTGTTTTAGCCGAAACACTTGACGAAGCTAATGACAAATTCTTAGCAAACGATAAATCACCGGCTCGTAAAGTTGGTCAGATTGACAACCGTGGTTCTCACTTTTATTTAGCATTTTATTGGGCTCAGGCTTTGGCTGCCCAAAACAAAGATGCCGAATTGAAAGCTATCTTTACTCCAATTGCTGCTGAATTTGAAGCAAATGAAGCTAAAATAGACGCTGAATTAATTGCTGCACAGGGTAAACCTCAAAATATTGGTGGTTATTATCAACCAAATCCTGAATTAACCAGTAAAGCAATGCGTCCTAGTGAAACATTCAATGCTATTATTGCTAAAATAGCATAATATTAAGAAATAGTAAAACCTATTTATATTTAAAAAGACAACTGGAAACGGTTGTCTTTTTTTTGTGCTGGTTGCAAAAGAAAATGAAATTTCAAACAAAATTAAACTATTAAAAGAAGTAGTTTTTTTGTTATTAATAAAAAACAACTACTCTTTAAAGATATTATCAAGTTCCATAATGTGAATTTTTTCTGTCGACTTCTTTGTTTTTTTATCCGTAGAAATTATCTCAACAAATATATATTTATCATTGAAGTAAAGTATTCTCCTTTTAGTTTTGGGATATGTTTTATCTAAGACTGAATATATATTTTCAACATTATCAAGCTTATCATTTAATAAAAATTTATGATAATGATATACCCAGTATACCAATTAAAATCCACTACTTAATTGAAGTGGATTTTTAATATTTATAAGGATTCAAAATCGTCCATTTAATCTTTCAATAACTTTTTCAACATTTTCTATATTCTTTGCATTTGGTAATTCAATATATGAATTTACAGCATTCATAATATTCGCAATTTCACCAGATGTTTTTGGACGCGCTAAAAATAAAGTTTTTCCCATTATAAAGACTTTTATATTAACCAAGTCTGTTTTATCAGTTGTTATTATCAGTTTTTGCAATAAAGCTATTAATTTGTTTTTCATAGTCTCAATTTTATACAAGATAGGTAGGAACATCTATCCATCCAATCACTCGATCAGTAATTATCTCTTTAAAGATATCATCGTCAAACCCATCACATTTATGCCAATGACCAGTATTAGCATCATAATATGCGACATATTTAAAAGTGAAATTTCCACCAACATGAGGGGTTTGTCTTTCGATAGAAACTAAATAAGTTCTTGAAATGTCAGGTCTATAGCGAGGGTAATCTATCCAAATCATATATGGTTTTTAGTTTGAATAAAGATACGAAGATGTTCGTAAAAACAATTAAAAAAGCATGCCTTGGAAGGCATGCTTTTTTATCATTTTCTAACTTTTCAAAAATGAAATTGATTTCAAAGACAATGTTGTTGAATTCTCAAATATTAATAATAAAAAATACTTTGAGTATACTAAATTTCATTTCAGCTGTGTGTCAGCAAATCAAAAATCATCTACAAACCTTTTTCAATCTGATTAAGTTAAATTGGAAAATTATCCTTAGTACGATTTCTCAAGCAATCCTTCCTGAAATTCTTGAGTATTTAATAAGGCTCATTTTCTAAATGATGTTTTCAAAACCACCTGTTCGAGCAGGTGGTTTTTATTTTATAAATTAAACAATATCAGTAATTTACTTCGACAGCTTTTCAAACTTTTTAACTTTTAAATTTTCAATCTTCCAATGTTGTTGTATTCGCCATAATTCTAAATCAAAAATTATGACCTCTACCAAATACGACTTCAATTCTTGCTACGACTCGTACAGTTTCTCACAATTTGACTACGACGAAGTAAGTCTTGAATGTGAACCGATTGCATTTCAAGAAACATGTGACGATATTCTAAGATTCGTACTTAAATGTGACATAAAAGAAACGCCTAAGCCAGCACTTGTTGTGTTTCCAGACCCGATAAAACTGTTAACAAGTCGTCTAAATAAAGTAAGAAAAACATTACCAGTTACGCCAAAAAGTATTATTTTTAATAAAACAAAAATGGCAAAACACCCTAATATAGAGATAGATACAGTACAGATTTTTAAATCCGCCTACGACATGGGCAAAATTTTAAACTCTGAAAAATTATGTCGTGAACATCTTGAACAATTACGTTGGAATGGAGAACCAATATGTCCACATTGTGGAAGTCAACGCGAAAATCATTATCGAATTCTAACAAGAGGGGAAGATAGAGGACGATATAAATGCAAAGACTGTCGATTACCTTTTAGTGTAACTATTGGTACAATATTTGAAAAATCTCAAATCCCATTGCAGAAATGGTTCAGGGCGGTTTTTCTATTTACATCGAATAAAAAAGGTATGAGTAGTCATCAATTAGTGAGAGATATAGGAGTTACTCAAAAAACAGCTTGGTTTATGTTAAGTCGACTCCGCAATTCAATAAGTAATAGAGTGGACTTCGAATTTGATGGTATTACACAGGTTGACGAAACTTATGTAGGAGGTAAAAATAAAAACCGTAGCAAAGGAAAAAAGATTCAGAATACACAAGGGAGAAGCCTTAAAACGAAAACTCCTGTTTTTGGAATGCTTAATGAAGGGCTTGTTTACACTCAGGTTGTAAAGAATACAAGTGGGAAAACATTAAAACGTATCATTGATTCAAAAGTGAAAAAGGGTTCAACCATAGTAAGTGATGGTTGGCGAGCTTATCGTGGATTGGAAAAACAATATAAGCATGAAGTTATTAAACACAACTTAGGACTATTTAAAAAAGGATCTTATCATACAAATGGTATTGAAGGATTCTGGGGCTTATTAAAAAGAGGTATCATTGGGATGTATCACTTTACAAGCGAAAAACATTTACATCTCTATTGTGATGAATTTGCTTATCGTTATAATGTACGTAAATTGAGGGATGGGGAGCAATTTAATCTTACCTTGATTAATTCTGATGAGAGATTGAGTTATAAGCAGTTAATAGCGTAAATTTATTAAAATGTAACAGAATCCAATTATTGAATTCTGCTACATTTTTATTGTTGTAAAGTAAAATCTATTTTTAACTGATATTATTTACTAAAAAGTGTTCTATTGCTTACTTGTCTTGAATTCCTTCTTAATGCATTACCCTTATCATATTTGAATCTTTCTAATAATCTGTGGCTTTCTATAATTTGTATAGCAAGTTCATTTTGTTGATAGACAGCATCTCTACAAAGTTTCTCAAAATGAATTTTTTGTTGCTGCTCAGCCGTTAAAGCTTTAAGATGAGCATTGTAATGTTCGAATTTTACATCTTCAATAATTTTATGGGGCCAGATTTCAAATCCAGAATCTAACCAAGAAGCCAGCTTTAACGCTAAAATTGAATCCATTAAAATTGCTGACTGATCTTTAGTATTTAATATGTTTTCTTTGTTAATTTTAGAATTTTCACTCTTGCTATAAATATCAACATATTCTTTGGTTGATTTTAAATTTATGAAGTCACTAACATTTTTACCAAAAATCTCTGACATTTCTGTCGCATTTATTTGGATGTTATTGTTCTTATCGACTAAGAACTCAATACTAGACTCTTGATAAATTACTTCTACTGTTTTCATATAATGTCTTTTCTGTAAAAATATTACAAATTAACATCTTATAAAACACGAGATATTAACAAACAGGATACACTTATTAACCGTAAAAATTATCAAAATGTATAAGTATTATAAAATTATTTATTTGCGATGTAGAAAAGGTTGTATTTTTATGAAAATTAAAAAAATATGGCTACAAGATTAGTATTTAGTGATGAGAATAATAATGAAATGCAGTGTTATCTAAACAGTGAAGGACTTGTGTTTATAACGGTTGGACAAGCAGAGGAACAACTCCAAAAAAGTTACATAACATTGGACAAAAGTGATGTTAGTGAACTAATTAAGGTTCTAACAGGAATTGAAAATAATATGGAAGATTAAAATTAATTTTTATTATAAAAAAGTTTAGCTAAAATAAGCTAGACTTTTTTGTCTGATTATACTTATAAAAAAATAACACTTATATACTTGAGTGTACCAACTATGCACATCCATAAAATATAGATTTTGTTTTTAAATGATATATAATACAAAAATATACTTATGAAACCACTATCACAACACATACAAGAAACACTTAATAATGAGTCTTTAAAAGGAGCTTTTGAAGAGAAGCTTGTTGATGAAGAATTGGATGCTTTAACTCGAGTAGCTCCTGCAACTAAGGTTGAAAAGAAGAACACGAAGTCTTTAGTGGATATGTCAATTGGAAGATAACAATGAGTCTTATCTAATGAAAATTCAATTTCTTTAATAAATTATCTATTGGCATTGATTCAATATATTCTACTAAATTATTCATTTTAAGCAATTCTTCGCGTGAATTGAAAGTCATATCTGAAAAACCAAATTTAATTTGATTGTCAACATATTCAATTTTAACCAACATAGTCGCTTTTTCATGAGTGATTTTATGTTTAACGCTATTTGGCTCTACAGAATTTGCAATTAGGGAAATACTAAAATCACTTTTATTTTCAAATTTCCCAACATGATCGTTGACAGCATTTTTAATTAAATTGTATACTTGATTCATAAATTTCCTTTTAAAGTAAGGAATAAAGTTACTTAAAAAATTATACAGACGAAGTTTGAACATAATATAAAGATTTGAATTATATAATATAACATCTTTCATAATTAAAATCAGAGATATTCTGTTCATAAACCATCAAAACATTCTGCACATTCATTATTCCACGTCATCCTTTTTATTTATTTTTGTATTGTAAAAATATTCGTGCTTAATTACGTTATTGCTAAATCCGAATTACCACTCTGAGGTCCAACGGCTTCTCGATTTAACAAGCAAATAATGTATATGAGGTACGCCGTCATGGCGTGGCTTGTATCATTGCTTGTTTAAGGGTGTGGTAATCCTGGATTTAGTGTGGTGCAATGTCCACGCCTATTTTTTGCAATAAACATTTATAAATCCTAATTACCACACAATGAAAAAGCACTATCAAAAGTACTGCATGCATTTGGCATACGCTATTATTTCCACTTCCACGTTTTTATTTACTACAAAGACATTTTCTCAGGAAATCTTTACCATCACTCCAGAAGTAACAAAACAGATTGTAGAAAAATATGGGACAGATTACCCAGATGTATTTCCTGTTCTATACAAAGAGGTAGAATACAAAATAAATGATACTTCAAAAACAATTTCAAAAAGAAAAACTTTTATGCTTATGGGAATGTCGATTGACTCTGATAGCCTTAAAGGTAATTTTGTTAAACTAAAGGGCAATTATCGAGCTGCACTTGTCAATATCGACAAACAATTTATTACAGATGAGTTATTTAGTGATACAACAGATATAGCTTATAATACTCGAAAGATGACAAGAAAGTATCCATTAATTCAGAAAGTCGGTACAGAACAATATTACTATATTATGACAGAGGATTTCATTAGTTCTTTAACTAAGGACCAAAGTACTGGCGAACTCTTAGAAATGGTGCATAAGTTAGGTTATATAGAATATAAATCAAATGATCGATATGATGAAAACTTGTATATTAAATCTAAAGCATGTGAAATCAAACTAGACGATTGGACTTACAATGGACTTAAAAAGAATCCATCATATATTACAACATTAGATAATGATCAAACGAAATTGGATGCTTTGATTAAACAAACTATTCCACATTCAAAAACGTTGGATAAATATTTAGGGCTATATAGAGTTCAGAGAAATAAGATGTCAACAGCAAATATTACTGCTTGGAAAAATGCTACGACGCAAGCACAAAAACTTAATAACCAAATTTCTAAAATGGATGAAAAGTATGCAGGCAATTATTCATTTATGCCTTTGAATAAGCTATCAAATGTTCGTCAGGAATTTTCAGATAACTTGGGAGCTTCAAAAGGAGTTTTAGGGATGTAATAGACAAGAACTCCCGCTTAATGGGCGGGATTTTTTTATTAATGTAAATTATTCAGGACATTGAATTTCCCATTCGCATAAGTCTCTGAGTAATATTCGCATTCTGTCTTTTGACGGGTTTTTAGGCGGTAGCCCTTTTATCACAGAATGTGCGCGATTATCAACGCCATTCAATAATTCACATAGAGGATTATGTTCAACAACAAGAGAAAGAGAAGGTTCTCTCAATTTAGATACCAAAAACTTAACTAATCCATTTGAAGTAGCATCTTTAACTGCTGTTTCTGGAGTGGTATGTTTATTCCAATCTGTAGATAGTTCATCATTACCTTTTGGCTTAAATGCACCAGGTACTATTTTTTTATCACTATTTAAATTATGATTTATATAATTTTTATGTATTCGATAATACAATAAATGATCATCTAAAATTGGTTCAATTTCATATGGCATATTTAAGCTCTTTGTGGTGCTGGGATAAGCATAAAATTAACATTTTCGATATTGAAATTGCCTTCAATATATTGTGATACATCTTTCACATTATCACAATAAAATGATGCTTTATCACCCATTTCTCCAATATTTATGATCAAACGAAAATCTTTTTCTTCCCAAAAAAGATCTATACTTTTATCTGAGCTATGTAAAATCTGAGGAATATACATGTGTGAATGTCTAGTATGATATATCCAACTAGCAAAATTTATTAAAAAGTCGATTGCAACCTTTAAAGTTTTATGCTCATATTTTTCAGCACCATCATCATCCCAATTATCTTCCAAATCTAAAATATATTTGGATTTTAAAATAGTATCAGACAGATAATTTAATTCATTTGGCAATGAAACTATAATCTCATTAGAGATTTTTATTTCAGATGAAACATTTGTTACAGGTAACTCTATCATAGACCACTGATCTAAATGATTAATTACCATTCGACTTTCATTAATGTTTGATAAATGTCCCCTTGTGTGTAATGAAGACAAATATCGACAAGGTATAGAAGAAACTTTTTGTTTTTCTAGTATCGTAGATGGCTCTGTCCACCGTGTAGGTTTATCTATTATATCTGGGTACATCTTATTTAAAATCAATTATTTTATAATCGCTATTATCTTTGATTAGATTTAGTTCTTTTTCTGCAGTTGAAATTACTTCTTTAAGTTTCTGCAAATCTTCAGTGTCAAGAGCCATAAAAATTTCTTCAATTTCATCATTTTGACGAAATTCAATTTTTAATTTATGAATACATAATGACCCTTCATTCTTATCATTAACAAATATTGGTCGTATTTCATGGAAAACTTTTGAGCCATAAAATACTTTCTGATTATTACCATATAATGTTAGAGCTTGAAGAGTTATTAATAAATTGTCATTTGTGTTATTTATTAATTCTTTAAATATATCAATTATTAAATTGGGTTCTATATCTAAATTATCTTCTTGTAGTAAAGATTCATATAGTCTTTCAAAATATGCCTCCTTAGTCAAATCAGAAGTCATTTGATTATGATGAAAATTCATAATTAATGATAGAAGACCAGTTGCGTGATCCCTAGAAAACCCTGTCTTTTCAATTAGAGTTTTTACAAAAGTGTTAGGCATTGCGCCTTTTTCAAATTCTCTTAAAGCTTCTAATGCATTTTGTTTTATTTTTGAATCTAATTCATTATAAAACTTTATCTGCTGTAAATCCTTGGAAGGAACTTTTATATAATCCATATTAGCTATAAAATAAATTTTAATATTTTCTAAATCTATATAATTTTCACTAAGATAAAAAATCTAACAATCTTCTAAATTATATAATTGACTAATTGCGTATATTAAAACTTTAAACAATTAGTTTATACTATCTATAAACTAATATACGTCAAATATATCATTAAATTTAAAGATTTATAATATTTTATGATTATTAAAAAAACTTTAACTATACCCACTAAATAATTTACTAGCATATTAACTTCTAAATTTATAAAGAACTTGTTAATCAACTATACATGTATGTTAGAATTAGAAAAAGAAACCGCCCTTATTCGGACGGTTTTTCTTTTTCTACAGTGTCATCTTCATTAACAACTTCTTCCGAGTTGTCATTTAGATTCTCTATAACTGCTTGTTCGTCTTCTTTAGTAGCAAAACTTTCTTGAATGTGGTCTGAAAGATTTTTCATGGTATATCATTATCTAATTTATAGTTTATATATAATTAAACAATATTTGACGTAGTGGGTCTGAAATCATTATTGTATTAAATGGTAATAGTAATTCGTTATATTTGATAAACTTAAAACGAAACTATGAAAGGATTTATCAAAATAACAGATGTTAACGATCAAGAGAATTATTTAAACATAAGTTATATACTTAAATTTAAATTGTTAAATGAAGATTATGATGGCAATACAATAATATATCTGGCGGGAGGGCAAAATGTTGTTACAATCCAAACTTCTGCTACACCTGAAGAAGTTGTAGACATGATAGGTTTAGCTAGTTAATAATATTCTATGGAAATCTTTATAGGAATAGCTGGTTTACTTATAGCTTGGCTAACATATAATAAAACTTTCAATTCTAAACCTGATGTTACAGAGGAAAGAAATAACTTGTTAGGTGTTTTTATAGCTACTCAAAAATTGCACTTAGAAGTTCAATCATTACTTCAAAAGTATATCGATGAAAATAACGGTGCTAATCATGAAATCTATCCTAACATAACATTTCAGCAAACTTTAAATATGTACAAACAAGAGTTTGAAAAAGGCTTATCTGATAAAGTATATCAGGATTTGAAAAATAACCAAATTTACACTAAAAGTAATATTGCAACTTTTCAAAATATGATTGACACGCAACATAATGCATTATTACAGTTTAAAAATCAATTACTATTTTTAACCCCTTCTACAAACAACTAGAAATTTGAAATGTGATGTAAAGGGAATTTTCAATATGGTATACTGGGTATATCATTATCAAAACATTTTATCAAAATAAAGACAAAAAACAGGAACTATAAACGGAATCAAGAATAATATAAGAATTAGCAAGCCATCAGGAACGATTTGTGATATAGAAAAAAATCTAAGAAATGGTATTGAGATATTTAACAATTCAAGTGCTTGCCATAATCCACCAATAAATGCGGGAACAATAATTATAACACTTAATTTATTTTGTATGTAATCAATTATATCTGTTGCAGTAATACCTGTTTGAATCATTATTGTTCGGTTTTAAATCTAATGCAGAATTGAACTATCAAAATATTATTCACCTAAAAGTTTCCGAAACTTAACTTCAATTTCTTTTTTTAAGGGATGAATTATTTCAGGTATTTTCTTATATACAAAAGCAGAAGCTAGCATATCTTTTCCTTCTAATGTTTGACCCATCGATTTCATAACTAGTCTTTTGTCATATAAATTAAAAATTTCGCTAGATTCCTTAAAGTAACTTATTAATGAACTTTCAATATCTTCATCAAAATAAATTGAATTGAATTTAAAGTATTGCCAAAATTTATGATGAGCCTCCCTATATTGTTGACTTGCTAACTTTTCATCTTCATCGAAGTCATTACCTTTTGGCGTGAATTTAACTGGTGCAATATAATACTCCAACAAGCTTAAATTTTCATTTAGATACTGAAATGTTTTTTGCAAAACTTCAAGCCTTATTTCGTGCAGCTTAGTAAATTTAAAATTCTCCCTAGATTTTAAATGATTAAGTTCCGTTTGAAATTGTGAGATTTCTTTTGAATTGATCTTTTTTACTTCTTCCAATTTAATATCAAAAGAGTTCTTGATTTTATTTTTGATTCGCTCAGTTATGTAAAGAGTAAACAAAGAAGAAATTCCAAGAAACCCAGCTATTTGTAAAATGATTTTGACAACTTCCATAAATAATTACTTTTTACTTTATTATATACAAATGTTTAATTTTCAATGATGTAAATTACCCCAACCATCCATCACGATCTAAACTTCTATACTGAATAGCCTCAGCAATATGAGAGGAAATTATATGCGGCGCAGCATCTAAATCCGCTATAGTTCTCGCAACTTTCAAAATTCTGTCATAAGCTCTTGCTGAAAGATTTAAACGTTCCATTGCCGTTTTCAATAAATCTTTAGATTGTTGATCCAAAACACAAAATTCCCGAATTAATTTACTGCTCATTTGTGCGTTGTAATGAATATTGGCCATTTCTTCAAACCGGACAGACTGAAGTTCTCTGGCGGCCGTAACCCTTTCTCTGATAAAAACACTGCTTTCTGCTTTATTATCATCAGATAGTTTCTCGAAAGGAACTGGTGTAACCTCTATATGAATATCAATCCGATCCAGTAAAGGACCTGAAATCTTACTCAAATAACGCTGCATTTCATGGGGAGAAGAGGTACTTGGTGAACTTGGATCGTTAAAAAAACCACTCGGACTTGGGTTCATACTTGCTACCAGCATAAAAGAGGAAGGATAGGTTATTGTAAATTTAGCCCTTGAAATAGTAACTTCGCGATCCTCCAGTGGTTGTCTCATCACTTCTAAAACGTCTCTTTTGAATTCCGGTAATTCATCCAAAAACAAAATACCATTATGTGCCATCGAGATTTCGCCGGGCTGCGGATAACTTCCACCACCAACAAGGGCAACATTAGAAATAGTATGATGCGGGCTGCGGAATGGCCGCTGACTCATTAATCCAACTTCTTTTAATTTACCGGCAACACTATGAATTTTTGTAGTTTCTAATGCTTCACGCAAAGTCATTGGCGGTAAAATACTTGGTAATCGTTTGGCAAGCATTGTTTTTCCTGCACCGGGCGGACCAATCAGGATTATGTTATGTCCTCCGGCAGCAGCGATTTCCATACATCGCTTTATACTTTCCTGTCCGCGGACATCAGAAAAATCAAATTCCGGAAAATCTAAAGTTTTATAAAATTCAGCCCTGGTATCAATCGTTGTTGGCTCAAGAGTTCCTTTTCCTTCAAAGAAATCAATAACTTCCTGCACATTTTCGATCCCGTAAACATCTAATCCGGCAACTATTGCAGCTTCCTTTACATTTTGCTTCGGAAGAAAAAATCCTTTATAACCTTCCTCTTTAGCTTTAATAGCAATTGGCAAAGCTCCGCGTATGGGCTGCAGACCTCCATCTAAAGAAAGTTCTCCCATAATGATATATCGGTCAATTTCAGCAGCTTTTATCTGCTCTGACGCCACTAAGATTCCAACGGCTAACGTCAAATCATAAGCAGAACCCTCTTTGCGTAAATCGGCCGGAGCCATATTAATCGTTATTTTTTTGCCCGGCAGTGCATAACCATTATTTTTAAGAGCTGCTGCAATCCGGTAACTGCTCTCTTTTATGGCATTATCCGGTAATCCTACCAAATGATAACCAATTCCTTTATCTATATTCACTTCAACCGTAATGGTAGTGGCTTCAACTCCAAAAACAGCGCTTCCAAAAACTTTAACCAGCATATTTTAATATCTTTAATTGTAAAAATTATTGCAATCTAATTAAAATAAATGGATATTTTTAATAAATAAAGTATTACAATTTAAAATAAAGTTTTTGAAAAGATTTAAGAAAACTCCAATCCAATCTGTGACTTAACTTCTTCAACTATTTTACTTAAATCCAGACTATTCTGATGGGACCAGAATTCGCTTTCAATTTGGTTATTCCTAATACAATTATGACATTCTATGGCTTCATGCGCATACCCTTTTCCGATATTAGGCAAATTGAAATTGGTTTCTTTTTCCTCTTTAAAAATCGAATACCCTTCAGACATAAACCAGGGTGATTGTATCTCTACCCTTCCTTTAGTGCCGCCAATAATCGCTTTCATATCAGAAATTGAAACAAAACCGGCATGCAAAACTGCCTGAGCAGATTGGTATTGCAAAATCATACTGGTCTGCAAATCAACCCCCGTTGAATGATAGATGGATTTTGCAATAATATCCGTAGGGATCCCCAGCATGATATAGGACAGGAACAGCGGATAAACTCCAATATCAAAAAGAGCACCTCCTCCTAATTTTTTGTCTGTCAATCGGTTTCCTTCTAATTCATTTACATAAAAAGCAAAATCAGCTTTGAGATATTTAATATCTCCTATCTCATCATTTTTTACTTTTGATAATACTTCCCGAATGGATGGAATAAATCGTGTCCAAAAAGCTTCCATAAAAAATTTATTGTATTTTTTGGAAGCTTCAATCATTTGCACAGCATCACCATATGATAAGGCAATAGGCTTTTCGCACAATACATGCTTGTTGTTTTGCATTGCCCTGATTGTCAATTCAGCATGAGAGTCATGAGGCGTGGCGATATAAACAATATCAATTTCATCATCTGCAAAAAGTTCCTCATAAGAGCCATAAGACTTTTTACAATTATATTTTTCAGCAAATTCATTTGCTTTATCATGATTTCTGGAAGCTACTCCGCTTAATTCGGCATCGTCTATCAATCTTAAATCAGAGGCAAACTGATGGGCAATATTTCCTAAACCAACGATACCCCATTTTATTTTATTTATATTTTTCATATGATTTTTTTGTAAGGACACTAATTTAAACAACTTGTAAAAGTAATTTTAAAATTAACTAAAAGATTCTAAGCAATGAAGAAAATTAGACTTTGTATTTCATATATCCATATTTTTATAATAAAATAATGTACTTTTATATTAAAATCTTTACCATTTTTTAAATGCTTTTAATCGTACCACTAAAAAAATTAACAGCAGTTTTTATTCAAAAAGACAAGCAGCCTTAAAAGCATTAGAAAAAATTGAATGAAAAATACAGGAGGATATAATAATTATCTTTAATTTCAAAAATACTTTTGCTACAAATATTTAGCATTTTTTTATTATAATCTAAAAAAATTTAGAAAAATGATTACAATAAAGCGGTAATTTCTCTCAAAATGAAAATTATAATTATCTTTTTTATTAGTAAATTATCTTTTCTTAAATTTTACATTAACGAATTACAAATTTTAAGTCCATTTTAACAAACAGGTGTAAAACAAAGGGGGGTTAAAATGAAAAATTAACAAAAATTAAACATTGACCACTATTTTTGATAGGGGTATCAAATGATTTTATATTTTTATCAAAATTTTTAAAACTAAATAACTATGCGAAAAATTATTTTAAGTGTGATTCTTATCACTATTTTGGTACTGACCTTTGTATCAAACTTCATCTTATCAGACAATCCAATACCAGCAGAAGCTGTAAAGTTTGATACAGGAGATACAGCTTGGATGATCGTAGCAACTGCATTTGTATTGTTAATGACACCAGGTTTAGGTTTCTTTTATGGAGGTATGGTTGGTAAGAAAAATGTAATCAGTACAATGCTGCAAAGTTTTATGGCAATGGTAATTGTTACTATTTTATGGGTTGTTGTTGCTTTTGGATTAGCTTTTGGTCCTACAATTGGAGGAATCATTGGAGATCCAACTTCTAATTTGTTTTTTCAGGGCGTAGGGACTAATACTGCATGGAGTCTTGCTCCAACTATTCCTTTTATGTTATTCGCATTATTTCAGGCAAAATTCGCTATCATTACACCAGCTTTAATTACAGGTGCTTTTGCAGAACGCGTACGTTTCTGGGCATACTTATTATTCATGGTTTTATTTATATTACTTATATATGCACCATTATGCCATATGACATGGCATCCTGACGGGATCTTCTTTAAAATGGGAGTATTAGACTTTGCTGGTGGAACTGTAGTACACATGAGTGCTGGTTGGGCTGCATTAGCAGGAGCTATTTTCTTAGGAAAAAGAAAAGTTCAAAAAGTAAATCCTGCAAGAATTACTTATGTATTATTAGGAACAGGTTTATTATGGTTTGGATGGTTTGGTTTTAATGCAGGATCTGCTTTAGGATCTAATGGTTTAGCTGTTCAGGCTTTAGGAACTACAACTGTTGCTGCTGCTGCTGCTGCCATGGCATGGGTTTTCCTTGATAAAATTTTAGGTCACAAATTATCTGCTCTTGGAGCTTGTATTGGGGCTGTAGTTGGTCTTGTTGCAATTACTCCTGCTGCTGGTTTTGTAAGTATTCCTCATGCAATTTTCATTGGAGCTTTTGCTGCAATAGTAAGTAACTTTGTAGTAAGCAAATTCCCTAAAGGAAAAATTGATGATGCTCTTGATGTTTTTGCATGTCACGGTGTTGGTGGTATGGTCGGTATGTTGTTAACCGGAGTTTTTGCTTCTAAAGCAATAAATCCAGTTGTTGGTGACAATCAGGGATTAATTTTCGGAACTCCAACTTTGTTCATTAATCAATTGATAGCATTAATAGCTGTGTCAATATTTGCTTTTGTTGCTTCATATATTTTATTCTTTATCGTTAATAAAATCACTCCGTTAAGAGTTACTGAAGAAAAAGAAGAATTAGGATTAGATATTTCTCAACACGGAGAATTCTTATAAGAGTTAAATTTCATTTCTCTTAATAAAAAAGCACTCTAAAATCTTGTTTTAGAGTGCTTTTTATTTGAATTAATTTTAACCTTTATTCTCTGTTAAGCTTTATTTTATTATTTAATAGATAATCAACTTGCTTTTTTATAATCCTTTTTTGCTCTATACTATGACATGATATTGCGGCTATAGGGCTATAATTTCAACCCGTATATTTCGTCCGGAATAAATCATCAAACCAGGAAATTAATACCAACCAACTATTTGAAATTTGAAATTCCGGCTTTTAACCAGCTTAAATATTCTTCAGCTCCCACATAACTGATTGTAGGTTTGGAATCGTGTAAATTTTTACCTTCTAAATCAGTTAGAACATACAAAGGCTGTGTATTGGTCTTATATTTGGAGATCATAAAATCTGTCCATTTATCACCTATAGTTTCAATTTTATCTCCTGAAGCTGTCACAAATTGTTTATCCACAGGTAATAGACGTTTATCATCAACATACAAAGAAATTATAACCACATCATTTTTTAAGATGGGTAAAATCTTTTCGTCGGACCAAACATTATTTTCCATTTTACGGCAATTGACACATGCATACCCGGTAAAATCTAACATGATCGGCTTATTTATTGATTTTGCATAAGCCAGACCATCTTCGTAATCATGAAAAACTATAATTCCATGAGGCCCTAACTCCGCACCCTTTGGTAATTCTTTTTCAGAAATGCCATTATTAGCAGATCCACCTACTCCAAGCGGGCTTTCACTATATTGTGGTGGTGGTGGAAAGGCACTTATTAATTTTAACGGCGCTCCCCAAAGTCCTGGAATCAAATATATTGTAAATGCTAAAACAGTTAATCCTAAATATAATCTTCCAACTGAAATATGATGCAGCGGACTATCATGTGGAAGCGTAATTTTCCCAAATAAATATAGTGCCAGTGCCCCAAAAATTGCAATCCAGATCACTAAGAAAATTTCTCTTTCCAATAAATGTAATTGTAAAACCAAATCTGCATTTGATAAAAATTTGAAAGCCAAAGCTAATTCCAAGAACCCTAATACAACTTTTACAGTATTCAGCCATCCGCCGGATTTTGGTAATGAATTTAGCCAACCCGGAAACATTGCAAAAAGCATAAAGGGCAAAGCTAATGCTAATGAAAACCCAAACATTCCTATTATTGGTCCTAAAAAACCATTTGTTGCAGCTTCAAACAAAAGTGATCCAACGATTGGGCCAGTACATGAAAACGAGACAATTGCAAGTGCCAGGGCCATGAATAAGATTCCTATAATTCCACCTTTATCTGCCTGCTGATCTACTTTATTTGCCCAGGAATTAGGGAGCATAATTTCAAATGCACCCAAAAATGATGATGCAAAAACTACCAATAATATAAAAAACAATATATTAAAATAAACATTTGTCGCTAATGAATTCAATGCATCTGCACCAAAAATCCATGAGACGGAAAAACCAAGAATCACATATATCAGAATGATCGAAACTCCATAAATAATTGCATTTCTAATTCCTGCTGCCTTAGTTTTACTTTGTTTTGTAAAGAAACTTACCGTCATTGGAATCATTGGAAATACACATGGCGTTAACAACGCTGCGAAACCTGATAAAAATGCAATGAAAAATATAGACCATAGGCTTCTTGAAGGTGCTGGTGTAGGGATATCCTGTTTTTGTGATGTTTTAGTAACCTCGGTTTTTGCTGTTTCAATTGAAGGAACAACTTTTTCTATTGTATCAACAGCTAAACCAACTCTCTTTGTTTCATCTTCCTTTACTTCAGAAACAGTGGCAACGGCTTTCATATTAAATGATGCCGGAATTACTATTGAGAATTTTTTATTTGAATTGATACAAACTTCTTTACAAACCTGAAAATCAAAATCAACATCAATTGTTTTTAAATTTGGATTTGTAATCGTAATTTCCTGTTCAATATGTGCTTTGCCTTCAAAGAAAGTTTCATTGACACCAAAAACATCATTAAAAGCGGTTTTGGTTTTCCCTTCTTTGGCTTTTCCAACCAAATTGTAATTTCCTTTTTGGTTTTTAAACACAATTTCTAACGGCAGCGGTCCTCCCTCTGGCGTAAATTGCGAATACATATGCCAGTCTTTTTCTATTATTCCATCAAAGATCAAAACAGCATTGCTTCCTGATTTCTTTTCAATTTTAGCGGTCCATTTTACAGGTTCTAAAATCTGAGCGTTTCCTTTTGCAAAAGTAAAAAGGAAAAACATCAAAAACAGGAAAGTTTTATTTCGTAAAAAATTTGATATTGCAACTTGATAAGAGGAGTTTGACTTCATTATTGTAGTTCTATTTTAAGTATTTTATTTGAGGCATTTTCTATTTTAAATCTTTCGTCCTGCCTGATTCCAACAACCCATACAATTTGATTATTTGAACATAAAATCCATGTTTTTTCTTTTTCAATCAGGGATAGTTTTTCATCTTTAAAAAGCTTACTTACTTTTTTAGATTTCCCATTCATTCCAAAAGGATAGAAAACATCTCCTTCATTCCATTTACGTAAAATCAAAGGAAACCGGATTTTTTCAGCGTCCACAAATATAGCTTTATTTGAATTTATAGTTATGTGACTAACATTACAAAGCGTCAACTTTAAGGGAAAATTAACTTCTTTATCATTCTCTTTTATTTCAAATTCTTCGTTTTCTGATAATTCAGAAATTGGACTTAAAATCAATGCCTCTCTGTTTTTCAGCAATCTGAACTCTTCTGAAAACACCTGTTTTCCAGATTGTCCGTTCACTAAATCATAAATATCATTCCAGGTCAGAAATCCAAATTCATTCAGCCATTGATATAAATACGATTTGTAATTAGGTAATTTTTTAAGCTGATTTAAATCGAAATGTATTTCATCTCCGGCTTCTTTTGCTACTTGCTGGTAAATCATAATCGAGGCATCTTCAACCATTTCCTGTGATTCCTGTAAATACGATTGTGTTTTTTGGAAAGCTTTCAAAAAATCAGGATTAATTTCTTTTAAAACAGGTACTAAATCATGACGAATTTTATTTCGCAGATATTTATTCGAAGCATTGCTGCTGTCTTCCCGCCATTCGATATTATTTTGCTGAGCATATTTCAGGATTTCATCTCTCGAAAAAGGCAAAAGCGGGCGAATAATTTTATCATTTTGCTCCGGAATACCAATTAACCCGTCTAATCCGGTACCACGACTTAAATTAATAATAAAGGTTTCGAGATTATCATCAGCATGATGGGCTGTTAAAATATAATCGAATTTATGGGTTTCCAGAAGTTCATAAAACCAATTATATCGGAGTTCACGAGCTGCTACCTGAGTAGAAAGCTTGTAATCTTTGGCAAAAGCTTCGGTATCAAATTGAGTTACAAAAACAGGTATATTATTTTGATCACAATAGTTTTGAATGAAATTCTGATCATCGAAACTTTCTAAGCCCCGCAATTGAAAATTGCAATGCAAAACGGCAATTTCATAAGGCAATTGCTGAAATAAATGCAATAAAACCATACTATCCAAGCCTCCGCTGACAGCCAGAAATAATTTTGTTCTTTCCGGAAACGGAAATCTTGAGGAAATATGATTCTTGAAATTGGACAGCATTATAAATTAATTATGAAAAACAAAATTAAGTCTTTTTTAATAACATATAGTTTAAAAATATAAAATGAAATAGCTAAAAACAATCCATTTTAAAATTAAGAAGGTTGATTTTGCTTTTTCAATATGATATTTTTTTGATTTGGTTATGGTAATAATTCTCTGACTTTAATTTTAAATACTTGTAAATATTTTTTCATTTATCATAATTAAATTCATTGATTAATTGTTTTTTCTTATATTTAATAGTTTATATATGATACTTCTATTGTTAAAATTTAATCGTACTAATTATGAAAAGGATTTTACTCGTTACCAAAATTTTGATACTTGTTTGTTTTTTATCTGAAACTCCTGTTTTTTCTCAAATCGGGATAGGAACAGTTACTCCGGACGCAAGTTCTATTTTAGACGTAACTTCTACAAATAAAGGTTTTCTTACTCCAAGAATGACTACAGCCCAAAGGAATGCTATTTCAAGTCCTACTAATGGATTAATGGTTTATGACACTGATCTTAGAGCTTTCGAATATTATGACGGAGGTACAGCAACCTGGAAGAAAATTTACGGCGATAATGAAGGAAGACTTAAATTTAAGCTTATTAAATCAACTGATGTATTAGCAACTGTTTTAGCTTCGGAATTAGCTGCCGGCGGAGGTACAAAGTATCTTTTGGATTCAGGTACTTTATATGAAATTAATGGTACAATAATGCTTGATCGTTCTATAGAATTAAATAATGCTTATATTGTAGGTCTGGATTCCGGTGAGGACAAATTGATTAGAGCAAGCGGAGATTTATTTGTTGGAACTACTGGCGGGTCATTAAGAATTCTGACTATAGCTGCTTTATCAGGAAAAGTTTTTGACATTATAGGAACAGGATCAATAGCTTCAGGCACACAGACACAAAGTTTGATAGTTCGGGACTGTATTATTGCCAATTCCAGTAATGTAGGCAAAATTGAAAATATGGCATTAATGTTTATAAGTATTGTCCAGTACATTAACAATACCAGTGGAATCATTTATAAAGACATTGGTAAAATATTGCTTAGTAATGCTGCCTGGTTTGGAAATAATTCGGGAACTTATGAAACTTTACAGGGAACTTTTGGACTAGTTGAAAAATTAGGGGGGTTTTCAGAGGTAATTGGTGCTAAAATTGGATTTGACGTGTCGAGTAACCCAATTATAACAGGAACTGCAGTAATGGAATCAACAGTATACACAGGAACTCTTACAACTGGTAAATATGTAAATAGTTATACTACAGGAACCTACACAGGATTTAATTTTGACAATAACTGGAGTGTGAGGTGCCCCGGAATTCCAACAGAAACTGATGCTAATGCGACAGGAGAATTTAGTGTTAATCTGACACCCGGAACCGGAGTTACAGCTACAGTAGATAATTCAGGAACAGCTGTTAAAATAACAGCGACAACATCATCTACTTCTCTTTTTAGATTTTCGGCTAATAATACGGGAAGGCTTACGTATACGGGCGCTAAACAACGAATTATAAAATTAACCGGAAGTCTTTCATTTGTTGCAGAAAGTGCCGGAAAAACCGGAATATATATATTTTATATTGCTAAAAATGGAGTAATAATAGGTCAGTCAAAAATATATGGCTATACCGGTTCAACTTCTGATACATCACCAGTTCCTCTATCAGGATCCATAAGTGTGAATACTAATGATTATATAGAAGTATTTGTTGATTATTATTCCGGATCAGCAGGGAAAATAAAAGTGACTTCCCTAACTTTAACGGCATCATAATCACTAAAAAAACAGCAGCAAAGGATTTGCTGCTGTTTTTTTTTAAAATTTTCCAATAAATCTAAAAAAGAAATTATTCGTATTTATTAAAATTAGATTTTAAGAAAGCTGCTCCTGTAATTTTTTAATATCATCTCGTAATTTTGCTGCTTGCAGGAAATCCAGTTCTTTAGCTGCTTTTTCCATGGATTTACGTTTTTCACGAATCATTTTCTCTAAATCTGTTTTAGATAAATAAGCTGTTTCAGGTTCTGCGGCAGCTGCCAAAGTATGACCTAATTCATATTCTACCAATGGATTTTTCGTAAAAGCGCTGTCTATTTTCTTATTTAAAGCCTGTGGTGTAATATTGTTTTCTTTATTGAAATTTATCTGTTTCGTTCTTCTGTAATTCGTTTCATCAATAGTTTTCTGCATACTTGCCGTAATTTTGTCAGCATACATTATGGCCTTCCCGTTAAGATTTCTTGCCGCACGACCAATGGTTTGCGTTAGTGATCTGTGACTGCGAAGAAAACCTTCTTTGTCGGCATCCAAAATAGCTACTAAGGAAACTTCAGGCAAATCAAGACCTTCACGAAGTAAATTTACTCCAATTAAAACATCAAAAATACCTTTACGCAGATCCTGCATGATTTCGATCCTTTCTAAGGTATCTACATCTGAGTGAATATAACGACAACGGATACTTACTTTAGTTAAATATTTTGCCAGTTCTTCGGCCATTCTTTTGGTTAAAGTCGTAATTAAAACCCTTTCATCCAATTCACAACGCACCTGAATTTCTTCAATTAAATCATCAATCTGATTCAGACTTGGGCGAATTTCAATAATCGGATCCAATAAACCTGTAGGTCGAATAACTTGTTCTACATACACACCATCTGTCTTTTGCAATTCATAATCGGCAGGAGTTGCAGATACATAAATAACCTGATTTTGCATTGCCTCGAACTCTTCAAATTTTAACGGGCGGTTATCCATAGCAGCTGGCAAACGAAAACCGTATTCCACTAAATTTTCTTTCCTGCTGCGGTCACCTCCATACATAGCGTGAACCTGAGAAATTGTTACGTGACTCTCATCAACGACCATCAAATAATCATTTGGAAAATAGTCTAACAAACAGAATGGTCTTGTCCCGGCTTCCCTCCCGTCAAGATAACGCGAATAATTTTCGATTCCGGAGCAATACCCTAATTCACGGATCATCTCCAAATCGAAATTCGTTCTTTCTTCCAGACGTTTTGCTTCCAGATGTTTTCCTATTTCTTTAAAATAATCAACCTGCTTCACCAAATCCTGTTGAATCTGCCAGATTGCACCCTGCAAAACATCAGGCGAAGTCACAAACATATTAGCAGGGTAGATAGTCAGTTTATTATATTTTTCCAGAACTTGAGATGTCTTAATATCAAATGATTCAATTTCTTCAATTTCATCACCAAAGAAATGAATTCTGAAAGCATCATCTGCATAACTTGGATATACTTCGACCGTATCACCTTTGATTCTGAAAGTTCCGGGTGTAAAATCGGCTTCAGTTCTGGCATATAAACTCTGAACCAGACTATGCAATAATTTGGTTCGGGAAATTACCTGATCTTTCTCAATTGCAATTACATTTTTCTGAAATTCTACCGGGTTACCAATACCATATAAACAGGAAACAGAGGCTACAACTAAAATATCCCTGCGTCCGGAAAGCAATGAAGAAGTCGTACTCAATCGCATTTTTTCCAGCTCTTCATTGATAGACAAATCTTTTTCAATGAAAACTCCTGTTACCGGCATAAAAGCTTCCGGCTGGTAATAATCGTAATAAGAAACAAAGTACTCTACAGCATTATTGGGAAAAAACTGCTTGAATTCTGAATATAACTGTGCTGCCAAAGTTTTGTTATGGGCCAAAACCAAAGTAGGTTTTTGTACTTCCTCAATCACATTGGCAACAGTAAATGTTTTTCCGGAACCTGTAACACCTAATAATGTCTGATATTTTTCTCCGTCTCTTATACCTTGGGATAATTTTTGGATCGCCTGCGGCTGATCTCCTTTTGGACTATATTCTGAGGATACCTGGAAATTCATTTTTGACTGATGAAAAATTTAGTTTTGTAAAGATACAAAGTTTGAATTCTATAAATATATTACCGAAATTTAAAATTATAACTATTCTAAAAAATTAACAACAGCATCATTTACAATCTTGGGCTGATCTATGGTTAAAAAATGGCCAGCGTCTTTTACAATTTTAATTTTGCTGTTGGGTAAATATTTTTTAGCCCGCTCAACACTTTCTTCAGAATTTATAATGTCATGGTCCCCTATTAACACAAAAACAGAATTTTTTATAGATTTTAATTCATCATCTGAAAAAGGCCTCATCTGCAGCATATTCGAATTTGATTTTGCATATTTGTTAGCCAAATAAAATTGTCTTTTATAAATTGGGCTAATTTTTTCAGGATGTGTGGAAAAGGCTTTTAATGTTTTTCCGAATTTCTTTTCACTCGGAAAAAGTTTCAGGAACAATGCTGAAGATGATTTTCCGGGTTTGTCAATAAATTTAAAAGTCTGTGCCGGACTTAACAAAACGATTTTATCTATAGAATTTCTTTTTTGAACAGCCAATAATGTAGCAATCCATCCGCCACGTGAGGCAGCAACGATGTCGTAGTTTTTTAATTTATAATGATTGAAAATTTCATTGTACCAAATTACAATATCTTCAGTTGAAAGTGACTTTGATGTTAAAGTCGATTTTCCGGGTTCCATAATAAAATCAATGGCATATACGCGATGATTTCTTGCCAGACTTTTAATGCCCGGATACCACATTGTTGAGCTGGCATCCATCCCGTGAAGCAAAACCAAATCTTTTCCGTTTGTCGGGCCTGATATTATGACATGGGCAGTTCCGTAAGAAGTCTTTATATTTTCTTCCGTATAAGCTACGCCCCAAAGTTTCAGTGCTTTATTATATGATTTTATATAAGAATCTTTTTCTTTTTTTGTCTGAAAAGTGTAGTCCTCAAATTTTGCCTTTTTAGAGGATGCACAACTGACAAGTAAAAGAAATAATATTAATGTAAAGAGTAATTTTCGTATAGTCATAAAATTCAAATTTCCTATAAAGTTACTTTAAATGAACTTGTTTATAGTATCAGAATTTTGTTTTAAACTATCATAATTATAATGCTAATTGTCAATATTTTTTAGAAGACAATTTAAATTTTCCATGATTTCCGCTGTGCTTCCGTTAAGAAAGTCCATGCTACAATACGACTGTTTTTTTGACCCTGAGCCATATCAATTGTTTTTACAGACGCAGCATTTACTTTGTTTAACGTTTTATAAATACTCGAAAGATTATCTCTTTTGGAAACCAAAGTAGTAAACCACAAACATTGCATTGGATATTTGGCACTTTCGTAAATCATTTGAGTTACAAAACCAATTTCACCACCATCACACCATAATTCGGCATTGTGACCTCCAAAGTTTAAAACCGGATTTGTTTTTTTCTTTTCTTTCGGATTTAAATTGGATACTTTTCTAACCGTACTTTGATTGGCATCTTCGGCAGAAGCATGAAATGGCGGATTGCAGATAGTAAATGTAAAACGATCTTCGGGTGTGATGATATTTTTGAAAATAAAACGCGATTCTGTTTGTTGCTGCAAACTGATTGCGTCAATTAATTTTGGATTTGCTTCAATAATTTTACTGCAATTCCCGATTGCTTTTTCATCAATATCTGTCCCGACAAAACTCCAATCGTAAATAGCATTTCCTAAAATTGGGTAAATACAATTGGATCCCACACCTATATCCAAACCTAATACGGAAGATCCTTCAGGAATAACTCCATTATTTGTTTCGGTTAATAAATCCGCCAGGTAATGAATATAATCTGCCCGGCCGGGAATTGGCGGACAAAGGTAATTGGCAGGAATATCCCAGTCCTGAATATCATAATAGGTTTGCAGCAATGCTTTGTTAAGAGATTTTACTGCTTTTGGATCGCTGAAATCAATAGTTTCGACACCATGAAGATTCACGGCAACATGCTTCTTTAATTCCGGACAATTGGTCATAAGAAGTTCGAAATCATATCGGGAACGATGCAGGTTTCGGGGATGTAAATTGTTTTTTTCGGAATTGTCTATTGCTTTCATTTTGTGAATTTGGGTGCAAAGATAGTCATTCCTTTTTAGAAAAGGTTTTATGAAACCTAAAGCCTTAGCCCTGATGGAAGCGGCATCCTTTTGTGGTCTCGTTTTTTTCTAACGAGATCATAAAAGATACAGCGAACAGCAGGAATCAGCTCCTTGATATTCAAAACTCAATGGCAATAGCATTCCAAAAATATAATATCTGAATACTAAAATTAATCCATACATTCCATCAATAACAAATCACCATCGGAATGGGTAATGGTAACCAATCCGTCGTTTGCAACAGAATTACTGCTGCCGGTTCTGTAACCCATTGTTAGGGTATCGTTATGTAAAGGATATTTCAAATTGGTCGAAAAAATACCATTTACAACTCCAATCGGAATCAATGAAATTGGAGTTTTTGCGGTGTACCATTTTTCAAATTTATTGGGCAATAAAAATATTTTGGAATGATCGTCAAGAATTACAATTTTGAGTAAATTTCGATAACGGACAATATTTGTCAAATTGGTTATGGTGTGATCGGCACGTCTTCCGGTGGCCCAAACTACATTAACGGCAGGAATTTTTCTGTCAATTAAATAGTCAAATGCTTTTTCTAAATCGGTTTTGTTTTGATCCGGGGTATGTACAATTTCTATTGGATACTGTGAAGTTTTATAGATTTCAGGATCAAAACCATTGTCAAAATCCCCCAAAAGCACATCTACTTTTATACCTAATTCAATAACTCTTTCAATGGCAGAATCGAGTACAATAATCAAAGGCGACCATTCGAGCAATTGCCCTAATAACTCAGAATTGCAGGCGGCACCATTGGCAATGATTAAGGCGGGTTCCTGATCGTCCCGAACAATATGATGTGATGACATTTTAATTTTAGGGTTTTTATTTTCGAATTCAAAGATATGGAATCTTAGAAACTTAGAGTTTTAGAATTTCAAAACCTATACTAACAGCCTTCGATGGTAATTAATCTGCCCTAAATGATACGCTAAATGTGTTGACAAATGAATAAGAAAAAAGCCTGTTGTCATTTCCTTTTCGAAAACAACCAACGGATAAATTGTTTCTAGATCGGTTTCAGTTAAAGTATCAAGTGCATTATTTACAACTAAAAGTGTGTTTTCAATTTTACTGATTAACTCTGATTTTGGAATATCTTTTAATGAAAATTCAAGTTCACGATTCCTGATGTAATCTGTTTTTCCGATTTGTGCTCCAATAAAATGATTGATATTCCCTATTAAATGTAAACAAAGATTTCCCGCTGAATTAGATATATTTTTATCAATGGCCCAAAGTTGTGATTCATCCTGATATGATTCGATTTCTAATTTTAGTTTGTTCAGATCGCGGTCAAAAAGTGATTTTAAAGCTTCAATTAACATATTATAAATTTTTAATTTTTATCGGAATCCAGATTTCTTCTTCAGAATCCGGGTCTTCTTTTTTGTATTTTTCGTTCATAACTGCAAAATGAGGACGATAGTCAACACTATATTCCGAATTTGGCAGCCATTCAGCAAAAATAGCATTATAAGTTTTATGTCCTTCACTTTGCGGACCTTTATGAATAAAAACTGCATACAAACCACTTGGAATTATTAAGGTTTCCATTTCTGATGGGATAAAATCGAAATTTTCAACCTCGACTGCAGCCCATTTTTCAAAGGTGTTTTCCGGATTAAAACGATCAAAATACCCTATAGGAAATACCTCAAGGGAATATAAATCAGAACCAACTGATTTTTTGATTTCTTTACGCGCTGGCATAAAACTATTCCATAATTGAAATGTTTTATTTTCGGCAAACGACATGGTAATATGCTTTCCGATTAATTTTTTTTCTGCTAAAGTTAGAATTTCGGCCTCCATTTTCATATTGAATTATTTGATAGTATATTTTTTTGAAACTATTTCGCTAAGTGAAAAATAACCTAAGGGATAATTACTTTTATCTGTTGTATTGATAATGTTTCCTTTTACTGTTGCAGGAGGAGATTGAAAAGGCCCTCCTACATTATTGCCTGCAATACTTATTATTATGCTCATGTAATTGTAATATTGCTTAGAAATTCCGTAATGGGTTACTTCAACCTCGTCTCCAACTTTTAAATCCTCACCCTCTGAAAAACTAAAAAACTCATTACCCTGATACAGTTTATCTTCATCAACAGAGTAATTTGATGTAATTTTATTCGAATATACGTATTTATACAAATAATAATTATCTGCGTTAGCCGGATCGTTATAAAAAGCCCTAATTACAATATTGCTGCCTACGGGTCCACCCACATTGTTTTGTATAATACTTTTTATAGGAACTATAGATTTTAAAGTTTCAGTAGCCGTATAGGTATTACCGTTACTAATAACTGTCAGGGTATAAGTTCCTTCAATCACCGGTTTGAAATTATTACAAACATATCTGCCGGTTTGAGGCACTTCTGTAAAATTAAATTGTTGGTTAGCACTATTTCTAATATAAACAACAGCTCCTGAAACTATTGGGATTTCATCTTCAAAATAATTGGCTGTGGTTGTCAGCTTTATGGTTTGCTGTGCCCCCGAAGTTCCTTTTTTCCAGTTTATGGCAGCCTCTATTACTAATTTTGGAGCACTATTATTTAAATCAACATCAATAACTTCTTCACAACTTGTAAAGAATAGCGATATAAAAAATACTATTAATAAAATTGATTTTTTCATACTTTGTATTTTTTTTATTTCTTTTCACAGAAAATAGTTTCTAAAATTTAAAATTATAACTAACTGCAGGCACAATTCCGAAAATAGATGTTCTTACTGCTTCATTATTTCCCGTATCTGTATTTTGACGGAAGTTCACTGAAGCCGCATTCTGACGATTATACACATTATAAATACTAAAAACCCATTCCCCTTTCCATTTTTTCTTTTTATTTTTTTCCAGGACTAAAGTGGCAGAGATATCCAAATGATGATAAGCGGGTAAACGATTTTCATTTCGTAATCCATAACTGGGAACGGTTATTCCCAAATATTCATACTGCCCGTTTGGATACGTAACAGGCTGACCCGATTGCAAGGCAAAATTAGCTCCAAATGACCATCTTTCATTTAAATTATAAGTAGTCGTAATGGCTAAATTATGCGTTTTGTCATAAACAGAATTATACCATTGACCATTATTGATACCCGTTTCTTCAGGTGTTCTCCCTGGGGTTTGCTGCTCTGATTTTGAAAGTGTATAAGATATCCACCCACTAATTTTACCTCCATTTTTCTTAAACATCGTTTCTATGCCATAGGCCCGCATTCTCCCATTTAAAATTACCTGTTCAATAGCATCATTCGCAATTAAATCGGCACCATCAATATAATTCAGTCTGTTTTGAACTTTTTTATAATAGGTTTCCACTTCAAATGAATAAGCCCCATCACTGATATTTCTGAAATAGCCCAAAGCTACCTGATCTGCGATTTGTGGTTTGATGTAATTATCACTTGGCATCCAGACATCAAGCGGTGTTTGTGATGTTGTGTTTGAAATTAACTGAAGATATTGGGTCATTCTGTTATAACTGGCTTTTATTGCCTGATTATCATTCAATTGATAAGAAATTGAAAATCGCGGCTCTAAGTTATTATAGCTTTTTATTTCCTTATTGTTACTATAATATTTTGTACCAATAGGGGTTCCTTTTTCATAAATCTGCATATCCGAATTAAAAACCACCGGATTATTGTTTTCATACAAATTAATTGTTGAAGCCCCCAAACGATAAAACAAACTGAATCTCAAACCATAGGAAACAGTAATTTTTTTCGAAAGCTGATGTTCTGCATCAATATACGCTGAGGGTTCAAATGCGTATTTTTTATCCAATTGATCGGCGTTGATTCCAATTCCATTATCTGAGGGCATAATTGTTCCGGGATTAAACTCATAATAAATTCCGTTTAAACCAGAATTCAATTTGAATTTATCGGAAATATAGTTTTTAAAATCATATTTGATAGTATAATTTTTAATACCTGAATTCCATTTGAAACCTACAAAATCTAAAGTAAGTTCATAAAAATAATCGCTGTAAATCAATGAGAAATTTGCAAATACTTTATCCGAGTACAGGTGATTCCACCTCAGATTTAAAATAGAATTCCCATAAATGTTCGTAAAAACTTTATTCAGGCTAAAAACATCACGCCCGAAATAACCTGAAAAAAACAAACTGTTGTTATCATTTAATCTATAGTTTAATTTGGTATTCAAATCATAAAAATAGGCAGCATTCCCTTTTTGACTATCTGAAAATTTCAGGAATAAATGTGCATAAGACGCCCTTCCTCCTATCAAAAATGAACCCTTATTTTTTACTAAAGGACCTTCTGCAAGAATTCGGCTCGAAATCACCCCAATTCCTCCATTTACATGAAATTCTTTACTGTTCCCGTCTTTCTGATAAATATCCAAAACAGAAGAAGCCCTTCCTCCGTAACGTGCCGGAATCCCACCTTTGTATAATTTTAAATCCTTAACGGCATCAGGGTTAAAAACAGAAAAAAAACCAAAAACATGTGAAGAATTAAATATAGCCGCTTCGTCCAGTAAAATTAAATTCTGATCGGCTCCTCCGCCCCGTACATTAAATCCTGAAGCCCCTTCACCTGCATTGGTGACTCCCGGAAGCAATAAAATAGATTTCAACACATCGACTTCTCCCAAAACCACAGGCATTTTTTTGATAACAGAAATAGAAAGTTTATTAACACTCATTTCCGGGGATTTAATGTTAGCCATCTCTTTATTATCTATAATTATAACCTCCTGAAGTTCTTCTCCACTTTCATTTAAGGATAAATTATTTTTGATATTCTCATTTAAGGATATTGTTTTTTTGACAGTCTGATAACCTAAAAAGCTGATTTCAACCTGATATTCCCCTTCAGGAAGTGTAAGTGAATAAAACCCGTACTCGTTTGTTGTAGTTTCAATTTCCAAAGCCGGGATATAGATATTCACACCTATTAAAGTTTCATTATTTTTAAAGTCGGTTATAGTACCGCTTAACGCAAATTTTTCCTGGGAAAACGAAATTAAAGCAGTAAGAAAAATAACAACCGTGCAGATTTTTTTTGTACTCATCTTCTGGATTATATACATCATTAACAATTACAAACACATATTGTTGCCTTACAATTGTTAAATATGAGTTAAGAAAATTTCTTTCATTTTAACCAAAGATAAATATCAGGAATCATTTTGTTTATCGCAAAAAAATTTAATCTGTATTCTATAAAATTTCTTCATTGTCCTTTTCTCTTTTTGTTTGGAGAAAAATTCATCATTTTTTTACTATTCTTTTAATATATAAAAAAAGAAAACCCCTACAGGATAATTATCCTGTAGGGGTTTATATAATTAAAAGTTTAGTATAAGTTATATCAAAAGAACAAAACTTACTTTGTTCCTGATTCAAAAATTTTATCCAAACCTTCCATTGCAATTGTGAATCCTTCCTTGAAGCCCATTTCGATAATCATTTCTAAATCGGATAACTTTTCATGTTTAATCACTACATCAACAAAAGTTGTATTGCCTTCTTCAGAAAAAGTCACATCCCAATCAGAACGTGGAAAATCATTGTTTAAGTTGCCTTCACTGTCGCAAAAAGCATCCAGATATTTAAAATTTGTTTTAGGAGTTATGGACTTAAAGTCGGCCAAAGCCCAATGCTCTTCGCCTTCCGGTCCCAGCATAGCATAAAGCCTCTGACCTCCTTCTTTAAAATCCATTCTTTTTGTTTTTGCTTTCCACGGAGCTGGGGCCCACCATTGATCCAGGATTTCAGGTTCAGTCCAGGCAGACCAAACACTTGCAATTGGAGCATTAAATTCACGTTTTACATTAACCGTACTATTTTCTTTATCTACAATAAAATTCATTAAAAGATTAGATTTCATTTCCTTTAGATTTTAAATTCATTATTACTTAATTCCATTTATTGAAATGTTTTTGACTTTCCTGCTTCAAAGATTTTATCCAAACCTTCCATAGCACTTGTAAATCCTTCTTTAAAGCCCATTTCTATAATCGTTTCTAACTCGGCTAAGCTATCGCGTCGAATCGCAATATCAACAATTGTCGAATTGCCTTGTTCGGAGAAAGTAAGATCCCAGTAAGAGCTTCCAAAATTTGGATCTGGATTTCCTTCAGAATCACAAAAAGTAGAGGAATGTTTAAAATTCGTTTTAGGAGAAATTGATGAATAATCAAAGAAACTCCAGCGTTCCTGACCTTCCGGACCAACCATTGCATAAAGTCTTCGGCCGCCTTCTTTAAAATCCATGCTTATTGTTTTAGACTTCCAGGGAGCCGGAGCCCACCATTGATCCAGAATTTCAGGTTCAGTCCAGGCAGACCAGACGTCAGCAATTGGAGCGTTAAATTCACGTTTTACATTAACCGTACAATTTTCTTTATCTACGGAAAAATTCATTAAAAGATTAGTTTCCATTTTCTTTCGCTTTTAAATTAATTAATACTTGATCCAGTTGATTGAAACGTTTTTCCCAAATTTGCTTAAATTGTTCCAGCCATTGGTCAACTTCTTTCATTTTATCGATTTTAAGTTGATAATAGATTTCTCTTCCCATTTTTCTTTCCTCTAATAATTCACATTCATTAAGGATTTTAATATGTTTAGAAACCGCCTGCCGAGTCGTGTTGAATTTTTCGGCTATTGTATTTGGAGTCAGTGCCGACGAAGAAATCAGTACCAAAATGGCTCTGCGGGTTGGGTCGGCAATGGCTTGAAAAATATCTCGTTTCATTTTTGATTTATTTAATTACGCAATCAATCAGTTGCAAATATACGCAACTTTTTGGTTTCGCATTATTTTTTTTGATTTTTTTTTGCAACCAAAAAAAATCCCATTTGCCTGGGTGACAAATGGGACTATAAATATTTTTAATGTTATCTGAATCTGTTCCTGACGATAATATTTTTGAATTTGGCTTTTAGATCCTCGCCGGTATCAAAAACCATTTGTTCATTGTTAGGGAAAGGTACCGGCCGCTTATTGAAATAGCCTAAATAATTTTCATCGCATGCATTTATGTTACCCCGATAAGTTGAATAAACATTTTCAAAAACATATTCGCTTGCCACAGGAAATGATTGCATTAACTGATTGGTTTTTAAATTTACATAATCCACTTTAGCAGTTACTTGACATGCCTTGTATTGCCTGAACTCGAAAATTCTGATTTTTATAATTTTAAAATTATCAACTTTTACAGGGCGTCCCAAACTGTCTTTTACAGGTTTTCCTCTGCTGTCTAAAAGCGGTCTGACACCATCTTTAATCTCTTTTTCTCTGGTGAATTCCTTTTCTTTTATCTGTTCGGGTGAAATGAATATTTCTCTGAAGTTTAAAATCAGGCCATAATCATAAGCAACATTTTTTTGTTTGACATTGTGATATACTGTCCATTTATCGTTTAAGCCGTAAGTGCTGAAATCTAATAAGTCATTTTGCAATTGTCTCGGAATGATCATATTGGTTTCGTTTGTGGCATAAACATTTACAAAGTCAGTTCCCTTAAATTGTGCATCGTCCATTAATTTTTTTGCATTCTTATAATTCGGGTTAATGCTTTCCAGATATCCCAAATCATCATACGCTTTTCTGAAATCAAGCTTGTTGTCTGACTTTAAAAGAACTTGTGCATTTTCATATAGATATTTTGACAAGGCATTTTTACTGCTTACTATTTGATCTGAATAATTATCAAACGGAAACTGAGCGTTTCTACCCTGTTTTAGTAATTGAAGCGGTAATAATGGCCTGATTTTTTCCTGACGATTATTTAGCTGCACATATGTATTATAGATCCGCTCGAGATTTGCAGGATTTTTTTCTTTCTCCATCATTTCAAGATCTCGTAAATCTCTGTCTTTGGCTTTCGCAAAAGCTTCTTCGAGCAGGTACACATAATCTTGTTTTCCTTTGGAGTCTTTTTTAGTTTTTAATGCATCAACAGCACGGTTGATAGCACCATCGTAATCACCATCGCTTATAAGTGACTGTGTTGTTTTTACACCACATGAAAACATCAAAAATAAGATAGAAACCAATAAAGTAATTTTTTGCATAGGTATCGCTTTTTGAAGATGTAAATATATCTTTTTTAACTTTCAACAACTATGCCTTTTCTGAAATTTAATTTTAGTCTAATCACCTTATTCATTAAAATTCTTACCGGCCAAAACTAATATTTCTAAAAACAGCTGATTTGTTTTCTTTATCATTTCCACACTATCCTTTTCTCTTTTTGGTAAAGCAAAAATGCCTCTTTCTTTTGTTATTTTAGATAAAGTGTAACCTTCTTTTTTTATGATAATTTCTGAATTGTCTATTAAATGAAGTTCGTAATTATGATAAGGATAAAAAGACATATCACTCTTTTTTATCTGGTTTTCAATGTAGTTGTAAACGTTGTAGAAATTAAAATCTTCTCTCATGATGTTTTGCTTACGTAATGGCTATTATTCCACATTTTACTTTATAACCATTCCGCTAGTATTATCAAACTCCATTCTTTCTTTTTCCGACATTCTGTTTCTAAGTAATCTTATTGTATAGCCGCCTTTCAATTCACCATTATCCAGATACATCCAGTCGCTTACTTTACTGGCATCTATCTTAATTCTATCTCCTTGTTTAACTTCTTTCGTAAATTCAGGAAGATTATCTACTATCCCAAAATATTCACCGTTTCGCTTAAATAAACCATTAATCCAGATATGTTCTCCATCGTTGTTTATTTTAAAATGCATTTTAACGGCAAAAGCTTCGTGATTTGGATTCCTGCTTTCCAGTGCTTTATAAAATTCGGGTAATGTTTGTTTAGCTTCAATGATGACATTGTTCATTTCGGCATCCTGATTTTCAACATTATAAATTGTTGGCTGGTTTTCTCTTTCTATTTTATCAGACTTCTTACAGCTTATAACTGTAAAAAGAATAATTAGAATAAATGCTTTTTTCATAGTAGTTCTAAATATTGCAACGCTCTGTGATTTGTGAAAAGTTAGTAAACAGAGTATTTTTCTGCTAAGATAGAATAATATTTGAATGATTTTTCTTAAATTTAATTTAAGAAAAAAGGATATCTGGATTTACTATATTATTTATCTTTAGAAATACTATTTTTTATTTTTACCTGATAAGCAATTTCCCAAAGAATAATAGAAAAAAGAACATTGGCCATTAATGCTGTCTTGATACCATAAGCATCATATTGTGAAAATAAATGTAAATCTCCAAACTTTAAGGCTAAGAATAAGGCCAAAGGTGCAATTATAACAGAACAGACTATGTTTAATAAAGGTGTCCATTTTAGTATCAAAAAGGAATAAATAAGATTTATAAGTAAGAATCCGCAACCTAAAGTTATAAATCTGTGATCTTTTAATTTTTCGCCTAGCGTGAGTAAAAGCGAAGTTGAAAAACTATAGGTAAAAAATAATAATGAATAGATTAGAATTCGTATTTGTGGTTTCATTTTTATGCTTGATTATTTGAAATAATGTTATGTCTCTGGACTATTGCTTTTTATCCTTGAAAATCTCCACAATCATGTTGTTCAAACTTCTTCAATAATTTCTTCAATGTGTAGTATTTAGAAATTCGTAAATTTTCGGCTTTTATGTCCTTGCCCGTGATTTTCAATTCATAAATGGGTGCTTTGTCAATTTCTGTAAACACAAAGTCGTTTTGTGCAGTTTTAACTTCAATTCCATTTTTAGTATGGGTGATTTTTACAATTTCAAATACCTGAGCTATTTTACCATCACACACATTTGTCAATTTTATTGTTTTTTCAATTATAGACATTTCTGCTAAATCACAATCGTAACAATTACCACTAAACTCAATACCGTATTTTTTATAAATATCCTTATTTTTAGAATCTACTGTATCAATAGGAATTAGGCTGAGCTGCTCGATTTCATTGTTTTCGTCGTCAATATTTACAGGCACGGCTTCAACATTTTTTTCGGTCTTTGTTGTTGTATCGTTTTTCTCAATTTCCTTAATTTTTTCTTTGGGATTTTGGTTACACCCAAAAAGAATAAATGCTCCTAAAATTATCGTTATTCCTATTCTCATATCTGTTTTTTTTGTTTGATTATGATGTTTTCAATTCATAAAATTCCTCTCCTCAGCTTATAGTTATGAGTGGGGCGGCGAATTTTATTGTTTATTGCAAAACTGCCTCTATTTTAGCTTCTGATTTTTCTTTAATGATGCTGTCAGGATGAAAACTCCAGATGATCAGAAACTTTCCTTTTGCAAGATACTCTTCCGGATGTGCGTCTGTTGGTTCGTTGTCTTTTCCCCACAGCAAACCTTGCAGGAACCTGTCGCCTTTGAATCTGTTTTCAAATTCAAAATACATGATAGAGCCGCTATCTGTTTTACTTTTAAAACTTTGCATTCCTTTGCTTTTTACCGTTCCAACAATATTGCTGTACGTTTCAATATCATTATAAAAAGTACAGGCCTGAACAGAAACGCAGTTATTACCGTCGCTTAAAAAGTAGCTTTTGGGAATTTCCTTGTTTTTTAGTTTTAAATCAGCGATAGTCTGACTGAATAAATTAGTAGTAAGCAACAGGAATAATACCGACAGGGGGATCGTAATTTTCATTGTTTTTGGTTTTAGTTTTGATTTATGACAGGTACAAAACTTTTTATTAACGATAATTGAATTTGTACTAAGCTAAAGTAATATTTTATTTGAGTTAATTGAAGTTGATTTGGTGAGGAAGAGTAAAAAAATCCCATTCATCTTTTGAGATGTTATAACGTGTTGTTATAAGTCGCAAGCTAGAGCCACATATCATTCCTGAACATATTGTCGAAGCATTCAATATCGCGAAGTTTATATCGTGACAGATGGTTAAAATAAATTTCATAATAATTCAGAGCCTAAAAAGTTCCAATAAAATGGAATCCAATCACAGAGTTTGAAATTTGAGGGATTAATTGTTTCTGCATTTTAAATTTTTTAGGATTGTCGTTAAAAGCACTGGATTCATTTTTTGCCATTTGTTTCCGACTGCTAATTACTACAGATCGACCAATTATTGTACCTATTAATCCACCTACCAATAAGTCGGAAACCCAATGGTCATGACTTTTTATATCTGCAAGAAATACCGCAGTAACAAAGGTATAAGGTATCCAATAGTTGTTGTATTCCATTTGGAATACTTTGGCAACAGCAAAATAAGAGGTAGTATGAAAAGAAGGAAATGAAGTACCCGGACCACCTTGCCTGAAGTGAATCCCATGGAAGTTTCCAAAATCCCATGGATCTTTTGTCAAGGGCTCTACTACAGGTTTATCATCATTTATTCTTCTTTGTGGCCTGTTTCTTGCCGTTATCGTTTTTAGAAATATTTGAGTTATAACATAAGAATATGCTAAAGATTTAGCCGCATTAAGAGCAGTAACTTGTCCTTTTTTGTTGTTAATAATTAATGAACCTGCATATAGCCCGATGATTGGGTAAACAATATAAGGGTCATCTCCGGTTATAATTTTGGTATTTTTAGGTCCGATATCAGGCAAACTATAATCAATATTCGGTTCTATCTTATCGTGCAGAAAACCTGTAGTTTGTTTGTCAATGGCTATTAAACCAATTATCCCCGCAGTATAAAGAGCTGTTCTTTTCCAGTTACCTGACACGTTATGTCCCATTGCTGAAAAATCACCCGGGACACTATGAAAGCTGTCTGCAAGTACGGAACCTGCCACTTTGAATCGATCGCCTTTTTTTATCTTTAGGCTGTCATTCTGATTTATATTTAAGGTATCATTTTGAGAAAAGCATGAAATCGATAGTAGGCTAAAAAAGATTAGAATGTAAAATTTCATAGTAAACAATTTTAAATTATTATTCAAAACATACCCATGAGTGTAATTATTGTAAGTTAAGAATAGATTTAACACAAGATATTAAAAATCAACACCTTGAAGTCAACAACCAGGGCTTATCTCAAATTTAATAAAAAATATGTAAGAATTTTTATAGGATATAAAATCTTTTAATTGTAAATTAAGTAATATCAGTTGTTTACATAACAAAAATATCTGATAGAGGTAGTTGATTTTAGCAGAGGTGCTATATCTATTTTGTAATAAGTATTGAAAATTTGTGATTTATGTATTCGTTATTCTTGTCTCGAAACCCCATATGAAGATTTAAGGTGTCATTTTCTATAACTTCCCTTTGAGGAATAACTTCAAGGTTTACTTCTTCTTTTGGATTGTTACTTTTGATAAATCTAATTCCTGGTGCAGACATTGTCATTTTTTTAGTATCTATATTCTCTATCTTAAAATTCAGAACTGCTTTTCTTCCCCAAACTAATGTTTTAGTTCCGTTGTCGATTTTTAAAACTACTTTTTGATTTTCTTTTATAAATGTGAAATCATCTTGAGTAGCCAAGAGGATAAAAAGAATACTAGATAATAATAGTTTCATGATATTTTAGGTTATATGTTTTACTACAGTGAGTTAGAAATAGATAATTTCTCTATGCGGGCATAAACTTCAATCGTCGAGCAAAAACTCATTGGGTCTATTAAGTCTTTCGTAATTCAGAAAACATTTGTTTGCCAAATCTTTATTTGTAGCTACTACTATCATTGAGTAACCATAAATGCTTCCATATTCAGATTTTTTGCTGTCGTCCCATTCATAAATATTACCATCTGCGTCGATATTTATTATTCCTTTGTCCAAGATGTCCTGCCATTCAATCATATTGGTAAGTTGATCTATGGAATCATAAACTACAATTTCTTTTGGATTACTATAATTGTCTATACAAAATATCATATCTATTTTAAAAATTGGTGGTATTCTGTTACTACTACGGGTACGGATTGCAAATTTTCGCTATCGGGGTTTATATTTAATTTCAGGAACGCGCTGAATAGAATCAATAGTTTCAATTTTTTTATCTATTTCCTGCTGTTTCATTTCTAATTCTTTTATTCTCGATTTATACATCAACGTTGCCGTAATAAATGAACCGATAGCAACTAATAAAGCAAGTGCAGATATGTAAAGAGAATATTTACCATAGCGGGCTTGAAATTTTGATATTCTTAGATCGAATATTGCTTTTTCATTAATTTTATTTTGCTTTTCTCGTTCTGATTTCAAATATTCTTCATAGCCACCAACTCTCAGTACATCTTTACCTTTTTCTAACAAAGTAAGTTTACCATGATTGGTAAATGGTTGTAAAATCAATTCTTGTTTACAAAGAAAGCTAATAACTTCTCGGTATTGCAACATTGTAGCTCCGTTTTCGTTTATGTCTTCAATTTTTAAAATGTATTCTTCCGAACTATTTATATCATTTAAAATTGCATCAATTAAATCTGCATTCATATATTCATTTTAAAGTTTAAAAATGGATTACAATATCTTTTTTCACTAAGCGGGCACGGATTGCAAATCCGCGCTATCGAGTTGCAAATCTGCGCTATCGTATTCAAAAATTATGACTCGTATACAGATGTTATAATCTTCATTGCTTCATCTTTAGCTATTTCATTATTTTCGAATTCCTTAGAATAAAAATAAAATAAAGCAACTTTATATTTTGGGAGTTCAAGGAAAATAAACTCGTTTAAATGATGAAAAAAATAGAAATTTTCATTTTTCGTTTTAAAAACAATTAATGAATTTTCATTATTAATTTTTGATTTTCTTGTTACTCTTTTCTGAGCCAGCCTTATTTGTGAAACTGCTTTATAAGGAGAATAATCAATATTCGCTCTCATAATCGAAATAGGAATGTTTCTGAAGTATGAATTATTTTCTAATTTTTTTGATTTTAGGAACTTCCTACGAATCTCAAGCAGTTGGAATTTATATTCTATTATTTCTAACCATCGAATTATATTTTGAATTTGTTCCTGATTAAAAAAAGTTTCTGATAAATCTATGCTCTCTAATGTCGAAATCATATATTTTTCAACATTTCCAAGAAGATCATTATTGCAATCAGCACATGCTGGAATTGTTGTTTTATTATATGTTTGCTCGCTACCATTTACATCAGTAATAAATAACCTTTTAGTACAATTTTCGAATACCCATTTTGGCAAAACATGTTCCTTTGTCAAATTTGCGTCGCTGGCACAAAACACACAAATTTCTTTTTTAGATTTATCCTTTAAACTAACATTTGGTACATGTCTTTGTAAAACATCCTTCATAATTTCTTGAGAATTTTGTCTTAATTTGACACGAAGAGTTTTCAGTTTGATGTTTACATCCATATTTGTTAGTTGTAATTATATTGATTAATCTGCAAAAGTTATATATGAAAGATGAACTAAAATCCTGGTTTGATAAATGTTATTCTTTGTCTCTTCATATGCTTAAATTCATTTGTTAGATCATTTAATGTCAAAACTTCATATATGAAAAGCCAATATTGCTGAAAATCTGTATTATTAAGAGTTTTAGCATGGTCTTTATATTCCTGTAAATAAATTCGTCGCTGATATTTTAAATCTATTCTATATGCTAATAATAGAAAGATACAATCATTCGCTAAGATTGAATCATCCTTAATTGACGCAATTTGTAAATCAAAATTGTATTTAAGTCCCCAATAAATAGCGAATGAGCAAGGTTCATAAATTTTACATCGTACTCCATAATCATAAATGTCTTTTGCTATTATCAAAATTTCCGAAATGTCAATCGAATGAGGCTCAAAAACATGTTCGTCAAGAATATTAATTAAATATGGATATAATAAAACTAAGTGATGCATTTGTTTGATCAAATATTTTTTTGCACCAACACCCAGAAATTTCCCTGCTATTATTTGAACCGCATAATTTATTACAGAAGCATCACCCCCTTCATCAAGCATTAATTCAACAGCAAAATCAAAAAAACCTTTCAACTCTTTTACTCGAATCCCAATTTGACCATTTGGACCTTCATATGTATTTACGAAGTTGAAATGATTTAATTTTGTTACCCAGTTTTTAACATCAGCAGTTGGTAAAGGAAGAATTTTTGTTTTTTTAGAATTTAAGGTTAATTCATATTTCTTTAATTCGTCCGATAAGGACAAAATAAAACTCTCGGCTTCTTCATGATTTTTTGCATAGCAAGTATAATCGTCAATGTTTCTTATGTATTTAAATCCTTTATTCACTAATTCGTAATCAACAGTCGTTAGTATAATTTCTGATATGAGATTAGAAACGTGCGGACCAATTAAAAGTCCATTTGTTTCTCCAAATTTCAGATTTCTAGTAAATGTATCAATTTGATTAAACCAAAGAGTTGCCGTGCGATTTACTTTAGCGTGTTGTTTAGTCACTAATGCCCAAGAAATAGAGTGGCTATAAATACTTGGAAAGCAATTAGCGATGTCCGCATGAGCAATATATTTACTCTTTATCATGATATCCTGACGTGGATCTCCATCCATAAAGAAATTTTTATAATTCATTTCAAAAAGTACCTCATCATTAAAAAGCTTGCGAATATGAATTCTACTAACTTTATGTAATTCAGTACTCGTCTTATCTCGAAAGTGTTGTGTCAATTGTGGCCAAACAGTTGAAATAAATTTACAGAGATTAGCATACGCAAATGGATCAGGAATTGCTAAAGGTCTTGGAACATTAATATTACGCATTCCAGAATATCTAATATAATCTCTTTCATTGGAGTGTTTTGGATATTTTGGAGTCTTACTATATAACAAAAAGTTTTCACTTGTAATAAATTGTGGAATTTTGCTTGTGAATAATCCGTGTCCAACTAAACCATCGTAAAGTTCTTCAGAATTTATATTTGAAATATATGTAATGTATGTTGTCATTATGTATTATGTTACAGATTTTAGTTAAAGCTAAAAATAGTCCTTTTTTATTACAAATAATCTAAAATCAATTTATTGCTTATGAAACCAAATGCGTGAGGGATAGAGGCGGTATCCTTTTATGAAACGGAGCGGAATAAAAGATAGAGCCGAAAGCCCGACCCGGAGGGACACGCCCTTAAAAAAATTAGTTGCTGGTTGCTGGTGCTGGTTGCTGGTTGCTGGTTGCTGGTTGCTGGTTGCTGGTTGCTGGTTGCTGGTTGCTATACTTTGTGGAGTTTCTTTCGGAGATTGCTGCGCCAGTTCGCTATCGCTCGTGTCTTCCTCCGTCAGGATGACAAGATTGGGCTGAAGCTTCGACTTCGCTCAGCCTGACAATTTGGTTTCGAATAATCCAACAATCTTAAACAAAAAAATCCCATTCACCTTTCGGGAATGGGACTTCATCATTGATATTCTCTTTTTTTTATTTTTAAACTGTTGCTTCTACTGGCAACGGAATTTGATTTTTAAGCAAATCTTCGAATGTTTCGTGTTGACGAATCAGGATTCCCTGACCGTTCATCCATAAAACCTCAGCCGGTTTGTATCTTGAATTGTAGTTCGAAGCCATTGAGAAACAATACGCTCCTGCGTTTCTGAATGCCAGGATATCGCCTTCTGCAATTTCCGGGATTCTTCTGTTGCTTGCAAACGTATCGGTTTCGCAAATGTATCCTACTACGGAGTAAAAACGCTCTTTTCCTTTTGGGTTGGAGATGTTTTCGATATGGTGTTGTGAACCGTAGAACATCGGACGAATCAAGTGATTGAATCCACTATCGATTCCGGCAAAAACCGTTGAAGTCGTTTGTTTTACTACATTTACTTTTGCCAAGAAGAAACCTGCTTCACTCACTAAAAATTTCCCCGGTTCGAAAATCAGGGTTAAATCTTTACCATATTCAGCACAGAAAGAATTAAATCTTTTTGATAATTTTTTACCTAATTCCTCAATATCGGTTTCGATATCGTCTTTTTTGTACGGTACTTTGAATCCGCTTCCGAAATCTAAAAATTCCAGGTTTTTGAATTTTTTAGCGGCGTCGAATAATATTTCGGCTGCATATAAAAATACTTCAATATCTAAAATATCAGATCCTGTGTGCATGTGGATACCTACGATATTCATGTGTGTGTTCTCTACAATACGCACTAAATGAGGTAACTGATGTACAGAAATTCCGAATTTACTATCGATATGGCCTACTGATATATTCTCGTTTCCACCCGCCATTACATGCGGATTGATACGGATACATACAGGTACAGTTGGATATTTTGTTCCGAATTGCTCTAATATGGAAAGGTTGTCAATATTAATCTGAACCCCCATTTCGGCAACTTGCTCGATCTCTTCCAAAGAAACACCGTTTGGTGTAAAGAAGATTTTTTCAGGTTCATAGCCAGCATGAAGCCCTAGTAAAACTTCCTGAATTGATACAGTATCTAAGCCAGACCCCATGTTCTTTAATAACTGAAGAATCGCAACATTAGACAAAGCCTTCATGGCATAGTTAATTCGCAAGTTTTCTACCTTAGAGAAAGCTTTCGTTAACCTATTGTACTGTGATTGGATTTTTTCGGCATCATAAACATATAATGGACTTCCAAATTGGTCTGCTAACTGCAGTAAATCTTTTGCTTGCATTGTTAAACTATTTTAAGCAAATTTATTACTCTTTTGAGAGTATGCAAATTAAATGTAGAAAAATAACAAATTATAACAAATTGTTTGTTTTTTAAACTTTATGTGAATTTTATTTAAATTTTAAACATTTAGAAAATTTATTAAACATTACACATAAAAAAGCAAAACGGCTATCAGTATTGACAGCCGTTTTGCTTTTTATGAATATAATTAATTATACTCCAAGTAAATCTCCACCTTCTTTAGTCGGTAAATCAGATCTTCCCATTAAGTAAATATCAACTTGTCTGGCTGCTTCCCTTCCTTCTGATATCGCCCATACAATTAGTGATTGTCCTCTTCTCATATCTCCGGCTGTAAATACATTTGGAACATTAGTCTGGTAATTATGAGCTTTATAGTTACTTCTAAAATCAAGTTCCAATCCTAGTTGTTCGCTTAAAGTTTTTTCAGGTCCGGTAAATCCAAGTGCCAATAAAGCTAAATCACAAGGCCATACTTTTTCAGAACCTTCTACTTCAATTAACTCCGGACGTTGTCCCGGAACTATTTTCCATTCAACATTTACTGTTTTTAAAGCTATCAGTTTACCATTGGCATCTTTGATAAATTCTTTAGTATTGATTAACCAGTTTCTGTCACAGCCTTCTTTGTGTGAAGTTGACGTTTTTAACTGCAACGGCCAGTAAGGCCAAGGAGTCGATTTGTCTCTTCCTACAGGTGGCTTAGGCATGATCTCAAAGTTCGTTACCGATTTTGCTCCGTGACGGTTTGATGTTCCCACACAGTCAGATCCGGTATCTCCACCTCCGATTACAATAACATCCTTACCGGTTGCCAGTACCTGATTTTCGATTTTTTCTCCATATAATACTTTTGTTTGCTGAGATAAGAAATCCATAGCCTGAACCACACCATCAGCATCAGCTCCAGGAGTTGGCAAACCTCTTCTTTCTGTAGCTCCTCCACAAAGTACAATAGAATCGAACGCTTTTAAATCTTCAATAGCGTAGTTTACACCAACATTAGCATTTACTTTAAAAGTAATTCCTTCTGCCTCTAAAATAGCTACACGTCTGTCGATAATTCCTTTTTCTAATTTGAAATTTGGAATTCCATAACGCAATAAACCTCCAATAGCATTATCTCTTTCAAAAACTGTAACAGTGTGACCTGCTCTGTTTAATTGCTGAGCTGCTGCTAAACCTGCCGGACCTGATCCTACAACTGCAACTGTTTTACCAGTTCTTACTTTTGGCGGTTGTGGTTTGATCCATCCTTCTGCGAAAGCACGTTCAACAATATTTTTTTCAATATTCTCTATAGAAATTGGATCTTCAATAAGTCCTAACACGCATGCTTTTTCGCATGGTGCCGGGCAAAGACGTCCTGTAAATTCAGGAAAATTATTGGTTGAATGCAAAATCCATGAGGCTTTTTGCCATTCTTCCTGGTATACCATGTGATTGAAATCGGGAATTAAATTCCCAAGAGGACAGCCACTGTGACAAAAAGGAATACCACAATCCATGCAACGAGATCCCTGAGTAGTAATTTCAGCTTCACTCAAAGGAATCGTAAATTCATTGTAATTTCCTACACGTTCTTTAACCGCTAGATATGATTCGTCTTGTCTTTCGAATTCTTTAAAACCTGTTACTTTTCCCATTGTATTATGCTGTTAATTCTTCTACCATTTGTTCTTCTGTTTCCAGACGCTTTAACGCTTTTTTGTACTCTGTAGGCATAACTTTTACAAAATTGTCTAAGCTGGTTGCCCAATCGTTCAATAATTCTTTCCCTCTACTGCTTTCCGTGTACAGAACGTGCTTTTCAATCAATCCTCTTAAGTCAGCTTCATCTTCGCCTTCGACTGTTTCGAATTCAATTGTTTCAGTATTACACAATCCGTTTTTAAATTTGTTTTCAGGATCATAGATATAAGCAATACCACCGCTCATACCCGCCGCAAAATTACGGCCGGTACCACCCAGTACTACAACTTTACCTCCGGTCATGTATTCACAACCATGATCTCCAACACCTTCCACTACAGCAATCGCTCCGGAATTACGTACTGCAAATCGCTCTCCGGCTATACCATTGATATAAGCCTCTCCTTCGATTGCACCAAATAAACAAACGTTTCCAACAATGATATTCTTCTCAGCTACAAAAGTGGCTTTTGCAGGTTTTTTAATGATTAATTTGGCTCCGGATAATCCTTTACCTAAATAATCATTTGTATTTCCTTCTACAGTAAATGTCAGTCCATGAGCACTAAACGCTCCTAAACTCTGACCTGCAGAACCGGTAAAATTAATATTCAAGGTATCCTCAGGTAATCCAAGGTGACCATATATTTTAGAAATTTCATTACTTACAATAGCACCAACTGAACGGTTTATGTTGTTGATTGGATAGGCTAAAGTCATTTTTTCTTTTCTGTATAAAGCTCTGTGAGAATCTTTCAGTATTTGGAAATCCAATACACCTTCTAAACCATGATCCTGCTTTTCTGTATTTCTTACAGGCATCGTTTTATAAGCAGCCGGTCTGTACAAAATAGAAGATAAATCTAATCCTTTTGCTTTATAATGATCAATCGCTTTGTTAGAATTGATTTTATGTGTCTGACCAACCATTTCTCCTAAAGTCCTGAATCCTAATTGCGCCATAATACCTCTTAATTCTTCTGCAACATAATAGAAGAAGTTAATAACGTGTTCCGGTGTTCCTTTGAAGTTTTTACGCAAATCTTTATCCTGAGTAGCAATTCCTACCGGACACGTATTCAGGTGACACTTACGCATCATGATACAACCGGAAGCTACAAGAGGAGCGGTTGCAAAACCAAATTCTTCTGCTCCTAATAAAGCAGCGATAGCTACGTCACGACCAGTTTTTAACTGACCATCACATTCTACAACAATTCTGCTTCTTAAGTTATTTAAAACCAAAGTTTGCTGTGCTTCTGCCAATCCAAGTTCCCAGGGAAGTCCTGCATGTTTTAATGATGTCAAAGGAGATGCTCCTGTTCCACCATCATAACCTGCAATTAAAACAACATCTGCTTTTGCTTTGGCAACACCTGCAGCAATTGTTCCAACTCCTACTTCAGAAACCAGTTTCACATTGATACGGGCTTCTCTGTTAGCATTTTTCAAGTCAAAGATTAATTGTGCCAAATCTTCAATAGAATAAATATCGTGGTGTGGCGGAGGCGAAATCAATCCTACGAAAGGAGTTGAATTACGTGCTTCTGCAATCCACGGTAATACTTTTTCTCCGGGTAACTGACCACCTTCTCCAGGCTTAGCTCCCTGAGCCATTTTAATCTGAATTTCTTTTGCACTTGATAAGTAGTGGGAAGTAACTCCAAAACGTCCCGAAGCAACTTGCTTGATAGCCGAGTTACGACTGTCTCCGTTGATGTCCGGCTGAAAACGCTTTCTGTCTTCCCCGCCTTCACCTGAATTGGATTTTCCTCCAATACGGTTCATCGCAATAGCTAAATTTTCATGCGCTTCTCTTGAAATCGATCCGTAAGACATTGCTCCCGTTTTGAAACGTTTTACAATTTCTGTCCACGGTTCTACTTCGTCTAATGGAATTGGATTTAAATTATCAAATTCAAATAATCCACGAATGGTCATTAAATTTTTGGCCTGATCGTTAACTGCATTTGCATACACATCATAACTGTCCTGATCACTTAATCGAACCGCCTGTTGTAATTTGGCAATCGTAGTAGGATTGAACATATGTCTTTCTCCGTTACGTCTCCATCTGTATTCTCCTCCAATGTTTAAACCTAATCTGTTTGGAATTAATTTATCAGGATATGCATACTTGTATCTTTCTGTAATTTCTTTTTCAATTTCATACAATCCGATACCTTCAATTCTTGAAGTAGTATATGGGAAGTATTTTTGAACGAATTTAGAATTGAATCCAACAATTTCAAAAATTTGAGAACCTCTGTACGAATGCAAAGTTGAGATTCCAATTTTATTCATAATTTTCAGGATCCCTGAACCAATAGCTTTATTGAAATTATCAACCGCTTTTTGTTCGCTGATTCCGGTAATGAATCCTTCCTGTACCTGTACACGGATAATTTCATTTACCATATATGGATTAATCGCACTGGCGCCATATCCAAACAATGTAGCAAAATGATGCGGCTCACGCGGTTCAGCAGATTCTATAATAATATCAAAGTATGAACGCTTACGTAAACGGTTCATCTGATGATTTACATACGAGCATGCCAATAGCGCTGGAATCGGTGCAAATTCTTTATTAACCCCTCTGTCAGAAAGAATAATAATATTTGTACCTCTTTCTACTGCTTTTGTTATTTGAACAATAATTGCATCCAAAGCATTTTCCAAACCGTTCATACCCTCTAATTTAGGATATAAAATTCCGAAAGTTTCTGCTTTAAAATTATCGATAGAAATAGTTCTGATTTTCTCTAAATCACCATTGGAAATAACCGGATTCTGAATTCTTAATTTTCGGCATTGCTTACTGGTGATATCAAAAATATTACGGTCCTGACCTAAATTCAAAGCAATATCAGTAACGATTTCTTCACGGATTCCATCCAAAGGCGGATTGGTAACCTGAGCAAATAATTGTTTGAAGTAATTCGGGATTAACTGAGGTCTGTCTGACAATACTGCAAGAGGTGTATCTGTTCCCATTGAACCCAAAGCCTCTTTACCGGTTTGAGCCATTGGTGTAATCACATCCTGAATATCTTCTAATGTATAATTAAAAAGACGCTCTCTTGTTGGCAAGTCGATAGTTTCTATCGGACAAACTTCAGATGTTGAAGGAACATCTCTTAAATGTAATCTGTATTGATCCAGCCATTCCTGATAAGGTCTTTCAGAAACAATTTTGCTTTTAATTTCTTCATCATTAATGATGCGCCCATTGTTCATATCAACCAGGAACATTTTCCCCGGCTCTAATCTGCCATGGCTTTCTACATCTTCTGCAGGAACATCTACAACTCCAATTTCGGATGCCATAATTAATTTACCACTTTTGGTAACTGTATATCTTGAAGGTCTTAGTCCGTTACGGTCCAATAAAGCTCCAACATAATCACCGTCAGAAAAAGGTACAGAAGCAGGACCATCCCATGGCTCCATGATACAAGCATTATATTCGTAGAATGCTTTTCTTTCAGGCGACATTGTTTTGTGTTTTTCCCACGCTTCAGGGATCATCATCATCATCACTTCAGGCAATGATCTTCCGGTATGCGTTAACAATTCCACAACCATATCCATAGAAGCAGAATCTGATTTACCCGGTAAAATAATTGGGAATAATTTATCGATTTGCGGTCCGAAAACCTCACTTTTCATAATTTCTTCACGAACACGCATTCTGCTCACGTTTCCACGCAAAGTATTGATCTCTCCATTTTGACACATGTATCTAAACGGCTGAGCCAATTCCCATGTAGGCATTGTATTAGTAGAGAAACGCTGGTGCACTAATGCTAAGCGTGTTACCAAATCCGTTTGTTGTAAATCCGTATAATACGGACCAATATCTTCAGGCATAATAATACCTTTATATATTATGGTCGTAGTAGATAAACTTGGAACGTAAAAATAAGAGCTTTGCGATATTTTTGAACTTCTGATAATATGCTCCGTAATTTTACGTGCAGCATATAATTTTGCTTTAAATACAGCATCCTCAATAGCTTCTTTTTTTCCAATAAAAATTTGCTCGATTTTTGGCTCTGATGCTAATGCAATTTCACCTAATTGAGTAGAATCAACTGGCACCTCTCTCCATCCTAAAACAGAAAGTCCTTGTGCTTTGACTTCTTTTTCAAAAATATCTTTACAATAATCGTATTGATTTGTAATTTTTGGCAAAAACACCATTCCAACAGCATATTCACGTGCAGCAGGCAATTCAAAACCAGACACCCTCTTGAAGTACTCATGAGGAATATCTATTAAAAGTCCAGCTCCGTCTCCTGTTTTACCATCAGCACTCACTCCGCCTCTATGTTCCAGTTTAACCAGGATTTCAAGGGCATCATGAATAATTTGGTTTGTCTTTTCTCCTTTAAGATTGCAGATAAAACCAGCTCCGCAGTTTTCGTGCTCGAATTCTGGCAAATAAAGGCCTTGTTCTTTTAGTTTCATTCTTGATATTTTTTTTTTACAAAAATAAAGATTTCGTTAAACATAATGTATCGAAATTATAATTTCGCTTACACTTTTATAGGAATATTAGAAAAAGGGTTCTTAAATGATAATAATTTCATAGAACGCATTGTGAATTGCCAAAATGATAATCGGTTTTAAATTATATTAAGAAAAATCAACAATCAGCAAGAAAAACACATTGCTTTTATGTTAAATCTAAAACGATATAGCACTTAGAAATTAACTTTTAAAACATATTTGCTTAACCTTATATTGACCTTAAAATAAAATTATTTAACAATCCGGAGCTGGTTTATTATTAATTAAAAAAGATTTTACTTTTAAGTTGAATTTTGCTACTTTTGTCGCACTTTTATTCTGAACTAAATTCAGAACCAGACAAATTCTATATTATGAACATACACGAATATCAAGGAAAAGAAATTTTAGCAAGTTACGGAGTACGCATTCAACGCGGAATTGTAGCCAATAATGCAGTTGAAGCTGTTGCTGCTGCAAAACAATTAACTGCCGAAACCGGTACAGGATGGCATGTAATAAAAGCACAAATTCACGCAGGTGGTCGTGGAAAAGGTGGTGGAGTTAAGCTGGCTAAAAACTTGCAACAAGTTGAAGAAATTGCTGGACAAATCATCGGAATGCAATTGATCACACCTCAGACTTCTGCCGAAGGTAAAAAAGTAAACAAAATTTTAGTAGCAGAAGATGTTTACTATCCTGGTGAAAGTGAAACTTCTGAATTTTATGTTTCTGTTTTATTGAATAGAGCTACTGGTCGTAACATGATTATGTATTCTACTGAAGGTGGAATGGATATTGAAGAAGTTGCTGAACACACTCCTCATTTAATTTTTACAGAAGAAGTTGATCCTTCTGTTGGATTACAAGGTTTTCAGGCAAGAAGAATTGCTTTTAATCTAGGCCTTTCCGGAAATGCTTTCAAAGAAATGGTGAAATTCATCGATTCATTATATAACGCTTACATTGGTTCTGATGCTTCTATGTTTGAAATCAACCCGGTTTTGAAAACTTCAGACAATAAAATTATGGCTGTTGATGCTAAAGTAAATATCGATGATAATGCTTTATACAGACAAGCTAAATATGCTGAAATGCGTGATATCCGTGAGGAGAATCCAATTGAAGTAGAAGCTAAAGAAGTAGGTTTAAATTACGTAGATCTTGATGGTACAGTTGGATGTATGGTAAACGGAGCCGGACTTGCAATGGCAACTATGGATTTAATTAAATATGCTGGTTTTGAACCTGCTAACTTCCTTGACGTTGGTGGAACTGCTGATGCAAAACGTGTTGAAACTGCTTTCCGTATTATCTTAAAAGATCCAAATGTAAAAGCAATTTTAATCAATATTTTTGGTGGAATTGTTCGTTGTGACCGTGTGGCACAAGGAGTTGTTGACGCTTACAAAAATATGGGTGATGCTATTAAAGTTCCAATTATCGTTCGTTTGCAAGGAACAAATGCTGAAATTGCAAAAGAATTAATTGACAATTCAGGTATGCCAATTTTATCAGCTGTTCAATTTCAGGAAGCTGCTGATCAGGTTAAAGCTGCATTATCTTAATCAAATAAGAAATTAGTCATATATATTAAAATCCATTCGTTTACGAGTGGATTTTTTTTTTTGCAGTTACATATCAATATAAAATTTCCGTTTCGGAATGTTTTTGAAAGAAAAGCATCCCGTAGAGGCGCACAGTGCGTCTACCATCTATGAATCAATTACCGCCAACATTGCGTAGATGCACTGCTGTGCACCTCTACGATAAAATCTTTGGTAATAAAAAAATCCCTTAGATTGTTTCGAAGGGATTTATTAAATCATGATATTGTAATGTCTATTATTTTTTATTCTTACCGTTTTTGTAAACAACCTTTTCTACGACCTGTACTTTAGGCGCAGTTTTCGTGTTGTTTTTCTTGAAAGGTTTTTTAGCTGCCGGACCTGATTTTGAAGGTTTTTGATCCCCTCTTCCTTTTTCTGAATCTTTTGGACTTGCTTTAAATTCGGGCCTTTCTTTTGTGTTTTCTTTCTTAGGGATTTCAGCTTTGTGTTTAGCTAAAACATCATTTGGATTTTTTGGATTTTCTTTCGTCCCTCTTAAATGAATCACCAATCCGTTTAAGAAGTTACGCAAAACCTGATCGCCACATTCCATGTAATTCTCATGATCTTCAGCTCTGAAAAAAGCACCTAATTCTGATTTTGTAATTCTAAAATCTACTAATTCTAAAATTTCAACTATTTGGTCATCACGGAGCATTAAAGCCACGCGAAGTTTTTTTAAGATATCGTTATTTGTCATCGTTTAATTTTTTACAAAGGTACATTATTTTAAAAGGAAATGTTAAGACAAAATCACTCCTGTTCCTGTTCTGTCCGGATAATATGTTTTTCCGTTTTTGATAGTAACACCATTTGCAATATCTTCATCCAAAAGCAAAGCACCATCCATATCTACATAATCTAATTCGGGCAGTAAATGTGCAATAACCGAAATTCCAACCGTAGATTCCGTCATACAGCCTACCATCGTTTTTAATCCTAATTTTTTAGCTTCGGCAATCATTCTTCTGCCTGGAGTTATACCGCCGCATTTCATAAGTTTTATATTGACGCCATGAAAATGATTATAACATTTAGCAACATCATTCTCCATAATACAACTTTCATCTGCCATAATGGGCAAAACAGAATTTTTAAAAACTTCACGATGCCCTTCCCAATCATTTGCTTTTAAAGGCTGTTCGATAAATTCCACACCTAATTTTTTCAAAATAATGGCATTTTGCAACGTTTCCTCAACTGTCCACGCACAATTCGCATCGACCCTAAAAACAGCATCACTATGTTTTCGTAATTCAGTTACAATGGCAATATCATCCGGAGTTCCGAGCTTTATTTTATAAATAGGCCATGGCATTTCCTTCATTTTCGTAATCATATTTTCGATACTGTCAATCCCAATTGTATAATTCGTCAGTGGATTGTGTGTAATATTGTAATTCCATAATTCATACAGCTTTTTTCCTTTTTTACTGGCGTACAAATCATTATAAGCATTGTCTAAAGCACATAACGCAAAAGGATTTGCACTACTAAATAACAGATTTATTTTTGACCAGAATTCTTCGGGAGTTTCATCAGAAACCGCCTCTACAACATCACGGATTTTTTCAATATCATTCTGCAAAATTTCAACAGTAATATTATAGTACGGATTTGAAGTTGCTTCTCCGTATCCGGAAAATCCGTCTTCCTGTAATTCAACAATAAGTGAAGGCTGAAAATCAATTGATTTTCTTGAAATTCTAAAAGTGTGCTTTAGTTTTAGATTATAGGTTCTTAAGATTAATTTCATAACAAACACTTTTCAAATTTATTATTTTCAAATTGAACCTGATAATACCTCAGACATTGCTTTGGCCTTTAGCAAACATTCTTCGTATTCTTTTTCAGGAACAGACTGAGCAGTAATAGCACTTCCAACAGAAAACGAAACGTACTTATTATCCTGATTGTACAAAATACTTCTGATCACGACATTAAAATCAAAATCCCCTTCGGGTGTAAAATAACCAACAGCCCCGCTGTACAAACCCCGCTTGGTTTCTTCCAGGTTTTCAATAATTTTCATTACCGAAATTTTTGGGGCTCCCGTCATACTTCCCATTGGAAAAGTCGTTTTTAAAACGTCTATAGGAGAATATTGCGCATCTATTTTTGATGTAACCGTAGAAATCATCTGATGTACCTGCAAAAAAGAATAAATTTTGCAAAGCTCCACCACTTTTACTGATCCTTTTTGTGCGGTGTGTGATAAATCATTGCGCACCAAATCGGTAATCATGATGTTTTCTGCACGTTCTTTAACATCGGTTTCCAGATCTTGTTTCGATTTTTCATCTTCATTTACATCTGAAAATCGTTTTGACGTTCCTTTAATTGGTTCTGAAATAATTGTATCGCCAACTTTTTTCAAATAACGTTCCGGTGAAGCAGAAAGCAAAAAATGTTTGTTGTTTTTAAAAAAAACTGAAAATGGCGCTTTTGAAATTTCATTTAACTTCTGAAACTTTTCCAACGGATTTATTACTGCATTTTCAGCAAAAAATTCCATACAAAAATTAGCTTCATACATATCGCCGGCATGAATATGTTCCAGCATTTTAGTTACTTTTTCAACATATGAATTTTTAGAAATGCGTTGTTGCACTTCGATTACGCTCAGTGTAACAAATGGCTCAGAATAGCTTTGAATAATTTCATTAAAATCTTCTTCAACCTCATCATCGCAAAGCAACAAATATTGAATTTCAAGTTGATTTCCTTTCAATAAGAATATTTTTTTTGGCTGAAAGAAAAATAAATCCGGAAAATGCAAGCCGTCAAAATTTGATGATTTTAAAGGCTCTACGTCATTTTTTAAATCATAAGACAAATAACCAAAAAGCCAGTCTTTTGTAGTTTGATGATATTGCTTTAAATCTTCAAAAGCATTATGATAATCGGTCGTTAACGAAGTAAAGGCATCAACAGCCATCATACAATCGAAGCTGGAATATTCTTGGGGATAGGAATTGCTATCCAAAAAAACAACCTCTCGAAATTGTTGTGACCAACTTAAAAGTTGTTGTTTAAACTGCTTCGGATGCGGAATATACTTGTGAATGGAAACTCTCAAAAATGAATCAATTTTAGACTTCAAAATTACGACAAAAAAACTCCTTCAATAAAGTAATCTTAAAAAAATATTGGCACGCTTTTTAGTATATCGAATTAACACTTATTCTTAAAACTTTTCCTGCCTATTTGATTAAAAAAATTACTTACGCTTCTGTTAACGAAAAAAATCTATTTGCATCGTGTAAATAGTTCATTAATCAAATTTAAACCCTTTTATGAAAACAATTGCAAAATTAGGCATGGCCTTGTTGGTAATCATCGCCTTATTATTTTCCTGTAAAAAAGCAGACTACGCTTCTTCCGAAGAAACTGCAGATTACAAAACTACGGCCGACAGCACTGCAGTATCATCATCAGCTGCGGTAGAAAAAAAAGACAGCAAGCAAAAATTTATTCGAACCGCTGATATCAAATTTAAGGTTAAAAATGTCGTCAAATCTACTTATGCAATTGAAAATGCCACTCAAAAATTTGGAGGCTTTGTTACTTATACCAACCTGCAAAGTAACATTCATGATCAGATTAAAACAAAAATCAGTCAGGACAGTACACTTGAGACCACTAAATATACGGTAGAAAACAATATTACGATTCGCGTTCGGAATACACAGCTTGACACCGTTATAAAAACTATTGCCAAACAAATTGATTTCCTTGATTTTAGAATTATCAAAGCTGATGATGTTTCATTAAAATTATTATCGAATCAGCTTTCTCAAAAAAGAAGTACCAATACGGAAAAAAGAATTGAAAAAGCAATTGATGAAAAAGGCAAAAAAATAAACGATATTATGGAAGCCGAGAATACTTTGGCAAACCAGAAAGAAACAAATGATAATCGCTCAATTGATAATTTATCTTTACAGGATCAGATTAATTTCAGTACGGTAACATTACAGCTTTACCAAAATGAAACCATCAGACAGGAAATAATGCCAGGCGAAAAAAACAGCAATGCCTACAAACCAAATTTAGCAATTCAAATTCTTGATTCATTAAAAAATGGCTGGTATATTCTTGAGTCAGTCTTTGTATTTCTAATTAATCTTTGGCCTTTTATTTTGATTGGTTTTGGAGGTTTTTTCCTTTATAAAAAATACATTAAGAAATAAATAAACTGTAACAAAGCAACAATTTAATAAGGAAAATTCATTATATTTGACATAGGATTAAATTAATCCCAAAATAGGATTGTATTGATTGTAAAATTCTCAATAAAGCAGTTCATAAAACAGATTTTCATTTTATTAGAGAATTAAAATTAGTAATGTTTATCAGCAAAATAATTTATATTTTTTAACCTATTAAAATCCTAATATTATGAAAATTGCTACCATCATTGTCCGAGTTTTGATTGGCCTCTTGTTGCTTTTTGCTTCTATTACTTTTTTCTTTAAACTGGCTCCGGAACCGGAAGCAACAGGTAATTTTAAAGCTTTTAATATGGGCTTAGTTGCTTCAACTTATTTATTGCCATTGGCAAAATCAATAGAACTGCTCTGCGGAATTGCCTTTATCACTGGCCGGTATGTAACATTAGCAAACATATTGATCCTGCCTATTACGATCAACATTTTGTTTATCAATTATTTTTTAACTCCGGAAGGTTTGCCAATTGCGGCATTATTATTTTTAGCTAACTTATTTTTAATTTACAGATATTGGGATAATTATAGAAGTCTTTTTAAAGCGTAATATATTCCTCTTAAAAATATAAAAAAAGAAACCCGACATTGTAAAGTGTCGGGTTTCTTTTTTATTAGCTTATTTTGTTTACGTAAACTATACGTGTAACGCTCTATTATCAGTAGCTGCCAAAGCTGCTTCTTTTATCGCTTCCGCGAAAGTTGGATGCGCATGGCTCATTCTTGAAATATCCTCAGCAGAGGCTTTAAACTCCATTGCAGTAACTGCTTCAGCAATTAAATCTGCTGTACGTGCTCCAATCATGTGAACACCCAAAACTTCATCAGTTTTAGCATCAGCGATGATTTTTACGAATCCGTCTAAATCTCCACTCGCTCTTGCACGACCTAAAGCTTTGAAAGGAAAACTTCCTACTTTATATTCAGTTCCAGAAGCTTTAACCTGCTCTTCCGTTTGTCCAACTGCAGCAACTTCCGGCCAGGTGTAAACTACACCAGGAATTAAGTTATAATCAATATGTGGTTTTTGACCTGCTAAGATTTCAGCAACCATAGTTCCTTCTTCTTCTGCTTTGTGTGCCAGCATAGCTCCACGAACAACGTCACCAATTGCATAAATATTTGGAACATTAGTTTGTAAATGATCGTTTACCTCAACTTGTCCTCTGTCTGAAATTTTTACTCCGGCTTTGTCAGCGTTCAATCCGTCTGTATAAGGACGACGGCCAACAGAAACTAATGAATAATCTCCTTCAAGAGTGATTGTTTCTCCTTTTGCATTTTCAGCTTGAACAACAACAGCATCACCGTTTCTTTCAACTGATTTTACTTTGTGAGAAACGTAGAATTTCATTCCTTGTTTTTTCAATACTTTAGTCAATTCTTTAGACAAAGCACCATCCATTCCCGGAATAATTCTGTCCATGAATTCAACTACAGAAACCTGAGCTCCTAAACGTAAATAAACTTGCCCTAATTCGATTCCGATAACACCGCCACCAATAATAACCAAGTGTTTTGGAACTTCTTTTAAAGCCAAAGCTTCAGTTGAAGTGATGATTCTTTCTTTATCAATTTTGATGAAAGGCAAAGATGATGGTTTAGAACCCGTTGCAATTACAGTATATTTTGCTTCGATAGTTTCAGAAGTTCCGTCAGCTTTAGCAATTGCGATGTGCGTTGCATCCACGAAAGAACCTAAACCATTGAAAACAGTGATTTTATTTTTATCCATTAAGTAGTTGATTCCACCTACGGTTTGATCTACAACACCTTGTTTGCGCGCGATCATTTTCTCTAAATTGATTTTTACATCACCGGAAACTTCGATTCCGTGATCAGCAAAATGAGCAATTTCGGCATAATGATGAGAAGAAGATAACAATGCTTTTGAAGGAATACAACCTACGTTAAGGCAAGTACCTCCTAAAGAATTATACTTTTCTACTATTGCTGTTTTGAAACCTAATTGTGCGCAACGAATTGCTGAAACATATCCTCCGGGACCTGAACCTATAATGACTACGTCAAATGAACTCATAGTTTGTCTATTTTATTTTTAGCGGTACAAAATTAAGGAATTAAGTTTTGTTTAAAGTTTAAAGTTTAAGGTTTTTTGTTATGATTTCCTTAATTATTAAAAACAAAGTGATTCTTTTTTGATTTTTGATTAACGAATTTGGATTTTATAAAAAACTTATAAATTTGGTTCTCAAAAATTTTAAATTTAAAGTAAAGAATTTGGCAAATTTGAGACGATTCTACTAAAGCCAAACTAAGGTTTTCTTTGAGGATTTCTTGAAGTATTAAAAACAGAATGAATGATTACTTCATTTTGAAGAATTTCATAAATAATAACAAATGGAAATTTAACCAATGTCAATTCGCGATAACTTGGTTGCTTTTTTATTTCGAATAGTTCGGGATTTGTGTTTAAGACTTTTAGTAAGCTTTTAGGTAAATTAGAAATTGCTTTCCTAAACCTTTACTTCTGCTTTCATAAAACTCAATAGATTCGTCAATTTCCTTTTCTGCTAATGGTAAAACAGTAATCTTAAAAACCATACTTGGCGTTCAGGCGTTTTTCTACTTCTTCCCAAGAGCTTGACGGATTTTCTCCGGAAATATACTTTTCTCTTTCTTCAGCAACTAAATGGTAGTGTGAATCGGAAACTATTGATTTTTTTTCATCGTGATTTATGGCATCAAAAACACTTTCTAAAATTTCTAATTTAGAATCGTCTTCAATGAATTTTCCAAAGTCCTTTATAAGTTTACGTCTTAACTCTTTAATTTCCATTTTAGTTGTATTTAATTCAAAATTAAGGCTTTTTATTTTTGATTTGAAGAATGATTTTAGATTTTTTTTTCACGCAGATATTGCAGATTTTGTTTCTCGCCAAGTCGCGAAACCACAAAAAATATAAAACTTTACACTTCGCGGGATTATTTTAAAAACTGAAGCTTTAAAACGAATATCACTATTTTAGATGCACTGCTGTGCATCTCTACGTAAAACTTTGTCCCTTTGCATCTCTGAGCCTTTGTTCCTCTAAAAAGAAATCACCGTCGAATTCTTCACTTCGCTAATCATAAAGGTGCTTTGTGTACTCCCGATATGTTGTAGTGTTGTGAGTTTGGTTACTAAAAATTCCCGATAAGCTTCCATGTCTTTGACCAGTACTTTCAGGATATAATCGTAATCTCCGCTTACGTGATGGCATTCTAAAACTTCGTTTAATTTGACGACTTCGCTTTCGAATTTGGTTAGAAATTCTTTGGTATGCTGAATGAGTTTTAAATGACAAAAAACAACAAATCCTTTTTCGATTTTTGATTTGTCAACTAAAGCTACGTAGTTTTTGATTATTCCCTCGCGCTCTAATTTTTTGATTCTTTCATAAACTGCCGTTACTGACAAATTCAGTTTCAGTGATAATTGCTTGGTTGTTTTTTTACTGTCGGTTTGTAATAAAACCAGGAGTTTTTTATCTGTGGCATCTAAATTCATGGTTGATGGTTGATGGTTGATGGTTGATGGTTGATGGTTGATGGTTGATGGTTGATGGTTGATGGTTGATGGTTGATGGTTGATGGTTGATGGTTGATGGAAGAAAATCTATTTATTTGGATTTTACAAATCAAATTTAGACAAATAATCCTTTTTAATTGTTATTTATAGTTTTAAAATCTAATTATAGACTCAATTATTGATTAATATTCCAAATAGATGTTATTTTGTAATGGATTTTTCTTTTGAAAACGAGTGCCCTAGCCCTGATAGAAGTGGAAACCCTTTTGTGCCGGGGTTCGGCACAAAAGATTGCAACGGATAGCAGGAATAGCTTCTGAACAATGTCAAAAATCAATTGCAATAACAATTTCAAAAAACAATTTCAAAAAACAATATTAATCAGAGGATGAGATTGCTTCGTTCCTCGCAATGACAAAAAAAATGAAAAACTTTAACCCGGCAGACAACATTCAGGATTTACAATATTTTGGCGAATTTGGAGGCGTGAATCCTTCGATTTCTGATTCTTCGACTTATACTTTTCTTTCTGCCAAAACTATGTTTGATACTTTTGAAGGAAATATGGAAGGCTGTTATTTGTATTCACGCCATTCGTCACCGAGTAATTTATACTTGGATCAGGCTTTGGCAGCGATGGAAGGAACGGAAACTGCAAACGTCTCGGCTTCCGGAATGGGAGCGATTACACCTACTCTATTGCAGTTGTGCGGCACGGGAGATCATATTGTTTCAAGCAGAACAATTTATGGAGGAACTTATGCTTTCCTTAAAAATTTCACACCTCGCTTTGGTATCGAAACGAGCTTTGTAGACATCACAAAACTGGATATTGTGGAAGCTTCGATTACGCCAAAAACTAAAGTTTTGTATTGCGAAACAGTAAGTAACCCTTTATTGGAAGTGGCTGATATTGCAGGTTTAGCTAAAATTGCTAAAAAGCACAACCTGAAATTGGTAGTCGATAATACGTTTTCACCTTTGTCAGTTTCTCCGGCAAAATTGGGCGCTGATATAGTGATTCACAGTTTGACAAAATATATTAACGGAAGCAGTGATACGGTTGGCGGTGTGACTTGTGCATCGAAAGATTTTATAAATGCCCTGAAAAATGTAAACTCTGGAGCAAGCATGCTTTTGGGACCGACGATGGATAGTTTGCGTTCGGCTTCGGTGATGAAAAATCTGCGTACGCTTCATATTCGTATTAAACAACACAGTTTTAATGCTGCTTATTTAGCCGAAAAATTTGAAAAAGACGGACTGAAAACAGTTTATCCCGGACTAAAAAGTCACCCGAGTAATGAACTGTACAAAACAATGATTAATCCGGAATATGGTTTTGGGGGAATGATGACAATTGATGTTGGAACTTTGGGGAAAGCGAATGAATTAATGGAATTGATGCAGGCCAGAAACTTAGGTTATTTGGCGGTAAGCTTAGGATTTTATAAAACATTGTTCAGCGCACCGGGGACGTCAACTTCGAGCGAAATTCCTTTAGAAGAACAACATGAAATGGGATTGACGGATGGCTTGATCCGTTTTTCGATTGGGCTGGATAATGATATTGAGCGTACTTATGAGATGATGAAGAAATGTATGGTGGAGCTTGGGGTTTTGTAATTTTATTTCAGAGAGATTCACGGAAGGTTTTCGCAGAGATGCACCAGGATTTCTTTTAGTTTTTTCACGCAGATTTGGCAGATAAAGCAGATTATTTTAATTTATGAAAAGATCAGCTAAATCTGCGTGAAACAAAAATCATTTTAATCCTTTAATCTGTGGAAAAATTAAAAAAACCATTCTGAGATTATTTCCAGAACGGCTTTATAGGTTTTAATTTTGTTGAAAATGCTGAAAAGAAACCCAATATTTATCTTTATAAATCTCGGATGATATTTTTATTTTCTTTGAATATTTCGCTTCAAATTCGTTTAGAACCTTAGATGGCTTTCTAAAATCTTTACAAGCGAAAAAGATTTCCCGTTTATTATTTCCGGTTTCTCTTCCTATGTTTAAATATCCGTCAAAATCTTTCAAATCACTCATTAATTCATCCTCTAATTGGTCGAGAAGTTTATATGTTTCCTTATCAGGCAATCCATTATTGCCGGTACCATCAAAAAAGACAGTAACAATTGCTATCCAGGGATGGGACGCTTTATTATCCCATTTTATAAGATCAGTATTTATAACTGCAAATAAAGGCCCGTCTTCTGTATCGGTTTCAAGACATGCGTAATTATCGTTTTCAGTATTTCGCCTTACACCTTCATATTTTTCAATAAATTCTTTCTCTCTCCAGATCAGATAATCTTTCAATTTTTCAATAGGAATTAATTCTTCAGAAACTCCATCTTTACCAACTACATTTAAATTGTCTATTATTGTTACTGAATTTAACTCCCCTAAAAAATTATCTAAGAAAATATAAATTCCATTCGTTATTAACGGTCTTTGTTCTTCTGTAAAATCATCATAAACTATTGTCAAATCAATCTTATCTGAATATTTCTTATGATTATTTGAATAAAATTTGATATTGTCTGTACCAAAACTAAACCCTTCCATTTTAATACCAAAATCCATCATATTTGATGCAGGTTTAAGTGCAGTAAATTTCCAGCCTTCAATTTTAGGAGCAGCATTAATTAATTCTTCTACCAAATAAATATTTTTAATTACTCCATCCGGTGTTAAAATCAATTCAGCAGTTTTATCATCAAACATCCCTGTTAAAAAGTAAAAACCTTCTTTTAATTCTTCTAATTTTGGAGAAATTTTATCAAGAAATTCAACCTGGACATTTCCTCCTGTCCGAACGACTTCAAAAAAATTTTTCTCGTGTTTTAAAAACCAATCCCAAAAATCACTGTATGACTTTACAGGCTCTTCTTTCTTACCAAATATGCTTTTAAGGAAACTCATGTATTCAAAAAATTTAAGTTTAAAATTTATTAAAAACAAATTAAAGAAAAATTTAGCGATTAAAACATGTGAGAATATTTTTATATAAAATAAAAATATTCTATATAAGAAAGCCGTTCCGAATTAAATCCCAGAACGGCTTTCTTTATAAAATTTGTAATTAGTGTTAAGCTTCTACAATATTCAGCTTACTGTTTTTCCTGCTATAAGTAAAGTAAATAAAAAGCCCTATCAATAACCAGATCGTAAAGTAAATCCAGTTCCAGACACTTAATTCGGCCATCATGTACAAGCAGCAAATTAATCCTAAAAGCGGAATTAAAGATAGATTTTGCCTGAATGACCAAACAGCTAATCCAACTAAAACGAAAAGGAAAATCCACATTGGGATTTTATGTTTGAATAAACTGAATCCTGATTCGTATTTTAATGAATCGTCAATTGGCAAGCCTTTTACAACCTCAGCATATTTAGCATCGTCATCCTGGTATTGACTTAATAAATGTTCTAAATCTGATGTTTCAGCAGTTTTATTTTTAACATCGATACTTTCTAAATAATTGAAAACTTTATCAGATTCCGTTTTGTCTAAAGAAGTAATAATTGTCGTTGCATCATTAATCTGTGCTTCGTTATTAATAAAACTCATTGTTGCTTTATTATTGAAAGCAAAAGCATAATACAATCCTGCGATCATTAAAACAGGCAAAATATATTTTGAATTTACATATGGAGTTTTGAATTTCCCTCTAGGAATTTCAGGTTTATTTTGCAAAACCAAAACTCCTGCGCAAACCAATACAAAGGCAAATAAAGTTCCGATGCTACATAAATCCGTAACCATTGTTAAGTTCAGGAATAAAGCAGGAACTGCAACCACAAAACCGGTTACAATTGTTGCAAATGATGGTGTTTTGAATCTTGGATGCACTGTAGAAAACTTTTTAGGCAATAGACCATCACGGCTCATACTCATCCAGATACGAGGCTGTCCCATTTGGAAAACCAACAAAACGCTCGCCATGGCAATTACTGCACTGACAGCAATAATTCCGGACATCCATTTTAAGTCTAATTTATCGAAAACAAATGCCAAAGGATCTCCAACATTCAACTGATTGTAACGAACCATTCCGGTAAGAACCAATGCAATCGCAATATATAAAATGGTACAAATAATAATCGCCCACATCATTCCGCGTGGTAAATCACGCTGTGGATTTTTACATTCTTCTGCAGTTGTCGAAATCGCATCAAAACCAATATAGGCAAAGAAAACGGCTGATACTCCTTTTAAAACCCCGCTTACTCCATTTGGTGCAAACGGATCCCAATTGGCTGTATCTACATAAAAAACACCAACAGCAATTACTAAAAGCACAATACATAATTTCACTACCACCATTACATTACTCGCATTACGGGATTCTTTCATTCCTCTGTAGACCAAAGCTGTAATCAAAACAATAATGAATAAAGCCGGTAAATCGGCAACGAAATGAAAAGAACCAATCGTTGGTGCGGTTGTCCAGGCTGTGTAAGCGGTTTGTAATCCTGAATCTAAATTTTCGAAAGATTTTCCACTCTGAATTAATGCTGTAGCATCTTTAAAACCATTAGAAGCAGTTAAATAATCCATCTGGATCCATTGCGGCAAATGAATTCCGCCACTCTGCAGCAGCCCTGTAAAATAATCGCTCCACGATATGGCGACGGTTATATTTCCAACAGCATACTCCATGATTAAAGCCCAACCGATTATCCATGCAATAATTTCTCCAAAAGCTACATAAGAATATGTATAAGCGCTTCCCGAAACCGGAACCATAGAAGCAAATTCGGCATAAGCAAAAGCCGCAAAACTACAAGCCAAAGCGGTGAATAAAAACAAGAAGATAACCGCAGGACCTCCATCAGCACTAGCTTTACCGATCGTGCTAAAAATTCCTGCCCCAACAATTGCAGCAATACCAAATGCAGTTAAATCTCTTGTAGTTAAATGCTTTCCTAATGCATTATGCCCATCAGCATCGTTTTTTGCAACTTGCTTCAAAATATCCTGCACCGTTTTTTTTCGGAATAAACCTGATAATGCCATATGTAATTTTGCTATTATAAATTAATATATTGAGGTCTTTATGCTTTTATTTTGCAAATAATGCAAAAATTATCCTGAAATCAAATATATAAAACGATTTTGTTTATAAGACTTTTTTTCGCCATGAATTGCACAAATTTCACTAATTATTTTTTCTGCCATAGATTAAAATGATTTGTACAGGCCTTTTTACCGCTAATTACACAATTATCTTTAATTATTATTAGCAAAAGATTTTTAAACCCTGTTTTATTTTTTTATAAGAATATTAATTTTACATGGAAATAAAGTACCTCATCCTAACTTGTGATGTAAATTAAAAATTTCAAGAAAATAACCAAAAAAATAGTGATAATCACTAGATTTACTACTCTAAATAAATGAGCTCATTAATCCAAAATACAAACCTAATGAAGAAACTTTTTTTACTCTTATTCTTAATCTCTTCGAGTATTTTCGCTCAGGAAAGCATCGATATCACACAGTTAAACTGGCTGCCAAACTCACATTCTTTTTGGGTAAATGCTCAGAATAACATTGTGGTTCATGATATTGACAAACTCAATCAAAAGAATACTATCTTAACAGATGATCAATTAAAAAACTCAGGTTTTACCGGAGAAATAGAAAAATTGGTTTGGAATGAAAACAAGACAAAAGTATTAATTTTTACCAATTCAAAAAAGGTTTGGAGAGCCAATACTAAAGGAGATTATTGGTTTTTTGATTTAACAAGCAAAAAAGGAAGACAATTGGGAACAAGTCTGGAAAAATCATCTTTGATGTTTGCTAAATTTTCCGGCGATAACGAAAACGTTGCTTATGTCTCTCAACATAATATTTATCTTGAAAATTTAAATTCGGGAAAAATAACTCCATTGACAACAGATGGAACTGACAAAATCATTAACGGAACTTTTGATTGGGTTTATGAAGAAGAACTTGCTGCACGCGATGGCTTTAGATGGAATCCGGATGGAAAAAGCATTTCTTTTTGGCGGGTAGATGCATCAAAAACGAAATTTCATTTAATGATAAATAATACTGATGCCTTGTATCCGTTTACTGTCCCTGTAGAATATCCTAAAGCGGGAGAAAGACCTTCATCAGTAAAAATTGGCGTGATTGACATTGCATCCTTACAGACCAAGTGGTTAAATATTCCCGGAGAACCCGATAATAATTATTTAGTTCGAATGGAATGGATTGACAATCAAAATTTAATGGTTATTCAATTAAACAGAAACCAAAATCAAGCCTCTATTTATAAATGCAATGCCAAATCAGGAGAAGCTAACTTAATTTATCAGGAAAAATCAGCATCGTGGATCGATGTCTTTGATATTTCTTCAGGAGAATACGATGTTTTTCCATGTCAGTCTGTAGATAACGGGAAAGCTTTTTTATGGAGTTCAGATGCCGATGGCTGGATGCATATCTACAAAATCAGCAGCGATGGTAAAAAGAAAGAATTGATTACAACTGAAAATTTTGATGCTTATTACAAAACCTACAATCAGGAAACAAAGTCTATTTATTTTATAGCAAGCCCAAAAGATGCTACACAGCGTTACTTGTATGAAACTAATTTAAATACAAAAAAAACAAAACAAGTTACACCAAAAGAATTTGAAGGGACAAATGAATACAGTTTTTCGACAGATGCCAAATATGCGAGACACACCAATTCAAATATCAATCGCGACTACAATACACGTTTAGTAGCCTTATCCGGCCATAACAAAATATTACCAGCCACTGCAGATTCTTTTTCAGCACCGGACCGCAATTATTCGTTAGAAAAATTTAAAATCAAAACCGTTGATGGAATAGAAATGGACGGAGTTATGGCTAAACCTTTAAATTTTGATCCAAATAAAAAGTATCCTGTGTTTTTTTATGTCTATGGAGAACCAATGGCATCTGTAGCAAATGATGAGCCTTATTTCTATCCTTTTATTGCTTCTTTGATCCCTGAAGGTTATATAGGAATTGCAATGGATAACAGAGGAACTCCTGTGATGAAAGGTACAAAATGGAGAAAATCAATTTACAAAAACATTGGAATTATCAATACACATGACCAGGCGATGGCGGCTAAAGAGGTTTTAAAATGGAACTTTATTGACTCTGAAAGAGTTGCAATTCATGGATGGAGCGGCGGCGGCGCTGTAACCTTAAATTTAATGTTTCAGTTTCCTGAAATTTACAAAACCGGAATTGCTATTTCAGCAGTTACTGACCAACATTTTTATGATAACATCTATACGGAAAGATATATGGGGTTACCAAATGAAAATGAAGCTGCCTACATTCAGGCCTCGCCGGTAACACATGCTAAAAACCTGAAAGGAAATTTATTATACATTCATGGAACCGGCGATGACAATGTTCATTATAAAAATGCCGAAGTTTTAATTAATGAATTTATCAAATACGATAAAATGTTTGATTTGATGATTTATCCGAATCGTTCGCACAGTATTTATGAAGGAGAAGGAACTACAAAACATCTCTTTGACACGTTCATAAAATACATCCGAGAGCATTCTCCTCCCGGAGGCAGATAGTTTATAATAGATTCCGGGATTTTTTAATCCTTATTTTAATTCGTGAATTCGTGGCAAAAAAACAGCTGCGAATTCATGAATTTATTCGGAGATGAAAGTCATTTTTTTTGCCATCTTTTTTTGCCAGCCATACGGCAGGATTGAATGGTCATTTTCAACCATCAGATACATCTGCTCTATAATTTTTTCCTGTATTTTCTTTGGAAGAATATAAAAATCAACATCTACGCTAAAATTTCTTTGATCATCCAGAACTCCGTTTTGAATCCGGATTCCTATTTTTTTACCTTTATAATACAATAGAATTTTAATTCTTCCGTCATCATATGAATTTAATCCGCCAGTCCCATATATTATAATTGGATCAATAATCCCGTCATGATCAAAATCTTCCACATAAATATATCGTGACCAAAACCAGATACTTTTCTCGTAACTCTCTTTAAAATCATTCGTTTCGAAAGTTTTGGTCCAACTGTTATTTTCGATTTTAAAGTTCAGTGCTTTTACAGCATTATTGAAGTTATTTCCGTCAATCGGTTCTTTAAATTTATCTTCGGTCAGCACTAAATAATATTCTCCTGTTTTGTCTTTATAATTGTAAACTTTCCAAATATTAAAATTAATTCCCAATTCCTTTCTCTTTTCTTTCGTAAAGATCTGATCAATCTTTTGTTGAGAAAACGCCTTGTATTTGCTGTTTCTTTCGTTCTCCAGAAATTCTGAAATTGTGTTGATTCTTCGATTTAAAATGGCAATATTATTCATTTCAATATCTGAATACACAATACTACTATTATCACTTACGGGCTTGTACCAATTGTACTTTTTGAAAACATCTGAATATTCAGGATTCGAAAACACGTATCCCTTTCTTGCATAAATTTCGTTCTTCAATAATTTCAAAGAAAAAATATCCTCATTTTTCAATTTATTTTCATCAATAAGTTCTGATGAACATTTAGAGCAATTTATAGTATTTTGTGCATTTACCGAAAAAGCAGCAAGTAAAATTAAAAACAGATGGAACTTCATTTATAAAGGTTGATTAATTAAATATTCAAAAAACACACTTAGATATTGCTCTTATTTCAAACAGCTTCTCAAAATACTGACCGGATGCTGCGCTTCTCTTTTTGTTCCGTCATAAATTTGGTGACGGCAGCTTGTTCCTGCAGCAGCGATTTTTACATCTTCAGCCGTTGAACGTACCTTCGGGAAGAGCGTATCCTCGCCCATTTGCATACTTACCTGGTAATGTTCTTTTTCGTAACCGAATGAACCTGCCATGCCGCAGCAACCTGAATTATAAATCGTAACCACATTATTTTTTGGAAGATTCAGCATGGCAAAAGTCGCTTCAACTGAACTCAATGATTTCTGATGACAATGTCCGTGAATCTTAATCTCCTTCTTTTCTTCCGAAAAAGAATCGGCTGTAATTTTACCCTGATTGATTTCATTTTTAAAAAACTCTTCAATGGTAAAAGCATTTCGGGATAATTTCTCTGCAGCTTCTTTATCGTCTGCCAGGCGAAGATATTCATCCCTGAAGGTTAAAATGGCCGAAGGTTCAAGACCAACCAAAGGTGCATTTCCTAAAACCAGATCTTTAAAAACCGATACATTATGATTCGCGATTTTTTTTGCTTCTTCTAAAAATCCCTTCGATAAATATGCCCTTCCGCTTTCTTCATGGTCGATAACCAGAACCTGATAACCTAAATTGGTCAATAGTTCGAAAGCATCTATTCCTATATTCACATCATAATAATTGGTAAATTCATCCACAAACAAATACAATCTTCCGTTTGGAAAATCCGTAACTGCAGGTTTATGATTTTGGTGCCATTTTCTGAAAGTCTTTTTCGCCAAAAGAGGAACTTGTCTTTCCGGTGCAATCCCCATGCTTTTTTTAACCAGCGACTGATTCGAAATAAAGTTGGTGATTGACGGAAACAAACTTCCCATTTTATTCAGTTTTGCATTATGGGCAAAAATCTTATTTCGGGTTGAAAAACCGTTTGCTTTTTGGTATTGGTATAAAAATTCTGCTTTGAGAGTGGCAACGTCCACATTACTCGGACATTCACTAGCACAGGCTTTACAACTCACACACAACTCAAAAACTTCGTATAATTCTTTCTGGTCAAATTTATTTTCTTTCTCGGAATACGTCAAATATTCACGTAATGCATTCGCTCTCGCACGCGTGGTTTCCTTTTCGTTTTTCGTGGCACGGTAACTCGGGCACATTGCTCCTCCTGCCGATGGTAATTTTCGGCAATCGCCGGAACCGTTGCATTTTTCGGCTGCACGCAAAATCCCTAAGCTGTCTGAGAAATCCTGAAACGTTTTAATATCCGGTTCTACCCTGCCCGAAATAACACGATGGTTTTCATCCATTTTTAAAGCATTCACAATCTTACCGATATTCAAAACCGAATTCGGGTCGAAAGCCAGTTTAATTCGTTTCAGCAATTCGTAATTCTTCTCGCCAATCATAAACGGAATAAACTCTCCGCGCACAATTCCGTCGCCGTGTTCCCCGCTTAACGAGCCTCTGTATTTTTTAACCAAAATCGCTACATCGGTCGCAATGGTCCTGAATAATTTTAAATCAGATGTTTTCTTCAAATTCAAAACCGGGCGCAAATGCAGTTCTCCAGCACCCGCATGAGCGTAGTAAATCGCCCCTTGTCCGTGACGCAGCATCATCGCCGAAAATTCTGCAATATAAGCCGGCAAATCACTCAATTCAACTGCTGTATCTTCAATAGAATCGGCTGCTTTATTGTCACCAACAATACTTCCTAAAAGTCCTAATCCGGCTTTACGGAGTTCGTTAACTTTCTCGATATCCGCTCCGTAAATTTTTACGAGTGCGTAACCAAAGTTGTTTTTCTCTAAATCAGCAATCAAAGCGTCTGCCTGATTTTCTACATCTTCCAAATCATGCGAAGCCACTTCAAACATCATAATCGCTTTGGGTTCACCCTGCAAAAAGAATCGGTTTTTAATATGTTCGCGGTTCGTTTTAGTACAATCCAAAATCGTGTCGTCAATCATTTCACAAGTGTACAAATGATGTTTCATTGCCACTACAACCGATTCCAGTGATTCCTGAATGCTATGATAATGCCCCACAACCATAATATTATGGGCAGGCGGCAAATCGTCTACTTTTAAGGTGATTTCTGTAGTGAAGGCCAAAGTCCCTTCGCTTCCGCAGAGCAATTTCCCGAGATTGATTGTTGGTTCCGTTCCTCCAAACAAATCCGATTTCAATAAAATATCAACCGCATAACCTGTATTTCTCCTGTGAATTTCAGGCTTCGGAAACTCTTTTATAATTTCTTCCTGCGCTGCCTTATCCGAAAGTTCATCGTAAATGCTTTTATAAATTTTATTTTCTAAAGAATCGCCTTTGGTTTTCTCGATAAATTCCGCCGAAGTCAGTTCCTTAAAAACCACCTCAGAGCCATCACTTAAAATGGCTTTGATTTCGACAATTTTATCACGCGTTACACCATAGCGAATCGAAGTTGTTCCCGAAGAATTATTCCCTACCATACCGCCAATCATACAGCGATTTGAAGTTGAAGTATTAGGTCCGAAAAATACACCGTGCGGTTTTAGGAATAAATTCAGTTCGTCCCGAATTACACCCGGCTGCACTGTAACTGTATTATTAATCGGGTCTAAATTCAGGATTCTGGTAAAATTCTTCGAAACATCGACCACAATTCCGTCACCAACAGTTTGTCCGGCTAAGGAAGTTCCGGCTGTTCTTGGTGTAATCGAAATTTGGTGCTTCGCTGCAAATCGGATCAGTTTACTAATATCTTCTGTCGTTTTAGGCACGGCAACCGCTTTTGGTTTTATCCGGTACACCGAAGCATCGGTCGAATAAAGCGTTTTATGAAGATCATCGTATAAAAGTGTTCCTTCTAATGATTCTGATAATTGTTGTAACTCCTTAATTATTGACATTATATTCTAATTTATGGCCTAAAACAGATTTGATTTTCTTTTTTTAACGATTACAAAAATAATTTAATTTCTATTGGTTTTGTTCTAAATAAGCAAATTTAGGTTCAGAAGAAAAAAGAGAACAAAATGTTCCTTATTTTTTATTGCTTTTGAAGGTGGTAATTTCATTTAGCTCGCTTTTTTCATAGCTTCATTTTACTATTTCATAAGAATATTTCGCTTAAATATTTTTTTACAGAGAAATAAAAATCAGCTTTAGGGCAATTGACATTCAAAATGTATAAATTTTATTTTGCGGAGAAATCTTATTATAAATACTTAATCCATTTGTTATCAAGTATGCTTTAATAAATAAATTATATCTCAAATTTTGGTGTTTTAATTTTTATTTAGAATAATTAAAAATAATTTGGTCGGAAAGAAATTTGCTTTTACTTTTGCGAAATAAAAATTTAATAACAAACCAAAATGAAAATATCTTATACAAAAAGAATTTTATTTTGCCTCTTATTTTTAAGTTCAGTCAGCATAATTGCTCAGGGACAAGGTAAAGTAAACGGGAGAATTTTATTGAGCGATCATGTTCCTGCAGAAAATATTGCTGTGGCACTTAAAGGAACAAAATATACAGCCGTTACCAATAATAGCGGACAATACGAAATTAAAAATGTTAAACCGGGAAGCTATACTTTAAGCATTAAAGGAATAGGCATTAAAGCCCTTTCTGAAAATATTACTGTCACTGCCGGTCAAACCGTAACCAGAAACTTCACACTTTCCGAAAATCAGGAAGAACTTAACGAAGTTGTAATTACAAAAAACAAATACAAACAGGACAAACCCTCTTTATCATTGCGTCTTAACACTCCGGTGTTAGAAATTCCGCAAAACATTCAGATAGTGAGTGGTCAGACCTTAAAAGATCAGCAAATTATCAGTATGAGCGACGGGGTTATACGTAATGTGAGCGGTGCTGTACGTTTAGAGCACTGGGGCGATATGTACACTAATATTACCATGCGCGGATCACAAATTCAGGCTTTCCGAAACGGTTTCAACGTAGTATCTTCTTTCTGGGGACCGCTTACCGAAGACATGAGTTTTGTAGATCATATCGAATTCGTAAAAGGCCCGGCCGGATTCATGCTTTCCAGTGGTGATCCAAGTGGTCTTTACAATGTCGTAACCAAAAAACCAACAGGAATCACCAAAGGCGAAGCTACAGTAATGGGTGGAAGTTATGACTTTTACAGAGCCAGTATTGACCTTGACGGGAAATTCGACAAAAAAGGGAAGTTCTTATACCGCTTCAATGGTGCTTTGCAAAAGAAAGGTTCGCACCGGCCATTTGAGCACAATGACCGTTATGTCATTGCTCCCGTATTATCCTATCAGATTGACGATAAAACAAAAATTACTCTTGAATATAATTACCAGCATGCTAATATGACCGAGGTTGGCTCTTACTATGTTTTTGGCGCTGATGCAGGCGGATATGCAACAATGCCAAGAGATTTTACAATGACACAGCCAGGTTTGCCCGATACGAAAATTAATGATCATAGCGGATATCTTATGTTTGAGCATAAGTTTGATGATAACTGGAAGCTTACTGCACAAACATCTTATTTTAAATATCTGCAGGAAGGCTACAGTTCATGGCCAAGCGGTGTAGGTCCCGGTCCTGTTGACTTAGATTATGACGGTACACCTGACGGTACTCTTGCTGTTGGTAAAATTATACGAAACGTAGGTATTTGGGATGCCGAAAGCAATATGTATTTAGGGCAAATATTCCTGAACGGAAAATTCAATACAGGACCGGTTAGCCATAAAGTATTAGGAGGTATCGATTTAGGAAGCAAAGATTATATGGCAGACTGGAATCAGTCGCATGATTTGGATACCTTCGCTGATCCATTTGATATTTTTGCTCCCGATTACGGAACTCCTGCCAACGGATTGCCGAATTTTGATCGTGACACGCCTCTTAGCAAAAGAGCCGGCGGAATCATGAATTCAGAATATGCTGCAGGTTATGTTCAGGATGAAGTTGGGTTTTTCGAAAACAGACTGAGACTGACCCTTGCCGCAAGATACACCTGGATCAGTCAAACCAACTGGGGTGAAACTCAGGCGGACAGCCATATTACACCACGCGCCGGTCTTAGTTTTACGATAACTGATGGTTTGGCAGTTTACGGATTATACGATCAGGCATTTACACCACAGTCCGGAATCATAAAAAATGGTGATAAAATCAAACCGCTTACCGGCAGCAATGTTGAGTTTGGTATCAAAAAAGACTGGTTTGACGGAACCTGGAGCACTACAGCATCTGCTTACAGTATATTAAAACAAAACGAACTCACATCTGATCCTGATAATGAACCAAATGAACAATTTAAAGTTGTTCTGGGCGAAAAAAGAGCACGTGGAGTTGAATTTGACGTAAGAGGAAAAATTATTGACGGTCTGAATCTGATCGCGAATTACGCCTTTACAGAATCTGTAGTAAAAGACTCTAATGTACCAGGTATTGTGGTTGGTTCTACTGTTCCGGGATTTTCTAAACATGTTGCAAACGCCTGGTTAAATTATACTTTGGTAAGCGGAAAACTTAAAGGACTGGGTGCTTCTATTGGAGGAACTTATCTTGCAGGCCGCCAAACGGATACATGGAGTCCGGGACTTGAAAAACTGCCGGAATATTTCAAACTCGATGGAGGTTTATCATATGAAACCGGAAAGCTGAAATTTACCGCCAATGTATTCAACATCCTTGATAAATATCTTTACAGTGGTTCTTATTATGCCTCTACCAACGTGAATGCTTACTACTGGCAAACGGAACAGCCAATAAACGGAAGAATTGGAGTAACTTATAAGTTCTAAGATTAATTCAGCTTTTCGATCATATAAGCCGTCTCAATTCGTTTTGAGGCGGTTTTTTTGTTTAATCAGGAGCTGCTTCCTACTGTACGCTGTATCTTTTATGTCTCGTTACAAACGAGACACAAAAGGATGCCGCTTCCATCAGGGCTAGGGCTGTCGGTTTATAATGGGATTTGTTAGAAATATCAATTATAAAAAGATAGTTATCAAATATTTATACAACGACAGCGCGGATTTGCAGTATCTACTTACTGAACTTTATTTTGATTTATTGACCGTGTAAATTCCGCCCACAAGTAAAATGACGGCCAGCCCTAAATAAAGGTATCCTTGTTCCTTACCGGATTCGTTGGATGCGTCAATTTTTAGCCCTAATAAATTAATTTCTTTTGTATTATCAGCTATCTTGTTGATACCTATATATCCCACACCGAGACTAATAATGATCAGAATTATTCCTATTATTTTTGATGGATTCATGTTTTTTGAATTTAATTGTTTCTCTAATTTAAGAAAAATATTTTTCAATCAGATGATAACATTCTTTTTTCTCCTAGTTGATTAGCGAAAATATAGATAGTAAATCTATGTCTCTTCTATCGACTAATCCTGACACCCGTATTTCGTGTATTATTGTCTCATTTGGTGCTCGATTGCATCGAGTACCTACTTCGTTTGCAACGCGGATAACGTTACCATAAAGCCTCTACCATTACATTGCAAAAAACGCTGTTATCTTCTTCATAATTTCTATAACTGCTATTAACAAAATCTCTTTCATGAAAAACAATGCACTCTGGTGCTCGATTGCATCGAGTACCTACTTACTTCTAAATACTAAACAAAGCGTTTGCAACGTGGATAACGTTACCATAAAGATTCTACCATTACATTGCAAAAAACGCTGTTATCTTCTTCATAATTTCTATAACTGCTATTAACAAAATCTCTTTCATGAAAAACAATTTCAGCTTCTACAGGATTGTAATGAATATAATTTATACGTTGTTCAATTTTTTCTAAAGTATCTAATATAACAGGATGAAAGCCATCTTTCCATAACTTATAATTTTTTGCCCTGTCTGATTTTTGGGCTTCATAACTAAATTTTCGCAATAACCATTCCCGTCTGCTTTCCGGAAATTCTTTGATAGCTTCAATAAGTTTCTTTGAGGTGAATTTTTTGAAATCCCGAATAACATTTTGTAATTCCCCATCAGCTGCTGTAACAATTAAATGAATGTGACTGGACATATAAACGTAAGCATGTACACTTAATCCCTTTTCTTTGATACAATAATTTAAGGAATCATCTAAAATATTGCAATAAACAGGCCTCACAAATAAATCTACCCAGTCTACAACTGTTATGGTAACAAAAGTTGGTACCGTACTATCAATAACCTTATATTTTCCAGACATTAATTTTATCCTAAAGGTATTGATTTTTAAAATAGCTGCAACGGTTTTACAAGTTGCTGGGGTTTAATTATCCGCGTTGCAAACGCTACGATTTGTTTACATAATTTAAGTAGGTACTCGATGCAATCGAGCACCAGAGTTGTAGATAAATGAGCGCTAGTTAGATTACAAGTTGCTTTGATTTAATTATCCGCGTTGCAAACGATGAGAACGTGACTCAGTTTAAATATTTTTTATGGTTTTTTTCATTATAAGCTTCAATTTCTCTCAATATTTCTAAATATTCATACATTGATTCAAACTTTCCAATTTTTTTATCTTTAATATTTCCTTTTACTATCAATAATAATGTGTCAGCTCCTTTTCGGTAAAAATAAGAATGCCTCAATCTATTAAGTAGTGCTACAAAATCAGTATCTAAAAATGGCATAAATTCAAAAATTTTATTAATGTAGCGATCCGTATTATAAATCGTACCATTATGGATAAATTGAGCTACAGTAGCATATTGTGGTTCAAACACAGTTCCAAAATGCTTATTCTTGGGAATATAACTTGGATCACATAATTCTAGCAAAGCAAAATATTCTTCTCTAGAAATTGTTTCTTTAGTATATTTGTCGTGGGGTGTTCCAGTAGTCTCGATTATTTCATTGTAAATAATATATGCGTGATCTAAAAGTGAATCAGTAAGATTATAAACTGAAATGTTTACATTTTTTTTATCCTTTTTTTTTTTGTTACAACAACAACTAAATAAAAAATATAACTTGCTAGATATGCTAAACTTAAATTTGAAAAAACTTGTCCAAGTTCATGCCCAATGCTTATAAATTCAGGCGTTTCATTAAAGAAAAAATTATTAATCAAAATAACAATTATTGAGATTACAAGTAAGATATTTAACGTTTGTTTTTGATTCATTTTTATAAAACTACATTAGGAATTTAAATTATTATTTTACTTTATCTAGATATTTAAAATCACAATACGCAGTAAGTTTAATAGCCTTTCATTTTTCTTATAATTCTTACTGACTATACATTCAAAAAATACGAAAACGTATTTTCATATTTTCTTTTCTTTTTATCATTTAACTTCCCAGATAATTGCAAAAGATTATCTGCTAATTTAGGGCTTAGACCACTCAAAGCAGCAATTAACAAAGGAGATAGTCCTTCAACGAATCCTACATAAGCTGCTCCATATGCGATTCCATATGTAGAAATATTTTTAAGCGTTTTTGATAAAATCTGATTTTGAGAACTTTGATATTGTGAAAATTGTGGTATTATTTTCCTTTCTAATATAGCTTTTATTTCTAAACTATCTGAATTAGTGTAATTAGAACTAACTATATTATTAATTTCGTTAAACAATTCTTTTCTTAACCTATATAGATCATTCAGACACTGTTCCTTATATGATAAAATTTCAGGGATAGATATTGTTTCAAGTCTATCATTGCTCAAAAAAACATTTGATGACTGAAAAAGAATATTACCTAAATTTACAAGCTTTCTATCATAGCTTTTCTTCCATTCTTCATTAAAAACCGGATCTTCATTTTCTTTAGACTTTAAAACTTTAAATCTAAAATAATCGTGGATTCTTTGATTAATAAAGATTGGAATCAAATTATATTCATTACTAAGTGCTAATTTTTTATTAACTTTTCCAATTATTGAAAAATATTGTCTCTCATAGTCATACTCTTTTCCCTCATTATTATTTTGTAATGAAGAATTATATTTTACATGAGGAAAGTATTTAAAATGTGTCATTTCTGGAAAAGCAGGACTTGGTATAAACATATTTACTCCTTCAGTTTTTTCTTTTAAAAATAAATATTTAAGATGATCTAAAGATCTATTATCAGAAACATCAAAATCATAAGCTATTTTCAAAGAAATACTATTTCGTAAATAAAAATCTGTTTTTTTATAGTCTAATACTTGGATATGTTTTTTATCAAGTGCTTTTTCAAATTTATCAAGTAAAATTAACTCTTGTTTTTCAAACTGATCATTCTTGAAATAAGGTAAAATATCACTAATTACGATTGCCTGATAAGGTTCAATTCTTTTATCTTTACTCCCTCCATAATTAAGCACATTAGCAATAGGAAGTGAATCTTTAGGAACATCCGGCTCAGGAACATTTTTAAATGAATCTAATAACTTTAACCCATCAACACTGTATAGTATTTTTTGATTACCTACATCTTTATAGTAATAACATATAGCTCCTTTTTCTAAAAAGAATCTATTATCATCAGGTGGTGTCATATGAACTTCATCAAAAACTAGCAATAATCTTTGTTAATTGTAAATCAGTCATAGGCTCATGATGAACAACTAAACCTTTTAAACCTTTATCAACATCAAAAACCATAATACTTTTTTAAGTTGTGAATATAAGTAATCATAATCTAATGTGTTAATTGAAAGTATATTTTTTCCAAGGAATTTGAGATATATGTAATTTAGACAAAAAACTCACAATATCTGTCCGACCATAATATGTTGGAATTCCTTTAGAATTTTGTGCCATTAAAATAATTGGCATTCCATGAAAATATCTTGAAAATTGCTGAACTGCATTATCTCGTTCACTTGAATTCAATACATGAGATTTAACAATTACAATAGCAAAATTTTGGCCTTGTTCTTTTATAATAGCACCTTCTAATTGCATAACTTTTAAATTTAATTGGTTAATAAAAATTAATAATCAATCAAATATCATTTTAAAATTCACTAGTATTTTATGGAAAACCTTTTTTTTAAGAATTTAAATCATATCTCTCAAAAGTATCCATTAACTATTCTAAACAATCACGTACTTATACCCGATTTTATCCATAAAAAAAGCTCAACATAACAGTTAAGCTTTCACCTTTTATAATAAAATAATCTACTTCTTCTTCTCCGCCAATAACTTCTCCAATTTCTCTTTAGTTTCGGGAATTGCTTTCAGTGTTAAAGCTTTTTTGAAACTTTCTATCGCTTTAGCTTTATCGCCTTTTTCAAGATATAAATCACCCAGAGAATCATAACAATTGGCACTTTGGGAATAATTCGCAATGTTCAGTTTAAATAAAGTTTCTGCTTTTGTAAATTGTTTGGTACCCATCATTTGATACCCTAAATTATTAATTTGGTTTTCGTCCGGTTTAACGATATACCCCAAATTTTCAGAAACATTTTTGTAGTGTGCTACCAATAAAGCATCTAATTTGAAATCAGGATTTTTTAATTCGCTGTCGTAAATTTTAAGTTTGTAGAATTCAAAAATAAAGCGAAGTGCATCATATTCTCCAATCAAACGAACCGAAGGGTGATTATCGTCTTCATAAAATTTATGTTTGAAACGCAATTGGTTCTTTTTGTTTTTAGAAAGTTCTTTAATAAATTCTAAATTACTGCGAATAAGTCCGGTAGTTCCGCTTGTATCTTTTTGAACGCTTAAGGTATCTACGCCTCTTTCCAAACGATTTGCCATTGCCATAAACACTGTTTTTCCTTTATAGTTTTGAGTCGGTAAAATCGTTTTAGCTTCTTTTACAGGTTTCTGATTGTCCCACCACAATGAACCATCAAGAGAAACATACGAATTAAATAAACTCGGTTTATGAAGAAAAGTATTCATAACTGTTAAGCCACCAAGAGAATGCCCAATAAAAGTTTTGTACGATGTTGTTGGATAATTTGCATCCATATAAGGAATCAGTTCTTTCTCGACATACGACATGAATTTTTCTCCGCCCCCTACAACATTTGGTAATTCTTTATCTGTACCGGTTGTTAAATCAACAAGTCGGTTTTCGTGCAGAATTCCAACCACAATCATTGGCGGGCAAAGATTAGATTCCGCCATGTGTTCAGTAATGCTCACAACCGTGTTGAAATTTTCGCTTCCATCCAACAAATAAATCACCGGATAATTTCCTCTGTCCTTAATTTTATCGCCTCCATTGCTTTTAGGAATATGAATCCAGACTTTGCGCTCTTGTCCTAATATTTTTGAAGATATGGTTTCTTCAAATCCTGTAGTAAATAGACTATTTTCCTGGGCTTTCATACAAAAAGACAGTAGCATTAAGGCAACAGAATAAAAAAATGTTTTCATAGTTTTTTTAAGTTAAGTTTTTGTTTGAGGAAATTAATCCGTAAAACATTTCTGAGGAATTTCGAAGCAAACTTAACAATTAATTATAAAACTTTTTCTACAATTTTTAACCTTTATGGAATTCGATTGCTTTTTCCGAATTTATGGGAATCTTAGAGCCTAATATTCTAAACCCAGCAAGCTATTTCCTCTTAAAACAAGAAAAAACAAAACAACCAGAGTAAAACAAAAAAACAGAGATGAAGATCTTAAATACTTATTAAACGTATTTGAAATCTCAAAAGTAAGCGTAAATAAATACAAAAAAAGCCCAACAAAAAATAAAACAAAAGTAGAGATTACCATAAAAATTATCCCTTCACCTACTAAAACCTGTTTCAGTGTCATAATCTCCTGAATGACGTAAAAAACAAAATATATAAACCAAACCCAGTATAAAAAGTGTAAAATGTAGGTTAATATTGACCTCATGTATCATTTAGACGTTATAGAATCGTAAAAAAAAAATCTTCCCTCAAAAATATTAATTAACTAATATAAATAACCACGTATTTATACCTGTTATTAAATCAAAAAAAAGCCTCATTTTCTCTACATTTATATTCAAATAAATCCCATTTTAGCAGTAACAATAAAAACACTTCCTTAAAACATCATTTTAATGAATAAAAATATAAGTTCTCTTTACGAAATCGCTCAAAAAGAGACCCGAAAAATAATAGGTTTAATGTCCGGAACTTCACTTGACGGGCTTGATATTGCGCTTTGCGAAGTTTCCGGTGCGGGCGAAAATACTGCTGTAAAAATTCTGGAATTCGAATCCATCAATTATACCGAGGCTATTAAAACCGAAATCCGAAAAATATTTGCGAAGAAAACGATCGATTTTCAACATTTGGCTTTACTAAACGAATGGATCGGAATCCTGCACGCCGGAATGGTCAATGATTGTCTCCAAAAATGGAATATTCCCGCACAGGAAGTTGACCTAATTGCTTCGCACGGACAAACGGTTTTGCATGCTCCGAAGTTTTTGCATCAGCAGGAAAAATTCCCAAATGCGACTTTACAAATTGGTGATGGTGATCATATTGCGGTAAAAACAGGGATTATAACACTTTCAGATTTTAGGCAAAAACATGTTGCAGCAGGTGGCGAAGGAGCTCCTTTGGCGGTTTATGGCGATTATTTATTATTCGGTAAAAAGGGCGAAAACCGTATTATGCTCAACATGGGCGGAATTGCGAATTTCACATATTTACCCGCCTCCCTAAACGCCAAAGACGTTTTTGTAACCGATACCGGAACAGCAAATACCTTAATTGACATTTTTACCAAACATTATTTTCCTGAAAAAAGCTACGATAAAGACGCCGAAATTGCCCAAAAAGGAACCGTCAATCTGGAACTTTTGAAAACTTTAAAAGAAGATAAATTCTTCACGAAAAGTTTCCCTAAAACTATAGGCCAGGAATTATTCAATGCCGAATTTGTACAAAAAGCGCTTTCAAAAACAAACCTGACAAATATTTCGGCACCAGATTTGCTGGCTACTTTAACACGCCTGAGTGCCGAAACGATTGCAGAAGCGATTCTGTTTGTGGTAAAAAACACAGGAACACCTATTGAAGATTTCACGATTTACATGTCCGGCGGTGGTGCAAATAATCCATTATTGGTGGGTTGGTTAAAAGAATTACTGTCCTGCCAATTTCAAAAAAGCGATGACCTCGGAATTTCAGGTGATGCGAAAGAAGCCGTTTTGTTTGCTGTTTTGGCTAATGAAACTGTTGCCGGAGGGAATTATAATTTTGGTACAAACAAAGGGATTCCATCGGTAACTATGGGTAAAATTTCTTTTCCGGATTAAATTAAAGTTGCCACGATTGCACGAATTTTTTTGAATTTTTTTGAATTATTTTTCAGTCGTAAAAAAATATTTCAAAAAATAAACCACAGACTAAAAGGATTTTATAGAATTAATCATCCAATCTTTTTAATCTGTGGCAAAAAAACAAAGTTGCCACTAACTTTACATTCCATATTTAGAAAAAATAATTCAAAAAAATTCATGCAATTTGTGGCAAAAAAATATTTAATAAAAACAAACCATTACATGAAAACCAAACAAATAGCGTTTAAATTATAATCTCTGAATTATTTACGATAGTCAGCGAAAAAAACTATTTTTGGTTTCTGTTAAAAAAAGATTGAAATGCATAAAAATCAACACCTGTTACTCTCTATCATATTTTTATTTTTCTTTGGATGGAATGCCAATTCTCAGGAAAAAACAAAACATCCTAAAAACGAATTTAGAGGTGTCTGGATTGCAACCGTGGTAAATATTGACTGGCCAAAAACCGGTATTGATAATGTTGAAAAAGAAAAAGCCGATTATATTGAAATTTTAGATGCCTATAAAAAACTAAACTTTAATGCCGTAATTGTACAGGTCAGAAGTGTTGGTGATGCTTTTTATCCTTCAGAACTGGCACCCTGGTCCCGTTTTTTAACGGGTAAAGAAGGTGTGACTCCAAGTCCTTATTATGATACATTAGCATGGATGATCGAGCAGGCGCACGCAAGAGGATTTGAGTTTCATGCCTGGATGAATCCGTATCGTGCTACTTTCGATTTAAACAAAAATCTTCTAAGCCCGACTCACGACATTTTTAAGCATCCGGAATGGATGATCGAATATGGAGGACGATTATATTACGATCCTGCATTGCCTGAAGTTCAGACACATCTGACTAAAGTTGTAAAAGAAGTTGTCGATAAATATGATATTGATGCCATTCATTTTGATGATTATTTTTATCCGTATGCCGTTCCCGGAAAAGTTTTTAATGATACGGCATCCTATAAAAAATACGGTGCAGGTTTAAGTATTTCAGACTGGCGCCGTGCAAATGTCAGCAATTTTGTGCATACCATTTCTACGACCATCAAAGCAAGTAAGCCGTGGGTTCAGTTTGGAATCAGCCCATTTGGAGTTTGGAGAAATAAATCAGTAGATCCAAAAGGTTCCGACACGCAATCGACAGCAAATTATGATGATTTATACGCTGATCCTGTTTTATGGATGGACCAGAAATGGATCGATTATATCCTGCCGCAATTGTACTGGAGTATGAACAACCCAAGAGCTTCTTACTCAAAATTAGTAAAATGGTGGGCAGAAAACTCTAATAATACTGCCGTTTATATAGGACATGCATCTTACAAAATCAGGGCTGACGGTGATAAAAGCTGGAATTTCATGAGTGAAATTCCTAATCAGGTTGATTTTGCCAGAAGCTTTAAAAATGTATCCGGAAGTGCTTATTTTAGCGCTAAATGGTTCATGGATAAAAACTTTGACATCGTTCGTCATTTAGAAGAAAATCAATATAAATATCCAGCTTTACCTGCAGCGGTTCCAAATTTAAAACGTGTTATTATTGACACTCCTGTTGTAAATGAATTTATTATAGACAGTACAAAATTAAGTTCAAAATACATTTTCAACATCAAATACCCATTCAATACAAAAGTGCGCTATATGGTGGTTTATGGAGCAGAACATATTTCGAAAATAAATATCAATGATCCAAGTCAGATTTTAGATAAAATATTCATTGATGAAAATAATATGGGAACTATCTCATTATCACTTCCTGCCGAAAAAATGAAACTTTATAAAGCTTGCGCTGTCACATTTATTGATTATTTTGCAAACGAAAGTATTCCAACTATTATTGACCTGAAAAAGACGTTTAAAATATACACCCCAGCACAACCTAATGAAAACAGATAATAAACCCTGGTATTGGATTCCGCTTCTAAATTTTGCGTCTGGATTGCCTTACGCCGTCATCATTTCCGTTTCGGTTATTATGTACAAAAAACTTGGAATTTCTAACAAAGACATTGGTCTTTATACCAGTTTATTATATCTGCCTTGGGTAATCAAACCATTATGGAGTCCGTTTATTGAGTTATTCGGAACTAAAAGAAAATGGTTTTTATCGATGCAATTGCTTATCTCTATTGCCTTTTTATTAGTCGGTTTTACCATTCCGACAAGCGGTTTTTTCATGATGACCCTGGCTATTTTTTGGGTTGCTGCCTTTGCTTCAGCATCTAATGATATTGCCAGCGATGGTTTTTATTTATTGGTTTTACCCGAAAATCAGCAATCTTTTTTTATCGGAATCAGAAGTACCTTTTACAGACTCGCAATGTTGGCCGGAAACGGATTAATTGTTTTATTAGCGGGATATTTGGAACACAAATACGGCGACAATACTAAAGCCTGGTCTTATACCATGATTGCTGTTGGTTTGTTAATGACTTTTATAACGGTCTACAATTTTTTCTCGACACCGAAAACCGAGATAAACGCAGGCGAGAAACCTATTGATACTAATAAACAAAGTTTTGCAAGCATTTTTGCAAGCTTCTTCAGAAAAAAACAAATTATCCTGGTCCTTTCTTTTATCTTATTATTCAGATTAGGAGAATCGCAATTAATTAAGATGCTGACTCCATTTTTAGTAGATCCAATTAAGTATGAACTGGTTGAAACCGGATCTGATGAAAGTCAGGCAAAAGCTTTGGAAATATATAATTCAAAAGTAAAGAATGGAGAAAAATTATCCGATTCAGAACTAGAGCTGCTTTATTCTAAACTTCCCATTTTAGTGGAAATGAGAAATCAAAAGAAACCACTGGCAGAAGTAGAAAATAAAGATAAAGCAGAATATAAAAATGTAAATAAGGCCAGAATTGACTTTGTAGATTTATTGATTGCTAATAAAGGAAATCAAAAGACAATTAAAAAAGGCGGGATGGGACTTGAAACCGAGGACATCGGTTTGATTTATGGAACTTTTGGATTAATCGCTTTAACCTTAGGCGGAATTCTTGGTGGAATTGCTATCTCAAAACAAGGTTTGACAAAGTGGATGCTGCCAATGATTTTAACCATGCACTTGCCAATAATTGGTTTTATCTTATTAGCGTATTTTCATCCTGCTTCCATTTACTATATTTATGCTGTTGTAATTATCGAACAATTTGGTTACGGTTTTGGTTTTGCAGCTTTCATGATGTATTTAATTTATGTGGCTGAAGGAGAATCAAAAACCGCACATTACGCTCTTGCAACCGGATTTATGGCGATGGGAATGATGTTACCCGGAATGGCCAGCGGATATATTCAAGAATATTTAGGCTACGGAAATTTCTTTATTTGGGTATTTCTGGCTACAATTCCCGGTATTATTTTATCACGTTTTTTAATTTTCCCGAAAGATTTTGGGAAAAAATCTGAAGAAGAAGTTTAACCCCAAATCAAACATCTTTACCTATGGAAATCAATGAGAATTTGCAGTCCGAACGAAACCTGAAAGGGTCTGAATTTGAAAAAACAGGAAATTTTAAAGAAGCAATTGAATTGTATGAGAAGAATGTCGAGGAAAGCTTTAAAGGAAATCATCCTTACGATCGGTTAGCTACGATCTACAAAAACCAAAATGATATCGATAACGAAATCCGGGTTTTAGAAAAAGCAATTGTTGTTTTTGAAGAAATTACAATCGAAGACCGAATCGAAGGTTTGCCAAAACTCTTTCGATTTAAAAACCGATTAGAAAAAGCACAATACACCAAAACCCAGCTTGCCAAACAACAAAAGAAAAACAAACTTAAGTAAGCATCAATTCTAAGTATTTAGTATCATGAATAACTTAAAACGAACCAATTCCGACGACATTGATTTTATAAACCTGGTAGCTTTATTAGACCAGGATTTAAAAATCAGGGACGGGGAAGATCATGCCTTTTACAATCAATATAATAAAACAGATAAAATAAAACACGTTATTGTGTATTATGAAAATAATATTCCTGTTGGCTGTGGTGCTTTTAGGGAAAAAGAAAGTAACGCTGTCGAAATCAAACGCATGTATGTAAAACCTGAATATAGAAAAAGAGGAATTGCAGCTGCCGTTTTAAAAGAACTGGAAAATTGGGCAGCTGAACTACATTATACTTATACTATTCTGGAAACAGGAAAAAAACAACCCGAAGCGATCGCTTTATACCAAAAATTAGGCTATACTATAATTCCAAATTATCCGCCTTACGAAGAAATGGATAATAGTGTCTGCATGAAAAAGACTTTATAATAATGAAAATCACTGCCGAAGCATTAAGACAAAAAGTGGGACAATTTTTTTTTCCTGCTGTTTTTATAAATGATACCGAAGAAAATATTCAGGACACCGAACGTTTAATCAAAGAACATAATATTGGCGGACTGACTTTTTTTCATAGTCGTGCGAGCGCAGCTACGAACTACGAAAGCAAGAAAAAAATCGTTTTTAATGATGACAGCTACGAAAAAATCAAAGCTTTGATCATTCGTTATCAAAAATGTGCTTCTACTCCACTTTTAATTAGTATTGATGCCGAATGGGGCTTAGCCATGCGTATCGAAAAAACACCGCAATATCCGTACGCCATTACGCTTGGTGCTTTGCCTGAAAATAAATCGAATTTGGTTTATGAAGTAGGGAAACAAATTGGTTTAGATTTAAAATCAGCCGGAATTCATTATAATTTATCGCCTTTGGCAGACATCAACAATAACCCGAATAATCCCGTTATTGGCTATCGTTCTTTTGGTGAAAACAAAGAAAAAGTCGCACATTTTGCCGTAGCATATTTAAAAGGAATGTCAGAAGTTGGCATTTTAGGCTGTCTGAAACACTTTCCCGGACACGGAAATACCAATGTAGATTCGCATTTAGGGTTGCCGGTTTTAAAAGAGAGTTTAGAAGAATTACTGGAAAACGAATTATATCCTTTCATCAAAGGAATCGAAAACAATGTCGACTCCATTATGATCGGTCATTTGGCTGTTCCTAGTTTGAATGAAGGAAAAGACACATCGGCCACCTTATCAAAATCAGTTATTCAGTCGCTTTTGCGTAAAAAATTAGGTTATGACGGTTTGGTTATTTCAGATGCCTTAAACATGCACAGCGTTTCTAAATTATACCAAACCAAAGGCGAACTGGAATGGGAAGCTTTTAATGCCGGAAATGATATTTTATGTTTTGCCGAAAATGTTCCCGAAGGAATTGAAGCCATCTTTAAAAATGCTTCACCTGATCGCATATTTGAAAGCTATAACCGAATCATGAAAGCCAAAGAAAAAGTTGGCCTTTTAAATAATTCTTTTTCTGCAACCGGTGAATTAAATTTCGAAAAAGCATCAGCATTAAATCTTGAAATTGCGCAAAATGCAATCACAAAAATAATTGATAATTCAAATACAACTTTAGCTTTTGAAGCACAAAAAAACAATCAATTAGCAAAACTGAGTTTATATAAAAATACCGAAAATACTTTCTTCAAAACATTAAATCCAAATTTAGCTTCTCCGGAATTTGCTTTTGAAAATTTAGAAAATTCAAATATTTCGGAAATCAAAAAAGAGCTGGAAAACTTCGAAACCATAATCATTTCATTATTTGTTCCAAAGGCAAAACCAATGAATAATTTTGAGATAAACCATGAAGTTTTGGATTTGCTTTCGAATTTGCTTCAAACTAAAAAATGCATCCTTTATGTCTTCGGAAATCCGTATGTTTTGCCCATAATTCCTAACCTTTCAAAGGCTTCACTGTTAGTTCAGGCATATCAGGATTTTGAAGAATTTCAAAAAATGGCAGGAATTCAATTTCTTGAAAATAATAACTGCAACGGAATACTTCCGGTAAATACTGACATTCAATAACTTACAATAATTTTATTTTAACCATAACAAAAAACTATTATTTAATAAATATTAATAATTGCATCTTATTGTAAGTAAATAAACTTATAGACTACTTTTGCACCAGAAATAAATTTTTAACTTAAAAACGAAAAATATGTCTTTAGTAGGAAAAAAATTCCCAAGTATTGCAGTAGATGCTATCTCAGAAATGGGTGATAATTTAAAAATCAATATATTTGAAGAAGCAGTAAACAATAACAAAAAAGTTCTTTTGTTTTGGTACCCAAAAGATTTCACTTTTGTATGTCCAACTGAATTACACGCCTTCCAAGCTGCATTACCAGAATTTGAAAAAAGAAATACTATCGTAATCGGAGCTTCATGTGACACAAACGAAGTACATTTTGCCTGGTTAAACACTCCAAAAAACAACGGTGGAATCGAAGGTGTAACATACCCAATCCTTGCTGATACAAACCGTAACTTATCTAACATTTTAGGAATTTTAGATATTGAAACTACAGAATACAGCGAAGAAACTGATTCAGTAATCATCGAAGGTTCAAACGTAACGTACAGAGCTACTTACCTAATTGACGAAACCGGAAAAATCTTCCACGAAAGCGTAAACGATATGCCATTAGGACGTAACGTAAACGAATACTTAAGAATGGTTGATGCTTACACACACATTCAAACTAAAGGTGAAGTTTGTCCTGCAAACTGGGAAGCCGGTAAAGAAGCTATGTCTGCTGACAGAATCAGTACTGCTGAGTACTTGAGTGCGAACTAATTTTATAAAGGTACAAAGGTTCATAGGCACAGAGCGGCAAAGGTTTTCTTTGCTGTATTTTACAAAGTTCAACAGCTTTGTTCCTTTGAACCTTTGCCACTTTGAACCTTAAAACAAAAACTATGTTAATCGACTTAAACGAAGATACATTAGCAGATTTAGTTGCTAAAAACGAAAAAGTAGTAGTACAATATTCAGCTTCATGGTGTGGAAATTGCCGTATTATGAAACCAAAATTTAAAAAATTAGCAACAGAAAACGAAGCTATCACTTTTGTTTTGGTTGATGCTGAAAATTCTCCGGAATCAAGAAAACTGGCCAATGTAAGCAACCTGCCTACTTTCGCCACTTTCGTAAACGGACAATTGGTTGGTGAAACTCAAACCAACAAACAAGAAGTTTTAATTGATTTGGTAAACGCTATTGCGTAAATCGATCGTTAGATTTTTAGACTGTTAGATTTTTCGAATCTTATCTAAAAATCGAATCATCCAGTAATCTAAAATCTAAAAAATGAAATTACCCGTAATAAAGCAATTGACCCAATTTATCGAAGAAAACGATCAGGATTACATCATCGAAACGATTGAAGTTCTGGAAGCAATGACTGAGATTCCTTCTCTAAAAGATGAAGAATTAGATGTAATTGGCGAATTGATTTCAAATATGTACGGTGCACTTGAAGTACACAAAATGGTGGTTCAGGGCACGGATAAAAAAGAAGCGTTAAATGCGTTCATGAAACGTGTTTTAGGTTCAATAGATAAATGATTAAATCTCTTATAAAAAATGATGAAAGCGTTTCTGAAAAAGAGGCGCTTTTTTTGTGAAATGTTTTAAGAATGTGTAAAGTATATAAGGTTATATTCACACTCTGCAACAAATCTAAAATCTATCTTCTGAAATCTAAAATAATAAGGGCAAGTCACCATTAGAAAAAAGGGGCAAATCCAGTATATCTATATTCGCCCCTTTCCCTAATGCTGTCGGGCTGTACGCGCTACTTCGGTAGCCTGCTGCCATCCCTCTCGCGGAAAAAAGAAAATAGAGAAAGATTGTAGAATAAAGAGAATATCTATAATTTTTGTCATCCTGAGCGGAGTCGAAGGCTTTAGTACGAATAAGGTTTTCGACTCCGCTCAGGATGACATTGGAAAATACTAAAATTCACAAATTTTCGTTAGTCTTAAAACTCACCTAATTGTCATCATAACCCACAACAAATACTTTTAGATTCAAATTTTAATCATTACTTTTGAACCTCATTAATTTAAACAAAAAACATGGCTTCAATTACACTAGGAGGAAATCCGGTTCATACATCAGGCGAATTACCAGCAGTTGGTTCACAATTAGCTGATTTCAAATTAGTCCAAAATGACTTATCAATAGCTTCATTAAGCAGCTTTGCAGGAAAAAAATTAGTTTTGAATATTTTCCCGAGTGTTGATACAGGAACTTGTGCAACTTCTGTTAGAAAATTCAACGAAAGTGCCGGTAATTTAGAAAACACAACTGTTTTGTGTATTTCAAGAGATTTACCATTTGCACAAAAACGTTTTTGTGGTGCTGAAGGATTAGAAAATGTAGTTAACCTATCTGATTTTCAAGCAGGTGATTTCGGTAAACAAAATGGTTTGGAAATCGTTGACGGACCTTTGGCAGGTTTGCATTCAAGAGCAATTATTGTTGTTGATGCCAACGGAAAAATCACGCATACGGAACAAGTTGCCGAAATTGCTAACGAACCAAATTACGAAGCAGCTTTAGCAGCACTATAATTAAAGAATGGAATTCCAAAAAGACAATACTTTTGTTAAAGGCCGACTTAAAAGCGTTACATACGCTTTTAAAGGTGCCTTAAAATTGATAACCACTGAACACAGTGTCATGGTACAATTTTCGTTAGGAATTATAATGACTATTGCCGGTTTCTATTTTCACATTTCTCATGAAGAATGGCTTTTTCAAACCCTTGCAATTGGTCTTGTACTCAGTATAGAAGGTCTGAATACAGCTGTAGAAAAAGTAGCCGATTTTATTCATCCTAATTATCACGAAAGAATCGGATTTATTAAAGATATTGCAGCCGGAGCTGTATTTTTTGCTGCAATGACAGCAATAGCAACAGGCTTAATTATTTATATACCAAAATTTATTTAGGCAACAGGAGACGTAAAAATGGCGAAGACAAACAAAAAAGAAACTTTAGGCAAAAAAAACGAAACCAAAGCTGAGACTAAAAGATCCTGGAAGTTATCCAAACAACAAAAATTTGTTTTTGGCTGTCTTTTAGTACTGTTTTCTATTGCACTGTTAGTTGCATTCATTTCCTTTTACATCAACGGACAATCAGATCAAAGCGCTGTAAGTCAGCTTGGCGATCGTACTGAAGTCGTGCAGAACTGGCTGGGAAAATTTGGCGCTTACCTTGCCGATTTAATAGTATACAAAGGATTCGGAATTGCTTCATTTATTTTTGTACGCTTATTTTTCCTTACCGGAATGTTTTTTGCATTGGAGCTTTCCACAGGCAAACTAAAAAACATCTGGTTTTGGGATTTATTTGCCATCATTATTGTTTCTGTTTTATTTGGATTCTTTGCTACATCAGCACCTGAATTGGGTGGAACTATTGGTTACGAACTTAATTTATTCTCACAGGATTACATCGGAAAAACAGGAACTTTATTAGTACTGCTTTTTGGATTAATTGTATATTTGATTTTCAAAATTAAATTATCTCCGGAAAAAATTCAATCCTATTTTGACTCCACTAAAAATGAAATCAAGTCAGAATTGAGCTCCATAACCACATCCCAACAAACACAAAACGCCTATAATTTAGAGGAATTTGCTATTGAAGAAAATGAGGAAGAATTAGATGATATTCATTTAAAAACGGATATCTCTCAATTCGAAATCAACAAAGAAGCTTTAAAACCTACTATTTCAAATTCATCAGAAATCGATTTGAACCCAATTTTGAAGCCGCTTCAAATGAATATAAATCCGGTATCAGAAACGCCGGTTCATACTGAAGAATTTGTTATTGAAAAAGCGGAAGAAGAAGATATTATCGAAGAAAATCTGGCTTCACGCCTGGTCGCCGACTTTGGATTATTTGATCCAACTCTAGATTTATCGAATTATAAATTCCCAACCATCGATTTGTTAAAAGAATATTCGACTGGCGGAATTACAATCAATCAGGAAGAATTAGAGGAAAATAAAAACAAAATTGTAGACACACTTCGTAACTACAAAATTGAAATTGCACAGATCAAGGCAACCGTTGGGCCATCGGTAACTTTATACGAAATCGTACCGGAAGCCGGAATCAGGATCTCTAAAATCAAAAGTTTAGAAGATGATATTGCTTTATCACTTTCAGCATTAGGAATTCGTATCATTGCGCCAATTCCTGGAAAAGGAACTATCGGTATCGAGGTTCCAAACAAGAATCCGACTATGGTTTCGATGAAAAGTGTAATTGGTTCTGCTAAATTTCAGGAAGCTGAAATGGAACTTCCAATTGCTTTAGGGAAAACCATCTCTAACGAAACTTTTGTTGTCGATTTAGCCAAAATGCCTCACTTATTGATGGCCGGAGCTACGGGACAAGGAAAATCGGTTGGATTAAATGCGGTATTAACTTCACTTTTATACAAAAAACATCCTGCTGAAGTAAAATTCGTTTTGGTCGATCCGAAAAAAGTAGAACTTACTTTATTCAATAAAATTGAAAGACATTATTTAGCCAAACTTCCGGATACTGAAGATGCTATTATTACAGACAATGCAAAAGTGGTCAATACATTAAACTCACTTTGTGTCGAGATGGATAATCGTTATTCTTTATTGAAAGATGCAATGGTTAGAAATATCAAAGAATACAATGATAAATTCAAAGCCAGAAAATTAAATCCGGAAGCCGGACACCGATTTTTACCTTATATTATTCTGGTAGTCGATGAATTTGCCGATTTGATTATGACTGCCGGTAAAGAAGTCGAAATTCCGATTGCCCGTCTGGCTCAATTAGCCCGTGCTATTGGTATTCACTTAATTATTGCAACACAAAGGCCTTCTGTAAATGTTATTACAGGTTTAATTAAGGCAAACTTTCCTGCGAGAATCGCTTTTAGAGTAACTTCAAAAATTGACTCAAGAACAATTCTGGATACTCAGGGTGCCGATCAGTTAATTGGTCGAGGAGATTTATTATATACTAACGGAAACGATGTGGTTCGTGTACAATGCGCCTTTATCGACACTCCCGAAGTCGAAAAAATTACAGATTTCATCGGTTCACAAAAAGCATATGCTACGGCATATTTACTTCCTGAGTTCGTTGGCGAAGAAAGTGGCATTAATCTTGATATGGATATTTCCGAAAGAGATACTTTATTTAGAGAAGCTGCCGAAATTATTGTCAATGCGCAACAAGGTTCAGCTTCATTATTGCAAAGAAAATTAAAATTGGGTTACAACAGGGCAGGCCGTCTAATAGATCAGCTGGAAGCAGCCGGGATCGTTGGCCCTTTTGAAGGCAGTAAAGCACGTAGTGTAAACATCTTAGATTTAAGTGCTCTTGACCAATTTTTTAATAATGAACAAAATTAAACCCCACCATGAAAACAAAAATTCAAGAAATCAACCACAATTCTATCACAAAAAAAAGTAAAAGAGTTCTTCAAATGGCTATTTTACTTCTTTTGAGCTTTACCTCTATTCAGGCTCAGGATAAAAAGGCCAAAGATTTATTGAACCAGGTAACAGCTAAAATAAAAAGCTACAATAACATTACTATTGATTTTAAATATTCTTTAAATAATGCTAAAGAAAATATTAATCAGGACAGCAAAGGAAATGTAATTATGAAAGGCAATCAGTATGTATTGAATTTCATGGGTGTAACCAAAATATTTGATGGTCAAAAAACGTACACAATTGTTCCTGAAGATGAAGAAGTTACTATTTCTAAAGTAAATGAAAAAGATGATAATGCCATAACGCCTTCAAAAATGCTTACTTTTTTCAATTCAGGATACAAATACAATATGGATATTGTTCAAAATGTTAAGGGAAGAAAAATTCAATACATCAAATTAGCACCTGCAAATACAAAAGATCAGCGAAAAGAGATCCTATTGGGTATTGATGTACAGACAAAACACATCTATAATTTAATTGAAACCGGAAAAAATGGTACAAAAACAACTTTAACCGTTAATTCTTTTAAAACCAATCAGCCTTTATCAAAAAATCAATTTACATTTGTAGCGAGTAAATATCCAAAGTACTACATCAATAAATTAGATTAATTACAAGGTTGAAAATTTTAGACAAATACTTATTAAAAACATTCCTGATTACATTTACTACGGTATTTGTAATCCTTTTTTTTATATTCATACTTCAAACGGTCTGGCTCTTTATCTCTGAACTTGCAGGTAAGGATTTGGATTTTATACTGATTGTAAAATTCCTGCTTTTTTCCATGCCCCGTATAATACCGTTAGTTTTACCATTATCGGTTTTATTAGCTTCAATTATGACATTTGGAAACTTAGCTGAGAATTATGAATTCGCCGCTATGAAATCTTCAGGAATATCATTGCAAAGAGCGATGCGGGTTTTAATCATCTTTATATTCATATTAAGTATTGTTGCTTTTTGGTTTTCAAACAATGTAATCCCTTTTGCTGAATATAAATTTATTAATTTCCGAAAAAACATTGCTCAGGCCAAACCTGCTATGGCAATTGCTGAAGGCCAATTTAATGATGTTGGTTTTTATAATATTAAAGTAAATAAAAAATCCGGCGAGAATGGTAATATCCTGACAGGAGTTACTATTCATGAAAAACCAACTAATACAGGAGAAAATAAAACCGTTATCAAAGCTAAGAACGGAAAATTGATAAGCAGCGAAGAATCCAGTATTTTGAAATTAGTCCTTAATGATGGCTATTATTATCAGGATGTGACTCCAAAAAAATACGAAGACAGAGCTAAATTGCCTTTTGTCAAGGGAGCATTTAAAAAACAAATCATCAATATTGACTTATCTGAATTAAATAAAGTAGATACTGAAAACGAAAGCATTAACAGCACAAGCAACATGCTAAATGTTAATGAATTACGCTATACACTTGACTCGCTAAATAAAAACAGAAATAATGAAGTCATTTCTTTTGCTGAAAATATAAATCAAAGAGTAGGTATCTCCAAACCTGTTTTAGTTACAAATAACAAAGAAAAAAAGAAAAAATCATTACCTAATAACCTTTTATCACTTTATAACAATAAACAAAGAAAAGGAATTTTAGATATGGCTGCCAGCAATATGACCAGCACCCTCTATTCTATAGAATCAACACAGAAAGAATTAAAAGATAAACAGCGTGACATCAATAAGCACTTGACAGCTTTATACGAAAAGTTTGTTATTGCCTTTGCCTGCTTTTTAATGTTTTTTATCGGTGCACCATTGGGGGCCATTATCCGAAAAGGAGGGCTTGGATTACCAATTGTATTTGCCGTTTTAATTTTTATTACATTCCATTTTATCAATACTTTTGGAAAAAGACTTTCACAAGAAGGTGGAATGACACCTTTTATGGGTGCCTGGATGTCTTCATTTATCCTATTACCGCTTGCAATTTTATTGACTTATCGGGCTACAAATGATAATGGCTTGGTCAATTTTGATGCAATAACAACTCCAATTCAACAACTATTTCAAAAAATTTCCGAGAGGTTTTTCCCTTCTCAAAACGCAGAATAATTATGTCAACAACAAAAATACAACTTAATACCATTGAAGAAGCTATAGAAGATATTCGTCAGGGGAAAATAATCATTGTAGTCGATGATGAAGATCGTGAAAACGAGGGAGATTTTTTGGCTGCAGCCGAAAAAACAACACCGGAAATGATTAATTTCATGGCTACTCATGGGCGTGGGTTAATTTGCACTCCTCTTACTGAAAGCCGTTGCAAGGAGCTTGATCTGCGTCCAATGGTGACCAATAATACAGATCATATGGAAACTGCTTTTACAGTTTCGGTTGACTTAAAAGGAAATGGAGTTACCACAGGGATTTCTGCCGCTGACAGAGCAAAAACAGTCTTGTCTTTAGTAGATCCGAATACCAAACCGCATGAATTAGCACGTCCCGGACACATTTTCCCATTGGTTGCCAAACAAGGAGGTGTTTTAAGAAGAACAGGACACACAGAAGCAGCAATAGATTTTGCAAGGTTAGCGGGTTTTAAATCTGCCGGAGTAATTTGTGAAATCTTAAATGAAGACGGAACAATGGCACGTTTACCACAATTGGTAGAAGTAGCTAAAAAATTCAATTTAAGATTAGTTTCAATTGAAGATTTAGTTGCCTACAGAATGCAGCATGACAGTCTGATCGTTAAAAAAGAAGATTTTGATATAGAAACCCGTTTCGGAACTTTCAGATTAAGAGCTTACGAACAAACGACCAATAAACAAATACATATTGCATTAACCAAAGGAACCTGGAATTTAGGCGAATCAATATTAACCCGAATCCATTCTTCTCAGGTGAATAATGACTTACTGGGAACTTTAACTAACAATGTTGATCAACAATTAGACGATATGTTTAAGATCATCAATGAAGATGGAAAAGGAGCCGTTATTTTTATTAATCAGGATATGTCGGCTGTAAACTTATTAAACAGAATTTCTGAACTAAAAGCATTACAATCACAAGGTACCATGAAAGCCCCAAAAGTAGTTATTGATACTAAAGATTACGGAATTGGTGCCCAAATTCTGCACGATATAGATATTTCTAAAATCAGACTAGTGTCAAATACCCAACAGACAAAACGTGTTGGAATGATAGGCTACGGATTAGAGATTACTGAATACGTAAACTATTAATTATGGGAACCGTAGAGGAAAGAATCATAAAATCTGAGACACATATTTTTAAAGCTGTTTTTCCGAGCACAACAAACCATTACGACACTTTATTTGGAGGAACTGCACTGCATCTCATGGATGAAGTTGCTTTTATTTGTGCCACGAGATTCAGCCGAAAGAAGGTTGTAACAATATCGACGGGTCAAATTGATTTTAAAAAAGCAATTCCGGCAGGAACTTTAATCGAATTGGTAGCAAAAGTGATTAGTGTGGGAAGAACAAGTTGTAAAATTCATGTTGATATTTTCATGGAACAAATGTATACGGAGCTCCGCGAAACTGTAGTTTCAGGAACTTTTTCGTTTGTTGCCGTTGATGAAAACAAAAAACCGATACCTATTTTGGATTAATATGTCATTTAAGGTGAAAATATTTCGAAAATAAATACTGATTATGAAGCACTTGAAAATTTCTTTAAAATAATCATCAAAAAAGGACAGAAAAAGTTTTTATAATCGAAAAAGCGCACTATATTTGCACTCGCAATCAGCAAATGATAGCAACATACTGGAGAAATGGCAGAGCGGTCGAATGCGGCAGTCTTGAAAACTGTTGACTGTAACAGGTCCGGGGGTTCGAATCCCTCTTTCTCCGCGAAGGCTCAAAAACAAAGAAAAAACAAGATTTTCAAAGTTTTCAAAAAGCCTAAAAAAAGCGGCAAACCCTGCAAATCCAACGATTTGCAGGGTTTTTTCTTTTATATCACTTTTCAATATTTATAAAAACACTCAAAAACTTTGTGGTGCATTCGTAGCACACTTTGAGTGGAGAGAATACCTTTTTCGCCACAAAAAGTTAAGGCAGGTTTACGATGTTTTCCTATAATTAAAAATGGCTGCGATGTTTAATACAATAGCAAAACCAATAATGATTAAAATATGTTTTTGAATGTCTCTAAAACCACTCCCTTTTATAATAACCATTCTCATTACATCAATAAAATAACTTATCGGGTTTAATTTTGAAACGGTTTTTGCCCAGTCTGGCATACTGTCTATTGGCGTAAACAAACCGCCCATTAAAACAAAAATCATTACAAAAAAGAACATGATAAGCATGGCTTGCTGTTGCGTATCACAAATTGTGGAAACCAATAATCCAAAACCTAAAATAGCCAGTAAATAAACCGCTATAAAAGCGTATAAAACCAAAATATTTCCAAGCGGAATTATTCCATAAAAAATCCAGCCGACTAATAATCCCAATGTAAAAACGACATTGCCGAGAATCCAGAACGGAATTAATTTTCCTAAAATAAAATGGTATTTTTTTACCGGAGAAACATTAATCTGCTCGATTGTTCCGGCTTCTTTTTCTTTTACAATATTTAATGCCGAAAGAAAACCGCCAACAAGTGTTACCAAAATAGCCAGGATTCCCGGAACCATATGTAATTGGTAATTTAAATACGGATTGTACCAGTTTGATGATGCTATTTCTATTACCGGAATGGCATTAAAACTTGTGGGAACATTCATTTTTTTTCGCAATCCACTATTATATTCTCTTATAATATCGCTGATATAACCGGCACCTAATCCAGCCTTTGTTCCGTTAATGGCATTTACTCCTATAAAAAGCTGTTGTTTGTTTTCTTTTATAAGATCTTGTTCATAACCGCGTGGAATTTCCAGAATTAAATCAGCATTGTCTTCTTCTAACTGTTTGAAGGCCTGTTTATAAGAATCGTTATAAGTTCTTAATTTGAAATAGCCTGAAGCTACAACCTGATTGATTAAATCTCTGGAATAATCGGAACGATCGTTATCAACCACCGCCAGATTGATATTTTTGATTTCATAATTTGCGGCTAGCGGTAAAATAATAAGCTGGATAACAGGCATTACCATTATCACGACTAAAATGGCGCGATTACGAAATATTTGTTTGAACTCTTTGATGAGCAAAAATTTGATGGTTCTCATGACAAACGTTTTTTAAAGCTTTTAAGACTTACAATCAATAAGAAAATGGTAATTACGAACAGGATTAAAGTCTCTTTCCATACATAGGAGAATCCTAATCCTTTTATCATAATTCCTTTTACAATGATGTAATACCATTTTGAAGGCACAACATTTGAAAACCACTGCAAAGGCAGAGGCATGTTTTCGATAGGAAACATAAATCCGCTGAAAAGTAATGTTGGCAAAAGCATTCCGAGTAACGAAATCAACATTGCGGTTTGCTGTGAATCCGTTTTAACTGAAATAAAAATTCCCAAAGTCAAGCAGGTTATAATAAACAAAGTGCTTTCTGCAAAAAGCAAAAGTATGTTTCCGGCAATTGGCAAATCGAGAACAAAGACACTCAATAACAAAATGGATACTACATTTACCATTGAAAGTAAGAGATACGGAACCGCTTTTGAAAGTATTACCATTAAAGGTTTAAATGGCGAAACCAAAAGAATTTCCATAGTTCCGGTTTCTTTTTCTTTTACGATAGCAATGGCCGTCATCATAACGCAGACGAGCATTAAAACCAAAGCCATAACACCGGGAACAAAATTTGGTGCTCCTTTTAACTGCGGATTGTATAACATTTTCACTTCAGGTTTTATCTGCAATGGCGTCTGATTTTCCTGATTCAATTCTGCCTGATAATCGTTTATAATAGCCGTAACATAGTTGGTTAATGTTGTCGCATTATTCGGATCAGAAGCATCTGCCAAAACCTGAATCTGCGCTTTATTCTGATGCAAAAGCTGATTATTAAATCCTACCGGAAATATTACTGCCATTTTGATTTCTCCGGTTCTAAATGCGGCCTCCAGCTCTTTGCTTCCTGCAAGGCTTTTTCTAATTTCAAAATAGCGGCTTGCTTCTATTTTAGTAATGATTTCTTGTGAAGCAATATCTTTGGCATAATCGACCACAACTATTTGTGAATTCTTTACTTCATTTGTTAAAGCAAAACCAAAAATAAGAATCTGCACCACCGGCATCCCAAAGAGAATCAGCAGCGTTTTTTTGTCACGCAGTACGTGCAAAAATTCTTTTTTTACGAATGTTATAAATTGTTTCATAGTATAAATTATTCTCCTCGTTTGGCTTCTCTGGCAAGGTGATAAAATACCTCATCCATTGTGGTTACGCTAAATTGTTTTTTTAGGTTTGTTGGCGTATCAAGTGCTTCTACTTTTCCGTCGACCATTATAGAAACTCTATTACAATATTCGGCTTCATCCATATAATGCGTGGTTACAAAAATGGTAATTCCCTTTCCGGATGCTTCATAAATCAAATCCCAAAATTGCCTGCGCGTTACGGGATCAACGCCGCCTGTAGGTTCATCCAGAAATACAATTTCAGGTTTATGGATAATGGCGGTTGAAAAAGCCAGTTTTTGTTTCCATCCTAACGGAAGTGAACTTACTCTTTTGTCAGCCTGATCTTCCATTCCCAATTGTTTTAAAAGTGCAGCACTATTTTCTATGATTACTTTATCGCTCAAACCATAAATTCCGGCAAAAAAAGTAATGTTTTCCTGAACCGTCAAATCATCATACAACGAGAATTTCTGACTCATATAACCTATACTTTTCTTTATTTTCTCGGTTTCTTTATAAATATCAAAACCTGCAATTTTTGCCTCACCTGATGTTGGGTTCGACAATCCGCAAAGCATTCTCATCGCCGTTGTTTTCCCTGCACCATTTGCACCAAGAAATCCGAAAATTTCTCCTTTTTCCACTTCAAAAGTGATGGAATCTACGGCAGTAAAATTTCCAAATCGTTTGATTAATGCCTTGCATGAAATTACTTTCTCGTTCATAAAAATAATTTTAACTTAAGAGTTTTATAAAACTGTCTTCTATTGTTACAGCAGCTTCTTTGATCTCTATATTTTTAATTCCTTTTGTTTCCAAAAACTGTAATAAATCTGCTATATCCGGGTTTTTCTGGAAAGAAAAATGAGCAAATTCTCCAAAAGCATAACTCATTAACCGATTTGGATAGATCACCAAAGCTTTCAAAAGCTCATACATATTTACCGCTTTTACGGCAAAAAGTTCATCCGGATAATTCTGGATTATATTTTCCGGACTATCAATCGAAAGAATTTTTCCGTCCTGGATCAATGCAATACGATCACAAAGATTCGCTTCGTCCATATAAGGCGTTGAAACGATAATTGTAATATGCTGTTTCAGTTTTTTGAGCATTTCCCAAAATTCCTTTCTGGAAACAGGATCAACTCCGGTTGTAGGTTCGTCCAGAAATAAAACATTTGGTTTATGAATCAGTGCACAGCACAAAGCCAGTTTTTGTTTCATTCCTCCTGATAATTTTCCTGCTCTTCGGGTTTTAAACGGTTCAATCTGAATATAAATATCTTTGATCAAGTTGTAATTTTCCTCAATGGTCGTTCCGAATAATGTGGCGAAAAAATTAAGGTTTTCTTCGACAGTCAAATCCTGATACAAGGAGAATTTCCCCGGCATATAACCAATCGTATTTCTGATGGATTTAAAATCTTTTACCACATCGAGTCCGTCAATAAAAGTCGAACCGTTATCAGCCAGTAAAAGCGTCGTCAGGATTCTGAAAATACTTGTTTTTCCAGCTCCATCAGGTCCAATTAATCCAAAAAGCTCGCCTTTGTTTACCGAAAATGAAACATCATTTACGGCAACTTTTTTTTCCTTTCCGTAGGTTTTGGTAATATTTTTTACAACAACAGATTCCATTATTTTAAAAGTTTGATTTCGCCGTACATTCCAATTTTCAGGTAACCATCATTTTTAACTCTCACTTTAACGGCATATACCAAATTGGCGCGTTCGTCTTTTGTTTGAATTGTTTTTGGGGTAAATTCGGCTTTATCGCTAATCCATTCTACAACACCGCTGTATTCTTTGTAGGTTTTGTCTTTGGCATCTACAAAAACTTTTACATTGTTGTTTAATTTTACGTCCGGTAATTGATCTCCGGTAATATAAACTCTAAGAATTATAGTCGATAAATCGGCAATTTTATAAATCGGTTTACCAATTGTAACCATCTCTCCTGCCTCAGCATATTTTGTCAAAACTGTTCCGTTTGTTCTATTGGTAATTTTTGATTTAAAAAGCTGATCTTCAATTTGACGTACCTGAATTTTTAAGGTTTGGGTTTCATCATCAATTCCGGTTGTACTGATATCTAATTGCTTTTGTAATGCTGTAATTTGTTTCTCCGTAACGGCAACTTTTGTGGTGGCATCGTCAAGTTGTTTTTTGGTCGCGGCATCAGCTTTAACCAGATTTTGCATGCGCTGCTGATCTAATTTTGCCTGTTTTAATTGTTCCTTGTAAACATCTAACTGCGAATTGATGTCTGGTTTTTTACTCTGCGTTGCTTTAATTTGTGCCAAAAGCTGTTGACGCTTAAGCGAAAGCTGTATCGTGTCGATATAACCTACGACTTCGTTTTCTTTTAAAACATTCCCTTCTTCAACTTTTAAATCTTTAATTATTCCTCCCGCTTCTGCCGAAATAATGGTTTCTACACTTTCAAAAGTTCCAGTTGCATCAAATTCATTTTTATTTTCTGAACATGATATTGCTATTGATGCTATTATTATAAATGCTGTTTTTTTCATCTTATGCTTAATTACCGGTTATTAGTTTTTGTCTGTATTTTGCCAAAAGCAAATCTGTTTCATGAATGATTTTGTTTTGTGTTGCCGCATTTTCCTCATTTACTTTACGCAAATAATCACTGGAATCAATCACGCCATTATCTAATTGTGCTAAAGCTGCTTTTTTTACATTGTTTCTCAGCATAATGATTTCATTATCAGAAGCGAGATATTCTTCCAGTTTTCTTATTTCTGCACTCTGTTTTTTTATAGACTGATTGGTATTGAAAAGGAAAACTTCTTTATCAACTTCGAGCTGTTGCTTATTAATATCAATAATCTGTTTTTGTTTTTTATTTGTATAAAGTCCTGTTAATGACCAGTTCAGTCTTATTCCGCCAATGTAATAGGGTTTCCAGCCCACTTCAAGCATATTGAGTCCCGGATTTCCGTAACCGCCCTGTACGAAGAAATTAAATTTGGGCAGATTGGCAATGTCGACTGTTTTTTTTCCTAGCTCCAGATATTCATTTCTATAATTAAAAAGCTGTAATTCAGGACGATTAATTTCTATTGAATTCACAATATTATCAGGAGTTTCTAATTTCGTGTGTGGAGATAATTCTAAGTTGATGAAAAGCCCCAGCATATCCAAATACGCTTTTTTGTAATTGCGAATGCCAATTGCCGTTTGATCTGCTTTTAGATATTCTGCTTTAAGCAAATCCAAACTGCTTAGGTAAGCTGTGCCGTTATTAAGCTGTGCCTGAACGGTTTTTATTCCGATATTGATATCATTTTTAAGTAAATCATTTTGATGCAGTTGTTCATCAAAAACCAAAATTCCAAAATACAATTCTGTTACCTGCTGTTTTACGGCATACAAATCAGTCTGAAGCTGCTGGTGTGAAACTTTGGTTTGTTTTTCTGCCATTTCTTTCTGCTGTTTTAAATTTCCTCCGTCATAAACCAGCTGATTCACTTCTGCGTAAGCGCGATATTGATCTTTATTTAAAATTGGAACATCAACTCCAGGAAGGCCAATTGGCAGCTTTGTAACGTCTGACTGATACGTTGCCTGACCAAAAATGTCAAATTTGGGATAATAGCCTTTGGCGATATTATCAATATTGAATTCACTGCTTTTGGCAATTAAATCTCGTTTCTTTGTTAAGGGATAATTTTCTTCTGCCAGTCTATAACAATCCTGAAGTCGCAATAGCTTATCATTTTGCTGTGCATAAAAATGAAATACAGGTATAAAAACCAGTATAAATACAAATAACCTTTTCATACTCAATTTTTTAATATTTAACAATTTGTTTTAATCATTTGATTAAATTTAGTCCAAAAAAATAGCTACGAGTTGATCATAGCTTTAAACCACTGTACAATTAGTGTTTTTCTTTCTTCTGCAAAATCATTCATTTGATTTGCTGTCATTACTCCCGCTGATTCTAAAACGGGTTTTGCGATGAAAGGAAAAATACACATCGATAAAATATTGATAATAAAATGCAACGGGTTAATATCCGGTTTACTTTCTGTCAATTGTTTTACAAAAACGGATTCAGTCAATAATCTTCCAGCTTGTACTTTGTTCGCAAAATGTTCGGGATTATTTCTTATTTCACTTAAAACAAATAAAGGCAAACCAGGATTTTGAATCAACATTGTGATATAAGCATCAGCAATCAGGGTTACTTTTTCCTCAACAGAAGTTTTATCACCATTAACTATGGGGGCAATTACACCAAACAATTTTGCTACTTTCTCGGACATTATCAATTCAAAAAGTTTTTCTTTACTTCTGAAATAATAATTTAAAAGCGCCAAATTAATTCCAGCTTCTTCGGCAATATCACGAGTACGCGTAGCAGAATATCCTTTTTGTGTGAATACTGTTCTTGCCGCTTCTTTTATCTTTTCTTCGGTACTTGCGTCTTTGCTTTTTGGTATCATATTGTTGTAAATCTTTGGCAAAGATAAAAATAAATTTGAATTAAACAAAAGATTTAATCAAATGATTAAAATTATTTTTATTATTAAAAAACTAGATAGCATGTTATATCACTAACTCTGGTCGTTAAGTTTGGAGTAAAAATAAACCACTACTTTAATCTTAATTAAAATAGTGGTTTTCAATGAATAAATAATGATGAATTAAAATTATAAAGTTAATCTCAAAATCTATATGTATTATTTTAGAATAGGACTATTCAATTAATATCTTTTTGGTTGTTGTAGTTGAATTTTGAAAAATCCTCGCCAAATATACACCACTGGCGAGTTTAGTTCTAATAACTTGATTAGTATTAGATTTTAGATTTTTTGTTTCGTATAATAACTCACCGCCTATTGAGTATATAGTTAGAGAATAATTTTCATCTGACTGTGAAGCTAAATAAATATTAAACTCTCCACCCTTTGATGGATTAGGATATACCTGAACATCAGTATCTATTTCAATATTATTTATTAAAATATTTTTCTCATCTCCACTTTTTGAAGTATTCCCTATTTTATTGAACTTAAATAATTGACATGAAGTCCCGTAATATTCCCAAAGTTGAAGATTTGCTGTGCCATCCATATTACAATTAGAAGTGTCCCAACCTTTTGATGTATCTATGGCTGATTTTATGCTATAATAACCATTACCAACATCGGTTACTAACCATTTTTGAGCATTATTACCATAATCATCCCAAAGCCTTATCGATTTTCCATTTGTTGGATCTGCGCTCTCAAGATCTATTACACGTCCTGTAGAACTTGCATTTGATTTAAAACGCCAATAGCCGTTTCCAGCATCAATAGCAATCCATTGTTGTGCTGTTCCCCCTAATCTATCCCAAGGATGGATTATAGCACCATTTGCATTAGTCCCATATTTAAGATCTATTACCTTATTTGAATTTGTTTTAAATTCAATTTCATACACACCATTGTTTATTAATGAAGTGTTACTACAGTTTTGCGATGGTATATTATTATTTGCATATTCAGAGAACCACTGCTTAGTTGGTGCAGCACAAGCCTCCCAATTGTTGTTGAAAGCAGTTGTAACATTATATGGATCTGCGTTAGTTATCAACCCTTCTGGTGCAAGTAAATTCCAACTACAATTTCCAGCAGCATCAATTCTGCCTTTCAGATTAAGACCAAAACCACTTGTTGTACCAGTACCCCATGTTTCGGCACCAGTCGGGGACCAATCCGTTTCTGTTATTACAATAGGTGCTACGTTAGCAATTGGTTGTACGTTAGCATTCCAGGCATTATTAAAACTAGTGGTATTTTCTGCATTAGCTCCCCAATATCCTGGATAAACATGAACAGCATAACCTATATTACCTCCTGTTATCAAATGGTTTGGATATCCTTGGTAATGAGATTGATATCCCGTTCCTGGTATCCAACAAACATTATTTGCACCATTAGCCTTAATTCTATTTACTAAATCTTGAAAGTAATTATGTAAAGCGGCAAAATGCTCATCACCCGTTGCACCCCAATTTCCATTTGTTCCAAGTATTTCTATAGGTTCATTGGCTATTTCAAACATAACATTATCTACATTCTTTAAATTTGGATGGCTCGATAGATATTGCCATACAGTTCTTAAATAATTATGGTAATTGTCCCCATAAGCAATTCGTTTAGGACATACGCCGGGAGGACGAAGGATAACATAGAGTCCTCTGCTTCTGGCATGATTAATTAAAGGGATTATAACTTGATCTACGTAAGTTACTAATCTATTGTAATCAAAGCATGAGATATCATTTTCTCCTGCTGAACAACCAGGTTTATTGGTCCAGTAAGGGTCAATATGAAGTCTTATATAATTTAATTTCCATCCGTTATTTGTATCCGTGAGCGCATCCATAACTGCATTATTATAATTTAGACAACCTTGAACATTATAGTTATCCCAACGGCATTTACCATAAGAGCAACCATTAAACCAAGGACTGGGAGTTATGGCAACACCATGCAGTAAAATGTTTTTTCCGCAAGGATCCTTTAAATTTTTGCCTTCAATATGCAGAGGAGGCAGTGGCATTCCCGGCCATGCAAATAATTGTGTTAGCGGAATAAACACTAAAAACAGAAAAAGTAATTTTTGAATTCTTTTCATAACTTAAATGGTTTAATTAATAAATATACTCTTGGCTTTTGAGTAAGTTTTTTACTGCTAATTTAATAATAAACAATTTAAAAACAACCGATTGTGTTGTTTATTTTTTTTAATCTTTTTCTAAATAATAATTTGATTTTAAAAGTCTTTTTTAAAACTGCTCATCACATTTTTGTTTGATTTGAAACAGCTGAAAAAACGAATTATCATTTATCAGGTGAACCTGATTTGTTTTAATACAAAAAGATAAGGTAAATGGGGTTGCTTATTCACAATTACATTAGACGAATCACATTATTTTAGTGATACGCAACGCTGTAAAAGGTTTTTGCGGAAGCTGAAATTTAATCTTGGCCATATTTTTATTCCTTTACGATCTTATATGTTAAGGTCTGTTCTGAATCAGTAATTTTTAGTATATAAAATCCCTTTAGAAGATTTGAAACATTAAGCTGCGTGTTTCCGGAAGTAAATTTTAATACTAGCTTTCCTTGCATATCAAAAATTTCACAGGAAGAACTATTATTAGTATTAAAATCAATGTTTAGGACATCTTTTACCGGATTAGGGTAAATTTTAAAACTTTTCAATATCTTATTATTACTATTTTCTGTATTTAATAAAATCCCATCAAGTTTTAAGGGGAGACTTGAGGCAGTAACGGAAATGCCCGGGATCAGAAAAGAACCAAAAGGATTTATGGTTGGTTCAGAACCGCTCACTGACTTATATAAAGCTGTTACACCATTTACTGTATCCAAATAGTAACTTCCGGCATAGGCTTTTGTAGCAATATATACGCTATGCATATCATTGACCTGTACATTGTGTGGTGTAGAAACACTTCCTGTTCCATCAAAGGAAAAAATACCGGATCCTGAAATTAAAACCGGAATATTGGCAGGTATCTTACCGTTTGTAATTTTGGAACCATTAACCTCAGTAGCCGAGTACTGCAAAGTGTAGGCTGTAATTCCGGATGGGATAGCAGCCTCATAAGGCAGGGATAACATTCTATATCCGTTAAGAGTACAATTGTAGGATGCGGTAGTTGCTGTAAAACCAACAGGTGCATAAAAGTTGCCACCAATATCGGTAAGACTGAGAGTAGCACAGGAGGTACCTGCTATGATGTTTGCATTGGTGTTTGTAACCGCGCCGTTTACGTAATAAACACAATTCTTATTGGCAGCAGAAGCATTCCAGTCTTGAGCAGAAGTAATGCCAGAAGTTCCTGTATAATCTAATGATGTATACGATAAATTTTCGAGGCAATCTTGTTCGTTGCTGTCTCCATTACTGTATGTGCCCGTAAATTGGAACATTTTTTCATCTCCTATCCTGAAGAAGACATCTCCCAGCTTAATTGTTAATACAGAAGTGTAATTACCACTTGTAAGCTTGAGAATACCTATACATCCATCTGTTAACACTTTTCGGGAAATATCAAGTATCCAGTCATAATTTCCGCTTTTATCAAAATTGACCGTTCCATAGTTGTGCGACATGGTTTCGCCATTGCTGTTAATATAATATAAAGTGGTATTAGAGGAAGTAAAATTTAATGCAGATGTAATGTTGTCAATATGTAATACCAATTGGTTATATCTGTCGTCGAGCTTCAGGTAACCGTTGGTACTTGTAGTATTAGAACTAATCAGCGAATGACTATTGTCAAAAGTTACCGTTTTTCCACTGAGCTGGTAAGTTGTGCCAAATGCCGCATTGGTTACAACCTGATCCTCAATTTTATTATAATGATAAGCTGTCCCTGTCATTTGTGAAACAGGACGCACACTACTTTTTTCAAAAACAAGCGTGGTAAAGCTGGAGGGACTAATACTAATTTTTGGGCGGAATGTTTCAGTGGTAAAACTAACATTTGTTGAAGACATATTCTCCAATTCTGTAGTTTTGACCATTTTTCCTGAGATTGTGTAGAATGGCAAATCAACAGTAAGGTTGTAAGCAGTACTTGCAGGATTGATAACCATAACAACTACACTGTCACCAGTATCAGAGATATAGGTTGAACCGCTCAACTTACCTGCTCCATCAGCCCAGGTATTCCCTATGCGTGTTTTTCCGGTAGCATATTTTGCAAAATGAGACAAGATATAACCACGTTTGGTAATTTCACCAGTTATGCTTCCGTTTGTACCATCACCCATCAGTCCGTAATAGCGCTTGGTTGCGTAATGCACCCATGCGTTTACGTTACTAAGCATAGCCGAATTTACTTGTCCTGCAAAATTTAATGCATCCTTATTCCAGTCAAAATTACGGGTAGTGTTTTCTGTAGCATTCCAGTTCATCAGATATTCTGTCATCCAAACCTCTTTTCCTTTGGCCTGTACTAACTTTAATCCACTCTGGATATTCCCGTACTGATGACCCGCAAAATAGGTGTAATTTGCAGATACAGCATCACTGGTAAATGCAGAAGAATAATTATCGGTTAGCCCTACTCCTTCGGGAGCCATAACCGGACAATTTATTAATTGTCCGTAATTTTTAACAAAATCAGAAATTTGTGTAGGGTTCCAGATGCATCCTGCGTAGCTGGCACGTTCATCAGGTTCGTTCTGGACAGAAATGGCATCCAGTTCTGCACCATTATTTTTGAGATAAGTTGCGTAACCATTCAGATAATTGGCATAGTTGGGATAATACGCAGGCAAAAGATAATTATCCTGTTTGACGTTGTTAGCGTCAACATAGACCGCGTCAATAGTATTGTATGTTTTCCACTCGGCAGGCATTGACCAGGGACTGGCAAATATTTTAATCCCCAGTGATTTGCCTAATTGTGCCGTAGCCAACGATTGACTCCATGACGACGGAAAGCTTTCTGAAGCATTAGTGCTGCCAATGGGTATATATAAACGCATGATGTTATAACCTGCTTCACTATTTTTACCCCAGACTTTTTTAATTTCATCGGTTGTCATATGATCGTACCCAAATTGTGGACTACAAACAAATCCACCAAATCCAGTAATTTTCTGGTAAGTTGTACTACTATTAACTGTTAATGTTGCCGATTGTGTTGTGGTTTGGCCGATTCCTTGTATTACAGAGCAAAAACCCAACAAAATAAATAATTGTAAATGTCCTTTCATAAAATTAATGTTATATATGTAAATAGTATTAAATTAGTTAATTATGAATACTTAGTAAACCAAAGGTATTGTTAGGTAATAATTAAATTATGGAAAACAGTTTGTTCCATTTTTAGTTTTTCTTAAAGTTTATTATTTTTCCTTAGCCAGATCATTCACGGCATTTGCCAGAAAAACATACCACGCTCCACCATCTATAATACATTCATTTTCTCCCCAAAAAAATGGCCAGTCGTCTTTATTCTCCAAATAATCCGGTTTAAGAAAAATAAGCCCCGGAACTACGCCGCCGGCAATTGTGGTAAAGTCTGCGCGATTGCCTCCGTAAGCGACTTTTTTGGATCTGTTTCCGACCGCATTCACAAAAGATAAATTAGAATAAGGATGACAACCCAAAATATAATTCAAACCCTGATAAACACTTTCTTTGTCCATGATATCAGGATAAATTTTATGAATATAATAATTCGTGCTTGCCCAATTAATAACCTGCGAACTGCCTCCCCATCCTCTTTTTGCAATAGGAACGCCATAAGGATTTTCGGCATTTTCTTTGATCATTTTTTCTTTATACCTGATTACATAGCCACGCAATTTTTGCTTGTAAGTATCATCCATTGAAGGAACAGCCAATAAAGCGGAGTTGATATTAAAATCTAAATTATCATCCAGCAGCTTCCATATTTTATCTTCAAAACCTTTTTTATATTGCTCATCTTTTGTGCTTAAGTAGAGTTGTAATATTGCAATCATATCACTTCCTTTACCCCATCTCGACATTGGACTGTTATCCGGTTTTGCCTTTTTATCTATTTCAGTCGCTTCATTGGTCAACTTTATTGCAAGAGACAAACATTTGGCAGCAAGTTCATTATTATAGCCTTTTAAAGCCCGACTTGCTGAGGCTAATGCTCCTGCAGTTCTAAAATCCAGAAATGAAGTTCGGTTGGTAAAGGCCCATCTGTCATCTTTCGTACCGCTGGAAACTCCGTTTGATTCAAAAGGTTTAAGAGACGGATTATAAGGTAAATTATCTGTTTCGGTAGAAGCATCACCCAAATGATGGTACTGATGAAGATTAGGAACCACAATTCCTCTAACAGGATGCCCAATATTCTCTACTTGTGCTACCAGGTTCAAAACGCCATGCTCAATTTGCTGCAGCATATCGGGTTGGCCATCCGGACGGTGAATGTCTACGAACTGTGTTTTTTGATCAATATACGTTTCATCCCTGTTTACTTTGAATGCTTCCCAGGATTCTACAAAACTATTGATGACACTGACATGTGAAAAAGTCTGGATATCAAAATCACCGGCATCAAACCAGCCTCCAACAGACATTCCCGGAATGCGTTCTAAAGATTTGTACTTCGTATCTGTTGTTGGACCTTGTTTATAACCATCAAAATGTTCATGATTAACTGGTGCCTGAAGACAATCGTCTAAAAACGGTCTTCCGTGCCAGACTCTATACGCCTCATTCACTTCCATATGATCCATCTGAACCGGAAACCAAACGTCCATAGTTGGATGCCATATCTTTGAATAAATATCATCTTCGATCTGAAATGTATTTGTTTTTTGGTCGCCATATTGAATATAATAAAGTCCCTTTTCTTTAACTGCACTAAAATCAATCTGGGCATAATTATATCGGAGATAATTTCCCCAATCCTTGACATTTGCCTTTAGTGCTTCTGTAAATTTTCCGTCGGCACCAAGTTTAAAAATTGATGCCATACTCAACGCTTTATCGTTTTTATCCAGTTCGACAACCGCTACTTTTTTTTGATCCGGCATATACCCCACTTGTGAAAATCCGATCACGGGTTCTCTCTTCCAGTTTGGTGTCGCATTGGGTTCTACATACCAGCTCATTACTTTGCCTTTTTTGTTTGAAGGCAGCATACTTCGCGCTATAAACCAGCCGTTTTGTCCTAAATTTCTCCCATCAAAAAGCATTACATCCTGATCTTCCGACTGAATTTTTACAGTTCGCTCCGGATTTTCGGGCGCAAAGATGAAATTCTTACCCTTTTCTAAAGGAAGAGTTGCTATAAATTCATTTCTTCCACGATCATCAAATGTGGTATGTCCCGCAAACTGAGGGATTTTTTCAGCCAAAGGTCTAATTTCTGTATTACTTGCAGGATAACGCGGAAAGGTTCCTGCTTTTCCATCCACGACGTAATTGCTTTCAAAATACGAAGTAGGTATAAATTCCATATTAAATCCAGCCCTTCCTTCCAACTGTTTGGGAACCGGTTTGTCTAATACCACATCGATAATAAAACCTTTTCCTTTTGGTGTGACTATGATTTTGGAATCAAAATTAAATTCCTCATATCGCAGGGTTACTTCAATGGTGTTCTTTGCATTATTCACTTTTCGGCTGATCATTTTCGGAATTAAATCCCATTGTTCCGGTGTGTTCTGAAGCCTGATGGCGCCACCCGTTACCGTTCTCACACCATGGTGAATAAATTCTATTCCAGCTGTTTTTTCGTCGAAAAACATTCCGTTGTATTCGTTATTAAAAACCCAGACATTGAGTCCCGGAGTTTCAAAATATTCTTTATCGTTTAATACTAAACTCTGAGAAAAGGAACTGTTGGAAAGGCTGAAAAAACAAATAAATACTATTACCTGTTTCCATAAAGTCCTTCTGAAAGCGAACAGAACCGTGGAGCTGTTATTAAGTTTACGCATAATTAAAATTTTATTTTTAGTGAAAACTTATTCTTTAAACAAAAGCGGCGCTAATTCTTTGAAGCTGCGGCGCCAGGTTTGAAATTCATGTCCTGTTCCTTCTGAAATATAGGAAACTGCATTAAAGCCGGCAGTTTTAAGGCTTGATACAGCATCTTTAATACCATCCGGGCGCTCTTTACTTCCACAGCTTAAAAAGATCAATTTTACTTTTGATTTGTCTTTAACGTCTTCTGGTTTATAAGTTCCGCCGCTAAGAAGGGCGTAGTGAGAGAAAACTTCTGGTTTATTAAGTGTTATCGATTTTGTTTCCATCCCGCCCATCGATAAACCGGCCATAGCACGATTCGCATGATTGCCAAGGGTACGGAAATTTGAATCTACATAAGGAATTAATTCCTCTGTCAGAACAGTCTGAAATGGTTCTATTTTAAAACTGGCCAGACCACCATATTTAATTTCATTCGTCATTCCGTAGGTCATTACGATCAGGAATGGTTTTATTTTACCTTCTGCAATCAAATTATCCATGATCAAATTAACGCGACCCTGATTGCTCCAGGCGGTTTCATCTTCTCCCCAGCCGTGCTGCAGATACAAAACCGGATATTTCTTTGCTTTTTCTTTATCATAACCTGGCGGCGTATAAACATAGGCCCTGCGTGAGGTGTTCGTGCTTTTTGAAGGGAAAAGAATTTGCTGTACATTTCCGTGCGGCACATTTTTCAGGGCATAAAAATCCTGATCGTGGGCTGGAATTTCGATTCCGCTTTCCCAACGGGTTGAGCCGTAAAAATTAAGGGCACCCGGGTCGTTAAAAATTCCTCCGTCTACCGTTACGTGATAATAATGAAATCCTTCGTCCATGGCGCCTGCGGTAATGCCTCTCCACAAACCATCTTCTCCTTTGGTAAGGGTTGTACCTCCTTTTGCGCCACCTAACCCAAGGCTTACCACAACAGATTTGGCTTCGGGAGCCGTAATTTGAAATCGGGCATACCCTTGCGAATTGACTTGGGGATATTCCTGTCCGGGCTGATTAACAGTTGAAGGTTTAAAATCTTCTGCAATAGCCTGACTGTTTTGTGCAAAACCTGTAAAACCTGATAAAATAATGGCCCATAAGAGCACAATTGTATACTGTTTCATATTTTTATTTTTTAAGTTTAAAAATTTATTTACCTGTCGGATTTATGATTTGGTAGTTACCGCTGAGATGCATTAAACTAAAGAGATACATTAAACCATCATAATAGGGATCAAAATAACCGTCTTCGTAAGGTTCAAGCTTCGCCTTCCAAAGCGCATGAACAAAATCCAAACTTTCTTTATCAGGATTGACTAATGAAGCAGTAGCCGTGGTTCCTACCAATCCGATAGAATGTCTGAGTTTTTTAACCGGACCGGCCTGCAGTATAAATTCTGGTTTAGAACCATCGAGGTTAAACTGATCATCAAAAGTGTCTAATCCTTTTGATCTGAGAAAATTTTGGAATTTTCGCGCATACTCTTCCTGCCACTTTTTATCTTTTCCGTACCAGGTATAATCCATGGCAATGTTCATTGGAACACGCCAGGAATCGTAACGAAATCCTCCCGGCATCCAGGGTGTAGGATGTGGTTCTCCTGTGAATTCGGTATAATCAGAATTTAATCCCGTTACCGGATGCGTAGCTTTATGGAGAAAATTGCGGGAGACCTCAGCACATTCTCTATAAAATTGCTCGTGACCATCTTTGGCGTACAAGGCCCATATTTCGTAAAAGGCCGGAACATGATACGAAGGATCTGTCCAGTTGTAGCCGCCTCCTTCCGGAACGAAAGAGATTTGTTTGTGTTCGGTATTGATGATGTTATGAACATTTCCGGTGCCGTCTTTTTTCCACATGGCATCCAATATTCTTCTGGCTTCATTGTAATAATGTATTCCGGTATCATTTCCCCATTTGTTAGAAGCAAAAAGTAAACTGGTGATATAATATAATTCTCCGTCTGAAGCAGAACCAGCCGAATTTTGTTTTTTGGTTTCCGGATTGACACTCCATGCAAAATAGCCTTCTCTGGGTCCGTCCTGATGTTGCATGTATTTGACAGACCATCGCCAGATACGGTCAAAAACCTCTTTTTTGTTGAGCTGAACAGCGACCATCATGCCATATGACATTCCTTCGGTGCGAGCATCTTTATTTTTGACATCCGAAACATATCCTAAAGAATCGCCTTCTTCAAAATAGACTTTGTTTGGCCCTTCAAAAACATCATAATAGGCTTTGGCTAATTTTTGGTCTATTTCAGCCTGGCTATAACCTGCTTCCTTAAAAAGATTGCGGTATTGTGGTCTTTTTGTTTCTGATTTTGATGTTTTATTTTTGCTCTGACTAAAGGCTAAAACGGGTAAAATCAATCCTAAAACCAATATCAAATACCGAATTCTAATCAGAAAATCGCTTATAAAGTTTTTATCTTTTGTCATAATTCATCTTAGTATTTAATTCTAAACCAATCAAAATCAACATATCCACCCGTATTTTTTGTGGCATAATTGAATAAGCCAAAACGATAACCCATAAAATGCGGAAGCGTATACTTCATTTTTAAAGTTTCACCTATCGGATGCCACACTTTTCCATCTAAGCTATAGAAGAACTTAGCTTCATCTTTTTTATTCGTAAAATCACAATCAATTTTAAAATAGACCTGGTTTTGATCTAAAGCGATTCGTTGTACTTCGACAGTTTTATCCTTATCAGCAGTAATCATTACTATTACTTTTTTATCCCCTTCAACTTTTACACCAACCAATCCGTATTCTTTCTGTAAAGCTGATAATCCGGCAAAATCACCTTCTTTCATTTTAGAAACATCCAACGCCACTGAAGCTGAACTGGATGGACCAATAGTGCGTTGTGTCAGTGTATTTCTGGCTGAAAGAAAATCAGTATCAATTCTTCCTGTTTTAAGACGCAGGAATCCTGGTCTTTCTTTTAAAGACCAAAGTGTATTATCGGGATTATGGTTCCATTGCCAAACTAATGGCAATACTTCCTGGCCGTTCTTGCGATTGAATTCATCAGAAGCAACCAAATTCGAAATCAAACCTTTACTGGCTGGCAGGGCTAAGGTTTCCGGAACCTTGCCTTTTTCTCCTAATATGGGCCATCCGTCTTCCCATTTTACAGGAACCAGATAAGGAATTCTGCCAACAGCGCCATAATCGCGAAAGAGATAGGAAAACCAGCGTCCGTCAGGCGTATCAATCAATCCGCCCTGAGCAACACCTAAATCCTGTAAGGCTACTTTTCCTTCCCACGGGCCATTAATATTGTCTGCTCTATGAATGATTACGGTTCGCATTCCGCCTTGGGGCCAGCAAATATTAAACAGGTAATATTTTCCTTTTATTTTAAACAACTGCGAACCTTCGGAGCCTAACATAATGTTATTTCCGGCTGGTGAGCTGGCGTTTTCTATAATAACTTTTTCAGAAACACCTTGTTTTATTCCTGTTAAATCATCATTTAGTTCTACCAATTTGATTTGACCCGCTCCGTAGATTAAATACACTTTGCCATCATCATCAAAAAATAAGGAATGGTCGTGATAGGAAGGCTTAAAAGAGATTCTTTGCCAATTTCCTTTTTCTATATCTTTAGTTTTAAAAATATAAGTCTCTCCGGTTGTTTGGGCAAAAGTGGTTACGTAATACATCCCGTTATGGAAACGCAGGCTGCTTGCCCACGAACCTCTTCCGTAGGTGCTTTTCCCTTCCGTCAGATTTAACTCCGGCATGTCGGCCAGCGTATCATAGGCATAGTTGATCAGTTTCCAATTGACAAGATCAGTCGATTTCATAATGGGTACACCCGGGCTCATGTGCATCGTGGTGCTGCTCATGTAATAAGTTGCACCAACCCTGATGATTGCCATATCAGGCACATCGGCAAAAAGTATTGGATTTTGGGCTTGCGCCAAAGCAACAGCCTGAACCAGCAAAACAAAGAAGACGAAAATGAACCTAATTCTTTTTTTCATAGGATAAAAGATTAAATTAAGAAGATACCTTTACTTGATTTTACTTACACCTTCAGTAGTCTGAATTATTTTTTGGATGGTTCCATCCTCATTATAATACATATAGTCTACACAAACAGAACGCCTGTAACTTCCGCCCGTGGGCAAACTTCCGTTGTGATAAAAAAAGTATGATTTGCCTTTATAATCAATAATACCCGGATGTGTTGTAAAACTATTAGGTACATTTTCCTGAATAATTCCCTGATACGTCCACGGTCCGGTTGGATTTTTGGCGGTACAATATTCGATCATTTCGGGTTTTGTCCCTGCACTGGCATATACTAAATAATAAATTCCTTTTCGTTTATAAACCCACGGGCCTTCGATATAATTTTTAGGCTTAAAAGTGGTAATAGGACTATCCAGTTCAGTCATATTCTTTTTCAGTTTTACCCATTTACAGCTTCCGTTACCCCAAAACATATACGCTTGTCCGTCATCATCTACAAATACAGTAGGGTCAATATCATCCCAGGCATACTTCATATCGGTAGTCATTTCGTTAATAATTAACGCTTTACCAATCGCATCCTTAAAAGGTCCGGTCGGACTGTCAGAAACGGCAACGCCTATTGCAGCACCTCCTCCGCTCCGCTCATCTTTTTTGTGAAACGTAGAAACGAACCAGTAAAATTTTCCGTTTCGCTCGATACATTGTGCCGCATAAGCATCTCCGGTTGCCCAGGAAAAAGTACTGGGAGAAAGCGGCGCTCCGTGATCTTTCCAGATAGCCATATCGGTGGTTGAATACACACGCCAATCGGCCATTTTATAGTTGGTATCCTGCTCGGTTGCGACATCGTGTCCAGTGTATAAATATAAAGTGCCTTTATGTACGATAGGTGCCGGATCTGCAGTGAAAATATTTTTTATAATAGGATTTTGTCCTGTAACTTTAAGTATCGACAGAAAACATAGTAGTACAAATAAAATTTTGTTATGGTTTTTCATCGTAATCTTTTTTTAGTTTGTATAATTAATAGGTAATGCTTTTGAAATTATATTATTGAAATTCAATTAATTTGTCTTTTTTACTACTACTTTCTTTCCAGTATACTGTATTGTTTCAGAAATGGTATCATTTTGCTTTCCGGATATCCACACAATATTCATTGTATAAAGTGCCGTTTGATTCTTATAACTTCCTTTTTGTTTTCCCAAAGTCAGGGTTTGATTTTTCTCGTTCCAGACCATCGGAATCTCGATATGTTTTCCTTTTTCGTAATTGTAATTATCGCCTTCGTCATTATAAAACGTAAAGACTGCATTCTTCCCGGTATAAATCCGAAGTTCAAGTTCATCCTGTTTCGAATTTGTATGCTGAATTACATTTCCCACAGGTACAATTGAACCTTCTTTTACAAAAACGGGAATTTTATCTAATGGTGCCGGAGTCGAAATCGTTTGTCCTCCTTCAAATCGCTTTCCGGTCCAGAAATCAAACCAGGCATTTTGTTTTGGCAGATAGACATCCCACTGGGTAACATCAGGAGCCGTGACGGGCGCTATTAAGAATGCTTTTCCAAACATATATTCATAGGCTGTACTGACAGCAGTTGTGTCCTCATTGAAATCCATAACCAGCGGTCGCATCAACGTTGAATTATTCTTTGTGATCTGCCAGGCTTCTGAATAGATATAAGGGAGCAATCGATATCTCAGATTGAGCATTGAACGCATATTACTTTCCACTTTTTCTCCATATTTCCAGGGCTCCGTTTCTGTTTGATAACCATGCATACGAAATATCGGATTGAATACACCCCACTGAAACCACCGCGTTAGGATTTCATGATATTTTTCATCTATGTATTGTCCTGATCCCGGACGAAAAAAACCACCAATGTCGGTTGTCCAATAAGGCATTCCGGTTAGATTATAATTTAAACCCGCCACTATTTGACGTTTATAGGCATCCCAATCCCAGCCTATGTCGCCTGACCAGTTGATTGTTCCATAACGCTGCTGCCCTAAAAAGGCAGAACGGGTAAGAATGGCGACTCTCTTTTCCGGATTAGTATTTCTTTGACCTTCATAAACAGCTTTGCTGACAAATAATGGATATGCTAAGCGGTAAAAATCACCCAATCCAAAATAAGTCTGCTTACCTCTTAAGGCATCATTTTCAGGTTCGGTAGCATCCATCCACCAGGAATCTATTCCCAATGTAAATAAATTTTTATTTAGGACATTCCAGTGTGTCTTCTGGGTTTCCGGATTATAAATATCGATCCACGGGCTATTAGGAAGGAATAAATTTTTCGATACATATTCCTTACCGATTTCAGATTCCTTATTTAAATTTTCCCAGACAGAAATCGAAAAATGAGCGTTTAAATCGTGAATTTCCTTTATGAATTTTTCTGGTTCGGGATAATTGGTTTCATCAAACTTTGGCACGCCCCAGCCATATTTCCCCCAGTACTGCCAATCCTGTACAATTACATCTACAGGTAAATTGCGTTTTCTGAATTCTTTTACTGTTGCAACCAAATGCTCTCCTGAAGTATAGCGCTCACGGCATTGCCAAAACCCAAATGCCCATTTTGGGAGCATAGGCACATTACCCGTAAGATTGCGGTAACTGGCGATGATTTCGTCTGTATTATCTCCGGCAAAAACGACATAATCCAATGATTTTGCATTGGGAGATTTAAAAACCGTTTCGTTATCAGAAAGTTTTAGGCTAAGTGAAGGTCTGTTCGTCGATTTACAAATTACTTTTACGCTATGCTCCCCTGCCTTTAATTGAATTAATTTACTCACCGCTGGCGGCAGCCACAAATTGGATTGATTAATTACATCTTTGCCATCAATCACTACTAAGTGACGACTATCCATTTCTCCAAGATCAAGGAATATAGAATATTCTCCGTCTTTGGTTACCGAAAAATTTCCGGAGTAAATGGATTGCTGTTGTGAAACTCTCTGGGTACCCGAAGTTGTTGTCACTTCAACTTCCTTTTTCTCTCCTTCACTTTTACTATCCTTAAGTAAGGGAATCTCCTGATTTGTTGGATTAAAATAAGTCAGCCCATATTGATGCCATAACAAACCATACCCTTTATTCGACACTAAAAACGGAATAGCAATTTGTGTATTGACCTGAATTAATTTCCTTGTGGTATTCTTTAGATTATAAAAACCATCCTGAAACTGTCCTAATCCGAATAAATATTCATCCTGAGGAGATTCAAAACCCTGTTCAGCGATAAAACAGGATTCTCCCATAACAGTATCGGGTTTTAATAACCTTGTATTTGCTTTTTCACTAAGAAAGACTTTACCTGATTGATTACTATAAACAAGTATGCCTGTTTTTTTATTGTAGTTTACTATAACACTTTTGGTACGAAGTTCTAAAGTACTGGCCGTTTCCTTTACCGCAAAATCGGGTACATTCGGTTTATTTATCAAAACTAACTCCTGTTCTTCTTTTTTATTTGCAATTTGATAGTGTACGCGGATCGATTTTTCGGTAAGCGGAATTATGTGTAAAACTCCTTCTTCTAAGTCAATGGATAACTGATCCTTGCTTACGAAGTGTTTTATATAGTGCTGCGCTTTCACGGAAATGAATATAAAGCCTAAAAATAAAATGTAAATATTTTTTTTCATATCAGGCTATTTATCCATTGGAGTTAATGAAATTACAAAACCTCCTCTGCGAAGGACTTTAATATCGATAGTTGAATTTTTATTCACTTCCATCACCTGTGAAGCAAAAGCCTTGTCGTGATTGCCATCAGCGATTAAGACGGCACGGTAGCTAATTCCTTCCTTCAGAAAAGAGAAACTGAGTTTCTTCGTTGTCTCTTTCTTTTCAGAAGCACTAATTCCCCCAACGTACCAGGCATTTCCTTTTCGGCGCCCCATTACCACTTCCTGCCCCGGATAACCGTCAAGAAGTTTGGTGTCGTCCCAGGCTGTAGATACTTCTTTTAAAAAGGTTTTAACTTCTTCAGGCAATTCATAATAACCTTCCGGCCGGTCGGCAAAATGTTGTAAAGGAGATTCAAAAAGGACTGAAAGTGCCAGTTCATGCCCGTACGAAGTATGATGCGGAAATTGTGAATTCGTAAAAGTAACAGGTGTATAATCCATTGCTCCTATTACATTTCTTGTAAAAGGTAAAATTGTATTATGTTCGGGTGCTGTAGTCGAAAATTCAGAGCCGTTATTATACCATTCTGCTCCTCGGACTGCTTCGTAAGTCATTAAATTGGGATAAGTACGTGACCAGCCTCGAGGTACAATACAGCCATGAAAATAGACCATCATTTCAAACTGGGCAGCATCTTCTAATATATCCAAATAATATTGGATCATATCCTGTTTTTCACTTTCGAAAAAATCAACCTTAACGCCAACAACACCCAGTTTTTTAAGTTTTGTAAATTCTTCAACCCTGTTTTTATGCGTTAGCATCCTGTCCTTTGGTGTTGATGGCACCCACGTATGGTCTCCTCCTGAATTATACCATATCAATGGTTTTATCCCTTTTGAACGGATGTATCTTAAAGCATCTTCCAGATTGCCTCCATTCGCCATGCTATCCCATTCCCAGTCCAGAAGCGTATACGGCCAATTCATTTTTTCGGCTAAATCGGCAAACGCACATACGAGTTTATAATCTTTGGTTCCATGGTTGCTGGACCAGTAATTCCAAGATACTTTTCCAGGTTTTACCCAGTCAGTAGTTTTAAAACGGGTTGGTGTTGATACATCTTCGATTAAAGTGCTTTCTACAATATCAGACAGACCGCCAATAGTAATGACTCTCCACGGCGATTTCCACGGAAGTGAAATATTGGGTTTGGATTCACCTTTGCCTCTGCCGTCTTTTGGATCGGGGAAAGTAAGTTTATAAGAATTGCTGTCTTTTGTATTGCTTAATTTTGTTCCGCAGTAATTGCGATCCAGATCAGCTTCGTGCAGTAAATACCAGCAGGATTGATCTGCCGTATTAAATAACGCCGGATAACACCACTCTTGTTGCATTATCGTACCATTATCAGAAACAGTATACAAACCCTCATTTGCCGGATTCCATTTCTCCAGCCATCGTTTATGCTCTTTTGGTATTTGATACGCCGTAAACTCATCATTAATAGTATAAGAACCCTTCTTCTCGGGAAATTCATATCGAAAAGCAAGTCCGTCATTATACGCTCTTATGATAAGATTTAATTTTGCTTTAGTCAGGTTTTCAAAAGAAACAATGATTTCATTTCCTATATTTTCGCGTACTGATTTTTTACCGAAAGGAAGTTCGTAACGTTCTTTAATGATTTTCGGTTTTGATGCTTTTCTAAAAAGAAGTTCTTTTGAAAAATCCTGATCACTTCTGGAAAGACCTAAACTTACTTTTGGAATTATCTCCAATTTATTTTTATCTGACTGATAGTATATTTTGAAATACCATTCGCCCTGATTATCAATTTGCAGGGTCGCCTCTATTTTCTTATTAGGTGATTGTAATTGTATTTGCTGTGACCAGGAATGGAAGAAAGGGAGTAAAACAAAAGACACTAAAATATTTTTTAACTTCATGATTTAAATAATTCATTTTAATCTTCTCCTTTGTCAAAAAGACAAAATAGCAGTATTTCTTATTATTTACAGGTAACCCCAAAAAAACAATGTTTATGGAAAAGCCGAAAGCACTCAACTTCCGGCTTTATAAAAAAACTAACTAACATTTAGTTATAAATCCAAAATGAACAACATTTATAACCAACCACTAACTTTAGGTTCTTAACATCATTTTTAGATGTTAATTGAATATATTCGTAGAATCTCGCATTTTCAAATAATTGAATTTTGATTCTGTAATTTATAAGTGTATTTATTACAAATATAAAAAAAAGAATCCGTAACACAACCGATTGTTTAAATAATTATTTAGGAATTAGATAATTATTATAGAATAAAGAAACATTTTAATTTAAAAAACCACCAAATAATTAAATAATATCTAAATAGCAGTTTCTTTTGCGCCTTGATATTACAAATTTTAAGAAGTAAATTCAAATCTTTTAAAGAAGTCGTAAAAATGAGAAAACACAAAAAATTACATTAAACACTTTTTAGTCAGCGTCTTAAAATATGATTTAAATAGTCAGCCTTAGGATGAATCAAATATTTATCGACTATTCTTTATTTTATTAACCACAATAGCCACGTCTCTCTCCGGCATTTTACAGGCTTTGTTCACGCAAACATAAATATAAGTTTCGTCGTCTGTATAACGATTTTCTAAAAGAGGAAGTGTGCTTTCTTTTGTTGCTCCGGCAATCAAAATATTAGGCAAATAGTAACTTTGCAGTTGAATCGTTTTAGTAATTGCCTCTTTTCCGGAAATGGCTACTTCAAAATAATTATCAGTATAATTCATCATTAAATCCAGCCAATTGTAATACTCTGCTGGTGATTGTAATGCATCTTTTTTTACATTATTCAACATCTGCTGAGCAGTTTTTACATAAGTATCATTTGAATAATAATGTCCTAACAGAAATAAATTATGAGCCAGAATCGAATTGGAACCGGGAATTACATTGTCTGCAATTTCCATTTTTCTGGCAATTAAGTTTGTTGAAGCATTAGATGTAAAATAAAACATATTTGATTTCTTATCCCAAAAATGTGTCATTGTATAACCTGCTAATTGTCTGGCTTTGTTTAGCCATTTTTCGTCAAGTGTTATTTGATATACCGCAATAAACGCATCTATAACAGCGGCGTAATCTTCTGAAAAACCAGGAATGCTGCTTTTACCTTCTTTGTAACTGTGATTTAAACTTCCATCTTTTTTAAGCTGATTATTTAGAATGAAGTTAGCGTTCTTTAAAGCGATTGCTTTATAATGCGGATTTTTGAATGCACGATAAGCACTAACATAGCCTTTAATCATTAAAGCATTCCATGAAATTAAGGTTTTATTATCTAAATGAGGCCTCGACCTTTTGTTTCTCGCCGTTAGAAGTATTTGCTTCCAGTTTTTTACTTTGGATTTAAGTGCTTTCAAAGTCAATTTGTTTTTGAAAGCAAAGCCTTTATTCGATTGGTTTTTAAATAAAACATAGCTTTGATTTTCCCATAAACCATTTTCATTAATATTAAAATATTCTTGAAAGAGAGCGTAATCAGACTTTAATAAAGATTGTAGTTCTTCCTTTTTCCAGACATAATAAGCACCTTCTTCCAGTTGATTTGCCTTGTTTTTGCTGTCGGCATCTAAGGACGAATAAAAAGCACCATTAGGAGCCATAAGTTCTTTTTCTACAAAATTCAGGGTTTCAACCACCGTTTTTTTATACAATTCATCTTTGGCTATCAGATAAGCATCAGAATACAAACTCACCAATTGTGCATTATCGTATAACATTTTTTCAAAATGAGGAATATGCCATTTTGCATCTGTCGAATATCTCGAAAAACCGCCACCAATGGCATCGTAAATTCCACCATCAGCCATTTTTGTAAGTGTCGTCTGCACATACTCCTGAATCGATTTATCATTATTCTGAATACCGTAGCGAAGCAAAAAATGCAAAGAACCCGGCATTGGGAATTTAGTCTCGCCAATTAAGCCTCCTTCTTTATAATCCAAATCTTTTTGCCATGAGTTTACAGCAGTAAAAACCTCTGATTTTTTAAAATTCGCTTCATTATTATTGACATTAATTAACTGTAATTCCTGAATTCCTTTTACTAATTTATCAGCATATTCACTGGCTTTTTTAGGATTATTTTTATACAAATTAGAGAGTTCGGCTAAGGCTTTTATCCACTCTTCTTTAGTAAAATAGGTACCGCCAAAAATTGGGCGCCCATCAGGAAGTGCAATACAGTTTAAGGGCCATCCGCCTTTACCAGTCATTAATTGTACTGCATTCATGTAAATTTGATCAATATCCGGACGCTCTTCCCTATCTACTTTTATGCTGATAAAATTGTCATTCATTAATTTGGCAACAGCCTCGTTTTCAAAACTTTCTTCTTCCATGACATGGCACCAATGACAGGCAGAATAACCAACAGAAATAATAATAAGTTTATTTTCTGCTTTTGCCTTATCTAAAGTTTCCTTATTCCATGCTTTCCAGTCTACAGGATTATGTGCATGCTGCAAAAGATAGGGACTCGTTTCATTGATTAAATCATTGGTATACTTGTGATACTCCGGATTATCCTGTTTCCTGTTACAGCTCGCTAAAAAACAGCACATAATTATTAAAAAATAGAGAATACGCATATAATGAAATAAAAAAGTGAGAATAATTTATTTGATTTTAGTTTTTTAAATCAAGAAGCTAAAATAGCAATTTATATTTAATAGATTTACTGAAACAAAATTATGCGTCAAATATGATATTAAAGGCTTCAAAATTGACAACCTTATTGCAAACTTTCAGGCTATTTTTATGTTTCGCATTTTATTCAAATGGAATAAAAAAAGAGCTCTAAATAATTCTCAATTAACACGGATGGGGGAAAGCAGAAAAAAAACAACCAGTATATTAATGAGCAATATATCTCAGCTTTCAGTACAGGAAAAAATAGGTTACGGTTTGGGTGATTTTGCAGCTAATTTGATTTTTCAAACTTTGCTTACCTTTTTAGCTTTCTTTTACACAGACGTTTATAAAATTCCTGCCGGAACAGCGAGTATTATTATCTTTATTGGTGGTTTTGCAGGTGCTTTTTTTAATATCATTATGGGAGTGATTGCCGATCGTACGCGAACCCGATGGGGAAAATTCAGACCCTGGATATTGTGGACGGCGCTTCCTTTTGGAATTGCTGCTGTCCTTTCTTTTTTAACTCCGGATTTTGGAGAAAGCGGCAAAATAATCTACACATTGCTGACTTACTTTTTTTTGGTTTTAATTTATTCAGCAAACAATTTACCGTATGTGGCTTTAAGTGGGGTTTTAACTGGTGATATGAAAGAAAGAAATAGTCTTTCCTCCTATCGTTTTGTAGCTGTAATGATAGCTCAATTTATAATTCAATCTCTTTTATTGCCGTTAGTTTTAATTTTAGGACATGGTGATAAAGCAGTTGGTTTTAAAAACACAATGATATTATTTGCAATTGTTGGTGTTATTTGTTTGCTGATTACTTTTTTCACTACCAAAGAAAGAATTATACCCGGAAAGAATCAGGAATCGTCAGTGAAACAGGATTTTATCGATTTGTCTAAAAATGGACCATGGCTTGTTATGCTGCTGGTTACCATTCTGGTTTTTATAACCTTGTCTTTAAAAGGCGGTATGTATGTTTTTTATTTTAAATATTACTTGGATCCGGTGGCGCAAACTGTTTTTTTGAATGACATTGGTTTTACTTCATTTATTGGCAGACTGAATAATTCATTAACAGCAATGGGATTAGTAGATTTTCAGTGGCCAAAAGATGTTCCTACTTCAGCATTTAGTCTTTTTAATGCCGGCGGAATTATTTTTATGATTATTGGAATTATGTTTTCAAAATTATTGGCAGATTCCTTTGGCAAAAGAAATATTTACATCGCTTTCATCTTTTTATCTGCTATTAGTTTGTTGTTTTTTAATTTTTATAGCAGAACTGCTATTGAAATGGTATTTCTGACCCAATTAATACATGGTTTTATTTATGGAGTAACAATTCCTTTATTATGGGCTATGATTGCTGATGTGGCTGATTACAGCGAATGGAAAAACAATCGAAGAGCTACAGCTACTGTTTTTTCGGCAATGATTTTCGGACTAAAAACAGGAATAAGTATTGGCGGTGCATTAGGTGCGGCTTTTTTATCTAAATACGGGTATGTCGCCGAAGAAGCCAATCAGGTACCCGCAGCTGTTGAAGGAGTCAAATTATCTATTAGTATTTATCCCGGCTTTATATTCATTATTAGTGCCGTTTTATTGTTCTTTTATGTGATAGACAAAAACATGGAAATTGAGATTGAAAAAGACTTAAGGGAGAGAAGGGAAACTGAAACTTAAATGATGAAATACAATCAATTTATTTGATTAGTACACTGAAAATATCATTTCACTAATTCTAAAATTTAGTTTATTTATTAGTTAATAGTAATATAGTTCACCAGAAGCGAACCATATTACTGCAAAATGGTATTGAATCTAATTTGATTTTTTTTGAAAACTAATTTATTGTACCGTAACCCTTAGGGTACTCACAATATTTCTGGAGGATGTACCAATATAGAGCATAAATTCACCGGGCTCTATTTTCCATCCAGAGTTTTTTTCATCATAAAAAGCCAAATCCTTTATTTTTACTTTTAAATCTACCGTTTTTTGTTCTTGTGGTTTAAGGAATATTTTATCAAATGCTTTTAATTCCTTTTTAGGCCTTAAAACAGACGAAACTGTTTGGCCAGCATACAATTGAACTACCTCTGCACCATCCACTTTTCCTGTATTTTTGATATTAAATTTTATTGTTATTTCATCATTTACATCATAGTTTTTTTTATCAGAAGTAACATTCGAAATTTCGAAAGAAGTATAAGACAGCCCGTAACCAAAAGGATACTGAGGGTTAATTTCTTTGGTGTCAAACCAACGGTAGCCTACTAAAATATCTTCATCATAGTTTACTTTCAAATCATGGCCGGGATATACTCCCAAAGCATGCGCCGGCGATTGGCTTAAAGTAACCGGAATGGTAAATGGCAATTTTCCGGAAGGAAATTCTTTCCCGCTCAACACATCAACCACAGCGTTACCTGCTTCCATTCCACCATACCAGCCCCACACTACCGCAGGCACGCGCGATTCAATTCCCGCCAGTTCAAGCGGAGAACCTGCAATAATTACCACTATGGTTTTCGGATTTGCTTTGGCTACTTCCTGAATTAAAGTTTCCTGTCCGTACGGTAAACGCATGTGCAGTCTGTCAAATGATTCTGAATCGAAATCATGGTTTAAGCCTGCAAAAACAATTGCCACATCAGATTTTTTGGCCTGAGCTACCGCCTCATCGATTAATTTCCAATCTACCTTATCAGTATTTAATTGGCCTTTGCTGCTTCTTTCTGCGATATAAGATTGTTTTTCATAGCCCTGTGCAAAATTTATTTGCATCGTCTTTCCATACTTCTCCGTTATTGCCTTAAGTGGCGTCACCTCATATAGAGCTTTTATTTCTGAACTAAATCCGCCACCGCAATGTGTACGGGTCGCATTATCACCAATAACAGCAACAGATTTTAAGGTACTCATATTTAGCGGCAGAATATTCGTTTCGTTTTTCAGTAAAACAATTGCTTCTACAGCAGAACGATAAGCTGCCTGCTGATGCTCTTTGGTATTTAAAGAACCAGCCTCACGTGTTTGGGGGTCTAAAACTTTCGTTTTAATCATGACCCTCAGAATGTTTGCCACTTTTTCGTTTACTACACTTTCTTTTATACGTCCTTCTTTTACGGCTTTAATCAAAGGATCTGCAAAATACCAATCGTCATAATTATCTTTTTCAGTTCCCATTTCCAGGTCTAAACCGGCCAAAGCTGCTTTCTCTGTACTATGAACAGCATCCCAATCTGACATATAAACGCCTTTGAAATTAAATTCATCTCTCAGAATCGTCCTTCCCAAATAATTATTTTCGGTACAATATTCACCTCGGAATTTATTATATGCCCCCATAACTCCCAATGCTCTGGCATCTACAATTGCAGATTTAAAACCGGGTAAATAAATTTCACGCAGAGCCCGTTCGCTCATATTTACATCAATCACAAAACGATTTTCTTCCTGATTATTGGCTATAAAATGTTTCACACAAGCCGCAACGTCTTTGGTTTGTAGTGCCTCAATGTAGTTTATTGAAAGTTGCGAAATAAGAAACGGATCTTCACTCAAATACTCAAAATTTCGTCCGCAAAGTGGTGAACGAATAATATTGATTCCCGGTCCAAGCAGGACGTCTTTTTTACGAAAACGTGCTTCTTCGCCTAAAACGACACCTCGCTGTTTAGCAAGTTCCAGGTTCCAGCTTGCAGCCATAGCCGTTCCCGGAGGGAAACAAGTAGAAGAGTCATTGGTTTGTCCTGTATATTTCCAGTTGTGACGGTTCATTTCTGCCCTGACACCGTGCGGACCGTCAGATAAAGCCCATTCCGGAATTCCAAGCCGTTGTATTGCCGAAGTGTAAAATTTAGAGTTACCATGCAGCATGCCGGCTTTTTCTTTCAAAGTCATTTTTTTTATTAACTGTTGAATTCTTTTTTCAGTCGCAGGATTCGTTTGCGAAAAAGAACTTTGGAAAAATATTGAAATCAAAACAGCAGCTATAAATCGTAATCTCATTTTTTTTATATATTTAGGAACCTTTTGGTTAAATTAAATAATTTGATTTTGATTGGTCAATGAAAAAACAAAATACATTAACAACTTTCAAAAATAGAGGATTAAACTATAAGAAGTTCATACAAATCGAGCATTTTATATAAGACATGAAGCAGATTAACGTACAGGTTATTCAAGATTTAGATTAAGTTTATTTACCAATATCAACTGCAATTCTGATATTTATTAAAGCATTGTTACTTTCATTTTTCTGTCTAAACTAAATCGGTAAGAATATCCTAAATTAAGAGAATAATCTGCAAAAGCGGCATCTCCCTGTACATGAACATATTTGGCCGGATCAGTGATAACCGAATTTTGCAAATTCTGACTGGCGATATCAGCAGCGCTCTGAATACGGTTTTTTACGATATTATAAGGAATAAAAAGACTAAAATTATGTTTCCCAATATGATAAGAAAACCCATATTCTACAGCGATAACATATCCGGGACGGCGATAAGCTATTTGTCCTCCAAAAGCATCATATGCAGGTATGCCTTCAATTCTCCCGGCTAACGAAACATTAAAATTTTCTTTTTTATCTACGGCTGCAGATAATCCTGCCCTTGCAAAATACTGGTCCGGACAGGCATAAATTTCGTAGCCTTCCAAACCTGCTTTTGGAGACGATTTAAATGTGCCATTGGATTCCTTTGGATTGAATAAATAATAGCCATTTGCAAATCCGTACAAGCGTCCGGTTAATTGTCTGAATACTTGTGCCTCTACCGAAACCCCGACTCCCCCATCACCCGGTTGTATAGCCTGATCCATTATCACCCTTTTTGTTGTTCCATCGGTTTGTGGTGCGTCATCCATTTTATCATGGCTTCCTGTGTTTAATTTTAATCCCAACCCCAGCATTATATTACCTTTATGAGCCGTTTTTGGATCAAAAAACCAGTAATTCACACTTAATCTGGCATCTGCAAAACCTTGTGCATAAACACTGTATCGAAGGGTATCTTTTACAGGCGTTGCTTGTCTTAGAACCTGAGAACGCTCGTTGTGTACATAAGGCAAAGTGGCGTTGACCTGGATTCTATTGGTTATTCCGTATGAAAAGTTAAAATCTAATGCATGTGAATAAATATTTACGGCGTTCCCTCTTTCATCTCCTTTTTCGTCATGCCCACCACCTGTAGTCTGGCGTTCCAGTTGTTCTTCTTTTCCAACAAAATGCCTCCAGGAATGAAAGTAGCGGTAATTTGTCCCGACCTGAAATTCGCCTTTTCCTAAATTATAAGAACTGGCAGAATTCATATAAAGCCCACCCATTTGACGAACGGCAACACAACCCTGAGCGTTACTTTTTTGGGTTTGAAAAGTGATTAAAACAAAGGCTGTAAAGATGTAAAGAGTATATAATGGAAATGTTTTTTTCATGATTATTTGTTTAATTGATTCTTACGCTTTGCAAAAACGAATTATTCTTTGTGACCAATAAATAGGTTTTACCTTTTACCTTAATTTTCTCCATGTTTTTAACATCCCCCGGAGTAAAAAATCCGCTTTCAATTGCTGAAATTGTTTTGAATTTTCCTTTGCCATCTCCTTTTAAAAACAATCCGTGACCGGCATCGTTTCTTGGAGTTTCTACTTCGGAGTTGTACATATTTCCAGTTATCAAAACATCGAGTTTGCCATCTTTATCATAATCATCAACCATAATCTGATTGATGCAGGTAAGCTGTGCTTCAACCGGAAGTTCGTGAATAATAAATTTGCCCTTTTTATTTTCCAAATAAATGCTGGCAAATGATTTTACTTTATAGTGCAAGGCTTCTTTAAGCGATTTTTCTGTGTAAACATCAACTAAAGTAGCTTCTGAAAAACTCTCGTAATCTTTGAATTTCTTCTTGATATTTGGAATCTGCTGAGACGAGCATCCACGGCCACGTACGGGATATTGCTTACCATCATTGTAGTAACTCAGGACAATGTCTTTATGCTTATTATTGTCAAAATCTTTTACATAAATATCAAAAGTTTCGTTTGGAGTTGCTTTATATTTGTAGTTCAGTCCATTGTTTCCTACGATATAATCCATATCGCCATCATGGTCAAAATCTCCCTGCTGAATACTCCACCACCAACCGGTCGTATCGTCGTTAAGTCCCATACTTTTGGTCACTTCTTTGAAACCCGCTGTTGTATTCTGGAAAATACGGATCGGCATCCATTCTCCCACCACAATAATATCGGCTAATTTGTCCTTATTAAAATCCGTAATTACAGCACTTGTTGCCATTCCTAAATTGGTAAATTCTTTAGGTGATTTTTTAGAAACTTCAAATTTGGGCTGTGTCGGTGAACTTATATTATGCAGTAAATAAGTCGTTGCCGGTGACGGATATTGTCCCGGAACCTGTCTTCCTAAAACCAAAAGATCTTGTTTTCCATCTTTATCATAATCAATAAGATATACTTTAGAACCGCTTGCCAGCATAGTTGGCAGAACTCCTTTTGGGGCTTTGGCAAAATCGCCTTTTCCGTTGTTCAGGTACAATCTGTCTTGCAATTTCGGGTCATTAACCAAAAATTCGTAACCGCCGCTCACTACATACAAATCATTATCGCCGTCATTGTCAGCATCAAAAATTAATGCTCCTGTATCCTCACTGGCTTTGTCGTCTTCGAGTGCCTGAATTTTCTTTTCTGCAAAACCAGTCGCATTCTGCATGAATATTTTTCCGGAGTAAGTGGCAGAACCTCCAATAAAATAATCCTCCAAACCGTCTTTATTTAGATCACCAACCGCAATGGCAGGGCCAAAAGTCGACATTTTATGAGGCAGTAAAACCTGATCTTTAAAATCATTGTATTGATTTTCTTCGTGTTTGAAAGACGGAAAAATTGTAGTTTCAGTTGCAAACAAATGGCTTTTTGGAGTTGTTTTTATTGCTATTTCTTCTTTGGCATCCTGTTCTTTAAAGATTAAAGTTTGATTTACCTTAACATTAGCTAATTTTTGAACCTTACCATTTGTCCAGACCACTTTTACCTCATCAATCGTTTTGTCTTTACCCACACCAAAATGCAATTCGGGAGCCACTGATGATTGAAATCCTCTGGTTAACGTAAGCTCCTGCATCTGCGTTCCTTTTTTCGTTTTTATATAAACACGGTTTCCTAAACCAAAAGTATTTTTGGTATTTCCTTTGAAATTTACTTTGATGTAATTATTGATTTTGGAACTCGAGTTTTCGAAAACTGAAGCGTAATCATCAATATTATTTACGACCAAATCTAAATCGCCATCGTTATCCAAATCGGCGTAAGCTACACCATTTGAAAATCCTTTAAATTCAATTCCCCATTTTTTATTGGCTTGTTCAAAGTTTAAATTTCCTTTGTTTTGAAACATAAAATTGTCAATTTTCTCCGAAGGGATTTCCTGTGATTTTTTTAGCAAATCTTTTGGCTGCAGATTAAGCGCTTCTAAACTATGGAAGAAGTCATTATTATTAATTTCTCTGCGGGTTCCATTCGTTACAAACAAATCTTTGTTCCCGTCATTATCAAAATCGGCGAATAAAGGTCCCCAGCTCCAATCTGTAGAAGAAGTTCCTGTAATGCGGGATACATTGCCAAAATGCGGAATGCCATTTTCATTAACTCCTGTATTCAACTGCATGCAATTGTGCATGTATTGATAGTTAAAACCAGCATTAACTACATCCCAAAAAAGTTTTGGATTCATACTGGACATGTTTGCTTTTTTACGACGATTGTCTTTGGCGTCCATATCAACCTGAAAAATATCCAGATTTCCATCGTTGTTAAAATCGGAAACATCTACGCCCATTCCGTAAAAAGAATTATGTGCCATGGCCTCTTTTACCACCTCCTTAAAAGTACCATCCTGATTGTTGATGTACATAAAATCAGGTGTATTGAAGTCGTTAGAAACATATATATCAGGCCAGCTGTCGTTGTTTAAATCGCCAATTGTGGCACTTAAGGACAATCCGTAATTTTTTACGCCGGCTTGTTCGGTCACATTGGCAAAATGGTTACCATCGTTTCGATATAAATGCCCTGATTCGTTGTCTTTGACATGAAGCATCATTTGTACATAATCACCTGTAGCCGAACTGAATTTTGTAGGCGGATAATTGGCCACAAATAAGTCTAAATCACCGTCTTTATCGTAGTCAAAAAAGGTTCCCTGAACACTGTTTCCAACATCATCAATGCCATATTCTTTGGCTTTTTCTGTAAAGGTTCCGTTGCGATTGTTGATATACAATTCATTGTTTTTAGGTCCGAATTTACCTCCAACGCTACAATAAATATCGAGAAAACCATCACCGTTTACATCGGCCATTGCAACTCCGGTATACCATCGCGAATCACCACCCACACCTGCTTTTTTGGTAAAATCTTCAAATTTTAGATTTCCTTTGTTTAGATACAATTTATTTGATACCTGGTTTCCTGTAAAGAAAATATCGACAAGGCCATCATTATTAATGTCTCCTGTAGCCACTCCTCCACCCAAATAAATATAATTATAGGTAAAGTAATTCAATGAATCATTTTCTTTCAGATTGTTGCTGAAATCAATTCCTGTATCGGAACGGTCTAAAGTTGCAAAAATTTTTTCGTCTGATTCTTTAGTCGAACAGCTGACCACTAATAATAAACCTGCCAAGCTAAAAAAAACTGCTTTTATTTTTATATTTTTCATGTTTATGCTTCTAATAAATTAAATTTTTCAAATACAAAGAGGAGAATGTGCTCCGGCAGTTGAAAAATGGATTTTTTTTAGGTCTATTTGGGAGAAGTTATTTTCCCCTTCAATAATTTTAATGTATTGATTGGGCTGTATATTTTTAAAGACTTTTTTCTTTTGATTTTTTGGCCAGGTAATTTCGATTTGATCAATGATTGTTGCCTGTCCAATTCCGATTTCCATTCTTAAAGCCGACGCACCAAAGCTGCCACCTGAATTTAAGATTCTGTACACCGATCTGGAAACTCCATTTTCTTTGAAAGTAACTTTTACTTTGGCTCCAATGGCAGAACGATTGCTGTTTGTTCCTTCTAGCTGTAATTTTATCCAGCGGTTGTTGTTTTGTCCGGGATTCAAGTATAAAGAATTACTGAAAGCATCTCCTAGATAAGCACCACCGACTTCTATAAAAATATCGTTGTCACCATCGTTATCCAGATCATTAATAGCTACACCATGGCCTTTTTGCAAATTTCCTACCCGGCCGGAAACCGTGACATCAGCAAATTTTCCGTTGCCCATATTTCTGAATAATCGATTTGGTGACAGTGATTTATAATCGGGATTTCCAGTTCCGAGGTACATATCAAGAAAACCGTCATTATCTATATCTCCAAAATTGGAACCCATTGCAAATACGGTTTTACTTAGTCCTGCTGCTTTAGAAACATCTGAAAAAGTACCGTCATGATTATTATGGTACAAATACATTTTACTGCTTTCATTTGGAATATTCAGCGCTTCCATGGCAATTTCGCCGGCAATAGAGCCATTAAATTGATAACCGCAAACAAAAATATCCTGCCAGCCATCGTTATCGTAATCCCAAAACCAGGTTGGAAAGGTCATTACATTAATACCTGCCAGACCTGCCTGATCTGTAACATCAATAAATTGTGGAATACCATTTTTGAGTCCTGTATTTTTTAATAATATTTTTCTTTTATTCATTCCCGAGAGAAACAAATCAATATCGCCATCATTATCATAATCAGCTGATGTTGCCCCTTTTATATATGCGACAATATCACATTTTGCGGCTTTGGCAACATTAGTAAATGTTCCGTCCTGATTGTTCAGATACAATTCTGAAGGATATGATTCATCTGATGATTCGTTGCCTATAAATATGTCCAGATAGCCGTCATTATTAAAATCATTCCACGTTCCTGCCTGAGTAGGAAACTCAGAATATAATCCGCTTTTAATGGTTACATCCGTAAAAGTGCCATCGTCATTATTTCGTAACAATGAGTTCGGCTGTCTTCCGTATTTACGCATCCAGGCGCCTCTTAAAACCAAAATATCGGTATCCCCATCATTGTCATAATCCGCTTGTATCATACTTAATCCCCCTTTAAAACGGCCTAAATTTGATTTTTTGGAATAGTCCAGGTATTTCCCATTTTTATCATTTTGATAATAGTGCATCGCTCCACCCAGACTCCAGTCAGAAGTTACAATATCCAGATAGTTATCGTTATTGAAATCATCAACAATAACTCCTCCTGACATATTTCTGCCCTTTATGCCTGTGTTTGCGGCAACGTCCAGAAAAGGTTTTATACTATATCCTGAATCTTTGTTCAGATTGGGTATCAGCCATTGTTTCGGAACTTCTGACGGATAACCACCAAGTGTCATATATGCTATATTAAGCAGCCATCGTGATTCATAATCATCAGGGTTTATTGCTAATAATTTTTTATAAACGGCAATTGCTTTCTGAGATCCTTGTCGAATCGTATGAATCCCATTTTTTTGTATGGGCATAATACACGACTCAGGATTATGGTAATTCACACAATTTTGTTTTTCCCCGAGTCTCATGTACGCAATGCCTAAAGATTGCAGTGATTTTGGATTGTTTCTCCCATCCAGCTTTTTCATTCTGTTGATGGTACTTTCCATAATAGCCACAGCTTCCGCTTCTTTTCCCAGTTTTAATAATGCATTTCCTTTATTTAACTCATTGGATAATTTGAAAAAACCTTCATCAGAGCTCTTGATTATGGAGTCATAATAAGCCACTTCAGTTTTTGACGCAAATGCATTATCTTTCACATCATACATTTTTTTTCTGGCTTCCAAAATCTTAACCATCTTATCATTTGGATTGGAAAAATAATCGCAGGACTGCGTTAGAATAAGGACTATAAATAGCGACGTTAATTGTTTAATTTTCATAATTAAAGCATTTACAGATTGGGCTACTTTGTTGTGAATCTTATTCAATTCTCTGCTACTGTCTCCATAGTTTTATTTCCTATATGCATATTATAAAACTTCCATTCTTCATGTGCCACATCTCTGCCCAGTTTTAATCCCTGAATATTATCTGACTGAATATGATAACCTCCCATCACTCTGGAAATTCCGGCCATATTTGCTGTTTCAGTTAGTGTGTTGAATTTCAGAACCACTTTTTTTCCTAGATTATCACGCTCTGTCATAGCTCCAGCTACCAATTCTACAGATTGACCAAACTCATCGCTGCCTGTCCATAATCGTAAAGCTTCTGCACAACCCCCGCTTATTGTACTGTGACCTGAAACATAACTTGGAAAAGGCGGGCATAAAAAGGTATCCGGAGAAAAAGGTCTCCAGTCTTGTCCCTGTATCGCGATAGTTCCTTTTCCCGGGCCTCCCCAGGCACTAATCGGTTTATCAGCATAATAGTAATGTACTAACGCATTTGGTCTTGATGAATCATAAAACATTTTGGTATCCCAACAGGCAATAAAACAATCCATTGCTGTTATCTGGTTTAAAAAATACATTTTAACATCCTGATCTAAGGTATGATTGTCCCTTCTGGAGATATCCTGAGCAAATTTTAACCAGTGCCCGGCTTGCTGAACTGATTTTGGTCCGTCTCTCATAAACTCAACCAATGCTTTGTCCTCATCAGTTAATTTGGCTTGCAGAGCGATCACTTCATCAACTTCTTTTTTGAGTTTTTCTGAACCAAATAATGGTGGAGGAACAGAACGGAACTGATCACCTGATTTTAATCCAACAGGTTTCACTTTGTTCCAAAAAGGAGTTAAACAGCCAGGGGCGAATTTCCCGCCTTTTCCATCAGAAAAATATTTAGGCTGCCAACGGTTAATATCATTCAATTGATCTACTGTATTAACAGGCTTATAATTGGTATAATCAAAAAATGCTTTTCCATTTGAACCCTCTTCCTCTGCATATTGGTTAGATCCATCTCCTCTTCGTGCTTCAATTACTGCTTTGGCCGCCAAATTGCCTATTCCTTCAGGAGTTTTAGGGTCCAGGGATTTATTTGTCGGGTCAAGGCCCAATTCTTTCATATAAGAAGAAAACAGCTCTTTATCACTATAAAAATATTCACAAAGTGCTCCGTAAGCAGCATAACTTATTGCAATTTCTTTATTTTTTAAGTTTTGGTCTTTATTAGGTCTTCTTTTAACATCTTTTAGATATACCGGAGTCGCTTTTTTATCATAACGGCTCCAGGCATCAAAAATGGCTACAAAAGTTAATCCTAAAAGCCGGGATGTAACGGTTGGTCTTGGCCTAAATCTGTCCGTATCATTGGCAGTTGCAAGAATGGCTATTTCGCTCCACTTATAGGCAATGTTATTTTTGCCTGTTGGTTCTGTAATTTGATTCTTGTTCTCCTTAATCTGGGCAAACGTATTTACGCTTAAAGCACTAAACAATAATGCATTAAACAAAAATTTATAAATTTTCATCTTGGTTATCTTTATATGGTTTTTGAATAGCTTTCTTATCAATTAGGATTAATTGATGTTATGCTAAAATTGTAAATAAGCAGATTTATCCCTTAATTAAAAACTAAAGGTTTAATTCCTGTAATCAGGTGTTATTTACATTTTAACATCAGGGAAACGCTAAACCATATCAGGAGGGGGATCATTGGTAGTAAAATATACCGAAAGAAGGTTTTTTTGTGGAGGGTATGAATTTAAAGTAACAGGAGAAACTAATTTTACTGAAGCAGGTATTAAATTTATTGTGTTACCCTGAATGTAATCCTGAATGAAGAATTTTATTATTTTTTTACCTGGATTTTCCTTATTTGAATTCGTATCAAATAATTGACTATCAACAATTGTTTTTAGATCTTTACTCAAAACGTCTTCATGAGAGTTTTTGAGGCAATATAATTTTAAAACATTGTTTATAATTCTTTTCTTAAAAACATGATAGGTTTTGTTTTTGATTATGACATCTTCATTGGCATCTTCAATGCCAGAATCAACAACATAGGCATACGGGGTAATTTTAACTTCAATAATTTCAAAATTTTGATTTTCAGTTTTCTCCATAGCATTCACCCACACTTGCTCTTGTTGTTCAGCAAACATGATATAAAATCCTAAAACATTGTAAAACAATGTTACGATTAAAAAAAGTGAAGCAATTCTTTTCATACTGAATAAAATTTGGCCTTTGTTACTAAAAACTTTATTTAATATTGAAACATATTTATTAGAAATTATAGTCCTGCAACCATGAATTTAAGCATACAATGCATTATCAAACACAATTGAAAATAATCCTGTTGGACAAGATTCCTGAGTTAATTTGTGCTTGTTCACTTGAAATTAAAGTAAAAAGAGTATCCGAATTGATATAAGTACATTAAAGCTTATTGTTTAAAAAAATATAATAAACAGCGCATATTAACATGCGCTGTTTGTCAAACTACTAACTTAACTAACTCAACCTAAACTTAACTTCTATAATTTAGTAACCAGGATTATTATCACTTGGTTTTATATTCGGATTTGAAGATGTTTCTCTGTTTGGTATTGGCCATAACTCACTTTTACCAGCTTTAAAACCAGTTCCTGCCAATTCAGTAGCAGCGATACCCCATCTTATTATATCATCAAAACGAACTTGTTCACCAGCTAATTCCACTTTGCGTTCGTGAATAATCGCTGCGAAAACAGCCTCTTTTGTTGGAGCAATAGCAGTTAATAAACCTGCTCTGTCCCTAACTTCTTTGATATACGCAATAGCGGCTGTCTGTGAACCTCCTGCTCTTTGGTTTTCGCATTCTGCCTTCATAAGCAATACATCTGAATAACGCATAACCTTGAAGTTGATACTGGAGTCCAGATTTTCATCTGTACGTTTATAATAGTTTTGATATTTTTTCCAGCCTGCTCTTCTAAGACCTTCTGAGGACTTAAAATTATCAGCAGTCATTGTATTGGCCCCATTATTATATTTTGATCCCGGTACATAAAAAGTATCGCCAAAACGCTTGTCACCAGGCTCATACTCATCTAATATATCATCTGACGGATATACATTATACCATCCCAGGTTACCATATTCCTGGCCTCTAAGTGTTGATTCTGCAACACCGTCTCCAGCAGTATCACTACCCCATTTATCTCCTACTCCTAATTTTTCATCATATTCGATTTCAAAAATTGATTCCGGACCATGCTCTGTTTCATCCATGAAGTTATTGTAGAAATTAGGCTCTAAACTAAATCCTGTAACATTATTAAAAGCAGCTAAAGCCTCATCATATTTTTTCTGATACAATAGTGCTTTTCCTAAATAAGCATAGGCTGCCTCTTTAGTTGCTCTTCCTATATTTTGTTTCAGAGTTACGTTTGTACTTTTACTAAATAGGTTTTTTGAGGCAAAACCAAAATCAGCTTCAATTAATTTGTAAACTTCTTCTTTAGGACTTCTGGCAGCACCAACGATAGTTTGTGTGGTATAAATTGGTAAATCACCAAAACGGGGCACCAACAGAAAATAATAATAGGCTCTTAAAAAATGGGCTTCTCCTAAATATTTATTTTTTTCCTCTTGTGTTAGAATTGTCTCTGGTAAAGCCTGAATTTTTTCTTCATTATCCAATACAAAATTTGCTTTGGATATCCCTAAAAAACAAGCTTCCCAATAATACTGAATAATGTCACTGCTTGCATCAAAAGAAAAATTAAGGAAAGGTGTTTTGTTACCTTCTAATTGTGGATTTCCTTTATTTTCCTGAGACATATTGTCCAATGCAAAGAAAAGATGCCTTGCATACAGTCCTCTGGTTTGCAGGTTTGCATAGGCTGCATTTACAGAAGATTCTACCTGATTTTTTGTTTTGAAGAAAGTTTCCGGGGACAACGCATTTGGATTAGTTAATTCTAAATCCTTAGTGTCACATGAATTTATTACACAAATTCCTGACAATACTACAACTATATATTTTATTTTTCTCATCATCTTTTTATATATTAAAATGTAACTTCAAGACCAAAAATTACTGATTTTGGCTGTGGATATCTTCCTATATCAATTCCGGCAGAATTTGCATTCGTATCTACGCGCGCGATTTCAGGATCTAAACCGGAATAATCTGTAATAGTGATAAGATTTTGCCCGCTTACATAGAATCTTACACGTGAAAAATACTTCTCGAATGTGTCTCCGGATAATGTATATCCTATAGTAATATTTTTTAATCTTGTGAAAGAACCATCTTCAACATATCGCTGACTGGCTGAATTCCAGTTTTGCTCCGCACCGCGTGCTCTCGGTAATGTAGCTGATGGATTAGTAACAACTCCACCTGTAACAATGGCTCTGTCCTGAACTTCTGCACCTGAGTTGAACAAACGCTGCATAGCTGTTAAATCAAATTTATTCGCGTTAAAAATATCATTCCCATGAACACCTGTTATAAAACAGTTAAAATCGAAATTTTTATATGCTGCTGTAAGGTTTAAACCGTATGTAAAATCCGGGTATGGATTTCCGATATTTATTTTATCATTACTGTTAATTACTTTATCCCCATTTTGGTCTACATATCTGATATCACCTGGTTGAATAATAGTTTGGCCCGGACCAAAAACAGCATCTACTTCAGCTTGGTTTTGATATATTCCATTGGTTTCATAACCCCAAAAATAGAATAATGGCTGACCCACTTCCAATCTCGAGAAGCTCTCTAAACCAGCTCTTCCTGATGGCCCGCCCAGCACGCTGGTTACACCTGGTGCTAAATCTGTTACTTCATTTTTGCTGGTACCTAAATTCGCTACGGCAGACCAGGTAAAATCACCTTTTCTGTCATTGTAACCCAATGTTATTTCATATCCGCTTACTTTTATATCGGCAATATTTTGTATTTGAGTTCCTCCCGGAGAACCAGTAGAAGCGGCAAGTGGTACTGCAAAAAGAATATCACTGCTTTTATTGTTAAAATATTCTATAGATCCAGTGAATTTTTCGTCAAATAAACCAAAATCCAAACCTATGTTTCTATCTTTTTTAGACTCCCATTGCAAATTTGGATTTGGAACACTGCCAGAAGTAGTACCTATTCCTGCTTGTCCATTAAATGGGTAAGTATAATTTGTTGCTAAACTCGAACTATATCTATAATCGTCTATTTTGTCATTACCTGTTGTTCCTGTAGTAGCTCTAAGTTTCAGAGTACTAAAAATAGAATTAGCCATAAAACTTTCCTTTGCAATATTCCACCCTAAAGCAATAGAGTAGAAATTACCAAAACGTTTATTAGCTCCAAATCGGGAAGAACCGTCTCTGCGCCCTGAAACAGCAAATAGGTATTTATCATTGTAATCATAATTAATACGAGCTACATAACCTAAATTATTAGTCTCAAAATTATTAGAACTTAAATTAGCGTTCTGAAGACTCAACTGATCAATTTCATCAGAAATTAAATTGCGGCTGCCAGCTGTAACATTCCGGCTCTTATTCTCAATTTTAGTTATAACTCCTACTACTTCTAAATTATGTTTATCAGCAATAGTGGTTTTGTATGTTAAACTATTATCAAATACAATGGTTTGACCTTGAGAATTTATTTCTGCAGTAGACGAATAATCCTGAAAATGCGCTGTACCATCACGGAAGCTGGGAACAAATGTATGATCTCTGCTGGTATAATAATCTAAGGCAACTTGTGATCTGTATTTTAAGCCCTTGTAGATTTCTAATTCAGCATAGATGTTTCCTATTATAGACAATCCATTAATTTTTTGATATCCATGATTTGCTACACGTACAGGGTTCTCTGCATCTTGTCCATCAGCAGCTGATGGACCTTGATATCCAGCCAGGTTATTTGCATTATAAACAGGTAAATAAGGGGCCATTTTAATAGCATGCTCCAATAATGTTCTGCCTCCTGCACTGCGCTCCGGATTAGTTGTACTAAAAGATACTCCAATATTGCTTCCAATCGTTAACTTCCCAACGTTTTGTGTATTATTAGCTCTGAAAGAATAACGTTCGAAACCTGTACCAATAATTGATCCTTCTTGTTTCAAATACCCTGCAGAATAACGACTTGTAGCATTGTCTGTACCATTTGAGAAGCTCACGTTATAATCCTGCATCAAACCACTCTGAAAAATCTGGTCTTGCCAATTGGTATTTATATTGCCAAATTCAGCTGCCCTTGCAGTCAAATCACTTCCTAAATCTTTAGCATATTTAAGATATTGTTGTGTATTTAAAACATCATATCTTTTAGTAACGGTTTGAGAACCTACGTAAGAGCTAAAAGTTATTTGGCCGGGACCTTTTTTACCCTTTTTTGTAGTTACCATAATTACCCCGTTAAAAGCTTTTGAACCATATAATGCAGTTGTTGAGGCATCTTTTAAAACCGACATGGATTCAATATCATTAGGGCTTAACCCTGATAAGTTACCTACTAAAACACCATCAATTACATATAAAGGAGCACTATTATTCATTGTAGCTAAACCACGAATAGTAACTGTGGGACTGGAACCAGGGGCACCATTGACAACAGTAACACCTGCTGCCCTGCCTTGTAAAGCGGACTCTGCATTAGTAATAGGTACTGCCGTAATGTCTTTTGCATTTACTGTTGAAATTGCTCCCGTCACCTTAGTTCTCTTTTGAGTACCATAGGCAACTACAACTTCGTTTAATACTTGCGGGGATTCTATTAACTTAACATTAATTACGGTTTGTCCTCCAACAGTAATCGTTTGTGAAACTAAGCCTACATAAGAATATGTTATTTTGTCCGTAGCATTTACTCCTTTTAAAGAGTAATTGCCATCAAAATCAGTTGATGCACTATTTTTTGAACCTTGTACATTAATGCTGGCACCAGGCAAAGGAACTCCTGAGGGATCGGTAACCACACCCTGTATGGTCTTTGATTGTGCCATCATATTTTGATTGCTAATTATTAGCAATGCGATTATTGCAAATTTTAATTTTAACATCATATTAATTGGTTTTTTGTTTGGTTTTAGAGATATAGTTGTAATTTTTTTTATTGATTATGAATTTAGTTTCAGCGATAAATTGTTTCACATTGTTTACTAATTATTGCCGGATTCATTTAATATTGATCAACTCAAAAATATAATGTTAACATAAATTTGCATATTAAAAATGATGCAAAAACTATCAAAATTGTCGCATGGAAGTTTAAAAAAGCCAGTTAATCAGCATTTTACATAATTTTAATGAAAAAAAAGTAAATAATGTATTGCTAATAATAGCACTCATTTAATTTTGGAAGTAAAAAAAATAAACTATTTATGAATATTTGATAATTATCAAAAACCAAAACATTCCTTAAATTAATTGCGGGTTTTTAATAACTAAAAACAATAATGTTATTTTACAATTCAAATTCTCCGAAATAGTCTATTGGAAAAAAAAAAGACGGTATAAACCGTCTTAATTAGCGCTTAAGAAAAAGCTATTGTTTCTTATTATGGGTAGGCAGGTAACCGTATTTATCTTTGTAACATTTTGTAAAATATGAAGGAGAGCTGAAACCAGCTTTAAAACTAATTTCAGTCATATTATCATTACCCAACGCTATTAATTCTTTAGCTCTTTCTAAACGGACATTCCGTATAAATTCATTTACCGATACACCGGTTAGTGTTTTAATTTTTCGATACAATTGGCTTCTGCTTAAAAATACCTTTGAAGCCAAATCCTCCACACTTAAATCAGTTTCACTAATATTTTTATTAATGTAATCCAGAACATTTTTTATAAATTCATTATCTAAAGTGGTTGTTTTTTCTTTTGCTTTTGGCGTAATTCCGTTGTAGAATTTATTGAACATAATCTGCCTGCTGTTAATCAATTGTACCAAACTGGATCTTAAGATATCCATATCAAAAGGTTTGCTCAAATACATATCCGCACCCGAATCGATACCTTCTAACCTGTCCTTCACTAATGCCTTTGCAGATAACATCATTAACGGAATGTGACTCGTTTTTAAATCTGCTTTAATATTTTTACACAACTCTAAACCGTTCATTACCGGCATAATGACATCTGTTAAAATCAAATCAGGTAATTTCTGAACAGCTAATTCCAAACCAACCTTACCGTTCTCTGCTACTATAACTTTATAGTCTTTTTTAAGTTCGTTTTTTAAATAATTTCGCAGTTCCACATTGTCTTCCACAATCAAAATAGTATAAATCCGATCGTGTTTTTCCTCATCTTCCTGTGATTGAATTTCTTCCTTTTCAGTTATTGGCGTATAACTTATTTTTTTCTTCGTTTTAAATTCTTCCAGCAGTACTTCGCTTTCATTAAAAAATTCCTTTCCAACAGGAAATAGTAATTTAAAAGTCGTGCCCGCTCCCAATTCACTTTGTACTTCGATTATTCCTTTATGTAATTCTACAAATCCACGAACCACTTCTAATCCTATTCCTGTACTTCCATAATAGGCTTTATTTAAGTTATTTACCTGATAGAACCGGTCAAAAATTCGCTTAATATCTTTTTTGTCTAATCCCGAACCCGTATCTTCGACAATAACCTCAAAAGAAGGATGAGCACTACCTGAACTTATCAGGGGAAAATGAATTAACTCTTCGTTAATCTTTATTTTTACCATTATTTTGCCATTATCGGGAGTAACTTTAAAAGCATTTGAAATTAAATTGAAAATAATTTTCTCAAACATTTTTGGGTCAATCCAATCTTTTAAAGCTGTTTTATTAGATTCAAACTGTAATTGGATTCCACGACTTGATGCTTCCTCGTCAAAATAACTTACAATTTCTTTTGCAAAACTAACTACTTCAATTAGTTGCAACTGCAGGGTCATTTTATTAAACTGCAATTGGTTAAAATCCATTAACTCATTGATTAATCTTGAAAGTCTGTCTGAACTTTTTTGAATTGTCTGCAATTTATTCAATACAGCACCAGGTAAATCTGAACTGTAATTCCTGATAATATCTCCTAATGGATTTAAAATTAAAGTCAGTGGTGTTCTAAATTCATGCGAGATATTAGTAAAGAATTGTAATTTTTTATTATTTAATTTTTCAATTTGAATGGCTTTTGTTTTTTCAAATTCTATCATTTGTTTTTGTTTAAAACGGTTTTGATAATATTGATTGGCAAAATAGATGGCTGCTAACAGCAATAAAGAATAGAATAAATAGGCAAACCATGTTTTCCACCAGGGTGGTAGAATTTCAATTTTTAATTCTAGTGGCTTTTGACTCCAAACTCCATTTCTTTCGGCTGCCTTTACCTTAAAAACATAGTTACCAGGCGCTAAATTAGTATAAGTTGCCGAGCGCTTACTGCCCACATAATTCCAGGAATCCTCAAAGCCTTCTAAATAATAAGCAAATTCATTTCTGGCAGGAAAGGAATAATTAACGGCAATAAAATCAATGGTAAATACTGACTGATCATGCTTAAGAATTATTTTTTTTGTTTGGGATATTACTTTTATCAATGGTGAGTTTTTTTCAAGCGGCCCTACTGATTTATTAAAAAGTTTTAGATCCGTAAAGTAAATTGAAAGCTGTTTTTTACTTTTAACTAAATTTGCAGGATTAAAGTAGTTCAGGCCTTCATAACTTCCAAAATACAGCAATCCGTTTTCATCTTTGAGAACTGAATTATTATTAAAATCATTTCCCAACAAACCGTCATATATAGAATAATTTACGGTGGTTTTGTTTTTTAAATCAAGCTTTGTAATTCCTTTCTTCCCGCTTAACCAAATACCCCCGTCATTAGATTCTACAATAGATGAAATTGATTTTTCACGAAGCCCTTTGAAATTTATATACCATTTAAGGGTGTCTGTTTTTTTGTTATAGCTGAACAAACCTGCACCATCGGTACCAATCCAAATTTCTTTGTTTTTAGCCTCATATAAAGTATTAATAGTATGGGTACTTTTATGATTTTTTAGCTTTTCAGACATTTTATTGCGAAAAGAAACCACTGAAAAAGTAACAAAATCATTCGTAGTAACCTTGTACAAACCCGTTGTTGAACCTACCCAAATAGCATCATCTGAGTCTGCCATCACCTTTCTGATATCTGAATCCAATACTCCGTTGGTGTCAAATATTTTTGAATTACAATGGTGAAACTCACCATCTGAAGGAGTATAATAATGCAGGCCTTTTGAAAAAGTTCCTATCCAAATTACACCTCTGGAATCTTCAGTAATACTCATAATATTGTCTGATGCCAAATTAGGAGTATTCCTTGTATTGTAATTTATAAAATTTCTGCTTCCTTTTTTTAAAACAAAAACGCCTTCATTCCAACTGGATAACCAAATATTCTGTTTTTTATCAACAAATACATTGGTTATATTGTCATTGGTTAATCCAGAATAAAAACTGGTATCAAATCTGGTAATATGTTTAAACTGTTTTGTTTTAGGATTGTAAACGTCAACCCCTCCGCCTTCCATAGAAATCCATAACTGGCCTTCATTATCTTTGGCAATACCGGTAACACAGTTGGTTTGCAATGATTGTGGATTTCCAGCCAGGCTTTCAATAATATTTACCTTGCTGTTTATCTTATCAAAAACCCCTAAGCCTTTGTTATAATAGCCCAGCCAAATTCTATGCTCTTTATCTAAAAATAAAGACCAGACAGAATTTGAGCTTAAACTGCGAGTATTGAATTTGCTGTTTACATATTTTTTTTGAACAACACCCTGATCGTTTACAATGATTAAGCCATCATTTTCTGTAGCACAAAGAATTGTTTTAACATCTGTTGCCAGTATTGACATAATTCTTTTTCTGGTAATAGGATACGATACAGCCTGTTTAACTTTAGAATATAAATTTACCTTTACCAGTCCATTATATCCATTTCCAATCCACAAATTTTGGCTGCTGTCAAAAAACATAGAGACAATTGTTCCGGAGAGCAATTGATTGTCTTTTTCAATTTTTACTTTTTTGATCTCGTTTTTTATAGGGTCAAAAACTTTTAAACCAAAATTAGTACCTAAATAAATAGTTCCTTTTTCATCTTTTGCTAAGCAGTTGATAAGATAATTTGCTGCATTTGGGATATCTGGCTTAATACCCATAATTTCCCTGGATTTAACATTTAGCTTAAGTAGACCATTATTAAACGTTCCTAAAAAAAGATCCCCATTATTATCCTCAATGATACTTTTTACAGAAATTACAGTTTTTTTTCTAATTTTTTTCTGAATATCAATACTTTCAAAAGTATTTAAATTCCGATTATATAGGCACAATCCCTCATCCGTACCCACCCACAACCGGTTGTGTGTATCAACGTAAGCAACATAAATCAGATTACTGTTAATAGAATTCGTCTGCTCAGAGTTTTGCTCATAAGCCACATAATCTATCCCATCATACTTATACAAACCTGCGCCATTTGTTCCAATCCATATAAATCCAAATTGGTCCTGTGTAATTGTATAAATGCCGCTTTTTGAAGTCTCTTTGTTTAATAACCGAAATTGATAGTTTTCAAATGCATTTTGCGAAAACAAACTATTTGTTATAAAAAATAAACTAACGATAATTCTAAAACATTTTCTTTTTAACATTATAAATGATTAGCAAATTAAATAGCAGTAAAATAATTCTGATTTATTGTACGAATACCTTACTCATTTTTAAATCTTTAGCTTCTGAGCTTGTACCATAATACACCTCATATTCACCAGAAGTTACATTCATTCCCCGAATCTTAGAATCATAAAATTCAAATGATGATGACGGTAAATCGATTGTTACATTTTGACTTTCGCCTGCTTTTAAATTGATTCGTTTAAAACCTTTCAATGTTTTTAAAGGACCGTCAATATCATTTACTTTTCGAACATAAACCTGAACAATCTCTGCTCCATCACGTTTACTAATGTTTTTTATTTGAAAGCTTAATTGTGTATTTTCATTCCGTTTTATTTTTGTCTTACTCAGGTTTGCTGTACCAATATTGAATTTAGAATAGCTTAAACCAAAACCAAACGGGAACAAAACATCTGTTGTGTATCTGTAAGTACGTCCTTTCATCGAATAATCTTCAAAGCCACCTAATATCTCTGAATTTTTATAAAATGAGACAGGCAGTTTTCCTGCAGGATTATAGTCCCCAAAAAGAACATCAGCAACAGCCTGACCTCCGGATTCACCTGGATACCATGCCTGTAAAATAGCATCGCAGCTTGTTGTTTCTGGTGTAAAAGCTATTGCAGATCCGGAGCAGTTTACAAAAACTACTTTTTTGCCTGCAGCTTTAAGCTCTTGCAGACACTTTCTCTGAACAGCAGGAAGTTCAATATTTGTTCGGTCTCCTCCTTTAAAACCGGGATAAGAAACGGGCATTTCTTCTCCTTCAAGCAAGGTAGAAAGCCCTCCCACAAAAATTACGGTATCGATACCTTTTAATTTTTGAATTAATCCTCCGAAATCTATATCAAACTCTTTTCCAAAATCGAATTCAAGATTTGCCTGCCAATTGTTTGACTGGGCGTAAAGAATTTCGATTTTATATTTTTTACCCGCTTCAACCGGAAATGGAATATTCCCCGGAACAGTGCGCCAGTTGGTATATTTTGCTATGGATTTACCGTCAACTAATAATTCAAAGGCTCCTGTTGCTCCGGTTTTAAAAACAAGAGTGTCATTTGCTTTAGCTGAAAATTCTGTTTCATATTTTGCCGAAAACCCTTCTAGTTTGACTCCGGAAGCAAATTCGTGCTGACCGGCAGTAGTTATTTTTATAGGATTTAAAATCTGCCGGGATATTATGCTCTTCCCTTCTCTATTCGGATTGTTCCAATAAGTCGCTTTCATTCCTTTTTTTCCTTCAAATGAAATCTGGTCAAAATAAGTTTGATTTACTTTGTCTTCAACTAAATCACAGGCTTTATCATATACTATTTTATTTGCTGCAACTTTTGATTCTATTCCGCTCTTAATGCTAATTGTTTTGACTGGCGTTCCGTTATAATTCCCCCATAACATCGGTTCATTATCAGCATTCGGGCCTATAACTGCGATTTTGCTTGTCGTTTTATTTAAAGGAAGAATGTTGTTTTTGTTTTGTAAAAGTGTCATTGACTTTTGAGCCATTTCAAGTGCTAACTGTTGATGTTCTTTGCTATTAAGCACAGATGCGGGAATTTGAGCCCAGGGCACTATAGCGTCATCATCCATTTCGCCTAAATCAAAACGGCCAACTAATACGCGAAGCAGGCTTTTATCAATATCGGCTTCTTTTATTAAATCTTTCTCAACCGCTTCCGGCAAATTTTTAAATGGATATTTTTCCCACACACATTCAACATCAGTACCTGCAAGTACGGCTTTTGATGCTGCATGCGTTGCATCAGACGAAACTTTATGAGTTGTATAAAAATCAGTAACCGCTCCGCAATCCGAAACCACCAGATATTTAAATCCCCACTCATCACGAAGAATACGCTGCAGTAAACGAGTATTACTGCAACAAGGTTCATCGTCTAAACGCTGATAGGCACACATTACCTGACGCACGTCGGCATCCTGTACTAATGATTTAAAGGCCGGCAGGTAAGTTTCATATAATTCCCGTGGATTTACATTATTTAAATTCAATTCGTGTCTGCTCCATTCCGGTCCTGAATGAACGGCAAAATGTTTTGCGCAGGCCAAAAGTTTACGGTATTTAGCAGCTGCAGGACCTTGCAGTCCCTTAACCACTGAAACCCCCATTCTCGAAGTAAGATATGGATCTTCTCCATAAGTTTCCTGACCACGGCCCCAGCGTGGATCTCTAAAAATATTAACATTAGGAGTCCAGACTGAGAGGCTCAAAAAACGTTTATTCTCATTACCGTTTTGAATCCATTGATTATATTTTGCCCGGGCTTCATCTGACACAGCATTGAAAATATTGTATACTAACTGATCGTCAAACGAAGCAGCCATACCAATTGGCTCTGGAAAAACAGTAACATTATCGTTATTTGCATAGCCATGTAAGGCTTCACTCCACCAATTAAATTTTTTAATTCCAAGTCTCGGAATGGCATCACTCTGATCACACATTAATACTGCCTTTTCTTCAAGGGTTAATCTTGAAATTAAATCTTTTGCACGTTCTGTTGAACTAAGAGAAGGATTCTTAAAAGGATATTGCTGCGCGTTTACACTAAAAAAATATAATAAGCTTATGATATATAGACAATTAATTTTCATGATTATAGTATTGAAATTAATGTATGGCTTTTTAAGTTATTTAATAGAAAAGTTATAAATCTTGCCCTTTACAGTCAAAATATCATAGAGATAAGTTGAAGCAATATCCAAAGGTTTTATACTAGATCCCGCAGCCATAACAGGTTTTTTTATATCTTCTGTCTGATAAAAAACATTTGGATTATCTCCTGAAGCTTTTTTAAGATTCTTACTGTTTAAAGCAATCTCATTGGGTGTTCTCAATCTAAGGTTTCCTCCCAGATTTGACTGAATACTGACAGCTATTAATTTTCCCTGTTTCCATTTCATCTCCTTAATTTCAAAGCCTCCGCGTGCTTTTAAACCTGAAATTTCACCGTACTCTTTTAAGGCATCCGGGAGGGCAGGAAGCAAATGAATTGCCCCATCTGAACTTTGCATTAACATCTCAGTTATTCCTGATGTACACCCAAAATTTCCATCAATTTGAAATGGCGGATGTGCATCAAAAAGATTATTGTAGGTCCCGCCTCCGTCCTTATTTACACCAAGCGGAGTCAGTTGATTTTGAATTAAAGTGTAAGCGTGGTTTCCATCCTGCATTTTTGCCCACCAGTTCACTTTCCATCCCATACTCCATCCTGTAGATATATCTCCCCTTTGCAATAAGGTATTCCTAGCCGCTGCAAAAAGCTCAGGAGTTCTGTATGGTGAAATTTGATTAGAAGGATACAACCCATATAAATGTGAAATATGTCGGTGGTTATCTTTAGGATCATCCACATCATCGAGCCATTCCTGAAGCTGATTGTATTTTCCAATCTGCATGGGAGGCAGCATTTCTCTTAATGTTTTTAGACTATCTGCATACTGCTTATCTTTTCCTAATATTTCTGATGCTTTTATTACCGAACTAAATACATCAAAAACTATTTGATTGTCCATCGTAGAACCAGCTGTTATAGCTGAACCCTGATGTGCTGCAGGGGAATTTTCAGGGGAATTTCCGGGAGCTATAACCAACCATCCATTTGTTGGATCTTTTACTAAAAAATCAGCATAAAAATCAGCTGCTCCTTTTAACACTTCATATACAGATTCAAGATATTTTTTGTCACCGGTATACAGATAATGTTCCCATAGATGCTGACTCAACCAGCCACCTCCGGCGTTCCATACTCCCCAGGCTGCTCCGTCAACAGCTCCGTTAATTCTCCAGATATCTGTATTATGATGGGCCATCCACCCACGTGCACCATACATCACACGTGCCGTTTCTTTTCCTGTCTGGGCTAATTCCTGAATCATTTTTAAAAGAGGCTGATGCATTTCTGATAAATTTGTTTTCTCAGCAGGCCAATAATTCATTTCTGTATTAATGTTGATTGTATATTTACTATCCCACGCAGGTGACATACTATGATTCCAAATGCCCTGAAGATTTGCCGGCTGACCGCCAGGCTGTGAAGACGAAATCAATAAATATCGCCCATACTGATAATATAAAGTAACAAAAGATGGATTTGAAACAGTTCTGAAATTAGCCAGTCTTTCATCCGTTGGTAATTTAGATGCTGCTGTAGTCCCCAGATCAAGTTGAACTCTTTTGAAATACTTTTGATAATATGCAATATGAGCCTTCTTCATTGTATCGTAATCCTTACCAAATGCCTTATCCAGAAAAAATTTTGTAAGCTCCGTTTCATTACCGCTAATATCATTGTAATTAATAAAATTTGTGGCAATCGAAACATAAATCAGAACCGAATCTGCTCCTTCAATCTTTATTGAATTGCCTACAGCACTTATGCTGCCGCCCTTGACTTTAAATTTTGCCAGTGCGTTAAATTTCACCTTTCCTTCTATCCCTTCATGGTCACTTGTAGTGCCTGAGAGTAAAAGTTCATTAGTGTCGTTAACGGATATGTCTTGTTTTTTATGCTCCGAGGTAAAAGCCGCTGTAAATGACAATTTCCCTGGTTTATCGGCAGAAAGTTTTACAACCAAAACCCGATCAGGAAAAGACATAAACGCTTCGCGTGTATAGGTAATACCATCTATTTTATAAAAGGTTTTTGTAACGGCTTTTTCAATATCCAGCTCACGGTAATAATCTTTAAAATCGTGCTGATTTAAAAATCTCAATTCTAAATTTCCCACGGGCTGAAACATCTGCCCATGAGATTTTTTAGTAATTATATTTTCATTAATTAACTTTTCAGCTTTTTTATATTCTTTTTGGAAAAGAAGTCTTCTAATTTCATCGAGGGCTTGTTTTGCATTGGGATTATCATTTCTGTTAGGGCTTCCACTCCAGACGGTTGCTTCATTTAACTGAAAAATTTCTTTCTCAACATTACCATATACCATTGCTCCCTGAAAGCCATTTCCTATCGGCAGGGCATTTTCCCAAACTGAACCGGCACTGCTTTTGTACCAAAGTTTTAAATCATCTCTTTCCTGCGCAGATAATGAAAATCCCAAAAACAACAGTATGTGAATTAAATATATTTTCATAAGTCTTTAGCTTTATATGATTTTTAAAATAATATAAAAAGCAGGTTCTAAGCTGATCCTACTCTTAGTTATGGTTATTTAAATTGTCTTCTGTGGTCATTTCACTTTCCGGCGGTCCGAGGTAAGAAGGTTTTAATCCTCCGGTATTTATTACAATCTTCTGTAAAACAATGCCGGGATCTAAAACACGATAACGAAGCACATGTTTTCCTGCTTTCGAAATAGTATGTTTTGTATTAGAATGTATCAGATGTTCTCCCTGCCATCTTCCTAATTCCCCACGGTAATGTCCATTAAAATTTATTATTTGTGGTTTTTCTCCATCAAAAGAAACTTCATAACGAAGACCTTTGTTGCTGTTAAAGTTGAGGGTTGGAGCCAAAAGCAGCTCTACATTAAATTCTCCTATTGAAGCAAAATCTATTTGATATTCAACAAAAATATTCTCTGTTTGAGATGGATATTTATTTTGTGGAAAAGTTGTGATACCGCTTTTTGTTTTTCCAAAATCAGGAATTACTTCCCAATGAATATTGTCTGAATTGTTTACTTTAGAAAAATGTTCTGCTTCAATAGACACATACCCATCCTTTTCTACAAATACATTCGAAACTATCTGATCTTTTTCTGAAACATAAGTAACTTCAGGAAGGATATTTTTCGGAGTATCGTGCCAGGCCTTATATCCAATTCTCATCTGATCCATTATGTGAGTCCATTTCCCGCCTGAAATTTCATTATTGTATTTATTTTGAAGAACATAATCTCTTTCAAAATTTCTTTTCACCTGATCAGCAAAAGTGTTGGCTAAAATGTTTTTTTCTGCCGCCAGTTTTCTGTTATTCGCCTGGGCAAAATACATTTCATAAAGATTACTGCAGGCATCGATAGGATACAAAACCAACTGAAAATAGGTGTCCTGATATTCTTTTGGAATTTCATTGTAAATTCGATACGCATCAAGTGCCAGATTTTTATAGTCATTTACCACCGTTTGAAATTCATTGTAATTTTCAAAACTGTAGGTTTTGCTGTCCAGCATTTCCGGAGTAACTCGTCGGTTGAATTTTGGATATGTATTTAATAGTCTTGCTATCTCTTTAGAATGTTTTGTTCCGAACTGATCGGCAGACCATTTCTCGGTAAATTCAAAAAGATTTTTGGAGTTGAACTTCTCAGGATTCCATGCCATTTCTAAAAAGAAACTAATTGGGAATTCCATTGGTTTCAAATCTCCCACATTCACAATCCAGATTTTATCAACTCCATGTTCATAACTCAGATTCATCTGTTCCCAGACTCTTTGTATCGGACTTATATTAATCCATTTCGAATTTCTTGGACCTCCCACATAATCAAAATGATAATACATACCGTAACCTCCTTTGTGCAAAGGTTTTGTCACGTCTGGAAGCTTACGCACATTTCCCCAATTGTCATCACAGAATAGTAAAATAACATCTTCAGGTACGCGCATTCCCTGGTCATAATAATCCTGTACTTCCTTGTACAATGCCCAAACCTGAGGTGCTTTTTCGGCTTTTTTTTGTGTTATATCAGCAATAATTTTTCGCTGTTCCTTTACAATATTTTCCAGCAGGCTTATATTGGTTCCTTCGCTCATGGCTTCATCGCCGTCTCCGCGCATCCCAACGGTTACCAATTTTTCCCAATTTTTGCTGCGTTCGATTCCGCTTTTCCAGAATTCATCTAATACTGTTTTATTTTTAGCATAATCCCAAACATTCGGAAGATTGTTTTTTTTTATATATCGGTGCCAGTCGGTCTGAGCCAAAGCCATTGGTTCATGGTGAGATGTACCGATGACAATTCCCATTTCATTTGCCAAAGGTCCGCTGGCTGCATCATCATCATAAAAAGCATTTCCCCACATGGCCGGCCAGATATAATTGGCTTTTAGCCGAAGCAGTAATTCAAAAACTTTTTCGTAAAACTTACTGTTAAATCCGCCAAATGTTGCTTTAGACCATCCACTTAATGCAGGGGCTTCGTCATTGATAAAGATTCCTCTGTATTTCACAGCAGGTTCTCCATCACTGTATATTCCTTTTACAAAATAAAGATTCTCTTTTTTCTCAACAGGCACATCAGCCCAGTAATACCAAGGTGAAACTCCAATTTGTTTCGATAATTCGTAAATTCCGTAAATCGTTCCGCGTTTGTCACTTCCTGCAATTACAATGGCTTCATCAACCCCTTTAAATGGATTTTTAATATTTTGAATCGTAAATTTTTCATTTTTGCCTTTCAACAATTTTCCGTCGATTTTATTTTCTTTAATTAAATCATCAATTACAGAATTGGTTCCAATTGTTCCGATGATAATCAATGGTGCAGAAGAATTTGGTTTCTGATTAAAAATTGCAGGTTTCTCGCCCGTAACTTTTTCAAAATCAGATTGTAAATTACTAATTGCCCGTAAAACACCTGCATCTGTTCCACTACCAACAAAAAAAGAAAGATGTGAAGATTTCTCTTTAAGCACAATAACATCTCCAACTTTTTGGGTCGTTATAAAAGGCTGTGCAGCTTTTGAGATAGTAGAACTAAAAACAATAATAAGTGTTAGGATATGTTTTGAAAATCTATTCATGAACTTTATTTATTATGCAATTCAATTAATATTTTTTTCTTGTAATTACCGCTTTTAATAATAATTGAAGATATTGTGCATTATTATATCAGCGTACCAAGTCTCACAAAATAGTATAAGATGCAAAATTTGACTGATCTACAGGCTTAAACAAAAACTGTGAAAACATATACAACCCATTTTTCCAAACCTTAAAATCATGCACTCCAGGCTCAATATAATAGATATGCGGTACATCATTTTTATATAAATAATCATGAGTTCGCTTACTGTTTTCAATAAGCCAGTCATTATCACCACAGGAAATCCAGAGTAGTTTTAGTTTCTTTTTTGCTTCTTCAGGATTAGGAAGTAATTCTTCCGGCATTTTAGTATTTGGAGCTGCAGAGAATGCACCAACCCATGCAAATTTGTCGAGATTCCCTAATCCGAAATTTAACGACTGTCCTCCACCCATAGATAAACCTGCAATAGCACGATGTTCTCTATCCTTAAAAGCTGGGTATTTTTTTTCGATAAAAGGAATGAGGTCATTTAATAAATCTTTTTCGAAAGCAGCAAATGCCTGTACTTTATCTGGTGCCATTATATTGCCTGTTGCACTGTCCTCTTTCATTGCCCTGCCATTTGGCATAACCACAATCATAGGTTCAATTTTTCCTTCTGCGTAAAGGTTATCCAGGATAATCTGCGGATTTCCACCGTTGAGCCATTCTTTTTCATCGCCGCCTATTCCGTGTAAAAGATACAATACAGGGTATTTTTTCTTTTTATTGAATCCCGGAGGTGTATAAACTGTTACTTTTCGGACAGAACCTACTGTTTTAGATTCATAAGTGATGCCTTCTATTTTTCCTGCTGGTATATTAGTATTTAACTGGTCAAAGCCAATGGGAGCCTGTACAATAAAAGAGGCTTTGCCGTCTGAAATTTTATAGCCTGATAAGGAAATCATTTTTTCAGCATAACGTCGTCCCAATTCTCTATAACCTGCAGCATTAAAATGCAAAAAATCAGGTTCAGCTGTGCATCCTTTGGATGAAATAACATACGAATTAGCTATTGTTTTTGGCAGTGTGGCAATAATCTTATTCATGCTCCCACATTTACCATTCTGGTCTTCGTTTACGGTTTCTCCAGAAAGCAATGGCACTCTTTTTGGATCCAGATTCAGATCTTTTATCAAATTATCGTAGACAATTTTTACCTTTTTTGGCCAAAGCGTATCACCTGTGTTCGATTCTCCCTGATGCAGTAAAATGCCTTTAATTACGCCTTTTTTCTGTGCTATTTTTGCCAATTCTACAAGTCTTGCATACGGATTTCCTTCATATTCTTTTAGGATGCCTTTCATCCAGTCTGGTGCTGTTGCAACATATTCTGCTGTTTTATCTTTATCAAAAAGTTCAATTTTGCAGCCTCCAACTGCTACATTGATTACGCCTACTTTTACATTTTTAGGCAGATTGGCTACCAGATGTCGCCCAAAATAATCAATCGGTGTTAGTCCTGTATTACAACGACATAATGGTGGTATGGCGGTATACCAATTTCCCTTTTCACGTTTAAGTTCAGGGCAATTGACTGCCTGTAAAACCTGAAACCGATCATCGACACCAACCTTATCCTGTGGTTCAATTTTGGCATATCCTTCCATATTCGACTGGCCAAAACTCAGATAAATATGAAAATCAGGATCTTGAGAATACCCTTTTTGTGCTATTGAAAAAAGAACCGTAAATGCGAAAAACCTAATTATTGATTTCATTATATAGTTATTTTTATTGTCAAAAATCATTTAAAGTCCGGATTGAAAAGTATTCAAATTCCAAAAAAGTAATTACTTAAATAAATCCAGATCTACAGCTTCTCCCATTCTGAGATAACCTGATTCATTTGGATGTAAAAAGTCGCCGTCATGCATGTTTGATAAGATAGTCTTTGAGCCAATTTCTGAAACCATTGCTTTATCAAAATCAATTACAGCATCAAAGGTATTACTCTTTCGAATCCATGTGTTTACTATATCTCTTGCTTCTTGTCTGTGGGGTGCGTCATAGAATGATTTGGCAAATGGTAAAATGGTACAGCCATAAACTTTAATCCCTTTAGCATGTGCTTTACCTATCATTGCTTTGTAAGCTTCAATAAGTTCCTGAGCTTTAGCTTGCGCATCTTCAGGATTTTTAATTCCTCCAATATCGTTTATACCTTCCAGAAGTATTAACCATTTTGTGCCTTTCTGTGATAGTACATCCCTGTCAAAACGATTTAAAGCCGTTGGGCCTAATCCTCCTTTAGTGACACAATTTCCTCCTATTCCTAAATTCAAAACTCCTATATGCCCGGTTTTCTTATTAGCTAATAATCTTGCCGATAATATATCTGTCCATCTATTTTGTTTGTTGGTACCGGATCCACGTCCATCTGTAATGGAATTCCCAAGACACACGATATTAGCGGAATTCTTAGCAGCATTCACATCTACTCCCATGATTGAATACCAGTGATCTGTTTTTATTGCTCCGGAAAAGTCAGCATTCGTAAGATTATCGCCCTGCAGAATATAAGAAGTCGTTCTGGAACCAGGATGCCCGGATGTTTTTTGGGATGTTGTTCCATAATGAATCGTAATGGCTAAAAGCTGACCTGGCTGTAAATCAAAATCAAGTGCATCTGAAAATACTTCCTGCTCAGGTTTCATTGTTATTCCCGGATTTCCATTAAAACTTACAATTTTTTGAGTTGCTGCATCAATACCCGGAGCAATAAGTACATTTGCAATACTAACGGATTTCAAAACCGTTGGCTGGTCACTGAATATATTGGAAAAACGCAGGCGCAGGCTTTTTCCTCCGATTGAAACCCTGGTAATTTGCCTAAGCGTATTATCTGTAAGACCCGGAGCCGGAGGCATATTATTAGGTTCTACTAACATTTGTGCCGTAGCCCATGTGCCCACCCAATTCCTGGTGTTTGATTTGCTTTGTGCGATTATGGATGACTGACTGGACGTACAACCCAAAACCAAAAAGAAGAGTTGTAAAAATAATAGCCATTTGAAAAACTTCTTCTGCATATTTAACTTTTTAAGATTATAACTATTCGGTCCTTTTGAACCTTTACCACTATTTTATTCTGCCCTGGCATCATTTGCAGCCGTAGCATATAATCCTACTAATGCTCCTGTAAAACCTCCAGCCACATTTGTTGAAAGAATATCTCCGGAAACGCTTCCTCCTAAATTTTCAAAATCAGCACCATTTAGAGCATAACTAAATTCATAACTATCTCCAGTTGCTTTTACCTGCAGATGAACTGGCTTTTTGATGTCAATTTTAGTGCTTGCAATAATTTTTGACTGTCCTTTTTCTGTTCTTTCCAACAAGATATAAGTATCTTTTCCTTTCCTTGTTATTCCAAAAACATAATTAAAACGCTCGTTTTGTAAACATACAATTCCTGCAAGATCTTTTTCAGATTCAGGTTTATAATCAATTGTGGTGGCAAAAGAAAACGTGTTGTGCATTTGTCTGTAAAAAAGTGTCGAAGTAGGTTTCAGTTCTTTAATATTTACTTCAAAAGGATTAATCTGAAGTCCTTTTTTGGTTACCGAAATGAAATTTTCACGAGGACCTCTCAGCCCTATCCATCTGTAATCTAATTTATCCGAAGTAAAATTTTCGGTAAACGTAAAATTTCCATTAGGAAAAAATCCATCTTTACCTGTTTTGTTTTCAGCAACTCCTTTTGGCATCTTAATTTTTGGTTCCAAAGGCACTAATCCGTTTTCAAAAACCGGAAAAATTCCTGACCAGTCTACCGGAAGCATAAAAGTTTCGCGTCCTGTATTTACCCTGTCTTTATCATTTGGGCGAACCCCTAAAAATACACCGTAATATTTATTATCAGGACCAAGAACTAAATCGGCATGTCCCGCCCAGTCTACTTTATCTTTTCTGTTTTGTGGAAAATATCTTTGGGTAAGAATCGGGTTATTTGAGGATGGTTTAAAAGGTCCTTTTGGACTGTCACTGATAAAAATAACTTCACTATGATTTCCTCCTGTACCGCCTTCGGCACACATTAAATAATAATGACCGTCTTTTTTATACAAATGAGGCGCTTCTATCCAGATTGGCTTTTTAGAAAGATCTACTCCGCCATCTACAATAATTTTATCCGTTCCCGGAATAACCTGATCTTTTTCCAGATCGTATTCCCAAACTTTAATTACACGATGGCCTTCGTATAATTGTTTTCCTTTATCGGGAGCATCATTATGAACGATGTACCCTTTTCCGTTATCATCAAAGAATATACACGGGTCAATTCCTTCAAAACCTAATTTTATAGGACTTCCCCATCCCTTCACAGGATTTTTTGTTTTTACTATAATATTGCCCAGACCTCCTGAAAATGCAGTTACAATCATATAGAAAGTGTCATTATGAGGATTATAAGTTATTCCTGGGGCATATACGCCTTGGCTTATACCTGTATCGTGAGGATTAAATTCGGAAACATTATTTAAAACACCTCCCAAGTCGGTCCAATTCACTAAATCCTTAGAATGAAAAACAGGAACACCCGGAAACATGGCAAATGACGAACAAACCATATAATAGTCATCTCCTTTTCTGGTTATAGCAGGATCAGGATAACATCCTTGCAAAACTGGCGAATAAAACTCATCTGATTTCAATGGATTATTTTTATAAATATTATCATCTCCCCGATAAATAACATTGGAAAAAACAGGAGATTTTTTATTTGACTTTCCTGTAATGGTATCCTTAACTTCTATCCTTTTAAAAGAGAAAAGAAAAATTAATGACAACAGGAAAAATATTTGTTGCTTCTTCATTGTAATTATTCATTTTTATAACATCTATTTAAAAATGTCAGTAGTTTAAAAAATTGATTTTTAATCCCGAAATACTTATTTTTTTAAATTATATGATAATTATACATTAGCATCCATATTTATCATATAATGTTTTTTCAAAACTTAAACTACTTAAATTAGTTCAAATTTATCAAGCTTAATTCAGAATTAAAAGCCGAGGGAATTAACCCTCGGCTTCAAACTTAAGCAAACTTAAATAACCAACTTTATAAGCCATTCTGTAAAATTAACACTTATAATTACGGCTAAATTTGCTTATAATACATTGATTAGTTATATCCTGGATTCTGATATTCTGCTTTTTCAGCAGCACTCATTTCCATTAAATCTATCTGTCCCTGAGGTATTGGACGCAGATAGTGATAAGGCTGGATAGTTCTCGTAACAATCTGTGGTGTATGCTGACCGTAATTCGACCCACTAATTGAGTATTTACCTGCAAGTTCATTCCATTTTTGAGTTCTTACTAAGTCATACCAACGGTATCCTTCACCGTAATATTCGCGTGAACGTTCAGCAAGAATATAATTAATGTCAATTACGGCAGGAGTTGTACTGGTTAATAAAGTGCCATTGTCTGCATTCTTTGCAACATTACCATTATTATTCCAACGCCATTTTCCGGCACGGGCACGTATTACATTGATAAGGCTTCTGGCAGTCATAGAGCCAGTCGCTCCTTTTACTGCAGCTTCTGCTGCAACAAAATAAAGTTCTGAAAACTTAGCTACCGGAAATGGTCTGGTACTACCTGCATTGGGCTGTCCTAATCCTCCGGCATTATCAGTACGGTATGGTCCTAATTTCCATAAACCCGGATAAACTATTCTGCTTATTCCCGATGGAGAAATAACATAATCTGCCCTGCCTGATAAAACTCCGGCACCAACTCCGCTGTCACCTGCACCGGAAGGATATGTAATTGGTGTAGCTGGTTCATCGTTTAGAAAAGTTAAAATTGCACCATTTGGTGTTACCGGTAATCCATTAGCATTATACAATGTTGTTACACCTGTTAATCCGGTTCCATTCAAATTCCAATTCCCACGGTAAACAGAAGTAAATGTTCCGTCATATCTTGAATCATTTGTCTTGTCTGCAAAAGTATTTGTAAAAACTTCAATAGGTGGTACCATTCTTACCCATGGACGCCCTAAGAATTGATCAGCCGCTCGTTGTACTGACGAAACCGAACCTCCTGCCGAATTTTTACTTCTTATAGCTGTATAATTGAATGTTCCCATCCACCCGGCAAAATTATCAGGTGAGCCTCCGCTTCCGTAAGTAAGACTTGCACCATTGTAATATTCACTTTCTTCAGTATGGTCTGCATAGAGCATTACTTCTTTATTACGGTCATTAGAACCTAAGTTAACATCATAATAATAATCCAACAACCCATATGAACCCGGATTATTAATTCCTTCTAAAGCTATATCGTAAGCTTTTTGAAAATACCATTGTGCATTGTGTCCATCAGGGTCAGTTCTCGGAGTATCGGGATAGGTTGGAATATTATTTGGATTTTCTAACCACCAGCCATATGTCAAATATGCTTTTGCTAAATACAAACGGGCTACCGTTTTAGTTACTGTGCCTTTTAATCTTTGAGCATCAGGCAATTCATTTACAGCTATTACCAGATCAGGAAAGATAGCTTTAGTGTAAACCTCTGATACTGTATTTCGTTTAGAAGATCTTGATGGTTTAGTATTGAATTTCAGTTCACCAGCTCCCAAATCTAAAGGGACACCGCCAAAATTTTGCACTAATAAAAAATAATCAAAAGCTCTAAAAAATCTGGATTCAGCAATTAAGCTGCTTGCCACACCCACTGCTGCACCATTTTCAATAATTCCGCTGGCAGTATTTATATCATTATATGAATTATTCCAAACTACGTCAGCTCTGCTCGAATTAGGATTAATAACTCCAACCCCGGATAAATCGTGATCTTTGAAATTTCCGTCAGCCTGTTGTCCATACGTATTTTCATCTGTACCCGTTTGAACAGAATTGTAATAATATGCCTGCCCGTATATCCAGCGTAAATGAGCATAATGTGAAGTTAATCCCTGTTTTACACCGGCTTCTGTTTTAAAATAACCAGGTTCATAAAAATCATGTGGTTTTTCTTCTAAAATATCAGAGCAGCCTGCAAATGAGAACAAAACTACTGATCCTATAATTAATTTTTTAAAAATATATCGTTTCATGGTTGTTCCTTATTAAAATGTTAAATTAAGTCCTAATAAATAATTTCTGGTTGAAGGAGTGTTTGTTCCAATAACCAAAAATCTGCTATTGTATGAAGCTACTGCCTGATTTTCATTTCCTAATGAATTTGTTTCCGGATCCATTCCAGATTTTTTATGGTAAGGAGAGAAGAGTACAAAAGGATTTTGTGCCGTAACATAAAGTCTGAGCTTTTCAATACCTAAATCTCTCATAAACTGCTGATCTAATGTGTACCCCAGCGTTAATGCCCTGATTTTTACATATGATGCATCAAAATACCCCATTGTTGACATATACTTCGGGTTGTCGCCACTTCTAATACCTCTTGGATTAGGAAATTCAGCATCTCTGTTATCCGGTGTCCAGTAATCTACGTCAACATTGCTTCTACGGCCGTTAAGAAGGTTAAGATAACTGGCTCCTCCATAAAGCGTACTAATTAATACACCACCGCTTTTAAATGCTCCAACAGCAGAGAAATCAAAACCTTTATAGGTTAAATTTGTATTGAAACCTCCTTGAAAATCCGGGTCAGTATCTATGATTTGTCTGTCACTTGCATTAATTGCACGTTTTGGTGAACCATCTGCGTTATAATCTCCAGTATATTTAACTTTAATAGATCCTACTACAGTTCCCTGTTGGCTAATACCAGTTGGTCCAGGCTCATATATTGACATATAAGGGTCGCCCTCCTGCCAGATACCTACTTTTTGATAATCATAGATAGAATTGATATTATGACCTACAAACCATGAATTCCCCTCATCCCTTGTAGCTCCCGAAGCCAGTTTGACTAACTTGTTATCGTTTGCATATAAGTTAAAACCAACTGACCAGTTCAGTCCGTTTGGGTTATCAAGAATTACTGCGTTTAATGATATTTCGTAACCTTTATTTTCAGTCTCTCCAACATTTCCAACATAACTGCTTACACCTCCTGTTGGTGGTAAATTAACACTTTGCAGAACATCGGTTGTATGTGTTGTGTAATATTCAATTGTACCAGATAAACGATTATTAAAGAATCCAAAGTCCAATCCATAGTTCCAGGTTGTAGAGAACTCCCATCCTAAATTCGGATTAGGCGCTTGTGTAACATATACACCCGTTGAGTTTGTATCTCCAAAATTGTAAGGTCTGGTACCCAAAGCTCCCAAAGTAGAATATGGAGCTACAGCCTGATTAGAAGTTGTACCATAACCGGCACGTAATTTCATTAAATTAACCCATGAAAGTTTTTTCATAAAAGATTCATTCGAAACTGTCCATCCTGCAGATACAGCTGGATAAGTAAACCATTTATTGCCTGGTGCCAGCCTTGACGAACCATCTGAACGAACTGTACCGGAAATAAAATATTTATTATCATATGAATACATTAATCTGGCCATATAGGAAGTTAGCCCCCATTGTGTATAATCCTGCTCCTCAGGTCTAATAACTGCTTCTTCTTCACTTTGTCCTAAGTTGTAAAACTGAAATGCATCAGAAGTAATTCCGTTTCTTGTTATACGGGAACTGTTACTTGTACGCTGCTCATTTGAATACAGACCAACAAAATTGATAGTGTGTTTATCAGCAAAAGTTTTATCATAAGTCAACAAATTCTCAATAAGCCATTGTGTTGACAATGTGTTTCCAATAGCTGCATTTGAAATCGTTGTTGGATTTACATCAAATACACCATATCCTTCATAATATCCACTGTTAGAGGTACGAAAGTTCAATCCGGTGTTCATGCGATATTTTAAACCTTCTACTCCTGGTATTTTTACCTCGGCAAAAATATTATTATAAGAACTAAAAGCTCTGGTTTGGTTTACATAAGATTCTCCTAAACCTCCAATAGTATTTCTTGTATACACCCAATTTTCGTCAGCTCCCATTCTAACTGTTCTTTTTAGAGATCCGTCTGCATTATATGGATTGGCCAAAGGAGACGTTCCTAAAATAGTTCCTGTACCAATGTTATCTCCGTTTGTAACAGCATAATTACTATTTGTACTAAATCCCATACGGAAAATTTTTCCAATCTGCTGATCTAAACCTCCTCTAAGACTGAAACGCTCATATTTTTGACCAGGCAAAACAGACTCCTCCTTATAATACCCTAAACCTGCATTATATGAACTACGCTCTGTACCTCCCGAAACACTCACATCATGACTAATCATTTCACCAGCACCGTACAGTAAATCCTGCCAGTCTGTATTGGTGCCTCTGGATTCATCAGGTCCATCTGTATATAAAGTTGAATAATCACGAAGTGCTGCAAACTTTGCACTATTCATCATATCATATTTACCAAAAACCTGCTTGATACCTGTAAACCCATTATAAGAAAATGTGGCTTTTTGGTTCTTACGTCCCTTATTGGTTGTAATTAATATAACTCCATTTGCACCTCTTGAACCATAAATAGCAGTTGCAGATGCATCCTTTAAAACATCAACAGATTTAATATCAACCGGATTAATATCTCCTATCTCCCCTCCAAAAGGAACTCCATCAAGTACAATTAATGGGTTATTATCCCCGGTAAGTGATCTGGTTCCACGTATGCGGATCTGCATAGAAGCTCCTGGTTTCGTTGAAGTTTGCGTTAGCTCAACACCCGCCAATCTACCCTGTAATGCCTGTGTTACGTTTGCAGATTGTACTTCATTTAATTCTTTTCCTCCAAGAGAAGCTACAGATCCGGTTACCGCTTCTTTTCTTTGCGTTCCATATCCAATAACAACAACTTCTTTTAAAACGCCTGATTCTTCTTCAAGCTTCACATTAATCTGGGTTTGTCCATTAACCGCTATTTCTTTGCCTTTTAAGCCTATAAAGCTAAAAACAAGTACTCCGTTTGAAGGGACATCAATAGAATAAGTACCATCAAAACCGGTACTCACACCTTTTTTTGCACCCTTTAAATTTACATTAGCTCCAGGTATAGGGCCATTTGCGTCCGATACTGTTCCTGTGACTTTCGTTTGCGCACCCGCATGCAGTGATAAGCCAAACATTAAGATCAAAAAACAAAAGCATTTTAAATGCTTCGATTTAATTGTAACAAAATAGTTAGTCATAAAAATTGATTTAGATAGTTAAAATTTCGATTTTGGTTTTAGTTAATAAGTGTATTTATCACAAATATAAAAAAACAATCAACAAACACAATCGGTTGTTTAATATTTTTTTTAACTAATTAATAATAAATAGAGGTTTAAAAAACAACCTAACTAATTAATACACTAAAAAAATGAATAATATGTATTTTGATAATTGGTTTTAATTATAATTTTAATGATATTAAGGTATTTTGCTTCTTTAACTAAAAAAAACATAAAAGAAAAAAAGTCAGGTAAATAATGCCAACTACAAGGAGAATATGTGTCATTTCTAAAACAAAATATTGTTAAAACGCAAAAAATATATCAAAAACCTCACTATTTAGGAAAGCTTATAAGTTACTTTGCGTTATTTTAAAAATTAATCAACAGAAAAATAAAAAAAGCAATCGGTTGTTGATAAAATTGAAAAACTCCTTTCGAATTTAATTCAAAAAGAGTTTTAATAATAATATAAGTTTTTATTAAGTCAGTAATTTAATTCAGTCAATAAATGGTTTTAAAAAGACTCTAAACGATTCAAAATATCGATAAAGACTGGAAGATCTGTCTACCTTTCTGCTTTCAGGAAGCTTAATGGATTTATCATAAAAAAAACCTGTCAATCATAATTAACAGGTTTATAGGACTTAAAGTGATTCTTAAATCTTTTTGGAAGATTCACGTATAAGAACTTGTGTATTTAAGAATGTAATTTCTTTGGCATCTTCTTCCTTAACAGATTTTAGATTTTTGATAATCAGCTCGGCCGCAGCTTTACCCATTTTTTCAGCGGGATGCGTAATAGTAGAAATATTAGGTTCAATGATTTCAGAGATCGGATCATTGTTAAACCCAATTACTGCGAACTTTTCAGGTATTTTAATACCTCTTTTTTTTGCTGTCTGCACGGCGCTTACAGCAAGAATATCTCCAGGAGCAAAAAGACCGTCCGGAGGAAGTTTGGAATCAAATAACTCATTGCAAGCCTTTACCCCATCCTCATATGTCATTTTTTTCAAGCTTATAATCAGATTACTGTCAATTGGCAGTTCATGTTCTAATAAGGCATCAATATATCCCCTTTTCCGCTCATTATAAAGAGTGCCAAACTCTGATTCAGCAGTTAAATGTGCAATTCTTTTACATCCTTGCTCTATCAGGTGTTTTGTTGCCTTGTAACCCGCCAGATAATTATTGATTACTACACGAAAAGTATCATAATCTCTGGGAACCCTGTCAACAAATACAAGTGGAATATTATTATTGGAAAATTGTTTAAAATGAGAAGTATCCTTAGTTTCCATTGCAAGAGAACAGATAACCCCGCTTACCCTGTTACTATATAAGGATTTAGCCAAACTCACCTCCATCTCGTATGAATCATGAGACTGCATAATAATGACTGAATATTCAGCTTTTTGGGCCGCAATTTCAATACCGCTGATTAAAGATGATAAAAAGGGCTGCGTTATTGTTGGAATTAAAACACCAATAGTTCTTGATTTATTTCCCCTCAAACCTGCAGCCAAAGTGTTAGGTACAAAACCCATTTCCTTCGCTGTCTGTTTTACCTTTTTGATTGTCTTATCACTAATAGTATGATGATCTTTTAAAGCTCGTGAGATAGTTGATGTCGCAAGATTAAGCTTCTTGGCAATATCATAGATCGTTACATGTCTGTGTTCTTCCATCAATTATAATACTAAGATTAGTAAAAGTAATTATTTTAATGATATAACAATTCATTCTCTATACATTTAGTACATTATACCTTTTTTAATATTTAATCGTTCCTCATAATAAATTATAACATTTCGCATTCAAGACTGGTAATAAAGCAGAGGCATTATAATTTTTAATACTATTATTCAATTATTAAATAGTGATTGGATCATTGTTGGGGACTTTATATGAGGCCCATTTACTGGAATCAAAATAAAGTTTACAGGAGCTTTCTCGGCCAGTAGAAGTTTCAAAGAAACTTTAAAAGTCAAAAGCCTTTAAATATCACTGTTTAAAGGTTTTTTTTTCTTTTTAGAATATCTTTCAAAAATACAGTAGAAATTTTCTATTTTTTTATATCCGGTACACTCAATATATAATCGTCTAATTTCTTAATAATTCTATTTAGTATAATCTTATTTTTGTAAGGAAATGTAATAATCGGTTCTTATAGTGAAGCCCGAAATCAAAAGATTTCGGGCTTCACTTCAAAAAACATAACTATTCAGATTAATAGAATAATATCATCTATTTAAAAAATTAAGCCTTGATTCCCAGCATCAAATTTTCAATCTTAGAATACGAAATATCAGGATTGGCTCCCGGTGCTGCAGCAACCAATGCACCTGTTGCACAAGCAAAATTGATAGCGGTTTGTGGAGGTTTTCCAGTAAGCAATGATGTGATCAATGCCGCTAAAAACGAGTCGCCTGCTCCAACCGTATCGGCAACCTCAACAGGATAACCCCCATTTTCATACAGTTTTCCTTCCCATAATAATAAGGCTCCGTGTTTCCCTTTAGTTACGCACATAGCAGTTACTTTTGCTTTTGCTGCAATAAAATGCATATTATCCTCCAGACTCGTAAATGGCGACTGCATGGCTGCCGCAATCTCTAATAATTCCTCATCATTAAATTTAATAAAATCGGCCGAATACATTAATTGTTCCAAAATTTCATAAGAATAATGCGGCTTTCTCAAATTGACATCAAAAACCTTATAGACTTTTGTTTGCAGTAATTCTTCCAGAGATTGTCTTGACACTTCATCCCTGCAAACCAGGCTGCCGTAGATTAAAACATCTGCATCTGTAACTAACTTTCCAGCCAAATCATTCAATACGATTTTGTCCCAGGCTGCTGGGTACTTGATTTCATAACTCGCCGAACCCCGCTCATTTAGTGTCACATTTACTAATCCGGTTGCAAAATCTTCTGTTTGCATGATAGCACTCGTTTCAAGCCCCAGGCTTTTCACCTGACTGATAATCGCTTCCCCATCCTTATCTTTTCCTACGCAGCTTATCACTGCCACCTCGCAACCTATTGTTTTCATTCGCAAAGCCACATTTAATGGTGCACCGCCAATCTTTTTTTCGTTTCCAAAAACATCCCATAATACCTCTCCAAAGCAAACTGCTTTTAATTCTTTTTTATTTTTCATAATCTTAAAATTAAGAACATAACATTTGTTCCATAGATAATACAAATTACATTTTATTATTTAACTTCACTAATCTCTAAAACGACACTTGTTCTTTGCAAAGTAACATTAGGATTAAAACCCGCCTTCATCAAAAAATCTCCTGTAAATACTTGGTCAGCAGGAATTGTTGAAGTTACACCAGGATACAGATTAATTTCTTTTACTGTATACTTTTTCTTCAAATCCAAGCCATTAAAAACTACTGGTCGTTTCGTTGCTGTAATACTAAATCTATTGTTTACCAAATAGTTAAAAACAATCGCTTTACTTTTATTTTCATTTACATACATCAATGCCGCAATATCATTTTCATGCGGATTTACCAATCGAAACATATTACCATGCCACACAATATCTTTGAATGTATTATAATTACTTATAGCTTGCTTACAAAATATTTTGTCATTGGCATCTAATTTACTGGCTACAATATCAAACCCTAATTTACCCATGCTGGCTACATCTACCCTGAATTTCAGGGGTTGTTTCCCCCAGTCGGTAACATGATTATCTATAGCTATAGAAGGAAAGAAATACGAATAATCCCATTGCAAAAATATGCGCTCTACAGGCTCTGTGTCATCACTCGGCCAAAACTCGGTGAAATATTTCAAAAATTCATAATCCCCACGGCCACCACCTCCGGAACACAGCATCATGGGAACTTTTGGGTATTTGGCACGAATGCGTTGCAGTACTTTATACAATCCCTTCACATAATCTACATACAGATTAGACTGAGCAATTCCTTTTTTATTGAGATAAGCCGAATACGCATTATAAATAACCGCATTACAATCCCATTTGATGAACGCCAATTCGGGATTTTTCACAAACAAATCATCCACGATTCCAAAAACAAAATCCTGAACCTCAGGATTCGACAAATCCAGCACAAGCTGATTTCTATAATAAATTTCAGGTCTTTCCGGTTGTCGTATTACCCAATCCAAATGTTTTTCATACAATTCACTTTTGGGATTTACCATCTCAGGCTCAATCCAGATACCAAACTTCACTCCTTCTTTTTTAGCTTCTTTAACCAAATAACCTAATCCACTTGGCAGCTTCTTTTTATTTTCCTGCCAGTCTCCCAATCCGGCAACGTCATTATTTCGCGGATATTTATTACCAAACCAGCCATCGTCCAATAAAAACATGTCGACACCTAAATCTTTTGCATCTTTAAATAAATCTTTTATTTTATTTTCATCAAAATCAAAATAGGTAGCTTCCCAATTGTTCAATAAAGTAAGGCGTTCCCCCTGACCATCCAAAATTCTGTATTTTCTTGCCCAATTATGCAAATTTCTGCTGGCTTCCCCAGTACCATTATTCGATAAAGCATAAATTAAAGAAGGGGTTTTAAAGGTTTCGTTTGGAGCCAGCGCATATTCAGCAGCAAACGGGTTGATTCCCGCAATAAAACGAAAATTTTTATGAGAATCAATCTCAAAATCTAATTTAAAATTACCACTCCATGCCAACTGTCCTACCATAACTGTTCCTTCGTTTTCTGAAGCCGGTTTACCAAATGAAACTATAAAATTGGGCGTTTGCAACAGCATCGCTCTGGTTCCCAATTTAGAATCAATTGTTCGCATTCCCTGTAGAAGCTTGGTTTCAGCAGGCTGCATTTCTTTTAGATATTCTCCCTGAAAACTCGTGAGATAAAAATCTTTATTGGCAAAGTATAAATTAGCCGATGCATATTTTTGTAATACAACCGGTTTTTTCTCCTTGTGTTTTATTTCAGTCCATTGCTCGATTATGTTTTCTTTTTCCCAAACTTTATAAAACAAAGTCACCTCAAACGGATAAACGGGATCCTTCAAAAGAATACTGGTAACCGAAGTATTAGCATCTGTTTTTTCTTTTTTATGACTCACATACTTCAATTCCAACGACGGATTCCCATCAGCATGTTTCACCTGAATGGCAGGCTCGGACAGATTCCAGGTCCCCGCGGGAGTATATGCCGAATTATAAATTCCAGCATTGGATTCATCATAATTATAATTGGCAGCAACAATCTTATACTCACTTTCATTTTCAAGTGGTTTGCCAAAATACACCGTTCTCAATCTATTGTTACTGTCGGTTTGCATTAACAGCATATTGTTTTCGGTGGCAATAGGAATGATTGTTTGTGCCGATACATCAGCCATAACCCACATAAAACCACAAAAAAACATGATTTTATTCAAATATTGTAGTCTTTCCTTTTTCATTATTCCCGTTTTTAAAATGCTGTTTTTTTGAATATTTTTAATGTAAAATGTTTTGTTATCCCAATTAATTTGATTCTATTCTACTTCAAAAATATATAGTAAGTTAAAAAAAATTCCAACCAAAAAAAACCTTCTAAACAAAGTACAATCAACACTTATTTAGATTCAAAATTAAGAAACAGCTAAGGGCAAGTATATACTCACCCTTAATCTGATTCAACTAATTTAAACAACCATTATAATCTTATTTTTTAGTACCTAGGATTTTGTTTGTATAACCCTCCGGTAAAATCAATTTCTCTTTGAGGTATTGGATAATATTCATCTCTACCCGCTGTGAAATGAGCACTTGAAAGGAAACCTCTTTTTACTTTCTCAACAGCAAGATAAGCATTTAAAACCGGCTCGGCTTCACCCCATCTTACAAGGTCAAAAAAGCGAGGTCCTTCCATTCCGAACTCTAATCTTCTTTCAAATTTAAGCGCTTTCAAAGCATAGGCTTTTGAAGGAAAAGAAATATATTGCCCTATTTTATAAACATTTGAAGCTCCTGCTGCCAATGGCATTGCAGTACTTGCCGCCGCTCTTGCTCTTATTTGATTAATAATTGGTAGTGCCTCATCTTGTCTGTTCAATTGGATTAATGCTTCTGCTTTGAACAATAATACATCTGCATATCTAATAAAATCTACGTTTTTAGAAGTCCCTACGAAAGGCCCGTTTTTAACATAACAAGAACAGTCCGGTGATTGTTGTTCTTTCATGTTACCAAAGAAGCCATAAACTCCGGGATCTCTGGCCCAGCTCAAATTATAAACCATATCTCCTGCTGTTTTCAGCGTATTTTTATATTTAAATGGCCTTCCGGGAACTCCTACCGTATGATCAATTCTCGGATCAAGTGTTACACCGGGAGTTAATGGTGATTTTCCATTAGCGTCTGTGGTAGTATAAATATCCGAAGTATTAAAAGTATCCAACAATGGTAAACCTGTAACAGCATCAGTTTTGAATGCATTGACCATATTTTGACTCGCTAAGTGAAAACCGCAACATCCATAAAGAGGTGTTCCATGAGGTGAATTCAATCCCGTTACAAAACTTACTCTTCCTGTATTAGTTCCATCATTGATAGAAAACTGAACAGCCCAAATAGATTCTGGTCCATTATCATGACCGTCTAAGAAATTGAAACCAAAATCAGGCTCTAAATTTCCCGTTACCTCGTCAGCATAGGTGATTACTTCTAACAATCTTGCCGAATTTATACTTGTAACCTGATGATCCGCATTTTGCTCATATGCCTGATACAATCTCAATTTTGCTAAATAAGCCGATGCGGCATTTTTATCAGCTCTGCCCACCTGATCTTGTGAAGGAGGCAAATTATCATGTGCAAAAATAAAATCTTCGGCAATTTTATTCCATAATGCATCAGAAGATAAATCATTTGAAGTTTTCAAAATTTGCTCCTTAGTAAGATCTTCCGTAATAAACGGAACTTTATTAAATAATAGCTTCAACATAAAATAAGAATGAGCTCTTAAGAAACGTAATTCTGCCTGCCTGGTTTTCTTTAACGGATAATCTGCATCCGGAATAGCATTGATTACGGATAAAGCAAAGTTAGCTCTGGAAATCGCTTTATAATGATTTGTCCAGGTTCTGGGAAGCATCCAGTCTCCATAATCAGGAATAGTTGTATTGTATTGTTCATAGGTATCAATCACATCAACATCTGATCGGCCACCTCCACCTTTGTAAGCATCATCTGAACGCACACTGCCATAAACCCATTGATTCGTTATTGGTCCAATCATTTCATCATTTCCAATAGCAGCATAGGCAGCATTAACAAGAGCATCTGCATTTCCTAAAGTGGCAACCTGATCTGGTGTCAATACTCCTTTAGGTTCATAATCTAAAAAATCTGAGCTACATGATGCCAAAAATAAAATTGACAAAAAGCTAATAACTATTTTATTATATTTTTTCATGAGAATTAATTAAAAGTTTAAGTTTACTCCTAATGAGAATGTAGTAGGTACTGGTATTCTATTTATGTTTGTACGTTCCGGATCAGAACCGATATATCCTTTTGGAGTAAACCAAAATAAGTTTTCCCCTTGGGCGTATAATCTGCAACGAGTGATGAAACCACTTTTTTCAGTTATACTTTCAGGTAGTGAATACCCGATTTGTATGTTTCTAATTTTGAAATAAGAATTGTTTCTTAAAAAATATTCTGACATCTGATTGTCATTATGTGCCAATGAAAGAGACGGAACATCTGTATCGGTATTTGTTGGCGTCCAGGCATTAAGTGTTCCCGGACCTGCATTTTCTCTACCCTGAACAAAATTATTCCAATAAATATAAGGATCAACCCCTTTTCTTCCTGCTACTCCTGAACCAAAGATGGACATATCTACATTTTTATAAGCCAAACTAATATTAATACCATACTCTAATTTTGGTTGTGTTGAACCTATAAAAGTTCTGTCATCAGAATTGATAACCCCATCATTATTGATATCCACATATTTAATACCTCCTAATCTGGATGCTACTTGTGTAGCATGAGAATCAATATCTGCTTGCGATTGGAACAAACCATCTGTTTTGTACCCAAAAACCTCAAACTGGGAATGACCAATGATAGAATTAGCTGCTGTTCCCGGATAAGCTGTTCTCACTTCTTCAGGTAATGCTGTTATTTTGTTTTTAGTAGCACCAAAGTTAGTGGTAACATTAAAATTCAATCCATTCTCTAAAGTATCTGAGTATCCTAAAACAAATTCCCAACCTTTATTCGACGTAGATGCTCCATTCACAAAACGCTGTTGTCCTTCTCCTAAAACTGAAGCAACTGGTGGTTTAATTAATATCCCGTCTGTTTTTCTGGTAAAATAATCAAACGAACCTGATAATTTGTTATCCAAAAAAGCAAAATCCAAACCAACATTTATCTCTTTTGTAGATTCCCATTTCAATCCTGTGTTGGCCGCTTGTATAGAAACAAAACCAGATGGTAAATTCCCTGTATTAACTCCACCCAAATCATAAGCTGTTCCTACATTATAATAAATATTAAAAAAATCAGGAATAAAAACATTTTGATTAGATCCGTATCTGGCTTCATATAAACCTAAACTGGCATTATCACCAATGGATTGATTCCCCACTTCTCCATAACCTGCACGAAGTTTTAATGCCGAAATTGCTTTAACATTTTTCAGGAAATCTTCATTATTTATTTTCCATCCTAATGTCGCGGCTGGAAAAATACCATATCTGTTATCTGCTCCAAATCGAGAAGAACCATCTCGTCTTATGGTAAAAGTTGCCAAATATTTATCAGAAAACGCATAATTTAATTTCCCAAACTGAGAAAGCAATCTGCTTCCTGTTGAAAGGCCATTTGATGTTCTGGCTCCGGAAGCAGCCGATAAAACAAAATACGATTCTGTTTCTACAGCAAAATTCTCTCCACGGGCTAATAAACTATTAAAATCTGTTTTAACCGTTTCTACCCCCACTACAACACCAATTTTATGATCAGAAAGCTTTACATTATAACTTAAAGTATTCGAAATCGTTAAACTGGAATATTTGTTGGTATCGTGAGTTAAGCTATTATTAGTCCTGTTAACAGAACCATTACTAACCGTTGGCTCTATGTCTTTTCTGCTATAATCATTAAAATCAATACCAATACTGTTTCTGTATGTAAGATTTTTGATTATATCAATTTCTGTAAAAATATTTCCATATAAAGAAACCCTCTTCGTATTATCCCATCGGTTTAAATACTGCATCAGCAAAGGATTGTTCCTATCCGAATAACCTGATCCTAAAGGACCGCCATATCCTCCGGAATTTGTATAAACAGGGATTGTTGGTGCTAATGAAATAGCCAGAGCAGGAACCGGAGAATTACCTACATCATTAGCCGCCAGTTTTTCATTAGATTGTGTAAACTGAGAATTAATACCAAATCGTACTTTATCATTAAACAATTTGAAATTAGCATTTAGTCTTGCTGTATATCTTTCATAATTAGTATATTTTAACATACCACTATTGTCCAAATACCCTAAATTCAGCATCGCATTAGATTTATCACTACCTCCTGAAACAGACAAATCATTATTGATGACAAATCCTGTTTTATACACTACATCCTGCCAATCTGTATCTCCTGCCGGGACATTAGTATCTCCTCCTACAAAAGGCTTAACAGATACACTGTTTAACACTGGATTACTCAAATTCTGATTCCAGTCAAAATTATAGATTTCGCCATATCCATCTTCCGGTTTCGCTCCATCATTAACTGAAGCTTGCCATAAAACTTTTCCGCGATCCACTGCATTAAGCATATCATATCTTTGTTTTTTCTCTGACATAGCAGAAACACTGGTACTATAAGAAACAGTCATAGCTCCTCCTTTTGAGGCATTCTTTGTAGTTACTATAATAACTCCATTAGCTGCTCTGGAACCATAAATAGACGAAGCCGAAGCATCTTTTAATACCTGAACAGATTCTATTGCACTTGGATTTAAACTGGCAAAAACTTCAGGTCTTACCGTAGGAACACCATCAATTACATACAAAGGATCAGTATTTCCTAAAGTACTTACCCCTCTGATCAAAATCTTACTACTGGTTCCACTTGGATCGCCTGATTTTTCAATAGACAAACCGGCAACTCTGCCTTGTAAAGCCTGCATAGCATTTCCAGAACTCATACTTTGTCCGGCAATTGGCTTCATGTCTACTACTGTAATAGCACCTGTTACATCCACTTTTCTCTCCTTGGAATACCCTGTCACAACAACTTCTGTTAATTGTGATAATTCTGGTTTTAAAACAACATTTATGGTTTCTTTTCCATTTACCGGGATGGTTTGGCTTGCAAAACCTGCATAGCTAAATATTAAAGTAGCATTTATATCTACTTTATTAAGTGTAAAACGACCATCAAAATCTGTCGCTGTTCCATTGTTCGTACCTGATACTATAATATTCGCACCCGGGAGTGACAGCCCATCTTCAGATGAGGTCACTATTCCCTTGACAGTTATGTTTTGGGCTGATAAAGAAAAAAAGGAGCCCATTAAAATTAAATAGAGAATGATTTTTCGTTTCATAATTTAGTTAGTTTAGTTAAAATTTAATTGGTTAGTTGTAAAGTTTTCGATGGTGAATTCGAAATTTTCTTTGGTAACAGCAAATGTTTCCATTGGTTTTTCTGGAAAAATTATTGGTTTCATGATTTAGATAATTTAGTTAGTTTAGTTAAAATTTAATTGGTTAATTGTTAAGTTTTCGATGGTGAATTCGAAATTTTCTTTGGTAACAGCAAATGTTTCCATTGGTTTTTCCGGAAAAAATATTTCTGTCATGACTGTTTTTCCATTGTCATAAAAGACTTCAATTGACGTTTTATCAACGATAACTCTTACGTCAATTTTATCAAAATCCTTTGTAAAAGGTGCTTTAGAAATTTGCTTTGCAAAAACATCCGAAAAAGACAAATCTCCTGATTCTCTTCTATCGATAAAAAAGTAATTCTCCTTTTTATTGATCCCGAAACTTATAGTATTTTTAAAACCATTGGAAAATGAAAATGTATAAACATCTTTCTTCAAATTTTTCAAAGTAAACTGAATATCTAACTTTGTTAAATCAACCAGCGATTTATCAATTAAGACTGTTTTTTTATCCTTAATTTTAAGTATTTCTTTTTTTATGGTCTTTGCCACATAATTTTGTAATTCTCTAACCGGCAGGGAAGAAATTCTGTAATGATTATCCTCTTTAATCAGTTTTAATTCTCTTGCCATAGTCATACTGCTTCTCCATGTTTGAGTTGGGACTTTTTGGGCATAATTCCAATTGGACATCCAGCCCATAAACAACTTTCTACCATCAGTTTCTGAAATATTAGACCAGGTAACCCCAGCATAATTATCTCTTCCGTAATCTATCCATAACCCTTTTTGCTGATTTATATCTTTAGAAAAAGATTGATCCAGCTTAAATGTCTTACCGTCAAAATCTCCCACAAAATATTGCGTAGCCGAGCCTCCATTTGGGCCTCCCGGATTGATACTCAATAAAAGCACCCATTTGTATTCATCTGAACCTTCTAGCAGCATCGGGAAAAAATCAGGACATTCCCAAACACCTCCGTGAGCTCCAATATTTTTACCAAAATCAGAAAGCAATTCCCAATTTTTTAGGTTTTTTGAACCATAAAACATCGTTTTATCTCCAGCGGCCAAAACCATCAGCCATTGTTTATGTATATTATCCCAAGTCATTTTTGGATCTCTAAAATCCTTGATACTCGGAAACTCAATTACCGGGTTATTCTTATACTTGGTCCAGGTCAAGCCTTCGTTTAAGGAGTAAGCAATTCCCTGGGATTGTATTCCTGGTGCATTAGCTTTCTCCTTTATCGGATCGTGATAAGTAAACATCGCTACGATTGGCGGATTTTTCAGACTCCCAAAACCGGAAGTATTTTGCAAATCAACTACTGCACTTCCTGAAAAAATATATCCTTTTTCATCGGGGTAAATGGCAATTGGTTTTTCTGTCCAAGTCACCATATCCGTACTTATAGCATGCCCCCAGTGCATAGGTCCCCAAACAGTTGAATCCGGATAATGTTGAAAATAAAGATGGTAATAACCATTATAATAGAACATACCGTTGGGATCGTTCATCCATGCTTTTTTAGGTGTAAAATGAAAGTTTGGCCTGTACAGTTCTTCATTTGAATACTCCTTTTTATCTATTAATGAAGACTGTTTACAACTCAACAACATACTTAACGTTACTACACATAAAAGCAATTCGAGAAATTCTTTTTTTAATACTTTTTTCATGTTTTTAATCTTTGATTAATTTTTTACTTAATACTTCTAAAGAAATCCCTTTGGTTTCCGGCATCATAAAAATTACAAACAGTAGTTGCAGCACCATCATCAATGTAAAAATTAAGAATACGACTTCCGGACCAATTTCTGAAAACAGCATCGGAATTAAAGATGGAATAATCGCTGCCAATACCCAATGTACTGAACTTCCAAAAGCCTGTCCCGATGCGCGAATGTGATTTGGAAAAATCTCAGAGATGAAAACCCAGATAACGGCTCCCTGGCCAATGGCGTGTGAAGCAATGAACATGAAAAGAAAAATGGGTACTGATAATCCTCCCCAATCGTAATAAAAAGAAGCAGAAACTAATCCTAAGGAAATAATATATCCGACTGAACCAATGTACATTAACAACTTTCTTCCTAATTTGTCAATTAATGCTACTCCGATTAAAGTAAATATAAGATTTGTAATCCCGATTCCGATGCTGCTCAATAAAGCAGTATTTTGCCCCAAACCTGCTTCTTCAAAAATTCTGGGTGCATAATATAAAAAGGCATTGATTCCTGAAAACTGATTAAAAAACGCAATTAAAAAAGCTAACATTAAAGGGAAACGGTATTTTTTCATGAAGATATTTTCATGTCTGGTAACACCATTCTCTCTGGAATCATCCATGATGTCTTTGAGATCTGCAGACGGATCAATTTTAAACAACACTTTACGTGCTTCCTCATCGCGGTTTTTAGATAATAACCACCTCGGACTTTCCGGAATCGTAAGTATAAAAAGAATATAGATGATTGATGGAATAGCCTGAACTCCAATCATCCAGCGCCAGGCATTTTCTCCGATATCTTTTAAAAAGTAATTGGATATAAAGGCTATTAAAATTCCCAGCACAATATTAAACTGATACAAAGCTACCAATCGTCCGCGCTTGTCTGCAGGAGCTATTTCAGAAACATACGCCGGAGCAGCAATAGTTGAAGCACCAACACCTAAACCGCCTATAAACCTGAAAGCGGCAAAAACAAATGGGTCGTTTGCAAAAGCAGCACCTATAGCAGAAATGAAATATAAAATTCCGATCCAGAACAGTGTTTTTTTACGACCTATTTTATTAGTTGGAATTCCTCCAAAAATTGCACCCACTACTGTTCCCCAAAGCGCCATTGCCATAACAACAGATCCATGAAAAGCATCAGATGAATGCCAGAGAAGCTGTAATTGTTTATCAGCTCCAGAAATAACTACGGTATCAAAACCGAAAAGAAAACCTGCCAGTGCAGCAGTAACAGACCAAATCAATATCTTATTCATTGCAGATGTATTAAAAACTTATCGCTAAGATATCCGCAAAAAAATCAACTTATTTTTAATGATGTTACAATTTAATTCTATAATTATTGATAGATTGGCATTTAATACGCAAACCCTTTATTAACAAGGCTTTACAGGAATTAAAATTTATTTACGAAAACCGTGTAGTTTCGATTTGGTTACATTAAGTATAAAATTGATACATGATTTGTATCAATTTTATACCAATATCAATTTGAAGATTTGTATTCCTTTGGTGAAATTCCAAATTTATTCTTAAAAGCTGTAGAAAAGTAGTTTGGAGAAGAGAATCCAAGTGCGTATGCAATTTCAGAAATATTCATCTCATTTGACTTTAAAAGCTCTGCGGCTTTCTCCAATTTTACATTATTAATGTGATCACTGATATTAATTCCGATAATCGCTTTTACCTTTCGATATAGCTGAACTCTGGAAACATTGAGTTTATCGGCTAAATCTTCAACAGAGAACTTAGGATCATCAACATTCAATTTAATGATATCGTTCATTTTGGTAATAAAGGATTGCTCCTGATTGCCAAATTTAGATTCAGGTTCTATGCGATAAATATTATTGGTGTAATAATAACGAAGTTTTTCCCTGTTGAAAAGCAAACCGGCGATAGATTGTTTTAAAATCGAAAGGCTAAAAGGTTTCGTAAGATATTGATCAACACCACTCTGTAATCCTTTTAAAACAGATTCCTTGTTACTTTGTGCCGTTAAAATAATAATTGGAATATGTGAAGTACGTAAATCTTTCTTCAATTCTTTGCTGATTTCATAGCCATCCTTGTCTACCAGATTAAGATCACAAATAATGATATCCGGGACGATTTCCATTGCTTTTTCAATAGCATCACTTCCGTCAGAAGTATGCACCACATATTCATTGGATAACTTAGTTTTCAAAAATGTAACCAGATCATTATTATCTTCTATCACTAAAAGAGAATGTTTTTCTGATTCAGAAATCGCATTTACTCCTTTAAAATCAGATTCTATATCCAAATTATCTGTTATTAAATTTGGAATCAGGTTTTGGTTCTCTGCTTTATTTATAATTTCAGAAGGCTGCAAATGGCTGTTTCCTTTTAATAAAGTAATCACAAACTCGCTCCCTTGTTTTGACTTTAATTCGATTGTTCCCTGATGCAGAAGCACAAATTCTTTTGACAGATGCAGCCCTATTCCTGAACTGTTTTTATTATTATTTGAAGCTCTGAAAAATGGATTAAAAACATTGGATAATTCATTTTCAGGGATTCCTATTCCGGAATCCTTAAAACTAATTTTAACTGTATTGTCTTGATTTTCAAAAATCAAAATATTTATTTTTCCATTGTCCGGTGTAAATTTAAAAGCGTTGGAAAGCAAATTAAAATAAACTTTATCCATCAGTCCCCTGTCAATAAACAACTCCAGGTTTTTATTTTTACAAGTAAGCTGAAAATCAATATTTCTGCGGGCAGCTTCACCTTTAAAATTTGTCATTACTTCGTTCGTAAAATCATAAATTTTAGTATTGGAGGCTCTTAATGTGAATTTTTGCTCTTCAATTTTTCTAAAATCCAGCAACTGATTTATTAATCGTAACAACCTGTTTGAATTTTTATGAATCAGTTTTACCTCATCAATAAGTGCGGTTCCTTTAATTTTTTCATTTTCAATTAAAGATTCTACATAACTCATAATAAGCGTTATAGGCGTTTTAAATTCATGCGAAAGTCCGGTAAAGAAATTCAACTTGGCTTCATTGCTTCTCTCGGCAATTTTAGCCATTTCCTGAATTTCATTGTTCTGGTAAATTACTGTTTGATTAATCTTTTCAAGCTGCTTTTTCTTTCTTGAAATAGAAATAGTCGAATAAATACTGTAAATCGTCAGACTCAAAATAATCACCAGGAAAAAGCTCAACAGCCGAACCAGGTTATTTTGTGAAGCATATTCTCTTTCCTGTACTTTAATTGCTCCTTGCTGTGACTCAATAACAGTTTGCTGCTGATCGACCTTATCCATTTGGTTTTCGATAATTTCAGCATTATTCCGGTCGATAATAATGGTATTCAGGATATTATTTTTGGAAATTGGTTCTTTATTATACATTTTTAACGCCAGTTTCAATGCTTCATTCCCTCCGGTTGGATATAAAATGGTGGCGTCTAAAACACCATTTTTCACTAATTCGATACCGCCATTAACGGTATTTAATCCATCAACACCAATGAATTTAATTTTCTTTTCCAGTCCCAGAGTTTTGGCAGTTTCCCAGGCACTTAATGCCATACGGTCATTATGCGCAAAAATGTATTCAATATCCGGATTTTGCAAAAGAATTGTTTTGAGCGGTCCTTTAACCGACTCTTTTTCCCAGTCGCCATGAATGGTGTTTTCGACTTTAAAACGCTTGTTTTCATTGATTACCTGATCAAACCCAAGGCTGCGCTCATATGCCGGTGATGAGCCATTTGCGCCGGTAATTTCAATAATTTTACCGGAACCTTTACTGTGCGAAATAATATATCGGGCTGCAATTCTGCCAATTTCAATATTATCCGCTCCCAGATAAGCAGTGTAGTTTTCGCTATCAATTTTTCTGTCTACGACAAGAACCGGAATTCCGGCCCTTATGGATTTTTCGACAATTGCAGTTAAAGGTTTAGATTGAATTGGAGATACAATAATAACATCTGCTTTATCAGTTATAAATCTTTCAATATCTTCTATTTGTTTCTTGACATTATTGTTGGCATCACTAATCTTTAAATTGACTTCCGGCCGTAATGAAGCTTCAATTTTTATGGAGTTGTTCATTTGTTCACGCCAATTATCGGTAGTCATAGCCTGTGAAAATCCAACTTTGATTTTATCTTTCTGTTTTTGCCTGCAGGAAACTAAACTTAATGATGCTAAAAGAAACATCAAAGTATATTTTACAAATTGATACATGAAATTATGAGTTTATGTAAATAAATGAATTCTTAAAAATATCTTCTCGAACCAGCAGCCTGTCGAAACAATTAGGAAGGATTATTTGTAATGACAAGCAAGAAGGGAATAGTATTTAAAAGTAAAATTAAACTAATGTACTTATCTATTAAATATTACTGTGGTAAAGTTAGTAAAATAATGTTGTGAAAATTCTATTAAATTAGAAGCGGCTTTATTCTGTTAACAAATCTTTCATTTCGATAATCATTTCTACTTCTACTGCCATATTTTGCGGAAGCATAAATACACCTACAGACGTACGGGCATGGCGTCCCTTCTCGCCAAACACTTCAATTAACAGATCTGAAAAACCATTCATTACTTTAGATTGTTCCGTAAATGAATTGGCGGTATTGACATAACCGTTTACTTTGACTATTCTTTTAATTTTGTCCAGATTTCCAAAAGAATTCTTCAGTACTGCCAACTGATTTACTGCTGCTAATCTTGCTGCCTGATATCCTTCTTCGTTAGTTAGTTCCTGCCCTATTTTGCCGGTAATGTATTTGCCATCTGCTTTAAGCGGTCCTCTTCCCGAAAGGAAAACCAGATTTCCAACTCTTACCATATCAATATAGCTGCCAATAGATTCCGATATCTGAGGCAATTGAATTCCTAACCGGTTTAATTTTTGCTCCGGGGTCTGTGCAGACAAGCTGAAACTTAATAGTACTAATACAAACGTTACAATATTTTTCATTGTTTATCTTATACTTTATTTGTAAAAAAAAAAGCTGTCTTTATCAGACAGCTTTCCTAATTTTTTCTTTATTTATTTTATGAATTTAATCAATTCAGCATTGAATTTTGGAAGCTCTTCGATAAATAAGGCATGACCGCTTTTTTCGAATGGAACCAAAGTTGAATTGGCAATTGATTGGTGCATTTGTTCTGCAAGCTCATAAGAACAAATTTTGTCCTGTGTTCCGTGAAGGATAAGAGTTGGTATTTTGATTTTTTTCAAATCTTCTCTCAGGTCAGTATCACGAAGCGCTTTCATGGATTCGGCCATTGCATAAGGAGAAGCCTGTGCCTGAATAGTTCCTAACCATGCCCCTTGTCCTGCAGATACGCTTGTTTCATTGGCAGGAAATATTTTTCCGAAATTCTCAAACAATTGTGGTCTGTTGGTATTGTTAAGCGCAATAAGTCCGTTTACATCTTCTTTTGTCCAGAAACCGTAATTAAAATCGGCTCTTTTTGTCCAAAGCGGAGCAGCGGCACCAAACAAAGCCAGTTTTGAAACGTGGGCTGCATTGTATTTCGCTACATAATGAATTACCGTTGCTCCTCCCATAGAAAATCCTCCTATAGTTGCATTTTCAATTTTAAGTTTGTCCAGGATCACTTTAATATCATCAGCATAGACATCATAATTATAAGATCCCCCCGGTTTGTCTGAAAGGCCAAAACCTCTTAAGGTAATTCCGATCACTCTGTAACCCTTTTCAATAAGTTCGGCATATTGGTACTCGTACATGGCATCACTCAATGGCCATCCGTGAATCAGTACTACCGGTTTTCCTTCTCCTAAATCTGTTACGTGCAATTTTACATTTTTCTCCACTTCAATATATTCTTCTCTTCCCAGACTTGCCGGTTTTCTCTGGCTTTGAGAAAAGGCAGTTGAAACTGCTAATAAAAAAATGGCGAAGCTTGTTGTTACGATTGTTTTTAAATTGGTTTTCATTTTCTTTTACGTTTAAATTATTGTTTTAAATTTTTTTATTTTTATTCTCTGTCATTGCTTATTGACAGGACAAAATTGCTATATTTGCAATTATAAATCAAATTAATAATTTTTAATACTTATAAAATAAATTTATAATCATGACGATCCAACAATTAAAATATATAGTAGCATTAGATGAAGAACGCCATTTTTCGCGTGCTGCGGAAGTTTGTATGGTGACGCAGCCGGGGCTTACCATACAGTTAAAAAATTTGGAAGAAGAAATTGGAATTAAAATTTTTGACCGTACCAAAGTACCGCTGACCCCAACAGAATTAGGAAAGGAAATCATCGGCCGGGCAAGAAAAATGCTGCGTGAAGCAGATGAAATCAGGGATTTTGTAATCAACCAAAAAAATATGCTGGAAGGTGAGATAAAAGTGGGTATCATTTCTACACTTTCACCCTACCTCATTCCATTACTGATAAAGGACATGAAAAAAGCAACTCCTAAAATGCAGTTTATTATTAAGGAAGCCAATACCGGGGAGCTCATACAAGACCTGGAAACTGGTGTTATTGATATAGCGATAATGGCCACACCAACAGGTAACAGCAATTTAATCGAACATCCTGTTTTTAAGGAACCTTTTGTTGCTTTTTTAAATTCATTTCATCCCATGTGTAATGATCTGTTTTATGAAATTCAGGTAGGTGATCAGGCAGAATTATTGCTATTGCAAAATGAATTCTGCTACAATGCTCAGTTATTAGACATTTGCAACCTGAAGAAACCTGAATCCATAAAAGACCAGTTTATTTATGAAATCAGCTCTATAGAAACTTTAAAAAATTTGGTACGTGCCGATTTAGGATTTGCTATTATTCCGGAACTTTCTATTCTGAATGAAAAGGACAAAACGTTGTTTAAGCCCTTTAAGGAACCAAAGCCTGTCAGGGAAATCAGCCTGGTCGTAACGGATACTTTTTCCAAAAAAGCACTTTTAGAGAAAATGAATACCACTATATGGAATTGTTTGCCTGAATCTCTTCAAAAAGATTTTGCTTACCGAAAAATACGATGGAATGATTCTCCCTACTTTGTCAAATCTGTAAAAGAATACCAAAGCAATTTAAAATAAACTTTGAATAATGTACTTTTAAGCAATCCTAAAGAACTGACCTATTAATTCAGGATTGCCTTTGTTTAATTATCTTTGGAAAAAAACCAATAATGAAAATTGAGAAAACAAAAATTGCATCCTCTCTAAATAGTCATATTTCTGTTATTTCACGCGAAGAGTCTTTTTTTCAATCCCCTTTTCATTCACATCCCGAACTTGAATTAGTCTATATTAAAGAAAGTTACGGAAAAAGGATTATTGGTAACTCAGTAGAACCATTTATGTCCGGCGATATGGTCTTTCTTGGTTCAGACATTCCACATGTATGGTTAAATGATGAAATTTATTACAAGGGAATTAATACATTAAGCGCCCAGGCTATAGTAGTTTATTTTAACAAAGAAATCTTTGGTCCCATATTTTATGAATTAAAAGAAGTTCAACAAATAAATAATCTTTTCAACAGGGCTTTAAGAGGCCTCTCCATTAATGGGAAAACAAATGAATTGGTTGCAAAAAAATTAGAGAAACTTGTTCACAAAAAAAATTTCGAAATCATTATTGGCCTTTTTGAAATTTTATCGATACTTTCCCAAAGCAATGATATCTCATTTATAAACAGCGAAGCTTACAGCCCTGCTAATGATAGTATCAAAAATGACCGTCTTTCTGATGTTTTTGAATATGCTAAAAATAATTTCAAGCAAGATATTTCACTTGATGAAATTGCTAAAATCGCCAACCTTACCCCAACCTCCTTTTGCAGAATGTTTAAGTCAAAAACCCAAAAACATTTTATCGAATACCTGAATGAAATTCGGGTCTCTAATGGCTGCAAATTTCTAATTGAGTCTGATATGGGAATATCAGAAATTGCATATGAATGTGGATATAAAACGGTTTCCAATTTCAATAAGATTTTCAAAAAATTAACTGGAACTACTCCAAAGGAATATCGTAAAAATACAGAGCAACGTTTCTTTTAACCTTAAAGAAATAACTTCCTGACTGCAAACACTATAAACAGTCGTTTAATATAATATATGGTTTCATCTCCTTATTTGAGATAATAAATAATTAAACAAAGACAATTTTGAGTTAATCTTTTTACTTTACGAATTATACCTTTCAAATTCTAAAATAGTAAAAAATTAAACAAATAAATATGGCGTTAGCAACTCAATCAAATATTGAAAATAATACCGTTTCAAAAGGGAATAAAAAATGGCTCTTTCCATTTATATTGGTAACCAGCTTGTTCTTTTTCTGGGGATTTGTGCACAACTTAGATCCGATACTTATTCCGCATTTAAGGAAAGCATTTAATCTGACAGATCTGGAATCTTCCTTGATTGATTCTTCAGTCTTTATTGCCTATTTTGTCATGGCCTTGCCCGCTGGTTATATCATGAGAAAATATGGGTATAAATCGGGTATCATGATCGGATTGGTTTTGTTTGGTATTGGTTCAATTTTGTTTGTGCCAGCCGCCAATTCACTGCAATATATTTATTTTTTGGGCGCCCTGTTTGTAATTGCCTGTGGGCTTACTTTTTTGGAAACAGCAGCCAATCCATATGTAACGATTTTAGGACCATCTGAAACAGCAACCAAAAGATTGAATTTTTCGCAATCATTCAACGGATTAGCTGCTTTTATTGCGCCGGCCTACGTTGGTCCGATGATTTTATCGGGTAAAAATGCAACTCAGGCTGAATTAGATGCCATGACGCCCGCTGCATTACACACTCATATTTTAGAAGAAGCAGCAAGTGTAAAAATGCCTTATTTGATATTAGGACTGATTATTTTATCAGTAGCCGTAGTTTTTTATTTTACCAATATGCCAGATGTAAAAGATGAAGATAAAGAGGGAGCAGATGGAGCCAGTTTTGCCGGAGCCTTGAGTTCAATGCGTTTGCGATGGGGAATTTTAGCACAATTCTTTTATGTTGGAGCACAAGTTTGTGTGGCAAGTTTTTTTATCAAAATGGCTACTACTTCGGCTGGTTTAGATGAAGATACAGCAGCCAAATATTTAGGTTTTTATGGCCTTGCCTTTATGACAGGACGTTTCGCAGGTACATTCTTCATGCAATATATACAACCAAGAAAATTATTGATCATTTATTCGATCATTACAATATTATTATCAATAGTAGCCATAATGGGAACAGGAATGTTGGTGGTCTATACTTTAATCGCAATTGCATTTTTTATGAGCATCATGTTTCCAACGATTTTTTCAATGGGAATTGACGGTCTTGGGCATAATACCAAAATTGGATCTTCACTGATTGTAATGTCAATAGTGGGAGGCGCTTTGCTTCCTCCGGTTTTAGGATTCATTTCAGATGCTACGGGAAGTATTCAAAATGGTTATATAGTGCCGCTGATTTGTTTTTCAGTGATACTATTGTTTGCATTTAACGGACATAAAACAAATAAAGCATAAATTCTATTTTATATACTATGTTAGAAAACGGAGTTAAAAAGCTGGTGATAAAAATGCACCAAGAAGACAATGTACTGGTTGCCTTAACGGATTTAGCAAAAGGAGAAAATGTAACTTTTGAAAAAGAGACTTACATTCTGCAGGACACAATTAAGGCAAAACATAAATTTTATACTGCTGATTTAAAAGCGGGAGCCGAGATAATCATGTATGGCGTTTTGGTTGGAAAAGTACAAAATGATGTTGCAAAAGGGAGTCTAATGACAACAGATAATCTTAAACATGCAGCAGAACCTTATCAGTATCGTAATGTTGATTTTGTATGGCAGGCGCCTGATGTTTCAAAATACAAAGACAGGACTTTTAAAGGATACAAAAGAAATGACGGCCGTTTTGGAACTGCTAACTATTGGTTATTCGTACCAACAGTATTTTGCGAAAATCGAAATCTTGATGTAATACGTGAAGCTTTACATAATGAATTAGGATATTCAGTAAGTGATAAGTACACGCAATATACACATCATTTACTTGAAGCCTATAAAAAAGGAGAAAGTCTGGATGCCATTGACATACAACTGGCTCCGGATCAAAATACCAATAAAGTGTTTAAAAACGTAGATGGTATTAAATTTCTAAATCATCAGGGAGGCTGTGGCGGTACACGTCAGGATTCGGCTACTTTGAGTGCCTTACTGGCTTCGTATGCCAATCATCCCAATGTAGCCGGTATCACTGTGCTTAGTTTAGGATGCCAGCACTTGCAGGTACAGGATTTTACAAATGATGTAAAAAAGCAGAATCCATCGTTTGACAAGCCGTTGTTTATTTTTGAGCAGCAACAATCCAAAAGTGAAGAACAATTGATTGCAGATGCCATTAAAAAAACATTTGAAGGATTAATTGAAATCAACAAACAAGAAAGAGTTCCGGCACCGTTAAGCAAATTGTGTTTGGGAGTTAAATGCGGAGGAAGTGACGGTTTTAGCGGGGTTTCTGCTAATCCGGCTGTGGGTTATACGTCAGATTTGTTGGTGGCTTTGGGCGGTAAAGTATTATTGGCTGAATTTCCGGAATTATGTGGAGTAGAACAAAATCTTATTGATCGTTGTATATCAGAACCGGTAGCTAAAAAATTCATTGATTTAATGCAGTCTTATGATGCATTGGCACATAAAGTAGGTTCCGGATTTCATATGAATCCATCGCCGGGAAATATCAAAGATGGATTAATAACCGATGCCATAAAAAGTGCCGGTGCAGCTAAAAAAGGAGGAACGGCACCAGTAGTAGATGTATTGGATTATACAGAGCAGGTTACAAAAGCCGGTTTGAGTTTGGTTTGTACTCCGGGAAATGATGTGGAAGCCACAACAGGTAAAGCGGCTTCAGGAGCTACTTTAATATTATTCACCACTGGATTAGGAACTCCAACGGGTAATCCGGTTTGTCCGGTTATCAAGGTAGCTACCAATTCTGTTCTTGCAAAAAAAATGAGTGATATTATTGATATCGATTGTGGGCCGATCATTAGCGGTGAAAAGTCGATTGAAGAAATGGGTGAAGATATTTTGGAATATTGCATTAAAGCAGCAAGTGGTGAAATTATTCCGAAAGCCGTCTTATTAAACCAGGATGATTTTATTCCGTGGAAACGAGGAGTTTCGCTTTAAAATTTAAATTTTAAAATAAAAAAATATGTTTTCATTACAAAATAAAAAAGCAGTAATAACGGGAGGCGGAAGCGGAATAGGAAAGGCAATTGCAACCTTATTCGCCAAGCAGGGAGCTGAAATTCATATTATTGAATTAACAGAAGAAAGTGCTAAAACAGCCGTTGACGAAATAAAAGCAATTGGCGGAAAAGTATTTTCGTATGCCTGTAATGTGGCGAGCCAGGAAGAAGTAACTGCAACATTCGAAAAAATTGGCAACATTAATATTTTGATCAACAATGCCGGAATTGCACATGTTGGAAAAGTAGATACAACGCCGGCAGCTGATTTTGATCGTGTTATGGAAGTGAATGTGAAAGGAGTTTACAACTGTTTGTTTGCTGCGATTCCGCAATTCAGGCTTTCGAACGGCGGAGTGATAATCAACATGGCATCAATTGCCGCATGGGTTGGAATCCCGGATCGATTTGCTTATTCTACAGCGAAAGGAGCTGTTATGGCAATGACCTTATCTGTAGCAAAAGATTACATAAAAGAAAATATTCGTTGTAATTCTATTTCGCCTGCAAGGGTTCATACGCCTTTTGTTGATGGTTTTATTTCGAAAAATTATGCAGGAAAAGAAACAGAAATGTTCGAAAAATTATCACAGTCACAACCAATAGGAAGAATGGGAAAACCAGATGAAATTGCAGCATTAGCCTTATACTTATGCAGCGACGAAGCCGGATTTATCACAGGCTGCGATTACCCAATCGACGGAGGATTTATTAAACTAAATAATTAAACTTCTCTGCGTTTAAAAGCAAAAAACTTAATATTCCTTTTATATAAATTAAGCAGTATTATAAATTTGAAAACCTCCCAATCAGGGAGGTTTTTTTATTACAAATCTGTAGTTATCAGGGTTGAAAATAATTAATTTTAATAAAGTAAAGATTTTAAAATCCCCTATAATCGAATACCTGCAGCTTTTTATTTAGCATCAGACATGCCATTTTTAATTACCATAACCTGGATTTTGCACAAGATTACTGTTAGTCTGTATAGCCTGAAGCGGTATTGGATATAGGTTTTTGCTCGAATTTGAAGGATCATGCGAGAACCATGCCCTTGTTGTAAAGACATTAAATCTGATCAAATCCTGACGGCGACGTCCTTCCTGACAAAATTCCCAACCAAGTTCATCCAAAAAACGTCCATATATCAAATCACCTGAACCTTCATGGGTTTGTGAATAAGTGTCTCTTCGACCGTAATCATAATTACTTCCCAGGATAAGCTGTTGGTCTGTTACAATTGCAGCACTGGCATTATCAAAATTTCTCAGACGCACCTGTGTGACTAAATTACCTGCACCAGGCTGACCTGAGCGCATAAGTGCTTCAGCTTTCATTAGCAGTATATCTGCATATCTAAATACCGGAAAGTCGTTGCCAAGACGGTTTTGTGCACCAATTTTTATTTCAAATTTGCCCCAACGGTAGCCGTCATCTTTGTCTGACTCATCAATAGAAGGAACTGAAATGGTGTAATTTATACTCAGAGGATCACCATTGCGGGCAAACTGTGGTCCCTGAATATAGTTTTGCTGTAAACGTTTATCTTCGGGGTTGAAAGATTCAATAAACTGCGGAGTGGCACATACACCTCCCCATGGGGCAAATGTCATATTGTATGTTTGTTGGCTTTCCTGAGCAAGAGTCTGCATATGGAAATCAAAAGCATTCCAGTCTGATACATATTTTTCATCCATCGGCAGGGCAAATATGATTTCATTGGAATTTTGATTTTCTGTTACAAAAACATTCTTTTGATTTGGCTCAAGTGAATAAAACCCTGATGCTGAAACGATATCACATTGGGTAATACACTGTTGCCACATTGCCTGTCCGCGCCATACTTCAGCATTAAGATACATTTTTGCGAGTAAAGTATGGGCAACCCATTTATTCATTCGCCCATAATAGTAACCTCTTGCTTCTGGTGAAAGTAAATCGATATTGTCTGTTATTTCTTTAACGATAAAGTCAAATACTTCAGCTCTTGTTGATTGTTTTGGAAGTGCTGCGTCACGAAAATTTGTAACTAAAGGAACGTTTCCATAAAGATCAATAAGAATGTAATAATATGAAGCCCTTAATACACGAAGTTCTGCCAGTAAAGATTTTTTTGCCTGATCGGAAGGAAGCACAATACCGCCCTCATCGATTTGTGTAATAATCCTGTTGGTGGTATTAATGCCTTCAAATGTTCGGCTCCACGGCTGATACATGCCATCATCATTAGTGGTCCAGGTATGTTGGTGCCATCTTTTATAAATATAGCCGTCAACCCACCCAATACCAATGCGTGCCGGTATGACGTCCTGATCTGCAGAAAGTTCCTGAGTACGCACAACACCGTTCCACAAAAGCATAGTTTTACGCCATGGGATATATGCAGCGTTGACAAGTGCACTTATTTCCAAATCTGTTTTTGGATGAAAATTCGCAGTAGGTACACTTCCGTAACTTTCATCAAGCAGGTCATTACAAGAGGTAGTGCTTAATAGACCAACTAAAAAAGCAGCGAATAATATATTTTTTGTTTTCATTGCAGTAATTTTTAATATTAAAATCTAGCTGTTAAACCAAGGGCAAATGTGCGTACAGTCGGAAATTTTTCGCGTCTGTCAACTCCGGGATCCAAACCTGATGTACTAACTTCCGGATCAATGCCTTTGTAGGAAGTGAAAATAAAAGCATTGTTTACAGAACCATATACTCTTATGGATTTAAAACCTTTAGAAAATTTTTCAAAAGTATATCCCATGGTAATATTATCTATTTTCCAATAATCACCGTCTTCAATATAGTAGCTGTTAAATTCAGCTGCAACAGATGGATTTAAGGTTGATTTTCCAAATACTTTGTCATTTACTGATGACAAACGGTTATCTCTATATCCATTTTGTGTCCCTTCAAAGTTCATACGTGCCTCGTTAATAATCTGATAGTTAAAAGCACCACGCATGTTTACAGTAAAATCCAGATTTTTGTATTTTAAAGTATTGTTAAATCCCGCATACCATTTTGGGATACCGTTACCAATATAGTGTCTGTCTTCGGGAGCATGCGTAAAATTATCATAAGGAACTCTTTCTCCATTACGATTTTCATAAATCCACTTGCCGTTATCATCTACATCTACTACTTTAAAACCATAAAAATTACCAATTGCTTCCCCTACCTGAACCCTGTGAGAACTTGTAACCTGACCTTCGTAAGCTACAGATCCTGTATCAAAATAGTCATTATCAGTTTTGAATGTACTTCCATTCAAGCTTTTAAGGGTATTATCGTTTGTAGAGTATGTAATTGAAGTATCCCATTTGAAATCAGCAGTTTGCACTGGAGCTGCATTAATAAGGACTTCAATACCCCGGTTTACCATATTACCCCCATTTGCCATGATGTTAGGATAAAGATTCGGCGGAACTGGTACGGTATAATTGTACAAAAGCCCTTCAACATTTCTAGTGTAAAGATCTATAGACCCGGAAAGCCGCCCTCCTAATGAACTAAAATCAAGGCCTATATTCGTTTCCCTTTTCTCTTCCCATTTAAGATCCGGATTTGGGTTAGATGCCGGTATTATTGTTCGTATCCACTGTCCGTTTACATAGGCATAATCACCGTATTGCAGCATTGCAACACCCAGAAATCCTGCTGATGGCTGAGAACCTGTTATACCATATCCTGCACGTAGTTTCAGTTCATCAAATATTTTTTGGTTTTGCATAAAAGGTTCTTTTGTAAGCTTCCATCCTACAGAAACTGCCGGGAATGTCCCCCATGCATTGTCAGTTCCCCAAAGCTGACTTGCCCCTTCATGCCTTACACTTGCCATTAAAAGATATTTATCATCATAAGCATATGTTGCTCTGGTAAAGAAACTAATAAGATTGGTTTTCCATTTTCCGGACCCCATAGTTGCAAAACCTTCCTGTAAACCGGAACCGGAACCTATATTGTGCCATCCTCCGAACATATCATCCTGAATCTGCTTATTAAACATATTCCATGATTCCCCGCCATTTTCGATATAACTGTAACCGCCAAGAATTGTAAATTTATTTTTTTCTATGATTTTTTCATAAGTACCCGTCAGCTCCATAAGTTTTTCGGTATCAGTATAGCCACCGATCCACGCATTAACACCGGAGTTATCACGTATATTTGAAATGTGGTTTAATGTAGTTGAATTTCCGTTAGTGCTCGGCTGGCGTCTAAAAGAAAAATTGGCATTCAAAGTAAGATCTTCGATCGGGTTGTATGTAAGCGTACTTACATAACGCATCTCTGTGGTTTTTGTATTTCCATCTGCCTCGTAAATAAGAGCCAACGGGTTTTCATATCCCAGTTTATTTAAGTTTTCATGCCACGTGCCATCAACATTTTTAATCGGGTCTGTAGGGTTGCGTCTCAGTGCCTGATAATATGCCCAGTTTGAAAAATTACCTTCCGTATACGACTCTCTGCCTAATACTGAAAAGCGAAGTTTTAGCTTATCATTAAACATTTTATGGTTTACTTCAATACGTCCTCTGAATGTTTTATTGTTTGATTCGATAAAAACCCCTTCCTGACTGTTATAGTTAATATTTGCTATATAATTTGTTTGCGAATTTCCTCCCTGTAATGAAAGATTATGAACATGGATTACAGGAGATGTGGTGATTTCTTTAAGCCAGTCTACATTTCCGCCGTTATCTGCTCCCAGATATAGTTCCCTAAACTTTTCAGCGCCAATAAAATCAAGTTTTCTTGATATTTGGGCAGTACTGATATAACCTGTATATTCCACATTATTTATTTGTGCTCCGTTTTTAGCTTTTTTGGTGGTTATCAAAATAACCCCATTGGTACCCCGTACACCATAAATAGCGGCTGCAGATCCATCTTTAAGCACATCTATACTTTCAATATCTTCGGGAGCTACCGTATCGAGCCATCCGGGTATGCCGTCAATTAGAACCAGAGGGTTTGTATAAGCTCCAGAAAGTGTATTATTCCCTCTCAATTTAATTGAAGTCGTAGCATTGGGGTCTCCCGTAGCATTAGTTACACTTAGACCTGCAACTTTTCCTGTAATTAGCTGTCCTGCATCTCTATTTTGTCCCTGTGTAAATTTTTCAGATTTTATACTGGCTACTGCACTTGTTACATCTCCGGCCTTTTGTTTACCATATCCAATAATAACAACTTCATTTAAATCTGCAGCACTTTCTTTTAACATTACATTGATAGTGCTTTGGCCGTTTATTTTTATCTCCTGAGTATCAAAACCTATATAAGATATTACAAGTGTGGCATTTTCGTTTGAAATTGTAATGGAAAATTTTCCATCAAAATCTGTAGTTACCCCATTAGTAGTACCTTTTTCTACGATATTAGCACTTGGTAAAGGTTGTCCCTTTGAATCTGTAATAACACCCGTAATTTGTTTTGGAGGCAAATCAATCAGATTTGGTAAATCCATCATAATCACCTTATTTTCTTTGTTTTTGGTTAACAAGATTTTACGGTCATCAATTTCATATTTAGTATCGACATCCTTAAAAAGTAAATCCAGGATAGTATTTATCGAAACCTTTTTAACTTTTAAAGATACTTTACGGTTTAAATCAACTGCTTTTGTATTAAACAGAAACTTAAATTCAGTAGTTGTCTCAATTTCATCGATAACTTCCTTTACCGCAACATTTTCTTTATCCAAAGAGATCTTTGTTTTTTGAGAATAAGATGTACCTCCCTGCATGACAAAACTTGCGGTGACAAAAAATAACAGTGATAACTTCATTTTTAAATCAAATTTTAAGTCCCACGGAAATAATCCATTCGACTTTGGTGGTTTTTTCATAATTTTGGAATGTTTATTAGTGATTAATCTTTTGGTTTGATCACTTTACCTAATCGGGAAATGTTCGAGCATTTTCCGATTTTTTTGTCCCTTTTTTTAGGATATGGTAAGAAGTGATAGTTAGTACTAGTTTAATTTGAACTTCAATTCATTGGCATTGCTTTTTTAGTGGATTATTATTTTATTTTCTACGATACTGTATTCAATTTGATATACCTTTTTAAAGTATGTGAAAACCTGATCAATGTTTTCATGATCAGTTTCAATAGTGGCATTAAATGTTTCTTTAGCTAATTTTTGATTATTATTGATAATGACTACATTATAATGTCTTTCAAGTTTTCGAATGATATTTTCAAAAGGTTCCTGCCTGAATACAAGATTACCGGTCATCCAGGAAGTATATAAAATGGTGTTTACCTTCTCATTTGAAATTTTCTTGTCTTCTTTATCAAAAGTGCCTTTGTAGCCGGGTGTTAGAAAGACTTCATTATTACTTTTTACTGATAATCCTGACTGTGTAAGACTTACTGAGCCTTCAACTAATACTACATCTGTCGCTTTATCTTCAGGATAGTTGGTTACATTAAATTTTGTACCATAAACCTGGACATCAAGTTTGTTGGCATTTACTACAAAAGCATTTTTTTTATCATGTGCTGCCTCAAAATAAGCTTCGCCGGATAGAAAAACTTTACGGATTCTGTTTTTTAGAAATTGTACTGGAAAGGTAATGGAGCTTCCCGCGTTCAAATGCACAATCGTCCCGTCTGAAAGTGTAATATTAAATTGTTTTCCATTGGGAATACTTAAAGTATTATAGACTAACTTTCCGGATTCTCCATTGCCCCTGTAAACCAATTCTTTGCCATTTTGTTGTCCGACTATTTTCCCATTGGCATCATATATCTTTGAAGTCCCGTCTACAGCTATAATTTTAATATTGCCATTTCCCAGCTTTAGTGTAATTTCATCTTTTCCGGGCAGGATTATCCGTTTGTCATTATTATCATTAAATATATTCTTCTGCAACAAAAAACCGATTCCTATAAACAGAATGGCAATTGCGGCATATTTTATTATAGCAGTAAGTCTGTACTTATATGTTTTTTTCTTTTCTTTTCTGATTTCCTTTAAAAGTACTTTTCTAACAGCTTTGGTATCCGGATTGTTCATTGCTAAAGTTATAGCAAAATGTGTTTTAACATATTCCTGAAAAATCAATTGATTTTCCGGATCCTCTATCCATTTGTTTAATATATCCAGGTCGTCCATATTTGCCGACTGAGAAAAATATTTTACGATTATGCTTTCAATTTTTTTGAAATCCATTTCCTTATACTTTTTATATAATACAAGGCAGAATTACAATACCCTAACTTTTTGTTACTATTTTTTTTATATCCATATATATATTTTCTTTATTTTGCCAAATAAATACTTTTTATGGGTTTTGATGATAATGCTGTTTTGGTAAAAAGCCTCATAAATGGGGAAGAAAAAGCTTATACGTTTCTATTGAATAAATTTCATAGAAAATTAAATGCCTATGCACTTACCCTGGTCAATGATCATTCAATGGCCCAGGATATTGTTCAGAATGTATTTTTGAAAACATGGAAAACCAGAAATAAACTTAATCCTGAATTTTCCATACAGAGCTTTTTGTATAAATCCATCTATAATGAATTTATAAACAGCTATCAGCAAAATAAGGCTATGATGCTGCTGCAGCAAAAATATGTGGAGTCAATGCATCAGGTTATCGAAACTACAGAGGAGAGCTCAATAGAACAAATGCTTGCCATTATTAATAGGGAAATACAAAATTTACCGCCTAAGTGCCAGCAGGTTTTTATTCTCAGTAAAAAGGAAGGCCTTACCAATATTGAAATAGCAGAACATTTAGATATTTCTATTAAAACTGTTGAAGCACAAATTAGCAAGGCTTTTAAAATTCTTAAGGAAAAATTAAAAGGCAATTATAATATGATGCTGTTTTTGCTCTTTTCTGTCCCGGGCAGAGAATAAAAACGACCTTTTACATCATAGTATTAATACGAATACTTGCTTTTATAAGTGCCAATGCGGAGATTTTTGAAATATGAATGTCTTTAGGCTGGTGATGAGAATTCTGACTTACCAATTTTACAAATTCTTGTCCATGTTCTGATTTCTGAACATACTTTACTGTAATATATTCTTCCCAATCATTTAACTTAACACTTAACAGATACATTTCTCCGAAAAAAATATTCTCGAATTCTGTTTCCTTATATAAAATTATATCTCCGGATTTTAACAGCGGATACATACTATCTCCTGTTACAGAAATTGCTCCGTCGCATTTTGGCAGATTTGGAATTTTTATAGTATCCAGAACTCTTTGCGGTGTGCCACTATTAAACAATTCCCGCAGACCCGCTACTGCTTCCAGATCATAAAGCGGTATTTCCTGACTTATATGAAGCGAATCATTTGTTTTTCTATCAGTATTCATTATTACAATATCAGTATTATTTTCTTTTAACATGGAACCATTCCCTGTTAACAACCACTCTGAACTTATCTCCGGATAATAGTGTAATATTTTACACGCTTTATCCGTACCCATATTACTGCTATTATCTAAAAATTTATTTGAAAACCCCAAGTCATTACAAAACTTATACTTGCTAATCCCTTTATAATCAAGGTATTCTCTCATTCTTTCAGTAGACCCCATAAAAAGATGTATTTTTTTACGTTAAAAATTTGTTTTGATGTATTATTTTACATTATATTTGCAAAGTAAAGAAAAATAATCATCAAAAACAAATAGAATTAAACACAATTTAATAGCACACTAAAGTATTAATCAAAAAAAATAAAAATTAATAACCTGATTACTAATACAAAATATGCCTTTTTAAAATAAAAAACCGAATACAGTCTAAAAAACACAAAACAGGAATAAAACTACGCGTGACCCGTAGTAAATCAAAACAGAAGGTTTAATCTCAAATCAATAACTTTTAATAATATAAAATGGAAACAATTCAAATCAAAGAAAAAATCCGGGAATTAGAAAATTGGCTGATTGAAAATCCAAATAGCCCGGAAAGAAATTTAATCGAGACTGACATAAAAAAATTAAGAACCCTTTTAGAAAAAAATCATGAGTAACAAACAAATCGAAGAACGCATCGCACTTTTATATCTGGTGCTGCAATATTGCTCAGAGCGAACAAAAACTTTCACTGCGGGAGAAAGAATCTGTATCAATCAGGAACGTTTTCAATGGATGCATATTCTGGACGACGAAACAGCTTTTCCCCGCCCGGTTGCACCGCATCTTGAAAACAAATTAAAAGATGTAGCCAGACTTGCCCAACTACATAATTTTAAACCTTATTACGACGATCCATTTAAAGACAAATCAGAAATTTTATTACAAAACTAAAAACCAATATACTATGAACACACCAGCAACCATGAATACAATCAATCAACCTATGGACTTATCTCAATTCTCTGCGCAACAGTTAAAAGAAGCCTTAAACAGAATAGAAGATAAAAAAAATGAAGAAAGAGACGCTTACAAAAAACTGGTAGCAGAAACGATTCCGAGAGCGCTTTCAAGATTACAAAAAACGTCTGAAATGATGAAAAATGTAAAAACGGAAACGTTTCAGTTGTTTGAAACTATTTTGGACTTAAAGAATCAGGTATATGGCTTTAAGGAAAAACAAATGTCACACACTTTCTCTAATGACAAGGAAGAAATTACGATTGGATACCGCATCAATGAAGGCTGGGACGACACTGTGACTATTGGTATTGAAAAAGTGCAAAATTACATTTCATCATTATCTACCAGTAAGGAAACTGCGTCACTGGTAAAGATTGTTTTTAATCTTTTAAAGAAAGATGCAAAAGGAAATTTAAAAGGTTCCCGGGTTTTGGAACTTCAAAAATTAACTAAAGAATTCAATAATGAAGAATTCACAGATGGCGTTGAAATTATTGCTTCTTCCTTTAAACCTGTTCGCTCAAGTTGGTTTATAGAGGCAAGCACAATTGATGAAAATGGTACAAGAACAAATATTCCGTTATCTATGTCATCAGTAGATTTTTTACACGGATATGCTTTTAATTTCTTTAACCTGCAAAACAAACATAACAATGCAGCCTAATGACGATATCTATGCCTCAGCCATTTTAGCTATTTTACTTATTGTAACTAACATAAAACCAATATTATTATTCCGTGAATGGCTTTATTTTAGAATTAAGACCATTTTTAAACAATACAGTAATGAGCGTAAAAACAAGATTAATACAAATCATAACGCTGTAAGGTAAATAATTAACCTTTAAGACAGCCGTCTCAGAAACTGGAATTGTAAAAAATTCAGATTTAAAAACACCCCAAAGCTATGCAACTTTAATCATTCTCTTTTACTTCCTAAAATACCACACAACTATCCAAATGATAAATGATTTATTAATTTTTCATTTTCATTTTAAACTCTTCTTTATTTTTTCCCATCACTCCTAATACCTCATCATCATGCCTATATCTGCAAACAGAAGTCTCGGAATTCAAAAAAACAAACTGCTTCGCTACAAACTGATTAAAGAATTGTATCAAAAACACAAAACAGATGATATTCCCACAACAGTAGTCTGGCGTAAATATGTTTCTCCGGTTTATCCGATATCACGAACTACATTGTACGAAGTTCTTTGTACACCTATCACTTCAGAATTAAAAAGAATTGAAGAACTTCTTGGCAATCCCAAAAAATCTTCTTAATCACTGTAAAACAAAACGAATCTTTTAGCCAGAAAAACTACATCCTGTCATGATTAAGGATGAGGCTTCGCTTTGACAAAAAATGTCCTGAATTCGTTCACCGTACAACTATGTAAAGCCTTAGAATACAAATGTTCACACTCCTTGCATTCGTTTTTTTAAGGCTTTTTTTAGGCTGATATTTGTAGTCTCAAAAGGGAACAATCACTAAAATCAAAACCGGAAGTAAAACCTGAATTACTATCATTTTCCCTAAAGAACATCAATTATCGAAGTCTTATAATACACATTAAAATGGAACAATTTATTTACCCAACTCTTACGGCATTTTTTGCCTCTTTTATTACCTGGTTATTCTCTATGAGAAAATCATTAGCTCTGGACAGAGCTGCCGAACTTGACAATGCGGTTAATGCAGTCAAATATTATCGTGATTTACTGGATGATATTTCTGCCAGATTAACTGCAGCAACTGAAACTATTAAAACTATGGAGATTCAACATAGAGAACTAATGGTAGTCAATCAACAGTTAGTTGATGAGTTGCAAAAATTCAAACAATTAAATGGAAAACAACAATGACACTTGCTGAAAAAACATTAGAAATAGCCATCGCACAAATTGGGGTAGAAGAAATTCCAAAATATACCAATTCAGGTCCTGAAGTAGAAATTTACTTAAAAAGTGTAGGCCTCGGAAAAGGATATTCATGGTGCATGGCCTTTATTTACTGGTGCACACAAAATGCTTCCAAACAAACAAATCTTAAAAATCCCCTAAAAAAAACCGGAGGCGTATTAGACCAATACAATTCCAGACCACTATTAGTACAGAATAATCCAAAGACAGGAGATATTTTTATCCTGGATTTAGGAAAAGGATTGGGACATACCGGAATAGTTGAAAAAATTGTTGGAAATATTATTCATACAATTGAAGGAAACACAAATGATCTCGGAAGCCGCGAAGGCTATAAGGTCTGCAGAAGAAAAAGAGAAATTAAAACCGTAAAGGGATTTCTTAGACTGTAACCCCAATAGGCATTCTCAGAATATCAAAATAAAGAAATCGTTTTTAAATATTGCTCAGGCCGAACCGGGGTGCAGATTAAAAAGCCTAAAGGTTTCGTCGTCCTGAAACAATAAAAACCATTAATTATTCAAGCTTAAACTTAAGCAAAACCTCCGCCAGGAGATGATGTATTGTGGCCACAAACAGGAGTGGAATGATCATGTAAACCGAATCTTCGTCTCTATGATACTCCTCCGGGACTGCGTATAACACTTTATACAAAGTTTACATAAAAGTGACTTTTTATCACCATTCCACTTCTGTAATCATCTCAAAATAACAGCAGTAGTAAAATTTCAGCACAAAACAACGTAATTAATAATCATACCATGGTTTATTGTTCCTGAAGGTCCCGTAACAACAGTTGCCTCAGGAACAAAAACCAAAAGACCTAAGCAAATTACGGGCTGAATTCGTTTGCAGCCATTTTTAAATCGTAAAATCATCTCTATACAATCGTGTAGTCGTTTAAAACACAATATGCTTTCCTACTTGTCTCAACTATCAATTTTATCCTAAATCATATGTCAATACCAACAAACAGAAGCCTGGGGACTCAAAGAAATAAATTATTACGTTACAAACTTATCAAAGATCTTTATTATAAACATAAGACTGAGGATGTTCCTACCACTGTCGTCTGGCGTAAATATATTTGCCCCGTCTATCCTATTTCACGTACAACCCTGTATGAAATTTTATGCACAGCTGTAACTATTGAACTCAAAAAAGTAGAAGAAGCTATTGAGAAACAGGCTAAACTTTGATTACTTATTCTGATTATTTTTCAATAAGATAAATCACTTTTAATTATTCTCTTATCCATTTGCAAGTCGCTTGCTTTACAACTCTGTACAGTCTTAGAACACATAAGTTCAACCACTTTGCATTCATTTTTTTACCGCCGGCTTTAGGTTAATCTTTGCTGTCACAACACAAAAACAATTGCTGAATACTACAGCAAATACTAATCCTTTTCACTTTTAAAATTCAAACATATATGAACAAGAATCTAAACCGAATTGTTTTTTTGTTTTTTTCAGTCTTAGTTCTGGTTTCGTGCAAAAGCCCGAAACCGGTACTAAGCGAAGAAAAAACGAAGATCATTACTATTACGGAAACAGTGCATGATACTGTTTTTAAAATCGAGAAAGACAGCAGTTCTTTCAGGGCATTATTAGAATGCCAAAACGGAAAAGTAGTTCTTAAAAATGTTATTCAGGCCGAACCGGGGCGTACATTAAAAAGCCCGAAGGTTCGCCTTGATAACAATAAACTCAACGTTGACTGCGAATTAAAAGAACAGGAACTCTATGCCTTCTGGAAATCGAAACAAGTAAAAGAAGCCGAAGTAAAAACAATCCGAATTACAAAATTTATTAATTATTTGACTTTTTGGCAAAAAGTACAGGTTTGGCTGGGAAGACTGCTACTTCTTGTATTGATCTTTCTGATCGTGAGATTCCTCTATAAAATCTACAAGCCTTCATGGTTTAAATAAAAAAATTAAAACAACTCAAATATGTCTACACAGTCTCATTTTTTCATAGAGTCAGGAGGTCTTCAACAACAGCCCGATCAGGCTTTTGGCCCTGTTCCTGAAACTAAATTCAGATTGACTTCTAAATTTACTTTGTCCAGTCCAAAAAAAGCATTTTCGATCTGCAAAGGAGTGGTTTTAGTACAGCCACAAAAACCCGATCTGGAAACATCACCCGTTACCAAAGTAAACCTTATTCTTCGTCCTTACAAACAGCCTTTTCCGGGTTTAAATGTAAAATACTTTATATACAGAGGTTTGCAATTAGGAGATTTTTTCACTCTACAAGGTACCGAGCTTAAAATCCTGGATGATAACCCGACTGTAAATTCTGATTTTATCAATAAAATAAATGAAGATTTCAAAGCTTTTCATGAAGGCCGCAAAGATGTGCAAGGCAATCTCATAACTCCTCCTCTGTTTACAGCCAAATATATTGGCTATGATACTTCGCCGGAAATACCGGATACGACATTATTGTCCAGTTTCTTTTTTAAAGAATCAGAATTTGTAGCAGCTACAGAAGAAGGAGAAGGAGTTTTTGATGAAAAGGATAATTTTGAACTGCCTATGATTGATATCGGAAAATCATTAGGGAATTTTACAGGAGATTGTGGAATTGATGTAGTCCTTAATTATGGCGACTATCAGCATAACTTTGACAACAGCGAGTTTGCTTTCGATTTAAAATATGCCCGTGCCAAAGAAGCTGAAATCTCACTTTCGGGCAATGATGTAGAAAAGAAGCTGCAGCGCGAACAAAGCACACAGTTTATCGATATTGCAGCATTTTATGGTTTATTTGTTCCTGAAGGTATTGTAACAACCGTTATCTCAGGAACAAAAACCAAAAGAAAAGGCAACGACATTTACAATGAAGTCATTGATAAGTTTGCTACCAAAAACAATTGGTACGTCTATATCCAGAGTGACCGTACGCGCAGTTACGATTTTTACGGAAACTATAAAATCAATGAAACAGGAACCGAAAACCTTAAAACCGGATTGTTAGCAAATACGGAAACCGGAATTGTTCCAATGACTGCTGCAACATATGGTGCTTCAGGCTGGCCTGTTTTAATCAATACACAATCACAGTCAAATACCGTTACAACAAACAACCTGTATCTGCAATTGACAACAGATAACAACAACAATACGGCTTTATATGGGCAGATTGCCGAAATAGCCAATGCACAGAAAGATAATTTTATTAATGCTGATGGTCTACGATTACTTCCTGATGCAGAAGGCAATTACAGCAATCTAACGTCAGCAATACAGCTTACAACGCCTGCAGCAGGCGGAAAAAACATTGCAACCCTAAATATCCTGCTTTATGAGGGAAAAGTTAACATCCATACAATTGGAACAACACTAGATGAAAATGGTGAGCTTGTTATTTTATACGGAAAAGCAAACTTTTTTGACGATGTGTTTAGCTTAATTGATGCAAAGCCTCTATTAAAATTAAGCGGAGATAACAGTTTCTCTAAAATGACTTCTGAAAAACTAAACCTTATCAATGAATTTTATGATAAGAAACAACAAGGAATTTCAATTGCACAAACACTAACGGTAAATGACGTTATTGAAACAGGCATTGAAGAACCTGCTACAGTTGCCCGTGTAACTTATATAACGGAAGCCGGTGATGTCATGAACAATGCCGTCTCTGCAACCGGAAGCACGACCCCTGATACTAAAACCAGCGCCTCAGCCAGTGGTGCGGTAACCAAAAGCAAAACATACCAATTACCGGATCCTTATTACTATAACCTAAAACTATTTACAGATAGTACAGAAACTATTACAGGTCTCGAATTAAAAACGCTGGACGACAGTACTCCTAACAAAATTATTTTAGGTCTAACGAAAGACGAAAACCTGAAAATTCAAGCATTAATTGTTCCCGGATTAAAAAATCCCCGACTGTTTTTAATTGACTTGTTTGAAGATGGCAGTGAATTGATTTCTCCTGAAAACATCAAGTATCAAAAATACAAAGTTGGTTTTGTAGCAGAAAATGCTGCAGGTAAAAACGAATTATTTCAACCGGAAGATAATGATACTGTTTTTGTGTATGCGTTAGATAGAAGATACCATTTTAGTAAGAGGTATAGTGAGTATACAAAAGAAGACTTAAGAAAAGAATTAATGTTAGACCTAGATTTATCTTTATAATGGAACAAGCCGCAATTTTAAAATCAGGGAACGTTGTTAAACTAACCGGTTTAACCAATCCAAAATACACTATATATGGCTTTTTAAATTCGTTTGAAGCCGTTATTGATGGAGTTACAAAAAAATTCAAAGAAACTGTAAAAGAAGACTTTAGAGAAGAAGATTTAGTAGGTCAAATTGACAGAGATGTAATTGGTGGATTTTATGAGGAACAATTTTTCTTAGAGTATTTAATAGATAAAAATAAGCTCCATGAATTAAAAAATCATAAATATACTTTTAAACCTGCATCAGCAAAAGATGAAATAATTGTTAGGAAACTGAAAGTTGTTACGCCATATACTGACTTCTGTAAAATAGAAACATTTAAATGGGCTTACGAACCAAATATACCAATTGTTGATTATGGAACATGGCAAATTGCTATTCCTCCGGGAGTAGTTCCTAATCCTCTCGAAGGAGAAAATGTACAATTGAGTTCTACTGCAATGCAATTTTATACTCACAAAATTGGATTATTTGTAACTCCACTTACTGATATAAATGATAAACAATCAAAAGCTTTTCTATTTGCGAAAATTGGTATTCTAATAAACTCAATTGAAAAGATATTTAATTTAATCGAATTAGATACAAGTACTGATTTTGGCCAATATATAAATAGTCAAAAATCTGAATGGAGTACACAACCAATTTTTGCAAATCCAACTGTTGCAGTCTTAGAAGACTACATGAGAAATTTAACTAATTTCTATAATAGTTTTTATGCTAATCAAATTCTAATTAAAAAAGCTCCTAAAAAAGAACAATTTTATTGGTTGGCAAAATGTCTATCAGCCGAAGCGTTAGCAACTGTTCCTACAAATGATAAAATTGACTTATTAAAAAACATAAGTGGTTTTAAGCAATACATGACAGAACTTAATGGTGGAGAAAAATTGGCTTTAAAAGTAATAGAATCTTTCACTTTCGACTCTGTTTCTGCATCAGAGAGAAATGATCTGCTATATGCATTAATGCAAATACAGATTTATCAAGTTTCAAATGTTTATAAGCAAACTAATACTTTTGATACTAAACAAACCCTTTTCGAAATATTGTATTCAAAAATTGATGATGACAGAATCGGAAGATATACTATAGGTCCATTAGAATATATTGTTGGTTTTCTAAAAACTAACGACAACAGGAAAAAATTTATTCTAATGTTATATAAAATATGGAAATCCTCAAAGTATAACCCAAAATATGCTGACCCATCTTATTCATTACCAGTAAATGTTTTTGGAATTTATCCTGAGTCTTACTATATGAAATTGATTACTGAAAATGGTAATGCAAGTGCTTTTTCTGCTTTTTATAATCCAGAGACTTCTCCTGCATTATTGGTATATAATGCTTCTAGTAGCAGTTCGACTGATTATTATATGAGAACAACAGGAACTGACTACATATTAGGTGATTTTGAAGGAAAAAAAATAAAAATACATCAAAAACAAACAACTTACACAATAGAAAATTCTTCAAAAGAAAATAATTTTCATACTGATACTTTTACATCATTATACGGTACATATGAATTATACCAACCTATTTCAATTGTGGGTTTTAAACCTGACTTAGATTTAGTAGAAACTTTTAAAGATCCTGAAACTGGAGTTAACTTAAACGATCCTTTTCCTAATATCCCTGTATTCTTCTTATATTATATGCAAGATTATAGCGACTTAAAAAAGTTAGATTTTGGGATTGTTCTTGTGGCTGAAATTGCTTTAAATTTAACCGGTGTTGGCGCTTTAAATGATTTAAAATATTTTGGTTACTTGTCGAAAGCTAGATCTGTTTGGACAGGAACTGCAACAGCATCAGAAACTGTATTATTCTGGAAGGCAGTAGAAGGAGTAAATGTTACAGTGGAATTTACCGCAGATAATTTATCAGCTATTAATAATTATTCTAATAACACAACAACAGATCCTGATGTAAGAGAATTTACAAATAAAGTAAGTGTCTTATTTGACGTTCTTACAATTGTATCCTTAGGTACTGATCCCATTATGAAAAGAAAGCTTACTAATGCGGCGGCTGAAGTCGTTGAGCAAGAAGCTAAGCTAATATCGTTAGGAAAGAGTCATGGATTAAGTTCAGACACAATGGATGCAATTAAATCTATTTGTGATATTGAAGCTTTGACAGATTTGATGCAATTAAAATTAGAAAATTTACCTTCTTATGCAGGAGATAATATTTTAACTAGATTTAGTACTTTTACAAAAGAGGAAAAATATGAATTTTTCGCAAATTTTTATAATATAAGTAAAGAGGCTGATTGGACGAAAATGAATGTTCAGCATACGAGAATAGTAAATGGTATTACTCAACAATATAATCTCGTAGATATTTGGAAAAACGAAATTAAATATTTAAAAAATCAAAGAACTGTCGAGTTTTTAGAAAGTTTTCATCTTACTAGAAATTCTAATGAATTACAAATAGAAGTTTTCGTAGGTCAGATACGTCCGAAGTTAAAGAAAATGTATTTGGAATTACCTCCTCCTCATCCGGATAATCACTATGAATGGATTGGTAAAGGTGTTCATCATAATGAAGCAATTGAAAATGGAACAGCTATAATAATCGGAAACATAAGCCCTGTTGGTCCCACAGGATTAGGATATTACAAAGCTAAAATCAGAGTATACGACCCAAGCTGTCCAATTAACGGAGGATGGATTACAAAGAAAAAAGCTAGTACCTTTTTTCCTAATACCTGGACAAAACAAAAAGTACAAGAAGAAATAGCTTTCGCGTTTAATAATAAGGTATTAAAAAACGGTCTTTTAAAAGGAACAATGTCTGATGGTGTTGAAATTATTTTTCAAATGGAAAACGGAATTATCAAATCAGCTTATCCAAGTATAAATTAAGTATAAATTAAGTATATGAATCAGAATTTAATAAATAAATACAAAGTTAACTTTGTTAATTCAGCTGAACAATTCAATAATAATCCAAGAAGAGTTACTAAATACCCTAATATACAAAATAAATATTTATTTTTATTTTTATACGAATGGTCAAATGCTCAAGAAATAAACGAAGATTTGTTACCTGATATTCAAGCTGCTTTTTTAAGTGTTAATTATGAAGAAAGTAATTCTAGTGAAAATGTTAGTATAATGATTTATCACGATAGGGTTGAACTATATGACGATAATAACTTTGTATATGAACTACCTACCATAGATTTTAAGGAGATAGTTATTGGTTGGAGAGATTTTTTATTGACTCCACCATTAAACGGAGCTAAAGTTTAAGATATCTTACAATAAGATTATTTTTAAAAAATATCACAATAATGGAAAAAGAAAAAATTATAGAAGTTATTATTGACAAAATAAATGATGGTTATGATAATTATGAAATTGAAAAGTTTTTAGAACGACAAGAAATAAATTTAAGTGAATTTGATGCTTTAATTGAAGCGGCTAAAAATAAAATCTTAGAGTATAAACTAAAAACGTATCCTAAACAAAATAAATTAGCATTCCTTGTTTGGCTATTTTTGTTTGTATTGCTTTTTCTTTTTTTCTTGATTGTAATACCATTATTAAATGTTGACAACAGAATAATTCCTCTTTCAATCTTGGGAGCATTTGCTATCAGTTTATCTGGATTTTACTCTATACTATATTACAAAAGCTGGGAAAAGGATTTTATAGAAAAGATCGGAAAACCAAAATTAAATATACAAACTTATATTTTAGTTTCTAGTTTACCAACCGTTTTGTTTTATTTCATAATTTCTTGGAACTTTTTAGAAGGCCCTGGGCATAACCTTTATAAATTAGGTATAACATCTAAGTTATTAAAATTCCTTTTCCCATAGAGAATACAGTTTTAGTATTGGAATGGTTTCTTTCTTTTTTCCTCTGTCTCATACTAAAAAAGCTTGCACATTTACACTTTATAGAAAATCTATTTCTCTAAAAAAAACAGCTCAAAGAACCAAGTTCTTTTGAGCTGTTTTAAAAACTACAACCTCAGTAAAAAATACTGACAACAAACGATCATAAAAACTGTCACTCTTAAGACAGAAAATGATGATCTGGCAACCCAAAAAATTACATTTCTATACATTCAAATGGAAACTTAAAACCACAAGTTTCCCTACCCTGTTATTGGCTTTTTTCTACAGCCAAAACTTATATGTTATCCACTTGCTTTACAACTCTGTAAAGTCATAGAACATCCCTGTTAAACCACTATGCACAAATTTTTCAAACAATGATTTTAGGCCCATCTTTACAGTATCAAAAGGAAAAACACTATTAAAACGTCCTTTTTGAAACCATTATGTAAGCCCGAATAAATTGCGGTAAACCCTATAAAACCGAATAATGGATTAATAATTTGATTATGCAGATTGGTTGTAACAACCAGAATTCAATCATGCAAAATATGAACAAAAATTAAAGTCAAAAAAATACAGAATATGCCAACTAATCCAATTACAGCGGTTCCAATTCCTACAGCAAGATATTATCCTCGATTATCAGAGATAGTTACCGTAGATGACTTACCCGAGTTTTTATCGTTTGTCGAAGATGGTTTAAATACCATTTTTGATAAGATCCATTATAAAAATTTACAATATTCAAAGGGGTATCGTGGCGACTCGGCCTTTTACAGTTTAGATATCGTAACCAGCAAGAGGCTGGCTCTTCCGTTACCTTTTGACTTAGCACTTGTGCTTAATCCGGATCTTAAAAACAATGATTCTTCTATTTCATCGTTTCCTATTACACTGGAATATCAATGGGAGATCTTAGCTTTCCTGAAAACATTCAGCTCCAGCAGTTTTTCCTTTTCCTTAGAAGATTTTTATAAAGTAGGATTACAGGTTTTCCGCATCAGCGAAGAGCAGGTAATTGCCCACATGCTGAATACTTTTGTTGAGGCCTCAGAAGGAAAAACAAAATTCGAGCAGCTTTTAGAAGACATTAACGACCTGGGAGGAACTGATTTAGAATTCCCTGGAAATACAGAGCAGTCTATTGATGGTGTTATTACGCTTATCAACAATAATACAACGATTACAAAATCGATTCCAATGCTTTTATTTGCCGTTTATATCGCACAAAATGATATAGCAGATACCAAAAGAAAGTTACAGGAATTTTATAATATCATTGCTCCTGACGGTATCGAAGCCCACATCAGAAGAATTATTACACCAAAGGCAAAAGCTACATTAGCATTGAGCGCCGGTATTGAGTTTCCTCGAAATATTTTAAGACCTGTACAATCAGACGGTTCAGATTATAAAGACCCACTAACGCAAATAGTTAAACCTGATGCTAAATCAATGTTTGTATTTGCACAAGCGCAGTTGTATGCAGATACTGAAGCGGGAATTGGGTATCAGCTGGAAATGGGAGGAACTCTGAGTCCTTCTAAATACGCTATGATTGGTAAAACGGGGCTGATCCTTGAATTAGACACTTTAAAAGTCGATTTAAGTAAAAAAACCAATATCCCTGAGGCAGATGCAGATGGCAGACCTAACGATTTTGTTGGGGTTTATGCCCGTGCAGTATCGGTTACCCTGCCTTCAAAATGGTTTCATACCCCAACTGGAAATATTACTCCTACCTTAAAAATTGGCGCTTCAGATTTATTGGTAGGTTCAGGAGGTCTGTCCGGAAATATTTATCTGGAAACTGTTCCTCAGCTTATAGGTAATACTTTCAGTTATTTCAACGACAAATTCGGCTTTATTTACCCAATTGTTATGTTTGAAAAGAACGAACAAGATGGTGTTGTCAAGGATAAAACAATCGAAAATTACAGTGATTTATTGGTCTATTTACAACAATTAAATGCCAATAACCTGCCTCATGCTTTCAAATTTCCGTTAACCTTAAAAACTAACACTGATTTAATATCTGAGTCAATAAGTGCTAATACAATCTATACTTTTAATACAGCCCAGGAATATCAGGTTTTTCTATCAGGTCTATATAAAAATGTGCTTTGGAAAACCATTGGTTCTGAAAGTAAAGGTTTTAAAGTTGGCTTTGAAAAATTTGACATTACTTTCAAACAAAACAGAGTTATCTCTTCTAACATCAAGGGTGCCTTAGAAATTAAAAAATTCAAACAAGGAGGCCTACCACTTCTTGTAGATGTAGAAGGTCACTTATATGATGACGGTGATTTTAATCTTACGGCTTCCTTCCCGGAAGCAAGCAAACCGGAAGCTACCTTATTTGATTTCGTAAATTTCAAATTCAATAGCTTTGAGCTGGGAAAAGAAGACAATGATTATTATATCGGAACGGGATGTGAGGTTTCGTTTATTAATGAAACGATGAGCACTCTGATGGATGGTCAAAAAATCATCCTTGAAAAGCTTCGCATTTATAGTGACGGAAATATTGAACTTGAAGGAGGCTCTATTCCAATTCCTTTAAATATTTCTTTGAATCTTGGTCCTGTAAAAATGGCTGTATCTAATATTAATTTTGGTGCTACCCAAATTAACGGCCGCAAATACAATTTTTGGGGATTTGATGGTGCTATCAGTATCAATCCGTTAGGGTTAGATGCCCGTGGAGAAGGTGTTAAATATTACTATTGTACAGATGATGGACCAAGAGATTCTTTTTTAAGAATTCAAACCATCGAAGTCGATTTAATGATTCCGGGAAGTGCAACCGCTTCATCAGCAATGGCGATTATTCACGGTATGATTTCGCTTCCTGAACCTGGAAAATCTCCTGAATTTATAGGAGAGGTTTCTTTAAAATTACCAAAAGCCAAAATATCCGGTGGTGTAGGGTTGCGCTTTATGCCTAAATATCCTGCATTCCTGATTGATGCTCACATTGAATTGCCTACCCCTATTCCGTTAGGATTTATTTCTATTTCTGCTTTTAGAGGTCTTTTAGGGTTTAGATATGTGGCAACCAAACAAGCTGTAGGATTAACTAAAGACAATTCCTGGTACGAGTTTTATAAATATCCTAAGCCCGGAATTAATATCAGAAAATTTAGCGGGCCGCCAGATTCATTACAATACAAATCACCATTCTCTATTGGTGCCGGAGCAACATTTGGCACTACTGCAGATGGCGGTCATGTCTTGTCATTACGAGCGATGTTATTATTATCACTGCCTACTCTATTTTATATTGAGGCGGGATTAAACGTTATTGCCGGACGATTAGGGCTTATTGAAGATGACCCTAGTAATCCTCCGTTTTTTGCTATGGTCGCTTTTGGAGATGACTCATTGGAATTAGCTGCCGGAGCAGATTTTAGTATCCCGAAAGACAGTGGAGAAATCTTTCAGCTTCATGCTTTATTAGAATCAGGTTTCTTCTTTAAAAATCAAAAACCGTGGTATGTAAATTTAGGATCACGAAAAGACCCGATTACGGCGAGAATCTTAACCTTATTTACTGCCAAAGCGTTTATTATGCTTTCGGCTCAGGGAATTGAAGCCGGTGCCCGACTAGATTTTAAACTGGAAAAAAGCTTCGGACCAGCCAAAGTAAAACTATGGGCTTATCTGGAATTAGGCGGAAAAATTTCTTTCAAACGTCCCCAAATGGGTGGTTATATTGCTGCAGGTGGCGGTATCAAAATTAAAATCTGGATCATCAATGTAGAAATTGTATTGGATACTATTTTCTCTGTAGAATCTTTCAAACCTTTCTTGATTTATGCCAAGCTGGAATTAAGTGTGCGTATAAAAATCGGCTTTGTTAAAGTCCGTAAAAATTTCAAGATAGAACTCCAATGGGATATTAACAGAGTTGTAGATCGTAAACCTTATAGTCCGCTTCCTATGGGAACAGATGCTGATGGCCAGGATAACAGAACATTAGAAAATGTAAAAGGAATCCACATGCTGACTAATCAGGCATTTGCACTGAATTATTTTTCATCACGACCTAATGATCCAATCCTGATTACAAAAGAGATTCCGTTAGATACGTATATTGATATTAAAACGGCTAAAGGCTTATTACCAAACAAAGAACTTTCTCAAAAAATTGGAGGTTATACCGGTGATGCAAAAAACTACACCGATATGATGCCTCCGGTTAGTACTCAGGCCGGAAGAAAACTGCGTCAGGTAAAACACCAATATGCTATTAAATCTATTGATTTAAAATCCTGGAACAGTACAATTAGTGATTGGGAGCCTTACCATCCTTTTGAAGCTGTTGTAGAAGACACAACTACAGCCCGTAACCTTGTTAAAAATTTACCCTGGGCGCAATGGCAAAAAGTAATTGATCAATATGACAGTATCCGTATTTTAGCAACCGATCCGTTTTCATTTTTAAGTGCCGGAGAACCTGGATGGCATGTGCCGGAGCAATTAGGAATCACTCCATCAAAATTGTTCTGCGTATCTGATGCAATCGAAGGTGAACACACTGATTTCCTTAATAAACAAATTGGCCAGCGTTATTATGTACCAACCCAATATGAAGCAGATAAGATCAATGGATTGTACTTTAAGCTTATAGGAGATGCGCCGGAAGTTATAGAAAACAATAAAATTGAAGGCGGGGATTTTATGAGTATTACGGGAGAAAAAAATCCTTATGGATATAATAAATCATTATCCTTTAAAAACTATAATGAGTTAGAAATCATTTTCCCTGAATCAGCAATTGAGCCGGTATTAAAGCTTACCACTCAGGCAAAAGAAGTAAAAATTAAAGCCTATACGGCAGTTATTAAAGAAGAAGGTGATAAACTGGTTTCTTACGACCCCGTTAAAATTAGAAAAAATAAAAATTCAACGGTTTCTTATGACTTAATATACAGCAAAGAAGAGCTGCAAAATGCTATTACGCTGTATGATGAGAAAGGGGATAATGATGATCCTGTTTTAAAAACAAAAATTGATAAAATCATCATTACACCCGAAGGAGCAAATGCAGCAGAGATTAAAGCAATAAGAGAAAAAATTGCCGCATTATTTGATGATACTTATGGAAGCGAAAGTGGGGATTTTGATATGTCAAATCCTGATGATGTTGTACAATATGATTTGCTGATAGCTGAATTAAATGCACTAAAAGCAAATGCAGGAAATGATACCCCGTCTGCAGGAACTCCAAACGCTCTTACTTTTACTAATTATTACGGATATAACGGAAGAATTACATATTCATTCGACAAAATAATTAAGTACAATGATACTTACCTGATTTCATTTCATCCACAGGCAAATACAACAGTGCTTTTACAAATTAATGCAAAAGGAGAAATCGTAAGAGAACGTAAGTTAAACGGCGTAGTTACCTCGATGCAGGTTGTAAATGACACTTTGCTGGTAACTCAGGCTTTGGATGCCAAACAATGTAAAGGAATTGGAGAAGCAATTATTGATACTGATTTTATTGTAGGATGTCAGGCTCCTGCTGCTGCAACAGCCATTATTGGACTTGATGACGAATTAAATCTAAGTTCCGGAGTACAATATCTGAATTCCTATTCTTTAGGTTTCAACAGATTATTGCCTTTAGCAGATAATGAATTACTATGGATCAGTACATTAGAAAATGAAACCAAAATTAATTGGCTTAGCGGAGTTGATCGTGCAATTCTTCAAAGTGTAAAAATCAATGAAGCTGCGATTAAAGTGCTTCAGCATAATGATACTGAGTTCAGTCTGGTTACAAAAGACAAAAAGATCATTCGTTTTAGCCTTAATACCGGCACAAATGTAATTTCTGTAAACGATACAAAAGTAATTTCTGATCCATCTGTGTCTGAAATCATCGATGCTTTCCTTGCAAACGGGAAAACTGTAGTTACTGTTAAATTTTCAGATGGAAAGTTTGGTTTGGCACAAATAACGGAAAATTCACTGGCGATAATCAAACACAATACCATTTTTGATTCTGCAGTTTACTTATCAAACAGTACTCTGGACGATGGTTCTATTGTTGCCTATAATGAGCATTACTTATTTGTATTTGATTCATCCCTGGTACTTACAAGATTAATTAAAAGAGGAAATACGGTTGATAATGCGTCAATTATTCATGTGCAGAATGAACCGTCTGTAAATGAAATCCTGATGCTTTCTTCTAAACAAAAGGAAAAAGGAGTTTACTTCTCCTTGTTTAATAATGAATTTGATAATTGTTCTTTGTACCCTGCAGAAACTGATGGAATAATCTCATCAGCATCAGCTTTAACAAACGGAAGTACAGAGCTAAGTACACTGGCAATCGCTGCGAAACTGGATTATATAAGAGCGCCAAAAAACTCAAAATTAATTACTGTAAAAAATGTTATTTGTTCTGATGGAGGAGATTCTGATAATGATCCGGAGTTAGATTATACAACCTATATCCAACGAATTGATTGGCTGAGTAAAGAAAGTTATTTCCATAATACAACTATCCCGGATATTACAGCTGTAGGAGATGATTTTAAAGCAATGGGAGATGCCGTACAAAATACAGTTCAGCCTATTTGGAGACCAAATACAACGTATTGTCTGGATTTTGTTCTAACAGATTTGGTAGATGATAAAAAAACAAATGAGTTTAAATACTATTACGGATTCAAAACACGAGGACCTGTTGGCCACTACCCTGCTCCAGACCCAGTAACTCCTGCTAGTCAGACAGCACCAGTAAAAAATGAACTGACAGAATTGTCTAAATCACCATTGACATCATTAAGACAATATTTAGATTACAACCGTTCTTACCCTAATGCTGATGGAAGTTTACTGCAATCTAAACCTACATTCTACGGAAATGAGCAATGTAAAGTATCCTTATTCTTCAGCAAGCCTTATGTACATCATATGTTGAAAGATTGGGCGAAATATGGTGACACCAGACCTAAGATTAAAGGAGCATTAAATCTTATTATAAAAGATCCGCTTACTGATCTGCTGATTCCGTATCCGTTTAATGAAGAAATAACAGGATATCCAAAAGCTGATGAACAAACTATGGAATGGGTAACTGACAATGATCCCCGAATTCCGTTGGGTATTCAATTGATAAATAATTTCATCAATGCTAATCCTGAAATGAAATGCAGTTTAGATCTTGGAGAGCCTTTAAAACCTAAATCATATGGTTATACAGTAAAACTGACCGATTTAAAACCATCGAAACTCTATACTGTGTTGGTGAATAATTATTTTGATGCCAACCAAAACGATACTGAACAGGATGGCGAGAATGTTCTGGTTCACCAATTCGGATTCCAGACTTCTCGTTACAAAGATTTTGAAGAGCAGGTACAGAGTTTTATTATTGATGAAATCGAGTCACGCAAAGCTTTGTTTGATGTTAATTTAAGCTTAGCGCAAAATCAAATTGATGCCTTATATCATTTGGTTTCAGCAGCAATAACTCCAAACACCTTAAGTGATTCGATTGCATTAAAATATCAACATCCATTTGATCGTGCAATTGCGGGAGTTTTAAAATTATCTCCTCTTGATCCGGCACAAACCACAGAAGTAAACCGCATTATTGATACCAATACAGGTGAAATCAAAGCGATTTTAATTCGTAATCCGGAGCCTTTTAATATTCCTAAAATGCCATTGGAAGAAATTAAAGACACTGTAAAAGTATTGTATAGTGAAGAAGATGTTCTTGCTGATCCTGAAAAAGTACTTCACAGTTTTAACAACGAATACAAAGTACTGCATTCTAAAGATTATTCTCAGGTATTGATTATGCATGACAGTAAGCAAATTTCAGGGACTAAAAAATTAAACGCGCAGTTTGAATACAGAATGTGGAACAATGAAGGTACACAAGTAGGCGGTAAAATTCCTTTAACCCTATCTGTTGATAAACAATTTTTAGAAATATAAATCTTAAAAACAATAAATAAAATGAGTTCAATAAATCTCCAGGAAAGCCAATTTTCGGGTTGCGAAACATACATAGCTATCGTTGTCGACGAATCGGGATCGATTAACGGAAACGAAGCACAGCAAATACGCGATGGGCTATCTAAATTTATCAATTCTCACGCTCAGAGCAATATTACACTTTCGTTGATTGGAATGTCTAATAGCGACACTTCATTAAGAACAGATAATGTTATTCAAAAAAGGATATCAGATAATCAAACTGAATTTTTAACCTGGACCAATTCATTTGGTTCAGGAAGAGCGGACAAGCAGTCAGATTATTGGGCATCCGGTTTATCAGCTGTTAACAATTTGTCTGTAACTCCGGATATTGTTATTATCGTTACTGATGGCTTACAGGTAAACAATTCTGATTTACTTAAAGATTTGTATAATGAGCTAAATTTAAAATCTCAAATTTTTGTTTACGGTGTTACAAGTACAGTAAACAATGCCAGTGAATTAGTAACTCCTATTACCTCATTTTTAGGGAGAACACCAGTTGTAAAAAGCAGCGGAGTTTCTATTCTAAATTCAGATTATATCAGGGTTCCGGATTTTAACACTTTAGGAAATGAGTTAAATCAGCTTAATACCGATTTATCGAATGAGCAGATTGGCTGTGTTGCCAATGTGAGCATCGTTGAAAACAAATTGATTTATCCTGTCTTACGTAAGGGATTAGCTGTACATAAGGAAGCCGGAACATTGGTCCTTAAGAACAAGAGCCGTATTCCACTTGTTATAAACGCAGGAACAAAAATTCATAATGCCAGCAACATAAATGGTTTGGTATTTAAACTGCAAAGCACCATTACCATTCCGGCATCTTCGCAGATAGAAGCTGCAATTCGTATTGACGGGATACCATTGCTTACAGGAAATTTTTCTGCACTGATGGCACTTAATAAAGTTAAGAATCCTGCAGGAATCAATATCAGTTTTAATGTAACAAAGGAAGTATATATTGTTGATATTACTTCAAATAAAACAGCTTTACAATCCACAAATTTACAAATCGCTGCAGCAGGATCTAAAGGTGTTGACAGTACAAAAGGAATTCATCTTCGCTGGATGTTTGCCGGCAAATTAGGCGAAAACCATTTGCCTAAAGGAGATTCATTTACCGGTGACAGATTTGATTTTAATAAAACTGATGACTTTGTAAAAGTGTACAGAGCGCCGTATACTAAAGTCAGTTATGTTTTAGATTTAAACCAGCAACCGGACTTAGCAGATAATAATAATGCGCTGTGGATTTATAAAACAACGAATCCGGGCCGATCTGTGTATGTTTATTTTAAAAACAAAGTAAAATATAAATCGGTAAAACAATCTATTAATCCCAGATTAAATCCATCTGCTTTCCTTTTGGCTTACGGGAATAATTTAATCGAAATTGAAAATAAAACTGAATTATTTTTTGCAGCAGAATTAAGTTTTAGTTCCATCGTTGGTTCCGGTAATGTAAAACTGGAGACATTATCTGTTGCCGAAAATACTATTACAGCGGCAAAGAGAGTTACAAACCGTAAAACTTATTCTTCAGCACAATTGGATAATGTTCGTGTGGTTGCAGAAAACGGCAGAAGTATCCGATTTAAGGCAAACAATTGCCTTTTAACCACCATTAATTTTGAGTATTATTCTGATTTTATTTTGAATGCAAATACTAATGGTCTTTGGGACTTAAAAGGAAAATACGCATTAAGCAACAATGACACTAAAGTATTTGAACAGTTAGAACCAAAACTAAATGCTGTTCATGGAAAATGGTTAAAATACAATGATGGTGAATACGTAAACATTAAAAACTACAAAGATAAATGGAACAAACCGGCAGAGGATGAACAAAGAAATATTAAGCAGGTTGTCGCCAGGTATTTAGACTTAAGTAATGCAGCAGGCAATCCTACTGCTCTGGAAACTATTTCTTTCGGGGATTCTATTCCGGTAAATGAACCAGAGGAAGGCGAAGAACAGCAATATGCTGAAAACGTAACAGAAATTTCTAACCTTGACTTATTAAACATTGCTGCCAATGATTATCATGTAGCCCGAATGTTAGGCCTGGGCTGTATTGATATTGATAATGAAGTATCTTCAGGAGACTTTATTTACCTTACTGAATACACCACATTTGGCAATCTGGAAGGTGGTACGGCAGAAAAAGAAGTACTTCATCTTTCTATGAGCATTCCTACCTCTGTAAACACGGAGCGTCTGCCTCTTCCGGTACAATTAAGCAAAATTGTTCCTGGTTTAAATATTGGTTCAGATGAAAGTCAGCCGGCAAAAATTACAGATTCAAACGGATACAGCTTTGATGGAAAGAAAAGATATGTAAGCTTGTTCATGGATGATGTCCTTGATTATGATATTAACACTGACTTCTTTAAATCCTCAACAGAATATGATGGAAGCACCTTTACATTCCCAATTTATATGGGTGTTGATTACAAAGTTGGAGCAGAAACAAACTGGAGAAAACCGGAGTTATCTTTTGATACCGAATATTATAACATCAATAAAACTCTGGAAGAATCATCTTATGAACCTGCTCCAATTATCATCCCCGAATCAGGAAAATCAGTTTTAAATGTTCGTCAGGAAGAAATAGGGCTCAACACCTATTACTATCAGGGATACGGAATCAATATTTTTTCCAGAGCTTCATCCGGAAGACAGGTAAGTATTGAATCTGACATTAAACCTGCCAATAATTTAATGCCCCCAACGGGAATTAATTCGCTTTTGGTTACTGAGGAAAGCCCGTTAATGTTTACATCACAATCTGAACAAATACGCTACAAAGCAATTACAGGACAAGATAAAACACTGATCAGAATTTTATTTGAATATTATACCATTCAGGAGTTATTAAGCTATAGTATCCCTGAGGGAATGAATCCTGAAGATGCCAAAAATCCTAATGCTATCTATCCTGATAGTGAAGAAATATTTGCTGATAATTTTAAACTGTATTACAAAGATGGTCTTCCGCAGATAGAATATGCCGCAATTACGGATATCCAAAATACGACTACAGACAATCTTACCTCAATTATTAGGATTGAAGATTATAAAATGCTGAGCAGCGATGAAGAAATTAAAGTAACACTGACCGAAGCTAACAAAACAAGATTTATTGGCGGAATTCTGACCATTGAAGATCAAAATTATATAATTAAAAATATTGACGTTTTCCTTAAGGAAGTTGAGGATGAAAATGTTTTTGATTATGCCTTGATTGAAGTGCTTAAAAAAGAAGTAAGTGAAAGTATTCAGTCTGATGGTGATGCTACAGTAGATTCTGAGCGAATCAAAGATATAAAAAAGCCCTTAAACGGTTTATGTACTTTGGTTGAAAACATGCTGACAATTGATAACTGGCATACAGGAGGACCTTTAAACTTTCAGGTTGAATACCCAACGGCTTTAAAAACAGTTCATAGAGAAGTTGTGCAGCCGGACAGTCAAAATCCCAGCGATTTACAGGTAGAAAAAACAAGAGGAATCTGGAACGATGCCGTTATCGAAAGAGTATTGGAAAATACTTTTGAAATGGATACGCAGGGGAAATTTGTTTTAGACCCGAAAAAAAATGTAATTCCGTTGTCGCAACCGAAGCATTTGGGCTTATATAAAATAACTCTTCCTAATTTTAATTTACCTCAGCATCCTCAATTCAAATCTGGAAGTGAAAATTCGGTAGAATGGTCTAATGGTACAATTCGATTATTTACAAAAAGTTCTGTCCAGGCAGGAAGTACAATTCCCTTAAAATCCAGAAAAGAATTTAAGGTTGTCCGAACAGAAAATATCGGCGGTACAGGAAATCTTGTTTTATATGTGAATGATACTAATTTCAAATTAGGTGATTACATTAGTCAAACAATGGATGAGAATTATGATGAAATTATCGGTGCAAAAGATCCTGGAAATTATGTAGAAGGTTATGTATCACAAAAAGTAAACTATTATCCAAGTTATAAGGTATATCTCTATGCTAATCCGGCATATGGAATTACGGATGCTAATATTTTACCAAGAGCCAATGAGAGCACACATTATTCGATTTTTGGAATCAGTACACATTCAGATCCATTTGACTACTATTCAAAAATTAGTGTACCAAGTCCAATGTATTCTGTAAAAATTGAAGAACCGCTTAGACCAGAAGATGTAAAAGGAAGTTTATACGCTACAAGGCCGGATTTCTTTAACCGTTCTACCTATACATTTACAACCAAATATACCCATAAACCGTATGGTGCATTGCATTACAGAGCCAATGATGAAGCCTTATTAAGTGTTTTATACAAAAGGCAAACGATTAATTCAATTCGTGAGAGTTTAAATAAACTGGGCGGGAATAACGAAGCGTATTTTGGAAACAGATGGAAGAATCTTTTAAATTTTGATGCCTTATTGGCTGCCAATAAAATTTTAAACCCTGATGATGAATTAAGTCTTGAGGGCCAGCCAAATCCCCCGGTACCAAGAATTCCGATTTACTATGAAGAATATCCTGCTGAAGGAGATCCGTTATTGAAATTTCGTTTTCCTGTTCCTGACAATCCGGAACTTATAGCAGCAATTAATGAATTTATTGACTGGCATAACCTCTCGCATGCAGAACATCCAGAGTTACAAGCACCAAAAATTATTTCATTAGCATCGCTAAATGACATTATTATTGATGTAAAACATGGTATTGAAAGAAACTTATTGGCAATCCATTTTATTGAACAGGCAATTCATACCGCGTTTGTACCTCTTACCGAAGTTCCGGTTATTTATGAGCATATCAAAGATAACAGCTATGTGCCTGTTAATAAAAAGCAAACGATCAAAGACAAAAATGGAAATATTTTAAAACCTACGAATTCTGATTTTGATATTGCACCAATGATGAAAATCATAAATGAAGCTGAAAACAGGACACAGTTTACCGACTTCAATCTGGATGGAAACTCACAAAACATCTATTTCTACGGTGTTCGTGAAATGGATATTAAAATGAATTTCAGTGAATTTAGTTCCTTTTGGGGACCTGTAAAATTAGTGCCTTCGAATCCGCCTCAGACACCGGAAATTAAGCGAATCATGCCAATTCTGGAGAATCCGGTTTTAGGAATCAAGCCAGCGATCCAAATTGAATTAAACCCTTACAGACCAGAGTTCAATATTAAAAAAATCAACATCTATCGTGCAGCTTCAATGCTTGATGCACAATCGATAAGAACAATGACTCCGGTTAAAGAGATTTTGATTAGTGAAGATACTTTATCATCAGAATTTGATAATATCTGGACTGTTTATGACGAGTTTGAAGATTTGGAATATGTTCCTTTTGGTGATGGTCTTTTTTACAGGATTACAGTTTCCCGCGAGATTGAATATGCTAAACCGGATTCTATTGACGATTCAATTATCAATATTGATTACACCCCGTCTCAGCCGTCAAAAATTACGGCAACAGTAATAGCTGATACTATTTCGCCTGAATCTCCTGTGTTAGAAGCTTCCGGAACTCCGACAGGAACAAACGGATCAATCTTAAAACCAGTAATTTTTAGTTGGGAGAAAACAGTTCATAATGGCAAATATCTTCTTTACAAAATGAATAATCAGGGGAATTGGGAAAAAATTCATGAGATTGCTTCTAATACAAATACCGTAATTCTTCCTTTGGATGATGTTGCATCGTACACTGACGAATTAGTGATCAAAACAGAAGATGATGAAAGAATTTACCATCATTTCAAAGTTCTTGCGGTAAACTCTTCAGGGGTGTTTAGCAGTGAAGAAAAAATCCTGACCCTTTAAATTTTAAATGAATCCCAATGAAATTATTCATTGGGATTCAAAAACACGGCAATCAAATAAATAGTATAGAAATAAAATTAAAATAACATGGCAACAAGCAGAACTGACATTAGCAGCAAATTTGAAAATGGTGATATTCCTACCGGAGAACATTTCGGAGAAATCTTTGATAGTTTCGTCCATAAGGAAGAAGACAAGGCCGACTTGCAAATGATAGAAACCGGCACCGATGAACAGCATTATGTTACCCCGGCACTTTTGCGTACCGGTTTACAAAATATTGGGATCATTACCGGCAACAGCTATATGCCCAAAAAAGAATACTTTGAAAGCTCTTTTAACGGTACTAGCCTATCCCTGGAAAAATTACCGATTCAATATAGTGTTAAGGTTTATAAAAACGGACAACTATTACAAGAAGGCCCGGATTATACAGTAAATTATGAAACTGCTATAATTACATTTTCCGATGCGGTTAGTGATCGAAATATTGAGGTTGATTACTGGTTTAAAAATTTAAGTCCAAACCCAACACCAGGAGGCGGAGGAAGCCAGCCTGTCGATTTAACCGGTTTTTTACACACATCCGGAAACGAAACCAAAAATGGTATTTTAACTTTTAATAATACCACCGCTGCTTCTACCAGTGGAATTGCTCTGACAAATAGTGGTTCAGGTGGAGCTTCGGCTTCTCTTAATGTTAATGTAAGCGGTGCCGGAAAAGGAATTTCACTGGAAAATTCATCAAATGGAACCGGTGTTTATTTAAACTCTGCTGCAGAAGCAACAGGCGATATTTTACAAGTAGCAAAAAACAATGTAGTTAAGGTAAAAATTGAGGATGATGGTGTTATAACTGCATTGAAATATGTTACTTCCGGAGGAAATGAATTTGATTTTGTAAAAGGAGACGGCTCACTTGACGATACTGTTTATGCTGAAGATTCAGAGGTACTTCACAGAACAGGAGACGAATCTAAAGACGGAGCACTAACCTTAACCAATAGTTCTCCACAAGATGTTTTAACCATTAGTAAAAATGATGATGCCAATTGTTTAAAACTGGTACAAAACTCTAATTCAGATGCGACAACTTCAACCTGGGACACGAGTACAGCAAATGCAGGCAGAAAAGCAATCAGCATTCAGAAACAAGGAGACGAAACAGCTTTTATAACACACGAAGGCAATGTTACAGCACGTTCCTTTAGCACTACAAAGGCAAACCTGACAGATGATGGATTGTTTTCATTACAAAACCGCCCTTCACCGGAATCATCAGAAGGTAAGGCTAAATTATATGCCAAAAACGACGGTACTAACACCCATATGTATGTAATGGGCAGCGATGGGGTTGAAAAGAAGATTGGTGAGGATGTTGATTTATCGGGTAAAGAAAACACGATTGCAGCAGGAACTACTGCCCAATATTATAGAGGAGATAAATCCTGGCAGACTCTCGATAAAACCGCTGTTGGGCTTGCCAATGTTGATAATACCAGTGATTTGAATAAACCTGTTTCTACTGCTATGCAGACGGCTTTGAATGGGAAAGCGACAGATGCTAATGTAATACATATTACAGGAAATGAATCTTTTACAGGTTATAAATCAGCTACTAATTTCCCGAGTTTGTCTGGAATATTGTTAACAAATGCTTCTGGAGCAAGTACATCAGTTTTAGGTGTAACAAATAACTCCTCTACCGCTGCAGTTAGTATTGACAGTAATTCTGATGGCGCTGCTTTACTTGTGAGGACTAATAGCTCATTAGGAGGTACTGCCTTAAAAATAGAAGCCTCATTCCCATCAACAGGAAAAGCTTTATTATTCGCCAAAACAGGTGTAGATACAACCTGGATTTCTAATAATGGAGATTTTACAGCGCCTAAAATTATCAAATCAGGGGGTACTTCATCTCAATATCTTATGGCTGATGGATCTGTTACTTCTATTGCTACTTCAACAGAGCCGTCGCAAATTACAATTACTACAGCAATAAGCATTACAACCGATACACTTGATACAAACAGCAAAAACCAAATTGGTAAAAACGTAGTTATCAATAACGGATCAAGCGCTATAAACATTACGGTGAATGGCGGTACAGATTTTTGTTCTTCTTACTTAAAGATTGGTACAGGAACCATAACTTTTGTACAAGGTTCAGGCAGAACTCTTGTTTTAGTTGACGGTACTGCTGTGTTTAATGGAATCCCGGGAAGCACTGCTACAATTGCAAGCGTAGGAACAACTGATTATCTAAGAATCTCAAATGCATAAACTATGAATCCAGTATTATTTTACGAATATAGCAAACAAAGGAAAGCATTTGTCTCTAATTGGCGAACATCAAATATTTCAACAGGATCCAGTACTGCGACTCAAATAAAACTGCCATTAATAAGCGGCGGGACGTACAATTTCAGCGTTAGTTGGGGTGATGGAAGTACAGATACAATAACAAGCTGGAATCAGGCACAAACAACACATACCTATGCTGTAGCAGGTGATTATACCATAAAAATTACGGGAACTTGTAACGGATGGAGATTTGCAAATACGGGAGATCGATTAAAAATACTATCTATAAGTTCTTGGGGAAAATTAAGATTAACTACAATAAGTATTACTCAGGGAAGTTACTTTCATGGTTGTGCAAATTTAGATTTATCTAATGTGTCTGATATATTAGATTTAACTGGAAACACAAATTTTACTAGTTTTTTTGAAACATGCTCATTATTGACTACTGTAAACAGAATAAATGATTGGAATACATCTGCTGTTACAAATATGAGCAGAATGTTTATTTCAGCCACAAACTTTAATCAAAATATAGGTGCTTGGAATGTTTCAAATGTGACTAATTTTTCAATCATGTTTACATTTGCTGCAGCATTTAATAACGGAGGCAGCCAAGATATTAATAATTGGATATTAAAAACTAATGCTCCTGTAAATATGCGCAATATGTTCCAAGGTACCGCTTTCAATCAGCCTTTAAATAACTGGAATACATCAGCAGTTACAAGTATGGTAGCTATGTTTGCATTAACTACAAATTTCAATCAGTCTTTGAACAATTGGAGCACATCAAATGTTACTGATATGTCCAACATGTTTGATTCAGCTACAAATTTCAATCAGCCTTTAGACAACTGGAATACGTCTGCTGTTACAAATATGAATGGAATGTTTCTGTCTGCTACAAAGTTCAATCAGCCTTTGAACAGCTGGAACACATCTGCTGTTACAAATATGGCAGGTGTGTTTCAATCAGCTACAAACTTCAATCAGCCTTTAGATAACTGGAACACATCAGCAGTTACAAATATGACAGCTATGTTTAAATCAGCTGCAGCTTTCAATCAGCCATTGAACAACTGGAATACTTCTGCGGTTACTAATATGGGTAATATGTTTCAATCAGCTGTAGCTTTCAACCAGCCATTAAACAACTGGAATACATCAGCAGTTACCAATATGTCTGTAATGTTTAACAATGCCACAGTTTTCAATCAGCCATTAAATAGTTGGAATACCTCTATGGTCACTAATATGAACAGCATGTTTTCCAGAGTAGGCTCAGGTACAAATTTATTTAATCAAAATATTGGTGCTTGGGATGTTTCAAAAGTAGCAGATTTTACTGGAATGTTTTATGGCAATGGTGGCGAAATTTCATTCAATAATGGTGGTAGCACAGATATCAACAATTGGGTACTTAAGTCAACTGGAAGCATTATTATGAGCTATATGTTTTTAAGTGCTAAAGCATTTAGTCAAAATATAGGTAATTGGAATACATCTGCTGTTATCAGAATGGATAGTATGTTTAAAGGCGCCAGTTCATTCAATCAAGACATTGGTTCCTGGAATACATCTGCCGTTACAACTATGTTTGAAATGTTTAGTAATAATACTGTATTTAATCAAAACATTGGTTCTTGGGATACAAGTAATGTTACCAATATGCAATTGATGTTTACAAATGCCACATCATTTAATCAAAACCTTGGCTCTTGGAATGTTTCAAATGTTACAAATTTCACTGCTTTTATGCAAGGAAAAACTGCAGCAAATTTTTCAACAACAAATTTAGATGCTATTTATAACGGCTGGAGTTCAAGAACAGTAAAACCATCATTAAGTATTTCATTCGGAACTGCAAAACGCACAGCAGCAAGCACTTCAGGAAGAGCAATATTAACAGGAATTCCAAACAGTTGGGCAATTACAGATGGTGGGGTATAATTTCTAATACATCTATAACAATTTTAAAAACATACACATAAAACAATAAAAAATGGAAAACGTCGCAATTCAAAACGAAGAAGCAAAAGCAATCAATACAGAACAATTAAAGAAATTACAAAACTTTAATATATTCATGGAGAAAGCCAGATTATCCCTGGGAGAATTATCAATACAATACGAGTTTCAAAAAGCAGATATTCTGAGTCAGATTGCCGTTCAGCAGCAAAGCTTTAATGAGCTGGAAAAAGCCATTAAAGAAGAATACGGAAATGTTCGTGTTAATATTGAAACAGGAGAAATTGTAAAACAAGAAGAAAAATAATACCTGAACATTTTTATTGAACCGTTATCAGGAACCACAAATATACCACCTTGTTTGGCGTGGTTCCTTTTAGCTTTTATTGGGGCTTTTACAGCCATTGCGGTCCGTGCAGAATTCAGATATAAACACAATCTCTATATTCCCTGCCGCTGGTGGTTTTTTTTAATCAGGGATAATCTAACCCTTTTAGTTCTGGGATGTTTTATTGCTTTTATTCTTTTCAGATTAACAAATCAAGGATTCAAAACAGAGCCTGATATATGGTTTCCGGCTTTCATGGGTGCTGTTAGTAATGAACTGGCCCTGCTTCTTATAAAATTTGGCTTTAAAGCCGAAAAACAGGCACTACATATCCTGTAAAAAGGATAAATTAAAAATCCTGAATAAAAACTACACAGGGTTTTGTCCCAATATTCAAATCTTTTTCCGTTAAGGAATTCTGTAAAATAAATAGGGCAAATCATAATCATTTATAAATTAAAGTATGGAATATTATAACATAGCAAAGTCATTGACTGCAGCAAAAAACGATTGTGCTGCCGGAGTTATTGGAACTTCCGTTACGCTTACTGCAAATGCGAATCAGTTTGTATCGAACGTAAGTGTAGAAGATGCAAATGCAAAAGCTGATGCCTGGTTAGCAGCAAATGTACAGGCATATGCAAATAACTCAGGAACATGCAGGCTTACTGCCTGGAGAGGGATAAACCCTTCCTGCCTGATTGAACCTGAAACAGCCTTATCCCCTTTTGATTATATGGTAGTCAGATACAAATGGGCTTTGGGAGCCGGAAGTGATTTTGACACCTATACCGGAATTGTAAATACCGGAATTACATCATTAGATAATAAATGGATGGGCTGGGGACACCGAATGGGTAACGAAATACCTGCAGGTTCAATTCCTGAAGATTGTTACATCATGTGGGCAGGTGATAATACACAAGCAAACGGAATAGAAGCCTGTCTGGTTAATTTCAGCAATATTATTGCCGATTATCCTAGTCTGAATACTGTACAGGTAAGAATGGCCGGTTCCTGGTTCTCTTCTAAAGGAACCGGAAATGTTGAAATAGAAATAACTACTTATCTGGGCGGAAAAATGATTAAGGACGGATATAATATTGTAAATGAAGGAGGTAATCAGGTTCAACAGCTTACATTTTCTAAAAATGTGCCTATTGTAGGAAACAATTTGGCTAACAATATAGAAGCTGTTACCAATATTGGATACATCACTTATAGTAAAAACCAAACCGGACAAATCGTAATCACTTATTAATAAAAACAATATGGCAAATTCAGGATATAAATCTTTTGACACACTGGAATTATACTACATCGATGATAATAGCTCTACCGGAATAACAAAGCCAAATGTAAGTACTGATCCGGATTACATTGCACCAGTCTTAGATACTGTAAATTGCGCGCCGGGTGCAAGATACTATAACACAGAAAAATTTGTGTATGCAACCCGAAACAACTGTTCTGTTAATTATAAAGGAAGCAGCGTTAAGGTTACTGCTTATCCAAATCAGTTTGTTTCTGATATTAGTGTCGCTGATGCTAATGATAAAGCACTCGCGTGGTTGGCAGCAAATGCGCAAACATTTGCAAATAGTTCAGGAGTATGTGTATTCGACCCTTCTCCAATCATTTTACCGGCAACCAAATCCGTAATTTTTGAAAAACAGGCTTCATCATGGGATGCATGTAAATCTGCAGCTTCGGCTGATTCACAATATACAACCAATCAGGTTTTAGGAGCAGCAAAAAGTGGTTCTATTTATTACCTTAACCGATACAGAGGTGCTGTAGATACATCATCGGTGACAATCAAGCCTAAATCAGCCAAATTAAAATTTAAATTCAGTGCCAATACTGTAGGCAGGGCTTTAACTTTTAATTTATATGCAGCCAATACAAAAATTCCGATAAGTCAGGTGTTTCAACTTTCTGACTGGAATGATTGGGATGGACCTTCTTTTATAAATAGTGTGGAAGTAAGTAAAAATTCAACTGCATATAACGAAATAGCTTTAACTTCTGCTCAACTGGATTTATTATTTTCAGAACAGGTATATAATTTTTTCCTGATATCCAATGGTGATAAAGACAATACAGTACCTTCTACAAACAACAGACCCGTTTTGTCTATGACGACGGGAGGAGAAATATATTTAGAATGTACTTTTTAAGTTTAAAAAAATAAATTCTCCTGAATAGCTTTTAAAGCCAAACCCAAATTCAGCATCAGAATTTCAAATCTGAACAAAGCATCAAATAATGAGATTCTTTTACATTTAAGTTTCATCTAATGCTGAGTTTGGGTTTACTTCATTAGTAAAAAAACTTAATGCTGAATAAAATTAAAATATAACAACACTTAAAAAACACAAAATGAGTATAGATCATAACAGAATAAAAGTAGCCGATTTAGAAAAAAATCAGCCAAATAAAACCTTAATCACGAATGAAAATGGTGAATTGAAATTTAAGGACATCAGCGAAATCAAAACTGATAGTTACAACGCCCTTGATTATACTGTTGAAGGAAAAGCATTGGATGCCAGACAGGGCAAATTGCTAAAAGATCTGATTGATCATATAAACGAAGTACTTGTTTCTGATAATATTACTCTAAATACTGTTCAAAAGCTAGCGGACGCCATCGAAACGATACAGAATTCACTCAGTATTATCTTAGTAAATGATTTAACTACTGGCGGAACCACAAAAGCATTGACCGCTGAAATGGGGAAACTTTTGCAGACAAACAAAATCGAAAAAGCAGCCGGGGAAAGATTGATTAATGCTGCAGAAATAACACAATTAAGTAGCCTCATCACTAATCTTGCATCAAAACAGGACATTGATAATCAAATTGAATGGGCTACAACCGGTTTAGTGCAAGATTCCTGGCATGGTAAACTTGTTATTTTCAAAGCTAATATAACTATAACTGTTCCGGCAAGCGGCTTAAGAACCGGCTTTACATTCGAAGGAATAGTTGATCCAACATTTACAGTAAATACAGCAATTACAGCCCCAAAAGCATGGCAAGGAACTTATACCGGTGCTGCAATACCGGCAAACAGCATTTTTACATTTTTACAGCGTGCTTCAGATAATACTAAAATTTCTATTTACGGATTATGAGAATAAGAAAAACAATATTCGGCAGGACAAAAATCAAACCCAATACGTTTATTGGAGGTGTTTCGGCAACTCTAAATACACCTGCATTGGTGGCGGCTAAATTAGGGATTTCAATATCAAGAATTAAGTCGTTTAATATTGTAGGCAGCGACATTCAGTTTGCTGTAATTGGAGATTATATTATTAGAAATTCATGCTTTGTGAATGACACAAGCATTACATATTATAGAGATGAAGCTAATTTAGTTACAGGTATAGATGGTCGAGCTTTTAGAAGTTGTGTTTCTCTAACACTGATAAAAACAGATAATGCTTTGTTTTGTGGCGACGAAAGTATTACTAATACTAAAGTTAGTGAACTTATTTTTCCAAATATGCTAAGTTTCACAGGTAGTTATGGATCTTTTCGTATTAATCCAGAATTAAAAAAAATAGATTGTCCAAAAGTGACAAGTTGCAGCTGGTCATATTCAGGCATTGACTCTTGTCCAAAACTAGAAATGGTTAATATACCAAAACTGTCTTTATTAAGAGGTGGTGCGAATACTAGTAATTCGAATTATGTGTTTGCTAGTTCTAAAGTAGGCTTTACTTTAAATGTGTCTGTAGGTTCTTTAACAAGTAACACTGGTAATTTAGACAGAGATGTATCGTTTGCTATAACTAATAGAAGCGCAATTGTTAATTATATACCTTAAGATAAAATGAATTAACATAATGGAAACATTTCTAAACTTTATTTCTGTCATCCTTACAGCTAGCTGAGACAATAAAAAAGCCTGATTTTTAGAAATCAGGCTTTTCCCTTTTAACTATTTTTCAAGTTTTAACACAACATTTTAAATCTCGTTACTTCTTAATAAAAGATTTAGTTACATAATTATTTCCAGTCTGAATACGTAATAAGTAAACGCCGGGAATCAAATCACTGCAATTATAGGCAAGATCAATTCGTCCCACATCATAAGTCTTATCCGTAATTATTCCTACTTCATGTCCGCTAATGTCGAATAATGAAACAGTAACTTTTTCCTGCTCTGTCTGCATAAAAGAAATTGTCAGGTTTCCTCCTGTTGGATTTGGATAAATATTCAAACTAACATCAAAAGAAGAATCTTCTTCCTGAATTGCTGTTTTAGCAGTCAGCGTAGGGATTGTACAGTTTGGTGTTGTGCTGAATGCCATCGTTGCTGCTGAAAAGTTTGTGAATGCAGGATTTATATCAATGTTAGACGCATCACTGGCACCTTTTCCGTCACACTCTGATCTGCCATTTCTCCAATAAGGAAACTGAAGGTAAACACCTGCCGTAGAACAGCTTCCAATTTCTGCATCACCGCCCACTACAACTGATCCGCCGAAGTTTCCGGCAAATAACATCGCATTTCCTTTAATGTTGGCAGTACTGCTCACTGAACCGCCTTCCATCCAGGCATTTCCTTCGACTATAGCACTGTTTGATAAAGTCGCATTATAAACGCATGCATTGTCTCTTATAATAGCATTTCCGCTGATATTTCCACCATCGACCATTGCATATCCATCAACGCGTGCATTTCCTGAGATTGTGCCGCCTCGCACAATTGCATAAGGGCCAACATATACTGTTGATGCAACATTCGCATTATTAGATACCCATCCGCCGCCGTTTGTATGTATGTGTCCGTTGGTTTTAAGAAATTTTCTAAAATCAGCTGCAGGCTGAAATCCTTCAGGATTTGCATTAGCAATTTTTAATTCATACGGATATCTTCTTTGTTTCGGATATCCTTCATCCATATTATAATTTACGTGCACTTTCGGAGCTGAAAATACTACCAGAAAAATCCCTGATTCTGTTGACGTATTTAAGACAAATGACGCTTCGCCATCTGTTTTATACATTGGACTGTAACGGGATACTGTACCATCGGCTTTTGTAGTTACAAAACCATATCGCCATCCGGCCTGAGTAGGATTTACTTCTGTATGTCCTTTAAATTTAATGGTAACTTTCTTTTGAGTTCCTGAACATGTTGGGTATAACGGAATTATATTCATTCCATAATCCTGAGGAGCCCAATCATTGTTAGTGTAAAACTGATCAGTTGTACCCGGAACTTTAGTAAGAAGGGTATATTGTCTGCTTGTATATCGGGGCATATAATTTTTAATGGACGTATATACTTCTCTAATTTTCTTTCCAAAATTACTGGTTGCATTTATTTGGGAATTCCATTGAATAGGGTAATCAAATGCCGGTTGTCGCTGCGCATAACTCCATAGATAATCACCAAGCTGATCCTGTGTAAAACCTTTTAATCTTTTAATAGTTTCCAGTGGATGTTCCTGATTTTTTGATTCGGCCCACATTCTTCTGGTGAAATCAAAACCTTCTTTTTCCTGAACATAATACATCAAATGAAAATTTGTGTAATGATGACGATTCGATGACCACATAAAATTTCTGGTTTGAATCCATCTGGTCAGGGTTCCATCTATCTCTGCCCATTGTGAATAGGCCTGGGAGCGCATGAAATTGGCATGGCCTTCAAAAAACGGGCCTGCCCAATCATACCCGGAAAAAGCGGTTCCATTACCCGGATTTTCCTGAATATGCATCATCATCTGCAGCGTGTGGGCAAACTCATGTGACAATGCACCTCCGTCCCTGGTTGCTTCAGGATGTACAAACATAGCACCGATGGTATTACTAAACGAGCTGGCCTGTGCAAACGCCTCTAACCTTGGGTCGGTCGAATTCCAGGTATTCATCATCATAATAATGATTTTGTACTTTCCGAAATTTGTTGTGGGTGCATTATTAATAAACTTCAAATCGGTAATATAACGTTTAAAGCTGGTTTCAAGCGTATCAGCTACGGATTTTGGGGTAAAACGTAGTGATGCATCTGAGTATGCGGCCGGATTGGTACCTACCTTATCGCCCCAGTAAAGAACAAAATTAGTCGATTCATATTTTCTTGAACTTGATACTTTATTGTAAAACTCATTGTTGGGGTCGCTCCATTCCGTAGGAGTAAAAAGGGTTTTCTGGCCCATTGCAAAATAACTGCAAAGAAAAAGGGCAACTTGTAGTAAAAATTTTTTCATAAGACATTAATTAGTAGGTTAAGATTATTCTTATGCAAATATAAATATCAGTTTATATTTATTTATTGGACAATATTAACTTAATTTAATATTATTTTACCTATTTTACCCGCTGTACATTGTTACACAAATTATTTACTTTGCAAATTAGCATTACAAACCAAGATATGATTTGAAAAAGAAGATTAGAGGATTTAATTCTACAGAACAACACTATTTTCTGGTAAATTCAATCCAAACTTGATCAGGAAATCAGCAAAAAAACAGTTCCATGATTAAAAAGTAGTATTCTATTTTGGTTTAGTCTGTTTCATCAGTTTCACCAAATCTTCCTGATTCAGTGCATAATCATACATCCGTAATGAAGCTATAAAACCCGAGAAATTTTCTCCAATATCAGATGCTCCAATTATAATTTTAGCGTTATCAATAGCGGAAGATAATAGCATGTTTTGCGAATTATCTAAAATACCATCTACATACACTTTCTCTACAACACCATCAAAAGTCAGAACAATATAATGCCATTTATTCGCTTCCGGGGTTTTAGTAAATTTCATATCAAAATGACTGTCTAAATGGACTCCTGCACCGTAATTTCCACTATTGTAAGCCAAAGCATTGTATGAATTTGCCAGACCAAATGCATGTCTGTCACACCATGATGCCAAAATTTCTCCTTCGTTTGAAATTTCAGGATTTTTAACCCATGCTGCAACTGTGTATGAACCATTCCATGCTAAGGATTTTGGTACCGGTTTATCTAATATAAAAGCGCCCTTTGTAAAATTAAAAGCCTGAATTCCTTCTGATTTTTCTAAAGATACTTCGCCGCTTTTTACAAAAATTCCACCCAGAGAACCTTTGTTAGAAATGTGATTTATAGCCGAATTGTTAGAAATTTTACCGGCATCAAGATCAACCAATAATTTCTTAGTGCTTTTTACTGCAGGAGTTGCATTGGATTCTTTGTTTTTTAATTTTAATGGAATACCAAATAAGGAACTGTATACTTTAATATTCCAAACTGCCGCATATAGTCCGGTTTTTTCAGTGGCTAAAACAGTTAGTTTTATATAACGTGCCGCCACATCGTTGTCATCAATCATCGGACTTCCGGCTGTACGATTTTTAGATCTGTCGGCATATAGGTTCCACTTAATTCCATTTACAGAATATTCCAATTTATACTGATAATAATAACTGGCAAATTCAAATTGGGTTATTACCCTTTTGATCTTTTTTTCTGAACCTAAATCGATAATTAAATGCTGCGGGGATCTATTTTCAGCAGCTTTCCACATTGTAGCATTATTATCATCAGTAGCAAAAGAAGGCTGATACTGATAATCATATTCGGTAGATTTTAAATGATAAAAGGAAGAAGCCGTTGTTTTTGCCTTAAAAGCAATATCCTCGGGAACTTCAGACTTTACCAAATCTTTTATTCCTTTATCTGAAGGAAGAACTTTTTTTATTACAGAGTCATTCTCAAAAATCATTTTATCTATACAAACTTGTCTGGCAAGTCCGCCTCTGGTCATCGGATAATCGTGTTTATGGTACACAATATAGTAATCCTCATTTTCCTGTAAAACAGAATGATGTCCCGGACCATGAATCGTTTTATCTTCATTAGTACTCAAAATCGGATTGTTTTTTCCGGGAGTAAAAGGTCCGTAAGGCGAATCTGAATACGAATAGCGAACGTTGTAAGTTTCATCATGGCAAGATGCTCCGGAATACATCAGAATGTACTTAGAACCTTTTTTCATCATATAAGCTGCTTCAAACGGAGCGGGCGTCTGTGCTAAGGGTATATTTGTGGAATGTGTCATTCCGTTCATGGTCTTTTTATTTAACTCTCCCACAGCATAGCCGCCATTATAATGAACCCACGTTCCCCAATGTCCATATATTTTACCATCAGTATCTTTAAAAAACTGTGCATCGAGCGATGGAAAATTCTCTCTGGGATATCCATTTGAAATTACCGGAACATCCTGATCACTTAGCTTTTTCCAGGGTCCAACAGGTGAATCTGAAACATATCCATAAATATTACAGCCTATTTCACAATTTCCAAAATACAGATAATATTTACCATCATCTCCTTCAATTATATCGGGAGCCCAAAAATTGGTAATCGATTTTGCTGAAAAAGAAGGGATTTCCATGATATAATTATACCAATTTTTAAAGTTCTTACTATACCAAACCGTAGGAGCGCCCGATGCCAGCATTTCATTATCAGTCGTGGCATAGATATAATAAATGTCACCGAACTTTTTAATTGTAGGATCAGCAAACCAGCCCGGTAAAATAGGATTGACAGCTCCGGGAGAATTTACATCAACGTCTTTTTGTGCAAAAATAGTTCCTGTAAAAACGAGTATGATAAGACTGTAGAATAGTTTCTTTTTCAACATTTTATGTTAATTTAATAGATCTTCATTACCATTTAAGTGTAATTTTATTTTAACACATAGAATCATAGTTATTGCGACATCCAAAAAGGCGTTTCACTTTCTATAAATAAACATAGCTCAGACTATGTGTGAGAAACAAGTTTCTTTTATAATTCTTTTTTTACATTGTGATATAAAATCTATGTTTCTATGTGTTAAATGTTTTAGTTATGATTGCGCAACGAACTTATATTTAATATTTCCAGACCAGTACACCAGCAGTTTTTATTGTTTTGGTTCCAATAATGATTTTGGCACTTTCCGGCAAATTGATGTTGTAAATTTTATCCGAATAATTGACTGCTATACCAAATCCGTCACGATACTCAACCATAACTCCCTCAGGATAATCTTCTATGGGAGCATTTTGTTTTTGATATAACTTCCTTAATATTTGTTTTTCGAGATCACCATTTTTAGAATCTACACCAACATAGGTTACTGTTCCTTTTCCTAAATGATGTGAAATAATTGCAGGAGTTCCGGAATAAAAATCACCTTCATAGGTTCCCCAAATTTCTGTTTCTTTATTTGGTTTAAGTAAATCTCCCCAACTGGTCCAACTAAATTCCTGATTATTAAACTTTATTATACCCGGAGATTGTGGCATTAACAAATCATAGGATTCTATTTGAGTACCTATTAAGTTCCACATCGGTTCATAAAATTTAGCTTCCCAAAGATGGCCCTGACGGTTTTGAATTCCAGATCGACAACTCAACACTAAATTCCCTCCATTTTTTGCATACAAAGTGAGTTTATCGATCATTTTTTGGTCAATCATCTGATAGGCAGGTACAATCAAAAAAGGATAATTAGAGAAATTAGTGGTATCCCGAACAAAATCGACCGGCGCACCAATAGATTTTGCCGCTTTATAATATTTTAAGAAATGCCCAATTGTATTCCACTCTTTTGTTTGCTTGTTTAACTCAATGCCCATAACATTGTCTGCATTAAAAAGAATTCCGGTTTTACGTCCTAAATACTCCTTTGGTAATGTGGCTTTAGTATCGTAAATTTTTCGCAACGTATTAATTTCCTTTATAAACTGGGCAAATTCTGTACCGCCAACGGTTGGTGTTACACCATCTGTACCTACAATTCCATAATGAAACTGCTCAAAACCATATAAAGGGGCACGAAAACGATACGTACACGTAAATTTACTCCCACCTGCAAAAACATGCCATAACCACATACGAATACTTCCGGGCAATGGCTGTGGATTAATATTTCCCCAGTTTACTTGTCCCGGCTGCAGTTCCATACAACCATACATACCTTTTAAAGGACGAAAAAAATCATTAGACATTCCAATAGCAGTATAATCGCCTAAACGATAACCTTTTGGACCAACTCCAAGACTTCCTCCATAAACTAAATATCGTGTATAACAGTCAAAATCCAATTCCTTGCTCATTCCAACAAAACTTTCATCGTAATTGGATCTGTAATTAGACGTAATCCATTGGTCTTTGGTTATGTATTTGCGAATAGTAAGCGCCTGACTATCCAGAAAAGTTGCCGTTTCCTCGTCAGCAAATCTGTAATGATCTAGTTGAGAATGTAAGTTCATTCCCCATTCTTTATGCAGCGGAATATTAATCTGACTAAAGTCGCTATAAGTTCCACTCCAGAAATTATTTCCCCAAGCTTGATTTAAAGCCTCAATAGTTACATATTTTTCCTTTAACCAATTGCGATAGCGCTTTTGTGCATCCGATCCATAATCCAGAAAACGCGAAGGTTCATTATCTACCTGCCAGCCAATAATGTTTTTATTATTACCATATTTTTTTGCTAATTCTTCAATCATTTTTAAAGAATAGCTTCGGTAGTAATTACTTGAAAATGATGCGTGTTGTCTCGAACCGTGATCCGTTTTGGTACCATCTTCATAAGTAGCCAATACATCGGGATGCTGGCGAACCAGCCAGACTGGAGGTGTAGCCGTAGAGGTACACATAATAATTTTTAAATTATACTTTGCAGCAATTTCTACTGCTTTATCCAGCCATTTAAAATCATAAACACCTTCTTGCGGTTCTAATTGTGCCCATGCAAATTCGCCAAAATGGGTAAACTCAAAACCCATTTCGGCAATCTTTTTTAAGTCACGATCCCATTGGCCCTGGTCCCAATGTTCCGGATAATAATATACTCCTACTGTAGTCAGGTCTTTTTTGGGAAAATATTTCTCGAAATTTTGGGCAGCTGAATTTAAACTGGCAAGTATTCCAAATAAGACAAATATTATTTTTTTGAAAAGGTGTTTATTTGATTTCTGCTTCATTTCATACTTATAATTTAATTTGAACAGCTTTATTTTTCAAAGCAATTTTATAGGCACCTCTTACTTTTTCATAAGATAATTTTACATCCTGATCTACTCTTAAATAAGCATTAGGCGTATAGGGAGTTTTAGGATCCAAAGTAATTGTAATGGCACCGGTTTTAGTATTGTAATTTACTTTTTTAAATGTTCCTGCATCTAATGTCAGCCATATTTTTTTCGGTGCAATGAATACTTTAGATTTGGCTGCTGTTGTAATTTCTACTTCAACCTCATCTCCTTTTTCTTTTATATTACCTCCAAAAGCAACCCAGCCATAGTCTTTTTCATTAGTAATAAAAGTAGCCGTATTCACAGCATAACCAAAGAAACCGGAGCCATAATCTCCTGATAAATAATCTATTCTTAAAGTTTCAGGATACGAGTGAAAAGCCGCAGACCCAAAACCATCTTCTGTAATATTTGAAATTCCGCCTAATAATCCGCCGTAACCTACTTTTAGTAAATGAAAATCTTCAGGTGTTTTTCTGAACTGTTCCAAAACCGGAATCGCATTTAAAGCTGATCCATAATGATGAATCTGACGCTCTACTCTGGATAATTTTCCTCCGTATAAAAAATCCCAGTACCTGCGGGCATTCCCATTATAAGCCCAATGTGGCATTGTAGGCATATAGGCTAAAATGGCATCTAGCGTGATCTTCGCTTTATCTGTATATCCAAAATAATCTGACCACATATAGACTTCTTCCTGACCTGTTGAATCCCAGGGCATTTCACTTCCAAAAGGGTAATTAAGCGTTCTCCAATGATCTGCTCTTTCTTTCATTTTAGCTTCCAGATTATTCGCCATTTCTGTATATCCTTCCGTTTTTAAATCTTTTAAAATCAATAAAAAAACCGTTCCTTCCATTTGTCCAAATTGCGCGTAATAAGGTGCTAATCTTGTCATTGCAATGCTGGTTTCGTAAGCATTTTTCAAATACCAGTCCCAAGCGTGATTGGTAACCAAACCATCATGATATCTGGCCAGGCGATACATGGTCCAGTATGCAGCGGCAACGTGCGGATAATTGTATGATCTTCCCGGATCATCAGCACCTTTTTTGTCCCATGCTGCCCAGGTTTTATAATTCACATCTTTGCTGTACGTTCCTTCCGGCATTTTTGTAGGTTCGTAATAAAAAACACTTTTTTTAACTCCGTATTTAAGTGTATCAGCCGTATTATACTGAATTCCACCCCACAATGTTTTATCAACAAACTGCTCTAATTTTTCTACTTCTTCTTTGTTCGGATCAATCAATTGCTTCATAATTGCACCCAGCCATCCTCCTGCTCCTCCTTCGTCACTTAAACCTGAAATCCAGACACGACTGTCCTGAGAAACTTGTTTTTTGGTTTCATAATCATAAGAGATTACCGAAGGATTTCGATGAAAAGGATCATTTTTCTCGTCGAACCATTGGGCTGTTGTCAAAAAATGCCCAAAATCAGCTACTACATTGGTTTCAGATTTTATTACTTTATAATTGATTGTTTGCTCTAATCCGTCTTCATACACTACTGTTAGTCTGGCTCTTCCCCATTTTTTTCCGTGTACAGCGTACTGAAAATAACCGTTTTTATTTTTTGATTTTTCCTCTAAAACTAAAGCCCCTTCCGGTTCTGTTTTAAAAGATTTTATTGCTTTTTTATATTTTATAAAAAGTTGTCCGTCAACATCCTGAGGCAAAACATAACCCGGAACTCCCACTGCCACAGGGCGCTCGTTTTGAATCAAACCAGATTGAATATTTTCAATTTGATCCACCAGTACAAACTTCAATGCAAAACTTTTAGCTTCTCCCGGTTGAAGTACCAATGAAGTTGGTGTGTTCCATTGTTCGGCAGTTTTCCATTCCTGCTCTGCATAGGCTTTGCTTAATGGCATCCATTCGTGGAAGCCTTCAAAGACAATACTTCTTGGGGTTTCATCATCCAATAATGGACGATACGCTTCAAAAGGCATATTTTCCTCCGGAAGTAATAACAATGCAGGTCCGTGACCACTTAGTCGTTTCACTTCAAGATAACCGGCATCCTTACCAATATAAGGATCAAAAAACACATTATGAAGATGCGTTTCATCTAATGTTTTTCCTTCTAAAATGTTATTAAAAACCATTGGAATCCCTAATGCTCCAATTTCCTGAGCGGTGCTGGATTTGTTAGTAATTTCAAAACGCAGAATTAAATTCCCTTCTTTTTCTTCATAAAAGCGTTTTATCATTACAGGAATATCCGCAGGTAATGTATTCGAAAGATTGGCTGCTGCCAAAACATTTCCGGAAACATTCAGAGTAGCAACAGAAGCTCTCTTCGCAGCTGTGGAGTAACTTTTCCAGCTTCCATCTGCTGCTTTAATTCGAAGGTTAATATCTCCTAACTGATATAAACCATCTTTATCCCGAATAGAAAGTCGTTCTCCGGGTGTAAAATCGAACGTTTTATCTGTAACAGGAGACAAAGCCGCTACTGTTTGAGATGATTTTAATAATTTGAGTTCGAAAGATCTGGTGCTCAAATTGATAAATCCTTTTTCTGTTTCGAGCGTTGATTTCTTTGCTTTAATCCTATCCCAATATTCCTGTGCCTGTAAAGTATTTGAAGTAATTGCGCAGCAAATCATCAAAATCAAAAGTTGTATTTTTTTCATAGTTCTAATTATTTTTTTTAGATCTCAATAGATTCTATTTAGCTTCTTTGTTATACTTTTTAATTATTTAAAATCTGTAGAAAACTTCCAATTGGTTTTATAATCTTCAGAAACAGGTAAATCTTCCAATACAATTCGGAGCATTTCGACCGGCATAATATTTTCTTTTAAAACGCGGTCATGAAACTGCTTTTCTGTCCATCCTTTTGCCAGCAATTCATTTCTTAAAGCATAAAACTGTAATCCACCCGTCATATACGCAACCTGATACAGGGGTGCATCTCCACTGGCAAAAGAACGTCTTACTTCGGCTTCCGCATTGGCTTTTTCATGTCCTACTTCATTCACTAACAAATCGATGCATTGCTGCGGAGTCATTTCTCCCAGATGATATTTTAATGAAAATATGATTCGGGCACAACGGTGGATTCTCCAAAAAAGCATTCCTAATTTTTGTTCCGGTGTCTGCGGAAATTGTTTGTTCCAGAGTATGATTTCCCAATACAAAGCCCAGCCTTCCATCCAGAAAGGAGTGTCAAAAGGCTGACGATATGATTTGTAACGGCTGTTCATGAAAAACTGCAGATTATGCCCCGGCAATAATTCATGCTGCACCGTCCCGAAAGAGAAATTTGGATTATTGCCGCGCATACTCATCAGCTTGTCTTTCTGATCCATATCTTCGGTAGGATACGAAATACTGATTTCCCAGCCTCCGGTAAAAAACGGATTCACTTTTTGGCGTTCCGGCGTCATCATAATCATCTGCCAGGTTTCTTTCGTGAGTTCCGGCAAGGTGATTAAATCTCTTTCTTCGATAAATTTTACTGATTGATTATACAAATTGGTAATCGCCTGTGGTTGCTCGCCTGCAGGTACATAAGTATCTTTAACATGTTCCAAAGCTGCTTTCCAGTCTTTTCCATAACCTAATTCTGTTGATGCTTTGATCATTTCTTTTTTGCACCATTCAAATTGATTTTGTGCTGCCGCAATAAGTTCTTCGGGAGAATACGGAATATACTCATACGACAAACTTTTAATGATAGCTTCTCTGCCAATTGGTTTTCCAACAATACCGCTTCCATCGTCTTTTATACTTGTTTTGGAATAATTTGCTCTTAAAAACTCCTCATAAATTTTAAGCTTTTCTGATAGATTTTTATACGGTTTTTCCATCCACCAGGTAAAATCAGGATCATAACTGTAATAAAAATCATAAGCTTCTTTTAATGTTTTCTCAAAAGAAACTACAACATTCACTGTCTTTTCAGCCGCCAGCCAATCTTTAAAAGGTTTGGTTTTCAGTAGTTTAATTTTTTTATCAATACTTATTTCTGCTGCATCAAAAGCTTTTGCCAATTGATTTGAAACAGGTCGTTTTCCTCTTTTCCTTTCTTTAATAAAAAGGTTTATTTCATCTGAAAAATCTAAAACCGAAGCTACTTCTTTATACCCTTTGTATTCTATCTGCAAAAAATAATTTTCTTTGCTGATCAGGTTTTTCAACAATAGGTAATCTACTTTTTCTTCTTTGGATAAATTTTTAAAATCAATACTTTTTATCATTTTTCCCCAGTCGTCATAAAACTTAGAAAAGCGCACATAATATTCTTCGGACTCATTATTCGCGTAGAATTTTTGCAGCGCAGACTTATCTGCCTGAAATGTGTTTATTACATCTATAAGCTCATTGGCAAAGGATTGAAATGTCAGCGATAAAAATAAAATAAGGCTTAGAATTGATTTTTTCATAGTATTGATTTGATGATTTTAATGCTGGGTTATTTTTTTTGCCACGAATTACACTAATTTACACTAATTAAATTCGTAATAATCCGTGTAATTCTAAGTCTTTTGTCCCAAACCCACTTTCTCGAGAATCTGTGTTAAAATATTTTCTCACGCAGATTTTGCAGATAAAGCAGCTATTTAATACTGCACTCTAAAATAAATCTGCTTTATCTGCAAAATCTGCGTGACACAAAAAAAATAATATTTAAATCTGTCGTAAAACATTCTTCTGTTGAACTCTTTTAAGTTAGTAACTCTTTGTCAAAACCAAAAAACACTTTCGTTAATTGCTTCACTTGATTGCTATCGTTCGAGTCGCGGCAACTTCTTTTAATTCTGAAAACTATTTCAGTGTAACATCCAGATAAACGGAATGACGTCCATAGGTTTCATAAAAAGGTTTGAAAACAACTCCGTCAATACTAAATTGCAACTTCTTAGGATTTCCTTCTATCGATTTGCTTATATCTTTAACATCTAAAGTTATTTTGCGCCACTCTTTTCTTGGTTCAGATTCCTGGGCTGCCAGCAATATTGGCCCGTAAAATAAACTCGCAATATTTTGCTGATCCATAACAGGTTCTAAGTGAAATTGAAATGGCATGCGCAGCTCAATTATATCGCCGTCTTTCCATTTTCTGTTCAATGTAAGATAGCTTCCCGGCTGTGCTTTTACCTTTTCGGGCTTACCATTTATCTTGACAAAAAATCCTTTGGTTGCCCAATGCGGTACACGCACTTTTAGATCGAATTTGCCATTTCCTTTAATAGTTAATTTGGTAAAATCCTCGTTAGGAAAATCAGTTGTTTGTTCTACAATCACATTCTTTTCTGTCCATTTTAATGTTGAAGGCACATAAAGATTAACATACAGCGCATTATTATCAGCACTTTTAAAATAAATTGAATTCTGAAATTTCGTATTGCTCTCAATAGCCGTTCCGTTACAACAAGTGAAACCCGTCATGTGTGGATTGCCAAACTGTTTTACGGAACCCGGTCTCAGCGGTACATGGTATGTATTTGCAGGACTATTTTCAGCTACGGAAGAAAGGATGTGATTGTAAAGACCACGTTCATAATAATCCATTAACTCCCCGCGTTGCTCATAAAGAAACAGATCTCCGGTTAATTTAAGCATGTTGTAAGTTGCACAAGTTTCATTTTGACCTCCAGATGAAAAGCCGTTTCCATAAATTGTTGCCGGCTCGCTGATAAAGCATTCCGCATTAGCAGGATTACGTGCTCCGGCAACTCCACCAATACTGTACATATAGTCATTTACGGTTTTATTCCAAAAGTTATCAGCTATCCTGTAATAATCCGGAGTATTGGAATCACGATACATTTCGAGCGCTCCCATAATTTGTGGAATATGCTGATTGGCGTGTAATCCTCTGAACGTATCCACATTTTTAGCTAATCCGTGTGAGTGGTTTGCATCACCATAAAACACTTTGATATTGTCGAATAATTGGGCTACTTCCAAATAATGAAGATCTTTTGTGATCCTGTAGAGTCTTGCCATCGCTTCATTCATTCCGCCAAATTCTCCGGCAATATAGCGGTTCCACATACTGATAAGTGTCTCTGTTGGCAGCTTTTTCATACGGGCGTAAACCCAATCACCCATCCCTTTGGCAGTTTCAAGTGCTTTTTCATTACCGCTTACTTCGTAAACATCCATCAAACCGGCAAGAATTTTATGTAGCGTATAATAAGGTGCCCAAATTTGAGTCTTTTGTCCTCCATAAGTTGCTCCGTTTTCCAGCATAATAAATTGATCCGGTGGATAAGCACTTATAAATCCTTTTCCCCAATTCCAGTAATCGGTACGAATACCTTCGGGACTCAAATCTGAATCATAGGTTGGTCTGCCATCTCCAGGCGGTACTAACGTTGGATCTGACACATACTTTCCTCCGGATTCTTTTGGTTTTCCGGACAATTGTGATAACTGGTACAGCGTATTGACCATATACTCCATTTTTTGAGCAAAATTTGCCTGAAGTGTTTTATCATAACCCGTACTAGCGTATGCCTGAGCAATTGCAGTCAGGTAATGACCTGTAGCATGTCCGCGTAATTTAGTTTCCTGAGTATCCCATACTCCAAGTGGTTCTGCTTCTGTTGGCTGTTTTTGTCCAAAAGCATTACGAAACATATAAAGAAAAGAGTCCGGATCTGTTGTGGCAAGGGTTGTCAGGAACTTATCGCGATTCTCAATAAACTTGGTATGGTGTTCCTCAAGATCGTTATTCAATGAAACCTGATCCAGTTTAAAAACTTCCAGCTTGCGTTCCGGTGGAGCTGTTTCTTTAGCTTCTTTTACAATTACAATAGCTTTTGACTTTAAATCTGTTCCGGGAATGCTTCCGGTTATTGTATATTGCCCACTTTTTAGTACCTGACTATTATCTTTCGGCGAAGGCCAAATTACGCGAACTTCAGGTCCTTCGATTCCATCACGGTAAACACCTTTTACATAAACAGGCAATCGCGGAAGATTCCCCACCGTTGTTTCTACTTTTACATCTGATATACTGATCAGGAATTGATTATAAAGCTGAGGAGTCGTTTTAGAAAACTTTGGTAAATCTGCTGTTTGTTCTTCCCCTGATTCCTCTTCTTCCTGACCTTCTTTTAAAGCATTGTTATAAATTCTGGTAATTTGTTTGTCTGTTAAAGGAACCCGATAAATTCTGAAATCATGTAATTTGGCGTTTAAATAAGTATCTCCATCTGTCAGCGATTTTCCTATGTAAAGCCTGTTTTTTCCACCTGAATTATAATCGAATAATTGTGCTAAGTCCAGTTCTACATTTTTAGTTTCGCCCACCAGTATACCATTCACATAAGTGCTGATCGATTTCGAGGGAATATTTATAATCATTGCTACATGATTCCACTTATTTGTTTCTGCAACTGGTGAATGCGTACTGTATTTATCCCCGGTTTCAGTTGTAATTTCTGTCCGAAATCCTTCTTTATCCCGAGTTCCTGTTGGTGCGGCAAAAAAATGTGATTTGGAGTTTTTTCCAAAATCAAAAAACATTTGCCCTTTTTGTACAGAGCGCAGGTAAATCCAACCTGTAATACTCAGTGATTCTTCTCCTGCCAAAGCATCACCCGGAATTGAAACAAAAGAATTACTATCTGCCGGTAAAGAAAGTACTCTGCCAAACTGTTCGTCATTTACGAATTTAGCCTTTACATCCTGAATTTTTCCGTGTAAATTATTTCGAGACCAATCTTTTGCATCACCATCAAATACATAGCGGGCAATTAATCCGGTTTCGCCAATTCCGTCTAAAATCTGATCACCGTTCTGTGCAAACATGGTTGTACATGATGCCCAAAAACTTAGTATTACACAAATAAATAACTGATATTTTTTCATCCTTAATTTTATTCTTCCGATTTACAAAACCTCTATTTTTTTATTCTTTTAAGAATTCTAATTATAAATTTCATCCCAGCCTGGCGGTGTAACTCCTAATAAATGCTGTACAAAATAATCCCTGCGTTTGCGTTCTCCAAAATCTCCTCCGGCCGAATGTCCCATACCGGGAACGGTAACTAATTCGAAATTTTTATTGGCTTTAATCAATGCATTTGCAAATTGCATGGTCGATGCCGGATCAACATTATCATCTAATTCTCCCAGAATCAGCATCAAATCCCCTTTCAATTGGGCTGCATTGGCGGTATTCGAACACGCTTCGTATTCGGGCCCAATCGGGTATCCCATCCATTGTTCGTTCCACCACATTTTATCCATTCGGTTATCGTGACAGCCACAGGAAGCTACGGCAACATCATAAAAATCTGAATTAAAAACCAAAGCAGCTCCTGCATTTTGTCCGCCTGCTGATGTGCCATGAATTCCAACTTTATCAATATTCATATATGGATATTTTGCAGCTGCGGCTTTCATCCAAAGTTTTCTATCGGGGAAACCTCCGTCTTTTAAATTTTTCCAGCAGACATCATGAAAGGATTTTGAACGATTTGAAGTTCCCATTCCGTCAATCTGAACCACAATAAATCCTAATTCTGCCAAAGACGACATTGCCCAGTAATAAGGCTGAAAGTTTTTTGGAACAAATGAATCCTGTGGACCGGCATAAATATATTCAATAATTGGATATTTACGATTCGGATCAAAAGTAGTCGGACGCACAATAACTCCCCAAATATCTGTTTTGCCATCTCTGCCTTTCGCCGTAAAAACTTCCGGAGCCGTCCAGCCTGTTTTCTGTAATGCCGAAATATCAGCTTTTTGCATTTCTACAATTGTTTTTTGAGAATCAACACTTTTCAGAACTGTAATTGGCGCAGCATCTACCCGCGAATATTGGTCTACATAATAGTTGTAATCCGGCGAAAAAATCACTTTATGATTTCCGTTTTCTGTCGTTAATCTTTTAAAGTTTTTTCCGTTAAAATCAATCCGGCAAAAATGCAGCAAATAAGGATCCTGATCATTGTCTAATCCGCTTGCCGTAAAATAGATTTGTTTTTTTTCTTCATCAACTTTAATTACTTCCCGAACTGGCCAGTTTCCTTTTGTAATCTGATTTTTTACTTTTCCTGTAATGGCATCGTACAAATACAAATGATTCCATCCGTCACGCTCCGAAGCCCAAATGATTTCGTTGCTTTTTTTGAGATCGTATCGGTATCTTTTACCGCTATATTCTACAAAAGTCGGACTGGTTTCTTCTATTAAAACCTTTACTTTTCCGGTAACTGCATTTACTTCCAAAACACGATACACCTGATGCCCTCTTTGATTGTATTCAAAAGTAAAACTGCTGCTGTCGTCTTTCCATTCCATGCCTGAAAGATCATATTGCTCCTGAAATAAATCTGTGGCAACAGGAATTTGTTTTTTTGAAACCACAACAAACAACTGCGGACTTTTAAAAGGTAATTGATCACCGGGTTTTAGATAATCTCTGGTTTGCAATTTTGGCTGAAACTGATCTGACGGACTTGATTCTACAAAATAAATTTTATGCTCTTCACCCGGTCTCACTTTATATGCCATTATTTCACGGCTGTCCGGCGACCATTGCATATAGGATGAATAATAAAATCCTTTTGAGCCATCATAACTCAATTGTGTTTCTGCTTTTGTTTTTTTATTTTTTATATACAGATTATAATTCTTTATAAATGCGATATACAAAGAATCCGGAGAACCTACAGGTTTATTCCCGAGTTCATCAAAATTTCCTCCCCAATAATCCTCTTTTTTCAATGGTTTTTTATAACCACCTTTAATTTTAGTTAATTCATAGGTATTTAAATTACAGGATATTTTGAGTGTATCTGTTGTAAAAACTAATGTTGACAACGTTTTATCAAATTCTAAATTATCGATCGGCAGCTCTTTAGAACTGACTTCTTTTCTCAGAATTTTTGACAGCGATTCACTTAATCGATTATGATCAAAAGCCAATGATTGTTTGTGCTGCTTCGTATCGACCAAAAGAAATTCTTTTCCTTTTAGAATGTTGTTACTATACCAAACATAATCATTCCCGATCCAGTGAAATTCTTTAGGGGTATTTATTGTTTTGTTTTTAAATAAGGAATCTACGGCATTTGCCTTCTTGTACTCTTTCAAAGTACCCTGGGCATAACCTGCTAAACACCACGAAAGTGTTAAAAACACACTTATTTTTATTACGGTTGTTTTCATAATTAAATATTAATAAATATATATATAATTTTCTGATGTCTATGGGCTAATATTAACTCATATTAAGATTATATTACCCCAATGGGAATAGAATGCAGGAAAAAATAGGTTATTAAATACTAATAGTGTTCAAATCCAGATTTGTAGAAACACAGGCTTTACATTCAGCATATTGTAGAAACGCACAGCAAGTGCGGCTACGCAATATTTGTCGATATCTGGGTGTAGATGCACTGCTGTGCGCCTCTACGTTAACCAACAGATCAAATTGAATAGCAATTAATTGGTACTTTTTTCTTTTATCAAATAATAAATTGGAATTCCCATTAACATTATCAAAACTCCCCAGCCACAAGTTGAGAATTTTGTAAATAATAAAGAAATACAAACAACCGAAGCAATTATAATGTACAGCAATGGTAAAAAAGGATATCCAAAAGCTTTGTAAGGACGTATTGCATCAGGCATTTTTTTACGAAGAATAATAATTCCGCAAATAGTCAGGATATAAAAAATAAGGACTATGATAATTACAAAGTCCAATAAATCTCCGTATTTGCCTGTAAGACATAATACAGAAGCCCAGATACATTGCGCCCAAAGTGCCCAGGCAGGAACACTTGCATTATTCAATTTGGCTGCTTTTTTAAAAAACAAACCATCGTTTGCCATCGTGTAATAAACTCTGGCTCCTGCCATAATCAATCCGTTATTGCAGGCGAAAGTCGAAATCATAATCATCAGTGCAATAATCAATGTTCCAATGTCTCCAAAAATATATTGGGAAGCTACTACCGCTACTCTGTCAGATTTAGCTGTTGCGATTTCGCTTAACGGAATAACAGCCACATACATTAAGTTGGTCAGAACATAAATTATAGTAACGATAACTGTTCCTAAAAGCATACTTAACCCAACATTACGCTTAGGGTTTTTAATTTCTCCCGCAATGAAAGTAACTCCTGTCCAGGAATCACTGGAAAATAAAGCTCCAACCATAGCAGCAGAAATTCCGGAAATTAAGGCGGTTCCTCCAATTGGCAGCCAGGAACCTGATTCTGTATTAAAAGAATGAGGTGTCCAGGCATCTGTCCAGTTGGCATCCCAGACAGAAGCTTTAGCAGCTAATGTAAATCCGAAAATGATTAATCCCGAAATCGATAATATTTTGATAATAGTAAGTATCGTTTGTAAAATTTTACTGTTTTTTACACCACAGGTATTTAAATAGGTTAAAAAAATGATTGTTACAATCGAAACTATCTGGGCTACATTAAGTTTAAAGCTTCCTACTTGATAAATGATATTTTCATCGCTCACAGCCGGAACTAAATAGGCTGCAAATTTTGAAAACGCCATTCCAACCGCTGCAATTGTTCCGGTTTGGATAACAGCAAAAAAACTCCAGCCGTACAAAAAGGCGATTAGTTTATTATAGGCTTCTTTCAGGTACACATACTGACCTCCGGCGTTAGGAAACATGGCACTTAATTCTCCATAACTTACTGCTGCGATCATAGTAATTAATCCCGAAATCAGCCAAATTAAGATCAGCCATCCCGTAGATCCAACTTGTCTGGCAATATCAGCACTGACAATAAATATTCCTGATCCGATCATCGAACCTACCACAAGCATGGTTCCGTCCAGAAGTCCGAGTTCTTTTTTAAATTCTTCCTGATTATTATCTTTCATTTTTTGGCTGGTTAATTTTGGTTATGATTTCAAAAATGTATTTAAAATTCTAAATATTGGTTTGTATTTAAAATTTCCTTTAAATAAAATAATCTAAAAACGGTAATAGCTTTAATGAAAAATTCAGCTTCATTTTGATTAAAAAAATGAAGCTGAATTTTATAATTGAAACATTTGGGTATCTACTGATGTTCGTTTCTCAGAAATAATCTCGGCTACTATTTTGCCCGTAGCCGGTGCCAGACTTAATCCCATCATCGCGTGTCCTGTGACTAAAGTTAAATTTTTAATCTTTTTATCTCTCGCAATTATTGGCATTCCCGAAGGTGTACATGGCCTGAATCCGAACCAGGTTTCTTCTTCTTTTGGCATCTCAATTTTTAAATCCGGATAAAAATCATTAATTGAATTCACAATCCCCTGAACTCTGTTCTGATTGATTTTGGTATCACTGGTATGGGTAATTTCCATCGTTCCTCCAAAACGTATATCATTATTCATAGGGGTAACCGCTACTTTTCCTTCACATAAAATAGTCGGAATCGAAGGTTTATGGTTTTGATCTTTTAAAGTAAAACTGTATCCTTTTCCCGGTAAAATTGAAATATTGATATTTAATTTTTTAGCAATTTCAGGACTCCATGATCCGGAAGCCAAAACAACCTCATCTATTGTAAAGATGCCTTTATTGGTTATGATTTCAGTAATTGTGTTGTTCTTCAAAACAAAATCATTTACAGTTGTCTGAGTATGAATTGTCACATTCAGTTTGTTTAATTCTTCCTTGATAAACTGCATGAATTTTTGCGGATAAATATGTGCATCGCTTTTATAATGAACACCTCCAATTACATTTGTTGCTGTGCCTTTTTCCAGTTTTGAAACTTCTTCTTTTGAAAGGAAATCGACTTCTAAACCTAATTCTTCCGCCAGTTTTCCTTCATGATGAATTTCTTCGGCAGTTTTATCTGTTTTGTAAAGCATCAAAAGCCCTTTTTCTTCATAGAAAAAAGAGTTGTTTTCTTTGGCAAAATCCTGATACAGTTCCTTACTCAAAAGCGATAAATCACAAAGTGCCGGCATTGCTTTCTCCACATGTTTTAGATTGGCGTGTTTATAAAATTGCAGTCCCCATTTCATTAAGTCTGTACTCAATCTGGGTTTCACATAAAACGGACTGTGGCTATCGAACATCCATTTTATTCCCTGGGCTATCATGCCCGGCTGTGCAAGCGGAATTATATGCGAAGGAACAATCATTCCTGCATTTCCATAAGAACAGCCATCTGTCATATCCGATTTATCAAAAACAACTACTTCATAACCTTCTTTGGCCAGATAATATGCTGAACATAAACCTATTATTCCTCCACCAATTATACCTATTTTTTTCATCAGTATTATAAATTTAAAAATTCATTGACAAAACGTATTCTGTAAACCAATGAATCTTATAGAGTATCATTTTATCTAAATTACCTGAAAACCAAACGCATACGGGTCATCATCTTCGTCAATGATGATATTATTATAACCGTACACTTTTGCCCAGCCCTGAATACTTGGCACAATAGCTTTAATATTTCCTATCGAAGTTTCCTCTTCCACCCGTCCGATAAACTTGCTTCCGATAAAACTTTCATGAATATAATCTTCTCCTTTTTTTAGTTTTCCTTTGGCGTGAAGTTGTGCAATTCTGGCTGAAGTTCCGGTTCCGCAAGGAGAACGGTCAATGGCTTTGTCACCATAGAAAACAGCATTTCTGCCTGAAGATGCTGGATCGATAGGTTCTCCTGTCCAAAGCATATGACTTACATCGCGGATGGTATCGTTTTCCGGATGAATAAAAAGATTCGGATATTTTTCATTGATTCGTTTGCGGACTTCCTGACTGTACTGAACAATTTTTCCTGCCGTAAAGTCATGAATTCCGGAAAAGTTCTTTTGCGGATCTACAATGGCGTAATAGTTTCCTCCGTAAGCCACATCAAAAATAATCTCACCTAATCCCGGACAATCAACAGTCAAACCTTCTGCAGCCAAATATGATTTTACATTTGTCAGACGTACCCAGTCCACTTTTTTACCTGTTTGCTGGTATTCGATCTGAACCAGTCCTGCAGGGGCTTCCATTTTAATTTTTCCCGGAATTTTAGGAATGACTAATCCCTCTTCGATAGCAATCGTAATGGTTCCGATAGTTCCGTGACCGCACATTGGCAGACATCCTGAAGTCTCTATAAATAAGATTCCAAAATCATTTTCCGGATTACTGGGCGGATAAAGGATGCTTCCGCTCATCATATCATGACCCCGTGGTTCAAACATTAATCCTTTACGGATCCAGTCGTATTCTTTTAAAAAATGCTGCCGCTTTTCACTCATGTTGTTTCCAACCAGATTTGGGCCTCCGCCGGCAACTACTCTTACTGGATTTCCGCAGGTATGTGCATCTACACAAAAAAATGTTTTTCTAGGCATAAACTAAATAGGATTCTTTGTTAGTATATCATTTACTGTTCTGATAATATTTAAAGGATTTTTATCCTGCAATCCGTCGGGCAATAATTGATCCGGCCAATCCTGAAATGTAACCGGACGAACCCATCTTTTTACAGCTGTTAATCCTACCGAAGTAAATTTACTGTCGGAACTCGCAGGAAAAGGGCCGCCATGTGTCATTCCGGAACAAACCTCAACTCCTGTTGGAACATTATTATAAACTAATCGTCCCACTTTGTTTTTTAGATTTTCAATGACTTCTTTGAATGCTTCCAATTCTTCTAAATCAGAATTTAAAACTGTACCTGTCAGCTGTCCTTCTAAATCATGAATAATTTTATTCAGCTGTTGAATATTATCACATTTAACAACAACAGAAAAGGGACCGAAAACTTCCTTGTGAAATGTTTTGTTTTTTAAGAAGGTATTGCCATCAACAGTTATTATATTTTGTAATGCATAATTTGGTTTTACCTCTTTATTTAAACTAGTCTGCTGCGTATATCCTTCTTGCCCAAGAACTTCTGATTTCAGATTTTCATATTGAGTTTTAATAGCAGGATGCAGCATACAGGTTGGTTCTAAATTATCTAACTCTAAGACTAAATTAGCAATAAATTTATCTAATTCTTTGCTGTTTATTCCTAAAATAAGTCCCGGATTTGTACAAAACTGACCTGTTCCTGCAACGATTGATGAGGCATAATTTTTAGCCCAAATTTCATTATCGTTTTTTAAGGCGGATGGTAAAACCACTACCGGATTTATACTTCCCATCTCTGCATAAACAGGAATTGGGACTGATCTGTTGGCAGCAATTTTACAAAGTGCCGTACCTCCTTTAATACTTCCTGTAAATCCAACTGCTTTTACTAATGGATGTTCGGCCAAAGCTGCTCCAACCGCTATACCGCTGCTGTTGATATTAGAAAAAACGCCATTAGGCATGCCCGTTCTTTTTGCAGCTTTAATAATGGCCGAAGCAACCAGTTCTCCTGTTCCCGCATGAAGCGGATGCGATTTTACAATCACAGGACAACCGGCTGCCAATGCGCTTGCTGTATCACCACCGGCAGTAGAGAAAGCCAGTGGAAAATTACTTGCTCCAAAAACTACTACAGGTCCAATTGGAATCTGTATTCTTCGGATATCCGGCTTTCCTTCTGTTTTATTAATGACGGCTTCTACCCACGAACCTTCTCTTAACATGGTTGCAAATGCTCTTAACTGTCCGGTTGTTCTGGCTCGTTCTCCATTTGCTCTTCCGGCAGGAAGACCTGATTCCTGAATATAAGTCGCTAATAAATTTTCGCCAAGAGCTTCAATTTCTTCAGCAATAGCCTCTAAAAACTCCGCTTTTTTTACGTCTTCAATTGTTCCGTATATTTTAAAAGCTTCATCTGCCAATACCACAGCCTGAGAAATTTCATCATCGGAAGCTTCATAAAAAACTGTTTGATTCTCCGAATTTAATTCCGGATTTATTGTTTTATATGTCGTTTTACCTTTTGCGGAAAGCAGATCTCCAATATAATTTTTTCCTGTTATCATAGCTTTCTTTGATTCTAAAAGTTATATGTTTTTGTATGCCGGTAAAGCGGGTCTGTTTTTCATGGCATAATCAATAATTGCTAAAACACGTTCTCTCTCTGTTCCCTGCAACGGAAGTCTCGGTGCCCTTACGTTTTCTGTTCCGAGTCCGGTGGCAACTTCAGCTAATTTTATATTCTGCACCAATTGCGGTGAAATATCTAATTCTAACAACGGCATAAACCATCTGTAAATTACTAAAGCTTCTTCAATTCTTCCTGCTTTTACCAATTTATAAATTGCAACTGTTTCTTCGGGATATGCCACTACCAAACCTGCAACCCATCCATCAGCTCCGGCCACCAAACTTTCCAGAGCCAGAGTATCAACTCCGCAAAGCACTTTTAAACGATCTCCAAAACGGTTTCTGATTCTCGTTACATTACTAATATCCCTGGTTGATTCTTTTACTGCCTGAATGTTTTCTAATTTTAAAAGTTCTTCAAACATGTCAAGTGTTACCTCAATTTTATAATCAACAGGATTGTTGTAAATCATAATTGGTAACGAAGTGCTTTTTGCTATTTCTTTAAAATAGACAACTGTTTCATGGTCTGTGGCTTTATATCGCATTGGCGGCAAAAGCATCAAACCATTTACACCTAATTCTTCAGCACGTTTTGCCAAAGTAATTGCTTCGCTGGTAGTCTGCTCAGCAATATTTACGATAACCGGAATTTTTCCTTCGACTATTTTTAATGTCGTATTTATTAGAACCTCTTTTTCTTCTTTAGTTAATGTACTGGCTTCGCCAAGGGTTCCGCCCAGGATGATTCCGGAAGCTCCGGCATCGATTTGGGCTTTAATATTTTTTTCGAACATTACGAGGTCTAATTGACCTTCTTCTGTAAACTTTGTTGTTACAGCTGGCATTACGCCTTTCCAGTTTATCTTCATAACTTAATTTTTATCAAAAATAAAACTTATCCAAAGGGGCGTCTTTGTCATTATTAGCCGTTATCAATACTATATTACCCTATCTATTGTATTATCTGATTTTTTTGTTAATATTTACATAACCAAAAAAAATCACTTTGAAAATCTTACCTTTTAAAATACCAAAAACCGAAAGAGAGGCTCTTATTTATCAGGAAGATATTGAGCGGATTTTTTATGATCAATTGCATCAGCATGAAGAAATTCAGATTAGTTATATTGTGAAAGGTGCCGGAACATTAATAGTTGGAGATTCCATAAATGATTATAAAGAAAATGATATTTTAGTGATTGGTGAAAATCTGCCACATGTTTTTAGAAGCAATGTAGAAGCCAGTCCTGAATCCATAATGCTGACTTTATTTTTTACGAAAACCTCTTTTGGAAAAGATTTTTTCAGCCTTAATGACATGAGCAGCGTTGATGATTTTTTTAAGGAATCAGAGTATGGAATGAAAATCTTATCGAATCAAAAAAAGATCACACACCATTTTAATAAATTAAAAAACCAAAATAAAATACAACGAATTGCCTCTTTCCTAAAAATTATAAACATCATTATATCGTCTGAGAAAACACCACTTTCTTCTTTTGTCTACAAAAAGAAATATACTGATGATGAAGGACGACGAATGAGCGCCGTTTTTGAATATGCCATCGAGTTTTACCATCAGAATATTACTTTAGATGAGGTTGCTGAGAAGGCAAATATGAGTAAAAATGCTTTTTGCCGCTACTTTAGAAAACGTACCAACAAAACTTTTTTTCAGTTTTTGATTGAAATCCGAATTGAAAATGCGTGCAAGCTTCTCCATAGCAAAAAAGACCTTTCGATAGCATCTATATCTGAACTTTGCGGATTTCAGGATATCGCCAACTTCAATCGAAAGTTTAAGGAGTTAAAAGGAATTTCGCCTTCGCATTATCGTGCACAATTTTAGTTTTGTTATAATTTCAAAATAGATTTCCTGATTTCTAATTGTAATTCAGAAGTTTGCCAAAATTCAGCTTCGGTAAATCTTCTCCCTTTTTTATCCAAATAATTATATACAATTTTTCTTATAACTATTTAATGTAAATTTTGTCATCCAATTTTGACAAATAGCTATAATAGTATTGTGTATTGACAAAATAACACTACATAACGGTATTAAACATGACTACTTTTGGAGAAAATTTTTACAAAAAAATTTTTACTCGCAAACCCCACTAATTCATGATCAAAAAATTACCTTTTCTTCTTCTTCTCCTATTTTTATTTCAAACCAAACTTAGTTTTAGCCAGGCAGACACAAATAATCTTATTGACAATTTTGTAACCACCATGAACAATGCCGGCTTATCAAAAAGCCAGACTGCCAAAGTCAGGGATTTAATTGTAGAAAGAAACAGGCTTATTGCCGAGGACACAAAACTGCAAAACGAACTGAAAGCTAAATACCCATTTGTATTTCATGACGAAGAAACCACTACTAAATACAGTAATCAGCAATTTGTTCGGGCATTATCTGAAATTATTACTTTGGCACAATTCAAACAGCTATTCCTGCCTCAGCTGGATGCGAGAATACAGCTAATGGCCAATGATAAATTCAATCTTTTGAAAAAAAGATACAAATTCACTCCCGATCAGGAAGCAAAACTCAAAAAGCTGTTATCTGAAACCACCACTAATGAAATTGTTACCAAAGAATATTATAACTATGATGATGATTTGTCCTGGAATAACTATACTGAAGAAAAAATAAAATCCTCGGACAAGGAGCGTGAACTGCTAAAAAGCTTCGGGTTGTTTTATTCTAAAAACACGAAAACAGACACCCTGATTAAAAAACTTACCGAGGCTAAAGTAGATGCAGAGAGAATAAACCAAATACTATTGGCATTACAGGTTTTACAGGAACGCAACGATAAACGCCTCAAAACATGGAGAGAAAATGATGCTGCCAATGTCTTCAATTTCCACGATCCGGGTGATGATGAATATGCAATTTATCTGGACTTCCGTGAACAGATATCTAAAATATTAAAAATCGAAGAATTCAAAACCGTTTTTGTATCACAAATGCAAAACCGGATTAATCGCGATACCCAAAAAGAATTTAAAACACTCAAAACCAATTATAAACTGACTGATGCACAATATGACGAAATTCAAAAATTAATTCTGGAAAAAAATACTGAAAAAGTCGTAACCGAAGAATATTATAAATACAGCTACGAACTGTACCAGCAAAAACTGCGTGCCGTAGAATACCGTCATGAAAAAGGGATCAGGGAAGCAATTCAAAAGTTTAACACCCCAAAACCTTAAAAAACCATTAAGAGATAAATACCCAATTATGAGAAAAAAATTACTGTTTATTATTTATTGTTTATACGGAATTACCTGTTTTTCGCAAGGGATCAGTTTGGATTATACCGGTCAGATAAATCGAAATTTATATGATGTTGGCGAAAGCCAAAGCCATCCGGGCTCTCTTGATGCCTTACAGGCCAGTGCTGATCTGGGAGATGCCAATTGTCTGAATCTTTTAGGGCTATTGTACAGAGAAGGTCTGGGAGTTCAAAAAAGTGAGGACAAAGCTTTTGAACTCATTATGAAAGCAGCACAAAAAGAATTTCCGGCAGCAGAATTCAATATCGGGAGATTCTATATGATTGGGACCGGATGTGATATCGATTTTGATCAGGCAACACATTGGCTGACCATAGCCGCAGATCATGCCAACGAAAGAGCGGCATATGCTTTAGGGTATATGTATTTTAAAGGTTTCGGGGTACAGCAGGATTATAAAAAAGCCATCTCATGGTTCGAATTATCGCCATGGTCAATGGCCAAGCACTATTTGGGCGTATGTTACTATTTTGGTTATGGAGTTGAAAAAAATGAAGACAAAGCGATTCTTTATTTTTCTCAAAGCCAGACTACCAATAGCAATATGTTCCTGAACCATATTGCCGAAAATGTAAAAGAAACTGTTGATGCCAGTATTGCAAAAGAAATTAATGAAAAGGAAACAGAGAAAAATACCGCTGTTGCCAAAGAAGTAATCAATAAAACAACAGAGAAGCTTGCTGATGCCGAACAGGCTAAAACCAAAAAAGAACTAAAGCCAAAATATTTTAACGGAAAGTGGAAAGGCAAGCTAATAGAACTGGACTACTCAGGAAAAGAAATCACAAGGATATTGCCATTGTCATGCGAATTTACCGGTGAAGAAAATGAAGTACATTATAAGTGGGAAATAAACAAAACAGTAACTGAAAATACAGCTATTTTGGAAGATAATGCTTTGTATTTTGAAAGACAGTATATGACTTTTGATATGCCTTATTCTGAAAATCCAAATTCGAATACCCTGACATGGCAGTTATTATCTTCCCAAATGGAATTTAAAGTGGTAAACAAAAAAACATACTTAACCGGAAATCTTCAAACGTTTACGGATGAGTGGAAAGAATCAGGACCTCCAATGCATATTATTTTAAAACAAACCGAAGAAGGAGACGAAGATTTGACAGCAGAAGAACTCCTTGCTTTAAGCGATCAAAAAGAGCACTTTATCACCTTATATCCAAACCCTTTCGAAAGTGATGTTTTGATAGCGTATGAACTTGAAAATGCTGCTGTTGTAAATGTAGGAGTGTATGATTTATCCGGAAATGCAGCAGCCATTACTTTAGAGCAGGGCGCCTCACAAACTCAGGGTAAACATAAGTATACTTTTAACGGAAGTAACCTTGTGCCGGGAATGTACATTGTACGTGTAGGTGTAGACGCCGAAATGCATTCCAGAATATTAATTAAAAACTAAACAGACATGAAGAAAACTATATATATTTGTCTAATGACATTATTTTTTTCGCTATCAGCCTTTGCAAGCTTTGATGAATACGGCGGGTTGGCAAGTAATTATGGTAGCCCTGTAACCAATACCGGAGCAATGACAGCAGGCGGCAATATGTGGTCTACAAATGTTTCTGCTATGGTAGCAAATAATGGCGTAGTGACAAATAATTTTGATTATTACAGCCCCAGATATTATGTTGGAAGCGGAGGGAATACTAAAGAACCGAATAACTTTAGTACGGCACCATCTATACTCGAATATCAATATAAAGCAGGTGATATTATGAATGCGTTTCCTTTAAAATCTTATGATGCTCTTGGCAATGCAACATATAAAACAGATAGTAACGGTAACTTACAATTTGGATTTATATTTACAAATGGAGGGAGCATAATGCAGCCATCAAATAATTATAGCGGTTATACGCCAGAGCAGATTAATAATGCAGTGATGGGAATAGGAAATTATGATCCAAATCCTTCTACAAGACCCCGTTTTGGTTATAATGAATATAGTAATAGTAATAATACTAATACTGTTAAAATATATGAAGTCACACCAAGCGGACCGGTTTTAGTAAGCACCAAGGTTATTGTAACGTATAATGCTATTCCAAGGGTTGGACTTTTGGGCTTTACCGGTCAGCCAACCCCGGATTTTTATGCCGCTGCACAATTATCCAGTAAAACAAGTTTAACGTTAGCGGAAACTGCCCAGTATATTGAAAAATATATAGATCGTGTTTTTCCAGATATCGATGGAGCAGGTGGAAGAGTCGCACAAATAGAAAGCCTAATTCCTAAATTAATAAACGGTCTGCCTGATGAACAAAAATGGCAGGCAAAAGACCTTTTGATTTCGCGTATGACTAGCAAACTTGTACTGCTCGATGAAAATTTAGAAACTACAAACACAACAGATCCTAAGCAAAAGGCGAATTTTAGTAAAATAACTACTGTCGCAAACACTCTCAATAATAAAAGTTGGATATTATACGGTGGTAATTGTAACGCTAGTGCTAGACAGCAAAATGCTCAATCAGGATTGCCAAATACAACACCGGTAGCTGGAGGAATGCAGGCAAACACTTTTATTGATAAGCAAAGGCAGACACAATCAGGAATAATCACACCAGATATTGATATGCAAAAAGCTGTTGATCTTGTTATAAAAAATCTCAATATTGGAAAACCAGTAATGGCAGGAGTGATGTATGAAAGACAATATGGTGCAGACGGGCTTTTAGGTGGTACTTCTACTGATAACAATAACGCTGCTACAAACCATTATGTTACTATAGTTGGAATGGGGATAGATAACGGCAATCCTTATTTTTCATATTATGATAATTTCGTTGATGGATATTCTCAAAACAAGACACAACGAAGTCTTTCTACTTTAGAATTAATAGCTACTGATACGACTGAAAATAGATTCTATTATTACAAAGATTCTGTTGGGAATTACTTTTTTAGAGATATGACAGCTAAAACTCTGGATGGACCTTATGCCCCCCCAACATATCTTGGACATGGGTTTGGTAATCAATATATACTTACAGAAATTAGAGATAACTATTAAATAAAATTTATAATGAAATCAAAATATATTATTATACTATTTTCCATACTGTTTTATAATTGCAGTGATATAAAAGAAGAAAAATTTTTAAAAAATTTTACGGATAAAGAAAAAATCAAATCCAATTTTGATTATAAAAAAGAAATAAGCATTGAAGATTTAAATATCTTAAATAAATCAGAGGCAATAAATGAATTTGAAACCGATAAAAAATTTTATTATGGTTACAAAACAAAAATAAATGATGATAGTTATTTAATATTTTACAACTGTCAATATCACATAGACAACACTTATCATCCATTTGCATTAGGTGTTGCCAATAAATCATACTTGTGTATCTATCAAAAAGGGATTGGAATAGTATCAAAACTGAAGATTGCAACGGATAACCCTAACTTGAGTAAATATGAAGAAAAGCAAAATATTTATATAATAAAATCAATTTCATCCATGTTAAGATATGAAGAACAAAAAAATGGATATTATCCATATATAGCAAAAGATACCATTGTTTCCAAATATAAAATTGAAAACAATCGATTTGTAAAAATAAAATAGTTCAAAAATTAGAGAAGATTTAGAAGGGAGTACTATTTTTGAACACCAAAAGTACAGTTTATAAACTGTACTTTTGGTGTTCAATTATGAAGCCTAAAAAAAGACTTCTTTAACTTTGGGATCATCTCTATATAACATATTTTATTATGTTTAATCAATTGAAAAAAATACTATACATAGCGAGTCTGTTTTTAATAACATCTTCCTGCAAAAGAAAAGAATTAGTTATTTCAAAAAGTACAATCACATCTCACTCTATTTCAGAAACTAAATTTATTAAGGCTTCTAGAAAAATCGATTACGATCTGTATTATAGAGAAGCTTGGCAATATTGTCAAAAAAACAATTTGAATAAGGATATATTTATTCTAATAGATTTGGGGGTGCACTCCGGTTTAAAAAGATTTTCTATCTATGATTTTAAGAAAAATAAGGTTTTAAAATCATTTATGGTAAGTCATGGTTGTGGTAATAGTAGTTGGGGCGAAACTTTCACCAAAGATAGTGCACAAGTTAGCAATGAACCCGATTCGCATTGTTCTTCAACAGGTAAATATATTATTTTGAATAGAGGTACTAGTCAATGGGGAATTAAAGTTAATTATTTGTTACAAGGAAAAGATAAAACGAATTCAAATGCCATAAACCGTGCTATAGTTTTACACTCTTGGGAGGAAATACCAAATAATGAAGTATATCCCGAAGGTACTCCGGAAGGATGGGGCTGTCCGGCAGTTTCTAATGAAAGCATGAAAGAAATAGACAGTATTCTGAGAAAAAACAAAAAAGTTTTACTGTGGATAATAAAAACCTAGATAATTATGAGAAATAAAACAATGATTATAGGGATGTTCTTTCTTTTATTTTTTTCGAAGGGATTTTCACAAAATGTAAAAATTGAAATTGTAGATTATTTAAAGCGTATCGAAGGTGTAGAATATTCTACTTATCAATATGCAAATGCAAGCTATAGCTATTCAAGACCTCCAATAATATTTATAACAGATAAAGATAATTTTATCAAGATATATCAAGAAATTCCAATTTTTTTCTCAACAAAACAAGAGTATACTGATGTTTTTATATTAGGAATAAATAAGTTTAGCAAAAAAAATATAACAGAAATTGACAAAAAAATTATAAGTGAATTTTTAGAAAATATCATAAAATTCAGAGTATGCTTTAATTTACCAATCTATAATTCAGAACAATTGTACACCTCTTTGTATTATATTGAAAAGGAAGAAAATTTATGTAAATATTTTTCATGCAGAAATAAGACTTTAAAAAAATAATTATCAAATACAATATTATGTTTTTAAGAAAAAACCTAAACCTCCTTTTATTTTTAAGTTTATTTTCGACAACGGTAATTATCTCGCAAATTAAAAATACCGGGATAACAAAAGCTTCAAAGTTTCCTGAAGTTTTAGACTATTTTCAGAAAAAAGGAGATAAAGAACAATACGATGCCGCTGTTTTTTTGGTTTCTAATATGCTTATTCATTACGCAGAAGATAATATATGGCTTGATAAAAATGGCAAGGAAACTTCCTTTAAGGTAACCAACTATAAAGACATCGAACAGGCAACCACAGCATTTAATAAACTAAAAGACAGTACCGGGATGATTTCCAGAAATACTATTGTTCAGGATACTGATGTCATTAAAAGTGAGGTTTTAATTAAAAATATAGAAATGGCCTTTAAATCATGGAAAGAAAACCCGTGGTCTAAGAGTTATGATTTTAAAACATTTTGCGAGTACATTTTGCCTTACCGCAGTTTAAGTGAACCAATGCAGGATTGGAGACCTGAATATCAGGCAAGCTTCGAAAAATTATCCGTTGGAATGGCTGACCCAAATGATCCCATAGAATTATGTTCTAACATAATAACCAATATAAAACACTTTGATTTTGTGCTAAAACGTTTTGACCCTAAACCGCTTTTAGGTGCAACAGATTTATTATTCTGGCGTGAAGGCAATTGCCCTGATTTGGCCAATGTGGCTATTTTTGCTTCAAGATCATTGGGCGTAGCCACTACTTTCGATTGTACGCCGCATTATGCCGCCTCTTCAAACCGACATTATTGGAACACCGTAATTGATAATAAAGGAGTACATATTCCTTTTAACGGGAATCAGGATTTGCCTTATGTTTATAATGCTGTTTCTAAGCGATTGGGGAAAGTATTTAGATTCACCTTCTCGGAGCAAAAGGATAATTTAGCTTCTTTAGTTCCTGAAAATCAAATTCCGGACGATTTATTAAAGAATAAAAATATTCTGGATGTAACGGCTGAATACGTAGCCGTAAGCAATATCAATTATACTTTTGGTCCCCAGGTAACGGCAAAAGTAAGTTACATCAACGTATTTAACAGAGGAGGCTGGAGAGCACTGGATTGGGCTAAAATAAACAACAAAATTGCTGTTTATAAAAATATGGGGCAGGATATTGTTTATCTTCCGGGCGTTGTTGTATCCGGAAAAATGGTTTTTGAAAAGCATCCGATCCTGCTGGACAAAAAAGGACTAAAAACTATTTTAAAACCTGATATGCTGAATTCATTTTCTCCGACATTGTCCAGAGATAATGAATATAAAAGCAAATACACGGATAACAATCCTTTTCAGATTATAAAAGGAGAAAAATACAGAATCCTTGTTTGGGATGGGGACTGGCGACTTATAGAAGAACAGATTGCCTCTGATGACAATAAAATTTCTTTTAAAAGAGTACCAAAAAACGGACTGTTTTTAATGTGTCCTTTAAAACCGGATTTTTACGAAAGAATATTTACCATTGATTCGAAAACGAATTTAATAACGTGGTATTAAATAAGACTATGAATTTCTTATCAACCATTTTCTAAATGATGAAATCCAGTACATCAAATTTAAAAGATAATCTTACCGGAATACTTGATTCTTGTTTTATTATATTAGTTTTTGCACTCCCGTTTATATCTTATCCATTTATTTTAAATTCTAATAAAATCGGTAAGGAATTATTCTTCGTGAGTGTAGTTTCTGCATGGCTGTTTTTTAAAGTATTGACCGGTTTCAAAAACAAAACACTTAAAATCCATACAGTCGATTTAATGATGCTGCTGTTCATTTTATATGTTGTTGTACATTATTTTCTTTTTTCCTATTACAGCTTTCTTTACAATCAATTTTGGGTGTTTACATGCTACCTGATATTGTTTTATTTATTCCAGTTAAGTTTAAAAAACAAATCAGAGTCTGTTTTTAATTTTATCATAAAACTTATTTGGTTTTACTGTTTTATTGAGGCAATTATTGCATTGCTTCAAAAAATGAATTTTGTGAATGCCGAAAATGAATATTTCCGGATTGTCGGCACCTTCATCAATCCTAATTTTTTAGGCGTGTATATGGTTATTGGTCTTTTCGTTGTATTATATCAATTTCTGTTTTCTGAGTTTAAGAATAGAATCTTCAAACTATTCCTGTTGGTAAGTGCTTTATTAATGTTGTATGTTTTATACTTAACCGATTCGCGGGCTTCATGGATTTCATTCGTTGTTGGCGTTTTATTTTTGTTAGCGACTTCTCCAAAAAGTCTCTCTTTTTTCAGGAAGAATAAAAAGAAAGCAATAACGCTAATTTCAGTCCTGTTTTTTGTGGGTATTTCAGGTTTGTATTTTTTATATCAGTTCAACAAAGATTCCGTTGACGGAAGAACTTTAATCAGGAAAATTACAATTTCAGAAATTAAGGAAAAGCCTGTTTTTGGGAATGGTATTTTTAATTTTACAGGAATTTATAATAATTCAAAAGCGGAATACTTTAATGAACTGCAACGCCCATGGAATGAAATAAAAGTGGCCAATTATGTTTCTACCGCTTTTAATGATTATCTGCAAATCATTTTCGAAATAGGAATTTTTGGTTTTGTTTTACTGGGACTCTTATTGTTTGTAATCATTAGAAAAATTGAACTTAATCCTAAAACGAGATTTGGGCTCGCTTTTGTGGTTATTTTTGCATTTTTAGGATTGTTTACATCAGTATTGTATAACCCGACGGCAATGGTCTTTTTGGTTTTTGGATTGTCTTTGTTAGTTGTTTTTGGCAGTAATAGAAAAGAGCTGCTAACAATTAGCAATACTTTTTGCATAAAAAGCATAAACGTTAGTTTTATAATTATGTCTTTTCTAGTTACAGTAATTTTTTATTTAAAAACCCAAATATTAATTGATTTTAAAACTATCTCAGAGGGTGAAAACCAAAAATTTTATTATAAAATAAATGACACAAATATGTTGCTTATTGAAGATGATCCTTTTGTTGAATTTAAATTTGGGTTTGAAAAATTCCATGAAGATGAAGCTAAAAAAGGCGTTCTTATGATGGAAAATTCAGTAAAAAAAGAACCAATACCCGAGGCAAACGTAGTTTTGGCAAATTTATATTCTGAGCAAAAAAACTTCTTAAAAACGGAGCAATTATTAATATTGAATAATGGCATTGAACCTTTTCGCTTTGAGCCTAAAGAAAATTTATTCCGCTTTTATATCCAGACTAAACAAAAGGAGAAAAGTATAAAAATAGCCAGAGAAATAATTAATTTGCCTGTGAAAATCAAATCAAATAAAATCGATATTTATAAAACAGAGGCTGAAAAATATTTGAAAAATAATTATTAAAATTCAAATAAATTTTAGAAAACGGTATTTTTATTTCAAACTTGTTGTACGGAAAATTCTTTTCGTTATCACTCTTTCTTGCACTGCATGATTTTTTTATGTCTTAATCATCTTTTATAAATTACACCCAAAACAGGTTAAAGTAATTCTTTTATTTTTTAGATAAGACAACCATCAAAACTCCATGTGCAGGAATGCTTTTTACAAGATTCGTTTCTGTAGTTCCGATATTTTTATGCTCCCAAAGATCTCTGACAATATAAGTGTCTTTTTTTATTTTTACATCTTCAACAAAATACATTGTGTTTTTTTTCCAGTCGTAATCTAATTTCCATTCCGTTGCTGTTCTGTTTAAAAAACAAATAGCTACTTTACCATCAGCCAGTGGTTTTGCCCAAATTTCATATTCGCCCATATCCATAAACCTGCGGGCTTGCTGTCCTTTGGCATCCTGATTAACGGCTATTACTTCTTTATTTGTTAGAATTTGTGCCGTAGTCGGATCTAAATTCCGAAGATCATTTCCTGCCATTAAAGGAGAAGCGAGCATGGACCACATCGAGAAATGGGTTTTATTTTCGTCGAAAGTCATACCACCGTTCCCTACTTCAAGCATGTCGGGATCGTTCCAGTGTCCCGGTCCCGCATATTTCCATAACTCGGCTTGTCTGTCAATAATATCCAGAATTCCTAAGCCTCCCCAGTCAAAAGTACATTGGTAACAATCTCTGATATCAAAAGTGGTACGCCATAAATGACCAATTCCTTCGCCCCATTCCCAGGGTTTGCTTCCTCCCCATTCGCAAATAGAAAAAACGATTGTTCTTTTGGTTTCTTTTAAGGCATCACTCATGGTTTTGTATGCCGCTTTTGCATTTTGCCCTTCATCAAAACACCAGTCATATTTTAAATAATCTACACCCCATTCGGCATATTTTTTAGCATCCTGAAACTGATATCCACGGCTTCCCGGTCTGGATTGACAGGTCATAGAGCCTGCGCAGGAATAAATACCGAATTTCAGTCCTTTACTATGAATATAATCCCCCAAAGCTTTCATCCCCGACGGAAAACGTTCCGGATCTGCAATTATATCTCCTTTTGCATCTCTTCCCGTCTGCCAGCAGTCATCAATAACCAAATAATTATATCCGGCATCACGCATACCGCTTTTTACCATTGCATCAGCCATCTCTTTTATTAATTTTTCGCTTACGTCACAGCCAAATTTATTCCAGCTGTTCCAGCCCATTGGCGGTGTTTTGGCTAAATCGGAAAACTCCTGGGAATAGCTGAAAAGTGGGATAATAACCAGCATCAGTACTATTAAAGAAATATTTTTCATTCTAACAAATTTTATAATTAATGTTAAGCCAGAGAGCTGTTCCTAACCACAGAACAGCTCTCAGACACTTATAAACAACTAAAAAACAATTATTGATTGGTAAAAATTAACTTGTTGGTGTAATTAAATGGGTATCAGACTGAGACATTCGCTCAGGATAAACTTAATCGAAGGCTTGTCATGAAGGAAAGGACCTCGACTCCGCTCAGTCTGACAATGATTTCCAGGGTAGAAAACGTTTACTCAAATTTATATTTTAATTATACCCCGGATTTTGTACCAAACTATGATTTGCATCCATCTGACTTTGAGGAATAGGAAATATTGCTCTGTAATCACCATTTGGTTTATGAGAAAACCATGATTTTTTTGTGTACACTCCAAAACGGATCAAATCTTGTTTTCTGTGATGCTCACCAACAAATTCCCATGCTAATTCATCCAGGAAACCACCATATTGTATGTCTGCACCTCCTTCATATTTAGTTATTGTTCCGTTTGAATACTCGCCATATTTATAAACACTTCCTCCCAGTAATTTAGCTCCTGTAACAATTGCTTTCGCCGGATTTGTCTTAAAATTCCTGGCTCTTACTTCACTGACAATTGTTGCTGCCTGATCTGCGCTTCCTGTCCTTAATAAGCACTCTGCTTTTATCATCAAAACGTCTCCATATCTAAAAAAGGGAACATCATTAGAACTGTTAACCGAAGTTCCTGAACCTATCTCATATTTTACTAATCGATATCCTTCATTATACTCACAGCCATCTACTGTTGACATATAATTTATATAATTCAACTGTGTTACTTTATCTTCCAATATTAATGGGGCACCTGATTTTGTGTATTGTAATCCTCCTAACCAGCAATCTTTTAATCTGCTGTCCTCTGGATCATAAGTATCTATAAATTGAGGGATGGCTCCGCTTCCTCCCCAAGGCGAATCCTGCATTTCAAATGTAGCACGGCTTGCAGGATAAAGCGTTTTGAATGGATAATAGGAACCTCCTGTGTACTTTTCATCAAACGGAATGGATAAAATTTCTTCGGGTGAACCTTCATTCTTAATACGATAGGAATCCAAATAATTTGGTGCCAGACTAAATTTACCACTATCAATAATATCATTCACTTCACTTAAAGCTTCCGACCACATTGGAGTACCTAAATAAACACCCGCATTAAGGTATAATTTTGCCAATGTCATTTTAGCAGCCCATTTGGTCACTTTACCATAAGACGCATTTGTATTATCATCTCTTAAAGCAGGCATTGCTTCGGTAAGTTCTTTTTTTATAAAATCAAATACTTCCTGGCTTGTCTTTTGTTTAGGCAAATAACCCGGAGGATTTATAAAGTTTGTTTCAACAGGTATATTCCTAAAATTATCATACAAAATATAATAATAGATTGCTCTTAAAGCTCTTAATTCTTTGATATAAACATCTGAATTTTCCAAACCTTTTAAATTTTCAATCTGATAGATTGCTTTATTAATTTTAAAAATTGCCTGATAGCCATAAGCCCATCCTGCTTCGGCATGGCTTAACGTTGGTCCCCAGGTGTGCTGGTGCATTGTGATATAATAATCACCCCAGCCAATTCCGTTTCTGAATGGTGTTACAATTAAGTCTGAAGATTCTTCATTGATATCAAATTGACCATCCCATCCCCAGTATATATCCCTGAATCCAGCATAGGCCGGTGCCATAATGTTTCCTATGTCTGCCGCTGTTATAATGGTTCCTTCGGCAGTAACATTACTATAAACAGTTTCATCCAAGTCTGTACATCCTGCAAATGAGAACACTATACTTAATAGTGCTGCCTTATAAATTTTATTTAACTTTTTCATCTTTGTTTATTTAAAAGTTTACACTAATTCCTAAAGTGAATGTTCTTGTTGTAGGGTACTTATCACGACTGTCGTCTCCTGCTGTTAAACCATTTCCTCCGGCGATTTCAGGATCTAATCCTTTATAATTTGTAAAAGTCGCCAGATTGGAACCCGAGGCATATATCCTTGCTGAATTAACAATTTTTAATTTTTTTACATCCAGATTATACCCTAATGTTATATTATTAATTTTCACATAATCTCCATCTTCTATATAATAACTCACATACGTTTGAGAGTAATTCAATTTTGTTTTTCCATAAACTAAATCCTGAGAAGAATCTAACATATTATAATTAATGGTCGGGTTTTCATAAAACATACGCTGATAATTCAGTATTTGAAAACCAAAAGCTCCAACAAGTACTACCCCTAAATCAAATCGTTTGTATTTAAAGGTATTTGACCATCCTGCATTAAATTTTGGAATTCCATTACCTAAATATTGTTTGTTGTCATCGTTGTATAAATCAGGGGTTAGCGTTTTTCTGGTCCCATCTTTAGTTTCAATAACCCATTTCCCATCATCAGTAATATCTACTGATTTTAGTCCCCAAAAATTCCCTATTGATTGTCCTACTTCCAATCTGTGTGTTGAAAATGAAATAGGATCACCTGCATTTCCTACGTTTATGAAGTTTCCCTGAATTTCATACAAATCATTAGAAAGGCTTTTAAGTTTATTTTCATTGTGAGAAAATGTCATACTGGAATTCCATTCAAAATCTTTCGTTTGGACGGGAGTTATATTTAATAAAATTTCTATCCCCTTATTTTCCATTTTACCAACATTGGCAGTTATGCTATTATATAAATATGGCGGAACAGGAACTTCATAATCCCATAACATATCTTTAGTCTTCTTATGATATAAATCTATACTACCACTGATGCGGTTTTTTAAAAATGAAAAATCTAATCCTAAATTAATTTCTTGTGATTTTTCCCAACGCAAATCAGGATTAGGATTACTTGCCGGAACCAGGCCTTGAATCCATGCACCGTTATTATAAACATATCCCTCATAATTTAACAAAGTCTGCGAGAGATAAGAACTGTTAGGAATAATTCCGGTCTCTCCAAAACCTGCACGCAGTTTCAAATTATTAATAAATGAAATATCTTTTAGGAAAGATTCATTACTAATAGTCCAGCCTGCTGAAACTGAAGGAAATGTTCCCCATTGGTAATTATCTCCAAATCTGGAAGATCCTTCTCTTCTCACACTGGCCAATAAATGATATTTATTATCAAATGAATAAGTAGCTCTGCCAAAAAAACCAATCAGTTTATTATCCTCTTTATAACTTCCCATTCCTGCTTTTCCATCCAAAAGTGCCTGACCTTCTCCTAAATTATTATACGAAAAGGCATCAGTCGGAAAGTTATAATTATTAGCAAATCCGCTTTGTGACATAGTATATTGATAACTGTATCCGCCTAAGACAGAAAAATTGTGTTTATTGATTGTTTTAGCATATTTTGAAGTAAATTCCATCTGATCTAAGTTTGACCTGTCATCTGATCTTGATGCATAACCATTTCTACCCTGAATCGTATTTGAATAATGCTTTTTAGTTTCATAATAACCATGTAAATTTGAATTTTTTACATTGGAAATACGAAAATCTGTATCCCAGCCTGGCAATAAAGTCAATGTTACGCCTGCTGATAATCTTGTATTTTCACCTTCATTCATTCGTTGGGTTTCATATATTGAAGCCAGAGGATTAGAATATTGAAACCTACTGGTTTGAGTCCAAACTCCATTATCATCTTTTGGTCTTGCCGTAGGATTTCTAATCAACGCCTGTCTATAAACATTCGTATCAAAACCTCCTGCTTCTTGTGTTGTTCTAACGATATTAAAATTGAATTTTAACTTGTCGTTGAACATATGATGATTGGCATCGAAAGAAACTCTAAGCTCTTTTGTATAGGTACCCAAAAAAACGCCTTCCTGATTCCCGTAATTAATATTAGCGATATAGTTTGATTTTGCACTACCGCCTCTCATATTAATATTATGGTTTTTATTTAATGCAGTCCTTGAAATTCCATCTAACCAATTCGTACTATACCCCTCATCTGCAAAGGGCATCTGTGCGCCATCTGCCAATAGTTTTCGATACTGTGCAGCATCTAAAAAATTTGCTTTTTTAGCAAAACTTGACATTGCGGTATAGCCTGTATAAGATAAGGTATTCACAACATCACGATCCACTTTTTTTGTAGTTATCAAAATAACTCCATTAGCACCACGGGTACCATAAATTGCTGCTGCTGAGGCATCCTTAAGTACATCAATAGAAGCAATATCATTTACAGAAACACTGTCAAATGATCCGGGAATTCCATTAATTAAAATTAACGGAGTTGTGCCACCCTGCAAGGAAGCTATACCACGCAAGGAAACTGAAGGCCCGGCCAGCGGATCACCTGACCCGTTTGAAATAACTAAACCGGCTACTTTACCCACAATCAACTCTGAGGCATCACGAACAGCACCTTGCGTAAAATCCTTTGCCTTTATAGTTGCAATCGAACTGGTAACTTCACCTCGTTTCTGCGTACCATATCCAATTAAAACTACTTCCGTCAATTCATTTACCTCTGATTCTAAGACTAAATTGATCGTATTTTTGCCATCTGGTTTAATCTCTTTTGTTTTTAATCCCAGATAGGAAAAAATTAATATTGGATTATTTCCTTTAGTAACTATTTCAAAATTTCCATCGAAATCAGTTGCTGCAGCATTAGTTGTATTTTTTTCCAAAACTGATGCTCCGGGTATTGGAACATTATTTACATCTGTAACTTTACCACTTATTTTTTGCTGTGAGAATGAGCTAAAAATAACAAACAGTAAAAAAATCGTACAGGACATCTTTCTTCTGAAAAGAGATGTAGCAGTACTTCTAAAGACATGCATGGTTGGTTTCATAATTTAACAATTTGGTTAGTGTGCTTTTGACACTTGTAAAATTATGTTAAATTGAAGTTAACGAAAATGCTAATATTACCACATGCTAATACTATATTATCCTGTTTTTAAGCATTTAGAATGAATTTCACACTTAAACACCATGAATATCTAAGAAAATCCTTCATTTGTTACATAAAGCGGGTTTTTTATACCCAAAAAAACAGCAAAAGCATAAACCTATAAAATTGTTTATGCTTTTGCTGAAAAATGATCTCAAAATGTGGAGAAAAGTATTGTACTTTTATTTTTTAATACTGGGAGTGTCTAAATAATAATCATGCAGAATGTACCATGCCTTCTTTTTGTCTCCCCTATCAGAGAGCAGTCCTTTGCGATTCCAACCTTTTTGATACACCGGGTGCATTCTGCCCAACGAGCGATAATCTACTAATATCCAAGGACAGACACCAGCCAAATTGGGCATCGCTTTGAACATTGCAACCTGGTCTTTGTATATTTGTTCCTGATATTCTTCTGTCCAATAAGCAGCTTCATCTGCAGGGCCATAATTACTGCCGTACAAAGCTTCTCCTCCAAATTCAGATATAATAACAGGCTTGTTGGCAAGAAGTTTCCATTTGGTATCTGTTGGTTTTCCCTGCCAAGGCAAATACCAGCCAATATATTCGTTTACTGAAATTACATCAAAATAATTATATAGCGGATCATGTACATCCACAATATTGTTATTATAACCCTGGTTGTTTATTACAGAAGTAATCAATCGGGTATTATCAAGTTTCCTGCATTTTTTGGATAATTCAATCAATGCATTATCACGGTTAGCGGTAGTCGAATATGTTTCGTTTGATATGCTCCATATAAAAACAGCACAGCGATTACGATCCCGTTTTATCATTTCCTTCAGCATTAACTCCATTTTATTGGTTACACCGGGAGTAGCAAATTCAATATGTTGGTAAATTGGAAGTTCATCCCATACCATCAGGCCCATTTTCTCCGCTAGCTTTAGCATATATTCATTATGAGGGTAATGTGCCAATCTTACAAAATTACAACCCAGGTCTTTTGCCCAGGTGAGTACTATCAACGCATCCGATTCTGAGAAAGCTTTAGCTTGTGTAAACGGATTTTCTTCATGAATATTTACACCTTTCAAAAATAGAGGTTTACCATTGAGTAAGATGTCTTTTCCATTGACTTCAATATTCCTGAACCCAATTTCATCTTTAACCGTGTCGGTTTCACATTGAATATTGACGTTATATAACTTAGGGTTTTCCGGTGCCCAAAGCTTAAATTTGGATGAAAACTGAATTTTGGCCTTGCCGTTAATATCTGTTTGAGCGGAATATTTAATACCTAGTTCGGGAATTGTAACAATTACTTTTTGTGAAAGTGATGCACCATTAAGCTGAACCCATCCTTCGATCTCTTTAACAGATCCTTTCTTTAACTGAATACAATAATCATCTATATAAGTAGTATTTGTTTCGACGAGATTAACATTACGGGTAATCCCCCCATAATTAAACCAGTCATAACCCAATCCCGGCAATCCGTCTTTTAAACGTTTGCTGTTTACTTTTACAATCAGGCTGTTGTCTCCATCAAGTGCCTCATTTGTAATTTCAAACTGAAAAGGGGTAAAACCACCTTCATGGCTCCCTAGCAATTTTCCGTTTAGATATACTGAACAGGTATAATTTACTGCACCAAAATGTATAAAGTATCTTTTCTCTGCCGTTTTTGTATGTTTAAATGTTTTTTTATACCATACTACGCCTTCCATATAAATTAGTTCCGGTAATTGGGTATTAAAATCACCAGGCACATTCAGTTCAGGACTGCCATCAAAAGCATATTCTACAAAATCAGTTTTCTTTTCCGGTTTCTTTTCCAGCCAGATTTGCCTCCAATCCCCAATGTCAGTTGGATCTGCAATCATTTGCCATTTTCCATTCAAAGAAATAAGATTACGGGAATCAATATTTATCATTGCTGTTTGTGATTGTATCTTTTGGAAGATAAAAAAGCATAAAAAGCTAAAAATTAAATAGGATTGATGTCTCATTTTTTTGTAAAGTATTTTATTAAAAATCAAATATATTAAAAAAATACCTGAACCTATTTGTCTGAATGTATCATATGACTCTCATATAAACTGCTGATTAAAATTACTTATCAAAAATGCTCATATTCCATTTTTCCTGCCACAAAACTGTTGCTCCGTTTTTATCAATACGCAGCGGAAGCCAAACATAGCGGGAGCTTTCAAGATCCGTTTTATTCCATTTGTCAAACATTGCTATAAAAGCCCCTTCTTTTCCCTGAACAGGAATTACGTAAGTGCTTTGGGCATAAAATGTTTTATCAGCATCCGGTCCTTCACACAGTTCCTTATTTTGTACTGTCCAAAGTCCCATAATAGTATCTGCTGTTGCTACTGTAGCTATATTAGGATCCCATCCCGAGCATCCCGAAGTAATAATATAATATTTTTTATTGTATTTAAATACAGCTGGAGCCTCACGGGAAAGATTTTCGAAATTCCTGGTAAATCTTCCTGAAGGTCTGAGGTAATCATCACTAAGCTCGCTAATGTACATTGTCTTGTTATCCTCTGAAGAATAAAATTGGTATGCTTTCGCATCATCGTCAACAAAAACGGTTTGATCCCTGCTCATGGCATTATTAGGACGAAAACTTTCAATATATTTAAATTTGCCGGCAGGGTTGTCACTTACAGCAACTCCGGCAGCCGCTTTACTATAATCAGCACTATCAACATGCATCCACATTACGAATTTCCCTGTCTTTTTATTAAAGATTACTTTAGGTCTTTCTAAAACTTTTGAAGTATGCAGATCATGAGTTGCATCATCTTTAACTGCAGAAAGTACAACTCCTTCATTCTTCCAGTTTACCAGATCTTTTGAAGAATAACAGCTTATTCCCGCCACATCTGTACGATATGCCTCCCAGGTAGCTTCCGGAGGGAGAGATGTTTTTCCTTTTTTATATTCACCATACCAATAATAAGTACCGTCATGAAACAGAATACCTCCGCCATGAGCGTTGATCGGATTTCCTTCGGTATCGTTCCAAACACTCCCTGGATTAAAAGAATCTGCAGCATGTTTTTGAGCAATCTCCTTTTTGGAAGTACAGCTGTATAGTGAGAGCAGTATTAGTAATAATTGTAATTTTGATTGTAAAAAAGATATCATAATAAATGATTTAGAAAATAATGCAAGTCAGTAAAATCACATGGTTTAAACATTTAAATTTCTTCATTGTTATATTATTTAGTTTTAACCCGAATAATAGTAAACGAATAAGGCGGAACCTGTTTTGTAAAGGCTTCCTGTACTGAAATACTGCTAATAGCCGGACGTGTGAGTTTACTTTCGGGTGTACCGGCCAAAACAGTATACATAGCATTACCTTTAGAGATAATCTCCGGATATTCTATAGAGGGTGTTACTGCAACAGGCAGCATATTTACCAATTTTATAATTATATCACCCGTAGTGCTGTCGGTCACAGTCGAAATACCAATACGTTTTGCCACCTCAGTATTCTTTTCAGAAATCTTTATCTGGCTATACAGATAATTATCACCCGGATTTTCTCCATACATTTTTTGTACGTAGTAATTCACCGTAGGTTTTACTTCAGTTCCGTTAAAATATATCAGGTCAGGATTCCATTGTGTATGTTTTTCACGCGCGAGTAAAGGCGCATAACTGGCCATACTAACCACATCACCATTGCGTTCGACAGCAGTGAGGTACAAACTTTCGGCCAGCGCATTGTAAAAAGTATTTCCCCAGGAGGCATACTCCCCCAGATATACTTTTGATTTACTGCGATCGTAACTATCATAAAAATCCTGATTATTTATAAACCAGCCCGGACTGTTGTAATAATGCTCATCAACCATAGGAAGGTTCAGTTTATCTGCCAATGCCCAGCCCTCGACATAGTCGGTGCCCTGATAAAAAGGGCCAACGGTACCAATAATTTTTATATTAGGATATTTTTGCTGTACTGCTTTTACTATCATGGTGTAACGCTCCTCAAATACATCAGTAATAAGGTCTTCATTGCCTATGCCAATATATTTCAGGTTAAACGGCTTCGCATGACCTGCCTCCGCACGTACTTTGCCCCACTTTGTATCAGTATTTCCATTTGCATATTCAATAAGATCCAGCACATCCTGTACATAATCGTCCATATCCTTCATAGGAATTCCACATTGCTGACCTGCTCCTCCATCTTTTGAATTTTGACAAGGAACACCTGCAGCAAGTACCGGAACCGGTTCCGCACCAAGATCTTCACAAAACTGAAAATATTCAAAAAATCCTAATCCCATGGTCTGATGGTAGTTCCATATATTACGCATAGGTTTACGGCTTTCCAACGCTCCAATAGTATTTTTCCAACGGTAAATATTATCAAGACCATCTCCATGTGCAACACATCCGCCAGGAAACCGCACGAATTTAGGGTGCATATCGGCAATAGTCTTTGCAAGATCCGGACGCAGTCCGTTTTTACGGTTTTTAAATGTTTTTTGAGGAAACAATGATACCATATCCAAAGCGGTTTCTCCCTGACTACTTATTTCAAGCCGTGCATTTGCGACTGTGCCAGAAGATTTTAATACAGCAGTATATTTTTTCCACGATGTGCCAGGTGTTATAACTGCATTTGCCAACACTATACCTGTGGGTCCAATCAGTTTTACTGTACATTTAGTGCCTTTGGCGAAAACACTGAAATCGTATCGCTCTCCGGCAGTAACCGGAATACCGTCAAATCCCTCATTGCTTATAGTACCATTTTTTATAACGGCGTAGTTGGCATTATTAGGATGGATTGCATTAAGGCTGTCAATACTAAATGTACCGCTCCAGGCCATTCGGTGTGTCCAGTTTTTGTCATTTCCTACCTTATCATTTACATTATATTCGAAATCACGGTTCTGAATCAGTTCCGCATACAAGCCTCCGTCTGCAGCATAATTGATGTCTTCGAAAAAGATTCCGGTCAGCATATTGCTAATCTTCTTACTTTTTGAAGCATCAATACTGATATTAACAGAAACAGGTTTCAATCCTGCAAATAGTATACTGTCTTTCTTTGGCGTAGCCGTATTTTTTTCTGTTCGGAACTTCTCAGCTTCCATGTTTTTAATTAAACTATCAACCAATGCCCATTCAACCTGATTGATACTTCCCTCCTGAGTTTCACCAAAAAGGTTAATAGCAACCCGTATACTTTTTCTATTGATTTTTCTTGAGGCAGTTGTTTCGGTATTATCTTTAAAATCCTTTCTTAAAGTTTCATACACGGAACCATTTTTACCGGAAGAATCCCCACTGAACCAGCTCACGGTATAACCTCCGTCTGAATTTGTTTGCCCTTCAACAAACAACGCATTCCCCGAAGAACCATCTGCCTTTTTTACGGGTATATAACTTTGTCGCTGCCAATTGAAGAGATCTGCTGTGGCGGCATGAGCAAAAACTTCATCTTTTTCGTTTACACTCCATAAACAGTGAAATAATCCATTGCCGTCTCTAAACAAAAATGGAGCTAACATTCTTTTTTGAGAACCCCAGTCTCCGTAGTCACATTTTAAAAATCCATATTCAGGACCAACAGCATGCCAGTTTAACTTATCGGAACTCCATGCAAAATGAAGTCCGTTTTTGCCATTATTTTTATTAGTTGCATAAGCAAATAAATAAACTTTCCTGTCACTATTTTTAGCTGAAACGGTAAAGGGAAAAATAAAAGCTAGCATTATAAAAAGTAGAAATGACCTGAATACACTTTTTAAAAATTGATTGAATTTTAAGGATATTATCATGATTTTTATCTTAATTTTTAACAAATTTTGAGTACAACAAAGTAAATTTATTCACTTGTATATTGTAATTTAACAACAACGCAAGTTCTGTATTTGTTTTTACTTATTTATACCAAAATGATATTTTTATGTGAAAATAAAAAGACAGCTGCGGTAAACTGCAGCTGCCTTTCAAATTTAAACCAGATGTAACTTTAACATTTTTAAGATTTTATAGCCAATTAGGATTTTGTGTAAGCACACCATTTGAATTGGTAACAAAAGTCGATGGTATAGGAAACTTACTGTTTTTAGTATAGTTAAAATTAGTCCTTCCCAGGTTATTCATAATATTGGTTGTATATCCGGGCACCACTTTTTCATAACGAACGAGGTCAAACCATCGATTTCCTTCGATAGCCGTTTCTACACGACGTTCTTTCCAGATTAGCTGGCGTAGCTGTGTCTTATCTGTAACCGTAATCTGCGGTAATACACCTGCCTGAGCAAAAGTCTTGTTGCCACGCGCTCTGAAACGTAACTGCTCTAAAGCATCTAATGCCACAGGACTTTGACCTAATTCATTGGCAGACTCTGCATAAATCAGGAGAATATCTGCATAACGAAGGAAAGGAAGATTTAATTGCTGCTTAAAGAAATCAGCATCCGGCCATTGTGTTGCCGGCCAGATAACTTTCTTATTTGCATACTGGAATCCTGATGTCCATTTGATCACACCGGTATAGCCGTCTATGGTTTCTCCCTGATTAAAAATCGAAGCCGCTTTACGTGGATCGCCTGCTTCAAAAGAGTTAACAAGGTCATTAGAAGGTGTAAAAATAGCACTGCCTAATCCTGAACCTGGAATTCCCTGAAATTCAACATAAGGATTACGAAGACGTCCGGTAATACTTTGATATATGTAATGCCCCGGCATCATACTTTCTACAGAATATTTACCTTCAATGGCAAACAGATTACGGAAATTAGGATCAAGACTATATTCGCCGCTTTCAACAACTTGTTTTGCATAAGCGTAAGCCTTTGCATAATCCTGTCTGTACAAGTATACTTTTGCAAGCATTCCAAGTGCGGTTCCTTTAGTTACGCGGCCAAGATTCGCAGTACCCCACGTCTGTCTTGTCGGAAGATGTTCAGCGGCATATTCAAGATCACTAATTATAAGTTGGTATACTTCTTCCTGGCTGCTTTTCGGGATATTATATTCAGACGGTGCAGGTACATGGTCACGCAATACTACGTCTCCAAATACATTTACAAGGTCAAAATGCCAGTATGCCCTGAAAAAACGTGCCTGTGAGTTATAAAGTACAGCCTGCTCATTATCATAACCGCTGGTAAGTTTAAGTACTTCGTTACAATCATTCAGGTATTGATACCATCTTTCCCAAAGGCGCTCCACATATATATTGCCAGGATTATTAGTAAAATCATAGGCGGAGGTAAAATTAACATCCCCTGTATTCATTCTTACATCATCTGAACAAAACTCATGTGTTGTAAAATACATGGTCCCAAGTCTAAAGAAACGCCAGTTCACAGAAGAATACACTCTGTTTAACGCTGCATTTATACTTTCTTCATTAGAAAAATAAACATCGGTTGTAAGCTGACCCTGCGGAGTTACATCCAGAAAATCATCACAGGAAGCCAAAAGGCTTAACCCACCCATTACTATTATATATTTTAGCTTTTTCATGCTTAATAAATTTATTTGATTAAAAAGTTAAGTTCATACCAAATTGAACACTGCCGGAAACGGGAAATGTGTTATAATCCAGTCCATCAGGCAATTCCGGTGTAAACCCTTTATATTTGGTGAAGTATAACAAATTAGCTCCTGTTAGGTAAATTCGTAATTTACTGATACTTGTATTGGCAAAAATATTCTCCGGCAGCGTAAAACCTACTGTCGCATTTCTTAATTTCACATAATCACCATTAAATACCATAAGATCTATGGTGCGGTTCATATTTACGGAGCCTGCTGCAAGTCTTGGCATACTGGCATCCGTATTAGTCGTCGTCCATGAGTCAAGCCAGTCACTATGCATATTGTTTGTAGGCGAAGTAAAATCATTATAGGAATTGTTCATCGCTTTCGCTCCATAGCTTCCGGAAAAATCAAAGCTTATATCAAATCCTTTATACTCGGCATTAAAAGCAATCGCCCCAGTAAATTTTGGAAAAGGGCTGCCAATATTCCTCTGGTCAGCTGTTGTTATACGTCCGTCCCCATTATTATCTACATAAATTAAATCACCAAGCTGTACATTGGTATGGTAAGCTGTCTGACCATGACTCTGTGCATATTGATTCCATGAATCTATATCAGCCTGAGTACGATAAATTCCCTGAGTTTTATAACCGTAAAAATAGTTAAAAGGCTGTCCTTCCTCAATACGCGTCTGCAAATTGGTAGAGAATGTTGTTGAGGTTGTTGTCAGGCCTTTCCAGTCAAGCACTTCATTTTTAAAAGAGCTTCCTGTTAAGCTTATACCATATTTAAAATTATGATTGTTATCCTGCCATCCTAATGTAAAATCGAATCCTTTATTTTGTACAGAACCCGCATTACTGTATGTTGGCTGTATTCCCACAGAACCTCCCTGAACAGGTAAGATCATTAACAGATCTTCTGTTTTTCGATTAAAAAGATCAAATTCAAATGTAAGTCTGTTATCAAGAACAGTCATTTCAATTCCAAAGTCAGTTTGTATATTATTTTCCCACTTCACATTAGGATTAGAAGCATTGGTTATACCTACACCAGGGCTAACCTGACCATTAAAAACAGCATGAAACTCATCACTTTGGGTAGCAAGTGCATAGGCTACATTATCCATTATCTTGTCATTACCGGTTATACCCCAGCTTCCTCTTAACTTCAGGTTATTTAACCAGGCAGCATTTTTAAGGAAATTTTCTTTATTAATTCTCCAGCCAACTGCTGCGGACGGGAAATAACCCCAACGATTATTAGGTCCAAACTTAGAAGAACCGTCTGCACGGATTGTAGCTGTAAACAAGTAACGGTCCATTAAGGTATAATTGGTTCTGAACCAAAATGAAGCTCTTGAAGATTTTGAAGGCAAAAATGCATTTACAGTCCTGTTATTGATACTTGCTGCATAAATAGATATATAATCCAGGTTATCAACAGCATAATTTTTTCCTGTAGCTCCTAAAGCATGAAAATCAGTCTGTTCTGAACTTTGCCCCACAAGCAGGTTTAAACGGTGCTTATCACCAAATAATTTATCGTATGTAAGTGTATTTGTCCATAACCAGGTGCTGCCATTACTGTAGTTTTCAGTATAACTGTTCGGGTTATTAAACTGGAATGAAGGATTAATGCTGTATTTTGGCAAAAATTGATCAAAACGGGTAAAATTCCAGTCTTCACCAAAAGATGTCTTAAATTGAAGACCATCCAAAATATCGTAAGTTCCCCATATATCCCCAACAAAACGTTTTGTATTTGTATTGGCATCCTTATTCAGTTCTAATTCTGCCACAGGATTAATCAAATCATTATTCTGCATTGGATTCCAGTCGCCATTTTGATTTTTAGGCGTAATAAGAGGTGATCCTGAAAGCACAGAACGAACTGTTCTGTAAGTAAGTCCCTGCCCCGAATTTGATCCTGAAATATTAAAATTATGACCTACTTTTATTTTATTACTGATTTTATATTCGTTATTGATACGCAAAGTCACGCGATTGTAATCTGTATAATTCCATATACCTTCCTGTTCAAAATATCCTAAACTTAAATTGTAGTTTATTTTTTCAGACCCTCCTGAAACTGATATTTGATGGTCCTTTGTCAAACCTGTCCTGCCTATTTCATCCATCCAGTCAGTTCCTTTTCCATATTGTGAAGGATTAGGATATGGCTGTGCAGCACCTGTATTTGAAGCTACCGTATTCATAAGGGCTGCATACTGCGACCCATTTGCAGTTTTATAATTATTTATTGCATATTGAATACCCTGGTTTCCTGAATAAGATATGATGGCTGTTCCTGTTTTACCTTTTTTTGTCGTAATCAGAATTACACCATTGGCTCCTCTCGAACCATATATAGCAGTTGCTGATGCATCTTTAAGCACACTCATCGTTTCAATATCCTTGGGATTAAGGAACGTGATGTCGTTTAACATCATACCGTCAACTACATATAATGGGGAAGAATCTCCATTAGTACCTATCCCACGTATACGCACCGTTGGACTTGCACCCGGCTGCCCTGCCGAATTAACAGTAAGACCGCTCTTACCCTGTAGTGCTTCTGCGGCATTACCGCCTCTAATACCATTTATGTCTTTTGACTTAAGTGTTGTTATGGAACCCGTTAAATCACTTTTTTTCTGTTTTCCATAACCCACCACCGTAATCTCATCAAGCACGTTACTGCTTAATGACATCGTTACGTTAATTTCAGACTGGTCTTTAATTTGAATTTCCTGATCAGTAAAACCGATAAAAGAAAACACAAGTACATCCTGATTTGAAGAAACTTCAATTGAATAATTACCGTCGTAATCTGTAACAACACTTTTTGATTTGCCTTTTATGACAACGTTAACCCCAGGCATACCTAGATTGTTGTCCGAAGAAATAACTTTTCCTTTTATTGTTTTTTGCTGCTGCTGATTTATATATTTAGCTATCTTTCTGTCAACAGATGTGCTTTTTGCTGCAACTGCATTAGTAGACAATCCTATAATGAGTGCGATTGTCAGGCTACATCCTCTGGAAAGAAAATTATGAAGAAAGGGTTCTTTTTTCATATGGTTAATTTTTTATAGTGGTTAAAATTTAGTTAGTTGTAAGTTCATTAGTTTTTATAACATTCTTCTTTTTTGGTTATTTTCATATATTTTCTTTTTTAAAATTTAATTATTTAATTCATTAAAACAACATTACAAGTATACTTCTATTGGCAAAATCACAGTATAAATTATGATACAATCGCTATAAATTATAGTGCAAATAATGAAACAACCAAAATCAGTTTCAGAATCAATATCTTTTCTTAATAAATTACAAATTTATATAAGACATTTCCTTGCTATTCAGAATAAAATATGCGATGAGAAAAACTTTGTAAATCGGTTCTTTATTTAATTTATTTTGTTGAAAGATCTTCGGATAATTCTTCTAAAGTCCTTCCTTTCGTTTCAGGCATTTTAATGAATACCCATAATAATTGAAACACCATCATCATACAGAAAATAGTGAATACTGTTGTCGCTCCAATCTTTTTGAATAAAAACGGAATAAAAGAAGGAATTAATGCTGCCAAAATCCAGTGAACCGATGTTCCGAAAGAAGTTCCCGAAGCTCTTAGTTTATTCGGAAACAATTCGGAAATAAATACCCAGATTACAGAACCTTGTCCAATGGCATGAGAAGCTATAAATAAGAAGAAGAATATGGGTACTGCCATACCTTTCCATTCATTATAAAAAGCCAGGGTCACTAAACCTAAAGAGATAATATATCCAAATGACCCTAAATACATTAATGTTTTTCTTCCGTATTTATCAATTAACGAAATACCTATCAAAGTAAAAATCAGGTTTACTATGCCAATTCCGATACTGCTGAAAAATGAAGCTGATTTTTCCAGTCCCGCCAATTCGAAAATACGTGGTGCATAATATAAAAAAGCATTAATCCCTGAAAATTGATTGAATAACGCTATAAAAAAGGCAAGCATCAATGGTTTTCTGTATTTTTTCATAAAAATAGATTCATCCAATATTTCATGCTGCTTTTCATTCTCCATTGCTGCAATTTCCTGTGCAGCTCCCTCGTCTGTATTGACTTGTTTTAAAATTGCAATGGCTTTTTCACGATCTTTTTTATATTCATAAATCCATCGCGGACTTTCCGGAATTCCAAAAACTAATAAAGTATACAATAAAGCCGGGGCCGATTGTACTCCCAACATCCAGCGCCAGGAATTCTCCCCTATATCCTGTAATAAATAATTAGAAAGAAAAGCGATCAAAATACCAAATACGATATTAAATTGGTAAAGCGCGACCAATTTTCCTCTGTCTTTTGCAGGAGCAATCTCAGAAACATAAGTTGGCGCAGCTATTGTTGAAGCACCAATTCCCAGTCCTCCCAAAAATCGAAAAATAGAAAAGACAACAGAATCATTTGCAAAAGCAGTTCCTACTGCCGATAGGAAGAACAAGATTCCAATTAATATCAAGGTTTTTTTTCTTCCTAAAACATTGGTAGGAAGAGCTCCAAAAATAGCCCCAATCACAGTGCCCCAAAGTGCAGATGACATTACCACTAAACCATGATACAAATCAGATGAACCCCATAATTGCTGTAATTGTTTGTCTGCGCCTGAAATAACTACAGTATCAAAACCGAATAAAAATCCGGCCAATGCCACCACAATTGACCAGTAAAGTATTTTTTTGTTATTCATTATAATTTTATTTTTGGTTGGTTAATTATATTCTTTTCTAATTGGATTTATACGTCAATAATGACTGTTCGTCTTCTTTAAGTTTTTTATACCTTAACAAAGCTTCCACATAATAATAATCTGCATAAATAATTGAATAATCAATCTCAGAACCCGCTGGTTTATGTCCTGTTGAATGTAATAAGCAGGCTGTATTTCTGTCTCCGCTTTGATAATTTTTAGACAACTCTTTTAGCATTCCTTCCGCTTTATTAAAATATTCTTTGGCTAAAACTGCATCTTGTGCATATGTAGCTAATTCTAAAAGAGCTGAAGCTGTAACTGCTGCTGCAGAAGCGTCTCTTGGTGCATTTGGAATCTCCGGATCATCAAAATCCCAATAAGGAATCAGGTCTTTTGGCAGTTGATCTAAATAGACACGGGTTACTTTTTGGGCAAAATCTAAAAATTCGGGATCTTTTGTTTCCCTGTAAACCATCGTATAGCCATATATTGCCCATGCCTGTCCACGGGCCCACATGCTGCTGTCACTATAACCCTGATGCGTTATTCCTTTTATTTTCTTACCCGTTTCTTTATCATATACCACTACATGATAGGAAGTATAATCAGGCCTGAAATGATTTTGCATCGTAACTGTGGCATGACTGACAGCCATATCGTATAATAATTTATCGCCTCCATTTTTTGATGCCCAAAATAACAATTCCAGATTAATCATGTTGTCCATAATGGTATTATGCTGGGGCCATTCCATATTAGGGACTTTTCGGGGCCACGAAAGAATGGTACCTACTTTTGGATTAAAAAGTGTCGCCAAAGTATCTGCGGCTTTAAGAATTATATCTTTATATGCCGGATTTTTTGTCAGTCGGTACCCATTGCCAAAACTATTGAAAACCTGAAATCCTAAATCATGGTCTAAAGCCGGAGTGACTGCAAGCGGTGCAAGATAATTAGTATATTTATCGGCAGCTGTTTTCCATTTATTGTCTCTTGTGTATTCATATAAATACCAAAGTTCCCCAGGCCAGAAACCACTGGTCCAGTCCTTATAATCGACATAATTCCACTCTTGACTATTTATCGCTATGCTTCTGGGAATATTACCGTCATTAGGTATCAGTTTTAAAGCATTTGTAGATTGTTTTACACAATAAGTCAATTGTGCGTCTACATCAAAATCGTCATTTTGTTTGCCGTTATTTATTTTATTAGCACAGCCTATCATAACCATTGTTATAAAAAACGAACCTAAAATTTGTAATTTAATACCCATAATTCAATTAAATATAAATTCTTATTTGTTTAAATTCCAGTCAGAAATTTTCTTTTTTCGAAATACGATTGCTTACATCACAGCAATAAAAAATTATCCTTTTTAAGGATATTCAATGTTACTGAGAATAATATAGCCGGAAGATAAATTATGATGCAATCACTATAAATTATAGTTATTCTGAGGAGAAAACCGTGTAGAAACAGGTATTAGAGCGATCACAACACTAAAATCAATATAAACAGAGATACGATTCAGGTGTAATTCGATTACATATCATCTAAACAAATTTTAAAGTTTGCTGATATTGTTTGAGTGGAGAAAAACATGTTTTTATTGGTAGATATAGCAAACTAAATTAATTAATCCGGGCATAATTAACTTCAATAAAAAAGAGGCTTTCTCACAAATTATGAGAAAGCCTCTTGTCCATTTTTTGTATTAATTATATAAAAACTAAATTTTTAATTCTCATCAACTTTTAGTTATGAGAATTCCTTGTTATAAAGTCACAATTAACAATACAATTGAAAGGTTTTATATGCTAATTTATTTTGTAAAATTCTTTTCTTTGATACTCTTTCCTATAATGCAACATCCTAAAATTGTACCTAAAACAACAAAAGGAACTATCCAGCCATCTACCGGAACTGCTGGCGCAACATCATCTACATCATCCGGAAAAGGAGGTGGTGTCTGAGCATTTGCGCCAACAGCAATTAATAAGAAGAAGAATAAAAATAACCTGATATTTTTCAAGTTATCAACAGTTCTATTTTTCAAAGCTTTAATTATTTAATGATTAGTTTTTTTACTACTGATTTCCCTCCTTGTTCAACCTTGACAAAATAAATTCCGGGAGTGAAGGATTGATTCAAATTCACAGCTTGGCCTGCTTCTACCTTTTTGCTGTAAAGTAATTGTCCCATAATATTTATAATACTAACTTTTGATTCCTGGGTATTATCTGTGAAGGTTAAGTTTATTATACCTCCGTTTGATGGATTTGGATACAAAAAGACTTCATTATTTAATGCTGGTTTATTGACAAAAACAATTTTGAATCTGTCAGATGCTACACTTGCAGAATTAGCAGCATTCACTGAAAAATTATAATTTACTGCAGCTGATTCCGGTATTTCTGTATAGGTCTGATTTAATTGGTCAAACAATTTAGCTGTAACTCCTTCGATACTTTTTCCTTCAATTACAAATGTATAATCTGTCGAACGATAGGTATTAATATCCAATTGAATTTCATCTGTTAAGGTAGGCAGTGCTTTGTTTTCGATAGTAAATAATTTCCCGCTTGACTTTGTGGCCAGATTTTCATCCAGATTAATCAATTTACCGGCATCATTCGCATCAACTGCATTGGTTTTATCAGCACCAAACAGAACAACCAAACCATCTGCAGCAGTTCCTTGTGCTATTAACGTGTTTTTATCGTATAAAGCAATACGAAGGCTGGATAATTCTTCTTCAGTTTTTGCGAAGCGAAACACATTTTGGTTTGTTGCTGTTGTATATTTATTGGCTTCTGTGAAACTTAATGCTGTAGCAGCCGTAGCACTTGCCTGAACAAAACAGGCCTGACCAGGCTGCAGGTAATCATTAACAGCAGATGTGACGCTATTTACTCCGGCAGTCAAATCCCTGGCTACATACGCACCGCGGGTACCTAAAGTAGGATCCCAGACATAATAAAATTGTTTAAGATTTGTAGCGCTGCTTACTGTAGTTTTCATATTCACAGGCGATTGATACGGATTTCCGATAAAAAGATAATTGTCTACAATGGCATTTTCTGAAACTCCGGTTGTACCTGTAAATAAAGTTCCGGTAGCTCTTAGTGTTGTGTTTGTAGGTGTTGGTGTATTGGTCAGCAGACTAATAGTCCTGTCTCCACGAACCATCAAACGAGTTGGGATTGTTGGTGTCAGTATACTATTATTGGTATTGGTGGCTGCTATCCACGATTGTGTTGCATTGTCAAAAGTATACATAGAAGGATTATTGGTTCCTGTAGGATCAAAACCATTTGCGCTCCCGCCTGCTCCGGTTATATGTGTACCCAAACCGGCAGTATTGCTTCCGCCTTCCTGCAGGTTTGCATAAATGGATGTACTTGTGGTTACCGGTGAAGAGTAAAATCGATAAGCCCGTCTTGCCGGAATGTAACGCTCTACGGTTACATTAGTGGCATTCAGCAAAGTCCCTGTAAATGTTCCAAAACGGGCCGTTGCTGTAGCATCCGATTTAAAAGTGACATTTCTCTCTCCAAAATCAGCAATTCCGGATATCGTTAATGTATTAGCCGAATTTACGGTTAAAGTCCCCGTTCCTGAAACAATAAGGTCGCCTGCAACTGTAAAATCCTGATTAAGAACCGGGGTTCCTGAGTTGATAGAAATTGTATTAGATGATATCGGTACTACCCCGGTCGACCAGTTGGAACCCACATTCCATAAATTATTCGTGGTACCCACCCATGAAATATTGGAAGCAATCCCTTCAAATGCCCCCATGGTGGGAACAGTACGCGTTTTAGCCAAATAATCAGTGGTAATAGTAGGAGTTGCGTTTGTTGCTGTCCCCGGCAATGTAACGCCTACTTTGTAATGAAGCACACTGGTGCCACCTGCAAGAGTAAATTGCGGATCGATATTTAAACTGTTCGCATCTCTTGCCGTAGCAGTTTTCCAGGCTGTTAAAGTTGTTTGATCAACGGAATTAAACCGGCCAAGTACAGTTCCTGTCCCTGATACGTAATAGTCATTATAATCCATTGAGGTAGGTGCTGTTGATAAGCTGATGGCATAATTCGAACCCGATGCAGTTCCACTATTGGTTCTTGTATTTACAAAAATATTATCCTTTATACTTCCAGTAGGTACTGAACTAAAAGAGAAAAGAGCATATGAATTATTAGCCCCTGCTGAAGCACCTCCGGTAATATTTACCGTATTGAAATATAATTCAAGATAGCCGGTTGTTGTTGTAAAACCTGCATCCGCCACAGTAATTCCATATATAGTAGAGCTTGTAGTACCTTTAATGCTCACAACATTATTATATAATTTCGTATGTTTAGCCGTACCTGTTATCAGACGAACTTTAATCCCTAATATAATAGCTGCGGTAGAGCTGGCGTCTGCTACTGATAAATCACTTACAAAATTACCTGATATCTCATTATTAGCGAAAGTTGAAGTATCACAAAAAATTCCCACCACCTGAACAGCATTACTCCCTAAAGTCGGACTATTATTTTTTATATTCCAAATCTTATTCCCTTTTATTATGAAATCCTGATTAGATCTTGCAAAAATTCCAAGAACACTTGAATCCACAATATCGGCATTTACAGCATAAGATGTTAAGTTCGATATTGAATTGTTTATAATATTTGCTTTTACATGCGTTAGGATTCCGGTTACCCCAGAAACAGGTGACCCGGAAACAGAATTATTTGTTATTCCGGAAATGGTATTGCCAACAATTCCATATCCACTAACAAGCATTGAGCCAGATCCGGATTCAGTTCTAATTCCTGCAAGTCTGACTGCGTAAATCCCTGTAGCATTGATTGTTCTAATTGTATTATTTTGTATAATTACAGTTGTCGCACTCCCATTTTTGTATATTCCTGTAAACGCTGAGTAGTCTATTAAAGTTATGTTAGCCACGAGGTTGTTCTCCACCCTTATAATCCCTGTAGCTGAAGCAGCATTAATCTGGATACCATTAACCATACCGTCTGCACCTGTATATTTAATTGCATTAGCAGTTGTCGGTGATCCTATGGTATTTCCCAAAGTTGTGCCTACATTAAGAGTACCTCCCAACAACAGTAAACCATTAAACGATCCGGTTGTATAATTTCCCGAATTTATCCAGTTAAATCCTTTAATGGTATTCCCTTGTATACTACTTGCTGTTCCTATAGCGGCATTAATGGCAATTCCTGAAAATTGATTATTACTACTCAGAGCATTACCCGCAGCACCGGTATATGATTTTTCCCAGGTTCCTGTAGCTAGTGCACTATTTCCTCCTATAAAGTTGTTAGATACTGTAAAATTTACACCTGTAGTATTATTGTTAATATTAATTGCTGTGTAAGCAAAATTAGCACCGGTGCCTCCATCAGTATTAAATTGTGTTGTTTCATAAAAACTGTTCCCTGAAATAGTCCAGGCAGTTGAATTTGCAGAAAGATTGATACCATTAGAAACTGCCGTTTTATTCAGGAAATCATAAATATTATTATTACTGATTGTATTGGCACTGTTTTCTTTTGCACTGGTTCCCAAAGAATATATCGCATTTAATGGTCTGTTCGCATCGGCAGCGTTGGTAATATTATTGTTATCAATGGTATTGCTGTCATTACCGGTAGTAGCTGTAGTGGTACTAAAATTAATGATTCCTCCAGTGACTTCTAAAGTAGAACCTTTTATATAGGCATATTTAATCGTGTTCGAACTCGCATCGTTAATAAACCGGATGGTTGAGGTCCCTGCTGTTAAGGCAGCACTGGTATTTGAAATCGTAAGATTTTTAGCCCCGGCCTGATTAAGCCTGCCGTCAATCACTATATTATCTGCACCATTAAAATCTATAAGTGCTCCGCTTATGGAGCCTGAAATCGTTTTACCAGTCACAGTAGGATAAATTATAACAGTAGAATAGCTGGCGCTTCCGGTACCACTAGCATTCAATACTGCAGATACCGTTTCGGTCGTATTATCTATTACCTGTAAAGTAATTGCTCCTGTTAAAGTACCGGAGTTGACAGCATCAAATGCTAATTTTAATGTAGTGTAGTCCGCACCCGTAGCACCTACAGTTTTTGTAACCTGTGAATACCCTGCTGACGATAGCATCAAAAGTATTCCTAAAACAACTGCTTTAAAACTATTTAGGAAAAAGTAGATGTAATTTTTCATCATAGTAAAATATTAGTTTATAAATAATATAGCTATTACTTAAAGTAAAAAGGCTCTAAATCCTATTGAAAACCTCAACATAAATACCATAATCCAATGATATTGATCATATTAATATATCAAATGTAGGATATTGTTTTCAAAGAAAAGTAAATCCAATCAATAAAATATGACAATTAACATTCATCCGTTTTTGTCACTTATAAAAATTATGAGATCCCATGGATGCTGAGTTTACAATAAAATTAGAAGAGTAAATCCATCAAACACGCAAAATACAAGTGCTCAAATGATAACTTCCTGAGAGCCTGTAAATTCTAAATGAACGATAAATTATAACATTTGGCTCTTAGGTTATAGTCTTGCTGTTTTTTAATTCTTAATATTGTGTAAGTATTTTTTTATAGTTATGAATTTAAATCATAAATAATTACTCATATTTAAATTATTTTCTTAAAAAATAACTAAGTAAAAAATTCATAATTCCGATGATTTATTATAAATATTAAGCAGATTCACAAACAACTATTTTAACCAATTAAAATGAATAATTATGAAAAAACTTACTTTACTAAATTTTCTTAAACCGCCAATTGTAAGTCACAAAAGGCTATCTGAACCAATTTTCCTCAGGTTATTTTGCCTGATGATGTTGTTTGCTCCTTTTGTTAAAACTGAAGCCCAAACAGGCTTGATTAATGATGATTTTTCCACTGGCTCAACATTTAATTGGATAGCAGCTACCGCAGGCTCAACTGGCCAGATTCAAAACGGAAAATTTCTTGTCACTTTTCCACCACCATCCGCGGGAAAATATCGTGCTGATCTTAAAAAAAATGGAGGAATAACATTCCATGCAGGCAATTATCCTATTATTGCTATAAAAATAAATAAACCTCCACGTTGTAATTATTTCTTTGACACCAACTTAGGATCTTATAACGGTACTAATAATAACGGTACTAAAATTGTAACCGACACAGGCAATGTATATTATTGGGATCTTTCTACCGGTAAGCTGGGTTCTACCACACTTTCGACAACTCAGGCGACCACATTATCATTATTCCAGATTAAAATTGCTGAAATTGTACTGACCGATGCAGAGATTGCTGCCAATAAAACCAATTATTCAGTAGACTGGGTAAAGAGTTTTGCCTCTGTAGATGCATTGCGAACCTTCTTAAATCCTTCAGGAAATACAAATCCTCAATTTGAATTTAGCGGAACATTCGTTCATCCAGGGTTGCTTCATGGTACAGATGATCTTAACAGGATAAAAGACCTTGTTGACCGGCAGGTTACCCGTCCATATCAGAGTTATCAGCAGTTACTGGTTTCCGGAAAATCAACTGAGACTTATACAATGAGAGGACCTTATAGCTCCCTTACAAGAGATGCCTCCCTCACTATTGATGGTACAGCCGGAGGAACAGTCAAAAACAATGTTGAAAGTGATTTTCTTGCAGCTTATCAAAATGCATTAATGTATAAAATTACCGGCAATGAGGCACATGCTTTAAAAGCAATTGAAATATTGGATGCTTATTCCGCTACGACCCAATCTATAGTAGGAGCAGATGCCGAATTAAATGGTTTGTATGGATTTATGCTGGTTAATGCGGCTGAAATAATGCGTTCGATTTATCCGGCATGGCCTGCGAATAAAATCCTCCAATGTCAGAACATGCTGAAAAATGTCTTTTATCCTGTAATAGGTAATTTCAGACCCTGCGCGCATGGGAATTGGGATATCATTTGTATGAAAGCATTGATGGGGATTGCCATATTTACCGAAGATACAGCCATGTTTAACAAAACCGTAAACTACTATTATTACGGAGAAGGCAATGGAAGCATTAAAAACTATGTAATTACAGATGCCGGACAATTACAGGAAAGCAACCGCGATCAGCCCCATACGATGCTGGCAATTGGCTCATTGGCAGAATTAGCAGAAATGGCTTTAAAACAAGGAGTTGATCTGTATGCCACGAATAATAATGCCATAATGAGAGGTTATGAATACACTTCACAATACAATCTGGGTTTAGATGTTCCTTACCAGACAAGTTATGATTACTGCGAGAAGAATTATGCCGATTATACCCCTACAGCTATTTCTTCTACCGGAAGAGGTGCATTTAGGGCAGTATTTGAAATTGCTTATAACCACTACGTTTACCGCAAAGGCATTGCAATGCCCCAGACCAAAGCGGTATTAGGGCAAATGGGACCTGAAGGAGCACCGTTTGGAGCCGATAATCCAGGATATGGTTCCTTGTTTTTTTATTTGAATACAGCCAACGATTATACTTTTTCAAATTTGGGATTAATTGACAATAATTTCACCAATACAACAGATGTCTGGAATGCTGTTACAGCAGGATCAGTGGCCAGTAGTGAAAACGGACAACTAAAAGTTACCACGGTTCTTCAATCCAATGGAAAAGGCAGAGGAGACATGAAGAAAGGTAGTACTATAAGCATTCATGCGGGGAATTTTCCAATCCTTGCCATTAAAATAAAAAAGCCGGTGACCTGTAGTTTTATTTTTGATACTAACTTAGGTTCCTATGGTAATGGTGCAAATAAATGGACAGGAAAAATAGGTGAAGATATTTATTATTACGATCTGACTACAACAGGTTTTGGGGCAACTCCTGTTATGTTATCGACTACTGATGCTACATCATTTACAACCTTTCAGTTTAAGGTTGCTGACATCACATCGGGGGAAACTAATTATCAGGTAGATTGGGTAAAAACTGTTCAGACTGTTGCCGAGTTACAGGCTTTTGTTGCTCCATCCTACCAAACTATATCCTTCCCCGCAATAACTACCCTAAAAGTGGGAGATCCGGATTTTGGAGAAGCTGTATCCAGTTCAGGATTAACGGCGACATATTCAAGCTCTGATCAAAGTGTGGCAACAATTGTAAACGGAAAAATTCATATCGTTGGTGCCGGGACTTCCGAAATTACAGCCACACAAGCCGGCGATGCAAATTATTATCCTGCCGATGCGGTTAAACAGAACCTGACTGTAGTTAAGAATGATCAAACCATTTCGTTCAATGCCCTGTCTTCAAAAATTATTGGCGGTTCAGATTTTGATGCAGGCGCTATTGCTTCTTCAGGTCTTGCTGTTACTTATACCAGTTCGGACGAATCAGTAGCAAGTATTGTAAATGGCAAAATTCATATTCTGGCTTCCGGAACTTCAACTATTACTGCTTCACAGACAGGAAATAATGTTTACGCACCGGCAACATCACAAACACAAGTTTTAACAGTATATGCTATTGCAAATAATGTTAAGGCTGCAGCAGGTGATGCTAAAAATATCATTGAATGGGATCCTATTCTAAATTACAGTTACAACATCAAACGTTCAGCCAATTCAGGCGGTACTTATACAATTGTCGGAACTATTACCGGATCAAAATTTACCGATACAGCTGTTACTAATGGGAATACTTATTATTATGTAGTTTCTGTTATAACCAGTCTTGGAGAAAACCCTAATAGTGCTGAAGTGACAGCTCAGCCAAATACAGGTCAAATTAGTTCTCTTAAATTTGATGAACAAACCGGAAGCCAGGCAATAGACAGCTGGGGAGCTAATCATGGTATTTTGCAAACAACGGCAACACGTGCTGCCGGTCATTCAGGACTAGCTCTTAAATTAGACGGAACAGCCACCTCTTATGCAACCTTACCTACCGGAATTGTCAGTACTTTATCTGATTTTACTATTTCTGCATGGGTAAAAATGGATGCATTGACGAACTGGATGCGTGTTTTTGACTTTGGTACCGGCACCAACAAGTATATGTTTTTATCGGTTCAGGCAGGAAGTGCTAATGTTATGCGTTATGCTATTAAAAATGGAGGGGCAGAAAAGCAGGTTAGTTTTAATTATGTTTTACCGCTTAATACCTGGACATATTTTGCTGTTACCCAGTCTGGAAACACCTGTACTTTGTACATCAATGGGGCTGCTGTTGCTTCTAACACTGCTGTTTCTATTAAGCCGTCAAATATTGGCAGTACCAATCAGAATTATTTAGGTAAATCTCAATTTAACGACCCTATGTTTAAAGGTGCTATTGATGGGTTTAAGATTTATAGCCGGGCATTGAGTGCTCAGGAAATAACTGAAGAAAGTCAGTCTACCCTGAAAACAGTTAACAATAAACCTGGTTTAATTGATAATGTGGTATTAAAAAATACTGTTATTTATCCTAATCCAATAATAAATAACAGATTCACTATTTCTACCAATACAGGATTAATTGGAAAAGAAGTGCAGGTGAAGTTAATTAATTTTGCAGGACAGACTATTTATTTAAAATCAGTTAAAAACGATACAGGGAATATAGATGTGGTTTTAAACCAAATATTGCCTGGCAGTATTTATATTTTATTACTTAATAATCAATATTCAGGTAAAGTCATTGTAAAACAATAGTTACTGTCTTTGATATAACAAAAATGCCTCAAGATTATCTTGAGGCATTTTTTGCTTCTTTTTATACCAAACGAATTTGAGTTTTACTAAGTATTTAGGAAAAGACTAAACCATTAATAATCTAAGTTCGATTATTAAAAAGAAGGTTTTGAGTTGTCTCCAGCTTCAGCTGGAGGATAATAATCTAAATACACAAAGGGCTTTAGCCAAATGACACTTCTGTGCCTTTCGGCTAAAGCCAATTATCTTTACTTAATTTACCTCCAGCTGAAGCTGGAGGCAATTCACAGATTTACATATAAGTCCTTTTGCTGGGTTATTCTTTGTGAAATCAATTATTTAACAATCGAACTGAGTTAGTCAATTAGGTTAAAAATATAAATTTGAGTGAACTTCTTTTATACTTCTGAAAATTATTGTCATCCTGAGCCCATTTCGGCTTCGCTCAGAATAAACTTAGTCCATGCTTATTAGTTTAGAAGGGCTTCGACTCCGCTCAGCCTGACACCTGTTTTGAATTACACCCAAGCAGATAATTACATCATTTCTGTATATAAAAACTTTGTTCAACAGGCTCTGCCGATTGCAGTTCATCTGCAATTCCGTATTGCCAGGCTACGACAATAACTTTTACCGGAAATTTTGTCTTTGGCGGAATTTTAGTAAAATACAGCACATTGTCTTTTAAATACGCCGGGCCTTCTTTTACATAATAAGCTACTTTAACTCCTACACTCGATTTAGCATGCAGCTCTATTTTTTTTAGGTCTGATTTTAGGTCTTTTATTGGAGCAAAATCAATTATTTGTGGCTTTCCTTCTTTATTTATTACAGGAAAACGCAAATGGAATTGCTGAACAGTACTTTTATATTTATCATCTCCGTTATTGTGGGCCAAAAGCCAAATATCATTGCTGCGTTTCGTATTATTAAAACCCAGTTTGTCAAATCTAATTTGAAAAACAGTGTCGCTGATCTTTTTTACGGGACCACAAATCCGGTCAATTAGAAGTGGGGTTTTGGCAAAATTACTAATCTCTTTTACTTTTAAACTATCCGCAAAAAAAGGTGTAACCGTAAAACTGATTCCGTCATTTAAAGGTTTGAAATTCAATTGAAAACCAGCATGTGTTTTTTCGGGCTGCACTATTTTGCCATTTTGTTTTAAACCTATATATTGATTTTTCTTCCCACGGGCCTGAGCATAAAAAGCTTCTATTGCATTTGCCATTTTTTTATCAAAAACCCAGGAAGCCGTTCTTTTATCACCTATAAATTGGTTAAAAGCTTCAGACTTGTATTTTGGAATTGTATCGTGTCTCCATTTATCCATTAACCAGCCTGAATCGGGTCTTACTTTTTTCAGCTTTGCAAAATTATTCAAAGGCATTTTATTTGGAAGCCTTTTTTTAGCCGCTTCCCGAATGTAATCTGCTACATACTTTACCATCATATCCGAATAATCAAAATGGCCATGGCCTGCATCTGCAAATAGGGTAATGACACTTTGAGGATGTTTCGAAATAAATTTATAAGCCGGTGCAATACGGGCTTCCATCCATTCGTATTCTCCCATAATGAACAATGACGGAATCCCGTCAATATTTCTATCACCCCAATCAGGATTCGGACGGCCACTCCCGGTAAGATTGGTTTGTGGTGCATCGCCATGAACAGAAACCAATGCTAATGTTCTTTCAGGGTTAAAAGCAGCAAAATTCCATGGAAAACTTGCCATCGCTGAATGCCCCATTGGAATAAGAGGCGCATAAACCAATTCCTGATAACCTGAAACTTCTGCCAGTAATTTCATTGCCTCATCAATAAGCTTGTCTTCATTTTTAGCAATATCATATATCTGACTGATTACCGGAGTTACCCAAACCTCGGCAAAGCCAAGATCACTCATCGTTTTTCTAAAATAAGGATTTTCAAGCATTCCTTCTTCTATCATGTTGTGTTGTGTGAATATAACTCCTCTGACTTGCTTACAATTTTCAGGTATCCATAAAAAAGCTTGCGGATGATCTTTTGTTTCCTGAGAAATATTGCTGCTTATCTTTACACTCCATTGCCATATCTGACTGTATCCGCTAAAGCTTAAAAGGCTTAAAAAGAAGAATATGTAATTTAGTTTTTTCATTTTTAAAACGGTTAGTTTTTCTTTACTTCAGAAAAAATTAAAGCCACTCCTCCACTGGCTTTCAGGTCAAACGTCAACACATTGCCACCCTTTATTTTTTGCTCTTTAACAGCAACTTTAGTGCGCGTTTGAATGGTATCGTCATCCTGAAATGATTTTATTACGTATTTCTTCCCTTTTTCAAGGAATGTTGTTGGAACTGTGATTTTGCGGGCCTGATTGTTTGTGATTGCACCAACAAACCAGTCAGTACCGGTTTTACGGGCTACTGTAATGTATTCACCAACTTGTCCGTCAAGTACTTTTGTTTCATCCCAAACCGTTTTTACCTTATCGAAAAACTCAATTTCGGGTTCGCCCTGATATACCGAAGGCTGGTCATACCAATACAAAAACTGAATCGGACTATAATAAACAACCGATAAAGCCAACTGATGGGCATGTGTGTTTTTTATGTCTTTTCGATAATAACAAATGGTATAATCGGCAGGGCCTGCCAAAAATCGGGTAAATGGCAAAATGGTATTATGATCCGCATCAGGCATTTCTTCATTTCCACGGATTCCTTCCTGAGTCATTAAATTGGGATAGGTACGACTGAAACCTGTTGGGCGATATTCATCATGAATATCTACCATTAAATCATATTCGGCACATTTTTTTACCGCTTCGTGTAACCATGTTGTCCAACGTTGATTTCCTACTTGTACAAAACCAAATTTTATCCCTTTGATTCCCCATTTTTTATACAAAGGCAAAATTGAATCCAATTGCTGAATTAATGCACGCTGGTTAACATATACCCAAAGCCCGATTCCTTTTGAAGCTGCATAAGCTGTCAATTCCGGAATATTAAGGTCTTTCGTATCTGAAACTGTGGCAGCATCTGAATTCATTTTCATCTCAGGTCCGTACCAGCCTGCATCAAGATGAACATATTGTAAACTGCGTTCGGCTGCAAAATCAATGCATTTTTTAGCATCTGCTTGTGTCATTTTTGCCACACGAATTACTTTTCCGGGTTTAATCCAGGACACATCCTTCAATTGATTTTCAGGATTTAAATTCAGAATAATATCTTTATTTTCGATTAAATCAGTCGATTTATCACCTGCCATAATCACACGCCATGGTGTAGAATAAGCAGGAATTACATCCACACTGCTGTAAATCGTTGCCTGAAGTGTATTCGGTTTAGTCGTATTGAGAGTGAATTTCATTCGGGCATAATCCGTCATTTGCGCTTCAGCTATGGCTACTGTCAAACCATTTGTCAATTTCATTGTAAGGGGACGTTCACTCTGACCTTTCCAGTCTTTCAGCGGAAGCAATGAGAATGGTCCCTGTGCCCAGGGTTCATAATATGCCAAAGTTCCTTCGGGCATTGTGAACTGCGTTTGTTCTCCTATAATATGAAGAAATAAGCCATTGCCCGGCTCAGGAAAATGATAACGAACCGCAACGCCTCCGTCATAAACGCGTACAATAACGTTCATAAAATAGCTTTTATTCTTATCGTAACCATCTCCCGATTTTTCTTTAGGAATTTCTCCTTTACGGAAAGATATTGTCAACTCATTATAGTTGTTACTGATAGCAGAATTTTCACCATAAACGGGCTTCCATGTTTCATCTACAGCATTACGCAATATTCCTGTGAAATTCAGGTTCTCTCCCCATACTTTACAAGTATCATTTGGTACAGCAAGCGCCGATTCGAAAGTCTGATTTTCAATCAAAACACCAAGTTCAGATTCCAATACAACCGGTTTTCCCTTATAAAAAAGGGTATAATACATTTGTTTATCGCTGTTATTAATTTGTTTTTGATAAAAAGTAAACTCATAGAAACCGTTTGGCGATTTGAGTTTTTGAACCGTTTGCTGTAAGATCGATTGAGCTTGTATTGTAACACTACAAAGCAATAGGCCCAAAAGATAAAATCTGATTATTTTCATTTCCCGATCTTTATTTTGTAATTCTAAACCAATCAAAATCAGCATAACCACCCATTCTAACCTTAGGCTGACTAATGGCAAAAATTCCTATTTTGGCTGATATCCATAAATCTTTTTCGGCTTTTGCTTCTTCTCCAATTTTGGTAAAATCGATTCCATTTTCGCTGTAACTGAATTGGCAGGCTGCGTTGGGAGCGGTGATTTTCATTCGCAATTGTACTTCATTCGAAGACAAAACCTTCTCTTCGATTAGTTTTTCTGCTGTTCCTTCATTTGCATTGGCACAACTTATCTGCTGTACCCAATATTTTTCATCATGAAATGCAATCGCCAGATAAGCATAGGATTTTCCCATTAACAATAAACCTGCTTTTTTTCCTGGTGTTTGCCATTCGGTAGTCAGTTTAATTTTGGTCGTAGCGGTAAAATTAGGCGCGGGTAGTTTTTGTAATAAAAGATTCGGGACATTCCAAAGATTTGGTTCCTCTTTTTGACTAATTGTAAAAAGTCTCAAATACCCTGTCCCGGGAATTTGGGCACTCCATTTTATAGAGGGGTTTGCATACCATTGCCATTGCAAATCCGGTTTTCCATTGTCAAATTCATCACTTTCAATGGGATGCGTTATAAGTAAATTATTTCCAATTACAGGTTTTGTACCGGAAAGAATTGGCTCTCCCACACCGTTTCCATCGTAATCTTTTCCTATAACCGGCCAAACGTCTTTCCATTCCATCGGCTGCAAATGCAATACACGTCCGTAAACACCTTGGTCCTGAAAATGCAAAAACCAGGATTTTTCATCCGAAGCCATTACCCAGGCCCCTTGGTGTGGCCCGTTGATGGTGGTACTTCCTTGTTCTAAAACAATTTTATCTTCATAGGGTCCATAAATATTCTTAGAACGCATGGCTACCTGCCAGCCGGTTTCTACACCTCCTGCCGGGGCAAAAATGTAATAGTAGTTATCTTTTTTATACAATTTAGGTCCTTCCATGGTATGATGCCTGTCATGACCGTCAAAAACATTTTGTCCTTCATCCAGAACAGCTGTTCCTTCAGCATTCATTTTATTGATGGTCAGTAAACTGTTTATTCCGGCACGGCTTCCTGCCCAGCCATGAACCAAATAGGTGTTTTGTCCATCCCAAAGCGGACAAGGATCAATAATTCCTTTTCCGGTCATCACCAATACAGGTTTCTCCCATTTACCATAAATATCTTTGGTTTTAACCATATAAACTCCAAAATCCGGATCACCCCAGTAGATATAAAATTCTCCTTTATGAAATCGTATTGATGGAGCCCAGACTCCTTTGCTATGCTGTGGAATATCAAAAACAGCTTCGGGAATTTGTTTTTCTAAAGCATAATTGATAATCTGCCAATTCACTAAATCTTTGGAATGTAAAATAGGCAAACCCGGCACACAATTAAAACTGCTGGCTGTCATGTAATAATCATCTTTTACACGAATCACATCAGGATCAGAATAATCGGCATATAAGATAGGATTTGTATACGTCCCGTCGCCGCGATCTGATTGCCAAACTTCTGAAATATAGCTTTTTAACGGAATGCTCCCGGTCTGTTTTTGACTTACTGATTTACAAGAATATAAAGCATAAAAAGCCATTACAATATAAATTACATATTGATTTCTAAAGATCATTGGGTTATTATCTTAAATTGGTATTTGTCTTATTTGATAATCACTTGCAAAGGGTTAGCGATAATTTTTGCCTGCTTACCGAGCATTTCGTCCCATTCTGTAACATCCGAAACTTGTTTGCTTCCCGTCCAGGCAAAACCTGCGTAATAGGTATATTTTGTTTCAGGATTTAAAACAATTAACAAGTTACTCTGATCAGGGGTTTTAGAATCATTTGCGAAAGCAGTGTTTATAATGGCAGGATTTAGAACAATCCCTTCCCCTACAAAAGAGCTGTCTATTGCTTCCCAATGACGAAACCATCCTTTTACTTTATTAATATTTACTTCGCCCTTTTTTTCATGTAGTGTAATTCCAAGCGTATAGTTTGGTATTTTTTTATCTGAACGAAGGCTAATTTCAAATTTTGAAAAATTGGAATCCAAATCCAGTGAAATCCTTTTGGTTTCGCGTACTCCATAACTGCTCCATGGCGCATAAGTCAGTTCAAAAACAGTACGCAAAGGTCCTTTTGCAATTGTCTTATAACTGATGTAATTTTTAGCTACCTGTAAACTGTCATTCTCCCAAATTCCTGCTCCTCCGGTTCCCCTGCTTGCACCTACATGATACGGATCATAGCCTTCTCCATGCTCGATGTGATAATAACCCGGAGTTTCTACATTTTTTTTATACCAGTTGTCAATTATAGAATAATCTACTTTTTTAAACCAAAGATCAATACCGCTCGAAAGTGTTCCGCCTTCTTTATGCTGCTCTACCAACTGCTGGGCTATGGGACCATAAGCCCTAAAAGCAACTTTATTATTTTCCCAGGCATAATCATCAATACGCTCCGGAACAAAACGTGAATAAGTAATTACTTTACTCTCAGGTACTTTTACCGTATCTGAAATAATTGAATAATTTGCTGTGGCATTTGCTTTAATATCCGCTTCAAAAAGAAATTCATCTCCTTTACCGTCATGATCATAATCAATCCATTGTGACCTTAAGTATTCATTAGTCCCTAAAACTTTAACCCGAATGTCTTTTTCAGAAGAATTTTTCAATAATCCTGATAATTGATCACGATAAATACTGACTAATTCTTTACGCTGGAAATCAAGATTGTTTTTTACTTCAATATTTATTTCCTTTGGTTTTCTTTTCATTGAACAACCGGAGGTATATCCAATAACAAAAAAGACACCTGTTACAACATATAATCTAAGACGTACTTTCATTTTATATATTTTTTTAAATCTCGTAATTCTTTTTTTTAATCCTTCAAACAACTTCTGGGGAGTATTTCATTTTCTTTTAATCTAAGTTTGCAAAGGATTTTCGCCAAATGAAACTTCTGATCTTTTCGGCTAAAGCCAATTTATCAATTTACCTCCAGTTGAAGCTGGGGGTAATTCACAAATTTACTTAATAAGTTATTCTTTGTGAATCAATGTTTAACAATCTGACTGAGCTTTATTTAATTTTAAAAAAAACTCCCTCTACATGTTCCCCAACAAAGAATCTGGCCATATCAGAAGTTTTATACCATTTTGGCTTTCCTTTCATTTCATCATGTATCAGAACTCCGTTTATCTTAAGGTTTTCAAATGTAACATTCTTAATTTTTCTTTGCTCATTATAACCGGCAATTATAGAAAGGTTTGCATTATTACCATTGTATTCAATGTTACGAAACACTACATCTTCTATCCCTAAACCCGGTGCTGTACAATATTTTGTATTGTAGTACACTCTCAAATTAAGCAGTTGTCCTTCTCTAAAATCTTCTACTCTTATGTTTTCAAAAAGTACATTTTTAGCAAGGTTATTATCTCCTACATTGATGCCCAAACAGCCCTGATAATCGACCTGCATTTCTTTCTGATCCAGAATATCAATGTTGATATAATTAAGATTTTCAAGTACATCCGGTTTGTCACTATTGCCATGTGTCCCTATCAGAATTGGGTGACCAACATCTGCCCAAAGTGTAGAATTTTGCATGGTTACATTCTTGCATCCTCCTTTAAATCCTTTTCGGGTACCATATACTGTGGTGCAATCATCAGAAGAACGAACAAAAACCCGGTCATAAAACACATTATTGCTTGCCATTACATTCATACCGTCTCCCCAGCCAAAAAAACTGATTGTTTTTACGTTGTTAATTTTTACACCATCAGATCCGCCTGCTAAACACTGTGAAGCAAAAACACCTTCGACATTTACATTTTTAGAATTAGCGATATGGATTCCAAGTTTAATCTCCTGATCAACTATTCCTCTACCCAATATATTTACATTCGAGACACCGTCTAATGCAATCTGCCCCTTTAGCACAGCCCCGCCAGCCAAATAGACTGTTTTATCAGAAGGTACTATTAACTTTTGATTCGGTACTTCATGAATTCCAGGTCCAAAATAGATCACATTAGGATCTTTCGAATCCGGAACATTTTTTTCAATTGGATTAGCGAACAAATGCAGGTTATGAAAAATATCATCATTTATTTCTACCGATAAATTTGCTGGATTTGACAAGGTGAAACTTAAAGTATTTCCTTTTATTTTTGATTTTATACCATAAGATAAAGGTCTTATCCTGGCTTTATTTATAGCTCCATTATTTGAAGTTACAGCAACCTCAACAGTTCCTGAGAAATCAAAATAGGCCATCGAAGCTTTTTGTACCGAATGTCCTGAACCTACTACTTTATCAACTTTTACTCCATATTCAAAAAGCTCTTTCCATTCTCCGCCCGGTTTCCTGACTTTTACCGAAAAATCATTATTGTGCATGGTGTTTACGATATCCTTTGTTGCATCATAAACTACTAAATCCTGAGCCGACATTTTAAAACTCATGCTCAATACAAATGCTATTGCTATTATTTTCTTCACGTTCTTTTATTTTTTTTAATCTTTAATTAATCTCGATTTTTACTATTTGATAAGCCAGTGCAGGCAGTTTAAAGCTTACCGTTTTTTCTTTTTTATTGTAAATTCCTTCATATACAACTCCTGCAGTATCTGTCAAAGCGGCATTCCTGATTTTTCCTGTTACTGAAACTTTTAGAATTGAGGCTGTATCGGCACTAAAATACATTGTTCCTTTTTCGCTTTTCAATACAGCTGAAGCAATTTCATTCCCCAGATCAATGGCATAATTTCCATTGGAAATATTTTTTCCATTGCCCAGAAAAAGTGTGAAATCATCTGCTTTTTTACTGATTATACCATAGATTCCCGTAACGGAAAATTGATTGAAATTTAATTTTTCATCAGTTGCAGTATTCGAAAAAATAAAATCTTCTTTCCCTGATTTATTGATAACATGAATCCCGGTAAATTCACTTTTTCCAAAATAATCAACCGATTGTATATTAGTTGTATTATTCAAAGCCGGTTCATAAACAGCTACAAAAGGTCTGTTCCAAGCTTCGCCATTTTGTCTGACAACCAATGTTGGTATTGGGTTGTTATTAATATCATCCGGCAGTAAATCATGACTCAAAGCGGTTGATTTTGGCGAAAGAACCGAGAAAACCTCTCTGTTAGCTTGTCCTTGCATCCACAGGTTCATGTTTACCGTTTTATCTTTTAAAACCAAGTTAAATTTTCCTTTAAAATCCTGACTGGTTTCAATTGATTTTTTGTCCCACATATAGTCATAAGCCATCAAATCACCATCGCCAAAAGCTAATTTGGAAGTAGGTTTCAAATTTAATAGAGTTCCATCAGTTGCTGTCAGCTCTAAGTTTTGTCCCAGATTGTGAAAGAAATATTCATTTTTTACATTATCCCCTTTATTTTGCGTTGAACGAAAGATGTCTATATAATAACCTTCCTCGGTATTATTTTTTACAATTCCCATAACCCTGCGTTGGTTGCTGTCGGTTTCGGGTTCTAAAAAAGAGACATCCGAAAAAGTAATTCCGGGAACAATTCCTTCATTAACACCACTTTTAGGATAGGCCGCATTTAAATTGAAAGCATGATTGCTTTTCATCTCCGGGTATTTCGACTTCCCATTTACAATTACGGTATTATGAGCAGGAAATTGGGTGTAATATTCGGCATATTCTATTGAAAAATAACTGGAACCATGCCCCATTTCAGGTGCTAATGGCAAACCCTGACCATATAATTCCATTGCAATTCCGTTAGAATGCATGTGATTTCCCAATGACCCTATCTGACTGATCATTAAAGCCGAATTTCCTTCTCCCTGACGCTGCACCAGCCAACTGTTATGGGGTACATAAAACAACGGATTCGTAAAATCTGTTAGTTTTCCGGCGGTAATTGTTTTATCAAATATTAATGTTTTTTCTGCAAAAAGATTCTGAATGTTTTTCCCTGTAAATTTACCTTCGCTTGCACTATCGGTATAAATAGTCTTGTACATTTTTGTGAAATAATCCTCATCTTCCTTATTTCCATATTTTTGAGCATTTTCAATCATATATAAAATAGGTTCATTGCGTAATTTGCCATAATGCCCATCTCCAAAAGAAACCATATATTTATTAGGGTATAGGTATTGTGCACTTGACTTTACCGCCTGTTTCAATATTGGAATCTGCTTTAATAAATCAATATTAAAATTGTGGTCATAAAACTCTGCAAAAGAAATAAAATCACTCAAAACATTCATGGAATATCCCGGGCTTTCATTCCAAATTCCTGTTTTTTTATCATACCCATAATCAATCAGTTTGTTCATCGACCATTGTCTGACAGAAGTTTGATTCATGATTTGATCCAGATAATATTGTGCTCCTTTACCGTTTTTGTAAGCCGAATTGTTTTCTAAAACCAATGCAATATGCGAAATATGAGCTGCTTCAAGTAAGTTCCAATTATTAAAACTTACTCCGTTCATTATGATCAGGTCTGCCCATTTTTGCAAGGTCTGAGCGTACAAATTCATTCGCTCCGGATGCTGTTTTTCGATATACCCGTAAAGAAAATCGTATCCTTGGCTTATTTCATTTAGAATGTGTTCCTGAATTACCTCAAAAGAAGTGTAGCCTGCCAGGGTTTGATGATGACCATGGCTGAGGTCAACAGGCTCTTTACGGTAATAAATCCCTTCCAGATAGGTATCAAAAACGGAATAAGCCAGATCTCCATAAACTTGTTCGCCGGTGTACCAATACATAAATGCTGCATCTCTGGCAATACTCATTATTTGACGATTGATATTTTCTACAACTTTCCCTGATTTCGAAATCCCTGTCCATTCCCATTGCGCAGAACGGTCTCTGCGCTGCAGGTATAAACCACGGGGATCATCCATGTACGGTAAAATATTTTCAATTTTTGGCGTTAAATAATCTGTTGTATGATTACGGGTCCCGGGATATTTAACTGTTGGAACAGGAGCTTCTCCATCGGCGTGGTCATAAGTTCCTCCATTGATATACACTTGGGTTGATTTGGTTTTCCAATACATCTGAAGCCTGGAAACCAGCCATGTCTTATCTGTTTTATAATGGTCAATATAAGGTGCTAAATTTTTTTTTGTTTTTGTGATAATGGCTGCTGCCCACTCTTCATTTTTTACTAATTCTTTTGTTTTTTCCAAAGACATATCTTTTCCAAAAACACGTGGATGAACTGCTCCTATATCCTGAGGAACGGGCAGGTTTTGAGATTCTGCATTACTTACAGAAAACAATAAAAAAAGAAGTATTAGGATTTTATTTTGCATGTTACTCATTTTTATTTCAGTAAGTTACAAAGAATTTGAATACTGGCTGCTGACAGCACATCAGCAGTTATTCCAGTAATCAAAACTAACTTCAAACTAACCAAAATTTGCATTTTTATTCATTCAATTTAGGAATAATGAAATGCATCGAATTATTATATTTTTTTATTATCAAACAATTTTAAATGTTTTTCAATATTACTAAGAGTATCTTTTATTTAGAATAAATTATACATCATTTTCTATAATTTATAGTTCAAAAAGACTTAAAAGCTTCTTGTGCAGTCAGTAATTAAAAACAACGACAAGCAATACTATTTTTTTTCATTTTATTTTTTTACCTATTCTATAACTGTTCCGGTTACCTCTATTTCTGCCAGCTTAACATTTTCAGCTTTTTCAAAACTAACACGTATGCTGCCGCCTGTTATTCCTTGCAGGATTATCTCTTTTGAACTTATTTTCTCCTGATTATTTACAAAATCGCCAACCAGTTTCCAGTCCTTACTGTTTTCTGAGACCTCAACCCTAAAACGATAAACATCTTCTATCGGAAAAGTAAGATTGATTTTTAATAATGATAATCGTTTTTCGGTGTCCAGGATCCAGTAAGGATTACCATCATTAGCAAGGGGTTGCCACCAGCTTTTTTTGTTACCATCTGCAGCAAAGCCTGTTGGATGATTACTATTGAATGAACTGGCAAAAGTTGGGTTGTTTTGACCAAATTGTTGAGGTATTTTGGATTTAGCCTCTCTGGTAAAACGCAAATAAGGACGGTCTGCAATTTTTGGAGTCGTTCCTTCAACGTATGGTATTTCTCCTTTAAAATCTATTGTTACTTCAGCAGGCAAAAGTCCTGGAGAAGTGGCACGTATAACTGCTTTATTGGCATACCATGAACGACATTCGATTGCCGCCTGACCATCTAAAATTCGGATATCGCTTTTTTCTTCAAATTTGATGGTGCTTCCCGTAGGAAATTCGGCTGAACCTGAAATTACCTGCAGCTCTACCGATGGGTTATTACTAATTGCATTCCCGGCTGCATCTAAAACTGTTACCAATAATTTCACATCTTCTGTTCCATCCGTTTTTGAGGTCAGACGGTCAGCTTCAAGGCGGAACCGGACTGGCACACCTTGTTTCGGCCATTCAGGAGGGGCAATATGGGCATATTCGTTGCGATACCAATACCATGCTCTTTTTGGAATACGGAAATAATCGACAAGTCCCATTTTTCCCAAACGGGAACCTGCAATCGAACCGTGGTCAAAACCGCACCAAATGGCCTGCCCGCTTCTCCATTCGTGTATTGCTTCTCCATTTTCCCTGGATAAGTCTCCCCATCCGGGTTCATAGTTACCCGGTCGGTCAGCAGTTGTACTTCCATACTCCGAAACTAATGAAGGGAAGCCCGGGTTTTGAAATGCAGGAATCGTTCCTCCATCTCCATTATAACCTGCGACATCTCCAATATTATCAATACGCGTTTCATCTAACGGTCGTTGGGATCCTCCTACTGCCGCCGCTCTTGTAGGGTCTGCTTCGTGAGAAACAGCAACTAGTTCTTTCAGCAAATTACGCATAGCCGGAACTGTTTTTGTTGCCGTAAAAAAAGGCTCATTAGACATACTCCACGCAATAACGGAAGGATTGTTTCTATTTATTCTGATCATTTCGCGCAACTCGTTTTTAATACTTGTTTCAAAGGAATCAATATCAGCTTCATTAGTCGGATATGCACTGGAATTCCAATAGCCTTCTGGCGTACTGGCACTGCCGCCAATTCCCCAAAACGGATTTTCAGACCAAAATAGCATTCCTAAACGATCACAAGCTTCAACAAAAGCAGGATCGTGCGGATAATGTGACCCTCGGATAAAATTGAAACCCGCATCCTTCATCATTTTCACATCTCTGTAAAATCCGGCATTTGTAACAGCATCTCCCCATCCTGCATGATCCTGATGAACATTGGCTCCCAATAAATAAACATGCTTTCCATTGAGAAAAAACCCTTTGTCTGCAGTCCATTTAACGGAACGAATCCCAAAATTTGTATGAAACTCATCCTGTTTCTTTCCATTAATATAAACCATTAAGACGGCTGTATATAAATCAGGGTGTTCTGTGTCCCAAAGCATTGGATTTAATAATACAGGAGAGGTTTGATTGAAAACTGCCAAAGTTCCTGCATTTAAATTCCTGGAAGACATAAATGAAGCTACTTTTTTACCTTTGGGCGAGAAAATAACTGTTTTTAATTTTACAGAAGCAGTTGAATTACTGTTATTTTCGATTTCCGTTTTAACATTCACTTTTGCCTTTTCATGGGTTACTTCCGGAGTGCTTACGAAGGTTCCGTTCCAGGAAACATGAACAGCTGAAGTCAACACTAAATATACATCACGGTACAAACCTCCCGAAAAAACATGCTCACCTGCACGAGGTGCCAGCCCGGCATCCCAGATATTGTTTAAACGAACAGCCACCGTGTTTTTACCAAAATTTATTGCCTTTGTTATATCGATAGAAAAACCGGTATATCCTCCTTTGTGCCTGCCAACTTTCTTTCCATTTACAAAAACCTCAGCATCCTGAAAGGCTCCTTCAAATTCAAGAAAAACATTTTTCCCCTGATAAGAAACAGGAACATCAAATTGCTTTCTGTACCAGCCATACCCTGTATAAAAGTCCGGCGACATAAAATAAGGAGTGCTGAAAGAATGTGGTAAACCAATATTTTGCCATTGCGTATCGTTGAATTTTGGTTCCTCAGCTCCTTTGTAATCTCCCAATTGAAATTTCCAGTCACGGTTAAAATTCAATTTTTCTCGTTGAAAATGGCTTTTTTGAGCCAAAAGCAGTACTGGGACAAGTAACAATAAAATCCATTTTTTCATTTTTAATTTTCTAATTTAAATTTCTATCTGAAATTATTTGTTTTAAATCTTATCAATATTATCAATAATTAATTTTATTTAAGATAAATCATAACCTATTTGCTATAAATTATAGCTCAAAAGGGCACGTAACTATTTCAAAATAAATATTTGATCATTTTATTACATCTCCCAACTATTAACATAATTAATATCTGTTTTTTTATTGGGAAATATAATAGCCTTCCCTATTTATAGATAAAAAAAACCGGCTCAAGTATTCACAAGAGCCGGTTTTTCATCAATTAACTTTTTTTATTGTTTAATAACCTTCTTCATAATAATATTATCTCCATTTATAATGTGCAATATATAAATACCGGATGGCAATCCTTCAAAAGACATTTCCTGTAAAGTATTTGTCAATCGCTGCGATTTTATTTTCATGCCTAAGGCATTGTATAATTCAAGTTTTGCACCAGTATATACTTCGTTTACTTTTATATTTAATGTACTGACTACCGGAACAGGATAAATAACGGTTTCACTTGTTTCCTTAAGTTCAGTTTCTCTATTTGTAATACCAAGTGTTGCAGTACTTTCAGCAATCTCAGAAGCACTTAATGCTCGACTATAAATCCTGAATTCATCAATCGCTCCTTTAAACATAGGGTCGTTCCATTGAGATTTCCCTAAATAATTTAGATTAGTACTCCCTATTGTTGAAGGCTTTATGGTAATGCTTGCACTTGATGCTACTAAAGCACCATTAATATAAATACTACAGGTATTTCCTGACTGGGTTACAGCAAAATGTGTCCAGGTATTAAGCGGAGTAGCAAAATTATAAGTTATCCCCTGTTCAGTTCCACCGTTTTTAATTCCATAACGAATTGAGCCTGCTGTTCCTGTCTGAACTGAAAGGAATAGATATTTTGCAGTACCTGTACCAAAATCAAATACTCTCATCCAGTTTGCCAGGGCATCCATTTTTACCCAGGCCGAAATAGTAAAATCATTCAATGTGCTTACAATCCCTGTTGGAAGCGTAGCATAAGAATTGGCTGTACCATCCAGCTGAAGGGCTTTACCATATTTCCCGGTACTACGGCTTGCAGTACTTACCAATGTTCCGTGATTTGCACCCCAGCTATCAATGCCTTGCGTACCACTCATTTCATCAAATTTCAGGTATGTAACTTGCCCAACATTAGGTTTTGCTGTTACTTCTGTACTATTTGGATTTTCCCCAATAGCATCCACAGAAGAAACTACATAATAATAAGTATTGCCATTATTTACAGATGTATCAGTATATTTTGTTCCGGCAGCAGTTCCTATAACAGTATAAGGTCCTCCTGAAGTTGTTGAACGCTTGATCTTATAACTAAAATCCTGAATAGCCTTCCATTCAATAATGTTTTTAGCATCTCCGGAAGCTACAATAACACCTTCTACCGTTGTACTCTGCACTGTTAATGTTAAAGTAGCTGTACCTGTAGTACTACCATTTGAAGCTGTTAACGCGATATTGAATACACCAGATTCTGTAGTTGTTCCGGATATTATTCCTGTATTGGTATTAATAGTTAAACCTGCAGGAAGTCCCGTAGCAGTAAAACTGTTTGGTGATTTAATCCCTGTAATAGTATACGTATAGGATCTGTTAATCAGAGTTGTATCAGTCGAAGCACTCGTAATGACAACAGGCAGGGTGCGGTCATCCAATAATTGGACATCGTTACCAGTTCCTCCTTTATAAGTAATACGGAAATCATAACCACCAACGCTTATCAGAGCCATTTCCGGTAAATCCTTAAATGTTCCTGTCACAGAGCCAGTACCGGTATTATCTAAAATGGTGAATACTGTTCCAGATGGCAATGCTCCTGAATCAAGGCTGTTCAACACTAATTTAGATTGGTTTAAAGAAATATTAGCTGCAATTACCTTGTCACAAGTAGCTGCCGAATTATTCACATCAACCTTATAAGCAGCATCAGTATTAAGTGTAACAAGTCCTGTTGTAGTAAAAGTCCCTGCCGTTCCATCAGTTCCGGGTACTAACGCAGCACCCGCAGCAATTGTTACATTGTTTGTACTTTTTCCATTTCCTCCAAATGCTCCATTTTGAGCAATAACAGGGCTATTATAGGTACCTGTCGAACCATTATTATTCAATAAAAATGTTCCGTTTAATATAGTAGTCGCTCCGCCAAAAGTGCTGTTTCCTGAAAAAGTCAAGGTTCCTGTTCCAACTTTTTCTACTGATAATGTTCCTGACGCATTGGCCATTGTTCCACTAAAATTGGTATTGGTATTCAACGCCCCAATTCTGATAACAGGTGTTCCTGCGACATTGCAGCGAATCCCGCCCCTTCCTGAAAGTGAGCCAAATTCAAGCGCTCCGGAAGTAAACATAATTCTGTGACAATCGACACCTTGTGCGTCTAAAAGCCATGCCGCATTTGCACTTCCTGATTCAGGAACCATAAATGACATACGATGGTTACCACTTCTTAATCTGGTAATGAATGTACCTGTAAAACCACTATTATTCCCGTAAAGGCTAATATTGGCATAGTTATCAGATCCATCATTGGTAAATGTACCTCCTCCTAATAATTTTCCATATAAATTTAAAGGTCCCTGACGCTCGTAAAAGAAACCATTTTTACCTGTTGCTACTTCGATGTCATTGTATAAAGTGGCAGTTGCTGTATTTATACCTGTGTATAATGCACCGCCGTCCATGATGATTTTTCCTGTTCCTAAAGGACCGGCAGTAGGAATACCAGAAGTACCTGTTCCAATACCCAATACCTGAATACCATCAGTTGAGCCCCATCTATATCCGGTTGTCCCTCTAATTATTGTATTGCCTGAATAAGTATTCGCTCCAGACATTATAAGTGCTGACGTTCCTGTTTTAAGTAAACTTCCTGTTCCGCTTATGATACCGCTAAGTTCTAAACTATTATTTTTTGAATTTACATTCAGTTGTCCGTCTAAAACAACAGGTAAACTTAGTGTTTGATTTTGGGCTGAATTATTGATTAAATCACTTTTCAGGTTAATGCTGTTTCCTCCAATGGTATAGTTCACAGCATCCTGAGCAAACATGATTCTTGAAGCAGTTAAGCCTGTTACATCATTGCTAATCGCACTTGTTCCCGTATTTTTAAAAGTCAAAACAGCCGGACTTACCGGAACAGCATTTTCTACCCAGTTAGCCGCAGTATTAAAACCATTACCTGCAGGCTCATCAGTCCAAGTTGAGCTGCTTGTACCGGGATTACCAAATACTTCTGATGAAATTGTGCTTTCTAAAGTAATTCCTTTTGAAGTAATCACATAGTAATACGCAGTGCCATTTGTAACATTATTATCGGTATAGGCGTTGCTTGAAACAGAAGCAATTTCAGTATAAGGTCCGCCACTGGTCATAGCACGTTTTATTTTATATGTTGATGCCCCATCCGCAACATCCCATGTTAAACTAACCTGACCATTGTTACTTACAGCAACAAGATTGGATGGTACTGCAGGAGGAACAGATCCAAATACCTCATTGGATATTGCGCTTTCGTTTTCACCTATTAAAGCAGTGACTACATAATAATTATTAACTTCATAAGCAGGTGCCGGATCAATAAATGAATTCCCTGTAATGTTTGTCTGAATAGCTGTATATGGTCCTCCAGAAATCAATGAACGTTTAACAGAATAGCTCGTTGCATTTGCTGTTGCAGTCCATGTAAGGTTAATGACAGAATTAGCAGAGCTTACCGCTAAATTGTTAATGGCAATTGGTGCCTGATCACTCATTACATCAATAACAAGGGCCGATTTTCCTGTTCCATTGGCATTAGAAGCTTCTAAAAGCACTACATTTTTACCAACAGTAGCAGGCGTTCCTGAAATAATACCGGTTGCAGGATCAATAGTTAAACCATCAGGTAAAGCAATTGCAGCATAAGTTGTTGGAGAACCATTGGCAGCAACATTAAAATTAAAAGCTGTTCCTAAAGTTCCTGTTGCCGAAGTTGAACTATTGATTTCAGGTGAACCAACAGGGAAGGTATTATTGATAGCCACATTGCTAAACGTAGCTGTGTTTAATGCTGAAGTATTTCTTGATACTGTATAAAAACCAATATAAGCATCAGCAGGAAGTGAAATGATGAACAAAGCAATATTTGTCCATGTGTTTCCATTTGCAGAATGATAAACAAATACTCTGTTTCCAACCCGTTCTAACTTCAGCCACCATGATGAACTCGTACTATAATGGGTATAACCGCTGCTTGAAGCTGTAGCTCCTGAACCGCTTGCATTGATAGTCCCCGGCGGATTAAAATTGATAGATACATATTTTGATGTAGTAGACAGCGATTCACGAATCATCAGTCCTGATACTGCATTACTAATAGAATTATTTTCGATTTTAGCTACGATGGCCGCATCCCCTTTTACAGGTTTAAAAGTAAAATTATTGGAGCTGGCAGCTGATGAACCTGCTCCCTTCACTGTCCAGGTTCCTGCGTTGGAAGTAACACTTCCTTTAATACCGGTAATACCAATGTCTGTATTACTAAAATAATTCGATGGTACAGCACTTTCAGAAGGATAAACAATCGGAGTCATGGCTGTTGCCGTTGAATTGTCCGAAGATTTTAAGTATAGGAATGACCATGCTCCTTCACCAACTAATGTACGCATCTGATCCGTATATGGAGTTGGAATACCTTTACGGAGTGAATAGGCAGCCTGTATAATATTATTGAATGGATGTTGTTTACGAGAGCCTGTCGCTATTCCCCAGCCATTAGTCCAATATACTGAGTATCCGCCATAAGGTGTAAAAGTCAGTCCTGTCGGATCTATCGCATAATGATTATATAGTTCCCCAACTGCTAAAAGGCGATTGTTCATTTCGGCAAACATATCCACCCCTTGCTTAAAGGCGACTTCGGCATCCCATGTCAGTGCCCAGGCCTGCCCAAACCAGTGATCATCACGACCGGAATCACCTACTTGTCCTGATGGCAAGCTATTACGCAAAGCAGTACCGGCTTCCATTCTGTATGATTCTATGGATTGATTCCACTTTACTTCATCATCTAAAAAAGCAGCTATACCCAAGGCAATTTGTAATTGGATTGCTCCTTTATTACAATCTCTCAGCGGATTAGGAACCCAGGAGGCAGGATAGAGTACATTGGCAAAATAATTATTGACATGTGTTGTATTATCTGCTGTCCAGCCTGGATAGGTACTCTTTAAAATATCGGCAGCGGTTATAAAATATGGCGCATAATCACCAATGTCCAGCATGTTCTCTCCTCCGCCCCAGGTGGTATTGGTTACAGCCCAGGCATCTAATATTTGAGTAGCTTTGGCGGCATAGGCTGCGTCTCCTGTAAAAACATACATAAAAGTCAAGTTATGAATAGCAACCATGTCTATTTTCCATGGGCTATTGTTCAGATCCGGTGAACGGGTCACCGTTGCAAATGGTCCTCTCATAGCGAAAGAAAGTTGAGATCTGTAATCGTTTTTTAATGCATTATAACCTGAAAGCCAAGGTTCTTTGGTTATGTTTACTTTCAACTGATCCAAATCAGATTGGGTGAATGGAATGCCCGGATGGACGAATGTCTTTTGGGCCGAAGCATTTTGGCTAAATACAAAAAACAGCAGCAAGATTCCAACTAATGAAATTGAATTAAGTTTTCTCATTGATTTAAAAGTATAAAATTCGTGAAGTTTTCAACTATGTGTTTACTGTTTCCCTTCTGAAAATAGTAAATAAGAGTTGTTTGATTTTTTCATGTCCTCAATAAAAGTGGTAAATGGGACTGAAAAGCGTAAATTAAAATCGTGGTATTTTTAATTTACAAGCCTATTCATTAAACGTTTAATCCATAATTTAAACATACATTAAACTGGATTCATAATATTTTCTTTAATGAATTAAATGAAGCTTTGAGAAGACTTCTTCCGGATCAATATCTATCGTTTGTAAAAGATAATATAAGCCAGTCTTATGACACGAAATATCCTGTCTTTTTGAAAAAAAAGGATAATTAGAAAAAAATATAGTAGTTTTTATTTCATAACATAATAGTCTGCATTTAGGTTTGGGGTTAAAATAATTTCAATAATTAAAATCCTGATTAATTAAAAATCCTTGGCGTGATTAATAAAACAATAACAACCAAGGATTTAACTACAAGTGAATTATGTTTTTTTTCTTAAAACTCTATTTCAACTACATTTAACTGATCAAAGTCTTTAAAATTACCATTTGGTTCAGGCATAAAGTGGCAATGTTGAAATAGCGGCAGGCAAAGTGCCTCCATAGAAGGATTGTCTCTTTAATTCCTTATCATTTTTAAACATTAAATATTCAAAAACTAATTTTTGACTAATTTTATATACGATACCCAGAAGTAGTTATTAGCTGTCAGATTACCCAGAAATCCAATAGAAACCACTTGAGGAGAAGTGATATTAAACGTTAAAGTTTTAGTTTCCGTAGCGCGAGGCTGACTCGTTCCAACAACTGCTGGATTAGGAAGCGCCACTGAGGCTATTGCTGTAGAAAGATTAGACAAAGTAGGAATACCGTTTCCTCCTGCTGCTACCACACAATAAACTGAAGAATCAGTCTGAATTTCAGAGTAAACTTTAAATGTTATAGTATAACTTCCTACTGATAAAGGCATAGAAGTAGGCTGATATATTATTCCGTTAGTTATAGGAGTATTTCCATAAGTTTCCCAACAAATATTACCAATAACATTATCTGCCTTATCAGCAGTATATCCTCCATAAGTAGCTGATTTATTTTTTGCGGCAGCATTGGTAACCCATGGTGCGGCAAGAGTTCCCCATCTGCCACTTACCCCAGATTGAGTGAAGCCAGGTCCGGTATTTTTTAAAAAATAAGGGGTAAGATCACCAGCTGCATTTGGATTTACTATTGGTGAAGTACTAGAAATGGTTAAACCTCCCATTGTAATTGAAACAAAACCAGTAGCATAGTTTGCTGGTGTCATTACAGTAATCTTATTGTCTGCAATGGTTTGTATTGTTGCTGCAGTTCCACTAAAACTTACCGCTACTTTTGATGCATCGGTGCCAAAATTAACTCCATTAATAGTTACAATATCAACCTCTGGTAAAGCAACAGGGTTCAAAGCATTAGCTGAGACAACTGACGTAATTGCCGGGGCAGGCATAACTGTAAATGATCCAATAATCCCACTGTCATGATTCCATATCTTAAGACTTACATCACCTGACACTGCATTAGCCGGAACCTGAACGACAATTTTAGTATCTTCACAAGATACAACGTTAGCCAAAATAGTTCCAAAATATATTTTTACAGCTTTTGGTAGTGTCCCAAAATCTTTACCCGTTATGGTGACATTTATTCCTGGATATCCAGCTTCAGGGCTCATTCCGGTAACTGTCTGCTCCGGATATTCGTATATTTTAAAATTTGCATCCGCCTCACAGCCGTTTAATAAAATTAACATCCCTATCAGCCACATAAAACTGATGTATTTTTTTATTTGTAATTTCATGATTAAAAATTTAAGATGAATATTTTTAAGGCTGGCAAGTATAAAAAGTACACTTGCCAACTTTATTATTTAATTAATAACCTGGATTTTGTTTAAGATTAGGATTTAAATTACGTTGACCCTGAGGTATTGGCCACAAATAATTTTTCTTTGAAAAAACACGATTAGTTTTACTGTCTATAACAATACATTTCAAAGGCCCTTTACCTGTATTGACAATTTCTTCGCCCCAAACATAAGTTGATGGTTTATATGCTGTAGTTGCAGCACCGGTAGCGTCTCTATAAGGTGTAGTATATGATGCATCTCCTACTACCTGACCACAAGTAGACTGATTAAGTTCTGCTTCGGCAATACCCCAACGTTTCAAATCATCATAACGGAATCCTTCACGGTACAATTCTAAAGTGCGTTCCCTTCTTATTTCTTCTTTCATATTCAATCCATTAGCCGTAACCAACGCATTAGTCAAAGAAGCAACACCTGCTCTGGACCTGATTTTATTGATTGACAGATTCAAATCAGCATCTGAAATGGTTCCATCTTTTTCAAACAAAGCTTCTGCGTACATTAGATATACTTCTGCCAATCTAATAATCGGATAATTGGCAGATTCCTGATTGGCATTTCTGTAAGTACCATATTTATAAGCAATAAATTTTCTGTTTCCGTAACCACCGCCGCCATTTACTAAAGATGCGGTTGTAGGTGCGGCTCCCATATATCCTAATATTCTTAAGTCCCTGTTTTTAAATTCATCTCCCACGGCATGATATCCCTGGAATAATGGAGATTTGGAAGGCGGCAACCCATCGGTGCATAAAAACATATCCATCATTTTTCGGCTGTTACCTGCATTCCCTGAGGTTAGTGATAAATTTTGATTCCCTGTTCTTAAGGTTACATCATACACTCCATAAAGAATAAACTCATTATTACTGGCTTTAGTCAAGCCTCCGGGATTACTCCCCGCATCTTCCAGATTAAACAAATAGTAATAACTCTCGTTTATCATTCCTGCAGTACTATTATAATTCCACAAAGAATATCCTCCATTATCCATTATTTCTTTGCATAAACTGGCAGCATCTGCTAAAAAGGTACTGACCTGATCTGAAGCAGGGCCTGCAGAACCATCAAAATCTGTAGATGTACCATTGTATTTTCTCCAGGTAGCCTCATATAATTCTACCTCAGCTTTTAATGCTTTAGCAGCCCATTTACTAATACGACCTTTATCTGTAGGTGTAATTGCTGATTCGACGGGCAAATTTGCTATTGCTTTATCCAAATCAGATAAAATCTGAGTAACAACCTCATATCTGCTATTGCGGGGCGCCTTCAATTCAGGAGAGTCAACAGTTAAAGCGTCGTTAACGATGGGCACACCTCCAAAAGTTTTTAACAAAGAATAATAAGCATTTGCTCTAAAGAAATAAGCTTCGGAAATATAGCGTGCTATATCATTTTTATCCCCCGGATAAACAGCTTCCTTTGATAGCAGGATATTAGTTTTACGTATCCATGCATATGGATTAGTCCATCGGGCATCACCAGCCCCTACTCCTATTGTACCACGTCCGACATCTGCCTGGAAATTGAAATAAACTGATAAATCTGATGAAAAATCCATGTGTTGATAAATCTCATTGCCTCCATACGGTGATCTCCAGCCCATCAATTGGCCATAAAAATCGGTAGTATACGCTTTAAAATCAGAAGCTCTAACAAAATAAGAAGCATCACTAAAAGCATCCTGAGGTTTCAAATCCAGAAAATCGTCCTGACAAGAAAAAAGACCTAATGTCAATCCTCCTATAAAAGTCATATATATTAACTTTTTCATATTGTATGTTTTTACTATTTATAAATTACTTATAAGCTTACATTTATACCAAAAGACAAGGTTCTATAATAAGGGTAACCTGCATTTTGAGAAGTTTCTCCCATCTCCGGATCATAACCGTCTTTTATTTTAGTGGCTTCCCATAAATCATTTCCTGAGAAATACATCCTAACTCTATCTAATTTAACTTTGCTTGTAATGCTCTTTGGTAACGTATAACCAATGACTAACGATTTCAAACGGATATAAGCATTGTTTTCCAGCATAAAATCATTAGAAGAATAATTCCAGTTTGCCCGATTTGAATTAGTTGTTAAACGAGGGAATTCGGCATTGGGATTATCAACAGTCCAGGTTCTCCCTTCAAAATTAGTTGGCTGGTTGGTAGAAAGAACTGCAAATGGATAGGCTAAATAGCCTGAACGCATAATTTGCTGTTTACCAACTCCCTGAAAAAAAGCACCAAGATCAAATCCTTTGTATGAGCCTCCTAAATTGATTCCGAATATATAATGTGGATTAGCATCACCCATATACTTAAGGTCACTGGTTTTACTGCCATTCCCCGTAACAACTCCATCACCATTCAAGTCAAGTCTTTTAGTATCTCCCGGTCGTAATTGAGATGCCGTTCCAACAACAACTCTGTTCATTTCTTCCTTTCCTGCAGCGTTGGCAGCATAATACGCATCAACCTCTGCCTGATCTTTAAAATACCCATCTGTTTGAAATAAGAACCAGGAATTTAATGGATATCCGTTTACATTATTTTTACCGGCACCATAAGTATCAGCACCTTCTTTATGTTTCAATAAGTTTTTGGTATCGCTTATGTTAAAAGAAACATTATAAGAAAAATCATTTTTGTGGTCTTTCCAGGTAATTACAGCTTCCCAACCATTTACATTCAGTTCTCCACTATTGGTTTTAGGAGCTGTAGCACCTAATACAGCCGGGTAAGCAACATCTGTCAGCATCCCCTTATTGTCTTTTATAAAGAAGTCATATGTCGCAGATAATCTATTATCAAAAAAAGCAAGATCAAGCCCTATATTTTTTTGATATACCCTTTCCCATTCTCTGTCCAAACTCACCAAACCGCCTCCTGCTAAAGAAGAACTTGTTTGATTTGCCGGAGTTTGCCCTAATACTGCTGTACCAAGATTAACCGTTGAAACATAATCATAATTCCCAATACCTGTATAATTTCCTGACACTCCGGAAGAAACTCTGATTCTGCCAAAATTCCAAACAGAATTATCTTTCAGGAAACTTTCTTTACTAAATACCCATCCTAATTCGACTCCCCAAAAATCCTTAAATTTATATCCCGGAGCAAAATTGGATGCTCCGTCATGACGTCCTAAAAGCGAAATAAGATATTTTTCGTCATAGTCATAATTAAATTTGGCTAAATAGGAATAATTCCCAAATTGGCTTTTTCCTCCTCCATTGAATGAAGTTGTAGGATCTGCAGTATTTAAATCGTACACTCCCAGATCTGTAAAAAAGGCACGTGATCCGGATAAGGTTTGAATTTGTGTTTTCTCAGCATTCACACCTGCAAGGGCTGAAAAATGATGATGCCCATTAAAGGTTTTATTATATCTTAACAAAGCCGAATAATACTGATAAAAAGAATTGTAGTCTCTGGAAGTATATCCCGGATTACTTGCACTCTGAATTGTGTTGGAAAGGTTCTCAACAGATTTATTACCATACCAATCGTACAATTGAACCGGTATTATATAACGCTCCTGATTAAAATCTTCTTTCTGATATGAAACCAATCCTTCTAAATCCAATCCTTTTAACAGATTGAAAGTAGCTTTAAAATCTAACCTGCTGGTCAAAGACTTTCTATTGTCTCTACCACCATCGGTTGTTGCTGCCGCAGAATTCCTGTTCCCTACGTTTCCAAAATTGGCATTCCATTGCCCATACGGATTTTTAGCAGGAAAGAAAGGCATATCCTGAGCATATAATGCTGCATCGAGTCCAACGGAAGGTGTTTGTGTAATAGCATTTATAAAACTGATACCAGTTTCTAATTTTATTCTATCCGATAATTTATAATCGTAATTAAAACGTGCATTATACTGTTTTTGCCCATCATAAGCCGTTGCCAGATTTCCCTGATTATCAGCATATCCAAGAGAGAGACGATAACCCGAAGTATCTGTTTTATTGGAAATACTTAAATTATGCTGGTACGAAAATCGTTGTGCAAACATTTCATCGATACGATTCCCTTTCCCGATAAATACATCTCCCCAAAATTGAGTCGGATAAATTCCCTCAACCCCGGCTGCCATTTTTTCCATATTTTCCTTAGTACTCCAGCCCCACCAGTTTGGTGTTGTTTCTTCTGCATTAGCAGCGAGCCATAAAGAGGCATATTGTTGTGATGATGCCGAATAATTGGTAATTCCATTTTGTGTAAAACGTAAATTACTGCTATAATCTATTTTCACTTTTCCTTTCCCTTTTTTAGTAGTAACCAGGATTACTCCGTTAGCAGCACGAGATCCATAAATAGCTGCCGAAGCATCTTTTAAAACACTGATACTTTCGATATCATCCGGATTCATATTCTGGAAAGAAAAATAATTAATTGCAGGAACTCCATCTATAACTACCAGCGGCGTGCCGCCATTGATAGAAGTTGCTCCGCGTATCTGAAAAGCAATTCCTTCATTGCCCGGTCTTGAAGAAGTTCTGGTTACCATTAATCCCGGTGTTTGTCCCTGTAATGCCAAACCTACATTAGTCACGGCCCTGTCTTCAAAAACTTTACTGGTAATTTGCTCAACGGCTCCGGTTATTACGGCTTTCTTTTGAGTTCCATAACCCACAACCACAACTTCATTCAATGATGAAACATCAATTACTAAAGTGACATTGATAGTTTTTTGGGAATCTACACGAACTTCCTTAATTTTATAACCTACAGAACTAAAAACCAGTACTGCATCAGAAGAATCTACATTAATACTGTAGCTTCCGTCAAAATCGGTAGTTGTACCGCCTTTTACACCTTTTACTGCAACATTTACTCCGGGGATCCCTAAATTATCGTCTGCCGAAACTACTTTTCCCGTTACCGTTATTTGTTGCGTTGTTTTATTTTGCAAATCTTTTCCTGAAAAATTTACCCCCGTGTTTATGGCAAACAATTGGGAAGAAAAGCAAATTAGAAAAGACAAGACCAGGGATGGTTTAACCCTGGTCCATATATTCTTTTTCTTCAAGACATTTATTTTCATAATGAATTGTTTTTGTTGTTATTAATTAAATTTGTTTTTGGCTTTTGTTTTTGGTTTTATTCTATATCATTATAGAAAAATGGTAAATCATGATTGTGTAATTTGTAATTTCACATTTGATGTTTTTTTGTGTTAATAATTTTAATACTCGTAATTTTAAACTGGTTTAGTTGCCATATCACCAATTAGTGCAATACAATATTAAATATTAAAGAATATTACCACTATAATTCACCGTTCAAAGACTATAACTTATCATCCATTTTAGTATTTTCGCCCGTATTCCCCATAAAATCACGCACATAAACAACTGAAATACAATGAATCTTAAAAAAAATATTCTTTTTTCTTAACCTGGAGACGTATTTCTAATTCACAAGATATATTTTCCTTCAATTTTAAACTGAAAATTGATAATGAAGAAAAAATGAAATCAGGCCATACTACTTTTAATAATTGAATAATTAATTTTACCGCATAAAAAAGCCTGATTTTAAATTTAAAATCAGGCTGATTGGTTAACTTTTTTTTCTGTGTAAAATCTGTTTTTTTTACTCCTTTTTTTCTTTTTGGTCTTGAATATACTGAGAAGGGGTAACCTTAAAAACTTCTTTAAAGGTTTTTGTAAAATAGGCTGTAGAATTAAAACCACAACTATGCGCTACTTCTTTTATCGAAAAATTATTTGTCAATAATAATTCAGAAGCATATTTTAATCGGATGGTCCTGATAAAATTACTGGGGTTTTGCCCTGTTAATGAACTTATTTTTCTGTAAAACTGTGATCTGCCCATACCGAGATTCCCAATTAAATCATCCAGGGTAAAATCAATATTACTCACATTAGCTATTACAATCTTAGTTGATTTTTCTAAAAATTGTTCATCCAGAGAATTAATAGTCATATCCGAAGAAGGAACAATCCCTCCAATAGATGAAAAACGGTCCCTGGATCTTTTTCTGGCTTCTAAAAGATTAACAACTCTTGCTTTCAAAATATTCATATTAAACGGTTTCGAAAGATAGCCATCAGCACCCGTTTGATATCCCTGAAGAATATCTTCATCAAGATTTCTCGCAGTTAATAACAAAATTGGAATATGACTGATTTCAAAATCATTTTTAACCTCGTGACACAATTCAAACCCATCCATCTTGGGCATCATCACATCACTGATTATAACATCAGGAAAATATTTGCGTATTTTTTCCAGTCCTTCAGTACCATTAGCTGCTTCCTTAACCTTAAACTGGTCGCTTAATTCATTTTTAATATGATTACGGAGAACTTTGTTATCTTCAATTAACAGCACAACCGGTTTATTTCCTTTTTCTTCCTCACTGCTTACATCATGTACGATATCAGACTCATCGTTAATGGCAATTTCATAAGCAACTGATTCTATACTGTTCATTTGCTTGTTAGGCAAAATATTTAGCTTAAACCCTTTTCTGACAAGCTTGCCATCTGTTTTTATGTCTGTTGGAATCTGAACCGTAAAGGTGGATCCTGATTTATATTTACTTTCTACCGAAATCTGTCCCTGATGCAGCTCGACTAAACTTTTAGTGTAATTCAATCCTATTCCTGTACCTGTTTTTGAAGAATCAGCATGAAAAAATCGCTGAAACACCTCTTTTAATTGTTTCTTTTTAAATCCAATTCCTGTATCCGTAATTTTAATCTGAATCATTTTATGAGAAGTCACAGGACTAAAAAACAACCACTTATATTGTTTCTTAAAACTCTCTTCTTCAGAAATAGAAATCTTAATCACTCCTTTATCATTAGTAAATTTGACAGCATTTGATAACAAATTAGCCAATATCTTTTCAATTTTATCCGGATCAAACATACCATAATATTCTTTTAACGAAGACTCAAAAACAAACCGAATGTCTTTGGTCTTTGCCAAATCTTCAAACAAATAAAATATATCTTTAGAAAATTTAATAATATCAAGATTGGTAACTTCCAAATATGATTTCCCTGATTCAATTTTTCTAAGATCCAAAAGCTGATCCACCAGATACAGCAGCCGTTTACTGCTTTTCTGAATTAAATTAGCTGATTTTTTTACCTCTTCAACATCATTTGCCTGAGATAATATTTTTTCAACCGGATTTAATATCAATGTAAGCGGTGTTCTGAACTCATGCGAAACATTGATAAAAAAACGAAGCTTCATCTGGTCCAGTTCGTGTTCTTTCTTTTCATTTATTTTTTTAGCATAAAAATCCAACACAAACCATACACCTCCTATGAGCAATAAAAAATAGAATAAATAAGCCCACCATGTTTTCCAAAAAGGAGGAAGCACTTTGATAAAAAGACTTGTCTTTCCTGCACTTTTCCATTGTCCGTCGATTGACGCTATAACTTCAAATTTATAGGTCCCGGGTGCTAAATTGGCATAATTAGCAATTCTGTTTTTATTTACATTAATAAAATCATTATCCAAACCGCTCATTTTATAAGCGTATTTGACACGTTCAGGATTTTGAAAATTTAAAGCCACAAAACCAAACGAAATATAACCTTCATTATGCTTTAATTCTAATTCCTCCAGATTTGATATGGATTGATCAAAAAGCACTCTTCCGTTTATAGTATCACCAGCATTTATTCTTTTATTAAACACCTTAATATCAGTAATAATTGGTATAACTTTATTTGAGTTAGGCGAAATATCATTAGGATAAAAAATATTAAATCCATTTATGCCTCCCACAATAATTTTCCCGTCAAAAGTTTTTGCAATGGATTTACTTTGAAATTCCACTCCCTGCAATCCGTCGTGGACATTAAAATTTTTAATATTTTGAGTTTTGGGATTCAGTAATGACAATCCGCTCTTGGTACTGATCCATATATTTTTATCATTATCTTCCTGAAGCCCTACCACTAAATTATTAGGAAGCCCATTATTAGAGGAGTAAGAATGTTTTAATTTTAGATTCCGGTCTAATTGATACAATCCCATATCAGTGCCCACCCAAATATTTCCCTTATAATCTTCTGTGATATGATTGATACGATTTCCCTGGATATTCTTAATCTTTATCTCTTCAAAATTAATACTCGCCGGAATTCTTTTATTTAAACTATTTAGTTTCACATAACAAAGCCCCAATGAAGTTCCTACCCATAAACGGTTTTTAGAATCTGCAAAAAGAGAAAAGACAAAATTACTGATCAGGCTTTTCGGATTATTTAAGATGTTTTTAAATTGAAAAAACTTTTCAGTTTCAGTATCAAATAAATTCAATCCCGCTGTTGAGGTTCCAAGCCATATTCGTTTTTGATTATCTTTTGCCGCACACCAAACCGTGTTCTGACCAATTGAAAACGGGTTTGCCGGATCATTCTCATATCTTTTCACCAATCCGGTGTTTGTATCGAATTTATTAAGTCCTTTATCCCACGTACACACCCACAAAACATTGTTTTCTCCTTCTAATAAATATAAAATTTTATTGGAACTTAAAGAACTTGCATTTCCGGGAATTGTTTTAAAATGTTTAAAAGAACCATTTTTATTATCAAATAAATCCAACCCTCCACCATCGGTACCAATCCAAATTCTTCTTTTACTGTCTTCTGTTACAGATTGTGCAATTTTAGTACTTATACCTTTATCACTGTTGGGTTTGTAAAAATGATGCCCGAATGAAGATTTAAACAAAGCTAATTTGTTGATTCCTTTATTATATGTAGCAATCCAATAGATACCATCTTTATCCTCCAGGACTTTTGAAGGCTGGTTGTTTGGCAACGAAAATGGATCATCCTGACTTTGTACCAAATGCTGAATCGCTCCTTTGGTTTTATCCAATAAATAGATTCCGCTGCCATCCGTAGAAGCCCAGACCAAACCCTTTTTATCCTGAAATAAATCAAATATTGGAATAGTATTATTTATTGGTGCAATTTTTTTAATCTTCTGATTTTTAATGTCAAAAATATAAAGATGGGCTAAATCATTTCCAATCCAAAAATCACCGTTTTTATCAATAAGAATTTGCTTTGGCAAGTGATCCAAATATTGATTCTTTTCGAAAACAATGTTAACCCTGTCAAAAGAATTTGATTTTGAATTGTATTTATTCAGATGACCTCCATTTGTACCTACCCAAACATTTCCATATCTATCCTGAATGATACTGGTTACATTATTATTATCTATAGATTTTTTATTGTTCGGATTATTTACATAGCGGGTAAAATCTAAATTGTCAAAAGAGGGCGTAATTGAAGATGTTAAATTAATTTTCAGCAATCCATTTTTAGTACCCACCCAAAGTAAATTTGTTTTTTTGTCAAATAATAAACTATTTATTTCTTCCCTTAAATTTAATTTCTCAACATTTTTGCCATAAAGATTTACTCTGTAAAACTTTTGTGAATCTTTATCAAAGATATTCAGCCCATTGCTTGTCCCTACCCACAATAGTCCTTTACTATCTTCAGTTATTGTATTAATCCTGTTATTACTGATAGAATGAAGGTCATTAATAATTGGTCGGTAAATTTCAAATTCATAACCATTGTACAGATCTAAACCATCTATCGTTCCAAACCATAAAAACCCTTCACTATCCTGAAAAATTTCAACACTGGTACTGCTTGAAAGACCATTATTTGTATCAAAATTTTCGAATTTTAAATTAGAGTATTGAGCAAAGCTAAGTTGATTGAAAGAAAATAGTACCAACCAGATAATTATTGAATTTTTCATTAATCTGAATTAAAATATTATTATGTCGTTTCTTTAAATTTCGACATTGTACCAAAATTAAAGAATAAAACAGATACATAAGAATAAAGGAGTTACTTAAAAACAAAATTTTCGCTAAATAGATATATAATCTACAAAAAATAACACAATTAAATAATAAATATAAAATATTCCTGCAAAAAAAAATAGAGTTTCTATTAATGATTATTCAATGGTAGCAATTTTTTGAATAAAAAATATGCCAGAAAATAATTTCCGGCATACCATGTAAAATAAAAACACTTGAAAAACCAACCCAAATACTTTATACTATTAAAATTGCTGTCGCTTGCTCAGAGCATATTCACAATTATAATCTATGTGACAATATTAAATTATTTAGGATTTATAATATAAAACTTAAAAATCAATATATATAAAACATAGACCATTTATGGCAGATCCTGTTAATTTTCCTGCAGTAAAAAACACGAAAACACTTATTGACTAATCATACAATTAGCTGAAAGTCAATATCATAACACTATAGTCAAAACTATATCTGTAGGAAATACAGCAGAAATCGTTAAAGGCTTCATAAGCCCTACATTTTAATCAGATCCAAATGAGGTTTGGAAAAATAAAATATCTGAGTTATTTATGTTGATTTGTCTTAGTCACAAACCGGTAGACCGAAGGATTTTATTTATTCTTAAAATTGGATTTCATTTTTTGAAAATTGTAAGTGTCTTTTTTATTACATACAATGTTCACCACTATAACTGCCAAAAGTATCAAATCAGCAATTCCTAAAACCCAAACTGTTATTTCAGAATCCAAAACAGCATTTATATCCATTTCCCACATAGTTATGTTTTTTTCAATCATTCAATTTAAGTTTTTGACAATCAATTGTAACCCTATATTTTACTTCAAATATTATAACTATGTATATTTCTTTGTAAAGATTCATAATTTCAGGATATTAGATACACTGGTTTAGCTTTCTTTTCTAACTTTCGTAACCTCCCTAAACCTTCCCAATCTTAAACGCATTATAACCGAATTAATTTTAAAAGATTAAATACAATACTCAAAAACATTATTTTTTCATTTTTTCATAAACAGCTTCCACTTTTAAGACAATATCCCGATCCATTAATTGACAATTCCAAAATCTTTTTAACTTGATCAAATCAATATCCGGATAATGAAATTGCATGATGCCTTTTAATGCATCAAATGATTTAAATCCCATTAAGAAAAACTCACATAAAATTTCAGAACACTTATTAAAGGTTGTAAACCTATTTATAGTCTCAGTTTCCCTAATTGTCAATTTCGATTTAGTTTTCGTATCTTTGTTAGTCATAATAAAACATATATATGTTCATTCGAGAATAAATGTACGCAATATTACACAAAATAATTAAATAAAAAGAAATATTTCTTGTTAAAAAAAGAAATAAATTTATAAAATACACATTATGAATGCATTAGAAATCAGAGAAGGAAGAAAAAAATTAGGTTTCACGCAGGCAGAACTGGCAAAAAAATTAGGAGTTTCAGTTAAAACAATATCAAATTACGAAAATGGCGAAGTAATACCAGAATCAAAAACAGATTTATTACACAGCATATTAAGCAATAATACACTTAATGAGACAACAGCCGAATATCATAATCCAAATGTTTTTCGCGAAAAATTAACAGAATTACAAGAGAAAATAAAAGTCAGAGAAGATTATTTATTTGATTTAGAAAGCATTAAGCCAATAAATTTATCAAAAATTGAACATCAAAAAGAAATAATCAACGTGTTAAAAATGAGGCTTGATCTTATGATGAATTCAAATAAAGAACTGCAGGAAGGCGGGGAAATTTCAAAAGATGAAGAAGAAAATTAATGTATAATGAAACTCCCATAGAAAATCCATAATAATCCTTTTCTATGCCAATATATTTAACCCGAAACGAAAGTTTTCGGGTTTTTTGTTTACTACGCAATTCTTTAACGGGAAGCAAATATGAATTCTTTCGTTTTCATAATTTTAGCTCAATACGTCAAATATCATTTACAATTCATAAATATTGATCAAAAAGAGTCTTGTAAGTCATTCGAAAAAAAACAGTTACAAAAAAAAGAGTCTTTTTTGTTTTTTATTAAACATAATTCAGGTTTTTAGTTAAAATTCATTTTATAAGAAATAACTCCTATGTAAACTACATTACATCCCCGAAAATTAGATTTTATATTTGTATATTTGAAATAATCCGATAATATTATAATTTTTAAGCATTAACTAATTGATTTATAATTGTAAAAACTGCTTTTATCGTGTACCACATTGTTTAGATTAATTTTTAATTAAGATGCTTTAATTCTGAATAAATGATTTCCCAAGTCCTTAAAATATATGCTAAGCATCATTTCTGATTTAATTTCTGTGAAGATTGCCTCAATTCTAAAAATTAGACCTATGAAAAAAATCTTAATCTTAACAGTCCTTGCAAGTCTCACAGCTTATGCAGCACCAACTCCCCCGCCCCCGGGTCTCCCTCCTCCAGCCGTAACAATAGACCGGGAAGTTGAAATATTACTCGCAGCAGGTGTTTTCTTAGGCGTATATTGGATTCGAAAAACCAGAAGGTGAATTTACACCAGTAAAATTCAAATAACTTATAGTCTGATAATAACTAGTACAAAAAATGTAAATTATGAAAAAAATAATACTACTATTTCTGGTACTGATTTCCTCAAAATCTGTTTCACAAATTTATTTTGGTGCCAACGCATCTATGTATGTTAAGAATCAAGTGCTATATGTAACACAAGATGTAAATTTAACTACAAATTCAAATCTATATTTGAGAAATAATTCTCAGCTTGTTCAGGGTACTACCGGAACATCAACTAATACAGGAGCCGGTACTTTATCTGTTTTTCAGGAAGGAACCTCCGATAATTTCGAATATAATTATTGGTGTTCCCCTGTTGGAATAGCGTCTGGTTCTTCCGGAAATGCAAATTTTGGAATTACAATGTTAAACAGACCTACCACTTCTACTGCAGCTACTGCAGCTACTATTCTGGGTGCGGGGAGTTATGATGGCATTGCAAACCCTCTCTCAATTGCGTCAGCCTGGATTTATAAATTAGTTAATTCCAATAATTACTCGCAGTGGGTTGCTGTAGGCAGCGCCACAACTATTGCACCGGGGGAAGGTTTTACCATGAAAGGGACCAGCGGAAGTGATTCTGTTGATCCTGAAGGAACAGGCATAACCAATAATCCGGGCACAGGTGCCCAAAGATATGATTTTAGAGGAAAACCAAATGATGGAAATATTACTATAACGGTAGGTCTGGGTAACTCAACATTAACCGGAAACCCCTATCCTTCAGCATTACATCTGAATGCATTCCTTTTGGATGCTGCAAATAGTGCATCAGGCGGCGTAGCCTATTTTTGGGAACAGGATAAAACAGTAAACTCACATTACCTTACCGCTTATAGAGGCGGTTATGGTTCTTATTCACCCGGTACTTTAGGGTCAAATGGTGTTTATGTGCCCGCTACTTTTAATTCCTACACATCTACCGGAGCCTTAAATACAACAGGAACATCATCCGGATTGGTAATAGAGCGTAAATATTCGCCAGTTGGCCAGGGTTTTATAATTAATGCCACAGCAAATGGAACATTGACATTCAAAAATTCCCACAGAGCATATTATCAGGAAGATAGCGGTTTATCAAAATTTGAGAAACCGGCAAAAACAGGTAAAACAGTTAAAAGCACAGAAACTAATGAAGATATAGTTGAAATTTCGCATTTTAAATTAAATACTATAATCAACAATCAATTTACCAGACAACTGGCGCTGGCTTTTTTACCTGAAGCTACTGACGGAGTAGATTTTGGCATTGATGCTATGAATATTGACGAAGACCTTCCTAATGATGTATCTTTTTCGATTGCAAATGGTAATTATGTTATTCAGGGAGTTACTTTTGATCCTTCAAAAAGAATACCATTAACAGTAAAAGTTACCAGCAATGCGACATTCAAATTTTATGTTCCGGAAGTCGTAAATTTTGATTCCTCAGAAAACATTTATTTGTATGACGAGCTTGACTCCTCTTATCATGATATAAAAAGTGGCACATACGAAGTAACTGTTGCACCCGGAACCTATTCAGACCGATTTAAAATTACGTTTGCAAATCAAACATTAGGCACTCCTGATGAGGCCATTAACAGTTTATTCATTAATCAGGATAACATTAATCACAATTTAAAAGCTTCAAACCCTAATCATTTAGCAATAAAATCATTTAAGCTATATGACATGCTGGGCAGAGTTGTATTATCCAAAAAAGATTTGGGTTCAGACCCTAATTATGTTTTTTCAACCAGCAGTATGAGCCAGGGTGTTTATATCGCAGAATTCTTAACAGCAAATAATGAAAAGCTGACTCAAAAAGTTTTTATTTCAAATTCAGGCAACTGATAATTGATTTTAAATCAAACCTAACTAACCCTCAAATAATTAGAAATTATGATAATAGCATCTGCACTACAAAATCATAAGGCATTCTTATTACTCTTTTTTTTCCTGTTGACATTTATAGGAAATGCACAAATCGGAATTGGAACCGTAACACCAAATGCAAGTTCGGTTCTTGATATTTCTTCTACTACTCAGGGAATGTTAGCACCCAGAATGACAACTGCACAAAAAAATGCGATAGCGTCTCCTGCAGATGGTTTAATGGTCTATGATACTGACTTGAAAACATTTTATTTTTATGTAAGTACAACCACATCATGGACACCTTTAAACAGTACAGCAAGCAGACTCAATTTTAAACGTATAAGATCAACTGATGTTTTAGCTACTGTTTTAGCAGCTGAACTTGCAGCCGGCGGAGGTTCCAAATATGTTTTAGACTCAAATACATTATATGAAATCAACGGCATGATAACCTTTAATTTCCCTATAGATCTTAATAATGCTTATCTGGAAGGGATGGATGCCAATAGTGATATAATACGCCGTGCCACAGGAAATATTTTTGAAGGAGCAACAGGCGGAACTATAAAAAATGTAACTCTTATAGCAACTGCAGGGCTTGTTTTTAATCTAACCGCGTCATCTAATGCACAAAATTTTTTACTACGGGATACTATTATTGCCAACTCTAATACAGTAGGTACACTTTCCGGCTTTGGATTGGTGTTTATTAGTATAGTTCAGTTTTCGGGAAATGCTAACGGATTAACCTACACCAATGTAGATTCATTATTACTTAGCAATTTAGCATGGTTTGGTAATAATACAGGAACCTTTGAAAAATTGACAGGAACCTTTACCCAGGTACAAAAGCAAGGAGGTTTTAGCGCCGTAAACGGTACCGCTATAGGCTTTGATGTTTCTACAAGCGGCCTTACCGTAACTGATGGAGATTTAGAGACTGTTGTTTTTACAGGCACAAACACTACAGGATATATAAAACCCTATACAACAGGAACATACACGGGATACAATTTTACTAATAACTGGACGGCCAGATCAACTGGAATTCCTACCGAAGCTGATTCGAATGCTGCCGGGGATTTCTCTATGGACTACTCTGTGGGTTCTGGTCTTGGAGTATCCTTTAACAATTCAAACCCCAGTAACATAGTAAAAGTTGGTAGCGGTACTCCATTGACAACATATTCTAATTTATTTAGGTTCTCAACTGATCCAAGTGTTAACAGGATAAAATATGTCGGAAAAAAGAAAAGAATTTTTTTAATAACCGGTTCAATTTCTTTTCAGGTTCCGGCAGCAGGTACTTACATTATTTATATTTATAAAAATGGTACTGCTTTAAGCCAATACAAGATTTATGGTAGAGGGGCAGCTGTAAATGATATTGTAGTGCTTCCGCTAAATGCCACTGTTGAGCTAGCCACTAATGATTATATTGAAGTGTTTGCTCAACGCTATAGTGGAAGTAATGGTGATATTGTAGTTCCAAACATGACTTTAACTCTTAAATAAAAACTCCTTTACTTTTTTTCATGATAGCTTAGTATAAAAATCTGCTAGAATGACTTTCTAAATAATAAAATATTTTAATCAAACACTTGTAAAATGTTGCAAGTGTTTTTTTTTATTTTTTTTTAAAAATTTTTGTCCAATTCTGAAAGTTCAGTTGTCATTAGGGTATAACATTTAAAATTATACAACATGAAAACTAGAATTAATGTATTGGAAAAAGGTCAAAAAGCATTAGGAACCTTATTTGGAATTACAGGCTATTTGAAAAAAGCTACAATCGAAAAATCTCTTTTAGAGCTGATAGATTACAGAGTATCCCAAATTAATAATTGTGCTTATTGTTTAGACATGCATTCCAAAGAAGCTTTAGCTAATGGCGAAACAATTCAACGCTTGTGCGGATTAAGTGCCTGGAGAGAAACCCCTTATTTTACACAACGCGAAAGAGCTGCCCTTGCCTATGCAGAAGCCGTAAATGCCTGCAATGTTCCAGACGAAATTTACAATATTGCAAAAGCTGAATTTTCTGAGGAAGAACTAATTGATCTTACGCTTGCAATTGCTGCAATTAATACATGGAACTGCATTAATATTGCTTTCTCTAATACTCCCGGAGATTACAGAGTGGGGCAATTTGGATAAATAAACAGGCTGTTTTTTTTTCGATAAAATATTAAATTTATACCTTAATAAAATGGCCTTTATTTTAAAAAAAAATTAAAAATGTAAATTGACAACTTATAAAAACATAAAGAAATGAATGAATTTTTATTGATTTTCAGAAGAGATTTTATATCAAAAGAAACACAGCCTTCTCCGGAAGAAATGCAGCAGCATTTTCAGCAATGGCAAAATTGGTTTGGAAGTTTAGCTGCGCAGGATAAAATTGCAAGACCTTTACAGCGTTGGGACGGACAAGGAAAACTGGTAAGTTCTGATAAAGGTATTACAAATGGTCCTTACGCTGAAATTAAAGAATCTATTGGCGGATTGGCCATTATCAGGGCCAAGGATTATGATGAAGCAGTCGAAATTGCCCAGGGATGTCCGGTTTTAAATTTTGGAGGAAATGTAGAAATACGAATGGCCGTTTAAACCAGAAATAATAAATATTAAAAATGCCTTTGTACCTTTACTTAGGCATTTTGCTTTATAATATGGATAATAAAGAACTTATACCAAACCTGTTCAGAACAGAGTATCAAAAAATAGTTTCGGTTCTCTGCAATCTATTTGGAATTCATCATATTGAAATTGCCGAAGATATTGTGAGTGATACTTTTTTGGCCGCGTCAGAAACCTGGGCCATAAAAGGGATCCCGGAAAATCCAACGGCATGGCTTTATACAGTGGCTAAAAATAAAACTAAAAATTATTTTAAAAGAAATACCGTTTTTGAAACAAAAATAGTTACCGAAATAAAACACAATACACCACTGAATATTCCTGAAACAGATATTGATTTATCAGACCAAAATATTGCTGATAGTCAATTGGCAATGATCTTTACCGTTTGTAATCCCTGTAATTCTGACGAAGCCCAAATTGCGCTTGCCCTTAATTTATTATGCGGCTTTGGAATAAATGAAATATCTGATGCTTTCCTTTCCAATAAGGAAGTCATTTACAAAAGAATCAATCGTGCCAGGGAAAAACTCAAAGAAAAAAATATTAAAATCCAAAATCCAAGCCCTTCTGAAGTAAAGGACAGAATGAATACGGTTTTGAAAACAATATACCTTCTTTATTCTGAAGGCTACTACTCTATTTCGCAAAACACAACTTTACGAAAAGATCTTTGTGCCGAAGCGATGCGGCTTGCTTATTTATTAACTCAAAATGAAGCTACAAATTTACCAGAAACCAATGCTTTGATGGCTTTAATGTGCTTTCATTCTTCCAGATTTGAAGCCAGGACATCTCAAAACGGTGAAATCATTTTATATCAGGATCAGGACCAATCGCTTTGGAATCAGGAATTAATAGATAAAGGAACTTATTTTTTAAGTAAATCATCAACAGGAAATACGCTTTCCAAATACCATCTTGAAGCAGGAATTGCTTATTGGCACACGCAGAAAGAAGATACTGTCGAAAAATGGGAGCATATTCTCGAATTATACAATAATCTGATCATTTTAGAATATTCTCCAATTGTGGCTTTGAACAGGACATATGTTTTATCAAAAGTAAAAAGCAAGGAAGAAGCAATCACAGAAGCCGAAAAACTCAATTTAACCGATAATCATTTTTATTATTCCTTACTCGGAAATTTATATTCAGACTTTGATAATAAAAAAGCTTTACAACAATTTGAAACCGCATTGGGGCTTGCCAAAACATTAGCCGATAAAAATATCATCAGTAAAAATATTGAACAACTAAATTCAAAAACTAATTAAAGATAAAATCCTGTAAATAAATAACCATAGAATTATACAAGAAAACTGAATGAAGCCTAAGTTCTCTCGTAACCTTAAGATATAATAGATTAATTCACAATTATAGAATTTCTAAATCCAATTGCAAATGTTACTGCTGTTGAACAAGCTGATGTAGTAATTAAATCTATATTGAAATAAAAATTAAAAAGGGAAATAGTATCTAAATTATTTCCCTTTTTGTAAATAATTCAATAGAAATATTAAAAAATCAAAAAGTATAATGAGTAAAACATCTTTGTACTTCTATAAATCATTGTCTTCCTGAAACCATTCGTCTCGTTCAGAATAAACTTAGCCAGAAGCTTTCCGGAAAGGGCTTCGACTCCGCTTAGCCTGACATCTGTTTTGAAATTACCCGGTTAAACTTAATTATTTAATAGCTCCAATAATGTCATATTTAGTAATGATATGATGGTTACCATTTTCTAAATCAACTAAAACAGCGTCATTTTCTTTGGTAAAAAGTTTAGAAACTTCTTCAATCGGGGTTCCTAATCTCACAATTGGAAAAGGTTTCCCCATTACTTCTTTAATAGGTTTTTCAGCTACATTTTTATCAGCCACATAACTTCTGAACAAATCAGTTTCATCAACAGAACCAACAAAACCGTTGATATCAACTACCGGGATTTGAGATATTTTATATTTACGCATGCGTTCAATAGCATGCGAAACCAACTCTTCGGTTCGAACAACAATCAATTCCTTATCAATGTGGTCTTTAATAACATCTTCTGCCTTCGTAATATTTTCATCAAGAAAACCACGCTCACGCATCCAGTCATCATTGAACATTTTACCTACATAACGGCTTCCGGAATCGTGAAATAAAACAACAACAACATCTTCTGGTTTAAAATGTTCTTTTAGCTGTAATAATCCCTTAATACAAGCTCCTGCTGAATTCCCTACAAAAATCGCTTCTTCCAAGGCAATTTTTCTTGTATAAACCGCGGCATCTTTGTCTGTTACTTTTGTAAATCCGTCAATTAGAGAAAAGTCTACATTTTTAGGTAAAATATCTTCCCCGATTCCTTCGGTGATGTAAGAGTAAATTTCATTTTCATCAAAAATTCCGGTTTCATGGTATTTTTTAAAAACAGAACCATAAGTATCGATTCCCCAAATTTTAATATTCGGATTTTTTTCTTTTAAATATTTCCCAACACCCGAAATAGTTCCGCCGGTTCCTACCCCAACTACAAAGTGTGTAATCTTACCCTCTGTTTGTTTCCAGATTTCCGGACCTGTCTGCTCATAATGCGCCAGGGTATTCGATAAATTATCGTATTGGTTTACATACCATGAATTAGGTGTTTCTTCAGCGAGGCGTTTTGAAACTGAATAATACGACCGAGGATCTGTTGGTTCAACATTTGTAGGACAAACAACTACTTTAGCACCAACAGCACGCAAAATATCCATTTTTTCTTTGGATTGTTTGTCAGATATCACACAAATCAATTTATATCCTTTTATAATAGCCACTAATGCCAATCCCATTCCGGTATTTCCGGATGTTCCTTCAATTATGGTTCCGCCGGGTTTTAAACGTCCATCAGCCTCAGCATCTTCAACCATTTTCACGGCCATTCTGTCTTTGACAGAATTTCCGGGATTAAAAGTTTCGACTTTTGCCAATACCAAAGCGTCAATTTCGGCAACAACCTTATTAAGTTTTACTAATGGTGTATTTCCAATAGTTTCTAAAATGTTATTTGAAAAGTCCATTTATTTTTGAGTTTAATTTTTTTGTCTTAAGATAAAACAGCTTTTCTATTGAAAGAAATTCCAAACCAAACCAAATCTGATTGTGAAATCGCGATATGGATTACCTGGTGCTGAATAAAGTTTATTTTCTGAAAAAGCAGCATTAAAATGTTCTGCTTTTAAATAAATTCGGGTCTGGCGAATCCTTCCATTAAGGAAAAAATCAAACGTTGGATAGCTCCCAATTTTTTTCGTATCCTGAACAAAAAATTCTCCCACGACCGGATTGTAATCATTTGCATAGTATTTTGTGAAATAATTAAAAATAATTCCGGTCTGAATATAAAGTGCTTTTTTAAAGAAATAGGTAGAATAATAAAACGTGTTTCGGGTTACAAAATCCGGCACATTTAAGATAAGATCTGATTGTGTTACTTTTTGATACAGGAAAGTATTATCTAAACCAAAATCTCCAAATTTAAACTCTTTATTTGCCTTTACAGATAAGTAATTAATAGTATTTCCGTATTGTTCGGGATTTATAATCTGAACCCGATTTTCCTTTTGTTCAGCAGTAGCAACATCTTTAAAATACAAATGATCGTTTAAAACGGAATATTGCACCTCTGCATTTAGCCATGGAGTAAAAACATTAGCGCTAAGCGAATTAATTTTTTCGTTTTTAAAATCATTGTACCAATTGTATTCTACATAACTGCTTTGGTATAAATTATAGTTGTTATTGGGCAATTTGTTGATATTTCTGTAACGGAAATCAAATTGTATTTTATCATTTAAATTATACCTCAACTTAGCGTCTAAGTCAGAAAGTGATTGATTTGTAATAGATCTTGAATATAAAAGCCTCCCGTTCCATTTATTTTTCTGGTATTCATATTGCAATCCAAAACTATTAATTTCCTGAAACAGATTATCCGGAATAATGTCTCCGTCATCCTGAAAAATAATACGGTTGTATTTGTAATTTGACCTGTAATCATCAATAAAGAAATTAAATTTTCCAATCAGCGAGTTTTCGTAAGCCAATCCTACTCTATTGTATAATTTTTCGAAACGGGTCTGATCTTTCATATTACTGGAAACATAAGATTCCCCAAACCTCTGAACAGAAGTATTACCAACTGTTGATAAAACCGTAGGCTGCTTGTATTCGAAAAACTTGTTCTCATAATTAAACTGATGGGTAACATATAAATTGTTATTCCCCTGCTTAGGGTTTATTCTGAAAGCGTGATCAAAAAAAAGCCTTTTCCCTTTTAAGAAAGATTCAGCATCAGTCAGATAAACTTCCAGTCGTTGGCGATTAGCAAAGTTTGGATCTCCGCTTTCAAAATCTTCCGGTGTTGTGATTCCGCCATTTTCTTCGTTCAAAATATCCTGATAGGTATAATGGAGGTATAAAACATAGCGCATATCAGTAGTATTATAACTTGCTCCTATTTTAAAATTCCCGATACTCGTAAGCTGGTTGATATATTTCCCCTCTGAACGCAATCCTCTGTAACCTGCAAAAAAGTTAAGATTTTTAGATGTGTTTAAAGTAATAAACGAATCGACATTTTGCCCTTTACCAATACTTGTATTAAAAAACAACTCGGTTAATGGCGTTGCAACATGATAATAGTGGATCTCGCTGGCATCCAAAAAATTAAAATGTTTTCCTTTAAAACCAATATCGGGATAAGGAGAAAAATCGGTTAAGCTGTATTGAAGTGTATTGTAAGTTTGTCCGATATTAGAAAAAGGCAGAAGTCCAAAATTATCTCTGCGGAGATAATTTTGCTTATAAGCACTTTTTAAGGTTAACGAAGTATCAACTATAGTCGTATCGTGTTCTAAAGTAATAATTTGATATTGCTCAATCTTGGCAATCAGGCTCTTTTTCTTTTTTACAGTATCCGTAACACTTGAATATTTCGAATTCATATCTAAATTATTTTTAGGAACAGTTTTTTCCTGAGAGAATAATAGAGCTGGAAAGACAAATAGATATAATAAAAAGGATATTCTCATTTGATAACTTTATGTATGTGTAATTACTTCCATTAAAATTGGTAAAGCAAAGGTAAATGATAAAAATGATTAGACATATATAAATTATAAATTTGCATTGCAAATACAGAAGTTAAGACACAAAATTTAACGCCAATTATTTAATTCGATAAAACTAAGCCATAAAAAAACCGAATTTGATATATCAAATTCGGTTTTCATTATCTAATTAAAAAAAATTATCTGTTATCATTAACTGATGGTTCAATAAATGGGTTAGCATCAATTTCAGCCTGAGGAATTTTAAGGGAAAATTTCTTGTCATCTGCAGTTAAATTACCTGCAACCCCAATTCTATGATTACCTGTTCTGGTAATACCTCTTCTTAAACGTTTTGCGTCAAACCATTCTATTCCATTTTCACAATATAGTTCTTTACGTCTTTCTAATAAAATTTCTTCTATCAGGGCTGCTCCGGTATTAGCTGATTTAACAGCATTTACATCTCTGTTTTTTTGTAGCGTATACAATAAGTCATGTGCTGCAGTTTCTTTACCTGCTTGTCTTGCTTTTGCTTCCGCTTCAAGAAGAATCATTTCTGGGGTTCTAATAATTGCGAAATCACCATCAAATGAGAACTTAAATTTACGAGTAGTCCAATAACGATAATCAGTCAAAGGGTAGCTAGCACTTTTTGGAAAGAAATAACTTCTTACATCAGTTGCTGAAAACAATTTTACAAATTCACTATTAATATAAATAGAGGCATAAGAAGAAACCGTATGATCTGCTCCGGCTGCTGGAAATCCATAATAATAATTAGTTTGATCTGCAGATTGAGCATTACCCCAAATCCACTCTACATTCGAATAATCATTAAAACCAGAACGGTATGTTGATGCACTTAAAACAGCAGTTGGATTTCCGCCATAAGCAGCATTTGCAGCAACTTCTGCCTCTGGCCATTTACCCATAACTTGATATACCTCTGCCAAAATAGCATTTGCAACACTTTTGTTAATGTATGATTTACCCAAACGAGAATCTGTTAAACCTGATACCGCTTTTGTTAAATCACTTTCAATTAAAGCATACACTTCTTTTACTGTTGACATTGGTTTACCTTCAATTCCTGTAGCAGTATAAATAGGTGGTGCTGGATAATTCGGGTCAAAAGAATAAGTAGGAGCAAATTCTAAAACCAACTGATGATAGAAAAAGCCTCTTAAAGCATAGCCATAAGCCGCTAATTCCGTTTTATCTGAATCTCCAAGTGTACTTGCTTCAACACCTTCAATAAGTCCATTTGCTTGATTGATCATGTAAAAGCAATAGTTCCATGTAAAAGTAGTTCTTCTATAGGTAGGCTCACGATTATCATTTGCATAATCAAAAGCATACCAACTAGTAGTATTTATGATATCATTCCCTTTTACAGAACGAGCTGTAAAAATCGAGTTTAATCCCGCAGCATCTGTACTAGAAGCTCCTGATGTATTAAGAAACTGCCCTCTGAAATTTCGCATTATACCCGAAATAAAAGCCTCTACTCCTTCTCTTGAAGAAAAAACAACTCCTGAAGGAACGCCTTGGGTAGGCTGTGGTTCATCAAGAAATTCTTTACTACAGCTTACTAACATCCCTACCGAGATGAAAGCTACTAAAAATTTTGAAAATATATTTTTCATATATATATAATTTATTTATTATCAATCTTATTATGGTATGTCTTTTTAGTAGTTTGCTTAAAAAACTAAAAAAACAAAAACTCATAATTTTTTTTAGAATTCTAAATTAAGACCAAATGAAACAATTTTTTGGTTGTACGATCTACTGTTTGTTGCACCAGATAAACTTTGCTCTGGATCAATTCCTTTATGAGTTTGGTATGTCCATAAATTATCTCCTTGGAAATACAATCTCAATTTAGAAACACTCAATTTATTTAAAAGACTGCTAGGTAAATTATAACCAAAGTTCAATGCTTTTAATCTTATATAATCGTTTTTGAATAAAAAACGTGTAGATTGGCTTGTGAAATCATTATTTGATGTCAATAATAATGGAACATTAGTGTTGTCCCCTGGATTTTGCCAACGATTTTCTAAATCTGCAGAAGCAGCTCTTCCTGGTGTTTTAAAACCATCCATCAATGAAGCATATGTGCTATCATAAACCGATGCACCATAACTAAAATTGAATAAAACATTAAGATCAAATGCTTTGTATCTAAAATAGTTCGTCAATCCACCTATTACATCAGGCAAAGAACTTTGACCTACATAATGTCTTGAAGCTTCAGAATATACTTTTGTAGTAGTTTTTTCCCCTGTAGGAGTACCATCTGTTCCTAAAACATCTTTGTACCACATACCATATCCAGTATCAGGATCTACACCTGCCCATTCTTGAACATAAAATTCATATATAGAACGACCTACTTCCCATCTTTTGTTACCATTTACGAAACTTTCTTGGGTAAGTGAAGTAACTTTACTTTTATCTAGTGAGAAATTTAAACTTGTCGTCCATAAAAAATCATTTGTTGTAATATTTTTTGAACTCAAAGAAAACTCCCAACCATAATTTCTAAGCGAACCAACATTTGTTAATACACCACCTGTTGGACTACCAGTAGATGTTGGTAATGGTTGCTTCAATATTAAATCTACAGAATTTTTATTATAGTAATCAACAGTTCCAGAAATTCTATTTTTGAATAAACCAAATTCTAAACCAACGTTTGCAGATCCTGTTTTTTCCCACTTAAGATTTCTATCAACCACATTACCTAAAATCACACCTGGATTATCTAATTCAGGCCAACCTGTTTCATAATTTTGAATATAAGGGAAATAATTATCAGAACCATCTGTATTTTGAATTCTTTGGTTTCCTAACTCACCATAAGAAGCTTTCAATTTTAAATAATTAATAGCATCAACGTTTTTCAAGAAGTTTTCCTCAGATACTAACCAAGAACCTCCTACTGCATAAAAGTTACCCCATCTAACATCTTCAGCAAAACGACTAGAACCATCTCTACGGAATGAGCCTTCTAAGAAGTATTTTTCATTGTAGTTATATGTCAAACGACCAAGGTAACTAGAAATTCTATCTTCATTGATGTATCCTGACACATCAGTAGGAGATGTTTTTCCACCTAATACTTTTACTCCAGGCAAAAATCCTTCACCTTGTGCCCCCAGAACATCTATTTTAAAATTATAAGCTTCTTGAATTAAATCAGCGCCCAGGTTATGATTACCAAAAGATTTTTTATAACTCAACGTATTTATGAAGTTCGTAGCAGTAGTAATATCTCTATTTTGAGTGACCCTACCACCAACACTTGCAGCATAGCCTACTTCATTACTTGCATAGTCATAATCGTCATACAAATATTTATCATATGCTAAATTTGTTTTAAAAGTCAAATCTTTAGCTATTGTAAATTGCATATAAGCATTTGCAGTAAAATTGTCTCTATTGTATTTTGTATCATATTTATACAAAGAACCATAAGCATTTTCATTATTAAATGTAGGACGTGTGCCATTTACTGCTTGACCAACATTTGCCCCATAATCAAATATGTTATTACCTGATCCATCTTTTATTAAAGCACCATTATCATCTCTTCTATATACTGGATAGATAGATGGAACATTATAAATCCATTGAATCGCACTTTGATAACTTGAACCACTTTGAGAAGGGTAATTTTGTTTAGAAGTAGAGTAAAATGCAGTAATACCAGTAGTAAACCAATTGTTGATTTTTGAATCAATACTCAAACGTGTAGTAACACGATCAAATTTTGAAGTAACCACATTACCTTCTTGAGACAAGTAATTTGTTGAAAAAGCATACTTTGTATTTTCACTACCACCATTAATTGCAAATGAATGCTCTTTTCTAACCGCTGCATCATTCAAAATTAAAGAAGCCCAATCTGTATCCCAATTTTTTTCAGTCGTAACTAAATTTCCAGAAGCATCTACTGGTTTAGCCACAGTATATGGATTATAACCTAGTGAAGCTATTAAATTATTTGATGCATTTTGTCCAGCAACAGCAGCTGTTTGCCCGCTTACATACTGATTCGCATTTCTTAATCCTTCCCAGCTGTATTTCATATAAGTATCAGAATCAAGCATGCTATGCAATTTTACTGCATTGCTTGAAAAACCTAATACAGTAGAAAATGAAACTTTTGGAGCTGAATTTAATTTACCTCTTTTAGTTGTAATCACAATAACTCCATTAGATCCTCTAGAACCATATAAGGCAGTAGAAGAAGCATCTTTTAAAACGTTAATAGACTCTACTTGATCTGAACTAATAGAATTTAAGTTTCCTGCAAAAGGAGCACCATCTAAAATAATCAAAGGATCTGCCGCCGCATTAATAGAATTTATACCTCTAATACGAATAGTTGGATTTTCTCCAGGCATACCACTTGCAGCAATAATATTAACCCCTGCAACACTACCTTGCAAACTAGTTAATACACTTGTAGCTAATTGTTTCTCTAAAACCTCTGCTCCAATAGATACTACGGAACCTACAATTGCTTTTTGTTTCTGTGTACCATAAGCAACTACAACAACTTCATCTAAAGATTTAACCCCGGATTCCATTGTTACATTCAGCTTATCTGATGCACCAACAGAAACTTGTTTATCTTCCATTCCAACATATGAAAATATTAAGACATCTCCTGTTTTTGCTTTTATGGAATATCCACCGTCAAAATCAGTCTGTGTACTTGTTTTAGTTCCTTTAACCAGAACATTCACACCTGGAATAGCCATTGAACCATCTGACACTACTCCCGAAACAGTTCTCTCCTGAGCAAAAGAAAACTGCATAGATAAAGCCACTAATAGCGTGCAAATCCATTTTAATTTTAATTTCATTTTAATATATTTTGAATTAGTATGAAACAAACTTCTTAATTATTTCTTAATATAACAAATAAATTTAATACGATATTCGTATTAAATTTAATAATACTTTAACATTGGTTTAGTAATCTATATTTTTAACTTGTAATTAAAATGCAATTCTCAAAAAACAGTTAAATTTTTAAGTTTTAAACAATTGTACATTTTAATACTTTCAAAACAAAAACAATCAAAAGCTATTCATAAACCAAATAAATAGTTAATAATTTATTAAAAAATCAAAAAAAATCACACATTTAAAAATAATCACAAATGCAATAATAATTTTTAAAAAAATATTTTTAATATTTGCAAAAAAAAGTATATTTTACCAAATGCTTCAAAAAAATTTTTCAGGATATGTTTTCGAAACCGGGACTGATGAAGCCGGACGTGGTTGTCTGGCTGGACCAGTTACGGCTGCAGCTGTAATTTTACCTGCTCATTTTGAACATTCTGATTTAAATGACAGTAAACAGCTATCCGAAAAAACAAGAGAGTTTTTAAAGCCAATTATTGAAGAAAATGCCGTTTGTTTTGCCGTAACACATTTGTATCCGGATGAAATTGACGAAATAAATATCCTGAATGCTTCTATGAAAGGAATGCAGGAATGTATTTTAAAATTAAAACAGCAGCCTGAATTTATAATTGTTGACGGCAATAGGTTATTAAATGCAAAACTAGGCCTGAAAAACAATTTTGGAAAACAATTTTCCCTATCCGAAATAGAATTACTAAAATCGATCCCAAATCAAAGTATTATCAAGGGGGATTCAAAATTTTTGAGTATTGCCGCAGCTTCTGTTTTGGCAAAGACGTATCGTGATGAATTCATGAATGAAATACATAAAGAATTTCCCATGTACAACTGGAAACAAAACAAAGGATATCCAACCAGGGAACATCGTGATGCCATCAGAAAATATGGCACTACAAAATATCACCGAATGAGTTTCAGGCTTTTACCGGAACAATTCGAATTAGATTTTTAAACAAAAAAGACTTATCAAATTGATAAGTCTTTTTTGTTCTAAAACTGAAATTTATATATTTATACTTTTCGTCAAACATTTATATCATCTAAAAAATCAAACAAATTCGGCTTCAAATAAACTGGTCATATGTTTTAAGATTTTAGCTTTCACTTCATCCTCATCAACTTTTTCTACACCTAATTCTACGTTTAAAGAGGTAACACCTTTACCGCGAATTCCACATGGAATAATATTATCAAAATAACCCAAATTCACATTCACATTTAAGGCAAATCCATGCATGGTTACCCATCGTGATGCACGTACACCAAGCGCACAAATTTTTCGTGCAAAGGGTGTTCCGGCACCAAGCCAGACTCCGGTTTCTCCTTCACTTCTGCCACATTCCAAACCATACTCAGCTAATGTCAAAATAATAGATTCTTCCAGAAAACGTAAATATTTATGAATGTCAGTAAAGAAATTTTCTAAGTCTAAAATCGGATATCCCACAATTTGCCCTGGCCCGTGATATGTGATATCGCCGCCACGATTAATTTTATAAAAAGCCGCGCCTTTGGCTTCAAGCTGTTTTTCGTTTAAAAGCAAGTTTTCAAGATCACCACTTTTACCCAAAGTATAAACATGCGGATGCTCAACAAACAACAGATAATTTGGAGTTGGCAAATCGAGTTCCTCCCTTCTGTTTTTTATTTTTAAGTCAACAATAGCTGCAAAAAGTTTCTCCTGATATTCCCAGGTTGCTTTATAATCTTTCTGGCCTAAATCCTGAAGCTGAATTTTTTTATTCATTTTTATTATTTTTCAAACTCAACTTCTAAATTGAACTTGTCCGGATTCTCCATATAATCCGTAAATGGGTATTGAATTGTAATTGTTTTTCTGTCTTCACTAAACAAAGCACCTGGATTAGATACTTTTTTGATCTTTTTTGGAAAATGATATTTCAGGATATAATTTGACGATGCAAAAATCATCTTAGACATATCTGCTGCTGTATCTTTGGCTTTTTCAGCCATTTTTTGCTGGTCTACTACTGCCTTTCTAATAAATTTCTTTGCATCATAAGAATAACTCAATTTACTGTTATTATTCATAAAATCACCCCCAAAAGGAGTCGAAGCGCTGGTGCCTTGTTCTAATTTTTGCAAAGTATTCAGCGTTTGCAATAGATCCTGTAATTCGTTTACATTTTTAAAGTTGTTTGAAAGAGTCATTAGGAACTCTTTCTTTTCAGTACTCATTTTGGTATGGACCACTATATTTTCGAGTTTTTTAAGTTCTTTCTGAGTTTCAGGGGAAAGCTTGGCTATACTGTCTTTTTTTTCTTCCAATATCTGTTTAAAGGTAAATGTCGAATCAATATCTTTCTTTCCTTCAGCTAACATCTGGTTTCCTATTTGGTCTCCGGCCATTGCCATTAAGGAAGAACCATCCATATCAACAGAAAATTTCCCGGTTCCGTTATCGTTTACATAAATATTTTCAGTAAAAGTGCAGCTTGTAAATATTGCCAATAAAAAAGAAAAACTAAGTAATTTATATAATTTCATCATGGTTAATTTTTTCTCAAAGATACGGAGTCTATTTTAAAATGTTTAATTGGTTATTTGTTTAATTTAATTCTTAGCATTTAGAATTGCACTCAGATTTTGCAGATTTTATTTGTTTATCTCAACAGATTGAAATCCGTTGCTACAAAATAAATTATTCCTCCGGAATTTTGCCGAAAGAGTTCCATAGGAATAAAGCATATTGTAGGGCTGGATTTTAATGCGTCCCTACAATATGCAGATTTTATAAACACCATCAACCAAAAGGCCTTTTGAAAACTAAAATTTCTAATCCAGCCCCGATAGAAGCGGTATCCTTTTTTGCTTTTTTTTGCAAAAAAGATACAAGTGAATAGCGGGACTAAAGGTCATTGAAATGCCGTAAATTTCTGCTTCAAAAAATCTAAAATCTGTATTCTGAAATCTACATTCTTTTCTTTATCTTTGCGCACTTAAAAAACAGTATATAATGGCCTTATCTGAACAAGAAATCATCCGAAGAGAGAAACTTCAAAACTTACGCAACTTAGGAATCAATCCTTATCCTGCTAATCTTTTTCCTGTAAATCATACTTCAAAGCAAATTAAGGAGTCTTTTGAGGAAGGTAAGAAGGTGATTGTTGCCGGACGTTTGATGAGTGTGAGAGATCAGGGAAAAGCTTGTTTTGCTGAATTGCAGGATAGCGAGGGGCGTATCCAATTATACGTTAATCGTGATGTTTTGTGTGAAGGTGATGATAAAACGTTATACAATCAGGTCTTTAAAAAACTGACCGATTTAGGAGATTTTATTGGTATTGAAGGTGAATTGTTTACGACTAAAGTAGGTGCGCAATGTATTCGTGTTGACGGATTTACTTTTTTGAGTAAAACTTTACGTCCGCTGCCTTTACCAAAAGTAGATGAGGACGGAAATGTGCACGATGCTTTTAATGATGCTGAATTGCGTTACAGAATGCGTTATGTAGATTTAACGGTGAACCAAAGCGTAAAGGAAACTTTTATCAAGCGTACGAAGCTGTTTACTGCTATGCGCGGCTATTTTAACGATGCTGGTTATCTTGAGGTTGAAACTCCTGTTTTGCAGCCAATTGCAGGTGGTGCTTCGGCGAGACCTTTTATCACGCATCATAATTCGCTTGATATTCCGCTTTACATGCGTATTGCGAACGAATTGTATTTGAAAAGATTAATTGTTGGTGGTTTTGATGGTGTTTATGAGTTCTCCAAAAACTTTAGAAATGAAGGAATGGACAGAACACATAATCCTGAATTTACCGCTATGGAAATATATGTAGCCTACAAAGACTACAACTGGATGATGGAATTTGCTGAAGGTTTGCTTGAGCATTGTGCGATTGCCGTAAACGGAACAAGCGAGGTTACTTTTGGCGAGCACAAAATCAACTTTAAGGCGCCTTATGCTCGTGTTACCATGACGGATTCGATCAAACATTTTACCGGTTTTGATATTTCCGGAAAAAGCGAAGACGAATTGTTTGAAGCTGCCAGAGGAATGGGAATCGACGTTGATAAAACAATGGGGAAGGGAAAACTGATTGATGAAATTTTTGGAGCTAAATGTGAAGGAAATTATATTCAGCCGACTTTCATAACGGATTATCCTAAAGAAATGTCTCCTTTGTGTAAAGAACACCGTGATAATCCTGAACTTACAGAGCGTTTTGAATTAATGGTTTGCGGTAAGGAAATTGCAAATGCGTATTCGGAATTGAATGACCCGATTGATCAAAGAGAGCGTTTTGAAGACCAAATGCGTTTGTCTGAAAAAGGTGATGATGAAGCAAACGGAATCATCGATGAAGACTTCTTAAGAGCTCTTGAATACGGAATGCCTCCAACATCCGGAATGGGAATTGGAATGGATCGTCTGATTATGTATTTAACGAATAATGCATCAATTCAGGAAGTATTATTGTTCCCGCAAATGCGTCCGGAGAAAAAACAGGTTCAGATTGAATTGACTGATGAAGAAAAATTTATCGTGGATTTATTGAAAGGAAATGAAAATAAAATGGATTTAACGCAATTAAAAATTACTGCTAATTTAAGTGGTAAAAAATGGGATGCGTCTATGAAAAATTTATCTAAACATGGTTTGACTAAGGTTGCTGTTGAAGGTGATTTTAAGATGGTTGAATTGGTGGGATAGTTTTAAATCTTATCTTATTATAAATATAGCCCGACAGGTTTTAAAACCTGTCGGGCTATTGTTTTTTTTTTTATTTTATAACTCTAAAACGAATACTTTTCCAATTTCTTAGCCTGTATATCCAAAATAACTGGTGACTCTTTAGGAATATCTTCTTTCCTTTTTTCCTGAACGGATGGGTTTGATGGATATTTTCCGTTTTTCATTTTTAGAGAATGTAATGTATTTCCACTTTTAAAAATAAGATCCTTAAAATTTTCAGACGAAGTGATTCCAATAAAAATTGGAAAATCAGTTACGGTAAATGAGTTGATTAAACTTCCGTCATTATTCAGAATATAACCGGAACAGCCACCGCTTCCGCAGAAATAGGAATTAGAGAAACCTACAAAATATTCGTTTTTCTTATCATCATTCAAATCGTAAGCTTCATAATAAAAGAAACGTTGGTCCTTTGTTATCACTGGCAAATCTTTTTTCAGCAAAACCTGGAGTTGTTTTCTAATCAATTCAACTCTTTTATCATTTTTAGCTGGAACTTCGCTCAAATCTGCTGTGCCTGCAACTGTTTTGGATAACGTATCTTCGGCAATTATTTTGATAATATTTTTTGATGCTGGTTTTCTTTGTTTTGACAGGAATATAATGCCAGGATTATTATTGGAATTAAAATTTTACTCTTCATAATTTTTATTTTTATAATTTGTATTATTTAAATTTACTAATAATTGAAACAAAAACTAAGTTTTCTAAACCAATAAAGCCCCCTTATTCTCAATATCATTCTCTGTCAATAAAGATTTTATATTACCAAAAGTCACCAAAGCAATCTGCGTTAAGGCTTCCGTGGTAAAAAAAGCCTGATGTGCTGTGACCAGAACATTCGGAAAACTCATCAATCGCTGAATAGCATCGTCCTGAATAATATCTTCTGATAAATCTTTGAAAAACAGTTTGTCTTCCTGTTCATAGACATCGATTCCGAGATAACCAATTTTACCTTCTTTTAAACCTTCAATAACACAGGCAGTTTCAATTAATCCTCCTCTGCTCGTATTGATAATCATGACGTGTTCTTTCATCAAAGCAATTGATTTTTCGTTGATGATGTGCTTGGTTTGCTCATTTAACGGGCAATGGAGTGAAACAATATCACTTGATTTAAAGATTGTTTCAAGGGATACAAATTCGACTCCGTCTTTTTCCATTTCCAGATTTGTAACAATATCGTATGCCAGGACTTTACATCCAAACCCTAAAACAATTTTAGCAAAAGCTTTCCCGATATTTCCTGTGCCGATAATTCCGATTGTTTTTCCGAATAAATCAAACCCTAATAATCCGTTTAAGGAGAAATTTTGTTCCCGGACTCTATTGTATGCTTTGTGGGTTTTTCTGTTTAAAGTTAGAATCATCGCCATTGCATGCTCTGCAACTGCCTGAGGTGAATAAGCGGGAACACGGCAGACTCTTAAATTGTATTTTTTGGCTGCCTCTAAATCGACATTGTTAAATCCGGCGCAACGTAACGCGATAATTTTTACTTTTTTTTCTGCCAATTGTTTGATGACAGCTTCATTGACAATATCATTTACAAAAACACATACGACTGTAGCATTTTCGATTAAAATAACCGTCTGCGGATTGAGCTGCGTTTCATAAAAATCCAGCTCAAAACCAAACTCATCATTATATTTATTAAAAAAAACTTTGTCGTAAGGCTGGGTTGAAAAGAAGGTGATTTTATTGCCTGCAGTTAAACTCATAGACTATTTATTTAAAATTTACTTCTTATTACTATTATTTCCTGTCGGTAAATAATACATCAGGCTAAAACCTATCAAAAACAAGATCAGGGAAGCTATAAAAGCCGGAATAAGAATTTCTTTATTATTATCTAAAGCATTATTCAAAGAAGCATACAACAACCAAATCTGAATAGTTACATTCAGGATTAGTATAAAAATTAAGGTAGAAAGTATTGCATTCAGTTTATTTGGATTAGATTGATTCTGACTTCTTCTAAAATTACTCATACTGATTTATTTTACTGATTTATCCTAATTTTTCTTCTTGTGTTGCAGCTTTTACATAAATATCGTTTTCTTTAAAAAAAACATCTAATTTAGGTAATGCTCTTGGCGGCGGTCCTGCAATAACATCTCCCGTTTTAGCATCAAAAGAGCCTTCGTGGCACGGACAGTGAATTATACCAGTGCCCGGCTTGTAAAAAACGGAACAGGAAAGATGAGTGCATTTCTGTTCATATGCTTTAAACTCCCCGGTTTCCAGATGAATTAATATATAAGGAATTGTACTTCCTTCTATAACAAAAGCACGTGTACCACCTACAGGAACTTCTTCTTTTTTACATACAAAATGCTCTCCTAACACTTCTTCTTTAGGGAAAAGATGCGCTTTAACCGCTACCAAGCCACTGCCAACCATCAATCCACCGGAAACTAAAGTCAGGAATTTAGCAAAATCCCTACGACTTACATTGGTGGCTTGTTGCTTCTCAATTGGAAAATCTTTCTTCCAGTTTTTATTTAAATTATCTTCTTTCGACATCAATTTATCCGCTAATAGATTATTAATTCGTTACTGCCTTTTGGCATCATAATATTAACTTTGGTATTCACTACTTCTTTCCCAAAAATAAAAGAATTTACCGGTGTACTATTTGGGCGCATTTCCTGAATTTCCTCTCTCGTCCCATAAAACAAAGCTCCACTTGGGCAAACTGTGGCACACATTGGTTTTTTACCTACACTGGTCCTGTCGTAACACATAGTACATTTCATCATCAAATCGTAATTCTCTTCTTTCTTCGGCACGCCAAAAGGACAAGCCATTACACAATTAGAACATCCTATGCAACGCTCTGTATTTGCTGTATGAACGATTCCGAATTCATCTTTAGATATGGCATCAGCAGGACAAACGTTGGCACACACAGGATCATCACAATGCATACATACCTGTACTGTTGTTTGTACTGTAGTAGCACGATCGACGTAATTAACATGAATCATGGATTCCTGACCGTTGGTTTCGCATTCGGAACAAGCCAATTCACAGGCTTTACAGCCAATGCAGCGTTGCATATCTACAAAAAATTCTTCGTTTTTATTGAAACTGGTATAGTTCATTTTTTATTAATTCTTAAATAGATTAAACACTTGCATACGCCATTGATTCGCTTGAAGGCGGTGCTATTTCATTGAGTGGTTCCAAATGGCAGGCACAAACCTTGAATTCCGGTATTTTAGAAATCGGATCTAATGTTCCCGGTGTCAATTGGTTTGCTGATTTTTTTCCAGACCAGTGATACGGAATAAATACAGTATCTTCTCTAATGGTTTCTACAATATTGGCCGGAAAGATCCCTTCTCCTCTTCTGGTTGAAACACGAATTAATTCTCTTTGTTTAATTCCGTATTGTTTGGCTAAATTCGGATGAATTTCCAATAGTGGTTCCGGATACTGATCTACTAATTTTCCAATTCTACGGGTCTGTGTTCCGCTTAAATATTGTGAAACCACGCGTCCTGTAGTTAAAATTACCGGATATTCAGCATCCGTTACTTCACCCGGAAGCTTATATGGCGCCGGATTAAAATGAGCTTTTCCGTCCGGTGTTTTAAATTTTTTATCTTCCCACAAACGAGGTGTTCCGGGATGTCCTATTTCTGGACATGGCCAAAAAACCCCCATTTCATCTTCAATTCTTTGGTAGGTAATTCCATAATAATCAGCAGTTCCTCCTTTGGAAGCAACACGTAATTCGTTAAAAACAGCTTCGCTGTTTTCATACGTAAACTTATCTTTTACCCCCAAACGTTTCGCTAATTCTAAAATAATCGAAGTATCTGTTCTGGCATCCCCCGGAGGAGTAACAGCCTGACGAATACGGATGACACGTCCTTCGGCCGAGGTAGTTGTACCCTCTTCTTCTTCCTGCAAAGAACCCGCTAAAACGATATCAGCATGGCGGGCAGTTTCATTTAGGAAAAAGTCAATACAAACATAAAATTCCAGTTTTTCCAAAGCTTCACGAACATAATTACTATTCGGCAAAGAAACCAACGGATTGAAGCAAATAGACAGCAACCCTTTTATTTCTCCCCTATGAATGGCTTCGATTATTTCGTAAGCAGATAAACCTTTTCCTGGCAGATCTTTCTCATTAATACCCCAAACTTCTGAAATATATTTGCGATGTTCCGGATTTTCTATATCCCTGTTTCCTGGTAACTGGTCACATTTATGACCGTGTTCCCTGCCTCCCTGTCCGTTTCCTTGTCCGGTAATAGTAGCATAGCCACAGTATGGCTTGCCAATTCTTCCTGTTGCCAAAACTAAATTAATACATCCCAAAACATTATCAACACCTTTAGAATGATGTTCTATTCCTCGGGCATGAAGTAAAAAACTCGTTTTGGCTTTACCCCATAATTCGGCAGCTTCTTTTATTTTTTCTTTCTTGATTCCGGTAATCTCTTCTGCCCATTCCAGCGTATTGTCTTTTACGGCATCTAAGGTTTCCTGGAATCCGGAAGTGTGATTATCAATAAAATCGTGATCGAGCATATCGTGATCCGCCAAATATTTTAACATTGCACCATACAAAGCTGAATCTGTTCCCGGTCTCACATCTAAATAAAGGTCAGCTGTTCTGGCCAATGGAATCATTCTTGGATCAATTACAATCAATTTGGCTCCTCTGTCTCTGGCTTTCCAAATCCAGTGTGTTAATGTTGGAAAAGTCTCACTAATGTTAGCTCCGGCCACAATAATCACTTCGGCATATTCTAAATCCGAATAATTATTAGAGCCCCGGTCGAGACCAAATGCTTTTTTATTTCCCGCTCCTGCACTTACCATGCATAAACGTCCATTATAATCTAAATTTTTAGTTTTCAAAGCTACACGGGCAAATTTACCCATCAAATAACTTTTTTCATTGGTCAGCGAAACTCCGGAAAGAACTGAAAACGCATCGTTTCCATATTTCTCTTGAATTCTTTTAATTTCCGAAACCGTTTTACTCATCGCGTCATCCCAGGATGTTGGAACAAATCCTTGCCCTTCTACCCTTTTTAATGGACTTAAAAGTCTGTCCGGATGATTATTTTGTAAATAACGCTGTACTCCTTTTGGACACAATCTTCCTTCGTTGAATGGAAATTCCATCCAGGGTTCAAAACCGACTACTTTGTTGTCTTTTACCGACAATTGAATACCACACTGCATTCCACAAAAACAACAATGTGTTTTTACCAATTCATCTGGTTCATCTCTTCCTTCAAACCCTTCCTTGGGACTATAATTTTTATGTGGTCCAAAATGTTTTATAATATTTTCTGCTGAAACAGGTAATTTTGCCATGTTTATCTCCTTTGTTTTTTAACTATCCGAATAAATTTCCTCCTGCCTGTCTTGCCTTTAGATGCGCCTGGGCCAAACGGGCTCTTTTTCCCTCGGGGCTTAAATCCAGATGTGATCCTCCATCTTCCATTGAAAAGTCAAAACCCAATTTTTTAGTAACTATTTTAAGATCGTCAATATGAAGTTTGGTTGCAAACTCTTCTCCGGTGTGTTTGCAAACTGCCATACCTTTTTTCCTTCCTACCTTATTATAAATATGTGCACCAATTTGTGCCGGTCGCTGAATAATGTGAAAAAACTTCCCAAACGGAATCCATATCAAAAACATAATTACTGTAACGGCATGAAGTACCGCCAAAAAGTCAAATGCAAAACCCTTCATGAATTGATACGAATAAGTCAATCCCAATCCTGTAACCGAAATAGCTATTAATAATATAAGAGGCAGTAAATCACCTTCGAAAGTCTGGGTTGCAATCAAGCCCGGATTAGTCAGCCGTCTCCTTAAATAATACAATGAACCAAAAATCACCAGATAAGAAGACCAGTTTAATGCGTGAAATGTCAGGAATGCCATGATGGAGTCAAGCCTAAAGTCCATCACTTTGAATCCGAAAAAATGTGCTTCATAAACCGATACTGAATTGGGAGCCATGGTAAAATGAATCCAGCCAAATGTAAGTGGAATTGTAATCAAGAAAGCAGATGTACAACCTGCTGCTATCATAAAATGCGCCATCCAACGGTACTTTCCTCTTGGATAAATAAATTTTTGAAAGGCAATATTTTCTATAGATTCTTTGGAAGCAAACCAAAAATGAGAAAACACTTTTCCTGTAAACAAGAAACAAATTCCTCTTTTAAAATAAATCCATGTAGGTGGTCTTTGAAGCCATACGGTATAACGATAAACAATTCCAAAAAAAGCAAACACAGTTCCGAACAAATACGTAATCAGGGCCGCGTCAAAATTTTGCAATTCCCTGGATCCGTAAAACACCAATACAATCATAAATACAGAAAGTATTGTAGCAATAAGTAATGCTTTTATATTGTATGTTCTGTTTTTCATTTTAGGCTATATTAATACACACTTATAATTATAAATCTGCCTTATCAATTTTAATTAAAAAATTGAGACGGTATTTCTTCGGGGGGTAAAATTAAATAAAAGAGGAACTAAGTAATACTACTTAAGTATATTTTTTTAAACACAATAAATGCTATTATGTTATAAATATCTGGTGAAATGCTAATTTACAATAATAAAAATCAAAAAACTTTATTCAACCGGACTATTTGTGCCAACTTATCATTACTTGTTTCCGTAAATTCATTTTCATACTTATCAGTTACTTAGTTTATTCTTTTCTATCTATATCCTGAGCGAACTCAGGTAATTTTTCCTTTGTCATTTTTACAATTACACGGTGCATCCAAATCAGGCAAACTATTGATAATATAAAAATAAAGAGCCATGAACTTGTCCAAAAACCGGTAAAAGCAAGCAGGTATCCAAAAACTATCGGGCCTGTAAATCCTCCTAAACCACCAATCATTCCGACCATTCCTCCTATTACCCCTACCTGATTTGGGAAATATTCAGGAATGTGTTTGTAAACTGCTGCCGAACCAATTCCCCAACAAGCACCAATTAAAATTACCAAAACCAAATAGATCCACATATTTGCCTCAAAATGAATTTGAGTAATTCCGTCAGCAATCAATTCTTTTTTCTGTACTTTTTGATTTTCGGCAATTACTACTTCCTGCCATGTCGTTTTAGATGGAAAAAATTTGCTGTACTCTACATTCGAATTTTTTTGATTTACGTGGTATTCTCTTTTCCCAATGACAACTTTTGATGGTGACACCTGAGTTACTGTTCCTGCATTCCCAGCCAATAAACCACTCCCTGAGGTAGTAATATTCATTTTGGGAAACAATAATAAAAAGCTCAATACCACTGAGGAACTTAAAACCCAATACATTACTTTTCTGGCTCCAAACTTGTCTGACAAAAATCCTCCAAAGGCACGGATAATACCCGCCGGCAAACTAAAACAAGTAGTAAACAAGCCTCCTAAAATTAAAGTCGTATGGTAAACATTCATAAAATTAGGCAACAGCCATTGAGAAAATGATACAAAAGAACCAAACAACAGAAAATAATAGGTTCCGAAACGCCATACCTGTACTTTTTTGAGCGGCTGTAAAAGTTCTTTAACCGATTTTGGTTTTCCGTCTATTTTTTTTGTTTTTGAAAAAAGAATAAAAACAACTCCCATCAACAACAAGGCAGCACCATAAATTACTGGTAAGTATTTCCAACCGTTTTCAGGATTCAATTCTGTAAAGTATTTTAACAAACTTGGTGCTATAAAAGGAGTAATTGAAGCCCCTGCAGTACCCATTCCGAAAATACCAAGTGCTCGTCCCTGCCATTCTTTCGGATACCAAAGTGATGTATAAGCTACACCAACGGCAAAACTTGTCCCTACCATTCCAAACAAAAAACTCAGGAAAGCAAACATCCAGAAATTAGCCGCAAACGGCAGTAAAAACAAAGGGATTGAAGCCAAAATAAGCAAACCGGAATAAACCATGCGGCCTCCAAATTTATCAGTTAAAATCCCCATAGGCAATCGCATGAGTGAACCGGTAAGTACCGGAATACCTAAAAGCCACCCTATTTGAACTACACTCCAATCAAAAATTTCCTGATCTACTAAAAAAGTAACCAAAACTCCATTTAAAGTCCAACACGCAAAACAAACTGCGAAGGCAAGTGTGTTTAAAAATAGTATCCTGTGTGATTGTGATAAATCGCTCATAAATTTTAAAATTTAATCTCGTATAAAGATAGATAGGTCCTGTGCCGTAAAACATGATATAAATCATTTTGTTTAAAAACTTTTAAAATGATTTATCAATTTACAAATTAGTTACTATACAGGCACTGGATAACAAATTGTTTGGCCATCAGATAAATAAATAATAAAATTTTGTTAAGCGATTAAACCCTTCGTTTGATTTATTGTCTTACATCCATATTAATCAAATAAAAACAAATCATGAAAAAATTATTTATTGCAGCATTATTATTCGTTGGAATAGCAAGCTTTGCACAAGATGCCGATATGGATCAAAAACCGCCTCGTGAACAAAGAGAACGATTAACTCCTGAACAACGAAACGAAAAACAACTGAAAAAATTAACTTCTGAGTTGACATTAAATGCAAAACAACAAGAACAGGTAAAACAATTGCTTGCGGAAAGAAGTGCCAAGTCTGAAAAATTAAGAGACGCCAGAAAAGAGCAAAGAGAAAGCGGTACCAAACTTACTGCTGATCAAAAAGAAGCTTTCAAAAAAGAAATGATGGCAGAAAAAGAAGCAAATGACGCCAAAATGAAAGGAATTTTAACTACCGACCAATACACCAAATGGAAAACAATTCAGGAGGAAAACAAAGACAAGGTCAGAGAAAAAATGAAAGAACGCAGAAGCGATAATAATTAGTAAATAAAAAGAGGCTTAAAAGCCTCTTTTTTTATGCAACACTCTATTTTGGATTAAGTATCAAATCTATTCTTTTGATACAATCTTCATAATGATATTTTGTTTCGGTATTTACAGCCATCGCTTTTGCTGCTGAAAGCGATTTTTTTAGTGTATTTAATTCACCACGAACTAAAGCTCTAAGATCTGACTGAGACACATTATAATAGGTTGTCGATTTATCTCCCGGCTTAATTTCTTCTGTCATCAAATATCCCATTCGATCGATATAAGCGCGTTGCAGGTTTCTTCTGTAAATGGTTACATTGGTCGCTGTATTTGCTTCTTTCCAAATCCCTTTACGTACATCTTTAAACAGATCTAAAGCTTTATACGTATCGGCTCCAAGTATTTCGTTATCCATTAATCTGCCAATACGTCCTAAACTCAGCAAACTGTTTAAATGTTTTACTTGCAGACTTCTAAATACTTCTGTATATCCTGAAAAATCTGTATTTTTTAAAGTATTTACATTTACAATCCATGTTGGAGAAGCGAAAGCATTAATCTGAAGCCAATTCATTGCTTCTGATTGTTTTGCTTTGGGAACTACTTCATAAACATTTCCAGGCTGATTTGGATTTTTAGTATTTTCATAAACACCTCCTACATTGGTCACTACATGTCCAACGTATCGGCTCCAGGCCTCTAATAATTCTTTATATAATTCATCTAAATCCTCATAATTATTACTGACATTACTCGTCCATTCACTTAAATGATTAGCTACATATTCCAGATTTTTAAGTCCGTATGAGCTTGCTTTCATAGAATTATTCCCAATATCTTCTGTTTGGGATGATGGATCAAAAGCACTGCTTTGTTTTCCAAATTTATAAATTGGGTTTCCTGCCTTTTCCAGAATCCATTTATCTAATATTAGCAATTCATCTTGTGCTGATTTCACATTTGGAATCACCCTGTAACCCCAATTTAATGCATAATGATCGTACGCACCCATTTTACGGATAAAACGAACATTTTTATCTCCTGGCTGTGCAATATAATTAAAACGGGCATAATCCATTATACTTGCTGAAATTCCGTTTTTTTGTGTAAATTCTCCATTTCTGTAGCTTTCTGTATCATAAGCACAGCTTGCCCCCATATTATGCGGAAAACCTAATGCATGACCTACTTCATGCGCAATTACCATTTGCATCATTTCGCCCATTTCTTCATCACTTGTCTGCAAAGTTCTTGCTGACGGATTTGATGCTCCGGTTTCTAACAGATATCTGTTTCTGTACGAACGCAAATGATTGTGATACCAGATTACATCACTTTCTATAATTTCTCCGGTTCTGGGATCCGAAACACTGGGTCCGACAGCATTTCTTGTTGTACTCGCTACGTAGCGAATTACAGAATACCGAATATCTTCCGGGCTAAAATCAGGGTCTTCCTTTGTTGTTGGGGCATCTTTTGCAATAATTGCATTTTTGAATCCTGCTGTTTCAAATGGTTTTTGCCATTCTTCAATTCCCTGTTTAATATATTTTTTCAATTTTTCAGGAGTCGCGGGATCTAAATAATATACAATTGGTTTTATTGGTTCAACCAGTTCACCTCTTGCATACGCTTCAGGATCTTTAGGCTCTAATCTCCAGCGTCGGATGTAAGTTTTAAGATCTGATTTTAATTCATTACTCCCATAATCATATTGGCTTACCGTAAACCATCCTACTCTTGGATCTGCTAATCGGGGCTTCATTGGAATTTCAGGCAATAAAATCATCGATTGATTCATTTGGACACTTATCGATTCGGTTTCTTCCAATATTGAAGGCTTTGAAGCATTATAAGTCATATCCTGAATAACCTCGATATTCATCGGAAAACTCTTCATTGCATTAATAAAACTTCTGGAATCATCCAGTCCTTTTACTTTATATATTTCCCGCATTTCTGTAGATATTCCGCTTATTGCTTTTACATCTGTACTATAAAATTTAGTTACATCAATAACCGTATTTGCGGAATCCTTACTAAAAGCAACAATATCAAAAGCAAATAATGTAGGCTCATAATTATTTGATTTAACCGAAATACTTATTGGCAAAGTATCATTTGCTACGGCATTATATGATTTTGATTTTATAAGAATCTTATCCTGAAAACGCTGCCAGACAATTAATTGTTCATTTGTTTCTGAACCTGCATTTACATATCCTCCACCCAAGTTAGAAGGCAGTTTAGACAATCTGCTTACCAAAAGCATGTCTTTATTTAAATATTTATTCGGAATCTCAAAATAATATTTTTTATCAACTTTATGGACTGTAAAAAGTCCATCATCAGAAACAGCATTTTTGGTAATTACTTTGCTGTATTCTTTAATTACAGATTCTGATTTTTTTTCAGGAAGAGCAACAGCAGTTTCGTCTTTTTTGGATTTTTCTTTTTTAGATTGTGCAAATTGGCTTATTGGAAACAGTAAAAAAACCGGTACTACAATGAAAATGTAAAATTTATTCATTTTATCAATTGGATTAATAGTAATTTGATAAACAAAAATAAATTTTGAGCCTAATTTTCAATGAAATATATTTTATTTAACTTTTAATTAACTATTAAAAATTAAATCCAATTCATATAAAAAAAGGCTCAACTTTAATTAAAAAGTTAAGCCACATGATTATTTTTCCCGTATTTAATTTAAAATGTCTTTGAAACCTTATCAATAGCATTAATTGTAAAATCTAAATCTTCGTATGTCAAGGCATCGGTAATAAACCAGGTTTCGTATGCTGATGGCGCAATATAAATGCCTTCCTGCAATAATCCGTGAAAGAATTTTTTGAAGGTTTCGTTATCTCCTTTTGCTGCAGTTTGAAAATCAACAACAGGATTTGCATCAAAATGAACAGAAATCATTGAACCTACTCTATTGATGGTAAACACCACATTATTTGCTTTAAGAACTTTGTCAATTCCTGCTTCTAAATAAGCTGTTTTTTCTTCTAAACGATCAAAAATAGCACGATCATTATTTAATGATTGCAGCATTGCTAATCCTGCAGCCATCGCCAACGGATTTCCTGATAAGGTTCCGGCCTGATAAACCGGTCCAAGCGGTGCTAAATAATTCATGATTTCTTCGCGGGCAGCAAAAGCACCAACCGGCAGTCCGCCGCCGATTACTTTTCCGAAAGTTACGATATCAGCATTGATATTAAACAATTCCTGAACGCCGCCTCGAGCTAAACGGAAACCTGTCATGACCTCATCAAAAATTAATAAAATTCCGTTTGCAGTACACAAATCCCTTAATCCTTGCAAAAAACCTTTTTGAGGTGGAATACAACCCATATTTCCGGCAACCGGCTCAATAATGATGGCTGCAATTTCGTTTTTATTGGCTTCGATTAAAGTCTTTACATTTTCCAGATCATTGTATTTTGCCAATAAAGTATCTTTTGCGGTTCCTTCGGTAACACCCGGACTATTTGGAGATCCGAAAGTTACTGCTCCACTCCCGGCCTGAATCAAAAATGAATCTGAATGTCCGTGGTAACAACCTGCAAATTTTATTATTTTATCTCTTTTCGTAAATCCGCGAGCCAGACGAATCGCACTCATACATGCTTCTGTTCCTGAATTTACAAATCTGATTTTATCGATATTTGGAACCATAGAAACAGCCAAAGCAGCGATTTGAGTTTCCAATTCCGTTGGCATTCCAAATGAAGTTCCTAATTTAGCTTTTTCAATCACAGCATCAACAACCGGCTGATAGGCGTGACCCAAAATCATTGGTCCCCATGAATTGATATAATCGATTAATTTATTTCCGTCTTCATCATACAAATAGGCTCCTTTGGCACTCTTTACAAAAATAGGAGTTCCTCCAACCGCTTTAAAAGCTCGTACTGGCGAATTTACTCCTCCCGGAATTACTTTTTCTGCTTCAGCAAAAAGCTGGCTACTTCTTTTATAGATCATTTTTGATTTAGATTTCTGAATTTAGATTTTAGATTATTTCAAATTGAAAACTGCGACTGAAAACTACTTAACTTTCAACTTCTGTCCAACTGAAAGATTATTATCTGAAAGGTTATTTTTTTGTTTTAAGTCATCAACCAATATGTTGAATTTTTTTGAAATCGAATATAAAGTGTCTCCTTTTTGAACTTCATATAAATTAGGATCGTTTGAACCGGAATTTGAAGACGAACTTCTGGTCGGAGCTGATTTATTAATTGCTGTATAGGTTTTCCCGGTAACCTGACAATCGTATTGATGCAGATTATAACGTTCTATATAACTGACTAATTTATCAGGATAGTTAGGATCAGTAGCATAGCCGCAAGCCCTTAACCCTTTTGCCCATGCCTTATAATCGTCTTTTTCATAAGTAAATAAAGCTGCATACCTGTTCTTTCCGACTAAAAATAAAGCATGGTCTCTGTATGATTCTGAAGCCTGAGTGTATTTTCTAAAACATTCCTGAGAAGAATCATCGTCATGACGAACACTTTCTCCCAGCCAGTCTTTGTGGCATTTTATTCCGAAATGATTGTTTGCTTCTATTGCTAAATCTCCTCTTCCGGCTCCGGATTCAAGAATTCCCTGCGCCAGAATAATACTTGCCGGAATACCGTATTTCTGCATATTACCTATTGCAATATCTTTGTATTGCAAAACATAATTGTTTATTAAATCACTGGTTACAACAGTCCTTGATGTGGATTGGATTACTTCGGTTGTATTATTTGAAGTGGGATTTTTAGCAATTGGCTTAGAATACGTCCCTTTTTTAGTCGTAGCTACTCTGGGTTTCTGAACCGCCGTTGCCTTTCTGGTTGTTGCAATTGCAGGTTTACCGGAAGAACAGCCTGCCAACGCTGCAATTATGAAAAGTATTACTATTTTTTTAAACATTCGTTTTTAGTATTGGTAATTTCTTCTGCTTCAATTTTAGATTCATTCCCTGGATTCCCTGCAATCCGCCTGTGTGAATGAGTAAAATTTTTGAATTTGCAGGAAAATAGTTTTTATGGATTAAGTCTATAACGCCAAAAACCATCTTTCCTGTATAAATTGGATCTAAAGGCACTTTATTTCCATCAAGAAAAGAATTAATAAATTCAATTAATTCTAAATTTATCTTGCCATATCCTCCAAAATGATAGTCAGAAATTAAATCCCAGTTATCTTTTTTTGCAAAAATACGAATTTCATCCTTTAAAAAGTCACCTTTTAATGCCGGAAACCCTAAAATTTTCTGATCCGGAAAAGCACTATTTATCAATCCGGAAATAGTTCCGCCCGTTCCTACAGCGCAGCAAACAAAATCAAAAACAGCATCTTCGGCAGTCAAAATTTCTTCGCAGCCTTTTACTGCCAACACATTTGTTCCGCCTTCGGGCACTAAATAAAAATCTCCAAACTTCTCTTTTAACTTTTCTAAAAAAGAAATTTCACTTTTAAGGCGATAATCCTCTCTGGAAACAAATTCAAATTTCATTCCATTTTTCTGAGCGAATTTTAAAGTTGGATTTTCTTCTGTCTTATCAAAAAGCTCTTCTCCCCGAATGATTCCGATTGTTTTAAAGCCCTGTTCTTTTCCGGCAAACGCCACAGCGGCAATATGATTCGAAAAAGCACCGCCAAAAGTCAATACAGTTTCTTTATTTTCGGCTTTTGCCTGAAGCAAATTATATTTTAGTTTTCTAAATTTATTTCCCGAAACAAACGGATGAATCAGATCTTCACGTTTTATTGTCAGAGAAATATCGTTAGGAAAATCGATATGAATTTGTTGGTTCAAAATCTATTTTTGTTTTAAAGTTAAATAGTTCCGGAATTGAAAAAAGGAACGATTTTTCAAATAATCATAATTGGTTTCATTTGAATATGCTTCTCTCTCAAAGCTAATATTCCGATACGCCAATGCTCCATTTTTATATTGAATCAAACGCACCAAATATTCTAAAAAATACCAGATAAAAAATGGAATTACCAACATTTCTAACTGCTGTCGCAAATGAATTTTTTCGTGATTCACAAAAGTCTTATCCACTTTATCAAAATCATATTTCATCAGAATGAAGGGAAATACAGCCATTCCACGATATCCATTCGGAATTAAATATTTAGCAACAATCAGAAACATTGGCTGTAAAATTTATAAATTTGTAGAAGCAAAATTGTTTTTTTTCATTAAAATCACAATCCAACACTATTGATTTGATTTAAAAAACATAAATATGCACAGAAATTACCATTATGAAAGAGCAAAGTAATGAAAATAAATTAACCGAAGGCGAAGATTTTTATTATACACCCGAAGGTTATAAATGTTTTACCGAAAAACACCATTTAAAACGTGGTTATTGCTGCAAAAGCGGCTGCCGTCATTGTCCGTACGGGTTCGATAAACGAACAGGTGAAATCAGGAAGCAATCTAATTAGAGAATGTGGCAATTTGATAATTAGACAATTTTTAAATCAGATTCGAAATAATCTAAATATTATATGGATATCCATTCAAGAAAATTCAGGATTAAAATCCACAAGTCTTATCACAGGTCGGATATCCGTTATCCTTAGTTCATTTTTTTAACAGAAAATAATCAGATGCGGATTTTCATTAAATAAAAAAGCCTTAGCATCTCAGAATCTTAGCAACTTAGTACCTTAAAAAAAATGACTTTCAAAGAACAAATACAACAAGGGATTCCAAATATATTACCTCCAAAGGCAGCATACGATTTAGCGATTAATCATGCGCCAAAACGAAAAGAAATTCTTTCTTCGGAAGAAAAAAAACTAGCTTTAAAAAACGCCTTACGTTACTTTGAGCCCAAACATCACGCCGAATTAATTCCGGAATTCTCTCAGGAATTAGAAACTTATGGTCGTATTTATATGTATCGCTTTCGTCCCGATTACAGAATGTACGCACGGCCAATTGACGAATATCCCGGAAAATCATTACAGGCAAAAGCGATAATGCACATGATTCAGAATAATCTGGATTATGCCGTTGCGCAACACCCGCATGAGTTGATTACATATGGCGGTAACGGAGCCGTTTTTCAGAACTGGGCACAGTATTTATTGACGATGCAGTATTTGTCTGAAATGACAGATGAGCAGACTTTAACTATGTATTCAGGACATCCGATGGGCTTATTTCCTTCTCATAAAGAAGCTCCAAGGGTTGTGGTTACGAATGGAATGGTGATTCCGAATTATTCGAAACCTGACGATTGGGAAAAAATGAATGCATTAGGTGTTTCGCAATACGGGCAAATGACAGCAGGTAGTTATATGTACATTGGTCCGCAGGGAATTGTACACGGAACAACGATTACCGTTTTGAATGGTTTTAGAAAAATAAAACAAAATCCTGAAGGCAGTTTGTTTGTGACTTCGGGTCTTGGCGGAATGTCAGGCGCTCAGCCAAAAGCCGGAAATATTGCAGGCTGTATCACAGTTTGTGCCGAGGTAAACCCTAAAATTACTAAAATTCGTCATGAGCAAAGCTGGATAAATGAAATCGTAACTTCGACCGAAGAATTGGTTAAGAGAGTAAATTCGGCGAAAGCCAACAAAGAAGTTGTTTCGATTGGGTATTTAGGAAATGTGGTTGATGTTTGGGAATGTTTTGACAGAGAAAATATCAAAATTGATTTAGGTTCAGACCAGACTTCACTTCATAATCCCTGGGCTGGTGGTTATTATCCGGTTGGAATTTCTTTTGAAGAAGCTAATGAAATGATGGCCAATAATCCTGATTTATTCAAAGAAAAAGTTCAGAAAACTTTACGCCGACATGCAGCTGCAATCAACAAACATACGGCAAAAGGAACTTACTTTTTCGATTATGGAAATGCCTTTTTATTAGAAGCTTCCCGTGCAGGCGCAGATGTAATGGACGAAAACGATATCGATTTTAAATATCCGAGTTACGTCCAGGATATTATGGGACCAATGTGCTTTGATTATGGTTTCGGACCATTTAGATGGGTTTGTACATCCGGGAAACCGGAAGATTTACAAAAAACCGATACTATTGCTTCTCAAATTTTGGAAGAAATGGCTAAAACAGCACCAAAAGAAATTCAGCAGCAAATACAGGATAACATCAAATGGATCAAAGGGGCACAAGAAAATAAATTGGTCGTAGGTTCTCAGGCCCGTATTTTATATGCTGATGCTGAAGGCCGAATTAAAATTGCTGAAGCATTTAATCAGGCGATTGCAAAAGGTGAAATTGGAACCATTGTTTTAGGACGTGATCATCATGACGTTTCGGGGACCGATTCTCCGTACAGGGAAACTTCAAATATCTATGACGGATCTCGTTTTACAGCCGACATGGCGATTCAAAACGTGATTGGCGACAGCTTTAGGGGTGCAACCTGGGTATCGATTCATAATGGCGGAGGAGTTGGATGGGGAGAGGTTATAAACGGCGGATTTGGTATGGTTCTTGATGGTTCTAAAGAGGCTTCAAAACGTTTAGCATCAATGCTTTTCTGGGATGTAAACAACGGAATTTCAAGACGGAGCTGGGCCAGAAATGACGAAGCTATTTTTGCCATAAAAAGAGCGATGGAAGTTCAGCCTTTGCTAAAAGTAACTTTACCTAATATTGTAGACGAAAGTCTGCTTAGTTAAGGTTCTAAAATAAGGTTTTAATAAGACTTAATGTCATCCTGAGCGAAGTCGAAGGCTAATAAACAAAATGGGAGTTGATTCTGTTCAGCCAGACGAACAACAAACATATTAAACAAAACATAAATTTTAAAATATGAAAACATTCAAATTAGTTCCGATTTTTTTGCTTTTAATACTAACTTCATGCAGTAGTGTCAGTGTTTATTCTGATTATGATAAAAACGTAGATTTTGCATCTTATAAGACTTATGCTTTTTTTAAGCCCGGAATTGATAAGGTCGAAATATCTGATTTGGATAAAAGACGTATTCTGCATGCAATAGATACTGAAATGCAGGCTAAAGGGTTTACCAAAAGCGAAAACCCTGATTTATTAGTAAATATTTTTACCAAATCGAGAGAGCAGGTAAATGTAAACCAATTTAGTGCCGGTTGGGGTTACGGTTGGGGATGGGGATGGAATCCTTATATGATGTACGGAGCGCAGCCTATGGTTTCTACTTCTACTGAAGGAACTTTATATATTGATCTGATTGATGCCAAAAAGAAAGAAATGATCTGGCAGGGTGAAGGAATTGGAAACCTGACTAAAAACGTTGATAAAAAAGATGAAAAAGTAGCCGAATTTGTAAGCAAAATTTTAGCGCAATATCCGCCGGTTAAAAAATAGTTCCGTATCAGTTTTCAGCTTTTTTATAAAACTTAAAATAGTTGTCGACTACTTCAAAAAATAATCAATACATTTGCTTTCAATCAACAACAAATGATAAACTTAAATAACAGCAGCATCGCAATTAGCATTATTGTAATTCAGCAATAATGGCGGGGTATTGTATAAATAAGTAAACAAATACAATTTATTAAACCTCCCAAATCGGGAGGTTTTTTTTATTTAATGAATAATTAAAAAACAGCCACGAATTAACACAAATTATTTTTTTGCTTTTAAATAAAAAAATTAGAGCAAATTTGTGTAATTCGTGGCAAAAACAAACATTATGAATCTATTTAACGAAGTAATTGCAGCAAGAAAGCAACTCGAAAATGTAGTTGCCGCTACTCCTCTCACACAAAACCTGAATCTTTCAGATGAATTCAAATCGACTATTTTATTAAAAAGAGAAGATTTACAAATTGTCCGTTCGTATAAAATCAGGGGAGCTTACAATAAAATCTCTTCGTTAACCGATGCTGAAAAAACAACAGAAATTGTATGTGCCAGCGCCGGAAATCATGCGCAGGGCGTAGCTTATTCCTGCAACTTGCTTCATATAAAAGGCAAAATTTATATGCCAAAAACAACTCCAAAGCAGAAAGTAAAACAAGTGCAATTATTCGGAAAATCATTTGTTGAAATTGTTCTTACGGGAGATACTTTTGATGATGCTTATGCCTCGGCTACCGCAGATGCTATAAAAAACCATAAAATTTTTATCCATCCTTTTGATGATTTAAAAGTCATTGCAGGCCAGGGAACTGTTGGATTAGAAATTTTGGACAGTTGCAAAGAACCTATAGATTATGTTTTTGTTCCGATTGGCGGTGGAGGACTCGCTTCCGGTTTATCTGAAGTTTTTAAACATTTAAGTCCGAATACGAAAATTATTGGTGTTGAGCCAAAAGGTGCTCCATCAATGAAAAATTCTATTCAGGAAAATAAAAATACAGCACTAAAAACCATTGATAAATTTGTTGACGGAGCCGCCGTAAAACAAGTTGGCGATATGACTTTTGAAATCTGCCGGGAAAATCTTGATGATATTATTTTAGTTCCCGAAGGAAAAGTCTGTACCACGATTTTGAGATTATACAATGAAGAAGCCATGGTTGTAGAGCCCGCCGGAGCTTTGACAATTGCAGCTTTAGATTTTTATAAAGACAAAATAAAAGGTAAAACCGTAGTCTGTGTTGTGAGCGGAAGTAATAACGATATTGAAAGAACTGCCGAAATAAAAGAACGCTCCTTGCTTTACGAAGGATTAATGCATTATTTTATGATTCAGTTTCCACAGCGCCCCGGTGCTTTAAAAGAATTCGTTAATAATATTTTAGGGCCGGATGACGACATCACTTATTTTCAATTTGCAAAGAAAACCAGTCGTGAAATGGGTTCAGTTGTTGTGGGATTAGAATTAAAGAACAAAAAAGACATTCTTGCCATTAAAATGAATATGACAAAAAATGGTTTTGAATTTCAATATCTGAATGATAATCAGGATTTGTTTACGCAGTTGATTGGCTAAAACAAATTCTGTTTTTTTGTTTTTAACTTTGAGATTCTCTGTGTAATCTTTGTGTAACTTTGCGTAATTGCTTTTTCACAGAGATTCACAAAGTTTTTCGCAAAACTTCACTAAGAAAAGTAATTATCTTATTATAAAAAACATGACAACTCAAGATATTTCCAACATTGAAGACATTAAAATTTTAGTAAACACTTTTTATGAAAAAGTACAGAACGATGATTTAATTGGTCCCATATTTAATGAAAAAATAATGGGAAGATGGCCTGAGCATCTGGAGAAAATGTATCGTTTTTGGCAGACTATTCTTTTAGAGGAACATACTTATTCAGGAAGCCCTTTTCCTCCGCACAAACAATTACCGGTAAACCAATCTCATTTTGATCGCTGGATGGAAATTTTCACCTCAACAATAGATTCTTTATTTATTGGAAAATTAGCCGAAGAAGCAAAAGTCAGAGCAGCAAATATGGCGCATATGTTTAATTATAAAATTGAATATTTCAGGAATTTGGAGAAATAAACAAATCAGCACAAATTAATATTTGCTTTCAATATCAAAATATGATTACTTTTAAATCAAACAAAAAGCCTCATAACCTACAAAAAATCTCATTTAATATGAAAAAATCAGTTCTGCTCTTTTTATTATGTACTTTCTTTTTCAACCTTGCTGATGCACAATCTGTAAAAAACAGTTTATACAAAGGTACAGTCGATGGAAAAACACCCGTAACATTTTACATAAAAGCTGAAGAAAATCCTTGTACTGCTGACTTAATGTATACATCAATGTATCGATATGGTAAATCCGGCAGTTGGATACAATTAGACATTACCCAAAATAAAAAGAATGAGAATCACTTTGTATTAGTAGAGTATGGGTTTTCAGGCGTTATGATTTTGAAGAAGGACGGAGCAAATTTTAATGGATTATGGATAAGTCCTGACAGTAAAAAACAATTAAAAGTCGACTTGAAAGAAGTCACTATGACTAAAAAAGAAATTGAAAATTACGAAAGCAAAATGGAGAAAATAAACTATGAAAATAATGATTGTTAAAAACGGTCATTATTTTCATAGTTTATTTTCTGCTTTACAACAATTTCCTGTCTGATTCGCTAATCCGAATATCATTGATGCTGGCAAACCTTTTTTGCATAAGTCCGTTAGCATCAAATTCCCAGTTTTCGTTACCGTAGGCTCTGAACCAACTGCCTTCAGATGTTTGATATTCGTACTCAAATCTTACCGCTATACGATTTTCGGTATGTGCCCAATACTCTTTTTTTAGTTTATAATGCAATTCCTTTTTCCATTTTTGAGATAAAAACGAAATAATAGCCTCTCTTCCGGTTATAAACTGATCGCGGTTTCGCCACTCACTATCTGCCGTATAAGCTTTTGAAACACGTTCCGGATCCTTACTGTTCCAGGCATCTTCTGCCATTTGAATCTTTTGAATTGCCGTTTCTAAAGTAAAAGGCGGCAATGGTAATTTCTGTTCCATTATTCTAAAATTAAAGTTTCAAGAATTATTTTTGATTGTTCGATGAGTTCGTTGGATTTAAAAAGCTGACTCTCAATAATACAGCTTTCAAAAAGTAAATAAACATGATCTGCCAGTGTTATTTCTTTTAAGATATCTAAAAAATAATTCCTTAAATCTCTTTTATGACTTTGAATAACTTCTAACATTTTGACGTTATCAGAAGGAATTTCTGAAAGAATATTGAGGAAACTGCAGCCTCTGAAATTTTCTTTCCCGTTCATAAAAATTAAAAAATCAAACGAGGAAATTATTTTTTCTTTTGGGTTTTCCTTATCTAAAGTAAATTTTTGAAGTTCTTCAAACCAATATAAATGGCGTTTATTTAAAAAGGCTACTCCTAAATCCTCTTTCGATTTAAAGTGCTGATAAAAACTTGCCTTTGCTACTTTTGCTTCTTCAATAATCTGATTAATCCCTGTTGAATTGTAACCTTGTTTAGGAAACAAAGTAAATGCCTGCTCTAAAATCCTTTCTTTGGGTTGCATCATTTTAAAATTTTCATAAATATAGTTTTTTTTATTATTAATACAGACCAGTCTGTCTATATTTTTTTAGCCCTGATAGTAATGAAAATCCTTTTTTGGAAAAAACTATTTTTTCCCGCTTTTCAGGAGGGACCAGCGGAAGCTCATGAAAAGTGCAAGAAAAAAAGATTTTTCATAAAAAGATTGTAATGAATAGCAGGAAATAGCTCCTGAAATTCGTAAATTCGCATTATAATCTACAACGATTTCGAATATGAATCCAACTATTGAAACAAATCCGTTATTAGAAAGATTGCCAAAACATTTAAAGCAATTTATAAAACCTCAGGATTATAGCGATTATACTCCAATTAATCAGGCGGTTTGGCGTTATGTGATGCGTAAAAATGTAGATTATTTATCGAAAGTTGCGCACCATTCCTATTTAGAAGGTTTGCGAAAAACAGGAATCGAAATTGATTCGATTCCGAGCATGTATGGCATGAACCGAATTCTGACTGAAATAGGCTGGGCTGCTGTTGCTGTTGATGGGTTTATTCCGCCCAACGCTTTTATGGAATTCCAGGCCTATAATGTTTTGGTTATCGCATCAGATATCAGGCAATTAGAGCATATCGAATATACTCCCGCCCCGGATATCATTCACGAAGGCGCCGGTCATGCCCCTATTATTGCGAATCCCGAATATGCAGAATACCTGCGCCGTTTTGGAGAAATTGGCTGTAAAGCGATTTCGTCACATAAAGATTATCAGATGTATGAAGCGATTCGGCTACTTTCGATTTTGAAAGAAGCAGAAGATACACCACAGGAAAAAATTGATGAAGCTGAAAAAGCAGTTGCCGATTTACAAAATAATATGGGTGAATTATCTGAAATGGCTCAAATTAGAAACCTGCATTGGTGGACAGTTGAATATGGCCTGATTGGAACTGTCGAAAATTCTAAAATTTATGGTGCAGGATTACTTTCTTCGATTGGTGAAAGTGCCTGGTGCATGACAGATAATGTCAAGAAAATCCCTTATGATATCTCGGCGGCGAATCAAAATTTTGATATTACACAATTACAGCCTCAACTATATGTAACACCAAATTTCTCTTATTTAAGTTTGATTTTAGAAGAGTTTGCCAACAAAATGGCTTTGCGTACCGGAGGTCTTTCGGGGCTTAATAAATTGATACATTCTAATGCTTTAGGCACAATTGAATTAAGTACGGGTTTACAGATTTCGGGTATTTTTACGAAAGTAATTGAAGAAGAAGGAAAACCTGTTTACATTCAGACAACAGGAAAAACGGCTTTATCATATCGCGAAAAAGAATTAGTCGGTCATGGAACCCTGACACATTCTGAAGGATTTGGAAGCCCGATCGGAAAACTAAAAGGTTTTAATTTAGCCATTGAAGACATGAGTCCAAAAGACTTGCAAGCTTATAATATTGTTGAAAACGAAACGGTAAAATTAGAATTTGAAGGCAATATTATTGTTGAAGGTGAAATCATTACAGGTTCCAGAAATCTGCATGGGGAAATTATTTTAATCAGTTTTAGGAATTGTACTGTAACTCATGGTGAGGAAGTTTTATTTCAGCCAGAGTGGGGAAATTACGATATGGCGATTGGAAAAAAAGTCGTTTCAGCATTTTCAGGACCTGCCGATGTAAATAGTTTTGACTTAATTAATACAGTTCCAAAGACTACAACCATTAAAGCGAAACATACTGACAAACGTGATGCTTTAGAAATTTTATATCAGACCGTACGCATGATTAGGGAAAATAAAGATTCTAAATCAAAACTAAAAGCTGTTTTTGAAAAATTAAAAAAAGATCATCCTGCTGATTGGCTGCTTTCTGTAGAAATTGCCGAACTTTTGAAAGATTCAGAAGAGACACCGTTTTTGCACGAAGTATTGGTTTACCTGGATCAATTGAAAATAAATCGTCCTGAAACAGCGCATTTAATTTCCGGCGGATTAGATTTGATTTTTGACAAGGAGAAATGTTAGCTTCAGCATCATAAAAATAGTTTCAACTCTACTCAGCTTGACATTCCTTTTTTTTTTTAAATGATAAGTTAAGGCATTTTAAACACAAATTCCACAAATTAACACTAAATCAATCTGTGGTAATTTGTGGAATTCGTGTTTTATGTTTTTTTCTACAGTTTCAAATCCTGATTAAAATCGACATCAGATTCAATGGTTTTTCCATTGTATTGTAATTTCCATCCCATTGTATTTGTCAAAATCAGAATCTTGGACAATTCGCTGATTAATCTATTTTGAGCATTTGTTTTTAGTGAAGATTTTTCAATTTTCTTTGCCAGATTTGCCTTTACGGACTTGTTTATTTTGTTATAATCATCACCCGTAAACGGATTTAGTTTACTTTGTTCAACATCATAAAACTGAATATCGGGATTGATCGTAATTTCTTCTTTTGGAATATTCAGAATTGTAATTGTTTTACTTTTTTCATCAATATCGTATTTCATTTTATGTAAATCATACGCCACAGTAACATTTGCATTCACGACAATCAGTGCTTTTTTCTCAAAAGAAACCATGTCCATCAAATATTTCTGTTGATTTTTATAGGTCAGTACTTCGGAAAAATGTCCTTCGGTAACCACTAACTTTCCAACATTCAAAATTTGCTGCTGTATCAGATTGGTATTATAATCAATCGTAGAATCATCATCCTTTTTGAATTCACAATATTTGAAAGCAAGTATAATAATAACGACAATTCCGATACCGGCTAAAATTCTTTTAAGCATAATTTTGATTTAATAATGAAACGCATAGCTAATTTAGTGTTTTTTTTCAGAAGAATTCTTAAGGTTATGCTGAACCCGTCTTTTAAAGCAAAAAGGAGCGATTTAATTCCAAACATTGAAATTATGTAAGATTATCAGCTTTTCAAATAACCTTAAAAACAACGTTTCGCATAATTTTGTGAAAAATGATTTTTAAACCTCCTAAATGAAAATGTCATGATCGAAAAAATTAAAGAATTACCACCGAATATGATTGGTTTCAAAACTGCCGGAGACATTATTAAAGGCGATGTTGATTTTGTTACTTCAGAAGTAAGACTTTTAATTGAGGATACTCAAAAGCTTAATTATTTACTCTTTTTTGACAATTCTCCTACTGATTTTACTTTAGGGGCCTGGCTGCATGAAGCATTACTCAGCATCAAAAACATTACAAAATGGACACGTGCGGCAATTGTAACTGATTGTCAGAGAATGATCAATTTCACGAAGGTTTTTAATAAAATAATGCCCGGAGAATTTAAAGGATTCAAAAAAGAGGATTATTTGCTGGCTGTTGACTGGACTGCAGAAAAAATTGATTTGGATTAAATTAAAAGAAATATGTCATGAACGAAAATTTAAATAATAAAGAAGCTGTCAATAAATTGATTGAATTAGTAAAAGATATACATGTAGGGATTTTTTGTACTGAATTAACAAAGATTCCAATTCAATCAAGACCAATGAGTGTTGAAGATGTAGATGATCAGGGAAATTTATGGTTTATTAGTTCTGCGACAAGTAATAAGAATTTCGAAATTCTAAAAGACGATCAGGTTCAGCTTTTTTTTGCTAATAATTCTAGTTCACAATATATTTCTATCTATGGTCATGCAACAATATACAACGATCAGCAAAAGATAGATGAATTATGGACACCAATTGCCAATGCCTGGTTTGAAGAAGGGCAAAGAGACCCAAATGTCACTATTATAAAAGTTACACCTTCAGATGCTTATTATTGGGACACGAAAGACGGAAAAATAATTTCATTGCTCAAAATGGCCGGATCGGCATTATTTGGCAATAACCCGGATATTGGTGTTGAAGGGAAATTAAATTTATAAAAAAAAAAGAGACTCAAATTGAGTCTCTTTTTTTTTTATAAATTTAAACAACATTAATTTTTGTTTAGTTCATCAATCACTTCTTTTGTAAGCCGGATACTTTTTAATTTGGCCTGATGGTCAAAAATAGGGCTTGTTATCATGAGTTCATCAATTTTAGAATATTTAATAAACTCTTTTAAATCAATTATAAGTTGTTCTTTACTTCCCACAAAAGAACAAGCTGTCATCTGATTTACATGAAAACGCTCCTCTTCACTCATAATATCATCCAAATTATCTACCGGAGGCTGCAATCCTTTACGATCATTCCTGATTAAATTCAGAAACATTTGATACAGACTCGTCGACAATTTTTCGGCTTCTTCATTTGTATCGGCAGCAATGATATTCACACATGCGATAGTTTTTGGTTTATCTGCAACGGCAGAAGCCTGAAAATTATCCCTGTAAAATTCAAATGCCTGTAACATCTGGCGAGGTGCAAAATGTCCTGCAAAAGCATACGGATAACCATAAGAAGCAGCTAAGGAGGCACTTTCCATACTTGATCCTAAAATCCAGATTGGAACTTTTGTTCCTTCGGCAGGAAAAGCCCGCACTTTTGCAGCAGCATTTTCTTCTGAAAAATAATCCTGAAGCTTAGACACGTTTTGCGGAAATCTTTGTGCCTGTTCAAAAAAATCTTTTCGGATAGCTTCGGCAGTTGGCTGATCTGTTCCCGGAGCTCTTCCTAAGCCTAAATCAATTCTGCCCGGATAAAGCGTTTCAAGAGTTCCAAATTGTTCGGCAACGATCAAAGGTGAATGATTGGGAAGCATAATTCCGCCGGAACCTACTCGTATGTTTTGCGTCTGACTGGCAATATATCCAATCAGGACTACAGTTGCCGAGCTTGCTACATGTGCCATATTATGATGTTCAGCCAGCCAAAATCGTTTATATTCTAAACGGTCTGCCAGCTGCGCTATTTCTTTTGTTTTTTGTAAAGTTTCAGACGCATTACTATCTTGTGTAATAATGGCGAGTTCTAATATGGAGATTGAAATGGAGTCTTTCATGTAAATATTTGCTATTGTGCAAAATTAATTCATTTAAAACGAAAGCTAAATTCTGCGGTGTTAATAGAATTATAATATTTGAAATTTAATCCATAAAAAAACGCCTTACTATAAATAAGGCGCTTTTGGGTTTATAATTTTATTCTTTTGGTTTCGTCAGATAATAAACCGGGATTCCGATCAGCATAATCAAAATTCCCCATCCACAGGTAGAGAATTTCGTAAAAAGAAGTGATATACAAATCGCCGAAGCAATTAGAATATAGAGTAATGGCAAAAATGGATATCCAAAGGCTTTATAAGGTCTTTCGACATCCGGCATTTTTTTACGCAAAATAAAAATTCCGTAGATTGTCAAGATGTAAAAAATCAAAACAATAATAATAACAAAATCCAGCAAATCACCATATTTACCTGTCAGACATAAAGCCGAAGCCCAAATACACTGTGCCCACAAAGCCCATGCAGGTACACTGAATTTATTCAGTACTGCTGCTTTTTTAAAGAACAAACCATCGTTTGCCATCGTATAATATACTCTTGCTCCAGCCATAATCAAACCATTATTACAGGCAAAAGTCGAAATCATAATCATAATGGCGATAACCAAAGTGCCGATATCCCCAAAAATATATTGCGAAGCGACTACCGCTACCCTATCCGATTTGGCTGTCGCAATTTCGTCTAACGGAATTACAGCCAAATACATCAAATTTGTCAAAACATAAATAATGGTCACGATAAAAGTTCCTAAAAACAAACTTAAACCCACATTACGTTTTGGATTTTTAATCTCTCCGGCAATAAAAGTTACACCAACCCAGGCATCACTTGAGAATAACGATCCTACCATTGCTGCCGAAATTCCTGTAATCAATGCCTTTCCGCTAATAGGAAGCCATGAACCATTATCTGTATTATATGATCTTGGTGTCCAGGCATCTGCCCAGTTAGCATCCCAAACCGATGCTTTTGCTGCAAGAGTCAATCCAAAAACGATTAAACCCAACAGGGATAAAATTTTAATAATTGTAAGAACTGTTTGTAAAATCTTTCCATTTTTTACGCCCCTACTATTAATGTATGTCAGTAAAACAATCGTTACAATCGATACAATTTGAGCTCCGTTAAGTTTAAAAGCCCCTAATTCAAATAATACATTTTCATCACTCAGAGGTTCATAAAGATAGGCTGCAAATTTTGAGAAAGCTACACCGACGGCAGCAATCGTTCCGGTTTGGATTACCGCAAAAAAGCTCCAGCCATATAAAAAGGCAATCAGTTTGTTGTATGCTTCTTTCAAGTACACATATTGCCCGCCTGCTTTTGGAAACATAGCACTCAACTCGCCATAACTCACTGCGGCAATAATGGTAATTAATCCTGAAATGAGCCAAATCAATGTCAGCCACCCTGCTGAACCTACTTGTCTGGCAATATCGGCACTCACAATAAATATTCCGGAGCCAATCATAGAGCCTACTACAAGCATGGTTCCGTCTAGTAATCCGAGTTCTCTCTTAAAATTTTCCTGATTGTTTTCCTGCATTATTTTTGGTTTTTTGGTTGGTTAAAGATATACTTTTTTTAGAAATTTTAGATTTTTAGAATGCAGATTTTAGATTCTTTAAATTATTCTGTACGTACTCCTTCAGGTCGGGATTTTGTTTTCATGAGATATAAATTAATATCAGTTTTATAATCATATCAACAGTAATAAAACAGAGAAAATATAAAAGTAAATTCTTATTTTTTTTATTAAATTTGAATAAAGTATATTTTAATTCAAAGTAAACATTTAATTAACAATCCTTTAATCCCTCAACATATCCATGTCCGGAATACCAACGAAGCTTCTTCCTGCAAAAAAAGATTTACGGCCAGACTTGAATCAAATTATTAATCTGTAAATTCAGAACTATGACTAAATTTCAGGTTTATAAGAAATTACGTTTCACAAATATTTTCATTCTTTTAATTGTTTTTGTTTCTTGTGCCTTACTAATTTGTATCAATTTTTTCACTATTAAAATCCTGTCAGCAAACAGAGCCTATATAAGCGGAGAATCACATTATTCAAAAGGTCAAAAAGATGCTTCTCGTCATTTGATAACATATCTATATACTAAAGATGAAAACCAATGGAAATTATACCTGAAAGAACTGAAGGTTCCACAAGGTGATGGAATGGCAAGAGCAGCATTATTAAAAGGGGGAGATCAAAAAATTGCCCGTAAAGCACTGCTTCTGGGTAGAAACCATCAGGAAGACTTAAACGATATTATTTGGTTATTTGTTAATTTTAAACAGGTTTCTTTTTTTGCAAAAGCTATTGATGAATGGGAACAGGCCGATAAATTAATTTTTAATTTATTTAAAACAGGGCAACAAATCAATACTAAAATAAAAAATAATATTTTAACTGTAGCTGATCAACAAAAATTTCTTAAGGATATTAGTGCAATCAGCGATAAACTTACTATTAATGAACGTAACTTTTCGAATACACTGGGCGAAGGAGCGCGCAAAATAAAAGACTTGCTTATTTTTACTAATGTATTTTTCATTCTGATTATCATTTGCAGTGTTAGTTTTTATTATTCAATAATGGTAAAACACCTAATTGCTTCTAAAAAAGAAATCGAAATAAAAAATGAAAACCTAATACTGGCAAATCATGAGCTTGACCGTTTTGTCTACAGTGCTTCACATGATTTAAGATCTCCAATAACCTCATTAAAAGGCCTGATAAAAATTACTCAATCTGAAGATAATATCGATCAGATTAGGGAATATCTGGGTTTAATGCACGAAAGTTTAGCCAGACAAGATCAGTTTATTGGTGACATTATTGATTATTCGAAAAACAAACGAAAAAAAATCATCATAGAACCTGTTAGCTTACACGAACTAATTGATGAAGCTATAGCTCAACTCATGCATTTTGAAAATGCCGGTCAAATTGAGATTACAAAAGAATTATTGGCAGATGAAATTCAAAGTGACAGTTTACGCCTGAAAATCATTATTTCGAATTTACTTTCAAACGCTATAAAATATGCTGACAATAGTAAACAGCAAATGTTTATATCCATTAAAACCTATTTGGACAATGATTTTTATAAAATTGAAATATCTGATAATGGAATTGGAATTAAAGATGAATTTAAAGATCATATTTTTGAAATGTATTTTGGAACAAACAAAAACAAAGGATCCGGGCTGGGATTATACATTGTAAAAGAAGCAGTTGAAAACATTAAAGGAAACATTTATGTGTCCTCAGAAAATAATATAGGAAGTAAATTTATTGTAGCAATCCCAAGGTCTTATGGAATTTAAACCTCTATTTTTATTAATTGAAGACAATCTTATCGATCAGATTGTTATCAAACAACTGATAAGAAAATCTCTTGATATTGAAGTAAACATTACCAACAATGGCAGGGAGGGTTTACTGTGGCTGCACGATCACGAAAATCTGCCTGTAATTATTTTGCTGGATATTCAGATGCCTATAATGAATGGTTTAGATTTTTTGAAAGAGTTTGATAAATTAAGTGAAAATTTTAAAAAAGAAATTCAGATTTATGTCCTTTCATCTACATTAGATCCTGATGAAATCAAACGAATTAACGAGAATAATTATGTAACTGATTTTTTAAACAAACCTTTGCATATTGAGGATTTCATAAAGAAAATTCACCTTTAATTCTAAAACATGATTTACAGTGAGAAAGTTATTTAGCGATTGGAATCTTTTTTAATTATTTTTGAAAGAATAATACGAAACAAACCTTTGTGTTTACATTCATTTTTGGGTAGATTGACGAAGGTTTGTTTTGTATATATACAAGTTAAGCGTAATGCTAAAATAAACGAGACTAACAGTGGTAGTTAGTACTACTAGACGAAATATATCATTAAAAAAGACTAAATTTACACAAACATATTTGACAAAAAAATGAAAGTAGATATTAAAGAACTTGGCTATGTGAAAAATATTCAATTAGACTTAGGCAAAGACTTAACTATTCTTTGTGGGCCTAATAATACAGGTAAAACATACGTAGCTTATGCGATATATGGACTTATGAAATTTCGTTCTGAACTACCAAAGTCAAAAAAAGTATCAGAAGAAATAAAAAACCTTATAGAAAAAGGGCAAATAGAATTAGATATAATTGACCTTTTGACAGAAAATAATGCATCATATTTAAATGCTATTGGCAAAAGTTATGTTAAGCAAATTCCTAAGGTTTTTGCATCGGATGATAATACATTTACTAAAACTGAAATCAAAATTGAACTTGGCGAACTTTTAGATTTAAAAACTAAAATCTTAGCTGAAAAAATTAGCCAGGAAATCGGTATAAGAAATAGCTTTTCTGTAAAAATAGTAAAAGAAATAGATTCTTCTATAATAACGTGTATTCTAATTGAAAACGAAAACAAAGACAATACAAATAAACACGAAATTCCCACAGCTATTCTTCTTGATTTTATCGCAGACAGAATATTTGATATTTTTATAGACTTTATTTTCCCTAAAACATACATTGCACCAGCAGAAAGAATTGCAATTAATATTTTCTCTAAAGAGCTATCTTTAAAAAGAAATGTTTTAGTTGATAAATTGCTAGAATTAAAAGATGTAGGAAAAGATGATGACCCTTTTGATTTAATAAAAAGACGTGCAACAAGATACCCATTACCTGTTAGGGATAGTCTTGAAATATCTGAAGATTTAAATAATTTTAAGAAAAATATTAGTGAATTTGGATACTTTGCAGATGAAATAGAAAAGGAAATATTAAAGGGACAAGTTTTAATTTCTAAAGAGGGAGACGTTCAATTTAAACCTGACAAGGCAAAATCTTTAAAATTACCGATTCATCTAACCGCTTCCGTTGTAAAATCTTTATCTAACTTAGTTATATATTTTAGACATCTAGCAACTAAAGGTGATTTCATAATTATTGATGAACCTGAATTAAATCTTCACCCAGACAATCAAGTAATTATCGCAAGAATAATTGCAAAAATAGTAAATAAAGGATTTAAAGTTTTAATAAGCACTCATAGTGATTATATTATAAGAGAACTCAATAACTTAATTATGCTTAAAAGCAAACCTAAATTTGCTAAAAAATACAATTATCAAGATGATACTTTGTTAACATATCAAAAGGTAGGTGCTATTTTGTTTCATTATAATACAAGAAAATCAACAATCCTTGAAGTTTCAGAAACAGGATTTGAAGTTGAGACTATTGACAACGTTATCAACGAGCTAAATGAACGCTCTGAAGATATATTTTTCAACTCTGAACCTGAATAAAAAATGCCAAATATACTATTTCAAAAAATATCAGAAATAATTAAAACTGACTTTAAAAATTCATTTACAGGGGGAAATGTTGTATTACAAGATAGCACGAGTAAACCTGTTAAGATAAATAAAACCGGTAATTTTTTATGCTTGCAACCTGACAAAAAAATTAAAGATTGGAAAAATAATTTTCCGTTTTTCGAAACTTCAATTCCTGAATTATGTAGTGTTTCTGACCATATAATAATTTACCCGAAAACAGACTCTCTTTATATTTTTATTATAGAGTTAAAAACAACAAACCCAACAGGTGCAATTAAGCAGATACGAGCTAATTATGAATTAGGAAAATATATTTGTGGAACTGCAAAGAGAATGCTTAATAATCCATCTGTCAATATTCAATATCGAGGTTTGATTTTTTCAAGTAAAACTTTTAAAGGAACAACTAAGCCTAAAAATCCAATATACCAACAAGACATAAATTCAGAACTCAGATTTAGACATTTACAATCTGGAAACAGCTACAACTTAGATATATTAAGTTACTAAAAAAACATGTTTGCCATATTTGAATTTTAGTTGAATTATTCTTTTAATTCGTAGTCATTTTTAACATTCGCTACATTAAATTACATTCTAATCCACTCTAAGCAACAGAATTATTAGCAACGAAATTTTCGGCAAATTATAAAATTATTCCAAAATACGATTTACCTGAGAAAAAGTTCTTTCATAATAAGGTTCTTTGGTTGAAGAAATCATAACACCTCCGTGAGTTGAAGAATGAACAAATTTAATTTCTCCATCAAATACTTCTACAACCATTCCGACATGGTTAATGTGATTCCTGCCGTTGGTTTTAAAGAAAATCAAATCCCCTTTTTGCGCTTCACGTGTGTTTACTTTCATTCCAATTCTGGATTGTTCGATTGAACTTCTTGGCAGCTTAATGTCAAAATTTCCAAAAGTACAATACATTAACCCTGAGCAATCAAAACCTGCTTTTGTTGTTCCTCCGGAACGATAACGCGTCCCTATATTTTCGGTCGCATTCGATATCAATTGATCTATTAAATCATAATGGTTACTCACTTTTATTAGTGCAGCAGAATCATTTTTAACTATTACTTTATCATATGATTGCTGAGGAGAATTTAAAGTATCCTTTATTATCTGAATTGGTTTTGAAGCTTGTAAAGCATCCGCTTTTTCTTTTGAAACATGAATTTTTAAAATATAACCCAGTGGCAGTTTCTTTTTAATTTCCGGATTCTGTTTCTCTAATTCGGCTACGGTAATTCCGAATTCTTTTGCTATGGCATATTTTGTTTCTTTAGGCAGAACTTCTCTTGAAACTTCTACATCTATTGGTATTTGAACATTTTCAGTTGTTTGAGAAATTGTATTCGGATTAGATGGAATAATAATTTGTTGTCCTATTTTTAGGCCTTCTGTCTCCAGAAGCGGGTTTGCTTGTTTTAAATCCTCAACAGAAATATTATATTTTTTTGAGATTCCCCAAAGCGTTTCTTTAGCCTGAACTTCGTGCAAGCCCGGAGTTGTGTTAGCAACAGTTTCATTAGGTCTTACTGTTGCTGATTGATTGGCATTTGGAATTAATAAAACCGAATTTAGTTTTAAAATTTTAAGAGCGTTTGGATTTGCTTTAATTATATCTTTTGGTTTCAGTCCGTATTTCTTAGCAATTATGGTAAGGTTTTCACCTTTTGAAATGGTGTGTTTGATATATTTTTCCTGAGAAAAACCTGCTATACTAAAAAAGAATATTATGATGGCTAACCTAAAAATCATTTGGGGGGATTTTTTTATTTAACTGTGTATGATGTATTTAAGAGAATCTAATAAAAACAATGCATACCTATAAAGCGAATTTAACTTTTTAAACTAAAAAAAGCACTTTTTTTAACAAGTTTTTAAGTTCTGCTTAACATTTAAAAATGCTTTTGGGATAACTATTTTTAAAATATTCATGATAAAAACACATAAGCCCTAGCCCAGATGGAAGCGGCATCCTTTTGTTTTTTTGCTGCCAAAAAACAAAAGATATAGCGGACAGCTGGAAATAGCTTCTAACAAAAAACGCCCTGTTTTCACAGAGCGTTTTGAGTATAATTGATTCTTAAAGATTAAGCTTTTCCTGCAGCAATTAAATTTAGTGCAGAACCTGCAACGAACCAGCCGATCTGACCTGCGTTGTAAGTATGGTTTGCCAGAATAATATCTTTAGTACCATCTGCGTGAACGAATTCTAACGTTAATGGTTTTCCGGGAGCAAACTCGGTTAAATCAGTAAAGTTGATTGTATCATTCTCCTGAATCTTATCGTAATCAGCTTCGTTAGCGAAAGTCAATCCTAAAAGACCTTGTTTTTTAAGGTTTGTTTCGTGGATACGGGCAAAAGATTTTACCAATACTGCCTTAACGCCTAAGAAACGTGGTTCCATTGCAGCGTGTTCACGGGAAGAGCCTTCTCCATAGTTATGATCTCCCACAACGATTGATGGAACTCCAGCCGCTTTGTATGCGCGGGCTACAGCAGGAACTGCATCATATTGTCCCGTTAATTGATTTTTAACCGAATTTGTTTTTTGATTGAATGCATTTACGGCACCAATCAGCATATTGTTAGAAATATTATCTAAGTGTCCGCGGAAACGCAGCCATGGTCCCGCCATAGAAATATGGTCGGTTGTACATTTTCCGAATGCTTTGATTAATAACTTCGCACCCGTAATATTTTTACCATCCCATGGATCAAAAGGAGCTAATAGTTGTAAACGCTCAGATTCTGGATTTACCACTACCTGAACTCCGGTACCATCCTCAGCCGGAGCCTGAAAACCCGGATCCTTAACATCGAATCCTTTTGGAGGCAATTCGTCTCCGGTTGGTGCTTCAAGTCTTACTTCTTCTCCATCCTCGTTAATTAAAGTATCTGTTAACGGATTAAAGCCTAAATCTCCTGCAATAGCCATAGCGGTTACCAATTCCGGAGAACCTACGAAAGCTAAAGTGTTTGGGTTACCGTCTGCTCGTTTTGAAAAGTTACGGTTAAAAGAGTGAACGATTGTATTTCTCTCTTCTTTTTCTGCTCCTTCTCTGTCCCACATACCAATACATGGTCCGCACGCATTGGCAAAAACAGTAGCACCAATTTTTTCGAAAGTATCAATAAAACCATCTCTTTCGATTGTATAACGAACTACTTCAGAACCTGGAGTAATAGTAAACTGAGATTTCGTTTTTAAGTTTTTAGCACTTACCTGTCTTGCCAAAGAAGCCGCACGGGCAATATCTTCGTAAGAGGAGTTGGTGCAAGAACCAATTAAACCGACCTGAATTTGTAATGGCCAGTTGTTTTTAATCGCCTCTTCTTTCATTTTAGAAATTGGAGTCGCTAAATCCGGAGTGAAAGGACCGTTTAAGTGTGGCTCTAATTCAGTTAAGTTGATTTCGATTACCTGATCAAAATATTTTTCAGGATCAGCATATACTTCAGGATCTCCTGTTAAGTAAGCAGCCACTTTATCTGCCGCATCAGCAACATCAGCTCTGTTTGTAGAACGCAGATAACGTCCCATAGAAGCATCATACCCAAAAGTAGAAGTTGTTGCTCCAATTTCAGCTCCCATATTACAGATAGTCCCTTTTCCGGTACAAGACATAGAAGTTGCACCTTCACCAAAATATTCAACAATAGCACCAGTACCACCCTTTACAGTCAAAATACCGGCCACTTTAAGAATAACATCTTTAGGAGCCGTCCAGCCTGATAATTTACCAGTTAATTTTACTCCAATTAATTTAGGAAATTTCAATTCCCAGGCCATTCCGGACATAACATCTACAGCATCAGCTCCACCAACACCAATGGCGACCATTCCTAAACCGCCTGCATTTACAGTATGAGAATCAGTACCAATCATCATTCCGCCCGGGAAAGCATAATTTTCAAGTACTACCTGATGAATAATTCCGGCTCCCGGTTTCCAAAAACCGATTCCGTATTTATTAGAAACTGATGATAAGAAATCGAAAACTTCGTTGCTTTGTGTTTTTGCTCTGGCCAAATCGGTTGCCGCATCTACCTTTGCCTGAATCAGGTGATCACAGTGAACTGTTGTTGGAACAGCAACTGTTTTCTTTCCTGCGTGCATAAATTGTAATAACGCCATCTGTGCCGTTGCATCCTGACATGCTACTCGGTCCGGAGCAAAATCGACATAATCAACACCTCTTCCAAACGCCTTTGTTGGATTTCCGTCCCAAAGGTGATTATACAAAATTTTCTCAGTCAATGTAAGTGGACGACCAACAATCTCGCGTGCTTTATCAACACGACCAGGCATGTTGTCATACACTTTTTTAATCATTTCTATATCAAATGCCATAATTGTGTAATTGTTTTTGTTTATTTTTTTGAACATTCTAAGATACAAAAAATTGAGTAGTTACTAATAAAAAAGCCTGAGTTTATCACTCAGGCTTTAGAATTTATGATTAAATTATCATTTGATTATTGTTGGACCAATAATTTATGAGAAGGTGCAAACTTAGTCAGGTTAATACCTTCTACTGCTGTTACATATTCCTCTATTGTAGGAGTCCTGCCTAATATTGTGGATAAAACAACAACTGGTGTTGATGAAAGCAATGACTCTCCTTTTTTACCTTCAGCATCTTCTACTACTCTTCCCTGAAAAAGACGGGTCGAAGTTGCCATTACAGTATCTCCTTTAGCCGCTTTTTCCTGATTACCCATACAAAGGTTACATCCCGGACGCTCTAAATACAACATGTTTTCGTATTCTGTACGTGCAGCACCTTTAGGCACACTATCGTCAAATTCGAAACCGGAATATCTTTGTAAAACTTCCCAGTCACCCTCAGCTTTTAACTCATCAACGATGTTATAAGTAGGAGGTGCTACCACAAGAGGTGCTTTAAATTCAACTTTACCTTTCTGTGTTTCAATATTTTTAAGCATTTGAGCAAGAATCTTCATGTCACCTTTGTGAACCATACATGAACCAATAAATCCAAGATCTACCTTTTTATCACCTCCGTAAAAAGATAAAGGTCTGATTGTATCGTGAGTGTATCTTTTAGAAACATCATTATTATTAACATCCGGATCAGCAATCATTGGTTCTGAAATCAAATCAAGATCAACTACAACTTCTGCAAAATACTTCGCATTTGCATCTGGAGTCAAAGCTGGTTTTTCTCCCGTTTTAATTTCTGTAATTCTCTTGTCTGCTTTATTAATCAATCCCTGAAGAACATGTTTTTCATTGTCCATTCCTTTATCGATCATGATTTTGATTCTGCCTTTTGCAATCTCTAATGATTCAACTAAAGTGTCATCTTCAGAAATACAGATAGAAGCTTTAGCTTTCATTTCTGCAGTCCAGTCTGTAAATGTAAATGCCTGATCAGCAGTAAGCGTTCCTAAGTGAACTTCAATGATTCTACCCTGAAATACATTTTCTCCACCAAATTGCTTAAGCATTTGAGATTGTGTAGCATGAACAACATCACGGAAATCCATGTAACTTTTCATGTCTCCTTTGAAAGTAACTTTTACAGATTCCGGAATTGGCATTGAAGCTTCTCCGGTAGCAAGTGCAAGAGCAACTGTTCCTGAGTCAGCACCAAAAGCAACACCTTTAGACATTCTGGTATGTGAGTCACCACCAATAATGATAGCCCACTCGTCTATTGTAATATCGTTAAGTACTTTGTGAATTACGTCTGTCATTGAATGATAAACTCCTTTCGGGTCACGAGCCGTGATTAGACCAAAATCGTTCATGAATTTCATCAATTTTGGAATGTTTGCCTGCGCTTTTTTGTCCCAAACCGATGCAGTATGACAACCTGATTGGTAAGCACCATCAACGATTGGCGAGATTACCGTAGCAGCCATAGACTCTAATTCCTGAGCAGTCATAAGACCTGTAGTATCTTGCGATCCTACAATATTAACTTCTACACGAACATCAGATCCGGCGTGCAATACTTTACCCGGAGTGGTACCAACAGCGTTTCTGTTGAAGATTTTTTCAACTGCTGTAAGACCTTGCCCTTCAATAGAAACTTCTTTTGATGGAGCAAATACAGTAGGAATATTAATACCTAAAAGTTTACATGCAAATGTTTGGATTTTTTTACCAAATACAATTGCGTATGAACCGCCGGCTTTAATGAATTCCAATTTCTGAGGCGTGAATGCCTTAGAAATGTCGATCAGTTCCTGATCACCATTATATAGTTTTTTCTTTTTTGTGTTTATTGTAAGAACTGTCCCGGTAGCAACAGAATATGTTTCTTCCAGAACTGGATCACCACTTTCATTACGAATTGGGTTACCATCTGCATCCAATTTTTTAACCCAGTTTTTAAGATCAATACCAATACCACCAGTAACATCAACTGTTGTCAGGAAAATTGGAGAAATACCGTTTGTACCTCCAACAATTGGAGCAATATTTACAAATGGAATATATGGGCTTGCTTGTTTACCAGTCCAAAGAGCCACGTTGTTTACACCTGACATTCTTGATGAGCCTACACCCATTGTACCTCTTTCAGCAATCAACATCACACTTTTATCAGGATGCTGTGCCTGAAGTGCTTTAATTTCGTCTTGAGCCTGAGGCGTAATCATACATTTACCATGCAATTCACGATCTGAACGTGAATGAGCCTGGTTACCCGGAGAAAGTAAATCTGTCGAAATATCTCCAACTCCGGCGATAAATGTAACAACTTTAATTTCTTCAGCTATTTCCTGAAGCTTTGTAAAAAACTCAGCTTGTGCGTAACTTTTAACAATCTCTATGGCGATTGCATTACCGCTTTCAAACGCAGCCTTAAGACGGTCTGTGTCGGCATCATAAAGATAAACTTGTGTCTTAAGAACTTTTGCCGCTTCTTTTGCAATAGCATCATCATTACCTAAAGCTAAATCAAGGAGTACTTCAATCGAAGGTCCGCCTTTCATGTGTGATAATAATTCAAAAGCAAAAGCAGGGGTAATTTCGCTTACTGCAGATTCACCTAAAATGATCTCTTTTAAAAATTTTGCTTTTTCACCGGCAGCACTTGTAGTTCCCGGTATAGTGTTGTAGATAAAAAATTTAAGAGAATCTTCTCTGTATTCATTATTTACATCTTTAATTTGAGCAATAATTACACTTAACAAATCGGCACCATCAATTGGTTTCGGGTTAAGCCCTTGTTCTTTACGCTCTTCAATTTCTTTAAGGTAATCTTTATAAATAGTATTATCAAAAGCCATAGTAAATTAGGTATTTTTTATTTTTTGTTCGCAAATTTAGGAATTAAAGCTGAGAATTAAAAAAAATATAATGGATGTCCCTTTTTCAAAAAATATTATTACAAAATAATGAATTACATTGTTTTTTATTGTCAAAAATTGAATTTTACATTCAAATATTAAATTATCAATAATTTAAAAACTTTTCTTTAACAAAGTCGAAATTATATGTTACAAACGAGATATGATTTTGCTCTATTTTTGAGCAAGAATGTTTCTAAATAAGTATTTATATCGTTATAGTTTATTTCTTTACACAGTTTTTATACGTAAAACTACTTAAAACCAAAAAGCCTGAAAGATTTTAAATCTTTCAGGCTTTTATAAAAATCTATCTTTTTTACATCAACTTCTGAATAATAATCTCTTCCGTTATTCCTTCAGCATCAGCTTTGTAGTTTTTAATAATTCTGTGACGAAGAATTCCGGTTGCAACTGCTTTTACATCTTCAATATCCGGCGAAAATTTGCCATTAAAAGCGGCGTGTGCTTTGGCCGCTAAAATTAAATTTTGAGAAGCTCTTGGTCCCGCTCCCCAGTCTAAATAATTTTTAACAAAATCATTTGACAAAGCATTATCAGGACGTGTTTTACTTACCAGGGTCACTGCATATTCAATTACATTATCCGCTACAGGAATTCTGCGGATCAAATGTTGAAAATCTATAATTTCCTGTGCTGTAAACAAAGGATTTATTGTCGCTTTCACATCCGAAGTAGTTTGTTTTACTACCTGAACTTCTTCCTGAAAACTTGGATATTCCAGTTTTACAGCAAACATAAAACGATCTAACTGCGCTTCAGGCAAAGGATAAGTTCCTTCCTGTTCAATTGGGTTTTGGGTTGCCAATACGAAATAAGGTAAATCCAGCTTATGATTTTCTCCGGCAATGGTAACCGAACGTTCCTGCATTGCCTCTAATAAAGCAGCTTGTGTTTTAGGCGGAGTTCTGTTAATCTCATCAGCCAGAATTATATTAGAAAATATGGGTCCTTTGATAAATTTAAACTGTCTGTTTTCATCTAAAATTTCACTTCCTAAAATATCCGAAGGCATTAAATCCGGAGTAAACTGAATTCTTTTAAAATCTAAACCCAGAGCCTGAGACAAAGTATTTATCATTAAAGTTTTTGCTAAACCGGGAACACCAATTAAAAGCGCGTGTCCTCCAGAAAATATGCATAATAAAATTTGATCTACAACGGCATCCTGGCCTACAATGATTTTTGCTATTTCGGTTTTTAATTCATTTCTTTTTTGAACTAAATTGTGAATTGCTGCTACGTCAGACATTTAAATATATTTTAAAATTGAAAAGAGTTAGCTCTATGAATTCATAAAACTAACTCTTTTTATTTATTTTATAAAAATTATTTTTTCAACCAATTGTTTGTAAAAGTACAATCTCTGTATTCCCCAATAATCTTTATATATGTATCTTTTATTTTTGCATCAAACCATTTCGCAATAGCATTGATTTGTTTTTCTTTTAATGCTAATTCTTTAATTTTAGTGTAATCTTTAGCATAATCAGCAGTATGCTCATCAATTCTGTTGGTAACAGTAATTAACTTATACGTCTTTTTTCCTTTATCATCCGTATTTAAAAGAGGTTGGGAAACTTCATCATCTTTTAGATTTGAAACCTGACTGTACAATGTCGGATCCATTTTAGTTAACTCAAAACGGGTATCCTGCGTATTCGGATTCACTAAAGTCCCGCCATTTGCTCTGGTTTGTTTTTCGTCAGATTCAGTTCTGGCAGCATCAGCAAAAGAAATTTCTTTATTTACTATTTTATTTCTGATATTAGTGATTCTCTCTTTCGCTTCTTTTAAAGCATCTTCAGAAACCGTTGGCGATATTAAAATATGTCTTAACTCTACCTCTTGTCCTTTTATTTTATCAACCATTATAATATGATATCCATAAGTGGTTTCAAAAGGTTCGGAAATTTCACCTTCAGCCAAACTAAAAGCAACGTCCTTAAACTCTTTCACAAATGGAGTTTTTCTGGTCATTTTATAATAACCTCCGTTTGGTGCAGATCCCGGATCCTGAGAATACAAAACGGCTTTTGTAGCAAAACTGGAACCTTCCATTACATCTTTTTTGATGCCATTTAGCCTGTCAATAACCTTTTGTTTGTCTTCTTTTGAAACTTTAGGTTCTACAACAATTTGCGCAACTTCCATTTCAGCTCCAAAAGTTGGCAATTCTTCTTTTGGGATTTTTTTAAAGAAATTACGAACTTCCTCAGGCGTAATTTCTACATCTTTAACAATTTTATCTCTCATTTCTGAAGATAATTTTTGCTCCTTTAATATATCAGCAAAATACGTTTTAAATTCTTCAACAGAATTCTTTTTATAATAAGCGACCACTTTATTAATGTCTCCTACCTGCTGTAACATATAATTTAGCCTCTCATCCATCATACTTTTTACTTCGGCATCACTAACTATAATACTATCCTGAATTGCCTGATGTGCATATAACTTGTCTTCTAAAAGCTTTCCAAGCATCATACATCTTGTAATATCTTTTATAGAACCTCCCTGGCTTGAAATTTCTAAATATCCTTTATCAATATCAGAATCTAAAATAATATAATCTCCAACAGTCGCAATAATACCGTCAACTTTTTGCTTGTTGATTGAAGTCTTTTCTGCAGGTTTTTCGGCTACAGCATCTTTAATAATTTCCTGCGCAGAAATAAATGAGTTGAAAAAAAGTAAAAAACATATTGTCAGAACAAATTTATAATCAATAGTTTTTAGCTGTATTTTTTTTAATAACATTATTTTAAATTTAATTTTTGAATGTAAAGTCTTGTTTTTTATCGTTTTATTTAAAACAAAAATCAATTAAATGAATATTTTCAAAACTTTAGAAAATATAAAAAAATTGCATCCGGTTTTTTTACAACTTATAACGAACAAAAATAACAATTCAATTACATAATACAAGTATCGGCTATACTATTAACAAAAAATTATAGGATAGTTCTAAAATCCAACAAAATAACTGCTGGTATCAAATGAAACTTTATAAAAGCTAAAAAAAATACACATTTAGAAATATCATATAATTCCTTTATCACTTTTATTTCTGATGAGTTCGTGAATAGCTTTCACAGTCAAATAAAGTTTTCCATACTACAACGTTTTCGCTGTATAACTATTTTCTTAAAAAAAATTACCAAATCAAAAAACATATAATTTAGATAGATAATTAACAAGTTATAAGTCTATAAATTACGAATAATTTGTTTTTAAAGGCTTAAAATATGTAATTAAAACTATTATCTAACCTAAACCAAATCATTATTATGAAAAAATCTAAGCTACAGATTTATTTAATGGCTGTCATCACAGTATTTTTTTACTCGTGTTCTCAAAACGAAACAGATGTTGACGCAAAAGCTGAAAATCAGCAATTTAAAATTATCAATGTTACAAATCACGACGGTAAACCATTCAATACAGGAGACACGAAATCATCTTCTACAGGGAAATATGTTGATAATCCCGGTGGCGGAGTTATGATGCAGGCTTTTTATTGGGATGTTCCTGCCGGTGGAAACTGGTGGAATACTATTAATGGCAAAGTAACAGACTGGTCTAATGCCGGAATTGGCTCAATATGGCTTCCCCCTGCTTCAAAAGCACAAAATGGAGCATTTTCTATGGGATACGATCCTACAGATTATTTTGATTTTGGAGATTATAATCAAAATGGAACAATAGAAACCAGATTTGGATCAAAAACCGAATTGGTAAGTTTAATCACAAAAGCACATACCGAAAATGTGAAAGTATATGCAGACATTGTAATCAATCACAATAGTGGAGGACAATCTGAAGCGAATCCATTTACAGGAACCAATACCTGGACTAATTTTAATGGAATTGCTTCAGGAAAATTCAAGCGTACTTATAATGATTTTTATAAAAACAGCTACGGAAATAATGATGAAGGATCTTTTGGAGGATTTCCGGATTTATGTCACGCGAATCCATATGTTCAGGATTGGTTATGGATAAGAGCAGATGGAGTTGGTAAATATTACAAAAACACCATGAAGTTTGACGGCTGGAGATTTGACTACGTAAAAGGTTTCGGGCCATGGGTGATAAATGCATGGAATGCGAATGTTGGTGGATTTTCGGTGGGAGAATATTGGGATGCTAATGTAAATACACTTGAATGGTGGGCTAACAATGCCAATAGCTCTGTTTTTGATTTTGCCTGTTACTATAAAATGAATGATGCTTTTGACGGAAATAATCTTGCATTATTAAATGACGATATGATGTGGAAAAGAAATCCATACAAAGCTGTTACTTTTGTCAGTAATCATGATACAGATGAGATCTCAAACAAATTATTAGCATACTCTTATATTCTGACCCATGAAGGATATCCAACAATATTCTACAGAGATTATGAAGAATGGCTTGATAAAAACAAGTTGAATAATCTAATCTGGATTCACAATAACAAAGCCACAGGAACAACTTCAATTTTATATTCAGATAATGATGAGTATATCGCAAGAAGAAATGGTTATAATGGCAACCCGGGATTAGTTGTTTACATCAATAACTCAACTTCGTGGCAGGAAAGATGGATTCAGACTAATTGGGCCAATACTCAAATTAAAGATTTTACAGGAAATTCAACCTGGTATCCAACTACACAGGCAGATAAATGGGTAAAAATACAATGTCCTCCAAAAGGATATTCAGTTTGGTCAATTAATCAGTAATTTAAAAATGGATTATCTAAGGCTGTCCTTTAAAAAACAGCCTTATTTTTTTCTGCATTCCAAAGAAAAGACTTCTAAATTAAGAAGTGAATATTTTTATTACCACTTAATTAATAGTACTTTTGCATCCTATTTATACTAAAATATGAGTTTTTTAAAAGAAATACAACGCAGAAGAACATTTGGAATTATCTCGCATCCCGATGCCGGTAAAACAACATTAACCGAAAAACTATTGCTATTCGGAGGTGCAATTCAGGAAGCAGGAGCCGTTAAAAATAACAAAATAAAAAAAGGAGCAACAAGTGATTTTATGGAAATCGAACGCCAAAGAGGTATTTCGGTTTCAACCTCTGTCCTTGCTTTTAATTATAATGACAAAAAAATCAACATCCTTGATACTCCCGGTCACAAGGATTTTGCCGAAGATACTTTTAGAACTTTAACAGCTGTTGACAGTGTTATCGTTGTTATTGACGTTGCAAAAGGGGTTGAGGAACAAACTGAAAAATTAGTCGCAGTTTGCAGAATGAGAAATATCCCGATGATTGTTTTCATCAATAAATTGGACCGTGAAGGAAAAGATGCTTTTGACTTAATGGATGAAGTAGAGCAAAAATTAGGACTGACGGTCACTCCATTGAGTTTCCCTATCGGAATGGGTTATGATTTTCAGGGAATTTATAATTTATGGGAACAAAACATTAACCTTTTTAGCGGAGACAGTCGTAAAAACATTGAAGAAACTATCGCATTTTCAGACGTTCAAAATCCGGAATTAGAAAAAATTATTGGACAGAAACCGGCAGACAAACTTCGTGAAGAATTAGAATTAATTGACGAAGTATACCCTAAATTTGATCGTCAGGATTATCTTGATGGAAAATTGCAACCTGTATTTTTTGGTTCTGCCTTAAATAATTTTGGAGTTCGTGAATTATTAGATTGTTTCGTATCTATTGCTCCTTCTCCAAGACCTAAAGATTCTGAAACGCGTCTGGTAGACCCTACCGAAGAAAAAATGTCTGGTTTTGTGTTTAAAATACATGCCAATATGGATCCTAAACATCGTGACCGTTTAGCATTTATAAAAATTGTTTCCGGAACTTTTGAAAGAAATAAACCTTATTATCACGTTCGTCAGAAGAAAAATTTAAAATTTTCAAGTCCAAATGCTTTTTTTGCTGAAAAGAAAGAGATTGTAGACATTTCATATCCTGGTGATATCGTAGGTTTACACGATACAGGAAATTTTAAAATTGGCGATACCTTAACCGAAGGAGAATTAATGAGCTTCAAAGGAATTCCAAGCTTCTCGCCGGAACACTTTAGATACATCAATAACGCCGATCCAATGAAAGCAAAACAACTGGACAAAGGAATTGATCAGTTAATGGATGAAGGTGTTGCGCAGTTATTTACACTAGAAATGAATAACCGTAAAATTATCGGAACAGTTGGAGCACTGCAATATGAAGTTATTCAATATCGTCTGGAGCATGAATATGGGGCAAAATGTACGTATGAAAATTTTCCTGTACATAAAGCATGCTGGGTAAAACCTAATGATCCTAAAAGTGATGAATTTAAAGAGTTCAGAAGAATCAAACAAAAATTTCTGGCTCATGATAAATATGGACAATTGGTATTTTTAGCAGATTCAGATTTTACGATTCAGATGACACAAAGCAAATATCCAAATGTAAAATTATTTTTCACATCGGAATTTGAATAAAATATCTAAAAAATAAAAAAGCGCCAATTGCAAAATTGGCGCTTTTTAATAGAAATTAAATTTAGCTTTTGGAAAATTAATTTTCTCATTTTATGTTAGTCAAATATATAGTACAACTTTAACTCTTTAAAATATATTCGTTGAAAGTAAATTAAATCCGACTAAATACACTTTTATTAATTCATTTTATAAAAAAAAGCTCCATTTCTGGAGCTTTTAAAATTTTATGCTTGTCCTGCCGGACCAAAATTAAGCGGAATTGGTGCTTGTTCAGTTTCTTTGATTTCGCCATGAGCAGCCTCAAATCGATGAATATTTTCTCCAATTGCTCTCAGTAATCTTTTAGCATGTTGTGGCGTCAGGACAATTCTTGATTTCACCTTGGCCTTTGGAGTACCCGGCATAATATTTACAAAATCTAAAACAAATTCAGATGATGAGTGATTGATAATCGCAAGGTTAGAATAAATTCCTTCTGCAATAGTTTCATCTAACTCAATATTAATTTGCTCTTGTTGTTTCGGATTACTCATAATTTTAATGTTTTTTCAATTTCCCTCTTTCGAAAAAGAGGGAGTTGATAAGAATTAATAAATATATTCTTCTTTATTTGCCATCATTTCATTGTAATCGTCTTTAGAACCTACGATTGTATTATCGTATTCTCTCATACCAGTTCCAGCAGGAATTCTGTGTCCAACAATTACATTTTCTTTCAATCCTTCAAGATCATCAACTTTACCTGCTACTGCAGCTTCGTTAAGTACTTTAGTTGTCTCCTGGAATGAAGCAGCAGAAATGAATGATTTAGTTTGTAGCGAAGCTCTTGTAATACCTTGTAAAACTGGCGTAGCCGTTGCAGTAATAACATCTCTGGCTACAACTAAATTTTTATCATTACGCTTAAGCAATGAATTTTCATCACGCAAATCACGAGGTGTAATAATCTGACCTGGTTTCAATACAGCAGAATCTCCAGAATCTTCAACTACTTTCATACCATATAATTTATCATTTTGAACGATAAAATCTTTAGTATGAATCAATTGATCTTCTAAGAATAATGTATCTCCCGGATCCTGAACTCTTACCTTACGCATCATTTGACGAATAACTACCTCAAAGTGCTTGTCATTGATTTTTACCCCTTGTAAACGGTATACTTCCTGAATTTCATTTACCAAATACTGTTGAACAGCAGCTGGTCCCTGAATTCTTAAAATATCATCCGGAGTGATCGCTCCATCAGACAATGGAACACCCGCTCTTACGAAGTCATTTTCCTGAACAAGAATTTGGCTTGATAATTTAACCAGGTATTTTCTGATGTCACCAAATTTAGATTCGATAACAATTTCACGGTTACCTCTTTTGATTTTTCCAAAAGAAACAACACCGTCAATTTCAGAAACAACAGCTGGATTAGATGGATTACGAGCTTCTAACAACTCTGTAATTCTTGGTAAACCTCCTGTAATATCCCCAGATTTAGAAGAACGACGTGGAATTTTAACCAATACTTTTCCTGCTTTAATTTTCTCACCATTTTCAACCATCAAGTGGGCTCCAACTGGTAAGTTATAAGAACGGATTAATTCACCTTCTTTACCGTAAACCAATAAAGTTGGAATCAATTTTTTATTTCTGGCCTCAGAAATTACTTTTTCCTGAAAACCTGTCTGCTCATCGATTTCAACCATGAACGATTGTCCTTGCTCTAAATCTTCGTAAGCAATCTTACCGGTAAATTCAGATACAATTACACCATTATATGGGTCCCATTTACAAATTACAGTTCCTTTAGTAACAACATCTCCATCATTAACAAAAATACTTGATCCGTAAGGAATATTATGTGTGTTTAAAACGATCCCAGTTTTCTCATCAACTAATTTTAATTCAGTTGAACGTGATACTACGATATCAGTCGCATTACCTTCGCTGTCTTCACCTTTTACAGTTTTTAAATCTTCGATCTCAAGTCTACCGTTGAATCTTGTAACAATACTAGACTCTTCAGAAATACCTCCTGCAACCCCTCCAACGTGGAACGTACGAAGTGTTAACTGTGTACCTGGCTCACCAATAGACTGAGCTGCAATAACTCCGACAGCTTCACCTCTTTGTGTCATTTTTCCGGTAGCTAAGTTTCTACCATAACATTTAGCACAAATACCTTTTGTAGCTTCACAAGTTAATGGCGACCTAACCTCTACTTTTTCAATTGGAGAAGCTTCAATAACTCTCATAATTGCTTCAGTAATTTGATGACCTGATTGAACTAATACTTCATTAGTAAGTGGATTTATAACATCTTGCAATGCAACACGTCCTAAAATTCTTTCTCCTAAAGATTCGACAATTTCCTCATTTTTCTTCAAAGCAGAAACTTCAACACCTCTTAAAGTTCCACAATCTTCGATGTTTACAATAACATCTTGAGAAACGTCATGAAGCCTTCTTGTTAAGTATCCGGCATCGGCAGTTTTAAGAGCCGTATCCGCAAGTCCTTTACGAGCACCGTGAGTAGAAATGAAATACTCAAGGATCGAAAGACCTTCCTTAAAGTTAGAAAGAATCGGGTTTTCAATAATCTCACCACCACCGGCAGTAGATTTTTTAGGCTTAGCCATCAAACCACGCATACCAGTTAACTGACGAATCTGTTCTTTAGAACCCCTCGCTCCAGAGTCAAGCATCATATATACAGAGTTAAAACCTTGTTGGTCTTCTCTAATATTTTTCATTGCTAACTCAGTTAATTGAGCATTTGCTGAAGTCCATACGTCAATAACCTGGTTGTAACGCTCATTATTGGTAATAAGACCCATGTTATAATTCACAGAAATACCTTCAACTTGCTCTCTGGCATCTGCAATTAATTTTGTTTTTTGTTCCGGGATTCTAATATCACCTAAAGAGAATGATAAACCTCCTCTAAATGCGAATTTATAACCCATATCTTTCATATTATCCAAGAAAGCTGCTGTCGTAGGTACATCAGTCACACTTAAAATGTGTCCGATAATATCTCTAAGGTTTTTCTTAGTCAATACATCATTGATATATCCGGCTGCTTCAGGTACTACTTCATTAAATAATACACGTCCTGCAGTTGTTTGAATAATTTTGTACACTAATTCTCCAGCGTCATTAAAATCTTTTGCTCTAATTCTAACGCGGGCGTTCAATTCTAATCTTCCTTCGTTTAATGCAATGTTTACTTCTTCTGCAGAATAGAAAGTTAAGTCCTGACCTAAAATTACATGTTCTGGAGTAGAGATACGTTCTTTGGTCATATAATATAGACCCAAGACCATATCCTGAGAAGGTACAGTAATTGGAGCTCCATTTGCAGGGTTCAAGATATTGTGAGAAGCCAACATTAATAATTGTGCCTCTAAAATAGCCTCTGGTCCTAATGGCAAGTGAACTGCCATCTGATCCCCATCAAAATCGGCGTTGAAAGCCGTACATACTAATGGGTGCAATTGGATCGCTTTTCCTTCAATTAACTTTGGTTGAAAAGCTTGAATACCAAGTCTGTGTAACGTAGGAGCACGGTTAAGCAATACTGGGTGTCCTTTAATTACATTTTCAAGGATATCCCAAACTACAGGCTCTTTTTTGTCTATAATTTTCTTAGCAGATTTTACTGTTTTAACAATACCTCTTTCAATCAATTTACGGATTACGAAAGGTTTGTATAATTCAGCAGCCATATCTTTTGGCAAACCGCATTCAAATAATTTCAATTCAGGACCAACAACAATTACCGAACGGGCAGAATAATCGACACGTTTTCCAAGTAAGTTTTGACGGAAACGTCCTTGCTTACCTTTTAAGGAATCAGATAATGATTTTAATGGTCTGTTAGATTCTGTTTTAACAGCAGAAGCTTTACGCGTGTTATCAAATAATGAATCTACAGATTCCTGTAACATACGTTTTTCGTTTCTTAAGATAACTTCAGGAGCTTTAATCTCCATTAATCTTTTTAAACGGTTATTACGGATGATTACACGACGGTATAAATCATTTAAATCTGAAGTTGCAAAACGACCTCCATCAAGTGGCACAAGTGGACGTAATTCTGGTGGAATAACAGGAACCACTTTCATAATCATCCACTCAGGACGATTTTCGCGGTTTAAGTTAGACTCACGGAAAGACTCAACAACTTGTAATCTTTTTAAAGCTTCAGTTTTACGTTGTTTAGATGTTTCGTTGTTAGCGCTGTGTCTTAATTCATAAGATAAAGCATCTAAGTCAATACGAGCTAATAAATCCATAATACATTCTGCTCCCATTTTGGCAACAAATTTATTAGGATCCATGTCATCTAAATATTGGTTTTCCTGTGGAAGAGTATCTAAAATGTTTAAGTATTCTTCTTCAGTTAAGAAATCTAATCTTTGTAAAGATTCTCCTTCTGCATTTTTAGCAATACCAGCCTGAATTACTACGTATCTTTCGTAGTAAATGATCATATCTAATTTCTTAGATGGAAGACCAAGGATATAACCAATTTTGTTTGGAAGAGAACGGAAATACCAGATGTGAGCAATAGGCACAACAAGGTTGATGTGTCCTACTCTGTCACGACGTACTTTTTTCTCTGTAACTTCAACACCACAACGGTCACAGATGATACCTTTGTAACGAATTCTTTTATATTTACCACAAGCACATTCAAAATCCTTAACAGGTCCGAAGATTCTTTCGCAGAAAAGTCCGTCACGCTCTGGTTTGTGAGTTCTGTAGTTGATAGTTTCTGGTTTCAACACCTCTCCTCTTGATTCTTTCAGGATAGATTCTGGTGAAGCCAATCCAATTGAGATTTTATTAAATCTTTTTACTGGATTCTTATCTTTATTATTATTTCTATTATTCATCATAGTTTTTACTATTGATTTATTTGCAATTAAAAAATTGATTCTTGGTTTGGTCTAAAGTCAAATGTCATAAAGTTTTTAAAGTCACGAATGACTTTAGACTTTGGACTTTCAAACTTTCGACTTCAACACTACCTCGGGTTACTTCTCTAAACTTCAAACCTTATTATTTTGAAGTGCTAATTATAAAACTTAGGGTTTATATAAAAAATCGGAACGGTTTACGGGTATAAATCCTAAAAACTTCTATAAATGAGTAATCAGTTTTCAGATATTGCTATCTGAAAACTGAAAACTGCCTAATATTTATTATTCTTCTAAACGAATGTCAAGTCCAAGACCTTTCAATTCATGCATTAATACATTGAATGATTCCGGTAATCCTGGTTCTGGCATAGACTCACCCTTAACGATAGCCTCGTAAGTTTTAGCTCTACCAATAACGTCATCCGACTTAACTGTTAAGATTTCACGAAGTGTACTTGATGCTCCATAAGCCTCAAGTGCCCAAACCTCCATTTCACCAAAACGCTGACCTCCAAATTGAGCTTTACCTCCAAGTGGCTGTTGAGTGATCAACGAGTATGGTCCGATAGAACGTGCGTGCATCTTATCATCAACCATGTGTCCTAATTTAAGCATGTAAATTACACCCACAGTAGCTGCCTGATGGAAACGCTCACCAGTACCACCATCATAAAGATAGGTGTGTCCGAAACGTGGTACTCCAGCCTCATCAGTTAATTCATTAATTTGATCTAAAGAAGCACCATCAAAAATTGGAGTAGCAAATTTTCTACCTAAATTTTGTCCGGCCCATCCAAGAACAGTTTCATAAATCTGTCCAATGTTCATACGTGAAGGTACCCCAAGTGGATTCAATACGATATCAACCGGTGTTCCGTCTTCAAGGAAAGGCATATCTTCATGACGAACGATTCTTGCAACAATACCTTTGTTACCGTGACGTCCTGCCATTTTATCCCCTACTTTCAGCTTACGTTTTTTAGCGATATAAATTTTCGCTAATTTCAAGATTCCAGATGGTAATTCATCTCCAACTGTAATAGTGAATTTTTCTCTTCTTAAAGATCCTTGTAAGTCGTTCAGCTTAATTTTATAGTTATGAATCAAATCATTAACCATTTTATTTGTAGCGTCATCAGCAACCCATTGACCTTTGCTTAAGTGAGCAAAATCTTCTACTGCGTAAAGCATTTTTTGAGTATATTTTTTACCTTTTGGTAAAACTTCTTCACCCAAATCATTCATTACACCTTGAGATGTTTTTCCGTTAACGATAAGGAATAATTTCTCAACCAATCTGTCTTTCAATTCAACAAATTTAGTTTCAAACTCCATTTCTAAAGCGCCTAAAGCATCTTTATCCTGAGTACGTTTACGCTTATCTTTAACGGCTCTTGCAAATAATTTTTTGTCAAGAACTACACCATGTAAAGATGGAGAAGCTTTTAATGAAGCATCTTTTACATCACCTGCTTTATCCCCGAAGATTGCACGAAGCAATTTCTCTTCCGGAGTAGGATCTGATTCTCCTTTTGGTGTAATTTTTCCAATCAAAATGTCGCCAGGCTTAACCTCTGCTCCAATTCTGATCATACCGTTTTCATCTAAATCTTTAGTAGCTTCTTCAGAAACGTTAGGAATATCGTTTGTTAACTCTTCATTTCCTAACTTTGTATCTCTAACCTCTAATGAATAATCATCAACGTGGATAGAAGTAAAAATATCATCACGAACTACTTTTTCAGAAATTACAATCGCATCCTCAAAGTTATACCCTTTCCATGGCATGAACGCAACTTTTAAGTTTCTACCTAAAGCTAATTCACCATTTTGAGTAGCATATCCTTCTGACAATACTTGTCCAAGAGTCACTCTGTCACCTTTTCTTACGATTGGTTTCAGGTTAATACTTGTTCCCTGATTGGTTTTTCTAAATTTAATTAAGTTGTATGTTTTTTCATCAGCATCAAAACTAACCATTCTTTCTTCTTCAGTACGGTCGTATTTGATTGTGATAATATTAGCATCAACATATTCTACAGTTCCATCTCCTTCAGCATTAATCAATACTCTTGAATCTGAAGCTACCTGACGCTCTAAACCTGTACCAACAATAGGCGCTTCCGGACGGATCAAAGGAACCGCCTGACGCATCATGTTAGATCCCATCAAGGCTCTATTCGCATCATCATGTTCAAGAAAAGGAATCAATGAAGCCGAAATCGAAGCAATCTGGTTAGGTGCAACGTCTGTATAATGTACTGCAGATGGCTCAACAACCGGGAAGTCACCTTCTTCACGCGCAATTACGTTTGAAGCTGTAATTTTTCCAGTAGCATCCATTTCAATGTTTGCCTGAGCAATCATTTTTCCTTCTTCTTCTTCAGCACTTAAGTAAATTGGAGTACTTTCTAAATCAACTACACCATTAGTTACTTTACGGTAAGGAGTTTCGATGAAACCCATTCCGTTAACTTTTGCATAAACACCAAGAGATGAAATCAAACCAATGTTTGGTCCCTCTGGAGTTTCAATCGGACATAAACGACCATAGTGTGTATAGTGAACGTCACGAACCTCAAATCCAGCTCTCTCTCTCGAAAGTCCACCAGGTCCAAGGGCAGAAAGTCTTCTTTTGTGTGTAATCTCAGCTAATGGATTCGTTTGATCCATAAATTGAGATAACTGGTTAGTACCAAAGAAAGAGTTGATAACCGATGATAATGTTTTAGCATTAATCAAATCAATTGGTGTAAACACCTCGTTATCTCTAACGTTCATTCTCTCACGAATAGTTCTCGCCATACGTGCTAAACCAACACCGAATTGTTGAGACAATTGTTCTCCAACTGTTCTAACACGACGGTTTGATAAGTGGTCAATATCATCAATCTCTGCTTTAGAGTTGATCAATTCGATCAAATATTTTACAATGGTAATGATATCTTCTTTGGTAAGCACTTGCTTTTCCATTGGGATATCCAAACCAAGTTTTTTGTTCATTCTGTAACGACCAACTTCACCTAAGTTATAACGTTGATCAGAGAAGAACAATTTATCGATAATACCACGAGCAGTTTCTTCATCAGGTGGTTCTGCATTACGCAATTGTCTGTAGATATGCTCAACAGCTTCTTTTTCAGAGTTTGTTGGATCTTTTTGTAACGTGTTGTGGATAATAGCATAATCTGCCTGATTATTATCCTCTTTATGCAACAAAATAGATTTTACGTTAGCATCAATGATTTCTTCAACATTATCTTTATCGATAATAGTATCTCTGTCAAGGATGATTTCGTTACGTTCGATAGAAACTACTTCACCAGTATCTTCATCAACGAAATCCTCGTGCCATGTATTCAATACACGTGCAGCAAGTCTTCTTCCAATATATTTTTTAATACCTGTTTTAGAAACTTTAATTTCTTCAGCTAAGTCGAAAATTTCAAGGATATCCTTATCTCTTTCGAACCCAATTGCACGGAATAAAGTTGTAACCGGTAATTTTTTCTTTCTATCGATATAAGCATACATTACGCTGTTGATATCTGTAGAAAATTCTATCCAGGAACCTTTAAAAGGAATTACTCTGGCAGAATAAAGTTTTGTTCCATTTGCATGGAATGACTGGCCAAAGAAAACCCCAGGAGAACGGTGTAGTTGAGATACTACCACACGCTCAGCACCGTTGATAACAAAAGTACCACTTGGAGTCATATAAGGTATTGTTCCAAGATAAACGTCTTGTACAATAGTTTCAAAATCTTCGTGTTCCGGATCTGTACAATATAGTTTTAGCCTGGCTTTTAAAGGCACACTATAAGTAAGACCTCTCTCTATACATTCTTGAATGGTATAACGTGGCGGATCTACAAAATAATCAAGGAACTCCAATACAAAGTTGTTTCTGGTATCTGTAATTGGAAAGTTTTCCATGAAGGTATTGTACAATCCTTCGTCGCCTCTTTCGTCAGATTTGGTTTCCAATTGGAAGAAATCTTTAAACGATTTTACCTGAACATCCAGAAAATCCGGATATTGAGGTATGTTTTTTGTAGAGGCAAAATTCAATCTTTCAGTCTGATTTGTTATCATCAATGGACAAAATTTTGATTAAAAAAAAGTAATTTTTTGTGTAAACACACACTGTTTAATTTATACTTTCTTATTAAAATCAATACATCTTTAAAAATAAATCGGCAAATGTGATTCAATTTTTTTTCTTCGTATTGATCAAAAACTTTTTCGTATTTTAAACTATTTGATAATAAAATTGGGATATATTTTATTATACGAAAAATGGTTTAGGCCATTGAGCGTTCACTCAAGACCTAAACCTAGTTCTTAAAACCGAGTTGAATTATTTTAATTCAACTACAGCTCCAGCTTCTTCTAATGATTTTTTAAGACCTTCAGCCTCTTCTTTAGAAACACCTTCTTTAACGTTACTTGGAGCACCGTCAACTACATCTTTAGCTTCTTTCAAACCTAAACCTGTAAGTTCTTTAACTAATTTTACAACTGCTAATTTAGAAGCACCAGCTTCTTTCAATACAACTGTAAATTCAGTTTGTGCTTCTTCAGCAGCACCTTCTCCACCACCAGCAGCAACTACTACAGCTGCAGCAGCAGGCTCGATACCATACTCGTCTTTTAATATTGTTGCTAATTCGTTAACTTCTTTAACTGTTAAGTTAACTAATTGTTCTGCGAATTGTTTCAAATCTGCCATTTTTTCTATCGTTTAAAATGATTTGTAAAATATAATTTATTTATTGTGCGCTAATTAAGCAGCAAGGAATAAATTCCCTGCATTGTTGAATTCATTATGCTTCAACTTCTTCGCTGCCCGCGAATTTGTTTTGTAAAGCAGAAATAATTCTTTGTGCTGGTGATTGCAATAATCCAATAAGTTCTCCAAGAAGTTCTTCTTTAGATTTGATAGTTGCTAATGCATCTAATTGATCATCTCCAATGTAAATTTCAGAATTAATGTAAGCTCCTTTTAATACAGGCTTAGCTGATTTTTTTCTGAAATCTTTAATTATTTTTCCAGGTGCATTTGCAACATCTGAAATAAATATAGCACTGTTACCAGTCAATACTGAAGGTAAATCACCATAGTCATTAGCAGAAGCTTCCATTGCTTTTGCAAGCAAAGTGTTTTTTACAACCTCTAATTTAATACCTGCTTTAAAGCAAGCTCTTCTCAAGCTTGAAGTAGTTTCTGCGTTTAATCCAGAAATATCAGATACATAAATAATATTTGTACCAGCTAACTGTGCAGTTAAATCTTCAATCGCGATTGATTTTTCTTCTCTAGTCATACTAAAAATTATTAACTACCAATTATACTGCTTTTGGATCCAATGCAATTGCAGGACTCATAGTGCTTGTAAGGTGAATACCTTTAATGTAGGTACCTTTAGCAGCAGTTGGTTTAAGTTTGATTAATGTTTGAATAATTTCGTGTGCATTGTCATAAATTTGCTCAGCTCCAAAAGAAACTTTACCAATTCCAGCATGTACGATACCAGTTTTATCAACTTTAAAGTCAATTTTACCAGCTTTAACCTCTGCAACAGCTTTAGCAACGTCCATAGTCACTGTACCTGTTTTAGGGTTTGGCATTAAACCTCTAGGTCCTAAAATACGACCTAATGGACCTAATTTACCCATAACAGCCGGCATAGTGATAATTACATCAACATCTGTCCAACCATCTTTAATTTTTTGTAAATAATCGTCAAGACCTACATAGTCTGCTCCGGCTTCTTTAGCTTCCGCTTCTTTATCCGGAGTAACCAATGCTAATACTTTAACATCTTTACCAGTTCCGTGAGGTAATGTAACTACACCTCTAACCATTTGATTCGCTTTTCTTGGATCTACACCCAAACGAACTGCGATATCAACAGACTCATCAAATTTTGCAGAAGCTATAACCTTAATCAATGCAGCTGCATCTTTCAAAGAGTATAGTTTGTTCTTTTCAATTTTTGAAGCAGCCTCTTTTTGCTTTTTTGTTAATTTTGCCATTTCTTTCTCTTAATTAAAAAGGAGCATCTCCTGATACAGTTATACCCATAGACCTAGCAGTTCCAGCGATCATGCTCATTGCAGATTCGATTGTGAATGCATTTAGATCTACCATTTTATCTTCAGCAATTGCTTTGATAACGTCCCAAGTAACACTAGCTACTTTTTTACGATTTGGTTCACCTGATCCAGACTTTAGCTTTGCAGCTTCCAATAATTGGACAGCAGCTGGAGGAGTCTTAACAACAAAATCAAATGATTTGTCTTTATACACAGTAATTTGTACTGGGCATATTTTGCCGGGTTTATCTTGAGTTCTAGCATTAAATTGCTTACAAAACTCCATGATGTTTACCCCAGCAGCTCCTAAAGCAGGTCCAACCGGTGGCGACGGATTCGCAGCACCTCCCTTAACTTGTAGTTTAACTACCTTACTAATTTCTTTAGCCATTTTTTAAAAAATTTAACACCACAATCATTATGGAAGCGATTGCAGTGGATATTATAGATGTAACAAAAAATTATACTTTTTCAACTTGCATAAAACTCAGCTCTAATGGTGTTTTTCTTCCGAAAATCTTAACCATTACTTCAAGTTTACGCTTCTCTTCGTTTATTTTTTCAACTGTTCCGTTAAATCCGTTAAACGGACCATCAATAACTTTAACAGTTTCTCCTAAATTAAAAGGAATAGCACGAGTATCTGTATTCACAGCCAGCTCATCCACTTTACCTAACATTCTATTTACTTCAGAAAGCCTTAAAGGAACAGGCTCTCCTCCTTTAATTTCACCTAAAAATCCAATTACACTCGTAATAGATTTAATAATATGAGGTATCTCACCAACTAAATTGGCTTCGATCATAACATATCCAGGAAAATATACTTTATCCTTAGACATTTTCTTTCCCTCTTTTACAGTAACTACTTTTTCTGTAGGCACTAAAACCTGGGAAACATAATCACCCATACCTAATCTGGCAATCTCAGTTTCGATGTAAGCTTTGACTTTATTTTCTTGTCCGCTTACAGCTCTAACTACGTACCATTTTTTCACATTATTATCTGCCATCACAAAAAAATTATCCTTTTAACCAGTTAAAAAATCCAGCCAAAGCTTTTGCAAAAAATTCGTCCGTTCCCCATGTTGCCAAAGCGAATAAAATCGAAAATACAGCTACAACAATTGTCAATTTTTGCACTTCAGCCCAATCCGGCCAAGTAACATTTGACTTTAACTCTTCGAAAGCCTCTGATAAATAATTAGTAACTTTTGTCATTTGATATATTTTTTTATTGCACGGGCGGAGGGATTCGAACCCCCATCAACGGTTTTGGAGACCGCTATTCTACCCTTGAACTACGCCCGTAATTAAAGCCAGTGATTTCAGTTAAGAAAATCAACTGGCTTTTATAATATTTAATAGGATTATCCTACGATTTCAGTCACCTGACCTGCACCTACAGTTCTACCACCTTCACGGATAGCAAAACGTAAACCTACGCTCATTGCGATTGGGCTTAACAAAGATACATTGATAGTCAAGTTATCTCCTGGCATTACCATCTCTACTCCTTCTGGTAAAGTAATAACCCCTGTTACGTCAGTTGTACGTACGTAGAACTGTGGACGATAGTTATTATGGAATGGAGTATGACGTCCACCTTCTTCTTTTTTCAAGATATAAACCTCAGCTTTGAAAGTAGCGTGTGGTTTTACTGATCCCGGCTTAATGATAACCATTCCTCTTTTGATAGATTCTTTATCAACACCTCTTAACAATAAACCTACGTTATCTCCAGCTTCACCTCTGTCAAGGATTTTACGGAACATCTCAACTCCTGTAATAGTAGAAGTCAATTTATCAGCTCCCATACCAATGATTTCAACAGCATCTCCTGTATTAGCAATACCAGTTTCGATACGACCTGTAGCAACAGTTCCACGACCAGTAATTGTAAATACATCTTCAACCGGCATCAAGAATGGTTTTGCAGTATCACGTACCGGCTCTTCGATCCAGCTATCAACAGCCTCCATTAATTCAATAATTTTAGGAACCCAAGCAGGATCATTATTCAATCCTCCTAAAGCAGAACCCTGAACAACAGGACCATTATCTCCATCATATTCGTAGAAAGATAATAAATCTCTAATTTCCATTTCAACAAGCTCTAACAACTCAGCATCATCAACCATATCTACTTTGTTCATGAAAACTACCATTCTAGGAATACCAACCTGGCGACCTAAAAGGATGTGCTCACGAGTTTGTGGCATTGGACCATCTGTAGCAGCAACTACTAAGATAGCTCCGTCCATTTGAGCAGCTCCAGTAACCATGTTCTTTACGTAATCCGCGTGACCCGGACAGTCAACGTGAGCGTAGTGACGGTTAGCTGTTTCATACTCTACGTGTGATGTATTAATAGTAATACCTCTTTCTTTCTCCTCTGGAGCGTTATCGATTTGATCAAACGATTTTGCTTGACAGTAACCAGCATCAGACAATACTTTTGTAATTGCTGCAGTTAATGTAGTTTTTCCGTGATCCACGTGTCCAATTGTACCTATGTTTAAGTGCGGTTTGGAACGATTAAAATTCTCCTTTGCCATTTTACTTAATTTTTAATCTTAGTTATATATTAATTCAATTTCCTACTTACTTGAGCCAATGTCGGGAATTGAACCCGAGACCTCTTCCTTACCAAGGAAGCACTCTACCCCTGAGCTACACCGGCAGAGAGTTCTGATTTTAGATTCAGATTTTAAAAACCTACAATCTATAATCCAAACCTTAACTTCTTTTTTTTTGTGGGGAGAGCAGGATTCGAACCTGCGAAGTTCACACAGCAGATTTACAGTCTGCCCTCGTTGGCCGCTTGAGTATCTCCCCATTTTTTTTATCAATAATCACACGAACTAATTCCAAATCGCATTGGAAAAAAGAGCCGGCGGAGGGACTCGAACCCACGACCTGCTGATTACAAATCAGCTGCTCTAGCCAACTGAGCTACGCTGGCAAAATCAATAAAAAAAGTCCGCTATTTCTAACGGACTGCAAATGTAGCTATTTTATCTTTGAATCAAAACATTTTTTAAAAAAAATTTCAATTATATATGTGCTCTTATTTTTTCTTTCCTTTTTACCAGCAAACGTTCTAAAGATTCAGCCGAAAGTTCTACTGCTTCCTCAAAAGTCTTACACTGTTTTTTTACCAAAAAATCATCTCCCGGAACATTCATCTTAATCTCTACCATCTTGTTTTCCTTGTCACTTGTTCTTTCTACCTTTAAAAAAACACCCGAGAACACTACTTTATCGTAGTATTTTTCTAATTTACTCATTCTTTCCTGAATAAAATCTACCAATTTTTTGTCAACAGTGAAGTTAACTGCATGAACATCTACCTTCATAATACTAATTTTAGGGTTAAACATTTCAGAGCAATTATTTATTTCTAGGATGCGCATTCGTATACACCTTTTTCAACTCTGCTAAACTATTATGAGTATACACCTGTGTAGAAGCCAAACTAGAATGTCCTAATAACTCTTTAACTGAATTTAAATCTGCTCCGTTATTTAATAAGTGTGTCGCAAAAGTATGCCTTAAGACATGCGGACTCTTTTTTACTTTTTCGGAGACTTTACTAAAGTAACAATTTATTAATCGATACACAAAAGATTCGCTTAATTTTAACCCTTTTTTCGAAATAAAAAAATAATCAACATCTACTATATTATCAAGCTTACTTCTTTCGTTCAAATACAGCTTAAACTGCTCAATCACAACAGGCAAAACAGGAATAATTCTCTCCTTATTTCTTTTCCCTAAAACCTTAACCACATTCGAAGATAAATCAACATTATAAACCATCAGACTTATCAACTCCGCTCTTCGCATTCCGGTAGTATAAAACAAATCAATAATAAGCTTGTCCCTCACTTCTTCAAAACCAACAGGATCAATCACAACATCCATCAAGTCATTCATTTCTTTTTCGGAAAAAGGAATTTGAATAACCCTGGAAGACTTTAAGGCCTTATGCTTCTGCATCGGATTCACCTCTATCTGTTTTATTTTTAAAAGAAATTTATAAAATGACTTCAAAGATGCCATTTTTCTATTAACTGATGCATTCGAAATCTCAGCATTCACAAGTGAAACAATCCAGCTTCTAATCTGACTGTAATTCACTTTCTCTATGCCTTCCTGTTCAAAATTAGTTTTATTGAACTCTTCAAAAAAAGTAATATCATTCAGATAAGCATTTACAGTATGCACCGAATATTTTTTTTCCAACTGAAGATAATCACGAAATGCTTCCTTATTTGTTTTCATAAAAGCCCAGAATTAATGATTTTAAACAAACTCACTATAAAGCATAAAAAAACCGTTAGCATCAAAGTTATAATTTTTTGATGACTAACGGTAATTATTTTACAAAGCTAAATACTAACTTTCTAAACCATCTTTCATGTTTTGAATGTAAGCAGCTTTTTGAATTTGAGCTCTTTTGATAACAGAAGGCTTAATAAAAGCAGTACGTGCTCTTAGTTGACGAACAGTTCCTGTTTTATCAAATTTTCTTTTATAGCGCTTTAATGCTCTATCGATATTTTCTCCGTCTTTAATTGGTATAATTAACATAATATTGACACCTCCTCTCGTTAAGGGTGCAAAAGTATATATTAAATATGAATTATGAGTTATGAATTATGAATTATTTTAAAAAAGACAAAAGAACAAAAGAGAATAGGCTTCATCAAAAAACCAGTTAACTATGCATTTGGATTATTAAAATTCTTTATTCTTTATTCTTTATTCTTTATTCTTTATTCTTTTAATATATTCCTGGCAATTACCAGTTTCTGAATTTCAGTAGTTCCTTCGCCAATGGTACATAATTTAGAGTCCCTGTAAAATTTTTCTACCGGATAATCTTTTGTATACCCATAACCTCCATGAATCTGAACCGCTTCATTAGCTACTTTTACACAAACTTCTGAAGCATACATTTTTGCCATAGCCCCTAATGTTGTAACAGGTTTATGTTCCTGTTTTAAGAATGCCGCTTTATGCAATAGCAATTCTGAAGCTTCTATTTCGGTTGCCATATCTGCTAATTTAAATGAAATTCCCTGAAAACTGCTAATTGGCTGACCAAACTGATACCTTTCTTTTGAATATTTTAGTGCTGCTTCGTATGCCCCTTTTGAAATTCCAAGGGATAAGGCTCCTATTGAAATTCTGCCCCCATCTAATATTTTCATGGCCTGAATAAAACCCTGACCCACTTCTCCTAATCTGTTTGCATCCGGTACGCGGCAATTATCAAAAACCAATTCAGCAGTTTCGCTGGCACGCATTCCTAATTTATTCTCTTTTTTTCCTGAAGTAAATCCCGGCATTCCTTTTTCAAAAACAAAAGCAGTCATTCCTTTTGAATCTCCTTTTTCACCTGTACGAACTATTACTACCGCAATATCTCCGGAAATAGCATGTGTAATAAAGTTTTTCGCTCCGTTTATGATCCAGAAATCACCATCCTTAACCGCCGTTGTGTTCATTCCGCCAGCATCAGAACCTGTATTGTGTTCTGTTAAGCCCCATGCCCCTATATGTTCTGCAGTGGCTAATTTTGGAAGCCATTTTTTCTTTTGTTCTTCATTTCCAAAAGTCAGTATATGGTTTGTACATAATGAATTATGTGCTGCAACCGATAATCCTATTGATGGATCAACTTTTGATATTTCTTCAATAACAGTAATATATTCGTGATACCCCAAACCGGAACCACCATATTCTTCCGGAACTAAAACCCCCATAAAACCCATTTCGCCTAACTGTTTAAACAACTGAATTGGAAAAATCTGTGCTTCATCCCACTCCATTATATAAGGCCTTATATTTTTTTCGGAAAAATCTTTTATAGACTGTGCAATCATTAATTGCGTTTCATTGTAATCAAAATTCATTGTAATCTGTTTTAGAACTCCAAATATAAACCAATTATTTTTGCTTTTTCAACAGGAAAGCCTTTAATTTTTATCAAATCCTCAATATTTTTAATATTTCCGTTCATACTTCTATATGTTACAATTTGTTTTGCCAAAACATATCTAAAGTATGAAAACTGGGCCAGCTCTTTTAAAGACGCATCATTTATGAAGATTTTTTTAATTTTTGGAAAGGACAAAACTTTGAAATGTTTTTTTAATTCGGTAACAACTTCCGAAGAAAGTCCCCAGACATCACTCATTTGTTCCATCGAAACAAAAGCTTCCAAACTTTCTTTTTGTTTTAAAATTCGCAATGATAATCCTTCTCCAATTCCATAAACTTTCATTAAATCTTCCTGTGTTGCCTGATTAATATCCATCACAACAATTTTTTCTTTTTTAGAAAATGATTTCTGCGCATATTGTTTATTAGATATGGAAACATTTTTTTTATTAACCCAATCCGGAAATTTAAAGTAAGGAGAAATACGATTAAACAGAGAATCGGAAACTTTTGTTACTTTTTGAAACTCTTCTGCAGATTTCAAATATTTATTATCTTTTCTGAAAGCTAACAGCCTGTCAATTTCTTTTAAGGACATTCCTAATTTATATCCTTTATAATCTGAAATAAAATTTGGATTAAATGGATAGATTTTTTGTTTTTCCCTATATCTGGCCAATTTTAATGAATCAATTTCTGTTTGCAAAGCCAACCATTCCTGTTTTTCTGAAAGTTTTTCTTCAATCTGGCTAAAATCTGAAAAAAAATAAAAAAACTGTAACCCAATTATTAAAAGTAAAAATAAAAAAATCCCTTTTCGTTGTTGATTTGTAAACTTAAAATAGGAAGCTATGATTCTAAAATTCATTATGTGTAAATTTTTAAGTGCGTTTAAAATATAAATTAAATCAAAAAATATTAATTTATTAAGAAAAATATTAAAAAAATAATATTTATTAATTCTTATTTCTTCTTCACTAGTACAATTTGAATAAAACTTTATTACCTAAAAATGAATAATCGCAGAGATGCTTCTTGAAAAGTTAAATTTTTTATAACTTAAAACTGCATAATTGTTTTTATTTTTTATAAAAAACAATACATTTGAAGCTTAATAACAATAAACCATAAATAAATATGTCTATTTGGAAACGAAAACCATTAGCTCAGCTTTTAGCAGAAGCCGCTGATTCTGAAAAAGGATTAAAAAGAACATTAACCGCCTGGTCATTAATTGCCCTTGGAATTGGAGCCATAATTGGAGCCGGTTTATTTGTAAGAACAGCAACTGCTGCTGCTCAAAGTGCCGGACCATCTGTAACTATTGCATTTATTGTTGCAGCTATTGGATGTGCTTTAGCGGGATTATGTTATGCTGAATTGTCTTCATCTATTCCAATTTCAGGTAGTGCGTACACCTATACTTACGCTACAATGGGAGAATTTTTAGCATGGATAATTGGTTGGGATTTAATTTTGGAATATGCTGTAGGAGCAGCAACTGTTGGGATTGCCTGGAGTGAATATCTCAATAACTTACTGGTCAATGTTTTGCATGTGAGTCCGATACCTTTTTCTCTTTCTCACTCTCCTTTTCAAACTAACCTTGCAACGGGAGAACATGGAGTAATCAATTTACCGGCTTTATTTATTGTCGCAGTTATTAGCTTATTATTAATAAAAGGTATACAGGAATCCGCTTTTGTAAATGGTATTATTGTAATCGTAAAAGTTGCCATTGTAATCCTTATTATAATTATTGGCTGGCATTTTATTAACCCGGTAAACCATACGCCTTATATTCCACAAAGTTCTATTTTTACAGATGAACACGGAATTGATCATAGTTATGGAGGAATTATGGGTATTTTAGGTGCTGCCGGAACAGTTTTCTTTGCTTTCATCGGATTTGATGCTGTCAGTACAGCTGCACAGGAAACTAAAAACCCTAAAAAAGCAATGCCAATTGGTATATTAGGTTCATTAGCAGTTTGTACATTATTATATATCCTGTTTGCTCACGTTTTGACAGGTGTTGCTACAGTTGAAGATTTCAGAACTGGCGGTAAAGAAGCTTCTGTTGCATTTGCAATTAACAAATATATGATTGGATACGAATGGTTAGGGCAATTAGTAACTGTTGCTATTTTGGCAGGATTTTCTTCTGTAATTCTAGTGATGTTATTAGGACAATCCAGAGTATTTTATGCAATGGGTAAAGACGGTTTACTACCAAAAGCTTTTAGTGATATCCATCCAAAATACAAAACTCCATACAAAGCTAACCTTGCAATTTTAGTAATCGTTGGGGCTTTTGCCGCTTTTGTTCCTGGTGACATTGTAGGTGATATGACAAGTATTGGTACTTTATTTGCTTTTGTTCTTGTGTGCATTTCCGTTATTATTTTACGAAAAAAAGAACCTAACATGGTAAGAGAATTTAAAACGCCGTTTGTTCCTTTAATTCCATTATTAGGAGTTGGTGTTTGCTGTGCCATGATGTATGGATTAGGCTGGACCAATTGGTTAAGACTTTTTGTATGGATGGCTATAGGTATCATCATTTATTTCGCATATGGAAAGAAAAATAGTGTTTTAAACAATTCTGAAAAATAATTTTTCAATATATAAAGAAAAGGGATTATAAAGCAAAAGCTTTATAATCCCTTTTTTTATGATTAAAATTGTATGTTACAAATCAAAAACCGAAGTCCGTTTGGCTCTTATTAAATCTTTTAACCGAATCCAGAAAGCTAAAGTAAGATAGACTCCAAAACCTAATCCGGCTGTCACGAACGAAATATAAATAAAAAACAAACGAACGCTGGTTACGCGCATCCCAAGTTTATCAGCCAATCGTGACGAAACATGAAAACCGTATTTTTCGAAAAAGAATTTAAGTTTTAAAATAGCAGACATCTTTTTATTTTAAATTTTAAACAAAAATACAAAATTATCTAATGTACTTATCCCTCCATTTTCCTAATTATAAAATTAAAAACTCTAATTATTTTTCAACAATTCCATTCCTACTGCGCATTTCAGACACCCATTAACATCGCAATATTCTTTTTTAAGTTGTAATAAGGATTGTGTATCAAATGCATTTGCTGATTTAATTCCGAAAGATTTAAATTTTTCAATAATTGAATTTTTTTCCGGGGAAATTTCATCTAAAATAGAGATTAAATCTTCAGATATTGATTCGCCCCTGGCTTTAGAATAAGCAAACTGCAATGGAATAATTGTATTTATCACTAATAAATCTATAAATGAATTAGATAATGTTTTTCTCTTTTTTGGGCTTTCTTTATCAAATTGATAGTGGCTTTGCCAATACAAGCCAGCTGAACTATTTAATAATTTATAAATATCAGTAATAGATTTTAACTCAATAACTTTAGAAAATAAATTCTGATGTTCATGATATAAATTCGCTAATTGCGAAAGTCTTATAGTGGGAAAGTTATCCGGTCGGTGTTTAAAAAACTGAACCGGCTCTATGTAAACTTTTTCTAATTGATATTTATGTAAAAGATAAAAATATCTGAATTTGAGGTCCTTAAAATAAACATCTTCTTTATCCGAATCTAATAATCCTGCGTTTCCAAAAAACAATGCTTCAAGATTTTCCAGCTCAAAACTTTCTTTTCTGATAATCGAAAATGGAATTGCTTTTGCCAATTGCAAAAATGAATTCCCATTGGTATTTAAACCAAAATTCTTTGCCAGAAGACAAAACAGAACAGCTTCCCAATCCTGATTTGTTTCTTCCAATAAATCATAAATAGATTTGGACTTTCGCTCTAATCGCTCAAAAAACAAACGTTCCTGCCAATTTTTAAAGACAAAATTTTCTACCTGAGTAATTTGTTTTTCGCAAAATATCCATGATTTTGGCAGCGTTAAAGAATTGTAGTTTAAAACCATTTCAGAAGAAATATAATCTTTTAAAACCAAAACAGGGATCTCGGTATTATTTTGTCTGAAAATCTCAGCATCATGTTCCCAAACTACATGTAAAATCACATTTTCGTAAGCAGCATCTTTTTCATGATTATGAGCATACCAATCTGAGGATTTTAAATGGATTTCGACATTTCCTGCCCATTTTTGATTTCCAATTTTTATTTGTGCATTGAAAAAATCTGGTCCGGCAAGTTCTAAATAATTTCCGGTATTTATAATTGTAATTTCCTCATGGTTAACAGTTTTTAAATTAAGTGTGTCAAATTTTTTAAACTTCCAGAGATAATGAAGAAAATCTTCTTTCATTTTTTAGACTTTATATTGGTTTACAATATTCTAAAGTACTAAATAAATAGTATTAATATTACAAAATAATTAAATTATCGTAACAAATATAATTTTGCACAGGCTCTTGCATCAGATAATGCTTCATGATGATTAAGCTGAATCTTCATCTCCCGACAGCAATCACTAAGCTTTGCTGGTTTTAATCCTTTGGCTTTGTAAATTTTCACAGTGCATTCCCATCGATTAGCTATATTCAGATCTTCATAATGTAAACCGCAATGAGCCATTGATTTTATTAAAACATTCCGGTCAAAACTTTCGTTATGTGCTACAATTACTTTGTCTTTTAACCTTTTTTCAATTTCAGGATACAATTGCAAAAAAGATTTTGCATTCATTGTATCACGAGGATATATACCATGAACCTGTATCGTGAATGGAGAATATTCATTATTAGGAGGTTTAATTAAAGACACGAACTCATCTACAATTATTCCATTTTCAACAGTAACAATTCCAACAGAACAAGGATGATAGCCTGTTGCTGTTTCAAAATCTATAGCGGTGAAGGTCATTCTTTTTTTTAGCAAATTTAATGTTTTGACAGCTATAAATTATTTTTCGGAAACATTCATTAAAAAATAAGTTTAAAAAGGATATCCAATCGCAATATTAAGAATCAGATTGTCTTTTCTCCATGAACCGCTTCCAAAATTAATATCATCAATTACCCATCTGTCACCCTGGGGTAAATAAGGTTTTCTTAACGGAAATGCTAAATCTGTTCTTAAAATAAGGAAAGACAAATCAAAACGTAATCCTACACCGGCTCCTACGGCAATTTCTTTCATGAAATCTTTAGAAATCTCTGCTCCGGGTTTATTAGGATCAGCATTTAAAAGCCAAATATTCCCGGCATCAAAAAACAAAGCGCCCCTGACAATACTAAATAGTTTTGCCCTGTATTCTGTGCTAAACTCTAATTTCAAATCTCCCGACTGATCCGGTAAATAAGAATTAGTAGTTTCTGTGTTGAGATAACTTCCCGGCCCTAATGATCTGGCCCTAAAGGCACGAATACTATTGGTTCCCCCTACCACAAATTGTTTTGATGTTGGCAAAACACTTGAATTTCCGTACGGTAATCCTGCTCCTACAATAATCCTGCTCGCTAATTCGCTTTCTTTTCCGAGTTTTAAATAATGCCTGAAATCAGTTTTAACTTTTACATATTGACTAAACGGAACATCAAATATTTTTATCGTATCATTCTTTTTGACATTGGCTCCGGTTACCAAACCTGTTATATTTCCCGCTAAATCTAGTTCCCCATTAAAATAGAATGTATTCTTTTTACGTTTTCGCATTGTATTCGTATAAGTATAAGAATACGTTGGACCAAAAATTAATTGTTTTTCTATTACTTTCCCTAAAGATTCATCTTTCTTAATATCTTCCAAATATTCCGGTGTTACATTATTTGGACTCACATAAGTAATATCAACCACATTAAGCTGGTGTTCTTTTCGGATATTCTCTTTCCATAAATATCCAAATGAAGCTTTAAAAGAATTTAAGGAATAAAGCTGTGTTCTGTTTTGATATTCATAGTGAAGTGTTGCCTTGGTTCTGGGTACAAATTCGCTTGGTCCCTGAATACTAAATGGCGAAATAAATCTTGGCCATGTAAGACTGGTTTCTGCTCCGAGTTTATAAATATTTTTTCCGTTATTGGTCCCTGAAAGCTGAAAATCGGCTCCTCCAAATATGGAGACGGTAAGTAATTCGGCCCCTCTAAATAAATTTCTGTTATTCCAGTTTACATTAATTTCTGTACCTGTATAGCTGGCTGAATTCGTTTTACCCAAAACTTCGACACGAATAAATTTTTTAGGCAAAAGTGTCAGATAATAATAGGAATCCAAAGTATTTTTTAAACTGTCTGAAGGTTTGAATTCATTTTTTACAAAATTAAATGTTCCCAGATTCACAAAACGATTCAAAGTAAGATTATGATCCTTCCGATTATATAAATCTCCTTTTTTAAAATAGATTGTCCGGTCAAAAACTCTTGGCTTGAAAGTATCGGCTGTGTCTATAATCGTAAAATCCTTATACTGAACAACATCCTCTTTTTTATATTTAACACTGTCTTTTGAAACTGAAAAATTAGGATAGACAATAATTTTATCAATTTTGTAGGCAACTTTAGCTTTTTCAGGAGTTTCTTCTTTTATTTTTAATTTAATATTTACTTTATAATCTCCTTTTGTGCTGTCAACCTGAGCCAAAATATAATCCGGATTGAAATAATAATATCCTTTTTCCTTTAATCTGGCATCAATACGTTCACGCTCGGCCTTTATAACATCCAGATCATACGGATTTCCTTCTTTCAGTAACGATCGGCGGCTGGTTCTCGCAATTATTTTTCCTAAAGCTGAAGAATCTTCAGGAAATTTGACGTTTTTTATTTTGTATTGTTTTCTCGGTTGAACGGTATATTCTGCTCTTACTCTTTTATTTCTGACAGTTGAATCAGCACTTACCCTGGTTTTAAAATAACCACGGTTTTCTGTAAAATTTCTTAAAACTGCGGCATTGTAATCTAAATCAACCTGACTGAAAAGCACAGGCGGCTCACCCACTTTGGTTCTTAGCCAATGCCTGATTCCTTTATCTTTTTTAGGTTCTCCGGCAATATTGTAAAGCCACAATTTAGGCTTTAGCCCCAATATTTTTTTATTCGGTTTAGGACGCAGTAAACCTTTCAGCTCTTTCTCCAGTACTTTTCTTTCTTTCCTTTTGATAACAGAATCTTTCACTGTAACAGAACCGCCTGTATATAATAAATCACCTTCCGGTAAATATTTAGTATTGCTGCATCCAAAAACAAAAAACAGGGACAGCACTATAAAATATTTTATATATCTGATTTCCATATTTCTATGTTTTTTGCTCATTTCCTTCAATTTGGTCATTCTCTTTATCTTCTTCCTTTTTCTTTTCCTCTTTTTCTTTGCGTTTCTTCTTTTCCTTGCGCAGTTTTTCTTCTCTGATCATTTCTTTTTCTTCTGCACTTCGGTGAAAAAGCTCCCTGAATTTATTATAACTCATTGTAATAATAAAAGCAACTCCTGTTTCTACAACCTGACCTTCAACCGCAACCTGGTACTCATTTTTACGATAGGCCCGAACCATATACCTGCCATCTTTTGTAAGCTGATAATCTAACGCTACGTCTCCCGCAATATTGGTACTTTCTTCATTCGCCCGTTCCTGGCCTTCAACTGCAAAACTGCTTCCCACAGTAACTTTTAATCGGTCATCAAGCAGCTTTTTAGAAACTCCTACATTAAGATCGGTTCTGTTTTCCATCGTCCCGGTAGTGTAATCTTCTGTCGATTCAAGATCAAATTCTAATTGAACTCCACTCACCAATTCTCCTGCAAGATCATTTAATTGCTGTGACAATATTTTGCTCACACTTTGTCTGGCCAATGATTCTGCATTTGTTCCTCCACTTTCACTTGCAAATGGATTTTCACCAATAAATCGATTTAATAATAAAAGTGCAAAAACCTGTTTGTTTAATTCTGCCGGTTCTTGTCGCAATTGTTCCAGTTTTGCCTGTGAAGCTGTCACTATATCTGATGAAACATTATAATTCCCGTCAGGAAGAATAATATCAAAAGTAATTTCCGGTTTCAATAATTCACCTTTCATTTTTAATAAAGTCTGAAAAGGGATTTTTTGTTTATATGTATTTTTCACTGTAGGACTAACAGCTCCCAACTGGTTTCCGAGTAAATCGATTGGTGCAGCTTCTACTTTATAAATAGCTGTAATATTTAAAGTAGCCATAGTTGGTTCACCGTTCCATATAATGTAACTTCCTTTCTGAATATTAAATTTTCTTCGGATGGCATTGAAATTCATCTCATACGCTCCTTCTGTAAATTCATATTTACCTGTCAGTGTTGTTTTTCCGGAAGGATCAATTCCTCCTGTAAGTCGGGCCTCCCCTTTCAGGTTAAGATAATCCCCGTTTCCTTTATCAATAATCAAAGTAAGTTCAGCTTCCTTATCTATAGAAATATCAACGCTCACATCCATACCTTTTAACTCCGACTGATTGAGTTTTTTCTCCATTTCGACAGTTTGTTTCAGATATAAATTATCTTCATTTACAAATTCTACAATTCCTTCCCTGTCTGCAATTGAAGGATCTGACTGCGGTAAAACAACCGAAAATTTGGTCTCTTCATTTATTTTGATATTCCCGCCAATAACCGGGCTTTCAAGTGTCCCTTTTATGTTCAGTTTTGTGTCTAAAAATAAATCTCCGTAAAATAAATCATTGTCAGCAGCTTTAGAATGTATTGCTCTGAAATCATCTGCAATAACTGTTAAATTAAAATTGTAATTTTTAAAATCAGGAGATTGGATTGTACCGTTTACTGCTAATTCATTATCGTTTTCATCAAAAAGTGTAAACTTATCAAACGTAATTATATCATTATTAAAAGTGATTTTTTCATTGTCAGTTTTAAAATACGAATTGAGCTGTGTGATTCTGAAACCAGTATCATTAAAGTTTAACTCACCTGAAACTTTCGGTGCTGTTGCGCTTCCGGTAATTTTGAAATTTCCTGATAAATAACCGGTGCCATCAGTAACATTCCCCATCGTAAAGCCCTGAATACTTTTAATATTCAGCTTATTAATGTCCGTATTAAAATCTAAATTGCCATCATTGATTCTGTAATTTCCATTCAGATTAACATCGTTACCTTCTCCGCTCACTGTAATATCTGCCGCCAATAAATTATTGGTTTTATTATCGACTTTTATAGCAATATCTCCCACAGGCTCACCTCTAAAAGCGAAATCATCTATTTTTAAATCCGAAGTAAAAGTTGGGTTTGTCATTACATTTTCAACCACCGCATTTCCATTAATCAAACCTTGCATCAATAATTTATCTTTTTTGACCATATTCATAATAGTCTCGATTTTGAAATTCACAAAATCAACCTGCAATGGTGCATTGTTCTGAGTTCCCTGTGACTGAATCTTCAATTCGTTTCCGGCATTATCCAGATAAAACTTATTGACATAAAGCCTTTTATCTCCCAGTTCAATAGCATTTTCAGGATCTATATTCCATTTATCATAATTAAGGACGAAATTTTCAGCATCAATTTTAAAGATGTTTTTAGAATCCTCTGTTTTAAATTCGCCGGCAATAAAATACTGCTGCTTGTCTTTTACATCTTTTACCTCAAGCGCATATGTCAGGATATTGTTTTGAATTTCTCCGGATAGACTCGTGAACGGAATTTTTAAAGAACCACTTTCAATCGTTGCTACAGAAATCTGATATTCTAAAGCATTTTCTTTGGCTTCAATATTTATTTTTCCATCGGCGATTGTGTTATTCGCGTATACAATTCTCGGAATCGTTCCTTTTATTTCTAACGAATCGGTCACGTTATTATATTTCCCTGTAATTTTTATCGGTTCCAAACCTGTCAATTTCGGAATCATTCTAAAAAGTACCGGATCATTATCTACAGTTAATGTAAAAGCCAATCGTTGTTCATCATTTTCTCCATTTGCCTTTGGATTTCTTAAATCAATATATTTTGACAATGATTTTTTTATTGCCGACACTAAAGTTGTTAACTTATATTTTCCATCCACTTCTGCTTTTAGAAACTGAGATGAAACTTTAATATTATTTCGGGTATTATCTGAAAAAGCAATTATACGAACCGAATCCAATACAACCGGTTCTGCTTGCTGCAAAATCTGAATATTCGAAAGAAATACTTTTCCGTTTAAAAAATCCGGATTACTGTTGGCGATATCCGCATCGACATTTCCACGTAGTTTCATCGGGCCTGCATGAAGGTTCAGTTTTTCGAGATCGGCAATATCAAGGTTTAATTTTAATTTTATTGATGGATATTTGTCTTTTGTGTCTCCGCTTGCTGTCAGGTTAAAATTCAGATTTGGATCTTTCATTCCTGATTTTACCGCGAAAGATCCATTTTCGATATTTCCTTTTAAGGCTAAATCTCTGTAGGTATATCTGTTAAATACCGCTTTCTGAACAATCCCGTCCAATTTCGCCTGAGCTGTCTTTGGGTCGAGGCCTGTTCCTTTTACTTTCGCTTTAAGCGTAATTTTTCCAATTGAATTATTTTTGATTAATCTGCCTAAATCAAAATCAAGTAAATAAACGGTTGCATCGTATTTCTCTCTTTTTTTGATACGCTGATCAAACAGAGCATTTACTTTTGCATTTCCAAAACTACTGTTTAAAGCGAGATTGGTTTTGAAATTCTGAACAGAACCTTTAAATTTTCCGATCAAATTAAACTGAGATGGCAATTGAATATTCTTCGGAATTGTTCCTGCCGGCATAAAAGAATATACATCTTTAGAAGTGCTTGACAGTTTTTTAATATCCAAATCGTAATAGGCTTTCTGAGCATCAGGTAAACCGATAATTTTCCCAGAAAGGGAAACTCTCGTTGTACCGATTCCACTCATTTCAAACTGTGGAATATTCAAATCCTTTATTTTTCCACTCAAGCGTGTATTCAAATACAAAATAGCATTAGGATTGTCTTTAAACGGATTTGTTTTTTGTAAAGCAGGTGCAAATAATAAAATGTCTTTAAAACCAACTTTTGAATCTTTTAAATTGGCATCGATACCAAGATTTGCAATATCTTTTTTTAATGCGGCAAGCGATGAATATTTTAGCCTGATTTTATTCTGCAAAAGGGTTTGAGGTGTCCTCGCATATAAATTTTCAAGCGATGCATATTTAGGTCCATAAAAAAAATCTGTTTTTAAGGACTGAATATTCAAACCCCGCTTTTCATTTGCAGCAAGCGATTTTATATTTCCGGAAATCGTATCGTTTCCGTAATATAACTTCTCAGCTTTAAGATTGAATTTACTTAAATCCAAATGGCTGTAATCAATTCCGCTTTGCGTTGGTTTTGATTGCATATCATCAAATCTGAAAGCTATATTCTGTATATCAACATCATTTAGTCTTACTTTCCAGCCTGATTGTTTGATTGACGTCGAATCTAAACTTGGGGTTTTTATTTGTTTATCTTTCGCTCCCAGTCTCAGATTTCCTTTTAGATTTTTTAATTCGAAAGTATTAAAATCCAATAGCTGTTTGTTTAAATCTATTTCATTAACTGATAAATTCAAACTGCCCAACTTTATTCCTGAGTCTAACTTCGAATCCTTATTATCGTATGAAACATCAATTTTTGATAAATTGATTTTGCCTAATTTTAATTTAAAATCTTTTCTTTTTGAGATTGTATCGACAGTTTTCACGGAAACTTCAGCAATTTTTTCTACAGCATCCTGATTCAAAATCAGTTTCAACCCATTTAAATTAATATTCGGAATATTAAAATCCATTTTATCTAAGTCAAACTTTTTGAAATGAGTATCAAAATGAGCAACATTTACGCGAACATCATTTTTAGAAAAATCATCTTTAAAATTAAACTTAACATTATCCAGATTTACTTTTACAACAGATATTTTAAAAGGTTTGCTATCCGGATCTTTAGGCTCTTTAGACTCAAAGGCTTTAATAATGTAATCAAAGTTAAAAACACCGTCTTTATTTCGCGAAATATTAGCTTTTACATTTTCAAGTGAAATAGAATTGATTTCGAGTTCGCTGCTTATAAGTTTAAATAAATCGACATCTACTTCTAAACGTTTACCACTTAATAAAGTATCTTTTTTTTGGTCTTCAAAATAAAACCCTTCCAAAACAACATCTTTAGGGAATTTAATTGCTATCCGATCCAGGGAAACTTTAGTTTTAATCTTTTTATGCAGATAGGTAATCGCTTTGTCTTTTGCAAAATTCTGTATTGATGGAATCTGAATTAAAATCGTAAGAAGAAGTAAAAGTGCAACTATCGAAACTACACACCAAAGTAGCACACGCAGTGTTTTTTTTAGAAAATGAATTGATTTCTTATTCATACGTCATAAAACACGTTAGATTAAAATTACGTTATTGAAAGTATTCTTCCAGTCTACAAAATTGTGGAATTTATAGTTTAACAATTTACATAATTACACGCAATTATTCTAAAATTTTATTGACAAATAATTATTTTCTTACTTATTTTCGAATTTTTAAAATTTTATATTGGGCAATTTTTCGCCTAACGACTTAATTTTTTGTTGCAGTTTAGCTAAGAATTTTTGATGCTGTTCGGATTCAGAATTGAAGCTTCGGTGACGCAGGCTTTTTTGAATTTCATCAACTTCCTGCATAATTAAAATACTTTCCGGTAAAATATAATTTTCGCTGAATAGTTTCCAGATATAATCGATTGCCATCTGATTGGGATGCAGCATATCTTCACCATAAAAACGATAATCGCGAAGTTCATCCATCATGATTTCGTACGACGGAAAATAGTCAGTAGTTAAAAGCCTTCGACTCCGTTCAGGATTACAAAAATTTAAGATTTTATGAATTGCAGCAAATAAATGAGATTTACTTAACTGGTTTTGTATAAATCCATCTTTGATATGACGCACCGGTGAAACGGTAAATATGAATTGTACATTTGAATTTATACTATGAATTAAATTGATTGTATTTTGGATGCTTTTCTGAATTACATCAACCGATAATAACTCTTTTGAAAATTGTTTTTGAGGGACTTTATGGCAATTTGCTACAATTTGTTCACTTTCGACATTGCTGTAAATCCAGGAAGTCCCGTAGGTAATAATGATGTGACTGGAATTTTTTAACTGATGGTTTGTTACTTCAATAGTTTTATTTAAGGTTTCAAGTAATTCTTCCCTATCCGAATTGCTTAAATCCGAATGTACTTCAAAGCAATGCCAGCGCTCATTATGAAAAAAAACATCTTTTTCGGTAAATAATTCCTGCTCAACAACTCTTCTGATTATTCTCTCAATCGAAACCGGATTAAAAATAATCCCAAAAGGATTTGTTTCATTTTGAAACTTGAAATAATCAAATTTCTGCGCCATATTTTCTGCAAAGCAAGAACCAAAAGAAAGTATCTTCGAATTATAATCGATTGGCGAATTACTTTTTGAAATTGGTATTTGGGTTCTGAATTGCATGTCTTTTATTTTAAAACAAATTTCGTCTTTTTTTATAAAAAAAGCCAAATACTAAAAGCATTTGGTTTTTAAATTTAGAATTTTATTTGGACACTAATAAGCATATTCTGTAGTATCCTCTCCGTCATTAAACAAATTAATCTCAACTTGTTTTACAGGATACCCCATATCATTATATTCATAAGTATAGGTAAAAATATTAGTAGACCCAGACTCTCCATTATTGTAAACATTCGTCATTTTGGTAACGTTATTAAGGCTGACAGTAGTATCGTAATCAATAAGTAAATTATATCCTAAAACATTTTTAAATGGACTATTTTTTGTATCGTATTCATAAGTCTTACTATATGACGAACCCCCTTTATAATTTTCTGTCTTTTTTACAAGGTTTCCTCCGGAATATGTCAAAACTCCTTCTGAAGTTTTATTATCATCAATAGTATTTACATCTGAATATGTAACATAAGATATAGTTCCATCATTATTATGGGTATATACAGTTTTAGATATATAAGTATGATCTCCAGATATTTCAGTTAATAAATCTATCTTTAATTTACCATTTTCATAAGTAAACTCGTTAGTAGAACTAATATTTCCTTCTGATGCAAAATCTTCTATTTTTGTAATCAAATCACCTGTATAGGTATAAACTTCTTTATCACTTGCGGAGTAACCGGCGCTTACAATTTTGTTTCCATTATAAACAATAACCGCTTTATCATTATCTCCTTCCGCATCAGAATATTTATAAGTTACTGTTTTAGGTAAGATTAAATTTTCTGAATTTTCATCATCACTTGAACAAGAAGTTAAGACTAAAGCTAAAGCACCAAAAAGGCATAAAATTTTTTTCATTTTTGCAGATTAAATTATTTATATTTTCTGCAAATGAAACAAAATCAACATAAAAAACCTAATCTATTTTAACAATAAAAAAGCTAAATAATTATTAGAATGATTATTTTCACGAACCTCTTTTATAACTTTCTTAAATACAATCCTGTAAGTTATTTATTAGTTGTTTTAAAATGAAATGCTTGTTATTCATAAAATCATAAAAATTAACTTTTAAATACAAATTAATGAGCATTACAAACCTAATCTATTTACTACTTTTGCATCTTCCATAAATTATAATTCACTTATGAAATTATTATATTCTTATATAGTCAAACATAAAATGCTATTGCTTTTTGCTTTGATTATGGCTTCAATAAATATCTGTTTCAGCTTATCTGATTCGATTATTACCGGTAAATTAATGCAGGATTGTGGTGTTGGACTGGCAAAATACAAAGGAAATGAAATGGGATTTATAAAATCATTGTCTTTTTGGCTCGGTCTTTCGCTTGGTGCCGCTATGATTTCGAGAATTACCAAAAATTTTCAGGACTATTTTACCAATGTCGTTATCCAGAGAACCGGCGCTCAGATGTATACGGACGGAATTAAAAAATCACTCGATTTGCCGTATGCTGAATTTGAAGACCAACGCAGCGGTGAAACATTAAGCAAATTAACCAAAGTACGTTCTGATTCAGAAAAATTAATTACACTTTCTATTTCCTTAATTTTTCAAACCATAATCGGATTCATATTTGTAATTCTTTACGTTGCCCGAATTGATTACCGTATTTCAATCATATTTTTAATTACCGCTCCTATAATTGCTTTAATCAGTTCCTATTTGGGTAAAAAAATAAAGATCGTTTCCCGAAAAATTGTCAATCAAACCAATACACTGGCAGGCTCTACTACTGAAAGTTTAAGAAACATTGAGCTTGTAAAAAGCCTTGGATTAACCTATCAGGAAGAAAAGCGTTTGAATTTAAATACTTTTAAAATTTTGCATCTTGAATTGGAAAAAATCCGATTCATCAGAAGTTTGAGTTTTATCCAGGGTACAACCGTTCACTTTCTAAGAACCTGTGTTGTTTTCACTTTATATTATTTCTTATTTGGAGATAAAATTATTGTTGGTGATTTACTGACAATGGTGTTTTTTACTTTTTTTATTTTTGGTCCGCTTCAGGAATTAGGAAATTTCATCATTGCAGTTAATGAAACCAAAGTGTCTATGGAAAACTTTAAAACCTTATTGAGCGCTCCAAAAGAATTCCGCCCAAAGAATCCAAAACATATTGGAGCTATCCAGTCCTTACTTTTTTCTAATGTAAGTTTCAAACATAAAACTGCCAAATTCAAAGCCGTAGAAAACATTAATTTTGATATTAAACAAGGAGAAACTGTCGCCTTTGTAGGCCCTTCAGGTTCAGGAAAAACAACTTTGGTGAAATTACTGGTTGGGTTATATGTTCCCGCTGAAGGAAGGGTGCTTTATAATAATATTGATTCTACCGAAATTGATTTATTAGATTTAAGAAAACAATTAGGATTTGTAACTCAGGATGCCCAGTTATTTTCAGGAACAATTCGGGAAAACTTATTATTTGTAAAACCAAATGCAACCGATGAAGATTTGTATGATGCCTTAAAAAGAGCAAGTTGTGAAAAATTGCTGATTCGTGCAGAAGATGGTTTAAACACTACAATTGGCGAAGGCGGAATGAAAGTTTCCGGTGGTGAGAAACAACGTTTGTCAATTGCCCGCGCTATTTTGAGAAATCCGAATTTATTGATATTTGATGAAGCAACTTCTGCATTGGATTCTATCACCGAAGAAGAAATCAATGCGACTATCCGAAATATCTCAGACAAAAACAGAATCACCGTTTTAATTGCACACCGATTATCTACCGTAATGCATGCTGATAAAATATTTGTGTTAGAACAAGGCAAAATTATCGAGCAAGGTAAACATGAGTATTTAATTGTTGAGAAAGGATTGTATTATGCGATGTGGCGCCAGCAAATTGGGGAACGTAAGTAAAGTTTTTTTAATCTCGCAAAGACGCAAAGACGCAAAGTTTTTTTTTTAATTTACTGCTCTGCATTTTTTTAATCTATTAAGAAAACAATTTAAAGATTACTAACAACCCTTGTAATACCAACTTTAATGATTGGTACATTAAAAATTTATTAGAAGTCCTAATTTCATGTTAGTAATTTTAAGGTATGTCAAAACTTGTTTCGCATGAACGTTTGATACTTGTTCAATTGATTTTATTTCTAAAATAACTTTATTCTCAACTATTAAGTCAGCTCTAAAACCAATATCTAAAACAATTTCATCCCAGATAACAGGAAGTGGCTTTTGTCTTTCTACTAATAAACCTCGTTTTTTTAATTCATGATTCAATATTGCTTCATAAACTGATTCTAATAAACCCGGACCAAGTTTTACATGTATTTTATAGCACACATCAACTACTATTGCTGAAATCTCATTTTCTGTCATATTTAAAAATTAAAGTATAAACCTACAAAAATAAAATTATTTAATTAAAAAAGTCGCAAAGCATTTAAAAACTTTGCGACTTTGCGTCTTTGCGAGATTAAAACAATTCTATTTCACAAACTCAATAGCCTTAACCAAAGCCTCGGCAACTCCACCTGCATTTTTACCTTTTCCGGATGCGAAGAAAGGCTGTCCTCCTCCATTTCCTTCAATATACTTTCCTAATTCTTTAATAACCGCATTTGCATTTAAGTTTTTGCCAGCTACCAATTCTTTAGAAATATAACAATGAATATTTGGAAGGCCTTCTTCAACAGAAGCTAAAAACACAAATGAATCAGCTTTTGAACTTCCTAAGGCAGAAGCTAAATCTTTAGTCGATGCCATACTCAAATCTACTTGTTTTGAAAGGAAATTGATTCCGTTTATTTCCTGGAAATCCTTCTCCAATTCTGTTTTTAATGCGTTTACTTTTTCTTTAAGTAATTGCTCAACCTGTTTTTTTAGTTTCGCATTATCTTCCTGCAAAGAAGCCACTGATTTTAAAATATCCTGAGGATTTTTTAATGTTTCTTTTATTTCGGATAATGTATTCTCCTGATTTTGATAAAAGTTTTTTACCGCATCGCCTGTAATCGCTTCAATACGACGAATTCCAGCTGCGACCGCACCTTCGGAAATAATTTTGAATTGCCAGATTTCTGCTGTGTTTTTCACGTGAATGCCGCCACAAAGTTCTTTACTTTCACCAAATTCAATCATGCGGACATTATCTCCATACTTCTCTCCAAACAATGCCATTGCACCTTTATCCAAAGCTTCCTTAATTGGAATATTTCTGTGTTCTACTAATTGCAATTGTGCTTCAATTTGTGCATTTACACTTGTTTCTACCTGACGTAATTCTTCATCTGAAACTTTAGAAAAATGCGAAAAATCAAAACGCAAATAGTTTGGGTTTACCAATGAACCTTTTTGCTCTACGTGAGTTCCCAGAAGGTTTCTTAAAGCCAAATGCATTAAATGCGTAGCGGAGTGATTTTTAGAAGTCGAACTTCTTAAATCGGTATTTACTTTTGCTACAAAACCAGCTTCGATATTTTCCGGCAATTGTTTTGCAAAATGCAAAATCAAATTGTTCTCTTTTTTGGTGTCTATGATTTCGATAGTTTCGTTTGCAGAAACCAAAGTTCCTTTATCACCAACTTGTCCTCCACCTTCCGGATAAAAAGGCGTATTATCTAAAACAATTTGATACAAAATACCATCCTTTTTAGAATCAACTTTTCTAATACGGGTGATTTTCACTTCGTTTTCTGTTTTATCATAACCAACAAATGCTTCTACATTTCCGGGAATCAAAACAGACCAGTCTTCTGTCGAAACTTCTGATGCGGCGCGTGAACGATTTTTTTGTTCCTGCATTGAGGCATCAAATTCTGCTTCGTTAAAAGACATATTTTTTTCTTTCAGAATCAAAGCAGTCAAATCTTTGGGAAAACCAAAAGTATCATACAATTCAAAAGCTTTTGCTCCGGAAACTTCTAAACCGGTAGTTTGTGCAATTACATTATCCAACAATTGTAAACCCTGATCTAAAGTTCTTAAGAAAGAAGCTTCTTCTTCACGGATTACATTGGTAACGAATTGTTGCTGTGATTTGATTTCAGGGAAAAAATCCCCCATTTGATTTGCCAAAACTTCTACCAATTTATTGATAAAAGGCTCTTTCGTATTTAAGAATGTAAATCCGTAACGAATCGCACGACGCAAAATTCTGCGAATTACATAACCTGCTCCGGTGTTTGATGGTAATTGTCCATCAGCAATTGCAAACGCAACCGCACGAACGTGATCTACAACTACACGAATCGCAATATTGGTTTTATTTTGTTCTTCACTAATATTTTTTACTTCGTCAGATGTATATTTTAAACCTGTAATTTGTTCTACTTTTTCAATAAGCGGTGTAAAAACATCTGTATCATAATTTGATGTTTTTCCTTGCAAAGCCATACACAAACGCTCAAATCCCATTCCGGTATCAACGTGCTGTGCAGGAAGTTTTTCTAATGAACCATCAGCTTTACGGTTGAACTCCATGAATACATTATTCCAGATTTCAACTACTTGGGGATGATCGTTATTCACAAGACTTTTACCTGTAACCAATGCTTTTTCAGCTTCCGGACGTAAATCAACGTGAATTTCAGAACAAGGCCCGCAGGGTCCCTGGTCTCCCATTTCCCAGAAATTATCTTTTTTATTTCCAAGAATAATTCGGTCTTCGTCGATTAATGTTTTCCAGATATCCCAAGCCTCCTGATCAAAAGGAACATTGTCTTCCTTACTTCCTTCAAAAACAGAAACATAAAGATTTTCTTTTGGAATTTTATAAACTTCTGTCAATAATTGCCATGCCCAGTTGATTGCTTCTTTTTTGAAATAATCTCCAAAAGACCAGTTTCCAAGCATCTCAAACATAGTATGATGATAAGTATCAAAACCTACATCTTCAAGATCGTTATGTTTTCCTGAAACGCGAAGACATTTTTGCGTATCGGCAATTCTTTTACTTTTTGGAGTTCCGTTTCCTAAAAAATATTCTTTAAACTGGGCCATTCCCGAGTTATTGAACATAAGGGTTGGATCGTCTTTAAGCACGATTGGAGCCGATGGAACAATTAAGTGTCCGTTGCTCTGAAAAAAGTCTAAAAATTGTTTACGTACGTCTTGTGATTTCATATTTTAATTCGAAAAGGTGACAATTTGAAAATGTGATAATTAAAAATAAAATTTTATAATTAATTATCTAATTACCCCGTTACCTAATTATCTAATTGTTTTTTATTCTTGAAAAAAAGCGTTGAACAACTGAAACATTTATTAAATTTGTTCTACTAACATTTTTACGGTGTGCAAAAATAGGGTATTTTAAAATATGGCGAAAGTAAAATATTATTACGATTCAGAAAATCTGGCGTATACGAAAATAAAAACCAAAAAGCGCATTAAATTAGGGTTTGCCATTTTGTTTTTAGTAGCTGCAGGTTTATTCGGATTTTTATCTTTTGTCATCTTATTGAATACTCCTTATTTTGAAACGCCAAAAGATCGTTATCAGGCTCGTGAAATTGAGAACCTGAAGTTGCAATATGCCATATTGAATAAAAAATTGGATGAAATTGACGATGTAGCCCAGGCTCTTGAAAACAGAGACAATAATATTTACAGAGTCTATTTTAACAGATCGGAAATTCCCGACTCCATTCGAAAATCAGGATTTAAAGATCTGAACAGATATAAAGACCTGGAGGGGTATAATAATTCGAAATTGGTAATGACGACTACAAAACGTATTGATCAGTTGTCAAAGCAATTGGCAATTCAGTCAAAATCATTAGATGAAATTTTGAAATTGGCAGGCATGAAAAAAAATTTATTATTGGCGATTCCGGCAATACAACCTGTTCGTAATGAGAATCTAAAACAAATGGCTTCAGGTTTTGGATATAGGACTGATCCTTTTACAAAAGTTCGGAAAATGCATAATGGAATGGATTTTGCTGCAAACACCGGATCACCAATATATGCCACAGGCGATGGTGTTGTTGCCAGAGCTGACAATTCGGCATCAGGATATGGAAATCATATTGTTATTAGACACGGATTTGGATACGAAAGTTTGTATGCACATTTAAGCAAATACAATTGCAGGTCAGGACAACATGTAAAACGCGGTGACGTTATAGGTTATGTAGGAAGCACCGGCCGATCTGAAGGGCCTCATTGTCATTATGAAGTACATAAAGACGGAAAAGTCGTGAATCCGCTGAATTTTTACTACGGAAATATTTCAGCGGTAGAATATGTGGCAATTTCAAAATTAGCCAATCAGGAAAATCAATCATTAGACTAATATTTGAAAGTATTAGGTTGTAAATAAAAATAAAGCGAAACATCATGCATATTGAGCTTTCAAAAGATAAAAGATATTACAGTATTGGTGAAGTTGCCAGGGCTTTTAATGTTAATGCTTCTTTAATTCGGTTTTGGGACAGTGAATTTGATATCCTTAAACCTAAAAAGAATGCAAAAGGCAACAGAATGTTTACACCGGAAGATATAACCAATCTGCAATTGATTTATCATTTGGTCAAAGAACGCGGTTTTACGCTTGAAGGTGCTAAAATACATTTGAAAGAAGGGCAAAAGAAAACATTAGATAAATTCGAAATAATACGTAAATTAGAGACCATAAAAACACAATTAACAGATATCAAAAACGAATTGTAACAAAATAATTAAAACAAACTTAAAATAAAAACAGATATGAAAAAATGGTTAATCCCCGTAGGAATTATTGTAGTATTAATTGCAATTATTGCTTTTTGGTCTATCGGAATCAAAAATACCGGTTTAAAATACAATCAGGCAGTTAGTAAAGAATGGGGAAATGTGCAAACAGCTTACCAAAGAAGAAATGATCTTATTGGAAATTTAGTAAATACTGTAAAAGGTGCCGCGGATTTCGAAAAATCAACATTAACAGCTGTTATCGAAGCTCGTGCAAAAGCTACATCTGTAACAATTGATCCTGCAAATGTAACTCCGGAACAATTAGCGCAATTTAATCAGGCCCAAAGTGGTGTATCCTCTTCTTTATCAAGATTATTGGTATCTGTAGAGCAATATCCAACATTAAAAGCCAATGAAAATTTCCTGAAATTACAAGATGAGCTGGCAAGTACTGAAAATCAGATTCTGACAGCAAGAACACGTTTTAATGAAACTGTACAGGAATATAATGGTTATATACTTTCTATACCAAACAAATGGTTCCTGGATTATAAAGAAAAACCATATTTTGAAGCTTCGACAGGTGCTGATAAACCAGTTGAGGTAAAATTCTAAAAAGATGTAATATTTTAGATAATAATTAAATCTAAAATCAACAATCTAAACTCTAAAATAATTCAAATGTCAAAAGTAGAAGATTTTTTATCTAAAGAAGATGAGCAGGAAATTATTGAAGCTATTCGCGTGGCTGAAAAAAATACTTCTGGCGAAATTAGAGTACATATAGAACAAACAACTTCTAAAGTTCTTTTTGACAGGGCTTTAGAAGTTTTTCATGAATTAAAAATGGATGAAACACAGCTTAAAAATGGTGTTTTGTTTTACTTTGCCGTAGCTGATAAAAAATTTGTCATTTGTGGTGACAAAGGCATAAATGATGTTGTTCCATCAGATTTTTGGGATACTACCAAAGACATCATGGCAGCACAATTCAAATCAGGAAATTTTAAAAAAGGTATTGTTGACGGCATTTTAAGTGCAGGTGAACAGTTAAAAAAGAACTTCCCCTGGTCTGAAAACGACACCAACGAATTATCAAACGAAATATCAAAAGGATAAATAATGAAAATTTTCAAAAATAAAATCTCAAATTCCAACAGAATTTTTAAGTTTACCTTTTTGCTATTAGCGTTTTTTACCTGTAATGCTATTTTTGCCCAGTTTACTATTCCCGAAAAACCAAGCTTTCAAACTTCGGTTTACGATTATGCGAATGTTTTAAATGCGTCTGAAAAAAAGCAATTAGAAGAAAAACTGATTCACTATTCTGATTCTACAACAACTCAAATTGTAGTTATAACAATTGAAAGTTTACAGAATGAAGATGTTAGTCAGCTTGCTACAAAATGGGGACAGACCTGGGGAATTGGAGGAACAGCAAAAGATGACAATGGTGTTATTATTTTACTGGCCAAAAAAGAAAGAAAAATTGCCATCAATCCCGGTTATGGTTTAGAAGACAGATTAACAGCAGGCATTGGCGGTGAAATTATACGAAACATTATTGTTCCGGAATTTAAGGCTGGAAGTTATTATAACGGCCTCGACAAAGGAACTAATGCTATAATTGATGTTTTTAAAGGAAAATATAAAGGCGAACGCAAGCAAACCAAAAAAGGAAAAGATTTCCCTATCCTTCCTTTTATTGTTATTGTAGTAATTGTGTTAATTTTGATTTCCCGAAGCAAAAAAGGCGGAGGAGGAAATTCAGGCAATAGTGGCGGTGGCCCCAGCCTAATGGATGTTATTCTTTTAAGTAGTCTTGGCAGAAGCAGCGGAGGCGGATTTGGAGGTTTTGGCGGCGGATCATCCGGAGGTGGTTTTGGCGGAGGCGGCGGTGGCTTCGGTGGAGGATTTGGCGGAGGTGGATTCTCTGGTGGAGGTTCTAGCGGAGGCTGGTAAATCTTTGGTTTCAGGTTTAAACTAAAAATGTATTTTTAGTTTAATAAATAAAAAGCAAATAGTAATAAATAATAACAATACATGTTATCACACAAAGCAAAATACGCTCTTAAGGCCTTACTTTATTTAGCGGAACAGGACGAAAATCACATTTCTAAAACAATAGAAATTGCTGATGGCGCCAATATTCCGAAAAAGTTTTTAGAGCAAATTTTATTAGATCTGAAACGAGGACGTTTTGTGAGCAGCAAACAAGGAAAATTTGGCGGATATTATCTGATAAAATCTAAAAATGATATCACTTTGGCCGAAATTCACCGTTTATTTGACGGTGCAATTGCACTTTTGCCTTGTGCTTCCTTAAATTTTTATGAAGCTTGTGCTGACTGTAAAACTGAGGATGAATGCAGTCTGCGTCACGGTTTAATGATTATTCGCGATGAAACTTTGAAAGCGATGCAAGGCATTACTATCGCCTCATTGATAAAAAAATAAAAAAATATTTTTTATATTCTACTATATTTATAGAACTTGTGTATATTTGCCAAAAAAATAATTAACAAACATTCACAAATTTTTTAACTCATGAAAATACATTTAAGCAATTCGGGTGTATCAAAAATTCTTTTGCAAAATAACCTTAAGAAAAACTTCATTTCAATAAGAAACAATTCATTTATGATATGTATGTGTTGGTAAAAAAAATTTAATTTTAATTCTACTAATCACATATACTTAATATAAAAATGAAAACCTCAATAAAAAATATATTCACAACAATACTAGTTTTAACATTCTCTATTTCATTTGCGCAAAACATTGAAGGAGTAGTGACAAATAATCAAAACATTCCTTTAGAAGCAGCCAATGTGATAATTAAGGGAACAACTTTTAGCGTAACCACTGATGCCAGCGGAAAATTCAGCATAGACACCCAGGGAAAACTTCCTTTGACACTTTTAGTGCAATATGTAGGATATAAGACTACCCAATTAGAATTCATTGATTTACCGACAGCTCCCGTACAAGTAACGCTTAATGAAGAAAACGCACTTATTGAAGTAGTTGTTTCTTCCCGACGTCGAATAGAAAAAGTTCAGGATGTACCAATCGCGGTATCTGTAATAACTGGTAAACAAGCAGAGCAGGCAGGTGCTTTCAATGTTAACCGTATAAAAGAATTAGTGCCATCTGTTCAGTTGTATTCATCAAATCCAAGAAACACAGGGATTAACATCCGAAGTCTGGGTTCCCCTTTCGGACTTACCAATGATGGTATCGATCCTGGTGTTGGTTTCTATGTAGACGGTGTATATTATGCCCGCCCGGCTGCAACAACACTTGATTTTATTGATGTAGAACAAATTGAGGTGTTACGTGGACCACAAGGATCTTTATTTGGTAAAAACACAACTTCAGGTGCCTTTAACATTACAACGCGCAAACCAAGTTTTACTACGGGTGCTGACTTTGAATTGAGTTATGGAAATTATGCATTTTTACAAGCAAAAGCTTCTGTTACAGGTGCTTTGTGCAAAAAAATAGCAGGTCGTATCTCCTTTTCCGGTACGCAACGTGATGGTTTGGTTGACAATGTTGCAACAGGAAGAGCTACAAACACACTTAATAACCAAGGAATCAGAGGGCAATTACTTTACACACCATCAGAAAATACTAATATTATTTTTGCTGCAGATATTACGACTCAGCGTCCGGACGGATATGCTCAGGTTGTTGCCGGAGTTGCTCCAACTAAAAGAGCAGCCTATCGTCAATTTGACGCAATTATTGCTGATCTGAATTACGAGCTTCCAAGCCGCAATGCATTTGACCGCAAAATTGATCACGATACACCATGGCGTTCAGGACAAGATATGGGGGGTATTTCTCTAAATATTGATACAAAAATCGGAGGTGGAACTCTTACTTCAACTACAGCATGGCGTTTTTGGAATTGGGATCCATCAAATGACAGGGATTTTACAGGATTACAAGTACTAGCAAAATCGCAAAACCCAACACGACAAACACAAATAACGCAAGAAGTTCGTTACGCAGGTCAGCTTGCATCTGGCTTGAGCGGTGTAGCAGGTGTGTTTTTTATTGATCAGACATCACAAACAAATGGAACTGAGGAATCAGGGAGTGCACAATGGAGATTTTCTCAAAGTACGACAAGCAATCTATGGAAAACACCGGGTCTTTTTGAAGGATATGGCATAAAGACTGATGCCCGCATAAGAGCATCCAGTGCTGCAGTATTTGGTCAATTGGACTGGGCAATAACAGAACGTTTACATATATTACCAGGTTTAAGATATAACTTTGACAAGAAAGATGCAGATTACAGCCGTAAAACATACGGTGGCCTTCAAACTACCGATCCGGCATTACTAGCCTTGAAAAAACTGGTTTACACTGACCAGGCTTTTACATCAAATACTGATAATACTGATTTCTCAGGAAATATAACGGTATCTTTTAAAGCTTCAGACAAAATCAATGCTTATGCTACTTATGCAAAAAGTTACAAACCGGTTGGTGTGAATGTAGCCGGACTTCCAAGTAATTTAGCTGGAGAACCGTTACTTGATCTTGCCGTAATTAAACCTGAAAAAGTGAATCACTATGAAATTGGAGTAAAAACTTCTCCTTTTAGAAACTCAATATTAAACCTGACATTCTTTAATACAGAAATCAAAGACTTTCAAACCAATGTTCAGGCTGCCGAATTGGGTGTAAACCGTGGCTATCTTGCCAATGCTGGTGAAGTACGTGTAAGAGGTGCGGAAATGGATGCCAGTTTTGTAATTAGCAGCCACCTGACCATAAATGGAGCTGCCACTTATACTGACGGTAAATATGTTAAATTTACTAATGCACCACTTCCTTTGGAAGAAACCGGATCTTCTGTAGCTTATAAAGATGTTTCTGGAACTGATTTGCCGGGTGCTTCAAAATGGGCAGGATCTTTAGGGGGCGAACTTTCTGACAAGGCTAAATTCTTTGGAAATGCCGGTAAAGTTTTTATAGGTCTTGACTCTTATGCTCGTTCAGAATTCTCATCAAGCCCTTCAGCTTCAAAATATTTAGTAGTTGATGGTTATGCAATATTCAATGGCCGTTTAGGTTTCCGTACATCACAAGGTTTATCTATTCAAATCTGGGGACGTAATCTTTTAAACAAGGATTATTACGAACAATTATTGCCTGCCGGAGGAAATTCAGGCCAATATGCAGCTGTATTGGGTGATCAAAGAACGTACGGAATCACTTTTAAATATTCTTTATAATATTTTAGTCACTACAAAATTAAAAAACCGCCGTACAGTGCATTCCACTTTGCGGCGGTTTAATTTCAAAAATATGAGCTGTTTTTTTTATATATGAAAAAAATACTTTCTATTAAGCTCCTTAATCATTCTGATTTTTACAATTTTATCTTCAAAATTATATACTCAAAATGAAGCAGAAGTTTTTCCAAAAATAAAAGCTAATGCAGGCTTTGCTCAGCCCGACACCTATTTTGATTACAGCCTACGGGTTAATATAGTTTCTTATCTATTCCCTTAAACTAAACATTGCAATTGATAAAATCACAAAATAGAACTCAAACCCAATTTAAAAACCATCTTGCTTTTCTATAAATCTATTCACATTTGTATATATTCGCAGCTTGAATTTATATAAATTGATGAAAATTTTCAGATTTCTTACTTTTTTAGTCCTTAGCCAAGTTGTTTTTTCTCAGAGCAAAAATATCGAACACCAAACCTTAACCTGGATCCGATACTATAATATTTTGCCTGTAACTGAAAAATGGTCCCTGCATACAGAATTTGACAATCGTAGTTTCGTGAATCCGATTCGCGAAAATTTATGGGTTTTAAGAGTTCAGGGAAGGTATCGTGCCCATAAAAACATTGATTTAGGTGCCGGATTTGCCTATTTTAGTGTAAATACGCAGACACCACTTTCTGATTTAGATTTTTCAATTCCTGAATATCGGGGACAGCAAGACATTACTCTTATCCATGATATTGCAAAAATTACTTTTCATAACCGTTTTCAAATCGAAGAGCGATTTATTCAAAAAGCAGATAAAACAGAATTACTCAATGATTTCTCGTATTCTTTTCGATTCAGGTATCGGTTACAATCTACTTTTACGCTTTGGGAAAAAGAAAAAAGAAGCTTAAAAGGAACTATTTCTGACGAAATTTTATTCAATTTTGGAAAAGACAACAAAAAAAACACCTTCGATCAAAACCGAACTTATGCTGCATTACGTTACCATTTTAATCCAAATATTGGTGTGGAATTAGGGTATCTAAAAAGTTTTCAGAGACGCGCCAGCGGTATTGATTTTTATGATCGGGATATTATCAGATTTACAGTTTATCATAAGATTAACCGTAAAACCAAAGCTTAAATAAAAACCAAAAATCCACCATTTTCATCATAGATAATGGTGGATTTTTGGTTTTACAATAATTAACCTCTCATTCTTCTCTTTGCCTTCCCCTTCTTTCTTTTTTGCTGTCAGCAAAATTTCCTATTTTGTAAGACAGGGAAAACATCACATACCGCTTTAAAACTGTATTTTCTTCATCACGGATTGAGGTTGCAGAAATAGTTCTCACAGCGCTTTGATTCTGATTCAAAAGATCATACACTTTTACTTTTGCATATAATTTTTTATCAAAAAAGCCATAGGACAAACTTGCATTCCATAAATAAAAGTCTTTTTTGAAATCCCCGGAAATATTAGAATTATAATTGTAGCCGAAATCATTTCCGAAAATTAGATTTGCAGGCCAGTAGGTGGTCGTCTGCAGATTGATTCTATGGACTACATTTGAACTGGCATCCCTCGCAAAGTTCTCATACTTTGTTTCATTGTAAGATAAACTATACGACGGCGAAATGTTAAGAACATCACCATACTCATAAGCCAGGTATACTCTTGGAGTTACTGCTGTAGATTTGGCATTATAAATAACTGAATTTGTATAACCTTTATCAAAAGAATAACTTCCATTGATTCCAAGACCATATCTCAAAACATTAGCGTCTTTTTTTATCGATTGATTCCAATTTGCACCAACAGAAGCAATATAAGTTCCTGAGATGTTTGCATAAGTTGTCGTTCTTTTTCCGCTGTCATCATAAACTGAAGTAGAAACAACATCATTATTATAGTAATCCCCTTTTAAATACAAACTATAACCGGAACGGGTACGGAAATCGAAATTTTTAAAGTCTATGGTTGCCGAATTTTTTTCAATTGGGTTCAGATCCGGATTACCAATTACGGTATTCAGTGGATTTGTCAAATTCAGAACCGGCATTAATTGGGCAGCAGACGGAAGTGCATTCGAATAATCATACTTAAAAGTCAGGTTTTTTGATCGGCTAAATTTATATCTCAGCTGTAGATTTCCAAAAGGCAAAGCATATTTCTTATTCAAATCAGTTTCATTATTCAGATACAAAGAATAATTATCATACCCAATTAATGATGTTCTGGAATTTATGTTAAGTGTAAATTTACTTTTTTGCCACGTAATCCCGAACTTAGGACTTACCGCATTTTGCCTTGAAGTAGTATAATTGGTCAGTGACTCATTCAGATCAGAATAGGAATTCGTACCTGCATCAAAATTAAATGTTTTTGCATCGTTGACAGTACTTGCCCAGTCAAAATCAGAACCAAACCTAATTCTCAAAGAATCCGTAACAGGCTCGGTATATTCTATCTCAAAAGAATACGCATCAGAACTGCTGTTATTTTTACTGTTCTGGTTTCTTTCATCATTGGGCTTGTTGTCCTGATAAAAAATGGTTTCAGAAACGTTGAAGCCATTTGAATCACTTCTTGAGTTGCTGTTATTGAAAACCAGACTCAGATTGCGTGATTTTTTTTCAAAAACCTTATTAAAATTGATACTATTTGTGAAGCTCGTATTTGAACTTTTACCATTGGATTCTGAAGTACTTTTGTTTAAATCCTCACCATTTTCGTCTTCAGAAGAAGTCGAAGATGTTGAGTTACTATTAGAATGGGATTCATTCAGTCTTGGAGCAACAACCAGTCGTGTCGTTGGGTTAATTTTGTATTCTAATTCAAAATTGGCATTGTTTCCTGTATTTTCATTTCTTGTTTTAGAATCTGACGAAGTCAGAATATTTCCCGTTGGCAAAAAACTAATCTGATCAGACTTGCTTTCGTTTTTATTGATCGAATTCGAAAAGTTATAACTGCTCATAAATTCCAGATCTTCCGTCCAGTCGTCCGAATAATTAATTCCGGCGAGATTAGACTGCGTTATTCCTTTTCCTCCTCCGGAGCTTTTGGAATTTCTGCTATTTCGTCCGCCGCCCATATTATCAAATACTTCATCCTGCGAAAATCCTGAGGAGTTAATATTATTTGACGAAGCCAGAACACTTATTTTTTGTTTATTTTTAAAAAAGTTCATGATCAGACTGCTCTCATAACGATCATCAGAGCCATACCCCCCAAGAATTTTTCCAAAAAAACCTTTGTTTTTCTTTTCATCGATAGTAATATTAATGCTCGAATAATCTGAAGTCGATTCCTGTTTGGAAAGTTCTTCTTTTTTAGTCTTAAAATCCGAAACCTGAACTTTCTTTATAATTTCTGCGGGCAGGTTCTTTAGTGCTATGGCACCATCTTTATCAAAAAATGTCTTTCCGTTGACTAAAAGCTGGGTTACTTCCCTTCCGTTTACGGTAATTTTGCCATCATTATCCACATCAAATCCGGGCAGCTGCTTTAGTAAAGTCTCCACATTTGAGTCAGGGCGTACCTTATAGGAAGCTGCATTAAATTCTAAAGTATCTTTCTTGATGGTAATGGGTGGCGCTTCACTTTTTACAACCACATTTTCTAAAGCATTTACACTTTCAAGTAAATATAATTTTCCGAAATCCTTATTCTCCAAAAGACCTTTTTCTTCTTCAAAATAAGGCTGGTATCCTAAATAATTGATTTTTAAAAAAACAGGCTTATCATATTTTTTGGTGTTTATGCTGAAAAAGCCATTCTTATCCGTAGTAGCATATTCCAGTATAGTAGAATCTTTTACAGTTGTAAAATAAACTGTGGCCATTTCAAGAGGCAATTGTGTGTTGAGATCAACTACTGTTCCTTTAACAATGATATTATTTTGCGCATTCGCCGAATAACAGAAAAAGAGAAGCAGTAAAAAAGAATATAATCTAGTCATAAAATTAGTTAGTTAGAAACGGTTAGACTAAGAAAGACATGAAAGGTTTAATTGTTCTTTTACATTTGTTTATGTTTTTATTTCTTCAAAAGAAATACTCAAACCACTTTATAATATTCAAAATTAAATACCTGATTTACAATGTTTATCCTAATTAAAAAAGGGTAAAATCACCCTCGTAAAAACAGTATTTAACCTGCCTTTTTTCTCATCTAATTACAAAATCTTTGTTGTCTAAAAAAAGGAGATCTCAGAAAATCCTAAAAAGAGTATGACAGAAAAGCCGAAAACTGATCAGAGTAGGCAATTTTAAACAAATTATCATGAGAAATATTTTTAAAGGTTCCTTAAGAGGACATGTATGTGAAGACTGCCTTGAGGTTATATCAAATGCTGAAGTTTTATTTTACCTCCCATACACAAGAGAAACTTCTGCAACCAATGCAATTGCAGACACAAAAGACACATTTCGTTTGGTTACAAAAGAAGAGGCAAAACGAAGAAAAGAATTATTTATAGGCAGCACAACGACCGATAAAAACGGCGATTTTGAATTTGAAATTAGCGAAAGATACCTGAATTCTGATTTTGATATAGATTTCGTTTGTGGTACCGTTCCGCCAAAACCTCCAAAACCAAAAAGAGATGAAACGCTGCAATTTCACCTTGCTACTTTATCTGCAAAAACAGAGCTTGAAAAACAGGCACAAAACCAAAATTACAGATGGGAATACGCGATTGCCTATAAATGGTGGTGTTATATCAGAGGTCACTTTTTTGATGCCTGGGTTATTTGCGGACATTTGATGAACTGTAAAACAAATACGCCTATTGCAAATGCAAAAGTTACCGCAATGGATGCCGATTTCCTGACCGATGATAATTTAGGATCTGCGACAACCGATGCGAATGGACATTTTAGAATCGATTATTCTTCGGCGGATTTTAAGAAAACTTTTTTATCACCCTGGATAAATGTAGAAACGGATCCGAGTTTTCTTTCCTTTCAGAGCGGACCGGATGTCTACTTCAAAGCTGAATTAGCCGGAACAAAATTAATCGACGAAACCAAAGCTAATGCCCGTAAGAATGTTGGATATTGTTTATGCGTGAATTTATGTTCAGAAATAACCGTAACCAATCCTGAAGAAACTTTCCCAAGTGCGTGGACAGGAATTGGAGGTGCTTTCAGCTCTTCTTTCGGATCAAACAGTTATGATTTTGATGCAGATGGTTTTGCCGGTTCTGCTAAACATGTTTTATTTTCAACCATCCGATTAACAGGACAGGCTGCTTTAAAATCAGCAGCCGGAAATCCAATCGAATATCGATTTTTAATAAGTGACACAACAACACCAAATGGCGGTCCAAGCCCTGCAATTGGAAATTTCTCAAAAATTGTCGGACTTACCAGTGGACTGTTTGTTCCGAGTGTTGTTTCTAAATTGACCCGTAAAGTTTTTTCCTTTATTCTTAATGACATTTTTGTTTACAGCGACCAGACTGATTTTGATGCTGAAGGCTGGTTTGATGTTAACCACGCCATCGAAAGAACATTGATTGCCGTTGGACTAACTCCTGCCGATTTGGCTCTTTACAATATTATTGAAGAAGATACGCTAATTTCAATGAATACAGCAGCACTAACAACTGCTCCAAATGTTCCGAACATTTTTAGTGCGGGACAGCCAATTCCTCCTGCAAATGATATTCCGATTGAAAAATTTGCAATTCGTTTTGAAATCAGAGAAGTTATTGACAAACCATCCAATAATTTTGGAGTTATTGGAGGAAACGGAAAAACGCTTAATTCTGTTGTAATGAATAACAATCCGATATACAGAAGACTGGCCATTAAAGAGCTTGAAGAAACTACTCTTTGCAGTCCGATCAGTGGTACAGTACATGCCAAATACACTTTATATCACCCGTATTTAGCATCCGGCAGTTTACATTTAAACAGCAACAGTTTTTCTATAGACAGAGACGTTTTAGATGGTGTAATAAATTCGGCATCCGTTAAAAGGATAAACGACAACTCAGCACTTAATGCTCCACCGCTTGATAATTTGACGCGTTGTACATACAGCTTAAAATTGTATTCTTCTACCAGAAAACACAACGGGGATTATGGTGATTCTGATGGAAGTTCACCACTGGAACAACTTTTCTTCTATGATGATAATCAGATTTAGAAAATGCTTTTAAAACTAAAAATGCAACATTCCAAAATTTGAAATGTTGCATTTTTTTATACTGTTTAAAAGAAAATTATTATTTCTCTCTGATATAAATATCAATTGGCACTCCTGAAAAATCCCAATTTTCTCTAATTTTATTTTCTAAATAACGCTTGTAAGGTTCCTTAACATATTGTGGCATGTTCGCAAAAAACACAAACTGAGGCGTTAAAGTTGGCAGCTGCATACAATATTTAATTTTTACATACTTTCCTTTTGTAGCCGGCGGCGGATAAGCCTCGATAACCTTCAGCATAAATTCATTGAATTTAGATGTTGGGATTCTTTGCTTTCTGTTTTCAAAAACCTGAACCGTAGCTTCAAGTGCTTTCAGTAAACGTTGTTTCGTCAAAGCCGAAACAAACAAAATTGGCACATCTGTAAAAGGCATTAATTCTTCCCTGATCTTAGCCTCATAATCACGTGTAGACATTGTATCTTTTTCTACCAAATCCCATTTGTTTACCAGGATTACAACACCTTTACGGTTTTTCTCAGCCAGCCAGAAAATACTCTGATCCTGACCTTCAAAACCACGGGTTGCATCAATAATCAGGATACAAATATCAGCATGTTCAATCGCACGTACCGAACGCATTACCGAATAAAACTCCAAATCTTCCTTTACTTTAGCTTTACGACGGATTCCCGCAGTATCAACCAGGTTAAATTCAAAACCAAAACGGTCAAATTTGGTATCAATTGCATCACGGGTTGTTCCTGCAATATCCGTTACCATAAAACGTTCTTTACCAATTAAGGCATTGATAAAACTGGATTTCCCGGCATTCGGACGACCTACTACAGCAAAACGAGGCAAAACAACTTCTTCCTGAACAGGTTCAGGCTTCACCGGAAAAGATTCGATCAAAGCATCCAGTAAATCTCCTGTTCCACTTCCTGAAATACTCGCAAATGTGTAATAATCCCCTAAACCAAGGTTATAAAATTCAAGAGCGTCTTTTTCACGCATGGCATTATCTACCTTATTCACAGCCAATAAAACCGGCTTGGTCACTTTACGCAACAAACGCGCAACAACGTCATCCATTGGCGTAATACCCTCTTCAACATCTACTACAAAAATAATAACATCAGCCTCATCGATAGCAAGCTCTACTTGTTTGCGAATTTCACCTTCAAATACGTCATCAGATCCGCGAACATATCCGCCGGTATCAATTACAGAAAACTCTTTTCCGTTCCACTCGCTTTTACCGTAGTTTCTGTCTCTGGTAACTCCGGAGACCGAATCTACAATAGCTTCTCTTCTTTGTATCAGCCTATTAAAAAGGGTTGATTTCCCTACATTAGGTCTTCCTACTATCGCAACAATGTTATTCATTTTTTTGAATTTTTGATTTTAGACTTTAGATTCCAGATTCCAGTTTCCTAAAATCACATCACTTATAAATCCAAAATGCTTTATTTTAATTTTTTGCAAAGGTAGGTAAAAAAGTGGCTAAGTCGCTAAGTTTCTAAGTACCTGATTTTTTTATTGTTTCCCCTGTATTATCAGGAGTTTTTTAAGGAGCTGTTCCCGCTGTTCCTTCCAAACGAAGTTCAATGAACTCCAATTAAAATAAATACAATGTGAAGTAATCTTTTGCTTTTTAAAGGAAAAAGCAAAAGGATTTTCCCTCCCATCGGGGCTAGGGCTTTAGGCTATCAAAACTTCTCGTTTCAAATTATAAAAGAGGACCTGAAACAATTTATAAGTTCCAATTTCTCATTTCAAAAACCTGAAGCTTGAAACCTGAAACAAAAAAACTATTGATTATACCCAAATCGCTTCAGCATATTCGCGTTGCTTCTCCAGTTTTTATTCACTTTGACAACCAGTTCAATATGAATTTGTTTTCCAAAAAACTTCTCTAAATCAGCACGGGCCTCCATACCCACTTTTTTCAAAGCGGCACCTTTGTGTCCAATGACAATTCCTTTTTGAGTTTCGCGCTCTACCATAATGATTGAACGGATTCTGATAATATTTTCATCCTCGAAAAATTCCTCCGTAACGATTTCAACCGCATACGGAATCTCTTTACTGTAATTCAATAAGATTTTCTCACGGATGGTTTCGTTTACAAAAAAACGTTCCGGCTTGTCTGTTAATTGATCTTTTGGGTAATAGGCCGGTGATTCCGGTAATAATTCGATGATTCTTCCAAAAACTTCCGGTACATTAAAATTCTGAAGAGCCGAGATTGGGAAAATTTCAGCATTTGGCACTTTTGCTGTCCAAAACGCTACCTGCTCTTCTAATTGTTCCTGATTTGAATTGTCAATTTTATTCAACAATAACAAAACTGGAATTTTAGCGTGAATGATTTTATTAAAGAAAGCTTCGTCTTTTAAGTCCTGCTCCCCTATTTCGACCATGTAAATCAGTATATCAGCATCTTCGAAAGCCGATTTTACGAAGTTCATCATTGACTCCTGCATTTCATAAGCCGGTTTGATAATTCCCGGGGTATCCGATAATATAAGTTGAAAATCTTCGCCATTCACGATTCCAAGAATACGGTGGCGTGTTGTTTGTGCTTTTGATGTAATGATTGATAATCTTTCTCCAACAAAGGCGTTCATCAACGTTGATTTTCCAACGTTTGGATTCCCGATGATGTTTACAAAACCTGCTTTATGTGACATTTGTGTATTATTTAATGTGCAAAGGTAGTCATATCAAGTCAATACAGAAAATAAAACATTTTTTAAAGTTTTCGTTGTTTTTCTCAAAAAACGACGTATCTTTGCACCCGAAACATCGCGGGATAGAGCAGTAGGCAGCTCGTCGGGCTCATAACCCGAAGGTCACAGGTTCGAGTCCTGTTCCCGCTACTAAGACAAAAAGCTTCAGAGAAATCTGGAGCTTTTTTTATTTATATTTGATACATAAAAACACATTATGATAACCAGACTTACATTTCTATTATTTTTTATTTCAACTTCATTTATAAATGCTCAAATTTATACTCCGGGCGGAATAGTTCAAGGGACTTCTACAGATAATAACATTGGAATTGGAACAAACAATACCGTTGCGAAGCTAACAATTCAAGCCGGCCCTAATGGCTACCCAACTCCTTTGAAAGCAATAAGTATTTGGGGACCAAATTCTCCTGAAAATTCTAATTCAGCACAGGCAATAAGCTGGGATTTTGCAGGTGCAGGTTCTGCTGCTCTTCGTTGTTATAGAGGAGGCAACTGGGACACTTATATGCAATTTCTAACAAACAGCAGCAGTGCTGGAAACAACCCGCAAGTTCGTATGCATATAAGCGGTGAAGGAAATGTAGGTATTGGAACAGAAAATCCACTTTTTAAACTTGATATTAATGGAGTTTTGAATGTTACCAGTGAAATTAATGGAGGAGGGTTACGGTTTAATTCTGCTTCAAATGGGCATGGTGACTCTCGAAATTGGTATTTCTCTACAGATGGTTACGCTTATGGAGATTTTGTTATCAAATCATCTTCAACACCCACTGGAACTCCTGATCAGGTAAAATTAGTTATTAAGTCCAATGGCAATCTCGGATTAGGAACAGCAACTCCAGACGAAAAACTAACCGTAAAAGGAAAAATTCATGCAGAAGAGGTAAGAATTGATTTATCAGTTCCTGCACCCGATTATGTTTTTTCAAAAGATTACAAACTAAAATCATTACAGGAAGTCGAAGAATACATTAAACAAAACAGTCATTTACCTGAAATTCCATCTGCAATGGAAATTGAAAAAAATGGTTTAATGTTAGCGGAAATGAACATGAATTTACTTAAGAAAATTGAAGAATTGACACTTTATTCTATCGCCCAAAATAAGAAAATTGAGTCGCAGGCGAAAGAAATAGAATCTTTAAAAGATTTAGTACTGCGTGTTACAAAAATTGAAAGTGAGCTGGCTCGAAAATAACAGCGAAGGTTGCGGGTGCAAATGTCTTCTGACTTCGCACAGCTTTTCATTAGACTTTTCGGATGCAAGGGAACTCTATAGAAGAGCAAGTCATGTTCCCCGCTACTAAGACAAAAAAGCTTCAGAGAAATCTGGAGCTTTTTTTTGCCTTAAAAGTCTTTTCAGAAATCGAGCAGTTTTATTTTAAGATCGCGGTTTAGGCAAATTTCTGTCGTACATAATAATAGTTCCTGCGACAGCTACATTCAGGCTTTTTACCGATTTAAATTTTACTAAATGATGGCATTTATCCATTACTTTTTTGGACAGACCATGATCTTCTGCTCCCAATAAATACACACAACGCCTTGGATGCTCAAAGGTCTCCAGATCACAAGCTTTTTCATCTAATTCAACACCAACTAATCGTGCTCCTTTAGGTAAGTTTTCAAAAAAAGCTTCAAAAGTATCATAATGAAAATAAGGAATTGCTTTTACCGCATCATGAGTGTCACAGGCTTGCTTGGCATATCGATTGCCTATGGTAAAAATAAAAGTAGCACCTAAGTTTTGGGCAGATCTCCATAAAACACCCAAATTTTCAGGCGTTTTACCATTTCGTATTCCAATCCCAAAATATTCATTTATAAAATTATCATTCATAAGGGCAAAAGTACAAACTGTACATACATAAATCAATTTTTATTGAGTTGAAAGAAAGATCCGGAGCAATACACAAACTTAATTATTTTAAATAAAACGGAATGAATAGCATCAGGTTTATAATCACATTATTTTTCCACCTCCAACTTCAAATGAAGCTTATGCAACTCATCTAATAATTCAACCTCCGCATCCGGAAGAATCTGCAGTGCAATTTCGAGCAAAAGCAATACATTTATTCCTGATGGAGAAGCAGATGAATTGGGAGTATCACTTTTAAGCGCAGCAATACTTACTTTAAGCAAATCCGAAACCAGTAAGTTTAATTCGGTGTAAGAAGCTATTTTCAGCTCCATTTTAAACAGATTACTATTTTTGTTATCAGGTTTTAGTTTTGTAAAATATTTTATTTTACTCATTAAATCTAAAAATTCTGTGACTGATTCTGTATGCTCTGCTTTCATGGTTTTATTTTTAATGAATTTGAAATACTACCTATCTAAAAACAAAAGTACAAAAAAACAGTTGTATACAATCGATTAATTACAATTACACAAAAACAATCTATTACTTGTAATTTCATTTTTATGAAAAGAACGAGAAAAAGCGAAATTCCACAGGTTGTAAAGCAACTGGGAATCAGAATAAAAGATATAATAGACAGCAATCAATTAAAACAACGCGAGGTTGCTCATGATGCCGAAATGGATGTAGAGAATTTAAGAAAGTATATTAAGGGTTCTCAGGAAATGAAAATAAGTACTTTATTTAAAATTGCTCAATCTTTAAAAATAAATCCAAGTGATTTAATAAAAGATTTATAAAAAAAGAAGCCACTTTTACTGTAGTTTAATTAAAATGATAATCAGATTATTAAATTGCAATATTCCGGCATAATCTTGTAACTTCTTATCGATTAATCAGTTGAAATTTGTCATTCTATTACTAATTATGACTCATAATCAGCTAACCAATCCATCAGAAATGAAACCGAAAAAACAACTGCCGCATACATATCTGTCCATTATTATTACAACATTATTGATGTTTACCACAAATGGATATTCCTGCATTAATTGCAATAAGGAAGTTAAGGAGGCAATAAACAGAAGCCTGGATGCTAATAAATTTGAAATGTTCTCCGGATTTATTGTATTAACTATTATCGTTTTAATTTTGACTTATTTTGCTGTAAAACATAGCAACAAAATCAACCTGAATTTAGATTCTGATTTGTCATCTGCTCCGCTTTATTGCACGGCAATGGTATTAGGCATGGGATTGGGAGGATTTGCGGATGGAATTGTTTTACACCAGATTCTCCAATGGCATGAAATGCTGTCTAACAAAATAACTCCTAATGATCTGATCAATAAAAGTGTAAATATGTTTTGGGATGGTATTTTTCATCTTTTTACTTTAATCACAACTATTCTTGGAGTTTATCTGTTATGGAAAGTACTCAAAAATATAAATACTAATAAATCAGAATATCTCATTACGGGCGGAATGCTGGTAGGATGGGGAATTTTTAATTTAATTGAAGGCCTGATAAACCATCAAATTCTGGGGTTGCATAATGTTAGGGAATTAAGCGAAAATAAAGATTTGTGGAATTATGGGTTTTTACTTCTCGGACTTTTTCTGCTTATCATCGGATGGTTAGTAATACGAAAAGCAAAAAAATGTATTTAAATCTGGTTCCGTATAATCCTGACAATAAAAAAGCCTGTAATAATTAAAAATCACAGGCTTTCTCACTAATAATGCAAATAATCAAAATGCAAAATTGGATTATCCTATCCTAAAAGGTTTTTACTACCCTTTTTTATCTTTTAAAGTTTCATTTACCGAACTAATACTGTCATTTTGGGCATCTGAAGCACCTGAATATGTAGAACCGTCTTTAGCACTTTCGCCAGAACCGCTACCGGTTTCCGTGTTTTTTGTACCTGTTCCTCCCGAACTGCTTTGTGCAGCGTTGTTTACGCTGCTTCCATCCGCATTATAACTGTTCAGATTGTTGCCATGTACATTTGTAGTATCTGCAGTATCAACATTAGCCTGCATGGTTTCAATGTCATCATTATAGCCGTCCTGATTATTTTTGCATGAAAATAATACTGCTGTAAGCATAATGACAAACATAAATTTGGGGTCAATTCGTGTTTTCATAATAAAATATTTAAACTGTAATTTTCCAAATGTAGAATGGCGAATAATGGCTTTTTTACATAATTACTTTTTAATGTTATATAATTCCCATGTTTTAAAGTATATTTCCCACAATTTCATAGACATTATATTGTTCTTAAATTTAAAATCAAAAGAATATATTAAATGCTTAAACAAAAAAAAAACCGTCTGAAGCAGACGGTTGAAGTAATAAATTATTTACTCTAATTTTTTAAATACGATGTACTTACTATTCCACTTAAACGATTACTGAAAATAAGATGCCGAAAAACAGATTCGGAAAAATTAGGCTTCTTATTTGCTTTTCTTCAAAGCATCGATTAATTCTGCCATATCAACAGTAGCGTAGGTAGAAGAATAGTCCGATACAGCATAAGGCAATATAAGACTGTTATTGTGAATAATTGCACCGCAGGAATAGACAACGTTAGGCACATAACCCTCACGCTCGTCTTCCATCGGTGAAAGTAAAGGTTCAGTAAGTCTTCCAATCTCTTTAGTGGGATCATCAAGATCTAATAATGAAGCACCTATGCAATAACGCCTCATAGTACCAACTCCATGGGTGATAACGAGCCAGCCCTCAGAAGTCCAAAGTGGTGATCCGCAATTTCCTATTTGTGTAAACTCCCATGTATAACGCGGTTCCTGAAGAAGTATGGGATGATCCCATTGTGTAGCCCGCTCAGAAAACATAATATAATTGTTTACACCATCTATTCGGGAAAGCATGGCATATTTGCCTTTTATTTTTCTGGGAAATAAGGCCAGGTTTTTATTTTGGGCGCCGGCACCATGCAGTGGCATAACCCTAAAATTATAAAAATCTTCGGTAGAAATAAGTTTAGGCAGTATAGTGTGCCCATTATAAGCTGTGTAAGTCGCCATAATACGAACGGAGTCATCATCATCAACAAAACGTACAAATCGCGCATCCTCTATACCGCGGCTTTCAGAATTGGAGATTGGAAATATAACGCGTTCGGTGATGTCCGAATCATGGTTAAACTGTATATCATAAAATGAATTGGCCAACCAGAGTATTTCCTGCAGTGCTGTTTTTCTTTCCTCACGGATCAATGGATCGCTTAAGTTTGCTTTTAGAATATTTTTGAGGACAGCAAACTCAAATTCGTCCGGCAGGTCCTGCATAATTTGGGTTATATATTTATCCGTAGTATGCATTTCTGCCAATTTCGTCAAAAATCGCTCTTTGTTGAATAAGGTTTTGTGCTCTATTTCGGCTTTGTCAATGTGATTACCAATTTTCATTATCTGCAAATTGTTATCCCTGTCCAGAATTGCTCTTCTAAAAACAATTGATGAAATATGACCTTCTCCTGTTGCCCGAAAAGAAATAACAACACGTTTTTCGCCCGCTTCCAGACCCGTCTGATCAAAATCTTCAACAATAGAGGGATTAAAAATAGCCGCAGATTCTATCGCGTATTCCATTGTACAATAAGAACCTATGAGCATTTTCCGATCAAGTGACATTGCATCATAATCTATTTTCATTTCTTCGATTATGGGTCTTATTATTTCGCAATGCCTAAAAAAAACAGCTGAAATATTTCGGTGGCGCCTGGCAAACTCACGAAGTGTCTGTTCCAGCGTCTGCAATACTTGTTTTTCATCCAGCATCATTATACGAATCACCATTTGCTGAGTCCGTTCGTAACCGTTCATAAAATATCGCGCAACAACTCTTTTTGAATCTGGTGTAAATTTTATATTTTTTCGTACTACTGATACCCTCATAAATTTGTTTTTTTTAATACAAGAACAAGTTAATAATTTTGTTAACGAAATAACTTAATTTTTTATTAAAATGTATTTACTTTTATAAAATAAAATTGAATAAACACTTAATTTATAACTCCGGATTTCTGGACCCTACCAATACGAGTTACTAAATTTATGCATCGAAAAGCAAATGAAAATAAAAGATTTGATTGGTAATTACACCATTTCCGGGAGTAATCAGGATGATAGCAACGAAATGACTTACAAGGGTGTTTTGACTTTATCCCTGGATAAAAACAACCGTATTGCGGCACAATGGCTAATTAATAATACACAGGAACAAACCGGTCATGGTTTCTTTAAGGACAACATTCTGGTAATCAATTTTAAATACAAAGGCGAAGAAAACAAAATCTACAAAGGTGTAGCCATTTACCGATGTATAACTAAAGATGTGCTGGATGGGTTTTGGTCAGAAAAACATGGAAACCCACTCTTTTTAGGAACTGAACATTGTTTAAGAATAAAAAGCACTGAAAATCTAAATTAATATTTTTATTTACAAGCCTTTTAGATCTATAAAGCAGGTGTTTATTATTTTTAATTTTTCCCCAACTATAAATATATTTGATATTGTTTTTATTAAAGATTATGGTTTCAGATTTTTGTTACCTTAAATAAAACTAAGGTTCTTCAGGTTAACATTGAAGGAGCAAAAAGCAACCTTTTATAAAAATAATTAATCCGATAAAAACACTAATTGAGTCTTTTATCGGATTAATTATTTACGTTACCAAAATATTAAAATTTAACTAAAATGAGCAAAATTGTATTCTAATCTAAATAATTTCCAACACATTGGCATAAGAAGCTACAGGCTGACTACTTGGAAAATATACTTCTAAAGCTTGTTCATTCTGTTTAAAATTCAGTTTCTCTCCTGTACTTATTAATTTTATCTGTTTTATTTTCTCAGGATGATAAGCTGATCCTTTACCTAAACTTTTGATAGCTGCAGTGCCATTTTCCGGCCAGGCCATTACTGTTGCATACACTATTTTGTCTTTTTGCACAAAACGAATATCTTCTGAAGTATATGGTTTACCTTTTCCTTCGTTGAATCCTTGAGCTGTTAATGCTCCTGCACTTGCTTGTTGTGGACCTTCACCAAATATTTTCCAGGGCCGGGTACCATAAATACTTTTTCCGTTAGCTTTCATCCAGACACCAATTTCTGCAACAATTGCTCGTTCTAATTCGTCTATACTTCCGTCACCGCGAACTGGAATATTAAGCATCAGATTACCATTTTTACTCACCACATCAATCAGGGTATGAATAACTGTTTTAGCCGATTTGTAACGCTTATCTTTGTAAACACCACGGTCATAGTGCCAGTTGCCAATACAGGTATCCGTTTGCCATGGCAAAGGTTCTATGCTGTTACTCTGTCCTTTTTCGATATCCCAAACTATGGCTTTTCGTTGCTGTTCATCTAATATTTTACCCGTAATTACTGCCTGAACTGTTTTATTTTTCTGTAGGCTTTTATTATACAAATGTGCCGCAATACGTAAACCAGCATCGCTAATTGGCCAAAGTGGTAATGCAGTATCGTCAAAATAAATCAAATCGGGATTGTATTTATCAATCAAATCTATTGTTCGGTTGTGAAAACTTTCAATATATTCTTTTGATGGTATAGAAGCGCCATCTTCCCAATTCCATTGACTGTGTATTCCGCCATTGTCTGAACTGTTTTTACTTAATGGATGATTTTGCGCATATAATTCCTGAGGATCCAAACCTTCCCACCAAGTCCCTTTTCCATCCTCTTTAGTAAGATTCCCATCATAAGGAACACCGGCAAGGGCTCCATTTTTGTCAGAGCGCTGTGATGTTTCATACCAAGTCCAGGCATGAGCAGCGTGAACGCTTACTGCAAAAGGAAGTCCTGCTTTTCGGGCTGCTTTTTCCCATCCGGCGATAATATCTTTTTTTGGTCCTACTTTCGTTGAATTCCAGTTGGGCTGGTATTTACTGTTATAGAGGTCCAGATTATCATGATGATTTGCCATAGCCATAAAATATTTGGCTCCGGCATCTTTATACAAATTGACTAATTCTTCTGGATTCCAATTGTCGGCTTTCCAGACATTAATTACATCCTTAAAACCAAATTTCGAGGGATGGCCGTACTTTTCTACATGAAATTTATATTGCCAGGAATCTTCCTGATACATGCTTCTTGCATACCAATCGCCTGCTTCCGGTTCACACTGTGGTCCCCAATGCGCCCACATTCCAAATTTAGCATCCCGAAACCAATCCGGTACCTGATATTTGCTTAGGGAATCCCAGGTAGGCGCAAAGGGTCCTTTGTAATCGGGTGAACTAAAAATATTTTTTTGAGCCAATAAAGGAGATAAGTAAAGACCCGCCAATCCCGATACTGCTAATTTTAAAGCATTCCGTCTATTCATAATTTTTTATGTATTTCCGATTTTATTTATTTACTTTATAGCATTGTATTTAAAAATCTCTAATTGGCTATAAAAATCAACATTGTATAAATATTTACTGTATAAATCTTATTATTACTATTTTAAATCCTAAAATTTTAAATAAGCAAAAACAAATATAGTCTATGAATGGAATACTTCTTTTATTCAAAAACGATTTTCTATTATTCAAAAACGACTTTTACTATTTATTATGTCCAAAAATATTTTTAAATATTCTTTCTCCTTATTACATGTAGACTATGTAAAACTTAATCACAACTGGAATTATAATAATGTCATCAGTCCTTATTATCGGTTGTATTATATTGATGATGGAACAGGATTTATATCAGACAGTACTGTTTGCTTAACTTTAGAACCGGGCAATTTATATCTTATTCCCAGTTTTACGATATGCAACCTGAATTGCAACACGTATTTAAGCCAGTATTTTATCCAATTTTTTGAAGAATCTCCCGATGGAATATCATTGTTTAATAACAATAGAAATGTGATGAAACTTTCTGCAACAGAAATTGACATAATGCTTATTAAGAGATTGTTCAGCAGTAATCCGGGAAGAGGAATTAATAGGTCAGACAACCCGAAAGTGTATGAAAAAGAAGCTTATTACAAAGAATATCAGTCACTTAACAACGAAATGAAAACACATCAGAAATTTGAAAATCAGGGAATTATTCTTCAGCTGATTTCCAGATTCCTGAGTTCGAAGGATTTCAAAACAAACAGTTCTCAATCAGCACCTTCCAAAATACTGGACACAATGAGTTATGTGCAGCTTCACTTAGGCGAGAATCTTACTGTTGCCGAATTAGCCAAAAGAGTAAATCAAAATCAGGATTATTTTTCAAAACAATTTTTGATTCATACCGGCAAAAGGCCTTTAAATTATATTCATGAAAAAAAGATAGAAAGAGCCCAACACCTCATCGCAACTACAAATACTACTTTTTTAGAAATCGCCATGGATACCGGATTTTCTAATTTGCCTCATTTTTCAAAAATATTTAAACAAATAGTAAGCCTGACTCCAGGCGAGTACCGCCAACAAAACAGCCACTTAAAATAAGCGGCTGTTTTGTATCTTTCTAATAAATATTTGTTTTTATTATTTCATTTTTAACTTCAAAACAGTTACGGAATAAGCAGGCAAATTCATTTGGGCTTTCTGACCTTTCAGGTCATACTCACTTTCTTTTGGGCTTATTTTTTTAGGAGAGGCAAAAGTATTTTCATCCTGTAAGTTCGCACTTGCAAGCGTAATAACAGAACCTTTTGGTGCTAATTTACTCCCTTTTAAATCAATGGTAATGTTTTGTGCTGTTGCCGATGTATTAACCAGTTTTACAATAACTTCTTTGGTATTTATATCTTTTACGGCAGATGCGTACAGATTATTTTCTCCTGTTAATGGTTTCCCATCTTTAGCAATAGCCAATAAATCGGTCCCTTTATTGGTTGAAAACAATTTTTGCACATAATAATTAGCCGATCCGTAAGCTTCTAGATTATTGAACCAAATCATGTCCGGTGTCCACTGCCAGGCATCTTCATGAGCCATCAACGGAGCATACGAAGACAAATTAACTACTTCGGCATTTCGTTCTAATCCAGTCATGAAAGCCGCTTCCGAAAAGGCACATTCCCAATTGTTTCTGTTACTTGTTTTATCACTCGAAGGACTTTGGGCGGCATATTCTCCTGCAAATATTTTTGGCCCTTTTCGGTCATAATTATCATAACGGGTTGCATTTTCCCTAAACCATTGCGGGCTTTTGTAATAGTGTTCATCTATAAGTTCCGCATTCAGCTTTTTAAGTTCTGCCATTCCAAAGTCAAAATGTTCCCCGTCCGGAGATGGCCCGCTTCCTGAAACGATAACTATATTTGGATATTTTGATTTTATAGCTTTTTCAAAAACTTTATACCTTTCAATATAATCCGGTCCCCATTGCTCGTTTCCAACTCCAATATATTTCAGGTTAAATGGTTTTGGATGTCCCATATCTGAGCGAAGTTTTCCCCAAACTGTGTTTCCTGCTCCATTGGCAAATTCAATTAAATCTAAAGCGTCTTGTATATAGGGATCTAATTCTTCGATTGGAGCCAATTCACCTGTATTGTACTGGCAGGCCATTCCACAACTTAAAATAGGTAATGGCGTTGCCCCGATATCTTCTGAAAGCTGAAAATATTCATAAAATCCTAATCCAAAACTTTGAAAGTAATCCGGAGTCTGTTTATGGCTGAACTCCATATTCCAACGGTTGATCATTGTTCTTCTGTTTTCTACATCCCCAACCGATTTTTTCCACTGATAACGATCTGACAAAGTTCTTCCTTCAACAATACAACCGCCGGGAAAACGTAAAAACCCAGGTTTCATATCATACAAAAGCTGTACAATATCTTTACGAAGTCCATTTTTTCTATTCTTCCAGGTGTCCTCCGGAAACAATGAAATCATGTCCAGATCAATAGTCCCAGTTCCTTCAAAGGTTATTTTTAATTTGGCTTTGGCTTCAGTTTGAGTAGCTGTGAATTGTGCAGTATAATTTTTCCATTCATTCGATGTTGGGGCAATACTGGTTTCACCAATTACTTTTTTGTCCTTATCAATAAACTGAATAATTATTTTTTTGATAGCTCTGTCATGATTAGCCGCCTTTAATGAAAGATTGTATTTGGCATCTTTCCTGACTCCCATTCCTCGAAAGCCTTCATTAATGATAGCATATCCATTAGCATTATTTACCAAAACCCTGCAAAAATTAGAATTGGTTTTGTTTTCTTCTTTGATGGTTACCGCAACTCCGGATTGCAGGTTTAAAGAAGATCTTTTAGTATTGGGCTGCTCCCATCCCATTAAAGGTTTCTCAAACTCAAAGGATCTGTTTTTAATCATTTCGGCATATAATCCGCCATCTGCAGCAAAATTGATATCTTCAAAAAAAAGGCCAAACATAGTGGGCTGAATCTTTGTGATGGTTTTAGTAACATCAACTTCTAAGGTTGTTTTTTGGGCACTTCCATAAAGGCTGGTGAATAACAAACCACCAATGATAATTTTTGTAATTATGTTGTTTTTCATTTATATGATAGTTGATAATTTAGCCTTGCTAATTTATCTAAAGTTTTACAATATTTTAGACTTAACCGATTTTTAAAAAACAAGTCTTCAGAAAACTATAGAAATTTGATTTTTAAATAATGTATTACTTTCAAAGTATGACAAAACTAAGCGTAAAAAAAAACTTATGTAATTTTACTATTCGAACATTTTCATTTTCAGCCTGTCGCGTCCACATTATTTTTTCACAGCTTCGTATTTATCCGGAAAAGCCGATTCTCCATCTAAATTATTCACTTTCAAAACATCTACATTTTTGCTTTCAACTGCATATTTAAAATAATCGGGTTTGTTTTTTCCCCAATTCACAGAGCAATTCTGAACTTTTATATTCTCTGCAGTATCAAAATAAAAACCTGATGTACTGCCTTTTACAAAACCTTCCAATTTTGATGGGCGACGATCATAAATTCCACCGGGAAATTGAGACTTTTTATCAATAGAAACATTCACTCCTTCAAAAACAATGTTTTTAATTTTGTCTTTTGTTTCTCCACTGACATAGACACCATTTTCTCCAAAGCATTGAATATTACTGAAATAAATATTACTGATTGTCCCTACTTTCCCTTCTGTTGCGCCTTTTGGAAAACGCCAGTTGGCATCCTTGTGGTTTCCGCTTGCGCGACTATAAGCCGTTACATAAATTGGTTCTGCTTTTCCCCACCAGGTATCTGTAGTCAGTTTTCCTTCAATAATCATATTGGAGAAAATAACCTCACTCACCGTTCCTTCATCCCTGTTTTGAATCCCTACACCACGATTACTGTTTTTAATAATGCAATTATTGAACACGACTTGTCTGATAGCATCCATATTTTCTGAACCAATTTTGATGGCACAACTGCTGCTGGTCATCGTACAATTTGTAACGGTAATGTTCTCGCAGGCACCAAACTCTTCAAATTCCCTTCTGTTTTTTAAGCAAATACAATCATCACCACTTTCAATATAACAATCACTAATGCGTACATTTTTTGAATGGTCTAAATCAATACCGTCACTATTACGAACTTTTAAACTGTTCAGCAATGTAATTCCGCTAATGACAACATCATTACAGCCCACAAGATGAACTGTCCAATACGCCGAATTTCCTATATGAACATCTTTTATTCGGATATTCTTCCCTCCTATAATCGTAAGAACATGAGGACGGGGATCTAAAACGTTGAAAGGTTTCAGGATATATGCATCTTCCTCTTCGGCTCCCATAAACGAAATACCGTTTCCATCAATTTTTCCGCTTCCGCTAATAGTAAAGTTTTCTATGTTTTTCCCTCCAATCCAGATTGTTCCTTCTCCTTTGTTGTCACGAAAAGCGCTTTCTGTGTATAATTTTTCATCAGGGCTTGCTAATATTTTTGCCCCTCCCTCAATATGCAAATCCACATTCGATTTTACATTGAAAGGTCCGGTCAAAAATGTAAACGGAGCAGGAATTAATACCTGACCGCCAGTTTTACTACAGGCATCAATTGCTTTTTGAATTGCAACAGCATCATTCGTTTTACCATCACCTTTCGCCCCGTATTTTTTGACGTCATATACTTTTTGCGCTACGGCAGTCAATGAAATACAGAAAATGATTATAGCAATTATAGGTTTCTTTATCATTTTTTATTTTTTAAAAGCTTAAAACAGAATTGATTGAAAATTTAGATTCCTACGGAATGACAAAATTGTGTTTTAATTACTTGTTACTCCCCATTACATAGAACGAATAATTCCTTCTTCAAGTCCTCTTAATTCAGCCAATCCTCTTAATCTTCCAATAGCAGAATAGCCGGGATTGGTTTTTTTATACAAATCATCCAGCATCTGATGACCATGATCCGGTCTCATCGGAATTGCAGAATCCGATCTTCCTTCAGCATGTCGGCGTTTTTGTTCCGTTATTATTTCTTTTACAATGGTAAACATATCGACATTTCCTTCTAAATGATTGGCTTCATAAAAATTGCCCGATTCATCTCTTTGCGTGCTTCTTAAATGGATAAAATGTACTCTGTCAGCAAATTTCTTAAACATCTGTTCCAAATTATTTTGCGGAATGACACCAAGCGAACCTGTACAAAATGTGATTCCGTTGTTTCTGCTTGGAATTTGTTCAACCAGGTAATCAAAATCTGCTTCAGTACTCACCACTCTCGGCAATCCCAATATTTGATAAGGCGGATCATCAGGATGTATGCACATTACGACCTTATTTTGTTCCGCTACGGGAATAATTTCTTTTAAAAAGGAAACTAAATGCTGTTTCAGCTTAACCGAATCTATAGTGTTATACGCATCTAACGTTTTCTGAAACTGCTCCAGCGTATACCCTTCTTCGGCACCCGGCAAACCGGCAATTATGTTTTTGACCAGTTTCGTTTTATCAGCATCTGTCAAGGTTTCTAAATATTCTTTTGCCTTGTTTCTCTGGGCTTCGGTATAGTCTTTTTCAGCATTAGGTCTTTTTAGCAGATGAATATCAAAAGCGGCAAAGGCAGCTGTATCAAAACGCAATGCTCTTGATCCGTCTTCGACTTCATAATCCAAGGAAGTTCTTGTCCAGTCTAAAACAGGCATAAAATTATAACATACAATAGAAATCCCACAGCCAGCTAAATTTTTAATACTTTGCTTATAGTTTTCGATATAGACTTTGTAATCTCCGGTTTGGGTTTTGATATTTTCGTGAACAGGAACAGATTCTACTACAGACCATATTAATCCTGCATTCTCAATTTCTTTTTTTCTCCTGGTAATTTCGTCCACAGACCAGACTTCTCCATTTGGAATATGATGAAGCGCCGTAACAATTCCTTTTGCCCCTGTTTGTTTTATATCTTGCAATGTAACCGGATCATTAGGCCCGAACCATCGCCAGGTTTGTGTCATTTTCATATGATGATACTTTTATATTTTTTAATGGAATGAGGCAACATTATTCATCATTCCGTTTATATTGTCATTTGGGTTATTTTACAACCTCAGTTTGTTTGTTTTTTAACAATTACTATTAAATAAATATAAGAAATGATAATTGGCTTTAGCCGAAAAGCGTTTAATTTGGCTAAAGCCCTTTACTGTACTTAATTTATAATCTCCAGCTGAAGCTGCAATTCAAAACTTCCTTTGTAATAATCGAACTCAGGTTTATAATAAATAACCAGATCAAACATATTTATGCTACTGAAAATCATTTTTATTCTGAACCCTTCGACAAAAGCTCAAGACAGGCTAAAGTCGAAGGTTTTTTACTTCGAAAGGGCTTCGACTCCGCTCAGCCTGACATCCATTTTGGTTAATAGATATTATTTTAAACTCCGCTAAAAACAGAAAATCCTCCGTCTAAGGTTATTTTTGATCCGGTAACAAATTTTGAAGCATCACTTAATAACCAAACCAATGCCCCTATCAACTCTTCCGGATCTCCAAAACGATTAAAAGGTGTGTTTTGAATGATTAAATTCCCTCTTTCGGTCAGACTTCCATCTGTATTTGTCAAAAGCGTTCTGTTTTGCTCCGTCAGGAAAAAGCCCGGTACAATAGCGTTTATTCTTATTTTGTCACCAAATCTGTTTGCCAGTTCAACTGCAAACCATTTTGTATACGAATCGATTGCTGATTTTGCCAGACTGTATCCTAATACTCTTGTTACTGCATGGTCCGATGAAACTGATGAAATATTTACAATGCTCCCGGTTCCGGTATTTTTTATGACTTCTCCAAAAATTTGTGTCGGCAGAATTGTTCCAAACAAATTCAGATTCATTACTTGCTGTAATGCCTGTATATTCAGCTGAAAAATATCCTGTCCCGGCTGGATTACTGCATCGGGCATATTTCCACCGGCGGCATTCACCAGTCCGTCTACCTTTCCGTATTTAGACAAAATTATTTCGCGGGCATTGATAAGGTCCTGCTCATTTGTTACATCTGCTATCAATGCAATTGCTTCACCTCCCTGCTTTACAATTGAGGCTGCTCTTTCATTGGCCACTTTTTCATTTCTGCCCAATACACCTACAATCCCACCTGTATTTGCTATCCCATTGATAAAAGCTTCTCCTAATATTCCGGTTGCCCCGGTTACCACTATTACTTTTCCTTTTAATGAAAAATCGTTTTTCACATCTTTGTATTTAAAATTTTAATAAATAAGTTTTTTCAAATTTAAAAATTACGGCACTTATAAGCCATCACACATTCAAATAATTTAAAATTACCAAAACACAGTATACAGCGCCACTAATACTCCACAGATAATAAAGGAACCAATAATAAATTCTGAAGATACTTTAAACATTGATTTATCCACTTCTATCTTGTGAGCTTCAAGCTGTTCGTCAGATTCAGGTTTTAAGAGACTGATAGCTACCATTAAAAATACTATTATAAAGAAAGAGATAGTCATTCTGTCTAAAAAAGGATAATCAGGAAAAGCACCATCTGTCCACATAGGCAGGAACTTTAATACTGCGGCAATAGGCACTGTTAGCAATGCGCCGGCAAGTCCTGCTGTTGGTGTTGTCTTTTTCCAGAACATTCCCAATAAAAAGATAGCCAAAACTCCCGGAGAAAAGAACCCAACATACTCTTGTATAAATTGATAAGCCTGATCCAGCGATTTTAATGCCGGAGCAACAAGGGCCGCAATAAACATCGCAACTACAACGCACCATCTTCCGGTAAGCACCAGCTTTCTTTCAGTTGCTTCTTTGTTAAAATATTTTTTATAAATGTCTAAAGAAAAAATCGTCGAAATACTGTTGGCTTTGCCCGCCAATGACGCCACAATTGCTGCTGTTAAAGCTGCCAGGGCTACTCCTTTTAATCCGGCAGGCAATAAATTCATTAATGTCGGATAAGCCTGATCCGGTTTCAAAACTCCCGAGACATCAACCATTTCTTGTTGAAACATTCCGTTTTGATGCATTACATACATTGCGATACCCGGTAAAACGGCTATAATTGGAACCAATAATTTTAAGAAAGCAGCAAACAAAATTCCTTTACGCGCTGTTTTCAAATCAGCACCCAAAGCTCTTTGAACGATATACTGATTACAGCCCCAATAGGCCAGATTATTGATTAGCATACCGCCAATGAGTACCGACATTCCGGGTAATTCTGCATAATGAGGATTCGATTTATCCAATATCATATGCAAATGACCCGGTGCTTCATCTTTTAAAACAGCAAGTCCTTTAAGAATATCTTTTCCAAATCCAAACTGCTCAGACAATAAGGTTAATGACAAATAAGTCGTAACCAATCCTCCCAGAATCAATACGATAACCTGAAACATATCGGTATAACCAATAACTTTCATTCCTCCTAAAGTAACAATAACAGAGAACAAACTCAATCCGATAACACAAAACTGAAAACTAACGGGTGCAATAGATGAAATAGCCAAAGCGCCTAAATAAATAATAGAAGTAAGATTTACAAATACATAAATCAATAGCCAAATTATAGCCATTATGGTACTTACGGTTCCATTATATCTTTTTGCCAAAAATTGAGGCATCGTAAATATCCTGTTTTTTAGATAGACCGGTAAAATAAATATGGCCACTACAATTAATGTGGCGGCAGCCATCCATTCGTAAGAAGCAATCGCTAATCCGATGGCAAAGCCCGAACCACTCATGCCGATAAAATGTTCTGCCGAAATATTAGAAGCTATCAATGATGCACCAATTGCCCACCAGGTAAGAGAACCTTCGGCTAAAAAATATTCGTTGGAACTTGTAGTTGCATTTTTCTTACTTCTGTAGATGTACATTCCGTAGGCTGTAACGATCACAAAATAAATAAGAAAAACAATATAATCTGCAGTTTGTAAAGTATTCATGATGAGGTTGTTTTTTTGGTTGTTAGTTGGTGGTTGTTAGTTTTTGGTGATATAGACTGCGTTTAGATTTTTAGAAACCATTTTTTCTTATACAAAAAATACAGTAAAATCAGTTGTACAAGCGTTACTGATAAAGCTGTAAATACGGGCTGCCAAACCAGAGGGAAAAATTTAATCAGTCCTCCAAATACAAAATCGGCAGTATGTCCAAAATTTACCACCCCCTCAGCTGCCATGTAAATAAGAATAGAGTTTGAGCCAATTAATATTAGGGGAAATGCCCATTTATGATATCCCAATACATCAATTATCAGATAAAAAAAGGTGAAAAACAAAATACTAAATCCGCCTACATAACACACAAAAGAGCTTGACCACAAATGTTTATTGATAGGAAAATCATAATTCCAAAGAAGCCCTGTACCTATCAAAACAATTGCGGAAGTGAGCAAGATTAATAGTTTTTTATTTGTCGAAAATGTACCTGAGGCTTTTAAAAATGTTCCCAAAAACATTCCCAACAAAGCTGTGGCAACAGCCGGAATTGTCGAAAATAAACCTTCGGGATCATAGACTTTGCTGTGTAATCTTCCCGGAAGGAATAATTGGTCAATATAAGCTTCTAATGATCCTTCTTTGGTTAAAACACCTGCCCCAAAACCAGGAACCGGTATTAATTTCATGGCTAAATAATAACCAATCAAAATGCCTGTGAACCAAAATATTTGTTTTTTTAAATCAAAATTCAAATAAATAATACCGGCAAAAAACCACGCCAGTCCAATTCGCCCCAATACACTGGCAAAACGTGTCTGTTCATAGCCGTCAAACCGTAATAATCCATTTACTACAAATCCCAGAAAGATTAAAATGCAAGTCCTTTTTAACATGGACAGGTATATTTTTTTCTTTTCTTTTGACGGTAATTCCATTGGAGTACTCACGCCTGCAGCATTCATTTTTTTGTCGAAAGAATACGGCATCGAAACTCCGGCAACAAATAAAAATATTGGAAAAATCATGTCGTAAAAAGTAATCCCCTCCCATTCTGTATGGTGCAATTGTGATGACATCCATACAAAAACAGGGATTGGAGCGGCTTTTGCCAAAGCATGTATGATATGTTCTCCGCTCATAATCCAAAACATAACAAACCCTCTCAGAGCGTCCAAAGAAACTAATCTTCCATTTGTAATTGTTTTACTCATATTTTACTTTATTAAAGGCATGTTTCATTTAATTGATTTCTCCGGAAGAGTATCAATAATATAGATGATATTTTTTATTCGAAATTTTTTAGATTTCATAATTATCTAACACACTTCGACTCCGCTCAGTGCAGGCTGGAAACATAGATTTTACTTTTCAGAGAATAAAAAGAAACTCGTTCTTCACATATAGTTGTTATGTGGATTTTAATGAGTGAAACGTCTTTTTTAGCTTACTAAAACTATGCTTCTATGTGTTAAACTTTTAAGGTTATATTTATTCGATTGGTTTTATGACAAATCCGTAGCTGTATTCATTTTGTTTCAATAAATATTGTTCATGCGGATATTCTCCCCAACTATTATCTCCTCCTAATCCACGCTGGGTTAAATCAACACAAACTACCACTTCTTTTCTGGGTGTAATATCACTCATGTGCATGTTCTTTTTTGATAATCCCGGATCAAAATCGGCAGGATAATTATTTAAAGTACTCATACATAGAGACTGTAAACCTTTTATTTCAAGTCCGTTACCATTATTATTTGAAAGTTTAAACCAACGAATGTCTGTTTTATATCCGTTTTCCTGCGGACGTGTATAAGGTACATATTGATCCGCCACTTTGCTCTGATAGATTCCTTTGAATGATGATTCGTTTCTATCCGGATAATTTTCCCAAGGGCCTCTTCCATAATAATCAAGGTTTTCCAGCGTATTTTTAAGAGAAAAAATCATTCCAAAACGAGGCATATCAGGTAATGGATTATTTCCTTTTTTGTATGAAGGCTGTATCTCTAAAGCTCCGTCATTACTTAGTGAATATTTGATTGTATATTCAGAAAAAACGTCGTTAAGCTTTAATTTTGCTGTAACATAACTTTTTCCATTTTCCTCAACCACCTGAATTGTTTCTAAAGTGCAGTTTTTACCTGCCGTTCTCCAAACATTAGCTTTTACGGGCATTTTATTCCCAAAATCATTATCTGTTGGAGCTCTCCAGAAATTAGGTTCCGGATATTGTTTAAAGTACTCCTCACCCTTTGAACTGTAATATGAAATCATTCCGGTTGTTTTGCTAATCTTAACGGTAACATTGACCGAACTCAAAACAAATTCATTTTTCTCTTCTTTAATTTTCGAAGAAGTTTGTTCTGCTTTTGCAAAATAATTATTACTTTCAATAACAAATTGTTCTCTGGCAATTTCAAAATTTTGAGGCAGCATTTCAGAACCTGTTTTCGTGTATGCAAAAACATTCAATAAATATTCTGTTCCCGGTTTTGATTCTGGTTTAGGAAAATCAATTTTAAATTGTTTTTGTGATTTCGGATTTAGACTAACATCAATTTTACCTTCTTTTATAATCTTCCCATTTTCTAAAATTTGATATTTGAAATTATAATTATTCAAATTAGTAAACCCAAAATCATTTATAATTTCAATTATTCCATTTTTGACATCAACAGCTTTAAATAAAATATCCTGATACACTTTTTTTACTTCAAATGCTCCGGGATGTGGGGTTCTGTCTGGCCAAACCAATCCGTTATGACAGAAATTCTCGTCATTTGTATAGTTTTGACTTCCCATATCACCTCCATAAGCCCAATATTTGCGCCCTGCTTCATCTTTCATTTCGAATCCCTGATCTACCCAATCCCAAATAAATCCGCCCTGCATATTTTTGCTTCCCCGAATAATATCCCAATATTCCTGAAAATTTCCGTTGCTGTTTCCCATTGCATGCGAGTACTCGCACATAATATACGGACGGGTAACTTCCTTACGTGCCGCATATTCTTTCATATAGGCAATCGTAGGATACATTGGGCATATAATGTCTGTGTTTTCGTTTTCTTTTGCCTGCTCAAATTGAACCAATCGGGTATTATCTCTCTTTTTTATCCATCTGTAGGCTTCATGAAAAACAGGTCCGTTGGCACATTCATTTCCTAATGACCAAAGGATTACCGATGGTGCGTTTTTATCGCGTTCTACCAAACTGTAAATTCTGTCCAGATGCGCTTCTCTCCATTCCGGAAGATAAGCCGGATGTGTCTTCGGGTTCATAAAACTTTGACCTTCCACTCCCATTCCATGGCTTTCGATATTGGCTTCATCAACCAAAAAAATACCATATTTGTTACACAATTTTACCCACAAAATATTGTTTGGATAATGACTACAGCGAACCGAATTTATATTCAGCTGTTTCATCATCTTAATATCTTTTATCATGGTGGCTTCATCCTGATAATGTCCTGTTACGGGATTATGTTCGTGAATATTGACACCGTGAACCATTAATCTGACTCCGTTTACCAGTAATTGTCCGCCTTTTAGTTCTACTTTTCTGAATCCAATTTCTGTAGAAACGGTTTCTATTATACTGCCGTTTTCATTTTTTAATGTAAGCAGCAGAGTATATAAATTAGGTGCTTCATTGCTCCATAATTTTGGATTGGATACGTTTTGAGATAAACTAATTGTTTGGGTTTTATCGGCTCCAAAATTTACTTTTAACTCTTTGGTAAAAATAGTTGCCCCGGAAGCATCTACCAGTTTCGCCTCTAATTCGTGATTATTTCTGGCAGCAGATGTCAGGTTTTTTAAACTAACATCTATACTTAAACTGCCGTTTTTGTAATTGGAATCTAAATCCGGTTTAGCAAAAAAATCTGAAATACGAATAGCATCAGTACTGTACAAATAAACATTTCTGTCAATCCCTGAAAGTCTCCAGAAATCCTGATCTTCCAGATAAGAACCATCACTCCATCTGTAAACCTCAACAGCCAAATCGTTTTTTCCCGGTTTCAGATATTTAGAAATATCAAATTCCGCAGGACTTTTTGTATTTTCCGTATAACCAACTTTTTCTCCGTTAACCCAAATATACATAGCCGATGTTCCTGCTTCAAAATGAAGGTAAACATGTCTGTTTTTCCAGTTTTCAGGCAGAATGAAATCTTTTTTATACGATCCGACAGGGTTATCCCAATGATTAATAAAAGGTGGATTTCTTTCAAAAGGATAGGTAATATTGGTATAAATTGGAATACCGTATCCTTGCAATTCCCAGTTTGAAGGCACCTGAATTTCTTTCCAGTTAATAGTACTGAAATCAGGCTTGTAAAAATCTTTTGGGCGTTCATCAGGTGTTGGCGACCATGAAAATTTCCATTTGCCATTCAGGGAAAAGTACCATGGAGAATTTTCATATTTATCACTTATTGCCGAGGCTTCATCTGCATAAGGAAGAAAGGAAGCACGTGCCGGTTCCCGATTAATCTGAAACACCCCTGGGTTTTCCCAATCATTTTTATTGGTTTTTTCCTGCCCTGAAACAGTCACCCCATAAATTACGAGGAAACACAATAAAAGGATTCTGGTTTTGATTTTCTGCATATATTAATATTATTTAGCTATCTTCAAATTGAAGTACAAATTCAAAAAACAAGGCAACTGACTTATTTAAAACTTCATTTTTTCCGGCAGATATTTAGACACTAATTCTTTATAATACGGCAATAAAGCTTCAACATCCGGCTTAACAGGTGCTTTTGTATATAAATCATAAGGATTAAACTTTCTTACCCAATCAAACATTTCTATGTCTTTTTCATTCATCAAATGTGCATAGGCATTCTCTTTGTGTTGTGAATAAAACGAATGATATCGAATCATGTATAAGGCAGGATCCGGCAGGTAATCTTTCATTATCTGATACAGGTACTCATCATGTCCCCAGCTCATTTTTACTTTATCAAGTCCGCAATTTTCAGTGTAAACACCAAATTTGGTATTGAATCTTTCGTCTGTATAATCAGGGTTTTCTTTGAAAAATTCAGGGTACACAATCTTATCCGAATACGCACAGCCTACAGGGAAAGTATCTCCAACAACAGCCCACTGAGGTTCTCCGAACAAACATAAAATTTTTCCGAGATCGTGGATAAAACCGGTAAGCACAAACCAGTCCGGGTGACCATCTGCCCTGATGGCTTCTGAAGTCTGCAAAAGATGCTGAGTCTGATCTAAATCAATATCCGGGTCACTATCGTCAACGAGGGTGTTTAAAAAATCAACTGCTTCCCAAATTGACATTTCTTTTTTATTAAACTGTAAAAATTCCTCTTCTTTGCTGCATACAAAATCATAGGTTTGATACGTATGGTTTATTCTATAAAACTCTTTAACGGTTTCAACTCTCTCTGAATCTACATAATTTCTAAACTCCTCTTTCTCTTTTACAGGTTCAGACGGATCAGGATATCGTAGTAACAAATCATCTTCCCATTCATCTAAATTATGTAATGGATTATCTGTGTCTATAGGCTTTTTCATAAGTTTTAAATTATAAAGTTATAAGACAAAAATAGAATTACCAATAGAAAACAAAATGGACTAATACATCAAAAACATGGATGGATTTTAATTTTATGTTGTTTTTCCAACAAAAAATTGTAAAATAAACCACTTATGTTCAAGTCTGTAAATTGGATTTAATAAGTTGAGTTATATTACTTATAAAAGAAAGTTTTGAATTGCCTCCTGCTTTAGCTGGAGGAGCATAATTTAAATATAGCTAAGGGCTTTAGCCAAATATTACAGCGTCTGTTTTCGGCTAAAGCCAATTTATCTTTAAACTCAGTTTACCTCCAGCTAAAGCAGGAGGCAATTCACAAAAATACAAATAGAAATCACACCCCGTGTGATTTCTCCCAAAAGGTATAAATGACAAACTGTGGAGAATTGTTTTTAATTAATCAGCTTACTTGGCGGAAAACCAAACTGTTTTTTAAAGCATCTGCTGAAATACAAAGGATCATTGAATCCTACTAAGTCTGTCACTTCAGAAACATTATATTTTTTAGTTTTCAGCAGTTCTGCTGATTTTTTTAAACGTATGGTCCTGATAAATTCATTAGGGGCCAGATCTGTCAGTTCTTTAATTTTTCTGTATAATTTAGATGAACTTACGCCTAGTTTATCACATAAAAATTCTGTCGACAAATCTAACTCACTTAAGTTATCATTTATTAAACCTGTAATTTTTTGCATAAATTCCTCATCAATAGGAGAATGGGTAAGCAGGCTTATTTTGCTTTCTACTTCACCGGAGAATTTTGATTTTAGCTCTGATCTTGATTTTATAATGTTTTCTATTACTGTTTTTAATAACGAAGGCTCAAAAGGTTTCACTAAATAACCGTCTGCCCCTGTTTCATACCCTTTAACCTTATCTGTGTTTTCTGCAAGTGCGGTTAACAGAACAACGGGAATATGGCTGATAAACTCATCGTTTTTTAGTTCCCTGCAAAATTCCAGTCCGTCCATAACCGGCATCATGACATCGGCAACACATAATATTGGTTTAATCTGTCGGCAGATTTTCAGGCCTTCCTCTCCATTTTCGGCATCGTAAACTTTATAATAATCGGACAGATAATCAACCAGATATTTCCTAAGTTCCATATTATCCTCAATAACCAATACTTTTTCTTTCAGCTCTGTATTCTGAATTATTTTTTTTGCTGATTTTTCCGGAATAAGCATACTCAGGTTATCATTTTTTAAGGCATATTCAAATACTTCTTTACTCTCATAAGCGGTACGGTCAATTGGAATTTCAACCCTGAATGTACTTCCTTTACCGGGAGTACTTTTTACTGTTATAGAGCCTTTATGAATCGCTACCAATGATTTTACTAATGACAAACCAATACCGGATCCTGTATTATTTTCTTTACTGTTTGTTGCCTGATAAAATCGTTTGAAGACTTTTTCCTGGCTTTTTAAAGGAATCCCTATCCCATCATCGCTGACTTCAATAACTAATATTCCTTCAGTCCCTTCTTTGAGCCTGAGAAACAAATCTATATTTCCGTATTTATTTGTAAATTTCAAGGCATTAGACAACAGATTGTAAAGAATCTTATCATATTTATCATTATCTATCCATCCATTAATATTTTCGGCTTCTGAAATAAAATTTAATTTGATCTTTTTATTATAGGCCATCTCCTTATAAGAATCAAAAATATTTTTTGAATACGCGAGAATATCTGTTTTTGAGACTTTAAGTTTTAATTCACCCGATTGTGCTTTTCTAAAATCCAGTACTTGGTTTACCAGGTTTAATAATCTGCTGGCATTTTGATAAATAAGGTTGTATCTGCTTTTTTCATACTCGGTTGCATTAACATTGTTTTCGTCCAATAATTGCTTGGCAGGGCCTAAAATAAGGGTTAAAGGAGTTCTTAGCTCATGCGAAATGTTAGTGAAAAATCGTAGTTTTTCATTATTCAGTTTAACATCATGTTCCCTGTTTACTTTTTCGGTAAGCAATTCTTGTTTTAACCGGATACGATTTTTAATCTCTTTTCTGATAAAATAAAAAATAGCGGACAACACTATAAGAATTATTAAAAATGCAATTGGCGTTAACCAAAAAGGAGGAAGAATTTTTATTTGATACGAAACCTCCTTACTCCAGTTTCCGTCACTGTTGCCGGATCTTATTTTAAATACATATTTGCCGGGATAAAGATTGGTATATTGAACAAATCTTGAGTTACTATTGACATCAATCCATTGTTTATCAAACCCCTCCAGCATATATTGAAACTTATTAAGCTTTTCGTTTGCAAATGACGGAGTCGAAAACTGAAGCGAAAAATTGCGGTTTTTATAGCTGAGTTCTACCTTTTTACCATAATTCAAATCACTTAAAAGAGGAACCTCCCCGTTGATCTCCATTTCCGGGAGTACCTCTTCGTTCTGAACTTTAAACTCTGAAATAACCGGCAAAGGGGACCATTTGTTTCTTTTCATTGTATGAGGTGAAAAAGAAATAATACCATTTTTACCTCCCAGATAAATAGTAGAATTATTAAAATTAAAAAAGCCGCTGGAGCTAAAAACATCCAGTCTGTTTCCGCTATTTACATGGTATATATTAATCTCTTTTAAATTGGCACTCACCCAGGCAATACTATTGTTGTTTATGTTTAGCCATAAATTTCCTTTTGCATCCGATAACATATCGGTAATCCATTTTCCTGAGAGTTCTTTAAAATGTGAAATTGTTTTAAAATTGTTTTTTGAAGGTTCATAAACGCATAGGCCATAACGGGTTGAGGCCCATATCGTTCCTTTTTTATCTATCATAACATCACTGACGTTATCATCGTATGGCACCCCATTTTCTTTTTTATAAAGTGACTTATAGGTTTCTATTTTACCTGATGTATTGTTGTATCTCACTACACCTGTTTCTGTGGCAAACCAAACATTGTCTTTAGTATCTTTTTCGATAGAATTGATCTGAAAACCAGGCAATAATTTACCTTTGGAAGCCTGAACTTCTAAGGTTTTGGTGTTTAACATCACAGCTCCTTCCCCAAAAGAACCTACCATCATCGTTTCTGCCCCAATTTTGCAAAAGGCAAATACTGCTGAGGATTCAAACCCCAGATTAATTTCTTTTGAAGAATTAGTCGCATAATTATACACCATCAAATTACCATTCCAAAGACCACAATAAAAAATCTTTCCATCATCCGAATAAATACTGGCGATATCTTTATCATTATTATACAATCGCATAAAACCTTTGGCATTAGAGATAAAAAGCCCGTTATGACTGGTTGCAACAATTACTTTTTCATCAAATGTTTTAGCAAAGCCTCTTATCCGCGGAGCCTGATTGCCTATCTGATGAGAGATGTCCTTATTGAGCGTAAACTGATTTTCGTATGGATCAAATTTATCCAGTCCGTCTTCTGTTCCTATCCATAGCACTCCTGATGCGTCAAAATATAATGCTGAAACTAAATTATCAACGATAGAGGTGTCTTCTGATAATATGGAATAATACCATTTGTAGTCCCCTTTCGGAATATCTTCCAGATGTTTGCACACCAGCAATCCTCCTAAAGTCCCCACCCAATATTTACCGTCCTGAGCCTGGGCAACCGACAAAAAATAGGGACCTAAACTCCCTCTTATTTCCTTGTTTTCAATATATAAGTTTACAAATTGATCGTTTTTTTTGTCTAATTTATAGAGCCCCTGACGTGTTCCAACAAAAATATCTGACTTGGCGTCTTCATAAATAAAATTAACGTACGGATTCTTCACATTAGAATTAGGAACAAAAAGCGTATAGTCATTAATTTTCACAATCGCTCCTTTGGCATCCATGGTAATTTTTGCCACCGATCCTTTTTCATAACTCCCGATCCAGATATGCCCTTTTTTATCTTCAAAAATTTCTTTTACATAATCAAAACCCTTAATTGGAATCTTCTCAAATCTGTTTTCTTTCAAAAAAAACAAATAAGCACCTTTAGTTTTAGTACCTACCCAGACTCTTTTAAATTTGTCTACATAAACTGACCGGATCTCTTCTTCCGGCAAACTATTGGGATCCCCTTTTTTGGAAAAAAAAGTGGTAAAAACCTGAGTATCTAATTTAAAAAGAGTCAAACCTTTTCTGGTCCCTATCCATAAGTTGTTTGATGCCTCATCCAGTTCTAATGCTGTTATATCGTCATTGTACAATTTATTCGTACCGGGTGAATAACTCATATAGTTTTTAAATTGATACCCGTCAAAACGATTCAATCCGGAGAAAGTTCCCAACCATAAAAACCCTTTTTTGTCCTGAACGATATGTCTGACAGAGTTATGTGACAACCCGTTATTGTCGTTATAATGTGTAAATTTTATATTCTGTGAGTGAGAATAATAAAAAGTTACTAAACAAAAAAGTAATATAAAAGGATTCTGCTTCATACTAATGAATTATCAATGTAATGTACTGTTTTTAAACGAGTAAACAATATTTTAAGGATTAATTCGGTCAATCCGGTTCGTTTTTAAATTGATTTTAAAATGATCGGATGGTTTTCCGTTCCTGGTTTTCAGAAATATTTTTGACCATAAAACCAACTTATTATCATTCGATTTTTCTAACTGTTCACAAACCATTTGATATTGCTTCAGCCTGTTAATCCCTATTTCCGAAATAGCTAATTCATCTGCATTTTTTAACCTGTAAAAATCGAATATCATGTCAAAACCTGTCCATGATTCGAAGTTTTGTATTGTTAAGTTATTAAATAATAATTGTTTTTCAATATCTGAAGTATTTTTATTGATTTGCAATAAATCCCTGCCGGAAAGATTTTGAATAGATTTTAAAAATTCAACCGGGAAATCTTCAGGCAAAAACCTAAGCCGCACTAATTCTTTTAAATGCCATCGTGTAAAATCTTCATAATCTTTAGCTTTCAGAATCTCTTTATTCCAAATATCCGGGCTCTTTATATTTTGCAAATGAGTATATTCTTCCCTGTAAAAAGGAAATAAACTATTGAATTTAGAAACCTTGCGAACTACTACGGTTTCAACCTCAACTTCAGTATCAGAACCAATCGTAAGTATTTTATAAGCCGGCATATAAGCAGCCAGAGAAGGTGTTTGAATATTAAATAACGTATTGCCTTTTGCAGTTGTTCGGATTCCTGTATCGTTAATATGCATGTGTCCGCCAAAATGAATCTGAATACCGGCATCTGCAAATGTACGGGCTACCTCTTCATTAGGTACTCGCTGCAATTGCATTTTATCAGAACCAAACAGCAATTTTAATTCCGGTGACGCATCATCATTAAAATCTACCATCGGGTAATGGCTGAAAGCGATTAATATTTTGCCTTTTTGTCTGGCTTCCACCGAAACCTTTTTCACCCAGTTTATTAAATGATTTTTATAAATAAGAACATTGTTATAACCCGTACTTGCTCCGGAAAAATCATGTGGATCATTAGACAAACCCGATAGTTTTTCATTAGGAACATACGCATTGGCATCTATTGCCAAAAGCCAGACCCCTTTAATCGGTTCCACCAGATAACTGGCATCAGGAAGGGATAAATTAGTGTTTTTAACGACATAGGTTCTTTTTTCTAAAACAGATTCCGCTAAAGCCTTTTCAAAATTGTAGCTTTCATAGTTATAATCTGAAAAAGGAGTTTCCCAATACAAATAGTTTTTTTGTGGAAAAAATCCAAAATCAGCCATTTCATTTAATGTCTCTTTATAACCCCAGTTTTTTATATCAGATGTAATGATAGGTTCCAGTTGATTTTCCTGCTGTTTTAAATTGGTTTTAGAACTGCTGATAATTTGTTCCTTACCATCTTTACCTAAAAAATCGGTTTTAAGAGCTTCCTGAGAAAAGGGTTTTACTACATCATGATTTCCTGTGGTTACAAAAAATGACATGCCATATTTTTTTGAATACTCGTCTAATATTTTTCTCAATCCGCGTATATGCACAGGTTGTCCGTCATCACTAAAATCTCCGGGAAGCACAACTTGTTTGATTCCTCTTTTTACAATATCATTTAAAGCTTCTAAAAAGGCAAAGTAATTTTCATTAAAAATCCTGGTGGAATGCAATTGTGAACTCATCGTTCTGATGTTAGCATATTCACCTGTTTCAGGATTTTTGATTCCCTGATAATTATTGTCTTCAAATTTTGGAAAAATATCCTGCAAATGAACATCGGCGATAAAGGCAATTTTCAGGGAAGTTTTTTTCTCTGTTTGTTGCGCTTTACAAGCACATAAGGAAAGTAATAGAAATAATAAACCCGATATTTTTAACATATAACTTTATTTTTTACCCTTGGGTATAATTATTTTTAACACATAGGAACATAGATTTTATTTGTAAAAAAGAATACAAAAAGAAACTCATTTCTTTCACATAGATAGTTATGTGTATTTTAAATAAGTGAAACGCCTTTTTTGAGTTTATAAAATCTATGTTCCTATGTGTTAAATCAAATTTTCACGAATCACGCCTAACAGTTTTTTTATATTTTTTTCTCTAAAGCTTTTCATCATTACTTACTCTTAATTTCTATTATTTGTCCTAATAATTGATTCTCCAATGTTGATGAAATAACGTTCTTAAAAACAAGTTGTTTCTGGTTTTCCTTCGGAAGATTTATAGCTTCCATTGTTAAGTTTTGAACATCATCAAATACAAATGCAGGTCTGAAATCAGCATCATCCAATGTCAGTTTGATATTTTTCATGCTAATTCCATTCACATGTCTGACATAAAAACCATAGGCCGGCAATTCTCCAAACATAGAAAATTCAGGATACTCTTTTGCTGCTTCCGGTACCTGATTCAATCGCGATAACGAAATATATGCCATTCCTTTTGTAGCTCTTCCGGGATAATTTATTTCAATGTTTTTGAGGACTACATTTTCAACACCATAACCTTCCAAACCTACAATTGAAGCAGGCAAGGGATTGTGGAAAAAATCAACTTCGGGTCCTCTTAAATCATAATTGCTATCCGGACGACCAAATGGCACTTGTACTTTTATATTTTTGATACTTACATTTTTGATACTTCCCGGTTTATCACCATTTCGCTGTCCTAACCGTATAAAAATAGCATTCCCTGTGTTTACTGCTTGTATGTTTGAAACATCAATGTTTTCTATAATCCCGCCATCAACAGATTCTATGGCAATTGCGGATCGAAAGGTATCATAAACAGTAATGTCTTTGATGGTTACATTTTTAAATCCTCCAAAAGAAGCTGTTCCAAATTTTATTGCACTGGCACTGGATCTAATGGTACAATTGGCAATATAAACCGAATCGTTATAATATCCGGGATAATATGATTTTAGACAAATTCCATCATCGGCGGAGTTGATATCGCAATTGACCACCCTGACATTTTTACAATCCGTGATATCTATTCCATCATTGTTCCAATAAGAGCGATTTACTATTTTAAGATTATCGAGCGTAAGATTCGTACATAACTCAAAAGACAATCCCCAACAGGACGCCTCTCCTGCTTTTAATCCTTCGATTGTAATAGTATCACATTGCGAAAAACGAAATAATTTGGGTCTCATGGTTTCGTTTGGCCTGTTTCTGCGAAGGCTGTATTTTGGATCTACAGTAATACCCGCATGATGAAGACTGTCAATATTTAGTGCCAATTGTAATCCCTGGCCATCAATTGTTCCTTTCCCTTTGAGCGCGATGTTTTTGGCTTTATGCGCTAAAATTAAAGCCATCTGGGAGTTGTCATCATTTTTTGGTGAAATAGGTCTTCCGTCAAAAGCCATATTGAAGTAATCTTTAGGATTTGTACTTCCTAATAAAACCGATTCTTCTTCAAAATATAAGGTTACATTACTTTTTAAAATAATACTGCCCGACAAAAATCTGCCTTTGGGAAAAATTACCCGGCCGCCTTTATTTTTAAAAGCGGCATCAATTGCTTTTTGAATAGCGATTGTATTGATCGTTTTTCCATCTGCATTTGAGCCATAATTGGTAATAAGAAATTCCTTTTTAGGTTTGGCTGTTTTTTGCGCCCGACACTTAAATCCAAACGAAAAAAGACTTGCCAATAAGGTTAAAAAAAACAGTTTTAGTTTAATTTTTGACATTTTATTTTTACTATTTTATAATTCAAACAAAAATATATTAAACTAAAACTGCTTATTATTTGGCATAAATTTCAGAGAATCTTACTTTTTTATGTAAGCTTCTAATTTATCCAAAGTATTTAGTTCCTGCTCTCTTGCGCTTGAAGAGATGATTTTTGTTTCTATTTTTTTAGTCGGTTTCGAGATCAACAAATATTGTGTTCCATCATCGTTATTTTTTACATAATCTTTTGGATTATACATTATGGCGGCACCAATTTCTACAATCTCAGCGGCAACATCTTCAGGATGTTTTCCCCATACGGCGATATAATTTGCTCCTTTTTTGGTTTGGAAATCTTTAAAATAATTGATTCCGGTAGCAAATTGTACTTTTTCTCCAGTTAAACTCACCGCTTCTACTTTAGCTTCTCTTTTTCCTGAAAATACCGTAACACGAACTAAAATATCTACTTTTTTCCCTTTGTAAGGAACTCCTCTTGAAATCATTTCCATCCATGAAGTGGTATCTGTTTTTCCAACACGGGCCAAACGATTCGTAACCGGATTTAACGGAACTACTTTTTCTCCGTCCCAAAGTTTTACTCCTCCCAAACCTACTGTTGATGCAACCTTATAATAATCTGCTCCCCATCCTTCTTTTTGCTGTTCCGGAGTTGGATACCATTGTGCTTTTTTTAACTCTAAACCCGCTTTTGCTTTATTATAAACGTCGATGGCTACTTTATCACTAAAATATATTCTCAAAGCCATCCATTCGTTTTCGATAGCAGGCCCGTGATGCCCGATTGTTTTGTATAAATCTCCCGATTCTGAACCAATATCAGTCAAATAAGTAATTTTATCGGACTTCATATACAAACTTGTGTCAGTATTATTTTGTGCAAAACAAGTACAACCAATGAGCAAAGTGGTAATAAATGATAATTTCATAATTTCAATTATTTATAGATTAAGTTTTAATTATCGTAAAATTAAAACAACCTTTCAAACAATGCACTAAGAATTACCTGATTTATCAAGAAATCGTCATTTTGTGATAAAAAGGCGTAAATCCCGTAATATAGACATGCTCCCCGCTTGTGCGTAAACTGCCCTGATGATACGTATATTCTTCACTATCCAGATTTTCTATATTAAGATGTTCACATTTTCCTGGTCCAAATTGTATGGTATCAGTTCCCATAGAAAGTGCTCCTAATCCGGATTTAAGCAAATAGTTCTTTTTTTTATCCAATACAGCTCCGGTAATGTTGCTTCCTTCCTTAAAACACATTTCAATTGTCACCTCAACATTTGGAGGTCCGTCAACTTTAAAATCTAAATTCAGCGTTCCGTTGTCTTCAGTGATTTCGATTACGGTAACTTGTTTTTTTACATTGCTTTTAGTTCTGGAATCAAAATCCATTTTATTCCAAAATCGTCCATCCGGTGATTCGAATAATTTATAATCACCATCGGGTTTGCGAAATTCCTCGGCAAGAGGCTGGTAATAATCTGCTTCTTTGGTTTCTTTAAGTATATATTTATTTCCTTCTTTAATGATTCCGTCACTGCTAAAATATCCCATTCTAAAAAACGAGGTCGAAAGCCGCATGTATTTTAATATTGCATCTCCTTTTCGATACATTAAAAAGTTCGGGTTTGAAGACCTTCCGGAAACAATCATTATTGGTTTATCATTACCGCCAAATAAAGTTGCCGAAGTTTTTCCCCGTCTGATTCTTGCCAGATTTGAAATTGCGAAAAACTTTTCAAAATCATTAGCAACTTTTCCTTCAACAGGAATTTGTTTTCGAAGGTCATCGTTTTCCATAAAAAATGCCAGCGAATTTGATAAAATATCATTGGTAAAATCCGGGAGATTTTCGATAGTATCTGCCATATACGCAAACATTGGATTACGTGTGCGGATTGCCATATATCGATAGGGCAAATAAAAGTTGGTTACTTTTAAATCCATAAACTGATCCTGTCTTTTAGAATCAACTGTAACCAAATCACCGTTTGATTCTGTATAATAAAAATAAGTAGTCAGATTTTTATGAACGATATTCAATAATTGTGGCCTGTTTAATAATCTGGCCATCGTAATTAACGCTTTATCAATAACCGCAGAGTAGATTCCGCTTCGTTCTGAATAATGTCCATCATCATTCATATAAATTCCTTCTGCCAGCCATTCATCAATTCTTCGAACATATCTGGCATCCGGATACAGGGAATTAATATTTGCCAAAGCTGCACAAATAACCCATCTGTGATTTGGAGTATGAACACCTCCGGTTATCATAGCTTCACCTGCATTCAGAATAAATTTTTTCAATTTATCTTTCAACAGTACTAAATCGCTTTGTTTATTACTCTTTAATATAGCGGCTGCCGGACAAATATATTCTAAAATAAAAGCGGTGTCCGGTGGCGATTGCCTGTTACCTCCGGCATCAAGTGTTCCGTCACTATATTGTTCTTTTAGTAAAACATCTATGGCTTCATTCATTTTTTCAGCCAAAACTTTTGACTTATAATATTCTGATCCCGAATTGGATATTGAAGCAGTCATGATTGTTATCGAACTTGCGACACCCCGAAAACTGCTTAGTTTGATAGCCGGATCAAGCGGTGCTCTGTTTAATATGCTTTTAACTTTGGCATCATTATTCAAAATGAGCTTTTTCATTAATTCAATATCTTCTTTAGCAGTGCTGTTAATTGATAGCAAATCATTTGCAAAAACAACATTACTAACTAAAGCTCCTGCTAATGTCAGGCCTGATAGTTTAATAAATTCTCCACGGCTGATTTGGTTTTTCATATGGATATTTTTTGCTGATTCAACTTAATAAAGTGCTTTGCTTGTAAAAGTTATGCATACAATTAGTTTTTGATGATAATTTTTCGTCAGTTCGAGGCTGATTTTTTTTAAAAAAACAATATTAAATGACGTTGCCAAATTAAGATCCTAAATCCTATCGAAACTTTGTCCGGCTGAGAGGAGTCGAAGGCTTGTCAATTGGAAGGGCTTCGACTCCGCTCAGGGTGACACTTGGGTGAAAGAGGTTACCAATGGTTTTAATTACTTATCAACTATTTTCACTAATGTCCAATTTATCCCTAATGGATTTTTAGTTACTTTACAAATAAGAGGATACTCCGGATTTTTTACGATCCACATTTCGGTTTCATCAATTTGTGCGATTACATGAAAGGTTTCAATTGATTTCCCTTCAATTACAACACTGTTTTTATCTGGATTTTTATCTAAAACATAAGTCGTATTGTTATAAATAAACTTATCGTTTTTTAGTAAGTCCTGATACGCCGATTGCGAAATCATAAAAAAAGTCTCAGTAGGTTTTAAGTTCAAAACCGGCGCATATTCGCCCTGATTATAACTTAATTCGGTACCGTTTTTCAATGCTTCCGGCAAGATTACAATACTGCTTTTTACCCCTCTTGTATTGAGATCCAGCACAAGCTTATCATTCGCTATTTTGGCAGTCAGCGTTAAAGTTCTTGTCTGGCCATGCAGCTTGCAGATATAATGTAATTCAGTATTGTTTTTAATCGTGGGAATATAGTTTTGTGCAGTTACCACTTGGAATATTCCACAAAAAAGAATGGCTAAAATTGTATTTTTCATCGGTTGCTTATTTTGTTGGTGGTAAAATGGTCGTTCCCCAAACCGAAGGTTTTGAATCCATTTCGAAAATCAATTCGCCTCCTTTAACAATATCTTCGTGTAAAATCCAGGCTTTATTGTATGGTTTTCCGTTTAATAAAGCTGATTTGATATATTTGTTTTTATCACTCATTTTTTTAGCGGTAATTTTAAAACTTTTACCTTCTTCTAACTGTAAAGTAATTTCCTTAATTAATGGCGTATTCAATAAATAATAGGGCTGGCCGGCATTTGGATACAATCCCATCATATGAAAAGCCAGCCAGGAAGACATAGCACCCGAATCGTCATTGCCCGGCAAACCTTCTCGTGAAGTATTGAAATTTTCTTTAATAATCGATCTGATTCTGTCACTGCTCAAGTACGGTTTCCCGATCCAGTGATACATTGTAGGTGCCAGAAAAGAAGGTTCGTTTGAAACGTCATATAATTTAGTATCAAAAAAAGTATCCAGTCTGTTTTTAAAAGCCAGATCACCACCGGATTTTTCAACAATTGCCGGAATATTGTGAGGAACACTTAATGAATATTCCCAGGAAGTTCCTTCATAAAAAAATACGCACCAATGGCACACATACCAAGGAGATTCCGTTATTGTTGGCGTATATTTATAGGTTGGCTTTTGAATTTTTGATTCCCCGAAAACAACATCATCGAGCCAATTACCGGATGCATCTTTAGGCATAATAAACCCTTTTGCACCATTGTTTTCATAATCGTTTCGCCATAAATTTTTCCAATATTCAGATTGTTTTATGTATCTGTCATAAATAGCCGTATGATTCAGTCCCTTGGCAACGGTAGCAATATTATAATCGTTGTACGCATAATCCATGGTACGGTTTCCTGCGCGGTCTGTGCCAAACGGTACATAGCCCAAACGTAAATAATCCAATAATCCGCCTCTGCCTTCTTTTTCTTCATTTCCTCCCGGCGGTACTTCAGCATCTTTTAGCATAGCTTTTAATGCCAATTCATAATCTATTCCTTTTAAGTTTTTTACAAATGCATCAGCAAGGACAACCTCAGCGTTAGAACCGCCTTGGGTACGGCCGTTATCATTTCCGCTTCTGCCTTCCGGTAAATAGCCTTCTCGTTTGTAAATATTCAATAAAGCATTGACAATTTCAACCTGGCGCTTAGGATCAATTAGTGTAATTAAAGGACTCGAACTTCTAAAAGTATCCCAAATACAATAAAAATCATCGTAATAAGGTTCGTCATTTGTCCATAATGGATTTTCTCCTGTTCTGTTTACCGGCATTATCATGGTATGATACAAACCGGTGTAAAACATTTTTTTATATTCGTCTGAAGTGTCTGGCGAAAGTTTAATACGGCTTAATAACTGCTCCCATTTATTTTCTAAGTCAGCTAAAACGGCATTAAAATTCCAATGTGGAATTTCTGCCTCAATATTATTTTTTGCTTTTAATTCACTTAAAAAAGAGATTCCAATTTTAACATTTAATTCCTGTTTTCCTTCTTTGCCAAAAGAAAGCAGAGCTGCTGTTTTTTTTCCTGAATCAAACTGAGCCGCTTGGTTGCTGTAAAACTTTCCATCTTTCCATGTAACATATTTCGCAATTGGCTGATCAAAAATGGCCCAAAAGTAAACGGTATAAGCGCGGCCGTTATTCCATCCGCCTCTGATTCTGCTATAACCACGAACTTCCGTATCTGAAACAATTTCTATTTGAGAGCCTACAAATTGCTGTGATTCCCTAGCGTTTGGTTCAGGATTTTCACCCAGAAAAAATCCCGGATCAATCTTTAAATCTTTAGATACATTTTTAGGATATGTAACGCGATAAAAAGATACTTTTTCGGCTGTAGTTATTTCCGTTTTTATCTGATTTTCTTTGAAAACAGTTTCATAATAACCCAACTTTACGTTTTCTTCTGCTCTGTGCGAAGTTTGGTCTAATTTATCCAATGTTCCCGAAAAAGGTATAATCTGAATATTACCATATTTAGGTCCGCCACCGGTTCCACTCACATGAACCTGACTGAACCCTGTTACTTCTTTTGGCAATGGCAGCCAGCCGCTATTTGGACTTACCGTACAATCCGGACTTGGTTTAACCATTCCGTAAGGGAAAGAAGGACCTATAAAAACCCGGCCATCACCTTCAGATCCAATCATGGGATCTACATAATTATGAAGTTGGTTTTGGGCACTGATCTTAATAGTACAGCATAACAATATTCCTAAAAAAATTATAATCTTAGTATATACTTTCATTGCTTATTTTATTTCTTTAGTCTTTTTTTTTTTAATATTCCAGGCTACTTTATATTTCTAAAATTAACCAATTGGTTTAATTAAATTTGTCAGGCTGAACAGATCCCAAGCTCCTTTGAAGTAAAAAGTCTTCGACTTCGCTCAGGATGACAATTATATTTACAAGTAAAAACGTTTACCTTTAAATTTCTATCAAGGTGACAGTTATAGCTAATGGATAAATCTAAAATATTACTGTTTTGCTTTATCTGACATTTCTAAAATTAATTCTCCTCCCTTTGTAATCTCATTGTGAGAGATACTGAACTTTTCTACAGGAGCATTATTATATTTTATTTCATTGATATAAATATTTTCAGGACTGTTATTGGTGGTGCTAATAACAAAATTTTTACCCGAATAATATTTTGGATTTAATTGAATGGAAACTTTATTAAATATTGGGCTTCCTATCTGATACACCGGATTTTCATCGGTTCCACCGTTCATTTGAAACAAACCAATTTTAAGCAATACATTAAGGCTTCCCATTAATCCCTGATCTTCATCTCCATTATAGCCAGTTGCAGGGGATAATCCGCTAAAAGTTTCTTTTACGACATTTCTTGTCCAATACTGTGTCAAATCCGGTCTTCCTAATAAATTAAAAATATTGGATGCTTGCATAGAAGGCTGGTTTCCAAAATTTATCGGAATACGGCTAAACTCCGGATGCAATTCGGCATCATGAGAGGTTCCTGAAGTGAATTTTAATTTTTGAGCCGTTTCAAACTGAGCGTTTAATTTTTGAGCGGCTTTTTCTTTTCCTCCCATTAACTCAGCCAAACCATTAATATCATGTGGTACAAACCAGGTTGATTGTGCTGCATTCGACTCTATAAAACCATTTTCATATTGATACGGATCAAAATTTTCACGCCATTTCCCTTCAGCATCTTTCGGGCGCACCCATCCGATAGTTTTATCAAATACATTTTGATAGTTTTTAGATCTGGTCATAAAATAATTATAATCTTCTTTATGATTTAATTTTTTAGCCAATTGTGCCAAAGTCCAATCCTGATAGGCATACTCCAAGGTTTGGCTGGCACCATCCTGATGACTTCCAAATTCACCATCGGGAAGCGGATAAGGAACAAAGCCGTTTTCTAAATAATATTTTAATCCCCCACCGCTATTAGTCTTGTGTTCATATCCGGCCTTTCCCATAATACCGTTTAGCATATGGTTTTTCTTGAGTGCGATATAAATAGCTTCCAGATCTTCATTAATAATTCCTTTCTGAATCGCACTAACAATAAAAGGTGTGGTCGAAGCTCCTGTCATAACATAAGTATCATTCCCTCCGGAAGGACCACGTGGAATCATTCCGCCATCTTTATAATATTGCATTAAAGAATGTACAAACTCATCCATTATTTCGGGATAAACAAGTCCCCAAAGGGTATTTATCGTCCATTGAGCTCCCCAAAAAGCATCAGAGTTATAATGATTAAATTTCGGTTTTCCGTCTGCATTCAGGGGCAATTGGCCTATTCTGAATTTTTCTCCTGTGTTATCAGGATAGGCACCATTTGCATCACTAATCATTTTCCTTCCCTGCAAAGCATGCCAAAGATCTGTGTAAAATCGTCTTTGATCTGTTTCTGTTCCGCCTTCTATTTTAATCCTTCCCAACAAATTATTCCATTCGTTTTTTGATTCGGTAACTACTTTATCAAAATTCCAGTGTGGTAGTTCTTTTTCAATATTAATAGCTGCATTTTCAATTGAAGTATAGGAAATACCCACTTTCATCAATATTTTTTTATCCGTTTTACCAAAATTAATTAAATAATTGCCTGTAGTGGTATTTCGCTTTATCGAGGCAACAGGCTCATTAAGTTTAATTTTAAAAAATACGGTTACCGGTTTCGGACGTCTGAAATTAGTACTTAATATTAATGATCCCGAAAGTTCATAATCATTGTTTCTTTCTAATATTCCATTTGTATTTTCGCAAGGTCCCAGAATTGTGTTCAGATTAAAAAGAATCCCTTTTTGTCCGGTAACCGGAAAAGTATATCTATGAAAACCTACTCTTTTTGTACCAGTTAATTCAGCAGTTATTTGGTACCTGTCTAATTTTAGTAAATGGTATCCGGGAGTTATTTTTTCTGCTTCATGACTGAATTTAGAATAAAAATCTGTAAAAACAGTTGCTTCATTTTCTTTTGAAATCGTTACCGGCATTACAGAAACCCCGGACAACTGCCATTCATGAATATGACTAAAACCTTTTATTGTATCCGTGGTATATTTGTATCCGCCTCCCCAATCACCTTTAATTTCAGTATCCGGATTTAAATTCACCATACCAAACGGACGGCTTGCCGATGAAAAGAAAAACCATCTTGAATTTTCGGTATCAAGCAAAGGATATACCATATCTGCTGGCTCCTTTTTTTTAAAAGAGACATTTTTTTCGGTTTTACATGACACTAGGAAAATAAGAACTAAACTTATTCCAATACGTCCTGATTTATAAATTTTATCTGGTTTCATTTATTCTGTTTATATTGACAAGGGGCTGACAATTGTGTATGCTGAATTGATTTATGCTAATCTATTAATTTCAAAAAAATAGTTACAGAAAAATTACCTGAGAAATATTCTTTTTCATCTCTCAGGAAATTCAACCGGCATGAATATTACAGAAGACGATGTACTTCATCGTGTTTCTGCGTTATATTCTGCCATTTTTTATAATTAGTCCGGGGGCAAAAAAGGCTTATATTCAAATGTGAAAATGTAAAATTTTCAAAATCGGTCTTAATACTTTTTAATAAAAAGGGAGAAGAAACTTAATCTTCTTCTCCCTTTTAAAATAAAAATCAATGTGTAATGTGTAATGTATTTTTAATTAATTGATCCTAATTATATCCATCATTCTGGGTTAAAGCAGGATTTAAAACTCTTGCATTGGTTGGAATTGGGAAAACACGACGATAAGTATCCGCATTAGTTTTGAATCCCCATTGGCCTTCATATTTTCCAAAACGGATCATATCATTTCTATGCCAGGCTTCCTGTGCAAATTCACGAGCTCTTTCTTTGTAAAGCTCTTCTAAAGTTACACTTGTCCAGGCAGCAGAAGTAGTACGGTTAGAACGAACCATATTTACCAATGAAACAGCTGTATGTCCTAAAGTTGCATTACCTCCACGAAGAATCGCTTCAGCTTTCATCAAAATTACATCTGAATAACGTAAAAATGGCACATCATTATTTTGATTACGGCTTGTTGAACTCTTATCAGGATAAAATTTAATATTTCTGTATCCCATATTCCAGGCAATCTCATCATTTCCACAATCAAATAAGGCCTGACTTTGACGAAGAACAATATCCGGTGTTAAATTTACCTGATAGGTATAAGCGGCACTACCATCTGCACCAGTATAAAACTGATCGTATCCTTTCTTTGTTGTAGTAACCTTTACAGGGGTAACTCCGTCATTCATATATTGCAGACCGGTTAACCATTGATTATTACGAATATCATTGGCGTCATTAAAATTGGCATAAAATTCAGGCAGCGTACTTCTTGGTGCGCTAGGTGTAAAAGCAAGACCAAACTTTGCTCTTTCAGAACGCGGCACATCATAACGTGAATGATACATCTGTCCATTAAAACCAACAGTAACAGCTGAAGGATCATAAGGAACTGCAAAAATAAACTCTTTCATTGCAGGGCCATTGGTTGGATAAAACATTTGAAGATAAGTCGCTCTTGGTTCAATGTTATATAATCCTGAATTAATTACCTGGTCACAAGCTGCAATAGCATCGTTGTAACGCTGTGTTCCGGTATAAACTTCCGCATTCAGATACAATTTAGCAAGCAGGGCATTTGCCGTTTGCTTGTTTGGTCTGCCGTAAGTTGTAATTCCCGATGCCGGATTTAAATTAGGAATTGCTTTTTTTAATTCTTTCTCAATGAAATTGAAAACTTCTGTTCTGCTGGATTTAGCGTGAGAACTAAAATCTCCATATACCGTATCTAATGGTACATCTCCATAACTGTCCATCAGCATATAATACGATATAGCACGCATGGTTTTTACTTCAGAAATTAAAGTTGCTTTTTCTGCACCTTCAGGCATTGCCTGATTCAAAATTGAAATCGTCTGATTGCTGATTCCTACCACTTTAGACGACCAGTCCCAAAGACTGCTGATGATACCATTATCCGGCGTCCAGTCATGATAATGCATGGCAATATAGTTTCTGTTATCAAACCAGTTACCTCCTCTTGCAGGCATAATGGCTTCATCTGTAGATAATGATTGTGACCACCACCATGAAAATGAAAAATCACCGCGAAAAGCTGAATAAACAGGCCCTGTAGTCTGAATATACTGTGTTGTGTTCTGAGGGAATACGTCTGGTGTCAGTTGTGTTGTAATTGGCACATCAAGATCTTCACAAGACCAAAACAAACCAACCAAAAGTATTGGAAGCCCTAAATATTTTAATATCTTTTTCATAATTTTTACAATTTAATTTTTAGAATATCACATTTAAACCAAACATAAAAGTTCTGGTTTTTGGATAGAAATTATTAGAGTCTACGCCTGGAGCAGTACCTCCTTGCTCTACTTCCGGATCAATTCCTGAATACTTGGTAATAACAAACACATTATTTATCGTTTCATAAATACGTATTTTTTGGATGTATTTGCCCACTCTGCCAAAATCATAACCCAATGTCATATTATCTAATCGGATATAACTGCCGTCTTCTATAAAACGCGATGAATATTTATAAGAGTTCAAATCAGCTGGTGATTCATTTTCTGCATCAACTAAAATATTATTGGTCATTGCGGTGCTGGGCCTGAATAAATCGGCACGGGTAGCATTGAAAATTTTATTACCAAATACTCCTCTGAAGAAAATACTCAAATCAAATTTCTTGTATTGAAAATTATTTCCCCAGCCTAATAATACTTTTGGCTGTGCACTTCCTGCATAATGATAATCAACTCCTATAAGAGGTGTAGTTGTCAGGTTGCCATTTTTATCATAATATTGAGAAACACCGCTGGCATTTTTTCCTGCATATTTAAGTGTAAAGAATTGTCCAAGAGGTTTTCCTTCTTTAAAAATTTGCAAAGTACTGCCTGTTTGTCCTCCTCCATCAGGTTGTACTCTACGGATAGAATCTCCACCAATAAAGAAAGGGTTCGTCAATTTAACAATCTCATTCTTGTTGCTTGCAAAGTTCAAATTGGTTGACCAGGTAAAATTCGCAGTTTTAACAGGTGTGGCACCCAAACTAATCTCAATACCTTTATTAGACATAGTTCCACCATTCGCTACAATAGTTCCTACTGGCACAAGTACAGGGTTTACAGCATAATTAAAAATCATGTCAGTCGTTTTCTTGTCATATAGATCAACAGAAGCCGTTACTTTTCCGCTCAATATGGCAAAATCAACACCTATATTTGTGGTAGCTGTTTTTTCCCATTTCAAATCCGGGTTTGCTGCCTGATTAGGACCATAAGCTCCTATTTGCTGTCCGTTATAATAAAAAGTTCCTAAACTTCCCGAAATAAACTGAGCTGTGTAAGCATTAAATCCTGATGAATTTCCTGTTACTCCATAACTCGCACGGAATTTTAAGTCACTAAAAAGTTTTTGATCCTGCATAAAGCCCTCTTTGTCAACTCTCCATGCAGCCCCTACAGAAGGAAAATATCCCCAACGATTATTTGATCCAAATACAGAACCTCCGTCTCTTCTAATCGTTCCCTGCAAAAGATATTTATCTTTATAATTGTAGTTTAAACGTCCAAACTCTGAGATCAAACGTGTTTTTTGATAGGCTCTGCTATCTCCAAAATTCACTACATAACCATTAACTGAAGTATAATTGCTTAAAGCAAGGTTATTATATCCTACATTATCTACAGGGAAATTAGTTGCAGTGGCCTGAAATCCGTCTCCCAAAATATTTTCCTGCCATGAATATCCTACAACAGCTTTTATTTTATGACTTCCTAAAGTCTTGTCCCAGGTTAAAAAGCTCTCAATAATATTATTAGTATTCTCATAAGAATTTCTTAATGCTGAACCATTTACTCCAAAATTCACAAGTCCTCTTGTTTGAGGCGGATCTGGGTTATTGTAGAAATTTGCACTATTATATTTTGAATAATAGCTATCATAAAATTCTCCATGGGTTGCAGTTAATTTTTGATGTGAAATGTTTAAGTTATATGTAAATCCAAAAGGAAGTTTTACTTCAGTAGTAAAGCTGCCGACAAGATTATTTGCTTTTGTCTCATCAGTTCCGTGCTCAATCATAGCCACCGGATTAAAATATCCTGGACTAACAAAATTTTCGAAAAAAGTTCCATCAGGATTTTTTACCGGAGAAACCGGAAGATAACTTACAGATTGCAAAAGCACTGCATTACGCTGAGGCACATTGGTATATTTGCTACTTGAGTTGGTAACATTCAAACCAAATTTAACTTTATCATCAAAGGCATATTGCTCAACAGATAAACGGGCAATCACACGCGAAAAATCACTTTTCATAAGAACTCCTTCTTTATTAAGAGAAGTTAAACTTGCTGTATAATTACCATGTTCACCACCTCCGCTCATTGATATGTTATGACTGCTTGAAGCTGCCCCTCCGGATCTTAAAATTTCTTTCTGCCAATTTGTATTTGCACCTTTATCATTTTCAGGAGTAAAATTCAAATTGTTCTTGGCAGTAAATGCTCTCAGTTGATCTGCACTCATCATATCAAGCTGATTGGTAACATGCTCATAACCAAAATAACCATTATAAGAGATTTGAGTTCTGTCTTTACTGCCTTTTTTTGTAGTAACCATAATAACTCCATTGGCAGCACGGTTACCATAAATTGCAGTTGCAGCAGCATCTTTTAATACATCAATAGTTGCGATATCATCCGGTGAAATAACCGAAATGTCAACCCCGGGAATTCCATCTACTACATAAAATGGACCCTGAGAACTGTTTAATGTAGAAACTCCACGCAAAACTACTGAAGCTGGTCTTGTAGGATCTCCACTTGATGAAATGTTCAGACCCGAAACCTTACCTTGCAGTAACTGCCCTACATCACTGATTGCTCCTTTATTTAATTCTTCAGATTTAATTGAAGTTACAGCAGTAGTTAAGTTTTTACGGGTTCCTTTTCCATAACCAACCACAACAACTTGTTCTAAAGTAGTAGTAGTAGGAGATAATTTAATTGAATAATTGGTTTTTGATTCATCTAATTTGAGAGTCAGGTCCTGAAATCCAATATAGGAAATTACCAATACGGCATTTCTATTTGAAACACTCATTTTAAATTTTCCGTCAAAATCTGTTACGACACTTTTGTTCGTACCCTTTTCGAGTATATTGGCAGCGGGTAATGGTATACCCTTCTCATCTAGAACTATACCGGTCACATCTGTTTTTTGTGCCCATGTATTAATGGAGAAGCCAAGAAAAAAGGCCAATAATAAAAGTTTAAGTTTTTCCATGTTTATTAAGTTAATTGGTTATATAGTCAAGACGAAATTAGTATTAAAGAAATGTTAACAAATGGACAGGTTATTCAGAAACATGGATATTTTTAGTAAAGTCAATGAGAATAAGGGGTTTGAGACTTATTTTTTTACCATTATGTAGTCAAAGTTTTACTAATATATCCATCTCACAAAAGCTTCCATTGCTGCATAATGTGATAATCCAAGCTGATGGTATAAATCTGCTGTTTCTCTGTTTCGATCTTCGGCGCGCTGCCAAAATTCCCTGCTGTCAGAACCCTGAAAAACCACTCCGTCTTTTTGTGATTGATGTTTAAAAATACCTTTTCTTTTTTCCAGTACCTGATCCGGTCCCATTGGTACGGCCATCTCAATTTCATCAATTCCCCACTCCTGCCATGCGCCTCTGTAAAGCCAAACCCAGCAATCTTTCATGAAATCTTTTGTTTTCAATCGTTTTACAGCTTCAAAAATGGCATCTAAACATACTTTATGGGTACCATGCGGATCTGCCAAATCTCCTGCTGCATATATTTGATGAGGTTTTATCTTCTCAATCAAATCCATAGTTCTGCGGATGTCCTCTTCTCCTAATGGTTTTTTCTCAATCGTACCTGTTTCATAAAACGGAAGTTCCATAAAATGAATCCTGCTATCCGGTAATCCTACGAAATGACATGTAGCCTGGGCTTCTCCTTTTCGTATCAGTCCTTTAATATTTCTTACTTCAGGAATATCAGTTTCGCTGTTTTTTTTATTCTTAAGAAATTCAACAGATTTATTGTAGATATCATTAGCCTCCATACTGGCAATTCCAAATTTATCATTGTAATCACATACAAAACTGGCGAATCGTAATGCTTCATCATCTGCTACAGCAATATTTCCGGAGGTTTGATATCCTACATGTACTTCATGACCCTGTTCATGCAGGCGTTTAAAGGTTCCACCCATACTTATAATGTCATCATCAGGATGTGGACTAAAAATAAGAACCCGTTTTTTGGCAGGTTCTGCTCTCTCAGGTCTTTTGCTATCATCGGCATTGGGTTTCCCTCCCGGCCATCCGGTGATGGTATTTTGCAGTTTATTGAAAATCTTAATATTAATATCATAAGCCGGACCTAAGTCTGCAAGCAAATCACTCATACCGTTCTCAATATAATCGGCATCCGTCAACATTAGTATTGGTTTTTTCAAATGCAAAGCCAGGCCTAAAACAGCTTTTCGTATAAGGGTATCTGTCCAATTTACATTTTCAACCAGCCACGGTGTATTGATACGGGTCAATTTTGAAGACGCTGCTTTATCCAGAACAAAAGTGGTATTATTATGTTCCTGTAAAAAAGAGGCCGGAACCAAATTGGTCACAGGACCTTCGACAGAAGATTTAATTATATTCGATTTTCCTTCGCCCCAAGCCAGCAATATAACCCGTTTGGCTTCCATAATCTTTTTTACTCCTAAGGTAATCGCTGTTCTTGGCGTATTATTCAGACCCGAAAAATCCTTGCTTGCAGCTACACGCGTAATATGATCGAGAGCTACTAAACGGGTTTTTGAGTTTTGCAGTGACCCGGATTCATTAAATCCGATATGGCCATTACCTCCGATTCCCAGAATTTGCAGGTCAAGACCTCCCAACGCTTCAATCTTAGTTTCATAATCATTGCAATAATCTCCTATCGCCTCTTTAGATAAGGTACCATCAGGAATATGAACATTTTCCGGCAAAATATCGATGTGATTAAACAACAGTTCCTTCATAAACCGAACGTAACTGTTTATAGAATCCGGTTCCATTGGGTAATATTCATCTAAATTGAATGATACTACATTCTTAAAACTCAGTCCTTCTTCTTTATGAAGGCGAACGAGTTCCGCATATAAACTTTTGGGGCTCGATCCCGTAGCCAGGCCTAAGATGCATAATTGTTTTTGTGCCTGCTTTTCTCTTATTAAACCTGCTATTTCATTGGCTACTGATTTGGAAGCTATTACTGAATTTTCATAAACTACAGTTCCTATATTCTCAAATCTCTTTTCAAAACTTGTTGCTTTGTCTATGTCGCTTTTTAACATCGCTTTTATTTTATTTATTGATTAAATATTTTGTAAATTCCTAATAACCTGAGTTCGATATAAAATCTATTGTTGCAAAAATCAATTTTATATGGATCGTTCCTACGGAACTGCTTTCATCATTCCTGGTTATCAACGGATTAAAATCCGTTGCTATAATATGTAGTGAGCCTACGGCTCTTTTACGCTAAAGCTCCTGAGAAACGATTCGCTTTGCAGCAACGGTTTTAATCCGTTGAAAATATTCTATGATCAATTTTAAGGAGTTCCGTAGGAACGATTCATCTATGAATAGTTTAAATTTTGAAGTAAATAAATCTTGTATCGAACTCAGTTTAATACATTTCTTTGCTCTCACACCATTTAATTTCCCATTGCTTTATTAATTCTCTTTCTCTGGCTTCATCAAATGGTGTGTTTTTAATTGCTGCTTCTCTTTGCGCGTGCAAAAACATTTTCCACCTTGGCCAGTAAAATCCTTTATACATACCGCGCCATGATCTGGAAGCATAATCATTCAGATTACCTTCACCTCCCCAAAGTGTTATTACTGTTTTTGCATTTTTTACGTACAGTTTGGATTCCTCAGGAGAACTTCCGTAATCTGAAGCAGATTTTAACCAATTATTCAGGCTGTTCAAAGGCTGTCCGGAAAGCATGTTATCTATATCCAAGGCCTGTTTCTCTATTTTTTTAAATAATCCATCTCCTTTCTTTATGTCTTTCAACTTATAAGCGGCAACACATTCTATCAATAAATCATCAATACAAAGTGAATAATAGTGCCTTGACATGTCCAGCAAATCATAAAAATAAAGACTGTTTTTATTGAAGTTTTTACTTTCTTTTTTCAGAATATCCAAAGCTTGTTTTAGCTTTTCCTTATCCCCTGGATTTCCTTTAAATTCTGTTATTTTTAGAGTAGGTCCCTTAAAAAAGAAATAAGCTCCCGCTTTGCCTTCCCACCAGCGTGTTTCCCAATATTTCGTGCTGTAAACTGATTCGATTAACAATTGCCAGGCTTGAAAAACTGGGGCAGAAATGTTTTTTCCGTATCTGGCTTTTAAATATTTATTTAGCCAGTCATTTACCGGTTCCTTTCCCTGAGTCCATGGAAGATCATAAATATATTCGTAAACTATAGAATTGTTATTTAAGCCCTCAGGCATCACTCCATAACCAACAATATTCCCTTTATCAGGATTTCCTAATAAGTGTGTGAGTTCATTTTTGTAGAAATTTAAATCTCCATAAACAGGATTCGATCCTCCATAGTTATGTACGTAACCATAGGTCCATTGCTTCCCGTAAAACGCTTCTTGTTTTTCCCATACTTTATGCCTGTCGTTTGCATAATCCTGTATCATCATCCTGTCATTAGGCACTTTACTAAGGAAAGCTTTGGTAGCTTCTTTAGTCCAAAACTCTTTATTATCTCCAAAAAGCCAACCCTGCATAACCCAGGTAGCGCCGGGGGAAGCTTCATTAATGGTTTCAAAAATAGTTTTTCCATAATCCGACAGTTCCTCATATTTATGTTCTTCAGAAACAGGTGGTGTTATTTCATTAAAAGCATCGGCCAAATAAAAATCAGATGAACCGTATAGTTTTGTGTAAATTTCTATAAAACGTTTTCCTATTTCCTTAAACAAAGGATCATTAGCATCCAGCAAATAAGTACTTTCAAAACCTCCTCCTGACCAGGATTTTAATTCGCTGATTTTTGAGCCCGGATGTTTCTCTGCAAATGCTTTTGGCACATAACCACTAAAAGCAGGTACGACAGGATGCATTCCTAAAGCTCTCATCTTTTGCAATATCTTCTTCTGAATGTTTTCTTTTTTATTTATCCATTCTTGTGGTAATGGTCCTTCCAGACTGTTTATATTCCCCATTCTCTGCCATGGCAAAAATGCAGGTCCTGTAAAATGTGCCTGCAACTGACTGTCTGTTAATCCATATTCTTTCCATAATTGCTGCCAGACTGCTTCCTGACCTTCCATTGCTGTTGGCAGGTTAATTCCGTGAAGTGCCATCCAGTCTATTTCCTGTTCCCAGCGTTCCCAATCCCACCATGGCGTAGTATAACCGAAAGTACAAGCGTTTAAATATTCCCTGTATTTAAAGGGTGTAGACTGCTTTTTTGAATATTTTGGCCAGAACTTTGGCAAGTCAATTCTGTTTCCTTCCCAACTAACCAAAACGGCTCCAATATCTCTAAGAAAAGTATAGGCGGCATAACAAATTGCGGTATTCGATGTGGCCTGAATTTTTACACGGTTTCCAATTGTTTCTACTTCAAACCAATCTGAATTGGTTTGGTCTTTATTTTCAATAATATGCAAATCAAACTCCTGTGCACGATTCCCAATAAGCTTCTCCAATACAGCTGTTGAACTTTTTGTGCTTTCTTCATTTTTGGAATACGCACCAGATACTACAAAAAACAGCATTGCAAAAAAAGCAACAGCACGCCTTAAGGATTTATAGTTTCTAATTTCTAAATTCTCTCTTTTCATTATTATACATTCATTAAATTAACACCAGACATTTGTTTAAAAAACAGCAGCAAAAAATAGGGAGATTATTTAATTAATCTCCCTTTTTACACTAACTCAAACTAAAACAAAATCAAAAATCAATTAAACATTTGTATCAAATATTTACATCGTACACTTTACTTTTCACTTCTGTCATCCGTAAATAATTAGATACTTTAATTAAGATAAAATTATGAATAATGAATATCTAAGAGATGGACACATCATTCAAAACTATAGACATATTACCCATCTTTTATCCTGAAATTTTCCGCAGTATCCGGCTGATTACAATGATTTATAACTTTAAATAAGAATATGGAATCAATAAACTGAAGGAGTTAGGATCTATTGTTATGTTACTATAAGCTTATGGATGGGTTTATAAAAAGTCTAAAAACCGAATTAGTGAATTATTCAATTAAATGATATATTAGCTAAACATTTTAAGTCCTTATAAATTTATTTAGCTTAAAAAAACAAAAATTGTCCATAAGAAAACCAAATTTCCATGACCAAAAAAACAATAATTTTAATTGGGTTTATTATTTTAAAATTTGTTTTACAATACGTTTTGCTGAGTCCCCAATATGATTTGCAGCGTGATGAATACCTGCATCTCGATCAGGCACATCATTTAGCCTGGGGATATTTATCAGTTCCGCCGGTCACTTCCTGGATTTCTTATATCATATTTTTACTCGGAAATTCTGTTTTCTGGGTTAAGTTCTTCCCTGCCCTTTTTGGAGTTCTAACACTTATTGTGGTATGGAAAACTATTGAAACCCTGAAAGGAAATTTATATGCCTTAATTTTAGGGGCAACCTGTATTGTGTTTTCGTCGCTGCTGCGAATCAATATGCTGTATCAGCCTAACTCATTGGATATATTGTGCTGGACGACATTTTATTATGTTGTCATTTTATACATTACTACTGAAAAAACAAAATGGCTTTATGTCGCTGCAGTGGTTTTCGCTTTTAGCTTTCTGAATAAATACAACATTCTTTTCCTGCTTATTGGCCTCTTACCTGCTCTTTTGCTTTCCGGCCAAAGGCGAATTTTAGCAGAGAAAAATCTGTATTTCGCTCTGATTCCCGGATTGATATTAATTCTGCCGAATCTTTTATGGCAATACAACAATCAATTTCCGATTGTTCATCATATGAAAGAACTGGCCGAAACCCAATTGGTCAATGTTGACCGCATAGGATTTTTGAAAGAGCAGATCTTGTTTTTTATCGGGGCATTTCCGGTTATTCTTTCGGCTTTATATGCCTTGTTATTTTACAAGCCTTTTTCGAAATATAAATTCTTCTTTGCGACAATGATTTTTACCCTTATTGTTTTTTTATATTTCAAAGCCAAAGCGTATTATGCCATTGGCCTGTACCCGATTTATATTGCTTTTGGGGCTGTTTTTCTTTCCAATGTGCTGAACGTGGGTTGGAAACGTTATTTACAACCTGTATTTATCATCATTCCATTATTGTTTTTTATCCCGATGTACGATTTGGCTTTTCCCAACAAAAGTCCTGAATATATGGTCAACCACTCAGAAAAATATAAAAAACTGGGCATGCTTCGTTGGGAAGACGGAAAAGACCATGTGCTGCCACAAGATTTTGCCGATATGCTGGGATGGAAAGAACTCGCCCGCAAAACCGATTCTGCTTACGCTGCCTTATCAAATCAAAAAGAGACACTTGTGCTTTGCGACAATTACGGACAAGCCGGAGCTATCAATTATTATACAAAAAAAGGAATCAGAGCAGTTTCTTTTAATGCCGATTATGTAAATTGGTTTACTCTTGATGTGCCCTATAAAAATCTGATCAGGGTAAAAGAATATGAGGAAGACAGCAATGAGTTTAAAGAAACCAGTCCGTATTTTGAGTCTTCTTCTATTGCAGGTGAAGTAACAAATAAATATGCCCGGGAATACAAAACCACTATTTTTCTTTTTACCGGAGCCAAGGTCAGCATCAATAAAAGAATAGAGCAGGAAATTAAAGAAGAAAAAAATTATCACTAACAAAACATAAGACAGAAGCATCTCCATTACAAAGGATTACAGGCTTAAATCTCTTTTCCTTAAAAAAAACCGGCAATTTCTTTGCGAAACTGTATTTACTGCGTATCTTTGCACCCGAAACATCGCGGGATAGAGCAGTAGGCAGCTCGTCGGGCTCATAACCCGAAGGTCACAGGTTCGAGTCCTGTTCCCGCTACTAAAACAAAGCTTCAGAGAAATCTGGAGCTTTTTTGTTTTATACTTATTTTTGCAAAAGCGTTATTAGATTGATTAGATTGGGGGTGCGAAGTCAGAGATATTTACGCAGCTTTTCATAAAGGAACACTTCGTATAACAGGAATAACATAAAAGAAATGAAGATGTTTATTTAAAAGATACTATCCTATAAAGTGTGTAAGTTAAAAATAACAGGGTTAACTTTTAACTTAAAGTTGAATTCTTTATTCAAATATAGTTAAGAACTGGTTGAGTATTAATCCCCAATTTTGGATTTACATTGACCATTTTTTGATTGCTTCCCCTAAAGTGAATAACGAACGCTAATCCGTTCAAATTTCAGGCAACTACCCTAGGTTGGTTCCAAAATTTCTCTATATTTTCCAACAAAGAAAATGCTACTTTTAAATATATAATTACGCATATAAAGTATTATTTGGGTAGATTTGCGAATAATAGTTGGCTATACAAATGAGTTGTTTTCAAATTTCTGCCAATGGTTAGAATAATATTACTAGAAAAAAATGAATAAAAGCTTAAGAAATAACGATATAAAAACATAATGACAAGTATAATACAAAGAGCTGAATTACAAGCTAAAATTTGGAAAATTGCTAATGAAGTAAGAGGCTCTGTGGATGGATGGGATTTCAAACACTTTGTCTTGGGAGCACTTTTCTATCGATTTATTAGTGAAAATTTCACAAAATATATAGAAGGTGGTGATGATAGCATTGATTACGCTAGCTTATCTGATGATGTAGTAACACCAGAAATAAAAAATGATGCTGTTAAAACAAAAGGGTATTTTATTTATCCAGGTCAACTTTTTGTAAATATTGCGAAAACTGCCAATACCAATCCAAACCTTAATACAGATTTAAAAGCCATTTTTGCATCAATCGAAAGTTCCGCAAATGGGTATCCATCGGAAGAAGATATAAAAGGATTGTTTGCTGATTTTGACACAACCAGTACTCGACTTGGCAACACCGTTGAAAGCAAAAACAGCCGTCTAGCTTCTGTTTTAAAAGGTGTTGAGGAATTAAATTTCGGAAACTTTGAGGACAATCAAATCGACCTTTTTGGTGATGCCTACGAATTTCTAATTTCCAATTACGCTGCTAATGCAGGAAAGTCAGGTGGTGAGTTTTTCACACCTCAACACGTTTCTAAGCTTATTGCGCAATTGGCAATGCATAAACAAGAAAAAGTAAATAAAATTTATGACCCGGCGGCAGGGTCTGGATCTTTATTGCTACAAGCAAAAAAACACTTTGACAATCATATAATTGAAGAAGGCTTTTTTGGTCAGGAAATAAACCACACAACTTATAACTTGGCTCGCATGAACATGTTTTTACACAACATCAATTACGACAAGTTTAATATAGCTTTAGGTGATACGCTTCATAATCCTCACTTTATTGATGATAAACCTTTTGACGCCATTGTATCAAATCCTCCGTATTCGGTAAAATGGGTTGGAGATGATGACCCAACACTTATAAACGATGATCGTTTTGCTCCTGCTGGTGTACTAGCTCCTAAATCAAAAGCAGATTTTGCATTTGTTCTGCATGCACTTAGCTATCTTTCCAGTAAAGGAAGGGCAGCCATAGTTTGTTTTCCTGGTATTTTTTATCGTGGTGGTGCCGAAAAGAAAATTAGAAAATACCTAGTTGATTGTAATTTTGTAGAAACCGTTATCGCTTTAGCACCAAACTTGTTTTACGGCACCTCTATCTCAGTCACTATTCTAGTGCTTTCAAAACATAAAACAGATGCAAAAACACAGTTTATTGATGTTAGTGGTGAAAATTTCTTCAAGAAGGTAACGAATAACAATATGATGACAGATGCACATATTGAGAAAGTTATGAGAATGTTTGATAGCAAAGAAGATGTAGAATATGTTGCAAAATCTATCGATAATAAACTTATTGCTGAAAACGATTATAATTTATCTGTAAGTTCCTATGTGGAAACGAAAGACAATCGAGAGAAAATTAACATAGTTGAATTGAATAAAGAAGTTACCAAAACAGTAAAAAAAATAGATAAACTTCGTGCAGATATTGATGCAATTATAAAAGAGATTGAAGCATGAATTATTTAGAAAAATTATTGGACGGCGTTGCTGTGGAATGGGAACCTTTGGGGGAAGTGGCCAAATATGTTCGTGGATTAACCTACAATAAAAGTAACGAAAGCGGAAATAATACTGGTTACAAAGTAATTAGAGCAAATAATATCACTCTTTCAAGACATACTATAAATTTTGATAATATTAAACGCATAAAATCAGACACTAAAGTTAAAGAAAGTCAAAAACTCTTTAAAAATGATATTTTAATTAGTGCTGCAAGTGGTAGCCGTGAACATGTAGGTAAAGTTGCTTATATTTTTTCAAATTTAGATTATTACTTTGGTGGTTTTATGGGTGTTATCAGGTGCTCAGAAAAAATAGAGCCACGTTTTTTGTTTCATGTTTTGACCAGTGAGATTTTCCAGAAATATCTCGATGAAATGCTTAATAGTTCTACTATTAATAATTTAAGTTCATCTGTAATGAATACTTTCCAAATCCCCATACCACCTCGTGAAGTCCAAAAAGAAATTGTCCATATTCTCGATTCTTTTACAGAGCTTACAGCAGAGCTTACAGCAGAACTTACAGCAGAGCTTACAGCTCGAAAACAACAGTATAACTACTATCTTAACGAATTATTTACCTTTGATAACGGCGAAGTTATGATAAAACCCTTAAATAAAATTGGGGAATTTCAAAGAGGTAAAAGATTTGTAAAAACCGATATGGTTGCAGATGGCGTTCCTTGCCTTCATTATGGAGAAATGTACACTCATTATGGCACTTGGGCAAATGAAAGTAAGTCATTTCTTAGCGCTGAGTTAGTTGAAAATAAAAAGCTAAGAGTTGCTGAAAAAGGCGATGTAGTTATTGTTGCTGCAGGAGAAACAATTGAAGATTTAGGAAAGGGAACAGCTTGGTTAGGTGATGAAGGTGTTGTTATTCATGATGCTTGTTTTTCCTACAGGAGCTCATTAAATCCTAAATATTTTGCATATTTTACACGTACTAAGCAATACCATGATCAAATAAAAAAAAATATTTCTTCGGGTAAAATTTCTGCTATTCATTCCAAAGGGTTAAGTAATGTAACAATACCTGTCCCTTCACTAGCAGAACAAGAGAATATAGTTGCAATTTTAGATAAATTTGACACACTTACTAAATCAATAAGCGAAGGTTTGTCAAAGGAAATTTTGCTACGTAAAAAGCAGTATGCATATTACCGTGATAGGCTACTAACATTTCCAAAAGACAATTTAAAAGCATAATATGAGTCAGTCATTAATAGAAATAGCGCAATCTCTTAAGGATACAAATAAAAAAGTGCAGTTAATCTACGCTTTTAATGGTACTGGAAAAACACGACTATCAAGGGAATTTAAGGAGTTAATAGCCCCAAAAAATACTGAAGCCGAAGACCAAGAAGAATCAAATTTAAAAATACTTTACTACAATGCATTTACTGAAGACTTATTCTTTTGGGATAATGATTTGGATACTGACTCAGATAGAAAACTAAAAATACAACCCAACGGTTTTACAAACTGGGTACTTCGGGATCAGGGACAGGGTCCAAACATTATAACTAATTTTCAGCATTATGCTAGTGATAAATTAACACCACGTTTTAACGAGACGTATACTTTTAAAAATGAAGAAAATATAGATATTACTGTCAACCCTTACACAGAAGTAACCTTCTCTATTGAAGGTGGTAATGCCGAAAACATTGAAAACATTAAGATTTCAAAAGGTGAAGAAAGTTGCTTTATTTGGAGTGTCTTTTATTGTTTACTCGAACAAGTCGTTGAAGTTTTAAATATTCCAGAACCAAATGAACGTGAAACTAATCAGTTTGACAATTTAGAATATGTTTTTATTGACGATCCAGTAAGTTCTTTGGATGATTCACATTTGATTGAATTGGGTGTAAATATTGCAACATTGATTAAATCAAGCCCTTCTCAATTAAAATATATCATTACGACTCACAATCCACTCTTTTACAATGTACTTTTTAATGAATTTGAGCGCAGAGATAATAGGCATGGCTATAAACCAGAGAAATCAAGGAAATGGCTTTTAGGAAAATTAGAGGATGGAACTTTTGAATTAAAGGGACAACAAAAAGACTCCCCTTTTTCATATCATTTATTTCTTTTATCTGAACTTGAAATTGTAATTCAATCAGGTGATATTCAAAAGTATCACTATAACTTTCTTCGAAATATTTTCGAAAAAACCTCTACCTTTCTAGGCTATGAAAATTGGAGAGATCTTTTGCCTCAAGATGCACAAGAGGCATATTATAACCGTATCATTAATCTTTCTAGCCATTCAAAGCACCATGGAGAAGAAATATCAATTCTAGACGAAAATGATAAGAGAGTATTGGCATTCTTGGTAGGAGAATTAAAAAGAATGTATAGCTTTAAATCAACTATTACCGCAAATGTAATTGAGGCAAATGACACAGTATAAAACCATAGCAGAATCAAACAATTTTATTGTTTTAGATAACTATACCAAGTATTTAGAGGTGAATGAGGCACCTGCGGTTTATCAAACGGAGGCGGCTCTTGAGAAAGAATTTATCCAAGACTTAATGAATCAAGGATATGAGAATCCTAAATTGACTACTATTGAAGCCATGTTAGCTAATGCGAGATTACAATTACAAGTTCTTAATAACATGGAATTTTCAGACAGCGAATGGGCTCGTTTTGTAGAGGAATATTTGGATAAACCGAGTGATAACCTTGTTGAAAAAACAAGAAAAATTCATGATAATTATATTTACGATTTTGTTTTTGACGATGGACATATTCAAAACATTTATTTAGTAGATAAAAAGACTATTGCTCGTAATAAAGTGCAAGTAATTGCACAATTTGAACAAAAGGGAACGCATGCCAATCGTTATGATGTTACTATTTTAATCAACGGCTTGCCTTTGGTACAAGTAGAACTAAAAAAACGTGGAGTTGCTATTCGTGAGGCATTTAACCAAGTGCATCGCTATACCAAGGAGAGTCTTAACAGTAATAATTCTCTTTTCAAATACTTGCAGATTTTTGTGATCTCCAACGGAACTGACAGCCGCTATTTTGCAAACACCGTTGAGCGAAACAAAAACAGCTTTGACTTTACCATGAACTGGGCAAAAGCCGATAATACATTAATTAAAGACCTTAAAGATTTTACGACGACCTTTTTTCAAAAGCATACTTTATTAAATGTATTGCTCACGTATTCGGTTTTTGATACGAGTGATACGTTGCTCATCATGAGACCTTATCAAATTGCAGCAACAGAAAGAATATTATGGAAAATAAAGAGTTCTTTTGAAGCTAAAAATTGGTCTAAAGCCGAAAGTGGTGGTTATATTTGGCACACCACTGGTTCGGGTAAAACACTTACAAGTTTTAAAGCAGCTCGCTTAACTACACAGTTAGATTTCATTGATAAAGTTTTCTTTGTGGTAGATCGTAAAGATTTAGACTTTCAAACAATGAAAGAATACCAACGCTTTTCTCCAGATAGTGTCAACGGTTCAGATAGCACGGCAGGTTTAAAAAGGAATATTGAAAAAGAGGATAATAAAATTATCGTCACCACTATTCAGAAGCTGAACAACCTAATGAAAACGGAGAGTGATATATCCATTTATCAAAAACAAGTGGTTTTCATTTTTGATGAGGCGCATCGCTCCCAATTTGGTGAAGCACAAAAGAACCTAAAGAAAAAGTTTAAAAGATTTTATCAGTTCGGTTTTACCGGAACACCAATATTTCCCGAGAATGCTTTAGGTGCAGAAACAACAGCAAGTGTATTTGGTCGAGAATTGCACTCATATGTAATTACTGATGCCATTAGGGATGAAAAAGTATTGAAATTCAAAGTAGATTACAATGATGTTCGTCCTAAGTTTAAGGGTATCGAAACAGAACAAGATGAGAAAAAATTAAGTGCAGCAGAAAACAAAAAAGCATTTTTGCATCCTGCTCGTATCAAAGAGATTTCTCAATACATTCTAAATAATTTTAGAATAAAAACACATAGGAATCAAGGAGGAAATAAAGGTTTTAATGCCATGTTTGCCGTGAGTAGTATTGAGGCAGCTAAATGTTATTATGAGGAATTAAATCGTCTTCAAAAAGACAATGAAAAGCCTTTAAAAATTACAACAATATTTTCATATGCAGCCAACGAAGAGCAGAGTGCCATTGGTGAAATAGTAGATGAAAACTTTGAACCATCTGCAATGGATAGCAGTGCCAAAGAATTTTTAACTGCAGGAATAAACGACTATAATGCAATGTTTAAAACCAGTTTTGGAGTGGAAAGCAAAGAATTTCAAAACTACTATCGTGATCTTGCAAAACGTGTAAAGAATAAAGAAGTTGACTTAATCATAGTAGTTGGCATGTTTCTTACTGGTTTTGATGCCCCAACCCTTAATACTTTATTTGTAGATAAGAACCTGCGATATCATGGTCTAATGCAAGCTTTTTCTCGTACCAATCGTATATATGATGCTACAAAAACCTTTGGGAATATTATTACTTTTAGAGATTTAGAAACAGCTACTGTTGATGCCATTACGCTATTTGGAGATAAAAATACTAAAAATGTAGTCCTTGAAAAGAGTTACAAAGAATTTCTAGAAGGCTTTACGGACATTGCCACAGGGGAAGCACGTAGAGGTTTCATAGATGTTGTAAAAGACTTAAATGAAAAGTTCCCGAACCCAGATGAAATTTTAAAAGAAAAAGACAAAAAAGAGTTTTCAAAACTATTTGGAGAGTACTTGCGAGTAGAAAACATACTACAGAATTACGATGAATTCACGACTCTCAAAGCACTTCAAACAATAGATATAAACGACACTGAAGCCATTGAAACATTTAAAGAAGTTTATTATGTAACTGAAGAGGAAATAGCTACAATGCAAGAGATAAACTTGTTACCAGAACGAATGATTCAAGATTATCGCTCTACTTATAATGATATACGTGATTGGTTAAGACGTGAGAAAAATGGCAAAGAATCCGAAGAATCAACAATCGACTGGGACGATGTAGTCTTTGAAATAGACCTACTAAAGTCACAGGAAATTAACCTTGATTATATTCTTGAATTGATTTTTGAGCATAATAAAAAGAATAAGGACAAAGCCACCTTGATAGAAGAAATCCGCAGGGTGATTCGTGCAAGTATAGGCAACAGAGCAAAAGAAAGTTTAGTTGTAGATTTTATAAATGAAACAGATCTTGAAACCATTCAAGATAAAGCGAATGTTATAGATTCTTTCTTCAAATATGCGCAGGAAAAACAGAAAAAAGAGGCTTCAGAATTAATAACAGATGAGAACTTAAATGAGGAAGAAGCAAAGCGATATATAGCGACTTCCTTAAAGCGTGAGTTTGCTAATGAAAATGGAACGGAACTAAATGCCATTTTACCTAAAATGAGTCCATTAAATCCTCAGTATTTGACTAAAAAACAAAATGTATTTCAGAAAATTAGTTTCTTTGTCGACAAATTTAAAGGAGTTGGTGGACAATTATGAGATGAATAAAAAAATAACAACTATAATCCACCTATTTGCCTATTTCGCTGAAAAAAAATAGAAGAAATCAAAACCCAACATTGCATATAAGAAATAGTGGATCAAGTAATAAATTGAAGGTGAAATTTTAATCAAAGGTTGGTACTATCCGACAGTGTAGTGGTTGAAATCTGCTACTACTCATTCTAAGAATATAAAATTGAATTAAATAAACTTATTGAAGAAATTATACAAAACAGTTTAAAAAATACATAAAAAAACCTATTTCGTTCGAAATAGGTTTTTTGTTTTGTGACCACGGTGGAATTCAAACCAAGTAAATTTCCATCTAATACATTCCTGCATATTTTAATTCCGCCCAGTATGATATTTGTCATATTATTAAAGACCAATGTTTTGAATATTTGTAGCTGAAATTTTATTACAATGAAAACAGAACAGCTTCAGGACTTTTACATCCCGGTTATGGGATTGGCGTACACCATAGACAGCCCTATTCGGGTAGCACATTTGGGAATAAACTCCGTAATTTCTATTATAGATGATGAGTTGATGGAAAAAATGAATGCTTTTTACAGCAAAAAATTTCATTTTACATACAATGAAATCACCACTAAAATACACGATTATCGTGCAGAACGTACCAAATCCTATCTCAATCTGGTTGGTAAAATAGTACAGGAAAAGTACCAAAATTTCTGTACGGAAATTGCCGAAAACAAACAATCTCTTTTGAAATTTCTGGAAACTTTACCCCAGAAATCAGCTATAAAAAAAGAGCTTGCGGCGATAATAGCTAAAAATGCAGATTCGTTTGAAACCATAAAAAATTATATTAGCCAACATTGGAGTCCCGGTGCGATTGATGTAAATATCATGACCAAAATTGACAAGACCAATTATAAAAAAGGAGAAGCATTAGCGCCAATTTTTAATGATGCGCACGCTGCTTTACGCGGTTTTGCAGAAAGCGAACTGAATTCTTCATTGGTACTTTCTGCCGGAATGAATCCTTCACTTTATAATTACATTTCGGAATTCAAAGATTTTTTTCCTGATGAAAATGGTATTTTAAAAAAGAAAATAATCCTCAAGGTAAGCGATTTCCGTTCGGCACTTATTCAGGGGAATTATTTGGCAAAAAAAGGAATCTGGGTTTCCGAATACCGAATAGAATCCGGATTGAATTGCGGAGGTCACGCTTTTGCAACCGACGGACTTTTATTAGGTCCAATTATGGAAGAATTTAAACAACGAAAAAAAGAGCTTATTGCTTCTGCCCATCAATTGATGTGTACCGCTTTTTCTCAAAAAGGAATTCCGGTTCCTAATCAGCCTTTGGATTTGAAAATTACGGTTCAGGGCGGTGTGGGAACTGCTGAAGAGCATCAGTTTCTATTGAAAAATTACAATGTCGATGCCGTGGGTTGGGGCTCCCCTTTTTTATTGGTTCCCGAAGCGACTTCTACAGATGAAGCGACTCGTAAACTCCTTATGAATGCCTCAGAAAAAGATTTTTACCGCAGTAACATTTCGCCTTTGGGAGTGCCATTCAATGCTATAAAAGGGACAACCAATGAGTTTATAAGAAACCAGCGCATTGCGAAAAACAAAGCCGGAAGTTCTTGTCCCAAAAAACTTTTGGCATTGAATACTAATTATGCCAAAGAAGGAATCTGCACGGCTTCCAGAAAATACCAACAATTAAAATTGAAAGAGTTAGATGAAATTAAAAACCTTTCTTTAGTCAAAAGAAAAGAAAAAGAAGCTGAAATCACCGTAAAATCCTGTTTGTGTGTTGGACTTGCCAACACCGCTTATCTGGAAAATGATATTGAGATAAAAGGCGAAAAACAAGGAGTTGTCGTTTGCCCGGGCCCTAATTTGGCCTATTTTGACAAAGAAGTTTCTTTATCCGAAATGGTAAGACACATCAACGGCTACGAATCGGTTCTGGCTGAAGGTTACCGGCCTAATATGTTTATCAAAGAATTACAGCTTTATGTAGATTATCTGAAGGAGGAAATCGAAAAAACGATCGAAGTCACCAAAAAGAACATCAAAAAGTGGGAGACTTTTAAAGCCAATTTACTAGAAGGAATTACCTATTACAACTCCACTTTTGAGGAAACCAATTTTTTTGAATCGGATAAAAGTGTGCTGCAGGATGAACTGTATTATTATGAACAACAGATTACCAGTATTGAAATTCCGAATGAATCAAATTAGTCATTTCATTATCATTTCTAATTCCTAAAATTACGATTATGTCAACTTCTTTAATTCAAAAATATAATGTTCCGGGACCAAGATACACCAGTTATCCAACGGTGCCTTATTGGAATGAAAGTAATTTTACAACAGAAAAATGGATAGCCACTTTTCAGAAATCATTCGAAGAAAGCAATTCACAAAACGGAATAAGTTTATATATTCATCTGCCTTTTTGTGAAAGCTTGTGCACTTTTTGCGGATGCAACAAACGGATTACCAAAAATCATTCGGTTGAAGAAACGTACATCAAAGCATTGCTGAAAGAATGGAGCCTGTATTGTAATTTATTTTCTGAAAGACCGAATATCAAGGAAATTCATTTAGGCGGAGGCACCCCAACATTTTTTTCTAAAAGCAATCTGGAGCAGCTTATCAACGGTATTTTTTCTTATGCCAATAAAGCCGAAAACTACGAATTTAGTTTTGAAGGACATCCTAATAATACCACTTATGAGCAGCTTCAAAAATTATATGATTTAGGTTTTCGCCGCGTGAGTTTTGGTGTTCAGGATTATGCCGAAAAAGTGCAGAAAGCTATTCACCGGATTCAGCCTTTTCATAATGTGGCAAAAGTCACTTTTTGGGCAAAAGAAATTGGCTACACCTCAATTGGACATGATATCATATTTGGATTACCTTTTCAGACAATAGACAATATAATCGATACTGTTGAAAAAACAAATTCGTTAAAACCTGATCGTTTGGCATTTTACAGCTATGCCCATGTACCCTGGATCAAAGGAAACGGACAACGTGGATTTCATGACGAAGATATTCCAAAAGATGCCGAAAAGCGACAATTATATGAAACTGGAAAACAATTGCTTTCTAAAAATGGCTACCACGAAATTGGAATGGATCATTTTGCTTTAGCTTCTGACAGTTTGTATAAAGCCAGCCGGAATCAGGAATTGCACCGAAATTTTATGGGTTACAGTGCTTCTAAAACACAATTAATGATTGGTTTAGGCGTTTCGTCTATTAGCGACAGCTGGTATAGTTTTGCCCAAAACACAAAGAATCTGGAAGATTATTATCAAATATTGGAATGGGATAAACTGCCTGTTGTAAAAGGGCATATTTTGGATGAGGAGGATTTGATCATTCGAAAACACATTCTGAATTTGACCTGTCAATTTGAAACTTCCTGGAATGACAAAGCTTTATATTTTGATGAAATACCAAGTGTTTTATCCGAATTAAAAGAAATGGAAAACGATAACCTGATCGTAATCGAAGCAAATAAAATCACAATTACAGAAGCCGGAAGACCATTCGTCCGTAATATTTGTATGGCTTTTGATCTGCATTTAAAAAGAAAATCTCCGGAAACTAATCTGTTTTCGATGACGGTTTAACATAATTGCTTACTATAGTTTTTTAATTCCTGCAAGGTTTTACAAAACCTTACAGGTATCATGCTTCCTTTAAAATACCTACAAGGTCAGAAAAAGACCTTGCAGGAAGCGTAAGACCACAAACTGACTGTTAATGACAATTAGGGCTATTCTGTACAAACAAACTCATATTCGATGGAGAAATGTAGGGAATTCCCAATCCTAAACCTCTCAGAATAAACAGAATTCCAATAATCACCGCAACATACGGAATTGCCTTTTGAATTTTATTTCGAAAAGGCAATTGTAGCATTGAATTAACATAAACAACTACAGTCATTAAAGGCACCGTTCCCAATCCGAATAAAATCATATATAAAACTCCAAAACCTGCACTTTGCATCGCGACAGCGCCAAATAAAGCTACATACACCATTCCGCAAGGCAAGAATCCATTGAGTAAACCAATGGTGAAAAGCGATTTATAACTTCTGTCTCTGAACTGTTTTCCTAAATTGGATTTGATGTTTGAAATGATTTTGTAAACTGGTTTGGAGAAATTATATTTCACGACTATTTTTTCAGGAATCAACACCATTACAATCATCAGTATTCCAATAAAAATGGACATTTTCTGTTGCATTCCTGCCAAAAAAAATCCTCTTCCCAGCAAGCCAAAAAGCAAGCCGATTGAAGCATAAGCAGTCAATCGGCCTAAATGATATGTTATGATCTGAGTTGCTTTTTTGGTTTCATTCTGCCTGTCTACCGGCAACATCATAGCGATTGGCCCGCACATTCCGATGCAGTGAAAACTACTGATTAAACCAAATATAAAAGCCGTGTACAACATTTTTTTATTTTTTAGCTACAAATTAAATAGATTAAACTAATTTTTAAAATCTGCTGAATTTGCTAAATCTGCGAGCTAAAAATTTTCACGCAGATTAGGCAGATTAGGCAGATTTAGAACTGAAAAATCAGTTTTTAACTGTGTACATTTTTAATTAACGTAAATCACTTCTTTCGAAAGATATTTTTTTCCTTCGTATTGCCATTCGATATTGACTTTCCATTGTCCTTTGATTAATTTGCTTTTTGGAATTAACAAAGCAGAATTAATCAAAGCAATTGGCGTGTTGAAATCAAACTTTTTATTGGATGCACGGTACAACAATACATTTCCTTTTACTTTATCAGCATCGAAAACAGCAGGAAAAACAACTTTCACCCCTTCCGAAATATATTCGACAATAGGTTTTTGCTGTAAATCGTGGGCATCCTGAATGCGTTTCATTTCCTCCTGAAAATGCAGATCGTGTTTATAATATTCTTCTACAACCAAATCGTTATCATACTTGCTGTTGGATTGTACTTCAAAAACAAAATATAAAATGAAGGTCATAAACAACCCAAAAGCAATGACTATTCCTGTTCCCCAGTTGATTTTCATATTTGTGAATTTTAATTAAAACTTCTTGGTCCTAAAAAGTTGGTTGCTGTGGTTTCCAGCAATTTATTGCCGTTGTAAACACCAATTTTCACTTTCGTCTTATCACTTTCTAGCAGCACTTCATTAATTTCTATAAATAAAGTCCCCTGCGAAATGCCTTCTTTTATTATTTTGAAATGAGTGTTGCCAACATTCCTAATCTGACCTTTTTGATCCATCAGTTCAAAATGAATATCGTTGTAATCTTTCATTGTTTTATTAACGATTTTGTAGGTGTACACATTGCTGATTTTATCACCTTTGTGCTGAAAAAGCTGTCCTGGCAAGCGTAAAATAATGGCTTCAACATCCGTTCTTAAAAACAGCATTCCGATTAAAATGCTCATTAAAATCAATAAGACTGTGGTGTATCCTTTCATTCTGGCCGTGAATTTAAAAGGCGCTTTTTTCTCGATTTCATCTTCAGATGCATATCGGATCAGTCCTTTGGGTAAACCAACACTTTCCATAATCGTATCGCATTCATCGATACAGGCAGTGCAATTGGTACATTCGAGTTGCGTTCCGTTTCTGATGTCAATTCCCATCGGGCAAACGTGTACACATTGATGGCAATCGATACAATCTCCTTTTCCGGTAATGGCTCTGTCTTCTTTTTTGTTGAATTTGGCACGGCCTATTTCTTTTTCGCCCCGGACAAAATCATAGGCTACATTGATCGATTTGTTATCTAAAAGTACCCCTTGCAATCTTCCATACGGACAGGCGATAATACAAACCTGTTCGCGAAAAGACACAAAAACAAAATAAAAAACAGCTGTAAAAATCAGGAGTGCAATAAAATTACTCGCCTGATCTATCGGTCCTTGTTCGACCATTAAAAAAAGTGTATTGCTTCCTACCAAATATGCCAGGAAAACATTCGCAATTCCAAAAGAAATAAGAAAAAAGATAAACCATTTAAAAACTCTTTTTTTGATTTTATCCGCATTCCATTCCTGTTTTGCTAAACGGGTTTGTGCGCCACGATCACCATCAATCCAATATTCAATTCGGCGGAAAACCATTTCCAGAAAAATGGTCTGCGGACAAATCCATCCACAAAAAATTCTGCCAAAAACCACGGTGAACAGAATAATAAATACAACTCCAACCAACATTGAAATTACAAAAAGGTACAAATCCTGAGGCCAGAACGGAAAACCAAAAATATTGAATCGACGTTCTAAAATATTGAACATCATAAACTGATTCCCGTTTACTTTTATGAATGGATTGGCAATTAAAACGGCCAGCAAAAAATAACTCACCCATTTTCGGTAGTCATAAAACTTACCTGACGGTTTTTTGGGGAAAATAAATTTTCGTTTACCACTTTCGTCAACGGTTCCAATGGTATCTCTAAAAGCTTCGTCCGGTAAATTTGACATAATTGCTATTTTTTAACTGCTGTACTGCCTGTTTATTTATTCGTTGTATCATCTTTTACAGCTGTGGCTTCATCGATCCAAATTTCACCATCCGGTGCTTTTGGATCTTTAGGATTACTGCCCTGCAATGACAAAATATAACTGGCTACTTTTTGAATTTCCTTAGGTTTTAAAGTTCCTTTCCAGGATATCATTCCCTTTCCATCCCGGCCGCCATTGGTTATGGTATGGAATAAATTCTTAATTCCGCCACCTAAAATCCAATGTTTATCAGTTAAGTTAGGACCAATTTGCCCACCTGCATCTGCTCTGTGACAAGCTGCACAATTCGTAGTGAAAATTTCTTTTCCGGCGGCTAAACTTGGTTCATCGGTAAGCAATACCACCGTTTTTTCATCCATCAGGTCGGGAGCAGTTTTCAGGTATTCTTCGACATCAACTTTTGCCTGAGCCATTTCTATTTTGAGTTCCGTTTCCTGATTTTCACCGCCGAAAACCTCATAATAAGCAAAGTAAACCACCCCGAAAATAATTCCGATATAGAATAAATACAGCCACCAGGGTGGTAAATTGTTATCTAATTCCTTGATTCCGTCATAATCGTGGTCCATCAGCAAATCGCCTTCTCTTTCTATTGGCTCTGTTTTGGTCAGCTTATGCATCAGGTTTTTGTACCAATCCGTTTCTTTTAAAGCCAGACTGCTTTCATATTCTTTTTGAGCCTTCTCTTCAGGAGTCATTAACTGATACATCACCCGATTTACGGCTTTCAGTGTAATTTCGATTGCAATCAAAATAAACAGAAATACAACTAAAAACAAAAATACCATCGGAAACTTGATAAACGCAGGACGATCGCCTGAATCGATACAATATTCCACCAAACCAAAAACGGTCAGGAAAACCAGTGGTACTCTTAGATATACAAATACTGGAAGTAATTTTTTCATTCTATTTATCTTTTGAAATTATAAAATTGAATTATCATTTAATGGAATCTCACTCATTTCCTGAATTTTATCTTTCTTATAGGAGAAAACCCAAAACCCTAATCCAACAAAAAAGAAAAAGAAAATCAAGAGTGAAAGAATCGGGTAAATTTCTATACCCGCAATCGTTTCCATATTGTGTTTTATTTGTTCGAACATAATGTTGTTATTTAGAAGTTTCTTTTACTTTAATATCCGTTCCAAGCCTTTGGATGTAAGCAATAAGGGCTACAATCTCCCTTTCGTTCATTGGAACAAATTTTTCTCCTTTGGCCAACGCTCTTTTTTTGCTTTCTTCATAACTTTTTACAAAATCAGGATCATTTTTAAGACTGTTTTCTATCGAAACAGCTTGTTTTCTTAAGTCCTTTAATCCATTGGCAACTTCAGCATCCGAATACGGAACGCCTAATGAAACCATAGCCTGCATTTTCTTTTGGGTTAATGAAATGTCCATTGCTTCGTTGTCAAACAACCATTTATAACCCGGCATAATCGAACCTGCAGAAATACTTTGTGGATTCCACATATGATTGAAATGCCAGTTGTCGTTGTATTTTCCACCAACTCTTTGCAAATCGGGACCCGTACGTTTTGATCCCCATAAGAATGGATGATCGTACACAAATTCTCCCGCTTTTGCCTGTGGTCCGTAACGTTCGACTTCGCTTCTAAACGGACGTACAGATTGCGAATGACAACCCACACAGCCTTCACGGATGTATAAATCACGTCCTTCCAGTTCTAAAGGTGTGTAAGGTTTTACGCTGGAAATGGTTGGAATATTGGATTTGACCATAATCGTAGGTACAATCTGTATGATTCCGCCAATCAAAATTGCTACTGTAGCTAAAATCGTTAACTGAATAGGTTTTCTTTCTAACCAGCTATGGAATTTTTCTCCGTTGATTCTACTGCTTTTAATGGTTTGCAAAGCAGGAGCCTGAGCCAGTTCATCTTCGATTTTATTCCCTAATCGAACGGTCATAATAATATTGTAAACCAACACTAACATCCCGATCAGATACATTGTGCCGCCAATCGCTCTCATCCAGTACATTGGCATAATTTGCGTAACCGTTTCAAGGAAATTTCCGTAGGTTAAAGTCCCATCCGGATTGAATTGTTTCCACATTGATGCTTGCAGAAAACCTGCTACATACATTGGAACGGTATATAAAATAATTCCTAAAGTCCCGATCCAGAAATGGAAATTGGCTAATTTATTTGAGAATAATTTGCTTTTTGTCATTCGCGGAATCAACCAGTAAATGATCCCGAAAGACATAAATCCGTTCCAGGCCAAAGCACCTACGTGTACGTGGGCAACAATCCAATCGGTGTAATGTGCTATGGCGTTTACGTTTTTTAACGAAAGCATCGGCCCTTCAAAAGTTGCCATTCCGTAACCTGTAATCGCTACTACGAAAAACTTCAAAACCGGTTCTTCACGTACCTTATCCCAGGCTCCTCTTAAGGTTAAAAGTCCGTTGATCATTCCACCCCAGGATGGCGCAAGCAACATAACCGAAAAAGCAACTCCTAAATTCTGAGCCCAATTTGGCAAAGCCGAATACAATAAATGGTGAGGTCCCGCCCAGATATAAATAAAAATCAAAGACCAAAAGTGGATGATAGACAAACGATAAGAATACACCGGACGATTGGCTACTTTAGGAACAAAATAATACATCAGTCCTAAAAACGGAGTGGTCAGGAAAAATGCCACCGCGTTATGTCCGTACCACCATTGCACCAAAGCATCCTGAACACCAGCGTAAACGGAGTAACTTTTAAAAAATGAAACCGGAATTTCGATATTGTTGAAAATATGCAGAACGGCAACCGTAACAAACGTAGCAAGGTAAAACCAGATGGCAACATACAAATGACGCTCTCTTCTGCGCAGCATTGTACCAATCATATTGATTCCCATTACAACCCAAATCAATGCAATGGCAATATCAATTGGCCATTCCAGTTCGGCATATTCTTTTGAAGAAGTATATCCCAAAGGAAGCGTAATCGCTGCTGCAACGATAATAAGCTGCCAGCCCCAAAAGTGGACATTGCTTAAAAAATCACTGAACATTCTGGCTTTGAGTAATCGCTGTAAAGAGTAATACATTCCTGCAAAAAAGGCATTTCCCACAAAGGCAAAAATTACCGCATTGGTATGCAATGGTCTTAATCTTCCGTAGCTTAACCACGATATCCCGTCAGTGATGTTGGGAAAAAGGTACATAACCGCTAAGGTTAGTCCGACTAACATTCCGACTACCCCAAAAAGAATGGTAGCGTAAATGAATTTCTTTACAATTTTGTTGTCGTAATAAAACTGTTCCATTTCCATAATTATTCTTGTTTTTCTTCGGTTTTTGATTGGTTATTTTTGGTAGTTATTTTGGTTTCGTCATCAAAAAGCATTCTGACGGATGGTGTGTAATCATCATCATACTGCCCGGATTTTACTGCGATTATAAAAGCAATAAAAAATCCGATTGCTACGCAGATACTAACTGAAATCAACAGGTAAATGACACTCATGTTCTTAATTTATATAAGCAAAATTAGTCCGTTGTGTATTCTTAAAATATGATATTTATCATACTCCGAGGACATCCTGATTTATTTTTGATTCGCATAAAAATTACTCATCAGCGTCACAAAGCTTACAATGGTAATAGTGCTCAAAGGCATAATGATAGCTGCAACCAGCGGTAGTAAATTCCCTGTAACAGCAAAACCCAAACCGACAACATTATACAGCAGTGAAAGCACAAAACTCATCTTGATTACAAGAATGGATTTTTGAGATAATTTCAGAAAATAATCCAAACGGGAGAATTCGCCGGCATCCAGAATAGCATCACAGGCTGGGGAAAATACATTCACATTTTCTGAAATTGAAATCCCTACATTGCTTTGCGCCAAAGCTCCTGCATCATTCAGTCCATCACCCACCATCATTACATTCAATCCTTTTCGCTGTAATTGTTTTATATAATCAAGTTTTTGTTCCGGTTTCTGATTGAAAATCAGTTCGGTGTTTTTAGGTAAAATGGTTTCAAGATTTGCTTTTTCACCATCATTATCTCCTGACAATACTTTTATCTGATAGTTTTTGCTTAAATCAACAAACAGTTTTTCCAATCCTTTTCTATATTGATTTTCAAAAATGAATTTGCCATAGTAAACGCCATCAATTTTAATATGAAGGGCTGTTTTTTCAGCTTCTGCAATTTCCAAAACAGGAGCGTCAACAAATATTGCCGAGCCCATTTGAACCAGCTTATTGTCAATGCTACCCTGAATTCCCTTGCCTGTTATTTCCTGAAAATCATCAATTTTAATCTTTTTGGTTTCAGGCAAAAAATCATATAACATTCGGCTTAACGGATGATTGGAAGCCCGAAGCACATTTTTTATAAATACATTATTTTCTTCAGAAATAGCACTTCCTTCATAAATAATATTTGACTTTCTATTAGTGGTAATAGTTCCTGTTTTATCAAAAACGATGGTGTCCACTCTTGCCAATTGTTCAATGACTAACGCATTTTTAAGATATAATTTCTGCTTGCCGAGAATTCTTAAAATATTTCCGAAAGTAAACGGAGCTGTAAGTGCCAATGCGCAAGGACAGGCCACAATCAATACCGCAGTAAAAACATTAAAAGCGGTATTGGCATCTATAAAAATCCAATATCCAAAACCGGCAAATGCAATGAGCAGTAACATCGGAGTGAAATATCGACTTATTGCATCTGTTATGGTTTTGTGTTTTTGATCAACTTTTTTCTGAAAAATCTCATTGCTCCACAATTGTGTCAGATAGCTTTGTGAAACGGAATGCAAAACTTCCATTTCAATGACTTTTCCAATTTGTTTTCCTCCGGCAAAAACTTTATCGCCCGATTTTTTGGTAATCGGAACCGCTTCTCCGGTTACGAAACTATAATCGATTTCGACTTTTTCACTTATCAGGATTCCATCAACCGGAATCAGCTCCTGATTTCTAATCAACAATCGGTCTCCTTTTTCAATGTCGTAAACTGGAACGCTTTCTTCAGATGAATTGGTATTGATTCGGGTAACGGCAATAGGAAAATAAGATTTGAAATCGCGTTCAAAACTTAAAAAACTATACGTTTTAGTCTGGAACATTTTTCCCAAAAGCATAAAGAAAACCAGACTCGCCAAACTATCAAAAAAGCCAGGTCCGTGATCCATCAACATATCGTAAGTGCTTCGGATAAACATTACGATAATTCCCAATGCAATCGGAATATCAATGTTTAACATTCTGGTTTTAATGCTATGATAAGCAGAAATGTAATAACCACTTGCCGAATAAAGAAAACTGGGTAATGCCAGAACAAAAATCAAAAACCTGAAAAACGGTTTGTAATTGTCCAGCCAGAATTCCTTGATTTCGAAATATTCCGGGAAAGACAAGAGCATAATATTTCCAAAACAGAAAAAAGCAACACCTAATTTATACGTCAGGCTTCTGTCAACATTGGTTTTGCCGGTTTCGTAATTTTCTAAACTGATGTAAGGCTCGTAACCAATAGAACTCAATAAATAAACAATGTCCTTGAGTGAAATGGCATCAGAATCGAATGTGATTCGGACTTTTTTTTCAGGAAAATTAACTTGTGATGTACTGATTCCGGTTTGAATTTTATTCAGATTTTCTAAAATCCAAATACAGGAACTGCAATGAATATAGGGAATACTTAAGGAAACTATTGTTGTATTTGTTTCCTGAAACTCCAATAATTTTGAGATGATGGATTCATTATCTAAAAAATCATATTTCCCCTTAATATCCTGTGGAGTGGCTCCGGGAGATTTTTCAAAATCATAGTAAGAAGTTAGATTGTGAAGGCTAAAAATTTCATAAACCGTTTTACAGCCGTTACAACAAAACTCTTTTTGATCAAAATAAATTACTTCATTTTCAGAAATGGTCAATCCACAATGAAAACAACTTTGCCCGCTCATAACTTTGCTTTTTTATACTGCAAAGGTTATAATAGCAATGGGTTATAAATATGACATTTATCATATCGGTATATATCATAATTATTTAAAATAAAGCAGGTTAACTATATAGAAAGATTATTTTCTATGATTTTTTCAGTAATTATTAGATACATCGATTCGAATTATACTTAATTTTGTACCAAATAATTTTACTATGAACAAATGTGACCAATGTATCGTAAGACAGCTTAGTTCCCTAAAAGCGCTTAATAAAGAAGAAGTTATACAATTGGCGAATAGTAAAACGACCCATACCATAAAGAAAGGCGAAGCTATTTTTGAAGAAGGTGAAGTAACCAATGGCGTTTTTTGTGTAAAAGATGGCATTGGCAAACTTTCTAAATTAAGTGCCAACGGAAAAGACCAGATAGTCAAACTGGTAAAATCAGGAGAGCTTTTAGGACAACGCTCAATGATCAGTAATGAACCGGCGAATTTATCTGCCAAAGCTGTAGCCGATATGGAAGTTTGTTTTATTCCGAAATCTGAAATCATTCATTTCTTTAATAACAACAATCAATTTTCGATGAATCTGATGAAGTCTGTTTGTGATGATCTGAAAAAATCTGACGATCATACGGTCGATATGGCTCAAAAAACTGTAAAAGAAAGATTGGCCGAAACCTTATTGTATCTCAAAGACACTTTTGGAGTAAATGACGATCAATCGTTAAAAGCCCTGCTGTCAAGAGAAGAATTGGCAGGAATGATTGGAACCGCTACCGAAAGCTGTATTCGTCTCTTGTCTGATTTTAAAAAGTCAGGCCTAATTGAATTAAAGGGAAAACAAATATTCATAAAAGATATCAAAGGATTAACAAAAGAGGCTCATTAATCTCTAATAAATGGGAAGTCATGACTATCAAAAATACTCAAAACTTCAATCAATATTTATCGCACAACATCTTCTAAATCAGGAATGAAAAAGAAAATTTTAATAATTAATCTTTTTAATGTCTTTTACCGTATTGTTCGCAATGCTGTTTCAGACGATACATTCTTACGAGTATATTTATAAGCAAATAACCGAAAAACATTGCGATCATAAATATACTGCCAACCAAAAACAAATAACGCACAGTCATTCAGTAGAAAAACAACTGTCCTGTTTGTCATTTTGTATTTAAATTCCTTTGTTCCAAATTCTTTTCATGCTTTCTCTTTTCATAAGCAAGCTTTGAAACTTCATGCACAGTCTTTTATACCAAACAAAAACCTTTGCGTACTTTGCGGTAAAAAATTTAGAGATAAAAAAAACGTTTCGATATAAATTCAATAAATGAAAAAAATAATTTTAGTAAGTATACTTTCTTTTGCTGTTTTCTATATTCTTAAACAATTCGTTTATAAGCCTTATATGTGGAAAAAAGCCATTAATAGTCCTGAGCAAAAATTACAATTGGGTAGTTTTATTTTTAGCAAAAATAGCGGTATAAACGGAAGTCAAAGCTACCAGAACTATTATTTTATTTTTAAAGTAATTGAAATAAATGGCGATTTTGTGAGGCTTTCGGTTGTTAGACAATTATCAGATAAAAATAATCTTTTGGAATCTAATTTTTCAACGACAAAAGGGGCCTATAGAAATTTAAAAGAAAACATTCAAAACCTTACAATTACTGGAATACTTGCAGAAGATTTATACAAAGCAGGCGGCGAAAATTACACTATTAATAATTATTTAACAAGCAAATATCCGGATTTAAAAAAGTCGCGATATTACTATGAAGATATTCCGGAAAGACAAAAAAATACAGCTGTACCAACAGATTTTGGTGATTTAATAACTTATTTTGACTTGGTTTATTCGAAAGAAAAAATTATTAAAAATGCTGAACTGGTTTCCTATAGTTTAGATAACTTTAACAAACTGAAATTATCAGGATCATCGGAAAAGATAGAATTGATTTTAAATTGAAAAATTTACCAACTTTTTTATTTACATCATAAAAAAAACAAAAAGACTGCTAAAATTTAGCAGTCTTTTTGTTTTTTTTATTAAGCTCTATGCTCTGAACAAAGCATATTTATTATAATCAAATAAAACCTTATCGTACGGTACAACTAAAGAGGCAATTTTTTCTGATGAAGCATCAAACCTGATTCCGTTATGTTTGCTGAACAAATAAATCTCTTTCAGACAATTAGATAAACTCTGATGAATTTCGGATGTAAACAGAGGCAATTGATTATCTCCTGCCAATAAATTTATTTGATAATTTGAACTGCTTTTCGAAAGATTATTACCAATTATTCTAATTGTAAATTTAGTGTGCTTTCCATGCTGTTTACCTTGGTATTGTACTAGCATAATTTTATTATTAAGGGTTAAAATTAATTTCAATAATTAAAGTTATGAAAAAAAAGCAAAAGGATATAATTGGCGTTATTAAATTATAATTTTTTTATCATATTTTTTTTCCTCTTTTAGTAAAAAAAGGACGTCATATTGTGGATTTCGCAATTAATTGAATGTATTTAAAATAATCAGACGCTTTAATCCTTTAAAAAATGCAATGACTATAAAAATTTTAATTAAATTTGAATAACTAATTATAAAAACCTCATTTTTATGGAAATTAACTTTATTGCATTACTTGTAGCTGCTATTGTAACTCTTGTAGTAGGTTTCATCTGGTATCATCCAAAAGTTTTTGGAACAATCTGGATGCGAGAAAATAACTTTACAGCAGAAGAGCTTAAAAAAGGAAATATGCTCAAAATCTTTGGGTTAACCTATCTTTTTTCATTAATGATTACAATGATTTTGATGGCATTAACAATTCATCAGTCCGGAGCATTCGGAATGGTTGGGGGACCTCCTATGCTAGACCATGCAAAACCATCTTTTACTGCTTTTATGGCTGATTATGGAACGGCTTACCGAACTTTTAAACATGGAGCCCTTCATGGTTTCATGGCCGGTTTATTTTTTGCTTTTCCATTAATCGGAATTAATGGTCTGTTTGAAAGAAAGTCATGGAAATATATCTTAATTCATGCAGGCTTTTGGGCAGTATGCTTAACGCTCATGGGCGGCATAGTATGTGCATTCGCCTAAATCATATAAATCAAATCCGTTTGAAATTGAAAAATCAAACGGATTTTTTTAATAATACCTAAAACCAAACGAGTTAATGTAAATATTACTTAATTTTGGAAAAATTAGCACACACTTTTGAATACAACTTATTCTTTCGAAATATACAATAGCGTTTCTTTATTGCCTTCAGAATGGAATTCGCTCACTACAGATAATATTTTTTTGACCAGAGAATACCTTGAAGTTCTTGAAAACTCTTCTCCGGTAAATATGATTTGTCATTTTATTGGGATTTTTGAAGACAAAAAACTTATTGGAATTGCTTTAACCCAATTTCTATTTGCTGAAAAGCTGGATTCGTTTGGAGAGCGTGATAAATGTTTAAAAACTTCTGTTCGCAATTTTGCCTTTAAAAATTTTGCTTCGCATGTATTATTCGTTGGCAACAATATGCTCACCGGACAAAATGCCTTTGCTTTTAGTAAAAACATAAAACTGCCGAAAGCAATTAAAACATTTCATAAAGCAATTACCCTGCTTAAGAAAGATTTGAAAGCGACAGGAAAAAAAGTTCATATAACCAGTATAAAAGACTTTACAGCGACAGAAATTGAGCCATTTCAAGCTGAATTTAAAAACAATTATACGTTTTCGACGCAACCCAATATGATTTTTAAAATCAATGAAAATTGGAAAACCGAGCAGGATTATATTGATGCACTATCAAAAAAGTACCGTGACCAGTATAAACGCGCCCGAAAAAAATCCGAAGGAATCGTAAAACAAAAAATGACTTTATCAGACATTAAAAAATATGAAGATGTAATTTATGATTTATATTTTCATGTGGCAAAAAATGCACCTTTCAATACTTTTTTCCTGGCCAGAAATCACTTTAGCTTTTTTAAAGAAATCATGAAGGATGACTTTTTACTGTATGGTTATTTTTTAAATGAAAAATTAATCGGTTTCAATACATTAATAAAAAATGGAGATGCTATGGATACCTATTTTTTAGGATATGATGAAAGTGTTCAACGCGAAAAAATGCTTTATTTAAACATGTTATACGACATGATTGCTTATTCTGTTAAAAAAGGTTTTAAAAAAATTGTTTTTGCAAGAACTGCGCTGGAAATTAAAAGTTCTGTTGGCGCAAAACCTGTAAAAATGTATGGATTAATTACACACAGTAATGCCTTAATCAACCATAACATTGGCAGGTTCTTTAATTATCTGGAGCCAAAAACGGATTGGCAGGAACGAAATCCATTCAAATAAACAAGGTTAAGGAATTGCTACTTTCATTTGTTTGTGCAGAATGTGGATTTCTAATGAAGTCTGTGCGCCGCAGTATTCTCCATCAATTTGAAAATTAACAGGATAATCTGTTTTTATGGTTGCTTTGTCTGTCGAAATTATGACAATATCATCCGAATCGATAGGCATGTTACCTGTAATGATTTTTCCAATTAATAATAAATCCAGGCTTTTTAAAATTATCAGTTCAAATTTTCCGTCGTTCATTACACCATACGGATTTATCGTTACACCAGTTCCATATTTTTGAGAATTAGCAATTACTATCATTCTTGCCGGGTGCACTATTGTTTCCTTATTTGCTGTAATTGTAGCTACAAAAGGTTCATTAGAATCTGCGAGAGTCGTATATGCCTGTAAAGCATAGCCCCAAAATCCCCTTAAATCACTTTGTTCGTAATTTTTAATTAAATCTGCATTTATACCGATATCGCTTAAGTGAATGCTTTTTTTGCCGTTGATACAAATCATATCCATTTCGATATAATCATTAAAAAAAGCGATTTTTAAATTTTCCTCGATTGTATTGGGCAAATTCAAATCGACTGACAAGCCGTTAGCTGAACCTGCGGGCATAATTCCGATGATAACGTCATGAGTTTCCATGGCTTCGGCTACCATTTTTATGGTTCCATCACCGCCAGCCACAATAATTCGTACAGGCTGATATTGATGATAAAGCTTTTGAATTTCCTTTATATCATCTTTACCCTTAGTTTCATACACCTCCAGATGAAAATGGTGTGTATGCGAAAACTCGTTCACAGCCGTTATTAAATCTGATTTATCCAAATCCCCCGAAATAGGGTTTACTACAAAGATTATATTCTTTTTCAAAATTTAATTTTTAAAACTGATTAAAAATAATTAATTTACAGTCTCTATAAAAGTACATTAATGAAACCAATTTTACAATTATATCGCGGTTATGCCAATGAACAGGAATTAATTGTAATGGGACACGTTTTTAAAACGTTATATGATTATGACTTTCAAAAGAAAAACTTTAAAAATGCCACTTCGATAGTTAACTTATTCAGGATAAAAACCATTAAGAATTTTGATGTTTATCTTAAATATGAAGATCAGGAAATCCATACTAAAACTTTAGATGACGGTTATTTTAAATTTTGCATTCCTCTTGAAAAGGAATCTCATTTTGGATGGATTGAATACGAAGTGAGTATAAAATATAAAACAGAAATTATTACTGTAAAAGGCAGCTTTATCAGGCCTCATAAGGGAAATCTGGGAATTATATCAGATATTGATGATACTTTCCTGATATCACACACGCGAAATATATTCAAAAAAATATACATACTACTATTTAAAAACGTTAATGACCGTAAAGTTTTTAAAGATGTTGTTCCGCATTATCAGGCATTAAGTTCGGCCGGAAGAAATAATAAAGACGAGCAAAATGCTTTTTTTTATATTTCAAGCAGTGAATGGAATCTGTATAGCTTTATTGTAAAATTTACCAAAATCCATGAACTGCCCAGAGCCGTAATTTTATTGAAAGACATAAAAAGAGGTGTCAGTGATTTTTTCTTTAGCGGGAGAGGCAATCACAATCATAAATTTGATAAAATAAAACACGTTTTAGAGTTTTACCCTAACCTTAAATATGTTTTGTTGGGAGATGATTCACAACATGATCCATTTTTGTATGAACAAATCTGCAAAATTTTTCCGGTAACAGTAAAAGCAGTTTATATCAGACAAACCGGCAAGTACAAAAAAGAAACAACAAAAACTATTTTGAAAAATTTAGAAAATTTAGAAGTTTCTGTTTGTTATTTTAAAGACAGCAGCGAAGCTATTTTGCACTCGAAATCTATTGGAATTATAAAATGATTTATTTTTAAAATTGCAGATTGTAAAATGGGACTAAAACTAAGACTGTCACTGTTTACTGAAAATTTGAAATCAATTGAAAACGATTGGCCCTAGCCCAGATTACAGAGAAAAGCCCGAAGCTAAAAAAACTAATTTTTCCTGCCGGAAAACAGCGACCAGCGGAAGCTCGTTTTATGGTATAGAAAAATAGTTTTTTTAGTGAGGACTTGTAACGGAAAGCTGGATTAGCTCCCGAAAAATTATCTTAACCCTTGAAATTATCTATTTCTTCCTGAACAATCTCCCAGTCTAAAAGCAATTGATCGAGATCGGCCTTCTTTTTATTATATGCAGTAAAAAATGAAGCATCTTCGATGTGTTTGTCATAATTAGAAGCCAGCATTTTATCATCATGCTGAATATCTTTTTCTAATTGTTTAATTTGACTTTCGACCTTACTCAGTTTATTTTGCAATGCTTTGCCTTTTTTCTGATCCTCATATGAAGCCTTATTGGTTTCTTTTGGAGCAGCTGCTTTGGCAACATCTTTTTTCTCGACTTCACGCATGTTTTCAAGATTGCGCTGTTCTAAGAAATAATTAATGTCTCCTAAATATTCTTTTATCTTTTGATCTTTAAATTCGTAAACAATATTAGACATTCCCTGAAGAAAATCCCTGTCATGCGAAACTAGTAATAGGGTACCACCAAATTTTTGAAGAGCAGCTTTTAAAACGTTTTTAGATTTAATATCCAAGTGATTTGTAGGCTCATCCATCAGCAAAACGTTGATTGGCTGCAACAATAATTTACAAAGTGCCAAGCGGTTACGCTCGCCCCCGGAAAGTACTTTTACCTTTTTCTCAACATCGTCACCACGGAATAAAAATGACCCTAACATATCCCGAACCTTAGAACGATTTGTGTCCATTGCGGCATCTTCCATCGTTTGAAGCAAAGTTATTTCACCATCAAGATATTCGGCCTGATTTTGCGCAAAATAACCCAACTGAACATTATGTCCTAATTTAATACTTCCTTCATATTTGAATTCGTTTACAATCGCTTTGATAAAAGTTGATTTTCCCTGACCATTCTGTCCAACAAAAGCAATTTTACTTCCACGTTCAACCAATAAATTAATATCTTTCAGAATTACTTTGTCATCATAGGCTTTTGTAACATTTTCAGCCTCTACCACTACTCTCCCCGGCTCTTTTGAAACAGGAAAAGAAATATTCATTACAGAATTGTCATCTTCATCAACTTCAATTCGTTCAACTTTATCTAACTTTTTAATCAACGATTGCGCCATCGAAGCTTTGGAAGCTTTCGCGCGGAATTTCTCGATTAATTTTTCAGTTTCTTCAATTTTTTTTGCCTGATTCTTTTGAGTAGCTAATTGTTTCTCACGAATTTCATGTCGCAATTCTAAATATTGCGAATATGGTTTATTGAAATCGTATGCTTTACCCAATGAAATTTCGATTGTACGATTGGTAACATTATCCAAAAACATTTTATCGTGCGAAACGATAACCACAACACCGGGATAATTGCGAAGGAAACTCTCCAGCCAAATAATACTTTCAATGTCTAAGTGATTAGTAGGCTCATCCAGAAGCAATACGTCATTCGACTGCAATAATAATTTAGCTAATTCGATACGCATTCTCCAGCCACCTGAAAATGTTTCGGTCTGATTATTAAAAACTTCTCTTTTGAAACCTAATCCTAAAAGGATTTTCTCAGTATCACCTACATAATTATAACCGCCTAAAAGCTCAAAACGATGTGTGTAATCAGATAAATCTTCGATAATCTGACTGTATTCTTCACTTTCATAATCGGTTCTGGTAACCAATTGATGATTAATTTGCTCTAATTTTTTCTCTACAATTTTAATATCAGTAAAAGCTTCATAAGCTTCTTCAAGAACGGTTCTTCCTTGTTCAAAATCAATATCCTGACGTAAGAACCCCATTCGGACCTCTTTTTCTGTGGCAATTTGTCCGGAATCCGGTTTAAAATCTCCCGCAAGAATTTTTAGCATAGTTGATTTTCCAGCACCATTTTTTCCAACAAGTCCTACGCGGTCTCCAGCACCTAAACGAAAAGTAACTTCTTCGAACAAATAAGAACCTCCAAAAGAAACCGATAAATTATGTATATTAAGCATGTATTGTTATTTTATAACTAATTGATTGTGTAATTTTACACCTCCAAATCAATGGGTAATTTAATTTTTTGCAAATGTTAAAAAAAGGATCCAAACTAAATAGTATTTTAACAGGAAGTTGTCCAAAATGTCAAAATGAAAGCATGTATTCCGACAAAAATCCACTTCACTTGACTAAAGTTCTCAAAATGAACGAAAATTGCAGCCATTGTAGATTAAAATATCAAATAGAACCTTCATTTTTTTATGGTGCAATGTATGTAAGTTATGGATTGAATGTTGCGGTAGGAATAGCAGCATTTATTGTTTCATTTGTATTTTTAAAAACTACAATTGAAGAATCGTTTTTAGCGATTATTATTACTCTAATTGTTTTATTTCCATTCGTTTTGAGATTATCCAGAAACATTTACATTAATATGTTTGTATCTTACGATCCTAAGGCCGGTCAAAAGTAAGAGTCTTTAGATATTTTTTATGAAATCGCTGAATATCAATTTCACTATCCAAAGGAATATTTTTTTCAATATTTTCATATAAAGCTTTTGCCATAGCAGGTCCAAGCATTACTCCCCGAGTTCCAAGTCCGTTAAGAATATGAAGTGATTTATGATTATAATGTGTGCCAATTAAAGGGCGTCTGTCTTTAACTGTAGGGCGAACTCCGCCAAAATGTTTTACAATCACAAAATCGCAGGTTATAATTTCCCTGATACGATCTGTCAATTCCTGTTTTCCTTCTTCAGTAGGCAAATCAGTTTTGTCCTGCCAATTGTATGTCGCACCAACTTTAAACAGATCATTACCCATTGGCAATATAAAAACACTTGTATTTACAATCACATCTAAGTTTAAGTCCGGAGCTTTAATTATGAATAATTCACCCTTTGTGCCGTCTAAAGGCAAATAATTAAAAAAAGGATTTTTATGCAACCCAAAGCCTTCTGCAAAAATAATATGACGAGCCTGGATATTTTTATATTGGATTCCAAAATCAAAAAATTCAATATTACAGCTATCAAAAGTCTCTTGTAAGAGTAAATTATTCTTCAGGAGATATTCTCTATAAGTATTCAATAATAGAGCCGTATCAACATACCCGGTATGCAAAACTTCTCCATAATCATAAGGCGACTCAATACTGTTGTACTTTTTAGAAATTAGTTTAGTAGATAAAAAAGGAGCAAGATTCTTTTTGTCTGACGCTGCAAACCAATTATTCTGTTCTTCAATAGAAAAAAACTTTCTTAAGATTGGCTTTTTAAAATTGAACTTTTTTTTAAGTTTTAATTCAACCTGATCATAAAATTCATTCATCAAAATTAATTGTTCCTGTGCATTCCAAACTTCACTAAACCGCTTTAAAATAACAGGATTATACAAACCTCCTGCTATTATGGAAGAAGTTTGAGATTTATCATCAACAACTAAAATAGTTTTATTATTCTTTAGTGCTAATTCGGCAAACGAGACTCCGGCCAATCCGGAACCGATAATAAGGTAATCAATCATATATTAAATAGATAAAATAAAAAAACTCTTACTACAAATGTAGTAAGAGTTTTTTATATAATGTAATTCTAGAAACTTAGTAGTTCCACATGTCTTGTTCGAAATTACGAATTTTTTCTTTAACTCTTTCCGATTCTAATAACTGATCTTGTGCATTGTCTTTCATGTATTCTTTGATCTCACGATCTCCATACAAGTTTTCTTCTTTATATACAACAGCATTAAAACGTCTGGAATTCAAGATTTGATCGAATGAAATTGGAAGTGCTGAGTTATTATCATTAAAAGCTTTAGCTTCATGCAAGGCTTCTCTTGCATTTGGATAGAAAATCCAAAACAACTCAATATAATCTTTTTCATCACTGTTCATTGTATAAACGTCGGGAGTTACTGGGCAAATACCTAATAAACGATATTTCAATTCGCTTTGACGTTTGTCAAAATACCAGTATCCTTTTATTTTATACTGTGTAACATCTGCTGCAGTAAGATCTTGTTTTAAAATATATTCTGCAGGAACTGTTCTTGTTGCTCCAACTGTTTCATCAACATAAGTAACAACTTTCTTTTTACCTGTACCAGTAACTACTTTTTTCTTAACAACATGCGTTTTATAATCATCCGGATATTGGTTGATTAATTCTCTACCAGCATCTGTTGTATCAATACGAGACAATGATCCTTCGATGTCTTTCAAAGATTTTTTAGTGTTGAAATAACTATCAGAATACACTTCCGTTATTTTGCCTTTTTTCATAGCTTTCGTCAAAACATCATAAAGAGAACGTCTATCTGGACCAATATTGGCAGTATCTACAGGAAAATATAACGGAAAATTAATTTTTTCATTCAAATCAATAATCTCCCAAGTAGTTTTTCCCATCAACACATCTCTATCATCTACATAACCATAAGCCAAAGGCTTGTCATTATCAGAGATAAGCTGTGCAGGAGTCTTAAGTCCTATCTGATCAGGTGTTTTTGCGTTAAGCAAATTAGATTGCGCATTAGAAGCAAATCCTCCCGCGATAGAAACAACAGCTATTAAAAAATTTCTTACTTTCATCATGATATCATTATAAGATATTGAACGTAGTTTTACCTACTTTATTATTGTATTTCGTAAATTACCGGAGCAGTTCTTGGTAATAAATAACTACCAGCTCCAACAAGTTTTGTTTTAATTTCAGAAATAGTAACCTGATCTCCTTTACCTGCTTTTAAAAGAACTGATTTACATTGTGCATTTAATCTGTTACCATTAACTACAACTGTAGGTTGTCCGGTAATTTTTAAATTAAATCCAACAACATCCAAACCAACTTCAAAATCAAAATCAAGTAATTTAGCCCCAATAGTAGCAATTTCCAAGTTAGATTTAGGCCCTTTAACAACTCCCATCTCACCTCTAATTGTACCTGTTGGACCAGGAATACCTTTAATTCTGAATGTTTTCTTATCTGTAACTTTATCTCCGTTTGGTAAAGTTCCTGTAACAGAAATTGTAGTTTCTGTACCTGAACCAGGACTCATGTTATATTTTCCAGGTTTACCAGCAGAATTTAATCCAGGTGCGCTTGCAACAATTTTGTTAGCATCAACACCAGCAAAAGATACTGAAATTGGGTTAACAACACCTCTATAAACAACATTCATTTTATCAGCAGAGATTGTAGCAGAATTTGGTCTTGGTACAACTACATATTTTCCAGCGAATTTAAGAGGAATGTTTTTCCCATCTTCCAGGAATGTAAATTGTCCATTAATATCTTGCTCTCCAACACCCCCTGCAGTTAATGAAATCACAGCTTGTCCATTAACGATTTGCCCAGGACCCTGGAATGAAGTTGGTTTTGTGTTTTCATCGTAACGACCTAAAACTACTTTACCAGTTACTTTTTCTCCTTGGAAATAAGCATTTTTATCTAAAACAACTATCGCTTGGTAATTGCTATAAGAAGCAGCAGCAACCGCAGCTTTTCCTAAAGCAGCACTATAAACATCAGATTCTGCTTTTTGAACGTCATTTTGCCAAGCTGAAAGTTTAGCTAATGAGGCTACAGCAGGAAAACCTTTAAAATGGTAAGCCAGATATTTATCTTTCAGACCTTCTTTATTTGCAACATCAGAAACATCAAATTTCTTCTCAATCTCAGCTAAAATAGCAGCATATTTCTTATCTGCTAAAGCAGCTTTCATATCTGCTTTATACTTTTCAATTTTAGAAATGATATCCTTACCTTTAGCTGTATATCCTTCACCTGTGAACCAGTTGTCGATATTATCACCTTTGTCCATAGATTCGTAAGGTAATTTCCCAGTTTCTTTGTCAGTTTCAAAACCTTTTAAAACATCACCTTTTAAACTACCGATGTATGCATAAAATTCTTTTGAAGTTGTTTCAACTTTATGAGCTGTTTGTGCAGCAATTATAAATTCTCCTTTTGCTTCAGCCGCTTTTTGATCTAAAGATGATAACAAACCAGCGTTTGACTGTTCTGAAGAAGTATTAGCACTTTCAAATTTTTCATTCATCAAGCCAAAAGCAGATAAAACTTCTTTTGACATATTCATTGCTAACATTGCGATGAAAACCAGATACATCAGGTTAATCATCTTCTGTCTAGGGGTTAATTTTCCTCCTGCCATTTTTTTTTAATTAGTTTTTATTAATAATTTTAATATATAGTTAAAAACTAATTATCCTTTGTTACTCATTGCAGAAAGCATACCACCATAAACATTGTTTAAAGAAGCGATATTTGCAGTCATAGATTGCATTTGCTCTTTTAATTTAGATGCATTATCAGCAATTTCATTGTTTGCTTGTGCGTTTCTTGAAGCACTTTCTAATTGTACTTTATATAAACTGTTTAATGATTCCATTTGAGCAGCAGCCATAGACATTTCTTCAGCATATTTCTTTTGTCCTGCAATAGAATCTACTGTTGGTGAAATTGCTTTTGCAGCTCCTTCGAAATTTTTAATACTGTTTCCTAAGCTTGACATTAATTCTCCGTCAATTTTAGCTTCTTTAAGCATTGCGTCTAATTTCTGAGACAACAATCCTTGCGCATCAGATGGAGTTTCAACTTTATCAACTTTCTTTTTTGCCTGACCATTAGCCAATTCAGGGTAAACCAGAGTCCAATCTAATTCATCTTCTACTGGTTCGAAAGCCGATAGTGCAAAAATTAACGCCTCTGTAACTAATCCTACTGAAAGCATTAGAGTACCTGTCAAAGGTCCAATCTCAAAGTGAGTAATTTTGAATAATGCTCCAATAATTACTACTGCCGCTCCCATACCATAAGCGAAATTCATTGCTTTTTTACTTAATAATGCCATAATAATACTTTTTTTTAGGTTTTAAATAGATTTGGATATTGAATTAAATTAATTTATTTATTATTTTTTGCTTCCAGTTACCTGAGTTCCCATATAATCCTGTACGGTTCTGAAACCAATATAACTTCTTGCAGAATCAGCATATTCATGATCACGAGTACCTACTTGTAAAAAATAAGCAACGTCTTTCCAAGAACCGCCACGAACAACTTTTCTTTGATTATTTCCATCAATAACGTTTGGATTCATTGTAGAAACATATTCATAAGCATTTGAATTGTAAGCTGAATCTGTCCACTCTGAAACGTTACCAGCCATGTTATATAAGCCATAACCATTTACTTCATATGACTTAGCTTCAACTGTATACAAAGCTTCATCAGCAGCATAATCTCCTCTGCTTGGTTTGAAGTTAGCTAAGAAACAACCTCTGTCACTTTTAGTATAAGGACCTCCCCAAGGATAAGTAGCAGATTCCAGACCTCCTCTTGCAGCATACTCCCATTCTGCCTCTGTTGGCAATCTGAAAGCATTTACTAAGTCACGTCCTTTTTTCTTAGATTTTATATAACTGTTTTTATTTAATGTTCTCCAAGCACAAAATGCTTTTGCTTGTTTCCATGTCACTCCAACTACAGGATAATCCCCATAAGCCTTATGCCAGAAGTAGTCATTGTGCATTGGTTCATTATAAGAGTAAGCAAAATCTTTAATCCAAACTGTTGTATCAGGGTAAACCTTTATTTCTTCAGTTTTCACGAAGTCTTTTCTTTTACCAACTTTAGCTTTTGCAGCAGCCTGAATATCCATCCAGGAATAACGGAATTTCAATTTATTCACATCAACAGTTCTCAAACCATTATATGATTCTTCTATTGGCAAATACATAGAATCCATTACTTCAGTGTAATATTCATCCGGATAAGCTTTAGTATCTTTTATTAATTTAACTTTTTTATTTAGTTTTCTTCCGGCATAAGGATCATCTTTTGTTCCAACACTATAGTAATTATCATACATATACTTATCGTAAGCCGTCATTTTATCCGGTTCAGAATCATTAAATGCATAATCAGCAATACTACCAGCATTTTTACCTTTACCTGTAGTACCTGCAGCAGATTTTTGTCCAGTTTCGTCAGCAAGAATAGCTAAACGAACTCTCATTGTAGAATCTCTTACCCATTCTACAAACTGACGATATTCAGAATTTGTGATTTCAGTTTCATCCATATAAAAAGAACGAACTGTTACAGTTTTTGTAGGAGCATCTTCTACAGCAGCCAAATCATCATCTGCTTTACCCATGATAAAAGATCCACCAGGAACCAATGTCATTCCATAAGGCTTTTCAGGATGCCATTTTCCTCCTTGCACACCTACTAATTCGCCTTTATCACCGGATTTACCACAGCCAATTACTAGTGTTAACATTGTCGCAAATGCAATAAACTTCTTCATATAAATTTGGGATTTCTATTCATTATTATAAGTCGTAAACGTATTTATTATTTTTTAAAAAAACAATACTATATCTATATTTATTTCAGGGCTCAAAATTAATGTTAAAAAAAATAAAAAAAAAATATTTTCTTAATAAACTGTGAAAAATAACCTTCATAAAACGTTAAATTTTGCGATTTATAGATTTATTTTCAATAAAAGCAACAAAGCAAAATCTTATTAAATCAAAAAATTAAGAGTTTTACTTACAAATATAATTACAAAGCATTTTTTCTTTGCGCTTTCCACCATCTTTCCGGTAATTCCTGATTACATGCGCATAAATATTCATCATAAGAACATGGTAACAACGTATTCCTTTTCAATTTATTGTTTCCATTTGACAAAAAGGGAATCTCAATCCACCAACGATCTGTTTTATCACTTTTATAAAAAATGAGTTCTTCATTTTCAAGCGGAACAATATATTTTAAATAAGTGGCTCTGCTTCCAAATGGATATTCTTTAGAACGATAATGATATCCTTCAATAAAATACCAAACTATTTGTGCAATTATAACAGATTCCGGCATCGTACTATTGTGATTAAAAATTCCAAATGTGGAAACTTTATCACTAATTCCGGCATATCTCGCCAAAGAACAAATCTCTTTTCCATTAAAACCATTCGGTTCAAAAGAAATAGTATTCCCCGAATCAGATGACTTTACTGAATTTAAATCAATACTGACTAAATCGGCATCTCTGAAAACCGGTTCTGCCAAAGTAATCTTATTCGAAATTTCACCTAAACGATAGGCATCAAAGAACAACTTTTCAATTAAATCGATTTCTTCCTGAGAATTGTAATATGTCTGATAACCAATATTACAATAGTTAAAAAGATTATTAGGCTCGTCAATTATGATTTTTGTCAGATAAGAATTAGCCGAAACCAATTCGTTTTCTTTACCAAAATCAAATTTATTATCAACAGAAACCATATTTACCATTTGCTCCAAATCGTCATAAGCACGATACAAAGCATAGGTCAAATCCTGGGAACCTCCCAGAACTATAGGAATAACTTTATTCTTAATTAAAGCAGCTGTTACTTTTTTGAGGGCAAAATAGGTGTCCTCTACTGATTCCCCAGCCAGAATATCACCCAAATCAGCAATAGAGGCATCCCAATTTCCGGGAAACATACCGTAAAGCTTTTTACGAACAGCCGTCAGGTTTACCTCATTAACAATATCAATATTTCTACGATCTTCTAAAACACCAACAACAGCAATATTTATTTTACTGATATCAGGGAATTGATCCTGGGTATGAAAAGCAATTTTACTACCCAATTCTTGTGAAGACAACGAACTAATGAATTTTAAAATCCCATCGTTAACCGGTTCCAGAAAATCAAATTCCATTTTTTATTTCTTTTTAGCAGCTGTTTTTTTAGCCGGAGCTTTCTTAGCGGTTGTTGCTTTCTTTGCCGGTGTCTTTTTCGTCGGTGTTTTTTTGGCAATCATCTCCTGAACCTCAGCTAATGTTAACTTTGCAGCATCAACATCTTTACTTAATTCAATTTTGATTTTACCTTTTGTAATCACTGAGCGTCCCCAACGTGCTTTTTCAACCAAAATCCCTTCATCCTCCCAATTATGGAGAACTTTATCTATATTTTTCTGTAATTTATCTTCAATCAGCTCTTCAACATCAGCTTGTGATAAATTATCAAAATCGTATTTTTTACTCACATTCACAAAAAGACCATTCCATTTAATGAAAGGACCAAAACGCCCTGTACCTTTCTGAACTGATTCCCCTTTGTAAACTGCAATCGGCGCATCTGCCAGCGCTTTTTCGTCAATTAACTCCTGAGCTCTTTCTTTAGAAACACCCAATGGATCTTCTCCTCTTGGTAAAGAAATAAAAACACTTCCGTGACGTACATAAGGACCATAACGACCATTACTTACTTCCACTTCTTCTCCCTTATAATCGCCTAAACTTTTAGGCAGTAAAAACAAGTTCAGTGCATCTTCTAATGTAATGTTTCCGATATTCTGATCAGCCATTAAACTGGCGAATTTTTTATCTTCATCATCTGCTTCTCCAATTTGAGCCATTGGGCCAAATTTCCCTAAACGAACAGAAACCTGCCTTCCATCAGCATCTTTTCCTAAAATTCTTTCTCCGCTTTCGCGTTCAGCATTAGCTTCAACCTCTTTAACATTTGGATGGAACTTATCGTAGAATTCCTGCATCATGGTTGCCCAATCAATATTTCCTTCAGCAATTTCATCAAAATCCTGCTCTACTTTTGCAGTAAAATTATAATCCAGGATATTTCCGAAATTCTTAACAAGGAAATCAGTGACAATAGTTCCGATATCTGTTGGAACTAATTTTCCTTTATCTGAACCTGTATTTTCTTTTAACAGCTTTTCTCCAACTTTACTATTTTGCAAAGTAAGTTGTGTATAATTACGTTCCTGACCTTCAAGAGTTCCTTTCTCAACATAATTTCTGTTGATGATAGTCGAAATAGTTGGTGCATACGTAGACGGACGGCCAATTCCTAATTCTTCCAGTTTTTTCACCAAAGAAGCTTCTGTATAGCGTGCAGGCGGTCTTGAGTATCTTTCTGTTGCCGTGATATAATTATTGGCTAATTTTTCATTTACTTTTAATGCCGGAAGCATTCCTTCCTGCTCCTCTTCGTCATCATCGTGACCTTCTAGATATACTTTCAGAAAACCTTCAAAAAGTAAAACTTCTCCAGAAGCAGTAAAGATTTCACTATGATTATTAGCTTCAATTTTTACGTTTGTTCTCTCTAACTGTGCATCACTCATTTGAGATGCCAAAGTTCTTTTCCAAATTAAATCATACAAACGCGCCTGATCACGATCAATGTTTACAGTATGGCGTGACATATCTGTCGGACGAATTGCTTCGTGCGCTTCCTGTGCTCCTTTACTTTTTGTGGCAAACGTTCGGGGTTTAGAAAATTCTTTCCCGTATGATTTTATAATTTCAGCCTCAGCAGCATCCCTAGCTTCTTTGGAAAGATTTACACTATCGGTTCTCATATAAGTAATAAGTCCCGCTTCGTATAAACGCTGAGCTAACTGCATTGTAATTCCAACCGGCAAATACAATTTTCTGGCTGCTTCCTGTTGAAGCGTAGAAGTTGTAAAAGGTGCTGTTGGAGATTTTTTGGTAGGTTTGGTTTCTAAATCTGCTACCTTATATACAGAACCGATATTTTGTTTTAGAAAATCTTCGGCTTCTTTTTTTGTATTGAAATTTTTTGGCAATTTAGCTTTAAAAGCTTTTCCGGCTTCATTCACAAATTCTGCTACAACTGAATAACTTGCAACTGCATTAAAATTCTGAATTTCGCGTTCTCTTTCTACAATCAGACGAACAGAAACCGATTGTACACGTCCTGCAGATAGTCCGCCTTTAATTTTTCTCCATAAAACCGGAGATAATTCATAACCTACCAAACGGTCTAAAACACGACGCGCTTGTTGGGCATTTACTAAATTATAATCAATCTCCCTTGGATTATCGATTGCCTTAAGAATCGCTGACTTGGTAATTTCGTGAAAAACAATTCGTTTGGTTTTTTTAGTATCTAATTTTAATTCTTCCGCAAGATGCCATGAAATAGCTTCCCCTTCGCGGTCCTCATCACTCGCTAACCAAACCATTTCGGCATTTTTAGCCAGTGTTTTCAATTTACTTACTAAGGCTTTTTTGTCTGAAGAAACTTCGTATTTAGGTTTGAATCCATTTTCTACATCTACTCCTATTTCCTTTGATGGCAAGTCGGCTATGTGACCATAACTTGACTCTACCTGAAAATCGCTTCCTAGAAATTTCTCTATCGTTTTCGCCTTTGCAGGTGATTCCACTATTACTAAATTCTTTACCATTGCTCTATTTTTCTGCAACAAAAGTAGAAGTTTTTTTTAAATATCAACCCTGATAATTTATTTTTAAGGTATTTTGATATTATGTTTCCAAAAATTGCACATTTATCGGTAATCATATCTATTATATATATAGGTATAATATTTAAGCCCTCAATAGAATATATAATACTATAAAACTACACTTCCACTTTATCCTAAATATTTTAATCAAGAAAAAATTTAAGCACATTTAAGAGTAATTCATCAATTTACGGGAAAATCTCTATATTTGATTTATAAACAATCTGCTTTGTTTTTACAGAAATTTAAAAAATATCTATGAGCAATAATATATTCCCAATTTTAAAGATTCACATCAACAAGCTTTCTTTTATCATTATTCTTCTTTTTAATATTTCTGTTAAAGCTCAAAAAGTATACGTTGTTGAATATGAAAATCAAGCAGATGTAAAAGCTTTTGTAGTAGAGTACGCCAACAATGCGGACTTAAAAGTGTACAAGGTCGAATATAGTAATCAGGCAGGAAATAATGACGGAAAATGGTTTTTTACTGAATACGGAAATCAGGCTGACAAAAAAATATTCTTTACACAATATGCAAATCAGGCTGATGTTAAAATATTTTATGTTGAATATTCAAATCAGACAGGTTGGAATGATGCTTCTAAAAAGAAGTTTTTCGAATAATATTATACTATTTGAATACTAAAATCCAGAATTACTATTCTATCCACAATTCTGAAAACATTGTTAATTCTTTATCTGACATCTTGTCACATTTATACCTTTTGCGTTATCTTTGCACTTTGAAATTACGCAATGGAAAAGATTATTGAAGAAAGCAAACAGGGCGAGAGTCTTGTTTTAGAAAATAAACCTGAGAATAGTAAAAAACTTTTTATAGAAAGTTACGGTTGTGCAATGAATTTTTCGGACAGTGAAATTGTAGCTTCGATTTTGTCCAAAGGCGGATACAACACTACTTCGGTTTTAGAAGAGGCTGATTTGGTCTTGGTTAATACCTGCTCTATTCGGGACAAGGCCGAACAAACTATCCGTAAACGTCTGGAAAAATATAATGCCGTAAAACGTATTAATCCAAAAATGAAAGTAGGCGTTTTGGGCTGTATGGCCGAGCGTTTGAAAAGTCAGTTTTTGGAGGAAGAAAAAATAGTCGATCTTGTTGTTGGACCTGATGCTTATAAAGACTTACCTAATCTATTGGCTGAAGTTGAAGAAGGCCGCGACGCAATTAATGTAATTTTATCGAAAGAGGAAACCTACGGAGATATTTCGCCGGTTCGCTTAATGAGCAACGGAATTACTGCTTTGGTTTCGATCACGCGTGGCTGCGATAATATGTGTACATTTTGCGTTGTGCCTTTTACACGCGGACGTGAGCGCAGCCGTGAACCTCAAAGTATCATGAAGGAAATTCAGGACTTGTGGGACAAAGGTTTTAAGGAAATTACACTTTTGGGTCAGAACGTTGACAGCTACCTTTGGTACGGAGGTGGTTTGAAAAAAGATTTTGTAAGCGCTTCTGAAATGCAAAAAGCAACTGCGGTAGATTTTGATCAATTGCTTGAAATGGTTGCAGTTGGTTTCCCAAAAATGCGAATCAGATTTTCGACTTCTAATCCGCAGGATATGCACGAAAGTGTTTTGCATGTTATCGCAAAACATCCTAATATCTGTAAGCACATTCACTTACCGGTACAATCAGGAAGTAACAGAATTTTAAAAGAAATGAATCGTCTGCACACACGTGAAGAATACATGACCTTGATTGATAAAATCAGAAAAATTATTCCGAATGCTTCGATTTCTCAGGATATGATCGCCGGTTTTCCAACAGAAACTGAGCAAGATCACCAGGATACAATGAGTTTAATGGAATATGTAAAGTATAATTTCGGCTATATGTATTCATACTCTGAGCGTCCCGGAACTTTGGCCGGAAGAAAAATGAAAGATGATGTTCCGGAAGAAACCAAAGCCAGAAGATTACAGGAAATTGTTGATTTACAACAAAAACACGCCTGGTTCCGTTCTGAAGAATTCGTGGGACAAATTGTAGAAGTTTTGGTTGAAAAAGTTTCTAAAAAATCTAAAGAAGAATTCTCGGGAAGAAACTCTCAAAGTATTACGGTAGTTTTCCCAAAAGAAAATTATAAAATTGGTGATTTTGTTAACGTAAAAATCGAAAGCTGTACTTCGGGAACATTAAAAGGAAAAGCGGTTGGATATTCAGATATGAATTAAAGTTTTTGCCACGAATTTCACGAATTATCTCTAATTTTTTTTCTTTATTATTGTAAGAATTAAACTAATTTTATAATTCAGGGGATTTAAAAGCAAAATATGGAATTATACAGGAGAGAAGAATATTTCAAAATTATAGGTATTTGTATGGAAGTTCATAGAATACTTGGAGGAGGACTTCTTGAAATTGTTTATAAAGATGCTTTAGAATATGAATTTAATAAACATAATATTCCATTTGAACGAGAAAAAGAATACAATATTCAATACAAAGATATTGTTTTGGCACATAAGTTCTATGCTGATTTTGTAGTTTATGATGAAATCATTTTAGAAATAAAAGCATCAAAAGATATCATTGATCAACACACCGCTCAAACAATAAATTATTTAAAACTAGCAGATAGTGGTTTAGGGATTATAGTCAATTTTAACAATAAATCTCTGCAACATAAAAGAGTTGTTCATTAACCCAATTTCAAAAAAATTAGAGATAATTCGTGAATTCGTGGCAACAGATAAAATAAATACATGGAAACAGTTCAAGCAATAAAACAACGATTTGAAATCATAGGGAATGACCAAAAATTAAATCGCGCCATTGAAAAAGCCATTCAGGTTGCTCCTACTGATATTTCAGTAATGGTAACCGGGGAAAGTGGTGTTGGTAAAGAAAATATTCCGAGAATTATACATTCGCTTTCACACAGAAAACATGGTAAATATATTGCCGTAAACTGCGGAGCTATTCCGGAGGGAACAATTGACAGCGAACTTTTTGGTCACGAAAAAGGAGCCTTTACGGGGGCAACAAGCACGCGTGAAGGGTATTTTGAAGTGGCTGACGGCGGAACAATCTTTCTGGATGAAGTTGGTGAATTACCTCTAACAACTCAGGTAAGACTACTTCGTGTGCTTGAAAATGGAGAATTTATAAAAGTAGGTTCGTCTCAGGTTCAGAAAACAAATGTGAGAATCGTTGCTGCGACCAACGTGAATTTATTCAATGCGATCGAAAAAGGAAAATTCCGTGAGGATTTGTACTATCGTCTGACTACTGTCGAAATTACTTTACCGCCATTGCGCGAAAGAAATGAAGATATTCATTTGTTGTTCAGAAAATTTGTTGCCGATTTTGCGCATAAATATAAAATGCCTCCATTAAGACTAGACGATGACGCAGTACAGCTTTTGCAAAAATTCAGATGGAACGGAAATATTCGTCAGCTGCGAAATGTGGCTGAGCAGATTTCGGTTTTAGAAACCAATCGTGATATTACACTAGCAACTTTAAAATCGTATTTACCTATGGAAGGAACCAATTTGCCTTCTGTAATTAACGACAAGAAAAAAGACAGTGATTTCAGTACCGAAAGAGACATTCTTTATAAAGTGCTTTTTGACATGAAAAGTGATTTGAATGATTTGAAAAAACTCACTTTAGAATTAATGAAAAACGGTTCATCAAAAGTGCAGGATATTAATCCGAATTTAATTCAGAAAATATATGGCTCTCAGGAAAATGACAGCGAAATAGATTTTGAAGAACAGCCAAGAACAGCAGTCATGACGCCGGCAACGCGTGAAGATAATTATCATATACAAGATGACAATAATTATCTGGACGCCGAAACGATTGAGGAGGAAGAAATTTTGCGCCTGGAACAAAAAGAAATCGAAATGATTAAAAAATCACTAGAAAAAAATAAAGGAAAAAGGAAAGCTGCCGCTGATGAATTAGGAATTTCTGAAAGAACTTTATATCGAAAAATCAAACAATTTGATTTGTAGTTTTCCACAAAGATATTGTGAAGTAAAATGAATTAATCCAAAATGAATATCTTTGACCGAGCGTTAGCCAACTGATGAAGCAATTCTTAAAATAAAAAATGAAAAACTTAAAATATATATTTATTCTCCTAATAGCTGCAACTTTCAACAGTTGTTCTGTTTATAACTTTACAGGTGCGGCACCAATTGATGGAAAAACATTCCAGGTGAACTTTTTTCAGAATAATGCCGATTTAATTGAGCCGGGTATCGATAGAGATTTCACATTAGCTTTGCAGGATTTAATTCAAAATCAAACTAACTTAAATTTAGTAAGTACTGGAGGCGACTTAGTTTATGAAGGTGAAATTACAGAATACCGAATTACGCCTATGACGGCTACAGCAGATCAGCAAGCTTCGCAGAACCGTTTAACAATTCGTGTAAATGTTCGTTTTGCAAATAAAAATAAAGAAACGGATGACTTTGAAAAACCATTCGAATTTTATTATGATTACCCTGCACAATCACAACTTGTAGGAACTGTTTTAAACGAAGCAATTAAAGTTATATTCGAAAGAATAACCCAGGACATTTTTAACGAGTCATTGGCAAAATGGTAGTTTTTCATTTTACTATTAAATAGTTGCACAAAATGATTAACTAGCAAAAACCATCGATTAAAGAAAATAATATAATGAATGTAGATGATTATATTTACCTAATTAATAAACCTGATGCTATTAAGGAAAAGCATGCAGATGCCTTAGGTACTGTTTTGAATGAATTTCCGTATTTTCAAAGTGCGAGAGCATTGCGATTAAAAGGACTTTACAATCAAAAAAGTTTTAAGTATAATTATGCATTAAAAGTTACAGCGGCCCATACTACTGATCGTGCAGTTTTGTTTGACTTTATAACTTCTGACACTTTTACTCCCATTCAAAAAGAATATTACGATAAAAAACTTCGTGAACTCCTTAATATTACCGTTTTTGACAGTGAAATTATTTCATGCGAAGAAATTAAAGAAACACCCGATGTACGGATTGATCCAATCGAACAGTCGATTTTAACCTCCATAAAAGAAGCTACAGCAGTTGTTTTTGAACAACCTGAAAAAGTCATAGAAGAGCCGGAAATAATTGAAGAACCGGTAAAAATTGCTAAAGTTGAAGAAGTTAAGAAAGTTGAAGAAGACCTCGAAATCAACAAACCTTCAGATTTTTTAATCAATGAAAAACATTCTTTTCAGGAATGGCTCCAATTATCCAGAACACAACCTATTGACAGAACGAACGAAATCCCTGCAGAAGAAACAAAACAAATTAAAAGTATTCCTGACCCTGTTGTAGAAATAATAGAAGAAGAAAAAAAGAAAAAAGCAGAGATAATTGATAAGTTTATAGAAAACAATCCTAAAATTTCACCTGTTAAATCCGGTTCACCTGTTGCTTCCATTCAATTAGACATTAATAAAGGTGATAATTCTTATTTAATGACAGAGACATTGGCCAAAGTATATTTAGAACAAAAAAAATATACAAAAGCAATACAAGCATATGAAATATTAATTTTGAAATATCCAGAAAAAATTAGTTTCTTTGCAGACCGTATTTCGGATATAAAGATTTTACAACAAAATAACAATAATAATTAAGCAATGAGCACATTTTCAATTTTTTTAGTTTTAATCACAATAGTTTGTTTTCTATTGATCGTAGTAATTATGGTTCAAAACCCTAAAGGAGGAGGATTGTCTTCTACTATCAGCGGAACTCAAATGTTAGGCGGAGTACAAAAAACAACTGACTTTTTAGACAAAAGTACCTGGACATTAGCTACTATTCTGATTGCTTTAATTTTGCTTTCAAGCTTAAGCTTCACAGGATCATTAAGTGATACCGACTCTAAAATTATTGAAAAAACTGAAGCTCCTGCTAACACACCAGTTGCTCCGGTACAACAAGCACCTGCTCCGGCAACCCCTGCAGCAAAATAATAATTTTGATATAAAATTGAAATGCCAGCCTGTCAAAGCTGGCATTTTTTTTAGGAAATAATGTCAGTTTTATAAGCATGGCATAATTTCTGAAAGTTCATTGAACATTAAAAAAAGTATAACTAATAATAATATAAAATCATGACTTTAAACATTAAACCGCTTTCAGACCGCGTACTTATTGAGCCTGTTGCTGCTGAGACTAAAACTGCGTCAGGGATTTTTATTCCGGATACTGCCAAAGAGAAACCACAAAAAGGAACTGTTGTTGCAGTAGGAAACGGATCTAAAGATCACACTATGACCGTAAAAGTTGGCGATACTGTTCTTTATGGTAAATATGCAGGAACAGAATTAAAACTTGAAGGAACTGATTATTTGATTATGCGTGAGGATGATATCTTAGCAATAATCTAAAAAAAAATAAGTATTAAGCTCTGAGTATTAGAATTAAGTACACAGTAACTTGAAACAAATAAAACATTAAACAAAATTTAAAGAAATGGCAAAAGATATAAAATTTGATATTGAAGCACGTGACGGATTAAAACGTGGTGTTGATGCATTAGCAAATGCTGTAAAAGTAACTCTTGGACCTAAAGGTCGTAACGTAATTATCGGAAAATCTTTTGGTGGACCAACAGTTACTAAAGATGGAGTTTCGGTTGCAAAAGAAATCGAATTAAAAGATCCATTAGAAAATATGGGAGCGCAAATGGTTAAAGAAGTAGCTTCTAAAACCAATGATTTGGCCGGTGACGGAACTACAACTGCTACTGTTTTGGCTCAAGCCATCGTAAAAGAAGGTTTAAAAAACGTTGCTGCAGGAGCAAATCCAATGGATTTGAAACGTGGTATCGATAAAGCTGTTGAAGCTATCGTTGCTGACTTGGCAAAACAAGCTAAAGTAGTTGGAAGTGATTCTGATAAAATCAAACAAATTGCTTCTATCTCTGCAAATAATGACGAAGTGATTGGTGAATTAATCGCTACTGCTTTCGCCAAAGTAGGTAAAGAAGGTGTAATTACTGTTGAAGAAGCCAAAGGAACTGACACTTTCGTTGATGTTGTTGAAGGTATGCAGTTTGACAGAGGATATCTTTCTCCTTACTTCGTAACAAACCCGGAGAAAATGGAAGTTGAATTAGACTCTCCTTACATCTTATTATACGACAAAAAAGTTTCTTCTTTAAAAGAATTATTACCGGTATTAGAGCCAGTTGCACAATCAGGAAAACCATTATTGATTATCGCTGAAGATGTTGACGGAGAAGCTTTATCTACATTAGTAGTAAACAAATTAAGAGGTGCTCTTAAAATTGCTGCTGTAAAAGCTCCTGGTTTTGGAGACAGAAGAAAAGCAATGTTAGAAGATATCGCAATCCTAACCGGTGGAACTGTAATTTCTGAAGAAAGAGGATATACTTTAGAAAACACTACCATCGAAATGTTAGGAACTGCAAAAAGAGTTTCTATCGATAAAGACAACACTACAATTGTTAGCGGTGCCGGTGAAGCTGATATTATCAAAAACAGAGTAAACCAAATTAAAGGTCAGATGGAAACTACGACTTCTGATTATGATAAAGAAAAACTACAGGAGCGCTTGGCTAAATTAGCCGGAGGTGTTGCTGTTCTTTATGTTGGTGCAGCTTCTGAAGTTGAAATGAAAGAGAAAAAAGACAGAGTAGACGATGCATTACACGCAACCCGTGCAGCTGTTGAGGAAGGAATCGTTGCTGGTGGTGGTGTTGCTTTATTAAGAGCAAAAGCTGCTTTAACAGGCATTAAAGCAGACAACGCTGACGAAGCTACCGGAATTCAGATTGTTTCCCGTGCGATTGAATCTCCATTGAGAACTATCGTTGAAAATGCAGGTCTTGAAGGTTCTGTAGTGGTAGCTAAAGTTGCTGAAGGTTCTGGTGATTATGGATATAATGCCAAAACTGATGAGTATGTAGATATGCTAAAAGCAGGAATTATCGATCCTAAAAAAGTAACTCGTGTAGCATTAGAAAATGCAGCTTCTGTTGCCGGAATGATCTTAACTACAGAGTGTGCCTTAATTGATATCAAAGAAGAAAGTGCCGGAGGAATGCCAATGGGCGGCGGTATGCCGGGAATGATGTAATATTCCCGTTTAAAACCAATATATTAAAATCCGTTTACCAAAAAGTAAACGGATTTTTTTGTGTTCTTAATATTAGCTTTCAAAATTTGAAACAGAAATAATTATTTATCATTATAATCATTTTTAACAAATTACTTTGGATTTTGATTGTTTTTAAACAAAAGAATTATGAATGCTTTAACTGTGGCAAATTGTTATTGCATTTAAATTTATAGGCTGATTTACTTAACATCATTACTGGCTTAAACATTTCTTTTGTATGAAACTAATCATCAGATTTTTCAGTTTACTCTTTTGTTTACAATCTTTTTCTCAAGCCGTTAGCAATCAGGATCAAATAAAGAATTACATCAATACTTATTTTCATTATGACAGAGAAAATATCCATGTACAATTCAACAAAAATATTTATGTAAACAATGAAAATGTCTTTTTCAAGGGATATCTCTTCAGCAAAAACAATAATGCACCAAACATAAACACTACAAATGTTGAATTAGTAGTTTATGATCAACAACAGCAAATCATTCAAAAACAATTACTTTTTGCAGAGCACGGCACTTTTGCAGGCGGAATTCATCTGAATGAAAAATTTAAGCCCGGCAAATATTATTTTCATTTTTATACCAATTGGATGAATAACTTTAAGGAAGATGATTCTTTTAATCAAACAATTGAAATCATTAATAAAAATGAACCTTATCATTTTGAAACTAATGAGCCTGACTGGAAAACAGCAGAAATAAGTTTATTTCCGGAAAGTGGCGCCATATTAAATGATATCATTAATACTGTTGGAATTAAAATTAAAGATTGCAACGGAAAAGGAATAGAAATAACAGATGGTGTTATACTGGACTCCAAATCAAATGAAGTCGCAAACTTTCACACTAACAAAATGGGAAATGGTGTTTTTTATTTAAAGGCAGATTTAAACGAAAAATATACCCTAAAAATAAACTCTGACAAATTAAAAATTTCCCAGCCGCTTGGCAAAGTTCAGGAAACAGGAATTATTTTGAGTTATAATAATAATTTAGCCAAAAACAATTTGCTCGTTGTCCTTAAAACGAATGAAAAAGGGCTTGAATTATACCAAAACAAAAAGTTTACCCTGCTTATTCAGCAAGATGGAAACTCTATGCAGCAGGAAATCACTTTCGACAATAAGAAAACGGAACAACCCTTCTTTTTTGATAAAAAATATTTATCAAATGGAGTTAATGTTATTCGGGTAATTGATGAAAACCTAAATGAAGTTACCGAAAGATTAGTATATATTGACAGTAATATTCCTTTGACAACATTAGAAGCAAAGGCAATGCCTAACGACAGCATTGTATTATCAGGGAAGACGGAAATCAGCAAAGCCAATTTAAGCATCAGTATACTTCCTGAAAAGAATGCTTGTGTAAATCAAAAAAAATCAATTTTGGGCACTTTTTATCTGAATGCCTATTTAGACAAACCCGAAACTGATACTTATGCTTATTTTAATCCTGACAACAAAACCCGAAAACAGGATATAGAACTTTTAATGCTCAACCAGAACAAAGGCAAGTTTCTGTGGGAAAACATTAAATCTGATCCGCCAAAAATTAATTATCAATTTGAAAAAGGAGTTACGGTAAGCGGTAAAATAGAAAAAGAACTGAAACCGAATTCGAAAAATAAAATTTCCCTTATTTCATTAAAAGGTAATTTATTTGAAGAAACAACTATAGACCGGAATAATGATTTTAAATTCGAACATCTTTTTGCCCAGGATTCTACTGTTCTGGCGATACAAATGGTAAATGAAAAAAATGTCACCATATTCACTAAAATAGAAGCCCGGGTTTCCAGAACCGAACCCCGGTTTATTCTTGGTCCTGCGTTTGAAAAAACGATTTGCCCCACATTGAAAAACCCTGACAATGTTTTCACTTTTAATACACTAAAACCGGAAGAGAAAGCTGTTGAATTGAAGGGGGTAGCCATAACAAACAATTTCAAAAAAGAAATTTTTACTCATAAGAACGATATGAGTTCCAGTGCGAGGGCTTATAAAATCAAAGATGGTGACTACGGAACTGTTTTAAATTTCTTAACGTCGAACGGATATAAAACAGGCATCAACCCAAGTGACAATAGCGTGTATGTACGAAACGGCAGAAGTTCTTACCTGGGTGACTCTGCAGGTTCACCATCAATATATATAGATAATTTTTTACTGTTCGATTTTAATCAGTTATTCAATCTTACTTTAGATCAGATAGATGAAATTTATATCGATCAGACCGGCAACTCAGATGTTACGGCCATGGGAAGCGGTACTATTAAAATCTTCATGAAAAAAGGAGTAAAAAATGATTATTTCAAAGTAAAATTTACTTCATTAATCGTAACCAAAGGTTTTGCACAAAACATAAAGTATACAACCCCTGTATTAGAAAACCAGGAGGAGTTTAATTATTTCGGTACGCTGAACTGGTCACCAGACATAGATTTAAAAGACCATTCAGACTTTCAGGTAAAATTCCCTAAAAACAATCAAAAAGAAATTCAGGTACTAATAGAAGGATTTTCGGAAGAAGGGCAATTAATTTCAGAAGTTAGGAAAATCCCTGTTCTTTAGTCCTCAATTTATTCCTTAGATTAACCCATTATTGGATGTAATTCAAAATAGGTGTCATCCTGAGTGGAGTCGAAGGCTTTTTACATGGAAAGGGCTTCGACTCCACTCAGCCTGACAATGATTCCTGTATAAATTCGTTTAGCAGTTACTCCGAAACCACTTTATATTTAGGATCTTCAATCACATTTACATTAATTACGGCATCAGCATTTTTGAGCAATATTCTGCAATCGGGACTCAGATGTTTCAGTTCGATTGTTTTGTTTAACTGACTGTACTTTTTCGTCAAATTATTAAGGGCTTCAATGGCCGACATATCGGCTACACGGCTTTCCTTAAAATCGATTATCACATGATCGGGATCATTCTGTATATCAAACTTTTCCATAAAAATGGCCACAGAACCAAAAAATAAAGGGCCGTAAATTTGATAATGCTTTACTCCTTCTTCATCAATAAAATGTCTGGCGCGGATTCTTTTGGCACTCTCCCATGCAAAAACCAATGCCGAAATAATTACTCCAATCAAAACCGCCAAGGCCAGATTATGCAATAAAATAGTAATTACGGCGACCAAAATTCCAACAAAAATATCATGTTTTGGCATTTTGTTTATGACTTTGAAACTCGCCCACTCAAATGTAGTAATCGCGACCATCATCATAACTCCGACTAGTGCTGCCATTGGTAATTTTCCGATTACAGGAGCTCCAAAAAGTATGATTACTAAAATAGTCAGGGCAGCAATGATTCCCGAAAGTCTGGCTCTTGAACCAGCGCCGAGATTTACCAGTGTCTGGGCAATCATCGGGCAGCCTCCCATTCCGAAGAAGAAACCGTTTAAGATATTCGAACTTCCCTGCGCGATACATTCACGATTGCTGTTTCCGCGTGTTCCGGTAATTTCGTCCACCAGATTTAATGTCAGCAAGCCTTCGGTTAAACCAACCGCTGCAACAATTACTGAATATGGAAATATTACTTTGAAAGTTTCAAAAGAAAAACGAATATTCGGAATATGAAACGGAGGAAAACCGCCTTGTACAGAAGCAATATCCTGAACTGTTTTGGTTTCGATATTAAACAAAAGCACGATTACAAAAACCACCATTATCGCAACCAAAGACGCCGGAACTGCTTTTGTGATTTTAGGGAAAAGCAAAACAATACTAATCGTCAATGCAACCAAACCCAGCATAATATACAAAGGTGTTCCTTGCAGCCACGAAACCTGACCATTGACAACCGTTTTAAATTGTTCTAATTGCGACATAAAAATAACAACCGCAAGACCATTTACAAAACCAAACATTACAGGCTGTGGCACGAGTCTGATAAATTTTCCGAGTTTAAAAAGACCGATACAGATTTGCACAATTCCGCCAAGCGCTACGGCTGCAAACACATATTCTATTCCGTGTGATTTCATCAAAGCAATCAAAACAATCACGGTAGCTCCTGCTCCACCGGAAATCATTCCCGGTCTGCCGCCAAATATTGCTGTAACCAAACCTGCAATAAAAGCGGCATATAAACCAACCAAAGGAGGAAATCCAGCCAGAATTGCAAAAGACAAAGATTCAGGAATCATCGTCATGGCAACAGTTAAACCGGCTAAAATTTCGTTTTTATAATTTACTTTTTGCGAAAAGTCGAAGAGTTGGAAAGCTTTTTTCATAAGAGGGCAAATTTAGGGAATTTGGTGATTAGAAAATGAGATAATTTGAGAATTAGATAATATGTAGCGTAATTCTAATCTATCAAAAATTGTTACTGTGCAAGAAATACGAGATTTTTATTGGATAGTTTTTAAGTAGAATTTCTTAGTCTAAAAACATACAAAAATCCTAACTTTAATTAGTTAGGACTTTTTGTAATAAAAACCCGTATAAATACGCATTGTTTTTTTTTAAAATAGTGGTAATCTTGTTAAATATGTTAAAATAAAGTTAATGCCACGGGCAAATAATTTAAGTCTATTTAAAGCGAATAAAAACCTCGGAAGCCGAAAAGAGAAATATAGAGTAGGCAAAATTTAAAATTTTAAGAATTATGATTTACGTCAAAACTTCAAGAAATCAGTATTTAAATTATGCTGAGTACAATATTGGAAATAATAATGTAATCCAAATCGAATTTGAATTTAGATTTCCGGCTAATTTACCAAATAGTCTCACTCCACTTTTAACAACTGTCAATTTATATGATAGTTCGTATACCAGTTTAGAATTTATTAATCCTGGCAAAGTAGATATATCTGTAAATAATTTAAATGTAAATAAAAATGGAGAAAAACTTTTTCATCTTTTTTTTCAAACAGATTTTGCGATTAATAACACAGCGGGGGATCGAGAAGAATTGGAAAAAATACTGAAAGAATGCGTAACGACTTATACCATTTCAGGAGGTCAGGATGGCACTAAAAGATACAGTCTCTATGATAGTGTTTCAATTTCAGGAGATAAATTACAGCTTTTTATGTTTAAACAAATTGAACTAAAAAAATAAAAACTATGAAAAATATTTACTCCATAATGGTAATATTACTATGTACTTGTGTGAGTTATTCACAGATAGAAAAAGAAAAATTTAACCTAAAGAGTTTAAGAATACCTGGATCTCCAGCTTTGGTTTTATTGGACAAATCATTTTCTTCAACTGAAACCACATCGTCCAATAATGAAATAAATGCCAATTTAGTTAATATTAAAGACAATACGGTTGAAATTACTCCATATTGGCTTAATAAAGAAAAAAAGACTTTTAATATGAAAGAATATTACGGAGTCTATTATGACGCTGCTAATAATCTCACTAAAAATTGTTTTTCAAATTTAAAACGTATAGCTATTTCTGCCGCTTATGCACCAACCGATACTTTGACAACTTTATCGCTTGGAATAAGAAGTAACATTATAAATTTAAAGAATTTAAAAAGGATAAAAGATAACAATCTTGCCTACAAAAATTATGTTGATGCAAGAGAAAAATACATTAATGAAATTGCTTCTGGAGATAAAATGACAAGGTTCGCAAAAGAAATAAGTACCGGTATTGCTCCCTCTGAAGCAAAAACAAAGCTTTACGATGAATTTGATAATGTAATTAATACTAACGGTGTTACTAATAAGGATGATAAAGCAAAAATATTAGATAAAATTCAAAATAATTACAACAACCCTATTTTTAGTCTGGATGCAGCTGCAGCTGTAAGTACATCCTTCAAAGATAATGAAAGTAGTTCAGGCAGATTAGGTAGATCCGGTGTTTGGATAAGCTGCCAACTAGCTCTTCCATTGGATAATTCGAGCGATAATTTTTTAAATATTAATGGATTGGGCAGAGTACTTAATGATAAAACCCTCTTTGACATTACAACAAATACATATAAGGAAAGTAATTATTATGATGTTGGATCAAAATTGGAATTTCAATTCAAGACTTTGGCAATATCTGGAGAATATTTAAACAGAAGTGGAGATATAAAAGACCACAAATTAGTTGGGATAATTGAATATAAAGTAAATGATTCCCTATTTTTATCAGGAGGCTATGGTAAAAACTTTGATAATCCTGCAACTGGAAACCTGATAACTTTATTTGGATTAAAATGGGGATTATTCAAACAAAGACAAGTGACATTACAATAAATTAAGCCACTAAAATTATTTAATATTTAAAAAAAATCATGAAAACAACAGTAGAATGGGTAAATATTTTGGCTTCAATATATGTTGCTTTACCAATAGTAGTTACAATAACCATAATGATACTTTATCTTTTAGGAAAAGCCATTTCTAAAGAATCTATAGATAAGTTATTGGAATTCGGTAAATGGTATATGGTAGCCGTTGCCATAGTATTTTTTGGAAAATTATTAGATTCGAGCTTTACCGATAGGGAAACAAGTATAAAGGAAATTGCTATTTATGAAAAATATGCCACTAATATTATGGAAGCAGATAGTATCGAAAAAAGGTGGAAACTTACTGAATACTTTGCGGCTGTTACTCCATCCGAAAAGCTAAGGGAGCGATGGGAAGCCTATAAAGCAATCATAAAGCCAGAGTATGATACCTTGCTAGCCCTTAAAAAACGACAAAGTGAAATATTGGCCTCTGCAAAAACCCTAACCCCTGCATTAAAGACAGAACTTCTAATGATACAGGAAAAGAAAAATGCACTTAATGTGAGTTTAATCAGCAGCAGTTCTTCTACTACAGAAAATTATGTTATTGTCTTTACTGCTGACGCCAACCTGTCACAAGCTCAATTTGAGAATAATAAACTCAAAAAAGCAGGAATAACTGATGCAATTATCGTTAATGTAGGGAAGCTTTTCTTTAATATTTCAAAAGATTATATTTCAAAAGGCGAAGCTTCTTCAATGCTTGATGCATTCAGAAGCAAAGTCAGAGGTGATGCATATATTACAAGCTCAGGAAAATTCTGTAAAAGCAAGATAAACAAAGGCGATTATTTTAGTTGCAAATAATAATTGAGATATCAAAAAATTGAACCCAAAGTACCAATTGAAGTTTGGGTCTCCAAGTAGTTTAGTCTATTTATTTAAATGCAACTATTCAAAATCCTTGAAATACTAATTGCAACAGCATTAGTCTATTTTCTTTTCAGTACACTCGTTTAGTTAATTTTCTAATGGTGGTTAGCAAAAGGGGATATTAACAGATTGAACAAATCCCATTTAACCTTTATACAATTTTCCTAAAATAAACCAGTCCCGATAACTTCTAAATTTACATAGAAACTATCGGGATTATATTTTATCATTAAAAACTAAATATTCAACACTATCCGTAATCAGAAATTTAGTTCTCCTGCGTTCCGCAAAGAGTTCTCATAAAAGTTCCAAAAAGTCTCTGACTTTTGCGCTTTTTTTGCGAATGTTTTTATTACTCTTAACTAAACAATAGGAATTACTGGGAAAATACTAATACTTAACTCATGATGGTTTTATTTGTTGATTTAATAAAAACACGTATAAATACGCATTGTTTCGTTTTTATTTATTGCTACACTTGTTGAAAATAAATTTCACCGAATTATGACTTTCCGTAAAGTATTGATTATTAAAGGCTGATATTTATTTTCATTAAAATTCAAACATATTTCTATCAAATAATCAACAATCTATAATAGGCTTCATCGAAATAACTTACCAAATGAAAAAAATAACGATTAAGGAATTAGTTAATTTCAGAAGAAGGTCTGATCGAACTAAAAAAAGCTTCGCCTATAAACTAAAAAATAGAGAAGAAAAAAATAAAATAGAGACTGATGTAAAAGATGAAGCTGGTGGAGGTGATTATTGGATTACAAGTACAAGTTGCATTTATAATGTTTTCAAAAATGGAAATGATGATCTTTATGATTCAAAAATAGATGAACTTCGATCAAGATTTGATAATACAGAAGACAAACGAATACAATCAATGTACCAAAGAAACATAGACATATTGACTAGTTTTAAAGATTTTGGATTCAATGATTTAAAACCTTCTGATGATTTAAAATACCAAAAAGTACCCAAAAATTATAAAATATTAACTATAGATAATTTTCCATTATTTGTTAATCCAAGTTTATTATTTTCTTATGATATGAATGGTAAAAATAAATTAGGAGCATTATGGTTAATTCCACAACTTAATGGATTTAAAAAATCTGAACTAGGTATGTTTTGTGAAATGTTATATAGATTTCTAATTAAAAACTATTCTAACACTTATCAAATTTCTGAAGATTATTGTATAGCGATTGACACTTATAATGCTCAAAAAGTAAGTTATACCGATCTTTTAAAAGGTGACATGCCTTTTTTAATTGATAAAACTCTAGATGAAATTAAAAAAGAATTATAATAAACAATGATAACTATTTGACTGTCTCATACCTGAATTTGTTTTTTAACAAATTACAATATTTAAAATAAAATTTTATGAAAAACAACTACAGAGATAATTATTATGGAAGTCTCCTTGATCCATTACATGGAGACATTAAATTATCTGAAATTGAAAAATGGATTATTTCTCAACCCATTTTTACTAGATTAAGAAAAGTAAAACAAAATACATTTCTGTATTACGTATTTCCATCAGCTAATCATACTCGTTTTGAGCATTCAATTGGTGTCATGCATTTAGCAGGGAAAATTTTTGACTCCTGCAAAGAAAATTATGCAACGGGGCAAAAGAAAAAAGAAAAATATTTTATCAAAGGAGAATCAAGTTTTTTTAATCTTAATTTACTTGATCACCTAGAATCTATCTATTATCAAGAATTAAGACTAGCTGCACTTTTACATGATATTGGTCATGGTCCATTATCCCATCTTTTTGATGAATTCGCAATAAGCAAGGATTTATTTTTACTAATTGTAAAAGATTCATCAGTATTGAAAAAATATTATGATGGTTTTGACGAACTAATAAAAAGTAATAAGGATAAAGTCGAACATGAAGTCATATCTTGCGCTTTTATTTTCCTTTTGATTGATGAATTAAAGAAAGAGAACATTTTCAATCCAAATAAATTTTCACAAACAGTACAATATATAATTTCTAATATTTCTGCTGAAAGAATCGTAAAGTTAATTGAACCTAATTTTATTCAATTACAAGATTTTAAAGATTCTAATAATAATAATTATACACTATTCTTTTCTCGTATTATTTCAGCATTTCCTATCGATGCTGACAGAATGGATTATCTTCTGAGAGATAGTTATTTTTCAGGTGTTACTTATGGAATTTATGATATCAATCGGATTTTTTCATCATTTATGGCAACCGCTGATGGTAAGAATGTATATTTAACATATAAAGAAAGTGGATTAGATTCTATGTTACGATTTATTCAATCTAGATCACATTTATATAATCAAGTTTATTTTCATAAGACAAATAGAGCTGCGAATACAATGTTAGCCTATTCAAGTAGATCTAGTAAACAAAATAACTTTAAACTTTTAGATAAAAGCAAAGATTTAGAAACTTTGAAAGATTTTTATATTAAAAATAGTGATGAAGTTTTTTTAAATTATAGTATAAGAAAGGATGTTATAAAAAATGATATAGAGAAAGAAGTATTAGATGAATTATTAAATAGAAAACTTTTCAAACGTGTTTATCAGGTAAAAATAGTGCTTTCAGATGAGTATCTTACTGAAAGTAATATTGAAGAAATAAAACAACTAAAAAATGAAATTGATGCAAAGTTAAATACACTAATTGCTACTAATTCAATATATGCAGCTTCCGACTTATATCAAAACAATACATTCAAGGAATCTGATAAAAAAAGCGTTATAATTGCCATAAAAAAGAATAAAAAATATGAATTTGAAGAAAAATGGGAAAATGTAAACAAAGAATTTTCAATAATGAATATGAATGTTATCATGGTTCGGATTTACATAAGAAGAACTTTCAAAGATTCTGTCGATTATGAAGCAAAAAGAGATATAATCTTAAAAACCGTTTTCAATGAAACTTTAAAATTAGAGGCATATATTAAATAAAGATTTCTCTACGAAGTATTTAGTAAACCGTTGCATAAACATCTCTGACTGTATGCTTTTTTTATGACAATTTGTTCTAAAAAAATAATTAGTTTATGACTGAATCAAACATTAAAATTAATGTAGCCCACCAGAAAATTTAGAGGGTACATCAAAAAATCAACCCATAACCTAAACATAACGCAACCAATTCCACATTCCATCATCTATTAAAGAAAAACATAGTCATGAAAAAAATAGTTATACTCTTCATTCTGGCAATTGGCTTTATTTCCTGTACTGCTGATGGCCAAAACGAAATCACGAATTCTGATTTAACCGGAAAATGGAACTGGATAAGCACTGATGGCGGAATTGCAGCCAATATTCACAAAACGCCTGCTTCGACCGGAAATACTTTGCAATTAAATTTAATGAAAAACTATACCTACTCCATAACTCAAAACGGAAATACAGTTGAAAACGGCAAATATGACTTAATGCTGAAAAAATCTATTTATTCCGGAGAAATGGAAAAATTCATACAATGCACTAAAACTGAAGGCGAATCCTCCCAAAACGTTGTAACCACTGGGATAATTAAAGTTTATGAAACGAACCACATGAGTATTTCAGACAACAACCATGACGGAATTGAAAGTAAATTTGTAAAAGCTGAATAAAAAATAATACTTATAAAAGTCTGTCTTAATAACTGCGTAAAGTCCTTCACTTTGCGCTTTTTTATATTCTTATAAATAGTTACGCCTTAAAAGGCTTTAATTGAGTAGCATTTACAATTTTTAAAAAAAGTTAAGGTGTAAAAACACCAAATATTGGTTGATTTTTATAGATTTGTAAAATCTATCTACCAAAATCACTTGGGAAACAATTATAAAATCTAAAGACAATGAAATCTATTGCTTCAATATTTTTATTTTTAATGTTTGTTTGTTCAACTTCTTATGCACAATTGAGTTCAGATCAAATATTCGAAAGCTTTAAACAAGGAGAACGTACTAACTGCTCATCGATTGCTTTTATTAAGGCTGCTTTAAATATTTACGGATTAGACAATCTTTTTACAGCAGAAAAAACAGCCGACAGTTTATATATCATAACATTAAAAAACCATGCATCATTTAAACTTAAAAATGAGGAACTGGATAAAGCTAAATTTTCTGCCGGTTTTGTATATATCAAAACTAATGATGAAAGCAAAAAAATAAAAGACTACGCAATTCTGACATACGCTGTGATGGCAAAATACAAACAAATTATTGATAAGGAAGCTACTTTTGAAAAAGCATTAGAAGATTTGGAAGATGGGGAAGTATATACGCCAACAATTTACAAATATTTAGGTTTCGAAAAAGGCAAACAAATAGAACCGTTAAAGCGACTGTCCGGAAGTGAAAATTGTGGTGTTGTTGCATGGTCATCTGCACATGCCGTTTTTGTTAGTGAAGAATATATGGATTATTACGGCAACAAAAAAAACATATGGGGGAAGTATCCGGGGCGTTTCAGAATAATTAACAGAGAACTGCTGCCGAAAATCGTAGAAAAACCAGACACAGACAGTACAGATAATGCAGATTTGTAATTGCGGATTTTTATTTTGAAAACACAGCGCAAATGTCTTCTGACTTTGCGCTTTTTTGCGTAATACTGTCATTACCTGCGAAGAAGAAATTACATTTTGTACCTTTGCAGCTCTGCGTCTAAAAATTTAAACGCTACCAAATAAAGTCCCCATATGACACGAGAACATTATATTCCCTTTCACAAGGAATTCTTACTCGAACAACAAATAGCCGCTTTTTCTGAGGATCAAAAAAAGGTTGATGATTTTAAAAAGCTATTCGATATTGTCGAACATTATTTTCATTATGAAGCTTTTAACCTCAACCGTAGCCTGAAAAAAAACTATGCTTTATTCGATCCTGATTTAAGTCCTAAAGAACGTGAGAGTTTTATAGGCAAAAGCGAATTTTCGGTTTTTAAGGAAACACTTCTTACTGTTTTAAAACATGGGAATTATACCCGTATTGATCAGGAAACGTTGGATAAAGCGTTTAAGGAATCAGATTTAATCGGTTTAAAGCTTTCGATAGATTTTAATGCTTTTAAAGACTACGAATTGTATGTTCGCGGGCATCATAAAGCGAAAGAAACGGTAACTAAATTTATTTTCTGGAAGAAAGAAATAGACGTAGAATACTATGACCGCGTTATGATTTATCTCAATTATAACGAAGCTGATTATCTTAAGGAGAAAAAAGTCAAATTAGGAAAATTACCCATTGATCCGGGATCTATCGGCTTAAAAATCTTTAAGCGCGTTCCAAAAAAAGATCTTGAAACGATATTTCCAAATGCAGTTCCGAGAATGTCCACTACAGACAAATTATTGTTTTGGGTGCCAGGAATAGGCGGTGGAATTTCTTTATTAAGTACTAAGGTAATTCCGGCTTTGATTGGCATGTATGGTGCGTATCAAACGGGTGAAGCAATTGATTTGTTAAACAGTAAAGCTTCCCTGAATCAGGGATTAATTGCACTTGGAATATTATGTGCTTACCTATTTCGCCAGTACAGCAACTTTGTCAATAAAAAAATAAAATATGGCAAAATGCTTTCCGACAGTCTTTACTTTAAAAATCTCGGAAACAATAGTGGTGCCTTTTATTCGCTGCTAAATTCTTCTGAGGAAGAAGTGCTGAAAGAAACCATTCTGGCATATACATTTTTACATAGAAGCGAAACTTCTTTAACGGCTTCAGAACTTGATTCACAAATTGAATCCTGGTTTAAGACGAAATTAACCACAGAACTTGATTTTGATGTAAAAGATGCTTTACTGAAATTAAAAAGCATCGGTCTTGGCATCGAAACCAATGGAAAATGGGAAGTTGTCCCTTTGGAAAAAGCCATAATTAAAATTGATGAATTATGGGATAATGCTTTTAAGTATAATCAGAAATAACTCTTTTCTCAAATTTTATAAAACTACTTTATTCCTTCAAATATTTTTTTTAAAACTGCCCAAAATCATAAAAATTTGTGCAGTTTTTTTATTCCATCTAATTTTAAAATTATAATAAAGAGAGGATTTTTAGCAAAAAAATTACTCATTTCTAAACAAATTCATTATTTACGTAAGAATTTTTCCATTTAAAAATTCCTTGTCAAAAAATCCATTATGTTTTATTTACTGGAAAATTATAGATTTCACATAAAAATATTCAAAATATTGAGTTTATTTAATTTTTACAGTAAAATCCTGCCATAATAGAAAAAATAGGTATTTTGACCGATTTACGTGCCGTTTGTCGATTTAATTCGTAATATTGATCTGATAAAACCATAGTGTTTTTTATAATCCGATTACATTTATAATTTATTTTTGCCTATTAAAATTATTCAGATCATGACAAAAAAAACACTTCTTTACGTGTGGATTTTAATACTGTTTAGTGTTATTCTTGTTTTCTTTTTACTGAATGAATTCAGGTAAAAAAAAGAGAGCCACTAAAGCTCTCTTCCTAAAATTATATTAAATCGTCAGCAGACTATTCGTTTTCAACTTCTATAAAATCTTCTACGGTTTCTCCTGCTGCCACTACTTCCGGTTTTGAAGCTTTAAGTACATTGAATCTTTCCAATTGTTCCAAATCTCCTTCTTCTCCACTGAAATAAGGAAAAACATCCATTATTGGAGATTCTGAAATAGCAGGGATTGTATAGTCTCCCATAGTGTTTTTCATTACTGTAATTGTGTTGTCATACGCCTCTTTTACATCATTGGCCTGCACTAACAGGTACATATTTGTTTTACGCTCTTTACCGCTTTCTTCGTCAAAAGCTATTAAAGAGACTTTTGATTTGAACCAGCGATCAGCATTTTCAAAAGGATGTATTTCGGCATAATTTGCCACTTTGATATTTGTAATTTTAAATTCTTCACTTACATAAGCAGCCATTTCTTCATTAATCCTGCTTTCTGCTTCTGTATACGATATAGCATCTACCAAATAAGGTTCTGTTGTAACTTTTTGTGACCCAATATCATCTGTTTTTCTATATTTTACTTTGCATTCGTACCAAATTGCGCTCATTTCTATATTTTTTTAAGGATGCCAAAGATAGATTTTAAAGAAAATAAAATGGGCAATCCGGGAAAATAGATATTCACAATTTCAAAATTTAGAATCGCTGTTGACAATTGCAAAAAAATCCAAAATATTTAATAGCTTTGTTAGACACCTAAATCGTAAAAAATGAGAACATTAGAACAATGGTTTGAAGAATATGCAGTAAGCCATCAGAACCCAAAAAATAAAGCTATACATTATGTCTGTGTTCCGGCTATTTATTTTTCTATTGTCGGTTTGCTGATGAGTATTCCGAGTGGTATTATCTCCGATACCTTAAAATTGAATTTTCCCATAATCGAAAACTGGGCTGTTGTTGTATTGCTGTTTGTACTTGTTTTTTACATTCGGTTATCAGTTTCCATGGCGTTTAAAATAGCGATTTTTTCTGCGATTTGTTTAGTCATTAATTATTATATCGGACAGGTTTTTCCGTTATGGATTTTCTCCATTGGTGTTTTTGTTATCGCATGGATCGGGCAGTTCTACGGACATAATATTGAAGGCAAAAAACCTTCGTTTTTAAAAGATCTTCAGTTTTTAATGATTGGTCCGGCCTGGGTTGTAGAAAATTTATTTTCAAGAAAATAATTCCGGCTTCAATACAAACAATTCATTTATTATTACATCCTTGAAATACCTATGAAAATAAATGACCTGGAGGTTAAAATTGAAAGCTATGATATTTACACCTATAGAAGGATTCGGCGGGCTATTGGATATTTGGGTATAAGTTTACCTATATTTCTGGTAGGCTTGTCTTTGATTACCTTTTTTCGGACACCGATTCAGCCTTCTATAAGTCATTATTATTATACCAATCTGAGGGAAGTCTTTACTGGAACGATATGTGCCGTGGGTTTATTTTTAATCCGATATAAGGGTCATGGAAATGCTTCTTTCTGGAAAAACGATAATCTGCTGACCAATATTGCCGGAATCATGGCATTAGGAGTCGCGCTGATTCCTACGAACCCTGATAAAGCTTCGGACAAAATTTATACACTGATTCCGTATACCGAAAAGTGGCTGGGCTGGCTTCATTATGGATCGGCTGCTTCTTTATTTTTAATACTTGCTTTATTGGCAATCAATGTTTTTACGATTAGTCAGGAAAACGAAACCAGAGCCCCAAAAAGCATACTGAACGAAAATAATATTTACAGATTCTGTGGTTATGCAATAATCGTGTTTGTCATTATGGTACCTGTTGCCGGACAATTAAAACTGTTTCCTTATTCGACTTTGGTTTTTGAAGCACTTTCGCTTTTTGCTTTCGGAACCGCCTGGTTAATTAAAGGACGTGCCTTAGGAGACAAAGGCGTAATTGGTCAGAAACTGTATCAGGAAAATAATCCTGTTGATACTGAAAAAGTTTTTGAGGAATAAACCAATCTTTAAATTATTTTTCTTTTGAATACCGAAGCCTAGCCCAGACAGGAGCGGCATCCTTTTGTGGAGGCGTTCGCTACAAAAGATAAAGTGGATGGCTGGAATTAGCTCCTAAAAAAATTGAGACAAAAAATATCTTTGTCTCAATTTAGTTGTGATATTTATAAGAAATACAATCGAAATGGATTCATAATAACTAGAGATCAATTCCTAGTGAAAATTGCCAAACTCTGTTTTGAGCCTTATTATTATCATCATACAAATCGCCTAAACCTAAATGATAGCGAACACCAAAACTAATTCCTGAATTAGTTTTAAAACCTCCTCCAAAGTTCATTCCCCAATCAAAATTGTTTGGATCGTATTCTTGTGTACTGCTAACCAGTCCTCCCTCATATTCTTCTTTATGGGAAATCGCCAATCCTATTTGCGGTCCCGCTTCTAAAAAGAAATTTTTAGCAGGATATGCTTTTAACATTATTGGTAAAATGATATAATCTAATTTTTGGGTGAAGGTTCCGCTACTGTTTTTAATCTCATATCCTTGTTGTGAATACATTAATTCCGGTTGGATAGAGAAGCCTTCACTGACAAAAGACTCTCCATAAACGCCAACATGAAAGCCATGTCGCTGTCCTGTTTCCCCGCTTCCGTCATAATTAACCGCAGCCAAACTATAACCTCCTTTTATCCCTGCGTTAGATTTATGTACTACACTGTCCTGGGCTTTCATCACCGACAAGGCACCAAAAAATAAAATTATTGCGGTATAGATTTCTTTTTTCATTACTGTTATTTATTTAATATCTTAATTATACTTTTTATTTTCCTCCATTTGCTTTAAGATCAGCCATACATTGTGCGTCCAGCTTTGGTGCTGTTCCTCCTGAAACCATATTGGCTATTCCGCTTCCTGATTCTGCTGACCAATACATCAGGCAGTTTTCTACATTGCAATGTTTTGAATGTTCCGAATCTTCGTGATCACTTTGTAATTTAGTTCCGAGATTAGTCAGGCCAAGAATATGTCCGAACTCATGTGTTATAACTGTAGTCTCCAATAAGCTTCTGCCAGGCTGCAATGGACTGCTGCTCAATCCCTGAATAGTTTTTTCATAAATTACAAAAGAAGTATTTCTGTAAGCGGTACCCAAAACTTTAGCAGAACTGGTATTTTCGGCAGATTCCCCATCCACAAAAAAGGCCCAAACAGCTATTTGGTCTGAGGTGTTGTATTTTGTCCTGTCGGCATCCTCAATAGCTATAATTTCCTGATTGGTAAAAGTTGCTTTCCCCGGTGAGGCAATAGCTCTTTTAACTACAGTAATTCCTTTTGACTTATTAACTCTCTCGTTAACAAAGGAGACAAAATTATTTATCGCAGCTGTCGAGGGTTCATATCCGTCTACATAAACCACCTCAACAACCATGCTTTTAAATGTATCATCTGACAATAAATCATAAGAAGAGCTTCCTGTTGCCTTTCGATTATTAGAAACTAAATTCCCATTTACAACAATATCATCATCCTGCCTGGAACATGATAAAATTAAGACAAGGATCAAACCCAAAGCCGGAATTATTTTTTTCATTTTTTTTCTTTTTAATTCTTCGCCTAAATTTTAAGCAAAAGCACCTAAAAGGGATAACTTTTGCTTAAAACTTACTGAACACTCAACAATTTTATATTTGTTTTAATACTAAAGTCAACGCTGCATTTGTTGTGCTTTGCAATGTAATTGTGCTTGCGGTAAAACTTGTTACTTTCCAATTATTGTTTAGCAAGTTAAATGTTGTACTGCCTGTAAATTTTAATTCTACAATTACATCCAGCTGTGAACTTACATCATATGTTCCGTTTACAGTTGTATTTAAGGCGCTCACTGCTTTAACACTTAGATTGTTAGCAAAATCTATTGTGTAATCCTTATAATTACTGGCTGTCTCAACTCCCGCATTTACCAAGGAATTTATTTTAAACATACCATTAACCAATATAGTATTTAATTTATTTACATTTTCAGCTGCTGCTTCCATTGTTGCTTTTGTTTTAAGAGATGCGGTAATCGCTGCCTGCAGTTCAGTATCACTTGAAACAGTTATTTTTGATTCATCAATAAGTGTTACAGATATTGGGTATTTTACTGAAAACAATTCTGTACTGCTTAAATTAGAAATATACGTATATAATTGTTGTTCAGATGTTATGACAACACTTCCTGTTTGTTGTAAACTTACGTCATAAGTTAAAATAGTAATCGGGAAGGTTATATTCAAAGATGAAATTGCATTTTGTCCGGAAGATTGAGCTGTACCACATGCGTTAATGATGGCATTATATTCTGTTTGATTGGCAACTGTTACTTCAGTATAATTGCTTAATTTAACTTTTAAAGGAAATTGAAAAACAACAGTGTCCTGATCGTCATTAAATTGCGCAAGGATAGAAATAACCTGTTGGTAATCTAATTGGCTTAAAAGAGAAACCTGAGTACCATTTACAGTAGCAGCAGCAGGAAACAAAACAGAAGAACAAGAATTCCCATCTAAAAAATCATCAAATGAACCGTCGTACATAGAGGTACGCTTAAGATTATTTGCTGTAGTTGAATTAGCATTATTTGTATTCGGGTTTTGACCTTCTACATTATCAACTTCACTTTGGCATGATGTAAATCCAATTATTGACATCAATACGATTCCTGTTATAGTTCTTAACTTTTTCATAATTTTAATTTTAATGTTTTTTAATTATCTCTCCAGACGACTTTTGTGCGCCTTTCTATCAGTAAGACAACCAACATTATTTTTACCCCACCCTTGATATAAAAAAAATATTTATTTACCCTTAATAGTTGTCAGGCTGAGTCCATTCGGCTTCGCTCAGGATAAACTTAGTCGAAGCCCTTTCGAAGTAAAAAAGCCTTCGACTCCGCTCAGGATGACAATAGTACAAAGACGTTTTACTCAAATTTATACTTTTATCTATTTGTTTTATTTCAAATAATCATCCTCAAATTTATCTTTTCCATTCCAAAGTACAAATACTATTTTTTTAAATCTAAAGCCAACACCCTTATTAAAAAATATTTTACATTTACAATCTACTAAAAATGAATGAATCCTAATGGACGACGATAAAAATAAACTTTGTGAAGAAAGTCACTTTAATCAATTCTATCTCAAGAATGTGCAATCGGCTACAAACTTTGCGTATTATAAATGTGGCGATAGTGATGCTGCTTTAGATCTGGTTCAGGATGCTTTTACAAAAATATGGGAGAATTGTTCTAAAATTGATTTCAGTAAAGTCAAAACCTATTTACTTACAACAGTAAATAATTTATTTCTGAATACGATAAAGCACCATAAAGTTGTGCTGTCTTACGCCAAAGAAACACCTAACCTTGACATTACCAATCAAAATCCTGAATATTTATTAGAAGAAGAAGAGTTCAAAGAAAAACTTCAAAATGCCATTGCTTCTTTAACCGATGCACAGCGTGAAGTATTTTTGATGAATCGAATTGAGGGAAAAAAATACAGGGAAATTGCCGATTTACTTGCTATTTCCCAAAAAGCGGTAGAAAAAAGAATGTCCGGTGCTTTAAAAATTTTAAAAGCACAGATTGAAAATATATAAATAATTGATTCCTAGTAGGGAAATTTAAAACTGAGTTGTCTTACTACTATAGAAGTTCACAATGAAAAACGAAAAAGAAATATTAAAATGGTTAAATGGCGAGCTCACAGGTCAGGAAATTGAGGATTTAAAAAAATCCGAAGGGATAGATACATTCGAGAAAATCGCTCATTACGCTTCACATTTGGAAACTCCAAAAGTAGATGCGCAAGCTGCATTAGCCCAATTTAAAGCCAGAAATAAATCTAAAAAAGAACCAAAGGTGAGAACCTTAAACTTTAAAAGTTTTTATAAGGTTGCAGCAATATTAATCGTGTTATTAACCAGCGCCTACTTCTTATTTTATAACACAGCAACCACTTTTGAAACTCAGATTGCCCAAACCAAAACATTTCACCTTCCTGATGAATCAGAGGTTTTGTTGAATGCCTCTTCAAAAATAACTTTTAATGAAAGGAAATGGGCAGACCAAAGAGATTTGACATTAGAAGGAGAAGCTTATTTTCAGGTAAAGAAAGGAAAAATTTTTAGTGTAAAAACAACCGACGGCGTAGTTAAGGTATTAGGAACTCATTTTAATGTAAAACAACGCAAAAACTATTTTGAAGTAAGTTGTTTTGAAGGTTTGGTAAGCGTAACACATAATCAGAAAACAATAAAATTACCGCCGGGAAAAACATTTAGGCTTATCAATAATCAAATTGAAGCTGTTCCTGATTCTAATGTTCCAAACCCTTCCTGGCTGCAGCAGGAATCAAGTTTTGACCGCATTCCTCTAGATCAGGTTATAGCAGAATTTGAACGCCAGTATGACCTGAAAATTAAAACCGAAGGTATTGACACTTCCAAATTATTTACGGGAAGTTTCACCCATACCAATAAAAATATAGCATTGGAAGCAATTACTATTCCTCTTAAACTTAGTTACAGAATAGAAGGTAAAACGGTTATATTTTACAACTATGGGGTACAATAAATGGATCCTTTATTTACTGTTAGGAATAGGAAGTCTAAGTTATGGCCAAAAAGCAAATAATAAAATTCCTCTAACCCAAATTATAACCGCAATCGAGCAACAGTTTGATGTAAAGTTCTCGTATGCAGTCGAAGATGTTTCTACTATTGAAATCGAAAAACCGGCAACAACATTTACATTAAAAGAAACTATTGATTACCTGAACTCCAAAGTTCTTTTAAACTTTAAAGCTTTAAATGACCGCTATGTAACCGTTTCTGTTCTTGATAAAACTATTCCTGTTTGTGGTTTTGTGTGTTCTGATGATAGCAAAATCCCTTTAGACGGAGCTAATGTAACTGTTGATCAGCGTAAAGTGGTTACCAATAAAAAAGGAATTTTCAGTATCGCTGATGTACCCGTCAATAGCATAATTTATATTTCTTATTTGGGCTATGAACCAAAACAATTTATCGCTAATGAGTTATTTGCTGCACAAAACAACTGCAAAGAGATACTGCTAAAAACAAGCAACGAAGAGCTTAATCAGATATTAATCAAGGTATACTTAACTCCCGGTTTGCAAAAATACCTGGACGGAAGTACTGTTTTAAACACCAAGAAATTCGGAATCTTACCCGGATTAATCGAGCCTGATGTTCTGCAATCTGTCCAAACCTTACCCGGAGTGGAGAGTACAAATGAAAGCATCGCCAACATCAATGTCCGCGGCGGTACAAATGACCAAAACCTGATGATCTGGGACAACATAAAAATGTATCATTCGGGTCATTTCTTCGGACTGATATCCGCTTATAATCCCAATATAACCAACAAGGTAATCGTTACCAAAAATGGAACGAGTGCAGAGTATAGCGAAGGCGTTTCCAGCACTATTAATATGTTTACTAATGATAAAATAAATAATACTTTTTCGGGTGGCGCAGGTATAAACTTAATTAATTCAGATGCTTTTTTGTCTGTTCCAATAGCTAAAAATATACAAATTGATATTTCAGGAAGACGTTCCATAACCGATCTTTTCAATACACCTACATTTACCAACTACTATAAAAGAAGTTTTCAGGATAGCGAAATTAACGCAGACAGCCATCAAAACAATATCAATTCTGACTTTTACTTTTATGATTATACTGCTAAAATTCTTTTTGATCTCAACGAGAAACACCAATTCAGGGCAAACATCATAGGTATAAATAATGCCTTGGATTATACGGAGTACAATTCAGGTTCCAATACTGCTGAAACTAAATCGAGTATGCTTTCCCAAAAAAATATCGGGTATGGCGGCAATTGGAAAGCACAATGGAATTCTAAATTCAGCACGTACTTTATTACCTATTTTTCTAAATACAATATCGATGCTGTCGATTACCGGGTAGAAACAGACCAACGGCAGACAGAAGCAAATGAAGTTATAGAAACGGGGACAAAATTAAATGCTAATTACAAAGCCACACCATATTTAAACCTTCTCGCAGGATATCAGTTCAACGAAACAGGAATGCTCAATCAGACTACCGTCAGCGCTCCTTTCTACACAAGCATTAAAAAAGATGTACTGCGCAATCATGGACTGTTTACAGAAGCAGAATATCATAAAAACAATACCTATCTAAGAATTGGTGTGCGGTTGAATTATTTCCAGAAGTTTGAAAAATTACTGGCAGAACCCCGCATAAACATCAGACAGCAATTAACCAATCAGCTTGCCCTAAAAATAGAAGGGGAATTTAAAAACCAAACCACAACTCAAATTATTGATTTTGAAGATGATTTCCTTGGAGTGGAAAAAAGACGCTGGGTACTGGTAAATAATAAAAACATCCCAATCGCGACCAGCAAGCAGGCTTCTTTTGGTGCTGAATTCAATACAGACAAACTGAATATTGAGCTCACGGGTTTTTATAAAATAGTAGATGGAATTACGGCTTCAAATCAAGGCTTTTATAATAATTTTCAATACAAGGAAGCACATGGAAGTTATACTGCAAAAGGAGTTGAATTTATGATCAATAAATCTGCAGGCAAATACAGCACCTGGTTAAGTTATACATTCAGTATTAACAATTATGAGTTTGAGAGTTTCGTCCCTTCTGTTTTTCCTAACAATGCAGATATAAGGCATTCCGCTTCTTTGGGGTTTAATTATGATATTATTAAAAATTTCAAGTTTTCAGTTGGAGGAATGTGGAGAAATGGACAACCTTACACTACTCCTGTTGAAGGAAACGAAACAGTTAAAAATGGTAATAGAACTATGGTAAATTACGATTCTCCAAACAGTAAGAATCTCAACGATTTTATACGTCTGGATACTTCATTCAGTTATCAGTTTCATTTTTCAACTGCAGTAAAAGGAATCCTTCGTGCGGGCGTGATCAATCTAACCAATAAAGATAATATCATCAACCGTTATTACAAAGTGGATCCTAATAATTCAAACAACACTATTCAGGTAAACAATAAGTCCCTTGGTATGACACCTAATATGAGTTTTAGGGTGAGTTTTTAACTCATGGAATTTTCTTGGTAACTTAAAATTAATTTACAGAATAGCACAATTCAGTAGATTCAAAGCAGACGATCGTTTGAGTTAAAAAACAGCTGATTAATCAGAGGTTTTTCCTGAATTCAAACTATTGAGCAAATTCTCAGAAAGTAAAAAATAAAGAAGAACTGTTTTATTGTAACATTTATCATAAAATAAAAAAAGCACCTGCGCAATGCAGGTGCCTTTATGAAACTGTTATAGTATGATTATGCTATGACTACGTTTACTGCATTTGGACCTCTTCGGCCTTCTTCCACGTCATAACGTACTTCATCGTTTTCACGAATGTTTTCTGATAGACCTGAAACATGAACAAAAACTTCGTTTCCTCCATCATTAGGAGTTATGAATCCGAATCCTTTTTCTTCATTGAAAAATTTTACTGTACCTTCTTGCATTTTTAATGTATTTAATTGCTCAAAGATAGTTCTCTAAAATGAGACATGACTGAAATTTCTATTTTATCTTTATTAAATATTTGAAAAAGCATAAATATGCAAGCATTCAATCAGGGAACAACTAGGTAAATTTTAGAAAACTTAAAAGCAAAACTTATCTTTTAGATACGGCAGACCTTTGATTAATAGTTGGATAACATATTAACAGGGAATTGGTTTCGTATAATATGATTACTTATTTACTGGTAGGGTTTTTATAACTAAAACAGCTTAAATTAAATTGGCAGACATTATAATTTCTTTTCGATGGTTGCCATTACTACCCTTTATTAGTTTTAGATAAACTTTAATGTTAAAATAATAAACGAAAATTTTCCTGAACGTCTTTCTCAATGTTTTCTAAAAAGAAATTTCCGAGCTTTTCTTGAAAATATTTAGTTCTTTAAAAAGTAAAAATATTTACTGTTTATTTTAAAACTACACTTTTTACATAGTTTTCCTTTTCCACGAATAGTGTAGATTATTCCTATTTTTTCTATTAATTGATGGCTTACAAAACAGTGCCGTTGAATAATGAAAACTTTAGCCATATTTTTGTTAATAGAGGGATAATTTCTAATCCTTTTTTGATAGTCCTACCCTATAAAATTTTCAATGGAAGAGATAATTTTTTTTGCATTTGATTTACCCTTATTTATTTGAATCATTTACAATTTTCATAAAAACAATATCTTTTTTTAAACAAAATCAGTAAAAACTGGTAGGTACTGGTAGATTTTGTAAGAATAATTGTTTTACTTTTAATTATACAGATTTAATAAAAAAATCAGCAAAATAATATATATCCTATTTAATTAAGTGCACTAAAACAGATATTTTGTTTTGTAACATATTGAATTTATTAGTTTTTCATAAAGAAAGTAAAATATAGTGAACATTAATAAGGTCCTAAATTTAAAAAAAGCTCCAGAATTCCATTATAAATTTCCTTAAGCAAAACAATAAAAATTCCGAATGAATTGATTAGATCTCCATCAATCTCTTCCTTTTATAAACAGGATTGCTAATCTTTTGTCTTTCCTAAAAAGGAGAATTGATAATAAAAAAGTATTAAACAACGAATTTTTAAAACCCTGAATTTATGAAAAAAAAGAATGTCAATCGAATGAAAAATTTAGAATTTTTCATTAAATCCAAACTCGCACTGTCGATTTTTATTTTAATCTCATGCATTAGTATGCAAGCTCAAATCACTATTACAGGAACGCTTCGGGACAGTAAAACCAATCAAAAGATTCCAGGCGTTACTGTGACTGTCAAAGGAAGTACGAATACAACCATAACAGATTTTGATGGAAGCTATAAAATAAATGTAGCAAATTCAAAAGAAATATTAGTTTTCACATACATTGGTTATGCTATCATTGAGGAAGCAATAAATGGCAGAGATGTTATTGATGTATCACTAAATGAAGAAAGTAATGCATTAAATGAAGTGGTTATAATTGGATATGGCAGCGTAAAAAAAAGCGGTGCCACCGGTGCTATAAGCAGCTTAAAAGCAAAGCAGCTTGATGCTCAGAGCAATACCAACTTAGGGAGTGCTATTCAGGGTAAGGTTGCAGGAGTTTCTGTAGAATCGGCAGGAGGCAGCCCAGGTTCCGGGACCAGAATTCAGATAAGAGGAGCGGGTTCATTAAACAATAACACTCCTTTGATTTTGGTAGATGATATTCAGGTTACATCTATGAATAGCCTGAGTCCAAGTGATATTGAATCAATAGAAGTTTTAAAAGATGCCGCTGCTGCTGCAATTTATGGCTCCAGAGCTGCAAATGGCGTTATTATTATTACAACCAAGAATGGAAAAAAGGGAGACATCAAGGTTACTTTGGATGTATTTGGCGGGTTTGCCGGTGTAAGCAAAAAATTAAGTTTATTGAATCAGGAAGAATGGGCAAAAGTAAGTAATGCGGCATATACTGCGGCTGGAAAAGCACCATTGTATATTGCCCTTAATCCTGAAGTAGGCGGAGCCGGAGTTAATTATCAAGATGAAATTTTTACAACAGCACCCACTCAAAATTACTCTTTAGGATTTTTAGGAGGATCTGATAATTTAAAATACAGTATGTCTCTGAACTACTTTAATCAGGAGGGAATAATCAAAGAAACAAATTACGAACGTTTCAACATAAGAGTGAAATCAGATTATAAAAAGGGGATATTTAAAATAGGTGAAACAATTTTATTAACCAAAGAAAAAAGAAAAGAATTACCAGGTGTTCCGGGACAAGGAAGAAATGTTTTGGGAAGTGCCATCACAATGATTCCCGGTTTTGCTATTTATGATGAAAATGCTATAGGAGGATATGGCGGAGCTTCCGGTCCTGTAACAGATATCTTTAATCCAATAGCTGCATTAAATCTTTTTGATGTAACAAGCGATACTTATCAAGCCTTATTAAATACGTATGTTGAAGCTGGTTTTTTTGACGGTTTCAAATATAAATTAAATTTTGGGGCAACTGTATCACAATTAAAAAGAGATAATTATACACCACGATATGAGGTAGGGGGATTTTTTAAAAATCTGGACAACGATTTGTCTCACTTAGACGAGTTTAATCTTTATACTCAGGTAGAAAACACCTTGAATTATACAAAATCTTTTGGTAAAAACTATGTGAATGCTTTGGCCGGATACACTATATATAATAACACCTTCAAATCTGTGACAAGTTCCGTAAGCGGAATACCTGATAATATACATACGCTTTCCGGAGCAATACAACCAGCCACAAGCGGATTTAATCGGGAAAATAATTTGGTTTCCTATTTAGGGCGTGTAATATACTCTTATGATAACAAATATACTTTGTCAGCGACTATTAGGCGTGATGGTTCATCTCGATTTAGCCCAAAAAACAAATGGGGAAATTTTCCTTCTGTTTCTGCAGCATGGGGCATAGGAAAAGAAAGATTTTTCACGAATCTAAAGACCCCGATAACAGATTTGAAATTGCGTGCCAGTTATGGTGTATTAGGAAATCAGGAAATTGGAGATTATCAATATCTAGGATTGATTACTTCAGGAATCAGTTATGGAGTTGGAGAACCAAACACGTTGTGGAATGGTAATATCCAAACAAATTCTCCTGCAGTTGGTTTAAAATGGGAGTCAACTGCAACTTCAGATGTTGGTTTAGATCTTGATTTATGGGATGGAAAACTGGAATATACTTTTGACTATTTCAAAAAACAAACCTCAGATTTGCTTTTAAGAGTTCCAATTCCATTGTCTGTAGGATCAAATAATAATCCTTATACAAATGCTGGAAATGTAACAAATAAAGGATATGAAATGAGTCTGACATACAATGAAAAAATAAAAGATTTTAATTTCAGCATAACGGCAAATATTTCAAGTATCAAAAACAACGTTGACGAACTTAGTACAGGAAGTCAAATAGTAGAAGGATCCAGTGGTTCATTTCATGGTGCGCCGGTAACATATAGTAAAGTTGGGTATCCTATTTATTCCTTTTTTCTAGTGGATACAGATGGATTATTCAGATCTCAGGCTGAAATTGATGCACACAGCAAAAACGGAACGCTTATTCAGCCAAACGCACAAGTTGGAGATATTAGATATATAGATTATAATGGCGACGGAGAAATTAATGGAGAAGACAGACAATACAAAGGAAGTGCTTTCCCTAAGTTTGAATATGGATTGAGGTTTCAAGGTGATTGGAGAGGGATTGATTGTACTGTAGCTTTACAGGGTACTCAGGGAAACAAGATTTATAATGGAAATAATACAGATCTTGAAACCGTAAGAGCGAATATTAACTATGCCAGTTCAACATTAGATTCATTTACTTTTAATCCTAATTCAAATTTCCCGAGATTAGATATTGATGACAAAAATAATAACAGCGCAGATTATTCTGACCGTTTTCTTGAAGATGGTTCTTATCTCAGAATCAAAACTATTCAGGTTGGATATACAATACCAAACAGTATAACAAAACAAGTAGCTGTCGATAAATGCAGAATTTATTTTGCCGGAGACAACCTTTACACTTTTACTAAATATAAAGGTTACAATCCCGATGTGTCTGCAGATGCATTGGGAGGAAGAGGGATTGATTATAAATCATATCCATTAAGCAAGACTATACTTTTTGGCATGCAAATTAACTTTTAAACAGACAAAAAATGAAAAAGAAATCAATTATATTTTATCTAATGTCAGGACTTGTATTATTAAGTTCATGTGATACTAACCTTGAATTAGAAAACCCAAGCGAACAGACAACAACATCTTTTTGGAAAACACCCGAAGATCTTGAATCCGGACTGGCAACGGTTTACAATACTCTTGTAGACAATAATAATGCAGGTTATTGGGAAATACAAGCCATGCAGCTTAAAGAGAACAGAACAGAAAATTTTGTGGCAAGAAATGATGTGCAGGATCGTTATGCAGTCTCCTTTTATAAAAATGATGCCGGTACAAAACTCACAGGAGAGATATTCAAAGCGCTCTACATTGGGATTTTCCGTGCCAATCAGGTAATAAACTATGCACCACAAATTACAAATATTGATCAAACCAAAAAAGAGCAATTAGTAGCAGAGGCTACCTTTTTAAGAGGTCTGAATTATTTTAATTTGGTAAATGAGTTTGGAAGTGTGCCTATTGTTACAGATTTAGTAGAAACTCAAGCTGATTATTTTAAGTCAAAATCTACTGAAGCTGAAGTTTGGAATCAAGTTATAGCTGACTTTCAATTTGCAGCCAATAGTGCTTTGCCGGAAAACTATCCCGCTGCTCTTAAAGGCAGAGTGACAAAAAATGCCGCAATCGCCTTTTTAGGCAAAACCTATTTGTACATGAAAGATTGGGCAAAAGCCGAAGAGCAATTTAATAAGTTAGTAAATAACGAAGCTTCAAATGGATACGGTCTTCTGGATAATTACGCTGAATTATTTGATGGTAAACATGAAAATAGTAAGGAATCGGTTTTTGAAATTCAGTTTAGCAAAGTAGGAGGTTCGACTATTTGGGGAGGAACACCGGCTGAAAGAACCAGAGCAACAACTATGGCTCAGGAATGTGCACCTGGAGAAGTAGGCGGATGGAATGAATTATTGCCTACAACAGTATTACTAAATGCAATGACAAAAGAGAAAACCGTTGGTGGTGAATTTGACCCAAGAGCCCTTGCTACTTTGGCATGGAATTACCCTGGCTGTATTTTTTATAATTCAGATTTTGTATCAAAGTTCGGAGCAAATGCAATATGGATCAGGAAAAATCAAAATTGGTGGAATAATGATGAAGGAGATTGGAAATCTGAATTGAATGAATACGCAATGCGTTATGCAGATGTTCTTTTAATGCTTGCCGAAGCAAAAACGAGGCAAGGAAAAGTAAACGAGGCAATACCATTGGTTAAAAGAATTAGGGATAGAGCGAAGCTGGCAGATATTTCAATGGCGGGATGGTCTGAAACTCAAATGATGACTGAGATTATGCATCAAAGAAATGTTGAGTTTGCCCGTGAAGGACTGCATTTCTTCGATTTAAGAAGATGGGGAACCCTGGAAGCAGTAATCAAAGCGAGTCAGGTAGGCGGTTACCAACTTTTTATCCCTAAATTCTCGTATTATCCAATTCCGCAAAGTGAATTGAATAATAACCCGAATATGACTCAAAACGCACCTTGGTAAGTGGTTTTATTTGTTTGATTAGTTAGTTTCTCATAAGTGTCTGGCAAATGATTGATTCAATGTGAATCAGTTATTTGTCATCTCTTATGATTGAAATTTCTGTGCCTTCAAACTTGAAATTAGTTGGGTATGAAATTCCAATTTATACTAATAAATCCAGTAGAATAGAAGTTAAAAACAGAACGATACAAGTTAATAATAATTGCTATGAAAGAAAAACCAAAGTTCTGTTTACTGGGAATTAATGAGGTAAATAAGATGAACGGAATAATAATTTTGGAAAATCTATGCCAAGACGGATAGTTTTTGGGAATTAGAGAATTAAGGTAGGGCTAACTTTTTCAGAACGAGACTAAGCACAAAAAAACCTGAAAAATCAATAATTTCAGGCTTTAACATTTGTTGAAACACCTTGGTACAAAATTTGAGCCTTATTGGAAAGATATATCTTATTTTTTTTTAATGGATCAACTAATCAGCTTCTTTGTTGCGGGAACAACTTTATTACTGGCTTTTTTAATCTTTGCTAATATTAATCAAGTAAATAATAAAGTTAATCGATGGTTTGGTTCTTTTATTTTATGCATTTTCATTATTCAGTTTAATGATCTATTAGAAAAAACTGAGTTTTTGAAAACGAGAATGCTCATAAATGATTTTCTGGGAATAACGGATTTTATAGTTGCTCCGGTTTTTTATTTTAGTGTAATTTATTTTATTCAGCCAAATAGAAAATGGAGAGTAAGAGATAATTTTCATTTTGCATTTGTCTTTATAATGTTGCTTTTACTTTTGCTTTCACTCCTGATTGAGGTACCACCCCCTACGACTGCTGATAAAAAAAATGCCGCTATAATTATTACTGTTTTTAACTTAATTTTTTGCCTTCAGGTTATTTTATATTGCATTGCGGCTTATAGAAAAATTATTGCACACCAAAAGCATTTGTTTATATATACTTCCAATACAGATGCAATCAACTTAAAATGGTTACAGAAAGTAGTCGTTTGTGTTTTGATCATAACTGCCCTTTGGTTAATTGATAATGTCTTTAAATTAGCAAAAACCAATGCTTTTTTTGACCATTTTGCCAGTCTGATTTATCTTGGCGGGATTTTTTTTATTGCTTACTTTTCTTTAAAACAAAAAGAATGTTTTCAGCTTAATAAACAAGAAAAGGAAGAAATTGACGTCATCATGATTGAAACTTCAAATTTAGAAGTAAACCAGAAAAAACTAATTTCTGAAGCATATTTACAAGAAATAAAATCCAGTTTAATTCAAATAATGGAAAATAAAAAGCCTTTTTTGGATCCTGAATTAAGCTTATTCAAGCTAGCTTCTCAAATAGGCATTTCATCTCATACACTTTCTTATATCATTAATAAAGGTTGTAATGAAAATTTTTATCAATTTATCAATAGATATCGCATCGAAGAAGCAAAAAAAATGATTCAGGATCCTAACATGAAACATTTAAGTTTAATAGGGATTGCTTTCGAAGTTGGCTTCAATTCTAAAACAGTCTTTAATACTACTTTTAAGAAAATGACCAATCAAACTCCATCTGAATTTAAAAAAGCAAATCTCACTTTGGCACAAATTGCTTTATAATATTTTGATTTTTTACAAATAATAATTTGCAGTTTAATGTTCATTTTAAATAGGTTCGGATTCATAAGTCAGAACTTTATGATGTTAAATAATGCTAATATTTGTATCGAATCTTATTTTAAACCATATTCCAATGATCTTAAAAAAAACACCCAAAAAATTAAATCGAAACAAAGCCAGTATGATTAGACTATTATGTCTTTTTATGGTCGTTATTTCTGCTCTCTGCTTTACCTCCTGTTCAGATGATGATAAAAATCGTACTTCGGGATATCCTGGAACTGAAGTAGACTTAGGAACGCATAAACTGATGGCATACACAGTATCTAAAAATTCAAAATATTTGGTTGTTTTTGAATCTGGCCATGGGAATGATCATACGTCCTGGTATAGTACCGGAAAATCCTCAGAGATCTTATCCATATCTAATTTTTTAAATTCTGACGTTTTATTATATGATAGAGCTGGTTATGGAAAATCAGAATCTGGCAATGAACCTAGAAATATCAATAAATTAAGAAGTGAGCTTGAAACAGTTATAGATAAATTTGCAAACGGCAGAAAAATACTGCTTGTAGGGCATTCCTTAGGAGGATTGATTATTAGGGATTTTGCTGTAAAAAATCCTGACAAAGTTGCCGGCTTAGTATTTGTTGATGCTTCTCATGAAAAGTACAACCATTTTACTCAGAGTCAGATAGATTCGTTTTATAATGCTTTTAAAGCTGATTATGGGGCAAATTCGGGAATAGCATTAGAAACCCTGCAATTAATTGAGGATTTTAAATACATGGAAGGATTGCCTAATTTGCCTGACGTTCCGGTTATCGCGATAACGAGTATGAAAATTGATGCTGAACATGATTCAGCCGATAGGCAACTATGGTACGACTCTAAGGAATCACTTAAGACTGGAGTAAAAGATTTTACCCATATAACAACAATAAAATCAGGACATTTTATCCAACTTGAAGAGCCTAAACTTGTTTTAGGTAATATCAGGCTATTGTTGTCAAAACTTCCTTAAGATGATCTGTTGGCATCAAATTCCTAAATGCCAGTCAATCTATTAATCAGGCTGAATATGCTAACATATTTTCGTGCAAATGTGGGGATATGGTGGGGATATTTAGTTAGTGTATAAAAGAAAAACACCTGTAAATACAGGTGTTTTTGGATGAAGCAATAATTAATTTGTGACCGCGACAGGGTTCGAACCTGCAACCCTCAGAGTCGAAATCTGATATTCTATCCAGTTGAACTACGCAGTCTTTTTTTATTATATTGATGATTTTAGAATTCAGATTGAATCTACAGTCTGAATTCTAAAACCTAAAATTTTAAACTAATAATTTCTTAACAATTGTAGAAATTGTTTTTCCTTCAGCAGTTCCGCCTAATTGTGCAGATGCCAATCCCATTACTTTACCCATTGAAGCAATTCCTGATGCACCTGTTTCAGCAATAATTTTAGCAATTACAGCTTCTACTTCAGCTTCGCTTAATTGTGCCGGTAAAAACTTCTCAATTACAGCAATCTGAGCTAATTCAGGTTCAGCTAAATCAGGACGATTTTGTTCTGTAAAAATCCTTGCACTTTCTTTACGTGTTTTAACTAATCTCTGAAGTAATTTTATTTCATCATCTTCTGTTAATTCTTCTTTAGATCCTGATGCAGTTGCTGCCAATAACATTTCAGATTTAATTGCTCTTAATGCTTCTAATGCTACTGTATCTTTTGCTCTCATGGCAGTCTTAATCTCTTCCATGATCTGTGTTTGTAAACTCATTTTATTTTTTTATTTTGAATAAGCAATGCTTATAAATTGATATTATTAAAATTACTTTTGACTAAATTTTAAATATTTTTTTGTCCGATTGAGTCCATTCTACTTTGCTCAGGAAAAACTCAATTGATGTCTTTTTACAAAATAAGCCTTCGACTCCGCTCAGGATGACAATATTTTTTAAATACTTTTAAAGTCAAATTTCTAAATTCTGTGCGAAGATAAAAAAAATAACCCGAAAATTAAATCCAATTTTCGGGTTATCCTTTATTATGAATGTAATATTAATCTACGTTATCGTGCAAAAATGAATTATTAGAGCGCAATTGCAAATCATTATTACTGTCAGTACCAACAGAAATTCTTGAATTGGCTGTATTTGATTGTGTATTTGAAAGATCGATCCCTAATCTCTTATAAGCAGGCTCTTTTTCAAGTTCATCAATTCTCGAAACATTATTATGGAATTTATAATTAAACTCCTTTAGTTTCTTTCTTCTTTCTTCAGCTCTTAACCTCAAAGTCTCTTCGATTGTTAATTCCATCGGAGAAATATTTTCAGCAGCCGGTAAACTGGTTTCCTGAGCAAATTCCACTTTTGGTTTCAAAGTGATATTTAACTCCTCAGGAATTATATCTTCTACAACTTTTTCAATTGGCTTTGATGTCACTAAATCATTCTCAACCTCCATATACTCTTCCAACGAATACTTAATGATTCCATTATCAGAAAGCTCTGTTACCGGCACGAATTGCACAGGATCATTTACTTTTATATTACGGGTTTCATTTGTCAGTTCAAATAAAATTTTACTTTCCTGCTCAACAACTGGTTCTTTTTTTACTTCCGGTTCCGCTCTGAAAAGAGGTAAATCAAATGAAAAAGTAGTTTGTTCTTCTCTTTCAAATACTTTTTGCTGAACTGGTTTAAATTCCTGGAAAGTTTCCACAGGTGATGAAATATTAAAATCAATATCGGTAATTGGTGAAACAATTTCAAAAGTTACATCCAGGTTTTTAATAAATTCAGACATTACTACTAACTCTTCCTGATTCATTGATGGAGAGGCCATAACAGGAGCAATAGCAACCGGAGGAGATACTACGGGAGCAGCGGTGTCTTCCATCAGTTCAAAAACAATTTTTTCTTCTGATTTAGCAGTAGATGTAGTTGTTTCTGCATTTAAATCGAAAGAAGTAAGTGTTTTATTCGTTAGATTATGAACACTTCTTTGCTCATCTTCCAACGTATGAATGATTTTCTTAGGTTCAGTATTTACGATTTCATTTTGTTGTTCTACATCAAAACCGGTAGCAATAATTGTTACTGCAATAGCTTCTCCAAGAGTTTCGTCTTCACCAACTCCCATGATAATATTAGCATTGTAGCCTGCTTCTGCCTGAATGTGATCGTTGATTTCTCCAATTTCATCAAGCGTAATTTCGTGTGATCCGGAAACGATAAGCAACAATACGTTTTTGGCCCCTGTAATTTTGTTATCATTTAATAACGGAGAATCCAATGCCGAAATAATAGCTTCCTTAGCTCTGTTTTCACCCGCAGCAACAGAAGATCCCATGATAGCTGTTCCACTGTTCGACAAAACAGTTTTTGCATCACGTAAATCGATATTTTGAGTATAGTGATGCGTGATAACTTCGGCAATACCTCTTGAGGCAGTTGCCAAAACTTCATCCGCTTTTGAAAATCCTGCTTTAAAACCAAGATTCCCGTATACTTCTCTTAACTTATTATTATTGATCACAATTAATGAATCAACCTGCTTCCGCAATTTTTCGATTCCTAAAAGCGCTTGTTCCTGACGTACTTTTCCTTCAAATTGAAAAGGAATTGTTACAATACCAACTGTCAAAATCTCTCTTTCTTTTGCCAGCTGTGCAATTACCGGAGCTGCACCAGTACCGGTTCCACCTCCCATACCAGCAGTAATAAATACCATTTTAGTGTTGCGGTCCAACATTTTTTCAATATCAGCAATGCTCTCAATGGCAGATTGCTGTCCTACATCAGGGTTTGCTCCTGCTCCAAGTCCTTCAGTTAAATTTACCCCTAATTGAATTTTATTTGGTACAGAACTGTTTTGTAATGCTTGTGAATCTGTATTACAAACGATAAAATCTACACCCTTTATACCTTGCTGAAACATGTGGTTAATAGCGTTACTTCCGCCTCCGCCTACACCTATTACTTTGATTACATTTGATTGGTTTTTTGGTAAATCAAATGAAATACTTCCAAATTCTGAGTTGCTCATCTCTTTTTGGTTTTTGAAATTCTTATTTAATACATTTTTTACTTCTTGACTTGGGGCAACAAGTAATTCCTTTTCTTAACTTATTCTGCGTTGTCTAAAAAATCTTTGATTTTGTCGACATATCTGTCAAAAAATGACCTTCTGATTTTAGTTTCTGTAGATTCCTCAACAGCAACATTATTTTTAATGTCTCGGGATTGTTCAACAGTTTCCAATCTTTCAACGTAGTTTTCTTCAACTTCGTATCTCTGTTGAACCGGAGGAGGAGTATTTCTGTACACTACTCTTGGCTGCTCATTTACAACTTCCAGCCTAACAGCACTTTGTGTACTATTCTCAATACTATTCATTACTAATCCCACAGCCGTAGCAAATAACGGACTTGAAATTTCTTCGCTTGAATTTCCTGCTAAATGCTCGTTTGGATATCCAATTCTGGTATCCATACCTGTGATATACTCAACTAATTGTTTGATATGTTTTAGTTGTGCTCCACCACCCGTAAGAACAATTCCCGCAATCAGTTTTTTACGGGGATCTTCATGTCCATAAGCTTTAATTTCAGCAAAAACCTGTTCTACAATTTCCACCACACGTGCGTGAATAATTTTAGATAAATTCTTAAGCGAAATTTCTTTTGGTTCTCTGCCTCTTAATCCCGGAATAGAAACAATTTCGTTGTCTTTATTTTCTCCCGGCCAGGCTGATCCGAATTTTATTTTTAAAAGTTCTGCTTGTTTTTCGATAATTGAACATCCTTCTTTAATATCTTCTGTAATCACATTTCCTCCAAACGGAATTACAGCAGTATGACGAATAATCCCATCTTTAAAAATGGCTAAATCTGTTGTTCCGCCACCAATATCAATAAGTGCAACACCAGCCTCTTTTTCTTCCTGACTTAAAACTGCATCAGCAGAAGCTAACGGCTCTAATGTCAATCCTGACAATTCGATTCCTGAACTCTGAATACATCTTCCAACATTTCTAATTGATGATGCCTGGCCAACTACAACGTGAAAACTGGATTCTAATCTTCCACCGTACATTCCGATAGGCTCTTTTATTTCAGACTGTCCGTCAATTTTAAATTCCTGTGGTAAAACATGAATAATTTCTTCTCCCGGTAACATGGCCAGTTTATTTACCTGGTCAATCAGAAGCTGAATATCTTTTTCGCCAATTACTTCTTCCGGATTACTGCGGCTGATATAATCTGTATGCTGAATACTTCTAATGTGCTGTCCGGCAATACCAACGACAACATCCTTAATTTTATAACCTGAATTATTTTCGGCCTCAAGAATAGCTTGCTGAATGGATTGAATAGTTTGCGTAATGTTATTTACAACACCTCTCGCAACACCCAAACTTTTGGATTTGCCTATTCCTAAAATTTCCAGCTTACCATACTCATTTTTTTTGCCTATCATGGCAACTATTTTGGTTGTTCCAATATCTAGACCTACTGCAATGTTATCTTTTTCCATTTTCTATTATTTTGTGCAAACTACTTGTTCCGTAAACCTGAGATCAATTTTATTGTATTTATATAACGAACTATCTAAAACTGCTTTTTGAAAAAAGGCTTTATAATTCCTGAATTTTTCATCTACATTCATCGTTCTTCCAAAATCAATGAAGTAATTATAATTTCTGTTAAACATTTTTAAGCTGCCATTAGGCATAATTTCAATTGCAATGATGTTTTTTTTCAAAAACGCATCGTCATAAATTGTGCGAAATAGTGCAGCTAAATCTTCGTTATTTTTTTTATTTATTGTCCCGGAAACAAGTGGAACCCGCGCTGTAAAATTGTCTGACAAAGGCATTTCATTACCCTCATAATCAATATAAAAAGACCTATCGCCATCGTAAATACGGGCAATCGGGGTCTTCTGTTTTACTACCGCTTTTAGAACACCATCGATACTTACAAATACATCTGACTTTTCAATCATCTCTTGTGTATCCAGGTTTTTTTCTATTTTATTCAAATCTAACTCATCTTTTCGGATACTGGAAGCCTCTTTTTTATTTTCTATCAACAATTTATTAACCGTTTCCGGCTTCACGAAAATCGCATTTTCTCCTACAAAAATGACCATAGATTTTTTCAATTTTCTATCCCCGTTTCTATGTTGGGCAAACGAATACAAAAAAAGTACAAGCCCAAAAATTAGAATTAATCGAATATTTGTCCAATTAAATAGTTTCATTTAGCATTTTTTTGATTGATGGAACCATTTCACCAATATCACCAGCTCCTATTGTTACAATTATTGGCGCATCACTGGCTTTAATCTGCGCTAATAAATCATTTTTTGCAACAATTTTTTTGTTCGAATTTGTCATTTTATCCATTAACCATTCAGAGGTAATCCCTTCCATTGGTAATTCACGAGCCGGATAAATATCCATTAAAAACACTTCGTCAAAAGCAGATAGACTCTCTGCAAATCCATCAGCAAAATCTCTTGTTCTGCTGAATAAATGCGGCTGGAAAATTGCCAGTACTTTACGATTCGGATATAACTCTCTAACCGCCTGATGCACTGCATTTATTTCTGTTGGATGATGTGCATAATCATCGATATAGACCAATTTTTCAGATTTTATCTGATAAGAAAAACGTCTTCTTATTCCATTAAATGATGCAATCGCTTTTGCAATTTTATCTGTTGGCGTACCAAAAGTTTTTGCCATTGCAATAGCCATCAACGCATTCATTAAATTATGTTTTCCAGGTAATCCAAAATGCAGATCTTTCATAATTTCTGATGGCGTCTGTACATCAAAAACATAACTTCCATCTTCAATACGAACATTCACTGCCTTATATGCAGCATCCTCATTAATAGCACATTGAATCCCTTCTATCCATAATTCTTTAGTAATAAATAAATTATTCTTATCTTCTACTTTTGAAGCAAATTCAAGAAATGAGGCTTCAATGGCATCACTGGTTCCATAAATATCCAAATGATCAGCATCCATTGATGTAATGCAGGCTATATCCGGGTGTAAATGCAAAAATGATCTGTCGAATTCATCTGCTTCTACAACTGTTACGCTTTTTCCGCTTCCGATTAAATTCGAATTATAATTCTCAACAATTCCACCAACAAAAGCTGTAACATCAGCACCGCTTTCATATAAAACATGGCCCAAAATACTTGAGGTTGTAGTTTTTCCGTGCGTACCCGCTACGGCAAAACAAAAAGTATCTTTAGTAATAATTCCCAAAACTTCTGCACGCTTTTTAACCTGATATTCTCTTTCTAAAAAATAATTCCATTCTGAATGTGTTCTTGGAACAGCAGGTGTAATAACGACTAATGTATTTTCTACAAAATACCCTTCAGGAATCAAATTAATATTATCTTCAAAATGAATATCAATACCGCTTTCAATCAACTCATTTGTTAGCATTGATGGTGTTTTATCGTAACCTGAAACCTGTTTTCCGATATTTTTAAAATAACGGGCAAGAGCACTCATTCCGATACCTCCGATGCCAATAAAATAAACGTTTTGTATTTGATTTAAATTCATTTCAATTTTAATTTTGAGCTATTTACATGTCAATTTTATTTGTATAAAACTAGTAATTAAGCCTTTGTATTTTTCTTACTTTAATAACTCAAAACGCCTAAAATAGCGTTCTAATTTTTTTATTTAGTTCTATAATTATCTTAAAAAGTTATATTATAACAACTTTTTAATTTCCTCTACAATAACTTTTACAGCATTTGGTTTGGCCAATTTTTTAATATTCTCGCTTAATTGATTTTGTTTCCCCTGATCTTTCAACAGAGCTTCAAAAACAATACTAAACTGACTTTCTAATTCTGATTCTTTTAATAAAACAGCTCCTTTTGCATCAACAATTGCCTGCGCATTTTTTGTTTGGTGATCTTCGGCTACATTAGGTGACGGAATAAAAATTACCGGTTTTCCAACAATACATAATTCCGAAACTGATGAAGCTCCTGCACGTGAAATAATCACGTCGGCAGCAGCGTAAACAAAATCCATTCTTTCAATAAAATCAACCACTCTTACGTTTTGCTGATTGTATTTTTTATAATCCTCAAAATATAATTTTCCGCATTGCCAGATAATCTGAACATCATGTGAGAGAAAGTTTTGCAGCTCTTTTTCGATTAATTGATTGATTCTTCTGGCTCCTAAACTTCCTCCCAAAACCAATAGTGTTTTTTTATTCGGATCTAAACCATAAAAAGAAACTGCTTCTTCTCTTTTACTATCAATATCAATTAAATCCTGACGAACCGGATTTCCCGTAAAGACAATTTTTTCTTTTGGAAAAAAACGCTCTAAATTTTCATAGGCAACACAAATTGCATTGGCTTTTTTACTCAGTAATTTATTAGTAATTCCGGGAAACGAATTTTGTTCCTGAATTACTGTCGGAATTCTTGCTGAACCTGCCGCCTGCAGTAAAGGGCCGCTTGCAAAACCACCGGTACCTATAACCACATTCGGTTTGAACTTTTTAATAATTCTTCTTGATTCCAGTAAACTTGTTGCCAATTTTAAAGGAAACATGATGTTTTGCAAGGTCAATTTCCTTTGTAAACCGGCAATCCAAAGTCCTTTTATTTCATAACCTGCCTGAGGTACTTTTTGCATTTCCATTTTATCCCGGGCACCCACAAAAAGAAATTCTGCATCAGGAAATTGTAATTTTAATTCATTTGCAATCGCAATCGCAGGATAAATATGTCCTCCTGTCCCGCCACCGCTTAGTATGAATTTATATTGTGTCATATTCTTTAAAAGTTAAAACGTCTTAAAACTATTCTATTTTTAACTGCATTATTTATTTAAAACTGCATTCATCGGATTTTTAGAATTATCTTCAATAGAATACCTCATTCCTTCTTCTTCATAAATTTCGTCAGCCGGCAAATCTTCTTCTGCTAATTCTTTATCTATTAATCTTTGAAGTGCTTCTTTTCTTCTTTCTTTTTCTTGCTGCTCTTCAACTATTTCTTCTTCTTTTTTAGTTACACTAATGATAATCCCGAGAGCGAAACACGTCATCCAAATTGAACTTCCTCCACTACTGATTAACGGAAGTGTTTGTCCTGTAACCGGCAATAATTCAACTGCTACTGCCATATTTATCATCGCCTGAAATATCATTGGAAAACCGAGCCCGACGACGACTAATTTTCCAAATAATGTATTTGCCTTGTGCGATGCTATAACAAATCTGAACAATAACAACAGGTATAAAAGCAAAATCGAAACTCCACCAACAAGTCCATATTCTTCAACAACTATAGCATAAATAAAATCAGATGACGATTGCGGTAAAAAGTTTTTCTGAACACTTTTCCCCGGACCTAAACCTCCTAATCTTCCCGATGCAATTGCAATTTTCGCTTTTTCAATCTGATAATCGTCTTCGTCAGGTTTGTCTGTGGTAAAATTCATAATACGACTTTCCCAGGTTGATACCCTGCTAAAGAATCTTGAATCCGGAAAAGCTTTCGCCACCAAAAGGAAAAACACTAACATTGCAATTCCTGAACCTATAATAATACCGATATACTTTAATGGATATTTACCGATGAATGTCAGCATCATAACCATGCAGAAAATCAACGCTGTCGTCGAAAAATTGGCTGGTAAAATAAGCGCTAATGTTATAAAAACCGGTATCCAAAGCTGCACAAATGATGTTTGAAAAGGTTCGTTTTCTTCTTTCGTTTTTGACAAATAACGAGCTACATATATAAACAATACGATTGAAGCCAAAGTGGAAGTCTGAAATGTAATTCCGATAAAAGGAACCTGAATCCAACGACTTGCATTCGCTCCTGCAATCACTGTCCCTTTCAGCAATGTATAAAGCAATAAGAGCCAAACTACAGGTAACGCAATTTTAGAAATGGCCCTGAAATAATGGTATGGCACTTTATGTACCCAATAAATAATCAGGAATCCAATACAAATGTGTGCCAGATGCTTTACCAAATAACCCAAAGTGTTTCCGGTTCCGTGACCTATGTAAGCCAAATTACTACTTGCACTAAAAACAGGCATAAACGAAAACAGCGCTAATAAAGCCACAAATGACCATATTACCCTATCTCCTTTTAATTTGTTTACCAGTTGCTTCATAATGCTTAGTTTAAAGTTTTTCTTGTTTCATGTTTCAAGTTCCTCCTAGCGTGAAACTTGAAACATGAAACTATTTTTCTTTACAGGTTATGGACTGCTTGCTTAAATTGTTTTCCACGATCTTCGTAACTTTCAAATAAATCAAAACTAGCACAAGCCGGAGACAACAAAACAGCATCGCCTTTTTCGGTTAAACGCTGTGCTGTTTTTACGGCGTCGCTCATATTATTTACTTCAACCATGATATCAACTACGTTCCCAAAAGCTTCGATAATTTTACGATTATCGATTCCTAAACAGATAATTGCTTTTACTTTTTCACGAACCAATGACATTAATTCGTTGTAATCGTTTCCTTTATCAACACCACCAACGATCCAAACGGTTGGGACATTCATACTGTCTAAAGCGAAAAAAGTAGCATTTACATTTGTTGCTTTCGAATCGTTAATGTATTGCACGTTTTGAATTTTTAAAACTTTCTCCAAACGGTGTTCAACACCTTGAAAATTAGATAAACTTTCGCGAATTGTTGCATTTCTAATTTGCATCAATTTTGCTACAGAGCTTGCTGCCATTGCGTTTTTCATATTATGTTTTCCTTCTAATGCAATGTATTCTGTTTCCATTGTAAACTCTTCCTGGTTGATCTGTATTTCCATTTTGTTGTTATTTATAGAAGCCCCTTCATTGAATACTTTAGTCAATGAGAAAGGGATTAATTTTGCTTTTGTTGTGTTATGCTGTAACCACTCTGTAATTGCCTGATCATCTGCATCATAAATAAGATAATCGCTTTCGGTCTGATTCATCGTTATTCTGAACTTAGAATCAATGTATTTTTGATATTTATATTCGTACCGGTCTAAATGATCCGGACTAATGTTCGTTATAATGGCAATATCAGGCCTGTAATCTATAATTCCGTCAAGCTGAAAACTGCTTAATTCCAGCACATAGGCATCGTATTTATTTTCGGCTACCTGCCATGCAAAACTTTTTCCGATATTACCGCCCATTCCAACATTCAAACCTGCTGATTTTAGCAAATGATAGGTTAACATTGTTGTCGTTGTTTTACCATTGCTTCCAGTAATTCCAATAGTTAAAGCCTCGGTAAATGGTTTTGCAAACTCTATTTCCGAAATCACCTTAACCCCGGCTTCAATAAGCTTTTTTACGATGGGAGATTTATCCGGAATCCCCGGGCTTTTCATGACCACATCGGCATTTAAAATCAGGTTTTCTGTATGCTGTTCTTCTTCCCAGGCAATTCCATTAATGATAAGAACTTCTTTATAGCTTTCTTTTATTTTTCCAAAATCAGATACAAAAACATCATATCCTTTTTTCTTACCCAGAATAGCGGTACCTACACCACTTTCTCCTGCTCCTAAAACAACTAGTCTCATACTCTGTTTAATTAAAAATTGAGAATTAAAAATTAAAAATCACTTTAGACTTTTAATCGAATTCCTATTTTCCTTTTAGGGTTATTATAATTTTTGCTAATATTCTGCAAAGTTCATCAGCCTCACCATAGATGCTGTCGAATTCACTTACAGAGATATAATCTGTTGCTTTTAATAATTTTAACCAATAAATAGTTTCTCTCGCTTCTTTATATGAAATCTCAAGCTTAAATAAAAACTCTTTATCAGAACGACCTCCAATTGACTCTTCAATATTTGCCCAATTGAAGTTCCACATCTTAAAATTTGTTTACTCAAAACAAATTCCTTTTTTGTAGTAGTTAGATATTTGTACAAATTGATAATTCTAACCGCAAAAAGAAATGATTTATCCTGAATAATATTTTCTTTCATTTATAAGAACTTGTAATTTTTTAATTTTTAAATTCTAAATTTTTAATTGAACTTATCTTAATTTTAAAGTAACAATTGATAATATGGCTAACATGATGGCAACAATCCAAAATCGGGTTACAATTTTGCTCTCATGATATCCTTTTTTCTGATAATGATGATGTAAAGGAGACATCAGGAAAATTCTACGACCTTCGCCGAAACGCCTTTTTGTATATTTAAAATAAGCTACCTGAATAATTACTGAAGCACTCTCTGCTAAGAAAATTCCACAGAATAAAACAATCAATATTTCTTTACGGACTGCAATTGCTAAAACTGCAATGATTCCTCCAATAGTCAAACTTCCTGTATCTCCCATAAAAACAGATGCGGGATACGAATTATACCAAAGAAATCCAATTAAGGCTCCCACAAAAGCAGATATAAAAACCGTCATTTCTCCCGAATTTGGGATGTACATAATGTTGAGATAATTCGAGAAAATAATATTCCCCGAAACAAACGTAAATATTCCGAGTGCGAGGACAGATATTGCCGAAGTTCCGGCCGCAAGGCCATCAATTCCATCAGTTAGATTAGCTCCGTTTGAAACTGCTGTAATAATAAAAATAACAACCGGGATAAAAATCAACCATGCCCATTTTTCATATCCTTCTCCCATAAAAGATAAAACTTCAGCATAATCAAATTCATTATTTTTAACGAAAGGGATTGTTGTAGCTGTTGATTTTTCTTCAACCGGAACCGGTAAAACCACAGTTGTGCTTACACCTTTATAAATATCGGTTCTTCCTGTATCGGTTCTCACAGTTACAGCCGGATTGAAATATAAAACCGCACCAACAATAATCCCTAAACCAACCTGACCGATAACTTTAAAAATCCCTTTAAGTCCTTGTTTATCTTTTTTGAATATTTTAATATAATCGTCAACAAAACCAATTGTCCCCATCCAAAGTGTAGTAACAATAAGCAATACTATGTAAATATTATGCAGACGGGCAAATAACAAAACTGGTACAAGCGTTGCAAAAATGATAATCAGTCCACCCATTGTAGGTGTTCCCGCTTTTTCATTCTGACCTGCAAGACCTAACTCACGAACGGTTTCACCTACTTGTTGATTACGTAAAAAATTGATAACTCTTTTTCCGTAAATCGTTGACAAGAGCAATGAAAGCATAAATGCCAAAGCCGATCTGAAAGTAATGTATTGGAAAACCCCTGTTCCGGGAACATCCAGTGTTTTGTTTAAATATTCAAATAAATAGTATAGCATATATCTTTTATTTTAAATTCCAATTTTATAAATTCCAAACTCCAACATTTTAATTGGATTTTTAGAATTGAATTTTATCTTTTGTTATTTCCCTAGTTGTTCTAAAATTTCTTTCACGGTTTCCATGTCATCAAAATGATGACGAACACCGTTTATTTCCTGATAGGTCTCATGACCTTTGCCCGCAATCAAAATAATATCGTTGGCCTGAGCTAATTGACAAGCTGTTTTTATGGCTTGTTTTCTATCTGTAATTCTTAGCATTTTTTTATAATTATGTGCTTCAACTCCCTTCTCCATCTCATTAAGAATCGTTTCCGGATCTTCATTTCTTGGATTATCCGATGTCAGTATGGCTTTATCACTAAAATCTGCAGCGATTTTAGCCATAATTGGCCGTTTCGTTTTATCTCTGTTTCCTCCGCAGCCTACAACGGTAAGCAATTGTTCATTTTTTGTACGAATATCATCAATCGTTTTTAATACATTTTCCAAAGCGTCCGGTGTATGGGCATAATCTACAATCGCAGTAATATTTCCTTCCGAAACAATATATTGAAAACGTCCTGAAACACTTTCTAAATCAGACAGTAAACGCAATGCCTCAAGACTGTCTATTCCTAATTCAACAGCTGTACCGTAGATTGCCAATACGTTATAAGCATTAAACGTTCCTATTAATTTTACCCAAACTTCATTATCATTAACTTTTAATAATAATCCTGATAATTGGCTTTCTAATATCTGAGCTTTAAAATCAGCATATGTTTTTAGAGCATAAGTACGTTTTCTGGCAATCGTATTCTGCAGCATCACCGGTCCGTTTTTATCATCAATGTTTGACAAGGCAAAAGCCGTTTTTGGCAACGAATCAAAAAATGCTTTTTTCACATCTCTGTATTCTGCAAAAGTTGGATGGTAATCTAAATGATCATGGGACAGGTTCGTAAAAACTCCGCCAGCAAAATGCAAAGCTTTCGTACGTTTTTGATGAATCCCGTGTGAACTCACTTCCATAAAACAATGTGTTACACCGGCTTCCACCATTTCACTCAAATAATGATTGATCGTAAGAGAATCCGGAGTTGTATGTGTTGCTTTATATTCTGTTTCCACAACCATGATTTTTACTGTTGATAATAAACCAACTTTAAAACCTGCTTTTTGAAACAATTGAAACAATAAAGAGGCAATGGTTGTTTTTCCGTTTGTACCGGTAACCCCAACCAATTTTAATTTCTCAGAAGGATTCCCAAAATAATTAGCTGCCATAAAAGCCAATGCTGAATTAGTATCCTTTACCTTTATATAGGTAATTCCTTTTTCAATATTCTCCGGCAAAGCATCACATATAATCGCAACAGCTCCTAATTGAATTGCTTTTTCGATATAATCATGACCATCAGAAAGTGTTCCGCGAATAGCCACGAAAACATCATTTTCTTCAATTTTTCTTGAATCAAAATCAATTTTATGGATAGCAATTTCTGTCGAACCCGTTACGGATTCGATACTTACTTTATATAATATGTCTTTAAGTATTTTCACGATAACTCTAATACTATTGTTGTGTTTTTACTAATATTCTGACCAGCCTGTAATGACTGTTTTTTTACTTTCCCTACTCCGTTTACTTTTACTTTTAAACCTAAGTTTTCTAGTAAAGCAATGGCATCCATTCCCGGCATTCCTTTTAAGTTTGGAACCAGTTTTGATTTCTTATTTACTTCTAAATCATACTTATCATAACTATATTCCTGTTTTGGAATTTTGGAGTCCAGTTTTTTTATTTTGTTGGTTGAAGGTGCATCTGTAAATATTTTTTGGGCGATTCTTTTAAAAACCGGCCCGGCAACATCTGCTCCGTAATAATTATTCTTGGATGTATTCGGTTTATGAACTACCACAATACAAGAATATTTAGGGTTATCAGCCGGAAAATATCCCACAAAAGAAGATGCATAATACAATGCCGATTTTCCTTCTTTTCCTCCGTAATTTACCTGAGCTGTTCCCGTTTTACCCGCCATCGAAAAATCTTTCGAATATAACTTAGAGCCTGTTCCTTTTTTAACCACATTCAGCATTACTGCTTTTAATTTTTTGATGGTTTCTTCCGAACATACTTTTGGATTTATAACTTCTACATCAAACTTTTTAATCGTTTTATTCCATTCTTTAATTTCAGAAACAAATTGCGGTTTTACCATTACTCCATTATTTGCAACCGAATTATAGAATGCCAGCGTCTGCATTGGCGTTACCGAAACTCCGTAACCAAAAGCCATCCACGGAAGTGAAATTCCTGACCAATGTTTGTCTCCAGGTTGTGGAATATATGGCCTTCCCTCTCCTTTAAAATGCAATCCTAATGTCTTATTTAATCCGTATCCATTAATATGATTTACAAACTTAGATGGGTTATTTTTGTAATTTTCATAAACCGCCTGAACCATTACGGTATTTGACGAAAGTTCGAATCCGCGGGCTAACGAAACCTTTCCGTAACCACCTATGTGCGAATCATTAACTGGACGACCATAGTATCTTATTTGACCTCCGTGGCTGTCATAAACCGTACTTGTATCAGCTACTTTATCTTCTAAAATCGCCATTAAATCAACTAGTTTAAAAGTCGATCCCGGCTCCTGAGATTCCGCTATCGCATAATTTGTTGTTTCATAGTACGATCCATCTTCTGCCCTTCCTAAATTAGAAATCGCTTTTACATGTCCCGTTTGCGTTTCCATAACTACAACACAGCCGTGATCTGCCTGATAATCTTCTAATTGCTTCAATAAAGCATGATGTGCAATATCCTGAATAAAAACATCTATTGTTGAAATAACATCATAACCATCAATTGGATCTACTTCATTTACATCACGAATAGGTTTCCATTGTCCTTTGGCAATTTTTTGTTTTAAAATTTTACCATCTTTTCCGTTTAGGTAACTCTTAAAAGCCCATTCGATTCCTTTCCCAACTTCCACTCCTGTTGCAGGATCAATTCGGTCGTAGCCGATTGTTCGTTCTGCAATTTTCCCAATCGGATGTTTTCTAACTGTTTCCTGTTCAATTATAATTCCCCCTTTGAAAGCTCCTAAATTAAAAAGAGGAAAGCCTTTAATTCTAACATATTCCGTATAACTTAAATTGCGCGCAATCAGATAATAACGATTTTTATTAGACCTCGCTTTTCTTAATTCATTTTGATAATAACCACTAGGTCTCCCTAAAACAACCGATAATGAATCTGAGAGAAGTTTTACATATTTTTCAAAATTCTCTTCTTTTGGTGCTTTTGAGTCAAATCTTATTTCATAATTAGGAATCGATGTTGCCAGCAAACTTCCGTCAGCCGAATATATATTTCCTTTATTGGCAGGAATCACGAAATTCCTGACTGTACGCTGTTTAGCCAGTTTTCTGTAATAATCTCCTTCTACCCATTGAATATTAGTTAATTTAACAACAATAGCAATTGCCATCACAAAGATGAAAACTGCTACCAGGTAAATTCTGTAGGATATATGCTTATCGTCTACTGCCATATTCTTTTAAAGAAACTTTTTTCTTCTTCTTTTTTAACTTCTATTTTTGTTGGAGGCACCGTTGAAGGATAAATTTGTTTTTCAAACATCTTATCCGAAACTGTCGATTCCATTTTCAATTTCATCAATTCTGAACGTCGGTCTACAAATTCTGAACGCAATTCCTTTACTTCATTATTCAGTTTTGCAATTTCAAAAACCTTTTGTTCGTATCGCTGTGTATTGGCAATCATTAAAATAGCAAGCAGAATGATAAAAACAATGAACCGCCAGTTTTTCACCGCGTCATCATTAATCAGAAATCTTGCTTTTAATATGTCGAATACACCATTTTTCATTTTATACCTATATATTATATCTTTTCAGCAATTCTTAATTTTGCACTTCTTGCCCTGTTGTTGATTTTTATTTCGGCATCGTCAGGAACAATCAATTTTCCGATAGTCTTAAACGGAACCGAAAAATTTCCGAAAAAATCTCGTTCAGGCTCCCCTTCAAACATTCCGTTTTTAATAAACCTTTTTACCAGTCTGTCTTCTAAAGAATGATATGAAATCACTGAAAATCTTCCGCCTGGATTTAAAATTTCCAATGATTGCTCGATAAACTCTTTTAAAACATCCATCTCCTGATTTACCTCAATACGAATCGCCTGATAAATCTGAGCCAATATTTTATTTCGAACTCTTTCAGGCAGATGTTTCGCCAAAACTTCTTTTAACTCATCTGTAGTTTTTATCGGCTGAAGCTCTCTGGCTTCAATAATTGTTCTTGACAAAACCGGAGCATTTTTCAATTCTCCATAATCCGAGAATACTCTTCTCAAATCAGCATCATCATATTCATTAACTACCCGATACGCATTCAAATCATTTTTCTGACTCATTCTCATATCCAGCTCGGCATCAAAACGTGTCGAGAAACCTCTTTCCGGAACATCAAACTGGTGTGATGAAACTCCTAAATCAGCCAAAATACCATCAACACTTTTTACTCCGTGAAAACGCAAAAATCTTTTTATGAATCTGAAGTTTTCATTAATTAAGGTAAAGCGTTCGTCCGGCAACGCATTTGCAAGCGCATCTTCATCCTGATCAAAAGCAAATAATTTTCCGTTTGGCCCCAATCGTCTCAAAATTTCTTTTGAATGGCCGCCGCCGCCAAACGTAACATCAACATATACACCATCAGGCTTAATATTTAAACCATCAACTGTAGGATGAAGCAAAACCGGATTATGATATTCCATTGTCGTCGTCATTAATATTTCCCATTACTTCTTCAGCCAGATCTGCAAAATCCATATCTTCGCCGCTTATTGATTTTTCATACAAATCCTTATCCCAAATCTCTACAATATTAACCGCAGATGAAAAAACTACGTCTTTCGAAATACTTGAAAAAGCTACCAAATCCTTCGGAACCAGTAATCTTCCCAATGCATCAATTTCTACTACTTTAACTCCGGCAGTAAACCTTCGGATGAAATCATTGTTCTTTTTTACAAAGCGATTTAATTTGTTGATTTTTTGCATCATCAAATCCCATTCTTCCATCGGATATAACTCTAAACACGGTTGAAATACAGAGCGCTTCAAAACAAATCCGTTTTGAAGAGAAGAAGCCAATTGCTTTTTTAAGGGAGCAGGCATCATAAGCCTTCCTTTAGCATCAACTTTACACTCATATGTTCCTACAATTGTGTTCAAGAAAAAGCATTATATAGTTATACAGCAAAAATATAAAAAATATTACCACATTTTACCACTATATACCACTTTGTTAATAAGTTTAACCACTTTCATACCACAATACCTAATTTATAATCAATCAATATTTTAACTATTAATTAGCTTAATAACTATTATTGCAATCAATCGAAAAAATTACATACCGTTTTTCTTAAAAAAGTAATTATAATGCAAATTTTTTAACACTTGAACATTACTACAAAATCAATCCTTAAAGCTGATTTTTAAACAGTTAGCATTAATGCAAAAATTATGTAGTTAAAAAACGGCACCAAAAATTTATTTTTATTTATTAAACCCTATATTTGTCCAAATTGAAATTGGCATTAGATTAAATGGACAAAAACTACAAAAAAGAAGGTAAATACAGCTATTTTGAAGCTGGTGAAGGAACTCCTATCGTTATCTTACATGGCTTAATGGGAGGCCTTAGTAACTTTGATGCTGTAGCGGAATATTTTCCAACGAAAGGATTCAAAGTTGTTATTCCTGATTTGCCAATATACACTCAGAGTATCTTAAAAACGAACGTAAAAAGTTTTGCTAAATACGTAAAAGATTTCATCAATTTTAAAGGCTTTGATAAAGTTATTCTATTAGGAAATTCACTGGGAGGACACATTGCCCTTTACCATACCAAATTATATCCCGAAAAAGTAGCAGGACTAGTAATAACCGGAAGTTCAGGACTTTACGAAAGCGCAATGGGAGACAGTTATCCAAAAAGAGGTGATTATGAATACATCAGAAAGAAAGCTGAAGCTGTATTTTATGATCCTGCAATTGCTACTCCTGAGCTTATTGATGAAGTTTATGCTACGGTTAATGACCGTATCAAACTAATCAAAACCTTAACAATTGCCAAAAGTGCTATTCGCCATAATATGGCAAAAGATTTACCAAAAATGACAGTTGAAACCTGTATCATCTGGGGTAAAAATGATGCCGTAACACCACCAAACGTGGCAGAAGAATTTGATAAACTATTGCCTAATTCAACTTTGTATTGGATAGACAAATGCGGACATGCTGCTATGATGGAACATCCTCAGGAATTTAATGAAATTCTTGAAGAATGGCTCGTTAAAAAGAATTTTTAGCATCCAACTTTCGACTTTAAGGAGGTTTTAAAACCAAAAACATGAAAATTAATACCGCCGAATTCATAATAAGCAATTCTGAAGTTTCAAAATGCCCGCAGGATTTTTTGCCGGAATATGCTTTTATAGGAAGATCAAACGTAGGTAAGTCATCTTTGATTAACATGATTACCAATCATAAAAATTTAGCCAAAACTTCAGGAAGACCTGGAAAAACACAATTAATTAATCATTTTAAGATTAACAATAATTGGTTTTTAGTCGATTTACCGGGGTATGGTTATGCTAAGGTATCTAAAAAGACAAAATCGGTTTTTCAGCAATTTATTACTGATTATTTTGAAACGAGAGAGCAATTGGTTTGTGCCTTTGTTTTGATTGATATTCGTCACGAGGCACAGAACATAGATATTGAATTTATGTCGTACATGGGCGAAAGCGAGATTCCGTTTTGTATCATTTTTACTAAAGCCGACAAAATCAGCAAGACCAAAATTGACTCGCATATTGCAGCTTACAAAAAACAGATGTTTGTCAATAACTGGGAAGAAATGCCACATTATTTTGTAACTTCTGCTACTGAATCAACCGGAAAAGAAGAGCTTTTATCTTATATTGATGAAGTGAATCAGGAAGTTTTTAAGAATAACAATCAGTTTTAAATTCTGATCAAACAATACCTCATAAAAAAAATCCCAAATTCCAATTTTTACGAATTGGAATTTGGGATTTTTATTTAAACTAAACTTTGCTTCTTCCATAAATCAAAATATTTTTCTTTCCTTTCTAATAAAACATGATGATTACCTGATTCTACAATTTTTCCGTTTTCCATAACCAGGATTTGATCTGCGTTTGCAATGGTACTTAATCTATGTGCAATTATTACAATAGTCTTTCCTTGTTTTTTAAAATCATCAATTACTTCTTTGACAATTCTTTCAGAATTCGTATCTAATGATGATGTTGCTTCATCCATTAACAAAATTTCAGGATCTTTGTATAGAGCACGTGCAATCGCAATTCTTTGTTTTTGTCCTCCCGATAACATAGTTCCATTTTCACCAATTTGTGTTTCGAAACCATTTGGCAGTTTTTCTACAAATTCAGTAATTCCTAATTGTTTAGACAAATCTAATATCCTTTGGATGTTTGGAAAAGAATCACCTAAAGCAATGTTTTCGATAATGTTTCCGGAAAACAAATTAAGCTGTTGCGGAATAACACCAATTAACTGTCTTAGACTTTTGTAATGTATAAATTGAGTATCATAATTTCCAATATATATTTTTCCTTCTTTTATTGGGTATAAATTTTGCAGAAGTGAAATCAGCGTAGTTTTTCCGCTACCACTTTCCCCGACAATGGCAGTAGTCTCATTTTTTTTAAATGTTGCATTAAAGTCTTTAAAAACATCCATTCGCGAGCCATACCTAAAACTTACGTTTTCAAATTTAATGTCTCCGATATGTTCCCTTTGCATTTCAATTTTATTCTCTGTTTTTTCACGCTCCAGATCCATGATTTCGAAAAGCCTGTCGGCAGCAATCAGGGCATTTTGAGCAGTTTTATTCATGCCTATTAAAGAGGCAACTGGCGACGTAAAGTAACTAATTAATGCATAAAACGAAAATAATTCTCCGGGGGTAATAGCACGATCAATTACATAACCTGATCCAATCCACATTAGAATAACAGTAAATAAAGAAGCCAGAAATTGTGTAGAACTTCCGGCAAAAATACCATTTAAACCTGATTTGTAAGTACTGAATAATAGTTTTACAAATTTGTTTTCTGTTTTTAAGTTTGAAAAATCTTCTATGCCAAATTCTTTAACAGTACGAACATGGGTAACACTTTCGACCAACTGTGTTTGAAGTTCTGCAGCATTTTCCATGATGTTTCGTTCTACTTTTTTATTGAATTTATTCAGAATAAAATAAATCAAACCATAAAAAGGTATTACAACCAAAATTACCAAAGCTAATTTCCAGTAATAGGTAAACATTAAGGTGAATGAAAAAATTACAATAAAGACGTTTACAATCATATCAATTGCAACTTCATTTATAAAGGATCTGATTTTTACAGCGTCATTTATTCGTGATGTGATTTCGCCTATCTGCATAGTGTCAAAAAAGCGTTGTGGCAGATGCAGCAAATGTTTATAGTACCCAAGAATTAATTTTGCATCAATTAATTGTCCCGTTTTCATTACAAAAATACTTTTTTGAGAGCCAATGAATCCTTGCAATAGAATTACACCAATCATTGAAATACTCAATAGATTAAGTAGTTTTCGATTGCCTTCAACCAAAACATAATCCGTAATTTTCTGGATATAAATAGACATTGCCAGTCCCAAGACCGTAAAAACAATCGCTCCCAGCAATGCCTGAATTAAAATACTTTTATGAGGCTGAATCAAATGCCAGAAACGTGTAATTGGGGAAACTTTCTCATTGTATGTTCTAAAATCATCATTTGGGGCAAAAAGAATCAAAACCCCTGACCAGATTTTCTGAAATTCCTCAAAAGTATAGGTTTCCATTTTACCAAAAGCAGGATCCATTACGGTAATTTTAGACTGACTTTCCGTTTTCGATTTTTCAACTTTATAGATGACTACATAATGATGCAATTGCTGTTTTATCACCACATGTGCAATCGCCGGTAAAGGGATTTTATCTAAGGAATCCATCCCACCCTTTACCCCTTTTGCGGTAAAACCCATTTTTTCTGCAGCTTCAACAATGCCAAGTACATTAGTCCCGCGTTTATCTGTATGGGCATACTGGCGGATTCTTGCTATGGGGAGATTAACCTGGTAATGATTTCCAATAGATGCCAGACAAGCAGCACCACAATCTTTAATATCATGTTGTTTAATTTTTATTGATGCCATTTTTAAGTGTTAATTATCGATTGATAATTGTTTAGGATTCAGCCAGTCGTCTACTTTGTCGAATAATAAATCAAACAGACTTCTTCTGGTTATACTATAGCGTGTAGTGAGTGTCATTCCTTTTGAAACATTCGTTTTATATCCTGATTCCAGTTTCATTTCGGTTGAGTTTAATTCACTGCGCACTTTAAAAAAGGTTTGATTTTCCTGAACAGAAATGTTACGGTCTATATCGATCACTTTTCCTTCAAGCAATCCCCATTGATTGTAGTTGAATGCATCAAACTGAAATTTGACTTTTTGGTTATTACAAATAAGTCCAATATCATTGGGAGAAACCATACTTTCTACAATTAAATGATCTGCTGCTGAAATAGTGGCTATAGATTGTGCTGCATTTAAAAATGAACCTACTTGCAGACCTGAAAAATTTTCGATTGTTCCCGAAATGGGAGCTATAATAACATAGTTATTTTCTTCAACTTTAATTTTTTCTATGCTGCCGCTTAGGTTTTTGATGCGTTCTTCAAGGTCTCTCTTTTGATTTTCCCAAGTCGATTTTTGTTCGCTTACATAGCTTTTCAGGGCTTCACTAGCCGAACGTAATTCATATTCGTATTTTTCATATTCTACTTTTGCTATAATACTCTTATCGTATAAGCCTTTATTTCGATTGTAGTTAATTTGCGCCTGTGAAACTTTACTTTGTAATTCGTTTTTACGGGATTGAAATTTTAAGAAATCTTCCCTTGCAGTTGAAGTTTTTAAATAAGTGGTTTTACCGAATAAGATGGAATTCACATCCTGTAAAAGTTCTGTAACCGAATTAGATACTATATTCTGGGTACTTTTTTCGGTTTCCAGATTTTGCTTTGCAATTTTTATAAGTGTGTCTCCTTTTTTTACCACACCATTATTTTTTAGATTTAGCCAAACAATGCGCCCGCTTACAATAGCAGTAACAGGAACGTTGTCAGTAGTGCTTCGAACAATTCCACGGCTTTGGCTGCTTATATCTACTTTTATAATTGGCAATAAAATCAGGAAAATAATAACTGCCAAAACAATAACCAAATAGATAGAAAAACTCTTTGTTTTGTTTTTTGAAGTTAGATTTTCGAGTGTGTTGATGGGATCTGAACTGAAGTTCATTTGTTTCATAAATTTTTAAAAATCGTTTGATTTTAAATTATATAAAAAGGATAATACTATATAAATTTTAGATATAAAATAGAAAAGTCTAACACAATATAAATCAAATGTGCTTTGAAATTACGGCGAGAGCATTGTATATAAAATGTACCAAAAAAGTAATAAGAATTCCTTTTTTGGTTAAACTTCCAATATAATAGACGTAACCAAACAAAAGTCCTGCAAAAAGAGCAAAAAGAAAATAAAATCCGTTATACAGATGGAATAAAGCAAACAAAAAAGCCGAAATAAGACAACAAGTAAACGAATTATATTTCTTTTTAAATGTTTCAAAAACTCCATATTGGAAAATAAAAGTTTCAAACAATGGAGCTACCAAAATTGCAATTATTATTTCTTCAGTTAATGATCCAAAGGGTTTAAATCCCTTAGATAATTTTGTCTCAAAAATAACATTAGATATAAACGAACAAAAAAAAGTATTTAAAAAATTTATTAGCACAGCTAATAATATAAGCTTCCATTTATCTAATTTAATTAAAAAGAAATGAGCTTGAAGTAATTTGTTAGTGATTGTTAACATACGATTACGAGATATTAATAACTGATTTAATTATACAGGACTATCACATATAATTAAATTTATTTCATTTCATTTTAACTAAGATTTTAAAACACTATTCTCCTTCAAATGAAGGAGAAAGTGTTTTAATAGATAAAAATTATTTTTTCCAAATAGAACCAATAAGGTATCCTAAAGAATAGATAAGTACGGAAACTAATATTATAATTCTTACTGTTTTCAATAATTTTGTTGATTCCATAAAGTAATTTTTATTAATTATACAAGTTTATAAAGGTATTAAATATTAATGAGTAGCATTATAGTAACCAAGAGCGAATAAGCCAGGACCAAATCCAGCCATAAAAGCACCAACAACCATCCATTTTTCTATGCCACCATCAATTGAAACTATTTCATTAAATGTTAATTCAATAAGTTCAGTTTCCTTTTGTTCTAAAAGATTTTCCATGATTTTTTTTTATTAATGGTTCATAAAATAACCTACTGCATAACCAGCGGCATAAAAAGCACCTCCAATTTCAATAGCAGCTAAAATTAGGGGTAAAATACCACCCTCTACTTCTTGTACTTCCTGAGCATTAAGCTCTACTAAATTTAAACTTTCTAAGTTCATGATATATATTTTAATAGTTAAACATTTTGTGGCAATTTTTTACCACATGACTAATAGGTTTTACGCAGATTCTTAAAAGCTGAATCGATTCCTTGTAATTGGCCAATTACGTTTAAGAAAACAAACCATTTCTTGCAATAACGTCTTACTTTAAAAAATGTCTTACTTTCCTGATGTCAAAACTAGACAAACATCATACTCCTCGCAAATGTTGCCTATCGAAATTCAGGAATCTCGGCACGTAATTCGGGAATTTCTTAAAAATAAAACAATAAAACGTTTTAAATCAAATAATTACATATTATTAAAAAACACAGGATTTATAAGTAAAATTCTTTGAAGTACTATATTTTTGTAAGAAACCAGTAGTTATGATTTATTGCAAATATTGTAAAATCCTTTTTTTATTACTATTTACTGTCATCCTATCAGCACAGAGCCCACAAAAAGACTTTACTAAATTGTCTTATGAGGATCTTAAAAAAACATTTTGGGATAACGAAGGAAATACAAAAAGGCAATTAGAATACGCTAATGCTTATTTAATTAAAGCCAAAAACGAGAACAAGCCTGTTGAAAGAGCAAGAGGATATTTTTTGCTTTCGTTATTATCTGAAAATGCTAAAGCTATGGTTTACTTAGATAGTGCTGTTTTTTATACAAAAGATTTATCAGACCCAAAATTTCCAGCTTATGCCTATTCAGGGAAAGGACATATTTATAAAAAGCAATTTAGGTACAAAGAAGCCATAGATAATTTTTTGATAGCAGAAAATATCGCTAAAAAAAACAATCCCGATTTATATTTTGAAACCAAGTTTACCATAGCAACCTTAAAATCAGAAGAATTAGGTGAAGTTGAAGAAGCACTCGTGATGTACAAAGAATGTTACAAATATTATAATAATAAAAAAGTCAGATCAGCGATTTATTCTTATCCGTACCAATTGGTTCTTTTTGGCCTCGCAGATGCATACAAGTCTTTACGCATTTCTGATTCAGCAACTTATTATAATAAAAAAGGATATATAGAGTCAAAAGCAACAAATAATCAGTTAACGACTGCCCTTTTTACTTTAAACGAAGGTGCCAATTTAATCTTTAAAAGAAAATTTAGAGAAGCTTTAGACAGCATTAATACTGCGCTTCCCAAGGTTATATCTTATAAAGATAAAGGAAATACACTGGCCGCTTATTATTATACTGCTAAAGCGTATGATGGCTTGAATAACAAAAAAGAAGCCGTTAAAAATTTTATCAAAGTAGATTCGGTTTATAATGTTACAAAAAGAATTACTCCTGAATTCATGAGTGGTTATCCTTATCTAGTTTCTTATTTTAAAAATAATAATGATAAAGTAAATCAGCTAAAATACTTAACAAAGTATATGTATATCGACAGTACGCTACAAAATAATTATAAGGAACTGACAAAAAAATTATATAGCGAATATGATACGCCTAATTTAATGCAGGAAAAAGAAAGCTTGATTAAATCACTTAAAAACGACAATACAAAATCATACTGGAGCATCGGATTTCTGATTTTTATTGTATTATTAATGTCTAGTTTTAGTATCTATCAATATAAACTTAAAAAAAGTTATCGTGCCCGTTTTGAAAAAATAATGGAGCATTCTCACGAAAAAATTAAAATAAATAATACCCCCGAAAATCTTAATGTTGTTGATGAAAATAAACCGAAAACAGAAACTATTGGAATAAATGAAGAGATTGTAAATCAAATATTAAAAAAACTGACCGATTTTGAAAGCTCGAAAGGTTTTTTAGAATCGAATATAACCATTCAGACCATATCTGAGTCATTTGAAACCAACAACAAATATGTATCTAAAATTGTAAATATCTATAAAGAAAAAACATTTATACAGTACATTAATGATTTAAGAATTGAGTATGCTTTAACATCTTTAAAAGAAGATCATAAACTTCGAAAATATACCATTCAGGCACTGGCAATTGAATTTGGATTTAATAATTCGGAGTCATTTTCGGCTGCTTTTCATAAAAAAACAGGTATAAAACCAACCTATTTTTTAAAGCAACTGGAAGATCTACTAAATACAAAATATTAACAATCAATATATTAAAAAATATAGCACATCGAAATTCCTGAATTCCGACAAACAAAAGCAATAATAAACACCCATTTTACGATTACACTTATACATTTGCAAAACATAAACCTAATCAACAAATCATGAAAACAAACAAAAAAGAAATCAAAAAATTTGATTTAGAAAAATTAGAAGTTGCAAAATTAAAAAACCTAAGAGCTATTGTTGGCGGATATGCACCCGGAGATGATAAAACTATCACAGACCTGGTAACCGGAGGGAACAATAAAAATGGCTATCTACTTTAAATTTTGCTTTATGAAATTTCATCCATTTATTTTCATTATTATAGTACTATTATCAGGTTGTAAGTCTGCAAAAGATCCTGTCACATCTTCTATACCATTTATTATTAAAAAGGAACTAACGCCTCAGCAATTGCAAACCTGGTATCAAAAAGATTACCTAACAGACAGTATACCGGGAATTTCGTTAGACAAATGGTATAGCGAAAACAAAAAGAAGGCAAAACAGGAGGTTATAGTTGCTGTTATAGACACACAATTAGACATTAATCATGAAGATTTAAAAGGTCAATTTTGGACAAACCAAAAAGAAATCGCCAATAATAATATTGACGATGACCATAATGGTTATATAGATGATATAAATGGCTGGAATTTCACATCAAACAAAAAAGGAGATTATATTACATGGGGGAACTTTGAATCTGTTAGATTTATAAGACACTGGAATCCGGAATTTAAAGGAAAGACAGAAGACCAGATAAAACCTGAAAATTTAGCTAATTACAAAGAATACCAAAGAGCCATAAAGGTGAATGAAAAGGAAAACATTTACTACAATAGATGGTTTAAGGGTTTAAATCATAGTGTTAGAATTTTTCCATTGGTAAAAGATACCTTAAAACATTTTTTTCCAAAAGAAGACTATACTTATAAGCAATTAGACAGTCTTTATAAAAAGCATAAAATAAATGATAAAACATACAGACAAAGGCGAGAAAGCGATGATCGTGATCTGGGAGCTTTAATATTTTATATGATGATTAATATGGAAGATAACGAAAGCACTCTCGAAGCTCTTAAAAAAAGTGAGGCTGAGTTAGATTCGATAGTAAATAAAAATCTCAATAAAGACTTTAACGACAGACTTGTAATTGGTGACAATCCGGATGTTTTAGAAAAAGGATACGGATCCGGAAATGTAAGCATCTCTAAAAAAGGAATTAAAAATCTTCAGGGACATGCTACAAAAGTTGCCGGAATAATAGCGGCAAATCGCCAGAATACTATAGGAATAAACGGTGTAGCAGAAAATGTAAAAATTATGTCTCTTAATATCTCTTATTCCGGAGATGAAAATGACAAAGATATTGCAATGGCAATTTATTATGCTGTAGACAATGGTGCTAAAGTCATTAACATGTCTTTTGGAAAAGAATTTTCAGTACATCAGCAATGGGTTTCAGATGCCTTTGAATATGCTGAAAAACATAATGTTTTATTAGTACACGGATCCGGAAACGAACATTTTAATGTTGACGAAAATCCTTATTATCCAAGTGATAATACTTTTGATGGTCAACCTGAAGTGAGCAGTAATTTCATTAATGTTGGGTCAGTCTCGGCACGATTAGACAAAACATTTGCATCGAATTTTTCAAACTACGGAAAGCAAAATGTAGATTTATTTGCTCCCGGTGAACAAATTTATACAACAGTGATGGGTAATGAATATAAATCAGATTCTGGAACTTCATTGTCTGCTCCGGTAGTTTCAGGGGTAGCTGCTCTTATATGGTCTTATTACCCTAAACTTACAGCACAGCAGGTAAAACAAATTATAATAGATTCAGGAACAACATATAACCTCGAAGTTATTGTTCCGGGGACAAAAGACAAGCAAACTTTATTTACAGAATTATCTAAATCCGGTAAAGTTTTAAATGCATATAATGCGATGAAACTTGCAGAGAAAGTAAGCAGGCAGAAAAGATGAAACCTCATTTTGAAATCAGATGCTTTTCGGAATTTGTACTTCGAACGCCTTTGTTTCCTCTATCAAATTACCTTGAATTATTAGAAAATTATTCATTAGAGAAAGCACTCAGCTTATACAATACACCAATAATTAAAGAAGCAATAAATTTAGCTTCACCAGAATTAGTAAGCGGATTAGATAAATGGGTATCAGGAACTTCTACGCTATCTAATGATAAAAAAAAGGCATTCGAACTTACTTTTCTAAAGTACATAGCGAGAATTTCGTCACGATGTACGCCATTTGGTTTATTTGCAGGATGTTCTGTTGGAAATTTAGATACCAAAACGAATATCATTTTAGATGCTGAAAATAATCACAGCCGTTTTACGCAATTTGATATGCACTATTGGGTATCTCTGCTGCAGGATACTGCAAAAAGAAAAGATATTGCCGTTTATCTTAAATTTTTTCCAAACTCTTCTGTTTATGAAGTTGGTGAATTTTATCGTTTTGTTGAATATAAATATTCCGAAACGAAAAGGGAACACATTATTTCAGCAATACGCAAATCTGATTTACTAAAGGAAATTCTGTCTAAAGCAAAATCTGGGATTACTATCGACGAAATGACAGCATTTTTAGCAGCTGATGAATCTGAAAAGGAAGAAGCATTTGAGTTTATTTCTCAATTAATAGTTTTTCAATTTTTAGTCAGCGAACTGGATGCCGTGATAACCGGAGACAATGAATGGAAAAGAACTTTGCCCATTCTGGACAAAATTCCACACTTAAATAATGAAATCGGCTTTTTTAAAGACCTGCAAGAAAACCTTTCCCATCTGGATAAATGTCTGGTTCCGGGTCAGGAAACTTATGCGAAAATCAGCAAAACGATCAATAAAATCGGAACTCCGTATGAAGAAAAATATCTTTTTCAGACCGATTTAAATGTTTCAGCTCTCAATAATAAATTAAACGCGGCTGTTTCTCAAAAAGTACTGAAAGCAATTCGGTTTTTAAACGGTATTCAGACCTCTAAGGAATTAGTAAATCTCGAAAATTTTAAAAAGTCTTTTATTGAAAGATATGAATCTGCAGAAAAGCCTTTAAGCTTTGTATTAGATACAGAAATTGGCATTGGTTATCATGAAAATCATGAAATGAATGATATCCATGAAATTCTCGAAAATTATTCTTTTAAAGCCAAAAACACATCTGAAAAAAATCAGGTATGGACAAATACTGATTTTATTCTGCAGGAGAAACTTCAAAATAGTATTCTGAATAACAACGGAATTATTGTATTATCAGAAAATGATTTTCCGGATTTTGATGCCAATTTTAAAAATACTCCGGTAACTTTTTCAGTAATTGTAGAGCTTTTTGATGAAAATAATATTGCTCTGACATCAACAGGCAATACAAGCGCTTCAAAATTATTGAGCAGATTTTGCAATGGAAACAAACAAATTCACAAGTTTACAAAGGAAATTATTCAAAAAGAAAATGAATATCACGGTGATAAAATTTTAGCCGAAATTGTACATGTTCCAGAATCAAGAATAGGAAATATTATTAGAAGACCAGTTTTACGAAAGCACGAAATTAGTTATTTATGTGCTCCCGGTGTTTCAAGAGAAAACAATCTCGATTTAAACGATTTATGGATTTCTATTAAGTCTGGTAGAGTCGTTCTGCGCTCAAAAAAACAGAATAAAGAAATCCTTCCCTGTTTATCAAATGCGCATAATTTTTTAAGTAATTCTTTACCCATTTATCATTTTTTATGCGATCTGGAACGACAAAATATAAAACCAATTTCTACTTTTAACTGGGGCATTTTAGCATCTCAATATGATTTTTTTCCAAGGGTAATTTATAATGAAGTCATACTTTCAAAAGCAAAATGGATAATTAAAAAAGACGAAATCATTGATTTCTGTAAAATAGATAAAGAGAATTTAATGCTATTATTTTCAGAATGGCGAAGAAAGCGGAATATTCCACGCTATGTCACTTTAAGTAATTCAAACAATACGCTTTTGTATGATTTTGAAAGTAAAATTTCTATTGAATTGTTTTTAAAATCAGGAAAAAATCAGGAAAAATCTATTTTGGAGGAATTCTTATTTACAGAAAAATCAGTGGTTCAAAATATTGAAGGTGCTGTTTTTTGCAATCAGATAATACTATCATATTATAAAGAAAGATCATAAAATGCAGAAAGATTTTTGTTTAGGAAGTGAATGGCTGTATTATAAAATTTATACAGGCGTTAAAACAACGGACCTTATTTTACTTGAAAAACTACAGCCTGTTATTTTACAATTAAAAAAAAGAAACATCATTCAGCAATGGTTTTTCATTCGATACAAAGACACCGATGAGCATTTTAGAATTAGATTTTTAGTAGAAAATAAAAAGCATTTATCGAAAGTGATTAACGAACTATATCCCGTTATGAATGAATTACTTCAGGATAATTTGGTATGGAAAATACAGACGGATACTTATAAAAGGGAATTGGAAAGATACGGAGAAATCACGATAGAGGATTCGGAATTTTTGTTTTGGCAGGATAGTGAAATGATGCTTGAATATCTTTCTGTAAAAAAAACATTCCTTAAACAAGAAATGGCACTTTTATTTAGTTTTGTCTCAATCGATTCTTTTTTAAACTCTTTTTCCTTCTCTAATGTAGACAAATACAACTTAATGAACAGTTTGCAACATTCATTTAAGGAAGAATTTAATGCAGATAAAATATTAAAAAAAGAACTTGATAAAAAGTATAGAGAACTATCCAAAGAATTAGAATATTTTGTAGCAGGAGATGCTAAAAATGACTTTCCTGATTTTTTCGAAATCATTGAAAAAAAACAAAATCAAATTACAGAAAAGGCTTTAGAAATTAAAAATAAAATTGAAATTCCAATTAATGATTTTATTTCAAGTCATATTCATATGATGGTCAATAGACAATATACCTCTAAACAAAGAATGTACGAGCTTATTATTTATGACCACTTATATCGGTATTATAAAACTCTTGCATACAGAGAATCCTAAATTTACAATATAAAAAATTTCAAATTCCAATCTTTCGACTTCGCCAGAATGTGACACAAAGTTATAACTCAGACCAAACAATACCTCAATAAAAAAATCCCAAATTCTAATCGTAAAAATTGGAATTTGGGATTTTTTTATTAGAACTTCTTCTACTTTGCCAACTCTAATTTTTCTGCAAAATAATCACAGAAATCTTTCATTGTATCAGACATTTTTTCGTCATCGGTAGCACGTTTAAAAGTATCCGACATCGCTACTAAAGTCTGGTGAAAGAAAATTTTCATTTCGTCAACAGGCATGTCTTTTGTCCATAAATCAATTCGCATTGTTTCTTTGGCTTTGCTGTCCCAAATAGACAACATGATTGCTTTTGCTTCTTCAGCTTGCACGCCGCCGTCCTGAGCACTCCATGTTAATTTTTCGGGAACGCGGTTTTCATCTAATTCTATATTGAATTTAATTTCTGAGTTTATTATATCTGACATTATTTCTTAGGTTTATATTTTGATTTTTCGAAGATTTCTTTTGCATCTGTTTTTAATAATTCCGGCAAAGTCACATTATTATTCTTCATATAAGAACGGACTATTTGCCAGCCAAGCCAAGCCCCGACTCTTCCCGGTGAATCATTATCTATTTCTAAATAAAATTTAGAAAACGGAGCCGGCGCAATAAAACGGGTTGTTAATTTAGGATCAACACTGTACAATATTTCGTTTTCAATAAAATTACGCCACATATAGGCTTCATTTTCTTCACACCATTTTATTTGTTCGGGGGTGTAACCTATTTTTTCAGCATCTGAAAATTCAGGTAAAAGCAAATCTTTTGCATACAATTGTTTTCCTTCAAAAATCATTTGAGAAATCAAAGTCCTGTCAGGAGATGACGGAATTTTTCTGAAAGCAAAACTGGAAACCACGTCCGGCATAATTTGTCTTTCTTCAAAATTTTGTTTCAGATAATCCGGAAACTGATAGAACTTATGGCCTTTACCCAGATACAATTCCAGGGAAACAATTACAAGACTGTCTGCATAGATTGCTTTATTGGTGTAGTCCATTTCGGAAATCACAGTGATTACCTTTGGCAATTTCGTTTTTGGAAAATAATATTCTACGTGCTGAAATAAAGTATTAAATTCCTGACGGACAGGTTCAAAATTTGAGTATTTTTTTTGAACTTCGGTATAAACCTCTCTCCAAATAGGATCCTGCATTTTACTTAACCAAACATTATCGTCATTCCCGGGAGGAAAAAAGAATGGGTATTGCTTTTTAACTTTAGCTAAATCTTCAGGTTTGGTTTCGAAAAACACCTTATCAAAACGTTCTACTTTAATATCAACCGGAATTTCTTCAACAGCTTTTTCTACTTTACTTTTTTGATCACATGATAAAAAAAACAAGCATAGAACCACTACAAAGCAATATATTTTCATTTTATTTTAATTAGATTTGTGTTACTTAACTTTAAGTAAATGTATACTTAAAAATATTTGTGCAAATATACATCCCTGTATCTTAAAACTTGAACTATTATGGCTAAAAAAAGCACTATTCAGACAGAAAAAGTAAATACCTACATTGTAGAGTGGTTAAAAAAATATGCTAACAATGCAAAAGTAAATGGATTCGTAATCGGAATTTCCGGAGGAGTTGACTCTGCTGTAACCTCTACTTTATGTGCTCAGACAGGGTTAAAGGTTTTATGTGTTGAAATGCCAATTCATCAGGCCGAAAGCCAGGTTTCGAGAGGAAGAGAACATATTGAACAATTAAAAAAACGTTTCCCGAATGTTTCCAATACCCAGACAGATTTAACTGCTGTTTTTGAAGCGTTTAAATCTTCGGTACCAAAATCTGATGATGAGGCTAAAATAAATTTATCATTAGCAAATACCAGAGCGCGTTTACGAATGACCTCTTTATATTATTTAGCAGGAATCCATGGATTATTAGTTGCGGGAACAGGAAACAAGGTTGAAGATTTTGGCGTAGGTTTTTATACCAAATATGGAGATGGCGGAGTCGATTTGAGTCCGATTGCCGATTTAATGAAGTCTGATGTTTATGCACTTGGAGAATTTTTAGCAATCCCTGAATCAATTTTGAGTGCTGCACCAACAGATGGATTATTTGGCGATAACAGAACCGATGAAGATCAGTTAGGGGCAAGTTATGACGAACTTGAATGGGCAATGTTAGCGGAAGAATCAGGAAATACAGCGTCTGACTATAGCGGAAGAGAGAAAACTGTCTTTGAAATCTATAAACGTTTAAATACTAATAATAAGCATAAAATGGAAGCTATACCTGTTTGTTTGATACCAAAAACGTTAAAATAAAACTTTTTAACATTTATGTGCCATTAATTACAGAATTTATTTATTAATTTTACAGTTCCAAAAACAATGAACAATTCTAAAAAGGTAAAATTATGATTAAAGTATGTCTAGCAGACAACCACCCTGTGACTCACTTTGGCGTTAAGTCGTATTTTAAAGACCACGATCAAATTTCAATTGTCGCCAACGTAGGAAATTTTTCAATGGTTAGAGATATTCTTCAAACGAAGGAGATCGATATTCTAATATTAGATTTAGAATTAGAAGGTCTCTCAAGTATTTTTGAAGTAAAATCCATTCTGAAAAATTTTCCAAAAACAAAAATTGTGATCTTTAGTGATCTAGCTGAACAAATGTATGCTCCAAATGCAATTAAAGCAGGAGTATCAGGTTATGTACACAAAACTGAAAAACTTGAAACTTTAGGTGTTTCGATTATTAAGGTACACGAAGGAAAAGTTATCATCAACGAAACAGTACGTAAGAACATGGCACTTATTGCTAAACAAAGCAAAAGCGAACGTTTATACAGAAAACTTTCTAATCGTGAAATTGAAGTTTTGCGTTACTTAAGTGACGGTAAGAAGAATAATGAGATCTCTAAAATTTTAAACCTGAACGAAAAAACGATCAGTACTTACAAATTAAGGCTATTAACTAAATTGAATGTTACTAATTTAGTTGACTTAGTAAATAAAGCTAAGACTTTAGAAATTATTTAATGGTATCGAGACATTACTCTTCCCAGTTTTTTCGAAAAGGAATTAACCAGTTTTGAGTAATCAACCACCATAGACAAAAGCTCTGTATTATCTGAATTATCAGGTTGTATAGAGCTTTTTAATTCTTCAATAATCCGGTCAACCAAAAACCATCGGATAGACAAAATAGTTTCTGAAACATATTGCGCAATACTCGCATTTTTATCTTTTGCAAAAATATTCTGTCCTTCCCAGTTATGAAGGCTTACCTTTTCATCTTCCATCAGAATATCTGTTACTTCCTGAGCAAATTCAGGCTGCAGACGCATTAAATACTGCTCCAGGCTAAAGCTTTCATTTTGATTATAAAACGCAATTAAATCTGTAAAAACATTTCGGAACAATTCATTCGAAAGTTCTACTTCGTCTTCCTGCAAACTCAAATAAATTCGCTGAAAAACTTTGTATTCTTTCTTTTCTGTAACCGTTTCGATTTCGCCTTCTTCATTACTTTTTAAGAGCACATCTTCAAACTCTTCTGTTTTATCTCCATAAAGCAATAAAATCTCAATTACTTTACGTTCCAGACGATATAAAATGTCAACTTTTTCAGCTTGTTGCTGTGCTGGATATCCTGACTCTCCTGGATAATAATCCTCTGGCGGCCCATTTCTTGGATCTTCCGGATCTCCTCCTGAATATTTTTTTTGGTTTCTATGGACTTCAAAAGGTTTTTGTTCCTGCTTTTGCTTTTTATTGACTTCTGCAATATCTTTTTGAATCAACTGTGCCAACGTACTTAACAGAACCTGCTCCGAGATATCCATTATTCGGGCACATTCCTGCGTATAAACTTCACGCTGAATACGATCTGGTATTTTAGAAATACTCGTTACCATATCGCGAATCAAATCAGCTTTTTTTATAGGGTCGTTTTTAGCATCTTTCATTAAGATCGAAGCTTTAAACTGTATAAAATCTTTACTGTTTTCTTCTAAATAAGCAACTAAATCATCATGAGAATTTTTTCTGGCAAAACTATCAGGATCTTCTCCGTCAGGAAAAGCACAAACTCTTACGTTCATCCCTTCTTCCAGAATTAAATCGATTCCCCGGATAGAGGCACGCAATCCCGCAGCGTCACCATCAAAAAGTACGGTAATATTTCTTGTTAGACGGTTAACTAACCGAATCTGATCAGGTGTTAAAGCCGTTCCGGATGAAGCCACAACATTTTCAATTCCGGCCTGATGAAACTGAATTACATCGGTATATCCTTCAACCAAATAACAATTATTTTGTTTAGCGATTGACTGTTTGGCCTGAAAAATACCGTAAAGCACTTTACTTTTATGGTAAATATCACTTTCTGGAGAGTTTAAGTACTTTGCCGCTTTTTTATCATTCGTTAAAATACGTCCTCCAAATCCCAAAACACGCCCCGACATACTTTCAATCGGAAACATTACACGCCCTTTAAAACGATCAAAAGGACGGTCTTCCCTGGGAATTGTCAAACCTGTACTTTCCAGAAATTCCAGTTTATATCCTTTACCTAAAGCCTCTTTGGTTAAGGCATCCCAGGTTTCGGGAGAATATCCCAAACTAAACTTTTTGATTGTTTCATTAGTAAAGCCTCTTTCTTTAAAATAGGAAAGTCCAATTGCTTTTCCTTCCTCTGAATTTAAAAGTGTTTTATGAAAATAATCCTTAGCAAATTCCGAAACTAAATACATACTTTCGCGAACATCTGTTATTGCTTTTTCAGCATCTGTTTGTTCGGTTTCTTCAATTTCAATATTATATTTTCTGGCTAAATACCGAATGGCTTCCGGATAGGTAAATTGCGAGTGCTCCATCAGGAATTTAACAGAGTTCCCTCCTTTTCCAGTACTAAAATCTTTCCAAATCTGTTTTACAGGCGAAACCATAAACGACGGTGAGCGTTCATCTGAGAACGGACTCAATCCTTTGAAGTTACTTCCCGCACGTTTTAAATTGACAAAATCACCAATAACCTCCTCAACACGAGCAGTTTCAAAAACAGTATCAATTGTATTTTGTGAAATCAAAACGTAAATTATTTTTAAAATTGAAAGCCTGTAAAAGTACACAAATCCTTCTTGAAATTTTATGGTTTTGCATAAAAAAAGCGCTTCTTTCAAAGCACTTTTTTTACTAATTAACTCCATTATATTCTTAATTTAAATCAAAGCGTAATCCCAATGAAATATTATTTTCTTTAATTAGATTATCCTGAAATAACGGATTCAAATCATATTTTAAATACAAACTCATTTCTTTATAACCTATATAAGAGCTTAATCCATAAATAAAATTATTCACATTGTAATCGCCTTTTATAGTGGTTTTATATTTTAAATCATCTTCTTCAAATTTTAAAATTTGTTTCGATTTTACATTTATTCCGGCATATCCTCCTACTCCAAAACGGAAACTTTTATGGGTCTTGAAAACCGGATTTCCATTATAATTTTTACTTCCCGAAAAATCAAATTCCAAATGTACAGGAAGAACCAAATAAACGTTTCTAAAGCGGGATTCTTTTAAATTAATAGGATTTGTAGCTAAATCCGTCTGATTGCCATTTACGACAAAACTACGGTTATCTGTTGGTCGTAAGTTATTGTACATTAACGAAAGTCCGTATTTTGCATGCAATAAATTATTGTTTTTCAACAGTCTGGAATTATACGTGAAACCCCACTCATAAAAATGAGAGCCTGTAAACTTGTAATTCGAATCCTGAAGTTCTCCGTCTATCATTGTATTGTTCAAACCCAAAGCAAATACAAATTGCGAAGTGGTTCTTTTTTCGCCATGAATAGAATCTTTATCCCTCTTTCCCGGGTTCCAGTGAAAAGTAAATTTACGTATAGAATCCTGTTCTTTAATTTTTCCGTCAACTTTTTGCTGCACCAGATCATGGAGTTCATTTTGTACCAGGGTCACTTTTTCTTCGATAATTACTGCTCTTGCTTCTGCCAATTCTTTTTTTCGTTTATCAGCCTGCTCTTTGGTAATTTTTCCTTCCGATAATTGAATGTTAACTGCTTCGACTTCTTCTTTCAAAGCTTCTTTTTCTTCTTTTGTTATTTTTTCAATTTTGTTGGCGATCTGTTTCGCTCTTGATTCAAAAGTTTCCTGTCCCAGCACTTTGCTTACAAATAAGAAGATCAGAATAACGAGATAAATGGTAAAATTTTTCATGATTGATTTTTTAAAATTGATTGATTGATTGATTGATGATTGTTACTATTAATTATTGCTATTGTTTATTATATCATTCCTAACATTGATATTGTAATTGACATTGATTTTAAAATTATTCCTGTTGATTTCGGTTAGCTACTGCCACTTTTACGGTTTGGTAATTTTTATTGACTTTTGCAATTACTTTTTCCCTGAATGAAAGTTCTAATTCGCCATCGACCTGATTCAGTAAATCGTTGGCATTGATTTTTATTTTCGATTTTGGCTTGGCCGAATTCTCTGCAACAACTGTTTTTTCTGCCGTTTTTAGCAACTGATCTGTCGTTTCGTTTTTAGGTGTTTCAGGAACAGAAATTTGATTATTGATTGATTGTGTTTCTTGATTTTTTTTGATGATGACTGAAGACTCCGCTATTTGATTGCTTTCATTTTTAATAATTTTATTTGAATTTTGATTTGAATTTTGATTTGAATTTTTTTCTTCCTTAATCGAATTTCCGATGTTTTGAATTGACTCTTTTTCTGAAGTCACGATTTGTTTTTCAACTGAATCTGAAGCATTCAAACTTGGTTTTACAATTGATTTTTTTTGAATATTTTCTTTAATAACAACATTATTTTCAGGAATTTCAGCCACATTTTTCTTTTGATTGAAAAAGAAGGTTCCAACCAATAAAAATGCAGCAATACTGGCTGCGATATACAACCATTTGTTTTTCTTTTTTGGTTTCTTTTCCTCTGCAATACTCAACATGACATCCAATCGGTCCCAGGCTTTGTCGCTTGGTTCAATTTTGCGTTGATTTAGTTTTTCACGGAAATCCTTTTCAAAGTTATTCGGTTCCATTATCTTGTTTTTTTAAAATAGTAATTTGTGTTTGCAGCATTTTTCTGGCGTGCGATAATTGCGATTTCGATGTTCCTTCATTAATTCCTAACATCTTTGCAATTTCATTGTGTTTGTAACCTTCGATAGCATATAAATTAAAAACCATTTTATAACCATCGGGCAAAGCATCTATTAAAAACTGAATCTGATCTGTTGAAAACTGACTGTCAATTGCATTAAAACTCTCTTCGACATAAATTTCATCTTCAACAAATTTTACTTTTTTCTGAACTCTTAAATACGAAATACATTCGTTGACCATAATTCGGCGGATCCACCCTTCAAAACTTCCTTTATGTTCGAATTTATTTAAGTTCGTAAACACTTTCATAAAAGCCGTAATCATTACATCTTCTGCTAACTGAATATCTTTTATATATTGTCTGCAGACACTCAGCATTTTTGAAGAAAACCAACTATAAATCTGCTGTTGTGCTTGTCGATTATTTTCGACAGCCAACTTTATAATTTTGTTTTCTTCCTGATGTAACTGAATAATTTTCATTAATAAACGTTCAGATTTTTGTTTTTAAAACAGACTTCTATTAGCATAGACGAGTGAAGTTGTAAAATGGTTGCATTGCCGATAAAAATATTTAAAAAATAAGTTATTTAAATTCCAAATTCCAACCATAGCATCTTTATTTACAAAAGAATAAGTGCGTTTTACAGATTGAAAAAAAATCAAATTATTTTTCTTTTAATAACATACTCATCCCAAAGTTAATCTAAAGTCAATCCCGGAATTGCAAACTCTTTCATAATTTGGTATTTTTGAATAAAATGCTCGTCCTGCTTTTGCAAAGAACAAGGACGCTAAGCAATAATCCCAAAAGAAACACTTCAAAAAAATCCCATGGAAAATATTACAATCCAAAAAGTAACTTTAAATGATATTGATCAACTGCAGAAAATTGGCAGACAAACTTTTTCTGAAACTTTTTCAGGAGACAATTCTGAGGAAGACATGAAAAAATATTTAGATGAGAATTTTTCCACAGAGAAATTAACGGATGAACTTAACAACAAAAACTCCGAATTTTATTTCGCCAAACTTGGAGATACGGTAATTGGATATTTAAAACTAAACTTTGGAGAATCGCAAACAGAATTAAAAGATAATAAAGCACTGGAAATCGAAAGGATTTATGTCCCAAAAGAATATCACGGACAAAGTGTAGGACAAATACTTTACGAAAAAGCAATTCAGGTTGCCAAACAAAAAAATGTCGACTATGTTTGGTTAGGTGTTTGGGAAGAAAATTTGAGGGCACTTAGTTTCTACAAGAAAAATGGTTTTGTTGAATTTGACAAACACATTTTTAAATTAGGAAATGATGAGCAGACGGATATAATGATGAAACTTCAATTGAGATAACATACAGTGTAATTTAAAGAACCAAAATAGTATGGGATTATTTGATAATTTATTTAAAAAGAAAGAAGTTCAAACCGAAACTAAGGCAGATATCTCAAACAAAAATTTTAAATCTGAAACTGATTTTTTTGAAAAATTTGGCGCAAATGCGCTTGACAAGCAAAGAAATTTATTTGAAATAATTGGAGAAAGGTCCTGGAATGTTGATATGGAGAAAGAAGAAATTATCTTTGGAGAAGATATCACTTTCCCAATCCAGGTTTTAGGTTCATTTTCGAATTCTTCAGAAACGTGGTTGTGGATTTGGGCCAATAAAGCCGGAGGGTATAATAAAAGTATAATGAAGCAGGCACTTTTATTAAAAAAGTATGGAGAAGCAAATGAAATTAATTTATTAAAAATTGACAAATTTGATGCAACAAATAACGACTTGCATTTAATTGGAATGATAGCATCTGAAATGTTTGGCGCAAGCGGCTATTATCTCGCAGATTATGGGCAGGGAATAATGGTTGTTACCATTAAATCCAATCTAATTGATCAAGTTAAGAGTGATGAACATCTTAGGATTCTAACCGTATTCCCAGAATTAATTTCATCCTTTGAAATGAATCATAAAACAGCGCTGGCTAATTATTTAATTTCAAAAGAATATGAAATAAATAATGAATTAAATAAATTGACAGGCAAAAAGAATGAAAAAGTAATAACGGCTGAATTTAATGACGAATCTCTTTTGATTAAACTAAATGGTTAATGAATGAGTCTAAAAAAACTTACTTTTTCCTTTCAATAACATAATTCACCATCAAGGTCAAAGCATCTTTATATTCAGAATCTTGGAAGTTTTGAAGTAATGAAAGCGCTTCCTGCTGGAATTCGACCATTTTGTTTTCGGCGTAAGCCAAACCATTATTATCTTTTACAAAAGCAATAACTTCTTTAACACGTTTTTTGTCTTTATTATGATTTTTGATGGAATTTATCAGCCATTTCTTTTCCTGTGATGTACAAATATTCAGAACATGAATTAAAGGCAAAGTCATTTTTTGTTCTTTGATATCGATTCCGGTTGGTTTTCCAATAGCCTCTTCACTATAATCAAATAAATCATCTTTGATTTGAAAAGCCATTCCAATTAACTCGCCAAATTTACGCATTGTCTCTACCTGAATATCGTCTTCAATTACCGATTTTGCGCCGAGGGCACAACAAGCTGCAATAAGTGTAGCTGTTTTTTTTCGGATGATCTCATAATAAATATCTTCTGTAATATCGAGTCTTCGGGCTTTTTCTATCTGAAGCAATTCTCCTTCACTCATTTCACGAACGGCAACAGAAATAATTCGAAGTAAATCAAAATCACCATTATCTATAGAAAGCAACAATCCTTTTGAAAGTAAATAATCCCCAACCAAAACGGCAATTTTATTTTTCCAAAGTGCATTGATGGAAAAAAATCCACGACGGCGATTGCTATCATCAACCACATCATCGTGTACCAAAGTTGCGGTATGAATCAACTCAATTACCGATGCTCCACGGTAAGTTCGTTCGTTTACAATTCCTTCGGAAACCATTTTTGCTGTCAGAAAAACAAACATCGGACGCATTTGTTTTCCTTTACGATTTACAATATAATACGTAATACGATTTAGTAACGCAACCTTTGAGGTCATTGATTCATGGAACTTTTTTTCGAAAAGTTCCATCTCGTTAAAAATGGGCTGTTTTATTTGAGAAGTAATATTCATTTCGCTTTCAAATATACTATTTTAAATAAAAAAACGTTGTTTATTTATGGTTAGTATATGAACATTTTATACACCAATCTAAAAAACACACCAAAAACACTTCTATTGAATATCTAATTTGAATTCTAAAGTAAAACCCTAAAATTATTTATTATGAAAACAAAATTTTTATTAATTGCAACATGCATCACTTTATCATTTTTTATCAGCTGTAATTCTGATGATAAAACAAATAACGAGACAGCCAAAACAATCTCTAATGATGAAATTATCACCAATTCTAAAATCGATGCCTCAATAGAAGATGTAACTAATATCGCTGAAGATCAATTTACCGCTCAACAAAACAGTACTAATAAACCTGGTGGAACCATCAAAAACTTTTTGCCAAGCTGTGCAGTTATTACAACCGTACTGACGAATAACACCTGGACAACAACAGTTGATTTTGGTGTTGAAGGCTGTACGCTTGAAAATGGTAATTCAGTAAAAGGAAAAATGATTATTACATTCTCTAATGATTTTACAGCACCTACACAAACAATCAGTTATACTTTTGAAGGATTTTATCACAATGGGAAAAAACTTCAGGGCAGTAAAAGTATCGTCAGAACTAGAAAATCAACAGCTTTACTTTTAGCACAACACCCTGTTACAACAGCGGCAATTGATATGACAATTACTTTTGATGACGGAAATGTTTATACCAGAAAAGGTTCACTGACCAAAGAAATGATTGCAGGTTACGATACCTGGTTTAATTGGGAAGACAATGTTTTTGTTGTAACCGGAAGCGGATCAACAACTTTCCCGAATGGCGATACTTTTTCAGCAGAAATCACTACTCCACTTGAATTTAAGGCTTCATGCAAAACATCATTTGCTGTAAAAGGAGTTCTATCTATTACCAAAAATGGGGCTACCGCTATTATCGACTACGGAAATGGCGATTGCAACACACTTGTAACTGTTACTAAAAATGGCGTTACAGAAGAAATTGACTTAAAAAAATAGAACCTTTTTTGCCCAAAAAAAAGCATTAAAAACAAGTTCAATTCTTGCTTTTAATGCTTTTTTTTATTCTTTTTAAATATAAAAACTATCCTTCCTTGTTGGCTAATTGCCCGCAAGCAGCATCAATATCTTTTCCGCGGCTGCGGCGAACTTTTACCACTACTCCAATGTTTTCCAATGCTTTTATATAAGCCAGAATAGATTCTTCTGAAGCCTGCTGAAACTCTCCATCATCAATTGGGTTATATTCAATTAAATTAACCTTACACGGCACATATTTACAGAATTTAACCAAGGCATCAATCGAAGCTTTATCATCGTTAATACCTTTCCAGACTACATATTCGTAGGAAATTTTGTTTTTGGTTTTTCTGTACCAGTATTCTAAAGCTTCACGCAAATCTGCTAATGGAAAGTTTTTGCTGAAAGGCATGATTCGGGCACGAATTTCATCAATTGCAGAGTGCAAAGAAACGGCCAGTTTGAATTTCACTTCATCATCTGCCATTTTTTTTATCATTTTCGGAATTCCCGAAGTCGATACGATAATACGTTTTGGAGACATTCCTAAACCTTCAGGAGATGTAATCATATCGATTGCTTTAATGACATTGTTATAATTCATTAAAGGCTCTCCCATTCCCATAAAAACAATATTAGAAAGTGGATGATTGTGATATAAACGACTTTCTTTGTCTATTGCAAGAACCTGATCGTAGATTTCGCCCGGTTCCAGGTTTCGCATTCTTTTTAATCGTGCTGTTGCACAAAAATTACAATCTAAACTACATCCCACCTGACTCGAAACACAAGCTGTTGTTCGGGTTTCAGTTGGAATCAAAACAGATTCGACAACCAAACCATCATGTAACCGAACAGCATTTTTCACGGTTCCGTCACTGCTTCGCTGCATAGTATCAACTTTAATGTGATTGATTACAAAATTATTCTCCAGCATCACCCTTGTAGGTTTCGCTACATTGGTCATATCATCAAAACTGTGTGCTCCTTTGCTCCATAACCATTCATAGACCTGATTTCCACGAAAAGCTTTGTCATTATTTGCGACAAAAAAATCCCGCAACTGATCTTTTGATAAGGCTCGTATGTCTTTTTTCTCGATTTGCATGCTGCAAAGTTACTAAGTATTTATGGAAACCTTTTCATTCTGAAAAAAGTTTATGTTTATCTTTAAATATCATAAAAGTTGGCACGAGTATTGTCTTGCTCTCAACAGAAAAATAATCTTACAAGAAGCGCTTAATTTTAAAATTTGTATTTTTATTTTTTCAGCTTTATAACCTTTATATATTATCAATTTTAAACAATTAAATTATCATGAAAAAACAAATTTTAAGTTTTGCAGTTATTGCTTTATTAGCATTCGCCGTACAATCTTGTGGAGACAAAAAAGAAACGAAAGCTGAAGATGAATTAACTCTTGGAAACAAGGTAGATTCTCTGACAACAGATATTGAAGAAGTAAGGGACAGCGCTGTTGTTAAAGCTGAAAATGCAGCTGAAAAAGCAAAAGCAGCTACCGAGGAAGCAAAAGAAAAAACAAAAGAAACGGTAGAAGATGTAAAAGAAGCTACTAAAAAAGCAGCTGATAAAGCTGAAGCAGCTGCAAAAGCAGCCAAAGACGGAACTGTGCAAACAGCTAAAGATGTTAATGAGGCTTTGAAAAAATAATTTCTCAGAATTCAAAATTGAAACCATTCGCTACAACGAATGGTTTTTTTTATGCGAAAAAGTAACCCGATATTTTTTGTATTTTTGTCCTTCAAATTTAGAAGATCATCACATGCATTTTATATCACAGGAACTGGAAGATTACATCGAACAACATTCTGAAAATGAACCGGAATTATTAGCGAAATTAAATAAGGAAACTTATCAAAAAATACTTTTACCCAGAATGTTAAGCGGGCATTTTCAGGGCCGGGTTTTAAGTATGTTATCAAAACTGATCCGCCCGCTAAACATTCTTGAAATCGGAACTTATACGGGTTATGCCGCTTTGTGTCTTTGTGAAGGGATGCGAGAAAACGGGCAGCTTCATACCATTGATATTAAGGAAGAATTGATAGATTTTCAGCGGAAATATTTTGATGCATCACCTTGGGGAAATCAAATTTTTCAGCATTTAGGTGAAGCTGTAAAGATTATCCCCGATCTGGACATCAAATTTGATTTGGTTTTTATTGATGCTGATAAAGAAAACTACCTGAATTATTGGGAAATGATTGTTCCAAAGATGAATAAAGGCGGAATTATTTTGTCTGATAATGTTTTGTGGAGCGGAAAAATTCTGGAGCCTGTTCACCCAAATGATATTAGTACAAAAGTACTTCTGGAATACAATATACTTTTGAAAAATGATCCAAGGGTTGAAACTGTTTTATTACCTATTCGTGATGGATTGACTGTTAGTCGGGTACTTTAAAAAAATTATAGCCTCCTGCTTTAGCTGTAGGAGTATAATTTAATCACAGCAAAGGCTTTAGCCAAATTAATTCCATTGCGCTTTTTTTGGCTAAAGCCTTTGCTTTTCAACTTCTGATTACCTCCAGCTAAAGCAGGAGGCAATTCAAAATATTAAATAATGAAACACGAAATTACTTCTGAAGGTTTTACAATTTTAAATAATGTTTATACCGATAATGAAATTGAAAAACTGATTTCTTTGATTGAAAAAAAGACAGAAAACAACACAGAAAATGCAACTTTTAGAAAATCTCAGGATTTATTTGCTATCAGACAATTTCATAAAGAAATTCCGGAGACGCTAGATTTTATTTTTAATCAAAACTTAAAAGATATTATCGAAAATACTTTTGGGAAAGGGTATTTTATCACCAAATCAATCTATTTTGACAAACCGGAAAAATCGAATTGGTTTGTTGCTTATCATCAGGATTTGACTATTTCTGTGAATAAAAAAATTGAAATTGAAAATTTTGAAAACTGGACTATAAAACAAAATCAATTCGCTGTTCAGCCTCCTACAGCAATTCTGGAAAAGAATTTCACTATTAGAATTCATATTGATAAAACTACCAAAGACAATGGTGCTTTGAAAGTCATTAATAATTCGCATTCGAAAGGGATTTTAAGAATCGAAAATCTGAAAATTGAAAATGAAACAATTTGCGAGGTTGAGAAAGGTGGCATAATGATTATGAAACCTTTACTTTTTCATGCTTCAAACAAGACTACTAATAATGAAAGAAGACGCGTTATTCATATAGAATTCAGTAATCAACAGCTCCCGGACGGATTAGACTGGAGCGAAAAAGATTTTATTCGTAATTAAATTGCCTTATAAAAATTGGTGCCATAGCCCAGATGGAAACGGCATCCTTTTGTTTTTTTCTTTAAAAAACAAAAGATACAGTGAACAGCTGGATTAGCTCCTTATTTCAATTCTGCTTGCAAAATTATTATCCCGGAAAATATTTTGGCTTTAATTTTCGGTACACTAAATAAAGCAGTGAACCAAAAACTGCTCCGACGAAATAACCTGTAAGAATGTCTCCCGGATAGTGCAATCCTAAGTAGATTCGGCTATAAGCGAAGATTAACGGCCATAAGAACAGAAATCCTAAATATTTAAAATGACGTCTTAGAACTAAATATAAAAAGATTGATACCGCCATTGTATTGGCAGCGTGGCCTGAGAAAAAGCTATACGATTTTCTTACCTGAACGATTCGGATAAACGATTTGATATCAGGATTGTTGCACGGACGTAAGCGCTCAAAAGTGTTTTTACAGAGATTGGTAGCCTGATCTGTAAATGCAACTAAAACTGCTATAAAAAGGATCAAATATAAGGTTTGCTTAATTCCGATTTTTTTGTAAATAATATAAAAAAGGAATAAAAAAAACGGTGTCCAATACAGCTGTTGGGTAATAATCAGCCAAAAGTTATCATATGTTTCAGAACCAAAACTATTAAGATATACAAGAAGACTGATATCTAATTCTTTAATTTTTTCGAGCATTATCTTTGACGTTTTACAGGTCCTGAAATTGAATCAATATCTTCTTTTACTTTTTCAATCTCATGGGTTGTATCGCCCAGCAAATTATTTGTATCGCCCAATATATTTGTTTTTGCATTATTGATTTCGGCATTGATATTTCCGGTAATATCGGTTAAGGATTTAGTATCAAAACCATTGGCTTCTGCTCCTTTTTGGATTTCACTTTTAATATCGTTAGTAGCGTTTTTTAATTGTGCCATAGCCTTCCCCATAGTACGTGCAATCTCCGGTACTTTATCTGAACCAAAAAGCATTAGTACTATAAACAGTATGAAAACTAATTCTCCTCCACCTATACCGAACATATCTTTTTATTTTTTTGTGCCACAAAGATATTAAATTTTGTAGCTGAGAGTTTTAAAATTTACTTAAAAAAAAAGACTCTGTTTCAGAGTCTTTTTTTTTATATTAATCAAATTTTGATTTTTCTTCTGCTTTTGGCCAGGAGTTATTGGTTACATCAATATCCGCAGTCATTAATTTTGGATCTATCTGAATACTTTTGATTGCTTTTTCAGTTGCATAAACTTTTTTAGCGGTTTCATTATTTTTTCTCCAGATTTGAGCCGGATACTGGAAGTTTTGTTTCGAACCATCTTCGTAAGTAATCTCAACAAGGATTGGCATAATCATTCCACCTGGCTTGTTAAACTCAACTTCGTAGAAATATTTAGGCGATTTTAAACTTGCTTTTTCTTCTGCAGTAAAAGTTTGGCTTACATAATCAGCCAATGGTTTTACATCTTCTATTTTTAGTGCTTTTTTATTGAAAGCATTTACTTCAGCATTATCTCCGGCCACTAAATAAACGAATGGTCCTTTATCAAATCCAAAACGTCCTTTTCTCACTTTTACATCTTTAAGATCAGCTGTTGGAGTTTCAGAAACATAATATTGTTTTACTTCTTTGATTCCGATATCTACAAAATCAGTTGAATAAAACCATCCTCTGATAAACCAGTCTAAATCGACAGCAGAAGCATCTTCCATAGTCCTGAAGAAATCTTCAGGAGTCGGATGTTTGAACTTCCATCTGTTCGCATATGTTTTAAAAGCATAATCAAACAATTCTCTTCCCATTACTACTTCTCTCAAAATATTAAGTCCTGTAGCCGGTTTTCCGTAAGCATTATTTCCAAATTGCAGAATTGTCTCAGAATTAGACATAATCGGCTCCAGAAACTTTTGGTCTCCGCTCATATAAGGAACAATATTTTTTGCAGGCCCGCGTCTTGAAGGAAAATTTGGATCTAATTCCTGCTCTGCCAAATACTCCAAAAATGAATTTAAACCTTCATCCATCCAGGTCCATTGACGTTCATCTGAATTCACAATCATTGGAAAAAAATTGTGCCCAACTTCATGAACTACAACACCAATCATTCCGTTTTTAACTTCTTTGCTTGTCACTCCGTTTTCGTCAGGGCGTCCAAAATTCCAGCAAATCATCGGATATTCCATTCCCTGATCTTCTGCTGAAACTGAAACTGCTTTTGGATACGGATAATCAAATGTGTGTGAAGAATAGCTTTTTAAGGTATGAGCCACAGTCATCGTTGACGTTTCTCCCCAAAGCGGATTTGCTTCTTTTGGATAAACCGATTCTGCCATAACAATTTTACCTCCTACTTTCACGGCCATTGCATCATAAATAAATTTTCTTGACGAAGCGATTCCGAAATCACGTACGTTTTTAGCACTGAATTTCCATGTTTTTTTCTTTTCAGAGAAACCTTTTTCAGCAGCTTCAGCTTCGGCTTGCGTAACAATTACTACCGGTTTATCAAATGATTTTTGAGCCTGTTCGTAACGTTTTACCTGTTCTGGAGTAAAAACTTCGCTTCTGTTTGTCAATTCTCCTGTTGCATCAATTACGTGATCTGCAGGAACAGTAATATTTACGTCAAAATTCCCGAAAGGTAAAGCAAACTCTCCACTCCCCCAGAATTGCATATTTTGCCATCCTTCAACATCGTTATAAACTGCCATTCTTGGATAGAATTGCGCAATTACATATAATTTATTTCCGTCTTTTTCAAACAACTCATAACCTGAACGTCCGCCTTCCTTTCTATAATTATTGATGTTGTACCACCATTTTATAGCCAATGAAATTTTTTCCCCGGGTTTTAAAGGCTTATCTAAATTGATACGCATCATAGTTTCATTGATGGTATATGACATTGGATTTCCTTTAGCGTCTTTTACATATTCAATATTAAAACCACGTTCTAAATCTTTTTTCAAATATTTACCTGAAAAACCATCCAATGGTAAAACCTGATTAATTTTTTCTCCTTCCGCCAAAGATGTTTGCGTATTTGCCTTAGCCTGATTCTGATCCAACTGAATCCATAAGTACTCTAAACTGTCAGGTGAATTGTTAGAATAAGTGATTGTTTCAGAACCGCTTAATTTTGAGTTTTTATCGTCCAGCTCAATATCAATTTTATAATCTGCCTGTTGTTGGTAATAGGCAGGACCCGGAGCACCTGATGCTGTACGAAACATATTAGGTGTTGCCATCAAATCATACATCTGGCTAAACTTGTTCGTATCATATTTACCTTGTTGTTTTGGAGTAACAACGGCATTTTTTTCCTGAGCCATCAGCATCGCCGGAAAAAGCAATAGCAATGAAAGTTTTTTCATAAATATTTTTGGAATTTTTTGAAGCTGTGAAAATAGTAATAATAAACAATAATATTACCTGTCATTAATACTTTAACACTTCTTTCCTTGAAGATTCTGTAAATAGAATACTCTTTTTTATACCAAATGCTGAAATATGTGTAATGTTTTGCTGTTCAGCATTCCAATCTGTCAAAACTGTATTGGTAATCTCAAGTGCCTTAAATTTTTCGATAGCTGTAATTCTCGAATAACAGACTAAAACATCATTTGATTCGATTTCTTTAGATAAAAAAGTAATAGTTTTTGACTGACCGTTTACTTTTATTGTGAAGTTTTCAGAAAGATACTTTTTCAATAAATCAATATCTTCCTGTGTTTCCTTTTCAGTACCGATGAAGGATTTTTTATGGTATTTCTTCTCTATTCCGTTATTTAAATCATCAATAAAAATACGGGAAGTAATTTGAATCATTTTTTTTTCGGCAGCATAATTAACCTGAAAAACACCCATATAAAATTTATGAAAAGCAAAAGCAGACAGCGAAAAAAATAGTATTCCTATCAAACAATAAACTACTTTATTTTTCATTTTTGAATCACTGTAGTTTTTTTGAATTCCTTATTCTTATTGATCATAAAGTCCATTAACTGAAATTTCTCATCTGGTTCTAAATACTTTTTAGATTCAGAATCATTGGAGCAATACATTAAAAACAAGTCTATTTCGTCTGTTTTTAACCCTAATGTTTTAGTAAAAAAATCAGTTGTAAAATTATCTTTTGAATATTCAACAAAAGCAATGTCACTAATAACTTCCTCTTTTATTTCTTCATCTTTCCGTAAAAGCTTTTTAACATCCTTGAAAATTCTAACAAAATCCATTCCGTATTTAATGGTCTGGTCAGAATACATTACAGTATTTTTTGCAACAGATTGTTTATCGTCTTCAAACTGCGTATCGACTATTCCTTGCGATCCGCCCTGCAATGATTTTACTTTTAGCTCCTTATGAACCAAAACTTCTTTTAATTCGATATTAACTAAATCCAAAGGAACTGAAAAAAGTGCTTCCGCGCAGTCTTTTTCTGTTAATACAACTTTTTTAGATTGAAATACCAAGCCTGTAAACAACAAAGTATCTTTTGGCCTTGCCATGATATCAAACAATCCGTTTGGTCCAATAAAAGTTCTGACATTCGCATTAATGTTCATCACATAACCGCTTTCAATTGCAAGAGATTTATTAACAACTTGTCCATGCAATGATTTTCTTGAATTAGTTTGTCCTATTGTAAATTGACAAAATAAACAGATTACAAATATTCCTAATTTATCTCTCATGCTCTATAATTGTTAGATATTCCTGCGCTAAACCTGTTATTAAAAACATACTCATCGTTTTGTTCTTTGTATCCAAAGATACAGCAAATTCAGAATTATCTACGCAGTAAAACTGAAATCCTTTAATGTATTCCAACGGAATTTTAAGTCGTTCAGTATAATAAGCTTCATCAAAAAGATATTCCATTTTTCTAAAAAGCATTTCCTTTTTTTCAATTTTCGCTTCTTTTTTCAGCATGGCTGTTCTTCCTGAAATTCCGTTTAACAGCTTATCTACAGAAGTTGATGTTGCTGTATAGACTTTCCTTTCAGCAGGAGTATATTTTTTTTGTCCTTGTGGAATAACTCCAAGATTTTCTGCTGTAATATTGGCATTTTCGTTAACAATTACTTCCTTAAGCTGAATTTCTTTAACTTTCATTTTTATCCGAAGTAAATTGGAAATTAAATCTTCTGCTGTAATCCGATACCGAAGAGGTTCTAAATTAATCGCCGAAAAAACCAAAACATCTCCCTCTTTTACTTTAATCAAAAACATTCCCTCTGCATCAGAAACAGTTGTAACCTGCGTTGTATTATTGATAATATTAACGTTTTCTACAGAAGTTGACTGCTCGGATATTTGTCCTGAAATTTCTTTGGCACCAGTATTTTGTCCAAAAGAAATTTGAAAAAAGAACAAAAGTAAAACGGAGAAGACATTATTTATTTTCAATGGCAAGTATTTCTTTGTATTTAACGGCTAATTCACCTAACAGGAATTCTGTCGAAGTTTTATTCTTAGAGTTTAAAATTGCTGTAAACTTATCGTTCTCAACCGCATAATATTCAAATCCTTTTACATATTCAAGAGGAATTTTTAACCTGTTTACAAAATGGTCTATTGTAAACATATTTTCCAAAATCCTCATAAAAGTCTCTTTTTTCTCCACAGCAAGTTCTTTTTTCAACATCGCTGTTCTGCCGGATAAAAAATTCAGCAAAGGATCTACAGAAACAGACCCTCCGGCCATTGATCCGGCACTGGCGGTTGCATTTAGTCCCGTAGCTGTCTGAAGTCTTCTTTCAGCCTGTGTATAGCTTTTCTGCCCACCCGGAATTACCCCTAAAGCAACTGCGTTAATATTATCATATCTTTTTATAATTACTTCCTGAAGCTGATGAATTACAGGATTTAATTTTACAGTAAAGTTCAGATCCGAAAAATTTTCTTCTGTAATGACAATTCTCGTTTCCTTAAATTGTATCGATGAAAAAACAAGTGTGTCTCCCACTTTAGCTTCAATAGAAAAATCTCCTGAAACATTGGCGATTGCCATAACTTCAGTACGTGTATTTACCACATACACTCCTTCGACATCACCGGTATTTGCAATTATTTTTCCATTGAAAGTATTCTGCCCCAAAACAATTTGAGACAATCCCAACAACAAAACAATTACAATTTTATTTGTCAAAATACTGAAGAATTAGATTTTCTTAAAGTTGTAAAAATATCTTAATCTCTTCAAAATTTAGTATTAATGACATGGTAAAAATATGTTAATTAAAGTGTTGTTTTTTTTAGTATAAAGTGAACCTATTTAATATCTTTAATCTAACAAAAATGAATTTAGCTTTATGAAAAAAATTATAATTGCAAGTACTTCTACTCTCCACGGGGGCAGTTATTTAGATTATTTATTACCTGCACTGCAATCACATTTTAAAGACTGTAAAAGTGTTTTATTTATCCCATACGCCAGGCCAGGCGGCATTTCGCATTATGAATACACTCAAAAAGTATCTGAAGCCTTTCAAAACATAAACATTTCAGTAAAAGGAATTCATGAATTTGAAAATCCCGAAACAGCTGTAAAAAACGCCGAAGGAATATTTACCGGCGGAGGGAATACTTTTTTGTTGGTTACTCAATTGTACAGAAACAACATTATGCAAGTTCTTTCTGAAACGGTAAAAAATGGAACTCCATATTTAGGTACCAGTGCAGGAAGTAACATTTGCGGTCTTTCGATGCAAACCACAAACGATATGCCTATTATTTATCCGCCCAGTTTTCAAACTTTAGGTTTGATTCCGTTTAACCTGAATCCGCATTATTTAGATCCTGAAGAGCAATCTACTCATATGGGAGAAACACGCGAAATGAGAATCAAAGAGTTTCATGCTTTTAATAACACTCCGGTTTTAGGATTAAGAGAAGGCAGCTGGCTTGAGGTAAAGGCAGATAAAATTACTTTAAAAGGAAATCTGTCAGCCCGTTTATTTCAACAGAACCAGGCTCCAAAAGAATTAGAACCCGAAAGTGATTTGAGTAATTTAAAATAAAAAGATTTGTTATCATATAAGTAATCTAAGTTCATTTAAAAGTTTACGAAAAAAAAACTTATCTTTCTTATATCACTTATATGGTTTAAAAACAAAAAATCCCCAAACAAATTGCTTGAGGATTTTGAAGAGCGAAAGACGAGGCTCGAACTCGCGACAACCAGCTTGGAAGGCTGGAGCTCTACCAACTGAGCTACTTTCGCATTAACAGGGTGCAAATATAAATAATTAAATGGTTTAAAAAAATAAAAAACAATAATTATTCAATTTAAAAAAATCTAACTCTTCAGTTTCGATTTTAGAGCGAAAGACGAGGCTCGAACTCGCGACAACCAGCTTGGAAGGCTGGAGCTCTACCAACTGAGCTACTTTCGCATTACTGGTGCAAATATAAAAAATAAGTTAAGTTCAAAACAAGCTTTTCCTGAAAAAAAATAAATTAAAAATCACTATTTCCAGTAATCTATTTAAAATTAAAATGTTATAGCTTTGTTTTTTTATTCAAACATGGTATTAATTAGAGAAATAACTGCTCAGGAGACCTTTATTATACGACAATCTGTACTTCGGCAAGGAAAACCTCTTGAGGCTTGTGCTTTGGAAGATGACAATTTAAAGACTACACATCATTTCGGTTTATTTGAAAATTCAAATTTAACAGGAATTATTTCATTATTTATAAAAACCAATCCTATATTTGCACAAAATTTACAAGCTCAAATCAGAGGCATGGGTATTTTAGAAATCCATCAGAAAAAAGGTTTTGGAGAAGCATTAGTAAAACATTGTGAGGATTATTGTGCTTCAAAACAGTTTGATTTAATTTGGTTTAATGCCAGAGCTACAGCAGTTGGATTCTATAAAAAACTGGGATATGAAATCAATGGAAATCCATTTGATATACCTGAAATTGGAGAACATTATTTAATGTATAAAAAATTATAAAATGAATAAACTTTACTTTTTTCTAATAATATGTGTTCTAATAAGTTGCAAAAAAGAAGTTCCTAAAACCAAGCTTCCATCAAAAATACCAGCTATCATAATTACTGATGAACGTACAGTAGAAATTGATACTGCCTTAATCAGCTCTTTTAAAAGTGAAACATTAAAACAATTTTATACTGCATCTGAAAATAAAACAGTCTGGGGAAATCTCAAAAAAAGGAATTATATTTTATCCCAACTGGAAAAATCAGATGAACTGGGACTGAATCCAAACGACTATAAAATAAAAATTCTGAAGCAATACGATGGCAGGATAAATGACCTGAGCAATACTGAACTTGCAAAGTATGACCTTATGCTAACCCATAATTTTGAAAAATATATAACGCACTTATACGAAGGAAAATTAAATCCTAAATATCTGTATGGAGACTGGGCGCTTGAAGATAAATCTTTTGATATCAACACCGCTTTGGTAAAAAGCTTTAATCGCAACACCCTGGATAGTCTGGTTCAAAACGTCCAACCGAAATCCCAAACTTACAAACAGTTATTGAAAGCGTTAAAACTTATCGATGAGTTTCCGGATGATAATATCAAAATCATTGAAACCGCAGAAAAAAAACTAACGCCTAACGATACCAATACTGCTTTAATTAATATCAAAAAAAGACTTTTGTACTGGAAGGACATGTCCGGAAAAGACCGCCTGACAAACATCTACGATAAAAAAACATTCGAGTCTGTTAAGAAGTTTCAAGCCCGTCACGGATTAGTTCCCGATGGTATTATTGGATTTGGAACATTCAAAGCCCTGAACTATTCAAAAACCAGAAGAAAGCAGCAAATAATTGTCAATTTAGAGCGTTGGCGATGGTATCCAAACGAGTTTTCAGAAAATTATTTCATCGTAAACATTCCTGATTTCACTCTAAAAGTCATAGAAAAACAGGACACAACTGTTGTTAGAAAAGTCGTAGTAGGAACCAGTAAAAGAAAAACCCCGGTTTTAACCTCAACACTTAAAACTATAGTTTTTAATCCAACCTGGACAGTTCCACCAACGATTTTAAAAGAAGATGTGGTACCGGCAATGAAACGTAATAGAAATTATTTGAAACGTAAAAACATTACTATTTATGATACTGCAGGACATGAAGTTGATCCTGTAAATTGGAATGAAAACAAACCCCGCAGTTATAGGTATATACAAAGTCCCAGTTACAATAATTCATTAGGATTAATAAAAATTATGTTTCCTAATAATTATAGCGTGTATTTGCACGACACTAATCATCGTAACTATTTTGAAAGAAATAATCGTTCTTTGAGTTCCGGATGTGTTCGCGTAGAAAATCCTCTGGAACTAGCCAGACATATTTTAGATGATCCTAAAAATTGGTCGAAAGACAAAATCGATACTATTATTGCCCGTAAAAAAACAACCCACATCAAAATCACCAAAAAGTATAAATTATATCAGTGGTACTGGACTGCCTGGAGCGAGAATAATAAATTAATTTTTAGAAATGATATCTATGATTTAGATGACGATTTGTATTCCAAGTTAAGAAATTAGCTCTTCTGTAGAGAAACTGCTTCTTGATGGATGATAAATATACAAACACGACTTATCTTTTATAGTCTGGATAATCTCATTTGTCAATTCAACCGGTATAGCAGGACAACCCTGGCTTCTGCCTAATCGTTTGTTGTTTCTGATAAAAGATTCAGAAACATAATCAGCGCCATGAATTACGACAGCTCTTTCGCGGGCATGATCATTAACACCTTTTTCTAAACCGTCCAAGCGTAATGAAACACCGTGTTTTCCCTGATAAATTTCTCCGGTAGCATAAAACCCTAAACTACTTTTATAAGATGAGTTTATGTTTGAAAATGTAGATGCAAATTCTTCTCCGGTATTTCTGCCATGGGCGACAAGAGATTGAAACAGAATTGTATTTGTATTTAAATCAATTACCCAAAGGCGTTTGACGTTTGATGACAAACTAAAATCGATTAAAGTCAAAATATCTTTCTGAATAAGTCCTTTCTCTTTCAATAAATAAAACCCTTTTAAGGCTTCTGAAAAAGTTTTAAGTCCGGGCAAAGCAAAATTATGTGTATTTAAGCTATTATAGATACTTTCAATTTTAGAATCAATAGCTAATTTTTCAACTTTTGCAATGTTTTTTACTGATGTAGGTTTCGTTTCAGTACTATTTTTAGAATCTGTGCCGAATGACAAAAACAAAAATAAAATTAGGGGATAAATCTTATAAATCATTGAATTCGTTTAGGTTATACTTAATTTGAGGGTTTTGCAAATGTATAATTTATTTGGAATTACAAAAATTTATATCACTAAATTTGGTGATATTTGTTCAAACTTTAACAATTTAAGGCCTAAAAAGTTAAAGTAAACTAATTAAATAATTATTTTTGGTCAGATTAAACTTAAGTAACAAAATAACAGCCATTTTAATTTTAAAAAAACATAATAAATTCATTCTCAAAACACTGCGCCCCAAGCTTCAATAAACTGATTTAAAAACAATATGAAAAAAATACTTTTACTAAGTATCTTAATAATAAATATTCAAGGTTACTCTCAAAAAAAAACTCTCCAAACACAATTTACTACTGAAAATATTTCTATTGATGGAAAACTAAATGAAGAAGCATGGAAAAATGCTGTAACAGCTTCCGACTTTGTTATGTTTACACCCGATAACGGAAAACCAATTCCGGACAATCAAAAAACAGAAATCAAAGTTTTATATGACAATGATGCCATATACATAGGCGCCATACTATATGATAATGAGCCTGATAAAATTTTAAAAGAGATTTCTAAACGGGATAATTTTGGAACAGCAGATGTTTTTGGAGTTTTTATAAATGGGTTTAATGACGGTCAGCAAAATTTCGAGTTTTTTGTATCAGCAGCAGATGTTCAGAGTGACTGTATCATGACCGATGCCATCGGAGAGGATTATTCCTGGGATGCAATCTGGAGCAGTAAAGCTACAATTACCGAGAATGGCTGGGTGGTTGAAGTTAAAATTCCATATGCTGCGCTACGTTTTTCAAATGAAAACAAACAAACGTGGGGAATCAATTTTTTTAGAGAAATTAAACGGGAGCGAAAAAAATATAGCTGGAATTTAATTAATACTAAGCTAGGAACTATTTCACAGCAGAATGGAAATCTGGAAGGAATTGAAAACATCAAACCTCCTACCCGATTGTTTTTCATGCCGTATTCTTCTTTTTATCTAAATGCCGGAGCGGACCAAAAAACATATGGAACAATTAAAGGCGGCATGGATATTAAATACGGAATAAATGATGCTTTTACACTTGATGCAATTTTAATTCCGGATTTCGGACAAACAAAATACGATGATCAAATACTGAATTTAGGTCCGTTTGAACAACAATTTAATGAAAACAGGGCTTTCTTTACTGAAGGAACGGATTTGTTTAGTAAAGGGAAAATATTTTATTCAAGAAGAATTGGAGGAGTACCGTCTTTAGAACCAACTTTAAACGAAAATGAAGAAATAGCAGAAAGTCCTCAAACCGTAAATCTTATCAATGCTTTGAAAATTTCAGGCAGAACAAAAAATGGTCTTGGCATTGGGATATTAAACGCTGTCACAGAAAAAACTTCCGCCATTATACAAAATACAATAACAGGACAAAAAAGAAATGAGGTATTAGAACCATTGGCAAATTACAATGTCTTTGTTTTAGACCAGCGCTTTCGCAAAAACTCATCTGTATCTTTAATTAATACCAATGTTACCCGCAACGGACATTTTAGGGATGCGAATGTAACCGGTTTAGTCTGGGACTTAAATACCAGAGCGAATACTTATAATTTATCCGGAAATTTTAAATACAGTACAATCAACGACACTGAAGATAAAAATGGTATTTACTCAACCCTTGGATTAGCAGAAACAAGTGGAAATTACCGTTACAGCGTAGGCACGGATTTTGTCACTAAAGATTTTGATCCAAACGATTTGGGAATTAATTTCTACACCAATTATTATAATTTTTATGGCAATGCCAATTACAGGATACTCAATCCAACTAAGCATTTTAATAGTTTTAGAATAGATTATAATATGTATACCGAGTTTAATAAAGAATCAGGTAAAGTGCAGGACAATACTATTGGTATTGAATTGAACGCAACCAACAAAAAAAATCATTATTTCGAAATCGGAATTACTCTTATCCCTTTAGAATCAAATGATTATTACGAACCCAGAGCCGAAAACAGATATGTAATAATTCCAAGAAAAATAGAAAGCTGGGCAACTCTTTCAACTAATTATAATAACAAATTTGCTTTAGACCTGAATCCATCAATTTCTATTTTAGATCAGCCGGGGAGAATGTCTTACGGCGTAGATGTTGGGCCAAGATATCGTTTTAATGACAGACTTTTAGTGACTTACACTTTTAGCTTTTTCAGAAGAAACAATAACAAAGGCTATATTGATACTGTAAATCCGGAAACAATAGTTTTTGCAAATCGAAATGTAATTACCTACTCAAATACCTTAAACGGAAAATATGCGGTCAACAGTACAATGACACTTAATTTAGCAGTACGCCAATATTGGTCTTATGCTGAAAATAAAAACATTTTACAACTTGAACCTGACGGAACTCTGACTCCTTACCCGCAATATACCGAAAACAAAAACTCCAGTTTTTATTCGTGGAATGCTGATTTATCATATTCATGGTGGTTTGCACCCGGAAGTCAAATTTCTGTTTTATACAGAAACAATGCCTCTAATTTCGAACGCATTATCGACAAAAATTTTGGGAACAACGTTAAAAACCTTATAAATAATGATGCTTTAAAACACGTTTTCTCAATAAGCGTAAAGTATTTTATTGACTATAACGACATCAAAAATAAGATTAGGAATAAGCTCTAGTGTGCATTTATTTTAAAAAACTAAGCCTTCTGTAATTAAATTATTATTTTTTAATGTGGTTCGGTTTATAAAGCATAATTGTATTGGTACTTTCTTGCACATTTTATAAATGGTTTATCTTTGCAAAAACAAAAAACCGATGAATAAGAAAGTAATCCTTATGATTTTAGATGGTTGGGGAAAATCTCCCGACCCTAAAGTATCTGCAATAGACAATGCAAATGTTCCTTTTATAAACAGTCTTTACCAAAATTACCCAAGCGCGCAACTTAGAACTGACGGATTAAACGTTGGTTTGCCCGAAGGTCAAATGGGAAACAGCGAAGTTGGTCATATGAATCTTGGTGCAGGAAGAATTGTTTACCAGGATTTAGCCAAAATAAACCTGGCTGTAGCACACCAGACACTTGCCAAAGAGCAAGTATTAGTTGATGCTTTTACTTATGCTAAAGAAAACAACAAAAAAGTACACTTTTTAGGATTAGTTTCTGATGGAGGTGTCCACTCTCATACTTCACACTTACGTGGATTAATTGATGCATCACAAGAATATGGATTAAAAGATGTTTTTATTCATGCTTTTACAGACGGTCGTGATGTGGATCCAAAATCGGGTGCAAAATACATTCATGATTTAGAAGAATATATTAAGGATACTCCGGTAAAAATTGCATCTATCATTGGCCGTTATTATTCAATGGACCGTGACAAACGCTGGGAGCGTGTAAAACTGGCTTATGATTTAGTTGTAAATGCAATCGGAACTCATTCAAAAAATGCAGTTGCAAGCATCCTTGACAGTTATGCAAATCATATTACAGATGAATTTATTGAACCAATCGTAATGGTTGATGAAGAGGAAAAACCATTAGCAACTATTGTTGAAGGTGATGTTGTAATTTTCTTTAACTTCAGAACAGACCGTGGCCGTGAACTTACAGAAGCTCTTTCGCAACAAGACTTTCACGAACAAAACATGCATAAACTTAATTTATATTATGTTACGCTTACCAACTACGATGAAACGTATCAAAATGTAAAAGTCGTTTACAACAAAGACAATATTACCGAAACTCTTGGTGAAGTTTTAGAGAAAGCTGGCAAGAAACAAATCCGTATTGCGGAAACAGAAAAATATCCACACGTAACATTTTTCTTTTCGGGAGGAAGAGAAACTCCTTTTATTGGTGAATCAAGAATTTTAAGAAATTCTCCAAAAGTAGCTACTTATGATTTACAGCCTGAAATGAGTGCTTTCGAATTAAAAGATGCTCTTATACCTGAATTAAACAAAAGAGAAGTTGATTTTGTATGTTTAAATTTTGCTAACGGTGATATGGTTGGTCATACCGGAATCATGAGTGCTGCAATTTTAGCCTGCGAAGCTGTCGATGCCTGTGTAAAAGAAGTTATCGAAGCTGCTTTGGCAAATGATTATACAACAATCGTTATTGCCGATCACGGAAATTGTGAAACCATGATCAATCCTGACGGAAGCCCAAATACGGCGCACACAACAAATCCGGTGCCGATTATTTTAGTTGACAAAGATTTGAAAAACATCCAAAATGGTGTTTTAGGCGACATCGCTCCTACTATTTTAGAGTTAATGGGAATTGAACAGCCAGCTGCAATGACTTGTCATTCATTATTGTAACAGACATTTTATTTAATAAAAAAAGAGGCAAGTTTCAGGATTTGCCTCTTTTTTGTTTTTTATAGATCAAATAACGTGTCAGCCTGAGCGGAGTCGAAGGCTTGTGAAACAGAAGGGTTTCGACTCCGCTCAGGCTGACATTCTTGTTTTGAAAATAATTTTATCACATTATAAAATAATGATATGCCCATTCAACTGCATAAATTATAATTCCAATAAGTCCTCCTACCAAGGTTCCGTTGATTCTTATGTACTGAAGATCTTTACCGATTTCTAATTCTAATTTTTCAGAAACTTCTTTACCATCCCAGCTCTTTACGGTTGAAGAGATTAAATCCCCGATTACCTTTTTATTATTCAAAAGAACAGAAAGCAAATCATTCTTAATAAAATTATTGATTTTATCGATCATCACCGGATCTTCCTGAATTCCGTTTCCAAAAACCTGAATCAAATCGGCAATATTATTTTTAATCGAAGACGCATCTCCCTTTTCTAAATCATTGGTTATTGACAATTTTATTTCATCCCAAATTCCATTAATATAATCCTGCACTTCTTTTTTGCCCGTAAAACCAAGAATCATATCGTTAATCTTGATTCTCATCTCTTCGGAATTTTTTACCTTGTCCAGAAAATCATGGATATATTCATCAATTTTAAATCGGATTTCACTTTCAGGATTTTTTGCTTCATCAAGAAACTCTTGCAATCCGTTAAAAATACCTTCTGAAATACTTTTATCGGCCAGGCCAAAGCTCAAAAAAGGCGTAGATTGTTTTACTTTTTTCCGAATCAAATCTTTATTGTTACTCAATTCCGAACTCAGAACTTCCAGAATATTAGTAAGCAATTCATCTTTTACATTTCCTTTCTGCAAAGGCTCCAAAGCCAAAGCTACCCAATCTCCAAAATTAATAGCTTCTAATTTTTCCTTGAACTGAACCTGAATGAAACGTTTTACATCTTCATCTTTTATCGTTTTCATTACACCGGGAATAATATTTAGTGCAATCGAATTGGCGATATTATTTGCGTTTTTTTCCTGAGAAAGCCAATCAGAAGCTTTTGTAGCAAAGTTGAATTCGTCTAACTTAATTTCAAGTTTTTCACGGTTCAGAAATTCTTCGGAAACAAAATTGCCCAGATTCTCCCCAATTTCATTTTTCTTGGTTGGAATAATAGCAGTATGCCAGATCGGAATTCCAAGAGGATGACGAAACAAAGCAACAACCGCAAACCAATCGGCAATTCCACCAACCATTGCAGCTTCACTAAAAGCCTGCAGCATCGGAATTTTAAAATAAACAGCAATTATAAACAGAAGCACTGCGACACCTAAAAGTGCCAAAGCACTGGCCTTCATTTTTCGCAAAGCTTTTAATTTAACTATATCCTGATCTGTAGAACTTTCCATGATTATAACGTTTTCTACTAATTTACGGTTTTCTGTCAAATAATAAACTGAAAAGGCTTTGAAATTAAAAAGGTGTGCCACAAATTTTACAAATCTTCACTGATTATTTTTTACGCAAATTTTAAAACAAAATGAAATTCGTGAAATTCAATTTTCAGGTTAATATTGAATTCATACTAATTCATGAAATTCGTGGCGAAAAATTTATATTAAAATTGTACTTTTGCGAACTGAAAATTCGAAAATATGATTATCCAAAAAAGTAGAGAGGAAATTGAATTAATGCGCGAAAGTGCTTTAATCGTATCTAAAACATTAGGAATGATTGCTTCTGAAATTAAAGAAGGAGTTACCACATTATATCTTGACAAATTAGCCGAGGAATTCATTCGTGATCATGGTGCAGTGCCAAGTTTTCTTGGATTGTATGATTTCCCGAACTCACTTTGTATGAGTCCGAATGCTCAGGTTGTACACGGAATTCCTAACAATACGCCTTTGAAAAACGGAGATGTTATTTCGGTAGATTGCGGTGCATTTAAAAATGGATATCACGGCGATCATGCTTATAGTTTTGAAATTGGAGAAGTTGCCCCGGAAACCAAAAAGCTTTTACAGGTGACCAAAGAATCTCTTTACGTAGGAATCAGAGAATTTAAAGCAGGAAATCGCGTAGAAGATGTTGGAAACGCGATTCAGAAATATACGGAATCTCATGGATACGGAGTTGTTCGTGAATTAGTTGGTCATGGCTTAGGCCAAAAAATGCACGAAGCTCCTGAAATGCCAAATTATGGTAAAAAAGGCAGAGGAAAACTTTTTGTTGAAGGAATGGTTGTTGCCATTGAGCCTATGATCAACATGGGAACAAAAAACATCAAACAGCTAAAAGACGGCTGGACAATCTTAACTGCTGACGGAAAACCAAGCGCACATTTTGAGCATGATGTTGCCCTAATTGATGGAAAACCGGAAATTTTATCGACTTTCTATTACATCTATAAAGCATTAGGAATCGAAAGCAACGAAGAAGATGAATTTAGAAAAGTGCCTTTAGTATTATAATTATTTCACAGAGATCCACAAAGATATACGCCAAGATTCACAAAATTATTTAATTTATAAGCCTTTTTAAATGTATGAAGAGAACACTGAATCTCGTGATAAATTAGATGTAATTACATATAAAATTATTGGTTTAGCAATTGAAGTTCACAAACAATTAGGTCCGGGTTTATTAGAATCGGCATATCAGGAATGTTTATTCTATGAAATTGTAAACTCTGGTTTAGCTGTTGAAAAACAAAAAGCATTACCGATAATTTATAAAGACATAAAACTTGATCATGGATATAGAATTGATTTACTGATTGAAAACACAATTGTGATTGAATTAAAAACTGTTGAAGCTTTTACTGATGTACATTTTGCACAGATACTAACATATCTAAAGCTTGGAAATTATCCATTAGGATTACTTATTAATTTTGATTCAAAAATTTTAAAAAACAATATCAAAAGACTTATAAACACTTTGTGAAGCTCTGTGCTAACTTTGTGAAACTCTGTGAAACGCCCCATGAAAAAACTATTTAAACTAGTACTTAATACAATCCCACGTCCATTATTAATTCGTTTGAGTTATGTGGCTCGCCCAATTTTGGCTTTATCATTAAAAGGAGACAAATTTACTGATCCTATTGATGGGAAAAGTTTCAGATCGTTTTTGCCTTATGGATACGGAAAACAACGCAATAATGTGCTTTCGCCAAGTACACTTTCATTAGAGAGACACCGTTTGCTTTGGCTGTATTTAAACGATCAGACTGATTTTTTTACAGCACCGAAAAAAGTATTGCATTTTGCTCCGGAACAAGCTTTTTATAAACTATTCCGCAAGCAAAAAAACCTTGATTATACAACAACCGATTTGTTTTCGCCTTTGGCAGATGTAAAAGCGGATATCTGTAATTTGCCTTTTAAAGACAACGAATATGATGTGATATTATGTAATCACGTTTTAGAACATATTCCGGATGATACAAAAGCGATGCAGGAATTGTTCAGAGTTTTAAAACCGGGAGGAATGGCAATTCTTCAAATTCCACAAGATTTGTCAAGAGCTGTAACTTTTGCTGATGATACTATTACAGATCAAAAAGAACGTGCTAAAATATTCGGTCAATACGATCACGTTCGTATTTATGGCCGTGATTATTTTGATAAATTAAGAAGTATTGGCTTTATTGTAATCGAAGAAGATTACACCAATAAACTTACTCCTGAACTGGTAGAAAAATATTGTTTGGCAAAAGGCGAAATTATTCCACTTTGCTTTAAACCGGAAAACTAATTTTTCCACCATATAAGTGATATTAGCTCATTTAAAAAAGTTCGAATACTGAAAAAATAAAAAAAATCCGTTTTTATCAGCGTTTTGCTTTAGCAATCCGTTTTATCTGCGTTCTATTTTATAGTTTTCTATTTTTTGAATTAAATGAATTTACCAAATTACAACCAAATCAAACCTATCATCTTGGAGCCTTCAAAATCATTTCAATTTTGTTTTGATATCAGTTTTGAAAAAAATCTGAATGCTTATATTCCAACAGCTTATATTGTTGAGAATACAGATGAAATCAAATACCTGGACAAAAAAGCAAGCAAGGATGTACTTGAAAGCTTCGGAATTGTTTTTGAAAATTTAGATTCCAATACCAAAAAAATACTGACAGCTTGTGAATCTTTAAAACCTGAATTTATATTCAAAAAATTCAGTACCAAAATCAAATCGGCTAAAACGATTGCCGATCTGCAAAAAGATCCCAAAATTGATTTTGCAATTCGTCAGCATTTAAAATTCAATTTAAGTTCCTTTTACGATTTAATTGTGAAGGAACAATTTCCTTTATCTTTGGATTTGGGACCTGAAAAAGACTTTTATCGATCCAGAGTCAATATCGATTCTCGTGATTTTGAACCTCAAATTAAATTTGCTAAACATTCAGAAGGCATTACTTACACCCTTTCTTTAAAAGAAAATAAAACTACTTTTTCACCTATGAATAGTAGTATCGATATTCTTTTGGATGAGCCGGGCTGGTTAATTATTGATAAGAAATTAGGGCGGTTAAAAGAGCTTAATTCTAAAAAACTGACCCCTTTTCTAAAGAAAAAATCAATTGAAATACCTTCAAAATTGGTTGATAATTATTTTAAAAGTTTTATTCCCGAAATAGCCAAAAAAATTGATATTGAAGCCACTGGTTTTGAAATGGAAGTGCGTGATCAAATAATTTCGACTACGATTCAGCCTGTTTATGATTTCTTTAAAAATTGTTATTACCTCAATCTGTATTTCGATTATAACGGTTATTTATTTGACGCCGGTAAAACTAAAAAAACACATTCTTTTGTTGATTTCGGTATTGCTAATGAACCCAAAATAATTCAGTTTAAAAGAAGTGCCGTCGAAATTTTATATACAAAAAAATTACTTGAAATTGGTTTGGTAAAAATCAAAAACGAACTGTTTGGGCTGGATACAGATTTAGAAGCAAATGATCCTTATATCAATATTCAATTAATCATTGACAATAAGGAAAAGCTTGAAAGTTTAGGTTTTACAATCCAAAATCTGAAACTTGAAAGCAAAGAAATCATTCCAGAAAACCATACTGTTTCGGCCTCAAAAGAAACAACCGGCGATTGGTTTGACATTAAAATTATCATTACTATTGGAAAATATACAATCAATTTCAGCGATATAATCCCAAACATAAAAAGCAGGGAAAGACTCTTTATGCTTCCTGACGGAAACTATTTTCTGATTCCGTTGGAATGGTTCAGCAAGTATAGTTCACTGGCTAAACTGGCCAATACAGAAAACGGAAACCTTCTTTTACGCAAAAGCAATTTTACTGCTTTGGATGTGATTCCCGAAATAGAAAAAGAGGTAATTGAACAAACTGAATATAAATCTTCTGATTTACTGAAAGCAACTTTAAGACCTTATCAAATTGACGGAGTGAAATGGCTTCTGGGGCATTTCAATTCCGGTTTAGGCGCTTGCCTGGCTGATGATATGGGACTCGGGAAGACATTACAAACCTTAGCCGTTCTGGTTGCCGTACAGGAACAACTTGGATTTACAACTAAAACCACGAATTTTGATTTGTTTCAAAATGAAACGACTATTGAAAGAGAACCTTTAAAAACCCTTATTGTTTTACCTTCATCATTAGTTTTTAACTGGTACAATGAAGCTGCAAAATTTACTCCGCATTTCTCAAAAATGCAGTATGTTGGTAACGACAGAAAATTATCAGCAAGCCGATTAGCATCAACAGATTTAATTTTTACCAGCTACAGCATTGTTCATCGTGATATTTCAATTTTAGAAAAATATGATTTCCGCTATTTGATTTTGGACGAAAGCCAATACATTAAAAACAAAAATTCTAAGATTTTCAAAGCTATTAATAAAATAAATACTGCTCATAAAATAGCGCTAAGCGGTACGCCTATCGAAAATTCTTTGGACGATTTATGGTCGCAAATGCAGTTTATAAATCCAGATATTTTGGGTACTTATAATTTTTTCGCAGAGCATTTTAAAATCCCTATTGAGAAGAAACAAGACGAAAACACTTTATCTGAATTAAAAAACCTCATTCAGCCCTATATTTTAAGAAGAACCAAAGAACAGGTTTTAAAAGATTTGCCCGAATTAACGGAACAGATTTATTATTGTGATATGGATCCTGAACAGGAAAAATTATATGAAAAAGAAAAATCAAAAGCTCGTAATTTTTTATTAAAAACAGATGGATCCAGCCCTGATAAAATCAGCATTATCAATACTTTGATGAAGTTAAGACAGTTGAGTAATCATCCAAAAATGATAGATCATGAGTCTGAAATTGATTCCGGAAAATATATTGCAGTCACTAATTATCTGGAAAGTTTAGTAAGAGGAAAACAAAAAACCATCATTTTTAGTTCGTTTGTTACTAATTTGAGTTTTTATACCAATTGGTGCAAGGAAAACAAAATAGAATATTGTGAAATCACAGGAGAAACTCCTGCCAAAAAAAGAGAACAGCAGGTAAATCTGTTTCAGGAAAACGAAAATCCTTTGTTATTTTTTATTTCACTCAAAGCGGGCGGTGTTGGTTTGAATATTACCAAAGCTTCTTATGTTTTGTTTTTAGATCCGTGGTGGAATCCTTTTGCTGAAAAACAAGGAGTTGGAAGGGCACACCGAATTGGACAGTTAAACAAAGTCAACGTTATCAGATTTATTTCGAAAAATACGGTAGAAGAAAAAATAATCAAACTGCAGGAAAACAAAAAGCTGTTATCTGATTCACTATTAGAAGAAAGCTATATTAACGACGAAATAGAAGTTAATTTAGAATACATTTTGAGTTCTTAACAAATTGTTTTTAAAACCAATAAATTGTCCTATTTTTCGTTGTATAAATTGTTATATTTACAATCTTACAACCTAATAAGATGCCAAAAATTTTATTTCAAAAACTTCTTCTGGTTTTCATTTTTACTTCAGCAACAGCCCAGGAAGTACAAAATGAAATTACTCCACCCTATAATATCAAAACAGTTTCGTTTGTTCAAAATGGCACTAATGTCGTTCCTATATTTGAATTAGGCGCTTCATTTGAATTTCAATTTGATGATTTATTTGGTAATGAAGCCAATTATTATTTTGAAATTACACATTGCGATTATAACTGGAAACCGACAGGTATTCCTAAAACAGATTACATTCTTGGTTTCGACAATCAAAGAATTACAGATTACTCGAATTCTTTCAATACACTCCAGCTTTATTCGCATTACAGACTCCCTTTTCCAAACCAGTTCACGACACAATTGCGAATTTCCGGTAATTATATGCTAAAAATCCTGAATGAAGACCGGGAAGTTGTTTTTTCGAGAAAATTTATTTTATATGAAGGACGTTCTACTGTTGCAGCCCAGGTAAAAAGAAGCAGAAACCTCAGCAATATTGATTATAAACAGAATCTTGATTTTGCAATCACATCCAATGATATTGTTTTTCAAAATCCTTTACAAAATGTAAAAATACTTTTGATTCAGAATGGAAATTTTAATACGACTATCAAAAACGTACCTCCACAATACACACTCGGGAATCAATTGGTTTATAAATATGATAGCGAAACACAGTTCTGGGGAGGGAATGAATTTTTATATTTTGAAAATAAAGATATAAGAGTTGCCAGCAATAATGTTGCAAAAATAGGTGCGAACAGTGATATTTACAATTCATTTTTATATACCAGTCCGGCAAGAGCAAATCAGATTTACACCGTAAATCAAGATGTAAACGGAAATTTTGTAGTCAAAAACATCAATGCCTCAAACAATGCGATCGAAGCCGATTATGCGTGGGTTTATTTTAGTCTTTCGGCTCCTGCTTTCAGACTGGACAAAGACATTTATATCACGGGAATGTTCAATAATTACAGTTTATCGCCTGAATATAAAATGGATTATAATACTGAAAAAGGTATTTATGAAAAAGCAGTAATGATTAAACAGGGTTTTACTAATTTTCAATATACAGTAGCGGACAAAAAAGGAACTATTGATTATGAGAATGCTATTGATGGAAATTTTTACCAAACTGAAAACGAATATACAATTTTAGTTTATTACAAAGAAAGTAATGACCGTTACCAAAGGGTTATCGGTAAGGGAAATGCGAGCTCCTTAAATATTATCAATTAAAAACATTCTAAAAAAGGATTTCAATAGAATCATTTTTTTTCGTAAGTTTGCATTTATAACACTCACATATATACTACTTTAGTTATGGTTTCTCAGATAACAAGGGGCATAAAAATATCTGTTTTGACTAGTTTTGAAGGTACTTACTTCAAAAACTATAAAATTCATTTTGCCTTTAGTTATGTAGTTACAATTGAAAATCACAGCAAAGATTCCGTACAATTAACTTCTCGTCACTGGGAAATTTTTGACTCCTTAAACGATATAGAAATTGTTGATGGTGAAGGTGTTATAGGAAAAAAACCTGTATTAAAACCAGGAGAAAATCATACTTACAGTTCGGGTTGTTTATTATCTTCGCCTTACGGAGCGATGAAGGGTCATTTTAATATGATAAACTTTACCACAACCAAAATATTTAAAGTAATCGTTCCTACTTTTAGAATGTGTGCTCCCTTTGCCATAAATTAACACTTCGTTAATTTTTTTCTTCTATCGTTATCTTCTTCTTAAAATTATCAAATTATTAATTTATCCTTCGTACTTTTGTACTCCGTTAGATTATTCGCAATAAATCAAATCTTCTAACTGCTAAATTGTTTAATTATCTAATTTCAATAACATGCTAAAAGGATTCTTTCATGTACCAAAAGCGGTAAACGAGCCAGTTAAAGGATACGCACCAAATTCACCAGAAAAAGCAGCCGTTCAGGCAGCATATACCACAATGTGGAATTCTAAAATCGATGTTCCATTATATATTGGAAGTGAAGAAATAAGAACTGGAAACACAAGAACAATCTCAGCTCCTCATGATCACAAACATATCGTAGGAACATATCACTTAGCTGAAAAACAACATGTTGAGAAAGCGATTGCCAACGCACTTGAATCAAGAAAAGCATGGGCAAATATGGCATGGGAACAGCGTGCCGCTATTTTCTTAAAAGCTGCTGAGCTTATCGCCGGCCCATACAGAGCACGCATCAATGCGGCTACAATGATTGGGCAATCTAAAAATATTCATCAGGCAGAAATTGATGCTTCTTGCGAATTGATTGACTTTTTACGTTACAACGTAGAATTTATGACTCAAATTTACGGAGATCAGCCAAAATCTGATTCTACAACATGGAACCGTTTAGAATACAGACCTCTTGAAGGTTTTGTTTACGCAATTACTCCATTTAACTTTACTGCAATTGCTGCCAATCTTCCTGCAAGTGCTGCCATGATGGGTAACGTTGTGGTTTGGAAACCAAGTGACAGCCAGGTATTTTCTGCAAAAATCATTATCGAAATTTTCAAAGAAGCAGGTGTTCCTGATGGCGTTATCAACGTTGTTTTTGGAGATGCTTTAATGATTACTGATACTGTTTTAGCAAGTCGTGATTTTGCAGGTGTTCACTTTACAGGTTCAACTCATGTATTTAAAGATATCTGGGCTAAAATTGGAGCGAACATTCATAACTATAAAACATACCCAAGAATCGTTGGGGAAACCGGGGGTAAAGATTTTATCATCGCACACCCAAGCGCTAACGTAAAACAAGTTGTTACAGGAATTACACGTGGTGCATTTGAATTTCAAGGGCAAAAATGTTCTGCAGCTTCAAGAGTTTATATTCCGCAAAGTTTATGGCCAGCTGTAAAAGAGCAATTAATCATTGATGTAAAGTCAATGAAAATGGGTTCTCCTGAAGATTTCGGAAATTTTATTACTGCAGTTATCCACGAAGGTTCTTTTGATAAATTAGCCAGTTATATCGATCAGGCTAAAAAAGATGCTGATGCTGAAATTATTGTTGGAGGAAATTATGATAAATCTGTGGGTTACTTTATTGAGCCGACAGTTATTGTAACGACAAACCCAAAATATACTACAATGGAAACCGAATTATTCGGACCGGTTGTTACTATATATATTTACGAAGATGCTAAATGGGAAGAAACTTTAGAATTGGTTGACACTACTTCTGAGTATGCTTTAACCGGTGCAGTTTTCAGTCAGGATCGTTATGCTATTGAAGTAGCGACAACGAAATTGCAAAATTCGGCCGGTAACTTCTACATTAACGATAAACCAACCGGAGCCGTTGTTGGAATGCAGCCTTTTGGCGGAGCGAGAGCATCCGGAACTAACGATAAAGCAGGTTCTGCTTTGAATTTATTGCGTTGGGCTTCTCCGAGAACTATCAAAGAAACTTTTGTAACTCCTGAGGATTATAGATATCCGTTTTTGGAGTAATTTTAGATTTTAGAAATCAGATTTTAAATTTATAAAAAAACCGCAAATTTCAAATGAAATTTGCGGTTTTTGTTTATTAGCTTTTTGATTAGTTTATAATTTAAACCAATCTAAAGTCTTTTTCCAGGATTTCTTTTGTTATGAAAACAAGAAAGAACACGAATGTTATTTTTATTTTCATCAATTATATAAAAAAGTGAATAAGGAAATTTTCTAAGTGTAATTACTCTAACTTCTTTATAACAAATTCTAAAAAAGGATTTTTGGACAAAGTCCCATAGACTTTTTCTAATTGTAGGATAAAATTATTTGGAGCCTCATCACTATCTTTCGCATAAAAATCAATAGCTTTAATTATTTCATTTTGAGCAAGAGACGAAACTATAATCTTATAGTCCATATTTTGATTTTAGATGTGTAATCGAATCCTCAGACGAAATATAATCACTTCCGTCTTCTTTTAATCTTTCATCCAAAATCGTTTTCATTTCTTCTGTTAGCTCAAAATCTTCCTCTTCTTCAATTGTAATTATGATTGGTCTTGATTTATAGGCCACCTTAATTGCGTCCAAAATATCTTCATTAATATCTTGTGCTGAATCTAAATGATATGTTGTATACATAATGCTTTATTTTAAAAATTAAAAATCACTTCAAATTCTTTTTTACCATCTAATTACTGTGGCAATATCAAATTTACTAAAAAAAACATTCCTAATTCATAACTTTCAAAACTTGAAACTTTAAACAATCACAATTTTTTCTAAGCCTGAAACTTCAAAGGCAAATGCACTACTTTTTTAGTTTCGAAAAACTCATCCTCAAAAATCGTGGATAAATCATATAAGGTTGCTTTTGGAAAGTCTTTTAATTCTTCGGTTAAATCGCCTCCTTTTAAATATAAAATTCCGTTTCTTAAAGTGTGTTTGTGCTGTTTTTTTATTTTATCATGAATCCAGGATACAAAATCAGGCATATTAGTCACAGCACGACTCACAATAAAATCGAAATCTCCTTTTACCAATTCGGCACGTTTCTGTTCTGCTTTTACATTTTTTAATTCTAAGGCATCTACAACACCTTGGACTACTTTTATTTTTTTTGCAATCACATCAATCAGGTAAAAACGGGTTTCCGGAAAAAGAATCGCCAACGGAATCCCTGGAAATCCCCCACCTGTTCCAACATCCAGAACAGTTGCTCCCGGTTCGAACTTCATGATTTTTGCAATTCCAAGTGAATGCAGAATGTGTTTTGTATATAAAGCGTCAATGTCCTTTCTTGAAATAACATTAATTTTTTCATTCCAATCGTGATATAAAAAGTCTAATTTTTGAAATTGTTCGATTTGAATGTCAGTCAAATCAGGAAAATATTTCAGAATCTCATCCATTGCTGTAATTTTTTAACAAAAGTAATACTTTACGATTGAAATATTTAACTCAATTTTGCAAATTGAAAATTTATAATAATTACCTTTGAAAACTATTTAAATTAATTATGAATAACACTGCCCCTACATTTGCAAAGCAAGACAATCTGAAGTTCTTCAGAACACTTAACTCACGGGTAAACACTTACTTTAAAGAGAACAACATTCAGAAAACCGGAAACTGGAAATTGCACTTAAAAGCTATTATTCTTTTTACCGTGTTCCTCACTCCTTATTTTTTAATTCTGGCTCTTGATACTATGCCGTTTTGGGCACAATTATTATTGAATATCGTAATGGGAATCGGAATGGCGGGAATCGGAATGAACGTTATGCATGACGGCAATCACGGTTCGTATTCCTCCAAATCATGGATTAACAAAATTATGGGTGGAACCATTTATGTTTTAGCCGGAAATGTTCACAACTGGCAGGTACAACATAATGTATTACACCATACTTATACCAACATTCACGGCCATGATGAAGATCTTGATGCCGGAAGAATCATTCGTTTTACGCAAAATGCAGAATGGCATCGTTTTCATAAATTTCAACATTATTATTCTTTTTTCTTATATGGATTATTAACTTTTAATTGGTCTTTGACAACCGATTTTAAGCAAATGAAAAACTACCTGAAAAGAAAATTATCTTACGGAGCACCTCAAAGTCCAACTAAACTCTGGACAGTTTTAGTAATCACAAAAATAATTTACATTTTAATCTGGATGGTTTTACCAATGGTTTTAGGAGTAGCATGGTGGAAAGTCGTTATTGGTTTTTTTGTGATGCATTACGTTGCAGGATTAATTTTGAGCATTGTTTTTCAATTGGCGCATGTTGTTGAGGAAACTTCAAATCCGGTTCCTAATGAAGAAGGGGAAATCGAAAATACGTGGGCTATTCATCAATTGTACACCACCGCTAACTTTGCACCGAAAAACAAAATAGTAAACTGGTTTACCGGAGGATTAAATCATCAGATCGAACATCATATATTTCCAAATATCAGCCACGTACATTACGGGAAAATCGCTGAAATTGTAAAACAAACAGCCAAAGAGTGTAATTTACCTTATTATGAATTCAAAACCATGAGAAGCGCTGTTTGGGCACATTACAAGCATCTGAAAGATCTTGGAATGAAACCTGAATTATCCCTTTAAACTAAAAATCTATTAATAATTAACCTTCCTTAACTTCAAGTTGAAATTAAGGACAATCAAAATTTTTATAATGAACCATATTCTTTCAGACAGAATTAACAATTTAGCTACTTCGCAGACTTTAGCGATGGCTGCATTAGCTCGTGAGTTAAAAGCACAAGGAAAAGATATTATCAGTTTAAGTTTAGGTGAGCCTGATTTTAATACCCCTGATTTTATTAAAGAAGCTGCAAAAAAAGCTATTGATGAAAATTACAGTACATATTCTCCGGTAGACGGATATCAGGATTTAAAAGAGGCAATCTGCAGAAAATTCAAAAGAGACAACGGTTTAGAGTACAAACCTTCTCAAATAGTAGTTTCTACAGGAGCAAAACAATCTTTATACAACATTGCACAAGTAATGCTGAATGATGGTGACGAGGTTATTTTACCTGCACCATACTGGGTTTCTTATTTCGAAATTGTAAAACTTTCTGGCGGAGTTCCCGTAGAAGTTCCAACATCTGTAGATACCGATTTCAAAATTACGCCTGAGCAATTAGAAGCGGCAATCACACCAAAAACAAAAATGATGTGGTTCAGTTCACCTTGTAATCCTTCAGGTTCTGTTTACAGCAGAGAAGAATTGACAGCTCTTGCAAAAGTGTTGGAAAAACACCCAAATATATATGTAGTAGCTGACGAAATTTATGAGCACATCAATTTCTCAGGAACTTTCTGCAGCATCGGTTCAATCCCGGGAATGTTAGAAAAAACAATCACTGTAAACGGAGTTGCAAAAGCTTTCGCCATGACAGGATACAGAATTGGTTATATCGGAGCACCGGAATTCATCGCAAAAGCGTGTACAAAAATTCAGGGACAAGTAACTTCAGGAGCAAATTCTGTAGCGCAGCGTGCTACTATTACTGCTGTTGATGCTGATCCGAGCGTATTAAACCACATGGTTCAGGCTTTCCACAGCCGCAGAGATTTGGTTGTTGGATTATTAAAAGAAATTCCTGGTGTAAAAATCAACGTTCCGGAAGGAGCATTTTATGTTTTCCCGGACGTTTCTTCTTTCTTCGGAAAAACATTAAGAGGAACTGAAATTAAAGATGCAAACGATTTATCAATGTATCTTTTGGCTGAAGCAAACGTTGCTACTGTAACCGGTGACGCTTTCGGAAATCCTGATTGTATTCGTTTCTCTTACGCAACAAGCAACGACATTTTAAAAGAAGCTTTAAAAAGAATCAAAGAAGCTTTGACCGCATAACAATATAATCATTTTATTAAAACAGCTTAAGGTTTAAAGTTCATCGCTTTATACTTTGAGCTGTTTTTTTATGGGGTTACCTCCGGCCGGGCTATACGTTTCAATCTTTTGTTCCATTCCATTACACAAAAGGATTTTCACTTCTATCCCTAACCCAAACGGCGAAAACTACTCATTTTTGATTCAAAAGAAAATCTGCTTTAATCTGTTAAAATCTAAGTAAAAAAATTTCACTTTCAAAATTCCCATTCCACAATTTTATAAACAACCTTTATAATTCTGTAAAACATAACGTTTTATAAAATCCCAACTTTGTATTATACATTAATTTAAAATTAAAGTCATGATACATACAGAAGAAACCACCAAAGAAGCCGTTAGTACATTAGAAGGATTGATATCAATTCTGGAAGATGGAAAATTAGGATATACAAATGCTGCAGAACATGTCGAGAGTCCAGCCATCAAAACTGATTTTTTAGAATATGCCCGTGAGCGTGCCTTGTTTATCATAGAACTGCAGGATGAAATCAACAGACTTGGAAAATCGACAGATACTTCCGGCGGAGGACCTTTAGGAGCATTACACCGTACCTGGATTGATATCAAATCATCATTTACCGGTGGAGATACAGAAGCCATTATCAACGCCTGTATTACCGGAGAAGAAGCTGCTGTTGAAAAATACAAAGCTGCCTTAGAAAAAGATGAACTTGACGGAAATCAAACCGCTATTGTTTCAAAACAATTAAACAGTATCGAAAATACATTAGCAAAGATTAAAGCTAAAAAATTGTCATAATATTTGACACTATATTTTTGAGAAGAAAAACTATCCGGTTCTTAAACTGGATAGTTTTTTTGTTTTATAGAAATTGAAAATTAATTCTTACTTTCGCCCCAAAATCAAAAAACCATTTTATGACTTCAACTTTACGCAATTTCTTTTTAATTATAATTTTTACATTATTTTTTTCAAATCTGACAAAAGCTCAAACGACAGGCAAATTTATTAAAGCCTCAATAGGTTTTGGATCAAGCACTTCATATTATGAAGAAGAAAATCCTGAAATCATAGACGGCTTCGGATTTTATACGCAAGGAGAATATGTGATTGGATTAACTAAATGGTTTAGCATAAGACCGTATGCCGGAGTTATTTTAACATCAGCAGATGAAGATATCAAAAAGAACCCGGAAGGATACAAAGTAGAAACTAAAGCATTTTTACTCGGAGGAAAAGTGCGGCTCTGCGCTCCGATACCCTGGATAGCACCTTTTATTGAAACAGGTATTGGCACATCTATAGGTTCTTTTGAAACTTTTACGCAAGATGTTAATAAAAAAAAGAGTGGCGCTTTAGTCCATATTCCTATAAGTCTGGGACTGGCAGTTGGCCCTAAAAACAATATAGAAATTGCAGTTTCTTTTTATTTACATCCATCCGCCGAACAATCTTCCGGGGCATTGGCTGCAGGATTTACTTTTCCTTTAGATTAAATATCATAAGTAACGATCTTAACCAACATCATTCCATATAATCTAACTATTTCAAAAAAAGTCACTTCAGCATTAGCAAACTCAAATTATTTATAAGAACTTTGCACACTTTTTTCTGTGAATACCACAAAAAACTAAAGTTTTAGAAATGAAGAAGAAAATTGAAATATTAGCTCCTGCTAAAGATTTAATTGGAGGAATGGCTGCCATAAATAGTGGTGCCGATGCTGTATATATTGGTGCACCGCAATTTGGTGCGCGTTCTAATGCCAATAACTCTATTGAAGATGTTGCCGCTTTGGTACAATATGCGCATCTATTTAATGCTCAGGTTTTTGTGGTAATGAATACCATTTTGTATGACAACGAATTGGAAACCTGTCGTAAAATGATTTATGAATTGTACGATATCGGTGTTGATGCATTGATCATTCAGGATATGGCGATTATGGAAATGGAGCTTCCTCCTATCGTACTTCACGCCAGTACACAAGCCAATAATCGTGATGCAGATAAAATTAAATTCCTAAAAGATGCCGGAATCAAACGTGTGGTTTTGGCCCGCGAATTGAACCTGCATCAAATTAAGACAATCTACGACGAAGCCGATGTTGAGTTAGAGTTTTTCGTAACCGGAGCTTTATGTGTTTCGTTTAGCGGAAACTGTTATATGAGTGTGGCCAACGGAGAACGTAGCGCCAATCGTGGTTCCTGCGCTCAAAACTGTCGTCTGCCTTATAACTTAATTGACGGGAACGGAGAAACATTGATAAAAAACAGCCACTTGCTTTCGATTAAGGATTTAGACATTTCAGAACAAATCCCCAATTTAATTGAAGCCGGAATTGTCTCTTTTAAAATTGAAGGACGTCTAAAAGATGTTGTTTATGTTAAAAATAACGTTTCTTATTTACGTCAAAAACTGGACAGCTTTTTAGAAAACGAAGGAAGCGATAAATACACCAAAGCTTCTTCCGGAAAATGTACGTATACTTTCGATTCTTCTTTAAACAGAACTTTCAACCGTGGTTATACCGATTATTTCGTAAACGAAAGACACAGCTCTATTGGTTCCTGGGAAAGTCCAAAATCAAAAGGACAATATATAGGTAAACTGATCAAAACAGTTGGAAACTACTATGAAATCGAAAACGGAGAATTACTAAACAACGGTGACGGGCTTTGTTTTATCAACGAAAACAATGAAGCCGAAGGAATTTATGTAAACAAAGCCGAAAACGGTAAAATATACCCGAACGTTTTAAAAGAAGTAAAAGACGGAACTTTCATCTACCGAAATAACGATGCCGCTTTCATCAAAATTGTCGAAAGAGAAGACAGTGCAGTTCGAAAAATCAGCACCACTTTATTGCTTACAGAAAATGAAACCGGTTTCGAATTAATCGCAACCGACGAAGACGGAAACGTAAGCATCGTAAATTTAGAACACTTAAAAGAGCAGACTAAAACCGGTGAATCAATCGAAGAAAACATCAAAACGCAATTGGCAAAAACAGGTTTTACACCTTATACTGCAGATGAAATCAATATTATGTTTTCTCAAAACTGGTTCCTTCCTATTTCAAAGATCAACGAAATGAGAAGAACGGTTTACGATCAATTATCTGAGATTCGTTTGAAAAATTACAAACGTGAAGAACATCAATTGGTAAAAACTTCGCATCCGTATCCTGAAACCAAACTGGATTTCATGTACAACGTTTCGAACAAAACAGCCCGTAAATTCTACGAACGCCACGGTGTTACCGAAATAGAAAAAGCATTCGAATTACAATGGGATCCTGGGAAATCGCGCGTAATGACAACTAAATACTGTATTAAATACGAATTAAAAAAATGTCCGATACACCAAAAAGACATAGTAGGTGTTAAAGTAAAAGAACCTTTGGTTTTAAAACAGGGCGAATTAGAATATAAACTAAAATTCAACTGCAAACCCTGCGAAATGGAAATTTGGGAAAAAGATGCAGAATTCGAAATCGAGGAAGATCATTTTCATTAAAATACAAAACCGATACTTTATTAAAAAAAGAGTATCGGTTTTTTTATTTGTTGTCTTATATCATTTGAATCTTCAGTGTTGGAAATAAAGTTAAAATTTAATAAATAAAAAAGACATCTATAATTATGATTTCAGCATGCAGTTTATACTGAGATTGAAAACTAAAACTCCTTTTCTTAATCCAAGATAAGTGCGTTTAATACAGTTAATTTATTGAGTAATTATAAGGCATTACATACATAACTTGAATAAAAAATAATTTTTTATCATAAAATCAATAAATAATGTGCAATAAATTTGATTTGCATTCATAAATGATAAAATATTATTATACTTGCACGATTCTTAAAAACAACATACAATTAATGTCATGTTGTAATATAGATTTAACTTAACCAAAACTATATCAATTTATGAAAAAATGGAATTTAGTCCTTATCGGACTGTTACTGTTTTCGCTTACCCGAATGTCAGCACAAGAATATTACATGACTGCACCTATTGGGTATGGCAAAGCAGCAACTGGTGGTGGAAATGCGACACCAACTTTAGTAACAAGCTATACCGAATTAAGTAACGCCTTAACAGCATCTGGTCCGGGAGTGATCCTGATACAAGGCTCTATCCAAATCGATTACCTTAGTGCTCTTGCGACAAACAAAACAATTCTTGGCTTGCCTGGTTCTAAACTATACACAAATGATCAGACTTCAGGAAAATCAGGCATTTTATATTTTAAGCCAGGGAGTACAAATCTTATTATAAGAAATGTAACATTTGTTGGCCCGGGTGCATATGACTCAGATGGGAGGGATTGTCTTACTCTTGATGGTGTTACTAATTGTTGGGTTGACCACTGTGACTTCCAGGATGGAATGGATGGAAACTTTGACAACAAAGGAAATACAGATAATATTACCGTTACATGGTGTAAATTTAGCTACAATAAAGCACCTAAAGCTGGTGGTTCCGGTGGTACTGATGATCATCGATTTACCAACTTAATTGGTTCCAGTTCCTCTAACTATCCACTAAACACAACTTCGGATACTCAATATAGTATTACATGGCAATATTGCTGGTGGGCTGAAGGTTGTGTGGAGCGTCAGGTACGTGCCAGAAATGCTGAATTACATATACTTAATTGTTATTGGAATAGTTCTGTTGCCAATAAATGTATTGGTCTGGAAGATGGTACTAATGGAAAAGGGACACAATGTTATCTTGAAGGAGGTGTATTTGAAACCCCGTCATCAACAAAAAATATTGATGCCTCCTATGGCGGTACACCTGATGTTACTGTTGTAGATTGCGTTGGAAATAATTTAGCTAATAATTCAGCTACTGTTTCAAAACCATCTTATCCTTATACAGCTTTACCTTCATCATCGGTAAAAGCTGCATTAACAGGTAGTTGTGGCGCTGGCGCTACTTTAAATGTAACTATGGCTGGTGTTGTATCTTCTGCTTGTAATAGTAGTACTCCTGCTGCACCAACATTATCACTTTCATCAGGCTCAGCTTCACAAAGTGTAACTGTAAATAGTGCTATTTCAAATATTACATATACTTATGGAGGTTCAGCTACAGGAGCTACAGTTACAGGATTACCTGCCGGTGTATCTTATTCTGTTAGCACTTCTGCAAAAACGGTTACTATCAGCGGAACTCCAACTTCAGTTCAATCTGCTACTTATACTGTTACAACTTCACAATCAAGTGGAAGCGCAGTATCATTATCAGGAACAATTACAACAGTTGCAAATGCTACCTTAGCATTAACAAGCGGCTCAACTAATCAATCCATTGTTTTAGGAAATCCAATCGCAACGATTGTATATACTTATGGAGGTTCAGCTACCGGGGCAGCCGTTACAGGATTACCTGCCGGTGTATCTTATTCTGTTAGCACTTCTGCAAAAACGGTTACTATTAGCGGAACTCCAACTTCAGTTCAATCTGCTACTTATACTGTTACGACTTCACAACCAAGCGGAAGCGTAGCATCGTTATCAGGAACAATTGCAACAGTTGCAAATGCTACCTTAGTATTAACAAGCGGCTCAACTAATCAATCCATCGTTTTAGGAAATCCAATTGCAACGATTGTATATACTTATGGAGGTTCAGCTACAGGAGCTACAGTTACAGGATTACCTGCCGGTGTATCTTATTCCGTTAGCACTTCTGCAAAAACGGTTACTATTAGCGGAACCCCAGCATCAGCAGTATCAAACGCTGCATATACTGTTACAACTTCGCAATCAAGCGGGACTGCAGCATCGTTATCAGGAACAATTACGGCAGTTGCATCTATAACATTAGCGGTTCCTGCAAACATTACAGCTTCGGCTACTCAAACTTCAGCAACTATTAATTGGGATGCCGTAGCCAACGCAACAGGTTATACCGTTAACTTATGCAGCAGCAGCACAACATTAAGCAATGTAGTAATGTTATTAAATTCTACATCTGCAACATCTGCGGGCGTTTATACTTTAAACACCGGTGATCAATATAAAACCTCGGCAACTATTAGTACATCGAGTGCTTGCAGCCCTGCCGGATATACAAACACATATAGAAGTGGTTCTATTAATGACAATGTCTTAAAATTAGTAAATACTACTCGCGTATCTTCTTTAGTGATAGGAGCAAAATCATCTGGTTCAGGTGCAAGAAATCTATTAGGTTACACCATAAATGGAGGAACCCAACTTACTACAGGTATTACTCAAACCGGTGTTGCAACTTGTGGTGAATATGTAATCACCGGCTTAAACTTATTAGCTGGCGATCAAATTGCATTTGTGTTTGATGGTAATGTTCAAATCTCATACTTCATCGCAAAGGTAAGCACTTCTGGTACCGCTACATGTACTGAAACAAATGTTACAGGTACGTCATATACTGCAACCGGGCTTTCAGCAAATACATCAATCTCATACCAGGTTAAAGCTACAAGCACTAGTTCTGCATACATAAACAGCGCATATTCACCTGCTGCAAATATTACAACAAACAGCACAACGGCTCGCTATGCTGTTATGGAAACCGAAAATATTTCAAAACCAGAATTCCAATGTTATCCAACACTGGTGGAAAACGAAATACAAATTTCACTTCCGGAAACTGACAATGCAACAATTACAATTTTTGACCTTGCTGGCCATAAATTAATGACCGTTGCAACTAAAGGAAGAAATACAACCTTAGACCTTTCTTCTTTAAAACATGGAGTATATATTGTATCCGTTTTTCAAAACAAAAACTTCGTGCAACGTATTATTAAAAAATAATCAAATTAAAATTATCCACATCAAAGGCGCTTCTTCGGAGGCGCCTTTTATTTTGGCAAAAAAACTCAGCCTTGTTTTAGCCCAACATTAATCTTCGGCTAAAGGCTCTTGATTATTCAATTTTATTATTCCAGGAAAGCTGGAAACCATTCAAAATCCCTGGCTTTAAAATCTTAAACCATCAATATGTATTGATAAAAATAACTATTTTTGTTTACCGAACATTTCAAAATTCAAAAATGAAAATACTACTCCTCGGTTCAGGTGAATTAGGTAAAGAATTTACAATCGCCGCACAACGAATCGGACAAACCATCATCGCAGTTGACAGTTACGAAAATGCTCCGGCAATGCAGGTTGCACACGGTTTTGAAGTAATCAATATGCTCGATGGCGAAGCTTTAGACCGAATCGTGGCCAAGCACAAACCCGACTTTATTGTTCCGGAAATAGAAGCTATTCGAACCGAACGTTTTTACGATTACGAAAAACAAGGCATTACCGTAGTTCCTTCAGCGAAAGCAGCCAATTTTACTATGAATCGTAAAGCCATTCGCGATTTGGCTTCAAAAGAACTCGGACTAAAAACAGCCAAATATCAATATGCAGCCTCGGCAGATGAACTGCAAAAAGCCGTTCAGGAAGTCGGAATTCCATGTGTGGTAAAACCATTAATGTCTTCTTCCGGAAAAGGGCAATCGACTATTAAAACCAAAAGTGATATCGAAAAAGCCTGGCAATACGCCGTAGCTGGTTCGCGTGGTGATGTGATTGAAGTTATTGTAGAAGCTTTTGTTGACTTCCATTCGGAGATTACACTTTTAACCATTACTCAGAATAATAATCCAACTTTGTTTTGTGCTCCTATTGGCCACAGACAAGAACGTGGCGATTATCAGGAAAGCTGGCAGCCCGCAAAAGTTTCTGAAGCCGACTTGTACGAAGCCCGGGATATGGCTGAAAAAATTACGGAAGCTCTTGGCGGCGCAGGACTTTTTGGCGTTGAATTTTTCCTGACTAATGATGGCGTTTATTTCTCTGAACTTTCTCCTCGCCCACACGACACAGGAATGGTAACTTTGGCCGGAACTCAAAATTTTAATGAATTCGAATTGCATTTAAGAACGATTTTGAGTCTTCCAATTTTCGAAATTACGTTAGAAAAAGCCGGAGCAAGTGCCGTAATTTTAGCATCTGAAGATTCAACAAATCCAACATTTACCGGAGTCGAAAAAATGGCTGCTTTACCAAAAACCGATTTCAGAATTTTTGGCAAACCTACTTCAAGACCGTATCGCAGAATGGGGGTCGTTTTAAGTCATGATTCGTTAATAACTCCAATCGAAGAAATCACAGAACGAGCCAAAGCAACATCAAAATTAATAACTGTAAATTCTTAAAAAATGAAAAAATTAGTATTTTTAGTATTGTTATTTGCCGGTATTTCGATGCAGGCCCAAAATAAAAAAAAGATTGAAAAACCTCAAATCGTTGAAGCTTCCTGCGGAGAATGTAAATTCGGAATGAAAGGTAAAAGTTGCGATTTAGCCGTCCGTATTGATGGAAAAAGCTATTTTGTTGACGGAACTACAATTCACGATCATGGCGATGCACATGCAGAAGATGGTTTTTGTAATGCCGTTAGAAAGGCTTCTGTTACCGGAGAAATTATTGGAAATCGTTTTAAAGCGACTTCATTTACTTTAATAGCAGAAAAATAATGTCATTAATACTTGACAATATAGCCAAACACATTTCGCTGACTCCGGAAGAACAGGCTCTTTTTTTATCTAAAACAGAAACTCATACTTACAAAGCCAAAACCATTTTATTGAATGCCGGCGAAGTTTGCAGGCATTCGTATTTTGTAAATTCCGGAATTTTAAGAAGCTTCAACATCAACGATAATATTGTTGAGCATGTGCTTGCCTTTTCTTGTTCAGGCTGGTGGATGAGTGATATGTATAGTTATTTTTCGCAAAAACCCGGACAGCTTTTTATAGAAGTTTTAGAAGATGCAGAAGTAGTTTCATTATCCAAAGAAAATCAGGACCAATTATATTTGGAAATTCCTAAACTGGAACGTTTTTTCAGAATTCTAATCGAAAATTCATTAGTCGCGAATCAACAAAGATTAATGGATAATTTAAGTTTATCAGCCGAAGAGCGTTTTGAGAAATTTTGTGCCAAATATGGAACACTGGTACATAAAGTTCCGCAAAAACAGATTGCTTCTTTTATAGGAGTTACGCCTGAGTTTTTCAGCAAAATGAAAGCCAGATTGTTGAAGAAATAATTGATTTACAATTTCACCATAATCTTAAAAATAAAAAAGCTCCGAAACTCAATTGCAATAATTGAATTTCAGAGCTTTTTAAACTAATTAAATTTTTATCTAAATATTATTTTTTCAAAACTTTTACTGTTTTTTCTGATCCGTTTGAAGTTAATTTCACAAGATACAAACCTGCAGTCAAATCAGATAAATCAACTACATTGCTGGTGTTGCCATCTTTATAATTGATTGTTTTTACAATATTCCCAAGCAAGGTAATAACGGTAACTTTGTCTAAAATTATATTATTAATGTACAATTCTCCATTCGTAGGATTAGGCGCTATTGATACATTTTCTAAAGTATTATCACCAGTTCCAAGAGAAACATTTTCTAAATAAACTGCCGAAGCATCTTTGTAAGCCATCCAATTAGTATCAGAATAAGACTTATTGTCAACCAAAATAACTAAAGCAGGATCATTCGCCTGAAAACCAAAGATTCCGATTGGATAGGTTACTGATTTACTTTTTGCACTTTTAGCTACATTCGCGGTTTCTATACTTGTATTATTCCCATTTTTCAGATTTACCGATTTCAATTGATTATTTTGGCAATTAATATTGGTTAATTGAGTATTTTGAGATACATCAAGTGTAACAAGCTGGTTAGAATAACAATTTAAGTATCTTAATTCAGGATTGCTGCTTACCTCTAATGCTGACACGCTATTATTACCCAAATCCAAAGTTGTTAAAACTGTGTTTTTAGAAACATCCAAAAATACCAACTGATTATCAACACAATGTAAATCAGTAAGTTTGATATTTTTAGTCACATCTAAACTAACTAATTCATTATTATTTAAAACCAGGTATACTAACTCTGTATTTTTTGAAACATTAATATCTGTCAGGTTATTATTTCGACAATCAATATGCGTTAATTGAGTATTTTGAGATAAATCAAGTGTAACAAGATGATTGTTGTAACAACTTAAATTTGTTAACTGCGTATTTTTTGAAAGGTCAAGTTTGGTTAGATTTACATTATTTATTAAATCTAATGAAGTTAAGGCTGTAAAATCCTGTAATCCTGTAAAATCTGCAATAGTACTGTCATAAATATCTAAATCGGTAAGAGAATTAATCTCATATGTTGGTACTTTACCATCAACAATTCCTGAATCTATATTGTTATCTATTAAAAATTGCTCAAAAGCTGCATCGGGTATGGCAGTATATTGTGTACAACCTGTTTCAGAAAAAACCGTATCAGAATCTGAATTTGTCTGCCAAATAAAATTTAATCCTTCTCCATCATCAAACGTAGTTTGAGTAACCGCTATATTATCAACTTTTATACAAGATAATGAACTACAGTTTTGCGAAGAAAATCGAGTTATAATTTCATTGTGTCCGTTTGCCATATTTACGTTTAACAAGGGACCGCCTAAGAAGACATCTTTCAAGTTAGGATTGTTATGAAAGTCTAAAGTTGCTAGTGTATTATCGCTTATGTAAGCTGTGTTTAAAGCTGTATTTTGAGATAAATCAAAACTTTTTAAATTATTATACCCAAAATTAATAGATTCAAGCACCTTGTTATGGCTAAGGTTCACCTTTTTTAAACCTGTATAATAAACAGTAAGATCCTTTAAAGAAGCAAAATCTTCAATACCTGTAATGTCTTCTACTGTAGTATATGCAACACTCAAAGTAGTAACACCAGCAATATTAGCAGTAATCACTTTACCATCTATCACGTCATCATAGCCATTGTTTATTAATACCTGTTCAAAGTTACGATCGGGTATTGCCGTTGTTGGACAGCCTGCAGTATAATAGCTTGCAGTAGCATCTTTATTTAGCCAATTTGTTGTAGCATATTCAATATCGTCAACTTCTATACAACTCAGTTTTGGATTGCTATTGAAAATATTGCCCGCTTCAAATGCAGTTTGATCAGACCTGCCTTTAAGGTTTAAAACACTCAGGTTAGGATTGCCATAACAAGACAATTTAGTAACTAATGGATTTTTAGAAATATCCAGTTTTGTTAATGCCCCATCCGTTATGTTTAATTCCTGTAACTTGGTATTTTTAGAAATATCAATAGTCGTTAAGTTATCATTTCCCTTAATTTCCAGAAAAGTTAAATTAGTGTTTTGAGACAAATCTATTGAAGAAAAAACACCTTCTCCTCCTCTGTTATATTTAAAATGGGTCAATGCAGTAAAATCCTGAATTCCCGTAAAATTACCAATAGGATTATAATCTCCTGTTAAATCAATATTTGTTATGCCGGAAATATCAGATGTCAATACTTTATGGCCAGATACAGTAATACCATTTTGTGTCAAATAATACTCAAAACCAGAATCGGGTATCGCTGTATAAATACCACAATCAGTTTCTGAATAATTCGCCTCAGAGTCTTTCGACCAAATAGGAGTTGGCATTGGAAGCATCATTGGTATCCCAGGCATTCCAGGCATTCCTCCCGGCATAGTAACCATAGTCATCACCATTTTGGTGTTGTTAGTAACCGCAAGATTATCTACTTTTATACACGATAACAAACTACAATTTCGGGCAGAAAAATTAGTAACATTAGCATTGTTTCCGTTTGCCATATTTAAATTAACCAAATTAGAATTATTGTTAATAATTACACTTGTTAATGCTGTATTGTTGGAAAAGTCTAAAGTTGATAGCTTTGTTCCACTTATCTCTAATGTTGTTATAGCAGTATTAGCTGAAATATCTAATGCTTTTAAATTATAGGAATTGCCAAAATTTATATCGGTCAAAGCTAAATTGTGTGAAAGATCGATCGTCTTTAAGCTATTTCCATAAAGTGATAGTCTTCTAAGCTCCGTTAATGCTGATAAATCCATACTCGTTGCAGGAGCATACCCAGTAGTAAGGCTGGTTAAAGCTTTAAAATCCTGAAGGCCTGTAAAGTCTCTGATATCTACATAATATAGATCCAATTCCGTAACCCCACTAATATCTGCTGTTGCTACCTGATGGTTTAAAAGCCCATCGGTATCAATATTGTTATTAATCAGCCATTGTTCAAAAGTCGTGTCGGGTATGGAGGTGACTTGCGCTTGCAGGCAGTTAAAGCCAAATAACAGTAAAATAAGCATCAAATGATTGCTGTTTTTCAGAAAGAGTAATTTTTTTTTCATAGATTAATTTTTATAATTATTAATATGCAGCAGCAAAGTTGATATTATAATAAATAAAATCATGCAAGGGGTAACCCCTGATTATTTCCTCAAGAGTTGAAATTCATTTGAAATAGATACATTTGCTAAAAATATATTTTAAATGAGTAATCCATATGTACGCAGTTTATTAATTGCAGCATTTATACTTTTTTTAGGCTGTAGTGATAAGAAAGAAAATGATGTTGTTTTTATAAAAGAAGAACCTGTTAAAGAAGATGCCGTTAAAGCATGGCTGCACAAAGTAGAAAACTATAAAAAAAGCGATAACTATTTAGTAGTCTTTCATAAGTATTACAATCAAAAAATTAAGGAGAAAAAATATTTAAATGCAGCAGAAGTTTTAGACTTCGCCTGTGTATATCTTGCAGATTCTTATGATTTTAACGACCGGTTTATGGCAACCGTCAAGCAATTTGATGCTAAATACAGAGAAGAATTACCTGCACTAAAAACTACTTTTGTAGATGCTTATCTGGCTAATTATTATTATGATAAATACAATTTAAAAAAAGCATGCGATTATTTTAGAAAAATAACAGCACTAGAACCCAACAATTACGATAGCTGTTATAACATAGCCAGAGCTTACTACGATTTGTCTTATATTTATTATGTAATGGGCAAACAAAATTTAAGTCTGCTTGCCAATCAAAAATCTTTCGAATATTTCAGCAAAATAGATAATCCAAAAGGTTTGGCTTTTGTTTATTCGAATTATGCTAATATCTATACAGCAATCGGGGACAAGAAAAGAGCCATTGAAAATGCTGATAAAGCTATTCAGGCATATAAAAAAATTGACAACACCTATAACGTTTATATTGGCCTAATTAATAAAATTTCGATTTATGAATATTTAAAAGATAAACGCGAAAGGCCATTAATCGATTCTGTTTATCAGGCTTTTATTAGTAGCAAAGACGAGAGTAAAATATTAAAAATAAAAATATTTGATTTCAAGGCAGAAAATTTAATTCATGAGAACAAATTATTGGAAGCTAAAAAAATACTTGATGACTTAAAACCAATTGTCGAAGAAATAAATTCTGATGATTTAACTCAGGAGTATAAAGTAACGTCTGCATTGTATAAAATAAAAAAGAACCCTGGCTATTCTAATTTTACAGACATAAAAAAAGCATTACCAACTTTAATCAGCAACCAGCAATACGAAAAAGTGAATATGTTTTATGGCTTACTGCAAAACAATGCCATTCAAAATAAAGACTATAAAAGTGCTCTGGCCTATGAAGCTGAAAAGAAAATTATTGCAGACAGTATAGGAAACATAATTACCCGAATAAAAACAGTTGAACTTGAAAAAAAATATCAAACTGAAAAGAAGGCCCAACAGTTAAAAATAAAAGAACAAACCATTACAAATAAAAATACAACAATTGCGCTGTTAGGATCAGGTTTAATAGGAATTCTACTTATAAGTTTTGCATTCAATTTAACACAGAAACAAAAAAAATTGCATCTTGAAAAACAAAATGCGCAATTATACACCAAACAATTATTAGAAAAAACTGAAGAAGAGCGCAAACGAATAGCCAGCGATTTGCACGATAGCGTAAGCCACGAACTGTTAAGTTTAAAAAACTCGCTGGAAGAAAAAACAGACGCTGCGAATAGTAAAATTGACACCATAATCAACGATATTCGTAGTATTAGCCGGAATTTACATCCAATTATGTTTGATAAAATTGGACTAAAAGAAAGTATCAATCAAATGGTGGAGCGTGCACAAGCCGTAAATAATTTTATGGTTACAGCCGATATTGATTACCATACCGTCTTATCTACTTCGGATGAATTACAGATATACCGTATTACGCAAGAAGCCCTGTCAAACATTATTAAATATTCCGATGCCATTGCTGCTAAAATTACTATTGCAGAAACCAAAAACAATATTATCATTGAAATAAAAGACAACGGAAAAGGATTTGATGTGAACGAAACCCTCAATAATAAAAAGTCTTTTGGCTTACACAATATCATTGAACGCAGCCGGGCCATTGGTGGCGAAGCAAAAATAGTTTCAGATAAAAAAGGAACCATCATTACTATCGAAATAAAAAAAACAGCATGAGAATAGTAATTGCAGATGATCATCCGTTTACACTTCAGGGCACAAAAAGTTTTGTAGAATCTTATGGATACAAAGTAATCGATACCTGTTCTAATGGCATTTCGGCATTAAACACCATTAAACTGCATTATCCTGATATCGCTGTTTTAGACATCAATATGCCTGGTTTAGATGGTCTGGACGTTGCCAAAGCTGTCCAGGAAAACAAATTAAAAACAAAAATTATTTTGTTAACCATGCACAAAGAAAGCAGCATATATAAAAAAGCTAAAGAATTTGGCATTTATGGCTATATACTAAAAGAACATGCTCAAAGTGAATTAGAAAAATGCTTGCTGGAAGTAAAAAAAGGAAATCGCTATGTCAGCCTTTTTTTAGAAGATGATTTAATAACAGATGTACCAAATGACACTAATGAATTATCAAAACTGACCTTATCAGAAAGAAAAATTATTGAGCTGATTACGCAACAAAAAACTACGAGACAAATAGCAGAGCTATTATTTTTATCTGAAAAAACTGTTGAAGGACACCGAAGCAAAATAATAGAAAAATTAGGATTGCCAAAAGAAAAAAATGCTCTCTTAATTTGGGCTATCCAAAACGGTAAAAAATAGAAAACACGATCCCGAACAGGATCGTGTTTTTGTTTGAATTAAAAATTAAAATTGCTCAACCTCCGTAGAATGTTTCATTGCTGTTGTTGAAGACCTTCCTATCGTTACTGTATTTTGTACCGCATCAAAATAAGAAGTTCCAACAAAAGCCTGATGTTTTACAGCTCTGAATCCGTTTTTCTGCAAAGCAAATTCTCTTTCCTGTAATTCAGAATAGCCTGCCATTCCGCGTTCTTTGTATGCCTTGGACAATTCAAACATACTGGTATTCAAAGCATGAAACCCTGCTAAAGTGATAAACTGGAATTTGTACCCCATTGCAGCCAGATCTTCTCTAAAAGTTTCCATTTCTTTTACTGATAATTTTGCAGCCCAGTTAAAAGAAGGCGAACAATTGTAGGCCAGCATTTTATCGGGGAATTGTTTTTTTATGGCATCAGCAAACTTTTTAGCATACACTAAATCAGGATTACTGGTTTCCATCCAAATCAAATCAGCATAAGGAGCATAACTCAAACCTCTGGCAATTCCCTGCTCAATACCACTTTTTACATAAAAAAAGCCTTCGTTTGTTTTTTCACCTGTAATAAATTTAGCATCTCTTGGATCAGCATCACTGGTCAGTAAATTAGCGGCATCGGCATCTGTTCTTGCTACTATCAAAGTTGAAACCCCCATAACATCTGAAGCCAAGCGTGCGGCAATTAACTTATTAATAGCTTCCTGTGTCGGAACCAAAACCTTCCCTCCCAGATGCCCGCATTTTTTGGCAGAACTTAACTGATCTTCAAAATGAACTCCGGATGCTCCCGCTTCAATCATAGATTTCATTAATTCGAAAGCATTTAAATTTCCTCCAAAACCAGCTTCGGCATCAGCCACAATTGGTACTAGATAATCTTTTTTATCTTCAACTTCATTTACGGTTTGAATTTGATCAGCACGCAGTAAAGCATTATTAATTTTTTTTACCACCATCGGAACGCTGTTTACCGGATAAAGCGATTGGTCCGGATACATTTCTCCAGCCAGATTCGCATCTGCAGCTACTTGCCAGCCACTTAAGTAAATCGCTTCTAATCCTGCATCAACTTCCTGAATCGCCTGATTTCCGGTTAAAGCGCCCAAACCGGCAACATAATCCTGACTTTTTAACTTTCTCCATAATTTTTGCGCTCCCATTTTGGCAATAGAATGCTCAATTTGATAAGAACCCTGCAACGTAACCACTTCTGTAGCTGTATAAGGGCGCTCAACACCTTTCCATCTCGGGTTCGTAATCCAATCGTTAATCAATTCCTGAATTCTGTCTTCTGTTGTTTTCATAAATAATATAGTTATAAGTGGTTAGTAAAGCATTTTTATAAAAGAATTATAAATTAAAAATTGAGAATTAAAAAGCTGCTGTATCCGCTAAATCTGCGTGAAAAAAATAATTTTTAATTTTTAATTAAAATCTATGTGTTTAAATTAAGTCAATGTTTTTTTATAAATATTTGTAACATGGAATGGTCAAAAAGTCAACAAAATCAGTATTCACAACCAATCTATCCAATACTTTTTCTGCTAAAGGAAATTGACGTTTTTCGTAATTTTCTTCACCCAATTCCGTTTTTATTTTATTGTATTCATCTAAAGCCAATTCGTGATAATAGGCTAAATCCAATTGTCTGCCATTATCCAAAACCACTTTATTCTGAAGCCATTGCCACAATTGTGATCTCGAAATTTCGGCAGTTGCCGCATCTTCCATCAAGTTGTGTAAAGCAGCCGCACCCTGACCGTTGAGCCACGAAGCGAGATACAAAACACCAACATTGATATTTTTTCGAACACCATTTTCAGTAATGATTCCAATTGGCGGTTCAATCAAATCAGCTTCCGTTATTTTGCGATGTTCTCTTTTAATATGAATCTGATTTGGAGTTGGCATTCCCGTGTCAAAGACAGCCTTAGCTAACGGAACCAAATCCGGATGCGCTACCCAGGTTCCGTCGTGACCGTTTTGAACTTCACGTTCTTTGTCGGTTTTTACTTTTGCGAAAGCAACGGCATTAGCCTCTTCATTATTTTTAATCGGAATTTGTGCTGCCATTCCGCCAATAGCATGGATACCTCTTTTATGGCACCTCTGAATAACCAGATTCGAATATGCATTCATAAAAGGTGAAGTCATATTTACCTGATCCCGATCGGGAACAATAAACTTTGGATTCTTACGGAATTTCTTGATATAGGAAAAAATATAATCCCAACGCCCGCAATTCAATCCCACAATATGTTCTTTCAGTTCGTAGATAATTTCATCCAACTGAAAACTGGCTGTTATAGTTTCGATAAGTACGGTAACCTTGATTGTACCACGCGATAATTTCAAATAATCTTCGGTAAAATCAATTACATTATTCCACCAGCGTGCTTCCAGATAATGTTCCAATTTTGGAATATAGAAATACGGACCGGAATTGTTTTCTAAAAGCTTTTTATGATTATGAAAAACATACAAACCAAAATCTATTAAGGAACCAGAAACCTCTTTTCCTTCGATTAAAAGATATTTTTCCGGTAAATGTAAACCCCGAGGTCGTACAATTAAAGTGGCAATCTTCTCATTTAATTGATATGTTTTATTTTTTGAGGCATCGGTATATGAAATTGTTTTATTGACTGCATCTATTAAATTAACCTGACCGTCCATTAAATTTTTCCAGGTTGGAGACGTACTGTCTTCAAAATCTGCCATAAATGTTTTTGCTCCTGAATTCAAAGCATTGATAATCATTTTACGATCAACCGGTCCGGTAATCTCAACTCTTCTATCCAGTAAATCTTTCGGAATTTCTCCGGCTGTCCAATTACTTTCTCTGATACTTTTGGTTTCTAAAGGAAAAACAGGCATGACGCCCTGATCAAAAGCCGTTTGTTTTTGTTCGCGCTGCAACAATAATAATTTTCGTTGAGATTCGAATTTTCGATGCAAATCAATTATAAAAGCAATTGCCTCATCTGTCCAAATGTTTGGATAAGAAAGGTTCTTTCCGGCTAAAAATTCCATTGCCGTTTCTGTAATCTCTAATTGGTTTTTCATAGCTGTAAATTTTAATTTTTGATTGTTCATGTGTTATTGCTACAATGTATTTCTATCTTAAAAACATTTTTACAACAGGAATTTTTTATAGCTAATAAGTTTTACACTACAATGTTAGGGAAAAGTTTTTTACAAAACAAGCGAACGTTCGCTAAATATTAAAAATAATTTTTTGGCGTTTATTTCATAAATAGCTATATTTGATTTATGGATATCGAAAAAGACTATATAAAGCTGATCTTTGGACTAAAACTCAAACAAGTCAGAACACAAAAAAATCTTTCACTTTTTGGCTTAGCCAAATTGACGAATCTTTCAAAATCGTATTTAAACGAAATTGAAAAGGGAAAAAAATATCCAAAAGGAGATAAGATTCTGCTTTTATGCAAAACTCTGGAGGTTACTTACGACCAGATGGTGTCTTTAAAACTCGATAATAACCTCGCTCCAATTGGCGAAATTTTAAAATCGGGCATTTTAAAAGAAATCCCGCTGGATCTTTTTGGTATTCAGGAAGCCGATTTAATTGACATTATTGCAAATGCTCCTGCAAAAGTCAATGCTTTTATCAGTACTATTATTGAAATTGCACAACATTATAATTTAAGCCGGGAAAGTTTCTTTTTGGCTGCATTGCGTTCTTATCAGGAAGCACACAGTAATTACTTTGAAGATTTAGAAAATAAGGTAATTGCTTTTTCTAAATCTTTTCAGATTAATTTAGATTCTAAAATTAGTATTGAAGAATTAGAAGCAATTTTAAAAGAAGAATATGAATACACTATAAAAGAAATCTCTTTTACCGATCAGGAAGCTTTGGAAGATTTACGTTCTATTTATGTTCCGAAAAGTAAAACATTATTACTTTCTACCGAAATTGACAACCCTCAAAGGGCTTTTATTTTAGCCAAAGAAATTGCTTATAATTATCTGAAAATCTCTGATCGTTTACTGACTTTCAGCTGGATTAAATTTGATAATTTCGATCAGGTCTTACACAATTTTTATGCTTCTTATTTTGCGGGGGCTTTATTATTACCCAGACAATTGGTTGTTGGCAAAGTAAATACTTTCCTTAATAATGAAAAACCAAATCCCGAAGAATTTATTGCTTTGATTGAAAGTTTTGAAGTCTCTCCTGAATCCTTTTACCAGAGGTTAACCAATTTGCTGCCAAAAGATTTTCAGCTAAAAAATTTATTCTTTCTGAGAATGTCTCATAAAATTGGTTCTGATGTCTATCTAATCAAAAAAGAATTACACATTACCAATCAGCAGGAACCTCATGCCAACGAAGCTAACGAGCATTATTGCAGAAGATGGGTTTCGGTAAAAACTATAGACGAAGCCATCAGGCAAAATAAGCCTCATTTTTTCGATGCCCAAATTTCGAGTTATACACATAGCGGAAATGAGTACCTGGTTTTTTCATCAGCAACAAAAGATCCTTTTTTACATAATACCATTCGAAGTATTTCTGTTGGAATTCTGATCACACCGGCAATGAAAAAGAAATTCAAATTCATCGAAGGCAAACCACTTTTAAAACGAATTGTAGGCGTTACCTGCGAAACCTGCGATGTAAAAGATTGCCTGGAAAGAGCAGCGCCGCCCATTGCACTGGAAAAGAGAAAACGCCATGAGAATACTGATGTGGTTGTACAGCAGTTTATTTCGCAGTATAGTTAAGAAATTTTAGATTGTTGATTTTAGATTTCTTCGATGATAAACAGCAGGGCCACATTGTCTTTAACAAACTAAGACAAAGAATTTCAACCTTTGAACCTCTGCAACTTTGAACCTTTAAACCTTCCCAAAAAACTTTCTTAATCTACATTAAGTGCATTTCGTTGATGTTGATTGTAAATTTGTACTATAAAAATAACAAAACATACAAATCATGGAAAATATAGTATTGCACAAAGCAGAAACAAGAGGAAATGCAAATCACGGATGGCTAAACGCTTATCACAGTTTTAGTTTTGCAAGCTGGTACAATCCGGAAAGAATTCAGTTTGGGGCACTTCGCGTTTTGAATGATGACACAATTGCGGGCGGAATGGGTTTTGGAACACATCCTCACGATAATATGGAAATCATTACCATTCCGTTAGAAGGTGATTTAGCCCACAAAGACAGCATGGGAAATACAGAAATCATCAAAAATGGCGATATTCAGGTAATGAGTGCCGGAACCGGAATTCAGCATAGCGAATTTAATCCGAATGCGGACCAGCAGACTAAATTACTACAAATCTGGCTGTTTCCAAATCAACGAAATGTAACACCTCGTTACCAGCAAATAACCTTGGATGTTGCGGACAGACATAATAAATTAGCTCAGGTTTTATCACCAAATGCTGACGATGAAGGAGTTTGGATTCATCAGGACGCCTGGTTTAATATGGGTAATTTTGATGCCGGAACTGCAACAGAATATAAAATTAAAAAAGAAGGAAACGGAGTTTACGCTTTTGTTTTAAAAGGAAACGTAACTATCAACGGTCAGGAATTAAATACCCGTGATGCGGTTGGAATTTCAGGAACTGATACTTTAGAAATTAAGGCCAATACAGATGCAGAATTTTTATTGATGGATATTCCTATGAACTATTAATTCATAAAAACACAACATATTCTTTTTTAAAACCGATAGACAGATTCCGAAAGGTTTTGTTTGTCGGTTTTTAAATTTTACAAACAATTAAAAATCAGATAATTACGTTTTAATTATTTCTTAATCTAGGTTAAGTGCTACTAGAATACTGTCACCGTAACTTTGTCTTATCAAAATGAAATTATAATATTTAAAAAATAAAATTATGGCAACTACAAAATGGTCAATTGACCCAACTCACTCAGAAATTGGTTTTAAAGTTAAACATATGATGTTTACCAATGTTTCAGGAAAATTTGGAACTTACGATGCGACCATCACTACAGATGGTGATAATTTTGAAAATGCAGCTATCGAATTTTCAGCTGATATTGCTTCTATTGATACTGCAAATGCCGACAGGGATAATCACTTAAAAAGCGGGGATTTTTTTGACGCTGAAAATCATCCAAAATTAACTTTCAAAGCTACTTCATTCAAAAAAATCAATGATGAAAAATATGAAATTACCGGAGATTTAAACATCAGAGGAATTGCTAAAACAGTAACTTTTCCGGTAGAATTTAGCGGAATCCTGACTGATCCATGGGGAAATACAAAAGTAGGTTTAAGTATTGAAGGAAAAATAAACCGTAAAGACTGGGGCTTAAACTGGAACTCAGCTTTAGAAACAGGTGGTGTATTGGTTGGCGAAGAAGTAAAACTGAACATTGAATTACAGTTTGCAAAACAGGCGTAATTATTATCTATTTTATTATGTAATTAGCGCATTGTGTTTTTAGCTTCTAAAAATATTTAGCCACAAATTACACAAATTTTCACAAATTAATTAGTGCTAATTTGTGTAATTTGTGGTTAATAAATAAGTGCTGCAACCTTGCATGCTTTCAGTCTGCAAATGAATATTCACATATAAAGAACCCTTCTTAAACATAATGTCTAAGAAGGGTTTCATTATTTAGATATATTAAATGCTAAAAATTAAGCATTTGCCGTAGCGACTTCTTTATCAATTTTGCCAATCAAACCAGCTAACACTTTCCCTGGACCAACTTCTGTAAACAAAGTAGCACCGTCAGCTATCATTTGCTGAACTGATTGTGTCCATTTTACAGGAGCTGTTAATTGAATGATCAGGTTCTTTTTGATTTCGTTTGCATCAGAAACTGCATTTGCCGTTACGTTTTGATATACCGGACAAATTGGAGTTGAAAAAGTAGTCGCTTCAATAGCTGCTGCCAGTTCTTCTCTTGCAGGTTCCATCATTGGGGAGTGAAATGCTCCTCCAACCGGTAAAATCAATGCTCTTTTTGCTCCGGCAGCTTTCATAGCTTCACAAGCTTTTTCAACTGCTGAAGTTTCTCCTGAAATTACTAATTGTCCCGGACAGTTATAATTTGCCGCTACTACAATTCCGTCAATAGAAGCGCAAACTTCTTCCACCACATTATCTGCCAATCCTAAAACTGCAGCCATTGTTGAAGGTGTTATTTCGCAGGCTTTTTGCATTGCCAAAGCACGTTGTGAAACTAATTTCAGGCCGTCTTCAAAAGATAAAGTTTCGTTGGCAACCAAAGCTGAAAATTCTCCTAAAGAATGTCCTGCTACCATTTCAGGTTTAAAATCATCGCCCAATGTTTTAGCTAAAATTACCGAATGTAAAAATACCGCTGGTTGTGTTACTTTAGTTTCCTTTAGTTCTTCGGCAGTGCCTTCAAACATGATATCTGTAATTCTGAAACCTAAAATTTCATTGGCTTTTTCAAATAATTCTTTTGCCAATGGGGATGTTTCATATAAGTCTTTGCCCATTCCTGTAAATTGTGCGCCCTGACCCGGAAATACGTATGCTTTCATTTGTCTAATTTAAGATTGATATTTTTAAATTGAAAAATTAGTTTCAATTGAAAGGCAAAAATAACATTTTTTTAGCTCGTATAATCCTTAAACATATAAATCCATAATAATCTTGAAAATCGAAGATTAAAGAAGGAGAATGCAATAATAACCGCAGCAATAATTGGAATAATTCGTAAGTCAAACGTTTTTTCGAAGAAAAACTGCGCAACACAATACGTAGCAATGGCTTGTGCAACAGTCAACCCGTAATTGACGTACATTGCTCCGAAAAAATAACCCGGCTCTTTTTGAAATTTATAATTACAATGAATGCAGTGTTCGTTCATTTTTGGAAAGCCAAAATTCAGGAAAATATTCTTGTCTTTAAAAACTTTTCCTTTATGACAATTTGGACATTCGTTTTTCAAAATATGGACTAGTGTATTTGACATGACTTTGTTACTTTTATTTAAACAAAGATATATCAGATTCTACTGCAACCTTTTTTATATCTTCGCCACTTATAGCACAATAAAGACATTTACCATGAAGAAATATCCAATTTATAGTGTCCGGAATTTTAGCTGCAACGATATTCATCGTGATTTTTATGTAAATACTTTTAAGGAGCATTTAAAAAGCCACAGTTTTGTCGAAGAACCTCATCGTCATGATTCGTATCTGATGGTCTTTTTTATGAATGGCTCCGGAGTCCATGAAGTCGATTTTGACCGGTTTGAAATTAAAAAAGGGAGTTTATTTGTTTTACAGCCCGGACAAATGCATCATTGGAGTTTATCTGATGATATTGAAGGATTTGTAGTTATATTTTCGCAGGAACTTTACAATCTATATTTCGGACAGAAAAAAATCAATGATTATAATTTTTATCATTCGATTCATAATCGGCCGGAAATGCTTTTTGAAGCGGAAGAAATTCCAAAGATTTTGCCTTATTTTAAATTATTAACGGAAGAAAACAAGCAAAATAATAATTTTCAATTGGATAAAATGCTGAATTTACTGGATTGTATTCATATCGAAATTGCCCAAAAATATAGTGAAACCTATTCGCATCAAACACATTCGTATAATATCAAAATCAACACTTTTGAAAAGCTTTTGGAACAGCATTTTAAAGAAAATAAATCACCATCGTTTTATGCTGAAAAATTAAATATCACGCTAAAGCATCTGAACCGGATTTGTAACGAAATTTTACAAAAAACAGCTACCGAAGTCATTATGGATCGGGTAATTCTTGAAATCAAACGTATGTTAACTAATAAGCAACTCGCTGTAAATGAAGTTGCGTCTGCTGTCGGCTACGACGATTATTCCTATTTTTCAAGAGTTTTCAAAAAACAAACCGGAGTTTCTCCGACAGCATTTCGGGATCTAAAAAAGTAAAAATTAAAACCATATAAGTCCTATAAGTTTATTAAAACTGTGGCTTATATTCTGTTATCAAAAAGCATTTCGACTTCGCTCAATGTGACAAAGTATTAAAACTTAATTTTTCTTTGAAATCTTATATGATTTAAATTGTTCATTCAAAAAAAGAACGCAAAATATTTTGGCTTCACTTAACGGGACAAAGAGATAAAACTTAAATTCTCTTACACCTCTTATATGGTTGAAAATAATTCGTTCCGATAAAAGCTGTAAAACGTTAAAAAACTACGTAGTAACCGATTCTAAAATCTTAAAATTGCTTTTTGGGGCTTCACATAAGGAACAGCAATATGTTTCGGATAAATCGGTAAATAAAATACCTTTTGGAATGTTCTGGGTTTGGTCTCCGTATTCCGGATTATAAAGAGAAAGACATTCCTGGCATTGGTAAATATCTAATTGTGGTTTTTCTTTTTTCTGATTATTTTCGACAGTTTCAGGAATTAAATTTCCTAATCCTTCAAAATATTTCCTGCTCAATTCAATTAGAACTGTAGGCAGCTCCAATTTATCGATATCCTGCGAATGCACAATATATTCGCGCGTATTTGGATCAAAATTTTTCGCAAATAAAACATTATAAGTGTCACGAATTTTAATAGATTCCAAATCTTTAGGCAGATCATTTTTTTCAATTACAATCGAAGTAAAATAATGTCCTTCACGATTGTATTCCGACAAACCGAAATTTAATCCGTAGGTACTGATATCAAATTGATCAAGTGTGCGGACCAAAAAGGTCTTAAGGTTCAATGCCCATTCCATAGCTACCGGCAAATGCCAGTTAAGTTCTAAAAGTGAATGACGGACATTGATTCCTTTTTTACCTAAAAACTTCTCCCATTCCAGTTTTCGATCTTTCGGAATTCCTTTTACGATAAATGATTTCCAGGGTGTAATACATATTTTTCCGATTTTACAATCGAAACATAAATCACACATTTCTTTCAGAAACTCTAAATCATAAAGATTATTTCTCCAATATAAGCCAAGCCAATACTGATCAATCCCCATTCTGTTCATTCCTTCATAATATGGAAAAGGATAAAATGGAACATTTAAAGGCTTATCAATAGTCCTGTTATTAGTGTCTAAAGCTTCACTTGCCAGACTAAAAATCATATCTATTCCGCAAGATTCCTCAGTCGTAACAATACGTTCAATTTCATAATAAAATTGCGCAATATCCCAGCTGTAAATCAACACAGGATATACTTCCATACGCTGCCATTTAGGCAAACGAATGTACAGATACCAATAATCTTCATGCTCAGAGGCAATAAAATTAAGATGCCCTGTAAACAACGGAACCAATTGCTGTTTAGGGTCATTGATATTTACTTTAAGTTTGGGCTGGTCTTTGAAAAGCTCTAAAATATATAGAAACTTATTTCCTGTAAGCCAGTTGGTATTTCTAAAAATATCTGTAGAAACATAAGAGGAAACGATATTATTACCGCTTTTTTCATCGGGAAAAACAAAATGATGTTTACCCATTTTTTCTTTATCCAAAGCTGTAAAACCTTTTGGAAAAATAATATCTTGTCTTGAACCAAATGAAATTGAATCTAAACCCTGATCCATTGCCATATTAACAACTTCTCTAAGTTCACCCGGCGAAATAACGCCCCCTTTTACTATTAATCTCGTTAATTCCATGTCTTTAATTTTGTTTCAAGTTTCAAGTTTTTTTAGTTTCAGGTTCTATCCGCTCCAACAACTTGAAACGTGAAACCTGAAACAAAAGAAACTAAACCTTGCATTTTGCTAAAATTTCTTTGACTTCGGTTTTGCAGCTTCCGCAACCTAATCCGGCTCCTGTATTTTTACATAAATCAGTAAAATTACTCACCCCGCTTTTAATAGTTTCTTCTATATTTCCGGCTCCGACCTGACTGCAGGAACAAACTAGTTTTCCGAGAATCGGTTTAGCATTTGAACTTCCTCTAAGTAATGTATTTCGTTTATCCGACAATTCGATTTTGCTTTCAATCATCGTTTTAAATTCGGCAAACTCATTTTTATCTCCCATTAAAATCGCACCTACCAACAAGTCGTTTTTAACGATACATTTTTTGTAATAACGCTGTTTTAGATCGGCGAAAACAATTTCTTCATAAGAATCATCGTTTTCCGGAATTTCAATATCACCGATACTGCACAAATTAATATCTTCCAATTTCAGGATATTCATCAAAACAGAGCCTTTATAGTAACTGCTTATATCTCCTGCCAAAAAGTTCGCCAGAATATCGGCTTGCTCTTCTGCAGCTGATGTAATTCCGAATAATTTATTATCGAATTCAGCAATTTCTCCAATAGCATAAATATCAGGGTTTGATGATTGCAGATATTGATTAACTTTTACACCACGACCACAGGCAAGTCCTGTTTCACGTGCGATTTCGATATTCGGAACTGTTCCGATAGTATACACAATAGCGTTTGCAGTGATGATTCTTCCACTTTTCAGGGCGATTTCTATTTCATTAGGATTATCCGTTTCAAAAACGGTACTGACTTCATTATCAAAATAAATCTGAATATCACGAAGCTGTACTTCTTCTGCCAATAATTTACTTGAAACCAAGTCCAACTGACGTTCCATTAATCGGGAAGCTCTTTGAACTATCGTCGTTTTTATTTTTTTATGTTTTAAAGCCGCAGCTAATTCTAATCCTAATAAACCTCCACCAATAATTACTACGTGCTGCTCTTCCGGAGGCAAATTGGTATTGTCCAGATGTTTTTTCAAACGATCGGCATCTTCTTTTCGTCTGACTGTAAAACGTCCGGGTAAATGTAATTGTGCATTTTCCGGGACAAAAGGACGGCTTCCTGTAGCTAAAATCAAGGAATCAAAAGTATGGACATCGCCTAAGCTGTCTATTATTGTTTTTTCTTTCGCATTTATTTTTCCAATAGCTACGCCGGCATTCATCGTAATTTTCAACTTACTTAATCCTTCTCCGTCTTTTACTTTTAGCAATTGCTCCCATGTAAATTCGCCTGTCATATATTCAGGAAGTAATACACGATTATAAAATGGATTTATTTCGTTTGAAAATACTACTATTTCATCTGTAGAGTTAAATTCGCGATAGTTTTGAATGAAACGGAATGCTGCAGCACCTGCTCCTACAATAGCAATCTTTTGAAAAGGTTTTACATATTTGGTAATCGCAACCGTAGTATATTTAAAATCAGGCTCTTTTGAAATCGGATCAACAATCGTATTGGTTAAATTATTGGTTCTGTTTAAATCATTTTCAAGTTGTTTTCCCCAATGCATTGGTAAAAAGACCACTTTTTCCTTAATAGAATCTGTAACTTTTGCCTTAACACGAACTTCACCGTTTTTACTTGTTACAATAACAATATCACCATCTTTAATCTCTGATTTAAAGGCATCAATTGGATTTATCTCTAATACCGGACTTGGTGTATGTGTCATCAATCTTGACACCTTTCCGGTTTTTGTCATGGTATGCCATTGGTCACGAACCCTTCCTGTGGTAAGGATAAATGGAAATTGCGGACTTGGCGGCTCTGACGTATTTTCAATAGCTGTCGGTAAATTGAAAATCGCTTTTTGTGATGGTGTATAGAATTTTTTATCGGTAAAAAGACGAGGTGTACCCGGATGTCCGTAATCCGGAACCGGCCATTGAAAAGTACCTTCGGTTTTTAAGCGGTTATAATTTAGATATGAAATATCAATGTTGGTGTTTTTGGTCAGCGCACAGTGCTCTTTATAAATTTCCTCGGCATTATTAAAATTAAAACCATTGAAATTCATTTTTTTAGCGAACCTAATCAGGATTTCGATATCCGAAAGTGCTTCTCCGGGAGCATTTATCCCTTTTGGCAAATACGAAATACGACGCTCAGAGTTGGTCATCGTACCATCTTTTTCTAACCAACCCGCAGCAGGCAATAATAAATCGGCATATTTAGCTGTATCAGCATTATGTGAAATATCCTGAACTACAACAAATTTAGCATTTTGTAATGCTTTTTCAATACGACGGGAATCAGGCAAACTTACTAACGGATTGGTGCAGATTATCCAAACAGCTTTCATTTTACCTGATTCCAGTGCTTCAAACATTTCGGTTGCCGTTAAACCCGGTTTGTCTGATATTGAATCAACTCCCCAAAAATCAGCTACTTCTTTTCGGTGTTCGGGATTAGCAATGTCTTTATGAGCAGCAAGCAAAGTTGCCATTCCGCCCACTTCTCGCCCACCCATCGCATTTGGCTGACCTGTTAACGAAAACGGTCCTGAACCCGGCTTCCCTACTTGTCCCGTTAATAAGGACAAATTCAATAAAGCTGTATTTTTATCTACTCCAACCGCACTTTGGTTAAGTCCCATTGCCCAAAGTGAAATAAATCCTTTGGCTTTTCCAATAGTATCTGCTGCCAGTTTAATATCGTTTACGGAAACTCCACATAACTTTGAAGCTTTTTCAAGCGAAGTTCCTAAAACTAAATCTTTATATTCTTTAAAATTTTCGGCATGATTTTTTACAAAATCGTGATCCACATATCCTTTTTCGATAATGCGTTTTGCCATCGCATGATACAAAATAATATCAGAGCCCGGAATAATCTGCAGGTGCAAATCGGCAAAAGCTGCCGTATCCGTTCTTCTTGGATCAATAACGATAATTTTTACTCTGGGATTATTCTCTTTGTGTTTCTCGATTCTTCTAAATAAAATCGGATGACACCATGCAGGGTTTGCCCCTGTAATTAAAAAAGTATCTGCCAGTTCGATATCATCATATGCAATTGGCACAGAATCCTCACCAAATGTCTTTTTATATCCAACTACAGCCGAACTCATGCAAAGTCTGGAATTGGTATCGATATTATTAGTCTTTAAAAAACCTTTTACTAATTTATTTACCAAATAATATTCTTCCGTCAAACACTGGCCTGAAATATAAAAACCTACACTATCCGGTCCGTGTTTTTTTATTATAGAAGAAAAAACTGCTGCAGCACGGTCAATCGCAGTATCCCAGGTTACTCGTTCCAAAGGATACGTTTTACTTCCGCGCATTTGTGGATAAAGAATCCTGTCTGAAGTATCGTTGACTACATAATGCAAATTCATTCCTTTAGAGCACAACATCCCTTTATTTACAGGATGGTCTTTGTCCCCTTCAACCATTACACCATTCTTCGCATCATTTGTAACGATAATTCCGCAGCCAACGCCACAATATGAACAGGTAGTTTTGATTTTTGTACTTTGCATTCTAGTTATCTTTTAAATACTACAATTATAATCTTTTGATAAGGATCGGGAAAGACACTTATGTAAAGCTATACAAAAATAAGTATTTTTACGTATAAATACGTATTTTATCAATTTATTTTTATATTTTTGATTCAAAATAAATAAGGAACGGTAAATTCATTTGTAAATCATATAAAAAATTGTCCTATGAAAGAAGAATTGGCTATTTGCTATACGTGTACAAATGAAAATTGTTTCATAAAAAAACACTTACATTTGGAGCAAATGAAACAATATGTGTCAAAAAAGCACAGTTTTATTTGCAAAAAATCTCATCAGTTTATTATTGAAGGTGCTCCTATTCAGGGACTTTATTTTATTTGTAAAGGAAAAGTAAAAACTGTAAAAACAGGTATCAATGGCCGTGAACAAATTGTACGGCTAACCAAAAACGGAGATACAATCGGCTTTAGGGGTTTTGGAACCAGTAAGCGATATTTAATCGGTGCATATGCCCTGGAGGACACTCTCTTATGCAATTTCAGCAATGAAACAATGATGGAAATCCTTAAAAATGTTCCGGAATTTACGTATGATTTAATGCTGTTTTATGCTGATGAACTTAATAAAAGCGAAAACAATATTCGGAAAATTGCACACATGAATGTTCGTGAACGCGTGATTGACGTACTCCTATATATTCATCGCAAATTTGGACAAAGCAATGGTTTAATAGAAATCGAACTTTCCCGAAAAGAAATAGCTGATTTTGCAGGAACAACTGAGGAACAGGTAATTCGCGTACTTTCAAGCCTTAAAAAAGAAGCCCTTATAAAAACCGTTGGAAAAAGAATTGGCTTATTGGTTCTTCCTAAATTACAGTCTGAAATTATGGAGCATAAATATTTTTAAAGAATTTTCGGCCTTCCAAATACCTTTATATAATCTTCTCTTTCATTTAAGAATCTTTCCTGCTTCAAACAGGCACTTAGATGTATCTCTACGTATATTTTCAAATTTATTTTGATCTTTTTCTTCTAAAAACCACTTAAAAAGATCTGTTTTCCTTTTATAAAATTTTATTTCCTTTTCGAATGTTAGTCTACGTATAAAAAGGCAGCATTCAAAAACCCCTTATTTTACTGTATAAATTTTAAAATTCATGCGATAACGCAGTTTTTAAATTGATTTTAAAACGTTTTTTTCAGGTAAAAAAAAATGTTTGAACATGGCATAAACATAATACTTAAGTATTAATACGTATGTAAGTTTGCTTCATACTAATCCAAAAACAAATATCATGTCAAAATTAACCAATTTTACACTAATGAATCAAAACTTAAAAAAAGGAGGCGCTTTTAATTTGAAGCTTTCAAAATCAATTTTATTAGGATTTGCCATTACATGCCTGACACAATATGAAGCCAAAGCACAATTTACGGCTACAGGTCAAATAAGAAATCGTGTTGAAGTACGTGCCGGACAAGGAACCTTACAAAAAGAAGGGGATAAAGCAGCCTTATTTTCAAGTCAAAGAACAAGATTAAATTTAGGGTACACAGGATACAGGTTCAAAATTTTTACAGCCTTGCAGGATGTGAGAGTTTGGGGACAGGATGCTTCTTCAATCAACAGAACAACTACAGAAGCGAATAATGGTCTTTTACTGCATGAAGCATGGGCTGAGGTTTCATTAATAGACACACTAAGTACTATTCAGAACTTATCTATAAAAGCAGGACGCCAGGAAATTGCTTATGATGACCAGAAAGTTTTAGGAAGCTTAGATTGGTTACAACAAGGAAGACGTCATGATGCAGTCGTTTTTAAATTTGCAAATAAAGGCTGGACTGTAGATGTTGGAGCTGCTTTTAATCAAAATAAAGAGAACAATACCGGTACAATTTATAATGGTACTAACCCTGCATATGGCGCCGGAACAAACGGAATTGGAACAATGTACAAATCATTTCAATATGCTTATGTAGGTAAAAAGTTCTTCTTTGGTGATTTATCTTTCTTATTCTTCAAAGATGATTTTAACAAATACAGAATGGTAACTTCAGGAACACCAGCCGTAACAACTAAAGTAAATGGAGAAGGAACCTGGAACAGAAATACTGCAGGGATTTATTTTAATACTAACATAACCCGAAAATTAAATTTCACAGGAAGCGCTTATCATCAAAGCAGCCATGATAAAGACGGAAAAGCTTTAAATGCTAATATGGCCTCAATTACATCAACTTTACAAATTGGAAGAAAATTATTTGTTGGTCCCGGAATTGATTATCTATCTGGTGATGATGGAACTAAAACTACTAATTCTGAAAATAATCGTTTTGATCCTTTATACGGAACACCGCACAAATTCTGGGGAAGTATGGATTATTTTTATGCAGCCAACGGTTTTGGAAAACAAGGATTGCTTAATTACTTCTTTAAAATGAAATACAATGCCAAAGACAATCTAAGTTTACTTTTAGACATCCACGGTTTTGAAGCTGCCAATACATTATCTAATGGTGCAGGTGGAGAACTAAGCTCTTATTTAGGAACTGAAATCGATTTACAGGTAAAATACAATCTAACAAAAATCATCAATATCGAAGCTGGTTATTCAATCATGAAAGCAACTAATTCTATGGCTTCTGCAGCTGTTAAAAATGTGACAAATGCTGATTTAACTCCACAATTTGCTTATGTGATGCTAAACATCAAACCAAATTTCCTTGCTAAGAAATAATTAAAAAAAATAAACTTTTAAAACTATCTAAAATGAAAAAATCACTTTTACATACAACTAAGATTTTTAAAACATCTTTATTGGCTTTGTTACTGGTTCTGGTTGCTTCTTTTTCGGAAATAACAGCACAGAATGATCCCGTAAAACTCGGATTTATTCCGCTAACAGATTGCTCCCCAATCGTAATGGCAAAAGAATTGGGATTGTTCAAAAAATACGGCGTTGAAGTCGTAGTTACAAAAGAATCTTCATGGGCAAATGTTCGTGATAAAATTTTAACCGGAGAATTAGACGGAGCGCACTGTCTGTATTCTATGCCATTCTCGGTTTACACAGGGGTAGGAGGAAAAGCAGGTTCTGAAATGAAAATCGCCATGATGCTAAACGTAAATGGTCAGGCTATTACACTTTCAAAAGATTTTTGTGGAAAAGTAGGCTTCAAACAAATGAATAAAGTTGCACCGGTTGTAGCAGCAAAATTAAAAGCCGAAAAAGAAGTAACTTTTGCAATGACTTTCCCCGGAGGAACACACGATTTATGGTTGCGTAACTGGATGGCAATTGCAGGTGTGAGTCAAAAAACATCTAAAATCATTACAATTCCGCCTCCGCAAATGGTAGCCAACATGAAAGTTGGCAACATGGATGGGTTTTGTGTTGGAGAGCCTTGGGGTGGTGTTGCTGTAAAACAGGGAATTGGATTTACCCAGGTTGCTTCACAAGATATCTGGAAAGACCATCCTGAAAAAGCATTGGTTGTTAATAAAGAGTTTAGTGAAAAACGCAGAACTGATCTTGTAAAAGTAATGAAAGCAGTTTTAGAAGCTTGTATCTGGTTGGACAATCCTGCAAATCGTAAAAAAGCAGCCGCTATAATCGGAAAAGCACCTTATGTAAATGCTCCTGCAGATGTCATCGAAAACAGATTAATGGGTAATTACGATTTAGGCTGTAATCAGGGAACTGAAATTTATGACAAGGATTATATGCTTTTTTATAAAGGCGGAACGGTAAATTATCCTCGTAAATCATACGCAATTTGGGCAATGGCACAATATGTTAGATTCGGTATGCTAAAAGAAGCACCAGATTATAAAGCAATTGCAGACAAATTGATTTTACAGGATCTATACGAAGACGTAGCCAAAAGCTTAAAAGTAAAAATCCCAAATGATGATATGAAACCATTTTCATTAACAATGGACAAAACGGTTTTTGACCCTTCAAATCCGGCAGCTTATTTAAAAGCAGTTAAAAAATAAAGTTCTTTACTTTCCGTACATAAGTTTATTTACACCACAGATTTTAATTTCTAAAAATCTTTAATCTGTGGTAAAATTAATTTTCTTATTCGTTACGGTATTCAAAAAAAAAAATCAAATTAAATCATAATGCCATGTCAGATAAAGATACATTAACATTAAGTGCTATTTCCAGTCAAGCTGAAGTTTTGACTCCCGGCACTACCAACGACTCTGTAAAAAGCGACAAATTCAAATTAATAATCAGCGCATTTACAGCAAAACTAAAATCGACTGTATTAGCAGGAATTGGAGTCTTAATATTCATAGGTTTTTGGAGTTTACTCAGCCTTTATACCAAAGATGCACTTCCAGGACCTTTAGCCACTTTTAAGGTTCTGAAAGAAATGTTAAGCGATCCGTTTTATGATTATGGCCCGAATGATAAAGGAATCGGATTGCAATTGTTTAATTCAATAAAAACTGTTTTATCCGGATTTTTATTAGGATCCTTAGTAGCTATTCCAATTGGTATTTTGATGGGAGCCAGTACTTTTTGCAAACAAATTTTCTATCCGATTGTGCAGCTTTTAAAACCGGTTTCGCCTTTGGCATGGTTCCCAATCGGACTGGTTGTTTTTAAAGATACAGGAATGGCGACTATTTTTATTGTATTCATTACATCACTCTGGTCAACTTTGATCAATACTTCTTTTGGAGTTGCTTCAATTCCGCAAGATCATAAGAATGTAGCAAAAGCTTTCGGCTTTTCTAAAATGCGTTATCTGACCAAAATTTTAATACCGTATAGTTTACCACATATAATTACAGGATTGCGTTTAAGTATTAGTGTTGCCTGGCTGGTTATTGTTGCCGGAGAAATGCTTTCGGGAGGAGCAGGAATTGGATTTTTTGTTTGGGACAGCTGGAATGCCCTTAGTTTAGAAAAAGTAATTTCGGCAATTATTATTATCGGAATTGTTGGATTGCTATTTGACAAATTCTTCACTTTTATTGAGAACAAAGTAGCTTATAAAGCGTAAAAGAAAGTTACTGAGTTTCTAAGTGGCTGAGATTCTAAGTTTTTTGAAAGCTTAAAACTTAACATAAAGCTGAAACTTCCAACAATCTAAAATCAACAATCTAAAATTAAACATCATGAGTTATTTAGAAATAAAAAATTTAGAAATATCATTCCCAACACCAAAAGGAAAATATATTGCAGTTCAGGACATCAATTTGTCCATTCAAAAAGGAGAGATTATTTCGATTATCGGACATTCAGGTTGTGGAAAATCGACTATCATGAATGCTATTGGCGGAATGTTAACTCCAACGGGAGGAACAGTTGAATTGGCCAATGAAAAAATAAAAGGTCCGGGACCTGACCGTGGAATCGTTTTTCAAAATTATTCGCTTTTGCCTTGGTTAACTGTTGAAGAGAATATTTTTCAGGCTGTTGATTCGGTAATGAATTGCTCTAAAAAAGAAAAGCATGAAATTGTGATTGAGAACCTTAAAATGGTTAATTTATTTGAACATAAAGACAAATTACCTGGGCAGCTTTCCGGCGGAATGAAACAGCGTGTTGCTATTGCAAGAGCTTTTGCCATAAATCCGGGTGTACTGCTTTTAGATGAACCGTTTGGTGCTTTGGATGCTTTAACAAAAGGTTCAATGCAATTGGAAGTTCTAAAATTATGGAACTTAAACAACCGCGAAAAAACCATTGTTATGATAACGCATGATATCGAAGAAGCGTTGTTTTTATCTGACAGAGTTGTGGTTTTGAATAACGGTCCTGCATCAACAATCAAAGAAATTGTAGAAGTACATCTGCCAAGACCAAGAAATAAAATTGAAATCGTAAAAATGCCTGAATATATTGCCCTGAGAGATAAATTATTGCATTTATTGACAGATAAATTCTCCATTGAAGATATGGGAATGGTCTATAAAAGCTAGTTTCCAAATCAACAATTAAATCCGGAAACTATGACAAATACAATTTTTGATTTCGTTGGAGACAATTATGGCGAATGGGAAGTTACTTCAATGACTGCTCTTAAAGGCAATCCTATAGAATCGGTTTCCCATTTGACTAAAGTTCCTCAAAGCGATTTGATTCAATCTAAAACAGGGATTTGGTCTTTTAAAGGAATCATCAGCAATTTGCGTTACACCGAAAAAGAAGAGAAAGACAAATTAACTGCCCTTCAGGAAGATCTTGGCAGAAAAAATTCTACCCTTGCAGCCTTTATTCCGATTCAAAAATCAGAAGTCTGGTGGAATCTGGCTCAGGACGAACGCAGAAAAATAATGGAAAGCAAATCACAGCATACACAAACCGGGATGAAATACCTGCCTGCTATTGCCCGAAAATTATTTCATTCCAGGGATATTGGCGGAGCATTTGATTTTTTGACATGGTTTGAATATGCTCCTGCCTATGCTGATGCTTTCGAAGAGCTTCTGGATTCGCTACGAAAAACAGAAGAATGGACGTATGTTAATAGAGAAATTGATATTCGTTTAAAAAAAGCACAGTTATAATTGAAATTGTTTTTGATTAGATTTCAATGACTGAAAATCATACTGCATAACAGACATATTTTTTTCTAAGATATGGGAATAGTCGATAAAAATTAATTTAGTTATTTAGTTTAGTATGGTGGAGACGCACAATTGTGCGTCTCTATTCGTTTTTATTTTGTCCTCTTAATTTAGATTCTACTTCTACATACCTTATTAAATTTACTCGACTATAATTTTTTTGACAATAGTTGTTCCTTCGCTTTCCAGATAGATGTAATAAATGCCATCTGGCGAACCAGTTAAATTAATAGTGTTATGATTTTGAATTATTAGCAAATCTTGTCGTTTTTATTAATTTCCTAAGTACATCATACACAGTTGCTTTTTCAAGAGTACTATTGCCAATGTTTATTTCTCCTATATTGCAATTTCAAGCTATGAGTTTCATTAGATTAAATATTATATGCAATTTAGATTAAATATCGCTTGGTACATTTTAATCTCAACCAACAAGTGTTGTTATACCACTATTTACGTCAATTTCTGCAAAATTATGTTTTCCGATAACGATAAGTAGTTTGTTTGTGTTATATCCTACATATCTTATTTGAGGTTCTCCCACTTTTGGTTTTCCGCAAACAGAAATTACATTTGTTTGCCATTTCAATTTGCTCCTTTTGTAGGCAGATATTGTTTGTAGATCGTTTTCAACATAATAAATAATGTTGTTTTTTTTAATTCCTCTTTTTTGTGTTTTTGCAAAATTTATTTCTGAGTTTTTTGAAATTAAAGCATCATTGAATTTTTCGGCAATATCAGTTTGAGTTACAAAAAAGGTTACCATAGATAATTTTAAAAATTGTTTCATTAGGATAGAATTTGGGTTCATAATCGTTTCAAATATAACTAATTAAAACATATAATACGTTTTCTGTAAGTCAAAAAAAAACACCCTTTATGAAATAAGTAAAAGGGTAAAATATATGAGCTAATCTTAAGGAAAACTATTTTTCCAGCTAAAAATTCCTGAATTCATAGAAATAACATATGTAACTAATCCTTATTCCTATTTTAAACCTTTTTAATACATTCCAGAAGATAAAATAACAGGAATAAACTATATTCTATACATTTGGCATTTCTTAAAATAATATTTTACTCATGAAAATAAATTACTCTTGTTTCTGATGTACTTGGGAAATTAATAAAAACTGCAAGGTTCGTTAAGCGGTATTTATTACATTTATCTGGAAACCAAAGGAACAACTACTGTTAAAAAAGTTATATTGAAGTAAAAAAAATCCGCATTACTTTAAATAGTTTTAAAGTAATGCGGATTTTCAGCTATTTCTTCCTTTTAAGACTAAAACAACGCAACTAATCCTTAATTCCAATTTTAAACCCTTTGATATATTCTACAGGTTTTTTCCCATCATAAAGCATGTTATCAATAAACTCGGTAGTAGCAGGTTTATAGCCATCTGTTACGGGAATTTCTGCTTTTGTCAAAAAACCTTCTTCCAGTAATATTTTTGCTGCACTCATCCAAATTTCAGGTTTATAAATCTCTTTGATTTTAGCATGATACCAGTCATTTGTTTTTGGTTCTGCAATTTGTCCCCAGCGTTTCATTTGCGTCAAAAACCAAATTCCGTCCGAATAATACGGATACGTTGCATTATATCTAAAAAACACATTGAAATCAGGAATAGATCTTACATCTCCTTTTTCAAATTCGAATGTTCCCAACATCGAATTATCTATCACTCTTTTTTCTCCATCAACATAAGCCGATTTTGATAAAATACGGGTTGCTTCTTTTCTATTAAGAGGATCGTCCAGCCATTTTCCCGCCTTAATCAGGGCTTTTGTAATAGCAATAGCTGTATTTGGGTATTTCTCTACAAATGCCTTAGTCATAACAAATACTTTTTCGGGATGATTTTTCCAAATTTCTTTACTTGTTATGATTGGCACTCCGATTCCCTGATCAACAGCCTGCTGATTCCAGGGTTCTCCTACACAATAAGCATTTATGGTTCCTGCCTGCAATGTTTCCGGCATTTGCGGTGGTGCCGTTATGTTTAACAATACATCTCCGCCGATAGTTCCTTTATTTCCCTGAATATTATTATTACTATAAAAACCTGGGTTAATTCCGCCGGCAGCAAGCCAGTAACGCAACTGGTAATTATGATTAGAATAGGGAGAAACAACTCCAATTACAAAAGGCTTATTTAATTTTTTGTAAATATGCAAGGCTGGCATCAAAGCATTTGCAGGTATCGGATGTACAGGTCTTCCATATTCCTGTGGAATACTGTCAACAATTTTTGACCAGACATCTTTTGATACTGTGATCGCATTACCATTCAAATCCATAGAAAAAGGAGTAACCAAAGCACCCTGACGTCCACAGCCAATTGCTGCAGCTATTGGCTGTCCTGCCAGCATTTGTGCGCCATCTATCTGCTCATCTATTACTTTATCTAAAATATCCCTCCAATTGGCCTGTACTTCCAGTTTTACATTCAACCCTTCAGCTTCAAAAAAACCAAGATGTTTAGCAATTGCCAAAGGAGCCATGTCTGTAAGTTTAATAAATCCTATAGTTATATTAGGTTTTTCTAAAACTAATCTTTTGGTTGGAGGATCTGTTATTTTAGTTTTAAAAAAAGTTTTGTTTGCATTTTCCCCTTTAAAACTAAAAATAACAAAGGATATCATGATAAGCAAAGAGAGTTTGAGTAATATTGATTTCATACTGGCTGATATTTATGGTTAATAATAATTTTATGGATTTTTTCACTTGCAATAAAAAGTGAAGAATTGTAAATCATTCCCTGTATGAAAAAATAATCGTATTCATATAAACAACTACAATAATCGTTAAGCAAATAATTTTTACAAAAAAGAGTTTATGAAATTAATCAAAAACTCTTTTTCGGATTCCTTTTAATCACTGTTAAAAGGGAAAATTAGAACAGTTTTGGCTTTAGCCTAATTCAAATAACTAAAATTAAAAATATTATAATTTATTGTCTGTCAATTACTTTAGACAAAACAGGTTGCTTTTCGTTCATGATTTTGGTGATGGTGTAATGCATCCAAATCAAACAAATAATTGAGAATATCAAAATAAATATCCAGGAACTTGACCAGATTCCGGTTGCAGTTAATAAGTAACCAAAAATAATTGGTCCGAAGAAACCGCCCAAACCACCAATCATACCTACCATTCCTCCTACTACACCCACTTCTGTCGGGAAATATTCAGGAATATGTTTGTAAACTGCCGCTTTTCCTATTCCCCATGAAATTCCAATTAGAATCACCAACACTAAGAAAACCCACATATTGGCATCAAATTTAATTACGGTAATTCCTTTCGCAAGCAATTCTTTTTTCTTTACCGGCTGATTTTGTTCAACTACAACTTGCTGCCATGATGTGCTGGTTGGAAAAATAGTACTTCCTGCATTGTTTTCCTTTTTCTGAGCTACCGCAAAATCAGTCTCTCCGATTTTAACATTTTCATTTGAAACCGAAGTCACGATTCCTTTTTTAGTAGCCAGAACGCCAGGGCCTGTAGTTGTAATTTCCATTTTCGGAACCATCAGTAAAGCACTTAAAACTACTGATGAGCTCAATACCCAGTACATTACTTTTCTGGCACCGTATTTATCTGACAAATACCCCCCAAAAGCCCTGATTACACCAGATGGCAAACTAAACATAGTAGCAAATAACCCACCCATTACCAAACTGGTTTGATAAACATTCATAAAATTTGGCAAAAGCCATTGTGAATAAGCCACAAAACATCCGAAAACTAAAAAGTAGTAAGCACCAAAACGCCAAACTCTGGCAGATTTTAAAGATTGAAGCATCTGCGAAACAGATTTTGTATTATTTTCTATTTTTTTATTTTTTGCAAATATTAAAAAGGCAAGTCCAATAACAACCAATGCTACAGCATAAATAACAGGAAGTATTTTCCAGCCATTTTGCGGATCTTCTATAGAAAAATGATTTAATAATGAAGGAGCTAAAAAAGTAGTGATTGCAGCACCTGCATTACCCATTCCGAAAATTCCTAAAGCACGCCCCTGCCATTCTTTTGGGTACCAGATCGAAGTATATCCAATTCCGACAGCGAAACTGGTTCCTACCATACCAAACAAAAAGCTCAATAAGGCAAACATTCCGAAGCTATCTGCAAAAGGCAATAAAAACAATGGAATTGAGCAAAGTAACAGTAATAATGAAAACACATACTTCCCACCAAATTTATCTGTAAGCATACCTATTGGTAAACGCATTATTGAACCGGTAAGAATAGGAATTCCGAGTAACCAGCCAACCTGAACAACGCTCCAGTGAAAGATACCGTTATCTACTAAAAAGGTTACTAAAACCCCGTTTAAAGTCCAACATGCAAAACACACTGTAAAAGCCAGTGTATTTAAAAATAAAATCTTGTGTGATTGAGATAATGAATTTGAATTTTCCATGATACTTATATTTTTTTTGGTAAAAATAAGTACTATGACGTAGTTAAAAACTGCGAAAACGCAGTTTTATAAAAATAATTACGTAATTATACGTAGAATCATTTATAATAAGGAAAATTCAGCTGCTTTATTGGAAAGTTCCATCAAATTTTTGACTTTTAGCTTTTTCATTAAGTTAAAACGATGTACTTCTGCAGTACGTTTACTAATCTCTAAAGCCTCAGCAATTTCTTTATTTCCTTTTCCGGATAATAAAAGTGTCAAAATTTCTTTTTCTCTTTTTGTAATCATCATTTCTTCACCAAAATTTTGTTTTGGCTCGGCAGAAAGTGATGTACTGGTTAACTGACCTATTAATATCGAAGAAATATCACCACTAAAATATTTCCCGCCGTTAGCAATGGTATGCAAAGCTTTCAAAAATTCATCTTTACTGGAACCTTTTAATAAGTACCCGTCGGCACCGGCTTTTATAGATTTTAACACATATTCTTCTGACTCATGCATTGAAAGCATGATGATTTTCACATTGTTATTATCAGCTCTAAGTCTTTCTACTACTTCGATGCCTGTTAAGTTAGGCATACGAATATCTACTATAAGTAAATCAGGTTTCTTGTCGGCAACAACTTCAAGTGCATCTGCACCATCAATCGCTTCACCAACAACCTCAATGTTTGCTTCATTTTCAAGTAAAGATTTGATCCCGTCTCTTACAAAAACATGATCATCTGCCAATACAACACGAATAATATCACTCATATATTACTTAATTTTGATTCTAAAATTTTACGTATATTCATCTATAAGGAACTGCTAAGATACGTAATTTTTAAATTTAATTTCAATAGCAAAATTCAATTTCAATAACAAACAAAAAAAGATTTCAATATCAATTTCTGATTTTCATTTAAGTATTTTAATTGATATTGATTTTGCAATTGTTATTGCCATTGTTAAATCGGAATATTGAAAGTTATCCTTGTTCCTTCACCGGGAATCGAATTGAAAAATACGCGCCCGTTGATATACTGGATTCTTTCTTTCATAAACAACAAGCCCATTCCGGATTCACTGTTTCGTTTTTTATCTACGCTTGCCATATCAAAACCTTTACCGTTATCATCAACAATGACACTTAACAAAGTCTCACTATGAGAAAGCTGGACAATAATATGTGATGACTCTGCATATTTTATAGCATTATTGATGGCTTCCTGGGTCAGACGATAAATATTTATCTCAATCAATGAATCCAAACGCTGGTTAAAATCAGTTTTGTTGTAAAACAGGATTTCTTTTCCGGTTAATTTAGAAAGCTCCTGTGTCAGTTTTGCAATTGACGAAACGATTCCGTGATCACTTAATTCGGGCGGCATCAGATTAAAAGTTGCTGTACGGACACCTTTTATAATATCAAGCGATAATTTTTTAAGATATTCTATTTTCTGAGCTGATTTTTCCTTGTCATCCAAATTGATGCTTTCCAGACTAAACTTCAGTCCAGTAAGCATCTGACCGATTCCGTCATGAATTTCTTTGGCGATTCGGTTTTGTTCGTTTTCCTGATTTTCAACAATTTTACTCGAAATAATCTTCTGCTGATTTATTTTTTCGGTACTGTTTTCAATATTCAAACGTTCGACTTCCCGCTGTGCTTTTTTACGCTCGGTAATATTAAAACAAACAATCAAAAGTTCTGATTCTTCCTTTTTGATTGTTACCGGAACCATTGATAAATCCAGCCAAATATTTTGACCTTCACGATTTATGATATTAATTTCGCCTTGCCAGCCGCTTCGCTGTTTCTCAAAAATGATACGATCGATATTGAGTTGTTCTTTTTCATCAGTTGTTAAGACCTGAGAGAAAGTTTTGTGTGAAGAGAACTTCGTATAATTTAAAAGCTTTGCGAATTTTTCACCAATATGAATAATTGAGCCATCGGGTGCAATACGGCAATAAAGCAGCGTATTTTCCATAGCATAATTAAGCGATTTTAATTCTTTTACTGAGTTTTCCTTTATTTCGCTTATAATTTCAGTATCATAAGCCAGTTTTAAGGCTTTTTTCTCAGAGGATAAAAGTTTTGCAATTAGTTTTTCAATCTTTTTATTGGTAGGCTTAAAGATAAAAATGAACTCCAAAAGCAAGACTAATAATGTAAATGCAAAAATCCAATATTCTGTCTTGCGCTGTTCTGTTACTTTTTCATGTGCTTCCTTATCATATTGGCTAACAATTTCATTCATTTTCGAAAGAAAAGAACCTTCATTTTTCAGAATTTTTTGTACCAGGGTTTGGTTCTCGGAATAGCTCTTTTTTTGTTCTAAATTTGAAATAAACAAATTAACCGATTCAACGATAATATTAAAACTAGGTTTAATTTCCTGATATAATTTAGAAAGTTCTTCGCTTTTTTCTTTTGGAAAAGCCAGGCTGTCACTACCATTTTCTAATGCATTTTGATTGGTTACCCAAAGTGACAACACATTTCGAAGATGAGAGATTCCTTTTTTTTGAGAAGTATCAGAAACAAAGTTTAAAATTAAAACCTCTTTGGTAATCCTTTGACTCAACATCCTTTGTTTACCTGAGATGTTGATGATTTTAGAATCGCTGAGCTGTTGTTTTAAATTATACTGAATTAAAAGCTGACTTAAAATAATGGTTATAGCAATAGTCCAGAGTGCAAAAAGATACCAACGACGTAAATTTTTGAATGTGATTTTCTCTGCAACTTCCTGATTGCTCTTTTTCATATGAAGAAAATATTTGTTTTAATCGGAATATGTTGAAATTGCTTCCCTATTCCGCTAACGTTTGGATCGCATATTTTCATTTTTATTTCGACAAATTTAGGCTTATGCTCATAAATCAGATTACAAACCCAAAGATGCTTTTATCAAATTTAAATTTTCTTCGGAATAGTTGATTTTTAAGGCTTCCTGATGACCTTTTTCAGACATTTTATCCCAGGTCTTTTTGATGATATTTTTAAGTTTATCTTCATCATGTTTTTCAACAAAAGGTTCAAGATAATAATCCAGAAACACCAGACAAATTACATCTTCGAGTAATTGGGTTTCAGCATCTTTTTTAAGCAGTTTCTTTTCAATTAAAAAAGACACCCGATTAATAAAAGCTTGCTCATACCCTGCTTTTTCTAAAATTTCGGCAGTAGTTTTAGCATGAAATTTTTTTAGGTCTTCTCTCCATTTTAAATAACCTACACGATCCATTGGGTAAGATTCGCGTGCTACTTTCCATCGGCAAATATGCTGTGCTTTTGAAGCAATCTGAACTTCTTCTGAAGCTTCAGGATAAAACTGCATCAGTTTATCGTACATTCTGTTTGAGTACAAAAGCTCCTTTGGATATTCCGTATTCTGATCAGTTTCAATATTTGGATCCTGAGCATTTTCGGCATCAATCCACTCGCTTGCTTTTTGAAAAGGTGTATTCATTTTTTTTGAAAATATATCTTCAAATATACATAATTAATCTAAAAAGCCAACGAATACTTCGTCTTCAACTATCTTAATTGGGTAGGTTGCAATTTTTAAATCATCATCACCATTCAGGTTAGAACCATCAACTAATGAAAACGTTTTTTTATGCATAGGGCATGCTATTTTAGGAATATCTTCAGCAGATCCTGTCATTCCTCTTGACAATACCATTTCCATTTTATGAGGACAGGCGTTTTGACAAGCGTACCATTCGTTACGGCGTGTAAAATTAAAAATGGCAATCTGTTTGTTTTTGTATTTGATGCACCCACCACGATTTGTTGGAAAATCACTTACATTACCAGCTTTGAACCATATTTTAGCATCACTTGGATGAACTGTTTCGTATTGATTTAAAATTTCTTCCATTGGATTGTATTTTTAATTTGTGTTCTTATCCCTCCCTTTACAATCAAGAGAGTTTGATGGCGCAGTAAAAAAGAGGGTAAGAGGACAGCAAACGTTAATGTTTTATTTTTTAATTGAATTGGTTATGACCAGGCTTTTGGCATTTTTTGATCTCTTAACGGAACAAAAGCGATATTATCATCTTTTTCGTCAGAGTTTATAAAGTGACTGAAACGTTTTAACAATCTTGGATTTTCCAACGCTTGTTTCCATTCACACTCAAAAGTATTTACTAAAGTCTGCATTTCAGCTTCTAATGTTTCACATAGCCCTAAACTATCTTCGATGATTACTTCTTTCAAATAATCCAAACCACCATCTAATTTTTCTAACCATGTAGAAGTTCTCACTAACGGACCGGCTGTACGAATATAATACATTAAAAAGCGGTCCATATATTTGATAACCGTTTCCTTATCAATTTGTTCTGCCAATAAAACAGCATGTTTAGGGTTCGCACCACCATTTCCGCAGATGTATAAATTCCAACCGCCTTCTACAGCTATCAAACCAAAATCTTTTCCTCTTGCCTCGGCACATTCACGAATACAAGCCGAAACTCCTCCTTTTAATTTATGCGGAGAACGAATACCTTTATATCTGTTTTCTAATTCAATTGCAAAACCGGCACTGTCATCCATTCCGTAACGACACCAGGCATTTCCGACACAGCTTTTTACAGCTCGTAAAGATTTCCCGTAAGCATGACCGCTTTCAAAACCATTGTCAATTAATACTTTCCAGATTTTTGGTAAATCATCTAAATGTGCTCCAAATAAGTCAACACGTTGTGCTCCTGTGATTTTAGTATATAAATCAAATTGTTTGGCAACTTCACCAATGACAATTAATTTTTCGGCAGTAATTTCTCCACCGGCAACTCTTGGTACAACAGAATAAGTTCCGTTACGCTGAATATTCGCCAGGAATCTATCGTTGGTATCTTGTGTAGTTAAGTGCTTATTGGCTGTATCATTATAAATACTGGAGAAAATCGAAGCAATTACAGGTTTACAAACCTCGCAGCCATCACCTTTTCCATGATGATCGATTACATCATAAAAATTCTCATATTTATTAATTTTTACTAAATCAAATAATTCCTGACGCGTATAGCTAAAGTGTTCACAAATAACATCTTTTACTTCTTTACCCATAGATTTCTGAGCCGCTTTTACCAGGTCTGAAACCATTGGCTTACAACCACCACAGCCCGAAGTTGCTTTGGTAAGTTTTACAACATCAGAAAAACTGGAACAAGTTTCGTCTAAAATAGAACAGCAGATTGCTCCTTTAGTTACATTTTCACAAGAACAGATTACAGCAGTATCCGGCAAATCCATTGCACCCATAGCTGAACCTTCAGAACCATCTCTTGAACCTAAAATCAAATCTTCAGGATTTTTTGGCAATGCCATAGCATTACTGTAAATCTGAAAAAGTGAATTATAATCACTTGAATCTCCAACTAAAATTCCACCTAATAATGTTTTAGAATCTTTAGTTACATTGATTCTTTTATAAACTCCGGATAATTTATTTTCATAAATAATAGCAGTTACATCATCATTTTCGATAAAAGGATCACCAAAACTGGCCACTTCAACTCCAATTAATTTTAATTGTGTCGACATATCGATAGTTTCTCTCATGGTTTTAGAACCATTCAAGATTTGCTCGGCAGCAACATCAGCCATTTCGTAACCCGGTGCTACGAGACCATAAATATTTTGATTATATAAAGCTACTTCTCCAATAGCATAAATAGAAGGATCTGATGTTTGCATCTGATTGTTAACCACAACCCCACCACGCAAACCAACTTCAAGTCCTGAAACTCTGGCCAGTTCATCACGCGGTTTAATTCCGGCAGATATAACCAACATGTCTACTTTTAACAATTCCTCATCTGCAAACATCATTCCCGTAATACATTCTTTTCCGTCTATATATTGCGTTGCCTTATTAAGGTGAATACCAATATTCAGCTCTTCAATTTTGGACTGCAGCATATCACTGCCCCCCTTATCAAGTTGCCTTGGCATTAAGCGAGGTGCAAATTCCACTACATGTGGATTCAATCCCAGGTCGCGAACTGCTTTTGCAGCTTCAAGACCCAATAAACCTCCACCTAAAACGGCCGCTTCTGTAGCACCTTTTTGTTTGATTTTTTTTGCATACGCCATAATAGCGTCCAAATCCTCAATGGTACGATACACAAAAACACCTTCTTTTTCTACCCCGTCAATTGGAGGAACAAAAGCAGATGATCCGGTAGCAAGTACTAAGTAATCATACTTATGCGTTTTTTCTAAATGTGTATGGATAGTTTTTTCTTCTCTGTTAATATCTGTAATTAATTCAGAAGTATTCAAAGTAATATTATTTTCTACGTACCAATCACTTGTTGACAATGACAAATCATCCGCCGTTTTTCCTCCAAAGTATTCACTCAGGTGAACACGGTCATAAGCACGTCTTGGCTCTTCTCCAAATACGGTAATTTGACAATTTTCCTGTCCCGATTTTGCTATAAATTTTTCGCAGAATTTATATCCAACCATCCCGTTTCCAACTACTATTACTTTAATCATGACTTCTTTAATTAAGTATTACTACGCAAATATAAGTATTTATACTTATACAAAATACTTATTTATTTATTTTTTTTCACTAATTAGAATTTTTCTAAATACGTATTTTATCGTAACACTAATAAGTACTTCACTTTTTTATATTTTTGAATTTTCAGCTCCTTATGATGAATGTATTATTTTTCTTAAATTTGAATAACAGACTTCAAAGCATTTCATTAAATGAAGTTTAATACCACTAAAACTTTTCTACAACTAAAACATATCTGTTATGAAAAAGTATCTAATTTTATTGATAATAATCTCTTTAATATGTAGTTGCAAATCCAAAGCCGCAAAAAATCCTCAAATAAAAGCAGACATCTCTTCTGAAAATAAATCAGACGATACCGATGCAACAAATTATTTTAAGGCAACCGGAAACGAACCTTTCTGGGAATTGAAAATCGGAAATGACGAAATTGTTTTTACTTCTCTGATAAAAGGAAAAGAAAAGCTTGTTTTTTCGTCCGTTAAATCCACAAGGGTAACGGATGCTAATGTAAAAATGTACAAAGTAAAAAATGCAGCTTCAAAGGCAACAATTTCTATTCAGCAAATTGATTGCCAGAATTCTATGTCCGGAGTAATTTTTCCTTATAAAGTTTCCATTGAAATTAAAAATGACTCCGATACTGATTTTAAGAAAACCGATGGCTGCGGAAAATATATTACCGATTACCGACTGCATGATATCTGGGTTTTGGAAGAATTAAACGGATACAAAGTTTTTGTTACTGATTATCAAAAAGAATTACCAAGAATTGAGATTCATGCTGAAGAAAACAAATTCATGGGATTTGGAGGCTGTAATTCGATTAGCGGAAGTTTATTTTTTGAGAAAGATTTACTTAGATTCGATAATATAACTTCTACTTTAATGGCTTGTACAAACAATAAGGAAGATGAATTTGTAAAAACACTTAAAAATACCACCACATATTCAATCAAAGACAATCGATTGATACTTTCGAATTCATCCGGAAAACTTTTAACTTTTAAAAAAGTAGATTAAAAACAAAAACCCAAATCATCAAAACTGATAATTTGGGTTTTTAATATTATGGAGGAACTTTTCGTTTACTTACTTAAAAATTCCAAAACAGAATCAGTAATAAATTTAATTTGTTCATCATCTAATTCCGTATGCATAGGCAAAGCAATTACTTCCTGAACCAATTGATTCGTTACCGGAAATTGCTCTTCTTTATAACGAGAATCTGCGTATGCTTTTTGCGAATGCAGCGGAATTGGGTAATAAATTGCACAAGGAATACCCTTATCAAGCAAATATTGCATTAATCCGTTACGGTCAGCATCAACAATTCGTAAAACATACTGATGAAAAACGTGATCATTTTCGTTTGCATCAAATTTTGGCGTAATAATATTTTTATGGCCTGCAAAAGCTGTATTATATTTAGTAGCTGCTAAACGACGAGCTGCATTATATTCATCCAACAAAGGTAATTTTGCATTTAAAACTCCGGCCTGAATACTATCTAAACGTGAATTTACACCCACAACATCATGATGATAACGCTCGTACATTCCATGATTTACAATTCCGCGAATACTATGTGCCAGCTTATCATCATTCGTAAAAATTGCTCCTCCATCTCCATAACAGCCTAAGTTTTTAGATGGAAAAAATGAAGTTGCTGCAATATGGCCTATAATACCAACTTTGCTTTTTGTCCCTGTCTTAGAAATATAATCAGCTCCAATTGCCTGTGCATTATCTTCAATAACATATAAATTATGTTCAGCGGCAATTTCCATAATAGCATCCATATTGGCAGCACGGCCAAATAAATGCACCGGAACAATTGCTTTGGTTTTTGGTGTAATTGCTTTTTTAATTGCATCGATATCGATGTTCATATTAACCATATCAACATCGACTAAAACAGGCGTTAACTGCAATAAAGCAATTACCTCTACAGTAGCCGCGAAAGTAAAATCAGCCGTAATAACCTCATCTCCAGGTTTCAAATCCAATCCCATCATGGCAATCTGCAAAGCATCAGTGCCATTTGCACACGGAATTACATGTTTTGTCCCTAAATAATCTTCAAGATTTTTTTGAAATTGATGAACCAACGGCCCGTTTATATAAGTATTTGTATCTAAAACTTCCTGAATCGAAGCATCAACAGTAGTTTTTATTTTTTCGTATTGACTCTTTAAGTCAACCATTTGAATTTTTTTCATTTATCTTTCTTTATTTAAAACTAAAGATTTAGATTCAGAACCTAATCTTTAAAACGAAGAACAAAAATAGTTATTTAATACCTTCAAACCAATGAAAATAATCGAAAGAAATGTAATTTAGCAGCAAAATTAAACAGATGCTTTTTTTATACAATTTAGTCATTTCTATTGCCGGTTTTTTTCTAAAAATCATAGCACTTTTTAGTCCGAAAATCAAACTTTTTGTGGAAGGCCGAAAAAATGTTTTTGCTGTTCTTGAAGAAAGAATTAAACCTTCGGACAAAACAATTTGGTTCCACTCCGCATCATTGGGTGAATACGAACAAGGCTTGCCGGTCATCGAAAAAATCAAAGAAAAATTTCCTTCACATAAAATTATTGTTACTTTTTTTTCCCCGTCAGGTTATGAAGTCCGCAAAAACAATACTGTCGCTGAGGTAACTGTATATCTGCCTTTAGACACAAAAAAGAATGCAAAACGTTTTCTTAAATTAGTTCATCCCGAGTTAGTTTTCTTTATCAAATATGAATTTTGGCTCAATTATTTAGAAGAACTTAAAACAAATAAAATCCCTGTCTATTTAATTTCAGGAATTTTTAGAAATAATCAAATGTTCTTTAAATGGTATGGCGGTTTCTACAGAAAAGCACTGAAGACTTTTACCTATTTCTTTGTTCAGAATCAAAGTTCAAAAGAAAAAATTGAAGCAATCGGATTTCATAATGTAATTGTTTCGGGAGACACACGTTTTGATCGTGTAAATGCCATTTTAGAAAGAGACAATTCATTAGATTTTATACACACTTTTAAAAACAATCAAACAACAATTATCATTGGAAGTTCCTGGCCCAAAGACGAAGCTTTGCTGATTAATTATATCAATCAGGCTTCTGAAAATATAAAATTCATCATTGCTCCTCACAATATAAAATCGGATCAAATACTGAATCTCAAATCTCAAATTACAAAATCAACATTATTATTCTCCGAAAAAGAAAATAAAAATCCCGCTGATTACACTGTTTTTATCATTGATACCGTTGGCCTGCTGACCAAAATTTACAGCTATGGAACCATTGCTTACGTCGGTGGGGGGTTTGGAAATCCGGGTATCCACAATATTTTAGAACCGGCTGCATTTGGAATTCCAATTGTTATCGGACCTAATTATTCAAATTTTGCAGAAGCAACTGAATTGGTAAATCTTGGCGGCTGTATTGTTATTTCGGACCAGAAAGAATTAAAGGAAGCTTTTAACCACCTTATTACTGATCAAATTTCCTTAAAGGAGAAAGGACAAATTTGCAAATCATATATACAAGACAACAAAGGAGCTACAAATCGCATTATGAAAGTAATTTCCTAATCTAAAAAACAAGAAAAACCATTCTATAAACGTTGCTTTATTTAAAAAAACGAACAACATAAGCTCAATTTTATTTCATTGCATTACAGAATATTTAGGCAAAAGCAAAATAAATCACAAATCGAAGAACAAAAATTGCCAATTTATTCAGCGATATTCAACAGAAATTAATTTACACGAAAAATACAATAAAATAGCAAATTTCCCTTCTTTTGGCATGTTATTTGATAATTAGCGTAATCGAAGGCGAAGGAAAATATTTTAAAAAAAAAATAAAAAAATATTTTACATATTAAAAAATTTATATCTTTGCCTCGAATTAATAATTAACCTTTTATAATAAAGTAAGATGAAAAAAGTATTTTTAAGTTTAGCTGTTGTTGCTGTTTTAACTGTTGTATCTTGTAAAAAAGCTGACGCTGCAGCTGAAACTCCAGTAGATTCTACTGCTGTTGCTGTTGACTCTGCTGCTGCTGTAGTTGATTCTGCTGCTGCAACTGTTGACTCTGCTGCTGCAAAAGTTGATTCTGCTGCTGCAAAAGTTGAAGAAGCTGCTAAAGAAGTAAAAAAATAATTAGAACCCGGTTCTAAAGATTTTAAAACCATCAATGCGATGGTTTTTTTTTTGATAAAAATTTAATTTTATCAGTAGTAATAAAAAAAAGAGCATTTTGATTTAAATCAAAATGCTCTTTTTTTATTCAACAACTTCTTCGTTATTGACTATTTCGTCTTCAAAAATCAAATCACCCGATGAGAAGTCCAAAATCTCCGCTTTTGAAGCATACAATACAATTTCCTTAATTCCTTTCTGTAAAAGCAATTCTGTTGTGTATTTACGGCTTGTCGCGAAATGAACCTCGCCCAACATTAATTTGAAAAAATACTTTCCTCCCGAGCCTTTAAATTTTAAAAACTTAGCCTGCTCTGTATTTATTTTAAACTTTTCAATATCCTCTTCGCATTCAAACTTTAATTCATAACTCAGGCTTGTAAAAATTACTTTCCCCTTCCTGGAAGTAAATACAAATTTATATTCATCATTAAATCTTTTACTAATTACAAAAGCACCCATTTACAATTTTAGATTTTAGATTGTTGATTTTAGACTAACTAAGATTTACTTGAAATTTGCTTTGCAAATATATTCTTTAGAACTGAGATTTTATACAATAAAAAAAGCCTCTTCAAAAAGAAGAGGCTTTAGTACTCAGAGCGGGACTTGAACCCGCACGAACATTGCTGTTCACTGGATTTTAAGTCCAGCGTGTCTACCAATTTCACCATCCGAGCATTATATCTTTCAGTATTTTTTTTAGCTAATTTTTTAAAAAAATTAATTAAATCAAACACCATCCGAGTGTTTTGGTTTTGAGCGAAAAACGGGGCTCGAACCCGCGACCTCGACCTTGGCAAGGTCGCGCTCTACCAACTGAGCTATTTTCGCGTTTCAAATTCTGATAAGAACTGCAACACTTGACTTGTTCTGTATTGCGGATGCAAATTTAGGACATTTATTCAATTAAACAAGTCTTTTTTGAAAAAAAATCACACTTATTTTATAACCTTCTGATAACCTAAACTTTAAAACTAAAAACTATTTCCTGTTTAGCATTCTTTTAATCTCATTCAGCTTCATGAGTGCTTCGACAGGTGTGATCGCATTTATATCGAGGCTCAGAATCTCTTCTTTTATCTCTTCTAATAAAGGATCATCCAAATTAAAGAAACTCATTTGCATTTCATCATTTGCAGGTTTTATTCCGTTTAATGCATCACTTGAATGGTTCTTCTCTAATTTCTTTAACAGCTTCTGTGCTTTTAAAATTACAATTTGAGGCATTCCTGCCATTTTTGCCACGTGAATTCCAAAACTATGTGCACTTCCCCCTTTTACCAGCTTTCTGATAAACAGAACCGTATCTTTTAATTCTTTTACTGCAACATTATAATTCTGAATTCTCGGCAGTGATTCTGTCATTTCATTCAATTCATGATAATGCGTTGCAAATAAGGTTTTCGGTTTTGATGGATGCTCGTGCAAAAATTCGGCAATAGCCCAGGCGATAGATATTCCGTCATAGGTACTGGTTCCTCTTCCGATCTCATCAAGCAATACCAAACTTCGATCTGAAATATTATTCAGAATAGAAGCCGTTTCGTTCATCTCAACCATAAAAGTAGATTCTCCCATCGAAATATTATCCGAAGCCCCTACCCTCGTAAAGATTTTATCAACAATCCCCATTCTGACACTATCTGCAGGAACAAAACTTCCCATTTGAGCCAATAAAACAATTAAAGCCGTTTGTCTCAAAATAGCTGACTTACCAGACATGTTTGGTCCTGTAATCATAATAAGCTGCTGTGTTTCCCTATCTAAGAAAACATCATTGGCAATATAAGGAGTTCCAACAGGCAGTTGTTTTTCAATAACCGGATGTCTGCCGTTTTTTATTTCAAGCTCAAAAGTTTCATCAATTTCAGGACATACATATTGATTTTCGATTGCTAACTGTGTAAACGAGCACAAACAATCCAGCTGCGCTACTAAATACGCATTCATCTGAACCGGTTTGATATAAGTTGCAATCCAGGCAACTAATTGCTCAAAAAGCTCTGTTTCAATTTTATGGATTTTTTCTTCAGCACCTAAAATCTTCGTTTCATATTCTTTTAATTCTTCGGTAATGTAACGTTCAGCATTTACCAAAGTCTGCTTACGGATCCATTCTGCCGGCACTTTATCTTTATGGGTATTTCGAACTTCAATATAATATCCAAAAACATTATTAAATGATATTTTCAAAGAAGAAATCCCCGTATTCTCCGATTCTCTTTTTTCGATTCCTTCTAAATATTCTTTTCCTGAAGTAGAAATAGCCCGTAAATCATCTAATTCTTCGCTGATCCCTTTTGCAATTGCATTCCCTTTTGCAATCGCAACCGGCGCATCCTGATTTAAGGTTGTTTTGATTTTTTCTCTTAACAAATCACAGGCATGCAAACTATCGCCGATAACTTTTACAGCTTCCTGAGGACTTTCGAGCGCCAGGGTTTTGATTGGAATAATAGCATCCAGGGATTCTTTTAAATAAACAATTTCACGGGGCGAAACTTTTCCGGCAGCAATTTTAGAAATCAAACGTTCTAAATCTGAAATTTGTTTAATTTGATATTGGATATTATGCAAAACTTCCGAATTCGATTTCAAATAGGAAACCACGTCATGACGTCCTTTTATTTTATTGTGATCTTTTAAAGGAAGGGCCAGCCAGCGTTTCAGTAAACGTCCTCCCATTGGCGAAAGCGTACGATCAATAACATCTAAAAGTGTTACTGCGTTTGGATTATAACTGTGATATAATTCTAAATTTCGAATCGTAAAACGGTCCATCCAGACATAGGCATCTTCGGCAATTCGCTGAATGGCAGTGATATGCTGCACACGATTATGCTGTGTTTCTGATAAATAATACAAAATAGCTCCTGAAGCAACAATTCCTTCTTTTAATTCTTCGATGCCAAAGCCTTTTAAGGAAACCGTCTGAAAATGTTTGGTTAAAGTTTCTACTGCATAATCTTCTTTATAAATCCAGTCTTCCAAATAAAAACTATGAAAATCATCTCCAAAAGCAGCTTTAAAATCACTTTTATTATTTTTCGGAACTAAAACTTCACTCGGATTGAAATTCTGCAGTAATTTATCAATATATTCTGCATTTCCCTGAGCCGTTAAAAATTCACCTGTGGAAACATCTAAAAATGAAATTCCGATATTTTTATTAGTAAAATAAACTGACGCTAAAAAGTTATTGGATTTAGATTGCAAAACCTCATCATTCAGGGAAACTCCCGGTGTAACCAATTCGGTAACACCACGTTTAACGATAGTTTTGGTCATTTTCGGATCCTCAAGCTGATCACAGATTGCTACACGGAGTCCGGCTTTGACCAGTTTTGGCAAATACGTATTGATAGAATGATGCGGAAAACCTGCCAATGCGGTTTCAGTTTCAGAACCTGCCCCTCTTTTGGTTAATGTTATTCCGAGAATTTTAGAAGCCCTGACAGCGTCTTCTCCAAAGGTTTCGTAAAAATCCCCTACCCTGAAAAGCAGACATGCATCAGGATATTTTCTCTTGATTTCGTTGTACTGTTTCATCAAGGGTGTTTCCTTCACCACTTTCTCTTTCGCTCCCAAATTAGTATGTTTTTAAATGAAAATTATGACAGCGAATTTATAATATTTTAAAAGAATATAGAAGAGCTTCAAAAATTAAAATATTTTAAGAATATTTTAAGTTCTGATATAAGATTTTTATATAGATTTGTTCATAATTTAAAAAGACTCTTTAAAGATGAAAAAAATAATTTTATTCGCTATGTTAGCTGTAGTTGGAATTACAGCTTCTAACGCTCAAAGCACTAAAAAAGCTGTTACGGCAAAAGTTGCTAAAGTTCAGGGAGCCGGAATGGTTTTTGAAAACGAAACAATTGATTACGGAACTATTGCTCACAATGCTGATGGTAACCGCCAGTTTGTTTTTGTAAACAACGGAACAAAACCATTAATCATTACTAACACGCAAGGATCTTGTGGTTGTACTGTGCCAACAACTCCAAAAGAACCAATTGCTCCGGGAGCAAAAGGTGTGATTGGTGTAAAATATGCTACTGACAGAGTTGGTGCATTTACAAAAACAGTAACTGTTACTTCTAATGCTGAAGGACAGCCTACAAAAACATTAACAATTAAAGGTACAGTTTTACCGGATCCGGCAAAAAGCTAATCTGAACAAAATAAAATAATCGAAAAAGCTTCCTTATCTTTGGAAGCTTTTTTTATGACCAGAATTCAACACAAATGAGAAAACTTGAAAATAACGAGTTAGACAGAAAGTCTATTGAAGATTTTAAAAAATCTGAAAAAACACCTCTAATTTTAGTATTGGATGATATCCGCAGCCTGCACAATATTGGATCTGTGTTTAGAACTGCTGATGCTTTTTTGATTGAAAAAATAATTTTATGCGGTATTACAGCTACTCCTCCTAATAAAGAAATAAACAAAACTGCTCTTGGCGCAACCGAAACTGTAATTTGGGAACATCATGAGAGCGTATTGGAAGTTATTGAAAATCTAAAAAAAGAAAAAGTACAAACCTTAGCCATCGAGCAAGTGGAAAGTTCCATTTTTCTTCAGGATTTTAAAGTGGAAAAAAATCAAAAATATGCTTTAGTTTTTGGAAATGAAGTTTATGGAGTTTCTCAGGAAGCCGTTGCTATTTGTGACGGATGTATTGAAATTCCGCAATTAGGCACCAAACACTCTTTAAACATTTCCGTAAGCGCCGGGATAGTTGTTTGGGATTTATTTAAAAAAATCAATTGGAATTTGTGATATCTGTAAAAATTATGATTTTTTAAACAAAAAAGCCAATTCACAGCACTTATTTTAGAAATCTCTTCGCTACTTTTACTAAAAAGAGTTTCCAAAATTAATTTGCCATGAAAAAAACGTTTTTGCTGTTTTTATTTTTATCCAGTTTTTTTTGTTTATCTCAATATACATTGATTTCTGATCCAAATTTTGAACAAGCATTGATTGATTTAGGGATTGATAGCGGCACTATTGATGGCAGGGTACTTACAGCCAAGGTGAGTGGGATTGCTAATTTGGATGTTCCAAATAAAGCTATTATTGATTTAACAGGCATACAGGATTTTTTGGCATTAATGGAGTTAAATTGTAGTCAAAATCAAATAAGTAGTTTGGATGTTACTAAAAATACGGCTTTGACTTATTTATATTGTGGTAACAATTCACTAACCTCTCTTAATTTAAAAAACGGCAATAACAGTATTATAGCAGGTTTTAGTTCAAAATTCAACCCAAACCTAACCTGTATACAAGTCGATAATAAAGCATATTCTGATGTCAATTGGTCAATATCTAAAGATGCCGCATCAAGTTTTTCTGAAGACTATACCAAAACCACCAATGTGATTAATCCTCCAGTAATTACCGCAACAGGAAATCAGACCTATTGCCAAGGAACGTCCTTAAAAATAGTCGAAACCATTTCTATTACAAATGATCCCGCTGAGCCCGATACCGATGCTACTTATATTCAAATTTCAACTGGTTATGTAAACGGACAGGATGTATTAACACTTGCTAATCCTTTGTCACATCCTACCATTACAACAAGTTGGGATATTAATGCAGGAAAACTGAAATTATACAGTCCAACCGGTGTACCAATTAGCTATCTCGATTTTATAGCTGCCATTAAAGATGTAGAATTCAATAATTCGTCTGCTTCACCTTCCGGAACCCGAAATTTTTCGATTACCTTAGGTGCGGGACAACTTAGTTATTTACCCAGCAATGGTCATTATTATGAATATATTGCATCTTCAGGTATTAATTGGACAAAAGCTAAAAACGAAGCTGCAGCCAGAAGCTATTATGGCTTACAAGGCTATTTAGCCACTTTAACAGCCGCTGATGAAGCACAGTTAGCCGGAGCGCAAGCGCCAGGAACAGGATGGATTGGTGGAAGTGATGCCGAAACAGAAGGAGTGTGGAAATGGGTTACCGGACCAGAAGCAGGAACTACTTTCTGGATGGGAAAAACTAACGGAACAACAACAGCTCCTTTTTATTATGCGAATTGGAATGCTCCTAATGAACCTAACGACACTACAAATTCAACCAAGCCAAACGGTGAAGATTATGCTCACATAACTTCTTCGGCAGTAGGAAACCCAGGAACCTGGAACGATCTTCCAGAACAAGGAGATCCACCGGGAAACTACTACCCTAAAGGATATATCGTGGAATACGGAGGAATGCCCGGAGATCCAACTCTACAAATTTCGGCGAGTACAACAATTACAATTCCTCAAATAACCGGCACAACTCCAAATTCAAGATGTGATTCGGGAATATTAACCCTCACAGCTACTGCTAACGCAGGAACAATTAGCTGGTATGATGCCGCAACCGGGGGTAATTTATTGGCCACCGGAAACTCTTTTTCAACTCCTGTAATAAGTACAACTACAACTTATTATGTAAATGCAGGCTGCGAATTCAATAGAAAACCTGTTGTTGCTACAATAAATGTTACACCTGAAATTCCAATTACTTCTTCTCCTGTTTATATTTGTGGTTCGGCAAGTGTCACTTTACAAGCTACTTCAAATATTGGCATTATAAATTGGTTTACCACTTCAACTGGCGGCACAAGTTTATATAATGGAAATAATTTTAAAACACCTGTACTTTCGACAAATACAACCTACTACGCCGAAGCATCAAATAACGGCTGTATTAATCCTATTCGTACTCCTGTGGATATAATTGTATATACTCCTCCTGTAGTTACAGATGAAGAAGTTGTTTTATGTGAAAACCAAACAGTTTTGCTGGATGCTAAAATAACCGGAGTTACTTATAAATGGTCAACAGGAGAAACAACACAAACCATATCCGTTTCGGCTTCCGGAACTCATACTGTAGAAGTAACCAGTCCGGCACCTGAAAATTGTACCAGCACAAAAACAATTACAGTAATTGAATATAAAAAACCAATTATCAAAAATATTAATGTCAATGAAAGAACTATCAGTATTAATCTGGCAAATACCGAAGATTATTTTGAATTTTCGGTAGATGGTCAAAATTACCAGTCTTCAAATATTTTTTATGATGTGCCCGGTGGATTGCAAACTGCATATGTGAGAGCAAAAAACAATCTATGCAATATTAATGAAGTTAATCAGAATTTTATTGTTTTGATTTTTCCTGCTTTTTTCACACCAAATAACGATTCCTACAATGATTTTTGGGAAGTGACCGGAATGGAAAATTATCCTCACGCCGAAGCTACTATTTTTGACCGCTATGGAAAACTAATCATAAAACTCAATGGCTCCAAAATGAGTTGGGACGGTACTTTTAATAAAGCATCACTCCCGGCATCCGATTATTGGTATACCTTAAAAATTGACAATACTATGCCTGTTTTCAGAGGTCATTTTTCTTTGAAGAGGTAATTTTTAATTAGAAAATTTGTTAATTAGAAAATGAGAAGATTATCTATGCAAAAAAGATAAACTTTGTAGCTGTTGTTGGAATGTAAAAAAACTTTAAAAATTTTCTAATTCTCAAATTGACACATTATCTAATTACTTTCTGAATTTCACCCAAAATAAAAAGATAATCATCGTGATTTTTTACGAAATCACGATCCGAAACATCAATTATTAAAACATTAAGATCAGTTTCAGATTTAATATATTCTAAATAACCATTATTGATTTTATCTAAATAATCTGCCGAAATATTTTGCTCGTAATTTCGTCCTCTTCTTTTGATATTCTGAAGTAACCTTTCCGTATTCTGATACAAATAAATATACAAATCCGGCTTTGGCATTTCTTTGTAAATAATATCAAATAAATTCCTGTACAAACGATATTCATCTTCTGCCAGCGTAATTTTAGCAAAAATCAAAGACTTAAAAATATGATAATCGGCAACGATAAAATCTTTAAACAAATCAAATTGTGCCAGGTCATCTGATAATTGCTGATAACGATCCGCCAGAAAAGACATTTCAAGCGGAAAAGCATAGCGGTTTTGATCTTTATAAAATTTAGGTAAAAACGGATTATCGGCAAACCGTTCCAAAACTGTTTTAGCATTAAAATCTTCGGCAATTTTATGTACCAGTGTCGTTTTTCCTGCTCCAATATTTCCTTCCAGAGCAATATAATTAAACCGTTCCAACGGAATTTCCCGCAATGGTTTTTTTAAATCCTGAACAACTGTACAAATACTGTCATCCGGTGAAATCGCAATTAATTCGGATATTGTTTTTTGAAAAACGGGATGTCTCCAGTCTAATTTCAAATCCTGCATCGGCAGTAATACAAATTTCCTGTTCTGCATTAACGGATGTGGAATCTGAAGCTTTTCAGAATCAATTATTTCATCGTCAAAAACAATCAGATCTATATCAATAATCCTCGATTGATACCCTTGCTGATCAGAGCGGATTCTGCCTAATTTTTTTTCAACTTTTAAAATCTGACTTAGTATTTTTTGCGCCGATAGGTTACTGTGCAAAAGCAGTGCACAATTGTAAAAAGCATCACTTTCGAATCCCCATGCGGGAGTTTCATATAGTTTTGAAACCTGAATAACAGTCCCAACTTCCCGATGTATTAAATCAATACAAGTTTCGATGGTTTCTAACCGATTTCCCTGGTTACTGCCTATTGATAAAACGACTTGATGCTGTGACTTCATAATTAATGCAAATTAACTAAAACTATTTTAGAATTAACAATATATTTGCCCCAAGAACAGATCAATCAGGTTAAATTTAAAAAACTAAATTTGTAACAAACCAACCTTTTTTGATACTTATTAAAAAAACATATTTATGAAATTTCTAGGAAATGTTATTGCCACTGTGATTGGTATTTTTGTATTCATTATGCTATTCTTTTTTGGTGTAATCCTTATTGGGGCCATTTTTGGAGGAGACGAAACGGTTTCTGTAAAATCAGATTCTGTAATAGAATTAAATTTAAAAGAAATACAAAACGACTATGCAGGAAAATATAAAGATCCTTTAGTAACATTTTTTTCTGATAAAAAAGGAATTGGTTTAACCGATGTCATTAACGCGATAGAAGCAGCAAAAACGGATGATAAAATTAAAGGAATTTCTATTTTAAATGATGAATCTTCATTAGGTCTGGCACAATATAAAGATTTAAGAAACGCACTCGAAAGTTTCAAAAAATCAGGCAAGTTTGTTTGGGCATACGCCAATGCTTATTCTCAAAAAGAATATTATCTAAACTCCGTTGCCAATACCATTTATTTGAATCCTGCCGGCGATTTAGATTTCAAAGGACTTTCGGCTGAAGTAATGTTCTTTAAGGATTTTCAGGATAAATCGGGTATCCACATGGAAGTAATCCGCCATGGAAAATACAAAAGTGCCGTTGAACCATTTTTAGAAAACAAAATGAGCGATGCCAACAGAGAACAAATGACTGCTCTTTTAAGCTCAATCTGGACAACTGTTTCAACCGATATTTCAAAAAGCCGAAATATTCCTGTAGCCAAACTAAATGAAATTGCAAACGGATTATTGGCGAGAACTCCGGAAATGGCAAAAACAGAACATTTGATTGATATTATTGCCTACGAAGACGTTTATCATAATGCCATAAAAAAAGCACTGAAAGTAACCGACGATGAAGATTATAATAAAATTTCGATTGCTGATTATACTCAAAATAACATAACTACAGCTTTAGCAAACACAACAACTGATCAAATTGCAATTATTTATGCTCAGGGAGAAATTGGCAGTGGTGAAGGTGATGTAAATGAAATTGGTGAGGGTTCAATGCGCCGTTCACTACAGGAAGCCAGAAAAAATGAAGATGTAAAAGCAATAGTTTTACGAATCAACAGCCCAGGCGGAAGTGCAATGACTTCTGACTTAATCTGGAGAGAAATTGAAATTACCAAAAAAGTAAAACCTGTTGTCGTTTCTATGGGGAATTATGCAGCCTCAGGCGGTTACTACATTGCCTGCAATGCCAATAAAATTTATGCCGAAAACAACACTATCACAGGTTCTATTGGTGTATTTGGTATTTTGCCGAATTTTTCTCCGTTGGCAAATAAATTAGGAATAAACACAGAACAGGTAAAAACGCATGAAAACGCAGCCAATTATAGCCCATTTCTACCAATTGATGAGAAATTTAAAGCTTTTACATTAGAAAGCGTAGAACACATTTACAAAACTTTTGTTACGCATGTAGCTGAAGGCAGAAAAATGACTTTTGCCCAGGTAGATTCAATTGCTCAGGGAAGAGTCTGGACGGGCACACAAGCTTTAAAAATTGGTTTAGTGGATAAAATTGGAGGATTAGATGACGCGATTGCCGAAGCAGCAAAAATTGCAAAAATAAAATCATACAGCACACAAAATTATCCGGAATACGAGAAAAATTTTGATGATATTTTGTCCGGCCTTCCTTTCGCAAAATCAAAAGAAGCTTTTATCAAGGAAGAAATTGGTGAAGAAAATTACCTTTTGATTGAGCAGGTAAAAAAACTTCAAAAACAAAAAGGAGTTCAGGCGATGATTCCTTTTGGGATAAACATTAAATAATCCCGGAAGAAAATGAAAAAAATATATGTTGTCCTCTTTGTGGTATTTTTCAATCTTGTAAATGCCCAAAACAAAAGCCTGATAACTTATAAAGAATCTGATTTAACTTTAAAAATTAATTCAGAAGAGCTATTTGGTACATTAACAGCTCCCGATTTATCTCAAAAATATCCCATTGCCTTGCTAATTTCGGGTTCGGGACCAACAGATCGAAACGGGAACAATGCGATAATGAAAAACAATTCGCTGAAAATGCTCTCCGAAGTTTTAGCAAAAAACGGAATTGCTTCTTTAAGATTTGACAAAAGAGGAATTGCTGCAAGCAAAGCATCGGCTAAATCTGAAGAAAATTTACGATTTGAAAATTATATAGAGGATGTCAAAAGTTGGGTAGATTTATTAAAAAAAGACAGCCGATTTTCTAAAATAATCATTATCGGTCATAGTGAAGGATCATTAATCGGAATGATTGCGAGTGTAAAAGCAGATAAATTTATTTCTATTGCCGGAGCCGGAGAATCAGCGGATAAGCTGATAAAAACACAAATTGCATCGAAATCAAACAAGCAGATTGAAGATTTGACTTTTCCAATTATTGACAGTTTAAAAAACGGAAATACGGTAAAAAAAGTCGATCCAATTCTTAATTCTCTTTTTAGGGCCAGTATTCAGCCTTATTTAATTTCCTGGTTTAAATACAATCCACAGGCAGAAATTAAAAAATTGAATATCCCTGTTTTAATTGTACAGGGAAACAATGATTTGCAGGTAACTGTAAAAGATGCTGAAAGTTTAGTGCAATCCAATAAAAAAGCCGAATTATTAATTGTTGACAAAATGAATCATATAATGAAAATAGTCGATGGTGATATGCAGGCAAACATGGCGAGCTACAACAATGAGACATTACCAATTTCAGAAGTAATGACTAATAAAATAGTCTCTTTTATTCAAAAATAATTGAGCTGCACTGAAAAATCCGTTGAATTAATTTTCAAGCGGATTTTTTTTATTGCTTTTTATGAAAAAATTACAAAAAATCTCCAGTATAAAAAGCTATTTTTGTGGCGATAATATATCAATTTTCTCTGTTTTAACCCCAAATAACTAAAATTTATTATGTTAAAGAAAATTCTAAAAATCACAGGAATTGTAATCGTAGTTTTCATTGCTGCATTATTTGCAATCCCTTACTTTTTCAAAGACCAGATTAAAAATAAAATTACAGAAGCTATCAATGAAAGTGTTGATGCTAAAGTGAGTTTCGCTGATGCCGACTTAAGTTTGTTTAAAAACTTTCCGGATGCAACGGTTGGAATTGAGAAACTGGTGATTATCAACAAAGCTCCTTTTGAAGGTGATACTTTGGTTTCATTAGGAGAATTAAATCTGAAGATGAGTATCAAAGAACTTTTTAAAGGAAAAGATGAACCTATGAACATTGAAGGAATCAGTTCTCAAAACGGCTTAATCAATATTATTTTCAACAAAGATGGAGTTGGAAACTTTGATATTGCCCTAAAAGACAAAAAAGAAACAAAGACTGATGATAAGAGCAAGCCGCTTTCTTTAAAAATTCAGAACTATAAAATTGAAAATTTCACTTTCAGATATATTGATCAGGGTTCGAAAATAAAAATGGTTATTGATAGTTTAAATCATGAAGGAACCGGAGATTTTACCAATTCAAAACTTGATTTAACAACAAAATCAACGGCTAAAGTTTCTTTAGACATGGATAAAGTCAATTATATGAAAAACATCTCTTTGACTTTGGATGCGGTATTAGGAATTGATTTAGCCCAAAGCAAATATACTTTTAAAGAAAATAAAGCTTTGATTAACCAATTACCTTTAGAATTTGACGGATTTATTCAGATGGTAGAAGCAGGTCAGATTTATGATTTAAAATTCAAAACACCGACCTCATCTTTTACTAACTTTTTAGGATTAATTCCGTCAGCGTATGCTTCAGGTTTAGATGGTGTAAAAACTACCGGAGACTTTACAATAGCAGGATTTGCAAAAGGAGAATTAACAGATACAACTGTTCCGAAATTCAATATTGCAATTGCGTCTAATAATGCTTCTTTTCAATATCCGAACTTACCAAAATCAGTTCAGAACATTGTAATCGATACTAAAATCATCAATGAAACCGGTATCCTGAATGACACCTACGTTAATCTGGACAAACTTTCTTTTAAAATTGATCAGGATGTTTTCAGCGCTAAAGCGAATGTAAAAAACATAACTGTAAACCCAATTGTAGATGCTGCATTAAAAGGGACCATCAATCTGGCAAACCTTTCAAAAGCATATCCAATTAAAATTGACAAACCTTTGTCAGGTATTTTAAAAGCTGATGTTACAACAAATTTTGATATGGCATCTGTAGAAAACAGCCAATATCAAAATATTAAAAATGCCGGAACAATGAGCTTATCTGGTTTTAAATACACTGATGAGAACAATAAATCAATGAATATCAGCACGGCTTTGGTTGAGTTCAATCCGAGTAAAATTAATCTGAAACAATTTAATGCGACGACCGGAAAAAGTGATATGAGCATCAATGGAACTTTAGAAAATTTCTATGGTTTTATGTTTAAAAAACAAGAGCTGAAAGGAAACTTCAATATGAGTTCTAATCAATTGGCGGTAGATGATTTTATGACTTCAGGAGAACCCGCAACGACTAAAGCAGAAGCTAAACCGGCAGAAGCGATGAAAATTCCGGCTTTCTTAAACTGTACACTAAATGCTAAAGCCAACACAGTTTTATACGATAATTTAAAATTAACAGCCGTTTCCGGAAAATTGCTGATCAAGGATGAAAAAGCAACTTTGGAAAACTTTAAAACATCCATTTTTGGCGGAACAATCGGTTTGAACGGAGCTGTTTCTACCAAAACAAAAGTACCTACTTTTAATATGGCTTTAGGTTTCAATCAAGTTGATATTGCACAGACATTTACGCAATTGGATATGATGAAAAAAATTGCTCCTTTGGCAGGAATCATCAATGGAAAATTGAATTCGACTATAAAATTAAACGGAAATTTAGATGCAAAAGAATTGACTCCTGACCTAAAATCACTTACCGGGGATTTATTCGGCCAATTGCTTTCTACTACAATAAATGCCAAAAACTCTACTTTATTAAAGGAATTAGGTTCAAAAATAAAATTTATTGATGTGAATAAATTGAATTTGGACAACCTGAAAATGGCATTATCTTTTGAAAACGGAAAGGTGAATGTAAAACCATTTGATATTAAATACCAAGACATTAAAGCCACCATTGGCGGAACACATGGGTTTGACCAAGTAATGAATTACAGCGTTAAATTAGATGTTCCGGCAAAATATTTGGGTACAGAAGCAAATTCTTTCCTTTCAAAATTATCTTCGGCGGATGCAGCCAAGTTGCAAAACATTCCCATTAATGGTATGATTACCGGTAATTTTTCAAAACCTAAAGTAGCTCTGGATACTAAAACAGCAGTGAGTAACTTAACGACTCAGGTAGTAAATCAGCAAAAAGAAAAGCTGACTCAAAAAGGAGCTTCTGCCCTTACTGATTTACTCAATAAGAATACCAAATCAAAAGATACTACAAAGACTGCTACTGATAAAGCAAAAACTAATGAAGAGGTAAAAACAAAAGCCAGCGACCTGTTGAATGGCTTATTCAAGAAGAAAAAATAAGAAATTAAAGGTCAGTCTATTACAGACTGACCTTTTTTTTAATCTCTAAATTGCTTTGAAATATATCTCTGATTTGTCATGATCAAGAATTGTATGGATAGCTCTTAAATACTCTTTTTCAGAACATGTATTTACATCCATTCCAATACTGTTATTGTCATACGGCTCATATTTTTTCTGATTTGAAACCGAAAACAATCCTATAGTCGGGGTTTGTACAGCACTTGCCAAATGCATAATTCCGCTGTCTGCTCCAATAAATAAATCGGCATTGGCAATTACTGCTCCAATCTCACGAACATTCTTACTGTAAAATGCGGGTGCTTTAAAACCGATTTGAGAAACATTTTCGATGGGTAAAATCTCAACAATATTGTAATTTTCATATTCAGATTTAAGACTGGCATAAAAATCTTCCCACCACGATTCAGGCAAACATTTTGTTCCTGTTGCATAAGTAAACACACAAATTGTTTTTTTAGAATTGTTCACTAAATTTTTTAATGTTTTTTTTCCTTCAGCAATTTCAAGAGAAGTCAGTTTAAGATCTAAAGGAGCAATTCTGCTATACCTTTTCTCCAAACCTAATTTAGTTATATAATCCCTAAAATGATAAATAGGATATTTGGCAATGTGAGCATAATCACCATAATATAAATTAGCCGAAAAAGGCAAATCACCAAAAAATTTATGTTTCGAATTAGAAAACTTTGTTGCCAGTCGTCCTGAAGATGAACCCTGATCTACATTGATGGCGATATCATATTTTTGCTTTTTTAATGAAAGCCAGACGCTAAAATATTTTAATAGATTTTTGAAAGGTTTTTTGGGTAGTTCAATTATTTGGGAAATGTGTTCATAATTTTCATAAATGACAGGGGCCAAAGTTCCTTTCACAAATAAATCAATTTTACAATTTGGAAACGTTTGTTCAATCTCCTGAACAAAGGGCGTAATTAGTAAAAGATTTCCTAATCTAGCATTTGGTCTGCAAATTAAAACTCTTTTGACTTCGTTTTTATTAACCAAAATAATTCCCTGCTCCGAATTCTGTTTTCCAATATTCTTAGTAAGGCCGTGCATTAAAGCACGTCTAAAAACATTTATTTTACTTAAAATACCCATTTTATAATAATTTAGATTTGGATTATATTGTTTTAAAAGAACTTTTCTTGTGCACATACAAAACTAAATTCTATATTCTTCCAAAATTAAAACCTTCCAATAAGTAATCATTATAAAATTGTAACCAAACGTTTCAGGTTTCACATACCAAGCATTTCAATATCAAATATTTAAAAACAAAAAATGCTTTGTAAATCACAAAGCATTTGGTTATTACAAAATTTAAAATGGAATACTCAGACAGCGATAGTTACGGCATAACCTTCCGAGCCTCTGATGTTAAAAACTGTTCCGTCTTCAAAAATTAAATATTGTCCCTTTACCCCGATTAATTTTCCTCGAAACGAAGTGGTTTTGTCTAAATTCAAACTTGTGACTTTACCAGGATAATATAAAACGGGATAATTAAGCTCGTATAAATCATTTTTCTGACTATAAAAATATTCCCGAACTTCATTGGGAATCAAGTTTTCTACTTTCGCTTTTTCAGCAATCAAATCAAAAATTGCTGTTGTATCCTGAAGCATTTTTCTCCAATTTGTTTTATCAACATAATGATTTTTAAGAGCTACTTCTGTAATACCAGCTAAATACCGATTTGGAACCTCAACAATTGCAATAGCCTGTGTTGCACCCTGATCAATCCAACGGGTCGGGACTTGTGTTTTACGTGTTACCCCAACTTTTATTTCACTTGACAAGGCCAGGTAAACCACATGAGGCTGCAATTGCACTTTTTGTTCAAAATCTAAATCACGGTCTGCAATTCCTAAATGTGCCGTACTCAATTCCGGTCTCATAATCCAATCACCTACTGCAGGACTGGAATAAAAACAATCATAACAAAAACCCTGTCTGAATATTTTTTTCTTTTTCTGGCAGTTCAGGCATTGATAACCAACAAAATTAATCTCAATTTCCTTATTCAATAATTGATTTACATTTAGAAAACTATCCTCAAAAACCAGATAATATTGAATTGGGTTTCCGATTTCAGTTTGCATTTTTGTAAGTACGCCTTGATATGTCATTGGATTGTAGATTGCTGATTTTAAATTTTATATTTGCTCAGAATAATGAACTTTTATTGTTAAAACTCAATTTTAAAAATCGAATCTTACTATAAATAGAATTGTTTTTTGCAAAAAAACACTATTTTTGATATGAAGGACAAAGTTAATATTTGTTATCAATATTCAAATTTTAAATTTCCTGATTTTGCACTAGCCACAAAATCTAAAATCTAAAATCAGCAATCTAAAATCTAAAAATTCCCCATGCCCCTATCCATAATCAATTCATTCGCATCCTGGGTTCTCAAACAAAGAATACATCAAATTGAACTTTTTCTAAAATATCCTAATGAAGTTCAGGAAGAACTGCTGCACAACTTATTGACAGCCTCAGAAAATACAATTATTGGGAAACAATATGAATTTTCATCGATTAATTCGTATCAGACTTTTGCTGAAAGAGTTCCAATTGCCACTTATGAAGAATTACAACCCCTGATTGAAAGAACCCGCCAGGGTGAACAAAATGTGATTTGGGAAACACCTATAAAATGGTTCGCCAAATCCAGCGGAACTACCAATGCCAAAAGTAAATTTATTCCTGTAAGTAATGAAGCTCTTGAAGATTGTCATTATAAAGGAAGCAAGGATTTACTTTGTTTGTATCTGAATAATAACGAAGATTCGGAATTGTTTTTAGGAAAAAGTCTTCGTTTAGGCGGAAGCTCCCAGATTTACGAAAACAACAATACTTTTTTTGGAGATCTGTCTGCTATTTTGATTGAAAATATGCCTATTTGGGCCGAATTCAGCAGTACACCAAGCAGTAAAACCTCTTTGATGACAGAGTGGGAAAGCAAGATTGCAGCGATTATCAATGAAACAAAAAATGAAAACGTAACCAGTTTTGCGGGGGTTCCTTCCTGGATGCTGGTTTTAATGAATAAAGTTTTAGAAAATACCGGTAAAGAAACGTTATTGGATGTCTGGCCAAATCTTGAAGTTTATTTTCATGGAGGCGTCAGCTTTTCTCCTTATAAAGAGCAGTACAAAAAAATTCTGCCAAAAAAGGATTTTAAATATTACGAAATTTATAATGCCTCCGAAGGCTTTTTTGCTATTCAGGATTTAAATAATTCAAGCGATTTATTGCTGATGTTAGATTACGGAATTTTCTATGAATTTATTCCTATGGATACTTTTGGAACTCCAAACCAGAAAGTGATTCGTTTAGCCGATGTTGAACTGAATAAAAACTACGCTTTAGTCATTACTACAAATTCCGGATTATGGCGTTATTTAATTGGCGATACGATTCGTTTTACTTCATTAAATCCGTACAGAATTCGGATTACGGGAAGAACCAAACATCATATAAATGTTTTTGGTGAAGAATTAATGGTCGAAAATACCGATCAGGCAATTGCCAAAGCCTGCGAAATTACCCAAACCGAAGTGATTGATTATACTGTTGCTCCTATCTTTATGCAGGACAAAGAAAAAGGCGCTCATGAATGGATGATAGAATTCAAGAAAAAACCGGCTGATGTTGGGCTTTTCCAAAAAGTGCTTGATGAAACTTTGCAGACTTTAAACTCTGATTACGAAGCCAAACGCTACAATAACATGACTTTAAATCCTTTGGTGATTAATGTTGCCAGAGACAACTTATTTTATGATTGGTTAAAGGAAAGAGATAAACTTGGTGGTCAGCATAAGATTCCGAGGCTTTCGAACCAGAGGGATTATTTGGAACAGCTGAAGGAGATGTAGGACAAAATTATATAGTCTAAGAATTCTAAAATATCCACCTTATGAATTTAAAATTGGCTAATACATTACATCTCGACTCAAAAGAACTGAAAGGATTAATGGATTCAGATTTTATTGAAAACAACGAAATAAAGTTTTTTGGAGTCAAATTAAGTTTAAACTCTGAACCTATGATTTATAAGTTCAATTGTATTGAAAGTTTATTTCAGTTTGGACAAAACAAAGACAATCACTATTCTTATTTACAAGTCAATTCAAATGGTTTATTTGTTCTTGAAAAAGAAGATGCTGAGCAAAATCATTTTATCGGAGGAAAAAATATTTACAATGTAAACGGCGAATGGAATCAGTTTTTAAACTCTAAAATAGATGTTACTGTCCAAAAAAACAACTCTCCATTTACAATTATTCGATTTAGATATTTCCCTACAAATGAACTCTTTTTTATAAAATTAAGTTATTTATATTATTACTTAAGAAATAATTCATTTACTACTAAAAAAGAATTAGAAACATTGTTTCAATTATTAATTAATGAATCCCCATGCTAATGCGAGCGTCCCGCTCGTACCCGCAAAGAAAATAATTTGAAGTTTGATTGTACACACGAGCGGGACGCTCGCGCTAGCACAAGGCCTAGCAAAAGAAATGTTCACATTAGATTAAAATACTATTGACTTGCCACTAGCTTTAGCTAGTTGGACTAAATCAGCAAAATGTAGGCTTTAGCCAAATTTAAGTTTCCCAATAATTTTGGCTAAAAGCCTTAACCTATTTTAATTTATATTCCTCCAGCTAAAGCAAGAGGCAATTCAAAATAGAAACTTCTTATAAAACTTAAATCTCATGAGGGATAGCAGTGGAAATCCTTTTATGCCGGAGTTCGGCATAAAAGATTATTTCGTCAGTTCGCTATCGCTCGGGTGAAACGGATAGCCCAACCCGCTTTTTTCGGCGGGGCATGCCCATAAAAAACCTTAATTCAATAAATGAACTAAGGTTTATTTTTATTTGATTGCGATGACGCACTGCTGTGCACCTCTACGAAATGACAATCTATCTGTTTATTACATCATATCGATATACCTGTCGTGATATCCTAATAAATACAAAACACCATCAAGACCTAAACTTGAAATAGATGTTGAGGCACTTTCTTTTACTTTTGGTTTTGCGTGAAAAGCAATTCCTAAACCAGCTAAATTCAGCATTGGCAAATCGTTTGCACCATCACCAACGGCAATAGTTTGATTGATGTGAATACCTTCTTTTTCGGCAATTGCCTGAAGATGTTCGGCTTTCTTGAGTCCGTCAACAATATCGCCTAAATATTTACCGGTTAATTTACCGTCTTTAATCTCCAATTGATTGGCATGAACGTAATCGATACCCAATTCTTTTTGCAGGTATTCTCCAAAATAGGTAAATCCACCAGACAAAATAGCGGTTTTATATCCGTAATATTTTAAAGCTTTCATTAAACGATGAGCTCCTTTTGTAATTGGCAAATTTTCGGCCACTTTTTGTAAAACGTCTTCACTCAAACCCTCCAGCAAAGCCATTCGTTGTTTGAAACTTTCGTTAAAATCAATTTCACCGTTCATCGCAGATTCTGTAATGGCTCTTACCTGGTCGCCCACACCATTAAGTTCTGCCAATTCATCAATTACTTCTGTTTGAATTAGAGTAGAATCCATATCGAAACAAACCAAACGTCTGTTTCTTCTGTAAATATTATCTTCCTGAAAAGAAATATCAACATCCAGAGTTCTGGAGATTGCCATAAAATTAGCAGTCATTTCGATCTTATTTACAATTTCACCGGTTACGGATAATTGTATGCAGGAACGCGGATATTCTTCTTTTTCGACAACAGAAGTTCTTCCGGTTAATCTGATAATAGAATCAATATTTAAATTTTGATCTGATAATATTTTAGTGACAGCTGCCAGTTGGATTGCTGTTAATTTTTCTCCTAAAAGATTAATAATATATCGCTGTTTGGATTGTGATTTTACCCATGTTTCGTAATCTTCGATAGAAATCGGAATAAATTTAACCTTCACTTCCAATTCATAAGCTTTAAACAGCAAATCTTTTAAGACAGGTCCTGAACTTGAACCCGCTTCGATTTCGAATAAAATTCCTAAAGATAATGTATCGTGAATATCGGCCTGACCAATATCTAAAACAATGGCATCATAAGTAGCCAATACGGATGTTAAACCGGCGGTAACTCCCGGTTTGTCATGTCCTGAAACTTTTAATAAAATAATTTCTTTATCTTCTGTAGCCATTTTATCCTTATTGATTTTAAGAAGCGACAAAAATCGGTAATCTATTGTTTATAAAAAAGGATATCCTTTGTTTTTTTAAACACAAAAAGCACAATTTAATGTGCTTTTTTGAATTAATTTAACAATAATCTTCGTGTATTAAAATAATATAACTTTAAATCACTCCAAATTAAAGTTGTCTGTTATTTATTTGGTACATTTTCGTCAAAATTCACCATCCAGCTAATGCCGAATTTGTCTTTAAACATTCCGAAATAAGCTCCCCAGAAAGTTTTATCCATTGCCATAACAACGTTTCCGCCTGCTGAAAGTCCGTTAAAAATTCGATCGGCTTCTTCTTTGCTTTCGACATTGATCGATACTGAAAAATTTCCTCCAAAAGTTACATCTCCGGATTGTTCATTGCTGTCACTTCCCATTAAAACAGTATTTCCGATTGGCAGCGAAACGTGCATTATTCGATTTGCATCTTTCTCTGATATTTCGGCACAACCTCCATCTTCGCCTGCAGGCATATCTTTAAATTTTCCGATATACGGAAATTCTCCTCCAAAAACTGATTTGTAAAACAGAAATGCTTCTTCACAATTTCCGTTGAAAATTAAATACGGGTTTACTGATGTTGCCATGATATTTTATTTTTTATTGTTTGTTATTATTTTTATACTCAATTTTAAGTCTTTAGCCTATTTTCTTTCTTCTGATAATTCTTTTACTGTTTCTAACCCTTTCGGGAAAGCGTCTTTAAAATAATCGATATATTTTTCGACTACATCAACCTGAGCTACTAAGTCCGTAAACTCATCATCGGGAGTTAATCGATAAGTTTCCATTGCGCCGCTCCATTTTTTGGTTTCTTCATCAATTGGTAATTCTTTGAAATCTTTTATTTCTCCAATATGCTTAAAAGCCATATATTCATTTGGAATTTTTTTTTCGATAATACTGTTCATTCCTTCTCCGCTTGGAGACATAAAGTGTATTTTATCACCTTCATTCCAATCACTTATTGCGTAAGAACCTTCACAAAAAGCCCCTGTCCATTTTTTATAGCTTTCATCATCCCATAAAACTGACCAAACTTTTTCTGCCGGAGCTTTGATTCTAATTTTAAATTCTAATGTTTCCATATCTAATTTTTATTGAGGTAATTTACTAAAATCCATAAACAGGACATTCCAACGATGTCCGTCTAAATCAGCAAAAGCAAATCCATACATCCATCCCTGACTCTCTGCGGGCGGTGCGAAAATATTTCCGCCGGCTTCTTTTACTTTTTCAGCTAATTCATCTACTTCTGCAGCATTTTCAGTATCAATCGAAATTAAAATTTCAGAACTTGATTGCGTATCTGTCAGTTCATTTTGAGAAAAACTTTTAAATAATGATTCTTCAAAAAGCATTACTACAAAATTCCCTTCGCCTACTACCATGCAGGTAGAGCTTGGCGTATCATGTTGTTCATTAAAAGAAAAACCTATTTTCCAAAAAAAGTCTTTCGCTTTTGCCACGTCTTTTACAGGCAGATTCAACCATATTTGTTTTGTCATGTAATTATTTTTATGTTAAACCATATAAGTTATGTAAGATAATTTAAGCCTGCTTTATAATGCTAAGTTTATTTGCTCCCAAAGGCGCAGAGTCGCAAAGAAGCTAAATAAAGATAAACTTTGCGACTTCGCACCTTTGCGAGATTAATTAATTATTCTCCACATAACTTTTAAAATTATCCAAAATTGCATGCCAGCCTCCACGCTGCATTTCTTCTGAATTTTGTGTTTCAGGATCGAAACTTTCTATTATCTCTACTCCGTCCGGAGTTTTATTAAAGCTAATTTCAACTTTTCTTCCATCTGCCATTACATATTCAATGGCCTCGTGTTGTTTCACCAAAGTATATTCGCCTTCAAAATCAAAGCTCATACTGCCATCTTTTGCTGCCATCGTCGATTTGAATTTTCCTCCTTCTTTCAAATCATTCTCAGCATGCGGTGTGTGCCAGTCCGATGAAGCAAAACTCCAATTTTTAATATGTTCCGGTAAGGTCCAGAAGTCCCAAACTTTGTCTATTGATGCATTAATCGTTGTTTGTACTGTTATCATTTTAGTTCAGTTTAAAATATATTAACTTACATTTATTTTCTTTAAAGTGCTTTTAACCCGGTTCGACAGAACTTTTCGTTGCGTTTATCCATTCGTTTATAATATTTTTCAATTCAACTTTTCCATTTTCAATGTCTTGCTTATTTTTAAAAGTTATGATTGCTCTGTCATTCTCTTTCCAAACTAACATTTTACTATTATTTGCTATCAATTTATCTTTTGGCTGTTCCTGCTTTTTTGCTCCTCTATGAAAAATTAGCTGAATTTGTGTAGTTATTGGCTGAATCCTCATTGTAATTCTGTCTTCGTTCTCAAAACAATAATTAGGCGCATTCCATTTTATATTTTCAGTCAAATTTTTATTTGATGATAAAATACACTCTCTTAATTCTTCTATCTCTTTTCTAAACGGATGGTTTTGCCCGTCCAGAAAGTCAGTCACTTTGCTGTTTTTAATGGCTTGTGTTGTCATTTGCTTCAACATACTTTTTAAAATTATCAATAACTGCCTGGCACCATTCTTTCTGCATGCTCTCAGAATCCTCTTTTTGAGGCTCGAATGTTTCTGTAATTTTCACTTTGTCATCAATAATTTCAAAACGGACACTTGCTGTTCTGTTATCATAAAGTCGATATTCTATCAATGAAAATTTTTCAACTTTAGTATATATGCCTTCAAAGTCAAATCCATCTCCATTTTTTGCAGCCATTACAAATTTGAATTTACCGCCAACTTTCAAATCATTCTCGGCATATGGATTATGCCAGTCTGATGAAGGAATATTCCATTTCTGAATATGTTCTGGTTTAGTCCAGATTTCCCAAATCTTATCAATTGGAGCATTCACTGTATTTTGAACGGTTATCATACTTTTAATTATATAATTACAAAAACTAACCCATCTGTGGAATCTGACTTTCATCCATAAAGAAAACTTCCCAATGATGTCCGTCAATATCCAGAAAAACACGCTGATACATCCAGCCGTAATCTTGTCTTTTCATATATTCGGATCCTCCGGCTTTAACAACCTTTTCCATCATTTCATCTACTTCTTCACGCGTTTCAACAGATACCGCAATAAGAACTTCACTCGTGGTATCAGTATTACAAATTTGCTTATTAGTAAATGTTCTATAAAACTCTTCTACTAAAAGCATTGCATTTATATTTTCTCCAATAATCAAACAGGTTGCTTTATCATCAGTAAATTTTGGATTAAATGAAAAGCCCAATTGGGTAAAAAATGCAATTGACCGATTTAAATCTTTTACAGGAAGATTCAGGAAAATTTTTGTTTTCATATTTATAAAATTACAAATTATTTGAAAAACAAATGTAAAATATTACAAAACGCTTTAGGCTACTTTAAAAGTCAACTTTAGGGTCATTTGAGACAAAATTTATATTTTTGTAAAATGATATCTCCCAAAAAAGAAAAACCATGAGCAGGAAAACAGGTTTAATTGTACCGCATGACTACAAATTATTGAGTATCGCAGCGATTTTAGAAGTTTTTGAAACAACCAATAAATTACATAAAGGAACAGAAAAACCTTTTGATATTATGATTTTTCAATCTTCAGAACAGATTGATCAGAAGCATTTGTTTGGATATGAAGTGAAATCAATAGAAACTTCTAATGAAGATTTGGAGTTGATTTTGATTCCGGCTTTTACTACAGATAATATGAGTGAAATGATTGCGAAGAACAAAAATTTTATTCCGTGGTTACAAAAACAGCACCAGTCAGGAGCTGAATTGGCAAGTTTTTGTACAGGTGCTTTTTTGTTTGCTGCTTCAGGTTTACTGAACGAAAAACTCGCCACAACACATGTCGATGCCTGCAGTGCTTTTACAAAAGCTTTTCCGTTAGTTAAACTAAAATCTGAAGAAACCTTAACCGCCGACGGGAGTTTGTATACCAGTGGCGGCTCAACCTCAACTTTTCATTTATTGATTCTTTTGGTTCAGAAATATTGCGGAAATGAAATTGCCGTTCAGATTGCCAAAATCTTCTCAATCGATTTAAACCGATACAAACAAAGTTATTTCAGTACTTTCAGACCGAATCATTTACACAATGATACCTTAGTTGCGAGATTACAGCAAAAAATTGAAAACGAATACAGTACAATTGAAACTTTAGAAGAAATCACAAAAGATATTCCGACAAGCACCCGAAATATGACGCGTCGTTTTAAACAAGTTACAGGAATTCCTCCTATCGAATATTTACAAAACATCAGGGTTGAGAGTTCTAAAAAGTATCTGGAACAAACGCAGCTTTCGATTTCGGAAATTATCGAAAAAACAGGTTATAATGATCCGAAAGCATTTAGAAAAGTATTTTATAAAATGGTTGGAATGAAACCTATTGAATATCGGGAGAAGTTTAGGGTTCAGTAATTTTTTTTCAGGAGCAGAAGTTTCGTTTTCAAAATCACCTTTACTCCTGCTCTTCACTAATATCTATTGTTTTGAACCCCAAAACAATAGGATGTCGTTTCGGTCAGGGCTAAAAAAGATGTTTAGTTTTCACAATCACGAAAAAGCCGGAAATCATCATCAGTTTCAAAAAGATATAAAAAAAACCTGCTCAATAAATGAACAGGTTTTAAGAATTATAGAAAATCAATTACTCCTTACGAAGCAATTTCCATTCTTTTCAATAAGTTTTTATTCAAAGTATGTTTGGCGTAATCTCTGTCAATTGTCAGTACTTTATCGTCAGAACTTGGCAATTCATACATCGCATCGGTTAAAATTGCTTCGCATAACGAACGCAATCCACGAGCACCTAATTTGTATTCTAAAGCTTTGTCAACAATAAAATCCAAAGCTTCGTCAGTAATACTGAATTCCACTTCATCCATCAAAAACAACTTTTGATATTGTTTGATTAAGGCGTTTTTTGGTTGTGTTAAAATCGCACGTAATGTTTCTCTATCCAGAGGATCCATATGTGTTAAAACTGGCAGACGACCAATAATCTCCGGAATCAATCCGAAATCTTTGATATCTTTTGGAATAATATATTGAAGTAAATTGTCTTTATCGATATTATCTACATTTTTAGAAGTAGAATAACCAACTGCCTGGCGGTTCAAACGTTTCGAAATAATACGTTCTATTCCATCAAAAGCGCCACCGGCAATAAATAAGATATTTTGTGTGTTTACCTCAACAAATTTCTGGTCCGGATGTTTACGGCCTCCTTTTGGTGGTACGTTTACAACAGTTCCTTCCAGTAATTTCAATAAAGCTTGCTGCACACCTTCACCGGAAACGTCACGTGTTATGGATGGATTATCACTCTTACGGGCAATTTTATCAATTTCATCAATAAAAACGATTCCTCTTTCCGCTTTGGTTACATCATAATCAGCAGCTTGCAGTAAACGTGTCAAAATACTTTCGACGTCTTCACCAACATAACCAGCTTCTGTAAGTACCGTTGCATCAACAATAGCCAAAGGAACGTCTAACATCTTAGCAATAGTTTTTGCTACTAATGTTTTTCCTGTTCCGGTTTGACCAACCATAATGATATTGCTTTTTTCAATCTCAACTTCGTCGTCTAACTGCTGTTGCATTAAACGTTTGTAGTGATTATAAACCGCAACCGACATTACTTTTTTTGTCTGATCCTGACCAATAACATATTGATCCAGGAAAGCTCTGATTTCTTTTGGTTTCTTTAAAATTAAGTCCCCAACCAGTTTTGCACTTCCGCTTGATTTTAATTCTTCTAAAACAATTCCGTGTGCCTGTTCAATACACTTATCACAAATATGTGCGTTGATACCTGCAATCAATAAATTGGTTTCTGGCTTTTTTCTTCCACAAAACGAACATTCTAATACTACTTTTGCCATTTTCTATGTTTCAAGTTTAAAATGTTTCAGGTTTCAAGTTAACGATTGCAACCTGAAACCTGAACTTTAAACTAATTTTTAACCTCTTCTTAATACTTCATCAATCATTCCGTATTCTTTCGCTTCGTCAGCTTTCATCCAGTAATCACGCTCACTGTCTTTGTGTACTCTTTCAAAAGTTTGTCCTGAATGTTGAGATATAATATTGTATAACTCATCTTTCAGTTTCAACATTTCCCGTAAGTTGATTTCCATATCTGTAGCAACTCCTTGTGCTCCTCCGGATGGCTGGTGAATCATTACTCTTGAATGTGGCAAAGCCGAACGTTTTCCTGCTGCTCCTGCACATAATAAAACCGCTCCCATAGAAGCTGCCATACCTGTACAAATTGTTGCTACGTCTGGTTTGATGTATTGCATGGTGTCATAAATTCCTAATCCTGCGTAAACGCTTCCTCCAGGAGAATTTAGATAAATTTGAATATCTTTTGAGGCATCAGCACTTTCTAAAAATAATAATTGTGCCTGAACGATATTTGCGATCTGATCGTCGATACCTGTTCCTAAAAAGATAATCCTGTCCATCATTAATCTTGAAAACACATCTAATTGAGAAATATTCAATTGACGTTCTTCGATAATATATGGTGTCATATTAGTTGGGTTCATTGCAGCTATGATTTTGTCATAGTACATTGCGTTTACTCCCTGGTGCTTTGTAGCAAATTTTTTGAATTCTTTACCGTAGTTCATATTTTTAGTTTAAAAGTTTGAAAGTCTAAAGTCCGAAAGTGACTTTAAACGGATTAAACAAAGTTCATACCTTTTTATAAATGATGTCAATTTGTCTTCTTTTATATTTGATAAGTTTTAAGTTTTGAGATTTATGAAATAAAAACTTAAAAAACGGAAGCTTAAAACTTAAAAAAAGAGCGTCAAAAATTATCTTTTTGACGCTCAAATATAACTATTTTTTATCTTTCAGTATCTGTAATAAAATCTTAAAATTTGAAATAAATTAATAAATCTCTACTCCACAACTTTCGACTTTACAACTTTTAACTTTCTACTGAATTTATTCTCCGTAAGACGCAGCAATAAATTCTTCGTAAGTTACTTCTTTGGTTGTTGGATTTGCTTTTTCTTTAAACACTTCCAATAATTTTTCTGCAACAACCTGCTCAGAAAGTCTTTTCACTTCTTCCTGGTTAGATAAAACTCTTGCTACAATTCCCTGAACTTCTTCGTCAGTTGGATTTGTTTGTCCAAATTGAGCCATTTGTTGTTTGATTGATCTTGTTGTAAAAGCTTTCAGATCTTCAAAAGTAATTTGGATATTGCTTTGAGCCATTGCTTTTCCTTCGATTAATTGAAAACGCAATCCTTTTTCAGATCTTGCATATTCAACTTCAGCTTCTTCTGCAGAAAGTTGTTTTTCTCCAACAGTTTGTAACCATTTTTTAAGAAACTCAGCCGGTAAATCAAATTTTGTATTTTCGATCAGGAAATCCTGAACATCCAATAATAATTTTTGATCTGCCTGTTGTGCGAATTGTGCTTCAGCATCTTCTTTAATTTTAGCTTTCAAATCTTCTAAAGAAGCTACTTTTCCTTCACCAAAAAGTTTATCAAACAATTCCTGATTTAATTCTGCCGGTTCAGAAACATTTATTGCTTCAACTGTAAAAGTTACATCAACTGCCAAATCATGAACATTATCGTGACCCACTTTTAAGTAATCCATCAATTGGTGATCGTCTTCAAATAAACCTTTTGTGTTTACAGTAACTACATCACCAACTTCTTTACCTACAAATAAATCAGCTGTTTTTTTATCTTTGAAAACTGACAATGAAAAAGTTGTTTTATTTTCAATTCCGTTTTCTTCATTTAGGAAAGTTCCTGTAATATCAGAATCAGCGGTAATTTTTTCAACAGGATTTGCTTTTCCGAATTGTTTTTGGATACGCTCTACTTGTCCGTCGATTAATTTATCATCTGCAGTAACGATATATTTTACGATATTATTTTTTGCTTCCAAATCAATTTCAAAGTTAGGAACCAAACCAATTTCGTATTCAAAAGTTAATTCTTCTGCATCCCAATCGAAGTTTTCATTTACTTTAGGAAGAGGAGTTCCTAAAAGATTTAGTCTCTCAGACTGCACAAAACGCTCTAAAGCCAAATCAACTACTTTCTTTACTTCTTCCTGCTTAATTGCTTTTCCGTATTGTTTTTCAACAAGGTCTTTAGGAACTTGTCCTTTTCTAAAACCTTTAACGGTAGCCAAAGGCATTTTTTCGTTTATTCTTTTTGCTACCTGACCTTTATAATCCATGTGAACAACTGTCATTACAATTGTTTCATTCACAGCGTCTTTTGCTACTCTTTTAATATCCATCTTCTTCTTTAATTTACATAATAAAATTGGGTTGCAAAATTATAAAATTTTTGCAACCCAACCAAGTTTTTAATTTATTGTATTTGAAGACGTTTAAAACGCTCCTTGATATTTTTTAATCATTAGTCTTCCCCAATAATTTTATTGGCAATTGATTGAAGAACCGACAAGATAATACTGAACAATAAAGCCGTCAAAAATGAATCGACATAAAATCCTCCGACAATTTTGGTGCAAAGCAGAATTATCACTGCATTAATAACCAATAAAAACAATCCAAGGGTAACGATAGTTACCGGAAAAGTCAGGACTACTAATATCGGTTTAATAAAAACATTCAACAATCCTAAAACCACCGCAACAATTATGGCTGTTGTAAAACTAACAACATGTATACCCGGCATAAAATGACCAATTAACAAAACCAAAGCAGCAGTAACAAGAAGTCTAATCAATAATTTCATATTCTCTTTTTTAAAATTTTAATAAATGTAATAAAATTTTTGTGAAACCAATTACTCTTTTAAAAATGCAGTAGTCAATTCGAAGAATATCTTTGGGTTTTCGGCATGAAGCCAATGTCCCGCATTTGGAATCGTTTCGAATTTAACGTTTGGAAAATGTTTGCGAATAGCATCAAAATCCGAATCTAAAATATAACCTGATTCTCCTCCTCTGATAAATAATGTTGGCTTTTCGAAAACCAAATCATCTGCCAAAGCTTTTCCGATGGCCTCTAAATTATTATTGAAAACTGCCAGATTAAATCGAAAAGCCAATTGTCCGGGTTCCTTCCAATATAGATTTTTTAGTAAAAACTGACGTGTCCCAAAATCCGGAACATATTGCGACAAAATAGCTTCAACATCATTTCGGCTTGGTTTTACAGAGAAATCAACTGCATTTAACCCTGCCAAAATATCCTGGTGATGCTGTTTGTAAAATTTCGGACCAATATCTGCCACAATTAATTTATCTACTATTTCAGGATATGTCGTTGCAAAAAGCATTGCTACTTTTCCGCCCATCGAATGACCTAAAATATCTATCTTATTTAATTGATTTCCCTGACAATATTCGAATACGTCCTGCACCATAGCTTCGTAACTCCATTCATCTGAATGAAAACTGCGGCCGTGATTTCGCAAGTCCAAAATATGAACCTGAAAACCTGCATCGACATACTGTCCGGCAAGTGTTTTCCAGTTGTCTGACATTCCAAGAAAACCATGCATAATAACGAGAGGTTTTCCTTCGCCTTCTATTTTTGAGTATAACATTATTTCTTATTTAAAAATAATTAATTTTCTTTATCTAATTCGAATCTCTGAATATCGCTTTCAATTAAAGCCTTCAGATCTTCCTCTTTTGGCATGTACAACAAATATTGACTAGCAAAAACACTTTTTTTATCTGCCAAAACAGAATATTTTACAATTGTTTCGTCTTTTTCTGAACAAAGCAATATTCCAATTGTAGACTGATCAGATTCACCTTTCTTCAAATCATCATACATACGCACGTACATATCGATTTGACCAATATCTTGATGAGACAATGAACCTGTTTTGAGATCAATAATTACAAAGCATTTAAGAATGTAGTTGTAAAAAACTAAGTCAATATAAAAATCTGAAGTATCAGTTACAATATGCTGTTGCCTTGCAACAAAAGCAAAACCTTTACCAAATTCCAACAAAAATTGTTGCAAATGATTTATTATTGAGTTTTCTATATTTCGTTCAGAATTTTTAATATCTGATGGCAATCCTAAAAACTCAAAAATATAGGGGTCTTTAATTAAATTTTGAATTGTTTCAGGATGTGTTTCTTTAGTTTTATGTTCTAAAACACGTTCAAAAGCCAGAGAATTTATCTGTCTTTGCAAAGTTCTGCTGCTCCAATTATTTTGAATACTTTCATTCAGATAATATTGGCTTTTTTCTTCAGAATTTAATCTGGACAATAATCGATAATGTGTCCAGCTCAATTCAGTACGCAATGCGTTCCAAATTGGAAAAGCCTTATAAAAAGCACGCATGTTATTTAAATTCCGTTCATCAAATCCTTTCCCAAATTCAAGAGTAAGCTGATTTGCAAGATTCCTTAAAACAGATTTTCCATAGTCTGCACGCTCTTTGCCTTGCTGGTCATCTTCAACAATTAACTTTCCTATTTGCCAATAGGTTTCAAGTAACGCAGAATTTGCAATCCTAAAAACACGCTGACGAGATTGTAGAATAATTTCTTTTATTTCAGAAAACAATAGAGCTTGATTTATAACCATTTCAAAACTATTTTAGTTTAAAACCTTACTTCAACTTATTTAAATACATATTAACCACATTATCCAAACCAAGATAAAGAGCTTCTGCAATCAAAGCATGACCAATAGAAACCTCTAATAATCCCGGAATGTTTTGTTTGAAAAACTGAATATTATCCAGACTTAAATCATGACCGGCATTAATTCCTAAACCTAATTCATTTGCTAATTCTGCCGATTTAATATACGGATCAATCCTCTTTTTATTTCCTAAAGCGTATTCATGAGCAAAAGCTTCCGTGTACAATTCAATTCTGTCAGTTCCGGTTTTTTTCGCACCTTCAATCATTTCTAAAACTGGATCAACAAAAATCGACGTTCTGATTCCGTTACGTTGAAACTCCTGAATAACTTCGCTTAGATAAGATTGGTTTTTTATTGTATCCCAACCGGCAGAGGATGTAATAGCTCCAATTGCATCCGGAACCAGCGTTACCTGCGTAGGTTTACATTCTAAGACCAAATCAATAAAATTATGCTGAGGGTTACCTTCAATGTTATATTCTGTATGTACGATTGCCTTTAAATCACGGGCATCCTGATAACGAATATGGCGCTCGTCCGGACGCGGGTGAATCGTGATTCCCTGCCCTCCAAAATTCTGAATATCAGCGGCAACTCTTAATAAATCAGGAACATTTCCGCCACGGGCATTTCGCAGAGTAGCAATTTTATTGATATTAACACTTAACTTTGTCATATAAATAGATTATTAATTCTAGTAACATTATATTTGTAACGACAAAAATACAAAGTAAAACGTAGCGTTTTTTGCTATTTTTTGATTATTTTGCATCAAATATCTTCAAACAACTTATGACAGAAATTACCAACTATATCACCAACGATTTTAGAGCAATCGACAGTCAGGAAACGATAGCAACAGTTCAGGACTTTTTTGCTGATTTAAGTTTTTCCCATTTCCCGGTTTTAGAAAACGGAATTTTCATTGGAAGCATTGCTTCTGATGATGTTGAAACTTTTGATACTGATAAGAAAATCATTGACTACAAATATACTTTAGAGCGTTTCTTTGCCAGAAAATCGATGATCTGGCTGGATGTTTTAGAAGTTTTTGCAAAAAACCACACCAATACAGTGCCGGTTATTGACGAAAATAATATCTATGTAGGTTATTATGAAATGGAAGACATCATGAAATTTTTTCAGGAAACTCCATTTTTAAAAGAACCCGGAGGAATTATTATTGTCCAAAAAGGCCTTCTGGATTATTCAATGAGTGAAGTGGCGCAGATTGTAGAAAGCAACAATGGAAAGGTATTAGGCAGTTTTGTTTCGGAAGCGAATTTGGAAAATGTTCAGATTACTATAAAAATTGGATTGGGTGCCATCAATGAAATTATCCAGACTTTCAGAAGATACAATTACGAAATTATCTCAGAGCATCAGGAAGACACCTATATCAACAGCCTGAAAGAACGCTCTGATTATTTAGACAAATACCTTAATATATAATTATAATAGGTCAATTAGATAATTTTCACATTGGCACATTATCAAATTTTCTCATTATCTAATTCAAAAAAATGAAAGTAGCCATTTACGGACAATATTATCAAAATAGTACAGAACCTATTATTAAAGATATTTTTGCGTTTTTTAATAACAATAAAGTAGAAATGGTCATTGAGGAGAACTTTCTAAAAATGCTTAATGAGAAACAATTAATTACAAAAGAATATAAAACTTTCTCTGCAAAAACAGAACTCGACGATAGTTTTGAAATGTTGATCAGTATCGGGGGTGACGGAACTATTTTAAGAGCTGCCACTTTAGTTCGTAATTCCGGCGTGCCTATTTTAGGGATTAATGCCGGAAGATTAGGTTTTCTGGCAACTGTTCCGAAAGAAAGTATTGATGGGTTTTTACAGTTTGTTATTGATAAAAATTACACCATCTCCGAAAGAACTTTGTTAAGTCTTACCTGTGATCCGAAAAATGATGCCATCGAAGATGATTTAAATTTTGCAATGAACGAAGTTACTGTTAGCCGAAAAGACACCACTTCGATGATTACCGTTGAGACTTATTTAAATAATGAATATCTGAACTCCTATTGGGCAGACGGACTTATTTTATCAACACCCACAGGCTCAACAGGATACTCTATGAGCTGTGGCGGACCAATATTAACTCCTGATGTAAAAAGTCTTGTAATTACCCCTATTGCACCTCATAATTTAAATGCAAGACCACTGGTTATACCTGATGACACCGAAATCAAACTTCGTGTTTCGGGAAGAGAGGATCAATATTTAGTATCATTAGATTCGAGAATTGCATCGATTAAAAACGAATCGGTTTTAACCATCAAAAAAACAAATTTTAAAATTAAAATGGTTGAAATTCCAGGCGAAACTTTCTTAAAAACCCTCAGGAAAAAATTGCTTTGGGGAGAGGATAAAAGAAATTAAACGTTTTTCTAAATTCCAGCTATACGATATCACTACTTTTTTCCGTTCTTCGTGTATCGAATCTTCAGTAAATGTCTCAAAATAATATTGTAAATTTAAAAAAAGACACATTTAGCTAAAGGAACGTTGATTCGTATTGATAATTATTATATTTGCACGCAATTTTGAATTAAATGAAGAAAATTTTTAATTTATTGTTATGTTTTTTCCCCTTTATTACACTGAATGCTCAAATAAATGAGATTGGTGTTTTTCTTGGCGGAAGTAACTTTGTTGGAGATGTCGGAAGCACTACTTATGTGGCCCCTGAAAAACCGGCTTTTGGAATTTTGTATAAATGGAATAAGAGTCCGCGTCACGCATATCGCTTTTCATACACCCAATCTACCATTGCAGGAAATGATTTAGAGTCAAAAGAAGGAGGAAGAAACAAAAGAGGTTTTAGCTTTAAGAACAACATAAAAGAGCTTTCTGCCGGATTAGAATTTAATTTCTTCGACTTTAATCTACATGACTTAGACACAAAAATTACACCTTATATATTTTCAGGTCTAAGCTATTTTAGATATGATAAACTATATATTGCAAACGGATTAACAAAAAAAGATATCGGATCAAGTTCTTCATTTGCTATACCTATTATATTAGGACTAAAATCAAATATAAGCCGCCGTTTTGTTTTGGCAGCAGAAATTGGGGCCCGTTATACTTTTACAGATAATATAGACGGAAGTTTTCCTGAAGATGATTCGCTAACAAATAATCGCTTCGGAAATTTAAACAATAAAGACTGGTATGTTTTTACAGGAGCTACATTAACTTATACCTTTGGACAAAAACCTTGCTATTGTGCAGAATAAAATGAATTTATTGGAATCTATAAACACAGCTAATTTACCCAAACATCTGGCCATCATCATGGATGGAAATGGCCGTTGGGCAAAACAACAAGGCTTTCTTCGTGCTTTTGGCCATGAAAATGGCACGAAATCGGTTAAGGAGACCATAAAAACCTGTGCTAAAATTGGCATCGAGTTTCTAACATTATATGCTTTTTCTACAGAAAACTGGAATCGCCCAAAATTAGAAGTAGATGCATTAATGAAAATACTCATCAATTCATTAAGGAAAGAGCTTACCACTCTTCAGGAAAACAATATCAAACTTAATGCTATTGGAAACCTTGAAAAATTACCAAAATCTGCTCAAAAAGAGTTAATGGATGTTATTGAAAAAACAAAAAACAATACCCGCTTAACCCTAACACTGGCCTTAAGTTACGGATCAAGGGAAGAATTGGTAAATGCCATTAAAATCATCAGTAATAAAGTTAAAAATAATATAATTTCAATAGACAGTCTTGACGATTCAATTATAAATGAGCATCTTTACACGCAAAATTTACCCGACGTAGATTTATTAATACGAACGAGTGGAGAACATCGAATAAGTAATTTTTTGTTGTGGCAGATCGCTTATGCAGAATTGTATTTTACTGATGTACTCTGGCCAGACTTTAAAGAACAAGATTTATATGAGGCTATCATTAGTTATCAAAAAAGAGAACGTAGATTTGGAAAAACCAGTGAACAAATTAAATAATTTTTTAGTGTTACAAAAAAGAATACAAATAGCTCTTACCCTGGTTCTTTTGGGTAGTTTTTCTCAAATAAAAGCGCAGGAAAGAATTCCTTTTGATCAGGGAAAAAAATACATTCTTGCGAAAGTTTCTGTTGTTGGTAAAATAAGCTTCAATGAACAAACAGTCGTAACATTTTCAGGCCTTCAGAAAGGTCAGGAAATTACTGTTCCGGGTGAAGAAATCAGCGGTGCAATTAAAAAATTAGGCAAACTTGGCCTTTTTGATGAAATTGCTTTTTATGTAAATAAAGTCGAAAACGACAGTATCTATTTAGACCTGAATATAGTAGAACTTCCAAAACTTAAAGAAGTAAAATTTGTTGGTGTCAAAAAGAGTAAAGTTGAAGGATTAATAAAAGACAACAATTTAACGAAAAGTAAAATTGTAAACGAAAACTTAATCACAACCACAAAAAATTACATCGAAAATAAGTATAAAAAGGAAGGTTTTTACAATACCAAAGTTACTATTACTACTACTCCTGACACAACAGCCGGAAACAATGTAAACATGCTTGTTCGTGTTGACAAAGGAGACAAGGTAAAAATTAGCAGTATTGATTTTGAAGGAAACAAACAACTTACAGACAACAAGTTGAGAAATGCCATGAAAGATACGAAGCAAAGAAATTTATTTCGTGTATTAAAATCTTCAAAATTTATTCCTGAAAAATACAAAAGTGACTTAGAAAAAGTTATTGCAAAATACAAAGAAAAAGGATATCGTGATGCACGTATTATATACGACTCTGTTGTTTATAATAAAGAAAAAAACATGCTTGCCATTAAAATTAATTTAGAAGAAGGAAACAAATACTACTTCGGAAATATTAAATTTTTAGGAAATACTGTATATTCTGATCAGGTATTAAGCCGTTATTTAGGTATTAAAAAAGGAGAAACTTATAATGGTGTTTTACTTGAAAAGAGAATTGCCGACAAGACAAAACCTGACGCCGAAGATATCACTAACCTTTATCAAAATAACGGATATTTATTTTCGAATATAAATGCCGTAGAGGTTAAAACAGTAAATGATACTATTGATTTTGAAATTAGGGTAACAGAAGGACCCATTGCTTATTTCAACAAAATATCAGTAGTTGGAAATGACAAAACAAACGATCGTGTGATTTATCGTGAGTTAAGAACTAAACCCGGTGAAAAATACAGTAAAGAGCTATTGGTAAGAACTATTCGTGAAATTGGGCAATTAGGATTTTTTGATCCGGAAGCAATTGATCCTAAATTTAAAAACGTAGATGCAGGGGCCGGAACTGTTGATATTGAATATAATTTAGTTGAAAAAGGGTCAAGCCAGATTGAGCTTCAAGGTGGTTATGGCGGAGGCGGATTCATAGGAACGTTAGGATTGTCATTTAATAACTTCTCAGCCCGAAAATTATTCGACAAAGAAGCATACAAACCTTTGCCTATGGGAGATGGGCAAAAAGTATCACTGCGATTACAGGGAAGTACATACTTTCAAACGTATAGTGTATCATTTTCAGAACCATGGTTTGGAGGAAAAAAACCTGTACAGTTTAGTTCTTCTATTTCATATAGTAAACAATTTTTAAATAACTATATAACACGAAACGTTGACAAAAACAAAAGTTTTAATATCCTGACACTACAAGTTGGTTTAGCTAAAAGGCTAACTGTTCCGGATGATTTCTTTGTATTGTCACAATCTATTAGTTATCAGCATTATGATTTAAATAATTACAGCACTGGTTTATTTACCTTTGCAAATGGAGCATCAAGAAATATCGCTTACACTATTGGACTATCAAGAAGCAACAAGGGAGTTAATCCAATATTCCCAACTTATGGATCAGAATTTAGTATTTCTGCAAAATTAACCCCTCCTTATTCATTATGGAATGGTGTAGATTATGCGACATTAGGGGATAAAGAAGAATATAAATTAAAATCAACAACAACTTATACAGGTACCGATCAAGTAGTTGTAAGTCCGGGTGATTATGTTGATTCAAAAGGAAATAAAGCGAGTACCTATCAGGAAGCTATGGCTGACCCGGCAAAAGTGGATCAGAAAAAATACAATTGGCTGGAATACTATAAAGTTAAATTTAAAGCAGATTGGTATACTAAAGTATATGGTAAATTAGTTCTAAGAACATTAACCGAATTCGGTTTCTTAGGAGCATATAATCAGGACAGAGGTGTTGTACCTTTTGAGCGTTTTTATTTAGGAGGAGACGGTATGGCAAATTATTCAATGGATGGCAGGGAAACAATTCAGTTAAGAGGATATCCAAACAACTCATTGACACCTGTAAATACTGCGGGAGATCAAATTGGAGCAACAATCTATAATAAATTCTCTATGGAATTGCGCTACCCAATTACATTAAAATCTTCTGCATCGATTTATGCTTTAACATTTTTAGAAGCCGGGTCGTCTTATAAAGATTTTAGAGGTTATAATCCTTTTGACTTAAATCGTTCAGCAGGTGCTGGTTTACGTGTATTCATGCCTGCATTTGGGTTATTAGGTATAGATTTCGGTTACGGTTTCGATGCTTTACCCGGATCAGTTACCAATAAGGCAAATGGTTGGGAAACCCACTTTATTATAGGGCAGCAGTTTTAGGAAAAATGATATTGGTTAAAAATTTTGAAATAAATTAGTTTATGAGAAAACAATTTTTATTTATATTTTTAGCCTTGATTGTAGCAAATACAAATCAGGGTCAGACGCGATCAACTAGAATTGGCTACATTGATATGGAGTATATTTTAGAAAACGTTTCTGATTATAAAGAAGCTAAATCCCAGTTAGAATTAAAAGCTACTAAGTGGAAGCAGGAAATTGAAACAAAAAAAATAGAAATCACCAAACTCAAAGAAAGTCTTAAAACCGAAAAAGCTTTACTTACAAAAGAGCTTATTGATGAAAGAGAGACAGAAATTAGGTTTCTTGAAGATGAAATGCTTCTATATCAACAAAAGCAATTTGGAGTTGACGGAAATTTAATGCATCAAAAAACTGCTTTGGTGAAACCAATACAAGATCAGGTTTTTACTGCTGTTCAGGATATTGCAGAAGCCAAGAATTATGATTTTATTTTTGATAAATCATCAGATCTTACCATGCTTTATTCAGCTAAAAGATTTGACATAAGCGATCAGGTTATACGTATTTTAAACAGAACGGATAAGAGACAGCAGTTAAGTAAAAAGCAATTAAAAATACAGGAGGCCAAAGAAAATCTTGAAAATGCCATTGATGAAAATCCGGCTATGGCAGACAGACAAAAAGCTTTAGACGAAAGAAAAGCCGCAAGAGAAAAACTAATTACAGACAGAAAGTTAGAACAGGAAGCCAAGAAAAAAGAGTATGAAGACAGAAGAAATGCCATAGCAGCTGAGAAAGCAGCTAAAAAAAATGGCACGGTTTCTGAAACTGCTAAAACAGAAACAACTGCAAAACCAGCTGCAACAGTCACAACAGGAACGCAAGAACAAACGACGACAGCTGAGCCTACGGTTAACAAAGCAGAAGAAAGGCAAAAACTTTACGAACAGCGTAAGAAAGAATTAGAAGAAAGAAAAAAGAAAATCATAGAAGAAAGAGAAGCTGCCAAAAAAGCGAAAGAAGCAGAAACACAGAAATCAAATACGACCAATAATTAATTAATATTTTTAAAATGATGAAACAAATCAAAACTTTACTAATTGCTGCAGTGCTTATTTTAACTGCAAGCAATACAATGAATGCGCAGGCTAAAACAGCTCATGTTGATGTTAGCGAGATTATGTCGAAGATGCCAGCTATGCTTGATGCACAAAATCAACTACAAAAATTAAGTGGAACATATGATGCTGAATACAAAAAAATGGTTGATGAATATCAGGTAAAAATCAAAAAGTATGAAGCTGAAGCTGCTACTGTAACTGAAGCTGTAAACGGTGAGCGTTCTAAAGAAGTTCAGGACATGCAAAAAAGAATTGTTGATTACAGAGACAATGCTCAAAAAGAACTTCAACAAAAAGAAACTGATATCGTAAAACCTTTAATGGAAAAAGTAAGAGCTTCTATCCAAAAAGTTGGAAAAGCTAAAGGTTTCCAATATGTATTAGATGGTTCTACTCTTTTATTAGCTGATGGTCCAAACATTACTGCTGATGTTAAAAAAGATTTAGGATTCTAAGAAACATATTTTCTTATTATAAAAAATGGCTCAACATAAGTTGAGCCATTTTTTTGTTTTTATAACTTTATTTTTACACCTCCATTAATAGTAAAGCCTTCCGTGTGTGTCCAGATATCATCAAAAACAGGAGCATTATGTGGTCCATTTACAACACTTTTATATTTACTTTGTCTGGTATCTGTAAAGTTTTCGAAATTGATAAAAAACGCAAAATTATTCCATAAAGTCTTTTCAGCCATGAAACCAAATTCCCAATAAGCTGGTGTTTTGGTTCCGTTATACAAAAATTGCTGATCAGTAAAATAGCCTTCTAAACCCATTTTAAAATTATTCTCCTTTTCATAAATCAACGCAAGATTAACTTTATTCTTTGGCAATAAAGGCAAAAATTGATTTTCGATTAAATATTTTGCCTTCGCATCTGTAAAAGTATACCCCGCAAAAAGTTTAAAATCTTCCTGATAGATAAACTTCAGATTAGTTTCAAAACCTTTACTTAATACCGGATCAGAAGCATTTATAAAAAACAGATTGCCTGAATTATTCTGCAAAACCAATGGTTTATTAATCTCTGTTATGAAAAACATTTGATTGACCGCAAATTTTAAATCAGAAAAAATTTCACCTTTATAATTGATATCTGCCGTTCCTCCAATACTTTTTTCGGCACTAATATGCTGCAATGCTTGGACATTTTGATATTGAACTGTTTCTGTCTGTTCTGTAAATACTGTTGGAATTTTATATCCCAGACCAACTCCTGCTCTGCTGCTCCATTGTGAATTTATTTTGAATAATGCTGAAAGTTTTGGCAAGAAAAAAGTTTGATTTTTTGAAAAATTTATATTTGAATAAGTAACATTATCAAATCGTAAGCCATTTTCTAACTTAACAGTTTCAGAAATATCCCAGGTATGCTGAATATAAACTCCGGCAGTGAATGATTTTGCATCTAAAGTATTGATATTCCTTTCCTCAAAATTATCATAAACCAAATTTAAGCCACTTATTAAACTATATTTTTCCCGGTTTATGACATACGATGCATCAGTAAAAGCATTTGTATTTATTCCTGAAAACTCATAGCCCGGAATATTGATTGTGCGATCAAAGATGCTCAGACTTTGTTTTAGTTTAAAACTATTTTGATTTTCAAACTTTTTATCGATCTCAAAAGTTGTAGTATTCCTTGTTGTTTTATTCTTTTCGAAATAAACATGATTGGCATCCGCATTTTCTTCAATAACGTACATATCTCCGCCTTTCATAGTTGTTTTGGTAAAACTGTTTCCAATCATAAAACTCAAACTTTCTGATGGATAATAAAACAACTTTGGGTTAACAGTAAAATTATGAGATCTTGGAATCTCTGAAAAATCATCGTCATCTACATCATAAGCTTCCTGAAAATTAAGTAATCCGAGTATTGAATATCCAAATTTACCTTTTCGTTTTGATGCATAAGCTCCAATATTTGTCTGGCCAATATTCGATTGATTTAATATAAAATTATATTCTCCTTTTTCCTTAGGTTTTTTTGATATAAAATTAATCACACCAGCAATTGCCCCACCACCATATAATGTTGAAGAGGGGCCTTTTATAACCTCAACTTGCTGCAAATCTAAAGGAGGAATTTCAAGAATACTAAGACCGCTTGCAAAATTACCAAAATTAGCATACCCGTCTTTTAATAATTGTGTATATCGGCCATCAAGCCCCTGAACACGAATACTTGCATTCCCACTTGTTGCTGATGTTTGCTGTACCTGTAATCCTGTACTTTCATGTAAAACCATACTGACATTAGCCGGTTTCATATTCGCTTTCTCATCCAGTTCTTCGGCATCGATAGACTCGATACGTGTTGGTGTATTTTTTATGGTTCTGCTGGTTCGCGTCGATTGTACGATAACCTCATCTAATTCTTCTTCCTCTCCTCCAGATAATTCGACTATTAAAATATCTTCTTTTTGTCTGGGAAAACTTATATTGATGGAGAAGTCTTCATAACCCAATAAGTTAAAAGTGATAGTTTGTACTCCATTATCAATAGAATTCAATTCTAAAAAGCCATTATTATCCGTGATTCCTGAAATAGCGGTTTCCTGAACCTGTGCTGAAACTCCAATTAAATTTTCATGAGATTTGCTATCTTTTACAATAACTTTTAAAGTGTTTTGACTATATGCAAACGAATATGTAAGCATTGCTAAAATAAAAATATATTTTGTCATTTGATATTAAATTAAATAAATACTAAATAGTACCCGAAAGAAAATCCACGGGTAAAAAAGTCAATACTAATCTAACTTAACTTTGGCGGCTGCCAAATTCCTAAATAAATAGTTTTGTAATTATTAAATACATAAAAATCATTTTGTTCTCCGGGGTCGGCACAATTAATGATTTTTTCTTTTTTAAAAATGTGGTTTTGAAATTGAAAACCATGTACACCGCAACACGTACAAGAACAAAAAGGTGCACACAGATCATCCCGGGAATCTGTATTTTTATCTTGAGAATGATTTTTATGAAGTTCTGTTTTTGCAAAAGAGCTACAATCATCTATATCATTACAAGGCAGCAATGATAGTGAAACTACATAAATTGAAAACAAAAACCAGATTAATTTCATACTGTAAATATAAAAAAATATTTCACGATAAGTTTTGTAAAAAAGTAACCAAAAATTAGGTTAAATTTCAAGTCATTTAGTTTAAAATCCAATAAAAAGTACGAATTTAGATTCTGAAAAAAATGTAACTTTGTTTTATGACGAACAATAATCCTATAGGCGTTTTTGATTCCGGAATTGGCGGAACTTCAATATGGAGCGCTATTCACGAACTGCTGCCGAACGAAAATACCATTTATTTAGCAGACAGTAAAAATGCTCCTTATGGTCAAAAAAACAAAGAGGAAATTGTTGATCTAAGTAAAAAAAATGTCGATTTTTTAATTCAAAATAATTGTAAGCTAATTGTTGTAGCCTGCAATACCGCTACAACAAATGCCATTCAGGAACTTCGTGCTGAATACGACATTCCGTTTATTGGAATTGAACCTGCAATAAAGCCAGCTGCCAATAATTCGAAAACACAGATTATCGGTATTTTAGCTACCAAAGGCACTTTGAACAGTGAGCTGTTTAATAAAACTGCCGAAATGTTTCATGAAACCAAAATAATAGAACAAGTCGGTTATGGATTAGTCCAGCTTATAGAAGATGGTAATCTGAATTCTCCCGAAATGACTCAGCTATTAGAGTCCTATTTACGGCCTATGATTGATGCAAACATTGATTATCTTGTTTTAGGATGCAGTCATTATCCATATTTGATTCCACAGATTAAAAAAATACTTCCTAAGCATATTCAGATTATAGATTCCGGAGAAGCAGTTGCAAGACAAACTCAAAATATATTGCGTAAAGTAGGTTTCTCAAATGCTGAAAAAAGCGAGTCTGTATTTTTCTCCAACTCTGATCCTTCAGTTTTAAAATCAATTTTAAAAAACAAATACAATGTGATTCATAAGGATTTTTAAGCTGTTATTCTATTTTTCGCTTAGCAAACCAAATTCCGTCCAATGATAAATTAAGAGATAATTTATGATAGTTTTCTTTTATCAGACCATCCCCGATTCTGCCTTTTTGTCCATATGAATAGGAAATATTAACAGCAGAAAAAGTGTTTTCTACAGGCAGAGTAACTCCAAAAGAAATTGCTGCATTGTTAACCCTTTTTCCATCAACTTCCAGATAACCTGTATCAAAATTTACTCCCGTTGCAAATTGAATTCTGTCTGAATAACTTCTAATATTTTTATTCTTTTGATAAGTAAATCCTAAAGCGAAACGGTCCTGGTTTATAAAATTTCCATATAATTCTGACTGATTGGTATCATTCCATAAACTCTTCTCATAATCAAGAATCATATTCAGGTTATTTTTAAAGCGTTTGCTTATGCCAAATCCAATTTCTAAAGGCATATAATAATCATCCGTGTCTGAAGCAACATCTGTTTCTATAGTACTACTATTTGAATTACTTACACTCTCTATCGACTGCACCTTTGAAGCCTTAATTCGGGAGGACATCTTAAAAGTTGAAGCTATAGTAAAAGTTGAGTCAATTTTATATTGGGTCCCCAAGGTTGCCCGTAAACCATTATAATCTGTTTTTTTATTAATAGTCGTTAATGAATTCGCAATAATATAACTTCTGTCATCAGTCGTATTTCCAAATAATACAGTTGCAGAAATCCCGGCGGATAATTTTTTGCTTATCCGATAACCATATGAAAAATCAAAACTATTTAACCCTCCTGATCCTTCAGCATTTAAAGTATAATATTCTGAACTGTTAGAAATAGGCAATTTTAAATCCGAAATTTTAAATGTGGCACTTGAATAAGGACGCAAAGCAATGCTAAAACCAGATTTTTTAGTAACAGGAAATGCAAAAGCGATATGTGAAAACTGAAAATTATTACGTTTTTCGGTTTTAGAACTGCTTTGAAAAGTTGTTGCAATAGCTTTCCCTCCAACTTCAAACATAAAATGATTCTGAGGCAAATATGCCAAAGAAGCCGGATTAAGGTTGTTAATGAAGGTATCAGATGGCAATGTTGTCCCGGAAGAGCCGATCGAAGGAATTAAACCAAAATCCGCATCATACAAACTCCCTACTCCATATAACGAATAAGGTGAACTTGAAATACTTTGCGAAAAAGAGGTTACATACATTAAAAGGAAACAACTTAAAAATGTGATTTTATTTTTCATTTAATAAGAGATGTAGTAAATTTTCAGTTGAATTTTATTATTCAGATGTTTTTGATCTCCAAGAACCAATCTGTTAACTGCCTTAGAAATAGTTGGCAATGTAAAAACCAAAGAAGATCTGGAGTCAGATTGTTTAAGCATTTCTTTTTGTAAAAAGTTGCCAACTGATAATGAATAGAGAACATTTTCATTAAATTCATCACTTGCTTTATTTAGTGTAGCATATAGAGGTACACTTGCACTGGTATTCAAAGTACCGCTGATTCTGTTTAACTTATCAGCAACATATACCTGTAAAGAATCGGATAATGGATATTTTTCGGAATACGAATTATTAACAGGTTTCAAAATCAATTCAGCGTCAACAATAGCGCCATTGTCCGATATATATTTAAGCTGTTTTATGTTCGGAAAATCAATCCTGCAGGCAACACCGGTTCCGGACTGTATATAACCTTGATTATTAGTCAATAAACTTGATAATTTACTATTTGAAGGAGGCAAATTTTGAATCAAAGTTCCGGATTTATCGAGTGAAATTGCATTAAACTGCTTAGTAGCATCGGTAACGGTGAAATCTTTTATAAAAGAATCTTCGGCATCACCCTGATATTTGGAATAATACAATCGTACTTTACTTGACAAATTAAACCCGATAACACTTGAGGAATTAGTTGTTGTTGGAACAAGGACAAGACCATTTAGATATTCTTTGAAACTATCAAAATCTGTAATCTCTCTCTTTTTTAGTTTTTGAAAAAGAGCTTCTCCAAATACTGCGTCCATTTTAATATTAATAGAGTCTTTTTCTAACGGTCTTGGTTTATAAGAAATCGTTCCTAAGCTTTCTGAACTATAACTTAAAGCCGAATTATTATAAAAAGAATCATCATCTGTATTTGGCTTTACTTTTTGAGTTAATCTATGAATATCAAAAGTCTGGACTTTGGTAGTATCTCCATAATAATAATTATCATATTTTAAAATCATCGAAATAGAATCAAAAACATAGTTAGCCGTTTCTGTATCTGTCGTACTAATTAAAGAATATGAATCTGATGCTAATTGAAAATAACTATTAGATTTTACTTTCCCAAAAAGAGGATCATCATAGTTTCCTATCAAAATCCTGCTCTTATTTGACGTAACAAGTGAGTCGAAATTTATGGTAGACATTTCAACCGTAAGAGTATCAATTAAAATCACTTTGTTGTTTACAGCCAAATAATCTGCCCCAACAACAAATTCACCGGCATCTGTATCTGTACCACAGGAAACTATTGTGAGACCAAAAACCAATATCAATATAAATTTATGCATAATCATATTTTTTCAACAAATATAAAAGGCAAGTTTCCGGACAACACTATAACATATACAGTCTCACATTTTTCAACTACAAAGAGCTAAAATTCATCTACAACAGGTTTTAACAATCAAATAACCAATTGAACGAATATAACAGCCAGTCTGTCTATCAAAAATAGCGATACATATATCTTCTTTTTTTTAAAACCTTTAGCCTCCTACTTTTGAACCAATAAATAAGTAATGAAAATAAAGCATTTAGTCTGGTCTGTTTTTTTGGTTTCGTTTTTTACTGTAAAGGCGCAAGAAAAATTTTCTGCAGATGTTAACTTAAATACAGAGCCAACAGAAAAAATAAATTTTAATGAGACTAATATCGGCATATCCATTTCTAAAAAAACAGATGCTAAAAATGAAATTACAAATACAACAGAGTACACAAATCTTAAAATAAAGTATGAAGTAGAAAGTCATGACGGTTTTGAAAATTTGAATCATTTTAATCGATTTCAAAATAAACTTGAAATTTTACATCAAGTATCGAATACTGTCAAATGGAATCTGTCTATTATGCCTACAATCAATTTTGAACAAAATTTAGGCATCTCAGATGTAACTCTTTTAGGAAGTTTTCAGCTTTCTCAACAATTAAATTCAAAAACAGGGATAAACGTTGGTGTGGCAAGAGCAACGTTTTTTGGATCAGCTAAATTCATACCTACTTTATCCGTTTTTAGCAAAATTAGTAATGAAAGCAATATTTTAATTGGTTTTCCGGATTCAAAAATATCTTATTCTAATAACGAACGGAATATGTTCAGTCTGAGTAACAGTTTTAATGGTAGTTTTTACAATTTGGATAGCCCTGTCAATTTATCAGGTATTGCCACAAAAATTAGCAAGTCACAAATAACAACAGTAATTGAATATAAAAGAAACGTCGATAAAAACTGGTTTATGAATTTTAAGGCAGGTTATGATTTCGATAAAAAATACAATCTTTTGGATGAAAACAATCATAAAGTATATGATTTTAATACCGGCAACGGGTACATTTTAAGCATTGGCATCAAATACAAACAATAAATAAATTTTAATACACTATGAATGATTTTAAAAAAGGAATATTATTCGCGGCACTATTTTCCAGTCTTTTTTTTATAGGCTGCAGTCACGATGACGATGATGAGGATTTAATTGGTAACTGGATTAAAAAATCATCATTTGACGGACCTGCCAGGTCCAGTGCCGCCAGTTTTGTTATTGGAGATTATGCCTATGTTACCACTGGTTATACCGGGGATGAATATTTAAACGATTTATGGGCTTATAATTCAAATGGAGATTATTGGGAACAAAAAGCCGATTTTACAGGAATAGCAAGAAGCTCTGCATCAGGTTTTACATTAAATGAAAAAGGGTACGTAGGTCTTGGGTATGATGGAACTAATAAACTGAAAGATTTTTATCAATATGACCCAACGAACAACACCTGGACACAAAAAACTGATTTTGCAGGAACTGCACGTTATGGTGCGTTAGGTTTTCAGGTAGGTGGTAAAGCCTATTTTGGAACGGGGTATGATGGAAATTACCTGAAAGATTTTTATCAATATGATGACACGGCCAATACCTGGACTCTTGTTAGTGGATTTAGCGGAAACAAAAGACGTAATGCCACCGTATTTATTATAAACGACAAGGCGTATTTAGGAACAGGAATTAACAACGGTACTTATCAGGAAGATTTTTGGGAGTTTGATCCATCAACCGATGTCTGGACAAGAAAACGCGATGTTGATAAAGACGACGATGATGATGAAAGCTACAACGATGATTATGCAATAACCCGCTCGAATGCTTCCAGTTTTACTATAAACGGATTAGGATATGTTGTAGGTGGCGAAGGAATAAAAACTGTTTGGGAATACAACCCAACAACAGACCTTTGGGTGGAAAGAACTGCGCTTGAAGGAGCTACAAGAACTGATGCTGTAGGTTTTGCAATTAACAACAGAGGTTTTTTAATGTTAGGAAGAATTGGTTCAACCTATTTTGATGATTCCTGGGAATTTAAACCGCTTGAAGAACAAAATGATGATGACAATTAATATCAAAAACACTAAATTCTTCTGGAATAATTTTCAGAAGAATTTACTTTTTATTTTATTTTTCCTGCTGTTGACTTTGACGGCTTGTTCAAAAAAAGAAACTTTTCAGATAGCATCCATAAAAACAACTTCCGGCTGGGGATATACCATTGCAAACAAAGATAAAATCCTGATAAAACAAACTATCATTCCTGTTATCAGCGAAACTAAAAGTTTTAATTCGGAAGAAGATGCACTAAAAGTTGCTACTTTAGTAGTAAAAAAACTCCATCAGAACCTATCGCCATCGGTAACTAAAAATGATTTAATTTTATTAAAAATAAAAATCTAAATGAATATAGGGACCATTAAAAACACAAATTCAAATAAAATTTTGTTTCACGTTACCATCTGGACTTTTTTTATATTGACATCATTGATTCAATTTTACGAAAGCCCATTTAGAATCAATATTGATTTCTATATACAATGGATAACAGGAATCATCTTGTTTTATCTGAATTATTTTTATTTGGTGCCTGTTTTACTTTTAGAAAAAAAATATTGGTCGTATTTTATTTTTGTACTGGTGCTGATTTTATCTTTCATGATAATCAGAATTAACTATTTTATTCCTGAATTTAATCATTTACGTCCGCAAAATATGCTGCCCCCTAAAATGATTCCGCCAGATGCCAACCTGTTTTTTCATGATGGAAAAGCAAAAGTTATCATACACAGACAACCTCTTTTTTTTAAAATTGGCCCATCATTTTTCTATCTTCTGATTACGGCAATCAGTGCTATTATCAGAACATTAACGGAGTTTTATCAAAATCAGCAAAACAAATTAATAGCCGAAACACACAGAACCAATACTGAATTAAACTATTTAAGAAAACAAACTAATCCACATTTTCTGTTTAATTCTCTTAATAGTATCTATTCACTGGCTCACAAAAAATCTGATTTGGTACCTGATGCCATCGTGACGTTATCCGAATTAATGCGCTATATGCTGTATGAAACAGATAATAAAACGGTTGCTTTGGAAAAAGAAATCAACTATATTCATAATTACATCGAATTACAGAAATTAAGACTCAATAATATCGAAGACATCATTATAAATGTTCATGGTAATACAAAAAACAAGTTTATCGAACCTTTATTATTGATTTCATTCGTAGAAAATGCCTTTAAATATGGAACCGATTATAAAGGTGCAACACATGTAAAAATTAAGATTTTCATTTTAGAGAACAACTTTGATTTCTGGATTGAAAATACCATCGAAAATTATGTAAAAGACCCTGAAAATTCAGGAATCGGATTATTAAACATTCAAAACAGACTGAATTTGCTATATCCGAATGCACATGAACTCACAATAACACAAGACCATCAATACTATCGTGTACATCTGAATTTAAAATTAGATAAAATTCAAACAGATATTCATTAAAATAAGTGACAAATAAAAACAGGCTTGGTAAGTTTTAACTAAATTTTAAAGACAGACATTTAGTTTAAAACTACTTTTGATTTGAAACAATTTATTAAAATTTAATCCAAAACAGATGAAATGTGTAATTATAGACGATGAGCCTCTAGCGGTAGATTTGCTGAAAGATTTTGTCAGCAAAGTAGATTCACTCGAATTGGTCAGCACTTTTAATAATGCTATCGATGCTGTTTCGTTTATCAATCAAACCAATATTGATCTGATTTTCCTGGATATTGAAATGCCACATTTTTCCGGAATTGAGTTTTTAAATACAATCGAAAAGAAACCTTTAATTATTTTTACTACTGCTTATTCTGATTATGCTGTTGAAGGTTTTAATCTTGGAGCTGTTGATTATTTAGTAAAACCAATTCCGTTTCATCGTTTTTTAAAGTCGGTTGTACGGGCTCAGCAAGTTTTTAATCCGGCAACAGCTGTTCAGTCTATTTCTGAGAATGTATCTCCCGAATCAGAACAGGATTTTATGTTTGTAAGAGCAGAATACGAAAACATAAAAATGAATTTTTCGGATATTTTATTTATAGAAGGACTAAAAGATTATGTCAAAATTTACACTACGGACAATAAATTTATTTTAACATTAATTAGTCTGATAAAATTAGAAAATCTGCTTTCCAGCAAAGGGTTTTCCAGAATTCACAGATCGTATATCATCAACATTAAACATGTAAAATCAATACAAAAAAATAAGGTGTTGATTAGTGACAAACGAATCCCGATCAGTGAAAGTTATAAAAATGCTTTTTTCGAAAAAATTAATTTATAATCACTCTTCGTCTTTAAACCAACCCGAATACATTACATAATTATTTGAAATACGTTCGATTTCACCTGCAAAATCTGATTGATCAATATCTTTTACTTTTTTTGCGGGAACACCGGCATAAATACTTCCGGAAGCTACAACCGTGTTTTGAGTTAAAACTGCTCCGGCTGCAACAATTGAGTTGCTTTCTATAACACAATTATCCATCACAATTGCACCCATTCCGATCAAAACATTGTCATGAACAGTACAACCATGAACAATTGCATTATGTCCAATAGAGACATTATTACCAATGATCGTAGGATGTTTTTGATAGGTACAATGAATAATTGCGCCATCCTGGATGTTTACTTTATTTCCAATTTTAATAAAATTTACATCACCACGAATTACAGCATTAAACCAAACACTGCACGAATCTCCAAAAGTCACGTCGCCAACAATAGTTGCATTTTCGGCTACGTAACAATCGTCAGGAATTACAGGCGATTTGCCATTTACAGCTTTTATTACCATCACACTTAAAATTTAATTAATAGCAGGACAATTACAATCGTAACGCTCTTTAGTACAAAATAAATTGATTCCCAGAGTAATTTGATGATAGCCTCCTGTATCAAATTTTACATCACCGGTAACATTTGAATATGTATAGGCAAACATGAAGTTTTTATAATTCAATCCAACTAAAGGTGTAATATATTGTAATTTTTGATCTGCAACTCCATTACCGGAACTGTATTGAGCTCCATCAAAGCTTCTTCTGTAAGACAATCCTGCCCAGATACTTCCAAAATCCATATTTTTATAAGCCTTCAAATTCAGGTCAATTGATTTTTCTTTGGTTTGATCAAACAATTGAAATAAAACTGAAGGTTCCCAGGTAATATTTTCTCTTTTTCCAAAAACATATCCTGCGCTTAATAAAAATTTCCTGAGGTTGTCACTTTCATAATCGGTATATAATTTCCGTCTGGTTTCCAATAATCCCTGAACAGTAGCATGGGCATAAAAATTCAGATAGTTGTAAGATGCTCCAACATCCATATTGAAATAAGAATCATTTTGAATCGATCCAAAAACAATTGGGTCAAAAGTTCCTCCAAATGCAGTTTCATCTAACTGATTTTGAATCAATCCGGCACTGATACCAAACGAAAGCTGATTTAAATCCAGCTCATCCCTTGAAAACATAATATGATGGGCATAAGTAACCTTTACTCCTTTTTCTGAATGATATCCGTTTTTATCATTAAAAATAATAATTCCTGCACCGGATCTTTGACCAATTTTTCCATTAAAACTTAAAGTCTGCAAAGCTGGGGCATCATCCTGACCAAACCATTGTTTCCTGGCAGTCAATCTTATTTTGGCACAATTTGCAGCTCCGGCCATGGAAGGGTGGATTAAATAATAATTATCCGATAAATAATCAGAATATACCGGGATACCTTCTTGTGAATAAGAATGAAATGAGGTGGTTATAAAAAGAAACAAAATTTTAATTTTCAATTTCATGAAGTAATATATTTTGAGTCTTTTTAGATTATGCAAATTTCACAACATCTATCACAAAAGAATCTTAATTATTTTATTAAAAAATCAAATATAGCTATTAGTAGAAAATAACTTTACTAAATTTACAAAAAATATAACATCATGGCAAAAATCACGATAAAAGAAACTCAAAATCCAACGATAATAAAATTTGAATTTGATGATTTCATTACTCAAAATGAAAATTTTGAATTTAAAAATATTGATGAAGCACAATCATCACCTTTAGCACAACAATTGTTTTACCTTCCATTTGTAAAAACAGTTTATATTTCCGGGAATTTTATTGCCATCGAAAGATTCAATATTGTAGAATGGGAAGATGTGCAGGATGCTGTTGCTGAACAAATTTCAGCATTTATAGATAAAGGGGGAATCATTATAAAAACAGACGACAGCGCGCCAAAAAAGCAGCCTATTACAGTTTATGGTGAAACAACTCCAAATCCTTCTGCATTGAAATTTGTTGTAAGCAGAATGTTAACTAAAAATGCCGTTGAATATAAAAATATTGACCAGACTGCTTCTTCCCCGCTTGCGAAAGAGTTGTTTAAATTTCCATATGTAAAAGAAGTATTTATTGATGAAAATTATATTTCGGTAACAAAATACGATATTAATGACTGGCAGGAAATTACGCTTGAAGTCAGAACTTTTATCAAGCAATTTATCGAAAACGGAGGAACTGTTCTTGATGAAAGTTTGATCGAAGTTGCTACAAAAAACGATGTTACTAAAGACGAAGCTTTTGATAAGTTGGATGTTACCTCACAACAAATCATTAACATCCTGGAAGAATATGTAAAACCCGCAGTTGCAGCAGATGGGGGTAATATTGCTTTTGACTCTTATAATGAAACTGATAAAGTCGTAAAAGTAATTTTGCAAGGAGCCTGCAGTGGCTGCCCGTCATCAACATTTACCTTAAAAAGCGGTATCGAAAACATGTTGAAAAGTATGCTAAACGATGAAAAAATTACGGTTGAAGCCTTGAATGCTTAAAAACAACAAAAACACAATAAAACACAATAACAAAAGCGTCCAATTCAGGGCGCTTTTTCATTTACAATAAACTATTAAAAAAAAACTTATATAGTCCTGAAAAAAACTTAATATTACATAATTAACTAATCAATATTAAAACTATGGGATTATCATCATTTTTTAAGAATTTATTTGGCTCAACCAAAGATTCTGCCAATGAAATAGCTGACCAGGCCGAAACTACTTTTGAACATGCTAAAGAAACTGCCGGACCATATATTGAGAAAGCAGAGACTTTTGCCGAAGAGACTTTCGCAAAGGCCAGGGAAGCTTCAGAACCAGTATTTGAGAGCGCTGTAGAATATGCACATCACGCAAAAGATATAGTAAGTGAATATGTTGAAAAAGCTTCAGATTCTATTAGCGATGTAATTGATTCCATAAAAGAAAAGACTGCAGAGCTTACCAGCGACACTGAAACATTTGCAGCAGAAACTGTAGTTGATACCAGTGAAAAACCAATAACTGACGAAGATTAAATTATTGATAAAATAAGACGCAGAAATAAAAACTGTTTTTTATGATCAAATAAATATCTTTATATTTGCACTTCTAATACACCTTCTCTTTGGGAAGGTTTTTTTATTCAGCAAAAATGAACATCAATCCAGACCAACTCAGCAATTATGTCACTAAATATACTGACGTTTTAGTTGATTATTCTCTCAAATTAATTTCTGCCATTATTATTTTGTTTGTTGGTATATATGCCATCAGATTAATCAATAAAATCATTAAAAAAGTAATGGTTCAAAGAAATTTAGATCCCACGTTAACCAAATTTCTTTCGGACATCTTAATATGGGCTTTACGAATTTTACTGTTTATCACTTTTATCTCGAAACTCGGAATTGAAACTTCTTCATTTGTTGCTATTTTAGGGGCAATGGGACTCGCAGTCGGTTTATCATTACAAGGTTCGCTCTCTAATTTTGCCGGCGGTATGCTGATTATTGTTTTTAAACCTTTTAAAGTTGGTGATACAATAGAAGCACAGGGCGTTATAGCAACTGTGCTTGAAATTCAGATTTTTGTTACCAAAATGCTGACTGGTAATAACCAGACTGTTTTTGTTCCAAATGGAGCTTTATCTAACGGAACCATTATTAATTATTCAATGCAGGGAGAAAGAAGAGCCGATTTGACTTTTGCTGTTTCTTATGATTCGGATATCAAAAAAGCTAAAGAAGTGCTTTTAGATGTTTTAAATCAAAACCCAAAAGTGCTTGAAAACCCTGCACCTGAGGTTTTCGTAAAAAACCTGACAGCAAGTTCAGTAGAATTTGCGGTACGTCCTTGGGCAAAAAATAGTAATTATGGTGCTGTTTTTTCAGAAACATTAGAGAATTGCAAAGCAGCTTTAGATGAAGCAGGAATTGCAATTCAGCCTTACACATTGCAAAAATAAAATAGATTTATTGTTTTTTTGAAGGTGCAGTTATCATAAAATCTTTTAAATAATAAGGTTCAAAATAAGCGACATCAACAGTGTCGCTTATTTGAAATTTATCATAACTGATTTTACTCATTTCTTTTGAGGAAGGATATTTTATTTCTTCCAGAAAAACAAAATTATCTTTGATTAAAACCGTTTTACATTTTTCAGCACAATCACCAACAAAATAAACAGTTTCTGTATATTCCTTAAAAGAATTTTCATCAATGATTTCTGCCTGAGTGGGTCTTTCAATTTCTAAATTAGAATTAAAAACTGCGCTGTAAACCTCCATGCGGCGTGCATCAAGCATCGGAATGATTTTCCCGTCTGAAACTTTAATTTGCGAGGCTAAAGTTTTTAAAGTATCTACTGCAATTAACGGAATGTTTAATGCAAAACACAATCCTTTTGCTGCCGAAACGCCAATTCTCAAACCAGTATAAGAGCCAGGTCCCTGACTTACAGCTACAGCTGCTAAATCATGAACTGAAATTCCGGCTTCGGTAATAACTTCTTCAATAAAAATGTGTAGTTTTTCGGCGTGTGAGTATCCTTCTTCCGCAATTTCTTTACATAGAACTGTTTCACCGTTTTTAGCAATAGCAACAGAACAATTTTTTGTCGCCGTTTCAATATTGAGAATAAAAGACAATATATTTATTTTTTAAAGTTAATTATTAGCATTGATCATTAAAAATCTGATCATTAATATCAAATACTATGTCAGGCTGAGCGAAGTCGAAGACTTGTTAATAGGAAAGGGCTTCGACTTCGCTCAGCCTGACAATATGATTCTATTATTTCTTTGGTTTATCCGCCTTTTTAAGTTTTACTTTATCCCCGGAATTCAGTTCTTTAGAAACCGTTGTATAAGGCCCTGTAATAACAGTGTCTCCAGGTTTTAAGCCAGACATAACTTCAATATTTGTATCATCCTGAATACCTGTTTTAATAATTCTGATTTTAGCTTTATTACCTGTTTTTACAAAAACACATTCGAATTTTTTATCACTTTTTGGAGCTGCTTTTTTGTCTTCATTAGGATCTTCAACTTTAAAATCTTTTACGGCAGTAGTATCTGATTTCACTACCACAGAACTAATTGGAACCGCCAAAACATTTGCTTTTGTTTGTGTAATAATATCAACTGTAGCTGTCATTCCGGGTCTGAATGGTGAATATGTATCCGGTTTTCCTGCTAACAAATCCTGATAAGATTCTTTTAAAATTCTAACTTTTACTTTAAAATTAGTAACCTGATCTGAGGTTAATGTTGTACTTGCAGAGTTAGAAATACTGGTTACAATTCCTTTAAATTTTTTCTTCAGATAAGCATCAACTTCAACATTGGCTTCGTCACCAATTTTTATTTTCACAATATCATTTTCATTTACATCAACCTCAACTTCCATATTGTTAAGATTTGCTACCCTCAAAAGTTCAGTTCCTGCCATTTGCTGTGTTCCTAAAACACGTTCGCCCAACTCTACGTTCAATACTGAAATAGTTCCGTCTGCAGGAGCATAAATTGTAGTACGCCCCAAATTATCCTTGGCTTCGTTTACCGAAGCTGAAGCACTTTGAACCGTATAATAAGCATTTTGTTTGGTTGCTTTCGCTACTTCAAAAGAAGCTATGGCCTTATCCCAGTCTGATTTTGAAATTACACCTTTGTCATATAAAGTCTTATTACGTTCGTAATTGGATTTTGCTTCTCTGAATGAAGCTTCTGACTGGCTTAATCCGGCTTTACTTCCTGATAAATTTGATACCGAGCGATTATAACTTGACGTATATAAATCAGGGTTTATTTTTACCAGTAAATCTCCTTTTTTAACGACCTGGCCTTCTTTTACATTCAATAAAATAATTTCTCCTGAAACTTCCGGCGATATTTTAACTTCAATTTCGGGTTGAATCTTTCCTGTTGCCGAAACTGTTTCGACAATAGTTGAAGCTGTAACTTTAGAAATTTCCACTTCTTTTCCTTCATCCTTATTTCCTATTAACCCGGCCTTCGACAGACCAATTAATGCAGCAATAATAACTATTGCGCCACCCAGCAAGAAATAAATTGTTTTTTTTGACATAATAAATTATTTTGTAATAACTGGAACAATTGGAATTCCAAAATAGAATTCAAGTATTTTAATTTTAAAAATATAATCGTATTTGGTTCTTATAACATCTGATTGCGCATTGGTCAATAATGTTTGAGCCTGAGTAAAATCAAATGAGTTCATTAAACCTACATCATACTTTTCTTTTGCATAATTATAAGATTGCTGTCTTGCTTCTAAAGTTACAGTAGAAGATTCGTAAGCGTTTAAAGCACCTTTTGCATCTGTAAAAGCAGTATAAACGTTACGTTGCAAATCTAAACTTTTTTGTTCTAAATCTATTTTAGATTTTTCTAAACTTACTTTGTTTCGTTCAACATTATTTCTTGTTGAAAATCCATTAAAAATTGGAACACTCAATTGAAAACCGAAAGTATGTCCTTTATTATCACTAAATTGTTGAAAAGCAGGATCCGGAGACTTATAGACCGGATTGCCATTTGCATCTTGTCCGGTAAGTATATCGCTGTAACTGGCACTTGTACCAAAAGAATAAAATCCTGTAAGTGTTGGCTGATATGCGCCTTTTGCTATAGTTACATTCTTTTCGGCGATTTCCAGATTAGTTTTTGCTATTTTTAAATCTGTTCTTATTTCTTTGGCTTTGTTATAAATGTCAACCGGATTTTGCAATAGGATTCCATTTTCATCTTTGGCATTTGTATCATCAATTACATCAAAATCTGTGAATTCTTTAAGCTGTAAAAGCTGTGCCAGACTTAATTTTGAAATCAGCAGGCTGTTTTCTGCAACAATAATAGCCTGCTTATCGGTTGCAACAGTTGCTTTTAAATCAAATAAATCACCACGTGGTATTGTTCCTGCATTTACCATTTCTTCTGAACGCGTAAAACGTTTTTCATCGATGGCTAATTGTTCTTTTTTTACTTTTAAATTTTCTTTATTGAACAGAATTTCTAAAAAAGCATTTGCCACATTCAAAGCTATATCTTCCTGCATCTTAACCAATTGATATTGTGATGCTATAATAGAAAGCTTTGTTCTCCTGTAAGTATTTTGATTTTGCAAACCTTTGTAGATATCTACACCTGCACTAACTCCTAATTGCGTATATTGTGTAGTTTCTGTACTCGCAATATTTGTAATAGGATTGACATTCCGACCAATATTCCAGGAATGTGAGGCACTACCGTTTACTGAGGGCAAGTAACTTCCCAATGCCCCTTTTTTGTCAATAGCAGCACTCTTAACATCTAGCTCCGAAAGTTTTATTGTGATATTATTATCCAATGCATATCTTACGCATTCTTCCAGTGTCCATTGTTTTGATTGCGCCTGGCCTGATAATCCAAAGCCAAATAATAAGGCAAAAACAAAACTATTATATTTATTTATTTTCATATATCTTGAATGAAAGCATAGTAAACAAACCATGCAAATTTAACATTTTAAAAATCTAAATTCTTTTCAGCTTTCTAATTTATTTTTTTTTCTCTTCTTCATTAATCAAACCCTGATTCCAGATTTTAATTTTATCTGAAACTTTGATTCCGCTTTTAACCTGGACATAAATTCCATCACTAACTCCCAGAACTATATTCTTTCTTTGAAACTTCTGAGGAGCGGTTTCAACCTCTACATAAGGCTTTTGTGTTTTCTTATCAAACTGAACCAACGATTCTTTGATTGCCAAAACTTTATTTGCCTTTTCTAAGATAATTGAAGCATTTGCACTTAAACCGGCTCTGATAAAAGTAGCGTCTTTATTTTCTAAAGAAGCTTTAATTTCGAACTGGATAGCACCATTTTCAGTTACACCTTTCGGCGCTATGTAAGTTAAGACCGCATTAAACTTTTTGTTTTCGATAGCTCCAACAGTGATTTCAATTGGCATTTTTTCTTTTATTTTACCAACTTCAGATTCATCAATTTTTCCAACAAAAATCATTCTTCCAACATCAGCAACACTGGCAATCGTAGTTCCTTCATTAAAATTATTACTTTCAATAACCTGATTCCCTACTTTTACCGGAACATCTAAAACCATTCCGTTCACGGTAGAACGAATTAAGGTATTGGCATAACTTCCTAAAGAAGATGTTGTTCCTGTTTTTACAATATCTAAACTTTGTTTTGCTGCCTGGTAATTTTGTTTTGCCTGTTTGTAAGCTAATTGAGCCGCATCAAAATCGTTTGCCGAAATAACATCTTTATCAAATAATGTTTTTTGTCTCTGATAAATTTTCTCCTGATTATCTAAAGCAATCTTAGCTGTCTGCACCTGGTTTTGTGTACTGCTCACATTAGAAACATTGGCAACAACCTTAATCTTAGCAATCATATCTCCCGCTTTGATTTTCTCACCTGCCTTAATATATACCTGCTCAATAATCCCTGAGATGTTTGGTTTGATTAGGACCTCTTCATCGGGCTGAATATTACCTGTTGCAATAGTGCTTTTTATAATCGTTTTAATTTCTGCTTTTTCAGTTTTAAAGACAATTGGAGATTCTTGATTTTTAGCGTATAAATAGTATAATGCGCCAAAGAAAACTAAAGTAATAAAAATTAAAATGGTTACGGTTACTCCTTTTTTCATTTCGTTTTTGATTTATCGATTATTTTTTGATTGATAATTTATTCTGTTCGTAAAGCATCTACAGGCTTTACATTGATTGCAGTCTGAGCCGGAATAAATCCTGCTAATAAACCGGACCCTACTAATATTAATAATGCAATAAATACAACCCTTAAATCTACACTTGGGTTGGCAAACATGGTATTACTGTCCGGAGGCATCGAATCCAGGGCCATATTCAGAACTGCTATAATTCCGGTTGCAACGGCAATTCCTAACATACCCGAAATAATAGTTAAAAATATAGATTCCGATAAAATTTGTCCGCGTATAGCTGCCGGCGTAGCTCCTAAAGCTCTTCTAATTCCTATTTCTTTCGTACGCTCTTTGACAACAATAAGCATGATATTTGAAATACCAATTACACCCGAAATCAAAACTAAAGTTCCTACAAAATAAGCGATGATTTTTAAAATATCAAACAAACTTTGTACTTTATTGAATTGCTCGTATAAATCAAAATTCCCAACAGCTCTGTCGTCTTCAGGATTTACGGAATGAAGCGATTTAATTAATTCTAAAATTTTTGGTTTCAGGGAAGTAATTGATGTTTCGTCTTTTGCCGTCAGTGCCATCCAGCCTACTTTATCCCCATAATTAAAGGACTGCTGAAAAGTTGTAAACGGAATAAAAATATTTTTCTGCTCCTGCTCCGCATTTCCTCCTTGCTGCTTAGAATGATAAACACCAATCACCATAAAATTAATTCCGTTTATTTTCACGTAAGTGCCAATAGCTTCTTCTTCTTTTCCGTAAAGCTCGCTAATAACACCTTTACCAATCACTGCTATTTTTCTTCTTTCTGTAATATCCTGCTGATTTATAAAACGGCCTTTTATAATATCCATAGGCTGTTGTTTAATCAATACCGGATAATCACCATATACCGTAAAAGAGGAAGTTTTTGTACCTCGGACTACATTGTTTGTTCCGTTAAAATCACCTAACTGATTTCGTGGTGAGACATATAATAAATCCGGAAATGCTTGCTTTAGTGCCATCACATCGCTGTTTCTAAAATCATAACGGCGTGTTTTCGGCAATCCTTTATAAGCTTTAGATGTGGTCTGGCTCCACATAAACATGGTGTTTGTAGCAATGCCGTCAAAACCTTTTTTTACCCCGTTTTCCAGTCCCTTTCCGGCTGCAAGTAGTATTACAAGAATAAATATTCCCCAAAATACACCAAATGCCGTTAGAATCGTCCTGAAAACATTGGCTGTTAAGGCCTGTAAAATTTCGTCCCAATTATCTTTATTAAACATAATTATTCATCTCTAAGTGCTACAATAGGTTTAATTTTAGCGGCTCTGTATGCCGGGAAAAATCCGGCCAATGCCCCTGCAAATACTAACAAAACCAGTGTTGTTAAGGCTACATTAAAATCAACTTCAGGATTCCTAAAATATTCACTTTCTACCATCGGCCCAACAAATTCCAGCAATAACAAACTCGCTAAAAGACCTGTAAAACCTGCAATTGTGGTAATAAAAATAGATTCGTGAAGTATCATTCCTATTATCGAAGCCGGTGAAGCCCCAAGTGCTTTTCTGATTCCAATTTCTTTTGTTCTTTCTTTAACAACAATAAGCATAATATTACTTACCCCTACAACTCCCGCAATTATGGTACAAATACCTACCCACCAGAAAAATAATCTGATATAGAGATTTAAATCATAAAACTGTTTGGCATCTTCAACTGAATTATAGGCGCCAATACCACCATCGTCATTTGGAGCTACAACATTCTTGCTTTTCAATAAATCTTTTAAATCCTGCGTGAATTTTTTAGACTGCGCCAAAGCTTCATCATAATTATCTGTTTTATTTAAAGTAAAAAACATATTACTTATTTTATCCCCACCTCCAAAAGTTCTTTGTACTGTCGTCTTAGGCAAGTAGGCCCTGGCTTCTTCTCTTTCTCCTCCCGGGTCTGTAAAAATCCCGATCACTTTAAAATTAATATTATTAATGATTATTTCTTTCCCAAGAGCTTCCTTGTCTTTAAACAAATCAGTTTTAACCTTCATACCGATAACCGTAACTTTTTCATTATTGTTAAGATCATTGTTATTTATATACCGCCCTTTAACAACGGTAAGATTTTCTATTATGGAATAATCAGGATCTACACCTCTGTATTGATAAGTTCCGGATTCTTTTCCATATGAAAACGGAGCTCCCCAAAAATTATAGGTAGATGCTTTACTGTCCAGTTTATCTCCAAATTTCTGAACAGATTGTGTATAATCACTATTCCTGAACTGAATTTGCCTTCCTGGATTTAAGCCTTTATATTCTTTTGTAGTTGTACCGGACCAAACTTCGATAATCCCTGCAGCATCCCGCTCAAATTGTTTTTCAATTCCGTTCTGAAGTCCTTTCCCTGCACCCAGCAAAATCACTAAAATAAAAATACCCGAAGCCACAGAAACCCCGGTAAGAAAAGTTCTTAACCTGTTTTTAGAGATTGCCTCAAAAATTTCCTGCCAACGTTCAATATTAAACATAAGATGAAGCTCTAACTTGTTCCACCATTTTATCATCTATAATTAATCCGTCTTTCAGGACAACATTTCTTTTGCACATTGCGGCAATATCCGGTTCATGGGTAACGATCAAAATGGTTTTGCCTTCATCATTAATTCCTTGTATAAGTTCCATAACTTCGTACGAAGTTTTAGTATCTAACGCTCCTGTCGGCTCATCTGCTAATAAAACTTTTGGATTTGAAGCCAATGCTCTTGCTATTGCTACACGTTGTTTTTGCCCACCTGATAATTCATTAGGCAAATGATGCGAATGGGTTCCCAACCCTACTTTTTCCAAATATTTCATTGCGATTTCGTAGCGTTCTTTCCTTTTTATACCTTGATAATATAATGGCATTGCAACATTATCAAGAGCTGTTTTATAATTAATTAAATTAAAAGACTGAAAAACAAAACCTAAAAACTTATTTCGGTATTTAGAAGCAATAGTTTCGTTAAGTTTTTTTATTGGCGTTTTATCTAAAATATAACTACCCGAATCTGCCTCGTCCAAAATTCCTAAAATATTAAGAAGCGTTGATTTTCCGGATCCAGATGATCCCATAATAGCAACTAATTCTCCTTCACCAATATTAAAATTTATACCTTTTAATACATGCAATTCTGAGCTCCCCATTTTATAGGACTTATGTAAATCTTTGATTTCGATCATGATAGGTTAAATTTTAAAACAATAATAATATTTTTATTAAGTAATTTATGATAATAAAAAGTTAATAATTTTGTTTTATTCTATTGAATAAGACTACATAAATAACTAATTGTTACACTTTTTCCAGAGAATATAATTGTTTTCTTAATTTTACATTACTTAATAAAATCAAACAATGAAATTTTTTTCTTTCACCTCTCTTATTATAACACTGACATTATTAGTTAGTTGCAGTACATCTCAAAAATTAGCTACTTTAAAACCTGAACCAGACGACGCCAGTCCGTTAGTTTATGAAAGCAATCCGTCTTTTATTAATTTACCTATTACGGTAAAATTAAGAGACATTGAAAATCAAACCAACACTCTTTTGAATGGACTTATTTATGAGGATAATACTATTGAAGATGATGACATTGAAATGAAAATTTGGAAACAAGCTCCAATAAAAATTCAAAATGACCCTGCAAATCCTGATAAGAGGATAAAAACAATCTTACCCCTAAAAGTTTATATCAAATATAGAATTGGTACAAAAAAATTAGGCATTGAGCTTTATGACACACGCGAGTTTAATTTAAACGGAATAATAACTTTGTCAAGTGAAGTCAATTTAACTAACTGGAAACTCAACACCAAAACTGAATTTAAATCACTTGACTGGAATGAAAGCCCAACGATGACCGTTTTTGGAAAAAATATGCCGATAACTTATTTAGCCAATCCGGCAATTTCTATTTTTAAATCGAAAATTGAAAAGAACATAGATGATGCTATCGAAAAATCTATGGATTTCAAACCAAATGTTTTATCTGCTTTAGAAAAAATATGCACTCCTTTTCAAATGAATGAATCATATGAAAGTTGGCTGCGAATTACACCTGTAGAAATATATTCAACCAATGCAAAACTTAAAAATGATCTGTTTTTATTAGACATGGGAATGAAATGCAATATGGAAACAATCATTGGCAAACAGCCCGAATCTAAATTCAATGCCAATAAAATTATCCTGAAACCAATAGCTAAAATTCCAAATCAAATTGCTGCAAATATTGCCGCAATATCGAGTTATGCTGATGCTTCAAAAATCATGACTAAAAATTTTGCAGGACAGGAATTTGGTTCAGGCAGCAAAAAAGTCACCGTAAAAAACGTTGAAATTTGGCATAAGGATGGAAAAATGGTTATTGCACTGGATGTATTGGGTTCAGTAAACGGAACGATTTATTTAAATGGATTTCCTCAATACAATCCTCAGACCAAAGAAATTTATTTCGACAAACTTGATTATGTTTTAGACACAAAAAGTAAACTCCAACGTACAGCAAACTGGCTTGCACAAGGTTTTATTTTAAGAAAAATGGAAGAAAGCTGCCGATATTCAATACAGCCAAACTTAGAAGAAGGTAAAAAAAGTATGGCTTCTTATCTGAAAAATTATTCGCCTCTTCCGGGTGTTTTTGTAAACGGAAAAATGGAGGACATACAATTTGATAGAATCCAGTTAACCAATCAGGCTATTATTGCTTTTATCAAAATAAACGGAACTGTAAATGTTTCTATAGATGGATTGAAATAAAAATCCGAATCAATTATTCGGATTTTTTCTTCTTTGACTGGTACATTCTATAAATCAGATAACCAATTATACCAACAAGTAAATACGGAATTACCATTAAATAAACAATTCCATTATTCACAGCTTCTGCTTTTTTGATGTTTGATTCTCCTGAAAGGGCAGCACGACACATTGCACATTGCGCATTTGAAGAAATTCCAATAAAGAAAAATAAAACTCCAAAAACAAAAGTTTGGAATTTGGAATTTAGAAATTGAATATTTTGATTTTTAGTGCGCATAATAAGGAGAAATCATTAAGTAAACCACTACCCCTGTAATTGCTACATACAACCAAAGTGGGAAGGTAATTTTAGCTATTTTTTTATGTTTATCAAATGTATTTGCCAAAGCACGAACATAACTAATTAATACTAATGGAATAATTGCTACTGATAAAATAATATGTGTGGCTAAAATAAAGAAATATAAATATCTAACAGCTCCAATTTTTGCCTTTTCAATTGCATCAAGAATTCCATCGTGATTTAAATCTCCAAATTTAGCAGAATCAGCCGTCATATGATAGGCTACATACATAACCAAAAAAGCCAGTGACAAAGAAATCGCAAAAGTCATTAATCGTTCATGTGCTTTACGTTTTCCGTTTTTAATTGCTAATACCGCCATTATTAAAACTACCGCTGTAATTCCGTTTATTGTAGCGTAAATAGGTGGCAAAAAAGAAAGAGGTTCAACATTGATTCCGAAATCTTTTAATTTGACTGCAAATAAGACAGCTACCGCAATTGGTATTACAATTGAAACTGCTACAATGTATTTATTATATTTTTTCTCTAATGAACGATCTTCCATTTTTATTCTGCTAATAATATTTTTATATCTTCCTGAATGTCCCTAACCCCTTTTTTATCTAATCCGTCATAGTATAAAATCGGGTTTCCAAAATCATCCTTTCTGCAACGAATATTTCCATCTTTATCAATCAGCGCAAATAAGCCGGAATGTTCAAAACCTCCGTTTACTTTAGCATTTTCTCCAGCGTACAAATTAAATCCTTTGTTGGACAAATCCATAATAGTTGCTTTGTCTCCGGTCAGGAAATTCCAGTTAGAAGATTTTGCTCCTAATAGCTTTGCATGATCTTTCAGAACCTTTGGTGTATCATGAGTTGGATCAATTGTAATTGAAACAATTCCGAAATTAGGATTACCGAAAAAAGTTTTTTCTATTTCTAACATACTCAGATTCATCTTTGGACAAATAGAAGGACAAGTCGTAAAGAAAAATTCTAAAACATATACTTTCCCTTTATAAGTTTCATTTGAAATTTTGAGATTATCCTGATTTGTCAATTCAAATTTAGGCACAGGACCAATTGTCACTAATTTAGCATCCGATTTAGAAGTTTTGAGACCTACATTATCTAAACGGTTTCCTTTAACAACATCTCCATTTTTTATTCTGTCAACAATTTTAGGAACAGCATAAATCCCGAAGATTAAAATGATAAATGAAATTCCGATATATGATTTATTTTTAAACATTATACTTGTAATTTAAAGTTGTTTAGTGGCATTATGATTTTTTTTAAGGGCTGCACGGTATTCGTACAAAATAATTTTAAAATCATCCAACATCTCATTACTTAATTCAGATGGGTGAAAAGTATTATATCCTTCTTTATATTCATCCTTATCTTTTCTTCCTCTTAAATTTCGTTCTTTATCTATGATATAAACATTTGATGTTCCCAAATTCTGATCTAATTTACCTTTTAAATGTAACTGGCCATAAAACGTTTTGATTTCATCCGGTGATGCAAAAATAAAATTCCAACCGGAAACATCTGTAAAAGGCGTAAGCGCATCTACTACCTTCTGAGCTTCCTTTTCTGTTCCCAATGGGCAAAGTATCACAAACTGAAGATCTTCAAAGCCATGATAACGTTTGTAAATTTTTTCATTTAAATTGAAATAATTACCACGATTATCTAAAATTTCAGAACCTGAAAAACCCAAAACGGTTATCTTTTTATCAAGTGATATTTTTTTACCATTTAAAGATTTCCAATTGCCAAAATCAGCAATTTTAGGGGTTATCACAGGCAGTTTAGTAAAACTGTTTACTCCGGAGGCAAAAAACAAATAGGCTACAATTGGTAAAATGAAAAGTACAAAGAGAACTATATTTTTTTTCATTGTATGAATAGAAGTTATTGAGGTACAAAAATAAAAAAAGCTCCGTTAAACGGAGCTTTTTTTCGAATTAATATCATGTTAAAAATTCCATTTAATAGTAGAATCTTTAAAAACCCCATAAATATAATGTCCTTCTGTTAAGAGAATAAACAATAAATATAATACCAGGAAAATAACCGGCGACACAACAGCCCATCTAAGACTACTGGTTTCACCTTCCATGTGCATAAATGCCCATACAATATAATATGCTTTAAATATTGTCAGGATATAAAATATCCAGTTCAATAAATTCAAACCTACAAAATGATTAAACTCTAATACTCCAGGTTTATAAATACCCAGAACAACTTCTACACAAGTTACAAGGGATAACAATCCAAAAACAAACCAGATTCTTTTTGTATTTGATACGTGTTCGTGTGACATAATAATTAAAATCTAAAATTAAACTAAGTAGAAAACTGTAAATACAAATACCCAAACCAAATCGACAAAGTGCCAGTATAAACCAACTTTCTCAACCATTTCGTAGCTTTTTCTTTTTTCGTAAGTACCCAATAATACATTAAAGAAAATAATGATATTAATAATTACTCCTGAAAATACGTGAAATCCGTGGAATCCTGTAATGAAGAAAAAGAAATCTGCAAATAATTTACTTCCGTATTCATTTCTGGTTAAGTTTGCTCCTTCTACTACATATTTTGCAGTACTTAAACGAGACTCAGACTCTGCTCTCGTCAAGATCGTTTTTTTCTTTTCTTTTGTAAGCGTTTCAGTTCTTATCAATAAATCAGGATGTGCTTTAAAACCTGCCTGAACTTCAGCAACCGAATAAGTTGGTGTTGATTCAGCATCTTCCATAAACCATTTACCTTCTGATCTTGTAAGCGCTTCTTTTTGTTCCGGTAATTTTACAGCAAATTTTTCAAGAGCCACACGGTGTCCTTCTTTATCAACAAATTGCAACAGACTTCCTCCGTTTGTTTCAACTGCACCATATTCACCTTTAATGAAGTTTTTCCACTCCCAGGCCTGAGACCCAACGAAAATCAAACCTCCAATAATAGTTAAGAACATGTAAACCGCAACTTTTGTTTTTTTCAAATGATGACCTGCATCAACGGCCAAAACCATAGTTACAGATGAGAAAATCAAAATAAAAGTCATTAAGGCTACATATAGCATTGGCTGTGGATTACCATGCAAAAATGGAAAGTGAGTAAACACTTCATCAGCCAATGGCCAGGTTTCAATAAATTTAAATCTTGAAAAACCATAAGCTGCCAGAAATCCAGAGAATGTCAAGGCATCTGATACGATAAAAAACCACATCATCATTTTTCCATAACTTGCTCTTAATGGCTCATTGCCGCCGCCCCAAGTTTTTTCTTCATTATTTGCAGTAGTAACTGTCGCTTCCATAAAAGATATTCGTTAAAAAGTTCCCAAATTTACGTTTTTTTCTTATTTAAAGAAATATAAAAATAAAAATAAATAGACCCATAATAAGTCTAAAAAGTGCCAATACATCGCACCTAGTTCTATACCAAGAGTTTGAGTCGAATTGTATTTTTGTTTAAAATGATTATAAATTACAATTAAAAGTGAAATTAATCCCCCAAACAAGTGTAATAGGTGTGTAACGGTTACTACATATAGAAAAGTAGTCGTAATTGAACTTCCTTCTCCGGTAAAATAATATCCTTTTTCTACAATTTGTCCAAAACCTTCAAACTGTAAAACCACAAATAAAATTCCTAATACCAAAGTAGCTAAAAGAAAACCTGAAGTTGCCTTTCTGTTGTCTTTTTGAATTGCTTTTTTTGCCAAGTGAAAAGCTACGCTACAGCTTATAATAACTAAAGTACTGTAATAAAATGCTGTAGGCAATTCGAAATTCTTCAACCAGTCAGCTCTTGATTTACTTACCACAAATGCACTTGTAAGTCCTGCAAACATCATTGTCATACTTACCATTGCAAATAACAAAATCAGTTTTGCCGATTTTGCTTTCCTCAACTGTTCTTCCTCTATTTTCATTGTCATTTCCATAACTATCTTAAAAATTTATCTACTATAAATACAATTTGCAATAACGAAATATACGAAACACTCACCAACATCAACGTTCTTGCGGCCTTAGGAGTTCGTAACTGATATAGACGCACCGCAAAAAACAGCATCCACAATCCCAGCAAAAACACTAAAATAGCAGCAATTGGCGTAATGAACAGTTGTCCCGTATATCCTAAAGCAGGCAATAATGAAGCAATAATCAACCAAACTGTATATAAAATAACCTGCAATGCCGTCCCTTTGTCTTTTTTTCCCGTTGGAAGCATAAAAATACCTGCTTTTTCATAATCTTCATACAAAAACCAGCCAATAGCCCAAAAATGTGGAAATTGCCAAAAAAACTGAATCAAAAACAAAGTTCCTGCTTCAATACCAAACTCTCCTGTGGCTGCCACCCATCCTAACATAAAAGGAATCGCTCCCGGAAATGCTCCGACAAAAACCGACAAAGAAGTAACTGTTTTTAAAGGTGTATAAATACTCGTATATAAAAATATCGAAATTGCAGCAAACATTGCCGACTTTGCATTTATTGTATAAAGTAACGTAACACCTATGATCGTAAGTAAACTTGCCACAAACAAAGCTGTCTTTGGAGACATGCGTCCGGAAGGAACAGGACGATTTTTGGTACGATCCATTAAAGAATCGATGTCTTTTTCGATTACCTGATTGAAGGCATTTGAGGCTCCAACCATACAATAACCTCCAATAGACAAAACAGCCAAAACACTCCATTGAAAAGGATGCTCATCGTTAACACCCAACAAATAACCGGCAATAGAAGAAAACAAAACACTAATAGCTAAACCTGCTTTAGTAATTTCTTTGAAATCGAGAAATATTGATTTAAATGAAAATGTATTTTGTATAGCGTTCAATACGGTAGTTGTTTGTCTGATTTTTGAGTGGTGCAAATGTACAAATTAGATAATAGAAATCAGATCTATACCTTTAGATTTTTTGAATGAATTATCAATAAATACAAAGCTTTTTATTTAGCAGATTAAATTATTCCGAAAAATAGCATTAAAAAGCCTAGTAATCAAAATACCAGTTAAAGACATCTGCACGAAATCCTAAATTAAACCAGGTTGTACTTTGCTTAAAAGTAGTATCGGTATTTTTTGTCGGATCAAAATTTCTAAAAATAAAACTTGCAAAGAATTTTAAATTAGTTGCAGGATTTACCAAATAGCCCGCCTGAACATCAGCAATAAAAATATTGGTTTTATTACCCTGACCTACTTTTACCCCGGAATCATACGGACGATTTTCATCATAATCTTTATAAATATTTCCTCCATAATTATAACCATCTTCTGCGGTATCAAAATCAAAACCTCTTTTCCCGATTGTAAATTTTGCATCAGCAAAATAGCGCCCTTTATGATAACGGCCAATAGCAACAAGTTCTTCAAAGTTACCTCCCCATTGATGCCCTAAACTTTGATTATTATGAGCATAATTTGTTATTATATTACTATGGGAATACACGTAAGGCCTTACGTGATTGTATTCTAATTGCAGCAATAAGTCTTTTATTTTGAAGGCATTGAAATATTTTGCTCCTAATTGGTAGCCAATTTTACTTTTCCAGCTATTATCTCCTGATTTTATATCTCCAAATGAAAATTCATCAATTAACAACTGACCATACAAATTAACCTGATTATTCCATTTGTATTTGGATGTAATCCCTAAAAGAGCATTACCGCTTTTAGAAGATGATGCAAACTCAACAGAACGGTAAAAGATAATTGGGTTTACAAAATTCACATCAAAACCCCTGTTATTAGTATCTGTCCAGACTACTGATTCGAAAAAACCTAAATTCAACTTATTCGAAACATTCCAGCTCAAATAATGGTTCGCCATATATTTTGAAGCATACGTTTTCTCTGCCGTTACATCAGGACGAACATCTTTGAGCCACATATAAGTATTGGTATATTTTATTTTCCAAAATGTGGTGTTAATTTTAAAATACGGGTAAGGACTTGCACCATCGCTTTCTAACAAAGAACGATATCCGTCACCAATAAAATTTCTTCCATAGCCCAATTGAAAATTAAAAATCTTACTTGGCGTATAGGTTATGTTCGCTTCCGCTAAAGGAAAATCATATGAATCAGTTTTAAACGGCTTTGCAATTCCCATTCCCGGGATAATGGCCGGATTACCCCCTGAAGGTTTTAAGGTTTCTGCATAATCATTAAAATATCCTGCAAATCTTCCCTGACTTTCAAAAATAGTTGTCGTAAAATTGATTTGCTTTCCTAAACCACCTCTAAAATTTATTGCACGTGTGTTTACATAGGTATATGAGGCATCAAGATCCGAAGCTTTTCCTAATTGCAAATCAACAATAGGATTTAATGACAACCAATAACCTTCACCCTGAATCTGAACAATATTTTCGTTCCAGAATTTTCTTCCCAGCCAGCTCGAAACATTTTTTTGAAGCGATTCATTTACTGCTTTTAAATTATAATATCTTGAAACCTCATCATATGTAAAAGGTTTTGAAGCAGTATGATTATTACTTCCAACCTGATTCATAGCACCATCAAACTGTGCATAATAACTATGAGAAAACGGAATATTTAAATGACTGTCAAACTCCGGACCGTTGTACTTTTTATATACAATACTATCCAGTTCAGTCATTGGTTTTTCTAGTGGTTTTAAAATTTCGGCAGCAGCCAAAGCTTCTGCAGCCATTTGCTCTGAACTTTTTAAAGGCAACTCTATTGAAATCGTATATTTAGAATATGTTGGCACACCATTATAAGTAGAAGGTTTTATATTTGGAAATTTATTAAAAACACGTTTAGCTTCTGCAGACAACTCATCATTAGCCGCACTTACATAAATTACTTTAAACGTTCCATTTACATCAACTTCAAAAAGAACTTTGACTTCGCCTTTATAATCTGTCTGCTTCAGGTTTTCAGGAATTTCAAAATTTTCAAAAACAAAATCCTGAACTCCTTTATAAAAACAATTTTCCAGATTTTTTGATTCTAAGTTTTCACAATTAGAAAAAACAGGAAACTGTTCAGCCATGAAACCTGACTTAACAGAAGTTGTGTTTGTTTCCTGCGAAAAAACAAATAGTGAGGACAATGCCAGACCGAAAGTTAAAAAACTTTTATTCAAAATAATTTTGGTTTTCATTAATATTGGGTTGTACTATTTTCTCCATTTGCAATTGCTTTTGCCGATGAAGTTCCGATACGTTTAACTCCTAAACGAATCATTTCTATTGCTTCCTGATACGACTTAACTCCTCCCGCAGCTTTAACCGGCAAAGGTGAAGCATTTTCTAACATCATAATAATAGCCGGAATTGTCGCTCCATTTGGTAAATTATTCTGAGTTTCATAAAATCCTGTTGACGATTTCACAAAAACAGAAGCATAATCATCTTCTTTAAAATTCGAAATAACGATATTTTTTATCAAAGATGAAAGCTGGATAATTTCTTTTTCGTTCAGAGCAGCTACTTCAATAATCCATTTGACCGTTTTTTTATTCGCCAGTCCTAATTGTGTCGCTCTAAAAATCTCTTGTTTAACTAATACAATATCGCCATTTTTAAAAGCTTCATAGTTACAAACAAAATCCAGATCATCAGCACCATTTTCTATCGCTAATTTTGCTTCCCGGATTTTCGTTTCAATATCTGATTTACCTTCCGGAAAATCTATAACCGTACCAATAAGTAATGTAGAATTGGCTTTTAAAATCATCTCTTTAGCTGTAGCGACATATTCAGGGCGAACCATAATGAGCTTAAAGCCTTCAGTAATCGCTTCAATAATAGCATTTTTTACAACACTATTATTTTCTGCTTCAGAAAGCCCGGCCTGAAAAGCAGTTTTTAAGTAAGTCGAATCTAAATATTGTTTAATATTCATGATTTTAAGATTACAAGGATTGCAACAAAAATACATTTAAAATTCAGAAAACAACATACTTTTTAAGGCGTGATTTTTTGGCAATAAAAAAACCCACCGAAGTGGGAGTTATATTTTGTCGATTTGCTTTTTAAAAGCAATTGCTGTAAAAACAGCAGCAGTAGCTCCAATCGTATTCGCTAGAATATCGGTCACATCTGCCGTTCTGGTTTTAGTTAGAATACTTTGTAATATTTCGATTGTTATTCCAAAAAAAACAGAGAAAATAAACGAAACTAAATATGCTTTATAATCATCCGCTGTTTTGCCTTTAAGTTCTTTTTTGAAAAACAAAATCCATGAAATTGTAAATCCAAAATGAAAACAAAAATGCACTATTTTATCAATGCTCGGAAAACTTACTGCAGGTATATTACGGGAGTCTGTCAAACAAAAATAGGTAATGACTCCAGAGCAGATTATCGCCCACAATAAAAGAAGTTTTTTAGGCACCTATCAGTTGTTTATATTCTTCGTCTGTCAATAATGAATCGATTTCAGAAGCGTTAGCAATTTTTATTTTAATCATCCATCCGGCTCCGTATGGATCTGAATTTACTGCTTCAGGAGTACTTTCTAAAGCATCATTAAAAGCAATAATTTCTCCTGTTAAAGGCAAGAACAAATCAGAAACAGTTTTCACAGCCTCAACAGTTCCAAACACCTCATCTTTTTCAAGGTTCTGATCCAAAGTTTCTACTTCAACATACACAATATCTCCTAACTCTTTTTGAGCAAAATGAGTAATTCCTACAGTTGCAACATCTCCTTCGATGCTAACCCATTCGTGATCTTTTGTGTACTTTAAATTTGCTGGTATGCTCATAATACTATGTTTGAAAATTGATAATTTAATTTTAAAGCCACAAATGTAACAATCTTCTAATGAAATCCTGTTTAGATTCTCAAAATTAATTTCCGAAATTATATCGGATTGTAAACCCGGACCGAATATTAGTTAATGGAAATGATGTTGAAATTACAGCTTTCGAAAATGAATGGTCATAATAGAAAATAGCTGTCAGATTTTTGCTAAAGGCATAATCAGCAGTAAGCTTTACTGACCAGATATTTTGTCCTGCAGCCAATTGGTTGTTATCATAATCTAAATAACGTACCAGGGTTTGATTATTCCTGTAGGAGAAATCAGCTTTAATGTTAATATCACTTTTTATAATTCCGGTTGGATTATCTGCTAAACGTGATGAGAAAATAACATCTTTAAAACGATATCCTAAACCAACAACATATTCAATACCTTTTACTTCGGTCAATAAATTATTATCAAAACTCATCGATAAAGCTCTGTCTTTTTTAACTTCGGTAAGCACTCTTAAAGATCCTTTTAATTCAAAATCTACCCGAAGCAAAGGACTAAACTGCTCTACCAAATTGACATTTGACATGATTGTTTTATTAAAAAAATTGTTATTTACATCCTGACCATCCGGATTTTCGTTATAATCAAAATTAGATCGAAATTGATTAATTGTATAAGAAGCCCGATAATTATGCTGTAATGAAAAACGTTTAAATCTGTCTTTAAAATATTTGTAACGCATCAAACCGTTATATTTTACACTCCAGTTCGGAATAGGAAAACTTCTAAAAATACCGGTTGAAGCACTTGATGCATCTTTTCCTGAGTAAGCTGCCAAAAATGCCGGCAATAAGACCGCCTGATTACTTTTACCGTATCCTTCGGGATATCCATCATTTGAAATAATTCGTTTTCTATCTGCATTATTAGGATTTGCTAAATCATCCAAAGGCTTAGTATCATCTGCTACAGGAAGGGCTGAAGCATCATACCTTGGAATTACTGCTCCATAATGCTCTTCTGCCAAACGATTGGCAATAGTTAAGCGATTTTCCCTAAAATCATCAAAAGCTGCGGATTGATTTTCATCACTTGTCTTGAAAGCGGTTTTGATTAGTACCGTTGAAATAGAAAACATCCCGTAAGTATAAGGAGATAAAGAAGAATAATTACCGTTTACAACACTATACTGTTCAGATGAATTTTCAGAATAAGATCTGTCCATATTCAGATCAATCTTAAAATCAGGAAACAAGTCAATATTCGCTGTAATCTTTAATAACTTATTATTTACCTGAGTATAATTTTGATTAAAATTATCGTAAGTCGTCAACCAGCCATTTTTGGCAGATTCATAACGCACATCATCCTGGCTTCCAAAAACAAATCCTAACGATGGTTTTGATGTTCCCAGGAAACCAATACTTGGCGTATATCCCGGTAAAACGGTTCCGCTGTTTTCAGTATAATTTACCTGAATATTTTTTACGCTTGTCAAAACACCTATCAACCCATCATAAAATGGTCTGCTGGCCGGAGCCCCTTTATTTGTATTAACTATTTTTTCACCTGGTTTTGGAGGACCTGCCGCTTTTGGTTTTGCCACTGATTTTGCTCCCGGAACCAATCCCAAATACTTATACAGCATGGTCATGTTAAAGGTGGTACTTAATATATTTGAACTGGCATTCTGAATTGTGTTACCTAAATCATATGTTGTAGTGCTTCCATCCGGATTTTCCTCTGTATACTCAGATAATGCAGTTGATGAACGTTGCCAGTTATAATCTGCCGTATAAGAATAATTCGCCTTTATAAAGCTAAAAACAGGCAATTTATTAATTGGAATATCATAATTCAAAACCAATTGTTGTGAATGTTGATTTGGTATTCCTACATCAAAATAATCATCCCAGATATTGAAATCTTCTTTAGGAGTATTATCATCATTCAGATAATTTTTCACAATATTATTAGACGCAGCCGTATAATTTAATTTTAAGGACTTAGTCAAATTAAAACCAAATCCGTATTGATAATTATAGGCAAAATTTCTTCTGTAAAGAGGATCTAAACCAATACCCTGAACATCTTCAATTTGTCTAAATTGCTGACGATTGCTTTGTCTCAAAATATTGGTATTAAAAGAAATATTAGAAGGCAAATAATTAAAATTAATGTCACTCAATAATTTCCAATATTCACTTTTTTTCATGAATTTAGTCTTCTTAAAAGGGACTACTTCTTTTGGCTGAAATGTAAAAGCATAATTGGCTGATGAATTTGATTGTTCATCTTCATAATCTTCAATCTCATAATCATGGCGCTGCACCTGATTGTAGGATTGTGAAAATGTAAAATTCTCAATATCATAAATATGTGCTTTTTGTTCAGGTGCCCTGTCTTTACGAACTCCAATAAAATTGATGCTTTTACGCTTGGTATAATCAATTGCCCTGTTTCTTATATTCTCTTTTTCATCCTGATTGGTTGTTTCATCCAACAACTGTTTCAGTTTAATATCCTGATTAAACGGATCATATTCAGGCGTGATAATTTCTTCTCCGATAGCATAATTAAAAGGAACGTTGATTCCCAATTTAGGCGGCAGTAATTTTCCTAAATTCAAATTTGTAACAATATTATATTGCTGTATATCTTCACGATCTCTTTCATTGGCTCCTTCTTCAAGGGCCCCAAAACCAATAGTGCTTTTTCGTCCGGTTGCCGAAACTGTAGCAAAATCAGCCATATTGGTATCAATACTTAATATGGCAGCCATACCGCCTTTATTTTCCATATCAGCCAAACGAAGTTCATTAAACCAGACCTCACCCTTTATTTTTTTATCAGTGGTATTGCCATTTTTAATACCGACCATTAAATTTCGAATCAAACCAAAATTAGGATTACCCTTAATCCCTAATGTTAATTTATTATCACCATCTCCTCCATCCACTGTAGGATCATTATCCGGATAATAAATTCCATCAAGCGGAAGTGTCGTCGGATCGATGCTCATTGCTTTAATTTTCATTCTGGTCAACAAACTGAGAAGTAAATTCATTTCGTTTTCCTCTGGCCAAACCAATTCCGGACTTATCTTGCATCCTGCCGGCTGAGTTACTTTCAATGGAATTTCGACTTGATAAAAATTTTGTGTAAAATCATTTCCAAAACGAATAAAAGCGACCATTTCATTCTCTCCAAGCGTTGCTTCACCTTCTAATGATTCTGCATGCAGAAACATTTTCAATTTTTTATACTGACGCATATCAAGGCTCACGTTTTTAAAAACGGCTCTGGAATCCTGCATTTCTAATCCGTTGCCTGAAGCACGTAACGCCAATGATTGTTCGTTTTGATTAATTACTGTGTTATTGTTATACAATTGCTCTCTTTGAACACCTGGAGGAATAACATAATTTACAGGACATTTGGTTCCATTTTCCTGAATATTTACTGCCTGAACGTCAAAATCAGTCCCGTCATCATCAGGAGTTACATCAGTTGCATCAAGGGTACCGTCATATCTTCTCCATTCTCCCCTAACTAAATCCAAAGCTCCAAAACGCATTGTAACCTGATCATTAAAACCGGTCATAAACATTCGCATAAATCGAATAGACCTAAAATCAGAAATGTTTCCTATAGTGTTTTGTGGCTGTGAAACAGGTATTTTAAATTGAATCCATCTGGCTGTAGTAGTTCCTCCATTAGGCAATTCAACATTACTTACTTCTCGGACATCTGTAATATAATTTTGTCCAACCTGCATATCTGGTTTCATATCAATGCTGTATTCATAATATGCATTAATGGTATTCATAGTATTATCACGATTGAGATCTTCAACATCCGGCAAAGTTGTTGATCCCCTGTTGGCATCATTTATATCTACAGCTGAGTTGCCATCAACGCCATTATAATTTTTATAACGATCCTGAACACCACCTTCAGTATTCAAATAATATTTATAATCATCAGCGGCAGGATCTGACTCTGAAGCATAATTGGTATAAACCGTGGCTTCTTTTACATTTGGCAAACCATCTAATCCTACGTCCTGATTTCCTCTGTTTCCTGCATTATTATCAAAAGCATAAATTAATGATTGTGAAGCCGGAACATCTCCCCAAATCGGCTGAGGCGTAACCATTATCTGATCAGGTCCGAGACCGTTTTCATATTGTTTTCTTCCGTCTTTTAAAATATCTTCAGAAATTTCTCCTAAATTGAAATATATCTTACCTGTATTTGATGCCTGAGCTGCTCCATTTCCTACATATGGATCCAATACCCAAAACTGTATATATTCTACATTACTCTGCTCAAAATTAGTTGAGTTTAAGGCTCTCATAATTCCACCAAAATTACCATTTGCAGGTTCTGAACCAAAATTGGGATTATTATTATATTGTCCCCTTTGAGAAGGATAATAGCTCAAATCCAGCGTATTTACAACTTGCAATTGACCTTGGGCAATATCTGTATTTGGGTATAATTCTTTGCTGTAAATTCTTCTGGTTGTATTTAAGGACAAATCATCATTTGATATTCCGGATGGCTTTTGGGTATAAAACACAGGATCTATAGAGTACCATGCTAATTTTGCTCTTTTATAACCGTATTTTAAATCTTCAAATTGTCCATTAAAAGTAGGATCTCCTGCCGAAGTAATAAATGGTGTTGATGCCAGACTCCAGGCGTAAGCTGAACGCATATCTATCGTAGATTGCGACCCTTCAAAATCATCTACATAAATAGTGGCTTCTCCGTCAAAATCACTTGCTTTTGGAGCATCCGGTCTTAAAAACGCAACTTCCCCGCGTATCGAAAGATTAGAAGGCACATCGGTATCGATATTAGGCAGTTTATTTACCAATCTTGTAAAAAACGGAACTTCAGTCGAATAATTTCCGTTAAACCCAAAAATAGTGTTGTTCACAGATTCCTGTCCATAACTTGATTTTTGAGTAAATGGTTTTTCGGTCATTTTTAAATACGTACCACCAACTACAAATTTATCCGAAATTTTATGTTCAATATTGAATCCCATAAACCTTCTGGTCTGTTGACCGAAAACCGAATTGTTTTCCAAGGAAACTTCTATAGGCGTATTTGAAGCTTGTAAGGATGCATCTAAAATCTGAACCCTTCCTAACTGATAATCGACACTATAGTCAATTCCTTCAACTAAAACCCTTCCTCCTGCTGTCACTACAACAGAACCCTGTGGAACGTTAAAAGCCCCAATAGGGATTCCGTCACTTCCTGAAGATTTATATTTTCCTCTTAATAAAAATTTATTTTTATCGCTATCCTGTAAAGCTCCCGATTGTGTGTTTCTATACATGTTTCTAAACACATATTTCTTTTGATTATCATTATAGGTAGTAGGATCGTTATAATTTTCGATACCTGAGTTCTGCAATTTTTCGAATAAAAGCTCTCCAAAAGGTTCTTTTCTTGTAAAAATAATTCGTCCGTTTTGAGCATCAAAAGTGATTCCCTGCAAATAATCAAAAAAACCATCTCCGCCAACCTGCGGGTCATTATTGTAATTTAATTTATCTAAATTAAAGACTTTTAACAAGGGTGTCTCTTCAACTTTATTATCTGGAGTTGGATTAGAAGGGAATGGAACTACCGGTTTAATATAATTTATTGGAGAAGGATCTGTATAAAGAATATTAAATCTAAAATCATCCTGCTTAACCTGATAAGCCCCGGGTATTTGATAAATGTTTTTCATCATCAAATTCCAAACAGGGTTTTTAACATTCGTTAAACTGCTTTTAAGCATTTTCAAAATTAAGCTTTGTGTGATAACCGCCTGGTTACTATTTGCAGCACTTCCGGTAACAACGGTTGCATCTACTCCATCACTTCCAAACTCCCCTACCTGATACACTACTCCGCCAACAGTATATTCATACGATACTGCCAAAATTTCATCATTGGCCAAACGTTGCTGCAGCGAAATATATCCTAACTGAGGGTTAAATGTATATTCGTTAGTAGTTAATTTTCTTGCATTTTCAAGTATAGAATAATCTGTCCCTTCGTTTACATTACCTTGAGTAAAGCCGCTTTTCGCACTAACAATTTCTCTAATATTAGAATTTAAATATCCTCCTTTATTAATTAATTCCGGATCGTATTGGTTGTTTTTGTTATCCGTTGGAGAATCTACAGGTTCATTAAAAAATCCTGCTGAAGGATCAATAACAACAACTTCTGCATCAGGAATACCCGTAATCTGTGCCTCTCCCAAATCCTGAAGTGCAATAATATTCCTTAAATTATTACTTGTTGTACTAACTCGATTTTGTTTGTTGGTAACCCAGACTTCTAGTCTTGTAATTTGCACACGGCTATCAATAAAAGGGTAATTCCTTAACGAAGCATCATATTTATTTCTAAAATATTGTGATAAGAAGAAGTGCCTGTCGTTATCATAATCCAGTGCATACAAATCAAAATTCTGAATAGTTCCGCCGCCTTCGGCAACGATACTTTTTGTTTGTGATTTTTGTTCGGAAAAAACACCTGTAACTGTTGTCTTTCCAAATTGCAGTTGTGCTTTAACTCCAAATAGACTCTGTGCTCCACGAATTAAAGTACTGTTTAAAGGCATACTTACATTCCCCACTTCCACCTTTTGCACAATATCATCTTCTGTAGGAGTGTATGCAAGTTTAAATAAATTCTGAAAAGCAAATGTAGACTGCGTATCATAATTTGCATTTACCTCTAATCTGGTACCCACTTTACCCATTAAACTCATGCTGATTCTTTGATCAAAATCAAAAGTCATGCTGGATCTGTTTCTGGGTGAAAATGAGGGATTATCTTGTTTATTATATCGTAACCCCAAATCCATTTCAACGGAACCGGTAGGTTTTACATCAATTGTATTACTTCCAAAAATAGATTCAAAAAGACTTGAATTAATGTAATATCTTGGCAGTAAGTCTTTTTTGGCTTCTTCACTACCCGCTTTTTTGCCGTCAATGGCATTCATTTTTTGTCTGAAATAATTCCTTCTGGATTCTTTCAGCATTAAATCTTCGTATTCTTTAGGCGTTAGGACAATAGGATAATCAATAGAGAAACCATCTACAGAACTTGTATAAATATAACGGTCTGTAACAGGATCATATTTATAAGCAGAAAGTACACTTGGCGGATTTTGCAGTTCTAGTTTACCTACAGAAAACCCGGTTTTGGTTGTATCCTGAATTGCCGGATCTACTTGGGCACGCAATACGTTACCACAAAGTAAAACCAGTAAAAAAAGTAAAATTTTAGGCATACAATTCAAGTATCTTAGATATAATTACAAAGCTTTTAAAGCCTTTTTGATGATTGTTTCTACAGTCGCTTCCGGATCTTCTTTTACGATTTTTTCAATTACTTTTTCAGAAGATTTTCTAACAAAACCTAAAACTTCTAAAGCAGATAACGCTTCATCTCGATTTGTATTGTTTTGAGTAATAGAAACTTCGTCTAAATCATATAATTTTAATACTTTTTCTTTTAGATCAAGTATAACTCTTTGAGCTGTTTTGCTGCCGATTCCTTTAATAGACTGAATAATTCCGACATCGCCGGATGCAATCGCATTTATAATTTGTTTTGGCTCAATTGAAGATAACATTGTTCGGGCAATATTAGCCCCGATACCTGAAACAGACAATAACATCCTAAATATTTCTCTTTCGGATTTTTCGGCAAAACCATATAAAGTATGCGCATCTTCTTTAATTAGAAGATGCGTATACAATTTTATAAAATCAGTATTTGGAATTAGTGAAAAAGTGTGTAAAGAGATATTAATATGGTATCCGACTCCTCCACAATCAATAACAACTTCTGTTGGATTTTTCTCAACTAATTTTCCTTGCAAATGTGCTATCATAATAATATTTGTGGTGCCAAATATAATAAAATTAAGACAATCTTAACAGATACTTTATTAGTGATCTGTTATTTATTCAGTTTATTTTTTTTAATTTCCTTTTCCTGGGCATCAATAACTGCAATTGCGGCCATATTTACCATCTCCTCAACACTTGCTCCCAATTGAAATATATGAACAGGTTTGCCCATTCCTAACATAATTGGACCAATAGAATTTACCTTATACAACTCTTTCAATAGTTTATAAGTAATATTCGCTGATTCCAGATTAGGAAAAATTAAGGTATTTACTTTTTTACCTGCTAATTTAGAGAAAGGAAATTTTTCCTGAAGCATTTCTAAATTTAAAGCAAAGTCAGCTTGGATTTCTCCATCAACAATCATATCAGGATGATTTTTATGCAAATATGCAACAGCATCTCTTACTTTTGAAGCGCTTTGGCTGGCAGATGAACCAAAATTTGAAAAAGAAACCATTGCAATTACCGGCTCAACACCAAACATTTTTGCCGTTTTTGCCGTCATAATTGCAATATTAACTAAATCTTCAGAAGATGGATTTATATTGATTGCCGTATCAGACAAAAACATTGGTCCGCGAGAAGTCAACATCATATTTGCTGTCGCAACAAGCGAAGCACCTGGTGCTTTATCAATCAATTGCAGCATTGGTTTTACAACACTTGGATAGCTTCTTGAATAACCTGTAACTAAAGCATCTGCTTCTCCTTCATTGACCATCATGGCAGCGAAATAATTTCTTTCACGCATAAATTTCTGGGCATCAAGCAATGAAACACCTCTTCGTTCTCTTGTTAACCAATATGAATTGGCAAATTTATTTCGTCTTGCTTCTTCCGCATTAGTTTTAGGATCAATAATCTCTACATCAGCATCGAAACCTAATTCTGATTTAAGTTCTAAGATGACTTCTTTATTTCCTAATAAAATTGGAAAACCAATTCCGTCTTCATAAACTATTTGAGCTGCTTTTAATACATTTAATTGATCTGCTTCAGCAAAAACAATTCGTTTAGGATCCATTTTAGCACGATTCGTCATCAAACGAACCATTTTATTATCATTTCCCATACGCTCACGAAGGACATCTTCATAAGCAGCCCAGTCTGTAATAGGATTTTTGGCGACTCCGGATTCCATTGCAGCTTTTGCAACAGCTGGTGCCACTATAGTAATCAATCTCGGGTCAAATGGTTTAGGAATGATATAGTCTCTGCCGAAACCTAATTTTGTTGCTCCGTAAGCCACATTTACCTGTTCCGGAACTGGTTCTTTTGCTAATATTGCTAACGCTTTTACAGCAGCCATTTTCATGGCTTCGTTGATTTTCGTAGCTCTGACATCCAGTGCTCCTCTAAAAATATATGGAAAACCTAAAACGTTGTTTACCTGATTAGGAAAATCTGAGCGCCCTGTAGCCATAATAACATCTTTACGGGTTTCAGTGGCTAAATTATAATCGATTTCAGGATTTGGATTTGCCATTGCAAAAACAATTGGACTCTCTTTCATTGTTAATAACATTTCAGGCGACAAAATATCTCCTGAAGATAATCCGATAAAAACATCTGCACCATTTACAGCTTCTGCTAAATCAATTTTAGCACCGTCAACAGCGTACTTTAATTGCAATTCTGATAATGACGGATTATCTTTTGTTAAAAGTCCTTTACTATTAAACATTAAAATGTTTTCAACTTTTACTCCCAACAAAACATATAAATCAGTACAAGCTATCGCAGCAGATCCTGCGCCGGAAACAACCATTTTTACATCTTCTGCTTTTTTTCCAGCCAGCTCAAGTGCATTGATTAATGCTGCCGAAGAAATAATAGCCGTACCATGCTGATCATCGTGCATTACCGGAATATCCAATTCTTCAACCAGTCTTCTTTCGATTTCAAAAGATTCAGGCGCTTTTATATCTTCGAGGTTTATTCCTCCAAAAGTTGGGGCAATATTTTTTACTGTCTGGATAAACTCTTCAATATCTTTAGTTCCTATTTCAATATCGAATACATCAATATCAGAGAAAATTTTGAACAACAATCCTTTTCCTTCCATTACTGGTTTTGAGGCTTCCGGACCAATATCACCAAGTCCCAAAACAGCAGTCCCGTTAGATATTACGGCAACTAAATTTCCTTTGGCGGTATATTTGTAAACATCATCTATGTTTTTTGCAATTTCTAAACATGGCTCTGCAACACCCGGCGAATATGCCAAAGACAAATCTCTTTGCGTCGCATATTTTTTAGTTGGAACTACTTGGATTTTCCCTGGAGTTGGCTCAGCGTGATACAATAATGCCTCTTTTCTTTTAGTATCTTTATTCATTCGTTTTCGCTTTTATTTTGACTTACAAAGATATAAGACTTGGTTTAAAACGTCATGTTTTTATGTATTCTTTTCCCAAAAAGATTTATAAACAAGACAAAAAAAATAGCCCAAAAAAGATTGGACTATACTTAAAAAATTTATTTGTGAAATATATTATTGTGAAATATACGAATTTAGATGGTTAATAGTATCTTTTTGCACTTCGATAATAGCTTTTACAACATCACTAATCGAAATGATTCCCACTACAATGCCATCTTCTAAAACCGGTAAATGTCTTATTCTTTTTGTACTCATGAGCTCCATGCATGCGTCTAAATCATCTGAAAGTTTTACTGTAAAAATATTACTTTCCATGATTTCATGAACAAAAGTTTCTTTTGAAGATTTGTCTTTTAAAACAATTTTTCGGGCATAATCCCTTTCAGACAATATACCTTTTAACTCAGAATCATCCATAACCAGGATAGCACCTATATTTTTTTCGCCCATTACTTTCAATGCTTCATAAACAGTTGTGGACGAAAGCACGGAATAAACATTTTTCCCTTTTGTGTTTAGTATTTGATTTACAGTCATATCTGAAAAATTTTAGGACTATAAAGTTAGAAAAAAATGAATACAAAAAACAACAAATTTTAATTTTTAACTCGCAATCAATTCATTTTTAATATAATACACCATATTTAACAATTTTGAAATTTTCTCATGAAGAAAAGAATGATTTTTTAATCATTTTTTATCAATATTACTGCTTTTATATATTAAACTAAATAAAAAAAGACTTTTCATGAATATGAAAAGTCTTTTTTAAGATGTATTTAAATTTACATATTTGTTATAATAAATTCGCTTCGTCTGTTTAGCTGATGCTCTTCCTCACTGCATTTTACACCATCTGCGCATTGATTTACAAGCTGGGTTTCTCCATAGCCTTTTCCTGTTAACCTGCTTGGATTTACTCCTTTTTCAACTAACCATTTTATTGTAGATTTAGCTCTTTTATCTGATAAAATCTCATTGTACTTGGCAGTTTGCCTGCTATCTGTGTGCGAGCGGATATCTAATTTAAGATCAGGATATTGATTTAATATTTCGACTATTTTTTCTAACTGAAAAGCAGATTCTTTTTTTATAGTTGCCTTATCCAAATCAAAATAAATAATTGGAATTTCAAGTACTTTCGCCAAATCTGTTCCAACTGCAATTGGTTTAATTCTTTTTTCTAATTGAATTGGCAACGAAGTATTTCCTGATGATTTATTAACTGTAATTGGAATTTCCTTAGTTTCATAATCCACTTTAGAAGCTCTTACATAATATTTTTTTCCACAATTAACGTCAGAAAAAACATAATTTCCTTTTAAATCTGACAGAACTTCAGCTATCGATTTAAAGTGTTCGTCAAACAAAACTACTTTTGAATTTGCCAGTATTTCACCGGTTCCTAAGTCGGAAACGATTCCTGTTAACTCTTGCTTGCAGATCAGTTTTTTTATTTCTTTAAATTTGTAAATATCATCAAAACCATGTCCGTTTTCCCTATTCGAAGAGAAAAAGCCATTTCTGGTTTCGCTGTTAATTATAAAAGCAAAATCATCTTGTTTTGTATTTATTGGTTCTCCAACATTTTGAACTTCCTCAAAACTCAAATCAGAATTTATTTTTGAAACAAATATATCCAGACCCCCTAGGCCTGGTCGCCCGTCGCTGGCAAAAAACAACTCGTTATCACCTGATATATAAGGAAAAGTTTCTCTTCCTTCGGTATTTATTTCAGAACCTAAATTTTCAGGTTTTCCAAAAGTACCATCTTCATTTATACTAACTTTAAACAAATCAGACTGTCCGAAAGCTCCCGGCATATCTGATGCAAAATATAGGGTTTTTTCATCTGTGCTTAAAGCCGGATGAGCTACACTAAACTCATCACTATTAAAAGGAAGCTCTATTATATTTTGCCATTTTTCGTCAACTAAAGTCGCTTTGTAAAGCTTAAGCAATGTCACTTTTTTTGTATCGCTTCGTCTTTTACCATCCAAAAAATTATTTCGGGTAAAATACATTGTTTTACCATCATGGGTAAAAACAGGTGTCGATTCGTTAAATTTTGAATTGATATTCTTTTGAAAGCGTTCAGGTTTTCCTAAGCTTCCGTCCGGCATCAAAACTGCACTGTATAAATTTGTAAAAGATTTATTTGTCCATTTGAAAGTCTTTTTCGCAACACCTCCTGTATCCCTGGCTGAGGCAAAAACTACTTTATCGTTTAAAATCGTACTTCCGTAATCTGACAAAACCGAATTTATCCCGGCATCAGCAATTTCGAAACGATTTGAATTTGCTTTAATTTCTTCTAAATAATTTTTATTGCTTTCAAATAGTATTCCACGCTTATCAGTTTTCACTTTTCTATTGAATTCTTCCAATATTTTATCTGCCTTTTCATAGTTGCCATTTGCTTTAAGACATTGTGCATATCTATAAAAATATTCCGGCTCCTGTTCTGCATTCATAGCAAAAAGTTGATCATACCATTTTACAGCTTTTGTCAATTCTGCATTAAAATAATAAGCATTTCCAAGACGTTGAAACATTTTTTCGTCTTTATATCCCTTTTCTGCTACTTTTTCATATACAGCAACAGCATCTATATAAGCATATTTATCATATTTTTTATCTGCATCCTCAATCCTTGTTTTTTGAGCAAAGGCTGTCAAAACAAATAATGATAATAAAGCAGTAAAACCTGTTTTTTTAACTTTCATAACATCCGGATATTAAAAGAATCTTGGTGAAGTAATTCTACTGTAACTATTGAACAACTCAAAACGCAGGAAAATCTCATGCGATCCTGAATTATATTTTTGAAGTCTTGTCGTTTCGTGATCATAGGCGTATCCTACATATAATCCTTCTGAAACCTGAAATCCTGCCATTGCGCTTACTGATGCATCCCAACGATATCCCAACCCTAAAACAAATTTTTCGTTAAACATAAAATTACCCGAAACATCAACTTGTAATGGTGCACCTTGTACCAATTTAGTCAATAATGCCGGCTTAAACTGAATTGACGGATTTATGTCAAAAACATATCCTGCAATAAAATAATAATTAATCTTTTCTTTAAAAATAGCGACCTGATCATCATCGTACCGGTCACTCTCTATAAAATTAGGAACAGACAAACCGACATAGGCTTTATCCGAATGTAAATAAATACCCGCACCAATATTTGGAGAAAATTTTCCGTCTAAGTTTTGAAATTGTTTATCTCCCTGATCTTTTATATCCAATTTGTCCATATCAATATTAAACAAATTGGCAGTTCCTTTGATTCCAAAAGAAAGTTTAAAAGTTTCGGAAGTAGGAACAGTATATGACAAATCTGCTGAGAAAGTGTTTTCAACCATAGGCCCGATTTTATCATTTACAATCGATATTCCTAACCCTAAATGATTTCCATTTAAAGGCGTATTAACAGAAAATGCATTTGTGCTTGGAGCACCTTCTAAACCAATCCATTGTGAACGATGCAAGCCAAAAATACTCAACATTCCCCGCGATCCTGCATATGCCGGATTAACCGTAATGGTGTTATACATGTATTGCGTATACTGCGAGTCTTGTTGCGCAAAACCTATAGCAGAAAAAAACATGAAAACTAAAACTAACTTTTTCATTTAATTATTTTTATTTAAATGACTTACTCATATAAAAAACAGCAAGCCATTTATTTTATTAATTGCTTAGATATAAATAACCTGATGATTCATGTTGTTTAGCATCACTATCCTTATACTTCAAAATATAGAAGTAAGTCCCAACAGGTAATCCTTCTAATTTTTTAATTGTTGTACGACCTTCAGACTTTCCTTTAAAAGCATTATTTATATTATCATAATGGTCTTTTTCGAATACTAAAACACCCCAACGGTTATAAATTTCTACCGTGTTATCCGGATAACATTCAATACCCCGAATATAGAATTCATCATTATTTCCATCATCATTAGGAGAGACTGCATTAAATACTTTAATAAGACAACCTTCCAAAGCTGTAACTGTTGGATTATCTTCAAGATTATTTTCCTTATCTGATTTATCCTCTACAACAACTCCTTTTCCACTGCTACTACCTTTTACAATAGCCTGGTTAGTAACACTTTTATTATTAATATCACTTTGCAAAATAGTATATACTGCACTAAATGTATGGTCATCAGATTCGTTTGCAGCCAAACTAATTGGCTGTCCTGAAACTACAACTCCCGGTAAAAGATCTGTAATCATTATTCCTGATAAAGAAACGTTTCCTGTGTTTGTTACTTTGAAATTATACGTAATTGTTTCTCCTGCATTTGCAAAACCACTATTATCAGTATCATTAAAAGTTGCCGTTTTAATAATTGCTATTGCCGGCACTTCTACAAAAACATTTAGTGTTGCCGAACCACAATTTGATGGATTTGCTTTCTCACACACCTGATATGTGAATGCATAATTACCCCCAGCTGTATTTGGTTTTACATTTACTGTTCCATCTGAGTTAAATTCAAAATAAGGGCTCGTTGGGTATGAAATAACCATATCTGACGAATTTATCGGTAATCCATATAACGAATCATTATCTAAAACATTAATAAATTCTAATGCACCATTAATTCCATCGACTGTTATTAAACCATCATTAATTGCCACAATTGGATCATCTACTGCTGTCACGGTGATAAGTTCATTGGCCGTAGCCGTCGCTGTACCGTCGCTGATCACATAAGGGATGCTCAGCGGTGTCGCGGAGTTGAAATTCGCCGATGGCGTGAAACTGATCACGCCTGCTGCCGTGATATTCACCGTTCCGTTGCTCACCGCAATCACCTGGGCAGTGCCCGGGGTCAGGGCGGTACCGCCGATAGAGACAATGGTCAAAGTATCGCCGTCAGGGTCGCTGTCCAGCGCCAGTGGGTTTAGTATTACCGTTGCTTCTTCGGCAACAGTATAGGTATCGTCCACCGCGACAGGAGAACAATTAGGTTTACCATCCACAATTGTTGTATTAACAGCAGAATCACATCCGTCAACACTTTTAATAATCACATTATAACTTCCTGTTGCCAAGCTAGATTTAACATTACTCGTTTGGAAAGTAACTCCATTATCAAAACTATAAGTTTCACCTATCGTTTGTTGAGTAATTGTTATGGAACCTGAAGATAAAATACATGTTGGTTGGATTACAGTTGTATTTGGTAAAGTAGGTCTTGGGACTACTGTCAAATTCAACACCTGATCTGCGGTACATCCATTATTATTGATTCTTGTTCCTGCTTGATCGGTCGTGTATACTATTCCATTAGCTGACCAAGTATAGCTGTCTCCTGAACAGATAGTTGCTGTAGTGACTACATCTGCTGGTTTTGAAATTACTGTTACCACTACCGTTGCCGTAGCATCAGCAGTACAAGGTGCCGTGGCAGCAACCGTATAAGTGTACGTTCCGGCGCCCGCCAGTGCTGGTGACCAGGCTCCGCCTGCCGCTGGCGTTCCCCCTAACTGGGCAAACAACTGGGCGGATGTAACAGTGCTTCCAGAGCAGATCGTCAAAGTGCCGTTGGTTCCGGCATTGGGCTGTGCCTGTGCGCTTACCACTACCGTTGCCGTAGCATCAGCAGTACAAGGTGCCGTGGCAGCAACCGTATAAGTGTACGTTCCGGCGCCCGCCAGTGCTGGTGACCAGGCTCCGCCTGCCGCTGGCGTTCCCCCTAACTGGGCAAACAACTGGGCGGATGTAACAGTGCTTCCAGAGCAGATCGTCAAAGTGCCGTTGGTTCCGGCATTGGGCTGTGCCTGTGCGCTTACCACTACCGTTGCCGTAGCATCAGCAGTACAAGGTGCCGTGGCAGCAACCGTATAAGTGTACGTTCCGGCGCCCGCCAGTGCTGGTGACCAGGCTCCGCCTGCCGCTGGCGTTCCCCCTAACTGGGCGAACAGCTGGGCGGATGTAACAGTGCTTCCAGAGCAGATCGTCAAAGTGCCGTTGGTTCCGGCATTGGGCTGTGCCTGTGCGCTTACCACTACCGTTGCCGTAGCATCAGCAGTACAAGGTGCCGTGGCAGCAACCGTATAAGTGTACGTTCCGGCGCCCGCCAGTGCTGGTGACCAGGCTCCGCCTGCCGCTGGCGTTCCCCCTAACTGGGCGAACAACTGGGCGGATGTAACAGTGCTTCCAGAGCAGATCGTCAAAGTGCCGTTGGTTCCGGCATTGGGCTGTGCCTGTGCGCTTACCACTACCGTTGCCGTAGCATCAGCAGTACAAGGTGCCGTGGCAGCAACCGTATAAGTGTACGTTCCGGCGCCCGCCAGTGCTGGTGACCAGGCTCCGCCTGCCGCTGGCGTTCCCCCTAACTGGGCGAACAGCTGGGCGGATGTAACAGTGCTTCCAGAGCAGATCGTCAAAGTGCCGTTGGTTCCGGCATTGGGCTGTGCCTGTGCGCTTACCACTACCGTTGCCGTAGCATCAGCAGTACAAGGTGCCGTGGCAGCAACCGTATAAGTGTACGTTCCGGCGCCCGCCAGTGCTGGTGACCAGGCTCCGCCTGCCGCTGGCGTTCCCCCTAACTGGGCGAACAGCTGGGCGGATGTAACAGTGCTTCCAGAGCAGATCGTCAAAGTGCCGTTGGTTCCGGCATTGGGCTGTGCCTGTGCGCTTACCACTACCGTTGCCGTAGCATCAGCAGTACAAGGTGCCGTGGCAGCAACCGTATAAGTGTACGTTCCGGCGCCCGCCAGTGCTGGTGACCAGGCTCCGCCTGCCGCTGGCGTTCCCCCTAACTGGGCAAACAACTGGGCGGATGTAACAGTGCTTCCAGAGCAGATCGTCAAAGTGCCGTTGGTTCCGGCATTGGGCTGTGCCTGTGCGCTTACCACTACCGTTGCCGTAGCATCAGCAGTACAAGGTGCCGTGGCAGCAACCGTATAAGTGTACGTTCCGGCGCCCGCCAGTGCTGGTGACCAGGCTCCGCCTGCCGCTGGCGTTCCCCCTAACTGGGCGAACAGCTGGGCGGATGTAACAGTGCTTCCAGAGCAGATCGTCAAAGTGCCGTTGGTTCCGGCATTGGGCTGTGCCTGTGCGCTTACCACTACCGTTGCCGTAGCATCAGCAGTACAAGGTGCCGTGGCAGCAACCGTATAAGTGTACGTTCCGGCGCCCGCCAGTGCTGGTGACCAGGCTCCGCCTGCCGCTGGCGTTCCTCCTAACTGGGCAAACAACTGGGCGGATGTAACAGTGCTTCCAGAGCAGATCGTCAAAGTGCCGTTGGTTCCGGCATTGGGCTGTGCCTGTGCGCTTACCACTACCGTTGCCGTAGCATCAGCAGTACAAGGTGCCGTGGCAGCAACCGTATAAGTGTACGTTCCGGCGCCCGCCAGTGCTGGTGACCAGGCTCCGCCTGCCGCTGGCGTTCCCCCTAACTGGGCAAACAACTGGGCGGATGTAACAGTGCTTCCAGAGCAGATCGTCAAAGTGCCGTTGGTTCCGGCATTGGGCTGTGCCTGTGCGCTTACCACTACCGTTGCCGTAGCATCAGCAGTACAAGGTGCCGTGGCAGCAACCGTATAAGTGTACGTTCCGGCGCCCGCCAGTGCTGGTGACCAGGCTCCGCCTGCCGCTGGCGTTCCTCCTAACTGGGCAAACAACTGGGCGGATGTAACAGTGCTTCCAGAGCAGATCGTCAAAGTGCCGTTGGTTCCGGCATTGGGCTGTGCCTGTGCGCTTACCACTACCGTTGCCGTAGCATCAGCAGTACAAGGTGCCGTGGCAGCAACCGTATAAGTGTACGTTCCGGCGCCCGCCAGTGCTGGTGACCAGGCTCCGCCTGCCGCTGGCGTTCCTCCTAACTGGGCAAACAACTGGGCGGATGTAACAGTGCTTCCAGAGCAGATCGTTAAAGTGCCGCTGGTTCCGGCATTGGGCTGTGCCTGTGCGCTTACCACTACCGTTGCCGTAGCATCAGCAGTACAAGGTGCCGTGGCAGCAACCGTATAAGTGTACGTTCCGGCTCCCGCCAGTGCTGGTGACCAGGCTCCGCCTGCCGCTGGCGTTCCTCCTAACTGGGCAAACAACTGGGCGGATGTAACAGTGCTTCCAGAGCAGATCGTCAAAGTGCCGTTGGTTCCGGCATTGGGCTGTGCCTGTGCGCTTACCACTACCGTTGCCGTAGCATCAGCAGTACAAGGTGCCGTGGCAGCAACCGTATAAGTGTACGTTCCGGCGCCCGCCAGTGCTGGTGACCAGGCTCCGCCTGCCGCTGGCGTTCCTCCTAACTGGGCAAACAACTGGGCGGATGTAACAGTGCTTCCAGAGCAGATCGTTAAAGTGCCGCTGGTTCCGGCATTGGGCTGTGCCTGTGCGCTTACCACTACCGTTGCCGTAGCATCAGCAGTACAAGGTGCCGTGGCAGCAACCGTATAAGTGTACGTTCCGGCTCCCGCCAGTGCTGGTGACCAGGCTCCGCCTGCCGCTGGCGTTCCTCCTAACTGGGCAAACAACTGGGCGGATGTAACAGTGCTTCCAGAGCAGATCGTTAAAGTGCCGCTGGTTCCGGCATTGGGCTGTGCCTGTGCGCTTACCACTACCGTTGCCGTAGCATCAGCAGTACAAGGTGCCGTGGCAGCAACCGTATAAGTGTACGTTCCGGCTCCCGCCAGTGCTGGTGACCAGGCTCCGCCTGCCGCTGGCGTTCCTCCTAACTGGGCAAACAACTGGGCGGATGTAACAGTGCTTCCAGAGCAGATCGTTAAAGTGCCGCTGGTTCCGGCATTGGGCTGTGCCTGTGCGCTTACCACTACCGTTGCCGTAGCATCAGCAGTACAAGGTGCCGTGGCAGCAACCGTATAAGTGTACGTTCCGGCTCCCGCCAGTGCTGGTGACCAGGCTCCGCCTGCCGCTGGCGTTCCTCCTAACTGGGCAAACAACTGGGCGGATGTAACAGTGCTTCCAGGGCAGATCGTTAAAGTGCCGCTGGTTCCGGCATTGGGCTGTGCCTGTGCGCTTACCACTACCGTTGCCGTAGCATCAGCAGTACAAGGTGCCGTGGCAGCAACCGTATAAGTGTACGTTCCGGCTCCCGCCAGTGCTGGTGACCAGGCTCCGCCTGCCGCTGGCGTTCCTCCTAACTGGGCAAACAACTGGGCGGATGTAACAGTGCTTCCAGAGCAGATCGTTAAAGTGCCGCTGGTTCCGGCATTGGGCTGTGCCTGTGCGCTTACCACTACCGTTGCCGTAGCATCAGCAGTACAAGGTGCCGTGGCAGCAACCGTATAAGTGTACGTTCCGGCTCCCGCCAGTGCTGGTGACCAGGCTCCGCCTGCCGCTGGCGTTCCTCCTAACTGGGCAAACAACTGGGCGGATGTAACAGTGCTTCCAGAGCAGATCGTTAAAGTGCCGCTGGTTCCGGCATTGGGCTGTGCCTGTGCGCTTACCACTACCGTTGCCGTAGCATCAGCAGTACAAGGTGCCGTGGCAGCAACCGTATAAGTGTACGTTCCGGCTCCCGCCAGTGCTGGTGACCAGGCTCCGCCTGCCGCTGGCGTTCCCCCTAACTGGGCAAACAACTGGGCGGATGTAACAGTGCTTCCAGGGCAGATCGTTAAAGTGCCGCTGGTTCCGGCATTGGGCTGTGCCTGTGCGCTTACCACTACCGTTGCCGTAGCATCAGCAGTACAAGGTGCCGTGGCAGCAACCGTATAAGTGTACGTTCCGGCTCCCGCCAGTGCTGGTGACCAGGCTCCGCCTGCCGCTGGCGTTCCTCCTAACTGGGCAAACAACTGGGCGGATGTAACAGTGCTTCCAGAGCAGATCGTTAAAGTGCCGTTGGTTCCGGCATTGGGCTGTGCCTGTGCGCTTACCACTACCGTTGCCGTAGCATCAGCAGTACAAGGTGCCGTGGCAGCAACCGTATAAGTGTACGTTCCGGCTCCCGCCAGTGCTGGTGACCAGGCTCCGCCTGCCGCTGGCGTTCCTCCTAACTGGGCAAACAACTGGGCGGATGTAACAGTGCTTCCAGAGCAGATCGTTAAAGTGCCGTTGGTTCCGGCATTGGGCTGGGCTGTAATTGTTACGGAAACACTTCCAGTCATATTAGAACTACATGTTGTAGTTGTATTAGTTGCTATAACAGTATAAGTACCTACTGCAGTTTTATTTCCAAAACTGATTGCACTGCCATTACCGGCAACTACACTACCGTCATTAACACCATCTTTTTGTAATTGATAATTTACTCCACTTTGAGAATTACTTAATCCAACTGCAACCCCTGAACCTCCAGAACAATAGACTCCCCCTCCAGTAACATTGTATGTTGTTGGATTTTGAACTGTTAATGTTGCAGCGTTTGAAACCACATTACCGCAAACATAATTACTTTCTGTTACAATAATTCTATATTGATATCCATTCATCGAACAAGTTATTCCCGTTAAGCTTAAAGAAGATGTGGTTTCACCAGCTATATTTGTCCAGCTACCACCTCCATTTGTACTTCTCTGCCATTGATAAGTAGTAGTTCCTGCACCTCCTGAAGCTGTTACTGAAAAAGTAGCTGCTCCACCAACAGTTGCAGTTTGGTTTGATGGATTAGTCACACTGCTCAAACTTCCAGTGGTTGCTGCATTTGTATAAGTTCCTGTATAAGATGCAGTAGTTACTTGACCAGTTCCATTTACTACAGGAACTCCAGTGCCATAGACACCATCATCTCCACCATCTGCAGTACTAGAATTATAATATTCATTAGCATCTGAACAATTATCTCCATCCGAATCTAAATCCAATTGATTTGGAATTCCGTCACCATCTATATCACAGGTATATTCAGAACGTAGATATAAAACTTGTTTTCTATTAACTGTAGTAGTTTGTGTACCTGTTATTCCAAACACAAATTGGCCCGAACTAAACGTATTAAACAACATCTGAAATCCATATGACAAATCTGTTTCTACAACATTTGGTGCTGGTATAGTATTAGGTCTATAGTTGTTAAACCCTGATGGTCCTCCTGAAAGAAAACCTGCATTATTTATGTTAGTACCTAATATTACTGATTCAGCTCCAAGTGAATTTGCATACCCTCCAACATCCCCAAAATTATTAGTACCTCCATTTCCATCAATATCAGTAGCTGTAACCCACAACTTTTTGATATTTGCTAATGTTCCATTTGGATTTCCAACAGTAGCGGATCCCGATTGAACTATTTTTATCGAATAAGTAATATAAGGGTTTTCATTTGGTTTTGCTCCTAACAATTGCAAGGAACCCGTTGGTAATGCATTAACAATTTCCAAAACCCCAGTTGGAATATTTCCTGTTTCTATTTTAACGACTACATCATACATAGTCCCTAAATAATTTACAGCATTTGTTTTTAACAGATAATCACCAACTTTGATATTGTTTGCAGTACCTGTTCCAGTTAAATAAGTCAAGCCATCAAGACCTATATTATTAGCTATTCCAGATGTACTACATTCAACCGTATCCAGAATTCCATCATTATCATTGTCTAAATCTACTGTATCTTCAATTGTATCATTATCGACATCAAAAAAACAAGGTGAAGAACCTGTTACTGTTAAATTCAAAGTACATAAAGAAGTAGCAGCATCTGTAACTGTTACAGACTTATTAGTACCATCTGCTCCAGAAGCTATAGTAAAAATTGTAGGAGTTCCATAAACACCTGTAGCAGGAGTAGCTCCAGACATAGTATAGCTAGCCCCAATAGTAGTTCCATCAAGATTTAAGGTGAACTGCAAATTATTTACTCCGGTACAACTTCCGATTAATGTACCAGGATTTGCCGGCACAGTTACTGTTCTTGTGTTGGTTTCATTAGGACATCCTCCTGTACCTGCTACTGTATAAGTAATGGTTGCTGTTCCTGAAGCTACTCCTGTAACAACTCCGGTTGATAAGTTAACTGTCGCTATTGCAGTATCACTACTTGACCAAATCCCACCAGCAACAGTAGAACTGAATGTTGTTGTTAAACCAGCACAAACGCCTTGCACGCCAGACAATGTTCCTGCACTTGGCGCTGTTGACACTGTTAAAGTTGCACCAACTGATGTAACACTACCATTTGGATTTGTAGCAATCGCTCTATATAAATATCCATTTAATCCAGTCACATTTGAAATATTCAATGTTGCAGTAGTTGCAGTTGAATAGACACCACCATTCGAAATAGTAGACCAAACAGATCCTCCATTTATACTTATTTGCCATATATAGGTTGGAGCAACAGAACTTGCAACTCCAATACTAAATGAAGTACTGCTTCCGGCACAAATAGAAACACTTGAAGGTTGTGAACTTACTATTGGTGGACTAGAAGCAGAATAAACAGTTATTGAAATCGGATATGTGCCTGAACAGGATGATCCTCCTGTTATTGTTAAAACTGCTGAATAAGACCCAACTGCTGCAGCTGCCGGAACAGCGACATTTATTGGACTGGAAGGTAGTACTGTGCTATTAACATCTAAAAAACCTTGATTTTTTGCCGCTATTGAAAAAGCAATACTATAATTTGTTGGTGAATTTGTCGGACTGGAATATGCAAATGCTGCATTTGTAACCCCTTGTAAAACTGAAACATTTGGGCTTACCAAAGTAATAGCAGGAGAAGGTAATTGAGTGTCAAAATTGATTTGTAGAGAAGATGTTATCGAACAACTTGTATTTAATATTTTATATGCTTTTACAAATAAATTTGTCAAATTAGCCGTTAATGCATAAGTATATAGATTTATCGAACCTCCTGTTCCCGCAGCAGATGGACCTACTTTCACCCCTAGGTTATTAACAAGTTCATAAATTACACCTGACTCTGATGAATTTAAAGTTATAAATCCAGCTTGTCCATAACAATAACTTTTACTGCCACCACTATATGTTTGGAGAATTGGATTTACACATTGAACTATTTTTGTTGTTGACGGATTTCCTTCACAACGTCCAGTTGTAGTTGCTGTTACATAAATAGTTGCATTGAGATATAAATCACTTGAAATACCACTAATTGTCCATATACCTGAACCATCAACTACTGCTGTAAAAGTACTTAAAGAATCATCTATATAAAGTTGAATAAGATCTCCATTTGTTCCTGTTCCGGAAATAGAGGTGCTTCCTTCATATACTACAGGAGTAGAAATACTTACAGCATTGGTTGTATTGGTTTTTACAGTTATTTCATTAGAAACGACACTTTGTGTTTCACAGGTAGTAGAATTTGTAGCCCTTGCAGTAATTTTATCTCCAACAGCAAAACTAATACCTGTTGAAGCCGTCCATACACCTCCGGAAACGGTAGTTGTTGAACCGTGTGCAATTCCATTTTTATAAACCTGAATTACAGTTCCATTAGATTCCGAACTAGTCCCTGACACTGAAGTTACAGTAGTTGAGACACAATAATTACCTGTAACAACAGGTGCTGAACTAACCCCTCCGGAAACTATTATGCCCGTCGTGGCTGCAGAAATACATTTTCCTGATTCAACTTGTTTAGCAGTTATGCTTTGACAAGCAATTAACCCGGAAACAGGAATAGACCAATTACCCGCACTTACGGTAGTTGATCCTATTTGAGTTCCGTTGGCATATAAAAAAACTATCGATCCGGTAATACCTGTACCCGAAATAGACAGTGTTGACGTAGAAATTGGAGTTGTCGTAATTACCGGAACAACTGAGTTTGTAGAATTGTGGCAGAAATAAGTTGGAGCAGATTGACATCCATTATAAGTAGCTATCAAATAATACCCCCCATTTGATATTGAATTGCTTCCTGCATTTTGACCTATTGTTCTAAGTAAGTTAGCATCAGCTGTTGCAACTGTATATGGATTATTTGTTAAAGCGCCTCCTGAACCAACTGCTAATAAATTTGTAGTTTGTGAATATAAACTAATAATAGTACCCGCAGGACCATCTGTTTTAAATTCTATCTCTTTATCACCTGTCCTAACCTGAGTAAAAGTTGGGGAATTTATACTGCCCGTACATGATGCTACAGTTTCTAAATCACAATTACTTATCGAAGCCCCTTCACCTGGTGCCTGAGCAGTTGCTCCTATAACATTTCCACTAGAAACAGCCGATACCGTTACATTCAAAGTTTGCGGACTGGTAGTAGTTGCAACTGAAGTACCTATTAAAGTTACTCCACTGTATACTCTAATTATTGTTCCAACAGCTTCCGTAGTGGTAACACTAACAGATGTAACACCATTACCAATAGGCCCATTAATAGTCGGACAAACGGAACGATCAGGACACACTTGCCCAGGAGCACATGGAGTATAATTATCAACAATAACGTTTAAACAGCTTTCAAGGGATCCACAACTACTGTCAACACCTGCAATATCTGAAGCAGAAGCCGGATTACATATTGTTGATTTTTGAGCCCCCATATTATCAACAATAGCCATTCGCATTGCTGTAGAGGAATTGATTGTTGTAGGATTCGTTGGGCGACTAGCAAATGTAGTGGTCAAGTCACTCATTTTTACAAAGAAATCATAAAAATAATCCGGATTACCACACCTAGTGGTAAGTGCTACAGATTTTTGATAATTTGTCGTTCCTGCATATGAAAGAACAGGAGTACAATTATTATTATTTACATCATATACGTAAACACCAAAATTTGTGGCCAGCACAATTTCTATTTCAAAACCCGGATTTGAACTTGAATATTGAGGGTCTGCATTCGGTCCGGATCCTCCAAATTTACCATCAGTATCTATTAAAATACTATAACTTTTCGAATTAGGAGATGAACCACCCATTCTCAACCTAAAAAGCCAGTTGCCATTGGCATCCAGATACGATTGAGCAGGATCCTGATCTCCTTGATCAACAAAGTCTGTAAAACTACAACTTGGCCCTGCACTAAGGTCACTATTAGGCTCGACCATTGGAAAAACCAAAGAAGAATAAGGAATCTCACTTTCCAACTGATCATCAGTAACGAAACCACTTGTTGATGCAGATGTATATCCATCACCATTTGGATCTAAAACCAAAACTCCTGCACCTGTGGATTTTTGATAAATTAAACCTGGAGTCTGAGCATATGTCCTATTTATAGATAAGATAAAAAGAACAAAATACAATATTAAAAAGAAACCTTTTTTTAAAATAATATTAAAAAAAAGAAATGAAATATTTTTTTGCAGTAAAATATTTTTCATAATTAAAATATAAAATGGACATTATTAAAGTAACCCTATGTGATTTATTGCTTAAAACAAAACCTAGAACTCTTATCATTTGTTCTTGAAAAAACAAGTAAGAAATCCAATAAGTCTAAAACAAGGAAATACTCTTTTAATAAAACTGTTTTTATGGAATGAAAAATTCTTAATTTACACGAACAAAACAGAAATGTCATTTTTATAATGAAAATGAAAAACACACTAAAAGAAGTTGGCTTAAAAAAAGTAAGCTCTTTGAAAGTAAAGTTATGCATAGACAGTTTTTATTGGAATAGTTAAAAATGAAAAATTGGAAAATCTAAAAGAGATTCCAGAATAAACAATGATTATATAAAAAAATTAAAAAAATGGATAACAATCCCGAAAAGATTTCTACGAGATTTTTATAACAGTAAAGTAAATTACCTCCCATAAGTTAATTTAAAAGCCCAAAAAGCTTTATTGGTTTAATATTCAACATATTGGGCAAGCGAAAGTAGACAAACCATAAAACATTAACTACATTTTTCGTTGAATGGCTTAATTAGACGACGAAATACGTTTTTTTATACTTAGGTCCTCATATTTAACAAGGTAACAACTTTTGTGTTAATAATAAGATTGTTAAATAGATTTATATAATACATTGATAATTATTGGAAACAATTTTTGCTGGTTTTTTTCAAAACCCAAAACTATATCAAATAAATATTTCTAAATAAAAAAATGTTACAAGAAGAAAATTCTAAGTTATGAAAGAGGAAAAAGAGGTTATAAGACTATTTTTACTTATTATTAGTTGCTTATATTTCTTAAATTAATTTCAAAATATTATGAGATTTTAGAATTACTCTAAAAACTTAACGTTTCTCTTTAAGCCATCAAACTTGGTTCTTTTAATGGGAGAATTTTTAAAAACAGTTCGAAAAGTTTCTTCAGTAATTTCAATCCAATCTTTTTTGGTGAAAGAAAGTACTTCCGGATTGGGATTAAATAATGGTTCGGAATGAGATTTGGAGAATCTATTCCACGGACAAACATCCTGACAGGTATCACAACCAAACATCCAATCATCAAATTTCCCTTTCATTTCGTAAGGAATATTTTCTTTAAGCTCGATGGTATAATATGAAATACATTTGCTTCCATCGACAACATACGGAGCCACAATAGCCTGTGTGGGGCAAGCATCGATACAGGCAGTACAGGAACCACAATGATCTGTGGTTGCATGATCGTATTCTAAATCCAGATCTAAAATAAGTTCTGCAATAAAATAAAAAGAGCCTACTTTTTGAGTTAACAGGTTACTGTTTTTGCCAATCCATCCCAAACCACTTTTTGCAGCCCAGGCTTTATCCAGAACGGGAGCTGAATCGACAAATGCACGGCCTGAAACTTCCCCTATGTTTTCCTGAATGGAAAAAAGAAATTCTTTTAGTTTTTCTTTGATTACAAAATGATAATCCTGACCGTAGGCGTATTTTGAAATCTTGAAGCTCTCCTGATTTTGAGTTTCACTCGGGTAATAATTAAGTAAAAGCGAAATCACGCTTTTTGCATCATCAACCAAAAGTGTTGGGTCTAAACGTTTGTCAAAATGATTTTCCATATAGGCCATTTGCCCATGATGGTTATTGTTGAGCCAATTTTCAAGTCGTGGGGCTTCTTGTTCTAAAAATCCAGCCTTAGATATGCCACAAGAAAGAAAACCAAGTCTTTTTGCTTCAGATTTAATAAATTTAGAATATGTCTCTTTTGAATTTATCAATACAAAATATTATATTAACAGGAAAGCCTTAGCCCAGACAGCAACGGCATCCTTTGCTTGCCTTCTTTAGGCAGGCAAAGATATAGTGGATGACTGGAAATAGCTTCGAAAAATTAAAACAAATCGCCTTGTATATTAGTATTTATTTTACCTAAATGTTTATAGGCTTTGTCAGTCACTTCACGCCCACGAGGGGTACGCATAATAAAACCTTCCTGGATTAAAAAAGGTTCATATACTTCTTCGATGGTTTCGCTGCTTTCTGAAACTGCCGTCGCCAGAGTCGAAAGTCCAACCGGACCTCCTTTGAACTTATTGATAATGGTCAGCAAGATTTTATTATCCATCTCGTCAAGGCCATGAGCATCAACATGGAGTGCTTTTAATGCATAACGGGCTATTACCAGATCGATTGTTCCGTTACCTTTAATTTGGGCAAAATCGCGAACCCTGCGTAATAATGCATTGGCAATACGTGGTGTTCCTCTGCTCCGACCAGCAATTTCGATTGCAGCATCTAACGCAATCGGCATTTTTAATATGGAAGCACTTCTTTCTACAATTGTTGTCAGAAGTTCAGTAGTATAATATTGTAGCCGTGATGAAATCCCGAAACGGGCTCGCATTGGTGCTGTTAGTAATCCTGAACGTGTTGTGGCTCCTATTAAAGTAAAAGGATTCAGATTGATTTGAACCGTTCTGGCATTTGGACCGGATTCTATCATAATATCAATTTTGAAATCCTCCATAGCTGAGTAGAGATATTCTTCGACTATAGGACTTAGACGGTGGATTTCATCGATAAATAAAACATCTCTTTCGTCAAGATTGGTTAACAAACCTGCTAAATCGCCTGGTTTATCTAAAACTGGTCCTGATGTGATTTTGATTCCAACCTCGAGTTCATTTGCTAAGATATTCGCCAAAGTTGTTTTCCCCAATCCCGGAGGTCCGTGAAATAATGTATGGTCAAGTGCTTCTCCTCGTTGATTAGCAGCAGCAACAAAAACTTTTAAATTCTCCAATACCTGATCCTGTCCTGCAAAATCATCAAATGATAAGGGACGCAATTTTTTTTCGAGATCTAATTCTTCCGGGTTGTATCCTTTTGTAGTAGGATCTAGGTTTTCATTCATCCTACAAAGATATAGAAACTAATTAGTTTGCAAAACAACTTTTTATAGAACAAAAAAGACTGTCGTTTCGGACAGTCTTTTTGAAATATTTTTTAGTGATGTAAAACTTCTTCACCTTCTTTCATCGGCACATTTTGTGGAACAAAATCTACGTCATGATTCGGATTGCTATAGTCATATGGCCAACGGTGTACGTGAGGGATTTCGCCCGGCCAGTTACCATGCATATGTTCTACAGGAGTAGTCCATTCTAATGTTGTTGATCTCCATGGATTTTGAACAGCTTTTTTACCGTAGAAAATACTACTAAAGAAGTTGTATAAGAATACCAATTGGAAAGCTCCACCAACTAAAGCAAATGTTGTAATTAAAACATTCACATTTTGTAAATCATCAAATAATGGAAAGTTTGTATTTGTATAATAACGTCTTGGTAAACCTGCTAATCCGATAAAGTGCATTGGAAAGAATACTCCGTAAGCACAAACTGCAGTTACCCAAAAGTGAATATAACCTAAGTTTTTATTTAACATTCTTCCGTACATTTTAGGAAACCAGTGGTAAATTCCCGCAAACATCCCGTAAAGCGCTGAGATACCCATTACTAAGTGAAAGTGAGCAATTACAAAGTAAGTGTCGTGAACGTTAATATCTAAAGTACTATCTCCTAAAATGATTCCTGTTAAACCTCCAGTGATGAAAGTAGAAACCATCCCGATAGAGAATAACATTGCAGGGTTAAATTGCAAGTTACCTTTCCATAAAGTTGTAATCCAGTTAAAAGCTTTTACAGCAGAAGGGATTGCAATTAATAATGTTGTAAATGTAAATACAGATCCTAAGAAAGGATTCATACCTGAAATAAACATATGGTGACCCCAAACAATTGTTGATAAAAATGCAATTGCAAGAACTGACATAATCATCGCTCTGTATCCGAAAATTGGTTTACGAGAGTTCGTAGCCATAATCTCAGAAACAAGACCCATTGCCGGTAAGATTACGATATAAACTTCAGGGTGTCCTAAGAACCAAAATAAGTGTTCAAATAATACCGGAGAACCACCTTGATAATGTAAAACCTCTCCAGCAATATAAATATCAGACAAGAAGAATGAAGTACCAAAGCTTCTGTCAAAAATCAATAATAAAGCAGCCGATAATAAAACCGGGAACGAAATAACACCAATAATTGCTGTTACGAAAAATGTCCAGATTGTAAGAGGAAGTCTGGTCATAGACATTCCTTTTGTTCTTAAATTGATTACTGTTACAATGTAATTTAAAGATCCCATTAAAGAAGATGCAATAAAGATAGCCATTGAAACTAACCATAAAGTCATACCTGTGCCAGAACCTGGAATTGCTTGAGGCAATGCACTTAATGGCGGATAAATTGTCCAACCTGCAGATGCCGGCCCAGCTTCAACAAATAATGAAGACAGCATTATTACAGCTGATAAGAAGAACAACCAGTATGAAATCATGTTCATAAAACCAGAAGCCATATCTCTTGCCCCAATTTGGAGTGGAATAAGCAAATTACTAAAAGTTCCGCTTAAGCCGGCTGTAAGTACAAAGAATACCATTATAGTACCATGGATTGTAACTAAAGCCAAATAAATATCATTTGCCATTACACCATCCGGTGCAAATTTATCTCCTAATAAAACATTGAATATCTTGAAAGACTCTTCAGGCCACGCCAATTGCATTCTGAAAAGCAGGGACATTGCAACACCAATTACTCCCATTATAATACCCGTAATCAAGTATTGCTTAGCAATCATTTTGTGATCAATACTAAATATATATTTAGTAATGAAAGTGTCTTTATGGTGATGTTCGTGCTCGTGATCGTGATCGTGTCCGTGATCGTGTTCTGCTGACATATATGTATACTTTAAATTTCTTAATAAATATTATTTCGCTGCAACTTTGGCTACAGCAGCTTCAACAGTATCGATAACTGTTTTAACTGTGTCTTTAGCAATGCTGCTATCTTTGGCTGTTTCAGTAGTTCCTTCTGCTGGTTTCTCAGCTGCAGCTGCAGCTTTAATATCCTGAGCCAAAGTAGTTTTTTCACTTAACCATTTTTTGTAATCAGCCGGTGAATCAACAACCACTTTCATTTGCATATTGTAATGAGATGCACCACAAATTTTATTACATAATAATAAATAATCAAATGTATAAGGATCCAAAGCAGTGCCGCCTTTAGCAACTAATTCAGCACTTTTTACAGCTCTAAGTTTATTAATATTTGACACTTTTTCAACCATAAAAGGCAGTTCTCTGTATTCAGAAGTTGTATAAGTAGGAATAAAAGCAAACTCAGTTACCATTCCGGGAACAACATTCATTTGAGCTCTAAAGTGAGGCATATAAGCTGAGTGCAAAACGTCTTGAGAACGCATTTTGAAATGTACTTTTTTACCTTTAGGTATATGCAATTCCGAAACAATGATATCGTCCTTAGCATAAGGATCAGACATATCAACACCTAACGTATTAATACCTTCGATTAAACGAACATTCGCTTTTCCTAAAACATTATCCTGTCCTGCATATCTTGCAGTCCATTTAAATTGCTGCCCGTATATTTCGATTTCAATTACATCTTCATCTTTATCAACAAACATAATATTATTCCATGCATACAATCCGTAAAGAATTAAAACGGCTAAAACAATTGATGGAATAATACTCCAGATTGCTTCTAACTTACTGCTATCTGCAAAGAATAATGCTTTTCTGTCTTTATTTCCTCTATTTTTAAAAGAAAACCAGTATAATAGACCTTGTGTAATAACCTGAACCGTAAAAATTAAAACCCAGGTAATATTCATTAAACTGTCAACTAAAACTCCATGCTCAGAAGCAGGAGTATGAAGTGCCAAATGACCCCACTTTAGTAAACCATAAATAGTAAATATATAAATGAAAGCTAAAAAGCCAAACATAATATATCCCTGAATATTATTATCATTATCTGATGCAACTTGCGAATCGTCCGAAGAAGACCCTACCTGAGTAAGATCAAAAATCTTGGTCAATTGCCACAATGCAACTGCTAATAAAACTAAAACTATAATTACCAACAAACTTGTCATCTGTTTATTTCTTTAAATATTAATAATGAAAATGTTTACTTTCTTCGATGAAAGGATTTCTTTTTGCCAATAAAGGAGCTTTAGTCAATGCAGTAAATACTACAAAAATGAATAATCCTAGGAAGAAAAGAATAGATGAAATTTCAGGAACCCCAATAAACCATTTATCTCCTACCGTACCTGGCATAATCATATTAAAGAAGTCAACATAATGCCCTAACAAAATAATAGTACCAGCCATTACAATAACCCAGCTAAGACGCTTGAAATCTGTATTGATTAATATCAATAATGGGAAAACAAAATTCATAACTACTGCACCAAAGAAAGGCAGATTGTATAATTGAATTCTTGTTATAAAATAAGTAACCTCCTCTGGAATGTTTGCATACCAAATCAACATAAACTGAGAGAACCATAAATAAGTCCAAAAAATACTTATTCCAAACATGAATTTAGCTAAATCATGAATATGACTTGTATTTACAAATTCTAAATACCCTTTAGATTTTAAGTATACAGTAATCAATGCTATAGCAGTAATACCGCTTACAAAGAAAGAAGCAAATACGTACCAGCCAAACAATGTACTAAACCAATGCGGGTCAATCGACATAATCCAGTCCCACGACATAATAGATTCAGAAACAATAAAGAAAACTAAAAATCCAGCAGAAATATTAAAATTCTTTTTGTAGAATAAATCATCATTTGCATCGTCTTGAGCCAAGCAATTTTTTCTGGAATAATAACGATATAAGTTCCATCCTAATAAAAAGATTCCAGCTCTGACAATCCAGAAAGGGAAATTTAAATAACCTGCCTTACCAGCAATAATTTCATCATAGTTTGGGCTTTTATGATCAGTAACCCCCTCACCTAACCATACAAAAATATGATTAAAATGCAATCCGCAAAGAACCAAAATAATAAAGAAAATTACAGACCCTACAGGCAGATAAGCAGTTATTCCCTGCATTACTCTAAACAAAACCGGAGACCAACCTGCCTGAGCTACTTGTTGAATAGCATAAAATGCTAAAACCCCCATAGAAAGCAGTAAAAAGAAAATACAAGCTACATATAAAGCAGACCATGGTTTGTTTTGTAATTGGTGCAAAACATGTGTTAAATGTTCATTATGTCCATCACCTGCATCAACTTTTGCATGCTCTGAGACTTTGTGACCTTCATGCGAAGCATCAGTAACTTCATGAAGCTCTCCATTTTTGAAAGAACTCTTATCAGTTTCCTCATGTGCAGTTCCATGAGAGCCATGAGCATCTGCTGCTAGTATTTTTTCAACTTCTTGAATATCTTTAGGCGCACTTAAAAAACCATACCCAATTCCTAATAGGCCAAGAACCATTAGAATGATAGAAAAAGTTTTTAATTTACTTGAAAATGTATACATATCTATTACGATCAGTTTGTTCAACAATTATAATTGGCTTTTTAGTTTTAGAACATAGTCAGCAACTAACCAACGTTCGTGGGCACTTAATTGATTTGCATGTGAACCCATTGCATTTAAACCATAAGTTTCTACGTGAAAGATACTTCCTTCAGTAATTACTCTGTCTTTATAGCTAGGTACTCCAAGAAATTTTTCTCTTTCAACCAATTTACCTTTACCATTACCAGCAGCACCATGGCAGCTGATACAATAAATTTCGAAAAGTTCTTTTCCTTTACCAGAATTTCTTTCGATAGAATCCAAAGGTGATTTTAAATTAGCCTTAGCCAATTCATAACCTGCAGTTGAATTTTCATATTCGTAAGGTTCAAAACCTCTGTTGATAGTTCCTTTTACAGGAAGCTGTCCTTCTTTTCCACCCTTAAATACTTTTGCTTCTGTGTAAGTTTCATAAGCAACAGATTCATACATATTAGGGAAATACTGATAGTTTGGTGCCGAATTATTGTGGCAAGATGAAACTAAAATAGTTATACCAACTAAAAGTGTTATTTTATATATCCTTTTCATAGCTACAATTAATTCTTTTCAATTACTTTAACTTCAACTGCTCCTGTACCTTCGAAAAAAGAAACTAGTTCTGCTTCGTTATCGTTTACAGCAACCTCCATTAAAAAATGGTCATCTGTTGTTCTTACATCAGGATTTTCAGCATCTTTAAATGGCCATAATCTACTTCTCATATAAAAAGTAATTACCATTAAGTGAGCAGCAAAAAACACAGTCATCTCAAACATAATCGGCACAAAGGCAGGCATATTCTGAATGAAACTAAAACTTGGTTTTCCACCAATATCCTGTGGCCAGTCATGAATCATAATATAGCTCATCATTGTTGTTGCAACAGAAATACCAACACATCCATATAAAAAAGAACAAATTGCTAATCTTGTTGGTGCTAAACCCATAGCTTTATCCAATCCGTGAACTGGGAATGGAGTAAAAACTTCTTCAATATGATGATGAGCAGCTCTGGTTTTCTTTACTGCATCCATCAAAATATCATCGTCATTATAAATGGCGTATATTACTTTATTACTCATGATGTGAATCTTTATTTGCTCTTTCTCTAATGTAATTATCTCCTGTTCCTTTCAAAATTGTTTTTACCTCTGCCTGAGCAATAACCGGGAATGTTCTGGAGTATAATAAAAACAACACAAAGAAGAAACCAATTGTTCCAATGAAAATTCCAATATCAACAAATGTTGGTGAAAACATTGTCCAAGAAGATGGAAGGTAATCTCTATGTAAAGAAGTAACAATAATTACGAATCTTTCAAACCACATTCCGATGTTTACTACAATCGAAATAATAAATGAAAACATTATACTTGTTCTTAGTTTTTTGAACCACATAAATTGCGGAGAGAAAACGTTACAAGTCATCATTGACCAATATGCCCACCAGTAAGGTCCGGTAGCTCTGTTTAAGAATGCATACTGCTCATATTCTACACCTGAATACCAAGCCACAAATAACTCAGTGATGTAAGCTACACCAACAATAGAACCTGTGATCATGATAATGATATTCATCAATTCAATATGCTGTAATGTAATATAAGCTTCTAAGTTAGAAACTTTTCTCATGATAATCAACAATGTATTTACCATTGCAAATCCTGAGAATACCGCCCCTGCAACGAAGTACGGAGGAAAAATTGTTGTATGCCATCCCGGTATTACAGAAGTAGCAAAGTCCATCGATACAATTGTGTGTACAGAAAGTACAAGTGGCGTAGCTAAACCAGCCAATACCAAAGATACTTCTTCAAAACGCTGCCAGTCTTTTGCTCTACCGCTCCATCCGAAACTTAGGATAGAATAAACCCTTTTTGTAAAAGGAGTTACGGCTCTATCACGTAGCATGGCAAAATCAGGCAATAAACCAGTCCACCAGAAAACCAATGATACTGAAAGATATGTTGAAATTGCGAACACGTCCCAAAGTAATGGTGAGTTAAAGTTTACCCATAAAGATCCAAATTGATTTGGAATAGGTAAAACCCAGTATGCTAACCATGGACGTCCCATGTGAATAATTGGAAATAAACCTACCTGAACTACTGAGAAGATAGTCATTGCTTCTGCAGAACGGTTAATAGCCATTCTCCAACGTTGACGGAAAAGTAATAATACTGCAGAAATCAAAGTTCCTGCGTGACCAATACCAACCCACCAAACAAAGTTCGTGATATCCCAAGCCCAACCAACTGTTTTATTTAATCCCCATGTTCCGATACCGGTAGATACGGTGTAAATTATACAACCTAATCCCCAAAGGAAGGCTGTTAATGCGATTGAAAATACAATCCACCAATGCTTATTTGCAGGACCTTCAACAGGCGCAGCTACATCTACAGTTACATCGTGATATGATTTATCACCTATAACTAAAGGTTTTCTAATGGGTGCTTCGTAGTGAGACGACATAATCCTTTATATTGTTTCTTAATTAATAATTTTTCTAAGTATTTCTAACTTTAACATGGTAAACCACATTAGGTTTTGTTCCTACATGCTCTAATAAGTGATATGATCTTTCATCAGCAGCTAATTTAGCAACTTTACTTTCAGTATCATTAACATCACCAAATATCATTGCTCCAGAAGAACAAGCGTTAGAACAAGCTGTTTGGAATTCACCATCAGCAACTGGGCGACCTTCGTTTTTAGCTTTCAATTTAGTAGCTTGTGTCATTTGAATACACATTGAACATTTTTCCATAACACCACGAGAACGAACGTTTACGTCTGGGTTTAATACCATACGCCCTAAATCGTCGTTCATGTGATAATCGAATTCACTGTTTTTGTTATACAAGAACCAGTTAAAACGACGCACTTTATATGGACAGTTGTTTGCACAGTAACGAGTACCAACACATCTGTTATACGCCATATGGTTTTGACCTTCACGACCATGAGATGTTGCAGCAACCGGACAAACTGTCTCACATGGAGCGTGATTACAGTGCTGACACATAACCGGCTGGAATGAAACCTGCGGATTATCTCCGGCTTTTTCCATTTCATTAAATGTAGATAATGAACTAGACAAACCTGCAATATTTTCTTTTCTTTCGTTATCACCTTCAAAAGTACTTTCAGAAGAATAATACCTGTCAATACGCAACCAGTGCATATCACGACTTCTTCTTACTTCAGCTTTTCCTACAACCGGCACGTTGTTTTCAGCATGACAAGCAATAACACATGCTCCACAACCTGTACAAGCGTTTAAGTCAATTGAAAGATTAAAGTGATGTCCTGTCGAACGATCAAATGATTCCCATAAATCGACAGTTGTAGCTTCAACTTCCTGGTGATCTAAAGATACCATTGGTTTTTCATTCCAATGTTCTGCATCTCTAGTATTAAATATTTCAAGAGAAGTTTCTTTAATAATATCCCCTCTACCCATTAATGTTTTCTGTCCCTGAACACAAGCAAATTCATGAACTCCATTTGCTTTTGCAATAGAAACAGATTGAACACTATTGAAGTTTTTATATAAAGCGTAAGCATTTATACCTACCTGCATTTCATCTTTTAAAGCCGCTTTACGACCATAACCTACAGCTAAACCAACTGTCCCAACAGCTTGTCCAGGCTGAACAATTACTGGTACGTTTTCTAACTTAGCTCCATCAGCAGTAGTAATTGTAGCATAACTTCCGTTTAAACCTCCGTTTGCAACAATTTCATTTGTTAGACCAAGTTTTTTAGCATCTGCATTAGAAACAGTAACATAGTTATCCCAAGAAACTCTTGTAATTGGATCCGGAAATTCTTGCAACCAAGGATTGTTTGCCTGTTGTCCATCACCCATACCTGTTTTAGTATACAACACTAATTCAAATTCTCCGGTTGATTTTGATTTTGAAACCGCATTTGCAGCAGAAGCATAATCAATAGAACCAGCAGATAAAGGAGTAGAACCAATTACAAATACGCCATCATGCAAAACTTTATTCCAAGAAGAACCTGCAATAATCCCAGCTGAATTAGCTTTAAGGTAATCGTAGAAATTTCCAGAAACTCCGTTTAATGATAATAAAACGTCTTGAAATTGTTTTGTATTGAATATAGGACGGATAGTAGGCTGAGTTAAACTATAAGTTCCTTTAGTTATTTCAACATCTCCCCAAGACTCTAAATAATGAGGCGCAGGAGCAGCAATTGTAGCAATTGATGCAGTTTCATCTTCTTTTAACGAAAAAGCAACTGAAGTTTTTACTTTTTTCAACCCAGATACAAAAGAAGCTGAATCAGCTAATGTATAAACAGGATTAATTCCGCTCATGATTAAAGTATGAACACTACCAGCATTCATATCTTTTATTAATTGAGATACAACCAAATTAGAACCTTTTCTAATTTGTCTTATTCCTGCTGTATTAAAAGCTTCACTAGCCAATACCTGATTGATAGCCAATACTAATAATTGAGCGTTTTTATCTTCAATTCCAGATACTAAAACCCCTTTTGAGCCGGCAGCTTTTAATTGTTGGGCAGCTTTAACAACTTCCGCTTTATAAGCACCTTCTAAAGAAACAGGAACAGAAGCACCTACAACAATATTATAAATTTGAACTAAAGCTTGTTTTTGATTAGCCGGAGTCATTGGAACACGCTTATCAGCAGCAGCTCCGGATAATGTCATATTTGATTCAAACTGAAAATGACGGGACATTTTACCGTTTTGAGGAATACGCCCTTTAGCATATCCGGCATCATAACTACCCCCTTGCCAATCTCCTAAGAAATCAGCTCCAACAGAAACAATTAAAGAAGCTTTTGAAAAATCGTAATCAACCAAAGCTCTTTCTCCGTAAACTGTTTCAAATGCATCTAATGCCTCAGATGAAGAAACAGCATCATAAACAACATGTTTAGCATTTGGGTTTTTAGCAATAAACTCACCTATTAATTTCTCAGTAGATGGACTTGCTAAAGTATTTGTCAACAATACCACTTGTCCGCCTTTTGCTTTTGCATCAGCCAAACTTGATTTAATTTTTAAATCAACAGCAGACCAGCTACTATTTTTTCCTTCCAATTTAGGCTCTTTCAAACGCATGCTATCATATAAAGATAAGATAGATGCATGAATCCTAGCATTAGCCGAAAATTTAGCTCCAGAAATAGTATTGTTCTCAATTTTAATTGGACGACCCTCACGAGTTTTTACTAATAAGTTAGCAAAATCAAAACCATCAAAAACGGTAGTTGCATAATAATCAGCAACACCAGGAATGATTTGTTCCGGTTGTAAAACATAAGGTATCGATTTGTGAACAGGACCTTCGCAGGCAGCAAGTGTAACAGCTGCAGTACTAAATCCTACGTACTTTAAAAAGTCACGACGTGAAGTTCCAGATGAAGCTAAAGCATCTGCATTTCCTAAGAATTCATCAGTAGGAATTTCTTCAACAAATTCGTTATTTCTAAGCGCCTCAACAATAGAACTATTTTCTAGTTCTTCAACACTTTTCCAGTATTTTTTGTTTGATGACATTGTATATAAATATTAAAATCTTAATAATTCGATTAATAGTGGCATTTACCGCATTCTAAACCTCCCATTTGCGCTGCAGTCAATTTTTCTACACCGTATTTTTTAGAAAGTTCAGCATGAATTTTATCATAATATGCATTTCCTTCCATCTTAACGTCAGTTTTTCTATGGCAATCAACACACCATCCCATTGTTAATTTAGAATATTGTTTCATGATTTCAAATTCCTGTACCGGACCGTGACAAGTTTGACATTCAATTCCGGCAACAGAAACGTGTTGTGAGTGATTGAAATACACAAAATCAGGTAAATTATGAATACGAACCCATTTTACAGGCTGAGTTTTTCCAGTATACACTTGTTTAGTTTTATCCCAACCAACAGCATTATATAACTTTTGAATTTCACCATCATAAAACGCCTTACTATACTCAGCAGTAGCTGTAGTTTCAGCAACTTCAGAAATGTTTTTATGACAGTTCATACAAACATTCAAGGAAGGAATTCCAGCATTTTTACTAACACGGGCAGCAGAGTGACAATATTTACAATTGATCTCATTATCTCCAGCGTGAATTTTATGAGAATAGTGAATTGGCTGAATTGGTTCATAATTCTGATCAACACCAACCTGCATTAAAAAGCCATACACAAAATAACCACTTGCCAAAAGCAAAAATATAGAAGTAACCAATACTAAAAATTGATTTTTCGCAAAAGCTTTCCAGATTGGAGTTCTTGCTTCTTTAGGAGCAACCACAATACCATTATTACTTGCAACTTTAGTCAATACTTTGTTCACCATGAACAACATAACAACCAAAATAGCCATTACAAGAGCAAGGGCGCCTAAAATAATGTTATTAGAAATTCCACTTCCACCTTCCTGAGGACCTGTTGGCAAAGTAGCCGTAGTTCCCTTAGCAGGCTCAGCTTTTACTTCAGAAGTATAAGCGATAATATTATCAATATCACCTTCAGATAATTGAGGAAAAGGAGTCATTACAGACTTGTTGTTTTCTTCAAAAAGTTTTACTGCAACAGGATCACCTGATTTAATTACTTCAGAGCTGTTATGCACCCACTTGTAAATCCAAGCCATATCATGCTTACCAGCAACACCTCTTAAAGCAGGACCTGTTGATTTAGCATCTAATTTGTGACATGCAGCGCAATTTGCATTAAAAAGTTCTTTCCCTTTTACCGGATCACCACCAGATGTAGCGGCCGGAGCAGCAGCAGTTTCAGTTGCCGCAGGAGCAGCAGGATCTTGAGCAAATGAAGTTAGGGAGAAAATCAGCGTTAGCGATAAGCTAAGCAGCAATTTTCTTGAGATCGAATTATGGTTACCCACCTTTTTCATATAGTATAAAATTATCTACTAATTTTTGGTATGATTTTTTCTGTAACTAATCAGTCAAAACCGAATACCTTTTTTTAAAACCTGCACAAAAATACAATTTAAGTGCTATTCTCAAAACCTTAAAATAGTCTTAAATATCAATTTATATCAATTCTAAATAATAACAACATTCCACATATAAAGTTTAAATACTACTTTTGCATAAAAACCATCACATTATGAGAATTTTAACCCCATCAGAAACAATTTTATTATCACTATCAATGTTTGCTTTAACATGTAATATTAATGCTCAAGAGCAAAACATTACCTTAAATCAAGACCCTAAATTTGAACAATTATTGAATGACAAACGTAAAATTAACACGTCAATTAGTACCAATGACACTTACAAAATTCAAATTTTCAGCGGAAAAAGCGAGGAAGCAAAAAAGACCTTATCTAATTTTAAAAGAGAATTTAATCCGATAGATGGCACTATAATTTTCAATACTCCAAATTATAAAGTTATCGTTGGAAATTTTAAAACAAGGATAGAAGCTGAAAGAAATTTAGAAGAAATCAAAAAGAAATACAAAAGTGTTTTCCTTATTAAACCAAGCAAATAAATTCAGAATAACAAACTCAAAGACCGCTTAACAGTGGTCTTTTTATGTCTTGAGGATAAGAAAATCATATCACAACATCTGGACAGATTTAGCTTATTTATCTATTTAAATCAATTTCATACATCAAAACATTCAAAATAACTTAATCCTTTTCCAACAATCATTATAATTGTATTAGAACCAAAAAAGTCCCAATTTTCATTGGGACTTTTAATTTTATCTAATTTATTATTGAATTTTATTTCAATTTCTTTTTGATTGCAACTTCATGGTATGCTTCAATAACATCTCTTTCTTCAATGTCATTATATCCTTTAATCTGAATACCACAATCGTACCCTTTAGAAACTTCTTTAACATCATCTTTGAAACGTTTCAATGCAACAAGCTCACCTGTATGCACCACTACTCCTTCTCTGATAACTCTAATTTTAGAAGTTCTCATAATTTTACCATCCATTACCATACAACCGGCAATTGAACCTACTTTAGAGATTTTGAAAATCTCACGAATCTCAGCCATTCCTAAAATTTCTTCTTTCATCTCAGGAGCTAACATTCCTTCCATCGCGTCTTTCAAGTCATCGATTGCAGCGTAAATAATAGAATAGTAACGGATATCAATTTCTTCTTTATCTGCAAGTTGTCTCGCATTTCCGGCAGGACGAACATTAAACCCGATAATGATCGCATCAGAAGCAGAAGCCAACATAACGTCAGTCTCTGTAATTGCTCCAACACCTTTATGTATAATATTAATTTGGATTTCTTCTGTAGAAAGTTTAGAGAACGAATCTGATAAAGCTTCAACAGATCCATCAACGTCACCTTTAAGAATTACATTTAATTCTTTAAACTGACCAAGAGCAATACGACGGCCGATTTCATCAAGTGTAATATGCCTTTGCGTACGTACTGATTGTTCACGCATTAATTGAGAACGTTTAGATGCAATTTGTTTTGCTTCCTTTTCATCTTCAAAAACGTTAAACTTATCACCTGCAGTTGCTGCCCCATCTAAACCTAAAACTGATACCGGTGTCGAAGGGCCTGCTTGTAAAACAATATGTCCTCTTTCATCATGCATAGCTTTAATTTTACCATGATGTTTTCCAGCCAACATATAATCTCCAACTTTTAAAGTTCCATGTTGTACTAATATAGTAGAAACATAACCTTTTCCTTTATCAAGGAAAGCTTCAACAACAGTTCCCTGTGCCGCTTTGTTTGGATTAGATTTTAAATCTAAAATCTCTGCTTCCAGTAAAACTTTCTCCAATAATTCTTTTACTCCTGTACCAACTTTTGCAGAAATGTCATGTGACTGAATTTTCCCACCCCAATCTTCAACAAGTAAATTCATACCAGCAAGACGCTCTTTGATTTTCTCAACATTAGCATTTGGTTTATCAATTTTATTGATTGCAAATATAATTGGCACTCCCGCAGCTTGTGCGTGAGAAATCGCTTCTTTTGTTTGCGGCATGATATCATCATCCGCAGCAACAACAATAATAGCGATATCTGTAACCTGAGCTCCACGTGCACGCATCGCGGTAAACGCCTCGTGACCCGGTGTATCTAAGAATGCTATTTTTTGACCATTATCTAAAGTTACTCCGTAGGCTCCAATATGTTGTGTAATACCTCCCGACTCACCAGCAATAACATTTTCTTTACGAATATAATCCAGTAAAGATGTTTTACCGTGATCGACGTGACCCATTACGGTAACAATTGGCGCTCTGGTAACTAAATCTTCTTCTTTATCCTCTACGACTTCAATAGCCTCTTCAATATCAACTGTGATAAACTCAACTTCGTAACCAAATTCATCGGCAACGATAGTTAAAGTTTCAGCATCTAAACGCTGATTCATGGTAACCATGATTCCAAGCGACATACAAGTTCCAATTACTTTTGTAATAGGCACATCCATCATGATGGCAATTTCCCCTACAGTAACAAATTCAGTAACTTTAATAGTTTTGCTTCCCTCGTCAAGAGCTCTTTGCTCCTCATCAGATTTCTGACGGTGTGTATCTCTTTTATCTCTTCTGTATTTAGCAGCTTTTGATTTTCCGCCTTTTCCTTGAAGTTTTTCAAGAGTTTCTCTAATCTGATTTTTAACTTCCTCTTCAGTTGGCTCAACTTTAGCCACGATAGCAGGACGGTTTCCCTTTACGAAACCTGGTCTTGCGCTTCTGTTAGCATTAAAACCTCCACCACCTGTATTTGGTGTAATTTTGTTAGGGTTTGGCGTTCCCGGCGCATTACCTGTAGCAGGTTTTGGCGCACCCGGAGTACCTGGCTTCGGAGCAATTCTTTTACGCTTATTTTTATTCGCGTTATTTGCAGCTCCCTGAGCCCCTGGCTTATTTGGCGTTATCTTAGGATCTTCTTTCTTTTTCTTAGGTTTATTAAATTGAGATAAATCAATTGTTTGACCTGTAAGAGTAGTTCCTGATAACTTTTGATATTGTGTAGTGATTGTTTCTTCAGCAGTTTCCGGATCAGTTGACACAACTGGTTCCTGAACCACTTTAGGAGCTTGCACTTTTACTTCTTTTTTATCAGTAATAATAGGTTTTTCTGCTTTGTCTTGAGGAACCACAAGAGCTTCAACTTTTGCCTCTTCTTTTTGAACAGGCTTTTCAACTTCTGCCTGAGGAACAACCACTTTAGGCCCTTCCACAACCTTAGCCGGCTCTTCAGAAGGAGTCGCTGCAACAGTAGGTTTCTTCGGATTTAAATCTATTTTACCTACCTGAACAGGCCCAGTTACAACGGCTTTTGCCTTTATAATTTCTTGTTGTTTTTGGCGTTCATCGTCCTGTCTGCGTTTGTCTTCAATTTCTTTTTCACGTTCTACACGCAAAGCTTCTTTTTCTTTTCTCTTTTCTTCTCCTACCTCTTTAGAAGCTTCCTTATTCCCCTTATCGCCCGCAAATTGGCTTTGTAGGATATTAAATTCGCTATCAGAAATTTTCGCATTTGGATTTGCATCAATAGCAATCCCCTTATCTTTTAGATAATCAACAGCTCTTTCTAACGAAATATTTAATTCCCTTAAAACCTTGTTTATTCTTATTACTCTCTCTTCAGACATATAACCTTTTTATTATTACCTTTTTCGTTGTGTTGTTAGAGCAGATACTAGCTATCAAACTCTTCTTTTAGTATTCTCATAACGTCAAGAATTGTTTCCTCTTCCAAATCTGTTCTTCTTACTAAATCTTCTACTTCTTGTTTTAAAATACTTTTTGCAGTATCTAAACCTATCTTAGCAAATTCTTCAATTACCCAGTCTTCGATTTCATCTGAAAATTCTGTTAATTCAACATCATCTTCATCTGCAGTTGCACCAGCAACGTCTCCTTCACGAATAACATCTAATTCGTAACCTGTCAGCTGACCAGCTAATTTTATATTGTGGCCACCTCTACCAATTGCTTTAGAAACTTCTTCTAACTTCAAGAAAACTTCGGCTCTTTTATTTTCTTCATCAATTTTGATAGAAGAAACTTTTGCAGGACTTAATGCTCTTGTAATAAACAATTGAATATTACTCGTATAATTGATTACATCTATATTTTCGTTTCCTAACTCACGAACAATTCCGTGAATACGGGATCCTTTCATACCAACACAAGCTCCAACAGGGTCAATTCTATCATCATAAGAATCTACTGCTACTTTTGCTTTTTCACCAGGAATACGCACTACATTTTTAACTGTAATCAAACCATCAAATACTTCAGGAATCTCCTGTTCAAATAATTTCTCCAAAAACTTTTCAGAAGTTCTAGACATAATAATTTGAGGTTTATTTCCTTTTAATTCAACGCTTTCAATAATTCCTCGAACATTATCTCCTTTACGGAAAAAGTCAGATGGAATTTGTTTTTCCTTTGGAAGTACAATCTCATTTCCTTCATCATCAACAAGTATAACAACTCTTGGACGTACATGATGCACTTCTGCGGTGTAAATATCGCCAATAATATCTTTAAATTGCTTATAAAGATTTGTATTATCGTGTTCGTGAATTTTAGATATTAAGTTTTGACGCAAAGCCAAAATAGCTCTTCTTCCTAAATCAATCAATTTAACTTCTTCAGAAACTTCTTCTCCAATTTCAAAATCCGCTTCAATCATTCTGGCTTCAGTCAAGGTAATTTCTTCGTTCTCAAAATCAAGATCTTCATCAGCAACAATTACTCTTCTTCTCCAGATCTCCATATCTCCTTTATCAGGATTAATGATAATATCGAAGTTATCATCAGAACCGTATTTTTTCTTCAATGCATTTCTAAACACGTCCTCTAAAATTGCCATAAGCGTTACACGATCAATAAGTTTATTATCTTTAAACTCTGAGAATGAATCGATTAATGCTAAATTTTCCATGCGAATTCTTTAATTAAAATGTTACTGTAACAATTGCCTCTTTAATTTCTGTATAAGGTATTTGTTGCTTTTTTTGAACTGTTTCTTTTCCTTTTCCTACTTTTTTCGGTTCTCTTGCTTCCCAAGACAAAATTATAAAAACATCGTTAGCTTCCACTAATTCTGCTTCAATTTTTTTACTATTTGTAGTAACAATCAATGTTCTACCAATATTTTTTATGTATTGTCTTGTAAATTTCAATGGCGAACCTACTCCTACAGATGCTACTTCAAGAGAAAAATCCTGTTCTTCACGATCCAGATTATTCTCAATTGCACGACTGATATCAATACAATCCTGAAGTGCTACTCCATTATCCCCATCTAAACCTACACTAATTTTAAAAGAATCAGAAATACTTAAATCAATCAAAAAGATTGATGGCTTTTCTAAAAGAGCATCTGTAATTAATGTGTTTACTTTTTCTTTAAATGTCATAGTTTTATAAAAAGAGGGGACAATTAGTCCCCTCATTATTTAGATTTTAATAAATAACGGTGCAAATATAGTGTTTTTTTTATAATCAAAATAATTAGATTGCTCTAATAATATTTCTTATCTTTATAAGAGCATTAAAATAACCGATTATTCATATTATTTAACACCAAAAACTATGAAACGAATTTTAGTACCCACTGACTTCTCCGACCATGCTGAGGACGCCTTAAAAGTTGCCGCACAAATAGCAAAAAAGCATAATTCAGAAATTGTTCTGCTTCATATGCTGGAATTACCAACCCAGATGAATGATGCGATTACCGGAGGAAAAAGCATTCCGGAAACAATTTTGTTCGTAAAAAAAGCTAACGAAATGCTGGACACAATCACAGAAAAGCCTTACCTCGAAGATATTCCTGTGACTGAAATCTTAAAAATCGATAAAACAATTCATGGAATTTCACAAGTCAGCAAAGAGAACGACATCGATTTAATTGTAATGGGCTCACATGGCTCTTCAGGCATTCAGGAATTTTTAATTGGTTCTAATACTGAAAAAGTTGTTCGAAATTCAGACACTCCGGTTTTGGTTATTAAAAAAGATGCTTCAAATTTTAACGCAGCAAATATTGTATTTGCATCTGACTTTTCAAAAGAAACAAAAAAACCTTTTGAAAAATTCTTACACTTTACAAACTTTTTTGAATCAAAAATACATCTGGTTACTATTTGCACTCCAAACAGTTTTAAGCCAACCCATGTGATTGAGAAAGCAATGAACGAATTTATAAATGAATTCAACCTTACCAATTATACCACACAAATTTACAATGACAATAATATTGAAAAAGGAATTATAAATTTCTCAAATAGCATAAACGCTGATATTATCGGAATGTGCACACATGGAAGAACCGGATTTGCACACTTTTTTAATGGCAGTATCAGCGAAGGCCTGGTAAACCATGCCGCAAGACCGGTTATAACATTCAAAATTTAAACACACATTCTCTTAATAGTTTATAATACTTAAAAAACCACCAGTATCACTGATGGTTTTTTATTCAATTTATACTTTTCGGGGCTGACTCTATTTCTTTTAACTTTATTTACCAACAATAGCATTATAATCAGAAACTTGACTGATTTTAGTCGCACAATTAATCGTTTATCAGCAACTTTATCAATTTATAAACTAAAAAAAGCAAACACATAGATCTCAATACTTACTTGGGAATTTATAAAACACGAACATAGTCTTATAACCTAACAACAAAATTCAGCAACTGTCTTTTGAATTGTTATTCTCACTGTTTATCTTTTAAAAGAATTTAGTCTTCAATCCTTTAAATTTCTTTCTTGATAAGAAAAACATTTTTAACCAACCTGACTTTTTGAATATTATTCTGGAAGCTCAAAAAAATGAGCAGAAAGAAAATTAATAAAATTTAATTTTTATCTTTAGACTCTAAACACATTACCTCTTGGAGACCTTAAAAACTATACTGTATTTCTCTATTTTCCGTCATCCTTTAAAACTGGAGGAAATACACAGTTATACAAACCATAATAATGATGCCGATACAGCTAAAGAATTAGAGTATTTAATCGAAAAAGGAATTCTATTCACAGTAGACGAATTCTATGTTTATGGGAACGATTTGGACAGTGTAACCAAAAGGTTAAAAGGAAATTTATATGCCTCCAATGCGATGATAAAAGCCAATAAAAGAGCTAAATTAATTTCGAAATTCCCATACGTGGAAGCTGTGGGCATTTCCGGTTCTCTTTCAAAAGGATATCATGATGAAGAGAGTGATATTGATTTTTTTGTAATCACAAAACCAGGCAGATTATGGATTTGCCGAACATTATTGGCGTTATTTAAAAAAATATTTTTGCTAAACTCACGAAAATATTTCTGCATTAATTACTTCATCTCAACTTCCAACCTTGAAATTGAAGAAAAAAACAGATTTACTGCCACCGAATTAAAAACCTTGGTTCCAGTTATGGGAAAAGAAATTTTTGAAATATTTTATACTAAAAATCTTTGGGTCAACGATTACTTTCCAAAATTTGAGCCCGATTTATCGTCTATTGGAGATTTGAAAAAACCATTTTTCGCTAAAACAGTAGAATTTGCCCTAAACAATACCATGGGCGAATTTGTCGATTCTGGTTTTAAAAAAATTATAATAGCAAAATGGAAATCAAAATTTAAAAATATTGCGACGGAGGATTTTAAAATAGCACTCAAATCAACCCAAAATATTTCAAAGTCTCATCCTTTAAATTTTCAGAAAAAAGTAATCTTGGCTTTAAACGAAAAATACATCGAATTTCAAAAAAACCACAATATTGAATTAACCGAAGAACATGCTTGACATTCTTTTTTCGCATTCATATTACTATAAACTAGACCCTAAGCAATGGAAAAACAAAACACCTTTTCCTCCTTTGGGGACTTTGTATGCGGCTTCATTAATGCGCGAAAATAACTATTTGGTGGATTTATTTGATGTAAATTTATTAGAAAATCCTCTTTTAATTCAATCAGTTTTAAAAGAAAAAAAACCAAAATATTTAGTAATTTATGATGACGGCTTTAATTATCTCACGAAAATGTGTCTTACGAAGATGCGTGAAGCTTGTTTTGAAATGATTGCATTTGGCAAAAAAGAAAACTGTATCGTGATTGTTTGTAGTTCAGATGCGACGGATCATTATAAAGAATATCTCGAAAAAGGTGCAGATTATATCATTCAGGGTGAGGGTGAATTAACCTTATTAGAACTCATAAACACTATCGAAAGAGGAAATAAAATCGAAATCGTTAATGGAATTGTATTTCAAACAAAAGGAATTATCACCATTAATTCAAAACGTGCGGTTCTCGAAAATTTAGATGAATTGCCTTTACCCGCTTGGGATTTGGTTGACATGCATGCATACAAAAACATTTGGGTTAAAAGCAAGCAATCATTCACGTTGAATTTAGCAACCACCCGAGGCTGTCCTTTCAAATGCAATTGGTGTGCAAAACCCATTTATGGGAATAGATACAATGCTCATTCGCCAGAATATATTGTGAAGGAAATAGCTGTTTTACAAGAAAAATTTGGTGTAAGTCGTTTTTGGATGTGTGACGATATCTTTGGATTGAAACCCAATTGGGTTCAAGAATTCAATGCAGAATTACAGAAGAAAGACCTAAAAATCAGTTATTACATTCAAAGTCGTGTAGATTTATTGTTAAAAGAAGATACGATAGAGGCCTTGGCAAAATCAGGATGCGAAGAAGTTTGGGTAGGTGCCGAAAGCGCTTCGCAAAAAATTCTGGATGCAATGGATAAAGGCACAAAAGTGGAAGAAATTTATGAGGCAACACGATTATTAAAAGCTCATAAAATTAAAATTGCCTTTTTCTTGCAATTTGGTTATTTAACCGAAATCAAGGAAGATATTCGAAAAACCATTGCAATGGTAAAAGAACTGCTGCCGGACAACATCGGAATTTCAATTTCTTATCCTTTGCCGGGAACACCTTTTTACGAAAAAGTGAAAGAAGATTTAAAATTAAAAGCCAATTGGACAGATTCTGACGATTTTGAAATGATGTTCAACGGAAGTTTTGATTCTAATTTTTATCGAAAACTACAACGATTTGTCCACAAAGAATATAGAAAAAGTCAGGGTATTTACACCTTAAGAACCTTGTTAAATAATCCTCTGAATTTAAATTTTCAAAAAATAAAATCAATTGCAAAACTCGGATATTATGTTCCAAGCTCTTTTGCTGATCGTTTGATTTTAAAATTATCAAAAAATGAAAGCTGATTTTGATAATGCAGCCACAAATTATGACTCCACTTTTACCAATTCTGCTATTGGAAAAGCGCAACGTGAGGTCATTTACTTACATTTATCGAAATTTCTAAAAAATAATACTCCCAAAACCATTCTCGAAATCAATTGCGGCACTGGCGAAGATGCTATTTGGCTGGCAAAACAAAACTTTCAGATTGTCGCAACTGACATTTCGGAAAAGATGATTTTAATTGCAAAAAGCAAAGAAAAATTGGCAAACCTAACTTTTGAACGGTTAAATATCAATGAAATCGGCAAACCTTTTGGAGATGAAAAATTTGATTTGATCTTTTCTAATTTTGGAGGCTTGAACTGTTTATCGAAAGAAGAATTAAAATTATTTTTTGAAAACGTATCAAATCTAATTTCAGGAAAAGGACATTTGGTTTTGGCGATTATGCCTAAAAACACTCTTTGGGAATCCTTTTATTTTTTGGCGAAAGCAAAATTATCGTTGGCTTTTAGAAGAAAAAAAGAAAGTGTGATTGCCAATGTTGACGGAGAAAAAGTAAACACTTTCTATTATAATCCAAAAGATATTGTAAATTTATCAGGAAATGATTTTGAAATGATTTCCATTAAACCAATTGGTTTTTTTATTCCGCCATCATATTTAGAACCCTTTTTTAAAAATAAATTGAAACTGTTGTGGATTTTAAAAAAATTGGATACGGCAATTAAAAACTGCTCATTTCTATCAAAATATGCCGATCATTATTTAATACTTTTTCAAAAAAAATGAGTATTCTATTTACACACGCCTATTATCTCTCTGGAGATTTGAAGGAACAAAAGATAATGAAACCCTATCCCCCATTAGGGCTGTTGTATGTTTCCGCATATTTAATAAGCAAAGACATCCCTAATAATGTCTACGATACTACTTTTTATTCCCAAAAAGATCAACTTAACTATATATTAGAGAAAAAACCAAAAGTCATTTCTATTTACACCAATTTAATGACGAAAATAGAAGTTGTAAAACTCATAAAAATTCTAAAAACCGCATCATATGGTTTTCCAAAAATTATTCTCGGTGGTCCGGATATAACTTATAATATAGAAAACTATTTAAAATCCGGAGCCGATTTTCTTATTATTGGCGAGGGCGAAGAAACTACTTATGAATTGTATAATGCCATCATCAATAAAGGTGATTTTAACCAAATAAACGGAATAGCTTTTTTTGAAAACAACAGCGTCATTCAAACACAGGCGAGAACCAAATTTAGGGAATTGGATGAATTGCCATTGCCAAACCGCGATGCAATACCAATCGGGAAATATCTTGAAACCTGGAAGAAAAATCATGGTGAAAGCTCGATGACCATTTCCACTCAAAGGGGTTGCCCTTATACTTGCAAATGGTGCAGTACCGCAGTTTATGGGCAAAGTTACCGCCGAAGACCGGCGCATTTGGTCGCCCAAGAAATGAAAATGCTTAAAGACAAATACAATCCTGACGCAATATGGTTTGTAGATGACGTGTTCACAATTAGCCACAAATGGCTCATTGCTTTTCATGAAGAAGTTGTCAGGCAAAATGCCCAAATCCGGTTTGAATGCATTACCAGGGCAGAGCGACTGAACGAAGAAATTCTGCAACTTTTGAAAGAAGCCGGATGTTTTAGAATTTGGATTGGTGCAGAAAGTGGCTCTCAAAAAATTATCGATTTGATGGATCGTCGTGTCGATGTAAATCATGTAAAAAAGGTAATTCAAGACACAAATACGCTCGGAATCGAAACCGGAACGTTCATAATGCTTGGATATCCGGGCGAAACCGAAGAAGACATTTCTACTACAATTCAGTATTTAAAAGAGGCAAATCCTACACATTATACCATAACGATTGCATACCCAATAAAAGGGACTTCGCTATATAACGAAATCGAAAATAACATTACGGCACAACCAAACTGGGAAACCTCAACCGACAGGGAAATTGATTTCAAAAGAAGTTATAGTCGAAAATATTACGATTATGCAGTAAAAAAAGTAGTAAATGAGGTTGAATTTCACCGAGAATTAATCAAAGGAGGAAGTCGGGATTTCGTAAAAATTTTAAAACTGAAAACCAAATCGATTTTGGCAAGCGGATTGATGAAAATCAGCAAGTGAGACTTATGAAAAAACTTCTTTTTATCTCGATTTTACTGTTATTTGTATCTTGTGAAAATGATACTTATTATGAATTACAAAACCGCAACGATGCTCTTCATTTAAAATGGAACAAAGCCTATCCAGATGATACAATTGATAAATCTTTGATTGGCCTCAAATGGGGATTGTCCTATGTTGGTGCCATGTTACCTACCACATTAAACGGAATTTCAACTTCAAACAATATCATTTCAATAGATATAAACAAACTGGGCTTTTCAGAAAGTGCAATTGAAAAACTAACAAAACTGAATTTTAAAATTAAAGAATCACAAGAATATCAAACTACAAATACTATAGATTTAGGAAGATATATCACTTTGTTGCTTGGTGCTTCAGAACATTATTATGAAATCATCGGAACACCTCAAACTCTAACAGAAGTCCTGAATCGATATACACTGCTTCCACAAAAAGGATACATAAATAATTCGAGTGTTTCGTTTGAAAACAGAATCATTAAGTTTTCAGAACAAAATGGTTTCAATCAGATTTTTCTATCTGAAGAAGTAAATCCTGTTTCGGGTGAAATTTTTGAGTACGAAACTATTGAACTATTGCCCAACGGTCAATTACGCTTTGGCATTTTTGATATTAACGGCAACCGAAAAAACAATGCCGATCCCTCCCATTCCAATGCCGGAAAACCGGGAAAATGTATGTGGTGTCACGAATCAACCATCAATCAAATGTTTAGTACTCAAAATAATTATGCCGGTTACCTGACATATAACGAATTTCAAGACACTTTAATCAGTTACCGCGAAAGCAATCGAAAGCAAAAATTAGCCCTGACCGATGGTGTTGATTTTTCACAAACACAGCAGCACACCTTGACAGAGTTGTTATACATTTCATTTATGGAACCTTCGGCAGAACGCCTGAGTCTGGAATGGAAAATGCCTATAACGCAAGTTCAAGGTCTATTATCAAATTTACCAACCCATATTTATACCGAATTCCCTTTCTTGGGCAATTTATATTATAGAAAAGATATCGAAAATTTTGCTCCATTTCAAGGATTGCCAGTTTCTTCAAGCGTTCGGGAACAATCCGAAATTGAAGTTAATCATTTGAATTGATGATAAATAACAAAACAATAATCGTCGTTCTACCAGCCTATAATGCGGCCAAAACACTTCAAAAAACCTTTGAAGAAATTCCGTTTGATATTGTTGATGAAATAATTATTACCGATGATTTCAGCCAGGACAATACGATTGCTGTCGCTAAAGAAATTGGTATCAAACACATCATCGTTCACGATAAAAACAAAGGTTATGGCGCCAATCAAAAATCATGTTATAAAAAAGCTTTACAACTCAACGCCAACATTATCGTGATGTTGCATCCCGATTACCAATACACACCAAAACTCATTCCGGCAATGTGTACGTTAGTCGCCAATGACTTGTACGATGTTGTTTTGGGTTCGCGTATTTTAAGTAAAGGTGCATTAAAAGGCGGTATGCCGTTATATAAATATGTTTCCAATAGGATTTTGACCCTTATCCAAAATGTTTTGATGAATCAAAAACTTTCCGAATATCATACCGGTTATCGTTGTTTTAATACCCAATTGTTGCAAAAAATTGATTTCGAAAACAACTCGGATGATTTTGTCTTTGACAATGAAATTCTGGCGCAATGTTGCTATAAAAAGGCCCGAATTGGCGAGATTTCATGTCCGGCAAATTATTTTGAAGAAGCGAGTTCCATTAATTTCAAAAGAAGTATCACTTATGGATTGGGTGTTTTGAGAGTTTCAGTGTGTTACTTTTTGCAAATGACTAAACTTTTTTCATTTTCACTTTTCTCAAAATTATGAAAGGTTTTTCAGGAAAATATTTTGGATTAATTCCACTGATTTTGCTTTGTGCTTTTTACACATACAAAGCGATTGATTTCCCTGTTCACGATTTTTCAAATTACTATTTTGGAGGAAAGTTTTTAGCCAATAGCAAATTTAATTCGACCATCTATTTTCCTTATGAGTTCAATAAAGCTATTTCGAATCTTGGATATTCCGGATTATTTACAAGTTATGCTCCAAATACTCCTTTTTTAGCTTTAGTTTTTTACCCAATATCTTTTTTGTCATTACCCACAGCCAAACTGGTTTTCAACAGCATAAGTGTATTACTTTTTATATACAGTTTGAACCGATTGGTTTTGTTTTATAAAATAAATCCAAAGCACGTTTTACTTGTTCCAATATTATTTTTTGTACCCATAAAAAACGAATTACTGTTTGGACAAGTTTATTTTTTACTTTTCTTTTTATTAAGTGAATTTTGGTTGGCCTACGAAAAAGAGCAGCCTAAAAAAATGGCTTTTTTTTTAAGCTTGGCAATATTTCTTAAAGTGTTTCCAATATTTTTAATTTTTGTTTTTTTGTTTAAAAAACAATTTAAACCCTTGATTTATATTGCGATTTCTTGTTCATTGCTGTTTTTAATTTCAGTATTTTTTACAAGATTTGACATTTGGATTTTTTATTTTAAAAGTGTGTTGACAAAAGCTTCCAATGGAGAAATTTCCGGAGTCTTTGTTGACAATTACCAATCAGTTTTTATGTTTTTAAAACGATTAATGATTTTTGATGAAATTGAAAATCCTGATGCTTTCTTTAATTCTCCCATTATATTTTTCGCATTAACATCAGCCTTAAAAGTTGGACTAATAATCACGGGTTATTTCGTTGGCAAGAGAGAATCTAATTCCCTTTTTGTTTTCTCGTATTGGATTTTGACTACAATTTTAATTTCGCCTTATGGAAGTACATATACTTTCATTTTGCTCCTGTTCCCATTTTTCGTTTTGACAAAAAGTAATATTTCAAATGTTAAAAAAATCTTTTTTCTTTCTCTTTTATTACTGATAAATAATTTGCCGCTGGCCTATTTTATTGAAAATAGATTTCCGTTCTCTTATCTTCGATTGTTTGCTTTGGCATTATTTTTTATTCTCTTTTTATCATTAATTTACCGAAAAGTAAATCGGAAAATTATTACACTTAGCACAATTGTTCCCTGCCTTTTAATAGCTTTATTTAAAAAGTCAGAAATTGTAAATTCAACTTATTTTCTTCATAAAAATGCTCCAATTTTGGTTTATGATTACAAAATTTTAAATAACCAATTAACTTATTTTTATTGGACAGAAAAGGGCGAAAAAACAGCATCTATTGCACTGAAAACACAAACCGTAATTAAGGTTGAATTAAAAAATAATCAAATTTTTTATAACAAAAAACAGTTTACATTTGACAAAAGCAATAAGCTAAAGCCAATGCTAATAAACAATAAAAAACTTATTTATCTTTCGGATTACGATAGGGGAATTGGGTTTTATGCCTTGAGAGAATTAAATTTGAACCTTGAAAAGTAATTTAAAAAAAGTAAAGCATTGTCAATTTATGGGATAATATTGCTTAAAAAATCTTACAAGTTCAAAATCAACATCATTTTGTTTAGTTGTTAACCTTGGCTTCTAGCGCCTGCATCCTTTTTTCCTGAGCCTCTAATTGCTGGTTTAACTTAATAATATATAGGGTTAATTCTTCAATTTTTTCTTGTTGAATGCGTGTCATTTCTCCCACTTCAAAACCATTTTCTTTTACTTCTGTTGCAGAAGGCATATTTATTAAATGCCCTTTTTCCTGAATTTGCTTTTCTACCTCCTCAAGTGTTGGCAATTTATAATCATTTCTAAAAACATAATCTGGCCATGGTGCACTTTGCAACTGTACTTTTAATTCTTCGGCAATAATTTTTCCGCCAACGGCAAGTTTGTAACCTGAAGGATTTAAATTAGTTCCTATAGAAAGGCTCCCTCCTGGATTACCCGTAGTTATTGGGTTAACTTTCATTACATTAGTTGCTCCATAAGCAAATCCAAACGTATCGTTAGCAGATATGTTTATACCCAAACCATAAATGGAGTCTGCACTTAAAAATAATCCTTTAGTTCCTGATTTTAGATTTATATATGAGGCTGACCCTTGAGCGGAAACAATTTCAAGAACACTGGCGTTAGGAGGATTCCCATATTGCCCTTGTATAGTAGTAGCTCCAATTGAAACTACTGGTGTAGTTGTATAAAGAATATTTGTCCCTGTCGTCCATTGAGCAAATGCAGTATTTGCTGCAAATAATACAAATAAAATTACTGTTTTTTTCATTATTGATTTATAATTTAGATTAATAATTTTACAAAAATAAGATTTTACGCATTACTAAACCCAAATTAGTGTTTTTAGTAATGCGTAAAATCTTAAAAAACAAATATTCTGGTTGCTTCAATTGTTCTTTCAATTTCAACATTTATTTATTTCATAAATAGGTATTAGTTTTACTTCAATGTGATAATTTTATTTTTAAAACAATAATAAACTACATGTCCGTAAAACTGTTTTTTAATAACTTTACAATGAACATTTAGTTTTTGTATGTCTTTAGAAAAACCAGCTGTATATGACAATATAATAACTTTATTCTTTGTTTTAAGTTCATTTTCAATATATTTCTCAATTATTTTATTGTTAGACCTCAATACAATTAGATGAATATTTTTGTTTTTATTAAGTTGATTAAAATAGTATAGATAATAAATTTTTCTTCTAATGGAAAGGTTTAAATCTCCATGATTGTTTAATAAGTATTCTTTTGGTGTCTTTTCCCAAGGCTCACCTATAACAATAACTTTTGTTTTTTCATTATTTGCAATTTTAATACAATAATTTACAGCTTGTCTCCAATTTTCTCGTTCCGATTTATAATGTGTAAAGCTTTGAAATACTAAAACAACAATTCCTATAATCAATAAAAAACTCTTTTGAATTTCAGAAATTTTTACCAAATTAGAGAGTAAAACAGAAAAAGATAAAAGTATAATTGGTATAAAAACAATATAATGTCTATACGAAAAAAAATAGGGTATAAAAGGCGAAAGGATTAGTATAATAATAGAAGTAAGTCCTAGACTTATTATTACTTTATTTTCTTTTGAAAATAAAACTTCCTTTTTAACAAAGAAAAAAAGAAGTAGCAAAAAAAGAAAAAAACATATTATAGAAAGGACTTTCCCAACTGTTGAATATCCAAAAAACAACATCGGAATAATACTTTTTATAATGCTAAACTTTTGATGAATGATAAACGATTTATCTAAACGAAAGAAAAATAAAAAGTTAGTTACCCAAAATATACCTAACATTAATGAAATCAAAATTGCTAATAAAATCTTTTTTAAGAAAACTAAATTATTTTTAAACTCAAAAATCAATATAAAATATAGAATACCACTAAATATTATGCCCGTATAATGCGTATAAGAAGATAAAATTGAAAGTAAAGCGAAACCAAAAATGCGATTTAATTTTTTTTCCTCTTCATTTAATTTTAATAAATCAATAAATTGAAGCAATTGCAAACAAGTTAAAAGTAATAATAAACCATAAGCTCTTGCCTCTTGGGCAAAAAACAAAAAACCATAACAGCAACCAATAAATAATAAAAGATAAAACCATTCGAAGTTTTCGAAACGCTTTTTTATTCCCCTTATAAAAATAAAAGAAGCTATCAAAATAAAAATAACGGAGGGCAAACGAACCCAAAACTCGGTTGCAGGAACAATTTTTAGCCAAAAACGAAGAAAAAAGTAATATAAAGGTGGATTAGAATCGTATAAAACCCAATTTTCAATAAATTTATTATAGCTTGGTTCAAAAGCAGCAGAAACTGAATACAATTCATCTTGAAAAAAACTGCGATAACTAATTTGATACAGTTTTACAAAAACAGAAAGCAACCCAAAAATTAGTATTAAGTAATGGTTTGCTTGGGCAGTATTTTTAATTTTTTTTTTCAATTTTTATTGTTTTTATTTCAAAAGTAAATAAATAATAATGTAGATTTATTACTTTGCATAAAATAAATCGATTAGCTGAATTATTGATCTTTGCTAAAAAAATATCAGGTTTTATATAACAAAAAACAGTTTACATTTGACAAGAGCAATAAGCTAAAGCCAATATTGATAAACAACAAAACAATTATTTATCTTTCGGATTATGACAGGGGGAATTGGGTTTTATACATTGAGAAAAATCAATATTAATTGAAAAAGAAGCATATAAATAGAATCGGATTTATTTCGTCAAATGCAATGCGGCAAATATTGGTTTCTGCATTTGGCATGACTATTCCTTTTCTGGTAATTCATTATTCCTCGAAAGAAGTTTGGGGTTCATTTGTGTCCATTTTATTGTTCACTTTGTTTACTTTACAAATTATCAATTGGGGAAACAAAGAATATTTATTGCGCCTATTTAGTATTGAACCGAGTAAAATCAGAACCAATTTTTCATCAATATTGATCACCCGATTACCTTTAGTCCTTCTTTTTAGTTTAATTGCGCTTTTTGTTTTTCCTACAGTAAATGTTTTTTTTGTTTTCTTATGGATTTTGGGGCGATATTTTAGTTATTCCGTAGAGCCTCTTCTTTTTTTTGAAAAAAAATTCAATCTCTTTTTAATAATTGAAATGATTACTTTTTTGCTTTTTTTCGGCACCCTCTTTTTGTTTAAAGATCGCTTAAATAGTATGGAATTATCAATTATTTACAGCTTATACCAATTTATTAAGGGTATTATTTCTTTGTTTTTTTTTAGAAGTTTTATTAACTTCAAAAATTTACAATTTGATTACCTCTTTTATAAAAAAGCTCTACCTTTCCTTTTGTTATCTGTATTTGGTTTTTTAATTTCAAAATCAGACGTCTATTTTGTCCAGTATTTTTGTGATAAATCCACCACTGCCAACTATCAAATTTTAAATAGTTTACTCGTTTTCATCATCACTATCTCTGTTTTTATTTACTCCCCATTTACCAAAAACATTTATAGGAATAACACAATCGTCATCAAAAAATATGAAAAAGTATTGAGTTTATTAGGCCTTATCATTGTTCCAATTTCATTATTTTTTTGTTATTTTATCATTCTTTACTATTTAAAACTCAAATTAAGCGTTTGGTTTTATATCTTGGCATTCATCTATATTTATCCGTCCTATATGTATGGCATTCAAATAGTAAATAAGTTCAAAACAAAGAAAGAACAGTTAGTAATTTTATATTTATTTTATAGTGCGATTACCAATGTGCTTTTTAGTTCCCTTTTTTTGTATCTAGGTTATGGAATACTCGGAGCATTATCAGGTGGCTGCCTATCACAAATTGTTGCTTTATATTTATTTTGTTTTAAAAAAGAAACAAAGGTTCTTTGAGTTTTCAAAGCACTACTTTTACATAAAATCTATCAAATGCTTATAGAAGTCTTAAAAAAAACAAACCGAAAAATACTTCCAAAAAACTATTTTTTCTCACCCGAATGGATAGTTCTTGGTGTAAATAATGTTTGCAATTTACATTGTAAAATGTGTGATGTGGGAACTAAAAACATAGAAACCAATTTTGCTCAAAACCTTATTGGTACACATCCGTTAAATATGCCATTAGATTTGATTAAAAAAATTATCGATCAAACAGCAACCTTTTTCCCAAAAACAAAATTAGGATATGCATTTACAGAACCTTTGGTTTACCCATATTTAGAAGAATCATTATTGTATGCAAAAAGTAAAAATATAAAAACCTCTATTACCACTAATGCGCTTACATTAAAACAAAATGCAGCTAAACTAGTTAATAATGGTTTAACAGAATTATATATTTCATTAGATGGGACACAAGATATTCACAATGAGATACGAGGGCATCAAAAATCTTTTCAAAAAGCTATTGAAGGCATCGAAGAAATATATCGTTTAAACCCCAATCAATCTGTTTCTATTTTTTGTGTTATAACAGAATGGAATATTGGAAATTTAAGAGCATTTACCGATTTTTTTAAAGATTATCCGTTAAAAACCATTGGTTTTATGCATACTAATTTTACACCTCAATCTGTTGCTAACACACATAATTTAATTTGGGGAGATACCTATGCTGCCACCGCCTCTAATATAGAAGAAATTACTATTGACAACTATGATTTAAAGTTGCTTTGGAGTGAAATTCAAGAAATAAAAAAAACAAAACATAGTTTCCCAATCCATTTTTCTCCTGAAATTTCTTCCCAGAAAAAACTATTTGAATTTTATCATAAACCAGAAAAAATAATTGGAAAAATATGCAATGATGTATTTTCTAACATTATGATCAAATCTGACGGAAGTGTAATCCCTGCTCATGGTAGATGTTATAACTTAAAACTTGGAAACATTCATACCGAATCATTAAAACAAATATGGAACGCTTCTGTTTTAAAACAATTTAGATCAGATTTAATCAAAAATGGCGGATTACTTCCAGCTTGTAGCCGTTGTTGTAGTGCTTTTTAATTATGAAAAACAAAATCATCATATTCAATCCCAGAAGTGCCAATGGCAAGCATCGAATTCCCAACTCGATTTTACAGGTTGGCGCATCCATTCATGGAAAATACGAGTACGTTTTCGTCGATGGAAATCTGGAAAAAGACCCTTGGCTCACCATTGAAAACTATTTAAAAACAGGCGAATTCAAATATTTTGGCTCCACCGTTATGCCCGGACCTCAATTAAGGCAAGCCATTCCGTTCACCAAAAAAATCAAAGAAATCTATCCAAATGTAATTACTGTTTGGGGCGGTTATTTTGCTTCAAATCAATACAAGGTTGCACTAAATTCGGATTGTGTAGATTATGTAATTAATGGCCCGGGTGACAATACATTTCCTGAATTGGTCAATGCATTGGAAGCGAATGAAAATTTAAGCCTTATTAAAAACCTAATCTATAAAGACAATGCAAATCAAATCGTAAAAACAGCCGTCGAAGCTTTGCTGGATCAGGATACTTTGCCTAAATTTCCGTATAACTATTTAAATTCGTTTTATCCGGTTCAGGATTATTTGGCTAAGACCTTTATGGGAAATAAAACCCTGTCCTACCATTCGAGTATGGGCTGCCCTTTTTCCTGTTCATTTTGCGCCATTGTTCCTATCTTTAATGCTAAATGGAAAGGCATGTCGGCTTCCCGAATTTATGAAGATGTCAAATATTTCAAAGAAAAATACAACATTGATGCGATTGAATTTCACGATAATAATTTCTTTACTTCAAAGAAACGTGTGCTGGAATTTTCAGAATTAATAATGAATGACAATATCAGTTATTGGGGTGAAGGTCGTATTGACACCATCAATATGTATAGTGACGACGAATTAAAACTGATGCGAAAAGCCGGTTGTAAAATGATTTTCCTTGGCGCCGAAACAGGTAATGATGCAGTACTAAAGCAAATGAACAAAGGCGGAACACAAACTGGACAAATGATTAAAGATTTTGTACTCCGAATGAAAAATGCCGATATTATTCCTGAACTGTCTTTTGTTTTGGGTATGCCGGCCAAAACCGAAAAAGAAGTCTACGATCAAATTCTTTGGGATATTAATTTCATCAAGGAAATCAAAACCATCAACCCAAACGCGGAAATCATTATTTATCTTTTCAGTCCTGTGCCAACAGAAGGTTCGGAACTTTATAGACAGATTCTGGATGCCGGTTTTTCATTCCCTGAACAACTTGAAGAATGGATCTCCCCCTCCTGGGAAAATTTTGATTTGCGAAAAAATCCACTGACTCCCTGGCTTAAGCCATACATGATTGACACAATTAAAAATTTCGAAACAGTTTTGAATGGCTATTATCCCACCGTTTCCGATTTTAGGATTCATGGGTATAAAAAACGATTGTTAAAAATCATTTCCGGTTTCCGATATAAATACAATTTTTATCATTATCCTTATGAAATCAAGGTTTTACATAAAATATGGAAATACCGTCAACCTGAAACCGAAGGGTTTTATTCTGAATAATAGCCGCAAATGAAAACATTAATAAAAAAAATAATCAGTCCTTTTCTGAAAAAAGCGAGTGCTGTTTACTTGTCGAAACCCAGAAAATATACTTATAAAAAAATTATCGTTTGGGTAGAACCTACGGTTTTTCCACCTTTTATAACTTTCAGTACAAAATTGCTTTTGGAATTTCTCGAAACAATTTCATTAAAAGAAAAAAAAGTGCTTGAATTAGGCTGTGGATGCGGAATTATTTCAATTTTAGCAGCAAAAAAAGAAGCCATCGTTACTGCAACTGATATCAATACAACTGCATTGGAAGCCTTAGGAAAAAACGCTTTAAACAATGCCGTTTCAATAGACATTATCCATTCAGATTTATTTGAAAATATTCAAAGTCAGACGTTTGATTTCATTGTAATAAATCCGCCTTATTATCCCAAAAATCCAAATACGATTGCTGAAAAAGCTTGGTTTTGCGGTGAAAATTTTGATTATTTTGAAAAGCTATTTTTCCAGCTGCCTGATTTTATCACCTCTGAAAACAGCATTTTCATGATTCTTTCCGAAGATTGCGAACTAGAAAAAATAAAAGCTATCGCATTAAAAAATGAAATAGCTTTTGAATTGTTATTGGAGAAAAAAAATATCGCAGAGAGAAATTATATTTTCGGTTTACAAAAATTACAGCTTCCTTGTTGATTCTCTCTCTTTTAGTTTTGTTTTAATAACAATAGTTTCATAGTCGGAGGTTTCACCTTCTTTTTCTTCGAGTCTCGAAATTAATCGTTTAGCAGCAACTTCGCCAATTTCAATTCCGTGTTGGCTAACAGTAGTTAAACTGGGCGACAAACGTCTTGAAGCCAAAATTCCATCAGCAAAACCAATAATAGATATATCTTCAGGAACTCTGTATCCTTTTTTCAAACTTACTCGTAAAGCGGCAACTGAATCATTTTCATCCAAAGCAAAAATAGCATCAATTTTATTGTCAAAAATGGCATCAATTTTACTTTTCATATCATCTTCAGAATCGGTACGGAGAATAATTTTTTCGTTTACCGGAATATTATTATCTCTTAAAGCTTTAAGATATCCATCAGCTCTTAGTTTTCCAACACTTAGATTATTTACTGAAGAAATTAATGCAATGTTTTTACATCCCAAATTAATCAAATGCTGCGTAGAGTTTAAAGCTGAATCAAAATCATCTACCACAACTTTATCACATTCTACCTCATCAGCAATTCGATCAAACATAACAATTGGCGTCCCATCATTTATAATTGCTGAAAAATGACTGTAATCCTGCAACGTCTGAGCTTCTTGAGAAACAGATAAAATAAATCCATCGATAGTTCCATTGCTTAGCATTTCGAGTGTATGTATTTCTTTCTCTAAAGATTCATTAGAAATGCATGTAATAACATTATATCCTTTTTTATCAGCTACTTTTTCTATACCGCTAAAAACTTTTGCAAAAAAAGAGTTTAATATATTAGGTATAATAACTCCAATTGTTTTTGTTTTACGATTCTTCAAATTCAAACCAATTACGTTTGGCTTGTAATTTTTCAGTTTCGCATACTCTTTGATTTTAATTTTGGTTTGCTCACTAATTTCAGGGCTATCATTAAGCGCTTTAGAAACTGTTGATACAGAAACACTGAGTTCTTTCGCGATTTGTTTTAAAGTTGCTTTAGCTTTCATTCTATCATAATTTATGGAATTAATACAAATATAGTAGAATTACTGAAATTACAACAAAAACCACACAACACTACATTAAAATTTTATTATGTCACCTTTATATTAACTGAATCATAAAAAGGATAAAACCAGCACTGATTAAAATTGCTTTTTACAAAACCTCCTAAGTTAACAAAATTAGAAGATTATAAAGAATCACTTAACAAACAACAAGTTGCAGAAACAGTCAATATATTATAATGTAATTTATTTATTTTTATCATCTGCTTAAACCATCTTTGCCAAAGGGAGCAAAAATGTTTTTTTGATTGTTTTAGATAAAAAAATAACTCCTGATTTTCAGCAGTTAAAATAATCTTTTAAGGTATTTGGTTTTAAAATAATTAATTGTACTTTTGCATCCCCTTTATTGGGGATGGAATGTTTAATTAAAATAATATTATGGACGCATTAAGCTACAAGACAATTTCAGCTAGCAAAGCCACTGTAACGAAAGAGTGGATTGTTGTTGACGCTGAAGGTCATAACTTAGGACGTCTTGCTTCAAAGGTTGCAATGATCTTAAGAGGTAAGTACAAGCCAAGTTACACACCGCACGTTGACTGTGGAGATAACGTAATTGTTATCAACTCAGAAAAAATTAACCTTACAGGTACAAAAATGAATGACAAAATTTACATGCGTCATACAGGTTACCCAGGAGGACAAAGAACTTTAACTGCTAAAGTATTGCAATCTAAAAACCCTGCATTATTAGTAGAGAAAGCTGTAAAAGGAATGTTACCTAAAAATAAATTAGGAGCTGAACTTTTTAGAAATCTAAATGTTGTTGTAGGATCTGAGCACAAACAAGGAGCTCAAAAACCTAGAACTGTTAACCTAAACGATCTTAAGTAATGGGAGTTATTCACAAAATCGGTAGAAGAAAAACCGCTGTTGCACGTGTATATGTTTCTGAAGGAACTGGAAAAATCACTGTAAACAAAAAAGAATTCGCAACTTACTTTCCAACTGCAACTTTACAATATAAAGTTTTACAACCAATGTCTATGACAGAAAATGTAAACAATTTTGATGTAAAAGTAAACGTTTACGGAGGTGGTTCAACTGGTCAGGCAGAAGCTGTAAGAATGGCATTGGCACGCGTTATGTGTGAAGTAAATGCTGAAAACAGAGCTATCCTTAAACCAGAAGGTTTATTAACAAGAGATCCAAGAATGGTTGAACGTAAGAAATTCGGTCAGAAGAAAGCTCGTAAGAGATTCCAATTCTCTAAACGTTAATATTACCTGTCTTGTACATTTGGTACAGGACATCATCAATTATTTATTGAAATTAAAAAACACAGTTGTTGTTGCTCTCCTGTCGAGGCAGGAAATAGTTTAGCATCTAAATGTATAAAGCCTGGGAAACCGCCATTTATACATTGCTAATCAACAGAACGTAAACTAGTACAAAAATGGCAAACAAAATAGAAGTAAAAGACTTACTAGAAGCAGGTGTTCACTTTGGACACATGACTAGAAAATGGGATCCAAACATGGCCCCTTACATTTATATGGAGCGTAATGGTATTCACATTATCAATCTATATAAAACTGCAGCAAAAATTGAAGAAGCTAATGAAGCTTTGAAAAAAATCGCTGCATCAGGTAGAAAAATCTTATTCGTAGCTACCAAAAAACAAGCAAAAGACATCGTTGCTGAAAAAGCAAAGGCTGCAAACATGCCTTACATCACTGAAAGATGGCCTGGTGGAATGCTAACTAACTTTGTAACTATCAGAAAGGCAGTTAAAAAAATGTCTTCTATTGATAAAATGAAGAAAGATGGTACTTTCATGACTCTATCTAAAAAAGAGCGTTTGCAAGTTGATCGTCTACGTGCTAAATTAGAGAAAAACTTAGGTTCAATTGCTGACATGTCAAGACTACCAGCTGCATTGTTCGTAGTAGATATCAAAGCTGAACATATCGCAATAAAAGAAGCTCAAAAATTAAACATTCCAGTTTTCGCAATGGTTGATACGAATTCTGACCCAAGAGAGGTTGATTACGTTATTCCTGCAAATGATGATGCTTCTAAATCAATTGACAAAATTTTATCTTTAGTTACTGCTGCTGTAATCGACGGTCTTTCTGACAGAGGTTCTGAAAAAGAAGCTGACGTTTTTACAGAAGAGACTCCTGCTACTGAAGCTGCTGCTCCTGCTATTGAAGCTGCACCGGCTGTAGAGGATGCACCAGCTGTTGAAGCTGCTGCTCCTGCAACTGAAGAATAAATCAAATTTTAAATTCCAAATTTTAAATTCCAAAATCCAAGAATAATTAAAAACGTTATGTTGATAATTTATTAAAATTGGATTTTGGAATTTAAAAGATGGAATTTTTACTTTTAACATTAAAATTCAAAATATTATGGCAACAATTACTGCTGCAGACGTAAATAAATTAAGACAAACTACAGGTGCCGGAATGATGGACTGTAAAAAAGCTTTAGTTGAAGCTGATGGAGATTTCGATAAAGCTATACAAAACCTTAGAGAAAAAGGACAAAAAGTTGCTGCTAACCGTTCTGATCGTGAGTCTTCTGAAGGAGCTGCTGTTTCTTTTGTTAACGCTGACAAAACTAAAGGAGCTATCATCACTTTAAACTGCGAAACAGATTTCGTAGGTAAAAATGAGGCTTTCGTAACGTTAGCTAAAGAATTAGTAGAAAGAGCTATTAACTTCTCTTCTAAAGAAGAATTTTTAGCTTCAGATTTCAACGGAATTACTGTTGCTGAAAAATTAATCGAGCAAACTGGTGTTATCGGTGAGAAAATCGAAATCGGTGGTTTTGAAATTTTAGAAGGTGCTTTCGTTGGATCGTATGTTCACGTTAACAAAATTGCTGCATTAACTGCAATTTCTGCTGCAATTCCTAACGCTGACGTTTTAACTAAAGATGTTTCCATGCAAGTTGCTTCTATGGGAGCTGATACATTATCTTACAAAGATTTTGATCCTGCTTTCGTTGAATCTGAACTTGCTGCTCGTATTGCTGTAATCGAAAAAGATAATGAAGAGGCAAAACGTTTAGGAAAAACTTTAAAAAATGTTCCTAAATATATTTCTTACTCTCAATTAACAGAAGAAGTTATCAAACAAGCTGAAGAAGATGCTAAAGCTGAATTAAAAGCTGAAGGTAAACCAGAACAAATTTGGGATAAAATTATTCCAGGAAAAGTTCAACGTTTCATCTCTGACAATACTACTTTGGACCAGGAGAAAGCCTTATTAGACCAAAACTTCATCAAAGATGACAGTAAAAAAGTCAGTGATTATGTTAAAGGATTCAACGTTGAAATTACAGGTTTCAAAAGAGTTACTTTAGGTTAATATATTATTTCAATATAAAGCCCGAATATTAATTTATTCGGGCTTTTTTGTATTTAAGTAATTTTTGTATTTCTACTTTTTGTCTGTAATCGGGAAATTTCTAGCTCTCATTAGGGCATCAGATTTAGGAGCTCTTCCTCTGAAATTTTCATACCCCTTTTCATTGTCGATCGTATTTCCAACACTAAAAACAGTATTGTATAGTCTGTTTGCTATTTCTTTATCATAAGGTCCGTTTCCTTCAATAAAAGCTTCGTATGCGTCTGCATTGATTACATCCGCCCATAAATAACTATAATATCCGGCAGCGTAACCATCACCAGAAAAAATATGCGCAAATTGTGGAATTCTGTGACGCATTACAATTTCTGAAGGCATGTTTAGCTTTTCTAATGTCTCTTTTTCGAATTTAACCGGATCTATGGTTTCAGTTGTTAAGTGAAGTTTCATATCAACAAAAGAACTGGATATTGTTTCTACAGTTGCAAAACCTTCATTAAAATTTGCAGCTTGCTCTATTCTGTCAACCATTGATTTCGGTAATGGCTCATTAGTTTTATAATGTAATGCAAACTTATTCAATACTTCAGGAGTAGCAAGCCAATGCTCCAATAGTTGCGAAGGAAATTCAACATAATCTCTGGCAACTGCTGTTCCTGACAAACTCGGATAAGTAACATTAGAACATAATCCATGAAGTGCATGTCCAAATTCGTGAAATAAAGTGGTAGCATCATCCCAGGAAATCAAAACAGGTTCATTTGCATTTCCTTTTATAAAATTGCAATTATTTGATACAATCGGAAGTACGTCACTTAACTTTTGCTGATCACGATAAGAACTCATCCATGCTCCGGAACGTTTTCCTGCTCTTGCATATGGGTCAAAATACCACAATCCAATAATTTTCCCTGTCACTTTATTACTTACTTCCCAAACACGCACATCTGAATGAAATACAGGGATATCATTAATTTGTTTAAAACTAAAATCAAACAATTCGCCCGCTACCCAAAACATGCTTTCACGTAAATTTTCTAATTGCAAATATTGCTTTACTTCATTCTGATCTAAATCATATTTGGATTTCCTAACTTTTTCAGCATAATATCTATAATCCCAAGGTTGAATTTTAAAATTACCTCCTTCGACATCCACCATTTTTTGCATGGCATCAACATCCTGATGTACCTTCTCTACTGCAGGTTTCCATACTGATTCCATCAATTCTAATGTTTCTTTGGGGCTTTTTGCCATCTTGTTCGACAGACTCCAGTCTGCAAAAGAAGAATACCCTAATAATGTTGCCTTTTCACCACGCAATTTCAAAATAGAAACCAGTATCGCATTATTGTCATTTTCATTACCATTATCTCCTCGTTTTACAAAAATATCAAATGCTTTTTGTCTTAAATCTCTCCGATTAGAAAATGTTAAAAATGGCTCAATAGAAGACCGTGTATTTGCAACACAACCTAAAGTATCAATTTTTCTCGCTTTAGCTTCAGCAATAACAGCATTTTTTATTTCATTCGGCAAACCGTCAAAATCATTTTCTGTTGTTAATTCAATAAACTGATTTTGTTCTTCCGCTAATAAATTCTGGCTAAATCTGGTAAAAAGACTTGCTAATTCCTGATTGATCTTCCCAACTTTTTCCTTGTCACTGTTATCTAATTTCGCTCCTTCACGAACAAAATTGGTATAATACCACCAAACCAGGCGCTGTTGTTCACTATCTAAATCTTTGTACTCTTTTGAGTTATATATAGCCTCTATTCTCAAAAAAAGTTTTTGATTTTGATACATTTTATCATTCAACTCAGACAATTTTGGAGACATTTCAGTTTCTACAATTCCAAATTCCGGAGTAAAAATATTTGAACTGTAAACTTCATAGATTTCGTAAATCCTTTTTATAGTTTTACCTGAAAGTTCCAGAGCAGTGATAGTATTATCAAAAGAAGGTGCTTCATTATTATTTGCAATCGTATCTAATTCGTGTAAATTTTCCTCAATAGCAATTTCAATTGCAGGCTTAAAATCCGAAACTTTATATTCATCAAAAGAAGGAACTCCTCCATAAGGTCCAGTCCATTTTTGAAGCAATGGATTCTGATAACCCAATTGAGAATTAAGTGAAGTGTCTGTATTCATAATTTTTTAAAAAATGGTTCATTTATTCTGTAAGATAATCAAATTCAAATTTACCATTTTATTGCCTTAAAATTGCTCCTTTTTATTTATGAACTGAATCTGCAACTTAAATATAAAAATCTTAAATTTGAAATGTCTTTACCGAAATAAATATGTTCAAAACCAAAAAAGAAATCGTTTTTGTCATCCTTGCAGGAATTTTTATCACTAATGCTGTAGTAGCCGAATTAATCGGAGGAAAATTAATTCAGATTGGCCCGTTTGTAATGAGTATTGGAATTTTACCCTGGCCAATTGTTTTTCTGACTACAGATTTAATCAATGAATATTTTGGAGAAAAAGGAGTTAAAAAACTTTCTTTTATAACAGCTTGCCTGATCGCTTACGCATTCCTGATATTATTCATGGCAATTGTAATTCCGGCAGCAAAAGGAATAAGCCCTGTAAACGACGAACAGTTTCAGGCAGTTTTTGGTCAGAGTATGTGGATTATTGTTGGAAGCATTATAGCTTTCATAATCTCACAATTAATTGATGTCTGGATATTTTGGTTCTTCAAAAATAGAACAGGAAATAAAAAAATATGGCTTAGAACAACTGGTTCAACAGTAATTTCACAATTATTCGATTCTTTTATTGTTCTTGGAATTGCTTTTTGGCTGCCTGGTAAAATTGATTTTAACACTTATATTTCTTCAGGATTAACGGGTTATGTTTTCAAACTTTCGGTTGCTGTTTTATTAACTCCGTTAATATATCTCGGGCATCATTTGATTAAGAAGTATCTGGAAGAAGACGAAAATAAAAATGATCAAAATTAAAAATAATGACACAAGGTCCTGTAAGATGTAGCTGGTGCACTTCCAGCGATTTATATAAAAAATACCATGACGAAGAATGGGGTGTTCCGGTTTATGATGACCCTACTCTATTCGAATTTTTGATTCTGGAAACTTTTCAGGCAGGACTCAGTTGGATTACGATTTTAAATAAAAGAGAAAATTTCAGGAATGCTTTTGATCATTTCGACTATAAAAAAATTGCTGATTATTCTGAAGACAAAATCGAAGAATTAATGCAAAACACCGGAATAATCCGAAATAAGCTGAAGATAAAAGCGGCCGTTTCAAACGCACAGGCATTTATGAAAATTCAGGAAGAGTTCGGAAGTTTCTCAAATTATATCTGGAAATTCACCAACGGAAAACCCATCATAAACAATCCAAAAACCTCAAAAGATGTTGCTACTACTCCGCTTTCGGATGAAATCAGTAAAGATTTAAAAAAAAGAGGTTTTAAATTTGTGGGTTCAACAGTAGTTTACGCGCACATGCAAGCCACCGGAATGGTCAATGATCACGCCGAAGATTGCTGGACAAGAATAAAATAAAATCAGGTTTTCAGTCTCAGATTTGACGACAGTTTTCAGTTTTTTCACAACTTGAAACCTGAAACTTGAAACTTTTAAACAAAAATTATCTATATTTGCTTCACACTTTAGGGGTGTCTGCATCGCGCAGGCTGAGATTTTACCCTCTGAACCTGATCTGGTTAATACTAGCGTAGGGAAAAGTAAGATGACTTCTGACCGCATTTTTATGCGTAATTACAGCCATTCCTAAGGTTTAGACGCACTGCTGTGCATCTCTACATTAACTAAACTTTAGAAAGGAATGGAACTAAAAATCAACCAACAAATCAAACAATTCAATGCCGAATCGCTAAGCGTTCAGTCATTGCTTGATCTCGAAATTCCCAACAAACAAAACGGAATCGCCGTTGCCATTAACAATACCGTTGTTCCAAAAACAAATTGGAGCCAACACTTTGTATCCGAAACTGACGAAATTTTAATTATTTCTGCCACACAAGGAGGGTAATTTGGCTGCACGAAACGGGCTATCCGTTACAAGTCCGCAGTCGTCAACCACAAAAACATAGTCATAACAAAGCTTCCGCTGGTCGCTTTTTTATTCCTTGTTTTCTAAGGTTTCCTTCTTTACGGGCTTTTACACTGCTATCCCTGGCAGAAATCGGTTACGAGAAAATTTAAAATTTCAATAAAAATAACAATAGCAATTTCAAATCTAAATCAGCAATGACAAACGAAGAACAAATATCAAGGACACCATTTACAAACTCCAGAAAAATATACGTAAACGGCGAAATTCACCCAATTAAAGTAGCCATGCGCGAGGTAATTTTAAATGACACCAAGCTTTCTAATGGAGGAATTGAAAAAAATCCACCTGTAACTATTTACGACACATCGGGCGCTTATACGGATCCTAACATTGAAATTAACATTCGAAAAGGGCTTCCACGACTAAGAGAAGAATGGATTTTAAATAGAAACGATGTCGAAATCCTAACCGAGATCAGCTCAGATTATGGTCAGACACGTTTAAAAGACGAAAGCTTAAATCACCTTCGATTTGAATATTTACACCAGCCAAAAAGAGCAAAAAAAGGTGCAAATGTCACACAATTGTATTACGCCAAACAAGGAATTATCACTCCCGAAATGGAATATATTGCAATTCGTGAAAACCAACGAATTGAGTTGATAAACGAGCAAACCAAAGCTATGCAATGTCAGCACCAAGGACATAGTTTTGGTGCGAATACGCCAAAAAGCAAAATCACTCCAGAATTTGTTCGTAGCGAAGTTGCCTGCGGAAGAGCCATAATTCCAAACAACATCAACCATCCTGAAAGTGAACCCATGATAGTTGGCCGTAACTTTTTAGTGAAAATAAACGCAAATATTGGTAACAGCGCAGTGACTTCAAGCATCGAAGAAGAAGTTGAAAAAGCCGTTTGGGCTTGTCGCTGGGGTGCCGACACCATCATGGATTTATCTACAGGAAAAAACATTCACGAAACCAGAGAATGGATTATTCGTAATTCTCCGGTTCCAATTGGTACAGTGCCAATTTATCAGGCTTTGGAAAAAGTAAAAGGAATAGCCGAAGATTTAACCTGGGAAGTTTTTCGCGATACATTAATCGAACAGGCAGAACAAGGTGTCTCGTATTTTACGATTCATGCAGGTGTTTTACTTCGTTACATTCATTTAACGGCAGATCGTGTTACCGGAATCGTTTCGCGTGGTGGATCAATCATGGCAAAATGGTGTCTGTTCCATCATAAAGAAAACTTTTTATATACACATTTTGAAGAAATCTGCGAAATCATGAAACAATATGATGTTGCATTTTCATTAGGTGATGGTTTACGTCCTGGTTCAATTGCAGACGCCAATGACGCTGCTCAATTCGCAGAACTGGAAACTTTAGGAGAACTGACAAAAATTGCCTGGAAACACGATGTTCAGGTGTTTATTGAAGGCCCAGGACATGTACCAATGCACATGATTAAGGAAAACATGGAGAAACAATTAGAACATTGTCATGAAGCTCCGTTTTACACACTTGGACCTTTAACTACAGATATTGCACCAGGTTACGATCATATCACATCAGCAATTGGAGCCGCAATGATTGGTTGGTATGGCTGTGCCATGTTGTGTTATGTTACGCCAAAAGAACATCTGGGTTTACCCAACAAAAAGGACGTTAAAGATGGTGTTATCACTTATAAAATATCGGCTCATGCTGCAGATTTGGCCAAAGGTCATCCGGGAGCACAATATCGCGACAATGCGTTAAGTAAAGCACGATTTGAATTCCGTTGGGAAGATCAGTTTAATTTATCATTAGACCCGGATACCGCGAGAGAATTTCACGATGAAACCCTTCCTGCTGATGGTGCAAAAGTGGCCCATTTCTGCTCCATGTGTGGCCCGAAATTCTGCTCCATGAAAATATCGCAGGAAATTCGTGATGTGGCTGCCGCCGAAAAAGGCATGCAGGAAAAATCAGAAGAGTTTATTGAGCAAGGGAAAGAGATTTATATCTAGTTAGTTGTTAGTTGTTAGTTGTTAGTTGTTAGTTGTTAGTTGTTAGTTAAAAACAACAAAATCATATTCTGCCTAATCAACTTAATAACTTCACTTATACAAAAACTATTAACTATAAACCATCAACTGTAAACCAAAAAAAATGATCGTAATTACAAATCCTTCTGCAATTGCAAATGAAATCAGCATTATTGATTCTTTATTTGAAGAAGGATTGTCTTTGCTTCACATTCGGAAACCCGATTTCTCAGAAGTAGAAACAGCAAAATTTATTCATAAAATAAAACATGAATATAGGAAGAAACTGGTTTTGCACAACCATCATGAAATAGCAGCGGATTTTGGAATTAACAGAATACATTTTTCAGAAACAAAAAGAAAAAAGAATGATTTTCAAATAATTGCAAACATGATTTTATCAACTTCCATACATTCAATTGAAGATTTCAATGCGTTGAAAAACATTTTTGAATATGCTTTTTTAAGCCCGGTTTTTACAAGCATTTCAAAAGAAAATTATAGTCCAAAAATCAACCTTTTTGAAGGTTTAGCAAAGCGGAAAAACTTTAATGCTAAAGTAGTTGCTTTAGGCGGAATTTATTCAGACAATATTGAAAAATCACTTCAAAATGGTTTTGATGATGTTGCCCTTTTAGGAACAATCTGGAATAGTCCAAATTCAATTAAAAATTTTAAACTATGTCAAAAAATCGCCCTTTCGCTCTTAGCATAGCTGGTTTAGATCCTTCAGGAGGTGCCGGAATTTTAGCTGATATTAAAACTTTTGAACAGCATCAGGTACAAGGATTAGCCATAAGCACTGCAAATACAATTCAAACCGACTGTAAATTCTACGAAATTGAATGGACATCGCTTGATTTTGTATTGCGCTCCGTAAAAAAGTTATTCAAAAACTATCCTATAAAATCGGTTAAAATTGGCGTTGTTCCTTCCTTTTTCTATTTAAATGAAGTTGTTTCCTTAATTAAAAAATTAAATCGAAATACAATTATTGTTTGGGATACCGTATTAAAATCTTCGACAGAATTTGAGTTTTTAACAATTGAAAATCAAACAGATTTACAAAAAACATTATCAAAAATTGATTTAATAACGCCCAATTATGAGGAAATACTCCAGCTTTACCCCAATTTTATTTCAGAAAAACTTTGGGTAAAAAATGAGCTTCCAACCGCTATTTTATTGAAAGGCGGTCATAATCATACTGCATTGGGCACTGATTATTTATTTCTAAAAAGTAATCTGATAGAACTCTTGCCTACAAAAATTAATTTCCAGCCGAAGCACGGATCAGGCTGTGTATTATCTTCCGCAATTACTGCAAATTTAGCTTTAGGACATGACATAAAAACTGCTTGTTCAGAAGCTAAAGTATATATTGAAAAGTATTTAAATTCCACATCATCACTAATTGGTTATCATTATGTTTAACAAATTACAATATATTTCACAAGGTGAAACAGTCGAAAAGCAATTACAAAATATTCATCAGGCTCTTGATGCCGGTTGTAATTGGATACAAATGCGATTCAAAAATCAAACCCCTGAAAAAAGATTTATTTTGGCCGAAGCTGTAAAAACTTTATGCGAAGAGTATCTGGCAAATTTCATCGTAAATGATGATGTTTTACTCGCTCATAAAATTGCTGCAGATGGAGTTCATTTGGGTTTAACCGACATGAACATCACTGAAGCCAGAGCTATTTTAGGAGACAGAAAAATTATTGGTGCAACAGCAAATACTTTTGAAGATATTATGCTTCAATCTAAAAACGGCTGCGATTATATTGGTTTAGGGCCTTTTCAGTTTACTGAAACCAAAGAAAAATTAAGCCCCATTTTAGGTGCTGAAGGTTATGCTTCAATTCTGAATAAAATGAAAACTGAAAACATTTTAACACCCGTTTACGCTATTGGCGGAATCACCTTGGAAAATATAGAAAGTCTTGTAAAAACAGGTATTCATGGCATTGCCGTTTCCGGAATGATTACAAAAAGCCTTCAAAAAGAAAAACTGGTTCAACAACTTAACGACAAATTATATGCAAACGTCATTATTTAAAATTGGAGATAAAATCCTTACTTCCCGCTTATTTCTGGGAACAGGAAAATTCGGTTCTAACCTGCAAATGGAAGAAGCCATTTTAGCTTCAGGAAGTGAATTGGTTACTGTAGCCTTAAAACGCATAGATCTCGAAACCGATACGGATGCTATTTTATCACATTTACAACATCCCAATATCAATTTATTACCCAATACATCAGGTGCCAGAAATGCAAAAGAAGCTGTTTTTGCTTCGCAATTAGCACGCGAAGCACTCGAAACCAACTGGGTCAAACTTGAAATTCATCCGGACCCAAAATACTTAATGCCAGATCCAATTGAGACTTTAAAAGCTACTGAAGAACTTGCAAAACTTGGTTTTTTTGTTTTGCCATATATTCATGCAGATCCAGTTTTGTGCAAACATTTGGAAAATGCTGGAACAGCAGCTGTCATGCCTTTAGGTTCGCCAATTGGCAGTAACAAAGGTTTAAAAACCATTGATTTTTTGGAAATTATAATCGAACAAAGTAATGTTCCTGTAATTGTAGATGCCGGAATTGGTGCTCCATCTGACGCAGCAAAAGCCATGGAAATTGGTGCCGATGCCGTTTTAGTCAATACTGCAATTGCTGTTGCGGGAAATCCGAAACTAATGGCTGAAGCTTTTAAAGAAGCTGTAATAGCAGGAAGAAAAGCTTTTGAAGCTCAAATTGCAAACAAGCAAAATCAAGCAGTTGCCTCCAGTCCTTTGACAGCTTTTTTATATGAATAGTTTTAATCTCTCGCAGATTTTGGAGATTTAGCAGATTTCAAAAATATAAATAAGCAAGTCAAAAATAATCTGCTAAATCTCCAAAATCTGCGAGAAAAACATTTTAATAAAAGTAAGAAATTTCATTATATTTGATTTAAATAACTCAAATCATAATTATGTCAGAAAATGAAATTTCATATAAAGTTAGGGGTTCAATTTTTAAAGTATATAACACTCTCGGTCCTGGATTATTAGAATCTGTATATTAAAGTGCTCTTTACTATCAATTGAAAAAGGATGGGCTAAAAGTAATTAAACAAATTGATCTGCCAGTTAAATATGATGATGTTTACTTAGACATTACATTCAGGCTAGATATTTTAGTAGAAGATAAAGTAATAATAGAATTAAAATCAGTAGAACAAATAAAATCTATTCACTTTAAACAATTAAATACTTATTTAAAATTAACTAATAAAAAACTCGGATTATTAGTCAATTTCAACTGCTCTAATATTCTTGAGAATATTCATCGTGTTGCTAATAAAATTTAATCTGCACGATCTGCAAAATCTGCGGGAAACAAAATAAAAAATGAAAACATTCAAATCCATTTTTGAGCAATATGATTGGGAAACCATTCAAAGTAAAATATATCAGACTTCATCACAAGATGTCGAGCATTCATTGGCTAGAACCAAACGTAATCTGGATGATTTTTTAGTTCTGATTTCTCCTGCTGCACAAAATTATTTAGAGCAAATGGCACAGGAATGTCATGAAATTACTAAAAAGCGTTTTGGCAAAACTATTCAAATGTATGCTCCATTGTATTTAAGCAACGAATGTCAGAACATTTGTACGTATTGCGGTTTTAGTCTGGACAATAAAATAAAACGAAAAACACTTACTGATGCTGAGATTAAACTCGAGGTTGAAGAATTAAAAAAAGTTGGTTTCGATCATGTTTTATTGGTTACGGGCGAGGCTAATTATACGGTAAACATTAATTATTTTCTGAATGCAATTAATTTAATCAGAGAGCAGTTTTCAATTATTTCGGTCGAAGTTCAGCCACTTTCTATCGAAGAATATCGACGTTTGCATGAGGCTGGGGTTTATTCAGTTTTGGTTTATCAGGAAACATATCATCAGGAAGTTTACAAAAAATATCATACGAAAGGCAAAAAATCCAATTTTGATTTCAGGCTTGAAACTCCTGACCGAATTGGAACTGCCGGAATTCATAAAATAGGATTGGGTGTTTTGTTAGGTTTGGAAGATTGGCGAACAGATAGTTTTTTTAATGCCTTACATCTCGATTATCTCCAAAAGAAATATTGGCAGACCAAATATTCTGTCTCTTTCCCCAGATTACGTCCGGCAGAAGGCATTATCGAACCCAATTTTATTATGGACGATAAAGATTTGACACAGCTAATCTGTGCTTATCGTTTATGGAATGAAGATCTGGAAATCTCCATTTCGACTCGTGAAAACGAAAAATTCAGAAACAATATTATTCCGATTGGTGTTACGAGTATGAGTGCAGGTTCTAAAACAAATCCAGGTGGTTATGTAGTTGATCCGCAATCACTGGAACAATTTGAAATAAGTGATGAGCGTACAGCAGGAGAAATTTCCGAAATCATTACTAAAAAAGGTTATGAACCCGTTTGGAAGGATTGGGATAAAAGTTTTAGTAATCAATTCTAACATTTTCAAGTTGAATTATCATGCTTTAATATATCATTTTCGCAGTATTAGGGTTTCGACTCCGCTCAACCTGACACCATAACTCTTTAACTTCTAATATTTACAATGAGCATCATACAAGAATTTCTACGTTACAACCGACAAACTATTCTCCCTGAAATTGGAGATGAAGGCCAGGAAAAACTCAAAAAGGCAAAAGTTTTGGTAATAGGAGCCGGAGGCTTGGGCTGTCCGATTCTTCAATATATAGCAACGGCTGGCGTAGGTTTTATTGGAATAATGGATTTTGACACTATTGAAATCCATAATTTACATCGACAAATTTTATATACTGAAAACGAAATTGGTCAGGAAAAAGCAATTGTTGCCAAAAATGTTGTTTCGAAACTTAATCCTTTGATAACTGTGGAAGCAATTCGTGAAAAGTTAACACCTGAAAATGCATCGAAAATTATTCAGCAATATGATATTGTAGTTGATGGCTCTGATAATTTTACTACCCGTTATCTGGTAAACGATACTTGTGTTGAACTTCAGAAACCTTTAGTTTATGGAAGTATTTTAAAATTTGAAGGTCAGCTTGCTGTTTTTAATCATAACGGAGGCAAAAATCTGCGAGATTTATTTCCTGAAATGCCAGACACAAAAGAGGTGCCAAATTGTAATTTAAACGGAGTTCTTGGAACTTTACCCGGAATTATCGGCACGATGATGGCGCATGAAACTTTAAAATTGATATTACAATTACCAACCTTAAAAAATGAATTGGTGCTTTTTAATACTTTGAATTATAGCTTTACAAAATTGAATTTTTAAAAAACAACCTCATCTCCAACACTAATAATTCCTGAATTTAAACTGACAATATTCGTTCCAAATAAAACGGAATTGTTGACATTTCTGTAAGTACTTAAGGTTTTCAGCGGTTCCTTTTTCACAATTCCATTCTGCGGATCATTATTAACCATTATACATCTTCCACAGGGTTTTACGTTTTTAAACTGAACTTCTCCAATTTTAAAAGTATTAAAATCGTCTTCCTCATGAGGATTTTGGCTACTGATAACTATATTGGGACGAAATCTTTTGATTGTGATTTTTTCTTCCAGTTTGTCATTTAAAAAATCCAAACTTTGCGTTCCAATGACCAAATAAGGATATGCATCGGCAAAACTAACATTATATGTTTCTTTTGATACTGAACTTTCATGTTTGCGATCTCCAATATTTATAATTTTAACCAATTTACATTCAAATCCTAGACATTCGCTAAACCAATCTGAAGTTGTTTTATTTACTTCAAAAACATAGCTTTTATCATCCCACACTTTTGTGTAAATCTGATGATCTAAATATTCATCAATTGAAAATTCATGTTTATAATCTTTAAAAGTAATTCTGATTTTTCCCTCTGAAATCTGTGGATAAAACTGGCTCATTACGGGATATTCTCTCTGCGTTATATGTTGATTATCAGAATCCAGCAACATCCATCGACGGTCGTTTTCAAAACCCATTTCTTCAGCAAAAGCTTGTTGGCAGCTGATTCCGGCCAGACTTTTAATTGGATAAATATAAATTTCTTTTACAACATGAACAGCATTCATTTTACTTACTTTTTAAAATAGACATAAATTCATCACGGTCAATTTCGCGACAGCCTAAACTTTCTAAATGTGGATTATAAACCTGACAGTCCAGCAATTTATAATTTCCCTCTTTTAAAAAATTTACCAAAGCTATAAAAGCTACTTTGGAAGCATTAGATACTTTAGAAAACATACTTTCACCACAGAAAACATGGCCTAAATCAATTCCGTATAAGCCTCCAACCAAAACCTCATCCTGCCAAACTTCAACCGATTTTGCAATTCCTTCTGCATTTAATTTGTAATAGGCATCGATCATTTCGTTTGAAATCCACGTTCCGTTTTGACCATCACGCTTTATTTTTTGGCAATTCAAAATTACGGCTGCAAAGTTCTGATTAAAAGTAACCTTAAACTGATTTCGGTTCAAAATATTCCGCATACTTTTAGAAACAATCAATTCATCCGGAAACAAAACCATCCTTGGGTCCGGTGACCACCACAAAATAGGTTCTCCTTCATTAAACCAAGGGAAGATTCCGCTTTTGTAAGCTAATTCCAATCTTTCTGAACTTAAATCCCCGCCAATTGCCAGAATACCTTCTTCATCGGCTTCTGAAACTGGAGGAAAAAATAAATCTTTGAATATGTAATGCATTTTTTTAAATTCCAATAAGATTAAATTCCAATTTCTCAATATTGTGTCTGTTCATCTCGTTAAACAAAAAACAAAATTCCAAATCCCAAATACACATTAATGATTTGGAATTTGGAATTTACAACCTTAAAATTTACTTTTTAGAAAGGTAAATCGTCAGGTTCGTCTTCGTTTAAATTAGTCGCCGGAGCAAAAGCTTCTGCAGCCGGCATTGGAGGCGTTTGTCCAGGACCTTCCGGCGCTAACCTTTCGATTCTCCAACCTTGAATACTATTGAAATATTTGGTTTCTCCTTGTGGATTAACCCATTCTCTTCCTCTTAAATTGATAGAAACTTTTACAGCTTCACCTTGTTTGTAGCTATTTAATAAATCGCATTTATCTTGTGTAAATTCGACTAAAATATGCTGTGGGTACTGCTCATCAGTAGTAACAACTAATTCTCTTTTTTTGAATGAGGCACTAACCTGCTGCTCCGGGTTAATCACTTTTACTTTTCCTATAACTTCCATCTTCTTCTATATTAATTATTATTTCGTTTCTTATTTCTTTGCTAAAAGCACTTTCCAGGCCGATGCAATATCATCATTATTCAGATATTTTTTGGCTTCCAGATGTATTTTTTCCTGATCATCGGAGCTTAAAACCCCTTTTACAGAAAAATTTTCTTTCACAAATATACTAACTTCTTCTGTTGTAGGCAAGGCTTCAATATTGCCTAATTTTCCAAGATCATTTCCGTTAAAAACGGGACTTTCTTTGATAAAATTCGGAATCACATCTACTCCAACTCCTAAAGTCGTCAACGGTTTTTGCACCTCAAAAAGTCCCTGATTAGATCTTGAGTACCAATTATTTCCCAGTCTTGAAACCAAATCAATTTTATGCTGATCAATAGCTCCGTTTTCATCCAAAATCGATTCGTGAATATGAATTTTCACTACCTCACAAAGAATAAGATTTCCTGCTCCGCCTTCTTCTCCTAAAGGAATAATCTGCGTGACTTTGCACTCAAACTGTACCGGAGATTCTTTTACACGATAAGGTTTTACTATATCGGAAGGTATTTGCGTTAATCCGGCTTTTATAAACTCATTAACTCCATCACCATATTCGGTACTTGCCAGCGAAGTTTGCTGTACCAAATCATAATTTACTACATTAATTACAACCTCCCGTGTTGCTTGAGCATTAATAAGAGTGTGTTTAATCGTATTATCGCGCACACGTCTTGAAGGCGAAAAAACCAAAATTGGCGGATTGGCACTAAATACATTAAAGAAGCTGAAAGGCGACAAATTAGGAATTCCTTTTGCACTGATTGTACTTGCAAAAGCAATTGGTCGTGGTCCAATGGCACTTTGCAAATAGCCTTGTAATTTTGCCGTTGATATCTCTTTTGGATTAATGCTAATCATATCTTTTTTCTTTTTAACCGAATCTCATTTCAAGCAACTACAAAAGTATAGAAATGGTTTAAGTCAAAGAAATAGTTTCAGACTTAAAAGCAAAAAAATCTTTAGAGGCACACAAAATATTAAATGTGTTTATTTCGTTATATTTATACCTCAAAATCATATTTATGCTTTTTTCTGAAAAAAGAAATACTACCCGATGGATTATTATTTTTATTTCCTTTTTAATCATCTCACTGATACTTTGGAATACCTATACTTTTTTTCAAATTTTTAAAAATGAAGAACGGCTGAAAATGAAACTTTTCGCTAACGCCCAAATTTCGATAGTGAATGCCAACGAAAATACTGATGTAGAACTTCCTCTTCAGATTTTCAGTGATAACACTTCAATTCCTGTGATATTGACAATGTATGATAAAATTGTGAGCTCTAAGAATGTTCCTGATGAAATCCTGAATGACAAGAAAAAATCGAAGGCTTTTTTGAAAAAATTAAAAAATGAGAATGACCCTATAATCTTTGAATATTCACCTGGAAAATATCAGGAATTATATTACGGAAATTCTGAATTACTCAATAAACTTAAATATTATCCGATTGCTTTATTACTGATTATCTTTTTGTTTGGCGCTTTGATTTATAATTTTTACAAAAGCACAAAAATGGCTACCCAAAACAAGCTTTGGGCAGGTATGGCAAAAGAGACTGCACATCAGATTGGCACACCGTTATCCTCTTTAATTGGATGGGTTGAAATATTGAAAACTGAAAACATTGACCAATCTATTACCTCTGAAATAGAAAAAGATATTGAACGCTTACAGACTATTACAGATCGTTTTTCAAAGATTGGATCTGTTCCGGTTTTAGAACCACATGATATTATTGCTGAAACTCTGAATACTTATGAATATTTGCAATCTCGTTTTTCCAAACAAGTTGCATTTTCATATAATGCACCAAAAGAACCTATTTTAGCAATGATAAACCCAACTTTACATAGTTGGACTATTGAAAATTTAGTAAAAAATGCAATTGATGCCATGAAAGGTAAAGGAAATTTAGACCTTCAAATTGAACAAGACGCACATCACGTAAAAATAAACGTAAAAGATTCCGGAAGCGGAATATCAAAAAAGCAATTTAAAACGATATTTGAACCCGGTTTTACTACCAAAAAAAGAGGCTGGGGACTTGGACTTTCTTTAACTAAAAGAATTGTCGAGGAGTACCATAGCGGAAAAATAAAAGTTTTACATTCCGAAATAGGAAAAGGAACGACTTTTCAGATTCTTTTAAATAAAAAAGTGTAGTGAAAATTGCTTTTGCTACAACTTTACATTTTTATTGTCAAATCGAGCGGAGTCGAGATGTTTTGAATACAAAAGGGCTTCGACTACGCTCAGCCTGACATGACTTACTAAATCTGACATTATCTTTTTACAAATTCGCCTGGATACTTTTGGCCAAAGTTTCAAATTCTTCTTTGGAAAGTGACACTTTATTCAGGAAACGCATTTCATCCATTTCGTTTAACGGAATCAAATGAACATGTGCATGAGGCACTTCTAATCCAACAACTGCCATTCCTACTCTTTTGCAGGGAACTGTTTTTTCCAGAGCAATTGCAATTTTCCTGGAAAACTTCATTAACCCTGAATACAACTCATCATCCATATCAAAAATCTTATCGATTTCTTGTTTTGGAATACAAAGCGTGTGTCCTTTAGCATTTGGATTTACATCTAAAAAAGCCAAAAAATTTTCATCTTCAGCTATTTTATAACACGGAATCTGTCCCTTTACTATTTTTGTGAAAATTGAACTCATCATTTAGTTTATTAACTTTTTCGATTATTTACGATTTAGAAATAATTAGTCACGTGAAATTTCTAAAATCTCAAATTTCAAAACCCCATTTGGTACTGTAATTTCAGCTACTTCTCCAACTGATTTTCCAAGTAAACCTTTGCCGATAGGAGATGTCACTGAAATTTTTCCTGTTTTCAAATCAGCTTCACTTTCTGCAACCAATGTGTATTTCATTTCCATACCGTTGCTTTGGTTCTTAATTTTTACATTAGAAAGCACCAATGCTTTAGAAACATCCAGTTGTGATTCATCAATTAATCTGGCATTTGAATATACTTCTTCTAACTTAGAAATTCTCATTTCCAGTAAACCCTGAGCCTCTTTTGCTGCATCATATTCGGCATTTTCAGATAAATCACCTTTGTCTCTTGCTTCTGCTATATCCTGAGATGCCTTTGGACGCATTACACTTTTTAAGTGCTCCAACTCATCTTTTAATTTTTTTAATCCTTCTGCTGTATAATAAGATACTTTACTCATAACTTCATCGTTTATATAAATACAAAAAATCCCATCGGAACGGGATTTCTTATTACAAATATACTATTATTTTTTATAGTACATAATTATATGTTAATCATATAAAATTCAAAAACTAAATAATTTATTTTTGTTTCACTAATTCTTATTAAAATAATGAAAAAAATCTGGCTCCTGATCGTATTTGTTTCTCTACTTTTTTCGTGTAGCGATAATGGCATAAACAATAAAAATCCTTATATCCCCAATTATAGCATCAATTTTACTATAGATATGAATTTACCGGCTTATTCTAATCTTAAATATCCGAGCAATGGAATTATAATGTCTGGTTATGGGGCCAAAGGAGTTATTATTTTTAATACCGGAAGTGGTTATAATGCTTTTGATGCCGCATGTCCAAATCAGGAATTAACTTCTTGTGTTGCCATGACTATTAATGGCATTAATGCTGTTTGTTCTTGTGATAAGGCCGAATATAGTTTATTTACCGGATTAGGAGGAAAGGAATATCCTCTAAAACAATATCGGGTTGAAGTTAGCGGAACAGTGATTCATGTTTATAACTAAAATAGAAGAGCCTGAAAATTTAAATTTTCAGGCTCTTCTATTTTTTAGGAATCTTTTAGAATTTCAAAGTCAGTCCAATTAAGAAATTGGTTCCTGACTGTGGATAATAGTATGGATAAACATCCCACATATATCCGTTTGAAACATATTTTTTATCTAAAATATTATTTACTAAACCGGTAACCATAATTGATTTGAAAACAGATTTAGGCTGAATTTCATACGAAACATTAAAATCATTCACAAAATAATCAGCTAGTTTTGCTGAAGGCAATTCTATATTATTCATATACTGCTCACCAACAAATTTCTGCAATAACGAAAGATGTAAACTCTTAATCGGGCTATACACAATAATATTTCCTGCAATAACTGAAGGAGAATAGGCAATATCTGTTGTTCCGTAATTCTGACCTTCTACATCTAAATCAACATTTTTATTGCTGCTTAAAGTAAAATTTGGTCTAAGAATAAATTTCTCTGAAAGCTTAATAGTGGCATCAACTTCAAATCCTAAACGGTAGCTTTTTTCACTATTTGAACGAATTGGGGATCCAACATCGTCCAATGTTCCCGTTAAAATCAACTGGTCTTTGTATCCCATATAATACAAATTAGAAGTCAATTGAAATTTCTCTGAATTGAATCTCCATCCCAATTCAAAATCGTTTAATTTTTCAGGTTTTACATTTCCGCCTTCATAATCGGTCCTGTTTGGTTCGCGGTTAGCTCTTGCGTAAGAAAAGTACAAAGTGTTTTTTTGGTTTATTTCAAAGTTCAAACCCGCTTTTGGATTAAAGAAATTAAAAGTATCATTTACCAAACCGGTTTCCCAGCTATTGGCTTTATATTGGACTGTTCGGTATTGCAAATCTCCGTATAAACTTAATTTTTCGATTATCTGATAATTTGCTTTTAAGAAAATATTCCCATCTGTTTTTGTCGAAAAATCATCATAATAATGATCTCCCAGTTCTGATTGTGATGCATATCTTGCCCAAATTACTTTTCCGTAATGATCGCCTTCGTATTTATTCCAGCCTTCTCCTAAAATAATGTCTAATTTTTCATCCTTATACTTTAAAGAAAATGTAGCTCCGTAAAAATCATTATCCAACCATTTCTGACGTACTAAATCGGTTGTAGTTACAGTTCCAACGGGAAGCAATCCGTAATCAGACATATCGGCATCTTCCTTATAATTTTCATAATACCCTTTTCCTTTAGTATAATGAAAAGCTAAGTTCGTACTCCATTTATCAGAAAATGACTCACTCCAATGCAATTGATAATGATCTTGTTGGTAATTATCAGTTTCATTATCATAAAAACGAACATTTCCAGCTTCATCCGTATACATTCCGGCAGAATTGAAAGTACGATCTGTATTTAGAGTTTCAGCATCAATTCCGTTCCAGGACTGGTATGTTTTTTCAGTTCCGCCAAAAACCAATGCTTTGATTAAAGTGGTTTTACCAACATAAGTTCCCTGTAAAAAATAAGATTTTAAGTCAGAACTCGCTCTGTCAACATATCCGTCTGATTTTATAGTCGACAAACGTCCTGCCAATTCAAAATGGTCATTTAATAAACCTGTACTGAATTTCACGGTATGTTTATGTGAATTGAAACTGCCAAAAGAATTCGAAATTTCACCATTGGCTTTTGATGCATAATTGTCGGTCAGCATATTCAGACTGGCACCAAAAGCACCTGAACCGTTAGTCGATGTCCCTACTCCTCTTTGTAATTGCAGACTCTCGACAGAAGAAGCAAAATCGGGCATGTTTACCCAAAATGTTCCCTGACTTTCGGCATCATTATACGGAATTCCGTTTATGGTAACATTGACTCTCGTTGCATCGCTTCCACGCACACGGATTCCGGTATAACCCATTCCATTTCCTGCATCAGAAGTTGTAACTACAGACGGCAGGTAATTCATAAGGATTGGAATATCCTGACCAAGATTTCTATATTTGATATCTTTTTTATTAAGATTATTAAAACTTACCGGCGTTTTTGCAGTAACACGAACTGCCGAGACCAACACATCATCCAATTGATTGACTTTTGTTGAATCCTGCTCTTGTGAAAAAGAAAACAGAGTAAAGAAAATAGAGAATAGAGTAAAGAAAATAGATTTGATTCTTGTTGTTTTTTGAAACTTAGAACCTTTGTAACTTAGTACCTCAGCACCTTTAAAAATGGTTTTCATCCGTAAAGAATTACGAATAAAAGGGGTAATTATTCTTTTGTTAATTAATAAATTGTTTCACGACAATATATAGTACAAACTAAAAATGTCGTTTTTTCCCTTAGCAACATTACTCGCTCAGGTTCTTTGGGTATGATCTCAGCTCGTTATTTAGAGCACCCCTTTGAGACGCTGCAAAAGTACTATTAAAAATTGCAAAAATCAAAAAGCAATTGCAAAAATCAATATCAATTATAATAAATCAAATTCGATGTGAAAAATCAAATTCTTAACGGTTACTCTAAATTTGGCTTTCTACGGGATTGTTTTATCTCAGAGATATTTTTCTTGTCTTTAATTCGTTTTTTAATGACTGATTTAGGAATCTTAGTCGCTTTTCGAATTTTAGGAACAAACAGCCCTTTTTTGATAATTTCTAAAAAACGTTTCACAACAATCTCTTTGTTTTTAAGCTGGCTTCTGTCTTCGTCACAATTTAAGATCAGAATATCTTCTGAAGTCAGGCGTGAAGCCAGATTAGTTTTTAAAAGCAGTTTTTCCTCATCTGATAAATATTCAGATGCATTCAGATCAAAAGTCAAAACTATTTTTGAAGATACTTTGTTCACGTTTTGTCCACCGGCTCCGCTACTTCTAACGGCTTTAAAATTCAACTCTGCTATTATTCTTCCGATATCCATTTTTGTGGTTGATGTGCTTGTTTTAATAAGTCATTTACTGTTTTCACCGGATTAAAAGTTATTAATGGGACTGCGACAAAAATGGTCAGCCAGTTTGACATTCCCCCATTCCATAATCCCGGCAGCTCATAATTTTTAACTATTTTCCCTTCAGCACTTTTTTCTACAATAAATCCTGTATTATGATCAACAAACTGAGTCAGATCATACTTCTCTCCTTTATAGTTTTTAGTGCTGCAGACTAAATCGACAGGATTAAAATGAGTAGATTCTTCTAAAATTGATTTTTGCTTTTTATTCGTTAAATCGACTTGTGAAGTTTCTACAATTTGCAAGGAAACCTCGCCTTTATCATTTCTGGTCCAAAATGGCCCGCCGCCAGCTTCACCTTCATTTTTAACCATTCCACAAATCCGGATTGGTTTGTCCAACAGTTCTTTTATTTTGCTTATTTTATTTTCGAAAGTAAATTTATTAAAATCACTTGTCATTTTTATACAAAGCTTCTGCATTAAAAAATCGACAATTTCCTCAATGTCTTTCTTTTTAATCTGCTCTTTTTCTATAGCTTCTAAATAACCAAAGACTTTTTGCTGCAATTCTATTAAAATTCCGGCCAATCCTTTTTTATACAATGTAATTTGATTAATATGATTTTGAATTACATTATCAATATTTTTTATAAAAATAATATCAGCATCAATTTTATTAAGATTTTCAATCAGTGCTCCATGTCCGCCGGGCCTAAAAACAAATGATCCTTTTTGATTCCTGAAAACATTATCTTTTACATCCACAACAATAGAATCTGTACGCCTGTTTTGATAGGAAAAACTAATATGTATTTCGGTTCCGGATTCTGATTCTATTTTTTGTCTGACATCCTCAATAGCTTTTTCAAACAATTCAAGATGAGCTTCGGAAACTGTAAAATGCAAATTCGAAGTTTTATTCGTAGCTGCATAATGCACACATTCATTTAAATGCTCTTCTATTGGATTTGCAATATGGGTTTCATATTTATGGAAAGGTAAAACTGCTTTTGGCTTATTGGCAAAATCAAAATAATTTGAAGACAGTAATAATTTTATAAAATAATAATTTTTATGATCCCTGTCTAAAGTATCGAAATGAGGATAAATAATTCGCAGCTTTTTATCTACTGCCTTAAAAAAAGGAAATTTATCCATTGCAACAATAAAAATGGACAAATCATTATCATTTTTCCTATTGATATAAGAGTTGATTGTTTCTTTTTGAATATCATAATTATTCAGAAAAGCAATTAAGAACTTAAACATCCTGGTTGCTGCTCCCGAAGCCGGAATGAATTTACATATTTTAAAATCAGCTTTATGAGCATCAAAAAAAATGGCTTTTTCTTCAAAATCAGGATCAGACAAACTTAAAATCCCGTTATTGATTGTTGCCGGGCTTATTAAATTGCTTTTCGAAATTCCTTTTTTGAAAATTTTAAGCTGTTTCAGAATATTTTCAAAAGGAATTCCATGATCATAAATTTCAACAAAGTCACTTGATGAAAATCCCTTTTTTTTAGCAACAGCCAAATTATCAATTATAGCTGTAGCTTTTGCCAGACGGGTTTCTTTATCTCCTGAAAGTGTAATAAATGGTTTTTTGCTGTCTATTAAAGTTTGCTTAAAAACTGAAAAAACAGTTTCCCTTTCATTCGGACTGTCACGAATATCATCTTTTTCCCAAGGCACGTCAATATCTGTGAGGAAAAACAAGTCATACTCATGTTCTAAGGCAGCTTTCTCTAATAATGGATTACAAAAACCATAATACATTTCAGAGAATACCTTAGTCACCATTAAATTGGTATCGCAAAACAAATATTTTTGGGCGGTATCTAACTTTTCATTTTCTAATGCTACTTGCCCGTAAGCAATCGGCATCATATCTTCTTCAACACAGATATGATTGTTTAATTCCCATTTCTGTTGCAAATAATCTCGTGCAAACTCAGGAACCCACTCCGTTTTATAAAATGCGGCAAGTTGTTTTGCTAGTGTGGTTTTACCTGTACTTTCAGGACCAAATAAAGCAATTTTTATAATGTTTGTTTTTTGCTGTCTAAGATTTTTCTCCATTCTAAATAAGCTGAAATAGCCAAAATTGTAAAAATTAAATACTGAAATGACAGCATTCCTAAGCCCCGGTATGCATAAAGAGGTACTACAATAATATCACCTATTATCCAAAGTGTCCAATTTTCTATTTTTTTTCTTGCCATGTACCACATTCCTGCAAAAAATATTCCTGATGAAACCATATCGACATAATTGTCTGTTTTAATTTCATAATCGAAATATTTATAGATTTCTAAAACTACAAAAAACGTGACTAAAAACAATAAAACTCCTATGATTTTTTCGTTAAGATTTGTTCTGGTAATTGGCAGAGTGTCCTCAGCTGTTCCTCCTTTTGCCCAAACATACCATCCATATATACTCATAACAGAAAAATACACATTGATAATCATATCGCCTATATAACCTGCAACATATAAAAGATACACTGAAATCACAGTAGCAATTAACCCTGTAGGATATACCCAGATATTTTCTTTTTTCGCAAACCAAACGCTTAAAATTCCGCAGACAAAAACCAAAAACTCTAGAGCAATATGCCATAAAGGTGCATTTTTATAACTATCGAGAAAAAAATCTATCATTTTAGCGGTTTTATTTTGGTTGTTATTTTTGAATCTTATAATTCAAAAAAATGGCTGTTATTCTCAAAAGCTGTTCCAATGACCACTAAATCCGCACCTGCATTATATGCTTTTTGAATCCCTTTCAGATTTGTAATTCCTCCTCCAACGATTATCGGGATTTCAATATTTTGAGAGATTAGCTGTATCATTTCCAACGGAACAGGTTGTTTTGCGCCACTCCCCGCTTCGAGATACACTAATTTATTCCCTAACATTTCGCCGGCCTGTGCAGTTGCCAAAACCAAATCAAGATCCTGACGATCGAGAGGCTGCGTTTTGCTTATTCTTGCTACTGCGGTTTCATTACCGCTTTCTATTAAAATATAACCTGTTGAAATAACTTCGAGGTTTGTTTTTTTGAGAATTGGTGCTGCCTGAACCTGATATTCAATTAAATAATCAGCATTTCGGCCGGACAATAAAGACAAGAACAAAATGGCATCAGCCTGAGATGAAATTTGCGAAGGATCTCCCGGAAATATAATAACGGGCAACATTGTTTTTTGTTTTAATTCCGTCATTAAATCTTCTAAAATAGTAGTCTGAACTATGCTCCCGCCAACAAAAATATGGGTTGCAGGCGATTGGTTTATTTTAAGCAAAAGATGATCTAAATTTTCCCAAACAATTTTGTCCGGATCTAAAAGTATGGCAAGCAGTTTTTGCCCATCAATCTTGGCCTGAATAATTTGCTGGTAGATATTGGATATTTTTTGTCTCATAATTGGGCGTAAAAGTAAAAGTTTTTTAATGCAGAAGAACTATTTTGAATGAATTATATTTGCGTAATAGCTTTTGATAACCAAAGAAACAAAGTATGATTGCTGTCGATCTTTTAGAAAAATATGGTGCCCTAAACAAGTTTTACGAAAAAACTTCAACTGTTTTTGAAGAAGGAAAACTGCCTGCACATTATTATCAGATTGTTTCCGGTGAAATAAAAATGAACAATTACAATGATGACGGACGCGAATTTATTCAGGGAATTTTTTATAAAGATCAGTCATTTGGTGAGCCGCCGTTATTTTTAAATCAAAATTATCCTGCAAGCGCGGTTGCCGTAGAAGACACACAAATTCTTTGTCTGCCAAAATCAAATTTCATGAAACTGCTGGAAGAAAATCCTGCAGTCAGCCTTAAAATAATTGAGAATTTAGCCCAGCGTTTGTATTATAAATCAGTCATGGCGGCAGAAATGTCAACTCAGGAACCGGAACATCGGGTTTTAAAACTGATCGATCACGGAATTGCTTATTTTAACTTTAAAAAAGATGAAAATGGCTATCTCATCAATTTTACAAGACAACAAATTGGTGATTTGACCGGATTACGTGTAGAAACCGTAATCAGAACAATCAAAGCTCTGGAAAAGAAAGGTGTTTTGAAGATAATTAATAGAAAAGTATACAGATAAAACAGTTCTTGTTTTATGATTTAAGTCATAAAATGCAGCGGTATAGTGCATGTATCTTTGTGATATAAAAATCTCAATATCATGACACTATATCAAACAACATTCGAAAATTTCAACAAAAGTTATATTGGTTCTGCAACAATGGCTGTCATTGGCCAAAGCTGCTTGGGTGCAGCAGCTGCCATGTATATTCTTTCACACGGAACATCAATTGGTCAAATGATTCAATTGGCTATTATTGTATTAGCTTGTATCTTTGTAAATACTTCAATTTTGGCACAAATGAAACATAAATTGGTTTTTAACCTTATTCTTATAAGTGCTTTTTTGAGTGTTTTATTTATATTTCTGAACAGTTTTATATTATGAAAAAACAAATAGAAAACAGAACTGATATCGAATTTTTAGTACATCAGTTCTATTCTAAAATAAGGGCCGATGAAGAAATTGGTTTTTATTTTAATACAATGATCAAAGATTGGGACGCGCATTTAGAAAAACTGACTGATTTTTGGGAAACCAATTTGTTTGCAGTAAAAAAATACAGCGGAAATCCCAATGCTGTTCATAATGAAGTTGATGCGCATTTTGAAGGCAAAATTACCTCAAACGAATTTGGAATATGGCTGAACTATTGGCTTCAAACCTTAGACGAACATTTTGAAGGCGAAAATGTAGTAACGCTAAAACGTCGTGCCCAAAAAATGGGAACATTTTTGTTTTTGAGTATGTTTGAACATCGAAAAAAAATGAATGAGCTACTTTAGAACTTTTAGATTAAGCTCATTTTTGTCATTTCTCCCTTCGGTCGAAATAACAAGATTGTCGTGAGTTTTGGAATTTGGAATTTTTTATATTGAAATTTTACTTTTCGAAAGCGTAAACCAATGTAAAATTCTGGTCTGAATTATCGGATTTTATTTCTTCGTAGTACACGTTAAAATCCTTAATCAAATCATCAAAATGAAGGCTGGCCAGGGTTTCTTTTTTATCCAAAGAAAAATCTCCAACCCTGATATGATCTTTAAAACTGATACCTTTTTCATTTCTGATTTTAAAAATTGCTTCTTTGGCACCCCAGATTATAGTAAGTTTTTTTACATATTCTTCTGAAACATTTGCATTTAAGTACTCAAATTCGGTATCGACAAATTTATCAGCGATTTTGAGGATTTTTTCGCGCTGTAATTCCATATCAATTCCAACCGTTTCATGACTGATGATAATGGCTGCAAAGTGGTATGAGTGTGTAATCGAAATAAAATTATGACAATCAAAATATGGTTTCCCGAATTCATCATAATGCAAATCTTTATCTGTAAAACCCATTTCCTGAATCAGCATCCGAACGCTCAAAAAAGCACGTTGATGCGACTGAGATTTCATTCCGTCCAGCCTGCGCTGCGTTTTTTCCTTTAAAACCACTTTGCTCAATAATTCCTCGAGAGATTCTGTTATTTCCCAGATTAAAATTTTGGTCGTTTCGTTGCAGTGTATGGTTTTAAATAAAGGCATTACTTCTTTTAATTATGAATTATGAGTTGTGAATTATGAATTATTTTTCTTTTGGAAATTTAAGTTGTAATTTAATGTCTGGTCTTTTTTTTTTAGCCCTGATGGGAACGGCATCCTTTTTCCGGCTTCTTTAGCCGGGAAAAGATATAGCGGACAGCAGGATTAGCTTCTTATTTCGACTACGCCAATATGATAATTGTACTAATCGACTAATATTCTAAAGATTAAGAAATTAAACATTTCACAAATCTTACAGAATTTAGTAAAAATTCAAAAGCTATTCCGTAAATTTGCAAAAAATTCTACAATACAAATATACTATAAATGAGTACTACAACTACGCCTTATGTGGCTTTCAAAGTAAAAGACATTTCTCTAGCGGCTTGGGGAAGAAAAGAAATTGAACTGGCTGAAGCTGAAATGCCGGGTCTAATGGCGCTTCGTGCTGAATATAAAGATGAACAACCTCTTAAAGGTGCCCGTATCGCAGGATGTTTGCACATGACGATTCAAACTGCTGTTTTGATCGAAACGTTAATTGCTCTTGGTGCTGAGGTTACCTGGTCTTCCTGTAACATTTTCTCTACTCAGGATCAGGCTGCTGCTGCTATTGCTGCTGCCGGAATTCAGGTGTATGCATGGAAAGGTCTTGACGAAGAATCATTTGACTGGTGTATTGAGCAGACTTTATTCTTTGGTGAAGACAGAAAACCATTGAACATGATTCTTGATGATGGCGGGGATTTAACAAATATGGTTATTGACCGTTTCCCTGAATTGGTTCCTGGAATCAAAGGATTGTCTGAAGAAACTACAACTGGTGTTCACAGACTTTACGAAAGAGTAAAAGCCGGAACGTTGCCAATGCCTGCAATCAACATTAACGATTCTGTTACTAAATCTAAGTTTGATAACAAATACGGTTGTAAAGAATCTGCTGTAGATGCAGTTCGTCGTGCAACTGACTTAATGTTAGCCGGAAAAAGAGTTATCGTTTGCGGATACGGTGATGTTGGAAAAGGAACTGCTGCTTCTTTCAGAGGTGCCGGATCTATTGTAACGGTTACTGAAATTGACCCAATTTGTGCTTTACAAGCTGCAATGGACGGTTATGAAGTTAAAAAATTAAACACTGTAATTGCTACTGCTGATATCATCATTACTACTACAGGAAACAAAGATATCGTTCTTGGAGAGCACTTCGAGCAAATGAAAGACAAAACGGTTGTTTGTAACATCGGTCACTTTGATAATGAAATTGATATGGCCTGGTTAAACAAAAACCACGGTAAATCTAAAATCGAAATCAAACCTCAGGTTGACAAATATACTATTGCAGGAAAAGATATCATCATTTTGGCTGAAGGTCGTTTGGTAAACCTTGGTTGCGCTACAGGTCACCCAAGTTTTGTAATGAGTAACTCATTTACAAACCAGACTTTGGCTCAAATCGAATTATGGAAAAACAGCGCTGCTTACAACAATGACGTTTATATGTTGCCAAAACATTTAGATGAAAAAGTGGCTGCTTTGCACTTAGCTAAATTAGGAGTTGAATTGGAAACTTTGCGTGATGATCAGGCTGCTTATATTGGTGTTCCGGTGGAAGGCCCTTTCAAACCGGAATATTACAGATACTAGTAAATTTTAGATTTCTGATCTTAGATTTAGATTCTAAATCTGGATTTCTTAATTAATACATATTTCAAACCCGACAGTTTTTAAAAACCTGTCGGGTTTTGTCTTTTAATCTAAAATCAGGAATCTACAAATTTATTTGGGCGTGCCACCATTTAAAAAAATGCCTAATATACTTTGTGCTCATTAGGCATTTTCTTAAATGCTGTCGGGCTATTCGTGCTGCTTCGGCAGCTTACTGCTATCCCTCACGCAAACAGTGATCAGGAACTTTGAAATTAATCAGATTTTTTATATAACTTTTTAAAATATAAATATACATTTGATTAATAAACAACCGAAAACCAAATTATGAGAACACGCCTTATTTTGATGATATTAATCACCTTTCCACTTCTTGCAACAGCTCAGTATAATATGAACACGCTAAATAATTCTATGCAAATTCAGCAACAACAATCAAGAAATATGCATCAACAAATGAACAATCAGAATGCACAATGGGCCCGTGAACGACAAATAAATATGCAACAACAACAAATGCGGTACATGATGTCGCATTCAAAAAATAGAATTGAAACTGCAGAAAGCAAATTAACTACAGAAGAACGAAGACTGAAAAAACTGGAAGAAAAATCAAAAGAAAAAGAAGTTGATTTAAAAAATGAACAAGATAAATTAAGCGATCTTCAAAACAATCCAGATAACAATCAACAAAAAAGTATCGAAAAATCTAAAAAGCAGATAGCTAAATCTGAAGAAAAATTAAGTAAAACAAAAACTGAAATAGAAACTCGTTCTAAAAAAATTGAAGATCTAAAAAAAGAAGTAGAAACTGCTAAGCTGGAAAAAGAAGAATTAACCAAAAAACACGAAGAAGAGAAAAAGACCAAAACAGAAGAAAAAGAGAAAAAGAAGAAGGAGAAAACGAAATATACACTATCACAATAATACAAATAAGCTCTTACAGAAAATTGGAATGAATTCAGTTCCTGCAAGGATTTTCATTTCAAAAGCTTTGTCTTATATTTACTAGAAATACCTTTTTAATGAAGCAACTTATTTTTATCTATATATTTCTCTTTACAGGCTGCAATCTATTCGCCCAAAATAAAAACACCTGGATTTCTTTTTGGGATAAGGACACTACACATATTGGTTTTAAGGATCTGGAAGGCAAAATCAAAATTGAACCTAAATTTATGGGATTGACTTCTGCCAATAAATTTGATGATATTGTTGCCGTTACAGAAGAAGTTAATGAGAAATGGAAAAGCTATTATCTTACCAAAACAGGAAAAATAGTAGGTATTGACAGTTTGTATACTTTTGACAATGGTCCAGATTGTGAGAATGAAGGTTTTATCCGTTTTAGAGATCCGAAAACAGACAAGATGGGAATATTTAATCATGATGGTAAAATCATAATTCCAGCCCAATACAGTGCTTTAACTAAAGTTAGAAACGGAATGATTATAACCTTAAAAGGGGCAGAAAAAATAATGGAACCTGGTGACGATGGTCACTTTAGCTGGTCCGGAGGCAAAGAATATCTGATTGACACCAATAATAAAATTCTAATAGAAAATTTCGGTTATAATGATGAATTGAATTTTTATTCGGTAGAAAAATCTAAAGAAAAAAATCAGGATCCGATACGGGATAATTTTATGGGTGTTGACGGACAATATTATTCCTTCATTAATTTTGACAAGGAATTCAAATCCTGGGTAAAAAACAATTTGCTTAAAAACGTATCCAAAGAAAGTCTTCTTCAGGTTTCCAATGATAAAATAACGTTTTGGAAAGAACCCAACGGATGGACAAGCGAGTCAAAAACTGTATTCTTAAATCGTAATTACAAACAAATCAAAAAGAAATTATCCGATCTGAATTCGGCAAACTGTGATTATGCCATTTTTAGTGAAGGACTGAATCAATTTATTTACGAAGAAAAAGAATATCAGCAGTATTTTAACAACTGCAATCAGCCAAAAGAATGGATGTATCCGGTAAAAAATATCGTTATTACCCCCAAAAATAAAAATGCCAAACAAGATCATTTCGAGTTTCTAAGAACCGAAAGTAGTTATAAATTAATAAGTATCTCACTCGGAAATGAAGACTTAAAATAGTTGAAAAATTGATTAAAATAAAAGTAATCCACAATTCATCTTTATAAAATAAAAACATGGCAGCAGGCGGACCAGGAGATCATCCACTAAAAGATATACTTCATTTTAAAATGAATGTGTATGATATAGAATGTGACAATTTAATACGAGAGCTTTCAGTCTACATACCTGAAAATATACTGTATAAAAGTATCGATTGGTGTACTGCTTTTAATATTAATGAAAGTTTATTAAAAAATTTCAAAGCTGAACTTTTGGAGAAATTGAATTTGGAAAAACAGAAAATAAAACCGTAATCCAACCCTCCTTTTTACGTGAATGTAAATTTTAATAGTTTTTCTAAAACTGCAATGCATTAAAGAAATTCTAAATACTCAAAAAATTTTAGATTTTACAGAACTGGTACAAAACCACAAAACTTGCGCAAGTTTCGGATTTTATAACCACAAAACCTAACCGATATTTGTATTATAAAATTGAATGAAAATGAACACACAGGAAAACATTAATTATAATCGCATTGCAGAAGCGATAGATTATATCAAAACTAACTTTCGGGAACAACCGAATCTTGATGAGGTTGCCGAAAAAGTACATTTAAGCCCATTCCACTTTCAACGTTTATTTACAGAATGGGCAGGAACAAGTCCGAAGAAATTTTTACAATATATCAGTGTCGAACATGCCAAGAAAATCCTGAAAGAAAATAATCACGCTACTTTATTCGATGCTGCTTATGAAACAGGGCTTTCGGGTACAAGCCGTTTACATGATTTATTCGTAAATATCGAAGGAATGACACCCGCAGAATACAAAAATGGAGGTAAAAATCTTTTTATAAATTATAATTTTGCCAAAAGTCCGTTTGGGAATATCATTGTGGCTTCGACCGAAAAAGGAATTTGTTTTATGGCTTTTTCTGAAAATGAAGAAAAGGGATTTGCAGATCTAAAACATAAATTTCCTAATGCAGCATTTTCCCAAAAACTCGATTTGGCGCAACAAAATGCCTTATTTATTTTTCAGAATGACTGGAGTAAATTATCTGAAATAAAACTACATTTAAAAGGAACAGATTTTCAATTGAAAGTCTGGGAAACGCTGCTCAAAATTCCAATGGGGCAATTGTCTACTTATGGTTCGATTGCACAAAAAATCGAAAAACCAAATGCTTCAAGAGCTGTCGGAACTGCAATAGGAAGTAATCCTGTAGCATTTTTAATTCCGTGTCATCGTGTGATCCAATCATCGGGAACTTTTGGTGGTTATATGTGGGGAAACACCCGAAAAACAGCCATAATTGGTTGGGAAAGTGCTCAGTTTAATTCAGATATTTAAATACCGCAAGTTTCGGATTTTTCTGCTTATTTGTTTTTAGAATATTTGCAAATCTAAATTAATAAACAATGGAAAAATTTAAAAACAAAACCGTTTTGATAACGGGAGGCACAAACGGAATGGGGTTTGCAACTGCAAAAGAATTTATTGACAATGGTGCTAAAGTAATTATTACAGGACGCAGTCAGCAAACAGTAGATAAAGCGGTCAGTAATTTGGGAGCAAATGCAATAGGAATTGTATCTAACGCCGGAAGTTTATCTGATATTTTTGAATTGAAAAATCAAATAAATTTACATACCAATACATTAGATATTTTATTTGTTAATGCCGGATATGGAAAATTTGCTCCTATCGAAATGGTAACTGAAACCGATTTTGATGAGTTATTTGATGTGCTGGTAAAAGGTACATTTTTTACCGTACAACAAATGCTGCCAATACTATCAAAAGGCGGCTCAATAATTTTAAACACTACATTTCTTACCGAAGTTGGTCATCCTAACACCTCCGTTTATACAGCTGCCAAAGCTGCTGTTCAATCGTTTATTAAAACATTTGCGGCTGAATGCACTTCTAAAGAAATACGTGTAAATGGCATAAGTCCTGGCCATATTAAAACTAATATTTTTAATAATACAGGTCTTTCGCAAGAACAAATTAAAGGTACAATAGAGTCGATTATCCCAACACTTCCTTTTAAACGTTTTGGAGAACCATATGAAATAGCAAAAGCTGTAGTATTTCTTACTTCAGATGATGCTTCTTACATTCATGGTATTGAACTTACAGTTGATGGCGGATTAACGAGAACAAAATAATGAAAGAAAAAATAGCTTCTCTTGACTGGGAAAGCATCACTGAATCTATGCATGAGAAAGGTTTTGCGATTATTCCAAATCTTCTCGATAATAAACAATGTGAAACTTTAAAAGCAGATTATTCTAATCCCGTTTTATATCGAAAAACGGTTGTAATGGAACGTTATCGTTTTGGTTTGGGCGAATATAAATATTTCAATTATCCGCTTCCGGATTTGATTCAAACAATTCGAACTTCGGTTTATCCAAAACTTTCACTAATTGCAAATACCTGGATGAAAGCACTTAATATCAATACTATTTTCCCTGAAACCCACGAAAAATTATTGGAACAATGTCATGCCAATAATCAATTAAAAGCAACTGTTTTAATTTTAAAATATGGGAAAAGCGGTTTTAATACTTTACATCAGGATTTATACGGAGATATTTATTTTCCTATTCAAATTGTACTTTTCCTGAATGAGCCTGACGGAGATTTTACAGGTGGTGAATTTGTATTGACTCAGCAAACTCCAAGAGCACAATCTAAAGCAATTGTATTAAAACCAAAAAAAGGCGATGTTTTAATTTTTACAACCAATTTCAGGCCTGTAAAAGGAACAAAAGGATATTATCGCGTAAATATGAAACATGGTGTGAGCGAAATTCATTCCGGTGAACGACATACATTGGGAATTATTTTTCATGATGCATTAAATTAAGGTTCAAAGGTGCAGAGAATGTTATCATGTAGAATATTCAACGCATGATATATCTGTAGAGGCGCACGGCAGTGCGTCTAACGTCACGTATAATCCATGACGACAATTGTTGCGGGAGACGCACTGCTGTGCGCCTCTACAATAAACAAACATATAAAATAATGATTTATCATATTAAAATTTCCGATTCAGATCTCCGAATTAAAATTAAAAATGCGGAAATTTGTTTTGGTGGAAACCGAAAATTAAAAATCTACGGAATGCTAAAATGTTCCTCTGGAAAAAGGATGAAAAGAGAAAATCGCGTATTCTTTTTATCTGAAAATGAAACCAAACAAAATGGTTTCAGGCCTTGTGGGCATTGTATGAAAACTGAATATCAAAACTGGAAAAATGGACTTATTTAATCCCGAAATAAACGAAACTGCAAACTTGCTTCCCAAAAATGGGACTGTTAACTATTACGGAAAATTATTTACGAAAGAAAAAGCCGATTTCTATCGTGATATTTTATTGAATACCATAGAATGGAAAAACGATGAAGCCATAATCTTCGGAAAATTAATTCTAACCAAACGAAAAGTAGCATGGTATGGCGATCATGAATTTGAATATACTTATTCCAAAACCACCAAAAAAGCACTTCTCTGGACAAAGGAATTACTTAAATTAAAAGCTGCTATTGAAGAAAAAACACAAGAAACATTCAATTCATGTCTGCTGAATTTATATCATTCCGGCGAAGAAGGAATGGCATGGCATAGTGATGCCGAAAAAGACTTAAAAAAGAACGGAGCAATTGCATCGGTAAGTTTTGGTGCGGAACGAAAGTTTGCTTTCAAACATAAAGAAACCAAAGAAACTGTTTCTTTAATTCTGGAACATGGAAGTTTATTAGTCATGAAAGATATTACGCAAACACATTGGCTGCATCGTTTGCCCTCAACAAAAACCACTTCAAAGCCAAGAGTAAATTTGACATTTAGAACTATTGATTTAAAATAGAATATTTTTTGAACCATTTAGATATTCAGATTCACTAAGTTTTAACTCTTAATTTTTCTGAATACTTAAATGGTGAAATATAAAATTATTTCTTTTTAGCAATAACATTTTGATAAGAAAGTATCAACGCATCTTCGAACATTTCCGGCCTTACTTTTGAGAGTTCTACAATGGTCCAGCCTTGTTTGCCCCATCTATTTGGAACGGGGTAAAAGATCATTTCGCTCGAAGCACAAAAAACCGATTGATCAATTTCATTTAATTTTAAAACTGCCCGATTATTCTTTTCATCAAAAGTAGCGAAGATTTTTTTGTTGACACGGAAAGAAGTCTTCTCAAAGTGAGGTTCTTCAGTAGCATCTGGAAAAGACATTGCTAATTTTCTAAAAGTATCAATTAAGACCATAATCTTCTTTATTTAACTCAACTTTTAAGGTTTATATATAATCTAAAGTCCTTTCTAAAGCCATACCACGAGATCCTTTAATCAATATAGTGCTTTCTTGTTTGAATTTATTCATTTTTAAATATTCGGCAAAATCTTCAAAAGTTTCAAAAAAATGGAGTTTTTCATTAGGAACAAAATTCTCGAAAAAAGATTTTCCAATCAGATAAACAGCTGACTCATTTTGATTGCATAAAGAATCAACTATAATCTTATGTTCTTCTTGACTTTCATTACCAAGTTCAAACATATCGCCTAAAACCATTATTTTATTTGAACTGTCTAATTGTAAAAAATTAGTAATTGCTACAGCCATACTGCTCGGATTAGCATTGTAGGCATCTAAAATAATCTGAAAGGTTCCTTTTTTTAATAACTGTGATCTATTATTGCTTGGTATATAATTTTCGATTGCGGCTTTAATATCTTTTATATCAACTTTAAAATAATTGCCAATGGCAACAGCCGCATTAATATTATTCGCATTATAAAGACCTATTAAGTTTGAATTTACAATAAAGCTGTCATAACTAATAATCACAAATGGATTAGCTTCAATTGAATTAATTTTAACATCTGCGTTACTATTGTTAATTCCAAAAGTAAATGTTTTTATTGTCTTAGATTTTTCAACCTGAATAGGGTCTTCAAGATTAACAAAAGCAAGTTTATTGTTATCTATCAGATATTTATACATTTCACTTTTCCCTTCAATTACACCTTCAACTCCACCAAATCCTTCTAAATGTGCTTTTCCAAAATTGGTAATATAACCATAATCAGGCTGTGCAATATCACATAAAAACTCAATTTCTTTTTTATGATTGGCTCCCATTTCCACAATTCCAATTTCGGTTTCACTTGTGAAAGACAATAATGTTAACGGAACTCCAATATGATTATTTAAGTTTCCAACGGTAGCTTTAGTATTGTATTTTTGAGATAAAACAACATTGATAAGCTCTTTAGTAGTTGTTTTTCCATTACTTCCCGTTAAGGCAATAATAGGGATTTTCAAATACAACCTGTGAAATTTTGCCAATTTCTGTAATGTTTCTAAACTGTTTTGAACCAGAATAGTTCTATGATCAATTAAATAAGACGGATTATCAATTATTACAAATAAGGCGCCACGCTCTAATGCTTCCTGCGCAAAAGTATTAGCATCAAAATTTTCTCCTTTAATAGCAAAAAACATAGAATCTTTTTCAATCTTACGTGTATCAATTGAAAGAGATTTACATTTTAAAAATAAGCCATGAATTTCCTGAATATTCATTTTATAAATTTTTTTTATAATTATAAAAAAAAATCCAAATTCCATACTGAAAACAGCTTTTGGAATTTGGATTTTTTATTGGAATTTCTAAAATTAATTCCTTGGTGATTTTCTTCTTTCAGTTTTAGCACCTACTCTAGACATAGCACATCTAAATCCGATATAGTCTGTTGCCATATCCTGAGGGAAATATCTTCTCTGTGCAGGATCTAACCAATAAGCTCTGTCTCTCCAGGAACCTCCTTTATAAACTCTTGTTTTATCGTTTATTAAAGTTGTTCTTTTACTTGTATTATCATATTTTCTAACCATGTTACCTAAACTATCTGTGGTAACATTATGCATCGGAGAATTATACATTGCTTCCTTTTTACTATCATCAGTAGCATCTCCAAAATCATAATATTTCGAAGATTGTTTATCCCCATCTCTGTAATTGATATTATCGCTTTTGCTAAAATTTTGTCTCAAATAGGTCTCATTTTCATCAACAGGAACCTGAGCAATTTCACCTGGAAGATTTCTGGCAACAACTTTACCATTACTCAAAGTGTCATATTTAATATTTTCTTTTGTAACTATTTCGATTTTTCCATCTTTACCGATTTTATTTTTACCGTAAAGATTTCCTCTGAAATAATTAAAATCATTCGCTTCATTATCAATTATAGGTCTGTAAACATCCGCTACCCATTCTGCAACGTTTCCAGCCATATCGTATAATCCAAAATCATTTGGAGGATAGCTTTTTATTGCATTTGTAATATCTGCTCCATCATCTGACCAACCTGCAATTCCACCATAATCACCATTTCCTTGCTTAAAGTTTGCCAATTGATCTCCTCTGTTTTTACGTTTTGATGAACGAGTATAATCTCCGGACCAAGGATATTTCTTTTGTCCTTTATAGATATTATATTCTCTTTGCCCAACATCTGCTGCTGCTGCATACTCCCATTCTGCTTCAGTAGGAAGTCTGTATTCAGGTAAAATAACCCCTGAAGAACGTTGTGCATAAACATTTTTTTGTTCTTCTACAGCACCATCTTTTCCTTTTCTAGGTCTTCTTCCATTAGGGCTTTTCTTCAAAACTACCTCTTCATTACCTCCGTAACTTGTAGAAGGAGAAGCTAGATATCCCTCAGTATTAAATAAACTTTCTGCAGTTATATCCTGAGTTTTTGCTCCTTTTTTAATATATCCATTTTTCTCTAAAACTGCTTCATTTACACGGTCAGTTCTCCATTTACTGAATTCAACAGCTTGAATCCAATTAACCCCAACTACCGGATAATTAGCATATGAAGGATGTCTCAAATAATTATTTGTCATGGTTTCGTTATATCCTAAACGATTTCTCCATACCAAAGTATCTGGCGATGCTCCTGCATAAATATTTTTATAACTTTCTTCTGTAGGAGGAAAAACTTTCTTCAACCATTCAAGGTATTCTAAATACATACCATTGGTAACTTCTGTTTCATCCATGTAAAACGACTGAACGTGTTGTTGAGTTGCTGTGTTATTCCAATCGTGCATAACATCATCCTGTACTTTACCCATAGTAAATGTACCTCCTTCAACAAAAACCAAACCAGGTCCTGCCTGTTGTTTTTTTCCTGCATTTCTGGCAGCCGTTCCGTTTTGACTATCGACGTCCCAACCTGTTGCTCTTGAAGCGCGGCTTGAACTTGATTTTTTGCTACAACTAGCCGTGCCAAACATCAATACTATTGACATCATTACTTGCAGGGCTACAATTTTGTTTACTTTCATACTCATTCTTAGGTGATAAATTTAGGTGTTGCAATATAATAATTAACATTTAATTAGCAACATCTGTTCTAATAATTTTATTTAGCTGTTTTTTACCAGAAAATAACCTATAGTTCCGAACGCAAAAATATACTTTTTATTATTACTATTACATTAAATAATATATTTTTACTCACTAAAATATATTAAATTTAATTTCGTTTTCTTTAGCTATGAAACAAACCATACTTTTATACCTTTTTTTGGCTCCATTTTTCTTGTTTTCTCAGAAAAATGGAACGCTGACGATAGATTGGCATAACAAAAAAGAAATGAATTTTGGTGAATTCAAAACGAGCATACCTTACTTTACAGGAGATAATTTTCGATATGACAATGCTAAAAAAAGTATATCGCTATTATTTAAACCCAATTATTCTGACTTTTCGAACAGCAGCAGTGTTCAAATTACTAATATTATATATGAGCAGGTTCAAGTTAGTGATTTAGGAGATTTATCATTAGCAAACATTCCAAAGCAACCAAACGAAACACTTAAAATAGCTATCTCAAGGGATCAAAAACAAGGTTTTATCTCTTTGTCGCCAATTATATCAGAAGGAAATAGTTTTAAACGAATTAAATCTTTTTCCTATTCAATAAATAATACTTCAAAAAACAACAATTCAGCATCTGCTTTAAAATCTGCTATTATTTCAAATTCGGTTTTAGCATCCGGAGATTGGTACCGTTTTTATGTTGAAAAATCAGGTGTTTATAAAATTTCAAGATCTTTTTTACAAAATCTGGGCTTTGACACAAGCAAAAGCGATCCGAAAAAAATTAAAATTTATGGAAACGGAGGAAGGATGCTTCCTTTAAGTAATGCTATTTATTATCCCGAAGATTTAATCGAAAACGCAATTCAGGTTATTGGAGAAAGCGATGGTACTTTCAACAATGAAGATTACATTCTTTTTTATGCTGAAGGAACTAATAATTGGAATACCGAAAGTGAAACTAACATTAATTTATACGACACTAAATCTTATTATTATATTACAACACAAGGAGGTAATGGAAAAAGAATTTCAAATACAAATCAACCCACAGGAAATAGCACTTTAGAACTAAATACTTTCGATGATCATCAATTTCATGAAATTGACAAAATCAATATTGCACATTTAGGACGTCAATGGTTTGGAGAATCTTTTGACATTGATCAGGAACAGGAATTCGAGTTTAATTTTCCAAATCTTGAAACGACAACTCCAATAAAAATTGAAATGGTTGGCGCTTCAGCTGCATTTACAAATACTTCTTTTACCGTTTCAGCGAACGGACAAAATGTTGGGAGCATTATATTTGGCCAAATTGTATCTAATTCTGATACAAAATTTTATACCGGAAAATTACCTGCCAACTCAAGTTTTACAGGATCTGAAAATGTAAAAATCAAATTAATCTACAATAATAATGGTGTTCCCGGCTCAAAAGGATATTTAGATTATATTAATTTAATTGCAAAAAGAAAACTAACGGGACTAGGCAAGCAATTTCAGTTTCAATACGACTTAGCCAGTTCAGTATCAGGAATTGTAAATTACAATATTTCAAACGCTTCTGGAATTTCGCAAATTTGGGATATTACTGACCTATATAATGTAACCAAAACAGAAAACAACAATCAATCTAATTTCAGCTTCAAATCTTCTTTAGGAGAAATTAGAAAATATATCGCAATTGATCCGGGAGATTATTATACTCCTTTAAAAGAAAGACAATCAAAAATTGCTAATCAAAATTTAAAAGGAACACTTTTTAAGAATACTCAAAATATTTTTCAGGACATCGATTATTTAATTGTTACCCCAAAGTCCTTACTTACTCAAGCTGAAAAATTGGCAAACTTTCACAGAAACAATTCTAATCTAAACGTAAAAGTTGTTTCACTTGAAAACATTTACGAGGAATTCTCATCAGGGAAACAAGATATTTCTGCTATCCGAAATTGTGTTAAGTACATTTATAAAAATGCTTCTTCATCAGATAAAAGAATAAAATACCTGAATCTCTTTGGTGATGCTTCATTCGACTACAAAGATCGCATATCGAATAATTCCAACATTGTACCTATTTATCATTCTTTATCCAGTAACAGTTCAGGGGAGTCTTCATTTGCTTCTGATGATTTCTATGGATTAATGGATAATGACGAAGGAAATGTAACTTATTTTTTTGGCGGAATAGACATTGCAGCTGGAAGAATGTTAGTTTCTGATAACGCTCAGGCGGAAGAAATGGTCAATAAAGTTTTAGAATATCACAACACGAAATCTTATGGGAACTGGAGAAATAATTTTGTCTTGATTAGCGATGATTCAGATAAAGCTTCTGATGTTTCATTACAAGCACGTCAAAATGCTTTAGCAGATGTAATTGCTACAGAAAAACCATTTTTTAATATTGATAAAATTATTTTAGATTCTTATACACAAGAAGCATCAGCCGGTGGCTCCAGATATCCGAAAGCAAAAACTGATTTTTTTGATGCTTTTGAGAAAGGTGCTTTAGTTTTTAATTATTTAGGACATGGTGGAGAAGACGGTTTATCATCTGAACGTATTTGGGAAAAATCAGATAGCCAAAATTTAAACAATCAATACAAATATCCTTTGTTTATAACCATAACCTGTGAGTTTTCCCGCTTTGATGACCCAGCAAGACCAACAGCAGGCGAATATACCTATTGGAATCCTAAAGGCGGTGCTATTGCAATGCTGACAACCATACGTTCTATTGGCCAATACAATGCTGAAAATTTCAATGATAATCTAATGAGAAATTTACTTTCCTTTGGAACAAATAAATACACAACAATTTCTGAAGCTCTTAGAATTTCAAAAAATGACAGCCCCAGTTCTTCCAGCAATGTTGTTTTTTACATAGGAGATCCGGCACTAATGCTAGCCATCCCCAGACCTCGAATTAACCTGACAAAAGTAAATGACGTACCAATTTCAGGAACAATTGAAGATTTCAAATCATTAGCAAAAATTAAAATCTCAGGTGAAATTACAGACGAAAATAATAACAGATTGAGCAATTATAATGGTGAGCTTTCAACTTCTATCTTTGATAAATTTATCACAAGCATTACACTAAATAACGATGGCAATAGTCCTGCAATGCAATTTAAAACTCTTGGCGAAACTATTTTTAGAGGAAACGCTTCTGTAACCAATGGTCAGTTTGAGTTTAGTTTTATAGTACCCCGAGATATTAGAATTCCTGTTAACAATGGAAGAATCAGCTTTTATTCCAAAAAAAATGAGGTTTTAGAAAACCAATCGGGTTATAATGATATTATAAAAATTGGCGGAATTAACCAAAATGCACCTCAGGACAATATTAGCCCAAAAGTGCAGTTATATATGAATGATGAAACTTTTGTATCAGGAGGAATTACAAATGATGCGCCATTTCTTTTAGCTTTTCTGGAAGATGAAAATGGGATCAATACAGCAAGTGGAATTGGTCATGATATTGTTGCAATTTTAGATGGAGATGTTAGTAATCCTTATGTTTTAAATGATTACTATCAAACAAAATTAGATGATTACACTAATGGCAATTTACGTTTTCCATTACGCAATTTGAGTGCCGGAATGCATACAATAAGCTTTACGGCATGGGATGTTTATAACAATCCCGTAACAAGTGAAATACAATTTATTGTGGTTGGCGACGAATCGTTAACCTTAACTCATGTTCTTAATTATCCTAATCCGTTCTCCAATTATACCCAATTTTGGTTTTCTCACAACAGACCTTACGAACCTTTAGAAGTACAGGTTCAGGTAATGACCATAACCGGAAAAGTAGTCTGGACAAAAAACCAGACAATTACTACTGAGGGCTTTTTATCCCGAGAAATCACCTGGGATGGTAAAGATGATTTTGGAGACAAAATTGGAAAAGGGGTATATGTATATAAACTTACCGTAAAATCTAATTTAACTAACAAAAAAGCAGAGAAGTATGAAAAACTTGTCATTCTATAATATATATTTGTACAATTAACAACATATTAACCAACCATTAACCACATAAATGAAAAAAATATCGCTCTTACTATCCTGTTTCCTTATCATTTCGTTTGCAAAAGCACAAGACCGGCCAATTACTACCGGTGTGCCTTTTTTGCTAGTTGCTGCTGATGCAAGGGCTGCCGGTCTTGCCGATCAGGGTGTGGCAACATCTGCAGATGCATTTTCACAACAATGGAATCCTGCTAAATATGCTTTTTCAGTAGACAAACAGGGTTTCTCTGTGAGTTACACTCCTTATTTAACAGATCTGGTAAATGACATATCTTTAAGTCAGTTAACCTATTACAATAAAATTAACGAACGAAGTGCTTTTGCGGGAAGCGTTCGATATTTTAGTATTGGTGATATTGAATTAAGAGAGAATCAAACTGATCAGCCAAATGTTGTTAAGCCATCAGAGTATGCAATCGACGGATCTTATTCCTTAAAGTTAAGCGAAATGTTTTCGATGGCTGTTGGCGCCAGATTCATCAGCTCAAATTTAGGTCTTACTACAGAAGGGCAAAGTTTATCTGCTGCAAGATCATTTGCTTTTGATGTTGCCGGATTTTACCAATCTGAAGAAATCGCTTACAGTGATTTTAACGGAAGATGGAGAGCCGGTTTTAATTTTCAAAACCTTGGTCCAAAAATCAATTACGATTTAAGTGATTCTGATAATGGATCAAACTTCCTGCCTGCTAATTTAAGATTAGGTGCCGGTTTTGATTTTATATTGGATGATTATAATAAAGTCGCTGTGAGTTTAGAATTTGCAAAATTATTGGTTCCTACACAACAAAAACCAGTACCGGTTGATTTAAATGATGATGGAGATACTCAAGACCCGGGTGAAACTGATGGAGTTCAGGAAGCAAATAATGATTATAACAGTATAGGATGGGTTCCGGGAATTTTTAAATCCTTCGGTGATGCACCGGATGGTTTCAGCGAAGAACTAAAAGAAATCACTTATAGCGTAGGGGCTGAATATTTGTATCAGGACTCATTTTCAATGCGTTTAGGATATTTTCATCAAAGTCCTGAAAAGGGAGCTATGAAATTCTTCTCTTTAGGAGCCGGATTTAAATATAATATAGTAAAAGTGGATGTATCTTATTTATTCTCTGCTTCAAAAGTTAAAAATCCATTAGAAAATACACTTCGTTTCTCATTAACCTTTAATTTTGGTGACAAATACGAAGAATACTAAACAAAAAAATAAACAATAATAACAATCCAAATTTCTACTTTTTAGGAATTTGGATTTTTTTTCCCATAAAAAGAATGAAAGAAATAAGCATTACATCATCATTTTCGGAATACGATTCGTTAGATGAGCTTCCAAAAGACGTTCAAAACTTAATGGATCAGGCTGTTGAGATTCGCAAAAAAGCTTATGCCCCATACTCACAATTTAGAGTTGGTGCTGCCTTACTTTTGGATAATGGAAAAGTAGTTTTAGGATCAAATCAGGAAAATGCTGCGTATCCATCAGGATTATGTGCAGAGCGTGTAGCGATTTTTTATGCAGGAAGCAGGTATCCTGAAGCGAAAATTTTAAAAATTGCTATCACGGCAGCTTCAGATACAAACCAGACAAAAGCACCAATTCCTCCATGCGGTTCTTGCCGACAATCAATTGCAGAATACGAAATTAAACAAGATACCCCTATAGAAATCTATTTTATGGGCGAAATAGGCGCAATTTATCAGTCAGCATCCCTTAAAAATCTGCTTCCTTTCATGTTTGACAAAAAGTTCTTGTAAAAAAAACCAAAAAGTAGCTTTTAAATTTTAGTTCTTAAATCTAATGTCTTATTTTTGCATCCCGACCTTCGGGCGCAAATTTGTGGGAGGAAACTATTTTGCGTTATAGGAATAATTGATAACACAAAAAAACAACTTTAGCAAAAGAAAGAATTCAGATGAAAGAAGTTACAAAAGAGGTTTACTTAAAGTGGTATGAAGACATGCTACTTTGGAGAAAGTTTGAAGACAAACTTGCAGCATTATACATTCAACAAAAAGTAAGAGGATTTCTTCACCTCTACAATGGCCAGGAAGCAGTATTAGCGGGAGCTTTACATGCGATGGACCTGACAAAAGATAAGATGATTACTGCATACAGAAATCACGTACAGCCAATTGGTATGGGAGTTGATCCCAGACGTGTAATGGCTGAACTTTTAGGAAAAGCAACGGGAACTTCTAAAGGCATGGGAGGTTCTATGCACATTTTCTCAAAAGAGCACCGTTTTTACGGAGGTCACGGTATTGTTGGAGGTCAGATTCCAGTTGGTGCAGGATTAGCTTTTGGAGATAAATACTTCAATACAGGAGGAGTAACAATGACCTATTTTGGTGATGGCGCTGCTCGTCAGGGCTCTTTACACGAAGCTTTTAACATGGCTATGTTGTGGAAACTTCCGGTTGTATTTATCGTTGAAAACAATGGTTATGCTATGGGAACTTCTGTAGAAAGAACTGCAAATCATACTGATATCTGGAAACTAGGTTTAGGGTACGAAATGCCTTGCGGACCAGTTGACGGAATGAATCCTGTAAAAGTTGCTGAAGCAATGACAGAAGCCATTGAAAGAGCACGTCGTGGTGACGGACCAACTTTCCTTGAAATGAAAACGTACCGTTACAGAGGACACTCTATGTCTGATGCACAATTATACCGTTCTAAAGAAGAGGTGGAAGAATACAAAAAAATTGACCCTATTACACAAGTCTTAGATGTAATTATGGATCAAAAATATGCTACAGAAGAAGAAATTGAAGTAATTGACCAAAGAGTTAAAGACCTGGTTGAAGAATGTGTGAAATTCGCTGAAGAATCTCCATATCCTGAATTACAACAATTATACGATGTAGTATACGCACAAGAAGACTATCCATTTACACCTCATAAACTATAAAAATATTATGGCGATAAAAGTAACAATGCCTCGTTTGAGCGATACTATGACGGAAGGAACGGTAGCGACTTGGTTAAAAAAAGTAGGCGACAAAATCAGTGAAGGTGATATCTTAGCTGAAATTGAAACAGATAAAGCAACAATGGAGTTCGAATCTTTCAACGAAGGGACTCTTTTACATATCGGAATTCAGGCTGGAGAAACTGCTCCTGTAGATTCTTTATTAGCAATTATTGGAAATGAAGGAGAAGATATTTCTGCTCTTTTAGCCGGTGGGGATACTCCTGCTGCTGAAGCTCCAAAAACAGAAGCTCCTGCTGAAACAAAAACTGACGCTCCTGCTCCTGCAAAAGCTGCAACCGAACTACCAAAAGGTGTTATTGTTGTAACCATGCCACGTTTGAGTGATACAATGACAGAAGGAACAGTAGCAACCTGGTTGAAAAAAGTAGGTGATGCTGTTGCTGAAGGTGATATTTTAGCCGAAATTGAAACTGACAAAGCTACTATGGAGTTTGAGTCTTTCAATGAAGGAACTTTATTATACATAGGAATTCAGGAAGGAAATACAGCTCCGGTTGATAGCTTATTAGCTATTATAGGACCTGCAGGAACTGATATTTCCGGAATTGCTGAAAATTATACTGCCGGAGGAACTACATCTGCAAGTGCTCCTGCTGAAGAAACAAAAGCGGCACCTGCTGCTGAAAAAGCTACAGAAACTGTTGCTGATACTTCAGGCGGAAGAGTTATAGCTTCGCCATTGGCAAAGAAAATTGCTTCTGACAAAGGAATTCAATTAAATCAGGTTAAAGGATCAGGAGAAAACGGACGTATCGTAAAAAGCGATATCGAAAACTTTACTCCATCTGCGCAACCTGCTGCTAAAGCTGCTTCTGATGCAAAACCACAAGAAACTGCTGCTGCACCAAAAGTATTTGTTCCTGCCGGAGAAGTTTTCACAGAAGAGATCAAAAACTCTCAAATGCGTAAAATTATCGCAAAACGTTTGGCAGAATCTTTATTTACAGCTCCTCACTACAACTTAGTGATTGAAGTAAGCATGGACGAAGCAATGGGAGCAAGAGCAACAATCAATACTGTTCCGGATACAAAAGTATCTTTTAATGATATGGTAATTAAGGCTTGTGCTTTAGCATTGAAAAAACATCCAAAAATTAACTCTCAGTGGAAAGAAGATGCTATCATCATCAACCACCACGTAAATATTGGAGTTGCTGTTGCAGTTGAAGACGGATTAGTAGTTCCTGTATTGAAATTTACAGATGCTATGAGTTTATCTCAAATCGGTGCTTCAGTAAGAGATCTTGCCGGAAGAGCTAAAAACAAAAAATTGGGACCTCAGGAGATGGAAGGAAGCACTTTTACAGTTTCTAACCTTGGAATGTTTGGTATCACTGAATTCAATTCAATTATTAACCAGCCAAACTCTGCCATACTTTCTGTAGGCGCAATTGTTGAGAAACCAGTTGTTAAAAATGGTCAGATTGTAGTTGGAAACACAATGATGTTATCATTGGCTTGTGACCACAGAACAATTGACGGTGCTACCGGAGCTCAATTTTTACAAACATTAAAACAATACATCGAAAGCCCGGTTACTATGTTGGCGTAATTTGTCAGCCTGACCAGGGTCAGGATTATTATATTTATTTTAAAATCCCGTTTTGAACTTCAAAACGGGATTTTTTATTTAATTTAGATTCATAATTCAACTTTTAGAACTATGAAAAAAATATTTCTCCTGACTTTATTTTTGACAGCACTAGCCTGTCAGAAAAAAGAAACCACCAAAGAAACTAATACAGAAACAGTAATCGTCAAAGATGAGCACACTTTCTCTAAGCCAGATTTAGCCGTTGTAAAACATTTAGATCTTGATATCAAAGTTGATTTTGAAACACAGACTATTTCAGGAAAAGCTTCCTGGCAAATTGATAACATCAGCAAAGGAAACGAAATTATTTTCGATGAAAACACGCTTAATATTACAAAAGTAACATTAGGTGATGACGAAAAAGAAACCAAATTCGAACTTGGTTCCGAAGTTGAATTTCACGGAAAACCGCTTCATATTACAATTGAACCCAATACAACCAAAGTAAATATCTATTACAGTACAACTAAAGATGCTGTAGCTTTACAATGGCTGAAACCGGAACAAACTGCAGATAAAAAGAAACCATTTCTTTTTTCTCAGGGAGAAAGCATTTGGTCACGTACCTGGATTCCGTGCCAGGATTCACCGGGAATTCGTTTTACCTATAACGCAAAAGTTACAGTTCCTAAAGATTTATTAGCCGTAATGAGCGCTGTAAATCCTCAAAAGAAAAATGATACGGGAGTTTACACCTTCAAACAAAACAAAGCAATTCCGTCTTATTTAATGGCGATTGCTGTGGGAGATATTGAATTTCAATCGATCGACAACAGAACCGGAGTTTACGCAGAACCATCTATGCTAAAAAAAGCAGCATGGGAGTTTGCAGAACTCGGAAAAATGGTTGTAGCGGCTGAAAAACTTTACGGGCCTTACCGTTGGGGGCGTTACGATGTATTGGTTTTACCTCCGAGCTTTCCTTATGGGGGAATGGAAAATCCAAATTTAACGTTTCTAACACCGGGAGTTATTGCCGGCGACCGCTCGTTAACGAGTTTATTGGCACATGAATTAGGCCACAGCTGGAGTGGAAATTTAGTCACAAACGCAACCTGGGATGACATTTGGCTAAACGAAGGTTTTACTACTTATGTAGAGCACAGAATTGGAGAAGCTATTTTCGGAAAGAAAGAATTTGAAATGCAAAATGTTATCACAAATAAAGAATTAACTGATAACGTTGCTGAATATGGTAATACAAGTCCAGACACAAGACTAAAAGTTAGTTTGACAGGAAGAAATCCAGATGACGGAATCAATATGATTCCTTATGTAAAAGGATATGCTTTTTTAAGAGTTATTGAAAATGCTGTGGGACGTGAAAAATTCGATCCGTTCATCAAAAACTATTTTGATTCTCACGCTTTCCAATCAATTACAACAGAGGATTTCGTTAAATATATCAATGAAAATCTTATCAAAGACGATAAAGGTTTAGAAGATAAAATCAAATTAGAAGACTGGATTTACAAACCTGGGATTCCATCAAACATTGTTCCTGTAAGTTCTGCCGATTTTGATGCTATTGATAAAATTCAAAAAAGCTGGAGAGAAACTGGTGTTGCAGGTTTAAGCAAAAAAATCACGACAACTGCAGAAAAGCAACATTTTATAGATCATCTTCCTAATGATATTACAGCAAAAGAAATGGAAGCAATAGATAATGAATTCAACTTTACGAAAGGCGGAAATTTCATTATCAAACGTCAATGGTTTGTTCAGGCATTAATTCATCAATACAAACCAGCTTATCCAGCGATTGAACAATTTTTAATTTCAATCAGCAGAACAGGATCGGTAATGATGCTTTATAAAGAAATGGTCAAAACTCCCGAAGGAAAAGTTTGGGCAAAACAAATCTTCGAAAAAGCTAAATCTGGCTACCATGCAACAACAATTCAGGCTGTTGAAGGCATTTTGAAATAAAAATATTCAACTTAATATTCTTAAATCCCCCAATCATCTCTGTATAGTTGGGGATTTTTTATTCAAAAAAGTGCCAGGGAAAATTATCCATCACATAGCGTGAATTCTCCATGTTCTAAAATCTGTAATCGTCGCAACTTTGTAATGTCAAAAGACAACAAATAATTATAACTTAAAAACTAAAATAAAGATGACACGATTAACAGCATTAAACCCGGAAGAAGCAACAGGAAAAACTAAAGATTTATTCAACGCTGTACAAGCAAAATTAGGCGTTGTTCCAAACATGATGAGAACGATGGGAAATTCTCCGGCAGTTCTTGAAGGATATTTAAACTTAAGCGGTGCATTAAGCCACGGAAAATTAAGCGTAAAAACAGGTGAATTAATTGCTTTGGCAGTTTCAGAAAGCAATTCATGTGATTACTGTTTAGCAGCTCATACTTATATTGGAGAAAAATTAGTTAAAGCAGCTCCGGCAGTTTTAAAAGCAGCAAGAACAGGAAATTCAAATGACCTTAAAACAGAAGCTATTTTACAATTAGCTAAAACATTAATCAGCAAAAATGGTTTAGTAAACGATGAAGATGTAAATAAAGTAAAAAATATCGGAGTTACTGATGCAGAAATTACAGAAACAATAGCTCACGTAGCATTGAATGTTCTAACAAACTACTTCAACAACGTTGCCAATACTGAAATTGACTTTCCTGCAGTTTAATTAAGAAGTATGCAATCACTATAATAAAAACAATTTATAAAGATAGTTGTGAATTCTTTTCATGACTATCTTTATATTTTTAAAAACAGCACTTTATGGGTTCTCAAAATGTTTCCACTTTAATAAATCCGCAAACTGATAATTTAGCATTCAAAATTCTTCCATTTGAAGACAACATTCATTTTGATCATTTACAGCGCAATAATCATTACTCTTTAATATGGATAACCAAAGGAAAAGGCAAAGTCAAAGCCGATTTTGCAGAACATTCTTTTGAAGAAAACTCTCTCCTCGCCTTTTCTCCGTATCAACCCTTTATGCTTTGTGTAAACGAATCAATTGAAGGAATTGCGATTCACTTTCATCCCGATTTTTATTGTATTCACATGCACCAAAAAGAAGTTTCGTGCAATGGTGTTTTATTCAACAACATTTATCAGCCGCCTTATGTGAAGGTTACAGAACAAGCTGCACAGACTTTTAAAATGGTGTTAGAACAAATGAAAGCTGAGATTAAAAATACAGAATTAGCACAATATGAATTGCTTATTTCATATTTGAAAATCTTTTTAATTACAGCTTCAAGATTAAAAACAGAACAATTAGAAGAAATGAATTCTATTTCTGATTCTAAAGAACCTTTTATTCTTCAAAATCTAAAAGATGCGATTGAACTGAATTTCAAAACCAAACATTCAGCAGGAAATTATGCTGATTTATTAAATATTTCTCCGAAGGCATTAGCCAAATTATCCAAGAATTATTTTAACAAAACACTAACCGATTTAATTTCGGAAAGAATCATTATTGAGGCGAAAAGAGAATTATACATGACCAACAAAACGGTCAAAGAAATTGCCTACGAATTAGGTTATGACGACGAGCATTATTTCAGCCGTTTCTTTAAAACCAATGCAGATGTTTCACCTCAAATTTATCGTGAAACAGTTGGGTTTGGAAAAATGCAAGCCTAATTTTTATTTTTAGCTTCAATCCATTTTGCCATGTATTTTGTGCTTTTTAAAGTATGATGCTGCAACAGGCTTCCCATAAAATTATGGAGACGATGGTTTTCAGAATCAAGCATTAATGCATCAACTTCATCAATTAATAAAGAAGCAAATTGACTTTTTTGATAGCATTTATTTACAATTGCTATTCCGTTTTTTTGAGATTGTTTCCAAAGATTTTTATTTTGATACAATTCTACAGCTTGTTTGGCAAAAATCTCCATGTCATTGGTAATAAATCCGTTCCAGGGCAAATCAGCATGCATTGCCTCTGCTCCAATTTCTGTTGTTACACTTGGCGTTCCGCATTGCATGGCTTCTAATAATTTACCTTTTAAACCTGCGCCAAAACGAATTGGTGCCAAAACAACTCTGATACTTTTTACAATTTCATTCGCATCAGCAGCCCTTCCCTTAATAAAAAAGCCATTTTTAGGCTGATGCAATTGCAAGACTTTTTGCGATGGATAGGCACCATAAACCTGCAAAACAGCTTCTGGAAGGTCTTTTCTAATTAATGGCCAGATTGTTTCTTTCAAGTATTGAACGGTATTCCAATTGGGCTCATGAAGAAAATTCCCGATAAAAACAAAATTCTCGCGGTATTCAAATAAAGGCAAATCCAGAAGACTCTTTTCATTCATTTCATCAACCAAAAAAGGCAGATAAAACAACAATTTAGGATCAATTTTAAAAACATTCATTAAAATTTTTATCTCAAACTCTGAAATAATCAAAGATAAATCACATCTTAAAATACTGGCGATTTCACGCTTTGCCACTTCTTCCGACAATAAATCATATAGCTCAAAAATTCTGTTTTCCTTAAATGCTTTTTGTCTTGCAATCCTTAAACAATGTAAATCCTCAGTATCTAATAATCTTATGGCTTTTGGGCAATTTTCAGAAACTCTCCAGCCAAATTGTTCTTCAATCATAAAACGATCAAACAAAACCACGTTCGGATTTAATTCAATTACAAAATCATCAAAATTCGAATTATTTAATTCGATAGCTCGTTTTTCAATTCCAAAAGCAGCCAAATCAACCATAAAATCACTGTCTAAAGCCGGGCTTGCAAATGTAATTTCAAATCCATTTTCCTTAAAAATAGAAATCAATTGCATCATTCTGCCACCAGCCGCGGATGAATTTGGTTCGGGCCAGACAAAACCAATGATTAAGAGTTTTTTTATTTGATTCATTTTAATTGTTTGAAGATACAAAATAATGCTTTTTTACGCGTAATTACACGATATTTCGGAATTTTCGGTTATAAAAAGACTAATTTTGCATCAAATAAATTTCTGTAAATCATGCTGGGATTAAAATTAGCCACAGACCCTCGCTGGGTAAATATTGTAGAATCAAATATTGAAGAAATTCTAACGGATCATGCTTGGTGTGAGCAAAAAGCAGCTTCAAATGCAATAAGTCTGGTCACTTACAACTCTGAATTAGAAGAATTAGTAACTGAAATGCTGGTTATTGCCAGAGAAGAATTAGAGCATCTGCAAATGGTTCATGACTTAATCAAAAAAAGAGGCCTGACGCTGGGGCGTGAAAGAAAAGACCATTATGTAAATGAGCTTTTTAAATTCATGAAAAAAGATGGCAGCCGAAAAGATGCACTTTGTGATCGTTTATTATTTTCTGCGATGATCGAAGCCAGAAGCTGTGAGCGTTTTAAAGTTCTTTCTGAAAACATAAAAGACGAAGAATTGGCTAAATTTTATCGTGATTTGATGATTTCTGAAGCAGGGCATTATACTACTTTTTTAGGATTTGCCCGAAAATATACAGACAATATAGATATTGATAAGCGCTGGAAAGAATGGATTGAATACGAAGGTTCTATCATTAGTAATTATGGAAAAAGCGAAACCGTACACGGATAACCTGACACCTTTTTAATTTAAACATCAACGTATTCCACATTTAAAAATAACATTTTTGTAATGTCAAAAAATAAAAAAAAATCCATCTTCTTTAAAATAGCAAAATACACCGGAATAACTTTTGCCGTAATTTTAGGGCTTTTATTTTTAACACCAATTGTTTTTGCTGATAAAATTAAGGAGCAAATTAAAAAAACTGCAAACGAAAAACTTAGTGCGGAACTTAATTATTCTGATGTTTCCGTATCATTTTTTCGCCATTTTCCATCTTTAACTTTAACATTAAACGACTTAAATTTAAATGGGTCTGCACCTTATAAGAACGAAAAATTTATAACAGCAAAAGAAATCTCTTTTGGAATAAATGTCGCGAGTTTGATTTTTAGTAAGTCAGTAAAAATTGACCAGATTTATTTATCTGATTCGTTTATTAATGTAAAAGTAAATAAAAATGGAGAAGCGAATTATAATATTTATAAATCTTCATCAACTCAGGAAAAGCCTAAAGACACTACTGACACAGCATTAAAACTGGAAAGTATCGAAATCATAAACAGTAAAATCATTTATGATGATCAATCTACAAAAGTACATTTTGATGCATTTGGATTTAATTACTTAGGAAAAGGAAATTTAGATAAAGCAGTTTTCGATTTATATTCGAAAGCAAAAATTGAAAAATTAAATGTTATCTATGAAAATGAATCCTATTTAATGAATAAGCAGATCGATGCAGATTTGATTACTAAAGTGAATGTAAACTCTTTATCCTTCTTCTTTGAACAAAACAACTTAAAAATCAATCAGCTTTTAGTCGATTTCAAAGGGAAATTTGAGTTCTTAAAAGATGGCTACAATATGGATTTTGTCATAAAATCAGACAATAGTGATTTATATGATGTTTTTACCGCTTTCCCTCCAAAATACATTACCTGGCTTTCTAAGACAGAAATAAAAGGAAACACTAATTTACTTTTTACTTTAAAGGGTAATTACATTGCTTCACAAAATATTGCTCCCGATTTAAATCTTGATTTAAAAATCGATAACGGATTTGTAAACTATAACAAAAGTGCTTTTCCGGTTTCAAATTTAAATATTGAGATAAAAACCACCGTTCCTTCTTTAAATCCGGACCTTTTAATTGTTGATGCCAAAAATTTATCTTTAAATATAGGCAAGGATTATTTAAAATCGAAATTTTATATGAAAGGTATGAATACTCCTGACATTAATGGTGATTTTAAAGCTAAGATGGATCTTGAAAAATTAAATAAAGGACTCGGAATACCTGATTTAACATTAAAAGGAATTTTAGTGGGAGAGGTTAAAGCAAAAGGGAAATTTGATCAGAAGAAAAAACTTTTCCCGGTTACAAATGGAGTAATTGACTTGAAAAATGGCTATTTAAAAACAAAATATTATCCAAATCCGATTACCAATATTGTTGTAAAAACTAAAATTGAGAATCAAAAAGGAACTTTTCAGGACTTGAAAGTTAACCTGAAACCTGCTCAATTTACTTTTGAAGGAAAACCTGTTTTTGTACAAGCAGATTTAAGCAATTTTGATGATTTAAATTATGATATCAAAGCAAAAGGCGAACTTGATGTTAACAAAATATATAAAGTTTTCTCTCAAAAAGGACTTGATTTAGACGGTTTCGTAAAAGCTGATTTGGTTTTGAAAGGCAAACAAAGTGATGCTGAAAAAGGAAATTACAATAAATTAAACAATAAAGGAACCCTTGAACTTAGGAACATCGGAATAGTTTCTGAATATTTGCCTAAAAAATTTATAATCAAGGAAGGTATTTTTAAAATTAATCAGGATAAAATGTCTTTCAATAACTTTTTGGCTGCTTACGGTGAATCAGATTTTAAGATGAATGGTTATTTACAGAACGTTTTTAACTACGCTACCAGTAAAACCGGAATTCTAAAAGGCTCTTTTAAAGTTTCTGCACAATACATAAATATTGATGAATTTATGTCGAATACAACTACAAACACAGCTGTACCACAAACCGAAACTCAAAATAAAACTTCTCAAACAGAAACACAAACGGGAGTTATTATAATTCCGAACAATTTAGATTTACAGTTACTGGCCAATGCTCAAAAAGTAGGTTTTGATAAATTGAATATTCAAAATGCAAGTGGAAATTTAAAATTGCGCAAAGGAAAACTGAGCATGCAAAATACCGGTTTTAATTTAATTGGCTGTAATGTTGCTATGAATGCAAATTATCAATCGATAACTACTCAAAAAGCAAACTTTGATTACAACATTAAAGCAACTGATTTTGATATAAAAAGAGCCTATAATGAAATTGAAGCTTTCAGAAAAATGGCCAGCGCTGCCGGGAAAGCTCAAGGAATTGTATCTTTGGATTATCAACTAAAAGGGCGCTTAAATGGCAATATGGACCCTGTATATCCATCACTTAGTGGAGGAGGAACACTTTCAATAAAAGATGTAAAAGTAAGAGGATTAAAAATGTTTAATGCCGTCAGTAAAAAAACAAATTCTGAGGCGATTAAAAACCCTGACCTTTCAAAAGTAGAAATCAAAAGCACCATTAGGAATAATATTATGACGATTGAACGTTTTAAATTTAAATTTGCAGGTTTCAGGCCCCGAATTGAAGGAACTACAAGTTTAGACGGAAAACTAAATTTAAAAATGCGTTTAGGATTGCCTCCTTTAGGTATTTTTGGAATTCCGTTAACCATTACCGGAACACAAGACAATCCGAAAATAAAAGTGGGAAGTAAGACTGAAGATCTCGAAGAGACGAAGGATACAGAGTAATAGATTCCGATTTCTACCAAACATAAATTAGCCTTTGTCAAAGTTTTAAACTTTGACAAAGGCTTTTTTCTAACAACTTCACACATAATCTTCTCATACCGAAGCGCGAGGGATCTCCACAAGTAGCTCGATTGTAGATAAACTTTGTGTTAGTTTCTTACGGATCGTACCTGGGAAGACAAATCGCGCATAAACAAAAAACATTATATAAAAAAACCCGTTCTTTTCAGAACGGGTTTTGTAATAAGTAATCTAATGATTATGCTTCGAATGGAAGGATAGATACATAAGATTTGTTATCTCTTTTCTTTTGGAACTTAACAACTCCATCTACTCTTGCGTGTAGAGTGTGATCTTTACTGATGTAAACGTTTTCACCTGGATTATGTTTTGAACCTCTTTGTCTAACGATGATGTTCCCAGCAATAGCAGCTTGTCCTCCAAAAATCTTAACGCCTAAACGTTTTGATTCTGATTCTCTACCATTCTTCGAACTACCGACACCTTTCTTGTGAGCCATGACGTATGAGTTTAAATATTGTTATTATTCTTTAGTAGCTTCTTTTTTTGCTTTTGGAGCTGCTTTTTTCGCTTTTGGAGCTTCTACTTCTTCAGTAACTGCTTCCTCTGCTACAACCGCTTTTTTAGCTGCTGCTTTTTTAGTTCCTCCTGCTGCAGTAATACCTTCAATTACAATTTGAGTAAGATATTGTCTGTGACCATTTCTTTTTTTGTATCCTTTTCTTCTTTTCTTTTTGAAAACGATAACTTTATCTCCTTTTAAGTGTTGTAACACTTTAGCTTCTACTGAAGCACCTTCTATAGCTGGGGCGCCTAAAGTTATGCTTCCGTTATCATCAACTAAAAGAACTTTGTCAAAAGAAACTTTTGAACCTTCTTCGTTAGTCAAACGGTTAACATAAACCTTTAAGTCTTTGCTTACTTTAAATTGTTGCCCTGCTATCTCTACGATTGCATACATACCAAATTGATTTATTGATTTTTAAGGTTGCAAATATACAATTAATAATTTACTGTGCAATCCCTTATTTCAAAAATATTTTTTTCTGTTTAAAGTCGGTTTTACAACACATTTTTAGCATTTTTAAAGCGATTTAGAGATGAAAGATTGTTAAAATATCATCAAAATAAAGACGAAATTTTAAATGATAATTAAAAAAAGTTATTTTTGATGTAACTATAATCAACTCTTGGCTACCTATTATAATATTTTAGGTAAATAAAAATTATTAATCTTTATGAAAAATTCAATAATGATATTAAGTGCTACATTAATGCTCGGAGGAGTAGCTCATGCTCAAAAAGTAGCTTTTGAAGAATACAATTTAGATAACGGCATGCACGTTATTTTGCACAACGACCCTTCTGCTCCTGTTGTTATTACATCTGTAATGTATCACGTAGGATCTAAAGACGAACGACCGGACCGAACAGGTTTCGCACATTTCTTTGAACATTTATTATTTGAAGGAACTAAAAACATAAAAAGAGGCGAATGGATGAAAATTGTTACTGCAAATGGCGGTGTCAACAATGCCAATACCACTGACGACAGAACTTATTATTACGAAGTTTTCCCTTCTAACAGCTTAGAACTTGGTTTGTGGATGGAATCTGAGAGACTGATGCATCCAATTATTAACCAAATTGGAGTTGATACACAAAATGAAGTCGTAAAAGAAGAAAAAAGACTGCGTTACGACAATCAGCCTTACGGAAACATTTTGCCGGTTGTAAAAGAAAATATGTTCAAAAACCATCCGTATCGCTGGACTACAATTGGCTCCATGAAAGATTTAGATGCTGCAACTCTTGAAGAATTCCAGGCTTTTAATAAAAAATTCTACACTCCAAATAATGCCGTTTTAGTTGTTGCCGGCGATTTTGACAAAGCCAAAACCAAAGAATGGATTCAGAAATACTTTGGTCCAATCCCGAAAGGTGAAGAAGTGAAAAAACAAACTTTTACCGAAGAGCCTATTACTCAAACGATAAAAGCAACTTACGAAGATCCGAATATCCAGATTCCGATGGTGGTTGCTTCGTATAGAACACCATCAATGAAATCAAGAGATGCAAGAGTTTTAGATTTAATTTCTTCCTATTTAAGCGACGGAAAAAGTTCTAAATTGTACAAGAAAATAGTCGATGATAAAAAAATGGCACTTCAAATTGGTGCTGTAGGATTTAATCAGGAAGACTACGGAATGTACATTTTATATGGTTTGCCAATGGGTACGTATACAACTACAGACATTTTAAAAGAAATGGATGAAGAAATCGTAAAAATTCAAACCGATTTGATTTCTGAGAAAGATTATGAAAAATTACAAAATAAATTCGATAATAATTTTGTCAATGCAAATGCCAGCGTTGAAGGAATTGCTGAAAATTTAGCTTCTTTTTATTTGCTTTATGGAGACGTAAACCTTATTAATACTGAAATTGACCTTTATCACTCTATTACAAGAGAAGAAATCAGAGAAGTTGCCAAAAAGTATTTAAACCCTAACCAGCGTTTAATTTTGGATTATATTCCTTCCAAAAAAGTTCAAAACTAAGAATATAGAATCATGAAAAAAATACATACATTTTTAATCTTTTTATTCCTAACTGGAATTATGCAAGCACAAGATCGTCCACAACCAAAACCAGGCAATCCCCCGGTAGTCAACATTAAAAAACCGCAAACTTTTACTTTGGCAAACGGCATGAAGGTTTTGGTAGTTGAAAATCATAAATTACCCAGAGTAAGCTTCAATCTTACTTTAGACAACGCCCCTTTTACAGAAGGCGATAAAAAAGGTGTTAACGAATTGACCAGTAGTTTAATCGGTAACGGTTCTAAAAAAACAACCAAAGAAGCTTTTAACGAAGAAATTGATTTTTACGGAGCAAGTCTTAACTTTTCATCACAAGGTGCATCAGCAAGTTCTCTGTCAAAATATTCAGGACGTGTTTTAGAACTTTTGGCTGAAGGTGCTTTACAGCCAAATTTTACACAATCAGAATTTGATAAAGAAAAAGCAAAATTACTTGAAAGCCTTAAAGCCGATGAAAAAAGTGTCCCGGCAATTGCAAATCGTGTAGTGGATGTTTTAGCCTTTGGAAAAAGCCATCCTTCGGGAGAATATATCTCTGAAGAAACATTAAAAAATGTTACATTAGAGGATATTCAAACTAATTACAATACTTACTTTGTACCTGAAAATGCTTATTTAGTTATAATTGGAGATGTAAAATTTAAAGACGTAAAGAAGACTGTAGAAAAACTTTTTGGTGCGTGGAAAAAGCAAACTGCTCCAAAAAAATCATATCCGGATCCGGAAAATGTTTCTAAACTTCAAATTGATTTTGTTGATGTTCCAAATGCAGTACAATCTGAAATTTCATTGGTAAACACTGTTAATTTAAAAATGAGCGATCCTGATTTTTTTCCTGCAGTAATTGCAAATCAAATTTTAGGAGGGGATTTCAATAGTTACCTGAATATGAATTTAAGAGAGCAGCACGCGTGGACTTACGGAGCAAATTCTAATATTGGAAGCGGAAAATACGTAACCAAATTCAAAGCTACATCTGCAGTTCGAAATAGTGTCACAGATAGTGCTGTTGTTGAATTCATAAAAGAAATCAAAAGAATCCGAACCGAAAAAGTTTCTGAGGATGTATTAAAAAATGTAAAGGCCGGTTATATCGGAAGATTTGTAATGCAGGTTGAAAAACCTCAAACTGTTGCCCGTTACGCATTGAATATTGAAACAGAAAAACTTCCCGCTGATTTCTATGAAAAATATATTCAAACCATAAATAATGTTTCTGCTGACGATATTTATCGTGTAGCCAATAAATATTTCCTCCTTGATAATTTACGAATCGTAATTGTGGGGAAAGGTTCAGAAGTAATTCCTGGTTTAGAAAAACTTCAAATTCCTATTTTCTATTTTGATAAATACGGAAATCCAACTGAAAAACCCAGTTTAAAAAAAGAAGCTCCGGCCGGAATTACAGCAAAAACTGTTTTTGATAATTATATTAAAGCAATTGGCGGAGAAAAAGCAGTTTCTGCTGTAAAAACGCTTGCTATGAATGGTACAACAACAATTCCGCAGGCTCCAACTCCTTTAAGTTTTACTTCAAAACTGGATTCAAAAGGAAAAATGATGGTTTCACTTTCCATGGGAAGTATGGCTTTAATGAAACAAGTAGTCAATGATAAAGGTGCCTATATCGAGCAACAAGGACAGCGTAAAGATCTGAAAGGCGATGATTTGTCCGAAATGAAAGCAAGCGCAACTCCTTTTGAAGAATTAAGACTGAGCAAGAGAACAGATCTTAAAGTAGAAGGAATAGAATCCATAAATGGTAATGACGCCTATTCGATAAAAGACGGTAAAACTATTTACTATTATGATGTAAAATCAGGTTTAAAAGTTGCCAAACTAAAAGTAAAAGAACAAAGCGGACAATCAACAACACTCACAACTTACTTTAAGGATTATAAGGAAGTAAAAGGTGTAAAAGTTCCTTTCAATATTGTTCAGAACGTAGGTTTTGAATTAGATATCAAAATGTCAGACATCAAAATTAACGAAGGAGTTTCTGAAACTGATTTTTTATAGAAAGGTTCTGAGTTGCTAAGCTACCGGGATACTAAGACTTTTTTTAGAAGCTTTGTCAAATTTAAACCTTTGACAAAGCTTTTTTTTACCTATTATTTTTGTCACCCTAAGCAAAGTCGAAGGGCAGGCCAATTGGATCGGGCTTCGACTTCGCTCAGCCTAACATTCGTTGAAAATAAACTTTTACTTTTTTGCAGATAAATAAACTCCAATTAAAATAACAAATGCTCCAAAAAACTGAATTGGTGTCAGCATTTCATTATCTAATAATCCCCAAAAAAATGCTACTATCGGAATTAAATACGTTACCGATGTTGCAAAAACAGGCGAAGACATCTGTATTAGTTTAAAAAACAAAACATTTGCAATTCCGGTTCCTAAAATACCTAATATCATCACAAACATAATAGAATGCTGTGTTGCTTCCAGATTTATTTTTTGTGTAAAATCAGTTGTACTTAAAATAATCAAAGCCGGCAAAAGCAAGACAGCAAAATTTCCGGTTGTAATACTTAATGAATTTAAATCGGATAAGTATTTTTTGATCAGATTTACATTAATAGCATAACAAAGCGTTGCAATTACTACTAAAATCAAGCAATAATAATTTTGTCCGGAATGATCTGAAGCACCGTTTAAAACCAGCAACAAACAACCAATCAATCCAATAAAAACACCCAAAACCTGACGTCTTTGAAACTGAATCCCAAAAGCAATTATTCCTAAAACTAATGTATTTAAAGGGGTAAGCGAATTTAAAATAGCCACAATAGAGCTGTCAACCTGGGTTTCTGCAATTGCAAAAAAGAAAGCCGGAATAAAAGTTCCAAAAAGAGATGTCAGGGCAATGAATTTCCATTGATAACGGGAGATTTTCTTTAAACTCGAAAATCCAACAATAAGCAAAAATACAGCTGCAAAAATAATTCGGAATGAACCTACCTGAATAGCCGTTAAACCAACTAAGCCTCTTTTAATTAAAATAAAAGAGCTTCCCCAAATCAGTGAAAGCAATAATAAATAAAACCATTTTAATTGTTTAGCATCCATAAATCGTATTTTGTTACAAAATTGTACTATTTTTATGAATTAGCCTTCTCTTTTTTATTAATTTTGCAAGGAAATTCAACAATAAACTTAAAATATATTTATAATGAAATTTACAAAAATCATTACATTTTTAGCGATAGCAGGTTTAGTATTAACGGGATGTAAAAAAACTGAAACTGAAACTTTAACACCAGTAACATCTGAAACAAAAGCAACAAAAGAACATGTTGCAATAGCTCCTGAAAATGTACAAACAGCAAGTTTTACTATCGAAGGAATGACTTGTGCCGTTGGATGTGCAAAAACCATCGAACAGGAATTATCAGGTCTTGACGGAGTAGAAAAAGCTACAGTTGATTTTGATAAAAAAACAGCCACTGTTACATTTGATAAAACAGTTCAAAATCCTGAAAATTTGACTAAAACTGTTCAGGAAACCGGAGACGGAAAAACATATAAAGTCTCGAATATGAAATCATAATCGAAATCATTTTTACATAAAAAAAGCGTTCATTTGAACGCTTTTTTTATATCTTTTATTTCCACTTCAATGTTTCCATAAGTCGCTGCATATCATTTTTGATATAGCTGGCAGCCGGCATAATGGAATCGAAGTTTGGTTTTGCATAAAAATAAACTGACCCCGTTATAAAATGTTTAGTACTATCGGTCACATAAAACTGTGAGTTTGTCGCAGCATTTCCATCTACCTGATAAAACATTCCATAAACTTTTTTTTGAGGATTCAAATAAGGCTGCTCTAATATATCATCAGCTTTAATAACATGCTCATAAGTTAATTTTTGGGCATCTTTCAATAATTTTTCAATATTGTTATTTACCGGTTTATAAGTCAGATAAATAGTCGCTTTCATTTTTGGATACGTAATCGCAAATCCACAGTCTTTCTCGCCTTTAATTACTGCTGCCTCATTCATTTCAAAAGAAAAAGGGCAGGTATTTTGAAAATTTACATATTTTGCTTCGGGATAATCCAATCGCAAAAAACTTTCCGGCTTAGGCACGACATCATCTTTACAGCTCAAAACAGTTAATGCCAGTAATAGGACTGCTGTTGAAATTATTCTTTTTAACATTGTTATTCTATTGTTACTTTTATTTGTTTCACACGTTTTTTATCTACTGTTTCAATGGTAAAAACACAATTTTCAAAAACTATTTTTTGGTCTTTTTTAGGAAAGTTTCCAAGAATTTCTAGAATAAATCCTGCTAATGTTTCCGCTTCCCCTTTCTGCGATTCAAAAACATCTTCATCGACATCAATAATCCTGTAAAAATCTTTCATATTTATTTTCCCTTCAAAAAGATAATTTTTATCATCAATTTGAGAGAAATTTAAGTGCTCATCATCAAACTCATCGCTGATATCACCAACGATTTCTTCTATTACATCTTCTAAAGAAACCAAACCTGATGTTCCTCCGTATTCATCAACTACAATCGCTAAATGACTTTTTAAATTCTGAAAATCTTTCAGCAAGTTATCTAATTTTTTATTCTCAGGAACAAAAAAAGCTTCCCTGATTAAGGTTGTCCAGTCAAATTCGGTCTTGTCAATATGAGGCAATAAATCCTTAACAAATAAAACGCCTTCAATCTGATCAATATTATCTCTGTAAATCGGAATTCTTGAAAAACCTTTTTCGATTATTTTTGGACAAATAGCTTCGAAAGATTCTGATATTTCCAATGCAAAAATATCAATTCTTGGGCTCATTACCTGTTTGGTATCTGTATTTCCAAAAGAAACAATTCCTTCCAATATTTTTTGCTCCTCACTTGATGTTCCTTCAGAATCTGTAAGTTCTAATGCCTGAGACAACTGATCTACCGAAAAACTGGTTTTTTGTTTCCCTAATTTATTGTGCAAATATAAAGTAACAGCACGCATTGGCAAGCTTACAGGAGAAAGTAATTTATCTAAAAAAGCAATTGGATAAACAACCCTTTTTGCAAATTTTATATTATTACGGCTGGCATATACTTTTGGCAAAACTTCTCCAAAAAACAGAATCAGAAAAGTAATTATAATGACCTCTAAAATAAACTTAAGTAACAGAGAATCAATATTAGTAAAAATGTTTTTGCTTAAAAAAGAGAATAAAATAACTACACCTATATTGATAAAATTATTAGCCACTGATAATGTGGCCAAAAGTTTTTTAGGTTTATCTAAAAGTTTCGAAATTATTTTCCCCTTAGAACTATTTTCCTGCAACGTATCTTCAATATCTTTTACGGATAAAGAAAAAAATGCTGCTTCTGCTCCTGAAATAATTGCTGATAAAAAGAGTAAAAAAAATATTCCGACAAAACCAATAATTAAATTGGTGTCAAATAGTGTTAAGAAAAATAAACTGGGCTCCGGGTCCAAATCAAAAAAAGTTAGTTAAACAATCAAAAAGGCAAATCATTTATTGGCAAGCCTTCATTAGGAGCTTCAAAGTTAGTGTTTTTTGACGATTCAGGAGTATGCTGTTTATGACTATCCGTTTCTTTTTTGGTTGTCAAAAAAGTAAACTCTGTTACCTGAATTTCGGTAGTATATTTTGTAGTTCCGTCTTCAGCCTGCCATTGTCTTGATTTTATACGGCCTTCAACATAAATTTTATCCCCTTTTGATAAATATTTTTCGCAGATCTCAGCAGCTTTATTACGTACTACTAAATTATGCCACTCTGTAGAAGTGATTTTTTCGTTTGTAGTTTTATTGATGTAAACTTCGTTTGTTGCCAATTGAAAACGACCGATGCAGTTTCCTCCATCAAAATAATGCATTTTAACATCATCGCCCAAATGACCTATCAACATCACTTTATTTAATGTCCCGTTCATGATATAAACATTTGTAGTTATATCAAAGATACATTTTTCTTAACACTTATTTTCGTCCTTTTTGATAAAATTACGGCCTAAAATCAGAAAAAAAACATATTTGAAAAAGCATAAATTTTTCTTTTTACTACTAATTGTTTTGATTTTAAAAAAATAAAACAAAAATACCTGAAGTAAAGTCTTATAAAATTTTTGTTAATTTAAATAATAGTGTATTTTTGATTTATGAAAAGAATAGAATTTGTCAGCTGCCATAAGCTGCCTGAAAGGTCATTTTTTTATAAAGGAAAACAATTCCCCGTATGCGCCCGATGTACGGGTATATATGTAGGTTACTTTATTTTTATACCACTTTTATGGTTTATTAAAATAGATATTTACTGGGCACTATTATCTATTCTGCCAACATTAATCGACGGTCTCACACAAGCTTATTATAATAGAGAAAGCAATAATCTCCTTCGCTTTTTTTCAGGAATTCTCGCGGGTTACGGCTTGGCAGGCTTGTCTGATTTTATTGCGTATTGGATTGTATTTTCTTTCAAGTATATCTTTTTAAATTAATAACTAAATTAAATATTATGTCAGAGGAAAACTCAAAATTTGATGAATTTGAAAACAAAAATGACAAGTCCCAGGAAGATTTAAGTACGGGGCTAAAAGTATTATCATTTTGCATTCCGTTGGCTGGAGCTATCATTTATTTTGTAAAAAAGAATGAAGAACCTGTTGCTGCAAAATCAGCCTGTAATATGGCTTTAATAGGTTTTGCTGTAGGTATTGTGGTGAGAATCATTCAATATGCTACTCTTGGCTCATAAAACTAAAAAAGACTTCTCTCCAGAAGTCTTTTTTTTATAATTTTTCGATAAAATTGTAGATTACAATAGGAAAAGGAAATGTTTTTAATTTCTTAAAATCTAAACCATTCTCAATCACCTGGTCTATTTTAATTTTCCAAAATTGAATATGCAAATGCTGATGTGAAAGTTTATGAATTACAGCTGCATGTGAACATTCCTCTATACCTATAACATTATAAGAAAAAAAGCCATCCTGAACTGTTTTTGAAACAAAATCAAAATCGACAATTTTATCCGTTTCCATCAAAGGAAATTCATATAAATTATGCCAGATTCCTTTTGAGGTACGTTTTTGAATTAAAGTATTTCCTAAGACATCTTCTAAAATCAGATAATTAAAAAACCGATTTGTGACTTTTATTTTTTTAGATTTTACAGGCAAAACAGCAACCTTCTTTTTTTGCAAAGCCGCACAGCTCTCATTAAATACACAAACAGAACAGTCAGGATTTTTAGGCACACATTGCAAAGCACCAAATTCCATGATAGCCTGATTAAAAATTGCCGGATTATCTTTTGACATTAATTCATAAGCAAGTTCAGTAAATTCTTTTTTAGTAGCCGGCGAAGCTATATCAGATTCAATATTGAAATACCGTGAAAGCACCCTGAAGACATTTCCATCAACAACCGGAACAGTTTCATTATAAGAGAAAGAAGCAATTGCTGCCGCTGTATATTCACCAACTCCTTTTAATTTCAATAGTTCCTTATAAGCAGGCGGAAAAACTCCATTGAGTTCATTTGCGACATATTGTGCTGTTTTATGTAAATTCCGTGCACGGGAATAATATCCTAATCCCTGCCAAAGTTTTAAAACTTTTTCTTCTTCGGCATTTGCCAAATCAAATATCGTAGGAAATTCCTTTGTAAAAGCAAAAAAATAAGGCATTCCCTGAGCTACCCGAGTCTGTTGCAGCATAATTTCTGAAAGCCAAATCAGGTACGGATCAGTCGTATTCCGCCATGGCAAATCTCGTTTGTTTTGTAAATACCATTTTATCAATATGTTATGAAAATTCATTGCAAAATACTTAGAATACAAAAGTAAATGTTTATGTAATTAAAATTTAACGAATTAGCTTGATTAATTATTTTTTTAATTCCTATATTTGCAACCTCAAAAAAATAGTACATCATTTATAAAATAAAAATAGGAAAGAAAATGACGAAAGCAGATATCGTAGCGAAAATTTCAGAGAAACTAGGTCTTGAAAAAGGAGATGTTCAAGCAACAGTAGAAACTTTTATGGAAGAGGTGAAAACTTCTTTAGAAACCGGAGATAATGTTTATCTAAGAGGTTTTGGAAGTTTTATCGTAAAAACAAGAGCTGAAAAAACAGGGAGAAACATCTCTAAAAATACCACAATCAAAATTCCTGCACACAACATTCCTGCTTTTAAACCTGCAAAAGTTTTTGTAGAGGGGGTAAAAACAAATAACGAAGCAAAATAATACTATTAATTAATCATAAAATCGATACGATATGCCAAGTGGTAAAAAAAGAAAGAGACATAAGGTAGCTACTCACAAAAGAAAGAAAAGAGCGAGAGCTAACCGTCACAAAAAGAAAAAGTAGTTTTAAACTACTTTTTTCTTTTTAAACGTTCATTGAAATTGAAAAAGATGAAAGAGCAAAGAAAACAGAACAAAGACTTGAAGAAAGTCTATTTTCTTAAATCTATACTCTATTAGTCTTCTTTCCCCGGGTTCAATACCTGTTAAAAATATTGTTTAATCCATCCCTACTAAAGTTGATGGTTGATAGTTTTCGGAGATTTCCAACAACTAGCCAACAACTCCATTGTTCGGATAAAAATTTACAAATGAATAAAGAATTAATCATTCGATCAAGTTCAGATTTCGTAGATTTTGCCTTATTAAAAGATGGAAAACTAATTGAATTACACAAAGAAGAAGAGAAAAGCAACTTTCAGGTTGGTGATATTTTTATTGCCAAAATAAGAAAACCAGTTGCCGGACTTAATGCTGCTTTTGTAAATGTAGGCTTCGAAAAAGACGCCTTTTTACATTATCATGATTTAGGACCTAACTTAGCTTCCCAACTGAAATTCATAAAACTTGTAAGCGCAGGTAAACTAAAAGATTTCTCCCTAAAAAACTTTCAGTTTGAAAAAGAGATTGACAAAGATGGCATCATTACTGATATTTTAAGTGCCAATCAATCTGTTTTAGTCCAAGTTGTAAAAGAACCTATATCTACCAAAGGTCCAAGAATAAGCGCTGAGCTTTCATTGGCAGGAAGATTTATTGTTCTCGTTCCGTTTTCTGACCGTGTTTCTATTTCACAAAAAATAGAAGACAAAAAGGAAAAGGATCGTCTAAAAAAACTTGTACTATCTATCAAACCAAAAGGATTTGGTGTTATTGTTCGCACAGTAGCCGAAGGCAAAAATACAGCCGAATTAGAAAAAGATTTGCAGAACCTGCTTAGCAGATGGACTGCAATGTGTAAAAAATTACCAACTGCTCATCATCCATCAAAAGTATTAGGAGAGCTCAACAGAGCTTCTTCAATATTAAGAGATGTTTTCAATGATACCTTCAGCGGTATTCAGATAGATGATGAAGAGTTGTACCATCAAACGAAGGATTATTTGCAAGAGATTGCACCTTCAAAACAATCAATTGTGAAGTTTTATCAATCAAATGACACACCGATTTTTGAGAAATACAATATAGAGAGACAAATCAAAACTTCTTTTGGAAGAACTGTTTCCATGAGTAAAGGCGCTTATCTTATTATAGAACATACTGAAGCTTTGCACGTTATAGACGTAAACAGCGGCAATCGTTCAAATAAAGCAACTAATCAGGAAGACACAGCCATGGAAGTTAATATGATTGCTGCCGCTGAAATTGCCAGACAACTTCGTTTGCGTGATATGGGCGGAATCATAGTAGTTGATTTTATTGATATGTCTAATCCTGAAAATCGCAAAGTCCTATTTGACTTCTTGAGAGAAGAAATGAGTGACGATAAGGCCAAACACAAAATCTTGCCTCCAAGTAAATTTGGATTAGTCCAAATTACCAGACAAAGAGTAAGACCAGAAGTTAACATTAAAACCAGAGAAGAAGATCCAAACAATGAAAATGGCGAAATTGAAGCGCCAATTCAAATCATTGATAAAATCGCTCTGGATTTAGAAAGACTATTAAAAACCCACAATAAAGTTGTGCTTAACACACATCCTTTTGTGGCTGCATACCTCAGTAAAGGTTTTCCATCATTGCGTTCAAAATGGTTTTTTGAACACAAAAAATGGGTGAAAATCATACCTCGTGACGCTTACACGTACTTAGAATATCATTTCTACGATAAAAAAGGAAATGTTATTTCAGAATAAACAAAAACCGCCTTTCGAAAGATTGGCGGTTTTTTTGTGCTTAAAATTCAAATAAGAGGACGCCTTTGTTTTTTTTAATCCAGTTGATAAGCTAATCGAACTGTAATTCTGGCTGTCTTATTTTTGCTGTAAGTATCATTAATGCCGCCATAACTGTCATCTTCGGTTGAACCCTGGCCAGTAATTTGGAAAACTCCCATACTGGCGGTTTTTAATTTACCTAAACTACCGTTTGCTGTTTTTACAATTTTAGAAGCCCTTTCATTGGCATCTTTCGTTGCATTTTCGATCAAACTCTGCTTTAGACCTGGCAAATTCGAATATGTATATTGAATTGTGTTTGAAGCCAATTCAATACCTGAATTAACAAGTTCTGATGTTTTGCTTGAAACTTCCTCAATACGTTTCATTAAATCAGGGTTTTTCTTTGCAGAAAATGAAATTGTTTGTGTTGCCTGATATCCCACAAAAACTTGTTCAATTTTTGTCTGAAAGCTATTCTCATTGCTTTCACTTCTTATTTCTTTAAATTTCTTTTCAAAATTTACAGCTCCAAAAACAAACTCACTTGGGCTGAATCCTTTAGAAATAAAAAAATCTTTTACAATTTTCTGATCTGATACAATCTTATTATAAGCCTCTTTTATATCTGAGCTATTTGTTGTAAAACTTCCCGACCATAGTATTTCATCAGAAACAAAATCTTTTGTTCCTAAACCGATAACGGAAATTGAATCTAAATTTTCATTTCTATTTTTAAAAGCACCACCAAACACAAAAGCCATCATAATAAGCGCTATACTTATTATTAAAGTAGATTTAATTTTCTCAGTCATTTTTTTTTAATTTAAAAGGTAAAAACAATGCTAAATGTAAACAAAAAAACAGTATTTACTTATACATAAGAAAATCAATCTTTTCAGTTTCTATTCTCTCACAATTTCAATTTTTCTTCTGATTTCATTTCCAAAAGCATCTACAACTGTAACATAATGTATTCCCGAAGTTGGCGTAATAGGCAATTCATGAAACGTTTTGGTTGTTGCTTTATAAACATCATCAACATACCAAAAAAGCTCTTTATCCCTTTCAGAATAAGCCACTTTCAAAATTACAGGCTGTACTTCGCTGTTAAAATTTTTCGTCAGATAAATTTTACTGTTTGTTTTCGGGTAAATAAAATCCATAGTTGTAGTCTGTGTTCCCTGACAATTTTCCTTAAACGGAGGCAATGGCAAATATTCAATATGCTGGCTTTTGTAATACCACGCCATAACCGGAGGCAAAACAAACCAGCTTTTAGTGACAATATTATCAACACTTTCACAACTGCTATTTACCTGAAATCGCTCCGATTTGTCTAAATGAACCTTTTTATGATACGGACAAACGACCGTTGATTTTCCTTTTTTAGAAACCCACTGTTTGATTTTCGGACAATCTTCTTTAGCCAAATAACCGCTTAAACGGCAAACCTCAACATTTTCTAAATCTTTATAAGGTGTTTCAAACCATCTTTGCCTCGGCAATAAATTAAAAACATCAAATAAAATGGGTGCCGCACTTGTAACTCCTGTCAAAGTTGGCCTTCCTTCTCCAGTTGCGTTTCCAACCCAGATTCCAACTACATATTTCGAATTAGTACCAATTGCCCAGGCATCTCTATTTCCAAAACTTGTTCCGGTTTTCCAGGCAATTTTCAACGAACTGTCATAAAATTTCCAGGCTTCATCTCCTTCGGGTCTGTTCACTTCTTCCATTGCGTTATAAGTCAGCCAAATCGATCCGGCTCCTATTATATTCTTTTGATCAGTTTCCGAGCCAAAATCTGGCTGAAAATCATTTTTATAATTCAACTCTACAAATTCCTTAGTTCGATACTTCGCTTGGTTTTTAGTATAATAATTCACCGTTGAAGACAATCCGGCATATGTTCGGCATAAATCCCATAAATTACTTTCGGCACCGCCCAAAATAAGTGACAATCCATAATGATCAGGTGTTTTATTAATGTCTCTCAATTTGAATTTTTGCAATTCCTCATAAAACTTATTCACTCCAAAATCCTGCAGCATCAAAACTGCCGGAATATTCAGTGATCTTGATAAAGCGCGATGTGCAGGTACAGCTCCATCAAATGTGAGATTAAAATTCTGCGGTGTGTAACCGGCAATTTGTGTTGGTACATCAGCTACTAAAGTGTTAGGCAATAATTCGCCATCATCCAGCATTCCTGCATACAAAAGAGGCTTTAAAATACTTCCCGTACTTCTTGGCGCATCAATAATATCAACATCTTTTTGGTGGCTATTGTCCGTTGGAGAATTCCCAACATAACTCATCACATTTCGATTCGAAACATCAATGACCAAAATCGCTAAATTATGTACTTCGTTCTGCTTGTACTGATTGTAATAATATTTTGCAATTTGATTGACTCTATTCTGCAAAGCATAATCTATTGTCGTTTTTACACGAGTTCCTTCTTCATTTTTTGCCACACGTTGCAATAAATGAGGTGCAATTTGAGGCAAATCATAAGGTTTTTGAGGTAATGGCTCTTCTACTGAAAGTTCATAGGTTTGTTTGTCAATTATACCTTCCTGATGCAATTTCAATAAAAGTCTGTTGCGTTTCTTCAATAACTTTATTTGATTCTTTCCGGGATAAATTAAACTCGGAGCGTTTGGCAGAACCGCCAAAGTCGCATTCTCCGCCCAGGACAACTGATTGGATTGTACTCCAAAATAACGCCAGGAAGCCATTTCCAAGCCAACGACATTTCCTCCAAAAGGAGCGTGAGCCGCATACATTTCTAAAATTTCATTTTTAGAATAACCTAATTCTAATCGGGTGGCGAGAATAATTTCGATTAATTTTTCAAAATAAGTTCTCCCTTTTCCTTTTCGGGATAAACGAATAACTTGTTGCGTCAACGTACTTCCGCCTCGAACAACTTTTCCGGCTTTTCTGTTTTGTTTAATTGCATTTACCATCGCAACGGGATTAAATCCGGGATGTTTGTAGAAGTATTCATCTTCAAAATAGACAATACATTTCTTGAATTTATCTGGCACGCTGTCCTGAGCTGGAAAACGCCATTGTCCGTCATCAGCTATTTTCGCACCAAGCAATTCTCCTTCTTTACTTTCAATTACCGTTGAATAGGGTTCCTGAAATAAAGTTCGGGGTATAGAAAAATAATAAATCAGCAAGAGCATAAATGCAATTGCTGATTTTATTTTATTCTTTTTTATCCAATCTATAATGCGTTGTGAGAACGCTATTAATTTATTTTTCAACCTAGTAGTTATTTAACCGCAAAGAATATTTTTTAAAAAGTTTAGCACGCAGATTTTGCAGATTTTTTTTTATCTGCCAGATCTGCTAAATCTGCGTGAAACTTTATTTTATAACTTCAACCCAAAACCCTTTTGTTCTGGCTAAGAATGTATTGTCATACATCGCCTCACATTGCAAACCTGGCAAATAATAATTCCCAAGATAGGATGCATTCAACAAAATTCGGAAGACTTTTGTTTCTCCGGCCTTCATTCCAAAATAAAAATTAGTTCGGTCGTCACGAATATCGATATAGTCTGCAATATTGTTTGTCGCATCTCCGTAATCGGTAAAACGCGTATTTACTATTTCAAAACCTGAAGGTAGAATTTGGGACAAAGCCACATTTTCTACATGTTCATTTCTCTGATTTCTGATCGTAACCTCTGCTATAAATTCAGTTCCCTGACTAATTTTTGAAACATTAATAACACTTCCTTTTCTGTTTTTGAAAACAATCGAAGCTGAAACCTCACTCTGAATTGCCTTCTCTTGTCCGATTGGCAGTATGCCGGTGTTCAATACACGAACATAAACGGTATTGTTTTTAATGTTTTTCAGTGTTACGCTATTAGAACCACTCTGAACTACCAAACTTCTGTCGGCAACCGTTTTTTGAGTATTTATCGTCTCGCCTTTTCCGTTTTTGCTGAACTGAATATTAATTCCTTTTGGACCGTTGCTGACCGCAAATTTAGACATTGCATACAAACAATAAGCCGTTGTCTGCGTACTCATCCATTGATTGTTTGACATTTGTTTGGCTAATTTTGAAGCCATCGCAAATGCTTTTTGTTTTTGTCCTAAAAACAACATTGTTTCCAAAGCCATTGCTCTGTTTCTCTCGCTTGAACCATAATAGTAATAATTATAATTACTCGATTCGTCTTCAATTTTACTATGTAAAAACAAATTCAATCCAGCAGATTTCTGCCCTGCCAAAACGTAAGCTGCAGCCAAACGCAGTTTACTTTCATTTGAAATTCCTTTTGTTTCTCTTAATCTGTTCATCGAAGATAAATCGGCATTTCCGGCTAAAGCCAAAGTGTATAATCTGTAAGCCTGAGCCAAATCATTTCCGTATTTTGGTTCAAAACGCCATTGTTTTGCCTCGCGTTGTTGATATGAAATCCATTTTGATTTGAAATTAATTGGCAACACATATCCTTTTTTCTCTGCTTCAATTAAGAAATGCCCAGCGTATGAAGTTCCCCAATCATCTGCAATTGTATTTCCCTGCCAGTAAGCCACTCCTCCATTTGACAATTGAAAACTTCCTAATCTTGTAATTCCGGCTGTAATGTTCTTTTGAATAATTCCTTTTCGGGTCGCATCCAAATCAACAACATCATTCAAATACAATTGTGGAAAAACAGAAGAAGTCGTTTGTTCTATACAACCATGAGGATATTGAATAAGATATTGCAATCTTCCGTTCAAATTCATTGTTGGCATTGACGAAACTTCCAATCTCGCTTTATTGCTTCCTGAAATTCCAAAGGTTTTCCATGAAATTGTTTTGGTGCTATTTGGAGGTAAAATAACATCAGTAAAAGTATTTGTAACAGGATTCGGATTCGTCATATCAATTTCAACATCATAAACAGACTTCTCTTTTCCGGAAGTGGCAACAACCTGCACTTTTGCAATTCCGGTAGCAGAACCCACAACTAAATTGAAATACGCCATTTTTTCGTCAGGCGAAGCAAAAGTCAAGGATTGCGTTGCGCTTCCCATTACTTTTAAACCGTTGCTTGTTTTTATCTGAATTGAAACTTTTTTAATATTGTTCTCCGTTGCAAAAACGGTAACCGGAATAGTTACTTTTTCTGAAGGCGAAATTTTTCGTGGCAACGAAGCCAAAACCATCAACGGACTTTTAACTGGGGTTGCTTTTTCAACACTTCCATATGCGCTTGTGTTCGCATCTCCCGCAACCACCATAGTTCGCACAGAACCAATATATTTTGGTAATTTTAATTGATGCGATTTCGTTTGTCCTTTTTCTAATTTAAAAGGCCCATAATACAATACCACAGGTTTAAAACGATTGGCTTTTTTAGCTTTTCCGCCACCTAAATCCTGATCTCCGCCAATACTGAAAATCTGATTTATTTTTCCGCCATAAGCTCCTATTACATCATCATAAATATCCCAAGTTTTAACACCTAAAGCTTCACGAACATAAAAACTATCCCAGGCATTTGGTGTTTTAAAACGGGTTAAATCCAATAACCCTTCATCAACGACTGCAATGGTATAGGTCATCTCTTTTCCAGTTTTTTCGCCCACTTTTACCGTAAAAGTCTGCTCTGGTTTTAATACATCTGGCATTGATAATGTTGGAGTCAAAATAGTATTTTTATCCACCACTTCAATAGGAACAATTCCGTACATACGAATAGGCGAATCATTTTTAGTTGAAGCATGAGGCTGTAATAATGTGATATTAAAATACACATTAGGAGCCATTGCAGAAGTGATCGGCACCTCAACTTTTGTTTCTCCTTTTTGTGTTTTCGCCCAAATGGTCTGTACTACTTTTGATCCGTTTTCGATAGAAATCAAAGCCCGTCCGCCTTCACTTGAAGGGAAAGATATTTGCGCTTTTTCACCTACAGCATAGTTTTTCTTATCTGTAGAAAAAACCAACATATTGGCTGTTGAAGCATCTCTGTTACGCGTTTTACCAGACCAGATTGGCCAGTCAATATTTACCGTCAAAGCAGCTGCATGACCATCTGTATTATCTGAAACACGGATTAAGTAACGTCCCCATTCTTCATCTGTCAAATAAAACTGAACAGATCCTTTTCCTCTTGAATCGGTGTTGATCACAAAGGTTTTGTATGAAGTTGTGGCATTCGAAGAATTATAATTGGATAAATTATCACTCGAAGCATCCCACCACCAACGCCATTCTACTTTATATACTTTTACTTCAAGATTTCTTACCGATTTTGGTCTTCCATTTTCATCCACCGTCACAATATCAAAACGATTATTCGTTCTGGTCTCCAGCATTCCATATTTGTTAGGTTCCGGCGATTTGATTCCAACATAGGTTTTGTATGGAGAATAAGTCGTCGAAATCACATCGGTACTAAAATCTCCACCTTCTTCATATACTTTTGTGATGAAAGAAGCGCGCAACATTCCCGGTGCCTGACCTTGCAATTTTGGCTGAATATTAACTGAAGCTTTTCCTTTTTCATTTAATTTTCCTGAGAAAACATTAATTTCTTCTGTACTAAATTGACGTACTAAATCATCAAAACTAAATTTCTCATATCCTTTAAAAGTGGTTGTTTCCTGAGAAAATTTCGCCTGCATTTCTACATTCAAATTTTTAGCAATCGCACCGTGAAGCCAGGTCACTTCGAGATTGCTCATATTTGGATAAGAAGATGAAAGCGTTTTTCGTGAAAAGTTATTTTTGATTTTTAAACGATTTGGCTTAATGGTTTCAATTTTGATGCTTTTATAAAATTTAGCACCACCAACGCTTACCATTACCTCCCAGTTTCCTGTTGGCGCATCCTGACTTGTTGGAACTGTAAAAGCATAATGGTTAAGTTCATTTGTTTTTTGAATAGTCTGATAGACGGTTTTTCCGTTTGGATCATTCAGTCTGAATTTGATTGGATGTGACTTCGGAAGTTTGTTTGAAGCGTCATTTAAAATAAACGATAAATACAGATTATCACCAGGACGCCAAACACCTCTTTCTCCGTAAATAAATCCTTTTAAACCTTTTTGCAAGGTTTCGCCCGCAACATCAAAATTACTTACCGACAAGGAAAGCCCGTCATCTAACTTCACATAAGTTGATTGATTTCCTACAGAAACTATAGCAAAATAAGCGAACTTATCCAATTGAAAAGAAGCAATTCCCTCACTGCTGGTCGCTCCGGTTCCAATTTTTTGCTGTTGGAAATTGTATAAATCCACTCTTGCATTCGAAACAGGTTCTGTTGTTACAATATTATTTACAGCGAATAAATATGATTTATTTTCGCCTCTTTTTGCAATCACTCCTAAATCTGTTGCTAAAATATTTGTTGCAATTTTAGCATTGTAATAATAAGAACCTGTACAAGGATCCTGGCTCTCTCTCCATTCGTAATCGCCATAATAATAATCATCGTATGAATTCCCACTATAGTTTACGTCATTTTCATCAACTTCTTCCTCCTCTTCCTCTTGATCTGCATCTGAAGTTTCGCATTTATATAAAGAGTATTTCTTTTTGTAAACAAATTCTACTCTGTATATTGCCCCTGGCTCCGGCGTAATTATTTTGGATAAATCCAAAGCAAAAGTATTCCACTTACTTGGATTAATCAGTTTACTTTCAATTAAATTCAGTGTTGTTTTTGCGACAGGCTGTGCAACTTTCTTGAGATTTTGACTGCCGTTTAATTCATTATACTGAAGAAACTGCAAAATATTATTCTTGTAAATTTTATAGACTTTTACGTCAACCGCGCTTAAATTTACCGCTTCGAAATTCAGTTTTAAATTATTGGAACTTGGCAGAATAGTTCCGTTTTTAATGAAACGAATACTTGGTTTTATCTGGTCAAAAGTGATTTTCCCGGTATAATTCGCATCCATTTTTTTGCCGTACTGACTTTCGATTCCCTGAAAAACTTCCAGAAGCAATTCTCCCGTTATAACTTGTTCCGGTTCTTCATCCGGAACAACTTCTATAACATCATCAACAACCGCAGACGCAGAATCAACTGCAACTGATGCAGAATCAACTACAACTGCGGCAGAATCAACAGTAACGACAGCAGGTTCTTCCTGAACAGCAACCGGCGCTGGTTCTTCTTTTTTAGGAGCAGTTTCATTGCTAAAATAAACTTTCAGCAAATTTCCCTGCGTTGAAAATTTTAAATTGTTTGTATTCTGGATCGAAACCAAACCTTTAAAATCCTGTCCTTTTTCTAAAGGCTCAGAAAAATTGATTGTTAACGACTGATTACTTCCGTCCGGAACTTCAACTTTGACAATTTTAAATTCGTTTATATTGGTAATCGGAACATCGATTTGTCCTTTCTGATCAATATCAAAATCATCTCCGTCATAGAGAATCTCCAGATTTGAGGCTTCAGAATAACGTTGAATACTGTCAATTATGAAATTGAATTCTTTTCCCGAACCCGATTTCTTCTCAAACTTAATTTTAAGATTATTTCCTTTTTGTCTGGCTTCAACTAATTTTTTGGCCGTTTCAATATCAATATTGTCTGCTGTTTTTAAAACACAGTTCAGGTACTGATATTCCTTACTGTACGATTGAATATCAGCCGTATTTATGGTAAAATCCTGCTTAATGGTTTTAACTGTAAAATTGAAATCAGAAAGTGCTGCTTCTTTCTCTTTTGGAAGTGTAATCAGTTTATCTAAGTTCAAAGTAACCTGATATTCTGTTCCCGGTTTTAACTTTTCTTCCGGGATAAAAGCAATTGTATTAGGAGAAAGCGCCACTACTTTCCCGTCGATACTTGGAGAAATATCAAACAAATCGCTGTCTAAAACCTGATTGGCTTTCCATTCTTTTTTATCGAAAGCCAAAACCACCCGAATATCCGATTCCGACGAGACTAATCCCCCGGTGAAACTGACTATATACTCTTTAAACAATGAAAAATCGGAATTGAAATCGGCGGCTGATTTTCTGCCGCAAGATTGAAAAATAAAAAACACACAAAACACGAAAACTAATCCTTTTGCTTTCACTTTTATTTAGAGTTAATGGGTTACGAATTTAAAAAAAGACAGAACATTTTAACATTTTCATAGTTATAATCATAACTATTGCAATGCCAAATATATTGCAGTAAATGTAAAGTTTTTTTGTGATGCTTTAAGAAGAATTTTCTCAGTATTGATATTTAAAATTTTTGTTTGAAGTTTAAAAAAAATGAATTATTAAAATACTATATTTCATAACGTTTTAATAATATAAAAATGGCAGACCAACCAAATAGATATTCTACTGAAAATGAATTTATTGTAAAAAATAAAAATGTAATTATATATCTGTTTGGTGTAGTAACATTTATTATTTTGATTAGTTTCACTGATTATTATGTTTTGCCAGCTTCAAAAACTACTGATTTAATAACTCATTACAGTATTCAAACTACTGGAAAATCCAAACAAAAAGTTTCTTATCATTATTTTACACAAAAGGGATTTACATTCTCAACAGCAAAAGAATACATTGAAGACAATAATATTGAGATCGAAACTTCCTTATTATTTAAATCGATAACAGAGGTAAAATCAAAGACAAGAAACTATACCAGTCTACTTTCCAGCAGCTTAAGCATCAACGGCATCCTATTTTATTTTTGCCTTGTTCTGCTTGTTTCAATAGGAATAAGTTTAAAAATACTTCTTTCAAAAAAAGGTTTCTCAGAAAACACGTTTTATAATATAATCTGTTTTAATTCATTTATGATTTTCATATGTCTTTATATGACTTACTTATTCTAAAATTATTTTCTCCTTTCCAGAAAAAAACGCTTCATCAAATCCCCTGCTTCATTTGCCATAATACCTGAAATTACAGTAGTTTTTGGATGGAGCTTTGTTCCCATAACCATAAAACCACGTTGTTCATCCCGGGCACCAAAAACAATTTTCGAAATCTGACTCCAATACAAAGCACCTGCACACATTTGGCAAGGTTCAAGCGTCACATATAAAGTGCAATCTTTTAGATATTTTCCACCTAAGTAGTTCGCTGCTGCAGTTATCGACTGCATTTCGGCATGAGCGGTAACATCATTCAGTAATTCAGTTAAATTATGACTGCTTGCGATTACTTTATTGGCCACTACAATGACGGCTCCAACAGGAATTTCACCTTTATCAAAAGCCATTTGAGCCTCCTGCAAAGCTTTTTTCATAAAATATTCGTCGGTGAAAGGATTTATCATACAATTTTAAGCACTATAAGCAAATACAAAATATACTTCTCAAAACTATAATTTGTAACTTTTTGGATTCTGAGATGTTGAAAAAACATCAAGAATATAAATTCTATTTTCTTCAATTCTGTAAACTATTTTAAAATTCCATTTGGGAAAGAATCTGATATCTTTTAAATTGAATAAAGATTCTATTGGATTTTTTTCCGGGAACAAATTTAGCTTATCGCCCAAATCAAATAAGGTTTCTACAAACTAAATCAGCATTTTTCGGACTTTGGAGGTAAATATAATTATAACTATTCTGAATAGATTCTATAGCATTTGCAGACCAGACAACTGGTCTCATTTTTTTATGATCTTTTTTCTGGCTTCATCAGTAGAATAACTGTTTTCGCCTGTATCAGAAAGCTTCATAATTTCATTCAAATGACTTTTATATTCATTTGCCGTTAACGGTTTTCCACCCGTTGAGTACGTATAAATATCACTATTAAGCAGCTCTTCTATTTGATTTAGCAATTGTACGTTTTCAATATCTAATATTCTATGTACAATATTTCTGCGTTGTGCTTCTATATTCATAATCTCGGGATTTATTTCAAAGTTATAAAATATTCATCTGTAAAAGGATTTATCATAAAACAAAAATACATTTTTACTTATTATTTTTTATTACATTTATTTTTGATATTCTAAATTATGGACAAAAAACACAAAGTCTCTATTCTGGAACCCTGCCATGAAAATTGGAACAAAATGACTCCAAAAGATAATGGGAGATTTTGTTTGAGTTGTTCTAAAACGGTTATTGATTTTGCCTCCATGCTTCCTGATGAAATTCAGCATTTTTTCATTCAAAATCAAAATGAGAGAATTTGCGGAAGATTTAAAAATTCGCAATTAGATGAAGTAACGATCCAGATTCCACATCGCTTAGTATACTCACAAACCCGCTACCATAAAATATTTTTACTGGCATTGTTTATAGCTATGGGCGCTTCTTTATTTAGCTGCACAAATAAAGATGGAAAAAAACAAAAAATTAATAAAGTCGAAGTTATTGAAGACGAATCTCCAAAAAACCGTATAACAGTTGGAATAACAGTACCTTCAAATAATTCTTCACAAGATACACTTCCACCTCCACCCAGTGTTGATAAGATAAAGTTTGTAAAACCAATAGGGAATACGAATAATAAAAAGGCCGACAATAAAAAAGATACGTCCTTTAGTGTAAAAAGCGGAGAAAAAAAAAGCAATAACAAATCTTCAAAACAAGAAGCTTATGTTAAAGAAAAAGCTGAAAGTCATGTAAATGCAGAACTGCCCGGCGGTATTGAACAATTCTACACTTTTTTTGAAAATGAATATAAAAAGCCGGAAAACACCTCAAAACTCAAAATTAGAATATCATTCGCAATAGAAAAAAACGGCTCTTTGTCTTATATAGAATCTGAACCGGCTATTGACAAACCAGTAGAAACAGAAATTATTAGAGTTTTAAGCTTATCACCAAAATGGCAACCGGGAGAAATTAATGGCAAAAAAATAAGAATGCAATATTCTTTACCAATACTATTACAATAAAAATACCAGTAAGATCTCAGTATAAATTTAAAACCGTAAATTTGCTTTTTCTAAAAAAATGAAAAGCAATTTACTTTCAAATATAAAAAATCCAACCGATTTACGTTTACTCAACGAAACTCAATTACCACAATTGGCGAAGGAATTACGCGACTTTATCATCGATATTGTTTCTGTAAAAGAAGGCCATTTGGGTGCCAGTTTAGGGGTTGTAGAACTTACAATTGCTCTGCATTATGTTTTTAATACTCCCGAAGACTTATTGGTTTGGGATGTTGGACATCAGGCTTATGGACATAAAATTTTGACCGAAAGAAGGGAAAATTTCGACACAAACAGACAACTTGGCGGTATTTCAGGTTTCCCCAGAAGAAGCGAAAGCATTTATGATACTTTTGGCGTTGGACATTCTTCAACATCAATTTCTGCCGCATTAGGAATGGCGATTGCGTCTAAATTAAAAGGTGATTTCGACAAACAGCATATTGCAGTTATTGGCGATGCTTCGATCGCATCAGGAATGGCTTTTGAAGGTTTAAATCATGCCGGAGTAACTGATGCTAATTTATTGGTAATCCTAAATGACAATGCTATCGGAATTGATCCGAGCGTTGGGGCACTTAAACAATACCTTACAGCTGTTAAGGAAGGAAAAAATCCGAAGAAGAATAACATGATCAAATCATTGAATTTTGATTATTCGGGTCCGGTTGACGGTCATGATTTAATTGGCTTGATAAAAGAATTAAATCGATTAAAAAATATAAAGGGCCCTAAATTCCTTCACATTGTGACTACAAAAGGTAAAGGTCTGCAGCAAGCTGAAGAAAACCAGGTGAAATACCATGCGCCAGGGAAATTTGATGCTTCAACCGGAGAAATACATTTAAAATCCGAAGAAAATTTACCTCCTAAATATCAGGATGTTTTTGGTTTAACAATTTTAGACTTAGCCAAAAAGAACAAAAAAATTATCGGAATCACACCTGCCATGCCATCAGGAAGTTCCTTAAAATTTATGATGGATGAAATTCCGGAACGTGCTTTTGATGTTGGAATTGCAGAACAGCATGCCGTAACCCTTGCCGCCGGAATGGCAACTCAGGGTATGATTGTCTATTGCAATATTTACTCCACATTTTTACAGCGTGCTTATGATCAGGTAATTCACGATGTAGCACTGCAAAATTTACCGGTTATTTTTTGTTTAGACCGTGCCGGTTTGGTTGGCGAAGATGGTGCAACACATCACGGTGTTTTTGATATTGCATATTTGAGAGCTATTCCAAACATGATAATTTATGCTCCAATTAATGAAATTGCATTGCAAAACATTTTATACACTGCCCAATCAGGTTTAAAAAGTCCAATTGCAATTCGATATCCAAGAGGCCGGGGTGTAATATCCAACTGGCAAGTAAAAAATTTCGGACATTATGAAACTATTGAAATTGGAAAAGCAAATTACTTAAAAAAAGGAATTAAGAGTGCTGTTATTTCAACCGGAGCTATTGGAAATAATGTGATTGAAGCGTTAAAAGAATGTGATGATACCGACACTATTGCGCATTATGACTTTCCATTCATAAAACCCTTAGATTACAATACTTTACATCATATTTTTTCTAATTTCAACAGTATAATTACTATTGAAGACGGAACCATAAAAGGTGGTTTTGGGAGTGCTGTTTTGGAGTTTGCTGCAGCAAATAATTACACAAACAAAATAGAAATATTAGGCATTCCTGATATATTTATTGAGCACGGAACAGTAAACGAATTACAACAATTGTGTAAAATTGACGTTAAAAGTTTAGTAAATCTTTTTTCAAACCATTCAAAATAATTATTTTGCACAACCAAAAAAAATCAAAATTTACCCTAATGAAATTATTACGATCAACTTTTTTATTATTTCTTTTTTTATTTGCCTCAAACATCTTTTCCCAGAGTATAATTCAAACTACTTTAAATCCAAATCAACTGCCTCCGCCACCATCAAATTGGGCTAAAAAGAACAAACTTGGTTTTGACATTTCAGAAGTTGCTTTCGTAAATTGGAGTGCCGGGGGAACAAGCTCAGTTTCGGGATTATTTAGAGGTGAATTTACAAGAGGGTATACCAAAGACAATCATAAATGGTTTAATGAACTTATTGTAAAATATGGAATGAATAAACAAGATGGTACCGAACTGAGAAAAACAGATGATGCGATCCAGTTTAACTCAACATATGGATTTAGAAAAGATTCCCTTTCGAATTGGTATTATTCGGCTAAGTTTAATTTCAATACGCAATTTACCAACGGTTATAAATATCCAAACAGGGATATTGCCATCTCTAAACCTTTTGCACCGGCTTATATTTTTCTTGGAGCTGGAGCTGAGTATTCAGACAAGAAAAAAAACAGGACCTTTTATTTCTCTCCAATCACGTTAAAAACTACTTTGGTATTAGACGACTATTTAGCAAATCAAGGAGCTTTTGGTGTTAAAAAAGCAGTTTATGCTCCTGATCCGCTTGATCCGGAAAACGAGATTTTAATTGAAGAAGGTCAAAAAGTAAAAGCTGAATTTGGTATCTTATTTACCGGATACATGAAATCTGAGATTTATAAAAACGTTTTTTACGAAAACAGATTGACCTTATATACAGATTATTTAAACCATTTTGGAAACGTTGATGTTGATTATGATACTCGTTTGGACCTGGTAGTTAACGCTTATGTAAAGGCAAATATTGGTGTTCATATCGTTTATGACGACGATATCAAAACAAAGAAAGATGTGGTTGATCCGGTTACAGGCTCAAAATCGCAAGTAGATGACGGTCCAAAAACCCAGCTAAGACAAGTTTTAGGCGTGGGTCTTGTATATGCTTTTTAATAAATTAATTGTTTTTTCTTCCATTAATAGTTTCGAATAATTCAAGGGCATTCCCATCTGTTAAAAGAGATACATAATGACAAATATGAAGTAAACGTTCATATAAATTAGCTTTTTCCAAATGATGTTTTTCAGGCAGCATTTTCAGAAGTAATTTATCATAATTGGATGCTTTCCCTTCATATTTGTTATTAAAAGCAGTGATGAATTTATCCAATAAGGTTTGAATAATCTGATAACCTACAATTTCTTTTTCAATAACTTCGCGGCTCTGATAGATTTTTTCGACACTCAACTTGATAATATCATCCATCTGAGCTTTGTATTTGCTTTTATCAGTTAAAGCATAAGGAAAATTCCCCGCCAGAATTGCTTCTTCATTTTCAATAAAAACATCCACAGCATCATTTATCAATGCTCCAATAGCTAAAGCACGCAAATAACTAATACGATCTTCTTTAGTTTCAAGCAATTTATATTTTGAAACACCAATATTGTCTTTCACCAATTTTATTAAATATTCTAAGGCGAAATCTTCAGAAACCAAGCCTAAATTTATTCCGTCTTCAAAATCGATAATGGTGTAGCAAATATCATCTGCAGCTTCAACCAAATAGGCTAATGGATGTCTTTCGAAACCAATATCTCCATCAGATTTATTAGCAATCATTCCCATGTCATTAGCGACTTCCTCAAAGAATGATTTATCGGTCTGAAAGAAACCATATTTTTTATCGGCAATATTTGAAGTTGGTTTTTTAGGCAAACTTTCTTTTGGATATTTCATAAAAGCACCTAAAGTGGCATATGAAATTCGGAGTCCACCCTCTATTCCCGGACGGCTTGCCGTCAATACCGAAAATCCGTTGGCATTTCCTTCAAAATCAATTAAATCCTGCCATTGCTTGGCAGTCAGTTTATCTTTATATTTTAATCCATTTCCTATCGAAAAATATTCTCCAATCGCTTTTTCTCCGGAATGCCCAAAAGGCGGATTTCCGATATCATGTGCTAATGATGCTGCTGCTACAATTGCACCAAAATCATTCATATGATAACCGTGAATTTCTTTTAAATAAGGATATTTTTCGATGATCTTTTTTCCAACCAAACGCCCTAAAGAACGCCCCACAACCGAAACTTCTAAACTATGTGTTAATCTGGTATGTACAAAATCTGTTTTTGAAAGCGGAATCACCTGGGTTTTATCCTGCAATGATCGAAATGCTGCCGAAAAAATAATTCGGTCATAATCTACCTCAAAACCTAATCTCGTGTCATCTTGTTCTATACGTAACCTTTTGCTTGTGTCGCCTTGTTTCTTAAGAGATAAAAGTTGTTCCCAGTTCATTTTAATTTTAGATTTCAGATTGTTGATTTTAGATTTAGGATCTAAAATGCCAAAAATACATTTTTATTTTAGGACTTTATAATGATTAAAATTCTAATGCTGTGCTGTGTTTGATTTCTCCCATTACAAAAATACTGTTCGTATTACCAATATTTTCAATCGTTGATAATTTATTCATGACAAAATCCTGATAACTGGACATATCCTGAACCAAAATCTTCAGCATAAAATCATAATCGCCGGCAATATTATAACATTCTATAATTTCCGGAAGTGCTACAATATCTTTCACAAAATTACTTCCCACATTTTTTGCATGTTCTTTTAATCGGACATTACAAAAAACCGTCATTCCCCTATTCATTTTTTTCTTATCCAGCAAAGCTACATATTTTGTGATATAACCGTCACGTTCTAATCTTTTTATACGTTCATAAACAGGCGTTACCGTCAGGAATAGTTTGGCTGCAAGGTCTTTTGTATTGATATTGGAGTTTTCCTGAAGATGTTTAAGGATTTGTAAATCGGTTTTGTCCAAATTTTCCATAGTAATTTTTACGGCTAAAAGTTATTTTCAAAGGATTTAATAGTAATATAATCTTCATAAGCTCATTTTTAAAATACAATTTACTTAAATAACTCACAAATATAAGTTTTATAATCTAATATAATAAATTTGTACAGTAAAAAATACTGAAACAAAAATGAAAACAAATAATTTAGGTTATCCAAGAATTGGCAGCAACAGAGAGTTAAAAAAAGCCAGCGAATTGTATTGGGCAGGAAAAATTTCGGTTGATGAACTTATTGATGCCGGAAAAGAAATCCGTCTTAAAAACTGGAAATTACAATTCGAAGCCGGAGTTGATTTGATTCCGTCAAATGATTTTTCTTTTTATGATCAGGTACTTGATTTGACACTGACTGTAGGTGCAATTCCGGAACGTTATAATGATTTTGCAAAATCAAATTCTTCTATTGATTTGTATTTTGCAATGGCAAGAGGAGCACAAAAAAACGGACAGGATGTTGTAGCAATGGAAATGACAAAATGGTTCGATACCAACTATCATTATATTGTTCCTGAATTTACAAAAAATCAAAAATTCGCTTTGTTTTCAGAAAAAATAGTTGCTGAATTTAAAGAGGCAAATGATTTGGGAATTGCAACAAAACCGGTTTTAATTGGACCTATATCTTATTTACTTTTAGGAAAAGAAAAAGAAGAAGGTTTTCACCGAATTGATCTTATCGATGCATTACTTCCTGTTTATTTTGAAATTTTCGAAAAACTGCAATCAGAAAATGTTGAATATATCCAGTTAGATGAGCCATTTTTAGCTCTAAATTTAACTGATAAAGAAAGAAATACTTTCACGAAAGTATACAACGAAATCAATAAAAATTTCCCGAATATTAAAATCGTTCTGGCTAATTATTTTGATTGTTTTGGAGAAAATTTAGAAACTGTATTGGCTTTACCCGTTGATACTTTTCACTTAGATTTAGTACGCTGTCCTTCCCAATTAGATGATATTTTAAATTCAGGAAAATTAGCATCAAATGTAAATCTTTCTTTGGGAGTGGTTGACGGAAGAAATATCTGGAAAAATGACTTTAAAAATTCCTTAAACCTTATCCAAAAAGCAACGGCTGCTTTGGGAAAAAACAGAATTCTGATTGGACCTTCCTGTTCTTTAATCCACAGTCCTTGTGATTTGGATTTAGAAACTAATGATGCAACATTGACTCCTGAAATCAAACAATGGCTGGCTTTTGCTAAACAAAAAATCAACGAAATTGTTTTGTTGAAACAGTTTGCATCTAATGAAGTTAATGTAAATAATTCAATTGCATTTGAACAAAATATTATTGCCAATGAAAACCGTAAAACTTCAAAATTAATTCATAATAATGAAGTTAAAACACGTGTCGCCAACATTACAGCTTCTGATGATAAACGTAAAAGCACTTTTGCAGCAAGAAGAAAAAGTCAGATTGACGCTTTAAACCTTCCTTTATTCCCAACCACAACAATTGGTTCATTTCCACAGACTGCTGAGGTAAGAAGCTGGAGAGCAAAATTTAAAAAAGGAGAACTAACAACTGAGCAATACAATAATTTAATCGAAAAAGAAACCGAAGCTACGATTCGTTTTCAGGAAGAAACCGGAATCGATGTTTTGGTTCACGGAGAATTCGAACGTAACGACATGGTGGAATATTTTGGAGAACAATTGTCCGGATTTACGTTTACAAAAAATGGCTGGGTTCAAAGCTATGGCAGCCGTTGTGTGAAACCTCCGGTTATTTATGGTGATGTTTCAAGACCAAACCCAATGACGGTAAAATGGTCCAAATATGCTCAATCATTGACTTCAAAATGGGTAAAAGGAATGCTTACAGGTCCTGTAACTATTTTGCAATGGTCGTTTGTTCGTAACGATCAGCCACGTTCTGAAACTTGTACGCAGATTGCTTTGGCGATTCGTGATGAAGTGACAGATCTGGAAAAAGCCGGAATCAAAATCATTCAGATTGATGAACCTGCAATTCGTGAAGGGCTTCCTTTGAGAAAAGAAGAATGGGCTGCTTATCTGGATTGGGCTGTAAAAGCATTCCGTATTTCTGCAAGTGGTGTAAATGATGATACGCAAATTCACACGCATATGTGTTACAGCGAATTCAACGACATCATCCAAAATATTGCCGATATGGATGCTGATGTTATTACAATTGAATGTTCCCGTTCGCAAATGGAACTTTTAGATGCTTTTGCAGATTTTAAATATCCAAACGAAATTGGACCTGGAGTTTATGATATTCATTCTCCCCGTGTGCCATCAAGCGAAGAAATGGTAAAATTATTAGAAAAAGCCTCGGCGGTTATTCCAGTTGATCAATTATGGGTAAATCCTGATTGCGGATTAAAAACACGTCACTGGGACGAAACCAAAAAAGCTTTAATCGAGATGGTAGCTGCTGCTCAGGAAATGAGAGCTGCCGTTGAAAATACTGTGAGTTTTTAAAGTTTTAATTAGATAATTTTTGTTTTTTTAGTGTCAACAAGTGGAGTCGAAAATCTTGTAGTTATGATTTATTTCGACTTCACTTAAGTTGGCATTATTTTTTTTTAAAACACCCCTATTTCAGCTAAAGTTTTATTTCTCAAAATACAAAAAAGCACCCAAATATGAGTGCTTTTCCGAAATTGAAATATATTTCAGATTAGAAATTCTTTGAAATTCCTACAGAAAATGCTTGTCCGAAAGAAATATCAAATCTTTTTACATTGTCTCCGTTACCATTATTCCCATCATAATTTAAAGTATTATACCCTAAACCTCCAATGTTAAAGTTTAAACCAAAACCTTTATTAACATTGATAAAAATTGCCGGAGTTACACGGGCATAGAATCCGTCACCTTCATTAATAGCTCTACCCAAATTATTTGTGAAAGTATCTTTTTGATTTTGGAAACCAACTCCTAAATCAGCGTAAGCAAAAAAAGTTTGATTTAATGGCTTAGAGTATCTCAAAAAACCACCTAAAGAGAAGTTATTACTTTTGTACTCATTATTAACATTTTCTTGTTTTGAGTTTGAAACTCCGGCTTCAATACCAGCTGTCCAGTTTTGGTGAAATTGGTAACCTACTTTTGGTGAAAAACCAAAATTATTGTTTTTGGTTTCAGAACCGGAATTTGAAGTATTTACAGAATTGTAATTAAAACTTCCCATAACTAAAATTGAACCTTTTTTTTGAGCATTTGCAAAACTAAACATCGCTAACGCAGCGATAAATAACATTTTTTTCATTATAAATAATTTAAATTTAATATCCCCTTTAACAATAACGGTGCCATGGCAACTGCCTCTTATGATTTTTTTATGATTTCTTTAAAAGACAAAAATGTAGTAATCAAGAGTATTTCTGTTTACTTTTGTAACAAATAAATACTCATGTCGATAGAAGTAAACAACATATCAAAAAGTTACGGAGAGCAAAAAGCTTTAGACTCTATTTCGTTCTCAATTCAGAAAGGAGAAATCGTAGGATTCTTAGGGCCAAACGGTGCCGGAAAATCTACTTTAATGAAAATTTTGACCACGTATTTACTTGCCGATAGTGGCTCAGCCCTTGTAAATGGTCATGATGTCATGACAAACGCAAAAGCAGTACAACTTTCTATTGGTTATTTACCAGAACATAATCCGTTGTATCTGGATTTGTATGTTCGTGAGTATTTGGCTTTTAATGCAGATGTTTACCATGTTGCAAAATCAAGAATTGAAGAGGTAATTCAACTGACAGGACTGTCATCTGAAAGCCATAAAAAAATCAGTCAATTATCTAAAGGATATCGTCAGCGTGTAGGATTGGCCAATGCTTTATTGCACAATCCCGATGTTTTGATTCTGGATGAACCAACTACCGGACTGGATCCTAACCAATTAATGGAAATACGAAATGTGATTAAAAATGTCGGAAAAGACAAAACTGTTTTTTTATCGACTCACATCATGCAGGAAGTAGAAGCTATTTGCGACAGGGTAATTATTATTGACAAAGGAAAAATTGTAGCTGATAAAAAACTGGACAATTTAATTTCTGCAGATAAAGAACAAGTAATCGAAGTGGAATTTGATTATAAAATTGAAGAACAGGTAATTGCTACAATTCCACATTTAAAATCATACATAAACATACATGATTGTTTATGGGAATTAACATTTTTAGCTGAAAAAGACATGCGTCCAACTGTTTTTGATTTTGCACACGATAACGGATTGAAGACTTTGCAATTGAATCAGAAAAATAAAAATCTGGAAGCTGTATTTAGGGAAATCACTAAATAGGTTTTCATATTTCAAATAACAAAAGCTCGTTTTAAAATATTTTAAAACGAGCTTTCTTTTTTATTTTACCAATGACTTCAGGTAAATTGTAAACAATAATGACAATACAATTGCCGAAACCCGAAGTATGTTTTTTAGAATTTCGCTTCTAACGTTTACGGAAGGCAAATTAAATTTTGTCTTTAGAAAAAACACCACCATCTTTTTATAATTCAGTAAAATAAAAAATAAAACCCCAATCGTCAGCAATATCGATTGTAATAAAGCACCGACATTCATTTGATAAAAAATATTGATAAGAGTCAGATTAAAAAGCAGCGAGAACAGAATTATTGCACCAATTAATAATGTTTTTCTAAATAATAATAAATAGCCTCCCACGATTTGTATCACGGCTATTATGATTCCGAAAGTGTGTGAATATCCAAAATAAAACCAGGTCAGCCACTCACCTGTTTGCCGGTTCATCGGCATATTCGAAATTTCTGTTGGTACTATAAACTGAAGTCCGTAGAACTTCTTCCAGCCAAAAGCAGCAATATTAAAGGCAATGCAATACCGAATACTGCTATACAAAAAACCATATGTTTTTGTTGAATTGATTTTTTGCTTTTTTTCTAAAAAATGCCAAATCAGCGGAAAAAATAAAACAGCTGCCAAAGAAATTCCAATTAAGGAAAAAACCAAAACAGGAGGAAACCAGGGGATATTACCGCCATTGCCCAACAATAATAACAAAGCGGAAAACTCAAGAGCAAGAATTAAGAATGTGAAAATTTTTTTTCCAATTGAATTTGGAATTTCTAAAGAGGTTTGTTCTAACATGTTTATAGTTATTTGAATTAATATTCCACAAATTTGAATATTACTCAAACACTAAATGTTCGGATGTACCCTTTCGAACGTAATTAAGCTTCTTTTTTTACCGGAATAGCATTTGCTTTTACAAATTTTGTGGGAGACATTCCGGTATGCTTTTTAAAAGTAGTATTAAAGGTAGTTTTCGAATTAAAACCGGATTCATAAGCAATTCCCAAAACGTTTAATTGATTGTATTTGTCAGACAACAGTAATCTTTTTGCTTCTTCAATACGATACTTATTTATAAAATTATAGAAATTATCCTGATACAATTCATTAATCACAAAAGATATTTCATTGCAGCTGGCTTCTAATCTTTTGGCTAATTTTGGTAAGCTTAAATCATTCTCTAAATATACTTTTTCTGATTCTGTAAGTACTCTTAGTTTTTCATCCAGCTCTTTTAATCGGTTTCCCGATACTCTTTTTGGGCTGTCTTTTTTATATATCTGAATGGATGACAATTCATTTAATTCACTTTTGTCGAAATCAAAAATTTCTCGTTGCTGCAAGGAAAAATAGGCCAGAAAAAAGACACTAAGCAGATATAGGAAAGGTGTAAATTGAATTAAATATTCTAAATTGAAAAATACGAGATTAAACCAAACCAGCATTATCAATACCAAAATCAGCAAAAAATATTTTAGCCAGATCAGATCATTTTTTTCAGTTGAAGAGGAAATCTGACGCAGATTGCTCAAGTGTTTTTGCAATTTTATAAACGATAATATCCAATATAACAACGCCTGAAGAGGCAAAGCAATTCGCAAGACAAAAAACACTATTCGGCCCGTTTCATAACTAAATTCGATGTTTTTTCCGGTAATAAAAAAGGGAATCCTGAAAATTAAAAAAACCGTGAAAGGCAAAAAGTGCCATAAAATTTTCTTGTCAAATTTTTTATGCACAGATGTAAAATAGAGAATGCTGATATAAAGTAAGGGAGTAGTCAAAAACCTCGACAATCCAATCATTTCAAACAAACTGGAATGTTCTAAATGAAAATTTTTATAAAACAACGGTATTTCTATCATTGCCAAACCCAATGTAATAATAAATAATCCCAGATAGCTGTTTGCTGTAACATTTACTTTTCGAAGATGGACTAGCAATAAAAATCCCAGCAAAAATGCTGCTCCTGAAGTAATGCTCATTGTGATTGGAGAATTCATTATCAAAAATTACTTTTTATTAAAATTTCATCTCACAAAATAATTATTGTCTTCAAACCAATCTGCCAATCTTTGCGGCCAGGTTTTTAAAGAGTTTGTTTTTGCTCTTTTTCCCATATTAAATGCATGTCCTCCCTTAGAGTACAAATGCATTTCGACCGGAACATTTGCTTTTCGATACCCGTTTATGAGTTCAATTATGGGAGCAGAACAGCAGGAATCATCATTTGCCGCCAGTAAAAAAGCAGGTGGTGCATCAGCCTTAATCTCTTTCGGAATAAACAATGGTCCGGGATAAATCAATATTTGAAAATTAGGTTGTGTGTCCAATTTATCAATTGCATCGGAAGCATTTTTCAAAACATTATTGGAATTATAAGCAATCAAGGCCACTACTTCTCCTCCTGCTGAAAATCCCATAGCGCCAATTCGGTTGGCATCAATTTTAAATTCAGCAGCCCTGCTTCTTATTAATCTCATTGCTCTTTCTGCATCCTGCTTCACGTGAGTTTCTAATTTGTATGGGGAATCTTTTGTTCTTGCTAAACGATATTTTAAAACAAAAGCAGTTATTCCAATACTATTTAAAAATTCAGCCGCATCTTTTCCTTCTGAATTAAAAACCAGATTTTCATGCCCGCCTCCGGGGCAAATAAGTATCGCCATTCCGTTTGGTTTCTCCGGAAAATAAGCGGTTACCGAAGGATTATGAATATTCCTTACCCACCAATCCTGTGCTTGTTCAGGTTCGTTTTTACGGTTTTCAAAACCAGGAGCGCCATTTTCCCACAGGTGAATTTCAGTCCCGTTTTGTTGTGAAAATCCCTGATTACAAAAAATTAAGACAAACAAGGAAAAGCAAAATTTAATTTCCGGTTTCATTTCAATTCATTTAAACTGATTTATAAATATACTATAAAGCCTTTAATACTTCTTTCATTTCGTCTATTACAACTTTAATATCTGCTTCGTTTGTACGCCAATTTACAAATGACGCCCTGATTCCTTTACGATTTTGGTAAAAAGTTGGTGTCATAAATACTTTTCCCGTATCATTTAATTGAATCAAAAACTGACTTATTCTCTCCTGATTAAGTTCTCCTTTTAAAGTGAAACAAACATTATTTAATCGTGTTGGAGCCAATAATTCGAAATTCTCGTTTTCATTAATAAAGTTACTAAACTGTAATGCCATAGCAATACTGTTTTCTACAATATCCTGAAAGCCTTGCTTACCATATGCCAGTAATGAAAACCAAACGGGCAAGGCTCTTAAACGTCTTGAATTTTCAGGCAATACATTCAGGTAATTAAAATTCTCTAATGGATTTCCTAAATAAGGTGCATTTGAGTTCTGAAAAGTTTCAATTTGTAAAGCTGTATGCTGTTCTTTTACTAAATAAAAAGCACTTTCGTATGGAACGTTTAACCATTTATGACAATCAATTGTAATACTGTCCGCTCCTTCCCAATCTTTTACAAAATGCTTGTATTTCTCTGAAACTGCTGCAAAACCTCCAAAAGCAGCATCAATATGCCACCAGAAATTGTATTTGTCTTTAAGTTTTGAAATAGCCTCAAAATCATCAAAATCGGCTGTATTAACTGTTCCGGCACTTGAAATTAAAATAAAAGGGCTCCCGTTTAAACTCTTGATATTTTTCTCTAAATCGGCTATATCAATTGCTTCACGATTTCCCTCAATTGTTTTAATTGCAGTATAATTTTGGCTTCCAATTCCTAACATCGATAATGTTTTTATTGAAGAAGAATGTGGAGTAGCAGAAAAGATATTTATAGTTTCTGAAATTCCGTTTTTTGCAAAATCTTTCCCAAACTGTTTTCCAAACCATTGTCTGGCAACTCCTAAACAAGTGAAATTCGACATTGTTGCTCCTGTTACAAAACCTCCTAAAAATGATTTTGGAAGATCTAGTAATTGCAAAAGCAGATTAATTGTTTCAAATTCGATTAATGCCGAAGTACCTCCCTGCCCTCTTACAGCTTGTGTGTTTTGATCGTAAACTGAAGTCAGCCAATCGCCAACAATCGAAGCCGGTGTTGAACCGCCCGTTACAAAACCCCAATATCTTGGTCCGGAAGAAGCAACCATTAGCGGTGCTAATCTCGCATTAAATTCTTCCAGCGCAGCCAAAGAACCTAAACCTAAATCGTTTAATTCTCTGTTATAATCAATTGAGTTTTTATTAGAAGTAGGAACATTTTCCAGATTATTCAAAAAATCGATTCCCTGTTGTTTTGCTTTTTCTAAAATATTTTCGAAATCGTTTAGATCGTGCTGTAATATTGAATTCATATTATTTTGAAATAGTTATAAATTATATTTTTAGAATTTAGTTTTTTCGGAAAACCGTGAAATCATCATCGAACAAATCAAATCGCCATTGACATTTAATAAAGTCGCAATCGGATCAACCAAGGTTCCTAAAATCATGGCAACCGGCAACGCCTGTTCCATTGGTAATCCGTAAACGGTAATAGCCAAAACTTCTCCTATATATCCTCCATTCGGAATTCCGCCCTCAACAATCGAAACAATTACAGTAATGCCTAACGCCAAAAGTATAGTTGAAGGCTCGGTAAAATCTTTTCCAAACATGGCAAAAAGAACGGTTATTTTTAAAATCGAAGACATACTCGAACCGTCTTTATGCAAAGGCGCTCCAAGCGGAATAACCAGATTCCGGACATGTTTTGGTACGTTCATTTTTTCTGCCGCTTCCAGATTTGCAGGGATTGTTGCAATACTGCTGCAGGTTCCCACAGCCGTTAAAGCCGGTGTAATATTATTGCTCCAAAATACAATGAAAGCTCGTTTTCCACCGGCAACAAAAGCATATAAACTAAAAAATACAAAAAAGTAAAAAACACAAGCGCCATAATAAACGCCCAAAGGTTTAGCATAAACTCCAAAAAATAACTGTGGACCAAAAACTCCTACCTGATAAGCAAAATAAGCCCCCAGACCAATTGGCGCCAATTTCATAATGATATTCAGAAGTTGTTTCATGACTTCGTTTCCTGAATCCAGAAAACCTCTGAAAGCACTTCCTTTTTCTCCGGACTGCAAACTCGCAAAGCCAATTAAAAAAGAAAATATAATTAAAGCGAGCATACTTTTTCGGGACAATAATTCGAAGAAATCATTTACGGTCAGCAATTGCGCTATCTGATCTCCAATACTTCCGGATTTTATATTTTCAATGGGAACTTTAGAAATAATGATATTTTGATGAATTGGAAAAAGATAAACGGCCAAAATCATTACTATAGCCGAAATCAAAATTGTAGCTAAAAAAACAACAATCATTACAATGAACAGCTTTCCTAACTTTTCTGTTCGTTCTAAATTGGCAATAGAAGAAGCAATTGTGAAAAATATAAGTGGAATAATCGCTGTAAAAAGCAAATTCAGGAATATATCTCCGAGTGGTTTTATAACCTCAACTTTTTCTCCAAAGACTAATCCAAGAATACTTCCAACTATAATACCGCTAAGCAATAAAAGGATACTGCTGTAGCTTTGCAGAAAATTGATTTTTTTAACCTCCATAATTTTAAAGTATTGGGATTTGAAGAAATGGAATCCTGAAATAAAATCAATTAAATTACTCAAAAAAAGAGTTCAAAAATTATTTTTCTAAAACAATTGTGGTAAAATCCCGATCAACCAATTCGCCTGTTTTAGTTTTGACCTTTTCAGTTAAGGTCTCCTTGTATAAGATTTTGAACAGCGTTTTTTGAACTAATTGCTCTATTTTTTCAGTACTGTAAAGTTCAAATTCGTACTTGGTAAAAGGGAGCTGTTTCATGAAACTTTCTTCTGCAAAAGTGATACAGAAAATGCCTTTTGGTTTTAAAACCCTGTAAATTTCTGAAAGCAATTTTTCAGGATCTTGCCAGAAATAAATCGTGTTAACTGTAAATATTTTGTCGAAAAAAGTATCTTGAAACGGAATTGCATTTCCGTCATAAAGCGAAAAGAAAGCTTGCTTTTGAGAGACAAAATTTCTGTTGATCCGGCGTGCCTCCTGAAACATTAATTCAGACATTTCGAGTCCGTAGTATTTCAGGTTATCCCCTTGTTCAAATATAAATTCTACATGTCCTGCGTTTCCGTGACCCAATTCCAGAATTATATTTCCTGCTGAAATATTTAGATTTTGAATGGAATGGCGTGTCATGTTGATGTTGGTTTCATGCATCATATTGGCCATTTCTATTCCTTTCTTTCCGGTTGGAAGTTTTAATTGGGAGGCAATTTCGTGTAATTCTTCCTGTTTCATAAACTAAAAATTAAATTCCAATTAAAAAATTGCTTCGCCAATTCACTGGCGCTCGGATCCAAACTCCAAGTTGCTTGTCATTGCAAAGAACAAAGCAATCACACTACAGTTTAAGCAATGTCTGTCATTCCGAGGAACGAGGAATCCCCGCAAGGAACTCCGCAAACAAAATTGACAATTTTTGTCGAGCTACTTGCGGGGATTCCTCGTTCCTCGGAATGACAAAATTGTATTCAAAGAACTAAAAAACGAGTAAAAAACCTTTAAAAAACCTGACTCGCGATTTGGCGAATATTTTCCGATTTCCCCATTGAATAATAATGTAAAAATGGAACTCCGGCTGCTTTAAGCTCCAATGACTGCTGAATTGCCCATTCGATTCCTACCTGTTTGATTTCTGCATTATTCTTGCATTTATCAACAGCGTGAATCAAATCTTCCGGTAAATCGATACGGAAAATCTGAGGCAGAATCTGCATGTGTTTTTGAACCGCGATTGGTTTAATTCCCGGAATAATTGGCACCGTAATACCCATTTCCCTAGCTTTTTCTACAAAATTAAAATATTTTGAATTATCAAAAAACATTTGGGTTACCACATAATCAGCACCGGCATCTACTTTTTCCTTTAATCTTCTCAAATCAGACTGCAACGAAGGAGACTCTAAATGTTTCTCCGGATAACCTGCGACACCAATACAAAAATCGGCTCTATTGTCTATATCCATAACTTCATGAAGATATTTTCCACAATTCAAGTCGTTGATTTGTCGAACTAAATCGATAGCATAATGGTTACCTCCGGCTTTAGGTACAAAAGACTGTTCATCTTTCATGGCATCGCCGCGAAGCGCCATTACGTTGTTGATTCCAAGATAATGACAATCTACCAGCATGTACTCAGTTTCTTCCTGTGTAAAACCTCCGCAAAGCAGGTGTGGTACAGTGTCAACATTGTACTTGTGTTTTATAGAAGCGCAAATTCCAAGCGTTCCCGGACGCATACGAGTCAGTTTTTTATCCAAAAGCCCGTTGCCTTTATCGATATAAATATACTCTTCGCGAGAAGTCGTTACATCAATAAATGGCGGTTTAAATTCCATTAACGGATCGATATTGTCGTATAATTCCTGAATGCTTTTTCCTTTTTGAGGCGGAATAATTTCAAATGAGAATAATGTCTTTCCTTTGGCGTTTTCTATATGTTGTGTTACTTTCATTTTTGTTTTTTGTTTCAAAGTTTCAAGTTCAAAGTTTCAAGTTCTCTAGAGCAACTTGAAACTTGAAACCTGAAACCAAAATAACTTTTAGTTAATCTGCTATATTAGGGTTTAACCATTTCATTGCGTAATCTGTCGGCACATTACGTCGTTTGGCATAATCAATTACCTGATCTTCTTTTATTTTTCCTAGTCCGAAATATTTGCTTTCAGGATTTCCGAAATAATATCCTGAAACTGATGAAGCCGGCCACATTGCCATACTTTCGGTCAGGGTAACTCCAATTTCTTGTTCTACATTTAAGAGCTTCCAGATTGTTGGTTTTTCTAAATGGTCGGGACAAGCCGGATAACCCGGTGCCGGACGAATTCCTTTGTAATCTTCTGCAATCATAGCTTCTGTACTTAGGTTTTCATCAGATGAATAACCCCAGATTTCCTTACGCACTTTTTCGTGAAGATATTCGGCGAAAGCCTCCGCAAAACGATCAGCTAATGCTTTTACCATAATCGAATTGTAGTCGTCCAGATCTTTTTCAAATTCGGCAGCCCATTCATCAACACCAAAACCGGTTGTTACACAGAATGCACCCATATAATCAATTTTTCCGCTTTCTTTTGGCGCAATAAAATCTGCTAATGCGATGTTCGGCGCACCTTTTGTTTTTTGTGATTGCTGGCGCAAAGTCAAAAATGTCTGTAATGGTTTTCCGTTTTCATCTGTCAGTTCAATATCATCATCGTTGATTTGATTCGCAGGGAAAATACCATAAATTCCTTTGGCTTGTAATTTCTTTTCTGCCAAAATCACTTTCAGCATTTCCTGAGCATCAGCAAAAACCGAGGTTGCCTGCTCGCCTACAACCTCATCGGTTAAAATCGCCGGATATTTCCCAAACAATTCCCATGTTCTGAAAAACGGCGTCCAGTCGATATACGGAACCAAAACATCCAAATCTACTTCGATAACCTGTTCTCCTATTATATTTGGTTTCACCGGAGTGAAATTTTCCCAATCCAATTGCAATTTATTTTTTCTTGCCTGCTCGATTGTCAGGAAGTTTTTATCTCTCGAACGATTTAAAAATGTTTCCCTAAACGCATCGTATTCTGCACGAATATCGCTTGCATATATTTTACGGTTATGATCTAAAAGATTTCCTGCAACCGTAACGGCGCGCGAAGCATCGTTTACGTGAATGACAGTTTCTCTGTATTGAGGTGCAATTTTAACGGCGGTATGCGCACGCGAAGTGGTTGCCCCACCAATCATAATCGGAATCTTAATATTTTGTTTGTCTAATTCTTTGGCCAGATACACCATTTCGTCAAGCGAAGGTGTGATCAGTCCGCTTAAACCGATAATGTCGACATTATGTTCAATCGCAGCGGCAATAATTTTTTCCGGAGGCACCATCACACCAAGATCGACGATCTCGTAATTGTTACAGGCCAAAACCACCGAAACAATATTTTTACCAATATCGTGAACATCGCCTTTTACGGTTGCCATCAATATTTTTCCGTTTCCTTGTTTGTCGCCGGCTTGTTTGCTTGCTTCAATGTAAGGCAATAAATAAGCTACGGCTTTTTTCATTACACGAGCCGATTTTACTACCTGAGGCAGGAACATTTTTCCGCTTCCGAATAAATCTCCAACCACATTCATTCCCGTCATCAAATTGATTTCGATAACCTCAATTGGTTTTGTTGCCGCTAAACGAGCCTCTTCAACATCAATTTCTATAAAAGCATCAACACCTTTTACTAATGAATGCGTAATTCTCTCCTGAACTGTTCCTAAACGCCATTCCTGAATCGCTTTTTCATCTGATTTTACTTCGCCTTTTACATTCTCCGCAAAATCCAGAAGCCGTTCAGTTGCATCGTCGCGTCTGTTTAAGATTACGTCTTCTACGTGTTCTAATAAATCTTTCGGAATATCATCATATATAGAAAGCATCTCCGGATTTACGATTCCCATTGTCATTCCGTGCTGAATCGCATGGTATAAAAACACCGAGTGCATCGCTTCACGAACTGTGTCATTTCCTCTAAAAGAAAACGAAACGTTGCTCACTCCACCACTGATGTGTGCGTGGGGCAGGTTTTCGCGAACCCATTTTGTACCTCTAAAAAAATCAATCGCATTCAAACGATGCTCATCCATTCCGGTTGCAACGGGAAAAATATTCAAATCGAAAATAATATCCTGTGGAGGAAAACCCACTTTGTTAACCAAAATATCATACGAACGCTGACAAATTTCTACTCTTCGATCAAAATTATCGGCCTGACCTACTTCGTCAAAAGCCATGATAATAGCCGCAGCTCCATAACGCTTGATTAATTTGGCGTGATGAATAAAGGCTTCTTCACCTTCTTTCAACGAAATCGAGTTGACAACACTTTTCCCCTGTACTACTTTCAGACCTGCTTCGATAATTTCCCATTTCGAGCTGTCGATCATTATCGGCACTCTCGAAATATCCGGTTCTGATGCAATTAAATTCAGGAATTTTGTCATTGCCTGAACACCGTCAAGCATTCCTTCATCCATATTAATATCGATGATTTGTGCTCCACCTTCTACCTGTTGTCTTGCAATATCAAGCGCCTCGTCATATTTCTCTTCCTTGATCAGGCGAAGGAATTTTCGCGATCCCGTTACATTCGTACGCTCCCCAACGTTTACAAAAACACTTTCGGGCGTAATAATCAACGGTTCTAATCCTGCTAATACAAGGTCTCTTCTTTTTTCTGCCATTTCTTTTTAAGTTACTAAGATTCTAAGTTGCTTAGATTCTGAGTTTTTCAATTCTATTTTTATAAGGTTATAACCTTTATCTTCTATTTTGGGCGTGTCCCAAGGGCCGGGCTATCCGTTACAAGTCCTCAACCAATTCCGTTATCACTGCATTGGTCTGCGGGCTTTTCACTTCTATCCCTCACGCTATCTCGGTTTTATAATAAATTTATTTGTTCCGAGATTAATTGTCTTTTTCTTAATTCAAAATCATTTCCATTTTGACTTCTCTATGTATTTACATGTTACACCGCCATCATAGATATAATATTTAGTTTTAGTAAAACCCGCTTTAACTAGTGCAAGTGAATCGGGTTTTAATTCTTCTTCCAAAATAATATAATGTTCATTTGGGTTATTTAAATCGTATTTTACTTTATAAAACTTATCTACAAGACCTCCATCTTCGCTATAAATTTCAGACAAGATTTTTTTATTTGCATAAAAATAATATCTTAAATAATCTCTTTTTCCTTTACGTTCAAATCTAGTCGCAAGTCCAATCGTTTCACCTTTAAATGTCTTCTTATATTCATCATATTTATTGCCATTCTTAATTGAAAAAACAACAGATAAAAATATTAGTGCAAAAAAAATTATTCCTATAATCTTCTCAGCTTTATTTAAATCTCTTTTATTTTCTGCCATTTTTATTTTTCAAAAGGAATAAATCTATGTATATATCTTTCTTATGAAACTTTTATGCTCATTCAACCTCCAAGGCTTTCAAACCTTGGATATTTGCTTTTTTATTCGTCAACAATTTATACCTACAAGCTTTCGGAAACCTTTTAGGAAATTCAAAAATTATACTAAAACAGGTGCCACACGTGGCTTATAATCCTTCGCCACTTCAGCAATTAATCGAATATGATCCGGAGTTGTTCCGCAACAACCACCAATAATGTTGATTAAATTATCCTCTAAATATTCTTTGATTAAGGCCTGAGTTTGTTCCGGCGTTTCATCATATTGTCCAAATGCATTTGGCAAACCTGCATTTGGATGTGCTGAAACGTTGAACTGTGTATGCTGCGATAATGTTTTTAAATACGGCTTCAACAAATCGGCTCCAAGAGCGCAATTAAAACCTACACTTAATAACGGAATATGCGAAACTGAAATCAAAAACGCTTCCACCGTTTGCCCGGAAAGTGTTCTTCCTGACGCATCGGTAATCGTTCCGGAAACCATGATTGGAATATCAATATTACGTTCGTCTTTTACTTCTTCTATGGCGAAAAGTGCTGCTTTGGCATTTAACGTATCGAAAATAGTTTCTACCAAAAGTAAATCGCATCCTCCATCCATTAAGGCTTCTACTTGTTGTTTGTAGGCAATACGCAAATCATCAAAAGTGACGGCTCTGTAACCCGGATCGTTTACGTCCGGCGACATGCTTGCCGTTCTGTTCGTTGGACCGATGGATCCGGCAACAAAACGGGGTTTGTCTGGATTTTTAGCGGTGAATTCATCAGCAACTTCACGGGCAATTTTAGCCGATTCGTAATTTAATTCATAAACCAAATCTTCCAGGAAATAATCGGCCATACCGATTGTGGTTCCTGAAAAAGTATTGGTTTCTACAATGTCTGCTCCGGCCTCGTAATAAGCGGCATGAACATCGCGGATTGCCTGCGGTTGTGTTATGGATAGTAAATCGTTGTTTCCTTTTAAGGGATGTGGAAAATCTTTGAAACGCTCTCCACGAAAATCTTCTTCCGAGAAATTATAGCGCTGCAGCATGGTTCCCATTGCCCCGTCTAGAATTAGGATATTTTTTTTGATTGCTTCCTGAATTGTTATTGACATGTTTTTTATTTTTTAGCTACTAAGTCCCTAAGGCGCTAAGATGCTAAGTTTTTTACTTAATTATATTCCCGGATTTAAACCTTAGCAGGTTTTAAAATCTGTCGGGTTTAACTCTGGATGTTTTGATTCACATTAATTCCAAAAGTTCACTATTGCCGGCTCGATAGCCCCGATTGAGCCATTATCCTCGCAGTGAAACGGAGAGATAAAGGCGAAAAGCGGGAACCCATGACTGCAAAAAATGCGTCAATGATTCGCTCATGATACTGAAATTAATTCAGTAAAATTATATTGTAATGTTGTCAGGAAAAGTTTGAGAAATACTTTGTGTATTTGTGTTATCTATCTTGAATACTTTGTTGGTATTAAGTAGAATGTAGCACCTTCTTTATGGTAAAGGGTTGCTAAGGTTTCATCGGGTCTTTCCCTCCGCCTTTCGTGATAACTGACAATAAAAATAGGAACGGCGCAAAGTTATGAAATAGCCTTACGACTTGCAAGTGTTTTTTTAAGTTTCTAAGTTGCTTAGATTCTGAGGCTCTAAGTTTTTTTAAAAGACGCTGGTTTTAAAATTTTTTTCGACAAAAAAGCCCAAACTTTTCAGTTTGGGCGTTTTATATAAACCTTAGTGTCTTAGAAACTTAGTATCTTAGAAGCTCAGACTAAACTATTGCCTTAACAACCGCTTTCGGAGCTTCTTTACGAGTTCCGTCAAAACCATCAACACCTGAAACAGTTGTATATTTCAATACATATTTTTTACCCGGATTGATAATTTGGTAGGCTGCCTGACACATTAAAGTCGCTTCGTGGAAACCGCAAAGGATCAATTTTAATTTACCAGGATAGGTGTTAACGTCTCCGATAGCAAAGATTCCCGGAATATTGGTTTGGTAATCTAAAGCATTGTTTACTTTAATCGCGTTTTTCTCGATTTCTAACCCCCAGTCTGCGATTGGTCCTAATTTTGGCGTCAATCCGAAAAGTGGAATAAAGAAATCTGTTTCGATTTTACGGTGTGCGCCGTTTTCTTCGATATCCAAAGATTCAACATGCTCTGCTCCGTTGATTCCTATAACTTCTGCCGGTGTGATTAATTTAATTTTTCCTGCAGTTTTTAATTCCTGTACTTTTTCTACAGAATCCAATGCTCCTCTAAATTCGTTTCTACGGTGAATTAAAGTTACTTCTGAAGCTACATTAGCAAGGAAAATACTCCAGTCTAATGCTGAATCTCCTCCTCCTGCAATTACAACTCTTTTGTCTCTGAATTTTTCAGGATTTTTAATGAAGTATTTTACTCCTTTATCTTCATAAAACTCGATATCTTCTATAAGTGGTTTGCGAGGCTCAAAACTTCCTAAACCTCCTGCAATAGCAATCACCGGCGCATGAAATCTGGTTCCTTTATTTGAAGTAACAATAAAGCTTCCGTCTTCTTGTTTTTCGATAGTCTCTGCGCGTTCTCCTAAGGTATAACCCGGCTCAAATTGTTTAATTTGTTCCTGTAAGTTATCAATTAAATCTCCTGCCAATACTTCCGGAAAACCAGGAATGTCATAAATAGGTTTTTTAGGATACAATTCTGAAAGTTGTCCTCCTGCTTGTGGTAAAGCATCTAAAATATGGCATTTTAATTTTAATAATCCTGCCTCGAATACGGCAAACAAACCTGTTGGTCCTGCTCCAATTATAAGTATATCTGTTTTAATCATTATGTTGTTGTTTATAATCATTCTTAATAATACAAAGAAACGAATAATTTATTCTAATTTCACTGATTTTTATCATTCATTCTTTGCGAAATTTTTACTCTTTATTTTTTAATGAAGCGGTTATTTCATTCATCTTTTTTACCTTATCTTCAAAATCACCTTTTAAAGTTTTCCGGTATTCATTAAGGTTTTCAACCATTTGATTGATATCTTCAGGAATTACTTCTTCGAAAAACTCCCGCAGCCTTTTGGCTGTTGTTGGTGATTTTCCATTGGTCGAAATGGCAATTTTTACATTTCCTTTTGTTACGATTCCGCCTAAATAATAATCACATAAATCTGGCGTATCGGCAATATTGCAAATCAAATAACGCTTTCGGGACAAATCGTATATCTTTTTATTGACTTTCAAATCATCGGTACAAGCAATTACCATGTGACGCTTTTTGAGCATTTTCTTTTTGAACTTCGAATGTGTCAGTTTAATCGAAGGATGTTTCTCAGCCAAAACCTGAATATCAAGATGAAAGACTGGCGCCACCACTTCAACATTTGCATTTGGACTCGATTTTAATAAAAAAGAAAGCTTTTCTAAACCAACATTTCCCCCGCCCACAATCAGTACATTCAGATTGTGAAGTTTTAAGAATATCGGATATAATTCGTTTTGTTCCATTTTAATTTATTTTCATCAGCCAAAATTAGATGATTTATATTTTATTGAACCATCGGATTAAAATCCGGCGCTACAATATTTGTCATTTCTACGAAATTTTTCTATCGTACAATTTCTTTTGACAGAAACTCTTCGTAAAATCCTTTTAATTTATTGCTTTCGCTTTCATCGGATTAAAATCCGACGCTACAATATTTACCGTTCCTACGGAACTTTATTGAACTATTTCTTTAGCCAGAAACTCTTCATAAAATCCTTTTAATTTCCTGCTTTCGCGAACGACTTCTCCGAGAACAATTATTGCCGGCGAACTCAATTTTTGTTCTTTTACGATTTTCAAAATTGAATCTACTGTTCCAACGCCTGTTTTTTCTTCGGTTGTTGTTCCGTTTTGAATGATCGCAACTGGCAAATCTCCCTTGTCTTCTTTTTGAAATAACTCAATAATTTGAGGCAATTTATGCATTCCCATCAAAATCACGACTGTTGCCGATGACTGCGCTGCCAAAGCTACGTCTGAAGATAATCTTTTGTCGGAAGTTGTGCCTGTAATCGCCCAAAAACTTTCAGAAACGCTTCTTTTTGTAATGGAAATTCCCTGACTCGCCGGAACTGCAACTACTGAAGAAATTCCCGGAATTACAGTTGTTTCGATTCCGAAACTTTCTGCAAATTCTATTTCTTCACTTCCACGCCCGAAAACAAAAGGATCTCCGCCTTTTAAACGTACTACATTTCCGTAAGTCAATGCATTATCTACAATCAACTGATTAATCTGGTCCTGCGTATAAGCGTGATTCCCAATTTGTTTTCCAACAAAAATTTTGATGGAATCCTTTGGAGCATGTGCTAATATTTCATCATTCGCCAAGGCGTCATACAAAACCACATTCGCTTCAGCCAATGCTTTTACACCTTTTAGCGTAAGCAATTCCGGATCGCCGGGACCTGCACCGACTAAAGTTACTTTTGGTTTGATATTATGCATTAGCTAATTCCTGTGCTCTGTATTTTTCAATTATATCAAAAAACGCAATTCCTTCCTGAATATATTTTTTTGCAAATGCTTCAGTTGGTTCATTTGTATTGATTTGATATACCAATTCTCTGAATGTTGTTGGCAATTCAATTTTAGAAGTTGCAATGAAAACAGTATCAAACAAATCAATAATTCCAGCGTGATTATTAGTTTTTTCGTTTTCTGAAAGCAATAATGCTTTTGCACCGTTTACAAATCCGGCATACGCATGATAAATAGCATCTGACCATTTACCTTCGTCGAAAGATTCCTGAGCGAAAGTCAATTTATCTTTGGCTTCTAATAATAAAGTAGCTACTAAATCGATCACAACTCCTGCACATTCTCCAACTCCAACTGCTTTTACATAGTTATCTGCGTTACCCCAGTCAATAAAATCAGCTTCTGTTAAATTGGTTACATCTGCGAAAGGTTTTAAGATTTCATAGAAATACTTTTCTCCTTTAGCATCATAATAATTTAGGAATTTCTGTCCGCTTCCATTTGCATCGTAATCATTTAAGATTGTACGTAATGCATCTGGTCCTCTTCTACTTGGTATTTTAATTACTTTATCTGCAAAACGTCCTTCTCCATTTCCTAATCTTCCTCCACCTAATAAAACCTGCAATGCCGGAGCTACTAATTTTCCTGAATTGATTGACATTCCCTGAAAACCAATTGCCGACATATTATGTTGTCCGCAAGCGTTCATACAACCACTGATTTTGATTTCAATTTCGGTATTGTTGCTGTATTGCGGGTATTCTGCTTTGATTACTTTTTCTAACTCATCTGCAATTCCGGTACTGCTCGCAATTCCTAAATTACAAGTATCGGTTCCCGGACAAGCAGTGATATCGCCAATGGTATTGTAACCTAAAGCAACCATATCTAATTTGGCTAATTCCTGATAAAAGAAAGGTAAATTTTCTTCTTTTATGTGACGAATTACAATATTCTGACGCAATGAAAAACGTAATTCATTTGCTCCGTAATTTTTAATCAAATCAGCTAAAAGTCTTGCTTTATCAGTATAAAAATCTCCTAATAAAACTTTGATTCCAATAGCGTAATAACCTGCTTGTTTCTGAGCAATTACATTCAATTTTTTCCAGGCTTCATAGGCCGCTGTGTCATCGATTGTAACCTGAGGCGCCTCTAGTAACGGCTCCGGAATTGGTCCTTCAAAAGCAGTGGTGTCAATTTCGTATGTTTCAAAAGCAATTGCTTTTTTCTCTTTTTCAACCAAATCAAGGAAAACATCTTTCCCAATTTCTTTGATTAAGAATTTCATACGTGCTTTCATTCTTTTGGCACGCTCACCATATCGGTCAAAAATACGGATGATTCCTTCAGCTGTTGGAATGATTTGATTTACCGGAATAAATTCTGAAAGCAATTCGGCATGAGCAGGCTGTGAACCTAAACCTCCACCAAAAACTACTTTAAAACCACGCTCTCCATTTACAATTTTTGGAATAAACCCTAAATCGTGCAAATAACTCAAAGCGGTATCTTCATCAGATGATGAGAACGAAATTTTGAATTTACGTCCCATTTCCTGACAAATAGGATTTCTCAATAAATATTGAAACATTCCGTGTGCGTAAGGCGTAACATCAAATGGTTCGTTTACATCTACACCTGCTAATTCGCTTCCTGTAATATTTCTAACTGTGTTACCACAAGCTTCACGCAATGTAATATCGTCTTTGGCAAGGTTTGCCCAAAGTTCAGGAGTTCTGTCTAAACTTACGTAGTGAATCTGAATATCCTGACGTGTTGTAATGTGCAAACGTCCTGTAGAATATTCATCAGAAACTTTAGTAATACGCACTAATTGCTCGCTGGTCACTTTACCATAAGGCAATTTGATACGAATCATCTGAACACCTTCCTGACGCTGTCCGTAAATTCCACGCGCTAAACGAAGACTACGAAAACGCTCATCATCAATTTTTCCTCCGCGGAATAAATGAATCTTTTTTTCTAAATCGATAATCTCTTTCTGAACTATCGGATTTTCTATTTCTGTTCTAAAACTTTCCATATTTTTTAGTTTATGGTTGGCGGTTGGCGGTTGTTGGCAGTATAATTATCAACTAAAAACCATCAACTATCAACTATTTTATGAATCCAACTCCTGCTGTTGTATTTGTTGCCGCATCAATTAAGATAAAAGCTCCGTTTGATTTATTTTCGTTATAAGAATCAAAGTATAAAGGCTTGCTTAATTTGATACTTACTTCTCCTATTTCATTAATTGCTAATTGTGAAGCCGGAGTTGTTCCTGAATAATCGGTAGCGATTGTGTTCTTAACACTTTCTATTTTTGCTAAAACCCTGTTTGTGTTGTGTTGTACAAAATATTTAGTTCCAGGAACCAATTTTTTGCTGTCCATCCAACAAATAGTAGTTTCAATATCTTTTTCAATTTTTGGAAGCTCTGACGATTTTACAATCATATCACCTCTTGTTACATTGATATCATTATCTAATTCAATTGTAATTGAAGAACCTGCAGCTGCTTCATCAAATGTTTTATCAAAAAAGTGAATTTTTGTCACTTTCGATTCGGTTAAAGAAGGTAAAACTGTTACAGCATCCCCAACTTTTATTGAATTTCCGTATAATTTTCCTGCGTAACCTCTAAAATCATGATATTCTTCTGTTTTTGGACGAATCACAGTCTGAACCGGGAAACGTGCTTTTCCTGTTTCAAAAACATCTGAAGAATGTAATGCTTCTAAATGTTCCAAAACAGTTTGACCATCATACCATTTCATGTTTTCAGATTTATCAACTACATTTCCACCATTGATTGCGCTTAACGGAATGTAACTTACGTTTTGCTCCTTGAAAGTACTTTTAGCATTCAATGCCTGGAAATCGGCTTTGATTTTATTGAAAACTTCTTCAGAATAATCAACTAAATCCATTTTGTTGATCGCAATGATTACCTCTTTTACTCTCAATAAATTATTGATAAAAAAGTGACGATAAGTCTGCTCGATAACTCCCTTTCTGGCATCAATTAAAATGATTGAAACCTGAGAAGTCGAAGCTCCCGTAACCATGTTTCTTGTATATTCTACGTGGCCCGGAGTATCTGCAATAATGTAACTTTTCTTTGCTGTCGAAAAATAAATATGCGCTACATCGATTGTAATTCCTTGTTCTCTTTCTGCTACCAATCCGTCAGTTGCCAATGAGAAATCAAGATAATCGTATCCTTTTTGCTTACTGCTCTTTTCGATTGCTTCAATTTTATCTGTAGTCAATGATTTTGTATCATACAATAATCTTCCGATCAAAGTACTTTTTCCGTCATCTACACTTCCTGCTGTTGCTATTTTTAAAACTTCCATTCTGTATATTTTGTTTCAGGTTTAAAGTTTCAGGTTGTCTTAGAAACTATAATCTGTATGTTTTTTGAATTTTATTTTAGAGACTTTTAATTTTTAATTCCAAATTTTTAATTGGATTAAAAGTATCCTTGTTGTTTTCTTTTCTCCATTGCGGCCTCAGAACGTTTGTCATCAATTCTGGCACCTCTTTCTGAAATGGTTGACGATCTAATTTCACCAACCACTTCAGCAATTGTTGCTGCGTAAGAATCAACTGCTGCTGTACAACTCATATCACCTACGGTTCTGAAACGAACAATTCTTTCTTCTATTTCCTCATCTTCTTCCTGATATACAAATGGAGAATGTGACCAGATCATACCATCTCTCAGGAAAACTTTTCTTTTATGTGAAAAATAAATAGACGGAATTTCGATATGCTCTTTTTCGATATAACTCCAAACATCTAATTCTGTCCAGTTTGAAATTGGGAAAACACGAACGTTTTGACCATTTTCAATTTTTCCATTTAAAATATCAAACAACTCCGGACGTTGGTTTTTTTCATCCCATTGACCAAAATCATCACGAACTGAAAAAATACGTTCTTTAGCTCTTGCTTTTTCTTCATCACGACGTGCTCCACCAATACAAGCGTCAAATTTGAATTCTTCGATTGCATCTAAAAGCGTAATCGTCTGCAAACTGTTTCTACTGGAATATTTCCCAGTTTCTTCAACTACTTTTCCTTCGTCAATTGCATCCTGAACATTACGAACAATTAACTCTAACCCTAATTCTTCAACCAATTTATCTCTGAAAGCAATTGTTTCAGGAAAATTATGTCCCGTATCAACGTGTAATAATGGAAAAGGAATTTTTGCAGGGAAAAATGCCTTTTGTGCCAAACGCACTAATGTTATAGAATCTTTTCCTCCGGAGAAAAGCAATACTGGCTTGTCAAATTGAGAAACCACTTCTCTAAAGATATATATCGCTTCGCTTTCTAAAGCATTTGTTTTTAATACTGAACTCATTTTTGATATTTTATTTGATATTTTATTCAATGTCTGTTTTTAGAAACAGCTTAGACTAACTTTATTCTACAATATAAATCGTTCCTGTGGAAATTAAAATCTATATTCTTTATTCTATTCTCTCTACTCTTGCTTCTTCCTCTATTCTTTCTTCGCGCTGTGCAAACCACATTCTTTATGACTTGATTCCCACCACCATCTTCCTGCTCTTATATCTTCTCCCGGGAAAATTGCTCTGGTACAAGGCGCGCATCCAATACTTACAAACCCTTTTTTATGCAATGTATTTTGCGGTACATTATACTCTTTCAAATAATCCTCAACTTCCTGCAAAGACCATTTTAATAACGGATTGAATTTTATGATATCAAATCCTCCGTCGTATTCAAACAATTGTAAATCATTTCTGTTCTCTGATTGTTCTGCTCTTAAACCTGTAATCCAAACTGCATTTCCTGCCAAAGCTTTTCTTAACGGAACTACTTTTCGAATAAAACAACATTCTTTTCTGTTCTCAACTGAATCATAAAAGCTATTTGGGCCTTTTGCTTTCAATAAATTTTCGACTGCAGTTGCTTCCGGAAAATAAACTTCAATATTTTTTTTGTACTTTTTTAATGTTTTATGAAAAACATCATACGTTTCCTGAAATAATCTTCCGGTATCTAAAGTAAATACTTTAATTGCGATATCATTCTTAAATATAAAATCAGTAATTACCTGATCTTCCTGTCCAAATGATGTTGAAAAAATTACTTTGTCCGGATACTCATTAGCTAAAAATGAAAGTGTTTCTTCAAGAGAAAGATCTTTCGTTTTATCTAATAAAGTATTTATAATTGTTGCACTCATATTTTTTGTCTCTAAATACTATTATAATAATTTAGATAATGTTTTTAAACTCAATAAAATAATTAAAATTCCTACTGCAATCATCATTGGCTTTCTTTTAATTTTATTAACCAAATAAGCTGCCAATGGTGCTGCGATTACCCCTCCTAAAATTAATCCGATAATGATTTGCCATCCCGCAATTCCTCCAAAAAGCATAAATGTAATTCCACTTGCAAATGAAACCGCAAATTCTGCTGCATTTACAGAACCAATTGTATAACGGGGATTTCTACCGCGTCCTAATAATGTTGAAGTTACGATTGGTCCCCAGCCACCACCACCTACAGCATCCATAAAACCTCCAAAAGCTGCCAAAACTCCTAACTTTTTTGTTTTCTTTTTAATAATGTTTTTCGCCAGTGCTTTTTTAATAATTATAATCGCCAAAACAATCATATAAACCGCAATAAATGGTTTTATAGCGTCTCCATTAATAACATCTGATAACAAATAAGCTCCTGTTATAGAACCAAGAACGCCCGGAATCAATAAATTTCTAACTAATTTTTTATTTATATTTCCAAATTTATGATGTGATATTGCTGATGCGCCCGTTGTAAACATTTCAGCAACATGAACTCCGGTACTACTAATTACCGGCGGCACTCCATAAGCCAATAAAAAAGAAGTTGAAGTTGCTCCGTAACCCATTCCTAAAGTTCCGTCTACTAACTGAGCAAAAACACCTATAAAGAAAAATACTAAAAACTCCTGATTAAAACCTCCCAGAAATCCGTCCCACGAAAATTCAGTATGATGATTATAAATAAGTGTTCCTATTAGACCTACTAATAATACTACCGGAATTATAACCCATAATCTTTCCTTTAAAGATGATTCATTCTTTATTTCCACTGAGCCTGTTTTTAATTCTTTTCCCATATTTTTCTTTTCAAATATTCTTTTTAAATCCATTACCCTATCGGCTTAGTAGATTACTATGCAAAATTAGTATTTATTTGCAAATAACAAAATAATATTTAAAAATTATTTTAAAAAAAAGCTGAATTTCAAACAATTAAAATAAAACTTACATTTTTCTACAGATCCAGTAATACCAAAAAGGAATTCAATTATTAAAAAACTAAAATCCAAATACTTAACATATATCTAAAAAATATTTCATATATAGTCTATAAGATCTATAGGATTATTATAAATTAGTTGTATTTTTGGCGAAATTTTATTTTTATGGATTTTCAAATAGGGCTTATAATTGCAGGTTTATTTGTTGGTTTTGTGGTAGGAATGACCGGTGTCGGTGGTGGTTCATTGATGACCCCTATTCTGTTATGGTTTGGCATTCCTCCAACTACTGCAGTTGGTACTGATTTATTATATGCGGCTTTTACCAAAATAGGCGGTGTATATGTTCATAACAAAAAAAAGAATATTAATTGGACAATAACAGGCTGGCTTTCTCTGGGAAGCGTTCCCGCGGCTTTAATAACGTTATGGATACTGGAGAGCATTAAAACTGATATTACTGCTATGAACGCGATAATTAAGTACAGTTTAGGCTGGGCTTTATTATTTACTTCTATCGCTATTTTGTTTAAAAAGAAAATTATGATATTTTCTCAAAAACACGCTGGAGACAAATTTCATTACGAAAGTAAAACTCAAAATGTATTAACAGTTGCAATTGGTATTTTATTAGGAGCTACTGTAACACTGACTTCGATTGGGGCCGGAGCTTTAGGAACAGTCACTTTATTTTTCCTTTACCCAATTTTACCAACGCCCAGGTTAGTTGGAACTGAAATTGCCCATGCTGTACCTTTGACTCTTGTTGCAGGAATAGGGCATGCCTCAATGGGAAATTTAGATTTAGCTTTGCTGAGCCAGTTATTATTAGGATCTCTTCCGGGAATTTACATGGGTAGTATGCTAAGCGGAAAAGTCCCTGATTTATTCCTTAGAAATGCAATTGCTGTAATGCTGTTTATGGTAGGCTATAAATTGGTTTTTTAAATCTTTTTTATATATCTTAAATGCATTAAGATTCTTGATATAAAAATGACCATTTCGTTGAGAAAACTCAGTGAAATGGTCGTTTTTATTTTTAATTGATTCTCAGGAAACCTGTTTAAAAGGCAATATCTGCAAGTGAATTACTTTCTAATATCTTAAGCGTATTATCACGAACTTCAGTCATTAGGCGACGAGCTGCACAGGTCGTTTCATCATCACAATCATCACATTTTTCATAAAAATTGTGGCTCGCACATGGAAGCAAAGCAATTGGACCTTCGAGGATACGATATACTTTGGCCATACTAATATCTTTAGGGTCTTTTATTAAATAGTAACCTCCGCCTTTTCCTTTTTTAGCTCCTAAAAAACCGGAATTCCGAAGCAATAATAAAATACTTTCCAGAAATTTAATTGAAATATGTTCACTTTTAGCTATTTCAGCAATTTGTACAGGCTCGTTATTCACACGTCTGGCCAAAAATGTTAAAGCTTTAATTCCGTATTTTGTTTTCTTTGAAAGCACTTCTTAGGATTTTAGATTTTAGAATGTTGATTTTAGATTTTATAACTGAAATCCCCTCATTTCTTTAAACACAAAAATATACTTTTTGATTGAAGAATAACAAAGAATAAAAATGTAATTTTTCCTTATTTATAAATCTGTTTCCTGAATTCCAATTAGTTTAAGTTCATGAAACATTTTTACGCTTTCGTCCAAAGCTTTTTTATTTACTACATAAGTATCAGACATAGAATCATGCCATCCTCTTCCTGATCCTAAAAATGAAAGTCCGTCGAAAGGAATTATTCTGCATAAACTTCTTTTTAAAATTGTTCCAAAATCCGGTTTTTCTCCATTTTCATCCACTACAACTGTACCGGTAATAAATTTACCTAAAGATCTGCCAAAAAGACCTTCTGTTGTAGAATAATAAAACATAAGAATGGCTACTCCGATAACATTCCATCCTAAATCACCCATAGTATCCAGCCACAGTCCAAAGCTGGTCAGTTCAAACAAACCTATGATAAGACCTAAAAAAACAACAACAAATAAAAATAGAATTATAAAGAAGGTAACATCTAAAATATAGTTTAAAAAACGAGTTCCCGAAGATGCTAATAAATCGTCATCGAGAATGTAAGTAGAGTTGCTCATGCTGTAATTGGTTTTGTTTATGCTGTTAATATATTTAATTCTTAATCCAAACAAAAATATACTTTTCTCCCTAAACAATTATGAAATACAATAAATAAATAACGATTTCTAACAGTAATAAATTTTACAGTCAAAAATCGTTATTTATGTGTTTTAGATTTTCTGAAATCTAAAACATTTTAAGAAAGTGCCTGCTCTAAATCAGCAATAACATCTTTTACAGTTTCCAAACCTACAGAAACACGCACTAAGCCTTCAGTAATTCCAACTGCCAGCTTTTCTTCAACAGACAATTTACTGTGTGTTGTTGATGCAGGATGTGTCACAATAGTTTTTACGTCTCCAATGTTTGCCGAAAGTGAACATAATTTAATCTTGTCCAGAAATTTTCTCCCTGCTTCGATTCCGCCTTTAATTTCAAATGCAATAATATTACCTCCTAAAAGCATTTGTTTTTTGGCAATTTCATATTTCGGATGTGACTTCAAGAATGGATATTTCACACTATTTACATTTGGATGACTTTCTAAAAATTCAGCTACTTTCAAAGCATTTTCGCAATGTTTATCAACACGAACTGCTAAAGTTTCTAAACTTTTTGACAATACCCATGCATTAAATGGTGACATTGCCGGCCCTGTATTTCTTGAAAATAAGTATATTTTACGGATCAACTCCGCATCTCCAACTGCAACACCCCCTAAGACACGGCCTTGTCCATCCATTAATTTTGTTGCCGAGTGAACAACCAAATGCGCTCCGTATTTAATAGGCTGTTGAATATATGGTGTTGCGAAACAATTATCAATTATCAAAATCAGATTGTGTTTCTTAGCTATTTGACCTAATAATTCCAAATCAATTACATCTACACCTGGATTTGTAGGTGTTTCAGCATATAAAATTTTAGTATTTGGTTTAATACAACTTTCTATTGTTTCCGGTTTATTGATATCGAAATAAGTTGTTTCAATCTTCCATTTTGGGAAATAAGTCATAAACAACGCATGAGTCGATCCAAAAACGCTTCCCGCAGACACAATATGATCACCTGAATCCAGTAAAGCGGCAAAAGTCGAATAAATAGCTGCCATTCCGGTTGCAAAAGCATAACCAGCCTCAGCTCCTTCCATAGCGCAAACCTTATCAACAAATTCTGTTGTGTTTGGGTTACTGAAACGGGAATAAATATTACGTACTTTTTCTTCAGTGAAAGAAGCTCTCATGTCCTCTGCATCTTCAAATACAAAACTTGATGATAAATACAAAGGAGTTGAATGTTCCTGAAATTGTGATTTTTCTAAATGTGTTCTGATGGCTTGAGTTTCAAAACCAAATTCTTGTTCGTTCATTTTAATTAGTTTATTGTTAATAGTTTTTGGTTGTTGGTTTAGATTTTATCTAATTCCACTCCGTTCAAAACTACTTTATAATGAATTGTTGCTGTTGGTTCTACTGTTTTAGAAACTGAGCAGTATTTTTCGAATGATAATTGTGCTGCTTTTGCTGCTTTATCTTCTTTAATATTTCCTTCCAAAGAAAAAACTACGTAAATATCTTTAAAGGGTTTTGCCTCTCCTACCTGTACGCGCTCGCCTTCAACCTCAGCTTTAAAAGAAGTAATTTCCTGACGTTGCTTTTTCAAAATTGAAATCATATCAATTCCGCTGCAGCCTGCAACTCCCATTAAAACTAATTCCATAGGACTTGGCCCCATATCATTCCCTCCAAATTCTGGTCGCGCATCAACATTTACTATATGTCCACGTTCATTTTTTAACTCGAAGTGAAAGTTATCATTTACTCTGTTTAATGTTATTTTCATTTTTTTCTTTTTTGCTTGAATTCAAAAATTAAAATCTGCAATCTATAATTATTTACCCTTTATCCGATAATCTCAAAATATCCCCAAAAACTCCTCTCGCAGTTACAGCAGAACCTGCTCCGGCTCCCTGAATTACAATTGGTCTGTCTCCGTAAGATTCTGTATAAATTTCGAAGAAAGAATCTGAACCTTTTAATCCGCCTAAAGCTGTATCTGATGGCACTGAAACTAATTTTACTTCCAGATTCCCTTTATCGTTTTGCAAATCTCCGGACAATTCACCAATGTATCTTAATACGTGATTTGGCTTTTGCTCGGCTTTTATTTTATCGTAAATCGGATCGAATTCTTTTAGTTTGGTTAAGAAATCTGAAACATTTCCTTCACGCAAATGTTCAGGAATTAAATTCTGAATTGAAATTTCTTCAAATTCATTTTGTAAATCTAATTCCCTTGCTAAAATCAATAATTTTCTACCCACATCATTTCCGCATAAATCTTCACGCGGATCCGGCTCTGTATATCCATTGTCAATTGCTTCCTGCAGAATTTCACTAAACGGAGCGTCTTTTGCAGAGAAATTATTGAATAAATAGCTCAAAGTTCCTGAAAAAACCCCTTTTATTTTAGTGATATTTTCTCCTGAAAGATGCAGTAATTTTATGGTATCAATTAATGGCAATCCGGCTCCAACATTGGTTTCGTACAAATAGTTCTTTTGATTTTCGGCCAGAACTTTTCTTAGTTCTTTATAAAAACCATAAGTCAAAGTATTCGCCACTTTGTTAGAAGAAATCAAATCGAAACTGCTTTCTGCAAGTGGAATATAATTTTCTACAAACGATGCACTTGCCGTATTATCAATCGCGATTAAATTTTCTAAGTGATATTTATCTGCATACTCAATAATATCCTGAATAGTATAATCAAGTCCTTTGTTCTGAATTTCATTTTTCCAGTCAGCAGTCACGCCATTATTATTTAAAATCAGTTTTTTAGAATTTGCAATTGCAAAAACATTCAGTTTAATGTCCTTACGTTTTTCGATAGCATCTGCCGATTCTAAAATTTGGTTGATTAACGTTCCGCCAACTAATCCATGCCCAAAAATCGCAATATTGATTTTTTTGGAAACCCCAAAAATCTCTCCGTGAATTACATTTAAAGCTTTATTAAGTTCAGATTTTTTAACCACCAAACTCACGTTTTTACCCGTAACTGTGTTGTTAAATAATATCGGAACAATTTTATTTTTGATTAATGCTGTGTATGGTTTATGGAAAGTACTCAGATCCTGGCCAATAATCGAAATAACCGAAACATTGTCTGTTACCGTAATCTGATTTACATCTTTCGAATAAAAATCATTTTCGAATTCTTTCTCCAATTCAACCATTGCTGTTGTGGCTTTATCAGTAGCAACCACAAGTCCAATTCCTCTTTCCGAAGAACCTTGCGAAATAATGCTTACACTGATATTGTGATCTCCCATTACCTTGAAAATTCGGGCATCAACTCCAGCTTTACCAAGTAATCCACGACCTTCAAGATTTAAAAGGGAAACATTTTCAAGAACAGAAAGCGTTTTAATTCCTTCTTTTGCAGTATCAGAAGTAATTAAAGTTCCGCGGTTTTCATGGTTGAAGGTATTTAAAATTCTAAGCGGAATATTTTTTTCCAACAAAGGAATAATCGTTTTGGCGTGCAAAATAGTAGCACCAAAATTTGCTAATTCATTTGCTTCATTGAATGATAAAAACTCTATTTTTTTGGCATCCGCAACTAAATCCGGATTTGCGGTATAAATTCCGTCAACGTGTGTAAAGTTTTGTAATTCCTCTGCATTTAAATAATTAGCAATTAAAGAGGCGGTATAATTACTGCCGTTTCTTCCTAAAGTTGTAGTATCGTTGTTGTTATTTGAACCAATAAAACCAGTGATGATATTAACAGTAGAACCATTGTGCTCTTTAAAATAATTGACAACGTTTTTCTTGGAAAGCTGCTCCAAAGGCTGTGCATCACCAAATTTAGAATCTGTTTTAAGCAACTCCCTTGAATCGGTAAAATTGGCAGGAATCCCTTTTTCAATTAAAATAGCCGTCAATAATTTTGCAGAAAGCAATTCGCCTTTAGACAAAATCTGGTCTTTAATTTTATTGCTGTAATCGCCAATTAAACTTACTCCTTCGTAAAGTTTATCCAAAACAGTAAACTCTTCGGATAAATCAACCTGAGGATAATCTGAAATTTGGTAGGTTTTAAAATTCTCCAGAAGTCGTTTGTAGTCCCCGTTTTTAGCGGCAATTTTTAAAATATATTCTAATTCATCTGTAGCATTTCCTCTTGCCGAAACTACTACAGCAATTTTTTCGCCTTGATTTACTTTCTCAGTAATGATAGAAACTACTTTATTAAGTCCTTCTCCGTTTGATAACGATTTACCACCAAATTTTAATATTTTCATTTTATTTTTTTATTGTTTCTGCCTTAAAAATATCGGCAAGTAAATGATCTAATTGTTTGTACTCTATTAAAAAAGCGTCATGTCCGTGTATCGAATTTATTTCGCTGTAAAAAACATTTTCTTTAAACTTTTTTAATTCCTGAAAGGTTTCCTGATTTTCTTTTGGCGTAAAAAACAAATCTGAATTAATTCCGATAATATGAATATTCGCATTTGTTTTAGACATTAAAGTTTCGAAATCCCCTCTGTTTCTTGTAATATCAATGGTTTTGAGCAATTGATTCATCAATTTATAAGATGCTAACTGATATCTTTTTTGCAGTTTTTCTCCGTGGTGCAATAGCCAGCTTTCTATATTAAAAATAGAAAGATTCTCATTGATGGTACGTTGAAATTTTTCTTTGAACGATTCGGGAGATCTGTAACAGAGCATAGCATGTATTCTGGCATCTTCAATTGGCTTTGACGAATTATTCAGGATTTGTTCCTGTAAAAAACAATTGGCAATCATCCAGTCTGTCGATTTCCAATCGGTTGCAATTGGAATTAAATTCTCAGTGATATTAGGCTCAAGAGCCAACATTTCCCATGCAATTCCCCCACCAACTGAACCCCCGATAATCGCGTAAAGCTGTTCAATTTCTAAAGCTTCAATTCCCTTTAAAAAAATACGGGCGATATCCCTGGTTGTAAAATCCTGGTAATTTTCAATAACAAACGAATCCATTCCGTTGCCGGGAACATTAAAGGACAATATCGTATACTTCTCTGTATCGATTGTCTTTCGTTCTCCAATTAAGTCATTCCACCAACCGTTTTCGCCTGTAACCTGTGAATTTCCTGTAAGGGCATGATTAACCAAAACAATAGGTGCGCTATATAAAGGTAAACCAAAAAAGGTAAAACTTAAAGGTAACGTACGGTATAATGCACCATTTTCTGTGGTGAAATTTTGTATATTAATAGGGCTTGGTATATTTTCCAATGTCAAATCTGTTGTATTATTTGATTTGTATCTGGAAATATTAGAAAGAAAAACTAGAACGAAACTAGAAAAACTCTTTTTGTTATCTTTCCACGTTTGGCGTGGTAGAATGCAGCACCTTCTTCGCTTTACCGAAGGGTTGCTAAGGATTCATCGGGTCTAATCCCTCGTCCTTTCTTTATAACATTTCAATACGTTTTTGAACTTAAAGGTGCAAATTAACTACTATTTTCTTAAACAAACAAATTTATCTGAATAGATTATTCCGTTTATTAACTGTAACGCAACTAAAAACTATTGTACGCAAAAAATTACCGAACAGATTGCCCAGTAAATTTAAGCAGGATTTTACCTGTTTGAAATGCTTTGATTAAATGAAAAGCGTTTCATTTTCTTTAGAATACATCAAAAACAATAAAGAGTTTGGTTCTTTTTTTTCCGCATTTTTATCTGTTTCCGTTATTCCGAATCTTGGATGGATTAATTCGTTTGGCGGCGGGGGAATATTTCTTTTAGCCCTTATGCTTTTCAATGTTAAATATGCTTTTGATAAATAGTTTAAAGTACTCATAATATTTCGGTTTTAGTTTGTTTATTTTTTATCTTGTTACTGTTTTATTGTTTTGTAATTACCTGATGAAATAAAAAAAACCCTTTTGGATTTAAATACCAAAAGGGTTTAAGTTTTTCAAACTCATATATACTTTTGGAATCAACAGACGTGTACGCAAATAAATGCGACATTGAACATCTTGTTCATCTGTAGGGAATTATTCATCTGTGATTTATTTGTTATTTTTAAAAAATTCTGCATTTGTATAAATTTAAAAAGCCTTCCAAAATTAGTGGGAGGCTTTGCTATATAAATATTGTTTTTACAATTTTAAGCAATAAACATCCCAACGGTTTTATCCGAAACGGCATAACTCATCTTATAGGAATTAAACATCATTTCTACGTTGTTTTTGGATTTAACAAATATGCAATTATTTTTTTAATTACACAAATGAAAACCAATAAATTAACACGAAAAAAACAACAAAAACTTACATTTATGTCATTACAAACATTTTTAAAGGATTATTCAACAGATAAAAGATAAAAACTTACAAAAAAATAGCTTTTAAAGTTTAGAATTACCTCCTCAAATCAGTTTATCAAAGAACAACAATATTTATTTACTGGACTATTTTAAAGCCAGACTGCTTCTTTATTTTTAATTTTTTCGGCAACTTTCAATATATCAGTAATAATTCCTCGCGAAATTGCTTCTTTACCAGGGGCTGCACTTTGAATTACAATAGGAACATCTGCATAGGATTGTGTATAGATTTCAAAAATTGTATCAGAACCTTTTAATTGTCCTATCGCTGAATTGATGGGTTCTGAAACCAACTTTACTTCTAATTTATCTTTCAGAACATCAAATTCTCCTATATATCTTAAAACATGATTATCGGCCTGAGTGATTTTGGCAATTTTAAATGCCTTATCCAAATATTCCTTATTTGGGATTCCATTTTTTTCCAGATACTCTTCTTTGATCAAAGAATTGATTTTTATATCTGAAAATTCAAAATCCTTACCTATTTCCCTGGTTAGGATCAGTAATTTCCTGGCAGTGTCATTACCCGACAAATCCTCCAAAAAGGTAGAACGCATTAATCCGGACAAGCTGGCATCTTTTAAAACGGCAGAGAAAGAAGTGTCTTCAGACGAAAACCGGTTGAATACATAACTTAAATTATCAGACAAAACACCCCGGATTTTAGTGATTTTTTCTCCTGAATTATATAAATCCCTAAGTGTTTGCAATACCGGAATACCTGTGTCTACCGAAGTTTCATACAGGAATTCTTTATCATATTTCTTAAGATTTGAACGTATTTCTTTATAAAGATTAATAGGCAGCGTATTGGCTTTTTTATTTACCGCTACAATATTAAACCCATTTTGAATTAAGGTATTATAGTGGCCAATCAATTCATCGCTTGCGGTTGCATCAACCGCAATTAAATTTTCAAATTCATTTTCTTTGGCAAATTCAATAATATCCTCCACTTTAAAAGGTACCGCCAATTGTACAAAATTAGTCTCCCAAGCATATCCAACGCCTTCTTTCTCGAAGAAAGCCAGTGTGGAATTGGTAATAACCGGAAAATGAAAATCGATATTTTTGTTTTGTAAAAAAAACTCCCGGCTCTCGATAATCTGATTGATTAAAGTACTTCCGATATTCCCAATCCCAAAAAGGATAATGTTTATTTTAAGCTTTGACATAATTTTAATTTTTTAAATAAACTCCAAAACATTTATTTTAGCATCTATTCCTGTTGATAACCATATTCAGAGATCTCCTCTATTAAAACCTCATTTCATAAAAATTACCTTTAGCAAAATTCAGATTACTAAAGGCAATTTTTCAAGCAAAAAATCTAACCTAAATATTAATACTATGAATTATCTAATTCTTATTGATACTATATTGTGATTGGGTAACACTGGCGAAAACAGCTTTCAAATCAGCAATTAGATCATCTATATCTTCGATCCCGACAGAAAGTCGAATTAAATCTTTTGAAACTCCGGTCTCTAGTTGCTCTTCATCCGTTAATTGTTGATGTGTTGTGCTTGCCGGATGAATTATAAGTGATTTAGTATCACCAATATTGGCCAAAAGCGAGAATAATTTAGTTTCATCTGCTACTTTTTTAGCAGCTTCAAAACCGCCCTGCAATCCAAAAGTGATAATTCCGCTTTGTCCTTCGGGTAAATACTCTTTTGCTAAATCATAATATTTATTCGATTTTAATCCCGGATAGTTTACCCAAACTACCTGGTCTTGTTTTTCTAACCATTCGGCTAAAGCCAAAGCATTTTCACTATGTTTCTGGATTCTAATTGGCAGTGTTTCTAATCCCTGAATAATTTGAAAAGCATTAAACGGGCTCAATGCTGAACCAAAATCACGCAAACCTTCAATTCTGATTTTTGCTATGAAAGCTGCATTTCCTAAAGCTTCGTGATATACCAAACCGTGATATCCTGTGGAAGGTTCAGTAAATTCAGGGAATTTTCCATTCGACCAGTCAAAAGTTCCGGCATCAATAATAACACCTCCTAATGAAGTCCCGTTTCCGGAAATATATTTTGTCAATGAATGAATCACAATATCAGCTCCATACTTAATTGGATTCAATAAATAAGGGGTAGCTACTGTATTGTCAACAATAAAAGGAACTTTGAAGTTTTTGGCTTCCGCCGAAATGGCTTTCAAATCCAACACATCTAATTTTGGATTTCCTAAAGACTCCACAAAGAAAGCTCTTGTATTTTCTTTTGCCGCTTTAGTGAAGTTTTCAGCTTTTGAAGGATCAACAAAAGTGGTGGTTATTCCTAAACGCGGCAAAGTAACTTTTAACAGATTATAGGTTCCGCCATACAAACTATTTGAAGCTACAATGTGATCACCGGCTTTTAGCAAAGTCAATAAAGTTGTCGAAATTGCAGCTGCCCCAGAAGCAGTAACTACAGCACCAATTCCCCCCTCAAGCGATGCCAGGCGTTGTTCTAAAATATCGTTTGTCGGATTATTTAATCGGGTATAAATAAATCCTGCTTCAGCCAAACCAAATAAATTGGCTGCATGATCTGAATTATTAAATACATATGATGATGTCTGATAAATTGGTACCGCTCTGGTTCCTCCATTTTTAGTAACATCGTGTCCAGCGTGTAATGCGTTTGTGGCAAATTTTTGTGTACTCATGATTTCTTAGTTTTTAAGTATTATTACTATTTTATTTTTTATTATTATTTTGATTTGAATTGATTCCTTAAATAAAAAGGTTATCATTTTCTGCTGAATACATATGCGCCAGCAATGAATTTGTTTCTGTAGAATATAATTTCCCTTTATGTAAGTTCAAATTTGATTTTTGGGTCTGAATTATTCCAAAAATATTTTTAAGGTTAATAGTTTTTAGTATTCTATATAATGTTTTCATGATTTTTAATTTTAAGTAATGAAATAAAAAAAGCCCTTTCGGATGGCTGCCAAAAGGGCTATAGTCAGGAACTATAACAAAGATTCTATCTTTCACTTTCGGCAATAGCAAATTGGGATGCACATCGACATCTTACAACACATCATCATTTTATTTGCTATTGAATTATTCATTATTGGTATTGTTTTATTTTCAATTTTTTATTATTCTTTATATTTCAAAACATTCATTTCCAGATCAGAGCAAAAAAAAACCTCTGCAATTTGCAGAGGTTTTATTGTATATTTAATTAAATACTAAACAATAGTGCACTCTGCGGAAGTTTCCGACATCATACAGCACATATTTTTAATAATTAAGTTCATTTTTTATTTCTTTTGTTTGACAAATTTGCAAACTATTTTTGAAATAACCAAATAAAAATGCAATTAATTTCCATTACCCCATCAGATTACTATGATATGTTAAATTTCTATTTATATAATTAAAAAAAAGTAAACTTTAATTTGCAAATCAAAATGGTTTCATACATTTGCACCCGAATACAGAGGAAAAATTTGAACTGATTGCAACCTCTTCATAATGAAACGGTTCATTATGAATGCTGAAGATTTAATTTCAGTAGTAAAAAATGCTAAAGCAGGAATTTTCCTTTAGCATTTTTCAGCAATTATTTTCCTCGCTTAATTTTAATTTAAAAATTATTATGGCTTATTTATTTACGTCAGAATCTGTTAGTGAAGGGCATCCGGACAAAGTTGCAGATCAAATTTCGGATGCATTAATTGATAACTTTTTGGCATTTGATGCTGACTCAAAAGTAGCTTGTGAAACTTTAGTTACAACTGGTCAGGTAATTTTAGCTGGTGAGGTAAAATCGAATACGTATCTTGATGTTCAGCAAATCGCCCGTGAAGTAATCCGTAAAATCGGTTACACCAAAAGCGAATATATGTTTGAAGCAAATTCTTGTGGAATACTTTCAGCAATACATGAGCAATCTGCAGATATTAATCAGGGTGTTGACAGAGCTAAGCCAGAAGAGCAAGGCGCTGGTGATCAGGGAATGATGTTTGGTTACGCAACTAACGAAACTGAAAACTATATGCCTTTGGCACTTGATTTATCTCATAGCTTATTGCAGGAATTAGCAATCTTAAGACGCGAAAACAAAGAAATTACTTATTTACGCCCTGATGCTAAATCTCAGGTAACTTTAGAATACAGCGATGATAATAAACCAACCCGTATTGATGCAATCGTAATTTCGACTCAACATGATGATTTTGATGAAGAAGCTGCCATGTTAGCGAAAATCAAAAAAGACATTATCGAAATTTTGATTCCAAGAATCATTGCTAAAAACCCATTGCACGCCCATTTATTCAACGATAAAATTAATTACCATATCAACCCAACTGGAAAATTCGTAATTGGCGGACCTCACGGAGATACTGGTTTAACAGGAAGAAAAATTATTGTTGATACTTACGGTGGAAAAGGAGCTCACGGTGGTGGTGCCTTCTCCGGAAAAGATCCAAGTAAAGTTGACAGAAGTGCTGCGTATGCAACTCGTCATATCGCTAAAAACTTAGTTGCAGCTGGTGTTGCTGACGAAATCCTTGTACAGGTTTCTTATGCAATTGGAGTTGCTCAGCCAATGGGTATTTTTATTGATACTTACGGAACTTCTAAAGTAAATTTAACTAACGGTGAAATTGCCAAAAAAGTAGAAGCTATTTTTGATATGCGTCCTTACTTTATTGAGCAACGTTTAAAATTAAGAAATCCAATTTACAGTGAAACTGCTGCTTACGGGCACATGGGACGTAAACCGGAAACTGTAACTAAGACTTTTTCTGCTCCGGGAGGACATGTAAAAACAGTTACTGTTGAATTGTTTACATGGGAAAAACTTGATTTTGTTGACCAGGTAAAAACTGCTTTTGGATTGTAATTCAATCTGAAACATACATATTAAAAAAAGGCTTTCTAAAATTTAGAAAGCCTTTTTATTTTCAGTAGATTCAATCGTTTTCAAATTATTTTAAATCTGTTTTTTTCAGCGTTTTCGCGATAGCGAATCAGTTAAATCTGCGTATTAATTCAACGCAGATAAAACAGATTTACTTTGTAAAAACGCGGATAAAAACGGGTTTTTTAATTAAATCATAACCTTAAAGTTTTCCTTATCGCTCTAATTGTACATTTGGCAATGTTTTAGGACGATTTACATCATTTGACAAGATCCAGCCTGTGCGATACATCCATTCTGTCATTTTACGCAATTTTACATAATCAATATTTTCAGCTTCATCCATTGGTGTATGGTATTGGCTATGCAGAACACTGGTAAAGAAAACTGATGGGATTCCTTTTCTGGCATAAGGCAAATGATCTGAACGAAAGTAAAAATACTCCGGATGTTCCGGTCTGTCCCAAAGTTTATCCAAATCAAATTTAGGACCTTCATCATTTGCTCTTTTAGCAATATTTACCAAATCAGAAGAGTTTTCGTGAGGAGAACTTGAACCCAACAGAGCTGCTTTATTTACGTCATTTCTTCCGATCATGTCTCCGTTTAAAACTGCTACAATGTCTTTTTCCGAAACAGTTGGATGTGATGCATACCATCTTGAGCCTAATAATCCACGCTCTTCTGAGCCATGAAAAACAAACAATGCTGTTCTTTTTCCTGGTTGTTTTTTATATGCTCTTGCAATTGCAAGCATAGCCACGCATGTACTTGCGTTATCATCAGCTCCATTATAAATTGAATCCTGACCATATTTTTGCCTAATTCCGTCGTGATCCTGATGTCCGCTGAAAAGCACATATTCATTCTTCAATTTAGGATCAGTTCCTTTTATAGTTCCAACAACATTGACGGATGGATATTTATACGTTTCGGAAATTACCTCGGCAGATAAAAGTTCTTTTGTGTTTTTTAAAAGTTCCAGTTGATTATTATGCATCCAAAAAACAGGCATTGTTTTACCAATTTTATCACGAACGCCTTCGATTCCGTAAATACCTCTGGTCATTTGCGGTTCGACCTGGGACCAGCTTTGTTCTCCCAATTCATCTGCAATCATAATCATAGCCAAGGCTCCTTTCTTGACCAAAAGATCATAATATTTATTTCTGACCAAACCCGGATAACGTCTGTCAAAAAGCGAAATATCATCTGCAATTCCTTCTTTTGAAGCCAATAAAACAACTGCTTTTCCTTTAATCTCGGCTTTCTCAATTTCTTCTTTAGTAGCAGCGCCCAAATATAATAAAGGTGCTTCAACTTTTGCGTTTGTGGTTTCTGCTACCAGAACTTCACTCCACAGTTTATATTCTTTTTGCCCGATTTTGAACTTTGTATTAGCTGTAACCTGATGCCTGTACAAATCAAAAAACTGAAAGTAAGTTCCATCATCACCAGCGGGTACCATTCCCGCTTCTTTTGCTTTATTAGCCAGCCACATTGATACTTTTAATTCATCTAAAGTTCCTGCTTCACGCCCATTAAAGTGATCTCCGGCCATTTGATACATATCTGCTCTAAGATCTTTATCTGTGATTGCTGAAACTAAAGGTTTTTTAATTGCTTGTGAAAAAACTACTTCTCCACAAGCAATCAAAACCAAAATCATTTTATTTTTCATACGTTTTCTGAATTAGTAATTCAAACTTAATAATTTAAAGAGGAAAAAATGCTTCTTAGATTTGAAACTTTTTAATTTGCTTATCTCTTGTAATTTTCTTTCCTTAGTACAAAATAACTGACTAAAAATGAGCCGACTTCCCTCCTTGCAAAACGTACTGAAAGCTATTCAAAAAACTGCATTCAGATTTCCATTAGAAACAATAACAGCGATTTGCGGGACTGTTTTCGCTATTTTGCTTTCTGAAGAAGATACTGATTCTCAGGAAAAATTATATGTAAAACTTATCATGTGCTCTTCCTTGTGCCTGGTTTTGTTTTTATCAATTAGTCTTTTTTTCGCTTCGGCAAGGAAAAACAATATTCTCAGATTTTTAACCAGCTTAATATTGGGCAGTTTGGCCGTTGCATTTGTTTTTAGTTTTAAGGAAAAAGTAACAGATATAGAATTTCAGCAATTTTTCGTACTCAATATAGCACTGCATTTGTTAGTTTCTTTTTCCGGATTTTTACCAAAAACTTATAATCAGGAAGAATTCTGGGAGTTTAACAAACAGCTTTTCCTTAGAATCCTGACCTCCGGTTTGTATAGCGGCGTTTTATATTGTGGATTGGCATTAGCAATAGTAGCTGTTGATAATCTTTTTAAAGTGGAATTTTATGATCGTATATATGCTCATGTATTTTTTGTCATTGCCGGCATCTTTAATACGCTTTTCTTTCTGAATGGTGTCCCTGATACTAATAATGACGAAATCCCACTTGTATTAAATTATCCTAAAGGCCTTAAAAACTTTACTCAATATGTTTTGCTGCCATTAATAAGCCTTTATTTAGTGATTCTGATTTGTTATGAAACAAAAATTCTTGTAACGCTTTCATTACCTGTCGGCTGGGTTTCTTATTTAGTTCTGGTATTTGCTATTTCCGGCATTCTTTCCTTTTTGCTAGTTCATCCAATTGCAAATGAAACAGGAAATCTATGGATGAGAACTTTTAACCGATGGTTTTATTTTCTCTTGATTCCTCTATTAGGATTGTTGTTTTGGGCCATTTTATACCGAATCCATCTTTACGGATTTACTCACGAACGTTATTATGTATTGGTTTTATCAATATGGCTGACATTAGTTGTGGCTTATTTTTTAATTAAGAAACAGCCAGAAATTAAATTTATACCTATAAGCCTCTGTCTGGCGGGATTATTTTCTATTATTGGTCCTCAAAGCTCAAATTCGATAGCCAAATATAGTCAACTGTCCCGTTTTGAGAATTATATGCAAAATGATAACGAAAAACTGACTTTCGAACAAGAACAAGACTTAAGCAGTATTGTTTCATTTTTAGAAGAAAATTATGGTATCGAAGTTATGGTTCCTTATGCGAAAACCGAATTAGAAGCGTTGCTTAAAAAAGACAAAGATCCAAGCGACTACGAAATAATGGAAGCATTGGGTTATAAATACCGATCTTCATACGACCAAAAAGATGAAAGTAGAAACTCATTCAATTATTATTTCTATCAAAACAATGAGAATACAGTTGAAAACATTCATGGATATGATATGGTTTTTATAATATCCAAAGGCATACCTTTTAATTGCGAAAATTGTCTCGAAATTGAAGGCAAAAGCTATTCCATTAAATCTGCAGAAAAAGATTATGGTGCCGATTTACAAATTAATGAAGACATTATTCCATTAAAAATTATTGAATTTGTGAATAAAAATAATGAATTCAAGGAAGAATATAATTCAAGTAAAAAAATCACTCAAAAAATAGAAACGCAAAAATATTCCGTTTTATTAACGTATCTAAATGTAAATGGCAAATTCAAAAATAACAAAAAAGAGATTGACCATTATCAGATTAAAGTCATGATAAAAATTAAGAAGTAAAAAAGAAGCCTTTGAAAAAATTTTCAAAGGCTTCTTTTTTAATAGGTTTTAATCATTAAGATTATAAAATGATCTTGCATTCTCAAACCAAATTTTATTTCGATCTTCAACTGATAAAAGAGCGATATAATCTTCTAAGGTTTTCACAACTTCTGTATAATCCGAAGCCACATTACAGACAGGCCAGTCTGATCCAAATAGTATTTTATCCGCAGAAAAATTTTCGAAAATCACATCGAGATAAGGTTTTAAATCAGATGGTTTCCATGAATTCCAATCGGCTTCGGTAACCATTCCTGAAATTTTACAACTTACATTTTTGAATTTTGCAATCTCTTCGATTCCTTTTTTCCAGGATGCAATTTCTCCCGATTTTATATCCGGTTTGGCAATATGATCAATGACAAATTTCTGTTTAGGGAATGATTTCACTAAATCAATTGCAACTGGCAACTGATGATGAAAAATCAGGATATCATAGGTAAAATTAAATTGTTTTAATGCAGCTATTCCGTTTCGAAATGCTATCCCGAACATAAAATCATCCGGTTCTCCCTGCACAACATGCCTGAAACCTTTCATTTTTTCAAATTTAGAAAAGTGATTCAGTCGTTCTGAAATATTTTCAGCCCTTAAATCAACCCAGCCTACAATTCCTTCTATGAAATCATTTTCTGAAGCCAGATCCAATAGAAAATTAGTTTCTTCTTCAGATTGACTTGCCTGAACAGCCACACAACCTTGAAATTTATTTTCTGTAAGCAAAGGCAACAAATCTTCGGGCAAAAAATCTCTTTGAATTTTAAGCATCGAATCGTCAATCCAACTATCTCTTATTGGATCAAATTTCCAAAAATGCTGATGTGAATCAATTCGGTTATTCATATAAACTAGTTTACATCACTAATTAAGGCACGATCTAAGTGTACATATCCGCCATCAACAAAAACAAATTGTCCTGTTGTGTGAGAAGAACGATTCGAAATAATGAAAAGTGCTGTATCAGCTATTTCTACTGTTTTTGTCATTCTGGACTCAAACGGAATACTTTTATTGATTTTTTTCAAAACTGCTTCACCGTCCGGCACTGTTTTTATCCAGTCTTCATAGGCCGGAGTATAGCTTTCTGCAATAATAATCGCATTAGAACGAATTCCGTACTGAATTAGATCTACAGCCCATTCTCTGGTAAGTCCAAGAACCCCACCTTTTGCAGCAGCATACCCTGAAGTTCCTCCCTGTCCTGTCAAAGCCACTTTGGAACCAATATTCAAGATGTTTCCTTTTGCTTCTTTTAGATATGGAAGTGCATATTTAACCAACAAGAAATAACTTACTACATTTAGCTTTAACGAATCCATAAACTCTTCGTAAGTAGCATCTAAACCTGCACCATCATTAACTCCTACATTATTGATAACAGCATCTATCCTGCCATATTTTTCTACAATTTTCGCAACCGCGTTTTCCATCTGAACAGGATCGGTTACATCGGTTTCTACAAACAAAGAATCGATTCCTCTTTTTTGCAATGCTTCGGCATAACCAAAACCTCTGTTATTTCTGTCTATCAGAACAGGAATTGCACCTTCATCTGCCAAACGATTGATGATCGTCTCACCAATACTTCCTTCTTTACCCGCTGAACCAGATACGGCTACGATTTTTCCTTTTAAATTTAAATCCATGATTTATATAGTTATTTAGTTCAACCTGTTCGGGGTAATTCAAAATAGGTGTCAGGCTGAGTCCATTCGGCTTAGCTCAGGATAAACTTAGTCGAAGCCCTTTCATTTTAAAAAGCCTTCGACTCCGCTCAGGTTGACATTTATTACACCCAACGAATTTAGTTTAATTTATTTCTATCAACGCTTTGATAGTATTATTTTTCGGATCAATCCATTTTTTAAATTCAGTAATCATATCCGAAAACTCAGCTCTGTGTGTAATGTATTTTTTGGGATCGATTTTACCCGCTTTCAAACATTGCATTACGTATTCAAAATCTTCAATGGTTGCATTTCTGCTGCTCATCAAAGTAGATTCTCTTTTATGAAAGTCCGGATGACTAAAGCTCAATTCTCCTTTTTGAAGACCTACCAAAACAAATCGCCCACCGTGAGAAATATAATTGAATGCACTGTTCATCACTTTTTGATTTCCGGTAGCATCAATCACCACATTGGCCATATCTCCATTGGTCAACTCCGCCAATTGTACTGCTACATCATCATGCAAAGGGTTTATTGTTTCATCTGCCTGAAGGGCCTCTTTGCAAAAATTAAGGCGATACTCATTGATATCCATAACAATAACTTTGGCCCCTGCAATTTTTGCAAACTGTATCAATCCTAATCCAATAGGACCGGCACCCATTACCAAAACAGTATCAGTAGCTTTTACACCTGCTCTGCGCACACCGTGAGCAGCAATAGCAAGCGGTTCTACCAAAGCCAGTTCATCATAATCCAAACCTTGTCCGTGCAGCAAATATTGTTCAGGAACAGTTACATACTCAGCCATTCCGCCGTCAATATGAACACCAAAAACTTTGATATTAGCACAACAATTTGTTAATCCGTTTCTGCAGGCAACACATTTTCCACAGCTGAAATAAGGAATAAAAGTTACTTTATCACCAGGCTGAAAACCTTTGGCATTTCCTTTTATATATTCGGCTGCCAGTTCATGTCCCAAAATTCGTGGATATTCAAAATAGGGCTGAGTGCCTCCAAAAGCGTGAATATCGGTTCCGCAAACCCCTATTCTTTTAATTTTTAAAAGTACTTCTCCTTCTTTTGGCTCCGGCATTGGTTTCTCTTTGATAAGAAACTCCTGCGGCTTTTCACAAACAATATATTTCATTTAATTTGAATCTGTTTTTAGAATTTTTATTCAAAAATTCCAATTTTAATTATTTACTGTATGCTTTCGCTACCTGTTTACTGGAACCTAATCCGTCCATACCTAGTTCAATAACATCTCCCGGTTTAATATAAATTGGATCCGGCTTAATGCCCAAACCAACTCCCGGAGGCGTTCCTGTACTGATAATATCGCCTGGAAGCAAAGTCATAAACTGACTTAGGTAATGCACTAAAAATGGAATTTTGAAAACCAAGTTAGAAGTATTACTGTTTTGGAATTTCTTTCCGTTAACCGTTAACCACATTGGTAAATTATTTACATCGGCGATTTCATCCTGAGTAGCCAGGAATGGCCCAAGAGGGGCGAAGGTGTCGCAACCTTTTCCTTTTGCCCATTGTCCGCCCATTTCGATTTGAAAAGCTCTTTCGCTGTAATCGTTCAACAAAGCATATCCGGCAACATAATCCAAAGCTTCTGCTTCTTCTACGTAACTTGCTTTTTTGCCCACTACAAATGCCAACTCGATTTCCCAGTCTGTTTTTTCACTGTTTTTCGGGATAATCAAATCATCATTCGGACCACATAAAGAAGTCGTTGATTTGAAAAAGATAATTGGTTCTGCCGGAATTGGAGCACCAGTTTCGTGACAATGATCTACATAGTTTAATCCGATACAAATAATTTTTGAAGGCCTTGCTACCGGAGAACCTAAACGTACATCCGCACTAACTTCAGGCAAAACAGGATTGCTTTCTAATGCTTTTTTTAATTTTTCTAAACCATTCTCTTCGAAAAAAGCTTCATTAAAATCAGTTACAATGGAAGAAACATCATATCTTTTTTCTCCAATTAAAACTCCAGGCTTTTCTGCTCCAACTGTTCCAAAACGTATTAATTTCATTTCTTTATTTTTTTGAGTTACTGAGTTGCTAAGGTTCTAAGTCTAAGAAATCTTAGCAGCTTAAAACCTTAGTATCTTTATTTAATTATTTAATTTTATAAAACCTCCGTCGATAGGATAATCACTTCCGGTAATGAATCCGGCTTCGTCGCTGCATAAGTACAATGCCAGAGTTGCAATTTCATCTGGTTTTCCCATACGTCCTATTGGTTGTGACTGGGATAATTTCTCAAACATTTCTTCTTCTTTTCCTGCATAGTTTTTAGAAATAAAACCATCCACAAAAGGAGTGTGAACCCTTGCCGGTGAAATAGAATTACAACGGATATTTTCTTTGATATAATCTTTGGCAACTGATAAAGTCATCGCCATAACAGCACCTTTTGCAGTTGAGTAAGCAAATCTGTCCGGGATACCAACCCACGCAGCAATTGAAGCCATGTTTAAAATCACACCGCCATTGGATAATCTTAATTTTGGAATCGCAGCAAATAAACAGTTGTAAACACCTTTTACATTCACATCCATCACACGGTCAAAATCGGTTTCTAATGTCGTATCTACTTTCCCAACATTGGCAATTCCTGCATTGTTAATCAGGATATGAATATTACCAATTTTTTCAAATGTTTCTGACACTTCATTATGGCTGGCTACATTACAGGCATATGAAAAAACTTTTCCGCCGGCATTCTTAATTTCAACAACAGCATCCTGAGCACTTTCAATCGTTAAATCAACTATATGTATTTCTGCACCTTGTTTTGCAAACAAAGTCGCAATTGCTCTTCCTATTCCGCTGCCTCCGCCTGTTATAACGGCCTTTTTATTTTGTAATGAAAACATATATGCTCAAATTTTAATTTTATCTGTTCAATTCTAAAGCTGCCAAAATAAATGGACCGGTTGCTTTGGGATCATTATTTTTCTTTCTTCGTTATATAATTCGTCTGATCCAATCACAATACGGTTTTCCACCCAAATCTACTAGGCATATTCATTTATTAGTTCAATTTCACCATTAGCATCAATTTTCATTGATTGCGTAATCAATCCATACCAACAAATAAGGATCAAAATGATCTGTTCAAAAAAATTAGTTTTTCAGAGCAATCTCCATCTTTATTTCTTTATTTTTTAATTTAAAACCAATAAATGTAAAACCTACAATTACAAAAGTAATTTTAAATATCAATATTAAAAAAAGAACATTCATAAATAAGTATACTTTAACAAATTATCACATTTTTTAACCAATTTGTAAAAAACACACAATTAAACATCTCAATCATCATAAAAAATGTATTTATTAACCATAGGCAGGATTGTTGGTTCCAATCTTATTTTTACATTTGTAATTGTACTTTTTACATTTATTATTTAAAAAATAATCTTATAATTATTAAAAAATGACAAAACTAAAAGGCATAACATGGAATCATACAAGAGGTTTGTTACCCATGGTTGCAACTGCTCAACGTTTTACAGAGCTAAATCCGGGAATAGAAATTAGCTGGGAGAAAAGAAGCTTACAGGAATTTGCCGATGCTTCAATAGAAGATTTAGCTAAAAGATTTGACTTATTGGTTATCGACCATCCCTGGACAGGCTTTGGAGCACATACTAATGCCATTCTCCCTTTATCAGATTATTTATCACCGGAATATATAAAAAACCAGGAAATAAATACTGTGGGGCGTTCTTACGGAAGTTATGTTTTTAGTAATAAATTATGGGCATTGCCAATAGATGCAGCGACTCCGGTTGCAGCAGCACGGTTGGATATTTTAGAAAAGCAAGGTCTGAAGGTTCCTCAGACTTATGATGATTTATTGGCTTTGGCTAAAAAAGGATTAGTTGCTTTTGCAGGAATTCCGGTTGATGTATTAATGAGTTTTTATATGTACTGCTGTAGTTTGGGTGAAGCTCCTTTTCAATCAGAAGAAAAGGTGATTTCTGTGGAGACAGGAAAAAAAGCGTTGCAAATGTTTAGGGAATTGGCTCAATTAATAGATCCTGCAAATTTTAACAGAAACCCAATTCAGGTTTACGAAGCAATGGTCAATTCAGATGAAATTGCCTACTGCCCTTTCGCTTATGGTTATTCGAATTATTCGAGAATTGGCTATAGCAAAAATTTACTACATTTTTATGATTTGGTTCGTTTGAATAATCAACCAATGATTAGTTCACTTGGCGGAACAGGATTAGCTGTTTCTTCATTCAGCCAACATATTCCCGAAGCTATAAAATATGCTGAATTTACAGGATCATCACAAGTACAGCAAAACATTTTTGCAGATAATGGCGGACAGCCGGGTCATTTACAAGCCTGGAAAAGTGACCGAATTAATGGAATAACCCATGATTATTTCAAAAATACATTACCAACTTTAGAAAGAGCTTTTTTAAGACCAAGATATTCCGGACATATGTATTTTCAGGATCACGCAGGCGATGTCGTTCGTGATTATTTGATGAATGGAGGAAATGAAGAACAAATTTTAGAAGTAATGAACGCACTTTATGCAAAGTCTTTAAACTTAAAAACGGCATGAAACCATTAGAAGGATTAGTCGTTTTAGAATTTTGCCAGTTTTTGGCAGGACCTTCTGCCGGATTAAAATTGGCCGATTTAGGAGCAAGGGTTATCAAAATTGAACGTCCTGTAAAAGGCGAAGCCTGTAGACAACTGAGTATTAAAGATCTTTTTGTGGATGACAGCAGCTTGCTTTTTCATACCATCAACAGAAATAAAGAATCTTTTGCAGCCGATTTAAAAAATCCCGAAGATTTAATTTTAGTAAAAAAACTGATTGTCAAAGCTGATATTATGACCCATAATTTCAGACCGGGTGTGATGGACAAAATCGGGTTGACTTTTGCAGATGCATTAACTATTAATCCCAAAATAATTTACGGAGCTATTACAGGTTACGGAGATAAAGGCCCTTGGGCCAATAAACCGGGTCAGGATTTATTGTTACAATCCCTTTCCGGACTAAGCTGGTTAAGCGGCCGAAAAAGTCAGGGACCAGTTCCGTTTGGTTTGGCTGTAGCCGATTTAATGTGCGGAAATCATTTCGTTCAGGGAATTTTGGCTGCTTTACTCAAAAGAGCAAAAACCGGAAAAGGTGTTTTGGTAGAAGTAAGTTTACTGGAATCTATTTTAGATGTTCAGTTTGAAGCGATTACTTCTTACCTGAATGACGGAGGGAATCAGCCTGAACGTGGAGACGTAAAAGGAAGTGCTCACGCATTTTTGAGCGCTCCGTATGGCGTCTATCAAACTCAGGATGGCTACATTTCATTGGCAATGGGAGATTTGCTTTTTATTGGATATGTGCTAGAATTGGATTTAAAAAAATATACTGACAAACATTTATGGTTTTCTCAAAGAGATGAAATCAGGAATATATTGAGCGAAAAACTCTTAAGCCAAAAAAGTGATTATTGGTTGGATTTGCTTCAAAAAGAAGGCATTTGGTGTGGGAAAGTACTGAATTATGAACAATTAAATAATCAGCCTTTCGTGAAGGAATTGCAGTTGAAACAAACCGTAAAAAATTCAGCTGGCGAAACATTGGTTACCACCAGAAGCCCAATTCAATTAGACGGAGGGATTTTGACAAGTCCAAAAGCTGCTCCAAAAGTGGGTGAGGATAATTTAAAAATACACGAACAATTTTTATAGATGAAACCATTAGAAGATTATTTAATAGTAGATTTTAGCCAGTTCCTTTCAGGTCCATCGGCAAGTTTACGATTGGCGGATTTGGGTGCTCGTGTGATAAAAATTGAGAAACCTGGAACTGGAGATATTTGCAGAACCTTATATACTTCTGATTTGATTATGAACGGAGAATCTTCTGTTTTTCATACGATCAACAGAAACAAAGAATCTTTTGCTATTGATTTCAAGCAGCCGGAAGAACTCGAAAAATTAAAGAAATTATTAGCTAAAGCTGATGTTGTCATGCACAATTTCAGACCCGGCGTAATGGAACGTGTGGGTTTAAGTTATGAGGATGTCAAAGAAATTAATCCTAATATCGTTTATGCCGAAATTTCAGGCTACGGCACTAAATCCGAATTGAAAGATTTACCGGGACAGGATTTATTACTGCAATCGTTGACAGCCCTGACTTGGCTGAGCGGGAATCAGGAAGACGGGCCTGTTCCAATGGGACTATCGATTGTCGATATGCTGGCAGGAGCACATTTGGCTCAAGGAATTCTCGCAGCTTTATATAGAAAAGCAACTCATAATATCGGTGCAAAAGTTCAGGTGAGCATGCTGGAATCGGCTTTTGATTTTCAGTTTGAAACGATTACGACATTTTTTAACGATGGAGGTGAATTACCTGTTCGAACAAAATCTAACAATGCACACGCTTATTTGGGCGCGCCTTATGGAATTTACAAAACCAACAATGGTTATTTGGCTTTGGCGATGGGATCGATTCCGGTTTTGGCTTCACTGTTACAATGTGAAGCATTATTACAATTTCCAGAGAATAAATTTGGTTTAAGAGATGAAATCAAAAATATTCTGGCCGAACATTTACAAACTCAGGATACGCAATTTTGGCTGGATATTTTAGAACCCGCTGATATTTGGTGTGCCAAAGTATTAAATTACAAACAGCTTTTTGCCGAAGAAGGATTTCAGGTTTTAAATTTCGTACAGCGAGTTGAAATGCTGGATAGTTATACCTACAAAACAACCCGATGTCCGATTAAGATCGACGGAGAATATTTTACATCAACTAAAGGTTCTCCAAAATTAGGTCAGGACAACGTGAGAATTATTAAGGAATTTATAGATTAACGATGGAAAAATTGAGAATCGCTGTCAGAAAATTTGATCCTTTCGAAAGTACGCTGCAAAAGCTGTGGGATTTGTTTTGTCTAAAAAACAATATTCAGGTTGAAGCTGAAATGATTCCGTTGGAATTACACGATTTGTATGAAGAAACCATTATAAAAAAAGGATTAATAAATGGAAATTGGGACATCGCACACATTAATACCGATTGGATTTTTGATGCTGCGAATGAAAAAGCGGTTCTGGATTTAAATCCATTGATTGCTGAAAATCCACCTCAAAATTATCCTGAAGGCTGGCATCAATCTTTACTGCATTTACAACAAATCAATAATGGGACTTACGGACTCCCTTTTCATGATGGCCCGGAATGTTTGATTTATAGAAAAGATTTATTTGAAGATTCAGTCGAAAAAGAGAACTTCAAAAAGCAGTTTGGTTATGAATTGAATCCTCCAAAAACATGGGAACAGTTCACCCAGATAGCCGAATTTTTCAACAGACCCGAAGAAAATCTTTACGGTTGTGTTTTTGCCAATTATCCTGACGGACATAATATGGTTTTTGATTTCTGCCTGCAATTATGGACCAGAGGAGGCTCCTTATTGAATACTCAAAATCAAATCAGCATCAATCATACTGCAGCGATTGAAGCTTTGGATTTTTACAGAACAATCGTCAATAATAAAAATGCTGTACATCCAAAGTCAAAAGATTTTGGTTCTGTTGAGGCAGGAATGGCTTTCGCCGAAGGTCAGGCTGCAATGGCCATCAATTGGTTTGGATTTGCTTCCATGTGTGAAGTTATTGATGAATCAAAAGTAAAAGGCAAAGTCGATATTACTGAACTTCCATCAGATGAAAATCATAAAACGGCTTCTTTGAATGTGTATTGGCTGTACACGATTGGTACAGGAAGCAAGCATCAAAAACTGGCTTACGACTTTCTACGATTTGCGACTACTCCCGAAAGCGATAAATTACTGACCAATGAAGGCGGAATTGGTTGTCGAAAATCAACCTGGAACAATCTCGAAATCAATAAAACCATTCCGTTTTACCACAAACTGGAAATGCTTCATGAAAATGCTTTGACTTTACCTCAAACTCCAGTCTGGCCAAAAGTAGCGGAGTTGATTGACCAAATGGTTTTGAAAGCGATTGAAAGCGATATATTTTCAAAAAAATTATTAGAAGAAACACAGAATATTATTCTGCAAATTATATAGTCATGAATATTCCATACAAACCCTTATTGCCCGAAACCCAACAACCGATTATCATAATTGGTGCAAGCGGCATTGTAAAAGATGCCCATTTACCTGCTTATGAAATGGCTGGTTTTACTGTTTTTGGCATTACAAACAGGACGATTTCGAAAGCACATGATTTAGCGAAGCAATTTAAAATAGAACATGTGTTTGAAAACGTTGCCGAAGCGGTAAAAAATGCTCCATCAAATACTGTTTATGACATTACAGTTCTTCCCGACCAATACATCGAAATTTTGGAACAATTACCAAGTGGTTCGGCAGTTCTTATTCAAAAACCGATGGGTAATGATTTGGCGCAGGCTCGCGAAATTGTTGCCGTTTGTGAAAGAAAAAAATTAGTCGCTGCCATTAATTTCCAATTGCGTTTTGCTTCTTTTGTTAGTGCAGCACGCTATATCATTAATCAGGGAATTATTGGTGATTTGTATGATTTGGAATTTAAGGTGACTGTAAATACCCCTTGGGAATTGTTTCCGTTAATCAAAGAACATCCAAGGTTGGAAATCCTTTTTCACAGCGTGCATTATATTGATTGCATTCGTTCTTTTTTGGGAAATCCAAAAGGGGTTTATGCCAAAACAACTAATCATCCTTTGAAAAAATTATCATCCTGCCGTTCTTCCATTATTTTGGATTATGGCGATTCGATGCGGGTAGTTATCAATACCAATCACGATCATCATTTTGGTCCGAAACACGAAGAAAGTTACATTAAATGGGAAGGAACAAAAGGAGCCATTAAAGCCAAAATGGGATTATTGATGAATTATCCTGACGGTATGCCTGATGAATTTGAAGTGGCAATTGAAAAAGACGGAAAATATGACTGGGAAAAAATTGAATTGGAAGGTTCCTGGTTTCCGGAAGCTTTCATTGGCACCATGTCCAACCTGATGCGTTTCAAGGAAGGTTCAGACGACAAATTATTAGCAAGCGTTCAGGATGTTCTGGACACTATGAAAGTAGTTGAAGCTTGTTACATCAGTAATGAAAAAGGAGCAATTCCACTAAATGAATTTTAACAACAATTGCCTGCGTTAACGATTGAAGCGGCATCCTTTTTTGGCTTTTTTCAGCCAAAAAAGATACAGCGGAAAGCGTGTTAAAACGCTCAAAAAAATTATATAAATGTAGTGATTAGTAAAAAGTTATTAGTAATTAGCATCTGAGCTAGTCACTAAGGACTAATTACTAAGGACTAAAAAAACTAAAATATGTATTTCAAATCCACATTTTTCGAAGACTATCAACTTAATGATAAAAGAGTTACATTAGGCAGAACAATTACCGAAACCGATTTTGTAGTTCATGCGGGACATACCGGAGATTTTTTTCCGCATCATATGGATGAGGAATGGTGTAAAACACAGCCTTTCGGACAGCGAATTGCTCACGGAACAATGATTTTTAGCATTGGTATCGGTTTGACTGCATCCGAAATAAATCCGGAAGCTTTTTCTAAAGGATACGACCGAATGCGGTTCGTAAAACCCGTTCATATTGGTGATACGATTCATTCTGAAATTACGATTTCGGAAAAAGGAGAAGCCAAGAAACCGGAAATGGGAACTGTCACCGAACACGTAGAAATTATCAATCAAAGAGGTGAAGTGGTGCTTGTGTGTGATCATTTATTATTAGTAAAAAAGAAATAACCTTAAAACCCAAAATACTGCTATGCAAATAACCAACCAAACTGACCAACACGAAGTACCAACAGAACAAGGAACAGGAAATAAATATCTTTTGCCTTTTATTTTAATTACCAGCTTATTTTTCCTGTGGGGAATGGCACACAATCTGGATTCTATTTTAATTCCTCACCTGAAAAAAGCTTGTGAATTAAACAATCGTCAATCGACATTGATTGATACCTCAGTATTTTTTGCTTATTTTATTATGGCAATTCCAGCGGGGATGCTAATTAAAAGATTTGGATATAAAAACAGTATTATTATCGGATTATTGGTTTTTGCTACAGGTGCCTTTCTTTTTGTACCTGCTGCAAATACAAGAACTTATGAATTATTTCTTTTTGCCTTATTTGTAATTGGTTGTGGATTAACGATATTGGAAACGAGTGCAAATCCATATGCTGCCATTTTAGGTCCGGCAGAATCTTCTTCAAAAAGATTGAATTTAGCAGCTTCTTTTAATGGATTAGCCGCAATGGTAGCACCAATTGTTGGTTCACTATTTATCTTATCCGGAAAAACCAATACACCGGAACAAATGGCAGCTATGCCAGCTGTAAGAAAAGCAGCCTACTTATTAGAAGAGGCTTCGGCTGTAAAAGTACCGTATATCATTTTGGGAAGTGTATTGGTTTTAGTAGCTATTTTGTTTTATTTTATGCATCTTCCTTCAATGAAACCACAACATACAGAAGCAGAAGTTAAACCTGGCTTTTTCTCTGTTTTGAAATTCTCTCATTTGAGTTGGGCAGTTGCTGCGCAATTTTTTTATGTGGGAGCTCAAGTTTGCATTACCAGTTTCTTTATCAGAATAGCACAACAAGGAGCCGGATTAGATGAAAAAACAGCTGGGTATTACCTCGGAATTTATGGTTTCCTGTTTATGGCAGGTCGTTTTATTGGAACCTTTTTTTTAAAATTTGTCAAAGATTATGTTTTACTTTCTATCTATTGTGTAATCAGCGTTTTTCTTTGTTTAATCGCAATCTATGGATCTGGAATTTATGTTATTTATGCACTTGGCGGAATAGGATTCTTCATGTCTATTATGTTTCCAACTATTTTCTCTTTAGGATTAGTAGGTTTAAAATCAAATACAGAAACAGGTTCTTCCTGGTTAGTGATGTCCATTGTTGGTGGTGCTATTTTGCCTTATGCTATGGGAACATTAATCGATATGAAGCACGATGATATTCAGGCAGGGTACATTATTCCTTTAGTATGTTTCGTGATTATTCTTTATTTCGGTATATTCGGACATAAAGTAAAAAGCATTACTTCTTCTTAATTAATCTTCTTTTTTTATAAATTTCCAAGATGTTATGTATTATAACTAAACACATCTTGGAAATTTTATTTTAAACTCCTTTTAATTCAAAACTTACAATGAAAAAAACTTTTCTCACCATTTATCTTTGTTTACTTGTTTTTAACGGCTCGTTATACGCTCAAAAAGATAAGGTTAAGTACGACATTATTGTAGCCACAGACGGGAGCGGAACTTTCACAAAAGTGCAGGAAGCATTTGATGCTGTTCCCGAAAATAGTTCAAAACCAACTGTAATTTTTGTAAAACCAGGTATTTATAAAGAAAAACTAAAATTAACCAAAAACAAAAAAGTAACCTTAATAGGAGAATCTTATAAAACTACTGTTCTTACTTTTGATGATTATGCTGAAATTGCAGGCGGAACCAGTAAATCTTTTAGCACATTGATTCAGGCCGATGATTTTACTGCTGAAAATATTACTTTCGAAAACACCATTGACAGTCAATTACCTCAATATAAAAAAGGGGGACAAGCTGTAGCCTTGATGGTTAACGGAGACAGAGCCATCTTTCATCTCTGTAAAATAACGGGCTTTCAGGATACTTTCTATCTTAAAAGCAATACCAGAACTTATATAAAAGATTGTATTATTGAAGGAACTACCGATTTTATTTTTGGCTCAGGAATTGCTTTATTTGAAAATTGCTTTATCAACAGCATAAAAGGTTCTCATATTACTGCCAGCAATCAAGATGTTGGCAAAAACAAATATGGCTTCGTATTTAAAGATTGTGTGTTTTTAAATTATAATGGCAATAATTCAGTTACGACAACATTAGGAAGACCTTGGGGTGCCGGTGCCAATGTCGTTGTTTTAAATTCTTATGAAGGCTCACAGATCATAGCTGATGGTTGGGCTATTTGGTCAAAAGATCCTGAACACAAAGCTTTTAAAAATTGGGAAACAACTTATTATGCAGAATACAATTGTTTCGGTCCGGGTTATAACCCAAAAAATCGTCTATCCTGGACACATCAACTGAGTAAAAAAGAAGCTTCAGAATACACAAAAGAAAAAATATTTGCTGCCAATACCACAACCGCTGCAAATCTGGAGGGAGATTGGAATCCTGAAATAGAAAATGATAAATGCCGTGAAATTTTGCCTTCAAAGAATGCTAAAAATGCCGATGGTCTTTTTCAAAAAGGCTTCAATTAATACAAAGAGCGCTCGTTTAAATAATGAGCGCTCTTTTTTTAAGAAATCAAAAACATTTTAATAATTAAATTAAACCATTTCCTCGGGTTTAACCCATACATCAAAATCTTCAGGTGTTACATACCCTAAACGAACAGCTTCGTCTTTTAGAGTTGTTCCGTTTTTGTGGGCGGTTTGAGCAATTTCGGCAGCTTTATAATAGCCAATTTTTGTATTTAAAGCAGTAACTAACATCAATGAATTATCTACTAATTCTTTGATGCGTTTGTGGTTTGGCTCAATTCCCTGCGCACAATGTTCATCAAATGAAATACAGGCATCGCCTAATAAATGAGCTGACTGAAGGAAGTTAGCAGCCATAACGGGTTTAAAAACATTTAGTTCGTAATGTCCCTGCATTCCTCCTATCGAAATTGCCACATCGTTTCCGATAACCTGAGCACAAACCATTGTCAAAGCTTCACATTGTGTTGGATTTACTTTTCCGGGCATAATAGAAGATCCCGGCTCATTTTCCGGAATATGAATTTCGCCAATTCCTGAACGAGGTCCGGAAGCCAACATTCTGATATCATTTGCAATTTTATTTAAAGAAACGGCCAATTGTTTTAATGCTCCGTGCGTTTCTACAATAGCATCATGAGCTGCCAAAGCTTCAAATTTATTCTCAGCGGTTACAAAAGGATGATTTGTAAATTTTGCAATATATTCGGCAACCTTCTTGTCATACCCTTTTGGAGTATTAAGTCCTGTACCTACTGCAGTTCCTCCCAGTGCAATTTCAGACAAATGGGCAAGTGTGTTTTTTAATGCTTTTAATCCGTAAGTTAATTGGGCAGCATAGCCGGAAATTTCTTGTCCTAATGTAAGTGGCGTTGCATCCATAAGGTGTGTACGGCCAATTTTCACGACATCTTTGTATGCTATGGCTTTTGCATGGAGTGTATCTCTTAATTTTTCGATACCCGGAATGGTGGTTTCTACAACCATTTTATAAGCTGCAATATGCATTCCGGTTGGAAAAGTATCATTTGATGATTGCGATTTATTGACATCATCATTTGCTTTTATGAATTGTTCACCTTCGCCAATTTCAAAGCCTTTAATAACTTGTGCGCGGTTGGCAATTACTTCGTTTACATTCATATTGCTTTGCGTCCCCGAACCTGTCTGCCAGATTACCAACGGAAACTGATCATCTAATTTTCCTTCCAGGATTTCATCGCAAACTGCTGCAATTGCATCTCTTTTTTCGATTGGTAAAACACCTAAATCGTGATTAGCATAAGCAGCAGCTTTCTTTAAGTAAGCAAAACCTTCTATAATTTCTTTTGGCATTGATGCCGATGGACCAATTTTGAAATTATTTCTTGAACGTTCTGTTTGTGCGCCCCAATATTTATCAGCCGGGACCTGAACTTCTCCCATGGTATCTTTTTCTATTCTGTATTTCATTTGTATATATAATTTGTTTGTAAAATGTAATCTCAAAAATGTAATGGTAAATTGAACGTGGATAATTCAGATTTACTTCGTAAAAACGCTGATTAAGCGGATTTTTTTATTTTGAATTTAAAATTTATTTTGAAAATAAATGCCTAGCCCCGATAGAAGTGGAAATCCTTTTATTTTTTTCTTTAAAAAATAAAAGATTGCATCGAATAGCGGGAAATAGCTCCTAAAAAATATGCATCTTATTTACTTTGAGAGGGTTCAATAAAAATGAATTATGTTAGACAAAAAATCATTATTTAAAACGAGTTTAAATATACGGATTATTGTGATTTTATAAAAATTGATTTCGTTTTTATTGCTAAGGAAAAATATAAAACATACATTTGTCATTACATTCAAAAATTCCGGAAAACATGTTTGAATTTTCACAGTACTTAGGTTTTTTACTTTTCTTGACCATACTAACTATAGGGTTTTGGTTGATGTTTTTCTTGGTTGGTTTCGTATCTTATTGGGTTACGGGTGCTAGCTGGGAAATGATCAAAGAGAAAAGAGCAAAGAAAAAGCAAGAACAATCAGTTTAATTTTAAATTGATTTCATAAAAAAAGGACCCGTTTTTACGAGTCCTTTTTTTTATACTGTCTAGTGATTATCCCGGGAATTCACCGCCACCATCATTTCCTTCATTTTTAGGGGCGGTATTCTTTTCTCTTTCGTTTTTAGCTTTATTAAAACGATACGTAAATGATAAATTGAACTGACGTTTACGGAATTGCATTTCGCCGTAAGATGTCTGGCTATCAAGGTTGGTATACGATCTCATGATTCTTGAGTTGAAAATATCGCTTATATTAAAAGCTATCGTTCCTTTGTCTTTTAAAACATCTTTGCTAAAAGCAGTATTCATACCAAACTGACCCAGATTTTTACCCTGTGCCGTTTTTTGTTCACCATTATAAGTACCGTTCAATTGCCAATCTATTTTGTATGGCAGAGTAACTTTTGAACTGATTCTGGCAAACCAGGAATTGGCCTGATTGTCAAGATCCTGAACTACAGGTTCACCTGTTGTAAAATCAGTATAACGGTTTTCTCCGGTTGTTTTTACATTGTAAAAATTGAAATTACTATTTAATCTCCACCATTTAAACGGTGAGTAATTCAGGGTAAACTCAAAACCAAATTTTTGTTCTTTTCCTAAATTAATCGGTCGGCTCAAAATAACCGGAACTCCATTTACTTCTTCACCTGTCGGAGATCTTACAAAACTGAAAACATCTTTGGTATCTTCAAAATATGCCGAAGTATTAAAAGTTACTTTATCCCAGCGTTTGATGTATCCAATATCGTATTTATCAGTCAAAGAAGGATTTAAATCCGGATTTCCCTGAAAGATATTTATATTACTGGAGTAATTTGTTGACGGGTTCATAAACCGTCCTCTTGGTCTTGTTAACCGTTTACTGTAACTTAAAGTGAAATTACTTTGGTCTGAAATTTCATAACTCAGAAAAGCGCTTGGAAATAAGTTATTGTATTTTTTAGTATTGAAATTATTATTATCAAGTAAATTAACCTGAATATTAGTGTCTTCCCAACGTAAACCAAATAAGTATGAAAATTTATTTACTTTGAAACCATATTGTGTATAAAATGCGTTTATGTTTTCTTTATATTCTAAAGTATTTGATAAATTTTCATCTTTTACTCCGGCACCATCAGCAACATAATATTCATTGTTCAAATTTCCAAAACTTCCTTTATATCCTGCTTCAAACTGACTTCCTTTACCTAATGGAAGAACATAATCAGTCTGTAGCTGAACTTGCCTCTGAACCTGATTGTTTAATGTATTGTTGGAATTAGGTGATGATGCTGTAATAATGCTATTGCTATCATCATTATCTTCTGAAATCGATAAATCTGCGGTAAGTTTATGACCTTTATTATTAAAGTTTTTGATTAAATTTGAAGTAAATTCAACGTCTTCACTTCCCGTATCTCCATTATTTAATCGGAAAGAAGATCCGGTAAAAGCATGCGCTGCATCATAGTTATTGTAATTGATTAAATCTCTGGTACTGCCTGAACTCTTTTGATAATTAATAGCATTAGTCCAGAAAGTCGTTGGGGTTATCGTCCATTCTACGCCTGCTCTTCCATTAAATCCATCTGAAGTTCTTTTTGTATCACGGTCTTCATCTAAAAAATTTTTAGTTGTTTCGTCTTCATTGAAGTATTCAGAATTTGTTTTACCCCTACCTTCATTTGTTCTGTAGTTGTACCCGGCAGTAGTAAAGTAATTTAGTTTTTCAGTTTTATAATTTAAATTTGCACTTAAACCATACGTTTCAGGAAGTCCTGTTGAAGCAATAAAAGTCCCGTTAAAACCTTGATTTTTACCTTTTTTCAAAATAATATTAATCAGCCCGGAACCACCTTCTGCATCATAACGGGCAGATGGATTGGTAATAACTTCTACTTTATCAATCGCATCCGCAGGAAGCTGGCGTAAAGCTTCAGCAATGTTAATTGCATTTGAAGGCCTGCCATCAATTAAAATTCGGATATTATCACTTCCTCTTAAGCTTACATTACCTTCTGTATCAACAGAAACAGATGGTACATTATCCAGGACATCACTTACAGTTCCTCCTTTTACCATCATATCCTGACCAACATTATAAACTTTTTTATCCAGTTTTATTTCTACTGTTGATTTTTCGGCACGAACCACAACTTCATTTAATTGTTCTGCATCTTCAGATAAATTGATAGCTCCTAAATTTGTGTCTCCTGAAATGACTTTTCCTTTTATTTCACTTATTTTAAAAGAGATAAATTCAACTTTTATATCATAAGTTCCCGGAGCAACAAGCACTTCAAATTCACCTTTTGGATTAGTGCTCGCGCTGCCAATAGGTTTGGTTTCATTTGGAACCATAACTGTAATAATAGCGTACTCAAGAGGCTGTTTTGTTACCTTTTCGAAAACTTTCCCGGTAACTTTTACTTTATTTTGGCTTGTAGGTCGTTCCTGTGCATAATTGCATAATCCTGAAAACAGAAATACAATTAATACAGCAAATTTTAATTTTTTCATTATTTTTTTGGTTTCTTTCCCTTTTTAGACCACAAATGTAGCTTTTGGTTTAATAACAGAAATCACAAAAAAATGTTAACTAAATTCTTTATAATCAATCTAAAAAAGAAGCCACTTTATCCAGATCCCGGCCAATGATAGCCTTCCCGTCTTTTATTACAATTGGTCGCTCAATTAGGATAGGATTATCAATCATTGCCTGAATGATTTGAGCATCATTCATGTTTTTGTCTTTATAATTTTCGATCCAGACTTTCTCTTTAGTTCTCACTAATTCAACAGGCTGTAAATTTAATTTTTCAAGCAGGTCTTTCAATTCATCAAATGTTGGTGTATCCGTAAGATAAGTGATTATCTCATAGTCCTGATTAGAGTCATCCAAAAAAGCCAGACAATTTCTTGATTTCCCGCAACGCGCATTATGGTAAACTTTTATCATTTTATTTTTTTAAACAGCTATTAATAATTGAACTAAAAAAAAGTATTTTAGCAATACCAAAAATAAGATTTACTTATTAAATTGAATTCTAATTTTAAATTTTTAATACATGTTTTTAGAACAAGGAATTAAACCCGAAAATAAATTTTGGAAATATCTTTTAGGATCAGTTTTTATTATCACAGCTTCATTCATTGGTCAGCTTCCTTTCTCTGTTGCAATGATTTATAAAAGTTTTGTTGATAAAACTGTTATCCCAACAGATAACGATTCGGCTTTAAAAATATTTGAGCCAAATCTTACCTTGTTTTTAGTAATGATTTCTTTCGCCTTTGCTTTTGCGGGTATTTATTTTGTGATCACTTATATACACAAACAAACACTTCTGTCGATTACTACAGCCAGAAAAAAAATAGATTGGAACCGGATTCTGTTTTCATTCTTTTTATGGTCTTTATTTTCAATCATAAGTTTTTTTATTATTTATTTTCAGTCACCCGAAAAATTTGTGTGGAATTTTAAGCTAATTCCATTTCTAATATTATTTCTAATAGGGATAGTGTTAATCCCCATTCAGACAAGCACAGAAGAATATGTTTTTAGAGGATACTTAATGCAGGGCTTTGCGAATTTAGCACGGAATAAATGGTTTCCTCTGATGATGACTTCGTTGTTATTTGGTTCGATGCATGTCTGGAATCCTGAAGTAGAAAAAATGGGTTATATCATCATGGTCTATTATATAGGAACAGGATTATTTTTGGGAATCATCACCCTGATGGATGATGGGATGGAATTAGCACTGGGATTTCATGCAGCAAATAATATTATTGGCGCTTTGCTTGTCACTTCAGATTGGTCAGCTTTTCAAACGCATTCAATTTTTAAAGATTTATCAGAACCTTCTGCGGGCTTTGATGTTATTTTACCTGTTCTTATAATTTATCCTATTTTACTTTTTATTTTTAGCAAGAAGTACAATTGGACGAATTGGAAGGAAAGATTAACTGGTAATATAATAGTTGTAGAAGCTTTAAATTCATCTGATTATGATTAAATTGACACATAAGAATGTTCACAATTATTTTAAAATAAATGGTTATCATTTAAATAGTGATGATTTGTGCCGTGTGGCGTACAGCTATATTAAAGAGGGCGGCGCTAATGAACAGGCAATTGGCGAATTTCTTTTGGATTGGTTCGACAATAAAGACCATATCGAAATGACGACTTCCGGAACTACCGGGCTACCTAAAGTCGTTCGATTGCAAAAACAGGCTATGATTCATTCTGCATTAGCTACAGGAGACTTTTTCAGCTTAAAACCCGGTGATAAAGCGTTACTCTGCCTGCCTGTGAAATTTATAGCCGGAAAAATGATGTTAGTTCGAAGTTTCATTTTAGGTCTGGATTTAGATATTGTCGAACCAAGTACAGAACCATTAGCATCAAACACAGTCCAATATGATTTTGTAGCTATGGTACCTCTGCAGGTTCAAAATTCTATCAAAGATTTAAAAAATGTCAAAAAATTAATTATTGGCGGAGCCAAAATCGATTCTTCACTTGAGGAAAAACTCTTGACATTCCAAACTGAAATTTATGAAACGTATGGAATGACCGAAACTATTACACACATTGCAGCTAAAAAAGTTGGAGAAAACTTTTTCTCCGTTTTGCCAAATGTAAAAATTAACACAGATAATAGAGGTTGCCTTATAATTACAGTTCCAACAATTTCAAAAGAACAAATTATCACCAATGATTTGGTAAAGATAATAACAGAAAATCAATTTACATTTTTAGGAAGAATTGACAATGTCATCAATAGCGGCGGTGTAAAATTAATCCCAGAACAAATTGAAACTAAGCTAATTGGAAAAATAAACAGCCGTTTTTTTGTTACAGGAATTCCGGATTCTATTTTAGGAGAAAAATTAATTTTAGTTATTGAAGGAGAAAAAAGAAATTTTCCAACTGGTTTTTTTGATGTTTTAGACAAATACGAAAAACCAAAAGAAATTGTTTTTGTTCCGAAATTTAAGGAAAATGAAAACGGAAAATTATTAAGAAAACCTAGTATAGGATTGTAACCTAAATAATATCACGTTAAAAAACAGTAATACGATTTTTTAGATAAAATCTTTTTATATTAATTTTATTTTGTAAAGGTATTTAATTTAAAGGATTATATAAATAAGTGTAGAGTATTATAAATCACTAATTGTATTTGTTACCCCAAAAGCATTTCAAAACAAAAAACCCCATCCGATTTGGACAGGGTTTTTTAAAAGAAAGGCGACGACATACTCTCCCACATAACTGCAGTACCATCTGCGCAGGCGGGCTTAACTACTCTGTTCGGGATGGGAAGAGGTGAGCCCCGCCGCAATAACCACCTTAAGGTCGTTGTTACTTGAGGTAACTTTTTAATTGACAATTGACAATTGATAATTAAAACAATATCTTAACATACTGAGATAAAGAAAGTTTTTATATTTTAGAAAGTTTCTTCCCCCCGGTTTGCACCGGGGAGAAAAGGGTGTACATAAGCTTACGGATTATTAGTACTACTCGACTATGACATTACTGCCTTTACATCTATAGCCTATCAACGTGGTCATCTTCCACGATCCTTAAAAGAAATCTCATCTTGTGGTGGGTTTCGCGCTTATATGCTTTCAGCGCTTATCCCTTCCAAACGTAGCTACTCTGCGATGCTCCTGGCGGAACAACAGATACACCAGAGGTTTGTCCAATTCGGTCCTCTCGTACTAGAATCAGATCCACTCAAATTTCTAACGCCCACAGTAGATAGAGACCGAACTGTCTCACGACGTTCTGAACCCAGCTCGCGTGCCACTTTAATGGGCGAACAGCCCAACCCTTGGGACCTTCTCCAGCCCCAGGATGTGACGAGCCGACATCGAGGTGCCAAACCCCCCCGTCGATATGAGCTCTTGGGGGAGATCAGCCTGTTATCCCCGGCGTACCTTTTATCCTTTGAGCGATGGCCCTTCCATGCGGAACCACCGGATCACTATGCTCTACTTTCGTACCTGATCGACCTGTATGTCTCTCAGTCAAGCTCCCTTATGCCATTGCACTCTACGCACGGTTACCAAGCGTACTGAGGGAACCTTTAGAAGCCTCCGTTACTCTTTTGGAGGCGACCACCCCAGTCAAACTACCCACCAAGCAATGTCCCCCGCAAAACGGGGTTAGGCCTCAGATAAACAAAGGGTTGTATTTCAACAATGACTCCACAACGCCTGGCGACGCCGCTTCAAAGTCTCCAACCTATCCTACACATCATTTATCCAAGGTCAATACTAAGCTATAGTAAAGGTGCACAGGGTCTTTTCGTCCCACTGCGGGTAAACGGCATCTTCACCGTTACTACAATTTCACCGAGCTCATGGCTGAGACAGTGTCCAGATCGTTACACCATTCGTGCAGGTCGGAACTTACCCGACAAGGAATTTCGCTACCTTAGGACCGTTATAGTTACGGCCGCCGTTTACTGGGGCTTCAATTCAATGCTTCTCCGAAGATAACATCTCCTCTTAACCTTCCAGCACCGGGCAGGTGTCAGGCCCTATACTTCATCTTACGATTTTGCAGAGCCCTGTGTTTTTGATAAACAGTCGCCTGGACCTCTTCACTGCGGCCAGCATTGCTGCTGGCGACCCTTCTCCCGAAGTTACGGGTCTATTTTGCCTAATTCCTTAGCCATGAATCTCTCGAGCACCTTAGGATTCTCTCCTCAACTACCTGTGTCGGTTTACGGTACTGGTACTAATTACCTGAAGTTTAGAGGTTTTTCTTGGAAGCCCTTAGGCGCACTATCTCTTTGTCCGAAGACTCCGAGTACTATCGTATTTCCCCAAGCCGCGTGGATTTGCCTGCGCAGCTTATAGGTAGGTACTTCAACGAACTATTCCGTCAGTTCGCGGCGCTTTCATCACTCCGTCACCCCATCACAGTAATTAGTAGTACGGGAATATTAACCCGTTGGCCATCGACTGTCCCTTTCGGGTTCGCCTTAGGACCAGACTAACCCACAGCTGATTAGCATAGCTGTGGAAACCTTAGTTTTTCGGTGTGCGGGTTTCTCGCCCGCATTATCGTTACTTATGCCTACATTTTCTTTTCCAGCCGGTCCAGCATACCTTACGATACACCTTCAACCCTGCTGGAATGCTCCCCTACCACTTACAGTAAACTGTAAATCCATAGCTTCGGTAATACGCTTATGCCCGATTATTATCCATGCTCGTCCGCTCGACTAGTGAGCTGTTACGCACTCTTTAAATGAATGGCTGCTTCCAAGCCAACATCCTAGCTGTCTGGGCAGACAAACCTCGTTCTTTCAACTTAGCGTATATTTGGGGACCTTAGCTGATGGTCTGGGTTCTTTCCCTCTCGGACTTGGACCTTAGCACCCAAGCCCTCACTGCTGAGAAACATTATATAGCATTCGGAGTTTGTCAGGAATTGGTAGGCGGTGAAGCCCCCGCATCCAATCAGTAGCTCTACCTCTATATAACTTAAATTCAGCGCTGCACCTAAATGCATTTCGGGGAGTACGAGCTATTTCCGAGTTTGATTGGCCTTTCACCCCTACCCACAGGTCATCCGAAGACTTTTCAACGTCAACCGGTTCGGACCTCCACTGTGTGTTACCACAGCTTCATCCTGCCCATGGGTAGATCACACGGTTTCGCGTCTAACACTACTGACTAAAGCGCCCTATTCAGACTCGCTTTCGCTACGGATCCGTGGCTTAACCACTTAACCTTGCCAGCAACGTTAACTCGTAGGCTCATTATGCAAAAGGCACGCCGTCACCCCACGAAAGGGCTCCGACCGCTTGTAAGCGTATGGTTTCAGGATCTATTTCACTCCGTTATTCACGGTTCTTTTCACCTTTCCCTCACGGTACTGGTTCACTATCGGTCTCTCAGGAGTATTTAGCCTTAGCGGATGGTCCCGCCAAATTCAGACAGGGTTTCACGTGCCCCGCCCTACTCAGGATACCACTATCCATTACACTCGTTACCCATACGGGGCTATCACCCTCTATGGCTCAGCTTTCCAGCTAATTCCGGTTCCTTGTGCATAAAATCTCGTGGTCCTACAACCCCAGCCATGCCGTAACATCACTGGTTTGGGCTAATCCGCGTTCGCTCGCCACTACTTACGGAATCACTTTTGTTTTCTTCTCCTCCGCCTACTTAGATGTTTCAGTTCAGCGGGTTTGCCCACTCTATCGGTGTACTATGTCTTCAACATAGTGGGTTGCCCCATTCGGGTATCTGCGGATCAATCAATGTGTGCTTGTCCCCGCAGCTTTTCGCAGCTTATCACGCCCTTCATCGCCTCTGAGAGCCAAGGCATCCCCCATACGCCCTTATTTTGCTTATTGTACCAATCTTAAAATTAATTAAGACCGTTTTTTTTGTCTCTTGCTATAAATAGCAAAAAACGCTTTCTACTTTTTATTATTTTCTTATCTCAATATGTCAATGAACTTTACAGCTTTAGGCTTTAAGCAATACGCTTTAAGCTTTTAGCTTATGGCCTACAGCTTATAGCTTACGGCCTTTGTGGAGAATAACGGAGTCGAACCGTTGACCTCCTGCGTGCAAGGCAGGCGCTCTAGCCAGCTGAGCTAATCCCCCAATTTTCTTATGAGTTATTAGTTATGAGTTATGAATTTTCAGCTCATAAGGTCTCAACCCTAGAATTTCCTTTTTTTTAAGCTTACAGTCTTTTTTAACTTATAACTCATAACTTATGACTCATAACGCTAAAATAGTAGTCCCGGGCAGACTCGAACTGCCGACCCCTACATTATCAGTGTAGTACTCTAACCAGCTGAGCTACGAGACTCTGTTTTACTTAAAATTTATTATTTGAACTAACAGCAAGAGTAAAATATTCTCAAAATCAAAACCTTTAAAGCTTCTTCTTTTTTCCCCATCGTGTGCAAGCACTAACAATTGGGGCTCTAGAAAGGAGGTGTTCCAGCCGCACCTTCCGGTACGGCTACCTTGTTACGACTTAGCCCTAGTTACCAGTTTTACCCTAGGCAGCTCCTTGCGGTCACCGACTTCAGGCACCCCCAGCTTCCTATGGCTTGACGGGCGGTGTGTACAAGGCCCGGGAACGTATTCACCGGATCATGGCTGATATCCGATTACTAGCGATTCCAGCTTCACGGAGTCGAGTTGCAGACTCCGATCCGAACTGTGACCGGTTTTGTAGATTCGCTCCTGGTCGCCCAGTGGCTGCTCTCTGTACCGGCCATTGTAGCACGTGTGTAGCCCAAGGCGTAAGGGCCGTGATGATTTGACGTCATCCCCACCTTCCTCACAGTTTGCACTGGCAGTCTTGTTAGAGTTCCCGACTTGACTCGCTGGCAACTAACAACAGGGGTTGCGCTCGTTATAGGACTTAACCTGACACCTCACGGCACGAGCTGACGACAACCATGCAGCACCTTGTAAATTGTCTTGCGAAAGTTCTGTTTCCAAAACGGTCAATCTACATTTAAGCCTTGGTAAGGTTCCTCGCGTATCATCGAATTAAACCACATGCTCCACCGCTTGTGCGGGCCCCCGTCAATTCCTTTGAGTTTCATTCTTGCGAACGTACTCCCCAGGTGGGATACTTATCACTTTCGCTTAGCCACTGAGATTGCTCCCAACAGCTAGTATCCATCGTTTACGGCGTGGACTACCAGGGTATCTAATCCTGTTCGCTACCCACGCTTTCGTCCATCAGCGTCAATCCATTAGTAGTAACCTGCCTTCGCAATTGGTATTCCATGTAATCTCTAAGCATTTCACCGCTACACTACATATTCTAGTTACTTCCTAATAATTCAAGTCTGGCAGTATCAATGGCCGTTCCACCGTTGAGCGATGGGCTTTCACCACTGACTTACCAAACCGCCTACGGACCCTTTAAACCCAATGATTCCGGATAACGCTTGGATCCTCCGTATTACCGCGGCTGCTGGCACGGAGTTAGCCGATCCTTATTCTTACGATACCGTCAAGCTCCCTCACGAGGGAGTGTTTCTTCTCGTATAAAAGCAGTTTACAATCCATAGGACCGTCATCCTGCACGCGGCATGGCTGGATCAGGCTTGCGCCCATTGTCCAATATTCCTCACTGCTGCCTCCCGTAGGAGTCTGGTCCGTGTCTCAGTACCAGTGTGGGGGATCTCCCTCTCAGGACCCCTACCCATCGTAGCCTTGGTAAGCCGTTACCTTACCAACTAGCTAATGGGACGCATGCTCATCTTTCACCGTTGTGACTTTAATTATAAAATGATGCCATTTCATAATACCATGAGGTATTAATCCAAATTTCTCTGGGCTATCCCTCTGTGAAAGGTAGATTGCATACGCGTTACGCACCCGTGCGCCGGTCTCTCTGCCCGAAGACAAATACCCCTCGACTTGCATGTGTTAAGCCTGCCGCTAGCGTTCATCCTGAGCCAGGATCAAACTCTTCATCGTATATTGTTGATTTGATTTGCATCAAATCGTATTGTTATTCGAATCAGTCTCTATCGGTTCTTTTCAATCTCTCGATTATCTTACTCTTTATTCTTGTGTTTTGAAATCTCTCTCAAAACGGCTGTCAATTCAATATGTCTACGAACGTGTATTTCTTTTTTGTTTCGCTTGTCTCTCAAAGCGGGTGCAAAACTACAACTTCTTTTTTAATTAGCAAGAACTTTTTAAAGTTTTTTTGAAACTTTTTTTTCGTCTCATTTCTTTATAACTCTTACCAATCTATCAAGGAACTTCCGATGTTTTGCGGGGTGCAAAGGTAACATCCGTTTTCAAATCCCACAAGCTTTTTTTGAATTATTTTTTCAAAACTTTCGTCTCGATTAATTCATCTGCCTGCCAGTATTTAAAGGAACGTCTGTCGCTGTTGCGGGTGCAAAAGTAGCACCTTTATTTACATTTGCAAGACTTTTTATTATATATTTTCCACCTTTTTTCAATCTTTTTCTTAACTCGCTGATAACACAAAACTTACGCTTCCCTCTTTTTTGGCATTTATAGGAATTTTCATCAGCCAATTGTGTTTGTTGTAATTTCATTTAGTATTCATTGCCGCATTTTGTGGACTTCACATCACAGCAGGTTCTTTTGTGAGAACTTTTAAATATATCAGTCAAGCTGTTTTAGGGGTTTTTCATGGCCAGGAATGACTTTTGACCTTTATCTGAGCGCTTTTCCATCATACTCGAAGTTCTTCATATACATATAACAACAGCAATACCCTTTTGAAAACGGCTCCCCCAGCCCCGATAGAAACGGAAATCCTTTTGTACCGGGGTTCGGCACAAAAGATTGAAGCGCATAGCGGGAATAAGCTCCTGAAAATTCTAATAATGTTTTCTACTTATATTATGTATAAATTAAAAACGGACAAATTTAAAACTTAGTAATCGAAAGGAATTGTAATCTTTATAACATTTCAATGCCAGTTAATCGAAACGAATGGCTTTAACCGGAGATATCTTGGTTATTATATAAGAAGGAACCAACAATACAAGGAAACAAATTACAATGGTCAATAAATTTAATAAAACTATATAAACCCAATTTATATATACTGGTGCCTGATTGACGTAGTAGTTTTCAGGATTGAGCTGAATGATTCCAAAATGTTGTTGAATTAAGAGCAGTGATATTCCGATTAAGTTACCCCAAAAGAGTCCTCTGATAATAAGATAAAATGCATTATAAAGAAACACCTTTCTAACCATCCAATTGTTTGCACCCAATGCTTTAAGTATTCCAATCATTTGTGTACGTTCTAAAATCAAAACCAATAGGGCAACTATCATATTAATAGTCGCAACTGAAATCATAACGATAAGAATAACAATAATATTAAAATCGAAGAGCTGAAGCCAATCGAAAATGTAACTGTATTTCTCCACTATAGTTTTAGTATCTAAACTTGACGATGTTTGTTCGTAGATTTGATTTCCGGTAGTTTTAATGTTATTAAAGTCTTCTACAAAAACTTCAAAAGCACCAACCTGATCTGGTGTCCATTTATTGATTCGTTGAATATGACGAATATCTCCTATTATATAAGTCGCATCGAAATCCTGAAAACCTGAGTTAAAAATCCCAGTTATTTTGAATCGGCGACTATTTGGCATTTTGCCTTGTTCTTCCTTAATAAAAAAAGTATTAAAATTATCTCCTATTTTCAAATCTAATCGGTCTGCAAGAAATCTGGAGATTATAACATCTTCATTTAAGGATTTAGAAAAATCGGGTAATTTTCCTTCTACTAAATACTCTTTTATGTTATTCCAATCATAATCTGCTCCTACACCTTTGAAAATAATTCCTTCAAAAGCATTCTCAGTTCTAATGATACCAGCTTTACTTGCGATTGCCTGAATATGACTTACTTCCGGAACTGATTTGAAATTAGGATAAAAATCTTGTTTTTTGGAAATCGGGACTAATGTAATTTCTGAATTATTGTTGTCATAGTTCGAGATAATTACCTGACCATTAAAAGCAGAGACTTTTTCACGTATTTTTTGTTGTAACCCAATTCCTGTTGCAACTGAAACCAACATCATAATAATACCAATAGCTATGGCCGAAATGGCAATTTTTATAATTGGGGCCGAAATACTGCTTTTAAAATCTTTGGCGGTAATAAGTCTTTTAGCAATAAAATATTCTAGATTCAATTTACAGTTGTCTTAAATTAGTAATAGATTTTCACCTGAGTCAAAAATACATTTAAAAAAGCAAAAATAAATTGTTCCGAAAACAATTATAATATATTTAAGACGGTAAAAAGTCATTTTTATAATGGAAGCCGTTTCTTCATCTCTTCGACAATATTATATGCTGCTGGGCAAATTGCAACATTTTTAAGTGTAAGATCTGAAATTTGATGGAATTTTTTACGGTCAGTATGAGGAAATTCCCTGCATGCCTTTGGGCGAACATCATAAATCATGCAATAATTTTCGTTATCAAGAAAAGTACAGGGAACGCTTTTTAACACATAATCCTTGTCTTCGTCAATTCGAAGATATTGATCAATGAATTGCTGTGGTTTTTGCCTGAAAGATTTTGAAATTCTTTCAATATCAGCCAAAGTAAATAAAGGCCCGGTCGTTTTACAACAATTGGCACATTGCAAACAATCCGTTTTTTTAAATTCGGCATCATGCAAATCCTGCATAACATAATCTAAATTCTTGGGTTGTTTCTTTTTCAGCTTATCAAAATACTTTTTGTTTTCGATATGCTTATCTTTGGCTAACTTATTTAAGTTATTTAAAATTTGTTTCAAGTCTACTATTTAAAGTTGATCTGCAAAATTAAACAACTTTGAACTTGAAACCTTAAACTTTGAACTAAAATACGATGAAAGATCTTTTTGGAAAAGCAATGTATGATTTTCAGACCAATAATTCACCTGAAAATATTATTACCGAAACTTCAATTTCTGAAGAAGACGAAATGAGTGTTGATTATTTATTTCGTTCTTATAATGAAATGCCTAAAATTGAGCAAAAAGCATTGCAATTGGCCAACGGGAAAATATTAGATGTAGGCTGCGGAGCCGGAAGTCATAGTTTATCATTACAAAATGATCGCAATTTAGAGGTTACTTCTATTGATATTTCTGAAAAGGCAATAGAAACCTGTAAACTTCGAGGTGTAAAAAATGCAAAAGTTCAAAATATACTAGATTTTGAAGGCGAAAAATTTGATACTATTATAGTATTGATGAACGGTGTCGGGATTTTTGGAAAATTAGAAAACTGCAATAAATATTTGTCCAAGCTAAAATCCCTTTTAAATGAAGGCGGACAAATTCTATTAGACAGTTCTGATATTATTTATATGTTTGATGAAGACGAAGACGGCGGAAAATGGATTCCGTCGAATAATGATTACTACGGAGAACTTGTTTTTAATGTTTCTTATAAAGGAGAAAAAGAAGAACCTTTTAATTGGTTATATTTAGATTATAACACACTTCAAAACGCAGCTGTTGCTAATGGATTAAAGTGTGAACTTATTTTAGAAGGTGAACATTATGATTATTTAGCGAAACTTTCGATTTAACCTATAATTTTAAATTTATGAATGAATCAGATTTAGAAAAATTAAAATATCCAATTGGGAAATTCATAGCTCCAACTGCATATTCTGCAGCATATATTGCAAGTAAAATTGAAGAAATTGCATTATTCCCTGAAAAATTAAAGGACGAAACAATTCATTTATCAGATGAGCAGCTTGACACCTCTTATCGTCCAGATGGCTGGACTGTCAGACAAGTAATTCATCATTGTGCAGAAAGTCATATGAACTGTTTTATCAGAATAAAATGGGCTTTAACAGAAAACAATCCTATAATCAAAGCTTATGATGAAGTCTTATGGTCTGAATTACCTGATAATTTAAAAATGCCAATACAACCTACTTTAACTTTATTAGAGGGTTTGCATTTTAGATTGGCATTCATAATGAAAAATTTGTCAGAAAGTGAACTTGAAAAAAATTTTATTCATCCGGAAAATAATTTTGAATACAAAATAAAACAACTTATAGCCACTTATGCCTGGCACGGAAGCCATCATTTAGCCCAAATTATAACTCTAAAAAAATATAAAAACTGGAAATAAACAGAAATTGTATCTTTTTTACTCATTGTGTATAGTTACATAAACAAAAACCGCCTCAATTGAGGCGGTTTTTGTTTATGATATTAAGGAATATTCAAATATTTATGTGTCTGTAGTGAGACACGCCATTTTGGATTGTTCATTACATAATCTACAATTAATGGTGTCATTTCTTCTTTTTTACTCCATTCCGGCTGAAGAAATAAAATTGCATTATTATTCACCATTTCAGCTTGTTCTTCTGCAAAAATAAAATCATGTTTGTTATGAATAATTACTTTTAACTCATCTGCATTATCATAAACAGTTTGAGTTGGCAATTTATTTTTTTTTGGTGAAAGACAAATCCAGTCCCATGTACCAGACAATGGATAAGCACCAGAAGTTTCAATATGAACTTTTAAATTTTTATTTTTCAATTCCTGCGTTAGAAAAGTCATATCCCAAGTTAATGGTTCTCCACCGGTTATGACAACAGTATCAGCATAAGTTGACGCATTTTTTACAATCAAATCGACACTAGTTGGCGGATGTAATTCAGCATTCCAGCTTTCCTTCACGTCACACCAGTGACATCCAACGTCGCAACCACCAATTCTTATGAAGTATGCCGCAGTACCTGTATGATAACCTTCTCCCTGAATAGTATAAAATTCTTCCATTAAGGGTAACATGGAACCTTTATTAACTTCTAATTGTATTTCTTTTGATAACATTATTTTATTTTAAAGTGCAAAGATAGTCATTTAAATATGGAACAAAAAAAACCGATAATCCAAAGATTATCGGTTTTATATCTATAATAATGACCTAAGATATTATTTTAATGCTTTTACAGACTGTGCTGCGTAAGTATTAGCAGGATCTAAAGCTAAAGATTTATTGAAATATTCAATTGCTTTAACTTTGTCAGTATTGGCATAACTAGCACCAATACTATTGTAAGCTTCAACTATTTTTTTAATTGTCGCAGGTTTTGCTAATTCTTCAGCACCTTTAGCAGTTGTTCTTGTAACATACTCTTGATAATTTTTTATAATCAAGTCATCTTTCTCTAATAAATTATTGATTCTTCCTTTATATAAATAGGCTTCATCATAAGTTGGAGAAGCAACCAAAACTTTATCAAAAGCAGCTTCAGCTTTAGTCAGAGCATCAACATTAGCTACGCCATTAGTTTTGTTGATATTTCCGTAGTAAAGAGAGATTCCATAATAAACATTATCATTTAAATAATTTTTTGATTCTTTATTATTTGCTGCAAGTTCATAAAGAGCAGCAGCTTGAGTATATTGTTTTTTAGAAAACAATTCTTTTCCAAAATCACCAAGATCTTCAACCGCTAAAGGCTCCATTTCAACCGCTTTTTTAATATCAGCCAAACCGCTTTCAAATGCAACAGGATCTACTACTCCTTCAACATTTGTTCCTTTTTTGATTTTAGCAAATCCTAAGTATAAATAATCTTTAGCGATTACTTTGTTTGAAGGATTTTTGATAAAATCTTCAAGCGACTTAATAGCTACGTCAAAATTTCCATTTTTATAAGCAGAATATCCTAAATATCTATAAATTCTAGGATTTACTTTATCTAACTCACTCATCTTATTTGCTTCAACCTCAAGAGCCTTATAATCCTCAACTAAAATTAAGAAATCGGCATGACGCATTCTTGAATTAAGAGAATAATCAGTTAAACTTAAATACTTCTCATAGTTTTGAATAGCTTTTTGATAATTTACTTGTCTGGTTGCAGGTTTATTTCTTGCCCATTTGTAATATGTTTCAGCAAGTTCTCTGTAAACAGGACCATAATTAGGATCTAAAGCAATTACTTCATTAAAAGATTTAATCGCTTCTTCATAAGATTTGGCACCTTTTAATAAAACTCCTAATTGCATTTTTGCTCTCAAAAGTGTTGGATCAGCAGTAAAAGCATCACGATACGCTTTGTAAGCATCATTTTGGTTATTTGCTCCATAATATGCATCGCCAATTGCTAACAGAGCAGTTGCATTTTGTGGTTCAATCGCTAAAGCACGTTTCAAGCTGGCGATAGCGCTAGTATAATCAGGATTAACAGAGTTCATGTATGCTCTCCCAATGTAAATAAACTCATCTACCTCTTTACGCTTCATATCTTTAGTTGCTAAAGCAAAATTTGCCTGAGCAGAAGCTGTATTTTTACTATCTAAATCAAGCTGACCCAGACCAATATAGTTTAAGTTTTTATTATCAGATGCCTCTAATCCCTTTGAATAATAAATTTTAGCAGAATCAGCAATAGATTGATTTAAGTAAACATTACCTAAAACAAAATTTGCTTCACCATCAGAAGGCTTCGCTTTGATGATTGATTTTAATAACGATTTCGCTTTTTCAAATTGCTCAGCATCAATTGCTTTTTTGGCTTGGTTTAGATCTTGCGCTTTTGCAACAGAAGCTGAAGCAATTAAGGCAATACTAAAAATTTTAAATTTATTCATCTTTATTGTAATTAATTTATTCTTTATCTTTTATAGTTTCATTTCTAATTTGGAGTTTCCTTCCAGGAGTCCTAACTGGCATTAATCCAGATTTTAAAACAATACGCTGACCAATATCTCCCGAAATGAATGATGCAAAGCCCATTCCTAATCCCGAATAACCCTGACAATTTATGATAAACAAATCGCGTGCCAAAGGATATTTCAGTTCAGCTATGTCGTTTTGTGTCGGACTATAATATTTATCACTATTTAGCCCTTTAACACTTAAAACATTTATGCTATGAACGACATTTTGCATTTTAGTTGAAGGCTGGGACAACCAATTCACACCAACTACACCAATCATTCCATCATTTTCAGATACAAATTTGATAACTTCATCATTTGTTTTAAATGAAAAAACACCAGTAGCAGGCATATCATTAACTTTAGCTAAATCCTTCATGTAACGTACTGTACTTGAATTTGGATTATCAAATACCAATCCTTTTATCTTAGAATTTGGTATCCCTTTCATAAAATCAATTACAGTTTTCAACGCAATTAATGTGTCATTATTGCTTTTGTTAGAAATAAAGGCAATAGCATCTGTTGCAAAAGGTGTAACTCTCGGATTTATTTTCTTTTTTTCGAATTTAGTTTTTTCCTCTTTAGTCAAATCTCTTGTAGTTATAACCACCTTCGTTTTTTGATTCAACAAGTCATTTATAAGTTCAGCCTCTGACTTAGATTTTATAGAAATTTTAACATGATCATAAGTACCTTCAAAAACAGCAATCTGATCTTCCACAATTGGCTTTACAGTTTCATCAACTGTTATTTCCAAAGATCCTTTTAAAATTGATTCTTCATTAGATTCATTTTTGTTTTTTTGGTTGCACATGGCAAATAAAAAAACAAAAACAATCAAACTGAATACCTTACTATTTTTCAACATTTTACTCAGTATTAGAATTTATTAATCTTAAAAATCGTATCCCGGAATATACTATCAGCAAAATCCCAAAAGCATATCTATACATAGGCTCCATGTTCAAGGGCAGCTTTTCCCAAAACATAATCATTAAGCCCAGCACAAGATAAATCAAAAAAAACAATATTCCTAAAACAAGAAGAAATCGCTCTTTTAGCGATTTCTTCTTAATGTTATTGATTATATTCTTCAACATTATTCTGATGCAGATTGAATTGTAATAGGTAGTGAGTAAAGTACCCTAACTTTTTTACCATTTTGCTCTCCAGGCGTCCATCTAGGACATTTTTTCAGAACACGAATTGCTTCTGCTCCTGTACCATAACCAATATCTCTTAAAACTTTAATATCGGTTAATGATCCATCTTTTTCTACAACAAAAGTAACATATACTTTACCTTTAAGTCCTTCTTCTTCTGGAGTTTTGTAGTTATTCCCTACAAATTTGTAGAATTTCTCCATTCCTCCGGGAAAATCAGGTTTCACCTCGATACCTGCAACGTTATAGATTTCGTTGGTATTTTCTTCAACTACCGCAGCAGTACCAGTACCTACCGGCTCATCAACAGTTAAAACTGCATCAGGATCTCCTTTGATAGTTTCAGAACCAATCTTTTTCTCCTTCAAATCCACAATTTTTGGTGGCTCTTCGGTAATTTCTTCTGTTTTAGCCACAACTGGTTTCACGAACTTCACCTGATCCACTTTTGGAGCTGGTGGTGGCGGTGGTGGCAAATTAGGCTCAACCTTCTTTTGCTTAGGAGGCAATTTTACCGTAGTAAGCCTAATATCATTGTCCTTTTCATCGATATCATTACTAGGCAAAAGATTAATAATAAGTGGAGCGGCAATAGCTAAGCTAAAAACAACAGAACCAATGATAAGAGCTCTTACCGTGGTTTTAGTGTTTGATTTTCTTAACTCATATGCCCCGTATATCTTATTACGCCCTTCAAATACGATATCAAGCCATTGATTTTTAATTATATCTAATTTCATTTTTCTTGATTATTAGGTTATTGACAAAAGAAGATTACTCTTATTTTTTCTCTAACAATTCTTTTTCTTTAGGTAGAAAATCATTAACAATTGCATAAGTCCCAACCCCAGTAATAGCCATCTCATCTAAAATATCAACAAGATTCTTATACTTCGATTTTGTACCTGGTTTAATGATAACAATAATTCCTTTTGTTTTATCTCCAGTATATTCAATAACTGATTTTTTACGGGATAATAACTCTTTACGAATACCATCTTTTCCGTAAGCAATATCTTTAGGACCAGCTATAGGACTATCTACCAATCCCATATAATAAATAAGTTTATTATTTTCTCCTAACATAATAGTCATGGTTCTTTTTTCATCAACCTTTATGTTTTTATTCTTAGTAGGATCATCATCTTTATCTGGCAAACCTAAACTCATAGATTGAGGTTTTGACAACGTCGTGGTCAACATAAAGAACGTGATCAATAAGAATGCCAAATCCACCATTGCCGTTAAATCGACTTTTGAATTCTGCTTTTTACTTCTTACTTTACCACCTTTTCCGCCTCCACCGTCGCCGGTATTTAATTCAGCCATTTTAGTGTATATTTATAATTAAAAGTCTTTTCCTCTCAATCCAGTAACCAGGTTAAAGGTATTGATTTTTTGATCCTGCAAGATATCCATAATCTTTTTGATTACCGGATAGTCTTGTTGAGCATCACCTTTTATTGCTATTTGCAATTCTTTATCATCAAGATCTATAGTTGCTCTTCTGGAAATCAAAAGCCAATCTTTTAATTGATTATCCAAAGAATCTAAAGGAATTCCAGGTTGATTAGCTTTACTTCTTTCCGATGCTTTCATACCAATGATCTGTTTCAAACCGGTAACAGGCACGCCAAAATCCTCCATCAAAGCAAATTTGGCTTTATCATCTTCAGTAAAATTAATTCCGTATTTTGCTCCCATTCCTTCAAGAGTCCTTTTACGAACCTCTCTCCCTTTAATGTCAAAAAATACTTTATCTTTTCCGTCTTTTCCTTTACCTACAATAATTGTAGCTAAATCTGAATCCGGTAATTTAGTCTGAACGGTTGATGCAGGCGTATCTACAGGAAGTGCTTCAGGCACCTTAGCAGTAGCGGTCAAAATAAAGAACGTAAGCAAAAGGAACGCAACATCACACATGGCAGTCATATCTGTCGATGTTGACTTTTTTTTCATTTTTATTTTAGCCATTCTCTTTTATTTTTATTTTGATATAATTAATTATAATTATTATACTATCAAAAATTAATTATTGTTTCAAACTTCCTCTGAATCTTCTGTAAGTATTTACAATAGTAGTACCAGCCTCATCGATAGAGTAAGTTAAGTCATCAATTTTAGCAGTAAAGAAGTTATAAGATACAATAGCTAAGATTGAAGTAGAGATACCTGTTGCAGTGTTGATAAGTGCTTCAGAAATACCTGTTGCAAGAGCAGCCTGGTCTGGAGTTCCGGCAGATGCTAACGCACCAAACGCTTTAATCATACCAGATACTGTTCCTAATAATCCTCCTAAAGTTCCTAATGATACTAAAGTAGAGATAATAGTCATATTTTTTTCTAACATTGGCATTTCTAATGAAGTTGCCTCTTCGATTTCTTTGTGAATTACTTCTGAAGCTTCTTCACTGTTGAAACCTTCTTTTTTAACGTCCTGATATTTAATCAAAGCAGATTTAATTGCATTTGCAACTGAACCTTGCTGTTTGTCACAAGAAGCGATTGCAGCTTCGATGTTACCTTCTTTGATACTACTTTGAACATTTTTCATAAATGCATCAAGATTAGCTTTTCCTGCAGCTTTTGAAATAACGATAAATCTTTCAATAGAAAACACAACAACCATTAAAAACATACCTAATAATACAGGTACAATAAATCCTCCTTTATAAACCTGACCTAATGTATTAAGTGGATGACCTGTTTCTGTATTTCCTCCTTCAAAGTTAGCAGGGTCCCCCATAACGTATTGCCATATTAACCAACCAACAAAAACACATGCCACAATAATGATTCCTGAAACCATTCCTCCTCCATTTGAAGTGCTTTCTTTTTTAACTTTAACGTTTGCCATTTTTTTTAATTTTAAATAGTTTTAAATAATTTTTATTTTTAGTTATATTTAACTTGTAGAGGAGCAAATTTATACGTTTAGTTTAAATAAAAAAACTTTTTTTAATTTAATTGAATGAAATTTAACTTGATTTTAAAAAAGATCTCATTAAATTGCCAGCAACATTTTTTTGATAAAACAAAAAAAAGGTTAATTTATGCAAAAATTACAACGTTTTAGTAAATATTCAAATATTCCTTTGTTATCTTCTTAAAAAGCTGCGAATTTTTTTTTTATATTATTCTTAACCAAAAAGGCATTTTTCCTATTAAAAAAAACAAACTGAAAATGTTAAAAAACAAAGCAAATCTCTTATAATCATCTAAATTACAAAATAAAAATGAGCAAAAAAGACAATTTCGTTCAGGATATAAACAATGGCTATCTTTCAAAAGGTGACAGCATAATTTTAGGAAGTGCAATTCTTGACGGAGAAGCAATAGCAGAGGCACATGTAAAAATCCCGCTGAAAACCTTAAATCGTCACGGTTTAATTGCCGGTGCAACCGGAACAGGAAAAACAAAAACAATTCAGGTTTTTTCAGAACAATTATCGAATGCCGGGGTTCCTGTTTTGATGATGGATATAAAAGGAGATTTTAGCGGTATTGCAAAAGAAGGAAAGGAAGAAGATTTTATTACCGAACGTCACAAAAAAATAAACATACCTTATAATGTAGCTGCTTTTCCGGTTGAACTGATGTCTTTATCAAAACAAAACGGAGTCCGTTTACGTGCCACTGTTTCTGAATTTGGACCTGTATTGTTTTCCAGAATTTTAGATTTGAATGATACACAAGCCAGTGTTATTTCAGTGATTTTTAAATATTGTGATGATAATAAAATGCCATTACTAGATTTAAAAGACATAAAAAAAGTCATAAATTATATTACTGAAGAAGGCAAAGACGAAATCGAAGAAAGCTACGGCAAAATATCAACTTCTACTACAGGAACGATCCTAAGAAAAATAATCGAATTGGAACAACAAGGAGCAGATTTGTTTTTTGGGGAACTATCGTTCGAAATTGATGATTTGATGCGTATTGACGAGAATGGAAAAGGTTATGTAAACATTATTCGTCTGACTGACATTCAGGACAAACCAAAATTATTTTCAACTTTTATGCTGAGTCTATTAGCCGAAATATATCAGCAAATGCCTGAAAAAGGAGATGCAGATCAACCGGAATTAGTTATTTTTATTGATGAAGCCCATTTAATTTTTAACGAAGCCAGTAAAGCGCTTTTAGAACAAATTGAAACTATTGTAAAACTGATTCGCTCAAAAGGTGTTGGAGTTTATTTTGTAACTCAAAATCCAATGGACGTTCCGAGTGGTGTTTTGGCACAATTAGGATTAAAAATTCAGCATGCGCTTAGAGCCTTTACTGCTAACGACCGACAAGCGATTAAAAAAACTGCTGACAACTATCCGACTTCTGCTTATTACAAAACCGATGAATTATTAACAAGTTTAGGAATTGGTGAAGCTTTGGTAACAGCACTTAACGAAAAAGGAGTTCCAACACCGCTTGTCGCAACAATGATGCGTGCGCCAATGAGCCGAATGGATATTTTGACTGATGACGAAATTGAAACGATTAATTCAAAATCGAAATTAGTAAAAAAATACAGTGAAGAAATTGACCGGGAAAGTGCTTATGAAATTTTAAATAAAAAAATTGAAGAAGCAAATCAGATTAATGCAGAACAAGAAGAAGAAGCTTCTGAAAAACAATCAAAATCAGAACCAAGTACCGCAAGTGTAGTTGGAAAATCGGTTTTAAAAGTCGTAACAAGTGCTACTTTTATCAGAGGTGTTTTTGGTGTTTTGACAAAAATATTCAAAAAATAGAAAACAATTACAATATCAATGTCAAAAATCAATTACAATTTAAATTGCAATTATTGAATTTTGACATTGATATTGATTTTTGATATTTATTTATTGAGCAACTCCAAAATCTTATTTTCGATTTCGGGAGTATTCCATATATTTTCAATATTATCGAGTCTTAAAATTTGCTCCATAATTCCGTTTTGAAAATCTCCAATTGCCAAAGCTTCAGCATATGGCCGATCACTAAAAGTTACACGGCTGTACAGCGGAATCCATTTATCAGGATATTTATCTGAAAATGCTTTTTCGATTTTCTTTTGCAATAAGAATTTCTCATCAGCAGTTTTTGTACTCATTTCCATGAAATTACGATACGAAAGTTCTGCAATTGCATCAGCATTTGGCTTACGTGAAATTTCATATTCCGAAAAAATCTGCTTCCAATCGTCACCATATTTTTCGATCATTTCATTCAAAACCGTAATATCTTCAAAACCTGCATTCATTCCTTGCCCATAAAACGGGACAATAGCGTGGCAGGCATCTCCAATTAACGCAATTTTATTTTCGTATGTCCATGGAAAACATTTCATCGTCACTAAAGTACTCGTTGGATTTTTAAAGAAATCTTCCGCCAGTTTTGGAATCACATCAATCGAATCCGGAAAGTTTTTTTCAAAGAAATCTTCCACCATTTTACGATCTGTAAGCGAAGCAAAAGAATTTTCACCTTCAAAAGGCATAAATAAAGTACAGGTGAAACTCCCATCCAAATTAGGAAGCGCAATCAACATGTACTCTCCCCGAGGCCAAATATGAAAAGAGTTTTTATCTAATTTATGTGATGCATCTGAATTTGCCGGAATATTCAATTCTTTATAACCCATATTCAAAAATTCCTGCGAATAATTGAACATACTCTGACGCTGCATTCTGTGTCTGATTCTCGAAAAAGCGCCATCGGCACCAAAAACCATATCAAATTTTTTCTCTTCCCACTCGCCTCTTTCGGTTTCGCCAATATGCAAAGTCGCATCACTTAGTGTCACATCCCAGATTTTTTGTTCAAAGAAAAATTCGGCTCCGGCTTCTTCGGCAAGATCAATCATTTTCCTGTTCAAAGTTCCTCTCGAAATCGAATAAATCGACTCACCTTCCTGCCCGTAATTCTGAAAATTCAGTTTATCAACTAAATGAATGGCACGTTTATCCATCGGAATAGCAATTTCACGAACCGAATCGCCAACACCAACACCATCAAGCGCTTTCCAGCCTCTGTTAGACATTGCAAGATTAATTGAACGACCGGAAAAATTTATTTTGCGAATATCAGGACTTCGATCATAAACATGAACGGTGTGACCTGCTTTTTTAAGATAAATTGCCAACAGTGATCCTACCAATCCGGAACCTACAACGGCAATTTTTAGTGAAGTTTGCATCAAGAAAAATCTAAATATAAGATCGTAAAAATAAGTAATAAATACACAACACCTTAAAAATAAAACAAATATTTACCTCTTCATATCTTTATTCATCCAGGCATGACCCGCCAAAAAAGCGGGTCGGGCTATTTGCTATATCTTTTATGGCGAACCCCGCCACAAAAGGATGCCGCTTCTATCCCTCATGCACCTCCGGTTTTCATAACAAATTCAATGTTTAATTGATTTATTAGAAATCCGAAAAAGACTACTTTCGCTTATCGTGAAAACATTTTCTACATCCAAATTAAAACAATACCAATGAAAAGCGAACTCTTACAATCTGATATCATTTTAGAAAACGAAAAAGTTTTACTAATTCCTTTTGAAAATGAAAGAAACATCGAACTCAAAGAAATCATTTTTGATGATGAAATCTGGAAATACATGGGAATGTATGTCCGAAACAACACTGACTTTAAAAATTATATCAAAAACACCATAAAACAAAAAGCTGACGGAATTTGTTATCCGTTTTTAATTATTGACAAAACAACGAATAAAGTTGCCGGAAGCACGAGATATGGATATCTAAACCATGCGAGCCAAAAATGCGAAATTGGCTGGACCTGGTACGGAAAAGATTTTCAAGGAACGGGTTTAAATAAAGCCTGTAAATTTGAATTATTAAATTTTGGCTTTGAAAACATTCAATTCAGGAGAATACAATTTAGTGCCGATCTTGAAAACGGAAAATCCCAAAGAGCTATCGAAAAACTGGGCGCTAAAAAAGAAGGAATATTTAGAAATAACTATGTTGATTCTGATGGAAAAAGTAAAGATGATGTTTATTACAGCATCATTTCTGAAGACTGGAATTCTACTAAAAAAGAATATTTTCCTGAGTTTATTTAAGATAGATTAAACTATAAAAGTTTTATCTTTAACTTCATTATTTTAGAATTGAACTATTTAAAATAAGTGTAAAAACATGTCCAAATTGCAGACTATATATCAGAATACCATAAAATTTGCAGCAGAGAAACATGCTGATCAAAATCAGGTAATTCCAGGAACTGATTTGCCTTATGTCGTTCATTTAAGCAATGTAACAATGGAAATTTTAGTTGCTTCGCAAAAAACAAAAGAATTCGACACCAAGTTTGCGATTCAGGTTGCCTTGCTACATGATATTCTGGAAGACACCGAAACAACATTTGATGAGCTTGCCGAAAAATTTGATGAAGAAATTGCTCAGGCGGTTTTAGCACTTACAAAGAATTCTGAAATCCCAAAAGAAGAAAGGATGAATGACAGTCTTGAACGTATTAAGAAATTACCAAAGGAGGTCTGGGCAGTAAAAATAGCCGATAGAATAACTAATTTACAAACTCCTCCTAAAACCTGGAGTTTAGAAAAAATAAAAGAATATCAGAGACAAGCTTCACAGATACTCAATGAATTAAGTGGCTGTAATGAATATTTAGAAAAAAGACTATCAGAAAGAATTATAAAATATTCAAAATACTGTACCTCAGAAGTATAATGCATTAATTTCATAACATGTCATTATTTCCAAAATGGCATAATACAGCTATTCCTTTGTACTTTTGATATTTTGAGCTTAAAAAAATGAAATTATATTCAGAATATTATGTAAGTGAAAAATGCGAGCGATTCGTAAATAAAATTTGGTGTCTTAACAATAGCACTGGCGAAACTTCAATTAACAATAAACTTGTTTTGCCAAATGGCTGTTTTAACCTGGCAATTGTAAGCGGAAAATCTATCGAAGTTCATACGAGTAAAAAGAAATACGAAATGAACGAAGGATTTTATTTCTGTTCGCAAATGACCAATAAAGTTTTGGTAAATATTCAGTCAAAAACTAAAGTTACCATCATTCAATTGCACGCCTGGACACTTTCGATGTTCCCGAATTATGATTTGAGCAATTTTACTGATTCTATTCTCAAAATCGATTCAAATGAATTGCCTTTTGAAATTGACTCTGGTATAAACAGCGATATTTCAGCATTATTAAATACGATAAATCACTATTTTGAAAAATTAAATACCACACATTTACAAAAAAATATAATTGAAAAAATCTGCGAAATAATTAAACTTCACGACAACGAAATTAATGTTTCGGAAATTGGAAAAAGTTTAAATGTTTCACAGCGATTATTACAGATTAAATTTAAAACTACAACCGGGCTTACGATTAAAAAATACATTCAGATTCTGAAATTCAGAAAATCGGTCGATCAAATGGTAAATGCTGATATAGAAAATCTCAGCCTGACTGATGTTGCGCTTTACAACAAATATTTTGACCAGTCACATTTTATAAAAAAGTTTAAAGACGTGACGAAAACAACTCCAAAAATGTTCAATTCCGATTTGTATTTTCTTTCAAAAAAAAGATAGATTTCGCATTTGTACAATTTTAAGGACTATGATTGAATTAATATTGCAAAATCATCAATATCAATCAATCACAAAATGGAAATCAACAAACAATCACTTTTTAGGTTAAAAATAATTTTAACCGGAATTCTGTTCTTCCAAATCCAGACTGGATTTTCTCAGGAAGAAAAAAACTCTGCATTATACAAAACTATTATTTCAAAAGACAGTTTGCTTTTTAATGTTGGCTTCAATACTTGCGATATATCTCAATTTGAAAACCTATTAAGCGACGATTTTGAGTTTTATCACGATCTGGACAGCATTTCTGACAAGACCCTCTTTTTACATAATCTAAAAAAAGGTATTTGTCTTCCGGGTAAAAATTATAAAATCAGAAGAGACTTAACACCCGGCAGTACAGAAATTTATCCGTTAACTAAAAATGGTGCTTTGTATGGTGCTTTACAAACCGGAATTCATCAATTTTTTGAAACTTCTCCGGGTCAAAAAGACAAACCTGGCAGTACAGCAAAATTTACACACGTTTGGTTATTGCAAAATGGAGTCTGGAAATTGGCAAGATCATTTAGTTACGATCATCAGCTAAAGAAGAAAACAAGTAAACGTTAAACGAAACAAAATGAATTCTAACAAGACCGTAACTATGATACCTATGGTAAATATATTAGTCCTTTTTATGTTATTTTTAAGCAGGGCAGCAACAGCTCAAACAAACAGTGAGGTTATAAAAATGAATCTTTTGAAAACTGAAATCATTAAAATGGACAGTTTACTTTTTGATGTTGCCTTTAATCAATGTGATGCAGCACTTTTCAAAAAAATAATAGCTGACGATATTGAGTTTTACGACGATCGTAACGGATTAAACCTCTCTAAAGGAAAGGAAATAAAAACTTTAGCAGAAAAATGTGCCAGACCTGATAAACTTACCCGAAAATTAAACTCCTGCAATATTGACAAATTGGGAGATTTTGGTGCTGTACAATTGGGCGAACACACTTTTCTTGTAAATGATATTCCGGTTGGAACCGGGAAATTTGTTCATATTTGGGAACGAAAAGATAATGATTGGAAACTGAAACGAATTGTGAGTTACGAACATAGAGCTATTAAAAAATAGCTCTTTTTTTACCTTAAATTCTTTGCTTTTGAAAAAATAAGAGAAAAAGCTGATTAATTTTGAAACAAAATAAAATTTCAGTCGTCTAACAAGATTAGAATACGAAAATAATAAGACATTTAATTTTGCAAATCCGTTTAACAAATTAGATTACAGATTTTTATACAGTTTCAATCATCAAATCAAAAAGCAAATACCCATGAAAAAATCAATCAAGCTAATTGCAGTATGCTTTATAGTTCACCTGTTTACCTTTACAGTTACCGCACAAGACAAGGCAGCTCAAATTGACCAGCTCTTAAGCAAATACAATGAGTATGGACAATTTAACGGATCTGCACTTGTTGCAGAACACGGAAAAGTCATTTTCAAAAAAGGGTATGGCCAGGCAAATATGGAATGGGATATCCAAAATCAGCCTGATACCAAATTTAGATTAGGCTCTGTCAGCAAACAATTTACGGCATTCTTAATTGTTAAACTGGCCGAAAAAGGAAAACTAAAATTAGATGCATCTATTACAAACTATTTACCAAATTATCCAAAAGCAACGGGAGACAAAATAACAGTTCATCACTTGCTTACACATACATCGGGAATTCCAAATTATACTTCAGCCCCCAATTTCCTGAAAGAAAAAAGCCGGGATCCTTATACGCCGGAAGAATTTGTAAAAACATTTGAAAATTTACCGCTTGAATTTACGCCAGGGGAAAAGTTTAATTACAGCAATTCGGGATATTTTTTATTAGGGTATATTATTGAAAAAGTTTCGGGTAAATCATACGAGCAATATTTACAGGAAACTATCTTAACACCTTTAAAAATGGCAAATACAGGTTATGACCATGGCGAGGTTATCTTAAAAAAGAGAGCTGCAGGTTATGAAAAACAAGGCAAAAAACTCATTAACGCTCCTTATCTTGACATGAGTATTCCGTATGCAGCCGGATCTTTATATTCAACTGTAGAAGATTTATACCTTTGGGATCAGGCACTTTATACAAATCAATTGCTTTCGTCAAAATCAATGGAATCATTATTTAAACCTTATATTAATGTTGGAAGTGCTTTTTACGGTTACGGATGGTTTATTATTGAAGCAAGAAATGGTGCCGATAAACTGAAAATTATAGAACACGGCGGAGGGATTAACGGATTTAATACTGTAATATCCCGTATTCCTGCTGATAAAAATTTAGTAGTTTTATTAAACAATACCGGAGGAACTATTTTAGATCAAATAAATGAGGGTATCAGAGCTATTTTATACGGTCAGCCTTTTGATCAGCCTAAAAAATCATTAGCATTCGAATTGTTAGATGTATTTACAGAACAAGGAGCCGCAAAGGGTGTGAATACCTATAACAAGTTAAAAAAAGATCCTGCCTACGGCATTAAAGAAGCCGACATGAATAATGTTGGATATCAGTTATTGCAAACCGGAAAAACGAAAGAATCTATAGAAGTTTTCAAAATAAATGTAGAGAATTTCCCTAAATCCGGAAATGTTTATGACAGTTTAGGAGAAGCTTATTTGAAAGACGGAAATACAAAATTGGCAATTGTGAATTACAAAAAATCCATAGAACTTGATCCGACAAATGAAAACGGAAAAAAAATATTAGCCGAAATTTCCAAAAAATAATATAACAATAATCGTTATTGAGTTAACTCCACTAACACAGATCTGAATCTGTGTTATTGGAGTTTTTATTTGAAATTATTATTTTAGCATGTATTATATTTTATCAATTTATAACTAAATTAAGATGAAAGTTCACACTACAAACTACGAAAACACTTTTATAGAAGTGGCAGAAGATTGTCCTGCTACGAGTGGTGAAATTCCAAAACAAAAAGGCGATGCAAAAACTATTGCCAATATTGAGTTTGAAATGATAAGTCAGAATCCTTATAAATATTCTTCAGATGATGTTTTATTTCAGGTTTTTGCAGACAAAAATGATTTAACTAAATCTGAATATAACGAAGCCCGTGAAAAATTCTTCTCAAAAGGTCAAGCCTGTTTGCGTGCTTCACCTTTAACCAAACGATATGGCTGGGGTATTCATAATAATGAAAACGGAAAGATCGCTCTTTTTGGAAGGGAAACTGAGGAATATCAAAAACTGTCTAAAGATAAAAACCTGAAAATCGTAAAAGCAATGCGAAGTTCAAGAAAATAGACAAAAACAAGCGAATTCTTTTTATGGAATTCTTATTCTACGAACTCCGATGATACAAATGAAAAACTGTATTATTAGAGTTTTTTTTTTGAAAGGCATTTTACAATTGAGCATTTTCAGCAAAAAATACTATTTTAGCGCCACCCAAAAAAACGATTTTATAATCCGGATCAACTCAATTTATAGCATTAAAGCTGTAAGTAATTTTGAAAAATAACCTATGAAGAATTTAAAAAAGCATTCCTTTTTAGCCTTATTACTAATTATGTTTATTCCATCACTTGGGATTTCTCAAACATATCCGAAAGTAATTCCTATGCCTACCCAACAAAATGCAATTATAATCAACAAAATCATTGAAGCTGCCAATTACAAAACATATTTTATTGATTATTGTTTAAACAGAATAAACGAAACGGCTTCAAAAGAGAAATGGAATGATCAAAAAACCATGGAAATAACAGAAACTATCAATTTTAAAAACTTCAGGGATGCCGTTTATAATATGTTTGCGTTTCATGACGAAGTAGAATTAGAAACGCTGTTAAAAGCATATCAAAAAGACAGTAGTTACCAAACTACAAATCTAATGACTACCAATAAGGCACTCAATACTAATCTGGAAATATATGCTAAAGATGTTGTTATGGGCAAATACATAATGGCTAAGTAAAAAAAGTGAGATAAAAGTTAAAAACTTTTATCTCACTTTTTTAAGGTTATGAGGTTTTAAAAATGAAATCATTTTTTTATTTTTTAGGTTTCAAAACCAGTTTTGTCGAAGTTTTTATAATTTCTTCTTTGTTAAGTTTCATTTTTCTGAACTTGCCTGCATTATACATTTCAGCCTGATCGTTGTAATGTTTGCTAAATTGATTTCCTGATTGTCCGGTTGGTAAAATGCTCCAACTGTTTTCTATGTCCGAAAAATCGACAACTCTTCTCGTTGATGGTCCGCCTTTTACATAATATTTACCATCATCGTTATAACCAAAAAACTGATTATTAATTACCTCATTTGATCCCGGTACAGCAAAGGGCCCGACATTAAATAATTTTCGTAAGGCAGCTATTTTTCCTAACGGATGTTCGTGTTCAACAGTATGTACTTTCCCCCAGGTCCAATCAGAAACAGAATTCCCTAATTGTTTTTGAAGTGCTGTAATCGCCTGATGAAATGACTTTGAAATAATTTCACTTCTCGTCTCTTTTATATTTTCAGTGTTGATATTATCCCACCAAACCGAATTTTCATTTGTGACTTGTCTGGCGATTACTTGTTTGCCTATGCTGGTTCCTAAAAATAAATTAAAATTATCCTCACCCATTTCATCTTCAAACGTGTTTTTCAAATACTGATAAATCCATTTAGTATAGATTGTTGGGGCAACAGCTTCGATATTATGAGTTCCGTTCCATGATTTCAAAACTGCAACCGCTTGTTTTTCTTCCACAGAAAGCGAACTGGTATTTACATTCGAAATTAAACTTTTAACCGTGCCGGCAACAACAGGTGAAACATTATCATAAATCATTTTACTAATTGCCTCTTTATCCCAATCGGATTTTGGTTCTAATATTGCTGAAATTCTTTTAGCCCGGTCTTCAGGCAAATAATATCCCGGATACAGATAGCCGTCAATTGCTTCAGGCTGATTATTTGCCGAATATACATATCCCCATTTTGGATTTTCAGCAGATGGATTTTTAGAAAAATCCAAATATTCCACAATATCATCTTTACCACTTGCCCCGTCTAAAATAAAAAACGAATTAACCCCTTTATTGTGTTTGTAAAGCTTTCCTGTTGCCCACCAGGCTACATTTCCTTTGGCGTCACCATACATGACATTCAATCCCGGAGCTGCAACTAATTGCACTGATTTTCTAAAATCATCCTTGTTTTTAGCGTGCGAAAGACCGTAAACAGCATCCAAAATCTGAATAGGTTCCCGTGTATAAGTCCATGACATCGCTATTGGGTTTTTACTTTTTAAACGTTCCAGCAAATCATTCATAATTGATCCGTGGCGACTCGATTTAATGGTCAAAACCACATCTGATGTGTCTTTTACCTTGATTATTTTTTTTCTGGTTTCATACATACTAAAACCGGTTGGCGTCTGATACTGATTTGAATCTCCCTTTTTATTTGTTTCCTGATAAAAATCAATATCATCATTTTCGAACATTGTCAGACCATAAGCATAATCGCGATTGTGTGCCAATAGCGGAAACGGGGTTCCTGCAAGATAACAGCCATACAATTCATAATTGGGTGTTACCAAATGTGCTTCATACCAGGTTCCGGGCTGCGAAAATCCAATATGTGGATCATTAGCAAAAATTACTTTTCCGCTTTTGGTTTTATTTGGACCGACAACCCAGCTGTTACTGCCAATAAATGGCGGAATCGGGGATTTATCTAACAAAGCCGCTATCGATTTTGAAATTGTAGTATATTCTTCTAAATTTTCTTTTGAACTTTTAAGTTGTGTTGTATTAAACGCTCCTTCAATTCCTAAATCTTTCAAATATTCAGCACCATATTTATTTCGGATTGTTGTCAATAACGGATCTGTTTTTTGAGCCATTGCAAAACTAAAAGACATGTATCCGAAAATATTATAAACATCTTTTATCGTAAATTTTTCTTTTTTCACACCTACCAAAGTAAACTCAAGCGGCGTAACACCTTCTTCTAAATATTGATTAATTCCGTCTAAATATGCCATTGTCAATTGATAACTCAGGCTGTTTTCGTCTAATTTGGAAATGGCTTTCGCCGAAGCTTCTTCAATACCGATTCCGGAGAAAAATTTATCATTTTTAAGCGCTACCGATCCAAAAATCTCAGACAATCTTCCCGGTGCAATACGTCTTAATAATTCCATTTGCCATAATCTTTCCTGCGCATGTACATAGCCTAAAGCGGTCATTGCATCTTTTTCAGAATCGGCATAAATATGAGGAACACCAAAATCATCAAAATAGACTGTGGTTTCCTTCTGTAGATTTTTTAACTCCAGCTCTCCTTCATATGTAGGCTTCAGATGAAATATATAACCACACAAACCTATACCGAGGATAACTATCAGCAATAATAAAATCAACAGGATTTTTTTAATTTTTCTCATATTCAAAACAGTATAAACATATCTAATTAACTAATGATGTAACTTAAAGATATAATCATATAAGAAACAAAGTTTTTAAAAGTCTAAATTTATGTATTAAAACCAATACGATAAATGTCAATCTATAAAAAATTAGCAATCGGTGTAATTTCAGTCTTTCTTTTTGTGATTTTAATCAATATTGGCCTCAACTATTGGATAAAAAAACAACTGCCAATTATCATTCACGAGAAAAACAAAACAGTATATCACATCAATTACGAAAAAATTGAAGTGGATCTTTGGTCCAGAAACATCTATGCAACGACATTGTTGGTTCATCCAAAAAACGAGCCTAAAGACAGCAAAAATGGACTTTATTCTAAAATTGAATCTGTAACGATTAAACATTTTAATATTTGGGATTTAGCCTTTCATGATATTATCCAGGCCGAAAGCATAATCATAAATAAGCCACGGATCATTTTATATAAAAAAAATGAAAAGCTTTTGAATAACAGCAAAAGTATTCAGACCCAAATTATTGAACCATTCCAAAAAATCATAGCGGTTTCTAACATTTATATTAATGACGGAGCTGTAGATGTTGTTTCATTAAAAACAACCAAACCTATTTTTAATATCAAAAAAATCATTTTGAAACTGGAAGGGATTTTGATAACTGATGCAACGCTGAAAGAAAAAATTCCGCTTCACTACGAAAAATACTCTCTGATTTGTGATAGTATTTATTATAAGCCAAATCCTTTTTACCATATCAATATTGGTAAAATCATTACCGAAAACAACTTTCTGAAAATCAATAAATTATCTGTTTTACCAGCTTATTCCCGAAAAGTTTTTGTCCGGAAACTTGAAAAGGAAAAAGATATTTATACTTTGAAATTAGATTCTGCCAATATCAACAATCTGAAATGGGGCTTTAAAGATGATCGTTTTTTCTTTAATGCTTCCTCAATAGTTATGGATCATTTTGATGCTAATATTTACCGCAGCAAAATGCCAAAGGACGATTTAAGCAAAAAATATCTGTACAACGCTTTATTGAGAAAAATTAAATTTCCGATGAAAATTGATTCTTTACAAATTCGAAAATCAAAATTGGTTTATGAGGAAGAAATTGATTTTTCTAAAGGGCCGGGGATTTTGACTTTCGAACATTTTAATCTTCAGGCCAATAATCTTCAGAATGGTTTTGGATTAAAAAAGGCTGACGATGTAAAAATCAATATTGATTGTCAGTTCATGAAAAATTCGCCTTTACATGTTAATTGGAATTTTAATGTTTTGGATTTAAAAGACAGTTTTCATATTCAGGGAAGAATTTCAAATTTTAATGTTGCAGCGCTTGCCAAGTTTACCAGACCTTATATAAACACTTCTTTTACGGGAACTTTTAAAACATACCGTTTTAATTTTTATGGAAATGACAATAGCGCGACAGGAAATGCATCCTTAGTTTATGATGATTTAAAAGTGAAACTTTACAAAAAGAAAAGTCCGGAAAAAGAAGCAAAATTAAAAACTGCTATTGCCAATTTAATCCTGAAAAATGACTCGGATGATAAAGCCAAAAAGGCATCGGTTGAATTAAACCGAATTCAGGAGAAATCATTTTACAACTTTTTATGGCGTAGTATAGCCGAATCTTTAAAGAAAATTTTAATATAAATTCAAACACTTCAAAATCTGATATAATATAAAAAACCCGATTTAGAATTCTAAATCGGGTTTTTTATATATGTCACACAAGTTTCAAAGTTTATTCTTTTTTCTTACTGCTATCAATAATGGCTCCCGTTCCGGCTCCAACTCCGGCACCTGCCAAACCTCCAATTATAGCTCCTTCGCCTTTTTTCTTACTTATGGCTGCTCCGGTAATAGCACCAACTCCGGCACCAATTACAGCACCTTTAGCAGCAGAACTCCAACCTTTCCTTTTCGTCGTTGTTGTAGTTGTGGCAGTACCATCAGCCTGACGATTTACAACAACTACTTTTTGTGATTCGGCTTTTGCATCTTCTTTTTCTTTTTCCAATTTAGCCATCTCTACTTTCATTGAATCAATAACTTTTTGTTTATTAATTTCAACTTTCATCGAATCAATACTAGCTTGTTTCGCTTTATTAATATCTATCTTATCCTTATTCTGACACGACATGATACTTAAAGCTGCTAATAATATATATACTACTTTCATGATTGCTGGCTTTTAAATTATACCATAACAAATTAAACCACAACCGGGACCAGTTGTGTTATATGATTTAGTTAAAATATTATAAAATTATCTGATTGGATTTATCGCAGAATTCCTTTTTTAAGTATTTGACCAAAATCATACATGTCTTCATAAGAGCAATACAACGGAACCGGAGCCAGACGAATTACGTTAGGTTCGCGCCAATCTGTAATAACTCCGTTTTTCATTAAATAATCGAATAAACTTCTTCCTTCCCCATGTAAAAAAACAGATAATTGAGAAGCTCTTTCTTCCGGATTTGAAGGTGTTATAATTTCGAAACTACTGTTCACTTCTTTGTCTATTTCGTGCAAAATGAATTCAAGATAAGAAGTAATTTTATCTCTTTTTGCAATCAGCACATCCATTCCAACTTCAGCAAACATTTCAACCGAAGCTAAATAGGGTGCTAATGAAAGTACCGGTAAATTACTAATTTGCCAGCCTCCAGCTCCCTGAACAGGATCAAAAGTGGGCTCCATTTTAAAACGGCGCTCTTTATTATGTCCCCACCAGCCTGCAAAACGAGGCAAATCAGAATTGTTATGATGTTTTTCGTGCACAAAACAGCCGGAAGCATTTCCTGGTCCTGAATTCATATATTTATAACTGCACCAGGCAGCAAAATCTACATTCCAATCATGGAGTTCCAGTTTGATGTTTCCTGCAGCATGTGCTAAATCCCAGCCGACTTTTGCACCAACTTTCTGACCGGCAGCCGTAATGGTTTTCATATCAAAAACTTGTCCTGTATAATAATTTACTCCTCCTATTAAAACCAAAGCCAGTTCATCGCCAACTTCTTCAATTTTGGCTAAAACATCTTCCAGACGAATATTGTGTTCGCCTTCACGGCGTTTAATTTCTACAATTGCGTCTTCTGGTTTGTATCCATGAAAATCAACCTGACTTTGAAACATATACTGATCGGAAGGAAATGCTTTTTCTTCGCAGATAATTTTATACCGCGTTGATGTTGGCTGATAAAATGAAACCATCAACAAATGCAGATTCACTGTTAGAGTATTCATTACGGTAACTTCTGAAGGCAATGCCCCAACAATTTTACTCAACGGTGCTGCAAATCTCTCCTGATAATCCCACCATGGTTTTTCAGCATAAAAATGACCTTCAACCGCAAGATTGCCCCAGTCATTCATTATTTCGTCTATATAAGCCTGGGTACGTTTTGGCTGTAGCCCCAAAGAATTTCCTGTAAAATAAATAACGCGTTTGTCGTTTACTTTAGGAAAAATAAATTGATTCTGGTAATGATTTAAAGGGTCTTGTGAGTCAAGTTGCTTCGCGAATTCGCATGTATTTTGAAAAGTCATTGTTTTTGTTTTGTGCGGTAAAAATAACAAAAAATGCTCTAAAAGTTTGTTTTTGTTTCAGGTTTCAAGTTTCAGGTTCGGACGTTACTAAAGTATTGATACGTGGATGAACAGATCCGCTATCGCGAAAACGCAGATGAAAACGGATTTTTCTTTTGGATTGAAATTGCGTTAGGGATAGAAATGGAAAGCTTTTACAATGAAAATGGTAGTAATATTGCAACGAGGAAGCGACCAGCGGAAGCTACCGCAGTGCTAGTATTACTTGGTTTTTATTGCAAAACTTGAAATGGATAGCCCGAAATACGCCCTAATTTTAAAACAAAAAACCCGTCATCACTGACAGGTTTCTTAAATCTATATGTTTTAGATTAGATGATTAACATTGCATCTCCGTAAGAATAAAATTTATATTCTTCTTTGATTGCTTCGTCATATGCTCTTTTCATTAAATCGTGACCACAGAAGGCAGAAATCATCATTAACAATGTTGATTTTGGTGTGTGAAAATTTGTAATCATACAATTTGCAATACTAAAATCGTGAGGAGGAAAAATAAATTTATTTGTCCAGCCTTCATAAGGATTTAAAGTACTTTGAGAAGATACAGAGCTTTCGATAGCACGCATCGAAGTAGTTCCTACTGCACAAATACGTTTTTTATTTGCTTTGGCAGTATTTACTATATCACAAGCTTCCTGTTTAATAATAAGTTCCTCTGAATCCATTTTGTGCTTTGATAAATCTTCAACCTCAACCGGATTAAAAGTTCCAAGACCAACGTGTAATGTTACCTCGGCAAAATTTACTCCTTTGATTTCTAACTTTTTCAAAAGGTGTTTAGAAAAGTGTAAACCTGCAGTTGGTGCAGCAACAGCTCCTTCTTCTTTTGCATAAATAGTTTGATATCTTTCGGCATCTTCCGGAGTTACTTCACGGTTGATGTATTTTGGAATTGGAGTCTCTCCGAGTTCTGTCAGTTTATTTCTGAATTCTTCATAAGAACCATCATACAAGAAACGTAAAGTTCTTCCACGAGAAGTTGTATTGTCGATTACCTCGGCAACTAATGAATCGTCATCACCAAAATAAAGTTTATTACCTATTCTGATTTTACGGGCAGGATCAACCAAAACATCCCAAAGACGTTGCTCTGAATTCAATTCTCTTAATAAGAAAACCTCAATTCTTGCGCCTGTTTTTTCTTTGTTTCCATACAAACGTGCAGGAAAAACTTTAGTATTGTTAAGAATCAAAACGTCACCATCATCAAAATAATTGATAACATCTTTAAACATTTTGTGCTCTATAGTTTGTTTTTTACGGTCAATGACCATTAAACGAGATTCGTCTCTGTTTTCTGCCGGAAATTCGGCTAAAAGTTCTTTCGGTAAATTAAACTGAAAATGTGATAATTTCATATTTGAATTGTTGATTTTAGAATGTAGAATTTAGATTTTTATATCTAAAATTATAAATCGTGTGCAAATATACGATTGTGAGACAGGCGTTGTCAAGTGTTTTGCTGTTTATTTTCAAAAGTCGTTGATTTACTGATGGTTTGACTTCATTAAAAAACGTTTTTTGCACCATAGTAAGTGATATAAGTTCATTTAATTTGAATTTTTGAAATTAGTGAATGTTTTTTGTTGGTTAAAGCTGAAAAATTAATCATAAAAAAACCTCCAGTTGAAACTGAAGGCAATTCATTTTGAAGTTCAATATTTACATTCAGTTTAAATGAACTTATATTTCTTATATGGTAAAAACAATTACAATTCTGAAATTTCGAAGTTCAATTCTTTTAAATCATTCCAAAAATCAGGATATGATTTTGAAACTACCTCAGCGTTTTCGATAATAATAGGCACTTTAGTCGCTAAAGGAGCAAACGCCATTGCCATGCGGTGATCATTATAGGTAGCAATTTTTACATTAGGATTAATAGTATCGGAAAGTCCTAAAGTTAAGCTGTCATTGGTAACCGAAATATTTGCGCCTAATTTTGTCAGTTCGATTTTAAGTGCTTCAAGTCTGTCTGTTTCTTTAATTTTCAGTGTATGAAGACCTGTTAAATGACATCCAATCCCTAAACCTAAACAGGTAACTACAATTGTTTGCGCTATATCCGGCGTATTATTCAAATCGAAATTAACTGTTTCAAATTTAAAATCCTTTTGTTTTACCAAAGTCATTTTATTATTCTGAAATGTAGTCTGAACACCCATTTTTTCATAAATAGAAACTAAAGCAGAATCCCCTTGTAAACTATTTTCTTTATAACTGCTCAATGTAATCGAAGCTGCATCAGATAAAGCAACTAAGCTAAAAAAGTATGATGCCGAACTCCAATCTGATTCTACCACCATTTCTTTTGAAGGAACATCGGCTTTTGGATAAACTTTAATCATATTCCCTTCAAAACTGGTGTTGATTTCTAAATCGTTCAGCAAAGCCAAAGTCATTTTGATATATGGAATTGAAGTAATTTCGCCTTCTAAAGTAAGTTCTAAGCCATTTTCCAATTTTGAAGCTACTAATAAAAGTGCCGAAATATATTGGCTGCTTACGTTTGCTGCTAAACTTACTTTTGAAGCCGTAACTTTTTTTCCTTTGATTCGAATTGGCGGATAACCAACTTCTTTTTCATACGATATCTCAACTCCTAATTGCGCCAAAGCTTCAACCAGAATTTTTATCGGACGCTCCTGCATTCTGCTGGAACCTGTCATTACTACTTCCCTGCCTTCATTTACAGCAAAATAAGCTGTTAAAAAACGCATCGCAGTTCCTGCATGATGTATATCTATAATTTCGTCATGACCAACTAAAGCTTTTTGCATGACTTCACTATCATCCGAATTAGAAGTATTTGCCAAAGCGATATTTGGAAACAATGCTTTCAGTAACAATAACCGATTGGTTTCACTTTTTGATCCTGTAATATTTAGTTGTGAGTTGTCAATTGTGAATTGTGAATTCGTGCTTAATTTTAAATTCATGATTTTAGTTATGAGTTGCGAATATGAGTAACATAATTCGAGCGCGCAATTTACCACTCCTCATTCATAATTCAAAATTCACCATTAATATTTCACAATTATTTTAATTTATCATTGTTTTTGTGACGGTCTTTATCCCTAACGGACTTTAAATCCATTTTTTTATCGAAAGCGGCCTGCAAATCAATTCCGGTTTGATTCGCTAAGCATAAAACCACAAAAACTACATCTGCCAATTCTTCGCCTAAATCTTTGTTTTTATCGCTTTCTTTTTCTGATTGTTCTCCATAGCGGCGCGCAATAATTCGGGCAACTTCGCCTACTTCTTCAGTAAGTTGTGCCATATTTGTAAGTTCGTTGAAGTAGCGAACGCCGTGTTCCTTGATCCAGGTATCAACATCAAGTTGTGCATTTTTCAAATTCATTATTATTATTTACTTTAAATATCTATTATTTTATTTTGTGAACTAATTCTGTTATAATATTATACAACTCTTCTGACTCGAAGGGTTTGGACAAATATTTTTCTATTCCTACAGAAGAACAGGCTTCAATAACAGAGCCTGTCACAACAGCTGTTAATGCTATAATCGGGATATTTTTTTTTGTCTTGTCTTTCAAATTACGGATGATCGAAGCAGCTTTATACCCATTCATTATTGGCATCATTATATCCATCAAAATAACATCAAAATTTTCATGAATAACTGCCTCAACCGCTAGACTTCCATTTTCTACAGTAACACAATCAAAATTAAATTTTGAAAGCAGTTTTTGCACCAAAATTTGATTAATATGATTATCTTCTGCTAAAAGAACTTTTATTCTTTCGCTGGTATTGACAAAAATGGCTGATTTATCTTTATTTATAATTGAATTTAAATCTACTAAATTAGAATTTTCTTTCGCAAAAGGTAAGTTTACTGTAAATTTCGTACCAACATCAACTTTACTTTTCACATGGATTTCGCCATTCATAATAGTAATAATTTTCTTGATGATGGTTAATCCTAATCCTGTGCCGCCATATTTTCTTGCCGTATCATTGCTTATTTGAATAAATGGGTCAAAAATAACATCTATCTTATCTGAAGGAATCCCTATTCCTGAATCTTTTACAGTCACTTTTATATAATGAAACCCTTCGTCTTCATTATCAAACTTAATTTTTAATCTGATTTTCCCTTTTACAGGAGTAAACTTTACGGCATTACTAATTAAATTAAATAATATCTGAGAAACCCGAATGGAATCACCATTAAGTATTACAGGAACTTTTTTATCGATTTCAATTTTAAAATCTATCGCTTTTCCCTGTATTTTAGTAGAAAAAGTATCGTAAATCAGCTGGATCTGTTTTGATAAATCGAAGGGTTTTTCATAGAGTGTAATTTGTCCCGATTCAATTTTTGCTAAATCCAAAATATCATTGATAATCACGAGAAGAACATCTCCTGACATTTTTATATAGTCTAATTGCTTTTTACTGTCAGCATCTAAAGAAGGATTTTTTAACAATAAATCCGTAAATCCCAAAATGCCGTTAAGCGGAGTACGAATTTCATGGCTCATACTTGACAGGAATTCATCTCTTGCCATGGCTAATTGTTCAGAACGTTTCTTTTCTTCGACTAGTTTTTTATTAATATTTTTTAATAAATTCCTAGAAACCATTACTGATTTTAATTCTTCAATATAGGTATTAAATCCCATGCAAAAGACATCTAATTCATCCTGATTTTCTGAGACAGGTAAATAATTAAAAAAATCTCCAGCATAACAATTTGAGATATGTTCAATGATAACATCGGTTCTTTTCTTTTTAGATTCAATTTTTTCAGCCAAAAAAAGTAACTCTTTATGAACATCATCTAAACTATTTCCGGTTGTAAGCTGTTCTTGAAACTCATCTGCATTGATTGAACGAACTAAAGCTAATATTTCTTCTAGTCTAGTCATTTAATTTATCGTTTCGTTTTATGTAACTAATTTACATTTTTTTTAGGAAAAAGTTGTCAAAAAAGCAATTTAAAAAAGATAAGTTCACTTTAGTTTTTATTTCCAGGGTGATTTAATAGTTTTTTTGGTATTGAGAAAAACAAAAAAGGGATTTGATTTGTTTAATCTTTAATAGAAATCATATTGATTCAACCCGTTCGTATTTTTCCTTTAATTGGTTTAACCAATTAATCGCATCATTCTTTTTTGTAAAACCTTTTAATGGAACTATGGGTTTTTTCAATCTCATAAATGCATTGAGAATAAATTTTGAAATATGAGAATTTAATACTGCCGCGCATGCAGCTAAGTGTTCCTGCCCATTTTTTTCAGCATAATCACGTGCATCTTTATCATAAGATTTAATTCCATTAAAATCATAACACCAATATTGTTTTTTATTATCTGATATCTCAGTGCGTAAATCAATTATTGCTTTTATGTTTTCAATAGTACCCTCAGTTGGTTTTTTAAATTGAGAATATAGAATATTATCTTCTATCCAAAATTTAATAAAATCATTTTCTACTTCTTTCATATCAGGATTTATTTTTGGTGTCTTACTTATTATCCAATTTTATACATTCGAATACGACTCAATTAATTCCAAGTTGTATGTTTCATCTACTTTTAGATAAGCCCATGTAGGAACAGTCAAAGCTAAATATTTTTGCTTTTCAAAATCAGCGGTCAATCCCAAATAAGTAATTTTTTTATTTAGGTCGTTTCCTCTTTTCACCATTTGAAACATGGCTTGCTTGTATATATGATGGGTATTAATATAATCATAATCTAATCCAACAATCAAAGGACAATAGTGATCATCACCAATATGTCCAAAGATAACAGCAACAACGTGGTTATTTTCTTTTAGACTAATTTCAATAAATTCCCACTCTTCATATTTAGAGAGAATTTTAGCCATTTTTTCAGGATATTGAAAAAAGTTGAATGAATAATTGGCATTTTTGACATTTGCAAATAAATCAAAATATTGAGTTGCCTCCTCATCTGTTATCTGATTTTTGATTTTAACATCAAACTTATCAAGATGTCTGATAGCATATTGTTTAATGTTATCTCGTTTTTTACTGGATTTTATTAATACCATCAGATCATTGGTGGTTTCCCATTTAGGATTCTTGATGACATTGGTGTTTGGCATTCGTATTTTTGCGTACCCCTCATCTTCTATTATGTGGTTTAAAACATTGCCTTCTTCAAAATCTCTAAAAATAACTGCTGTTGCCTCAATGTCTTTTTTTACTTTTGAAACAAAATCAAATAAATGATTAACTGAATTTCTCCATTCAGGGTGTTCAATATCTACATAAATAAAATCCCCTTCACAAAACAGAGAGCCCATTGCCAATGTTTTTGAGCATAGGTAATATGGATCATTCATACGCACATCTTCTATTTGTTTTGACACATTTTCCTGCGCTACCATATCATCTTTATAAATAGCCCCCGTGAAAAATGTAGACAATACTAATTTACCTTCCCGGTCTTTAATTATAATGTAATGAAAGCTCCAATTCTCTTCTGGTTTCTCATTATTGGAAAAAATTTCTTCCATTGCCTGCATTCCTGAATGGGTAATGTTGCCTCTGTCCTTAAACATCGAATTCCAACTCTCTGCATTTATATCATGTATTGTTGTATATTCTTCGATCACTAAACCTGAATTATTTACCGGGTCAATTAGTAAATTGTTTTCATTTTTCTGCAAACGATATCCGAACTCTTTATACACTCTTTCAACACTATCTCCTTCTTCTTCAATAGCCCTGGGTAAATGATAGGCCATTACATCTGTAAGCAAGTCAATATCAGCTTTTGTGTTGTGACGGGTCAATGTAAATCTTAACCCTGATTTATCGTTAGGAACCACTGGAAACATAGCTGTGTTTACATAGATTCCTTCTTCCAAAATTCGATGAACAAAATTTCGTGTTACTTTATTTAACCCGCTCCCAATAAAATAAATAGGAGAATTGGGTGAAGAAATATTCGTGAGATTTTTTTCTTTCAATCTCATATTCATGTAACTCATCAGTTCTTTTAATTCTGATTGATAAGTATAAATGTCGTTGGATAGATGAATTTTTGCAGAAGCTATTGCTGCTCCTGCATTCGCAGGAGATAATGGGTGAGAATAACTCAATGGTCCGCCAAAAACATCTGTTCTGCGATACATTTCCGGATCTGCAAAAATAGCTGTTCCCCCTACACAGCCAAAACCTTTGGCAAGTGTTGATATTAAAACAATACGTTCATTAATTCCCAGTCGGTCATAGATATACCCTGCTCCATTTTTTCCATCCCAGCCCATCCCATGTGCATCATCAAAATACAAATGCAGTTTCGGGTATTTATCAAGTAAGTTTTTTAAAATAGTGGTATCCGGTAAATCGCCATGCATTGAATAAACACCATCTGCCATATACCAAATGCGGTTGTATTTATTGTAATTTTCACGAATCATTTCCTCTAACATTTCATAATTAGAGTGTCTTACCATTTTTACTTCTGTTCCCTGTAATTTGGTATTTTTACAAGGAAACTGCACACTAAAGTGTACTTGTTGATCGAGTATTATTAAATCATCCGATTTGATAATTGTCGCTATAACAGAAATATGCGCATTTGAAGTTGAAGTATAGCAGATAACTTTATTACCATCAAATATTTGAGACATTAACTCTTCCAGCTCCTGAATGTAAGTGGGACGAATGTATGCCCTGGACATCGATAATTGCGTACCGAATTTCTGTGTTAATTCGATTGAATTGGCTATTAAGTCGGGATGCATTTCTAAGCCCAAATAACCACATGTTCCAAAATTTATTAAATCCCTCCCTCTAATAGTAAATTTTTTACCATTAAAAGTTTGTTCTTCAGAATTAATATGCATGATTCCTTTTTCTTTCGCGGAAGTCCAAACATTATCAACAACATCTAGGTAATTATTATGGTTTATTTTTGCCAAAATTTAAGAATGTTAAATTATAGATTAAGGATTTTTACTTAAAAGTAAAAAATAAAAATTTAACAGCATTTTTAAAGCAGAAATAACTGACAAACAAGGCGATAAGAATTTAAAAATAAAAATATATAAAGAATAGTCTTATAATACAAAAAGAAAAACTCAGATTAGTTATTGATTTTTCAATCTATAATTATATTTTTTTGAGTATAATTTTCTCATTTTGACTGGTAATCGCTTTTTGAAAAAGATCTTTTAAGACATCGTACTCATCTGCGGCAAAAATACTATTGCTAATTTCTTTGATACTTGCAATTTGAATTTTATTTCCCATATTGGAAATATCTAATACAAAAACTATTTTTTTATCTTCTGATGAGATCCGAATAGGCTTTGGCATCGATTCTACCATATAGCCTTCGGGAATATCTAAACTCAAATTGAATTTTTCTTGTGTCGGATTACTATATTCGCAAATTTCATCTTATATCTTTTTTAAAACGATCTTTTCCGTTTCTTTAGCAATCATTCCTTTATAATATTCCTTTAACATTTCATATTTTTCAGTTGAAACTATTGCTTCATTAATTTGGTGTACAATAGACAATTGAAGTGTATTTTCGTTTACTACAATATTAAATTTAAAAGTTCCTAAATTATCCGCCGTTGTTAGTATTGCAGGAGCCGGTAATGTTTCTACCGTAAATCCTTCGGGAATTTGAATTGTGATATTATATTTATCTGCATAAGGAAAACCAAAATCTACAGGATACTCTCTTACTTCCTGAGTAAACGGATTTTTGTTATTTGTAAAAAATAACATCGGACTAACATAAATTTTACCTCCAATCAGTTCACATAAGTTATTCCCCGTAAAAGAATATGTTTCTATAATTGGCAATAAAATATCTTTTTCATTTGTTCTGCTGTATTCACTGATTTCAATTTTATTGTTGTCGTTTTCGAGTTTTTCCAGGTATTCATCCTCTTTAAGCGAGCTAACATTATTCCTTGTTATCATTGCATTATAATCACTGCATTGTCTTCTGGCTTTACCTGTTACCTTTCCTTCAGAATCAATACTGTAATTCATAAAAACGATATCGTTCGAAAGTTTTTTAGGCATCAAATCTACTTCTTCGGAGGTTCCGTCTTTTCGAATTAATCTTCCAAACCAGTTTAAAGTTCTAAAAGGCAGAACATTTGGAGTTGAAAACTTATCAGTTGCATCTAATAATATATTACCATTTGGCGTTTCAACAGCAGCAATTACATAATTAAAAGCAGTTCTGTTAGGAAATAAAGCAATTCCGTTTGACCTTGTACTTACTAAAACCGGGTTTGCAGTCAAGCCTGCATAACGCAACATCGCGGTTAACATTAAATTTATCTCCGCAACATTCCCGGTTTTTTCCTGATAAGCTTTTCGCACCCCTTTATCGCAACCATAACTATGATAATTATCCCATTTCACTCTGGATTTAACATAATTTAATATAACCAATATTTTTTCTTCGGGTGTATTTATTCCTGCCAAAATTGTTTTTAAATCATCTTCAAAATATCCTGTTTTATTTAATTCCGGGCCAAAATCGTCATATTCATAAATTGTTTTTGCTACTGAATTCCAATCTGCAGAAAAAGATTTGATGGGGCTGTTCGGATATTTAATCATAGAAAGTTCCTGTTCTAAACTGGAAGTATAATTATCTATATTATTAACATACGATTCCTCTTTCATAGCAGGTAAATCCTGAGCGATATAAGTTGTTTGTGTTTCAAGATAATCAACTTTATCTGTAGAATAAGTTGTTTGTGCAGCTGAGAAACCATTGCCTCCCGATCTTTCTTTATTTGTAAATACAATTGATTTTGATCGTTTTTCTGTAGTTGCTTTAGGAAAAACATATCCTTTTTGCCTAACATTAAAAGTATAATATTCCGGAATATAAGTTTTAAATTCAGAATAATTAACAGGAATGCCGGTTTGAAAAGCCCAGTCTCGCATCATCCCTATATTAGATGTTCTTACAGTATAGCTATATTCCAATACAGAACCTTCTTTTACATTAGGCATGGTAATCTTTTTTCTGGATCTGTATTTATTAACCTCTTCATTAAAAACTCCATCACTTTTTAATTTAGTCTTTTCAATTTTACCATTGACTAAATTAAAAGTATTGACATCTGAAAACTCGACTTTTTCTCTTGAATCATTATCCCCTATATAATACGTTACACTTTGATTTGCCCAATCATAACCTTCTTTTTTATATATTTTAATACGCACATCTACTTGTGTAATTAAAACAAATCCTTCATTATTATATTCTATGCTGGATTTTCCTTTTTTATATAATATTGCAGCTACTGCCGAAGTATCCTTTGGATGCACTTTTTGTTCTAATTCGGCAATTGATACTTTTCCTAATTTAAATTCTTGGGCTGTTAAATTAAAAAATGGAAAGAAGAAGAATAAAATAATTGGCAGTTGGTTAATTTTCATCTGGTTAGTTCTTGGTTAATATAATTTTGGCGTTATCGTTTCTTGAAACCTGTTCCATAAAAGCACGGTATTCATCATATTCCTTATTTGAATATTTACCTTTATTTATTAGCATGCTGCGCTTATAAGTCAATTTATTATTTTCTTTTTTGATGATTTCGGTTTTATATTCTCCAAATTTCCCTTTCAATTCAAAATTTGAAGGAAGAAATTCGACAGAAAAACCTGCAGGCAAATTAACTTCAATTTCATCAGTATCTAAGTAGCCGCGCTGAATCTGAAAAGGATTCTTTCGGTTTCTGATACGTTTAACATTTCCATCATTTTTATTGAACACATCAACAGTAAAAATCATCTTATTTGCAGAAATAGCTGCATAATTTACTGCGCTGATTTGAACATCTTCAGTAAAACGAATATTCTCTTTATCATTGGTAAAAATTATTTTGCCTAGTTTAAGATTATTAATGTTATCCCAATATTCTTTATAGTGTGTTTCTTTTTCTGTAGGCTGTAAAGTTTCTATTCTGGATTTCGAACTATATTGTGAGCCTTCAGAAATTATCATAACTGAACCAGAAAAATTACCATTTTCATCAATGCTGTAAGTACCTTTATCCGTTTGGGTATTCCCTTTGTCCTCATATATTTTGGTCCTGACAATTATTCCACCTTCCGGTTTAACCACTAAAACATCTCTGTCATCCGTAAAAGTCCCCTGATAGCCAAAAGGATCATCCTGGCTTGTACATTCCAGCCATGTATAATTATCCCCGTTTGGAATTGCCAGTATCATATGATTTCCCTGCATAGAAACAAAATCAGACTGAATATCGGACTTGTTACGATCACCATATAAAATAGTATTGTATGAAGGAACATCAACTGCCTGCAAAAGTGCTTTTGTATAGTTTGATAATGCTTTACAATCTCCATAACCTAAACGATCAACATCAGAAGCAAGCATGGGTTTCCATCCTCCAATACCAATAGCGATATTTACATATCTTGATTTTTTCTGCACATAGTCATAAATGATTTTCGCTTTCTTTACAGGATCTTTTTCGTCGCCAACAAGTGCTTTTATCTTGGCTTTGGTTTCTTCCGGTAAAACAGTAGTTCCTGTTAGGATTTTATCACCGTACCATTTACCAAATGCTTCCCAGGTTGTTGCTGTTCCGTCGACACCTTCTAAATGAAAACTTTCTAAACCCATCATTACTCTTGGGAAAAGATCGCGGGAAGATGGACTAAAATCTTCTGATTTCTGAGCTAAAATACTAGTTGCAACATAACTTAGTTTTGTATCGGTATCGACTGTTTTTTGGATATTAAAACCAGAAAACTGAAACTCCTTCTTTTTAAATCCAAGATTATTAGGAAAAGTAACATTTAAGACACATTTCTCTACACTTGTATAATAGCCTCCCAAAAAATACCGTTGTGGTATAAAAGCTGTATTTGAAGTTTCAATTTCACTATTATAGATAATCGTAAAAGGATATGAGATTGGAGTATATTCTAAATAAAGCACACGATTATCCGAAAAAAGAGTACTCCCGCCTACAGTGCTCTGATCTTTAAAATCTTTTCGTTTGATTTTCTTAATTTCATTTCCAAACGCATCGTAAACAATTGCTTCAATACTTTTTATTGATGTTGTTTTATCATAGTGCTGATAAGCATCAATTTCACTTGATCCTTTTTCGTTTAAAACTGTTACAACTCTTTGTGTTTTGATATTCATACTTCTTTGGGAAGAAATTGTAATATCCATTTGATCCAGACGAACAACCGCATTCGCATTTTCCTTAAGACTATCAGCAATTTTGGTTATAGCATACTCGCTCTTTTGGGCAGAAGAAATAAGCGTAGACAAGAAAAAAAGTAACACAAAACAAGAGCTTTTCATTAGTAAGTATTTTCGCCAAATATATATTATTTTTAGAAATTCTTAACAAATTCTTAAGACTTTTTACTCCTTGTTTTTACTGTCAATTAAAATCGTCACAGGGCCGTCATTTAAGAGGCTGACTTTCATATCCGCACCAAAAATTCCTGTTTGAACTTTTTTATTAAACTCTTTTTCTAAAGATTTTACGAAATTCTCATATATTGGAATCGCAAATTCGGGTTTTGAAGCTTTTATATATGAAGGACGATTTCCTTTTTTTGTAGAGGCATGAAGCGTAAATTGGCTTACCACAATTATATCGCCATCAATATCCTGAACAGAGCAGTTCATGACATCATTTTCATCGCCAAAAACCCGCATTTTAATGATTTTCCCAACCAGCCAGTCGATGTCTTCCGAAGTATCGGCATCTTCAATTCCAACTAAAACCAATAATCCTTTTTGAATATCAGCAGTTTTATTTCCATCAACAGTAACTGAGGCCGAAGAGACCCTTTGAAGAACAACTTTCATTTTTATTTATGATAAAAATTCAACAATTTAAGCTTTTCAATTAGTGAACTCTTAAATTTCAAATAAGATGGTAATTTCTCTAATTCTGACAATTCGACTTTCTGTCCGACAATTTGATATAAATCAGAAATGTTTAAGCCTCTATTTCTTTTTCTCTTCGTTTCATCTTCCTTTGACAAACGTATAATTTCTTCTATTAGACTTTTAGGGTCATTTAATTTTTCAGGACTCAAATGAATGCCTAATTCAGCATCAGTTTTTTCAATACCTATTTCACTTTTCAAAAGTGCTTTATCAGCAATCATCCAAGATTCAGTCATTTGAACCGGAACAATAGCTACTATATGTTTACAATAGAATTCATCATTTTGTGCTGAAAGAATCTCTTGTGCAGGAATTATTTTATTTTCAAAAATTAATTCATCGCTTTTACTATCTGCATCAGTATGTACAAACAATAATAAAATGCTAAATTTTTCAAATGCATATTTAGATGCTTCTAATACTTGTTGATTAAAAGTTAATCCACTTTTGTCAATTTTTATTATTTCTAATTCTACATCTATATCGCCACTACAATCAAAAGCGACATCTTCTAAAGTTCTTTTTACAACGCTTTCTAAAAATCGATTATCAGTAGTTCCTTCAGTAAATAATCCAGTTAAAATGAAATTACTCATGAGTTAAAAATTATATCTTCAAATTCTGCTGTTTGCAAATAATCTTTAACTATGGCTAAAGTTAGTTTCCTGTCTTGTTCAGAGAATACTATATTAAGTTGCTGAAGCTTATCATCTTTAATTACTCTACTAATTTTTGTAGTACTAATTTTCAATCTTGTTTTGTTTATTTCAGTTATTGTATTTCTCATTTGAGCATACCAAATACTTACATTTTTATCATTCTGCCATTTCATCAAATTACCTACCAAAACAGGAGAATGTGTATTTACGATTACTTGTCGAAGAGGTATTCCTGTTTCATTAAAATTTACAGATAAATCCTTGAGTAAATCGGTCATCGCTTTAATTCTAAAGGGATGAATACCATTCTCAGGTTCTTCAAAACATAATAAACCAGTATGTTTATCATCAAACTCTAAAATACATAAAGCCAAAATTCTTAAAGTTCCTTCTGATAAAACTCTTGATGAAAATTCTTTCTTTTCAACATCTTTAAGTTTAATTAGATATTGTTTATTTTCTTTATCATCTATAACATCAACTTCTATAAAATTAGGAAGGAATTTATTTAGCTTTCTCGAAATCTCTTTCAATGCATAATTATCCTCTTGTTTAATCCTATATAAAGCTGCAGCTAAATTCCTTCCACTAGTTGATATTGTATCTTCACCATTGTTTTTACTAGTTGCTTGACGTAAATCTTCTGGATTAAGTTGCAAGAATTTCCAACTTTTCATTTCCTCTTTAGCTGCCAAAACATGTGGAAAGTCAATTGTATCAAAACTACTTAAAACAGTTCTTGTAGCATTATTTAAAGGAAATCTTCTTTTAACACCACCAGCACCATCTTGAGGAACAATTACCGCTAACAAGCTATTCTCAGTTTTAGTTTCAATATAAGGAATTCCTCTCTTTCCCGTTACTACTTTTGGCCTCCAATACTCTAACGCTTTTTTTGAAATCAAATTAATCCATTTATCTTCTTGATGATTTAATTTGATAAGATTTTCTTTTGAAACTAATAAATCTTCAATTCCTGAAGAATTAGTAATTCTTTTAATTGACAACTCGTATCTTAATCTTGTATATTTTAATTTACTCTCATTTCCCCAAGCATCTTTTATATTCTTATTCACCAACATTTCAACGATAAACTCCATTTCTGTTGCAAAATTATCATCACCATATTGAGTAAACAATTCTATAAATTCTCCTCTTTGCTCATTAAACGCTTTTTTTAAATTATCAGAATCTGCAAGTCTCGACAATAATGTTAATGAATCAAATAGATTACTTTTCCCAGAAGCGTTTGCTCCTGCAATTACAGTAAAAGGTGTAAATTCCATTTCAAAATTATGGAAGGACTTAAACCCATTTATTTTAATATATGTAATCATATTTTTTATTTTATTTACTCAAAAATATTGATAATTTATGTAAATCAATATTTATTAAATGATTTCTTTCAAATAACAGATCAATCAAATTATTTTCTCAATTCGTCACTGGCTTTACGATCTTCATCATAAGAATCTGTGCGATAATTTTCCTCATCGCCTTCCAGTATTTTAAGATAACTGTTGTAACGCGACCAGGCAATTTCGTCTTTCTCCAAAGCTGCTTTTATAGCACAATGAGGTTCCTCTTTATGTAAACAGTTGTTAAACTTGCATTGATCTTTTAATTTGAAAAACTCGGGGAAATAACCGCTGATTTCTTCTTTCTCCATATCCACAATTCCGAATCCTTTAATTCCGGGAGTATCAATGATTTTTGCATTAAAAGACAAATCATACATTTCCGCAAAAGTCGTGGTATGCTGACCTTGTTTGCTGGCTTCAGAAATATTTTTGGTTTTAAGATGCAAAGAAGGTTCCATCGCATTTACCAAAGTCGATTTTCCAACACCGGAATGTCCGGAAAACATACTTACTTTCCCAATCATCATTTCTTTCAATTCGTCAATACCTTTCATTTCAGTCGATGAAACACGAAGGCATTTGTAACCAATTTGCTGGTAGACATATTGCATATACAATTGGTCGTCCAGAGTTGCTTCATCAAAAGTATCAATTTTATTAAAGACCAAAATTGTTTCGATATTGTAAGCTTCGGCAGTAACTAAAAAACGGTCTATAAAATTGAAGGTTGTTGGTGGATTATTTATCGTAATCAATAAAAAGACACGATCAATATTCGACGCAATGATATGCATCTGATGCGACAGATTAACCGATTTACGAACGATGTAATTCTTTCTTTCGTGAATATTAAAAATCGTTCCCGTTACAGCATCCGAGGTTTCTTCCAATTCATAATCGACAATATCCCCTACAGCAATAGGATTGGTACTTTTAATACCTTTCATCCTAAACTTCCCTTTCATACGGCATTCTATAAAATCGCCTTGTTCCGATTTTACGGTGTACCAGCTTCCTGTAGATTTATATACGAGTCCTGTCATTCAAACTTTAGATTTTAGATTTTGGATTTCAGATTGCTCTGAAATCCAAAAAATATTAAAGCACAAAATTACTGTTTTACAATTGAAACCCATTGATTTCGGCATTTAAAATCATAAAAAAATCTCCAACACTTCTTTCAAAGCGGTGGAGATTCTAATTTTTAAATATCTGAATCACGTTCATGATATAGAAAACTTAAATTCAATAATTTTAAAAAACTTAAGATTAACTTATATCACTTATATGATTAAAAGAAAATTACGCGTTGAAAATTTTCTCCTGGTGACCAATACTTTCCTGGTGAATCGCTTTGAACATTTTCAAAACAAACTCTTCAGTAAGACCTTTTTTCTCACCTTCTAAAATCATTTTTCCTAAAATTTCGTTCCAACGGCTATTTTGAAGAATCGCTACGTTAGCATCTTTTTTCACCTGACCTATTTCGTCAGCTACTTTCATACGTTTTCCTAATAACTCTAATAAGTTAGCATCCAAAACATCGATGTTGGCTCTTAGTTTCGTCATTTTTGAACTGTACTCATCTGTAGTATCATCTGTTTTTCTGATCGTTAAATCTTTAATGATTTGTTTCAAAGCATCCGGAGTCACTTGTTGAGCAGCATCTGACCATGCATTATCCGGATCGTAGTGCGTTTCGATAATCATACCATCGTAATTCAAATCTAAAGCTTCTTGCGTTACTTCGAAAATCATTTTACGATCTCCTGTAATGTGAGACGGATCGATGATTAATGGTAGGTCAGGGAATTTATTTTGCAATTCGATAGCAATCTGCCATTCCGGAATATTTCTGTATTTTGTTTTTTCGTAAGTAGAGAAACCTCTGTGAATAACTCCTAATTTCTCAATTCCGGCCATGTGTAAACGCTCAACACCGCCTAACCATAAAGCCAAATCCGGGTTTACAGGGTTTTTAACCAAAACGATTTTATCAGTTCCTTTCAATGTATCCGCAATTTCCTGAACCGCAAAAGGGTTTGCAGTTGTACGCGCACCAACCCATAAAACGTCGATATCATGTTCTAAAGCCAGTTTACAATGCGCTGCAGTCGCAACTTCAGTTCCCATTAGTAAACCAGTTTCAGCTTTTGCTTTCTGTAACCATTTCAAACCAATTTCCCCAACACCTTCAAATCCTCCCGGACGCGTTCTAGGTTTCCAGATTCCGGCTCTGAACACACTAACTTTTGAATCTTTCAATTCGTGAGCAATTTTCAAAACCTGATCTTCCGTTTCTGCACTACAAGGTCCAGCTATCACAAGTGGGTGATCTAAATTGAAATCATCTAACCACTTTCTCATTTCTTTCTTATTTTCCATCTTTATTATAGTTTACTTTTTAATTGTTAATCCGTTTAGTATTTCTTTTATTTTATTTGTGCTTTCCATTTCTTCAAAAATGGCATTGTAATTTTCTTCTTTTAGCAAATCTCTAAACCTACTGAGATTCGAAATATATTCTTCTAATGTTTCAATGACATGTTCCTTATTCTGCTTGAAAATCGGTGTCCACATTGCAGGTGAACTTTTTGCTAAACGAACAGTGCTTTCAAATCCACTTCCTGCCATATCAAAAATATCCTGTTCGTCTTTTTCCTTGTCCATTACCGTTTTCCCGAGCATAAACGAACTAATATGCGACAAATGCGAAACGTAGGCAATATGTTTGTCATGCGAAACCGGATCCATATATCGAATCCTCATTCCAATTTCACTAAAAAGCTTCAAAGCCTTTTCCTGCAACTTAAAAGTGGTTTTTTCCACTTCACAAATGATGTTCGTTTTCCCCTGAAATAAACCTTTTATCGCCGCTGAGGGTCCGGAAAACTCCGTTCCTGCAATTGGATGTGTCGCGATAAAGTTTCTTCTTTTCGGATGGCTTGCTACTGCATCACAAATTGGTTTTTTAGTCGATCCAACCTCAAAAACAATTGTATTGTCGCCAACCAAATCCAATACTTTCGGCAAAACAACCAAGGCAACATCCACCGGAACCGAAACAATTACAAAATCGGCTTCAGCCAAATCTTCAAAGTTTCCTGCCTGATCGATAACACCCAGATCAATTGCTTCCTGCAAATGTTTTTCGTTGCTGTCGATTCCAAAAATAGTAGCATCAGGATGTTTTTCTTTGATGTCAAGCACCATCGAACCACCAATTAACCCTATTCCTATTACGTATACTTTCATATTTATTTTTATTAGAAGCTAATTCCTGCTATCCGCTGTATCTTTTATGGTCTCGTAAAAAAAACGAGACCATAAAAGGATGCCGCTTCTATCAGGGCTAGGGCTTCTTGTTTTTCAAGAACTCTGATTTCAATTTAACCTTTCTGTCACCCTGAGCGGAGTCGAAGGCTTATAACTTAAAGGGGCTTCGACTCCGCTCAGCCTGACAATCTGTATAAAAATCTTGTTTCTTGTTTCTAAAATCTTAATACTAAAACCTGTCTATTGCCTCTTGTACTTTTTCTTCTTTCACACACAACGAAAACCTGATATATCCTTCACCATTACTTCCGAAGATCGTTCCCGGTGTGATAAAAATATGTTTCTCGTATAATATTTCGTCAATGAACTTTTCTGCTGATACTATTCCTTCCGGCAATTTTGCCCAGACAAAAAGTCCTACTCCTTCTTTATAAACTTCGCAGCCTAATTTTTCTGCTAATTTTTCTGTCAATTCCCTGCGGCGTCTGTAGATTTTGTTTTGGTCTTCAAACCAGGATTTATCACAATTCAAAGCGGCAACTGCACCCTTCTGAATTCCGTAGAACATACCGCTGTCCATATTGCTTTTTACTTTTAAGACTGCATCAATAATTTCAGGATTTCCTAAAACCATCCCCACTCTCCAGCCGGCCATGTTGAATGTTTTACTAAGTGAATTCAATTCCAGAGCCACATCTTTTGCACCTTCAACCTGCAATAAACTCATTGGATTATCATTCAAAACAAAACTATACGGATTATCGTTTACCAATAATATGTTATGTTTTTTAGCAAAAGCAACCAATTTTTCAAATAACGCCAAACTTCCTCTCGCTCCTGTAGGCATATGCGGGTAACCCAGCCACATAATTTTCACTTTCGAAAGGTCTAATTTTTCTAAAGCTCCAAAATCCGGTTCCCATGCATTTTCTTCTTTCAAATCATAATAAACCGGTACTGCTCCTACCAAATTGGTTACCGAAGTATATGTCGGATAACCTGGATTCGGAATCAGAACATGATCGCCTTCATTTAAAAAAGCTAACGAAATGTGCATAATTCCTTCTTTCGAACCCATCAAAGGCAAAATCTCATTATTCGGATTTAGTTCAACACCAAATTGATTCTGATAAAAATCTGCCATTCCTTTTCTCAATTCCGGCAATCCCTGATAACTCTGATAACCGTGACCGTTTTCATCCAGAATGGCGGAGGCAACCGCTTCAATTACTGCTTTCGACGGACTCAAATCAGGGCTTCCGATTCCCATATTGATGATAGATTTTCCTTCAGACATTAGTTGACGAACTTCTCTCAATTTTGATGAAAAGTAGTATTCTTCAACTGTATCTAATCTTTTTGCTGTTGTAATCATTTTTATTTTTATTAAAATGCTTTAGGCTTTAGGCCGTAAGCTTTATGCTTTCTTTTTTTGACTTATAACTTTTAACAAATAACCTCTAACTTATAAAAGGTTTTGTATTCTTATATTCTCCCAACACCTTAAAATATTCTGCCATAATATTTAGTAATGTTTTAGCTTTCGAATAATCTTCGTAATTCTCGAATGTCACATCTACGAAAAATGAATATTTCCACGGTGTTTCAATCTTTGGAAGTGACTGAATTTTTGTCAAATTCAGTTTGCAGTCGCTCATTACATTTAAAACTGCTGCTAAACTTCCTCTTTTATGATCTAATTCAAATTTGATGGAAGCTCTGTTGATTTCGCTTTCCGGCAAAAATGAATTCTGCTTTTTAATAATCACAAAACGCGTCATATTGTTTTTGATCGTTTGAATTTCCGGTGCCAGAATTTCTAAATCATACATTTCAGATGCTGTTCTGCTTCCAATTGCTGCGATTCCGGTTAATTGATTTTGTTCAATTCTTCTGGCAGTTTCAGCAGTGTCCTTATCCTCAACTAATTTGATATTTGGATATTGTTTTAAAAAATCCATACATTGCAATAACGCCATTGGGTGCGAATGAACTTCTTTAATATCTTCGATCTTCTGACCTTTCAAAGCCATTAAATTTTGGTGAATACTTAAATAATGTTCTCCTATAATGTGTAAATTATTCTTGTCAATCAAAGCATAATTCGGAATAATTGGACCTGCAATCGAATTTTCAATTGCCATAACCGCCTGATCCGTTTTTCCGGAAAGCAGGCTGTCAATCAATTCATCAAAAGATAAACATTCGTCAATTTCAACATTTTCAGGAAAATATTCTTTTACGACCTGATGATGAAAAGATCCTTTGATACCTTGTATTGCAATTTTAGTTGTCATATAGTCAAAAAAAAATCCTGATTTTCATCAGGATTGTATATTAGTTTTATTTGTCTTTTAATTTTTTCAAATAACCATAGCACAATCCTAACTTCTACTAAAGAAGAAATAAAAGTTGTTGCTAAAATAAAAACGGTTATTTGCCATTTTGTTTGTGTTATTTTTTAAATTCTCTGCGAATGTATAAATTATTTTAACCGCACCAAAAAAAATAATGCATTTTCTGAAACAAAAAAGGATTTCTTAACAAATTAAAGATGTTTTGTATAATATTTTAATAAATCCAGCTTAAAATGAGATTTAGACAATTAGTTTTGAGGAAGGTTTGGAAGTTGGTTCAATTTTTAAAGACTATTTTGAAACGAGAATATTTTTTAGCCCCGATGGAAGTGGAAATCCTTTTGTGCCGGGGTTCGGCACAAAAGATTGAAACGTACAGCGGGAATAGCTTCTCAAAAAACTAAAACAATCCTGAAACCGGATTATTCTTAATTCCGATTTTTGAATAATCAAAACCCATTTTTTGCTGTAATAATGAAGCATAAACAGACCTGAAATCAATTTGGTGTTTTAAATCGCCATTGTCTAAGTCAGATAAATTTGGGTTATTCCCTAAAATTGTTCCTTTATTATTTCCTCCAATCACAAACATTGGCGCTGCAGTTCCGTGATCAGTTCCGCTTCCGTTGTCTTTAACGCGTCTTCCAAATTCTGAAAATACAACAACGGTAACATTTTGAAGCAATTGTGCCTGTTTTAAATCATTATAAAAACTAAATAGCGCATCATTTAATTCTGTCAATTTTCTTTCATGGATAGAAAGCTGATTGTCGTGCGTATCAAATCCGCCAAGCGATGTGTAATATACTTTTGAATTCAGATTCCCTTTTACCAGTCGGGCAATCCATTCCAGGTTTTTAGACAATCCTGTTTTTGGATAACTAATTTCTGTTTTTGATTGTTTCAGTGCATTCTGAATATCATCTGAGCCTTCAACAACCGAATTGGCAATTTTACGGACAAAATCCAATTGCGGATTATCTGATAGCTTTTCATTTTCCTTATTTGACTTCACCTTAAAACGATCCGGATCTTTTACCGTGATTGTATTCGGCTCCATTCCTTTTAATGCCAGATTATCAATTGAATCCAAGTTGATTCCGGCCGTTGGCTGATGATCGTGACATTGCAGATCCAAATAACGTCCCAACCAGCCTTCGTTTATATATTTATTGGAATCTGCAGCCGTTTGCCAAATTTCCTGACTGCGGAAATGCGAACGAACCGGTTCCGGATAACCCACATTCTGGATTACCGTTAAATCTCCGTTTTGCTGCATCTGGGCAAAATCTTTTAATGCAGGATGAAAAGCCATTCCTCTATTTTTACCTACAACTGCCTCTTTATTCAGGGCAATTTTGGTTCTCAAATCATAATACAAAGGATCTTCGTATGGAATAAAAGTATTCAATCCGTCGTTTCCTCCATTGAGTTGAACAAAAACCAGACATTGCTCGCCAATAATCAAATTATCCTGCGTACCAAAAGCATGTAAAAAACTCGGAAGCACCAACATTCCGCCGGTAAATGTCCCTGTTAACGTTAAAAAATTTCTTCTGTTCATAATGATAGATTTTTAAATCAACTGATATTCCGGCAATTTGATGATATAATTAAACAAACGAATTACAGCAAAATTGGCATTGAGATCTTTGGGATCAAAATCATATTTGAGCAAATTTTCCATGTCTTTCTGCATCGATTCATTTACAGTAAATAATAATCTGTTGGACAATTCCGTAATAATGGTTTTATTATTTCCGTCAGAGTCATATTTGATCTTAACTTCTGTTTTTTCGAATTCTCTTTTCGGTTTCGGATTGTCTTCACTCATCATATTCCTGATTATTTTCTTTGAAAGACTTCTCCCGCTGCAAAGCAAATCTGAAGTATTATTTCGCTGCAGATAGACTTGCGAAGTCAGCCATGAATTTCCACCATCCCAGCCTTTCACATTGACCTGATTGTACAAATCCATTCCCTGCTGTTTTAGAAAGGCAACAATCATGGTTTCATCATAATCTTTCAGTTGCAATTCATCAATAAGTTGCGAAATATAAACCAAAGGATCCTTGATTTTATTACCTGAAATATCCTTGGTATATTCTTCAGTAAAGATTTTGGTAAGCAACAGTTCAATTTCAAAATTTACTTTTCTGAAATAATCGCCATAATATTTAACCGATTCTTCTGAGGGATTATCGTAAAGAAACCATTTCAGAATTTTTCGCGTAATTAAATAGGGTATGTTTTTTTGTTCGAAAATAATATCAACCAAATCATCGGCTTTCCAGTTTCCTGTTCTTCCGAAATAGGTTTTATTGCTGTTATCTTCTGAATTTTTTCTGTAAACTGCACCTTCATCGTCATAATTTAATCCTGCCAAAGCTTTTGCACCGTTTTTAATATCTTCTTCGGTATAATTTCCGATTCCGATAGTGAATAGTTCCAGCAATTCGCGGCTTAGGTTTTCGTTGATTTTGCCTTTTTTATTATCAACATTATCCAGATATTTGACCATCGCATTCGATTTTATGATTTTTTTGGTCAGTTCCTTGAAATTTCCAAAAGCATTTTCCCTTAAAATCATGTTGTGCTGGTAAATCCAGTAATTGATTTTTACTTTTTGGGAAGTTGAAACAAAATGATTGTGCCAAAAACAAACCATTTTTTCGCGTAACGGAAATTCATCAGTCTGCATTTTTGCAACCCACCATTTTTTTAATTCGACAGTAGTCAGAACCTCTTTTTTCTGAATTTTGTTTTTCTCTTCGGGATCGAGATTTTTTATGGATTGGCGTAATTCTTTGTATGCAGCAATTGTTTTGGGGCTGTCTTGTAAAAAAGCAGGAAATTGGGTATCAAACTTTGAATCATAAGATTTCTTTAGAAATTTTTCTAATCCGAATTTTTCAATTTTAAAAGCTTCCTTTCCTGAGAAGCCCAAACGTAACGACCAAAGATTGCTTTTTTTCATAAAATTAAGAATTATTTAAGAATAAGACTTTGGATTTTTGAAAAGGTTTAATTGGAATTTTTTAGAAAAGTGTCTAAGCCTTAAAATCATTATTTAGAAACATATTAATACTTTAACCACAACGTTTGTCATTCCGTAGGAATCTCTAAACGTAAGTTTCAGCAAGTCTGAGATTCCTACGGAATGACAAACTGTGAATACAAATTTATTATGAAACCGAAAACCTAGCCCCGATTGAAGTGGAAATCCTTTTTATTTTTCCTTTAAAAATAAAAAGATTGCAACGGAAAGCGGGAATAGCTCCTAAAAAAAAAAGCAGCTATCATTACAATAACTGCTTTCTATCACTAAGAATAAATCTTTTCTCTTTATTCTATCTTCTTTATTCTAAAAAATTAAGACCCACACATTTCACAATCCTCAGGACCAGCAGCTTGTGCTTTTAACAACATCGCTTTGTATTCCTCAACATTGATTTCTTCAGTTTCTGCAACTAAACTTGGAACTTCTTCTTTTTTGTCATTGTTTAATGTGAATTTAATCGCATCAACCGCAGATTTTGTTCTTAGGTAATACATTCCTGTTTTTAAACCTGACTGCCAGGCGTAGAAATGCATTGACGTTAGCTTAGAGTAGTTGGCGTCCTGCATGAATAAGTTCAATGATTGCGATTGGTCAATGAAATAACCTCTTTGGCGTGACATATCAATAATGTCTTTCATCGACATTTCCCAAACGGTTTTGTACAATTCTTTCAGGTCTTGCGGAATCACGTCAATATTTTGAACTGATCCGTTATGACGCATGATTTCTTGTTTCAAAGTCTCGTTCCACAAACCTCTTTCTACCAAATCGTGAAGCAAGTGTTTGTTTACTACGATGAATTCTCCGGACAATACACGACGTGTGTAAATATTTGATGTATAGGGTTCGAAAGCTTCGTTGTTTCCTAAAATTTGCGAAGTCGAAGCAGTTGGCATTGGCGCTACTAACAATGAATTACGAACTCCATGTTCCATTACCTCTTTTCTTAAAGATGCCCAGTCCCAACGTCCAGATAATTCTTCATCTTTCATTCCCCACATATTGTATTGGAATTCTCCTTTTGACATTGGAGATCCTTCAAATGTAGAATATGGTCCTTCTTCTTTCGCCATTTCCATAGAAGCGGTTACAGCTGCGAAATATAATGTTTCGAAAATTTCCTGGTTCAAAGTTTTAGCTTCATCACTTGTAAACGGCATACGCAACATAATGAAAGCATCTGCTAAACCTTGCACTCCCAATCCTACCGGACGGTGACGCATGTTAGAGTTTTCAGCTTCTTTTACCGGATAATAGTTTCTGTCGATTACTTTGTTCAGGTTACGGGTTACACGTTTGGTAACATTGTAAAGTGCTTCATGATCAAATTTTCCGTTTTCGATGAACATTGGTAACGAAATAGAAGCCAGGTTACAAACCGCGATTTCATCTTTTGATGTGTACTCCATAATCTCAGTACACAAGTTTGATGAACGAATTGTTCCTAAATTTTTGTGGTTTGATTTACGGTTTGCTGCATCTTTGTACAACATATAAGGTGTTCCGGTTTCGATTTGCGATTCCAGGATTTTCTCCCATAATTCACGTGCACGAATGGTTTTTCTACCTTTTCCTCTAAATTCATAATCCAAATACATTGTTTCGAATTCTTCTCCGTAAACATCGTATAATCCAGGACATTCGTTAGGACACATCAAAGTCCATGAGGCATCTTCCTGAACACGTTTCATGAATAAATCGGATGTCCACATCGCGAAGAATAAATCGCGCGCGCGCATTTCTTCTTTTCCTGTGTTTTTCTTTAAATCCAGGAAATCAAAGATATCAGCATGCCAGGTTTCGATGTAAATCGCAAAACTACCTTTACGTTTTCCCCCACCCTGATCTACGTAACGAGCCGTATCATTAAAAACTCTCAACATCGGAACGATTCCGTTTGAAGTTCCGTTTGTACCGCGAATATAAGATCCGGTTGCACGAACGTTATGAATAGAAAGACCAATTCCTCCTGCAGATTGCGAGATTTTAGCTGTTTGTTTTAATGTATCATAAATTCCGTCAATACTATCGTCCTGCATCGCCAAAAGGAAACAAGAAGACATTTGAGGTTTTGGGGTCCCCGCATTGAACAACGTTGGTGTTGCATGCGTGAAATATTTTTTAGACATTAAATCGTAAGTCTCAATTACCGATTTCAAATCGTCTAAGTGAATCCCAACGGAAACACGCATCAGCATATGCTGTGGCCTTTCGACGATTTTTCCGTTTATCTTTAGCAAATACGAACGCTCCAGAGTTTTAAATCCGAAGTAATCATAATTGAAATCTCTTGTATAAATGATATGAGAATCCAGAAATGCTGCATTTTCCTGAATCACTTTATATACCTCATCCGAAAGTAATGGCGCTTCTTGTCCATTTCTTGGATTTACGTAGTGATACATATCTTTCATCGTTTCTGAGAAAGATTTTTTAGTATTAGAATGTAAGTTTGAAATCGCCACACGAGCTGCCAATTGCGCATAATCAGGATGTGCAATAGTCATGGAAGCTGCCGTTTCTGCCGCAAGATTATCTAATTCAGATGTAGAAACTCCGTCATACAATCCTTCGATAACTCTCATGGCTACCTTAACAGGATCTACGAGCTCATTAAGCCCGTAACATAATTTTTTGATTCTTTCTGTAATCTTATCAAACATTACCGGCTCCTTGTGGCCATCTCTTTTTACTACATACATAAGCTTACCTTTTTTAGTTTATTGAAAATGAAAGTCACTGGAAAACGAATTCCGGCACTTAAACATTGTGTGTTTTTAAATTATTTTTTGAGAACAGTAGGATTCCCATAGTTATTTGCTTTTCGATCTAAAAAAACAGATGAAAATTAATTGTAAAATGTAACCGGATCAACGATTTGGGAAAGAGATCCAATCTTAAAAATTGTCTAGTATAGAAACTTTCGTTTCTTAATTTTATTGTCTTTTTAGTGTTTCGTGGTAGACACTAAAAATTGCTGCATAATCTAAAAATCTGCATCAAATGAAATTTTCTGAGCATCACTGTCAGTATTCATTACCCCTGATTTTTGATACTCGGCAACACGTTTTTCAAAGAAATTGGTTTTTCCCTGAAGAGAAATCATATCCATGAAATCAAACGGATTCGCTGATCCATAAACACGATCACAACCTAATTCTACTAATAATCTATCAGCAACAAATTCCAGATACTGGGTCATTAAACCAGCGTTCATACCAATTAAACTTACCGGAAGAGATTCTGTAACAAATTCTCTTTCAATATCTAATGCATCAACGATGATTTCTTTGATTCTTTCTTTTGAAACTTTATTTACCAGGTGATGATTATGCAGGTGTACTGCAAAATCGCAATGTACGCCTTCGTCACGTGAAATTAATTCATTAGAGAATGTCAAACCTGGCATTAATCCACGTTTTTTCAACCAATAAATAGAGCAGAAAGCGCCTGAGAAGAAAATTCCCTCAACTGCAGCAAAAGCGATAAGTCTTTCAGCAAACGAATCAGAATCGATCCATTTCAAAGCCCATTCCGCTTTTTTCTTAATCGCAGGAAAAACCTCTAAAGCATTAAATAATTCTGCTTTTTCCGCTTCATCTTTCACGTAAGTATCAATCAACAAAGAATATGTTTCGCTATGAATGTTTTCCATCATGATTTGGAAACCATAGAAAAATTTTGCCTCAGCATATTGAACTTCATTTACAAAGTTCTCAGCAAGGTTTTCATTTACGATTCCGTCAGAAGCTGCAAAGAATGCTAAAATGTGTTTAATAAAATATCTTTCGTCATCACTTAGTTTATTATTCCAATCAGTCAAGTCCTGATGCAAATCGATTTCTTCGGCAGTCCAGAAACTAGCTTCCATTTTTTTATACCATTCCCAAATATCATGATGTTTGATTGGAAAAATGACAAAACGATTCTTATTTTCTTGTAATATTGGTTCAACTTGTGACATTACTTTTTTGTTTAATTTTGCTATTGAATCCCCCTGATTCAATAGACTACAAAGATTGTCATTTGTAGCCAAAAATAAAAGGCAAACTTATTCACAATCCAAGGTAGTTTTTAACAAAGCTAAAAAATTGAAACATTTTTCAGACAATAATTAATTTATTGAAAATGAATAACTTAAGCAACAACCTTAAACCCTAAAGCCCTATAAAATATAGACTTTTTACAATAAAAAGCAAGGGATTTAAGATTACTTTAAAAAGTTTTTTTAGGATTAAAAAATTTATTTTTTGAGTTAAAAAATACTAATTCAAAATCATAACTAAGAGTTTCGGATTTTATGAATTTTTATGCTCTTCCGCTACTTTCTCAAGTTCCAAATACCAATCTTCGCCAAAACGGCGAATCAAAGCTTCTTTGACAAATTTATAAACCGGAACCTCTAATTCTTTACCTAAAGAACAGGCATCATCACAAATATCCCATTTGTCATAATTCACCGCAGCAAACTCAGTGAAATCTTTTACACGAATTGGATATAAATGGCAAGAAACCGGTTTTTTCCAGTTTACGATTCCCTGATTGTAAGCCTGCTCGATTCCGCAGAGTGCTGTTTTTCCATCAAAAATAACATAGGCACAATCTTTATTGTCAATTAATGGTGTTTCAAGATCACCATCTGTTCCTTTTACCCAGGCTCCTTGCGCCTCAATGGCTGCAATTCCTTCTTTTCGTAAAAACGGTTTCACTTTCGGGTAAATTTCTTCAAGAATTTTAGTTTCTGCTTCACTCAAAGGCGCACCAGCATCTCCGTCAACACAGCAGGCTCCTTTACAAGCTGACAAGTTGCACACAAATTCTTTTTCAAGAATATCTTCTGAAATAATGGTTTTTCCTAATTGAAACATGATAATTAAAATACTGAATTTATAAAGTGCAAAGATAGTTAAACTATCCAGATGTCTGTGGGATAAATTCAAACCAGCAATCTTCTTCTTCTACCAATGAATTAATAATAGAAATCGTTTAATGTTACAAATAGTATTTTTTTAATCAAAAAAACATGTTTTTATAACAAAAATCCCTGGTTAGACTCAAAACAATAAAAAGCCCTGACTTTATTATTTACCTTTGCACATCATTAACCTCTAAATAAAAAAGGTATGTTAGAAATTGATTTTAAGGAGATTATCACTGTAGGAATGGTGCTTTTTGCAGTAATAGATATCGTAGGATCCATTCCGATTATCGTAAACCTGAGAGCAAAAGTCGGTCATATCGAATCGGAAAAAGCTTCGATTGTGGCCGGAGTGATCATGATAGTTTTTCTTTTTATTGGAGAAGGCTTACTTAATATTATAGGTATTGATGTACATTCGTTTGCTGTTGCAGGTTCATTTGTATTGTTTTTCCTTGCTTTGGAAATGATTTTAGGAATCCGTATTTACCGTGACGAAGAACCGGGATCAGCCTCTATCGTTCCACTTGCATTTCCTTTAATTGCCGGAGCAGGAACTATGACTACTTTACTTTCCTTGCGTTCCCAATTTCATACCATCAATATTATTATTGCCATTTTATTGAATATCATCTTAGTATATATTGTTTTAAAATCATCCAAAAAAATCGAAACATTATTAGGAGAAAACGGACTTGGTGTAGTCCGCAAGACATTTGGAGTAATACTTTTGGCAATTGCTGTTAAATTATTCGCTGCTAATGTTAAAGGTTTGTTCGTCTAACAGATATTTTTATAAATTTACACCCATAAAATTTCTAAAATACAGTTGGGCAATGATTTATACTGATCAACTTTACTTTGTTATTTTAGACAAATAAACAACCTTATGAAAATCTTTACTTCCATCTTAGTGCTTTTGGCATTAGCTTTAATTGTTTTCAACATCACTTTACTTGATTTCCAAAATCCTTTTCAGGGAGACAGTATTGTTGCTTTTATTGGAATTGCTGCTTCCTTTTGTGCCGTTTTAATTCTTTTGATTTTTAGAATTTCCAAAAAAATAGAAGAAAAAACAAACGGAAGATAATATGTTTGATGTTTTAATTGTAGGCGGAGGCGTTTCGGGCATGTCATGCGCACTCGTTTTAGGATCTGCTAAAAACAAAGCTTTTGTTACTGATAAAAAAATCGGAATTTTTACTCATCAAAAGAATTCTTCTTTACAGGAAGCCATTTTCTATAATGCTTATGGAATAAAACCAGGCAAATTAGGGTCTGAGTTACTAACAGAAAGTACGCAGGATTTAGCTCAAATATATCCGCATATCACTCAGATTCCAAACGAAAAAGTAATTAAAATTGAGGGCGCTTATCCTGAATTTACTGTAATTACAAACAAAAACTCATACAAAACAAAAAGTATCGTCATCGGAATTGGTTCTGCCAATACTTTCGATATTGAAGGTTTGATGCAATATGTTGCACCACACAAAAAAGCTTTACCGGAAAAACAGCGTATTCAGCTCAAAAATGATGATCATAAAGTAGCCGACGGCATTTATGTTATTGGAACTTTGGCTGGCTGGAGAAGCCAATTGGCAATTGCTGCCGGAAGTGGTGCTGCCGTTGCCACAGATATTTTGACTTTATGGAATAATGGTGTGCAGACTCATGTGCATGATAGTATTCGATAGATTATCACAAAAAGAAAAACACAAATACTCCAAATAAAGCCACTAAAATTACTGGAACTGACGCCTTAACCGCCAATTCCCTCAGCGTGCTTATATTTACATCTTTCAATATTAATTTATCAACAAGAAAATTAATAATCAGCAATATGATTACTCCAATTAGCCCGATAATTGAAACACTTAAAAAGCGATATATAAATGAAAAAGGAAGCTCATTGATTAATTGCATTTTTTGCTCATAACTACCAAGAGAGAAAATACTCAAAAAACCAGTAATTACTGTTATAATAAAAATAAAAAAAGTATTTTACTATTCTCAAAACTTCCTATTTATTTAACCGAAACAATCTCCTTCACTTTAATATGTTTCTCGGTATCAGTTTTCCAGATTTCTCCTTTTAAAGTTACTTCTTCACCTTCTTTCAATTGTTTGTAGTTTTGAGGTCCGCCTACATTAACAATGCTGATTGTTGCAAAATAAACTTCCTTGTTATCAGTAGTAATTTTAGCTGTATAACCGTCTTTTCCTGATTCTATCGATCCAACTTTTCCTGAAACTGTATTTTTATCTTTCATACAAGCGCATGAAACTACAAAAACCATTAAAATGAACAGTAAACTTATTTTTTTTAAATTTTTCATATTTTGACTTATTATTAACAACCTTTAAGCATTCTTTTAAATTATAATTAGTTGCTTAATGTAACTGGACACAACTTCCTCCAATCACTTTTAAATTTTCTTCAAATTGCTTCCATACCCGAATATAACGAAAAGTTCCGTCTAACGGATTAGAGTCGTATGTCCCTTTAAGTAAAACCATAACAGAAACAACTGCCGAATCTCCAATTACATTTATAATTTGATCAGAAGCCTCGAGCGTATGAATGTTCATTTTTCCGGAACGATACGCATTTAAATCAAATTCTTTGGTAATGGTTTGACCGTCCGGCAAATTAAAAAGCAAATCATCATGCAGGATTTTATCTAAAGCTAAAACATCTGAATTTTTAATTGCGGTTAAAAGTTCAATTTCGGCATTCACAATAGCATCTTTGTTCATTAAAATAAAATTTAAATTATTTCTTCTGATTCAAAACCGTTTTAATCATTATGTCATCTTTCAAAATCACATCATAATAATACAATTCTCCATATAACTGTCGGGCAAATTCAGCTGTGATATGACGATTTACCAAGGCTTTTGTTTTATCCAGTTTCAAATCCAAACCGGTCTGCAAAATGTAAGTTTGAAATTTCTTAAAATAAACATCCGACTTCTTCATCTTCATTAAAAATTCATTGAAATGAAGTCCGGCAAAAACACTTCTGCTTTTATCTAATTCTTCAAAAACAAAATGGCCTACGATTCCCGTTTGAAGCAAATAAGCAACATTTTCGTTTCCGTGTTCTGCTTCGATCGGAACAAAAATATCAGGAACGATTCCACCGCCGCCGTAAACAATTTTCCCTTTTGGCGTTTTAAATTTTAAAGAATCAGCTACTTTTATACTGTCTTTAGTGTACAACTCGCCTGTTTTTATTCTTGCTTCTGATTCTTTATAATATTCTTCGTTTCCTTTAGTATAAGGTTTTTGAATTGATCTTCCCGTTGGCGTGTAATATCTGGCGACTGTTAATCTTACTGCTGATCCGTCATTAAAATCCATTTCGCGCTGTACTAATCCTTTTCCAAAAGAACGGCGGCCAACAATGGTTCCACGATCATTATCCTGAATTGCACCTGCCAGAATTTCACTTGCCGAAGCACTGTTTTCATTAATTAAAATTGTCACTTTCCCGATTTCGAAACTGCCTTTTTCCGTAGCATATGTTTTCTCGGTACTGCCGTTTTTATTTTTTGTAAAAACGATCAGCTGTTTATCTTTAAGAAACTCATCGGCAATAGCAACGGCCTCTTCCATGTAACCACCACCGTTATCACGAAGATCAATTACCAGCGACTGGATTCCTTTTTGTTTTAATCTTGTCAAGCCAACCTTAAACTCATTATAAGTCGTTTCGGCAAAACGATTTATTTTAATGTAACCAATTTTATTATCAAGCAACAAAGAGGCATCGACACTTTTTAGAGGAATAATATCTCTTTTGATTTTAAATTTAAGTTTCTTTTGTTCCGATTTCCTAAAAACGGTCAACTCAATTTCAGAACCTTTTATTCCTTTTAATTTTGAAAACAAGCTATCAGAAGGCAGTCTTCTCCCAAACAATTTAGTCTTCCCTGCAAATAAAATCCGGTCACCTGATTTTAATCCGGCTTTCGCCGAAGGACCGTTTTCTACAGGTTTTATAATGGCCACAGAATCTTTGTACATGTAAAAATTGATTCCTATTCCTACAAAATCACCTTTCATACTTTCGGCAACTTCGGCTTGTTCGCTTGGCGGAATATAAACAGAATGCGGATCTAATTTCGACAAAATATTATCTACTGTCAGATTTACAATCGAATCGGTGTTAACATTGTCAACATATTCATTATTAATAAAATCGATCAGCTTGTTGAGTTTTGTCTTAGAATTATTTTTAGCCAAGAGGCTATCCTCTACAGGAGCATTCATCATACTTCCGAGAACGGTTCCAAGAGCAAAAGCCGCTCCTATAACAATGGGTAAATATTTTGAGTTAAATTTCATTTAATTCTTCTAAAACAGGAATATGTTCAACTTCGACACCGGCTTTCATTAAAAACTGGATTCCGGAATCGTCGCGGTATCCATTTTGATACACTACTCTTTTTATACCTGACTGATGTATTAATTTACTGCATTCTTTACAGGGTGACAATGTAATATATAAGGTTGCACCTTCGCAGGATTGTGTTGACCGGGCTACTTTTAAAATAGCATTTGCTTCGGCATGTAAAACATCCCAACGCGTTAATCCATTTTCATCTTCGCAGCAGTTTTCAAATCCGGTTGGTGTTCCATTGTATCCATCAGAAATGATCATTCTGTCTTTTACAATAATTGCACCTACCTGCTTACGTTTGCAATACGATAACGAACCCCATTCCTTGGCAATTCGTAAATAAGCTTTATCGTATTTATTTAATTTTTTTATGTCCATTTTATTTATCTGTTCCAAATTGGACTTTCGACAATCATCGGAATTACAACTCCAATTATGAAAGCCGACATTACCAATGCCCAATCTCGTTTTGAAAAACGAAATACGGTCTGTACTATATATGATATTATCAGAACTACAAAAACCACTATCAATTGTGCCGTTTCTATCCCTAATGCAAATTCCCCTAAAGGTAATAATTTTGACGTAGCCGTACCTCCTAAAATAGTTTTAAAATAATTTGAAAATCCAAGACCATGAATAATTCCAAAAAATAATGTTACAAAAAATATCAGATTAATACTTTCATTTTTAGATGCCTTTCCGGCTGTAAAAAGATGAAAAAAGGCGGTTATTAAAATCGTAATCGGAATTAAAAACTCCACGATATTTACTTTTATGGCTATAATTCCAAAAACTGAAAGCAACAAAGCTAATGTATGTCCAATGGTAAACACAGAGACAAGCAATAAAATACGTTTCCAATCCTTAAAAGCATACGGAATGGTTAAGGCTATTAAAAACAACACATGGTCGTAAGCATGAATATTCAAAACATGCTTTAAACCTATCTGAAAATAAATCCAAAATTCTGACATGAGGTTACATATTAATTGATTAAGGGGCTGTAAACATACGATTTATTTTGAAAATTAAAGAAAGCCTCCTATTAAATCAACGGATAAAAATAAGTTAAATTTTATGAGAACTTTAAAATTAATAATTTAAAATAAAATTTATCTTTGTGGCATAAAAACACTATAATTATGTCATTTTCAGATTTATTTGATAGCGAATTCAAACAAAGAAATAAGGGTCACTTTTCAGCTATTGTTCGCGTAGCATTAGCAGATGGAATTGTACATCCTGAAGAAAAAAAATTCTTGGACAAATTAGCTTCACGTTTAGAAATTTCAGAAACTGAGTACGAAGAAATTCTTAACGACCCATTAAAATACCCAATTAACCCTCCTTATTTACATGTTCAGCGTTTAGAGCGTTTATACGATTTAACCAGAATGGTACACGTTGATCATCATCTTGAAGACCAACAGGAAGTAATGCTGAGAAAATTAGGAATTGCTTTAGGATTCACTCCAAGCAACGTAAATTATATTATTGCAAAAGCATTATCATTAGTTGATAAAAAAGTAGATGCAGATACTTTTATTTACGAAATGCAACATATGCATAAATAAGAGTTTTCGATTGAGTGTCAGTTTTATCTAACTGCAACTAAAAATAATAAACCCGATAAGTTTTGAAGCTTTATCGGGTTTGTTTTTATGAATTATAGTGCTTCAGCCATAAACTCTTCAGCCTTTTCGACCATATTGTAACTTCCACAGAAAAATGGAACCCGCTGATGTAATTCGGTTGGCTGGATTTCCATGATTCTTCCAAAACCATCTGTTGCTTTTCCTCCGGCCTGTTCTGCAATAAATGCCATTGGATTACATTCATACATCAAACGTAATTTCCCTTTTGGTGCTTTTGAGCTTGTTGGATAAATATAAATTCCTCCTTTGATCATATTTCGATGAAAATCAGAAACCAGACTTCCAATATACCTTGAAGTATACGGTCTGTCTTCTTCTTCGCGCTGACAATATTTAATGTAGTTCTTTACTCCTTGCGGAAAATGCACATAATTCCCTTCGTTAACCGAATAAATATTCCCGTCAAGCGGAAATTGCATATTAGGGTGTGACAAATAAAATGTTCCAATCGCCGGATTCAACGTAAAACCATTTACGCCATGACCGGTTGTGTAAACCAACATTGTTGAAGTTCCGTAAATTACATAACCCGCAGCAACCTGATTAATTCCAGGCTGTAAAAAATCCTCGCTTGTAACCGGAGTTCCGATTGGTGTGATTCTTCTAAAAACCGAAAAAATGGTTCCCAGAGAAACATTCACATCAATGTTCGAAGATCCGTCAAGCGGATCCATTAAGATCACGTACTTATTATTATGACTGTTGTCGCTCCCCTTGACAGTAATAAATTCGTCGTTTTCTTCCGAAGCTATTCCACAGACAATCTCACGGTTTATTAATGTCTGAATAAATACTTCATTTGCATACACATCTAATTTTTGCTGATCTTCTCCCTGAATATTTTGTTCGCCTGCGGCGCCAATTATATCCACTAATCCAGCTTTGTTTACTTTATAGTTTACGACTTTTGCCGCCAAACGTATAGAGTTGATAATTCGGGATAATTCCCCTGATGAATACTGAAATGCTTTTTGGTTCTCAATAATAAACTCTCCCAGTGTTTTATTGCGTTGTTCCATTGCTATATCGTTGTAGTTTTTAGTTATAAGTCACAAATATCGCTTTTTTTGTGAGAATGATTCAAAAATTATTTAGTTAGTTTGCTACTATTGTATATTTGCTAATGAAATGCAAAAAGTTTGGAATAAAAAAATACTTATTTAGCTAATAAGTAATTAAAAATATGAATTATGAATATTAGAAAAGGAAAACCTGAAGACATGAAATCAGTTTTAGAGCTGATTCAGGAACTTGCAATATTTGAAAAGGAACCGGATGCGGTTCTGATAACCGAAGATGATTTAGTACGTGATGGTTTTGGTGAAAATCCATTATTTCATGTTTTTGTAGCAGAAGTTGAGAAAGAAATTGTTGGAATCGCGTTATATTATTATCGTTATTCCAGCTGGAAAGGAAAAACAATACACCTTGAGGATTTAATTGTAAAAGATAAAATGCGTGGATCAGGTTTGGGTTTCGCACTTTACTCTGAAATTATCAAACAGGGAAAAAAAGATAATGTTCGACGAATCGATTGGAATGTTCTTGACTGGAATACTCCTGCCATAAATTTTTATGAGAACTCAGGCGCAAAAGTTCTCAAAGAATGGAGAGTAGTACAAATGGATGAAATAGGAATTAATTCATTTGTATCAAAAATAAATTAGGCAGACAAAAATATGACAGAGAAGTATAAGGAGTGTACTTCTGTCATAAATATTAAAATTTTAAAACTGACAGGGACGCACAGCAATGCGTCTCAACAATACAAATTAAAGATGAGAGTATTTAAATTTGGTGGTGCATCGGTAAAAGATGCTGAAGGAATTAAAAACGTGTATGACGTTTTACAAAAAGTAGGCTATGAAGATGTGATTTTAGTAGTTTCGGCTATGGGAAAAACTACAAATGCCCTGGAACTGGTTATCAAAAATTATTTCGATAAACCGGCAGAGCTTAATTCATCCGTACAAGAAATAAAAAAATATCACAATCAAATCTTACTGGATTTATTTGAAGATGAAAACCACGAAGTTTTTACAGCCGTAGCAGCTCAGTTTTCTGAATTAGAATATTTTTTAGCACACAATAAATCACCAAATTACAATTTTGTTTACGATCAGATTGTGAGTTTTGGAGAATTAATTTCGACAAATATCTTAAGTCATTTTATGAATTTCATGGGCATTCAGACCCAATGGCTTGATGTTCGCAATTTTATAAAAACAGACGCTAATTACAGAGATGCAGAAGTAGACTGGGAAGTTACCCAACAAAACATCAGCAAAAATGTAAAACGCAAAATATTAAATATCACACAGGGATTTTTAGGTGCTGACGAAAATAATTTCACTACCACTTTAGGCCGTGAAGGTTCTGATTATACTGCCGGAATTTTTGCCTATTGCCTAAATGCAGAAAGTGTTACAATCTGGAAAGACGTTCCCGGTGTTATGAATGCTGATCCGCGTTATTTTGAAAATGCAAGTCTGCTAAACCAAATATCCTATCGTGAAGCGATTGAATTGGCTTTTTACGGTGCAACAGTTATACACCCGAAAACATTACAGCCGTTACAGAAAAAAGAAATCCCGTTATACGTAAAATCTTTTATCAACCCATTATTAAAAGGAACCTGCGTTTCTAAAGGTGTTGATTTAGAACCTTATTTACCTTGCTTTATCGTAAAAAGAAACCAGCTTTTAATTTCGCTTTCTTCTATTGATTTCTCCTTTATAATGGAGGAAAACATCAGCGAAATTTTTGGATTGTTTCACCAATTCAAATTAAAGGTAAATCTAATTCAGAACTCAGCGATTAGTTTCTCTGTTTGTGTAGAAGATAAATTTGAAAATTTTAATGAATTGAATGCAATTCTTTCTAAAAAATTCAAAGTCGATTATAACGAAAATGTAACCTTATATACAATCCGCCATTTTAATGAACAGGCAGCACAAACTGTTGAAGAAAACAAAGCAGTTTTACTAAAACAAGTAAGCCGCGAAACGATGCAGATTGTTACCAAAGAGCTAAATTAGTTTTAGACAGGTTATATTATTAAATTCAGCATAATAAAAAGGTCTCACCAAAAAGTGAGACCTTTGTTTTTATAATCAATCTAAAAAGATTTTTTACTTTACAATTTTTACAATACCTGATTTTCCGTTACTGGTTTTTACTTTTACCAATAATACACCATTTTGATTTCCTGATAAATCATCAGAGAATAACGTCACAGTATTATTTGAAACCGTATACATATCCTGCTTTATCAATTTGCCTAATAAATCATAAACCTGAATATTAACCAAGGTTCCGTTTGTGTAATCAGGCAGTTCTAATACCACATAATCCTTCATCGGATTAGGACGAGCTTTTACAGAGAATATTTGAGTATCATTCTGAAATTCATTATCAGGAACCCCAAGACTTGCATCACTGTCGGTGTAAACAATTCCTCTTCCTACAGTACCCATATAAATCCTTCCAAAAGTATTCATATCACCAATTACAAAATTACCGTTTTCTGCACCGCCAAACTCATACGCATCATCATTTACACGAAGCCAGGTAATACCTTCATCAATAGAACGAAATACACCGGTAACTCCGTTTACTGTTCCCCAAATATATATAGAAGGATATGTTTTTCCCGGAGCTGCTTTACCAATACCTACAGCTGATGCAGCTGTCACATTTGCTGAAGGAACAACAAAAGTAGCGCCACCATCAATTGAGCGTTTTAAACCACTGTCATTCATTGCAATCCAGATGTGTCCTGCGTTTCCGGGAACAGTTCTAATTAATTGTGAACCCCATGAACCGGCATTACCTGCAGGAGCAAAATTAACACCTCCGTCAGTACTAATCATCATCGATCCTGTTGGTTGATCATAAACATAAAACTTATTATTAGTTACCTGATCAGAAACCGGGATTGCATCACTAACACTTATACCGTTACAGGTTGTCCAGGTTGTTCCGTTATTAACAGAACGATATATATTTGTTGCACCGGAAGGACAATGCAAAATGGTATTTCCATCATAAGACAAGGCTGCTCTGCCTTTTTGTCCCTTTAAAGCCGCTGTAGTTTTAGTCCATGTAGCACCTTGATTTGCAGAATAATACATGGAATTACCTAACCTCACAATTTTGTTTGTGTTTCCTGCAGCATACGAAATAGAAGTCGAAGTACCCATAGTAGGAGCATGTTGCGGAGCAAAAGCAGTTACATCTGTATGCTTAAATCCGTCAAAGTCGCCAATTACACTCATTAATGGACCGGATGGAATACTTATTAAATCTAAAGGAACTGTTTCTTCAAGACCGATCGCATCAAATTTCCAGGTTGTTTTGGCTACATTAATATCATCACAAGTAAAAATTCCGTTTCCTGAAATAATACTTGCCTGGGATGTATTGGCGGGATTAAATTTAAAATCTCCTGCCCAGTGTATTGACTGACCGGAAATCCATGTACAGCCATTAGTTTCTAAAGAAATTCCTGAATTGCCAACTAAATCTCTCCAATTAGCACCTCCGTCTGTACTTAGAAAAAAACGATCCCCGTATACACCTGCCCCACCAGAAGTAGTATATTGTGTCCAATATGTGTTCATCGTTGAAGCGATTAATCGTTGTGGATTTGCCGGATCTACATCAATACCGCCAAACGGCCTTGTAATACCAGCCGGCGTAATGTCTGTAAGAATTCCTGTACTGCTTAATTTTGATATTTTTCCTTGGGTTCCGTTCCAGGGTCCTTCCAAATCAGCATAAGTAATCAACAAAGATCGATTTGAATCTAAAACAGCACGCTGCGGCATATAAGATGTCGTAGCTCCTGAAACGGCAGTCCAGCTAATTCCGCCATCAACACTTTTATATAAATTAGAGGCTCCTACGCGTGAAACCCCAGCATAAATAGTCTGTGTTTTGCCTCCTGAAACCGAAGCCGGATCCAAAACAACAAAACATACTCCATTATCATTTGAAGTTGTTGTAACAGGAAAACCTGACAACTTACTCCATGTCAAACCGGCATCAATACTTTGAAAAATACCATTTCTTCTGGTTCCGCAATAAAGAATGTTCGAATTATTTGGATCAACAGCCAAACGTTCACCATTCGAACGCCCCATACCATTACCGTGTGCCTTAAATTGCGAAGTCACTTCAATTTCAGTAAATGAATTCCCTTTATTAGTAGATTTTAAAATAGCAGTCTTCCCACTATTAAAATAATCCGTTCCAACTAATAAATAGACCACGTTATCATTTTGTGGATCTATCGCCAGCGATTCAACCCCAAAATAACTCACCTGATCTGTACTTAGCCAATCCAGCAGAGAGATCCATTTTTTATTAGCAGCATCCCATCTGTAAGCACCGCCAACATCTGTTCTGGCATATTTTAAATTGGCGTCATTTTTACTGGGAATAATTCCAGTTACAAAACCTCCTCCTCCGATCTGAACGTTCTTCCAGGCGTTTTGCGCTTTTCCTGATAAGAAAGCCAGAAGCAATAAAAAAAGTAAAAAGTAGTTTTTCTTCATTTAGTAATCATTTAAAATTGTGGTTTATGTCTTTAATCAACAGTATTCTCAATTGACTATCAAAAATATTCCGCCTTAACTTATGGTTAAATTGACTACAAGTATACGTTTTTCTTTTTTAAATAAAAAGAATATTCAAAAACGTAACAATTAAAAAATAAATCATTAAATATTGCCGGCATTCCTAAAAGAGCGATAGCTAAAAAATTTATAGAAGCATATTTCAAATATTAAATATTACTTTTGATCTTTCGAGTTTAAAGTCCTTATGTTGAAAAAATTACTGTTTTTATTTGTGCTTATTTGTTATTCCGGACTATCGGCCCAGGAAACGGATTCGTCTTATAAAACCAAAAAAATAATTGCCACCCGCGATACTATTCGTCTGGAAAATGTGAGTATTAATTCGGGTTTTTTCCAGCTTTTAAATTCCAGGAATGAACCCATTGATTCAGCATTTTACAAAATTGATTTTCAGAAAGGAAATCTTCTCTTAAACGAAAAATTTACTTCAGATTCAGATACTTTAATCGTAAATTATTTAACGTATCCTGATTTTTTAACCAAAGAATACAGTCTTTACAAATCGAGTCAGGTGGTAAGCAATGATGTCGGTTCTGAGAAATTGTACAAAATAGACAATAACAATTCTAAAAAAGCAACTCCATTTGACGGACTGAATACTTCCGGAAGCATCACACGAGGCATTACAGTTGGAAATAATCAAAACACGGTTTTAAACTCGAATCTGGACCTTCAGATTACAGGAAAAATTTCGGATAAAATTAGTTTGAGGGCATCACTTCAGGACAGCAATATTCCATTACAGGATGGCGGCTATTCACAAAAACTGGATCAGTTCGATAATATCTTTATGGAATTATTTAGTGATAACTGGAATATCCGTGCGGGTGATGTGTTTTTAGAAAACAGAAAAACTCAATTTTTAAGTTTCAATAAAAAAGTTCAGGGACTTTCCACCAGTTTTAATTTTGGCGGAGAAGACAATAAAACCAACGTTTTTGCATCGGTCGCTTTTGCAAAAGGGCAATATGCAAAAAGCACTTTTACCGGTCAGGAAGGCAATCAGGGTCCTTATAAACTAAAAGGACAAAATGGCGAGTTGTATGTTTTGGTAATTTCCGGATCAGAACGTGTTTATGTAAATGGTGTTTTGCTTAAAAGAGGCGAAAACAATGATTATGTAATTGATTATAATGCCGGTGAAATTGTTTTTACGTCCCTTTTCACTATTACGTCTGAAATGCGAATTAATATCGAATACCAATATTCAGACAGAAATTACAATCGATTGGTTACCTATGCAGGTGTTACGCATGAAAATAAAAAATGGAGTTTTGGCGGTTATCTGTATTCTGAAAATGATTTGAAAAATCAGCCTTTACAGCAAAATCTTTCAACAGAACAGGTTCAGATCTTAAGTCAGGCAGGAGACAATACCTTTTTAATGACAGCGCCATCTGCTTATGAAGATACATATGCCGATACGAAGATTTTGTATAAAAAAGTAATTGAAAATTCAGTTGAATTTTACGAATATTCAAACAACTCAACGGATGTTTTATACAATGTAAAGTTTAGTCTCGTGGGAGCAAATTCCGGAAACTATGTGATACAGAACACTAATTCGGTTGAGCGTATTTACGAATATGTTTCTCCGGTAAATGGAATCCCCCAGGGAAATTATGAACCTATTGTACAATTAGTAGCACCAATGAAAATTCAGGTAGCGACATTTTTAGGAAAGTACAATCCTGATGAAAAAACATTAGTTGATTTTGAAATTGGTATCAGCAATAATGACCAAAATTTATTTTCGGATATTGACGACGGAAACAATAATGGAATTGCAATGAAATTAAACTCCAAAAAGCGTCTTTTTTCGAAAAACTGGACATTGGATGCTTTCGCTAATTATCAATTTGTAGAAAATGATTTTAAATCAGTTGAACGTTTATATAATATTGAATTTAATCGTGACTGGAATTTAAACACAACACTTTTGGGCAATCAAAGTCTGTTGGTGACAGGTTTTAATCTTAATTTATTTTCGAAGGAAAAAACAACCAACATTGGTTTATTTACCTATCAGTTTGAGAAATTAGATTTTACTGAAAGTTATTCGGGAGCGAGACATACTTCCAATGCGCTCTTCAAATTAAAAAAATGGACTATTGAAAACCAAGGCAGTTTTTTAAATAGCGATGCTACCACTTCAACTTCAAAATTTATCAGAAACCTTACTAAAACCAAATATCATTCTGGAAAAAACTGGATCGGCGGAAATATTCAAATTGAAGATAATCAGGAAAAAGACAAAACTACCAATCAGTTTTCGGCCCTGAGCCAGCGGTTTTCAGAATATGGCGTTTTTGTTGGCCGTGGCGACAGTACTAAAGTTTTTGTAGAATTGGGTTATTTAAGAAGAAAAAATGACAGTTTGCAAAATGGTTTATTGCAGCATGTAAACAATTCACAAACCTATTTTTTGAAATCGAAACTAATTCAGAACAAAAAAACAGATCTGGCTGTTTATGCAAGTTATCGGAATTTAGATTTTACAGCTGCCGATCGAAAAAATGAGCCTTCATTGAATTCGAGAATTTTATACAATGATCGTTTTTTTAATCAGTTTATTCAAATCGGAACCGTTTACGAAACCAGTTCGGGAACCATTGCACAACAAGAATACACTTACGTGGAAGTTGCTGCAGGACAGGGTGTGTATGCATGGAATGATTATAACGGAAACGGTAATCAGGAAATAGAAGAATTTGAAATAGCGCCTTTTCCGGATCAGGCAAAATTTGTCCGGGTCTTTTTGCCAAACCAGGTTTATATCAAAACCAATCAAAATAAATTCTCTCAATCGGTTATTATTAATCCATTGCAATGGCAGAATGAAAAAGATTTCAGAAAAATATTTTCTTATTTTTATAACCAGACATCACTCATTCTGGATAGAAAAGTAAAAAGTGATGGTGATAATTTCGAATTAAATCCATTTTATTCTTCCGGGGAAAACATCTTAGGATTAAATTCCAGTTTTAGAAACAGCTTGTTCTATAATCGGGGGAAACAAAAACATTCAGTAACATATTCATATATTATCAACAACGGAAAAAACTTATTGTCCATTGGTTCACAATTGGTAAAAAACAATTCACATCAATTACAATACACACATTTATATCAAAAAAGCTGGTTGTTTAATTTGTTTACCAAAACGATTGAGTCTTCATTGACTTCGGAAGATTTTACTGAGAAAAATTATGAATTAAAAGGGTATCAAGTTGCACCAAAAATCAGTTATTTATTTTCTAAAAATACCAGTTTGGATTTCTTTTATGAATTACAAAAAAAGGAAAACCAGATCGGAAATTTTGAAACCTTAACTCAAAATAGGCTTGGAACTTCTTTTTCATATGCGGGAGATAAAAAAATCACCATAAACGGAGAGTTTTCTTTTTATGAAAATAAATTTATCGGAAATGAATTTTCATCCGTGGGATATCAGATGCTGGAAGGCCTTCAGGCCGGAGAAAATTTAGTATGGAAACTATTATTACAGAAAAATATCACGCAATTTTTAGATGTAAATTTAAACTATCAGGGGCGTAAAAGTGAGGCCGGAAATACTATTCATACAGGAAACATTCAGCTTCGTGCTTATTTTTAACACTTTACAGGAAATATTATCATAAATTGATTAATTTTAATTTGAAATTTTAACACCTTTTAACTATGAAAAAATTATTGTTATTATGTTTCATGCTGGTTTTGTCCGGTAATTTTTATGCTCAGGAGGCAACAAAAACCACTAAGGCCAAAACTGAAGCTAAGGCTAAAGCTAAAAAAGAAGCAAAAGAAAAAGCTGCCGAAGCTAAAAAAACAGCAGATAAGGCTGCGGAAACTAAAGAGAAAGCAGACAAAGCAACTGCTACAGCTAAAAAAACTAAAGAGAAAGCCGAAAGAACCAAAGAAAAAGCTGAAAAAGTAGCTGCTGACTCAAAAACAGCTAAAGAAAAGGCAGCAAAAACTAAAGAAAAAGCGGACAGGGCCAAAGAAAAAGCAAATACAACTGCACAAAAAGTAAAAGCTGACGGTAAAACTACATCAAAAACTGCAGTAAAAAAATTAAAAGAAACGAACGAGAAAGCACCAAAAGTTGCTGATAAAATTAGCGGGGAATACAACGGTAAAAAAGTGTATACCGGACCAAGAGGCGGAAAATACTATATTAATTCAAACGGAAACAAAACTTATATTCAGGAGTAAAAAAACATTATATTTTTTAAAAAGGCTAAATTTTCAAATAGAAATTTAGCCTTTTTTATTGAAATCTAAATTTTAAAGTTGTCCGCAATGTCATCCTGAGTCCATTCGGCTTCGTTCAGGATAAACTTAGTCGAAGATCAGTAAAGTAAAAGAGATTCAACTCCGCTCAGCCTAACATTAAAATTAACATTCCATGATCAGAGTTAATGATTTAGTAATATCTTCGAAATAACAAAAAAAAGAGTAATTCTTTATCTTCGTTTGAAAAACGCCAAATATGAGCATCGAATACACTACTGCCAATAAAACTATTTTAATAACTCCGCTAAATTGGGGTTTAGGTCACGCAACAAGATGTATTCCTATAATTAAGGCGCTACAAGAAAACAATTACATCCCTATTATTGCGTCTGATGGAATTGCTTTGGCATTATTGCAAAAAGAATTTCCTTATCTCCAGACACTTGAATTACCTTCATATCATATTGAGTATGCAAAAAACGGTAAAAACTTCAAATGGAAACTGATTAAGAACTTACCAAAAATGATTACCGCTATTTTAGATGAGAAAAAAACAGTAAACTCCTGGATAAAAAAATATGATATTGATGGTATTATTTCAGATAACAGATTAGGCGTTTTCAGCAAAAAAATTCCTTCTGTATTTATTACGCATCAATTGAATGTGATGACAGGAAACACAACAAAGTTTACCAGTAAATGTCATCAGCATTTTATAAAAAAATATAATGAATGCTGGATTCCCGACACTAATGAAGCGCCAAATTTAACAGGTGAATTAGGGCATCTGGAAAACAGCAAACTAAATCTAAAATACATTGGGCCTTTGAGCAGAATGCGCAAAAAGGATACTCCAAAACAATACGATTTAATGATTATTTTATCTGGACCGGAACCTCAACGTACTTTTTTAGAAGAAAAACTGCAACAGGAAATTGTTCGCTACACAGGTAATGTTGTTTTTGTAAAAGGTGTTGTAGAAAAAACACAGAGTAAACAACAAATCAAAAATGTGACTCATTATAACTTTATGAACACCAAACAACTGGAACAAACTTTTAACGAAAGTGAGTTGGTTTTATGCCGATCCGGTTATACAACGGTTATGGATTTGGCAAAACTTGGAAAAAAAGCTTTTTTTATCCCAACTCCGGGACAATATGAGCAGGAGTATCTGGCCATAAAGCTTCAGAATGAAAACTTAGTACCGTATGCAACGCAAAACGATTTTACAATTGAAGATCTTTCAAAAGTAAAATCGTTTAAAGGTCTGTCTCAATTTGAAAATAATATCAGCTGGAGTTCTTTATTTTCTATTTTTGAGAAGTAAAATTAGAAATTAAACTGCGCCTGTAAGCGTAGTAAATTCCCTTGTTGTCTGTTAACCGGAAGTGCGCTGTCTTCAAAAGTTCTGTCAGCAATAACATATTCGGCTGTCAGTTCGAATGCTTTTATTGGCTGCCATTCAACACCAAGCTGATAATCTCTTACTACATAACTTCTGGCATCTTTTTCATATTTTTTTCCTCCGTCATAATATTGAAATTTGGCAAAAGGATAAATATGCTGCTTTTTAATGTCCCATTTATAATTCAATAAAACGTAACCTCCATCCAAATCTGTTACATCAATATTTTTAGTTACTGTATTATAACGGGGTCCTGTCCCAATGTTATACTCAGTTTGGATTCCGAAAGGTTTTGGGTACAAAACAAAGGTCGCTCCTATTCTCTGGTCCTTTATGTATTGCGGATCATTAACGGTAACTCCCGAAGAAACTTCTCCGGTAAAAGCCCATTTTCCTGTGTAGGCCTGAATACCGGGTTCGATAATCTGGTTTCCAATAACAAACGGATAAGTAACCCTTGCCACTACATTCAAATCTCTGTTTCCGTCTATTTTGTTTGCTATTTGTCCGTTGTAGACTCCAAAAGCAAAAACTCCAAAATCACCTGAACCTTTATAACCGTCTTTTACCAACATAGCAAAACGTTCTCTGATTTCTGCCGGTGCCCAATAAAAAAACAACCCTAAATCACGCTCATTTGCTATTGAACTGTTCATACCATCGGCACGGTCTAAAGTCAGACGCTGTGAGCTCGACTGCATGTTTTCAAAACCATATGGAATTTTACTCTGCCCAACACGAAGACGGTATTCTCTTTTTTTATCAAATGAAAGATCAAAATACAAGTCACGAATCTGAACAAAATTTTGAATTCCGCTACTTGGTGAACTTGCAAAATCCGGCTGAAAATAGAAAAATACATTTGGATGAACCTGACCTGAAAACACTAAACGTGCACGGCGAATAAAAAGCCCGTTATTTGATTTTGCATCCGGAGCGATTGAAGTTGTTCCCCAGGATTTATCACATTGATCGCACGAAACTTTGTCATTTGTAGAAAACAAACCATTGTATCGTATTTGTGCATAACCTCTCAATGAAATCCTGTCATACCAATGTTCTTCGACTCCACCTCCAGATTTAGTATCAGGAAGTTTTGCTTTATTGATAGAATCTAAAATACGCATTACCTCGTTTTTTACATCCTGTTTATTCAATTCCTGTGCATTTGCACCACAGGTAAGCAGCAATAAAACTGCAATTATTTTTCTTTTTATCATTTTTTCTAACACCCTTAATTTCAGGATGCAAAGATGTATCATCAATGTTAAGAAATCATTAACAAGATGTTACTATAATAAAAATTTATTGTTATGGCGTAAATCGCAAAGTTGATTTATTGTTAAAACGTCCTGTTTTTAGGGCATTTGACGCAAATCAGCTTACAATTTTTTAACTTCAGGTTTTTGTATTTTCAGTGCTTTTTCGAGTGTAAAAGAGAATTCAGAACCTATTCCGAATTCACTTTCTACATATACTTTTTCTTTATGTGCTTCGATAATGTGTTTTACAATAGCTAATCCTAAACCTGATCCGCCTTCTGAACGGGTTCCGCTTTTATCAACTCTGTAAAAACGTTCAAAAAGTCTTGGAATATTTTGTTTTTCTACTCCTTCGCCATTATCACTAATCCTGATTAGGACTTTTCTCTTGGTCAAATTAACAACACCAACCTCTGTAGTTCCTTTTTCTTTTCCGTATTTAATAGAATTTACAATTAGGTTTTCTAAAACCTGCTGTATCCTGTCTTGGTCCCCTCTTACCATTAGAGATGGTACATTTTTACTTTCAAATATCAATTTGATTTTCTTTTTATCAGCCTTCATTTCCAATAAATCAAAAACATTCTGAATTAATTCGACAATGTTAAACTCGGTAAAATTTAAATCTAAATCTCCTGATTCCAGCTTAGTAATCATATCCAGATCCTCGACGATATAAATCAATCGTTCTACTCCTTTTTCTGCACGTTTCAGATATTTTTTTCGGATTGTTTTATCATCCATTGCACCATCCAGTAAAGTCGAAACATAACCCTGAACGGTAAATAATGGTGTTTTAAGTTCGTGCGAAACATTTCCTAAAAACTCTCTTCGGTATTGTTCGCGAATTTCCAGCATTTCGATTTCGAGTTTTTTATCTGTAGCAAATTTTTTCACTTCACGTGAAAGTGTTTCCATATCCGTTGTTATGGGCTGATTGATAAGCGTTGTTGATTCTAATAATGAAACCTCATCATAGATTTTTTTTACTCTTCTGTAAATAAATCGTTCGACACGATATTGCAGAACCAAAAAAGAAAAAATATAAACCGAAAAAAGAAAAATTATTCCAAATCCAACCTGATATTTTAATTGATTTTTATAAAACAAATTCATCAATATCAATACAAATCCTGTTGCAAAAAGGCTTATGTACAACGCAGATTTTATAGCAAATTTGTAGGTTTTCTTGAAATTGATTTTCATGGAAATTTTAAATAATAAATAATTAAAGGGATTATTTTTTCACCACATAAGTGATATAAGTTCATTTAAAAAAGCCAATCTTTTTCAAATTTTTTAAACTTTGAGAAAGATTGACTCCGATAACAAAAGTACAAATACTATAATTTAAATGAACTTATATGGCTCACTTTTATATTGAATGTTTAGACTTCAAATTTATAACCAACACCTTTTATGGTCTTAAAAAGGTCTTCACCAATTTTCTCACGTAATTTTCGAATGTGAACATCAATTGTTCTTCCACCTACAACTACTTCATTTCCCCAGACTTTATCGAGGATCTCGTCTCTTTTAAATACTTTTCCGGGTTTTGAGGCGAGTAAATAAAACAATTCAAATTCTTTTCTTGGCAACGAAATTTCGATATTATCTTTGATGATTTTATACTCTTCGCGATTGATTTCGATTCCGCCGACATTGAGTGTATCGCTTACTACTTCTTGTTCTTTTAACCTTCTTAACAAAGCCTTTACTTTACTGACAAGTAATTTTGGTTTTATTGGTTTTGTAATATAATCATCGGCACCAGCATCAAAACCAGCAACTTGCGAATAATCTTCACTTCTGGCAGTTAAAAATGTTATGATAACATTATTTAATTCCGGAATTTTCCTGATATGTTCACAAGCTTCCATACCGTCCATTTCAGCCATCATGACATCCATTATAATCAAGTCCGGTAATTCTTTCTGAGCTTTTGCGATTGCATCTTTTCCATTTGAAGCTGTTACAATCTGGTAGCCTTCCTGAGCAAGGTTATAGCCTACAATTTCCAGGATATCCGGTTCATCGTCGACTAATAAAATCTTGGTTTGTGTTTTTTTCATAAATAGCAAAAATTGAGATTTTCACATCAAATTTTCTTTATTATATATTCGATGATATTTAATTGCGATGGTAAATATAACAATAAAACAACGGTTAAAAATTGGTGTTAACGGTAATTTAATTTGGTAACAATTTGATAATCTTCACAACACAAAAACATAACAAGTAGCTAACATGAACTTTACAATGTGTTTATTTCTTTGCACAAAAATAAATCAAACACAACACTGAAATGAAATTCAATTTAAAATTTCTATTTATTACATTATTTATTTGCGGTATTTCACTTGCACAAAACAAAGGTACGATTTCTGGAGTTTTAACCGATAAGGAAACAAACAATGAAGCTTTGCCTTTTGCAAATGTCCTGATCAAAGGAACAAATATTAGCACCAATACTGAAATTGACGGGAAATATTCTTTAAATGTTAATCCGGGAAATTATACCATTATTTTTAGCTTCGTAGGTTATGAGTCTGTAGAAAAACCTGTAACCGTTAAAGCAAATGAAACTACAACAGTAAGCCTGTCACTTTCATCGGGAGGATATACTTTAAAAGATGTAGTAGTTAAATCGACTGCTAACAAAGAAAAAGAAACTGCATTATTATTAGACCAAAAAAATGCTGTTGTAATCAAACAAAGTATCGGAGCACAGGAAATGTCCAGAAAAGGCGTTAGCGATGTCGAAGAAGGTCTGACAAAAATTACCGGAATTTCTAAAGTAGGCTCAAGAGGTTTATTTGTTCGTGGTCTTGAAGATCGTTACAATAACTTATTGATTAATGATCTTGCTGCTCCATCAAATAGCCCATTCTCAAAAATTGTCCCTCTTGATTTGTTTCCAACAAACATAGTTGGTGTTATTGATGTTTACAAAACATTTAACCCAAATATTTATGGAGATTTTGCCGGTGGAACTTTTAATATTCAAACTTCTAAAGTTTCTAAAAACATTACAAAAATAAATCTTGGCGCAGGATATACAACTGGAAACAGTTTTAAAGATTTCTTACTTTCAGGTGATGCAGATACTGCTGCAGGCTTTTTTGGATTCAACGGAAAAGATAGGGAATTACCAGGTTTTTTAGGATCAACTGCAGGCAGAACAACTTTTACAACTGATCAGGCATTAAATTCTTTGAGCGGAGATAAAGGTTTTAACGTAAACAAAAGCAAAAGTCCATTAAACTCTAGCATCAATTTTCTTCATGCAGAAAAATTTGACTTAAGTAACGATCGTAACATTTCATACTTATTCTCTCTTAATTATGATAATAGTTATGCTGTTAGAGAAGGTGTCAGCAGAACACTGCAAACACTTGGCGATAAATATAACAATGATTTTGTTAACACTGAATATCGTTTTAAAACTAGTACATCTGCTTTAGTGGGAGTAAATTACACTACCCAAAGATTTAAATTGGCTTTTAACACTTTGTATTTAAAAACAACATTAAACTCTATATTAGATCAATACGGAGTTCTAAGTAATAACGGAGTTGACAATAACTTCATCCGTACTAATCAATTGGATAAAACTGATTATTTAAATACTCAATTATTAGGAGAATATAATTTGACAGAAGATAAAAACCAAACTTTAAAAGCTGGTATATCATATGCTAATACAAAATATGGCCAGCCAGATAGAAAATTCTTCTCAGGAACTCAGGAAAGTGACAATCAAATCAATACTTCTTACGGTGGTAACAATTTCTTACGTCAGTATTTAACTGTTGATGGAAACGTATTTGTTTCTGGATTATTAGAATACAACCTGAAATTTGGAAAAGATGCAAAACAGAACAAATTGACAGTCGGTTATAACGGAAATGCCTCTAAAATGGAATCTTCTTATCGATTTGTTGCAAGTAATGGCGGTACTTTTTCATCATCAGACATAAACAATATCGATACTAAAATCACAACTGATATTAACAATAATGCTGTTTTTTTTAACGAAAGTTCAAACACAACTTATAAAGTAAAACTTAACGAAAGTGCAAATGCAGGATATGCAAACTTATTATTGAAATTTGCTGAGAAATTCGAGTTAAATGGAGGTGTTAGAGTTGAAAGTACTATCAAAGAAACATTTTACAGAACTTTAGGTTCTTTTGATGATCCATTCAAATTAAAGAGATACAACAATCTTTATGTTTTACCATCGTTGAATGTGAAATATCTTTTAACCGAGACATCTAACATTCGTTTCGCTGCAAGTAAAACGTATACGAAACCAGTTGTAATGGAATCTTTCCCAATCTCATACATTAATGCAGATAATACTTCTACACAAGGAAATGCATTATTGAAAAATAGTGATAACTATAATGTTGATTTGAAATATGAATTATTCCCTACTTCTAAAGAAATGTTGACTTTTGGTTTATTTGGAAAACATATTGATAATCCTATCGAAAGAACTTTTATTGCTAATGCAACATCTGGAACAGTAACTACTTTCCTGAACTCTGATAGTGCAAACTTATACGGAGCTGAAGTTGAATTCCTTTTAGGTTTAAACAGAATCAGCGAAAATTTAGAGCATTTTTCTTTTGGATTAAATGCTTCATTGATGTCTACCAAAGTAAATGTTGCTCCAACTTACGAATCTCAGGATGAGGATGGTGTTGTTACTGTAAAAAACTCAATCGAAACGCACCAAACAAGATCATTGCAAGGTGCTTCTGACTGGTTAGTAAACTCTGATTTAAAATATGAATTTGAATTAGGTAAAGACTGGACAAATACAATGTCACTTGTTTATGGTGTATTCGGAAAAAGAATTTATGCAGTAGGGACAAACGGTCAGGACAACACTTATGAATTACCTGTACAACAATTAGATTTTGTTTGGGGAAGTAAGATTTCAGAACATTTTGATATAAAATTTACTGCCGACAACTTATTAAACCCAGAAAGAAAATTAGAATTCGGAAACAACGGAACTTACAAAGTTCAAGAATCATCATTGTTGGCAAACAGCTACAAAAAAGGAGTTGGATTCTCTGTTAAAATAGGATACACTTTCTAATATCTATATAAAAATAACAACTAAAAGTTCCAGAGATTCTGGGACTTTTTTTATTTACTGATACATTAAATCTACTTAACATTCTCTTCACATTTTAGTTTTCTTTTAATAACTGTAATGTAATATTGAGATAACACACTGAAAGGATTTACATTATAATTTTGACAAAAAATAAAACGAATAATACAACACATAACTATGAAAACTAAATTTTTTGCTTTAGCACTTGCTACAAGTTTATTTTTAAACTCTTGCTCTAGTGATGACCCAACTCCTGTTGTTCAACCTGTAACGGGCGAAATCACAGGTCCAATAACAGCAAACAAAACATTTGCTTACGGAAACTATACTTTAAAAGGAATCGTAAAAATCAACTCAGGTGTAACAGTAACTTTCGATGCCGGATCTACAATCACTATCGATAAAGCTACTGGAGACAACGCATTAGTTGTTTTAAACGGAGCTAAATTAATTACTAACGGTACAGCTGACAAACCAATTGTATTTACAGAAAAATCTAAACTTCCAGGTTCTTGGGGAGGAATCATAATGTATGGTGATGCTCCTGCAAAAGTAGCTGGTGGTGGAACTTCTTCTACATCAGAAGATGGTAACAACATTACTTACGGTGGAACAAATGCAACTCACAATGGTGGTTCATTAAATTATACAAGAGTAGAATATGCCGGAGCGAAATTAGCTGACGGACAAAAAGAAAACAATGGTTTTACTTTTTACTCAGTAGGTTCAGGAACAACTTTAGATCACTTAGTTTCTTACAAAGGTGCTGACGACGGATTCGAATTCTTTGGAGGGACTGTAAGTATGACAAATGCTATTTCTTACGGAAACTATGATGATGCTTTCGATTGGCAAGATGGATGGCAAGGTACGGTTAACACCAACTGGTATGCTTACCAAACTGGAAAAGGTAACTACGGAATGGAAATCGAAGCATCTGCAAATGATAATGCTTTTGGACCAAAAGTTTCTAACATTACTTTAAAAAGAGAAGCGGGTAATGTTCCTGAAGTTGGAGATAACCAAGTTGATGCTTTCCAATTCAAAAGAGAAGGAAACGGAGAATACAGCAACATCATTATCGATGGTTACGGTAACTTCACAACCGGAGCAACTACTTACTATGGTAGTGCTGTGAGAATTCAGGATGATGCTACTAACACTCATCAGGTAAACACATCTAAAATAAAAATTTTAAATGTAAAAATTACTAATACAACTAATGTATTGCCAATTGGCGCTACTGATGCTATTGTTGTCGCTTTCCCAACCGGAACTTTCGTTCAAAGTTCTACAGCTACAGGAGCTATATTAACTACTGGAGCATGGGCAACTGTTGACGGAGTTAGTTTAATCAAATAATACAACTTTTAAATATTATTGTTAAAAACATCCTAAAATTTTAGGATGTTTTTTTTTGGCGTAATTTTTGAAAACTTTTTTTGTATATTTACATATCTAAAATAAGGCGATGGCAAAAAATTACTTTTATATTACTTTCTTACTGGCTTTTTTCTTTACTGTAAGCGTCTCAGCACAAGACAGTAAAATATCGCCAAAAACTCAAGATGGAACTACCATAGAGGGATTAAGCTTATATCCTAACCCTGTCTTAAATGGAAAAGTATACATCTCATCTAAAAATGATTTTGAAAAAGAAATTATTATTTTTGATGTTTTAGGAAAAAAAGTGCTTCAAACGCATTTGGCTACAAAAGAATTAAATATTCCTGATTTAACTCCCGGAGTTTATATCATTAAAATAAGCGAACAAAACAATTCGGCAACTCGAAAATTAATTGTCCGGTAAACAAAAAGTACTTAAAGCTCCAATAATTTGGGGCTTTTTTATTGCCTTTACATTCTCCAATTATTATACCTTTGCACAAAAAAGCCTTGATTACAGCCAACGATATATTTACCATTTCGAGTCAGAAACAATTTGAAAAAACAGCACTAAAAGTGTTTCGTTTTCAACACGAGAACAATAAAGTATATCGTGATTTTTGTGATTTCTTAAAAGTAAATCCGCAGCAGGTAAAATCATTACAGCAAATTCCTTTTTTACCAATTCAGTTTTTCAAAAGCCATAACGTCGTTTCAAATACAAATCCTGCAGAGGTAACTTTTACCAGCAGCGGAACTACAGGAATGATTACCAGCAAACATTTAGTAACGGATGTTTCGCTTTATGAAGAAAGCTATCGAAAAGGATTCTCAGAATTTTATGGCAATATCGAAGATTACGTTATTTTAGCTCTTTTGCCGTCTTATCTCGAGCGCGAAGGCTCTTCGTTAATTTACATGGTAGAAGATCTTATAAAACTATCCAATCAGTCTGAAAGCGGCTTTTATTTGCACAATCACGATGACTTAATCAAAAAACTTACTGTATTAGATGAATCTGGTCAGAATGTGATTTTAATTGGTGTTACTTATGCTTTACTGGATCTGATTGAAAAGCATCAGTTTCAGCTTCAGAATACCATTATTATGGAAACGGGCGGAATGAAAGGCAAACGTAAAGAAATGATTCGCGAAGAACTACACGAACAGCTTTGCAAAGGTTTTGGTGTTAATGCAATTCATTCAGAATACGGAATGACGGAACTTTTAGGACAGGCATATTCATTAGGCGAAGGCGTATTCGAATGTCCGTCATGGATGCATATTTTAGTTCGCGATCCCGAAGATGCTCTCACATATGTGAAAGACGGAAAAACCGGCGGTATCAACGTTATTGATCTCGCCAATATCAATTCATGCTCATTTATTGCCACGCAAGATTTAGGCAAAAAAAATCCCAACAACTCTTTCGAGGTATTGGGACGTTTTGATAATTCTGATATTCGTGGATGCAATTTGATGGTTTTATAGTTAAACCACTCTAATCACAAAATAATTTTTCTTTCCACTTTGTAATAATACAAATTGATTATTAATTAAATCATTTGCTGTCAATACAAAATCTTCTTTGATTTTTTCTCTGTTTGCCGAAATTGAATTTGCTGTTAAAGCACGTCTTGCTTCGCCGTTTGATTTAAAGAAACCTGTTTTTTCGTTTAAAACAGTAATAATATCCAATCCGTTTTCAAGATCTGCTTTTGTTATTTCAGCTTGCGGAACTCCGTCAAAAACTTCTAAAAAAGTAGCTTCATCCAATTGTTTTAAATCTTCTGCAGTAGAATTTCCAAATAGAATGTTTGAAGCCTGAATTGCTTTTTCCAATTCTTCTTTGCTGTGAACAAAAATGGTAATTTCTTCTGCTAATTTCTTCTGCAACACTCTCAAATGCGGAGCTGTCTTATGTTCTTCAACTAAAGTATCAATAGTTTCTTTATCCAAGAAAGTAAAGATTTTGATATATTTTTCAGCATCAACATCAGTCGCATTTACCCAAAATTGGTAAAATTTATATACAGAAGTTTTATCAGCATCCAGCCAGACATTTCCACCTTCGGATTTTCCGAATTTAGATCCGTCCGCTTTTGTAATTAATGGTGTGGTCAATGCAAAAGCTTTTGCATTCTCGCCTCCCATTCTACGCACTAATTCTGTTCCTGTGGTAATATTTCCCCATTGGTCAGAACCTCCCATTTGCAAAACGCAATTGTTGTTTTTATATAAATGATAAAAATCGTACCCCTGAATTAATTGATATGTAAATTCCGTGAAAGACATTCCTTCCCCTTCCCCGCTCAATCTCTTTTTTACGGAATCTTTCGCCATCATGTAGTTTACCGTAATTCGTTTTCCAACTTCACGTGCAAAATCAATAAAAGAGAATTCTTTCATCCAGTCATAGTTATTGACCATAACCGGAGCATTTGTGTCTGAAGAATTAAAGTCTAAAAAGCGGGACAAAACGCTTTTGATTCCAGCCACGTTTTTAGCCAAAGTTTCTTCGTTCAATAAATTTCTTTCGTCCGATTTTCCGGATGGATCACCAATCATTCCTGTTGCACCACCAACCAAAGCTATAGGCTGATGACCAAAATTCTTTAAATGAACCAATAAAATAATCTGAACCATGCTTCCAATATGAAGTGAATCTGCCGTTGGATCAAAACCAATATAAGCCGTTGTTACTTCTTTCAGTAATTGTTCTTCCGTTCCGGGCATACTGTCATGATATAAACCGCGCCACTTTAATTCTTCAACCAGATTCTTCATTTTTTAAATAATTTGGTACAAATATAAACAATGACAATGGCAATGACAAAAAACAATTCCAATGTCAATTCCAAAAGTCAATCTCAATTTTAATTTTAAATTTTAATTCAAAAAACACTACATCAAAAAACCTTTGCAACTTTGAACCTCTGCCTCTTTGCACCTTCCATGCAAAAACTTATCTTTACAAAATGGTATTAGTAACAGGAGGAACTGGTTTGGTTGGCGCGCATTTATTACTTCATTTAATTGAAAATGGAGAAAATGTCCGGGCAATTTACCGCAATCCAAATAAAATCCAAAAAGCAAAATCAGTTTTTGAATTATATAAAAAAGGAAATTTATTCGAGAAAATCGAATGGATTGAAGCTGATATACTTGACGTTCCTTCATTAGAAACCGCTTTTATTGGCATTGAATACATTTATCATTGTGCCGCGTTTATTTCACTTGATCCAAAAGATGAAAATTTACTCCGAAAAACCAATATCGAAGGAACAGCCAACATGGTTAATTTTTCTATTGCGAAACAATTAAAAAAATTCTGTTTTGTGAGCTCGATAGCCGCTTTGGGAGATTTAGCTGCCCATGAAACCATTATTACCGAAGAAACCGAATGGAATCCGGAGAAACCTCATAGTGATTATGCGATTTCTAAATATGGCGCTGAAATGGAAGTCTGGCGAGGGCTTCAGGAAGGTCTTGATGTAATTATTATTAATCCCGGTGTAATTTTAGGGCCAATTCCAAAAACAAAAACATACGAGCAGGGAAGTGCTGAGTTTTACGAAAAAGTAGCCAACGGGCTTTCATTTTACACTCTCGGAAGTACCGGCTTTATTACAGTAAATGATGTAGTGAAAATTGCATTTGAATTAATGAAAAGCAATATAAAAAACGAACGTTTTACGCTAATTGCAGAAAATATTGTATTTCGGGATATTCTCAATACCATTGCCGATGTATTAAAAGTCAAAAGGCCGGGTATTCATGCAAAGCCATTTTTACTGAATTTTGCCTGGATTGCAGATGAAATATTTTCTACTTTATTTTTCCAAAAAAGAAGAATTACAAAAGCAACTGCAAAAGCGTCATATTCAAAAAGTTTATATTCTAATGAAAAAATAAAAACCGCTCTTGGAACGGTTTTTTCAGATGTACATCATTATATAAAAGAGGTATCGAAATTATAAAACTTATTGTTTAAGCCTTGTCATTCTTCTCTTTATAGAATCGATATTTATTTTTCTTACTGTATTTTTCACAGAATCCTGAGGAGTTTTCTTTGGTTTATTTTTATTGGCCTTAGCTGCTTTCTTTTCTTCAGCTTTTACCTTTAAATCAGTACTCTTTTTCTCTTTTTCCAAACGGGCGTTTATCTGATCAAACATCTCTTTATACCCTTCATAATCAGACGCATAATATATATTGCTTTTAGCAAATTGAAGACTGTCTACTTTATATTTTTTAAAAATAAATTTTTTAGGACTTGATTCAACCGAATCTAAAGACAAAGGCTGTTGGTATTTTATTGCTTCCAAAAGAGTTAAATCATATATAATATTCATCATTTTCTCTTTCTCAATAAGTTTTGCAGGTTTTTTAACCAACTCTTTTTTACAACTTACAGAAAGAAACAAAACCAATATTATAAATACGAAATTCTTCATTGCAATTTATCTATCAAATAATAATCGTTTTCCGGCGCGAACATCTTTTACTTTAAAATTATTGTAAACCATTTCACCATTTACAAAAGTATGTGTAATTCTTGATTTAAAAGTAAAATTTTCAAATGGAGACCATCCGCATTTATACAAAATATTCTCAGGTTTCACGCTCCATGGCAAACTTGGATTTACAATAACCAAATCAGCATAATACCCTTCTTTTATAAAACCTCTTTTTTCAATTTTAAAAATCTTAGCGGGATTATGGCACATTTTTTCTACAATTTTCTCCACACTGATTTTTCCCTGATGATGCGCTTCAAACATAGCAACAACAGCATGCTGAACTAAAGGCCCTCCGGAAGGTGCGTTTAGATAGGACTGACTTTTTTCTTCTTTTGTATGCGGGGCATGGTCTGTTGCAATAACATCGATACGACCGTCATTTAGAGCTTTCCAAAGTTCTTTTCTATCCTCGGCGGTTTTTACAGCAGGATTCCATTTGATGAAATTTCCTTTTGTTTGGTAATCTTCATCAGTAAACCAAAGGTGATGTACACAAACCTCAGCAGTAATTTTTTTATCTTGCAATGGAATTTTATTAGTAAATAATTCCATTTCTTTCGCAGTTGAAAGATGAAAAATATGCAATCGTGCTCCGGTTTTTTTTGCTAAAGCAACTGCTTTTGAAGAGGAGATATAACATGCTTCTGCACTTCGGATTAAATGATGTGCAGTGACCGGAACATCATCACCATATTGCTCTTTATAAATTGCAAGATTATTTTGAATTGTGGTTTCATCTTCACAATGAACAGCAATTAGCATTGGTGTGCTGGAAAATATTTTCTCTAAAACGGCTTCATTATCCACCAGCATATTACCTGTTGAAGAACCCAGAAAGATCTTGATTCCGGCAACATTTTTAGGGTTTGTTTTTAAAACTTCTTCTAAATTATCATTGGTTGCTCCCATCATGAATGAGTAATTCGCAAATGATTTTGCAGCAGCAATTTGATACTTATCCTCTAAAATTTCCTGAGTAACGGCATTAGGAACTGTATTGGGCTGCTCGATGAAAGAAGTAATTCCTCCGGCTACAGCAGCTCTTGATTCTGATTCTATATCTCCTTTATGAGTTAATCCCGGTTCTCTAAAATGTACCTGGTCATCAATTGCTCCGGGAATCAAATAATTTCCTTCGGCATCAATTACTATGCAATCAGAAGTTTTCAAACTGATGCTGTCAGCAACTTCAACAATGAATTCGTTTTCTATCAGGACATCTCCTTCAAAAACAGACCCTTCGTTTACAATCTTAGCATTTTTTATTAAAATTCTATTCATTGTTATCTTTTATAATGAATTGACTAATCTTTTTAATCGAAGTGAAATTACACCCAAAATAGCTTCTTTGATAATAGCGTTGCTCATTTTTGAAACTCCTTTTGTCCTGTCAGTAAAAATAATAGGAACTTCGGTAATTTCAAATTTAGCACAATACGTTCTGTACTTCATTTCAATCTGAAAAGCATATCCAACAAATTTGATTTTGTCAATATTAATCTTTTCTAAAACTTTTCTTTTATAACAAACAAAACCAGCCGTGGCATCATGGATTTTCATTCCGGTAATAAATTTCACATAAACCGAAGCAAAATAAGACATTAATACTCTGCTCAAAGGCCAGTTTACCACATTAACACCTGTTACATAACGTGATCCAATAGCTAAATCTGCTCCTCCAAAATGGCAGGCATCAAACAATTTTTCAAGATCATTCGGGTTATGTGAAAAATCTGCATCCATTTCAAAAATGTAATCATATTGACGTTCCAAAGCCCATTTAAAACCATGAACATAAGCTGTTCCAAGACCCGCTTTTTTGGCTCTTTTTTCAAGAAACAATCTTTCCGGAAATTCTTCCTGAAGCGCAACAACCTTATTTGCAGTATGATCCGGTGAATTATCATCGATAATCAAAAGATGAAAGGGTTTATGTTGCGAAAGCACGGCACGTACTATGCTTTCAATGTTTTCAATTTCGTTGTAAGTGGGAATTATGACAATACAATCATTCATTTTTTCTGCGTAATTTCACCGCAAAAGTAAACTTTTTATGGCATTTGATTCATAATAAATCTATAATAAAAGTATTGAGCCAAAAAATTACTAATTTTGCATCGTTATGATTGAACAACTTCATCCCAGAATTATCGAGAACAAAGATTGGGCAACACTCTTATTTGTGTTGGCTTTTGCTGCTGTTGCCATTACTAAATCAGCTTATGAAAATAGGTTTAGTGAGTTTACTAAACTTATCTTTTCTGACAAATACGTCAAAATTTATCGTGACGTTTCTCATTTAAAAAGCAGCTTTACCATAGCGCTGTTTTTTGTACAAATTATTTCGTATTCATTTTTCATTTTGCTGGCGATGCATATTTTCAGCACCTCAAAAAGCGATTGGGCACCTGCTTTTAAATTTGTCTTGCCGATCGAAAAAACCGATTGGATGCTTTTTATACAAATCGCTACTTTTCTGACATACTTTATTTTAGCAAAGTATTTAATCGAAAAAATTATTGGGAGTTGTTTCAATATTGATGAATTTGTAGATCTTTTTAATCTTCAAAAGGCAACTTATCGAACTTATATTGGTCTTTTAATCCTTCCTATCAATGCTGTTTTATTTTATCGCGATGATATCTCTGAAAGTATACCACTAGCAATAATAGGGGTTTCGGTGTGTATAAGTATGTTTTCTTACTTTATTTCAATTAAAACCTATCAAAATACAATAATCAGCAAGTTATTTTATTTTATTTTATATCTTTGCACTCTTGAAATAGCGCCCTATTATTTCCTGTATTATTGGATCACTAAAGGGAGCGCTTAGTAAATGTTTATAATATGAAAGTGAAAACAATTTTGGTGTCACAGCCTGAACCTAAAGTGGAAAACTCCCCTTACTTTGAGCTCCAACAAAAACACAAAATAAAAATTGATTTCAGACCTTTTATTCATGTGGAGGGAGTTAATGCAAAGGAGATCAGATTGCAAAAAATCGATCTTAATCATTACACTGCAATTATTTTGACTAGTCGAAATGCTGTAGATCATTTTTTTAGAGTAGCCGATGAAATGCGCTACAAAGTTCCTGAGGGATTAAAATATTTCTGTCAATCTGAAGCTGTTGCTTTTTATTTACAAAAATATGTAGTGTATAGAAAACGTAAAATTTACGTAGGAGCAAAAGATTTTGCTGATTTATCTCCGCTGATCAAAAAATACAAAGACGAAAAATTCCTGCTTCCTGCATCTGATCAGTTAAATGCCGATGCGCCGGTAACTTTAAACAATTTAAAAGTAGATTGGACCCAAGCTATATTTTACAAAACCGTAATGAGTGATTTATCCGACTTAGCAGATGTTTATTATGATGTTTTAGCTTTTTTCAGTCCAACAGGAATAAAATCATTGTTTAAAAACTTCCCGGATTTTAAACAAAATGATACCAGAATTGCTGTTTTCGGAAGCACAACTCAAAAAGAAGCTTTAGATTATGGTTTAAGAATAGATATTCTTGCCCCAACTCCTGAAACTCCTTCTATGACAATGGCTCTGGAAAAATACATTAGTGAAGTAAACAAAGGAAAATAATTCCTAAAAAATAATCAAATCTTAAAATTCCAAATTTCAACTTTCTGTTGGGATTTGGAATTTTTCTTTTTAAATCATTTTAAGTACATTTGATTTCTATTCTAAACCAAATATTAGGATTTAGTTCCAAATCACAAGTTATGAAAATCAACTCTCTTTTAATTGAAATTGACGGCATCGACAAAGAAATCCTTCGTTATTTAATGGATGATGCCAGAAAACCTATTTTACAAATCGCTAATAAAATAGGAATTTCAGGGGCAGCTATTCATCAGAGGTTGAAAAAACTGGAACAATCCGGTGTGATTTCAGGATCAAAATTTACTGTAAACCCAAAAGTATTGGGGTATAACACCATGGCGTTTATTGGAGTGTATCTCGACAAAGCTTCCAGAAACTCTGAAGCCGTAAAAGATCTAAAAAAGATTCCAGAAGTTTTGGAATGTCATTACACCACCGGAAACTGGTCTGTTTTGATTAAGATTATTTGTCGCGACAATGAACATTTGATGCAGCTTTTAAATACTAAAATCCAGGCAATCGAAGGCGTCTCAAGAACAGAAACGTTTATTTCGCTGGACCAGCAGATTGACAGGCAGATACAGCTTTAGAAAATTTGATAATGTGTCAATTTGATAATTAGATAATTTTTAAAAATGCTTAAAAACAAAAACCCGGATAGATTTTAAAAAAATCTATCCGGGTTTATAAATTATCTAATTGACTAAGTATTAAATTACCTCATTAAAAAAATTAATTCCTCCTGTTTCCCGAATAAATGGAGATATAATACAATAATGTTGCAATAGAACCAATTGCAGCTACAACATAAGTTCTTGCTGCCCATTTTAAAGCATCTTTGGCGCCCGCCTGTTCTTGTTGCGTGAGCATATGTTTATTTTCTAACCAGGCAAGGGCACGATTACTTGCGTCATATTCAACCGGCAAAGTTATAATTGTAAATAAAGTTGTTGCTGCAAAAATGATGATCCCAATTAACAATAAGTACGGAAAAGTCCTAATCATTAAAATTCCAGCCAACAAAATCCATTGTACATAATTTGATGCCACGCTTACAATAGGCACTAATGCAGAACGCATTGTCAACCATTCATAACCAATAGAATGCTGGACAGCATGACCACACTCATGAGCCGCAACCGCAGCCGCAGCCGCATTACGATGATTGTAAACTGCTTCACTCAAATTAACCGTTTTATCTGCAGGATTATAATGGTCTGTCAATTGTCCCGGAGCCGAAATAACACGAACATCACGAATACCATTATCGGCAAGCATTTTTTCTGCAATTTCTCTGCCGCTCATTCCGTTTTGTAATTGCAATTTCGAGTATAGCTCGAATTTACTCTTTAATCTTGAACTTACCAACCAGCTAAATAACATGATAAGTCCCGCGAGAATTAAATATCCACTTCCCATATCTATATTTTTTTAGTTTATGTTTTGTCTTCGTAAACTCACAACAATTTACGAACCATTTTTATAAAATGCCAAAATGACATTCAACTTTAAATTTTAATTATGAATTCTTTCGCGAAAAAACTAAACACAAACTTGTTATTCCGTAAGAATCTATACGTAAAACCAATTGGATTCTGAGATTCTACGGAATGACAAACTGTTCGCTGAAAACAAAAAAAAATCCAAACCTCAATCGTAAAATTGGAATTTGGAATTTAAATATTGGAATTTATTAATCCAATTGTTTATTTACGTTTTCAAACTTTGTAATCAGCTCATTAATTTTTTCCTGTTGTTTCTTAATTTGTTTCGGACGTAAATAAAACCAATTAAAACCAATCCAAAGCAATGTTACGCCATATGTAATCAGTGCATAAAAAACAGTCATTCTTGAGGCATATTCATACATATACAAACATATTCCGGCAAGAAGCAAAACAAAATACCAACTCAATATTACAGACTGCAGAAATTGCTGTTTCCGTTTGATTAATATCAGTTTCTGCAAATATTCCTGATTGGTTTGAGTCGCGTCAATATCTTTATAAATACGCAGTAAACCATTGTAAACTGCGACATACATTATCATTGCCAGGATTACCAAAACGATTCCGATTTTAGTTGAAATAAACTGTGGCTGATAATAATACCAGACAAAAAGGATAAAAGCAGATGTCGCAAAAAGCAAAATATTGGTTTTCCATAAACTTCTCAAGCCTGCTTTTTTAAATTGTTTTAGCCTTGCCATCAAATCCTCGATATTGGGCTGACTTACGGTTTGTTTTTTCCATAAATCTTTAAAGTCTATATTATTGCTGTCCATTTTCTTTAAATTTTTGAGTCAGTTTTTCTTTAATTCTGTGAATTTTCACTCTTACATTAGCTTCAGAAAGTCCAACGATTTTGGCGATTTCTGCCTGTTTTACATCTTCGAGTTCCAGCGAAATAATGATACGTTCTGTTTCGGGCAATTCGGCAATACATTTATAGAGAAACCGAATTTGTGGCTCAATTGAAGTTTGTTTTTCTTCGCTTAAATTAATCGGCAAATCTGATTTTGGGAAACGTTTTTCTTTTTCAATCTGCCTCAAACAGTTATTAGATGCAATTCTGAAAATCCAGGTTCCTATAGCAGATTCATTTCTAAAACTATCCAGCTTTTGCCAGACAATTATAAAAGTCTCCTGAGCCAGATCCTGCGCAATATCATAATCGTTGACAAAGCCCATGCAAAGTCTGAATATTCTGTCCCAATATGTTTTATAGATATTTTCAAACTCCATTATTTAGATTTTATAAAGTTGTTTAATTGTTCTAAATACCATGCTGTATCATCGTACATTATAAAATGCATTCCCTTATTCGCATATTGAAAATTAGCTGTTTTTAAGTTTTGATATTGACTTTCAATGGCAGGTTTTAAATTTATAAAATAAGATTCCAGCAATATTAAAGACGGACATTTTATAGCTGCAATTTTTTCTCTTAAATCGGTATTAGAGAAATCACAATACATTTGAGCAAAGGTTTTTCTGTCCGATTTCATGCTCCAATCTATTACCATTTCCAGTTTTGAAATATCTTCTAAAAGTCTCGGCATCATTTTTTTCTGCATATCATAAAACTCAGCATCTGTCATCGCCATCATTTGATTTACCATCGCAGAACAGTCGTTATTTTCTTTTGATTTAAAAGAGGGGTCACTCAAAGCCGCCAAACACGGAAGTGCATCGACCACCACAATTTTATCGATTAATTCCGGATAATCAGCTGCGATGGCAAGCGCTAATCCTCCTCCCATACTGTGACCGATTAGGATTGGCTTTTCAATTTTATTGGTTTTGATATAATTGGCGATTTTAGTTTTCCAATTTTCAAATGAAGGATTCGGCTGTGGTTTTACTCCGGCGAAACCGGCCATTGTCAAAGTGTAACAGGTAAATTTTTTTTCAAAATTGGCTTTGGTTTCATTCCATACATCTCCTGAAGAAGCAAATCCTGGAATGAAAATAATAGCTTGTTTTCCTTTTCCGGTTTTGGCAACCTCAAACGGATACGATTTAGCTTGCGCAAAAACATTTAAACATAATGCAGAAAATAAAAGGGCGGTAATCAAAATATACTTTTTCATTTTTAATAGTTTTAAATTGTTAATTAATCGGATCCGCCCTTTGGATACGAGAACTATTAAAATGTTACGAATCTTAGAAAAAAATTAATTTTTAAATACTAATATCGTCTTTTACCGCAAAGTACTCGAGGTTATTTTGCTCGCAAAGGCGAAGCCGCAAAGGTTATCATAGAAATCGGAATAACAAACTAAGTTTGGAATTGGTTTTTTTTAGTTTTATATATGAATATCCGTCGAAATTGACAAGATTGTAGTTGATTTATCAATAATGAAATTTCTTTTGAAATCTAAAGCCATAGCCCTGATGGGAACGTCATCCTTTTGTGTCTCGTTATTGAACGAGACATAAAAGATATAGTGTACAGCAGGAAACAGCTTCTTAAAACGATTCTTAACTTATAAACCTAAATCAAGAACATAAGATATTTTAACCGCAATATTATCCTCAAATTTTGGCAACTGATTTGGTCCGTAACGATAAAATCCACTCAGGCCAAGACCTTTATAGATTTTGTTTAACTCAATTCCGGATTCAAAATAACCTTTATCCAAAGTTTTATAAATTGGTCCAGCGTGCTGCTCGGGATTTTTCATATTTCCCCACGCCATTCTTGTCACAAGCACTAATGAAGGACGGACTTTTCTCAGTAATTTAATTCGGTCAAAACCATGTTTAATCTGAAATAAAGCATATTGACTGGAAAAGAACTCATTAAAATACATAGTTTCAAAACTGTTTCTTCCCGAAAAAGTAATACGCTGAGCAATTGTTTCTTTAGTCAGGTTATTAGGTGCGGTATTGTATAAATGAGTCATGGGAACATCGCCCATTGCATAACCTCCCTGAAATAATAAACTTGTTTTTTGTCCGTTCAGGTATTTTTTTTCATACTCTGTTTTAAAATCGATCTTTCCAAAAGTAAAATCGTTTCCTAAAACATCCGGCAGTGATTGTGTGTATTGAAAAGTAAATCTGGGAAACCTTTTATCAGATTCGGTTCTTCCGGTGGGTGTTTGCATAAAATCACTAAATGGTGCCCAGACAATCGAAAGCATTGCTGTAGTCATGATGTAACTCGAATATAATTTTCCGTCTAAATTAAAAAGATAGTCAAATTTTGGAGTAATATCGTTTCGTGATAATTCCAGAACAGCTTCGGTTTTAGGAATTATTTTAGTTTGAAGATTGGCTCTCCAGCTAATGTATTCGTAAAAAGTACTAATATTAATCGGACGTGGATCATAAATTTTAAAAACACGTTTGTCGACCGCAAAAAGAGTACTTGCAATTTCCCTAATATCATCGGTATAATATCCATTCAGCCAGGTATTGGTATACTTGTCAAGCAAAACCCCTGAACCTATACTATACTTCGTAACGCCATCTTTTGTACCGTAAGCAGCGTAACCTTCAATTCTGAAATTTTTAGAAAACCTGTCATTGGTTATTCCGCCAAGACCTAATCTAAAACCTTCATAGTTATTGTAACTTATTATTTTCTTTAAGTCAAGGTCAACCGGACCAATAGGAAAATAACCATTGATGATTTTTCGTCCCGATCTCAGCCTTTTTTCTATTCTTCTGTCCAAAGAAAGACTGTCTAATAAAAGATATGTTTTTTCGCTTTTTAAATCGAGGCTGTCTTTTCGGTATTTATTCCAGAAGGTTTCAGGTTTGTTGCTGGCATCATCTTTAATTTCAATATAAAGAGATGGATTTTTTATTGGTGTATTAGTGTTGTAATGAACATCAAAATTGTTGCTTTCAGAAAGTAAATAAGTAAAATCTGAAGCTACTTTTTTTCTTGGTTCAAAGTTTTCACCTGCATCTGCATCAAACTGAATAGTTCCACCTAAAATTTTTATATCTTCTTTGTTTTTTCCTTTTACAATTTTGAATGTTGTATTGCTCTGAAACCATAGTTTTTCACTTGGAACATATTCAAATTCATGTATGCCGCTGATATCTAAAACGGCTTTTGTCCGCATTACGGCTTTGGCAACAGCAAAATTTTCCTGATCAATATATAAAACACCTTCCAGTCCATTTGATTTTCTTCTTTTTTTGTTTTTGAAATAAATCATATAGGTATTTCGACCTTTGATGGCAACAGTATCGAGAAGTTTGTAGTTATAATCCGAAAGGGCATTGTTCGCAATTGGACTTTGATGTTTCGTTTCGAATAACTCATAATTCGAATCATAAATAGAAATAGATTGTAAATTGAAAGCTATGATTTCATATACAGGCTGTTTGAAACCGGCCATTTTAGTTCCCAAAATTGTTTCTTTCAGTTTGTTATTTCCAAACTGGTATTGGGATAATTTCTCTGTTTGAAATAAGTGCTGTTTGTTAATAATCTCTTTAAATTTATAATCAGACGAATCAATATTTATTCGTTTCTTATTGAAGTCTTTATAAACTGCTGATGAATCAATTCTGCCATCGATAGAATCCGGATTCGCTGTAACGATAAGTTTATTGTATGTTTTATAATCAAAACTACTTAGCTTTTTTTGTGGATTGTTATTGTTTTTATTGGCAATAACTTTTCTTATGATAGCTAAGGCAGGATTTTCATTAGAAATAACAACTTCCTTTAAAGCATCTGTTTTTTCAGAAAGCGAAACAGGGTAATATTTTTTATTTTCTATTACAGTAATAACTCTGGTTTTGAAACCTATATAAGAAACTGTAAAAGATGTAATCTTTGATTTGGATGAAAGTATAAATTTCCCATCAACATCAGTAATAGTATTGTTGTTGTCTGAAGTTGTAATTGTGGCAAACGGAAGTGGTTTGCTTTTTGGGTCATTTACAATTCCGTTTATTTGAAATTGCGCTTGTATAGTAAGCGTAAAAAACAAAGTTAAAAAACAGAATAGCTTCATACGTAGTATTATAGATTCAAAAACGAAAAGTATTTGATTTTGGTATGCAAAAATAAGAATAAAAAAATCCGTCCAGTACAATTTTACTAAACGGATTTTTAATTATATGTTAAATTAACTAAACTTTCATAATTTCAGCCTCTTTAGCGGCCAGTAATTCATCAATTTTTCTGATGTACGTGTTTGTTAAGTTCTGAACTTCTTCTTCAGCTGATTTGCAAATATCTTCAGAAGTTCCTTCCTTTTCTAATTTTTTAATTTCAGTATTGGCATCTTTACGTACGTTACGAACACCAATTTTTGCATCTTCCGCTTCAGATTTTGCTTGCTTTGCCAGATCTCTACGACGTTCTTCTGTCAAAGGCGGAACACTGATAATGATAACGTCTCCGTTATTCATTGGATTGAAACCAATATTAGCAACCATGATTGCTTTTTCAATAGTTTGAAGCATGTTTTTTTCAAACGGCTGCAAAGTGATTGTCCGTGCATCCGGTACACTGATTTTTGACACTTGAGAAAGTGGTGTTGCAGATCCGTAATAATCTACAAAAACACTTCCAAGCATTGCAGGTGAAGCTTTTCCTGCGCGAATGTTAAGAAATTCTTTCTCTAAATGCGCAATCGAACCATTCATTGATTCTTCAGTACTATCTAATATAAATTCTATTTCTTCAGTCATTTTTTTAGATTTTTAGATTTTAGATTGCTTGATTTCCAGATCTTCTAAAAATGTCAGCATCTAATTATACTAACTAATATGATTTAATATTTTAAGATTATTCGTTTAGACTATAGTTAAAACTCTAATAAATAAGTGTTTATATATTAACTACGGTTCCTATATTTTCTCCTTCACAGATTTTTAATAAATTTCCAATTTTGTTCATATCAAAAACAACGATTGGCAATTTGTTTTCCTGACTTAAAGTAAAGGCTGTTGTATCCATTACATTCAGTCCTTTTTTAAGCACATCATCAAATGAGATGAAGTCAAATTTTACGGCCGAAGCATTTTTTTCAGGGTCACAATCATAAACACCATCAACACGGGTTCCTTTTAAAATAACATCTGCATTAATTTCGATTCCTCTTAAAACAGCTGCAGTATCAGTAGTAAAATATGGATTTCCGGTTCCGGCACCAAAAATTACGATTCTTCCTTTTTCAAGATGACGATCTGCTCTTCTTTTGATATAAGGTTCCGCAATAGATTCCATTTTTAGCGCTGTCTGAAGACGGGTTTTCATTCCTTTATCTTCTAGGGCTCCCTGCAAAGCCATACCATTAATTACGGTAGCAAGCATTCCCATATAATCGCCTTGTACTCTATCCATACCGGCACTTGCACCAGCAACGCCCCTAAAAATATTTCCTCCTCCAATAACAATAGCAATTTCTACTCCTTTACTGTGAATTTGCTTAATTTCTTCAGCATATTCGGCTAATCTTTTAGGGTCAATTCCGTATTGTAAATCACCCATCAAGGCCTCGCCGCTAAGTTTTAGAAGAATTCTTTTATATTTCATGTGTGTTGCGTTAATTTGTGCAAATATAGACATATTCTGTTTTTTTAAAATAATGTTTTTAAAAATTAATTGCTCTTTTCTTTTTAAATTTATTGATGTTTTTTTAGAGCTCATTTTTTCGATGTGATAAAAATCATTTTCCTTCTTTTTAAACTTTCCTAAATTTATAGGAATCAAAACGAAACAAATATGAAAAGTATTGTAGCCAAAGCATTATTCAATAGTTATTCTTATTCTGAATATCGAAAATTAGTTACTGATTTATTGTCCGAAGGAAAATCAACGGGTAACGAACAGTCTGAAAATCTCACGCGATATACAGGTTTGAATGAAGCCCGAATGAATCGTCTCGAGAAAACGATTAAAATTTCTGAAGATACTATCGATAAGCTGCAAAAATTAGACAATCATTATATCTGGCTGGTAATTTCTGAAGGATGGTGCGGAGATGCGGCACAAATACTTCCGATCATAAATAAAATGGCTTCAGAGTCAAATAAAAAGATCGATCTCCGAATTGTTTTGCGTGATACAAATGATGAATTAATGAGCCATTATCTGACAAATGGCGGAAGAGCAATTCCTAAAGTTATTGTGATTTGTAAAGAAGCGGGGATTGTTCGTACAGATTGGGGACCAAGACCAAAAGGGGCAACTGAATTGATGGCTGATTATAAAAAAGAATTTGGAGTAATTGATGAAAAAATTAAAACCGATTTACAGCTATGGTATCTGGCCGATAAAGGAATTTCGGTTCAGAAAGAATTACTTGAAATTATGGAGAATATCAAATATAATCGATTGTAAGTTTTTACTGTAAGTATAAATTTCCCTTAAAATTTTGTTAATTAATTGATAATAAATACACTACGCTTTTAAAATCTGAAAAAATATTTTGTTTTAAAAAAAATATTTTTATCTTTGTAAGACGAATCCCACTTCTACTATTTGATTTACTTTTTTTATGGTGTTTATTTAATGTCTAACTATTAAAACTCACTATTATGAAAAGTTTATTTGAAAAGTTTTATGATTTTTTTTCAGGTTTTCTATTTGGAGGTAAAAACATACCTCATTATTAAAAAAACAAAGTATGAAACAGATATACTTTAGAAGTAGAGGCACATTATATAGCCTTTTATAATGTGCTTTTTTATTTTTATTGCAGTTTAAGACTTTCTTCGAACAAAGTAATGTCAATTGCATCTTTCACATCGTAATCGCCAATTTTGGTTCGTCGCAGGACGGTTAGATGTGATCCTGAATTCATTGCTTTTCCAAAATCAAAAGCTAAAGAACGAATGTAAGTCCCTTTGCTGCAAACTACTCTAAAATCGATTTCGGGTAATGCAATTCTCGTAATTTCAAATTCGTGAATCGTAGTTTTTCTGCTTTCAATTTCGATAGTTTCCCCGGCACGCGCATGTTCGTACAAACGAACGCCATCTTTTTTAATTGCTGAAAAAATTGGCGGTTTTTGATCGATTTCACCTAAAAATTGTTTTACGGTTTCGTAAACCAAAGTTTCATCAATATGCTCCGTTGGAAAAGTCTGATCGACTTCTGTCTCTAAATCATAAGATGGTGTAGTAGCTCCGATATAAAAAGTTCCGGTATATTCTTTGGCCTGACCCTGCAATTCCGAAATTCTTTTGGTGAATTTTCCGGTACAAATTAATAATAATCCGGTAGCTAAAGGATCTAAAGTTCCTGCGTGACCGATTTTGAACTTTTTTGGAAGTCCGACTTTATTAATTAAAAGGTATTTTAATTTATTGACTGCCTGAAACGAACTCCATTTTAAAGGTTTGTCTATCAGTAAAATTTGTCCGTCTAGATATTCTTCAGGTGTCATTATATAATCGTAAGCGGGTGAATGAAAAAGTGAATCACCAATAAAATGATTCCGGCAATTATTCGGTAATAACCAAAAACCTTAAAGCCATTTTTAGTTAAAAATCCAATGAAAGTTTTAATTGCCAAAAGAGCTACAATAAAAGCTACCACGTTTCCGATAACCAATAAATTAACCTGATCGTGGGATAATTCAAATCCGGCTTTATAATAATCATAACATTTTTTTACGGTTGCGCCCAACATTGTCGGAACAGCCAAAAAGAATGAAAATTCAGCAGCAGTAGTTCTTGATAGTTTTTGAGACATACCGCCCACAATACTTGCACCGCTTCTGGAAACTCCGGGAATCATGGCAATACACTGAAATAATCCAATTTTAAAAGCCTGTAAATAAGTGATCTCCTGAGAAGTTTCGGCTGTATTTGGTTTGTTGAACCATTCGTCAACTTTCAATAAAATAATTCCGCCAATCAATAGAGATATAGCAACTGTAACCGGATTTTCTAATAATCCGTCTATGATATCGCTCAACAATAATCCTAAAACTACTGCCGGAATAAAAGCAACTATAAGTTTAAAGTAAAAATCAAGTGTTTGAAAGAAACGTTTGAAATATAAAACGACTACAGAAAGTATAGCGCCAAGCTGAATTACGATCGTAAAAAGTTTAGTAAAATCATCGTGGGCAATTCCAAAAAAAGAAGAGGCAATAATCATGTGGCCAGTTGAAGAAACAGGTAAAAATTCTGTGATTCCTTCAATAATGGCAAGAACGATAGCTTGTAATGTATTCATGGAGGACTTTAGATTTTAGATTTCAGATTTTAAATTGCTGTGCCCTTCAACTTCGCTCAGGGTTACAAAAAAATCTACAAAATCTATTTATTTGGATTTTTTGAAAATAGAATAAATCGTGATTCCAAAACCAATTAAAACGGTAGTTGGTGCCAAACGAATACGTCTGAAGCTAAAAACATCTTCACTGAAAACTTTCGGATTATCACTCCCTCCGCCAGACATTAAAATAAATCCCAGTGCAATTACTGCAATTCCTATCAAAAGAATTTTGTAGTTGATACTGTCAAAAAGGAATTCCTGTTTTTGTTGTGGCTCTTCTGTGTTATTATTGTTTTTCATTTTGTCATTGCGGGGAACGAAGCAATCTCATTCCAATATTTTAAGTTTTTAATCATAAATCGTTAATCAGCAATCTAAAATTAATAAAGATCGTCAGTTCTTAAATTAAGGAAACGTTGTGTTGCAAAGTGTGTACTTACCCAGGTAATTAAAACGCCTAATCCGAAAACGGCTAATAATACTAATCCGATTAATATTTTGTCTTCTAAAATTCCTAATCCCGGGAAATTGGTTTCTACATAAATTAAAAGTGCTATTAAAGCAATAATGGCTAATCCGGCGCCTAACATTCCTAATTTTACACTTCGCATTACAAAAGGTTTGCGGATAAAGGCTTTTGTTGCGCCAACCATCTGCATGGTTTTAATAATGAAACGATTTGAATGTATGGATAATCGTAATGAACTATTGATTAATAAAACAGCAATAATAGTTAGAAAGCCGGTGATAATCAAAATCCACATGCTGACTTTTTTGATGTTATCATTTACAAGATTTACTAATTGCTTATCATAAACAATATCTGAAATCATAGTGTTTTTGCGTAATTTGTTTTCAATTATGGAGATACTGTCCCTTTCAACATAATCAGCTTTTAAATGAATGTCGTAAGAATTCAATAACGGATTTTCGCCTAAAAAAGTCAGGAAATCTTCTCCAATAATATCAGTGTGCTCTTTTGCAGCCTTTTCTTTGGTAACATAAACAAACGATCTTGCATACGGAGCTCTTTTCAATTCGGTATTGAATGCTTTTATAACACTATCATTAGCTTCATTTTTAAAGAAAACCGTCATTGCGATTTTTTCCTTAAAATCATTGGCCAGTTTTTTAGAATTTATAATGAATAATCCCAGCACCCCCAAAAGGAATAATACCAGAAAAACACTTAATACAACCGAAAAATAAGAAGAAATTAACCTGCGTTTTTGAAATTTATCAAAGTTCGAACTCATAATATGCTTAAATTATGTGGTAAAAATAATAAAGAATTTCTTTATTTGAAGTTAATAACGTCCAAACTTTTAACTTTCGTACAATAAATGTACAATTAGATGTTACAATAATCACCATTAAAAACTTCTGTTACTTTGAACCTTTGCAGCTTTGAACCTCAAAAATTAGATCTTTCGAACTTCCCATACCAATGACAAATAGTATAATCCGCCAATTGACGGTCCGCCAAGTATTGAATTATAAGGTTTATTCATAATATTGGTTCCTCCTAATTTCGCAGTAATTCCTTTTTTGAAATTGTAATTTACCTGCGCATCCATTGACCAATAAGAAGGAACATTTCCGCTGACTAAAAAAGATACATAATCGAAATTGTTTTGATAGCGAGCATTTATACCTGCGCCAAGGTTTTTCCAGATATTTTCTGCTATAAGGCTTCCGTTTACATTAAATTCAGGAGTATTAAAACCATCTTCAAGACCATCCTTATCATCAGTTCGGTCAAGCTTGGTATACGTTACATTCGTTAAAGCCGTAAAAGTTTGATCAAATCGATATTTCAAACCTAAACTTCCTCCATAATTATAAATTTTACTTTTTGAATTGGTCCACAAACGATATCTGTTTTGGGTTGTTTTAGAAAACAAAGCTGTTGGAATAAGTGCAGGATCCGTAGTGTTTGGAATACTTGCTTCGACCTGGGCGATAAAATTTTTATAAGAGTTGTAATAGAAATCGGCATCTATAAACATTGTTTTATTTAGTGCAAGTCCTCTAAAACCAAATTCAAATGATTTTACAAATTCAGGTTTTAAATAGGTATATGGATTTTTCTGAATTGTATTTTTATTCTTTTCAATCGCTTGCGCCTGAGTCAGCCCCAGCGTATTTACGTCACTATTTACCTGCGACTGAAATTGATCTATCGATGCTTTTGTATATGAATTTTCAAAAATACCGTCAGACATAATTCGCAGACCACCAACACGTTTTACACCGCCACTATTTACATTAGAGAAACCTTCAAAAATACTCGGGAAACGATAGCCGTTTTGGTAGGATGCCCTAAAACTAATTGTTTCTTTTGGAGCATAAACTGCCGTAAACTGAGGCGTAAATTTAGCATCAAAATAATCGGCTTTATCAACTCTTAAAATAGCGCCCATGCTTAGTTTGTCATTAAATAAAGTTTTTGTCAATTGTGTAAAACCACCTGTTTTTTGATAAGTCAAATTCCCGGAAGCACTTTTGGGATTGATAAAATAATTTCCGTCAGGTACAATAATATAGGTTCTGTAATCGAAACCGCTTAATAATTTTGCGTCAATTTTTTCGAAAAAACCAGCAAAAGTCTTATCCCAATTGAGTAAACCTTCTGCATGGACCAAAGACGATTTTACACGCAAAGCAGCACCAATATCCCAATTATTAATGTCTACTAATTCATTTTTCTTTTTTTTATAAGCTTCAGTTCCGGGCTCAAAACGACCTTGGTCAGATTTGGTTCTGGCTATTTTATGAGCATCAGTTACACTCGCTCCGTTAGTTATTGCATTTTTATAAACCGTGGTATAATCTGCAAACCATTGATTATCTGATTTGTAAGAACGATCCATGTTTTCGGCTAATGAACGCATATTATAAGAGTTCCCGGTATTTTCGGAAGTTAAATATCCCTTAACCTGAAAAATTGGAGTATGGTAATCAACAGCAAATTGATTTAAGGTATAATTGTCCAGTCTAAACCTATTCGAACGCTGATAAATTGTATTGATTAATGCTGTTTTATAAGTTATTGCCAATTCGTTTCCTTTTTTTGGACGGAAATAAAAACCAACATCAGCCTTGTAATTTTCAATGTTATAATCTGAAATATCAGTTTCGCGATAACCTGTTCTTGCAACGACATAATTTTTGCCATTTAAATTCAGTGTTTTTCTGTTTGCCGATTCGTTTCCGTAACCGTTAACTTCGTCATAAGCCGGATTATCTGAGCCATACAAGTTTGTTGAAGCATTGACGTTTGGAGCCAGATCAGTTCGGTCATCGGCAACCCAATCCGTTCCTCCTGTTGTTGAAGCATTTATTTTAAGTGCCAATTTTTCACTGAATGCTTTTGCCAATCTCAAATTAAACTGCGAATATACTTTCGGTGAAAACCGATCGATGTCTCCAACATGATTTACACCCGTCAATTGCTGAATGCTGATGCCTCGATATTCAAAAGGGTTTTTAGTCCGAATATTGGCCAGACCATTTATGGCGTTCATTCCATATAAAGCCGCAGCCGTTCCCGGAATAATTTCTATTTTATCGATATCAAGATCGTCCGCTCCTAAGGCATTGGCAATTGGAGCACCCAAATGCGGAGCCTGATTATCGATTCCGTCTACTAATTGTACAAATCTAACGTTCGTCGAATTGGCAAAACCTCGTGTATTTATAACCTTAAAACCCAAACTTGGCGTAATAATCTGAACACCTTTTACATTTTCAAGCGCTTCATAAATACTTGATGATCCCATATTTTTGGCTTCCGCCGATTTTAATTGCTCGATACTTATAGGAGAACGCATTAAATTTTCTGAACGACGGGAGGCAGTAATCACAATTTCATTCAGAACTTCCTTTTTAATACTGTCCCGGTTTATTTTTGAATTTTCTATTTGTGAAAAGCATTTAAAACTTATAAAAAACAGAAATAGATAGATTTTTATTTTCATAAATTCGAATTAGATTTTCAGTATGTTTTAAAATGAATACTGAAAATTGTTAAAACTGGTTTTGGTTATTAAATTTTTTTTAATCTAGTTGATGATCAAAGCTTTTTTCGACTCCCTTCATCCTGGCACCAAGTGTTGAATTGTATTTAATTTTTAATGAAATTCAGGGTGTTTAAAAATGAATAGTGTGATTTAAATTTTTAGAATTTCAGATTTTGAGTTTCTTTCAGAGCAAAATCCTTAATTCGTTTTTCAACCTCATAAAAAATGGTTATCGCTTTTTCTCCGGCTTCTGTTAGTCTTGCACCGCCGCCGCCTTTTCCGCCCAAAAGTTTTTGTACCAATGGGCTTTCTGCACGCTGATTCATTTCTTCGACTAATTGCCAGGCCTGACGATACGCCATTTTCATTTCCTTGGCTGCATTAGTAATGGAACCGGTTTTTTGGATGTTTTGGAGCAGCCAGATTTTCCCAATTCCTAAAAATGGTCCTTCAGCTTCCTCAATCCAAAGACGGACTTCAATGTTGTATTTCTTATTTTCTGTAATTGGTTCCATGCAAATAAGTATTTCAAATGCAATAATAAGTATTTTTACGTAATTAAAAATAAGTATTTTGTTATTTTATTTGTTTGTCAGTGAAATAGCTTTGGTACAATGTGTAATAAATGTAAATTTGCGGACTTAAATAATTTAGTGATAAAACCTTTGAACCTTGTCACTCTGAACCTTTGAACCTTAGAAATGAAGTATAATCCAAACGAAATCGAAGAAAAATGGCAAAAATATTGGGCTGAAAACCAAACTTTTGCTGCATCAAACAATTCTGAAAAACCGAAGCATTATGTGCTAGACATGTTTCCTTATCCATCCGGAGCAGGACTACACGTTGGGCATCCGCTGGGTTATATTGCTTCAGATGTGTATTCTCGTTTCAAAAGACATCAGGGATTCAATGTTTTGCATCCAATGGGTTACGACAGTTTTGGATTACCGGCAGAGCAATATGCAATCCAGACCGGGCAGCGTCCGGAAGATACAACACGCGTAAATATTGACGGTGGGGTTGATAAAGAAGGAAAACAAATTGCGGGTTACCGTAAACAATTGGATAAAATTGGTTTTTCTTTCGATTGGAGCCGTGAAGTACGTACCTCAAATCCGGATTATTACAAACATACCCAGTGGATTTTTATTCAGTTATTTAATTCCTGGTATAATAAAAATATAGACAAAGCTGAAGATATTTCAACTTTGGCTGCCATCTTCGAAAAAGAAGGAAATACGAATGTAAATGCTGTTTGTGATGATAATATTGTTTCTTTTTCGTCAGGCGAATGGAATGCATTTTCAGCAGATGAGCAGGAAAAAATCCTTTTGCAATACAGATTAACCTATTTGGCTGAAACCGAAGTAAACTGGTGTCCCGGTTTAGGAACTGTTTTGGCGAATGACGAAATCGTAAACGGAGTTTCCGAGCGTGGAGGATATCCTGTAATCCGTAAAAAAATGACCCAATGGAGCATGCGAATTTCTGCCTATGCAGAACGTTTGCTGCAAGGTTTAAATGATATCGACTGGAGCGAATCTATAAAAGAATCGCAAAGAAACTGGATCGGAAAATCAGTCGGAGCTATGGTTTCTTTCAAAGTTATTTCTTCTGATGTCACTCTGAGCGGAGTCGAAGAGCAATTAGAAATTTCTGTATTTACAACCAGACCTGATACCATTTTTGGAGTAATTTTTATGACTTTGGCTCCCGAACATGATTTGGTAGCTAAAATTACAACTCCGGAACAAAAAGCAACTGTAGAAGCCTATATCGAAAAAACAGCAAAACGTTCAGAGCGTGAGCGTATGGCCGATGTAAAAACCATTTCGGGCGTATTTACCGGAGCGTATGCAGAACATCCTTTTACGAAAGAACCAATTCCGGTCTGGATTGGAGATTACGTTTTGGCTGGCTACGGAACAGGTGCTGTTATGGCGGTTCCTTGCGGAGATGAAAGAGATTATGCTTTTGCGAATTTCTTTAAAGGTCAAAACGGAATGCCGGAAATCAAAAATATTTTTGCTAATGTTGACATTTCTGAAGCAGCTTACGGTTCAAAAGACAACGTTGAAATCGCCAATTCTGATTTCCTAAACGGATTAAATTATAAAACGGCAACTCAAAAAGTAATTGCTGAGTTAGAAAATATAGGCCAAGGAACCGGAAAAACAAATTACCGTTTGCGTGATGCCGTTTTCTCTCGCCAGCGTTATTGGGGAGAACCTTTCCCGGTGTATTATGTAAATGGTTTGCCAAAAATGATTGCTGCAGAACATTTACCGATTATTTTACCTGAAGTAGAGAAATATTTGCCAACCGAAGATGGCTTGCCTCCGTTAGGAAATGCAACAATCTGGGCTTGGGATACCAAAAACAATGAAATTGTTAATACTGATTTAGTTGATAATTTTGAAATTTTTCCTCTTGAATTGAACACCATGCCAGGTTGGGCGGGAAGTTCCTGGTATTGGATGCGTTATATGGATGCACACAACGAAACCGAATTTGCAAGTAAAGAAGCGTTGAAATATTGGGAAAGCGTTGATTTATATATTGGCGGAAGCGAGCACGCAACCGGACATTTATTGTATTCTCGTTTTTGGAATAAATTCTTAAAAGACAAAGGTTTTGCTCCAACCGAAGAGCCATTCAAAAAACTGATCAATCAGGGAATGATTTTGGGGACTAGTGCTTTTGTTTATAGATTCTTGAGTTTTGATTTTATAGGAGGAGAAAATGAAGCGGGATATATTGAAACAGTTGATACTTGGAATAAGGTTTTAGTTTCTGCGGAATATTATAAAGAGCTAATAAAGGTATCGAGTAAATTTAATTTAAAAAGTGATCAAAAATTTAATTTTACACGTAATGGTGTTTATTTTGATTTAGAAAAAGTTGAAAGTGATATTTTAAATGATTTTTGTAATAAGTTATTTGTTAGATTTTCTGAGTCTACAACAAACTTGTCTATTGCTGTGGCTTCTTTGCAGCCTTTACACGTAGATTTGAAGGTGATCGATGAATCAACAAACCAATTGGATACTGAAAAATTCCGTAATAATCCATTATATTCTGAATATAAAGATGCTGAATTCATTTGCTATGAAGACGGAAAATACATTGTAGGCCGCGAAGTCGAAAAAATGTCAAAATCAAAATACAATGTAGTAACTCCAGATGATATTTGTGCGGAATACGGCGCTGATACATTGCGTTTGTACGAAATGTTTTTGGGCCCGTTAGAGCAGGCAAAACCTTGGAATACCGCTGGAATTTCGGGAGTTTTTGGTTTCCTGAAAAAATTATGGCGTTTGTATTTTGATGAGAATAACGGTTTAATCGTAAACAACGACGAACCAACAAAAGACAACTTAAAATCATTACACAAAACCATCAAAAAAGTAGCAGACGATATTGAGAGTTTCTCTTTCAATACTTCGGTTTCCCAGTTTATGATTTGTGTGAATGAATTGTCTTCTCAAAATTGTCATTCAAGAGCGATTTTAGAACCATTGGCTATTTTGGTTTCGCCTTATGCACCGCATATTGCTGAAGAATTATGGTCGCAATTGGGACATAAAGGTTCCATTTCGACAGTTGCTTTCCCCGTTTTTGACGCGAATCATTTGGTAGAAAGCAGCAAAGAATATCCGGTTTCTTTCAACGGAAAAATGCGTTTCACGATCGAATTGCCTTTGGATTTAACCAAGGAACAAATCGAAGAAATCATTATGAAGGATGAAAGAACGTTAAGACAATTAGACGGAAGAATACCGAATAAAGTGATTATTGTTCCCGGGAAGATTATTAATTTGGTTGGATAATCAAATAAATTCCAATATTTTAAATTCCAAATTCCAATTTTATGATTGGGGTTTGGAATTTTTTGTTTTTTTATGGTTTTTGCGCAAAGTTTGTCGTTTCGACGAAAGAGAAATCACACTAGAAATTCCGCAAGCAAAAGCGCCAATCTTTGTAGAGCTTCTAACGAAGATTCCTTGTTCCTGACAAATAAAACGTGGTAAAACAATTGTATAAAAACAAAATCCCTAATCCCAATTTTTAAAGATTGGGATTAGGGATTTCAATTTTGGAATTTAAAACTCTCTACGGTTTCAAAATCAAAACAGAAGGCGTATTATTCAGCCAGGTACTTTGAGATTCTATCAGCTTTTTCCAACTGTCAAGGCTAATAATCATTAAGTTCTGACTTTCTAAAAATTCTTTTTTAATTGTTCTTTCGTGCATAATCATGATATGATTTGGAGCAATCTGCTCAATAGAACGTATTGTTTCCTGAAGATCACGAGTGCTTTTTACTTCGCCGCTTGCATCTAAAACAGTAATTTGAGAACCATTATTATTGATTAATTTCTTAGCATAATCAATTAAAAAAGCATCTTCTTTGCTAAAGACCGGCATAAAAACCTGATTGACTTCTTCTAAATCCTTATCGATAAAAATTCCGACAGGCATTTTACTCTTCGCTATAATATGACGTGTTCTTTCATCAAATGGCGAGTTTTCGAACAAACCTTCTTTTCCCGTAAACTTATCTATCAAACGGTCAGGGTTTACTATTCTGGTCGTAAAACCAAGTATTTTTCCAAGTAAAGTTCCTTCAAAAATAGACTGGCCTAAGCCAACTAATAACAAATCATATTCTCCCTGATTGGCGGTATCAATAATATCGGTATCAATATCATTTGTGACTTTAAAAACACTTACCATATTTTGGTTCAGACGCTCCGATTCTTCAATAACCGGCACCAGCATTTTGCGTTCATGGTCTTTCACATCAAATGAATGCACTTCTGTGCTTAAAGACAAATGCATTGCTGTAACAATCGAGTTATCCGGTTGTTTTCTGACTAAGCTATTGGCAATTTTCAATAACTTTTTACCTCTTTCCGGAGTTGCAAACGAAAGTAAAATCTTGTATTTGCTTTTGTTTCCAATTTCCTGTGGAATAGCTGTGATCTTTTCCTTAAAAATAAAACCGATGAAATCTAAAGCCGGACCTGTCATAAAAGTGGTCACCAAAGCCATTATTACCATCATTGTAAAAATCTCTGTAGACAAAACACCCAAATCATATCCAATATTTAAAACTACCAGTTCCATTAAACCACGAGTATTCATTAAAGCTCCAATTGCCAGACTATCTTTCCAGTTTTGTCCAACAAATTTAGCTGCCAAAGCACTTCCAAAGAATTTCCCGGTTACAGCAACCGCAATAATTACTGCGGTAACTTTCCATAAATACGGGTCATTTAATAAACCAATCTGAGTACGTAAACCTGTGAATACAAAAAATAATGGCAATAGGACAATTATAGAAACGTCTTCGACTTTTTCAATAAATATATTTCTGAACTTATTGTTTTCCGGCATAATTGCTCCGGCTAAGAATGCTCCGAATAAGGCATGAATTCCAATTAACTCAGCAGCATAAGCAGAAAATAAAAGCGTTAAAAAGAAAATTGCAACAACAGGTTTGTTCAGGCTTTCACGAGTAGAATTTAAATCTCCAACACGTTTCAGGAATGGACGAACTATTTTTAGCATGATAATAACATACAAAATAGCCAGACCAATAACATATAATGAACTCACAAGCGAACCCGCTTTTACAATTGCAATTACAACCGCCAGAATACACCAGGCCGTAATATCATCGGCAGCAGCACAAGTGATGGCAATAGTTCCTAATTTTGTTTTCTGCATACCGCGTTCCTGCACGATTCTGGCCAAAACCGGGAAAGCCGTAATACTCATCGCAATACCCATAAACAATCCGAAGGAAGAAAATGCAACTCCTTCCGGCGCAAAAGTACCATAAACGAAATAAGCCAGAGTCAATCCTAAAGCAAACGGAATCACGATACTGGCGTGACTGATTACCACAGATTCATGTGCTTTATTCTTAAGCACCTTCAAATCTAATTCCATCCCTATAACGAACATGAAAAGTATTAAACCTATCTGGCTCAAAAATTGTAAGTTCCCTAAAGATTCTTTTGGAAATAAAGCGGCTGAAAATTCCGGAAAATACATTCCGACCAAAGACGGCCCTAATACAATACCGGCAATCATTTCGCCAATTACGGAAGGCTGTCCTATTTTTCTAAAAAACCACCCGAACAAACGCGCAACCAAAATAATAGTGACAATCTGCGCTAATAAAATGGCTAATGGATGCTGTAAGTTTTCAACCATTGAATGAAGAAAATCATTCCAATGATTACCTTCTGTTTTTTTCTGAACAATACCCCGCCCCACTTCAAGTACAGCGCCTTTTGAAATTACCCAATATATCAGAGCGGTGAAACCACCAATAACAGTAATGTAAAATAAGGAGTTTTTAAAATTATTCATAACCCGTTTTTTAAATTTATTGCGGCAAATATCCAAACTGATTTTTAAGTGAAAAAGTAAATTCAAACCTAATTTTCAATCTATGTAACAAGTCTGAAAAACTTTGTAATAAGTTAGATTATTGCCGAAAAAACTCTGTCATCCTAAGCGGAGTCGAAGGCTTATATCACAAATAGAGGCTTCGACTCCGCTTAGCCTGACGCATACTATTTTTATTCTTGTAAATAAAAAATATTTTAAACTTTAACCTTTTTCAAAAAGTCAGAACGATAGGTTTCACTCAAAATTAAGGTACTATTTTTCTCATTTTTTTCTAAATGATGCAAAACAATTTCGTTATGATTAAAAAATTTAATTGCTTTTACCGCAACAATTTCTTTTTTATTTATGCGGCAAAAGTCAGCTTCCGGTAATTCTTTCAAAAGTGTATCAAACTTGACATTTTTCAAATTCAGGAAAGTGCCGTCAGTAAGAAGTACTGTTTTATCACGGCTATCGCTAACAGCAGTTTTGATGTACTGAATCTGATTAAAATACAATAGGGTTTTCCCTTTATCTGTATTCAACTGAATGAATTTCTTTGCGATATCCGGTTTATGAAAACGTTCAAAAGCTTTTGAGATCGCTTTTTGCAAACGCTCTAATTTTACCGGTTTGGTAATATAATCTACCGCATCGATGTTAAAAGCGTCAGCAGCATATTCTTTATAGGCTGTACAAAAAATAATTAATTTGTCCTGCAGCATTTCGGCCAGATGCAAACCGTCAATTCCGGGCATTTCGATATCTGAAATTAATAAATCAAAATCGAGATCCGAAATTTCGGCAAGGAGTTTCCCGGGATTATTAAACGTTTTTATGATTTCTACTTCAGGAATTTGTTCACAAAGCATTTTCAGATACGTTAATCCGGGTAATTCATCGTCCAGCAGCAAGCATTTCAGTTTTGTATTCAAGCAGATTAATTTTTAGATGAGCAATATAAACATCGTTTTCTACGAATTTATCAAGTTTGAAATTATTTTTATAAATAATCCGCAAACGGTGTTCTAAAGTAGCGTGCCCTAAACCGCTCCGCTCCTTTTTTAATACTTTTTTATCGGAGATTTTATTAGAAACCGTCATAAAAAAAGCATTGTCCCTGAACTCAAAAACTACCGAAATAAAAGCATCGGCACTTTGCAAATCGGCATGTTTAAAAGCATTTTCAATTAAATCAATAGAAATTAGCGGTGCCAGCAAAGGCTGATCATATAATTTATCTTCATCATTAATGTTTGTTTTTATCTTTAATTCAAAAAGCGGACTGATTTTGATTTTATTGATTTCGATTAAATTCAGTGCAAAGTCAATTTCTTCTTTTGCCGTAACAAATTTCTTTTTGCTTTCGTATAAAATATAATCCAGGACATTGGCCAGTTTGTCTAAAGCAAAATAAGTCTGATAAGCATGCGATTGAATTGAATTTAGAATATTCTTAAAAAGATGCGGATTTAGTTTAGACTCCAACGTTTCTAATTGCAGATCATTCACTTTCATTTCGAGTGCATAAAAACTCTTTTCAGCATCCTCTTTCGATTTTTTTGCTTCCATTAATTGATAAACCATAAAACAAATGACAGCAATCAACAATACAATAATTGCTGAAAAAATATAAATCACAGTGTTATTTTCCTGCATATTTCTAATAAATTAAACTCATTAATGACTAGACACAAACTTCAGCCCGATGATTGAAGCAATTAAAGTCGAAAGAAAAAATATTCTCCAGAAAGTTGCCGGTTCTTTAAAAATAAAAATACCTATCAAAACAGTTCCAACGGCACCAATTCCTGTCCAAACGGCATAAGCAGTACCAATTGGCAGAACCTGAGCCGCTTTATACAACAAAATCATACTAATCGAGAGACAAACAAAAAAACCAGCCATCCAATAGGCAGATGCAATTCCTGACGTTTCTTTTGCTTTGCCCAAACATGACGCGAAACCAACCTCAAAAAGTCCGGCAATAACTAATAAAATCCAGTTCATTCTTTTTCGCTTTTTTAAATTAAGTACAAATATGAGAAAAGCTAATGGAGAATTATACAAAACATCTAAATATACTAAAAAATTAGTCTGTTAATTAATGTTAACAAATCGCAAAAACAAAGCTCTTTGTTTATGATTTATAGCACTTTTCATTACATTTGCACCTTTTTACAGAATTTATGAAAAACACCATACAAGTTGGGTTTTGGGAAAAAATAGCCCGAATCATACTTAAAAACAGAATAACAATATTAATTATTCTTGTTATCTTAACCATTCTCCTTGCTTTTCAATGGAAGAATCTTTCTATGTCCTATAACGAAGCCAACCTGCTTCCAAAAGATCATATAGCAAATAAGGAGTATCAAAAATTCCTGGATAAGTTTGGTGAAGAAGGCAATTTGGTTGTAATTGGTTTTAAAGACCCTAACTTTTTTACGCCAAAAAATTATGCTGCATGGAATGAATTGATGACAAGCCTTAAAAAGTCTAAGGAAATAGATCTGGTGGTTTCCCTGAATGATTTGAAAAAATTAGAAAAAGATACCGTTAACGAAAAATTTGTCCTTACTCCATTTATTAATCAGGAAAAAACAATCGATGCGTCATATTTAAAAGGAATTCAACACGATTTATTCACCAACCTGCCTTTTTATGAAGGATTGCTGTTTAATAAAGAAAGCGGAAGCGTTCGTTCTGCTGTTTACATCAACAAAGATTTGGTTAATACAGCTGAAAGAAAGACATTTATCCTGGAGAATTTAGTTCCGAAAATTGATAAATTTGAAAAAACGACCGGTATTGACCTTAAGGTTTCCGGAATGCCCTACATCAGAACGATCAATGCAAACAATATGAAAGGTGAGATCGGCCTTTTTATTGGTGCAGCTTTAGGTGTTGTTTCTTTGATTTTCTTTTTCTTTTTCCGTTCGTTCAGAGCAACTTTTATTTCGATTTGTATTTTAATTTTCGGAGTAATGTGGTCATTCGGAACGCTGGGATTATTTCATTATAAGATTACCATTTTAACGGCTATTATTCCTCCGCTGATTATCGTAATCGGAATCACGAATTGTATTTTCCTGATTAACAAATACCAACAGGAAATTAAACTCCACAGCAATCAGGCAAAAGCTTTGCAGCGTATCATTTCGAAAATTGGGGTTTCGACTTTAATGACAAATTTGACTACGGCAATTGGTTTTGCCACCTTTATGATTACAGGTAATGATTTGCTTTTTGAGTTTGGCCTCGTAACATCCATCAATGTAATTTCGGTTTACTTACTGACTTTGGTAATTGTGCCTATTATGTACAGTTTTATGCCGTTACCAAAAGAAAAACATTTATATCATTTGACAAGAACCTATATTTCGACTTTGTTGGATTGGGTAGAGAATATTGTAAAAAACAAACGAAAAGTAATTTATGCCATTTATGGTTTGCTTTTGATTTTTAGCGTTATCGGAGTTTCGCAAATGAAGGTTTCCGGAAGTTTGATTGGAGAGATGCCCAAAAGCGCTTCATTCTTTAAGGATATTTTATTTTACGAAAAAGAATTTAATGGTGTGATGCCTCTCGAAATTATGATTGACACCAAACGCAAGAAAGGTGTTATGAAATTGTCGACGATGCGTAAAATGGACGATCTTCAAAATACGATTGCTTCGATGCCTGAATTATCAAAACCGGTTTCGATAGTAAATCTGGTAAAATATTCGAAACAGGCTTTTTATAACGGAAATCCGGAATATTACCAATTACCAACTTCACAGGAACAGACTTTTATTTTGGGTTATGCCAAAAATGCTACCAAAAACAGCAAGGATAATTTAATGAAGGCTTATGTTGATTCGACCGGACAATACGCCCGAATCACCACTTTCATGAAAGATATTGGTACGGATGAAATGGCGAAAGTAGAGAAAAAACTGCATTCTAAAATTGATGAAATTTTTCCAAAAGATCGTTTTGAAGTTACGCTAACCGGAAAAGCATTGGTTTTCCAGAAAGGAACATCCTATTTGGTTGACAATTTAATTGAATCGTTAATTTTTGCAATTTTGGTTATTGCTGCTTTGATGCTGTATTTATTCAGATCGTTCAAAATGGTTTTTGCATCGTTAATTACGAATATTTTACCGCTTTGCATTACGTCCGGATTAATGGGGTATTTAGGAATCCCATTGAAACCATCGACTATTTTGGTGTTTAGTATTGCGTTCGGAATTTCGGTAGACAATGCTATTCAGTTCATGGCCAAATATCGTCATGATTTCCTGCAAAACAATGGTAAGATAAAGAAATCCGTTTTCAGTGCTTTGAGAGAAACCGGAATCAGTACTTTTTACACTTCGGTTGTATTAATTCTGGGATTCGCTACTTTCACGCTTTCCAGTTTTAGCGGAACCATTGCTCTTGGTGCATTAATTTCCTGCACATTAGCCTTTGCCATGTTTGCCAACTTATTGGTTTTACCCGCTTTGGTTTTGACTTTTGAAAAGAAGAAAGCTAAGAAAGAGGATCTGGAGAATTTGGAAGGGTAAAGTTTTTTTTGCCACGAATTTCACGAATTAGCACGAATTGATAGTTTGAACTTTGTCAAAGTTCAAAACACAAACTTGTCATTCCGAGGAACGAGAAATCTCCGCACCGAGAATCGATAATCTTTGTAGAATCACTTGCGGAGATTTCTCGTTCCTCGGAATGACAAAAAAACGGAAAATTTTCAATAAACCGGAAAACATTCAGTTCATTTGAAAACGATTGCCCTAGCCCCGATCGCAGCGGTATCCTTTTGTTGCTTTCTTTAAGCAATAAAAGATATAGCGGAGAGCGGGAAATAGCTTCTAATTTTAATAATTATCGTTTATATTTGCAGTTATTACACAACAAATAATTTAATTTCAATAGTATATATAAAATGAAACACACAAAAGTTAAAAACTTATTAAACAGTACTACGACGCTTCAGGAAGTTAATGCAAAAGGATGGGTGAGAACTTTTAGAAATAATCAGTTCATCGCGCTTAATGACGGTTCTACCATTAATAATTTACAATGTGTTGTTGATTTTGAAAATACACCGGAAGAAACTTTAAAAAGAATCACTACCGGGGCAGCGGTTTCTGTAACGGGAACTTTGGTTGAAAGTAAAGGTGCGGGTCAGAAATATGAAATTCAGGTTACTAAACTTGAAATTCTTGGAGATTCTGATGCGGAGAAATTCCCAATGCAATCTAAAAAACACTCACTTGAATTTTTACGCGAAAATGCACATTTACGTGTGCGTACGAATGCTTTTGGTGCGATTATGCGTGTGCGTTCGGTATTGTCGTTTGCGGTTCACAGCTATTTTCAACAAAAAGGGTTTGTGTATGTAAACACACCAATTATCACCGGAGCTGATGCTGAAGGTGCCGGAGAAATGTTTCAGGTAACTTCATTGCCACTTGACAATTTGCCAAAAACAGAAGAAGGAAATATTGATTTCAAAAAAGATTTCTTCGGAAAACATACCAACTTGACGGTTTCAGGACAATTAGAAGGAGAAACTTTCGCTATGGCTTTGGGTCAGATTTATACTTTCGGTCCCACTTTTAGAGCAGAAAATTCAAATACTTCCCGTCACCTGGCAGAATTTTGGATGATTGAGCCGGAAGTTGCTTTCAACAATCTTGATGACAACATGGATTTGGCTGAAGATTTTATTCAGTACGTAATTAAATATGCTTTAGACAACTGTAAAGACGATTTGAAATTCTTAGAAGGAAGACTTTTAGAAGAAGAAAAATCAAAACCTCAGGCAGAAAGAAGCGAAATGGCTTTGTTAGAGAAATTGAATTTCGTTTTGGAGAACAACTTCAAACGTGTTTCTTATACGGAAGCAATTGACATTTTAAGAGATTCAGCTCCAAATAAAAAGAAAAAATTCAGTTACATCATCGAAGAATGGGGTGCTGATTTACAATCAGAACATGAGCGTTACCTGGTTGAAAAACACTTTAAATGTCCGGTAATTTTATACGATTACCCGGCAAATATCAAAGCGTTTTACATGCGTTTGAATGACAACACAGAACCTGGAAGAGAAACAGTTCGTGCCATGGATATCCTTTTCCCCGGAATTGGAGAAATCGTTGGTGGATCTGAAAGAGAAGAGCGTTACGATGTTTTGGTAGAAAAAATGAAAGCCTTAGAAATCGACGAAGAAGAATTATACTGGTATTTAGACACCAGAAGATTTGGTTCTGCAACACATGCAGGTTTCGGTTTAGGATTTGAGCGCTTGGTATTGTTTGTAACAGGAATGACAAACATCAGAGACGTAATTCCTTTCCCGAGAACTCCAGGAAACGCAGAGTTTTAGAAAAATTTGTTTCAGGTTTCAAGTTTCAGGTTGTTGGACGTTCAGCAACCTGAAACTTGAAACATTAAACTATAAAGAATAAAAACATAAATGCTAAAGCAATTTTTAAATTTAAAATTATCCCAAAAGTTATCTCCACAGCAAATTCAGCTGATGAAGTTAATTCAATTGCCTACGCAAGCTTTTGAGCAACGTTTATTGGAAGAAATGAACGAGAATCCAGCTCTGGAAGCTGGAAAAGAAGAGGAATATGAAGCCGATGAATTTGCTAATGAAGAATACGATGATTATGATGATGCAGAATCTGACAGAATCGAAGCAGACGACATTAACATTGATGAATATCTAAGCGACGACGATACACCGGATTACAAAACACAAGCCAATAATTACAGTGAAGACGAGGAACGTGAAACGCCTTTTGCTTCGCCAATAAGTTTTCATCAGGATTTAATCAATCAGCTGAATACTTTTATCCTGAATGATGAGGAGCGCGAAATCGCTGAATTCCTCGTCGGGAGTATTGATGACATGGGCTACATCCGCAGGAGTATTGCAGACATGGTCGATGATATGGCTTTTACTCAGGGTATTTACACCGATGAGAAAATGGTCGAAAGAATGCTGCATGTAATTCACGAACTGGAACCTTCCGGAGTAGGTGCACGTGATTTACAGGAATGTTTATTGTTACAGTTAAAACATAAAACACCAAGCGAATATGTTGATTTAGCAATTGATATTATCGAAAATCAGTTTGACGCCTTTACCAAAAAGCATTACGATAAATTATTGCAGAAATATGCGGTTTCAAACGAACAGCTAAAAAAAGCCATTCACGAAATCGAAAGACTAAACCCAAAACCGGGAGGATCTTACACCGGAAACAATAAAGTAACAGAGAATGTGGTTCCGGATTTTGCAATCAGAATTGTTGATGGCGAATTGGAATTGACCTTAAACGGAAGAAATGCTCCTTCCCTGCACGTTTCCAAGGATTATCAGGAAATGATGCAGACGTATAAAGATTCCCGTGATAAATCGACTGCTCAAAAAGATGCGGTTCAGTTTATCAAGCAGAAACTGGATTCGGCTAAATGGTTTATCGATGCGATCAGACAACGCCAGGAAACACTTTTTGTAACGATGAATGCGATTATGCATTATCAGGAAGAATTCTTTTTAGACGGTGACGAAACCAAACTAAAACCAATGATCTTAAAAGACATTGCGGATATGGTTGGTTTGGATATTTCGACGATTTCGCGTGTAGCCAACAGCAAATATGTAGAAACGCCATACGGAACAAAACTGATCAAGGAATTTTTCTCTGAAGCGATGAAAAATGACCAGGGAGAAGATGTTTCTACTTTAGAAATCAAAAAGATCCTGAAAAACACAATTGAAGAAGAAGACAAAAAGAAACCTTTACCGGACGATCAATTGGCTGAAATCTTAAAAGAGAAAGGCTATCCAATTGCGAGAAGAACGATTGCAAAATATCGTGAACAGCTTGATATTCCGGTGGCAAGAATGAGAAAGAAAATTTAGGTTTTTTTCTAGCCATTAAGAGATTTAAGAAAGATTAAGTTCGTTTTTAATTTATATCAAATAGCAAACCCGACAGATTTATGAATTTGTCGGGTTTTGTTTTGTAAACATTTAAGCTTAACTATCTGTCAGGCAGAGCGGAGTCGAAGCTCTTTTGTAAAAAAGCCAGCCTTCGACTAAGTTTATTCTGAGCGTAGCCGAATGGGCTCAGGATGACAATAGTTTTCAAAAAAACAACTTATTTATACAGATCAGGCATTATTGTAACTTTAAACAAAAACACTTTCTTTTTGTCACTGTACTTATAAACCAATGCAAAATCATTATCTCTGAAAACTTTAAGACCAGTATTTGCTTTGGCTGTGCTTATCAGGCTTTTCTCGATTTCCTTTTGTATGATATTGATTTCTGCAGTTTCTTTTTCCACATTCATCAATGTCAAATTATATTGAACAACCCTATCCTCTTCATGTAAGCTTACACTATCTAAACGAATCCCTTCCTGAATTATTAAAGGGCAATTTTTATTATACTTACCGACCAATTCTACTATTTCAGTATTGACAGTACCAGTACTTTTATAAAGATACAATTGAAACGAAGCAACCAACACTACGGCAATTACAATTATAAATAGCAGTCGAATATTCTGTTTTCTTTTACTTTGCTTTTGTTGCATTATTTATTTAAGCTTAATGTCGTTAGAAAATTATTTTTCCTGGTTCTTCTTCATGGCATTAAAATATGCTGCACGGCTTAACGGTTCATATTCTTCGGTTTCACCAAGCATTACCAATTTATCATTATCGGTTTTTCTAAAACTATAATTGGCTAAATTTCCGGTTCTCGTACAAACGGCATGGACTTTAGTAACATATTCGGCTGTTGCCATAAGTGCCGGCATTGGTCCGAAAGGGTTCCCTTTAAAATCCATATCAAGTCCTGCAACTATCACACGAATTCCCTGATTAGCAAGATCATTACAAACCGTAACAATTTCATCATCAAAAAACTGAGCTTCGTCAATTCCAATTACATCGCAGCCTTGTGCTAAAATCGCAATATTGGCTGCAGCAGGAACCGGTGTTGAGCGAATTTCGTTGGCATCGTGCGATACCACCATTTCGTCATGATAGCGGGTATCAATAGCAGGTTTGAAGATTTCGACTTTTTGTTTGGCAAATTGGGCGCGTTTTAATCTGCGGATTAACTCCTCGGTTTTACCCGAAAACATTGATCCACAAATAACTTCAATCCAACCAAATTGTTCTTTGTGATTTACTGTATTTTCGAGAAACATTTTGTATTTTTCTACCTTTAAAAATGAATAGTTTTTATTACTTTGTACTGGTAATAAATTGACGCAAAAAATTACTGTTTTTACGTTTTTTCAAAAGTAGAAAATTTTTATCAAATCGAAGATTCGCAATCGCTTATTAACAGAAATAAAAAAATTTATTATTGATTTCTTTTCGTTATAAAGACATTCAAATACAAAATATACTAAAATACCCTATTCACTATAATTTCAAATGTTATGAAAAAAAAATTGGAAGCCGATTTAATCAGCATTGCACATCGAATTTTAAAACTTAAAAACAAATCCGATATCAATCAATTATATCTCGAAACGCAGAAATTATATGAAAAACTAGCAGTTTTAAAATTTATAGACGATAATTTCGACGAGGTAAAACCAACTATCGGATACAGCGAAATAGAATCTCAGGTTGAAACTATTTTTGAAAAAGAAGAAAATCTTCCTATAGAAATTAAAGCTGAAGAAACAACTCCGGTTGCTGTTGAAGAAACTGTAATTGAAGCAAAAGCTATTGCCGAAACAGAAATTATTGACGAAACTCCGATAGAAGTCGTTGCTGAAACTCCGGAAGTAATTGCTGAAAAGCATGAAGTTGTAGTTGATGTTCCGATAGAAGTAGTCGAAGAGATTGCTGAAAAGATTGAAGAACCCGTTTTTGAAACCAAAAAAGAAACTGAGGCTGCTGAAGAACTTTCGTTTAAAACGATAAGTGATTTAAAACCAATTCCTGACTTTAAACCTGCCTTTGAGATAGAAAAAGAAAAGGAAAAAGCAGAAGAACCTCAACCTGAAGCTTCTTCCAAATCAAATCCTGTACAGATTTCATTTGAAGATTTGGGAATTAATTATGGTGATGCACAGTTTGTAAAAGTAGATAGTTTAGAACCTATCACTCCTGCTCCGCCGATATCTGAATTTAAAGAGATAAAAGCTCCCGCAGAAACTGCAATTTTAGAATCATCGAAACCAAAAACAGTTCCGCTAAACGAAAAATTAGCCAAAGGTTTTCATATTGATCTTAATGACCGAATCGCATTTACCAAAAATCTTTTCGGAAACAACACAGAAGATTATAGCCGGGTTTTGAACCAATTATTAACTTTCGACAATTACACCGAAGCACAGGAATTTATTGAAAACATGGTAAAACCGGATTACAACAATTGGGAAGGAAAAGATGATTACGCAGAACGTTTTCTGGGAATTGTAGAGAAAAAATTCTCTTAAAAAAATAAAACACAGATTGCACGAATTAATACGAATTCCTGCTTTGTGAAATTTTTAAAAGCAGTTACAATCTGTGTCAATTAGTGACTCGAGCGACAGCGAACTGACGAAGTAAATTCGTGTTATAATATAAAAACTATGTCTAAATTATATATCGTTCCTACGCCAATTGGCAATCTTGAAGACATGACTTTTCGTGCCATTCGGATTCTTAAAGAAGTCGATTTGATTTTGGCCGAAGACACCAGAACCAGTGGGAAATTGTTGAAGCATTTTGAAATTGGCACGCACATGCACAGCCATCATATGCACAACGAACACAAAACAACCGAAAATTTAATTGCACGTTTAAAAGCAGGGGAAACCATCGCACTAATTTCAGATGCGGGAACTCCCGCAATTTCAGATCCCGGTTTTTTATTGACACGTGCCTGTGTAGAAAATAAAATTGACGTTGAATGTTTACCTGGTGCAACGGCTTTTGTTCCGGCTTTGGTCAACAGCGGATTACCAAATGACAAATTTGTTTTTGAAGGTTTTCTGCCCGACAAAAAAGGACGTCAAACCCGATTTTTGGCTTTAGCCGAAGAAACCAGAACGATGATTTTGTATGTTTCACCACATAAATTAGTCAAAACTTTAGCAGAATTTATCACGTATTTTGGAGAAGAGAGACAAGTTTGCGTTTCGCGTGAATTATCAAAAATGCATGAAGAAAATGTACGCGGAACTGCAAGAGAAGTTCTAACCCATTTTGAAAAAACAGCACCGCGCGGAGAAATTGTCGTTGTGGTTGCCGGAAAAACAATAATTAAAGAACCTAAGAAAAGTAAGTTTTCTAAGGATGATGATGAAGAATAAAATATGGATGCTACAAATTAATATGGATTGAATTTTTTAGCCACAAATTGCACAAATTTTCACAAATGGGTATGTAAAATTAATTCGCGGGAATTTGCGGAATTTGCGGTAAAAAATAAAAGTGAAAAATGACTTCAATCCTCTAAATCTGCGGCAAAAAACTAAAGCCCAACATTATGACAATACAAGCCTTTTTAGAAAAAGTAAAACAAACTCCAAACGAAATAACATTCCCTGAAACTATTGCAGTAATTGAGGATAATTATAATTTTACACCAACTGCTTTCCAAAATGGAACGCAACACAATGCTGCCGGAGAAAATTCAGGTTCCTGCAAATTATTTTCTTTCGCAAAGTTGCAAAACTTAAGTAAAGAAGAAACGTTAGCCTGCTTTGGCGCTTTCTATTTTGAAGAAGTTTTAAAAGATCCAAACGGAACAAATCATCAAAATATTAGAAATTTCATCAATTTAGGATGGGATGGAGTTCAATTTCAAGGAGAAGCTTTGACTTTGAAATCTTAAATATTTTTGCCACAGATAAAATAGATTTTCACTAATATTGAGAAAAATAAGTTATTTCTTAATCGACCTTTATATGATTAAATAATTTCCAAATCAACAAATGAAAAACTATTTCCGCTAAATAATCCTTTATCGGATAACTTTAAATCGGGAATAACCAGTAAAGCCATAAACGAAAGCGTCATAAAAGGCGCTTTCAGATTGCTTCCCAATTCTTTTGCCATTGCATCGATTTCCTGATATAATTTTCCAGTTTCCCAACCGTTTTTGTCGCTCATAATTCCGGCAACAGGCAACGGCAACATTTTGCTTTCAGAACCATTTACGGCACAAACTCCACCAGTGTTTTTAATAATCAGATTGACAGCATTGCAAATTTCTTCGTCAGAAGTTCCCACAACAACAATATTATGACAATCGTGTGCTACAGAGCTGGCGATAGCGCCTTTTTTCAGACCAAAATTCTTAATGAAGGCAATAGCAGGTTTAGCTTCGCTCAGTTCGGCTTCACCTCGTGTGGTATCCTGATAACGATTCACAACAGCCATTTTCAGAATATCATTTTCAGTATCTGAAACGATTTTTCCATCAACAATTAATGATTGATGGTGAATTTCATTGGTAATTAATTGTCCTTCCAAAGCTTCAATTACCCTGATTTTTGAACCCGAACCCGAAACTTCAAAATCGCTTATTTCTTTGGAAGTGATATTGAAATTATTAGGCGTTTCAAATAGAATATGTTTTATAAAAGACTCACCATCTTCGGCCACTAATTCGCCGTTGATGTAAGTTTGTTTCACTTTGAAATCAACTAAATCCTCGACTACGATAAAATCGGCAGCATCGTTTACTTTCAATAAACCCACATCAATTTTATAATGATTCACAGGATTTATACAAGCTGCCTGTAAGACTTTAAAAATGTCAATTCCTTTCGCAACTGCACGAGCGCAAAGCGAATTAATATGACTTATGATTAAATCATCAGGATGTTTATCGTCTGAACAAAACATCATGTTTTCGAAATTTTCCGGAAGTAAATCGATGAGTGCTTCGAAATTTTTGGCGGCACTTCCTTCACGAATAATTACCTTCATTCCCAGAGATAATTTTTCTTCGGCTTCTTCAAAAGTAAAGCATTCGTGGTCGGTAGAAATCCCGGCTGAAATATATTTTTTAACCGCTTCACCTCTTAATCCCGGTGCATGGCCATCAACGGGCTTATTGAAATGTTTCGCCCATTTAATTTTCTTTAAAACTTCTTCGTCATTTAATAAAACACCGGGATAATTCATCATTTCTGCCAAATAATAAATATCGGGAGAAGCCAATAATTCCTTAATTCCGTCTGAATCTATGATAGCACCAGCACTTTCGAAAGAAGTAGCAGGAACACAAGACGGTGCGCCAAAATGAAATTTCAACGGTACCTTTTTACTGTTTTCAATCATATAATAAACACCTGTCGTTCCTAAAACATTTGCGATTTCGTGTGGGTCAGAAATGGTACCGACTGTCCCATGAAGTACTGCAATTTTTGCAAACTCAGAAGGAACGAGCATCGAACTTTCGATATGAATATGGGCATCAATAAACCCCGGCATAATGTAATTTTTTACATTGTGGTTTTTCTCAATTATCGAAGTGATTTTTTTGTTTTCGACAGTAATTTCCCCAGCATAAATACGTCGGTTTTGGATGTCAATAATTTGTCCCTGAATTTGCATTTTGTTTGTTTTAAAAATGATTTAATCAAAAGTAATAACAAATTTTCATTTTTTCTTTTCTCAAATGACCTTAATATAGCTTATTAAGACAGATAACCTAAGGTTTGTATTTGATTAAATTTGCATTGAAGAAGATTAAAATGATTAGCTATTTTAAACTAAATTTGTTCTCTCACATAAAATCCTAATTCATAATTTTCAATTCATAATTATTTATGCGCTGGACAATCAAATCAAAACCTTCAGAAGGAAAGGTAAAACATCTTGCAGCCGCCTTAAATGTAGAAGATTTTGTGGCAACACTTTTGATTCAGCGTGGGATTGAAACTTTCGAAGATGCAAAGAACTTCTTTCGCCCTTCATTAGAACATCTCCACGATCCATTCCTGATGAAGGATATGGATAAAGCCGTTGCCCGAATCGAATCTGCCATTGAAAATCAAGAAAACATTTTGGTTTTTGGCGATTATGATGTTGATGGAACAACTGCAGTTTCTTTAGTTTCCTCCTATTTAAAATCACATTATCCAAACATTGCTACTTATATTCCGGATCGTTATGATGAAGGTTACGGCATTTCTTTTAAAGGAATCGACTTTGCCGATGATAACGGATTTTCATTAATTATTGCTTTAGATTGTGGAATTAAATCAATCGATCATATCGCCTACGCGAAAGCAAAAAACATCGATTTCATTATTTGTGATCACCACAGACCGGGAGAATTTCTTCCAGATGCGGTTGCCATTTTAGATCCAAAAAGAGAAGACTGCTCTTACCCTTATGATGAATTATGTGGTTGCGGTGTTGGCTTTAAACTAATTCAGGCTTTAGGCCAGAATCGAAATGAAACTATTGAAGATTTAGTCCCATATCTGGATTTAGTTGCTACTGCAATTGCTGCGGATATTGTTCCTATTACAGGTGAAAACCGTGTTTTAGCTTACTTCGGATTACAGGTTATCAACAGCGACCCAAGACCCGGAATTAAAGCTTTGGTTCATCAGATAAAAAAGAAGACTTTAGACATTACGGATGTCGTTTTTATTATTTCTCCAAGAATAAATGCCGCCGGAAGAATAAAACACGGCAATCATGCAGTTGAATTATTAACTGAATTTAATTTTGAACAGGCACAGCAATTTGCTTCTGAAATTGAACAATACAATTCAGACCGAAAAGATTTAGACAAAAAAATCACTAAAGAAGCGTTTCAGCAAATTCTGGAAAACCAGGAAGAAGAACGATTTTCGACGGTTGTTTTTAAGGAAGACTGGCACAAAGGCGTTATTGGGATTGTTGCTTCAAGATTAATCGAAACCTATTATCGTCCTACTTTGGTTTTTACCAAAAGTGGTGACAAATATGCAGCTTCGGCAAGATCAGTAAAAGGATTTGATGTTTACAATGCCTTGGATGCCTGTGCTGAGCATTTGGAACAATTTGGAGGTCATATGTATGCGGCCGGAATGACTTTGAAAGCCGAAAATTATATAACTTTTAAGGAAGCTTTCGAAAAACAAGTCGAAGAAACCATTCTCCCGGAAATGAGAACTCCGGAAATCGAAATTGATGCCGAGATTAATTTCTCAGATATTACTCCGAAACTAATCCGGATTTTAAAACAATTCGAACCTTACGGCCCACAGAATATGACACCGGTTTTTATGTCTTCCAATGTAAAAGATACCGGTTACGCCAAAACTTTAGGTGCTGACGATGAGCATTTGAGACTTTTCGTCAAACAGGACAATTCAGAAGGAATTGCCGCGATAGGTTTTGGGCTGGGAAAAAAAATCGACATCACAAAAAATCAAAAACCGTTTCAGTTAGCGTATTCCCTTTGTGAAAACGAATGGAATGATAAAGTTTCTACGCAGCTTATGTTAAAAGATATTAAAACAAATGAAGAATAAAACAAAGAAAAACGATCCGTACCAGGCGTTACGTTACAGAGAATTTAACGTGTTTTTATTGTTGCGTTTTGCTATGGTTTTTGCCTGGTCAATGCAATTTATAGTAATCGAATGGGAAGTTTACAGCTTAACTAAAAATCCTCTTTCTTTAGGAATGATTGGATTAATGGAAGTTATACCAGCCGTTTCGATGGCATTATTTGCCGGTCACATGGTTGATCAGCGTGAGAAAAAAGGATTATTGGTAAAATGTATCCTTGGCTTCTCCGTAATTAGTCTTGGATTATTTTTACTTACCTGGCCAAAAATCGTCAGTGGGTTTTCATCAGATCTTATTTTATATTCTATTTACTTCTTAGTTTTCTTAGGCGGATTGGTTCGTGCTTTTCTGGGACCAACTATCTTTTCGCTTTTATCTTTAATTGTTCCTAAAAAAGCGTATCCAAATGCGGCTACATGGAGCAGTTCTGTCTGGCAGATTGGTGCAGTTTTAGGACCTGCCGTTGCAGGTTTTTCAATTAATTATATTGGAGTTCACTGGTCTATGTGTACTGTTTTAGTCTGTTCAATTTTTGCTTTAATTGCTTTATCACAAATCAGTAAAAAACCTATTCTGAATCCAAAAATTGGTGAACCCGTAATGGAAAGCCTGAGAGAAGGAATCAAATTTGTATTTAATAATAAAACAATTTTAGGAGTACTTTCACTTGATATGGTTGCAGTTCTTTTTGGAGGTGCCGTAGCATTATTACCTGTTTTTGCTCAGGACATTCTAAAAGTTGGTCCGGAAGGTTTTGGTATTTTAAGGGCTGCTCCGGCCATTGGCGCTTTTATCACCATGTTAATTTCGGCTTATGTGCCTTTGTATAAAAAAGCGGGAATGAAACTTTTAATCGCCATTTTTGTTTTCGGATTGTGTATTATTCTGTTCGGAATTTCAACTATTTTTTGGTTATCTGTTGTGGCATTGTTTTTAAGCGGAGTTGCTGATGGAATTTCAGTTGTTATTCGCCAAACGATTTTACAGCTTAAAACTCCCGATCATATGCGTGGGCGTGTTGCTGCCGTAAACTCAATGTTCGTTGGATCTTCGAATGAATTAGGTGCTTTTGAAAGCGGTTTAACAGCTAAGTTGATGGGAACTGTAACTTCTGTTGTATTTGGCGGAAGTATGACATTATTAACCGTTTTGGGCTTCGGGATCAAATCACCAACCTTTAGAAATCTGGATCTTCAAAAAGACATGGAAGATCATCAAAATATGGAGTAATAAAACTTTTTAAACCATATAAGTGATATAAATTAAAAAAAAGATTGCAATAACTGAAATGAACTTCTATCACTTATATGGTAAAGATATTTTTTCACAATTTTATGAATTTTTTATTTAGAATTAATATAAATAATATTTATATTTGTTGAAATAAAGCATTCTACAATGAGAGATATTGAACAGATATACCATAACAACTTCGGAATTTCCTTTTACTGGAAAAAGGAAGATGGAACAATATTAGACAAAGTACAATTGGTTTTTAGGGAAACAGGATTTTACCTTACAATAGCAGAATTAAATCAGTTTTGTGATTTGATTGAAGATAGCCTTACTGAAAACTCTTGTTGCGAAACTTGCGAATTGAAAAATTCCTGTCATAAATTTTTATTGAAAACGCCTTTATCCCAAGTGGATTTAGCGGTTTCGATGAAAGAAATAAAATCAATAAAAGATTTGGTTGAAGGAACTTTGTTTAAAATTGATTTAGATGAATATGTGTATGGTGCAGGCAAAAATTAGTTTTCGAATTTTTTAAGTTCGAAAGTTTCGCCATCAAAGACACCGTAAGTAAAATAACCAATCCAGTCGCCCAGATTTACATAATTAGATTCTTCTCCTACCGGAATAATCATAGGTAAATGACGGTGGCCAAAAATAAAGTAATTATAATGTTTGGTTTCGAGTTTACGTTTGGCGTACAAAACCAGCCATTCGTTTTCTTCACCCAAAAATTTCACATCATCATCTCCCGAAATCAATTTATTTTTTACCGATAAATATTGTGCTAAACTTACGCCAACATCCGGATGCAGCCAACGGAATAGCCATTTTGAAAACGGATTTGTAAATACCTTTTTCATCCTTTTATATCCTTTATCACCGGGACCTTTTCCGTCACCGTGGCCAATTAAGAATGTTTTTCCGTTAAAAGTAAACTCCTTATTATCGTGATAAACCGGGATATTCAATTCGGTTTGAAAGTAGTCGTTCATCCACAAATCGTGATTTCCCACGAAAAAGTAAATTGGGATTCCACTGTCACGAATTTCAGCCAATTTGCCTAAAACACGAACAAAACCTTTTGGAACAACCGTTTTATATTCGAACCAAAAATCAAATAAATCACCTAATAAAAAAATAGCTTCAGCATCCTGTTTCACCTCATCAAGCCAGGCTACAAATTTTTTTTCACGTGGCAAACTCAATTCCGGAGTTGGAGCTCCAAAATGCTGATCAGAAGCAAAATATATTTTTTTCATGTAGTGAGTTAGGAGTTAGGAGTTATATGTTAGGAGTTATGAGTTCAAATTAGAAATTATGAGTTAAGTATTTCAGCTTTACGCTTAACTCTTAACATATAACTTCTGCCTTTTTCACTAATTATCAGAAGCAAACCATTCTGCAAATGAAGATTCGGTTTCCTGAAGTTTTAAGGAGAAAAGTTTAATTCCTGAAGGCAATCTTGCGACAATTCTGTCTGCAAAATCAACTACCATATTTTCGCTGGTTGGCTGATAATCAACCAAAATTACGTGATGACCACGATTTTTTAATTCGTTTGCCAATTCGATATGCGGTGTTGTTTCGTTAAAAACAGTTGCATGATCGAACTGATCGACGATTTCTTCTTTTACAATTTTCTTTAGATCCGAAAAATCGATTACCATTCCGAATTTTACATTTGACCGGTCTGTGATTGGCGAACCAATAACTGTCACCGATAATTTGTAACTGTGTCCGTGAACGTTTTTGCATTTTCCGTCGTAGCCGTACAAAGCGTGTCCGGTTTCGAAACTAAATTGTTTTGTAATTCTGATATTACTCATCGATTATTTTTTTTGCAAATTTAGGAAATAGAAGCGAGAAATAGTCTTTTATTGCAAAAAGGTCTTGATTTACGGTTCTAGCCCTGATAGTAGAGGAAATCCTTTTGTGCCGGGGTTCGGCACAAAAGATTGTAACGGATAGCAGGAAACAGCTCCTGAAAAAACTACTTCTTAAATTGCAGTAAAGCCTTTCTGGTAAAATCAGAAAGAACCAATTTTCCTGTAATGGCGGCACGTTCGAAAAGTAGTGATTCCCAATTTTCAGTATTTTCCCAAATGATTTTCTTCATTTCTAATAATGCTTCAGGATTGTAACTACTTAATTTTTGGCTAAAATTTTCTATCGCAGTATCGAGTTCAGACATTTCGTGAATAGCAGAGAAAAGCCCCTTTTGAAGTGCCCAGTTTGCCGATTTCCATTCGTGCGCTGTCAAAGTCATTTCGGTCATTGCAGGCTTTCCAATTTTTCGGGAAACGGCAGGCTCAATCACAAACGGACCAATGCCAATTGCAAGTTCAGAGAGCTTTATGGCGCTCTCTGGTGTCGCCAAAACATAATCACAGGCAGCAATTATACCAACGCCACCGCCAACAGCTTTTCCCTGAACACGACCGATAATGAGTTTAGTACAGTTTCGCATGGCGTTTAACAAATGGGCAAAACCTGAGAAAAATTCAGTCCCCTGTTCTTCATTTTGTACTACTAAAAGTTCATCGAAAGAAGCTCCGGAACAAAATACTTTAGAACCTTCGCTTTGCAGCACAATCACCGAAATGGTTTCATTTCTGCTCAACAAATTGATTTCGGCTGTTAGACGGTCCAACAATTCACGCGGGAAAGAATTGCTCGCCGGGTGACCAAATTGCACTATTGCAACGGCATTTTGGAAAGTAGTTTGTAAAGATCCGTTTTGATTTTCTGAACTCATAAAAATAGTTTTGAACGTAAAGTTACAATTTTGGCAACTATTTTTTGACAGAAGCGATTTGAAATTTGTTTTTTGAAAATTAATTGACTTAATTTGCCTAACGCAATGGGGGATTAGCTCATTTGGCTAGAGTGCTTGCCTGGCAGGCAAGAGGTGACCGGTTCGAATCCGGTATTCTCCACAAAAACCGTATTACTTAATTGTGATGCGGTTTTTTTATTTTTTAAATTTAAATCACCGTTCGCTGGTATTATCAAAATCCGTTTCATCTTCTTCAGATTTCTTAAAATCATTATTCAGTAATTCAGTATACTTCTTTTTCTCCTTTTGATTTTTTTTAATCATAAACAGAATCAAAACAATTAACACAATTGCCACAACTCCTATCAGTATCCAATTGATTTCCATAGATTTAAATTTTTATTAAAGTTATTGTTTTTAAATCCTCAGGACATTATCAAAATGTTAAACCTCAATAATTATGTTAATCTGCTTCGGTTGGCTTTTGTATCTAAGCAATTATAATTAAATTGCTTTCAGAGATTAAAGGAGCGACATCTTTTTTACATGATTTCGCTGCACTAAATTAAATATCATGGATTCTGATAAATTTATTTTCTGCCTTGAAGGTGTTCCCGATGTAGAAAACGACGCAGCTACTGAAGTAGTCAAAAACCTGGAAAAACTAGCCTTTAATCAAGGTATTACGAGTATTTATAAAACCTGCGATACCATCGAAGGACTCGAAGAGAGCCTGAATACATTGCTTTATAACGATCATAACTTTAAACATTACGAAATAATCTATCTCGTTATGAAAGGCGAAGCAAACAATATTTGCCTCAATGAATATTATTATAGTTTAGAAGAAATTGCCGAACTCTTTGAAGGGAGAATGAAAGGTAAGATTCTGCATTTTGCCAACTCAAAAATATTGGATTTAAACGAAGAAGAAGCACAATATTTCCTGGATATTACCGGTGCAAGAGCGATTTCCGGCTATGGAACAGTCTCTAACAAATTTACCAGCACCAGTTCTGTCGACAAAGCTTTCTTTCGCTTATGCCAGAAGGAAGACGATCTGATGGAAATTGTGGAAACCCTATACGAAAAGCATTATGAGCTTTGCACACTCCTCGATTTTAGATTGTATTATTAAATCTCATCCTGTTTTCATTTCAGGAGCAGATATTTAGCTTCAGTAAGAACTTTTGTCCCGCTGTCCGCTATATCTTTTTCTGTCTAAAGGAGCCAGAAAAAGGATACCGCTGCCATCGGGGCTAGGCTACAGGTTTATATATTTTTAAGAACTAATCTTTACCTCAACAAAAAAAGCCCTCGATTACGAGAGCTTTCCAATTATATTTTCAAATAACCTAAGCCTGATCGTCAGTAGTGGCGTCAGGAGCATTTGTTTTTACAGATGCAATTCCGTTGTCTCTCGCAGCTGTGCTTTCATACATTTCGCTTGCTCCAATGATTTGACCATTTGATGCTTTTAAATTAAAATACGGTTTTCCGCTTGAAGATTCTTTTTTATCATATTTTGAATCATCCTGCGAGTTTGTTTTCACAGATTCTATTCCGTTTGAACAAGCTGATTTGCTCGAATATCCTTCACTTGTCAAAATGGTCTGACCATTGCCGGCTTTTAAATTAAATTGAAATTCTCCGTTGGCTCTCTTGGTAATTACAAATTTCCCCATACTGTTTTTTGTTTATGTTAAGAAATAGCTTTATGCTACAATATGATAAAATTACAAAACTTAAAAACACAAAATTTACGGTTAACCATAAATTATTAAATAAATAAATTTACAAAACTACTTCAACAAATAAGAAACCCGAATCGAACCATAAAAATATCCCGAATTGGTATTGGTAAGAGGATCTTTTAATTCTTTTCCGCGGTACATAAAAGTGTAGGATAAATTAAAACTATCATGTCTGTACTTAATCCCAAACTCAGCATTGAAACGCAAAGGAACCAAATCAAAAGTTACCGGGCTCGTATCATTAAACAAACTTCCCTGAATTGTAGCATTATAAAACTGGTAATTGACACTTGGCATGGCATAAATATAAAATTCACGTACCTTAACTTCTGGTGCGTTGCTCACTGATGCATCATACAAGTTAGAATCGTAAACAGGCAGTAATTTTTTAAAACCTATCCGGGTTAAAAATCCAGTGGAAACACCTGTAAAAATAGTTCCCAAATTACCCTCTGACTGAAAATGAAGATCCAGAAAATCGTTGTGCATGTTTCTAAATAATTTCTTCGAATATAAAACGTGTGTTTGTACGGCTAAAGCATTATGAATCTGATTTTCCCAACCATACACTTTTTTATATCCGATAACATGGTGGAAAGCTTCCTGCATTTCTTTTCCCAAAGAATTTGGACCAATAAAACCCAATTGAAAATCTGTTTTCAAAGCCGATTCACTATTGTAGAAAAAACTTCGACCAGCTTCGGCGAAAAGATAGCCGGTAAATGGCCTGTCATTTATTGTAACAGCTTCTTCATTAATAAATCTCGGATTATAAATATATTGACCAATTCTAAATTCAGTAATCTTTTTATTGATTTTTTCGTTACTGTTCTTCGATAAAAACCGGTAGAAAAGCTCTATACCATTGGTGTAATACATATCATTTTTGGATGATGTATATAAATCATTATCCGTAATAAAACCAATTTCTATAGTTTTTCCTTGTCCTAAAGCCAAGGCAGATGTCAATATCAAAAGTGCAAAAAATCTTCTTTTCAAATCCATTTAATAATTTATTTTACCTACAGCACGCATTTCACGAACGATTCTTTGTTTTCGCCTGTTGATATAACTCGAAGATCCTGTTGCTTTAAACTTTCTCGGATTCGGCAAAATAGCTGCAATTCCTGCTGCCTGCATTGGTGTTAAGCTCGAAGCATCACGACGGTACCAATGTTCTGTTGCCGCATAAGCTCCGTACACGCCATCACCCATTTCGATACTATTTAAGTAAACTTCCATAATGCGTTTTTTGCCCCAGATAATTTCTATTAAAACCGTAAAATAAGCTTCGAGTCCTTTACGGAGGTAACTTTTGCCCTGCCATAAAAAAACATTTTTTGCGGTTTGCTGCGAAATAGTACTTCCTCCACGTATTCTGCGGCCACGCTCATTGCTTTTATACGCTTTCTGAAGTGCTTTAAAATCAAAACCATTGTGTGTTAAAAAAGTACCATCTTCACTGGCAATAACTGCTTTTTGAAGATTCATGGAAATCTTGTCAATCGGTTCCCAGTCATGATCAAAATACACTTCTTTGCCATCCATTTTATTTTCGATGGCACGAATCACCATGAGTGGCGTAAATGGTACCGGAACGAATTTAAAAAATATGACTGATCCTATTGAGAGTCCGAAAAACCATAATAGGCATTTAATTAAAAACCATTTTACTTTTCCCAAAAAAGTTCGATTTGACTTCTTAGGAGATGCTTTTGGTTTGTTTGCGGTTGTTTTCTTTGGTGCCGGTTTTTTTACTGCCATTATATTAAATCTGCTAATTCTGTTCCTATTAAACTTCCTATCGCCACACCCATTCCGCCTAAACGCACTCCACAAAACACGTTTTCAGACAGTTGTGAAACAATAGGTTTTTTACTGTTTCCTACTCCCATTATCCCGCTCCATCGATGGGCAATACGGAATTCCTGGTTTGGTAAAATTACATTTTTCAGTAAATCTTCCAATTTATTTTGTACAATTTTAGTTTGGCCGAATTCAGTTGTATTTTCCGTTTCAAAATCCAGGTTTCGACCTCCTCCAACTAAAATCCTGTCATCAATATTCCTGAAATAATAATAACCACGATCTAAATGAAAAGTTCCTTTAATATCTAAATTCGGAATTGGTTCGGTAATCAAAACCTGCGCTCTGGCAGGTTGAACTGCTCCTTTTGTCAAGGAATTTGCAAAACCGTTTGTTGTAAAAAGTATTTTTTTTGAAATAAAACTAAAATCATTCAGCACAACTTCAACATTACTGCCCGAATCAGAATAAGAACTTACTGTTTGCCGGTTCAAAATTAAAATATTTGCGGCAACGGCTTGCCTAAGCAATTCCTGCATCATATTTCCAGTATCAATTTGTGCTTCAAACGGGTTAAAGATTAAATACTCCTGAATATTTTCAAATCCAAAGCGATCAACTTCTTTAGTAAAAACATCAGCTTTGAAAAGTGGTTTTAGAATTTCATTAATAAAAGGTAACCTGCTTACACAAGCATTAAAACCAATTTCATCTTCTTTCAGAAATAATTCATATCCGCCGTAAGGTTTAAAATCTATAACAGAATCTCCTAATCTTTTTCGGAGTAATTGTAAACCCTGCCAACGTTTTTCGATAAGCTGTACCACATCTTCTTCTGAATGGGTTTTTAAATCATCCATAATTTCTGAAAGGCTTCCGAAACAAGCAAAACCGGCATTCTTGGTACTTGCGCCCTGTGGCAGCATTCCTTTTTCCAATACCAGAATTTTTGCCGCTGGAAATCTTTCGCGTAAGCGTAAAGCAGTATGTAAACCTACGATACCGCTGCCGACAATCGTATAATCTACATTCGTAAACCAGTTTTTAAGTTCCCAATAACTCAATTCCATTTCTGATTTTTTTATAAAAATACTGATTTTTTTAAATCATACTACAAAAATTAAAGCTCATGTCAGGCTGAGCGGAATCGAAATCCTTTTTACCTTAAAAGCCCTTCGACTCCGTTCAGAGTGACAACAAAATACTTATTTTTTATCATTTATTTATGACAGTCACCAGTCTGGAATAACAAACTTGCTAAAATATATTTTGTACTTTTAGCTCGAATAAATCAGAGTTTTATTATGAAAAAAATATTATTTACAACATTGATAATGATGAGTTTAAATGCAATCGGGCAGAATGTGATGTCACAGGAATTGTTATGGAAATTAGGAAGAGTAACGCCTATTGGGCTTTCTAAAGATGCAAAAAATGTGGTTTTCAAAGTTTCTACTCCTTCAGTAGAAGAAAACAAATCGAATTCTAAATATTATATTTTGCCTGTAAATGGCGGAAATGCAACTGAAATCAAAGATACTAAAGATATTTTGGCGGATAAAAACATTTCGTCTGACGGAAAATTTTTACTGTACAATGAAGAAGTAAAAATTGATAAGGTTTTAGGTAAGGATTTTTATCCAAATCTGGATAAATCTGACGTGCAAATTTATAATGGTTTAGATTATCGTCATTGGGATACCTGGAATGAAGGTAAATTTAACCATGTTTTTTATAAAGAAAATAAAAAAGACGCTGTGGGTATTGATATCTTAAAAGGAGAAACTTTTGATAGTCCTCAAAAACCTTTTGGCGGCGACGAAGATTATATTTGGTCACCGGACGGAAAAAGCATCTTATATGTATGCAAGAAAAAAGCAGGAACCGAATATGCCATTTCTACAAATACCAATATATATGAGTATAATTTAGAAACACAGAAAACCACTAACAGAACCGAAGACAATTTAGGTTACGATACAGCTCCTCAATTTTCTCCAACAGGAAACCTGACCTGGTTACAAATGAAACGTGATGGTTATGAATCTGATAAAAATGATATTATTGTTGAATTTAAAGGAATCAAAACCAATCTAACTGCAAACTGGGATGGTACTGTAGATAGTTTTATATGGAGTAAAGATGGTAAAAAAGTGTTTTTCATAGCTCCAATTGATGGTACAAAACAACTTTTTGAAGTTAACTTTCCGGGATTGACCAGAATTGCAATTCAGGTTCGTCAATTGACAAATGGGGATTTTGATGTGAATGATTTAGTTGGTTTTTCAGGAGATGATATTATCGTAACCAGAACGGATATGAATCATGCCGGAGAGATTTTTTCTTATAATTTGAAGAAAAACACCTGGAAACAAATCTCAAATATAAACACTGAAACTTACAAAACATTAACGCTTAGCAAGACTGAGAAACGTTATGTTACAACTACTGATGGTAAAAAAATGTTGGTTTGGGTAATTTTACCTCCAAATTTTGATGCTTCAAAAAAATACCCGACTTTATTATTCTGCCAGGGCGGACCACAAGCTGCCTTGACACAATCCTATTCTTTCCGTTGGAATTTTTCATTAATGGCTGCCAAGGGTTACATAGTTGTTGCACCAAACCGTCGCGGCATGCCGGGTCACGGTGTAGAATGGAACGAACAAATCAGTAAAGACTGGGGAGGACAGGTTATGGATGATTATTTATCTGCCATTGATAATGTTGCCAAAGAAAACTACGTTGATAAATCCCGTTTAGGATGTGTAGGTGCAAGTTACGGAGGATATTCTGTTTTTTATCTGGCCGGAATCCACAAGAATCGTTTTAAAACTTTTATTGCTCACGATGGCGTTTTCAATACGCAAAGTATGTTTGGAACTACTGAGGAAGTTTTCTTTAACAACTGGGATTTTGGAGGTGCATATTGGGAAAAAGACAATGTTGCTGCTCAAAAAACATACACCACTTTTAATCCTGCATCCTTAGTAGGAAACTGGAACAAACCCATTTTAATTATTCAGGGAGGAAAAGATTTCCGTGTTCCAATCGGACAAAGTCAGGAAGCTTTTCAGGCAGCCCAGTTAAGAGGAATCAAAAGCCGTTTTCTTTATTTCCCGGATGAGAACCATTGGGTTTTAAAACCTCAAAATGCTCAGGTTTGGCAGAATGAGTTTTTTAAATGGCTGGACGAAACGCTTTAATTAAATAAACAAAATTGCAATTAGCCACAGATTCATAAAGTCTGTGGTTATTTTTTTAAAGAAAGTTTGGCTTTTTAAAACAGAAAATATTGAATAAATTGCAATATCCAATTTTAAAATACATACTCATAATAAAAATCCATGGAGAGTAAAAAAAGTTATACGCCAATTAAAATTCTCTTCAGCTATGTTGTATTAGTGGCGCTAGTTGTTACTGTGGGATGGTTTTTATATTCTGAAAACGTAGTCTACAATAAATTAGAAAATAAAATTGCGCTTGAAAAAACGAAGATTCTGAGAGTCAGCAAGCTTTTTTCAAATGTATATAAAACAGAAAGTTTAGCCCGAAAAACAATTCAGACCAATTCAGAAAAAGATTTTAAAAGCTATCTTATTGAAACGGATTCACTAAAATCAAGAATTGACACTTTAAAACAAATTGTTACAACCCAATATCAAAAAACATTATTAGATAGTGTAACCTATTTATTATCTGAAAAAACAGAGAATATCAGACAGTTAAAAACCATAAAAAACAAAGCTGATGATGAGGTATCGGTAAATACTGCTATTGACGAAATTACCAAAATGGAGTTTAAACTCCGAAAATTAGAACTTCAGGATTTTACTAAAGACCCAAATGAATTAGGGAGTTATCAACGAAATGTGCTTCAGAAATATGTAGATTACCTAAATCAGAACATTCCCGATGACAGCACCAATACGCTGAGCAAACAAGCTTCAGATTCTATATTGGCCAATTCGAAAAAGCTTTTAAGCAATGTAAAATTAAAAGCTGAAAAGAAGAAAGAATCCCTGAATTTTGAAGAGAATAAACTGCTGAAAAATGAAATTGCCATCTCTGAACAACTCCGAAAGGTACTTCGTTTTATTGAACGTGAAATCATTATCAATTCGATAAAAAACAATTCATTAAAAGAAAAATCACTTAAAAAAGTTAATGAGATTGTCACGGCATCGGCTATTATTGGTTTATTGCTAACCGTATTTTTCTCTATTTTAATTGTAAGTGATTATTCTAAATCGCAATTGTATAAAAAACAGCTTGAAATTGCCAATTTCAAAACCAAAAATCTGCTCAAAAGCCGTGAGCAGCTTATTTCTACGGTAAGTCATGATTTAAAAACGCCTTTAAGCACCATTGTTGGCTACACCGAGCTTTTAGACAATTCTGATATTAATACCAAACAATCATATTTCATTAAAAACATTAAAAATTCTTCAGAATATATTACACAACTAGTTCAGGATTTACTGGATTTCTCGCAAATTGAAGCGGGGAAAATCACCATTGAAAAAGTACCTTTCTTACTTCCCGAAGTTATAGAGGAAGTTGCAAAAAATGTTCAGGCAGTTTACAAACAAAAGAGTATTGAACTCCTTATCTCCAGTGACGAAAAACTTGCTGCAAAAATTATTGGAGATCCGTTTCGACTAAAACAGGTTTTGACTAATATTATTGGAAATGCCTATAAATTTACAGAAGAAGGTTTTATAAAAATAACTGCCGATATTGTCAATGATGACCATTATTTCATGATTAGAATTGAAGATTCGGGAATAGGAATTGAAAAAGAAAATCAGGAGTTAATCTTTGACGAATTTACACAGGCCAATGAAAATATAGAAAAAAAATATGGAGGAACAGGATTAGGGCTTTCTATCTGCCAAAAAATAATAGCTATTTTAGGAGGAGATCTGAATCTGGAAAGCACTTTTGGAAAAGGAAGCATTTTTGAAATCAAGCTTCCGTTGTTATTTGACACGAGTGCTACTATAGAAAAAACACGTGAAAAAGCTATTTCAAACCTTAAAAAACTAACTTTTATTATTATTGATGATGACATTAATTTGCTGAATTTAACCAGTAGCGTTTTAAGGCAGCAAAATCATGAAGTTTTATCATTTAACAGAGCAATTGAAGCATTAGAAATTATTCAGAATACTAATTTTGATTTTATTATTACCGATATCCAAATGCCTGAAATGGATGGTTTTATGTTTGTTAAAAAACTAAAAAGTACCACCAATTCATTTTATAAAAATCAGCCAATTGTTGCAATAACAGGACGGGCAGATTTGGATTTTTCAGTTTATACAAAAGCTGGTTTTTCTACAGTAATAAAAAAACCATATTCTCCAAAAATCATGCTGGAAACAATTCAGCGCATTTTAGATGATGACATCCTTTTAGATAATGAGATTGTAAAAACGGAGCAGGAACCTACATCAAAATCGTATTCACTAACAACGTTGAAGGAATTTTTAGGCAGTGATCAGTCCTCAAAAGAGTTCATTGAATCGTTTATGGAAAGTACAAGACTGAATTTAAATGATTTAGAAAAAGCCATAATCGAAGAAAATGAAACAGAAATTCATTCAATTGCGCATCGGATTGCTCCTATGTTCAGACAGATTCAGGCTCATGAAATTGGAGAGATTTTGAAAACTCTGGAGGAGGCTAATTTTGAAGATTCTGATTTGAAAGTTAGCTACAATTCACTAAAAGCAAAGATTTATGTACTTTTTGAAGCTTTGAAAAGAGAAATCAATTAATCGATATTATACTGTTTTAATTTATTATAAAGTGTTTTTCTGGTAATTTTCAGCAGCTTTGCAGCTTCAGATTTGTTGTTTTGTGTTCTGGATAAAGCATGAATAATGGTTTCTTTTTCATTTTCCGATAAAGAAAAGACTCCTTCATTATTTTGTTTTTGTGCCTGAAAAAATTCTGCAGGTAAAACATCACTTTCAATAAAATCTCCTTGTGATAAAAGTGTGGCACGTTTCACACAGTTTTGAAGTTCACGTAAATTCCCCGGCCAGCTGTATCTTTGAAAAATACTGACTACTTCCGGCGAAAAACCAATTATTTCCTTGTTCAGCTGCTGATTGGCTTTCTCTAAAAAATAATCTGCAAAAATCATTAAATCTTCACCTCTTTCAGTTAACGAAGGTGACTGAATCGAAAACTCATTGATTCTGTGGTATAAATCTTCGCGGAAATCTCCGTTTTTAACTGCTTCACGTAAATCTTCATTTGTAGCAGTAATAATTCGGATATCAACATTAATTTCTTTATTGCTCCCGACAGGTTTTATTTTTCGTTCCTGAAGCGCTCTCAACAGCTGTATTTGATTTTCATAAGAAAGATTACCTATTTCGTCTAAAAACAGGGTTCCTCCGTCCGCAGCTTCAAAATAACCCATTTTATCGCTGATTGCTCCTGTAAAAGATCCTTTTAAATGTCCAAAAAATTCGCTGGCTGCCAGTTCCTTTGGAATTGCACCACAATCAACTGCTATAAAATTATTGCTTTTTCTATGGCTTTGCTGATGAATGCTTTTGGCTATGATTTCTTTTCCTGTACCACTTTCTCCAATAATCAAAACAGACATATCTGTAGGGCTTACCAATTTGATATGATCCAATAATTTTTTGGATGCAACAGAAATTCCTTTTACAAATTCATTGTCAACAGCTGTATTTCTGGCAGGTGTTTTCTTTTCCTTAATTGGAGTTTTGGCTTGAGGCACCTTCAAAGCATTGGTAATAACCAATAAAACCTCATCAGGATTAAAAGGTTTTGAGATATAATCAGCAGCTCCGTTTTTAATTGCTTTAACAGCAGTATTCACATCTGAATAACCTGTCATAAGGATAACAGGAATTTCAGGATATAAAATCTTAAATTCAGCCATCAATCCAATACCGTCAGAATCAGGCAAACGAAGGTCTGTCAAAATCAAATCAAAAGATTCTTTTTTGATGGCTAATCTGGCTTCTTCAGCTGAGAATGCAATAGTTACATCGTATGCTTTTTTTATTAGAAATTTCTCTAATAATTTGCAAAATGAAATATCATCTTCTATTAATAATATCTTGGGCATTGGTTTTAGGGACTTTTCTGCTAAAATAACACTATTAAAGTAGTATTTTCATAAAATTATGCAAAAAAAAAAGAGATTGCAAGGAGCAATCTCTTTTTCACCAAAAACATAAATCTAATTCACCTAATTAAATTTTTAACCAGTTGCCATTGACATCTGAATAAACAGTAGCCTTTTGGTCACCAACTGATATTTCTAATTTATATTCCTTTTTTTCGTTTACGAAAGCTTTTTCCAGCTTAGCTCCCGGATATGCCGTTTGCAATGCAGCTTTTACAGCAGCCGGAACTGCATCTGCAGTAACTTCTTTATATTCTGATTGAAGCTGAATTGTCATCTTTACTGGCTCCACAGTTGAATTTGTTGTCGCGTAAATCGACAAACTTCCAAAAATGATTGCTGCTGATAGGATTAATTTTTTCATAATGCTGATTTTTAATTATTTTTTAATGATGTTGCCTGAAGCATCTGTAAAAATAGTATACTTTTTATCACCATTTGCAATTTCCAATTTATACTCGTTTTTTTCGTTTTTATACGCTTTTTCAAGTTTTGTATTTGGAAAAGATTTCTCAATTGTAGATTTTACAGCAGCCGGAACTGCATCTGCAGTAACTTCTTTATATTCATCCTGGATTGAATTAATTATTATTGAATTAACTATTGAAGGTTCTCCAGAAATACCTGCCTGAACTGACAATCCCACTAAGATAATGGTCGCTGATAAGATTAATTTTTTCATAATACTGATAATTATTTTTTAATGATATTTCCCTGAGCATCTGTATAAACAGTGGACTTTACTTCTCTAACGATTATATCAATTTTATATTCTTTTTTCTCGTTTACATATGCTTTTTCCAGTTTTACACCAGGATATGCATTATCCAATGCTGTTTTAATAGCAGCCGGTACAGAATCAACTTCCTTATATTCATCCTGAATATTCACTGATTGGATCATTGAAGTATTAAGCGTTGATGCCTGAATTGACAAACTTCCTAAAATGATAGCTGCTGATAAGATTAACTTTTTCATAATGATTATTTTAAGGATTTGTTCAATTATTTTTTAATCCAGGTTCCATCTGCGTTAGCAAAAAGAGAACCTACTTTTTCTCCAACTGTTACATCCAGTTTGTATTCTGATTTTGCATTTTTATATGCTTTGGTAAGTACTGCATCCGGATATGCTTTTTTCAAAGCTTCAGTTATTGGAGCAGGTACTTCTTCCAATTTAATTTCAGTATATTCATCCTGAATAGAAATTGTTTTTACAGAAACATTTGAAATTGGAGCAGTTGAAGCAAATGAAGTTAAACCTCCTAAAATAATTGCGGCTGATAAAAATAAATTTTTCATAATATTGTCTTTTAATAGTTGTTTGTTTATTTGATATGTATTGTGATGGATTTAAATTGGATGATTATTTTTTAATCCAGGTTCCGTCTGCATTAGCAAAAAGAGAACCTACTTTTTCTCCAACAGTAACATCTAATTTGTATTCTGATTTTTCGTTTTTATATGCTTTTGTAAGTACTGCATCGGGATATGCTTTTTTCAAAGCTTCAGTTATTGGAGCAGGTACTTCTTCTAATTTGATTTCAGTATATTCGTCTCCTACAGAAATAATTTTTTCGATTGTATTAGAAATTGGAGAAGTTGAAGCAAATGCAGTTAAGCTTCCCAAAACGATTGCGGCTGATAAAAATATCTTTTTCATAATGTGTTATTTTATTTAATAATTGTTTCTGCTTTAGATAATGAAATTATTGTGCCGCAACTTAAACCAAACCATCAATGCGCTTAAACATCCCGTATTTAAAGGTCTAAAACAAAAAACATCACTTTTATAAAATGCAAAAAAGTGTATACTTTTTAAAAATTATGTGTAAAAAGTATACACAAAAAGTGTTTACTTATAATAAAACACAGATCAAAAGCTATAGCAAACCCCTAGTCTAATATTCCTTATAGTGATCAACAAAAAATTTCATTACATATCTACTTTTACTGTCCTTAATTATGACCTTCATGGTGGTAAATGCCCAGACAAGTAATGGGGAAAGTGTTACAAATGGTCTATTGAATTCGGGGGCGGATTTAACAAACCATTAAAACCAATGAGATAAATCTACACCAACTGATACATCTTTTGACGGTATTAATTTTGTATTAAACTATTTGAGAAACAATCCTTCTACAGTTGAGATTACAGGTTATGCTGATGAGGTTGGAGATATTACATACAATGAAAAATTATCTGATGAAAGATGCTACAATAAAAAACATTTTACTTAAAGCTAACATTAAACCATCAAGAATAACTATAGTTGCAGCCGGCGAAGATACATCGGTAGATAAAAACTCTTCAGTAGCCCGAAAATTAGTCCGAAGAGTTACTTTTAAAATAATAGAATAGAACAGCTAATATATGTATTAGAGTGCAGAGATTTTTTAAGAGGGCTTTTTCAGTCCCTCTTTTTCTTTAATTTATAAAATGAAATTTAAATTCTGACCTTTTCCCTATTTAATTTTCAGTGACATGAATAGAAATTATTTAAACAGTAGCTCTAAATTGTTAAAATTTAAACTAAATATTAAACCTTCTAAACAGGAAATTTAAGAAATATTACTCTTTAATATTTACATCTGCGAAGTTTCAAGCTGGTAAGAAATTATTTTACGCATCAATTCAATTTCACATTAAATTCTGCATCTTCTTCATTCATAACTATTTATAAAACATCATTTACTCCTCAATATTCAACAAACTAAGTATTAATACTTAGTCCAAAGAAAAACCTTGTGTTATAATCATTTTTTTTAGAAAATCACCAATAATACTTCAATAATATACATTATAACAGGATAAATATTAATAATTATATCGTATTATTGCATAAATTTTTTAAACCAATAGTAATGAAAAAAATTACACTTTTATTTGTTCTAATTGCAAGGTTTTTACCAATGGATGCACAAACAAATACTAGCAAACCTACAACAAATGGTGATTATAATAAATGGTCTATAGAATTAGCGGGAGGCTTTAACAAACCGCAAAAACCAATGACATATTTCACTTCAACTCCAAGTCCATACGTAGTTGATTTAGGTGTAAGATATATGTTCAATACTAAATTCGGCTTAAAAGCGGATTTAGGATATAATAGTTTTCAAGGCGAAAAAAAATCAACTGATTTCGATACAAAATATTACAGAATTGATCTTCAGGCTGTAGCTAATTTAGGAAGAATGATGGATTTTGAAACTTGGACTAATACAATTGGATTATTAGCTCATTCCGGTTTTGGTGTTGCACAACTTGAAGATCAAAATTCAGCCATGAAAGACAAAATGATTAATCTTATCATTGGAGTAACCGGACAGATTAAATTATCAAATAGATTAGCTTTAACGGGTGATTTTACAACAATCCTTAATGCTCGTCAAAATCATACTTTTGATGCTGCAAGTGTAAGTCGCAGCAAGGGTTTCTCCGGGATTTTATTTAACGGCACTGTCGGTTTAACTTTATACCTAGGCAAAAATAAAAAACATGCTGACTGGGTTATTCTTGTTGACAAGGATCTATTGGCTTTAAAAAACAAGGTTGATAGTTTGGTCGATAAAGATATACTGGCTTTAAAAAGCAGAATTGATAATCTGGAAAATAACCTGACAGATTCTGATAAAGATGGTATTGCTGATTATTTAGATCAGGAAGCTGGTACTATTCCAGACCATATGGTAAATTCTAAAGGAAAATCTATTGATTTAGACAGTAACGGAATTCCGGATGAATTAGAAAACTATTTAACAAAAAATTACGGAAGTGCAGGCAAAACTAATAATGATTCTCAGCTAACAGATAGTGAATCAATTACAAAATTAGTTAACGGAGGTTATGTTGCAGCTTATTTTGATTTTAACAAATCAACCCCAACTGATTCTTCTATAGATGGTATTAATTTCATACTAAACTACTTAAGAAACAATCCTTCAGCTTCTGTTGAGATTATAGGACATGCTGATGAAATTGGAAATACTTTGTATAACGAAAAATTATCAAATGAAAGAGCAAACTCTATAAAAAATATTTTACTTAAAGCTAATATCGCTGCATCAAGAATTTCTGTAGTTGCTGCGGGTGAAGATACTTCTGTAGATAAAAGCTCAGCATTAGCCAGAAAACTAGCCAGAAGGGCTACTTTTAAAATAAAAGATTAATACAAAGTTTAACTACCTGGAATTTGTAATTAATTTCATAAACCGTTAAATAATTTTAAAAAAGCTACATCAATTAGATGTAGCTTTTTTTTATGTTTTTTTCATCAATCTTATATTATTTTATAAACTTACAACATATTTGTTTACCTTAATATTATTACAATCTGATTTGAATTCTAAATTCATAATCTCATATAAAAAAACCGCACAGAAAAATGTGCGGTTTATAAAATATATTAAAATAAATTTATTCTCCTATAGGATTCATTTTAAAAGTATCCATAAATGCAGTTGTATAATCTCCTGCAATATATCTTGGATCATCCATTAATTGTCTGTGGAAAGGTATTGTAGTTTTTATACCTTCGATTACAAACTCATCCAAAGCTCTTCGCATTTTGCTAATAGCTTCTTCACGTGATTGAGCAGTTGTAATTAACTTAGCAATCATTGAATCATAGTTTGGTGGAATACTGTAACCAGAATAAACATGAGTATCTAAACGTACCCCGTGCCCTCCTGGCATATGAAGTGTAGTAATTTTTCCTGGTGAAGGGCGAAAATCGTTATAAGGATCTTCAGCATTAATACGACATTCAATAGCATGTAATTGCGGTAAGTAATTTTTTCCTGAAATCGGAATTCCGGCAGCTACCATAATTTGTTCACGAATCAAATCATAATCTATAACTTGCTCAGTAATTGGATGCTCTACCTGAATACGGGTATTCATTTCCATGAAATAGAAGTTTCTGTGTTTATCCACTAAAAACTCTACTGTTCCTGCACCTTCGTACTTAATATATTCAGCAGCTTTTACAGCAGCTTCTCCCATTGCAGCACGCAATTCATCAGTCATGAAAGGTGAAGGTGTTTCTTCAGTTAGTTTTTGGTGACGACGTTGAACTGAACAGTCTCTTTCAGAAAGGTGACATGCTTTCCCGTATGAATCCCCAACTACCTGAATTTCGATATGACGTGGTTCTTCAATAAGTTTCTCCATGTACATTCCGTCATTCCCAAACGCAGCGGCAGCTTCCTGACGTGCACTTTCCCATGCTTTCAATAATTCTTCTTCTTTCCAGACAGCACGCATTCCTTTTCCACCACCACCGGCAGTAGCTTTAAGCATAACCGGGTAACCAAATTCTTTGGCTAACTTTTGTGTTTGTTCGAAAGATTCTAATAATCCGTCTGAACCTGGTACACATGGAACTCCTGCAGCCTTCATTGTAGCTTTTGCAGAAGCTTTATCCCCCATTCTATCAATCATTTCAGGAGCTGCACCAATAAATTTGATTCCGTGCTCCTGACAAATTTTTGAGAATTTAGCGTTCTCAGAAAGAAATCCGTATCCCGGGTGTATTGCGTCTGCATTGGTAATTTCGGCAGCAGCAATAATATTTGACATTTTCAAATACGATAAGTTACTTGGAGGAGGACCAATACAAACCGCTTCATCAGCAAACTTAACATGTAAACTTTCAGCATCGGCTGTAGAGTAAACTGCTACAGTTTTGATTCCCATCTCTTTACATGTACGAATTACACGAAGTGCAATTTCTCCTCTATTCGCAATTAATATTTTTTTAAACATCTTTTTAAAATTAGATAATTAGACAATTGATTATTGGATAATTAGATTTCAGACATAAATAATTCTGAAAATCTAAAATCTAAAAATCTAAAATTAAGATGGATCTACTAAAAATAAAGGCTGGTCAAATTCTACAGGAGACATATCGTCAACAAGAATTTTTACAATTTTACCTGACACCTCTGATTCGATTTCGTTGAATAATTTCATTGCTTCAATTACACAAAGAACATCACCTTTAGCGATTGTAGCACCTACTTCAGTAAAAACAGGTTTATCCGGAGATGGTTTTCTATAAAAAGTACCAATAATTGGTGATTTTATAGTAATATATTTTGAATCTTCAGCTGGAGCAGATGCCTCACTAGTTACGTTTACAACAGCTGGAGCAGTTTGTTGAGAAGGAACTGCTTGTGGCAATGCAGCCTGTGGCAATTGTTGCACATAAGTAGCTTCTGTTACATTTGTTTCCAAAGTTGTTCTAATAGTGATTTTTACATCATCCATTTCTAACTTCACCTCTGCAACACCCGAATTTGCTACAAATTTGATTAGGTTTTGAATTTCTTTTAAATCCATAATGGTTCGTTTTTAGTTTTAATTTATTTTTTATCGTAAGCCCATTTTAGGTAAATAGATCCCCAAGTGAATCCACCACCAAAAGCGGCAAAAATAATATTATCTCCTTTTTTGAATAAGTGCTCAAAGTCACTTAACACTAATGGCAAAGTTGCCGAAGTTGTATTACCATATCTTTCGATATTCATTAATACTTTAGAATCTTCAAGATTCATTCTGCTTGCAGTAGCATCAATAATACGTTTATTTGCCTGATGTGGTACTAACCAGTTTACATCTTCGTTGGTCAAATTGTTTCTTTTCAAAATTGTTTCACTTGCGTCAGCCATATTGGTTACAGCATATTTAAAAACAGTTTTTCCGTCCTGAATAATATTGTGTCTGTTTTGCTGTACAGTTTCTAAAGTAGTTGGTACAAGAGAACCACCTGCTGGAATTTTAAGAAAATCACGTCCCAGGCCATCACTACGCAAATATTCGTCCTGCAATCCTAATCCTTCATAATTCGGTTCAAATAAAACCGCTCCTGCTCCGTCTCCAAAAATAATACAAGTTGTTCTGTCTGTATAATCAACAATAGATGACATTTTATCAGCACCTATCAATAATACTTTTTTATATCTGCCAGATTGTATATAAGCTGCTGCAGTCGACATTCCATATAAAAAACTGGAACAAGCTGCCTGAAGATCATAGGCAAATGCATTTGTTGCTCCAATTTCTGTTGCAACATAAACTCCTGTAGATGCTACCGGCATATCCGCTGTGGCTGTAGCCATGATAATCATATCAATTTCTAATGGATCAATATTAGCTTTTGCTATTAAATCCTGTGCTGCTTTTATGGCAAGAAACGAGGTTCCCTTATCAGCATCTTTCAAAATTCTTCTTTCTTTTATCCCGGTACGAGTAGTAATCCATTCATCATTAGTATCGACCATTGTTTCTAGTACTTTGTTTGAAAGTACAAAGTCTGGAACATAAGCTCCAACAGCGGTAATTGCGGCTGTGATTGTATTCATTATATTCTATTATTTCCTCCCAAATACTGCTATTTGAAAAATTTTTAAAAGACTTGAAAATTACAAAAAAAAATCTAAACGCATTGTCGTAAATTTCCTTAAAAAAGAAAGTTATAAACAACAAAAAAAACTCTCACATAGTGAGAGTTCTAATATCATTTACAAAAACGTATTAAGCAACCGCTACAGATTTATCGATAACAACTTGCCCTCTGTAATACATTTTACCTTCATGCCAGTAAGCTCTGTGGTATAAATGTGCTTCCCCAGTAATAGGACATGTAGCGATCTGAGCTACAGTAGCTTTATAATGTGTTCTTCTCTTATCTCTTCTTGTTTTCGAGATTTTTCTCTTAGGATGTGCCATTTTACTATATTATTTATCCGTTAATAGTTTTTTTAATTTGTCCCAACGCGGGTCAATATCTTCTTCTTCTTTACTCTCTTTCTTTTGTTCTTTTACTGTCAATTCATTCAGTTTTGCTAAAGCTTCGGTTTGTAAACTTCCGTCTTTTACACCTGGATGAACTCGTTTTAGAGGCACAGACAATGCAATCATTTCATAGATATATTGTGATACATCTAATTCATATTCACCGTGAGGCAGGATCAACAATTCTTCATTATCATTATTGAATTCATCTCCAAAACGAACGATGAGTTTCATCTTTCCTTTTATTGGCAAATCAAAATCTTCACTGGTTAAATCACAAGGCACATTTACTGTTCCTTTATGTTTGAAATCCAGTTCAAGCATATTGTTTTTCTTATCTAAAACTAAACTGACTTTGATCTCTGAACTTTGAAATTCATCGTAATCAAAGTCCTCAAAGAACTCTTTACTAATTTGATACTCAAAATGGTGTTTTCCTAACTTTAATCCCACGAAGGGAATTAAAAATTCTTTTGTTTTGCTCATTTCAACATCAATTTGATCAATTCATACTTAAAACACAGATACCTGAATTGGGGTGCAAAGATATAAAATTATTATAAAACTAATAATCTTATTCACCTTTTTTTGTTTATAACTGTTTTTCTTTTATTTTAAGAGGTTTTGCGCTAATCTCTTCATACTGATTACGCGAGCGAAAAATATCAATTGCAAGATAAACAGCTTCTTTAAAAGAATTGTAATCTGCCATGTCTTTTCCTGCAATATCATAAGCTGTACCGTGATCCGGCGAGGTTCTAATCTTGTTTAACCCCGCAGTATAATTGACTCCCTTTCCAAATGATAATGTTTTAAACGGAATCAATCCCTGATCGTGATAAGTTGCCACAATAGCATCATACTTTTCATACTGACCACTTCCAAAAAAACCATCTGCCGGAAACGGACCAAAAACCATAGTTCCGCTATCAAATATTTTTTTTAAAACGGGCTTCAAAACCAAATCATCTTCTTTTCCAATCACACCGCCATCACCGGCATGCGGGTTTAAACTCAATACAGCAATTTTTGGTTTTACGATACTAAAATCCTGAATTAAAGATTTTCTAACCGTTTCAATTTTTCTTCTAATTAATTCCTCTGTCAGATGTGAAGAAACTTCATTTAAAGGCACATGATCTGTCAGCAAACCAACTCTTAGATTATCCTGCACCATCATCATCAATGCATTCCCTTCTAATTCCTGATCCAAATAGTCTGTATGTCCCGGAAATTTAAAATCTTCCGACTGAATATTATATTTATTAATAGGTGCTGTAACCAAAACATCTATTAAGTCTTCTTTTAATGCCTTGGTTGCCGCTACAAATGATTTTATAGCATACTCTCCTATTTTCTCGTCATTGACGCCAAGATTAACATCAACTCCTTCTTTCCATAAATTTAAAACATTCAGTTTTCCCGGCACAACCTGATCCAGTTTATCAACTCCATGAAATTGAACAGTCGAAGTAAAACTCTTTTTTACAAAAGAAAGTATTTTGGCATTTGCAAAAATAACTGGCGTACACAATTCTAACATACGAGAATCTTCGAATGTTTTGAGTATAACTTCGCTTCCAATACCGTTTAAATCTCCAATCGAAATTCCAACAATTATATTTTCTGCTTTTTTATTCATGAGCTCCAATTATTTATTACTAATTTTGATGTGCAAATTTAGTAAAATAAAACCAACAATGTTTACAGGAATCATAGAAACCTTAGGAAGGATTCACGAAATACAAAAAGACCAAAACAATCTTCATATAACTGTCGATTCATCTATTACAAACGAATTAAAAATAGACCAAAGTGTATCCCATAACGGAATCTGCCTGACAGTTGTTGCTATAAAAGATTCTTATTATACCGTAACAGCTATTGACGAAACAATTTTAAAAACTAATATTGGAGACTGGAAAACTGGCGACATTATTAATTTAGAAAGAGGAATGAAGCTCGGCGACCGCTTAGACGGACACATAGTACAGGGTCACGTAGACCAAACGGGAACGTGTATTAAAATTGAAGAAGCCAATGGAAGCTGGAATTATACTTTTGAATACGATAAACAACTGAGCAATATTACTATTGAAAAAGGCTCAATAACTGTAAACGGAGTTAGCCTGACAGTTGTAAATTCTAAAACAAATGAATTCAGTGTTTCTATTATACCTTACACTTATGAGAACACTAATTTCAAAAACTTCAAAGTTGGAACAAAAATTAATCTTGAATTTGATGTAGTCGGAAAATATATTTCAAGACTTTATTCAATAAACAAATAATAACAGTTTCGTAAAAGCACAAAAGCTTCAATTTACATTGAAGCTTTTGTGTTTAACCTATGCTTGTATATTATATATATCCCTAATAAAAGTGCTGCAATTAGCAAAAATGACAAATTACTGTCAATTGGCAAATCAGGCTGTGGTTCCGGACCTGCTGCACTTTTTGCTGTAGAAACTGGTGTAGGTGGTGCTGAGGCAGCAAAAACATTTACTATCCCAAACAAAAATACAATTGCAATTTTACTTATCATTTTCATAAAAACCGACATACTTTAAAATCTTAGTATACTTAAAAATGTTTTTGTAACTTTTAGCAAAAGCGTGGTTCTTTCACAAAAAATTCGAAGCAAATGTATTGTTTTTTCTCTAAAAAAAAACAATAAACAAAAAAAAGCTTCATAAAATTTTTATGAAGCTTTTTGTGGTCCCACCTGGGCTCGAACCAGGGACCACCTGATTATGAGTCAGGTGCTCTAACCAGCTGAGCTATAGGACCGGTTTGAGGTTGCAATATTACTACTATTTTTTATTCGTTCCAAATATTTTGCACTATCATTTGTACTTAAATTGAATATTAACAATTCTTATTAAAAATCAAATTGATTATCAAGCAATTATTAAACCTTCAAAAATCAACTAATTTCCTGACAAAGTTCTACCAAAACACCATTTGTGTTTTTTGGATGCAAAAAAACTACTAATTTATTATCGGCACCTTTTTTAGGGACTTCATTTATCAAAATAAATCCTTCCTTTTTTAATCGCTCAATTTCCGCAAAAATATCTTCTACATCAAAAGCAATATGATGAATCCCTTCTCCTTTTTTTTCTAAAAACTTAGCAATTGGACTCTCCGGATTAGTCGCCGCTAAAAGTTCAATTTTATTTGTGCCTGTCTGAAAAAATGAAGTTAAAACCCCTTCACTTTGTACCTCTTCAGATTTATACGATGAAACTCCTAATAATTTTTCAAACAAAAGATTAGACTCCTCCAGGTTTTTTACTGCTACTCCTATATGTTCAATTTTATTTACCATTGTGTTTTACTTCAAATTATCGATTTACATATGTATTAAAATAACCACATTCTGCAATGACATCCTGATAATATTCCGTGTCTGAATATTCTTTTCTTAGCGTTTTGAATCCATTCCAGGCGATGAAATTAACCTTGTCATCCTGGACTTCCCACCAACCATTTATTTCATTATACTTTTTATTATAGTATTCATTTCGTTCGCATTTAGACAATAAGTAAATACATTTTGCTTTTTGCTCTTTTGTTGTCGCTGCTTCAAACGCTTTTTGGTAATACATTTTTGGCAGGTCACAATTAGTAATCATTTTTTTCATGGAATCCCTAAACGAATACGGACTCGATCCATAGCCGACAATATTTATTTCGTAAAAACTTCTTCCGTTTCCAAAATGGGTAATGTTATAAAATGCATTTCCTAACAACAAACTGTTTGTATACACATCTTCTTTCTCTGCTAATTTATCCTGCATAGCTTTTATCATATTCAGAAAATCAATTTGAGAATATTTCTTTTTCTGATATGCTGCGTGATCACAATCGTGACAATCTTTAATGCTTCCATTAAATGGATTCCCTGAAAACACATAATACTGAACCGAATCTGTTTCTTTTATGAAAGCAATTGCTTCAGGGATTTTGTTCTTAAAAGTAGCCTGAACTGCCTGAAAATTATTAATATCCTTCAGTTTTAAACTATAAATTCCGGCAGCAATTTTCTCGATTTCAGATTTATTTGACTTAGCCAAAAACGATTTCATTGCTAATAATTCTTTTTCATTATCATAAAAAGAACTTCCACCATCCCAATAGTCTTGAGAATTACCAAATAATTCAGCCATAACAGGATTTGATTGCTCTTTGTAAAGTACCGCCAAATATTTTTTGCTCCATGCAGAAGCATTTTGATAACGGAATTCTTCTCCTTTATATGTTCTAGGAAGTTCCTGATACAGCCAGTTCAAATCAGCCAGAATTGTTTTTTCGTTTTTCGAAGTAAGTTTGTCAATTTTACTCAAATTATTTACAAACCGAAGCAATCTTAATTGATAAATAGAAAGCTCGGTTTTTGGCATTGTTTTTTCGGCTTTATCAAAATTTGCATCCGCTTTTGCGAAATCGGATTTTAGAATTTGCAAATAACCCAAAGCAATGTCCCACAAATAAGGTTTCTCCGTATTTCCGGCAGAAGCTATTTTTGAGACTAAATCGAAAGCTTTATTATCAATTTTGCTTTTATTTAATTCTTTGTTTTCTATAACAGTTTGTTGCTTTGCCTGCACGTTTTCCGTTTTACCTTCATAAAACGAATTATTAATTCCCTGTTCTTGTTTATTGACCAGTCTGGTCAGCAAATAATTTAGATGTTCACTTTTAGAGTCTAATCCATAAATTTTTTCAATAGCCTGAGTTTCATCTTTATAAAATCCATGAATTGCCCAAAGAGCAGCTTTTTCTTTGTTTGTTTTAGCCATAGCTAAAGATTTATTCCAATCAGCATCGTTTTGAGGATGAAAACAGTAAGCCGTCACGATTCTCATTTCCGGACATTTATCAAAAACCTGTGCGTATAAATAATTGGAAACCGCATATTTTTTCTGCTTGTAATTTATTCCTGCCACATAAGAAAGAGCACGATAATATAAAGCGTTTTTAGGAGCATCGCTTTCTGTTTTATTAAAAAAGACTATTGCTTTTTGTTTGTCATTACTATAAAAACGTGCTTTCATGGTAAGAAACCAATATCTGTTTTTTAAGAATGAATCTGAGGTTGTGTTATAAACATTTTCAATTGACTGAATCATTTTCTGATCATCAAAAGTTTTTGCCACAACCGGATCATAGCTCCAATAATCTTCCCCGATAGAAACGGTTTCTATTTTTTGTGCCAAGTATAAAAATTCGATAAAACTCTTGATTTTATCTTCTTTTAAACTGATTTTTTTACCCCATTTCAGAGAGGTTTTATTTTCTTTTTTTGTTTTAAAAAAAACATGAAGCTGTTCTACGTCTGTCTTATTTTCTAAAGCTCTGTCTTTTTCATCATATGATTTTGGTTCATCAGCGCCAATCAGGAAATAACTTATTATTGCAGCATCTGCTTTTCCTTTCAGATACGTTTGCCAATCTGATTTTATATCATCATTAAATCTGGAATTATGTTCGGTGTCAAAACCGATTCCATAAAAAATATCACCTGATAAAAAAAGCGGTTTGTATGATTCATCGACAAATGTTTCGGGCGTAAAATTGGAATCTTCAAAATAACCAAAACCTCCATCAGAGCAGGCATAAATTATTCCATAAACAAAAAGCAGGGAAGTGCTAGTAATAAGAAACAACTTGCTTAAAAATATTCTTTTCATAGTTTTTTATATTGAATTCGTCTAAATCGTAAAATATAATTTCTTTTGGAGGGGTAACTAAGTTTTTGTCCAACTCATTTGCCATTTGTATTAAATCTTCTGAAGAAACTGCTTCTGTTTTCAACAAATCATTTTCTTCGTAAAAGGTACCGTTTTTATAATTCGAACGTTTAACTTTAAAAAAAACAGAACTTATTTGTTCAAAATTTGCATCTTTTTTAAGTGATGAAACACTTAACTTTGAACGCAATCCAATCACCCTTTGATTCCTGATATGAACAGACCAGGAGTAAATAGGCAATGCAAAATCAAGATGCAAAGGATATTTTTTCAAGCTTTTGAGATATCGTTCAGCAATTTCCTTATCATAAATAGAATTTAACGAATCTGCAGCGATTTTCCCCATATTATAATACATCAAAACGCCGGAATCAACATTTGGTATTTTAGTCTTTTTAAAATACTTCACCTGATGCAGACGAATTGTTGCTGAAAGTTTTTTCTTTGAAAGCTTTTTAAAAACTGCAATAAACTTCAAATAATTATCTTTACTTGAAAGTGTCCAATCGCAATCAATCTGAATTTCTTTACAGTTGATTTTATTTTCAGAATTGATTTCATTCACTAATCCGACTGCTTTCCCAGCCAGATCTTCAATATCAAGACTTGGTTTCAGCATCACTTTATTTTTAATATAAATCACAGGAACAATATCAAAACCACTCATTATTTCCTGAAACCGAACAGGACTTAAGGGAATGGGATTTTCATTTTTCGGATGCAGATCAATATCGAAATATCGGATATAAATTTTACGGACATTATTTTCAGTAAGAACTTCTTTTTCTGTTTCAGATAATTTAAAAATCGTTTTCCAGTAATAAAAGGAAATAACCGGTTTATCATTTTCATTACATGAAATCAATAAAAATAGTAACACCCAAAAAACGCCTTTTTTCAAACCTGATAAAATTAAATTCAGGTTCAAATGTAAGAATATTGCACGTCATTTACATCCTGACAGATATTTCTTTTTTATTAAGTTAAAAAACAAATTTCAGGGAATTACCAAAACCTAATAAAACGATAAAAAATTTCGATTAAAGCAAATATAATTGTTATTTTGTGGAATTAAATCACAAACCGTTATGTTGAAAAACAGCTTAAAATATTTTTCTTTTTTATTAGTATTTTTAATGATGAGCTGCGCAAAGCGCGGCAGCATAACAGGAGGTTTAAAAGATACCCTTGCCCCAATTTTAAAATCAAGTTCACCTAAAAATTTCAGTACCGAATTTAAAGGTGATGAAATCATTTTGACATTTGATGAATATGTAAAACTTAAGAACCTTAATAAACAGCTGATTATTTCACCTCCAATGAAAAATCCGCCCGTTATTACTCCCTCAAATGCAAGTAAATTTATCAATATCAAAATAAAAGATACTTTACAGCCCAATACAACCTACAGTTTTAATTTTGGAGAAAGCATTACAGACAATAACGAAGGAAACCCTTATAACCAGTTCAAATATGTTTTTTCGACAGGTACCTATATTGATTCACTTGCCTTAAACGGAAGAATTAAGGATTCGTATAACAAAACACCTGATAATTTTGTGTCCGTAATGCTGTATGAAGTGAATGATAAATTTAAGGATTCTGTTATTTATAAAGAAAGTCCTCGCTATATTACCAATACTTTAGACAGTTTAAGAACTTTTAGATTAGAGAATTTAAAAGCCGGAAAATATCTTTTATTAGCTTTAAAAGACAAAGGAAGCAACAACAGGTATAATCCAAAAGATGATAAAATTGGTTTTATCAAAAATTACATTACTATTCCGAATGATACTGTTTTTGAATTAGAATTGTTTAAGGAACAAATTCCGATAAAAGCTTTCAAACCTATACAAGCTTCAGGAAACAGATTATTACTTCCATACGAAGGAAAACAGAATTTCAAAAATTCAAAACCTAAAATTGTACTTAAAAACAATACTGAAATTCTGGAAACCATCATAACCCAATTTCCAAAAAAGGATTCCCTGCAAGTTTGGTATCAGCCAATAAAAGCAGATTCCCTATCACTGGAAATCAGTAAAGAAAACTATAATAAAAAGTTTAATTTTAAAATTAAAAACCAGAAAAAAGACACCTTAAACATAACTGCTCTACAAAACGGCATTATACATTTTCGGGACAGATTTACACTCGAAACGACTATTCCACTTGTAAAATTTGACAAATCAAAAATAAAATTACTAAACAAGGATTCTCTTGCAGTAGATTTTACAACTGAATATGATGAATTTGATCAAAGACTATTTATCGATTTTAAAAAAGAGCCTTCGGAGAAATATAATTTCACTTTTTTACCGGGAGCTTTAACAGATTTCTATGAAAAATCAAATGATACGCTATCTTACAAATTAACTACGAAAGCAGTTGATGAATATGGAAATCTTACCTTGAATTTACAAAATGTAAAACGTTTTCCGATTATTGTTGAATTAACCAATAAAAAAGGAGATGTTGTACTTGCCAGTGATTATTCTGAAGACAAGACAAAATTTGAATTTCAGCTTTTAGAACCCAATGTATTTTTTGTTCGCGTGATTTATGATGACAACAAAAACAAAATGTATGACCCTGGGAACTATTTAGAAAAAAGATATGCTGAAGAGGTCAACTATTTACAAAAAGAAGTTGATGTCAGAGCCAATTGGGATGTTGACCAGGCTTTTGATTTAAGCGTTCAGTACGATCCTGATATTGAAAAGAAGGAAGATGAAAAAAAGATTAAAGATGAAAAAAAGAAAAAGAAAACTGCTTTCTAATTCTTAATTTCAAAAACATCTTTGTCACTCAAAAAATCAAATTTTTTGCGGGCTTCCAACAGTGCGTTTTTATCTAATTCAACCATAAAAACACCTCCCTTTTCTTGTGGTTCTAAAACTGAATTCCCAAGAAAATCAACAACTTGCGAATGCCCGTTGTGTTCATAATTATGTCCATCCATGCCTATTCTGTTTATTCCGACAACATAGCTCTGGTTTTCGACAGCCCGTGCTTTTAGCAGAATATCCCATGCGTTCACGCGTACTTTTGGCCAATTGGCAACATACAAAAGCAGATCATAATTTTCTACATTTCTGGCAAATACCGGAAAGCGCAGATCATAACAAACCTGCAGGCAAATCTTCCAGCCTGAATAATCAATTATTACTTTTTGTGTACCACGAGTGTAAACTTTATCTTCGCCGGCGAGCGAGAATAAATGCCTTTTATCATAAAACTGGATTTCTCCCGATGGAAAAACAAATATAAATCGATTATAGAATTTATTGTTTTCAGTAATAATGAGGCTTCCGGTAATTGCACAATTTTTACTTTGAGCAATTGTTTGCATCCATTGAATAGTTTCTCCCTGCATCGTTTCAGCCATTTCTGAAGCCTGCATAGTAAATCCTGTTGAAAACATCTCCGGCAAAACAATTAAATCAACATCTGTGCTTATTTCATTTATTTTAACTTCGAAATTAATTCTGTTTCCCTGAGGATTTTCCCAAACAAGATCAGATTGAATAAGTGCAATTTTCATTTTTACTTAATTTTCATATAAAGATAAAAAAAACGCATTCAAATTAATGAATGCGCTTTTATAAAAACTATGTTAGTAATTTATTATCCTTTTAAACTTGCAGCTAAATATTCACGGTTCATACGTGCGATATTTTCAAGAGAAATTCCTTTTGGACATTCTACTTCACAAGCTCCTGTATTGGTACAATTACCAAAACCTTCTAAATCCATTTGGTGAACCATGTTTAGTACACGCTCTGTAGCCTCAATTCTACCTTGTGGCAATAAAGCATATTGAGATACTTTTGCACCCACGAACAACATTGCCGATGAGTTTTTACAAGTTGCAACACAAGCTCCACAACCAATACAAGCAGCTGCATCAAATGATTTGTCTGCATCGTCTTTGTTAATTGGAATTGTATTGGCATCAATTGTATTTCCGGAAGTATTTACCGAGATAAATCCTCCTGCGTGTTGAATTCTGTCAAAAGAACTTCTGTCAACAACTAAATCTTTAATTACCGGGAAAGCTTTTGCTCTAAATGGTTCGATAAAAATCGTATCGCCATCTTTAAACATACGCATATGCAACTGACAAGTCGTTACGCCTCTGTCTGGTCCGTGTGCTTCTCCATTGATGAATAAGGAACACATTCCACAGATTCCTTCACGACAATCGTGATCAAATGCTACCGGCTCTTCACCTTTGTTGATTAATTGTTCATTAAGAACATCAAGCATTTCAAGGAAAGACATATCCGGTTCGATTCCGTCGATTGGGTAATCAACAATTCCCCCTTTATCCTGGGCGTTTTTTTGACGCCATATTTTTAATGTAAGTTTCATACTGTTTTAGTTTGAAGGTCATAAAGTCGAAAGCCGAAAGTCGTTTGACTTTATAACTTTTGTCTTTTGACTAATTGCTATTTGTAACTACGCTGTACTAATTTAATATTTTCGTAAACCAGAGGCTCTTTGTGTAATACGGCATCACTTGGTTTTCCTTTGTATTCCCAGGCTGCTACGTATGCAAAGTTTTCATCATCACGAAGTGCTTCTCCTTCTTCTGTCTGGTATTCTTCACGGAAGTGACCTCCACAAGATTCGTTACGATGTAAAGCATCTTTGGCAAACAATTCTCCTAGTTCAAGGAAATCGGCAACACGAGTCGCTTTCTCTAATTCCTGATTAAATCCGTCAGCGGTTCCAGGAACTTTTACGTCTCTGTAAAACTCTTCGCGTAAAGCAGCAATTTCTACAATAGCTTCGTTTAATCCTTTTTCATTACGAGCCATACCTACTTTATCCCACATGATTTTTCCTAATTTCTTATGGAAATAATCTACAGAATGTGTCCCTTTATTATTGATAAATCTGTCGATTTGATCTTTTACCCCTTTCTCCGCTTCAACGAATTCCGGTAAATCTGTAGAAATTGGTCCCATTTTAATATCCGGAGCCAAATAATCTCCGATAGTATAAGGAAGAACAAAATATCCATCAGCCAAACCTTGCATCAAGGCAGAAGCTCCCAATCTGTTTGCTCCGTGATCAGAGAAGTTAGATTCCCCGATTGAGAAACATCCGGGAATGGTAGTCATTAAATTATAATCAACCCATGTTCCACCCATAGTATAGTGAACCGCTGGATAAATCATCATTGGCGTTGTATAGGGATTTTCATCAACAATCTTCAAATACATTTGGAATAAGTTTCCGTATTTGCTTTTTACGATGTCAGTTCCTAATTTAGTTACTATTTTTTTGTCATTAGCATCTAAACCTTTTACATAAGCAGCTTCTTTTCCGTAACGTTCGATAGCGGCGGCAAAATCAAGGTAAACTGCTTCACCAGTTTTATTTACTCCAAAACCGGCATCACATCTTTCTTTTGCAGCTCGGGACGCTACATCACGAGGTACAAGATTACCAAAAGCAGGATATCTTCTTTCTAAGAAATAATCTCTTTCAGCTTCAGATAAATCTGTTGCTTTTTTCTTTCCTTCACGAATTGCCTGAGCATCTTCTAATTTTGCAGGAACCCAAATACGACCGTCATTACGTAACGATTCAGACATCAAAGTCAGTTTTGACTGATGATCTCCTGAAACCGGAATACAGGTTGGGTGAATTTGTGTGTAACAAGGATTTGCGAAAAACGCTCCTTTTTTATGTATTTTCCAGGCTGCTGTTGCGTTACTTCCCATAGCATTTGTCGAAAGGAAAAATACGTTTCCGTATCCTCCAGAACCAATAACTACGGCATGAGCAGAGTGTCTTTCTATTTCTCCGGTAATTAAGTTACGAGCGATAATACCTCTCGCTTTTCCGTCAACGATTACTAAATCAAGCATTTCGTGACGGTTGTACATTTTTATTTTTCCACGGCCAATCTGACGGTTCATTGCAGAATAAGCTCCTAACAATAACTGCTGACCAGTTTGTCCTTGTGCATAAAATGTACGGGAAACCAAAGTTCCTCCAAAAGAACGGTTATCCAAAAGTCCGCCATATTCACGAGCCAATGGCACCCCTTGAGCCACACACTGGTCGATAATATTTGCCGAAACTTCGGCCAAACGGTGAACGTTTGCCTCACGAGCACGGTAGTCACCACCTTTTACAGTATCGTAAAACAATCTGTAAACTGAGTCACCGTCTCCTTTATAATTTTTTGCTGCATTGATCCCCCCTTGCGCTGCAATAGAGTGCGCACGTCTTGGTGAATCCTGAAAGCAGAAAGCTTTTACGTTATAACCTAATTCAGCTAAAGTTGCCGCAGCAGAACCTCCAGCCAAACCTGTACCCACGATAATGATATCTAAATTACGCTTGTTCGCAGGGTTTACTAAATTAATATGATCTTTATAATCTGTCCATTTGTCCGATATTGGGCCATGTGGAATTTTTGAATCTAATGCCATTATAATTTGATATTAATTATTGAAATGATGAAATAATGCGATAATTACGAAAAGGGCCGGCACAACAACTGCGAACCAATAACCTACTTTACTTAAGAATCGGGAATATTTATTGTGCATCCCCATAGATTGAAGGGATGAACCGAATCCGTGCCAAAGGTGGAATCCTAATAGCACAAAAGATATGCAGTATAATCCTGTACGAATCGGATCATGAAATTTATGAACTAACTCTCCGTAGTATCTTGTAGCATCTGGCTCAGTACCTGCAATATATTTGTAGGCAACTTCAGGAAACCAAAAATCATAAAAATGCAATCCTAAGAAAGCAAGGATAACCAATCCTGAAATAATCATATTTCTGGAACTCCATGAAGCATTTGCAGCTCCGTTGTAATTTGCATAAGCAATTGGTCGTGCAGCTCTGTTTTGAATAGTCAGTACAAATCCCATTATAAAATGGAAAATTACCCCGATTGCCAAAACTGGTTGCATTACATATTGTATTAGCGGATTGTAACCCATAAAGTGAGAAGCTTCGTTAAAAACATCTTCACTAAGAATAGAAATGAAATTTAAGGAAACATGCAGCGCTAAAAACGTGATTAAGAATATTCCCGAAAGTGCCATAGCGACTTTCTTTAAAATGGAAGCATTCAATAGTGCAGATTGTGCCATAAGTGTTAAGTAGTTTGTTTTAAAAAATTAAGCAAAAATAAACCAATTACACATCAACTACAACCATTTCGTTGTTATTTATAATGATTTTAAAATAGACTACGTATACGTACTTTTACGTATAAAAAAAACAGATAATACATTTTTTTACATTAAAAATTTCCAAAAACATAATTAAGCTGTTTTATTTAAGAAAATATATAATCCGAAAAAAAATAACAAAAATTTACAAAATTATTATTTTAATCAAACTTTTGATTTGTTTTGATCAAAAGTGTCTGAAAAGAGTATTTTTGTACCCTTAAAAAATTACCCTTTTATCGTACCTTTATCCGCTTCAAAAAAAATGAGAATGAAAACAGGAATTGATGCTATTTCTTTTGATGTAGCCAACATATACTTACCCATCAAAACTTTGGCCACAGCCAGAAATATTGAACCAGAAAAATTAGAAAAAGGACTCGGATTACTTAAAATGACTTTACCGGACGTTCATCAGGATGCTGTTGTTTTTGGAGCCAATGCCTTAACCAAACTAATCCTTGAAAACGAAATAAACCTAAATGAAATCAGCCGAATTTATGTTGGAACCGAAAGCGGCATTGACAGTTCGAAACCCATCAGTTCTTTCTTAATCAGCTTAATGGAACAGAAATTTGGCGAAGATTCACTTACCGAATGTGATGTTGTCGATTTTACTTTTGCCTGTATCGGCGGCGTTGATGCTTTGCAAAACTGTATTGATTTCGTAAAGCTGAATCCAGCCAAAAAAGCAATTGTGGTTACAACTGATTTTGCCAAATACGATTTAAATTCAACCGGAGAATATACACAAGGTGCGGGAGCTTTAGCCATGTTAGTGAGTTCAAACCCTAGAATTATTGCTTTTGATGACAATTGGGCAACAAGTACAAAAGGTGTTTTTGACTTTTTCAAACCGTACAGAAGCATTTCGAAAGAAGCAATTACACAAAACGAAAACAATGATCCGTGGTTTGACAATTTAGAAGCTGAAATCGAAATCCATAAAGACCAGCCGGTTTTTGATGGTCAATATTCTAATCAATGTTATATGGATCGTACGCGTGCTGCTTACTTTTCATTCAAGAAATTAAAAAACACGACCGAAACTTTATACAATTCCTGGAACAGTATTATCATGCACTTGCCTTATTCTTTTCAGGGACGCAGAATGTTATCTGAAATCTATGCTTTAGACCATACTGATAAAATCATTTCAGAAAATATCGAGCCGGCAGAATATCAGAATAAAATTAAAGAAGTTGGAAAATCTGATGAATACAGAAAGTTTGTAACCGGGAAATTACAGCCTGCAGAGTTGGCTTCATCGTTAATTGGGAATCTTTATACAGGTTCCATTTTCATGGGATTATTATCGACTTTGGCTCATTATTATGATACAAAGCAAGAAGTTGCCGGAACTAAATTCGGATTCCTGGCTTACGGAAGCGGATCAAAATCAAAAGTTTTTGAAGGAACGATTCAACCGGAATGGCAATCGGCTTTAGCCAAAACCAAACTTTTTGAAAATCTGGAAGAAAGTACAGAAATAGGCTTTGAAACTTATGAAAGCCTTCACAAAAAAGAACAAAAACAAAGCGTTAGAACGCCTAAAAACGAATGGATTTTAGACCGGATCGAAAAAGAGATCCCACATTTAATTGGTGCGAGATATTATAAGTGGATTGATTAAATAACAAAACCCGAAACTAATCGTTTCGGGTTTTACATTTTATTACTGAACATGATTTGAAAAAATCGAATTATCCAAAATTACTTCTTACCACGGACTTTCTTCACTTTCATCTTCAATATCATTGCTGAAAAATTTTCCTGTTGGTCCATTTTCATCTGTTAACGTATGTTTTACAATAAAACTTGCTGCACTTTCAACTGTTCCGGGTCCGCTATGATGATTGAAATCCGTTGCGGTATAACCCGGGTCAATCGCATTTACTTTAAAAGGCAAATCTTTTAGTTCGTAAGCCAAATTAATGGTGTAAGCATTCAGAGCTGCCTTTGAAGTTCCGTAACTCGCTGTTTTAATCTCATAATATTTCCAGCTTGGATCACTGTGCAATGTTAATGAACCCAGCCCAGAAGTAATATTACTGATTCTTGGACTCTCTGATTTTTTAAGCAATTCCAAAAATGTCTGTGTAACATTAATTACACCAAAGAAATTTGTATCAAACACTTTTTGAATATCTGCAATAGATGTATCTGATGCTTGCTGTGGATTTGTTCCCAATATTCCTGCATTATTGATCAAAATATCCAATTTGCCCTGCTCGTTTTCAACAATCTTTTTTGCAGCTAAAATTGAATCCGGATTTGTAACATCAATTTCAATAGCCTGAATATTCTCAAAACCATTTTCGTTTAATTCTGTTACTGCTGCTTTGCCTTTCTCAAGGTCACGGCTTCCTAAATAAACAAATAATCCTTTTTTAGAAAGCTGTTTTACTATTTCCAAACCAATGCTTCTGTTGGCCCCTGTGATCAATACTGACTTCATTTTTTACTGTTTTAAATTAATAATACAAAGGTGATTCGTTTAAAAATGAAATCATTTGTCATTTGGCAAAAAGCAACTTACAGAATATTTTTTCTGATTCTGCTCAGGGAAGATTGCGTCATCCCTAAGTAAGAAGCGACATAAGAAAGCGGAACACGATTAACAATATTGGGATAGATTTTCAAAAACATCAAATAACGAGTTGTAGCATCTTCAGAAACCAAAGGACTTCTTCTTTCTACTTTTTGCCTTAATGCTCTTGAAATAATTTTATTTACAATTGCCTGCCACGGAATAATAATATCTAAAAGTTCTGTCCAGTCTTTTCTGGAAAAAACAATCATTTTACAATCGGTGACTGCCTGCACATAAGCATTTGAACAAATTTCATTATCAAAACTCTCCAAATCTACGACCATATTATTTTCTTCAATAAAATATTTAGTAATCTCCTCGCCTTTATTATTGTAGTAACAAACTCGTATTACACCATCTAAAATAAAACCAACTTGTTGCGCGATTTTCCCGGCTTCCGAAAAATACTGGTCTTTTGAAAGCTGTATTTCGACTGCCTTTTTTGTAATCAGGTCAATTTGCTGTTGGTTTAAACTGCCATACTGCAGGATATAATCTATAAACTGTTTCATGAATGCAAGTTAGTTAAAGTTATTTTTACACCATTTGTCATTTGGCAAAAACAATCAATCTTTCTTATCCTGTTCTTCTGTATGAATGTGATTTCCTTTAATAGTTCGATCCTCCATATCCATTCCGTTTGACATTCCGAGCATAAAAGCAGTCATGATTAGAATCAGTTTTCTTTTTATCCAAAGAAGCGGTCGTCCGGATTTCTCCAAATGTGTTTTGTTATTTTGTTTATACATTTTTTAAATGATAAATGATTAGACATTATTATATCATCGCATGCGTTGAAACGCAAAAATGCTTAGAAAAGAAATTATCTAAGCGCTGTATAAACTTTTATATAAATGGTTTGAAGTAATCATTTCATTTACCAATACTAATTGTTTTATAAATGAATTAATATTTTGATAAATGAAGATTCGTAATTTTAAAAGAACCCGAATTTGAAAACTACAAACTACTGAAAAACCCAGAGAAAAAACAGGAATTGAAAACGAAGTTGGTAATCGAAAAATAAATTGACCAAAAACATACAATCGGGAGTCCTTGAAATCTAATTCCCTTTTGAGAATTACATAGGAAGATTGGTAATAATCTGCTGATTTTGCCTGAGAATCTAAAGTACCGTCATTCGCAATCAGGACAAAAGCCAAAAAGAGAGAAAGAAGATATTTTAGATATGTATTCAATTATGATGCATTTGCAGAAATTTGAGTAGCCAAATTTACTTCTTATTGTTTAAGTATTATTGTAAATACATTTTAAATCTTTGAATTAATTATTGAATTTGATTCTCATTTCATTTTTGACAACTCAATTTCCAGTTTGTCAAAGTTTTCTTCATTTTTATCCACTACAAATGGTTTTAATTTATTACACTCTTCTGGCGTATCAAAAATCATTTTGAATACAATTTTCGTCGAGTTTCCCGAAACAGGTTCAAAAGATACAGCTACCTGAAAAAGTGGTTTCGAATGGCGCTTCCAGCTCAGAAAACTGGGTTTTTCAACTTTTAGAAATTCACATTCATTTGCGTAGTTTCCTTTATCGGGACCGTGCATGATAAAACTCCATTTTCCGCCCGGTCTTAAATCAAATTCATTAAAAGTGTTTGTAAATCCTTTTGGACCCCACCAGTTTTTTAAATGTTCCGGTTCTGTCCAAGCTGAATAAGCAAGTTCTATCGGAAACGGTATAACTCTCGTTGTAACAATTTCGTTTTCCGGATTTGCTAAAATATCTTCTGATGCCATTTTGTATGATTTTAATTCTTTTATTGATTTATAAATTTCAATATCTCATCTAAAGTTTCCTTTTGCTGTTGCTCCCTGCTAATATTCGCTTTATCGTCTCCCAACTGAAAACCATAATATCCAAACTGAGCATGGTTGGCTCCCTCTATTTTAAAGAATTTTGCAGACTTCGGTAATTTTGACTTATTCTCAAATATCGCTTTTTCACTTGCAACGCCATCATTGGAACCGTAAATTTTTAAAATTGGAATTTCAGCTTCCGCAAGTGAAATATCCCTTGGATGTGTAGTTCCAATCAATATTAGTTTATCTATTAATTGGGGATTTTCATATACAAATTGCGCTGCCATTTTTCCGCCCTGAGAATGTCCTGCCAGAATATAGTTTTTGGCAGTATCTTTAAAAAGACCCAATTCTTTAGGTTTATTATATCCTTTTGAGGCAAGCCGCCACGGCATTTTCATTAAATAAACCTGAATACCGTTATCAGCTATTTTTCTGCAAAGCGGAACATAGGCTTCAGTTTCTACCATTGCTCCGGGATAAAAAATAACAACGTTTTTGAATTCCTTTTTTGGCGTAAATAAAAAATACTCCCCTGTATTTTCTACTTTGACTATAGTATTGCTTTGAAAAAGAGATTCATCAACACCATGAGATTCATAAGAATAAAACATCCAGAGTGTAAAAAGTAATCCTGCCGTTATCCAAATGGTTTTTAAAATCTTTTTCAATGTATATTTCTTTTTCATAAAACTTGCTGGAATTTAGAAAATTAAATATACGAATATCTAATAATCAATTCTTTATTGTTTCAATTCAGCCCTCATTTGTTCGGCTAATAATTTAATTTTTTCATGGCCCATCAAATATGAATTCGCTTCTGTAAACCAACTATTGAAATTTTTGATATCTTTTTTAATATAATAAGCTTGCAAAACGTTATAGGCATTTTCAGAGTTATAGGTCTTATCTTTACATTCTTTAAAAACTTTGCGGCAAACATTCTCTGCATCCTGTAGATTGCCATTTTTAGTTTCAGCATAAATTAATTCCTTATTTGTATAGGCATCAAGTGGATTCTTCTCCAAAGCAATTTTTAGCACATCAACCGCTTTTTGATATTGTTTTAGACAATTATAAGAAAAAGCCAACTCAACACGCAGTCCTTTATAATCAGGATCCATTTTATTTGCTTTTTCAAGATATTCCAACGCTTTTTCACATTCATTCCAGCCGTTGTACATGAATCCCCATTTATAAAGGCGTCCTATTGAATTTTCATCTCCTTTATAAAGTTTGAGCCAGTCCGGCGTTTTTTGAATATGTAACTCGGCAAATTTTGATTCGGGAATAAATGCCACTAAGTTATTGTTTGGCTGTAATCGATATTTCATCGAACTTGTCTTTTCTTTTTTATCAAATATAAATTTGCCGGTTTGATCAATTTTAAAAAATCCTTCATAATCCAATGTTAATCCAGCCTGAGCATCAATATATATAAAACCGAAATTATAATTTCCGATACTATCTGCCGGAAAAGCAACCCACTTATCTTCGCTCTCAACAAGTTTTTTATCAAATTGAAGTTTTTGTGCCGAAAGATTAATTGAAATTATTAAAGCAAGCAGAGTAAATAGTTTATTCATATGTGGTTTTAGTTTTGATTAAACACGTTTTTAGCAACAATTGTTGGGGCACGGATTGCAAATCCGTACTATCGGTTAAAAGTTAACCATTCTAAAGTTATGAATTTATCACAATTATCATTCATATCAGAAGCCCAGTCAATTAATATCGCAGAACCTCCTTTTCTAATTTCATTTCTAACAATATCACAAGTTTCTTTTGCATCCTTAGGTCCTTGCCCCGCTAATTCAAAAACGATATATTTTGTTTTAGAGAACGTTGCATATAATGCAAGTAGTCTTTTAGTATTCCAGTTAAGTTCATTTATTTTCGTCTTCTTATTAATCCAGGGAATTTCAAAAATTTTCTGGATAAACTTACTTTCCAAATTTGCATTTTTACTTAAATATCCATCAACTCTAACTGGAAAAAACAAGTTTCTAAATTTCGATTCTTTAAAATAATCTACATAAGTCAGAGGCCTGAAGATAATTACATTTTCGTTTTTTATTTTTCCCGTAAAAATATTAACTAATTCCGTTTTGATACTTTGGAAATGAGCTCCGCCGTACAAATACAAAACGACCAGCTCTCCTTCTCTTAGCTCAAAAGGCGGTATAAAATATTGGTCGGTTCTTATTCCTTTACTTTCAATTAGCAGTTCTTTCATTTTTATTAAATCAAAATCATCACAATATACAAAATCGAATTATTAAATCCATTTCGATAAATTTTCTTATGAAACCGAGTTAGCGTGAGGGATAGAGGCGGTATCCTTTTATGAAACGACAGCGGAATAAAAGATATAGCCGAAAGCCCGGCCCTTGGGACACGCACAAATAATATGAAAACTTTAATAAACCTATTTTGTGCTACTTCTCTAAAATCACTAATTTTGAAATTCAAAGCTCAAAAACTACGTTATTATGAAGTATCATCAAATAAACAGCGCTCTTTTTATAAAAAACCGCAGAAAATTCACGGCAGAAATGAAACCTAACAGTGTTGCCGTTTTCAACTCTAATGACATTTATCCAATTAGTGCAGACAGCACAATGCCTTTTGCACAGCACAGGGATATTTTTTATCTGAGCGGTGTGGATCAGGAAGAAAGTATTTTACTTTTGTTTCCGGATGCACCTTATGAAAATCAAAAAGAGATTTTGTTTTTAAAAGAAACCAGCGAGCATATCGCCATTTGGGAAGGCGAAAAACTGACTAAGGAACGTGCTTTTCAGATTTCGGGAATCAAAACTGTTTATTGGCTTCAGGATTTTCATAAAGTTTTGAACGAAATGATGGCATATGCCGATACCATGTATATTAATACGAACGAACATTATCGTGCAGCTGTTGAAACAGAAACACGTGAGGCGCGTTTTGTAAAATGGTGGAAAGAAAAGTATCCGGCACACAATGTGGCGAAAAGCAACCCGATTTTGCAGCGTATTCGTTCTGTAAAAGAAAGCGAAGAAATTGATTTGATTCAGAAAGCCTGTGATATTACCGAGAAAGGTTTCCGCAGATTGCTTCCGTTCGTGAAGCCAAATGTTACGGAATATGAAATCGAGGCCGAATTGATTCACGAATTCATCCGTAACCGTTCTAAAGGTTTTGCTTATACACCAATTATTGCTTCGGGAAACAATGCCAACGTTTTGCATTATATCGAAAACAATCAGCAATGCAAAGCAGGAGATTTGATTTTGTTGGATGTGGCAGCAGAATATGCTAATTATTCGAGCGATATGACGAGAACGATTCCGGTTTCGGGAAAATTCTCTGACAGACAAAAAGCAGTTTACAACGCCGTTTTGAGAGTTAAAAACGAAGCTACAAAAATGCTGACACCGGGAACACTTTGGAAACAATACCATGTTGAAGTGGGTAAAATCATGACTTCGGAATTGCTTGGTTTAGGTTTGATCGACAAAGTTGATGTTCAGAACGAAAATCCGGACTGGCCAGCTTACAAAAAATATTTCATGCACGGAACTTCTCATCACATGGGACTTGACACACACGATTACGGATTGCTTCACGAACCAATGAAAGCCAATATGGTTTTTACGGTGGAACCCGGGATTTATATTCCGGCAGAAGGTTTCGGAATTCGTCTGGAAGACAATGTTGTGATTCAGGAAAAAGGAGAGCCTTTTAATTTGATGCGTAATATTCCGGTTGAAGTGGATGAGATTGAGAGTTTGATGAATTCATAAAGAGAGCATAGAATATAGATAGAGACGGCTGGCAGAAATGCTGGCCGTTTCTGTTTTAACCATATAAGTGATATAAGTTCGTTTAAAAATTGGACTGAATAAATAGTAATTTTAACTCAAATAAACTTATATCACTTATATGGTTTTACGTTTTCTTATCTTTGCATTATAACTTAAAACGTCATTTTTGAAAACTCTTCTATATAAAAACACCAAAATATCTTATACTGATTCAGGCGAAGGCACCACTATTGTTTTGCTTCATGGCTTTTTGGAAAACAAAAAAATGTGGCAGGAGTATGTGACCTTATTCTCTAAAAACTATCGCGTGATCACCATTGATTTATTAGGTCATGGCGAAACGGATTGTTTGGGTTATGTGCATTCGATGGAAGAAAATGCAAATATGGTTAATGAAGTTCTGGAACATTTAAATATCCAAAAAGCTATTATTGTCGGGCATTCTATGGGTGGTTATGTTAGTTTGGCTTTCGCCGAATTGTTCCCTGCTAAAATTATTAAACTAGTTTTACAGAATTCCACTTCCAAAGAAGACAGCGCTGAAAAGAAATTAAACAGAACCCGTGCTATTAAAGCAGTAAAACAAAATTATGTGAATTTTGTTAGTTTAGCGATTGCGAATTTGTTTAGCGAAAACAACCGAACCCGATTAGCTGATGAAATTGAAAAAGTAAAAACACAGGCTTTAAAAACTCCTTTGCAGGGAATTGTGGCTTCACTTGAAGGAATGAAAATCAGAAAAGACAGAGAAAGTCTTTTGAAACAAAATCTTTTTCCAACCTTATTGGTTTTAGGGAAAAAAGACCCTGTTTTAAATTATGATGAAAGTATTTCCCAAATTAAAAATACAACAGCAGAACTTGTTTCATTTGATGATGGACATATGAGCCATATTGAAAACAAAGAAGAATTGAAGAAAGTTTTATTAGAGTTTTTTCAAAATTTAAAACTTGCTTAAAAACAAAAAAGGCTGTTCATATGATGAAACAGCCTTTTCCTCATTATCGGGGGCAAAAATCTTTATAGCCTTGAAACTATTTCTTTTTTATATTTTGACAAAACTGGAGGATCAAAATTCGAATCTGTTGAAAGTGATCTATATGACATTCCTGTTTCAATCTCTGTTACAGAAACAGCAATAAACCATTAATATTTTCTTTCAGGTTATTTTAAAAGTCTTGTAAAAAATGTGACATGTGTGAATTAAATTTAATTATTAAAAATCGTATCCATTTTACGAAGCAAAAGCTCCATCTTACTTAAATCTTTAGAAAGTAAAGCGATACAATTATTATTAAGATCTTTATTAGCTACTAAAATACCATCACAGTTCTTAATCATCACTTGTTTTAAATCACCATTTTTAAGATCTTCAGACATCTCCAAACTCATTTTCAATATCATCCCAATCATCGCAGCAACATTACCGTCGTATTCTAAATTGTAAGATTCAATTAAAATTCCATCTATAGTAAAAATCAATCCGGAATCAGCTCCAGTCTCCGCTACCAGTGTGTTTAAATCAATTCATATGCTTAATAAATCTGTTTTTTTGAAGTGCCAAAGGTATTTTTTAAAAGGTAATTATAACTTAAACACTTGTTAAAAAAAGAGCGTTATCTAACCACCTGAGTTACTTTTATTTATTCGATAATTTTAAACTATTTTAAAAACAAGATGTGTAAAAATAATTAACATAAAAAACGAACTTTATTTAAAAAATAGCCCTTTCTCAAAGGAAAATCAATTTTCTTTTATCAATTCATTAACCAATTCAGTCATAATTGGAGACAAACCATTATAAGGTTCATCTAATAATACAAATTTGGAAGAATTAAAAAGTATCAATTTAATTTCCAGATACCTCAATTCACCACCTGACAAGTGCTTTATTTTTTTCTTTAGAATGGATTGAATATGATTGTCTGCACAAAAACTGTTTATTCTTTCTTTTTCAATTGATAATGAAATGGTCTTCTTTACTGATAAATGATTCGGAATTGAGTGTCCCTGATCCAAATAACTAATTTCATTAAATAAACTTTTGATTTGGTTTTTTGAAATTCCATCAATACGAATGCATTTGTTTGGTACAGGTATAATTCCAAAAATAATCTTTAATAAGGTAGATTTACCTGAACCATTTCTTCCAATCAACCTATTATTTCAGCAGTTTCGCATTTTAAATAAACATCAGAAAGTACGATTTTTTCATTGAATTTTTTCTGAACTCCGTCAACTTCTAAAATATGCTTTTTCAAAATAGTTTCTTTATTAAAAAAATAATCAACCCGAAGACCAGAGTAGTCAAAAATGTCAAAATATAACTATAAGCGAAAAGCTGAATTTTACTAATTTTGTTATTCAAATAAAATAAATAATCATTTTTTCGATAGATTTCTTTGAAACCTAAACTCATTAGAAAACCAAAACTCAAAAAACATATAAAAAAACAATCAAACCCTCCGAAAATAACACCAACGGTACAAATGCTTAAATTAATAACCAAAGTTGTTTTGAAAAACTCAAATATGTTATTGAACTTTCTAATAATTATCTAATTTATTTTTTCTTCGAATGGAATATTCCTATCAAAAATTTCATTTAGCAACAAAACAATTTCTTCCAGATAATTATTCAGGATTCCAGCTGTAACTGTCATATTAAGTTCTTTATCCTGCTTAAATCCAAAAGGTAAAAAGCCTGATTTTAAATTTTTAAAAGAAATAATTCCCGCCTCTATTGGAGTTTCATTTGCTGCACCTTCAAACATGAAAGCATATGCCAAAACCTGAATAATTTTATCGTTTTTAAGCTCCTTTGTCAATCCGTTCCACGATTTAAGTACTACATTGGCTTTTTCAACTTTTCCTGTCTTATAATCGATAATCCTTATTTTACCGTTGCGCAATTCAATTCTATCTACATTTCCTTTTATCAGAACCGGAAATGACAGACCTGGATGAGTCAGTTCACGTTCAAAAGTCTTTTCTAAGGCTATTATTTGAATACTTTCTCCATTTTGGATGGAATCTAATTCTAATTTAAGAAAATTGGAAACGTTCCTTTTTGCTACTTCAAAAGCCAAAAGGTTACGTCCTTTTTTAATTTCACCTTCCTTATAAATTAGTTTAAATTGCTTCAGAACTTCATCATCTAACAATTTAAAACAGTTTGAAATATCACTTTCTGAAATAAATTTACCAATAAAGGGATAGTATAATGTTTTTAACGTCTCGTGAATTATAGTCCCGAGTGTATTTAAAGCAATATTTTCCTCCACTTCTTCGACTTCACGAATTCGAAGTATTTTTTGAAAATAAAAATCAATTGGATTTCTAATGTAACTTGTTAAAGCAGAAGGTGAAAAGCCATTTTTAGCGATTTCTTTCAAACGTTCCATAACTGCCTCAGATTTTGGAATCACCATTGGCAGGTATGCTTTTGTTGGCAAAACAGGATTGTAAATATCAAAAGTTAAATTATGCTTAGATTGCTTTTCTACTTCTAATTGTGTTATGAAACGACTTCGTTCACCAGCATCCAGTCCCTCATTTTCAGTATTATAAATCAAATAAATATTTTTAGCCCGCTGCAGCATATGGTAAAAGTGATAGGTATAAATTGCGTCCTTTTCTTTAAAAGTTGGCAAACCCAGTTCTTTTTTTACATCATAAGGAATAAAAGAATTTTGAGATTTTCCTGCCGGAAAATTCCCTTCATTCATAGAAGTAACAATTACAGTATCAAAATCCAAAACCCGGCTTTCTAAAACTCCCATAATCTGAAGGCCATTCAGCGGTTCTCCTTCAAAAGAAACTTCAGCTACTTCTATAACCTGTTTGTAAATTGCATATAAAGTCTGAATATTATCTATATGACTGTGTTGAGAATAATAATTAATTAATTTATTGATAACTTTAAAAATAGAGAAGACAAAAGTTTTTGCGATTTTTTCCTCCTCGTTGTTATTATTGAAATTTTCTTTTATCAACAATAACAGTTTTGAAATATCCTCCAAGACAGCTAAACAACCTTTTTCCCACTTTTGAAACAACAAACTAAATAAATCTGAAGGGTTCAGGTTAAGTTCATTTAATCTGGAATATGTTATAAAAGTATAATTGTTTTCTTTTATAATTTTAACTAATTGACTTGTTTTCGCATAAGGCTCAATCAATGGATGCGTCAAAACATCAAGAACATCTTTGTAATAAAAAACATAACTATCCCCATTTCTTGAAAGCGCATTGGTATGCATCTTAAACAATTTCGCTATCAAAATTTGAGAAGGGTTGTTTTTACCTGAATACCCCATAGTAATATTTAATGCCCCGACAGAATTAGGTAAAGCATACAAAATTGGCATCAATAAATTTTCTTCTCCTAATACAATAGCTACTTTATCAAGAGAAGAAATTGGATTATCCTTAATTATATTTTCAATAATACTTCCGGTTAATTTTGCCTGTCCGATAGTTTTTGGCGTTCCTATAACCTGAATGTGTTTTGGTTGCGAAAAATCATCCACAATCCACTCAAAAGGATTTGATTTATAGTGTTTCCAATTTTCTTTAAAACGTCGAATAAAAAGACCTGCATCATGATAAGGATCGTTTAAAAAAGCCTGATCTGCATCCCAATAAATTTTAGCTTGATCTAATGATAAAAGATGTTGTACTATTTTTTCTTCAGCTGCATTCAAAGCATTAAACCCTGCAAAAACAAAAGTATGATTTGAAATTGTATTCGAAAAATGATTGAGGTTATTGACTGCTTCGCGATAAATTAAACCCTGATAACCAAAGCCTTTATCTAGTAAGTGGCTATATAACGCTTTGTAATAGGTTGGCAGTAATTTCCAAAAATCAATATAATTTTCAAGGAGTTTCGTTTTGTCTTCAACTTCAATTCCCCATTTTTTAATATCTTCAATATCTTTTAGATATGATAAAACATATGATGGTTCAAGAAGATAACGATCGATTTCATTAAAATCCTGAAGAAGTGTTTTTGCCCAATTAGCAAATAATTCAAATGATTGTTGCTTTTGTTTTTCTGTAATAGAAAGATAAACTTCATAAAATTCGAACAATAGTTCAATGGAATCTGCAGAACGAATGGAAGCCACATCTTGTACAAAATCCTCAATTGAAACAATATTAGGAGAAAAAATACTTTTATTGGTTTGATTCTTTAATGCATCAATTAAGAAAACCTTAGCCCTTTTATTAGGCAGTATAATAGTAATTTCGAAAAGTCTGCCAGAATAATCCTGAATTATAGTGGCGGCAATTTTTTCTAAAAAGGAAATATCTATCATATGATAAAAATAAAAAAAGCCATTCAATTAAGAATGGCTTTTTAAAATTATTTAGAAAAGTAAATTATAGTTTACCTTCATATTTAGAACCAATGTGTTTGATTTCAGTTCTTCTGTTTTGTGCTTTACCTGCAGGAGTTTTGTTACTTGCAACTGGCATAGACTCTCCAAAACCTTTAGAAACTAAGTTATCAACGCTAATTCCTCTTTCGATTAAAGCATTCATAACAGCAGCTGCTCTATCTTCAGAAAGTTTTTGGTTCAATTTGTCAGAACCATCGCTATCTGTGTGCCCTTCAATACTGAATTTAGCATTTGGATAGTTAATAAGGATTTGTTTGATAGCGTCTAATCTGGCTAAAGTTTCTTTGTCTCCAGTTTTGAAAGTAGCTTTACCTGAGTTAAAGTATACTGCTCTTGCCTGAACTTTAAGTTCTTCTAAAGCTTCAGAAGTAACTTCTGGACAACCTCTGTTACTAGCAGGACCAGCAACTGTAGGACAATCATCATCTTTATCAAGAACACCATCTTTATCAGCGTCTACGAAAGGACAACCACCATTTTCTCTAGGACCAGCAACTGTAGGACATTTATCATCTTTATCAGCAATACCATCACCGTCAGCATCTGGACATCCGTTTAATGCAGCTAAACCAGCAACATCTGGACATGCATCACTAGCGTCAGCAACTCCGTCTCCGTCAGTATCAGGACAACCGTTTAATGCAGCTAAACCAAATACATCTGGACAAGCATCACTAGCGTCAACAATTCCGTCTCCATCAGTATCAGGACAACCATTGAATTGTTTCAAACCAGCAACATCCGGACATGCATCATCTTTATCGTAGATTCCATCTCCGTCAGTATCTTTACCTCCAAATTTGAAAACAAGACCAGCTGTGTGTTGGAAATGAGATGGAGCATCTGGAACACCAGCAGCATCTTCTCTACCATTATCACCTGCAGCAACAGCCCATTTGTATCTTGAAGCAAGTTCAAGACCAATAGCATCTGTAAACCAGAAAGTAATTCCAGCACCTGGATTTACTGTTCCGTAACTACTATCACCAAAGAAAGTATAACCACCACCAACAGATAAGGAAGGATCGATTACTTTAGATTTAATTAATTCCTGGAAGCTATATTTAATAGTAGCATCAATTCCATAATACATCAAATCGCCAGGGTTAGAAACAACATTTCCTCTTGAATCATGATCTGGATTACTTGGATCAAAAGTAACATATTTATCAATTTTGTTTACAGAACCTTGTAAACCAAGAGAAAAACCACTACCTACATATCTAGACACACCAATGTAAGATAAAGAAGGAAGGATATTCCAATTGTCTTTTACGCCAAAAGGCTGTGAAAAGTGTTGATCAAAGAACCCACTTCCTGACCCAGAACTTGTTCTAGTATCAACGGCATTAACTCCAAAAGAGATAGCCCATGGATTGTTACTGTCTTGTGCGTGAGAGCTTAAACCCATCACCATCATCACAGCAACTAAAAGTTTGTTAAGATGTTTCATACTTATTTTATTTAATTACAATTTAGTTAATTACAGACAAAAGTAACACCTAATTTTTTAAATACAAAATGTAATGTTAAAAAAAACCTACAAAAATGGAATTAAATGGTAATTATATAACTTTTAACATTTGTCCAACTAATACAAAAGCGCTAATTGCCTTGTCTAAATGTTCTTTAGAATGTGCTGCAGACAGCTGAACTCTAATTCTGGCTTTTTCTTTAGGAACAACAGGAAAAAAGAACCCAATTACATAAATTCCCTTTTTTAAGAGTTCGTTAGCCATTGTTTGTGATAATTTTGCATCATATAACATTACCGGTACAATTGCGGAATCTCCATCGATTATATCAAAACCTGCTTTTTTCATTCCTTCTTTAAAATAATTAGTATTCCATTCTAATTTATCTCTTAATGTAGTATCTTTTTCTAAAAGCTCAAATACTTTAATAGAAGCCCCAACAATTGCCGGCGCTAATGAATTAGAAAACAAATAAGGTCTTGAGCGCTGACGCAGCAATTCTATAATTTCTTTTTTAGCCGTTGTATAACCTCCCATAGCACCACCTAAGGCCTTACCAAGTGTTCCTGTTATTATGTCAACTCTTCCCATAACTCCTTTTGCCTCAAGTGTACCTTTTCCGGTTGCCCCGATAAATCCGGCTGCATGACATTCATCAACCATTACCATTGCATCATATTTATCAGCCAAATCGCAAATTTTATCCAAAGGAGCAACAAGACCATCCATAGAAAAAACACCATCAGTAACAATTAATTTAAAACGGGCCCCTATTTCATTAGCTTTAATCAATTGCTGCTCCAAATCTTCCATATTACTGTTTTCATAACGATAACGCGCGGCTTTGCATAAACGAACTCCGTCAATAATAGAAGCATGGTTTAAGCTATCAGAAATAATAGCATCGTTTTCTCCTAATAAAGGCTCAAAAACACCTCCATTTGCATCAAAAGCCGCTGCGTATAAAATAGTATCTTCTGTACCATAAAAATCAGCAATCTTTTTTTCTAATGTTTTATGAATATCCTGCGTACCACAAATAAAACGCACAGAAGACATTCCGAAGCCATGGGTATCCATAGCATCTTTCGCTGCCTGCACTACTTCAGGATGCGAAGAAAGCCCTAAATAATTATTAGCACAAAAATTTAAAACTTTTTCACCAGTAGAAATAGTTATTTCAGCACCTTGTGCGGAAGTTATTATGCGTTCTTTTTTAAAAATTCCGTTCTCTTCTATAGTTTGCAGCTCACTTTGCAAATACTCTTTTATTTTACCGTACATTTTTATTCGTTTAATGTGTTAAAAATTAACAACTTATACTAATTAAGCTATTAACAACTGATTAATTTTTTCACAAATTTACTACATCGATTTCTGTACCTATATATACCAAAGCCCTTTTTAACACTTTATATCCTAAATCTTCAATAGCATCTTGATATTCCTGAATTTGCTGTATGTATTTAGGATTTCTGGCTCCGGTTTTATAATCCAGCAAATAGGCTTCTTTGCTGTTAGTCAAAACGATCCGGTCGGGTTTTAAAATTTTTCCTTGCTTTTGAACTATTGTCTGTTCATTTAAGACAATATTTTTACGGTCAAAACAAATACCTATTTCCGGGTGATTTACTATTTCCTGAAGTGTTTTTAAAACGATTTCTTTTTGTCTATAAGTAATTAATCCGTTTTCGATCGTCTTTTCGATCGCCAAATCAATATCTGATTTATCTTTTACAAACGCCAGAATTTCATGAATTACGTTTCCATACGAAATTGCTTCCTGCTGATTTGTCCCCCACATTAGAGCTTCGCGTTGCGCAATTTTAATATTCTTGGGATTTAAAACTTCCGTAACTATGGGAATTGTTTTTACTAAATTCAACGTTTTGTCAAAAGGAGAGAGTTTAATTTTGTTTCCAAATTCATATTCCAGCTTTTCCAGATTATACACTCCTTTATCTATTAGATATTTAATAAAAAAAGAAGCCATATTGTTTGGAAATTCTCCATCTTTTCTCTCTTTTACGGCTTGAGAAATAATATATAATTGCTCTTCCGAACGTGTTAAGGCAACATATAAAACATTAATATTATCAAGTAATTCTTCTTGTTTTTTCAAATTAAAAACTACCGAAGCACTTTCACCAAAACTTTCAACAGCACTACTGTTATCAATTAAAGCTCTCGGCACATCCAGATTTGTGTCTTCTGTATCCAGCCATAATTTATCTTTTGGTTTTCTATTATAATCTTCTTCAGCAAAAGGCATAATAACAACAGGAAACTCAAGACCTTTCGATTTATGGATTGTCATAATCCGAACCGCATTATTCCCTTCGGGAGACGGAATACTGAATTTCTTAGCATTTTTATCCCAAAAACTCAGGAAATCAGCAATTCCGGCCTGATTGCGAATATCCCTTTCCAGAACAATATCCAGAAAAAATTGCACATAAGCATTTCCTTCAGCAGGAAGAACAAATTTAGATATGATAATTTCAACAGCTTCAAATAAAGATTTTTTTCTAATATTCTCGAAAGAAAGCGAAACATCAAAAGTTAAAAGCCATTTTTCAAAATCACTCTCGAACTTCTGTGCCATACCCATCGAAATAAAATCATGAATTGGCATTCCAACTTCTTTATTAACTGCCAGAAAATGCAGAAAATTTGCTTTTGCTTCCAAATCGACATTATTATTCAGATATTTCAACAGATGAATTATTAACCTGACCTCAGTCGCATTCTGAATCATTAAGGTTTCAGAAGACAAAAGAGGAATATTTTGTTCTGTTAAATAGTTTGCAACGGCGATTCCCTGATCTCTTTTTCGGGTTAGAACAACAATATCCTTATATTCAAAACCCTGACGAACTACATTCTGAATAGTATTTAAAGTTGCCAGGACATATAAATCTGACTTCTCTACTACTTCTTCATCATCAGCCAAATCATCTTTTTCAATGACAGGAAGAAAAGAAATATTAACGTATCCGCCTTTTTTGGAATTTGTATTTTGGAAACTGTGATTCTCATATAAATCCTTATAGTCTTTATTAGAAAACTCGGTTGAAATCAACTTAAAAAAAGCATTATTAAAATCTATGATTTCGCTGTAACTTCTGTAATTTGTATTTAAATGCTTTATTTTTTTATCCGGATTATTAAACGGATTCACATCTTTACTTAATTCGATAAATTGCTCCGCTTTTCCACCTCGCCAACGATAAATTGACTGTTTTGGATCTCCTACAATCATTAAAGTTCCTTTATTCCCCAAATCATCCAAACCTGAGAGCGAATTATCAATCAGCGGAATCAGGTTCTGCCATTGCATTTCTGAAGTATCCTGGAATTCGTCAATAAAAAAATGACGATAACGTTCGCCCAAACGCTCATAAATGAAAGGTGCAGGCTGGTTTTGAATTTCACGATGAATAATGGCATTGAATTCCGAAATTGACAAAACATTTTGTTCGGATTGGATTTTTGCCAATTCATTACTAACCGTATTTAGCAAAGAAAGAGGTGTTATATTTTTCAGAAATGCTTTATAAAAATCTCTTTTTTCGAAATTTTTATACACTTTATCTAATATTTGAAGCAGTTCCGGAATAAGATTTTCAATTAATGGTTTATCTTTTGCTGTTTTATTAATCGCTATATCTTCAAATTCATGAAAGGTTTTATTTTTCGGATTGAATTTACCATTACGAATACTTTCTAAATGATTCGGAAAAGTACCCCGGGAAAAAGATTTTAAATCGATCCCGTTTTTATCAATCAAAGAATATGCTTCAATAGCAAACTGTTCATTTTCGGATTCTAATTCTTTACACAGAAAAAGCATTTTCTTTTTAATTTCTACAAATTCTTCAATGGTTTTATCGTGAAAATGCAAAATCTCATTTCGATTGTTTTCATTCAAAACTAATCTTCCTGTTTCCAAAATTTCACGTGAAATGTCCCAACTTTTATCATCATCGGTTTTTTCCATTGTAAAATCAATCAGTAATTTCGTCAATGTTTCATCCTGCCCTGCCTGTGCAATAATAGCATCAACAGCTTCTATCAATAAGTTCTCAGTATCTAAAGTCACCTCAAAAGTCATAGGTAAATTCAAATCATGGGCAAAAGCACGTATAACTTTATGTGTAAATTTATCAATGGTAGAAATATCAAAAGCAGCATAATTATGAATAAGATGCTTAATGATACTTTGAGATTTTGTTTTAATTTTGATTAAAGAAAGTCCTGTTTCACGAGATAAATCTTCCATTAACTCTATCGCTTTGGAAGAAGGTTCTTCTTTCGTGAACTCAGACAGACTCCCAACAATACGGCTTTTCATTTCATGAACCGCTTTATTGGTAAATGTTATGGCAAGAATGTTACGATATGCATCATTTTTAGGTGATGAAAGAATAATTTTCAAATACTCCCTGACTAAAGTATAGGTCTTTCCAGAACCTGCAGAGGCATCATAAATTGAAAAAGACGGACTTTGCATGAAGTTTGATTTTGTATTGTAAAAATAGCACTTCTAAAGCACTATTAATTACAAAACCAAAATTTATTATACAAACAAGTTTAATGTTTTGGAAAAGCTTTTTTATTAAAAAAAAGCAAAATACCAACGCCTGTAGAAATAGCGATATCGGCAACATTAAAAATAGCATTAAAAAACTCAAATCGTTTTCCTCCAAAAAATGGTATCCAGCCGGGCAGGTCTCCTTTCCAGATAGGAAAATAAAACATATCCACAACTAAACCATGAAACCACGTTCCATAAGGCTGAGGCGAAAAAAGAGTTGATACATTATTATAACTGCCATTAAAAATAACTCCGTAGAAAACAGAATCCAGAATATTACCTGTAGCTCCTGCAAAAATAAGTGCGATTGCTACAACTAAATAAGAAGAAGCCTTCTTTTTTACAGAATCATACAACCAATAACCTATCCCAAAAACGGCAAAAATTCTAAAAACCGTCAAAATTAATTTTCCGTATTCCCCAGGAATTTTTGTTCCCCATGCCATTCCCTCATTTTCAATAAAATGTATTCTGAACCATCTAAAAACATGAACTTCTTCACCTAAAAGAAAGTTTGTTTTTACATAGATTTTAGAAACCTGATCAATCAATAATATAATAAATATAAGGAGATATGCTTTTCTTAATGACATTTTATGAATTTTAATGTGTAAAAGTAAGAAATTAAATCAAAAAAAACGCTCCATTTGGAGCGTTAAATATTTTGTAATTTCAGGTGTTTTAGCGCTGCATGTTTTTAGCCTCTATACTCATTGTAGCGTGAGGAACAATTTTCAGTCTTTCTTTACCGATTAATTTACCGGTAACTTTGCAGATACCATATGTTTTATTTTCTACACGGAATAGTGCATTTTTAAGATCACGGATAAATTTCTCCTGTCTGATGGCCAACTGTGAGTTCGCTTCTTTAGACATCGTTTCACTTCCTTCTTCAAAAGCTTTGAAAGTTGGAGAAGTATCGTCTGTTCCGTTATTTAAATCGTTCATGTAAGCACTTTTTATTAAATCCAGATCGGCTTGTGCTTTTTGTATTTTATTTTGAATTATTTCTTTGAACTCTGCCAAATCAGCATCTGAGTATCTTGTAATTTCATCTATCATTTATCTATTATTTTGAAATTAATATCGTTGTTTTAATATCATCAAACTCAATTTCTGTGCCGTTTTCCAAAGCGTCAACAAAAACCAAACTATCTGTTAATGTCTCAGACTTAATATAGTCTTCATTTTTTAGAATGGCTTCTTCTAAAAGTCCACTTCTTTTAATTTGCACTTTAATTTTATCAGTAACCTCAAATCCGGAATCTTTACGGATATTCTGAATTCTGTTTACTAATTCTCTTGCAATACCTTCTTTTTTCAAATCATCGGTAATTGTAATATCAAGTGCAACTGTTATTCCATTTGAATTTGCAACCAGCCAGCCTTCTATATCCTGAGATGTTATTTCAACATCTTCCAGTGATAAAGTTACATTATTTCCAGCAATAACAATATCTAACGTGCCTTTCTTATCTAACATATTGATTTGATCTGCAGAAAAATTTTGTATTTCCTTAGAAATCAGACCCATATCTTTTCCGAAACGCGGTCCTAAAGCTTTAAAATTAGGCTTAATTTGTTTCACCAAAATACCGGATGCGTCATCTAAAAGTATTATTTCTTTCACGTTTACCTCCGCTTTTACGAGCTCGGAGATGGCTTCAATTTCTGCACGCTGATTTTCGTCAAGTACCGGAATCATTACCTTTTGCAGAGGCTGACGCACCTTAATCATTTCCTTTTTACGAAGCGATAAAACCAACGATGAGATGGTTTGCGCCTTCTGCATTTTGCTTTCTAACGTTTTATTAACAAAGTTTTCGACAAATTTTGGAAACTCAGCCAAGTGAACACTGCTATATTGCTCAGATCCTGTAGAACTTGTTAAATCGCGGTACAATTTATCCATGAAAAATGGAGCGATCGGAGCGCTTAATTTGCTTATCGTTAATAAACAAGTATAAAGCGTTTGATAAGCCGCAATTTTATCATGAGCATATTCGCCTTTCCAGAAACGACGGCGACATAAACGAACATACCAGTTACTTAAGTTTTCCTGAACGAAGTCAGAAATAGCTCTTGCTGCTTTTGTTGGCTCGTAATCTTCATAACATTCATCAACAAATTTTATCAAGGAATGTAATTCAGAGATAATCCATTGGTCGATTTCAGGTCTTTCGTTTAACGGAATCTCCGCTTCAGCATATTTAAACCCATCAATATTCGCATATAACGAAAAGAAAGAGTAAGTGTTGTATAAAGTCCCAAAGAATTTACGACGAACCTCAGCAATTCCTTCAAGATCAAATTTTAAGTTGTCCCATGGATTTGCGTTAGAAATCATATACCAACGTGTGGCGTCAGGACCATACTCTTTTATCGTTTCAAAAGGATCTGTTGCATTGCCTAAACGTTTCGACATTTTTTGTCCGTTTTTATCCAAAACCAAACCATTCGAAACTACATTTTTGTACGCTACTTTATCAAAAACCAAAGTTCCGATAGCATGTAAGGTATAAAACCATCCACGGGTCTGATCTACGCCTTCTGCGATAAAATTCGCAGGAAAATCTTTATTCTCGTCAATCTTATCTTTGTTCTCAAAAGGATAATGCCATTGTGCATAAGGCATTGCTCCCGAATCAAACCAAACATCAATTAAATCGCTCTCACGTTTCATTGGCTGACCTGAAGCTGAAACTAAAGTTATTTGATCAACCACATTTTTATGCAAATCGATTAAATCATAATTTGTTTCAGACATATTTCCAATTTCAAAACCTTTAAACGGATTTTCTTTTTGAAAACCAGCTTCAATAGATTTTTCAATCGCATTGTACAATTCTTCAACAGAACCAATAAGAACTTCTTCTTTTTTATCTTCTGTTCTCCAAATTGGCAACGGAATACCCCAATATCTGGAACGAGATAAGTTCCAATCGTTGGCATTTTTCAACCAATTTCCAAAACGTCCCTCACCAGTAGACTTAGGTTTCCAATTGATTGTTTCGTTCAGGTCGAACATTCTGTCTTTTACATCGGTTACTTTAATAAACCAGGAATCTAACGGATAATATAATAATGGCTCATCTGTTCTCCAACTGTGTGGATAACTATGTACGTATTTTTCAACCTTAAAGGCTTTATTTTCTTCTTTTAATCGAATAGCAATTTCAACATCGACAGAACGCTCTGGCGCCTGACCTTCGTCGTAATATTCATTTTTTACATATTTACCGGCTAATTCACCCATGTGAGAAGTAAATTTTCCTTGTAAATCGACTAAAGGAACTGCAGTACCATTTTCATCTAAAACCAACATTGGCGGTACTTCCGGTTTTGCTTCTTTTGCTACTTTAGCATCATCAGCACCAAAAGTCGGAGCGGTATGTACAACTCCTGTTCCATCTTCTGTGGTAACAAAATCTCCGGTAATTACTCTAAATGCATTTTCAGGATTTTGATATGGCAATACGTATGGTAATAATTGCTCATAACGAATTTCTACTAAATCAGCTCCTTTTGCTTCTGCTAAAATTTTATATGGAAGTTGTTTGTCGCCATTTTTTACTTTTTCAAAATCAGTATCCTCTTCACTTGCAAAAAATCCTTTTCCAAATTGTTTTCCAACTAAATTTTTAGCCAAAATAACATTGATTAGTTCAAAAGTATACTGATTGAAAGTTTTTACTAAAACGTAATCGATTTTTGGACCAACTGTTAAAGCAGTATTCGAAGGCAATGTCCATGGCGTTGTCGTCCATGCCAAAATGTGAATATCTCCAAAACCTTGTAGAAAGCCTGGAAGCGTTTCCGGTAAAGTTTTGAATTGCGCTACAATAGTAGTATCCGTAACATCTCTGTAAGCACCAGGCTGATTTACTTCGTGAGAAGACAACCCTGTTCCGGCTTTTGGAGAATAAGGCTGAATCGTGTATCCTTTGTACAACAAACCTTTATTGTAGATTTGTTTTAAAAGCCACCAAACAGACTCCATATATTTTGGCTTATAAGTCACATATGGATCTTCCATATCTACCCAATAACCCATTTTTTCAGTCAAATCATTCCATACGTCAGTATAACGCATAACGGTTTTTTTACATGCTTCGTTATATTCTTCGATGGAAATCGTTTTACCAATATCTTCTTTTGTAATTCCAAGTTCTTTCTCGGTACCTAATTCTACAGGCAATCCGTGCGTATCCCATCCGGCTTTTCTTTTTACCTGAAAACCTTTTTGAGTTTTATATCTGCAAAAAATATCTTTAATCGCACGCGCCATCACGTGGTGAATTCCCGGTAATCCGTTTGCTGAAGGAGGACCTTCAAAAAATACGTAAGGCTCAGCACCTTCGCGAGTAGTTACACTCTTTTCAAATATATTTTCTTTCTTCCAAAAGTCAAGTACTTCTGACGCTACTGTTGGTAAGTCAAGTCCTTTGTATTCAGTAAATTTTGTGCTCATTTTATCCTTTTCTTAATCGAGGTGCGAAAGTAAGGAATTTTGAGTAAAATAGATAAAAGATGACAGAAAAAAGAAAGATGTAATGAAATTTCTAATTGATTTTGCAAAAGGGATTTATCTTTTTAGAGGTTTAAGAGAAAACCTCCTTTAAAACCTCCAAAGATTTGGGCTTTTTGAATCCATCTAAATGAAAACTATAATAATCAATTAAGATTTTTAACAAAATTTGTCTTTCTATCACATGAAAAACTTTTTGACCATTGTCAAATCTTAAATTGATTAGTTTTTTAAACAAATTCGTTTCATGTTCATTTAAAGAATCGATTCCATGAAAAAGAGTAAAAATCCCGCCATTCATTTCAAAAAACGGCATATCCATCTCTGAAATATCAGGATAAAATCCTAAATATTTGGTAATTTCTAAAAGTAGAATTAAATGGAAATTAGAAACTTCATCATGATGATCCAACCACGTCAATGCTGTTTCTAAAAACTCAAAAAGCGATTCGTTTTTCTCTTCTTCCTGAATAGAATAATGGAGCATTTCAGACAGGAACATAGCCATTGTGCTTTTTACGATATCGGTATGGATACTTTGAAAAGGAACTGCCGTTTTTATTTCTTTGAAGTTTTCTAAAGTACCTTTGTTTTTATGAACTGCTTCAATCTCCAGAATAGATAAAGGCTGAAAATAAGCAATTTTCTGACTGGCTTTTCTGTTTGAAAAAGCATCACGTACAAAATAAGATTTCAGACCACTTGAAAATGTAAAACATTTTACAATGAGGCTTTTTTCCTGAAATTTTAGTGATGAAATTACGATTGCTTTTGTTTTGATCAGCAAAATTATACTGTTAGATTATTAACTTCTTATTTCATGTAATTTGAATATGAATAACCCAAAAAACTAACGAATTATCATTACCTTTTTAACTTTTGTTTCACTTCCATCTTGGGCTGAAATGAAAATCATATAAACTCCTGAAGCTACTTTATAGCTACCGAAAGCTGTTGTATCCCATTCTACAGTTCCGCCTTCAGAAGTGGCCTCATAAACTAAGTTCCCTTCTATATCGGTAATTTTTACATTTGCTTTGTCAATCAAGCCTGCAATTTTTACCGTTCCGGAAAATTCAGGACGTACGGGGTTTGGATACACATATGCATTATTCAAATTTTCATTTGCCTCAGTAGAAACTCCTTTAAAAGAAATCATTCCTTTATTAGTTGCGATAAAAACCTCACCTGTAGCATTATTGATTTTGATATCGTTTATAATATTACTTGGAAGTGGCGAATTATTTATTGTAAAATGATATTTAGTGTCCTGACCATTTGGCGAAACCATAAAAACTCCAGAATCAATAGTGCCTATCCATTTATTATTAGCTCCATCAACTACAATTGAAGTAATAAATTGCTCGTATAATAATTCCTGAGCCAAATCATCTTCCATAATAATAATTGGATTTGCTTTTAATTGACTTTCCGATTGGAAATTACCTACATTAGACAAAACCCGAAGTCCTTTGGTAGTTCCAATCCATAATTGATTTTTAGTATCAACTGCAAGAGCTCTAACATCAGCAACTGGTAAATTTCCGTTATCTGTACCAAATGTCATTTTTTTAAATGTATTTGTACTTTCATTAAAACCAATCACACCATCTCGGTTGGTTCCAATCCATTTCGTGTTATTTTTATCAATCACAACATCTGAAAAACTGGTGTTTTCTGCATTAATAAGGATAGAAGTCATCGGATAACTGCCCCAATCGCCGTTAGTTTTCAAAACTTTCAAACCGTTTTTTATCAAACTATTGGTTACCCAAAGATTTCCTGATTTATCAAAAGCAGTTCCATTTATACGAACATCTATGTAATTTGGCCCTACAAAAGTTAACGTTTCTAAACCGCTATTTTTTTCATTATACAAAAAAGTTGGCATATCATTCTCAATCTTCAATAACCCTGAGAAAAATGAACTTGCATATACCTGTTTTTCATTACTTGGATTTACGATTATGCGAGTCATAGATTTAGCACCTAAGACATTATCATACGGAATATTTAACCATTCTGAAGAACTGTATTTACTAATCCCGTAAGTATCTAACCCGTACGGATTGTAAGATATATCATAGTCGCCATAAACAACCCAGGTTTCATTTGGGCTTGCATCAATAGAAAAAATGTTATTTTTAAAAGGTCCGCTTGGCGTATTATTGTCAAAAGCACCAACACTCAAAAGAGAAGAACTAAACAATCCCTTATCTTTGGAGCCGATGTAAATTATGTCTCCTATTGCTGTTGCACAAGTAAAACTCAAACTACCATCTAAAACCTGAGTATTACTAATTTGACGACTCAACACCATTTTGTCATTATAAACAAAAACTGCCTCTGGTGTTGTAATAAATAAATTATGATTAACCGCCCTCATATCTGTAGAAGATTGAGGAAGTTGTGAAAACCCAATAAAAGCATTAGAATTATAGCGATGAATGTAGCCCCCTGAATTAATTGCAATAAGTTCTGAATCTAAAGCTTCCACACTCCACCAATCACCAGGATTCACAACTGACCATTGATTGTAATCGACTAAATTTGGATTAGTACTATTTGCTCTCCTGATTCCGTTTGAAGTTGCAGCATAAATAAATCCGCTAAAAAAAGCAGTTTGTTTTACACTTATTTCGGCTCCGGTATCGCCAATAAAATAAGTATCACCAAATTGTGAAGTGGTCAAATTAAACTGTACAATTCCAAAATTGCAGGACACATAAACCAATCCATCATGTTCCATAAAATGATTTATCCTTTTAGAACCTGAAGGCAATTGTTTGTTAATTATATCCACCACTTTCAGCATGCTGCCGTCTGTTTCATTTATGACAATCAATAAACCATTTTCATATCCTACCAAAGTTTTTTTAGAAACTTCACTATAATATATTGTGGATATTGTTTGTCCTGAAAGCCCATCAATAGTTGTAGTGGTTTTGATAACGTTTGTAGTTGAATTTTTTGAAAACAAAGCATTTTCAGATGCAGCAAATACAGTAGTTGGAGCTTCAGAGACATCCTTGATTTCGTTATATGAAAAATAGCCTTGCCAGGACAATTTATTTTGAGAAAAACTGTTTTGAAAAGTTATTAAAAATAAAATGTATAAAAAACTCTTTTTCATTATTTAGAAGGTTCAGATTGACAAATATAATACAAACGAAAGTATTTGAATTTTGTTCTGCAAAAAATTAAAGTTCTTTTCAATACCTAAAATTTAAGTAGGATTTAAAAAATCATCATCAAATAACCTAAAAACATAAAATGCCTTCGATTCTATTCTAAAAGAATGAATGAAGGCATTTTTATTTTTATAGTAAATTTACACCACTCCCTGAGCAAGCATAGCATCAGCTACTTTGACAAACCCTGCAATATTTGCTCCTTTTACATAATTAACATAGCCATCTTTACCAATACCGTATTTTTTACATTGGTTATGAATTCCGACCATTATATCTTTTAATCTTAAATCTACTTCCTCACTTGTCCAGTTTAAACGAATTGAATTTTGTGTCATTTCCAGCCCGGATGCCGCAACCCCACCTGCATTTGCAGCTTTACCGGGTGCAAATAATACCTTATTATCTAAAAACAGTTTAATTGCATCTAACGTAGACGGCATATTTGCTGCCTCAGTCACACATAAAACACCATTATCGATAAGCTTTTTAGCATCCTCTCCATTTAATTCATTTTGAGTAGCACACGGAATAGCAATATCAACTTTTACTTCCCATGGGCTTTTTCCTTTATGAAAAACAGCTTTTGGATATTTCTTAAGATAAACCTCAGCTCTGTTATCACCGCTTGCCCTCATCTCAAGCATATGTTCAATTTTATCTCCTGAAATTCCTTCTTCATCATAAATATAACCATCAGGCCCGGAAATTGTAACTACCTTCCCTCCTAATTCATTTATTTTTAAGGCAACTCCCCAGGCAACATTTCCAAATCCGGAAATTGATACTATTTTTCCTTTTATTTCATGCCCGATAGTACGTAACATTTGGTCTGTAAAATAAACCACTCCATATCCAGTTGCTTCAGGTCTTATTAATGACCCCCCATAAGCAATCCCTTTTCCGGTTAATACACCGGTAAATTCATTTCTTATTCTTTTATACTGGCCAAATAAGTAACCAATTTCTCTGGCCCCTACACCAATATCTCCTGCAGGAACATCTAAATCAGGCCCAATATGACGACACAATTCTGTCATAAATGATTGACAAAAACGCATAACCTCACCATCAGATTTGCCTTCAGGGTCAAAATCAGAGCCACCTTTTCCACCACCCATTGGAAGTGTTGTCAGGCTATTTTTAAATACCTGTTCAAAAGCCAAAAATTTTAAAACTGATAAATTTACTGTGTGATGAAATCTAATTCCTCCTTTATAAGGCCCAATTGCTGAATTCATCTGAATTCTAAAACCTCTGTTTACAATAATTTCTCCTTTATCATCAACCCAAGGAACTCTAAATATTATAGAGCGCTCCGGCTCAGCAATTCTAAGAAGTAAGTTTTTTCCATCATATTTTTTTTGTTCGGCAATAAATGGAATTACTGTTTCTGCAAATTCTCTGACAGCCTGAAGAAATTCAGGTTCATTTGGGTTTTTTGACTCCACAAGAGCCATAAATTCATTTATTTTTTGTTCCATTATTTTTTGAAATAAATTATTTAAAACAACCAGTATTTGGTTGATTAAATAAGGAAATCCGTCCAAGAAAACGTTTTCGTTATTTAAAACAAAGGTATATCAAAATCATAATTAATAATAATTTTTATAACATTTTTATCGGAATTATATATTTTTCAAACAATCTTAAAATCAGCTTTTACAACTGTTCATTTCCAATAAAAATCCTTTATTATACTTATCATTTTAAGTATTTTAATGCTTATTTTTTAATTGAAGAATTTATTATTTCAAATCGTCTATGTTTTTTATATATTTGTCCCTGATCTGAAAGCACAAAAACTCATGTTCAAGCAAATAGCACTTACACTTTTTACAATATTTGGCGTTACTACGATAACAAATGCACAATTAGCCCATGAAGTGGGTGTGATATTTGGCCCCGTAGCTTTTCAGTCTGATTATGGACAAAGACACGATAATTCTACAAACCTGGGTAATACAGGATTTGGAATTGGAGTAGTTCATTTTTTAAATTTTTCATCAGCTGCCAATAGAAATTATTTTTTCAATGAACATTTTAAACTTCGTTCTGAGATTTCCTTTAGTAAAACAGATTTTCAACATTTTGGCCGTTGGGTTGAAGGAAAACCTTCTGCCGGAAAAGAAAAACTAAAAGCTATGAACGGAAAAACTTCTTTGTTTAATGTTGGCACCCAATTAAACTTTACTCCTTTTACAACAACCCACGATTTTGAAAACAATATAGGGAGCCTATCCCCTTATATAAGTCTGGGGGTTATGGCTAGCTATTATAACACCGAAGCCAATTCTTCTCTGGGTCCCTTAGGATTAGAAAGTACAACTATCGATAAATATCTTACCCCTTCAGATGGGCATCAGTATGGTTTTGCAACCGAAAGTGGTCTTACAATTTCGGCTCTACTTGGGGTCGGAGTTCATTATAAATTAAACGAAATGAATGATTTAATCTTTGAAATACGTTATCAGGCATTTGATTCAGATTGGATTGACGGATTAAATCCCAACAAAGATCTTTACAAAGAGAATAAATCAAATGATTCACAAGTTTGGTTCAATTTAGGATATTCTCATTATTTAGAATTTTAAAGAATTAAAATATTAATAAAAACAAACCCCAATTTTTGTAAAAATTGGGGTTTGTTTTTTTATGCTAAGGCCTGCTCTAAATCGGCGATTAAGTCTTCTGCATCTTCGATACCAACACTTAATCTAACCAAGTCATCAGTAATACCTACTTCCGCTCTTTTATCAGCCGGAATTGAAGCATGGGTCATCAAAGCAGGATGATTTGCTAAAGATTCCACTCCTCCTAAAGATTCTGCAAGAGTAAATACTTTCAGCTTTTCTAAAAATGCAATTGAATCTTCTTTTTTACCTGAAACAAAAGTAAAAGAAACCATTCCGCCAAAAGCCTTCATTTGTCTTTTAGCAATGTCATGATAAGGATGGTTTTTTAAGCCAGGATAATAAACAGTTTTTATTTTGGGATGATTGCTTAAAAAATCTACCACTTTTTCTCCATTTTCACAATGTCTTTGAACTCTCAAGGAAAGTGTTTTTATTCCTCTTAAAACCAAAAAACTGTCCATAGGGCCGAGTGTAGCACCGGTTGCAAATTGTTGAAAATGCAATTGCTCTCCTAAAGCTTCATCCTTTACAATTAATGCGCCTGCAATAACATCAGAGTGTCCTCCTAAATATTTTGTGGCCGAATGCATCACGATATCAGCACCTAAGTCAAGTGGTTTTTGCAAATAGGGAGTTGCAAAAGTATTATCGACTGCCAGCCAAATTTTATGCTCTTTGGTAATTTTGGCAATTTCTTGTATATCTGCCAGTTTCATTAACGGATTCGTAGGGGTTTCAACCCAAACCAATTTGGTGTTTTCGTTAATCAAAGACTTCAGTTTTGTGATATCTGTCATATCTACAAAATGGAATTTAATTCCGGAATCTTTATAAATTCTTGTAAACATTCTGTAAGTCCCGCCATATAAATCATCCATGGCAATTACTTCGTCTCCGGCTTTAAATGCTCTCAAAATACAGTCTGTTGCAGCCAGACCTGATGAAAATGCCAAACCACGGGTTCCGTTTTCAATACTTGCCAAAGCATTTTCTAATGCTGTACGCGTAGGATTTGATGCTCTGCTATATTCATAATCACCTAAAGGCTGTCCCGGACTTGTCTGAATATAAGTTGAAGTTTGATAAACGGGAGGCATTACCGCTCCTGTAGTTGGATCATGATGCTGACCACCATGTATTACTTTAGTATTGAATTTCATATAGTTACAGTTTTTAAACACTTGAATATTGTACAAATTTACCGTTTAATTTATTCTAATCCTGATGCAACTTCTTACCTTTGTATATAATTAACACTTTTAGATATGAAACAGTATGCTTTTTTAGTCTTTTTGTTTTTGATATTCATTAGCTGTAACAAAGAACTTTCATTTAAGAATGAAACATTTAATAAAAAATCCTCTTTGCCTTGCAAAGCAGATTGTCCTCAAATCATAATCGATATTCCTATTGCAAAAAATATTCCTGTTGTAGCAGACAGCATCAATAAAAAAATATTAAACGTTGTAAAAGAAATTGTTTATTTTGGAGAAAAACCTTCAGAAGTAAAAGATTATAACAATCTTGCTACTTCTTTTATTACTTCATACGAAGAAATGCATAAAAAATTTCCAGATGAAACCTTTGGTTGGGAGGCAAAAATCAAAGGAAATATTGAATACCAATCAGATCAAATTTTAAACATCAAAATCGATTATTATACTTTTACAGGCGGAGCACACGGCTATCAGGGATTTCGTTCCTTATTATTTAATCCTAAAACAGGAAAAACCATTTTTAACAATCAGCTTTTTAAAAACGAAAAAGAATTCAGGGCTTTCGCCGAAAAAGAATTTCGAAACAAATATAAAATTCCAGCCAAAGCAAATATAAACGTTACTGGCCTGATGTTCGAAAAAGATACTTTTCAGCTGCCTCAAAATATTTTTTATACTAATGACGGCCTGCTCTTATATTACAATTCGTATGAAGCTGCCTCATATGCTGATGGGCCAAAAGACATTCTGTTTCCCTATAATAAAATCAGTAAATATTTGAAATATCAATGATTTGAATTTCAAATAAAAATAATTGAGCCAAAGTTATACGCACTGCAGTGTGCCTATACAGAAAAACCTTTGTTACTTTGAACCTTCCTGAAAATCATATTTCATTTTTCGCAAAATTCGTAATGCTTCTTTAAACGACAAATACACCTGTCCGAATGGTTTTAAAAGCAATTTGGCATCAATCAGTTTTTGCTTGGCATCATCAAAGCCATTTAAATAACAAATCATAAAAGTTGAAGGAAGGTTTTCTAAATCTTTTGATTCACGGTTTGACAAAGGAAATCCTTTTTGCAATTTTTGAAGTAATGCTATATTCGAATTATAAATATGAAACAGCATTCTTTTATTGAATTCCGGAGGCTGAAAAAGCATCTCACGATCAATTTTATAATAGCCGTTATCAAAAAAATGTATGGTTTGTTTTTCCAGAGGATAATAACTTGTTTTATCATTTAATCCTAACGGAACATACTCAGTTATAGTAAAACTATCATCATCAAACACAATCGTAACCACATCCTGAGCCGAATAAAAAAGTTTTATCTGTTCGTTGATTAATTCAATATCTACACGGGAAAGAAAGGTCTTATCCCTCGATTTTTTAGGGACGCCAGCCCAGCAGATTACAAACAATTCCTTAAAAACACGATATTTAGGCGACATATCTTTATGCCTGAAATTCATAAAATCAAATACACCGTCAAGTGTGTATTGAATACTGTTTCGGGAACTATTCTCGATACCGATAACCGTTTCGGTATTCTGATAATTCTTTTCAATTTCACCTTCAACAGGAACCGAATTACTGCCCCGTCTTATAAAAACACTGTTAGCAGGAATTGTATGGATTCCTTTTTTGAAACAGGATACTTTACTTTTGGGTTTAATAGTTACCAATCCAATCACTTTATCTTTTGGAAGGTTTGGAAATGGTACATTTTCGTATTGAATTTTAGGAGGATTTTCAAGAAAAGCATTTACCAGATTCTGAATTCGGCTATCGTCAAAGAAATCATCTCCAACAATTTCATTGTCCTGATCTTCAACACCAACAACGATATAAGAGTTATTGGTTGGATTTGAATTGGATAAAGCACAAATGTGTTTTAGAAATTTTGCCTTTCCTTCACGCGAATGCAAGTTCAGCTGCCTCTTCTTATCATAAAAACTACTCTCATCATTATGAGCGAGCAGGTTTTTTATTAAAAGGCGCTTATTGATCATATCAATAATTGATTATTTTTTATTATTTATTCTTCTTACTGCCTAATATTTAACACATTCATTTTATTACTAATCATATTTTGACCCTTTTTTATCTGAAGTTTTCAAATAATTCATAAACTTAGAAATCTGATCAATTATAATTTGAGCTTTAGTATTTAATTCTAAAAAAAGTATCTCATCAATATGTTTTCTATCAAAGCATCTTTGCAATTGAGCTTTAGTTTCACAACACGATCCTCTTGAATAACTTAAAAAAGTTATAAATTCCTTATTCCCTCCACGACCGAACCCTTCTGCTATATTATCCATAACGGAACCCGAAGATCGTTTATTTGCTCTCTCAACTTATAATCCTGTCCTAAAGCTGTAGTCAAAATTAAACTCCAAACCTGATTACTTTGTTCCCTCGCCAATTGATAAATTACCATTTCTTCAAAAGAATTATAATTCGCCATATTTTATAATGAATAAATAATAGAAATAAACAATAATTAATCCCTTTTTACAATCGTTGATGATGCCTGCGCAGTACACATAACAACTAAGTCCGCAATATTAACATGATACGGTCTTGACACCACAAAATGAATTATATCAGCAATATCTTCAGCTTGTAACGGATCAAACCCTTTATAAACATTTGAAGCCCTGTCAACGTCACCTTTAAAACGTACTTCGCTAAATTCTGTAGCAACTAATCCGGGATGAATACCTCCTACCTTTATTCCGTATGGATTCAAATCGATTCGCATTCCCTGAGTGATAGCATCAACAGCATGTTTTGACCCACAATAGACATTACCGTTCGGGTAAACTTCTTTTGCAGCTGTTGATCCAATGTTAATTATATGTCCTGATTTCCTTTCAGTCATTTGAGGAATAATCGCTTTCGAAACATACAAAAGTCCTTTTACATTAATGTCTATCATTGCATCCCAATCATCTAAATCTCCGTTTTGAATTGGGTCTAATCCATGTGCATTCCCTGCATTATTTATTAAAACATCAATTTCAGAAAAATATTCCGGTAATGATTTTATACTTTCAAGAACGCCGTTTTTATCACGAACATCAAAAACTAAAGAATGTACTTCTGTATACTCTGAAAGTTCATTTTCCAATTCCGTCAATCGTTCTTTACGTCTTCCGCAAATAATAATTTTATATTGATTTCTGGCAAATATTTGAGCCGTAGCTTTTCCGATTCCGCTTGTAGCTCCAGTAATTAAAACTGTTTTTTTCATCCCTATTAATTTCAATTATTATTATTTGATCTTTTAATTATTTTAAGGCACATCATTACCCATGCTTTCAGTCCAGATGGCAAACCAGTCTTCCTTATCCAAATCCAATTCTACCGCTTTAATCAATGACTGAATCCTGGCCACATTTACAGTTCCTGCAATCGGAATAACTCCTGCCGGATGTTTTAAAATCCAGGCAAGTAAAAGGGTATCAGATCCTAAATGATATTTTTCAACCAGAGTAGAAAGTAATTTTTTTAAGCGTCGTGTTTTCTTGGTATCTTCTCTAAAAACAGTCCCAAGCGGATTCCATGACAATGGTCTGATTTTGTGCATTTGCATGTAATCAAAACTTCCGTCAGTCATAGCTTCAAAATGGGTTGCCGAAAACTGTACCTGATTAAAACTTATCTCGGTTTTCTGGCGGATCAGTTCAGTTTGAGAACTTGTAAAATTCGAAAGGCCAAAATCAATAATTTTTCCTTCCGATTTTAATTTTTCAACTGCTTCGGCAATTTCATCTGCCTGCATTAAAGGACTCGGTCTGTGCAGCAAGAAAGCATCTACATAATCTGTTTTTAATTTCTTAAGGGATTCCTCTGCAGACCAAACAATATATTCCTTAGAATAATCATAATGTTTGATTTTATTTTTACGATTTTCAGCAACCATCTGAATACCGCATTTGGTAATTAACTGCACTTTTTCCCGCGAAATTTTACTCGATTTAAATGCTTCCCCAAAGTCTGCTTCGGTAGTATATGATCCGTAAATATCGGCATGATCAAAAGTAGTAATTTTATTTTCGACAAAAAGCTGTATGGTACTTTCCATCTCGCTGTTTGTAAGATTTTTATCCCACACACCCCAGTTCATAGTGCCTGAAATTATAGGTGACAATAGTGTTTTACTCATGTTTTTATTATGTTATTTTCAATGATATTTATGTGCGGATAAAGCATAATCATCAAAGTTCTTAAAAATATAAAAATAGAATCACAATTCGTCCTTAAAATTAGGTCGTTGGTCGAAGTTTTAACCATTCTTTAACATCTTACTTCTCAAAAAATATTCAATTTGCACTCTCAAAAGTTAGGCATAAAAATCAAGGTTTTAAAAATATTTATATGGAAGAAAATACAACGACTTTAGACATTAGAGCGATAAATGAAAAAATTGAGAGAGAAAGTGCTTTTATAGACCTTCTTACAATGGAAATGAACAAAGTTATTGTGGGCCAGAAACATATGGTCGAACGTTTATTAATCGGGCTTTTGGGACAAGGGCATATTTTACTTGAAGGTGTTCCCGGACTGGCCAAAACTTTAGCGATAAATACTTTGTCGCAGGCAGTGCAAGGTTCTTTCAGCCGTATTCAGTTTACTCCTGACTTATTACCTGCCGATGTTGTTGGTACAATGATTTACAACATCAAAGCAAATGAATTTTCGATTAAAAAAGGGCCAATTTTTGCCAATTTTGTACTTGCAGATGAGATTAACCGTGCTCCGGCAAAAGTTCAATCGGCTTTATTAGAGGCAATGCAGGAAAAACAAGTTACTATTGGCGACACTACTTTCAAACTGGATCGTCCGTTTTTAGTATTGGCAACTCAAAATCCTGTTGAACAGGAAGGAACCTACCAGCTTCCTGAAGCTCAGGTTGACCGTTTTATGTTGAAAACGGTAATTGACTACCCAAAAATAGATGAAGAACGTTTTGTAATTCGTCAAAACTTAAAAGGAAGTTACGAAAAAGTAAATCCGGTAGTTTCAGTTGAACAAATTTTGCGTGCACAAGAAGCTGTTCGTGAGGTTTATATGGACGAAAAGATCGAAAAATATATCTTAGATATCATCTTTGCAACCCGTTATCCGGAAAAATACAAATTAGCCGACCTAAAACCACTTATTAGTTTTGGAGCATCACCACGTGGAAGTATCAATTTAGCTAATGCAGCAAAATGTTACGCATTTATCAAACGTCGTGGTTATGTAATTCCGGAAGATGTTCGGGCTGTTGTACATGATGTGTTACGTCACAGAGTTGGGATAACTTATGAGGCTGAAGCCGAAAACATTACTTCTGTAGACATTATCAACAAAATCGTAAACGAGATTGAAGTACCTTAAAAAGTTGATGGTTGATTGTTTTTTGTTGATGGCCTCAAAACCATTAACTAACAACCAACAACCGTAAACCAAATCAAAAATGGATACAAAAGAGCTTTTAAAAAAAGTACGGAAAATAGAAATCAAAACCAAAAGACTGAGCAATCATATCTTTTCAGGAGAATACCATTCTTCATTTAAAGGGCGTGGAATGACTTTTAGCGAAGTACGTCAGTACCAATATGGCGATGATATTCGTAACATTGACTGGAATGTTACCGCACGCTATAATGAAGCCCATGTAAAAGTTTTTGAAGAAGAACGCGAACTGACCATGATGTTAATGGTTGACATTTCCGGTTCTGAAGGTTTTGGTTCAAAAAGCCAATTTAAAAAAGACATCGTAACCGAAATTGCGGCAACTATGGCTTTTTCGGCTACACAAAATAACGATAAGATTGGATTAATCTTATTCTCTGATAATGTTGAATTGTACATTCCGCCAAAAAAAGGCCGTTCACATGTTTTGAGAATCATTCGTGAATTAATCGAATTTGAGCCGAAAAGTCAAAAAACAGATATCGCCCAGGCCCTGAAGTTTCTTTCGGGAACTCAAAAAAAGAAAGCTATTGTATTTGTGATTTCTGATTTCATGTCTGAGAATTACGAACAAACTTTAAAGATCGCTTCTAAAAAACACGACATTACAGGTGTTCGTGTATACGATATCCGAGAAGAAAAAATCCCAAATTTAGGAATGGTAACAATGCTTGATGCCGAAACCGGAAAAATTCAATTGGTAAATACAGGTTCTAAATCGGTGCGTATGAATTACGAAAAACATTATCAGGAGAGAGTCAATTATTTCAAGGAAATTTTTAGTAAATCCGGTGCTGGAGTTGTAAATACAAGAGTTGACGAGAATTACGTAACCAAATTATTAGGCTATTTCAAATCGAGATAAATATAATTTTAGATTGCAGATTTTACATTTTACATTTTTTTGAAAATCAATTAATTTATCTCTGCCAAAAAATTACAAAAACAACAATCCGCTTAAATCTGAGTCATCCGTGTTCCATTTTTAAGCATTCATTTTAGACTAAAATCTGAAATCAAAAATCAAATGAAATTAAAATTTTACATATTTTTATTTTTACTTTCTACAGTTGTTTTTGCACAACAAAAACAGGTAGAAACAAGTGTTGATACCACAAAAAATAAAATTGGAGCTGAATTCAAGCTAACGCTTAAAACTGTGGTGAGTTCAAAATCTAAAGTTGTTTTTCCTAAATTAAAGAACATTGGCGCTTTAGAGGTAATCGAATCCTATCCAATTGATACGGTTAAGAAAAATGATACTTACGAGCTGATCAAAAAATATGGTTTAACCCAATTTGATTCAGGAAGATATACTATTCCATGTATTAAAGTTTTAATTGATAAAAAACCTTTTTTATCAGACTCTATACGTGTAGAGGTTACAAATATTAAAGTAGATACGTTACAACAAAAAATGTATGACATCAAAGACATTTCTTCTGTTAACAGTGGAATTGGGAGCTGGTGGATTTATATTTTAATTTTTGTAATCATTATCGGAATTGGTGTTTTTATCTATTGGTTTCTCAAAAAACACCAAAAGAAAAAAATTGAAGAGGAAGTTTATAAAACACCTATCGAGAAAGCAACAAGTTTATTAAATAATCTGGAGAAAAAAGAACTTTGGCAAAAAGGCGAAATAAAAGAATATTATAGTGAATTAACAGATATTGCACGTAATTATATTGAAGAAGCCATTCAGATTCCGGCTATGGAAAGCACTACATCTGAATTGATTCAGGGAATAAAGTCAGCTTCTGCAAAAAAGAAAATGAGTTTAACGCCTGAAACTGTTGAAAATCTGGAACGTGTTTTAAGACAGGCGGATTTAGTGAAATTTGCAAAATCCAAGCCATTAGAATTTGAAATTACTGAAGACAGAAATAAAATTCAAAAGGCAATCTTAACGCTTGATAACGCAATTCCAACAGAAATTCCTGCTGAAGAAGAAGATCAATTATTAAATGAAGCTCAGAAGCAGAAGCAGATCAAACTTCAATTAAAGAAAAAAAGAAACAAACGCATTGCAATTGCTGTTGGTACAGTAGTTTTTTTACTTACTGCAACTACTACATTTTTTATAGTTACTAAAGGCTTCAACTATGTAAAAGACAATGTTTTTGGACATCCAACAAAAGAATTACTGGAAGGAGAATGGGTAAAAAGTGAGTATGGAAATCCTGGTATCTTAATTGAAACTCCCAGGGTTTTAAAACGATTAGATACCCAGAAAGTTTTACCAAAAGAAGCAATGGCCCTTATAAAAGAAATGCAGCTTTTTGGATACGGAAGCTTATTTGATAATTTCTATGTGACTGTTTCGACATCAAAATTTAAAAATCCAACCGAAATCGACTTATCAAAAGCACTGGAAGGTAATTTAAAAATAATCGAAACTCAGGGGGCAAAAAATATGATTGTAAAACAAGAAGATTTTGAGACCAAAGAAGGAATCACAGGCATAAAAGGCTACGGAACTTTTACCTATATTAATGAGAACCTGAAATCCAGCACTAAACTTTATTATGAAGTCTTACTGTTCAAACAAGATGGCGGTTTGCAGCAAATTGCAATATTTCATGAAGAGGGTGACACGTATGCTAATGATATTTCGGACAGAATTCTAAATTCTGTTGAACTTAAAAAAGCAAGTAACTAATGGAGAAGATAACTTTTTTGAATCCGGAATTTTTTTGGCTGTTTTTATTAATTCCAATTGCAATCATTTGGTTTTTCTGGAAACGCAACCAACAATCAGCTACTTTAAAAATAAGTTCAATACAAGGTTTTAAAAATTCAGAATCACTTTTAACAAGGCTAAAACCTTGTTTATATGTTTTTAGAATCATTGCATTATGTTCTCTAATTATTGCATTAGCAAGGCCAAGAACTGTTGATATCAGCAATCAGACTAAAACTACCAAAGGAATTGATATTGTAATGGCAATTGACGTTTCCGGAAGTATGCTCGCAAAAGACTTAAAACCAAACCGTATGGAGGCTTTAAAAAGAGTTGCTGCAGATTTTGTCACTGAGCGCCCGAATGACAGAATCGGATTGGTTGTGTATGCCTCAGAAGCATATACTAAAACACCGGTAACAAGTGATAAGGCAATTATTCTTGAAGCAATAAAAGGTATAAAATATGACAATGTTTTACAGGACGGAACCGGAATCGGAATGGGTTTGGCAACGGCAGTAAATCGATTGAAAGACAGTAAAGCAAAAAGCAGGGTAATTATTTTATTGACTGATGGTGTAAATAATGCCGGTTTTATTGAACCTGAAACGGCTTCGGATATTGCGAAACAATACGGAATAAAAGTATATACTATTGGAATTGGAACAAACGGAATGGCTGAATTTCCTTATGCCTACGCTCCAAATGGCGGATTTTTATTTAAAATGCAAAAAGTAGAAATTGACGAAAAATTATTAAAAAGTATTGCCAGAAAAACTGACGGAACTTATTTCAGGGCTACCAGTAATGATAAATTAGCCCAAATATATAATTCGATCAACAAATTGGAAACTACAGAAATACAAGAGTTAAAATTCTACGATTATGATGAAAAATACAGGTTTTTTGTACTTCTGTCAGGATTTTTATTATTGTTGGAAATAGGATTACGAAACACGGTTTACAGAAGCTTCATTTAATTTTAGATGTAAAAATCTAAAATCTAAATTCAGAAATCTAAAATTTAAAATGGAATTAGACGAAAAAAAATATTTATATCTATTATTTATCATCCCCATTGTGGTGTGTGTTTTTCTTTTTAATATGTATTGGAAAAGAAAAAAACAGCGCGAATTTGGTGATTTGGAAATGGTAAAAAAACTAAGCCCTGAGCGTTCTGTTTTTAAACCGGTTTTGAAACTGATAGTGTTCCTTTTGGCATTGGCCTGTTTGATTATAGGATTAGTTAATCCAAAAATCGGAACAAAGATGGAAACCGTTAAACGCGAAGGAATTGATATTGTTTTTGCTGTTGACGTTTCAAAAAGTATGCTTGCTGAAGATGTAGCACCAAACCGTTTAGAAAAAAGTAAGCAATTGGTTTCGCAAATTATCAATCAGTTAGGAAGCGACAGAATAGGAATTGTCGCGTATGCAGGAAGTGCTTTTCCGGTTTTACCAATTACAACAGATTATAGTGTAGCAAAAATGTTCCTGCAGAGTATGAGTCCTGATATGGTTTCATCTCAGGGAACTTCACTGGATGAAGCTATTTATTTATCTTCAAAATATTTTGATGAAAAAAGCAAGACAAGCAAATTATTAATTCTGATTTCTGATGGTGAAGACCATTCTGAAGGTGCTGAGTCCGCAGCTGAAGAAGCCAATAAATTTGGAATGAAAATCATTACAATTGGTATCGGAACAGAAAAAGGAAGCACCATTCCATTAAAAAGAAATGGTGTTGTCGAGAGTTACCAAAAAGATAATAACGGTGAAACTGTAATTACAAAACTGAATCAGGAAGGATTAAAAGCTATTGCAAAAGCTACCAAAGGCGGTTACGTTTATGGCGGAAGTACTAAAGAAGTTTTGGAATATATAAAAAATGCATTAAACAATATTCAGAAAACAGAGTTTGAAGCAACACAAATGGCTGACTTTCAATCACAATTTCAATGGTTTTTGGGTTTTGCCTTTTTATTATTGTTTTTGGATATTTTTCTGTTAGAGAAAAAAACAAACTGGATAAACGAGTTGAATTTATTTAACGAAAAAAAATAATTGTTCTTAATAAGTTTGGAACAAAAAAAATAAAAATCAGAATGAAAAATTTACTTCTTTATATTTTACTAACCTTCTCTTTGGCAGTTTCAGCTCAGGAGAAAGACAAAACATTGCCTGATGCCAATGAAGAATATAAACAGAATAAATTTGTTGATGCTGAAGCAAATTACAGGATTTCGCAATCAAAATTTCCAAAAAAAGCTACAGCCTCTTATAATTTAGGAAATACCATTTATAGACAAAATCAGGTTTCTGAAGCTAAATTTGCTTATGGTAAAGCCATTAAAAATGCAAAAACCAAACCTGAGAAACACAAGGCATTTCATAATTTGGGAAACGTTTTTATGAAAGAGAAAGATTATACGCAAGCGGTCGAAGCTTACAAACAAGCATTGCGCAATGATCCGACTGATGATGAAACACGCTACAATTATGCTTTGGCGAAACAAAAATTAAAAGAAAATCCTCCGAAAAACGACAAAAATAAAGACAAAAATAAGGATAAGAAGAACGACAAAAAAGACGATCAGAAAAAAGACGGGGACAATAAGGATAAAGATAAAAAGGACGGGAAAGACGACCAAAAGAAAGACGATAAGGGAGACAAGGACAAGGATAAAAAAGACGGTAAAAACGATCCTAAAAAAGATGACAAGTCAGATAATAAAGGTGAACCAAAACCAATGCCCGGAGGAATTTCAAAAGAACGTGTTCAGAACTTACTGGATGCCGTAAACAACGAAGAAAAGAAAATACAGGATAAAGTAAACGCACAAAAAGTAAAAGCAAATCCTAAAAAAGCAGAAAAAGACTGGTAAACACTTTTTCTTTAAAACAATTGTCACCCTGAGCAGAGTCGAAGGCTCATAACATAACGAGCTTCCGACTCTGCTCAGCCTGACAAAGAAGAAATATAATAATCATTACTAAATTGTTAAAACAAACAATTAAAAAATTAAATGAAAAAATATTTAATTCTATTACTATTCACTTTTCAGGGGCTTATGGCTCAGGTTCAATTTGAAGCCAGAGTAAGCAAGAATACACTTGGACTTAACGAAAGACTTCGCATCGACTTTATTATGAATGTTGACGGAGACAATTTTGAACAGCCATCTTTTGACGGTTTTAGAATTGTTGCCGGTCCCAGCCAGCAAATAAGTCAGTCCTGGGTAAATGGAAGAAGTTCTTTTCAGAAAATTTATTCTTATTTTTTATTACCAAATCAAAAAGGTACCGTTACCATCAAACAAGCTTCCATTGAATATAACGGACAGATCTACAGAACGGCCCCTATAAAAATAACGGTTACCAATGCCGTAGCTCAGGAAAGAGATCCTAATGCACAACAGCAACAAGGATCAGGAAATGAAACATTGAATCTGGTAGCAGAGATTTCAAAAACAAATCCGTATGTAAACGAACCTATTACGGCAGTTTACAAATTATATTTCAATAATATTGGCGTAACCGGTTTTAAGGAATTATCAAAACCGAAATACAATGACTTTTGGAATCAGAACATAGAAATCAAACGATTAGTTGTTGAAGAAGGAAGCTATAAAGGAGAAAGATGTTATTTTGTGGTATTAAAAAAGACGATTTTATATCCTCAAAAATCGGGAAAACTTACTATTGAGCCTCTTTCTTTAGACATAGGTGTTCAGCTGCCAACAAATCGTCGTGATATGTTTGGTCAGATGATTATTACTGAAGGAAACAAAGTCGTATCTGCGGGTGCCAAAACAATTTATGTAAAAGCACTTCCGGAAACAAATAAACCTGTTGGATTTACGGGTGCTGTGGGTAAATTTGATTTCAGGGTAACACCTTCAAAAACTTCTTTGAAAAATGGAGAAAGTCTTGATTTGATTGTCAGTGCAACTGGAACCGGAAATATGAAATTATTTACTTTACCTAAACCGGTTGTTCCAAATGCATTAGAGATGTACGATCCTGTTCATGATGAAAAAGTGACTACATCGCTTGCCGGAATGAGTGGAAAAATTTCAGATAAGTATACGATTATTCCTCAATACAAAGGAAAATATGCTATAAAGCCTATGGAATTCTCCTATTTCGATTTAAATTCGGGCAGTTATAAGACCATAACGTCACCGGAAATTATGATTGATGTCTTGGATGGACCAATGCAGGCTGAAGCAGCTGCATCAAATTCATCAAAAAATGTGATTACAAAATCAGAGCAGTTTAAATATATCAAATCAAGAACCACTTTAGTTCCTATAGCTAAAGATGATTTTTATGGTTCTGATTTATATTACGGATTATTATTATTGCCTTTCGTGATTTTACCAATTATTGTAATTGCCAAGAAGAAAAAAGAAGCAATTGACAGTGATGTAACCGGTAACCGAATCAAAATGAATAATAAACTGGCAAGGAAATATCTATCTGAAGCCAAAAAACAGCTTAATAATAAAGAGCCGTTTTATATTGCCCTGGAAAAAGCAATGCACAATTTTCTGAAAGCTAAATTGCATATTGAAACTTCGGAGATGAGCAAAGACAATATCCGGGAGTTATTATTATCGAGAAACTCAAATCCGGAAACAGTTCAAAGTTTTATCAACTTAACTGAAAATTGTGAGTTTGCACGTTATGCTCCGGCATCAAGCGCATCTATTCAGCAGGATTATGACAAAGCTGTTTTGATCATTTCTGAATTGGAAAAGCAAATTGTTTAATTGAATACATTATAATCATTTGTCAAATCGAGCGGAGTCGGGATGAACATTTGAGTTTCGACTCCGCTCAACTTGACAAAATGAAAAACATAAACAAATGAAAAACATATTATATCTCTTTCTATTCATCTCTCAGGTATTCTTTGCTCAAAGCAGCTTTGAAAAAGGGAATGCATTATATCAAAAAGGGGAATACAAACAAGCTGCTCAGGAATATGAAAGCATACTTAAAGAAGAGAAAAAACATTCGGCTGAGTTGTATTTTAATTTAGGAAACTGCTATTACAAACTCAATAAAGTAGCTCCTTCGATTTATAATTATGAGAAAGCTCTGGTCTTAAAACCAAATGATGCAGAAACTTTAAGCAATTTAAAGTTTGCCAAAAAACTCACTATAGACGAAATTAAAGATGTTCCAAAAGTAGGTTTTGCAAAACTGATCCAGAACTTTACCGGTATTTTTAATTATAATACCTGGGCCTGGATTTCAATCGGAATAGCGTTTACATTTCTATTGAGTTTTATTGGATATTATTTTTCACAGCTTACACTTTCAAAAAGAATTTATTTCATTGGAATGTTTATTCTTTTGTTCGCATTACTATTAAGCGTTTCAGCCGGAATAACGGAAAAAAGCCATTATGATAACGATCTTCCGGCAATTGTATTTGCTGAAATGGCTGAAGTGCGCAGTGAACCTCAAAAAGCAGGATCAAGTATTTTCTTATTACATGAAGGGGCAAAAGTATATGTAAAAGAAACTTTAGAAAACTGGAAAAAAATCGAATTAACTGACGGAACTGAAGGATGGATTGATGCCTCAGCGATTAAGGAAGTAAAGTAATTTATTTTAAAGATATAAAAAAGAGGGTATTCGTTATGAATACCCTCTTTTTTATATCTTAAATTCCCTTAAGAATTAAAGACTGTATTTAAGACCTATAGTTAATCCTAAACCACTAATTCCAACATAAGAACTAATATCGTTCATTGCATCATCAGGTCTGGTTGTATCTTTTTCTATATTTGTTGTTGCTGTATTAGGATTAAATAAATAGTGATTTGATTTCGCAGTCAATTCATCAACATATTTAACATGGCTTGCTGAGTAAGAAGCATCTGCTCTAAAAGTAGTTGGAGTATACAATTTGTCAACTCCATTTTCAGTATAGACTTCAGTTTCTTTAGTGTCACCATGTACAGTAAAATTACGGTACTCAATCTCTGCAAATACGGAAATACGATTTGCTAATTTATAGGAAGTACCAATAGCCGCCATAAAACCTACGGTTGGTTTAGGTTTCACAACATCTTTAGTATAGGTATTGGTAACTCCGGCAGGTGTTGTAAATGCTCTATTGCTTTCAATTTCTAATGTTCCGTGAACAGGAACAATAACTCCAACTTTAGTATATGGTTCAAAACCATGAGCCTCTCCTAAAAACATTACAAGTGCAGGTGCTATATCAAACGCTTCAATTTTTCCTTCTGCACTACCTGTTACAAAAATTGGTACATTATTAGGATTAGGCACATATTTATGTGTTGCCTGTGCCATTGTCTTACTATTACCATTGAAATAATTAAATCCTACCTCTACACCAAAACGTGTCGAAAAACGATATCCGGCAGTCAATCCTGTGCGGAATCCTTCCCCGAATGATCCATGATTAGTTTCTCTTGAAACCAAAGTTGTACCATCTGCTGCGTAGACATCATTATTAGGTAATGTTCCTGAAATAATTGGGAAATCAGTAGCCGCAGTCTGAATGAAGTATGATCCTCCTAATTTAAAATACCAGCTTTCCGGTTTATCTGCACTTTCTGTTTGCGCCATTGTGGCCATAGAGCAAATCATTAATCCGATTAAAAATAAATGCTTTTTCATAATTTTTTCTTTGTTAATTTAATGCAAACTTATAATAATTAAAATTTATTTTTTTACAACATTCCCATACTATGGGCTATTATTATTGATTTAAAAAATAATGACATTATAAATTACTATGCGTGCATAATTTTAACTTAAAAAAAATATATCCCTCTAAATTTTAACTATTAAAAATTAATTTAATTTGAAGTTAACCTGCATTTTTTCCAGCTCCTGTAACAATTCAGTTGAAATTTTGACTTTTAACCTACGGCTTGGCATTGTTAATTTGGTTACTACTTTTATTTCTTCGACCTCAGTAACTTCCTGAATTTTAGTTTCATTGAGAGCTGTTTCTATATCTTCATTTTCAGTTTCATGTTCAAAGACAACATCTTCGGTTTCTTCAAATTCGGTTGGCGTTTCAACTTCAACAAGACGTTTTATTTTTTCTAGTTCCATGATTTCAAAAGTCACTGAATTATCTCCTTTATTTTCATTAAATAATTGACTCAGCTTATGAATAAATTCGGTTTGCAGATCTTTAATATTCAATAATAAAACTAATTTCTTCGCAAATGTTTCCAAGACATCCTGCAATTGTTTCACCTCAACAAATTGCATTCTCGGCTCAGATTTTTTGCCAGTATCATGATTTACCCAACCGTCTTTTATTAAGATTTTAAGGAAAGCAAAATTGTTCTGAATCAGAAAATGACGAAACTTTAAATATTCTTCACCAAAAATTCTGAACTCATAACTTTCATCATAACCTTCTAAGTTAAACATCGCCCAGCCTTTTCCGTTTTTAGCAACGCGATGCTGTACGTTATTAATGATTCCGGCAAAAGTCAGGTTTTTACCCACATATAATTCCATACTTTTTAATGCTTCCAATCGTGCATTGCAGAAGTATTTCATTTCAAATCTAAAATCATCCAACGGATGTCCGGAAATATAAATCCCGACAACTTCTTTCTCTTTAGCCAGTTTTTCCATAGTGCTCCAGTCTTCACACGGAGGCACAACAGGTTCTGCAATCTGAACTTCACTCGCTTCTCCAAACAAGCTTACCTGCGATGAATTTTCGTTTTCCTGAAATTTAGATCCATAACGAATCGCTTTTTCGTAAAACGTAATCCCGTCGCCATCATCATGAAAATATTGTGCTCTTGTAGTTCCTTCAAAGGAATCGAATCCACCGGCAAGAGCCAGGTTTTCAATTGCTTTTTTATTAGCGGCACGCAAATCAATTCGCTTTGCCAGATCAAAAATCGATTTATATCTTGCCTCTTTTCTGCTCTCCACAATAGTTGCTACAGCTCCCGAACCTACTCCTTTAATTGCTCCCATTCCAAAACGGACAGCGTAATCATCATTTACGGTAAATTTATAATATGATTCATTGACACAAGGTCCTAAAACCTGTAATCCCATACGTTTACATTCTTCCATAAAAAATGACACCTGTTTGATATCATTCATATTATTCGAAAGTACCGCCGCCATATATTCTGCAGGATAATGCGCTTTTAAGTAAGCCGTTTGGTAAGCAATCCATGCATAACATGTCGAGTGTGATTTATTGAAGGCATAACTCGCAAAAGCTTCCCAGTCTTTCCAGATTTTTTCCAGAATTTTGGCATCATGGCCTTTTTCCGCAGCCTGTTCTACAAATTTAGGCTTCATTTTATCCAGAACGTCCTTTTGCTTTTTACCCATCGCTTTACGCAAAACGTCGGCCTCACCTTTTGTAAAGCCAGCCAACGATTGGGACAGAAGCATTACCTGCTCCTGATAAACCGTGATTCCGTAAGTCTCTCCTAAATATTCTTCGCAGGCATCCAGATCGTATTTGATTTCTTCTTCCCCATTTTTTCTTCGGACGAAAGATGGAATATATTCTAAAGGTCCCGGACGATACAAGGCATTCATTGCAATTAAATCTCCAAAAACCGTGGGCTTCAGATCTTTCATGTATTTTTGCATTCCGGGTGACTCATATTGGAAGATTCCAACTGTTTCACCTCTTTGGAAAAGCGCATACGTTTCAGGATCATCAATTGGAAAAGTATCCGGATCCAGCTCAATTCCGGTTCTGTATTTTACCAGTTTAACGGTATCTTTTATTAGGGTAAGAGTCTTCAGACCCAAAAAGTCCATTTTCAGCAATCCTGCACTTTCAGCAACCGAGTTATCAAACTGCGTTACATACAAATCAGAATCTTTTGCGGTGGTAACCGGAACGAAATTCGTAATATCCGATGGCGTAATAATTACTCCACAGGCGTGAATACCGGTATTTCGCATCGATCCCTCAAGGATTTTGGCCTGCTGAATTGTTTCTCCTGCCAAATCGCCTTCGTTGGCAATAGCGATTAACTCCTTAATATTATCAAATTCATCAGAACGAAGTGCTTTTTTGATATCGTCTTCGCTTTCAGAAATAAAACGCGCCAGATTCCATTTGGACGGCATCATTCCCGGAATCAGTTTTGCAATTCTGTCGGCTTCAAATAAAGGCAAATCCAAAACACGAGCCGTATCACGAATCGCTGATTTGGTTGCCATTTTACCATACGTAATAATTTGCGCTACCTGATTTTTTCCGTATTTATTGATTACGTAATCCATAACACGGCCACGGCCTTCATCATCAAAATCGATATCAATATCTGGCATGGATACACGATCGGGATTCAGGAAACGCTCAAAAAGCAAATCGTACTTAATCGGGTCGATATTCGTAATCCCCAAACAATATGCCACTGCAGAACCAGCCGCAGAACCACGTCCCGGTCCTACCGAAACATCCATTTCCCGGGCCTTGGCAATGAAATCCTGAACGATCAAAAAGTAACCCGGATATCCGGAATTCGAAATCGTAAGTAATTCAAAATCCAAACGTTCCTGAATAGATTCTGTAATCTCGCCATATCTCTTTTTTGCTCCCACCATTGTCAGATGACGCAAATATTTATTTTCACCTCTTACACCGCCATCAGCTTCATCTTCGGGAACGATAAATTCTTCCGGTATATCAAATTTAGGAAGCAATACATCGCGATAAAGCGAATAAATCTCAACCTTATCTACAATTTCCTGAATATTAATAATGGCTTCCGGCAAATCGGAAAAGAGTTTTTTCATCTCTTCCTCCGACTTATAATAGTATTCCTGATTGGGCAACCCGTAACGGTAACCACGGCCTCGACCAATTGGCGTAGCTTGTTTTTCACCGTCTTTTACACACAATAAAATATCGTGTGCATTGGCATCTTCCTTATTTAAATAAAAAGTATTGTTAGTTGCAATTAGTTTGACATTGTGCTTTTGGGCAAATTCAATCAGGGTTTTGTTGACACGATTCTCATCTTCCTGATTGTGGCGCATGACTTCCAGATAAAAATCATCTCCAAATTGTTCTTTCCACCAAATCAAAGCTTCTTCAGCCTGGTTTTCACCAATATTCAGAATTTTACTTGGAATCTCTCCGTATAAATTCCCGGACAAAACCATAATATCTTCCTTGTATTGCTCAATAACTTTTCGGTCAATTCTCGGAACATAGTAAAATCCCTCTGTAAAAGCAATTGATGACATTTTTGCCAGATTGTGATAGCCTTTTTTATTTTTGGCTAATAGCACAACCTGATTTCCGTTGTCTTTTTTGCTTTTATCTAAATGGTTTTCACAGATATTAAATTCGCAGCCTACAATTGGTTTTATTTCAGTTTCTGCAGGTTCTTCACCAGCTTCAGCCAAAGTTTTATTTTTTGCAGAAGCCGTTTTATTATGATTCATAACGGCACTCACAAAGTGAAAAGCCCCCATCATGTTTCCGGTATCTGTCATGGCAACGGCCGGCATTCCATTTTTGGCTGTAGCCGAAACAATATTCCCAATTCCGATAGTAGATTGTAAAACCGAAAACTGTGTATGATTGTGCAAATGCGAATATTTTGCCGCTTTAAAATCTGCTTTATCAGACTCTGAAACTACAGTTTGTCTGTCATTAGATTGTAAAGCTTTAATTTGCTCTCTGATTTTATCAGAAGCCGCTTTTAAATTGATATGTTTTAAACCGATCAGCGGAAATTCCTGCGGATTTCGATTCTGGAATTCCTTGAAATAATCTTTTGGAACATCTAATTCTTCTTTGGTAAAAACCTCTCTTCTGATTAATTCCAGAAAACAACGCGTGGTTGCTTCAACGTCGGCAGTTGCGTTGTGTGCTTCCGAGAAAGGTTTATTGAAAAGATAACTGTGTAATTCTGTTAAGGTTGGCAGTTTGAATTTTCCTCCACGACCACCGGGAAGCTGTAATAATGAAGCGGTAACTTCAGTACAAGTATCCAAAACAGGCATAGAACTCATCGGAGAATCCACTCCCATTCGATGAAATTCGGCACCCATAATGTTAACGTCGAAACCTAAATTCTGACCAACGATAAATTTGGTTTTACTTAAGGCAATATTGAATTTTTCTAAAACTTCGGCCAGCGTGATTCCTTCGGCTTCAGCCAATTCGGTCGAAATTCCGTGAATACGTTCCGCATCATACGGAATATTAAATCCGTCAGGCTTTACCAAATAATCCTGATGCTCGATCAATTGTCCCATTTCGTCATGCAGCTGCCACGCGATCTGAATACAGCGGGGCCAGTTATCAGAGTCGGTAATTGGGGCATCCCAACGTTTCGGTAATCCAGTAGTTTCGGTATCGAATATTAAGTACATAGCTATAAATCAGGTGATTGCAATTTTATAAAAATACAAAAATTGAACTTCAAATTTAGTCCTTTTTTTGGAGAAAGAAAATGCTTAGATTGGTAAAAAAACATTCTTATCAACAAATCAGTTTTTATCTCAAAAATCATAAAATTTCATAAAAATCATTCTTTTGGATGTCGTAGTATTTTAATTAAAAAATCAACTGAAAAATTTCATCAGATTCTCTGTTAATTACATTTAAAAAGACCAATTATTCGGAATTTCAAAATCCTAAAAAAGAAATCAAAACTAACAATTATTACTATTTTCATCACTTTTGTTACATTTTTTTGAATTAAAACCTATATTTTATACAGCTTTTGAGATAAATTTGCAAACTATTAAAATGAAAAGCAATTAAATAAAAATTAAGCTGAAAAAGAAAAGCAAAACCAATTTCATATTCTTATTTCAACCAAAACTGATTTTGCAAAAGCCAATCGCAATTTGTATTTTAGTTTGGGTATCGTATATAATGAAATATTGAAATTGACCACTTTGTATCTTTTTTTAATTTTGTTTTCCTATTATAATTATCAGGAATTGCTGTGGTTATAAAATTACAATTAAAAAAAATAAAAAATGAGTAAGACATTATTTGACAAAGTATGGGATTCACATGTAGTGCGTAAAATTGAAGATGGACCAGATGTGTTTTTTATTGACCGCCATTTCATTCACGAAGTTACGAGTCCTGTTGCTTTTTTAGGATTAAAAGCCAGAGGCGTAAAGGTTTTATACCCGGAACGTACTTTTGCAACTGCTGACCACAATACACCAACTATAAACCAACACTTACCGGTTGAAGATGCTTTATCTGCAAATCAGCTTAAAGCTCTTGAAGATAATGCTGCTGAATACGGTATTTCTCACTGGGGATTAGGTCATATAAAAAATGGAATTGTACACGTAGTTGGTCCTGAAAACGGAATTACTTTGCCAGGTGCTACTATTGTTTGTGGAGATTCACATACATCTACTCACGGTGCTTTTGGAGCGATTGCTTTTGGTATCGGAACTTCTGAGGTTGAGATGGTACTTTCTACACAATGTATCATGCAGCCAAAACCAAAGAAAATGCGTATCAACGTAAATGGTGAATTAAGCAAAGGTGTTGGCCCTAAAGATGTTGCTCTTTATATTATTGCTCAATTAACTACTTCCGGAGGTACAGGATATTTTGTTGAATACGCCGGAGATGTTTTCGAAAACATGACTATGGAAGGCCGTATGACCGTTTGTAATCTAAGTATCGAAATGGGTGCCCGTGGCGGAATGATTGCTCCTGACCAAAAAACTTTTGATTTCCTTGAAGGAAGATTGTATGCTCCAAAAGGCGAAGCCTGGACTAAAGCAGTTGAATACTGGAAAACTTTAAAAACCGATGCTGATGCTGTTTTTGATGCTGAATTAAACATCAACGCTTCAGACATTGAACCAATGATTACTTATGGTACAAATCCGGGAATGGGAATTGGTATCACAAAACATATTCCGAACGCTAACCAGGTTGAAGGCGGTGAGGAAACTTATAAAAAATCTTTAGCCTATATGGGCTTCCACGAAGATGATGTGATGATTGGAAAACCAATTGACTATGTTTTCTTAGGAAGTTGTACAAACGGACGTATTGAAGATTTTAGAGCTTTTGCTGAAATTGTAAAAGGAAGAAAAAAAGCAGATAATGTTACGGCTTGGTTAGTTCCTGGTTCTCACGTTGTTGAAGCTCAAATTAAAGAGGAAGGTATTTTGGATATTTTGACAGAAGCTGGTTTCGTATTACGCCAGCCTGGATGTTCAGCATGTTTAGCAATGAACGATGATAAAGTTCCAGCCGGAAAATATGCAGTGAGTACTTCAAACAGAAACTTTGAAGGTCGTCAGGGTCCTGGTTCAAGAACATTATTAGCGAGCCCAATTATGGCTGCCGCTGCTGCTGTTACAGGAAAACTAACAGATCCAAGGGAGTTATTTTAGATTGGAGATTTTAGATTTCTCACTGTGAGCAATCTTCATCTAAATTTCTTCAAATAAAATTGATCAACATTATTTAATACAAAAACATTTTTAGATTCTAAGTTTTCAAAAGAAAATCTAAAATCTAAAATCTAAAATTTCAAAAATGGCATACGATAAATTTAACATACTTACCAGCAGTGCAGTGCCGCTGCCGATAGAAAACGTAGATACAGATCAAATCATCCCTGCACGTTTCCTGAAAGCTACAAAACGCGAAGGTTTTGGAGATAATCTTTTCAGAGACTGGAGATATAACGGAGATGATTCTCCAAAAGCTGATTTCGTTTTAAATGATTCAACTTACTCTGGAAAAATATTGGTTGGAGGAAAAAACTTCGGTTCAGGGTCTTCAAGAGAACACGCTGCCTGGGCAGTTTATGATTACGGCTTCAGAGCTGTAGTTTCAAGTTTCTTTGCTGATATCTTCAAAGGAAACTGTTTGAATATTGGTGTTTTGCCAGTTCAGGTCAGCCCTGAGTTTGCTGATACTATTTTTAAAGCAATCGAAGCTGATCCTAATACGCAATTAGAAATTAATTTACCAAACCAAACGATTACTTTATTGGCAACTGGTCAATCTGAATCTTTTGCTATAAATGGATACAAAAAGAATAACATGATCAATGGTTTTGATGACATTGATTATTTACAAAATATTAAAGAAGATATTGTGGCTTTCGCCGACAAACTTCCTTACTAAAAACAACCTTTAAAATGCAGTTACTCAGACTTCAACTTTAGGGTTGGGTTAGTAACTGCTTTTATAATTTTATATAACCCTTTTGATTAAAATACGCCAAAACTGTATTTAAGTCATATCATATTTGAAATGGAAAAAAGAAAAATTGAAATAATGGATACGACGCTTCGTGATGGTGAACAAACCTCTGGAGTATCATTTTCTGCTGCAGAAAAACTTACCATTGCACAATTACTGTTGGAAGAATTAAATATTGATAGAATCGAAATTGCTTCGGCACGTGTAAGCGAAGGTGAATTTCAAGGCGTAAAAGGCATTATGTCCTGGGCTGAGGAAAAAGGATATACCAACCGAATCGAAGTTTTGACTTTTGTTGACGGTGGTCTTTCTATTGAATGGATGAAAAAATCCGGAGCCAAAGTTCAGAATTTATTAACTAAAGGTTCCCTGAATCACCTGACGCATCAATTAAAAAAAACTCCGGAACAGCATTTTTCTGAAATCGCACAAACTATCGCATTAGCAAAAGAAAACAATATTGAAACCAATGTTTATCTTGAAGACTGGAGCAACGGGATGCGTAATTCTCCTGAATATGTATTTCAATATTTAGATTTTTTAACGCAGCAGCCTATAAAAAGAATTTTACTTCCGGACACACTTGGTGTATTGATTCCGTCACAGGCTTTTGATTTTATTTCAAAAATCACATCAAAATACCCTCAAATTCATTTTGATTTTCATGCCCATAATGATTACGACTTAAGTGTTGCAAATGTTATGGAAGCCATAAAAGCCGGAATAAAAGGGCTTCACGTTACCGTAAACGGAATGGGAGAGCGCGCCGGAAATGCTCCGCTTGAAAGTACTGTTGCCGTTATAAATGATTTTATGCCTGATGTTACCATCAATATTAAAGAAACCTCTTTGTATTCTGTAAGTAAACTAGTTGAGACTTTTACCGGTTACAGAATTCCTGCCAACAAACCTATTGTTGGGGATAATGTTTTTACACAAACTGCGGGAATTCATGCTGATGGAGATAATAAAAACAATTTATATTTTAATGATCTTCTTCCGGAACGCTTTGGAAGAAAACGAAAATATGCACTCGGAAAAACATCCGGAAAAGCTAATATTGAAAAAAATCTTCAGGAATTAGGTTTAAAATTAAATCAGGAAGATTTAAAATTGGTTACCCAAAGAATCATCGAATTAGGTGATAAAAAAGAAACGGTTACCAAAGAAGATTTACCATACATCATTTCTGATGTTTTGGATAGTCATACTTACGAAGAAAAAATTACAATCGAATCTTATGTATTAATGCATTCAAAAGGAATGCGTCCCTCAACAACTTTGCTTTTAAAAATTGACAATGAAATCATTGAGGAAAATGCACAAGGCGATGGTCAATTTGACGCTTTCATGAATGCATTAACCAAAATTTACAAAAGTAAAAAATTGACCCTTCCAAAACTAATTGATTATGCGGTACGAATTCCTCCCGGAAGCAGTTCGGATGCGTTATGCGAAACCATAATTACCTGGGTAAACAACGGGAAAGAATTTAAAACAAGAGGATTAGATTCCGATCAAACAGTTGCAGCCATTATAGCAACTCAAAAGATGCTGAATGTAATTACTAACTAAGGTACAAAGGTTCAGAGTTGCAGAGGAACAAAGTTGTAACCTTTGAGTCTTAAAAAATAAAAATAGATAATAAATATAAATACAACCAAACAAATGAAATTTAACATAGCCCTTTTAGCCGGAGACGGAATCGGACCAGAAGTAATTAATGAAGCTGTAAAAGTATCTGATGCTATCGCAAAAAAATTCAATCATGAAATCACATGGACGCCTGCACTTACAGGTGCTTGTGCAATTGATGCAGTTGGAGTTCCTTATCCTGATGAAACTCACGAAGTTTGTATGAAAGCTGATGCTGTTTTATTTGGAGCAATTGGTCATCCAAAATATGATAACGATCCAAGTGCACCGGTTCGTCCTGAGCAAGGTTTATTGTTAATGCGTAAAAAATTAGGTTTGTTCGCTAACGTACGTCCAACTTTTACATTCCCTTCTTTAATTGATAACTCTCCTTTAAAAAGAGAAAGAATTGAAGGAACTGATTTGGTTTTCTTAAGAGAATTAACCGGCGGAATCTATTTTGGAGAAAAAGGAAGAAGGGATAACGGAGAAACTGCTTTTGATAACTGTGTTTATACCAGAGCTGAAGTTCAGCGTTTGGCTAAAAAAGGTTTTGAATTAGCAATGACACGTTCTAAAAAATTGTGTTGTGTTGATAAAGCAAACGTTTTGGAAACTTCACGTTTATGGAGAGAAACTGTTCAGGCAATGGAAAAAGATTATCCTGAAGTAACTGTTTCATACGAATTTGTTGATGCTGTTGCCATGCGTTTGGTACAATGGCCAAACTCTTACGATGTATTGATTACAGAAAATTTATTTGGAGATATTTTAACCGATGAAGCTTCTGTAATTTCAGGTTCTATGGGATTAATGCCTTCTGCTTCTGTTGGAGAGCACACTTCTTTATACGAACCAATTCACGGATCTTACCCTCAGGCAACAGGGTTAAATATTGCTAATCCGTTGGCTACTATTTTATCAGCTGCCATGATGTTTGAAGATGCATTTGGATTAAAAGACGAAGCTGAAGCGATTAGAGCAGTGGTAAATAAATCATTAGAACAAGGAGTTGTTACTGAAGATTTAGCTATAAAAGGAACAAAGGCATACAAAACGAGTGAAGTTGGAGATTGGCTTGTAGCGAACTTATAGTTAATTTTTGTTTCTGGTTTCAGGTTTTCCAACTTAAAACCTGAAACAAATAAACCTGAAACAAAATTTACCATAAAAAAAGGGATCAATTTACATTGATCCCTTTTATATATTTAGAAAAAAATATTAATATCCTCCTCTGTTACCACCACGGTCATTTCCACCACGGCTGTTTCCTCCACTATAACCACCGCGTGAATCTCCACCACGACTGTTATTGTTAAAGCTTCTTCTTTCGCCTTCTGGTTTCGGTTCAGATTTATTAACCACAATTGCACGTCCTTGAACAGTAGCTCCGTTCAATTCATCAATTGCTTTTTGAGCTTCATCATCGTTTGTCATTTCAACAAAACCAAATCCTTTACTTCTTCCAGTAAATTTATCAGTAATGATCTTAACTGAATCAACTGCTCCGTAAGCCTCGAAAGACTCTCTTAAATCTGCTTCCTCAATACTGAATGGAAGGCTTCCAACAAAAATGTTCATATGTACTTATTTATAATAATACACAAATGTAATCTTATTTTTTTGTAATCTACTATAAATTAGCTTATTTATGTTTTTATTTTGATTTTATGATAAAATATTACAGTAAAAACAATCAATTATTAAAAGAAAGAAAGGGAAAGTATTTTCATTATAAAGTAATTTAAAGCAAAAATCTCTTCTTTGGAGAGAAACAAACACTATAAGAATTCAAAAAAACGACAAAAATTCATTCTCAAGAGATTAAATATAATTTTGATCTCCTAATTCAGAAAAAAATTATATCTTTGCGCCCTTAATTAACAGAGGTCGAGTACCTCAAAATTTAATCATACGATTATGTCAGTAAAAATTAGATTACAAAGACACGGTAAAAAACAAAAACCTTTTTACTGGGTTGTAGCTGCAGATGCACGCTCAAAAAGAGATGGTAAATACTTAGAGAAAATCGGTACTTACAATCCAAACACAAACCCTGCAACTATCGAATTAAACATTGATAGCGCTGTAAAATGGTTGCACAATGGTGCTCAGCCAACAGATACTGCAAGAGCAATCCTTTCGTACAAAGGAGCTTTATTGAAACACCACCTTGATGGAGGTATTCGTAAAGGAGCTTTAACTCAAGAACAAGCTGATGCAAAATTAGCTGCCTGGTTAGAAGCTAAATCTGGAAAAGTTGATGCTAAAAAAGATGGTTTATCAAAAGCGCAAGCTGATGCTAAAGCTAAAGCTTTTAAAGCAGAACAAGAAGTTAACGCTAAGCGTTTAGCTGCTGCAGCTCAGGCTGAAGCTGATGCTATCGCTGCTGCAACTCCTGCAGTTGAAGAAGAAGTTGCTGAAGTTGAAGCGGAAGCTGCTACTGAAGAAGCTCCTGTTGCTGAAGAAAATAACGAAACAACTGAAGCATAATTTTAGTTAGCGATAATGCGTAAAGAAGAATGTTTTTATTTAGGTAAAATCGCTAAAAAATTTAGTTTCAAAGGTGAAGTCCTGGCTTATTTAGACACAGACGAACCTGAGTTATACGAAAATCTGGAATCAGTGTTTATTGAATGCAATAAACATCTGGTTCCTTTTTTTATTGAAAAAAGTTCATTGCACAAAAATGATTTTCTAAGAATCCGTTTTGAAGACATGAATACTGAAGAAGATGCTGATGCCATTATGGGGAATGCAATTTATCTTCCTTTAAATATGCTGCCAAAACTTTCCGGCAACAAATTTTATTTCCACGAAGTTATTGGTTTCGAAATTGAAGACCAGCGTTTAGGTGTTTTTGGAAAAATTGTAGCCGTTAACGATACTACTGCACAACCTCTTTTTGAAGTTTTAAATGGCGAAATCGAAATGCTGATTCCAATGATCGATCATTTCCTTGTAAAAATTGACCGTGACAATAAAAAAGTTATCATGAATCTGCCTGAAGGTTTGGTTGAAATGTATCTTTAAAAAAGAAATTCCAAATTTTTTAAATTCCAAATTCCAAACCAAAAAGAGAAATTTCAATAAAATAAATTATAAAACTTTATTTCTACAATTTATTTTGAAGGAAAAAGCTTATTTTAAATATTATTCTATCTTTATTGAAATTTGGAATTTAATTATGAGTAAACCATACGATTTAGAAGAAAGAACTTTCTTGTTTGCAAAAGAATGTAGAATTTATATCAAAAATCTACCTAAAACTGCATCTAACATTGAAGACGGAAAACAATTAATTAGATCATCTGGTTCTGTAGATGCCAATTACATTGAAGCAAACGAAAAACTTGGAGATAAAGATTTATTATTTAGACTAAAAATATCTCGCAAAGAAGCTAAAGAATCCAAATATTGGCTACGATTACTACAGGAATTAAATCCTGAACAAAAGCTGCTTTCAGATCTTTTATTATTCGAAGTAGAAGAATTAAGAAAAATTCTATCCACAATAATCACTAAAACTTCACAACATTAAATCGGGATTTTAATCTTACTTTTGCACCATACTATTATTATCAAAATCTATATTTCTTCTTAGTATTTGAATTTCTTTTTTGGGATTCACTCTTTTTAAGTTGGAATTTGGAATTTAAAAAATTGGAATTTTATCTCTATGTTTTCATTCAAACAATTCTCTGTTCAGCAAGATAAAACCGCTATGAAAGTTGGGACAGATGGTGTTTTATTAGGTGCCTGGGTTCCAATACATCATAACCCCTTTAGCGTTTTAGATATTGGCGCCGGGACCGGAATTATTGCTTTAATGCTCGCTCAACGAACTCATGCCGAACAAATTGATGCTTTAGAAATTGATGAAGAGGCTTATGAACAAGCAGTTGAAAATTTTGAAAACTCACCTTGGGGGGATCGCTTATTTTGTTTTCATGCCGGTTTAGATGAATTTATTGAAGAACCTGAGGATGAATATGATTTGATAATTTCGAATCCGCCATTTTATTCTGAAAACTATAAAACAGAAAATGAACAACGTGATTTAGCACGCTTTCAGGATGCCATGCCATTCGAAGAATTAATTGAAGCTGCGGATTTAATGCTTTCCGAAAATGGAGTATTTGCAGTTATCCTACCTTATAAGGAAGAACAAAATTTTATTACACTTGCTAAAGAATCCGAATTGTATCCTGTAAAAATTACACGTGTAAAAGGAACTCCAGCATCAGATATCAAACGCAGTTTGTTGGCTTTTAGTCGAAATGAAATTCTGAATACTGCAATTGATGAATTAATTATCGAAACCGACAGACACGTTTATACACCTGAATATATGGAGCTTACCAAGGATTTCTATTTGAAATTTTAATCATCTTTATTTCTCCAAACTGTTTTGTATTATTATAACAAAATTACTTTGTTTTGTTATATTTTTATTGCGTAAATTTGTTTTGAAAAATTACTTAAAAGATGAAACCAGACTTATTTCAGGCACCGGATTATTACAACCTTGACGACTTATTGACCGACGAACATAAACTGGTTCGTGAATCTGCACGTGCATGGGTAAAAAGAGAAGTTTCTCCTATTATTGAAGAATTTGCCCAAAAAGCAGAGTTTCCAAAACAAATTATAAAAGGGCTTGGAGAAATTGGCGGTTTCGGCCCTTATATTCCGGTTGAATACGGAGGCGCAGGCTTAGACCAGATTTCTTATGGATTAATCATGCAGGAAATTGAGCGTGGTGATTCCGGCGTACGATCAACCTCATCTGTACAATCATCGTTAGTAATGTATCCGATTTGGAAATACGGGAACGAAGAGCAAAGAATGAAATACCTGCCAAAACTGGCTACAGGAGAATTCATGGGCTGTTTTGGATTGACTGAACCTGATCACGGTTCTGATCCGGGAAGTATGATTACCAATTTTAAGGACATGGGAGATCATTATCTTTTAAACGGTGCCAAAATGTGGATTTCAAATGCACCATTTGCTGATATTGCTGTAGTTTGGGCTAAAGATGAATCAGGAAGAATTCACGGATTAATCGTAGAACGTGGTATGGAAGGTTTTACAACACCCGAAACACATAATAAATGGTCGCTTCGTGCATCCTCAACAGGTGAATTAATTTTTGACAATGTAAAAGTACCTAAAGAAAATCTGTTACCAAACAAATCCGGATTGGGAGCACCACTTGGCTGTTTAGATTCGGCTCGTTACGGAATTGCCTGGGGAGCGATTGGTGCAGCGATGGATTGTTACGACACCGCTTTACGTTATGCCAAAGAAAGAATTCAGTTTGGAAAACCTATTGGAGGAACACAGCTGCAGCAAAAGAAATTAGCCGAAATGATTACCGAAATTACCAAAGCACAATTATTAACCTGGCGTTTAGGTGTTTTGAGAAATGAAGGAAAAGCAACTACTGCACAGATTTCAATGGCAAAAAGAAATAATGTTGATATGGCAATTCATATTGCCCGAGAAGCCAGACAAATGTTAGGCGGAATGGGAATCACAGGCGAATATTCGATAATGCGACACATGATGAACCTCGAAAGTGTGATCACTTATGAAGGCACACATGACATTCATTTATTGATAACCGGAATGGATGTAACCGGAATATCAGCATTCAAATAATAATGCTCTATTAAAATATATTGAAAATCAATACCAAAAGCTTCTTCTAACCGGGAAGCTTTTTTATATTTACCAAAAAATACCACAGATATGAATATTGAAACCATCAACAAAAGCATTCAGCCTCAAAAGGACATGCTTTTACAGCATTCTTTGTACAATAAAATTCAAAGTATTGATGACTTACATCGTTTTTTAGAAAGTCATGTTTTTGCAGTTTGGGACTTTATGTCATTATTAAAAGCTTTACAGGCTAAACTTACCTGCACAACTACCCCTTGGTTTGCTACAAAAAATCCTGAAACCAGATATTTAATCAACGAAATTGTTCTTGCTGAAGAAACTGACCTGACTATTGACGGAAGAAGACAAAGTCATTACGAAATGTATCTTGAGGCTATGGAAGATTGTGGTGCCGATACAACAGGAATCAACAAATTTTTATCTGAAGTAAATTCTCTTCATAATATTTTTGTTGCCATAAAACAAAGTTCATTGCATCCGGATATAAAATCTTTTTTAGATTTTACTTTTAGAGTTATTGAACAGGGAAAACCACATGAAATTGCTGCAGCTTTTACTTTTGGAAGAGAAGATTTAATCCCAAGTATGTTTACCGCAATCCTGACAAACTTTCAAAAAAACCTTCCCGAAACTGATTTAAGCAAGTTGCTTTATTATTTCGAAAGACATATCGAACTTGATGCGGATGAGCACGGACCAATGGCGATGCAAATGATTACCGATTTATGCGGAGATGACGATCAAAAATGGTCTGATGTAGAAGAAATTTCGATTCTCGCTTTAGAAAAACGTATTGGTCTTTGGAATGCTATCGAAGAAGAAATTTCAATGAAAGCTGAAATGGTTTAAAACCAAAACAACATATATAACGTAACTATTTGTTTAGAAATGATGTAAAATCTAATTTATTCAAATTATGAAACCACAGTTCAGACAAATAGTTATTGTTTTCCTATCTATATTTCTTTTGAGCTGTAGCACTGAAGAAACACCTTCAGAAACGGCAGTTACTCCCAAACCTGTTATTCCTCCAACAACTGTCCCAAATCCGGAAGTTCCCACTGGACCAATTCCCAAATCAATAAATTATTTAGCCTTAGGCGACAGTTATACTATTGGCCAAAGTGTTTGTGAAACCTGCAGATTTCCGGAACAGCTTAAAACGAGTTTAAAAATGTTCTATACCGATACTAACTTTTCATTAAAAGTTATCGCCAGAACTGGCTGGACAACTTCGAATTTAATTGCGGCAATAAAAAATGAAACCTTAGAATCCAATTACGATTTGGTTACACTTTTAATTGGTGTTAACAACCAGTTTCAGCATATAGATTTTTCATTATACGAAAAAGAATTCCCTGAACTATTAAACAAAGCTATTACGCTGGCAAAAGGAGATTATAAAAATGTCATTGTGCTTTCTATACCGGATTATGCCTATACCTCTTTTGGAAAAAATTATGGAGAAACCGGAAGAGCAAAAATTTCTGCAGAAATCGACCAATATAATATGTTTGCAGAAAATTATTGCAGAACAAAATCCGTAACATTTATCACAATTACTGATATTACCCGCCAGGGACTTGATAATCCCGGTTTAGTCGCTTCAGACGGCTTACATCCTTCTGAATCTGCTTATAAATTATTTGTGGAAAGAATATTGCCTAAAGCTAAAATAGTCTTGCAGGATTAAACCTTTTTAGAAGCAGAAAATCATTTTTCAAAACACCTTCAGTCCCGCTTTCCACTTTATCTCTTATGGCGAACCCCGCCACAAGAGGATGTCGATTCAATCGGGGCTAAATTAGATGTTTAGTAAATTTCATAACTTTTGACAAGGGGAAAACTTCAAATTATTGAAGCTAACTTTTATTTATAATTTTCAAAATCAACATCAATCTTTTCAAACATTTCTGCGTTTTCTAAAATCGAATTAATCCGAACTAAACCATTCTGATTATTTTCAGCCATAACGAAAGCAAAGCCCCAGATATCTTTTGAAATCGTAAATTGTCCTGCTTCAGAATCAATAGTCATCAAGACCTCATCATTTATCCATAAATCCAAAATATCAATCAGTCTGGGTTTTAATTCATTGATTGCATTCAGGAAATCCGAAATAAACGTTTCCTTCTCAGCTCCATTAAAAATATCTATCAAGAAATCATCAGATTGATATCCTGGTCGGAAATGATATTTGTAAATACTCAAAATATTTATTATCTATTTAGAATTTATATCGGATATGTCAAACAGAATTTACGACAACTTCATACTCCAGGTTCCTTTTCCTGGATGAAAAATTATTGGAACAATACCATACAAAAAAACAATTTTTCTTTTAAAAAACCATTTCCCGCTTATTTCAGTTTTATCATTAGAAAAAACACCTTCATAATAAAGTACCGGATGTTTTTGATTTGTCGTTTCTCTTTCGCCATTCTCATATATTTGGCAGTTCTTAGGCATCAGTTTTTTAAACCGAACTTTGTTATTATAGACTTTACCAATTACATCACCAGTTTCTTCCATTCCGCCGCTAGGAATATCATCATTCACTTTTCCCTGAAAATTAACTCCTCCGAAACTTTCAATTACTATAGTAAAATACGTTTTTTCAAACCCTATAGCTTTTTGAATTCTTTCATTATCAAACTTATAATAACCTTTCCAACTTCCAATCATTCCGATACAGTTTATTGTACTTATTAAATTAACAAATCTTTAAAAAAATCAAAAAACCGCAATAACATAAGTTTATGAAATTGCGGTTTTTGACTTTAGCAGAGAGGAAGGGATTCGAACCCTCGATACAGTTACCCATATACTAGCTTTCCAGGCTAGCTCCTTCAACCACTCGGACACCTCTCTATTTTGGTTTGCAAATAACATGAAAAAAAACGAGTTACAAAAGTAATTTTCAAAAATCCTTTCAATACTTGCTATTATTTATTGCTAAAGTGAAATTTCACCTCGTAAAGCTGTTTCGAAAATAGTTTTAAACTCAGTTTGTGGGATCGTAACCGTATGTCCCAACAGATACATCAATTTAGTAATGGCAGCTTCTGTCGTAATATCTTTTCCTGAAATAACGCCTAAGGATTTTAAAACAGTACTGGTTTCGTATTGTCCCATATTGACACTTCCGCCGGAACATTGTGTGACGTTCACGATATGCAAACCGTCCTGAATCGCTTTTTTAATTAAATTTAAAAACCATTCTTCGGTAGGTGCATTTCCGGCTCCATATGTTTCTAAAACAATTCCTTTTAAATCTTTAATCGCCAGAATCGAAGCTAAAACAACTTCACTCATTCCCGGAAACATTTTTATAATCACTACGTGATTATTTAGGTTTTTATGAACAATCAGTTCTGCATCCTTTTTTACAGGAAGGAATAAATGCCGGTTTAATTTAAGATGAACTCCTGACTCTACCAATTCAGGATAATTAGGTGCCGTAAATGCTTTAAAATGTTCTGCATTTACTTTTGAAGTCCTATTCCCTCTGTACAATTTATATTCGAAATACAGGCAAACTTCGGTGATCACCGGTTTTCCATTTTCCTGAAGAGAAGCAATCTGAATGGCGGTAATCAGATTTTCTTTGGCATCGGTACGCAAATCTCCAATTGGTAATTGAGAACCTGTAAATATAACAGGTTTTGCTAAATTTTCGAGCATAAAACTTAATGCCGAAGCCGAATACGACATCGTATCAGAACCATGAAGCACTACAAATCCGTCAAAAGAAATATAATTTTTCTCGATAATATCGGCAATTTTAGCCCACATTTCCGGATTCATGTTAGAGGAATCGATTGGATTTTCAAACGAAACCGTTTCAATTTCGCAGTCCAGTTGTTTGATTTCGGGAATATTTTTCAACAGCTTGCCAAAATCAAAAGCTTTAAGTGCTCCTGTTTCAAAATCTTTACTCATTCCGATAGTTCCACCGGTATAGATTAAGAGTATTTTAGCTTTAGAAGACATTCTGATATTTTAATTTACTCACTACAGGATTTGCATACATAGCTAAAAATCCTTGTCTTGCAACACCGTTATCGCATCCAATTCGCATCTCTAAACGTCGCTCGAAAAGTAATTTCTCGTTTTCCTTATATAAATGAGAATATTTATCAGTTTCATTTAAGATGTCATATGCAATAAAATTGGTTGGCCATAACTGGTAATTCTGCAAAATAGAATCATCGATTACTTGTGCCAAGGCTTGAATTTGTTTGTTCGAATTATCGTTTTCAGCAACAATCTGATCAATTTCAGTATCTAAAACATCTCCAACAGAGATATGTATTCTTTTTTTAGTTCCCATGATACCACTCAAAATAGTCATGAAATCTTCATTTTTATCTTTGACGTAAACCTCATTATTTGCTTCTGCCATTAATTGCGGCATTTTCAAAACATCCGTCGGATCGTATTCGTATGAAATAGAAACCGGAACTATTTTTAATTTCTTAAAATAATCCATCAGATTGGCTTCATCAGAACCCATTCCGATCATTTTTAAAACACCCGGATTGGTTTCATCATTTCCGTCTTTAGTACGTCCTTCCCTTTGTGCTATCCATACCGAACGATTCTCACGAAGCAGTAATTGCCCCATATATTCAGCCAGCAACTTAGAGCTTTGCAGCATTTCTCTTGGAGACAGACCTCTTAAAACCAAAAAATTTCGGTTTAGTTTTGCCAATGTACTTAAGAATGCTTTTTTTACAAGATTATCCCCGATTGCCGATGCTGTCATCACCAAACCATGTTCAAACAAACACACATTCAGTAAAGTGGTATCTAAAAGAATATCCCTGTGATTGGAAATAAATAAATAGGAAGTGTTTTTTTCTAACTTTTCAAAACCCGAAGTTGTAAGTCCTTCCGAACTTTTTTCGAGTACTTTTTGAATTGTCTGATAGATAAAATTGCACTGGAAATCACGAATAGAATGTGTTTTCTTCAATTGTTCTTTCCAAACCTGATCGTCTAATTCCGGAAAAGTAAAATTCATCATGGTTTTCATCATCGGATGATTGACAACGTCATGAAGGGCTTGATTTACTTCTGAATCATAAAATGGTCGAATGGCATCAAATTTCTGCATTATAAATATCAATTTAGGTGGGCAAAAGAACAAAAAAAAAATTAAACAATTGTAATTTGCATATTAAATCCCAAAAACGTCTTTGGAGTTTTGCGTTGTTACTTCTGCAATTTCAGTTTCTGAAAGGTCGTAAATTTCAGCCAATTTTGCAATTACATTTACTAAATAACTGCTTTCGTTTCGTTTACCTCTGTATGGAATTGGCGCCAGATAAGGCGAATCGGTTTCTAAAACGATATGTTTCAAATCAATTTGATTTAAAAATTGGTCGATTTTTCCGTTTTTAAAAGTCACCACTCCTCCTATTCCCAGCTTCATATTGTACGAAACTGCCTGAAGTGCCTGTTCATAGTTACCCGTAAAACAATGAAAAATTCCAAATAAATCTTCTGATTTTTCTTCTTCCAAAATCTCAAAAATCTCGTCAAAAGCTTCACGACAATGAATTACGATTGGTAATTTATAGTGTTTAGCAAGCTGAATTTGTCTTCTGAATACAATTTGCTGTTCTTTGAGATGTGTTTTATCCCAATACAAATCAATCCCTATTTCTCCAACGGCATAAAATTTTCGTTTTGCCAATTCGGTTTCAACATGTTTTAACTCGTCCAGATAATTATCTTTCACATAAGTGGGATGCAAACCCATCATCAGGAAAACATGTTCTGGATAATTACGCTCTAAATCATACATTGACTGCGTTGCTGCCGCATCAATTGCCGGAATAAAAAAACGCTTTACTCCTGCATTTATGGCTCTCTGTATCATTTCGTCACGATCCTGATCAAATTCTTCAGAGTATAGGTGCGTATGTGTATCGGTAATTACAGGTATTGAATTCAATTGTTTGTTTTTTGTTTTTAAAGTTGTCAAAATTACGATAATATTAAAAGAATACCAATTGCGTATATTAGTACGCGGATTTAACGGATTTACTTGTATTCTTGTCAGACTGAGCGAAGTCGAAGTCCCGCAACGTAAACATATTTATTTCCCGGTTTCAATAAATACCAAAGCACGGCCTAAAACCTCATCCTTTCCTGCCTGAATTCCTTTTATTAAATTTAAATCCTATTATTTTTTAGCACAAAAAAAGAGACAATGTGAATTTGCCTCTTTTTGTAATTTCTGCTTCTTTTATGGTAAAAATTTTAATCCAATTCTTTCAACAATTTCTGAACCTGGTCTTCATTCTCAAAATCAGAAGGAATAGTCAATAAAATTTCTTTACAGGCTTTATAGTCTTTTTGTTTTAATTTAGACAAAGCCAGACTCCAGGCGGCTTTATCTTTGTAGAGGGAAATTCCAGATTTTAATTGGTTAAAAACAGTTTCCGCTTTTGAAAACTGATTTGTTTCCAATAAGGAAATTCCATAAAAATATTGAATTTCAGCCGTTTTATTTTCTTTCAAAATGGTTTCAAAAAGCGGAATTGCCTTTTTATAATCTTTAGCATTAAAAGCTGTTTCTGCTTGTTTTAAAGCTGCATTGACATCACCTCTTTCGGCAAAATAAGCTTGTTCCTGCTGATTGTAATCTTCAAAATTTGGGTTTGAATTCTGATTAAAAAAGAAAATCCCAATTAAAACAGCAACTGATGCAGCTGCTGCCACATACCATGGTTTAAGTTTAATTACTTTTGCTTCAGGCGATTTGAAATGCGCTTTAGAAATAGTTTTTAGATTAGCTTTAAAAGCTTCACGTTCTTCTGCAATCCCAAATTTATTCGCCAGTTGAAAATGCATTTCTCTAAAAGTTTCAAATGAAGAAGCAAACGATTTATCTTCCGCTAACTGGCGTTCAAAATCTTTTTTCTCTTCAAGTGTCATTTCATTTTGAAGATACTGATCAAACAATATGTATTTTTCTTCGTTCATGATGGGGTCCTTTTTAACGATTTATAGAATTGGCTTCCTGAATCCACTGCGTTAACTGTCCTACGCACAACGATTTCTTTTTACGGACATAACCATAGGTTACATTGAGCTTTTCGGCTACTTCTTCCATGGTCTTAAGCGTAAAACTCCATTGTAAAAGTTCTTTGCATTTGTCACCTAACTTTTGAAACATCAGATCAAAAAGCTGCTGTTTTTCATCGAAGGCTTCAGTTTGCAAAACCATTTCCTGAGTTGATTCCTTTATAGATGCCAAATCCTCGTTGATTGTTACCCCTTTATTTGATGTTTTTTTCAATTCATTCAGCCATCTCCTTTTACACAGCAAAAAGAAATAGGCATCAAACGGACAAGTCAGCTGCAGTGTATTGGCTTTTGCCTGATTAAAAAGTATAATCATCACTTCCTGAACAACATCCTGCGCCTGATCTTCATCTCCGGAGTTGTTCTTTATAAAGTACACGACTTTAGGGACAAACTTTTTATAAATAGACTGAATTACTGCCGAATTATTATTCGCCAGTCCTTCGATATACATTTGGTCAGGATGAATTGTCTGTTTTTCCATATTAAAAATTATCAGCTAAAGTAAAAAAAGAATCTGAAAAAAAATTAAAGAAGAAGGGTAACAATTATAAAAACAAATTGATATAGCATTACAAATGTTGTTTTAAGAATCAAAATCACATCAAAATGAAAAGTTATCCATTTACAACCGAGAAAGGTTTTGCCAAATTCCAGGAAACACTTTCTGCCAAAATCCGTAACGGTTTTGTCATAATAGAACGTAATGATAAACTGCCGTATGTTGTTTTAAGCAAAGCAAAAAAACAAATGGATCCTTCATTTCACCTTGCTTTGGTTTTTGCAACTCTGGGACTTTGGTCAATTGTCTGGTTTTATATACTGATTAAACTTTCAGGTAATAAAGAAATACTTGTTGCCCTTGATGAAGACGGAAATGTTTTTGAAGAAAAATGCCTCTCGAAATAAATTTCAAAAAAAATTAAAAACAGGGGTAACAATTTAAAAAGCCAGTTGATATAACCATATAAAAAGAATTAAAAATAAATTTTGAAAACAAGGGTAACAATATCAAACCCGAATTGATATAAGAATACAAAAACGATAATTAACAACCGAAATCTGAAACCACTTGAAATTTTTCAAGACAGATTTATAAAAAATTAGAAATCATGAACACAAATTTTAAAAAAATCGGATTATTATTTTTAGCAATCGCAACATTTGTAAGCTGTGATGACAGCGATGGAGACAACACAGTTACGCCACCATCATCAAGTGAATTTGCTGCTGTCAGAAACGAAGCTTTGGCAGGAAAAACACAACATTTTACTGCAACTGCAGGAGCAGGAGCAATAACACTTACATCTGCAAAAGGAGTTAAAATCAATATCAACGGAAATTGCCTGACTAAAGCAGGAAATGCGGTAACCGGAGCAATCGATATTGAATATGTAGAGCTTTTTGACAAAGGCGATATGCTTGTAACCAATAAACCAACCATGGGTTTAATGCCTGACGGAAACAAAAACTTGTTGATTTCCGGTGGTGAATTTTTCATCAAAGCCACGCAAGGCGGACAAGCATTAGCCACTACTTGTAACATCAATCTGTTGGTACCTACAAATTTGACAGGAGGCCTGGATAATGCCATGACATTATGGTTTGGAAACACTGAGAATGCAGAAGATCTAGTTTGGAGAGAAGCCAAAGATGGTGCTGACGGTACCGGAGGAAAAGGCGGTGTTCAGGGCGAAGGAAACAATTATTATGTAACATTTGGAAATTTTGGATGGACAAATGTTGATAAATTCTACAGTGATCCAAGACCTAAAACTACTATTCTTGTTGATGCTCCGGAAGGTTACGACAACGATAATTGTGCAATTTATTTATCATACGACGGAGAAGGGCAAAACGCTTTGGCGAAGTTAGACACTTATACAGCAGCAGGATTATTCAGCGAGCACTACGGACAAATCCCGGTTGGATTAGCTTGTCACATCATTTTTGCCACAGAAGATAATGGTCAATGGCGTTATGCAATCAAAGCGGTTACTATAGCTGCCGGCGATATTTATACCTTCACACTTGCCGAAACAACAGTCGGCAGCGAAGCTCAACTGGTAGCAGCAATCAATGCTATTCAATAACTTACAAATACTTTTTTAAGAAAAAGTGGTGATTTGCTCATCACTTTTTTTTACATTTAATCCAGATTTCAAATTATCCCTAACGATTTTCTGAAGCTGATCCTGCTGTCCGACTCTATCTTTTCCCGGCTAAAGAAGCCAGAAAAAGGATGCCGCTCCATCAGGGCTAAAAACCTCCTCGACATGAAAAGACTTATATATTACTTAATTTTTCTTTCATCAGCAATGACGTTGGCACAAACCAAAGTAAAAGACACTATTACCCGAAGAGCCAATATCATTTACAATCAGAACGGAAATCAGGTTACTTTTAAACCCGAAACACCGCCTTTAATTCCGATTGCAGGCGCACCAAAACCAAGTTACTCCTATTTATGGGAACTGGGCGACGGTCATTTCAGTAAAGAAGCTGAACCTAAACACGTTTACAAAAACAAAGGAACTTATACCACCCGACTTGCCGTAACCAATAATTACGACAATGGGAAACCTCCGGCAACACGCCCAAAAAAAATCGCTGTAAATGACATAACCGACACAAATTACAAAGACATTGCATCGATTGCTGATCAAAACGGATTCGAAATCCTGAAAAACTGTGACCCAATTCCGGAACAGGAAATGGTTGTTGTAGTGGGCTATCAAAATTTGGAGAATTATGTTTCGAGCGGTAAACTCTATCTTTTTTATAACGAAAAACAATTTAAAAGCAATAATTTCGACTTAGTCGATTTTAGAACGTATGCCAACGAACGCGAAGTAAAAGAAAACATTGTAGCAGCTGTTGACGATCTTGATGACACCAAAAATTATCTGGCTTCAGCCGATCAAACTTTAAAAATAAAAAAATACCGAAATACAACTACCGAAGAAGATCTCGATGCATCTTTAACAGACGCCCATAAAACCTATCATAATGTTTCTGTTTTAGAATTTGACGATGTCAATCCAGGTGAAACCCATAATGTTTTTTATACTTTTAAAACTACTCCCGAAATGATTAAGGATACCAGCGCAACGGTAACAATGCGAGGGATATTTGTTCCAAATCGAAGTTTTAAAAACCATAAAATAAAAAACCTCGAAATGGAAATCGTAACTTCTCACGATCCAAACAAAATGGGATCTAACGGAAGTTTGATTAACTATCGTTTAGTACGGTTTAAAAGAGTAAAATTTAAAACCCGTTTTCAGAATAACGGCGAAGGGCCTGCAAGAATGATTCGGCTTGAAACTGATATTCCGGATATGTTTGATAAAAAAACATTCCAAATTGAAGGGATGTATCCAGAATGTCCTATTTGTCCAAAAGGCGAAGAACCAACAGTAAGCTGTTTAGATACAATTATCAAACAAAAACAAATATTTTTTACCTTCAAAAATATTTATTTACCCGGAAGCGAACAAAAAAACGTAAACGAAAAAGACAGCACAAAAGGTTTTGTCCGGTATTCAATGAAATTCAATGAAGACTTTCATAAAGTAAAAACCAAAAGCCGAACCGCCATCATTTTCGACAAAAACGAACCTATTATTACCAACTACGCCACTACCCGATTTTTACCCGGGATATCCATTGGCGCTAAAGCCGGATATAATTTGTACCCTGATTTAGATAATTCAACGAGTTATTTTGTTGGCGCAACTATTTCACCTTTTAAATCCTACCGTTTTTACTGGCAGGCAGAATGGATCAATAGCTTAAATAAATATGATAGTTCGGTTAATGTAGTTGATGAAACAATTACCAGTGCAAACGGCGTAAAACAAAGACAGCGTACCACAACGAGTACCGAAAACAAAAGTGTCAATTGGGAAGTCCCTATTCTTATCCGCTACAACATTAATAACTATATAGGAGTTGGTGCCGGTTTTCAAACCAACATAAATGTTTCGCAAGAACAGAATCAAAATAAACGAATAGACATTTTTGAGGGTGATTCGGATAAACTCATAATTAGCACAAGAACGGAATCAAACTCAGTTAAAAACTCATTGGCAAATTTAAAAACAGGGCTTTTATTTGATTTAACTGCTGGATTTGCCAGAATTGGTCCAAGTCTGGGTGCGCGTTATGTAATTAATTTTGAACAGAATTTTAATTATTTCCAGTTTTATGGAATTTGGAAGTTTTAAAATTCAAATGTCACCCTGAGCGGAGTCGAAGGCTTCATAATTGAAAAGGTCTTCGACTCCGCTCAGACGGACACTTCACAACTATTCCAACTATAATATGAACTTAAATAACTTATATATTTTAATTTTTCTTTTCCTAAACCTAACAGTTTGGGGACAACATCAGGAAGATAAAATATATAATGCAATTGATGTTTTTGTAGCAAATCCATCTGTAAAAGATTTGCAAAATCTAACGAATACAGAAACTAATTTCTGGAAAAGTCCAAAACAAAAATCTAAAGATGAGTTATTGGCAATTGTGGTTTTAAACTGCAACAAAGCATATTATGAAAACCAATTTGGACAATCAGAAAATGCAATAAAAAGTTACGAGAAAGCCTGGCAGATTTATCAAAAACACAAACTTAAAGATTACGATATTATCGAATATTGCCTGAAACCTTTAGGTAATTTATATACCATTCTGGGTGATTACGATAATGCAGAAAACACTATCAAACAATACTATTTTATTGCCAATCTGGAGAAAAACGAACCGCAGAAGGTGGCTGCAATCCTTAATTTATCAAACGTATATCAAAATACGGGCAATGTTTATAAAGCAATTGATTTAATCGAAAAGACACTTCAAACCGAAAGATTAACCCCAACTCAAAAAGGGCTTTTATTAAACAATTTAGGAACTAATTATTTCCTGACAACCAAAGGTTTTTTAATCAAAACAAATACTTTTGACAAGGCTGAAAGCTCATTTCTGAAAGCCATTTCATTATTAAAAAATGACAAATCACAAACTGAAACTTTATCCAATTCTTACCGAAATTTAGCCAAACTAAACCTGGAACGCAATGATTTGAATAAAGCAGTTGAATATTTTGAAAAAGCCAAAATTGAATTCAATAAAATCCTAAGTCAGGAGCCCCGAAAAATAGCGCAGTTTTATTACGAAGCTGCTTTTATTTCTTTCAAACAAAGAAAAATAACAGATGCAAACCAGAACATTACGGCTGTTTTTAAAACACTTCTTCCAAATTATTCCAATATAAAAAGTGTTTTGCCTGATCAAAATTCGCTGTATGCAGAAACAGTTTTACTGGATGCTTTAGATTTACAGGCTGAAATTTATCTGGCACAAAACCAGCCGAAAAATGCTTTAAAAAGTTATGCACTTTCATTTTATATAGAAGATATTTTTCAGTCCCTTTTGGTTTATGAAAATTCTAAAATCGTAACTCAAATCAGAAATCGAAACCGAACTGAAAAATGTATTGCTATTTATTATTCGCTTTATGAAAAAGAAAAGAAAATAAGTTATATCGAAAACGCTTTTTTACTTTCGGAACAAACCAAATCTGTTGTTTTAAAGAGTCGTCTCAATAATCATCAAATTCTTTCGAGAGAAGAAAAACTCATTCTTCAGCAGCTTCAAAACTGGAATACGGTTATTGTAAAAGAACAGCAAAAACTGGAATTGGCCGATATTTCTAAAATTAATGAAGCCATCAAAAAACAAAACGAATTGATGCTGCTTCTTAAAAAAAATCAAACCAAAACTGCTAAAGAAACCAATAACGAGTTTGATTTACAAAAACTATATGCCAAATTAGAGGAAAACAAGGCCACGATGGCTGAATATTTTTTTGGCAGCAATTACATTTATAATTTTACGATTAAAAACAAAAAAATAACACTTCATCATATTTCTCTGGAAGGTACCGGTTTTGCAAGCCTGATGGAATTTATCCGCTTTTTCAATAATCCAAATGTGATTGCAGATAATCCTCAAAATTACAATCGAATTGGAAATACCATTTACAAAAACCTAAAAATTCAGCCCCATAAGAATTACAAAAACCTCATCATTATTCCTGATGGTGTCCTGAGTTTTTTACCTTTTGAAGCTTTGATTACAAAAGAATCCAAAACTGCAAATTTTGCAAAAATGCATTATTTACTAAATGATTTTAATGTTGCTTACAACAATTCTGCTTCATTTTATCTGAACTCAATTCCGTTTTCAAATACTAAAAAAACAGTTTTGGGAATTTTTCCGGTATTCGAAAAAACCAATTTTGCTTTGACATTTTCTAAGAATGAATTGCAATCTATCAAGAAGAATTTTGAAGGTCAGTTTTTCGAAAACAATAATGCAACATTTTCAAATTTTAAAAACAATGCAATCAATTATTCTATTCTGCATTTAAGTACACATGCTTCTTCCGGCGATACAGAAACGCCGGCGAGTATTAAATTCTACGATCAGGAAATACTATATTCGGAGTTGTATAATCTTAATGTAAATCCGGAATTGGTCGTTTTAAGTGCCTGTGAAACCGGAATTGGAAAACTCTACAAATCCGAAGGAGCGATGAGTATTGCAAGAGGTTTTCAGTCTGCCGGTGCACAAAATTTATTGTTTTCGTTATGGAAAGTAAACGATTATACGACTTCGGTTTTTATGGATAATTTTTATCAAAAAATCAAAAAAAAGCAATCTTATTTTGAAGCAAATGCCAATGCAAAACGCGATTTCCTGAATGATCCAAATATTCCAAATGCTAAAAAATCGCCTTATTATTGGAGTGCTTTTGTATACTATGGCACAATTTCTAATGCTGAAAAATCTTCAAATTATATCGTGTACATCATTAGTATATTGACTGCAATTGGTTTATTTTTGATTTTCAATCATTATCGAAATGGAAGAACTTCAAAAAGTCCTCAAAAAAGAAAAATACAAAAAAATAAAATTTAAAATCATCAAAACACAGCATTTATTGATTAAAGTAAAAATAAATGATGTTTCGGGAAATTTTATTTTAGACACCGGAGCTTCGAATTCCTGTGTGGGTTTTGAAAGTATAGAACGATTTAAATTAACTACAAAAAATTCAAAGACCAAAGCTGCAGGCGCAGGCGGAACCGGAATGAAAACGCAAATCTCCAAAGATAACTCCCTGCAAATAGGTTCCTGGAAAAATCCTGATTTCGGTATCGTTATTTTTGATCTTTCGCACGTAAATGAAGCTTTACAGCAATACAAGGCAAAACCTGTTCACGGCATTATCGGTGCTGATGTTTTGATGGAAGGTAAAGGTATTATTGATTATTATAACCATTATTTGTATTTGAAACAGGGTTGTGTAGATGCTTAAATCAAAATTAAAAATCCCAAACTCATTTTTATTTGAATTTGGGATTTTAGTATTATTATAAAAACTATAAAATTATTTAAAACTATAGTTCCAATGCTCTTTTAGCATCTCCGTTCATCAATAATTCTACTGGATTTTCTAGTGCTTCTTTAACAGCAACCAGGAAACCAACTGACTCACGTCCGTCGATAATTCTATGGTCATAAGAAAGTGCTACGTACATCATTGGGTGAATTTCAACTTTACCGTTTACAGCAATTGGACGCTCGATAATGTTGTGCATTCCTAAGATTCCAGATTGTGGAGGGTTGATAATTGGTGTAGACAACATAGATCCGAAAACACCACCATTTGTAATTGTGAATGTTCCACCAGTCATATCGTCAACAGTGATTTGTCCGTCACGAGCTCTTAGAGCCAATCTTTTAATTTCAGCTTCGATTCCGCGGAAAGTTAAAAGTTCAGCATTACGAACAACAGGAACCATCAATCCTTTTGGTCCTGAAACCGCGATTGAGATATCTGCGAAATCGTAAGCAATTTTATAATCACCATCCATCATTGAGTTCACATCAGGATACAATTGTAAAGCTCTTGTAACTGCTTTTGTAAAGAAAGACATGAATCCTAAACCAAGACCACCGTGTTTCGCTTTGAAAGCATCTTTGTACTCATTACGAATCTGGTTGATTGGTGTCATGTTAACTTCATTGAAAGTAGTCAACATTGCTGTTTCGTTTTTAGCAACTACTAATCTCTCCGCTACTTTACGACGCAGCATTGATAATTTTGTACGCTCAGTTCCACGGCTTCCACCAGTTGGAGTTCCCATTGAAGGTACTGCATTTACAGCATCGTCTTTTGTAATTCTTCCACCTTTTCCAGTTCCTGAAACTGTTGCCGGTGCAATGTTTTTTTCGTCTAATATTTTTCTTGCTGCCGGAGATGGAGTTCCGGTAGCATATGTTGCTGCTGCAGCTGGTGCCGCTTTTGGGGCTTCTGCCTTAACCTCCGCTTTCGGGGCTTCTGCTTTCGGAGCTTCCGCCTTTGGAGCCTCAGCTGCCGGAGCAGATCCTGAAGGTTTTGCACCATCAGTATCGATTAAACAAACTACCGCTCCTACTGCTACTGCATCACCTTCTTCTGCTTTTAGGGTAATGATTCCGCTCATTTCAGCTGGTAATTCAAGAGTTGCTTTGTCTGAATCAACTTCGGCAATAGCCTGATCTTTTTCTACATAATCTCCGTCTTTTACTAACCAAGTTGCAATTTCTACTTCTTTTATTGATTCCCCTGGTGATGGGACTTTCATTTCTAAAATCATGTTCTGTTATTTTAAATTATGAATTTTATATTTTAATTGTTCCGTGAAGAACTTTCTTATTTTTATTTTTTAGCCCTAATGGAAGCGATATCCTTTTTCTGGCTTCTTTTAGCCGGGAAAAGATTTAGCGGACAGCAGGAATCAGCTCCTTATTATCTGAATAAATCTTTATCAAAAACCATTCTGATAGCATCTGCGTGACGGCGTTTTGCACGAGTATAACTTCCTGCAGCCGGAGCAGCGTATGCTTTTAACGAAGCCAGTCTCCATTTTACAAGATCAAAGTTCATTAACATAAAGCTGTAGGCTCCCATGTTTTTAGGCTCTTCCTGTGCCCAGACATAATCATCTGCTTTTGGATATTTTGCAATGATTTCTTTGATTTGCTCAGCAGGGAAAGGGAACAATTGCTCGATACGAACTACTGCAACATCTTTTCTTCCGTTATTTTCTCTTTCGGCAACAATATCATAATAGAATTTACCTGTACAGAAAACCAAAGTTTTTACATCTTTCTTGTTTACTGTATTGTCATCGATAGTTTCCTGAAAACTTCCTGTTGCCAATTCATCAACTGAAGACACACATCTTGGATCACGCAGTAAGCTTTTTGGAGAAAAAACAACTAAAGGTTTACGGAAATCTGTTTTCATCTGTCTTCTCAACAAGTGGAAGAAGTTAGCCGGCGTTGTACAATCTGCAACATACATATTATGTCTTGCGCAAAGTTGTAAATAACGTTCCATTCTTGCAGAAGAGTGTTCTGCACCTTGTCCTTCGTATCCGTGTGGCAATAATAAAACAATTCCGTTTTGGTTGTTCCATTTGTCTTCACCACATGAAATATACTGGTCGATCATAATTTGAGCTCCGTTTGAGAAATCTCCAAATTGCGCTTCCCAAATAGTTAAGGCATTTGGATTTGCCAAAGCATAACCATAATCGAATCCTAAAACTCCATATTCTGATAAAAGTGAATTGAAAACTCCGAATTTTCCTTTTTTGTTTTCGATCTTATCCAATAAGATTACTTCCTCTTCGGAATCTTCTACTTTAACTACCGCATGACGGTGAGAGAAAGTACCACGCTCAACATCCTGACCTGAAATTCTGACATCAAATCCTTCAGTTAAAAGCGAACCATAAGCCAATGCTTCTGCAGTTCCCCAGTCTAAAGTATTATTATCATATCCTGTTTTTCTGTCAGTTACAATTTTGGTAATTTTGTTAATGAATTTTTTATCTGATGGTAATGTTGATATCGTATTGATGATAGAATCCAACCCTTTTTTATCGAAAGTAGTATCTACCTTTTTCAACATCGCATCATCAGAAACCTGTTGGAAACCACTCCATTCATTTTGCATGAATGGTGTTATAATGGTCAAGGTTTTTTTACGGGATGCCTCTAAATTTTGTTCAAGATCTGCTTTGTATTCTTTTTCTAATCCGTTTACATAATTACCATCAATAACTCCTTCTGATAATAATTTCTCCGCATAAATATCTCTTGGATTTTGATGTTTTGCAATGATTTTATATAAAACCGGCTGAGTGAAACGAGGCTCATCACCTTCGTTATGACCGTATTTTCTATATCCTAATAAATCGATAAATACATCACGTCCAAATTCCATTCTGTAATCTAAAGCAAAAGATACAGCATGTACAACTGCCTCTGCATCATCAGCATTTACGTGTAATACAGGTGAAAGTGTTACTTTGGCAACATCTGTACAATATGTAGATGAACGGGCGTCTAAATAGTTTGTTGTAAATCCAACCTGATTGTTGATCACGATATGAATGGTACCTCCGGTTTTGTAACCGTCCAATTGTGCCATCTGAATGATTTCATACAAAATACCCTGACCTGCAATTGCAGCATCTCCGTGAACGGCGATAGGTAATACTTTTGAGAAATCATCAGCATAATATTTGTCTTGTTTTGCTCTTGTGATTCCTTCAATTACTGCTCCAACCGTTTCTAAATGCGAAGGGTTTGGTGCTAAATTGATATTGATGCTTTTTCCTGTTCTTGTTTTTTTGTCAGCCGTAAGACCTAAGTGGTATTTTACGTCACCGTCAAAATATTCCTGATCGTAATCTTTACCGTCAAATTCGCTAAAGATATCCTGAGTTGATTTTCCGAAGATGTTTGCCAAAACGTTCAAACGGCCACGGTGAGCCATTCCCATTACGAATTGCTCTACTCCTTTTTCAGCAGCTTTTTCAATCAAAGCATCCAAAGCCGGAATGATAGTTTCTCCACCTTCTAATGAAAATCGTTTTTGACCTACATATTTAGTATGCAAAAAGTTCTCGAAAGAAACGGCCTGATTTAATTTATTAAGGATATTTTGTTTTTCTTCTGTAGAAAAATCAGGCTGATTATTATTAACCCCTAATTTATCCTGAATCCATTTTACAACACCAGGGTTTCTGATGTACATATATTCAACACCAATATGCTGACAGTAAACCGCTTTAAGACGGGTAATGATATCCTGCAAAGAACAAGGAGGAACTCCGATAACCTGAGCTGCATCAAAAACAGTAGAAAGATCTGCAGTTGTTAAGCCGAAATTTTCAATATCCAAAGTTGGTGATGATGTTCTGCGATCACGAACCGGATTTGTTTTAGTGAATAAATGACCTCGTGTGCGATAGCCATCAATTAATTTTAAAACATTAAATTCTTTTTGTAATTTTTCTGAAACCTTACTGTAATCTGTGTTATCGCTAGTTACATATTCAACGATTTGCTGAACCGGATTTTCGTCATTATAAGTAGTCATTCCAAAATCGAAACCCTGGAAAAAACTTCTCCAGCTTGGCTCAACGCTATCTGGGTTTACTAAATATTGATCATATAATTGTGCGAAAAACTCTGTATGCGCTGCATTTAAAAATGAAAACCTATCCATAATATGTTTGAATATACTTTTTGTTAAATAGAATGGCAAAAGTACAACAATCGAGATTATTTAAATCGTTTTTTTACGTACTTTTACGTAAAAATTTGTTAAAAATTGATCTAACTATGAGAAAAATTCATCTTTCAATCGTTTTCAAATCATTTTTTGTGATTATGGTTAGTCTGTTTTCAAATCTTATAATTGCTCAGGACGAAAACAATGTAATCGATAACAATACTCATTTTTGGAAAAAAGTACAGTTTGGCGGTGGATTAGGACTAGGAATTGGTTCCGGTTATACTGATATTTCTGTAATGCCAAGTGCTATTTATAATGTAAATGAAATTGTTGCTGTTGGTATAGGGTTGCAATTTGGTTATTTATCTTCCAGAAATTATTATAATTCATATGTTTACGGTGGAAGTATAATTACACTGGTTAATCCAATTCCGGAAATTCAATTATCTGCCGAATTAGAACAAGTAAGAGTAAATACAGATTATAAAGCAAATAATAACAGACCCGCTTTTTCTGATAATTATTGGAATACAGCCTTATTCCTGGGAGCCGGTTACAGAACCGGAAATGTAACCATCGGCGCTCGTTATGATGTTTTGTTTGATGAAGAAAGAAGTCTTTACGGATCTGCTTTTATGCCTTTTGTGAGGGTTTATTTTTAAAAGGGTTCAAAGACTCAGAGTAACAAAGGTTCAAAGTTTTTATATTGCAGTTTGAAAGAAACTTTTGTTACTTCGCAACTTTGTACCTTTACTTAAAATTATTCCTAAACCAAACTTTCTGCCATTCTCTTTTTAAGATTAAAAAAGAAACTTGTTCAGCCAGAATCACTAAATCTGAACCGTCGAGTTGTTTTATTTCGATTTCCGAAACGTCTATTATATAAAGGAGATTCAGATATTCAGCAAATTTGTACTGAATCATTCGATATATTTTTTCGTGGAGCTGGATTTTTAATTCATCAGGCGAAATACTTAAAGGAAAATCAATTCCTTCGTTAGCCAGATTAAAATCTTTATTAATCTGTTCAATTAACTTAAGATATAACGCCTCGTTTTCGGCTTGCTGAAGCAATAATTCAGTTGATTTTGGAGCAATGAAATTCATTCTGTTTTCTTTTTATTTTCCCGGATACCTACAATTTTAGCCAATAACACATCTCCACCGGCATAGAAAAAAACCGCTCCCATTGGAGGATTTGATGTGGGAATAAACCCAAACACATCAGGGTTCCATGCCCAGCACTTAAAATAAGTCCCTGCCAACTCAATAAATATAACACAAAGCGCAATAAAACAATAAAGATTCTGCCAGCCTTTTTTTTTCAAAAGTAAAAAAAACAGAATCCCAAAAAATAGCGAAAAATAATCTTTTAAAAATACTCCAACACTTAAAAACAGGATAGCGAAAAAGTAAAGGAAATATTTCCTTAAAGAAAACTCTTTATTAATTGACCAGTTGGTATTTGCATAAACATAACCTGAGGCATAAACAATAGCATGTCCAAAAGGCACATACAAAGGAATCATTGGAGTTCTATACTCATACATCCCTAATAGTTTACAGAAAATCAACTCTCCAATATAGGAAAGTCCAACCATAATGAGCATCAGTTTTCTTAATTGGAGTTTTGAGGCAAAAAAGAAACCTGCAAAATAAAGAATACTTAACACATTTGTAAGCTGCCTTGCATCAAAATAGTGTTCTGTAAAAAAAACAGAGTCAATTCCTAATGCCAAAACTGTAAAAAACGGAAAACATATTGCAAAAAAGAATTGCAGTTTTACGTTATTTGTTTCGGAATTTAAAAAAACCGTTTCTATTTTATCCATCAGGTATTTATATTGAAAAGCGGAATTTTTAAGTTAAAAAACTACACAATTCTTTGCATTAAATTTTGACCAAAACTTCTTAATATTTCTTTTTTATCGTTATCGATATTCATTTTATCCAAAGTACTGAAAGCTTTTAGTGTATATTCTTCTATTGCCTCCTGGGTTATTTTATCTGCGCCTGAGGCAATAAAAATAGTTTTGGCTTTCTCAATTTTAACTGAATTATCTTCTATTTCACTTTCAAACAATTCTAATAATCGTTGTTTATCATTTGAATCAGCAAACTCTAATGCTTTAAGATACAGATAGGTTTTTTTATTTTCTATAATATCACCGCCCACTTGTTTACCGAAAGTTTCAGGATCGCCAAAAGCGTCTAAATAATCGTCCTGAAGCTGAAATGCAAGACCTAAATTCAAACCGAAATCATAAATTAATTCGGCCTCCTTTTCAGAAGTGTTAGCTACAATCGCACCCATTTTCATGGCAGCAGCTACTAAAACCGCTGTTTTATATTCGATCATTTTCAGGTATTCCGGGATTGTAACATCTTTGCGGGTTTCAAAATCAACATCCCATTGCTGCCCTTCACAAACTTCAAGTGCTGTTTTACTGAATAATTTTGCTAAAGCAACAAAAACATTCGGATCATATTGTTCAAAATATTGATACGCCAGAATAAGCATCGCATCTCCTGACAGAATCCCGGTATTTATATTCCATTTTTCATGAACGGTTACTTCTCCTCTTCGCAGAGGGGCATCATCCATAATATCATCATGGACCAAAGAAAAATTATGAAAAACCTCTACTGCCATAGCAGCAGGAAGCGCTAATTTATAATCAGCATCAAAAACTTCAGCAGCCATTAAAGTCAATACGGGACGCATGCGCTTGCCGCCAAGCCCTAAGATATATTCAATAGGTTCATAGAGATTTTTAGGCTCTTTATGTATGTTTTGATTTTTTAAATAACTGACAAAAAAATCCTGGTATTGACTAATAGTATGCATAATGAAATTCTGGTTTGCGAGGCTCAAAGATACAATTCATATATGAATTATTACTTTAATAATATTAAGGATGCCAATTTAAAAATTACTTACAAAAAAGCCTTTTCAAATTATTTTTAAAAAAAACTTGGAAACTTTCTTGGTGTTTAAAGTTTCCTGTTTATATTTGCAATCTCAATTGGAAACTTTAAACACTGTAAAAGTTTCCGAGGAAAGTTTAGATGATTTATAAACTAACAAAAACCAAATATTTATGAAAACTACATGGACCATAGATTCTAGCCAATCAGATGTTTTGATAAAAATGAGACATTCGATTATTGCCTACATGGGAGGAACTACAAACCAATTTGGCGGTTATGTGAATATTGAAAACAATGAAATTGAAGATGCTTCGGTTGAATTCTCTCTGGACATAAATAATAAGAAAGACAGTTTCCAGCAAATTGACACACATTTGCAGCTCAACGACCTGTTTAATGTGAATGAACATCCAATTATAAGTTTTAAATCTACTTCTTTTCAAAAAGTAAATAATAACATTAATTTTTTTAAAGGGGATTTAACCATAAAAGATATTACCAGAGTGGTTGAACTTGATGCTGAATTTATTGGGATTAATACCTATAACGGAGAGAAAAAAGTAGCTTTTGAAATTAAAGCGGATATTAAACGTCAGGACTTTGGACTGGATTATAATTCCTATAATCATAATGGAGGATTAGCCTTGGGGAAAGATATTAAACTAATTGCTAATTTAGAATTTAGCATATAAATCCTATGTTTAGGATAATAAATTAACGTAAAATTATTACAAAATAGCGGAAACTATTTTTGCAGGAAAAGTTTCCTTCTTATATTTGTAAGTCAATTTGGAAATTAAGATGAAAGATAAAATAATAGCCAAAGCAAGTGAACTGTTCCTAAAACTGGGTTTTAAGAGCGTCACTATGGATGATATTGCAGGTGAAATGTGTATTTCTAAAAAAACGATTTACAAATATTTCTGTAATAAAGAGGTTTTAATAGTAGAAAGCACTTCAATGGTTCATAAGCAGGTACATGAAATTATTGATACTATAGTTGCTAAAAATTATAATGCAATTCATGAAAATTTTGAAATCAGAGAAATGTTCTGTGACATGTTTAAAAATAATATTGATTCTTCTCCTATATATCAGTTAAAAAAGCATTATCCGGAAATCTATCATAATATAATGACTACGGAAATTGATCTGTGCAGTCAATGGTTTAAAGAGAACATCGAAAAAGGAATTCGGGAAAAACTTTACCGGGAAGATTTAAATAAAGATGTCTATGTGAAATTTTATTACACTTTGATTTTTCATATTAACGAAAATACAGTCTCGGAAAAAGAAGCCCAAAAAATGGAATTGGAAGCTTTGGAATATCATACCAGAGCAATGGCAACACCCGCGGGCATAATAGAATTAGAAAAACAACTTAAAAAAATTATTACTTAAATATTCATCAATCTATGAAAAAAATAATTCTTATATTTTTGTGTACAATTGGCCTGTCTGCCAATGCACAAGTCACAACTTTAACATTAAAGGATGCTGTTACTTATGCGCTGCAAAATAAAGCCGAAGCAAAAAAAGCAAAATTAGACGTTGAAAACAGCGAATATCAAATTCAGGAAGTACGTTCGAGAGCATTACCTCAAATTATTGCTAACGGAAATTTAACTTACAACCCAATCTTACAGACAAACGTAATTGATGGGAGTTCGTTTGGACAGCCTGGTACAACCATTCAGGCAACTTTTGGACAAAAATGGACCTCAGGAGCGGGAGTTTCATTAACCCAGGCTTTGTTTGACTTATCTGTTTTTACAGGTTTAAAGGCAGCAAAATCTACCCGTCAATTTTATCAGATCAATGACCAATTAACAGAAGAACAAGTAATTGAAAGAGTTGCAAACAACTATTATCAGGTGTATGTTCAACGTCAGAAATTAATTTTATTAGACAGCAATTATGTCAATACTACTAAAGTTCACGACATTATTAAAGGGCAATTTGATAACGGTTTGGCAAAAAAAATTGATTTGGACAGAGTCAGTGTAAAAATGTCAAACATCAGTACACAGCGTCAACAAATTTTGAATGCGGTACAGTTACAGGAAAATGCCTTAAAATTTTACATCGGAATGCCTATGGAAACTCAAATTGAGATTCCACAATCTGAATTTGAAGTGACTCCTGCTGCTTTAAGTGAGGCTCCTAATACTGCAAACAGAACAGAATATTTGCTTTTGAAAAAACAGGAAGAATTATTGATGTTTCAAAAAAAATCGGTTGAAGCTGAATATTACCCTACCCTTTCGTTGTCTGCCGGATATAATTATATAGGACAAGGTCCTGAATTTCCCTGGTTTGCAAAACCTGCAGATGGTGTATATTGGTCTGATTACTCAGCGATTGGTTTGAATTTAAGAGTGCCTATTTTTACAGGATTTGGTACTCGTGCCAAAGTGAGACAGGCAGATGTAAAAATCAGATCACTTCAGGAAGATATCAAAGACACCCGACTTTCTCTTGATTTAGAATACAAAAATGCAACTACTCAAATTCAAAATAGTTTGATTACAATTGAAAATCAAAAAGAGAATATGACTCTGGCAGGAGAAATTCTGACTAATACTAAAAATAATTATTTACAAGGACTGGCTTCATTAACCGATTTATTAGATGCAGAAAATGCATCTATCGAAGCACAAAACAATTATACCTCAGCAATATTAGATTACAAATTAGCTGAAGTAGCACTAATCAAATCAAAAGGGGAACTTAAAACACTTATTAAATAACTAACAAAATGAGAAAAATTATTATAACAATTGTAGTCATAGTTGGAGCATTAGCACTAATTGGATTCGTATTAACTACAAATAAGAAAGAGAATAAAGCCAAAACGGATATTGTAGCAGAGAAAAATGCTGCTGTATCAGTTAAAGTAACTCCTGTAAAAACAGAAGAAGTTTCATTAGACTTCGTAGCTAACGGAAACTTTCAACCTATTCAGGAATTAACTTTTTCTGCAGAAAAATCCGGAAAAGTAATTAGTGTTTTAGTAAAAGAAGGTGATTATGTAAGAGTAGGCCAAACATTATTAACAGTAAGGGGAGATGTAATTAATGTGAGTGCTCAGGCAGCAGAAGCAGCGTATCTAAATGCGAAATCTGATTACAGCAGATATGAAAATGCATTTAAAACGGGTGGTGTAACTAAACAACAATTAGATCAGGCAAAATTAGCTTTAACAAATGCTCAATCTAACTATACACAAGCTAAAATTAATGTAGGGGATACCAGAGTAAAAGCTCCAATAAACGGATTCATCAATAAAAAATATATTGAACCAGGATCTATATTAGCAGCTACGCCGGCAACAGCATTGTTTGACATTGTAAATGTTTCTAAATTAAAATTAAAAGTTACAGTAAACGAAAATCAGGTAGCGAGTTTAAAATTAGGAAATCCTGTAAGTGTAACAGCAAGTGTTTATCCTGATAAAACTTTTTCCGGAAAAATTACTTTTATCGCTTCAAAAGCTGATGAGTCTTTGAATTTCCCTGTTGAAATTGAAATCGCAAATAACACAAATAATGATCTGAAAGCGGGTATGTACGGTACAGCAAATTTTGCATCAAACCGACAAAAACAAAACCTTATGGTTGTACCTAGAAATGCGTTTGTAGGAAGTGTAAGCAGCAACGAGATTTTTGTAGCTGAAAAAGGTATCGCAAAATTAAGAAAAGTAACTTCGGGAAGAATCCTGGGAGATAAAGTAGAAATTATCAACGGATTATCTGATGGAGAATTGGTAATTGTGACTGGTCAAATTAACTTGCAAGACGGAAATAAAATAGAAATTATTAAATAATTTAAAGCATTAAGCTACACGCCATAAGCATTAAGCTTATTGCCTAAAGCCTAAAGCCTAAAGCAAAAAACATGAAATTAGCCGAAATATCCATAAAACGTCCGTCGTTGGTAATTGTACTGTTTACAATTCTGACTCTTGGTGGATTGTTCAGCTACAGCCAGTTAGGCTATGAGCTGATCCCAAAATTTGAACAAAATGTTATTACAATTTCTACAATTTACCCTGGAGCTTCTCCGAGTGAGGTAGAAAATACCGTAACCAAAAAAATTGAAGATGCGATTGCATCCTTGGAAAATATCAAGAAAATTGACTCTAAATCTTACGAAAGTTTGTCTATTGTGTCAATTACTTTGACTTCAAATGCAAAGGTCGATTTCTCTATGAATGACGCACAGCGAAAAATAAACGCGATCATTAGTGATTTACCGGATGATGCCGAAACGCCATCGTTAACCAAATTTTCCCTGAGTGATTTGCCAATTATGACAATTGGTGCCAACGGAAAAATGGATGAAGCTGCATTTTATGACTTAATTGATAAAAAAATAGCGCCTATTTTATCTCGTGTGCAAGGTGTTGCTCAGGTAAATATTATTGGTGGTTCGGAGCGTGAAATTCAGGTAAATCTTGATGCAGTAAAAATGCAGGGTTACGGGCTTTCAATTCCTCAGGTTCAGCAAACTATTTTGACTTCGAACTTAGATTTCCCAACAGGAAATATTCAGACACGTGAGCAAAAAATATTAATTCGTTTAGCGGGTAAATATAAAAATGTTGAGGAATTAAGAAACTTAGTAGTCTCCTCTCAAAACGGAATTCAGATTCGTTTAAGTGATATTGCCGATGTTCAGGATACTCAAAAAATAGCTGAAAAAATATCACGTGTAGATCAAAAAAGCGCGATTGTTTTACAAATTATTAAGCAATCTGATGCAAATGCAGTAGCAGTAAGTGAACAATTATTAAAAACAGTTGCACAACTTGAAAAAGATTATGAAAAAAATCAATTAAAATTAGAAGTTGCAAAAGACAGTACAATCTTTACTTTGGAAGCTGCAGATTCTGTAGTTCACGATTTATTGATTGCAGTAATTTTGGTGGCCCTTGTAATGTTGTTCTTCTTACATAGTATCAGAAACTCATTGATTGTAATGGTTTCGATTCCGGCATCTTTGATTGCTACTTTTATTGGTATTTATTTGATGGGATATACCTTAAATTTAATGAGTTTATTAGGATTATCACTGGTGGTAGGTATTCTGGTCGATGATGCGATTGTGGTTTTGGAGAATATTTACAGGCACATGGAGATGGGTAAAAGCCGAATTCGTGCATCATACGATGGAACTGCCGAAATTGGTGGAACAGTGACTTCGATTACTTTGGTAATTGTCGTGGTATTCCTTCCGATTGCAATGAGTTCCGGTTTGGTTTCTAATATTATTACACAATTTTGTGTTACCGTAATTATATCCACTTTATTGTCGCTTTTGGCTTCATTTACAATTATTCCCTGGTTATCATCCCGTTATGGTAAATTAGAACATATTGAAGGAAAGAATTTATTTGGAAGAATCATTCTTGGTTTCGAAAGCTATTTAACGCGTTTTACAAACTGGGTTTCTGAATTATTAACCTGGTGTTTAGATCATTATATTAAAACCATTTTAATTGTATTGGTATTGTTCTTCGGATCGACAATAGGATTAATGGGTGGAGGTTTCATTGGTGGAGAGTTCTTCGCTTCCTCTGATAGTGGAGAGTTTTTAGTTCAAATCGAAATGCCGAAAGATGCTTCTTTGGAACAAACCAACTTCATGACTCAAAAAGCAGAAGCCTATTTAAAAGCACAAGAATATGTTCACAGTCAGATTACAACGGTAGGACAAACTTCTGAAGGTTTTGGAGCATCGCAGGCTACAGCGTACAAAGCTGAGATTGACGTAAAAATGATCGAACAAAAAGACCGTACTGATGATGCAAACGTTTATGCTGCAAAAATTAAACGCAAACTGGAGAAAGTATTAGTTGGAGCAAAAGTTAAAACAGTTCCAGTAGGTATTTTAGGAACTGCTGAAGATGCAACTTTAGGATTAATTGTAACAGGTCCATCTACAGAAGCTGCTATGGCTTTTGCAAAATTAGCTGAAGCTGAATTACGTACAATTCCAGGAACAACAGAAATTAAATTAACTGTTGAGGACGGAAATCCTGAAATTAACGTAAAAGTAGACCGTGATAAAATGGCTGCATTAGGATTGACTCTTCAAACAGTTGGTTTAACCATGCAAACAGCTTTTAGCGGAAATACAGATGGTAAATACAGAGCTGGTGAATACGAATATGATATCAATATCAGATACAATGCTTTCGACAGAAAAAGTATTACTGACGTTAGTAACTTGATTTTTGTAAATGCAGCAGGACAGCAAATTAAATTGTCTCAATTTGCAGATATTACAGAAGGTTCCGGACCTAGCCAGTTAGAGCGTAGAGACAAATCTGCTTCTGTAACTGTAAAAGGACAAAACGTTGGGGTGCCATCAGGAACAATTGTAACGCAATGGCAAGCGAAGTTAGACAAACTTAAAAAGCCTGCCGGTGTAAACTACATCTGGGGTGGTGATCAGGAAAACCAAAGTGAAGGTTTTGGAACTTTAGGAATTGCATTATTGGCCGCCATTATTTTAGTTTACCTTGTAATGGTTGGGCTTTATGATAGTTTTGTTCACCCGTTTGTAGTATTGTTTGCTATTCCGCTTTCGTTTATTGGAGCGATGTTAGCTTTAGCTTTAACAAACAACTCATTAAATATCTTCACAATTTTAGGTATTATCATGTTGATTGGTCTGGTGTGTAAAAATGCGATTATGCTTGTCGATTATACCAATCAGCGAAGAGCTGCAGGTGAATCGATCAGAACAGCATTAATCCAGGCAAACCACGCTCGTTTACGTCCGATTTTAATGACGACAATTGCGATGGTATTTGGTATGTTCCCAATTGCACTGGCATCAGGAGCAGGAGCCGAATGGAAAAATGGATTGGCCTGGGTAATTATCGGAGGATTAATTTCTTCTTTATTCCTAACCTTGATTGTGGTTCCTGTAATTTATAATATCATGGAGAAAATTATTCATAAATTCTCTAAAGGAGATAAAATCGATTACGAAGCTGAAATGGTTGCTGATTATGAGCATACCGAACTAAGCGAAGACGGTTTTAATCCGAAACATACCCACTAATACATCATTTAATTTTGTATTTAAAGCCTGCTTATTTACTTGAGCAGGCTTTTTTATTTATATTTCTTATTTGGAATAAATAAAAATAATTTGCTTTGCTTTGATTCATGTATTAGATTTGCAGTATCAAAAACGATTCTAAATAACATGAAGATATTCTAAACTTTAAAACTATGATAACAATCGCCAGTCTTTTCGTTTTTTTAGCTTTTTATACACTTTATTATACCTCAAAAAGAGCTGTGTTATCTTATGATTCAGGTTTTGAAAAATGGATGAAAAACAATCCTAAACAAACCAAAATTACAGGATTAGTCTTTCTTTTGACAGCTTATTCTTTATGGTTTATTACACAATCATTATGTTGCGGTACTTTACTGTTTTTTATTCAATTAATGGCAATTGGGAGTTTAATCATTATCCTGATTCCATTAAAAAAAATAAGTCCGATAATGTTATTAATTCTTTTTGTGACAGTAGCTTTATTCGAATTTTATTACCACTAAACAATGCCCGCAAATCCTAAATATCTAACGCAATCAAAATGGCAGCGTTTCGCCAAAATTACAGCTGCTATTCTGGGCGGCTATTTTGTTTCTGTGACATTTCATTTGGCTTTAGCCACTTGGTTCAACCGGGCAAATATTCTTATCACAATGGCTTTTAGCGGTTTTATTCTTTGGGTAGTACTTATGGTTGTTGCCTTTTTAGCAAAAAACGGATGGAAAATATGGGGAATTTATTTATTGATGACTTTACTTTTCTCTGGCATCATTTATCTCGGACAAACCTATAACCCTATTACCAAATAATTCATGAATAACAGAAACTATAATATCTATTTTCATACACATACCGTAAGCGGTATTGTAATTAGCGTTGTGTTGTTTGTTATTTTTTTTGCAGGATCGTTTTCTTTTTTTAGGGATGAAACTATCAATTGGGAACGAGGCGAATCTGTTTCACTTACCAAAGAAATCCGTATTAACTACGATGCAACTTTAGACACTTTAAATAAAAAATACACATTAGCCGGAAGAAATATTTCAATTTCAAAATCCGGTAATGAAAGACGTGTAAATGTTTACATGGAAGGTACTAAAGATACTTTAGCTCCGGCGAAACTAAAAGAAAGCCAGTTTTTTTATTTAGATACCAAAAATTTCAAAATACAGACTTATGAAGAGTCCTATTCTTTAGGCGAATTCTTGTACCGGCTTCACTTTCTGGCTCAGATCCCTTATCCGGTTGGTTATTATCTTTCAGGTTTTATTGCTTTATTTTTCTTGTTTGCTATTGTAACCGGAGTTCTGTTACATTGGAACAAAATTGTATCTAATTTTTATATTTTCCGTCCCAAAGAAAAACTAAAAACATTATGGACTGATGCACACACGGCACTAGGAATGATAGGTCTGCCTTTTCAGTTTGTATATGCCGTTACCGGTGCCTTTTTTATGATCAAACTGGTTCTGGTGGCACCTGGTGTAATGGTTTTGTACAAAGGAGATGACACTAAATTATATGATGATTTAGAATATAACAATCCCGTTTATAAGTTTGAAAATAAAAAATTAGCCAATCCTTTCAATATTAATGAATTTGTTTCAAAAACAAAAAACACCTGGAAAGATTTTGAAATTTCCAGCGTTCAGATTCAGAATTATGGAGATGCTAACATGCATGTGGTTGTTGAAGGTGAAATGCCTTATGACAAGAAATTCACGGCCGTTGGAAAAATAATTTATAAAATTGCCAATGGTAAAATTGTTGCTAAAAAAGATCCGATAACCCAGAACAACTATTTGGATGGAGTCAAGAATGTTTTATACCGGATTCATTTTGGTGATTATGGCGGCTATGCATTAAAAATAATCAGTTTTGTACTTGGTATTATTACTTGCTTCGTAATCATATCAGGAGTTATGATTTGGTTAGTAGCCAGAGATAAGAAAAATATGCCGGAGAAAAAACGTCGTTTTAACAACTCAGTTGTTCAGATATATTTGGCAGTTTGTTTAAGTATGTATCCGGTTACTGCCTTGTCATTCATTGCCAATAAAGTATTTCATCCGTTAAGTCAGTCCAATATTTATAGCGTCTATTTTATAAGCTGGCTGGTGTTAATTATATTTTTCCTTTTAAAGAAAGATATTAACTTCACAAATAAATGGAGCTTAATTTCAGGAAGTATTTTAGGATTTATGATTCCGATTGCAAATGGCATCTGTACAGAAAACTGGTTTTGGAAAACTTTTGTACAAGATCAGGTTCAGATATTCTTTATTGATATTTTCTGGATCGTTTTAGCCTCAATTACACTTTATGCGGCTTTTTCATTAAAACCGAAAGGAAATAATTAAAAATAAGAAATAGATACAAACACAAAAAAGGAGCAAATTTTAATAAAATTTGCTCCTTTTTCTAACTAAATAATAATTAATTCTATTTATTTGCCAAAACCTTTTCTTCTAAACTCTTAACCGAATTGATTTTGCTTTTTGAATAATCTACCTGACAAATATTATTTTCATTAAAGAAAATCCATTTTCCGGTTTTCAATCCGTCTGAATATTCAGCAATGGCCTTTTTATTTCCATTTTCATCATACGATACCCAAACCCCATCCAGTTTGCCTTCTTTAAAAAAGCCTTCCTGCTGTACTTTGCCATTTTCATAATAGTAAGTAGCTCTTACTTTACTTCCAACAGCTTCTAATTGAGGTTTTGTTTCCTGTGCAACTAAAATTCCAGAGAACAATATTGCAACTAAAATTACACACTTTTTCATATCTTTATGGTATTAAGGTTATCAAATCTTTATCAAATATAAATAATTGTTTACATTAAAAAAACTTTTACTTAACAATTTGATAACATTGAGTAAAAACTTAACATTGGAAATTTGCCAAAAACAAAAAAACCAACGCTAAAGCATTGGTTTTACTGGTGTTTTATAAAATATTCTAAAGTACTATAACGTTATAAATTTGACCAATTATTTCAATAAAGTGTCTAATTTTTCTTGTAATTCAGCCGAAGATGGTCTGTCTGCATCTGAATCCACAATATTTCCCTTTGGATCTATTAATATAAATCTTGGAATTCCTGTTACGCCATAACTCGTAACAAATTCAGATTCCCAGTCCTTATCAGCGAATAATTGTATTCCTCCTAAATTCTTATCCGCAACAAATTTTTTCCATTTTTCGTAATCTTTTGCTTTATCAATAGAAACGCTTACGAATTCAATATTCTTCCCATGGTATTTTTCTTCAATCTTTTGTAAAAAAGGAATTTCACCTCTGCATGGCCCACACCAGGTTGCCCAAAGATCAATATAAACATATTTGCCTTTTAAGTCTGAAAGTTTAGTTTTTCCGCCTTTGTAATTTTCATAATCAAAATCCGGAGAAGCTTTTCCATTAAGTTTATTTGCTTTTGAGGCACTTTCATAATTTTGCAGGGCATATTGGTGAGACTGTTCAAATGAACTTAATAAAGCTTTTTTAAATTCAGGATCATAGTTTCCTTTTTCAATACTTTCTACATCCGATTTTTTCTTTGCTTCTAATAATGTATTAAACACTGTTGGTTCTTTTGTAAAAGCTTCCTTTTGAAATTTTTCCTCTTTCAATGCATGTTGTGCCAGAAAATTACTTTCACCTACACCTTTACCTTTATAAACAATTGTTTCATCAAATTCTTTGGCATCCATTGTTAAATTAACTTCAGAATCCGGTTTTAAATACAAACTGGAAACTTCTTTTCCGTCAGAAAACTGATAAAAACCTTTTGGAGCATCAAAAGTAGCAGCAAAAACTTCTTTTTTGTTAATTGGGATAACCTGAATAAAATTATTAGCTCCTCTGATAACTAAAGTATCACTATTTCTATTAGCAATTTTAGCCGTAAACTTTATTTGATTTTTTGTCTGCGAAGTACAACTAAAAGTACTGATAATAAACAAACTATAAAGAAAAACTTTTTTCATAATTGACATTGTTTTATTTTGAATACTTCAAATTTAAAAAAATTGTATGTGAGAAATTTAGCTATTAACAAAATATTTTATTTTAATGCACATCAAGTTGCATACTTTACTATATTAATTTGAATTTTGTGTTTACTTTTGCAGTCTAAAATTTTGATCATGTATAGAAGTCATAATTGTGGCGAATTAAATGCCTCAAACATTAATACCGAAGTTACACTAGCGGGCTGGGTTCAAAAATCACGCAATAAAGGATTTATGAACTGGGTTGATTTACGTGACCGCTACGGAATTACACAGCTTATTTTCGACGAAAGCCGTACCGATAAAGCAGTTTTTGAATTGGCGAAAACTCTGGGAAGAGAATTTGTAATTCAGGTAAAAGGAACTGTTATTGAACGTGAAGCAAAAAACAAAAATATTCTGACTGGTGATATCGAAATTTTAGTTTCTGAATTGAATATTCTAAATGCAGCTTTGACTCCTCCATTTACAATAGAAGATGAAACAGATGGTGGAGAAGATATCCGAATGAAATATCGCTATTTGGATATTCGTCGTAATCCTGTAAAAAACAGCTTGTTGTTCCGTCATAAAGTAGCAATGGAAGTTCGGAAGTTTTTATCTGATTTAGATTTCTGCGAAGTTGAAACGCCATATTTAATCAAATCAACTCCGGAAGGAGCAAGAGATTTTGTCGTACCAAGCCGTATGAACGAAGGTCAATTCTATGCATTACCACAATCTCCACAAACTTTCAAACAATTGTTAATGGTGGGCGGAATGGATAAATATTTCCAAATTGTGAAATGTTTCCGTGATGAAGATTTGCGTGCAGACCGTCAGCCTGAGTTTACACAAATCGACTGCGAAATGGCTTTTGTGGAGCAAGAAGACATTTTGAATGTTTTTGAAGGACTGACAAGACATTTATTAAAAGAAATTAAAGGTATTGAAGTAGATAAATTCCCAAGAATTACCTACGATTATGCCATGAAAACATATGGAAATGACAAACCGGACATTCGTTTCGGAATGGAATTTGGTGAGTTAAACGAATTCGCACAACACAAAGATTTTCCGGTATTCAATACTGCAGAATTAGTTGTTGGAATTGCTGTTCCGGGAGCAGGAAACTATACCCGTAAAGAAATTGACGGATTAATTGACTGGGTAAAACGTCCGCAGGTTGGCGCATCAGGAATGGTGTATGCAAAATGTAACGATGACGGAACATTTAAATCATCTGTAGATAAATTTTACGATCAGGATGATTTAGGACAATGGGCAAAAATTACAGGAGCAAAACCCGGAGATATGATTTTTGTACTTTCCGGGCCTGCTGATAAAACAAGAGGGCAGCTTTCGGCACTTCGTATGGAACTGGCTACTCGTTTAGGATTGCGTAAACCGGAAGAATTTGCTCCGTTATGGGTTATTGATTTTCCATTATTGGAATTAGATGAAGAAAGCGGCCGTTATCATGCCATGCACCATCCATTTACTTCTCCAAAACCGGAAGACATGCATTTATTAGAAACACAGCCGGGAAAAGTTCGTGCAAATGCGTATGACATGGTTTTAAACGGAAACGAAATTGGAGGAGGATCGATTCGTATTCACGATAAAGCTACTCAGCAATTAATGTTCAAATATTTAGGTTTTAGCGAAGAAGAAGCAAAAGCACAATTCGGATTCCTGATGGATGCTTTTCAATTTGGAGCACCTCCACACGGAGGTTTAGCTTTTGGTTTAGATCGATTGGTAGCCATTTTAGGAGGTCAGGAAACCATTAGAGACTTCATTGCGTTCCCAAAAAATAATTCAGGTCGTGATGTCATGATTGATGCTCCTGCTGCAATTGATGATTCGCAATTGAAAGAATTATCAATTAAATTAGATTTAAAGTAATTCTATAAATTTTTCAATCAAAACAAAAAGAATGACAATTAATTTTGTTGCTCTTTTTTTTGATTTTTTTGAAATTTATTGTACAATTTAAAAAAAGATAATTTTTAATAAGTAGTCCGTTTATTACAATAATACAAGTATGGAATTGCTTTATTTTTAATAAATGAATCTTAATTCAAAGATATTCATATGAAATTTAATATAGTTTAAACACAGAAAACACTGTAAATCAATAATTTTTACAAAAAATTAACACCTTAGTGTCTTTTGTATGAATTTATATATTACATTTGCTTTATTATAAATTATTATTACAATTACAATGCGTACAGGTACAGTAAAATTTTTCAATGAGTCTAAAGGTTATGGATTCATTACAGACGAAGAAACAGGAAAAGACATCTTCGTTCACGCTTCAGGAATTAACGCGGAAGAATTACGCGAAGGTGACCGAGTAAGCTACGAAGAAGAAGAAGGAAGAAAAGGGAAAGTTGCTGCTAAAGTAGCAGTTATCTAAGAAAAATATAGCAATTTATTTTTTTTGCCTCTGAATGGTTTAAAAACGTTTCGATTTATTTCGAAACGTTTTTTTTTTGCTTTCTTGTTAAAAAAATGTAAAAGTCTGAGCTTTTATTTATAATCATTAAAAATTACACTTAAACGTTGTTTCAGACTAAACTTAAATCATTTTTTAGCTTGTGATTTACAGAGTTGAAAGCTATCTTTGTGGCTTATTTTTTAAGTAAAAATCCCAAGTTTATGCAATCAGATCAATACAGTTACCTACCTATCTTAATGCAGCTAATTTTAGCAGTTGGTTTTGTGGTTGGTACCATCATTATTTCCGGGAAATTAGGACCAAAAAGAACCTCAGAAGTTAAAGACAAAAACTTCGAGTGCGGTATCGAATCTGTTGGTAATGCCCGTATTCCATTTTCGGTAAAATACTTCCTGGTAGCCATTCTATTTGTATTGTTTGATGTAGAAGTAATTTTTCTTTATCCTTGGGCTGTAAACTTTAAAGAACTTGGCATTGAAGGAATGCTAAAAATGATTGTTTTTATGGCTTTGCTTTTAGTTGGTTTTTTCTATATCATCAAAAAGAAAGCATTAGACTGGGAATAAAGAAATTTTAGTTTCAGATTTTAGATTTTAGATTAATTTGATTTAGAATTTTAGATTTGAAAAATAAATTTCTCAACACATAATATTGATTTTTAAAATATTGATTTCAATTTTCAGATTTGCACATCTAAAATCAGAAATCTAAAATCTAAAATAAAAATGAGCGATTCAAATGTAAAAATGGTTGCCCCTCCTGAAGGTGTTGTTGGTGAAGGTTTTTTCGCCACAAAACTAAATGATGTTGTAGGTATGGCACGAGCGAATTCTCTTTGGCCATTGCCTTTTGCAACTTCATGCTGCGGAATTGAATTTATGGCAACGATGGCTTCTCATTACGATTTGGCACGTTTTGGTTCTGAGCGTGTGAGTTTTTCTCCTCGTCAGGCTGATATGTTAATGGTTATGGGAACTATTTCTAAAAAAATGGCACCAATCTTACGTCAGGTTTACGAGCAAATGGCAGAACCTCGTTGGGTAATTGCAGTAGGAGCTTGTGCTTCATCAGGTGGTATTTTTGATACGTACTCTGTTCTACAGGGAATCGATAAAGTTATTCCGGTTGACGTTTACGTACCGGGATGTCCGCCAAGACCGGAGCAAATTGTTGATGGTGTAATGAAACTACAAGAATTGGTACGAAGCGAATCTGTAAGACGCAGAAGCTCACCAGAATACCAGGAATTACTGGCTTCCTATAATATTTCATAAGATGGCTTTAGAAAACACCCTTATTCAAGATAAACTTACAGAAACATTTGACACAAGTGTTTTTAACTTTCAACAGGAAAGAGATATTTTTTCTTTAGAAACAACAGCTGATAAAATCACTGCTTTAATTCTTTTTCTAAAAAACGATTCAGATTTACGTTTTCACTTTTTAACTGATTTATGCGGTATCCATTATCCGGATAATGAGTCAGAGCGTCAGTTTGCAATAGTGTATCATTTACACAACTGGTATGAAAACAAACGAATTAAGATCAAAGTATATCTTAACGGAGAAAAACCTGAGATAAAAACAATTTCAAATATTTTCTTAAGCTCCAATTGGATGGAAAGAGAAACATACGATTTTTTTGGCGTGAACTTTATTGGTCACCCACAATTGAAACGTATTTTGAATATGGATGAAATGATTTCTTTTCCGATGAGAAAAGAGTTTCCAATGGAAGACAGCGGAAGAACAGATAAAGATGACAGATTCTTTGGAAGAACAACAACAAATTGCTAAAAAATAATTCAACATTATAAAATGTCAGAACTATTATTACCACCAGAGCATCGTTATGCTAAAATAATTAAGGAAAAACTAAACGAAGACGGAAGCGAACTTTCAGTACTGAATTTAGGTCCTACACACCCGGCGACCCACGGTATTTTCCAGAATATCCTGTTAATGGATGGAGAAAGAATTCTTGAAGCTGAACCAACTATTGGTTACATCCACAGAGCTTTCGAAAAAATTGCCGAAAATCGTCCTTTTTATCAGATTACGCCACTTACAGACCGTATGAACTATTGTTCCTCTCCTATCAACAACATGGGATGGTGGATGACTTTAGAGAAATTGTTAGGTATTGAAGTTCCTAAAAGAGCTCAATATTTAAGAGTTATCGTAATGGAATTAGCACGTATTACAGACCACTTAATTTGTAATTCGATTCTTGGTGTTGATACTGGTGCTTATACTGGTTTCTTATACGTTTTTCAATTTAGAGAAAAAATTTACGAAATTTACGAAGAAATTTGTGGTGCCCGTTTGACAACCAATATGGGAAGAATCGGTGGTTTTGAAAGAGATTGGTCTGAAGCCGCTTTCAAAAAACTAGATGCTTTCCTTGAAGAATTTCCAATTGCATGGAAAGAATTCGAAAACTTATTCGAAAGAAACAGAATTTTTATTGACAGGACTGTAAATGTTGGTGCAATCTCTGCTGAGAAAGCAATGGCTTACGGATTTACAGGTCCCAACCTGCGTGCTGCCGGAGTTGATTATGATGTACGTGTAGCACAACCTTACTCTTCTTACGAAGATTTCGATTTTATTGTTCCTGTTGGAAAATCAGGTGACACATACGATCGTTTCTGTGTTCGTAATGCTGAAGTTTGGGAAAGTCTAAGCATTATTCGCCAGGCTTTGGATAAAATGCCGGCTGGAAATGAATATCATGCGGAAGTTCCTGATTATTATCTTCCTCCAAAAGAAGATGTGTATACTTCAATGGAATCCTTAATTTATCACTTTAAGATTGTAATGGGGGAAGTTCCTGTACCAGTTGCAGAAATTTATCACCCGGTTGAAGGCGGAAACGGAGAATTAGGATTTTATTTAGTTACTGACGGAAGCAGAACCCCATACAGATTACATTTCAGAAGACCTTGTTTTATTTATTATCAGGCATATCCGGAAATGATTAAAGGCGCTTTACTGTCTGATGCAATTGTTATCCTTTCAAGCTTAAATGTTATTGCAGGAGAATTAGACGCATAAAAAAGATTGTAGAGTTTAGAATGTAGATTTCAAATTGAAAAATCTAAAATCTAAAGTCAGAAATCTAAAATTAAAAAAGATTGCAGAATATGGATTTATAGACAACAGATTGAAAAATCTAAAATCTAAAATCTAAAATCTAAAATAAAAATGGAACGTAAACATTACAAACAAGAAATAAACATGACTGAAGCATTGATGACTCGCATCAATGAATTGATTAGTCATTATCCGGAAGACAAAAGAAAATCAGCTTTGTTGCCTGTTTTGCATGAAGTGCAGGATGCGCACGATAACTGGTTAAGTATTGATTTACAGGATAAAGTTGCTGAAATTTTACATATAAAACCAATTGAGGTTTACGAAGTGGTTACTTTTTATACCATGTACAATCAAAAACCAATTGGAAAATACATGTTCGAATTTTGCCAGACTTCTTGTTGTTGTTTAAATGGTGCCGAAAATTTAATGGATTATACTTCTGAAAAATTAGGCATTAAAATGGGTGAAACAACTCCTGATGGGATGTTTACCATTGCCGGTGTAGAATGTTTAGGTGCCTGCGGATATGCTCCGATGATGCAGTTGGGAGATTTCTACAAAGAAAAATTGACAGAAGATAAAATCGATCAGTTAATTGCTGATTGCAGAGATGATAAAATAATATTACACGATAAATAAGATGTCAAAAAAAATATTATTAGACAAAATCAATATTCCGGGTATCAAAACTTACGAAGTATATCGTCAAAACGGTGGTTATGCTTCTGTAGAAAAAGCCTTAAAAACACTTACGCCTGACGAAGTTGTTGAAGAAGTAAAAAAATCAGGAATCAGAGGTCGTGGTGGAGCTGGTTTCCCTGCAGGAATGAAATGGAGTTTTATTGATAAAAAATCAGGAAAACCAAGACATTTAGTTTGTAATGCCGACGAGTCTGAACCAGGAACTTTCAAAGACAGATATTTGATGGAATTTATTCCTCACTTATTGATTGAAGGAATGATTACTTCGAGTTTTGCCTTGGGCGCTAACCTTTCGTATATCTACATTCGTGGAGAATATATGTGGGTTTATAAAATTTTAGAAAGAGCCATAGCCGAAGCTAAAGCTGCCGGTTGGTTGGGAAAAAATATATTAGGTACAGGTTACGATTTGGATTTATATGTTCACTGTGGAGCTGGCGCATATATTTGTGGAGAAGAGACTGCACTTATCGAATCATTGGAAGGTAAAAGAGGAAACCCTCGTATTAAACCGCCATTTCCGGCTGTTTCAGGGCTTTGGGCAAATCCAACTGTAGTAAATAATGTAGAAACTATTGCTGCCGTGCCATGGATTATCAATAATTCTGGTGATGAATATGCTAAAATTGGAATTGGACGTTCTACGGGAACTAAATTAATCTCGGCTTCAGGACATATTAAGAATCCCGGGGTTTATGAAATTGAATTAGGACTATCTGTCGATGAGTTCATGAATTCTGATGAATATTTAGGAGGAATGTCTTCCGACAGACCTTTGAAAGCATTAGTACCCGGAGGTTCTTCAGTGCCAATTTTACCGGCTGAATTGATTTTTAAAACAGCTAATGGTGAAGACAGATTAATGTCTTATGAATCTTTAAGTGATGGTGGTTTTGCTACCGGATCAATGTTAGGTTCAGGAGGATTTATTGTTTACAACGACACATCGTGTATAGTGAGAAATACATGGAATTTTGCTCGTTTCTATCACCACGAATCTTGCGGACAATGTACACCTTGTCGTGAAGGTACAGGCTGGTTAGAAAAAATATTACATCGTATTGAAAACGGTCACGGCCGTGAAGAGGATATCGAATTATTATGGAGTATTCAAAGTAAAATCGAAGGAAACACGATTTGTCCGCTTGGCGATGCGGCTTCGTGGCCTGTAGCAGCAGCTATTCGTCATTTCAGAGAAGAGTTTGAATACCACGTTCGTTTCCCTGAAAAAATAAAACACAGAGATCATTTTGTTGCAGAGCCATTTTCGCAAGTGAAACATTTGGTTGGTGGAAAAGTAATCGTGTAAATATGAAAAAAAATGTAATTCTTATTTTCATTCTTTTAAGTTCTTTTGCAAATGCTCAAAGATTTAATGGCTATGTAGTAACTAATGCTAATGATACAATCAAATGCAAATTTTCATTGGATATGAATATTTTTGATAATACTTTATTCTATGATGCTGGAATTAGCAAAAGAGCAAAAATCTACAAGGAAAATGGAGAAAAAGTAAAATATATGCCTTCCGAATTAAAAACTATTTTTATAACTGGTCCAAAGCAGGGAGATTATAAATTCGTAAGTTTAGCTGAAGATAGAGAGCATTTTTTTCATGAAATAATTAAAGGAAAATTATCTTATTATGTTATATATAAAGGAAATCTTCAAGGAGGATTTCCGTTACAAACTCCATATATTTTAAAAGATAGTAAACTTGTTCAACTTACTGGCTTCAGCATAAGAAAAAAGTTTGGAGAATTAATAAATGATTATCCGGAATTATATCAAAAATGGATGGATTCAAATAATAATTATAAAACAAGTCAAATTGAAGAAGTTATAACATTATACAATAACAATTTCAAATAGTTTAAAAATAAAAAGCAGAAATTACAAAGTTATAAGTATTAAAAGGACAGCAAATCTTTTGAATATCTAAACTTTCGACATTCAAATCATTAAGAGAGATGAAAGTAACCATAGACGGTCAAAGTATCGACGTAGAACCAGGAACTACTATCCTGCAGGCTGCACGTATGATTGGAGGAGATTTAGTTCCGCCAGCCATGTGTTATTACTCAAAATTAAAAGGGAGCGGCGGAAAATGTCGTTGTTGTTTAGTGGAAGTTTCCAAAGGAAGCGAAGCAGATCCGAGACCAATGCCAAAACTAATGGCATCTTGTGTTACCGGCTGTATGGACGGAATGGAAGTAAACAGCAAATCTTCAGACAGAGTAACAGAAGCCCGTAAATCTGTAACGGAATTTTTATTGATCAATCACCCATTGGATTGTCCGGTTTGTGATCAGGCAGGAGAATGTGATCTTCAAAATTTAAGTTTCGAACACGGAAATCCAAAATCACGTTTTATTGAAGAAAAAAGAACATTCGAACCAGAAGATATTGGTCCAAATATTCAACTGCATATGAACCGCTGTATTTTATGTCAAAGATGTGTACAAGTTGCAGATCAATTGACAGACAACAGAGTTCACGGAGTATTAGATCGTGGAGATCACGCTAATATTTCAACCGGAATATCAAAAGCTATCGACAATGAATTTTCCGGAAACATGATTGACGTTTGCCCGGTTGGAGCATTAACTGATAAAACTTTCCGTTTCAAATCGAGAGTTTGGTTCAACAAACCTTATAATGCACACAGAGAATGTACCACTCCGGGATGTTGCGGGAAAACAACCGTTTGGATGTTTGGAGGGGAAATTCAACGTGTAACCGGCCGTAAAGATGAGTACCATGAAGTAGAAGAATTCATTTGTAATTCTTGTCGTTTTGATCACAAAAATGTAAATGACTGGGTTATTGAAGGACCAAGAGAATTTGAAAAAGATTCTGTTATCAACCAAAATAACTACACTCAAAAATTAGAGAAAGTAGAAATCGCTACAGAAAAAAACATCCTTTTAGGAAGAGATATCGACCGTAAAAAAATCAGTATGGCTGAAATTCCGTTAAACACTAACAACAAAAATTCTTAAGATGGTAGATGGTGCATTTATTATAGAAAAAAGTGTTGTAATTGTTGTAGTTTTTGCCGTAACAATGATCATGGCAATGTATTCTACCTGGGCTGAGCGTAAAGTTGCAGCATTTTTACAAGACCGTGTCGGACCTAACCGTGCAGGTTGGGGAGGATTATTACAGCCTCTTGCTGATGGTTTGAAATTATTTTCGAAGGAAGAATTTTTCCCAAATACTCCTAATAAATTTTTATTTATTGTAGGTCCGGCAATTGCCATGAGTACGGCTTTAATGACCAGTGCTGTAATTCCCTGGGGAGACAGATTGCATTTATTTGGAAGGGACATTTTATTACAGGCAACTGATATCAATATTGGTTTATTGTATTTCTTTGGCGTCGTTTCTATTGGAGTTTACGGAATCATGATTGGTGGATGGGCTTCAAACAATAAATTCTCATTGATGGGAGCTGTTCGTGCTGCTTCGCAAATGGTTTCTTATGAAGTTGCCATGGGATTATCGATGATTGCATTATTGATGATGACCGGAACATTAAGCTTAAAAGAAATTTCATTACAACAGGCGGGAATGAACTGGAATGTTTTTTACCAGCCGTTATCCTTTTTGATTTTCCTTATTTGTGCTTTTGCAGAAACCAACAGAACGCCTTTTGACCTTGCAGAATGTGAATCTGAGTTGATTGGTGGTTACCATACAGAATATTCATCCATGAAAATGGGATTCTATTTATTTGCTGAATATGCGAATATGTTTATTTCGGCTACTATTATATCGGTATTATTTTTTGGAGGATATAATTATCCGGGAATGCAATGGATGGTAGAAAATGTTGGTGTAAATACAGCTAACTTATTAGGTATTGCGGTGCTATTTGTAAAAATATGTTTCTTCATATTCTTTTATATGTGGGTACGCTGGACAATTCCGAGATTTAGATATGACCAGTTAATGAACTTGGGATGGAAAATCCTGATTCCGCTTTCTATTATTAATATCATGATTACAGGTGTTGTTATTTTAAGAGGCGAAATTGCTGCCTTTTTAGGATTTTAATAACCGAAGAGCCCTAGCCCTGATAGCAGCGGCATCCTTTTATTATTTTTCTTTAAAAAATAAAAGATAAAGCGGATAGCAGGATTAGCTACTAAATAATAAAACAAAATAGATTTAAATTTGGTCTAATCATCAAATTGAATCACAAATTATACTTTAAATGTCAATAGAAACTATATCATTATCGGGTAGAAAAAAGCTGGTCTCTAACAAAGAGATGACTTTTTGGGAGCGATTGTATCTTGTGGCGATTGTAAAAGGTTTACTGATTACCATCAAGCATTTTTTCAGAAAAAAAGCTACTATTCATTATCCCGAACAAGTGCGTGAAATGAGTCCGGTTTATCGTGGTCAGCATCAGTTAAAACGTGATGAGCAAGGTCGTGAAAACTGCACTGCTTGTGGATTGTGTGCTTTATCATGCCCTGCAGAAGCCATCACTATGAAAGCTGCTGAACGCAAACCAGATGAAAAACATTTGTACAGAGAAGAAAAATATGCTTCGATTTATGAAATCAACATGTTAAGATGTATTTTCTGTGGTCTTTGTGAGGAAGCTTGCCCGAAAGATGCTATTTACCTGACGACTTCAAAAGTTTTGGTTCCTTCCAGCTATGAAAGAGAAGATTTCATTTTTGGAAAGGACAGATTAGTGATGCCTCTTGATGTGGCGATCAAAAATGCTCAACTTAATAATGCTAACTAAATGATACATATTCCTGATTTTGCAAACGCAACAACTGTACAAGTTATATTTTGTTTCTTAGCGTTTATCACGGTAATTACCGCTTTTTTAACCATTTTTAGCAGAAATCCAATTCATAGTGCTATTTATTTAGTAATCTGTTTCTTTTCGATTGCCGGTCATTATTTATTATTAAACGCTCAATTTTTGGCTGTTGTACATATAATAGTCTATTCGGGAGCGATTATGATTTTGTTTTTGTTTACCATCATGTTGATGAATTTAAACGAACGCCATCAGGTTCACAGGCCTAGGATTACACGTTTGGGTGCTATTGTTTCTTTTTGCATAATTGTAATTGTATTAATTACAATTTTCATTAACTCTAAACCAATTGTTGGCGAATACGATTCAACCGGAGAAGATTTCCAGTCTATTCAAGTTTTGGGTAAAATATTACTGAACGAATATATGGTTCCATTTGAATTTGCTTCCATCCTGCTTTTAGTAGCGATGATTGGAACTGTATTATTGTCTAAAAAAGAAAAACTAAATAAATAATGGGTAATATATTAAATCAAATAGGTATTGAAAACTACATTTTTTTGAGCGTTGTACTTTTCTGTATTGGTATTTTTGGTGTATTGTACAGACGAAATGCTATTATCGTTTTCATGTCTATCGAAATCATGCTGAATGCGGTTAACCTTTTATTTGTTGCTTTTTCAACCTATCATCAGGATGCACAGGGACAAGTTTTTGTGTTCTTTTCGATGGCAGTTGCTGCAGCAGAAGTTGCGGTAGGATTGGCCATTTTGGTTTCTATTTTTAGAAATTTAGGCTCAATTAGTATCGATAATTTAAAAAATTTAAAAGGATAAATGGAAATGGATACCAATTTAGCTTTAGTCTTAGTTTTATCTCCTTTTTTAGGATTTTTAATAAATGTTTTTTTCGGGAAAAGCTTAGGAAAAACAGTTTCGGGTATTATCGGAACAGTTGCTGTAGCAGTTTCTTTTGTAGTTACACTTATATTATTTAATCAAATTACTTCAACTGGAAAAGCCATTCAGGTCATTTTATTTGACTGGATTCAGATTAGTAATCTTCATATTAATCTAGGGTTTTTATTAGATCAATTGTCAATTTTATGGTTGCTTTTTGTAACCGGAATTGGATCATTGATACATTTATATTCTATTAGTTACATGCATGATGATGAAAATATGCATAAATTCTTTGCGTATTTGAATCTATTCGTATTCTTCATGATTACCCTTGTAATTGGAAGCAATTTATTAGTTTTATTCATTGGTTGGGAAGGTGTTGGACTTTGTTCGTACTTATTAATTGGATTTTGGTATAAAAACCAAGATTATAATGATGCTGCAAAAAAAGCGTTCATCATGAACAGAATTGGAGATTTAGGTCTTTTGATAGGAATGTTTATCATTGGTTCTATGTTCTCAACTTTAGATTATGCAACATTAAAAACGGCGATTGCGGGAGCAACAAATCTAAACTTACCCTTACTTTCATTAGCTGCTTTATGTTTGTTTATCGGATCATGTGGTAAATCAGCTCAAATTCCGTTATACACCTGGTTGCCGGATGCGATGGCAGGACCAACTCCGGTTTCTGCATTGATTCACGCGGCAACAATGGTTACTGCCGGTATTTTTATGGTAACGAGATTAAACTTTGTTTTCGATTTAGCTCCGGATGTTCAGACTGTAATTGCAATAATTGGAGCTGTGACTTCATTAGTTGCCGCAACAATTGGATTGGTTCAGACGGATATTAAAAAAGTATTAGCCTACTCTACCGTTTCTCAATTGGGATTAATGTTTTTAGCTTTAGGATTTGGTGCTTATGAAGTAGCTGTTTTTCACGTAATCACACACGCTTTCTTTAAAGCTTGTTTGTTCTTGGGATCAGGATCTGTAATTCACGGATTGCATGGAGAACAAGATATGCGTAAAATGGGAGGTTTGCGTAGTGCAATGCCAATTACTTTCTGGACCATGTTAATTTCATCATTGGCCATTTCAGGAGTTCCTTTCTTTTCTGGTTTCTTTTCTAAAGATGAAATCTTAATGACTGCTTTTCACCATAGTAAAACATTATATATTATTGGATCTATTGCATCCATCATGACTGCTTTTTATATGTTTAGATTAATGTTCCTGACTTTCTTTAAAGATTTTAGAGGAACAGAAGAGCAAAAACATCATTTACATGAAAGTGACGGTTTGATTACTTTTCCTTTAATAATTTTGGCTCTTTTGGCTACTTTTGGAGGACTCATCAGTCTTCCTGGGAACAGTTGGTTAAATGAATATTTAGCTCCTCTTTTCACGAAAGCGGCCGGAGAAGAACACCAATTAGGCACAACAGAATATACCTTAATGGGAGTCGCTGTTTTAGGTGGGTTAATCGGTATCTTAATTGCCTATATCAAATATTTTAAACAAGATAATGTTCCTGAATCAGATGAGAACATCACTGGCGTAGCCAAAGTTTTATACAACAAATATTATGTAGACGAAGTATACGATGCAATATTTGTACGTTCTATAAACGGATTGTCAAAATTCTTTAGAGACTATGTTGAAACTGGTTTATCAGCAGTTGTTTTTGGATTAGGTAAAGTAACTAATGAATTGGCTTTTCAAGGTAAAAAATTACAAAGCGGAAGTATCGGATTATATCTTTTTGTTTTTGTTTTGGGTCTTTGTGCCATTATTTCCTATATATTTTTAGCTCAATAATTTTATAACTATGAACGTTTCCCTTATATTAATTATTCTTTTAATTGGTGCATTTGTCACTTATTTTGTTGGTGATAAACTGGCATCAAAAGTAGCTTTGTTCTTTAGTTTGGCAGCTTTGGGCTGTTCGGTTGTACTGTTAAATCATTTTTGTGCCGGTGATAACATCAGTGTAATAAATGCCTGGATCACACAACCTAAAATTTCATTTGCTTTAAATGCTGATGGATTGGCAATTGCTATGCTTTTACTAACGGTAGCTTTAACACCAATTATTATATTCTCTTCTTTTGGAAATGAATATAAAAATGCAAAAGGTTTTTATGCTTTAATTTTATTTATGGCTTTTGCAATGACAGGAACTTTCTTGGCAGCAGACGGTCTTTTATATTATATTTTCTGGGAATTAGCTTTAATTCCAATTTACTTTATTGCCCTTATTTGGGGGAATGGAGATGCTGAAGAACGCAGAAAAGCAGTGGTTAAATTCTTTATTTACACACTTGCCGGTTCATTGTTCATGTTGGTAGCTTTCATTTACTTATACCAAAAAGCCGGAAGTTTCTTAATTGAGGATTTATACAAATTAGATTTATCGGCTACGGAGCAACTTTGGATATTTTTGGCTTTCTTTCTGGCTTATGCTATTAAAATTCCAATCATTCCTTTCCACACCTGGCAAGCCAATGTGTACCAAAAAGCTCCAACAGTTGGAACTATGCTTTTATCCGGGATCATGTTAAAAATGGGATTATACAGTGTTATTCGTTGGCAATTGCCAATTGCGCCTCTTGCTGCAAAAGAATACATGGATATTTTCATCGCTTTAGGAATTGCTGGTGTAATCTACGGATCAATCGTTGCTTTAAGACAAAAAGATGTAAAGAAATTATTAGCTTATTCATCTCTTGCGCACGTTGGATTAATTGCTGCAGGAACTTACACCTTAACCGTTGACGGTTTACGTGGAGCAGTTTTACAAATGATCGCTCACGGTTTTGTTGTTGTTGGATTATTCTACGCAGCTGAAATCATTTATAGAAGATACGAAACGAGAAACATTTCAGAAATGGGTGGTATTCGTACACAATCCCCAAAATTCACCTCTATGTTTTTAATTTTGGTTTTGGCTTCTGTAGCTTTGCCGGGAACTTTTAACTTCGTTGGAGAATTTACCGTTTTATATAGTCTTTCTCAAATTAATATTTGGTTTGCCGTTTTAGGCGGAACAACTATTATTTTAGGAGCTTATTATATGCTTAAGATGTTTCAAAATGTAATGTTGGGAGAAACAAATTCTAAAACTTTTGCAGATATATCTGTTCATGAAGGAATCTCATTAGTAGTGATTATTGCTGTTTTAATTTTCTTCGGATTTTATCCAAAACCAATTACAGATTTGATTACACCAAGTTTAGAAACAATTTTGAGCGTTATCAATAAAAATTAATATTTTAAATAAAAATAAATTAGGGCATCTGTAGTTTGGATTTCCTAAATCAAAAAAGCAAAAATGAATACATTAATAGCTATAACAGGATTGGGTATTTTCTGCCTATTATTTGAAATTCTTAATTTAAGAAAAGCCATTGTTCCAATTACCATTCTTGGTTTAGTAGGCGTTTTGGCACTTAATTTTTATGAATTTGGAGCAACAGAAAGTTACTACAACAATATGATTACAGTGAGTAAATTCTCAACTGCGTTCTCATCATTGTTTATTATCCTGACTATTTTCTTAGTGGCATTAAGTCATAATTTCTATGAAAATCATCCAACCAAAATTTCAGATTTTGTTGCTATAAAAATATTTTTATTAGCCGGAGGAGTTGCAATGGTTTCTTTTGGAAACTTAGCGATGTTTTTCTTAGGAATTGAAATTTTATCAATTGCTTTGTATGTACTTGCAGCCAGTGAACGTTTAAACTTAAAAAGTAACGAAGCAGGTATGAAGTATTTCTTAATGGGTTCATTTGCATCAGGAATTATTTTATTCGGAATTTGTCTGATTTATGGTGCAATGGGAAGTTTTGACATTGCTGAAATACATGAAAGCTCTTTATCCGCAGAATTGCCAATCTGGTTCCCAATCGGAATGGTTTTGATGGTAATTGGAATGTTATTTAAAATTGCTGCTGTTCCTTTTCATTTTTGGGCTCCGGATGTTTACGAAGGTTCTCCAGCGTTGACAACTGCTTTAATGAGTACTTTGGCAAAAGTCATTGCAATCGCTACTTTATATAAATTAGTTAATGGATTAAATTTAATTTCATCACTTGAAAACCAGGACCTTTTAAGAACTTTCGAAACAATTGTGGTAATTATATCAATTGCTTCAATGACAGTTGGTAACATTATGGCATTGCGTCAGGTAAATGTGAAACGTATGCTGGCTTTTTCAGGAATTTCGCATGCAGGTTTTATGTTAATGACTTTATTGAGCATTGCAACATCTGCAGGAGTTTTATTATACTACACAGCGGCTTACGCATTAGCAGGAATCGCTGCATTTAGTGTTATTTTATACGTTTGTAAAAATCAGGACAACGAAGACATTACAAACTTTCATGGTTTAGGAAAAACAAATCCGTTATTAGCGGCTATACTTACAGGTTCATTATTATCAATGGCCGGTATCCCAATTTTTTCAGGGTTTTTTGCCAAATTGTTCTTATTCAACCAAACTATTCAGGCAGGTTATATTGCTTTAGTAATTGTAGCAGTAATAAACTCAATTATTAGTGTTGGATATTATTTCAAACTGATTCTGGCAATGTATTCAAAAGAAGCAAACGAAGAGCGAACAGGAAAACCTTTTCTTATTTATGGTGTAGCAATTATTTCTATTGCATTAAATATTGTTTTAGGTTTATTTCCATCATTAGTTTTAGATTTATTGAAATAAAAAAGAATAATCCAAATACATAAAATCCATCCATACAACGGATGGATTTTTATTTTAAGATGAATTTATTCAGAAGAAAAAATCATGTTAAAAATTTTACTGAAAATATTACACTTCGAAAAAACTACTTATATTTGAGTACAATTAAAAGTATTAGAAACATGAACTTCAATTCAAAAAATCCATTTTTAAGTGACAAGCGTTTTTCATCAAATGCTGTTTCAAAAGCTGAAGAAGTGCATCACGCACAAATTATTGATTATAATCAGGAAATGACTATATCGGGGACTATCAATAAGACAGCTATTTTATTTTTAATATTATGCGGATCAGCTATGGTAACATGGTGGATGGCATTTAATGGCTTAAATGCAATGCTGCCAACAATTGGCGGTGCTATCATTGGGCTTATTTTAGTTGTAATTTCAGCATTCAAACCACAGGCTTCTCCATATTTAGCTCCGGGCTATGCTTTGTTTGAAGGTTTATTCATTGGAGGTATTTCTGCAATTTTTGAAGCCATGTATCCCGGAATAGTAGTTAATGCAGTTGGAGCAACCCTGGTGACTTTTTTAGTTTGTTTAGGCTTATACAAATTTAAAATTGTAAAAGTTACAGAACAATTCAAATCAGTAGTTATTGCTGCAACATTGGCAATTGCGACTTACTATTTAATTTCATGGCTGGTTTCAATGTTTACAGACTTTACACCAGTACATCATGGAAATTCTATGATGAGTATCGGAATTAGTGTTTTCGTAATTATTATTGCTGCTTTAAACTTGTTTCTGGATTTCGACCAAATCGAAAAAGGCGTACAACAAAAAATGCCAAAATTTATGGAATGGTACGGTGCAATGGGACTAGTAATTACATTGGTTTGGCTGTATATTGAGTTCCTAAGATTATTATCAAAATTATCAAGCAAAAATTAATTTATTTAATTACTGCCTTATATAAAACAAAAGCCTTTTTGAAATTCAAAAAGGCTTTTTTTATGCTGCTTTTTCAAAAGCTATAAAGTGTGATAATTCACCTTTTAAGTTAAAAACCGGAAAACCATGAATTGTACAATCATAGGTTTCACCATTTTTTTTATAATTTAGAATTGTTTTTTCAAAAGGGATTTGCTTTTTGATTGCTTCTCTAATTTCTTTCAAAACTAAAGTTGAAGTCATTGGACCCTGAAACATTTTTGGAAATTTTCCGAGAACCTCATTTTCTGTATAACCTGTCATTTTACAAATTCCTTTAGAAGCAAAAATTATTTTTTGTTCCAAATCGGTAATTAAAACAACCTCATTATCCAAACGCTCCCTTATATTCAGATCCAATTCATTCCACTTGAACTGACTGGAAATACGTTTAATTTTTTTTATATCCGAAGAAAATGTTTTTAATTCATTTATAGATTCATAATGAAAATCCCAACAAAGTATCGGAACTGAATTATAATTTAAATTTGTATCAAATTCATCAAAAGACTCACTATAATAATTTACAGAATTCATAAAAAACTTTTATTCAAAGTTAGACAGAAATTGTGTTACAGCACATAACGTTTGAACTATTTAATATAATGTAATTTTTCAAAAATCAAATTTTAACTGCACAACTACTGCTTTTTTTTGTTCTGTGTTTAGATTACTTAGAGAAATTCCCAATAATCGAACAGAATCTTTCATACGTTCCTGATACAATAACTCTTCAACAGTTTCTAAAATTAAACTTTTATCAGCAATAAAATAAGGCAACGTTTTGCTTCTTGTTTGTTGTGTAAAATCGCTGTATTTAATTTTAAGCGTGACTGTTTTACCCGAAATATTGTGCTTTTTTAGCCTTTTTATTAATGAAACAGCGATTTTATCAAGTTGCTCCAGCATAAATATCTCCGAAGAGAGATTGACATCAAAAGTATGTTCGGCAGCAACTGATTTTGTAATTCGTGATGCTTTCACTTCACTATTATGAATACCGCGTACAACATTAAAATAAAAGGCTCCGGATTTTCCAAAATGCTTTTCCAAAAATTCCAGTGATTTGCTTTTCAGATCTGATCCGGTAAAAATTCCCAATTGATACATTTTTTCAGTAGTGACTTTTCCAACCCCGTAAAACTTTCGAATGGGCAATTCTTCCAAAAAAGGAATTATCTCATCTGGATTTACCGTTTTTTGACCATTAGGTTTATTGTAATCACTGGCGACTTTGGCCACAAATTTATTTATTGAAATTCCCGCAGAAGCTGTAATCCCCACTTCATTAAAAATTCTTAACCTGATTTCCTGAGCCAGTAATGATGCGCTTGGATTTCCTTTTTTATTTTGAGTAACATCAAGATAGGCTTCGTCAAGTGAAAGCGGTTCCACCATATCTGTGTATTCATAAAAAATTTTATGAATTTTCGAAGAAATCTCTTTATAACGGTCAAAGCGGGGACGGACAAATATAATTTCAGGGCAATATTTTTTAGCCAAAACACCACTTATGGCACTTCGAACACCAAATTTACGTGCTTCATAGCTGGCAGCGGAAACAACACCACGATTTTCTGAGCCACCAACCGCAATAGCCTTTCCACGTAAAGCAGGATTATCCATTTGCTCTACCGAAGCATAAAAAGCATCCATATCGATATGGATTATTTTTCGATAAATTGGCGATTCAGTCATTTTACAAATTTAAATCTAAAAAAACATATTAAGGTAAAAAAGGCAATGATGTTGTATTAATCATTAATTAATTTTCATTGTCTATTTAACATAACAACTTAAATGAACTTGATCTTAAAGTCAATCAGACAACAAATATATACGAGTAATTTTATGAATTTTATAGACTCCTGTTTTTAATTGCTTTATATCATAATTTTATTATTTTTGTTTTTTTTAACTTTAACAAAAAAAGGGTTACAGTATGAAGACTAAATCAGCGTTGATAATTGGACATCCTGGTCATGAATTAAGAGCTTTTAAGTTTTTAAAAGATTCAAAACCAGATGTCTATATTCTAACAGATGGTTCGGGACAAAACAATGAATCCAGATTGTATCAATCTATAAAATTAATAGAATCATTAGGTGCAACTTACAAAAATTCTTTTTCTCCCTTTACCGATAAAGAGCTGTATAACATTATCTTATCTGGGGATCTGGATAAAATTAAACAAGTAAAAGATCAGCTTTTAATTTTGATAAAAGAAGGCAATTATGATGAAATATATGGTGATGCCCTGGAGGGTTTTAATCCAACACATGATATTTGCAGGTATCTGATTAATGGAATTGTTGCTGAATTGGAAAAAATAAATCCTTCAAAATCAATTCTAAATTATGATTTCGTACTTGACAAAGCACCGGATATGTTATCCCAAAAAGAACACTCTCATAATTTATCTTTTGAACTTTCTCAGCCTGAACTGGAAATGAAAATAAAGGCTGGCCTGAATTATCCCGAATTAAAAACAGAAATAGAAATGGCTATAGAACGTTTCGGTATTTCATCTTTTGCCTGGGAATTTTACGGTAAAATTACGGATTTGAAACAAATTGTTAATTGGGAAACTGATTATCCTTATTATGAAGAAGTAGGAAGGAAAAGAGTGGCATCCGGAGCATATAAAAATTGTATTGAGTTTGAGAAACACATTAAGCCAATTGCCGAGATTTGTTTGATGCACACCATTGAATTAAGTAAATGAATATTTTAATTACAAATTTTGTTTTAAATAAACCCTCAGGTACAGAAACATATGTACACGATTTAGCAATAGAATTGTATAACCGTGGACATCATGTTGAAATATTTACTTATATAATGGGTGATTTGGCAGAAGATTTAATAAAACAGGGAATACATGTTTGTACAGATTTAAAAAAAATAAAAAAGAAACCTGATTGTATACATGCCCATCACAATTTAACGGCCATAAAAGCTGCACGCTTTTTTAAAAAAACGCCTATTCTGTTTTTTATTCATGATAGAACAAATGTCATGGATTATCCTTTTAAACACCCTAACATTTTACAATATGCAGCTGTAGATTATAATTGTAAAGAACGTTACTGTCTTGAAAACGGGTTTGAAGATGAGGATGTTGAAGTAATTTATAATTGGGCAAATCTATCCCGTTTTAAGCAGCGAGAAGCTATTTCAGCCATACCTAGAAAAGCTTTGGCATTCTCTAATTACATGTCTCAAACAAATATTTTTCCGTCTATAAAAGAAGCCTGTTTATCTCAAGGCATCGAAATAGAATTAATAGGCAGCGGTAATCATAATGCTACTATGACTCCTGAAGATATTCTTGGACAATATGATATTGTCTTTGGAAAAGCAAAAGCAGCAATAGAATCTATGGCTACTGGTGCAGCAGTAATTGTATGTGATTTTAGAGGATTGGCAGGGATGGTAACGCCGGAAAACATGTTGCATTACAGAAAATATAATTTTGGAATGAAACTGATGACCCATAAAATACAAACGGACTTAATTGTTAATGAAATCAAGAAATATGATAGCGAAAACATTTTAAAAGTCTCAAATTTCATTCGGAAAGAAGCCGATTTTCTCTCCATAGTGACCCAATTAGAAAACACTTACTCCAGAATAATTAGGGAATATGAAACTAATAAGCGGGGGAAGTATAGAATCAATTACTATAATTATCTGACTATTAGAAAACTTGCTTTTAAAAGAAGTATGAAAATTAGAATAAAAAATCTTAAAAAAAATTCTAAACTCTATGCCATTTACAAAACTTACAGGAATGGCAAGTAATGTGTTTAGCATGACTTTAACTTCTGTTGTTATTAAACTGTAATTCTCCTATTCTTCAAATAATTCCATCAATTCCAACGCTCGTTTAATCGATTTTACATTATCAAAAGTCAGCAATAAACGTAATCCGTTTACGGTTTGTTTTTCTTTCATTTTACAGAGTGAACTGTGTTTTTGTACAAAGGTCAAAACGTTTCTGAACTTAGAGGATTGATAATAATCTGACTGTTGATCTGAGACAAAATAACCAATCATTTTGCCTTGTTTCAAGACTAATTTCTCAATTCCGACCCTGGTTGCAATCCATTTGATTCTAATGCTGTTTAATAATGCCGTTGCTTGTTTTGGCAATGGTCCAAAACGGTCGACTAGTTTTCTTTCATATTCCTGCAATCCGGCTTCATCTTTTATCGCACCCAATTCATTGTATAAAACCAAACGTTCGGAAACATTATTGATATATTCATCCGGGAATAACAATTCAAAATCAGCATCAATCTGAATGTCTTTTACGTATTCTTTGGTATCGATATTATTCTCTTCCGGATATAAATCTTTGAATTCGTTTTCTTTTAATTCTTCGATGGCTTCGTTCATGATTTTTTGATACGTATCAAAACCTATTTCGTTGATGAAACCGCTTTGTTCTCCACCTAATAAATCTCCCGCACCGCGAATTTCGAGATCTTTCATCGCAATATTGAAACCGCTTCCGAGCTCGCTGAATTGCTCCAAAGCCTGAATACGTTTTCTGGCGTCTTCTGTCATTGATGAATATGGCGGGCAAATAAAATAACAAAACGCTTTTTTATTGCTTCGCCCTACACGGCCACGCATCTGATGCAGATCTGACAATCCAAAATTATTGGCGTTATTGATGAAAATAGTGTTGGCATTTGGTACATCCAAACCGCTTTCGATGATTGTGGTGGCTACCAAGACATCAAAATCTCCGTTCATGAAACCCAGCATCAATTCCTCGAGTTTGGCTCCTTCCATTTGTCCGTGACCAATTCCTACTCTCGCATTTGGAACCAAACGCTGAATCATTCCGGCCACTTCTTTTATATTTTCGATTCGGTTATTGATAAAGAAAACTTGTCCGTTTCGCTGAATTTCATACGAAATCGCATCCCGAATTATCTCTTCATTAAAACTGACCACATTTGTTTCTATCGGATAACGATTTGGCGGAGGCGTTGTAATAACCGATAGATCACGGGCTGCCATCAATGAAAACTGAAGCGTCCTCGGAATTGGCGTTGCCGTTAATGTCAGCGTATCTACATTCGCAGCAATCGTTTTAAGTTTATCTTTTACGTTTACGCCAAACTTCTGTTCTTCATCAACAATCAATAAACCAAGGTCTTTAAAAACTACATTTTTGTTTACTAATTGATGTGTGCCGATTACGATATCCAATTTTCCTTCGGCTAAGTCTTTTAAGGTTTGAGCTTTTTGTTTCGCTGTTCTGAATCGGTTTAAGTACCCAACAGAAACCGGCATATCTTTCAATCGTTCTGTAAAAGTTCTATAATGCTGGTAGGCCAAAATAGTTGTCGGAACCAAAACTGCTACTTGTTTGCTGTTATCAACGGCTTTAAAAGCAGCACGAATCGCAACCTCCGTTTTTCCGAAACCAACATCACCACAAACTAAACGATCCATAGGACGGTCACTTTCCATGTCGGCTTTTACTTCCTGTGTCGACTTAGTTTGATCCGGGGTATCTTCGTAAATAAACGAACTCTCCAATTCGTTTTGCAGATAACTGTCGGGCGCAAATTGGAAACCTTTTTCCAGACGACGTTTCGCATACAACTGAATCAAATTGAACGCAATATGTTTGACACGTGCTTTGGTTTTTTGTTTTAAAATTTTCCAGGCGTTCGATCCTAACTTATAAATTTTAGGCGGCGTTCCGTCTTTTCCATTATACTTTGAAATTTTATGAAGCGAATGAATGCTTACATAAACAATATCATTATCGGCGTAAACCAATTTTATAGCTTCCTGCGTTTTACCTTCAACCTGAATTTTCTGCAATCCGCCAAACTTCCCAATTCCGTGATCAATGTGGGTTACATAATCGCCAACCGAAAGCGCAGTCAATTCTTTAAGCGTAATATTTTGCTTTTTCGAATAACCGTTTTTGATATTAAATTTATGATAACGCTCAAAAATCTGATGATCTGTATAGGCAGTAATCTGATTTTCTTCATCAACAAAACCCTGATACAAAGGCAATACAACGGTATGATATTGCTTCCGGATATTCTCAGAGTTGGCTTCATCCAGACTTTCAAAAATATCATGAAACCGTTTTGCCTGAGCATCATTCGAACAGAACAAATAATTTTTGTATCCGTTAAAATGATTGTCACTCAGATTATTCAGCAATAAATCAAATTGTTTGTTGAACGAAGGCTGAGGATGAATATGAAAATCGAACTTTTTTGTTGTTTTAAAAATTGGCTTTGAATGCAATTCCACAATCGAAAAATCTAAAGCCCGTTTAATGAAAGAAGCCTGATTCAAAAATAATTTCTCAGGTTCTGCATGTTTTATTTCTTTGGATAATTTCTCAAAAGCTTCTTCTGCCCTTGCAAATTGTTTGTCTAACTGACTAAAAAGTCCGTCCGTATTTTGAATAAACAGAATTGTTTTTTCGGCAATATAATCTAAGAAACTTTCACGGTTTTCCTGAAAAATCTTATTTTCAACATTCGGAATAATCGTGATTTTTTTATGTGTTTCTATAGACAATTGCGTCTCCACATCAAAACTTCTGATACTGTCTACTTCGTTTCCAAAAAACTCAATTCGGTACGGATGATCGTTCGAAAAAGAGAACACATCTACAATTCCTCCACGAACCGAAAATTCGCCGGGCTCCGTAATAAAATCAACTCTTTTGAATTCGTATTCAAACAAAACTTCGTTGATAAAATCAATTGAAATTTTATCGTTTAAAGAAACTTTTAAAGTGTTTTTATCCAACTGCTGACGTGTCACTACTTTCTCAAATAGTGCTTCGGGATACGTAACAATTACGGCTGGTTTTTTACGGGAGTTAATTCGGTTTAAAACCTCAGCACGAAGTAAAACATTCGCATTATCTGTTTCTTCAATTTGATACGGACGGCGAAATGAACCAGGATAAAACAGCACATCCTGTTCACCAATCATCTGTTCGAGATCGTTCAGGTAATACGCTGCCTCTTCCTTATTGTCTAAAACAATCAAAAAAGGCAGTTCCGTTTTTTTGAAAACTGAGCGAATAATAAATGAAACTGCTGACCCTAACAGTCCGTTAAGATGCATTTTTATTTGATTTCCTTCCAGTAAATTTGTTGCAATCTGCTGTGTTTTTGGCAAATTGTCATAAATAGTATATAGGGCGTTTTTACTCAACTTTAGGTAAATTTGGATCTACAATAGTATTCGGAATAGCACGAGCTGTATCTAACATTCGTAAGAAATCCGATTCTCCTTCTTCTTTTGGAATTTTGCTTTTTTCAACAATTTTATCCATTTGTCTTTCTAATGAGACTAATTCTTTATTGATTTCTCCAATTAAAAAAGTTACTTTTTCATCCGGGATTTTATCCAGATGAATAAATAAATCCATCATTTTTACTTTGGTAATCAAAATAGAAATCCGGCTTCTTATCTGTGGCTGATTAAATTGTGCCGGAATATTATTGTTTAATGCCATAGCTTTTTTAGCAATTGAGGCCGATTTTTTCTGAAAAGCTCCAATTGTTTTTTGGGGTTTCCCTCCTAACTCTTTTAAAAACTCACGCCATTCTTTCCAATCGTTTACATTTTTTTCTGAAACTTCATTAATAGGTTCATCAATAAACGACCAGCCTTTGTTTATATTATTAAAAATGACTTCTTTCTTTTTCGCTTCCTTTTTGTTTTCAGCGATACGTTTTTCATTTTCATCCTGACATGAATTCAGTACAAAAATTAAGAGAAGAAAAAGAGATATTTTGTATTTCATATATTAAAATTTATTTTTTAATGGTCATACATGTTATCGCCTTTTATTTATTGCTGTATGTCTGAGCAAACTTTTGTTAATGGCGATTTCACTTTGGTAAAACATTAAGCTACAAAGTTACAAGTAAATTTATAAATATGAATTTTGATTTTATGATAAATAAAGTGAATTCCAGCATCTTTATTTAGCCTTTAAAAAGACCCTGATGTAACGAATAACATAAAAAATAATCTTATCTGCTATTAATATTATAATTTATCCTTCTTTAAATAGTATTTATTTGCGAAAACATTATATTTGTTTTTTAAATCTATTCAAATGAATCCAAAAATATTAATCATTGGCGCTTGCGGTCAGATTGGAACAGAACTGACTCAAAAACTACGTAAGTTATACGGAACGGAAAATGTAATTGCTTCAGATATTCGAAAATTAAATACTGATGTTGTCAATTCCGGTCCGTTTGAAGTGATTAATGCTTTGGATTTCAACCAGATTGAGCATCTTGTTGAAGTGCATCAAATTACGGACATTTATTTGATGGCGGCACTTTTATCAGCAACTGCCGAAAAGAATCCTGCATTTGCCTGGGATTTGAATATGAATTCGCTTTTTCACGTTTTAAATCTTGCCAAAGCAAAAAAAATAAAAAAGATATTCTGGCCATCGAGCATTGCAGTTTTTGGACCTACTACGCCAAAAGAAAATACACCACAATACACGATTATGGAGCCTTCTACTGTTTACGGAATCAGTAAGCAAGCCGGAGAAAGATGGTGCGAATATTATCATAATATTTACGGGGTTGATGTTCGCAGCATTCGTTATCCAGGTTTAATCAGCTGGTCTACGCCTCCCGGCGGCGGAACTACAGATTATGCGGTTGATATTTTTTATAAAGCTATTGCCGACAAAAAATACGAATGCTTTTTATCTTCAGAAACCAAAATGCCAATGATGTATATGGATGATGCCATTAACGCTACCATCAATATTATGAAAGCTCCGGCTGAGGAAATCAAAATACATTCCTCTTACAATTTGGCCGCGATGAGTTTTACGCCAACAGAAATTGCTGCCGAAATCAAAAAGCATATTCCGGAATTTGAAATCACTTACAATCCTGATTTTCGTCAGAAAATTGCGGATAGCTGGCCTGCAAGTATTGATGATTCTGATGCGAGAAAAGACTGGGGCTGGAAACATACTTTTGATCTTGAATCGATGACCAAAGATATGCTGGAACATTTGGGATAATTAATGAAATTATTGTTGGTTTAAAATTCGTTATTTTATGTTGGTTTTTAATTTGAAAATTAAAATCAATATGAAAAGATCTTCATTCTTTCATTGTCTTAATTATTAACTTTCCTTAACTACATTTCTCTAAAATAACCGGAGATGTCTCTATTTTTTGAGTAAATGGGTTTTTTAGGCGTTCCTTTTTATTGGTTTTGTTATTATAAAAACCAAGCCATGTAAATTCAATTTTTGAAGTGTTTATCAAATTAAAGGTAGCGCAAGGTTTCGTTGTTGCGTAATTTTCAAAATCCATATCTTCCGGAGCTGGAAAGAAGGGCGGATAATTATAGTACAAACCGTATTCTTTATCATTTATTTTTTTGACAATTAATACAATGCTAAATCCATCAGAATATGAAAAAACAAAGTTAGCTTCATGTTTTTCAAAATAAACATTCTTCTGTGGATTGGAATTATCACACGTAAGTTTCCACTTTACTGCACTATCTTCAAAAGGAAATATCTCGTTACTTACTGCACTTACTTCAGTATTAGTTTCTTTACTCTCAGTAGTTGTATTTGCTGAGTCTTTGTAATTTAGCTTCCTGATTAATTCAATCTTTCCGTTGGAGCTGTTTATTTTAAACTTTTCCCATTTTTCAGCTTGAAACGCAAATTCAGATAATCCGCTATAAGATTCTAATTTAAAAATCTCTAAATTATTGTCTAAAAAAGCCAGGGTTTCGAATCGTTGTTCTTTAGGAAAATCCTGGTCTAACTGGTATTTATAAAAAACAATAGAATCTTTAACAGCATCGTTGATCTTTGTAAATAATACAATTTGGATATCACTGTTTTTATCTTTTGAACTGTATTTTTTTCTCTTAAGTTCTAAAGTCAATTTGTCTGACACTTTCAATGTTTTTATAAAACCATTGCTTTTATAATTTACATATTTCTTATTGTGCTTCTTTAAAACATTTCCAAATTGTTCAAAATAGCGATAATTATCACCTCCTGCTTCTACATTTCTTATAAATTCAGCATTCTTTACCAATGGCTCCCCAATAAATAAACTGTCCAAAAAAAGATCCGGATTTATTTCAGGACTTATTGAATTCGCAATTTTAAAATTTTCCTTTTTTGCATCATTACAAGATATAACAAGCAATACTATTGAAAATAAAATTATTATTTTTCTCATCTTAATTTATTTATTACAACTTGCTGATAATATAATCATTGGCTTTTCTTTAAAACATATGATCCTTTTTTATTTTCATTATAACATGTGTCGATATATGGACAGTTCCATATATAATTTTTGTTGTCAAAAGTAATTATTCCGAAGTCTTTAGTTTTTTTCAATGCCCAACTATCAGTATTATCTAAAGCTTTTTCGAAAGTCAATTTTAAAGTGTTATTTTTTTCAATAGCAGAAAGTTTATATAATTGATATAATTGAAATCCTTTGGCTAAATAAGTTACAGAATCTTTATTAATTGTAATGGAAATATCGTGTATATCTCTCCAATCATCACTATTTTCATTTATTACAAATGAATATTTACCATACCATTTATTAGAAATAGGTATTTCTATAGAATCACTATATTTATTCGTATTGAGTTGACCTAAGTTTTTTTCTTTTGGATCTTTACAATTTACTAATAGTAAAATAAAAATCAGATATATACTTCTCATAAATCCTTTATTAATTTTTAAAAACGATCTTGTTATACTTTGCTTTATTATCTTGAATTGAATTAACCAAAATTGCCACGTTATTATTTTTTAGTAATATAGCTTTTTTTAAAACCCATCTTTCTTTTCTCGTGTTTATTAAATTTAGATTATTCTTAGTATTAAAAATATAATATTTCAAAGTTGAAAATTGATCAGCATCTTCCATATCCTGATATATTATTAGTAAACGATTTCCAAAAATTAAAGGCTTACTATCTAAAGTGTCGATTTTACCACTTTTATCATCTATTAGTAAATAATGATCCCCTTCAAAATAAGTGAATTTAATCAAATGTTTGTTGTGATTTTTAATGTAATATAAATACTCATATTTCTTATATCCATCATTATCTTCATCAACAGATGTATTATTTTTTAATAAAATATTTTTCAATTTTGTTTTGATGTTAACGCCATTTTTATTTTCATATTTTTTTTTAAAAGAAATATCATTTTTAATAAAAATTGAATCTTTAATAAAAATTGAATACTGTTTTTTATCAACAGAAGTAATTACATAACTATCATTAATTTGAGAATGACAATTTATTGTAAAAAACAAAAGCATTCCTAAAATATTATTTATAATATAATTTTTATTTTTCATTGATTTCTTCAAAATTAGGTTCGTAATTATACATATGTAAGTGATGATTATGATGAACTAATTGTGTGCTATGTGGAAGTAATTCGTCATTAAACCTCCATGAATAGAATTTTTTCCAGCCAAATAAATAAAGTGCGTTAACTAACATTAAGTTTATTTTTTACTTGGTCCTACACTTCAAATACAATCTCAAGATCAGAAAAGACAGCTCTTCAGCTGTCTTTTCTATCGTGTTACCTTTTCTAAATATTGATTAGACAGGAATCTATCATTAATGGTAGTTATTTTCTATTTCAATTTCCATACTCACATTTCTTTAAAATAATTGGATTTTGATCACCAAAATGCGGATCTGTATATTGTCTTTGTTTATTCGATTTATTATAAAACCCCAGCCAATTAAATTCTATGGTATTATTATCGATGATTTTAACAATCGCAATCTCAGTGTCATTAAAATAATCTTTTGAAGTTTCATCTACTGCTCCTAAACCTTCCATCCTTTCTAATTTATACTTGAAAATACCTGCATCATTTTTTTTGTCAATTCTAGTTAAATGTATATAGTATTGATTAAACGCAACAGGAATTACAAGTTCTTCATTGTTGATATTTAAACCCGACTCATTTTCACAATCATAACCCCAATAACCTTTTAATGTCTTAAGTGAATAATCGATTTCTTTATTATTAGAAGTATTTTCTTCATCTTCAATCTCATCTTCCTCATAAGATTCTTCGTTTATGCCTGATGCCGGGTTGCGTTCTTCAATAAGATCATTTTTTCCTGTTGCCGGATTTTTTGGATTTGCTGATTCAAAATTCTCCTTTTTTGCATCATTACAAGATATAACAAGCAATACTATTGAAAATAAAATTATTCTTCGCATTTTTTTTAGAATTATTTCTTGTTGATTTTTACTGTTTTATTTCTAAATAACTTTATTATATTTTTAACGGATATCATTCTAACACACTACTAACTATTTTCCATTTATTATCTTTCAATTGAAAAATAGTTGTATTCGTTTTACAACAACCCTGAGGCCTAACGATTGTAAGTCTTTTATTTGTTTTGTCCATGATTTTTGGGAAAAATCCTTTATTGAGGGGAAATTTCTCATCCTCAGTGAATTTACCATCTTTATTCTGAAAGAAATAAGAATATATTGGACCTCCATTACCTCCATAATCATAGAGAATTGCAAAATCTTTAAGATTATCAAAATTAAAATCAGCAACTATAAAATCATGATAATTTTCAATTCCTTCTTTTATTTCATTGTCCGAATTAAAATAATCAATCCGAGTTAAATTAATAGAATCGTTAATTGCAGGCCAAATTCCTGGAGAATAAATTATATCTTGGGAAGTTTTATTCTCTCTGGTTATCCTAATCTTAAATTTAGAAGGTCTGTCATCTTCATCTGTTTTCATTAAACTTACCACGAAATCTAAATTGTTAAAATAACTTTTATCCTCCTCTGCTTTTTTTTCAAAAGAGTTGTTATTTAATTCTTTCCCTATATCATTATTAGAGTGATTTCTACAACTTAGAGAACTAATTAGCAAAACAAGCATTACACTTTTTTTCATTTTTTTAGATTAAGAGATTTAAATATACTTTTAATGTTTTATCGTTCCGCCATTCTATCCAAAACAATTTATTATCCTGTGTTATATTTTTTACTTGCAGCCAATTTCCTTGAATTTTTATAACTTCAATTTCATCATCAGAATTCCATTCTTTTATGTTTATACTTTTACCATTAATGTTATTACGAGGCGGATTCTCTTTTAAATTTTTACTCACAATACTTACAACCTGATCTTTCAAAAATTCATTCCAACTATAAAATATAAAATTTTGTGTAGGCTTAATATAAGCAAAAGTGTTTTTGGCAGTAACAATTTTATAATATTTATTTTTTTTTTCAATACAAGTAAAAAATAAAATTCCATAATCGGGTTTATTTAATAGAGGAATAATATCTTTTCCTAATTTAGCCTTTTTTGTTTTTGTTTCAAGAAAGGTAGTATCCGCATATAAGACAATGCTTTCTTCTACTTTTACCAATTGAACCAATCCGATTCCAACATTCTGAATTAAATTATCATTTTGATATTCTAATTCATTTTTTTTTTCTTGAGATCTACAACTACTAATAATGAGAAGTAGAATACTATTTATTAAAATTATTTTTTTCATAATGTTTTATCTTAAGCCTAAATGGAAATGGTCTTGATGAACTGATGTTGATTTTCCAGTAGTGTTTTTAATATCCTTTTTATATGCATAATTTTTATTAAAACCCCATTTGACACCTACAGAAATTATGTTTTCTAATACTTTCACAAATTCTTCTTCCGTCTTGTATTTGTTCATAGCATCGCTCCATAAAGTTCGTCCAGCATTACTACTTCCTGGATATCTAATATCTATATCATTCCCTGCAATATTGTGCCCTTTATGTCCAATGTCTCTTCCATCATTCGCAGAAATATCATTAAAGTACAATGCTTCTGAGTAACCATTTTTTGGTAATGAAAAGAAAAAACCTAGTAAGGCAGCGCATACTTTTTCATTTACCCAATTATCTCCACCTTTATCTCTAGGTCCAAATCGTCCCCAATTTATACCCGTCTCAGGAAAAGGCAGCAAATTATGCTCATTTTTTTCTACAGTTATTGTTTTAATTAACTTATTACTTTCATAAATGTCATATTGATATTTATTAGATGTTAAACACTTCATTATTTTAGAATATGTAAAAACATCAACATCAATTCTATATTTATTAATAACGCCTACAACAATATTTTCTTCTTCACAACATTCCTCACCAAATTCTTTGAGGAAACCTTTTTTAATATGCAAATGGTTTGTTGGACCTTTTAATTCTTCTTGGTAATATTGTTTATACTTTTTTAAAATATTATCAATATCTTCTTCTCTTTGTCCATAACCCGCACCCGGTAAACTAGCCCATTCCGTTCGACATTTATCAATAGCTTCTTTTATATTATCTTTTTTAATTAAACCTAACGCTTTCTTTTTTTCTTTTATTAGATAAACACAGTATTTATCTTGACTCTCAGGTTTAAAATCATTTAAACCATGCTCTTTTCTCCAATCAACAAAAGCTACATCATTCCAATTATTCATTGTTATTTGATAAGCACCTGCGGCTCTAGAATCATGCTTTTTTATATAAACATTTGGATGGTTATCAAAGTTTTTTCCATGATCCTTAAAAGTACTTCCTCCAACAATTGTTTCATAGCCTATTTCATTTTCAGTACCTTCACCTACACGTAACATCCTCATAAAAGCTCGCACTTTTGCCTCACATTCACAAACCCCATTTTTGTTATCTTTTTTAGAACCATTTGCATCCTCATTCCCAACCAAAACAGCACTTTTATACTCCGCAAGACTTAGCAAAGCACTTTTTTTGGTTATAACAACAAGACCTGTAACAGTTCTGGCACCATTATACAGAATATTATCCTCTTTGTCTTTTACAATGGCATAAACCATACGCATTGGAAGTTTTGGATTTATTAGATTCCATTCCAACTTTACCTTTATCATCCCACTTTCGTCTACATGCACGGTGGCTACTAAAAGTTCTTTATCTTTTTCGTAAATGGTTAAATTTAATTGCTCCTCTTTTTTTATTCCTCTCGACTTGGCATAAAAATAACTTATCTTATCATAATCTGCCATATAATGTCTCTCTTTACCATCCTGGCTGCCAATATGCGCCCCATAAATCTCTCGTTTGTCCTGAACGTCAAGATGATTTTTAGATTCAAATATAGCATTCGAATTGGCTAATTTTAACTTTGGGGCACCAATTCGTACATACAACTTACCATGGTCGCCCGTTTTTTGTTTAACAAAAGGACCTAAATCAAACGATATCAAGCCTCCATCATATTTGTTTTTATTGATAACAGCAACATTATCATCACCATCAAATGTATCATTATCCCAAACTTCTACAATAATATCTTCGTCAATAAGGTGTTCCTGTTTCACCCAGATATTTATCTTTTGTCCCCAGCTGGCTCTTTGTATCTCAATACCGTTACTGTCTGTAAAAAGCATCTCCAGAACTTTGGCTTGTTTTACATCAATACTTAAGGTTACGCCTGGTTGGTTGTTGATCCTGCATCTTACGTTTTGCTTTCCTGCAACCGCAGGCGTGATCGATATGCTTTTTTTATCTAATTGTTTATGCTGCACAGCAGTTTCCCAAAATACCTTTTCGGTTTCGGGTAAATCAGCAAACACAAAGGAATTAGCCTCCAGCCGGGTTGTTTTCCCTACTTTTGGAGCTCCTATATAACTAAAAGCCAGGACATCATTGTCTTTTACCTCAAAACGCCAGTCATCCTCTTCATCTTTGGTTGCTGCACCATAGGCATTGGCCTTCTGTACATAGGCTTCTACTACATATTTTCCTTTGCTGAAGAATTCATGTCCGGGTATGGCGATACTTTTACCGCTCCCCAGAAAGCGTCCATTCAAATTCCATTTTACTTGTTGTAACTCTTTGCCAATGGCAGCATCTGCAGCCTCATCATCCGGAACATAAAAACTAAAGGTGCCTTCTTTTACAGAAAATGACATAGCAGTTCCGGGCCTGATCACCTCAGCAGTATGGGTTATTGCAGCTACAGAGTTGGTTATGGTTTCGGCAGTAAAACTTTGGGTAAACACCTCGCCTGAATCCGGTATATATTCGGCTATAATTTTATACTGTGCTTTAGTGTTTATTGGAGTAAACGAAACGGTATGGTTTAGTTTTATTGAATCTATAATATTTCCTGAGGCGTCGGTAACATACAATCGTAATTGTTCCAGTTCTTCAGCAGTTGGCGGCATCAAAAATTTTGCCTTAAAACTGGCCGGAAAATTTTGTCTCAGACGCATTTTTCCACCAACTTTTTTTGCAAAATTCTCTCCATCGATAGGCAGCAGCTCATTTCCAACGAGCTTATTGTGGGTAACCTCGACATCTATAGAACAATCAGGATAATTTTTATCGAATTTTCCTTTCTCAAAATCTTCTTTTTTGGGTTTACCATACCCTTCAACCCGATACTTGCCCAAGGTCGGAAAACTGTTTTTAAAGCTGGTTCCTACTTGTTCACTCGTTAGTAATTTCTTGTCCTTATCTCCTGTATCACCTTCATAAATAACCCAGGAGGTCAGGGCAACATTTCCTTTTTTTACCTTCGCTTCAAAAGTACATTCGGTATTTGGACGTACCATTACCTGCTCCACCTTTTTGCCTTCTGATGATGAAACGGATTTAAAGGCCGGATCGTTTTCTAAACTTTTTAATGTGATGCCCGAAATATTTGGATAGGCCATTTCCGGAACAGGCATTTTTATTGCCGGGTTTATCAGAGCCAATGCCGCAGGATCGGTATTGTCTGCATGCTCTTTCATTACACTGTCGGTTTGACCGTGCTTTACTATTTCAATTTTTCCTCCTATGGTACATTGCAAAGTCGAAATCTCAGTCAGCACTTTATTTCCTAAAACCTCTGTTTTCTCATATACTTTAGTCCATTTTGGAGCAGGAGCAAGTGTACACGGCAAATATCCACTGGAAGAAGGCTGAAGTTTGCACTTTCCAAAAGTAGCCGCAGACGGATCAAAGGTTTTATCGATTTCAGTGGCAAAAAACTTCCCATCCTGATCGTTCAGCACTACCTTGTCATGTGAAGTAACTAATAATTTTGCTGTCTGCTTAGGGTTTTCGGCCTGATTACAGGCACATTCCGCTTTATGCACTACAAAATGTTTGTCGTCATGTTCGCTTTTGGCAGCTTTCTTTTGCTTCTCTTCTTCTTTTTTCTGCTCCTCTTTTTTCTCTTTTTCCTTTTTCTCACTTTCTGCCTTATCATCCTTATCAAGCTCTTCTCTTTTGGCGTTCGCAGCATCAATCTTTTCTTTCGGTGGCGTCAAAAGGGTCTTTCCTTCTACAACATCAGCACCAATTCCGTCTTTTACCTCACTGTTCATGTTATGGTAATTACGTAAATCGTAAGAATTTGTTATTCCTAAATCTGACGAGATACTCTCTAACGTATCTCCTTTTTTTACTAAATAAGGTATGGCAGCACTCATTTTCTTTTATTTATTAGTTGAATCGCGCACGATTAATACTTACGATTGATAGATATTATTTCCTGGTAATCAAAATAGGGGTTGTTGATTTTTATCTCTGTTTTAGAGAATTCAAAATCAAGTTTTGTGGTTATATATTGAGTTTCGTTATTTGCCGTTGCAGTAATCAGCGAATCTTCATCGCGCAATTTTTGAGGATATTTGTTGACAATACCATATTCTTTTATTTTCTCAAAAAGTTCTTCAGTATCGGCTTCTTGTCCTTCGTATTTTAAAGTTTTCAAGGCAGGGTCAAACTTTGCATTCCCTTTCCAAAACAAGGTAGTTTCTAACGGAATGATATCCCAGTGAAAATCATATTCATCATAATTTTCTGTTTCCTGAAGACAAAGCATAATTACTTTCATCAAACCAAAAGAAAAGAAATACCTCGACATCGCATAACCATCTTTTGCTGTATTTTCTAAAAACTGATTCCGGATATACTCAAATCCGGGGCCTTCATGCCTCTGTTTGAGCTCCTCATCTTTTGCGGTGATCCTTTCTGCTATTTCAGTATAATTTGAAAGTAAAAAAGCACCATCCTTTACATCAAATAAAACCGGAAAAATTGCCTTATTGTATTCATAGGCTATTCGTTCAAACTTTAGTTCGATTTTTTTGTCATTGACTTTAAAATCATTACGCCTGACTTCAATCTTGAAATTTTTGCTTTCCAGCTGTTCAAATTGAACGTCATAAGTACTTGCAGCCGCAGATTTTTTTTCGAATAGTTGAAAACTAATATCATGGACAACCCTAAAATTATAATTGAAATTAGCTTTCATTTGATTTATTAAATTTTGGCTAAAAATAGAAAATAAAATTAAATTTTGTAGTATTTATATTATTTTGTTTTAATCAAAAATAAAATTAGTAATACATTACTTCGGGTAAGTTTTAAAAACAGAAAAAAGCCAAAATTAGCAAGAAACTAACTTTGGCTTTTTTGACAAAAAATACTTTTGGAAATTATTTTATTTCGTAGCTATTATTGGCAGCTTTTACATCAGCCATTAGTCCGCTTGGGTCGATTGTGATTTTCTTAATGGCAGTTTTGTTTTTGTCAATTGTAAAGTTATAGTTTGACATTGCCCATGCCCAATCATCCAATACAGTTCTTTTTACGTTCGGATTAGGATTTGGCTTGATAAAATTCATCATTCTTAACGGAATATAGAAACTCTCAGAAGTTCCGTCAGTATATTCTACGGTTAAATCGATTGGCATTGGCATTCTTCCGATTCTTTCTAAAGTTACGATCGTTTTACCTCCATTATCTGATACGTCCTTAATTCCGTAATCAATTGTGTTTGTTGTTTGTGCCCAATCAGTCAAATACCAGTCTAATTCAGCACCTGAAACTCTTTCTGCAGATCTTTTAATATCGTTTGGAGTTGGGTGTTTGAATTTGAAATCGTTAAAATATCTTTTTAAAGTCGCATCCAGATTCTCCTGCCCGATTACATATCCTAATTGTGATAAAAAGATGCTTCCTTTTATATAAGACGAAATACTGTATGGCCTGTTTTCATCATAACGATCGCCATGGGTAGTCTGTGGCTGTTCCTTTCCGGACTGTACCAGTTGATAATAAGCAGCATAATTTCCTTTGAATGGATTTGCAACTTTTTTATCTCCTGCCAGTTCATTTAAAGCCGAATCTTCGATGTAAGTTGTAAAACCTTCATCCATCCATGGATGTTTTGACTCGTTTGAAGCTAAAATATGCTGAAACCAGGAATGTCCCAATTCGTGAGTTGCGGTTCCTAAAATTCCTTCAAGGGTTCCGTTTCCTAACATCAAAGTACACATTGCATATTCCATTCCGCCATCTCCTCCCTGTATAAATGAATATTGTTTGTACGGATAAGCACCCACTTTATGGTTATAATAATCCATTACTTTCACCATTAATGGCTCTAATTTTTTCCAGTTCTCAGCAACTTTTGGATTGTTTTTGTAGAAAAAATGCAAATCAACATCATTTGGTCCTTTTACAATATCATGTGCGTAATTCTTATCTGCTGCCCAGGTAAAATCGTGTACATTTGGAGCGATAAAATGCCAGGTTAATGTCTTTGCTTTTTTAGGATACACCACTGTTACACCAGCATCTTCATAGCCGTGGCCGATTTCGTTTTTATCCTGCAAATATCCTGAACCTCCAATGGTATAGTCTTTATCGATTGTAATTTTTACATCAAAATTACCCCAAACTCCATAAAATTCTCTGGCAATATAAGGATCTGCATGCCAGCCTTCAAAATCAAATTCGGCTAATTTAGGATACCATTGCGACATTGACAATTCGATTCCCTCTGAATTATTTCTTCCTGAACGACGAATCTGAACCGGGACCTGTCCATTAAAATCTAAAGTAAAAGTAGTTTTAGAATTAGGTAAAATCGGCTTAGCCAATGTGACTTCTAAAACAGTCCCTGAATTTCTCGTTTGTGCTGTTACACCATCTTGTTTGAAATTGGTAATTTTCAAAAACCCGATTTCATTTGGTTTTAAAGTTTCAATTCTGCTTTGTTTTACGTCTTTACCATCAGGGCCTTTTACTTTACTTACCATTCTTCCGTCAGGATCTTTTATAGAATGCAGACGTGCATCCATTTCGCTTCCCGGCTGAAAAGCATTTGGAAACAGATGATAAAATACTTTTCGTAAAGTATCCGGAGAATTATTGGTATAAATCAATTCCTGTTTTCCTTTATACTGATAGTTTTTTACATCCATCGACACTTCCATCTTATAATCAGCATGTTGTTGCCAGTAGGGAGTATTTTGTGCAAAAACCGAGTTCAAACCAAAACTTAAAAAAGAAAGTAGAATAATTTTATGCATATTCATTTAAATAAAAAAATGGAAGAGCTTTCACCCTTCCATTGGATTAGTAATTTATTTTTTTATTTTTTTGACATTTTTTCCGCCATCAATAAAGCATTGTAAGCATTCACCATTTTAGCCGTTTTTGATGATTCGGATGCTGGTTTTACCTCTTTATTTTCTCCTAAAACTACATTTGTTGGAAGCAAAACTCCTGAATCCATCAAAATGTGTTTTACCTGTGAAGCTTTTAATTTTGGATAATACGAACGGATCAACGTTGCAACTCCGGCAGCATTTGGTGAAGCCATTGAAGTTCCCTGCAAATATTTGTATTTGTTGTTTGGAACTGTTGCATAGATCTCTTCACCAGGAGCAAAAACATCGACGTTTACTTTTCCGAAATTCGAAAATCCGGCCACAACGTTTTCTCCATATTCTTTATTAATTGCACCAATCGTGATAACATTATCTGCAAACTCTTTGATATTATTTTCAGAATCATTTGGATAATTGATGTTCTTTGTTTCATCAATATTATAACCGTCATTACCTGCGGCATGAACAATTAAAACATCTTTTTTCTGAGCATATTTTATAGCATCATAAACCCATTGCTTGTGGGGAGAAAAACTTTTTCCAAAACTTCCGTTAATAACTTTTGCTCCATTATCAACAGCATAACGAATTGCCAAAGCAATATCTTTATCGTATTCATCTCCGTCAGGTACAGCTCTGACAGTTAATATTTCAACATTATTGGTAATACCGTCACCTCCTAAATTATTACCGCGAACTTGTGCAATAATTCCGGCAACGTGTGTTCCGTGAAGTGCTTTTTCTTTGTCCGGACCAAAAACAATATTATTTCCATAATGATTATTTTTAATATCTTCAGGATTATCGCCTACAACTTTTCTTCCGTCATACTCTTTATTCAAATTATAGTTGAACTGATCGTAAACTTGCTCTCTGTAATCTTCCAATTCAGCTTCGGGATCAAAAGTTGGGCCTGCATTGCCAAAAATTTGCGTCATAACCATTTTACTTCTCGCCACTTTTGGATCAGTCGAAGTAATTTTGCTTAAATCTTCAAGTTTATAAGTTGTTTTATTTAGTTCTTTTTTTATTGTATTATGAACATCTAATAAAAAGTCGACCTGTTGTTTATCTTCTAAAACCTTTTTAGATTTTTCCTCATATTGTGCCAAAGCATTTTTGTACTCAGCAGATCCATCATCTCCTTTTTTAACAATACGCGTCATTTCGAGATTTTCATGTACTGCATCTCCAAGAAAATTCCATCCGTGAATATCATCAACAAATCCGTTTTTATCATCATCGATTCCGTTTCCCGGAATTTCTTTAGGATTTGTCCAGATCATTCCTTTTAAATCTTCATGCTCAATATCTACTCCCGAATCTACAATTCCGACGATTACTTTTTTGCCGGTTTTACCTTGTAGTAATTCAGCATAGGCTTTATCAACACTCATTCCCGGAATGGTATCTTTTACTAAATCAAGATGACTCCATCTTTTTAAATCGTTTTCAGAAACCGGTGCTTTTTTTACAATTGCTAAAGGCGCTGTAATCGCTTCCTTAGGTATTGAAACTTGTGCATGTAAGGTTGCACCACCACCTGCTAAAACAAGGAATGCAAAAGCAGATATACTAATAGGTTTTATATGGCTCATGTTATAATATAAATAATGTTGAAAATAATTCGACTAAATTATACTTTTTTGTTACAAAAAACTAACCATTAACAGTGTGTTATGATTTTTTTACTAAGTTGTTTAATATTCAAAAATTTCTAAACATTATATTTTAGGGACATTTACATCAATAATTTGTAAAAATAGTAAGTTCTATAGCACTTCTTCGCAAGTAAAAACTTCTTTTAACCGAACCCCTTTTTCAGTATGTTCAACTGTTATAATTTGATTGTGTGCGTCATGTTCCAGAAATAAATAATGATTATGATCTGCAGCTGCATTCAAAAATTTTGCTTTCTCCGGCATTGTCAATAAAGGACGAGTGTCATAACCCATAACATACGGCAGCGGAATATGTCCGGCAGTTGCTAATAAATCGGCACAGAAAACAATCGTTTTGTCCTGATATTGAATGTGTGGAATCATTTGTTTTTCGGTATGACCGTCAACGTAGTAAATTCCAAAATCCAATTCTTCTGAAAACCCAAAATCAGCTTCAGGGCGTTTTATAAAATTCAACTGGCCACTTTCCTGCATTGGCAAAATATTCTCAGCTAAAAAAGAAGCTTTTTCACGGGCATTTGGTTTTGTAGCCCATTCCCAATGATTTTCGTTACTCCAGTATTTGGCATTTTTAAATGCTGGTTCATAGCCGGTTCTGTCAGAATTCCATTGCACACTTCCTCCACAATGATCAAAGTGCAAATGCGTCATAAAAACATCGGTAATATCATCGCGGTGAAAGCCATATTTTGCTAAAGAGCCATCCAGGGTGTGAGATCCCCAAAGCGAATAATATCCAAAAAACTTATCCGATTGTTTATTCCCCATTCCGGTATCGATCAAAATCAGACGATTGCCATCTTCAATAAGCAGACAACGAGCCGCAATATCAATTAGATTATTGACGTCAGCAGGATTGGTTTTATTCCAGATTGTTTTAGGAACAACACCAAACATGGCGCCTCCGTCTAATTTAAAATTTCCTGATTCTATTGGATAAAGCTTCATAAGTTTGAATTTCTAAGATTTAAACAAAGCTAGGAAATCCAATTTTCTATTGCTAAAATTCAATTTAAAAATTGAAAAACAATTATTTTAATACAATAGATGCGCTTCCGATTAATTCTTGTTTGTCGAAGAAATTGACAAAATAAGTTCCTTTTTTAAATTCATATCCATCAGAATTTAAAACCCCATACACGTTTACGGGTTTTCCCTGAAAATCAATAGCAACAATAAAACTATAAACCAGGGCTTTATTATTACCAAATTCAATCAGTTTATTAGCACCTAAAACTGCATTTTGCTGATCTAAAACCTGAACATAAAAAACTCTTTTTCCTTTTTTGGCTACAGAATTTCCTGAAATAGAAAAACTCGCTTTAAGCTTATTGGTACTTTTCGCTTTGTCTGTTTCCAATTCCTCCCCTGATTTTTTGTTCCGAAGTGCTACAACATCGAAATTACTCAAATCCAATGTAGAAGCTGTTTTTAAAGTGGATTCAAGCTGCTTCTGATGTGAAACCAAAGTATCATTTTTAATCTTTTGCTGAGACATAGCCGCATTTTGACTTTCAATTTCAGTCAGCAAATATTTATTTTGCGATTTAAGTTTTTTAATTTCTGCACGTTTTGCTTCAAATGAAATTTTCAAATCTGAAAGTTGCTTTCGATAAACTTGTAATTGCAGAAAGGTTGGGTTTTTAGAAGCGTTTATGATTGCCATTAAATTTTCAACATTTCTCTTTTCAAGTTCTAATTCTTCTGACAAAGCTGATTTTTCAAGCATTGCCACATCATAAGCTAATTTTAGAGTGTTTAAAGAGTCTAATATGTTTTTTTGAACAGATCCTTTCTGATTCAATTCGGTTGCAGTTTTTGATACATTAAAATTTCCTTTTAGCTCGTTACTAAAAATATAAAATGTAGCACCTAATCCAAAAACAAAAAGTACTGCAATAATTATTTTTAACGAACTGTTATAATGCTTCTTCATAATTACTCTTAATTTCGTGCAAAAATAACAATATTTTCTTATTCAATATAAGTATACTTATGGTTATTTAGACAATTACTTAAAATTGATAACAATTACTTAACAAAAACATTCCTATAATGATAATAAAATCACAAAGAGTTAATTATTAAAATAACTTCTGTCTATTTTAACATTTGTTATAATAATGTGAAGCGTTATGGAAAAAGGTTTTTAAGTCGTATCTTTGCAAATAATTTCATTTGAATATTGGAATACAGTACTTTAAAAAATAATAGTCATATTTACTGTTTTTAGAAGCAATTAAAAATGAAGACAAAAACAAATACTTAAAAACAATGATAAAGGTTTCTGATACAGCCAAAAAGAAAATCATCGATTTGATGAAAGATGATGGTTTTGATGCCGCACATGACTACGTACGCGTAGGGGTGAAAAGTGGCGGATGCTCCGGTTTGTCATATGATTTAAAATTTGATAAAACCAAAGGCGAAGATGATAAAATATTTATAGACAATGACATAACAATTGCAGTTGAAAAAAAATCATTTCTATATTTAGCCGGAACAATCTTAGAATTTTCCGGCGGATTAAACGGAAAAGGATTTGTTTTTAATAACCCAAATGCAAGCAGAACTTGTGGTTGTGGTGAATCTTTTTCACTTTAAAAATTAAAGAATCAAAAAATTTAAACTTTTAAAAAATTACATTTTAATTTCTTAAAAGTTTTAAAAAACTGAAAAATGTCAAAATATACAGAAGACGATTTAAAGATCGAACTCGAAACTAAAGAATACGAATACGGATTTTATACTGATATTGAGTCGGAAACGTTTCCTATTGGCTTAAACGAAGATATCGTCAGGGCTATTTCTCTTAAAAAAGAAGAACCTGAATGGATGACCGAATGGCGTATTGAAGCTTTTCGTGCCTGGAAAGAAATGATTGAACCGGAATGGGCAAATGTTCATTATGTAAAACCGGATTTTCAGGCAATTTCATACTATTCTGCTCCAAAACAAGTAGATCCTAATAAAACGCTGGATGATGTAGATCCTGAACTTTTAGAGATGTACAAAAAATTGGGTATCTCAGTTGATGAACAAAAAATGATGAACAATGTCGCTATGGATATTGTTGTCGATTCTGTTTCTGTTGCTACTACTTTCAAAAAAACATTAGGAGAAAAAGGTATCATTTTCTGTCCGATCTCTGAGGCTATAAAAGAACATCCGGAATTAGTTCGTAAATATTTAGGAACTGTTGTACCTCAAAAAGACAACTTCTATGCCGCATTAAACTCAGCCGTTTTCTCTGATGGAAGTTTCTGTTATATTCCAAAAGGTGTTCGCTGCCCAATGGAACTTTCAACATACTTTAGAATCAATCAGGCAGGAACCGGACAGTTTGAAAGAACTTTGGTTATTGCAGATGCAGGAAGTTATGTTTCATACCTTGAAGGTTGTACGGCTCCAAGTCGTGATGAAAACCAATTACACGCTGCTGTGGTTGAATTAATTGCTTTGGATGATGCCGAAATTAAATATTCTACTGTTCAAAACTGGTTCCCAGGAAATAAAGAAGGAAAAGGCGGGGTTTATAATTTTGTAACCAAAAGAGGTTTATGCGAAACTAACGCTAAAATTTCATGGACACAGGTAGAAACCGGTTCTGCTGTAACCTGGAAATATCCTTCGTGTATATTAAAAGGAGACAATTCGGTAGGAGAATTTTATTCAATCGCTGTCACCAATAATTACCAACAAGCTGACACCGGAACTAAAATGATCCATTTAGGAAAAAACACTAAATCGACTATTATTTCTAAAGGTATCTCAGCTGGAAAATCACAAAACAGTTACCGTGGATTAGTGCAAATTAGTGCCAGAGCTGACAATGCGAGAAACTTTTCGCAATGTGACTCATTATTAATGGGTAATAATTGTGGAGCGCATACTTTTCCTTATATCGAAAGTAAAAATCCTTCGGCAAAAATAGAACACGAGGCAACTACAAGTAAAATTGGAGAAGATCAGGTTTTTTATTGCAACCAAAGAGGTATTCCGACAGAAAAAGCAATTGCATTAATTGTAAATGGTTTCAGTAAAGATGTCCTGAACAAATTACCAATGGAATTCGCTGTTGAAGCTCAAAAATTATTAGAGATTTCTCTTGAAGGATCAGTAGGTTAATACAAAATGGAAGGTAAGGCAGTAATCATTTTAGGTTCGTCAAGAAAAAACGGAAACACAACAAAAATTGTGGATGAGATTTCTAAAGAACACGGAATAGAGGTAATAAATTTAAGTGATTTTAATATTTCCTATTACGATTACGAAAGCAAAAACAGAGAAGATGATTTTTTTCCTTTAATAAAAGGTATCATCGAAAATTATGACACCTTAATTTTTGCAACGCCAATATATTGGTATAATATGAGTGGAATAATGAAGGTTTTTTTTGATCGTTTTTCGGATTTAATCCGAATTGAAAAAGAAACCGGAAGAAAGCTTAGAGGAAAGAAAATTGGCGTGATTTCAAATTCACACGATAATGAAATCGAAGAAAGTTTTTACATTCCGTTCAAAAAAACAGCCGATTATTTAGGCATGGAATATTTAGGACACGTGCATTTTAATGCCAACATCTTAAACCAAACAACAAAAATAGAATTGACATTTATATAAAATAAAAGAGAACAATGTTATCAATAAAAAACCTTCACGCCTCAATTGGTGATAAAGAAATCCTGAAAGGAATTAATATAGAAGTTAAAGCTGGTGAAGTACACGCTATCATGGGGCCTAACGGTTCCGGAAAAAGTACACTTTCGGCTGTAATTGCCGGAAACGAAAACTATGAAGTTACTGACGGAGGAGTTTTTCTTGACGGAGAAGATCTTGCTGATCTTGCTCCTGAAGAAAGAGCACATAAAGGAGTTTTCCTTTCGTTTCAATATCCTGTAGAAATTCCCGGAGTAAGTGTTACGAACTTCATGAAAACAGCGATTAACGAAACACGCAAAGCAAACGGTCAGGAAGAAATGCCTGCAAACGAAATGCTGAAAGTAATTCGTGAGAAATCTGAATTGTTGGAAATCGACCGTAAATTTCTATCCCGTTCTCTTAATGAAGGTTTTTCAGGTGGTGAGAAAAAAAGAAATGAGATTTTTCAAATGGCAATGTTAGAACCAAAATTAGCTATTCTTGATGAAACCGATTCAGGCCTTGATATTGATGCGCTAAGGATTGTAGCTAACGGAGTTAACAAACTTAAAAGCGAGAAAAACGCCATTATCGTAATTACGCACTACCAACGTTTGCTGGATTATATCGTTCCGGATTTCGTTCACGTTTTGTACAACGGAAGAATAGTAAAATCTGGCGGAAAAGAACTGGCTTACGAACTGGAAGAAAAAGGATACGACTGGATTAAAGCGGAGAATTAGAATTTTTGTTTCATGTTTCATGTTTTTTTAGTTTCAGGTTGAACTTGTTTTTGTAAGTTTAAACTTTAAAAATAAAAAACAGGGATTATGGCAACAATAAATAGGTTTGAAGATTTAGAAATCTGGAAGGAAGCGAGACGATTATCAAAAGAAATTCATCTCATTGCAGTTGAAACGGAATTGAAGTCGGATTTCAAATTTAAAAATCAAATAAAAGATTCTTCCGGATCCGTAATGGATAATATCGCTGAAGGTTTTGAAAGAGATGGAATCTAGAATTTCGACAATTTTTATCAATCGCAAAAGGTTCGGCTGGAGAAACAAGATCTCAGCTTTATAGAGTTTTTGATTTTGAATATATTTCTGAACAAAAATTCGAAGTTTTAAAAACAGATTATGAAAATTTAAGCGGTAAATTAAAAAAAATTATCACTTATCTAAATAAAAAAGATTTCAAAGGAAATAAGTTTCAGCAGAAAACTTGAAATTTTAAACCTAAAACAATTGGATTCAAAGGAATTAAGTTCAACAGGCAACCTGAAACTTGAAACCTGAAACCCGAAGGAAACAAAAGAACAATGGATTTAAAAGAAAAATTAGTATCGTCTTTTATGGCTTTTGAAGAGCGTGTTGATGTACATTCAGATTTACATGACATACGCACAAATGCAATAAAAAATTTTGAAAATAAAGGCTTCCCAACCAAAAAAGAAGAAGCCTGGAAATATACATCGCTAAACGCCATCTTAAAAAATGACTTTACGGTTTTTCCAAAGCAGGAAAATGCAATTGAATTCAATCATGTAAAAAAATACTTTTTACACGAAATTGATACTTATAAATTGGTATTTATCGATGGCGTTTTCAGTTCGCATTTGTCTTCTACAACTCACGACGGAATCGATGTTTGTTTAATGTCATCGGCATTGACAAAACCAAAATATAAAATGATTATTGATACTTATTTCAATCAAATCGCCAGCAAAGATGACAGTTTGACTTCGTTGAATACTGCTTTTGCAATTGAAGGAGCTTTTATCAATATTCCACAGAAAAAAGTAGCTGACAAACCTATTGAAGTTATGTATTTCTCTACAGGAAATGAAGCTGCACTAATGGTTCAACCAAGAAATTTAATTATTGTTGGAGAAAATTCACATGTTCAAATTATCGAACGCCACCAAAGTTTGAACGAAAATCCTGTTTTAACCAATTCGGTAACAGAAATTTTTGCTCAAAAACGCGCAATCGTTGACTATTACAAAATTCAAAATGATAACATCGAAGCGAATTTAATAGACAACACTTTCGTTTCGCAACAACAGGAAAGTCATGTTTACGTACACACTTTCTCTTTTGGAGGAAACCTGACTCGTAACAATTTGAACTTTTATCATTTTGGCGAAAGACTAACCAGTACACTTAACGGGATTACCATTATTGGTGAAAAACAACATGTTGACCATTATACATTGGTAAATCATGCAACTCCAAATTGTGAGAGTTTTCAGGATTATAAAGGAATTTTTTCCGATCGCTCAACAGGAGTTTTCAACGGAAAAGTTTTGGTAGAGAAAGAAGCTCAAAAAACAAATGCTTTCCAAAAAAGCAACAATATTTTATTGAGTGATAAAGCAACAATTAATGCTAAACCACAATTAGAAATCTTTGCTGATGATGTAAAATGTTCTCACGGATGTACTGTTGGACAATTAGATGAAACAGCAATGTTCTATATGCAATCCCGCGGAATCCCGAAAAAAGAAGCTAAAGCTTTATTGATGTACGCATTCTCAAATGCCGTTATCGAAAGCATCAAAATACCGGAATTAAAGCAACGTATTACCAAAATTATTGCCAACAAATTAGGAGTTAATTTAGGATTTGATTTATAAAAGAAACTATTATTAAATATAAAACCGATAAGCTTTTAAAGTTTATCGGTTTTTTTATGAGTTCTCCCCAAACCACATTATTATCAGCCAGAATAAATTATTTTTATTTGATATGAAATCCCAACAGAATTAACTGTCGCCTATAATTCAAAATACTTCCCCTGTTCAGGAAAAATAAATTTCAAGCCTAAATCATTTTGAATTTTTATTTGCTCTTTAATTAATTTAATGTTTTTAGCGGGCGGTTTCAAATGTGTAACAACTATTTTAAATTCATTCAAAGAATTTTTTCCGGTTAATTTTTCCAACTCATGAAGTTCATTCATCAAATATTTTGGAGTCAGATGCCCAAATAAAAACCGATCTGGCTGTTCGTTCGGGAAAGAAACTTCAATAAAAATACCTTTTAATTTTTTACTCTGAATTAATGGTGCAATTACTTTCCATAAATCCAGTAAATTATTGCTTTTTTCTACAGCATCGGGACCTGTATCACCCAAGTATAATACATAATTATCTTCGTTTTTGATTAAAAAGGCTGTACTTTCAAAAGGATTCACATGACTCAAAGGAAAGGCTTTTACAGTCATTGTGGTATTTGTAATCGGAGTTTCTTCACCAATTGCCAAAGTTTGAAAATGATATTTTTTCAACGGAAAGCCAATACCCTGATCTCCAAAATTAACCCAGGTCTGATCGTTAAAATAATGATTCTCCATCATTTCCATACATGTATTGGTAGCATAAACTGTTTTTGAAGAATCCGCCGGAGAATTAATAATCAAGCCCGAAACATGATCCAAATGTGCATGCGAAATCAAATACCCTTTAATATATTTTCGCAATACTTCACTTGTTGAAACTTTAAAAACTTTGTTTTCAATAGCTTTTTCGATTCCTGAATTGATAGTTCCGGCATCCAGACAGATATAATCTTTTGTATTTGAAGGTGCCAATAAATATGCCGAAAGATTTTTTTCGTCAATACCCCCTTTTACACCTAATGGAACAACCTGAAAAGCATTTTTTTGCTTTTTTTGGGCAACCGTATGGATTGAGATTAAAATCAAACAAATCAAAAGCGTTTTTACAAATTTCATATTTCTAATTTTATTGATACAAATTTCATTAATTAACCTCAATAAACAGATATATATTTATCCGAATCCTATAAAATAACGCTAAATTTACTTTGACTTACGGCATTGGAATTCAATTTGAAACAATATCTTTACATAAAAATACAACAATTTTAACTAAAAAAGTTACAATGACAACAATAGCATCGCAATTTGGAATAAATGAAGCTCTGGAAAAATTGGGCATTAAGTTTATAAATGAAGGGACATCAACGGGTTTAGAAAATTTTTCATCCGGTGAAATTTTAGACAGTTATTCACCGGTTGACGGAAAATTAATCGCTTCGGTAAAAACATCAACACCTGAGGATTACGAAAGAGTTATGCAATCAGCTACAGCAGCGTTTAAAACTTTTCGACTGATTCCAGCCCCTCAACGTGGTGAAATTGTACGTCAGTTTGGAGAAAAATTACGTCAAAACAAAGAAGCCCTTGGAAAATTGGTTTCGTATGAAATGGGGAAATCTCTGCAGGAAGGTTATGGCGAAGTACAGGAAATGATTGATATCTGTGACTTTGCAGTTGGATTATCACGCCAATTACACGGATTAACAATGCATTCTGAAAGGCCGGGACATCGTATGTATGAGCAATATCATTCATTAGGAGTTGTAGGAATCATTTCTGCATTTAACTTTCCGGTTGCGGTTTGGTCATGGAATACAGCTTTGGCATGGATTTCCGGAGATGTTTGTGTTTGGAAACCTTCAGAAAAAACACCTTTATGTGGAATTGCCTGCCAAAATATTATTGCCCAGGTTATTAAAGAAAATAATTTACCCGAAGGTATTTCATGCTTAATAAACGGTGATTACAGAATAGGGGAATTAATGACTGCCGATACGCGAATTCCATTAATTTCTGCAACAGGATCAACCAGAATGGGAAAAATAGTTGCACAAGCTGTTGCAGGGCGTTTAGGTAAATCACTATTGGAATTAGGAGGAAACAATGCCATTATTGTTACTCCGGATGCAGATATTAAAATGACAGTGATCGGGGCTGTCTTTGGGGCTGTTGGAACAGCCGGACAACGCTGTACCTCAACCCGAAGATTAATTATTCATGAAAGCATTTATGAAAAAGTAAAAGAGGCTCTGATAGCAGCGTATCAACAATTACGAATTGGTAATCCGTTAGATGAAAAAAACCATGTTGGACCGTTAATTGATATTCACGCTGTAGAAATGTATGCCATAGCTCTGAATAAGGTAGTTGCCGAAGGTGGAAAAATTTTGGTTGAAGGCGGTGTACTTTCGGGCGAAGGTTACGAAAGTGGCTGTTATGTAAAACCGGCTATTGCTGAAGCTCAAAATTCATTCGAAATTGTACAACATGAAACCTTTGCACCTGTTTTATATCTGATTAAATATTCAGGAGAAGTTGAAAATGCCATTGACGTTCAAAATGGAGTGGCACAGGGATTATCTTCTGCAATTATGACTAATAATTTGCGTGAAGCAGAAAGATTTTTATCTGTTACGGGTTCTGATTGTGGAATTGCCAATGTGAATATTGGTACTTCCGGAGCTGAAATTGGAGGTGCTTTTGGAGGTGAAAAAGAAACTGGGGGCGGAAGAGAATCTGGTTCTGATGCGTGGAAAATATATATGAGACGTCAGACTAATACCATTAATTATACCACTAGTTTACCATTGGCACAAGGTATTAAATTCGATTTATAAAATAAACACTAATTATCATAAATACAAAAAGGCTTCCAAAATTGGAAGCCTTTTTAATTGAGAAATGGTTAGTTAGCAGTATTTTATTTTTTAATAATTCTTTTAGTAATTACACTGTTTTCCGTGAATACTTTTAGTAAATAACTGCCATTAGCAAGATTACTCATGTCTACAGTATTGCTATTTCCCTGTTGTGTGTTTACCAGTGCTCCTGATAAATTATATACCTCCACTTTTTGAATAGTTTTATCTGAAGAAATATTCAATTCACTTGAAACAGGGTTTGGATATAATGTCAGTTTTGCAGCTTCAACTGTTTCTTGAATGTTGTTTCCGGACATACGTGCTGTACTATTATATGCAGTACTCATGTAGTATAGATTTGCAACAGACCCTTTTGTTATTGTATTTAGACCAGCTGCTAATGATACTGTAACTATTCCTGCTGATGCAGTATAAGATACATTATTGACCAATATTGTTCCTGTAAAATTTGAGTCAAATACCAGTGTTAGAGTAGAAGCACTTGTTGTTGTAAACTTAATAGATGTGCTGGATTCAATTTTTAAACGGGCTGTCAATGTCAACCCTGCATAAGTAACTGAACCTGGAGTAGAATTCATATTTCCTGTAATAGTATAAAATGTACTTGTTTTTCCTGAAACAGTAAAATTATGAATTTGATTTGCTGGAGTGGGATTTGTAACTGTAATAGTCCCTGATCCTATTGCAGCTGTACCTGTCCCTGTTGTCGTAATAGAATAGGACAAAGTTGCAGTTGGAGTTCCTGTGATTGTGATTGTTTTTGCAGTAGTATTTTTTACAAAAGTAATTCCTGATGCCGGTAATCCGGTTACGTTAGCATCTGTAGCTCCTCCCCCCCAAGTGAAAACAATTGTACCAATAGCAGTGCCGCTTGTTACCGTCTGACTGTTATTAGTAGTTGAAGTAAGAGTTTGTGGACTCACAGGTGTGACAGTTATAGTTCCGGATCCTGTAGCTGCCGTTCCGGTTCCTGTGGTACTAACTGAATAAGACAAAGTTGCCGTTGGCGTTCCCGTGATTGTAATTGTTTTTGCGGTAGTATTTTTTACAAAAGTAATTCCTGATGCCGGTAATCCGGTTACAGTAGCATCTGTAGCTCCCCCTCCCCAAGTGAAAACAATTGTACCAATAGCAGTACCACTTGTTACGGTCTGATTGTTATTAGTAGTCGAAGTAAGAGTTTGCGGGTTCACAGGTGTAACCGTAATAGTTCCGGATCCTGTTGCTGCTGTACCTGTTCCTGTAGTACTAATGGAATAAGACAAAGTTGCAGTTGGTGTTCCAGTGATTGTGATTGTTTTTGCGGTAGTATTTTTTACAAAAGTAATTCCTGATGTCGGTAATCCGGTTACGGTAGCATCTGTAGCATCACCACCCCAAGTGAAAACGATAGAACTAATTGCTGTACCGCTTGCTACAGTCTGACTATTATTTGTAGTCGAAGTAAGTGTTTGATTGCTTACTGCATTGGTTTCTCCTTGTACGGAAACTAATGTACTGGTGTAATTGGTAAGTGCAGATTTCAAAGCCGTGATCACAAGCGAAGATGTATCATCTACTGCATTGTCAAAAGTCCATTTTAAATCACCACCCGAAACACGTCCTGCATATTGTATTGCTTTATTTTTAGCTGCTTCCGGACTATCCGGTGTATAAGAATACATTACAGCTGAATTGGTATCAAAATTATTGTAAGTGTTTGATCCTAATTTTGAAGTAATACTGCTGCTGATGGTTTCATTTCTGGTTGAAGCCACATACGCATCAAATTCTTTTGGATAATTAACGGCATCATAAGCAACAAATCGTGTTTCCCCACTCATAACATTATTGAATGCTTTTATAGTACCTCCTGTTTCGCCGGAAAAAGTCCCTTCGGCAGTTCCATAAATATCACTTCCTTGCATAGAAGTAAGCATAGGATATTTGCAATTACGGAAAAAATTTCCTTCCATAAATACCGATGATCCTAAAGTAGATCCTGCTCCATATTTTGAATTACCGTCATAATAGTTATTATAAACGTGTGCAGAATAGAAACGAACACGTGGGTGACGAGAATCTGAATGGTCAAACCAGTTATGATGATACGTAATATACAAACCTGATGTAGTATCTTCACTTAGGCCTAAAAGACTAGCTTTTCCACTATCCCAAAAGTGATTATAAGCTAATGTAATATAAGTTGATGATTTATTATCTAATGCTCCGTCTCCTTTTATTTGATCGGCATCGCTACCGGCATTTCCATAAAACATATCACAATTATGAACCCAAACGTGATCGTTGTCCTGTTGCATGCCAACGTTATCACCTGCTGTACTGTTACAATTCATAAATCCGATATTCCTAACTTCAATATTCGATGCTGATTTAAGGCGTACTCCCCAGCCATTAGCAACAGCATCTGTACCAATACCTTCAAAAGTCAGATAAGCTGATGCATTTTTAGCATTTTCTATAACAACATCTCCACCATCCATTACACTCATATCAGTAACATTTCCTATCATACGAATAATAAAAGGACGTGTCTCTTTTCCTTTTTTAATACCAAATAGAATATTTTGCAGCCCTACACACGGGTTTGTTGTAGCTCCCGTTATGTCCATCGAAATAGTATTCTTGGTATTCTGTGTAATATAAAGAATTACAGCATTATCTTTTGGCGTTCCATCAACTTTGTAACCTCCTGGCACTCTGCCACTATCAAAAGCAAAACCGCTGCGATCATGAGCCAAAACAGTTAATGTGCTTGTTGTAGAACCAGTACCTTCGGCACCGGAAATAACCGGTTTTATTTTCACTGTATAAGTTCCTGCTTTAAGCCCTGGTATATCGGCACGATAATACGAACCATAGCTGCGAATTAATTGATTGTCAATTTTTTGATCTGTAAAACCATTTCCGGTATAATAAACATTATAGGTTTGAGCATTGCTAAGCGGCTGCCATTTTACAAATGCAGATTCCAACCAGCCAGCTGCTTCATTAATTTGGATTTGTTGTGACCATCCCTGGATAGTGACAAGAAAAAAAGTTAAAAAAAGTAGGTTTCTTTTCATCATGTGGTTTTTGGTTAATTAATAGTTAGTTTAAAGTGGTTTTTGTTTTTTTGACGACAAATTGAAAAATGTAATCGATTACTCAAAAATATATAAAATTTATACATTCTCATTATTTTTAGAATAAAAAAACATATTCAATAAAAATAATAGTTTTTAAACGAGTTAAATGTAATTTATTACATTAAATGCAACAAATTACATACAATTAATTAAACCTTTCTTTACGTGACTTCAGAAACTTTTTGAGATTATTATTTTTGAGATTTTTCACAAAATTTACCTTGTTTTATACTGTTAAAAATATTTTTTGAATTAAAACGTTTTATAGGAAAAAAGATGTTAATTATTCTGATGCGTAAATCCAAAACCATAACATTCACCACAATAAAAACAAAAAGGGCTTCCAAATTGGAAGCCTTTTCAACATTATTAAAAATTATGAAAACTATTTTTTGATAATTTTTTTAGTAAATGAACCCTGATCAGTAGTCACTTTTACCAAATAATTTCCAGCAGTCAGATTGCTTACATCCATAGATTCAACTTCGTTCGTAATATTTTTCACAACTGCACCTGACAAGCTGTAAATCATAACATTTTCAACTTTTTGATTATCGGAGGAAATATACAATTGGTCTGCAACCGGATTAGGATATAAAGTTAGTTTAGAAGCTTCAACATTATCTCCCAGACCCAATGATGCATAAGCCGTTTTAATATAAAATAAGTTCGCAGTATCGCCTTTTGTAATACTAACTGACCCGGCAGGAATTGATGATACGGTTATTATACCTCCTACAGCACTAGCACTACTTACACCATTAACTTTAATTTTTCCCACAAAAGCCGGATCAAATACTAATGTTAAAGTTGATACAGCTGCTGTCGTATAAGTAATAGTTGTAGCAGTCTCAATTTTTAAACGTGCAGTTAATGTTAAACCATCATAAGTTGCAGAACCAGCAGTAGAATTCATATTCCCTGTAATTGTATAAAACGAACTGGTTTTACCTGATGCAGTAAAATTATGTATTTGATTTCCGGAAACAACGGCATTAACAGTAATCGTCCCTGATGCAGCAACCGGACTCCCAGCACTTCCCGAAGTAATTACGGTATAAGTAGCAGAACCGGTGGCAGTTGGCGTGCCAGATATTGTAATAGTTTTGGCTATTCCATCTTTTACCGCTTCAACGCCTGTAGGTAAACCTGTTACATCAGCATCGGTTGCATCGCCACTCCAGGTAAAAACTATAGGAGCAATAGAAGCACCGATTGTTATGGTTTGATTGTTGTTATTACTGGTAGAAGTAAGCACCTGACTACTTGGAGGCAATATTGTAATTGCCCCGGAATCAGAGGCTGAAGTACCAACAGTTCCAGAAGTAGTAACTGTATATTCCATAGTTTCGGTAGGTGTACCTGAAAGAGTCAGCGTTTTTGCAGTAGCATTTTTTGCTGCTGTAATTCCATTTGGCAATCCTGTTACTGTAGCATCTGTAGCATCACCTCCCCAGGTAAATACGATATTACTAATTGCAGTACCACTCGATACCGTTTGATTATTATTGTTAGTAGTAGCAATTAAGGTTTGATTTCCCGGAGCTGCAGATTCTCCCTGAACTGACACCATAGTTGATGTATAATTGGTAAGTGCCGTTTTTAATCCTGCAATAACAAGGTAAGATTTATCATCTGAGGAATTATTGAAGGTCCATTTTAAATCACCACCGGAAACACGTCCTGCATATTGCATTACTTTTGTTTTAGCATCAGCAGGTGAATCAATTACCAAATTTTTTACATATAATGCTGCATTTGTATCAAAATTATTATAAATATTAGCTCCTGATTTTGAAGTAACCGAGGCAGGAACCACCTCTCCTCTGGTTGTTGCTAAATAAGCATCGAAATCTGTTGTAGAACTAATTTTACCAGCAATATTATATGAAGGATTTGGATCTCCATACGCAACAAAACGCATACTGTTAGTTGCTATATCTGCATCAAATGTATTATTGAAGGCCTTAATACTACCACCGGCTTCACCAGAGAAAGTTCCCATAGTACCTGCATTATTTACCTGATTTGTTTCATCCCAAATATCAGTTCCCTGCAATGAAGTCATCATAGGATGTTTACTGTTACGGTAATAGTTACCTTCAACAAATAAAGAGGAACCTAAAGTTGATCCTGAACCATATTTTGCATTTCCATCAAAATAGTTATTATAGATGTGAGCAGAATAGTAGCGAACACGCGGATGGCGAGAATCTGAGTGATCAAACCAGTTGTGATGATATGTAACATACAAACCAGTTGTCGTGCCTTCACTTAGACCCAGTAGACTTGCTTTTCCATTATCCCAAAAGTGATTGTAAGCTAATGTAATATAAGTTGAGTTTTTATTATCCAATGCACCATCGCCTTTTATCTGATCGGCATCACTACCTGCATTACCGTAAAATAAATCATTATTATGAACCCAAATATGATCATTATCCTGTTGCATTCCTATATTATCACCTGCTGTACTATTACAGTTCATAAAACCAAGATTGCTAACTTCAATATTAGATGCTGCTTTAAGACGTACACCCATTCCGTTTACAACAGCATCATTTCCTACTCCTTCTAAAGTAAGATAGCTATTTGCGTTGTTTGCATTTTCAATAGTGATGTCTCCTCCTTCCATTACTGTCATATCAGTAATATTTCCAATTAAACGAATAATAAAAGGACGTGTATCTTTACCTTTTTTGATCCCATATAAAATATTCTGCAAGCCAACACATGGATTTGCACTGGCACCCGTTATGTTCATTGAAATCGTATTCTTAGTATTTTGAGTAATATATAGAATCACAGCACCTGTTTTAGGTGTACCGTCAGCTTTGTATCCTCCGGGAACACGGCCACCATCAAAAGCAAAACCATTACGATCCTGAGTCAGAACAGTTAAACCTGAAGTTGTACTTCCCGTACCTTCAACAGTTGCTGTTACCGGTTTTATTGTAAGAGTGTAAGATCCCGCTGCGAGCCCAGGAACATCAGCACGAAAATAAGTGCCATAGCTACGGATTAGCTGTTCATCAATTTTTTTATTTGTTTCACCACCACCGGTATAATAAACGTTATAGCTGTCGGCACCTGAAACAGGCGTCCATTCTACAAAAGCAGATTCTAACCATCCTGACGATTTGGTGATAGTAACTGCTTGAGCCAACATTTGCATTGACGCAAATAATAAAGCCATGTAAAGTAAAATTCTTTTCATAATTGTGGTTTAAGTAATGATAGTTTAGTTTAAAATAGATATCGAAACACTAGTGTAAAAATGTAATCGATTACACGAATGTAAATAAAATTTCTTAATCATAAAAAAATTTAGAAAAAAAAACACATAATAAAAAAATAGTCTCTTTTAGCATCAATAATATAACTATATCGTTGTAGATATATATACTGCTTAACTCCCATAAATATTGCTTTGAGACCAAAAACGTTTAACAAAATAAATTAAAATGCCTGCAGAACCAACACAACAGAATATTCTTATTTTTTTTAATAAACTTTTTACCCAACTTAGATTTAAGCCATAAAAAAAGAGGCAATTTCAAATTTGAAATTGCCTCTTTTTTTATGGCTTCTGTTAAGGTTGCCTTCTTACAAATTAAATGATGCTCCCAGGCTAAAAGTAACCTGATTATTTAAATGATCAAACATCTCATTATCATTACTGTATTTTGCAATTGGAAATCCAACTTCAGTAAAAACACCAAATCCTTCAGTAAAGAAATAACGGCCTCCTACATGACCGCCGAAATTTTTCAATCCCAAGCTTAAACCAGGATAAATATCCAGTTTTTCATCAATATTAAAAACACTTCCTAAGTTGGCGTTAATTCTAAATTTCGCATCAAAACGATCTTTAAAATCCGGTTTTTCATTATAGTATTGAGTTTCACCATTATTATAAAAACCTGAAAACTCATTTACACCTAGTAAATAAGAAGTAACAAATCCGTAAGAGAAATTCTCTGCAAGACCAAAATCGACTGAACCCTGAATTCCTGAACCTCCATCCTGAATATTAGCACCAACATTTATTTTCACATCTCCTTTTCCTTTAAAAGCTTGTTGTGCTTGTGTAATTCCAAATGCAGCTAAAAACAATAATGTAATAATCTTTTTCATAATTAAATAATTTTTTTTTAAAATACAAAAATAGGATTTTACAGCTTAATTCCTACCCTTTTCATCAAAATACAATTCATTCAAAGGATCACTTTGCCAAAACTCTTTTGTCTGTACATTCATTATCGTCAAAGGACCTTTAAAAGCTGCTCCGGTATCAATATTCCAAACACATGCTTTATTTATCGGAATCGTTTTACCAATGCGGGTAACGGGTGTATGACCAATAAAAATTTCTTTATATAAGGTAAATCTTTTAGGATAAAACAAATCCTCTTCTTTCATATTTGGATCCAAAGAGAGTGCTGTTTCCCACAACGTTCTGTCCCAATAAAATAATTTTGGAAAATATTCATAACCAACACCATTCAAATTTGTAAAACCGGCATGTACAAATAAACGGTTTTGTTCATCGAGATGATAATCCTGAAGTGATTCTAAAAATTTTATATGAATTTGCTTTTGTTCTTCGTTTAGTTTCTCATATGCCAAAACTGTAGCTTCACCTCCGTGTTGATACCAAAGTTCATTATTTTTTGCATTTTTAAGCCATTCCAATAATAGTTCATCATGGTTCCCTCTAATGCAAATACAAGTTTGCTTGCTTTGAAGGTGAATCAAATAATCAATTACCTGTGGTGACTGGCTCCATCCATCGACATAATCACCAAGAAATATTAAAGTATCGTTTTCTGTAACTTCGGCCTTTTTCATCACTTGTTCAAGTGCGAGTAACCCACCATGAATGTCGCCTATGACAAATGTTTTCATTTTTAATTGTTTAATCTATAATTACAAAAATATAGAAAATGATCTGTTTTTAGATAATTAAATTGTCTATCAATTACATTATTAAAAAAATAATCATAAAAAAATCCGACAAATCCCAAAAAACATATTGTTTATCAGCATTGTCGGTTTTTTTTTTCAAATTTTCAAGAAAACTATACTCCAAGTTTTTTAGCAATATCCAAAGGAATTCCTCCTTTGTTTACCAATAAAGCTGTTGTTTTATATTTTACAAAATTCTTAGTTACAAATAAAAATCCTTTGTAGTCATTTGTTTCTCCCCAGGAATTTTTTACAATATAATATTCTTTCCCCGATTGATCTTTAGCCAAACCAATAATATGCATTCCGTGATCATCTGTTGTTTGATAATTATCAAAAGCAGCCTGACGCATTTCAGGTGTAATTTCCGGTTCTGGTTTTGGGCCGTTAAACATGTCTGCTTTTTCATCAGCCGTCATATCATCATATTTTTTAGTCGGAACATATGCAACTCCGTTTTTCCAGCTAAAACTTTTTTCACTAACGTCGGTTGCCCATGCCACAGTATATCCTTTTTTCAGGGCATTATCAATAACATCGGTCATGTCATTCACTTTTACATTATAAATCTGATCAAATGACCAGTTATCCGGAACTGCCAAAACTGTTTTTTGGTAGTATGGAGCATTTGTGAATGAGGACATTTCCACATATTCATCAGGATTAATTCCCACGACTTCTTTAGCAAAAGATTGTGGTGTATAATTTTTTCCTTTGTAAGTAAAATTTTCCGGCACTTTCCCCAGATAGGAATCAATAACCGAAGCATAGGCTTTTTCCCAGCTTGGTGTCAGTTCTCCATTTGGATTTTTAACAACAGCTGTTAAAACACCTTCAATAATGGCCGACATTTCGGCAAACTTATTTTTATCCGTACCATAATTCAGTCCTGTATAAACTTCTCTTGGAACAGTTCCAAACTTTTTATACATATTAATTACGTCATGCAAAGCTCCTCCATCACCTAAAGTTACAGCACCATGCATACGCACATAATTTTTTCCTTTTTCAACATAAACATTCCTTGCCGAAAAAATTTGTGACAATTCAACTGGCTGTTTTCCTAAACGAATCATTTCGGATTCTAAAAAAGAATTTGTAGAATAACTCCAACATGTTCCTGAAGAACCCTGCAGTTTTACTGAAGTAGTCCCTAAATTAATTTCCTCAGTGAATTTGAAGTTTTCTTTACTTTTATCACTTGCATTTAATTTTAGTGAATTTACTAAAATGTCCTGTGCAAAACAGCTGGTTGCTCCAACAAAAAAAACAGAAGCTATAAATACTGATTTGATTGAAAATCTATTCATAATTTTTATTTAAAGATTTAATAAATTAGTAGTAACAATTTATATTTGTTACAAAACAATCAAATAATACACAATTTGTTAGTATATAGTGCGTTAAATTTTAGCTCGTATAATTTTATATTTCTAAAAAACAAGTAGTTACGTTTTTAAAGGTCTGAAAAACAAAATTATTTTATACAGAAAAACCACCAAAAAATAAATTTTGATGGTTTTATATATTTAATATGTTTTTCTAGAAAGAAAAATTATTCAATTTCTGATATTCTCATAGTGTTTACCATTCCTTTATCTTTAATTGGCATAGCTGCCAAATTGATTAAAAAATCACCTTTAGTAACAAATCCTTTTTGTCTTGCAATTTCGTTTACATCAATAACAGTATCATCTGTACTTTCATCTTTATCATAAAAGTATGATTTCACACCCCATAATAAATTTAATTGGGTAAGAATTCTTTTGTTTGAAGTAAAAACTAAAATATGAGCAGATGGTCTCCAGGCAGAAATTTGAAAAGCGGTATAACCACTATTTGTCAAAGTACAAATTGCTTTTGCCTGAATTGTATTAGCCATCAAAGCTGCCTGTTGACAAATTGTTTTAGTAATAAAACGTTTTGTTTTAATTTGCGGCGTATTTTGTGGTACATGAATTAGCGGAGAATCTTCAACAGCTTCACAAATTTGAGTCATTTTCTGAATTACCTGTACCGGATAGTTTCCTGTAGCTGTTTCACCAGACAACATTACAGCATCAGCTCCATCCATTACCGAGTTGGCAACGTCATTAACTTCTGCACGTGTTGGTGTTAAACTTGTAATCATTGTTTCCATCATTTGCGTTGCCACAATAACAGGTATTCTGGCTGTTTTAGCCCTACGGATTAAGTCTTTCTGTACCAATGGCACTTCATGAGCAGGAAGTTCAACTCCTAAATCTCCACGAGCTACCATTAAGCCATCACAATACGCTATAATTTTATCGATATTCTCAAGTGCTTCCGGCATTTCAATTTTAGCAACAATCGGAATTTTAACATCTGAATGTTTTGCAATTAATTCTTGCAAATCTTGTAAATCACGAGGTGTTTTCACGAATGAAAGTGCAATCCAGTCTACTTTTTGTTCGATCGCAAAAATTGCATCTGCAATATCTTTTTCAGTTAAAGCCGGTAATGAAATTTTAGTATTTGGAAGATTAACCCCTTTTTTAGATTTTAATTCTCCACCTTGAATTACTTTAGCAACAACTTCTGTTTTTTTATCTGTAGAAATAATTTCGAAAATCAATTTACCATCATCAAGCAAAATGCGCTCTCCCGGATTAACATCATTTGGAAAATTTTGATATTTCATGAAAACTTTTTGAGCAGTTCCTAAAATATCTTCAGCAGTTGTAAAAGTGATTAAATCACCATCGCTAACTACTGTTCCTTCTTCCATCACACCAACTCTAAGTTTTGGTCCCTGCAAATCTCCAAGAATTGCAGTTGTATAACCAAACTCTTCATTCAGTTCTCTAATAATATTTATTTTCTCTTTTACACCTTCATAATCAGCATGCGAAAAATTGATTCTAAATACATTTACACCTGCGTCGATCATATTTTTTATAATCTCTTTCGTTCCACATGCAGGTCCAAGTGTGGCTACAATTTTGGTTTTTTTGTTTGTAAGCATTTTTTTTAAAAAATTAAATTGTTTTTTGATTTTATTTTATTGATATCTACAGCATAAATAGCTGCGATACTCTCAATTGTATTTAGCTTTTGCTGAATGTCTGAAAAGTTTATAGCCTCACCGCTATTATCTATTTTCAGGAAAAAATCTACTTTTTTGAATTCAGGAAGTAAATGAATTGTTGTTGAAACCTCACTTGTTTCATTGGAAAACAAATTCTGAAAATCATTTGTACTCACTGAAATGATTTCATTTTTATTCTGAATTAAATTCCATGAAACAGCTTTATCAATATCATAATAATAGAATCTTGAAAAATTTGTCTCACCTTCCTTAGTCTGAGCGTGAATCTCGTTTTTGCTCTTACTTAAGTTTATCGGAAGTTTTTTATTGATAAAATATGCCAATCGATAATCTTCTAATGAAGTATGAATTGCCATTAAATAATAATCAATTTCGTCAAATTCGTCTAAATCCAATCTATGAATAGCCATGTCATGAAATATCAAGCTGTAAATATACTATTTCTGCGGAGCATAAATAGTTAATAACAACATGTTTTTGTTAATTTATAAACGAAAACGTTATAGACTTAAGAATATTACAGCAATTTTGTTATTATTTTTTATCCATTTTTTCCTGAAATGCAAAATATGCACGCTGTGATGCTTTTTCTTCAGCCTTCTTTTTTGAAGTTGCCCTGGCCCTGGCAATTATTTTGTCGTCAATACTCAATTTAACGCCAAACAAACGTTGTCCGTCAATTCCGTTATCTTCAAAGATGTCGTAGTGAAAAATTTTCTTTTCTTTCTGGCACCATTCAATAACTAAACTTTTATAACTAATAACTTTTCCTTCAAGTCTCGCAATATCAACATAAGGTATAATAACTCTCTTTTGAATAAATTTTTCACAAAAAGAATATCCTCTGTCTAAATAAATGGCACCTACTAGTGCTTCAAAAATATTTCCGTGAATATTTTCGCCAAAATGCTGAATAGGAACTTTACTTTCAACAAATCGTACTAAATTTAAATCTTTACCTAATTCGTTCAAATGTTCTCTACTGACAATCTTAGAACGCATTTTAGTTAAATAGCCTTCATCTCCATTAGGCGCTTCATTGAACAAATGGGCTGCAATCACAGAGCTTAGCATAGCGTCCCCCAAAAATTCAAGACGCTCATAATTAATAGGATGCCCTGATTCATCTAATTTATTAGAAGATCTATGCGTAAATGCTTTCTTATAAAATTCAATTGAAATCGGCCGGAAACCAAGAATTTTCTGAATAGTGTCAAAAAAAATCCCGTCTTCTTGAGAACGGGATTTTGAAAATATTTTTTTGATAATATTCATAGACAAAACTAGTCAACTAATTTTTTAAACAAAACGCAGGCATTATGTCCACCAAAACCAAAAGTGTTACTCACAGCAACATTCACTTCTCTTTTTTGAGATTTGTTTAAGGTAAGGTTTAATGCCGGATCGATTTTTTCATCAACAACAGAATGATTGATTGTTGGAGGAATTATACCATGCTGCATCGCTAAAATAGAAGCAATTGCTTCAATAGCTCCTGCAGCACCAAGTAAATGTCCTGTCATTGATTTTGTTGAATTAATATTGATGTTTTTTGCATGATCACCAAAAACAGCACTAATTGCTTTTAATTCTGCCACATCTCCTAATGGAGTAGAAGTTCCGTGAGTATTGATATGATCAACATCTTCAGGGTTCATTCCAGCATCTCTTAACGTGTTTTTCATTACTGCAATAACTCCAATTCCTTCCGGATGTGGTGCCGTTAAATGGTAAGCATCAGACGACATTCCGCCACCGCCAACTTCACAATAAATTTTTGCTCCTCTGGCTTTGGCATGTTCGTAATCTTCAAGAACCAAAGCTCCGGCTCCTTCTCCTAGTACGAAACCATCTCTGGTAGCATCAAAAGGTCTTGAGGCCGATTCAGGGCTTTCATTTCTTGTAGATAAAGCATGCATAGAGTTAAAACCTCCCATCCCTGCAATAGTAATTGCTGCTTCTGAACCACCAGATACGATAATATCACACATTCCTAAACGGATGTAGTTAAAAGCATCAATTAATGCATTTGCAGAAGAAGCACATGCAGAAACTGTAGTATAATTTGGTCCCATATAGCCATTACGCATCGAAATATGGGCAGGTGCAATATCAGCAATCATTTTAGGAATAAAAAACGGATTGAATTTTGGAGTTCCGTCACCTTTAGCGTAGTACATCACTTCTTCCTGAAAAGTTTCTAAACCACCAATTCCTGCTCCCCAAATAACCCCGACTCTTTGTTTGTCAACATTATCATCAGTTAATCCTGCATCTTTAATAGCTTCATCACTCGCAGCAACTGCATATTGAGCAAATTTATCTAATCTGCGGGATTCTTTACGATCCATATAATCCTCAATATTGAAGTTCTTTACTTCACAGGCAAACTTTGTTTTATGTTTTTCTGTATCGTAATATGTAATAGGTGCAGCTCCGCTTATCCCATTAACGAGTGCATCCCAATATTCCTGGATATTATTTCCAATAGGAGTAAGAGCTCCTAATCCTGTTACAACAACTCGCCTTAATGCCATAAATATGTATTTTGTATCTTTAAACAAATAAAACCCACGCTTTCTTAACTGTAGTATTTACTTAAGAGCCATGGGCATTACAATATAAATATATCTTGTGATTGGATTTCAATCGAAAATTTAATTTAAAAAAAATAATAACACCCGATTTATGCAATATAAATCGGGTGTATATTTATTATTTTTTAGCTTCCTCGATATAAGAAATAGCTTGACCAACAGTAGCAATGTTTTCTGCTTGATCGTCTGGAATTTGAATATCAAATTCTTTTTCGAATTCCATAATAAGCTCAACAGTGTCTAATGAGTCAGCTCCTAAATCATTAGTGAAGCTTGCTTCTGTTACAACTTCGTTTTCGTCAACACCTAATTTGTCTACGATAATCGCTTTTACTCTTGATGCAATGTCTGACATAATCTTTAATTTTAGAATTTAATTTGTTGGCAAAAATAAAAAACTTTATTTTAAAACAACCATATAGTTAATAAATGTGATACTAATTTATAAAATTAATTTCAAGAAAGGTCTTTTAACACTATTTATTTTGATTTTTTATTCCGTTTTTTGCATTCTAAAAATTAATCCGATTATGAAAAAAATTATTGTTTTTGCCTCAGGTTCAGGAAGTAACGCAGAAAATATTATAAAACATTTTGCTAAGACAAAAACTGCAAAGGTTGTTTCTGTTTTTACAAATAATGCTTCGGCAAAAGTAATCGAAAGAGCAAAAAATCATCAGATTCCTGTCGAAATCTTCTCAAAAAATGAACTTATCGAGAGAAATGTACTACATAGAATACAAAAAATCGACCCGGATTTAATAGTTTTGGCTGGTTTTTTATTGAAATTCCCGGACAACATAATTGAGCAATATCCAAATAAAATTATCAATATTCATCCTGCCCTTTTACCAAATTACGGAGGCAAAGGAATGTATGGAATGCACATTCACAGGGCAATAGTAAATAATAAGGAAAAAGAAACGGGAATTTCAATTCATTATGTAAATGAAAATTATGACGAAGGTGGCATCATTTTCCAGAAAAATATAGTTCTGACTGATGAAGATACGCCAGAAACTGTAGCCGGGAAGATTCATGAACTGGAACAAAAGTATTTTCCGGAAATTATTTCAAGATTATTAGAAGATTAAATCTTAGATTTCTCTTAATATTTTAGATTTTGTACTAATCCACACATCTAAAAATAAATAATGAAACAGACTAAATTAAGAAAATCCAACAATCTACAGATCTAAAATCTAAGAATCTAAAATGGAACACGAAGTACACATATATACAGATGGCGCTGCAAAGGGAAATCCGGGAAATGGCGGTTATGGTATTGTAATGGAATTGGTTGGAACACCTCATAAAAAAGAATTTTACGAAGGTTTTCGGCTTACTACCAATAACAGAATGGAGCTTTTGGCTGTAATTGTAGGTTTAGAAAAATTAAAAAAGCCAAACATGAAGGTATTGGTAATTTCAGATTCCAAATACGTAGTCGATTCTGTTTTGAAAAGCTGGGTTTTAGGATGGGAAAAAAAGAAATTTGCCGGCAGAAAAAATGCTGATTTATGGAAAAGATTTTTAATAGCTTACCGCAAACACCGGGTCGATTTTAAATGGATTAAAGGTCATAACAATCATCCTCAAAACGAACGCTGTGATCAACTGGCCGTTATGGCATCGATGCAGCCAAATCTTTCTGTAGATGTTTATTACGAAACCATCGGCTCAAAAATGGATTTAAAAGAATAACGTACCAGGAATAATTGTTCCCGGTACGTTATTCAATATATATTAATTTAGACGTTTATTCTTTTTTATCTAAATCCTTAGCCGTTCTAAATCCGGCCAATAAACCAACTCCAGCCATTATAAAAATAATCGAAGGATAAACAGCATCGTCTTCTAAAGATGTATATGTTGTAATTAGCAGGGCGATAAAAATTCCGACACCGCTTCCTATTAATAAAAAAGCCAGGTTCACAACAAATATTTTCCATGCCGGGACACCGTTGTTTTTACCTTCTAAAAAAATGCTGGCATCGACACCTTTTTCAATAAGCGCCAAACGTTCCCTATTTCGTGTTGAATAAATAAGATATACAATTCCGAAGATCATAAGGAAAAAACTGATTGGGATTAAAATTTCTACATTCATAATATTATATTTTTAATTGATTGATATTCCATATGACGATGGTTTTTAAATTCAGGTTACACTTTTTTAAAATAAATTCCAAATTTTAAATTCTAATTTCCAAAAAATGCTGATTATCAGCTAATTTTGAATTTAAAATTTCTTTTGAAGTTGGAACTTGAAATTTATTTTTAAGAATTTTTCCAAATTAGTGTAACCTAAACAAAAAAACCATCGTCCTATATAATATGAGTGCAATCAGTGATCTACATTATATCGATAAAATCCTGCAAGGCGAGACCAATGCGTTTGCCGTACTGGTTGATCGTTATAAGGAAATGATTTTTACACTGGCACACAAAATGGTTAAAAACAGAGAAGAGGCTGAAGAAGTGGCGCAGGATACTTTTATTAAAGTATACAACTCATTGGGTAAGTTCAAAGGAGATTCCAAATTCTCAACCTGGATTTATAAGATTGCTTACAATACCTGTTTAGATCGTTTAAAGAAAAACAAAAAAGAGGAAAACAACATTTCAATAGATGAATTTTCGGCACATTTAATTAAAACAATGGATAATGCATTGAGCGCTTTAGAAGATAAAGAACGAAAGCAAACCATTCAGAATTGTTTAAATTTGTTACCAAGTGATGAAAATTTCTTGCTGACTTTATTTTATTTTGAAGATCAGAGTTTAGAGGAAATCGGAAAAATCATGAATATTAATGCTAATAATGTTAAGGTAAAACTATTTAGAAGCAGACAAAAATTAGCTGTTATTTTAAAGAAGCAATTAGAACCAGAAATAGTAGATTATTATGAAAGAGAGCGATAAAAATATAGAAAATCTTATTGATAAAATGATGGCCGAAAACACTTTGGAGTCACCATCAATTGATTTTACTTCAAAAATAATGTCTCAGGTTTTAGTCACAGAAAAAAGAAAGATCAAGGCTTACAAACCATTGATTTCTAAATCGGTCTGGATTTTTATTGGCCTGAGCTTAATTGCTTTGACTGCTTATTCTATTTTCACAAACAACAACATGTCTAATTTTGAAATGGTCAAACTATACACGGATAAAGCTTCCGCTCTATTCTCAGGAATTCATTTTTCAAAAAATATTTTATATGCTATTTTAATTGTGCCTTTTATGATCTTGATTCAAATTGGATTATTGAAGAATTATTTTGACAAGAAGTATGAGTTGTAGATTTTGTTTTATTCAATATTCAATCAAATCATTCAAATCATTTTCGGAAATAAGTATTGCTTTTTAAATCCGGAAAACATATTTTAACCCTTCAAAATATTTAAATTAATACTCTCATTTACAGTAGTTTCAGTACCGAAAACGATATTGTTTTTTTATGAAAATTTTGAGAACCTAAACCGTTGCAATATTGTAACTTATGAAGTATCTTTGCACCTTAATTCGAAATTCATAAAATGAATAAATTATTGATTGTTGGAACGGTTGCTTTCGACGCGATTGAAACTCCTTTCGGAAAAACAGATAAAATTTTGGGTGGCGCTGCAACGTACATTGGTTTATCAGCATCATTTTTTAACTTACAATCGGCCATAGTTTCTGTAGTTGGCGACGATTTTCCACAAAAACATTTAGATCTTTTAACTTCAAAAAATATCGATATCTCTGGTATCGAGATTGTAAAAGGCGGAAAAACTTTTTTCTGGAGCGGCTTATACCACAACGATTTAAATTCTAGGGATACTTTAGTTACGGAACTAAACGTTTTAGCTGACTTTCAACCAAAAGTTCCTCAAAATTTTAAAGATTCAGATATTGTGATGCTGGGAAACTTACATCCTTTAGTACAAAGCAGTGTTTTGGATCAAATGGAGAAAAAACCAAAATTAGTAGTTTTAGACACTATGAATTTCTGGATGGATTGTGCTCTTCCGGAATTATTGGAAGTAATCAAACGCGTAGACGTTATTACCATCAATGATGAAGAAGCAAGACAGCTTTCAGGAGAATATTCATTAGTAAAAGCGGCAGCAAAAATCCAGGAATTGGGACCAAAATATGTGGTGATCAAAAAAGGAGAACACGGTGCGCTTTTATTCCATAACAGAGAAGTATTTTTTGCTCCGGCATTGCCATTAGAAGATGTTTTTGACCCGACAGGAGCAGGAGACACTTTTGCAGGCGGATTTTCAGGATTCATTGCCCAAAGCGAGAACATTTCGTTCGGCAATATGAAAAATGCAATTATTTACGGTTCTAATTTAGCTTCATTCTGTGTAGAAAAATTTGGAACTGAAAGGATGGAAACATTAACAAAAACCGAAGTAGCGATTCGATTACAGCAATTTAAGTCGTTAACTCAGTTTGACATAGAAATATAATGCCCTGAAGCCTCGATAATAACGGGGCTTTTTTATTACGTTAATACACACAACTTACAACACACAAATACAAAAACAATGAGCGACGCTTTAAAACACGAATGTGGTATAGCCTTAGTCAGACTTCTTAAACCGCTTGAATATTACAAAGAAAAATACGGAACTGCTTTTTACGGGATACAAAAAATGTATTTAATGATGGAAAAGCAGCACAACCGTGGTCAGGATGGTGCCGGTTTTGCAAGCATCAAACTGGATGTAGAACCTGGACAACGCTACATCAGCAGAGTTCGTTCGAATCATTCGCAGCCGATCCAGGATGTTTTTAAGCAGATTAATGATCGTATCAATGAAGAGATGACTGCTAATCCTGAACTTGCTGATGACATGACAAAATTAAAAGCAGACATTCCATATATTGGGGAGTTGTTTTTAGGTCATGTTCGTTACGGAACTTTCGGAAAAAACAGTATTGAGAGCGTTCACCCATTTTTACGTCAAAGCAACTGGATGCATCGTAATCTAATCTTGGCGGGTAACTTTAATATGACCAATGTTAAAGAACTTTTCGAAAATTTAGTAGAATTAGGACAACATCCGAAAGAAATGGCCGATACTGTTACGGTAATGGAAAAAATTGGTCACTTTTTGGATAAAGAAGTAATGCAATTGTACCAGGACTGCAAACAAGAAGGTTATTCAAAAAGAGAAGCATCACCAGTAATTGCAGAACGTTTAGATCTTGCAAAAATACTGACCCGTTCAGCAAAAAACTTAGACGGCGGTTACGCAATGGCCGGTTTATTAGGGCATGGAGACGCATTTGTTTTTAGGGATCCTGCAGGTATTCGTCCGGCGTATTTCTATCAGGATGATGAAGTTGTTGTTGTAGCTTCTGAACGTCCTGTTATTCAAACTGTATTTAATGTACCTTTTGAAAGTGTTCAGGAAATTGAACCGGGAAACGCTTTGATCATTAAGAAAAACGGGAAAGTTTCTATGAATCAAATCTTAGAGCCTACTGTAAAGAAAGCCTGTTCATTTGAAAGAATCTATTTCTCAAGAGGAAGCGATGCTGAAATTTACCAGGAACGTAAAAATTTAGGAAAATTAATTTTGCCAGCCGTTCTTGAATCAATTGACAGTGATACTGACAATACTGTTTTCTCTTATATTCCAAATACAGCTGAAACTTCTTTTTACGGTTTAGTCGAAGCGGCTCAGGATTTCCTGAATCAGCGTAAAAACAATTATATTTTAGAAAATCGAAATACGCTTACAGCCGAAACTTTACAGGAATTATTAGCTGTAAAAATCCGTACTGAAAAAGTTGCTATTAAAGATGCCAAACTCAGAACCTTTATTACAGAAGACAGCAGCCGTGATGATTTAGTGGCACACGTTTATGATGTAACTTACGGAGTAATCAAACCTACAGATAATCTGGTTATTATTGATGACAGTATTGTTCGTGGTACAACTCTTAAAATGAGTATCATTAAAATGATGGATCGTTTAAAACCAAAACGTATTGTAATTGTTTCTTCGGCACCACAAATTCGTTATCCGGATTGTTATGGAATTGACATGGCAAAACTGGAAGGCCTTGTTGCTTTTAGAGCAGCATTAGACTTATTGAAAGAAAGAAATCTGTATCATATTGTAGACGAAGTTTACACAAAATGCAAGGCACAGGAAAATTTTGTAGATACTGATGTTGTAAATTATGTAACCGCAATTTACGATCCTTTTACTCCTGAAGAGATTTCAGACAAAATTGCAGAGATGTTAAGCTCTCCTGAAATCAATGCAGAGGTAAAAATTATCTTTCAAAAAGTAGCCGATTTACACATAGCGTGTCCGAAAAATCTTGGCGATTGGTATTTCACCGGAAATTACCCAACTCCGGGAGGAAATCGTGTAGTTAATCGTGCATTTATGAATTTTTATGAAGGAAAAAACGCAAGAGCTTACTAAATAAAAAGTTAAAATATGCATTTCATCGGTTTTATTTGCCGTTCGTCCTATATTTTTGGGGAAAATGCAATGCTAGTATATCTTTGAAGAACCATAACATTAGTAGGTTAAGTTTATGGTAGATTTGGGGCAAAAAAGGTGGAAGAAATTCCGCCTTTTTTATTGGTATAAAGTCAATATTTTAAAAACCAATCCTTTAAACGGATTTATTTGTATTTAGTCCGATATATTTGTCGTTATTAACACACTGCCATATATTTGAAATACCATATCATAAGTAGGTTATGTGTATGGTAGATTTGGGGCAAAAAAGGTGGAAGAAATTCCGCCTTTTTTATTGGAGTAAACTCTCATAAAGAGAGAAAAGAATATAGATTGTAGAAAATAGATTTATAATGTAAATAAAAAAATAGACGAACAGCCAAAAGGTTGTTCGTCTATTTCTATAATCTGTATTCTATTTTCTTCTTACTTCTCTAAAGCAAATCTTCTAGTTACTTCTGTCCAATTAATTACATTGAAGAAAGCTTCGATATAATCCGGTCTTCTGTTTTGGTAGTTCAAATAATAAGCGTGCTCCCAAACATCCATTCCTAAAATTGGAGTTCCACCACAGCCAACTTCCGGCATTAATGGATTATCCTGGTTTGGAGTTCCGCAAACGTCTAATTTTCCACCTTTATGAACACATAACCAAGCCCATCCTGAACCGAATTGGGTTGCTCCTGCTTTAGCAAATTTTGCTTTAAATTCTTCGAAAGTTCCGAAAGAAGCCTCGATTGCAGCTAACAAATCACCTGTTGGTAATCCACCGCCGTTTGGAGACATTATGGTCCAGAATAAATTGTGGTTGTAGAAACCTCCACCATTATTACGAACTGCAGCGTTTGATTTATCTAAATTAATCAAGATATTTTCGATTGTTTTTCCTTCTAAATCTGTTCCTGCAATGGCAGCATTTAGGTTTGTTGTATATGCATTATGATGTTTAGTATGGTGGATTTCCATTGTACGTGCATCAATATGTGGTTCTAATGCATCATATGCATAAGGTAATTGTGGTAATTCAAAAGCCATGATATATGATTTTATGATTTATATTAATTTATCCAAATTTAAACATTTAACTTTGGAATAGAAAATTCTATTTCGTTATAATTGAATTAAGTTAATTGATAATTGTTGTTTTTTACACTAAGTTCCTATAAAATCTTTACTTTCCGTTAAAAGTTGTCATTGTATTTTCTAATCCTGCTGTACCGAAAGATTTGATAATTTCTGATGCAACTTCTAATCTTTCCGGTAATTTTGCTTTTTCTTCTTCATCCCAATCACCTAAAACGTAGTCGATTTGCTGTCCTTTTTTGAACTGATCGCTGATACCAAATCTAAAGCGGGTGTATTGTTGCGTGTTTAAAACTAAATTAATATTCTTCAATCCGTTATGGCCTCCGTCGCTTCCTTTAGGTTTGATTCGGATAGTTCCGAAAGACAGATTTAAATCATCTGTAATGACCAGAATATTCTCCAGCGGTATATTTTCTTTATCCATCCAATATTTTACAGCCTTACCACTTAAATTCATATAAGTGTTTGGCTTAAGCAGAAAAAAGGTTCGCCCTTTAAATTTATATTCGGCCAACGTTCCCAATTTTACGGTTTCAAATGAAAGACCTTCTTTTCTGGCTAAAAAATCCAGGACTTTAAATCCGATGTTATGTCTTGTGTTTACGTATTCGGCACCAATATTACCCAGCCCTACGATTAAATATTTTTTACTCACGCTTTTTATATTGTTTTTTGGGTGTTCGTGAACCTCCGGTTTCATGTTGTCTGTGTTCTCTTCTTTTTGTGTTGATGAAAACAGTTTTATTATCCATTTTATCATGATGCAAAAATAAACTTAATTAGGGAATGTGCCAATTGTTGATTAGATAATTAGAAAATGTGTCAATTAGATAATTTTGTATTGTCATTTAAACGCAAGAGCGCAAGATTTTTTCACGAAGTTCGCTAAGCAAAAGGGTTTTACTCAGATTTTTCAGATTGAGCAGATTTTTTATTCTCATTTTTGTCAGACTGAGCGGAGTCGAAGTCCCGCAAAGTTTTGCACTTTCAGATTGTCGGGTTTCTTGAGTAGGACTTTGACTCCGCTCAGTCTGACAAAGATTGTTTTTATAAAAACCAAACCTCTGGCTAGCCCTGACAGCAGCGGCATCCTTTTTATCCGCTTTTTTGCGGATGAAAAGATATAGCGGATGGCAGGAACGTTAGGTCTTGAAAAAAAGAAAGTTCTGCTCCTGAAATTTGATAATTAATGTGTCAATTAGATAATTATTTTTTATGAAGGACTTCGACTTGGCTCAGTCTGACACATATTAGTTTTTCTCACCTCACCACCTTAGCAACTCAGAACCTTTATAAACAAAAAAAGCACCAACCTTTCGATTGATGCTTTTGTATTGATTTGAAAAAAATTATTTTTTCTTTCCTTTTGCAGGAGCTTTTGCAGCTTTTGCAGCTTCCTGAGCAGCTTTCATAGCAGCACGAGAAATTCTTACCTGAGCTACAACTGTGTTCTCAGGGTGCATCACTTTGTATTCCGGAGCACCAACTTTAGTAACGTATAATTTGTTACCCATTTCAAGTGGAGTAATGTCAGCTTCAACAAAATCAGGAAGATTTTTAGGTAAAGCTTTAACTTTTAATTTACGTGTGTTTAAACGTAAAACACCACCTGCAAGAACACCTTTAGATGTACCAACAACTTTTACAGGAACTTCCATAGTGATTTCTTTGTCATCAAATAATTGAAAGAAGTCAATGTGTAAGATTTTGTCAGATACAGGGTGAACCTGAATGTCCTGCAAAATTGCATTGAATGATTTTCCTTTTCCAAGCTCAATCACAACTGTGTGTGCATTTGGAGTGTAAACCAAGTTTTTGAATGCCGCAGCCTCCGCTGAGAAATGTACTGCCTGATTTCCTCCGTATAACACGCAAGGAACCGCTCCAGCATTACGTAAGGCTTTAGTTGCCACTTTGCCCACGCTTTCTCTTTCTGATCCTTTAATTGTAATCGATTTCATTGTAAAAAAATATAGTTATTAATAAATATTCTTGTTTGCTGTAAGCTTTAAGCAATACGCTTTAGGCTTTTTCTGCACTAAGTAGGAAAGCTTATAGCCTAAGGCTTAAAGCTTACTGCTTATTACATTATAAATTTCCCACTAATGGAATTGTTGTGGTGCACCATGTGCATAACCTCGGCAAAAAGAGGTGCACAACTCACGACTCTGATTTTCTTTGATTCTTTCTTTAATGGGATTGAATCGGTTACGATTAATTCGCTTAATTTCGAATTCTCAATTTTTTCGTAAGCTCCACCTGATAAGATAGCGTGTGTACAAATTGCTCTAACGCTTAATGCTCCTTTTTCGATCATTAAATCTGCTGCTTTCGCTAATGTTCCACCAGTATCGATCATGTCGTCTACTAATATTACGTTACGTCCTTTTACTTCACCAATCAGCTCCATAGTGTCGATAACGTTGGCTGCTTTTCTTTGTTTGTAACAGATTACTACATCTGATTCTAAAAACTTAGAGTAAGCATATGCTCTTTTTGAACCTCCCATATCCGGAGATGCAATAGTTAAATTTTCCAGTCCTAAACTTTCTACGTATGGTAAAAAGATGGTTGATGCAAATAAATGATCTACCGGTTTTTCGAAAAACCCCTGAATTTGATCTGCGTGCAAATCCATTGTCATTACTCTTGTCGCTCCGGCAGCATCTAATAAATTAGCTACTAACTTAGCTCCAATCGGAACTCTTGGTTTGTCTTTTCTGTCCTGTCTTGCCCAACCAAAGTATGGCATAACAGCTGTAATATGTCTTGCTGATGCACGTTTTGCCGCATCAATCATTAGTAACAATTCCATCAAATTATCAGCAGTTGGAAAAGTTGAACACACGATAAAAACGCGTAATCCTCTGATTGACTCTTCGTAAGATGGCTGAAATTCTCCATCACTATACGTTGACATCGTTACTTTACCTAACGGAATCCCGTATTGTTCGGCAATTTTTTCTGCAAGATAAACACTTTGTGAACAAGCAAAAATTTTAGCTTCTGGTTCTAGGTGCGACATTATAATTTGTTGTTTTTGCTCCGCTGCACTTCGTACAATTCGGCTTCACCATTTTCGGTAAAGCAAAATACATATAATTGCCTCGGGTGTAGTTAGTTGTGTGTGCTTCGTTTTAACGAGGTGCAAATTTAGAAAATTTATTGGACACTGAAAGGAAAAATTTAAGTATTTTTAGTAGAACATTTAATTTAATTTTTTACATTTGCACCGTGTTAAAGGAATGACGCCATTTATGACTTCATTCTATTGCGTTAAAATAACTGATTTATTAGTTGTTTTTTCGTCTGCTAAGCCCGGATGGCGGAATTGGTAGACGCGCTGGTCTCAAACACCTGTGGGAAACCGTGCCGGTTCGACTCCGGCTCCGGGTACAAAAACCTCTTCTTAACGGAAGAGGTTTTTTTGGTTTTAACTATTTTCCTTTTCACCAATCCACTATTTTTTTGTTTTAAACTCGTATTACAAATTCAGGATAATTCCATAAACAAAAAAAAGACCATCATTTGCATGATAGTCTTTTTAACAAACTCCCCCTCTTGGGCTCGAACCAAGGACGGTTATACTAGTAATATTAATACTTTAATTTGTTTTATTGTTTTATTGTTTTATTGTTTTATTTTAATACATTTAAAGCAGTAATTACAGTTCTTTTTCGATAATAATCCGGATTTTCAAAACACACTCTTCCTCTTATAATTCCCGGGTGTACTTTAATTTTTTTTGAAAACTTCAAAATTGAATCGTCATCAAATTCATCGTGAGTGGAAATAAACTCATACCAATCATTTAAATTGATTAAATTGTTTCTGGCAAATTCATCCGCTTCAAATTCCTCTTTTTCTATATTAGGCGCATTTGTGAAAAAATTTACATTTTTATATTTTTCATTTGTTAAATGCCTGTAAACATGGCCAAGTTCATGCATAATATTGTAAGCGAAATTATCCAATCTATTATATTTCAAACTTAGTGTAATTGCAGGATTATCTCCAGACATAAATGATTTCCCATCTACAGGTGTTTGCGAAGGCCTGTCTAATATTAAAAACTTTACACCATGTTTTTTTAATATAGATTTGGTTTTTGATATAGTATCATTGTTTTTGAAAAAACATTTCTTTAGCTCCTCAACTAATTCATTTTCTTTTGTAATATCAAATTCATTAACTTTTTCAAGTTTTGCTTGAAATTCTGCGAGATGTGACCAAGCAATGACATTATTTCGATTTTCTTTAAACTTAGATGACTTTCTATAATTATTAAAGGAATAACCATTTATATTACTTTCTAGTGTATTTAAATCTGATGCGCCATACATTTTAAAAATCAAATTAATATTTTCTTCGAAATCAGTTTTTAAGATATTAAGTTTTTTAAAATAAGAGATAGGAATTAAATTTTCTATTTGATTCCATGTTTTAATAGCTTCTTGCTTTTTAATAATTTCTTTGTCATTTTTAGCAAGATTAAGTTCATACTCCATTTGTTTTGTGAGCCAAAAATCAGCTGTACCAAAATTAATTGCTTCGAGAGAGATAGCAAGTTTCATATTAATAGGTCGATTGCTATTTAATATGTTGCTAAGTAAAGAATGAGCAATATCAAGTCTTGAAGCTAATTCTCTTTGACTCAAACCCTTTTTATCCAACATGTTACTTAGTAATACGCCAGGATGTAGAATTTGTTCTGCCATAAATAAATGATTGTAGTTTTTGTTGTTATGTATATATAAAGATAATAATAAAAGACAATAATACAATATTATTTGTTAACAACTTGTATTAATTGTTGAAAAGACATAGGTAGTGTTTTTGTTTATTTTAATTACCTTTGAATATCTGTGAACTGGTAACTTATTTATAAATTAAAAATATCTGTAAAATGGAAAATATAGTTTACAAATTTGATAACAGTTTTAACATTTATTAAAATAAAAAAAGTCAGGAGAAAAATCACCTGACTTGTAAAATCTTTTTGAAGTAAACAGTAGCCTGCTTAGCTTCTGAAGTTATTTTTCTACGTGGAAATTCAAAAGTAACTTCTTCAAAAAGATTATACAAGTTTTTTAAGTTAATTTCGATGAAATGCATCTTAAAATAGTGTTTTTTCCTGTTTTGTGTAATTAAAAAATTAAAACAAGCAATTTATTCAGTAGTCAAAGTGTTGATTTTTCAATTATTATCGCCGAAATGATAAGCGATACAATTTACTTGTTTTAAAAATTTAATACCCATAAACATGGAAAATAATAGCGGAGCAAAAGATGCTCAAAAATTAAAAACTCCTCTTAAATTTATTATCGAAGGTGAGGACTTCGAAACTTATGACCAATATAAAACGGGAGCTGAGCTAAAAGAGCTTAAAGGTATTCCACTGGATACAGAACTATATCTTTCTATAGCAAAACCATATAATGATGAGCTAATAGAGAATGATAAATCTGTAAATCTTGCAAGACCTGATACAGAGTATTTCTTTGTCAAGAAGAAACTCCACTTTACAATTAATGAAGTACCTTTTGTTTGGTATAAACAATTTATAAGAGGCATACAAATTCGTGAATTAGGTAAAATTAACCCTGAAGATGATTTGTTTCTTGATTTAAAGGAAGGATATGAAGACGATTTTATCACTGATGATGAAATTGTAGATTTAGCTAGACCGGGTAAGGAAAAGTTCTTTTCTAAAAAGCATGACCAAAATTTCGTAATTATTGTAAACTCAAGAGATAAATCATGGGGAAAAAGAACAATAACTTTTGAAGAAGTTGTTGCACTTGCAGAAGGTAATTCAAATGATGGAAATAAAGCGTATACTGTCACGTACGTAAAAGGACCGAAACAGAATCCTAGGGGAGAAATGGCTAAAGGTGATGTAGTTTATGTAATTAATAAAATGATATTCAATGCTACACCAACTGATAAATCTTAGTCTAGATTTAAAAAAGCTTAGAGATGAAGGGTATGAATTAGAAATAAAAGGTGGGTACATATGTATCCACCACATACCATATGTAAATGTAAAGAAGGAAGTTAAATTAGGGATTTTGATTTGTCCTTTAAGTCTTGCTTCTCCAACATTGGCATCAAGACCTCCTGATCACACTATGCATTTTATGGGTGAACATCCATGTCATAAGGATGGTGTAATAATGAATGAGATTATTAATAGTAGTCCAAATCAACTTTTATTTGAAGGAATGATTGGTAATCATTATTTTTCAAGTAAACCAGCCAAAGGTAATTACGATGATTACTATGAAAAATTTTTAAGGTACATTCAACTTATTTCGGCTCCCGCTAAATCTTTAAACGGTTCTGTCACTGCCAATACATTTAAGCCTTTTGTTGACAATGATCCAATAAGTGTTTTTAATTATTTTGACACGAATTCAAGCAGGGCTAATATTTTTGCAGTAAATGAAAAGTTAGTAAATCAAAAAATAGCTATAATTGGATTAGGAGGAACTGGTTCATATATTTTAGATTTAGTAGCTAAAACAAAAGTTTCAGAAATTCATCTTTTTGATGCCGACGATTTTTCACAACATAATGCTTTTCGATCTCCAGGTGCACCTTCGATTGAAGAGCTTAATGAAGGAAAGAAAAAAGTAATCTATTTTGCCGAGATCTATTCAAAAATGCGTAAAGGAATTGTTCCTCATGTTAATTATATAAGCAAGGATAATGTACATATCTTAGAAGACATGTCATATGTGTTTATTTGCATTGATAGAAATTCAGCTAGAAATGAAATTATTGCAGAGTTGCTTAATATGAATGTTTCATTCGTGGATGTTGGGTTAGGTGTTCAATTGGTAGATGATAAACTTATTGGAATTGTTAGGACTACGGTTGGAACTCCTGAAAATAAAGATCATCTAGAAAAAAGAATTCCGTCTGTTGATACCGATATTAATGAATATGCTACAAATATTCAAATTGCTGACTTGAATTTATTAAATGCGGGTCTAGCAGTAATAAAATGGAAGAAATTGTGTGGTTTTTATGAAGATCTTATTGACGAGTATCATAGTACTTATTCTATAAATGTAGCAGAATTGATTAATGGAGACACTAGAGTATAAATTTGTAAAATCAATACCAGAGGTAATTGAAAACATGACGTTGTATGTGTCCATGGAATATGGAACGGCAATTCATAAATGTGTTTGTGGATGTGGTAATGAAGTAATAACTCCTTTTTCACCTACAGATTGGGAGTTTACTTATAATGGCGAAGCAATTTCTCTAAATCCTTCAATAGGTAATTGGAGTTTTGAATGTCAATCACATTATTGGATAGTTGAAAATAAAATCATACATGCATCTAAGTGGAGTAAGCATGAGATTGATTATAATAGAAAGGCAGATAAAAAGAATAAAAAGAAGTTTTATTCCGAAAAGAATTTTAAAAGTTGTCCGATTGAGGAAGAATTGATGATTGAGGAAGAATTGCCTATGTCATTTTCAAGATGGGAAAATTTAAAAAAGTTCTTTGTAAATTTGTTTTAATATTTTATTTAATAAAAAAGGCGGTTTTCTAGACCGCCTTTAATTTTAGATATATTCCCAAAGAAATCCATTTGTCTGTTCTCTTTCCCCTCTACAACACCTAGTTATACAAGTTTTTGAAATCCCTGTTATTCTTGATGCTTCTGATGCAGATTCATACAAAGCTATTAAGTCACCATCCAAAGAAAATTGATTTACTGATTTCAATCGGGAATCCTTTTTTGGAATTAATTTCTAGTAATATATAATACAAAAAGTTCCATAGTACATGATAGAAATTAATTTTACTTGGCTTTACCGCAAAAAAAAAACCATCATTTTCATGATAGTCTTTTTAATAAGCTCCCTCTCTTGGGCTCGAACCAAGGACCCTCTGATTAACAGTCAGATGCTCTAACCAACTGAGCTAAGAAGGAATCACCTTAAAGGTAAATATGTTTGCTAAAAAAAGTTTGCTCCCCCTCTTGGGCTCGAACCAAGGACCCTCTGATTAACAGTCAGATGCTCTAACCAACTGAGCTAAGGAGGAAGTTGTTGCTCTTTTTAGCGAGTGCAAATATAGTTGATTTTTTAATTTCTCAAAAATATTTTAACTCTTTTTAAAAATTATTTTTACTACTTGATAATTGCCTTGTAAATATCGTTTCCGTTAGCAAACAAAAGCAGTGCGATAAGTAGAACGAAACCAACCATTTGGGCGTTTTCAAGGAATTTATCACTTGGTTTTCTACCACTGATTATTTCATACAATAAAAACATTACGTGACCTCCGTCTAGTGCCGGAATCGGTAATAAATTCATTACACCTAACATAATTGACAACAAAGCAGTGATTGTCCAAAAAGCTTCCCAACTCCAGGTATTCGGAAAAATGTTAAAAATAGCTGCAAAACCGCCTACTTGTTTGTATGCTTTTGTTTCGGGATTAAAAATCATTTTCAATTGTTTTCCGTACCCAACCAACTGGTCTTTTCCTTTTTCAATTCCAACCGGAATAGATTCGAAAAAGCTGTATTCTTTCGTACTTACTTTATAATATCCTAATTTCTCTAATGATTTTATATCTAAACCTCCAACTCCAATCCCTAATTTCCCTGCTTCAGAAATCTTTACAGTAATAGGAGTTTCTTTTAAATTACGTAATACAACAGCTGGAATTGTTTTTCCTTTATTAGCTTCTAAAATAACTTTTGCCTCATCATAGTATTTTACTTTTTGACCATTAAGGCTTACAATTAAATCTTTTGGCTTCAAAGAAGTATTTACTGACTCTTCTGAAACTTTACTCACAACAAAAGGCATTCTGATACCTACAAGTACTCCTTTTTCGTGTTTTGATAATTGGTCAACAAAATCATTCGGGATATTGATGGTGTGTTGTTGTCCGTTTCTTTCAATTAAAATGTGTTTTGCCATGATAACGTTCATGTTCATGTCGCTATCAAAATTCTCTACTTTTTTACCATCAATAGAAATAATTTTATCACCAGTTCTAAAACCAGCTTTAAGCATAGCAGGATTCTCAATATAAACACCGTCTTTCAAATCAGAATTTGCTACATAGGTGTCTCCATAAGCAAACGCCATTCCGATATAAATAATAAACGCCAGAATAAAGTTTACTGTAACACCGCCCAGCATAATAATCAAACGCTGCCATGCCGGTTTTGAACGAAATTCCCAAGGCTGTGGAGGCAGGGCCATTTGCTCTTTGTCCATACTTTCGTCGATCATTCCGGAGATTTTTACATAACCTCCAAGTGGCAGCCAGCCAATTCCGTATTCTGTTTCACCAATTTTCTTTTTTAACAGTGAATATTTAACATCAAAAAATAAGTAAAATTTTTCGACTCTGGTTTTAAATAATTTTGCAGGAATAAAATGTCCTAATTCGTGAAGAATAATAAGTAATGATAAACTCAATAGAAATTGAGAGAGCTTGATAACTATATCCATTTTGTATTTTTAGTTCGTAATTTAACGCACAAAAGTAACGTTTCTATTTTAATTTGACAGTGCAATATAACACATAAGGTTTTAAATGTTTGTTAATTAATAAACATTTGGATTTCTACTTTTAACCAGATACTGTAACTTTACTTTTTAAACGCTATCCTATCCAATTGGTAGCTCAAATACATTAAAAGTTACATTATTATGGCTTCATTATTATTTTCCCCACTTACTATAAAAAAAATCACTTTAAAAAACAGAATCGTTATTTCGCCTATGTGCCAGTATTCTGCTGTCGACGGATTCGCCAATGACTGGCATCTGGTTCATTTAGGAAGCCGTGCGAGTGGTGGCGCTGGTTTAATTATTCAGGAAGCTACAGCAGTTTCTCCTGAAGCCCGAATTTCTCCTGCCGATCTTGGAATCTGGAAAGACGAACACATTCAAAAATTAAAAACAATCAACGAATTTATTGTTTCCCAAAATGCGATTCCCGGAATTCAGTTGGCACATGCGGGACGAAAAGCAAGTGTTTCGGCTCCATGGCTGGGCAATAAAAAGTTAGACCAATCAAATATAGGATGGCAGACAGTTGCTCCAAGTGCGATCCCGTATCATGAGGAAGAGCCATTTCTTCCGGAAGCTTTAGATAAAAACGGAATTCAAAAAGTAATTTTCGATTTTAAATCTGCGACCAAAAGAGCCGTCGAAGCAGGTTATCAGGTTATGGAAATTCATGCCGCGCATGGATATTTATTGCACCAGTTTTTATCTCCTTTAACGAATATAAGAACCGATGAATATGGCGGAAGTTTCGAAAACCGAATCCGTTTTACCTTAGAAATTACAGAAGCGGTGCAATCAGAATGGCCTTCAGATTTGCCATTATTTGTTCGGATTTCGGCAACAGACTGGGCAGAAGGCGGATGGAATCCTGAAGAATCCGTAAAACTTTCGGCAATTTTAAAAGAAAAAGGAGTAGATTTAATTGATGTTTCATCAGGCGGATTAGTTTCGCATCAGCAAATTCCGTTACAACCAAATTATCAGGTTCCGTTTGCAGAGAAAATTAAAAAGGAAGCTGCCGTTTTAACCGGAGCAGTTGGTTTGATTACGCATGCCATACAAGCAGAAACTATTTTAAGCAATGGTCAGGCCGATTTGGTTTTGTTTGCCAGAGAATCACTTAGAAATCCTAACTTGCCTTTGGATTTCGCCAGGGATTTAAACGATGACATTCAATGGCCGAAACAATATGAGCGAGCTAAAACACGATAATTATTTACTACAGATTTCATAGATTAAAAAGCTTTTTTCGCCACGAATTTCACTAATTTTCGCAAATTGTTATAGTCGATTTTTAAGCTCAATGATTTGTGATAATTCGTGTAATTTGTGGCCACATCTTTTGAAATTATTCTAATCATAATAATCTGTGGCAAAAAACTAAATATTATACAAAATGCAAAAAATTAAAACAGCACTATTATCATACGGAATGTCAGGGAAAGTTTTTCATGCTCCTTTTTTAGACCTGCATCCGGGTTTTGAATTATTAGGCTCCTGGGAAAGAAGCAAAAAATTAATCCGGGAAGATTATCCAACCGTAAAAAGCTATGCGTCAATTGATGAATTACTGGCTGACGATGTCGATTTGGTGATTGTAAATACTCCTGTTGACACCCATTACGAATATGCTAAAAAAGTACTTCTCGCAGGAAAACATGCTGTTGTCGAAAAAGCTTTTACCTCTACTCTTGCCCAAGCCGAGGAATTGGCAGCCATTGCAAAAGTAAAAGGATTAAAACTAGCTGTTTTTCAGAACAGACGTTGGGACAGTGATTTTAAAACAGTTCAGAAAATAATCAACGAAGGAGTCCTGGGAGATTTGGTCGAAGCCGAATTTCATTTTGACAGATATAATCCGGTTTTAAGCCCAAAATCACATAAAGAAACAGCTAATGACGGGGCAGGAATTTTAAAAGATTTAGGTCCACATTTAATTGATCAGGCTGTTTGCTTGTTTGGTTCTCCAAAGTCAGTTTTTGGAGATATCCGCTATACCAGAGAAAATTCTTTGGTCGATGACTGGATCGATTTAGTATTGATTTATGAAGATTTCAGAATACGTCTAAAAGCCAGTTTCTTTGTCAGAGAAGCAAATCCAGCCTATACAATTCACGGTAAAAAAGGATCTTTTTTGAAACCTCGCGGCGATGTTCAGGAAGATGAACTTAAAATCGGTAAAAAACCAAACCTTGAATCATGGGGAACAGAATTAGACGGTTTTGAAGGGCTTTTGCACACAGAAATTGACGGAAAGCCGGTCCGCGAAAAAATCAAAACGCTTCAGGGCAATTATTTTGACTATTTTAATGGTGTTTACGAGGCTATTGCAAATAACAAACCAGAGCCCGTCACAGCTCAGGATGGCATAAAAGTGATGCAGATTATTGAAGCTGCCATTACCAGTAATGCACAACAAAAAGTAATTAATTTATAAATTTTGTTTAACACACTTTGACTCCGCTCAGTGCAGGTAGAAACATAGATTTTATTAAAAAAGAATGCAAAAAAGAAATATATTTCTTTTACATAGGCAGCTATGTGTGTTTTAAACTAAGTGAAAACGCCTACTTTTAAGTTTACAAAATTTATGTTTCTATGTGTTGAAATAATTACACGCAACGAATTAATTTAGAGTAAAATCTATATTGTATTTACAATTTATAAACAATAACGTTGTATATTTAGTAACAATCAATGGTTTGCTAAACTATAAAGTAGGAATTTAGTATTTTTGCATCTGCAAATTCTACAAAACATTTCTGTGATAAATTTCAATCCATTAGCTCTTTTCCAGACCAAAGGAAAGATCAAAAAAGTATATCGAGATGCAAAAGCATCTTATTTAAACCGTGTACGTTTTGCTGTTGGTGTGTTTTATTTTGGAATGGGTTTAAGTTTTGCCTCTTGGGCAAGCAGAATTCCGGATATTAAAACAGCATTACATTTAAGCGAAGGCGAATTAGGTTCTGTGCTTTTTGCCTTACCGGTTGGCCAGCTAATTATTATGCCTTTTTCGGGTAAAATGGTAACCAAATTCGGAAGTCATCGTATTCTAATTTTTTCCTTAATAATGTATGTTTTCAGTTTGACTAATTTAGGCCTGGCAACGAGTACATTACAACTTTCTTTAGGATTATTTACTTTTGGATTATTTGGAAATTTAGCAAACATTGCTGTTAATACGCAAGGCGTTTATACTGAAATACTTTTCAAAAAAAATATCATGTCTTCTTTTCATGGCCTGTGGAGTTTTGCAGGATTTACAGGTGCCTTGGCAGGATTAGGAATGTTAGCTTTGCATTTAACGCCCTTTCATCATTTTCTAATTGTAGGTGCAATTGTTTTTGTAATGATTGCTTTTAATTTTAATTTTTTGGTCAAAGCCAAAGAAAAAATTAAATCAAAAAAAGAAGGCAAAAAATTATTTACTAAACCGGACAGCTCCTTAATCTGGCTTGGAATAATCGGATTTTGCAGTATGGCCAGTGAAGGTGTTATGTTTGACTGGAGTGGTATTTATTTTAAAGAAATAATAAAAGCACCCGGAGCTTTGGTAATTCTTGGATATACCTCATTTATGATCATGATGGCCGGTGGACGTTTTATAGGTGACGCCCTGAATAATAAATTTGGCCGGATACGTGTCATGCAAATCAGTGGATGTATGATTTCTGTCGGGCTTTTCACTGCTGTTATTTTTCCTTTTATAATTCCTTGTACATTAGCCTTTATGTTAGTCGGTTTAGGAGTTTCAACTATTGTTCCTACTGTTTATAGTGTTGCAGGAAAAAATCCGACGACTTCTGCCGGTGAGGCTTTAACGATAGTTTCCAGCATTAGTTTTCTTGGTTTTCTTATGGGACCTCCTGTAATTGGATATATTGCACAAACTTTCGGACTTCAGTTTTCTTTCGCTTTTATCGGGATATTTGGGGTTTTGATTGCCTTCATGGTTTCTAAAATAAAAATATCCAACTAATCATAATTCTTTTTAATTTGTAAGATTATTTTAAGTATTAATCTTCTCCGTTTATTCAAAAAAATTTGGTTTAATCAGTTGTGTTACAGTTTTATGCAGAATTATTATGAATTTTAATGCACATTTTAACAAGTAAAAACAAATAAAAAGTTTTTTTACACTACCTTTGTAATACAATTCACACTATTCAAATTATTATTTTGTTTGAAAATTTCTAATACCACGATTTCTGCTTTTCAAACATTTTTTTTCCAAAACCCGGTTTGATTTTTTAACTGAACTTTTTTGAGATTCAAAAATTCAGTCAAAAACTATTTACACCCTTTTCTTAAAATAAAGAAAAGGGTTTTTTTTAACAAATGCGGTTTTTAATTCATGCAACAAAAATATCTGGTTCTTATATTACTCTTAACTTTCAAAATTGCTTTTTCACAACAGGAAACTATTTTTTCAGGCCAAATCATTGATAGTAAAACTCAAAAACCAATAGAAAATATTGTGGTGAGTATTCAAAATTCAGCTTTGATGCAGCTCACAAAAAAAGATGGAACTTTCGAATTACATTCATCCATCAATAGCGAACAATTACTTTTAATACATAGTCAGGGTTATAAAGATCTACTCTTAAAAATAAATCCCAATTTGGATAAAAAAGTAAATCTGGGAATCTTATTATTAGAAGAAGACCAATCAGAAAACGTTCAGGCTACAATAATTTCTCTATTGGAAAGTGATCTGGAAGATAACAATAGCTCCTCTGAAAACACTTCCGGACTTCTACAATCTTCAAAAGATGCTTTTTTACAGGCAGCTGCCTTCAATTGGGGTCAGGCCAGATTTCGGGTTCGTGGTTTAGATAGTGAAAATGCTGCCATGATGCTCAATGGTGTGATAATGAATAAAATTTATGATGGCAGACCACAATGGAATAACTGGGGAGGACTGAATGATGTTCTCAGAAATCAGGAGTTTTCGATTGGAGCAGCACCTTCAGATTATACTTTTGGCGGTATATTAGGTACACAGCAAATTCATACCCGGGCCTCTGTTTATAGAAAAGGAGCCCGAATATCTTTCTCAGGAAGTAATACCAACTATAATTGGAGAATGATGGCTACTTATGCTTCAGGAATGAATGAGTCGGGATGGGCTTATGTTATTTCAGCCGGAAAACGCCGGGCAGACGAAGGCTATTTTGAAGGAACAAATTATGATGCAAATTCTTTTTTTATGAGTGTCGAAAAAAAATTAAGCGACAAGCATTCCTTAAATTTTACAAGTTTTTATACTCCAAATTCGCGAGGAAAAAACTCTCCAAATACAGATGAAGTTACCCAGTTAAAAACAGCAAAATACAACTCGTATTGGGGTTTCCAGAATGGGGAAAAACGAAATGCCAGAATCAAAAATACAGTTGAGCCTTTATTTATGCTTAATCATTATTTTAAAATAAATGACAGGACAAATCTCAATTCGAGTGTAATGTATCAATTTGGAAAAGTAGGAAACAGTACTATAGATTATCAAAATGCGGACAGTCCTGACCCGACTTACTACAAAAAATTACCCAGTTATTTTAGTTCTCTTTATGCATCTGACGACGGAGAATTTTCAGGAAAATTCACACCTGATTATGAAAATGCAGAGAAAAGTAAAACCTTGTTTTTAGAAAATTCCCAGCTTAATTGGGAAGCAATGTATAGAGCCAATCAAAAACCAATCGTAAATGATGAAGGAATTATTACAGGATATGAACCTTCGAAAAGTCATTATATTCAATACGAAGACAGAACTGATGACAAAACTTTTACCATAAATTCAAATCTCAGTACACAACTCACAGAAAATATATTTTTTAATGGCGGAGCAACATTTAGAAATTTAAAATCTCATAATTTTCAAAATGTTTTAGATCTGTTAGGCGGTGAATATTTTGAGGATATCGATTCCTTTTACAAAGCAGATCAATCACAATCAGATTTAAAAAATCCGGATCGACAGGTAAAAGTTGGTGATACTTATGGTTATAATTTTAATTATTATGCAACTGCAGCAGATGCTTTCACACAGTTCAGATTTTCTTATAGAAAAATAGATTTCTATTTGGGTAATTCTTTTTCAACTTCAAAATATCAAAGGGAAGGATTGTATCAAAACGGAATTTATCCGGCAAATTCTTTCGGCAAAAGCCAAAAAATGAATTTTGAGAATTTTGGATTTAAAGGCGGACTGACTTATAAAATTTCAGGGCAACAATGGCTGTTTTTTAACGGAATGCATCTTACACGTGCACCTTCACTTCGAAATACGTTCTCAAATTCCCGCTTGAATAATTCTGTAGTTGATAAAATAGAAAATGAAAATATAAGTGCTGCCGAAGCAAATTATGTTTATCATTCCCCAAAACTAAAAATGCGGATTACAGGTTATTATTCCTTAATAAAAAATGCCACTGAAACTTCTTTTTTTTATGCAGAAGGAATTTTTGATGACGGGGCAGGATATGACAATACAGATGCTTTTGTGAGTCAGACACTAACCGATTTAGACAAGAAAAACATAGGTGGAGAGTTGAGTTTCGAATATCAAATTTCATCTACGCTTAAAACTAATGCAGCTATAGCCTATGGAAATTATACCTATAATAGTAATCCTAATGTATCAATAACCAATGATGCAAATGCAGCTATTGCCGATACAGAAACGACTTTTGATTTTGGAAATTCATTGCTGAAAAATTATAAACAATCCGGAATGCCTCAACAAGCCTTTTCATTTGGAATGGAATATCGTGATCCTAAATTTTGGTGGGTTTCTGCTAACATCAATTATATTTCGAATAGTTATGTTGCTGTATCGGCTATTTCGAGAACATCCCGGTTTTATACAAATCCTGCAAATGGCTTCAATTTTCCGGAAGCTACAGAAGAGCGGGCAAAAGTATTATTAAAACAGGAAAAACTAAATCCTGTTTCTTTATTAAATGTTATTGGCGGAAAATCCTGGAGGCTATACGGTAAAACAATCGGACTTTTTGCAAGCATCAATAATGTTCTGGATGCTGTCTATAAAACAGGCGGTTTTGAACAGGCAAGAAATTCAAATTTCAGAGCGTTAAATCAGGATGTTTCCAGTGGGACTCCTTCTTTTGGCTCAAAATATTTTTATGGATACGGAAGAACTTATTTCGTAAACCTAAATATCAATTTATAAAACTATTTTCTATGAAAAACAACTATAAATGTCTCTTCGTTTTATTGTTCCTGCTACTTTTTTGCAATTGTAATGAAGATGCTGCCATTCCAAAATTAGAATGTACACAACCTGATTTAACTGCCAACAGAGCTGTTGAAGACGTTCTAAAAACCGCAACTATAACTGCAACAAAATATGTTTATGACGATATTATTGAAGCTTACGTCGTTTCAAGTGATGAAAATGGGAATTTTTTCAAGACCCTATATCTACAGACTTTAGCGACTGAAAACAAATCTGCCATTGGATTCAGTGTTTCGGTAGATGCAACAAATATGTATGTAGATTATCGTATCGGAAATAAAGTTTATATCAAATTAAAAGATCAATTTACCGATTTATTTTATGGAGGAATGCGACTTGGAAGTCTGTATGAAGGTAATTCAGGAACAGCTTCGGTAGGAAGAATTTCTCAAAATGATTACAAAAAAGTATTAAATGCTTCTTGTAAGATGATTGATGAAAAGAAATTAGTCAATCAGATTACGATTGAAGAAGCTTTGGATGAAAGCAACCTGAATACCTTAATTGAATTATCTGGGGTTCAATTTTCAGAATCCGCAATTGGCCGTCATTATTTTGAAGAAAATAATAATGTAGGAGGGTCGACTAATTGGAATTTAAGGGATAAATCCGGTAATCAAGTCATTTTTAGAACCAGCAGTTTTGCAGATTTTTCAGGAAGTTTAATTCCTGAAGGAAGTGGAAAAGTCCGTGGGATTTTAACCAAGTTTGGTTCAGATTATCAATTGATGATTCGCTCGGAAAAAGATGTTGTAATGGGTGGAAAAAGAAATATTCCTTTTTTTACAGAAGATTTTCAATCTGTTACAAACAATGTCAATTTTGCATTACCAGGATGGAGTAATATCGTAGAAAAGGCATCAAAATTATGGAGAAGTATGGTTTCTGCCGGAAACGGTTATGCAGAGTTTAATACCACAAGTACAACAGCTGCGCAAAATATTGCCTGGCTGGTTTCTCCGAAAATTAATTTAACTGACTATAAAAATACCATACTGTCGTTTAGAAGCGCACAACATGACTTAAAAGTTGATTCGCCTTTGAATACGCTGGAAATTTATATTTCAACCAATTTTGACGGATCAAATTTGACCAAAGCTACATGGATAAAATTAAATGCTAAGGTAGCCTCACTTTCTACGCCCACACGTGAATTTATTAGTTCGGGAGGAATTGATTTATCTGCTTATTCAGGAAATATCAATATTGCATTTAAATATACAGGATCAGGAAAAGATAAGACACTTAATGGAGCGTTTATGGTTGACGATGTGAAAATGTTTGGTGAAAAATAAAACACACAAATAACACAACTATCTGATTTACAGTATTTAAAATTATTAAAAATCTAGTTATTACTTTTTCAGCGTTAAACTATTAAGATTTGACAGAATTTTGTATTTTGGTCATCCCAAATCAATTGAAATTCTTATGAAAAAAATCTACTTTTTTGCCATCATGATGGTGGTTTTACCATCCTTATTGCATAGTCAGGATAATCCGGTCCGATTAAAACAAATTAATATTGTAAAAACAAATTACCAGAATTCTAAAGACGGTGAAATTGTAAACAAAACCGTTGTATTTAAAGAAGGAAAAATAGAAACCATCACAACTTCAGATGTTATTCAGAAATTCTTTTATAATAAAAATGGATTATTGGATATGACCGTGAAAGAAAAAGTTGGGAGCGACTGGAAAGAAGTGAGCAATTATACTTATGATGCTGATAACAATATTACAAAATTTGTAAATAAGTACCACGAAGGCAATGACTATATTACCAAAACAGTAACTTTTGGTTACGATGGAGCCAGAATAAAAGCAATAACAAAGAAAAGTACAAATCACCAAAATATACTGGAAGATATTGAATATATTGTTGAGAATGGCATCATTGTAAGACGTACTTCACGTGATAGAAACAAAGCAATTATTGGTAAAATTGAATATGTCTATGTGAATGATAATGTATCAAAACACAGAGGACTGGTTGGGGATAAAATTTCTAAAACATATACTTTTGATGATAAAAAATCGGTAGCATCATTAATTGTTCAAAATCTTTTTGGAGATAATTATAAAGTAATTGTACCAATGATTTCCTATCATGAAGATGAATTTAGCTTTGAGGATATTTCATATAATAATGAAATGAATTTCAGCCCTTCTTCGGCAGCTTTGGTTGCTATAAGTAAAAAGTATAAATACAATAAATTAAATTTCCCGATATCCTGTTCTCAAATTGAGGAAAACGGAATTGTAAAAACAGAAAAGACTTTTATTTACGAATAAAGGTTTTCAGTTTATTTTTTTTTAAAACCATTTATAGATTTCATGTAAATCTTTAAATGGTTTTTTTTGTAGAATAAATTATTTATTTAGAACTTAAAAACAAAATTCTATAAGTGTAGTAGTTTACAAATCATTAAATTTGCAATCTTATTCAAAGATATGTTAGAAAAAGAAGTTATAAATTTTGAGAAAACAGCTATTGTTGGTATTGTAACTCAGAATCAAAGTGAGGAAAAATTAAACGAATATTTAGACGAATTAGAATTTTTGACTTTTACCGCAGGAGGTGAAGTTATTAAACGTTTTTCGCAAAAAATGGAACGCCCTAATCCAAAGACTTTTGTTGGAACTGGGAAAATAGATGAAATCAATCTTTATGTAAAAGAAAATGACATATCAACTTTAATTTTTGATGATGAATTAACGCCTTCACAACAAAAAAATATATCTAAAATTATAGATTGTAAAATCCTGGACAGAACCAATTTGATTCTGGATATTTTTGCCCAAAGAGCCGAAACATCTTATGCAAGAACGCAGGTTGAACTGGCACAGTGCCAATATTTATTACCACGACTTTCCGGTTTATGGACACACCTTGAACGCCAAAAAGGAGGTATTGGTATGCGTGGTCCCGGTGAAACGGAGATCGAAACCGACAGGCGTATTGTACGTGACAGAATTTCGTTGCTAAAAGATAAAATCAAAACTATCGACAAGCAAATGGGTGTACAACGAAGCAATCGCGGTGCCATGGTGCGCGTTGCTTTGGTAGGTTATACCAATGTTGGAAAATCCACGTTGATGAATGCGATTGGTAAAAGTGATGTTTTTGTTGAGAATAAATTATTCGCAACATTAGATACAACTGTTCGTAAAGTGGTGATTAAAAACCTGCCCTTTTTGCTTTCGGATACGGTTGGTTTTATTAGAAAATTGCCAACACAATTGGTAGATTCTTTTAAAAGTACGCTTGATGAAGTTCGTGAAGCCGATTTATTATTACATATTGTTGATATTTCACATCCTGAATTCGAAGATCATATCGCCTCTGTAAATCAAACCTTGCAGGATATTAAAGCACATGAAAAACCGGTAATTATGGTTTTCAATAAAATTGATGCTTATAAACATCTGACCATTGATGAAGATGATTTAATGACCGAAAAAACACCAAGACATTATACGCTTCAGGAATGGAAAACAACCTGGATGCATCGTTTAGGCGAAGATAATGCTTTGTTTATTTCGGCTGTCAATAAAGAGAATTTTGAAGAATTCAGAGAAAGGCTTTATGAAGCAGTAAGGCAAATTCATATTACCAGATTTCCTTATAATAAATTCTTGTATCCGGATTATAAGGATGCAATTGAGAAGGAAGAGGAATAAAAAAACGGCTTTTGATAATTTCAAAAGCCGTTTTTTTATTCCTAACTAATTAATGATTAAAATCCGAAATTAACTCCTAAACCAAAAACTTCTCTGGTTTGAAGACCTTGAAAAGCATTATCATCATAAATAGCCTGGAAAGCTAAATTTGCCGATAAAAATTTGTTCACTTTCATGATAATATTCAAGGAGTAATTGATGTCTACGTTCTGCGGATCTTCTAAATAATTAGAATATAAATTCAATGTGTTTTCAGCAGTTACATTGGTCATAATAGCAAGTTTGTAATAAACAGAGGTATAAAAACCTAATTCATATCGCATAGTTTTATTTGCATCTACTCCAAAATAGTCCCCATCAATATAAGGCAAGCCTGTTCCCTGATCGATACCAGATGTGTAAGCACCATCAACAAAAGTGATTTTTGAGGTTAATGGCGCAAAGTTTATTTTTAAATTCTCATCTTTTGACCAATAGATTCCCGGGCCTGTAGTTAAATAACCCGGAGACATAAATTTGGTATTTTCTGTTCGGACTTCTTTTCCGTTTACGTCCTGACCGTATATGTAGCCTGTTGTAAATTGAGTTCTAAAATTTAAAAAGTATGAATAATACCAATCACCAAAAGCTTTTTTTCCAACAATTGAATTAAATTCTAAACGGTCGTCGGTTTTTTTTCCAAAATCAGAATTTTTAGTCTGCAAAAGCCCATAAGAAGCAAGTATTTTATTATCCCAGGTTACATCATCTTTTTTATAATTAAAATCATAATTGATTCCTAAAGTTCCTGAAAAACTGTCTTCTCCTCCGGCAACCCAGTTATTGAAACTTGATTGATTTAATAGAAGGGATACAACCCCTTTTGCTTTCCAGTCTTCATCCTCAATAGTATCATTGATTTTTTTTACAGCTTTTTCTGTATTTTGAATTAATTCCTTTTCGGAATTTTGTGACTGAACAAAAGTAAGATTTGCTAAAACGAAGAGTAATATGAATATCTTTCTCATGGTATTTAGTTTAAGTGTATTAACAAATATACTAAAAACCACTAAATTCTATAGGTTTTATTGATTGTAAAGGTGCGTTATTTCTTAGATTCTTTGTACAAAGGAACTGCTGAACAGGCTTCGCCATACATAATACTTCTTGCAAAGGGCTGCAAATATGTTACAGCTAAAATATAAGCGCGCATCGGAACCGGTTTTCTCGAACATCCTTTTACGATAACAGGTTTGTTTTTGTATTCAGAATAATCAATCTTACTCAGGATTTCTTCATAGAGACTTCCATCTAAGTCTTCGATGGTTCCGTTAATCACTTTTTTTGCAAACGGTGCCAAATGAACACTCACTAAAATTAATGCCCAAGTCGGAATAATTGCATCTGTACTGCAATGCACAGCCACATATTGATCCTGATATTGTGACCAGTCGTGATTTTTTAAATGTTCTCTAAAATCTTTTTCTTTTAGTAAAAAGCCCTCCAGAAGCCATTGTGAAATATCAATTTGCACACGCATTCCTTTTGGATAATAATCCTCAAGATCAAATACTTCCAAGGCACTGTTGGCAACTTTATTAATTATTTCTTCCATAATTTTACAGTAAACAGTTATCAGTTTTTAGTGATCAGCTTCTAACTGAACACTAAAAAACTCACTACTGAACCCTTTTTTAAAGCATTCCCAATTCTAATTTTGCTTCTTCACTCATTAAATCTTTACTCCATGGCGGGTCAAAAGTAATTTCTACATCAACATCTTTTATGTTTTCAATTGTTTTCACTTTTTCTTCTACTTCTCTTGGCAAACTTTCCGCAACCGGGCAGTTTGGAGACGTTAATGTCATTAAGATTTTTACCTCATAATCAGTGTTTACCATTACGTCGTAAATCAATCCTAATTCATAAATATCTACAGGAATCTCAGGATCGTAAATACTTTTTAAAACTTTTACGATTGATTCTCCTAATTCATTTGTATCTATTACTTGTTCCATTTTTGTGTTTTGTTTTTTCTTTAAACCGGAAGTTTAATTTTTATTTTTTGAGTCAAAAGCCAAAGCATACATTTTGATGTTTTTAATCATCGAAACCAAACCGTTTGCGCGTGTGGCTGATAAATGTTCCTTTAAACCAATTTCATCTATAAACTGAGTGTCAGCATTTATAATATCTTCAGCTTTCTGATTAGAAAATGCACGAATTAAAATCGCAATTATTCCTTTGGTCAGAATAGCATCGCTGTCTGCAGTAAACACAATTTTATCATCTTTTTGTTCACCCTGCAGCCAAACTTTCGATTGACAGCCTTTGATTAAATTTTCGTCTGTTTTGTATTCTTCCTTAATTAACGGAAGACTTTTTCCTAATTCGATGATGTACTCATAACGCTGCATCCAATCATCAAACATCGAGAATTCGTCTATTATTTCGTTTTGTATTTCTTTAATTGTCATAATTATTCTTTAACAAAATCAGTCAGCAAACTTACCAGTTTTTCAATTTCCTTTGGAGGGAAACCATTATCAAAACCCTGAGTTTCGTACGTTTTTTGATTTTGAATTATTTTTAAATTCCCAATAGCAGCTCCATCATGAAAACGTTTTTCGGTTGGTGCTTTTAAAGTTGGAATATTTTCTAAATTTATCTTTTCAAATTCGGATACAATCTTATTCCATTTCGCATTATCTATTTTGTTTTCAACGGCTTCTTTACCTCTTCCGGTTGTAACAGATACTGTTTGGTTTTGAACCGTAATCTTTTTATACAGTCCTCTTGAAACAGCAGAATATTCAATTTGTGTAGATGTCATATCTGCTTTTTTTTGACTGGAACAACCTGTTCCGAGAAAAATGGTTAACAACAATAAAGATAATATTCGCATAAGATATTTGGTTTTAGCTTAACATGATTTTAGCTTTTTTAATGGCTTCAACCATTAAATCAATTTCTTCTTTTGTGTTATAAAAAGAGAATGACGCACGAATGGTTCCGGGAATACAAAAGAAGTTCATGATAGGCTGCGCGCAATGATGTCCTGTTCGAACCGCAATTCCTAATTTGTCAATTATGGAACCAATATCATACGGATGAATCCCATCGATATTAAACGAAACTACTGAAGCTTTATTTTTTCCGGTACCGTAAATTTTCAAGCCTTCAATTTCCAGAAGACGTTTTGTGGCATGTTCTAAAAGTTTGTTTTCCTGAAGTTGAATATTCCCAAAACCAATATCATTCAAATAGTCGACAGCTGTTCCTAAAACAATTCCACCAGCGATATTTGGAGTTCCGGCTTCAAATTTATGAGGCAAATCAGCATAAGTAGTTTTTTCGAAAGTAACTTCCTTAATCATTTCGCCACCACCCTGATATGGAGGCAATTTATTCAACCACTCTTCTTTTCCGTACAAAATCCCGGTCCCGGTTGGACCGCACATTTTATGCCCCGAAAAAGCATAAAAATCACAGTCTAAATCCTGAACGTCCGGTTTTAAATGCGGAACAGCCTGTGCACCATCAATTAAAACAGCAGCTCCCACAGCGTGTGCTTTTGCAATCATTTCTTTAACAGGATTGATAACACCCAATGCATTCGAAATATGATTTACCGTAACAATCTTAGTTTTATCAGATAATAAAGATTCGTAAACACTCATGATCAGTTGCCCTTCTTCATTGATCGGAATAACTTTAAGAACAGCTCCTGTTTTCTCACATAACATCTGCCAAGGCACAATATTACTGTGATGTTCCAAAGCAGAAACCAAAATTTCATCTCCCGGCTTTAAAATAGAAGCAAAACCATTTGCTACTAAATTAATTCCGTGCGTAGTTCCTGAAGTAAAAAGTACTTCGTGTGCGAATTTGGCATTAATATGATGTTGCAATTTTACACGTGAAATTTCATAAGCATCTGTCGCTAATTGACTTAACGTATGAACTCCACGGTGAATATTGGCGTTTATTTCCTGATAATATTTCGCAATAGCATCAATCACAATTTGTGGTTTCTGCGAAGTTGCCCCATTGTCGAAATATACTAATGGTTTTCCGTTTACTTTTTCAGAAAGTATTGGAAAATCAGCTCTTATTTTTTGAATATCCAGCATAATTTATTTAGAAAAATTCTATTTTACAAAAGTACTAAAACTAAATTGTTTTATCCTTCAATTCTATAATTTCCTTTTATAGCACTATCAAATCACATCTCGAATATTGAATTTGTAAATTTTATTCTGAATTTATGAATTTTACCGAATTGAAATTCTAAATTAGGTATTAAAATTGTGGCCTTAAATTATTTATATTGCATAAAAAATAGCTGTATCGAATTATGAAAAAAATTCTCAAATTACTTGCACTTGTTTTAGTTATCATTATTTTTTATTTTGGGTTCACCACCTATCCAAAGCTGGATTTAATTTCAGGTTTTTCAGCCAAAAGTATTGCTTCAGGTCATTTTTTGGATAATCGTTCAAAAGAGTTAATCGAAAAAACCGACAACGATATTGATATGATCGATCTGGCAACCAATACAATTGACGAAGCCGGAAAATTTGCGACTTCAAATGTTTATGGATTGAAAGAACGAAAAGCGATTTATCGTGAAGGTTTGGGAGTGACTTTAATTAATGATGATTATGATATTTCGAAGCCTTATTTAATTCCAAAACGAACTCCATTAATTAATAATTTACCTTTCCCTTACGGCAATAATGAACCGAAAGACACCGTTTTTGCAAATATTGATTATTTGAAATTGAAAAAAGCAATTGATAATGCTTTTGACAAATCAGGTGGAAAATTAAAAAGAACACGTGCTGTTGTGGTTTTGTATAAAAATAAATTACTGACCGAAAAATACGATACTGGTTTTACCAAAGACAGCAAAATTTTAGGCTGGTCAATGACAAAAAGTATTACCAGTTCAGCTTTTGGAGTTCTTGCGAAACAAGGAAAAATAGATATTTACAAACCTGCTCCTGTTGCAGAGTGGCAAAATGACGAACGCAAAAACATTACCATAAACGATTTGCTGCATATGAATTCAGGTTTGGAATGGGAAGAAAATTACAACACTATTTGTGATGCTACCAAAATGCTTTTTCTGGCAGAAGATATGGGGAAAGTCCAACTGGACAAACCTGCTCAGTTTAAACCCAACACACATTGGAATTACTCTTCCGGAACCACAAACTTATTGTCATTAATCTTGAAGAGACAATTTAAAACCCAACAAGAATATCTTGATTTTTGGTACAGCGCCGTAATTGATAAAATCGGAATGAACTCGATGATTGTCGAACAGGATATGTCCGGAACTTTTGTAGGTTCATCATACGCATGGGCAACACCTCGCGACTGGTCAAAATTTGGATTATTGTATTTGAATAAAGGCAATTGGAACGGTGAACAAATTCTCGATGAAAGCTGGGTAAAATACACTGCAACTCCTACTAATACTTCTGAAGGAAAATATGGAGCGCAATTCTGGCTTAATGCCGGAGGGAAATTCCCGGATGCCCCTCGCGACATGTTTTATTGTAACGGTTATCAGGGACAAATGGTTGCAATTATTCCGTCATTGGATATGGTAATTGTGAGAATGGGACTGAAGGAAGATCCTGTCTTTGATTTTAATGGTTTTTTGAAAGGGATTATTGGGAGTGTGAAGAAGTAATAATATGAAAGAATAAATACACTTTTGAAAACATACTAGCCCCGATTACTTCACTTAATTTTTATTTTAATCGGAGTTCAGTGAACTTCGTTTGAAATATATAGCGGGAAATAGCTCCTAAAAAAAACCGATAAACTAATAAAAGTCTATCGGTTTTTTATTTATAAATCTTTGAAAATTATTTTTTAGCAACAAACCTCGGGTCAGATTCCATAATGGTTCCGCAATTATCGCAGGTTCTTAATTCTTCTGAATTGTAGAAATGTTCGAAATGAGGCAGGAAATCTTTTTCGATATTATGCAGTTCAAAATATACTTCGTATAATTTATGGTTGCAGTTGTCACAATGCCAAAGCAAACCATCAGTATAACCCAATCCGGCACGTTTTCGCTCGATAACCAAACCAATTGAACCTTCAGAACGAACGGGAGAATGCGGAACTTTTGCAGGATGCAGGTACATATCACCGGCATTCAGAATCATTTCCTTGCGTTCGCCATCTTCCTGAATCACTACTTTTATATTTCCTTCAAGCTGGTAAAAAAGCTCTTCGGTTTCGTTGTAGTGATAATCCTTTCGGGCATTTGGACCTGCTACAATCATAACGATATAATCGCCCGAATCTACATATAAATTTTTATTTCCAACAGGCGGTTTTAATAAATGACGGTTTTCGTCTATCCATTTTGTCAGGTTGAAAGGTTTTGCTATGGCCATTTTTTTAGGTACTAAGTTTTCTGAGAGGCTAAGTTAAGAAAAAGTTTTCTGTAGAGACGCACAGCAGTGCGTCTTTCGAAACGCAAGTACGTCTTCAGATTCTTGATTTTAATATTTATTGACATTATGGAAACGCATTGCTGTGCGTCTCTATAGATTCATTTCTTTTATCAGATAAATATAAACGGGAAAATGATCGCTGAAACCGACTTCGGTTGTGCTGTGCCGTAATGGATATCCTTTATATTGTCCCGAGTTTTGAATGAGGTAGGGTTTGTTAAAAATTCCTGCTTTCCAGAATTTAAAGGTAGAAAAATCAGGTTTTATAAGCGATTCCGTAATAATTATTTGATCAAAAATATCCCAGGAATCACGAAAGGCAGAAGTTCCCATTCCGCGTTTTGCCATTTCTTCAAATGGGTTAAAAACACCAAATTCCGGAACTTCGGTTTTTTTGGCTTTTGCTCCCAAAGCAACTTTTAAACTTTTATTATACGGACCATCATTTAAATCACCCATCGTAATCACTTTTGTATTTGGATTTATTTGCTGTAATGAGTCAATAATTTTTCGGTTTAATTTTCCGGCTGCTTCCCGATATTCACTTGTAGCTTTTTCTCCGCCTGAGCGTGATGGCCAGTGATTGACTATAATATGAATCTCTTCGGATTCTAAAAAACCGGTAATTAAAAGCTGGTCCCGGGTAAAAACACGATTGTTTTGCGCAACTGGCTCTACTTCCTCTTCCATAGATTCTTCTTTTTTATCTGCTGCAGTCACCTCTTTATTTTTGTATACATATAAAGGTATGTTTGAAAAAGAAGTAGGTTTAAAAAATTTCTTCTGATATAATAAAGCCACATCTATTCCGCGTTTGTCGGGTGAATCGAAATGGATGATTCCATAATCAAAACGGAGTAATTTGGGTTCTTTGATTAAATCTTCTAAAACGCCCCTGTTTTCAATTTCAGAACCTCCAATAAAAGTAGGGGCATTGGGATTGTCCGGCATTCCTATTTCAGATAAGACTCTGGAAAGATTAATCAGTTTTTTGGTATACTTATCTTTTGTCCAATGCTGAGAACCCGTTGGTGTCCATTCGTCGTCATTGGTAAAAGGATCGTCATTAATATCAAAAAGATTTTCGAAATTATAAAAGGCAATAGTATGAATGATGTATTTTTTAGATTGGGCATAAGAAGAAATACAAAAAAAGAAAATGAAACAGGTTCCGGATATGATAATTCGCATAAATAATTTTAAAGAATTTAAAATGTTGAATTTAATCAAAATAATCAATTTGTCAGAAATTTCTAATAGTTTTATTTTTCAAAATCTATATCTTTGTTTTTTTAAATAAATTTTAAGCAAAGAGAAAATGTATATCAACCGATTAGTTCCAATAAATAAATATTTTGTTTTTTGTCGATTCGTATTTGTTATTTTTGCTTTACACTCTTTTACCTGTCAATCACAACAAAATATGATAACACCACCGTATTTACAAAAAGGCGATACCGTTGCCATTTTAGCCACAGCCCGAAAAAATATCGATGATAATTTAAAACCTACGCTAGATTTATTGCACAGCTGGGGTCTTGAAGCCGTAATTGGAAGTACAATCGGGCTTGATCTTAACCAATTGGCCGGAACTGACGAACAGCGTGCCGCCGATTTTCAAAAACAACTGGATAACCCTAATATCAAAGCTATTTGGTGTGTTCGTGGTGGGTACGGAACTGTTCGAATGATTGATTTATTGGATTTTACCAAATTCAGACAACATCCAAAATGGGTTATCGGTTTTAGTGATGTCACTGTCTTACATAACCATTTAAACACGATGGGCTACAAATCGATTCATGGTGCGATGCCGGTGAGTATTCCGAGAGCAACCCCGGACGCCATCAGTTCATTAAAAAAGAGTTTGTTTGGCGAACCGCTTTCTTATTCTGTTGGTCCGGATAAAATGAATCGTTTTGGAAAAGCTACAGGTGAATTAGTGGGTGGAAATTTATCCATTCTGTACAGTTTATTAGGATCACAATCTGCAATCGATTGCAAGGATAAAATTTTATTTATCGAAGACCTTGATGAATATTTATATCACATCGATCGTATGATGATGAACCTGAAACGTAATGGATGCATCGAAAACCTGAAAGGAATTGTTATTGGGGCCATGACCAAAATGAAGGACAATGAGATTCCATGGGGAAAAAATGCACTTGAAATTGTGGATGATGTTACCAAAAAATACAATATTCCAGTGATTTTTAATTTTCCTGCAGGCCACATTCAGGACAATCGTGCGCTTGTTATGGGAAGTACAGTTTCTATTGAAGTTACTGCTTCAGGAAGTACTGTTGTTTTCCAAAAATAACATAACCGTTTCTTAAATTAAGAAAAAACACTACTGTATAAAATCTCGCAAAGACGGAGAGTCGCAAAGATTCTTATTTAAAATCACAATATTGAAAGACTAAAAGGATTAAAAAATCTGCTCAAATCTGTAGAATCTGCTTAAAACAAAACCTTAGCATTTAGTGTCTTTGAAATAATCTCATCTTCAGAATGAAAACTGAGAATGAAAACTGAAAACTAAAAATGGCTGAACATAACGAACTGGGAAAAAAAGGAGAGGAACTTGCTGTAGGCTATTTATTAGAAAATGGTTATGAAATCCTGGACCGAAACTGGATTTTTCAAAAAGCCGAAATTGACATCATTGCCAAAAAAGAAAACATTTTGGCCATTATTGAAGTGAAGACCCGTTCGAATCTGGATTTTGGTTTGCCACAAGATTTTGTAAAACCAAAAAAAATTCAATTACTAATAAAAGCAGTAAATGCCTACATAAACGATAGGGATATAGATTTTGAAGTACGTTTTGACATCATTGCAATCCACAAAAACATAGAATCATTTGCTATTGAGCATCTTACTGATGCTTTTTATCATTTTTAACATAATTTTTTATTGTTATATTTGTAACAAATTGTTTTTTTATTTATCTTTGCAGAGATTTATAACATCACATACAACCAACTAACACAATTACGTTACCAAAAACAATTAAAAGATTATGAAAACCGTTTCTTCTATTGTAGAAAATTACATCAAGACCAAACCATTTTTACTAAATGCATTATCCTTGGGAATTATCAATTTGACTTCTTTGTCCCGTAACATTATGACCGAATTAGAAAGCGAATTTGGTAAAGAAGTAAAACAAGGCGCTGTAGTAATGTCGCTAAAAAGGTTAACCGAAGAATTAGATTTTAAACTGAACCACAAAATCAACAAAGTCATTAAAAACATTGGTGAAATTACGGTTCGTTCTGAATTGACCGATTACACGTTTGCAGCTTCTGACACCGTTTTAAACAAACAAGCTGATTTGATTTCTGATATTAATGTTTTATCTGATATTTTTTATACCTCATCACGTGGCGTAAATGAAACAAATATCGTAGTAAGCAGCAGTATCAACCATTTAGTTGAAAAACATTTTTTACGCGAAAAACTAATTCAGAAATTAGACAATCTGGCTTCAATCACTGTTAAATTACCGAAAGAAAACATTGTGGTACCGGGAATTTATTATTTCATTTTTCAGCGTTTAGCGTGGGAAGGAATTATTATTAACGAAGTAATTTCAACCTCAAACGAATTTACAATTCTGGTAGGAGAAGAACAAGTTGATGTTGCTTTTAAAGTGATTAAAGACTTAAAAAATTAATTTCCCTTTTCGAAAAAAACCCCAAATCAAAAAAAATAAAAAATTACAATATACAAAGAGGCTGTTCACACAGTCTCTTTTTTTTATGCCATTTCGCAAGTGGCATTGTGCAGAACATGAAAATTACAGGAGTTCGCAATAAAGCACAATTGGTTTGCTTTTATATGCAGATCTAATGCTTCCTGAATTTTATCCCGATTTGCAATTTTAACTTTTGGATTTAAGCGAACTTCTGTAAAACGGCCGCTTCCATTTGGAGCAACTTCGAGAGTTGCTTCGGCATTGTCTGAATAGGCTACAACTTCGATTCCGTTTTGCGCGCATACATATAGGTATGACATCATGTGACAGGAAACCAGACTGCTTAAAAGCAAGTCTTCAGGATTGTATAATTCCGGATCGCCCTTGAAAGCTTTTGCAGCCGAAACATCCAAAACAGGTTTACCTTCAATTAAAATTTTATGACTTTTACTATAGAATTTTGAATTTGATTCTGCAGAATTTTGATTGGAAGTCCAATTTATTTCTGCTTTGAAGAGGTGTTTGAATACCATAATTATTGATAAGATTGAACACTTTTAATATAACCTTGACTAAAAATTCTGTAGTAGAAAAGTTTGGGAAGATGCTTTGATTAGTTACCTTTTGTTGGCAAATCCTTATTTTTTTTCTTTGCCTGAATAATTTCATTTTTTATAGAATCATTCTGCTTTTCATTATTTTCAACTTTATTATTAATTTCACTTTCATTTATTGTATCATTACTTATTACCGCTGGTTCGCCATCTACTACTGCTTTCCCCATACAACTTGTTAGAGTAAAAACTAAACTCAATGAAAATAGTGCGATTTTCTTAATTGGTTTTATTTTGATTCGGCTAAATCTGTTTCTTAAATTATCATATTTAATACTTTCTTCGGTTTCTATTTGATTAAATTTAAAATGCCCACAAATTCTTTCTTTGCTTGAATTTTCAGTGAAATATTGCTGAATTTCAGGATTATTCATTTTTGTGAAATCAATTACTGTTTTATTGCAAGAGTTACAAAATCTACCATTTTTATTTGGTGACATTGAATTCCAATTTTCATTACAAGGTTTTGGTAGATTTATTTTATTTTCCATATTTCAAAAGACAATTTTTCAATTTATTAGACAAAAACTATTCCACTAACCTACTGTTCCGGTTCATCTTCAATTTCTAATAGTTTATTAAATCAATTAGGTTAATATTCTAAAAAAACAAAGCCTCGAAATCACCAATTTTCGAGGCTTTAAAATTAAACTAACAAAATTTATTTAACTTATTTTTTTACTGAAAACTTAAAAGTTGTTTTCGTTTTATAATTTTCACCAGGATTTAAAACTGTCGTAGGAAAGTTTTTCTGGTTAGGAGAATCCGGATAATGTTGTGTCTCTAAACAAAGACCTGTTCTGTGAGCGTAGGTTCCGCCATTGCGCATTGGTAAAGTTCCGTCAAGGAAATTTCCGGAATAAAACTGAATTCCAGGTTCGTCAGTCGTCATTTCCAAAACTCTTCCGCTTGCAGGATGATATACTGTTGCAATGATTGTTTTTCCTTTTTCAGGATTATTCAATACCCAGCAGTGATCGTACCCTTTTCCTCTTTCTAACTGCTCATTTTTAACTTCAATATCTTTACCGATTAATTTTGGTTTTCTGAAATCGAAAGGTGTATTAGCTACATCTTCTAATTCTCCTGTTGGAATTAAGGTAGCATCCACAGGAACTATTTTATCAGCATTTAATGTCAATTCATGATCTAAAATCGTTTTAGAAAAATCTCCGGATAAATTAAAATAGGAATGCTGTGTTAGATTTACAACTGTTTTCTTATCTGTTTTAGCTTCATAAAGAACTTCAAGTTCATTATTTTTAGTTAACGTATAAGTCACAAAAACCTGTAAATTTCCCGGATAACCTTCTTCCATATCTTTGCTTAAATAAGATAATTTCAAAACAGCCGATTCTCCCGATTTTGCTTCTTCAGCTTTCCAAACTGCTCTGTAAAAACCTTCCGGTCCACCGTGTAATGCATTTGGTGTATTGTTGATCGCTAATTGATATTCTTTACCGTCTAATGAAAATTTACCTTTCGCTATTCTGTTTCCAAAACGTCCGATCAAAGCTCCGAAAAACGGATTCGGTTTCATATATTGTTCCAGAGAATTAAATCCGGTAACGACATTTTCAGAAACTCCATCTTTATTTGGCACTTTCAAATCAGTGATAATTCCACCAAAAGTGATGATATCCACTTCCATCCCATTTTGGTTTTTCAGTTTGTAGCTTTCAATTTTTTCTCCTTTTGGAGTTGTTCCGTAAGCCGATTTTTCAATCGTTACAGAATCTTTTGCTTCTTGAGTTGAGGTAACATCCATTTTTTTATCACTTTTACATTGAACGGAAAGAGACGCCAAACCGATTATCGTAATTCCGAAAGCACAACGTTTTAATACATTCATATATACTGGTTTTTATTACATTATAAATCAAGAGTAGAAAGTTAAGAAAAAACCTCGTAAGAATTAAAAAAAACTAATTAATATAACCAAAATTTTTAGAAAAAACGAGGTTTACTTTTCAAACTTTCAATATTTTAAGAAATGACTCTTCTTTTATTCCTTACAATCCGTGTTGAAACATATGATAATATGCTTCGTTGGCATTAATTTTATCTTTAAAATCCCTGATAGTCGTTTTTTCATCAATAACCAATAATTCTATTCCGGCGATATCAGCAAAATCTTCCATAAATTCAGTCGTTACGGACTGACTGTATACTGTATGATGTGCTCCGCCTGCAAGAATCCATGCTGTTGCAGCGATATCCAGGTTTGGTTTGCAATCCCATAAAACTCTTGCAACCGGTAATTTTGGTAATTCTGCCATAGGTTTAACTGCCTCAACTTCATTTACAATCAAACGAAAACGATTACCCATATCAACCAACGAAACATTGATTGCAGGTCCTGCAGGTGAATTAAATACCAAACGAGCAGGATCTTCTTTTCCTCCAATTCCTAATGGATGTACTTCGCAAGAAGGTTTTCCGTCAGCAATTGATGGGCAGATTTCTAACATGTGTGATCCTAAAACATATGATTTTTGAGGTGTAAAATGATAGGTGTAATCTTCCATGAAAGAAGTTCCTCCTTCAAGTCCAACATTCATTACTTTTAACGCTCTCACCATTGCTGCCGTTTTCCAGTCACCTTCTCCGCCAAAACCATATCCGTCAGCCATTAATCTTTGTGTCGCGATTCCCGGCAATTGTTTCCAAACTCCAAGATTTTCGAATGTATCTGTAAAAGCTCCAAAACCTCCTTCTTCCAGGAAAGCTCTTAAACCTAATTCAATTTTTGCAGCTTCTACCAAAGAACTTCTTTGTGCTCCGCCTTCTTTTAAAGAATCAGTTAAGCTATAAGAAGCTTCATAAACCGCTAATAAATCATTTAATTGCTGCTCTGTAACTTTCTCAATATGTTTGGTCACATCTGAAGAATCATATCCATTAACAGACATTCCGAAACGAATCTGAGCTTCAACTTTATCACCTTCTGTAACGGCAACTTCACGCATATTGTCTCCAATACGGGCTACTTTTAAGTTTTGAAGTTCATCCCACCCTAAAGCTACTCTTGTCCAAACTCCTAATTTGTTTAAAACGCGGGGATCTTCCCAATGCCCTACAACTACTTTACGTTTTTTACGCATTCTTGACATGATAAAACCAAATTCACGATCTCCGTGAGCTGATTGATTCAGGTTCATAAAATCCATGTCGATGCTTCCCCACGGAATTTCAGCATTGTATTGTGTATGTAAATGGCATAATGGTTTTTTAAGAATACTTAAACCGCCAATCCACATTTTTGCCGGAGAAAAAGTATGCATCCAGGCAATAATTCCGATACAGTTTTTAGCAGAGTTTGCCTCTAAACATAAATCTAAAATTTGTTTAGGCGATTTTAAAGTGTCTTTGCAAACAATTTTTACCGGAATCTGACTTGAAGCGTCTAATCCTTTTGCCATAATTACAGCATGTTCAGCAACTAGTTTTAAAGTTTCCGGTCCATATAATTCCTGGCTTCCTACTACAAACCAAACTTCTTTTTGAGATATATCAATCATGTCTTCTTTGTTATTTTTGTTTCAGGTTCTCTTAGTTTCAGGTTTTGAAACCGATGAAAATTTTTATTCTTTATTCTTTTTTCTAAATTCTATTGTCCGTAATACGAATCTTTTCCGTGTTTACGATTGTAATGTTTTTTTATTAAGGAATCTTTCAATCTTGGTGCGTTCGGGTTTATTTGTAAAGTCAAATAGGCCATTTCTGCAACCACTTCTAAAACCTTGCTGTTGTATACAGCTTTTGCAGCGTTTTTTCCCCATGCAAACGGACCGTGGTTTCCTATCAAAACCATTTCTACTTCTTCATACGAAAGGTTTTTTTCTTTGAAACAATCAAAAATCTGAATTCCGGTATTGTGTTCGTAGTTTCCCTCAATAAGTGAATCTGCCATCGGCGGTGCACACGGAATATCTGCTGTTAAATGATCGGCATGCGTGGTTCCAAAAATTGGAATATCCTGCTGAGACTGTGCCCAGGCTACTGAATAAGTTGCGTGTGTATGTGCAACGCCTCCGATGTTTGGCCAGTTTTTATATAAATAGGCATGCGTTTTTGTGTCTGATGAAGGACGCATGGTTCCTTCAATAATATTGTTGTCAAAATCTACGATTACAATATCCTCAGGTTTTAAATCTTCGTAAGGAACACCACTTGGCTTAATGGCAAAAACACCATTTTTTCTGTCCACTGCACTTACGTTTCCAAAAGTATAAACCACCAGATTCAGTGCATTTAACTGCATATTGGCTTCGTAGCATTCTTGTTTTAAATCTTTATAGAGAGAACTCATTTTCTGTAATTTTAATAGATGGATCTGCAAAAGCACTTAATTGGTCGTATGCTAAAAGTAATTTGTTGTAAGCAGCAACTTTGTCAAGCTGTGGCATATATTCACTTTCAAAAGGGCTTCCCATTTTTTGGCTGGCTTCAATTACATTTGAATAAATTCCAGAAGCTACCGCTGCATAAATTGCTGCTCCCAAAGCCGGTGCCTGATCTGATGCTGCAACTTTAATTGGTTTGTTCAAAACATTGGCCAATGTTTGCATGATGAAAGGAGATTTTCGGGCTACGCCACCGATACCGATAACGCTGTCAATTTTTACGCCTTCTTCTTCAAAACGATCCACGATTTTTTTAGATCCAAAGCAGATTGCATTTACTAAAGCTTTAAAAATATGAGGCGCTTTTGATCCTAAAGATAAATTCGAAATAGCACTTTTTACTTCCTGATTCGCATCCGGAGTTCTGCGCCCGTTAATCCAGTCTAAAGCGGTTGGAACACTTTCAGACAATGGAATCTTTTCAGCTTCTTTTGTTAATTCTACAATTAATTTATCACTGAATTCTTCTCTTAATTGTTCCTTTTGAGTATCATTTAAAATTGTAGAAGAACCTAATAATTGCTCTGTTGGCCACATCAATAATTCTTTGTACCAGGCTAATAAATCTCCAAAAGCAGATTGTCCTGCCTCAAGGCCAATAAATCCAGGGATTACAGATCCGTCAACCTGACCGCAGATTCCGCGAACGGTTTTTGTACCTACTTCATCATAAGAACCTACTAAAATATCACAAGTAGAAGTTCCCATTACACGAACTAAAGTATTCTCTTCGATTTTTGCTCCAACAGCTCCGGAGTGCGCGTCGAAAGTTCCTACGGATACAACTGTGTCTGTAGTAAGTCCTAAACGATCTGCCCATTCTTTGCTTAATTTTCCGGCAACTAAATCAGAAGTATAGGTTTCGTCATATAAATTACCACGAAGTGCTGCTAAATAAGGATGTAATTTCTCTAAGAATTCAACTGGAGGAAGTCCGTTCCAGTCTTCGTGCCACATTGCTTTATGTCCCGCTGCACAGCGACTTCTTTTGAATGTTTTTAAATCTTTATTGTCAATTAATAAATACGTCATTAAATCACAGTGCTCCATCCAGGTATGCGCTGCATTACGAACTGCTTCATCTTTTCTTGCTATATGAAGGATTTTTGCCCAAAACCATTCTGAAGAATAAATTCCGCCTACATATTTTGTTACGTTTTCACCACCCCAGCTTACCGCTAATTCGTTGATTTCATTTGCTTCATTTATAGCTGTATGATCTTTCCACAATACCATCATTGCATTTGGATTTTCCTCAAAACCTTTTGTCAAAGCCAGTGGAATTCCGTCTTTCGTTACAGGAACCGGAGAAGATCCGGTCGTATCGATACAGATTCCCCGAACCAGCGACGGATCAACTTTGCTCTCTTTTACAATAGTTTGAATCGTAATTTCCAAGCCTTCAATATGATCCAAAGGATGCTGACGAAACTGATTGATCGATGCGTCACAATATTGCTTGTTTTTCCATCTTTTATAATGAGAAACATTTGATGCTAATTCCTGCCCATTTTCAGTATCTATCAGCACCGCACGAACAGAATCTGTTCCGTAATCTAATCCTATAACGTAATTTTTCATTCGAATTCATTTTAATAATGACAAATATAAAAATAATTAATTTATAAGTGTACAAAAAACACTTAATAAAAATAAGTTGACTGTTTTTTACAAATAATGCATCAAAACAGGAGTTTAAGATCAAAACAAAAAATAAACGTTAGCTTTACATTTATTCTGTTGCGATTATTTCATCTTTATCTTCAAAACAGTAACTGAATAAGCCGGAAAATTATATTGAATTTGGTTTCCTTTTACTTTAAATTCGCTTTCTTTAGGACTGATTTTAGTTGGAGAGTCAAAAGAATTCTCATCATTTAACCCATCTCCTTTCAAAATTACAGCAGTTCCTTTTGCATCTAATTTTGCTCCTTTTAAATCAATTGAAACATTTTGAACCGTTCCTGCAGTGTTTACAATTTTCAGAATTACTTCTTTAGAATTCACATCTTTTACAGCCGATGCAAACAAATCATTTTGACCCGTTACTGCTTTTCCATCTTTCGTAATATTGATTAAATCTGTTCCTTTATTGTTTGAAAATAATTTCTGAACATAATAATTCGGCGTTCCGTAAGATTGCAAATTATTAAACCATATCATGTCCGGAGTCCATTGCCATCCTTCAACATGAGCCAATAATGGCGCGTAAGATGTCAATTGAACTACTTCAGCGTTCCTTTCCATTCCAGTCATAAAAGCAGCCTCAGAAAAAGCACATTCCCAGTTATTTTTATTGTCCGGACTTGCTATCGCCACGCTTTGAGCAGCATATTCTCCTGCAAAAATCTTTGGTCCTTTACGGTCATAATTATCATAGCGGGTAGCATTTTTTCTGAACCAGGCCGGATCTTTATAATAATGCTCATCTACGATTTCTGCATTTAATTTTTTAAGTTCGGTCATACCGTAATCATAAAAATCCCCGTCAGGAAATGGTCCTGTTCCGGAAACAATCGTGATGTTCGGATATTTTGTTTTAATCGCTTTTTGAAACACTTTAAAACGCTCAATATAATCCGGTCCCCATTGCTCATTTCCAACTCCGATGAATTTTAAATTGAATGGTTTTGGATGTCCCATGTCTGCTCTTACTTTACCCCAGGCTGTATTTAAATCTCCATTTGCAAATTCAATTAAATCCAAAGCATCCTGCACATAAGGGTCTAATTGATCCATAGGAACTAGTTGGCCTGTATTGAACTGACAAGCCATTCCACAACTTAAAATTGGCAGCGGAGAAGCTCCGATATCTTCTGAAAGCTGAAAATATTCAAAGAATCCTAAACCAAAACTTTGGAAATAATCCGGTGCCGGTCTATGCGAAAATTCCATATTCCAACGGTTTACAGCAGTTTCTCTGTCTTCAACATTTCCAACTGATTTTTTCCATTGGTAACGTTCTGCCAAAGTTCTTCCCTCCACAATACAACCTCCTGGAAAACGTAAAAATCCCGGTTTTAAATCATATAATAATTGTACTAAATCTTTACGCAATCCATTTTTTCTGCCGTTCCAGGTATCTTCGGGAAACAACGAAATATTATCTAAATCAACCACTCCGTTTCCTTCAAAAGTGATTTTTAATTTTGCTTTTGCTTCTGTTTCAGATGATGTTAATTGCGCTGTATAATTTGACCAGTCTTTTGATGCCGGTACTATTGACGTTTCTCCTAAAACCTTATTGTCTTTATCAATGAATTGAAATTTGATTTTAGAAATATTCCCTGATATTTTTAATGCTTTTAAAGACAAATTGTATTTCAGGCCTTTCTTGATTCCCATTCCCCTGAAACCTTCATTGATCAACTCATAACCGGAAGCATCATTAATAGTTACTCTGCAATAATTATGATTTGTTCCTTTTTGGGAATATTGAACCACATTTGCAATTCCGGATTGTGTATTTAATTTATGACGGTCGCTGTTTGGCTCATTCCATCCCATCATTGGAAACAGAAATTCGAATGATCTGTTTTTGATCATCTCTGCATATAAACCTCCATCGGCAGCAAAATTGATATCTTCAAAAAATACTCCGTACATCGTAGGCTGAATCCTGGTAACTGTTTTTGCAATATCAACCTGAAGATTATTTTTTTGTGCCGATGCCAGAATGCTGCTAAATAATAGTCCGCAGATTGTAGCTTTTGTGATTAATTTAGAGTTCATTTTAATTGTGTTTTGTTTTATCTTTTGTGGTCTTTTGAGCCACGGGTTTAACATATTCAACTGATTTTTGCAGTTTTTTCTCCTGCAAGGTTTTAAAACCTTGCAGGTATATTTTTTTTCTCACGCAGATTATGCAAATTGAAGCAGTTTTAATCCTTTAATCTTTGGCTTTATTTTTTAACACATAGAATCATAGTTTTCTTTGTTAAAAAGGCATAATTTCTTAATTATAATTGATTATTTTATTTTAAAAGAGGCCATAAATCGGCATCCCATTGTATTTCTTTTATTACTAATCTTGGTGTTCCGTTGGTTTTCTTTTCGTAAGCATGGTAAATAATATAATCTTTACCATCAAAAGTATAGGCACTGTTGTGACCCACTCCAAAATAATTTTCATCTCCCTGAACTACTATGCTTCCGCCTCCTTCTGCCAACGATTTTCCTTCTTTATCTACATAAGGCCCGGTTATGTTTTTAGATCTTCCTATCACCACTTTGTAGGTGCTTTTTTCTCCGCGACAGCATAAATCCCAGGAAAGAAATTGGTAATAATAACCATTCTTTTTAAAAATAAAGGGAGCTTCAAGTGCACCGTCTCCCGGATCAGAATCTGCCAGTTCAAAACTTCTCTTGCGTTTGGCTATGGTATGCCATTCCTGAGGCTGGGCAATCGATTTTAAATCCGGATTTAATTTTACCAGTTTCAATCCTTCCCAAAAAGAACCAAAAGCCAGCCAGGGTGTATTGTTTTCGTCAAAAGTTAAATTCGGGTCAATGGCATTCCACATATCACGATTTGGCTGTGACTGAATTACAATTCCCTGATCGACCCATTTGTAATTTTTATCAGATGGATCCAAGGTCGTATTGGTTGCAACGCCAATCGCCGAAGTATTTTTGGCGAAAGCCGAAACCGAATAATACAGGTAATACATATTGTTATGAAACGAAATATCCGGTGCCCAAATATGATTTTTAAAATCGACTGCAACACCGTCTGCCCAAACTGGTTTTTCTTTGAAAACCTGAGGCTGTTTATCCCATTTTTTTAAATCTTTTGAACTAAAAACACTGATTCCGTTTCCGGTACAATATAAATAATAAGTGTCTTTTTGTTTGATCACAACCGGATCATGAACCACAATGTCTTGTGCTATAACTGCGGATCCCGTTAGAATAAATAGGATCGTGAATACTGATTTTATTTTGGTGTACAATTGCATGATTATTTTTTATTTTACAATTCTTATTTGATAAATTTTAGACGTTTTTTTGCCGTCTTTAGACTTAATTTTTAAATTAATAATTTGAGTATTGTCTAATTTGAATTGAATTATTTTGTCTTTTTTTGCGATAATCTCCGCAGGTTTTTCATTAATAAAAACATCCAGGTTGTCAGTTTTAAAGTCTCCTAAAAAACTTATCTCAATAAATTTGCCCTCTAGATTTTTATTTACCATTTGATAGGAAATATACGAACTGGTATTTCTCCAAAAGCCATCTTCTTCATAGCCAGAGTCACTTTTTTCTCCTTTGTAATGATGGTCTACCTCAGGCTGTTGTTCTCCACAATTTATTTTATCGACAGTGTTCGCTTCAATAGCCATCGCTTCGATTTCCTGTTGTTTTAACAATGCTTGTTTTTCTTTGTAATCTTCTTGTTTATAGGTTTGAAAATACATCTGATAACGGGCATCGTGTATTTCAAAGAATGGTTGTAATTCTAATGAATCTAACTTAAAGCGCATATTACCCAAGTCTTTAAGCTTTGAAACATAACTTCCCTCTTCTCCTACTAGCGCATAAGCTTTGTCTAACGAAACGTATTTTCCTTGAGCAACATGTCCCATTCGGCTATCATCAGCGAACAAACCATCTAAATTTTCAGTAGAGGTTTTAGCAGCTAATACAATAGGACCATTTACAAATGCTGCCCAATTGGAACCATCTGGCAATTTTTCTAAATGTGTTGAAGTCTTAAATGCAATGGTTATTTTATCTCCTGATTTCCATTTTCTTGCCATACTAACATAATTAGCTGGTTTGGCTTCTGCTTTTTGCAATTTTCCGTTGACTAAAATTTCGAAATTCGTTGCCCATTTTGGATAACGAATATTCAAAACAAAAGATTTAGGATTTTTAAGTTTTAAAACAATCTCAGTGTTATTTTCATAAGGAAATTTTGTGGTTTGCTCTAATTCTATTCCTTTTTCCTTCCAGTTTAAAGTGGATGGAATAAAAAGATTTACAAAAATATCACGCTCTGAATGGCTATAAATTAATTCTCCATATTTAGAATGATTTTCAAGTCCTGTACCAACACAACACCACATGCTCGTTTCTGGCTGCGAGTATACGCGATAATGATTTGGTCGAATTGGAGTAAAGTACACAAAACCACCTCTGTTAGGCTCCTGGCTAGAAAGAATGTGATTGTAAAGTGTACGCTCATAAAAATCAAGGTAACTCACATTGTTTTTGTCTAAAAATAACGCTTTACTTAAACGTTCCATATTATAGGAATTACAAGTTTCCGGGCCTTGATTTGATTTTAACATTCCGCTAAAATCATTTATAGGATTGAAATGTTCAGCAACACTATTTCCTCCAAAAGCGACAGTTCTTTTTTCGGTGACATTCATCCAAAAAAATTGTGCGGCATCGGACCATTGTTTATTATCCGATAGCTTTCCAATTTTCTCAAAACCAATAACCTTCGGTATTTGTGTATTAGCATGCAAACCCGTTAGTTTGTCTTCCTTTTTAATTAATGGATCCAGAATGGCTTTTTGCGAAAGCTTTTCAGCTGTTTCAAGGTATTTTTTGTTTTTTGTGATGCTATATAAATCCGCAAAAGATTCATTTATACCACCATGTTCTGTTTTTAAAATTTTTTGAATTTGTTCATCAGAAAGAGGTCTGATTAATTCGATAAACCAATCTCCTAATTTTATTACAATTTCTTTTGCCTTTTCATTACCAGTATAATTGTAGGCGTCAATTAAGCCTGCAAAAAGTTTATGAATATTATAGATCGGAACCCAGGTATTATTTAAACCAAAACCACTACCGTCTATATCTCCTTTATGGATTCTATCCCAAAAGACTTTTCCTTCCGGAATACCTCCAACATAACCAGTTCCATCCTTTTCCTGACAACGAGCTAATTCAGAAATCATATAATCCAAACGGCTTTTAACCTCCTTATTTCCCGTAGAAGCATACATCATTGATAATGCAGCTAAATAATGACCTCCTATATGTCCATCAAGGCCTATATTTTCCCAGTTGCCATATCTATCCGCTTTTGTAGGTATGCCGGCAGCTATTAAATAAGGTGCTAATAGTCGGTCTGGATTTAGATCTAATAAATATTTAAGATCAACGTTTTGAGCATTTTTGAAAGGACCACCCGTTAATTTTATCTCTTGCAATTTAAATTCCTGCATCTGTGCAATTGAGGAGAAAGTAATTAAGAGAGTTGCGACTAAATAAAATGATTTAATCGTTATTTTTTTCAAACTCACTTTAATATAGGAGAAAACCATGTGTTAAAATATAATTGTTAAAAAATGTATTTAAAAAAGGATGCATATATAATGAGTAAAAATAGATGGCAAAAAATGTTTTTGTTTTTTTTCCAAAATTTTCCTGATTATTCTGTAATTCCTTCAGAAGTCATAACCACCCTTTTCATTGTTCCGTCTTTGTTATAAAATAATTTATCAATACAAACTGATCTTCTAAAACTTCCTCCATGAGGTTGTATTCCTCCGTTGTGATAAATAAAATAGGACTGCCCTTTAAATTCTACAATGGACTGATGGTTTGTATTGCTATTTCCGGCCAGTTCATTCAAAATTCCTTTGTATTCCCAAGGTCCCGTAATTGATTTACTCATCGCATAGGCAATTTTTTCAGGAAACTGATAGGCATATGATAGATAATACCAGTTTTTATGTTTGTGAATCCACGGCGCTTCTGTATAATTTGGTAAATCTATGTGCTGAATCGGTCCGTCTAATTCAATCATATTAGCTTTTAATTTAGCATAATGACAAGCGGTATTTCCCCAAAACAAATAAGCTTGTCCATCGTTATCGATATAAACCGTAGGATCAATATCGTCCCAGCTTATATCGGTAAATTTTGTCATCTCATTTGTAATTAAAGCTTTTCCCAAGGCATCTTTAAAAGGTCCGGTCGGACTGTCTGAAACCGCAATACCAATTGCTTTTCCGGGAACTGTTCCGTGAGAAACTGTTACATACCAATAAAATTTTCCATTTCTTTCTATTACCTGCGAAGCCCAGGCATCATTAGAAGCCCATTTAAAATCGGTTACTTTAAGCGGTACCGGGTGTGATTCCCAATTTTTCATATCTGAAGAAGAATAGACTACCCATTCATTCATCTTATAAAAATTAAAATCATTAGGTGCCTCATCATGACCTGCATACAAATAGGCTTTGTCTTTGTAAACTAATGCGGCAGGGTCTCCGGTATATTTATCTTTGATAATCGGGTTATTGAATTTTTCGGAATCTGTTTGGCTTGCAGCAGATTGTGCCACAGCTGTTTTGCAGGACGTAATCAAAACTAAAAGTGACAGACTTGTAATCAGGTTTTTCATTATGGCTAATTTGGTAACATTATTTTTTACAAAAAGCCCTTCCGGTTATGAAAGGGCAATTGGATTTTAATTAATTTTTTTACCCCAAACCGGCACACCTGCTCCGGTAAGTCCGGAGTAGCTTATAGTGACTTTTCTGGTAGCTGATTCCCAATCCCATGCATCGCTTACTTTGCATTTTACACCGTTTACGGTTAATGTTTTATTAGTGCTGTCATACGACCAGGTGCCAGTAGCACCTCCACTCACTTTTTTATCAGCTGTTAAGTAAATAGTAACCGATTTTTGAATGACTGCATATTGATAATTCATTGTAATTTGTTCCCAGGTTCCAATAAAAGATGCTTCTGTAATAGTAGTTTCCGGTACAGCTGCATATCTTTCAGCATCAACTACAGGCCAGCCGTCTTCTGTCCATTTTATGGCACGAACATGCCCCATCATAAGAGCATTTGACGCATTGATACCTGGTACATCTTTTGGCAAACGAGCCTGTGATGCATAATACCATTGTTTGGTATCCGGATTTTGAAAAACAGAACAATGAGAAAATCCAACCCATCCCGTATGATTATTGAATCCATAAGGATGGGTAAGCATTGGCCAGCAATCAGCTCCATTGGTTACATTGGCACCGTTGATTCCTAAAAAAGGACCTGTAATGCTTTTGGAACGACAAACTCTGGTATTATAAGGAACATCCAGACCATCATAAGCCAGAAAGAGGTAATAATATTGATTATCCGGATTGTATATAATTTCCGGTCCTTCAGAAGCTTGCCAACGACTTGTTGCGCTTCTGGATGCAATACGGGTCCCATAATCACTTAAGGTTTTCAATTGATCCGGTTTTCCTGTTGTTGGATTCAATTTCAGTAATGCAATGCCCGAATGCCAGGAACCATAAATTAGGTATTGATCTCCTTCGGGAGTCTCTGTAAAAGTTGGATCGATAGCATTAAATTTGAAATAAGCGTTTTCCCAATTTCTGGCTCCTGTAAAAGAGTATGGTTTTACTCCATCAGGTTCAGAACATACTACCATTCCTTTGTCTACCCATACATTTGTTGCTAAATCATCGGATTCTGCCAATCCGATAAAAGCTCTTTCTGACCATGAAGTTTCAAAACTGGTTCCAACAATTGGCTCGTCTACTACAATGCTGTAATACATTCGGTATTTACTGCCTACTTTCTTGATGTAGGGTGCCCAATAACCATATCGGGGATTTTCAATTGCAGGTAAAGCAGGAGACATTCTTGCTCTTTTATTATTCAGGGAATCTTTTACCCAGGCAGGGGCTGTGGCCATAGCCGATCCCATATATTCCCAGGTAACAAGGTCTTTAGAACGTCTGTAAGGGTAATGCCCGTGACCATCATGTGCATTCCCATAGGAAGCATCTGTTTGATACATATAGTAATACTCACCACATTTTTCTACAGATGGATCGTGTACATTGGCTAAATTCCATTGTGCCCTGCTGTTCCAGGAAGAAATAGAACTATAATTATCCGCATATGTTGGTCCTGGAAAACCAGGCTGCAACACAGGCGGCTCAACTACCGGAGGATCTGTATTTTCAGTTGCAGGGTCATCACTTGAACAACTTACTGCAGCAAAAAGAAATAAAAAAAGCCCAAAACAGGAAGCGATTTTTAAAATGGAATTTGATTTTTTCATTTTTTTATTTTTTTATTTTCCTTCTAAAACAACTACTGAGAAAGGAGGAATCGTGATTTCTAGTTTTCCTTTTTTATTCTCGAAGCCTTTGAAAACAGTTGGTACTATTTTGTTTGGAGTTTCGAATGAATTGTAATCCTGTAATTTTGCTGATGTGATAATTTTCCCTGTAAAATTTTTAACTCCAAGGTCTTTCACATCAATTTCTACTTTGTTATTGTTTTTTGCATCTACATTTACCAGTGAAATATGAACTGACCCGCTTTTATCTTTTGAGGCCGATACTGATATTGCAGGAAGTGTTTCTCCGTTAAAAGTATACATTGGCGAATTAAAACTTATTGGTAATAATTTTGCATCCTGATGTACACTATATAACTGCATCACATGATAAGTAGGTGTTAAGATCATTTTTGCTTTATCAGTAAGGATAACTGCCTGCAGTACATTCACACATTGAGCCAGATTCGCCATACGAACCCTGTCAGCATGATTGTTAAAAATATTAAGTGTTGACCCGGCTAAAACAGCATCTCTCATAGTATTTTGCTGGTATAAAAATCCAGGATTTGATCCTTTTTCAACCTCATACCACGCTCCCCATTCATCTACAATCATGGCTACTTTTTTATCTGCATCATATTTATCCATAATGGCAGAATGTTTTGTAACCAATTCTTCCATTTTTAAAGCAGACTTCATTGTTTGAAAATACTGATCTTCAGTAAAATCAACTCCATCTCCTTTTTTATCCCAATTGATTACAGCATAATGGTGAACACCAACTCCGCCTAACATATTTAGAGGAATATTTTTCATTAAAACTTCAGTCCAGTGGTAATCTGCACTATTTGATCCGGATGCAATACGGGTAATTCCGCCAGTGTTTTCCCAATCAGACATGAATGTGGCAAATTTTCTATATTCATCAGCATAATATTCTGCTGTCATATTTCCGCCACATCCCCAGGCTTCATTACCAATACCCCAGAATTTAACTTTCCATGGTTCAGTTCTTCCATTTTTTTTACGCAAATCACTCATCGGACTTTTACCGCTAAAATTGGTATATTGTACCCAATCAGACAATTCCTGAACGGTTCCGCTGCCTACATTTCCTGATAAATACGGCTCTGCACCAAGCAATTCACACATATTTAAGAAATCATGAGTCCCAAAACTATTGTCCTCTGTTACGCCACCCCACCATTTATTTACAATAGTTGGTCTTTGTTCTTTTGGTCCAATCCCGTCTTTCCAATGATAAGTATCTGCAAAACATCCACCCGGCCATCTTAAATTTGGAATTTTTAATTCTTTTAAAGCTTTAACAATATCATTTCTTACTCCTTTTGTATTCGGAATTTTTGATGTGTCTCCAACAAAAAATCCTCCGTAAATAGATCGGCCCAAATGCTCCGCAAAATGACCGTAGATATTTTTATTAATAGTTGGGGCTTTGTCGTCATTTTTTAATGTTACAACTGTGGTTTCTTTTTGAGCGAAAGTTATTTGATTACAAAATGTAAAAACAAATAGAATTAAAAACGTTTTTTTCATGTTATAGATAAGTTATAAAGAGGAAAATTAGTAAAACTTTCCTCTGAATATTAATTTTTTAATAAGAAAGTGCTGGCCAGCCTGATGACCATGTAAAATAAACAATTTCCATTTTAGGATTACCGCTATCAGCACCGTCATAATAATGAACAGCTCCTTTTTGGGTTCCCACAATTCTGGACAAATGTCCAGGTCCTATGTAATTTCCTTGTGTCGCCAAAACTGTTGTTCCGCCTCCACTTTTTAAGGATACTCCGTTTTTGTCAACAAAAGGTCCAAACGGGCTTGTTGAACGGCCCACTACAATATAATAAGTACTATTTACTCCCTGACAACAATTACCTCTGTTAACAAACATATAATAATAGCTGCCCTCTTTAATTAAACAAGGAGCTTCCCATGAAGCACTGTTTCCTCCGGCAACAATTGTTCTTGTTCCGGTTGGTTTTCCTGTTGAGGGATTAATTTGAACTACTCCAATCCCTGCATGCCACGAACCATAAGCCATATAAACATTACTGCCATCTACTAAAATAGAAGCATCAATTGCATTTACATCAGAAGAAGAACTTGATGACACTACCATACCTCGGTCTGTCCAGGTTGTTCCTGCACTTTGCGAAATAGCCGGTGTAGTTACTAAACCAATTGCAGAAGTAGCCGAACCAAATGTAGAGCACGAATAATACATGTTCCAACGATTATTAAACCAGGCGACATCCGGAGCCCAAAATGTTTTGGTAAAACCCGGAACATATCCAGTAATCCAACTTGGGGTTGAAGTAAATACTGATGTGCCCCAGGCCCAGTTTGCTAAATTTGTTGAATATGTCATCGGGATATTATCTCCTGTTGTGAAAACATAATAGTTAACCCCGCTTTTTACAATGGTGCTGGGATCGTGTGAAGGCACATTTCCGGCAACTGTTTTGGCTGTTATATTTGTAACCTGAGAATTTTTAGTGATTGCATTTGTTTCCTGATCTGAAGAAATGACATCTTCATTTTGACAACTTCCTAATAATATTGCTAATAAAACCAAACTTGTTATTGTTTTCATTGTTATAATTTTAGTTACTGCTTAAATTCACTTCTCTGTATTTTCAATTTTTTTTAAAGACATAATATCACATGGCAATTTTAAGCTGCCACATGATATTATGCATTCTACTAACTCAAAAAAATATTAATAACTGTCATTCTGAATTGTTCCCGGATTATTATCCTTTTCTGTTTGCGGGATTGGGAAATATTCTCTTCCTTGTACATACGAATTAAATTCTGCGTCTCTGGATTTTAACCATGCTAACTTAGCATCATCCTGTAACCATCCCCAACGACGAATATCATCAAATCGGTGGCCTTCAAGAGGAAATTCCAGGAATCTTTCGTGACCAATCTGTTCTCTCATTTGTTCTTTTGTCAACCCAGGTTTAGCTATAGCCAAGTTTGGTAAACCAACTCGGTCTCTAACCATTTGAATATATGTGTAAGCTCCGGGAGTATCACCTGTTTCATTTAAACATTCGGCATACATTAAAAGAATATCAGCATATCTAAGCAAACGCTCGTTGATACCTGAACGCCAGTCAAATTCATCAGCATAATTTCCATCAGAATTTTGATATTTTCTACAAAATAAATCATTTAAGTCGCCTGGGTTTGCAGCATAGAAAGTAGCAAAATCTTTTCCGTATAATTGCATTCCTCCAGGTTTGTTATAAAAAACCGTAGCATCTAAACGAGGATCCACCTGATTTGAAACTGTTTTTTCTAACTGATATTCATTAAATAAAGCCCATGTTGGCTGTACATCTGTCCATCCAAAACCTCTTGGTGCGTAAGTAATCGCTCTTGCTGAAGTTTTTCCCCATCCTGTAGCTGGAGCTCCACCCCAACCTAAATCAACTCCGCCTGCATCTCTGCTAAACTGTACTTCGAATAAAGATTCTGAGTTATTTTCGTTCGTATCTGTAAAATTATCTCGGTAGTTTGAAACCAAAGAATATACTCCTAAATCTATTACTTGTTTAAAAGTTATTTTAGCGTTATTAAAATCTTTGGTAAACAAATACGCTTTTCCTAAATATCCTAAAGCTGCTCCCTTTGTTGCGCGACCTTTACCAGCTGCTCCCGCGTCTACTCCAATAACATTACCATAAGAAGATGGCAATAATTCGGCTGCTGCCTTAAAATCGGCAATTACTTGTGCCCAGCCCTCAGCTTGGGTTTTTTGAGGGTAAAAAGTTGCTAAAGCTGTAGGTAATGGTACATTTTTGAACATATTTACGGCATGAAACAAATACAATCCTCTTAAAAAATAGGCCTGTCCTAAAATTCTGTTTTTTAGTCCTGCATCTGTCATTGCTATACCTGGTACATTCGTCAAAACCTGATTAGCACGATAAATTCCCTGATAATACGTTTCAAATGCCCATCCATAAATAGCGGCATCTGTAACATTTGAATTAAAACGTCCTACGTTAGCCATCGAACCCCATGGGCTGTTACTACGGGTATCATCTGCTTTTAAATCTAATAAAAGTGGTGTACTTCTCATATAAGTACCGTCTGTCAGTAAACTTCCATAAGCAGCATTTACTCCTCGTAAAGCATCATCATCTGTTTTCCAATATGACGCCGCAGTCTCAACATTTGGGTCTGCCTGTACTAAATCTTCATCATTCACACAGCTTGTCATTACGACAGAAAGTGAAAAGAAAATTGTGATATAATTATATATTTTATATTTCATTTTGATTCTTTTTAATTGTTTTGTCATTTTTAAAACTGTACTTCAACTCCTAAAGAAATAGTTCTTGGATTTGGAAAAGATCCTGCATCGTATCCTCTTGAAAACAATCCGTCATTACTGTTAAAATCCGGATCATAACCTTTGTATTTACTAATAATTAGTAAATTTTGTCCGTTAACATACACATTAGCGCTTTTAATAAATTTATCTTTTACAGGAATTGTATATCCAATTTGCATAGTTTGCAATTTCACATAATTTCCACTTTCGATAAATCTATTTGAATCTCTTGCATTTCCATTTGGATCTCCTATAATTGGGCGAGGAACATTAGTATTAGTATTGGTTGGTGTCCAATAATTTAGCTCATCTGTATGATGATTTCCATAATCTCCAATCATTAAATTACGATACATGGCATTAAATACTTTATTTCCTCCTGCACCTTGCCAAAACATTGAAAAGTCAAAGTTTTTATATTCTGCACTGAAGTTGAAACCATAACTGTATTTTGGAATTGTAACTCCTTGGTATGTTCTGTCTGCATCGGTAATAGCACCATCGCCATTAATATCCTTAAATTTCTGATCACCAATTCCTGCATTAGTTTGTGTAGGAGAAGATGCTAAATCAGCTGCATCCTGAAAAATACCATTTGTTTGCCAAGCAAAAATTTCACCTATAGATCTGCCTACTTCTGTTTTTGATGCTGCTCCATATATAGGATTTCCATTAATTCCAATTTGAGTTACTTCATTTTTTAAAGTTCCTAAATTTGCCGAAATATTGTATTTAAATTCATGATGACGGTTATTATAAGTAGCTGTAAACTCTAAACCTGTATTTTTTACTGCTCCTGCATTTGTTACAACACTTGCCGGAAATGCTCCTGTTGAAAAAGGTAATGGTACCCCAATTAATAAACCTGTTGATTTTTTTTGATAATATTCTCCAGTAAATTGAAGATCATTATTAAAGAAACCTAATTCAAGAGCTACATTCGCAGTACTTGTATTTTCCCAGTGTACGTTTGGATCAACCGCACTAACTACAGTTGTTCCCGGAGCAAGCTCATTATTAAAATCGTAACCTGCAAATTTGTTTATTGTAGTAGTATATGCATATGGTGCTATTGTGTTATTTCCCAGCTCACCATAACCACCTCTTACTTTAATCGTATTAAACCATTCTGGTAATTTTATAAATTTTTCGCTGCTGATTTTCCATGCTCCTGAAAAAGAGTAGAAATTACCCGTATTATTCTCCGGAGCAAAAAGTGATGTTTTATCTTGTCTGAAGTTTCCAGTAACAAAATAACGATCATCATAAGAATAATTTAATCTGCTTAAATATGAAATACCCGTAATGGTTCTGTTATACTCGCCTGCACTAATGTCAACACTGGCATACTCAATCTGACTGATACTTCCATTTTTATATCCTGTTCCTTTTGACCAATGATTATAATTATCTGTTTTCTCTTGAATCCAACCTGCCAAAGCATCAATTTTATGCTTCCCTAATGAAACTTCGTAGGTTAATAAGTTATTCAAAAATGTTCTTGATTCATGACCTGTAGAAACATCTAATGTAGCTTCATCTGCCTTAGTGATATAATACCATCCTAAATCACTTTCCGGGATGTATTTTCTGTTTTGCCAATCTACACGATCAAAACTGGCATCTAATTTATATTTTAAACCTTTTACAATTTCTACTTCTGCCCAAAGATCTCCTATAAAACGATTTCTTTTCCCGTTATTGGTAATTAAATTATTATAACCGATAACATTCATCGAAATAGCTTTCTGAGTTAAAACATCTGTACCTCCATAGCCCCCAAGTCTGTTCGCATCGTAAACTGGCATTGTTGGAATAGCACCTAATAAATCTGCAATAGGCGAGGCGCCTGAGTAACTATTAAAATTCTCTTTGTCAGATTGTGTATATCCTAATTTTGCACCATACTTAAATTTACCTTTTTTGCCATATAAATTCAAATTAGTAGATAATCTTTCATATTCCTGTGGTGATTTTACATAACTGCTGTTCTTAAAATAATCCACATTCATATTGTAACCTAAACTTTCTGCACCACCGTTGAAGGTTAAGGAATGATTTTGAACAATCCCTGTTTGAAAAGCTTCTTTTTGCCAATCGGTATTTACATTATTAATATAATACGGGCTTGTTGGGTCATTTCCTGGAGCAACAGTAAGACCTTTATTTATCTCAGCCGCTGTAGTAATTTTTTGATAACCAGCTCTGTCTGTCAAAGACCATTCTTTGGCAACATTCTGCAATCCTACAATTGATTTGTATTTAATATCCAGCTTACCTGCTTTTCCTTTTTTAGTAGTTATAATAATAACTCCATTAGCACCGCGAACACCATAAATAGCAGCTGAAGAAGCATCCTTTAGAACTTGCATAGACTCTATATCTCCCGGAGCAAAATCATAAGGAGCATCTACAATCATTCCGTCAATAACAAAAAGCGGGTTATTATTAGTAAATGAATTGATCCCTCTAATTTTAATATTAACAAAACCCCCAGGTTCACCAGACGACTGTACCGTTACCCCTGCTACTTGTCCCTGAAGCATTTTTGCAGGATCATAAGTAACAGTTTTTTTTGCATCTGCCATATTTACAACACTCACAGATCCTGTAAGATCCCCTTTCTTTTGAGTACCATAACCAATAACTACTACTTCATTTAAAGAATTAGATTCTTCTTTTAAAACAATACTAACATTCGATTGACTTCCTACAACGATTTCTTGTTTGTTATATCCTATAAATGAAAAAACCAATACATCATTAGGTGATGCTTTAATAGAATACTCCCCATCAAATCCTGTTGTAGTGGATGTTTTGGTTCCTTTTATCATAATATTTACTCCCGGCAAAGGCAGTTTGTCCTGTGCCGAAGTAATAACTCCCTTAATCTCTTTGCCTTGAGCTGACATTTGATTAACAGAAAATAATAGCATTGCTAATGCTATGAGCCATTCTTTTTTTGGTAATAAAAAATTCCAATAAAGAAATAATTGCGGTTTTGTTATCATACTAGTTTTTTTAAGTTGGTTAAGTGTATAATTATAAGTGTTAATTTTACATTTGTAAATTTAAATAAAAAAAAAGCTTAAAAACAAATTAAAATCGTAAAAAAAATGAATAAAAAAAATACATCTCATAATTTAAGTGTTAAATACACATTTAAAATTTGGTATTATTTTCAAAAAAATGACGTTTTAAGCAAATTATTTGTGTAAAATATACACTTTTAATAAAAAAGCATATTTTTAAGCAAAAAAGGAAAGTCAAAAAAAATTATAAAAAAGGTTAATTTTGAATTGTTTTTTAATAAAACAAAATTAATTTTCGTACTTAAAATCCTATTTATAAAAGTTAATTTTGATTAAAAGAGATTTTACATGTAAACAAACAGACCTGTTTACGCTATGGAAACGATTTATTGGCTAATAAATACACCTTAAGTTAATAAAAATGTAGTTATTAAGGTTATGTTATGATAAAATTTTCTTAAGTGTTAAAAACACATTAATAAAATTATGAAAGCTATTAGGAAGTTTATATATTTACCGATAAAAATTGATTATGTTAAACAGTTATAGCTCTGCCGATAAGGTTTTATTAGCAGTAGATTGTATCATTTTTGGATTCGACCATCAGGGATTAAAAATACTTTTGATCAAAAGGGACTTTGAGCCTGAAAAGGGAAAATGGTCTTTAATTGGCGGGTTTTTGAAACGTGATGAAATATTGGATAATGCTGCTATAAGGATTTTGAATACTTATACCGGGTTACACGATATTTATATGGAGCAGTTACATTCTTACAGCGAAATAGATCGTGATCCGGTAGATCGGACTATTTCCGTTTCTTATTATGCTTTAATTAATATAGAAAACCATAATGCTGAATTAATTAAAAACTATCACGCACAATGGTTTAGCATTGCCGATGCTCCAAATCTTATTTTTGACCACAACGAAATGGTGCAACATGCCATTAGAAGATTACGTTACAGAACTTCGATAAAACCAATTGGATTTGAATTATTGCCTGAAAAATTTACCATGCGACAACTATTGGAATTATATGAGGCTATTTTAAGTAAAGAATTAGACAAACGAAATTTTATCAGTAAAATTAATTCGTTAGAAATTTTAATTAAACTGGACGAAAAAGATATGCAATCTTCCAGAAAAGGATCTTATCTATATACTTTTAATAAGGAAAAATACGAAGAGAAATTACTCAACGATTTTGTATTGAATTTATAATTTCTCAAGAAAACAATAAGAAGCTAATTAATGATTTAAAAATACAATTCATTTAAGCTTTATCAAAAAAACAAAACCCTGAAAGCCTCAACTTTCAGGGTTTTTACTTAATAAAAACTACATATAAAAACTAAACTATTATTTTCTTTATTTTAGCTATTACCTTTTTGATAATCAGCTAAAAAAGTAGCCAAACCAATATCTGTTAAAGGATGTTTGAGTAAACCTTCGATTGCACTCAAAGGTCCTGTAATAACATCGGATCCTGTTTTCGCACAATTAATAATATGCATTACATTTCTAACAGAAGCTGCCAATATCTGAGTTTCAAAACCATAATTGTCATAAATTAACCTGATTTCTTCAATCAAATTCATACCATCTGTCGATATATCATCTAAACGGCCAATAAATGGAGACACATAAGTTGCCCCTGCTTTTGCAGCCAACAAAGCTTGTCCCGATGAAAATACCAATGTACAATTTGTCTTAATGCCTTTATTCGAAAAATATTTAATCGCTTTTACACCATCTTTTATCATCGGAATCTTAACCACAATTTGCGGATGCAAGGCTACTAATTTTTCACCTTCGGCAATCATTTCTTCAAAATCTGTCGAAATAACTTCGGCACTTACATCGCCTTCAACCAATTCACAGATTTTTATATAATGATCCAGAATATTTTGCGCTCCTGTAATTCCTTCTTTTGCCATTAATGACGGGTTTGTGGTAACACCATCTAACACTCCTAAATCGTTGGCTTCTTTAATATCTTTTAAGTTCGCTGTATCTATAAAAAATTTCATGTTTCTTTTATTTTATGAATTAAAAATTGTTTTCTTTTAAATATTTAGTGATTTCATCGGCAGCATTTTTACTGGTAAAACCAAATTTCTGATCTAAAACAGATGCCGGAGCAGAATATCCGAAATGATCCAGTCCAAATACTTTTCCGTTACTTCCAACCAAATTTTCCAGATTAACAGGAAGTCCCGCTGTAAGTCCAAAAACCAAGGTTCCTTTTGGAATTACACTTTCCTGATATGCTGCAGATTGTGATCTGAACAGTCCTTCAGAAATTATGGAAGCGACATTTATTTTGATATTGACTGTTTTTTCAATTTCAGCAGCAGCTTCAATAAGAGTTGCCACTTCTGAACCATTAGCAATTAAGGTAATATCAGGATTTTGAGTGGATTTTACCAGATAACCTCCTTTTTTTGCCTGAGAAGCGTCCTCAAATCTTGAGTTTCCTACTGTTGGAATATCTTTTATATCTTGTCTTGAAAGAATTAACCCGGTTGGTGTTTTCTTGTTTTCAAGTGCCATTTGCCAGGCTACAGAAGTTTCAACAGCATCTGCAGGGCGCAAAGCCAATAAACTTTGGTCTCCTGAATGGTTTTTAATTTTTTCCAATAATCGAATTTGTGCCTCCTGCTCAATTGGCTGATGAGTTGGACCGTCTTCGCCTACGCGGAAAGAGTCATGTGTCCAGACATATTTTACCGGTAATTCCTGAATGGCAGCCAAACGAATAGCCGGTTTCATATAATCAGAAAAAACAAAAAACGTTGCTACTACCGGAATTACTCCACCATGAAGTGCAATTCCGTTGGCAATTGCAGCCATCGTCAATTCAGCAACTCCTGCTTGTAAAAATCCTCCGCTAAAATTATTTTTTTGTAAAACCGATGATTTTTTCAAGAAACCATCAGTCTTATCACTATTCGATAAATCTGCAGAAGAAACAATCATATTTTCAACATTTTCAGCCAAATATCCCAAAACTGCAGCAGAAGCATCACGTGTTGCAGCATTTGCTTTTTGAGTTATACTGCTAAAATCCAAAGCTGGCAAATCTCCTGAGAAAAACTGTTCCATTTTTTTGGCTAATGCAGAATTTTGACTTTTCCACACTGCAATTTGAGCTTTTCTATCAGCAGCTTCTTTTGTTTTTTGCGCTAAAATAGTTTTATAATAAGCTGCAACTTCTTCATAAACAGCAAATGAATCTTCCGTTTTTGCACCTAAATTCAATAATGTTTTATCAAAATCAGCTTTTGTTGCACCAATTGGTTTTCCGTGTAATTCGCATTGTCCTTCATACATTGTTCCATCAGCAGTAACGCAACCTTTACCCATTATTGTTCTTCCAATAATCAAGGTTGGTTTTTCTGATTCGTTATGCGCATCAGTTAAGGCACTTCGAATCTGAGTATGGTCATGACCGTCAATTGTAATGACTTTCCATCCCCACGATTCATATTTCATTGCTGTGTTTTCCGTCGTCACCTCATCTGTCATTGACGATAATTGCACATCATTTGAATCATAAAACATAATAAAATTATTTAATCCCAAATGTCCTGCAATACGTCCGGCTCCTTGCGAAATTTCTTCCTGAACTCCACCGTCTGTTATAAAGCCATAGATTTTATGATCAAATAAATTCTCAAATCTTGCCGATAAAAATTTGGCAGCAATGGCAGCACCAACGCCCATTGCGTGTCCTTGTCCTAGCGGCCCGGAAGTATTTTCGACACCGCGTTTTACATCAATTTCAGGATGTCCCGGTGTTACAGAACCCCATTGTCTGAAATTTTGAAGATCTGCTTTTTCATAATTCCCCAACAAATGATATTGTGCATACATTAAAGCTGAAAGATGGCCCGCATCCATAAAAAAACGGTCCCTGAAAATCCAATGCATATCTGTTGGATCATATTTTAAATATTCTGAGTATAAAATATGCATAAAATCAGCTCCTCCCATTGATCCTCCCGGATGCCCTGAATTTGCCTTTTCTACCATCGAAATGGCTAAAGCCCTTATATTATCTGCGGCTAATTGGTCAATTTTGTTGTTCATTTCTAAGTTATAATTTAAAACTAATTGGTTTTGTTTATAGTGGTTTTAATAATTTCTTTCAACTGAATTTTAAATAGAAACCATTTTCTATTCTGAAGTAAAATCAAATTAAATAATAAGTGTAAAATTTACATTTACAAATGTATGTAAAATAATTCTACAAAAACAAAAAATTATTTCCTTATTTTTTTTATTAATTTTTTGATGATTTAATAAGCAGAAATAAAATTAAGTGCCATATAACCAATTAACTGGAAATAACTTAGAGCGAGTTACGCATAATTAAGGATGATTTATTTTCGATTTGTTCATTTTTACTTTTAAGAACCATTTCGGCCAGGATTTTTCCCATAGCTTCAAAATGTGTTGATATTGTGGTGATTCCCTGGGCCACAACTTTTTTTAGCGGTGTTTCATTATAGGAAATAATTCCAAAATCCAATCCTAACCTTAAATTTTGATTTCTGGCATTTTCTATTACCATAACAAGATCCCTATCATTAGGAATAACATATAAATCCCCTGTTGAAATCTCCCTGTCTTTAAATTCAGTTATAATTTCATATTCGAAACCATATTCTGCACAAAAATTTTCAAACCCAATTTTCATTCCAAGAGGTTCTCTGAATCCGGGGAAAATCAAAATAAGTTTTTTGTATTTATGCAATCTTGACTTCCCTTTGGAAAGTCCTTCAAATATATCTTTTTGATGATTTTGATAAATTGCAGGGTAGGATTTTAAGTCCGGATTAGTCTGATCTAATATGATTACTTCATTTACTGGTAGGGTTTTTATGCTATCAACTATATCGATTAAGTTAGTCGGCATAATTATATATTTGGTATAATTCCCGTTGCTGTCATTTATCAGTTTTTTGAATACCGGAACATTAAAATGATGAAAAAATATATCAACCTGTACATTTTTTCCAATATTTTTTAAAAAAGAATTGTAAATGTCCTCTTTAAAAATATTCAATTCATCAAACAGTAAAAATATCTTCTGTTTTATAGTGACTTCTACACTTTTAACATAATAACCCTTGCCGGGAATAGCATAAATAATACCTCTTTTTTTGAGTTCATCATATCCTTGTAAAACAGTATCACGAGATAATGAGAAAGCCAGACAAACCTTGTTTACAGAAGGGAGTCTGTCGCCTTTTATCAATTTCTCTTCTTCGATTGCCTTTTCAATTGATAGAATAATCTGTTTATACTTAGGTAAACCAAGATTATTCTGGATAGAAATAATATTCATACACAATGATTTTTTGTGCAATATACAAAAACTGGTAGGTACTGGTATGTTTTATTGGTGAATATTTATACTTTTGGCTTCCTACTTTTAATAAAATCAATGAAAACAACATCATTCACAGAGTCTCCAGATGAATTTGCTTTACAATTATTTGGCAAAAAAACAAATGATATTTCTGTACATTCATATACACTAAAGAATAAAAATGGAATGCAGGCAGAGCTAATTACATACGGGGCAACCATTAAAAGTTTGAAAATCCCTGTAAATAATAAATTAGTAGATGTTGTTTTGGGTTTTGATGATTTGGATTCCTATGTAAAATCGTATGATTTGCCAAGCGCTCCTTATTTTGGAACAACCGTTGGACGCTACGCAGGAAGAATACACAAAGGCATTTTTAATCTGAATGATAAAACATTCCGGTTAAACCAAAATAACAACGAAAATACTCTGCATGGCGGATTTATTGGTTTCGGCAGAAAAATATGGAATGTTGCCAATATAACAACCGGTGAAAATCCTTCGATAACATTGTCACTATTGAGTAAAGATTCAGAAGAAAATTTTCCGGGAGAATTGCAGGTGACTTTAACTTATATACTTACCGAAGAAAACGAATTGAGATTGGAATACAAAGCAACAACGACCGAAGACACCATCATAAACCTTACACACCACAGTTATTTTAACCTTAATGGTCACGACTCTGATGTTTTAGACCAGATTATGCTTATCAATTCCGATAAAATTCTGGAAACTAATGCAGAAGGTATTCCAACAGGGGAGTTTATAAGTTTAACGAACCATGATTTTGATTTCAGAACATTTAAAAATTGCCCTTCTGTTATTGATAATTCTTTTGTTGTTGAATCAAAAAATGCAGTGGCTGCAAAATTATTCAGTCAGAAAAATAATTTAGAAATGAACGTTTATACAGATCAGCCAAGTGTTCATGTTTATGTTGGAGGAAATTGTTTTAATATTCTGAAAGGAAAAGAAAACACAGATTATCATTCGGCAAGTGGAATTTGTTTTGAAACACAAAATTTCCCTGACGCACCAAATCATATGCATTTTCCTAATTCCGTTTTAAGAAAAGGAGATGAATATATTCAAAAAACAACTTATAAATTTCAATTGTTCTAATTTTGATCGGAATGATTGAAAATTTTGAGCATACTCTTAAATGGTAATAAAATGAAATTATTTTTTAAATTACTCTTTTTGATATTTTTCGTAACTATTTCTTTTGGAAAAGTTCAGGCACAATCGCGTACAAAAGTGAATTTTGGTGCTGATTGGGAATTTAAACGAGAAGAAAAAGAACCTTCAAATTGGGAAAAAGTAACAATTCCACATACAAACAGGATTGAATCTTTGGTAGTCATAAAACAATTTCAGGGAACTTCATGGTATCAAAAAAACTTCAAAGTTGACAATTCAAAAGACCAGAAAACATTTCTGTATTTTGAAGGTGTTATGCAGGAAGCTGATGTTTGGATAAATGATAAAAAGGTAACCAATCACAAAGGTGGATATTTGCCTTTTACAGTTGATGTCACTCCCTATTTAAATTCAAATAAAGAAAACACAATAAAAGTAAAAGTCAATAACGAAGACAATGCCGATTTTTTACCAGGGAAACCGTTGAAGGATTTAGATTTTAATTATTATGGCGGGATTTACAGAAACGTATATTTAATTACAGCTTCAAAATTATATATTACTAATGCCGTAAACGCTAATAAAATTGCCAGTGGCGGTGTGTATGTGAATTTCGAAAACATAAACAAAAATGAAGCTTCGGGAACTGTTCAGGTACATTTTAAAAATGAGTTTTCGACAGACAAAACTGGGTTTTTAAAGTATATTTTAACGGATAATAAAGGAGAAAAATTGGAATTCAAGTCAGAAAATTTCAATATAAAATCTAATTCTGATCTTGCTCTTACTCAAAAAATTTCGATTAAAAATCCAAAATTGTGGTCTATCTATAATCCGAATTTATACCGATTGGAAGTTCAGATAATTTCCGGTAAAAAAATCATTGATTCCTATTCTGAAAAAATCGGAATCAGAAAGTCAGAATTAAAAGCAGATGGTTATTATCTAAATGATGAAAAATTATACATCACAGGAACAAATGAACATCAGGAGTATCCTTATTTGGGGTATGCCATTTCTGATGAAGCCCAATATCGTGATGTTGTAAAAATTAAAAATGCAGGTTTCGATTTTGTTCGATTATCACATTATCCACATTCTGAAGCTTTTTTAAATGCATGTGACGAGTTAGGAGTTTTAGTTATGAACAGTTTAACAGGCTGGCAGTTTTTTGGTAACGAAACTTTTCAGAAAAATGCTTATCAGGATATTCGCGATATGGCAAGAAGAGACAGAAATCATCCAAGTATTATTTTTTGGGAGGCTTCACTGAACGAAACTGACATGAGTACAGCATTCATGAAAAAAGCAACCAAAACATTAAAAGAAGAATTACCTTTTGATCATAATTATAGTGCAAGTTGGATTGATAATGAAAATTACGATTTGTTTATTCCGGCACGTCAGCACGCAAAAGCACCAGATTATTGGACAAAATACAACAAAGGAAATCGTAAAATTTTCATAGCTGAATATGGAGATTGGGAATATTATGCACAAAATGCAGGTTTCAATCAGACCCAATTTGCGAATTTGAAAGAAAACGAAAGAACATCAAGACAATTACGTGGTGATGGTGAAAAACGTTTGTTACAGCAAGCCTATAATTTTCAGGAAGCATCCAACTCAAACCGAAAAGGAGCACAAACTATTGGTGAGGCTAATTGGGTAATGTTTGACTATAATCGTGGTTACAGCCCGGATTTAGAAAGTTCAGGAATAAGTGATATTTTCAGAATTCCAAAATTTGCTTATTTCTTTTACCAAAGTCAGCGTGATGCCAATATTGTTCTGGATAAAAAATTATTCTCAGGACCCGTGGTTACTATTGCCAATAACTGGACCTCAGAATCTCCTTTGAATGTAACAGTTTACAGTAATTGTGATGAAGTGGTCTTGTATCTGAATGATGTTTTAATAGCAAAACAAAAAATTATAATTGATATAAATAATGACAAATTGGAACATGCTCCTTTTATTTTTAAACTTAATGAATTTAAAGTCGGAACTTTACGTGCAGAAGGATTTATAAAAGAACAAAAAGTAGCTTCTGATAGTGTCAAAACTCCGGAAACAGCTTCTAAAATAGACCTTAGTTATGATATTTCTTCCAAAGCCATAAATCCGGAGTTTCCGGATATGGTTTTTGTTTATGCCAAAATTATCGATGCTGACGGAACTGTTATTCCAACAGCAATAAACGAAGTAACTTTTGCTGTAAGCGAAGGAAATGCTGAACTAATTGGTCAAAATCCAATAAAAGCCGAAGCCGGAATTGCAACTATTATCCTTAAAACTAAAAATTTAAAAAAGAAAATAACGCTTAACGCAACATCAGAAAAATTACAAAACAACATTATTACAATTACAAAATGATGAATGAGATTCTAATACAAAACACCACTGCTTTTTTTGAGAAGTCTTTTGGGACAGCCCCTCAAAAAATTGTCCTTTCTCCGGGAAGAATTAATATTATCGGCGAGCATGTCGATTATAATGACGGTTACGTTTTACCGGCGGCAATTGACAAAATAATCTGTTTTGCTTTTGAGAAAAACAACTCTCAAAAATCCAAAATAATCGCCATCGATTTAAATGAAGAATTCGAAATTGACTTAACTCAGAAAATTCAATTAAGTGAAGTTGTCTGGACCAATTATATTCTTGGCGTTATCAAACAATTGCAGGATAATGGTTTTTCTTTCGAAGGCTTCAATTGTGTTTTCAGCAGTAATATTCCGGTTGGTTCCGGTTTATCTTCTTCGGCAGCACTGGAATGCGGGATGATTTTTGGTATAAAAGAGCTTTTTAATCTTACTATTGAAAAAGTAGATATTTCCTTATTAGGACAAAAAGCAGAACATTGGGTAGGAATCAATTGTGGCATCATGGATCAGTTTTCAAGTGTTCATGGTCTTGAAAATAAGGTAATAAAATTAGACTGCAACACTTTAGATTTTGAATATCATAATGCTGATTTCAAAGATTACTCTTTGGTTTTGTTTGACAGTAATGTAAAACACTCCCTTTTTACATCTGAATATAATAACAGAAGACTGGAATGTGAAGAAGGACTTTCTATCATCAAAAATCATTTTCCTGAAATAAAAAGTTTTAGAGATTGTACAGAAGAACAGCTTTTGGGCATTCAGGATAAAATGAATGAAACTGTTTTTAAAAGAGTTCATTTTGTTGTAAAAGAAATTAAGCGTGTTACTCAGGCTTGTGAGGCTTTGGATAACGGAAATATTGAACTCCTGGGACAATTACTTTTTGATACTCATGACGGATTATCGAAAGAATATGAAGTAAGCTGTCCTGAACTGGATTTTATAGTTGAACAGGCTAAAAAAGAAGAAACTGTAATCGGATCCCGCTTAATGGGTGGTGGTTTTGGAGGATGCGCTATCACTTTAATCAAAAAAGGAAACGAAAAGAATGTAAAAGAAAAGTTTACTAGCCTTTATTTTGATACATTTGGAATTGATTTAAAAATTTACGATGTAAAAATCTCAAACGGAACAACACTTTATAAGACAACAAATTAATGAGAAATTTTGATATTAACGAAGATCCGCACAGACGTTATAATCCATTAATAAACGAATGGGTTTTGGTTTCACCTCATCGTGCAAAACGCCCCTGGCAAGGTCAAAATGAAGCGATTTCAACAGAAAAACTGCCTGAATACGACTCAACCTGTTATTTGTGTCCGGGAAATGTTCGTGCAAATGGCATGAACAATCCTAATTATAAGAATTCATTTGTTTTCGAAAATGATTTTGCTGCCATGAAGCAGGATGAAATAATTTATGAAGACGATATCAGACAGACTTTTTTTAAGGCACAGCCAGAAAGAGGTATTTCCAGAGTCGTTTGCTTTTCGCCAAGACATGATCTTACTTTACCCGAAATGGAAATTAAGGATATCGAAAATATAATTCGTACCTGGCAAAAAGAATATACCGATTTAGGCAAAATTGACTATATTAATCATGTACAGATTTTCGAAAATAAAGGAAGTGTTATGGGATGCAGCAATCCGCATCCACATGGACAAATCTGGGCTCAGTCATCATTGCCAACTCAGGTTGAAAAAACCCAGAAAAACCTAAAATTATATTTCGTTAAAAATAACACCAATCTTTTACAGGATTATCTTCAGGCTGAATTAAAAAAAGATGAACGTATTGTAATAGAAAACGAACATTTTGTAGCATTGGTTCCGTTTTGGGCAATTTGGCCATACGAAACCATGATTATCAGTAAAAGACATATCAGCAAAATTACCGAGTTCACATCTGATGAGATAACTTCTTACGCCATCATTCTGAAACAGCTGACTACGAAATACGATAATCTTTTCAGTACTTCATTCCCTTATTCTTCCGGAATACATCAGGCTCCGACAGATGGGGAAAAACATGAAGAATGGCAATTTCATATGCATTTTTACCCACCTTTATTACGTTCTGCCAGTGTTAAAAAATTTATGGTAGGTTATGAAATGTTAGGTGAATCACAACGTGATATTACACCCGAAAAAAGTGCTGCTATTTTAAGGGAACAATCGGATATACACTATAAAAACAAATAAACAGATGAAAATAGTAGTCACTGGTGGGTTAGGTTTTATAGGCTCACACACCGTTGTAGAATTACAAAACGAAAATTTCGAAGTAATTGTAATTGACAATCTTTCTAATTCTTCAATTGAAGTTCTTGACGGTATCGAAAAAATTACAGGAAAAAAACCACTTTTTGAACAAATAGATTTAAGAGATAAAACTGCTGTTAAGGATTTCTTTAAAAAATATACTGATGTTTCAGGAGTAATTCATTTTGCCGCTTCAAAAGCAGTTGGCGAAAGTGTTCAGAATCCTTTATTGTATTATGAAAACAATATTAGTTCTCTTGTATACATTTTACAGGAATTACAGGAAAAACCGGAAGCTAACTTTATATTCAGTTCTTCCTGCACTGTTTATGGCCAGGCCGAAGTAATGCCAATTGCAGAATCAACACCTGTGCAGCCGGCAATGTCACCTTATGGAAACACCAAACAAATTGGCGAGGAAATTATAAGTGATGTTACAAAAATAAGTAACCTGAATGCTATTCTATTACGTTACTTTAATCCTATAGGCGCACATCCATCAAACGAAATTGGTGAGTTGCCTCTTGGAGTTCCACAAAATCTGGTACCTTTTATCACTCAGACAGGAGCAGGATTACGAAAAGAATTATCTGTTTACGGCAATGATTACCCAACTGTTGACGGAACTTGTATTCGTGATTATATACACGTTGTTGATCTGGCAAAAGCACACGTAATTGCAATGCAAAGGTTGCTCAGCAAAAAAAATTCAGAGAAATTAGAGATTTTCAATTTAGGAACAGGAAAAGGAAGTTCTGTACTTGAAGTTATCCAGGCTTTTGAAAAAGCAAGTGGTCAAAAACTACCTTATAAAATTGTTGACAGAAGAGAAGGTGATATCACAGAAGCGTATGCCAATACTGATAAAGCCAATACAGTTCTAGGATGGAAAACACAATTAACATTGGAGGAGGCAATTGCGAGTGCCTGGAAATGGGAACAAAAAATAAGACAATAAAAACATTAAGAAATCATATCTTTTTTTTTATTTAATCGCCTTTTTTGTTACAAATGTGAAAATTACATTTGTTTTTATTGTATATAACAATTTTTACTTTACTTTTGATTTTCATTTTAATAAAAAAATAACAAAATTAAAATACATATCGTATTTTTTTCGGATTAAAAAACTGCATTATTTATTTTACAACTAAGAAAAACCAACAAAAATCACTTTATATTAATTTCAAACATTATTAACAAATGAGCCAGAAACTTGCTTTTGCAGATTATGCAGTATTTATTATCTATTTTCTCGTAGTATCCATTTACGGATATACGATTTATCGCAAACGCGAAAAAAACGAACACGATGCAAAGGCGTATTTCCTTGCAGAAGGAACACTTACCTGGTGGGCTATTGGAGCTTCATTGATTGCTTCAAACATTTCGGCAGAACAATTTATCGGAATGAGCGGTGAGGGCTTCTTCCTTGGAATTGCAGTTGCTGCTTATGAATGGCTTGCTGCTATTGCTTTGATTATTGTTGCCGTTTGGTTTATTCCTGTTTATCTTAAAAATAAGATTTACACAATGCCACAATTCTTAAAAACACGTTATAACGAATCTACTGCCTTAATCATGGCCGTTTTCTGGTTGTTTTTATATGTTTTCGTAAACCTTACTTCTATTTTATATTTAGGAGCTGTTGCTATTAATGGTTTAGCCGGAGGAGAATACCTGCATGCAATCATGGTTGCTTTGGCTGTTTTTGCCTTAATAATCTCTTTAGGGGGAATGAAAGTAGTAGCTTATACTGACGTAATTCAGGTAGCAGTTTTAATTATTGGAGGTTTGGTAACTTCCTATATTGCTTTAACAACTGTAGGACAGTATTTTGGTTTTGGTCAGGATGCTATCGCTGGTTTCAATGTATTAATGGAGAAAGCACCAGAGCATTTCAGAATGATAATTGACAGGCCTACAGCATCATCTTCTCAATTGGAAATTGACAAATACCTTACTTTCCCGGGATTAATGTCTTATTTGGCAGGTATCTGGATTATCAATCTTAACTACTGGGGTTGTAATCAGTATATTACACAAAGAGCGCTGGGTGCTGATTTACAAACAGCCCGTACAGGTATTTTGTTTGCAGGTATGTTAAAATTAGTAATGCCATTAATTGTAATGTTACCTGGAATTGCTGCTTTTGTTTTATACAAAAACGGACATTTACCACAATTAGTTGGAGGAAAAGACGGAGCTTATTCTGCTATGTTAACATTCTTGCCAACAGGTTTAAAAGGATTATCAGTAGCCGCTTTAACAGCAGCTATCGTAGCTTCATTAGCAGGTAAAGTAAACAGTATCTCTACTATTTATACATTAGACGTTCACAAAAAATACATTCAAAAAAATGCCAGCGACAGACATCAGGTAAATATCGGAAGATATGCTGTTTTCGCAGCGATGCTTTTGGCAGTTTTATTTACCTGGAACGACGTTCTTGGAATTGGTGGTGTAGGTGGTTTTACTTACATCCAAAAATATACAGGATTTATTAGTCCGGGTGTATTTGCAATGTTCTTCCTTGGTATGTTTTGGAAAAGAACAACTGGTACAGCTGCAATCGTAGGTGTAATCGCAGGTTTCTTATTATCGGTTTTATTCAATGAATTTGCACCGGCTTTATTCGGAAACGAAACATTATTGTACACAGCCTGGCCTAATGGAAAAGGTGGTTTCGAAATTCCGTTCCACATCTGTATGGGATTATCATTTGTCTTTACTATGCTTCTTATGATTGCTATAAGTTTCGCAGGACCAAAAGTAAATCCTAAAGCATTCGAATTGGATACTGAAATGTTTAAAGTAAAACCACAGACAATGGTTTTAATTGTAATCACATTATTGATTATAGCCGCTTTATATATTAAATTCTGGTAAAAATATTTTAAATTAAATAAAAAGTGTGAAACAAAGAAATTAGTTTCACACTTTTTTTATAACATAAGTAACCATTCCCCAAATAATTAATTGGTTTTCTTCGGTCACTTTTATGGGTTTGTAATCCGGGTTTTCAGGCATAAGATATAAACAGTCTTTTTCGACCTGAATGCGTTTTACGGTAAATTCGCCATCAATAAAACAAATTGCAATTTTATTGTTTTGAGGCTCCAAGCTTCTATCAACTACCAATACATCCTTATCATTTATACCGGCATCAATCATAGAATTACCTTTGACCCGGATGTAAAAAGTAGCGAGAGGATTTTCGCTCAGCTCTTTATTCAGGTCAATGCTTGTTTCCATAAAATCGGCAGCCGGCGATGGAAAACCAGCCGAAACTCCCTCATTTATATAAGGAATCCTAATTCCACTTTCGAAATCAGGCTGAAAAAAAGTAAGTTTTTGTTCTTTTTTTACAGACATTCTATTTCAAGTATTTTTTGAAAATCAGTAGTATATTTAGGCGACAGATGATTCTGATTCATATTCCAGGTCAGCTTCAGGTTTTGTGTTGCCAGCTTTACTTTTGCATCCCCTATTTTATGATTCAATTTGTCCATCACTTTCATTAAAGCCAGATGTTTTGGATTTTCCTCATCAAACAACTGAAATTGCTTTTTATCTTCATCAATCAATTCGGTCACGACAACACCCGCTTTTTTAAATCTGATTCCTTCATTTCCTTTGTGTAATTTCTTCAGCAGTTCTATAGCTGCATTCGAAATTGTCAAAGTAGAGTTACTTGCATAAGGCAGCGTTAGTGCCATATTAAAATAATATTTGGATGTTTTAACCAAATGTTTATCTACAATCAACATTACAATAATGGTATGGCAGCAGGAATTTTGCTTTCGTAATTTTTCCGCACAAACCGCAGCAAAAGTAGCAATACGTTCCCGGAGTAAATCAAAATCGGATATTTGTTTTGGAAAACTTCTGGTAATCGCAATACTTTTTCTTTGATCTGCAACAGGCTCTAAATCTAAAACCGATTTGCCTTCTAATTCATATTTCAGACGAAGGCCAATAATCCCCATTTCTTTCTTAATCCATGCTTCATGCTGAGGTGCTGTAAAATCCAGGGCTGTAACAATATTTTGAAGCTTAGCCTTTTTTTTAGTCCGATAGCCTATACCCCAAACATCTTCAATCTTTGTCCATTTTAAAGCTTTGAGACGTTTTTCTTCCGTATCAATCACATAAACGCCGTTGGTTCTGTATTGAAATTCCTTTGCAATTTTATTAGCTACTTTTGATAATGCCTTAGTTGGTGCAAAGCCAATACAAACCGGAATTCCTACCCATTTCTGTACACGATTTTTCATCTGAAACCCGTAATCCTGAAAATCCAAAATGTCTAAACCACCAAAATTAAGAAAAGCTTCATCTATACTGTAAATTTCTACGTTAGGAGTAAATTGACCTAAAATTGCCATAACCCGATTACTCAAATCACCATACAGCGGATAATTGGATGAAAATAATTTGACATTTTTTTCTTTTACCAATTCCCTGATCTTGAACGCCGGTACGCCCATGGGAACTCCAACTGCTTTGGCCTCATTACTTCTGGAAATCACACAGCCATCATTGTTGGATAATATAGCCACAGGTTTTCCAATGTATTTCGGCTGAAAAACACGTTCACAGGAAGCATAAAAATTATTACAATCAACTAAAGCATACATAATACAAAATTACGGATTAGTGTAATATGCTTTTGGAAATGGAAGTTAAATTTTAGACGTTAATATTCTCAATATAACAAAATTATTTCTACTTTTAATTCCTATTCATAAGGTTGTTTTTTACTTAGCACTAATTCCAGCTTAGAAGCCGAAGCTTAAATATTAAAAATCATCCATTATAATTTTCAAAAATGATTAAAAAAAAATTCTGTCTTGCTTTGGATTTAAAAGAAGACGAAACCTTAATTCAGGAATATAAAAAGTTACATGAAAAAGTATGGCCTGAAATAATTGACAGCATTAAAAATTCAGGAATTACTGTTTTAGATATTTATTGTACAGGAAACAGATTGTTTATGATTATAGAAGCCGATGCAGATTTTACATTTGAAAAAAAATCGCTGATGGATAAAAATAATGCAAAGGTTCAGGAATGGGAGACTTTGATGTGGCAATTTCAACAAGCATTACCTTGGGCAAAAGCTGGCGAAAAATGGATTTTAATGGATAAAATTTTCGAAATACCTTAATAATCAAAGAAAAACGGTATTTTTTGAGGCTGAAAAATAAACAAACCGGAATGAAATTTAATCCTTTAAAAATTAAATAAAAAACTTACTTTTGAATTTTAACTTAAACCTAATTCTTTATGAAAAAAACAGTATTTGCATTATTATTCTTTACAGGGCTTACATTTGCTCAGGACATGAATGTCGTAAGTGGAAAATTTGATTTTTTAAAAGATCAAAAAGAAATCAACGTAGAATTTGATTATAGTGATTTTACTATGATGAAAGACAAAAAAACAGAGGCACAATATGTTGAAGAAAGAACAGCCGAATTAAATGAAAAATCAAAAGGAAACGGAAATATTTGGAAAAAGAAATGGGAATCCTCTAAAGAATTAATCTGGACACCAAAGTTTTTAGAATTAATGAACGTTATTATGGTTAAAGAAAAAAAAGATGTTAGTTTTCAGGAAGGATTAACTACTCCTTATACTTTAATAGTAAAAACTGTTTGGTTATATCCGGGTTGGGATATCGCAATGATGAAACAGCCTGCTAAAGTTACTACAAATTTAAAGTTTGTTGAAACAGCTAACAAATCAAATGTATTATTAGAAGTTTCAAGTGAAGAAGCTCCGGGAGATCAATGGGGAAATAATTTCAGTAATGAATCCAGAATTGGAGAAGGATATGCCAAAACTGCAAAATCACTGGCTAAATTACTGCTGAAAAAGGCATATAAATAAAAAAATAAATATAAGCAAAAGCCCTAATTAATTAGGGCTTTTTTTATTTTGGTTTTCCATTTCTATCAGATAAGCCATATTCTTAATCACATTGTCATGTTTTTTTACGAATGGATTTTCCTCATTCCAGACATAACCTGCCAAAACCGAACATATTTTTTCTTTTACATCCGGATTTTCAGGCTGATGAAAAAATAATGTCTGCAAGTTTCCGGTATACCATTCTTTCACATAAGTGGTAAAAACAGCAATTCCGCGTTTCATGTATCCTGTAAATTCAACTTCCCAGTCAACTTCAACTCCCTTCGATTCCTTAAGATATAATTTTGCTGCCAGCATTCCTGATTCTGTAGCAAAAGCAACTCCGGATGAAAAAACAGGATCTAAAAACTCTGAACTGTTTCCTGTCAAAGCAAAACCATCTCCATACATTCTTTTTACAGCTCTTGAATAATTTTCCAATTTTACAGGATTGAATAAAAACTCCGTTCCCTTAAATCTTTTTATATAATAATCGGAAAGCTGAATAGCATTTTTTAAAGCCTCGGCATTATCTTTATTTTCTGAAAGTGAATTGATAAAATCTGTTGGACCCACAACTCCTAAACTTGTATTGCCATTTGAAAAAGGAATTACCCACAACCATACTTCGGTTTCTAAAATATCAAAAGAAATCATAGTTCCTTCCTCGCCTTCCGGTCTGTTGATATCTTTTACATGTGCAAATATCGATGAATGAGGGTCTAATTTTGATGGAGTATCAAGATCTAGAAGCCTTGGCAATACACGTCCGTAGCCACTGGAATCAATAATAAATTTAGCATGAATTTCTTTTAGATTACCATCCTTATCCTTTACGATGGTTTTAGAATTTTTCCCTTCAAAGGAAACTTCCAAAACTTCCGATTCAAATTCCAGATCAATTCCTTTCCTGATAACTTCCTGTGCCATAGTATTATCAAAATCCGCACGCGGTACCTGCCAGGTCCAATCCCATCCTTCACCAAACTTTTTACTAAAGTCGAAAACACAAATTTCTTCCCCTCTGATAAAACGGGCCCCGAGCTTTTTTTCAAAATTCATTGCATCGAGACATTCAAAAAGTTCAGCTTCTGCAAAATGGTCCATCACTCGCGGAATAAGGCTTTCGCCTACAACCAATCTTGGAAATTTTGTTTTTTCCACCACTTTTATCTTAACATTGTTCTTGTGAAGATAAGATGCTGAAACACATCCGGAAGGTCCTGCACCTATTATTAGAACATCAACAAACTCCTTTATCATATTAAAAATGTTATCAATTATTAACCTACATTTGCCTTCATCAAAATAACCACATTTATTTTGATAAATAAAATTAAATTAGCACAATCAAAACCGATTTAATGAATACAATTAATGAATATTTAAGTTTAGCAGAATTTGAGTCTATTATTTTTGGAAATAATAAAGTTGTTGTCAGCGATATTGTTTTAAATAGAATTAATGAAAGCTTTAATTTTCTGAAAGAATTTTCAGGAAATAAAGTAATTTACGGAGTAAACACGGGCTTTGGCCCAATGGCTCAATACCGTATCAAGGAATCCGACCAGATTCAACTACAATATAATTTAATCCGAAGCCACTCTTCAGGGACAGGAAAACCTTTGAGCCCTGTTTGCGCAAAAGCTGCAATATTAGCCCGTTTAAACTCATTGTCATTAGGAAATTCCGGTGTTCATTCATCTGTAATCCACTTAATGGCAGAACTCATCAACAGAGACATTACGCCTTTAATTTTTGAACATGGAGGTGTTGGGGCAAGTGGGGATTTAGTACAATTAGCCCATTTAGCCTTAGTTTTAATTGGTGAAGGAGAAGTTTTTTATAAAGGAGACAGAAGACCTACCCAGGAAGTTTTCGAAATCGAAGGCCTAAAACCGATTCAGGTAGAAATCAGAGAAGGTCTGGCATTAATTAACGGAACTTCTGTAATGACTGGAATTGGAGTGGTAAATGTGCATCATGCCAATAAATTATTAGATTGGTCTTTAAAATGCTCTTGTGCCATAAACGAATTGGTTCAGGCGTATGACGATCATTTCTCTGAAGAATTAAACCAAACCAAACGTCATAAGGGACAGCAGGAAGTTGCTGCGAGAATGAGACAAAATCTTTCAGACAGTACTTTGATCCGTAAAAGAGAAGACCATTTATATTCAGGAGAGAATACTGAGGAAATTTTCAAAGAAAAAGTTCAGGAGTATTATTCGTTGCGTTGTGTGCCTCAAATTTTAGGCCCTGTTTTGGAAACTATAAATAATGTAGCTTCAATTTTAGAAGACGAATTTAACTCGGCAAATGATAATCCAATTATCGACGTAAAAAACAAACATGTTTATCACGGAGGTAATTTCCATGGCGATTATATTTCGCTTGAAATGGATAAATTAAAAATTGTTATTACCAAATTAACAATGTTGGCAGAACGTCAATTGAATTATTTACTGAATTCAAAAATCAATGAAATCCTTCCTCCATTTGTCAATTTAGGAACACTGGGATTCAATTTCGGAATGCAGGGCGTTCAGTTTACAGCAACCTCAACAACTGCTGAAAGCCAAATGCTGTCAAACCCAATGTATGTTCACAGTATCCCGAACAATAATGATAATCAGGATATCGTAAGTATGGGAACAAATGCTGCCGTAATTACCTCAAAAGTAATCGAAAATGCGTTTGAAGTATTAAGTATAGAAATGATCACAATTGTTCAGGCAATTGATTATTTAGGTCAAAAAGATAAAATCTCATCGGTAACTAAAAAATGGTATGATGATGTTAGAAAAATAATCCCTGTATTTAAAGAAGACCAGGTGATGTATCCGTTTGTTCAACAAGTAAAAGATCATCTTATAAATAATTAAACGTCATATTTTAATCTGAACCTTAAGCTATGAAAAAAACATTACTTTTTTTGTTGTTATTGTTTATTCAATTTGTTAATAGTCAGACTTCGGTTCAAGAACTGGCATTAGTTAAAAAAGACGGTAAATACGGATACCTTACTAAAGAAGGAACTTTTCGTATAGAACCAAAATATAAAAACGCCAAAAATTTCTCCGAAGGCCTTGCAGCTGTAGAAGATAATGGAAAATGGGGTTTTATAGATATGAAAGGTACATGGGTAATTCCGGCTGCTTTTGATAATGTAAAATATTTCAACAGCGGAATTTGCGTAGTATCCAAAGATAAAAAATGGGTATACATAAATGCTAAAGGACAGGTTCAGACTGCACCAAATTCTGAAAAAGTATTTGATTTTGAAAATGGTGTGGCATTCATAAAACAAGGAAATAAAATTGGATTAATAAACCCAAAAATGACCGTTGTTTTAGAGCCAAAATATGATATGATCAAATCATTCGAAAATGGTTTTGCCAGAGTAAAAAACAATGACAATTGGGGAATCATCAATACAGCCGGAAAAGTTGTAGTAGAGATTGCTTATCAGGAAATTGGCAATTATTACAAAACTACAGCCTGGGCAAAAAAAGGAGAGAGTTTTGGACTGGTTGTTGCAGGGAAATTTATTACGGTAGATGGTGCTGATAAAATCTGGGATTTTGGAACACAGGATTTAACCTATGCGAGAAAAAACGGAAAAATTGGTTTTATCGATTTAAAAGGAAATTGGATAATTCTGCCTATATATGATAAAGCAAAAGCTTTCTCAAAAAATTTAGCTCCTGTTCTTGTTGGTTCAAAATGGGGATATATTAATTTAAAAGGAGATTTTGTAATTCCGCCAACTTATAATGATGCTGAAGTTTTCAGCACAAACGGATTAGCTCCGATAAAAGAAAGTAATTGGGGATTTATTAACGAGAAAGGAAAATTGGTAATTCCAACGCAATATGGTATCACTTCAAATGGTATTGTAGCCCTGTTTACAGAACAGGAAAAAGGATTTATTAATGGTGTTGCAAGAGTAAAAAACGAAAAGAAATGGGGATTTCTTAAACCAGACGGAACTGTATTAGGTAACCAATGGTTTGAAAATGCCGAGCTTTTTCAAAAATAATAAAAAAACTATTTTTAATATATGAAATGTGTATTAGTAACGGGTGGTTCAAGAGGAATTGGAAGTGCTGTTTGTAAAAAATTAGCGGTTGAAGCCAACTATCATATTCTGATTAATTATCATTCGAACAAAACTGCGGCGGAAGAGACGCTTCAGGAAATACAGAAATTAGGAGCAACAGGAGAAATTTTAGGATTTGATGTTTCGAGTTTTGAAGAAGTACAAAAAGCTTTAACCCAATGGGAGGAAGCTAATCCTGAAGCCATTGTTGAAGCTATTGTCAACAACGCCGGAATTACAAAAGACGGTCTGTTTATGTGGATGACGCCTGAAGACTGGAGTGGGGTCGTGAATACAAGTTTGAACGGTTTCTTTAATGTGACACAGTTTTTTATTCAAAAAATGCTTCGCAATAAATATGGACGAATTGTAAATATGGTTTCTGTATCCGGCGTAAAAGGAACAGCGGGCCAAACTAATTATTCAGCTGCAAAAGGCGCTATTGTTGCCGCAACAAAAGCATTGGCACAGGAAGTTGCAAAACGTAATATTACTGTAAATGCAGTTGCACCGGGTTTTATCAGAACTGATATGACAAGCCAATTAGACGAAAAAGAATTATTAAAATTAATTCCGGTAAATCGTTTTGGCGAAGCTGAAGAAGTGGCAGATTTAGTAAGTTTTTTGATTTCGAAAAAAGCAAGCTACATCACAGGAGAAATTATCAACATAAACGGAGGAATATATTCTTAAAAACATTTAACACATAGAAACATAGATTTTTATGTGTAAAAAGAGAACTAAAAGAATATATTTCTTTACATAGTTAGGTATGTTTATTTCAAATAAGTGAAACGCCTTTTTTGAATTTACAAAAACTATATGAATCTATGTATTAAAAAAAATACACTTAACGGATAAAAAATTACTTGAAAGACGATGAATAAGAGAGTTGTAATTACTGGAATGGGAATTTATTCCTGTATCGGAACTTCTTTAGATGAAGTAAAGGAATCTTTATACAACGGAAAATCCGGTATTCAGTTTGATGCTGAACGAAAAGAATTTGGTTTTCAGTCTGCCTTAACAGGAATGGTTCCAAAACCTGATTTAAAGAATTCACTAACCCGCAGACAACGAATGAGTATTGGTGAAGAAACCGAGTATGCGTATATGGCGACTATCGAAGCCCTAAAAAATGCCAATATCGACGATTCTTTTTTTGATACCCGGGAAGTTGGAATCATGTATGGAAATGATAGTGTCTCAAAAGCTATTATTGACGCTACCGATATTGTTCGCGAGAAAAAAGATACTGCTTTAATAGGTTCAGGAGCAATTTTTAAATCGATGAATTCTACGGTAACAATGAATTTATCTACTATATTTAAACTTAGAGGAATCAATCTTACCATAAGTGCTGCTTGTGCAAGCGGCTCACATTCTATTGGATTAGCATATTTTTTAATAAAAAGCGGCTTTCAGGATATTATTATTTGCGGTGGTGCACAGGAAATCAACAAATATGCAATGAGCAGTTTTGATGGTTTAGGCGTTTTCGGATCAAGAGAAAATGAACCCACAAAAGCTTCAAGACCTTTTGATGCTGGCCGCGATGGTTTAATTCCGAGTGGCGGAGGCGCAACCTTAATTTTAGAAAGTTATGACTCTGCTATAGCACGTGGCGCCACTATTATTGCCGAAGTTGCAGGTTATGGATTTTCATCAAACGGAGGTCATATTTCAACTCCTAATGTCGAAGGACCGTCAACTGCGATGCAAAGAGCACTTGATGATGCACAATTGAAAGCAACTGATATTGATTATATAAATGCTCATGCAACTTCAACTCCGGTTGGCGACGAAAATGAAGCCAAAGCGATTTTTGAGGTTTTTGGTGAGAAAAATCCGTATGTAAGTTCTACAAAATCAATGACAGGCCACGAATGTTGGATGGCAGGAGCAAGCGAAGTAATCTATTCTATTATAATGATGCAGCATGATTTTATTGCGCCAAACATCAATTTAGAAAACCCGGATGCCGATTCTGCAAAATTAAATTTAGTTAAAAGTACGTTAAATAAAAAATTTGACATATTTTTGTCCAATTCCTTCGGATTTGGAGGAACCAATTCTGCATTGGTAGTTAAAAAGTTTAAATGAAGTGATGAATAAAGAAGAGATTATAAAAAAAATTAATGGTTTTTTGGTTGATGAATTTGAAGTTGACAATGATGAAATCCAACCGGATGCCAATTTAAAAGATACACTTGGACTTGACAGTTTGGATTATGTAGACTTGGTAGTTTCTATTGAAGCTAATTTTGGTGTAAAACTGGTTGAAGTGGATTTTGTCGGAATTGCTACTTTTGAGAATTTTTATGACCTTATCGAAACTAAACTAAAAGTTAAAGTTGCTTAATGAGTCAATGGGATGGCAAATCGAAAGGAACTGTTTTAGGCTATAGGATATTCGTTTTTTTAATACAAAAAGCAGGTATTAAAGCCGCATATGTATTACTTTATTTTGTTGCATCTTATTATTTTTTATTCCTAAAGAAAAGCAATAAAGCGATTTTTTATTATTTCAATCAAAGATTAGGGTATTCCAATTTCAAATCTAAAAAAATGGTTTTCAAAAGTTATTACACTTTTGGTCAGACCATCATTGATAAAATTTCTATTTCTGCAGGAATGAGAAATAAATTCACCTATGAATTTGACGGAATCGAAATTCTAACAAATCTATTGGCAGAGAAAAAAGGAGGGGTTCTTATTAGTGCTCACGTTGGAAATTTTGAAATTGCCGAACATTTTCTAGGTGACATTGATATTGATTTTCAAATTAATTTAGTTACTACCGATTTAGAGCATTCAGATATTAAAAAATATCTGGAAACAGTCACACAAAAACCAACGGTAAAATTTATTATTATCAAAGACGATTTATCTCATATTTTTGAGATTAATGCTGCTTTAGCAAATAATGAATTAGTTTGTTTTACAGGCGATCGTTATTTTGAAGGCACAAAATCGCTTTCTGAAAAAATTCTGGGACAGGAAGCAAACTTTCCTGCAGGTCCTTTTTTAATTGCCTCACGATTAAAGGTGCCGGTAGTTTTTGTATATGTAATGAAAGAACCCCATTTACATTATCATCTATATGCAAGAGAAGCAGCCGTAAAACATCGTGACGAAAAAGGACTATTAAAAGCTTATATCGAAAGTGTTGAAAATATACTGCAGAAATATCCCCTGCAATGGTTTAATTATTTCGATTTCTGGAATAATAACAAAGAATAAATCCCTAATTAAATTAACAGCTATTGTTTTTTCATACTTTAGTAAACTTAATATAGCGTATGGAAGAATTTGACTCGGTTATCATTGGTTCTGGTGTTGGTGGTTTAGCAACTGCAATTTGTCTGGCAAGGGCAGGACAAAAAGTTTTAGTTCTCGAACAACATTATGTTCCCGGCGGATGGAGTCATAGCTTCACTTTAAACGGTCAGCGTTTTAGTCCTGGCGTTCATTATGTTGGACTTCTGGATGATGGGCAATCAACAGACAAACTTTATCGGGGTCTCGGAATTGCCAATGATATGGTGTTTTTCAGAATGAATAAAAATGCTTTCGAGCATTGTATAATTGGTGATGAAACTTTCGATTTGCCAGCAGGAATCAATAACCTTAAAGAAACACTTTCTGCACATTTTCCGTCTGAAGAAAAAAACATCAACGAATATCTTTCTTTAGTTGAAAGAGTAAGTTATGAGCTTCAGTTAATTCCAAAATTAAAAGGCTGGTGGCAGAAAATAACAGTTCCTTTTCGAACTAAACATTTTGGTAAATTTGCTTTATTCCCATTAAAAAAAGTGATTGGCTGGCACATTAAGGATTCTGTGCTGAAAGCTGTTCTTAACATTCAATGCGGCGATCACGGGCTTTCCCCAAACAGAGCCTGCTTTCCTGTACATTGTTCGGTAATGAGTCATTATTTTGATGGTGGATTTTATCCAATGGGCGGCGGCGGCGGCATCGTAAAAGCCATGACAAACGGAATAAAAAAACATGGGGGCGAAGTGAGAATTAGCCAAAATGTAAAGAAAATAATAATCGAAAATAATAAAGCAATTGGCGTACAATTAGAAAATGGCCACCAGATTTTTGCAAAAAATATTATTTCAAATGCTGATCCGTCGATTACGTATCTAAATTTAATTGGCAAAGAGCATCTGAGCAATTCGCTTCTTAAAAAACTTCAAAAAACAAAATATTCAGTTACGTCCCTAATTTTATTTTTGACATTGGATATAGATGTAACACGCTACGGAATTGATTCCGGAAACATATGGGTGATGAAGGATGAAAATGACGATGCTAATTTTGATGATTTAATGAGTGATACTATTGCAGACGGAAATTCTTTCCCTGCCTTGTTTATGAGCTGTACAACGCTTAAAGATCCGCCAAGTTTTAACGGACGCTATCATAATTTCGAAATTGTAACCTATGTCAATTACGAGCATATCCCAAATTTTTCAGATACTGGAGACTATCACAATGAGGAATATATTGCGTTTAAAGAAAAAGTCATCAAAAAATTAATGAATAATGTGGAGAAAATTATTCCTGATGCCAAAAAACATGTTATTCAGGCTGAATTAGGAACTCCAAAAACAAATGAATTTTATATTAATTCGACTAATGGAAATGTGTACGGCACAGAAAAAACTTTAAATCAGGTTGGTCCATTCTCATTTAAAAACAAATCCGAAATAGAAAACTTACACCTTTGTGGTGCCTGTACATTGTCACACGGCGTTACCGGAGCAACGTATTCCGGAGTTTCGGCAGCAGCCTCTATTTTAAAATGTACTTCAGATGATTTACTGATTGAAGATGCTAATCAAAAAATACGCATTTATGATGCCGAAGACAAATCCACCTGGCCGGATTGGGTTCATACCAAACGAACTGATAAAATACGAAAATTCGTTTAAAAAAAATACTTACTTTTGCCTTCTACCAAAGCAGCCAGCCTAATGAAAAATGTTCTCGTTATTTATTATTCACAGTCCGGACAATTAGAATCTATTGCAAAAAACATTGCAAAACCATTTTTAAATTCCGAAGAAATAAAAGTTGCTTTTCATGAAATACAATTGGAAAAACCATTTCCGTTTCCCTGGGATAAAACTTCTTTTTTTGATGCTTTTCCGGAATCATTTATGCAAATTCCAACAGCACTTAAACCTATTCCTGAAGAAATATTAAATACAAAATTTGATTTGGTTCTTTTGCATTATCAGGTTTGGTATTTATCACCTTCAATCCCAATCAATTCTTTTTTAAAGAGTAATGAAGCCAAAAAAATCTTAAATAACACTCCTGTAATTACTATTAACGGTTCCCGAAATATGTGGATTATGGCTCAGGAAAAAATTAAAGTTTTATTACAGCAGGCAAATGCTCAATTAGTAGGAAATATAGCTTTGGTAGATCGTGTTGGAAATTTAATTAGTGTAATTACTATTGTCGAATGGATGTTTTCCGGTGTAAAGAAAAAATATTTAGGATTCTTTCCGTTACCCGGAGTTTCTGAAAAAGATATTCAGGAGTCAACAAAATTTGGAGAAGCGATACTTTCAGAATTTAATCAAAATAATTTAACCAACTTACAGCCAAAATTGGTAGCTCTTGATGGTGTCAGAATTAGTCCTTATTTAATTACGGTTGATAAAACTGCAAATAAAATTTTTAATAAATGGTCCAAATTCATTTATAAAAATCAAAAAAACAGAAAACAACTTCTCAAAATATTTTATATTTATTTATTCTTAGCTATATGGTTAATCTCACCAATAGTATATATATTGCACATTATTACTTATCCGTTTAAACTAAAAACTATAAAAAGAGAAACTCAATATTATCAAGGAGTTCAGAATACTAATTTAAATTATGTCTGAAGTATATATTACCAAAGCTGCAAAATATTTGCCAAATGAAGCCGTTTCGAATGATGAAATGGAAAATTATTTAGGACTTATAAATGATACTGCCTCAAAAGCAAGACGTATTATTTTACGCAATAATAAAATCTCGAGTCGCTATTATGCCATTGATAAAAATGGAAAGAGCACACATAATAATACAGAGTTAACCCGAAATGCTGTTGTACAATTGTTTGATGAAAATTTTACACCTCAGGATTTGGAAGTACTTTCTTGTGGCACTTCATCACCTGATGTTCTTGCACCTTCCCATGCAGCTATGGTTCATGGCCTGCTCAAAAACAAATCAGTTGAGTTAAATTCTTCTACCGGTATCTGCTGCTCCGGAATGAATGCATTAAAATACGGTTTTCTTTCAATAAAATCTGGGAATTCTAAAAATGCAATCTGTACAGGGTCTGAAAAAGTTTCGACATGGCTTGCTGCCCAAAAATACAATCACGAAATTATCAATTTAAAAAATCTTGAAGAACAGCCAATTATTGCTTTCAAAAAAGATTTTTTACGCTGGATGCTGTCTGATGGAGCCGGTGCTTTTTTATTAGAAAACAAACCCAGAGAAGGCTCTGTTTCATTGAAAATTGAATGGATGGAATCCTATTCATATGCATTCGAACTGGAAACGTGTATGTATGCCGGTGGTGATAAATTAGAAAATGGGGAAATAAAACCCTGGAGCGACTTTACCCCTGAACAATGGTTAAACGAATCTGTATTTGCTGTTAAACAGGATGTAAAATTACTAGATGAATTTATTTTACCAAAAGGTGTAGAAAGTATGAGCGATGCGATGGCAAAAAATAATGTTACAGCAGAACAAGTTGATTATTTTTTACCGCATGTTTCTTCCAATTTCTTTGTAGAAGGACTTAAAAAAGGCTTGGACGAAAAAGGAATTGTAATTACGGAGGAAAAATGGTTTATGAATCTTCTGAGAGTTGGTAACGTTGGTTCTGCCTCCATTTACATCGCTCTTGAAGAATTGATGAATTCAGGAAAATTAAAAAAAGGAGACCATATTTTATTATCGGTTCCGGAAAGTGGAAGATTTTCGTTTGCCTATGCGTATTTAACAGTTTGCTAATGAAAACAACTTTACTTTTAGAAAAAAATGCTGTAGAGAATTTATTACCACAAAAATTTCCTTTTGTAATGGTAGACAAAATGTATTCGTTTACTGAAACTTCATTAATCTCAGGTTTAGATATTCAAAAAGATAATATTTTTATTGATGATAATACTTTTTTGGAAGCAGGTTTAATTGAACATATGGCGCAGTCTGTAGCTCTGCATACAGGATATCAGTTTTTTTTAAAAAATGAAAATGCACCAACAGGTTATATTGGATCTATCAAAGAAATTGAAATTAAGAAATTACCTCAGGTAAACAATAATATTCAATCAACAGTAACAATTTTACAGGAATTTGCAGGAATCACTTTAGTGAATATTGTAACTACCCTGAATGGAGAAGAAATTGCAAAAGGGCAAATGAAAACCGTTTTGGCTAAATAATACAACGGAATGGAAACTGTAATAGACATCCAAAATTACTTACCGCACCGGGCGCCAATGCTAATGGTTGACTTAATTTTGAATTTGGATGCCAACTTTGTAGAAACAATATTTTTGATAAAAGAAGACAATATTTTTATTAATAACGGCATTTTTATTGAAGCGGGGTTAATCGAAAATACAGCGCAAACCTGTTCTTCAATTGTTGGCAAAAAATATTTTTTTGACAAGGATGGAACAGAAAATGAAAACATAAATGTCATTGGTTTTATCAGCGCTTTAAAAAACCTGAAAATACATTCGTTGCCAAAAGTTAATGACACCATTAGAACCAAGGCAAATTTGGTTTCAAAATTTGTTGGCGATGATTATACTTTATGTACGATGAGCTGCGAAAGCTTACTCGACGACAAAATACTTTTAGAATGTGAAATTAACTTGTTCATACAAAAAACAATTTCGACGATAACATAATTCTAATTGAAAAGAAAAACTGTCATGGAAAAAGAAAATGTACCTCAGCACGATAGTAATTTAAGCAAGAAAAACTTAAAAGAACTGGTATACGCCATCGACGAAAATGGCAACTATACGACTGCACTGAGCACAGGCTGGGAGCCTAAAGCAATTGCACTTTCTAATGCTATTGACGACATAAAGGAAAGAGCAGAAGAAGCAAGATTAAAAGTTCAAATGGGAGAAATAAGTCCAATTTGTTATTATATGGAACTTAACAAAATGGATCTTACGATACTTGCAGGCTATGTTGGCATGTGGAAATGGCGTGTAAAAAGGCATTTTAAGCCTGCAATTTTTGCCAAATTAAACGATAAAATTTTACAGAAATATGCAGACGCTTTTGAAATTTCAATAGCCGAATTAAAAAATATCAAACAGACTAATGCAAACTAATTTTACACATCATCAATCTGCTCATTGTGAGAATGGAGTGGCTTCGAATTTGTTAAAAAACAACGGACTGAACATCAGCGAACCGATGGTTTTTGGTATTGGGTCTGGCCTTTTTTTCGTGTATCTGCCTTTTATAAAAGTAAATCATGCACCTGCAATAAGTTACAGAACTTTACCGGGACAGATTTTTAATAAAGTTGCAAACCGTTTAAATCTTAAAATAAAAAGGCAAAAATTCTCATCCGTTGCTAATGCAAATGCTGCATTGGATGCGAATTTAAAAAATAATATTCCAACCGGATTACAAGTCGGTGTTTATCATTTAAGTTATTTTCCTGATGAATACCGCTTTCATTTCAACGCTCACAATTTAGTCGTTTACGGCAAAACCAAAACCGATTATTTAATCAGTGATCCCGTGATGGAAACCGTTACCACATTAACACATGACGAATTGGATAAAGTGCGTTTTGCAAAAGGTGCATTTGCTCCCAGAGGACAAATGTATTATCCAATTAATATCCCTGCGTCTGTTGATTTGAAAAGTGCCATCATTAAAGGAATCAAAAATACTTGTCGTGATATGCTGGCACCAATGCCAATTGTTGGCGTACGCGGAATTAAATTTGTATCAGGACGAATCAGAAAATGGCCTGCAAAACATGGTATCAGAAAAGCCAATCATTATCTGGCACAAATGGTTCGGATGCAGGAAGAAATTGGAACCGGAGGTGGAGGTTTTCGTTTTATTTATGCTGCTTTTTTACAGGAGGCTTCCGTTATTTTAAATAATGAGGAATTAAAGGTGCTTTCTAAAGAAATGACCCAAATTGGAGATTCCTGGCGTGATTTTGCAGTAGAAGCTTCCCGAATTTACAAAAACAGAAGTGCCAAAGAAGATGTCTACAACACTATTGCTGACGACCTTTTTGATATTGCCAACAGAGAAGAAATATTTTTCAAAAAACTAAAAAAAGCAATCAGCTAAATATTTTGCAACCCATTATAAAAATAGAATCCCTTTCGAAAAAGTACAAAAATGCAGAAATGTATTCTTTGAACGACTTTTCGCTGAATATATACGACGGCCAGATTTTTGGATTATTAGGTCCGAACGGAGCAGGAAAAACAACTTTAATTTCTATGCTTTGCGGATTGGTAAAACCAACTTCAGGCCACTTCACCATTAATGATCTGAACTACACGAATCATTCCTTAAAAATTAAAAAAATTATTGGCGTTGTTCCTCAGGAATATGCTTTATATCCAACATTAACCGCCAGAGAAAATCTGCATTATTTTGGAAGTATGTATGGTTTAAAAGGTTCCGTTTTAAAAGATAAGGTTATTGAAACTTTGGATCTTTTAGGTCTTTTAAAATTCGCAGACAAACGTATAGAAACGTTTTCGGGAGGAATGAAGCGCAGAGTCAATCTGATTGCGGGAATCCTCCACAATCCGAAAGTTTTGTTTTTGGATGAACCAACTGTTGGAGTTGACGTTCAATCGAAAAATGCCATTATAGATTATTTAAAATTCCTGAATCAAAACGGAACTACCATTATTTATACTTCACATCATTTAGCCGAAGCTGAAGATTTTTGCACTAACATCGCTATTTTAGACCGGGGCAGAATTTATGCGCAAGGCTCTCCGTCAGGATTGATTCATTCAACCCCTGAAGCAAGAAATCTTGAAGACGTTTTTATTTCATTAACCGGTAAAGACTTTAGAGATGATGCATAAAATTTGGATGTCAGTCGTAAAAGAATTTTTACTCCTTAAACGAGATTTAGGCGGTTTGATTATTTTATTTATTATGCCATTGGTGCTCGTAATCACGGTAACTTTAATACAAGACAGTACTTTTAAAACTGTAAGTAATACTAAAATTCAGATTTTATTGGTCGATAATGATAAGGGTTCAGTCTCTAAAACCGTTTTTGATAATTTAGAAAAAAGCAATTTGTTTAGCGTTGTTACTCAAATTGACAATAAACCTATTACTGAAGAGGTTGCAAGGGAAGCTGTTTACAAAGGAAAGTTTCAATTGGCAATTATAATCCCGGAAGATTTAAGTATCGATTTACAAACCAAAATTGATCAGAATGTAGACAACATTGTGAGTAAAATAGGTTTATCCGACAGCTCGGCAACAACGAAGCCTTCAAAAATAATTAAAGAAAAAGAAGTTAAATTGTATTTTGATCCTGCCGTTCAGATGAGTTTCAAAAATGCGGTGATGAGCTCGATTGATAAAATGATTTCGCAGATCGAAACCAAATCAATTTACACTACTTTTCAGAATCAGTTAGGTGAAGAAAATACAAAATTCGAACAAAAGAGTTTTATTACTTTCAAAGAAATAATTCCGAAAATCAACAACAAAGAAATTCTTCCAAATTCAGTACAGCACAATGTTCCAGCCTGGACCCTCTTTGCCATATTTTTTATCGTAATTCCATTGTCAATCAATATCGTAAAAGAAAAATCACAAGGAACATTTGTCCGATTATTAACCAATCCGGTTTCGAATTTAATTGTCATCATCGGAAAAACCATCACCTACTCTGTCATTTGCATGATTCAGTTTTATATGATGGTTGCTGTAGCCATTTTTCTGTTTCCGCATATTGGTCTGCCTTCATTAAATATCGAAGGGCATTTATTTTTAATGAGTATTGTCGCTTTATTTTCAGGTTTTGCCGCCATCGGATTCGGAATTTTATTAGGAACCGTTGCAAGTACACAAGAACAATCAGCCCCTTTTGGCGCAACGAGTGTTATTATTTTAGCTGCAATCGGTGGTGTTTGGGTACCTGTTTTTGTAATGCCAAAAATCATGCAGATCATCGCTAAATCATCTCCTATGAATTGGGGATTAGAAGCCTTTTACGATGTTTTATTGCGCAACGTAACATTATTAGAAATCATTCCAAAAATAAGTTTGTTGTTTTTGTTTTTTATAATCACAACTTCAATCGCACTATTTTATGACAAAAAGAAAAGAACAGTTTAACGAAGCAACTAACCTGATTGTGACTCATGAAATCAGAATTCGTTTTAACGAAACTGATCCGCTTGGGATTGTCTGGCATGGCAATTATATTACTTATTTTGAGGATGGAAGAGAAGCCTTTGGGCGCCAGCATGGACTTACTTATTTAGATATTGCTGCAACTGGCTACACAACACCAATTGTAAAATCAAAATGCGAACATAAATTATCACTTCGCTATGGTGATGTTGTAACAATAGAAACAACTGTAGTAGATACGCCTGCTGCCAAAATAATTTATCGTTTTAAAATAATTGATGCCAAAGGCGAAGTAGCCTGCACAGGCGAAACGGTTCAGGTATTTTTAGATAGCGACGGAAATTTAATGCTGACAAATCCTCCTTTTTATGAGGAGTGGAAACGAAAAGTGGGGTTAATGAAGTAAAACACGAATTTGCTTCGCCAGTTCGCTATTGCTCGAGTCACCAATTTTCACAAATTTTAAATAAAAAACCCATTTAATCAGCTTAATCTGCCAAATCTGCGTGCCATTAATTAGATAATAAAAATTGAAATCATAAATGTCAAAAGAAGTATATATCACGAAAACCAATTGTATCACGCCTTTAGGATTTGATGTTCAATCGAATATCGAAGCGATTGTTCGTGGTAATTCCGGTATTCAATTGCATGAAGACATTTCTTTGATGCCGAATGCATTTTATGCTTCGATTATTAATGATGAAAAAATAAACAGTGCTTTTACAAAAATCAGCACTGATACAAAATATACACGTTTAGAAAAAATGATGATTTTGGCTTTAGAGCCGATTATCAAAAATTCAGGAATTGAATTAAACTCAAAAACAGCATTTATACTTTCTACAACAAAAGGAAATGTTACAGCTTTGAAAAATGATTCTGCAGCAAGTTTTCAGAATGCACATTTAGATGTTTTGGCAAAAAACGTTGCCAATTTTTTCGGATTTAAAACACAGCCAATTGTAATTTCTAATGCCTGCGTTTCGGGAATTTTAGCAGTTTCCGTTGCCAAAAGAATGATTCAGTCTGAATTGTACGATAATGTATTTGTGGTTGCCGGCGATGAAGTTTCAGAATTTGTTTTGTCTGGTTTTAATGCTTTTCAGGCGATGAGCGATTTGCCTTGTAAACCGTATTCTAAAAACAGAACCGGTGTAAGTTTAGGCGAAGCAGCAGCAGCTGTTTTAGTTTCGGCGGAAGTCAGGAATGCCAAAATAAAAATAATTGGCGACAGTTCGATCAACGATGCCAATCATATTTCAGGACCATCAAGAACAGGCGAAGGTTTGTTTAGAAGTATTCAGAATGCGATGAAAGAAGCGAAAATCAATTCAGATCAAATCGATTATATTTCAGCTCACGGAACCGCAACTCCGTTTAACGACGAAATGGAAGCAATTGCATTAAACCGTTTAGGTTTACAAAATGCTCCAATTAATAGTTTAAAAGGTTTTTATGGACATACATTAGGTGCTTCGGGATTATTGGAAACCGTAATTGCAATTGAATCGGCGAATCAAAATATACTTTTTGAATCGAAAGGTTTTGACGAAATCGGCGTAAGCGAATCGATTAATGTTATTCAGAAAAATGAAGAGGGAAGTGTTGAAATATTTTTGAAAACGGCTTCCGGATTTGGAGGTTGTAATACGGCTGTGATTTTTGAAAAAATGAAACACGAATTGCACTAATTCTCACGGAGGATATTATTTGTGTAATTTAAACCCAAAAATTAAATCTGTGCTAATTTGTGGAATTAGTGTTAAATTAAAAAAATGGCTCAAAATAAAACCTACATACAATCCTATTGTACAATCGAAAACAACGAAATTGTTTTGAACGGAGCTTCTGTATTCAAAATTGAACCAACCAGTTTTGGGGATTTCTCAAAACAGGCCTATCGTAATTTTGAGATACAATATCCGAAGTTTTTCAAAATGGATGCTTTGAGCAAATTGGCTTTTTTAGGTGCTGAATTGCTTTTAAGTCCGATAACTTCATCTGACCCGAGCGATAGCGAACTGGCGAAGCAAACAGAAAATAATATCGCCTTGGTTTTAGCCAATAAATCCTCGAGTTTAGACACCGATGTAAAATATCAGGAATCTATTTCAGACAAAGAAAACTACTATCCGAGTCCGGCAGTTTTCGTTTATACGCTTCCAAATATATGTTTAGGCGAAATAAGTATCCGTCATCAGCTGAAAAGTGAAAATTCTTTCTTTATATTTGATGCCTTCAATCCTGAATTTATGTCGAATTATTCGAACATTCTTCTTAATTCAAACAAAGCAGATTTGGTTCTTTGTGGCTGGGTTGAATTTTTTAATGACAATTACAAAGCTTTTCTTTGTACAATAAGTACAGAAGAAAATACAAAATACACAAACGAAACAATCAATACTTTATACAACAAATAATCATGGAAGCATTAAAAGCAGAATTAAAAAATAAAATCATTACAACTCTAAACCTTGAAGATATCGCAGTTGAAGATATTGCTGATAACGATGCTTTGTTTGGAGACGGATTAGGTTTAGATTCAATTGACGCTCTTGAATTAATCGTAATTTTAGATAAAGATTACGGAATTAAATTGGTTGACCCGAAAGAAGGAAAAACTATTTTTCAATCGATCGAAAGTATGGCAGCTTATATTGAAGCTAACAGAACTAAATAGATTGTAGATTTAGGCTTCAGATTTTAGATTTCTTAGATAGAAATATTTAAATCTAATTCAAAATGGTTTTCAAAATTTTGTGAACCTAAAGAATCGTCCAAAAATCTAAAATCTAAAAATCTAAAATCTAAAATGACAAAAGGTGTTGCAATAACGGGAATGGGAATTATTTCTTCGATTGGAAATTCAGTCGAGGAAAATTTTAATTCATTACTAAATGAAAAACGTGCCATTACTCGGGTCGAGAATATTACCACGATTCATGCCGACATTAATAAGGTAGGCGAAATCAAGAAAACCAATCAGGAATTGATTGAAGAATTAAATCTCACACCTGATAATAACTTTTCGCGAACAGCAATGATTGGCACTTTTGCAGCAAAACAAGCTGTTGAAAATGCCGGAATCACATCGATAAACGAATTCAGAACAGGGCTTATTTCTGCTACAAGTGTAGGCGGAATGGATATGACTGAAAAATATTATTACAAATATTTCGAAAATCCTGAACTTGTAAAATACATCAGTTGTCATGATGGTGGTGACGTGGCAGATAAAATTGCAGAAGAATTAGGTTTAAAAGGAATGGTTACCACAATCAGCACCGCATGTTCATCGGCTGCCAACTCAATTATGCTGGGCGCCCGATTAATTAAAAGCGGAAAACTTGATCGTGTTATTGTTGGCGGAGCTGATGCTTTGGCAAAATTCACCATCAACGGATTCAAAACACTGATGATTTTATCAGACGATTATAACAAACCTTTTGACAACAATCGTAAAGGATTAAATTTAGGAGAAGCGGCAGCTTATCTTGTTTTAGAATCGGATGAAATTGTAAAAAAACAAAATAAAAAAGTCCTGGCCAGAGTTTCCGGTTACGGAAATGCAAATGATGCTTTTCATCAGACTGCTTCTTCAGAAAATGGAGACGGCGCCTATTTGGCAATGAATAAAGCTTTTGAAGTTTCGGGCTTAAAACCTTCTGAAATAGATTATATCAACGTACACGGAACTGCAACTCCAAACAATGATTTATCCGAAGGAAGAGCTATACTTCGGATTTACGAAGATAAAAAAGTTCCGGATTTTAGTTCAACGAAACCTTTTACAGGACACACATTAGCAGCGGCGGCAGCGATTGAAGCCGTTTACAGCGTTTTGGCAATTCAGAATAATGTCGTTTATCCAAACATGAATTTTGAAACTCCAATGGAAGAGTTTGATTTGAAACCACAAACTTCTTTAAAAAATAAAAATATCGAACACGTTTTGTCTAATTCTTTTGGCTTTGGAGGAAATTGTTCAACCTTAATATTTTCAAAAAGCGAATGAAAAAAACATATATAAATGGAGTAAGTTGTATTTCGACTCAAAAAACATTTGATACTGTTTTTTTAGAAGACGCTGTATACAATCAAAATGACAACATTCTTAGTGTTGTTCCTCCTGTTTACAAGGATTTTATTTCTCCGGCTGCTGCCAGAAGAATGGCGAAAGGAGTAAAAAACGGAATAGTAGCTTCGGTTCTCGCGATGAAAGATGCGCACACAGAAAATGTTGACGCCATTATTACCGGAACAGGTTTGGGATGCATCGAAGATTCTGAAAAATTCCTGAAAAATATCCTTGATAATAACGAAGAATTTTTAACACCAACCGCATTTATTCAATCAACTCATAATACCGTTGGAGCACAAATAGCTTTGACAATGCAATGCAAAGGTTATAATTTTACATATGTAAATGGCGCAGTTTCTTTTGAGTCTGCACTTTTGGATGCTAAAATGCAACTGGAAGAAAATGAAGCAAATTCGATTTTAGTTGGCGGAGTAGATGAAAATGGTGATTATACTATGTCACTTTTTAAATTAGCCGGGCGCGTTAAACAAGAAAGTGAACAGCCTTTTAATCTTTTAACTCCAACAACAACAGGTGCAGTTCATGGTGAAGGTGCCAGTTTTTTTGTTTTAGAAAATGAAAAAAAAGACACCACTTATGCTGAAATTCTGGATGTTGAAATTAAAAACACGTTAGAAGAAAATGAAATTGAAACTGAAATCAACACTTTTCTTAAATCAAATAATCTGCAAGTTTCAGATATTGATGCTGTCATTTTAGGTTTTAATGGTGATCTGAAATTCGATTCTTACTATAAAAAACTGACTGAAAATGCTTTTGTAAATACACCTCAATTGTATTACAAACATTTGTGTGGCGAATACGATACTGCTTCAGCTTTTGGATTATGGGTAGCATCAAAAGTTATAAAAACACAAGAAGTTCCGGAAATTATAAAAGTAAATTATGTTGAAAAACCTGCTTATAATACCATTTTATTGTACAATCAACTGAGTGGAAAAAATCATAGTTTTACGTTACTGTCAAAATGATAACGCATAAAAACATCTCGTTATTTTTTATTTTTTTATTGCTTTTACTGCTTCTTTTGAATCTCTATAATGCAATTAATTTTTGGTGGTTTATTGGGATTGTTTTGATTTGGTTAGGAATAAATATAGTAGGCTCAGCCCGAATTTCTTCAAATTATCATGTAAAGGCTTTTTGTAATAATGCATCAGAAACCGAAAAAAAAATTGCAATTACTTTTGATGATGGTCCAAGTGATTATACTTTAGAAGTTTTGAGTCTTTTAAAAAAATACAATGCAACCGCCACTTTTTTCTGTATTGGAAAAAATATCAAAGCACATCCTGAAATTGTAAAACAAATTATCGCTGAAGGTCATCTGGTTGGAAATCATTCGTACAGTCACTCTCCTTTTTTTGATTTTTATAATGCAAAAAAAATAACGGAAGAAATTCAGCAAACAGACATACTGTTAAAAAAATATACTTCAAAAAAAATAAATTTTTTCAGGCCTCCCTATGGTGTGACTACTCCATCTATTCGAAGAGCATTAAAAACAACCGGTCACAAGGTTATTGGCTGGAATATCAGGTCGCTTGATGGGGGTATTAAAAATCGAAATTTAATTTTCAATCGGATTATTAAACGTATTTCTCCCGGCGGAATTGTACTTTTGCACGACACGGCATCACACTCTGTTTTGGTATTGGAACAGTTTTTGCAATTTCTGCAAAAGCAAAACTATCAGGTTGTTTCGGTAGAAGAACTTTTGAATCTTAAAGCATATGAAGACTAAACTATTTTTACTTACCCTATTTTTCAGCATTTGTCAAACAGCTTTAATAGCTCAGGAACAAAAAATGACGGCTGCAGAAATCGCTGCATTCAAACAGGATGTAAATGTTGTATCAAAGAAAATAAAAACCTTAAGTACCGATTTTGTTCAGTACAAGCATTTGGATTTTTTATCAAAAGACATTGAAACATCAGGAAAAATGATTTTTAAAGAACCTAATTTACTGCAATGGCAATATAAAAAGCCATATAATTACAGTATTGTTTTTAAAAACGGCAAAATCCTGATCAATGATGAAGGTAAGAAAAGTGCCGTTGATATTGGCAACAGCAAAATTTTTGGACGTATCAACAAATTAATCATTGGAAGCGTAAGTGGTAATATGTTTGATGATAAAGAATTTACGATTTCGTACTTCAAATCGAAAGGACAGAATGTGGCTAAATTTATTCCAAAAGATGCAACGCTAAAAAAATATATCAAACAAATTGAACTGACTTTTGATAAAGAAGAAGCTACAGTTGTACAAGTAAAGCTTTTGGAATCATCAGATGATTATACCCGAATTGTACTTAAAAATAAAGTGATCAATGCAAAAATCGACGATTCAGTATTTATTAATTAATTGCCTTTTGGCGATTGTTTTATTTTCTTGTGGCTCAGTCACAAAAAATTATACTTCTAAAAAGTTAGACAAAACAGCTGTAGAGGTTCCTTATTTTTCAGATTCAAAAACAGATTACGTTTACAAAACCAATATCACAGTTTATGGAAATGAATTGTCCGGAATTTTCATCGCAAAAAAAATAAATGAAACTACACATCGGATAGTCTTTACAACAGAATTTGGTAACAAGTTATTTGATTTTGAAATTTCCGAAACGGCTTTCAAAGTCAATTCGATTGTATCAGAATTAGACAAAAAGATTCTAATAAACACTTTAAAAGAAGATTTTCGTCTGCTTCTGAAAAAGAATTATTCAATTCAGGAACAATTTGAAAATGAATCTTTTGACATTTACAAATCTGCAGATGGAAAACGTGATAATTACCTGTTTCTGACCAAAAAAGATCAAAAGTTAGAAAAAGTCGTTCACACATCCCAAACAAAAGAAAAATTTACAGTCTTTTTTAATTCAGAAAACAATATTTTTGCTGAAAAGATTCAGATTATTCATCAGAATATTAAATTAAAAATAGAGCTAAATTATTTTAAATCAGAAAATTAAAAACTAATAATAAACTTTAAATCAATTAAAAATGAGAAAATCGATCATAACTGCATTTGTTTTATTTATCGGCATCGCAACAACACAAGCACAAGTAAGTGTTAGCCCAGGACTTAAAGGAGGTTTAAACCTTTCAAGACTAACCAATATTGATGATAATGGTTTAAAATCGGATTTTTATGTGGGTGGATTTGTTGCTATAAAATTCAATAAATTTTTTACACTTCAGCCTGAATTAACGTATTCAAGACAAGGTTCAGATGGTCGTTATTATGATTTTAATGATAATTATTACAATGCAAAATATGAATTAAATTATCTTTCGCTTGATGCAGTGGCTAAATTTCATTTTAATGGAAGTGGTTTTCATATCCTCGCCGGACCTTCTGCAGATTTTAAAACAAGTGATAATTTTGATCAATATGGTTTTGACCCAATTGATTTCGACCTTTCATTAGTTGGCGGAGTTGGGTATACTTTACCTAACGGATTAACATTTGAAGCGAGAATTAAACAAGGATTAATTGATATTTACGGTTACGACGGTATTTATGATGATAATGAAAATGGAAATTATGATGAAGTTATTTTAAATCAGGTTTTCCAGATTGGCATCAGTTATACTTTTAAAATGTAATAAAAACAGATGAATAAAAATTTAATAATTGTAATAGTTTTTTTAACATTAACAAAAATACAAGCACAAGTAACATTTAGACCTGGTATTCATGCAGGAATAAACATTTCGAAATTTACAAATTCAGATCTCGGAAATAAAACTGATTTTTACATTGGTGCATTTGGCGCTTTAAAGCTTTCAAAAGTTTACACATTACAGCCTGAATTAACATATTCGAGACAAGGTGCTAAGGGAGATATTCCGATGGGAACTACTGACTATTATGACCAAATATCGAATAGTTATATAACTGTTAATAATCACGGGAATGTAGATATCTCTTTACAATATATTTCAGGAGTTACAATTAATAAATTCAATTTTGCTGAGAATTTTTACTTTTTAGCAGGCCCTTTTTGTGATATACTTATTTCAAACGATATTAAGGTTGATCCAAAAGAGAAAGAATATAATTTTAACAAAGGAGAAGATGTTGATTTAGGAATTATCGGTGGGTTTGGATACAGCTTAAAAAATGGAATTTCATTTGAAGCAAGAGTTAAAAAGGGTCTGACAGATTCATTTACTAATTATTATGCTGATGGCGTTAACACAAACAATTTGGTATTTCAATTTGGTGCAACGTATACTTTTGGGAAAAAATAATAAATTATGGTTTTAAAAGATTTTTACAAAATACTTTCAGAAGAAAAAACAAGTGATTCAAAATACATTGTTACTATTTTAGTGAACGAAAAGCATAAGGTTTTTAAAGGTCATTTTCCTGGAAACCCAATTATGCCCGGAGTCTGCATGATTCAGATTATTAAAGAACTTACAGAAGCTATTACAAAAAGTACTTTAATGATTCAAACGCTTGCAAATGTAAAATTCATGGCGCTTATTAATCCTGAAGTTACTCCGGAATTGCGTTTAGAACTTGATATTGTAACTACCGAAGATGATTTTGTAAAAGTAAAAAATACAACCTATTTTAACGACACCGTTGCTTTGAAACTAAGTAATGTGTATAAAAAAATATAATTATGAAACTGCTTTTTTCATTGTTTTTATGGCTTGCATTTATTGCAAATCCTGATTTGGCTGCTATTCGAAAAATGTATCCAACGGTTACAAAATCTGAAATTAATGCCAAAGAATTTACGGCTAAACTGGCCAATATTTCTGATGATGATGATAAAATTTTAGTAGCTTATAAAGCCGCTTCTGTTTTGTTGGATTCAAAATATGAAAAAAAATTAGGCGCAAAAATGGAACGTTTTAAAGAAGGTGCCAAACTACTTGAATCGACTATAAAAAGCGAGCCCAATAATATAGAAATCAGAATGATCCGATTGAGTATCCAGGAAAATGTACCGGGTATTACGGGTTATAAAAAAAATATTAAAGAAGACAAAAAGTTTATTACTGAACATTATAATGAGCAAAATGGCTCTTTAAAAGAATATCTTAAAAGCTTTATATTACAATCTAAAAGTTTCTCTGAAAAGGAGAAGCAATTTGTGAAGTAGGTAAAGAAAATACAACCAATGAAACCTATTTTATCACAGCAAGAGCTACTAAATTTAACGCATTTTTGTGTGATTGTTCCAACATACAACAATCACAAAACGTTAAAAAAAGTATTGGATTCCGTTTTAGATTACACTTCAAACGTCATAATTGTTAATGATGGTTCGACTGATGAAACAAGTGAAATTTTAAAATCATATCCTGATCTGCTACAAATTCATCATCCTGAAAACTTAGGAAAAGGAAGAGCTTTGAGAAACGGTTTCCGAAAAGCAATTGAAAAAGGTTTTGAATACGCTATCACGATTGATTCTGACGGTCAGCATTTTGCTGCTGACATACCAAATTTTATCACTGAAATTCAAAAAGAACCAAATTCCTTATTGATTGGAAGCCGAAATATGACACAGGAAAATGTGCCGAAAAAAAGCAGTTTTGGAAATAAATTTTCGAATTTTTGGTTTCAATTTGAAACCGGAATAAAACTTGAAGATACACAATCGGGTTTCAGATTATATCCTCTGCAATTGATCCCCAAACAATATTACACCAATAAATTTGAGTTTGAAATTGAAGTGATTGTTCGCTCAGCGTGGAAAGGTATTTTAGTAAAAAATATTCCGATTCAGATTTTATATGATCCTGCCGAACGTGTTTCACACTTTCGTCCGTTTAAAGATTTTAGCCGAATCAGTATTCTGAATACTGTTTTGGTTGTAAATGCGCTTTTGTACATCAAGCCAAGAGACTTTTTTCGAAAAGCAAAAAAAAAAGGTTTTAAAAAGTTTTTTCTGGAGGATATTTTAGAAAGCAACGATTCTAATTTTAAAAAAGCCGCTGCAATTGCATTAGGGATTTTTATCGGTCTGTCACCTTTTTGGGGTTTTCAAACCATACTGCTTTTATCTTTTGCCACTTTACTCAGGCTCAATAAAGTCATCGCTTATTTATCTTCAAATGTGAGTTTTCCGCCTTTTATTCCATTTATTATTTATGGATCTTTAAAAATGGGAAGCTATTTTGTATCAAATGAAACTTCTTTGGTTTTAGACAGTTCACTTACGTTTGATGATATTCAGCAAAATGCAACACAATATATCGTTGGAAGTCTTATTTTAGCAAGCGTTTCAGCGCTTTTTTTTGGTCTTATCAGTTATTTGCTTTTAATGGCTTTTAGTTCGGATAAAAACAAAACTAACCTTGATTAAAATGTATTTTTGCAGCAGATTAAAGGATTAAAAATGATTTAAAAAATCTGTGTAGTTTTGCCACGAATTGCACAAATTTTCACAAATTAATCAAGGTAATTCTGATCGAATATTTTTAAAATAATAAAATTTAAATTAACCACAGTATAAAGGAATAGCATGATTTTATTCAAAAATTGAAAAAAAATTATGGAAATTCGTGCGATTCGTGGCAAAAAAAAATAAATATGCATCACTATTTTTACGCCATCCATTTATTCGTAAACCGAAGAAAATCTTTATCGGTTTTATTGGCTGTTGCGATGCTTTTTGTGTTTGGTTTTTTTGCTTCCAAAATTAAATTTGAGGAAGATATTACGAAACTTATTCCAACAAACGACAAATCTGATGTAACGGCAAAAGTGCTTAAACAGCTTAATTTTGCTGATAAAATTACCGTTATTTTCAAATTGGAAAAAAATGGAACTGATGAAGATTTAAAAGAAATGGCTGCCGTTTTTTCAGATAGTGTCTCTAAATCATGCAAGCCATATATAACCGGAATTCAAGGAAAAGTTGACGAAGAAAACATTCAGGAGACAATAGATTTTGTGTACAATAATCTCCCTCTTTTTCTGGAAAATAAAGATTATACAACTATTCAGGATAAACTTCAGAAAGATAGTATTGCAGCAACCGTTCAGGGAAATTATAAATCGATTATTTCGCCTTCCGGATTTGTGACCAAAGATTTTATTTTGCAGGATCCGCTTGGGATTTCTTTCATTGCTTTAAAAAAATTACAGCAGCTCAATGTTGGTGACGATTTTATACTCGACAATGGTTTTGTAATGACTAAAGACAAAAAGAAATTATTACTTTTTATCACCTCAAATCTTCCATCAAGCGAAACCGAAAAAAATACCATTTTTGCAGCTAAGCTTAAATCGATTCAGGACAATTTAAATCACAAATTCAAAACCAAAACTTCGATCAGTTATTTTGGTTCGGCTTTGATAGCTGTTGCCAATGCCAGTCAAATTAAAAGCGATATTATCTTAACGACAACAATCGCAATGATAACTTTGATGCTGATCTTAATTTTGTTCTACCGAAAAATATTAATCCCATTAATCATTTTTCTTCCAACAGTTTTTGGCGCCCTGTTTGCCATAGCTTTTTTATATTTTGTAAAAGAACAAATTTCAGCCATTTCACTCGGAATTGGTTCTGTCCTGTTGGGAATTACAATAGATTATTCCATTCATATTCTGACACATTACAAACATAACAGCGATGTAAAAACACTATACAAAGACATTACGATGCCTTTGATTATGAGCAGTTCGACCACTGCTGTTGCATTTTTATGTTTGTTGTTTGTGAAATCTGAAGCACTAAATGACTTGGGGATTTTTGCTGCCGTGATTGTTATGGCTTCTGCATTCTTCTCGCTTTTGATTGTTCCACATTTATATAAACCGAAAGAAAATAATTTTGAACACAAGAAAAATGTGATCGATAAATTGGCTCATTTTTCGTTCCATAATAATAAATTCCTGATTGGTTTTTGTGTTTTAATTACGATTATCTGTTGTTTTACTTATAACAATGTGGGATTTAATAACGATTTGTCGCAATTAAATTTTGTTCCGAAAGAAATAAAAGCTGCCGAAAAAGAACTGGAAGAAAGTACCAGTCTAACTTCAAAAACAATTTATGTTGCTTCGTACGGAAAAAGTATGGAGGAAGTTTTGCAAAATAACAGCCGTCTTTTTGCAGATCTGTCTAAAGAAAAACAACAGCAAAAAATATTAAACTTTAGTTCAGTGGGCGGAATTATGCTTTCACAAAAAGAACAGCAACAGAAAATTGAAAAATGGAATTCTTTTTGGGATGCAAATAAAAAACAACTTTTGAAATCCGATTTAATTTCCGAAGGTTCAAAATTAGGTTTTAAGCCTACAACTTATAATATCTTTTTTGATCATCTGGATTTTAATTTCAAACCGATTTCAGCAGCTGATTATCTAAAAATTCAGGCTTTGCAACTGCATGAATTTGTAACTGAAAAAAATGGATTTTTCACGATTTCAACTTTAGTAAAAGTAGCTCCAAAACAACGTGACGCTTTTGTAAAAATGGCTGAAACTAAAAAAAATCTGATTGCCATAGATCGCCAGCAAATGAACGAAACGTTTTTCAGTACTTTAAAAACCGATTTTAATTCTCTTGTAAATTATTCGTTTGTTGCCGTAATTCTGATTTTGTTTTTCTTTTTCCGAAGAATAGAATTAGTTATTGTAAGCTGTATTCCGATTGCCTTGACAGGAATTGTGACAGCAGGGATCATGGGTATTTTTGGCATTCAGATGAATATTTTCAGCATGATTGTCTGCACATTGATTTTTGGTCACGGAGTCGATTTTAGTATTTTCATGACAAGTGCGCTCCAAAAAGAATATACAACCGGAAAAAACGAAATTGCAATTTACAGGACTTCTATAATTTTAGCTGTAATTACTACAATTTTAGGAATTGGCGCTATGATTTTTGCAGAGCATCCTGCGTTAAAATCTATTTCATCGGTATCTTTGATTGGTGTATTTGCCGCACTCATCATTACCTTTATTTTCTATCCAATTCTCTTTAAATTATTCATTTCAAATCGTCCGAAAAACGGAAATGCACCATTTCAATTAAGAACCTTCCTCCACGGTATTTTATCTTTTTTCTACTATGGATCCGGCGGTGTTTTGATGTCGCTTTTTAGTTTGGTTATTATGCCGATTCTTCCCATTAATGAAAAAACAAAAATGAAAGGATTTAGATATGCGATTTCAAAATTCATGAAATCGGTATTATATTCCAATCCGTTTCTTCATAAAAAAGTCATTAATAATTTTAATGAAGACTTTCGAAAACCAGCTATTATAATTGCGAATCATTCTTCATTTTTAGATATTTTGATATGCGGAATGCTGAGCCCGAACATTATTTTCTTAGTAAATGACTGGGTTTACAATTCCCCTATTTTTGGCGCTACAGTTAAAAAAGCCGGATTTTATCCTGTTTCTGAAGGTCTTGAAGGCGGTATTGAGCATTTACGTCAAAAAATAAACGAAGGGTATTCATTAATGATTTTTCCAGAAGGAACCCGTTCAGAAAGCAATGAGATTAAGCGTTTTCACAAAGGTGCTTTTTATCTTGCCGAACAGTTCAATTTAGACATTCTTCCTGTGGTTATTCACGGTGCTTCGGAAGCAATTCCGAAAGGTGATTTTGTAATTCACGATACCAGTCTTACTGTTTCTGTTTTGGAAAGAATTGCTCCTGATAATCTTACATTCGGGAAAAATTATACTGAAAGGACCAAACAATTAAGTTCATTTTTTAAAGTCGAATATCAAAAAATCCGTCAGGAATTAGAAGGTCCGGAATATTTCAAAAAAATGCTTATAAACAGTTATGATTACAAAGAAGCAGAAATTATAAATAGTGTAAAAAGCAATTTAAAAACACATCTGGAAACCTATTATCATTTAAACAAGCATATTTCAGCGAAAGCCAGAATATTACATTTATCGAATGATTACGGACAATTAGATGTATTATTGGCTTTGCAGGAACCTCAACGAAAAATATATTCTTATAATTCAGACGAAGAAAAACTGTCAGTTGCCAAAAATAATTATATCGTTTCAAAAAGGAAAATTTCTTATCTGGAAAACCTTGAAACAGCTGCTCAAATCCAATATGATGTTATTTTAATTTCGGAAGAAAATTATAATAGTGATATTTCAAAAATTGTTTCTGCTTCTTCCTGTGTAATTTTAGTGAATTGTCAAAGTTTAAAAACTACTTTGATTAACTTTGGTTTTGAATATGCTTTGGAAGAAAATTCAATAGTCATATTAAAGAAAAATTTAGAATGAAAAAGCATTATGACGTTGTTATTGTAGGCAGTGGTTTGGGTGGATTAGTATCGGCAATTATTTTGGCGAAGGAAGGTTACAGTGTTTGTGTGCTTGAAAAAAATAATCAATACGGCGGAAATCTTCAGACTTTTGTACGTGATAAAACCATTTTTGATACTGGAATCCATTATATCGGAGGATTAAGCGAAGGACAGAATTTGTACAAATATTTTAAATATATTGGCATTATCGATCAATTGAATTTAAAAAAAATGGACGAAGATGCTTTTGATGTTATTTCATTTGAAGATGAGAACAAAGAATATCCGCATGCTCAGGGATATGAAAATTTTGTAAATCAATTAGTAAAGCATTTTCCCGAAGAAAAAAAATCAATTGAAAATTATTGCGAAAAAGTTAAATCGACCTGCGACTCATTCCCGTTATATAATTTAAAATGGGAAGGAAAATATGATAGTGAAATCCTGACATTAAACGCCAAGGAAACTATTGATCAATTTACCCAAAATGAAAAATTAAAAGCCGTTCTGGCCGGGTCAAATTTTTTATATGCGGGGATTCCTGATAAATCGCCTTTTTATGTTCATGCCCTTTCTGTAAACTCTTATATCCAAAGTTCATGGCGTTGTATAAATGGAGGGAGTCAAATAACAAAACAGCTTTTAAAACAGCTTAAAAAATACGGTGGGGAATTTTTTAAATACAAAGAAGTCATCAGTTTTAGTGTTGAAAACAATAAGGTAACTTCTGCTAAAATGAAAGATGATACAGAAGTTTCAGGGACTTATTTTATTTCGAATATCGAACCTAAAACTACTTTGAAAATGGTAGGGGAACAAAACTTTAGAAAATCTTTTTATAGCAGAATTCAAAGCCTTGAAGGTGTTATATCTGCTTTTAGTCTCTATATAGTTTTTAAACCTGAAACCTTTAAATATATCAATCACAATTACTACCATTTTAAGAATAGTAATGACGTTTGGAATGCTCATGACTATGATGAAAATTCATGGCCAAAAGCTTACATGGCTTCAATGAACGCCTCTAAAAATTTGGAAGAATGGGCAGAAGGAATGACTTTTATCACCTATATGAAATATGATGATTTATTACCTTGGGTAAATACTTTTAATACTACTGCAGATAAAAACGATCGTGGCGAAAGCTATGAAGAATTTAAATCCAGAAAAGCAACTCGCTTTTTAGAGGAAATTGAAATAAAATTTCCCGGAATTAAGGATTGCATCAAATCTGTACATAACTCTACACCACTTTCGTATCGCGATTACATTGGAGGTCATAATGGCAATATGTATGGTTATGTAAAAGATTCTAATAATCCCATGAAAACTTTTATTTCACCAAAAACCAAATTAGATAATTTATATTTAACCGGTCAGGGTATCAACATGCATGGCGTTTTAGGTGTGACCATTGGAGCGGTAGTGACTTGTTCTGAAATTGTTGGAAAAGAATATCTGGTTAATAAAATCAATAAGGCATCTGAATAAAAGAGTGTATGAAGAATCGAATCATAATAATTTTATTTTTCCTTTTTTTGTTGATACTAGTTTCGTGCGGTACTTCAAAATCCATGCGTCATGAACCTGACATTTCAAACTATAATACCATAAAACCTATTGTAATAAAACAAGCAGATACTGTTTTTGTTTCCGGCAAAAATTCTCTTTTAAAAAACAAACAAGGCCTTTGGGAATTATATACAGAAGGTGATCCACTCGAAATTGGTCTGACAACCGGAGCTTTGTCAGATTCACTTCTAAAAAAACAAGAAGAGATTTTTTTCTCCCGAATTGAAAATATTGTTCCTTCAAAATTTCAACAAAATTTGCTTCGGAATTTTCTAAAATGGTATAACAGAAAATTATATCAGAATGTTCCGAATGAATATCAAGCCGAAATTTACGGAGTTTCCAAATACACTTCGCATAACTTTGACAACTTAGCCAAACAATATCAGCTCAGTTTATATTTGCACGCTGCGCACGATATTGGTCATGCTTTGCAGGATTTGGCTTTGGTAGGCTGCTCTTCTTTTGCCGCCTGGGACGAAAAATCTGAAGATGGTAATTTAATTCTGGGCCGTAATTTTGATTTTTATGTGAATGATGCTTTCGCGGAAAATAAAATAGTGGCATTTATAAATCCAAAAGAAGGACATCCGTTTATGATGGTTACCTGGCCGGGCATGGTTGGTGCTGTTTCCGGAATGAATAAGGAAGGCCTGACAGTAACTATAAATGCAGGAAAATCAGAAATCCCTTTGACTGCCAAGACACCGATCTCAATTCTGACACGTGAAATTTTACAATATGCTAAAAATATTGATGAAGCGATTGCAATTGCCAAAAAAAGAAAAGTATTTGTTTCTGAATCAATAATGGTGGGAAGTGCTCAGGATAACAAAGCAATTCTGATTGAAATTTCACCGGAAAGAATGGGTGTTTATGATGTCCCAAACACCAATCAATTGATTTGTTCAAATCATTTTCAGAGTGAAGCTTATAAAAATGACAAACGAAATGAATCACAAATTACCAATAGCCATTCGAAATATCGCTTAGAGAGAATGCAGGAATTGTTTATTGAAAATCCGAAAATTAACCTCCAAATTGCTTCAGAAATTCTCAGGAATAAAGATGGTTTACAAAATATCAAATTGGGATATGGAAATGAAAAAGCCTTAAATCAATTGATGGCGCATCACGGAATAATTTTTAAACCTAAAGAAAAATTAGTCTGGGTTTCTGCAAATCCATATCAGTTAGGCGAATTTGTGTGCTATAATTTAGATTCTATTTTTAAGGAAAGAAAAATGGATTCTATTATTTCGTTTGAAGAAGAAAACCTGAATATTGCCAAAGATCCGTTTTTAGAAACGATTGCCTTTAAAAACTATCAAAAGTTTAGAATTGAAGATCATAAAATAAATTTATATTTGAAAAATAAAACGGAAATTCCTTTCGATTTTATTGAGAATTACCAATCTTTAAATCCGGATTATTGGGTTGTGTATTATAAAGCAGGGTTGTACTTTTACCAACAGAAATACTTCCGGCTTGCTAAAGAAAACTTTGAAAAAGCATTAACTAAAGAAATCACAACTGTTCCTGATAAAGAAGCAATTGAAAAATATTTAAAAAAACTCAAAAGAAAATCATAATGATTCCAGCAATAGAAAAAGATTCTTTAGAAGAAATTAAAAATTTTCAAGAGCAAAAATTAGCAGAACTTTTAAACTATATCAGCCAAAACTCTCCTTTTTACAAACGTCTTTTTGCCGGACAAAATATTGATATTTCGAAAATTAAAACCCTTGAAGATTTACAACATTTACCGGTAACTACAAAAGAGGATTTACAACAATATAACGATGATTTTTTGTGTGTTCCGCAGCATAAAATTATCGATTATTCTTCGACTTCAGGAACTTTGGGTGATCCGGTGACTTTTGGTTTAACCGATTCTGACTTAGACCGACTGGCTTATAACGAAGCTATTTCATTTGCCTGTGCCGGAATTGCAGAAGGCGATGTTGTGCAATTAATGACAACAATCGACCGTAAATTTATGGCTGGTCTGGCTTATTTTTTAGGATTGAGAAAACTAAAGGTAGGTGTTATTCGCGTAGGTGCAGGAATTCCGGAATTGCAATGGGATTCTATTTTAAAATATAAACCTTCCTATTTAATAACCGTTCCTTCATTTTTATTGAAGTTGGTTGAATATGCCGAAATTCATGGAATCGATTATAATAATTCAAGTATAAAAGGAGCCGTTTGTATTGGAGAATCTTTGAGAAATCAGGATTTTTCGATGAATACCTTATCCAAAAAAATCGCTGAAAAATGGAATATTAAGTTGTTTTCGACTTATGCTTCAACAGAAATGAGCACCGCTTTTACAGAATGTGAGTACGGAATTGGTGGCCATCATCATCCGGAATTAATTATTACTGAAGTTTTAGATGAAAATAATAACCCTGTAAAAAATGGTGAAGCCGGTGAATTAACCTTTACCACTTTAGGAATTGAGGCTATGCCTTTATTGCGTTTTAAAACCGGAGATATCGTTCAGCTATATGATGAGCCATGTTCCTGTGGAAGAAATACTTTCAGAGTTGGACCAGTAATTGGCCGTAAAAAACAAATGATTAAATATAAAGGCACAACACTTTATCCGCCTGCAATGAACGATGTTTTGAGTGATTTTGATACTATTGAAAACCACATCATTGAGATTTCTACCAATGATTTAGGTACCGATGAAATCCTGATAAAAATTGCCGTAAAAAATCAAACTCCGGAATTTTTGCAGGAAATAAAAGATCATTTCAGAGCAAAATTGAGAGTAACTCCAAAAATTGAATTTGCCTCAAAAGAAACTTTAAATCCATTGGTTTTTAATCCGATGAGCAGAAAACCAATTCGGTTCTTTGACTACAGAAAAACCACTGTATGAAGGTTCAAAGCTACAAAGGCTCAGGATAACAGAGGTTTAAACTCTGTATCTAACACCGTTGAACCTTAACTACTCTGACCCTTTGAACCTCTAATTGTGTCAATTCAACTAAAAAGTTGTAATTTTGCACAAAATATTGAAGATGGTCAAGATTGGCAACATAGAATTACCCGAATTTCCTTTATTACTTGCACCGATGGAAGATGTGAGTGATCCACCGTTTCGCAGATTATGCAAAACGCATGGAGCTGACATGATGTATTCTGAATTTATTTCGTCGGAAGGATTGATTCGTGATGCTATCAAAAGTAGAATGAAGTTGGATATTTTTGATTATGAACGTCCGGTTGGAATTCAGATTTTTGGTGGTGATGAAGAGGCAATGGCACTTTCTTCTAAAATTGTTTCTACAGTAAAACCGGATTTAGTTGATATTAATTTTGGTTGCCCTGTTAAAAAAGTAGTTTGCAAAGGCGCCGGAGCAGGAGTTTTGAAAGATGTTGATTTGATGGTACGTTTAACTAAAGCCGTTATTCGCAGTACCGATTTGCCTGTAACTGTAAAAACGCGTTTAGGCTGGGATGACAGTTCAATCAATATTGATGAAGTTGCCGAAAGACTTCAGGATATTGGTGTTCAGGCTTTGACGATTCACGCCAGGACCCGCGCACAAATGTATAAAGGCCATGCTGATTGGTCACATATTGCACGTGTAAAAAATAACTCAAGAATTACAATGCCTATTTTTGGAAACGGAGATATCGATAGTCCGGAAAAAGCATTAAAATATAAAAATGAATATGGCATCGATGGTATCATGATTGGTCGTGCTGCAATTGGTTATCCGTGGATTTTTAACGAAATAAAACATTACTTTAAAACGGGTGAACACTTGCCTTCTCCTACTGTGAGCGATCGTGTTGAAGCAGCCAGAAATCATTTGCAATGGTCTATGGACTGGAAAGGCGAGCGTTTGGGAATTGTAGAAATGCGCCGCCATTATACCAATTACTTTAAAGGAATTCACTCTTTTAAAGAATACAAACAAAAATTAGTGACCACTGATGAACCTGAAAATCTTTTCGCTATTATGAAAGAAATTGAACAGGTTTATGCGGGATATGAATTTGTTTAAATCACCTTTTGCCAAAGTTAATAACTTTGGCAAAAGGTGATTTGTTTTTTATTTTGACTCTTTTTCAATTTTTTCCAGTCTTTTTTCTATCTCAATAAATTTTTTATTCTCCTCTTGAAGTTTTTGGATTTTCTTATTTTGTTCAATAGTATAAAGCGTCAACTCCTCTATTTTTTGTAGAAGTTTAGTATTCATTTCTCCCAAATTAATTCCATTCTTTAAAACGTCTTCCTCACTTGGAATATTTTCTAAATAGCCCTTTTCAGCAATATGCTTTTCAACTTCTTCAAGTGTTGGCAAATCATATTCTTTTTTGAAAACAAAATCGGACCAACCTATCATATCCACTTTTACTTCTTTAGAGTGAATTGTACCATTTACATCTAATTTATTGGTTGGATTTGAAATTCCTATACCAATATTAGCATTGGTTCCGCTAATTACTAACGCATTGTCTGTTATTTGTGTTCCATTATTATTATAAACTTGAAAATGAAGATTTTTATCTGCACCTCCATTATTTATTTGAAAAGCTTGACCGTTAGGATCAAATATCTGACCTGTAGCAGATTCTCTATTAAAAGCTAAAGTTCCAAAATATGACGGACTGTTTCCAGGATCAATACTTACACCTGTATTACCTGATTTAATAGTTAATTTGGAATTTGGAGCAGTTGTACCAATACCAATGTTTCCATTAATGGTTTGATTTCCAATAAAATTATTTGTTCCTCTGGTTGCCAATTCATTCCATGAATTCCAAGTACTAGCATCTCCATTTTTTGTTCTAAAAGAAATGTGATTTCCTCCATTAGGACCATAATCTGAGCTTATCTGACAATCATAATTATTTGCAAAGCCACCAAAACTAATAAGTGCACCACTCCAAGGAGTTCCAGATGTTGCGTATGAGAAAGTATATCCTCCCTTAAAATTATCAGCAGTTCCAGCTACTGATATACTAGAGGTTGGAGTTAAACTTTGTGCTTTTACAACAACAGTACATAACATGATTGTTGAGACAAGTAAAGCAATAATGATTTTATTTTTCATAAAAAAAATTTAAAAGCTAAAGATACGATTTTGTTTATACCCCGAAGATATTATTTTTTCAAAATAAAAAGACCTTCAAAATGAAGATCTTTTTTTATAAGTTTATACCTGAATACGTTTCCATTTTCCTCTTTTATAAAAGAAAATCCCAGCTAATGTTATAGCAGTTTCGGCAACAGGAATTGCAATAAAAACCCCTGTTGGTCCCATCTCAAAATGTTTTGCCAGTATAAAGGCTAAAGGTATCTGGAATAACCAAAATCCAAAAAAATTAATTCCTGTTGGAGTCCAGGTATCTCCTGCTCCATTGAATGTGTTAATCAATACCATACCGATTCCGTAGAAAACAAATCCGATACTCATAATTTGTAAAGCTTCAACCGCAATTGTTTTCACCATTTCATCATTGGTAAAAAACGAAATAATGTATTGACCAAAACATAACGTAACTATCATGATTGTTAGCATAAAAATCACATTGTATTTTGCAGTTGTAAAAACTGATTTTTCGGCACGATCAATTCGCTTTGCTCCTAAATTCTGTCCAACCAAAGTTGCGGCAGCATTGCTTAATCCCCAAGCCGGAAGAATAAAAAACATCATAATTCTCAATGCTGTCTGATACCCTGCAGAACCATGATCTCCACCTGTCGTAGCTACCAATTGCGCCAGGAAAATCCAGCTGCAGGAAGCAATTACGAATTGTAAAATACCAGGAGCCGCAATTTTCACCAAAGCTTTAATCTGCTGAAAATCCGGAATAAAATAAGAGATTATAATTCTTAAAGCTCCTTTTCCAAAAAACAAATGATATACTTGATATAGTACTCCAATACTTCTTCCTAACGTAGTTGCCATCGCAGCACCTATTAATCCAAAAGCGGGAATCGGACCAAAGCCATTAATCAATACCGGACATAAAATAATATTACAAATATTGGCCAACCAAAGACTCCTCATGGCAATGGCAGCATTTCCGGCACCACGAAATATTCCGTTGATCAGGAATAAAAGCATAATGCATAAACTGCTTCCAATCATAATTTGTGTAAATCGATAACCATGTTCTGCGGCTTCAAGAGATGCTCCCATCAAAATCAGAATATCTTTGGCATAAATTACGCCCAAAATACTCATAACGCTATTAACTGCAAAAGCAATAATGATAGCCTGCATTCCGGCTTTGGCGGCAGCGATTGGATCTTTTTCTCCAATGCGTCGCGCCACTACGGCTGTAGCCGCCATACTCATTCCGATTGCTAAAGAATATATAATTGTAAGCACAGATTCGGTTAAACCGACAGTTTGTATCGCGAAACTACTGTGTTCTAAATGTCCGACGAAATACAAATCGACAAGCGCAAAAACCGATTCCATCATCATTTCCAAAACCATTGGAATGGCTAATAGAATGACTGCTTTTTTAATGCTTCCGGCAGTGTAATCAAAAGATTCGTCTCCTTTGATTGCTAATTTTAAAGTGGTGAAAATTTTAGAAAATAAATTCTTTTTTATTGTTATTTCTGTCATGATATATTTAGGATAAATGAAAAGATTAGTCCAGATGTAATAATCTGAACTGAAGAAAAAACGTAAGTATCCTAATTATTCTAAAAAATAAAATAGGATTAGGCAGAAACAATCATATGCTTAAATTTTAAGACGTTAAATATAAGAATATTTTTTTTTACGAAGAAATATTTTAATTTAACAGCTTTTTACTCACTCTGCTGCTGGCGATTAAGGAAGCCACAAAACCAAGTGAAACAATTGTTCCCAAAACAATGAGAACATTTTCCAGAGTAAAAACAACCGGATATGCTAAAGTTGGTGTAATCATAATCATCTCATATCGCTGTTGCAAAAGAACCAGAATTATACCTAAAACAAGACCAGCTACACCGCCTAAAATACTTAGCAAAGTTCCCTGAAGCAAGAATATTTTTCGCAAATGTTTGATTTCAGTTCCAAGATTAAAAAGGGTTTTTAGATTTCCTTTCTTTTCCAAAATCATCATAATCAAAGCGCCAATCAAATTAAAAAGTGCCACGATAATCACCAAAGTAAAAATCAGATAAACGGCAATGTTTTCAGTATTAAGCATTTTATACAAAGACGCATTAAGCTGTGCTCTGTTTTTTAAAGTAATTTTGTTTTTGAAAATCGTTTCGAGTTTAGATTTAATTAAATTTTCATCCGCATTTTCTTTTAGCTTAAATTCGATTCCTGAAATCTGATTCGATTTATACATTAATAATTCCTGTGTTAAACCCAAATCGGCAAACACATATTTTGAATCCAGATCTTCACTGACAGAATAAATTCCAACAGGCAGAACTTCAGTTTTATTAAATGCTTCCTCAGGATTTTCAATAGCCCCTTTTCCCGGTTTTGGAGCAAATATCTGCAAAGGGTTTTCAAAATCCATTATTCCCATTGAGAAATCCTGTGCAATTCCGTAACCGATAACAACCTGGTAACTTTCCGGCTTAAGCCATTGACCATTAAAAAGTTTTTTCTTGATATCGTTTACAACCGGATAAAGACTGTCGACCCCTTTTAAATAAGTTACCTGCTGTTTATCTTTAAACAAAAACAAAACACGTTCCTCTATAATTTTGGTATATGAAGCAACTCCGTCAATTTTTTTAATTTGTTTTTCCTGATCCTGTGTAATCAAAAATGATTTTCCGTAGGTACTGGTCATTTTTAAATCCGGATCAATTTCATTTGTAAAGGAGAGACTAAAGACTTTTAATCCGCTAAAAACAGATAACACCACAAACAAAGCCATTGTACCAACAATGATTCCCATGCTGGCAATGAGATTAATAATATTTATAGCATTGTTTTTACTTCTGCTAAAAATATAACGTTTGGCTATGTAAAAGGGGAAATTCAATTTATGATTTTCTTCTTTTTTCTAAAAGATCACGATTCTCAATTGGGTTTTCTCTGTTTGATAATGCATTATCAATTTTCTCAATATAATCTAATGAGTCATCAATAAAAAATACCAGGTTTGGTACACGACGCAATTGCAAACGTACACGTTGAGACAAGTCGTGTTTAATTAAGGTTGTATTAGATTTTATTCCTTCTAAAGTTTCTTTGGCTTTTTCTTGTGGAAAAATGCTTAAATATACTGTTGCCACAGATAAATCTGAAGTAACACTTACTTTGGATACCGAAATCACTAAATTATTAATTCCGTTTTTTCTCACTTCACCTTGCAAAATATCAACCAGATCTTTCTGTATGACACCGCCTATTTTTTTCTGTCTATTTGTTTCCATAGTGCAAAAATACTATTTTTAAATTTCAATCAAACAATTGTAATAGCAATAATAAAAAAGGGAGCCAATTAAGCTCCCTTTAATAATTTATCTGTTTTGCAGCCATCCTTCCGGATTATTATTTGATGTATTTTGAAGAATCAAAAACTTAATGATTGTTTTTCCTGTATCTCCACTGGTTCTTACTTTTCCAATACTTTGTTTAACTTTTACTTTGTCACCTTGTTCAACAGATACAGAACTTAGGTTTTGATATACGGTAAAGTAATCTCCATGCTGAATAAAAACAGCTCTGTTTACAGGAGACAAAGCTATAACTTTTGACACTACTCCTTCAAATACGGCCCGTGCATTTGCTCCTTGTTCTGTTGTAATCTCAACTCCGGAATTATGAACCGTCAGTGATGGATATAATGGGTGTGGCTGATCTCCATAACCTAATGAAATAAATCCTTTTTCTACCGGCCATGGTAATTTTCCTCTGTTTGCCTTAAAATCAGCTGCTAATATTTTACCTTCCGGTGTTAACGCAATTCTATCAGATGAAAAACTTTTAGCTGGTGCTGGTTCACTACTTTCAGTACTTTTGCCTTCTGCTATTCGTTTTCGTCTTTCTTCTTCTGCTTTTCTATTTGCTTCAGCAATAGCAGCACGAATCAATTGCTTAATTTTCGCATCAATTGCTTTTGATTCCTTTTGTTTCGCTCTTGTATCGGCGATAATTTTATTTTTGTCTTTTTTAATCGAATTAACTAACTTTTGCTGCTCTTTCTTTTCAACTTCTAAGCTTTGTTTTTCTTTTTGATTTTCAGCAATGATTTTTTTCTTCACTTTTCTTTGTCCATCTAATTTAGCATTATAATCAACTAACTCTGCTGTTTTAGACTGGATTTCCATACCCTGACTTTTTCTAAAAGTAGTATATTGTTTTAAATATTGTGCCCTTTTGTAAGCCTGTAAAAAACTTTCTGAAGACAAAATAAACATTGCCCTGCTTTGTTCAGAACGGCTTTTGTATGATTTTAGGATCATTTTGGCATAATCTTCTTTCAATACTGCCAATTCCCTTTTTAACTTGTTTACTTTTAATTGATTAATATACATATCATTACTTAGAAGCTTTTCTTGCTTTGCAGTAGTGTTTATCAATTTTTCTTTTAATTTTATTTTATTGGCCTGAATAAGAAAAACGTTAACAGCAGATTTCTCTTTTTTCTTTACAGATTGCAGCATTTTTTCGTTATCTCTGATTTCCTGCTGAATCTGAGCTTTACGCTGTTCAAGTTTTTCTTGTTGCGAATCCTGTGCCCACACAAAAGTTGTGGCACATATAAAAATCAGGCTTAGGAGAAATTTTGGCATTTTTCTATTATCTTTTTGCAAATTTACTTAATTATAATTTTTTTATAGCCACTTGGAACACTATATGGGAAAGAAAGTTCCTCGTTGAACGAAATTGTATTGTAATTTAAATTAATATCTGTTTTGCCTTTTGGCTGAGTCGCATTAATTTCGATACTCGTTGGAAGTATTCCCTGGTCAAAAACTTTAGTATCAGAATATTTAATCTCTAACATTCTGTTTTCTCTCGTTTGAGATATTTCTTCTTTTTGAAGCAAATATTTTTCAGCGTCCAAAAAGAATGCTTTTTTCAGATTATTATCTTTTCCATCTTCCAGACGAATAAGGTTTTCTACAATTGTTTGTGTATATTTTCCTTTTCTCAAATCATCTAAAGCTTCACCAACCAATAAATTTTGTACTTTACTGTAATCAAGTTCAGTTCCTAACCATTTACTTAAACTGGTAAAATCCCCTTCATAATAAGTTCCGTTTATTTTCTCATAATAACTTACTGCCGTTGGTGTAATCAAAGCTTTTGCCATGGTAATTCCGAGAAAACGGACACTTACTAAAATTTGCTCATCTTTTTTAATTTTTATTTCAGCAGTAACATTCTGACTCTGTTTTTCATCCACATATCTGGCATTCGCTTTTATGTATAGTGTCGAGAAATCTAATTTATTATCGTAATGCTTTTCTATTACTTTATTGTCTGTTTTTGCTACAACTTCACTATTACTGTTTTGTACTGCAACTGCTTTAGACTTACAGGAAATCATAAAGATTACCATCAATACTATCACTATATATTTTTTCATCTGAATTTAATCTTTTATTTTTTGTTCTTTAATAATTCATTTGCCTTCAAAAAGTATTCCTCTTTTTTCTTAGCATCTCCTAACCCATTATAAGCCTCTCCTAACTGAATATTAAAACTCGCTTCCAATTTTATATCATCAACAACATAATCAAGACCCATTTCTAAAACGGTTTTTGCATTTTTAAATTGTTGTAATTGATTATTTCCCAAACCGGCATAATAATAAAATTGTGGCTGACTTGGATAAACTTCAATCATATTCATAGCTCTTTTTGTCATTGGCTCAAATTGCTTTGCTTTCATATACGCTTCCAGCAAAAGTAAATTGGTCTCACGATCTGTATCTGAATTTGATTTTAAGTCTTTCTCATAATATTTAATCGCATTTTCAAATTGGTTTTTACTGTGATAAAATTTTCCAATTTCTTTTGCAACATCTACTTCTTTATCATTATCAAAATAAGCAATCGCTTTTTCCAGATCAGGAGCATATTGCGGATTTTTATTCACATAAATCAAAAACTCATTTAGCGTACGATGTTTTATTTTTGAATCAATTTTAGAACTTGACAAAATTACATTCATCGATTTAATAGCTTTGTCAGCCTGGTTTGCATCCAAATATACCTTAAACAAACTCACTTGACCCCATTCAGAAGCTGGAATTTCTTTTGCCAGTTGTTTTGCAATTTCTAAAGCTTTATCTGTTTCTTCGGATTTCGAATACAAAAAAATCAGGTTTACGTAATTTGATTCTTCTTTCGGATTTTTTTTAATCTGATCAATCAAATTGGAAATCTCTGCATTTTGATACTTTCCCTGTGACAGAATCTGTAATTTATATCTTTCACGATCTTCGGATTTTCCGAATTTATCATTCATTTCGGTAATAAGAAAAAGCGCCTTATCATACTGATTGGTAATCATGTATAACGAAATCAAATCATCTTTATACTCTTCGTCGAATGGAATAATTTTTTGAATTGTTTCTATCGCCAGAGGATAATTTTTTGTTTCATAACTAACATCATAAATTCCCAGCCAAAACCATTTATTCTTAGGGTCTAATTGAGTTGCTTTTTCGAATGAACTTTGTGCGTTTTGATATTCTTTTAAAGCAAAATAATTTTTCCCTAATTCAAAATATGCTACAGCATCATTTGGTTTAAGCCTAATACATTTTTCTAAGGAAACGATTGCTTTATCATAATTTTCGATTCCTTTTTGCTTTAAAGATTCATAAAAAGAGTCTTTATATTCATCAGTAGCCATAGCAATATCTTCCGGTTCTGTCTGAGCCGAAACTGTATTGCCAAGTAACGCGAAAAATAAAATTACTAAAACTCTTTTTTTCATTCTCTATAATTTTATTTTATCCCCAATCTACTTAAAATGAATTTTTTATTCTAAAACTGAATAATCACCAATGCTAATGCTTGTAAATTTACCATCATAACTTACATGATTACCAATCATTGCATTATCTAAGTTAGCATTTTTTATTTGAGAATAGGTTTGTACCAAACTGTTTTTAATAGTACTGTCGGTAACATGACATCCTTTTCCTAAAGAAACATTTGGACCAATTGTTGCATTTTTCAACACTACATTTTCTCCAATATAACAAGGAGGAATAATGGTTGCGTTTTCTAATTTCACATCATAATCAACTAAATGCTCTCCATCATTATGCAAAAACCCAAGCATTCTTGAATTGGTTTCAACAGTAACATTTTTGTTTCCGCAATCCATCCATTCGTCAACGCTTCCGGTTTTAAAAACTTTTCCGTCGGCCATCATAGCCTTGATTCCGTCATTAATTTGATATTCTCCACCGTTTTGAATATTATTGTCCAAAACATTTTGAAGTTCTTTTTTCAGATCACCAACTTCTTTAAAATAATATATTCCGATAACAGCTAAATCACTCACAAACTCTTTTGGTTTTTCTACCAATTCTATGATTTCATTATTTGCATTTAATTTTACTACACCAAAAGCTTCCGGTTCATCAACCTGTTTTACCCAAATTACCGCATCTGCCGCTGGATCTAATTCAAAATCAGCTCTGATTAAAGTATCGGCATATGCAATTACTGCCGGACCTGATAAAGAATCTTTTGCACACATAATCGCGTGGCCTGTACCTAAAGGCAAATCCTGACGATAAATAGATGCTTTCGCTCCTAAACTTTGTGCCAGTTCTTGTAAACTTATCACAAGGTCGTCTCCAAAAAAAGCTTCATCACCTAATATAAATGCAACTTCTTCGATAGGCTCTTTTAATATTTTAGCAATATCTTCGACTAAACGATGTACAATTGATTTTCCTGCAACTGGAATTAATGGTTTTGGAATGGTTAAAGTATGTGGCCTAAGTCTTGAACCACGTCCTGCCATTGGAACGATTATTTTCATATTTTTTTATTGAAAGATTTAAGAATTGAAAGATTGAAAGATTATAGAATCCTTCAGTTTTCAATCTTTAAAATTATTAATTTTTTATTTTACTCCCGTACTTCCAAAGCCGCCTTCACCTCTGGTTGTTTCAGAAAGTACTGACACTTCTACCCATTCAGCTCTTTCGTGTTTGGCAATAATTAATTGTGCAATTCGTTCTCCGTTTTCAATAACAAAGGCTTCGTTTGATAAATTTACTAAAATTACCCCTATTTCTCCTCTATAATCGGCATCGACCGTTCCCGGAGAATTTAAAACAGTAATTCCTTTTTTGGCAGCAAGGCCACTTCTTGGACGAACCTGTGCTTCGTAACCGATAGGCAATTCAATAAAAAGTCCTGTTTTTACAATGGTTCTCTCTAATGGTTTTAGCGTTATTGATTCAGTTAAATTTGCACGTAAATCCATTCCTGCCGAAGCAATTGTTTCATAATTTGGTAAATCGTGCTGAGATTTATTGATAATTTGTATTTCCATTTTAATTTAAAAAGATAAAAAAGTAAAATTGAATTACTTTTTATTCATAATTCCTTTGATTGTGTCTTTTTCGTTATGATAAACAAAATAAACGAAAGCTAAAAATAACGGAATTCCAACAAAGTAATTTTCTCTGAATCCATAAAAAGAAATTGCCGAAAATACAATTGAAATTCCTAAATAAGCTCCAATTTTATTCATATCATAAGGTATTGGATAATATTTATTTCCTAAAGTATAAGAGATTAACATCATGCTTCCGTATGCTGAGATAGTAGCAATTGCCGATCCGTAATAACTGTATTTTGGAATTAATAAATAATTTAAAACCAAAGTTACAATAGCACCAACAATAGAGATGTAGGCTCCTATTTTTGTTTTATCAGTCAATTTATACCAAACCGATAAATTATTATAGATTCCTAAAAAGAAATTAGCCAAAATAATTAATGGTACTACTTTCATAGCTTCCCAGTATGATCTGTTCTCAAGCAGAAGTAATTTTAAAATATCAGCAAAAACAATCACGCCTAATAAAATAAGTGATCCCAAAATCACAAAATATTTAGTGATTACAGCATACGTCTGAGGTGCATTTTCATTTTTTGCATGACTGAAGAAGAAAGGTTCAATCCCAAGTCTGAATGCTGTTGCAAACAAAACCATAAACAATCCTAATTTGTAACAGGCAGAATACGCACCAACTTCTGATTTTGCGATATTTTCAGGCAATAAGTATCCTAATAAAATTTTGTCAAAATGCTCATTTACGGCAAATGCAATACCGGCAACCAAAATCGGCAGACCATATTTCATCATCTTTTTCCAAAGTACAGAATCAAACTTTCTTCCAAGCGAAAGATAATTTGGTGAAAGCACAATAAATGTGGCTAAGCTTGCCAATAAATTAGCAATGAAAATATAAGCAATCTGAAAATTTTCAACATATAAATTATCCCAAACAGAATTAGGGTTTGCGGCTGCAATTTTTGGCAAATAGATTAAAAAGAAAATATTAAGAAGAAGATTTATTATAACATTTCCAATTTTTATTGCCGCATAAACCATTGGTCTCTGATTGGCTCTTAATTTAGAAAAAGGGACTAAAACCAATGCATCCAGGACTAATATCCAAATCGAATAGGTTACATATTGCACGTCAACTTCGGCCCAGTTGGCCAATGTGTTCCTGAAAATTAATCCTGCAAACAAAAATCCTATCGATGACCAAAATATAGATATTGTAGCTGTTGCAATTACATTTTTCTTGTCATCTTCGGCACTGTAAAACCTAAAAAAAGCGGTTTCCATTCCGTAAGAAAGTATTACGTTAAAGAAAACCATCCATGACAAAACAATTGAAACTTCACCGTATTCTGCAGTTGGTAAAATACCTGTGTATAATCTAACCAATAAAAAACTTAGCATTCGGGGTAATACTGTCGCTAATCCGTAAATGGCTGTCTGTTTGAATAGATTTTTATATAATCCCAAAATAATTTAGTAATAAAGTTTTCAAAAAACAAAAATAACCAATTCTTTGAGATAATTACTGAATTCGCCAAGGTATTAAAGCATAAACAATTTATGCTGTTTCATCAGATGCGCTGAAATTTACACTTTTTTGAGTTTCTTTTGGTTCTGGAATATCTTCCTCTGAAAATGTTTTTAGAATTTTTTGATTGAGCTTTTTGAGTTTTACAATTCTGTTTGCCTGATTTTGAACACATTTCTCAAACAAATTCCTTACAACTCTCGCGTTTCCAAAGCCTTCATCTTTTTGCGAATATAGCAATTCAAAAGTATCCGTTAATTTTTCTTTTGCTTCCTCAGAAATAATAAAATCGGATTTTTTACAATAGAATTCAAAAATTTGAAATAATTCGGCGGGAGTAAAATGTTTAAAATGAAAGAATCTATTAAAACGAGATCTTAATCCCGGATTAGAGTCAATAAAAATCTGCATTGGTTCTGTATATCCTGCAACAACAACTGCCAAATCATCGCGATGATCTTCCATTCTTTTGATCAGTGTATTTACTGCTTCTGCTCCATAATCATTTCCGGATAAATTCTGGGTCAAAGCATACGCTTCATCAATAAATAAAACCCCGCCAAGACTTGATTGTACAGCGTTATTTACTTTTGTTGCCGTTTGCCCGACATAACCCGCAACTAAACCTTCCCTATCTGTTTCGAACATTTGACCTTCGGATAAAAATCCTAAATGCTTAAATATTCTGCTTAATAGTCTTGCTACAGATGTTTTGCCCGTTCCCGGAGGTCCCAAAAAAACAGTATGCAATGTAATCTCAACATTTTTTAATCCTTGTTGTGATCTCTTTTTTTGTATTTCTAATAAATTAATTAGCTCGGCAACATCTTGTTTTACTTCTTTTAAGCCTACTAAAAGATTTAGTTCCTGAAGCACTTTTTCAAGCGAATCTTCTTCTGGCAAATCTGATGCTTTTTTATCTTCGCTTTTTGCTTTTTTTAAACCTAAAAAGTTACTAAATACAATATTGCTTTCAATCTTTTTGTCAAAACCAAAATGAATAAAATTTTGATATCCGGTTAAAATTTCTTCAAGCTTATTATGTTTCGTTTGAGATAAAATTTCAGGAAGTAAATATTGTTTCTGCTGTTCGTTTGAGAATGTTACTTTATTTTCTTTTTTAATTTTTATAAGATGATTTTTAAATTCATCTGTAAAAATTAACTGGTTCAATTCATTAACAGAATTTTGATCCGCAAAGTGTTTATTTCGTAAAGCATCATAATAATAAGCCAGAACAAATTGTGCTTTTTCATTCTTTTTTTCTAATTCTCTATCATAAAGTTCTATGATGTCTGAAAGAAAAAAATGCTCTGCCTTAAGTAGTAATCCCTTAGAAATTTCAGGAGAAACATAGGTGTTTATTTTTTGAATAAACTCCACGTCCTGATTTAACACCTTACATGTTTCAAGAATACTTATTGTTTCTCTGTGCAAATCATTAACAAATGAAGCCGTAAAAATAGCTTCATTAGTTTTTATGTTTGTCTCTAAATATCTTTTTAGAGACAAAAATGATTCTTCTAAAATCGATATCGGGTTCTTACTTTTTGCCATATAATCGTTTAAGAAATCATCATCTGATGAATAATCTCTTTTGATAATTTTAAGTGATCATCACAATAATCTTTCCATGCTAAACCCATATCCCTCAAATCATATTTAGCGACAATTGTACCGTAATGCTCTTGCTTTCCATTAATAGTTGGATAACCAATAACATAAATAGTCTGCGCTAATTCTATCGCCAATTCAATGTCATGCGTAGAAAAAATGACCGTATTAAAATCAGAAGAACTACTTAATAACTCAAAAGATTTTTTTACTTCCTGAATATTCCCTACATCCAATCCTGAGAAAGGCTCGTCTAAAACAATAAACTGATCAGAAGAAAACAATTGTTCAATAATAGCTGTTCTTTGTCTTTGTCCTCCGGAAAGTTCGTTAGGATATTTGTCTTTACAGTTTTCCAGTCCCCATTCTTTCAAATACTTTTTTATCTTCTCCTCTTTTTCGGTATTTGAAAGCGTTGTTTTTCTTAGCGAAAACTTCAATGCCTGTGTAACTGTTTTGTGTCTGAACAAAGTATATTTTTGATCTACAAAACCAATATCACCTTCATTTACAGGTTTGGCAGCATTAGGTTCTTTGTTTTCAAAATCTCTAATTAAAATTTTTCCCGAATTAGACGGAATCAGTCCTGTTAATGCTTTAAAAAAGGTTGATTTTCCTCTTCCAGACCTTCCTACAAAAGCTATAACCTGACCCGTACAATGTATACCATCTCTAACTACATCTTTTTCTATTAGACTTATATCTTTTATAATAATAGTATTATCATAGGCAACGCTTAAATTTTCAACATATAAAAGCGTTTCTTTATATTCGTGTTTCATAATTATATTTTTGAATATCTAAATAGTGCTTTTCTTAAGAAATTTATTCCTGCGTCTAAGCCAAGACCTATTAATAAAATAATGATTTGAAGTGCTATAATTCGACCAGTATTCATAAACTTATCAGAGTTTTTTATCAAAAACCCTAATCCGCCAGAAGCTACAACAATCGATTCAACTGTTACAAGCATCATCCAGGTTATGGCAAGATTTTGTCTGATTACATCAATCACATAATCTACTCTTCCTAAAATAATAACTTGCCACAAAACTTCCCATCTGGTACATTTTAGCATTTTGGCATGATCAAACTCTTCCTGAGGTATGTCTTTAATAACCGCAATCAGTGATGTTGTTAAGAAAGTAGTCAGGAAAATTACCAAAATCCAAACCTGCATTGATCTTGCTTCGTGCACAACCATTGTAATATAAAATGAAAGGCCGGTAAACGGTAAAAATCTAAATTTAGTCACAAATTCTGAAACCGATTTTAATACCGGAATTGGCCATGAATAGGCCAATAGTAATGAAATTATTGTGGCTAAGAAAATAGAAATAAAACACAAGCTCAAAGAGTTGAAAATATGTACAACCAAACCTTCATTATACAATTCCTGAAAACCGGTTAAAACCTGGCTTGGAGATGGAAATAAATGTTTTTCACCAGAAGTCGTAGCAAACCAAATAATTATCAAAAGAACTAACCAGCCAATTAAAATAAGGGTTTTGTTCCGTTTTGATATTTTTTCAAAGGGAGTTAAAAATTTTATCATATTTAAAGTAAAGGCTATCCCGAAAGACAGCCTTTTATTTTTATTTATTATTTTAATAAAGTAATAACCACACGTCTATTCAGTGCTTTTCCTGAAGCAGAATTATTATCTCCAACCGGATCACTTTGGCCTTTTCCATCAACCATTTGAAAACGGCTTGCCGGAATTCCTTTTTGTTTTAAGTAATTCACAACTGCTTCTGCCCTGCTTTTTGATAAAGCCAAATTAGCATCCGGATTTCCAACATTATCAGTATGTCCAACAACAGTTAACTTTGTGTTCTCTGCCTGAATCAAAAGATTATAAATTTTTTCAACTTCTTTACTGGACGAATTTGAAATTTCAGCACTTCCGGTATTAAAATTAATTTTCCATTCTCCCGAAGCTACAACTTCTGTCGCCTGGTTACTGTAATCTGCTTTATCAGCAGAAGTGGATTCGATGTCATTGATATTTTTCAGGAAAAATAAATTTACTGCCTGATCATAAGGAACAACAGCTCCAACATTTTCATTAAATCCAAACGGATTCAATTCTGTTAAATATCCCGAAACCTGATTATAAACAGATTTGTATCTGTTAACACCATCTGATAAACCAAAATATTGCATCGCATCAGCATAATTAAATACTTTTGAACCACCCATATTATATGTCAATCCACCTTTTGTTCCTTGTTGTCCTTTGAACATTTTATACCAATATTCAGGCGTTTCAATTTTATATGTATCTGCAAGTGCTTGTGATGCTCTTACTTTCCAGTCTTCATAATTCTTCATTTGATTTGAAGCTGTTAATGCCGATTTCAAGATATTAGAAACAATTTCCGGATTTTTTACAGCCCACTCTTTCACTCCAATAAGTGCAGTTGGCATTTGGTTATTGAATTCTTTTGTAGAGACAATATCTACAAAACCGGAAAGTTTATCAAATACTGTTTTATCTCCCGGTGTCCAGGTAGCACAGCCATCGATTTTTCTGTTAACCGATTTCCCGGTTAATTTTCCGTTTACTACTTCTTTCAAAGTAACTGTCCAGCCAGTTGTTTGCGATTTAATTAACTCTTCAGCCGATTTTATATAATCATCATTCTCTGAAGGATAAATATTTACGGCATCAGCATCATAAGTTGTCGGGTCCGGATTTACTTTTAATCCGTTTGCAAAACAATAATTAACTGTTGTAACCCAGTCACCATCACCAAGAACGGCAGATATAACAGAACCTTTCATAGATTTAGGATCTGATTTCCAGCTTGGCGGACCGATTAATTTATCTTCACCATAACTCATACCCACTACACCCATAACCTGCAAGTGGTATTTATCTTTTCCATATTTTTCATCCAGTGACTTTTGAACAGAACTTATATAGAATGGCGCACCATCACCCATAATCATAACGGCAAAAACACTTTTATCTGAAGAAGGGAAAGCTTCACCTTTATCAAATTCTTCAATAAATTTCATTTGCATATTACGCAATTCCGATAGCCAGTCCTGACGGATAATTTCAAGATTAACTCCATTTTTCTCCATCAATGATCCTTTTGTTGTTTTTGGACCACCATTAGAAACAATAATTCCAGACTGGGCATTCCAGGCGTAACCTGCGATTCTTACTAAAGGTTTGTCGGCAATTTCTGAAGATATTTCTTTCGACGGAAGTGCAATTTTTTCAGCATTCGTTACATTATTAACATCGGTTTGATTTAATTCTATACCGTTTAACTGTTTTGAAACAGCTGTTTTAATTCCGGGAGATAAGTAATAAACCCCTCCTAAAATTGCACCGATTCCTGCAATAACAATTATTAATTCAGAAAACGTCGTTAATTTCTGTGTTCGTAAAATTTTTCCCATTATTTATTTTTAAAATTATTTATCTATTAAAAAATATCTCCAAAACCACCACCGGATAATTTATCTTCTTTGGTCATTTTATAATTAGGACTTGTATATTTTGTTGAGTCCGGAATCGTATTATCTCCCGTTTTAATTTCATCTGCCAATGAATCTAATCGTGAATAAAGTTCATCATTATCAACAGAATATTTAGAAGTCAAAGCATCTATATCAATAAGGTTTTCAGATGTTTTGGCAATATCCTGTGCGATGGTAGATGTTACTACTTCAAGCGCGTATTCTAATTCCCAATCTTGTGTAAACATCATAGCACTTTTAGCACTTTCTGTTGCTTCTTTAGCATTTCTGGCAAATTCATACTCTTTTTGAAACATTTTAACAGTAACATCAAAATCTGCAATTTTAATATCAATTGCGGTACCTGCCAAAGTTAGTTTTCTATCCATTTTTCCTAAGACATTGGCTCGAACGCCATATTTTTGGATGAAACTTTTGCTTTGTTCATATTGTGTCGAAACTCTTTGTGAATCACTTAATTTTCTTGCTAATTCACTTTGCAACGCTACATATTCATCAGTATCTTTTGCAGCAACTCCATTTTGCTTCACCATTTCATCCATGGCCGATTTAAGTTTCTCAGACTGACGCTGTAAACTCAATACATCTTCCTGAAATGATTTAGCTTCTTTCTCAGACTTACTGGCTTCAATTTCCATCTCGGTTTTAAGACCTTTCAGTTTTGCTTTTGTATTCTTAAAAACTTCGCGGTTTTTAATCATTTTTTGTTTTTGCTCTTCCAGTTCATTAAAAGGATTGCTTTGAATTAATGCTTTGTGAAGATTTTTGGTTGTAAAACGAAGTGCTTTCATAATAACCGGAGCCATCATTACTAAAAAAACTAAAAAAACACCCGTTGCAGATAATGCAATTGCCTGACCAAGCATCGTAAATAATGGCGGGATAATATAAGTCCAGACCAAATAACCTCCAACTCCTAACAAACCTAATGCTAAAGCCAAAAACAATGACTTTTCACCTTTTTTTAATGCTCCCGATTTTAAAGCAATCTCTCCTTTAGATTCATCAAAATGTTTTAAAATCGGTAATGATAAAAGGGTACTTTTTTCTTGTTCGTATTTATCCATTATTATAAATATTGATTAATTCCTGTTATTACAGTATTTATTGAGTTTAATATTTTTTGTTTTGCTAAATCGTTAGCTTCCATTTTTAATTTAATCTCCGAAAGCTGTTCCATGTTTTTTGGATCAATTTTTTGAAGTTCTATTTTCTTGGATTCCAATTCTTTCTGAAGTTCAATAATCCTGGCTTCTAATTCAGAAATATTTTTAGACAGATTATATTTTTCCTTTGTAATATTATTGTCTAAATCTGATTTTTTAGCTTTTCCTATTGAATCATATTTTGCATAAACCTTTTCGATTTCACTGATATAAAAACTTGATTTTTCTAAAAGAAATTCTTTACTTAAATCCGGTTTTATAGTTTTTCCCATTGTAAATGCCATCTGATAGCTTTGCGGATTTGTAACCCCAACAGCCATTACTGACTTGTACAATTCAAAAAAATCAAATCCATCTGCATTCAATGACTCAAAACCTTTATTGTAAACTTCAAAAATTTCATTTAAAAAAGGATTCGTCACTGCATTTGTAGGAAACGAATCTGTAACCTGAGTCGGAAATTTATTATCAGGTGCCGATAAAACTGGTGCTGATTGAACTACAGCTGGTTCTTCGGCCTTGTTAGCCTCATCATTAATAAAGAGACTTTTCCAATTAAAACTTTCTTTTGCCATTTATTTTTAGTTGATCTGTTTTTAATACCTTTTTAGTTGTGAAATATGATACACTTATAATGTAAAATGTTGTCAAATTTAAAAATATAAATGTAAGTCTTTTTAGCAAAATGGAACTATTTATTATAGAGTCAGTTTAGACTTATCCAAAATTTTCACAAAATGAAATCCTCTGGGCCCATAACCTTGATTATAATAAAAACGATGTGCGGCAAAATTCTCTGTATAAGCATCTAAAACAATGCTGCTACAGTCCAGATCTAATGCTTTTTGTTCAATATATTCTGTAAGCATCTTTCCTATTCCTTTAGAGCGATGTTCCGGGTGCACAACAAAATTATCAATTTCAAGATATTTACCTGTCCATAATTTAGTTGCTGACCAACAGCCGGTAATTCCTAAACAAATATCATTTTCAAAAACAGCTATCTGTGTATAATTATGAGGAATCATTTCTGACAAATAAATTTCATATTTTTCAGCCGGAAGATTAGGATAAAGAAATCTCATTGTATCAATTTCAACTACCATTTCTGTAATAGTTGTCAATTCTTTTATTTTTAAGTCCATTTTGTCTATAGTAATTAGTAATCAAAAATACTTATCTTTTAATATTTAAACACTATTCAATCAAACTATAATATTATAATTGTGTAATATATAATGAAAATTATATAACTTTTTAAAAATTTATCCATTATATATTTGTAATACAATCTCTTAAACAAAAAATTTAAAGATTTTAAAATAAATTAAAAATCACTAAATGTGGGTATTGTAGCTTTCATAATATAATCCAATATTTGTAATATATAAAACGGATAATTTCTTTTATAAAAAAATTGTAATAAATACGGGATTGATTCAGCTAAGATGTAACCCTTAAAAAAACAAAGCACTGGGACTGATAAAGCTAGTTTGTTCCCATAAAAAACAAAGCAAAGGGATTGATCAGCTGTGGGTAACCCTTAAAAAAACAGAGCCGGAAAATTTAGCTATTTGTACCATAAGACAAAGCAAGGGATTAACAGCTGTAGTAACCCTCAAAAAACAGAGCAAGGAAGATTTAGCTAATTGTACCATAAAACAAAGCAAGGGATTGATTCAGCTGTAGTAACCCTCAAAAAAACAGAGCACCGGGACTAATAAAGCTAGTTTGTTCCCATAAAAAACAAAGCAAAGGGATTGATTCAGCTGTGAGTGACCCTCAAAAAAACAGAGCCGGGAAAATTTAGCTATTTGTACCCTAAAAACAAAGCAAGGGATTGATTGAGCTGTGACAACCCTTATAAATAAAAAGAGCCTTGGGATTATAAAGCTAGTTTGTTCCCATAAAAACAAAGCAAAACGAATTAGAAATAATCCGTTAAAACGAATGTGTAAAATGGAATTGATTCTTGGGAAAACAATTTCTCAGGAATCACCATTTTAACATTTAATAGTAAATCCAATAGTATAACTAAACTTATATAAAACAAAAGAGCCGACATAAATTTATGTCGGCTCTTTGTTTATCTCAAAATATTTATTTACCCGTTCAAAGCTTCTGCTCCACCAACGATCTCTAAGATTTCATTAGTAATAGCTGCCTGGCGTGCTTTATTATAAGTCAATTTTAATTGGTTTCTTAATTCAGTTGCATTGTCAGTTGCTTTATGCATTGCTGTCATACGTGCTCCATGTTCTGAAGCAAATGAATCACGAATTCCTTTATACAATTGTGTTTTTAATGATTTTGGAATCAAAGTCAGCACAATTTCTTCTTTTGAAGGTTCAAAAATATAATCACCTGTAGAAACCGGCATATCAGATTTAATTGGAGCCAAAGGTAAAAATTGTTCCGTTTGAACGATTTGAGTCGCAGCATTTTTAAACTGATTATAAATCAATTCAATTCTGTCGTACTCACCTGATAAGAATTTTTCAGTCAAATTATCAGCAATTTCTCCAACATTCTCAAAAGTCAAATGATCAAAAATTGAATTATGATGACCGTGAACTTTATGCGTTTTAGCCAAAACATCATTTCCTTTTTTTCCAATAGGAAAAACATCAACTTGTTTTCCAGCGTAAAACTGAGTACGGTTTTTAATTTCTTTAATAACATTTGAATTGAATGCACCACATAAACCTCTGTTTGAAGTTATAGCAACAAGCAATACTTTTTTTACTTCACGTTGTGTCGTGTAATCACCACCTACTTCACCTTCAAGTGTAGCAGAAAGATTTTGTAATAACTCCGTTAATTTCTCGGCATAAGGGCGCATTGCAGTGATTGCATCTTGTGCTTTCTTAAGCTTTGCAGCAGAAACCATTTTCATAGCCGATGTAATTTGCATCGTCGATGAAACGGAAGTAATTCTATTACGGATTTCCTTTAAATTTGCCATTTTATTATAGTTGTTGGTTGTTGGTTATTGGTTGATAGTCTATTGGATAATTCCAACAACAATCAACCAACAACGATCAACTAAAATTAATTATATTTTGCTGAGATTTCTTTTGCTGCTTTTTCGATAACATCAGTAATGTTGTCATCTAATTTACCTGCTTTCAAAGCATTAAGAGTATCTTTATGTTTACTGTTTAAGTAAGCTAAGAAATCAGCTTCAAATTCTTTTACTTTATTTACAGGAACACTTTTCAATAAGTTTTTAGAACCAGCGTAAATAATAGCTACTTGATTTTCTACTGTATAAGGATCGTTCAACCCTTGTTTTAAGATTTCAACGTTTCTTTTTCCTTTTTCAATTACATTTAAAGTAACTGAATCCAGGTCAGAACCAAATTTAGCGAAAGCTTCTAATTCACGGAATTGAGCCTGGTCTAATTTTAAAGTTCCTGAAACTTTTTTCATTGATTTAATCTGAGCATTACCCCCAACACGAGATACAGAAATACCTACGTTGATCGCAGGACGAACTCCAGAGTTGAACAAATCTCCGTCAAGGAAAATCTGACCATCTGTAATCGAAATTACGTTTGTTGGAATATATGCAGAAACGTCACCAGCCTGAGTTTCAATAATTGGCAAAGCAGTTAATGAACCACCACCTTTTACAATAGGCTTAATTGAATCCGGTAAATCGTTCATGTTTTTAGCAATTCCATCATCAGCAATTACTTTACAAGCACGCTCTAATAAACGAGAGTGTAAGTAGAAAACGTCTCCAGGATATGCTTCACGTCCCGGTGGTCTTCTTAATAAAAGAGAAACCTCACGGTAAGCAACAGCTTGTTTAGATAAATCATCATACACAATAAGTGCAGGACGACCTGAATCTCTAAAATATTCTCCAATTGCAGCACCTGCGAAAGGAGCATAAACTTGCATTGGAGCTGGGTCAGAAGCATTTGCTGCAACAATAACCGTATAAGCCATTGCTCCTTTTTCTTCTAACATTTTAGCGATTCCTGCTACAGTTGAAGCTTTTTGTCCAATTGCAACATATATACAGAATACAGGTTTTCCTGCATCATAAAATTCTTTTTGATTTAAGATGGTATCAAGACAAACAGTTGATTTACCTGTTTGACGGTCACCAATTACAAGCTCACGTTGTCCACGACCAACCGGAATCATAGCATCTACTGCTTTTACTCCTGTTTGTAATGGCTCGGTTACTGGCTGACGGAAGATAACACCAGGTGCTTTTCTTTCTAATGGCATCTCATATAAGTCACCACCGATTGGCCCTTTTCCATCAATTGGAAAACCAAGAGTGTTTACTACACGACCTACCATTTGCTCACCTACTTTAAGAGAAGCGATACGTTGTGTTCTTTTTGCTGTTGATCCTTCTTTGATTCCTGTTGATGGTCCTAAAAGTACCACACCAACATTGTCTTCTTCAAGGTTTAATACAATAGCTTCAAGTCCGTTATCAAATTCAACCAACTCACCATATTGTACGTTAGATAGCCCGTAAACACGAGCAATACCATCTCCAACTTGAAGTACTGTTCCTACTTCCTCCAGCGTAGCACCAGATTCAAAACCTTCTACTTGCTTTCTTAATATTGCTGAAATTTCAGCAGGTTTGATTTCCGCCATCTTAATTTATAATTTAGACACTTTTATGTGTGATAAAACTAATTACTTAACTCTCTTTTTAATATTTGTAATCTGTTTGCAACAGAAGCATTATATTGCTTATCGCCTATTCTCAAAATAAACCCTCCAATAATTGAAGCATCTACTATATTCTCTATTGTTATTTTCTTATCTGACAAGGTTGCAATTTTAGCCAAAACTTTAGCCTCTAAAGCAGCATCCATTGGGATTGCTGTCGTAACTTTTGCTACTTCAATTCCATTACCTTCATCAAATACTTTACTGTATTCTACTGCAATTGCATCTAGAATTTCGAATCTTTTGTTTTCGAATAATAAATGAAATAAACCTTTGGTTACACCATTTACATTTGCAAAAACTTCTAAAAGAGCACTTTCTTTAACCTCAACTTTTGTAGTTGGGTTTTGAATAAAAGCACCTAACTCTGCATTTGCACTGATTGTTGAAGCAATCGATTTCATATCGCTATTTACTGCTTCGGCAACACCTTTAGAGTTTGCTAAGTCCAGAATTGCTTTTGCATAACGAATTGCTGCTCTTGTACTTGCCATAATTTTAATTTAACTTTACGTCACCTAACATTTTCTCAACCAATTTAGTTTGAGCTTCTTTGTTAGATAATTCCTCTTTCAACAATTTCTCTGCAATGCTTAATGATAAAGTAGAAACTTGTGATTTCAATTCAGCCATAGCTGCATTTTTTTCACTTTCGATAGCCGCTTTAGCCTGCTCGATCATTTTCTGACCTTGTGCCTGTGCTTCGTTTTTAGAATCAGTAATCATTTTCTCTTTCATCTCACGAGCTTCTTTTAGCATCGCGTCACGCTCAGCACGTGCTTCATTCAGAATTCTTTGATTGTCTGCTTGTAAATTTTGCATTTCCTGTCTTGCATTTTCAGCAGAAAGCAATGCATTTTTAATTCCTTCTTCTCTCTCATTTACTGCATCAAGAATAGGCTTCCAAGCGAATTTTTTTAATAAAAATATCAATCCAACAAATATTAATATTTGCCAAAAGAACAATCCGAATTCAAACTGATTTATTAACTTATCCATTATATATATAATTATAAATTTTAAATTATGCTTTTTTAAAATTGCTTACGAAAAATGCAATTTTTAATGTTTTAATTTTAAAACAATAGTTACAACCAACCGTTGCAACTATTGTCTTTAGTTTTTAATTAAGCAGCGAATAACGCAGCGAAACCAATACCTTCAATAAGTGCAGCTGCAATAAGCATAGCTGTTTGGATTTTTCCTGAAGCTTCTGGTTGACGAGCAATAGCGTCCATTGCTGAACCACCAATTCTACCAATACCTAAACCTGCTCCGATTACAATTAATCCTGCTCCTACAATAGTTGGAATTTGCATAATATATATATTAAAAATTAAACATTCAAATTAAACGTGTGCCTCTTCATGCCCATGTTCCTGCACCGCAGAACCAAAATAAAGAGCCGATAACATAGTGAAAATATATGCTTGTAAAAAAGCTACCAATATTTCAAGAATAGAAAGTACAAAAGATAGTCCGAAAGACAAACTGCTTCCTAACCAGCTTTTGAAGATAAACATCAAACCAATGATACTCATCAATACAATATGCCCAGCAAAAATATTCGCATACAAACGAATCATTAATGAAAAAGGTTTGATAAAAATTCCTAACAATTCAATTGGAGCCAAAACAATTCGCATCAATTTAGGTACTCCCGGCATCCAGAAAATATGTCCCCAATAATCTTTGTTTGCTGTAAGGTTAGTTATTAAGAAAGTTAATATTGCCAAAGCAAATGTAATAGTAACATTACCAGTAGCATTAATTCCCAGCGGAGTTAATCCGAAGAGATTTAAAAACAAAACAAAGAAAAAGATGGTCAATAAATAACTCATATATTTTTTGTAATGCTTCACTCCGATGTTAGGAATCGCAATTTCATCACGGACATAAAGTACGATTGGTTCAAAAATTCTTCCGGCTCCGGTAGCAATTCCACCGTTTTTCGCATAAGATCTTGCCAAACTGCTAAACAACCAAAACATTAACAACGCAGCTGCAATTATAGAAACTACTGTTTTTGTTATTGAAAAATCTAATGGACGAACATTTGTCGGATGACCTGTTTTTTCATCTTCAGTAAGGGTACCTGAAGAATCTGTTTTGTATATTTTACCATCATGGTGATTAATCTTGTAATAGCTTCCATTAGATTCTGCCACAGCATGACCGTGTTCAAATTTTGAAGAAGAAAATACATGCAATCCATTGTCCCAGATAATAACCGGTAAAGAAAAACCATAATACTTTCCTGTTACATCATCCTGTGTAAAAGTAAAGTCATGCGAATCTAAAACGTGATGTTTTTTAAACGCATTTATTTTAGATTTCACATCTGTTGGCTCGGCATGTGCCCCTTCGTGATGGCCTTCTGGAACTGCTTCATGCGTTACTTCTGTTTGTACCTTTGTTGAATCCGTTTCTGGATTTCCAAAACTCATTATAGGAAGACACGCAACAAAAGTTGCTAATATAAATCTAAGTGGTTTGTTTGAAATCACCATATCTGTTGAATATCTTAATTTTTTACGTTTCTAAATTTTGGTGCAAAGGTACATTTTTTATTAATATTCAAAAGGATATGAAAAATTATTTTTGAACCTTGTTTTACAGAATCCTTATTTTAACGCTTTTCATTTAATAATCGGGCAGTTAAAAGCGTTTCAAACAACAAAAATAAAATAAAAGTTATGAAAAAATTCGTTTTCTCTATTGTTGTGTTTTGGAGTTTATTTTGTAGGATGGGTCTCAAAACTAAATAACAAAATAACATTTGGAAACTTGTTCCTAAAAGAAATGCCATCCCTATATTATCAAAACTCTTTTGTTTAACTATTATTAAAACAATGAAAAGCACACTGGCTATCGCAACGAATAACAAATATAAAATTTCTAAATTATAATGAAAATTCTTACTGTTTATTTTAAAAATATAAAACACCAGTTTATGGAGTGCATAAAAAATAGCCGACAAAATAAATAAATTGTATAATAGTTTGTAATTTTTTAAATTCATCATAAACAGTTATTTGCTACAAAGGTGCAATTTATTTATTCGTGTTGTATTAAATTACTTTGATTTGTTAATTTCGTTTACCTGACGAATTACATTATATAATGCAATTATGACACCCACCATAACCAAAATCTTATTGTAATACACTTTTGGACTAGGATGGTTTTCATCTAACCAACTCCCGGCATAAGAAAACAAAAAAATAATGACTCCCATTTGTATCGGAATATTAATGAGAGCTATCCATTTATTCCTTTGATTTTTGTTCGGTTCCTTTTCCATCTTTAATCGTTACTTCGTTAGCTTTTGTTAACATCGTACAAGTAGCTGTAAAATTAGCTCCGGGTTCTATTGAAAGTTTTCCAACCAATACTTCGCCATGAATTTGTGCTGTTGCCTTTATATTAAGAACTTCCAGAACTTTTATTTTGCCTTGAAATTCACCTTCAATATCAGCATTATTACAGACAATTTCGCCTTTTATAACACCTGATGCCCCAATGACCAGTTTTCCCTGGGACGTAAAATTTCCTATCAATTCACCATCAAGCCTAAAATCGGCTTTAGAAACAATATCTCCAATAATTGAGGTACCTTCAACGATCCTATTCGTTTTTCCTAAAAGTTCTGTTCCGTTTTTTTTAACTTTATCAAACATTATATTATGGGTTTTTTGGGGCTAAATATGTTTGAAGATTTTTCTTCATTTGAACTATCTTATAATTCTCACTGGATATAATAATAGCAGGATTAGTAATTTTATACTTTTTATCATCTCTAAAAACGCCTGCAAGATCTTTAGCGTAAGCTTCTGTTTTTATACCATGAATAACAAAAAAACTTTCGGTTTTATTGTATCTGTCAAAAGAAGTTGTTAATCTTTCAAAATTTTCAACCAACATAAAAACCTTAATTGCTTCTTCAATTTTTTTAGCCGTTTTAGTATCATTATTAGGAACCGGATATAAAATTTTCCAGTTTTTCCCATCAACAGTAGTAAAATCAAGTTTTTCTAAGCCCGGAATTTGTTTTTCCAAAATTTCACGGGCATTTTTACCTTCCTCGCTATTTGGGTAATTATCTTCCACGTTTTCCAGACCTTTTTTATAAGCTTCCAAACCATCTGATTTTGCCAAAGTATTTGCCTTTAGCAATTCAAATTTAGAAACAATCTCATCACCTGAATATTGGTTAATCAAATTATCAATATTTTCTAAAACAACGTCAAACTGTTCTTCCTTATATAATTTATACCATTTTTTATATTCCTCTTCGGGCGATAAATTACCATTTTCAGGATTTGTATTGTTTAAAATCTGGGCATATCGTGAATTTGGATATGTTGACGAAATATCTGCTTTTATCGCCTCCGCTTTTGAAGGATTTGTAATTTGATATATTTTATACAAATTATACTTAGATGGCAAAATCCATTTTTCTTCAGGATTATTACGAAGCAATTGTTCAAATTTACCGCTTGCCAAATCATATTCTTTAAACTTCTCCTTATAAATCAAACCTAACTGATAGTACGCAAAATTTCGTTCTTTACCAATACTGTCCATTTCAGATTGAGTGGTTGGAAGTTGTTTTTCGTAAAATGCAGTTGTGTACTTTTCTATAACAATTGAATCCTTCAGCGTATTTATTGAATCCTGTTTCATGCTAATTGAATCTGTCAATGCCAAATCTGCATTTGACCTTGCAGACGATAATCTCCAGTTTCCTGTTAACGGTCTGTTTCCCCACATTTTTTTAAACTGCAATTTTCCGTATGCAACTGTAGATGGATTATAAAAATAGAAAGCACTTGCAACATCATTTGCGGTTGGCGGATTAAAATTTCCAGTGGTATTCATTGGAGGATTATTTCCTTGTGACTGAGGATTTACAGCTACCGGACCACTATCTGAGTTTGTATTTTGCTCAATATTAGCTAATCTTTCCTTTTCTTTTTCTTCTAAAATTCGTTTAGCTTCGTCTTTCTTTTTTAATTCTGCAATATAATTTTCAAAATATGTTTTTCTTTCAGGATCAGACAAACCCTTTACTTTAATTATACTATCGTTGCGTTTTGCAATTCCTTCGTATTTGATGACATTGTCTAAGTTTTTTCTGTTTTTTTCAATAAAAACAAACTCTCTCGTTTTAGGGTTTAATTTTGTCAGCGTACTGTCATAATATTTGGCGGCCATAGTATAATCAGTATCCTTAAAATACATGTTTCCTATATTTCGATAAGCCGAAGCCACTAAATAAGAATCTTTGGATTTCCTTCCTAAAGATTTGTTGTAGAATTTTAAAGCATTTTCCTTTTCTTTCTTTTTATCATAAAAGACACCCATTTCATAAAAAAGCACATCATAATAAGGTCTGTTTTCGCGATCCTTAACCAGTTTATTATATGTCTTTAAGAATAGTGTATCATTACCATTTTCATAATCAAACATTTGTGCCTTTTTGGCAAATGCCTGCATCATATATTTTCTGTCGGCTTTTCGATTCATATCGATTACTCCGTCATAAAAATAGTTTGCACTGTCTTTTTTTTCGGCCTCTTGGTACATTTGTCCCAAAATGAAACGGTATCTTGCTTTATCTTCATTTATCCTGGAAAAATTCTCAGCAATTTTTAGTCTGGTAATGGCACTGTCTTTTTCTTCTAAATTTAAAAACGCTTCCGCCAGCAATGCATTTGCATCCGAAAATGTTTGCTTATCTAAATCCGTATTTTTTAATAAAAGCTTGATATTTTTTATCACAATTGCGTCGTTTCCTAAACGCATATTCGTTTTTTCACGCCAAATTTTAGCAGTATAAATATTACTGCTATTTGGGTATTTGTATAAAATATAGTTGAATGCCTCGAGAGCGGGAATAAAACGCTGGTCATAATACCGCGCTTTTCCCAGCATCAAATAGGCTTCATCCATTTGGGTATTTTTCTCTCTTCCCCCAATATTCATGGAATGTTTCTGAATCGCTTTTGTTGCCTTGGTTTCTGCTAATTCAAAACCGGCATTTTTGGTTTTTTCCTGCTCTGCAAAATTTTCATCTACCTGCATTTTTTCAATTGGCAGTATTTTCCAAAAATTATCCTGATCGTTTGCTTTAATAGCCGTTAGACCTTTGTCCAAACCTATTCCGCCATTGTACAAAATATTATATTTTGTGCTTAAAGCATGTGAATTTCTAGACAAAAAAGTGTTTTTTTTGGTAGAACAGGCTATCAAAAAAAATAAAAACAAAAATGGAAAGCTATATTTCAGCGTATTCTTTTTCAATAGAAAAGAGTTTAAATCAATTAACTTCTAAAAAGGATTTTTAGTATAATGACTGGTAAAAATACGGTTCTTTTTGAAATATAGAAACTTATACTGCAAAAAACAATTCCAGTTCTCGGAGCGTTTCTGCTGAAGTCTGAATATCCTTTACTACTTCTCCTTTGTTTAAAGCTACAATCCGATCACAAACTTCTACAGTATGCTGTAAATCGTGACTGGAAACCAAAACTGTAACATTTGGATTTTCAGCTAATTCTTTAATTATTTTTTTCAATCGGCTTACTGTTGTTGGATCCAGATTCGCAAAAGGCTCATCTAAAATAATCACTTCAGGGTTGCCAATAAGGGTAGCAATTATACCTACTTTTTTTTGGTTTCCTTTAGATAAATCACGTAAATATTTTTTGTTGTTCAAAATTTCTCCATTAAAAAACTCTTCATGCTGGGCTAATAAAGAATCAATATCTGCTTTGTTTTGATGACGTAAATCTCCAATGAAATAAAAATATTCTTCGGGAGTCAAATATCCGATAAGGAAACTTTCATCTAAAAATGAACCTGTAAAAGATTTCCAGTTTTCATTTAAATTTACCTGAATATCATTGTTTTTAATACTTCCTATCGAAGGTTGTATCAAATCTAATAACAAACTGAAAAAAGTAGTCTTCCCCGCACCGTTATTTCCCACCAATCCAAAACTTTGTCCTTTTGGAATTTCAAGATTGTTAATGTTTAAAACGGTTGTTCCGTTATATATTTTTGAAAGTTGATTTACTTGTATCATGGTAATTTTAGATTTTAGATTGTTGATTTTAGATTAAAAAATCTACTCTTTATTTTTTTGATATTTGATTTCAGTCAGATAAAAATTATCTCATTTTCTAATTATTTCTTTTGTTTGTAGGCCAGAATTGTGCTGTACTTCTCAATTTTATATCTTTTTTCGATTAAGGAAAAAACCGTATTTCTAAAGACAAAACCTAAAACTCCGGCTCCTGCAACCAACAATAATCCAATGGTTTTATTTCCTAAATAAAGTCCTGCGCCATACAAGGCCACAGGCAATAATAATTTCGGCAGGGTCAATAGCATGGCATTTATATTAAATGCTTTTTTATCTCCAAAAGCGCCGCTGGCATTGCTTAAATCGATTGGTGTTTTGGTAAATGCACCTCCCAAAAGCACCAGATGAGAGTTGACCCCGATGTTATAAATTGCTCCAACTATGATAGTAAGATAAACTTCCAATCCATAAAAAAGATAAAATGATGCCAATATTGTCGAAATAAAAGTGGCAATAACAACCAGCCACCATTTTGAAGTTATATATCCTCGATAAGGAATATTTTGTGTCATCATCAGTTGATAATAGGAACTATCCCAACTTGGAACAAACTGTCCGAAGACAAATAAAAACCCTCCTGAAACAAATATTCCTGCAAAAATATGCATGATCTCAGGCTGATGTTTGTTTCCGAAAAAAATAAGTCCGTAAAACAAAAAGAGAAAACTCAGTAAAATAGTTGTTTTTGATCTTTTGTTTCTTTTGATTAATTTGATGTCGTTTTTAAGAAATGTTCCTAAAGTTCCGAACTGGTTAAGCCAGGAAAGATTTTCGGTTGTAGCGATATCATCTTTTTTCGAAAGTCCGGCATCCAAAAACAAATTGTTTTTGAAATATTTAAATGTAAATCCATACAGGCCAATTAGTCCTAAAACAGGAATCAAAAATAATATCCCTGAAGTATATAACCCCTGGAAAAAAAGTGACGTAAACTTTGTAATATCAAAAAAATGATAATATTGTGCTGCTCCTAAAGCCAGTATCAATCCAATAAAAACAACAAATAATTTGTCAATATTACTTAAAATAATATTCAGAAAATTGTTGATGTATATTAATGAAAAAATAGCCAAATGCCAAAAAAACACCCCTGTAATGCTATATCCTTCAAACAGCAATACAATTGAAAAAGGCAGAAAGAAAAGTGCATGTGCCCAATTAAAAAAAGACAAAATTGTTTTTCCCAGAGAAAAATGAACAATTGTTGGCTTTTTAAAAGGTAAAACCAATAATGGTTTAATATTAAGTACCGGAATGGCCTGCATTAATAAACGAATAACTAAATCGAATAAGAAATAATAAATCAAAAATTTATTGATTGTTGCCAAAGGTTCTAAATTCATTTTCTTCAGGATGTAAAATGCTCCCACTCCCATTCCGATAAAAATGATAGAAAAATAGGCCATTAAAAAACCTATCAAAATTTTCATCGCCAGATTTGCACCAAAAGAAGCAGATCTGGTAAAGGCTTTCCACTCAAGATAAATAAACTTTTTAATCATGGTTGTTTGGTTTTCAGTTTTATAGTAAGAGATCAAATGTAAGTAAACGTTACAAAAAAATTAAAAAAAATAATTTAGTACCTGTGATTTAATTGCCGTTTGCTACTTTTGCATAAAATATCATATTATGCCTTCATTCTTAAAACTTATAATTAAAGAGGTAAAACGTGAAACTACTGATGCCGTTTCAATCCTTTTTAATGTTCCTGAAGAACTAAAATCAGATTATAAATTTATTGCCGGACAATACATAAATTTAAAATTAACCCTTGACAATCAAGAAATACGACGCGCTTATTCTATTTGCTCTGCACCAGAAAGCGGTGATTTGCGAATTGCTGTAAAAGCGGTCAAAAATGGTTTGTTTTCTCAGTTTGCCAATACCAAACTTAAAGCCGGAGATGTTCTGGAAGTAGGTCACCCGGAAGGAAAATTTACTTTTGAACCTGAAACTGAAAGACAACGAAATTATGCTGCTTTTGTAGCAGGAAGCGGAATCACTCCTGTACTTTCAATCTTAAAGTCAGTTTTAAAAAGTGAACCAAAAAGTTCATTTGTACTGGTTTATGGAAATAAAACTCCGGAAGAAACTATTTTTCATCAGGAATTACACGATTTGCAATTGAAATATGTTGGTCGTTTTTTCGTGCATTATGTATACAGTCAGGCTAAAGCCGAAAATGCATTATTTGGCAGAATAGACAAATCTGCAGTCAATTTTGTATTAAATAACAAACACAAAGAATTGCAATTTGATAAATTTTATTTGTGTGGTCCGGAAGAAATGATCAATACCGTTTCCGGAATATTAAAAGAGAAAAACGTAAAAGAATCAGCTATTAAGTTTGAGCTTTTTACTTCTTCTTCTCAGGAACATGAAATAAAAACTTCACTGGAAGGACATTCAAAAATTACTGTTTTGGTTGATGATGACGAAGTTTCTTTTGAAATGTCTCAAAAACAAACCATATTGGATGCTGCTCTAAAACAAGGAATCGATGCTCCTTATTCCTGTCAGGGCGGAATTTGCAGCAGCTGTTTGGCACGTGTAACTTCTGGAAGTGCCGAAATGACTAAAAATTCTATTTTAACAGATAAAGAAATTGCTTCCGGTTTAATTTTAACATGCCAGGCGCATCCAACTTCAGAATCTATTTATATTGATTATGATGATGTATAGAAGTTAAATTCAGAAAAATATAAAATCCCAAACTCCAACTCTTAAATTGGGATTTGGGATTTTTTTATATCGAATTTGAAAAGATATATTATGTGAAGGATAAGACGAGAAAATTTGTAATTATTTTGATGAGCTAAGATGATTACTTGGTTAAATTCTTCTGAGTAATAAACAAAAAACTATATAGAATTTTAAATATTTTTTAAAATATGTGCTAAAAATTTACTATATTAGTCTATAATTAAGCTGTTACATCATTCTTTATCTTAAATAAATTTGTAAAGCTATTCCAATTGTCAACACTTATAACATCAGATATTATGGCAATGCATCACTACCTTCGTCTCTCTTTTATATTACTTTTTGTAATAACTTCTATTTTTTGTATCTACTTTATAGTTAAAAAAACAAGAAACAAAAAAAATCCTAAACTACTTTCAAATGAAAAATATGGTTCATCAATGTTCGAGGGAATGGCAGAAATATCAATCTCTAATGATAGTTTTTTTAATATTTGGCCCTATATAAGTGAATTAAAAGCGGCTAAAATTTTATCAAATAAAGTTAAAGAATCTGAATTGATACATAAAGTTTATAGAAATTCGACCGAAGATTTTGAACACATTTTACTAGCTACTGAAAAAGAAAATCATTTTGTTGAAATTGTCGTTGACAGAAACAAAAAGAAAGCAATGGGATATCTTTTTCTTGATTTATGAGAAAATGATTTAACTATATTTTTTCAATAATCTTCTCCGTAGAAATTGTTCTCATCGCATCCTCATAACCTTCAACAATTTTATTTCCATAAACAGATGTTGGCAGTTTTGGATATTGATTTCTATCTGAAGTTAAAGCGTTTTCTAAATTTTGATTAAATGGCAAAAATCCTGCGTATGGATGTGTAGCGCCCCAAAGCGTAATCACTTTTACACCCAGCATAGCCGCAATATGTGCATTACCGGAATCCATAGAAAGCATCACATCAAGGTTACTGATTAATTGCAATTCCTGTTGAAATTTTATTTTTCCAGCCATATTGATTACATTTTCAAATGGTTTCGAAAGTGAATCCAGAATTTCAATTTCTTTTTTTCCGCCTCCAAAAAGTAAAATTGTCTGGCTTTTATTTTCAGCCAGTTTTGCAATTACTTCCTGCATTAAATCTAATGGATAAACTTTAGAATCATATTGAGCAAAAGGCGCAATTCCTATTAGTTTTTGACTTTTATTTCCAATAATTTCTAAAATGTCAGAATTCAATTTAGTCTTTTCAGGAAATGTTGGATTTGACAAATCCAAAGGAAAGCCTAATTCTTCAAACACTTTTGCATGTCTTTGAAACATCGTTGGCAATTGTCTGAAAATTTTGTTTTCGGCTCTTGTTAGTTCTTTTTTGCCTTCACGGCCTTTGTCAACTGTAGCCCTTTTTTTTCCGTTCAAAGCGAAAAGTAAGCTAACGATTTTAGATCTCAAAACATTATGAAGGTCGGCAAAGGCATCTATTTTACGTTTTTTAACGTCCTTATATAATCGTAAAAGCCCCAGAAAACCTTTGTGACGTTCTTTTTCATCAAACGCAAAAAAATCAAGATTTGGAATTCCTTCAAAAAATGGTTTAAAAAAAGAACGTGAAATTACCGTTAATCTAACTTCAGGATACTGTTTTACGAAAGCGCGTAAAACAGGAACCGTCATGGCGACATCTCCCATTGCAGAGAGTCGCATGACGGCAATATGTTTAATAGTTTTTGACAATTTTGCTGCCAACTATTTTTTATTTTGGTATAAAACCGGATTTAATTCATCGTCATTATACATTTTCATTTGTTTGTATACTTTCATGAATTTATCTCCATTTTCGATATCGGTAAGCAAATCTTCAATTGCTGTAGACAAGTCACTTCTTTGTTCCAAAAGAATATTTAGCTTTTCCTGGCATTTATTTCTGTGTTCCTGTGAAGCCTCTGCGCGATTAGCTTCTTCATGCATATGATAAATTTTTAATGCCAAAATTGATAGTCTGTCAAAAGCCCATGCAGGGCTTTCAGAGTTGATTTTTGCACCATCTTTTACCTTTACATTACTATATTTTTGTAAAAAATAGCTATCAATATATTCTACCATATCAGTACGTTCCTGATTAGATGCATCAATTTTTCTTTTTAGGGTTAACGCTGCAACAGGATCAATCTGCGGATCACGAATAATGTCTTCATAATGCCATTGAACTGTGTCTATCCAGTTTTTTAAATATAATAAATGTTCGAATTTATCTTTTGGAAATGGATTGTTTATCGGCTGATCAACGCTGTCAAATTGATGATAATCTTTGATGCTTTGCTCGAAAACAGAATATGCTAATTTTGAAAACATGTCTTTATTTTTTAGAGATACAAAGATACTTTTTATACTTTTATAGTACGAAAAAATTACTCTGTTTTTCGTTTACAAAATTCCCACATACTAAAATTATAAATTTCATTATGAAAATTCATTACATCTCTGAAAACAATAGTATCCTAAATCATTTCTTAGGTCAGATTAGAAATATAAACATTCAGAACGATAGCATGCGCTTTCGAAGAAATATTGAACGTATTGGTGAAATAATGGCTTATGAGCTGAGTAAAAAATTAACATATAAAAATGTAGAAATTGAGACTCCGCTTGGTATTAAAAAAACAACTGAAATCAACGATAATTTAGTTTTATGTTCGATTTTACGAGCAGGACTGCCACTTCATAATGGCTTTTTGAATTATTTTGATCATGCAGAAAACAGCTTTGTTTCGGCTTGCAGACATCATCCGAATAATGATGATGAATTTGAAATTTTAGTCGAATACCAGGCACTTTCCAACTTAAACGACAAAACCGTTTTGCTTCTTGATCCTATGCTGGCAACGGGTCAATCGATAGTTGCTGTTCATGAAAAACTGGTACAGAATGCAATTCCAAAAGAAATTCATATTGTTGTCATTATTGCCGCACCGGAGGGAATTTCGCATCTTGAAAAAAACCTCCCCGAAAATTGTCATTTATGGGTAGCGTCATTAGATGAAAAATTAAATGATAAAAACTACATTATTCCGGGACTTGGCGATGCAGGTGATCTTGCTTATGGAAATAAGTTATAATTGAGAGAAAAAAGTAAATAAACTACACAAGGTAAGTATATAAAATACAATTTCGTTATTTAATTTTTGCTTAACATATTCAACATGACTGGCTGCCATCATTGCCAGAGGAGCAATACTGAGCAACAACAAATCATTACTTTTATTAGGTGAAATGATATAAACCGCAACTGCTATAAAAAAATAGGCAACTATCTTTTTATATGATGTATGTACAATCTGAGGTCTGTTTGATAATGTAGTTAAAACAGAAACAACAAAAAACAATGCTACGGCAACATATATAGAAAACGAACCGTTTTCATAATTATTTTTAAAATAGTCTATTCTTAAATCAATAATAGCTCTGTTTTGGATAAATGTTACTGCATCAAAATTAAAAATTAAGGATACCATTAAAAATAATAAAGCTACTGCCAAAAGAGCGATAAATGGTAAAATCCAATTTCTATAATCTCTGGAAACATGGAAAATTATCGATATAAAAACCAATATCAAAAAAAGAATACACCAAAATTGAAATAATGATGCTATCAAAATCCAAAATGATGCATCAAATATTTTTTCTTTGGATGCCTTTAATGATTGTAGGGAAATTAATCTTCGAACTGCTAATAAAATAAAAAAATTAGCATATAATACGTTTGGATTATTAAATATTGAAGGAAAAAACAATAGTAGTAACAAATAGAAAAATATTGCATAACCATTGTCTTTACTGAGTCCGTTTTTCTTAACAATGAAATTTATCAGAAAAAAAGACGCTAGTATAAAGCATAAAAGACTTGTTTTCTGAAAAGCCAAAAAGGAAGAATTCATCCAGGAGGAATCCTGAATTTGAAACAGAAAAAAGAAAACCAGTATTAAAATTACAACCAAAGAATAATTTAATGGTGTAGATTTTTTAAAAACACTTGTTATCATAAGGATATTTTATACTTTTGTGAATGTAAATATAATACTTGTTTAAAAAGGAAACCAACAACTTGAAAAAAGATTCTGTTACCTGAATTTGTCTTCAATGCGTTACAAAACAATAATAACATATAATTTTATAAATTATGACAGCTTTTTTTGAAGGAATACAATACTTATTCGTTAACATTTTGTTTGCTCCACTTGATTTTTTACGTCACTTAGAACCGGTTAGCTGGTTTGGTGCAAACACAATTAACTGGATTTTTATGATTATTTGTGCATGCGCAATCGTTTATTGGATTAAACAATTACGCATTTTTGATGCAGCAGGAACAGAAAACCAAGATACAACAGCTCACTCTTTTTTAAAGTAAGTCGAAGCCAATATCTTTTCTAAAATACATCTTATCAAAATTTAGTTTATCTATATTTTGGTAAGATTTTTTTATGGCTTGTTGAAAGTCATCTCCATACGAAGTTACTGTTAATACACGGCCTCCGTTGCTTAAAACATTTCCATCTTCTAATTTTGTTCCTGCGTGAAAAACGATAGAATCTGTAATGTTTTCCAACCCCGTAATTACTTTTCCTTTTTCAAAATCTTCCGGATATCCACCTGAAACCACCATAATTGTTGTAGCGCTTCTTGGGTCAACTTCTAATTCGAAAGTATCTAATTTTTGATCTGCAACAGACAAAAACAATTCGACTAAATCAGATTTTAATCTTGGTACTACAACTTCAGTTTCCGGATCACCCATTCTCACATTGTACTCAATAACAATTGGTTCGTTTTTCACATTAATCAAACCAATAAATACAAATCCTTTATATTCGATTCCGTCTTTTTGGAAACCTTCAATTGTTGGTTTTACAATACGGGTTTCGATTTTTTCCATCAATACAGCATCAACATAAGGAACTGGGGAAACTGCTCCCATTCCGCCGGTATTCAATCCTGTATCGCCTTCACCAATTCTTTTGTAATCTTTAGCGGTTGGTAAAATTTTATAGCTTTTTCCGTCTGTTAAAACAAAACAGCTTAATTCAATGCCGTCCAAAAATTCTTCGATTACGACTTTTGAGCTCGCTGCTCCAAATTTTTCATGAACCAGCATGTTTCTCAATTCTGTTTTTGCTTCTTCAAGATCCTGAATAATCAAAACTCCTTTTCCTGCAGCTAAACCATCGGCTTTTAAAACATACGGAGGTTGTAAAGTTTCTAAAAATGAACATCCTTGTTCAACTGTTTTAGCGGTAAAACTGTCATAAGCCGCAGTAGGAATGTTGTGTTTGATCAAAAATTCTTTGGCAAACTCTTTACTTCCTTCCAATTGCGCTCCCAATTTTGATGGCCCAATAACCGGAATATGCTGTAAACTTTCGTCATTTTTAAAATAATCATAAATACCTTTTACCAATGGATCTTCCGGCCCAACGACAACCATTTTTATATTTTCTTTTAACACAAATGTTTTTATTGCATCAAAATCCGTTGGAGACATTGCGACATTTTCAGCAATGGCAGCAGTTCCTGCATTTCCTGGTGCAACAAAAAGTTTTTCGCAAAGCGGACTCTGAATCATTTTCCATGCAAATGCATGCTCTCTTCCACCTGATCCCAATAATAAAATTGTCATGATATTGTATTTAGTTGTGGTGCAAAAATAATTGCTTTTGTACGTAAAAAATAATTAAATCTTAAAAAGTTGTCGATTCTTCTCTTTTAGTAATTGTATAATATTATTTTTGATGAAATTTTAAGTCTAATGATTTCACTTTTCGACATTTCCCTTCAATTAAATGGCTTTCCGATAAAGAAAGCTAAAGCTGAATTGAGTGAAATTATGAATTTAACCAAAGAAGAGTTTTTAAAATTTCTTCAAAATAAAAAAGACGAAATTGTTGATTTTCATTTACAAAACAATACTTTTTATCAAGATCTAGTCGGAAGTAAAACTGCTCCAAAATGGGAAGATTTGCCTGTCTTAAATAAACAAAACCTGCAAAAACCTTTGGAAGAAAGACTCTCAAAAGGATACACTTTAAAAACTGTTTACCTCAACAAAACTTCCGGATCCAGCGGAACTCCTTTTGTTTTTGCCAAAGATAAATACTCACATGCCTTAACCTGGGCTTCTAACATTATGCGTTTTGGCTGGTTCGGAATCGATTTTAATCATTCATATCAGGCGCGTTTTTACGGTATCCCGATGGATTTTGCCGGATACCATAAAGAGCGTTTTAAAGATTTTTTGAGTCATCGTTTCCGATTTCCGGTTTTCGATTTATCTGATGACGTTTTGGAAAGATTTTTGAGAAAATTTAAAACAAAAAAATTTGATTACCTCAACGGTTATACCAGTTCAATTGTTTTATTTGCTAAATTCTTAGAACAAAAAAATATTATTCTAAAAGAAATTTGTCCGACGCTTAAAGCTTGTTTTGTTACTTCGGAAATGCTTTTCGAATCGGATAAAAAACTCTTAGAAAAACAATTCGGGATCCCGATTATCAATGAATATGGAGCTTCAGAATTAGATTTAATTGCTTTTGAAAACCCTCAAGGTGAGTGGCAGGTAAATTCTGAAACACTTTTCGTTGAAATTTTAGATGAAAATAATCAGGTTGTGCCTTACGGAAAGGAAGGCCGAATTGTGATTACTTCTTTATTCAATAAAGCAAACCCTTTTATTAGGTATGATATTGGCGACATCGGAATTTTAGATGAAAGAAGTACACTTCAAAAACCAATTTTGAAAAAACTTATTGGAAGAACTAATGATGTTGCGATTTTACCAAGCGGAAAAAAATCCCCTGGACTAACATTTTATTATGTTACCAAAAGCATTATTGAAGACGACGGGAATGTAAAAGAATTTATCATTAAACAAACACAGTTAGATACTTTTGAAATTGAATATGTGAGTGAAAATGAATTAACTACAGTTCAGATTCAAAAAATTGAAGAGGCTATTGCCCTGTATTTAGAACCTGATTTAAACTTCAGTTTTATCAGAAAAACGGTTTTGGAAAGAACCAATCGGGGGAAATTAAAACAGTTTAAATCATATTTATAACTCTTAGAGTTTCTTGATATAATATGGTTTGATAATCAATTGTGTGAATAAAAATTGCATCATCAATAAAACAGAAAGCACAAAATTATAGCCGTGAAATTCTCTGTAAACTTTAAAATTATGTTTAATTAATTTGAATTTTGAAGACGAAATAGAATCTTTCCTAATTCTGTAAAATGCTAAAGGTTCCGGTACAGGTTTCGTTATTTTGATTTGTTTTAAAATTGTAAGCCACAATCGCCAATCTTGTCTTTTTTGAGAAGCATCCAATGTAATTTTTCCAAAGTAATCAGCATCATAAATCGCAGTCAGGTTGCCTACATAATTGCAGTAAAACAACTGGTTGTACGTCAGATTTAATGGTGCTTCTACCCTTCTGTTTAAATTATTTCCTTCTTCATCAATACAATCATAAAAACTAAAAGTAAAAGGCAGATTATTTGTTTTTAAAAACTGTATTTGTTTCTCTAACTTCTCAGGAAACCATAAATCATCAGCATCCAGGTAAGCAATATATTTTCCGGCAGCTTTTTCTAAAGCAACGTTTCTGGCAAAACCATTTCCTGAATTTTGAGCTAATTTAAATAATTTTATTCTGTTATCTTTTTGAGCAAATTCCTCAATAATAGAAACTGTTCGATCTGTTGAAGCGTCATCAATCAAAATCATTTCCCAATTTTGATAACTTTGATTTAGTACTGACTGTAAAGTTGCCCGGATATATTTTTCGGCGTTAAATGTTGGCGTTATGACAGAAACTAACTCACTCATTAATATGCTTTTTCATCACCTTTAATAATATGGTAAATCGTAGTTGAAATAATTTTCAGATCTAACAAAATTGACCAGTTTTCGATATAAAAAATATCATATTTTACCCTATTTATAATATCATAATCCGATTCGATTTCTCCACGAAAACCTTTTACTTGTGCTAAACCAGTAATTCCGGGCTTTATAAAATGACGCACCATAAATTTATCTACTTTCAGTATATATTCCTGATTATAGCTTACCATATGAGGTCTTGGTCCAACTACCGACATATCTCCCAGTAAAACATTATAAAACTGAGGCAGCTCATCAATACTGGTTTTTCGAATTATCTTTCCAATTTTAGTAACTCTTGGATCATTTTTAGAAACCTGATTCACACAAGTTTCATTGTTCACTTCCATTGATCGAAACTTATAACAATAAAATTCTTTGTTATTAAGTCCATTACGTTTTTGTTTTAATAAAATTGTCCCTTTTGATTCCAGCTTTATTAAAATTCCCAAAATTGGAAGAACCCAGGAAAGAACCCCTACGATGATTACTATTGAAAAAATAATGTCGAAAGTTCGCTTCATTATTTTATACAAATTTTCATCTAATCGAATATTCCTAAGTGCAATTACAGGAATATAATCATAATACTCTAAGATAAAATTTCTGAAAAATATTTGATTCCCATTCGGAATAAATTTGAGGGTTTTCAAATTACTATCGGCAAAATCAATAATTTCGTTCATTTGGTCTTGAGATAAACCCATAATTGAACAATACATTTCGTCAATTTTCCTGCTCAGAACAAAATCAAACATTTCATCAATTTGTGCAGTTTTTACTTCTTCAAGTTCAAAAGCATGTATCAATTCATATCCGTAATCAGGATTCTCGGTAAAAAAATATTGTAAAGGCGAAATACTTGTTTTGTTTCCAAATAATACAACTCTTCTGCGATTTCCGCCATACAGTACCCTATATTTTTGAAGAAAAAAGTAGATTGAAAATTTTACGAACAAAATACAAACAAATGAAGTCCACAAAAAAAGTAATAAGGTTTTAAAACTGGTTTGATCTGCATAAAAGAACGCTAAAGTAAAAATTACAAAGCCAAATAAACAAGCTTGCTTTAGGGCGCAATTTAAAATTGCAATAACTTTTGTATAACGATATACTTCATAAAAACCTAAATCTGAGGCAATACCAATCCAACCGACATTCAGTACAATTAAAAATAATATTTGATCAGCAGGAAAATGAGCGATATAAACCGCAAAAAAATTGATAATCAGCAAATCTATCAAATAGGAGAATGGGCGAATATACCCCGAATATCTTCCTGTTTTTGTCCGCATTATTTTATATAATTTGAAAAATCCTTATGCTCTTCTTTTGAAAGTTCTTCTTTCGAAAGTGATTTAAAATAATCGTAAGTAATTTTCATTCCATCAGCACGGTTTACTTGGGCTTCCCAACCTAATAATTCCTTTGCTTTTGTAGTATCCGGCTGGCGTTGTAACGGATCATTTATTGGTAAAGGAAGATATACTACTTTTTGATTAGTTCCTGTTAGTTTTATAATTTCTTCAGCAAAATCTTTAATTGTGATTTCATCCGGATTTCCAATATTAACGGGATAGACATAATCTGAATGCAATAATCTAAAGATTCCCTCTACCTGATCATCTACATAACAAAATGAACGGGTTTGCATACCATCTCCAAAAATGGTTAAATCTTCTCCACGAAGCGCCTGACCAATAAAAGCCGGAATTACACGGCCATCATTAAGTCTCATTCTTGGTCCGTAAGTATTAAAAATGCGTACTATTCTGGTTTCTACACCATGAAAAGTATGATACGCCATTGTTATTGATTCCTGAAAACGTTTGGCTTCATCATAAACACCACGTGGTCCAATAGTATTTACGTTTCCGTAATACTCTTCGGTTTGCGGGTGAACTAACGGATCTCCATAGACTTCGGAAGTTGAGGCAATTAAAATTCTTGCTTTTTTTACACGAGCCAAACCTAATAAATTGTGGGTTCCTAATGATCCTACTTTTAAAGTCTGAATTGGAATTTTTAAATAATCAATTGGACTTGCAGGCGAAGCAAAATGCAAAATATAATCTAAATCGCCCGGGATATGAACAAATTTTGTGATGTCGTGATGATAGAATTCAAAATGTTCTAATTTAAACAAATGCTCAATGTTTTTAAGATCTCCCGTAATCAGATTATCCATTCCAATAACGTAATAACCCTCTTTAATAAATCGGTCACACAAATGAGATCCTAAAAATCCTGCGGCTCCTGTAATAAGTATTCTTTTCATATTAATTTGTTTCCAAGAGCAAATTTACTTTTTCAATTTTATAAAATAAATTTAACATTTATCTTTTTTGTACTATTGACTAAATTTGTTATGAATTGATTATTTAAGATTTAAAATTTGTTCCAGAATTTTAATCGTAATTAAATACGTAGGCTTTACTCCTGTTGTTCCCAATCCGCCTGAAGCCAATGTGCTTCCCGTTTCCAAAGGATTATCCGAGGCATAATACGCGTATCTAACTTTGATGTCGTGGGGTACACTTTTTCTGATTTTTGAAGCAGATTGTATTGCTTTTTGATAATAAGAACCTTCCATTTCAAGACCAATTACTCCCCAGGTTGATTCATGAAAGAATTTTAATAACTCTCTGTTTTGTAAGGACGTTCCCAAAACGGTAACCATAGCCCCTTCAAAAACGGCAATGTCGTTTCCTTCAAACATAGCTCCGGTTAGTTCATTTTCGAAGAAATAATTATCAGCCGTTCCTTCATTTATATGTGCTGACGGAATCATGATATCGCCTTTTCCGCCTTCCAGAATTCCGGCCTTCCCCATTATCGAAACTGATTTTACATTTAATAAAGTCTCTTTTTTATATGGTTTCAAAAGCTCATCAATCGTTTCGTATGCCTGTTCTCCAAAAGCATAATCCATTACAATTAGAACTGGTTTTTCTTCGTCAGTTTTAGTTTTAGGAAATGCTGTTTTTGTCCAGTCAATTTTAGCCGTATCAAAAATCTGAACATCAATATTTGTTCCTGATGTATCGGGCAATGAAATCATTCCGTTTTTCAAAGCCAATTCTTCAACAAGGCTTCTGGTTTCTTTGGCCGCTGATTTGCTCAATTCTTCATAAATAAAAAAATCTGATTTGTCTTTGAACTTCGTTTTCAATAACGGTGTTGCAAAAATAGAATTCATTACACTGTGCATGTTCGCACTGATTACATGGATTGGCCTTTTTAAAAGATTATTGGCTTTTAAAACTTCCTTGATATTGGTTGCCCAAATTTCACCATGAATGTGGTGTCCCAAACGTTCTCTTAAAACGGGACTAAAAGTTATAGTTCTTTTATTATTATCGATCATTTCCTCGATCGCTAATTTTCCAAGCCAATATATAACATGCAGAAAACGATCCGGTGCATTTTCTGAACCAAACGCATCGTAAATATCCAAAACCTCTTCAAAAGTTCTCGCTAAAATATTAGAAACATGCGAAATTGCTTTTTCTTTTTCAATCAAAGACAATTTTTTAGTCTGCGTTACTACTTGTTCCAGTTTTAGCCAATCGCGCGAAACTTCGCCTCCGTCATCTAATAAAACTCTGTTTTTAATTTTATGAGATTCAATGAAAATAAAAGTCAAATGTGTCAAAATATCATAGATGTCTGAACGTCCACGAGTGATTTCAACATTCATTTGTTCTTCATCAATTCGGTAACAATTTCTCCTTCTTTTTGGAGGAACAATTGCCTGAAAATGTGATTTTGAATACCCTTCGTCTGAAGTTAAATTAATAAATCTGCATTGTTCTATCCCAATCGGAAGCCTTTCAATTACATATAAAAGCCCGTTAAGTTCTACTTTTTCTTCAGCAATATTTCCATAAATTTCAGGACGTAATGCCAATAATGACTCGCGCAGACTGTCACCTGAAACTCCCATTGGCTTATAAAAACCACGGTTGAATAAATGGCGCATTGTAATGTACATTTTTTCAATAGCAGCAGATGATTCCTGTGCTCTTGATCTTGATATATGTTTGGTTTCTTTCATGTATTTTTATTTTTGTCCTTATAAATATAAGTTCATTATTTCAAATTATCCGCAATATCTCTATCATTTGATAATCTCGGGATTTTATTTTGACCTCCTAATTTTCCCTGCGATTTCATGTATTCCTGAAATCCGTTTTTAGAAACTTTGGTTACCACTACTTTACGCAGCACATTTCCGGTAATTAAATCGTCGTAATAAATGTTTTGCTTTCGCATTGAATCATCAATAGCTTCTGCAAAAACCTCTATGCTTTCAGGTTCATTTTCAAATTCTATCAACCATTCGTGATAAGGCAATCCGCTGGACGGATTAATTTGTGGTGCTACAGTAAATTCGTTGATTACAATATTGGTCCCATCTGTTGCCTCTTTCATTGCATTTTCGACTTCATTGGCAATGACATGTTCTCCAAAAGCAGAAATATAATGTTTAATTCGGCCGGAAACAATGACACGATGTGGAAATAATGAAGTAAACTGAATAGTATCGCCAATATTATAACGCCAAAGTCCTGCGTTTGTAGAAATAATCAATACATAATTTACTCCAGTTTCAACTTCACCAATGGTTAGGCATTTTGGATTTTCTGTAAAAAATTCATCGGCTTTTATGAATTCATAAAAAATCCCTGAATTCAATAACAACAACATTCCTTTTGCTTTTTGAGAATCCTGATAGGCAAAAAATCCTTCAGAAGCAGGAAATAATTCGATGCTATCTACTTTTTTGCCAATCATATTTTCAAACTTCGCGCGATATGGCTCGTAATTCACGCCTCCATAAATAAACAAATTGAAGTTTTTAAATATTTCGCTGATTTTTTTTCCACCGCTTTTTTCCTGTAAACGCTCAAAATACATTTGTACCCAGGACGGAATTCCCGAAATTACAGACATATCCTGATTAATTGTTTCGCCTACAATTGCATTTACTTTAGTATCCCAATCTTCAATGCAATTGGTCTCACAAGATGGCATTCGGTTTTTTTGCAAATATTTCGGAACAAAATGTGCCACAATTCCGGAAAGTCTGCCAAATTTAATTCCGTATTTCTCCGTTAAAATTGGGCTTCCCTGCAAAAAAATCATTTTACCATTTACAAAATTGGCATTTCCTGTTTCGTGTATATAATGAAGAATAGCATTACGTGCTGCATTTACATGTGTCGGCATAGATTCTTTTGTAAGCGGAATATATTTTGCTCCGGAAGTTGTTCCCGATGTTTTGGCAAAATAGAGTGGTTTCCCTTTCCAGAGAATATTTTCTTCGCCTAATTTAATTTTTTCAATATATGTTTTTAAGCCTTCGTAATCACGAATCGGAACATTCTTTTGAAAACCTTCAACTGTTTTTATTTTATCAAAATGATGATCAGTACCAAATTCTGTATCTTTTGCACTTTTGATTAAACTCTTAAATATTTCATGTTGTGTTTCGACAGGTTTTTTGGCCCAAACCAATGTTTGATAATATACTTTACTGGCAAATAATTTTGCTGCTGCAGATTTAATAGACATTTCGGGTAGAATTATTTTTTGTCAATTTTATTTTTATTTCCAGTCTTTTTACCGGTTTCTTCTTCGACTTTTGTTACTTCTTCTCTTAATTTTAATTCTTCTTCCGAAGCTTTCATATCTGTTTCTGAAGAATTATCAGCTTCTGATAAAATAGAGTCTTTATTGAATTTAGCATATTCTAATTCCCCTTTCAATACTTTTTGAATTGACTTGATATAGGCTTCATTCTTTTTTAGTGCAATTGTTAATGAATCCGATTTTATAGCTAATTCCGTTGCATTCCTTTTTAACTGTGAAGACGAATATCCCGGAATAAATTCGCGTAAAGGTGTAAAAGCAATAATAAAAGTAGTGATCAGGATTAAAAATATTCCTCCTAAAGAAAAAACAACAAAAACATTCATTAAGTTGAGTTTGAACGAAAAGATTTCTTCAAAAGTGTTTTCATTCAAAATGACCAATCGGTTTTTAATGAATAATTTTTTTCTAAAATTAAATTTCTTCTTAGCCATTTTGGTTTTATATACCCGCAAATATAATAATAATCGTCTTGTTGATGCCTCTCTAAATTTAAGGAATATACATGAATTTTAATTTTATAGAATATTTAACGTCCATTTAGAACAAATTTTTTATATTAAATCATTTCATGTTCGCTAATTCTATATACCTTTGCCTAAAATTAGATACAAATTTGCTTCGGCATTAAATATACAATCATGGGAAGATTAGGTCTTACAGAAATCCTCGTAATAGTAGGTATTGTGATATTACTTTTTGGAGGTAAAAAAATTCCGGAATTAATGAAAGGTTTAGGAAGCGGGATAAAGGAATTTAAAAACGCTGCCAAAGATGATCAGACTGCCCCTGCAGTTAAAAAAGAAGAGGAAGAAATTAAATAATAATTTTTCAACGTATTTAAAAATCCCAACTATAAAATTTTATAGTTGGGATTTTTTTATGTCAAATTTAAATTACCTATCAAATTATATCTACTGTCTGTATTTTCCTTAAAAAAAAAATTAAAATAACGCAAAAAGGGAGTTATTATTGTAAACTTTATATTTTTTTTTACTACTAGTTAATGTTTTTACTATTTTTACCATAATTTTATACTTATATAAACATTTTATTATGATTGATTTAACACGTAGAAATTTTATCAAAAATGTTGGATTTGTAGGTGCTACAACACTTTTATGCGGGAGTTCTCTTCTTGCTAAAAACACCTTCCCTTCCTTTTCGGATTCAGACAATGAAGATGAAAATATTTTATCCAAATTTTCAAAATCTACTTATTCTGATGTGTTTTTATCTGATCCGGAACTTTTGGACAGCTATAAAAAAGCAAGTGTAACTTGGGAGAAAACAGGATATAAATCCTCCGGAAATTTTTGCTATAGTTCCACTGATAATAAACTGAAAATGTTTCCAATGCACCTTCATGTAACCAATACAGGAAAATTAGATGATGTGTTGCTGTGTTTTGGGAAAAACTCAAATGGAGAATGGAAAGCATTAAAATCATTATCCGGATTTGATTTGGAAGCTATAACCGTAGCTATGAAAGAATTGAAAACGAAAAATAATACTGTTGATCTAACACACTATTTGTTTCCTACATCCGAACAAATATTAAATCCATATAGCTTTGAAACAAAAAAAGGTTATGTTTTCTTAAAAACACTATTGGCTTCTAACCAGACTTCAACAAAAATTATTGTAAGCGAAGGCTCCAATATAATATTTCAAAAAGAAATAATATCCCAACATAGTCTTACTATAAATTCTGTTTTGGTTTAATAAACTAATTCTAAAAAATAAACATCTAAAATTATCTCAACATGGCAGAACCATTTTTAGCTGAAACCCGAATTATGTCTTTTAATTTTGCCCCTAAAGGATGGGCAATGTGTAATGGACAATTATTGCCTATCAATCAAAATCAGGCCTTGTTTTCCTTGTTGGGAACTACTTTTGGCGGAGATGGAAGAGTTAATTTTGCCTTACCAGATTTAAGAGCAAGAACTCCTATTCATTTTGGAAATGGTCATACAATAGGAGAAAGAGCAGGCGAACAGGCACATACCCTGACGATAAATGAATTACCTGCCCATACGCACGTTCTGACTAATACGAATCAAAATGTATCTACAAATATCCCGGCCATTGGAAGCCAACTAGGAAATACTGCTCCAAATCAAGCTTACAATGCTTCCGGTCAAAACCTCGTGGCAATGAATCCTGCTTCGGTTTCAAGCATAGGAAGCGGTCAGGCTCATTTGAATATGCAGCCCTTTTTGACTTTAAATTTTTGTATTGCATTACAAGGAATTTTTCCTTCTCAAAATTAATTTTATAACTCTAAAAAAACAACTATGGCACAACCTTACGTTGGTGAAATCAGAATGTTTGCAGGAAATTTTGCTCCTGCCGGATGGATGTTTTGCGAAGGACAGCTACTTCCTATTTCAGAGAATGAAGTATTATTCCAATTAATTGGAACTACTTATGGCGGGGACGGTCAGGAAACTTTTGCCTTACCTGATTTACGCGGCCGTATTCCAATCCATAATGGAAACGGTTTTATTTTAGCAGAATCCGGCGGTGTTGAAGAAATAACCCTAACAACAAGTCAAATACCTTCGCACAACCATGCTGTAGCTGCAACAACAGATTTGGCAGACAGTGCCAGTCCTGCAGATTCATATCTCAGTACTACTGCAACAGGTAATAAAATATATTCGGCTGCAAGCCCAACTGTACAATTAAATGCTCCGACAATTGGTCCAAGCGGGGGCAGTCAGCCACACACTAATTTCCAGCCTTATTTATGTGTTGATTTTATTATTTCATTATTTGGGCTATTTCCATCACAAACATAAATAGTTGTAATTTTCTTTAATTTTTTTAAAATAAATATAAAAATACTCTAAATACTCTCGATATGGCAGATCCATTTGTAAGTGAAATACGCATATTCTCATTTAATTTTGCACCAAAAGGCTGGGCTTTTTGCAACGGACAAATTATGCCCCTTTCTCAAAATACAGCGCTTTTTTCTTTATTGGGTACCACTTATGGCGGCGACGGAAAATCAAATTTTGCACTGCCAGATTTGCAGGGCAGAGCACCTATGCATCCCGGACAAGGTCCAGGATTATCACTTCATGATTTAGGTGAATCAGGAGGATCCGAAACAGTTACTTTGCTTGAATCAGAAATACCTGTTCATAATCATACCTTATCAGTTGCCAGTTTAAATTCTCAATCTACAAACCCTCAAAATAATAGCTTAGGCCGCGGTAATCCTGTAAAAGTTTATACATCAGGCGGTTCTCTGACAAACATGGGTAATAAGGCCATCATATCATCTGGAGGCAGTATGCCACACAATAATATGATGCCTTATTTAACAATGAATTTTTGTATTGCACTTCAGGGAGTTTTTCCTCCAAGAAGTTAATAAGTATTATATTGGAATTACATATAAAAGATATTAATCTTCGGGAGATACAGCAAAGTGATTTACCTATTTTATGTAGAATTTACGGAAGTACGCGCACTGAAGAACTGGAAAAAGGAACAGACTGGAACGAAGAACAAAAGCAGGTTTTTATCGAGCATCAATTTACTGCTCAGCATGAATACTATCAAAAAAATTATATTGGCGCTAAATTCTATATAATTGAAAAAGAAAACACTGCAATCGGAAGATTGTACATTGATTACTTTTTTGAAAAAAAAGGGTTCAGAATTATTGACATCACCTTGTTGCCTGATTGGCGAAAACAAGATATCGGAAGTTCTATTTTGAATGAAATTATTAAAAAAGCCTCCGAAATGAAAATGAAAGTCAGTATTCATGTAGAAAGTTTTAATCCAGCTATGAATTTATATAAAAGATTGGGATTCATTAAAATAAGTGAAACAAATGGTGTTTACCATTTAATGGAATGGAACCCTAAATGATTTTTAAAAAAATTATGGATATAGCTTTACTTACTTTAAACGATTTTGATACATTAATTAATGACGTATTTATAATTCGTATTTCAGATGAAGTCCAACTTGAAGCAAAATTAGTCGAAGTGACAAAACTTAATAATTATTCTCCTTTAGAAAGAAATCCTTTTTCAATAGTTTTTCGTACTGAACAAAAGAATGAATATTACGAACAAGGTATTTTTACAGTTGTACATCCTGAAAAAGGAGATTTACAATTATTTCTCTCCCCATTAGGTTTTGATGATATGGGAATGAAATATGAAGCTGTCTTTTCTTAATTATGCTAACTCATTAAAATGAAAAAAATGAAAAAAAACAAACTCTTAATTATCATAATACTACTGGGATTCCTAACATTCGGAATGAGATACAGTAGTCTTATTAAAGAAAATTTTGTTGCCCCATTAGTAAAACAGTTAACTGAATCTAAAAACAGTTCTGTAAAAAAGAAGACTAAAACTAATGAAAAATTGTTTCTGACCAGGAAAGTAAATCTTAATTCATCTGCTATTGCTGCAACTATTGGTGTTACCAATGCTGTTGTTGTAAACGGAGGAGGAAATGCTGTACCGGGTTCACAGCTTGATTTTACCGTTACCATTACAAATAGTGGTGCTGATGATGCGCTTGGAACAACTTTTCAGGATATTTTAGACAGTAATTTAACATATGTTCCTGGTTCACTTAAAGCAACTCCAATTGCAGTAAATGATTCCTATAACTGTATTGGAAATGTTGGAATTACTGTAAATGCTGCCGGAGGAATTCTAACAAATGATGTTAGTCCTGATGCAACTGCTTTAACAGCAGCTGTCTTGGCAAACCCAGCTAACGGGACAGTATCTTTGGCTTCAAATGGTTCTTTTACTTACAATTCAAATGCAGGCTATTCAGGTACTGACAGCTTTACTTATACCTTAACAAGTAGTAACGGAAAAACAGATACCGCAACAGTAAGTATCATTGTATCTGCACCAATATATTTTGTAAATAGTTCAGCAGCCGTAAATGGAAATGGTACTTTATCAAGTCCTTTCAAAACAGTTGATAATGCTGCCAGTGCTACAACAGGATCCATTTTTATTTATACAGGTAGCGGTAGTAGCGGTAACACCTTAACCTTATCAAATAATCAAAAGCTGATTGGTCAGGGTGCTACAGCCAGTTTAACATCAATATTAGGAATTACAGTACCTTCCTATAGCAATGTCTTACCATCAACAGGTGGTACAAACCCGACTTTTTCAATTTTAAATCTTAAATTAAATAATGATGTTGAAGGGATAACACTTACCGGAACTAATGCAACTATGGCGGGTGCAAGTGTTGGCACTTTAAAAGTAAGAGATGTAACTGTTTCCGGAGGAACTGCTATTGCCGTAAATATTGGGACCGGAGGTGTATTAGATTGTATTTTTAAAAGTATTTCAGCAAATGGGGGTTCTAAAGGAATATCTGTAGCTAATTCTACCGGAAGTTTTCAGGTTGTAGGAACAGGAACAACTGCCGGATCAGGAGGTACCATTCAAAACATAGCAAACAGAGGTGCTGAATTTATTTCCTGTACAAATGTTACACTTAAAAACATGGCCTTTACAAATGCTAATACTTCAACAGGCGTTTGTTCTACACCAGCTGTCGATAATTCTTCTTGTAATGGTGCTATTCATTTAAAAACGGTTACAGGAGTTACGTTAGATAATATTTCGATTACAGGTACAAACAATGCAACGGGTATTAACATCAATAATGTAACTAATTTTATACTTACAAACAGTACTTTGACTGGTTGTGGAAGTAATACTGCAAATTCTGAAGTTGGCGGTATATATGCATTAAATCTTGGCGGAACATGTTCTATAACCAATACTATGGTTAATGACTCATGGGGACGAGGATTTAGTGCCTATAATGGTATCTTGTCTTCAAATCCTACACTTATTTTGACAGTAACCGGATCTCAGTTTAAAAATTCATTTAACAAAGCTAACGGTGGCAGTAATTTTAATTTTGAAGGTTATGGATCTTCAAATAATACTTTAACGTTAAAAGGAAATGATTTTTCTAATCCTAAAGAATATGGCTTAACATTAAATTTTGGTAATACCTCAACAAACAATATTCAGGTGGGAGGAAATCTGATAGCTGATAAAAACATTATAAATGCTGCAGCCTCGAGTCCCGGCAGCAATGGTTTGTCATTGCAGGCTGTTGGGGCTGCAACCGTAAACTATAATGTAATAAACAACACTTTAAAATCTAGTTTTAATGGTGCTTTTACCTGTAACATTGGTAATCAGGGTACTGGAACAATGAAAGGAAGAATCAATAACAACACTATTGATGGGGGCGGAATTGGGTCTTCGTGCAATGGTATTTCTGTTGCAGCTTATGGCGACAGTAAACACACTACTGAAATATTAAATAATACTATTACAAATATTAGTAATTACGGCATTGTTTCTGAAGCAAACGATAATGGTTTACTAGGTACTGCCCGTATGGACGCCACAATAAAAAACAATAATATTAGCTTGGTAACAAATGCCTATACACATGTTGGCGTAATTGCAGTTGGGAATGTTTCGACAAGTCCGTTAATAAGTGCAGCCAATATAGGGAGCAATACAACCAACAGCCCTGTTACCGGTTTGGCAGCAGGTACCTTCGATGTTCTTTCTTTAGGAACAAACAGTCAGGTTATTTTGCAAGGTACAACTGCATATACAAATGGAACAGGTGACAGAACTGCAGCACTTACTACTTTTTGGAATGCTAATAATCCAGGACCAAGAACTGCTGTAGATGAAGTAGGCGGAGGAACAATTGTTTCAGGAACTGCTTTAGTACCAGACAATCCATCAGCTTCAAAATTTGCTACTACTGCTAAAATAGAAGAAGAATCAGCTCCAATAACTGAAACTCAAAATATTACTGAAAACAATCCTTCAACTACAAAAAATACTGCAAAAGCAACATCCGGAGAAACAATTTCTGTAGGCCCATTTACATTGTCTGCAGGAAAAAGTACTATAATCACTTTCAGTGCAACTGTAAATGCAGCTAATACGTTACCGGCAAGTACATGTCAGGTGACCAATCAGGCAACTGTAAGCGGATCTAATTTTATAACTGTAAATTCTAATGTAACAACAACTTCTATTAAACCTGTTAATGCAATATTTACAAATACTACAGAAAATATTCCTTGCTTAGGAACTGCAACAGTAAATTTAAATGCTACATGTCCATTAGGAACAATTGTTACCTGGTATACTTCATTAATAGGAGGTCCAAGTTTTGCAACAGGAACATCAGTTACCGCAACACCAACCACAAATAATACAACTTATTGTGTGGCTTGTGAAGCAGCCTATTGTGCAAGTGACCGATTGTTAGTAAAAACAGTTACAGGAACTCCATCTACATCTTCTTCTCAAACTGTATCAGCTTGTGATAGCTATACCTGGTCTGAAAATGGTACAACATATACAACATCAGGAACTTATACTAATGTTGTTGGCTGTGATACCAAAACTTTGAATTTGACAATCAGTAATTCATCAGCTATTAATGCTACAGTAGCAGTAAACTCAGGTTTATTAACAGCCAATCAATCAGGAGCAACATACCAATGGTATCAGTGTCCGAATACATTATTGACCAATGAAACAAACCAATCTTATACAGCTTTAGCAAATGGTGATTATAAAGTCCAGATAACAATGGGTGATTGCACTGTAACTTCTAATTGTGTTACAATAAGTAATCTTGCAGTCGATGAATTTAAACAAAATGAATTTAAAATTTATCCGAATCCTAATAAAGGAATCGTAAATATTATTACTCCATATAAAGGAAATTACATTATAGTAGACATATCTGGAAAGACTCTGAAATCATTTAATCTGGATGAAAATGTAGTTACTACTTTAAATTTTGAAAGCCTGTCAGACGGAACGTATTTTATTAAAAACAACAGCAACAATAAAGTAAAAACTCAAAAATTAATAATAAAAAAATAAGCTAACTTATAGCGTTTTTTAAGCCCAAAATTATAATTATAATTTTGGGCTTTTTATTTATATAAAAAATCTTACTTTTACATTCCCTAAATCTATATAAATATGAAAAACCTATTTTTGGTTGCGGCTTTTGTTCTTTGTTTTAAAAGTTATTCGCAAACCCAGCCCTTTCCTGCTAATAAAACCTATGCAAATGGTTTAATGGCAGCTTCAAAAAACAGTCAGGATGTTATTAATAGCTATGCAACCTGGAAAACCAATTTTGTAGAAGCCTGTAACAATGGACGTTACCGTGTAAAATTTGATGATCGTTCACAAACCGTTTCTGAAGGAATTGGTTACGGAATGCTATTATCTGTCTATATGGCTGATAAAACTCTCTTTGACGGACTGTGGCTATATTACAAAGACAATGTAAATGGCAATGGTGTAATGAATTGGAAAATTAACGGCTGCTCCGGAACTAATGGTCAAAACGGAGCTACCGATGCCGAATTAGACGCTGCTTTTGCACTTATTGTAGCCGATTATCAATGGGCAAGTGCCGGTACAATTAATTATAAAAACGATGCCAAAACATTAATTGCTGCCATAAAATCTCATGAAGTTGAAGCCAATACTTTTGTGCTAAAACCAGGGGATGCCTTTGGCGGAAGCTCGCTTACTAATCCATCTTATTTTTCACCTGGTTATTACCGTGCTTTTGGTACTTTTACCAACGATACTTCCTTTTGGAATTCAGTTGCGTCAAAAGCCTACACTGTTATCAACAGTAATTTAACGCAAAACAATGCTGTAGGCGGATTAGTTTCTGATTGGTGTGAGGCTTCCGGAAATTATTCGTCACAGGCAAGTGGTTATGCTAATCAGGGTAGAGGTTATACTTATGATGCCGCCAGAACACCATGGCGAATTGCAGTTGATTTTTTATGGTACGGTACTACAGATGCTAAAACGTATTCTAAAAAATCATCCGATTTTGTGCGTCTAACTTTAGGTGGTACTAGTAATATAAAAGATGGTTATAATCAAAACGGTACTGCGAGCGGACAATGGCACAACGGTACTTTTGTTGGAGCATTTGCCTGTGCTGCTATGGGAGGCGATGATCAGGCACATTTGGATGCTTCTTATACCGATTTAAAAAATTTAAATGAACCTGACAGTTATTTTAATCATACCTTAAAAACACTGTATTTATTGGCTTTAACAGGTAATTTTTACTTACCACAAAATGCTACTTTATCAAACGATGATTTCGAATTAGAAAAATCAGCTATTACTTTATATCCAAATCCAAGTAATGATAAATTTACCGTTTCCGCACCGGAAAAATCTGTGATTTCTGTAATTTCTCCACAAGGAAAAGTTATTTCAGAACAAAAAACAACTGCTGAAACTACAGAGATAAATTTAGCAAATCATTCTTCAGGTTTATATTTGATAAAAATTACAAGTAATAATAAAAGTATCACGAAAAAGGTAATTTTAAAGTAATCTTAAAAAAGAAAATCCCAAACTACGATTGTAATTTGGGATTTTTTTATTTTATAATAATTTTAAAGTATCATCGTCAGCTGAATCCTCTTTCTGTCCTCATCAACTTCAGTAACCTTCACATCAACATGCTGATGTAATTTTACCACTTCATTTACATCACTCACAAAACCGGCTTTCAATTGCGAAATGTGAACCAATCCGCTTTCTTTGATTCCGATATCAACAAAACAGCCGAAGTTGGTAATGTTATTCACAATTCCCGGTAAAATCATTCCGGTTCTCACATCTTTGATTGATTTTACGTTCGCATCAAATTCAAAAACCTTAGCTGACTTTCTTGGGTCCAATCCAGGCTTTTCAAGCTCTTTAATGATGTCTTTTAGCGTTAATAAACCAATTTCAGGTGTAATATAGTTTTCGGCCTTAATTAAGGCTGTTTTCTCTTTATTTGCAATTAAGTCATTTACCGAAAGTTTTAAATCTTTCGCCATTTTCTCTACAACCGGATAAGCTTCGGGATGCACAGCAGAATTATCCAATGGATTTTTTGCATTCGAAATCCTGATAAAAGCAGCACTTTGCTGATACGCTTTATCACCAAGACGAGGTACTTTTTTCAACTGTTTTCTGTCCTCAAATGGACCATTTTCTGAACGGTATTGAACGATATTTTCCGCCAGCTTCTCACCTATTCCACTCACATAACTCAATAAATGTTTACTTGCCGTGTTGATGTTAATTCCAACCGAGTTCACGCAGCGAATTACTGTATTATCAAGTTCTTCTTTTAGTTTGGTCTGATCTACGTCATGCTGATACTGTCCTACTCCAATTGCTTTCGGATCAATTTTTACCAATTCGGCCAAAGGATCAGAAAGTCGTCTTCCGATAGAAACGGAGCCACGAACCGTAACATCGTAATTAGGAAACTCTTCACGTGCAATTTTTGATGCCGAATATACAGAAGCTCCTGCCTCAGAAACTATAAAAACCTGCAACGGTTTGTCGAACGCAATTTTTTTGATGAAAAATTCGGTTTCGCGTGAAGCAGTTCCGTTTCCAATTGAAATAGCATCAATTTTATAAGAGTTCACCATCGAACGAATTTTTTTCATCGCCATGGCTTCCTCGTTTTGAGGCGCATGCGGATAAATCGTTTCGTTGTATAGCAAATCTCCTTTTTCGTCCAGACAAACTACTTTACAGCCGCTTCTGAATCCAGGATCAATTGCCAGAATTCTTTTTTCTCCCAAAGGCGGTGCCAATAATAACTGTCCCAAATTGTTCGCAAAAACCTGAATCGAATTTGCATCTGCTTTTGCTTTAGCTTCCTGTAAAGTTTCATTTCCAATCGCAGGATTCAATAAACGTTTGTAACTGTCTTCAATTGCTAATTGTAAATGTGCCGTTGTGCTATTTTGTTTTTTAATGATTATTTCGTCAATAATATCATACGCTTCGTCCAGATCTACTTCTACTTTCATTTTTACAAAGCCTTCGTTTTCTGCACGAAGCATTGCCAATAATCTATGTGAAGGTGCTTTTGTCAACGGTTCCTGCCAATCAAAATACTGACTGAATTTTTGGGCATTTTCATCGTCTTTTTTCGTTTTCACGACTTTAGTTGCGATTGTCGCTTTTCGCTGATATAATCTTCTCAGTTGTTTACGAACATATATGTTTTCGTTAATCCATTCGGCAATAATATCTCTTGCTCCCTGAATTGCGGCTTCTTCATTAATAACATTATCATTAATATATTGTGTCGAAATAAAATCTACATCAACATCATTTTCTGCCATTATAATTTTGGCTAATGGCTCTAAACCAAACTCCCGGGCAACATCGGCTTTGGTTTTTTTCTTCTTTTTAAAAGGGAGATAAAAATCTTCGATTTCCTGTAAATCAAAGCTTTGTTCAATCTTTTGCTTTAATTCCGGCGTAAGCGATTTTTGTTCTTCAATAGATTTTAAAACTGCTTCTTTACGTTTTACAATCACTTCATACTCTTTTTGAAGCTTAGCAATTTGTTCAATTACAACTTCGTCAAGATTTCCTGTAGTATCTTTTCGGTAACGGGAAATAAACGGAATCGTACAATCTTCTTCTAATAACTTTACAGTATTCTGAATGTTAATCGCTGCTGTTTGCACAGACTTTGCAATGAATTGAATATTAGTCATACTTTTAATGAAATAATTTCTTAATTATAAAATGAGATAATCTGCCACTTAAAACCATAGTCGCAAATTGATCATTCACTTGGCTAAAATAATATCTTTGTTTCTAATTTTAAGCCTATGAAAATTTTATTAATATATTTTTTAATTGTAAATAGTTTTACTTTTCTCATCGCCGGATATGATAAGTATCTTGCTGTTAAAAATAAACGCAGAATTCCTGAAAAAACACTTTTTGCACTGGGTATTTTTGGCGGTTCATTCGGATTGTTATTAGCTATGTTGATTTTTAATCATAAAACTAGTAAATCCTCTTTTATTTTGAAGTTTTGCGGAATTTTGTTCCTTCAGTTTGTAGTTGTAATTACCCTCCTGAATGATAAACTATTTTTATAATTTATTGATTTTAAGATAATTAAACAATGAAATTCTATGGATTTAAAATCCGCCCGGTTTACTATTTTCTTTGGTGCGAAGCACCCGGTTTTTTTGAAGTCTTGATAAATTCAAACAGGAAACTTATTTAGTTAACCTGAAATTTATTCATTTTGAAGAATAAAATCTTTGCTGCCGTTTTTTTCAAAGTCAGGTTGAATCGTACAATGGCTAATATGAAAATCATGAAATAAAACTTCTTCTATTTCTGAAACGATGTTATTAAAATCTGAAATTGAGATATTTTCTTTGCAATCTAAATGCGCTTGAAAGTGAAGTTCATTATCATTTAAATGCCAGACATGAATATGAAACAACCTATGGTTTCCGGTAACTTCATGGATTTTTTTTGCAATCTCTTCAATGTCTAAATTATCAGGAGTAAAAAGCATCAGCATTTTTGTGGATGATTTTAATAAATCTAAACTCATCAAAATCAAATAAACAGCAATTCCAAGCGTAATTACACTGTCAACCCAAAACCACTGAAAATATTTCATTAAGAAACCTCCAACCAAAACAGCTACTGAAGCCATCATATCAGTAAAAAGATGCAAATAAGCCGATCGCATATTTAAGTTATGATCTGCATCTTTTTTAATAAGCAAAGCTGAAAAACCATTAAAAGCAATTCCTAAAATCGATAACCAAATAACCAGATTAGAACTGATCACTACAGGTTCTGAAAATCTGACAATTGCTTCGTAAATCAAAAAAACAGCCACTATAATTAAAGTTGCCGCATTTATAAATGCGGCAATAAGTTCTGCTCTTTTATAACCAAATGTACTTGAAGCATTTGGCTTCTTTTTGGCTAATGTATGTGCCACCCAACTTAAAATCAAAGAAATGACATCACTAAAATTATGGAGTGCATCAGATAATAAAGACAAGCTCCCTGATATAAATCCTCCAACAATCTGAGCAATAGTAATTCCAATATTCAAAAAAATAGATATTGATAAATTTTTACCTGTTACTTCGTGATTATGTCCGTGGTGATGACTGTGGTCGTGGCCCATATTTATTTATTGACAAGCAATTTTGTTCACTCTGTTTTGATGTCTTCCACCTTCAAATTCAGTATTCAGAAAAGTTTCAACCATTTCTACAGCCTGCGGAATTGAAGTAAAACGCGCTGGAATACTAATTATGTTAGCATCATTATGTAAACGGACTAAAACTGCAATTTCTTTCGTCCAACATAAACCGGCTCTCACTTTCGGGTGTTTATTAACCGTCATTGCAATTCCGTTTCCGCTTCCGCAGATTACAATTCCAAAATCCGCTTTTCCTTCAGAAACATCATTCGCAACCGGATGTCCAAAATCCGGGTAATCAACAGAATCTTCAGAATCTGTTCCATAATTGGTTATTTCATGTCCTTTTGCTTTTAGCATAGCAACTATTGCCTTTTTGTAATCTGGTCCCGCGTGATCGTTTCCTATCGAAATTTTCATTATAATAATATTTTAAGTTGTGTAACTGCAAATTTAACCAAACAATTTCAGATAAGCTTTACTATAGATTTGTTTATTTTTGAAACCTAATATATTAGAAATTATAAAGCCTTGATTTATGAAAAAAAAATCAAAATATAACTCCCCTATTATCAAAAGGTTAAACGTTATTAACAATTTTTATATCTGCATAATATACTGATTATCAATTAATAATAAATATTTTTTTTGTTAAAATTTAAGGATGTTAATACAAAATCATAATTCGTTGATATTCAGCTAACCTTAAATTAACATTATTTGTTAATAAGTTAAGATAGAAAATCAGAAGTATTTTTTGGTTGTGTCGAAAAAAAACCTAATCCAAAACCCGAATGAAATAACCTAATAAAGTTTGATGAATTTTTATAAAAGTTATCAATACCAAAAATGCAATTTTCAACAAAATTCACTTTATGAAGTTATCTACAAAATGAATTCATTTTTGGTTGTTAACCATTGTTGATTAAAATATAAAAAGACTTTAAAACTAATCCTTTAACAAAATATAACTATGTTGATAACTCTATATAAGTAAGTAAAACTTCATTTCAATACATTTAAAAATAAAATTATTGTACCTATTAACACCCTATAATAACCATCAAAAATTAATTAAATTTAAATTTTTCTTTTTGTTGTATTTAATATATGTTAACAACTTTGAAATTTGAAAAGAAAAAATAGAAATTGAAAAGAAGATTTGTCTCAAACAATTTTTAGAGGATTGTTAAGACTGTCCAGAATTTCCTGTACTTGTTCGAAATCGTTTGGATGAACTTTAAGTTTAATGCCACCAAGCGCTGCAGAGTACATTGGTACAGCTGAAAGTGTCATTTCATTTTCAAAAAAATATGGAATTTCTTCCTGTTCTAATAAATGTTTGAGAATAACCGTTTCGTGGTCGTAATTGAATATGGCAATCGTTTTAAAGCTTTCCATAAAGGTCTTTTTGTAAAGATACTAAAGTTATAATTTTAATAATTCTAATTGTTAAAATCTGTTATCTGATATCTTATTTGTAATTTTAAACTTTATAAGAAAAGATATATGAATAAGAAAATTAAAAAGCCGATAAAAAATGAGAGTGATTTCTCTAGTAAAATTTTAAAAGTTTTATCGAAAAATGCTAATAAAGCATTCAATTATAAACAAATAGGAGCAAAGCTTGAACTTGATGATACCAAAAGCAGAAATCAGATTATAAAAGATTTAAAAATTCTGGCTGCGTCCAAAAAAATAATAGAATCAGAACCGGGAAAATATTTGATTAAGGCAGTTAGTGAAGATTATTACGAAGGAACAATTGATATGACCAGTAGAAAAACGGCCTATTTTGTTTGTCCTGAGTTTACTGAAGATGTTTTTATTCCGACTAATAATTTAAATCGTGCTTTAGATAAAGACAAAGTAAAAGTGTACGTTTATAACAGAAGAAAAGGAAAACGTGCTGAAGGTGAGGTTATTGAAGTAGTTGAAAGAAATAAAACAGATTTTGTAGGAGTAATAGATATTCAGGCAAATTTTGCTTTTGTTTCTACTGCAAATCCTAAAATGTATACGGATATTTTTATTCCGAAAGATAAAATTGGAGAAGCAGAAAACGGTGATGTTGTTTTAGTAACGATTGAAGACTGGCCAAAAAGAGCTGATAGTCCATTTGGATCTGTGGTTAAAGTTTTAGGAAAACCCGGAGAACATAATACTGAGATTCATGCTATTTTGGCTGAATATGGTTTACCAGCAGATTTTCCGATAGAAGTAGAGGTATATGCACAAAAAATAGATACTTCTATTCAGGAATCTGAAATTGCAAAACGTCGTGATATGCGTGATACACTCACGTTTACGATAGATCCAAAAGATGCAAAAGATTTTGATGATGCTTTGTCTTTTAAAAAGTTAGAGAACGGAAATTACGAAATCGGAATTCATATTGCCGATGTTTCCTATTATTTAGAAGAAGGAACAATTTTAGATGATGAAGCATACCAACGTGCAACTTCGGTTTATTTAGTAGATAGGGTAGTGCCAATGCTCCCGGAAGTTTTGTCTAATTTTGCCTGTTCATTACGTCCGAATGAAGAGAAATATACATTCTCTGCAGTTTTTGAAATTTCTCCAACTTCACAGGTTATTAATCAATGGTTCGGAAGAACCGTAATTTATTCAGATCAACGATTTGCTTATGAAGAAGCACAATATATTATTGAAACGAAAGACAATACGATTCCGGTTGATATTTCAATTACCGGAGAATCTTATGTAGTTTCAGATGAAATTGTTGAAGCTACTTTAAAATTAGATGAATTAGCGAAGATTTTAAGAAAGAAAAGAATGGCGAATGGAGCGATTTCTTTTGATAAAGTCGAAGTAAAATTCAATTTAGATGCAGAAGGTGAGCCGGAAGGAGTTTATTTTAAAATATCAAAAGATGCTAATCACCTGATTGAAGAATTCATGCTTTTAGCTAACAGAAAAGTGGCTGAATATATTGGAAAACAGAAGAAAACATTTATTTACAGAATTCACGATGAACCAAATGAAGACAAATTAATTGCTATGGCAGCAGTAATTGCTAAATTTGGTTATAAAATAGATTTTCGTAATAAAGGCGATATTTCAAAATCACTGAACGCTCTGATGGAAGAAGTAAATGGTAAAAAAGAGCAAAATTTAATTGATACTCTTGCCATTAGAAGTATGAGTAAAGCTAAATATTCGACAGATAATATTGGCCATTATGGATTAGCTTTTGATTATTACAGTCATTTTACTTCTCCAATTCGTCGTTATCCGGACGTAATGGTACATCGTTTGCTTCAATATTATCTGGATGCAGGAAAATCTGTAGACGAAGAAATTTACGAAACAAAATGCCAGCATTGCTCAAATATGGAAAGTTTAGCGACAAATGCTGAACGTGACAGTATTAAATACATGCAGGTAAAATACATGCAGGACCATAGAGACGAAGAGTTTTTGGGTGTTATTTCCGGTGTTACAGAATGGGGAATTTATGTTGAAATAATTTCAAACAAATGTGAAGGGATGGTAAGAATCAGAGAAATAAAAGATGATTATTATACTTTCGATGAAAAACAATATGCTTTGGTTGGAGCGACTTCAAACAGTATATTGCAATTAGGGGATGAAATTTACGTTAAAGTAAAAAATGCGGATTTGGTTAAAAAACAATTGGATTTTCATTTTTTACGAAGAGCAGAATAGTTGTTAAATTTAAAAATTTTGAAAATGAAAAAATTTATTATAGGGGCTGCAATATTAGTTGCGCAATTGTCATTTGGTCAGGTGACCAAAGAATTAGGAGATTTCGATTCTGTAAAAGTATTCGATAAATTACATGTAAAATTAGTACAGTCATCAGATAATAAGATTGTAATAAAAGGAGCTCGTGAATCAGAACTTGAAGTGGTTAATAAACAAGGGTTATTAAAATTAAGAATGCCTTTTCCAAAATTATTATCTGGTGATGATTTGGATATTACTGTTTATTACAAACATATTGAGCTTATTGATGTTAATGAAGGCGCAGTAGTTACAAGCAAGGAAACAATTAAAGCAACATCTTTTAAAGTCAGTGCACAAGAAGGCGGTAAAATAAATATTGATGTAGATGTAGATAGACTTGATGTAAGTTCTGTTTCAGGAGGAGAAATCACCTTATCAGGTAAGGCTTCCAATCAGGATGCAAAATTAGGAGCAGGTGGTTATCTCCTGGCAAGTAAATTAAATACTGCCCAAACCAAAGTAAGCGTTTCTGCCGGAGGTAAAGCAGATGTGAATGCTTCGACCTTAGTTGATGCAAAAGTTAGCGCAGGAGGCTCTATTTATATTTACGGAAAACCGAAACAAATTAATCAGAAAACGGTTTTAGGAGGAAAAATCGAAGAGGTAAAGTAAACTAATTGTATTTGAATGATAAATGATATTTTAGCTGGGCTGCCATGGGGACTTTTTTTAAGTTTCATGATAGGCCCAGTATTTTTTATACTACTGGAAACCAGTATTACAAAAGGATTCAGAGCTGCAATAGTATTTGATCTTGGTGTAGTATTAGGTGATATTTTTTTTATAGGAATTGCTTATTTAGGAAGTTACAGATTGATTCAGAGCTTAAAAGATAAACCTGCATTGTTTATTTTTGGCGGAATTATTATGTTGGCATATGGCATTATTTCGTTCGTAAGATTAAAGAATGAAGAAAAAATTGATGATGAAGAAATAGATCGGGATATTATAAAACGAAACTACGGGAGTTTGTTTATAAAAGGATTTTTACTGAATGTTATTAATATTGGTGTTCTTGGTTTCTGGCTGGCTGTTATTATTTCTGTCGGTCCAAAATTAGAAATGCAAAATTCGCGAATGATTACTTTTTTTACTTCGGTCATTATTACTTATTTATTAGTTGACTGCCTTAAAATATTATTAGCCAAACAATTAAAATCTAAAATGACGCCAACCAACATTCTTAAAATAAAAAAAATAATTAGTATTGTTTTAATGGTTTTTGGACTTGTTTTAATAACACAAGGCTGGTTTCCAAAAGAAAAAGAAATGGTAAAAAATGCTTTTGAAAAGATTGAGAAGTAGTTTTTAACAACTGAAAATATATAAATTTAAACCTCTCATTTTTAGAGGTTTTTTTTATGCTTACACTTATCTTATGTTTGTTATTTCGACAAGGAGAATTATATTAAGTAATTTACGTTCAGTTTGTGAAAAAGTTAGACACAAAAAAAGAGATACATTGCTGTATCTCTTCTGGAGGCATCGTCCGGATTCGAACCGGAGTAGGAGCTTTTGCAGAGCCCAGCCTAGCCGCTCGGCCACGACGCCATTACTTGAACGGATGGCAAAAGTAACTAAAATCTTTAAAATTCAAAACTTTAAAAGTAACTATTTTAAAAAATTAGTTTTCTGTTGTAAAGAATTACTTTCTAATTTCCATCATTTTTATGGTAACTGATTCAACATCACCACCAATAGGAGGGTTAATTTTAGATACTGAAACTGTAGTTTTTTGTACCAAAGGAATCTCTGCTAAAACACGAATATTGATTCTTTTGGCCACATGCTCTAATAAATGGGAACGAATTGCCATTTCCTCAGTAACAATTTTGTTTAAATGTACATAATCAACAGTATCAGCCAGATGATCTGTTGCTGCTGATTTTTGTAAATTGGTTTTAATTTTTAAATCTACAGTGTAATCAGACCCTATTTTTCCCTCTTCGATTAAACATCCGTGGTAAGAAAAAGTTCGGATGTTTTTTAATTTTATAACTCCCATTTTTTTAATTATTCTGCTTAAATATTCAATTTCAGTGAGAAGTTTCTAAAGAAAATTGTAAACTGTAAACCGAAAACTCTAAACTTTTTTATCTTTGCTAAAATTACTATAAATAATGGCATCAGAAGAGAAATCACTCAATTTTATTGAACAAATCATAGAAGAAGATCTGAAATCAGGTCTGTCAAATTCCAAACTTCGTTTTCGTTTTCCACCAGAACCAAATGGTTATCTGCATATTGGGCACGCAAGTTCAATAGCATTAAATTTTGGTTTAGGAATTGATTATCAGTCTCCTGTAAATTTACGTTTTGACGATACCAATCCTGAAAAAGAAGAACAAGAATTTGTTGATGCTATTAAAAAAGACGTGGAATGGCTGGGTTATAACTGGACAGAAGAACGTTATGCTTCTGATTATTTTCAGCAATTATATGACTGGGCGATTTTGTTAATTAAAAAAAATAAAGCGTATGTTGACAGTCAATCATCTGAAGATATGGCGATTCAAAAAGGAACTCCGTCTAGTGTTGGAACCGATAGTCCATTCAGAAATCGTTCTGTTGAAGAAAATTTAGACTTATTTGAAAGAATGAAAAACGGAGAGTTTGAGGCTGGAACTCATATTCTTCGTGCAAAAATTGATATGAAATCTACTAATATGCTGATGCGTGATCCTATCATGTACAGGATTTTACACAAACACCACCATAGGACCGGCGATATCTGGAAAATCTATCCAATGTACGATTGGGCACATGGACAAAGTGATTATTTAGAGGAGATTTCACACTCATTTTGTACTTTAGAATTCTTACCACATAGAGAATTATACGATTGGTTTTTAGATCAGATTATTGATGAAAATAAGATTCGTCCAAAACAAAGAGAATTTGCCAGACGTAATCTTTCACACACTGTTGTAAGTAAAAGAAAATTACAGCAACTGGTTAAGGAAAAGCATGTTAACGGTTGGGATGATCCTAGAATGTCAACTATTTCGGGCTTAAGAAGACGTGGTTATACTGCTGCTTCATTACGTAATTTTGCTAATACAATTGGTATTGCAAAACGTGATAATTTAATAAATGTATCAGTTTTAGAATTCTGTATTCGTGAAGATTTGAACAAAATTGCACCTCGTGTCATGGCTGTTTTAGATCCTGTAAAATTGGTCATTACAAATTATCCTGAAGGAAAAGAAGAGTGGCTGGAAGCCGAAAATAATCAGGAAGATGAAAGTGCAGGTTTTAGAAAAGTGCCTTTTTCCCGTGAATTATATATTGAAAGAGAAGACTTTTTAGAAGAAGCCCCAGCGAAGTTTTTCCGTCTAACTTTAGGAAAAGAAGTACGTCTTAAAAATGCATATATCATTAAGGGAGAAAGTGTTATAAAAGATGCTAGCGGCAATATTACAGAAATTCATGTTACTTATGATACCGATTCTTTAAGTGGAAGCGGGACAGAAGCAAGTCAGAGAAAAGTTTCAGGAACATTACATTGGGTTTCTATTCAGCATGCAGTTGAAGCTGAAGTTCGTATGTACGATCGTTTATTTACAGATGAAGCTCCGGACAGTTATAAAGATAAAAACTTCCTGGATTTTGTGAATCCAAATTCATTAGAAATCATCAAAGGATTTGTAGAACCAAGTTTAGCAACAGCACGAAATGAAGACAAATTTCAGTTTCAACGTTTAGGTTATTTTACTGTTGATAAAGATTCAACTCCTTCAAAATTAGTATTTAACAGAACTGTTGGATTAAAAGATGCCTGGGAAGAAAAAGGTAAGAAGGAAGAAAACAGCATTAACAATTCCTTAAAAGAAATCAATAAATATTTTAAAGTTGAAACTAAACCGGAACGAATTGCAATTGAAAGCGCAATAGGAGAGAGTATTAAAAATATTTCCAGTTTTTCCTTATTACAAAATTCATTAAAAAAGAATATCAACAATAATAAAGCTTCATTGTTATTTGCTCAATTTATTTTGAAATATTCTCATTTGAAATCTTCAGATTTTGAAGAAGAGGATATTAAAAAATTATATAACATGTCTCTTAGAAGTGAATCGACTTATGTACGATCAAAAGCACTTTTGAATTTAAGAGATTTAGAAACTTCAGATTTCAAAAATCAATTTGAAGAGGAAATTTTAAAATTATATTCAAATCCTCCAAAAAATGCTTCGGAGAGAGAAATTGAAATTCTTTCTGAAATGGTAAAAAAATAATATTATTACAATCTATTGAAAAGCGCTTTTATAAGCGCTTTTTTTATTATTTGTTTTTTCTATATAAAATTAAATTTTTATAAATATTTTATATTAAAAATGACCTACATAAATTAATTTTAAATCATTTATTTACTTTTTAGGATAACAGAATTCATCTTAAAGAAAATGATTAAAATAAACGCTTTATTTTAATTTTAGCTTTTATTTCATCCATCTTTAGAGCTTATTAACAGCGGAATGTTTATAAGTTGACATTTGAAATCTACTTTTGAAAAAATGTGAGGATTTCTTCAAAAAGAAAATGAAATTTTACTCAATCAATTTTAATGATCGATTTAATAAATTTAAATGAATATAATTATTATATATAAAATCTATTAATTGTAAATTTTAATAGATATTTTTAACTAAAAGTTACTTTCATATTTTAATTTTAAGACCTTTTTTTATTTCTTCCATATCTAAACTCATCTTTTGAATAATTGTTGATTCTTGAGCTTTATTTTAATTTTATAAGTCATTTTTGTCAGTTTAACGGGTTATTAACATACAATTGTTTATAAAGTTGCTATTTTTATCCAAAGGTCAAATCTGAAATTTTTTAATTTTAAAAATGACAACTTTAGGAATCGAATGAGTTTTTCTGAAATTCAAAAAAATAGATTTTTGTTTTAGATTGTATTCTAAGTCTGTATTCTGAAAATTGGTTTTATGGTCAATTCTAATTGTGATTTTGTTTCTGATAATATTTAAAAGTATTTTTCAATTGCATTTCATAATTTTCAAATTTCATGAAATTGGTTTTGTGATTTATAAATTTTTGATTTTCATTTTGATCAAAGAAATTTTTAATCCTTAAATTTAATTATCATGAAAAATGTATTTTTTACCCTGGCTGTTTTATTTGCAAATATTGCAATTTCTCAAACACATCAAATTTCAAAACATAATGGAGAAGAATTGGATGTTAATTTTATCAAACATGAAAATGATTTAATTCATTATTCTCTAAACGGGAGTTTTGAGGAACATAAAATTACCAAGTATGCAGTTTCAAAAATTACCAATAAACAAACGAATCAAACTCAAAAAATATCTGATAAAGTTATAGTAAATTCAAAATCAGATTATAAAATGGTAATTGTTTTACCTCAGAAAAAGACAGTAGGTTTAAAGCAGGCGGCAAATTTTACAGGTCTCTCGACGAAGACAAAAGGGGAGCCGCCAATTGCCAACAGAAATAATACTGCCATCCGAATCAAAACAAAGTCGGCTTCTAATGGCTATCCGTTTGTAAGTATAATCGAAAAAGAGAATGGGAAGTATGAAGCTATAGCTTATGTGTATTAATTATATTATTAAAATTTAGTAAAATAATATTAAATCAATATTTATAATTCAAAAAAGATGTACATTTATTTATCATAAAAAACTTAATATTATGTCTAATAATTCAAATACAATTGCGGCTATTTTAGCTGGTGCTGCAGTAGGAGCAGCAATCGGAATTTTATTGGCTCCGGATAAAGGTTCTAATACGAGAGCTAAACTGAAAGAAAATTTAGGGGATACTGCTCTAAATTTAAAAGATTCTTTAGCAGCAAGTTCTGAAGTCCTTCGTGAAAAATTTACGAATGCTACACAAGGTCTGGACGGAACTTTTGATGAGTTGCTTTCGAATGTGAGTCATAAAACAGAGGAAGTAATTACATTTTTAGAATCTAAATTAGCTGATTTAAAAGCACAGAACGCTAAACTTCAGAAGTAATATTAATTCAAAAAGCACAAAAACACTTATCTATAAGTAATTTTGTGCTTTTTTTAAACTAAACTACAATATGGCTTTTGAAGAATTAAAAGAAAATACTGAAAGTATTCAGGAACAGGCTAAACTCTATTTTGATAGCCATTTAGCGTATTATAAACTATGGGGTTTTAAAGTTGCGATGAAATCAACGACTTTAATTTTTAAGTTTACCCTGATCTTATTGTGTTTTAGTATGGTTTTGATTTTTGGATCTTTTGCTGCGGCATATGCTTTTGGATCTTTATTTGAAAGTAATGCTTTAGGGTTTTTAGCAGTAGGAGGGATCTATTTTGTTTTTACAATTTTACTTTTCTTTATAAAAGACAAATTTGTAGAAGGACCAATTTTGGAGAAATTTTCAGAAATCTTTTTTAATGATTAATCTTATGGAAGCAAAAAAATACTCATCATATGCAGAAATCGAAAGAGATTTGGAAATTTTAAAATTACAGAAGGAGATTAATTATCAGAAATTAGTTTTAAGTTTTCAGAGAACAAAAGAAAGTATCACACCACAAAATATCATTGGTGGAATTTTTTCTTCATACAAAGATTACTTTTCAATTTCATATCCAAAAATTTTACAATCGATTTTACCCTTTGTAATCAACTGGTTTATTAATAAAAAAAGAGGCAATTAAGCCTCTTTTCTTTTATGTTATTCTTTTGTTTCAGGTTGAATATCATCTTCATAACCAGATTGAAGTGGTTCAATCTTTTTTGGTTTATCAATTTTTTTATTGTTTCTCTTCATCATTTCACCAACCTGATTCGATGCTGAAAAGGAAGCAACCATATTATTCAACATATCACTTCCGGCTTGTGGAGAGTTTGGTAACAGAATTAAATTAGAATTGGCATCTGCACCAATGGCCTGCAATGTATCATAATGTTGTGTAACGACAATTAAAGCCGAAGCTTCTTGTGAATTGATGCCCACATTATTCAAAACTTCAACACTTTCTACTAAACCTCTGGCAATTTCACGACGCTGATCTGCAATACCCTGACCCTGTAAACGTTTACTTTCAGCTTCAGCTTTTGCTTTGGCAACAATTCTGATTCTTGAACTTTCAGCTTCAAATTCAGCAGCAGTTTTTTCTCTGTCAGCAGCATTAATTCTATTCATAGCATTTTTTACCTGAATATCAGGATCAATATCTGTTACCAGAGTATTGATAATATCGTAACCGTAAGTAGTCATTGCCTCATTCAATTCTCTTTTTACAGCAATTGCGATATCATCTTTTCTTTCAAAAACATCATCCAATTTTAATTTTGGAACTTCGGCACGAACAACATCAAATACATAAGCAGTAATCTGATCATGTGGATATTCTAATTTGTAAAAAGCATCGTATACTTTTTCCTGAATAACTTTAAACTGAACCGAAACTTTCATTTTGATAAAAACGTTGTCTTTTGTTTTCGTTTCAATGATAACATCTAATTGTTGGATTTTAAGATTTACACGTCCGGCAATTCTGTCGACTATCGGAATTTTAAGTTGTAAACCTGAATTTCTTACGCTTAAAAATTTACCAAACCTTTCTATTACAACAGAAGATTGTTGTTTCACGGTAAAGAAAGACGAGAGGAAAATAAAAAATCCGAAGACTAAAATGATAATAAATGGAATACTCATAATGATATTGATTTAAGTTTTATGGATGTGTAAATTACGAAATTTCTTCGGGTTTGAATATAAAAAAACGCTAAGTACATTTTGTTATGTTACTTAGCGTTTGTATTTTGAAAATATATCTTTTATAAAGTACTTATTGCTTTCTGAATTCTCGAAATAGTTTCTTCTTTCCCAATGATTTCAACTATATCAAATAGGTGAGGACCTTTCAAAGCGCCAACCAAACTCAAGCGGAAAGGCTGCATTACTTTACCCATTCCAATTTCATTTTTCGTTAACCAGTCTTTTACGATTGCCTCAATATTTGCTGAATCAAAACCATCAATATATTCAAGAGTAGAAATCAATTCCTGCATTAAAGCGGGAGTTTCTTCCTTCCAGTTTTTGCTTGCTTTTTCATCATAAGATGTGGGTGCCTGGAAAAAGAAATCAGTCAAATCCCAAAATTCAGAAACAAAATGAGCTCTTTCTTTGATTAATGAAACAATTTTTGTTGTCACTTCGAGCGGAGTCGAGAAGCCTTTTTCTTCTAAAATAGGAGTGAAGGCCTTTGCCAAATCTTCATCATTTTGTTTAATTAAATACTGGTGATTGAACCATTTGTTTTTCTCCGGATCAAATTTTGCTCCCGATTTATGAACTCTGTTTAAGTCAAAAGACTCTACAAGTTCTTCTAAAGAAAATAATTCTTTATCAGTTCCATCGTTCCAACCTAAAAGAGCAAGGAAATTTATAACTGCTTCCGGGAAAAATCCTTTTTCTCTATAACCAGATGAAACGCCTTCCTCTGTTTTCCATTTTAATGGAAACACTGGAAATCCTAATTTATCACCATCTCTTTTAGATAATTTTCCGTTTCCAACTGGTTTTAGAATTAATGGTAAATGTGCAAATTCCGGAGCCTCCCAACCAAAAGCTCTGTATAATAAAACGTGAAGTGGCATTGATGGTAACCATTCTTCTCCACGAATTACGTGTGAAGTTTCCATCAAATGATCATCAATAATATTAGCCAAGTGATAAGTTGGCATACCATCACTTTTGAATAATACTTTATCGTCAAGAAGATTCGTGTCAAATTTTACATCACCACGAATAATGTCTTTTAAATGTAAAGTTTCATCAACCGGAGTTTTAAAACGGATCACATAATGTTCTCCATTTGCAATTCTTTTAGCAACTTCATTAGCAGAATGCACCAAAGATGTATCTAACTTTTCACGATTAGTATGATTGTAAATAAATGTTTTTCCTTCTGCTTCTTGTTCTTTTCTTAAAGTATCTAAAGCTTCTGGTGTATCAAAAGCATAATATGCCCAACCAGACTTGATCAGTTGATCAGCATAAGTTTGGTATAATTCCTTACGATCACTTTGTCTGTACGGACCAAATTTTTCATTTTTCCCAACGGTTTCTTCCGGAGCAATTCCTAACCATTCTAATGCTTCCATAATATAAGCTTCAGCACCCGGAACAAAACGAGTTTGATCAGTATCTTCAATTCTTAAATAGAAAACACCATTGTTTTTTTTGGCAAATAAATAATTAAATAGGGCAGTACGAACGCCGCCAATATGTAAAGGTCCTGTTGGACTTGGTGCAAAACGCACACGAACTTGCTTTGACATTTGTTTAAATTTTGATGCAAAGATACGATTCAGATTTTAGATTTAAGATTGTTGATTTTAGATTTATGAAGTTGTATTTGAGATTGTTTTTGAACATTGTCATTACAATTGATTTTTGAAATTTGAATTGTTATAATTACTACTTTTATGGGTTATAATCAAAAGAGATTTTATTTTGAAAACAACATCTGCTATATATCTAAAATTAGAAGCATTTATTAAAAAATATTACACCAATGAATTGATAAAAGGAGGACTTCTTTTTATAGGTTTTGGATTATTGTACTTTTTATTTACACTTTTTATAGAGTATTTTCTTTGGTTAAAACCAGTAGGAAGGACACTTTTATTTTGGATGTTTATTGGAGTAGAAGTTTTCCTTTTGTTTAGATTTATTTTATTCCCAATTTTTAAGTTGTTCAAGCTTCAAAAAGGTATTGATTATAATCAGGCTTCAGCCATTATTGGAAACCATTTTACAGAAGTGAGTGATAAACTAACGAACTTTTTGCAGCTTTCAGCTTCTGAGAATTCAGCAGAAAGTTCAGAATTAATGTTGGCTTCGATAGAACAAAAAGCAAATTCATTACAGCCAATTCCATTTGGAAATGCCATCAATTTTAAAAAGAATAAGAAGTATTTGCCATTGGCAATTATTCCAATTTTGCTTTTTGCTGTGTTTTATATTTCGGGAAACAGCAATATAATTTCTCAAAGTTTAAATAGAGTAGTGCATTTTAATGCTACTTTTTTACCACCGTCTCCATTTAAATTTGTGGTTCTAAATCAGAATTTGCAGACAGAACAAAACAAAGATTTCGTTGTTAAGATGGAATCTGTTGGAAATATAGTTCCTGAAAATGTAATGATTCATATTGGAGATGAAAGTTATTTTATGGAATCATCTCAACCAGGAAAGTTTGAATTCAAGATTGAAAAACCGGTTTCAAATGTTGCTTTTTCTTTTGAAGGAAATTCAGTTTCATCTGAAGAATATGAATTGAAAGTAATCACCGTTCCGTCAATTGCCAACTTTGAAATGATACTGAATTTTCCATCTTATCTAAAAAAGAAATCAGAAACTATCCAAGGAACAGGAAACGCAATCGTACCGGAAGGAACTTTGGTAACCTGGAAAATGAATACGCAGTCAACTCAGGAAATTGTTTGGAAGGATGAAAACGCAACTTTTAAGTTCAAGAAGGCCGAAAATGAGTTTAAATTGGCTAAAAATATAAGTCAAAATACAGAATATCAAATTCTTACTTCGAATAATAAAGTCAAAAACTACGAAAAACTGGATTATCAGCTGTCTGTTATCAAAGATCAGCACCCAACAATCACAGTTTCGCCTGCGCCAGATAGTTTAAAGTTGGATAAAAATTATGTGTTAGGAAGATTGGGTGATGACTACGGATTATCAAAATTGCAGATTGTTTACTACGAGCGCAACAAACCAAACGCGGCTAAGCGTGGAACTATTCCTGTAAAGCAAGCCGTATTTGATCAGTTCGTTTTTAACTTTCCAAGTAATCTTGCTGTGGAAGAAGGAGTATCTTATGAATACTATTTTGAAGTTTTTGATAACGATGCACCACATGGTTTTAAGAGTACAAAATCTTCTGTGTTTTCAGATCGTGTTTCTACAAGAGATGAAATTCAGGATATGGAATTGCAACAGCAAAATGACAATATAAATAGTTTAGAAAAGTCTTTAAAAAATCAGAACAAGCAATTTTCTGAAATGGATAAGCTTCAGAAAAGTGGAAAAGAAAAAGATAATTTAGAATTTAAAGATCAACAAAAAGTAAGCGATTTTATCAAACGTCAAAAACAACAAGATGAATTGATGAAACAGTTTGCTGATAAAATGAACAAGAATTTAAACAAGTTTCAATCTGAGAAGAAGGATAAAACTGCTGATGATTTGCAAAAGCGTTTGGATAATGCAGAGAAGGATTTAGAAAAGAATCAGAAGTTAATGGATGAATTGAGGAATTTAAATGATAAACTTCAAAGTGAAGAGTTGTTTGATAAGATGGAAAAATTCAAACAAATCAGTAAAAACCAATCTCGTAACTTAGAACAATTAGTTGAATTAACGAAGCGTTTTTATGTTGAAAAGAAGGCAGAACAAGTTGCTGAGAAATTAGACAAGCTTGCCGAACAGCAAGAAAAGCTTTCAAACAAAGATGCGGAAAATACTAAAGAAAAGCAGGACGATATTAATAAAGCGTTTGATAAAATTAAAGACGATTTAAAAGATTTAAAACAAGAAAACAAAACTTTAAAATCTCCAATTGATATTCCTTCTGATGCTTCAAAAGAAAAAGAGGTAGATTCTGATTTGCAAAAAGCTTCTGAAGAACTGAGTAAAAAGAATACTTCTTCGGCTAAGCCAAAACAAAAAAGTGCTGCAAAGAAAATGAAAAGTATGTCGCAGGAAATGCAGTCGAGTATGGAGGGTGGAGATCAAGAACAATTAGAAGAAGATGTTGCGATGTTACGTCAGGTTCTGGATAATCTACTGGCTTATTCTTTATCTCAGGAGGATGTGATGAAACAATTTAAATCGATGAAATTGGGTTCTTCTGCATATACAAAGAATATCAAGATTCAGCAGAATTTAAAACAGCAGTTCAAACATGTTGATGATAGTTTGTTTGCATTGTCTTTACGTAATCCAAAAGTAGCTGAAGATGTAACAAAAGAAATAGGAAACGTACAATACAATATTGACAAAGCAATTGAAACTTTAACCGATGTTCAGATTCCTAAAGGGGTTTCACACCAACAATATGCTACTTCATCTGCAAATAAATTAGCTGACTTTTTAAGTGATTTATTAAACAATATGCAGATGTCAATGTCTAAACCTGGATCTGGAAAACCAAAACCAGGAGAAGGACAAGGAATGCAATTGCCGGATATTATTCAAAAGCAAAAAGGTTTGGGTGATAAAATGAAAGAGGGAATGAAACAAGGACAAAAGCCAGGTGATGGAAAACAGGGACAAAGCGGAGAAGGAAAGCAAGGTCAGGGAAAAGAAGGTAAAGAACAAGGAAAAGGAAGTCAGGGAAAGAATGGTGAAGGTAAAAACGGACAGGGAAATAAAAATGGTGGAGAAGGAAAAGACGGTGAAAACGGAAATGATGGAGAAGGAGACGCTGAAGCCATCATGGAGATTTATAAAGAACAAGTAAAACTTCGTGAAGCATTACAAAAAGAATTAGCAAAACAAGGATTAGATTCTCAAGGAAAATCTGTAATTGATCAAATGAAAGCTTCAGAAAAACAGCTTTTAAACAAAGGTTTCAAAAATGAGAACTTGCAGCGCATCCTGAATATTCAGCAGGAATTATTAAAATTAAACAATGCAGTTCAACAACAAGGTCAGGATACGAAGCGTCAATCTGAAACAAACAAAGCTGAATTTACGAATAGAACAAATGCTTTACCAAGCTCATTTTTAGAATATTTAAACAGTGTAGAAATTTTAAATAGACAATCACTACCTTTGCGCTCGAATTTTAATCAAAAGGTTCAAGAATATTTTAATACAAAATGATCAATTTTAATTACGAAACCGAATTTACTTTAGATAACGAACAAGCCTTTTCTGATTGGTTGAGTGCTGTAATTGTTTCTGAAAAGAAAAACGAAGGAGAGATAAATTACATTTTCTGTGATGATGAATATCTTCATAAGATAAATATCGAATATCTAAACCACGACACACTTACAGATATTATCAGTTTTGATTACACAGTTGGTAACGAATTAAACGGAGATATTTTTGTTTCTGTTGAAAGAGTAGAAGATAATGCAAAAGATTTTAATGTTTCTTTTATAGAAGAATTAAAGAGAGTTCTTTCTCACGGCATATTGCATTACTGTGGATACAAAGACAAAAGTGAAGCTGATGCGGTATTGATGCGATCAAAAGAAGATGAAAAGATCGCAATGTTTCACGTGAAACAGTAAAGGATTTGTTTCGGGGGAAGTTTCATTTCAAATTTAAAGAAGATTTAAACACGCTTGTGTTCCACGTGAAACATGTTTAATTCTAATAAAGGAATTTCAAAAACGTTCCACGCGGAACGTTTTTGAAATTAGATTTAAGTTTTAGTGAAGGTATTTAGAAATGTTTCACGTGGAACATTTAGTTGAATGAGTATCTAAAACTTGAAACTTGGAATTTTTTAATAGTTCCACGTGGAACAAAAGAATAAAGAAGTTAATTCTGAGAGCCGACTTAAACGGTTTCCCGGAGAATAAAAGATAAAATGTTTTTAGAAGAATATGATGTTATAGTGGTTGGTGCAGGTCATGCAGGATCTGAAGCCGCGGCAGCCGCCGCAAATTTAGGATCGAAAACCTTATTGGTTACTATGAGCCTGCAGAATATTGCACAGATGTCTTGCAATCCGGCGATGGGCGGAATTGCAAAAGGACAAATTGTGCGTGAAATTGATGCGCTTGGAGGATACTCAGGAATTGTTTCTGACCGAACTGCAATTCAATTTAAGATGTTGAATAAATCGAAAGGACCCGCAATGTGGTCGCCGAGAGTTCAAAGTGATCGAATGCGTTTTGCCGAAGAATGGCGAATGATGTTGGAGGGAACTCAAAATTTGGATTTCTACCAGGAGATGGTGAAAGGTTTGATTATCGAGAACGGAAAAATAAAAGGAATCAGAACTTCGTTGGGAGTAGAGATTCGATCGAAATCTGTTGTGTTGACAAACGGAACTTTTTTGAATGGTTTGATTCATATTGGAGAAAAACAATTTGGAGGAGGAAGAGCAGGTGAAAGTGCCGCAACCGGAATTACAGAAGATTTGGTGAAAGCAGGTTTTGAATCTGGAAGGATGAAAACAGGAACGCCTCCACGTGTGGATGGACGTTCTTTGGATTATTCGAAAATGAACGAAGAAAAAGGAGATGCAAAACCGGATAAGTTTTCTTATTCGGATTTAACCGTTCCATTGACGAATCAAAGATCTTGTCACATGACATACACTTCGGTGGATGTTCATGATATTTTGAGAGAAGGTTTTGATCGGTCGCCAATGTTCAACGGAAGAATCAAAAGCCTTGGACCAAGATATTGTCCTTCGATCGAAGATAAAATAAATCGTTTTGCTGATAAAGAGCGTCACCAACTTTTTGTAGAACCGGAAGGATGGAATACTTGTGAAGTTTATGTAAACGGATTTTCGACTTCATTGCCAGAAGATATTCAATTCAAAGCTTTGAGTTCTGTTGCCGGATTTGAAAAGGTAAAATTTTTTAGACCGGGTTATGCAATCGAATATGATTATTTTCCGCCAACGCAGTTAAAACATACTTTGGAAACGAAGTTAATTGAAGGTTTATATTTTGCCGGACAAATTAATGGAACAACAGGATATGAAGAAGCAGCTTCGCAAGGTTTGATGGCAGGAATAAATGCACATTTAAAAGTGCACGAAAAAGCACCTTTGATTTTAAAACGTGATGAAGCTTATATTGGAGTTTTAATTGATGACTTAATTACGAAAGGAACAGAAGAACCTTATCGTATGTTTACATCGAGAGCAGAATATAGAACGTTGTTGCGTCAGGATAATGCTGATTTCAGATTGACGCCAATGTCTCATGAAATTGGTCTTGCTTCTGAAGGTCGTTTACGCAGAATGGAAAAGAAATTAAACGAGTCTGAAAAGATGGTTGCTTTCTTTAAAGAAACAAGTGTTTCGGTTGCAGAAACGAATCCTATTTTAGAATCTAAAGGTACAGCTCCGATTACACAAGGAGATAAAATGTTCAAAGTTTTTTCCCGTCCGCAGATAGATCTGGAGGATATGATGAAATTTGAAAAAGTAAAAGAATATATCGAAGCGAATGATGTTGATCAGGAAATTTTGGAGCAAGCCGAAATCCAGGTCAAATATTCCGGTTATATAGAAAAGGAAAGAAACAACGCTGATAAACTGACTCGTTTAGAAGAAGTGAAAATTCCGGAAAATTTCGATTATAATAAAATCAAATCCATGTCGATTGAAGCAAAACAAAAATTGAGTAAAATTCGGCCTGTTACAATTTCTCAAGCATCAAGAATCAGTGGTGTTTCTCCTAGTGATATTTCAGTGTTGTTGATTTATATGGGCCGTTAGGAATTTTAGATTTCAGAATTTAGATTTCAGAATGTTGCACCGTTTAATTATGAATCTAAAATTACATTTGTTCCACGTGAAACAAATTGAAATGGAACTCTATTAATGTGTTTAATTAATTCTAAAATTTTCTTATTGTGAAAATTATTGAAAAAGAAATTCTATCATTAGAAGAAAAAGAAATTTTACGTGAAATTTGGAACAATGAATATCCTGCAAGATTGCATTTGAAAACTCTTGAAGATTTTGATTTGTATTTGAATGGACTTTCAAATATAAAACATTATTTGCTGTTTGATGATTCGAATCAAATTATTAGGTGGACATTTACTTTTTTAAGAGAAGGAGAAGATTGGTTTGCTATAATTCTGGACAGTAAAATTCAGGGAAAAGGAAATGGTTCTCTTTTGATCAATGAAATTAAAAAGAAAAATACGAGTTTGAATGGTTGGGTAATTGATCATGAAAATGAAGTAAAACAAAACAATGAGTTTTATAAATCTCCAATGCCGTTTTATATCAAAAATGGTTTTGCAGTTTTAGCAGAAACAAGAATTGAAAATGAAAAAATGTCTGCTGTAAAAATAAATTGGAAACGCTAATAAAAAATAAACATATAAAACAATAAACCCTAAAAGTGTAAATTTCGCTTTTAGGGTTTACTTTGAAATTAAACCAAAATACCAATAATTATAAAATGGACGTTTTAAACAAAAAACATTTTCTTACGGTTAAAGACCATTCAGTTTCTAAAGAAATTTTCGAATTGTATTATGATGAAAATCTGGATATGCTAATTACATCTCCTCAACCTGATTTAGAAAATTTAGGAAGATATTACGAAAGTGAAGATTATATTTCGCATACAGACAACAAACGTTCCTTATTTGAAAAAGCATATCATTTTGTAAAAAATATGGCACTGAAAAATAAACTGAATTTAATTAATTCTGAGCAATCTCAAAAAGGTAAAATTTTAGATATTGGTGCCGGAACCGGAGATTTTTTATTAACGGCAAAAAATGATGGCTGGGAAATTGTTGGAGTAGAACCAAGTGAAAGAGCAAAAGAAATTGCTATTAAAAAAGGTATTTCTTTTGTTGATGAAATCAGTGTTCTCGAAAATAATTCTTTTGACGTAATTACAATGTGGCATGTTTTGGAACACGTTCCGGATTTGGAGTTCCAAATTCAGGAATTGAAGCGTTTGCTAAAACCAACTGGAACATTAATTGTTGCGGTTCCAAATTTTAAATCGTACGATGCAAAACATTACAAAGAATTTTGGGCAGCTTTTGATGTGCCGATTCATTTTTGGCATTTCTCAAAAAAAGCCATTCAATCTCTTTTTGAAAAAGTGAATATGAAGTTGGAAAAAGTGCTTCCAATGAAATTTGATTCTTTTTATGTGAGTTTATTATCTGAAAAATACAAAACAGGTAAAATGAATTATATCAGCGCGTTTTTAGTTGGATTAAAGTCAAATTTAAAAGCAGGCCGTACAAAAGAGTATTCATCGCACATTTATGTCTTAAAAAACCACTAAAACGCAAAATAAGCCAATTTAAGCGATTTTTTAACTCTAACAAAGGTAGAATGTCCTTTTTTTTGAAAAATCAGCTCTAATAAAAGCTATGAAAGCCACTTTTAATAGTGATATCTTATCGTTGTTTTTTGATCGATAAATAAAAGTAATATCATAAAATTATAGCATTTTTTAAACTTTATGTTGATGCTATTTATTTTTTCATATTTTTGTCTTTCATACATAAAAAAATAGAAATTCAGAAAATGAAAAAAGCATTAGTAATTATCGCGCTTTCGGTTTTAGTTGTTTCATGTAATAAAACAGCAGAAGTTAAGGAAGTAAAAACAGCGTACGTTGATACTTCAGTTTTAATGAAAGAGTACACTGAAGCAAAAGATCTTGAGGCAAAATATAAAGCTCAGGCAGAAGAGAAAGGAAGACAACTACAAGCTGAAATTACTCGTTTTAAACAAGACGCTGCCAGTTTTCAAAGCCAGGCACAGGCAAATGGTCAGGCATGGGCACAGCAAAGAGGAGCTGAATTGCAAAAAAGGGAGCAGCAATTGGGTTATGCTCAACAAGCCCTGTCTCAACAATTGCAACAGGAAAGCGGAGTTGAAATGGATTCTCTTGTAAGTGGAGTTAAAAAATTCATCAAAACTTATGGTAAAGAAAAAGGGTACTCTTACATCTACGGTACTGGTGATGCAGCTTCCATTTTATATGCTGAAGACAAATATGATATCACAAAAGAAATTATTAAAGCTTTAAATGATAAATATAAAGCATCTCCAAAAACTGACGCTAAACCAGCGGCAAAAGAGGGTGAAGAAGCTAAAAAATAAAAACTAAACTAACTAAATTTTAAAAACCTAAATCTATCATGGATTTAGGTTTTTTCTTTTATGAAAATGCGATACTTTTAGATTTCAATACACGCCAAATGCAAAACGTTTCAGAAGCAGCAGCTTACACATTACAATTTATCAATCAGACACAGAAGTCAATCTTTCTTACGGGTAAGGCCGGAACGGGGAAAACTACGCTTTTACGTGAAATTATTGCCACAACGCATAAAAACACGGTAGTTGTTGCGCCAACGGGAATTGCGGCCTTAAATGCAGGAGGTGTTACTATTCATTCAATGTTTCAATTGCCTTTTTCTGCTTTTATTCCATCTTATGAGGCGAATCCTCAGTTTACAGAGACGGTTAAATTCGAAAATAAGGAAACATTACGAAGACATTTCAAAATGAATAACGTCAAGCGTAATGTAATCAGAAACATGGAATTACTGATTATTGATGAAGTAAGTATGTTACGTGCTGATTTACTCGATGCCATTGATTTTATGATGCAGACAGTCAGAAGAAATTCTAATGCTTTTGGAGGTGTTCAGGTACTTTTTATTGGAGATTTATTGCAACTGCCTCCTGTAATTCGTGATGAAGAATGGCGAACGTTGCGAAATTACTATAAAGGGAAATTCTTTTTTCATTCGCATGCAATACAGCAAAACCCGCCGTTATACATTGAATTATCTAAGATTTACCGCCAGACTGATGATGATTTTATTTCAGTTTTGAATAATCTCCGTAATAATCAGATTTCTCCTGAGGATATTCAGTTTTTAAATCAATATGTAAAGACGGATTTTGATTTAAAAAATTACCAGGGCTATATCACATTAACCACTCATAATGCCAAAGCAGATTCTATCAACGAGCAGTCAATAAATGATTTAGCCGGAAAAGAATATTCTTATTTGCCTTTTATAGTAGGCGATTTTCCGGAAAAAATTTTTCCGGTTGAAGAAAATCTAAAGCTGAAAGTTGGCGCACAGGTAATGTTCGTTAAAAATGATTTGTCTTTTGAAAAACGATATTTTAACGGAAAAATGGGTGTTATCAAGTCGCTTTCACCCGAAGAAATTTTTGTGCATTTCCCTGAAGAAAATAAAACGATCGAAGTAGAGAAGTATGAGTGGAAAAATATTCGTTACAAGGTAAACGAACTCACAAAAGACATAGAAGAAGAAGTTTTAGGGACTTTTGCACATTATCCAATCAAATTGGCTTGGGCAATTACAGTACATAAAAGCCAAGGGTTAACTTTTGATAAAGCTGCGCTCGATGTATCGCAAGTTTTTCTTCCCGGACAAGCATATGTTGCATTATCCCGTTTAAGATCTTTAAATGGGCTTATTTTGCTTTCTCCGATGCAGATGAATGGCATCTCTAACGATCAGGATGTTATGGATTATGCTTTGAACAAAGCTACCGAAGATGTTCTGAAGAAATCTTTGCACTTCGAAACAAAAAATTTTATTCATAACTATTTGATTAACAGTTTTAATTGGGCAGACTTGGCTCAGGAATGGAGAAATCATCGTTTTAGCTACAACGAAAATGCAGCAAATTCAGAAAAAACCAAACATGCGATTTGGGCACATAAGCGTTTAGAAATGATTGATCAGCTAACGGATCCCGCACAAAAATTTATTAATCAGCTAAATAAAATTTTTAATAGAGAAACTGTCGATTTGTTTTTTGTTCAGGAAAGGGTAGAGGCGGCTTATGACTATTTTTTCAAACCGATGGATAAATTGGTTCTGGATATTTTGCAAAAAATGGCTGAAATTCAGAAATTTAAAAAAGTAAAAGAATTTTATGAAGAATTAGCCTTTCTGGATGACTTGCAGACTAAAACTGTCTTGCGATTGATGAAAGCCAAATTATTGATTGAAATTGTCGTTGCCGGAGAAACCATCTGCAAAGAAAAACTGACTTCATCTGCTATTAAAAATTTCAAATCAAATAAGCTGGAAAAGATTCGTGAAGAGTTTAAAATGACCAATACAGACATTTTTCAACCAGAAGAACAAGTTATTCGGTATACTTCAAAAAAACTGGATAAAAACGAGCCAAAAGCTGCCAAAAAAACGACAGTTGAGGAAACATATGATTTATGGATCGAAAAGAATTCTGTTCAGGATATTGCCCGAATCCGAAAACTTACGGCACAAACTATAGAAATGCATCTGGTTAAATTAATTCAGGCTAAAAAAATCGAAATTTCTGATGTGCTGCCGTATGATAAAATATTGGCCCTGCGGGAAGCCTTTCAGTTTTATCAGGAAGAATCTCTGAATGGATTGAAAGAAAAACACGGAGATGAATTTACCTGGGATGAACTTAAAATGTTTAAAGCCAGTATAAATGATTAGCTTCGTGCCGAATGTTTCACGTAAAATACAGATTAATAATTAATTATATGAAAATGAAATCAAAAAGAATATATCTTTTTCTTCTGGTTTTTTCAGCAAATTTTGTTGTTGCTCAAGAATTGAAAAAAGAATATCAAAAAGGAATTATCTATTTTATTGATTGTGTAAAAAAAGATAAAAAAGAAGCTGTTGCTGAATTGGTTAAATATCCATTTAAGAGAGAATATCCGATTCCGGTAATTAAAAACAAGACAGAATTTATCAAAAGATATAATGAAATTTTTGATATTACGCTGAAGGATAAAATCATAAAATCTAATCCTGCCAAAGATTGGGAACAAGTCGGCTGGCGTGGTATTATGCTTAATAATGGCGACATCTGGATTGATGAAGATGGTCGTTTAATTGCTATTAATTACCAATCGAAATTGGAAAATGACCTGAAAGCAAAATTGATAAAAACGGAGCAAAATGATGTACATCCTTCTCTGGCTAAATTTGAAGAACCAGTTTGTGTTTTAGTTACATCTAAATTCAAAATTAGAATCGATGATTTAGGCAATGAAAATTACAGATACGCTTCCTGGTCCCAAAACCAGAAGATGAGTGAAAAACCTGATTTAGTTATAACTAATGGAGAGTTTGTTGCTGATGGAACAGGTGGTAATCACCATTATGATTTTAAAAGAGGACAATATCTTTATGAATGTTACATTGCACCTTTACGCGAAAAAGAAGCTTCTCCTGCAAGTTTAACTATTTATAATAAAAAGAAAGTAATACTTTCTCAGAATGCGAGGATAATTTCAGAATAAAAAAAACCTATTCGTAAGAATAGGTTTTTTAGTTTTATAATTTTTCAATTAAAATCCAGGCATCAGGATTTTCAGCTTTTTGAATTTCTCTTTGGGCATTTTCGGCTTCAGCCATAGTAGCATAACTTCCGTATAAAACCGGGAATAATCCGTGTTTGTTTTCTCCAAGCATTCGGGCTTCGTAACCATTTTTTATTAACTGATTATATGCTTTTTTTGCGTTTCTTTCGCTTCTATAAGCACCAGCAATTATATGGTAAGGCAACATCGATTTTTCATCCGTTTTTGACGTATCTACAGAAAGGGTAACTGCAGGCAAAGGATTTTGTATTAAAAATGTTGCTTCCTGAATTTTATTCTGTACTTTTTTCTGAACTGCACTTTCAACCATAAGGGTTTGTGCAGCAATTTGATTTTGATATAAAGGATAACCAATACTTGCGGTAATTCCTAACGCCAGAACAAATACAGCAGCATATTTTAAATACGAGTTTGAAGATTTCTTTTCTTCTTCTGGATATAATGCTATATTTTTTCCTTGTTCGATTGATTCGATTTTCTTTTCGAAAATTTCCCTTTTTACCAAAGGTGAAATAAACGGGCTTAATCCAAAAGAAGTTGACAGGTAATTGTTTTGATCAGTTGGAAAGAAAATTAGATTGTTGTCCTCATTCAAACCAATTTCACCAATATTTTTTAGATATACTATTCCGTTTTCTTCCAAAGTTTTTTTCCAGCTTAAAACCTCAAATGCTATTGCACTTACGGCAAATCCATAGGAAGTTTTCTCTGCATGAGCAATATGATTTGCCAGTAAACCATCATTGTTTTTGATTTGACTGTTAAAAGAGATCATTTTTTTAGGTGGAAAAAACGAATTTGCACTTTCATTAAGCTGTGCCGACTGAGTTTCGGACAAGAATGCTCCAAACCCGGGAACCGTTACACACTGATAACGATACAATAATTGCGAGATGTAAGTTTCGATTTTCATAGTAACAAAGTTATGCATCCAATATAGTTATCAAAATTTTATTCACAATTTTTATTAACAATTCACAAAATTTTATAGACAATTAGTTTTCAATAAGTTAATCATATTTGATATTTTTAAAATCAAAGCATACTATCTTTAAATTTTTATTTTTGAGAGAATTTACTTCTAATTCATATATTTGCCATTCTGCAACAATACCATTTTTAGAAATATTATCCTTTAAAAAATTATATACGCCATGTCAGAACAAGATTTATTTTACTTATTAGCCTTGCTTCGAGTGGAAGGTGTAGGAGATATTATGGCTAAGAAATTATTGGCAAATTTTGGCAGTGCCGAAGAAATTTTCAAGACCAAAACGAACCAGGTTGCTGCTATAGATGGTGTCGGCTCAGTATTATTAAAGAATTTAAAAGATAAAACGGTTTTTGAAAAGGCAAATCAGGAACTGGAATTCATAAATAAAAACAATATAAAAGTGTCTTTTTTTAAGGAGGAAAATTATCCTGAGCGCCTGAAACATTGTATTGATGCTCCTGTTTTAATTTTTTCTGCCGGGAATATTAATTTAGAAAACAAAAAAATAATCAGTATCGTAGGCACGCGGCAAATAACCTCATACGGAACAGAATTCTGTAAAAATTTAATTGAAGACCTGGCACCTCTTGATCCAATAATAGTTAGTGGTTTCGCATATGGTGTTGATATTGTGGCTCATCAGTTTGCAATGGAAAACAAACTGCAAACAATAGGAGTTTTGGCACATGGTTTAAATCAGATTTATCCAAAAGCACATAAAAAGTACATGTCGAAAATGGAAGAAAATGGTGGTTTTATAACCGAATTTTGGAGTTCAACCAATCCCGATAAGGAAAACTTTGTGCGCCGAAACAGAATAGTTGCCGGCATGGCCGAAGCTACCATCGTTATAGAGTCTGCAGATAGAGGAGGTTCGCTTATCACAGCCAATCTGGCAAACGATTACAATCGTGATGTTTTTGCCGTTCCCGGGCGCGTAACTGACAAATACAGTCAGGGATGTAATCAATTGATAAAAATCCAGAAAGCAAATGTATTAACCAGTGCCGCCGATTTGGTTTATATGCTCAATTGGGACATCGAAAATAAGTCTAAACCCGTACAAAAACAATTGTTTGTTGATTTAGAATCTGACGAACAAAAAATCTACGATTATCTGCTTAAAAACGGAAAAGAATTATTGGATATTATTGCACTGCAATGTGAATTCCCGATTTATAAAATCTCCGGAATACTATTGAATATGGAGCTTAAAGGTGTAATTCGGCCTCTGCCGGGAAAATTATTTGAAGCGATTTAAAAAGAATCTGTTATTTGAATATTTATGGTTTTCTTTTTTTAAAATGTCTGTACAATTTGTACAGTATAAATATTATAATTACCCAAAAAATGATATTGATAATCTGAAATAAATATGGCGGAATATCGTAATCTTCAATAAATTTATTCATCTTTTTAATTTTATCTATTTAGCAATAGTATTATTAAATCATTTAATATCATGAATTTACAAATAAAAACTAAAATATAAAAGCCTCTTGAAAACAAGAGGCTTGATGAATATTGTTTAAAATTAAATACCGAATCCGAGTTTTTCACGAACTTTTTGTAAAACAGGATTTGCGACATTTGCGGCTTTTTCAGCTCCCTTTTTCAGTAAATCATCAACTTCACCAAGATTGTTCATGTAGTAATTGTATTTTTCTCTTTCAGTTTTAAATTTTTCAGTAATTAATTCAAACAAAGCTTGTTTGGCATGACCATAACCGTAATTTCCGCCTAAATAATTAGCCCTCATTTCGGAAATTTGCGTTTCATTTGCCAATAATGAATAGATAGCAAATGCATTACATGTATCCGGATTTTTCGGTTCTTCAAGTGGTGTACTGTCAGTTTCAATACTCATTACCTGCTTGCGGAGCGTTTTATCATCCAGAAAAATATTGATAATATTATTGGCCGATTTACTCATTTTTCCACCATTAGTACCCGGAATCAACATACTGTCTTCCTGAATTTTAGCTTCAGGAATTACAAATGTTTCTCCCATTTGATGATTGAAACGTGAAGCGACATCGCGTGTGATTTCTAAATGCTGTAATTGGTCTTTACCAACGGGAACAAACTCGGCATCGTATAATAAAATATCAGCCGCCATTAACATTGGGTATGTAAAAAGACCTGCATTTACATCATCTAAACGATCTGATTTGTCTTTGAACGAATGTGCTAAAGTCAAGCGTTGAAAAGGAAAAAAGCAACTCAGATACCAGGTTAATTCTGCAGTTTGAGCTACATCAGATTGCCTGTAAAAAGTTACTTTATCAGGATTTAAACCACAAGCCAGCCATGCTGCTGCCGTGCTGTAGGTGTTTTCTCTTAATGTTTTACCATCTTTTATTTGTGTAATTGAATGTAAATCAGCAATAAACAAAAAAGATTCGTTCGCAGGATTATTTGATAATTCGATTGCAGGAATAATTGCTCCTAATAAATTGCCTAAGTGTGGTGTTCCGGTACTTTGAACGCCGGTAAGTATTTTTGCCATTCTATCGTTTTCTTAACCGCAAAGATTGCATGTTTTTATGTAAAATTTGTCGGTTTATTTCATATTTGTATTCTTTATGTTTCGCAAAGTTAATTCTTTTATGAAAATTCACCTCCGATTTCTTACATTTGAAGCTATGAAAGGAATAAAAATTATTTTTTGGGTTATTTGGCGCATTTGGTTTTATGTCTTAATGGCCATTCCGATATTGATTATGCTGCCATTTTTGTTGATTTCTATTATAACTGAAAGGGGCTATCCATATTTTTTTAAAATGGCTCGTATATGGGCAAAATTCATTCTCTTCGGGATGGGTTTTTATTATAGAATAGAACGTGAGCAAAAACTAGAAAAGGGTAAAAGTTATATGATTGTTGCTAACCATACATCAATGTCTGACATAATGCTGATGTTGGCTGTGGTTAGAAATCCATTTGTTTTTGTTGGAAAAAAGGAACTTTCGAAGATTCCTTTGTTTGGTTTTTTCTATAAACGTACCTGTATTTTGGTTGATAGAAATTCTTCGAAAAGTAAAAATGAAGTTTTTAAAAGAGCACAAAACCGCCTGAATCAAGGATTAAGTATTTGTATTTTTCCTGAAGGAGGGGTTCCCGATGATGAAACAATTTTGCTGGATGAATTTAAAGATGGGGCTTTTCGTTTGGCAATTGATCATCAAATCCCGATTGTTCCAATTGTTTTTGCTGATAATAAAGAACGATTTTCGTATACTTTTTTAAGTGGAAGTCCTGGAAAAATGCGAGTAAAAGTACTTTCTTTTATTGAAACCAAAGGACTGGAAGCAGAAAACAGAAAAGATCTTCGTGATCAAACCAGACAATTGATTTACAAAGGATTACTTAAATTTAAGAAAGCAAATCAGAATTAATAAATTCTATAAAAATCTAAACCCGGCATATGTTTAAAGACATGCCGGGTTTTCTTTTGAATTTAAAACCCCTTTTATATTCAAAATTTTATCGATGAATTATTTTTTCGGAAATAAATCGTAGTACTTTCTTAAACTTTAATTTGGTTTTTTTACGGTTTTTATTCAACAATCCTTCTATTTTTTCTTTCATGATTAAAAATATTAACAGTGATAATAAAGAGTTGTTTTCAAACTCAAGTTAATGTACAATATGATAGAGTATTAAAAATGAAAAAGGTTGCGTAAGAATTAAAAAATTCTTGATAAACAATAAAAACGTCGGCAAAAACCAACTGTTTGCTTGTGCCTTAATTTATAAGATGAGGTTATTTCAAAAAGGTTGCGTTAAAAATGGATTTTTTTTAAAAAAATAAACCCCGACAAGTTTCAAAAACTTGGCGGGGTTGGAAAATATGATAGCTTAGTCTAAGATTTTAAGTTTTAAGCGTTAGCTAATTCCTTAATATGTGCTTTAATTTTTGCTTCAAGTTCATCAGCTAATTCAGGATTGTCTTTAATTAGTGATTTTACTGCATCACGTCCTTGTCCTAATTTTGTTTCACCATAACTAAACCATGATCCTGCTTTTTTAACAATCTCAAATTCAACAGCTAAATCTAAAATTTCTCCGGTCTTAGAAACTCCTTCACCATACATAATATCAAATTCAGCAGTTTTAAAAGGTGGAGCTACTTTGTTTTTTACCACTTTTACTTTGGTTCTGTTTCCGATAACATTCTCTCCATCTTTAATTTGAGATGAACGACGAATATCTAAACGTACAGAAGCGTAGAATTTTAAGGCATTACCACCCGTTGTCGTTTCCGGATTTCCAAACATTACACCTATTTTCTCTCTCAGCTGATTGATAAAGAAAACTGTACAATTTGTTTTACTGATCGTTCCTGTTAATTTTCTTAAAGCCTGAGACATCAAACGTGCATGAAGACCCATTTTAGAATCACCCATTTCACCTTCGATTTCACTTTTTGGAGTTAAAGCTGCAACAGAGTCAATTACTACAATATCAATTGCACCTGAGCGAATTAAATTTTCAGCAATTTCTAAAGCCTGTTCCCCATTGTCTGGTTGAGAAATAATTAAATTTTCGATATCTACGCCTAATTTTTCAGCATAGTTTCTGTCAAAAGCATGTTCGGCATCTATAAAAGCAGCAATTCCACCCGCTTTTTGAGCTTCAGCAATAGCGTGTAATGTTAATGTCGTTTTACCAGAAGATTCCGGTCCGTATATTTCAATAATTCTCCCTTTTGGGTAACCGTTTACTCCAAGAGCTAAATCAACACCAAGAGAACCTGAAGAAATTGTTTCAACTTCTACGATGGCTTTGTCGCCCATTTTCATTACGGTTCCTTTTCCGTAAGTTTTATCTAGTTTGTCAAGCGTAAGTTGTAGCGCTTTTAATTTGGCATCTTTTTCTGAACTCATCTTTTCTTTTTCTTTCATCTAAATTTTTATAATTTTTTCTTTTTCTAAAACAAACCGGAAAATTAAATAACTTCCTGATTTAGATTTGTATGGGCTTGTATTTTTGTAAAAATACTTCTTTTTTTTCAAGTAGCAATCAAATTATGCATCTTAAAAAGTAAGATTTTTAAGATATAAACAAAGCTTTTAATTCTGTTGCTTCTTCGGGTTTTATCTTTCCGGCCAATAATAAACTTAATTGTTTGCGACGTAATGCGGCATCAAAACGTTGTATTTCAAGTTCCGTTTCAGGTGCAATTGGTGGTACTTCAACTGGTCTTCCAGTATCATCAACAGCAACAAAAGTATAAATGGCCTCATTAGCTTTCGTTCTGCTTCCGGATTCGCGGTCCTCTACCCAGACATCAATAAAAACTTCCATAGAACTTTTAAAAGATCGTGAGACTTTTGCTTCAACAGTAACAACACTTCCAAGAGAAATTGCTCTGTTAAAAGCGACATGGTTTACAGAAGCCGTAACTACAATTCGGCGTGAATGTCTTCGAGCTGCTATACTTGCTGCACGATCCATTCTGGCTAATAATTCGCCGCCAAAAAGGTTATTCAAAGGATTTGTTTCACTTGGTAAAACTAAATCGGTTAAAATGGTCAGAGATTCTGAAGGATGTTTTGGATTCATTTTTCTTGATAAAAATTTATTTTTTTACCACAGATTTCACTAATTAAACAGATTATAGAAACTAAAAAAATCCTTAAAAACAGTGAAATCTGTGGCTTGTTTTTTAAATAATTGTGACCGCTTAATTCAACCAATAAACAGCCATGACGGCAGGAATAAAATATATAACAATAGTTCTGGCACCATCATAATCTTTGGCTAATCGCTGACCAAAAAGCATCATTAACAAACAAATACAAGAAAATACAGCACCATAAAAGCCAAATTCACGGTCACTGTTAAACAGTAGTTGAATTGCGCCTACAACGCATAAAATTCCGGAAATTAATTCTAAAATTAAAAGACAAAGCAGGGCAAGCGGCACTTGGTTTTTTAGAATTGTTTTGGCAAAATGTTCTTTGAGCCAGGAAACATTATCTTTCCAGTAAAAAATTTTCTCATAACCTGATTGTAAAAACGTTATGGCTAAAAAAGCTAAAAGCAAAATTGAAGCAACATTATTCATTTTTAAACTATTTTTTATGAATTAAACGTGTGAGTTTTATGGATAAATCTGTCAATATTATTTTTGCATTTCCATTTCTTTCAATGTGGTACATAGCATCAGAAAGTTCCTTGAAAATATCATGGATATTGTTGCCATTCACGAAAGGGGCAAAATTTTCCAATTTGAATTTATCGACTTTTGGTTCAATGTATACTAAAGCGGGTGCCTGATAATTTAATAAAAGTGCCTGTCGGAACATTTCAATACAAAACTGAATAAATTTTTTCTGGCTTTCACGGCCAAGTGCTGCAATTTCTTCACTCCAGGAAATCAAATCCTGAATGGCAGCTGCATTTCCTTTAGCTCTGAAAGCTGCGCGGACCCAATTGACAAACCATTGTTCGAAAGGATATTCTGAATCGTCTTCTTTTAATAAAGAAAGTGCTTTATTAAAATTCCCCTGTGCCTGATGTGCAATTTTTTTTGCTAAGTTAGAATCTATATTTTCTTGAGAAACTAGTGCTTCTGCAATTACTTTTTCCGGTAATCCGTTAAAATGAATTACCTGACAACGTGAGCGTATGGTTTGTATGATGTCTTCTTCATTTTCAGAAATCAATATAAAAATAGTTTTATTTGAGGGTTCTTCTAAAAGCTTTAATAATTTATTTGATGCGGCAATATTCATTTTGTCAGCCATCCAGATAATCATGATTTTATAACCGCCTTCATAAGATTTTAAAGAAAGGGATTTTAAAACTTCTTGTGCATCTTCGACCCTGATTTCGCCTTGTTTGTTTTGAACGCCTAAAATTTTATACCAGTCGAATAAACCTCCATAAGGCATTTCCTGAATAAATGTTCGCCAATCCTGAATAAAGTCTAAACTTTTTGGTTTGGTTTTAACATCCTCAGTGGTTACTGTTGGATAAATAAAATGTAAATCGGGATGTGAGAGATTTTGAAATTTTAAATTGCACGAGTCATTTCCATTTATGTTTTCATTACCGCTATTGTTGCACAAAATATATTGTGAATAGGCAATAGCGGTTGATAATGTACCACTTCCTTCAGGCCCAATGAACAATTGAGCATGCGGAATTCTTCCCGAAGCTGCACTTTTTATCAAGTGACTTTTGATGTAATCCTGACCTAAAATTTGTGAAAATTGCATGAAGCAAAGATATAAGAAAATGAGTGAGTCAAAAACACTATTATAAACTTTAATTATCTGCCTTTATTTTTTAAAAAAATTGCAAACTTAAATTTAAATTGTTTGTTATTTGTTTCGCAACTTTTATCAACATTGAGATTGTTTCCCGAAGATATTAAGAATTTTTTGTTAATAGTTTTTTAATAATTTGCTCAAAAGCAAGTTTTTTTTAGTTATCATATGGACGAATTGTTGACTTTTCTGTTAAAAAGAAAATAAAAATCCTACAGAAATAATTTTAATGAATTAAAAAAAACTGCTTTGAAACCTACTGTTATTCAGGCTTCAATCTTTTTTTTAAGTTTTTTTTAAGTTTTTTTTTCAAAAAAAAAAATATTAAAGTTGCAGATTAACTTAATTTATATATTTTTGTTTTCATCAACAACAAACTTTTTAATAAGAATATATGAAAGGGAAAATTATTTTTTTAAGCGTATTTTTTTTACTGACCACAGGGGCAATTATAGCCCAAGCTAAGAATGCTCCTCGAAGTATCATTAGTACTACAGCTCTTATTCGTAAATATCACGATCAAAAAGAATTGAGTGGAATGCAAAAAGGAGAATTATTAGAGTTATATATCGAGCGTATTAAAGTATTGGTTAAAACCCTGCCTTATATTGCCCTGGTTACTAAACCAGGTGTTACTATGGCTGACTTAGGTATTCCAGACGATAATGAGCATAAAAAAGCCTTAGATAATCAAGCTATAGGGACTACAGCATTCTTAGATACTACTGTTGATTTTCAAAGAAAAATGATGCCTTATTCAGACAAGGCAAATTTAATAGCAGCAATTTTATTTTACGAAGGAACATTGAAATCTTTACATGAGTTCAACGAATTGAATGAAATGTAATTTTAGATATTTTTAAAACCTTTTTAAAATGTTTACATATATGGATTAAATTTCTGTTAACATTTAAAAAGGTTTTAAAAAATAACTCGTTCGATGTCTTCTGATTTTTTTAGAAGCACGGAATGAGTTTTTTCATTTATGCATGCCCAAATTTACGCATACCCAAATTTATTATTAACCCTAATACCCCCTTATCATGAAAAAATTTACTCAGATCATCTGCATTCTTTTGACAGTTACCAGTATGAGTGCTCAACAAGAGAAAGGAATTATGGGCTACAACAATTGGTTGAATAACTGGACCGAATTTAAGCCTAACAAAGTTGAATATGGAGAAGCTAACCAAATTTTAGCCGGAAATATTTCTACAAATACAAAACTGCTTAAGAAGAATATTTATGTTTTGCAGGGTAATGTATACGTAACCAATAACGCTGTTTTAACGATTGAGCCGGGAACATTAATCATTGGTGATTTCGAAACAAAAGGGACATTAGTAGTTACTAAAGGTGCATCAATTATTGCTGATGGTTTAGAGACAGATCCTATTGTATTTACTTCAAACCGCAGCCAGAAAAAAGCTGGTGACTGGGGAGGTGTTGTAATTCTTAGTGATGCTCCAATTAATAAATTTGGTAACGTTGGATCTTATAATTTAGATCTTGACCCTACCCTTACTACTTACGGAGGTGATAATCCTGCAGCAAATTCAGGAATTTTAAGATTTGTCAGAATAGAATTCGCTGGTAAAAAAGTAAAAGGGGCCGGGACTTTCAATGGATTGACCCTTGCTGGTGTTGGAAATAAAACAATTTTAGATAATATAATGGTTAGCTATTCTGCAGGAGATTCATTTGGATTTTTTGGAGGAGATGTTAATGCAACAAAATTGGTTTCTTATAAATCTATCAATGATGATTTTAAATTTACTCAGGGAATACAATGCCGTTTGCATAATTCTCTAGCTGTAAGATCTTCTTATTTATCAAGTAATAAAGATGGATCCCGTTGTTTAGAAGTTGCATCTTACGAGAAAAAAAGCGAAACAGATTTTACTAAAAAACAAACGTTAGTTATTGCATCAAATATTACAATGCTTAACGACAGCGAAAATATTAATGCTGATATTCAGTCAGGTTTAGTAAAAGAAGCAATTTATATTGCAGAAAATGCTTCACTTGAAATAAAACGCAGTGTAATTTCAGGATTTAATCCAGCCGTTTTACTGGATAGTAAAACAGAAATTAATGATGCCAATCTTAAGAAAATTAAATTTGAAGAAATGTATTTCAATTTATGTAAAGGAAACATCTTTACAGAATTCAATTCTAATAATGAAGATTTAGAGAGTTGGTATGGCAATAGCGTGTTTTTTAACGTATATTCTCAAAGTGATAACAAAGAAACATTTATAGATATTTTTAATCCGAAAAAGCCAGATTTCAGACTTCAATTAGGAAAAATTACTGCATCAAGCGGTAATAGATAAATAATTTAGATTTTTATTTCAAAGCGTAAATTTATTAATAAAGTCCCCAGACAATTTATGTATACGTCTTAGACAGGACTCAAATAAAGATCAAATAAAATGGCCCCAACTATTAAAAAGTATTCTATTTATACAATATTTTTGGTTTTCCCTTTATCATTAAGTTTATTTGCTCAAAGTAAAATTGAAAAACCTATAAATTCAATTATTGCTATTGATCAGGTATTAATGGTGAACAATCTTAACCAATCATTGGCACCTACGCCTGCAATTAATTTAGATAATTCTAAACAGTTTATAGTAGAGCTATCCATCCCCAAGGATAGCTTTGCTGTAGTCACTGCCGGAATTGATAGATCGAAACCTAACGTATCATCAGATAAAAGATCAAAAAATATCGCAACGTATTCTGCGCTTGCTAAAGATATTATTGAGAATTATAAATATGATTTTTCTGAAACGTTTATTGATATTTTGTTTTTTGAAGATATAGACTTAGCCAGAATTCGTACTATATGAGGAAAAAAACTACTCTTTCTCTCCTAATAAATTTTTCACTTTTTTTAGGAGTATTTTTATTTACAGTTTCCAAATCTTCTGCACAGGCAATAGCACCAAATAATTTGGATGTTATAAATATTTGTGCTGGTGATATTGTTGGAGGAGCTCCTTTTAATGAGTATTTTGTAAGTTTTTTCTATAATAATTTTCCCGCTGATGTTGCTTTTGATGTAGAATTAACTGATGAGAATGGAGTTTTTTTGACTTCCCCTATTCTTGCTACAAAATTGGAAGTAACCAATCAGTCTGCTACGCAACAAACAATAAAATTTGCTATTCCTGTTGGAATAAAAGGATCAGATAATTATAGTTTAAGAATTAAGAGTAACAAAACAGTTAACAGCCAAAGATTGAAAAATTTTCTTGGTGTTACTTCTTTTACCATTTATTATAAAGACTATGTAAAAGCATTTTCAATTAATAATCAAATTGCCAACGCTACTATTTGTTCCGGAGGGAGTTTAACGCTTTCTGTCGATAACCCTACTCCGGCTACCACTAATTCATCTCCGGCAAATTATCCTAATATTAAATATAAATGGTATAAAAACGATGTAATAATTGCAGGACAAAGTGGTAAAGAGTTAACCATAAATTCTGCAGGTAGCTATTATGCAGAATTAGATTACGGACAGTGTTCTGACGTTAATTTTGGCTCAAATCGTGTTACGGTTACAAGTTCTTCCGGATCTGGTTCAGTAACTATTAATTCAAGTTTAGGAAATCCTTTTTGTTCAAATGGAGGGAACACTGTTTTAACAGCAACTTCCGGAAATAGTTATGTATGGAGAAAAGATGGTGATGTAATATCCGGTGTAACCGGCCGCACATATAGCACTAATGAATCCGGCGTTTATACTGTTGATGTTGACTTTGGAGGATGTAAAGCTTCAGGAAGTATCGATTTGAAGAGTAATAGTTTTGATGCTAGTATTGATGCTCCAGACGATTATCAACTTCAAGAAGGTGAAACATTAAGCGTATCTGTAACAACTGATGCTACAAATCCTACTTTTGAATGGTATTTAAATAACAATCTAATTTCCGGCGCTACAACAGATACTTATTTGGTAGCCGTGCGAGGTAAATATAAAGTTAAAATTTCTCAATCTTCCGGCTGTATAAATACAAAGGAATTTGAATTTAACATTTTAGGCCCACAAGGTGATGCAACGGTTATCCCGAATGTTATTAAGTTGAGTGGTTTGAATCCATACTGGAATATTCCCGATATATATATAAATGAGACCACTAAGGTAATCATTATAAGTTCTAATGGAGATAAGGTTCTGGACGTTGTCAATTATCAAAATGATTGGCCGCAAACCGAAATAGATTTTAAAAATGTAAATCCGGTATATTACTATGTCATTCAAGGCGATGCAGGTGAAAAAAAAGGGTCAATAACGGTGATAAAATAATATGAGGAAATTTTTACTATTCTTAACTTTATTTTACGGTTCAATACAATTACTCTATTCTCAGGATACAAATGAGAATGGAGTTGTTTCGTTTTCGTTACCTATTAGGAATTCTTTAAAGTTTAACAGATATTTGATTAACCCTACATTTAGTTTTGTTAGGGAACAAAATCCATACGTAAGTTTTTATAATAAAAGACAATGGATTCAATTTGATGATGCACCAAATACCTATTTATTTAATTATTCAGGTCGTTTAAGAGAAGACGATGCTTATGCAATTGGGTTATTTCAACAAAATTACGGTTTAATGACTGTTTTTGGCGGAGTTGTCAATTTTGCTCATAACATTGTTTTGCAGGAAGACAGTAATTTGACTTTTGGTCTAAATGTTGGAGCTTATAAAAGTGGATTAAACAAAGGAAAAATTATATCCGATGATACCACTATAGGAAGTGATTTCCCTGCTTATACACTTCTTACTGTAAATCCAGGAATCAATTACGGAACAGCTTTTCTTGATTTCGGAGTATCAATGAATAATTTGGTACTATATAATTTTGGTTCCGGAATGGTAAAAGATGATCCTGAAAAGGGCATTGAATTGCATGCAATGTATACAGGATACATTGATAGTTACGGATTTCTTAATGAAAGTAAATTTTCAGGAATTGTAAAAACAGAAATTAAAAAGGATAATACTATAATTTCAGGTCTTGCTGTGCTTACCATTCCACAAGGAGTATGGGCGCAAGCAGGTTATAATACTTTATATGGGGTTTCAGGAGGTTTTGGCCTTAATATTACCCCTAGCATTGCAATCGAATATAATTACGAAAGAGGATTCGGGAATTTTACCAATCTTGGTGCCTCCCATGAGTTTACTATTGCATATAAATTTAAAAATACAAATTACTATTATGGTGATGATGATGAAGGTTCTTTAATAGATACTTCCAAACCAAAACCAGTAATGGCAAAAAAATCAACTGGACCAATTACGAGAGTAGATGGTGCGACAAAAGTAAAATTAGCGGCAGAAGCTAAAGCCAAAGCTGATGCAGAAGCATTACAAGCAAGGTTGGCAGCAGCAGAAAAAGTTAAGGCAGATGCAGAAGCTGCGAAAGCGAAATTGGCAGCTGACGCAAAAGCAAAGGCTGATGCAGAAGCACTAAAAATTAAATTGGCCGCTGATTCCAGGGTAAAAACAGATGCTGAGATAACTAAAGAAAAGTTAATAGCTGATGCAAAAGCAAAAGCTGATGCAGAAGAAGCAAAACGTAAAGCTGAAGCTAAAGCTAAAACTGAAGCGGCAGATTTACAATCTATTATAGCTGCTGATGCCAAAGCTAAAGCAGATTCGGATGCCCTACAAGCAAGGCTGGCTGCTGAAGCTAAAGCGAAAGCTGCAGCTGCAGCTAAAACTAAAGCAGCAACTGATGCAGCAAATAAAGCAAAAGCAGCAGCAGCTGTTAAAGAAAGAGCAGCAGCATTAGCAGCAGAAAAAGAAAGATTAGCCGCAGAAGCAAAAGTTAAAGCCGATGCAGAAGCAAGACAAGCAAGAATTGCTGCCGAAGCTAAAGCGAAAGCTGATGCAGAAGCACTACAAGTTAAACTGGCTGCAGATGCCAAAGCGAAAGCCGATGCAGAAGCGCTTCAGGCTAAACTAGCTGCTGAAGCAAAGATTAAAGCTGATGCAGCAGCATTACAGGCAAAACTGGTTGCAGATGCCAAAGCGAAAGCCGATGCAGAAGCCCTTCAGGCAAAACTGGCAGCAGATGCTAAAGCGAAAGCCGATGCAGAAGCCCTTCAGGCAAAACTTGCAGCAGATGCCAAAGCAAAAGCCGATGCAGAAGCATTACAGGCAAAACTAGTTGCAGATGCTAAAGCGAAAGCCGATGCGGAAGCTCTTCAGGCAAAACTGGCAGCAGACGCTAAAGCGAAAGCCGATGCGGAAGCCCTTCAGGCAAAACTGGCAGCTGATGCGAAAGCTAAAGCTGATATGGAAGCATTACAGGCAAAATTAATTGCCGATGCTAAAGTTAAAGCTGATGCAGAAGCTACAAATAAGGCAAAAGCAGAAGCAGAAGCAAAACAATTGAAATTGGCTGAGGAAGCTAAAGCTAAATTAGCAGCAGATGCTAAAGCGAAAGCCGATGCGGAAGCTCTTAAAGCAAAACTTGCAGCAGACGCTAAAGCGAAAGCTGATGCAGAAGCCCTTCAGGCAAAACTGGCAGCAGACGCTAAAGCAAAAGCCGATGCGGAAGCCCTTCAGGCAAAACTGGCAGCAGACGCTAAAGCGAAAGCCGATGCGGAAGCCCTTCAGGCAAAACTGGCAGCAGACGCTAAAGCGAAAGCCGATGCGGAAGCCCTTCAGGCAAAACTGGCAGCAGACGCTAAAGCGAAAGCTGATGCAGAAGCCCTTCAGGCAAAACTGGCAGCAGACGCTAAAGCGAAAGCTGATGCAGAAGCCCTTCAGGCAAAACTGGCAGCAGACGCTAAAGCGAAAGCTGATGCAGAAGCCCTTCAGGCAAAACTTGCAGCAGACGCTAAAGCAAAAGCCGATGCGGAAGCTCTTCAGGCAAAACTGGCAGCAGACGCTAAAGCGAAAGCTGATGCAGAAGCCCTTCAGGCAAAACTGGCAGCAGACGCCAAAACGAAAGCTGATGCGGAAGCTCTTCAGGCAAAACTGGCTGCAGATGCTAAAGCTAAAGCTGATGCAGAAGCCCTTCAGGCGAAACTGGCAGCTGACGCTAAAGCAAAAGCCGATGCGGAAGCCCTTCAGGCGAAACTTGCAGCAGATGCACTAGCAGCAGCTACAAAAGATGAAAGTGCGAAAGAGATTGATAATTTAACCCAATCCATTGAAAGTTCAGGCAAAACACAATCAGATTTAATCGCTCAATTCAATAAAACAGTTGCCAATAAGCAAAAAGATTTGAATGATTTGAAAGAAGAAAACGATTTAAGTGAAAAAGGAATCTATAAAGAACCAAAACCTTTCAAGAGTGTTGCCGCTGAGAATAGTCAGATAGAATCATTGAAAGCACAAATAGCCGACGCCAATAAAGCTCAAAAAGATGCTATTGCTAATTTGACTAACCTATATAACGAAAGACTTAAAAAAGTTCCGAATAAAAATGATGCTTTGAATAAAGCTTATTTAGAGAAAATTAATCAATTGAAAGCGGCACAATTGAGAGCCGAACAAGATAATATTACCTTAATCTCTAATTTAGAACGTATTAAAACGGAAACAGAGATTGAGAAAAAACGTAGAATTAAACGTGCAGCATATGAAAATGATCAGGGAAGATATGCACAGGATGTTGCCGCTCTTAAACGTATAAAAGAAACAACAAAATTAAGTAGTAAACCATTAACAGAAAGTGATTTTGATTTTGGTGAAGACCAGTCAAATATGCAAATTATTAAGAATATTAAAAATTCTGAGAGTGGTTATTATCTAATTATTGCAGTTCACAGCAGTGTTGAAAAACGAGACGAATTTTTAACTAAAGCTGTTGCTGCAGGGCGCTCAGATGTTAATTTCTTTTATAATGTAACAACAAGTAAATATTATATTTATTACGAAAAATTTGAAGGCTTAGCAGAAGCAACGAAAGCCTTAGAAGCAAAAGGGAATAAACCATACAATAGCAAAATGGCTATCGTAAAAGTGGAGAACTAATAAGGAATATTGAATAATAAATATGAATGGCACTTTCTTTTTTTAAGAAAGCATATTAAAAGTAAAAAGAATAAAAATAAGATTACATATTGTTTTTTGAATGCCCCTTCAAAAAATGATTAGTTAAACTGAAAACCATAATATCATGAAAAAACCTACTACTTTAAAATCAGTTTTTGTTGTATTATTTTTTATACAAAGTTTTATTGTATTCTCTCAAAAGAATTTCACTGCTCGTTTCGATACGAGTTTAAAAGGTGATATGCTTTTGATAGGTAATAATATTTTGAATAGAGATGAGAATAAAAGTAATCAACGGCCAAATGATGCTTTTAATTCTACGACTCAGAATAATAATGACCTTAACATGCAATACGTTGATGTTGATAGTGATAATTCAACATTTAGTTCAAGTTCTGCAACGTTAGCGGTACCAACAGCTAGTAGGGAGTGTTATAAAATTGTATATGCAGGACTGTATTGGGCTGGTATTTATAGTAAAGGTTCTGTAGATGACAATAGTGTAAGTCGTGCTAATTTAGGCAAAGTTAAATTTAAACTTGCCAATCAACCTAATTACAATGATATTACAGGCTCATTAATTTATGATTATTATCCGACAACTTCAAACGGAGACCAAATGCCTTATGCATATTATTATGATGCTACGTCATTAATACAAGGATTAGCTAATCCGGAAGGAGCCTATACAGTTGCGAATATTATTTCTGCCAGAGGTAAAATTAATGGTGGATTTTCTGCGGGCTGGTCATTGTTTGTTGTATATGAAGATCCAAAGTCATCAGCAAAATATATTACTACTTTCGACGGCTTAAGATGGATTCAATCTTCAAGCGGTCCTGTGACATATGATATTACGGGTTTTAAAACTATTCCCACCGGTGCTGTGAAAGCAAAATTGGCTTTTGCAGCTTTAGAAGGGGATGTTAACCTTACAGGTGATCGTTATTCTGTAAATAATACAGATATTTCTACTAATGAGCGTGCAATTGACAACTTTTTTAATAGTACAATTAATGATGTTAACGGACCCTATACCAATAGAAATCCTGCAAGTGGGAACACTCTTGGTTTTGAAGCCGGTATTATTAATCTTAACAATGCATCAAATTCCATTATTAAAAACAATGATACTTCAGCACAGTTAAAACTGAGTACAGGTGGAGATGGTTATGGATTATTTTTCAATGCTTTTAATGTTGAAATTATTGAACCCCAAATTGTTTTAACCAAAATCGTAAAAGATGCTGCGGGAAATAATATTGGTGGACAAAATGTAACTTTAGGGCAACAATTAAATTACGAAATTGGATTTAAAAATACTGGTAACGATAATGCTACATCATTTACAATTAGGGATCAGCTGCCAATTAATATTGTTTTTAATTACCCGGGTGATATTGTTTCATTACCAGCAGGTGTAACTATTCAAAGTTATAATGCTGCAACGCGAAATATCGTTTTTGCAGTTGATAACAGTATTGTTGAAGTTGGAGATCCTGAAAAAATAATTAGTTTTAAGGTTAAGGTAGTGCCTGATTGTAGTATGTTGAGCGAAGCGTGTTCCAATAGTATTGATAATTCAGCTTATGCGACTTATAGAGGTCAGCAAAATACCAGTTTTGTAATTTCAGATGATCCGAGCGTTAATATTAATACAGGTTGTATACTGGTTCCTAAGGCTACGAACTTTTTGGTTGGTATTGATGGTTGTAAATTTACGACAAATGTTACTCTATGTAAAGAGAATGTAGATTTAGTAGCGGCAAACGGTTATTCAGCTTACACCTGGTATAGCGATGAGGCACATACAAATCAAATCGGAACTGGTCAAACGCTTAACGTAAAAGACCCGGGAACGTATTATGTGTACAATCTGGCAGCTGCACCGTGTAGATCTATTTACCAAGCTTTTACGGTTACCCGTTTTGGAACTACAACTACAAATCCGGTACTTCCTTATGCTGATAATTTTGTAACTTGTCCTGATAATGGAAAACCATTACCAAACATTTTTTTATGTGGGGGTAGTGCAACAAGACTAATACAAACAAATATTACTGAAAGTTCTACAATTGTTTGGGAAAAATTAAACACAGCCAGTTGTACTGCAATAACAAATCAGAATTGTGCAAACGAAGGTACGAGTTGTACCTGGTCACAAGTTGGCACAGGTGCAAATTATACTGCTAATGCCCCAGGACAATATCGTTTAACGGTAAATTATACCGGTGGTTGCTTTAATCGTTTTTATTTTAATGTTTATCAAAACACATTAACTGCAACAGAAACCCATGAAGATATTATTTGCGGTACACCCGGAAAAATTACTGTAAATGGGGTTCCTTCAGGCTATGAATATGCAATTAGTACAGATCCGAACGGAGCAATAGGAGCATATCAGGCAAGTAATATTTTCAACATTACTAATCCAAACTCTTACACTATTCATATCAGACAGATTGGCGTAACGAGCAATCCTTGTGTTTTTACAATACCTAATATCCTTATTAGAAAAAGAGATTTGCAGATAAGTACATTTGTGACTCAGCCTGCATGTTTTGGTGAAAAAGGGACTATAAAAGTTGGAGCTCTTAATATTGATCCTCAATATTACTATTATCTTTATGATGGTAATACACTTGTAAATAGTTCAGGCCCTGTTCCAAATTCAGATTATACTTTTGCAAATTTAACTCCCGGAATAACTTATAGAGTTAGGGTAACTAACAGACCGGTTCCCGGTACGCCAGCTCCAAATTGTGATGTTTCTGAATATATTTACATTCAGCAACCAGTCTCAGCTATAAATGCAACAGCAGCTTTAGTAGAGCCATTAACTGCTTGTAGTAACGGAAAAATTGTAATAAGTGCATCTGGTGGAAATTGGGCTCCGTATTCTTATTTTATAAATGGGTCTTCAACTTTTCAAACATCAAACGAAATTATAGTAACAGCTCCGGGAACTTATTCTATTAGAGTAGTTGATTCTAAAAACTGTGAAACTACAATTTCTATTACCGTTCCAAGCAATACAAAACCAACATACGATGTAACTCATACAAATAGTAATTGTTACAATGATAATTCTGAAATAAGATTTACAAATATTGTTCCTAATGGATACAGTATGTCTTATAGCATTGATAATGGAGGAACTTTTCAAACTAATCCTGTTTTTTCTAATTTACAGCCAGGTAGCTATAATGTAGTTGTCAGATACGGCATTTCATATATACCTCAATGGCAAACTCAGCCTCAAATAAAATATTGTCAGGATCCGGCACAACAAGTTATTATTGCCGGACCAACTTCGGCAGTAAGTGCTTCAGCTGGTGTGGCTGAATTAGCAGGTTGTGGACCTTTACAAGGAGGCCAACCTACAGGATTGATTAGATTTACGAATGTGCAAGGAGGAACAGCTCCTTACCAATATAGTTTTGATGGTGGAGCGACATGGCAGGCTTCTAATGAAAAATATGTAGTTTCATCTACAGTTTCTTATGATTTACGTGTAAAAGATAATGTAGGATGTATTTATAAAATTCCTTATAATGTTATTTTAGATCCTAAACCAGAGGATCCGGTAATTGATAGTAATATTAATCCTGTATTCAATTGTGATGGTACAGCTACTGCTACTGTTGTAGTCAATACTCCAACCTCGGCAGGTGCAACTTATACTTATGAATATTACTTAGATGGAGTATTAAACACAAATACACCAAGTAACACTTTCTTAAATGTGCCTTCAGGTGCGCATACAGTTAAGGTTAAATACAACATTTCAACGGTTTCTACCTATAGTAATTTATTGCAGGAGGATTTTGGAAGAGGTGGAGATACTACTTCTCCGGGTATTAATTCAGCTTATTGTTGGGAAAAACAAGATGCAGTTGCAGTTTGTAGCCTAAATGATTGGCATCCATGGTTAATGAATGATGGAGATTATGTAGTTACTAATGCATTACTTCCTGATCATGGACCAGATTTCAATTGGATCTTACCAAAAGATCACACAGCTGTATTAAACAATACACCAACGATTACAGATGGAAGGTTTTTAGCAGTTAATATTGGTAATGCCATTCCTCTAGGTGCAGTTTTGTATAAAAAACCTATCAATGATGTTATTCCTAATCAGGATATTAAAGTATCATTGTATATGCTTAATTTGCTTAAAGCAACTAATAACCTTTCTTCCCCTCAATTAACAATCCAATTAGTAAAAGGAAGTACTGTAATTGCATCTCAGGTTATGCCAAGTATTCCAAGAGATGAACAATGGCATTCCAGTACTGATTTAGCTGGTGTTCTTTTGACATTAAATCCGGGTAATAATACTTCCTTAGATTTTCAAATTATATCAAATAGTCAGGTAATTAATGGAAATGACCTGGCAGTAGATGATATTCTTGTATATCAAATTCCAAAAGCATGTGGAAATGAAAAAGAGTTCCCAATAGTTATTAATACTAATGGAGCCTTTAATGCACCGACTCCAAGTATTCAAGATGCGAAATGTAGTGGTTCAAATGATGGAAGTATTACTATTACGGCAACTAATTTTAATACTACTACAGGGTTTTATTATTCTATCAATAATGGTTCAACCTGGAATACTTCAACAACCTCACCGAGAATCATTTCTGGACTGGGTGCTGGCATATATAAAGTTATTGTTAAAAATGACAATGCAGGCACATGCAAATTTTCATTTGATTCAGAAATTAAATCGCCTCAGGCAATACTAATTGTTAAAGTAGATCAAACAGCACCAACTTGTACAACAGGAGGAACTATTACTGTTACCACTGTTACAGGAGGTACTGGAAGTTATCAGTACCAACTTAGTGATGGCTCTGGTATTGTTAGAGCATTTCAAGCAAGTAAAATTTTTGCTAATATACCACAAGGGAATTATACTGTTCAGGTAAAAGATGCCAATAACTGTTTATCTCCGGCATCTGCACCTATTACAATAACTACTCCAACCGGACCAACTGCAACTTTAGCAGCTGCAACAGACTGGTGTTATACAACTTCTAACCCTGCCAGTTTAGTTGTTACTGTAACTGGAGGATTAGCACCTTATACTTATAAACTAGATAGTAATACTCCGACAAACACGAATACTTTTAATAACGTTGCACCAGGAACACATACGATTTTAGTAACGGATAGCAATAATTGTACGACTACAATCTCTAATATTATTATAGAGTCTCAATTGCAATTGACTGCAACTTTGGCTCAAGACTTAACATGTGTAGTTAATGCTTCAATTACAACTTCGGTTGCAGGTGGTTATGGAGCGCCATATACCTATACCGTTTCTTATAATGGAGGTGCAGCTATTGCTGTAGCTTCTTTCCCTTATACAGCTACACTTGCAGGAAATTACGTATTTACTGTTACAGATAGTAAAGGCTGTCCTGCGACAAGTAATACTATTGTTGTTTCTCCAAAAACAACACCAACTTTGACGACTGTAAAAACTGATATTACATGTAACAATGCTAATAATGGTACTATAACAGTTACAGCTGCAAATGGGGCAACAACTGTTTATACTTATGCTATTAAACTAAGTTCAAGTGCTGCTTATACAACTCAGGCCACAAATCAATTTACAGGTTTATCTGCTGGTACTTATAATATTAAAGTGATTGATAGTAAAGGTTGTGAATCTGCAGTTAGTAATGTTACTATCGTAAATCCAATTTCTGTTTCAGGTACTATTAGCGCTACAGATTTAGGTTGTAGCAGTACAGGTACTGTACCGGCAGTAGTTACTGTTAGCGCTTCAGGAGGAACAGGATCTTATCAATATAGTTTTAATGGAACTACTAATTTTACTTCCAGCAATACATATTCTACCAGTTCAGCAGGAACGATAACTGCTTATATTAAGGATGCTAATGGCTGTCAATTTGGACCCTTATCGATAGTGATTAATCCTAAGACATCTATTACTGGTATTGATGTAATGTTTGATACAGGTTTAGAGTGTCCGGCATACGAAGCACACGTTAAATTTCAGGCAATAGGTGGATTATCTCCTATTCGATACCAAATTATTTCTGGCCCTGCCGGCTTTAGTTCTGCTATTGTGTCTGATGGTGAATTTAAAAATCTTAAGCCAGGAGATTATATTTTTAGAGCTACTGATAAAAACGGATGTAGTTTTGATCTAAATTATAATGTAAAAAGTGTTCCGGATATCGTAGCCGGAGGTTCTATACTAACACCAATTAAATGTTTTGGTGAAACAGGTACGATTCAGTTTACAGTAAACGGAGTAAAAGACAGAGGATACGATTATGTGATTAGGAATGCTGCTAATACAGTTATTCAAAGTGCAAGTAATGTTAGTGAAACTATTACTACCATAAATGTTGCTACTCCACAACCGGCAGGTGTTTACACCATTACAGTAATAGATAGAAAAACCACTTGTCCGGCTACTTATAGTATTACACTTACTCAGCCATCAGTGCCTTTATCAGTTACAGGAGCTTCAGGTACGACTATAAACTGTAACAATGATAATTCACAGATTACAATTGTAGCTGCGGGCGGAACACCGAACTATACCTATGCCTTTGCCAAAAACCCATCAACGGTTCCAACATCTGCTTACGGCTCTAGCGCTGTTTTAACGGTAGACACGAATTCAGGAGCAGATTTAGTTTGGGATGTTTATGTAAAAGATGTTAACGGTTGTACCATAAAAAGTACAGTAACGGTTGTTAGTGACCTTACACCATCGGTAACTGCTTCTGTAACAAACCAATGTACGGCTTCAGGAAGTACATTTGTTATAACAGCTACAGGTACATCAGGAACAGGTACCCTGACTTATGGAATCAATGGTGCATCTGGTTTATTCCAGGCGGGTAATACTTTTACAGTAGCTCCCGGAACTTATACGGTTTGGGTAAAAGATGCCAACGGGTGTACAGCTTCTGCAGCACCAGTGACAGTTTCACCACGATTAGTTGCCAACGCAGCAGTAACCAAAGCATTGGATTGTTCGGCTACTCCAAATGCGGTAATTACTACTACTATTACAGGAGGAAAATCTCCTTATACTTATACTGTTCAAAAAGGATCCGGAACAGTAAGCGCTTCAAGCGCACCAAGTGCGGCTTTAAGCTTTACCTATAGCGTAAGCAATGCCAATGCAGATACTTACACATTTGTTATTACAGATGCCAATAATTGTACATCAACAGCCACAGCTACGGTAAGCCCGATTACTAATCCTACAGTAAGTGAAACACATGTAAATCCGTTATGTAATGGAAATGCAAACGGTTCAGTACAATTAACAGGAGCAGGCGGTTCAGGCGGTTACACTTATAGTGCTGACAATGTTACTTTCGTGGCAAGCGGATCATTTGCAGGTTTAGCAGCAGGAAGCTATACTTTTTATGTAAAAGACAGCAAAGGATGTACAGGATCAGTTGCAGCTACATTGGTGAACCCGACAACAGTTGGAGCTTCAGCGGTAGTAACGACACCATTTAGCTGTAGTGTTACCAACACTAAAGTTGCAGCAGTTATTACAGTAACAGGTTCAGGCGGCAACGGAACGTATACATACAGTTTCAATAACGGAACGTCATATGGTACAAGCAATACTTTGACAGTAAATGATAATGGAAGTACTCAAACATTTAATATCATTGTAAAAGATGGCAACGGATGTTTGTCATCTGTTCAGAATATTAATTTATTACCATTAAACCCACCGACGATTTCGGGAATAACAGGTTCACCAATTTATTGTTCACCGGCTTCCAGTACAACCAGTACGGTAACGGTTTCAAGAACGGCGGGAACAGGTGTTGCGCCACTGGCTTATACCATTACCTCAGGACCGGTTATCAATACAACGGGAGCGTCATCGGGTGTTTTCACAGGATTGACAGCAGGCAGTTACACCTTTAAGGTAACAGATGCCAATGGATGTTTTGCGATTCAGTCCTATACAGTTAATCCGGTTAGTCCAATTGCTGTTTCCGCAACGAAGATCAGTGATGTGTTGTGTAATGGAGGAACTACAGGTTCGATTCGTTATGATGTAAGCGGTTTTACGACGACTTACAGATATACTATAAATTCAGGGGCTCCGGTAACCGGACAAACAGCAAGTACGTTTACATTGCCAAACCTGGGCCAGGGCACTTATAGTGTACTTTTCACTGATGAAACCACAGGCTGTACTGCTCCAACATCAATTACTATTTCGCAACCGACGGCTTTAACTTTAACCAGTGCTACACCAACGACTATAAACTGTAACAATGATAATTCACAGATTACAATTGTAGCTGCGGGCGGAACACCGAACTATACCTATGCCTTTGCCAAAAACCCATCAACGGTTCCAACATCTGCTTACGGCTCTAGCGCTGTTTTAACGGTAGACACGAATTCAGGAGCAGATTTAGTTTGGGATGTTTATGTAAAAGATGTTAACGGTTGTACCATAAAAAGTACAGTAACGGTTGTTAGTGACCTTACACCATCGGTAACTGCTTCTGTAACAAACCAATGTACGGCTTCAGGAAGTACATTTGTTATAACAGCTACAGGTACATCAGGAACAGGTACCCTGACTTATGGAATCAATGGTGCATCTGGTTTATTCCAGGCGGGTAATACTTTTACAGTAGCTCCCGGAACTTATACGGTTTGGGTAAAAGATGCCAACGGGTGTACAGCTTCTGCAGCACCAGTGACAGTTTCACCACGATTAGTTGCCAACGCAGCAGTAACCAAAGCATTGGATTGTTCGGCTACTCCAAATGCGGTAATTACTACTACTATTACAGGAGGAAAATCTCCTTATACTTATACTGTTCAAAAAGGATCCGGAACAGTAAGCGCTTCAAGCGCACCAAGTGCGGCTTTAAGCTTTACCTATAGCGTAAGCAATGCCAATGCAGATACTTACACATTTGTTATTACAGATGCCAATAATTGTACATCAACAGCCACAGCTACGGTAAGCCCGATTACTAATCCTACAGTAAGTGAAACACATGTAAATCCGTTATGTAATGGAAATGCAAACGGTTCAGTACAATTAACAGGAGCAGGCGGTTCAGGCGGTTACACTTATAGTGCTGACAATGTTACTTTCGTGGCAAGCGGATCATTTGCAGGTTTAGCAGCAGGAAGCTATACTTTTTATGTAAAAGACAGCAAAGGATGTACAGGATCAGTTGCAGCTACATTGGTGAACCCGACAACAGTTGGAGCTTCAGCGGTAGTAACGACACCATTTAGCTGTAGTGTTACCAACACTAAAGTTGCAGCAGTTATTACAGTAACAGGTTCAGGCGGCAACGGAACGTATACATACAGTTTCAATAACGGAACGTCATATGGTACAAGCAATACTTTGACAGTAAATGATAATGGAAGTACTCAAACATTTAATATCATTGTAAAAGATGGCAACGGATGTTTGTCATCTGTTCAGAATATTAATTTATTACCATTAAACCCACCGACGATTTCGGGAATAACAGGTTCACCAATTTATTGTTCACCGGCTTCCAGTACAACCAGTACGGTAACGGTTTCAAGAACGGCGGGAACAGGTGTTGCGCCACTGGCTTATACCATTACCTCAGGACCGGTTATCAATACAACGGGAGCGTCATCGGGTGTTTTCACAGGATTGACAGCAGGCAGTTACACCTTTAAGGTAACAGATGCCAATGGATGTTTTGCGATTCAGTCCTATACAGTTAATCCGGTTAGTCCAATTGCTGTTTCCGCAACGAAGATCAGTGATGTGTTGTGTAATGGAGGAACTACAGGTTCGATTCGTTATGATGTAAGCGGTTTTACGACGACTTACAGATATACTATAAATTCAGGGGCTCCGGTAACCGGACAAACAGCAAGTACGTTTACATTGCCAAACCTGGGCCAGGGCACTTATAGTGTACTTTTCACTGATGAAACCACAGGCTGTACTGCTCCAACATCAATTACTATTTCACAACCGACGGCTTTATCAGCTACTTTTACAACGGCAAATGCAAATTGTAATGTTGCTACTTCTACAGTAACAGTCACTCCGGCAGGTGGAACACCAAATTATACTTATTCTTTTGTAGCAGATAATGCAGCAGCAGGAACTTATGCTGCTTCCAACACAGCCAATCTTGATCCTGCCCTGAACTGGGATGTTTGGATCAAAGATGCTAATGGCTGTACTCGTAAATTAGATCTTGTAATTGCTAAAGATTCTGCACCAACAACAGTTACAGCGACAGGTTCAGGTTGTTTAGGTACGCCTGGAGGATATGCTATTGCTGCTATTGCAACGGGAGGAACAGGAACTTTGTCTTATAGTATTAATGCTGGTGCTTCTTACCAGGCTTCTAACACTTTCGTAATAACGACAGCAGGTACTTATACAATACGTGTCAAAGATGCTAATGGCTGTATTGCTGATAGTAATCCGGTTATCGTAGCGCCACAATTAACTTTGACTGCTGTTTTAAACAAAGATATTACTTGTAATCCAGCACCAACTGCTGCACAAATTACGTTAACTCCAACAGGAGGAGCCGGACCATTTACATATACAAGTTCTCCAAATACAGGATCTTTTGCAGGAAATGTATTTACTACAAGTACTGTGGGTAATTATACTTTCACAGTTACAGATAATAATTCCTGTTCGGCTTCAACAACAACAGCAATTGTTGTTACACCAACTGTTAATCCTGATATTACCGGAGTTACCCAAACGCAATCTATCAATTGTAATGGAGATAATACTGCGGCAATAAATATAACAATCGACAATACAAAAGGATTGGCTCCATTTGTCTTCAATGTATTGAATACAACAAAAGGAACTAATTATGGGACACAAACTTCTGGTTTAGCAGCCGGTAATTACACAATTACAGTAACTGATGCTAAAGGCTGTACAGATACACAATTATTTAATATTGCTCAACCTTCAGCTATTGTAGTGACAAGTCATGCTGTTCCAATTACTTGTAATGGTTCAGGTATTTCAAAAGGTTCAGTAATAGTTGATAGTGTTACAGGAGGAGTTGGACCTTACGATTATATCGTAACAGGGGTTAATGGTTATAATAATTCTGAATTAAATAATGCAGGTACCACATCAGTTAGTTTTAACGTAGTTGATTTTGGATTATATCAAATTAATGTAGTTGATGCGAATGGTTGTTCAAAATTAGTTCAAAATGTATTAGTAGCATCGCCACCGGATGATTTGGATATTACGGTTTCAGCAGCACCGGCTGTTTGTTCAGGACCAGGATCAGCTGTTGTAGCTGTAGGTTCTTCACCTACAAGCACAATTGGTACAGGTCCGTTTTACTTCAGTTTATATACAGGTTCAGCACCTTCTTATCCAACAGGAACATGGTTGCCGGAAGATGCTCCGGGTAGTAAACAAACGACATTCACTAATTTGATTCCGGGAGTAACTTATACATTTGTAGTATATGATGCTGATGCAGCTCATGGTGGAACAGGAACAGGATGTTACTATTATGAAACTTCTCAATTTCCAATTGGAACAAGTTCAACCATTACAGTTAATCCTTTAGTACCAAATAATATTACGTGTAAAGGTGCCGCAAATGGTAATGTAACATTTACTATAAATCATACTTATGGAGTAGCTACACCAGTTACATATCAAATTTATAATTCACAATCTGTTACAGCGGTTGGAGGTTCAGTGAGTACAACTGTACCGGCTGGAGGATCATTAGTTGTAAATAATTTTGGTTCGTTGCCATTTGGTAATTATTTTGTTTTAATTACAGAAGATGCAGGTGCAACAAATGCAGGCTGTAGTGCAACTTCAGCACCATTTGCTATTACAGAATCAGCTATTGATTTATCAATTATGGCTACTAAAATTAAAAATGTTAATTGTAATGAAGATGGTGTAATTGCTGCCCAGGCTAAAGATGGTACAGCACCTTATACTTATCAGTATTTGTTAGCGTCAGCTGCTGCACCAACGGCTGCAACGGCAGGTTGGATTAGCAATACTACTTTTGCAACAAGCACAACAGGAAATTATATTGTTTACGTTAAAGATGCTTATGGCTGTATTAAGAATGCTTCTGTAACTTTAGATGCAGATGATGCTCCAATAATCAATGCACCGGCAGCTCCAATTTGTTATAACGGAAATGCATTTACAATTACTTTTTCAGGTACAGTGGATCCGGACATTATTGGTGGAGCTACTTATAGTGTAAACGGAAGTGCTTTCCAGGCTTCACCGAGCTTTACATTTAATGCGGCAGGAACTTATAACTTGGTAATTAAGGATGGAAATGGATGTACAGCAAATGTTAATTATGAAGTATATCCTAAATTAAACTTATCTGCATCATTAACTAAAGAATTAGATTGTACAGTAAGCCCTGATGCGAAAATTACTTTGACAACAACAGGCGGAAATACAACCCCGGCTGCTAATTATACTTACGAAGTATCTTTCAATAGTCTTCCGTTTGCAGCTGCTACTAATCCATATACAGCAACAACTGCTGGAAACTATGTGTTTAGAGTTACAGATGCGAACAATGCAACAGTTTGTCAAGCGACAACCAGCTTTGATTTAGACCCAATTATACCAACAGTATTTACAACATCACAAACGAATGTAAGCTGTAATGGCGGTACAGATGGTACTATTACAGTAAATGTAAGCTCCGGAGTTGGTCCTTACGAATATCAATTGGATGCTGGAATTTTCCAACCTTCAAATGTATTTACGGGATTAGCAGCAGGAACTACTTATACTATTACGGTTAAAGATGCAAAATCATGTCTTTACCCAAAAACTCCAATTACTATTACCGAGCCGGTTGTTTTAACAGCGACATCAGTTATCACTACGCCATTGGCATGTGGTGCGGGTAATGCGGCACAGCCTGCTACGGTTACGGTAAACGGAGTAGACGGAACAGCTCCTTATCAGTACAGTTTTGATGGCGGATTGAATTATTCATCAACCAATACGTACCAATCATACACAGGAACAACTTTTAATGTTTATGTAAAAGATGCAAACCAATGTATTTATATTTTACCGAATGGAGTTAATATTCCTGCTTTGGTTCCGCCAACGGATTTAACATTCAATACAACAGTTCCGGTAACTTGTTCAGTAAACGGTACAGTTGAGATTACGGGCCATACAGGAGGAACAGGTACATTGCAATATGAGACTATAGCGCCTTCACCTATAATCGTACCACAACAAACGACTACTACCTTTGCAGGATTGACGCCCGGTACTTATGTATTCAGGGTAACAGATGCAAACGGATGTACTTACGAGGAATCCCATACAGTTGCTCCGGTAACCCCGATTGCTATTGTTGGTACGTTGATCAATGATATTTCATGTAATGTCGCAGACGGTACAACCAATAACGGTTCAGCACAATTTACCATTACCGGATTCAGTACTTCGGGTAACTATGCTATAGCTGTGACCAGCGTTCCGGCAGCATTACCATTTACCCAAAGTGTTTCGGGAGATGTTATTACCTTAACAGATCTTTCAGCAGGAACTTATACAGTAACTGTAACGGATAATACGACTTCTTGTTCGGATGCGGCTTCAGTAATAACAATAGAACCAACCCCGATTGCTTTCACGGCAGCTGCAACCAAAGTATTCTGTTCACAGGATATTTCACAAATCACAGTTAGCGGTGTAACAGGCGGAACAGGAGCTTACACGTATGCAGTTGTAAGCGGCGGGGCAGGAGCTCCGGCAGCTTCAGCTTACACAAGCAGTCCTGTACTTTCAGTAGATACTAATTTGACAGACCTATCATGGGATGTTTATGTAAAAGATGCTAATGGCTGTATCCATATGGAGAATGTTGTTATCATTAATAATGCAGCACCAAGTATTATTCCACCGGCACAGCAATGTTATGCAGGATCAGCCTTGACAGTTGATCTGGATGCCTTGACTACTGTTTACGGAGGGGTTAAAACTTATACAGTAAACGGATCAACTCTTGCTTCTTCAACGGCTACATTCACATCTCCTGGTACTTATACATTAGGAATTAAGGATGATAATGGCTGTGAGGCATTTGTTTCTTATATAATTGAAAAACAATTGTTGGCTACGGCAACATTGACAAAAGATTTGTATTGCGGAATTCCGGTTAATGCTACCATTGATGTAACTATCACAGATGGAGTTGCACCATATACATATCAGATGTATTTGAATGGAATTGCTACTACAGGACTTCCAACTGCGGTAACGGGTTCGGCCTTTACAGCTTCAGTTGCAGCGGCAGGCAGTTATACTTTTGTAATATCGGATAGTAATACGCCAAATTGCTCGGTAACAACAAATGCAGTAATTGTTACTACACCTTCTACGCCAACGGCTACAGCTGTTCCAACGAATGTAAGTTGTAATGGAGGCAATGATGGAACGATCACGTTGACACCTTCAAACGGAGTTGCGCCATATACTTATGCGCTTACGGGAACTGGTGCCAATACAACAGGAGATGCTACAGGAATCTATACAGGCTTAATTGCAGGATCTTATTCAGTTGTAGTGACTGATGCCAAAGGATGCCCTTCAGCTGCAGTTCCGGTAACTATTACCGAGCCGGTTGTTTTAACAGCGACATCAGTTATCACTACGCTATTGGCATGTGGTGCGGGTAATGCGGCACAGCCTGCTACGGTTACGGTAAACGGAGTAGACGGAACAGCTCCTTATCAGTACAGTTTTGATGGCGGATTGAATTATTCATCAACCAATACGTACCAATCATACACAGGAACAACTTTTAATGTTTATGTAAAAGATGCAAACCAATGTATTTATATTTTACCGAATGGAGTTAATATTCCTGCTTTGGTTCCGCCAACGGATTTAACATTCAATACAACAGTTCCGGTAACTTGTTCAGTAAACGGTACAGTTGAGATTACGGGCCATACAGGAGGAACAGGTACATTGCAATATGAGACTATAGCGCCTTCACCTATAATCGTACCACAACAAACGACTACTACCTTTGCAGGATTGACGCCCGGTACTTATGTATTCAGGGTAACAGATGCAAACGGATGTACTTACGAGGAATCCCATACAGTTGCTCCGGTAACCCCGATTGCTATTGTTGGTACGTTGATCAATGATATTTCATGTAATGTCGCAGACGGTACAACCAATAACGGTTCAGCACAATTTACCATTACCGGATTCAGTACTTCGGGTAACTATGCTATAGCTGTGACCAGCGTTCCGGCAGCATTACCATTTACCCAAAGTGTTTCGGGAGATGTTATTACCTTAACAGATCTTTCAGCAGGAACTTATACAGTAACTGTAACGGATAATACGACTTCTTGTTCGGATGCGGCTTCAGTAATAACAATAGAACCAACCCCGATTGCTTTCACGGCAGCTGCAACCAAAGTATTCTGTTCACAGGATATTTCACAAATCACAGTTAGCGGTGTAACAGGCGGAACAGGAGCTTACACGTATGCAGTTGTAAGCGGCGGGGCAGGAGCTCCGGCAGCTTCAGCTTACACAAGCAGTCCTGTACTTTCAGTAGATACTAATTTGACAGACCTATCATGGGATGTTTATGTAAAAGATGCTAATGGCTGTATCCATATGGAGAATGTTGTTATCATTAATAATGCAGCACCAAGTATTATTCCACCGGCACAGCAATGTTATGCAGGATCAGCCTTGACAGTTGATCTGGATGCCTTGACTACTGTTTACGGAGGGGTTAAAACTTATACAGTAAACGGATCAACTCTTGCTTCTTCAACGGCTACATTCACATCTCCTGGTACTTATACATTAGGAATTAAGGATGATAATGGCTGTGAGGCATTTGTTTCTTATATAATTGAAAAACAATTGTTGGCTACGGCAACATTGACAAAAGATTTGTATTGCGGAATTCCGGTTAATGCTACCATTGATGTAACTATCACAGATGGAGTTGCACCATATACATATCAGATGTATTTGAATGGAATTGCTACTACAGGACTTCCAACTGCGGTAACGGGTTCGGCCTTTACAGCTTCAGTTGCAGCGGCAGGCAGTTATACTTTTGTAATATCGGATAGTAATGCGCCAAATTGCTCGGTAACAACAAATGCAGTAATTGTTACTACACCTTCTACGCCAACGGCTACAGCTGTTCCAACGAATGTAAGTTGTAATGGAGGCAATGATGGAACGATCACGTTGACACCTTCAAACGGAGTTGCGCCATATACTTATGCGCTTACGGGAACTGGTGCCAATACAACAGGAGATGCTACAGGAATCTATACAGGCTTAATTGCAGGATCTTATTCAGTTGTAGTGACTGATGCCAAAGGATGCCCTTCAGCTGCAGTTCCGGTAACTATTACCGAGCCGGTTGTTTTAACAGCGAGTGCTGTTGTAACACCTTTCGGTTGTGATGCAACAAATGCTCCTAAGGATGCAATTGTAACTATTACGGCAAATGATGGAACACCGGGTTATACCTATAGTTTTGATAATGGAGTTACTTTCCAGGCTTCACCTTCATTCTCAGTAAATACAGCACAAGTTATTGATTATGTTGTTCATGATGCTAATGGATGTAGCGTAACTGGTTCAACGATTGTTGCACCATATACACCGCCAACAGACATGGATTTAACAGCCAGTCCTATTTATTGTAATACTCCCGGAACTGTTGCAACAATAACAGTTAATAGTGTTGCAGGAGGTGCCGCACCATATACTTACGAAATTATTTCACCAGCTTCAGCAGCAGTAATTGCTCCAATTGGAACGAATAGTTTTGCAAACTTAGCACCAGATATTTATGTTATCAAAGTAACAGACAGCAATGGTTGCAGTACAACTAAAACAATTATAGTAGAAGAAGCTGATAAAATATCAGTTACGGCTCAATTAATTAATGATGTGTATTGTAAAGGTGACAGCACAGGTGCTGTGAATTTAACGGTAGCAAATTACATTACGGCAGGAAGTTATACGCCTTCATTATCTCCTAATGCTGGAATAATGACTCAAAATGGTGATGTGTTTAGTTATACTAATTTACCTTACGGGAATTATACTTTCACAATTACAGATAATGTTTCGGGTTGTTCAGCTCCTGTTAGTTTCACAATCAATGAACCAACAATTGCTTTAAGCTCAACTTCGATTGCTACAAATATTAATTGTAATGAAGATAATGCTACTGTTACTATTACGGCTAATGGTGGAACTGCTCCTTACAGATATGCAATTGCAAAAGCTTCAGATCCAGTACCAACAGCAACAAATTATGTGACTAGCGACAAGTTAGTTGTTGATACTAATAATGGTACCGATGTAAATTGGATAGTGTATGTATTAGACAATAATAATTGCTCAACAAATAACACTCAAACAATTACTTTAGATACTAATCCAACTATTGCCAGTGCAGTAGCTACACAATGCCCAAGTGCAACAGGTACTTATGATATTACGGTAACGGCTACAGGATTCAGTACTGCATTATTGTACAGTGTTGATGGCGTTAGTTATGATACAAATAATGTTATTACAGTAAATGCTCCAGGTTTATATAATGTAATAGTAAAAGATGCTAATGGTTGTATTTCAACTGCTACTCCGGTTACTATTATGGAACCATTAATTCTTACTCCAACGGTTACTTCTTCTCCTTCTTGTACAGATGGTGATGGTGTAGTGGCGGTAGCAACGACAGGTGGTTCAGGAAATTATGTTTATAACATTGACGGTGGTGCTTTTGGAGCAGTCACACCTTTAGCAGGCGTTGCGTCCGGATCTCATACTATAGGAGTTCGTGATACAACTACTTTATGTGAAGCATTTGCGACAATAGATTTAAAACCTGCAACTCAAATTACTGGATTTGCTTTGACGCCAACACCAGTAACTTGTAATGGAGGAAACGATGGTACAATTACAGCGACTATGGATACTCCGGCAGCTGGTGTAAACGATAATCCGGTATACACTTATAGCCTGGATGGAGGTATTCCACAAAATTCACCTGTATTTAGCGGATTAACAGCTGGATCTTATACTATCGAAGTAATATCTGAAAGAGGATGTAAAGCAAGTGCTACGATTTCGGTAATTGAACCAAATCCAGTTCTGGTAAATAATGTTACTGTTTCACAATTTGTTTGTACGACAGGCAATACATCTAATTTCGCAACGATTACAGTTGATCCGGTAACAGGAGTGACAGGTGGTTCAGGAACTTATACGGTTTATGAATTTATCAAAAACGGAAACTCTATTCCAGTTCAAAAAGGAACTTCAAATACGTATACCGAACTTGATTTATCCGGTGGAAGTTATACTGTAAATGTTTATGACAGCAATGGCTGTATGGGTACTTATGCTCCTATAACAATTGATCCATATATTGGATTGGATAAAATAAATGTTATTAATACAGCTATTACATGTACTAATCTGGAAGATATTACAGCTACGGCGGTTGATGCTTCCGGAACAACGATAGCAGGTATTCAATATACGTTGACAGATGTGAGTGGAGCAGTTTCATTCCCTTCAAATACTACAGGTAATTTTACAGGTTTATTGGTTGGACAATATATTATTACAGCTTTAAATCCAATTACAGGATGTAGTATCCAAAAAGCTCACTATGTAAACGAACCAAATACTTTCGATTTAAGCGTTGTAAAAACTAGCGATGTGGTCTGCTATGGTTCGAATGAAGGTGCGGTATCTATTACCTTAATTGATAATGTAGCCAATCCAACAAATGATGCAGGTGCTTTCACCTACACAGTAACAGGACCGATACCAAGTTCAGGAAGTTTTGCAACAGCAGGACCACTAAATTTATCAGGTTTAACTGCTGGGGATTATACTGTTTCCGCGACATTAAGCAATAGTCCATTCTGTCCGGTTACAGCGACATTTACAATTGGCCAGCCTTCTGCTGCGCTGACAATTACAACAACTCAATCAGAGATTACTTGTGTAACTGGTAATAATGATGGTGTGATTTCTGCATTTGCATCAGGTGGCTGGGATACTACTAATTACCAATATCAATTAGTATTGGGAGGTAATGTTTTAGTCGATTATTCTAATCAGGCTGTTTTCACTGGATTGTCTGCCGGTGTTTATACCATCAATGTTAAAGACGGTAACAACTGTATTGCTACAACAACTGCAACATTAGTTGTTCCTGATCCAATCGTAATTACAACATCACCAGATGTTCTGTTAACATGTTTTGGAGCTAAGAATGGTACGATAACCGTTACCAATGTAACAGGAGGTCAGGGAAGTAATTATTTATATACTTTGAACATTGTTTCAGCAACACCAGTTATTGTTTCTGGTCCTCAAACATCTCCGGTTTTCACTGATTTAGGTACAGGGACTTATTCGATAACAGTTACTGATGGTTATAATTGTACAGCGACTTCCGGAACAATTGTTATAAGCGAGCCTACAGAAGTAATTCCAAGTTTGATTGTATCTAAAGCACAAACATGTTTAACACAAACAACACTTACATTAAGCGCAGTTGGAGGTACAAGTCCATACACATATAGTGCTGATGCAAATTTTGCTACTGTAATTGGTTCATTCGCTTCATCAACATCTTTTGATGTTCCGGCTGGTAATTATCATTACTATGTTAAAGATGCTAATGGTTGTGTAAGTTTTATATCTAATGATATCAAAATTGAACCTTTAGAACCATTAATGATTAATTTAGAATTATCTAATGCTGTTGTAAAATGTACAGGTTCTGCTACAGGTGTTATTGTGGCAACAGCTACAGGTGGTTTAGGAAATTATCAATATACACTGCTTAATGGCGCAGGAACAACTATTATTGCAGGACCACAAGCAGAAGACAGATTCGAAAATCTTGTTGCAGGTACTTATACAGTAAAAGTTGATAGTGGAGATTGTTCAGAGACAGAATCTGTTGAAATTAAGCAACCTGCGACACCGTTTACAGCTCAGGTAGCAGTTTCTCCTGTTTTGTGTTTTGGTGACAAGTCAGGTAAAATTGTGGTTACCGGTTCAGGTGGTACAGGTGCTTATGTATATTCTATTTCACCAAGATCTGATCAATATTTTGATGATGGTATATTTGAAAATTTAGCTGTAGGATTTTATACAATTCTGGCGAATGATGAAAACGGATGTCCATTTATGCAGGAAGTTGAAGTTACAGGTCCTGCTTCACCGCTTCAGGTAAGTGTAACGCCAGGTTCTATATTGCCGGAACAATGTATAGGTGAACTTAATGGTTCGTTTACTATAGATATTACTGGCGGTGTTGCACCTTACAAAGTAAGTCTAGATGATAAAAACGGGACTTATTTTGATGTAACCAGTATGCCTTATGCATTTGACAATCTTAAAGGAGGTCTTCATAATGTATATGTAAAAGATGCTAATGGCTGTACTTTTGATCTGGAAAGTGTTAATGTACCACTTCCGGTAGACTTAACTTCAACTGTAGAAGTTGTGTATGGATGTGAAACTAATACAGTAACCGTTAATGTAATTGATACTACTGTAAATCCTGCAGATATTGATTATGCTCTTGATAATGAATCAGGTACATATCAATCAGAGAATGTGTTTAAGGATGTTCTTCCTGGTGATCACGTGATTTATGTTAGACATACTAATGGTTGTTCTTTACAAACACCAGGCTTTAAAATTGATAGCTTTGACAAGTTAACTATTAGTGTAGTATCTGCCGGAGTAACTGAAATGAACGTAATTGAAGTTATGGGTGTTGGAGGTAAATCTCCTTATGAATACAGTTTCAACGGAGAGCCGTTTACATCTTCTAACAAATATAAAATCTACAAATCTGGAGATTATGAAGTAATAGTTAGAGATCAAAATGGTTGTACTGCGACAATAATTGTACCGATGATTTATGTTGATGTTTGTATCCCGAATTACTTTACTCCAAACGGAGATGGTCTTTATGACGGATGGGGACCTGGTTGTACTAATATTTACAACAACCTTGAGTTTTCTATTTTCGACAGATACGGACGTGTAATTGCTAAATATCACTATGGTGAGAAATGGGATGGTAAGTATAATGGAGAGGAACTGCCAACAGGAGATTACTGGTATGTTCTAAAACTAAATGACGCGAAAGATGCAAGAGAGTTTGTTGGACATTTCACTTTATACAGATAACAAAATAATAGCCCCAATGATGTTATCTAAAAAATTTATTACAATGAAGAAATTAATAGTATCCTTAGTACTCATGGCTGTAACATCAGGTTACAGCCAAGAGCTAAACCTACCAGTGTTTACACAGTATTTGGCGGACAATCCTTTTGTACTTTCTCCTGCCTATGCAGGTATTGGTGATAATCTTAGAATTAGAGTCAATGGTCTGACTCAATGGGTTGGAATTAAAGATGCTCCCGAAAATCAATCTGCGTATGTTGATTTTAGGCTTCTTGATCGTTCAGGAGTTGGTATTTCAGTTTATAATGATAAAAATGGTAATACGAGACAAACAGGTGCAAAAGTTTCGTTTGCTCATCATATTATTTTAGATTATTATTCTAAGCAGTATTTATCTTTTGGTATTTCTTATAACTTTAATAGTTTCAGGGTAGATACAGGTAACTTTACTAATCCAAATGATCCGAATTCAAATCCTCTTGATCCTTCGGTAACCAATAATCGTTATACAGCTAACAATAACTTTGATATTAGTGCTTTATATCGTAATAAAAACTTTTTTTTCAGTTTTAATGCCAACAACGTTTTAAAGAAGAGTGTTAATATTGAGAGAGTTGGCGAACCGGATTTACTTTCTAATTATCAAATATACTCGGGCTTTACTTTTAGAGACGGTGAAAATAGCCGCATCGAATATGAGCCATCTGTATTTTATCAATATTTTGCGAGTGATAAGCGTTCATCTACTGATTTAAACTTTAAATACAGACGTTATAACCGTTACGAAGAATATTATTGGGTTGGGGTTTCTTATCGTATGCTGAATGACCAGTTTCCAAAACCTTTATCTGTTGGACCAATGGTTGGTTTTATGAAATATAAATTCTATTTTGGATATTCTTATCAGATAATGTTTAACGATTTAGGATATTACAACTCCGGAACACACGTAGTAACGTTAGGATTTGATTTCCTTCAGGCATTAAGCAGTTGTCCTTGTACGGATAGTCCTGTTCATGATTAATTGTTTTAAACAGAACATTTAAGAGATAATAAACTGCTATTATAAAGCAAGCCGCAACAATTTATGTGGTTTACCGCAATAATTTGAAATAGAGTAGTAATAGCGTTAAATTTGACTATTATCATTTTGTCTGTCAAAATAGATATTAAATTTAATTTTATGAAAGCAACATTTTCATTTTATGCTAAGCATATATTTTTGTGCCTTGCTTTTTTATTTTTGCCGTATGCTTTTACGTCAACAAATAACAATATTCTTTCATTGCCTAATTTGTATTCCAATAGTCATGATCGTATTTATCTTTTTATTTATTTTAGCTTACTCTGTTTCTTTTATTTCAACTACTACTATTTAATTCCACAATATTATTTTTTAAACAAACAGTTTTTATATTTTGTAATTATTGCTTTCTTTCTTTTGTTTTTTCTTTGGATTTCGAAAGTTTTAGATCATCCAAATCATAATTTTTTAGACTTTGGTAACGATCCGGCACCATTTATAAATAAGCAAGGTTTCATAAACAATGATTTTAGGCCTCCTCCGCCAATGTCAAATGCTCCTTTTAACAAAATAGGACGTCCTCCAACTCAGTTCGGACATACAATTTTAATTTATCTTTTGGGTGTGATTTCAAGTTTGTTTTTTGCTATTTCCGGACGTTTGATTAATGTAGAAAAAGAAAAAATGAAATCTGAACTGGCTTTCCTGAAAGCACAAATAAATCCGCATTTTTTGTTTAATACACTGAATAGCATTTATGCATTGGCTTTGAAAAAAGATGATAAAACTCCTGATGCAGTCATACAATTATCAGAGTTAATGCGCTATGTAATTACTAACGCTAATGATCAGGTAATAGATTTAAGCAAAGAAATCAATTATATTAATAATTTTGTTTCACTTCAAAAAACACGACTGGGTCAAACTGTGAATATTGATTATAAGGTAAATGGAAGCCCTTATGGCAAAGTAATTACACCGCTGATTCTAATTTCTTTCATTGAAAATGCTTTTAAGCATGGCGTAAATCCCGACCAAACTTCTGCAATTTGCATTTATATAGATATTTTTGACGAAGAATTAACTTTGAGAGTATCTAATAAAAAAACATTTTCGGTTCATTCCGAAACTGGAATTGGACTGCAGAACACAATCGAGAGATTAGTGTTTTTGTACCCTGACACGCATCAACTTACAATTGAAGATACTGAAGATCAATATACCGTAAATTTATCCATAAAAGTAGGATGATAAAAGCAATAGCATTAGATGATGAACCTTTGGCATTAGAAATTCTGCAAAATTTATGTGCTGATATTGAGTATATAGATCTGCAAAAAACCTTCACCAAGTCAGAAGAAGCTTTTAAATACCTTAGAAAATTCCCTGTCGATTTGTTATTTTTAGATATCAATATGCCCTCGATTTCAGGTTTAGACTTCTATAAAAAATTGCCGCACAAAACAATGGTAATTTTTACTACGGCCTATTCAGAATATGCTGTAGAAGGATTTACATTAAATGCAACCGACTATCTTTTAAAACCTATTTCGCTTTCCAGATTTCAACAGGCTATGGAAAAAGTTTTTCAACAATGGAAAACCCAAAATCAAAACTTAGAACAGCAATATCTTTTTATCCGTGCCGATTACAGTTTGATAAAAATCCTTTTTTCAGAGATCTTATATATTGAAGGGTTAGATGACTATCTTAAAATTCACATTCAGAATCAAAAAACGATTGTTGCCAGAATGACCTTAAAAGCAATTCTTCAAAAATTACCTGTTGCTGAATTTATTCGCGTTCATCGTTCCTTTATTATTTCAATTTCTAAAATGGAAAAGATTAGAAATAAAATTATTCATATTGAACAAGCTGAAATTCCAATAAGCTCGAGTTACGAAACAGCTTTCTATGATTTTTTAAATCAAAAATAACACCTTTTAATTTATCAGTTTTTTATTATAAATATTTTTTTTATTTCTGTTTACCGCAGAATTAGTGTTGATTACCTCAAACTTTTTTTAGCATTATAAATTCAAATAATTTTGCTTTGAAACTGCCTTTAAATCATTTAAGCGATTAACACATTAAAACTAAATAATTATGAAAAGAAAAGATTTTTTAAGAGGTCTGGGTTTAGTAGGAATAGGTTCTTTGGCTATTCCAATTCTAAACGCATGTAGTAAAGACGACGATTCTTCAGAAACTTCAACCACAACTGATACTACGTCAGGAGTCGATACTACTTCAGGAACAGGTTCTACATCGAGTAGTTGTTCAGTTACTTCTTCAGAAACGGCAGGTCCATTTCCAACCATTACACCATCTTCTTTGGTGAAATCTAATATTGTCATGGATAGAACCGGTGTAGGTTTTACGATTAATATTACCATAAAAAATACCAATGCAAGTTGTGCAGCCCTAAAAGGAGCTCTTGTTGATATTTGGCATTGTGATAAAGATGGTTATTATTCAGAATATGGAGGAACATCAATGCAGACTGTAAATTATACTGCAGTACATTTTCTAAGAGGAAGACAAGCGACTGATGATAATGGATTAGTGACTTTTACGTCTATATTCCCCGGTTGGTATTCTGGTCGTGCAACACACATACACGTTCATATTTATAATGCCAGCGGAACATCATTGTTAGTAACGCAAATAGCATTTCCGGAAGGTACAAACAGTGCGGTGGCTTTAGTGAACGCATCAACAGCAAGCGGATACACCAAAGGTATGTCTGGTTATACGTATAATGCTGCAGATGGTGTGTTCTCAGATTCGGTAGCTAATGAACTGTCAACAATTACAGGAAGTGTAGCTGATGGTTTTGTATTAGCACATACAATAAATGTTGCTGGTTAATCTTATAAAAAATATATTTTTAAGATGATAGTTCAAATTCCAGCTCAAATATACAAATCTGAGGAAAGAGGTGCTTTTCAATCAGAAAAACACAATTGTTTTGCGACTTTTAATTTTGAGCATTATCAGGATTTGTCCAGACAGCCATTCGGATCTTTACAAATTTTAAATGAAGAAATATTAGGTCACCAAAAACGTATTTCCAGAGTTATAAAAGAGAAAACGAATGTGATTATTTTACCGCTGTTTGGAGGTATAGAATTTAAGGACAATCTTGGTAATTCGGAATTTTTAAGAGTGGAGCAAATTAGAATAATTACTGCTGATGCTGAAATGTCTTTTGAAGTTTTTAATCCATATGAAAATGAAAATGTAAGCTACCTGCAAATTGATTTTCAAAAGGATAAACAATATTTTGAAAATTACTTTCAGCAATCTGAAGTTGACTTAACTGTCAGGAATAAATTAACCCCTTTATTTGAAGTTGAAAAAGCTGTTGGCTTTATTGGTATTTATGATGGAAGAAAAGAAGGTTCTTATACTTTGAAAAAACCTGAAAATGGTATTTTTGTATTTGTAATTAATGGTGCTTTTGAAGTTGAAAACCGGCTTTTAGAAGCTAAAGATGGTTTGAGTATGAGTGAAGTTGATAAAATAGAATGGGAAGCACTGTCTGAAAATGCTATTTTATTGGTATTCGAAGTCCCTTTAAATTAAAAAGGTTAAAACAGGATTTATGAAAATATCAAAAATAAGACTGGCGTATCGTGTAGTTATTGATAGTTCCTCTACATTAATCTGGGATAAATATGTTTTTGAAGATACCTATAAAGAATATCAGATGCAAAGCCAGCAATTTAATTCTATTACAGATCCGAAGAATACTTTTAGGGAATTATTATCCGAAAATGAAAAGGCAGAACAACTGCATTTTTTAGTTGGAATTGCAGCAGACGGTTATGTTGCCCAGCTAAAAGGTAATTTTCACAGAGTTTCAGATGTATTGGGCAATAATTATTTTCCTTTTATCAACTATAAGTTAGATATATTAAACAGCGATATAACAGATCAGTCAAAGCATAAAATCGGTATTACTTTTTATTCACCGTTATTGACTTACATTGGAATTATTGAAGGCAATTATGTAGTTTCTAAAAATACCGGGAACACCAATGAATACGAAACTATTATGTTTCCCGTACAGCGTCAGTTGTCAATTTGTTACATTCAAAAAGAAGAATAAGAATACATTTAAAAAACAGCACTTTTGCTTTGCCTTTTCTATTCTGATAGTTTGATAGAAAAGGCTTTTTTTTATTAAATTAATATTTGAATTTGTGTTTAATATTTAATAAACAATTTTATTTGTGAAATTATAACGATTTCGTTCTTTATATTATCAATTTTTTAGTTTATCTGAATTTATAACTACCCTAAAAGTTCTATATTTGCTTTTCTTTCAAAAAAACTAAAATATTTAATCAAATGAAAACTTTAAACGATTTCGATTTCAAAAATAAAAAAGCAATTATCCGTGTTGATTTTAATGTACCGTTGGATGAAAATTTCAATGTAACAGATGCTACACGTATTGAAGCTGCAAAACCAACTATTGATGCTATTTTAGCTCAGGGCGGAAGTGTAATTTTAATGTCACACTTAGGAAGACCAAAAGGTGCTGAAGAGAAATATTCATTAAAACATATTCTAAAAACAGCTTCAGAAATTTTAGGAGTTCCGGTTCAGTTTGCTGAAAACTGTGTTGGAGAGGCTGCGCAAACAGCGTCTAAAAACCTTAAGCCAGGTGAAGTTTTATTACTTGAAAATTTACGTTTTCATGCAGAAGAAGAGGCAGGAGATGTTGCTTTTGCAAAAGAACTGGCTTCATTGGGTGATATTTATGTAAATGATGCTTTTGGAACAGCACACAGAGCACATGCTTCAACAACAATTATTGCACAATTTTTTCCAACCGAAAAATGTTTCGGAACATTATTGGCAAAAGAAATTGAAAGTTTAAATAAAGTACTTAAAAATAGCGAAAAACCGGTTGTTGCTGTTTTAGGAGGTTCTAAAGTTTCTTCTAAAATTACCGTGATCGAAAACATCCTTGATAAAGTAGATCATATGATTATTGGAGGAGGAATGACTTTTACTTTCGTTAAGGCGCTGGGAGGTAAAGTAGGTAATTCTATTTGTGAAGATGACAAACAAGAACTGGCACTTGAAATTTTAAGATTAGCCAAAGAAAAAGGAGTTCAGATTCATATTCCGGTTGATGTAATTGCTGCGGATGATTTTTCTAATACTGCAAACACTAAAATTGTAGACGTGAAAGAAATTCCTGACGGATGGCAAGGTCTTGATGCAGGTCCTAAATCTTTAGAAAATTTCAAGGAAGTAATCCTGCAATCCAAAACAATTTTATGGAATGGACCATTAGGAGTATTTGAAATGGAATCATTTTCAAAAGGAACAATTGCATTGGGTGATTATATAGCTGAGGCTACTAAAAATGGAGCTTTTTCATTAGTTGGTGGAGGTGATTCTGTTGCTGCTGTAAAACAATTTGGTTTCGAAGATAAAGTGAGTTATGTTTCAACAGGCGGAGGAGCAATGCTTGAGATGTTAGAAGGAAAAGTACTACCTGGTATTGCAGCTATTTTGGACTAAATATAACAATTAACATTTTTTTTTACATTTTTTAGCGTTATTCTGCTTAAGTTTGTAAAATACCACTTCTGTAATTGTTTGAGTTATAGAATTTTAAAAAAATGTTATATGATTATAAGAAAAATTTCCTTAGCCGTTTCAATCTTTTTTTCATTAACTGTTTTTGCACAAGATGTTGTTAGAGCAGATATAGAAATTAAGCCTGAAGTAAAGATTTCGTACTTAGATTCAATTAAAAATTCGTTTAAAAAAGACAATTTAGCAATACGCGTTGATAGTCTTTGGATGAAAGAATTAACAAGTCTGGATATTTATGATGACTTAACAAAAGACATCCAGAATATTAATACAGATAAAAATGTTGATGTTGAATTACCGACAGAGTTGTTAAAACAACGACTTCAGGCGATGAACGAAAAATCACCATTTGGAATAGAATACAATCAGGGTTTAGAAAATATAATAAAGTCATTTCTTAAGAATCGTAAAAAATCGTTTTCCCGATTAATGGCTTTATCTGAATATTACTTCCCTATTTTCGAAGAAGCTTTTGCCAAACAAAATGTTCCTTTAGAAATTAAATATTTAGCCGTTGTAGAATCTGCTTTAAATCCTAAAGCAGTTTCTAAAATGGGCGCTACCGGACTTTGGCAATTCATGTATGGTACAGGAAAACAGTACGACCTAAAAATAGACTCGTATATTGATGAACGCAGTGATGCCCTAAAAGCAACAGCAGCAGCTTCAGAATATATGACCAAAATGTATTCTGTTTTTGGTGATTGGGAACTTGTTTTGGCTTCTTATAATTCAGGACCAGGAAATGTTACCAAAGCCATCCGTCGTTCCGGAGGAAAAACCAAATACTGGGATATTAGAAATTACCTTCCAAGAGAAACCCAGGGATATGTACCCGCTTTTTTAGCAACTATGTATCTTTTTGAATATCACAAAGAACATGGAATCAACCCGGAAAGAGCCGTAATTAAAAACTTTGAAACAGATACTGTTCGTATCAAGAATCAAATGACTTTCAAACAAATAGCAGATTTGTTAGATATGCCTCAGTCGCAAATTGAACTTCTAAATCCTTGCTATAAACTAAAAGTGGTACCTTTTTACCAAAATGAGCAGCATTTTTTACGTTTGCCAAAAGATAAAATTGCTACGTTTCTGACTAATGAAGATAAAATCTATGCTTATGCAAAATATGATTCCAATCTCATAAGAGTCCCTTCAAGATTAGCTTTGAAAATAACTCCAAAAATAAAATCTAAAACCGCAGACTCGCTTAAAACTCAATATTATACAATTCAAAATGGAGATAATTTAGGTTCAATTGCTGAAAAGTATAATGTAAGTATCACAGAAATTAAACAATGGAATAAACTGAAAGGAAATTCGGTTGCATTGGGTAAATCATTAAAGATTAAAACTAATACTCTGATTGTTAATCCTAAAGAAATAAAAACAGCTCCTGAATTGACTAAAAAGACAGCCGAAGATGCAATTGCTTCTACTGAAAATTTAGAAAAAACAGAAGTTCAGACAAAAGAATATATAGTACAGGCTGGTGATAATCTTGGAAGTATCGCTAAAAAATACGGAAAAACTGTAGCCGAATTAAAAGAATGGAATAATCTGACATCCAACAATATTGGTTTAGGAAAATCATTGATCATTTCTAAAAATTTAGAAGATGCTTCTGTTAATACTACCACTGTAGCTATTGCATCCAATTCAATTGACTCTTTTAAGAAAAAAGCTAATAGTCAAAAAAATATTGAACAAGATTATTACGTTAAAAAAGGAGATTCATTATATAGTATTTCCAAAAAATATCCTGGTGTAACTATTTCAGATATCAAAAAATGGAATGGAATTAAAGATGAGGATATAAAACCAGGAATGAAGCTTAAAATAAACGGATAATAAAAAATCTTACCTAAATTTGGGTTTTATTTCATAAATTGTAAAAATGAATAAAACCCATTTTTTATTTCTAATACTTTCGGTTTTACTGGTTTCCTGTTTTCAAAAAAATGAAAATCAACCACAGCCAAAACCCGGAAAAACCAATACAATCTCTATAATAATAGATGATCAGTTATGGTATGGTGAAGTAGGTGACAGCATACGGAATAAATTTGCATCTCCGGTTTTAGGCCTTACCCAGGAAGAGCCTTTGTTTACGATCAATCAATATCCCGCTAAATTACTTGAAGGTTTTGTAACTGACAGCCGAAGTATTATTGTGGTCAAAAAGTCAACTACAGACAAATTTGAAATCAAAACAAACGATAAATCATTACCACATAATACTTTTAGGATTTATGGAAAATCAATAGAAGATATTATTTGCAGTATTGAAATGAATTCAGGAGAAATTATTAAAACTATCCGTGAAACCGAAATTAAAAAACTGCAACAGGATAATAGAAAGTCACTTTTGAATCCGGCAGTTATCAAAAATAAATTTCATATCGATCTGCAAGTTCCAACCGGTTATGAATACATGCTGCACAAAAAGAATTTTATCTGGCTGAAGAAAGAAATTATTAGTGGCAATACAAGTTTGCTTATTTACCAAATCCCATTAAAGAGACTGAAAAATAATTCAGATATTGTTGGCAACATTATCAGGATGAGAGATTCTGTCGGGTATTATATCAAAGGACGTGAGCCTGGCACACAAATGATAACAGGTGAAGATTATGCGCCCTATTTTTCGATTACTAATTTAAATGGAAGAAAAACGTATGAGACTAAAGGCACCTGGGAATTAAAAAACGATTTTATGACCGGACCTTTTATAAATTATGCCGTTGTGGATGAGGAGTATAATCGAATTTTGGTAATTGAAGGATTTTGTTATTCCCCATCGAATCAGGAACGTGATTTAATGTTAGAATTAGAAGCAATTATAAAATCTGTGAAGATTGATAAAAGATAATTTCTTATTTTTGTTTTAATAAACATTAAATCAGGTAATTATGAAAAATTTGTATGTAACATTATCAATGTTAGTGTTTTGTTTTTCTTCTTGTAAAAAAGAAATTAAAACAGAAACGGAAACTACTAAAGTTACTGATAGTGTTAAAACCGAAGAACCAATTGCAGAAAAACCTTTAGATTCTGCAGCACAAATGAAGGCATGGAAAGAATATGCCACACCAGGTAATCCGCATAAAATGATGGCCGATGAAACTGGTACATGGGACTGTGACATGACCTTTTGGATGGAACCGAACGGCAAACCGGAAAAAGCAAATTCTACAGCAGTTATTAAGATGATACTTGGCGGCCGCTATCAGGAAGGTAACTATAAAGGTACTATGATGGGGCAGCCTTTTGAGGGTAAAAGCACACTCGCCTATAATAATGCAAGTAAAGAATATACCACAACTTTTATCGACAACATGGGTACTGGTATGATGGTGGCTGTTGGAAAATACGATGAAAAGAGTAAAAGTATGGAGTTAAAAGGTGAAACGGTTAATCCGTTAAACGGTAAAAAAACACCATATAGAGAAATCTATACTATTGTCGACCCAACTACGCGTAAAATGGAAATGTTTGACACTAAGAATGGCGAGGAATTCAAGAGTATGGAAATCATAATGAAAAAGAAATAAATACAAATTCGTTGGGGGTAATAAAAGATCTATCATTGTCAACCTGAGCGGAGTTGAAGGCTTTTATAGGAAGAAGGGCTTCGACTAAGTTTATCCTGAGCGAAGCCGAACGGACTCAGCCTGACACTTTTTGAATTATAACCAAGGGTTAAGACATTTTTTATTATTGAAACAAAAATCCCGATTGGACATATACAATCGGGATCTTTGTTTTTATTAAAATCGTATTTGTAATTGAGTTAATTTTAGAATAATTTAATTTTTTCAAGGACGCCAAAGAAATAATTTTTCTATGTTTGAATGAAAAAATATAATCCTTTTATTAGAACAAGAATAAAACTGAAATCAAATGGAATTAAAATGGAAAATAAAGCCGTTTGAGGCACTAACTGTTCATGACTTATATGATGTGCTCAAGTTAAGGAGCGAAATCTTTGTGGTCGAGCAAAACTGCGTTTATTTAGATCTTGACGGTAAAGATAAACTCGCTTTACACTTAATTGGTCAGTATAATGGAAAGGTTGTTGCCTATTCACGTTTATTTGATGCAGGAATTAGTTTTGATAATGCTTCTATCGGAAGGGTTGTAGTTGATGCCAATTATCGTGATAAAAAATGGGGTCATGATTTAATGCGTGAAGCCATTGCAGGAATAAAATCTAATTTTCATACAGATAAAATCACAATTGGTGCTCAGTTGTATCTAAAGAAATTTTACGAAAGTCACGGATTTGTCCAAACCAGCGAAATGTACCTGGAAGATGATATTCCGCATATTGAGATGAAACGGAATAATTAAATCGTAGTAATAATTTCATTTTTCTTATCTAAAGAATCCGGAAATATTTCAATTTGCTGTACTGACAAGTTTGAAAATAAAGAAAAGAAAAAGCGCTTTACTAATTTTACATTTTTAAAATGGTTTTATACTCAGTTTGATTATTTAAAACGTTTACCGCTTTTTTAATTTCTGAATTGTTTTTAATATAATATTGGTACAAACCTTCCTGATATTGATATCTTTTGATCAGTTCTTCTAATATCAGGTTTTTAATTTCTTTTTGGTTTTTATCCAATAACGTAGTTTCGCTTTTTTCTATTGCAGCTAATAATTGTTGATATTCTGCAACTATGGTTTCATCTATTTTTTCGTTTTTGGCTGCTGCCAAAGTATTTTTCAAAGCAACTTCTGTTTCTGTATCAAATGTAATTTTATTAACTTTTAAATACTGTTTGAAACTGGCATAATCAGCATCGGTTAATGTTGGGATTTTCTCTCCTAAATTTGGATTTTTGTAATAGTAAGACGTTGCATAATCAAATATTCCGTCGTTTTTTAAGAGTGCAGTTGTAATCGGACTCATTTTAGCTTCATCCAATTCAATGTCCGGTAAAACTCCCCCGCCATCATAAACAGTTCTTCCTTTTCTGGTTTTAAAGGCATTGAAGTTTTTAGAATCCATTTTTTGTGCCACACCATTTTTGTCCTTATGGGCATAATCCAGTGCCTGAATACAACGGCCAGAAGGTGTGTAATATCTGGAAATAGTAACTTTTAATTGTGTTCCGTAAGTTAAATCGACTGTGCGCTGTACCAAACCTTTTCCAAAACTTCGGCTTCCCAAAATTACTGCACGATCCAAATCCTGCAAAGCCCCGGATACAATTTCTGATGCAGAAGCGCTTCTTCCGTTTACTAAAATTGCTAATGGAATTTCAGTGTCAATCGGCTCTTTTTGAGTTTTATAAGTATTGTTGTGTTTCTCGATTCTTGATTTTGTGGTTACAATAACTTCATTCTTCGGAACAAATAAATTACAAATATCAATTGCTTCATTAAGAAGGCCTCCCGGATTTCCTCGTAAGTCGAGTACAATCTGTTTGGCACCATCAGCCTTTAATTTTTCAAGTGCTTCTTTTACTTCAACAGAAGCTTTTCTGCTAAAATGTGACAAAACAATATAACCTGTTTTGTCATCAATTTTTCCAAAAAAGGGAACAGATTTAATATCAACTTCATCTAAAACAAGTTCAGTTGTATACAATTTATTCTGACGAAGGTATTTTATAGTGATTTTGGTATTTTTTGCTCCTTTTAATAATTGTGAAGCATCATCTTTAAAATCTGCAATCAAAACATCTCCAATCTGGATAATTTCATCGCCTGCTTTTAAACCCGCTTTATCAGCAGGATAATTTTTATAAGGTTCGCGAACAATTAAACGGTCTTTTTTTCGTGCAATCATAGCACCAATCCCTGTGTATTCGCCGGTATTATTAATTTTGAAATTTACTACATCCTGTTCGTTGAAGTAAACAGTATAAGGATCTAAGCTTCCCAGCATACTTTTAATTCCCTTATCCATTAAGTCACCGGGATTAGTATCGTCAACATAATTAGTGTTTACGGCTTTGAATAAAGTAGTGAAGATTTCGATTTGTTTGGCGATTTCAAAAAAATCATCTTTGAAACTGGCTCCAACAAATAAAAATCCTGCTGCAACTGCAGGGATAACAAACCTCTTTTTGAAATAACAATACATGATTATATTTTTTTTCTTTTAAATCTTTTTCTAATAAAATAGGCGAGTACGCAAAACACAATAATAAATGGCCATACACTAATAAGCGAAATTAAGAATTCTGACAAACTAAAAAAGCCGCCTTTAATGGCTATCCAGATTTTAGATCCGTACGAAATTTTGACTCCTTCTTTTTCAGCAATAGTTTTGTAAAATTCTATTGTAATAACGCTTTCAGAAACACGGCTTTCCAGATATTTGAGTTGACTCTCTTTAGCTTCTATTTCTTCCCGGATAGTTGATATTTGTTTCTCAATTTCTAATATTTCACTAATTTTTGTGGCTTTTTGTAAAATTTGTAAATAACGTTCTTCGAGTTTTCGTTTTGTTTTCAATCTGGAATTGAGATCAATATATTGTTCTGTAACATCATCAGAAGAGATTTCTTTTCTTTCAAAATAGGAAACACCTTCAGATATTGACTTTAAAAATGTATCAAAGTTTTGACTTGGAACCCTAACAGTAAGATTTCTATAAATATTATCGTAATCTTTTCCTTCAGAATCATTTTGAACAGTTCCTTTATTTGTGATAATTGCTTTTTGAATTTGAGTGAATGTACTTTCTAAGTCATTTGTTTCAAAACGAAGTGATGCTTTTTTTATTATTTTTTGCGAGATATTTGACTGTGGCTTTTCTGGTGAGGCAAGTTGTACCGCTGAAATTTTAATATCATTAGAAACATCATTTTGTGGTTCGTTTCCACAACTTGACAAAATAAAAATAAAAAGGAATAAGTATAAAAGTCGCATAAAATTTCAAATTAGAGTTAAAACTACAAATTTTTTATCTGATTTGATTGTTTAAGTTGCCTTTTGAAAAACTAGAATTCTGTTTTATTTTCAGAATCATTCGTTTTATTTAGCTGTTGAAGGAATTTTTCAAACAATTGAATCGTTTTAGTATTGATTTCCTCATAAGTCAATCGGTCTTTACTTTGATAAAAAAACATAAATGAATAGGATTCTTCGAGGTTGTCCCAAAGCAAATGTTTGTTCAGTCGGTAGGTTTCTCTTAAAACCCTTTTGAAGTAATTGCGATCAACGGCCTTTTTGAAATATTTCTTGGAAACCGATACGCCAATTTTAATTTTCTCTTCCTGATTAGCTTCACCAATACGATAAACCAAACGCAACGGATATTTAGAAACCGATTTTCCTTCAGAAAAAAGTAAACCAATTGTTGTTTTGCTTTTTAAACGTTCGTTTTTAGGATAAGTAAAATTCATTATAGTTCAGAAAAAATTTGCAATTTTACTTGCAAAGGTACAATTAAACCATAAAAACGGTTATTGTTTTTAATTTTAATACCGCTAAAAATTTATTTATTACTTTTGCACATTAATTTTTTTTAAGCATGCAGAAGATAATTTCGTATCCCATATCCGTGATTTATTATTTATGTTTCTCATTGTGTTTGTTGGTTTTTCATCCAATACAATGGATTTGCCTAAATCTTTTTGGTTATCAGGCTCATAAAAAAAGTGTTGATTATTTGAATTTTTCCCTTTTAAGATGTACTAATCTTGTTGGAACGACATATAAAATAGAAAACAGAGAAACTATTCCTGTCGGAGTTCCCTTGATTTTTGTTTCAAATCACCAAAGTATGTATGATATCATTGCAATGATTTGGTACTTTAGACGTTTTCATTGTAAATTTGTAAGTAAGAAAGAGTTAGGTAGCGGAATCCCGAGCGTATCGTTTAATTTACGTCATGGCGGTTCTGTACTAATTGATCGTAAAGACCCTAAACAAGCGATTCCGGCAATCAAAGGCTTGTCTGAATATATTGAAAAATACAAAAGATCTGCTGTTATTTTTCCTGAAGGAACACGAAGTAAAACAGGAAAACCTAAAGAATTTGCTCAAAATGGTGTAAAAATATTGTGCAAATATGCGCCTTCAGCGTATATAGTACCTGTGAGCATCAATAATTCATGGAAAATGGTAAAATATGGTTTTTTTCCTGTTGGTTTAGGAAATCACCTTACCTTTACAGTTCATAAAGCGTTGGCTGTAAAGGATTATGATTTTGCCGGGTTAATGGCAATGACAGAAAAGGCAATTGTAGAAGGAGTAAATGAATATAAATAGATTTTTGTTTTTTAGAGAGAGTTCTAAAACTTAAATCCCAAATCTAAAATAAGTAATGTCTATAAAAAACATTAGATTGGAAGTAATGCAGTTTTTGGAAAAAAACGTGGATAGCTTCGTTGAACAGTATTTAATCCCTGTTGAAAAAATTTGGCAGCCATCTGATTTTTTGCCTAATTCTGAAGGAGATAATTTCTTTGAAGAGGTAAAAGAATTACGTGAGATTGCCAAAGAATTACCATATGACTTCTGGGTAACGCTTGTTGGTGACACAATCACTGAGGAAGCTTTGCCAACCTACGAATCCTGGTTAATGGATGTAGAAGGAATAAATCAGATTGATAATGGTGGAAACGGCTGGTCTAAATGGATCCGTCAATGGACCGGAGAAGAAAACCGCCACGGTGATTTACTAAATAAATACTTGTATTTGTCCGGTCGTGTGAATATGCGTGAAATCGAAATGACAACACAGCATTTAATCAACGACGGTTTTGACATCGGAACCGGATCTGACCCGTACAAAAACTTTGTATATACCAGTTTTCAGGAATTGGCAACATATGTATCGCACAATAGAGTAGCTCAAATGGCTAAGAAATTTGGTGATAACAAGTTGTCTAAAATGTGTAAAATGATTGCAGGCGACGAAATGCGTCACCATCATGCATACAGCGAATTTGTAACCAGAATTTTTCAGGTTGATCCAAGCGAAATGATGTTGGCGTTTCAATACATGATGAAACAAAAAATCGTTATGCCGGCTCATTTCTTAAGGGAGTCAGGTCAAAAGATAAGTTCTGCTTTTGAACAATTTTCTGATTCAGCACAGCGTATTGGTGTTTATACAGCAAACGATTATGTTGATATCATGCAAAAGTTAATTGATAAATGGGAGATTGATAAGATCGCTAATTTAACTGATGAAGCTGAAAAAGCACGTGATTATTTAATGAAATTACCAGCTCGTATGGCCAGAATTTCTGAGAGAATTGTAATTCCAAAAGAATCTCATATTTTCAAATGGGTAGAACCGGCGAGACTATAAAATTTGATTTTAGAGTTTAGATTGTAGATTTTTTATAAATGCAACTTAATTGCGTTTAATAAAATAATAAAATACATGTTGATTGTTGAGGTTTTTTAAAACTTTGATAATCAACATTTTTCAATAAAATGGGTCATATGAATAATGCAGATTTAATAAATAAAACGATCACGTTTGTAAAAGAAAAATTAAATAATGCCGAAGGCGGACATGATTGGTTTCATATAGAGAGAGTATATAAAAACGCTTTGCTGATTGCTAAAAACACTGTTTGCGATCTTATAATAGTACAATTGGGTGCTTTACTTCATGATATTGCAGACAGTAAATTTCATAACGGAGATGAAACCATCGGGCCAAAAACGGCACGCCTATTTCTGGAAAATGAAAATGTATCCGAAGATATTATAAAACATGTGGTAAACATCATTGAAAACATTTCATACAAAGGAGGTAATTTCGAGAAGAAATTCTCGTCAATTGAATTGGATATTGTTCAGGATGCAGATCGTTTGGATGCGATTGGAGCAATTGGTGTGGCCAGAGCTTTCAATTATGGAGGTTTTAAAAACCGGGCTTTGTACAATCCTGAAATTGACCCGATCACCAACATGACCAAGGAAGAATATAAAAAGAACAACGCACCAACGATAAATCATTTCTACGAAAAGCTTTTACTTCTAAAAGATAAAATGAATACCGAAACCGGTAAGCAAATTGCAGCTGAAAGACATCACTTTATGGAAAACTTTTTGGCGCAGTTTTATGCGGAATGGGAGGGGATTAAATAGTTTTCAGTCTCAGTTTTTCAGTCAGAACTTGAGAATCCTTCGACTTCGCTCAGGAAGACACTCGACAAGAAGAAAATTTTGTTGAAATTTGTCTGGCTTAGCGAAGTCGAAGCCATTTTGAAACTTTGCGGTTATTTAGATGACACTCTGTGAAACAGATTTCTATAATCTTAGCAACTTACAACCTCGGCATCTCAGTCACTGCCTCTAACTACACCCACAATCCCCGTCGCCACAGTCCTTTTTCTTTTTAGATTTCCAAAAGAACTTTTTAATCAAAAAGAAAACTGCGAACGCTAATATGGCAAAGGCTATAATTTCTTGTATCATAATCGTTTATTTAAGAATTTGATACGCTATTAAAGCAACAAAATAGGCCAAACCACTCATAAAGACCAGCTGCATTGCCGGCCACTTCCACGAATTGGTTTCTTTTTTGGTAATAGCTAATGTGCTGGCGCATTGCATTGCGAAAGCATAAAATAACAGTAAAGAAATTCCGGAGGCAAAATTAAAAATCTTTGAGCCTGATGAAGGATTTACTTCTTGTTCCATTTTGCTTTTTATAGTGGCTTCATTATCGCTGTCTCCTACACTGTATATTGTTGCCAATGTGCCAACAAAAACCTCACGGGCAGCAAAAGAGCTGATAAGTGCAATTCCAATTTTCCAGTCGTAACCTAATGGTGAAATTGCCGGTTCGATAGCTCTTCCCATAATTCCGATATAAGAATTCTCTAATTTCTGTGAAGCAACTTCGTTTTCGAATTCAACATCAGTTAAATTCTTTTCAGCTGTTCTTTCTTTTACGATGGCTTCAGCTTCGTTAAAATTCTTTCCGGGACCGTAAGAAGCCAAAAACCACAAAATAACAGATATCGCCAGAATGATTTTACCTGCTCCAACTATAAAAGCTTTGGTTTTTTCGACAACATTGATTCCAACGTTCTTGAAAAGCGGTAATTTATAATTTGGCATTTCAACCACAAAATACGTTTTAGTATTTAACTTTAAAACTTTATTTAAAATATAAGCGGATAAAATTGCCGTTCCAAATCCTAAAACGTAGAGGAACATGAGCGTTAATCCCTGAAGATTTAAAATTCCCAATACTCGTTTGTCCGGAATTACCAATGAAATGATAATTGCGTAAACAGGCAATCTTGCTGAACAGGTTGTAAACGGAGTTACTAAAATGGTAATCAAACGTTCTTTCCAGTTTTCGATATTCCGGGTTGCCATAATTGCAGGAATCGCACAGGCAGTCCCTGAAATCAAAGGCACAACACTTTTTCCTGAAAGTCCGAATCTGCGCATGATTTTATCCATCAAAAACACAACCCGGCTCATATAACCGCTTTCTTCCAAAACGGAAATAAACAAAAACAAAAAGGCAATTTGCGGAATGAAAATAATTACTCCGCCAATTCCGGGAATGATTCCCTGCGAAAGCAGATCTGTTAAAATACCGCTTGGTAATTCTTTGGCAATCCAGTTGCTTAAAGAAGCAAAAGTACTGTCTATGAAATCCATTGGGATGGTTGACCAGCTAAAAATTGATTGAAAAATAACAAAAAGAATAGCTAAGAAGATTGCATAACCCCAAACTTTGTGTGTTAAAACGCGGTCTAATTTTGCTCTTATGTCTTTTGCAATTGAAGCATCTACTTTCAATCCTTCTTTTAAAACACTATTGATAAATTGATAGCGTTTTATAGTTTCCTGCTGCTGTAGGCGTTTTAATTCAGAATGTGATTTTGTAAAAGTAGTCCTGATTTCATTTCGGTCTAAATGTGAAAAGTTGACATCCTGAGTAATGACCAGCCACAATTTGTATAATAATTGGTTTGGAAATGCATGTTGTAATTTTTCAAAATAGCCCTGATCAATTACTGAAGCATTTAAACAGGGCTCGTGTGTAAGTGTTTTATAGGAAACGATTAATTCTTTTAATTCGTCTATTCCGTGACCTTTACGGGAACTAACCAATGCAATTTTGGTTTTAAGATGTTCTTCAAGATACGGAATATCAAGTGTAATTCCTTTAGTTTCCATACGATCAGCCATATTAATCACTAAAATCGTCGGAATTTCAAGGTCTTTTATTTGGGTGTAAATAAGCAGGTTTCGTTTTAAATTCTCAACATCTGTTACAACAATGGCAACATCAGGATATAATTTATCATTTTTGTTGAGTAAAAGTTCAATCACCACGCTTTCATCCATTGAACTGGCATTCAGACTGTAGGTCCCCGGTAGATCAAGAATGTTGGCTTTTATACCATGAGGTAATTTGCAGAAGCCTATTTTTTTTTCAACCGTAATTCCGGGATAATTCCCAACTTGTTGATTTAATCCCGTAAGCTGATTGAATACTGAAGTTTTTCCTGTATTTGGATTCCCGATAAGAGCAACATTAATATTTTCAACACTCATTAGAGATTGGTTTTGATAAGTTCAACTTCAATTTCACGAGCAGTTTCTATACGAATGGCAACGTGAGAACCATTAATGTCTAAATACAAAGGATCTCCAAAAGGAGCAATTTGAAGCAGTTCAACTAAATTGCCCGGCAAACAACCCATTTCTAATAATTTTAGAGGAATAAGATCGATATCAAAATCTTTGATAATGGCTTTCTCGCCTTTTTTCAGAGTGTGGATAGTATTTCGCAAGCTTATTTAGATTGAATTTAGATTGCAAAAATAGACATTATTCTATATATAATAGCACTCAATGCCTATACAAATGCTAAATGTTTCTAAAATAAGGTTTTTATTCTTTACACAAGAAATCGATATCATCCAAAAGGCGTTTGATTTCTTCTTTGTCAGTTCCGTCATAAAATCCGCGGACACGTCTTTTTTGATCCACCAAAACAAAATTCTCCGTATGAACCATATCATACAGTTGGTCCGGTCTTCCTATTTTTACTGCCAGATAGGATTTTCTGGCCATGGTATAAATATCCTTTTTATCACCCGTAACCAGGTTCCATTTACTGTCTACAACTCCGTGTTTTATTGCGTAAGCCTTAAGAACCGGAATACTGTCGACTTCCGGGAATACGGTATGAGAAAGCAGCATAACTTTCGGATTATTTAAAACAGCCTTTTGTACATCAGCTAAATTGGTGGTCATTTTTGGACAGATAGACCCGCACGTTGTGAAGAAAAAATCGGCTACATAAATTTTTCCTTCATAATTTTTTTGGGTAATTGTATCTCCGTTCTGATTTACAAATGAAAAATCTGCAATCGTATGATATTTACTTTTGTATTGAACCGTGCTGTCTACCAATTCCGGATTAACATCGGCAGGATTGTAAATTGGCAATGTCTTTTGTGGCTTTAAAGCCGAATAAAATAAGGATATGGTTACTACCGAAAATAAAATTAAAGCAATAAAGAATTTGCGGTATTTATACAGAAGCGATTTCATAGAAATAATTTGTGCAAAAATACAAAAAGAGCATTTTTAAAACCTTAAAAATAAAGTGTTTTTAACCAAATTATAATAAATGCTTTTTCTTTTTTGGCTTTTTGATGGATTTATTCACTAAATACAATCCTATTAAGGTTACCACAACTCCAATTGCAATACTCTGCGTAAGTGTTTCTCCAAAAATAAAGAACCCTAAAATAATGGCAACGATAGGATTGATATAGGCATAAATACTACTGATTTCCTTAGGAAGATGTTGCAATGAATAAATAAAGGCAATAAAGGTCAATATAGATCCAATAATTACTAAATATCCAATTGCCCACCATGACTCCGACGGAATCTGGCTAAGTGGTATATTAATTCCGGATGCTTCGGTAATAACCAAAAGAATAAAGCTGGACAGTAACATTTGCAGTCCTAAACTAAAATACGGATTGAAACTTGCCGCTTTTTTCTTGGTTTGTAAAATTCCAAAAGCCCAGGTTATTGTTGCAATTACAGATAATAAAATTCCAAATTGAAATTCGGGTTTTAAGAAGTCGGCTAAATAATCAAAGAAAATGATGCAGATTCCGCCAAAACTGACTAACATGCCTAAAATTGCTAATTTAGCCACTCTTTCTCCTTGAAAAAAACAAATAATAGCAATCCAAATAGGGAAAATAGTAGCAATTATAGCACCTAATCCACTGGTAATATATTTGACTCCCCAGGTGCTTAAGCCGTTGCTTAATACAAAATTCAAAATACCAAGTACCAGAATAGTTCTCCATTGTTTGCCTTTTGGCCAGGGTTCTTTTTTTAAAATAAAGTAGGCGACATATATAATTCCGCCTAAAAACTGCCTGATTGTTGCCAATTGCAAACCGGGCATATACTTAACACCTACTTTTGAGGCCAGCCAGGTTGTTCCCCAAAAAAAACTTACCCAGCATAAAGCTATAACTGGAAGTCCGATGGAGTCAATTTTTGTTAAAAATGCGGTTTGTATTCTTGCTTTCACTTTTGTTTTAAATTGGTTTAACAAATATTCCAAAAACTATTTCAAATAGAAGATAAAAAGGAAATATATATTCATGAAAATTTTAGTTGATTCTAATGAAGTATTTGCATTAAAAAACCTATGATTGATAATTATATAATTTTAACATAATGTTTGAAATAATAGCAATATGTTTGTATTTCTGATAAAAGAACATATAATTATGAAAAAAGTGCTTACTACACCTGTATTTTATGCTATATCTGCAATGCTTACCATGTCTGCAGTGCAAGCTCAAAACACCGCGCCGAAAGAACCCGGCATTGATGTTTCGTTTATGAAAAAAGAGATTAGTCCTAAAGAAGATTTCTTTCAATATGTAAATGGTACCTGGTTAGATAAAACGGAAATTCCAAGTGATCGTACAACCTGGGGAAGTTTTAATGAATTGCTTAAGAAAACGGATAAGGATGCGATGACAATTTTGAAGGAAGCTTCAAAAAATCCAAAGTATAAATCCAATACTGATCAAGGTAAAGCTGTGAATTTGTTTACGACAATTTTAGATACAATTGGAAGAAACAAAAGAGGAATTGAACCTTTAAAACCTTATTTGAAAAAGATTGATGCCATAAAAAATGTTGCCGATCTTCAAAAGTATTTAGTTGAGATGGAGCCTCAGGGTGATGGCGATTTTTTTAATGTCTATATTGGAGCTGATGAGAAAAACAGTTCTAAAAATTCTGTAAGCCTGGGTGTTAGTTCATTAGGATTGCCTGACAAAGATTATTATACATCAGATGATAAAGATTCTAAGGAAAAACGTGCCAAATATGAACTTCATATTGCAAGAATGATGCAGTTCATCGGAGAATCTCCGGAAAAAGCAAAGCAAAGTGCAGCAGAAATTTTAGCTTTAGAAATTACTTTATCAAGCCCAAGATTAAATCGTGTTGAAAGCAGGGACAGTCGTTTGCAATACAATCCGATGACAGTTGCTGATCTTCAGAAATTAACTCCTGCTATTAAATGGGATGCTTATTTCACGAATCTTGGTCTGGCAAAATTAGATACTGTGATTGTAATTGAACCTCGTTATATGAAAGCGCTGCAAACTGTTTTTGAAGAAAACAAAGTAGAACATTGGAAAGAATATTTGAAATGGAGTTTGTTAAACAGCTCATCTTCACAATTATCTACTGAAATTGAAACAGCAAGTTTTGATTTTTACAGTAAAACATTAAGAGGAGCAATTAAACAGCTTCCTCGTGAAGAAAAAGCATTGCAGGTTGTTAATCGTAGTGTTGGAGAAGCCCTTGGTAAATTGTATGTAGAAAAAGTATTTTCTCCTGAAGCTAAAACCAAAGCGATTGATATGATTCATAATGTAATTTTAGCTTATCAAAACAGAATAAATAATTTAACATGGATGTCTGATGTTACAAAAAAGAAGGCTATAGAAAAATTAAATAAAATAACCATAAAAGTAGGTTATCCTGACAAATGGAAAGATTATTCGGCTTTAGAAATTAAGAGTATTGCTGAAGGCGGAAGTTATTTTGAAAACGCAAGGAATTTAGGAAAATGGTCTTTTAATAAAGGATTAAAAAAATTGAATAAACCTGTTGATAAAACAGAGTGGGGAATGTCTCCTCAGACTGTAAATGCTTATTACAATCCTTCTTATAACGAAATTGTTTTTCCTGCAGCTATCCTGCAACCTCCATTTTATAACTATCAGGCAGATGAAGCAGTGAATTATGGTGGAATAGGAGCTGTTATTGGTCATGAAATTTCACATGGATTTGATGATTCGGGTGCACGTTATAATGCAGAAGGAAACCTTGTAGACTGGTGGACTGAAAATGATTTGAAACAATTTACAGCATTAGGAACTACCCTTGCAGATCAATATAGTGCTTTAGAACCGTTGCCGGGAATTCATGTAGACGGTAAATTTACCTTAGGTGAGAATATTGGTGATTTAGGCGGAATAAATGCAGCTTATGATGGTTTACAATTGTACCTGAAAGCAAATGGAAATCCGGGGTTAATTGATGGATTTACCCCTGAGCAACGTTTCTTTATATCATGGTCTACTGTTTGGAGAACAAAATCAAGGGATGAAGCAATTAAAAGTCAGGTAAAAACGGATCCTCACTCTCCGGGTATGTACAGAGCAGTAGTACCTATTCAGAATGTTAATGCTTTTTATGATGCTTTCGACATCAAAAAAGGAGATAAAATGTATATTGAACCGGAAAAAAGAGTTAAAATCTGGTAATGTGGTATATGAAAAAGGCGCTGAATTCAGCGCCTTTTTTTATCTTATTTAATAGCAATAAATATATCTACTTCAGCATTTTGAGGATTTTGAGCTTTTTCACCATAAATTTCAAAATCAGTGGTGAAACTTCTATCCAGATCTGAATTCCAAATTTTGATCCATTCATTAATAACGATCCCTTCAGCTAAGTTTCCCTTCGCTGTAAATTTCTCGTAATTAAAACCTTCAACAGTTTTGCCTGTCATTCCTTCGGGAATCACATCTAAATTAGCTACAACTCTGCCTAAAATTGCGGTGTAAGGTTTAGTATGATCTTTTTCATAATCAGTATAAACACAAACAATATCGGTTGATATTTTATTCGGAATCTTACTTTGAATGTCTTCTGATAGAAACGTATTCCAAAGTGCCGGAATATCTTTTGCTGATTGTTCGTTTTCGTTAGTTGTTCTTACTGAGATACCAATTACACTGAATTTTTGAATATTCATTTACCTTATTTTTAGTGATTAAGCTGCAAATTTAAAATAGTGCAATGACAACAGTATGTCAGCAGTATTAAAATAAATAAGGTTTATTTCAAATGACTATAAATGTACGTTTCAATAGCTTTTAATTCTTCATCAGACATGGTTTGTGTCACTGGAAAATTTGTTTTCATAACTGCAAACTGACTCGGATCAACAATTGGTTCACCTTTTCCTTTCAAAAAAGTAATAATATCTGCGTTTTTGTCTTTGTAGATTTTTGCAATCTCCTGAATACTTGGACCAATTACTTTTTGATCAACCTGATGACAGGAAGTACAATTTCCTTTTCCCTCAAAAATTTCTTTTCCTAATTCTTCAGGAGTCTGAACAGCCGAAACAGCAGATTCCTCAGTTGATATTTGTGAATTGTCTATTGTTGTTTTTTCTTCTTTTTTACAAGAAACAAAAGCAAATACAACAAATGCAATAAGTATATTTTTCATTATTATTTATTTAAAATTATAGAAGCTTCTTTGGCAAAATAAGTTGAGATAATACTGGCACCAGCACGCTTAATGCAATAAAGTTGCTCTATCATAATTTTGTCATGATCCAGCCATCCTCTTTCAGCTGCGGCCTTTACCATAGCGTACTCACCAGATACCTGGTACACCGCAACAGGGACATGAACAGCATTTTTTACCTCTCGGACAATGTCCAAATAAGCCATTCCGGGTTTTACCATTACAATGTCAGCACCTTCTTCGACATCCAATAATGCTTCACGGATTCCCTCAATACGATTGGCATAATCCATTTGATAGGTTTTTTTATCTTTCGGAATATTCAATGAATCAATCGGTGCAGAATCCAATGCATCACGAAAGGGTCCGTAAAATGCCGAAGCATATTTGGCACTGTAACTCATGATACCAACATTATGATGACCGTTTTCTTCCAATGCTTTTCTAATGGCCAAAACGCGTCCATCCATCATATCGCTCGGTGCCACAAAATCGGCTCCGGCTTCAGCATGACTTAAGCTCATTCGGGTCAAAGCATCAACAGTCGCATCGTTAATTAGCTGACCGTTTTCAATAATTCCGTCATGACCATAGATCGAATAAGGATCTAAAGCTACATCCGGCATTACAATCATTTCGGGAACAGCATCTTTTATGGCACGAATGGTTTGTTGCATCAATCCACCTTTATTCCAGGCTTCGACACCTTTATTATCTTTAAGATTTTCGCTTACTTTTACATAAATATTCACCGCTTTGATTCCTAAATCCCAAGCTTCTTTTACCTCTTTAATGGTATTGTCCAGTGAATGACGGTAAATCCCGGGCATTGACGGAATAGCAACTTTTACATCTTTTCCTTCAGCAACAAACATAGGAAGCATAAAGTCGTTTGGACTTAAAGTGGTTTCACGAACTAAAGAACGAATAGACTCATTTGTTCTTAAACGGCGGTTTCTTTGTAGTGGGAACATAAGTGTTTTTTATAATTTTTTAAAAGAACACTCACTTAAAAAAGTCTTTGCATTCATTTTAAAACAGAAATTAAAATAAGTGCTGCAAAGTTAAAGAAAAATCGACTAAATAAAGAGGCAGCAAGTAGTTAGAATTCGTTAATATTATCTAAATTCGTATCGTTTTTTTAAATTTCTATTAAGAATCTTCTTATGGAACACTTTTTCAAATTTAAATTTCCCAAATGAAGAAAATATTTGCCTTATGCTGCTGTTTGTTCTTAACCAGTTGTTTTGAAATAACAGAAAGAATCAAACACCATGACGATCAGAGTGGCGAGTACACCTTGATGGTTGACTTTTCTAAATCCTGGTTAAAGACAAAATCGGCAATCTGGCTGGAGGAAGTTGATGGTGTGAAAATTCCGAATGAGCAGGAAATCACACAAAAACTGGCTGACTTCAAATCTAAAGCTTCTAAAATTGAAGGAATTTCAAATGTCACGACTAAGACCGATTTTGACCGATATATTTTTATCATCAAATTAGATTATAAAAGTCTAAAGTCTCTGAACGAAGTTGTTAATACATTGAATAAGCAAAAAAATCAGATTCATTTCACTGCAAATTCAAAGAGTTTTGAAAGAATAGCGTCTTATCCAATTCCTGAAAATTTACTGAAAGATGAGAAGAAAAAAGAAGATCTGGAAAAGGCGAATATAATATCTATTTACACTTTTGACCGTGATGTTTTAAACGTAAATAATATTAATTGCAAAATTTCCCCAAACAAAAAGACTGTTTTCCTGAAACAAAGCATGTACAGCGTTCTTAAAAAATCTTCACTTATGAACAATACTATCCAATTAAATCAATAATCATATACTTACTCATGAAACAATTCTTTACTTTTCTAATTCTGTTTACGTTCAGTTTGGCTTATTGCCAGATACTTTCTAAGAAACAGGATTATTTTGTTCAGTTTAATGGCAACCAGCTTTCTAAAAAGGTAAGCGTTGCTGATGTTCTGAATCATTCGGTTTTAAAAAATTACAAGAATGATAATTTTGATCTGCAGCAATTTGTGAACCTTTTCAAATTAGATCAAAAAATAACCGTTCATGGAAATTTTTCAGACAGCATTCCGTATTATCAGGTTACTATTCCGATAAAAAACAGAGATGAAATCAAGGCGCTTTTGCTTAAGCAGATTAACAAAAAGCAAAAAGATTCAGTTCCGGGCTCAACAATTGAAGATTTTGCATCATTCTCACTATTTAATTCGGGTAATAAAAAAATAACAGCTGCGTGGAATGACAGTCATATGGTGATTTTCGGACTTACAAAAAGTTATGCTTATAACGATTATAAATCTTTAGCAGAGCAGGACACGACTGCAACTGCAGGTGACCCTGAAGAAATTGTAATGTCTGCAACAGTTGATTCAGCAAATGAAACAGCAAATGAAACAGCAAATGAAGCCGCAGTTGTAGATACCACATACACAGATAATTATTATACCAACTATGAGCATGAAAGGATAGCATTTGATAGTATCCAAAACATACAACAAAATAAATTTATCAAATCTCTTTTCGAAAACGGTTTTACGGTTCCGTCTTCTGATAAGATAAATAATAATGCAGATATTTCATCGTGGGTAAATTATGGATCTGCAATGTCCGGTATTAATTCTACTTATATGGCATTGGCGCAGTTTACTACTTACGATAAGTTTTTGCCGGCTCAAAAAAAAATGGGTGAATTTGTGAAAGGAATCAACCTCGATTTTTATTTTGATAACGATAATGCACGTGTTGAAGAAATTATAGAATACACAAAGCCCATTGCTGACATTGTAAGTTCCATAAATACACGAAAAGTCAATAAAAATATTTTTAATTATTTTCCGGCCCAAAAACCTTTGGGTTATATGACCTATCATTTAAACACAAAGGAAATGCTGAAACATTTCCCTACTCTGATCAATGAAGTTTTCAGCAGTACTGTGTTGTTTAAAGAGGATATAAGTGTTGCAACAGACTTGCTTTCAACAATTGTTGACGAAGAAGCTACGGCAACTCTTTTTGATGGCGATTTAAGTATGTTTCTTTATGATTTTACAGAAAAAGAAGTTACAGTTAATACTTTTGAATATGATGAGAATTATGAGGAAAAAAAAGTAGAGAAAAAGTATAAAAGATCAATACCTCTTTTTTCAATGATTTTCACATCTACACACACAACTTTTGCAGACAAATTAATACAATTGGGTATTCGCAAAAAAGTATTAGTTCAAAAAGGGAATTATTACGAAATAATTGGTACTGAGGAATACGGTAATTTGTTTATTTTTAAAGAGAAAGACGTAATTGTTTTAGGGAATAGTATTGATAATCTTTTTCCAAAGGATGATTCTTTTTCCAAAGAAATCAAGAAAGAACTGAAGCAGAATTATTTTTATGCTAAAGTGAATGTCGAAAAATTGGCTAACGCATATGGTAAATCAAAAGAAGCAAATACATCAGAAATTGAAAAGTTGAATCGATTGACACAACAATTTACCGATATTACTTTATATTCCGCTAAAAAGCTTGTAGATAATAAGTTGAAGCTTGAGTTAAAACTAAATTCGGCTAAAGCAGATAAAAATATTATCCTGCAAACTTTAGATCTGATTGAAGAGTTAAGCAAGTAATCAAAAAAGAAAAAGCCCTAAAATTGATATTTTAGGGCTTTTTATACTATTGTCACATGGAGCGGAGTCGAGAATAATTAACACTAAAGCATCTCGACTCCGCTCCATGTGACAAAAAATTAAGGTATAGTTTAAATCTAATTTATAAAATTCTCTATACATTTTTTATACAGTCTTATGTAATTGATGCCTCGTAAATTTCTTTAATTGTTTTGCCAAGCCTGCTGTTAAATTCATCATCCGATTGATTAACAGAGAGCCCTTCAGACAATGCTCTTGAAAAACTGGCAATCAATCCGTGATTTTGTGCCAGTTTACGATTGGCCTCTTCTTCAGAATATCCTCCGGATAATGCCACAACCCGCACAACATGTGGATCTGACATTAGTTCCTTGTAAAAATTATTTACGGTAGGAATAGACAGTTTCAGCATTACTTTCACCTCTTTATCTAATAATCTAAGCTGTTTTTTGATTTCTTCTTTTAGAATTTCTTCTGATTTTTCCTTGTCTGTGCTATAAATATCAACCTCAGGTTCAATGATTGGTACAAGTCCTTTTTCAAAAATTTGTTTACCAACTGCAAATTGTTGTTGTACTACTTCACGAATTCCTTCGGTATTTGCTTCTTTAATAACAGAACGCATCTTAGTTCCAAAAATGTTTCGTTCTATAGCTCGTGTTAACAATTCATCTAAATTAGAAATAGGCTTCATGATTTGTACACCATTTGCAAGGTCAGCAAGTCCTTTATCCACTTTTAAAAACGGAATTATATTTTTCTTTTCCCACAAATAGTCGGCAGTCCATTGTCCGTCAATTTTTCGGTCCATAGTGTTTTCAAACAAGATGGCGCCTAGAATATAATTGCTTTCAAAAGCAGGGCTTTTAATAATTCGGGTTCTCATGTCATGTACAAGTGTGTACATTTCTTCTTCATTCGAATAACTGCTTTCCTGAATACCGTATTGTGTTAAGGCTTTTGGTGTGCTTCCGCCACTTTGATCTAATGCGGCGATGAATCCTTTTCCGGAATGCATTCGATCTAATTGTTCAATGTTCATTTCTCTCGTTTCCATAATTTTAAATTTTAGACTAAAGATTTTAGATTAAATTACAATTTAAATTTATGATTACAAAGAAGTTAGATGAATATTAGATTCAATTTTTTAGATCCATTCCCGGGGATTTTCCAACACATTTACTAATTTTTCTTCTTCAGTTCCTGGTTCTGCATGATGATCATAAACCCATTGTACGTGTGGAGGAAGGCTCATTAAAATACTTTCGATTCTTCCATTGGTTCTTAATCCGAATAAAGTTCCTTTATCATGAACCAAGTTGAACTCCACATAACGGCCACGACGAATTTCCTGCCAGTTTCTGTTTTCAGGAGTATATTCCAGATTTTTTCTTTTTTCTACAATCGGAACATAGGCTTCCAGAAAACTATTCCCAACTTCAGAAACAAAATTGAACCAGTCTTCCATCGACATTGACTCATTTGCTTTGCAATAATCAAAGAATAAACCACCAATTCCACGGGCTTCGTTTCTGTGAGCATTCCAAAAGTAAGCATCGCATTGTTTTTTATATTTTGGATAAAACTCCGGATTGTGTTTGTCACAAGCTGTTTTACACGTTTGGTGAAAGTGTTTTGCATCTTCTTCAAACAAATAATAAGGCGTTAAATCCTGACCACCGCCAAACCATTGTTCGATTACTTTTCCGTGTTCATCGTACATTTCAAAATAACGCCAGTTCGCATGAACCGTTGGTGTCATTGGATTTTTAGGATGTAAAACCAAACTTAATCCGCAGGCAAAAAAATCTGCTTCGCCAACGCCAAACATCTTTTGCATAGCTTCAGGTAATTTTCCGTGAACAGCTGAAATGTTTACTCCGCCTTTTTCAAAAACATTTCCATTTTCAATTACCCGTGTTCTTCCGCCACCACCTTCCGGGCGTTTCCAAATATCTTCACGGAATTTTGCCGTTCCGTCAACAGCTTCTAATCCTGCGCAGATCTGGTCTTGTAAATTTTGTATGTATGCGTAAAATTTATCTTTCATGTTTTTTATTATATTCTGATTTAAGCAAGCCGAAATAAACAGTGTTCTGCAATTTGCCATCACCGTTCCTAAATTCGTCCCGTAAAATTCCTTCTTGTTTGAAATTGTGTTTTAAAGCTATTCTTTGGCTTGCCAAATTAATTTCGGAGGTGCAGATGAAAACCTTATTCAACAACAATTCATTGAAACAAAAGTCAAGTACATCTGAAACCATTTTTGATGTGATTCCTTTACCCTGATAATCTTCATCAACAAAATAACCCAATTCACATTTTGAAATGCGGTAATCTATAGTTTTAACGCATAAATAACCAATTAAATTATTGGTTTTGATATCTCTTGCGTAAAAATAAAAGCCTTCATTATTTTTTTCTTTGTCAAGACTGACCGCAAGAAAATCTTCTGCTTTCTTTAAAGAATCAGAATTGGCTAGTGTTACAGGGAAGGTTTTTCCAATATGGTTTCTATTCTTATCAATTAGTTTGAAAAACTCTTCGGGAAGAATATATTCAATTCGGTCTGTTTTCCAATCAGTAAAACTCATTTCTATTTGTTTTTAGAAGCGATTTTAGCATTTATCCCAAACGAAAAAACCTTGCTTTCCTGCTGAATATATTGGTAAATGGCTAAAGCTTTATCTTCAAAATTATAGTTTTCCACTTTTGAAAATTCCATTAAAAAATCTGCAAATTCCTCCAATTGATTAAAATCTAAATGACAGCGAACTAATAAAGTGATTAATTCTTCATTTTGATAATCTGTTAAACTTTCAATATTTAAACCGAATTCTTTTAACTGATTTTCAATATCGATTTTTTTTGAATCATTTAACATTTTTGGCACAAAAACGATTGTTCGCAATATCTTTAATACATTGTCGATCCTGATTTTTTCTTCGTCTCTTAAACCTTTGTTGAGCATGCTCGTAATTTTTTAGTTTCCTGCAAGGTTTCCAAAACCTTGTAGGTATCTTGTTTGATGTAATCTAAAATATTTGTCAATTTGTGTGTTTGTATTATACTTACAAGGTTTTGGAAACCTTGCAGGAAAGCAACAGTATATTATTGACCGTATTCCTTCACAGCATCAATAAACGCTTTTGCGTGATCGACAGGAATATTTGGCAAAATTCCGTGTCCTAAATTTACGATATATTTGTCTTTTCCGAATTCGTCGATCATTTCGTGAACCATTTTTTTGATGGTTGGAATTGGTGAAAGCAATCTTGACGGATCGAAATTTCCTTGTAAAGTAACGTTTCCACCAGACAAATAACGGGCATTTCTGGCCGAGCAAGTCCAGTCTACACCAAGTGCAGAAGCTTTACTTTTCCCCATTTCATTAAGTGCAAACCAACATCCTTTTCCGAAAACAATAACCGGAGTAACTTCAGCCAAAGCTTCAACAATTTGATTGATATATTTCCATGAAAATTCCTGATAATCAACAGGAGAAAGCATTCCACCCCAGGAATCAAAAATCTGAACGGCATTTACACCTGCTTTTACTTTTTCTTTTAAATATAAAATGGTGGTGTCTGTAATTTTTTGTAGTAAAGTATGTGCTGCAACAGGGTTTGAAAAACAAAATCCTTTTGCAGTATCAAAACTTTTAGAACCTTTTCCTTCAACTGCATAACAAAAGATTGTCCAGGGTGAACCTGCGAAACCAATTAATGGTACTTCGTCGTTCAACATTTCTTTAGTCAATTTAATGGCGTCAAAAACATAACCTAAAGTTTCATTCACATCCGGAACATAAACTTGATTTACTTGTTCCATTGTACGAATTGGGTCCGGAATAATAGGTCCCAAATTATCTTTCAATTCCACATGAATTCCCATCGCGCGAGGCACAACCAAGATATCTGAGAATAAAATGGCAGCATCAGGAGCAATTCTGCGAATTGGCTGAACGGTGATTTCTGCAGCTAATTCAGGAGTTTCACAACGAGTAAAGAAATCATATTTATCACGTAAAGCTCTGAATTCTGGTAGATATCTTCCTGCCTGACGCATCATCCATACTGGCGGACGTTGAACAGTTTCTCCTTTTAATGCTTTTAAAAATAGGTCGTTTTTTAACATTTTTTATTTATTTATCCTGCAAGGTTTTCAAAACCTGTAGGTATTGTTGTTGATTTATGTAAACCTATAAGGTTTTGAAAACCTTGCAGGAAGTGTACTTGTTATTTATATTCTTCAATTACATCTTCAATTACATCTTCAACCGTTGGCTGATCTGCAATTATGATGTTCTTGGTAATTTTATGTAAAGCGTCTGCAGTGGTTTCACCAATACAAAAGCAGGTTTCTTTTTTAATAGTATTCTCTTTTAAATAACTTTCAACGCCGGACGGACTGAAAAATAAAATCGCATCTGTCGGAGTTTTTATTTTTTGAGGTGTTAATGACGTTTCATAAACCTGAATTTCATTCAGCTTTACATTTGCTTCTTTCAAAGCATTTGGTAACGTTTCTCTTCTAAGGTTACCACTAAAAAAAGTGAAGCTTTCTTTGCCATAAATTAAAGTAATGATTTCGGCTAAATCTGAAGCATAACCTGTGTAAGCCACAACATTAAAACCACTTTCAGATAAAAGAATTTTTGTTTTCAAACCAACGCAAAAAATGTTTTTACTTTTTAATTCTTCTGATTTGGGATTTGATAAAATACTGTGAACGGCATTCTGACTTGTAAAGATCAGATTTTCGTTGAGGTCTTTTAATTCGAAAGATTTATTTTGAGTTTGAATGAAATCTGTATCGATAACTTCTAAATTGGCGGCTGTTAATGCTTGCTTTTGTTCGCCCGATAACTTTTTTGTGGATAATATCTGAATTGATTTTGCCATTATTTTTTCAAAGATTCTTTAATAGTTTGCATCAATTCGGTTCCGCCGTCATTCAGAATTTCCTGCGCAGCGTAGAAACCAAGTTTTTTCCATTCTTCAATGGCAACGATTTTGTTGATCTCTATTTTTTGCTTTCCGTCAATAGAAAGTAAAACTCCCTGAAAATGAAGTGTGTCTTCATCTTCATTATAGGTAACTAAAGCTCCAATTGGCGCTGTACAGCCACCTTCAAGGGTTCTCAGGAACTGACGTTCGATATAGGTACAAATTTCAGTTTCAATATGATTTAACTGAGATAAAGCATCTAAGGTATAATTGTCATTTTCCATTGCCACAATTAGCATTGCTCCTTGTGCTGGTGCCGGAATCATCCAGTCCAAATTGATATAATTTTCCGGTTTTAGGTTAATGCGCTCCAAACCTGCAGCAGCAAAAACAGCTCCGTCCCAGTTATTATCTTGTAATTTTTGCATACGGGTGTTTACGTTTCCGCGTAAATCAACAACCGTATGATTTGGGTATTTATTGAACCATTGTGCCTGACGACGCAGACTTCCGGTTGCAATTGTACTTAGTTTTTCAAAATCAGGATTTCCCTTATGAACTAAAATGTCTAAAACATTGGCTCTTTCTAAAACTGCAGCCTGAACAATCCCTTTTGGTAAAGCCGTCGGGACGTCTTTCATCGAATGAACAGCAATATCTACTTCGCCATTGATCATGGCAATGTCAAGTGTTTTGGTAAAAATTCCAGTAATTCCGAGTTCGTAAAGTGGTTTGTCCAGAATAATATCGCCTGTTGATTTTACGGCTGTAATTTTGGTTTCGTAACCTAAATCATTTAGCATTTTCTCAACAGTATGCGCTTGCCAAAGTGCCAATTCGCTGTCGCGAGTTCCTATTCTAATAACTTTTTGAGCCATATTGTTTTTAGATCCTTAAGAAAATAAGGAACATTGTATTTTTAAACTATTTATGAAAGATTGATTTTGTATTTTTCTTCGGCTGGTGAAGGAGTGTTTTTTGGAGCCAGCTGTCCGATTTGGAATACTTTTTCAATAAACTCAATACTTTCATCGATCGAAGTGTTCTCGTCTTTCAGGTGGCTTGCAAAATGATTGGTAATTTTTTGGATAATCCTGGAACTGATTAAATCAGCCTGCGCTTCATCAAAATTTGATGTTTTCTTTCTTTGGAAAGCCAATTCGCTGGCTGCAATGTCGTTTAATTTTGCTTTCAATGCGTGAATGGTTGGTGCATATTTTCGTCCATTCATCCAGGTATTAAATTCTAATTTTATGTCTTCAATAATAGCTTCGGCAGCAGGAATATGCTGTTTTCTTCTTTCCAGGGTATCGTCTGTTATTTGAGATAAATAATCCAAATGTATTAAGCTTACACCCGGTATTTGTTCTACATCCGGATTCACATTTCTTGGAATGGATAAATCCAGGATCAATAAGGGTTTCTTTAAATTCAATAATGTTTTGTCAATAGTCGGATTTTTTGCTCCGGTGGCTACAACCAAGACATCTGCCTGTTGAATTTCTTCCTGCAGATTGGCATAATCTTTAACAATAACATTTAGTTTTCCTGCTAATATTTCGGCTTTATTTTTTGTTCTGTTTATAAGGGTAATGTGGCCATTTTTAGTGTGTTTTACTAAATTTTCACATGTATTTCTACCTATCTTGCCTGTTCCGAATAATAGAATGTTTTTGTTTCCAATGTCTTCTACGTTTCGGATAATATATTGAACCGATGCAAACGAAACAGATGTTGCACCAGAAGAAATTTCAGTATCTGTTTTGATTTTTTTACTCGCCTGAATAACGGAGTTTACCAAACGATCAAGGAATGTATTCACCAGACCTTCTGATTTACTATGGCTAAAAGCGATTTTAATTTGACTGATGATTTCAAAATCACCCAGGATCTGACTGTCTAAACCTGTTCCTACACGAAACATATGATTAACTGCCTCCTGATTTTTGTAGATATAAGCAACTTCCCGAAATTCTTCTACAGAGCCATTGCTGTTATCGCAGAGTAATTTAATTAATTCGTATGGGTGATTGGCAAAACCATAAATTTCAGTCCTGTTACAAGTAGAAGTAAGAATTAATGATTCAATTCCTTCCGCTTTGGCCTGCACCAACAAATCAGATTGAGCTTTAGTATCTAAACTAAATTTTCCTCTAATTGTAGCATCTGCTTTTTTGTAACTTAAACCTAAAGCGTAAAAAGTGGTGGTTCTGGACATGTTAAATTTTTCCATATTATACTTTACTTAAAAAGTTCTACAAAATTATTACTAACTACTTTATAAAAACAACGCTGGAAGTTCTTTTTATATCGCTACTGAATAAATTGATTCAAAATAGCAATTCTAAATAGGATTTATTGCCGTTATAATGATACCAAGCCCTTAATAGCTTGCTATCTATATTTATTCTAAATAACTGATTTGATTTTGCTTTAAATAATAGAGAAAAAAATATCGCTGTGAGTTCAGAAGAAATAATTAAAATTTATAAATGATTCACTTTCATATACTAAATGGAGTTTCATCAATCAAAAAACAGCTTCATTTAAAAAAACCCTACCTTTTCAGGCAGGGTTTTTCAGAGAAACAAATTATTTTTGTACAATAGGTGTTCTCAATGATTCTAAAACAGCAACTATATCAGTATAAAGTTCTGTATTTGAAGGAACACCATTCGTATTGGCAGCTGCACCAACATAACCTTCAAATTTTGTATAATCGGCATTACTGGCTTTTGTTCCCATTCTGGAATTTATAGCCGGATCATGAGCTGCAACCATATTCAGCCCTGAATACGTATTTACAGCATTGGTTCCTCCTGTATTAAATGAGAAAAAATCAGTCAGATTATCAGATAATTTAGCAATATTAGTTGCTTGAGTACTGCCTGTTTCTGCTAAAAGTGGTGCAAAATGAGCCTGTAAATTCCCTGCTGCGTTAGATTGAACATCAGCAACGATTAATCCTATGGTTGAGTTGACCACTTTACGGAAACTCAAACGCCCTTGTTCAATCATTTGTCCTGAATTATCAGGATCAGCAACCATAGTTGTTCCGCCTAATCTATCATAAATAGATGCTTTTACCATTGGCGAATCATCATCATTATTGCAAGAAATCAAAGTTGCCGATGCAACGAATAACACACCAAGTGTAATTTTAGAAATTTTTTTCATAAGAAAGTATTAAAGATTAATTAAAGAATTGATTGATTTTTTTAGATAATTTATAGCTGAAACTATTTCGATCCACCGGACAAACTTCTTTGTTTGTCAAGTTTGTTGGTAAAATATAGCGTTGAGCTTCGTAATGTCTTTTATTCATTAATTGGTTGTATATCTTTTCAGAATTAGTGATTGTGTTGTTGTGGAAATAGACAACGACATTTCTTTTTACAATGATAGAATCTGAAGTTAATCCTTTAATAGATCTTAAATCTGAACATATTTGTTTGGCCTGAACAGAATCTATATTTGTTCTAAAATCAATTCGGCTCACTTGTAAATTAGGACTTTCATAAACGGGAGGCTTAGCGGTAATAATGTGAAAAAGCAAAATGGCAAAAAATAATGCAACAATTCCCAGTCCTGTCAGAAACACTCTTTTTATTGTTTTGTTAATTTTCATATAGATAATTTTTAAAATGAATTAGATTTTAAAAAGTATATACGGGTGTTTTTTCAGATTGGTTTTATTAAAAGCGGTAAAAACGTTTGTTTAGAATTGTTTTAAATACTTTAAATGGGTCAAGAATTGAAGATTCTATTTAAATATGATTATAAATGATGTTTAAGGAAAATATTTAGATTCCGGAAATTCATAATTGTGTGAAATCAATTAATTTCCAGATTACTGCTGTTTGAGAATGAACAAAACAATAAAGATTTTATAAATTTAGAAGCAAGTAAACGATAAACCATGAAAAAGATTTAATTTTGAAAGATCAATTTATTCGTTTCATCAAAAACGGGAATAGTAACTTGAATAAAATAAATCAAAAAATGGAGGAAGAAATAAAAATTGACGATGATTTTATTTTAATTCGTTTTCAAAATAATACCGATGAAGTAACTACTTTTCAGCGTCCGGTCCAATTGGGATTGATTCAGTTTCATTTTGGTTTAAAAGGAAATGCGAAGTACATTTTTAATCAAGGGAATTATGTGCTAAATCTAAAAGAAGAAAAAGCATTATTGTTTTACAACACTGAAAAAGAATTGCCTCTGCATGTTGAGATCGCTCCAAAATCATGGTTGATTTCGATATTTATTTCCATCAAGAAATTTCACGGACTATTTACAACGGATGCTGAACATATTCCTTTCTTAAGTAAAGAAAATCAGGAAAAAAAATATTATAACGAAACTGATATTAGTCCTTCGATGGCTATTGTATTGAGTCAGTTGTTTCATTACAATTTACATCCATCAATAAAAAACCTTTATTATAAAGGAAAGGGATACGAATTGCTGAGTTTGTATTTTAACAGAACTGAAGATCCAAATGCAGAACAATGTCCGTTTTTGATTGACGAAGACAATGTTTTGAAAATCCGAAAAGCCAAAGAAATCATCATCGCCAATATGGCTGAACCTCCCGGTTTGCAAGAATTAGCAGATGAAATTGGTTTGAACCTGAAGAAACTCAAAATGGGTTTCAAACAAATTTACGGAGATACGGTTTACGGTTTTCTATTTGATTACAAAATGGATTTTGCCAGAAAACTGCTGGACAGCGGATCATATAACGTAAACGAAGTTGGACTGAAAATTGGTTACAGCACAGGAAGTCACTTTATTGCGGCATTCAAGAAAAAATTTGCTACAACTCCAAAAAAATATTTGATGTCGATTAATAGTAATGTTTAGGTCTTTCGCCACCAATTTCACGAATTAGCACAGATTTAAATTTACTAATTTGTGTGCTAAATTGATTTTATATATTCAACAATAATTAAAAAATAACATTTATCATATTTCTAAAAAGCAGTAAGTTCTACTTTTGTCGAAAATAAAAACAAAAAGCTTAAAGCAAAAAAATCAATGAAAGGCGTATTATTAGTAAATTTAGGTTCTCCGGAAAGTCCAACTCCAAAAGATGTAAAACCATATTTAGACGAATTTTTAATGGATAAATACGTGATCGATGTTCCGTATTTATTGAGAGCTTTTTTGGTTCGTGGCATTATTCTAAGAAAAAGACCGGAAGAATCAGCACATGCTTATGCAAAAATCTGGTGGGATGAAGGTTCTCCGTTAGTAGTTCTTTCTGAAAGAATGCAGAAAAAAGTACAGCCTTTGGTAAATGTACCGGTTGCATTAGCAATGCGCTACGGAAGTATGACTATCGAAAAAGGACTTCATGAATTGCACGATAAGGGTGTTACCGAAGTATTACTTTTTCCTTTGTATCCGCAATATGCAATGGCTTCGACATTGACAATTTTAGTTAAAGCAGAAGAAATTCGTAAAAAGAAATTTCCGCAAATGACATTTACTGATGTTCCTGCGTTTTACAACAAACCGGATTACATTAAAAACTTAGCAGATTCGATCAGGAAACATTTAGTTGAATTTGAATATGATCATTTATTGTTTTCGTATCATGGAATTCCGGAACGTCATATCCGCAAAACTGATGTGACCAAATCACACTGTAAAATTGATGGTTCTTGTTGTAACACGCCATCTCCGGCGCATGATTTTTGCTACCGCCACCAATGCTATGAAACAACGAAGCAAGTTGTGAAATTACTTAATCTTCCTGAAGATAAATATAGTCTGACTTTCCAATCCAGATTAGCAGGTGATAAATGGTTAGAACCTTATACAGATATCGAAATTGATAAAATGCCGGCAAAAGGGATCAAGAACCTGGCAGTTGTTACGCCAGCTTTCGTTTCGGACTGTTTAGAAACACTGGAAGAAATTGCCATGCGTGCAAAAGAAGATTTTGAAGCAAAAGGAGGAGAGAATTTCCTGGCGATTCCATGTTTGAATGATGATGATGAATGGTGTCAGACAGTTAGTAATTGGATTAACGATTGGGCTGAAAGGAAATAGAAAAAAGAGCAAAGAAAAAAAGTTAAATGGAATATTATAACTACTTAAAATCACTTCATCTTATCTTTGTAATCACTTGGTTTGCAGGATTATTTTATATTGTGCGTTTGTTTGTATATCAAATTGAAGCTAATGAAAAACCATCTCCTGAAAAAGAAATTTTACAAGCGCAATACAAAATAATGACGTACCGTTTGTGGTACATTATTACTTGGCCATCAGCAGTTTTGGCCAGTATTTTTGCTTTTTGGATGCTGTTTTTTACCGATTTAGGGAACGCATGGCTCAAAATGCCCTGGATGCATGTGAAATTATGTTTTGTTTTCCTTTTGTATTTATATCACGGAAAATGCCATCAGATTTTTAAGCAATTGCAAAATGATGAGGTAAAATACTCGAACAATTTTATGCGTTTATGGAATGAAGGTGCAACAATTATATTATTCGCGGTTGTTTTTTTAGTAGTTTTAAAAAACGCCATCAACTGGATTTACGGGGTAATCGGAATTATGTTATTCTCGGTTTTAATAATGTTGGGCTTTAGATTTTATAAAAGAATAAGAGAAAAAAAGTAATTAGTAAAAAGTGATTAGTTATTAGCTTTTTTTAAGCTTTTACCAATCACTAATTACTATTCACTAATCACTATAACATGCTTAACAACTTCAAAATGTCGATGCTTTCATTGCGTACCAGGATTTTCCTGTCGATGATTGTATTGATTGTTGTTGCCTCTTTTTTATTGGCTTCCATTTCGATTATTCAATTTAAAAATGAAGCAAAAGAATACCATCAGGAAAGATTAGAACGTAAAGAAAATGCCGTAAAAGAACACATAAATTATGTTTTGGCCACTACAACATATCCGCTGAAAACGGGAAATTTAGATTTAATTTTTAAAGATAAAATCCACGAATTAGCCCAGATTCATAAAATCGAAATCAATATCTACAGCCTTGACGGAAAATTGCTTAAATCCTCAAAAGAATCTTTTGCTGTTGATAAAGCACCGCCTCCAATTCCGGAATATATACTGAAATTGGTTCGGTCATCTATCGAAAAACGTTTTGTGGATATTAAAACGATCGATGGTGTCAAAAACAGATCTTCTTATAGTTTGATTAAAGATGAAAAATTCAAGCCGCTTGGTATTTTAAACCTTCCGTATTTAGAAGATGACGGTTATTATGATAATGAATTGAATACGTTCTTAATTCGGTTGAGTCAAGTGTACTCGTTTATGCTGATTGTGGCTTTTGCATTGGCTTATTTCTTGTCAACTTATATTACTAAATCGTTAAAAACCATTTCAGACAGGCTGGAAGAAACTAATTTAGACCAAAAAAACGAAAAAATCGTTCTGGAAGCCAACAGTAAAGAAGTCAATTTCCTGATTAAAGCTTATAACGGAATGGTTGATAAACTGGAAACCAGTGCTGTAAAATTAGCCCAAAGTGAGCGGGAAGAAGCGTGGCGTGAAATGGCTAAGCAGGTAGCACACGAAATTAAAAATCCGCTTACGCCGATGCGTTTGACGGTGCAGAGTTTTCAACGAAAGTTTGATCCCACAGTTCCGGATGTTAAACAGAAACTTAACGATTATTCAGAAACTTTAATTCAGCAAATTGATACAATGACGGCAGTTGCTTCGGCATTTTCGAATTTTGCATCGATGCCGGCACAGCAAAACGAAACCTTAAACGTGGTTGAAGTAGTTGAACTCGCCCTGGATATCTTTAATGAAGATTATATTGTTTTTGAAAGCCAGGAAGAAGAAATTATTTCCAAAATGGATCGTACACAATTGATTCGTGTCATTACCAATCTGGTAAAAAACGCTACGCAGGCGATTCCGGAAAATCAAAATGAAAAATCGATTTTGGTTACCGTAAAACGCAGGAACAACAACGTAGAAATAGCCGTAAAAGACAATGGAGTCGGGATTCAGAAACAAGATACAGGACGAATTTTCGAGCCAAAGTTCACAACCAAAACCAGCGGAATGGGTCTTGGTCTCGGAATTATAAAAAACATCATCGAAAATTATAAAGGAACAATTACCTTTGAGTCAACTTACGGGAAAGGAACTACATTCAGAGTTTCTTTACCTATCACAAACTCTTAAAAACAAGCGTCATGAACTACGAAAATCTTTTAATTTCTATTGAAGAAAATATCGCAACCGTAACGATTAATCGCCCGACAAAACTAAATGCACTAAATAAAGCTACTATTAGTGATTTGAGTAAAGCCATTAAATTATTAGGTAAAAATGAGGATGTTCGTGTTATTATTCTAACAGGAAGTGGTGAAAAAGCATTTGTGGCCGGAGCCGATATTTCAGAATTTGCAAATTATACCATAATAGAAGGAGCACAACTAGCCGCTGAAGGACAGGAATCGTTATTCGATTTTATCGAAAATTTAAAGAAACCGGTAATCGCAGCCATTAATGGTTTTGCTTTGGGTGGCGGATTAGAATTAGCGATGGCGTGTCATTTCAGAGTAGCATCAGATAATGCAAAAATGGGATTACCGGAAGTAAGTTTAGGATTAATTCCGGGTTATGGAGGAACACAGCGTTTGCCACAATTAGTGGGAAAAGGCCGTGCTATGGAATTGATTATGACTGCAGGAATGCTAACTGCTGACGAAGCTAAACAATATGGATTGGTAAATCATGTTGTTTCTCAGGCCGAACTTCCGGAGTTTACAAAAGGAATCGCTAATAAAATCATTAAAAATGCACCTTTTGCGATTAGCAAAGCAATAAAAGCAATAAATGCAAACTTTACAGATGGCAAAAATGGTTTTGATACTGAAATAAAATCATTCGGGAAATGTTTTGGAACTCAGGATTTTAAAGAAGGAACAACTGCATTTTTAGAAAAAAGAAAAGCTGAATTTACAGGAAAGTAAAGCTATTCCACAAAGTTATACCAAGATTTTACAGAGACACTCAATGAATTTTATACCAAGCTTTGTGTAACTTTGCGGTAAAAATCATCCAATACAATTATTATGTACGAACCTATATTTGCTCTTTTTTGCGAACGTGTGAAGAAAAGCATTCAAAGTGGCACTTTTGCCAAACTAACCTTAGCAAAAACGATTGGCGATACTGAGATCAAAAACATCTATTTCAGGTTGGTTTTGAATGAAGATGATACGTACTCGATCTCGTTGACTACTCGTTATAAAACCGAAGAAATCGAAAGTATTCACACTTTAGATGAAGCTTTGCTGGTGTTGGGAACTTACATTAAAAATCCGTTTTTGACGGCTTTGTTATTTACCACAGATAATGATGTAACTTTCAAAGTCAACAAAAAAAATGCGGGAAGTATTATCGAACAGCCGCCAACTTTTAAAAATGCTTCGCCGGTCATGCTGGAAATGATAGAGAAGGGGATTGTTTAGGCCTTAATTAAATCTTGAATAAAAAAAGTGTCAATTATAAAAGGAAGAGTTATAGTTCCTGTAAAAATAATTATGGTTGGAATTATGTCAATTTTATATTTTGGTGCTTTAGAAAATTCAGGCTCTCTTAAGAAAATAGGATAATAAATATTTCGGATAATTTTATAAAGAAATAAGAAGATCAGGGAGGTTTGAGAGCCAAAGTAACCCAATTTTTGTATTGAAGAATTTTTGTTATATAAGAAGAATGTTCCCAATAATAGTAAAACAATTGCAAAAGCGAAAAATTTAAGCAGAACTTTGGGTTTGCATAATTGATCTATAATAAAAACAAGTGGAATCTGAAAAATGATATAAATTAATAAATCGAAACTCATACATAGTCAGGTTTAATTATTACAAAAGTTTCACAAACAAATTAGAAGCAATTTTATTAGAAATAGACAATTCTTTACTGTCAACCTTTATTTTTACTGACAAATCGAAAGATTCTTTAGACAAAAACTCAATTTTAGAACCTAATGCAATTTCCTGCTTGTCCAGATATTTCAGGAAATCCGAAGAAGTATCTTTTACACCCACACAAATTCCAATTTGGTGTTCCGTTAATTCAGAAAGCAACTGTTTCTCGATTTTAACGATTCGTCCGTTAGCATCCGGAATCGGATCACCGTGTGGATCTTCAGTCGGATTTCCAAGAAAATCATCCAGACGGTTAATCAATTGCTCTGATTTGATGTGTTCTAACTGTTCGGCAATATCGTGAACTTCATCCCAGCTGAAATTTAGTTTTTCAACTAAAAAAACTTCCCATAAACGATGTTTTCTAACAATCATTTTAGCAGCTGACTTCCCATTTTCAGTCAAAGAAACACCCTGATACTTTTTGTAATTCACTAAATCTTTTTCTGCCAGTTTTTTAAGCATATCAGTAACTGATGAAGCTTTTGTTTCCATCATTTCAGCAATTCCATTAGTGCTAACTTCTGTATCGTTAGAAGAAGTAAGGTGATATATGGCTTTAAGGTAATTTTCTTCTGAGAAAGTCATTTTTTTATTTTTTGAGGTTCAAAGTTGCAAAGGGTCATAGTTTTTAACCTTTGTCACTCTGATACTTTGTGCCTATTTTTTAACAATCAGCAAAGGTATCGAAATTTTATGTCTCAACTTATCTACTGTTGTACCAAAAAGAATGTCTTTTAAACCAGTATGTCCGTGGGTTCCCATTACTAAAATATCAAATTTCCCCTGATTGATAATATTAGGAATCACATTGTTAGGTTTTCCAAAGCCAAGTTCGGTTTTGATTATAAATCCTTTTGCAGAAAGAATTTCTTTGTATTCCAATAATAATTTTTCGTCAACAGACGTTTCATGGTCGTCAACATTGCCTCCATACATGAGTGCGCCAACTGTTTCGACAACGTGTATTAAAGTGTATTGCGCACTGATTCCACCCAAATCAAAAGCGTTGTTCAATGCAGCTTCATCAGCATTCGAAAAATCAACAGAAATGGCTATATTTTGCTTATTGTAGCTTTCTTTTGGTGTGAAATGTAATTTTAAATGATGTGGTGAATGATTTTCAATTCTGGATTTTGCCCTTATGATAAAAGGTTTAAAAACGATATACAGTAATAAAGCCAGGAAACCAAAAGCCAACGGAACAACAGTAAACCAGAGAATTATTGGGTGATTAGAGCTTTCAAGCCAGGAATTTATCTCATCAAAAACCAATTTCGCATTGAGTGAGACTATAATGGCAGCAATAATCCAGGCAGCAACCTGAGTGGTTTTGGAAATATGGAAGCCTTTCATTTTAGATTTATCACTTACAAAATGAATTAGCGGTATAATCGCAAAACCTAATTGTAAACTTAAAATCACCTGACTTAAAATCAATAATTTTCCGGTTACACTTTCTCCATAAATTAAAATAACGATAACGGCCGGAACAATCGCAATCAAACGGGTTATGATGCGTCGTACCCAAGGCTGAATCCGTAAATTTAAATATCCTTCCATTACAATTTGTCCTGCCAAAGTCCCCGTTACAGTTGAGCTTTGTCCTGCAGCAATTAAGGCGACGGCAAATAGAATAGGTGCCCATTTTGTGCCCAGTAAAGGCTCTAAAAATTGATGTGCATCCTGAATTTCTGCCACTTCAAACATTCCGTTTTTGTAAAATGTGGCTGCAGCCAAAATTAAAATAGCGGCGTTTACAAAAAAGGCCAGGTTTAAGGCAATAGTAGAATCGATAAAATTGTACTTCAGCGCCTGCTTAATTCCGGCAGGTGTTCTGTCAAATTTACGGGTTTGCACTAAAGAGGAATGTAAATACAAATTGTGTGGCATAACCGTTGCCCCAATAATTCCGATAGCAATGTATAAAGCTGCTGAATTTGGAAGTGACGGAATTAATCCATAAATAACTTTATCCAGCTCCGGTTCAGCAAAAATCATTTCAAAAATGAATGAAAACCCAATAATTGCAACTAATACAATTATGAAAGCTTCCATTTTCCGTATGCCTTTATTAATTAAAAACAGTAATAAAAAAGTGTCCAGAACAGTTATTAGAACTCCTTCGATAAGAGGAATGTCAAATAATAAGTTGATTCCGATTGCCATTCCCAATACCTCGGCAAGGTCACAGGCTGCTATGGCAATTTCGGCTAAGAAATATAAAATATAGTTGATGAATTTTGAGTAGGTTTCCCGGGAAGCCTGAGCTAAATCGCGTTGTGTTACAATTCCAAGACGGGCACTTAAACTTTGAAGCAGCAATGCCATTAAGTTACTCATCAACAAAACCCAGAGCAAAGAATACCCAAATTGACTACCACCTGCAATATCTGTAGCCCAGTTTCCAGGATCCATATATCCCACGCTTACTAAATAAGCAGGACCTAAAAAAGCCAATATTTTCCTGAATCCTGTTTTTTTATGTGCGGTTGCAACCGATTGGTTTACTTCTTCTAATGATTTGCCCATTTTAATTAAATTGATTTACCAAATATAAATAAAAATCATATTCGCGCAACAATATTTTTAGACTTGTCTAAAATGTATTTGGATTTGAACAATTTGGACACAGGCCGGATAAAGTAAAATTAATGTCATTGACTTTATAATTGTGTGGAATAATATAACTTGGTTTTACACTTTCGAGGCATGTTATTTCATGGCAGTTCTCACAACTGAAATGTGCATGATTATGAATCTGAACAGGATGAGCATGATGGCATTTTGCATACTTTACTGTTCCGTCAAGATCTACTATTTTATGAATAACGTCGTCATTTACCAGACGATCCAGTATTCTGTAAATAGTAACCCGATCACATAAGTCATTTGTTAATTTATGAATTTCCGAATGTGAAAGCGCTTTTTTAGATTCCTTAAGTATCTCTGTAATGGCCGTCTTTGCTGTGGTGTTTCTTGTTGTTTTCATTTTTTTGTTAATTAAAAAATATTAACGCAACATTGTTGCTATTAAAATAATTTTGTATTTTCGCAACAAAATTGCATTAAGCAAATATACAAGAAATGAAAAAAACCGCTACATCTTTTTATGATATTTTAGGAATTTCAAGTGCGACTGTTTGTTTAGTCCATTGTTTGATATTTCCGTTGCTTACAATTCTGCCTTTTGGGTTAAGTCACAATCCGTCTGTTGATTTATTTTTTGCGACAATAGGTCTTTTTGCAATCTTTAAAATTATAAAAAAATCAAATCTTTTAGTTTCGGCTATTCTTATTATTTCAATAATCTTAATTTGGATCAGTGTTTTGGCAGATCTTTTTTTTGAGATTCATCTTAATCTGATTTTTATTGGAGGTATCGGAATGATTATTGGCCATTTTTTGAATTACAAATCACATAAAAAGTAAACTTATGATACAGCAGAAACATTTTGAAGTTATAATTGTGGGAGGAGGTTATAGTGGGCTTTCTGCTGCAATGAGCCTGGGCCGGTCTTTGCGACAAGTTTTAGTTATTGACAATGGTTTGCCCTGCAACAGACAAACACCTCGTTCTCATAATTTTATCACGCATGATGGAGAGAAGCCGGTAATTATTTCGGCTTTGGCTAAAGCACAAGTTGATTTTTATGATACAGTTCAATTTTATAACGGACTTGCCATCAACGCTGTCAAAACTGTAAATGGATTTGAGATTAAAACGGAGTCAGGAGATGTTTTTACAGCCAGGAAAATACTCTTCGCAACCGGTGTAAAAGATTTGATGCCAAACATTCATGGATTCGCTGAATGTTGGGGAATTTCTGTTCTGCATTGTCCGTATTGTCATGGTTATGAAGTAAAAGCGGAGAAAACTGCCGTTATTGCCAATGGTGATATGGGTTTCGAATATGTAAAAATGATTTCTAATTGGACTAAAGATTTAAAACTTCTAACCAATGGAAAGTCAACTTTGAGTTCAGAGCAAACAGAAAGGCTCATAAAGCATCAAATTGAAATTATTGAAGATGAAATTGATTCGTTCATCCATGAAAATGGAAATGTTAAGGAGATTATTTTCAAAAGTCAATCCAATATTTCGGTTAAAGCTATTTATTCGAAGTTGCCTTTCATACAACATTGTCCGTTACCGGAATTCTTAGGCTGTGAATTGACAGAACAAGGTTTGTTGAAAGTAGATATGATGCAGAAAACAAATATCCCCGGAATTTATGCCAGCGGTGATAGTACTATTCAGGCAAGATCTGTGCCAATGGCTGTTTCTTCCGGATCTTTTGCAGGTGTTTCTATTAATAAAGAGCTGATAGACGAGGATTTTATTTAAGCTTTTTTCTTTTATTTCTACATTTTTGTTGCAAAACATTTCATTTTTAATCCTAGAAATATTGTTTGTCAAATTTATTTTTTAGTTTTGTCTAAATTTAATTTTATAATAATGAAATATTTATTTTTGATAATGCTTTTGTTTTCTGCGAGAGGTGTTTATTCGCAAACTATTTTTGGAAAGATAAACAGGGATAATGATGCGCAGTTGATTAAAATCACATTGTTAAATACAACATTTAAAACAGAAGCAGATAGTACAGGCAATTACAAACTGGAGAATATTCCTCAGGGAAACTATAAAATTCAGGTGACCTCGACTGGTTTTAAACCTATAACCCAAAGAATTTCGGTTACAGAAAATCAAAACCTGAATCTTGATTTTGAATTAAAAGATAATGAAAACGAACTTAATGAAGTTGTTGTTTCAGGAACTTTAAAAGCAGTTAAACGATTAGAAAGTGCTGTCCCGGTTGAGGTGTATTCGCCGGTTTTCTTCAAAAAGAATCCAACACCTAGTATTTATGAAGCGCTTCAAAATATAAATGGAGTCCGGCCACAGCTGAATTGTGGTGTCTGCAATACGGGCGATATTCATATTAATGGTCTCGAAGGACCTTATACTTTGGTTTTGATTGATGGAATGCCAATTGTGAGCAGTCTTTCGACAGTTTACGGGTTATCCGGAATTCCGAATTCTCTTGTCGAACGAATTGAAATCGTAAAAGGCCCGGCATCTTCTCTGTATGGAAGTGAAGCGGTTGGAGGTCTAATTAATATTATTACCAAAAATCCATCAACAGCACCGGTTTTTTCTGCAGATTATTTCACAACTACTTATTTTGAAAGTAATCTCGATTTGGGGATGAAGTTTAATGCCGGAAAAAAAACCACTTCGCTTTTAGGTATTAATTACTTCAATTATGATCAGGTAATAGATAAAGACCACGATAATTTTACCGATGTGACACTTTCTGAAAGGATTTCGGTTTTTAATAAATGGAATTTTTCAAGAAATAATAATCGTTTGTTTACTATCGCAGCACGCGGAATGTATGAAGATCGCTGGGGTGGAGATATACGTTGGGAGAAAAAATATCGTGGAGGTGACGAAATTTATGGTGAAAGTATTTATACCAAAAGAGGAGAATTAATAGGGAGCTACCAATTGCCTTTTGAAGAAAAATTGATGCTTTCATTCTCAGGGAATGTGCATTATCAGGACAGTCGATACGGGACAACATCTTTTATCGCCAATCAGAAAATTGGTTTTTTGCAATTGACCTGGGATAAAAAATTAGGACAAAACGATTTACTGGCCGGAATTGCCAGCCGATATACTTACTACGATGACAATACAACTGCAACCAAAGAAGCAGAAAGTACCTGGCTTCCGGGAGTTTTTGTTCAGGACGAAATTACATTTTCTCCAAAAAGCCAGGTTTTGCTGGGAATGCGTTACGATTATAACTCGATTCACGGATCGATTTTTACACCACGATTTGCTTACAGATGGAAAGCGAATGATAATACTATTTTCAGATTAAATGCCGGAACCGGTTTTCGGGTTGTAAATCTTTTTACCGAAGATCATGCGGCACTAACGGGTTCCAGAGATGTTGTGCTTAAAAATGATTTAAAACCCGAAAAATCAGTAAATGTGAATTTGAATTATATTCAGAAGATAAATTTTGGAAATGGTACTTTTATGGGAATAGAAACAACGGCTTTTTATACCCGTTTCAGTAATAAAATTATTTCTGATTATGAAACAGATCCAAATAAAATCATTTACGATAATATTGATGGATACGCTTTAAGCCAGGGAATCAGTACGAATATTGATCTTAATTTTCCATCAGGATTAAAGTTCATTGTTGGTGCGACAGTTTTAGATAATAAAAATGTAGAAAATGGAGTTTCTCAAACCCCTTTTTTAACCGAAAATTTCACGGCAACCTGGAGCGTTTCGTATAAGTTGGAATCACTGAATTTAGTACTGGATTATACCGGGAATGTTTACAGCCCAATGAAACTGCCCTTGTTGAGTGATTGGGATCCAAGAAGCCCGAAATCGCCTTGGTACAGTATTCAGAATATTCAGTTTACGTATACCGGATGGAAGAATTTTGAAGTTTACGGAGGTGTCAAAAATCTTCTGAATTTCACGCCAAAGCAAAATAATCCGTTTTTGATTTCCAGAACAAATGACCCTTTTGATAAAAATGTGCAGTACGATTCGGCTGGAAAAGTAATGGTGACGCCTGAGAATCCGTATGGATTAACTTTTGATACGACTTATGTTTATGGACAAAACCAGACGATTCGCGGGTTTTTCGGATTACGATATACTTTGAAATAAAAAGTGATAACATAGATGACATAGGTTTTATTGCCTTTTTACATCTTTTGATAAACATTTGTCAGGCTGAGCGAAGTCGAAGCCCCGCTCCAATTACAAGCCTTCGACTTCGCTCAGGTGAAAAATGGTAGATGTCACTTTAATCATTACAATCTGCAAAAAAGAAAAAGATGAAAAAATTATTTATATTGATTTTCTTTCTGGGAATAACTTCAACTGGATTCTGTCAGCTTCAAAACAGAAAATTTGAAGCAATTGATAGTTTGCAGCAAATTCAAAAGCGAAAAATAATTGTTTTTATTCATACTGATTGGTGTCAGTTTTGTCAAAGAATGAAAAGTACGACTTTTAAAAATCAGGAAATTATTCAAAAACTGAATTCAGATTTTTACTCTATTGATTTAAATGCGGAGGAAAAACGAGATATTTTGTTTAATAATCAGGTTTTTAAATATCAACCAACCGGGAATAATGTAGGTGTTCACGAATTGGCTTTACAACTCGGAACCATGAATAATCAAATCGTTTATCCGGTTTTATGTGTTTTGAATGAAAAAAATGAAATCATTCTGCAATACAATAACTATCTAAACACAACCGATTTTAAACTGCTTTTAGAAAAACTAAAAGAATAAAATTCCGTATTTTTGAGGATGGATTCTTCAGAAATCAAACACTTCGACTATATTTTTACCGGAACGGGTTTGTCGGCTTTGATGACCGTTTACAAAATGGTTCTGTCCGGAAAATTCACAGATAAATCGATTTTATTATTAGATGAAAATTCAAAGCAAACTAATGACAGAACATGGTGTTTTTGGTCTGAAAATGAAACGATTTGGAATTTGGTCATTTCAAAAAAATGGGACTCTGCTTTATTTGCCAATGAAAACTTTAAGCGTGATTTCGATTTAAAGCCTTATCAATATAACCAAATTAGAGGATTGGATTTTTATAGTTTTGTTTTTGAAGTAGTTTCTAAACATTCAAACATTACTTTTTTAAAGGAGAAAGTAACCGATATCAACGAACTCGAAACCCATGTTTTTGTCGGTACCGAAGAAAACAGATATACCTGTAATTATTTATTCAATAGTATTTATACCAGGGCTTTTGCTTTAAACCAAACTAAATATCCGATTTTGCAACAACACTTTGTAGGTTGGTTTGTAAAAAGTAAAACTGAAATTTTCAATCCGGAACAGGCAACTTTTATGGATTTTTCGATAGAACAAAGGGGAAACACACGTTTTATGTATGTGTTGCCAACTTCAAAAACGGAAGCTTTAGTAGAGTATACTTTGTTTTCGGAACATCTTCTTTCGAAAGAGGAATATGAAAACGAAATTCAAATCTATTTAAGAAACCTGGGAGCTGATCAATATGAAATCGTTGAGAAAGAGCAGGGAAGTATCCCAATGACATCCTTTCCTTTTTGGAAAAAGAATACCAAAAGAGTTCTGAATATAGGAACTGCCGGCGGATGGACAAAAGCTAGTACAGGTTATACGTTTAAAAATTCAGATAAAAAATCAACTGCATTAGTCGAATTTCTTCATCCTTCAACTCCGCTCAGACAGACATCAGAATCACTTAATATGAAATCTTTTCATAAAAGAAACAGATTCTGGTTTTACGATTTATTGCTTCTGGATATTCTCTATCGCCATAACGAATTAGGGAGCCGTATTTTTTCTTCCTTATTCAAAAGAGGAAATCCGAAATTAATTTTTAAGTTTCTGGATGAAGAAACGAGTTTAATTGAAGATTTTCACGTGATTTTGAAATGTCCTAAAACACCATTCATAAAAGCTTTGTTTCGGGTAATATTTTAGGTAAAAAGTTTTGTTTCACGCAGATTTGGCAGATTAAGCAGATTTCCATTAGTGTCAATAAAGAATCTGCCAAATCTGCGTGCCAAACCATTTAAAGCAGCTTATCAATCGAACTATAACAAAACTTTATACTTCAAATTAAGTAGTTGCGAGTAAACTTTGTAACTTTGCAGTTCAAAAGTAAAATTTAAAAATAAAAAATATGTATCCAGAAGAAATGGTAAAACCAATGCAGGCTGAATTGACATCTGCAGGTTTTCAAGATTTACATAGTGCTGAGGCTGTTGATAATGCTATTAATGCTGAAGGTACCACTTTGGTTGTTGTAAACTCTGTGTGTGGTTGTGCTGCAAGAAATGCGCGTCCGGGAGCAAAAATGAGCCTAGGAGGAGCTAAAAAACCAGATCATTTAATCACTGTTTTTGCAGGTGTTGACAAAGAAGCTGTTGATGCTGCTAGACAACATATGTTTCCTTTTCCTCCGTCATCGCCATCTATGGCCTTGTTCAAAAACGGAGAATTGGTTCACATGTTAGAGCGTCACCACATCGAAGGTCGTCCGGCTGAACTGATTGCTGAGAATTTGCAAGATGCTTTTAACGAATTCTGCTAATCTAAGGCTCAAAGGTTTAAAGGTACAGAGGTACAAAGATTTTAGAAAGCACTATTAATTTAGTGCTTTTTTGTTTTTTTACTAAAATCCACCTTTAAAACCTTTGAGCCTGACAACCTTTGTAACTCAGAACCTTTTTTCATAACTTTGCACCTTCAAAAAAATAATTTCTAAACTTAAAACTGTTTATAGCATGCAACTGTACAACACTTTGAGCGCAGAAGAAAGAGCCATCATGATCGATGATGCCGGTAAACAACGACTCACGTTGTCTTTCTATGCGTATGCCAAAATTCAAGATCCCAAAAAATTTCGTGATGATTTATTTTTAGTCTGGAACAAGCTTGATGCTTTAGGCCGAATCTATGTTGCCCACGAAGGAATAAATGCTCAAATGAGTATTCCCGAAGAAAATTTGGAAGCTTTCAGAGCAACTCTTGAGGTTTACGATTTCATGAAAGGCATCCGATTGAATGAAGCGGTAGAACATGATGACCATTCGTTTTTAAAACTGACCATTAAAGTTCGTGATAAAATTGTTGCCGACGGTTTAAACGACGAAACTTTTGATGTAACCAATATAGGTGTTCACCTGAAAGCCAAAGAATTCAATGAAATTCTGGATGACCCGAATACGATTGTAGTCGATTTTAGAAATCACTACGAAAGTGAAGTAGGTCATTTTAAAGGAGCCATCACTCCGGATGTTGAAACTTTTAGAGAAAGTTTACCAATTATCAACGAACAGCTTCAAAATCACAAAGAAGATAAAAATCTTGTCATGTATTGCACTGGAGGAATTCGTTGCGAGAAAGCAAGTGCTTATTTTAAACATCAGGGATTTAAAAACGTTTTCCAATTAGAAGGCGGAATCATCAATTACGCCAAACAGCTTAAAGAAGAGGGTTTACAAAGCAAGTTCATTGGAAAAAACTTCGTATTTGATAATCGTCTTGGTGAAAGAATCACCGAAGATATTATCTCACAATGCCACCAATGTGGAAAACCTTGCGACAATCACACCAATTGTGAAAATGACGGATGCCATTTGTTATTCATTCAATGTGATGAATGTAAATCTGCAATGCAAAATTGCTGTTCAGCAGAATGTCTTGAAGTTGTAAACATGCCTTTGGCAGATCAGGTACGATTAAGAGCCGGAAAACAAGTTGGAAATAAAGTATTCAGAAAAGGAAAATCGGAGAATTTAAAATTCAAACATTCGGGAGAACAAACAGATACAGCTTTGGCTTTAACAGAAACCCGAGGCGGAGCTGAGCTGAGCGGAGCTAAACCAGCCGATATTCGCAAGAAAGTAAAAGTTAAAAAAATATTGCTTGGTAAAGCAGAACATTATTACGTAAAAGCACAAGTGGGACAATTTACTGTAGAAAACCAAGAATTAAACATTGGTGATACAATCTTAATTTCCGGATCCACAACCGGAAATCAGGAATTGGTTTTAGAAAAAATGATTGTTGACGGAGCCGAAATTACAACAGCAAAAATTGGTGATAAAGTTACTTTTGAAGTTCCATTCAGAATCAGATTATCAGATAAAATATACAAGATTTTAGAATAGTTCATCATGATATTAATAAAACCCTATTTGTGTTGTGTCACAGAATAGGGTTATTTTTTTAATAGTTAGTTATACAGCTTAATTTTTCAGAATTTTAGATTTCTCAGCGTCAAATTCTTCCGAAGTTAGAATGCCGGCATCCAAAAGTTCTTTAAGATCCAATAAAGCTTTTTTCTTTTCTTCCATAGAATTATACGAATTAGCTTTTGGAGTTTCATCTTTTTGAATAGGATTTACAACAATACCAGATGGAGCAAATTTTAAAATCAGTTCGGTTATTTCATTAAAGCCTTTTACATTCGAATAATCAATTGCTTTTTGTTCTTTCACATTTACGATTGTGGCGTCAGCCTTATTATTTTCAAGTAAATATTTTACAACGTCTTTTTTGCCGCTTGCCGCACTGTAATGTAAAGGCGTATTTCCTGATTCGTCCTGAATATTGATATTTGCTCCGGCTTCAATTAGAAGTTTTACCATACTCAGGTTGCCTTTTTTGGTAGCAACATGCAGTAGGCTTTCACCACCGTAATTGTAACTTGTGTTTAATGTAAAACTCGAATCGGATGCTATATTGACTGCGCTCATGACCCAATCCAAATAATCATTCATTGACGAAGTATCTCCAGCTACAGGTTTGCTAAAATTAACATCGACACCGTTTTCTAAAAACAGAGTCACAATTTCTTTTTGATTGTTGGCACAAGCATACCAAACAGGAGAATAACCGGTATTGTTTGATATGAAGACATCTGCACCCCGTTCAACTAAAAGTTTGGCAAGCATTCTGTTAGTTTCGTAGCAGGCAATTAAAAGCGCATTTTCGCAGGTATGATTTACGTGATTAATATTGGCACCATTGTCCAGCAGCAAAGTTACCATTGGAATTGATTTTGTATAACATGCGTAAATGAGAGGGGTATTTCCCTGTTTGTCAGTGGTATTAATATTGGCGCCTTTATCTAAAAGCAACTGAATAATTTCTCTGTTTAATTTTGCGGATGCTAATAAAAGAGGCGTTTCTCCATTGTTGTTTAAAAGATCAGCATCGATGCCGGATTCCAATAATTTCGCTGCAATTTCAACTTGGCCCGTTTGAACGGTTAAATGCAAAAGACTGTTTCCGTTCTTATCGTTTATTTCGATTTTGGCACCGTTTTCTAAAAGATACAATGCAGTTTGTTTCTGTTTTTGCAAACAGGCAAAAAATAAAGGAGTTTCTCCCTGATGATCTTCATAATTGATATCGGCACCATCTTCAAATAAAATTTTTACAATATCCAGATATCCTCTATGAGCAGCATAATGTAATGCAGTCCTTCCTTTTTCATCTGTATATTTTACATCAACTTCTTTATTTTTAAGAAGTAATTCGGCTATTTTTCTGTTACCGTTTTCACAGGCAATTATAAATGACATTGACATATATCGTAGTTTTTTATATAAATTTCTTATTAAGGTTTCATTAAAAGTTCAACTGTTTTGATCTTGAGGTTATCCCCGGAAGCAAGCATTAATACCGTTTCATCTTTATCGTTTGTAATGTGCTTATCGGCACCGTTTTCAAGCAGTAATTTTACTTTTCTATAAGTTTCCTTTGCAGCTTCGGCATCATAATTTACGTTGTAAGCACACACTTTATGCAACAATGTATTACCTTCATTATCCTGTTCATTTATTTCAATTGATCCCGTATGTAAAACAGATTTTAGAATTTCTGATTTTTTCTCTGCAATATAATCTATACCTGACTTTGGTTTTCCGTAATGTTGAGCACAATGATTAAGATCGGCCCCGTCAGATAATAATCTTTCCAGAAATTTTATATCGCTTTCAGAATCAGACATCATCCTAATAAACTCAGTCAATAAAGTTCTTTCGTTTTTGTTTATAATATTAAAATTAGGAGAAGTTGCCGCAGCCAGAATTTCATACATTTTAAAAGAACGCTGTTCTGCAACTGCATAATAAAAAGCATTGTTTTCCTGGTTATCAGTTTCATTTGCATCTGCTCCGTTTTCAAGCAATAAGGCGCTATATTCTGTCTTGTTTGCCTTTACAGATGAAATTAGCGGTGTTTTTCCGGCAATATTTTTTTCATTAATATCAACACCATTTTCCAGCAATAAAGAAATGTATTCCTTGCCTTTTTCTTTGTCAGCTATAGTATTGCTCGTGAAGCAGTAAATGAAATTTTCTCCGGCATTGTTTTTATATTGAACATTACAGCCAAAATCTTCAATCAGGCACTTAATGATTAATATAGGAGCACCTTTCTCCATGCAATACCCCAATAAAGTCTGATCATTAATTTCATCATTAATGTTATCCATCTTTGACATTATTTCTTTAAAAAAAGAAACAGATTCTTCGTCGTTTTTCAGGCTTCGAACCACAGAACTGAAAATTGATTTGTCAAAATTGTCCAGTTCATAAATATCGGTTTCGATAAAACCGGCTTTTATTAATGCATTTATTAAATCAATTGCTTTTGCGTCAAAAATCCGGGCTGTTATTTGGGAAAAATTATTTTTTAGATATTGTTCAGAAAAAGGCTCTCCTCTGTTGAGGCATTCTCTGGCGGCATCCAAATTTCCCTGAAAAATATACTGTTCGATTTTATTTTGTGTTTGCATATGTGAAAAATATAAAGCTTGATATAATCTTTGATTATGAATTTATGTTTATTAAGATAATACATAAATCTATTGTGTAATTTAAAAAACAGCCTAAAAATAAACCTTTAATTTAGAAAATAATTTGAAATGCGCATTTTTAAAAGAGATTGCTTAAAACTTTAATTTCTGACCCTAAAGAGTTGTTTTCCTTCTTGCAGAAGAGTTTTTTTTATTTAACAAGGCTTTAGTTTTAATCGATAAAAAGCAAACTAAAAAAAATACTATCTTTACCGTTCAAACGTTTATGAACTTAAGTTGCACTTTTGCAACACTACATATATAATTATGGCATGTACAAGTTGTTCAACCTCAGATGGCGGCGCACCAAAGGGTTGTAAAAATAATGGGACTTGCGGCACCGACAGCTGCAATAAATTGACGGTTTTTGACTGGCTGGCAAACATGAGCCCGTCTAATGGAGAGGCTATTTTTGACTGTGTTGAGGTTCGTTTTAAAAATGGACGCAAAGAATTTTTTAGAAACACAGAAAAATTAACATTAAGTATTGGTGATATTGTAGCAACTGTTGCATCACCGGGACATGATATTGGGATTGTTACTTTGACAGGCGAATTGGTAAAAATTCAAATGAAGAAAAAAGGAGTCAATCACGAAAGTAATGAAATACCAAAAATTTACCGAAAAGCATCTCAAAAAGATATCGACATTTGGTCAGTAGCACGTGATCGCGAAGAACCGATGAAAGTTCGTGCTCGTGAATTAGCGATTCAGCATAAACTTGAAATGAAAATATCTGATATTGAATTTCAGGGAGACGGATCAAAAGCTACGTTTTATTACACCGCAAACGACAGGGTCGATTTTAGGCTTTTGATTAAAGATTTTGCTAAAGAATTCAGTACCAGAGTCGAAATGAAACAAGTTGGTTTCCGTCAGGAAGCAGCACGTTTGGGCGGAATTGGTTCTTGCGGAAGAGAGCTTTGCTGTTCAACCTGGCTGACAGATTTTAGAAGTGTAAATACTTCAGCGGCACGTTACCAGCAGCTTTCATTAAATCCTCAAAAATTAGCCGGACAATGTGGAAAATTAAAATGTTGTCTGAACTATGAGCTTGATACTTACATGGATGCATTAAAAGATTTTCCGGATTACGATACTAAATTAGTGACCGAAAAAGGAGATGCAATCTGTCAGAAGCAAGATATTTTTAAAGGATTAATGTGGTTTGCTTACACTAATAATTTTGCAAACTGGCATGTTTTAAAAATTGATCAGGTTAAAGAAATTATTGCTGAGAATAAACAAAAAAACAAGGTTTCTTCACTTGAAGATTTTGCAATTGAAGTAATATTAGAACCTGAGAAAGACTTTAATAACGCAATGGGCCAGGAAAGCTTAACGCGTTTCGATCAGCCAAAAAAGAAGAAAAAGCCAAATCGAAAACGCAAACCAAATGCTGAAAATGAAGTTGTGGGTACTCCAAACAAACCACAACAGGCAAATAACAATAATAAACCAGCTGGTGGCAATCAAACCAAACCAAACAAACCAAATAATAATAATAAACCCAATCATTCGAACAAGTCAAATAAACCGAATGATACAAAACCAGCTGAACCCAGAAAACCTATAATTATTACTAAAAATGAGAATAAAAAATAGCGGGATTCTTATTTTGGCAGCTATACTTCTTTTTTCATGTGATAAAAAAAGAGTATTTGATGAGTATAAATCTGTTGGAAGTGCCTGGCACAAAGACAGCATCGTAACTTTTGACCTGCCGGTTTTAGACTCCACAAAACGATACAATTTATTTGTTAATTTGAGAGATAATAACAATTATCCTTTTAAAAATTTATTTTTAATTGTAGCCATCGAAACACCAAATGGATTTACAAAGGTAGATACACTTGAGTATGAAATGGCAAATGCTGACGGAACTCTTTTAGGAAATGGCTTTTCGGATATTAAAGAAAGTAAACTTTATTTTAAAGAAGGAGTTAAATTTAGAGGAAAGTACAAAGTACATATCAAACAAGCTGTCAGAGAATCAGGTAAAATTCCCGGAGTTCAGGAATTAGAAGGTATTACAGATGTAGGTTTTAGAATAGAACAAAAAGATTAGAAAATAGTTATGGCTGCTAAAAAAAACAATCAAACAAATACAGTAAAAGATATTAAATACTATCAAAAAAAATTCTGGAGAATTTTTGCCTATGGCCTGATAGGTATCTTAGCATTCTTTTTATTCGCTTCGTGGGGGCTTTTCGGATCAATGCCGTCTTTTGAAGATTTAGAAAATCCGGATTCTAATTTGGCTACCGAAATTATTTCTTCTGACGGGGTTGTTATTGGTAAATATTTCAAAACCAACAGATCACAGCTTAAGTATTCAGATCTGCCAAAAAGTTTGGTAGAAGCTTTGGTTGCAACAGAAGATGCTCGTTTTTATGACCATTCCGGAATTGACGGACGTGGAACCTTAAGAGCTATTTTTACTTTAGGAACCAATGGTGGAGCCAGTACATTAACACAACAATTAGCAAAACAGTTATTTCACGGAGAGGGTTCTAAATTCCTTCCGTTCAGAATTGTACAAAAAATAAAGGAATGGATTATTGCCATTCGTCTGGAAAGACAATATACCAAAAATGAAATTTTGGCAATGTATTGCAACGTATATGACTTCGGAAATTATTCTGTTGGAGTAAGTTCTGCAGCCCAAACGTATTTTTCTAAAGATCCAAAAGATTTAACGATGGACGAATCGGCGATATTAGTCGGAATGTTCAAAAACTCAGGACTATACAATCCGGTTAGAAACCCGGAAGGAGTAAAAAACCGCCGTAACGTGGTTCTTTCTCAAATGGAAAAAGCAAAAATGATTACTGAGAGTGAAAAAGAAAAATTACAGGCTTTACCAATTGCTTTAAAATTCAAATTAGAAAGCCACCGTGAAGGAACCGCTACTTATTTTAGGGAATATCTTCGTGATTACATGAAGAAATGGGTCGCTGAAAATAAAAAACCGGACGGTTCTGATTATGATATTTACAAAGATGGTTTGAAAATTTATACAACCATTGATTCCAGAATGCAGCAATATGCTGAAGAGGCAGTTTCTGCTCACATGAAAAATCTTCAGCAGCAGTTTTTTATTGAAATGAAAACCAATAAAAATGCACCTTTCGTAAATATTACCAAAGCTGAAACTGATCGTATCATGATGCAGGCCATGAAGAATTCTACACGTTGGGCGATTATGAAAGATATGGATAAAAGTGAGGATGATATCATAAACTCATTCAAAGTAAAGACGAAAATGCGCATATTTACCTGGAAAGGCGAACGTGATACAACAATGACCCCATTAGATTCTATTCGTTACTACAAACACTTTCTGCAATCCGGTTTAATGGCTATGGAGCCTCAGACAGGAAATATCAAAGCGTGGGTTGGAGGTATCAATTATAAATATTTCCAATATGATCACGTTGGACAAGGAGCAAGACAAGTAGGATCTACTTTCAAACCATTTGTTTACGCAACTGCCATCGAGCAATTGAATATGTCACCTTGCGATTCAATTCTTGATGGACCATTTATGATTCACAAAGGACGTCATCATGTAACTGAAGATTGGGAGCCAAGAAACTCAGACAACAGATACCGCGGAATGGTAACTTTAAAACAAGGTTTAGCAAATTCTATCAATACAGTTTCAGCTAAATTAATTGACAGAACAGGTCCTGAAGCTGTTGTAGAGTTAACTAAGAAATTGGGAGTTAAAACAGAAATCCCTGTACAGCCTTCAATTGCATTGGGAGCTGTTGATATTACAGTTGAGGATATGGTTGCAGCTTACAGTACATTTGCAAACCAGGGAGTTTATGTAAAACCACAGTTTTTAAGCCGCATCGAGAATAAAAGCGGAGAGGTTATTTATGAACCAATTCCGGAATCACATGACGTTTTAAATAAAGATATTGCCTTTGCTGTAATTAAATTACTTCAGGGTGTTACTGAAACCGGTTCAGGTGCGCGCTTACGTACACAAGGAGGAGGAAGCGGTGATAACCGTTGGACAGGATATCCTTATATGTTTACAAATCCAATTGCGGGTAAAACCGGAACAACACAAAACCAGTCTGACGGATGGTTTATGGGAATGGTTCCTAACCTGGTAACGGGTGTTTGGGTTGGTTGTGAAGACCGTTCAGCACGTTTCAAAAGCCTGACTTACGGACAGGGAGCTACAGCTGCATTGCCGGTTTGGGCTTATTTCATGAAATTATGTTATGCGGATAAGGATCTTCAGGTTTCAAAATCTGAATTTGAACGTCCTGCAAATCTTTCGATTAAAGTAGATTGCTATACCAGACCGGCAGTTGTAAAAGATACTACACAGACAGAACAAAATACAGACGAATTTGAACTCTAGTCTGATTTTGTTTTTCATAAAAAATCCTTTTGTAACTTCTGAATCCGTAGAAGGCAAAAGGATTTTTTTTGTGATGTATGGATCAGATATTCTTCTGTGACTCCTTTCAAGATGATTAAGCTAAATCTAAATCTGCATGGAAAAGAATATATCGCGCAAAGTCGCAGAGCCGCAAAATTAGGTTCCTTTGCGACTTTGTGCGAACTAAAAAATATGCCAAATCTGCGAGAAATTCTTTTTATGTATAGTGAGATTAGTGCAATTAACTATGTTTTTTTATGTGTTTAAATGAGTTTGTTAGGAGCTAGTTAGTAATTGACATATTCTTTTTGTTTTATTTTTACGAAATCGTTATAATTTCATCTAAAAATCTTATTTTTATCAAAAGTATACGGTAATAAAGACCATTTGTTATGATAACCAAAAAAGTAAATAGCGTTCAGGATGCCATTGATGGAATCGAAAGCGGAATGACCATCATGTTTGGAGGTTTTGGGCTATGCGGAATCCCTGAAAATACGATTGCAGCCTTAGTAAATACACAAATTTCAGATTTAACCTGTATCTCAAACAATGCCGGTGTTGATGATTTCGGTTTGGGGCTGCTTCTTCAAAAAAAACAAATCAAAAAAATGATCTCGTCTTATGTTGGAGAAAATGCTGAGTTCGAACGTCAGATGCTTTCAGGAGAATTAGATGTAGAACTGACACCTCAAGGCACTTTGGCAGAACGTTGTCGGGCTGCACAAGCCGGAATTCCTGCTTTTTTTACACCGGCAGGTTACGGTACTGAAGTTGCAGAAGGAAAAGAAGTTCGTGAGTTTAATGGTAAGATGCATATCATGGAGCAAGCTTTCAAAGCCGACTTCGCAGTTGTAAAAGCCTGGAAAGGTGATGAAGCAGGGAATCTTATCTTCAAAGGAACAGCCCGAAACTTTAATGCCTGCATGGCCGGGGCCGGAAAAATTACCATTGCAGAAGTGGAAGAATTAGTCCCGGTTGGAACTTTAGATCCCAATCAGATTCACATACCCGGAATTATGGTGCAGCGCATTTTCCAGGGAGAGAAATTTGAAAAAAGAATTGAACAACGAACTGTAAGGCAAAGGAATTAGATAATTAGATAATTTGTCAATTAGATAATTAATGTTGATTGCGTGAAACAGGGCATTATCTAATTATCAAATTTTCTAATTGGCACATCAATAAATTGACACATTATATTATGGCACTTAGTAAAGAAGATATTGCAAAGCGAATTGCTAAAGAAGTAAAAGACCGGTATTTTGTTAATCTCGGAATCGGAATCCCGACTTTGGTTGCAAATTATGTTCGGGATGATATTTCGGTTGAATTTCAAAGTGAAAACGGTGTTTTGGGGATGGGTCCTTTTCCTTATGCAGGAGAAGAAGATGCTGATATCATTAATGCAGGAAAACAAACTATTACAACACTTCCCGGAGCGAGCTTTTTTGATTCAGCTTTTAGTTTTGGAATGATTCGCAGTCAGAAAGTCGATTTAACTATTTTAGGAGCTATGGAAGTTTCAGAAAATGGAGATATTGCCAACTGGAAAATTCCGGGCAAGATGGTAAAAGGAATGGGTGGCGCTATGGATTTGGTAGCTTCCGCTGAAAATATCATTGTAGCGATGATGCATGTAAATAAAGCAGGAGAATCAAAAATACTTAAAAAATGTACTTTGCCGTTAACTGGCGTTGGATGTGTTAAAAAGGTAGTAACCGAACTGGCTGTTCTGGAAGTAACTTCAAAGGGTTTTAAGCTCTTAGAAAGAGCGCCAGGAGTTTCTGTTGAACATATTATAGCTTCAACCGAAGCGGATTTAATTATTGAAGGAGAAATCCCGGAAATGGATATTAGATAATTTCTTTTTTGATTGAAACCTATCAAAGCCGGCTTAATGCTGGCTTTTTTTGTAGAATAAATTTTAGAAATGGCCATTTTATTTTCAAAAGCAGCTCATTAAAGTCTGTTCATCAACGTTTTGTGATTCAATATTATATTGATTTTCATATATATTTTTGTAAAATCTATACAAATTGTTAAATAAAAATGTCTTTAAGGCAAAAAGTGTTGCATTTCATCGATTAAAAGCAAATTTCATCGATTAAATAACAAAATTAAGATACTTTTGCTATAAATTAAAGTATTTACTTACATTAAATATTTTTATTTTTAATCCATTATCAATTTTAAAACCCCTTTTATTATGGAAAAAAAATTACCAAAAATTGTCACTACGACAGTTGTTATGCTCACATTTTCTTTAACTGCATTTTCGCAGATAACAGACAAACGCGTAAGTCAGAAAAATTTATCTGAAAACGGACTTCCAAGTTTAATCACTTTTAGTGCTCAGTCAACCTACAAAGGTTCTGATTTTAATGCTGTCTTTAAAGAGCAACTAGGCTTAAAAGACAATCAGTCTTTTGCGAAAATTAAAACAGAGTCTGACCGTGAAGGTTTTACTCATGAAAAATTCCAGTTATACGAACAAGGAATTAAAGTAGAATTCGCAAACTATACGTTACATTCAAAAAATGGTAAACTTGCCTCAATGAATGGTGAATTTTACAATATCAAAAGTGCTGCAACAACTCCTAAACTTTCGGCGCAGGAAGCTTTTAACAAAGCCGTCACCCATACAGGCGCTAAGAAATATCTTTGGGATTCTCCTGAAGATGCTAAGGCAATGGGTTATCAGAAGCCTAAAGGAGAGCTGGTTTTTTTGCCTGATATGGAAGCTCAGGGAACAGAAAGAACTTCAGATAAAGTTAATTTAGCATATAAATTTGATATTTATGCGACAAATCCATTAAGTCGTGGTGATTTATATATAGATGCCATAACCGGAAAAGTATTGTTTTATAATGCAACCATAAAGCATCTTGGCGAGTATAGTCATGGAAACTCAAAATCTGTAAATGCGACATCTGAAAAAGAGAATTCGAATTTGAAAATGGCGATAGTTGCGGCAAATGCAGCAACTCGTTACAGTGGAACTCAAACTATTCAGACGACACTAAGCGGATCTTCGTATATTTTGCTTGACGGAACTCGTGGAAATGGAATTCAGACTTACAATTCTGCCAGAACAGCAACATATCCAACAACAAATTTTACAGATGCTGATAATAACTGGACTGCTGCTGAATATAATAATACGAATAAAGACAATGGGGCACTCGATGCACATTGGGGAGCCGAAATGACATATGATTATTGGTCGGCTGTACATGGCAGAAACAGTTATGATAATGCCGGTGCCAAAATTAAAAGTTATGTACATTATAATTTAATTGCAGCCGGATATTCAAGCAATAATAATGCTTTCTGGAACGGGAGCGTGATGACTTACGGCGACGGAAGTGGAACAGGAGGATTTGATATCCTGACGGCAATGGATGTTGCCGGACATGAAATAGGTCATGCTGTGTGTACTTATACAGCAGACTTGGCATATCAAAAAGAATCAGGAGCGATGAATGAAGCTTTTTCTGATATTTGGGGAGCCTGTATCGAATATCGTGCAGCACCTACAAAATCTACCTGGTTAATTGGTGAAGACATAGAAAGAAGATCAGGTCATTTAGCTTTACGTTCTATGAGTGATCCAAACTCTGAGGGTCAGCCTGACACTTATGGCGGAACCAATTGGGTAAACGTAAGCTGTACGCCAACAAGCAGTAATGATTATTGCGGGGTTCATACAAATTCAGGGGTATTAAATCACTGGTTTTATATTCTTTCTATAGGTAAATCAGGCACAAATGATCTTGGAAATGCCTATAACGTTACTGGAATAACAATTGATAAAGCGGCAAAAATTGCTTACCGTTTAGAAAGTGTTTATTTAACGTCCAATTCAACTTATGCAAATGCGAGAACTTCTGGAATACAGTCAGCTATTGACTTATACGGTGCGGGGTCTGCAGAAGTTATTGCTACAACAAATGCATTTTATGCAGTAGGAGTTGGAGCAGCTTATACAGGATCTACAGATACAACAGCACCAACAGCACCAACAGCACTTGCGGCTTCAGGTACAACAAGTACAACAACCAATTTATCATGGACAGCTGCAACAGATAATGTAGCAGTAACAGGATATGATATTTACCAGGGAACAACTTTAAAAGGTTCGTCTACCACTACAACTTATGCTGTTACAGGATTAACTGCTTCAACAGCGTATAGTTTTACTGTAAAAGCCAAAGATGCTGCAGGAAATGTATCGGCAGCAAGCAGTGCCGTTAGTGTTACCACTCTTGCAGCTACTATTACTTATTGCACATCATCAGGAAGCAGTGCCGCAGACGAAAGAATTGGTAAAGTTGTTTTAGGAACTATTAACAATACCTCAACAGCTACAACAGGTTATGAAAACTATACCGCTGTTTCTACAAATGCAGCGAGAGGAACTGCTTACACCATTACTATAACACCATCCTGGACATCAACAGTTTACAACGAAGGATATGCAGTATTTATTGATTATAACCAAGATGGTGATTTTGCCGATTCAGGTGAAACTGTTTGGACAAAAACGGCATCAAAAACTACTCCGGTAACAGGAACAATTACAATTCCGACTACTGCAACCCTTGGAACTACAAGAGTGAGAGTTTCAATGAAATACAATGGAGTTCCAACTTCTTGTGAAGCTTTCTCTTATGGACAGGTAGAAGATTATTCAATAAACATTACCGCTGCAGGAACTGTAGTTGTTAATGAATTGGTTGCTAATGCAGATAAAGCAAGTCCTGAAATAACTTTATATCCAAATCCAGTTGAAAATGAATTGAATATTTCATCATTCGAGCAAAAGGGCTCTAGTTTTAAAATTACAAATGCATTAGGTCAGCAGGTTAGTTCAGGTCAATTATCTGAAAGTCCAATTGATGTAAGCAAATTAAATACTGGAATTTATATTATTGAATTGAATAGCGGACAAAAAAGAGTTGCTAAAAAATTCATAAAGAAATAATTTCACTTTTTAATATAGGATAAAAAAACCGCCTTATTGGGCGGTTTTTCATTTAAAAATATTTCGGACAATAGCATAAAGCTTGTGTGTTCTTAGCAGTTAAACTATAAATTAGCAAAGAAATCATTTCCTTTATCATCAGTAATAATAAAAGCCGGGAAATCTTTTACGGTAATTTTACGAACCGCTTCCATTCCCAGTTCTTCAAAATCAACCACTTCTACTTTCAGGATGTTGTCTTGTGCCAATATAGCTGCCGGTCCTCCAACAGAACCCAGATAGAATCCGCCGTATTTATGGCACGCATCGGTAACTTGTTTAGTACGATTTCCTTTTGCCAGCATAATCATACTTCCGCCATGTTTTTGAAATTCATCAACATAAACGTCCATACGGCCTGCAGTTGTTGGTCCAAAACTTCCTGAAGCCATACCTTCCGGTGTTTTTGCAGGACCTGCATAATAAACAGGATGATTTTTGAAGTATTCCGGCATTGGTTTTCCTGCCTCTAACATCTCCATAATTTTTGCGTGGGCGATATCACGGGCTACAATAACAGTTCCGTTAAGTTTTAAACGGGTTTTTATTGGATATTGACTAAGTTTTGCCAGCATATCAGCCATTGGCATATTCAAATCTATTTCAACCGGAGCTTCCAAATGTGGAGCCGTTTCCGGTAAAAATTGCTTCGGATTCACTTCTAATTGTTCTACGTAGATTCCGTCTTTGGTGATTTTTCCTTTGATATTTCTATCGGCAGAACAAGAAACTCCCAACCCAACCGGACAAGAAGCAGCATGGCGTGGCAAACGGATAACACGAACATCATGGGTAAAATATTTTCCGCCAAACTGAGCACCGATCGCACTTTCCTGACAGATTTTCTGAACTTTTTCTTCCCATTCCAAATCACGAAAAGCCTGACCCGACATATTTCCTGAAGTAGGTAAATTGTCGTAATATCCGGCAGATGCTTTTTTAACAGCGCTCAAATTCGCTTCCGCTGAAGTACCGCCAATTACCAAAGCCAAGTGGTAAGGTGGACAAGCCGAAGTTCCTAAGTCTTTTATTTTTGTACGAATGAATGCATCCAAAGATTTTTCGTTCAATAATGATTTTGTTTGTTGATATAAATAGGTTTTGTTCGCAGACCCTCCACCTTTTGCCATAAATAAGAACTCATAAGAAGCTCCTTTTTTAGCATAAATATCAATTTGTGCCGGAAGATTTGATCCTGAATTTTTTTCTTCAAACATCGAAATAGGAACAATCTGCGAATAACGTAAATTACGTTTTTGGTACGTATTGAAAATTCCTTTACTCAGCCATTCTGCATCATCAACACCCGTAAAAATGCTTTCGCCTTTTTTTGCCATTACGATTGCCGTTCCGGTATCCTGGCAGCTTGGTAATTGTCCTTCGGCAGCGACTGAAGCATTTTGCAATAAATTGTAAGCCACAAAACGATCGTTGTCAGTTGCTTCCGGATCGTCAAGGATTTTACGAAGTTTTTGTAAATGTGTCGTTCTCAACATGAACGAAACGTCTGTTAAAGCTTCTTCAGCTAATAATTCCAACCCTTTTGGATCAACAGTAAGAATTTCGCGTTCTCCAAATTTTTCAACTTTTACAAAATCAGAAGTAATTTTGCGGTATTGCGTATCATCCTTTAAAATTGGATAAGGGTCCTGGTATATAAAATCAATCATTTCTTTGTTTTTGACAAAGTTAAAAATTATTTACTAAGAAAGAATTTGAATTATACGTGTTTATGAAGTTTATTGTTGGTTATGAAACTCATTAAAACTCATTTTCTTTTCAAAATAAGGTTTGTCTTTTCCTGAAAGTAATTTCTTTTTCCAGCGATTTCCTTTTAATGAAAACGAAATAGAATCAGAATACTTTAAAATTCCCGAATCTTCCGAATCATCATCTCCGGGTTCAAATGAAACATTTTTGGAGTAAAAAACTTCAGGATCATTCTTTGATTCAAGACTTAAAAATTCTGTCCAATTTCCCCAACCACTATCTGACATGGATTCCCATTGATGAACAAGCTGTAAATCGTTGTTTTTTAAATAATACAGATAATTTTCAAATGTATATCCGCAGGCAGGATATCCAAAATCAATTTTTATAAAAGAGGAGTTGTTTTGAGATGAATTAGGGAAACCGTAAGATCCGCTCCATTCCGATCCTTTTTCGTATCCTTTAATTGTTGTTTTTGAAGAAGCTACTTTGTTTTTATTCTGATAAAAATCAAGTTTGAATTTTGATGTGACTATGCTGTCTTTATCTGCTTTTTGATCTATAAGATTTACCAAAATATACTCATTTTTATCTTCAGAAAGAATAATTGTATCTGTTCCCAATGAACTTTCTTCAATTGCTTTTGTATTAGCTGCAATTGTTTTTGGAGCTTCAAGAATATTAAAGTTCGCGGTCTGAGCCATTTTTTTTTCTTTTTGACAGCTCGCTAAGATCATTAAAATGAAAAGATGTTTTTTTATTTTCATGGAAATCATTTAATCCGTTTAATGTTTTTGTTTAGTGATTGTTAAATGAATAAAAGAAGAAAAAAATAATGATAGAAACTATTAATCCCAGAATCCAATTATCTTCTTTTACAACTTCATCCATAGATTTTTTGCCTCCGTAAGAAATCCATCTGCATACATTTCCAATTAATAAGAATGCCAATTTTGCAAATTGCTCCATATTTTAAAAAAACCAGCTAGCAACAAAAATTGCTGTAATCACACAAATTACATCAACCAAAAGCATGGTACCTAAAGCATAACGGGTGTTTTTGATATTTACAGAACCAAAGTAAACTGCAATCACATAAAAAGTACTTTCAGCACTGCATTGAAAAATACTGCTCAGTCTTCCGGTTAAGGAATCTGCACCAAAAGTATTCATCGAATCGATTAAAAATCCTCGTGATCCTGCAGAACTAAATGGACGAAGCATGGCAACCGGCAAGGCATCCGTAATTTGTTTATTCACACCCATATTCGAGAAAATAAAGGCAATACCATTACTGATAATTTCAAATAAACCACTGTTTCTAAATAAAGAGATAGCCACTAACATTCCTAAAACATAAGGAAAAATGGTAACTCCGGTTTTAACGCCATTATTTGCTCCTACTACGAATGCATCAAAAACAGTCGTTTCTGCTTCCTTAAATTTCTTTTCATGGATAAATGAAAAAATAAGCGTGAATGCTATTATGACGAGTAAAATCAATGCCGATAGATTTGTTGTGAAAAAATTTTTCCCTATTAAATCCAAATGGTTTACGTACATCAATAATCCAATAATAGCAGCAATTAAGACCATTAATGAAACAACTAAAGAAGCACTTTTGAAATTGATTTTTTGTTTGATTCCGACAATTAAAAACGCCGCTATTGTACCAATAAACGAAGTTATAATACACGGAAGCATAACATCTGCCGGATTGCTTGCACCTGCCGCAGCGCGATAACCAATAATAGAAGTTGCGATTAACGTTAATCCTGAAGCGTGCAGACACATAAACATAATCTGCGCGTCACTGGCTTTGTCTTTTTCGGGATTTATTTCTTGTAAACTTTCCATGGCTTTCAAACCAAAAGGAGTAGCCGCAGAATCTAATCCTAAGAAATTAGCGGCAAAGTTTAATGTCATATACGAAATAGAAGGGTGGTTTTTTGGAATACTTGGAAACACTTTTACAAAAACCGGGCTCAATGCTTTAGCTAACTTTCCTGATGCTCCGGAAATGATTAAAAGTTCCATTAACCCACAGAAAAAAGCCAGATAGGCAATAAGCGGAAGAATTAAATCGAGCAAAGTATTTTTACAAGTTGGTAATAAACCATCAGATTTTTGAACACCGCTGAAAATTTTTACGGTTTTGTTCTTGTAAACATAGGTTGTATCGGGATTAAGCGTGTCACGATTAATAATCACGGTCTGTTCCGGTGCTTTTTTAATACTGTCTTTGATAAAAGCAGGAAGCTGCTCAGCGTATTTTTCAGAAATTAGAACCGGATCATCTTTTTTTCCATTCAAAACATAATCAATGGTATATGTATCGGCAGTAAACAAACTGACAACAATAAAGGCAATCGAAGAAATAAAAATAGCTAACCAGAATCTACTTAATACCATAATTATATTTTTTTGTAAATGTAATTATTTCAGAATATAATGCACAAAGATTTTACCTGCTAAAAGAGAAGTATTTGTCAGAAATCATATGTTTTGATGAAATTTATGGTTATTCAATAATGATTTTAGTTTCTAAATAATTTTCAAAAGGTCTGATAGCTTCAAAAATAAGTGCTTTTTTCTTTTGCGGAATGGTTTCAAAAAAACTGGTTTCTATTTTTGTATATCCCTTTTTCAGACTGCGTTTCCATATTCCGATAACTTTTTCATTTTCAATAATTATTGGCCAGAAGATGCCATTATTGGTAAAGGCATTGGCCTGATGTTCTTTTGCAATAGTTATTTCACGCGTTTTGTATGAGATTAAAATTTCATCAAAAGATGGAAGAAAATGAATTTTTTTTGGAGCATTGAGTTCAGAAGTAAGTCCTTTTTTGAACCAATATTTTTTACCGTCAAGTTCCACAGACTCAAGTTCTGATTCGATTGAGAGTACGGCGAGTTTTGCAGTTGTAGCAGGGAAACCTGACCACCACGTAAAATCCGGCAATGTTGCAGGACCATGGCTCTCAAAATAACGTTTTGCCAGTTTTGCCAATCCTTCTTCTTTAGTCAGCTTTGTTTTTGTTTTCGGAATTTTTTCTTCGAGTAAGGAATAGGTTATTTGCCGGCCTTTCATGTTTCCGTTGCAAACCAAACCATCAAGTTCAGCATATCCCATTATAAGGGTACTGGAGAAATTTTGGTCAGTTTCTTTTTTGAAATCCAGTTCACGTATGATTTCTTCGCGGGTGAGGCTTTTATTATTCATTAATATCTTCTCGATTGAAGCGTTGATTTTTTTTAGTTTCTTTTCATCTAAATCATATTTTTTAGCTGCTGAAAGTATAATTTTTTTCACTTGTGGTCCTGAAAGATCCAGCATCCAATGAATATCCTCAGCTGAAACAAAATGCCAGGTCGGGCGTAAAATATGAGTCCGAATAATTTTTCCGGAATTAATAGCTTCTTCAATACTTTTTTCAGTAGCATCACATCGTGAGCCAATTGCCCATTTTGCCATTGTATAATCCTGTGCCTGCATAGCACCTAAATGATTTACAATTTCCTGAGGTTCATGAAAATTTGTTTTCAGGATTTTCTGAGAAGCCATTCTCAAAAGAGCTATTTCCGGATGTGTCATTTTATAATTTGATTATTTTGCGAAGCCATTAAACCATATAAGTAAGCAAGTCTATTCAAACTTTGTTCTTTTACACTTTGCACCTTAAAAAACTAAACATGAATAATTTCATCATCAATCAATAAATCTTCACGGCGTAAACGCAGGAAAATCTGTGCGACGGCAATTGTATCCTTTTCGCAATAAGTAACAATTCTGTCAATGTCTTTTTCTACATAAAAAACATGAGCTACCTGACTGCCGTCGATATCACCTTTTGGAGATGGAATTCCAAGGATTTTGGTCAATAATTTTAAAGAAGTAAAATGCTTGTAATCACCAAACTTCCACAATTCTAAAGTATCTAAATGAGGTATTTCCCAAGGTTTTTTTCCAAATAAATTAAGTTTGTTCGGAATTGCAATCTGATTGATAATCATACGTCGTGCAATAAACGGAATATCAAATTCTTTGGCGTTATGTCCGCACAAAACATGTTGCGGCTGATTATAATGATTGTTCAGCAGATTATTGAAATCGTGAAGAATCTTTTTTTCCTCTCCAAAAAAGGAAGTCACCCTAAAATTTCGGATATCCCCTTTAATCGTAAAATACCCAACCGAAATACAAATAATTTTACCAAACTCTGCCCAGATTCCGGCTCGTTCATAAAACTCTTCCGCCGAGAATTCATCCTTTCGCTGGTATTGGGTTTTATGGTCCCAAAGTGATTGCATTTCAGCATCAAGTGAATTAAAATTTTCTTCTTCAGGTACGGTTTCTATATCCAGAAAAAGGATATTATTTAGATTTATTTTTTCAATCATTCTTTTAGTTTAAACACAGATTACACTAATTAACACAGAATACTTTGGGTAAACAATTACTTCGAATTTACTGTTTTGTAAATATAAAGCTATAATTTAATTTGTGAAAATCTGTGAAATTTGTGTTTTAAAACAAACTTTGTTGTTTAACTGGGTTTTCATGTTCCAAAAGCCATTTTTTACGCCATATTTCTCCGGCATAACCTGTAAGCGAACCGTTAGTTCCAATTACGCGATGGCATGGAACAACAATCCAAAGCGGATTTTTACCATTTGCCGATGCTACTGCACGAATCGCCTTGATATCGCCCAGTTTTTTGGTCTGATCCATATAACTTACGGTTTTCCCGTATGGAATATCGAGTAAAGATTTCCATACTTTTTGCTGGAATTCTGTTCCTTTTGGATTTAATTTGAGTGTGAAATCAGTTCTTTTGCCTTCAAAATACTCTTGCAATTGCAGAACAGCTTCCTGCAGGAATTCCGGAATTTCAGAGGAAACTTCCCCTTCTTTCATTACCGAAATAACAGAGATACCATCTTCATCACCAATTATTGTTGTGATTCCGAGAGGAGATTCTATGTAAACTGTCTGTTCCATAACTACAAAGTTCGCAAAGTTTTTTGTTTTAATTTAAGTTATGGAAATATTTCTATTTACTTTAAAAAAAGGTATCACCCTGAACGAAGTCGAAGGCTTGTAATATAAAAAAAAGGCTTCGACTCCGCCTGACAAAGATTTTAGGATTTATAAAATAAAGTTCTAATAATCACCTAATTGAAATTTATAGTTTAAAATACGCTCAGTTTTTTCACTCGAAATCGTCTTTTTGATATTCGATTTTTCAGAACTGAATTTGGGTAAAGCAAGGTTTAAATCAATAGCTTTTTGTGTATAATATGCTGAACGGTCAGGATGAAAGGGTGCGACAGCATTGAAAACTTCTCTCCATTTGGATTGATTTATAATTTCCAGGATTACACCAATACAATCATTTTGATGAATTAAGTTTACCGGGGCATCTGGATTTTCGAGGTTTTCTTTTCCTGCTAGGAATTTTACAGGCTGGCGGTCTTCTCCAATCAATCCGCCAAAACGTAAAATGGTAGTTTCGAAGTTTTGATTATTTTGCAAAAGAGCTTCCGCCAAAAGCAGTTGTTTGCCACTTTCTGTATCGGGATTTGGATTTATTTCTTCGGTAATAGTTCCGTTTTCATTGCCGTAAACAGAAGTTGAACTCACAAAAAGCACTTTTTTTACGGTTGATTTTTCTATAAACGGAATCAGATTCTCGATTTTTTTAACGAATGTCATTTCGAACGGAGCCGGGGAACTCGCTGCGCTGCCCCTTAATTTCGGTGGAATGTCTATAATTAGAATCTCACTTTTTGCCAGGAAATCAGTTATGGTTTCTGAGATATTTTCGCTTTCAAGCGTTCCTTCGACTTCGTTCAGGATGACAAGAAACGGATTTATTCCAAAATCTTTAAAGATTGAAAGTTTATTTTCTGAAGTTGTCGATCCGTTTACCGAATGTCCTTCGTCGATTAATTTTCTCGCCAAAGGCAATCCGAGCCAGCCACAGCCTAAAATGCTTATTTGTACCATTCTTGATTTTTATGGACTATAAAGATAACGTAAAACGAACTTTATCTTTTCCTTTTCCGCCAATTCTATGATAGAATTTTATGGCTCTTTCGTTAAATTGTGGTGTCTGCCATTGAATATTGATGCAGTTTTTCTTAATTCCAATTTGCTTTAGCTCCTCAATCAGAACTTCTCCAATTCCGAAACTTCTGGCTTCTTCTTCCAAAAACAAGCAATCCATATACATGAAAGTGGCTGCATCCCAGGTCGAGTAATCAAAAGTATAAGAAACATAGCCAACGATTGTTTCATTTGCTGCAACAACCAAACAGTATAATTTAGGGTTTTCTTCGAATAATGCTTTTTTCAAACCTTCTTCTTTTCCTTCCGGAGAAAAATCGGCTTTTTCAAATTCCGCATGTTTTTGGCATAAAATGACCAGTTTAGGCAAGTCCTGTGGTTCACAATTTCTTATTGAATATTCCATTGAAGGTTAATTTCGGTTTGTAAAAAGGTGATGAAATGATGAAAATAATCGGGATAATTCTCATTTTCCCGAATGGCAATAAAGTGTTTTCTCTTTAAACCGTTTTTGCCAATTTTAATGGCTTTTATCGGGCTGTTTTTTAAATGTGGTAATAATGCCCATTTTGCCATCGACATTACGCCCATATCAGCTTTAACCATTTCAAGGGAAGCTTCGGTTAATGGCAATGGTGTAATCTTTCTTGGTGTTACTTTGGCAGGAGCCAGAATAAACTGATGAATCGTCACTGTTTCCATCGGAAGTGAATGAATCAGAAGATGTTCATTGATAAAATCTTCTGCAACGACATATTTTTTATCTGCCCAGGCATGATTTTCTGAAACCGCCATTACAACTTCATCCTGAAAAAGCTCCATGTATTTGATATTATTATCTTTTATCTGATCGCTGACGATTGCAATATCAATTATGTTTTCCAGTAATTTCTGTAATGGATAATGTGTTGCTTCAGTAACAATTTTCAATTCAACGTTCGGATATAAAAGATGAAACTGCTTTAAAACCGAAGGCAGCCAATGATAACTTGAGAAACATTCGGTACTGATTCGGATTTCGCCATGTTCACCAAAAACCATTTGTTTGATTTGAGTCTGTGTTTGAGAAAGCTTTTCCAGTATTTCATTCGCAAGAGCGTAGATTTTTTCACCGGCTTTGGTTAAAACAAGTTTTTTATTTGTTCTTAAAAAAATGGCTGTACCCAATTGATATTCTGCTTCTTTTAACTGATGGCTCAGGGCTGATTGTGTCAGATGAAGTTTGTCAATCGCTTTGGTGATGCTTCCTTCTTCGACAATCGCTTTTATCAATCTTAAGTGACGTATTTCCATTTTTTGAGAATTAGTACACAAAGGAACAAAATTTTTAATGGGTTTTCTATGAAAAAAAGTAATGGAGTTGATGAATTCTTTTCGTTTTTATGATGATTAGAGTTCAGCTACTTTTGGAAAAACAAATCATTAAAACTAAAAAAAATGGAAGCACAAATTAAACATTATGAAAATAAATTAGCATTCGAAATAGATCCTTCAGATTTATTTGACGCCTTGAATAGTGGAGAAAATGTAATTGTAGTTGATGCCAGAAAAGTATTTGGTTTTGAAGCAGAACATATTCCGACAGCGATTAATATTCCGCATCGCGAAATGACGGTCGAAAGTACCAAACATTTAGACAAAAACGCTTTATATGTGACGTATTGCGACGGAATTGGCTGCAATGCTTCAACAAAAGGTGCTTTGAATCTGGTAAAATTAGGTTTTAAAGTTAAAGAACTAATTGGAGGAATCGAGTGGTGGAAGCTGGACGGTTATGCTACTGAAGGTACAAAAGGAATTCAAACGGGTTTGAAAATAGAATGTGCCTGTTAAGAAAAAGGGCAGACTTTTAAAATTAAAGTTTGCCCTTTTATATTTCTTTCAGACCAATTATGATTCGATTAAGGCTTTTAAACTTTGTAAAATTGGATTCTCATCGCCCTGAGGTTCTTCCTGAATCGCACCCGGGCGGTTGTCTTCCTGGACTATTTCGAGTTTTGCTTTCTGATTTTCTTCAGATAAAATATAACTCATTATGAAATAATTCTCAGGTTTGTCTTCTAATTCCGGCCGCGGAAAAAACAAGGAGTATTTAATTTTTTGATTTGGAATAACTTCCAGAACAGTTCCCCATTGTTCAAAAACCTGACCTTCCCATTCATTCCTGAATCTGATTGCATTATCGACAGTCCAATCAGTAATTAAATCACTTCCGTATTGCCATTGTTTTACAAGAGCCGGTTGTGTCAAAGCATTCCAGACTTTTTCTATTGGAGCGTTAAGGACGATTGTTGAAATATTTGTAGCCATAATAATTATTTATTCGGGTTTAACAACTGGTTTTAAACTGTCTTTTGCAACAACTACGCTGTCTTTTAGCGGTGTAACCTGAAGCGGTGTAACCTGAAGCGGTCCATCCAATGGTGTCGTATATTTTTTTATTTTCTGCTGAATTAAAACGGCATCATTCAAAACAAAAGGAGTCGGCATCATCCAGTCACTTCTTGGTTTGATGTCAAATAATGGATTTGTCATTAAATCGAAAGAACTTTCAATTAAATCCATATCAAAAACAGATGATTTATTGATGTTGAATTCTAAAACAAGAGGTTCGTTACCCACAACATAATAACATAGAATTTTTATATCTTTTCGGTCTAAGCGGTTCCCTTTTTGCCCTGAAGCTGAAACGCCATTTGCTTTAAAATTATAAAAAGTCATTTTAGGATTGGCAAAAATATCGTAGCGGTTTACTTTTCGGTTTGGGATAATTTTTATTTTTAAATACCTTTTATTTCCAATAACGCTATCTTTAAGGAATGCTATGGTTGGTTTTCGAACTTCAACTACAGGCGCAAGTGTGCTGTAAGTGAAACGTGAGTTGTATTTGCTGGTAATCGGAAAATCATTCAGTCCAACTGCTTTTTGATTCTTTTCTCCTAAATAGCTTTTGGTCCAGTCGTCTAAGTTTACGTCATAAGTTGCCCAGACAGCAGTGTTAGTGTTAGCGTTTAGAATATAAACTAAACTGTTTGATTTTGCTTTTCCATATTCGTAATCCGAATGATAGCCTGCATATATAAAAAAGGTAATTGAAAGGACAAAAAAGAACATGGTCCAGACTCCTTTTTTTACAAAAGCACCAAATACCGGGAGTAATAAACCAAAGGTTAAAACAGTAAGTACAGCACTGCCATATAATATTTTTAGTCCTAAGCCAATTGGAAACATTACAATAAAGGGAGCTACAATTGCTAATGCCGGAATACTAAACAATAAATTTAATCCTAAACTTGACTGCTGAGTAAGAACATAGATTCCAAATAAAAGGATTCCAAAATAAACCGGAATAATTAGAAAACCGGCACCTGTAAGGCTATTGGCTAAAAACATATTGATAACAATCCATAGAAGTAAAGAGGAAACAAAATGGGTCATTGTAGATTTTGTTTCAGAAAAATGATGGTAGAAAGCGAAACAAATCGCAATGCTAAGGGTGACAAATGCACCAATATAGGCATGTCCGTTATAAGTAAATCCGTTTAGTAAATCATTGTATTGCGGATAAATCTGCAGAATAATTTTCCATCCTAAAAAAGTTACCAAACCTGCAATTATTACAGAGCCTAATAAAGGTACAAAGCCTTTTAAAATATCTCTGAAAGAGATAAGGCGTTTTACTTTTCCAATAAAGATGAAAAATATTAATACACCCAGTGCAATAATTGTCATTGGAAAAACCCATGAAAACGGATAACTGAAAAATGAAAACGGCGCACTAAAATAGACATCATCTTCTGTTGCATTTGTTGCATTTAAATCAATATTCGAAAAATAGTTTAACAGGGGCATCAAATACGCTCCCTGATGTGCAAGTGTCGTCTTGTTTAAATGCTGAATATCGTCTTGCTGGGTATGGTAATTATAGTGTCCGTCGATAAAAGCAAAGTTGAAACCCTGAATATTTCCCTGTTCCCTGAAAACAGTCAAATCGGTATCGTTTGGAAGCATTTTGTAAATGCTGTACATCAACGAATTTGAAACCGGATATCGGGCCTTTGCATTTGAGAATTCTTTTACAAGGGCTTCATTTCCTTTATTGGTTTCCATCAGCATATAACTTGGACCTGAAGAACCTCTGGCTTCAAAATTTAAAACCAAACCTACGTCTTTTGCCCAGGGATGCTGACTGACAAAAAGGGCAGCGCCGTTTAATCCTAATTCTTCAGCATCAGAAAAAAGAATAATAATATCGTTTTTATGAGGTTGTTTGGCATATAAAAAAGCACGGACACCTTCAAGAATTGTAGCAACTCCCGAAGCATCGTCACTTGCTCCTTTAGAAAATGAATGCGGAGCACTGTCATAATGTGAAAGTAATAAAAGGGCTTTTGAATTATCAATTCCTTTTATGCGTGCCAGAATATTTTTAGATTTCACTAAAACACCTTTGTCATTAAGTGTGAATCCTTCCTGAACACTGGTTTCCAAACCAATTCTGTTCAATTCAAGTTTAAGATAATTGGCTACTAATTCGTGATTTGTTGAGCCTACATAATGTGGTTTGTGTGCTATAATTTTAACTTGATTGAATGCTCGTTCTGTTGAGAAGTCAGCAAGGGCTTCTTCATCTTTAGAAATCCATTGAGGCATCATCGAAGCAAATATAACAGCCAGAATTATTAAAACACATATAAAGGCTAATATCGAAGTGGGGCTTTTTTTCATGATATAAGTACTAGAATTCTTTTTTTACGAGCATAAAATAATCATTGTCTAAGGATCGGTATCCCTGATCATACAGGAAATAGTAGGTATTTCCTGTTTTGGTTTGTAAAATATTGGTAAAGAAATCAAAATCAAAACCTTTATTTATCATTTTGTCCCTTGTTGCTTTAGATTTCCCTTCAGAATTGAGCTCGGCCAAAATGCGATAATTTTTACGCAGTTTATTGTTTACATTTCGCATGAAATTAGTACTGTCTTTATTTATTTTGTTGTTGTAAGCGTTCCGGCAGCCGTCAGAACAAAACTTTTTATCTTCCCGGCCTACAATTTTTTCGGAGCACTCGAGGCATGTTTTCATGGATTTATCTTTTAAGTTGAAATTATGGCAACTTTATTTGTTTTTTTATTGAGCGAATTAATATTTTTTATTTGTTAACATCGTTCCTGCTTTCGCCTTTATCTCTTCACTACGTTACGAGGATATTGGCTCTATCAGGGCTAGTTATTCGGCATTGTTCTTACTTGTGTCATCAGTTCGAGTGATTTTATAAATAGCGAGAGCGTTTTTATAAAATTGTATCGGGAACCATTATGTAAACCAAAACTTCTCAATACATTTTTGGCTATTCAACTTTTGTTTTCAAAATAACTCCGGGAGCCAAAAACACTCGAAGTGACGTTTGTTATTTCGGATCTTTTTCTTGAAGTCCTCAACTAAATTTAATTTCATCACGAATTTATCTTTTTAATCTCATACAAATCATTTCGCCTGTCTTTTAAAATTCGTACACTTCCGTGTTCATGAAGTTGTTTCAGTAAATTCAAATCAACATCAACAATCAAAGTCATCTCGGTATTTGGAGTTGCTTCTGCCTTGATGCCGTTACTCGGAAAAGCAAAGTCAGAAGGTGTAAAAACAGAAGCCTGAGCAAACTGAATGTCCATATTATTTACTTTTGGTAAATTTCCGACGCAGCCGGCAATGGCAACATAACATTCATTTTCTATCGCACGCGCCTGAGAGCAATGTTTTACACGTGTATAGGCATTTTGTGTATCGGTTAAAAAAGGTACAAATAAAATATTCATGCCTTCATCTGCCAATAATCTTGAAAGTTCAGGAAATTCCACATCATAGCAAATCAAAATACCAATTTTGCCGCAATCCGTATCATATGTTTTAAATTCAGATCCTCCTTTCATTCCCCAGTGATGAACCTCATTTGGAGTTATGTGTATTTTAGAATACATTTCAGAAGTTCCGTCTCTTTTGCATAAAAAACCAACATTATACAAGTTACCATTTTCCAGATGAGGCATGCTTCCGGTTATAATATTGATGTTATAAGAGATTGCAAATTCCTGAAATCGCTTTCTGATCGGATCAGAATGACGGGCTAGTTCCCGAATAGCCTCTGCTTCTGAGAGATGATTATAATCGGCCATTAAAGGCGCAATGAAAAGTTCCGGAAATAAAGCAAAATCACTTCCGTAACCCGAAACTACATCTATAAAAAATTCTGCTTGTTCGAATAAGGCCTCCACATTATTCAATTGGCGCATTTGCCACTGAATTAATCCTAAACGGATGACACTTTTTTCAAGATTGATTAGTTTTGGACTTTCATCATAATAAACATTATTCCATTCCAGTAATACTGCGAACTCTTTCGACTCCTCATCACCTTCCAAATAGTTTTTGATAATTCGCAAAACGTGAAAGTCATTACTTAACTGAAACGAAAGTACCGGATCATGCAGTTCTTTATGTTTTACTTTCTCAATATAATTTTTGGGTGTCATTTTTTTAGAATGCTGCGAATAATTAGGAATCCGTCCTGCAAAAACAATTGCTTTCAGGTTAAGCTGCTCACATAATTCTTTTCGGGCATCGTATAAACGTCTGCCTAATCGTAATCCACGGTAATTGGGATGTATGAAAACATCGATTCCGTATAAAATCTCTCCGTCCGGGTTGTGGGTAGAAAAAGTATAATCACCGATAATTTGTCTGTAATTGTGTCTCTTGTCTACTAATTTTTCATCAAGAATCAACGATAATGCTGAGCCAACAACTTTGCCATCAACGAGAATAACCAATTGACCTTCAGGAAAAATAGAAAGTAATTTTTTTATATCATTAGATCGCCAATATGAATTTGCCATCTCCGGATAGGATTCAACCATAGAATTTTTCAGCTGTTTGTAGTCATCAAATTCTAAATTTCGTAATTCTACCTTATTGATTTGTGTTTGCATATATGTGATTTCTCTCAAATGTAGTAAAATATTTCCACTTACAAACGGTTACAAATAGTTACAACCGAAAGTAAATAGTTTGCAACCGAATAAACTTTTTTAACCATCGCATCTTTGCCTCGTTGAATTTGACGAACGAATTCAATTTATACTAACATTTAAATATTATACGCCATGAATGCAATGAAAAACAGAGTACAATTAATTGGAAACGTAGGTAACGATCCTGAAATCAAAACATTGGAAAACGGAAAAAAATTAGCACATCTAAATATTGCTACCAATGAAAAATATACTAATGACAAAGGCGAAAAAGTAGAACAAACCGAATGGCATCGTGTTACTGCCTGGGGGAAAACTGCCGAAATTATCGAAAAGTATGTAGTTAAAGGAAAAGAAGTTGCCATTGAAGGAAAACTAACACACAGAAGTTATGACGACAGCAACGGAGAAAAAAGATACATAACTGAAGTTATTGTTAATGAGATTTTGCTGTTAAGCAAATAATGTTTGACTAAGTTTGATATAACCCGATTGCTTTTGATAAGGCAATCGGGTTTTTTGTTTGAATTAATGTAGTTATAAAACAGAAGCGCCATTTATATCAGTTGTAAGCACTTCGCTCATGTAGTCGAAAAAAGGTTTCATGTTTTTGCATGTCTCTAATGCCTGTTCTAAAAAAAACGGACTTAATACTTCATTGTCAGTAAAGCGTTTAATGATCAAAAACTGTTTGTAGCGAAGTAAATCGATGGCTTCATGATTTATGTCAAATCCTTTTGGTGCTGTTTTAAGCTGTTCACCTTGTAAAGTTCCAAAAGTGCTGATAAAAGATTTTGAATTCAATATTTTTTGCATTGAACTGGAATCATGAGCAAATTCGCTTCTTATACGTTTTAAATCTGCAGCATTTGGTCCCCAAAAACCACCGGCAAAAAAGCTGTTTCCCTGTTCCAGATGAAAATAATAACCTCCGCGTCTTGCGGCTGTTGCTCTGGTAAAACTGCCTCCCCAAAAAGTTTTAAAAGGAGTTTTATCTTTAGAAAAACGAATATCACGGTAAATTCGGTAAACGCTTTTTTTACCGGAAGCTGTTTCTAAAACATCTGTTTTGGAGAGTTCCTGAAGTAGAGCATCTGCAAAAGTTTCAATATGATTTAATTCCTTTAAGTAGTTTGTTTTATTTGCCTCGAACCAGGGTTTGTTATTGTTTTCTTTAAGCTGACGCAAAAAATCAAGACTGGATTTGGGTATAGCAATGTGGTTTTTCATAATTAAATTTGGAGTCTTTTTTAAATCAGAGAGGATTGTAATTTAAACTAAAAACCCACCAAATTTTTGGTGGGTTTTGTATATGTGTTAAGCAGTTTTTTTGAATAAGTCATACATAGGACAACGTGAACAGCGTTTCTTTTCGTTTTTTTTGAATTTCTCGCAGCAAGTAGACTTGCAGTTCTCAATCTTCTTGATGTTTTCAAGGACTTCTTTATTCTTCTTTTTCTTTTTGTCCTTTTTCTTGTCCTTGTCTTTAACTTTGTCTTTCTTGCTCACGATCATCTCAATTATAAAACTGAGACAAATATAAAAGAATAATTATTATTTTTATGTATTCTAAATAAACTTTAACTTTTTTATTTTGGGTTGATAGCAATTGAACTGGTAACTGTTAACTGCTGAATATCACGATCAAACAAGTAAAGTCCGCCTTTATCATCCCCAATCAGGTTGATTTTGTCCAGAATAGATTTAGCAGTAGCCTCTTCCTCGATTTGTTCTGCTACATACCATTGTAAGAAATTATGTGTCGCATAATCTTTTTCTTCAAAAGTAATGTGTACTAATTCATTAATAGACTCTGAAACAAAAATTTCATGATTATAAAGTGTTTCAAACATTTCTTTAAAAGTAGAATAACTTGTTTTTGGCGCTTTTAGGTCAGTAACCTGGGCATGTCCGCCACGCTCATTAATATATTTAACCAATTTAAGCATGTGTGCACGTTCTTCGTCAGATTGAGTGTACATAAATTGAGCGATTCCCTCTAGTCCGTGTACTTCAGCCCAACAAGCCATTGCAAGATAAGTTTGCGAAGATTCCGCCTCTATACGGATTTGCTTATTTAAAGCTGCTTCAATATTTTTTGATAACATAATTGTGTCTTTTTTGTAAAGTTAAAAAAAATAATCCAAACCACTTTTTGAAACATGAAAAACATAGGAGCATTTGGATTAATTCTCAATAAATTTAATTTTACCAAATGAGAAGGGTTTTGAAAATTGCGCTTTATTCATAATTGGATTTCCGTTATCTTCATTCATAAAACCATCCGTAAATTTACGCATAATATATTGTTTTGAATTCTGGTCGTAATAACCTAAAATGTAGTAATCTTTTAGCTTAAGAATACTTTGCAGCGAAATATTTTTATTAATACTTAGATAATAAAAAAGATTATCAATAGCCATAGGTCCTGGTTGCTTGTTGTTTACAAATTCCAGATCCGAATTAAGCATGGCATCAAAATAAGTCATTTTGTTTGAATACTCTGAATATCTGCCATAGTCATTATCAAAAAAGTCTGCCAGCAAATTACTCTGTATGTTGTCATAACCTGAAATCTGATATTCTGCAAATCCGCCAATGGATATAAAGGTGTTTTTCTTGTTTTTAAAAGCTGATATTCCAGCGTTTAGATTTGAAAGCTGTTTTAAAAATTTGTCAGTGGTTTTTATTTCCTGAGGTTTTTTTTCGTTTATCTGTAAAAAGAATGGTGAATTTTTAAAATCAATGGTATCTTTTTTTGAAACAGCCACACTTTTAAGCGTTTTGCCTGAATCAAAATCTTTGATATCAAACAAAAGCTCTTCTTTACTTACCTTGATTTGCAATAATTTATTTTCGTAAAAAAAGGAATTTGAAGTTTTTGATGGTTTTTCAGTGACAGGCTGATCAAAATTTTTCTCGGTAACAGCAACGGTGACCAGATTAAGATCTAAAACCTGAGTTTTTTTTAAACTGTAATCAAATGTCAAAAGAATATGGTCATCTAACACATACATTTTGGTTTTGTTAATCGTTTTATCTAATGGATTAAAATTATCAGAATCCATTTTTTCAATTGGATAATATCGAATTATAGTATTAAAAGCTAAATTTTGTCCTTTTTCATTCTGAAACGGTATTCCGGATAAATCAAACATTTTTACCTCTGCTTTTCCGTTGTTGAATTCATAAAGTAATAAATGCTGTTGGTTTGTTTCTTTCGACAGAATATAAAAATTATTGTTTTTTTGAAAAGTGGTTATAACGTATTCATTCTGAGGAGGCATGTCAAAATTTAAAGCCTTAATAGTTTTCGTTCCCAGATAATATTTAATAATTCTTATATTTCTTAAATTCTCAGTTGCCCAATAAAGAATTGGATTTCCATCATCACTAATGCTATGTCCAATTATAGATCTGTTTTCTGCTTTTTTTATAGAATCAGTATATTGGCTCGTCAGGAAAAGAGATTTATTGTATTTTAAGATATTAATGTATTTATCATCTGTTGCGAAAACATAAATGTCATTGGTTTTTGCATCCTCAATATTTAGGATTTGCCCGTTTTCTAAAGGCCTGTTTAGATTTAATGAAAAAGAATTCAATATTGTCTGACTTAATAAGACAGAATTATAAAAGATACAGAAAAAGAAGAATAATTTTTTCATGTGTTTTTACGCTCAAATATTGTTCCGAAATCTTTTTATTGATTCATTAATCTAAAAGTGTTTTCATTACAGTAAATTATGGACGACTTCAGTAATTTTTTCGAATGAACTAAAATGCTCATGCTCTACTTTGTGACTAATTTTTTCATGTTCCCAGGTTGTGTGAAACGGAATATGAACAGCGTAACCACCAATTCCTAAAACAGGTAAAACATCTGATTTTAAAGAATTACCGATCATCAGAAATTCATTCGCCTGAATATCCAAACGGCTTAATAATTTCTGATAATCAATTTCCTGTTTGTCTGACATCACTTCGATATGGTGAAAATAATGTCCTAATCCGGAACGATGCAGTTTGCTGTGTTGGTCTTTTAAGTCGCCTTTTGTGGCAACTACTAGTTTGTATTTGCCATGTAATGCCTGCAGTGTTTCTTCGATTCCGTCCAGAAGTTCGATTGGTTTCTCGAGTAATTCTTTTCCGTATTGAATGATTTTTTCAATCACCTCAACAGGAATTGTGTTGTTCGAGATATTCATCGCCGCCTCAATCATCGACAAAATATAGCCTTTGATTCCGTATCCGTACAAAGGCAAGTTCTCGATTTCGATTTTAAATAATTCCTGCGAAATACCCTGATGCGAAAGATAATCTTCCATCAAAGCACAAAATTTATGCTCGGTTTCCTGAAAATAAGGTTCATTTACAAATAAAGTATCATCAGCATCAAATGCGATTACTTTTAAATTGGGTATTTTTCTTTTATGTGACATGTATGTTTTTGTTTCAAGTTTCAGGTTTTCTTTGTTTCAGTTTTTTGCCACTAATTGCACGAATTCTCTCTAATTTTTTTGCCGCAGATTAAGATGATTTCAAAGATTAAAAAATAATCTGCTCAATCTGCAGAATCTGCGTGAAACTTTTTCGTCGCAAAATAAAAATAGATCTGCGTGAAATTCGCTCAAATCCGTGTCATCCGCGTTCCAATTCTCGATCCTTAACTTTTAGAAAACAGTCTTTTTAACGAGATTGTCTTGTCGTAAAAAGTAATTCTGATTCCGAAAAGTAAAATGATTCCGCCAAAAACCATTTGTAAAGTTATTCGTTCTTCCAAAAACAACCAAGCTAATATGGAAGTAATTATTGCCTGACTCAACAAACTTAAAGAAACCCTTGTAGCGCGCATGTGCTGCGTGGCGTAACTAACCGAAAGCCAGGCACACAATTGACAAATTACTGCCTGAAGGATTAATACAAACCAGCCCGTGTCTGAGAATCCGGTAAAAGGTTCATTTAAGAAATAACAAAGAATTCCTAAATAAATGCTCGAAGCTAATAAACTAATAGTCATAAAGGATAAAACATCAACGTCTGAAAGTACATTTTTACTGACTAAAAGATAAATCGAATATAAAATTCCGGAGAGAACTGCAAACAGAAAAGCCTGATTAAAATTCAAATCCATAAAAAAGCTAAAACCAACCAAAGTCACCATTCCGAATAAAGAAACAGCAGTTCCAATCCAGAAGTTAGCAGCGGGTTTTGACTTTAAAAACAAAAAAGAACCAATTCCGACCCAAAGCGGAGATAAGTTGGTCAACAGAGAAGCTTGCGTAGCACTCGAATCCTGAATAGCGATATTCCAAACCGCAACATCCGAAGAAAATAAAATTCCGCAAAGTGCTGCTAAAAGAGTAAATTTTAATGTTGGAAGTTTAAAGTTTTTACTCAAAAGTACATATGGCAATAGCAAAGTAACCGCAAAAAACATCCGGTAAAATGCCGAAATTAATCCCGGTGCCAGTTTCAGTTTAACCAATATCGGAAAAATCGAAATACAAAGTATTCCGCAGATTAAGGCTAATCTTGGTTTGGTGAGTTTCATTTTGGATAATTTTTTAATTATAAATCTTCTTAAATCAAAAAGCGCGAATCAATTAAAAGCTTAATCGATTCACGCAATTTTATAAGTTTATAAAACTTTAGTTTACCGTTTCACCATTCGGAGCATCAGCATCCGGGTTGATAAAAACCAATTTCCCTTCAGCATTTGTTGTCATCAAAATCATTCCCTGGCTTTCAACTCCACGTAATGCTCTTGGCGCTAAGTTTGCTAAAACAGAAACACGTTTTCCGATAATTTCTTCCGGAGAAAAGCTTTCGGCAATTCCCGAAACTATGGTACGAACATCAATTCCCGTATCTACTTTAAGAACTAAAAGTTTGTTTGCCTTTGGCATTTTTTCCGCCTCAAGAATAGTTCCAACACGAATGTCCATTTTAGCGAAATCTTCAAACTGAATCAAATCTTTTTGTGGTTCCGGTTGTTTGCTTTCGGCGAGATTAGCGGTTTTTGTAGCTTCCAATTTGTCTATTTGTTTTTGTATTTCTTCATCTTCAATTTTGGCAAAAAGCAATTCTGCTTCACCAATTTGGTGCCCTTCAGGAATCAATTCTGAATTCTCTGCAACATCATTCCACTTCAATTTCCCTTCATTCTTTAGGATTCTTGACAATTTTGCAGATGTAAAAGGTAAAAACGGCTCAGCCAAAATGCTCAAAGCAGCAGCAATTTGCAGGGCCACATACATTTGCGTTTTTACACGCTCCGGATTGTCTTTCATGACTTTCCAGGGCTCTTCGTCTGCCAGATATTTATTTCCCAAACGCGCCACATTCATCAATTCACCCAAAGCTTCACGGAATCTGTAACGTTCTACCGAACTTGAAATCACAGCCGGATACGCTTTTAATTCTGCCAAAGTATTTTCGTCAACTTCAGATAATTCATTTGGAGTCGGAATAAATCCGTCATAATATTTGTTTGTTAAAACGACAACACGATTAATAAAGTTTCCAAAAATAGCAACCAATTCGTTATTGTTTCTCGCCTGGAAATCTTTCCATGTAAAATCATTATCCTTAGTTTCCGGTGCGTTCGAAGTCAATGCATAACGCAAAACATCCTGTTTCTCCGGAAATTCTTCTAAATATTCATGCAGCCAAACCGCCCAGTTTTTAGAAGTCGAAAGTTTGTTTCCTTCCAAATTCAAAAACTCATTTGCAGGCACATTCTCCGGTAAAATATAGCTCCCTTCGGCTTTAAGCATTGCAGGGAAAATAATACAGTGAAAAACGATATTGTCTTTCCCAATAAAGTGAACCAGTTTCGTTTCTTCATCTTTCCAGTAGGGTTCCCAGTCTTTTCCTTCACGTGCCGCCCATTCTTTCGTAGATGAAATATATCCGATAGGCGCATCAAACCAAACGTATAATTTTTTTCCTTCAGCACCCTCAACCGGAACATCAATTCCCCAATCAAGGTCACGGGTTACCGCACGAGGCTCTAATCCGCCATCAACCCAAGATTTAACTTGTCCGTAAACGTTAGGTTTCCAGTCGTTTTTATGTCCAACCAAAATCCATTCAGTAAGGAAATCAGTATATCTGTCCAAAGGTAAAAACCAGTGTTTCGTAGATTTTAAAATTGGAGTTTCTCCGGTAATCGTAGATTTCGGATTAATCAAATCCGTAGCATTCAAAGTCGAGCCGCATTTTTCGCACTGATCACCGTAAGCTTCCGGATTGTCACATTTAGGGCAAGTCCCGACTACAAAACGATCCGCTAAAAACTGATCTGCTTTTGCATCGTACAATTGTTCGGTCACTTCTTCAATAAAATCACCCTTATCATACAAAGTCCTAAAGAATTCCTGAGCTGTATCATGATGAATTTTAGCCGAAGTTCGAGAATAATTATCAAACGAAATTCCGAAATCAGCAAATGATTTTCTAATAATTCCGTCATATTTATCAATAACTTCCTGTGGCGTAACTCCTTCTTTTTTGGCTTTCATCGAAATGGCAACACCATGTTCATCGCTTCCGCAAATAAACGCAACGTCTTTTCCCTGCAAACGCAAGTATCTCGAATAAATATCTGCAGGCACGTAAACCCCCGCCAAATGCCCAATATGAATAGGTCCGTTGGTGTAAGGCAATGCCGCCGTAATAGTATATCTTTTTGGATTCTGTATCATCTTTCAATTTTATTGAGTGCAAAAATAAGCAATACAATCGAGAGTTTTATGGTTTTTTAAGGAGCTATTCCCGCTATCCGTTCCAATCTTTTTATTTTTAAAGAAAAAACAAAAAGGATTTCCACTTCTATCGGGGCTAGAAAACAAAAATCGGATAAAAAAGAGACGTTTACAACTTAAAAAATAGTATTATATTTACATTTATTATTAAAAAACTGAATCTGATGAAACAAATAGCATTAATATTACTTTTTTTAGGCCATTTACTGGCCAATGCTCAAACGCAAAAAACCGTTTCCAGTGATTGGACTTCTTTCAACCAGACTTTAGATATCCAGACTGCTACGAAGAAAAAGTTTAAAGTAGTTGCTTCTGTAAAAGTAGAAACAACAGAGCCAAATGCCTGGGCAGGAGTATGGGCAAGAACGGATACTAAAAATGAAGAAGAAGGTTTTTTTGATAATATGCGTGACAGGCCTGTTAAAGAAAAGGAATGGAAATCTTATACTGTAGAAGGGACAATAGATGCGAATACACAATCATTAAGCTTTGGTGGATTATGTCTTTATAATGGAAAATTTTACTTTGATAAATTTGAGTTGTTTATAGAAAATGACAAAGGAGTTTTAGAGCCTGTCAAGCTTTCAAATTCGAGTTTTGAAACACCTGTAAAAAACGACGAAATCCCAAAATGGAATTTAGGAATTGCTAAAAACCAAATGGTCAAAGTCAAAGAATATAAAATTACATCCAGTAAATCCAGTACAGACGGTAATTATGGATTATTAATAGAAGGAAGTGGTATAAAATTCAAAGAGACAGGAAAGATAGGAAATGTTGAAGGAGCTTCTCCCCAGATTGGTGCTATGATTTCAATGCTTGAAGATCTTAAAAACAGGGTTGAAAGAACAGTCAAAAATATGAATCAGTACGAAATTGATTATTTGCACGATGAGCAAGCCAATAGAATAGGTTCTTTAATCATGCATTTAGCCGCAGCGGAAGCTTATTATCAGGTTTTTACTTTTGAAAACAGGGATTTTAATGAAGAAGAAAAGAAAAAATGGAACACGGCTTTAAATTTAGATCAGGGTGGTCGTGATGAGTTCAAAGGCAATGACGTACAATACTATTTGGATATTTATAATGAAGTAAGGGCAAAAACCATTACTGAATTAAAAAAGAGAGATGACGCCTGGTTTGCCGAGGTGCAAAAACGATATGACTGGTCAAATCAATATTGTTGGTTTCATGTTATGGAACATCAGTCAAGTCATTTAGGACAAATTTTATTTCTGAAAAAACGAATTCCGCCTCAGCAGCAGCCAATCTTAGAAAACAAGATTAAAAACTAAAAGCAAATGGTTTTAAAAAGACTTTCGAATTCGATATAACCTGAAATGGGGTTTAGTAAAATAGAATTAATTTAAACTAGCGCTTTAACTCATAAAAATTGCAAATCAATGCAAATCGTTCCCAATATATTTTGCAACCTTTGCCTAAAAACTAAGCAAAATTATGAGCAAGACAAAACTGATTATAAATAAAAACGGATCAATAAAAATAGAAGGTGATTTCGAAATCATGGATTCAGAAGGAACGGTTTACGGATTACAAGGAAGATCAGCATTAGGGCTTTGCCGTTGTGGATTATCTGCGAACAAACCTTTTTGCGATGGAGGACACCGTAACAATTTCGAACACGATTCAATCGCATTTGATTTGCCACCAATGAAAACGAACTAAGGTTCTGTTTTCTATTAAAATATAAAAGCTGCATTCATCAATGCAGCTTTTTTGTTGTTTATTTTTGAAGTCGTGTTTTTGATATTCTTTCTTTAGTGACTGTTGACTTAGATATAAAGTTCACCCCGCATCGTAATAACAGATGAACCTCCAACCAAAATATCATTTCCTCTATTCATTACTTCAATTAGTGATGGCTGGTTTAATTTGACACCTTGCAGAATTTTATATTCTTTGTTGAGTTCCGCATACCTGTTTTTTGTCAAAAAGCCAATTAAAGGTCCGGCGGCAGTTCCCGTAGCAGGATCTTCTTCTATTCCGATAATTGGATTAAAAAATCGTGCTTCGACAATATGGCCGTCCTTTTGATCAGTAATGGCAAAACAATAAAATCCTTCAAATTGATATTCTTTTGAAATTTCGATTAAAAGTTTGCTGTCAGGAACACAATCGTTCAGTAATTGCCTGTTTCTGACCGGAACCATAGTATGTGCGACTTCTGTTTGGACGACTGTTGGAACAAGGATATCGATTTCTAAATCTTCAATCTTAAAACCAAGTGCTATTGCTATTTTATAAGTAGGGATCTGATCCTTAATAATAGCTTGTTTTTGATGCATTTGCACGATAGGATACTGAGTGACCGGATCAAAACGTACTGTTAAGGGTATTGGGGAATTCTTCATGATTACAAATCGATTGTTTTCATCCTGTTCCTCAAATATGGGTAATTTTTTTAATAATGCACCACAAACAGCACCTAACAAATTGTGTCCTGCGCCATCTATTTCGAAACCAATTGGGGTAAAGGAGCGAACGTTGAGCGCCTTTCGTGCATGGGAATAATAAACAAAGGAAGTCTCAGAATAACCAAATTCCTTAGCAATATTTTGATAAACTTCTAATTCTAAATCACCATTTGTAAAAACCACAGACAAAGGATTGCCTTTGTAGCTTGTATTGGAGAATACATCTAAAACGTAATATTCTAATGCTATTCTTTCTTTCATTAATTTATTTTTTAAATGAATGTGTCTCATAATAACTTGTTACTCATTATTTAAATAAGTTATTACAAGTTTTAGGATTACTCTTACGATTCATAAAAGTACTAAAATATCAGAAAGAAGAAATGAACTTTATTTTCTTTTTTAGTTCTAAACTTCCCGAACAAAAACGATCAATTAATAAGTTATTTATTTTTCTTTTTATTTAAAAACTACTTTTTTCTCTGTTTTAGGTATTTTAATAATACAAAAGGTTGTGTTGAGATTGGCTTTCTTTGGTTAGCAGGAATCTAATTTATTACTTGTTAATACTTTACATTGTGGTTGTGAATTGTAAATTCGCGTTATCACATTTCACAACACAAATCAAAATTAGTAAATAATTCATTTTCTTATATTTGTAAACGTAATTAAAGAAAAGTATAATCATGGCAAAAGGATCCGAAAAAAACACCAAAAACAAGGCCTTGCATACCAAATTGTTAAATCGGAAAAAGGCTAAACTTAGAGAGGAGAAAAAAGTACAGGCATTACGTTTAAAAGCTTTAGTTGCAAAAATGAATGAAAAAAAGAGTAGTAACGAATCTGATGTTATTTAAATGAGATTGTATTTCTTTTCTGTTTTAATTTATTCGAAATTTGCAATCACAACTCATTAACAAAAACAAAATGGAATTCGGCAGAATCATTATTTCAGAAACCGCAGCAAACAGCGAAAATCCTCAAGATATTATCAACTCAAATATTTCAGTAATCAATCTGATGCGTGAAGAAAAAATAGACGACGACCTGATCCATGAAGATGCTTTGATGAGTTACTACTTAGATTATTACACGTCTCAATATACCGAAGGTAATTTTGCACAATTTGTATATAATTCAGGTTGGAATAAAGAATTAAACGAATTGATTGAAGAAGGTCTGGCTTTAATTGGTGCCGAAAAACATTTGGAATTATTTCAGACACAGTCCAAAAAAGTCCGTTTGATGAGCAGCGTCAAATTAGGTAAATTCCTGAAAGGAAAATTGGAAGGCGTAAATCCAATTAGAGATTTGCTCAATAACGATACTTTTTATGAACTGGAAGAAAACCTGGTTGTACTTAACGCCGGTTTTTTAAAATCCCATCCGGACACAGAAGTGCTTACGGTTGATGAAATGTTTGCAGTTTTGGAAGAATTTGTGGGGCATGAGATTAAGAGAGCTTAAGTTTTCTACGACAGAATCTCTGTAAATTAGAGAATTTTGTTTTGAGGGATAAAATTCCACAAAGCTTCACAAAGGTTCACAAAGTAATATTAAAAAAACTTTGTGTATCTCCGAAACCTTAGCGCATCTTTGTGTAATAACCCCTCAAAATAACTTTTTCCTCTCAAACTTTGTCGTATTCTTAGCAAACATTTCCTTAAATTTGCTTCCGTTATAAAAATACAATAGTATAAAAATCAAGCTATGTTACAAATCGCATTTATTAGAGAAAATCAGGAGAAAGTAATCAAGGCTTTGGCAAAACGAAATATCGATGCTAAAAGTGTTGTTGAAGAAGTGGTGCAATTAGATGAAAACCGTCGTGCAACTCAGGTAGAGTTGGATAACATTTTGTCTGAATCTAATAAATTATCCAAAGATATTGGCGAATTGATGAAAGCAGGCGAAAAATCGAAAGCCGCAATCTTAAAAGAAAAAACCGTTTCATTAAAAGAAAAAAGCAAGGAACTAGGAGAGAAAGCAGAAGCTTTAGCAACCGAATTGACCAATAAATTATACACTTTACCAAATCTTCCGGCAGATATTGTTCCAGAAGGAAAAACTCCGGATGATAATTTGAATGTTTTTGAAGAAGGGGACATTCCGGTTTTACTCGAAGGTGCACAGCCTCACTGGGAGCTGGTTAAAAAATATGATATCATTGATTTTGAACTGGGTGTAAAAATTACTGGTGCCGGATTCCCTGTTTATAAAGGAAAAGGTGCTCGTTTGCAACGTGCCTTAATCAATTATTTTTTAGATAAAAATACAGCAGCAGGATACAACGAAGTTCAGGTGCCGCATTTGGTAAACGAAGCTTCAGGTTACGGAACCGGACAATTGCCGGATAAGGAAGGACAAATGTATCATTCTACAATTGATGATTTATATTTGATTCCAACTGCTGAGGTTCCGGTTACGAATTTGTTTCGTGATGTGATTTTAAACGAAAACGAATTACCGGTTTTGTACACAGCTTATACGCCATGTTTCCGTCGCGAAGCAGGATCTTACGGGGCACACGTTCGCGGATTAAACCGTTTGCACCAATTTGATAAAGTTGAAATTGTACGTGTTGAACATCCCGACAATTCATATAAAGCGCTTGACGGAATGGTAGAACACGTAAAAAATATTTTGCAGGAATTGAAATTGCCATATAGAATTCTGCGTCTTTGTGGTGGAGATATGGGTTTTACTTCAGCTTTGACGTATGATTTTGAAGTGTTTTCTACAGCACAGGATCGCTGGTTAGAAATCAGTTCAGTTTCTAATTTTGAGACTTTCCAGGCTAATCGTCTGAAATTACGTTTCAAAGACAAAGACGGAAAAAACCAATTGGCACATACACTTAACGGAAGTTCATTGGCATTGCCAAGAGTTTTGGCCGGAATTTTAGAAAATTACCAAACGCCGGAAGGAATCGTAATCCCGGAAGTTTTACGCCCTTACTGCGGATTTGATATTATAAATTAAAAAAGTTTACAGTCGCAGTATTCAGTCACAGTTGAAAAACTGAAAACTGTGACTGAATACTATTCAAATGGACTACGACTAAAAAAACTGAAATATGAAAAACATCTTTATCTATATCGTTTTGTTGTGGTCAGGTTTTGCATTCTCCCAAAACGAGCAGCTTGCTCAATATTACTACGATAAAGGTGATTTCGAAAAAGCGAAAATCAGTTATGAAGAGCTTTTAAAAAGTGTACCGTCCAATACACAATATTTTTTAAGAACTATAGAATGTTACCAGCAATTGCAGCAATTTACTCTTGCCGAAAAGGTTATTCAGGATCGTTATAACAAATACAGACAAGGTGTTTTTTTGGTTGAATTAGGCTATAATTTCCAGCTTCAAAAGAACGAATCAAAAGCCAAAAATTACTACGAACAGGCGATTGAAAAAATCAAAACGAGTCCGAATGACGTTTATGGAATCGGGAATTCTTTCGAGAAAAAAGTATTGTTGGAATACGCTTTAAAAGCCTATCAGACGGCTATGCAGGTACAGCCAAATTACAATTTTAATTTCCAGATCGGAATGCTTTACGGTCAGTTGGGTAAGACTGATCTGATGATTGATCTTTTACTGACAGAATCTTTTCAAAATCCGCAGAATGCAAATTTAATCCAGACACAGTTATCCCGTTTCATGAATGGTGAAGCTGATAATACCGCTTTTAAAGATGCCATGAAAAAAGCGCTGATCCTGAAAACACAACAAAATCAGGATGTTTTTTGGAATCATTATCTGAGTTGGTTTTATGTACAGCAAAAAGAATTTGGTAAAGCTTTTATTCAGGAAAAAGCAATTTATAAACGTGAACCGGAATCTTTGATGAGTATTCTCAATCTGAGTCAGTTCGCAATGAACGAAGATGATACTGAAACAGCTTCGGAAATACTGAATTTTATCCTTCTAAATACCAAAGATTTAGATTTGTTGATTCAGACTAATGCAAGACTGATGGAGATCAAAATTGCCAAAGCACAGGAAAAAGATTATCCGATTATCAATACGGAGTTACAACAATTGCTAACAACTTATGAAATAACTCCTTTTACCTTATCTTTGCAAATAATTCAGGCACATTTTGTGGCTTTTAATTTAAAAAATCCCGAAGAAGGAAAAACAATTATAAAAAAAGCTTTAGAACTCAATCTGAATGAATATCAAAGAGCGGATGCCAAAATGGAATTGGGCGATATTTTGCTTTTGGAAGAGAAATTCAATCAGGCGCTTATTTATTATTCGCAGATTCAATTGGATTTAAAGAATGACGTTATGTCTCATGAAGCGAGTTTGAAAGCAGCTAAAACAAGTTATTATAAAACTGATTTTGAATGGGCTTTAAAACAGTTTAAAGAATTAAAGTCGGCTAATACGCAATTAATTGCCAATGACGCACTGGAATATTTTTTACTGATTAATGACAATACCGTTGCCGATTCGACACAAACGGCATTGAAGCAATTTGCAAAAGGTGATTTTCTGATTTATCAAAATAAAAAAACAGAAGCTATTGCTCAGTTTCAGAGTGTTTTGAAGAATTTTAAAGGACAGGAAATTGAAGCTGTAACAATGTTGCGTTTAGGTAAAATTTATGAAAGTCTGAAGGATTATAATTCGGCTTTAAGCCAATACCAACAGATAATTGACAATCATAGTGACGGAATTTATGTAGATGAAGCTTTGTTCTTCTCAGCTGAAATTTATAACGACGAATTAAAAGATATTGAAAAGGCAAAACCTTTGTATGAGAAGGTAATTTTTAACCATCAGGACAGTATTTACTTTGTTGATGCCAGAAAAAAGTACCGACAATTGAGAGGAGATACAAATTTATAATGCAGATTTCGGATTATTAGATTTTAGAGGTTAAGAAGAATCTAAAATCTAATTCTGAAGTCTAAAATCTAGAAAAATGATAATATACAACGTTACTACCAATATACAAGAGAGCGTTCATGACCAGTGGTTAAAATGGATGCAGGAAAAACATATTCCGGAAATTCTGGCTACAAACAAGTTTTCTTCGGCAAGAATTGTAAAAGTTTTGATTGAAGAAGAAATGGGCGGAATCACGTATTCTGTTCAATACTTTACGGATAGCAAAGCGACTTTAGAGCAATATTATCTGGAGGACGCACCAAAATTCCGTCAGGAAGCTTTAGAATTGTTTGCCGATAAAATGCTTTCTTTCAGAACAGAATTAGAAGTGATTTCGGAACATTAAAATAGATTATTTGATGTTAGATTTTAGGATTATTCGATATTTCGAGAATTCAATGGTCTAAAAATCTAAAAAAAGAAAATGGAAAAAGTAAAAGCCAAAAAACATTTAGGACAACACTTCCTGAAAGACGAAAGTATTGCAAAAGCAATTGCAGATACCTTGAGTTTAAAAGGATACGATGAGGTTTTAGAAATAGGACCGGGGATGGGTGTGCTGACTAAGTATTTGCTTGATAAACCCATTAATACACACGTAATTGAAATTGATACCGAATCTGTGGTGTATTTGGGTGAAAATTATCCAAAGCTTAAAGATAAGATTATCTCTCGGGATTTTCTTAAATATAATATTAATGAAGTTTACGAAAACAAACAATTTGCTATAATTGGAAACTTTCCATACAATATTTCAACACAGATTGTTTTTAGGACTTTAGAATTTAAACATCAGATTCCGGAGTTTTCGGGCATGTTTCAAAAAGAAGTTGCAGAACGAATCTGCGAGAAAAAAGGCTCAAAAGCTTACGGAATTTTATCCGTTTTAGCTCAGGCTTTCTATGTTACTGAGTATTTGTTTACTGTTGACGAAAATGTTTTTATTCCTCCGCCCAAGGTCAAGTCGGGTGTGATGAAAATGACCCGAAAGGAAGATTATAGTCTTCCGTGCGGTGAAAGGTTGTTTTTTACTGTAGTAAAAACAGCTTTTCAGCAAAGACGAAAAACATTACGTAACAGTTTGAAAACATTAAATTTATCGGATAATTTGCGAGAAGATACTATCTTTGATCTTCGCCCTGAGCAACTTAGCGTAGATGAGTTTATTGTTTTGACTCAAAAAATAGAAGCCGATGGAGTTCAAAGTTAGTAAAGAATTAATCCACCAATTAGAAGAGCATATTGTTAATAAAAACGACAAAGAACTTGAAGTTTTACTTAACGATCTGCACCACGCTGATATTGCCGAAATCCTGGATGAACTGGATTTTGACGAAGCAACTTATATTTTTAAGGTTTTAGATAGTGATAAAACCGCGGAAATTCTTCTTGAACTGGAAGATGATTTGCGTGAGAATATCTTGAGCCGACTTTCTCCCAAAGAAATTGCAGAAGAGCTTGATGAGCTTGAAACAAATGATGCGGCGGACATTATCGCGGAACTTTCCCAGGAAATTAAAGCCGAAGTAATCTCAGAATTAATTGACGTTGAACATGCAAAAGACATTGTTGATCTGTTGCGTTATGACGAAAATTCTGCAGGTGGTTTAATGGGGAAAGAGCTCGTAAAAGTCAACGAGAACTGGAATGTGCTTACTTGTGTGAAAGAAATGCGTATTCAGGCCGAAAACGTATCAAGAGTTCATTCTATTTATGTAGTTGATGATGAAAACCGTCTTAAAGGAAGATTATCACTTAAAGATTTACTGACTACTTCAACCAAAACCCAGATCAGCGATATTTATATTCGCAAGCTGAATTTTGTAAATGCTGATACCGAAGATGTTGAGGTGGCGCGTATCATGCAGAAATACGATTTAGAGGCAATTCCTGTTGTTGATGAACTTGGTCGTTTAGTTGGTAGAATTACTATTGATGATATCGTAGACGTAATCAAGGATGAAGCTGATAAAGATTACCAGTTAGCTGCCGGTATTACACAGGATGTTGAATCAAATGACAGCGTTTTAGAATTAACCAAAGCACGTTTGCCTTGGCTTTTAATCGGAATGGTAATCGAAATTATAGCTTCTTTTGTTTTGAAAGGAAACGAAAGTACATTTCAAACTTATTCAACGTTGATTATTTTTGTGCCTTTACTTTCGGCCACTGCCGGAAATATTGGTGTTCAGGCATCGGCAATTGTAGTTCAGGGTTTGGCAAACGGAACATTAAAAGAATTCAGCAGAGGTTATTTCACTAAAGAAATTACAGTTTCTATGATCTCAGGCAGTATTATTTCACTGCTTTTGCTAGGGTATCACTCGATTATGTATCAACAATATCTAGTAGGAATTGCAATTTCAATTTCGATGATTGTAGTGATTTTATTTGCTGCGACTTTAGGAACTTTAGTCCCGCTTTTTTTACATAAAAATAAAATAGATCCGGCAATTGCAACAGGTCCGTTTATCACAACAACCAATGATGTTTTCGGAATTATGCTCTATTTTGGAGTTGCCAAAATAATCTTGGGATTCTAAAATGGTTTAACCGTTTAATCGATTAAACAATAAAATTGCTATTAACCAATCAAAATATAAAATAAAACAACCAGAATGAAAGTACACATCATAGGAGGAGGGAACCTCGGGGTTTCTATTGCCTTGGGGATTGCAAAATTCTCGCAAAACCATAAAGTAACCGTAACAAGAAGAAACACAGCCAGTATTCAATATTTAACCGAATTAGGAATTACTGTTTCATCAGATAACAAACATAACATTCAAGAGGCAGATGTTATCATTTTAACCATAAAACCATATCAGGTTGATACTGTTTTGGCAGAAATCTTACCGGCTATCCAGGGAAAAACAATTGCATCGGCAGTTAGCGGATTGTCATTGGAAACACTTCAGGCAAAAACAAATAATGATTACCCGGTTATTCGAATTATGCCAAATATTGCAGCACAATTTGGTGAGTCTGCAACTTGTATTTCTTTTCCTGAAAAGGACAGGGAAAAAGCAGTGCCAATTGTTGATTTATTTCAGGATTTGGGAACAGCTCCTGTTATTGACGAAAAATTAATGGATGCGGCGACTGTTTTAGGTGCTTGCGGAACAGCATATGCTTTAAGATACATTCGTGCTTCAATGCAGGCCGGAATCGAAATTGGATTTGACTCTCAAACGGCTTTAGCAATTGCTGCACAAACGGTAAAAGGAGCTGCAAAAATGTTGTTGGAAGAAAAAGTACATCCGGAACAGTTAATTGATCGTGTAACAACGCCTCAGGGCTGTACGATTGTTGGTCTGAACGAAATGGAACACAATGGGTTCAGTTCATCTTTAATCAAAGGAATTAAAACGTCTTTGAAACAGATCAAAGGATAATTTTAGTAAAAATTCTAATATAGAAATTCCAAATTCCAATTTTATTATGTTGGAGTTTGGAATTTTACTTTTTAATTAGCTGAATGTATTTCTTGTCGCATTCTGAAATCTTGGTATAAGGGTTCATAGCATTGCCATAATTCTGAATCGTAAGTGTGTCTTTTGCATAACTTGCATCGATGCCAACAGGGATTTCAAATTCTTTAGGTTCAGTTCCCGAGTCTGAAATAGAATCTGTTTCGTCTTCATGACTTATATCTCCTTCATATTCATCCCATTTAATGCCTTCCAGCACAATATATTTCTCTCCGGATCCATTGGTGGAAAAAGTAGCTTTACCTTTTAATTTTCGGGATTTTGTTTTGAAAGAATACAAATAGCCATCTTTCGCCTTAATTATTTCAACAGAAATTTTACATTCATCTGTATTGTTTTGTTCAGATTGTGTTTCATAAATGCCGACTATTGATTCTTCGTTTTTGGAAATTTGAACATTGATGCTGTTTTTAGAATTATTTTTCCCGACAACAGGTTCAGGCTTTTTATTGTTACATGAGGAAATTAGCGAAGCAATTAAGAGAATACAGATAAGTTTTTTTGTTGAACTCATTATGTTAAGTGGTTTTTCGTGTCAAAATATATTTCAAATAAACAAAACCAAAAATACCTGCCAGTAAAGAAGCTATTAAAATGGCTATTTTAGAAAAAATGATAGTTTCAGGATTTTGAAAAGCTAAAATGGTTATAAAGATTGACATTGTAAAACCAATTCCGCCTAACATTCCGGCACCTAAAATATGTGACCATTTTAAATCTTTAGGCAAAGAACAAATACCCATAGTTACACCAATAAAGGAAAAGAGTAAGATACCTAATGGCTTTCCAACAACTAATCCTAAAATAATACCGAATGTATTTGGATGATTTAAGCTCTCGTGCCAGTCAGGCTGAATCGCAATACAGGTATTGGCGATCGCAAATAGTGGTAAAATAATAAAAGCTACAGGTTTGTGTAAAAAATGCTGAAGCTTGTATGAAGTTGATTTTTCTCCACCATCTCCAAACGGAATTACAAAAGCTAATATTACTCCGGTAATAGTTGCATGAACCCCGGAATTGAGCATAAAATACCACATTATAACTCCGCCAATTAAATAGGGTATAAGATTGGATATTTTCATTCGGTTCAAAACAAATAAAAATATCCAGATTCCTAAGGCAATAGCAAGATTGACAAATGCAATAGAAGTGGTATAAAAAATTGCAATAACAATTATAGCACCTAAATCATCGATTACGGCCAATGCAGTTAAAAATATTTTAAGCGATGCAGGAACTTTATTCCCTAAAAGAGATAAAATTCCAATTGCAAAAGCAATATCTGTAGCCATTGGAATTCCGGCCCCGTTTTCAGTATCAGTTCCATAATTTAATGCCAAAAACAGTGATGCAGGAATCAACATTCCACCAAACGCCGCCATTATTGGTAATGAGGCATTTTTTATGTTTGATAATTCACCATGATAAATTTCGCGTTCCAGTTCCAGGCCAATCAATAAAAAGAAAATCGTCATCAATCCATCATTAATCCAATGCGTAATTGAGTGATGACCAACTTCAGTTTCCCAAAAAGAGATATATTCCGTTTGAAAAGAAGAATTGGCCAGAAAAAGAGAAACAAAAGTGACAAAAAGTAATAATAGGCCTCCAGATTTCTCGCTTTCAAAAAAGACTTTAAAAGTTTTAGTTAATTTCATTTAGATGTCTGTTAATTTCGATAGATAAATATTATGGATTAGCCTCCTGTATTTTCAAAGTTAAAGAAAATATAACAATAAAAAATTAAGGAAGGCTTTGTTTGATTTAAACTACGATTAATCGGATTCAAAAAATGAAGAATAAGATGTATTTTTGTTTCCAATTACCATCATTAAACTTTATTTATGAGCATTAAAATTCTACATATCGACAGTAATCACCCAATTCTTTGGCAACAATTAGAAGAAGCAGGCTTTGAAAACCATGCCGATTTTAAATCATCCAAAGAAGAAATTGAAGATAAAATTCAGGATTATAACGGAATCGTAATCCGAAGCCGTTTCAAAATAGACAAACAATTTATAGACAAAGCTGTCAATTTGCAGTTTATTGCCAGAGTAGGAGCGGGATTAGAAAGTATTGATTGCGATTATGCGCTCTCAAAAGATATTCATTTAATTGCTGCACCCGAAGGTAATTGCAACGCTGTTGCAGAACATACATTGGGAATGATTTTGTCACTTTTTAATAAACTGAATCAGGCCGACAGCGAAATTCGTTCCGGAGCCTGGAACAGGGAAAGTAATCGCGGTTATGAACTCGATGGAAAAACGGTTGGAATTATTGGGTATGGCAATATGGGAAAAGCTTTTGCCAAAAAGCTGCGTGGTTTTGATGTAAATGTTTTGTGTTATGATATTTTGGATAATATGGGGGATGAAAATGCAAAACAGGTTTCGTTAGAGGAATTGCAGCAGAAAACGGATGTTTTGAGCCTGCATATTCCATGGACACCGGAAACAGACAAGATGGTAGATCGGGATTTTATTAATGCATTTGCAAAGCCTTTTTGGATAATAAATACTTCAAGAGGTAAAAATATAGACACGGCCGATTTAGTGGAAGCAATGAAGTCCGAAAAGGTACTGGGGGCCGGTTTAGATGTTTTAGAGTATGAAAAATTATCTTTTGAAACTCTTTTTCAGGATAAAAACACACCGGAAGCTTTTCAATATTTATTAGATGGTAAAAAAGTAATTCTTACTCCACATATTGCCGGCTGGACATTTGAAAGCCATGAACGTCTGGCGCAGGTTATTGTAGATAAAATAAAAGCTCTTAATTTAAAATAGTTATCAATTCCTTATTAAGGTTTAATAACAGGTTTTTTCTGTAAAATAATGTTTGAGATTAGTTTTTAAAATTATTTTTTTTTAATATTGTTTTGATTTTAACAAAATTTTATAAAAGGAGAAAACCGAAAATCCTAAAGAGTAGGCGTTAACTAACTAAATTTTAATTAATTATGATTGAATGGTACAAAAAAGTGGTTTTTGAAAATTACGCAAATTTTAATGGACGTGCCAGAAGAAGCGAGTATTGGTATTTTGCACTTGCCAATGGATTAATTTCTATTCTATTAATTGTTCTTGGAGCTATAATTGGCGGTGTTTTTGGAGATGCACTTACAGGAGGAATTATCGGATATGTTCTTTTTGCTCTTTATGCTTTTGCAACTCTTCTGCCGGGTTTAGGTGTTGTCGTTAGAAGACTGCATGATGTTGGAAAAAGCGGATGGTTTTATTTTATTGCTTTAATTCCTTTTGTTGGAGGCATCTGGTTGCTTGTTTTGTTTTGTACAGAAGGAGATCAGGGACCAAATCAATATGGATCAGATCCTAAGAATCAAATTGAAGAAATCAATGAAATTGGAAAAGTTGAATTACAATAATTAATTATATATAATATGGAAACTACAAAACCAGAAGAATGGAATAACCCTCCTGTTCGAAGAGAAGAAAACAAGAAAGTTGTTGCCGGAGTTTTAGGGATTTTAATTGGAGCGTTAGGGATTCATAAATTCTATTTGGGTTACACCAAAGAAGGAATAATCCAGATAGTCCTTAATCTTTTGTGCGGATTAGGCGGTTTAATAGGACTTATAGAAGGAATTATTTACTTGACTAAAACAGATGAAGAGTTTTACCAGACCTATCAGGTTGGTAAAAAAGGATGGTTTTAAAGTGTAAATCTACATTTTACAACAAATTGTCTTGTATTTTATGTAGGATATAAAGGAGTAACCGAAAATCCAAAGAGTAGGAATTAACAAATTGAATTAAAAAAATGGAATTAGAGGAAACAACGAATTATTTTAATGAACCAATTCCGGTATTTAAAGTTGATCCAATTATGGTATTAATCTTCGGATTTTTAACTTGTGGGTTGTATTTAATTTATTGGAATATTAAAGTAGCTGAAGTTTTTAATGCAGTGACTAAAAAGGAGTTGATCTCTCAACCTATTGCAATTTTTGCGGGATGTTGCATGCCGGTAAATATTTATTTTTATTATTTGGCAGGAAAAGAAGCTTTGCCAAAAGTATATGAACAAACTGGAGAACTTCAAAAAGATCAGTCTACTTTATTAATCGTTTTAGGTTTCTTTTTTCCTATAGCAGCAGCAATGATTGTACAAGGTGACATCAACAGATTATACAAATAATACAAGAATAAAACGTAAAATTTACGGAATTATCGGTGCAGCAATTACACTGATAGTTCCGTTTTTTTTAATGCTTGATAATCATGACGACCATTTAGAGTCAGATCAGTCATTTTGTCCTTTTAAAATGGTAACCGGTTTTCCTTGCCCAGGATGCGGAATTACCAAATCACTGGTATATTTCTACCAAGGCGATCTGTATAAATCAATTTCATATCATATTTTAGGCCCTTTTGTCATTGCGTTCAGCTGGGTAACGATTATAATATTAATAACCGAACTAATTACCAAAAAAGAGTACTTTACAGGGCTTTTGTATAATAAAAAAATAGCGTATAATTTGGCTTATTTCTTAGCTATTTACCATTTTATACGATTAATAATTTTTATAATGAATCATTCTTTTGATGATATTTTACGTCAATCCATTTGGTTTTAAAACATAAAAAAACCATTCGTTATGAATGGTTTTTCTTTTTCTATATCTCTTTGGAGTCTAATTAATATCTTCTTTCTCAGATAATTTGCGCTCCAGTTCTATTTGAAACTCCTCAATAACCGGTTTCATAGTACTTTCAGGAATATCTGCGATTCTTATGTACATCAAACCATCTATTGCATTATTAAACAAAGGATCAACATTAAAAGCAACTACACGCGCATTTTGCTTGATGTACTTTTTGATCAAAACAGGTAAACGTAAATTTCCCGGTTCTAATTCATCAATGATTTTGTCAAATTTATTGAGGTCAGATTCAGCTTCGTCAAAAATAAAGTCCTTGTCAGCATCTTTCAGTTTTACTTTATACGCTTTCTTAGGATGAATATATTGTGCAATATAAGGATCGTAATAATTTGATTTCATGAATTCAATCATTAACGATTTGGAGAAATCAGAAAATTGATTGCTAATGCTCACTCCGCCCAATAAATACTTGTGTTCGGGATAACGTAACGTCGTATGAATAATTCCTTTCCACAATAAGAATAAAGGCATTGGTTTTTGCTGATAATCTTTAATGATAAAGGCACGTCCCATTTCGATAGATTTGTGCATCATATCATGTAATTCAGGTTCAAACCTGAAAAGATCATTCAGATAAAAACCTTCAATTCCGTATTTTGGATAAATTTCAGAACCCAATCCCATACGGTAGGCACCGGCAATTTTTTTAGTTTCCTCATCCCATAAAAACATATGATGATAATATTGGTCAAATTGGTCTAAATCTATAGATTCATTGGTTCCTTCACCCACTTCACGAAATGTAATTTCGCGTAAACGGCCAATTTCATGAAGTATATTCGGAATTGTTTTGGCCCTTGCAAAAAATACTTCGTAATTCTTGCTTTGCAATAAGCGGCAGTCGCTGTTTCTTAAAGCATCAACCTCAGCATTCATTTTTAACTCATTCGCCGGAGTTACAATTTTTTTAGGTGCTTTTGGAATCTTTAAATTCGATGTATCCAGCAATTTATGATCCTTTTCAAAAGGATTTGCCAGCATGTATGTTTTTTTTCTTAAAAATTCTGAATATTCTTCAAACGATTCAATTTCGTTCTGTTCATTTACTGAAATTGGTTTTCCGATACGTACTTTGATTACACGGTCTTTTTGAGTAAGCAATTCAGATGGTAATTTTGCTGTACGCAAAGTGTCATCAATTTTAGAAAGCCAGTAGAATAATTTACTGTTTTTAGCATGAAAATAAATCGGTACTACCGGAACCTTTGCTTTTCTTATCAATTTCAAAGCTCCTTCTTCCCAAGGTTTGTCAACTACCAGTTTTCCATCTCTGTAAGTAGAAACTTCACCGGCAGGAAAAATCCCTAAAGGTTTTCCATCGCTTAAATGACGTAATGTTTCTTTAATTCCCACCACACTAGATTTGGCATCCTTATGATTTTCAAAAGGATTTACCGGCATAATATATTTTTTAAGAGGAACTATTCGATGTAATAAAAAATTAGCAATAATCTTGAAATTTGGCTCTCTTTCAAGCATTAATTTCAATAATAAAATACCGTCAATCCCTCCAAGCGGATGATTTGAAATAGTAATATAAGCACCATCTTTAGGCAGACGTTTTAAATCTTCTTCGGGGATTTCGAACTTAATTTGTAACTCGTCTAATACTCCGTTTAAAAACGCAACGTCTTCTAAATGTTTATTATGGTCATATATTTTATTAAGAGTCGATATCTTAAGGACCTTCATAAGAACCCAGCCAGAAAAAGTACCAAAAACTCCGTACTTGTCAACATTTATTGCCTTTGCAACTTCTTTCGCGGTAACTAAACCCATGTACTATTTTTATTTATTAGAGCAGCGAACAAAGATAACAAAAAACTCTACTTTTCGCTGTTTCAAACACAAACTTTCCACTTTTTTATTACATTTGGATTCCTAAAAAAAACTGTAATGAAAATTATTTCTTATAATGTAAACGGTATACGTGCTGCAATTTCAAAAGGATTTATCGAATGGTTACAACAGGCCAATCCTGATGTTATTTGTTTGCAGGAAATCAAGGCTACCCAAGAGCAAATCCCGGTAGAAGACATAACCAAAGCAGGTTATCCATATCAGTATTATTATCCGGCTACCAAAAAAGGGTACAGCGGTGTGGCTATTTTGTCAAAAATAAAACCCAATAATGTAGTTTTTGGAACCGGAATTCATCACATGGATTTTGAAGGACGCAACCTTCGTGCTGACTTCGACGACTGCTCAGTAATGAGTCTGTATCTGCCATCAGGAACAAATATTGAGCGTTTGGACCATAAATTTATGTTTATGGATGATTTTCAAAACTACATCAACGTACTGAAACTTACCATTCCAAACCTGATTATTTGCGGTGATTATAACATTTGCCACGAAGCTATTGATATTCATGATCCTGTTCGTAACAAAACTGTTTCAGGATTTTTACCGCAAGAACGCGCTTGGTTAGACGGTTTTATGAAAACGGGTTTTATTGACAGTTTCCGACATTTTAATAAAGATCCGCACCATTATTCATGGTGGAGTTATCGTGCCGGAGCCAGAGGAAACAACAAAGGCTGGCGTATCGATTATAATCTGGTAAGCGATACTTTGCAGCACAGACTTAAACGTGCCGTTATCTTACCCGATGCAATACATTCTGACCATTGTCCGGTTTTAGTCGAAATAGATTAATTTTGGTATTGTTATTGTTAGACAAACGCAGGTTCTAAGTCTAATAATTGTCATCCTGAGCGGAGTCGAAGGAAGGAGCTGTTTCCTGCTTTTCTCTGCAATCTTTTTATTTTTAAAGAAAAAACAAAAAGGATTTCCGTTTCAATCAGGGCTAGGAATCACTTGAAAAAAGAAATTCAGAATAATTAATTAAACCTAATATTTAAATACCCATAACTAAAATGATTAAAAGACTCTCCATCGGATTACTGGTTCTAGCACTTTCTACATCATGTGTATCTAAAAAAATATTTAACGATCTCGAAACTAAGTTTGCCGATCTTAAAAAAGAAAACCGTGCGATTGCGGATCAAAACACTGAATTGCAAAATGCAAAAAATCAGTTAGAATTAGATCGTGATGGTTTAACCAAAGATTTAAACAATGCCAAGGCTGATCTTGCAAAACAAAAAGCTGATTTGGCTGCGGAGCAAAAAAAGTATAAAGTCCTGCAAGACTCATATAATGCACTCGAAAAAAACAGTAACGATGCTTTAGAAAGTAATATGGCTAAAAACCGTGAATTACTTGCACAATTAGAGGCGAAATCAAAAAAATTAGCTGAGGAGCAAGCACGTCTGGATAAAACAGCAAGCCGCTTAAATGAACTTGAAGCAATGATTGCCGCTAAAGAGGCTGCAATGAAAAAACTAAAAGAAACATTATCTAAAGCCCTAAACGGTTTTGAAGGTAAAGGTTTAACAGTGGAACAAAAGAATGGAAAAGTGTATGTCTCTATGGAAAACAAATTGCTTTTTAATTCAGGAAGCTGGGCTGTAGGTACTGAGGGTAAAAAAGCAGTTGTAGAATTAGGAAAAGTTTTAGGTGACAATCCGGATCTTTCAGTATTAATTGAAGGTCATACAGATGATGATCCATATGCAGGTTCAGGAGCAATTACAAACAACTGGGATTTATCTACTAAAAGAGCTACAGCAATTGTTGCTATTTTAAGTGAAAACGATAAAATCAACAAACAAAAACTAACTGCAGCAGGCCGTGGTGAATTTTCTCCTTTGGCAAGTAACGCAACTCCGGAAGGAAAAGCTAAAAACCGCAGAATCGAAATTATCCTGACACCAAGATTAGACGAAATAGCTGAAATGCTGAACAGCATCAACTAAAATATGAAGATTGCAAATTGAGAAAGGCTCAAAGTTTTATACTTTGAGCCTTTTTTATTGATAACTCGGAGATCAATTGTAAAATGTAATGTTCTTAAATCAATTTTACATGAATCGTTTCTACGGAACTCCTTAAATTTATCTCTGCCTATTTTCAACGGATTGAAATCCGTTGCTACAAAATAAATCGTTCCTCTGGAACTTTTTATAAATAGTCCAAAATTATTTTTGGTATAATTAGCATTGAATAAAGAGCCGTGGGTCCGTAACATATTGTAGTTGGGACAAGATAAATCGTTCCTTCTGAAATATTAAGTACAAAATTATTTCTGATATAAATTAGCATTGAATAAAGAGCTGTAGGCTCGCAACATATTGTAGCGACGGATTTTAATCCGTTGATAATATAGCATGAGAAAAGGAGTTCCGTAGGAACGGTTCATATTTATGCTTTTTCAATCAGAATACTCACGGCATTTCCTCCAAAGCCAACAGCATTAATTAAAACTTTTTTAATTGGTTTCGTTTGTTTTTGCACTTTTGTGAAAGGAACGTCAACAAAATTATTATACTCCATCATTAAAAGAGCCAATTCTAAACTCAATATTCCCGAAGCTCCAAACGTGTGGCCGATTTTCCATTTATTGGTTGTCAATAAAGGGATTTTAGCCCCGAAAACTTTTTCAATGGCACGTAATTCTGTTAAATCTCCTTTTATGGTTCCGGGTGCATGCATCACAATAACATCTACTTCTTCCAGACTAATATCCTGTAAAGCCATTTTCATGGACTTCTGAAAGCAGTCCGCTTCTGCAGAAATGGAAATGTTGTGTTCCAAAATTTCAGTTGCATAACCGACACCGGTTACATAAGCAATTGCATTTTCTTTTTCTCCGGCTTCTAAACAGCAGACAGCAGCTCCTTCACCCAAAATCATAGTATTTTGAGTTTTTTCAAAATCAAAGGCAAGATTTGGCCAGGACTCTTCGCTCTGATCAATACGGGAATATATTTTTAATGCTCTCATCTGGGCAATCGTAAAATCAGTCAAAGGCGCTTCACTTCCTCCGACCAAAAACTTATCTGCCATTCCGGATCTTAACCACGCAACGCCATTTAATAAAGCATGAAGCGCTGTAGAACAAGTGATAGAGTGGGAGATTTCGGGACCAACACTTTGTAAATCATGCGCAATCCAGGACGAAATATTCCCTAAAGTTGTAGTAGGAGAGGCCAGGGTTTGTGCTTTTCCTGTGTCAATATATTCTTTATAATGCTTTTCGAATAAATCGGTAGCACCGCGGGAAGAACCAATATTTATTCCGAAAATATCATTTTTGTTCCAACCGGCTCTTTCGATTGCTTGGCGCGAAGCAGCCAAAGCAAAGAGAACAGAATCATCCAGAAATTTATATTTAATATCAGATTCCCGGACTTCCGCAACAATTTGTTTTGATTCAGCACTTAAAGCCGCAACAGAAGTATTCTGCTGATCTAAAAAATGTTTCGAAAAACAATGTTGGTTATCGAGATACTTTTTCCAGACTTCTTCAGGATTATTGCCTAAAGGAGAAATTGAAGAAAAAGCTGTTATAGAGATTTTTTTAATCAAAATAATTTATTTGAGCGCAAAGTTCGGGAAACTTTACGCAAAGTCCGCAAGATTTATAATTTAAAATTAAACCATTTCAATGGCTTCTTCAATAGTCAAATAGACTTTTTGGAGCTGCTCGTCTGTCATAATATACGGGGGTAAAATGTAAACAATATTACCAACCGGTCTTAAAATAACTCCCTTTTCGATAAAGAAATTATAGAGTTTGGTGCGCATCGAGCCATAATAACTTTCTTCTGAATCTGATTTAATTTCAACTGCAAAAATAACACCTAATGTTCTGGCTGTAATCACTTTTGGATGGTTTTCGATTTTCTTTTGAAAGTTCAAATGACTTTTGTTTATTCTTTCAATATTGGATTGCATTTCAGCTGTCTGTAGCAATTCGATACTTGCCAGTGCGGCAGCACATCCCGTTGGGTTTGCTGTAAAAGTATGTCCGTGAAACAATGCTTTATTAATATCATCATCATAAAAAGCATCAAAAATCTCCTGAGTAAAAGTCGTAATCGCCATTGGAATCGTTCCCCCGGTTAATGCTTTCGATAAGCAAATCATATCGGATTCTTCCGAAACATAATGCATTGCAAAGGTTTTTCCTGTTTTGCCGAAACCTGTCATGACTTCATCAGCAATTGTCAATACTTTATTTTCTTTACAAATCTGAATCAGTTTTGCTAAAGCTTCCGGTTCATACATCACCATTCCGGCAGCTCCTTGTACCAAAGGCTCAAAAATAAATCCGGCACAATTATGACTTTCAATTACAGCTTTCAATGTATCAAAACTTACTTGTTCCTGTCCTTTTACCGGAACTGGAATTCTCACCACATCGATAAACATTCCTTGAAAAGCCTGGGTATAAAAAGAGATTCCACTTGCTGCCATTGCCGCAAAAGTATCCCCGTGAAATGCATTTTCAAAAGCAATTATAGTTGTTCGCTTTTCATTTTTATTGAAAAAATATTGCAAAGCCACTTTTATTGCTACTTCAACGGCTGTTGAACCATTATCTGAAAAGAAGATTTTTTGCTGATTTCCAGGTAAGATTTCCATCAGCTTTTCTGCTACTTTTATGGCTGGTTCATGTGTAAAGCCTCCAAATAATACATGTTCTAAAGTTGTCAGCTGTTTGTAAATCGCATCAGCAATAAATTTATTACTATGCCCAAAGGGATTTACCCACCACGAAGCTATTGCATCAATGTATTCTTTGTTGTTTTCGTCCCAAAGTAAAGCTCCTTCTCCTCTTGAAATAACAATTGGGGTTTGCGAAGTTTTATGTTGTGTATATGGATGCCACAAATATTGGCCGTCTTTTTCAGTTAAAGTCATTTTTTAAAATATAGAATATAGAGCATAGAATAAAGACTTAACCCTATAGTTTTTGGCAAAGATAAGAAAGTCTATTCTCTTTGTTCTTTTTTCTATTCTCTATAAATTTAAAAGATTCTCGCGAAACAAATCCGCGTATTCCCGAATTACGTTCTGATCAAAATAAGGTTCTTCGTCGATTCTTCCGATGCATTTTATCCCGGTTTTATTCAGAATTAAATCTTCGGTCGATTTGTTTTCGCTTCCGCTAAAGATAATTCCGGAGACTTCAAAACCTCGATTTTTAATAGCCTCGATAGTTAACAAAGTATGATTGATGCTTCCTAAATAATGTCTTGAAACGACAATTACTTTATACTCTGGCTGTATCAAATCGATAATTGAATCTTTTTCGTTTAACGGAACAAAAATTCCTCCGGCACCTTCAATCACTAAATGATTATTGGTTTTTGGTTCATTTATTTGCTTTAAATCAATTGTGATTCCATCAATTTCTGCAGCGAGGTGAGGGCTAGCGGGTGTATTTAATTTATAACTGTTCCCGAAGATTTGAGATTTTTGATTTGAGATTTTTAATTTGATTTTATGACTGTCTGAATTGTCTAAATCTCCTGCCTGGATCGGTTTCCAATAATCGGCTTCCAGAGCTTCAACAACAATTGCAGAAGTAATTGTTTTACCTACATCCGTTGAAATTCCTGTTATAAATATTTTCATAGATTGTTGTTTCGTAGAGATTTACAAAGAAAACACAAAGGAACACAAAGAATAATAATTGTGAATCTCTGTTTACTCTGTGAATCTCCGTGTAATATTCTAAGCAAAAATACCAATAAAAACAACAAACCCATCAATTACGATGGGTTGTGTTTGCATTACTCTTCTTTTAATTCATCCAGGACCTTTCTAATTTCCTTTGCAAATTTTCCATAGAAATGATGTACCCACCATTCAAGAGCCAATCCCATAAATAAGATAGAGAAAGTAACGATCAAAAACAGGCTGATTAACTGAAAGTTACTTAAGTGAGCTATGTCGAAATTAGTTGTTTTAGAAAACTTGTTGTACATATATCCGACTAAAAACAAAACCATAAAAGGAGTTAAAGCAAATCCAAAAGTTTTATACAATTCCATATTCAATCGCACATCAAAGTATGTTTCATACAAACTGTCTTTTGTTTTTAATGTAATCTTATTTAATCTTTTATAAAATAAATACAACTTCACTAAATAATATACACAAACTGCAACAAATACACTAAAAAACAAATAGTATGGCACTATCATTTTTGCTGGAAAATCGGGTATGAAAGGTGTAAATCCGATAAAAATTACCGATAAGGTCTGATAAATTAATTCGTTTTTTAAATTCTTTTTGATTTTATCCAAAGGCGTATTTGCCGACTGTATTTTCTCTAAATTATTCGGAAGAACGACATTTTCAGTCTTTTCGTTATCCCATGCGTTTTGTATATCGTTAAAATCCATATCCCTGATTTTTAATTATTTCTTTTAATTTTTCTTTTGCCCTGTTTAATTTTACTCTGGCATTTCCTTCAGAAATTCCAAGATTCTCTCCAATTTCTTTATGTGAAAATCCTTCTAACTGATAGAAAATAATGGCTTTGTCAATTTTTTCCAATTTCTGAACTGCTTTATAAAAATGATCCAATTGGCTTTCTTTTATATGAGAATCGCCTTCATCATCTTTGATGTTTTCTGAAACGATTTCGTATTTGTCAACCTTTCGTTTTTCTTTCTTTAAAAAAACAATTGCTGTATTTACAGCCACCCGGTACATCCAGGTCGAGAACTGACTTTCGTTTCTAAAAGAATCATACGATTTCCAAAGCTGACAAACAATCTCCTGAAACAGATCTTTTTGATCATCAGAATTGTCCATGTACATCTTGGAAACTTTATATAAAATTCCCTTGTGACTTTCTATGCGTTTTAAAAATTCCTGTTCTTTCTCTTTCAAAACAATGCTAGTTCATTATTGGTTTTACCGTATATCCTGCTTTTCTCAATAAATTAATTAATCCTAAATCCCCGGCTAAATGCGCAGATCCTACAGCATAAAACACGCTTTCCTTTTTGTTCTGCTCTGACATAATTTTTACCCAATTTGCATTTCTTTCGTCAAGCATGTATTTTTTAGCGTTCAGATTCATTACTTTTTCATCAGTAGTAATTTTATACAAAGTTTCGAGGTTTTCAGTCTTATAATTCTCCACTAATTTAGTGGTTTCCTCGGCATTTGATTCTTCTAACATCTCGATCATTTCTGAATCAGGATAGGCATTTTCAAAACTTTTAAATTGGAATTTCACCGTTTCAAGACCAGCAACTTCTAACTGACGTTTTTTTGCCATTTCGATGAACTCCATTTCATAAAATTTGAGATCTGCACATCCAAAACTTTTCATTGAAATCAAACTCATAATTGTCAATAAACTAAAGCTGTCAACTTGCTGTACTGTCATTCCGGTATTTTTTTGCAGAATTGAATTTAATTTAGACAGCTGTTCCGGACTCAATTTTTTACTTAATGGCTCCTTTCCCATTGCTAATTGCTGTACATCAGCCATTTCTTTAGGATCAGAAAAATTAATTTCTAATACTAACTTATCTGATTTTTCAAATGCTTTTTTTGTTTTTTCAGTAAGAAAATAATCTGCCGAACAAATCATATGAACTGTTCCGTACAAATAGGAGGGTTTTGCTAACCCGTTTCCTGATACTTCCCACAAAAGGGAGTTTTCAAGTTTTGGAGATTTTGTCTGTGCCTGAATTGAGATGCTGAAAATAATTGCGATTACTCCTATTGTTGATTTGAATAAATTTTTCATTTTTGATTGATTAAGATTGATGATTAAAACTCTTTTTATTTGATTACGACTCGTAAGTAAATGAATCATCAAAACGTTACAAAAAAATTGAAATTTTTTTTAGAGAAGTTAGAAAGTAAAGAGTATTTCACAGAGATTGACAAAGAATAAATTTGTGAATCTCTGTGAATATTTCGTGAATTTTTGTGAAATAAAATTAAAAAACAAAATCCCTAAGAAATGCTAATACCTGATTAATCTCTTCTTCCGAATTATAACTGTGAATACAAAAACGAAGTCGCTCCTGGCCTTCCGGAACAGTTGGAGAAAGTATCGGTTTTACATCAAATCCTTTGTCCTGTAGTTGCTGAGCCAATTGCTTTACATTTTCATTGCCAGGGATAATTGCAGATTGGATTGCAGATTTGCTTCTGACGAACATTGGTTTTAATCCCAATAAATTTTTTTGCTGATTGAAAAACACAATGTTTTGACGTAATTTTTCGATAGTCTCTTTTTCAGTTTCTAAATGCTCATAGGCTGTTAAGATTGTAGATACGGAATGTGGTGATAATCCCGTGGTGTAGATAAAGCTTCGGGAAAAGTTTACCAGATATTCTCTAAGTTCTATACTTCCTAAAACTGCTGCCCCATGACAACCCAAACCTTTTCCGAAAGTCATGATTCGGGCAAAAATACGATTGTGTAATTGCAAATACTGCATTAATCCTTCTCCTTTTTCACCAAAAACACCCAAAGTGTGCGCTTCGTCAACAACGAGATAACAATTGTATTTTTCAGATAATTCAACTAATTCTTCTAAATTCGGACTATCGCCATCCATAGAAAAAACAGTTTCGGTGACAATATAAATGTTGGTTTCAGGAAATTTTAAAATAAGACGTTCTAAATCCTCAAAATCATTATGGTTAAATTTGTATGATTTTGCATTTGACATTATAATTCCGTCACGGATAGAAGCGTGGCTTAACTCATCATATAAAATTATATCGTTTCGCTGTGGTACAGCGCTAAAAAAGCCAACATTGGCATCGTAACCCGAATTGAAAATTAAAGTTGATTCTGACTCATGAAATTGCGAAATAAAAGATTCTGCAATCTGATATAAAGAATGATTACCGGAAATCAATCGGGAACCTGTTGCTCCATTTTGTATGATTTCATTTTCAATCAAATAATGGTGCGTTTGCCTGAAAATAGCTTCTGACTTTGAAAACCCAATATAATCGTTAGAAGAAAAATCGACAAGATTATTAAAACTCGGCAATTTTCTAAGTGAATTATTCTGCTTACGATTCTCTAACTTCTGTATAAGATTTTCAGGTAATTTCATAATAGCAAAGTTATGAAATTGATCTCAATATAAATAAACAGCGGGTTTTATATCGCCCACTGCTTTATTTAAAGTTTATTAATTGGTAATAAAAGGAGATTTTCTACTGAATCGATCATCGTAAATCTGATCAACCATGAATTTTGCAATATCTCCGGCATTTATTTTGTCGCCGGGACAATCTTCAAGATCAACTATTATATCTGAATTAACAGTAGTAAATTCAATAAACGGCACTCGAACCAACGTCCAATCTACAGTACTATTCGCCAAAAGATCGTACGTTTTCTGACGATCGTCCTGAATTACTGGATAATTGGTTTTCATAAATTCTGTAGCCAAAGTAGTTTTAGCACTTTTTTTATCAAAAGGCGTATCAATATTAAGTCCGGCCAATAAAATATAACGTTTAATATTTAAATCTTTCATGGATTGAAGCACATTTGTTGTCGTCGCACTCGCCACAAGTGGTTCGCCCTAACGCTGACCAATTGTACTTAAAACAGCATCACAGCCTTCAAGCAACAATTGAATACTTTTAGTATCAATTGCGTCACCTTTAATGATTTCGATATTTAAATTTTGGATTGTAAAATCTTCCAGATGTCGCAGTAAAAGTTTTACACTAAATCCTTCTTTTAGCAACTGGTTTACAAGATATTTTCCAGTTCTTCCTCCACCGCCTAAAACGGCAACTTTATTTATATTTTTCATATAGTTTCTTATAAAATTTGACATAGATATATCATGCTTATCGTTCTGAAAAAGCACAATCACAAAAGCTTACTGAGCTTTTATGTAACGATCAATATTTTATAAAGAGATTCTAATACTTCAAAAGTAAAAAATAAAAGCCAAACATGATTGTCTGGCTTATGTTTATTTTAGAGTTTCTTTTTCTATCCAGATAAAGTTTCCTTTTTGTGTTGCATTGAGTAAATCTACTTCTAATCCAAAAGCTATTCTTCTAGCAAGTTTAAAAGCAGGTTTAGTATCTAAATATACTGATACATATTTGACATTTTTAAAAACAATGTCTTTGCATAAAGGAATTCCAAACAATGTGAAATTAAAATGAACGTTTTTGTTTTTAGATTCAACATATACTTTCTTCGTGAATGTTAATCCAGCTGCACAAACAAATATAAAAAACACGGCAAGTAAAAACTGAACTGCATGCCAAATTCTGCCGTCATAAAACAATTCAACTGTTTTACATATTGTACGAAACATCAAAAAATATAATGGAATGGCAATTAAAAAATGCCAGAATGGTCTGTTTGAACTATAAACTGATTTATCTTGTTTAGTATATTCCATTTCCCAAAAATAAAAAAAGCCATTCGCTGCGGTGAATGGCTTTTTCATTTATTTTGAAATTGTCTTAGTCAACTAAAACAATTACTTTATTGTCTTTCATTTCGATAGTACCTGATTCAATTTCTAAAGTATAGGTCTGATCATTTACTTTCGTGAATTTACCCGTAACTTCTTTTGAAAAATTAAAGCTTGGAGCTGCAATTTTAATAGTTCCTTTTTCTAAAATAGAAACAATAGGAGCGTGATGGTTCAATATTTGAAAGCTTCCATCAACTCCGGGCAAGGTAACTGATGTTACTTCTCCTGAAAATAATTTTGCTTCTGGTGATACTATTTCTAAAATCATATTTTTAATAATTGATAATTGATAATTGTCAATTGATAATTATCAATTGTATTATGCTTCAGCCAACATTTTTTCTCCAGCTTCGATAGCATCCTGAATAGAACCTTTTAAGTTGAAAGCTGATTCCGGAAGGTGATCTAATTCACCGTCGATAATCATGTTAAATCCTTTGATAGTATCTTTAATGTCAACCAAGACTCCAGGAATACCTGTAAATTGCTCCGCTACGTGGAAAGGCTGAGATAAGAAACGCTGTACACGACGCGCTCTTGATACTGATAATTTATCTTCTTCAGATAACTCTTCCATACCTAGAATCGCAATGATATCCTGTAATTGTTTGTATTTTTGAAGAATCTCTTTCACTCTTTGTGCACAGTCGTAGTGCTCATTTCCTAAAATTTGAGGAGTCAAAATTCTTGAAGTAGAATCCAATGGGTCAACCGCAGGATAAATACCTAACTCAGCAATTTTACGTGACAATACAGTTGTAGCATCTAAGTGAGCAAACGTTGTTGCCGGTGCAGGGTCAGTTAAATCATCCGCAGGAACGTAAACCGCCTGTACAGATGTAATAGATCCTTTATTTGTAGATGTAATACGCTCTTGCATAGCTCCCATCTCTGTTGCCAAAGTTGGTTGGTATCCTACTGCAGAAGGCATACGGCCTAAAAGTGCTGATACCTCAGAACCTGCTTGTGTAAAACGGAAGATGTTATCAACGAAAAACAATACGTCTTTACCTTGATCAGTTCCGGCTCCATCACGGAAATATTCAGCGATAGATAATCCTGAAAGTGCCACACGTGCACGAGCTCCGGGAGGCTCATTCATTTGTCCGAAAACGAAAGTAGCTTTAGACTCTCTCATTCCTGGCATATCTACTTTAGATAAATCCCATCCTCCATTTTCCATAGAGTGCATGAAATCATCACCATATTTAATAATTCCTGACTCTAACATTTCACGAAGCAAGTCATTTCCTTCACGTGTTCTTTCACCTACTCCTGCGAATACTGAAAGTCCACCGTGACCTTTTGCGATATTGTTGATCAACTCCTGAATCAATACTGTTTTACCAACACCTGCACCACCAAACAATCCAATTTTACCTCCTTTTGCGTAAGGCTCAATTAAATCGATTACTTTAATACCTGTGAATAAAACTTCAGATGAAGTTGATAAATCTTCGAATTTAGGAGCTTGTCTGTGAATAGACAAACCATTTTCTCCTGTTTTTGGCAAGTTTCCTAAACCATCAATTGCATCTCCAATTACATTAAATAATCTTCCGTATACATCCGGACCGATTGGCATTTGGATTGGATTACCAGTTCCAACTACTTCATATCCTCTTGACAAACCGTCTGTAGAGTCCATAGAAATGGTACGCACAGTGTTTTCACCAATGTGAGATTGTACTTCCAGAACTAATAATGTTCCGTCTTTTTTAGTGATTTCTAGTGAATCATAAATTTTTGGAAGTTCAACATCCTTGCCGTTGAAAACTACGTCAACTACTGGTCCAATGATTTGAGCAACTTTTCCTATTACTTTTGACATTACTTATGTGTTTATTAAATAGCTATTTAGGTTTATCGAAAAAACCTCTTTTTTCAGAGCGCAAAGATAATTTTTTAAAATATAAAATCAATATTTTTTGCAAAAAAAATACTTAGTTTTTTGTTGGACTCATAAAACTCAGTCTTCAAATATCTAATAATATAAATTTTAGCTTTAGTAAAAAAAGCCACACGTTATAAAAACGAGTGGCTTTTCTACTAAAAAAAATTGGCTTTATTGTAAATTGGCCGGATATTGAATTGGATATGTAGCCAAGTCAACATGACGCAAAGTTGATTGATATTTTGCATTAATTGCATCAATAAATATATTAGCGATTAAACCATATCCTCTGGCACTTGGATGAACTCCATCTAAAGAAAAGGCTCCTCCGGTAACATAAGATGATGTCATAATAAAGTTTCCAAATTTAATTCCACCACTTGATAACTGAGTCATTGTGGCTTTTGTGTCAACAAAGGCCAAGCCCTTTGTTTCGGCAATTGTTGCAATTGTTATATTATAAGCATCTGTCGCTTTTTTAACTTCTGCTACTTCATCTTTGGTTAAAACCCAATTATCGGCCAATGGTACAGAAAGCCCATTAACTTTAGTTGGATCTCCGCCAACAGCCGTACCTATAAAGGTTCTTGCTGATAAAACAACCAAATCTTCTTTGGTTGCCTGTCTATAAGACGGAAGACCATACGCTGAAAGATTAGTTAAATAACTGTCTACTATCACTACAGCGTTATTTCCTGCTTTAAAAGTAATTGTTCTTCTTGCTGCTTCATCTGCAGTAAGCAATTTATTCGTTACCATTTGCTGTAAACCGCCATTATAAGCTGTATAACCTGAATTTAGCTGAGCAGCGAAAGTCTGTGTAAGTGGAACCGGATTATATGGTACAGTTATAAAATAAGGCAAAGCCGTAATATAAGGTAAATTAGCTACTACTCCTTTTGCTCCATTAGCTGTCAAAGCGGTTACCAAAGAAGAATAGACACTTGCAAAAACTGTTGGATCTGTGATATCATTGCTTCCGTAGGTTGCAGGATTCATATTTCCGGTTTGGTCTTTTCCAATTCCTCCTGAAGTGGCATAACTCAAAACATCATTGCCACCAATAAACAAAGAGAAAAAAGTAGGAGATTGAGCTAGTGCATCTGCCAAAACCGTTGTTGAAGGCGTGCTGGAAAATCTTGCAAAATAAGGATTAGCAGCTCCTGAAGCCACACCGGCAACATTACCATAATTAGCAGCAACCAAATGAAAACTCTTTGCTCCCGGAACTCCCATGTTATTAAACGAACCTGTAAGATGTGCAGTAATCTCAGTTGTTGGTGGGCCAGGCACATTAACCGGGGCGGTTCCATTAAAATATAGTCGTGTTCCCGCCACAACGTTCCCTCCTAATAATAATCCACCAATATTATCATTTGTAAACGGAGTGGTAAAAGTACCACCTCCTGCTGCAACAAATTGTTGAGCTAAAATATTTGGATAAGCTCCTTCCTGGCCTCTTTTAAAAAGAGCATTGTCACTATACCCTGCGGCGAAAGAATCGCCCAGCGCTACATATTTTGTAAAAACTGCTGATCCGGGAACGACCGGTACCTCTACCGGAGTATTATTATTGTCATCATTATTACATGCTATAAAGGTTAAAGAAACCAACAATAGCCATTTTATATTTTTTTTCATTTTATTATCTTTTTAAATTATTATCTCTTTCTTGTTTTTATTAATTAGAAAGAAAATCCTTTTGATCAATAATCCTTTCCGGATTATGGATTAATTGTCCAGGAAGCAAACCACATCTGACCAATAGCACCTGCTCCAATTACCTGAAGGTAATCATCACCAAAGAGATTCGTTGCACCAACTTTGATAACTGATTTTAATTTTGGGAAAGCATAATTTATCTGAGCATCAAGAACTGTATTTTCCGAAATCATACCGTCTCCAAAAGAAGATTGCCATAAATATTCTGTATTCCATCTTGCATTAAGATTAAAGCCTAAATTTTTAGTTACTTTGGAATTACCAAGAGAAGCTTTAATTCTGTGTTTAGGAGTGTTAAACCCTGCTACAAAGCTTGGGTCTTCTGACTGATCGAAATCAAATTGTGCATAATTATAATTAACTCCCAATTCAAAGTCTTTGTATACTTTTTTGGATAATCCCACTCCAAAACCTAATGAAGTAATTTTTGCAGTTGTATTAGTATAAACCTGATATACTCTTCTGTCACCAAAAGCTAAGGCCTGATAACTTTGTTGTACTGCAGTATTTGTTGGATCGGTTCCTACTGTTCCATAATAAGGAGAAATCACTCTCGCTGTATTCATGAAGTCATTATAAATATTATAATACCCATTAATATCAACTGATAAATCATTTTGAACTACAGTACGATATCCAATTTCAAAAGCCTTTACTTGTTCTGGTTTTACTAATCCAATATTTGCTACTTTAAGGTCACCCGGATTTGAAGATGCTGCAAATGCCTGAACAGAAGCCAATGTATATGCGTTCTCATATGCATTTCGACCAGACATTCCAATAGTTGCAGGCTGTCCAGCCACAGTTTGTCCTGACGTACTTACATTTACAGTTTCTTGAAAACGGTCTAAATTTTCAGGTGCTGAACCAATTAATGCGAATGGTCCTAAATCTAAACCAATATATTGATCTTGTGTAGTCGGATTACGAAAACCTGTTTGGTATGAAACTCTGAAATTATGTCTTTTAGATTCTCCCGCTGAATATACTAATGAAATTCTTGGAGATATATTGCCATCAAAATTCTGGCTTTTATCATAACGTAAAGAACCTGTAAATTTCAATCGATCATCAATGAATTTTTTCTGAAGCTGAGTATAAGCACCATATTCTTTATAATCTATTGGGCCATCATAATCGGTAAAAATAGTTCCTTCTGAATCCATTATGTATTTTCTCCAGGAACCTCCTACCTGAATTTCTGCAAATTTGATTATATCCTTAAAGTTATAATTTACATCAGAATGATATAATTTTGAATGATCAATAAATTTTGCGCCCTGTGTTAAATCTGGATTTGCAGTAACAGTTTTAAGCGCATTATTGAATTCCGCTGAACCAGGCTCAAATCTTGGGGATCTTGGAGCGTCTGGATTAAGAGGATCAGTATTTGGGACTAATGGTAAGTTTGGTGAAACATTATGATCTGCAAAATTTCTGGCATAGACCGCTGCATCATTTGCATTAAGACCAAGGACTGCAGATGACAATTGAAAAGCTGTTCCATAATCGGTAAACCAGTTTTTATCAGATTTAGCCGCCCTGTTTATATTCCATGCTGCAAATCTCATGTCATATGAATTTCCGGCATCCTCATCAGTTGCATAAAATCTTGCAAAAAAGTTTTTCCCTTTTACTTCTAATTTTGCCTGCTGCATCATGAAGTCTTTCAAAGCATATCTGTTGGCTCCTTGGTAGATTGTACTACCCAGACCAATTTTATATTGTAAGATAATTTCGGTTTCATTAGCCCATGGTCTGAAATGCATAGAAAAATCTGCTTTTATATTTTTTACTTTATTATCAGTCAGATCTTGCTCACGATATCCGGTTCTGCTTACCTGTCCTACATTTGGTATAGAAGTAGTAACCTCGTCTCCATAAAGGTTCAATCCATCATAATTTTGATTCATTGCATGTCCTATAGAACCACCTGTCATACTTCTTTTATCGGCAGCAATCCATTCCGTTGCCTCCATATAAGTGAAGTTTGCTTTCATGGCAAAATGTTTTGTAAACGCTTTTGCTGCTCTTATTCCGAAATCATTATAATTATTTGTTCCTGCAGCATCCTGAGTAGTTTTGCCAAATTTATAATAAACACTAATTCCTTCATTTGTGAAAGGATTTTTACTGTTCATAAATAAAATTCCATTGAAAGCATTTGCACCATAAAGTGCTGAAGATGCACCGGGCAAAAGCTCAACATTAGCTACATCAATATCTGAAATACCAATTAAATTGCCTAAAACAAAGTTTAATGCCGGAGAAGAATTATCCATTCCATCTACTAATTGCATAAAACGCGTATTGGCAACTGTCGAAAATCCACGTGTGTTAATTGATTTGAAAGAAATACTACTTGTATTAAAGTGAACCTCTTTTAAATTTTCCAAACCATCATAAAAGGTGGGAGCAGTGGTATTCTTAATTTCCTGAATACCCATTCTTTCAATAGTAACAGGTGATTCAATTACTCTTTCAGGAGTTCTGGAAGCCGAAACAACTATTTCATCAAGTTTGGTTTCTTCTTCTTTTAAGACTACGCTTACATTTTGATTTGCTGATGTAATGCTAATTGTTTTCGTTTCAAAACCTACAGCTGAAACCTTAATTGTATAAGGTAGTTTGGCAGAAGTATTCAATTTAAAAGTGCCGTCAAAATCAGTTGATGTGCTGCTTGGGTTACCTGTTACATTAATATTGGCTCCAGGAATAGATTGTTTGTTACTGTCAGTAACAGAACCGGAAATTGTATTCTGCGCAAAGGATAATCCGCTGAAAAACAACATAATTAGTAAATACACTCTCATTTGTCAGTTTTTTTGGTTAGTTTATATAGCCAAAATACAAATAATTTTGATATTAATAAAAAAATGTTAAAAAAAAATAATTTTAGGCACATTTTTCATGAGTATTTTAACTATTTCATAATGAATATTATTAAAGTAAAATCAATATCAAAGCACGACAATCCCAAATACTATGCGTACATATAATATTTTGCGAAAAATATTGCGGATTTGATAAAAATACATGGACATTAAAAAAATATTGACAATAAAAAAAAGCGAGTACTAATTCTCGCTTTTTAACATTTATTATATTTTCTTTATATTTAAATAGGGGAATAGTACGGATAGACATAATCTGGGAAATTAAATATAATTAGCTTTTACCTTTTAGAATGGATTGTAATAAGTTTATTATTTGGAAATGCAGTCCGATACTATATTTCTACCTTTTGTATTCTACTGGTTAACGGCAGTTTTAGGTAAATTTGTTTCTTAATGTAATCAGCGACAGAGCTTGATAAATGCAGATTATGGTGTCAGAATAAATGTATATTAGAACAATGAGTCTTACCTAATATTAAAAAAGTATTTAGCAATAAAAAAGCGAGACATTTGCCTCGCTTTAATAAATTATTATTTTGTATATATAATTATTCGACTGTAACAGATTTAGCTAAGTTACGTGGCTGATCAACATTACACCCTCTCATGACAGCAATGTGGTAAGATAAAAGCTGTAAAGGTATTGTTGTGATAAGTGGCGACAGTGCATCAGAAGTTTCAGGAATTTCTATTACATAATCGGCCAATTCACGAACTTGTGTATCTCCTTTAGTTACAACTGCAATAATTTTTCCACTTCTGGATTTTATTTCCTGAATATTACTTACAATTTTATCATAATGGCCTTGTTTAGGAGCTATTACAATAACAGGCATTTGCTCATCAATTAAAGCAATTGGGCCGTGTTTCATTTCGGCGGCAGGATAACCTTCGGCGTGTATATAAGATATCTCTTTAAGTTTTAAAGCACCTTCAAGGGCTACCGGAAAGTTATAACCACGCCCTAAATACAAACAGTTTGGGGCATCTTTAAAAGCTGTAGCAATTTCTTTTGCTCTGTCATTAGTTTCTAATGCTTCGGCAACTTTTTCAGGAATTATTTCTAATTCTTGTAAATAGGTATGAAAGTCAGTGTTTGATAAAGTTCCTTTAGCTTTTCCTAATCGCAATGCAATCATTGTCAAAACGGTAATCTGAGTAGTAAAAGCTTTAGTAGAAGCAACTCCAATTTCCGGTCCTGCGTGTGTGTATGCACCAGCATGGCTTTCTCTTGAAATGGATGATCCTACAACATTACAAACTCCAAAAACAAAAGCACCATTTTCTTTTGCTAATTTAATAGCAGCCATTGTATCTGCTGTTTCTCCCGATTGAGAAATTGCAATAACAACATCATTTTTATTGATAATTGGGTTTCTGTATCTAAATTCAGATGCGTATTCAACCTCTACAGGAATACGGGTAAACTCTTCAATAACATATTCGGCTACAAGTCCCGCATGCCATGAAGTTCCACAAGCCACAATGATAATACGATCTGCGTTCAGGAATTTTTCGATATTGTCTTCAACTCCTGCTAACTGAACAATTCCTTTATTGGCATTAAGTCTTCCTCTGTAAGTATCTTTAATTACGCTTGGCTGTTCGAATATTTCTTTTAACATGAAGTGGTCATACCCTCCTTTTTCAATCTGCTCCAAATTCATCTGGAGTTCTTGTATGTAAGGATCTACCAAAGAGTCATCTTTTATTTTTCTAACTTTAAGAGGTTTATGCAATCTGATATTTGCCATTTCACCATCTTCAAGATATATTGCATTTGGAGTATATTCAATAAACGGAGAGGCATCAGAAGCAATAAAGTATTCTCCTTCACCAACACCAATTGCTAATGGACTTCCTAATCTGGCAGCTACAATTTCAGTTGGATTTTTTTTATCAAAAACGGCTATGGCATAAGCACCTACAACTTGATTTAATGCTATTTGCACAGCTTTTCCAAGTTTTATTTTTTCTTTTTTCTGAACCTCTTCAATTAAATTTACCAAAACTTCAGTATCTGTATCTGAATGAAATACATAACCTCTTTTTTTCAACTCTTCTTTAAGTGGAGCATAGTTTTCGATTATACCATTGTGAATAATAGCTAAATCTCCGGAATTTGAAAGATGCGGATGTGAATTTACATCATTAGGAACACCATGTGTTGCCCAACGGGTATGTCCAATTCCAATGGTTCCGTTTGTTGTGAAATTTGCTTTTGCTTTTTCCTCAAGATCCGAAACTTTCCCTTTTGTTTTACAAAGTTTAATACCCGATTCCTGGTCGTATAACATTACGCCAGCACTATCGTAACCTCTGTATTCGAGTCGTTTTAATCCTTTGATAACAATAGGATACGCCTCCCTATGACCTATATATCCAACAATTCCACACATAATTATTTATTGATTTGGTTTGGTGTAGTAAATTTTTAATTTTAATTTTTTCGCTTCAGTAGCATTTCCTCCAAATAAAACCGTACCTAATGGGCTCATCACAGAAGCTCTTGGAATTTCAGATATACTTTCAGCATTCATTTTAGTTTTGTCTAATTTAGCAGAAGCGGTTGTGTTAATGTCTTCAGTAACTACCAAACCTAATTTTACATTAGTAGCAGTAGTATCTTTAATAATGCTTCTGATATAGTTTGTAATCTTTATATTGTAACTTTTATTTTTGTTTGCATCTGTATTAAGCATGCCGCCAAAAATTGATTTAGCTTTTTTCGGGTTACCAGTTACAGACGTACTTCCATCAAAAATATAATCAAGAAGCGGTGTATTGTTGTTTAGATCATATAAATAAATTCTGTTTGGATGATAAACATTATTTGTTTCAGTACTTTCAGGCATTTTCTCAGAATCGACATTAAAAACCATGCTGGCTTCATTTACTCTCCAGTTTTTGGAGATGTAATTATTTCGAATTTCATCTAATTCATCCGGAACATTATTTGGTTTGTTTTTCGGATTTCCCTTGTAGTAGCTAATCAAATCGGTTTTGTCAAAAAGTTCAATAACCGCCATTGATCCCTGGCCTCCTTTTAAATATAATTTTTCATCTGCAGCCTGATCATTTGCGGTAGCAGTTGTATAGTCAGACGCAGGATTGCTTTCTTCTAATAAACTAACAGTATTTCCGGTTAAATTTATAACCAGGGTTTTTGACTCCATTACTGTTTCAGCATCAGTCGTTATAGCTGTTTTAGCTTTATAAAAAATATTTATTTTTCCTAATTTAAAATCCAGCATAGCCATTCTGCTATTCGGAGTTAATGGTGATTTTTCTACTTTAAAATATAATCCTTTAAAATAATTTTTAAATACATCATCAGCAGCTAATTTACTGGCAGCTGCTCCAAATATTTTTGTTTTAAAAAAGTCTTTGTTTAAATGCAGGCGCATTTCAGGTTTAATTCTTTTAGTAGTAACAACCTTTGTGTCAGGATCTGTTGTTTTTTCAACAATTTCCTTAGAATTAAAAAAGAAGCCATCATTCTCAGACTGATCAGTAGCATCATTCAATCTTGCCCCTAACGCTTCTGCCTGAGTCTGGAAATCACTATTTCTGTCAGTGCTGTAAAATTTACTTACATCATAATTATTAGCGTTGTAAGTATTCAGAAAAATACCTGATTCATAAACGCTTAATTTAATTTTTCCGTCTACAGGACCATAAATAGAATCCAGGCTATAGGTTGAAATCCCTTCAGCATTAGTAACTGTCTTTCTTGCATCTACAAAATACGGAATATTTAAAGTTACACTATCAATTGCAACTCCTTCACCTAATTCCGGAGCATATGTAGCGAGTGCAACCTGAGTATTGAAATTTGCGGTAGTTATAGCAAAAGCAGGATTTTCTAAAATTCCTAATGCATTTACTGCTAAATTATTGGAAGCTACCGGAGTAACTTTTTGATTATAAGCATTTACGCTGTAAAGTTCTGGCGTTAAATCAAAATGATCGTCCCCAATTAAATCATCGCCAATGGCATTAAAATCTTTATCGCAAGAATAGAAAAGAGCAATTGTTGCTATTAATAGAGTTTTCTTAATAAAAGAAGTATTGTACATGTGTAATAATAATGTTAAAATTTAAAGCCCCATACTTTTATAGAAATTTGTATACGCTTCAGCGAATGCATCTTTCGAGGTGAAAGGTAAAAAAGGTTTTCCTGAAGATTCTATAAATTTTGTTAAACTTGGTGAGACGTTTTCAGAGGCAATTATTACAGCATCTGAATGCAATATGCTCGCTTTTAGGATGTTTTCGTAGTTTGGCGTTTCCAAATCTGCAATACTCTCATGCGGAACACCATCAAATTTCACCTTGTTGATCATTTCTAAATCCAGATTTTCATCAAAAGATTGTCCGTAAACAGAGGTTACAATTTTGGTTTCAGAAAATAAAGCCTCGTTTTTATAATAATGTTTCATATAAATTGGCAGCATTGAAGCCAGCCAGCCATGAACGTGAATTATATCCGGAACCCAGTTGAGTTTTTTTACAGTTTCAACAACTCCTTTTGCGAAAAAAATTGCTCTTTCATCATTATCAGGGTATAAAACCCCCTCTTCATCTGCAAAAGTTGCTTTTCGTTTAAAATATTCATCATTATCAATAAAATAGACCTGGATTCGCTCTTTAGGAATTGATGCTACTTTGATAATCAAGGGCATATCTAAGTCATTCACTACCAAATTCATCCCTGAAAGTCTGATTACTTCGTGTAATTGATGTCTTCTTTCATTAATATTTCCATATCTTGGCATGAAAATTCTTATCTGGCCTCCCTGATCATTTATCATTTTCGGAACGTCATAAGACATTAATGAAACCTCATTTTCAGCCAAATAAGGCACGACTTCAGATGATACATATAATATCCTCTTATCTTTCATAATAGTATTTTACTTAATTTTTGGTAATAAAAACGTTGCAAAATTACAAAAATTTATGCAGTTTATAACTAATATATTATGTTTGCACTAAATTTTAATAATACCGACATGCATATTTTCTACGGTAAAGTAGCTCTGATAGCTTATTTAAAAACTATCAAAACCACAAATTCTACTATTGGGTTTGTACCAACGATGGGCGCTTTACACCAGGGGCATCTGGCTTTAATGCAACGTTCTCTGAAAGAAAACGATGATACTGTTGTTAGTATTTTTGTAAATCCGACTCAGTTTAACAATCCTGAAGATCTGGAAAAGTACCCAAGAACCTTAGAAGATGATGTGAAAAAAATGCGTGGTTTGAGTGATAAAATCATTTTGTACGCTCCTTCTGTAGATGATATTTACGAAGGAAATATGATTTCGCAGAATTTTGATTTTGATGGATTGGAAAATCAAATGGAAGGAAAATTCAGACCGGGACATTTTAATGGTGTCGGAACAATTGTGAAACGCTTGTTTGAAATCGTTTCACCAACTAATGCCTATTTTGGAGAAAAAGATTTTCAGCAATTGCAAATCGTCAAAAAAATGGTTGAAAAGAATAACATACCGGTTAATGTAATAGGTTGTCCTATTTTCAGAGAAGAAAACCAACTGGCAATGAGTTCCCGAAATGAACGTTTAACTGCTGAAGAAAGAAAAGAAGCAGCAATCATTTATAAAACCTTAACAGAAGCAAAAGAAATATTTCAGACAAAAAGCCCCGAAGAAACAATTGAATTTGTAGAGAATTCTTTCAGGGATAATGACAAGTTTGATTTGGAATATTTTGTAATTGCTGATGAATCTACATTATTACCCATCGATCACAAAAGTACCGACAAAAAATACCGTGCATTTATAGCAGTATTTGTTAATTCTATTAGGTTGATTGACACCATTTCATTAAATTAATTTACCTTTGCAACATGCAAATTCAAGTTATAAAATCTAAAATTCATCGAGTTAAAGTAACCGGAGCCGATTTAAATTATATTGGCAGCATTACTATTGATGAAACTTTACTGGAAGCTTCAAATATCATTGAAGGTGAAAAAGTATCTATTGTAAATATCAATAATGGGGAACGTTTTGAAACTTATGCTATAAAAGGCGAAAAAAATTCCGGAGAAATCACACTCAACGGACCCGCAGCAAGAAAGGTTCAAAAAGACGACATTATTATTATTATTTCCTATGCAACCCTGGAATTTGAAGAAGCAAAAACCTTTAAGCCATGGATTGTTTTTCCTAATGAAAATGATAATTCCCTAACCTAAATTTATTTTTCAGATCTTAACTTTTTTCTTATTTGTCAAATTTATTTTTGCACAAATAAAATTCCTTTTGTCTTAAATTTCTTTGCCTTTTAAAATTTCATCCTAACAAAAAGCAAATAAATTATTATATTGCTGCACTATTTTATTACTTTTTAATTCTCTGAAATTCCCCAATCATGAAAAAAGTTTACTTATTTTTTATCTTAATCTCATTTTCCGCTTTTTCACAAAAAAAATTCGACAATATTAAATCTGAAAAACTTGGAGTCGAACGCAGAATAACTATAGGGCTCCCGGAGTCTTATGAAGCTAATCCTAATAAAAAATATCCTGTTTTGTATTTGCTGGATGGTGATTATCTTTTTGATGCCTTTTCAGGAGCAGTAAGTTATGGCGCCTATTGGGACGATTTGCCGGAAATGATAATTATTGGAATTCATCAAAATAAGGATGGGGAACGTTTTGATGACTGTACTATTGATCAGATTAGTGGACTTCCATTTGAAAAAGGAGCTCAGTTTTTCGAATTTATAGGAGCAGAGTTAATTCCGTATGTTGAAAAAAAATATCGTACTTCTCCTTTCAGGATCATTGCAGGTCATGATATGACTGCCAGTTTTATCAATTTTTACTTATATAAAGATATACCCCTTTTTAAAGGATATATTTGTTTGAGTCCCGAACTTGCACCAAAAATGGAAATTCGTATACCTGAGAAATTTGCTAAAGTAAAAGAACCGTTTTTTTATTATTTATCTGCAGCTGACGGTGATATTAAAAAAATCAAAGAACCTATAGAAAAATTAGACAGCAATATTAAAATCGCTAATAATCCGTTAGTGAATTATAAATACGATTTATTTAAAAATTCAACCCATTATACAGAAGTTTTACATTCGATTCCAAATGCGCTGTATCAAATTTTTGAAATATATAAACCAATTAATTCTGCTGAATATAAAGACAAAATAGCCGTTTTGAAATCCGGATATGCAGATTATTTAGAGAATAAATATAATGTAATGTCAACTGTTTTTGGTGTTCAGATCCCTGTTAGGATGAATGATTTTAAAGTAATTGAAAACCTTATCCTGAAGAATAACCTTTATGATGAATTAGGGAAAATGGCTGAAATTGCGAATGTGAATTACCCGGAAGCAATGTTAGGGGAATATGAAATGGGTCTGATGTATGAAAAAATGGATGATCCGAAAAGGGCGTCAAAAAAATATCAAAATGCTTCACAAATGGCACCAATTGGGGATTTGAATAAGGATATGATGTACGAAAAAATAGATGAGATGAATCTGCTTGCAAAAAATAAAAAATAATGTCGAAAGTAAAAACTTCCTTTTTTTGTCAAAATTGCGGAACCCAATATGCCAAATGGCAAGGGCAGTGTAATGCTTGCAAAGAATGGAATACTATTGCAGAAGAAATTATTCAGAAGCAGGAAAAAGTGGCATGGAAAAGTGAACCGACTTCGACAAGTAAAGCACCACGGCCATTAAAAATTAATGAAATCGATTCGGCTCAGGAAATTCGAATGAATACAACTGACGGTGAATTAAATCGTGTTCTTGGCGGAGGTTTAGTTCCGGGATCTTTAACGCTTTTAGGAGGAGAACCAGGAATTGGAAAAAGTACACTCTTATTACAGATCTCTTTAAAATTACCTTATAAAACGCTTTATGTTTCCGGCGAAGAAAGTCAGAAGCAAATAAAAATGCGTGCAGAAAGAATCACACCAAACAGTGACAATTGCTATATTCTGACTGAAACCAAGACACAGAATATTTTTAAACAGATTGAAGCGATTGAACCTGAAATCGTGATTATAGATTCGATTCAGACTTTGCATACCGATTATATTGAATCAACTGCGGGAAGTATTTCTCAAATTAGGGAAACTACTGCCGAACTGATCAAGTTTGCCAAAGAAACCAATATTCCGGTTATTTTGATTGGACATATTACGAAAGACGGAAATATTGCCGGCCCAAAAATTCTGGAACATATGGTGGATACCGTTTTACAATTTGAAGGCGATAGAAATCACGTTTATCGAATTTTACGTTCATTAAAAAATCGTTTTGGATCAACTGCAGAACTCGGAATCTATGAAATGCTGGGAAGTGGTTTACGGGAAGTAAGCAATCCGTCAGAAATACTGATTTCACACAAAGACGAAGAGATGTCCGGAACTGCGATTGCCACTACGATGGAAGGCATGCGTCCGCTGATGATCGAAATACAATCGCTTGTAAGCACAGCAGTTTACGGAACACCCCAACGAAGTACAACTGGCTATAACGCTAAAAGATTAAATATGATTTTGGCAGTTTTAGAAAAAAGAGCCGGGTTTCGTTTAGGAGCAAAAGACGTTTTCCTGAATGTAACCGGCGGAATTTCTGTTGATGATCCTGCGATTGATTTAGCCGTTGTTGCGGCAATTTTATCCTCAAATGAAGATATTCCGGTAACAAAAGGATTCTGTTTTGCCGGTGAAGTGGGTTTGTCCGGAGAAATTCGTCCGGTAAATCGTGTTGATCAAAGAATCCAGGAAGCCGAGAAATTAGGATTCAATACTATATTTGTTTCTAAATACAATAAAATCACCTTAAAAAACACAGGAATCAAAATTGAACTTGTGGCTAAAATCGAAGATGTGGCCAGTATTCTTTTTGGTTAATTTTTTTATAAACCTACTTTATGAAATTTCCAAAACAAAAAATTTTGAAAGCATTTTTAATACTTGCCCTGGTATTAGGAGTGCTCTTTTTAGGATTTTACTTTTTTCGTGATTCACTTTTAAAACAGGCAATTGCCAAAGTAACTCATAAAATGAATGTCGAGTACAACAGTACATTTTCTGTAAAATCGGCTTCGTTTGAAGGATTGTCGGGCATCAGACTAACCAACGTCATTTTGGTTCCCAAAAATGCTGACACGCTTTTCAATATTCAAAAGATTGAAACCAGTATAAGTTTATCAAATTTATTGATTGGAGATGTTCAGATTGGAACTTTGAAAATCAATAATGGGTATATTCAATTGGTTAAAAAAGGGAAAGTGCGCAATTTTGATGCCTTTTTAAAAAAGGATGATACTGAAAAAAAGACTAATGAAAAACGAAAATATGCTGATTTTGCTTATCGGATTATTTCAAAATTATTGAATTTAGTCCCTACCGACATGAAGTTGGAGAACCTTAATTTTAAGATTGATGACAATGGCAAAAAAGCTTTGGTTGTTATAAATAAATTGGTTTTAAACAATAAGGAATTAGAAACGAACTTGCATGTTCAGAGCAAAAATTTTGATCAGCGATGGAATATTAAAGGGTTTGCCGACCCAAGAAACAAAAAAGCAGATATTCGTTTTTTCAACCTGGATACCGGTGCCATCAAAGTTCCTTATTTAGATGAACGTTATAATTTAAAAGCAAGTTTCGATTCGATTCGATTAAATGTAGAAAACATTGATAAGGATGGAAGTGAATTGCATATTGACGGATATACTTCTATTTCAAATTTAAAAATCAATCATCCTAAAATTGCGAGTAAAGATGTCGTGATTAAAAATGCGCGTTTTGATTATCGTTTTTTATTAGGTGAAGATTTTATATCGATCGACAGCACTTCAACAATGCAATTGAATAAAATAAAAGTACATCCGTATGTTTCTTATAATACAGAAAAAGATACGGTTTATACTTTAAAAGTTGATATTCCAAAAATGAAGGCGCAGGATTTTATAGTGTCTTTACCTGATGGTTTATTTACGCACTTTCAGGGAATGGAAGCCACGGGAAATTTTGATTATAAACTTGATTTCAAATTCAATAAAAACAAACCCAATACTTTAGTTTTTGACAGCAAACTAAATAAAGAAGACCTGAAAATCACCAAATATGGGGAAGCAGATCTTAATAAATTAAATGGTGAATTTGTGTATCGTGCCATAATACAAAATGTATTACAACGTCCGGTTTTAGTAGGAAATGCAAATCCGAATTATACTCCTTTAGACCAGATCTCACCTTATTTACGAAAATGTGTGCTGACAACAGAGGACCCTTCTTTCTTTTCGCACAGAGGATTTATCAATGAAGCTTTTAAACAATCAATTTTAAAGAATATAAGAACCAAAAAATTCTCCCGTGGTGCCAGTACGATCAGCATGCAATTGATTAAGAATGTTTTTCTTACCCGCGAAAAAACGCTTTCGCGCAAGTTGGAAGAAATTCTGCTGGTTTACATTCTGGAAAACAATCGTGTGGTAAGCAAGGAAAGAATGTTGGAAGTATATTTTAATATTATTGAATGGGGGCCAAATGTATACGGAATTGGAGAGGCAAGTCATTTTTATTTTCAGAAAAGCCCATCAGATTTGAGTTTAGATGAATGTCTCTTTTTGGCAACGATTATTCCAAAACCAAGAAAATTTATGTATCAGTTTAACGATCAGGGAAATTTGAAAGATTATGCTGTTAAGAATCAAAAATTCTTAAGTAATCTGATGCTGCGTCGCGGTGTTCTGATTCCTGAAGACACCATTGGCTTACTTCCGGTTTATATTTCCGGAAATGCCCGTTCGTTTTTGCGAATAAAAGCTCCGGATTCAACAGCAGTTCCGGTTGATTCTTTATCTATAGAGGAAGAATTTGATTTATAAAATTTGTCGTGAGAATGCTAAGCACAAAGTTTTTCTTTTGTATTTTTAACTTAGCGCCTTTGCGGCTCTGCGGGCAAATTTCGCACTAGTATAAAAAAATTAAAGTAATAATCTCGCAAAGACACAAAGGCGCAAAGTTTTTTGTTGCTTTGTTTATATTAAATGGAGATTAAAAAACTTGGAGAAGAACAATTCTATTTAAAATTCTTCAGGAATTCCTCTTTGTAAGTGGGGGAGACTTCAATTTCGGCACCATCATTTAAAGTGATAATTCCACCTTTGTTATAAGACTTCACACAATTCATATTGATGATATGGGATTTGTGAACACGTATAAAAGGCAATGGTAAAATCTCTGAAAAGTGTTTTAAAAAACGACAGACCATTTTTTTATCTCCGTTATTCAGATATAAATCAGTGAAATTTCCGTTGCCGCGAAGACGAACAATTTCTTCCATTTTCACGACTTCAAATCCTTCGAGAGTTGGTAAAATAACCTGTTGTTTTTCAGGCTTTAATTCATGAAAATTTTCTACAATAATTTTGTTTCTGTTAAAGATTTCATGATTCATGATCTGATGGTGCACTTTGTTTACTGCAACAATCAATTCTTCGATGCTGATAGGTTTTAATAAGTAATATGCGGCACTTTGATTTAATGCTTTTAATGAATATTCTGAAAAAGCAGTTACAAATATCGTTTCGAATTGCAAATTTTTACAGGCTTCCAAAACATCAAAAGCATTTCCGAAGGGCATTTCAACATCCAGAAAAACCAATTGTGGCTGTATTTCGTGCAGTAACGGAACGGCTTCTTTTATATTCTGTGCTTCTCCGACAACCTCAACCTGTGGACAATATTTACTCAAATAATTCTTGAGGACTTCACGCGCGGCCAATTCATCTTCGACAATTACACTTTTTATCTTCTGAAATGTCATCATATTTTATCAATTAAGGGAAAAACAATTTCGACAATTGTTCCTGATTCTGGCAATGCTTTCTCTTTAATCTCGAAAGAAATGTTCTTTTTATACAATTCATTCAGCAAACCAATGCGTTCTTTGGTATTATTAAGGCCGCGTGATTCATGTACTTTCTGATTGGTGGTTTTGAGTTCCTGACTTTTGGTCAAACCTATTCCGTTATCTTCAATAATGACAACTACTTTTCCGTCGACAAGCTGAAATTTAAGATACAGGAAACCCTTTTTATCGAGATAGCGCAAACCGTGCCATATTGCATTTTCTAAATGTGGCTGAATAATCATATTCGGAATAAAAACGCTTTCAGAATCCAGTTCTTTATCAACAATGATTTCGAAATCAAATTTATCTGCAAAACGCAAATGTTCTAAGGCTAAGTATTTTTTTAATTGCTCAATTTCTTTATCCAGAATAATGAAATCCTTATTGGAATTCTCCATCATATTTCGCATCAAATTTGAATAGGAAGTCAGGTATTTGTTAGCTTCCAATTCTTTATTTTCTGAAATAAACTGGTTTACACTGTTTAAACTGTTAAAAATAAAATGCGGATTCATTTCGCGCCGTAACGATTGCAAAGCAATTTCCTTGTTTTTAGTTTTTATGGAATATAAAGCCTTTACAATAAAAAGAAACAAAAGCAAAAGCAATAAAATTGATCCTAAAAGAAAATAATTGAAGGTGTTTTTCTTAGAAATTAATTCGTCCTTCAGTGTTTTTTCTTTTTCCAACTGGCGAATTTTCCCTTCGGTTATCTGAAACGTTTTGGCATCAATCAAGCTCGTATCGGATTGGATTAATTTGTCGAAGTTTTGAAAAAACTGCTCATAAAGTGCCATGCTTTCTTTTTCGTTTCCTTCAGATTTATAGTATTTTACTAACGCTGCTAAACTTTTTTTCGCTTCCGCTGAATTTCCTTTTTCAGATGCAAGGCCATACGCTTCTTTCAAAGACAAAAGTGCTTTTTTAGGTTCTTCTTTTTTGAAATAAAGTGATGCCAGCGATTGCAATTGCTTTATCTGATTATTAAAATCCTGTTTGGTTTCGGCTTCAGCCAAAAGCTTTTCGTTAATAACAATTGCTTTGTCAATTTGGTTGTCCGAAGCATACACTTTGGCAATCTCATTTTTGATTTTAATAACTGTTTCGGGTTTGTTTTTTGCATAAGTCAGTGCATTTTTATAACTCTCAATGGCAACTTCCTTGTTTTTTTGCTGCAATGAATTTTCTGCTTTTTGAACGTATGCTGCGGCAATTTCCTCTGCTTTGTTTTCTTTTTTGAGCAGCTCAATATTTGATTCAACATAATCAGCTTGGGTTACGGGAGCAGCCCGCGTTCGTACACGATTGGCATCATTTAAGTTGATCTTCTCTTCTCTGTCATCTTTGGAAATTGCACCTGCAACTTCATAATTTTTAATCGCAGACTTAAATTTATTTTGATTTTCCTGTGTTTTAGCTAAGCTTCTTGTTACTCTTGTCTTATCCTCAACACGATTTAATTTAGTGTAGCTTTCTAATGCCTTTTTATAGTACTCTTCGGCTTTTGCATTGTCTTCATTATTGAGAAATTCATTGGCCAGACGTTCATAATTCTGACCAATCTGCCCTTCATCATTTACCTCTAATGCTTTTTTTAAATCTTTGGTTACTACTTTCATTTTTGAGGAAGGAGCAGCTTTCTTTTTAGAAATAGAATCCTGCGCTGTTATTCCCAAAGGAAAGAACAACAATATGAATAAAGAATAAATAAGTACTGGATATAAACGCATTATTGTTCTTTTGAAAGCAGCCAAAATCAATTCGTTTTCAGACTGAAGATTAATAATGTAAAGTAAAGTATTTTAAAATCCTTTTACAACCGGTTACACCAAGTCAAAAGCCGGTTTCACCATTTCTGCAAAAAAGGAGGATTTTTAGTTTTTAAGTTTGATCTGTAATCACAATTAAAAACCGGAAATTATGAAATCAAATATTTTTTTCTCAGCACTTTTAGCAACTGCAATCTCTTTTGTAAGCTGTAATTCTTCGAATGCAAATTCAAAAAAGAGCAATGCATTCGAAAAACCATTGACAACAGAAAAAACCAAAATACAGGTGGCTCTTTTATTGGATACTTCCAGCAGTATGGACGGGTTAATCGATCAGGCAAAATCACGGCTTTGGAATATTGTAAATACATTAACAACTTTAAAGTATTCCGGACAAACTCCCGATATTGAAATTGCTTTGTATGAATATGGAAATGACGGATTATCAGTACAATCCAATTACATCAGACAAATTGCGCCACTTTCTACAGATCTGGATTTGATTTCGGAGAAATTATTTTCGCTAAAAACCAATGGTGGTAACGAATATTGCGGTGCTGTAATTCAGGACGCAACGAAACAATTAAAATGGGCAAAAGACAATAACAATATGAAATTGATTTACATTGCCGGAAACGAAGATTTTAACCAGGGCGGAATTAATTATAAAGAAGCCATTAGCAATGCATTGAAAAATGATATCTACGTAAATACTATTTTTTGCGGAGATAAAACGGAAGGCATAAACATTTTATGGAAAGATGGTGCTGATCACGGAAAAGGGAAATATTTTAATATTGATTCAAACGAATCCGTAAGATACATCGCTACTCCTTATGATGATGAAATCACAAAATGTAATGTGAAAATAAATACAACTTATATTAGCTATGGGAAACAAGGACATGCAAAAAAGATGAATCAGGAAGTTCAGGATAAAAATGCGCAAGGTGTTTCTGCAGCAAATTATGCTGAGAGAGCAGTAAGTAAATCAAAAGCGGTTTATAAAAATGACAGTTGGGATTTGGTTGATAAAGTAAAAGATGATGCAGGGGCCATTTCAAAACTTAAAAAAGAAGAATTACCACAAGAGCTTCAGAATAAATCTACTGAAGAATTGAAAGTAATTGTAGCCAAAAAAACCAAAGAAAGAGAAACAATTCAGAAAGAAATTAGCGAACTGGCCAAAAAACGTCAGCAATATATTGATACTGAATCTAAAAAAACAAAAACGCAGGACGATTTAGGAAATGCAATAAATACTTCGATTGTTGCTTTTGCCAAAGTGAAAGGTTATACGGTTGAAAAATAAATGGTATCCTAAAAATTCAAACTGTAAAACATGAAAAAGAATATTTTCATCTTGCTTTTGAGCGTCGTTTTTTGTGTCAGTCTTGCCTGTCGCAACAAAGAAAAACCTTCAACAGCTGTAAATTCAAAACCGGTTTATTGCTATGAGGAGAAATTAAAAAGTGAGATAACTGAGATCAGGAGATTTTTGGGGAAATCTGCGAAATACAATTCAGATGTTGCCTTCTTTTTAGACATGAGAATAGAATCAGGTAAAAACCGGTTTTTTATTTACGACTTAAAAAGCAATAAATTGATTAATAAAGGTTTGGTGGGTCATGGTTCCGGTTCAGAAACAGAGATTCCGGGAAAACTGCAATTCAGCAATGTGATGAACTCAAATTCCAGTTCGTTAGGAAAATATGCAATTGGAAGTTCTTATTCAGGAAGATTTGGAAAAGCTTATAAGTTATACGGTTTAGACAAAACCAACAGCAATGCTTTCGACAGAAATGTAGTGCTGCACAAATATGCTGACGTTCCGTTTGAGGAACAAATAAAACCAATTTGCAACAGTTTAGGATGCCCGATGGTCAATGAAAAGTTTTTTGGAGTAATTGAAAAAACAATTGATACTTCTAAAAAGAAAATCATTCTTGTCATGTACTATTAAATCAATTCATTTTTTGATACTTGTAATCTATATCTTTGTAATAAAAAACATCTTAAAAATAAACTAATGAATAAGAAACAAGCCATAGCGCTCTTACTGTTAATTGGCACTTTTGCCTTTGCGCAAAAACCAATTTTTACAACAGCCAAAGTAAAAGCAGCGACCGTATATTTTAATGCCGCCGAATTATCCCAAACTGCAAATGCGACCCTGCCTGCCGGTGCGAGTGAAATTGTCATTAAGAATGTAGCTGTGGATTTAAATGAAAGTTCGGTGCAAATTGGTGCGCCGGCGGGTGTAACGGTTCTTTCTGTTCAGTTTACCAATAATTATATTTCTGAATATGAAACTGACACTAAATCGCCGTCGCTAAAAATAGTAAGAGACAGTATAGTTTTGGTTCAAAAAGAAATTCAGAAAGTAAATAATACCATAAATTCAGAAACAAAAACTATCGAGCTTTTAGATAAAAACCAACAGATTTCCGGCGTAAATTCAGGTTTGAATGTAACCGAATTAATGAAAATGGTTGATTATTATAAAAATAAGCAAGTTGAGATTGCTAACAATATCAACAATCTTTCGGAGAAGCAGCAAAAACTGAATGAAACACTGCAAAAACTTAACAACAAACTGGAAGTTAATGCGAACAAAGAAGAAAAAACGTCATCAGGAAAACTGATTTTGCAGGTAATGAACCAAACTGCAGGGGTAATTCCGTTTGACATTTCGTATTTGACCAATAATGCCACCTGGACACCTTTTTATGATTTACGAGCTGAAAGCGTTACGTCACCAATTAATATGATGTATAAAGCTCAAGTGGTTCAAAACACAGGAATTGACTGGAAAAAAGTAAAATTGACTTTGTCAAGCGGCATTCCTAATCAAAATAATCAGGCACCAATGCTAAGTTCATGGTTTTTAAGAAACAATATTGTTCAGGCAAATTACGGCTACAATCAAAAGAGTAAAATGAACCAACTTCAGGGAAGGGTTGCAGGACTTGAGGCAGATAAGGAATACAAAAAGAGTGAGGACGAAGTAATGGCTGCACCGGTATTGGCAGAATCTTCAGTTTCAGATTATACTACTGTCGAAGAAAACCAGCTAAATGTTTCCTTTGACATTGATATTCCTTATGATATTCTATCTAACGGAAAAGTACATAGTGTGTCTTTGAAAGAAATAAAATTGCCGGCATCTTATAAATATTATGCAGTTCCAAAAGCAGAAAATGAAGCTTTCCTGCTTGCAGAAATTGCCGATTACAGTAAATATAATTTATTAAGAGGTGAAGCGAATATTATTTTTGAAGGTATGTATGTGGGGAAAACTTTTATCGAACCAAGCCAAACCAGCGATACTTTGAATTTAAGTATGGGACGTGACAAGAAGGTATCCATAAAACGTGAAAAAGTGGCTGACAAGTCCGGAACTAAGTTTTTATCTTCAAAAAAAGAGCAAACCTTCACTTATGATATTACGATAAGAAACAACAAAAAAGAAGCTGTGGAGTTATTGTTAAAAGATCAATATCCGTTGAGTACAAATAAGGAAATTGAGGTTGAATTATTACAAAGTGACAATGCAAAAATAAACGCCGAAACAGGAATCTTAACCTGGCAATTGCAATTGAAACCAAATGAAACCAGAAAAATCAGAATTAGTTACAGAGTCAAATATCCTAAAGATCAGATTTTGAATTTATAAACTCTTTCTAATAAAAAACCAGATAATTCTAAAGTTATCTGGTTTTTTGTTTCATTAAAACTATAAATTATGGAGCCGGATCCGGAATAATAGTTTGAACTGCATCAATTTCTGCCAGGATTTCATTTGAAAGTACGATATCAATTGTGGCAATGTTTTCTTTTAATTGTTCCATTGTTGTGGCGCCAATGATAGCACTTGTTAAAAATGGCTGCTGCAATACAAAACCCAAAGCCAATTCGGTTAATGTCAAACCGTGTTTATTTGCAATTTCCTGATATAAACGGGTAGCTTGTGTGCTTTCGTCACTATTGTAACGCTTGTATTGTGGAAAAAGATTGATTCTCGCGTTTGGAAGCGGTTCACCAGTTAAGAACTTACCGGTTAAGACTCCAAATGCTAAAGGAGAATACGCCAATAAACCCACTTTTTCATGCATTGATACTTCTGCAGAACCAACTTCGAAAAGGCGGTTTAATAATGAATAAGGATTTTGAATGGTTTTGATTCTTGGGAGATTCTGATACTTGCTTTCTTCAAGAAAACGCATCATTCCCCAGGGATTTTCGTTTGAAACACCGATGTGTTTTATTTTTCCTTCTTTAATAAGCCCGTCAAAAGTTTCTAATACTTCCCTAAAATTATCTTCCCACATTTCGTCCTGAACTTTAAATCCCCGTTGCCCAAAACAATTGGTTTTTCGTTCCGGCCAGTGTAGCTGATATAAATCAATATAGTCTGTCTGCAGCCTTTTTAAACTGTTTTCTAAAGCATATTTTACACTCGCAGGTGAAAAATCGCCTTTTTCGCGCATATAGGTAAAATTTGGATTTGGTCCTGCAATTTTAGAAGCCAAAACAACTTTGTCACGATTCCCAGTTTTTTTAAACCAGGTGCCAATTATTCTCTCTGTACTTCCGTAAGTTTCTTTTCGGGCAGGAACAGAATACATTTCGGCAGTGTCAAAAAAGTTTACCCCTTTTTCAAGCGCATAATCCATCTGTTGGTGTCCTTCGGCTTCTGAGTTTTGCTCACCGAAGGTCATGGTGCCCAGGCAAATTTTACTGACTTCTATATTGGTATTGGGTAAAGTTGTGTATTTCATTTTTTTGAATGCAAGTGTTAATATGTCTCAAAGGTACGACCGTATTTTTTAAATGAAAAAAAATGAAAAGTTAAAAAACCCAAAAGCTTTTTCTTCCAAATTATAATTGCTTTTAATTAAAAAAAAGTTTTTCAAAACTAAAATTACCCAGACGTTTCTTGTTTCAACTTGTATTAATTTACTTATAAACGAACGCCTTACAGGCATTTGGCAGAGTAGGATATTACTGGGTTTTTTCTGTTTTTTTATTCGGAAAAAGGCAGTTCATCGGCTAAAATTCCAGTTCATCTAAAACTTCAAAAATTTCGCAAATATGTATTATTTCAGGATTAATTTTACACATTATTACGTAAGGATAATTAATAAAAAATACAGATCTATTGCCTGATTTTTTTGTGTAGACAGATTGATTGAAAATCTTAAAATTAGATTTTTTGTTACTATCAAAAAATTATAGGATGTTAAAAAAATTAATAGCCAGAAATTATCTTTTACAGAATTTAAAATTTTTTATATGAAGAAAATTCTACTTATTTTATTTGTGAGCCTGTTCCAAAATTTCATTTTTGGCGCCACGATTACCAGTACAGGGACCGGTGGAAACTGGAATGCAACAAGCTCCTGGGTTGGTGGTGTTGTTCCGACAGCGACAGATGATGTAATAATTGCATCCGGAAGTACAGTAATTGTGACAGCAGATGCGTCTGCAAAAAGTATCAGTGTTTCCGGTGGTGTATTAACAATAAATGATAATAAAATATTAACTGTATATGGGAATGTTAATGTTAGTAGTGGAGGAGAGTTTAATGCAGGTACCGGCAATAGTGACAGTGCAATAATTAAAGTATATGGTAATTTTACAAATCTCGGGACTGCTAATTTTTGGAAAAGTATTGTTGTAATTGCAGGTAATCTGAGTACCACCAGTACAATTTTGCAAAATAATGGTAATATAATAGTTGGAGGTAATGTTTCAGGTGTTATTGATGGTAGTGGCAGTGGAACGGTTTATCCTGTAGATCCGAATGCAGTAGTTACGTCTACCGGATCTGCAGACGAGAAAGCAGCAGGTACTAAACCAACAGATCCGGTATTAGTTGCTTTGATGAATGAAGTTATTTATGGAGGAAATTGTTCATTTACAGTCAACGATATTACAAATGTTTCTACTTGTTCGGGCTTAAATGCTGTTTTTACTGTTAGCACTAGTGGAGCTTCATCACCTGCATACCAGTGGCAGATTAATAAAAATGATGGTAATGGATGGGTGGATTTAACAAATATTTCCCCTTATTCTACAGTTACCACATCAAGCCTTAATATTACTAATGTTGTCATTGGAATGAGTAATTATCAGTTCAGGGCTAAAATTACTGCTTCTTCTTGTACAAAGAACGGGAATCCAGGGGTATTATCAATAACTCCGGCATCTGTTGGAGGAACTGTTGCAGGAAGCACAACAGTTTGTTCAGGAACAAATAGTACGGTTTTAACATTGTCAGGCCATACAGGAACTATTGTAAAATGGGAGTCTTCATTGAATAATTTTGCAACTGCCGGCACTACAATCGCAAATACAACAACAACATTAACGGTTACAAATTTAAGCGCGACTACTTCATACAGAGCAGTAGTGCGAAGTGGAACTTGTGCGACTGCTAATTCAGTATCAGCTACAATAACAACAGCAACTCAGGCTCCGGCTACGCCAGGAACAATAACAGGAACTGCACCTCAGTGTCCGGTTCTGACAGCGCAGGTTTATTCAATTGGGGCTGTTGCTAACACGAACAGTTATAACTGGATAGTTCCAACAGGATGGGTAATAACAGCAGGTCAAGGGACAACAAGTGTGACTGTTACTACTGGTAATTCATCACAAAGTGGTAATATTTCTGTTTCTGCAACAAATGGATGTGGGACAAGTAATGCTCAATATTTATATGTTGCAATAGATCCTGTGCCATCGGCACCAGGTACAGCAGCACCATATTCGCCTGGTTGTACTCAATTTACTGCTCAATGGGCATATACCAGTTATGCAGCAAAATATTTTCTGGATGTATCGACAAACAGTAGCTTTTCAACATTTGTTTCGGGATATAATAATTTAGATGTTGGGAATGTTTTGAATTACACCTTAACAGGATTGAATCCCGGGACAACTTATTATTACAGAGTTCGTGCCTATAGTAATTGTGGCACCAGTCCTAGTTCTGTAACTATGAATTATGCCACAACAGCTAGTCCAACTACAGCACCAACAGTTTTAGCGGCGACAAACCCGGATTGTAACAGTGCAACACTAAATTGGAATTCAATACCTAATGCAACGGCATATTATTTAGATATAGCTACAGATAGTGGTTTTTCAAACTTTGTAACAAATTACAATAATTTATATATAGGATATTATCCATCTGGTTATTATGCTGGTAGTTTACCAGCGGGAACATTGTATTATAGAGTAAGAGCAACAAACGGTTGTAATGTAACTACTGCAAGTTCTAATACTGTAACTTTTCAAACGACAGCTCCTTTAGGAGGGACAGTTTCTCCTGCTCAAACCATTTGTGCAGGAACGTCTGCTACAAGTAATTTAACATTAAGCGGATATACAACTATAAATACAGCAATAACGAATTGGCAAAGTGCCAGCGATGCAGCGTTTACAACTAATGTATCTTATATTTCTGAAACAACTAATGTTTTGTCTATTGCTAAAATAGGTGTTTTAAATGTTAATACTTATTTTAGGGCTGTTGTGCAAAATCAATTCGGATCCTGGTGTACATCATATTCTGCACCTGTTTTAATAACGGTTAATAATTCAATTTCGGCCGCTTCATCAAGTCCTGTGCCTTGTGTTAATACAGCAATGACCACTATTACTCATACAACGAGTGGTTTTACAGGAATAGGAACTCCAACAAATTTACCTGCCGGGGTAACTGCATCTTTTGCATCAAATACTGTAACAATTAGTGGAACTCCGACAGCTTCGGGAACTTTTAATTATACTATCCCATTAACGGGAGGCAGTTGTGGATCGGGTACAGCTAATGCAACCGGAACAATTACGGTTAGGGCTTTATTTACATCGGGAACTATATCTGCTGCAGGAGAGACAATTTGCAGTAATACAATTCCAACTGCAACTATAGGGAGTACTGTAGCTGCAAGCGGAGGAGATACTGCTATCACTTATCAATGGCAATATAGTACAGATAATACTTTTGCGACAGGAGTAACTACGGTTAGCAATAATACAGCAACTTATAAACCTACACAAACATTAACGCAAACGACTTATTATCGCCGTCAGGCTAAGGATGGAAGCTGTAATACAACATACACTAGTTCAGCAAATGTTTGGACAATAAATATTACTTCTGCTAATACAATAACTTTAAGTTCTGCAGCAGGAACAGATTCGCAAACAAAATGTATTAATACAGTAATAACTAATATCACGTACACAACTACCGGAGCTACAGGAGCAACTTTTTCAGGTTTGCCAACAGGAGTAAACGGTTCCTGGTCAGGTAATGTGGTAACGATTAGCGGAACTCCTACAGTTTCAGGAACTTTTAGTTACACTATTACATTAACAGGCGGTTGCGGGACAGTTACTAAAACGGGAACAATTATAGTAGATACTTTAAATGCTCCATCTCTGGGTACAATAACTTCTCCAACTTGTTCGGTACTTACAGGAAGTGTTGTATTAACAGGTTTGCCAACAGGCAGCTGGACTTTAAACAGAGCCGGTACTTCAACAGCGATAACAGCTGGTACAGGATCAACTACTACAATTTCGGGACTTGCTCCTGGAACATATACATTTACGGTTTCAAACGTAACTTGTACTTCTGATCCTTCTTTACCCTTAAATATTACGCAAACAACTAATACCTGGGATGGTGTAAAATGGTCAAAAACAGGAAATGTTACACCGCCAACATCAGATGATATAATTGTTTTTGAAGGTAATTATACATCATCCGGAGATTTAAATGGATGCAGCTGTATTGTAAATTCAGGGGCTGTTACTATACAATCGGGTCATACATTAACGATTGCAAATGGAGTAAATATTAATGGTGGTACTTTAACATTTGACAATAATGCCAGTTTACTACAAACTAATAATGTAACAAATACGGGAAGTATCATCTACAAGCGCAATTCTGCACCGATGAAAAATTTCGATTATACGTATTGGTCATCCCCCGTAGCAGGACAGACCCTGTTTAATCTGTCGCCTAATACGCTGTCAGATAAATATATGTCCTATTCAGGGACTGGCTGGCAAATAAGTTATGGAGGAACAGCAGTTATGCAGCCCGGAATCGGGTATATTATCAGGACCCCTAAAGGAGGAACCTGGCCTGCCCCTTATCCCGAAGTAGTTGCATTTCCTTATTCCCAGCCTGTTCAGTTTAAAGGAGTGCCGAATAACGGTAATATTACAAGCAGTCAATCGATGGCAACCGGAAAATTCTACCTGATAGGAAACCCATATCCCTCGGCACTTGATGCATATGATTTTCTGTTTACTAATACTAATAACCATACTGTTTTAAACGGAACCATTTATTTCTGGACACATAATACTGCAGTTACCAGTTTAAAATATACCTCGGACGATTATGCATCTTATAACGCACTGGGAGGTGTAACAGCAACATCTGGAGGATCAGAACCATTAGGTTATATAGCTGCCGGACAATCCTTTTTTGCAAGTGCAAAGGCTAATGGAACAGTAGAGTTTGATAATTCGATGCGTGCAGCTGGGGATAATGGGAATAATGCCCAGTTTTTTAAACCCGGAAAAACTGCTAAAACTGCAAAATTAGAAAGACATCGTTTATGGCTGAACATGACCAATACTGGAGGTGCATTTAAGCAAACCCTGATTGGTTATGCAGAAGGTGCAACAAATACCTATGATGATAATTTTGACGGACTGACTTTTGACGGAAACAGTTATTTGGACTTGTATAGTATCAATGGTACAGACAACCTGACCATCCAGGGACGTGCCTTGCCATTTACCGATACAGATATTGTTCCTTTGGGATATCGCTCAACAGTTGCGGGCAGTTTTACCATTGCAATAAATAAGACAGATGGCGCATTGGCCAATCAAAGGATTTATCTGGAAGACAAACAAACCGGTACGATCAATGATTTAACGGCACAAAATTATACCTTCAGCTCAACAGTGGGAACATTCAATAATCGATTTGTATTGCGATATACCAACAAAACATTAGGCACAGGCGATTTCGAAACCGTTGAAAACCAGATTACGGTTGTGAGCCAGGATAAAGTAATTGTGATAAGTTCACCAACAGAAAACCTATCCCAAATCTTTATTTATGATGTTTCGGGCAAACAATTGTATAAGAAACAAAATGTAAGCAATGTAGAATTATCGATTGAAAACTTAGCATTTGCAGAACAGGTTCTGCTGGTAAAAGTAGTTCTGGAAAATGGTTACACAACTACGAAAAAATTGATCTTCAAATAGCATAATCTTTATAATTTTAGAAAATCCGATAATGAAAGTTATCGGATTTTTGTTTTAAAGGTGTTTTGACATAATAACTTATATAAACTTTAATTTAAACAGTAGACAAGTTTTAATTCATTTTTCAAAACCTTTTACTTTGTCATAAACAAAATTACTTTCGTAACCTCTTCTCATCATATAATCGCAAAATTTCTTTCTTTTTTTAAGTGGATTTCTTTCCGTTAAATTATCCCAACATCTTTGAGAAAGCTGTTCAAAAGTAGTTTCGTATTCTTCAGGAGAAATTTCTTTTAGAGCCAAATTAATGTTGGTTGTGGAAATGTGTCTGGCTTTGAGTTCGTTTATAATTCTAATTTTTCCCCATTGTTTAATACGATGTTTCCCTCGGGCGAAGCTGCAGGCAAATCGCGTTTCATTCAAAAAATTGGTGTTAATGAGTTGTACAACGATATTATCTATTTCGTCGTGGGTCATTTTCAGGCTGTATAATTTATTTACAACCTCATCATGGCAGCGCTCTTGATAGGCACAGAAATGTTCTAATTTTTGTACTGCTTCTTTAATGGTCATAATTAAAATCTGTTTAAAATATGAACTATTCTATATCAGAGCAAATGTAAATTTAAAAAAGGATTGCTGCTAATTTTTGTAAAACATGAAATAATTCTTTTAAATGAAATTATTTAGTTTGGCGGCGGTGGTGAAAGCGGCGGTGTATATGATAGAATTACACTGTGTCAACCTCAAGAAACAATATTAAGTTATAATGCAGGAGCAGGTGTTGCAGCTAATGAAGCAATGGACTTAATGCAACCACTAAAAATTGATATTTCAAATAAGTTGACAATGTTCCTAAGAGTGTGCAAATGTTCTAATTTTTTTAATCCTGCTTCATAGTCATAAATAGAAATTTTATTTACATGTACGAAATAATTAAGCTAATAAGTAAGAATTTTTTTTAAAAACAATTTTAATTAAAATTTTATGAAATATACATTAAATAGAGTAATATTTTATAAAATTAACACTAATAGCCAATTTTTTTTATTATATTTGAAATATAAGATCTGTAACTATTTGTATTATTTTGCTCAATTCTTGAGAAAAATAGTTCCTGATTAATCTTTCTCTCTGCCAGTAAATTTTTAAAAGCCTCTATTAGTGAATATTACCAAAAATTAATTGCTTTTTTAATCTTTTAAACCTGCTGTTATGAGACTGAAATCTTCCTTATTCGTGCTATTTGTTTTTTGTAATATGTGGACTCAGTCCAAGAATTTTTCTTCAATACCAAGTTCTGATATTTTTACGAAGTCGGAGAACGATGTTGCTATGACAAATACAAACGGAACTGTCATGCTAAATAGAACTGAAATATCCGGCAATCAGAATCAGTCCTTTAAACCCAATGCTAGTTCAAAAACAACAGCTGTAGAAAGACATCGTTTATGGCTTAATATGACAAATACAGAAGGAGCTTTCAAACAGTTGTTAGTTGGTTATATTCAGGGCGCTACCAATGGATATGACAGTGATTTTGATGGAATAAGCATGAATGCGAATGCATTTATTGATTTTTATAGTGTTAACTTAGGCAGTAACCTGGTTATTCAGGGACGTGCACTGCCCTTTACTTCAACTGATGTTGTGCCATTAGGATATCGTTCAGTTATTGCGGGAGAGTTTACTATTTCGATAGATAAAGCAGATGGACAACTTGCTAGTCAGGCAATTTTTTTGGAAGATAAACTTACTAATACTCTTAATGATTTAAGAAAAGGAGGTTATACTTATACCACCGAAATTGGTGTTTTTAATAATAGATTTGTTTTGAGATACAAAAATGAATCATTAGGTGTAGGAGAAATAGAAACCACTAAAGATAACATCTTCATTTCTAATAAAAATAAAATTATTAATATAGATGCTGTCAAAATGATTAATAATGTTCTGGTTTTTGATGCATCGGGTAAATTGTTGTATCGCAAAGAAAAAATAAATAATAATCAGTTTTCAACAGAAGAATTGGGTTCGTCTGAACAAATTTTATTAGTAAGAGTTTCTTTGGAAAATGGTTACGATGAAACACAAAAAATTATATTAAGGTGATTTGAGAATTTCATCTTAAAAAAGTTTCAGATTAGATCCAGTATTCTGGCTATCTCAACTTATAATGTATTAATGGCTACATTTCTGTTATACTCAATTTTAATGAGTATTTAATTTCACTTCATAAAATACTATCTGAATTAAACGCTTTTTCCCATCCCGAAAGGCAAACAGCTGTATGTAAATTTTTCTTCGCTCATTCTTTTGCAGATTTAATTTTTTTTTTTTGCAGAATTGTTTTCTGTCTGGCTAATAATCTTTTTATTACTGTTCTTGAATTCTCATTGCCAATTGAAATCAATTCATTTTGAGGAAAAATTCAGCTTACTTTACACTAATTCATAATACAAGAAAAATCATATATTTTTATCATAAACTTGTGATAAAAATATTATAGTAGGATAGCTATCTCTAAAATTGATGACAGAAGTGTTGTTTTTACACCTAATTTGTGATATTTTTGCCCCGAAATTTAATAGTCTTAATAATAAGAAAAGCATTAGTTTAGTTTTGTAAAATTTTGACGGGTAATGCATTATGTAAAATGGTTTTGCAATGGAGTGATTTAAATCACCCGTTTGGATGAGAATATTAAATAAACTCAGCAGAGAAATAGTTCAAAATCTTTATTTATGCTGTTAAACAATTTGCATAACAGATCTATTGATAAAAAATAATTCCGGAAAACAGCTACAATATTGCTAAAAAAATAACATTTAAGTAAGAATTTAATTTCATAAAAAATTTAAATTGTAAAACATAGGAAGCATATCGAATAAATATGCATTTAATCGAATTTGAATAAAAACAAGTTGCAGAACGATTACTTTTGTTATATAATATGTCATTTTTAAGTTAATGTTTTGGATTCTAGTGTTATAGCTATTAGAGATTATTAGTTCAAAGGAAAATGCCAAAAAACACCCCAAATCAAGTTTAATATAATACCACAACCTACCATGATACAAAAACTACTTTTGTTCTTTCTTTCCGTATTTTTTTATTTTTTTTCCGGTAATAAACCATTTTTTCCTTCTCTGAAATGGATGTGCTTTTTTTTATTGACATTTCAAATGAGCTTTGGTCAGTCGTGTAATGTTGTTAAAACCGGCGATTTTACGGGAAGTATTAATGCAACAAACTGGTCTGCCCAAACTGATTTAACAGGTTGGCACTATTCTGCTGCCTGGGCTCCTAATGAAGCTTATATAGAGGCAGATGGTGTAACTAATGTGTCTCTTAAACAAAGTTTAACAGGCCTGATTGGTAGCTCTTTAACTCTTTCCTTTAAAATTAAAGGACAAAATGCAAATCGTTCAGCAGTTTGTCCTACAACAGCGACGCTTATAATAAAAGTAGGCGGTACTACTTATATGACGATTACAAATCCGATAAATAATTCTCAAATCGTTGCTAATGCCACTTATATTACTACGTCTGGAGGTGCTACATATACAACGACAGGCTTTCCTATAACTGTAGCGGGTGCAAGTTCAAGTGATATAACTCAGGGAACAATAACACTTACAATTCCTTGGGTGCCAGCGATTGCAACAACAGGAGATATTGAGTTTGTAGCTACAACTTCAAATACACTTTCCGGATCTTGTACTGCATGGGGAGGTGATGACTGGTTTCTTGATGATATTTCGGTTATTGCTGCTAATCCAACTAGTTTCAATATGACCGGAACAAGTGTTTGTGCAGGCAGTACTGCTACGATTGGGCTTAATGGTTCGCAACTTGGGGTAAATTATCAATTGCAAATAGGAGGTTCAAATACTGGAGCTGTCGTACCTGGAACTGGTTCAGCAATTAGTTTTGGAAATCAAACAGCAACAGGTGTTTATACTGTAGTGGCTACAGCCGGATCTACCACGTGTACAACAACAATGGCAGGAAGTGTATCCATTAGCCCTTTTTTACCGGCTTCAGTAAGTATTGCTGCTTCTCCATCCGGAGCTATTTGCTATGGAACTTCAGTAACATTTACTGCAACCCCAACCAATGGCGGAACAACACCGGTTTATCAATGGAAATTAAACGGAGCAAATGTTGGAGCAAATTCGGCGACTTATACTAATACTACTTTACTAAACAGTGATGTTGTATCTTGTGAAATGACTTCAAATGCTACTCCCTGTTTAACAGGAAGCCCTGCTACATCAAATTCAATTACGATGATATCAGGTGGTCCAACAGTCACTGGAGTAACCATCTGTGCAGGAGGTTCAGGATCTTTGACTTCTTCATATATTTGTGCTAATGGAGGTAATCAAACCTCAGGACCTAATAATCCTGGAACAGTTATTTCAGATACAGCAACTCCAGTTCCAGGTGTAATTGTATGGAGTAATCCTGGAAATATTACTGCAACTGGAACCCCATATGCAACTGCTACTACTCTAAGTACAGGAGATGTTACCAGATATCTTAAAGGAACGAATTATCTCTTTTCAATTCCGAGTAATGCAACTATTGTAGGAATTACTGCGGTAATTAATCGTAAAACAGATGGTGCTAATATAACAGATAATTCTGTAAGAATCGTGAAAGGCGGTACTATTAGTGGTACTGATCAATCAAGTGGTTCTACTTGGAATGGTAGTACATTTGCAACTGCTACTTTTGGAGGTTCGGGTAATTTATGGGGAACTACATGGACTGCAGCGGATATAAATAGTAATACTTTTGGAGTTGCTCTTTCAGCAAAAACGGCCACTAATACAGACAGAGTGCTTAGTGTGGATTATATGCAAATTACTATTACCTATACAGTTCCAGGTTCTATAGATTGGTATACAGTTTCTTCGGGAGGAACATCAATAGGTTCGGGTTCTTCTTTCAATCCGGTTGGAGTGGCAAATTCTGGATTAGCAAATACGAATACAGCCGGTACAACTACTTATTATGCAGAATGCTCTTCAAATCCGGGATGTCGTACTCCCGCAACATTTGTTATTAATGCAAGTCCCACTATAGCTGCGATTTCATCACCTGCGGCATTGTGCTCAGGAGGTTCATTGAATCCTTCCGCACCAACGGTTACCGCCAACGGCTCTACAGTTACGGCATCGGGCTGGCAATTGGAGACCACAGTTGGAGGAGGTTCATATGCAAATTTGACTGTTCCTTATACGGTTGCCTTTGCCGATAATGGAAAAAGAATCAGGTATTATGCTGCCAACGGTTGTGGTACGACAAATAGTAATGCAGCAGCAATAACAATAAATGATGTTCCTGCCATAGCTGCGATTTCATCACCTGCGGCATTGTGCTCAGGAGGTTCGTTGAATCCTTCCGCGCCAACGGTTACCGCCAACGGCTCTACAGTTACGGCATCGGGCTGGCAATTGGAGACGACAGTTGGAGGAGGTGCATATGCAAATTTGACTGTTCCTTATACGGTTGCCTTTGCCGATAATGGAAAAAGAATCAGGTATTATGCTGCCAACGGTTGTGGTACGACAAATAGTAATGCAGCAGCAATAACAATAAATGATGTTCCTGCTATAGCTGCGATTTTGTCACCTGCGGCATTGTGCTCAGGAGGTTCATTGAATCCTTCCGCGCCAACGGTTACCGCCAACGGCTCTACAGTTACGGCATCGGGCTGGCAGTTGGAGACCACAGTTGGAGGAGGTGCATATGCAAATTTGACTGTTCCTTATACAGTTGCCTTTGCCGATAATGGAAAAAGAATCAGGTATTATGCTGCCAACGGTTGTGGTACGACAAATAGTAATGCAGCAGCAATAACAATAAATGATGTTCCTGCTATAGCTGCGATTTCATCACCTGCGGCATTGTGTTCAGGAGGTTCGTTGAATCCTTCCGCGCCAACAGTTACCGCCAACGGCTCTACAGTTACGGCATCGGGCTGGCAGTTGGAGACCACAGTTGGAGGAGGTTCATATGCAAATTTGACTGTTCCTTATACGGTTGCCTTTGCCGATAATGGAAAAAGAATCAGGTATTATGCTGCCAACGGTTGTGGTACGACAAATAGTAATGCAGCAGCAATAACAATAAATGATGTTCCTGCTATAGCTGCGATTTCAGCACCTGCAGCATTGTGTTCAGGAGGTTCATTGAATCCTTCCGCGCCAACGATTACCGCCAACGGCTCTACAGTTACGGCATCGGGCTGGCAATTGGAGACGACAGTTGGAGGAGGTTCATATGCAAATTTGACTGTTCCTTATACAGTTGCGTTTGCCGATAATGGAAAAAGAATCAGGTATTATGCTGCCAACGGTTGTGGTACGACAAATAGTAATGCGGTAGCCATAACAGTAAACCAAAACCCTTCGGTTCCTACAGTAGGTACAATAACAAATGTTAGTTGTTCTGCGGGAGGGAGTGTAGTTCTAAACGGCTTACCAAGCGGCAGCTGGACCATTAATCAATCGGGAACAGCAATAATAAGTTATAGCAGCAATACCAGCAGTTATACAGTTACCGGATTAGCTGTGGGCAGTTATACATTTACAGTAACGAATGCCAACGGATGTTATTCTTCAGCAACAGCAATAATACCTATTACAGACGCTTCCAGTACTACCTGGAATGGAATCGCGTGGAGTAATGGCACACCTGATGCAACGAAGAATGCCATAATCACATCGGTAACTCCAAATTCTCCTTTCACGGCAGATTTAAGTGCTTGTGCCTTGACTATCAATAATAGCAGTGGTGTGGTTACTGTACCTTCAGGAATAACCTTGACAATAATCAATGAAGTAACAGTTGCTACCGATTATAATTTGGTTTTTGAGAACAATGCAAGTTTGGTACAAATAAATAATGTAACAAACTTAGGAAAAATTATCTATAAGCGAACTTCAGCTCCGATGAAAAATTTTGATTATACGTATTGGTCATCCCCTGTAGCAGGACAGACCCTGTTTAATCTGTCGCCTAATACATTAGGGGATAAATACATGTCTTATTCAGGGACTGGCTGGCAGATAAGTTACGGAGGAACAGCTGTTATGCAGCCGGGAATTGGTTATATTATCAGAACCCCAAAAGGAGGGACCTGGCCTGCCCCGTATCCTGAAGTAGTTTCATTTCCATATTTTCAACCTGTTCAATTTAAGGGGGTGCCGAATAATGGAAATATCACAAGCAGTCAATCAATGTTAAATGGAAAATTCTATCTGATAGGAAATCCATATCCTTCTGCTCTTGCTGCAGACGATTTTTTATCTGATAATAATACTGTTTTAAATGGAACCATTTATTTATGGACACATAATACAGCTATTGCCAGCTTAAAATATACCTCGGACGATTATGCTTCCTATAATGGCGTGGGAGGTGTAGCAACATCAGGTGGAGCAAAGCCATTGGGTTACATTGCTGCCGGACAATCTTTTTTTGCCAGTGCAAAAGCCAATGGAAATGCAGCGTTTAATAATTTGATGCGTTTAGGAGGGAACAATACCCAGTTTTTTAAACCTGGCAAAACATCGAAGACAGCAAAATTAGAAAAGCATCGTTTATGGCTTGATATGACCAATGCAGCAGGTGCCTTCAAACAAACCCTGATTGGTTATGTTGAAGGTGCAACAAATACCTATGATGATAATTTTGACGGACTGACTTTTGACGGAAACAGTTATTTAGACCTGTATAGTATTAATGGTACAGATAACCTGACCATTCAGGGACGTGCATTGCCATTTGTTGATACTGATGTTGTTCTATTGGGCTATCGTTCAACAGTTGCGGGCAGTTTTACCATTGCAATAAATCAGGCAGATGGGGCATTGGCTAATCAAAAGATTTATCTGGAAGACAAACAAACTGGTACGATCAACGAATTAACGGCACAAAATTATACTTTTAACACAACAGTCGGAACATTTAATAATCGATTTGTATTGCGATATACCAATAAGATATTAGGTACTGGCGATTTTGAAACAGCTGAAAACGAAATCACGGTTGTGAGTCAGGATAAGGCTATTGTGATAAGCTCATCTACAGAAGAGTTAGACAAAGTGTTTATTTATGATGTTTCCGGGAAACAATTGTATGAAAAACAAAGTGTAGACAATATTCAATTATCGGTTCAGCACCTGCCATTTGCACAACAGGTTCTGCTGGTAAAAGTAGTTCTGGAAAATGGTTACACAACTACTAAAAAATTGATATTTAAATAAGAATTTAATTTCATAAAAATTTTAAATTGTAAAAGACAGGGAGTACATCGAATAAATATGTATTTAATCGAATTTGTATAAAAACTACTTGCAGAACTGTTACTTTTGTCTATAATATATCACTTTTGAGTCTAATGTTTTAATTTCTAATGTTATAGATTTTGCGATCATTAGCTTAAATCAAAATATCAAAAATACCCCAAAAACAAATTTTAAAAATATAAATACCACATTACCTACATGATTCAAAAATTATTTTTGTTCGTCTTTTCTCTGTTTTTTAATTTTCCCCACACTAAGAAATTATTACTTTATACATTTTTATTTATCGGCCTTGGACTGGAGAGTGGGTATGGCCAGACAAATACATGGACTGGTACTACCAGTACTGCCTGGAATACGACAACAAACTGGTCTTTGAATCTTGTGCCAACAGCTGCACATGATGTTGTAATACCCAATGTTACTAATAAACCAACTATTTCGGTTGCTGGAGCAGTTTGTAATACACTTAGCATAAATAATATTTTAGGAGGAAGTACAAATACTTTGACAATTACTTCTTCTGGGACTTTGGTTGTAACAGGGGCAATAACAATGATACCACCAACAGCCGGAACAATAAATACAACGATAGCTGTAGGAACGGGTAGTTTAACAGCTGCTTCTGTAACTATGAATGATTCCGGTAATAATAATAGAGATTGTATATTATCTCTTTCTACTGGAACTATAAATAGTAGTGGTAACCTAACAATGGATGGTGTTTCAGCTAGAAATCAGGTGACCTTTTCAGGAACTGGAACATTAAACATTGGTGGGACTATGACTGGAGGTGGGTTAACACCATCAACCGGGACTGTTAATTATAACAATTCTGGTGCTCAAACTGTAGGAGCATATACTTACAACAATTTAATTCTTTCAGGTTCAGGTACTAAAACTTTTGCTGCTATTACTACAGTAAGTGGTAATTGGTCTATGATATCGGGTACTTTGGCTAATTTGGGCGGATTTACTCACACTGCAGGAACTCTTGTTTTGGGTGGTGCGGGACCCCTTTTAAGCTCTTGGGGATCTACAACATCGGGTGCAGTTAACACAACAAATGATTATTTTACAGGTACTGGAAGAATCAATGTTTCTTCGGCTCCTTATCCTGCTATTGATAATAATTATGCTTCTTATACTAGCGGTGTTACTGGTCAGGTAGCGGGTACTCAAGGTGAATATGCAGATCCACCTGCAAATACGCTCCCGGGATCATTAACTCTTTCTGCTCCGGCAGGTTCTGCTTTTATCAATGTTAAGTTTGCGAGTTATGGCAGCCCTGGGGGAACCTCTCCAAATTTTACAATAGGAAGTTGTCATGCGTTTAATAGCAGAACGGTAACGACAGGTTTATTAGGTCAAAATATAGCAACTATTCCAGCCTCAGGATCTTTTAATGCTACTTTTGGAGATCCTTGTTATGGTATAGTAAAATCGTACAACGTTGTAGCTACTTATGCAGAGCCTTTTTGTACTACAAGCGGGGTTCCGGCTATTGTTATAAACGGATCGACACCAACAGGAGGAAATGGTACTTATACCTATTTATGGGAAAAAAGCACAACAGGACATAGCACAGGTTATACACCTGCATCAGGAACAAATAACGCTAAAGATTATACAGTTCCGGTTGGGACATCACAAACTACATGGTATAGAAGAACCGTAACTTCTGGTATTTACTCAGATGCTACAATTGTAATTGTGCAAGTGGTAACAGGACCGCCTACTGTACCTACAGCCTTTACTTCTGCTACTTCTTGTGCAGGTACAACCACGCTATCCGTTAGTGGAGGTTCATTAGGTGGACTGGGAGGTTATGTAGAATTTTCTACAGGTTCATGTGGAGGTACTGTTGTAGGAACATCGAATAGTATACCTGCTACTCTGGTAGTTAGCCCAACCGTTGGTAACACAACCTATTATGTCAGGTATAAAAATGCTTGTGGTAATACAACTTGTCTGTCTACGGTTGCAACAAATACAATTTCAATTGCAGCAGCAAGTACAACGACAGTTTGTTTTAATACAGCCAGTCAAAATGCGTCTCTTACATATACCGCAACAACAGGTACTCCTACTAAATATAGTATAGTTTGGGATACAGCTGCCACAACAGCAGGATTAATAAATCAAACAGATGCATCTTTTACTTTTGTAGCTACAGGAGGAACATTAAATACAATTGCTATTCCTGCAAGTATCCCTGTGGGAACTTATACCGGGACACTTACAGTAAAAAACGGTAGTGGATGTGTGAGTTTTAAGAATAATTTTACTGTAACGATAAATCCAATACCAACGGCATATGCAGTTACCGGTGGTGGTTCATATTGTTCAGGCGGAACAGGAGTTGTGGTTGGCTTAGCTAATTCTACATCAGGAGTTAATTATCAACTACAAATAGGAGGTGTCAATACAGGAAGCGCCGTAGCGGGTACAGGATCGGCAATTAGCTTTGGTCTTCAGACAGCTGCAGGAACTTATACCGTTGTGGCAACAAATGCCACTACCACTTGTACTTCAAATATGACAGGTTCTGTAGCCGTAACAATTAATGCATTGCCAACAGCATATGCAGTTACCGGTGGCGGTTCATATTGTTCAGGCGGTACCGGAGTTGCGGTTGGTTTAGCAAATTCAGCTTCAGGAATCAATTATCAATTACAACTGGGAGGTGTCAATACAGGAAGCACCGTAGCGGGTACAGGATCGGCAATTAGCTTTGGTCTTCAGACAGCTGCAGGCATTTATACCGTTGTGGCAACAAATGCCACCACTACATGTGCTTCAAATATGACAGGTTCTGTCGCAGTAACAATTAATGCATTGCCAACAGCTTATGCAGTTACCGGTGGCGGTTCATATTGTTCAGGCGGTACCGGAGTTGCGGTTGGTTTAGCAAATTCAGCTTCAGGAATCAATTATCAATTACAACTGGGAGGTGTCAATACAGGAAGCGTAGCGGGTACAGGATCGGCAATTAGCTTTGGTCTTCAGACAGCTGCAGGCATTTATACCGTTGTGGCAACAAATGCCACCACTACATGTGCTTCAAATATGACAGGTTCTGTAGCCGTAACAATTAATGCATTGCCAACAGCTTATGCAGTTACCGGCGGCGGTTCATATTGTTCTGGCGGTACCGGCGTTGCGGTTGGTTTAGCAAATTCAGCTTCAGGAATCAATTATCAATTACAACTGGGAGGTGTCAATACAGGAAGCGCCGTAGCGGGTACAGGATCGGCAATTAGCTTTGGTCTTCAGACAGCTGCAGGAACTTATACCGTTGTGGCAACAAATGCCACCACTACATGTGCTTCAAATATGGCAGGTTCTGTCGCAGTAACAATTAATGCATTGCCAACAGTTTATGCAGTTACCGGTGGCGGTTCATATTGTTCAGGCGGTACCGGAGTTGCGGTTGGTTTAGCAAATTCAGCTTCAGGAATCAATTATCAATTACAACTGGGAGGTGTCAATACAGGAAGCGCCGTAGCAGGTACAGGATCGGCAATTAGCTTTGGTCTTCAGACAGCTGCAGGCATTTATACCGTTGTGGCAACAAATGCCACCACTACATGTGCTTCAAATATGACAGGTTCTGTAACCGTAACAATAAATCCAGCACCTTCAGTTCCTACAGTTGGGACTATAACAAATATCGATTGTATCACAAATACTGGCAGTGTAGTTTTAAGTGGTTTGCCAAGTGGCAACTGGACCATTAATCAATCGGGTACTGCAATAACAAGTTACAGCAGCAATACAAGCAGCTATACGGTTACCGGATTAGTTGCAGGCAGTTATGCCTTTAGAGTTAACAATGCCAGCGGATGTCCTTCTTCACCAACGATACCTGTGTCTATCACAGATAGTTCGAGTACTTCCTGGAATGGAATCGCGTGGAGTAATGGCACACCCGATGCAACGAAGAATGCAATAATTACATCAGTAACCCCTAATTCTCCTTTTACGGCAGATTTGAGCGCCTGTGCCTTGACTATCAATAATAGCAGCGGTGTGGTTACTATACCTTCAGGGATTACCCTGACAATAACAAACGGAATTACAGTTTCTACCGATTATAATTTGATTTTCGAGAATAATGCGAGTTTGGTACAAATAAATAATGCAACGAACACAGGGAAAATTATCTACAAGCGCAATTCTGCACCGATGAAAAATTTCGATTATACGTATTGGTCATCCCCCGTAGCAGGACAGACCCTGTTTAATCTGTCGCCTAATACGCTGTCAGATAAATATATGTCCTATTCAGGGACTGGCTGGCAAATAAGTTATGGAGGAACAGCAGTTATGCAGCCCGGAATCGGGTATATTATCAGGACCCCTAAAGGAGGAACCTGGCCTGCCCCTTATCCCGAAGTAGTTGCATTTCCTTATTCCCAGCCTGTTCAGTTTAAAGGAGTTCCCAATAACGGTAATATTACAAGCAGCCAATCGATGGCAACCGGAAAATTCTACCTGATAGGAAACCCATATCCTTCAGCGCTTTATGCTGACGATTTTCTATTTACTAATACTAATAATCACAACGTTGTAAACGGAACCATTTATTTGTGGACACATAATACTGCAGTTACCAGTTTAAAATATACCTCGGACGATTATGCATCTTATAACGCACTGGGAGGTGTAGCAGCAACATCTGGAGGATCAGAACCATTAGGTTATATAGCTGCCGGACAATCCTTTTTTGCAAGTGCAAAGGCAAACGGAACAGTAGAGTTTAATAATTCGATGCGTCCAATAGGAAACAATTCCCAGTTTTTCAAACCCGGAAAAACTGCTAAAGCAGCAAAATTAGAAAGACATCGTTTATGGCTGAACCTGACTAATACTGCTGGTGCATTTAAGCAAACCCTGATTGGTTATGCAGAAGGCGCAACAAACAGTTATGATGATGATTTTGACGGACTGACTTTTGACGGAAACAGCTATTTGGACTTATATAGTATCAATGGTACAGACAACCTGACCATCCAGGGGCGTGCACTGCCATTTACGGATACAGATATTGTTCCTTTGGGATATCGCTCAACAGTTACAGGCAGTTTTACCATTGCAATAAATAAGGCAGACGGGGCATTGGCCAACCAAAGGGTTTATCTGGAAGACAAACAAACCGGTACGATCAATGATTTAACGGCACAAAACTATACTTTTAATACGGCGACCGGAACATTTAATAATCGATTTGTGCTGCGATATACCAACAAAACATTAGGCACAGGCGATTTCGAAACCGTTGAAAACCAGATTACGGTTGTGAGCCAGGATAAAACCATTACAATAAGTTCACCGACAGAAAACTTGTCCACAATCTTTATTTATGATGTTTCGGGCAAACAATTGTATGAAAAACAAAGCGTGGGCAATATCCAATTATCGATTCAGCACCTGCCATTAGCACAACAGGTCCTTTTGGTAAAAGTAGTTCTGGAAAATGGCTACACAACTACGAAAAAATTGATCTTCAAATAGTATAATCTTTATAAATTTAGAAAATCCGATAATGAAAGTTATCGGATTTTTTGTTTTAATAACTAAATGAAGAAATTTCAGTGGCTTTGAATTTATTCACTTTTTATTTAAAAATCACTAAATGTGGGTATTGTAGTGTCTTTTGTTTAATTTTAGATTGCACGTAAATTCTTATTAATAGTAAATATTGAAATTTACTGACAAACTTTATATTTTGATGCCAAAATTCCATTATTCAATTGCATTTATTTTTTTCTTTTTTAGTATAACTGATAACGCACAGCAAGGGAAATTAGATAATAGTTTTAATACCTATGACGATGGTCTTAACGGAGATGGTTTCGATAATGCTGTCAGAACCTTGTCAAAACAAACTGACGGTAACTTAATTATTGGTGGCGATTTTTTGAATTTTAATGGAAAACCGCTTCAATATCTGACACGATTGAAACCTGATGGAACTGTAGATCCGGATTTTGATACTGGTACTGGTTTTAACGGAAAAATATATTCAACTTATGTTCAATCTGACGGTAAAATTATTGTTGGAGGTAATTTTACCAGCTATAATGGTGTTCTTTCAGGCAGATTAATCCGTCTGAATAATGATGGCTCACATGATACAACTTTTAATACTTCACAAGCAGCAAGTTCCGGTATCATAAACCAGATCATAGAACAATCAGATGGTAAAATTATAATTGTTGGAAGCTTTACAAAATATGATGGAATTACTGTTAACAGAGTTGCCAGAATTTTACCCAACGGTAATTTAGATCCCGGTTTTTTAACAGGATCTGGAGCACCTGCCAGCATAAATAGCATACAAATTCAAACAGACGGTAAAATTATTTTGGCGGGCAATTTCATCAGGTTTAATGGTATTGATGTAAACAAAATTATTCGTTTGAATCCGGATGGGAGTATGGATGCCACTTTTAACATTGGTACAGGCTTTAATCAGGACATAAATACAATGGTTTTGCAATCAGATGGAAAAATTATTATTGGTGGAGAATTTACAGATTATAATGGTATTGTAGCAAATAGAATTATTCGTTTAAATTCAGATGGGACAATTGATTCTGGTTTTTTGTCGGGAACAGGTTTAAGTAATGGCTCAGTTTACGTTATAAAAATTGACGCTTTAGGGAATATTATGTTAGGAGGTTCATTTACTGATTTATATAATGGATCAGAAGTAAACCGATTACTTTTTTTGAATACAAATGGAAATGTTAAAACTGATTTTAACATAGGCTCCGGACCGGCTTCTGCATCGGTTTTGGCTTTAAATAATTCTTCAGATGGTTCTTGGTTCGTTGGAGGTTCTTTCTCTGTTTTTGATTCTCAAAATCAGGGAAGATTGTCTAAAATTGATAGCAATGGGATACATGATTCCGGATATCTTTCTGCAGGAGTTGGTTTTGATAATTCAGTTTTAAAAGTATTACCATTATCAGATAATAAAACAATGGTTTTTGGCAATTTTTCGAGGTTCAATGATGCTGCTTCTTCAAAAATTGCACGGCTTTCAACAGATGGAGAACTGGATATTACTTTTAATTCTGGTGAAACCGGGGCTAATAATGCCATAAAAACAGCTGCACAACAATTAGATGGCAAAATGATTATAGCGGGAAATTTTACAAGTTATAATAATACAATTTGCAATCGTATAGCACGAATTTTCCCCAATGGTAATTTAGATCCTGGTTTTGTCCCGGGAAGTGGCTGCAATAGTCAGGTGTATGCTGTAACTATTCAATCAGATCAAAAGATTTTACTGGCAGGAAGTTTTACAAAATATAATGGAATATCAGTAGGTCATGTTGTACGATTAATGCAGGACGGAACTATTGATACCGGTTTTAATACTGTTTTAGGTTCAGATGCCGCTATAGATGCAATATTAATCCAACCTGATGGTAAAATTTTATTAGGCGGAAGATTTGATACGTTTAACGGAATTGAATATTCCAGATTAATACGATTAAATTCTGACGGAAGTATAGATAATAATTTTTCTGTGGGAACCGGATTTGATAAAAATGTATATGCCTTAGACCTGCAGTCTGATGGAAAAATTATTGTAGGCGGTTCGTTTTTAAATTATAATGGAGTATCGAAAAAGCGGATTTTAAGATTATATCCGAATGGAACTTTAGATACAACTTTCCAATCAGGAACGGGTTTTAGCAATGGAGATGTTAGAAATATTTTGGTACAGCCCGATGACCGAATTTTAGTTGGAGGTGTTTTTTCAGGAAACTATGACGGAACACATGCTTTACGCTTAATACGCTTGTCAGCAAAAGGGACTATCGATCCCTCGTTCAATGCAAGTCTTAATAATACTTTGTTTTCGATGGGGTTTACTGCTGATTTTAAACTGCTGATCGGGGGTAATTTTAATTCGGTTTCAGGAGTTGCAAAACACAGAATTGCCCGATTAAAATTATGTAACAACAGTTCAAAATGGGATGGCTCCGGATGGTCTAATGGAATTCCTTCAGGAGGGAAAGAATTAACTTTCGAAGAAAATTATCAATTTTCTACTTCTTCAAATGCATGTTGCTGTATGATAAATTCAGGAAAAACGGTAACAATTTCCAATGGAAGTACTTTAGGATTGAGCTTTAATTATTCAGGAAACGGAATCCTGGTTTTAGAAGATACGGCATCTTTATATCAATCTGATAATGAAATGGTGAATACAGGAATTATTCATTTCAAACGAAAGACAAAACCCATTTTAAAATTTGATTATACGTATTGGTCTTCACCCGTAGAAAGTAACAAACTAATCAATGTTTCGCCAACTACTTTGTCAGATAAGTTTTTTTCTTTTGATGCAGATGCAAACCATTGGATAAATGAAGTTCCATCAACTGTAATGGCTATAGGAAAAGGATACATTATTCGCGGACCACAGGATTTTTCTACGACAGTTCCTGAAAAATATGAAGCTGTTTTTAAAGGAATTCCAGTTAACGGAATAGTCAAAACCAATATTGGCAATAATGATAGTTTCAATTTAATTGGAAATCCATATCCTTCAGCTGTTGATGCAGATGTTTTTTTAAAAGCAAATTCTGAGATTATCACAGGAACTCTTTATTTCTGGACACATAATACTCCTGTTACCAATAAAAAGTATACTTCAGATGATTATGCTGTTTATAATTTACTGGGTGGCGTAGGTACCAGAAAAGCTTTAGCTTCGGGAGAGAATGAAACTTTACCGAATGGGACAATTACTTCGGGGCAATCTTTTTTTGTTCAGAGCGCAGAATCTGGTGAGGTAAAATTTGAAGACAGTATGCGAATTTTAGAAAATAATTCGAGTTTTTTTAAGCCAGGTAAAGTTAAAGGAACGAAAAAAATTAATGACCCGGAAAAAAACAGAATCTGGTTGAATTTATCCAATGAAGAAAATGCTTTTAAACAACTGTTGATTGGTTATACAGAAAGCGCTACCAATAACTATGACAAAGCTTTTGATGGTGAATTTTTTGATGGGAATCAGTATGTGGGTTTTTATTCTTGTAATGAGAGTAAAAATTGGGTGATTCAGGGTAGAAATTTATCTTTTCAGAATTCAGACGAAGTTGTACTGGGATATAAAACTGAAATCAATGGAAATTTTACAATAAGTATTGATCATCTAGATGGAGATTTTACGAATCAATCAGTTTATCTTGAGGATAAAAACAAAAAACTTCTCCATGATTTAAAGAAGGAGCCCTATATGTTTTCAACAGAAAAAGGAACTTTTGATAATCGTTTTGTTTTAAAATATACTGATGAAATATTAAAAACAAAAGAAGTTTCCCAAAAGGAAAAGGTCATTAAAGTTTACCGTAATCAAAAACAATTAGTTGTAGAATCAACTGGCTCAACTTTACAGGAAGTCCGGGTATTCGACTTGTCAGGTAAATTAATTACGAATCGGCAAACCAATCAAAATATAATAACAATCTCAAATTTAAGACCTGAAAATCAAGTTCTGATTCTTAAAATTAAAACTGATGATAGTCTGGAAACCAGGAAAATAATTTATTAAGTTTGGTTGAGTAAATTTTGATTGGTATTCAGAACGGCCTTTTCATTTTTATAATCAATCCATTTCTGGCCTTTCCATTTTCGCATGAAAACATCAAAGTGGCGCATAATAAGTATGTTATAAATAGCTTTGGATAAATTCGTGATATTTTTAGGAAAGGCACGGAGACTCATCGAAAAACCGGGAGTCAGGTATTTCATGTAATGCCAGTATCCTTCCGGCATATATAACATTTCGCCATGTTTTAATTTGGTAATGTATCCTTCGGCATTTTTAAGAGCAGGGAACTTGTCGTAATCAGGATTATCAAAATCAATGTCTTCTCTTGAAATTAATGCGTGTGGTACTTTGTACAAATATTTTGACTGATCGGGAGCAAAAAGCATACATTGTTTTTCTCCATGAAAATGAAAATGTAAGATATTAGAATAGTCAATATCATAATGCATAAAAACCCTCGAGTTCTCTCCGCCAAAAAACAGCATTGGCAGTTGTTTCACTAATTTCAAACCGATTTCCGGCCATAAAAAATCGTTTTTCAATACAGGTACTTCCTTCATTAAGTTGTGAAGAAAAATGCGGTAATTGGTAGGTTTCTGCTCTAAAAGTGCAATGTAATCGCTCATCTTCATTGTAGTATGCGCTTCATTAAAGCCATCTTCATGATTTACGTGTCTGTCGTCATATAAAGGAACGACAATATCACCTGCGATTTCATTGATATAAGATAATTTCCATTTATGATAAGCTGGCCAATCCTCGGTCAGCTCTTCAATAACAACTGGAATTTGATTTTTTACATATTGGGAAATAAAATCAGATTTTGAGATTTTTTTTACCCTTTCAATTTGGTTTAACTTCATTTCTATAAAATAAAAAAATTGCTTATAACTCTGGGTTACAAGCAATTTAAAAATATTTTTCGAAACTTATGGACTCTATCGCTTAATTTTTTGACTTAATCGAAGCTTCAAGATTTCTTTCAATTGAATGTCCGGGGCGTGACCACTTTGGTTTTTCGCCTAATGGAGCAAATTGTGAATCAGCCGCTTCAACAGTTTGAGGCTGTGAAACCTTAACAAAAGGTTTTTGCGGAATTAATCCTAACATTTCAAACATTTTCATGTCTTCATGAACATCAGGATTTGGCGTTGTAAGCAATTTATCTCCGGCAAAAATAGAATTTGCACCGGCAAAAAAGCACATTGCCTGACCTTCTCGGCTCATATTGGTTCTTCCTGCTGATAAACGTACTTGTGTGTCCGGCATTACAATTCTCGTTGTCGCAACCATACGAATCATTTCCCAGATTTCAACAGGCTTTTCTTCCTCCATCGGTGTTCCTTCAACGGCAACCAATGCATTAATTGGTACTGACTCAGGTTGTGGATTTAAAGTAGAAAGTGCTACAAGCATTCCGGCTCTGTCTTCGATACTTTCTCCCATTCCGATAATTCCGCCACTGCAAACCGTAACATTCGTTTTACGAACATTCTCGATAGTCTGTAAACGGTCTTCAAAACCACGTGTCGAAATTACATCTTTATAATATTCCTCAGAAGTATCTAAGTTGTGATTGTAAGCATATAAACCTGCTTCTGCCAAACGCTGAGCCTGATTTTCGGTAATCATACCTAAAGTACAGCAGACCTCCATATCCAGCTTGTTAATAGTACGAACCATTTCTAAAACCTGGTCAAATTCTTCACCGTCTTTTACGTTTCTCCATGCAGCTCCCATGCAAACGCGGGATGATCCACTGGATTTAGCACGCAAAGCCTGAGCTTTTACCTGACTTACACTCATTAAATCATTTCCTTCAACACCTGTGTTGTAACGGGCTGCCTGCGGGCAATAGCCACAATCTTCAGGACATCCTCCGGTTTTGATAGATAATAATGTCGATACCTGAACGACGTTCGGATCGTGTTTTTGTCTGTGAATTGTTGCTGCTTCATACAACAAGTCCATCATAGGTTTATTATATATGGCGATTATTTCGTCTTTTGTCCAGTTGTGTTTTGTAATGCTCATTGATACATTGTTTTTGATGCTTCAAAAGTAGTTAAATTGTTCTAATCAACCAATGATGATTTTTGTAAATGAATATTTGGCAGTTATTTTCAAAAAAGAAACACTCTAAAATCATAAAAAGATATAATTATATGATTTTAGAGTGTTTAATTTAGAGTTTCATTTTGAAAAATTAATCGGCAGCATATTTGTTATTCCACAGTAACATCAACATTAAGGTTACAATTATACAGGATGCTGTTCCTTCAAAAAGCAGACAAAGGGAATAAGTCATGACTGAAGGTTCTCCTCCAAACATGAACGCCTGAGACAATGATTTTACATAAGTATCTCCGCCTTTGGCATAACTATAAATAATTAGTGCCAGAATACTAAATATAACTCCGGTAAAAGAAGTTATTGTTGCTGATATTGCGTTAGGAACAAAACCGTTTTTCCCTTCGGTAAGGTTCATTTTCAATGTTCTGTTCACGCCATAAAAGATAAAAAGCACATTCAGTAAGCGTAAATAAAATAAATGGGAAAGATTTAAAAGCTCCATTAAGATGAAAAAAACGCCGATTCCCAGGAATATAAAAAAACCGTTAATTATTTCTTTAGGTATTTTCATAATGGTTATTTTTAAGTTAATAGTAAATGATTGACAAACAGTATTCTATCAAATTTACTAAAAAAATAACTAAGATGTTTTAAAATTTACAAAAAGTAAATATTTGGATTTTAAAGCTGGTTCAGAAAAGCCAATGCATTTTTTTTGTCCTGATTTAACTGTTCTTTCAGCAAATCTACTGAACCGAATTTTTGCTCTTCACGAAGGTATTGCAATAAAGAAATTTCGATTTTTTGTCCGTAAATATCAGCATCAAAATCAAAAAGATTCACTTCGATAGTTTGCTTTTGACCATTTACAGTCGGGTTGAAACCAATATTCATCATTCCTGAAACTTCTTTTTGACCGATAAGAGCCTTAACAGTATAAACACCATTTTTCGGAATTAGTTTGTAATCTTCTTCAATCTTGATATTGGCTGTAGGAAAACCGATTGTTCGTCCTAATTGTTTTCCTTTTACAACTTCTCCGGTCAAAAAATAGGCATATCCCAAATATTCGTTGGCTAAAGTCATGTTGCCATCCTGCAATGCTTTTCTGATTTTGGTCGAACTAACTGAAACATCCTGAATTTCCTGGGCTGAAATTTGTTCAACTTCAAAACCATATTCTGCTCCAAAAGCAATTAAATTATCAATATTCGCCGTCCTGTTTCTCCCAAAACGATGATCGTGACCAATAATTATTTTTTGGATATGAAACTGATCTACTAAAATAGAATGTACAAACTCCTCGGCGGTTAACCTTGAGAAATTTTCATTAAAAGGATGAATAACCAGATTCTCAATACCGGATTTTTCCAGAAGTTTAGATTTTTCCGAAATGGTATTCAAAAGTTTTATTTCTGACTTTTCCTGTAAAACCATTCTTGGGTGTGGAAAGAAAGTAAGTACTAAACTCTCGTATTTTCCGTTTTCTGTATTTTGAGTGAGTCTTTCCAGAATTTTTTTATGACCAATATGAACACCATCAAAAGTACCAAGAGTTAGAATTGTTTTCTTGGTCGACTGAAATTCATTAATAGATTCAAAAAGCTTCAAAGCAAATAATTTAGGATGGTGCAAATTTATACTATCTATTTCAAATCTGGCACTAACCCGAATTGATTTTTTAAATTGAAAAGGTTAGATTTTGTGAAAAAGGGCTCATTCATCGATATAAGACAAATATGTGTCGATAATGTATAAGACTTTGAGTTAATTAATTTATTTTTGACTACTAATAACTTTTTGATTATGAAAAAACAACTACTTTTTTTGATACTTATTTTTTGTTGTATTAATATTCATGCTCAAACTAATTTGCTTTGGGAAAAAGTGAATTCGGTTTCCGGTAAAAAAAATGAAAATTCTTCTAATGAGGGAAAGTTATATTATAAATTGAATGAGAGTCTTTTGACTCGGAAAATTGCATCTTCAACAAGTAAATTTTCAACTTCTGAAATCACAATTCCAAATGCAGATGGTGTTCTGGAACGATTCATGGTTTGGGAATCTTCTAATTTCGATCCGGAATTACAAGCGAAATATCCTGAAATCAGAGCTTATGAAGGAACCGGTCTGGATGATAAAACGGCAAAAATTCATTTTAGTGTTGCTCCAATCGGAGTACAAACGATGGTTCTTCGCTCTGATAAGGCATCCGAATTTATTGAGCAGAATCCTGAGAATAAATCCGAATATGTGTTGTTTACATCAAAATACAGAGATAGCTCAAAATCTCCTTTAGCTTGTATGACTAAAGAAGATAATGCAAATAAAAGTTCGTCGGCAAAAACGGCAAAAACAGCATCCAATACACAATCTCTTAAAACATTACGACTGGCAATATCCTGTACAGGAGAATATGCTGCTTTTTTTGGAGGAACAAAAGCCGGTGCTCTGGCAGGAATGAATGCAACAATGACAAGGGTGAATGGTGTTTTTAATAGAGATTTGGCTGTAAAATTAACTTTGATTGCTAATAATGATGCTGTTGTTTATACAGATGCAGGAACAGATCCTTATTCTGATGCAGCAACAGGAATTAATAATGGTGTATGGAATTTACAGGTTCAGCAAACTTTAACCACGGTTCTTGGAAACAGTGCCTATGATATTGGGCATTTATTTGGGCGATCAGGCGGAGGTGGAGATGCAGGTTGTATTGGATGTGTGTGTGTAGATCCGGCGTCATCAACTGATAAAAATGCAAAAGGCAGTGCTTTTACATCTCCTTCAGATAAAATACCACAAGGAGATACTTTTGATATTGATTTTGTAGCACATGAAATGGGGCACCAGTTAGGAGGAACCCATACTTTTTCTTATGCTATTGAAGGAACCGGAGTAAATGTAGAGCCGGGTAGTGGATCTACAATTATGGGATATGCAGGTGTGACAGGTGATTTTGACATTCAAAATACTTCAGATGATTACTTTGCGTATGCAACTATTTCACAAATCCAAAATAACTTAGCTACAAAAACATGCCCGGTGAGTACAGCTGTAATTAATAATCCGCCAATCATAAATGCAGGTTCAGATTATACGATTCCGTTTAATACGCCATTTATTTTAACAGGAACAGGTTCAGATCCCGAAGGAGATTCTGTTACTTATTGTTGGGAGCAAAATGATAGCGCAACAACAACATCAGGAAGTAATAGTATTGCATATCCCGCAAAACCTGACGGACCATTATTTCGTTCTCTTCCTCCAACAGCTTCTCCCATTCGATATATGCCAAGTTTGAGTACAGTACTTCAAAATAGACTAACCACAACTTGGGAATCAGTTTCTTCAATAGCAAGAACTTTGCATTTTTCCTTAACGGGAAGAGATAATGCAGCTTTATTAACTCCTCAGACAAATACAGACAATATGGTAGTTACCGTAAGCTCTGCAATTGGGCCATTTGCAGTAACTTCTCAAAATACAAGTGATATTGGCTGGCAAAAAGGATCGTTTCAAACTATAACCTGGACCGTAAATAATACAAATACACTGTCAGGATCCGGTTCTGTAAATATTAAGTTATCAACGGATGGAGGTTTGACTTTTCCTACACTTTTAGCTTCAGCTACACCAAATGATGGTTCAGAAACTATTACAGTTCCTTTAGATATTGTCGCTACAAATTGCAGGATTTTGATTGAGCCAACAGCGAATATTTATTATGCTTTAAACAGTCACTCTTTTGCTGTAGGATATACAGTGCAAAGCAGCTGTGATACATATAGTTTTGGCAGTGCATTTGCCATTCCTTTTCAAACTGCATTTGTTTCAAAAACAGTCACAGTCCCTGCTTCGACAGGTACAATTTCTGATGTAAATGTATCTGTCAATGTAACACATGACAGATTTTCAGATTTAGAAATTCAAATAGTAAGCCCACAGGGAACGATTGTGAAATTATATGATAAAAATTGTGATATAGTAAGTTCAACCTTATCGCTTGGATATGATGATTCCGGAGTTGATTTGGATTGTTCTAAAACAACGAGTCAGATTGTTTTACCAATTCAATCTTTAAGTGTTTTTAATGGTCAAAATCCGCAAGGTGTCTGGAAATTTCAGGTTCGGGATGCTGTTTCGGGAAATTTCGGAACCATAAACTCTGCATCAGTAAACATTTGCACTCAGACTTTTACTTTGGATACTACTGAATTTGAAGGCGTAGATTTTGCACTGTCTCCAAATCCAAATAAAGGTTATTTTAATGTTCAATTCGAATGCGATTCAACTAAAAGTGTTGAAGTGTTTGTGCATGATATTTCAGGTCGGAAAATTTATGATAAAACGTATGACAAATCACCTTATTTTAATCAAAATATTCAATTGTCAAAACCGTCTCTGGGATTGTATTTTGTAACCATAATAAATGGAGATAAAAGAATTGTCAAAAAAATATTGGTTAACTAAATTTAGGAGTGTGCCATTGCCATGCAGACAATACTGATTTTTGCTCCCGGAATTTTCTGCAAAGTCTGGGAACAGGCTTCAAGTGTTGATCCTGTTGTGATTACATCATCAACGATTAAAAAATGCTTGTTGTGATTTGCTTCTGAATAGTTCACATCAAATGCATTTTTTATCCCTTCTGACCTGCCTGAAAGATTTTTTTTGGATTGTGTCTTGGCATATTTTTTTCGAAATAAAATGGAATCGTCGTAAACGATATCCAAACCTTCAGCCAAAGCTTTTCCGAAAGTAGTTACCTGATTGTAGCCGCGTTCTTTAAATTTTTTTTGATGTAAAGGAACGGGAATTACAATATCAAAAGGAATTTTAAGGTTTAATTCTTTTAAATCTTCTACATACCAATAACCCAGAACAGTCCCTGTTTCTTCGTATCCTTTATATTTCAAATTGTGAATGAGTTCCTGTACAATTCCCTTTTTGTTAAAATATAAAAGCGCCGATGCATATTCGATATCAATTTTACCATAGAATTTATTGAAAGCTTCGTTTTTAGGATCTAAATGATGCTGCGTTAAAGGCATTTCATGTCGGCAATTGGTGCAAACAGCAGTTTCATTGGTCATTAAAAGTGCATGACAGCCTGCACAAAGTTTAGGAAAAAACAGATTAATAAGATAATTAAACACAGTTGAATAAATTAAGTTGAAGAATTGATAAGTAATAGTAAGAGTCTTTGATATCTAATTAATAAAATACCTTATTGACTTTTGAATAAATATAACTAAAATATTAATTTTAATACAAATATTTTTACAAGAAAATAACTTGTTAGCTTTAAAATCTAACTAATAAACTTATTTAGAGTCAGTGAATCAGTCAATTACTATTTGAACAAAGAGGAGTGCAGATTTCCAGATCATAATTTTTGTACACTGGTTTTAGGGTATGAATATTTAAACTGATAAAAAGCAGAGGATTTAAATAGAAAGATGGGAACTTATGGGTTTGATTTATAGAAAAAATTATTAATTTCTGTCCTTAAACAGAAAAACCGGGATTTATTTATGGAAATTTAAAAATCAAGGGTCAATCTTCAACTATTTTTCTTTTTTTTAAACTCACTTTTTATATTTTTGCATCACTATGGCAAAACAAGAAGATATATTTAAGAATGTGGTTTCGCACGCAAAAGAGTACGGATTTATTTTTCCGTCAAGCGAAGTTTACGACGGATTGAGTGCTGTCTATGATTATGCACAAAATGGTGTCGAATTAAAAAAGAATATTCGTGAATATTGGTGGAAATCAATGGTTCAGATGAATGAAAATATTGTCGGCCTTGATGCTGCAATATTAATGCATCCGACTACCTGGAAAGCTTCAGGCCACGTTGATGCATTCAATGATCCGTTAATTGATAATAAAGATTCGAAAAAAAGATATAGAGCTGATGTTTTGGTTGAAGATTATGCTGAAAAGCTTAATGTGAAAGCAAAAAAGGAAATCGAAAAAGCAAAAGAACGTTTTGGTGATGCTTTTAATGAGCAGGAATTTATTACTACTAATGCACGTGTGGTTGAATACCTTGCAAAAGAAAGAGAAATTCTGGAAAGATTAGCAAGATCTTTAGGAAATGAAGATTTAGCTGATGTAAAAGCTTTAATCGAAGAATTAGAAATTGCTGATCCTGATACAGGTTCTAAAAACTGGACAGAAGTACGTCAGTTCAACCTGATGTTCGGAACTAAATTAGGTGCTTCCGCAGATTCAGCAATGGATTTGTATTTGCGCCCGGAAACGGCTCAGGGTATTTTTGTGAATTTCCTGAACGTACAGAAATCAGGGCGTATGAAAGTTCCTTTTGGAATTGCTCAAACGGGTAAAGCATTTAGAAATGAAATTGTTGCAAGACAATTCATCTTCCGTATGCGTGAATTTGAACAAATGGAAATGCAGTTTTTTGTACGTCCGGGTGAAGAAATGCAATGGTATGAACACTGGAAAACAACTCGTTTAAACTGGCATTTATCTTTAGGATTAGGAAAAGAAAATTACCGTTTTCATGACCACGAAAAATTAGCACACTACGCAAATGCAGCGGCTGATATCGAATTTAATTTTCCTTTTGGATTCAAAGAACTGGAAGGAATTCACTCTCGTACAGATTTTGACTTAAAAGCACACGAAAAATTTTCAGGAAGGAAATTGCAATATTTCGATGCTGAATTAAATCAAAACTATGTGCCTTATGTAGTAGAAACTTCTGTAGGTTTAGATCGTATGTTCCTGGCAGTTTTTGCTACTTCATTACAGGAAGAAACTCTTGAAGATGGTTCTACAAGAACTGTTCTTAAATTACCATCAGTTTTAGCACCGACAAAAGCAGCTGTTTTACCATTGGTTAAAAAAGACGGATTGCCGGAAATTTCTAAAAAAATTATCGAAGATTTAAAATGGGATTTCAATGTTGCTTATGATGAAAAAGATGCAGTGGGACGTCGTTACAGAAGACAGGATGCTTTAGGGACTCCATTCTGTATTACGGTAGATCATCAGACTCTTGAAGACGAAACAGTAACAATTCGCCACAGGGATACAATGAAACAAGACAGGGTAAAAATTTCTGAATTGAGAGCTATTATCGAAAATGAAGTTTCGATGAAAAACTGGTTAATGAAAATGTAAGTTTTAAATTTCAAAATATAAATCCCAAATTCCTTTTTAGGAGTTTGGGATTTTTTTTGTTTATCTTTTCAACCTGTATTTAATGACGTCTGTTAAGAGTTTGAAATATTTTTATAACTTTATATGTTTTATTTTAACAAAATACCAAAACAAATTACTGAAGAATCCCAAAATAAATGCTTTAAAATGAATTACACCTACATTATTTTAGACGATGATCCTGATTGTGTTGAAAGAATAAGGACAACGGCAGGCGAATTTCCGGAATTAAATTTTATAGCTTCCGCCAATAATTATACCGATGGTTTGAATCTGGTATTAAAGCATATCCCGGATTTAATCTTTTTAGAAATAGATCCAAAAGACAAAGCGAGCGGACTTTCATTGAATTTAATTAATGGGTTGTTGATGTACTTAAAAGAAATACCAAAAATAGTTATTACAACAAAAAGAAAAGATTTGGCATTTGACTGCATTCAGTACGAAGTAAACGATTATTTGCTGAAGCCTTTAGCTGCAATTGATTTTGTGAAACTAATTCATAAGTTAAACAAATCAAATAGTGAAGATGAAATACTGTTGGTTCAAAATTTAAAACACAAGGGAAAACAAAATCCGGAAGATATTCAAATCAATAAAAATCGTAAATCCTTTATTTTGTGTGTAAAATCATATGGTGATCATCGCTATATTGATTCAAATGAAATTTGTTACTTTCAGGCAGATAATAATTCTACGGATATCCATCTAAAAAATGGAGAGATGATTACGGCTTTTAAAACTCTAAAACATTTCGAGACCGTTTTGTCGAACCCTTTTATCAGAATACATAATAGTTACATTGTGAATCGTAATTATATTTCGAGAATACATACGGGAAATTCATTATGTTATATTAAGAAAACGACTATAAAACTCCCATTTTCAAAGTCTTACAAGGCAAATGTCGATTTTATTATCAGCGAATTTGCGAATGAAAATTACATAGAAACTTAAAATAAAACCATCTGCCCTGATTTGCTATCCATTCACTCATGAACGAATAGCATTGACCATAAACGCCTTTTTTTTAAATGATTATAGAGGTTTAGTGTTTAGTTTTACAAAAGAATTCCAACAGAAACGGAGTCAAAAAATGTAAAAGGTATAACAATATAAACTCAACAATCATGAAAAAATTAGCTTTAACAACCGGATTATTTTCTTTAGTAATGGTATTAACTTCATTTACTGCTCCAGAAACTTCAAATGATATTTTAGTAAAGAATGAAACAGTTAGTATTGATGGAAATCAATCAGCCGGACAAAGTAAGAAAGTAGATATGATGGGAACTGATTTATCAAATCAAAATACTCAATTAAGTATTGATGGAAATCAATCGGCCGGACAAAGCAAAAAAGTGGATTAATTGCTTCTAATTCATACCAATATATAAAGACTGTCTAAATTAGAGAGTCTTTTTTTTTATGCCTAATAGATAGTTTTGTATTTTTGATTAAATCTTAAAGGTGAAGTTGAAAAAATACTATCTTATACTGCTTATTTTTTTTGCTGGTTGTACCAAGCAAAAGGATGGTAGTAACATATCCAGTCATTCTAAAGATAGTCTTGATTTGTATTTGACACTTGCCAATGAATACAGATTGCCGGTACAGATAAAACAAAAGTACAACCGTAAGGCTTTTGAAGTTATTATGGATCAACCCGAGGACTCGTTGAAAAGAGCATATCTTTTTAAGGTCGCCAATCGTTATTTTAATATGCGTGACTGGAATGAATATAATAAAACAGTCAAAATTATTTTAGAAAAAGCACAAAAGGCAAATGATTCCGTTTCAATGTCTAAAGCTTATATTTATCTAGGCGATTATTATACTTCTCAAATCTCTTCAGACAGCGCATTTGCTTATTACTATAAAGCGGAGAAGCTCTATTTAGCAACTGACGATTTTTATAATTTAGCAAAAGCAAGACTAAGTAAGGCTTTATTGCAGTTTAATGAAGGGGATTTTTATGGTAGCGAAAAGGCTGTCTTTAATGCGCTTCGTGTCATTAAAGGAAATAATAATAATGATGTTTTATATGAAGCTTATAATCTGCTCGGAATTTTATACAATGAATTAGGAGAATATGATAAAGCAATTGAGTTTCATAACAAAGCGATTGCCAGTATTGATAAAATTATACCTGTCGAGTTTCAATCGAAAGCAACTTCGTTAAACAATTTAGGATTTGTTTATCAAAACCTGAATGATTACAAAAAAGCTAATTTTTATTTTAAAGAGGGTTTAAAAGAAAAAAATCTTTTTATTGATAAGCCTGAATTATATGCTATTTTACTGGATAATTTAGCTTATTCTCAGTTTAAACTAAATCAGAATCATGAGCTTCCAAACTTATTTTACAAGGCACTTAAGATCAGGGATAGTTTACAGTTAACCGCAGGTATAACAGCCAGTAAAATGCATTTGTCAGAATATTTTGCTTCGGTAAAAGATACTGCCAAAGCTTTACATTATTCAAATCAGGCACTTACAATTTCAAAAAGAACCAAAAATTTTCGAAACGTATTGGTAGCTTTGAAACAGTTATCCCTGATTCAACCGGAAAAAGCCTCAAAATTTTCGGAAGATTATATCCGTATTAATGACAGTTTGCAAAAAGCAGAGCGTAAAATGGGGGATAAGTTTACCCGAATAGAATATGAAACAAACGAAATAAAAAATGAAAATTCCAGTCTGGAGATACAAAACAGGACATTGGTTTATGTTTTTAGTATATTTTCACTTATAGGTTTGTTTTTTTATATTTACAAAATCCAAAAAGCAAAAAACAGGGAACTGCTTTTTAAACAACAGCAGCAAATTGCAAATGAGGATATTTATAATTTGATGATTTCGCAGCAAAATGCAATAGAAACCATGCGAATTAAAGAAAAGAAAAAAGTAGCCCAGGAATTACATGATGGTGTTTTAGGCAGAATGTTTGGTGTTAGGATCAGTTTGGACAGTCTGGATAAATTAGATGAAGATACCGCTGCAGACAAAAGAAAAAAGTATCTGCTTGAGTTAAAAGAGATTGAGCAGGACATTAGAGAAATTTCACACGATTTAAATAGAGAAAAATCAGGATTAATTAATAATTTTGTTGCGATTTTAGAGAAGTTATTTCAAAATCAGGTAAATACATTTAGTACTAAACTGGTTTATAATATTGATTCCAATATCAAATGGGATTTAGTAGGGAATATTATAAAGATTAATTTGTACAGAATAGTTCAGGAAGCGCTTCAGAATGTAAATAAATATGCTCAGGCACAGACGATTAAGGTTGAGTTTAAAAATGAAATCAATTTCCTGGTTTTATTAATATCAGATGATGGAATAGGTTTTAATATTCATAAAACAAAAAAAGGAATCGGTCTGCAGAATATCATATTCAGAACCGCAGAATGTAACGGAAATGCCGAAATACACTCGGCTAAAGGTGAAGGAACTTCAATAATTGTAAAAATACCAATTGATCAAAAAATAAATACAATTCATAATGAAAGCTGATTTAACCACATCGACTAAAAACAAAAACAATATTCTGATAGTAGATGATCATCCATTTATTATTGAGGGTTATAAAAATGCAATTACACGATACGACCCTGCTAAATATGAGTTTTTTATCTCTCAGGCAAAAGACTGTAAATCGGCTTATGGAATTATTACAGATCCTGAATCACCGGTTTTTGATATTGCCTTTCTGGATATTAGCATGCCTGCCTATGATGAAAAAGAAATTTTTTCAGGAGAAGATCTGGCAAAATTAATTTTAGAACACATGCCAAATTGCAAAATTATTTTGCTGACAATGTATACCGAATTATTGAAAATAAAAACGATCATTCGTACGATAAACCCAAGCGGATTAATCATAAAAAACGATTTAACTTTTGATGAATTGCTTTTTGCTTTTGATAAAGTGATAAAAAACGAAAAATATTACAGTCAGTCTGTTGTTAAAATGCTTCATCAGTCTCCTGCTAACTCAATAGAAATAGATGAATTTGACAAACAGATTCTTTTTCATTTATCAAAAGGGACCCTTACAGAAGATATTCCACATTATATTCCTATTTCTTTGATTGCTATTGAACGAAGAAAAACTAACATGAAAGAGTTACTCAAAATAAAATCCGGCTCTGATGAAGAATTGGTAAAAGAAGCGAAAAGCAAAGATCTTTTCTAAAATAAAATTCCAAATTCAAATGACATGACTAGCACTGGAATTTGGAATTTCTTTATTTGGAATTTTTAAAATTATTCGCTTAAAGCATCCCAACCACGGGCTTTTAAGGCAATTTTGGTATTGGCGCGAGTCACTAAATGAATTCCTTCGCTTTCATCAGCCATATGGCCAATAACAGAGAAATTTGGATTTCCTTTTATTTTGTCAAAATCATTAATGTCAATTGTAAATAACAATTCGTAATCTTCACCGCCGTTAATGGCAACAGTCGTACTGTCAATATTGAACTCTTCGCAAGTCGAAATAAACTGTGGATCCAGCGGCAGTTTGTCTTCGTATAAATTACAACCTACTTTTGACTGTTTGCACAAATGAATAATTTCAGAAGATAATCCGTCTGAAATATCAATCATCGAAGTTGGTTTTATTTCAAGGGCATGCAACAAGGTACGAACATCTTTTCGGGCCTCCGGTTTCAACTGACGTTCAATTAAATACGTATAAAGATCCAGGTCAGGCTGACTGTTCGGATTTACCTGAAACACTTGTTTTTCGCGTTCTAAAACCTGTAATCCCATATAAGCAGCACCAATATCACCGGTAACAACCAATAAATCGGTCTGTTTAGCTCCGTTTCTGTATACAATTTCATCTTCGTTGGCTTCACCAATTGCTGTAATGCTGATAATTAAACCTTTTTGTGATGAGGTTGTGTCACCGCCAATAACATCCACTTTGTATTCTTGTGCAGCGTGTGTAATCCCTTCAAATAATTCTTCTAAGGCCTCCAGTGGAAAACGATTAGAAACGGCTACAGAAACCGTTATTTGTGTTGGTTTGGCATTCATTGCGCAAATGTCAGACACATTTACTACAACAGCTTTGTATCCTAAATGTTTTAAAGGCATGTAAGCCAAATCAAAATGTACGCCTTCAATCAGTAAATCGGTCGAAACCACTACTTTTTTATCCTTGAAATCAAGAACAGCAGCATCATCACCGATACTTTTTAAAGTCGACTCTTGCTTAACATCAAAATTTTTGGTTAAATGTTCTATTAAACCAAACTCGCCTAATTGCGCTATACTGGTACGCTGTGGGTTTTTATCTTCAATCATTTTGTCTCTTTATTGCTTTTTTGGTTATTACCAAGGTTGCAAAGGTACGAAGTTGAGGATTTAATAACTATAAACGGAGTTCGATTATAATCTAAATGATGCAATAATATTTCCACAATACTCATGCCTTGTAAATACTTTATCCAATAACTGCAGCAAAACTGATAAAATAAGCGCCGGTTTTGATACCGGGTTTATTTTTACTCATTTATTATTTAAACTAATATTAGGAAATACTTTGTGTTCATGAGCAGGATCTGATAGTATAGGAAGACAGGGATCACTTAAAATGCTCATCAATCAACTCTTTATTTACTGTCATACCCGTTAATGTTCCCATTGCTACTGCATTGGCTACCGTTCGCATTCGTGTTGCATTATCGCCACAGGCAAACACATCTTTTGCAGTTGTTTTTTGAAAAGCATCAATTTTTATATATCCATCTTCGGTTAATTCACACCCCAGTTGTTCAGCAACTGTACAATTTTGCTTAAAAGGAAGTTTGGTATAAATGGCTTTTATGTTTGCTTTTAAGCCATCTTTAAAAATGATGTTTTTGAGGTGTCCATTTATGTGTTCCAATTCCTTGATTTCTTTTTCTACTATTTTTATAGAATGCTTTTCAAGTTCGGTTTTTTGTTCGTCAGTCAGAGTTGAGGCGCCGTTTGTAAAAAGTGTCAAATCTTTTGTCCAGTTCGAAATCAATTTTGAAAACTCAAATCCATATTCGCCATTACCCAAAATACCGGTTATTTCATTTTTTACTTCATAACCGTGGCAATATGGACAATGCAAAACAAAAACACCCCAACATTCAGAAAATCCAACTATTTCAGGCATTATATCTTTAATTCCTGTGGCGAAAATTAATTTGGCAGCTGTAAATTTATCGTCCGATTCGGTTTGAATTTCAAAACCGTTATCAGTTTTCAAACCTCGTGTAACAAAACCATCAAAAAATGTAATGGTATTATAGGCTAATACTTGCTGTTTTGCGAGTATTGAGATTTCTTTTGGTGTCTTGCCGTCTTGCGTTAAAAAATTATGCGAATATGGTGTTTGTCTGTTACAGGGTTTTCCGTTGTCTATGATAAGCACCTTTCTTAATGCTCTGCCCAATGCCATTGCTGTGGCAAGTCCGGCATAACTGCCTCCTATAATAATTACATCAAATTGTTTTGTGTCGGTCATTTCTTTATTTTCTATAAATGATTTAAAATTTAACGGCAATGCAAAGGTTGTTACAAGAATTCCGCTTTGCTTAATAAAAGTTCTTCGGTTAAGATTTGTCACTGTTAGAAATATTTTTCAGCAAAAGATGTAGAAATGGTAATCCCACAAATACTATCCAGGGCACTAATATCAATGTTAGGATCAGAGTTCTTAAATACAATGGAATTTCAGATAAATAACTACCAAATAATACATAAAAAAGTGTTATTGAAGGATAAATTACTACCCAAATTTTGATAGATTGAATAATTTTACTTTTAGTATTCATTTCGATTATTTTATGGTTTAATAATATGTCCTGTTACAGCCCCAAACAAACTTTTCTTAAAGCCAAATTCCAATTGCTTCATCGTTGTTGGAATTTCTCCCGGGAAGTAAGGAAAATAATGGGGTGAATTTTCAATTACTGTTGGACTGACTGCGTTGATACGGATACCATTTGGCAACTCAATTGCAGCAGCTCTTACAAAACCTTCTACTGCTCCGTTTGCTGCTGATGCGTTAGCAAAATTAATTTGCGGTTCGTTTGTTAATGCTCCTGTGATAAGTGTAAATGAACCTTTTGGATTGATGTATTGCTGACCAATTAACACCAAATTAATCTGCCCCATCATTTTTCCTTCAATTCCTGTTCTGAAAGTTTGGTCGTTCAGGTTTTTCCAGGGCCCGACAAAAGTTGTTCCTGCTGTAGAAATCAACGCATCAAAAGCCCCTATCTTAGCAAACATTTCTTCTATTGATTTGGTAGATGTTGTATCTACCTGTATATCTTCTGAAGAACGGCTGGCTCTTATTATTTCATGATTTTCCTTTTCTAACACATTGGCTAAATACTGCCCCATCGTGCCTGATGCACCTACAATTACTATTTTCATATCTTATCTTGTTTTTAATTCTTTACAAAATTAGCTTATGATAAAGGCTGGGTGATAGGACGAAAGTTTAGTTTTGCAGGACATTTTTAAAGTTTTGGATTAATAAAAATGTCGGCAATTTTCTATGGATATTTTTCTAATATTATATCTCAAGACAAAAATTAAATTGAACAGGATTTATTTAAAGTTCTTGCGGAATGCTTCGGGAGAATAATTGGTGTGTTTTTTAAAAAAGCGAATAAAGTAGGAAGGGTCTTCAAATCCTAAATCGAAAGCAATTTGATTGATTTGGTTGGTGGTAGCCAATAGGTTTCTTTTTGCTTCAAGCACAATTTGCTCATTGATAAGTTGTGAGCAGGATTTACCCACAGTTTCTTTGGTTATTTTGTTTAGTTGAAATATAGAAAGATGCATGATTTCGGCATATTGTGCCACTTGCTTATGTGTTACAATATGCTTTTGTAATAGTTCTAATAATTCTTCCAATTGATTTTGGGAATATTTATTGCCATCATTTGTAATTTCTTTCGGGTTCCTGCTCTGTCTTGCCAGTTCGATGAAAAGGATTTCCAAACTTGCTTTGATAACTTCCTTGTAATGATCTTGTTTTTGGTTATATTCTTCAAAAATGAAAGACAATTGCGACAGTAATCTTCTAAACTTCTCAACAGAAAGCGGGCAGTGATTTTTATGACTTACTTTTCGCAAAACAAAATTAACAGGCTCTTCTTTTGGAGTATAAAATTCACGGTTAAATTGGATTAAATACCCTTTGCTGCCTTGTTTTAGTGTGAGTTGATGCACTTGTCCCGGCCGCATAAAAAAAACAGAATAATCGTCAACAGGGTAATTTGTAAAATCAATGCTATGTTCACCCTTTCCTTTTTCTAAAAACAAAACAAAAAAGAAATTGTGTCTGTGCAGTTCTTGCACTAAATCTTTTTCTGAGAGTAAAGTACAAATGTTCCGAATACTAAAACCTTCTGAAAAATCAGGCTCTTTAATTTGTCTTATACTAATTTCTTTCATTCAAATATTCTTTTTCCAAGCTCCAAAATTTACGGTTAAAAGCTGGCATTTTAAGTAGAAACTAACTTTCTATTAAGGCTATTGTCCAAATCCGTTGTAGTTGTTAGGCGTTCTGTTTTATTCGTCTATATCTTCAAATATAAGTAAATTACCATTCTTGTCAATTTCTATTTTTCTCCAAGTTGGCGCATAATTATCTCCATTTGGTTGAAAAAGTTCTCTAATAAATTGATTTTGAGTTTCATAATTCTTAATCCTTTTTGGTCCGTTATAATAATCTTTAGGATTTTCGAAATAATTTTCAGTTTTTAAATCGCTATTATAATTCTTAGACTTTTGAATTTCATTAATTATTTTGTTTTTATCGCAACTTGTAATCTTTAAAGTAAATGTATGATAGTAATCACCAATTCCGAACATTGATTTGTTTTGTATCAGTTCAAATTCATCAATTAGTACAATATTTTGTTCTTTCAAAAGTTCTTTGGCATCATTTTTTGAGAAAAGTTCATCTTCAAAAAATTCAGTTAAAATAAATATTGCTATTAGAATTCCGATTAGAATTGAGAAATATTTACCGAATTTTGGATATCCAAAATTTTTCGGAATCCAAAAGCATAACCAAACGATTCCAGTTATTATTGCAACTAAAATTAGAATTCCAGCAATTAGAAGTATTACCATTTAATTTTATGTTTTTCAACTTTTTTTGGAAAACTGACGTCTCCTGTTTTGGTACTACAGCGGGTTTGGGACTAAATTAAGCTCATTATTCGGATTAGCTAAATCATCCCAAATACAAACTAACTTTCCATTAAGCCAATTGCACAAATCCGTTGTAGTAGCTATTAGCACTAGCCATTATTGAAAGTTAACCGTAACAAAATTTTCAGTGATAACTTTCTTTCCCATTATTTCACCAGGTTTGCACTTTTGGTACTTTTTCAACTCTTTTATAGTAACTCCTAAAAGTTTTTCTCTTTCAGAATCTAAACCATCATTCATGTATTTATTAAGTTTATACCCTATAGGTTTTCCAGATTTATCAATATAAATGTACATGTCTAAATTTAAAAATTGTCCATGTTTGTTTTTTTTGGCATTAAATTTTTTACCTGATAGATAAACTACATTGTTAGTTTCTAAATTGTAAATTTTTGGTTCAACATCGCATTCATATGCGTTAACAGTATCGTTACTTGCTATTATCAATTCATCAGCTTCTTTTAAAAGTTTCTTTCTGAAATCTTTGCCAAACTTTTTTTCGATTGCTTCGTCCATGTAAGCCCCATAACAACCGGATCTTTCATATTCATTATTGAAACTGTCTTCAATTTCATCATAGCCAAATTTTAAATTATATTTTTCACACAATTTTTTTAGCCGCTTAGACTGCCGTGTATTATAACTTCCATGACCAAATCTTAATGTAAACACAAGTTTTCCACTTTCGATTTGAGATTTCGCTAGTTTAATTTCATGCAAGCATAATAAATCTCTGCGGTCAACTTTATGTATATAAGTTTTTATATTCTCAGGCGCTTTAAGCTTTATTATTTCAACTTTGTTATTTCCAATAGTTTTTTCTTCTTGATTGTGTTTACAAGAAAAAAGACTTAATAATAAAAGTGTGAATAATATAAACTTCATGTCCTTATGTTACTTGCTAACGTCCCGCCACTACAGCGGGTTTGGGACTAAATTAAGCCCATTATTCGGATTGGCAAATCATTCCAAATACAAACCAACTCTCCATTAAGCCAATTGCCCAAATCTGTTGTGGTAGTGTTAGTGGCTGTTTATTTTTCTATTCCTAGTTGTTTTCTAAAGTCCAAATTCAGACTGTATTGTTCTTCTATTGGCACATCTTTTTTAGATGTTTTTTCAATATTCCTGACCTCTTTTGTCCATAAGCATGGAACGAAATTAAAAACTCTATCACAATCTAATTTTGCTACATCATCTTTCCACGTTTTCCACCTATAGCCTTTATAAAATTTGTCTAAGTTATTGTTGAAGCAAAAATTTAAAAAGTCCGAATATGTTAAGTCAAGAGGTTCAAATTTTAAAGTGTCAGGTGCCAAATAGTAAATTTTCCCTAAGTCTTTTCCAAGTCCGCCACCGTTCAATAAAAAGAAACCGCCAATTGCATCGTCTGCCACGAGTAAAAATGATGATGGTTGTCCAAATTCAGTAAAACTTTTTCCAAGATTCCATTCAGGCAAACTTCTTTTTAGTTTCTTACTTCCTGAACCAAGAATTCTAATCCAACCATTATCAATTAAAATTCCTCCTGTTTCAAATACAATTGAACCCATTGGCGAACGAGTTGTAATTTGGGTTTTATATAAAGCGTCTTTTGCTTGTTGTTTGTCTACAGATAAGATTTCAACTTTATTTTTTGCTGACTTTATCCATTCTGTTACAAATGGCCAACCAGAATCGTTTTCGTTTATTAGTTCTTCGACAGGACGCATTTTTGTCTGAGAAAATGTTGTTAGTGAAACCAATACTAAAATTATAAATGTAAATTTCTTCATTTGCTGTTTTGTTATAAATAGCGACTAAAGTTCTGGTACTACCGTGGGTTTAGTACTAAATTAATATTATAAACCATCCATATTTACTTATGCTATCTTGAGGCACAACATATAGGCAAAGTTTTTTATCTACAAATTCGGTTAAAATAACTATCCTATCGTGAAATTTTCTAACGTGAACCTGCACTTAAACTGCCTAGTGCGTAAAGTAGAAAATATAAAGCGACCAATGCAAGGCACACAAAAACAATAATAATAATAGAAATAGCAATAATTATAAAGACACCATACTTCTTTTTTCTTGACCATTTTTTAATTAAAGGTTTTTCACAAACTGCATTATGATTTTCAAATAAATATACCTTTGGATCGGCACCAAATTCATTAGAACCTTTTGTGCCTTCCCTACATGCTAAATATAAATTATAAAAAGGTATAAGCATGAAAAACCATTCTTTTTCAACATCATGCATTCTTCTGGCTAAAACTGCTATTGAGGGAATTAAAGTTGCATATAAAAAAATAGAAGACAAAATCGGTATTCCGGTTAATTCGTCGATAATATTCAAAAAAATTGAGACAGCAACACTAACTAAACAATAACACCAATACTCTCTTCTTCTGGCTCGCCCGCTAAATGTTGCGTAGTTCTTCAAAACTCCAACAAAGTTACTTTTCAAATTAAAATGCATTTTTTATTTTTTCTTATTTATATGTTTTTTCTGCAAATAAACAGAATCTTTTGGAGTTCCATGCATTATTGAGATAATGCAAATCGTCCCAAATACAAAACCAACTTCCCATTAAGCCAATTGCCCAAATTCGTTGCAGTAGCTGTTACCAGCAGGATTTTTATTTTTCTTTGAGTTGTTTTATTGCTTTCAAAACTAGTTCTCTATTTTTTTTCGACGTTATCCATTTCGGCAATCTACTTCCTAAGCTTTTATTTTCTATGCTTTCAATATTTCGTTCTCTTAATTTCGCTTCTACGTGTCTTTCTAAAAAATCAAGATGTTCATAGCTGTATGCCCATAAAATATTTTCGCCACATTTATTAGTTAGCCAAAGAGGTTGATGAAAATATGGATCAATTGCTCCCCCAATTACAAAATATCTTGAAATTATATTTTCACTATTTGGACTAAATTGAATGCCTGTTGGCATTTCTTTAAGTCGCTTATTGTAGCCACATTTTGGACAAATTAATTTAATATTGTTTTCGTCAATATTATTAAAAAGTAATTCATCAGTTTTTACGACTGCTTTTTCTCCACAGCTGGGACAAACAACATAAATATCTTTTATGAAATCATATATCTGTTTTTGATAGGTATCTTTTGTACGATTATTTGTCATAATATTGCTGGTAACGGCTGTTGGCAGTAGTTTTTATTTTTGATTATACATAGCCTTTGCTTTTCTGTAGTTAAAATATCGGTTTTCATTTGCAAGCCATCGTCTGTCGGCACCGATTAACTCGTAATAATCTTCTATATTGTTTTTACTATCTTCATCCCACATTTTGTAAATAGAGTGTTTTTTTATTTCTCCATTAATAATTGCAATGCAAAGATTTTCTTCAGGAATTTCTGCCCATTCACTATAATATTCTAAAATAAAATTATTCAATTTATAAGTTTCAATTAATTTTATTAAGGTTTCAAGGGAATGATATTCTTCTTCCTCATCTTCATCTTTATTGAGATATTTATCTGTAGTTTTTAGAAAAGAGCAATACTCATTTATCGAGATAAAATCTCCAATGTTATCAATGAAAAAACTAACAACACCACCCAAATTTATTGGAATTACAGTAAAATTATCTTCTACAAAATGAACAATGCTATTTTCTATTAGTATATTTTTTTCAGTTATAATTGCGCAAATTTCTTGTCCCATTGTTCCTTGTCTATTTATTATTGTTGATAAAATTACTGCTAACGTTCTGGCACTACAGCGGGTTTGGGACTAAATTAATCCCATTCTTCGGATTTGCCAAATCATCCCAAATACAAAACCAACTCTCCATTAAGCCAATTGCCCAAATCTGTTGTAGAAGCTGTTAGCGTTTCGGGCATTTCGGTTAATCTAATTTTCGAATTTGAATTCAATATGTTCATGCTCCTTGATAATTTCAACAATAATTGTAAAAAGCGTTTTTCCATTTTTATGAAAAAGTTCTTTCAGCTTTCCTCTCCAATGTTGAACATTTGATGTATTATATTTATTAATGCAAATTTTTATTTTGTAGAACCTTTTGGTTGCTTTTATTCCTAAATCATTTTTACTTTTAGATATATTTTTCCATATTAAAATAATAGGTTCTTTATATTCAGCAACTCCAAATCTGCCTCTGAGTATATCGTTGAAAGCATCCAAATTGTGACCCGTTTTCCAGTCTAAATCTTTTGTCAAAACACGGTCAATTTCTTCATAGAATGTTTTCAGAGTTGAAAAATTATTTCCGTCAATTATGATTGTTTTTTTGTCCATTGTTTATCGTTTCCCTGCCTGATCGCCAACGTTCTCGCGCTACACGCAGTTTGGGATTAAATTTAAGCCCATTATTCGGATTTGACAAATCTTCCAAATACAAACCAATTTTTCCATTAAGCCTAATACCCAAATTGCTTGTAGCGTGTGTTAGCAGGCATTTTTTCTACTTCTTTTTCAAGTAAATTTCTATAACCCCATTTTTTCCTTTTTCGCCGTATTTTTTGGTTGCGCTTATATCTTTTAAGACATTTATAGATTCTACGTCATCAGGTTTTATTTCGGCAATAATTTCTTCGGTCACTTCTTTACCTTCGACAATGTATAAAGGTTTGTTTTCTTGAGGATTTTGTTCAGTTGAATAACAATCAGAAACAATATCAATTCCTTCTATTTGTTGTTCGGAATAATATTTATCATCTATTGGATAACGAGGTTCTTTTTTCTTATTTAATTTTACATAAAAATAAATTCCTTTGTTTCTATTTATTCCTAAATAATCAGAACAACCACGAGAAGTCCAAATGTCTAAACTATCATATTTTGCGATAAGTTCCCCGCTTTAATGTTCTTTAAGTCAATATATTTTCCATCAGGTAAATATCCCTTGAAGTCTTTTGTTAAATGAATTTTTGCAATTGAATTTAAATCTTTACTATATTTCTGGAAGATTACACCTGGATATAATTTTGAAGTATATCCAATTCTATTTTCAAACCTTCCATCTTGTACAAAACCATCCGAACACAAATCCATTTCTTCCAAATTGATTTGTTTTAATTCAACATCATTTTGCTTTAAATTGTTTAAAGTTAGTTCGCACAATTTTATTTCGGAAAGTTTAATGTCAGTTTTATGTTGGGAAATACATTTTACACTAAACAATAAAGCTAGAATTAGAAGTCTTTTTTTCATTCGATATTTAGTTGGTTTTTAGTTTTTGCTGTAAAATGACTGCTAACGTTCTGGCGCTTGGCGATGTGGCGGATAAATAAAGCCTTGACTTTCGGTTAATGACTAATTTTCCAAGTACAAGACCATCTTTAAATTAAGCCTAATCCCGCCATATTGCCAAACGGCGGTTGTGCGTTCGTTTTTTTACACACAACTTTTTAATTGGAATTTAAGTCGTGATTATTTTTTGAGCCAATAAAAATTTGCATTTTAACACCATCTTTTTCAACCTGTTCCTGCAAGTTTATTTCACTTAAATGGAATGTTTTAATCATTTTTTTTGCGTCCTCGTAATCATTAGTTTTGGTCAAGATATATACACCAACCCCAGTATAAGTTGAAAAGCCAATACCAGAATTTACATTCCATCCTGCAGTTTCAAATATATATTTAATCTGATTCGCATATACAGCTGCTTCGCCATCTCCAAGTGAACTTGAAATAGTAATGTCCTTATCAGAGAATACTTTTAGTTCAGATATTAGTTTTTTAGTTTTTTCTATCGAGATGGACCTAGGTTTTATTTTGTTTTTTAAAATAATTAATTCCTTTTCCGCGTTAGCTGCTCTTTCTTTTTGTTCCTCTATTTTTAATTCAAGTTTTTTAGCCTTTTCATTGGTCTTTGCAGCACTAGACAAAGCAATAGCTGCTTCTTCCTTGGCTTTTTCTGCAAAAGCATTTGATTCAGCAACTTTAGTTTTCAAGCGTTCTTCTTCAATTTTTTTGATGTAATCTATTTTTGAACTATAAACTAGACTTAAAATTACCGCTGTAGCAGCAAGTAATCCAAATATTGCGATTCCGATATCTAAATATGATTTTATTTGTTCCATTTTTTTTAAGGTCATTAGCTAACGGGATTGGTTTTTTGTAATAAAATATTTTTTCAATTAATTTTCAATTGATTTAAAAAACTATTTCCTTAATTATCTTGATTCTGTTCAGATAAAATGACGCACAACGTTCTGGCGCTTGGAGAGGTTGGGGAATAAAAATGCAAGATTTTTCGGTTAAACACTAATTTTTCAAATACAAGACCAACTTTAAATACAGCCTAAAACCCCAATCTTGCCAAACGGCTGTTAGCGGTGGTTTACTTTTTTTGTTAACTGAACATATTTCGCTTCACATTCACCGATTACTTGATAGTAGTAGTTTTTTGAATTCCTTGTATTTGTTGTCATCCCTGTATTCTGTAATTTTAGTCTGTCTTTAAAAATTAGAAAAGGAATACCAATTGGGTTATCTTTTTCATTTTCATCCTCGATATTTTCCTCGTTACCACTTTCCTTTTTGATTTGACCTAAATGTTTATCCCATCGAATCCCTTCAAGAACTATATCACTGCCGTCATTTATAAAATAAATTTTGCCTTTCAGATTTCTTTTGGAAGTTTCTAAATTATAATAGTATTTTCCATTACGGTTTGATATTTTTAAAGTAATTGGACAATACGATGTAGAATCAAATTCCGTTTTATATATTCCAGATATAGTATCTACGAATTTTATTTTCTTTTGCTTTTCTATCAATTTATCTTTAGTAAGAAGATTATCTTTTTTATTACACGAAATAATAAATGCTAACAGAACGATAAAAAGTTGTCTTTTCATGAGGTTTGTTTTTAAATCACCGCTAACGTTCCTGCGCCTCTAGCTGTTTGCAGCTTATGGAACAGAGTATTTTCGGCTAAACGAAAATAGGAATTAAAAACGATAATTCCACTAAAGTTGCAAATAGCTAGAGACGTATGTTATGGTGTGTAGCGACACGTATGTTGAGCACGAATGATTTGACATTCCAATTATCGATTCCAATTTCGGCAAGCTTTTCCGCCTTCCGATTGTCCGCTTCAAGTTATTTCCGCTTTTGAACTTCAGTTAATGTTCAAAAAAATTCCGCTTTCGGCTTTCCGAAAAGCGGTTCGCGTTTGCTTGTCCGTCAAAAATTAAGCTTCAAATTTCGGTTCAGATTTCGGTCGGCTTGATTTCTGTTTCATTTTGTTTTCAGAACTAAAACGCTAGATTAAAATCAGCTGATTCTCGTCGGCGGAGCTATACACCATAACGTTCCCGCGCTACAAGCAGTTTGGGGTTAAATTAAGCCTTATCTTCGGATTTGCCAAATCTTCCAAATACAAAACCAATTTCAAATTATGCCTAATGCCCAAATTGCTTGTAGCGTGTGTTAGCGGTAGTTAAATGTTTTCAAGTTCTTTACTATTTTCTTCAATTACTTCCAACAAAACTTTCTGTACAGTTTCCTTTTGATATGGCAATAAGTTTTTCAACCATTCTTGTCCTACGTTTGGAGGTAGTCCTCCATAAGGCTCCACTTTGTCAGCTAAAATTCTCCTGTCTAAAAATTGTCCAACTGTAAACCAGTCAATGTCATCACCTAAAGAGTATATTATTGATAACAATCCTCTTCGTATCAGAGTCTCCGTCAAGTTTGGTCGAAAATGACATAAAACCGAAATTGTCACCCATTCAAGTTCTGCCGCTGCAAATGTATTCGTCTGAATGTTGTCTGAAAACTTATAATAGGCACTCAATATTTCTGCATCTGTCAATGTGATATCTTTGTCGAACAGTCTTTTAAAAATGCTTTCAAGATAATTAAAACGTTTGTCTGCAATAATGCTTTCAAATCGAATTCTGTTTTTGTCCAACAGTTTTTCAGCTTGCTTGTCTTTAGAAAATATATCTTTAAATATCTTTAGCATTCTTATGTTCGATTAATTACCGCTAACGTTCTCGCGCTACAAGTAGTTTGGGATTAAATTAAGCTCATTCTTCGGATTTGCAAATCATCCCAAATACAAAACCAATTTCAAATTAAGCCAAATACCCAAATTGCTTGTAGCGTGTGTTAGCCGTTGTTTTTATTTTCAAGTTCTGTTTTCAAGTTCTGTTTTCAAGTTCTGTTTTCAAGTTCTGTTTTCAAGTTCTGTTTTGCGTTTCTGTTTTGCGTTTCTGTTTTCTTTTAGACTTTTCAAAGTAATGATTGGCTTAAATAATACTTTTTCACAAGCGTAACAATTTTCAATTCTGTATTGTTCAAAATCACCAAACTTTGTTTTATAGAATTCATATCCACTTTTTTCGATTTCGAATTCCACATAGCAGTAGCCAATTGGCAAGTCTAATGGAGTGTGAAACCAATCTATTCTTGATTTTTCATAAAACTTGAAGTTTCCATTTTTGTCAGTTTTGACACTTTCAGTTCTTAAATCTCTTGATTCATTTGAGCCAATTTTCTCATTTATGTAATACTCTTTTTCAATTCTGTAAACTGTTGCATTGATAACAGGCTTATTATTTTCGTTAATTACCTTTCCTTCAACATTTGCCTCATAGATTACTTTCTGAGGATGAATGAAAATTCCAATTATTAAAATTATAAGGATTAAAAAGAAAATTTTGGTTGATTTTTTCATTTTTCTTGTCGTTCAGGTAAAATAACGGTTAACGTCTTGGCGCTACACGAGGTTTGGGATTAAGAATGCGTAATCTTTCGGATTTGCCAAATCTTCCAAGTACAAAACCATCTTTAAATTAAGCCTAATGCCCAAATCTTGTGTAACGGCTGTTGTGCGATCGGTGTTTCTTATGTTGCATATATATCAATTCCAAATAGATTTAGCTGTTATTTATATTTTGCAATAAGTAATAATGTTTAGACTTAATCAACGATTTCAATTAACTTAAAGAATTCTTTATTTTGTAAATTGTTTGCACCATAGTCGGATTCACAAATTTGATAACCTTCAGTTGTTTTAATAATTGGACATTCTCCTACATTTGTTAATTCGAGTTTAGTATTTATCACTTCGGGTTTAATTGCAATATTAAAATACTTACCCTCGGCTCTAACACTAGGATACAAAATCCCATCAAATCGATTATCATTCGCAACAAACTCTGAAAAAATAGCTGAAATCATATAATCACTTTCACTTAATATTTTATCTTTTGAAAATTCATTTGCCAAATAAGTTCCATATTTTAAACTTTTATCTCGTAAATTTTTGTCAATATTTAGATTGAAAATAGAATCATATGCCACTTTTAATTCATTTAAAAGCATATTAGATTCTTTATACTTTTCATTTTGAATAATAGCAAGCACGTTTAATTGTTCATTTTTTTTAACTTGCCATCTTCCAAATGATACTTTTGGAGTTTCTTCTTGGTTTAAACCTTTGTGAAATATTTCACAACAAACAGAAAGCCGTATATCTAAATATTCTTCTGGTTGTATATTATTTATATCTTTAGTATTTGGCACTACACCGTAAAACATTGTGTTATCGGGTGTACTCGCTCTTTGATAAGTTTTATTACAGCATTGCGGTTTAAAAGAATAGTCTGATTTTTTTTCAAATCTTTCCGATGGTTTATTTGGTCTGCCACGCATTACGGGTGTTCCTTCTTTAAAATGCACTACAATATCGCAATTTGAACCAACACTTCTCATTAATCTTTGAATTTCTGCTTTGGGAAATTTTGACTTGTTCAACTCTTTTAATTGATTAATAATATCATCTATTTCTCTTAATTCATTCATTTATTTATCTGATGTAAATGCTTTACGTTCTGTTTTTTACACTGTCGCACAACTTGTATATATGCGATACAAACATTCGCCAATCTACCCAAATTGGGATGTATATACGAATGTTTGTATCGCATTATTTTTTTTCAAATATAGATAATAATAGTCACAAACTTACAAAAACGAATATGGCCTTTTATCCTAAAGTTCTTGAGCCCGCGTGAAGGATGGAAGCAGGTTACCGAAGTAACGCGGACAGCCTGACAGCATCCCCATAAGCGGGCGAATAACCGTAATGTAAGTTTGCCCGCTTATTGGGATGGTGGCACGCCCAAATGATTATCGTTTCATGCTAAAATGTGCTTTGAAAACCTGGGCTGTTCCGTTTTGGGTATAAAAAACCTGAAACCAATAATCGGTAGAGGGAAGCGGGTCGCCATTGTAATTACCATCCCAACCCGGACCGGCAGGACTTATTTTCTTTAGGACTTTACCATAGCGGTCGAAAATATTGATGACGGCATCGGGCTGAAAAGCAAGATCGGGAATGTTCCAGGTGTCGTTGTATCCATCGTTGTTTGGAGTGAAGAATTTGGGATATTTGAGGACATTGATAATTAAAATCTGATCGTCGCAATTGGCTTTCGTATCTCTTATCGTAATAGCGTGTTCCCCTGAATCAACATCCTGAAATATATTACTGGTTTGGAAATCGCCATCATCCAGTTGATATTCATAAATTCCGAAGCCATTAATCAGGGTTACGATAATGTCAATAGTCTCTGCAAAGGTATCAGATACTGCTACGGCTGCAACAGCCGGACTGGATTTTTCGACCGTAACTGTAGTTGGATTGTAACCGCAGTCGTTACCAACATCGGGTATGTTTTTGACGGGTACAACCGTATAAATTCCTTCCCGGGTTGCCGTATAAGTGGTTCCGGTGCTTATTTTGCTGCCGTTAAAATACCATTCAACGGTATAATCGGGCGAATTAATTCCTGAATTCAATTGTGTTGAGCGGAGTGTGGTTCCTGTCTGAAAATCGACACAGATTATTCCGTTTTGTACAGAGAAATTTTTCAGCGGATAAATGGTAATATTAAAATCATCCTGGGTAAAACAACTGGAATTTGTTGCCGCCGCTGCGTAGATATACATTATTTGGCTGGCATTTATTTTTTCTCCAGCCGAATAGCGTGTTCCGGTTGCATTTGGTCCGCTATAATAATTCCCAATAGATAGCGGAGGCAAAGTGTAGCTTCCGCAAATGGCAATATCCGGGGTGCTGGCCAATACCGGAGTTGCAGAAATAGTAACTAAAAAGTTTTTTTCGCTAGTGCAGGTCAATCGGTTGCCGGTAATGGCGTAAACATAAATTCTCTGTGAAGCTGTTAAAACAGTTCCAGTCGGAATCACTGGACCTTTTCCTCCGGATTGTGCATAATAATTGCCTAATTGTAATTGTGGCAGGGTATAGCTGTCGCAAACATTTATATCGGCAAAGGTTCCAACATCTATTCCGTTATAATTAACCTTAAAAAAAGTTTCATTACTGCAGCTTGTAAAATCTGCCCATTCATTATAAATGTAAATAGTCTGGGTTGTGTTTATGAGCGTTCCTTCGGCAATTTGGGTTCCTGAACCATGAGAGCCTCCTGTTGCGGTATAATACTTTCCGTTTTTCAATTTAGGAAGTTTAAAATCTATACAGGTGACCACATCCGTAAAACTGTCAACCTGAGGGAGTTTCCTGATTTCGACAACAAAACTATGCTCATTTGTACATTCTGTTCCCACGGAATAAACATAAATTGTCTGCGTTGAGGTAATAATATCTCCCGCTTTTAATGGTGACCCTCCGCCGTTGGTTTTGGTAAAATATTTACCATTTACCAAAGGAGGCAATACATAACGCTCACATTCTAATCTATTGGCCGGTGTATCTACCAATGGTAATGGTTTTATGGTTATCTGGTATTTTAAGTTATCGGTACAATTAGGAGAAGTTGTGGTAGCAGCATAATAATACACAGTCTGTGAAGTGGTAATATTAGTTCCGGCCGGAATGTTCTGTCCCTGCCCACCCGGACTATCAAAATAACTGCCTACAGCAACCGGCGGTAAAATATAGTTTCCGCATCGTGTAATTGGAGTAAAAATCGAAGAATTGACAATATCGATTTTAAAGGAAAATTCATTGGTACATCTTCCATCATTTGCAAAAACAAATACTGTCTGGCCTGAAGTTATTTTGTCTCCTGCATTCAGAGCCTTGCCCAGGCCTCCGGATGAGGTAAAATAGTTTCCGTTTGCTAAAGAAGGCAACGTATACGAATCGCAAGTCACCACATTACCGGGTTTATCTATCAGCGGCAAAGGATAAACAATAAAAGGTACAGGCTCGTCACGACAAACTAATCCATTAATTATAGCATAATAATAAATAGTCTGGCTGGTTGTTAAGGATGTTCCTCCCGGGATAGGGTTTCCTTGCCCTCCTGCCTGAGTAAAAAATCCACCTGTAATTACGCGGGGAACTATATAGGCACCACAGGCTTCTTTTTTAAAACTGATTTCATAAACTAAAACTACATTAAAATTGCTCTCATTGGTACAATTGTTTGCGTTTGGACCGCTGTAAATATAGTAGACTCCTGATTTGGTAATAACATCTCCTGCATTCAGTTTAGTTCCTGTTCCGTTTGGGCCTGTGTAATAATCACCGGCTGTAAGCGGCAGTAATGTATAGTTGTTGCAGGCGACTACATCCGGAATATCATCTACTGCCGGGAGTGAATTAATTTTTACATTGAAATTAACGGTTGCGTAGCAAATCGAGTTCAGAATATTTTCGACCCGTACCCAGATTGTCTGCGGTGATTGGGACAAAGAGGTAATGAATGCTTTTGGATTTGGAATGTTATTACTGGCATTATTTGCATCTGTTTGGCTGTTGTAATACCTGATTCTGTATTCGGAAGGATTTAATCCGTTTAGAATAGTGGTTTCCTGAACAGTTAAATCAACTGTTACTTTTTTAGAAATGTTATCACAAACACTCAGGTCGGGAGGCTTTACAACATTAATAGGGTCAGTTACCAATAAATCAAATGAGATTAAATTATTACAAAAAATGGTTTTATCATAAACAGGCACTACTTTGATGTATATGGTTTGATTGCCGGAACTGGTATAAGACTTCAATTGATTTTCGGGTATTATCGGTCCGTTTGCATTGGCTGCGGCTGAAGAATCAAAATAATAAAGAGCGTATTTTGCCGGATCGATCCCCAAAGCAATTAGATTATTCTGAGTTAAATCATATTGATAAATACCGTTTGGGCTATAGCAGGAAGTTATATTTTTAGGAGGTTTAATGACTAAATTTTTAATGATTACTTCGTCTTTTATAACACAGCCGGAAAGTGTAGCCGTAACACCATAAGTTCCGGCTTTATCAAGTGTTAAAATACTGTTTGTTTCTCCGGGAATTACTGCTCCGTTCAGCGTCCACTCATAAGTGTAATTCCCCACAAGTCCAGATTGCAGTGTGATACTTTCTCCCTCGCAAATGATTCTGTCCGGACCTAAATCCATGGTGGTCATAAAACTGCCTCCTTTTATGAAAACTGCCGAATCATAACTACTGTCATTGTAATCGCCAATGGCCAGCTTTATACTGTAGGCCCTGTTTGGAATAACCGTTGATGATGCCGTTAAAACTTTGGTTTCACCCCTCATATTCATCGCCGACGATCCTGGATTGGTTACGTTATAACGGTCAAATAAATTGGCATTGGCGGATAAGCAGGAAGAATTGTACTGTTGATCCCGAATATTTTTAACCGAAACCGGTGTTGTTGTTCCCGGAACGACAGCAAGATTTTTGGAGACTCCTGTTGTTAAATCGGTCAGGATAAATGCAAAAACATCGCTGAAACCACATTGAAATTCCCCATATTCATTGGAAGCAAAAAGAAAATCAAAACTAAAATTACTCGATAAAGGAGTGAAATCAAACTGAATATAACTTACATCTGTGATGGGAACAATTTGTCCATTCTCATTACTTATAGTTTGCAAATCGCTGTCAGTGGAAGTATTTAACTGACTGCTTTCATTGAGGCCGGTATAGGTGCCTTCGGTATATTTGGCCATTCCATTCCGAATAATAATTCCGTGTGAAATGGGGAAATTAGGGTTGGTATTTGTGAATTTTCCAATACCCAGGCGTGATGAAAATTTGAAGTTGCTTTCATTGGCACAGGCATTTTGCATTAACTCTTCACGAACGAGTTCAGGTATGCTCAAAGTTGTAGTGTCAACAATGATTCCCTGTGATGAAGATATAGCCGAATAAAATAATAAAAGTAGAAACAGAGTCGCTTTCATAATTCGGATTTTATTAGTTTGGATACTTAAAGGTACGAATGATTTTATTTTAAAATCATGATTATCAGTATTTTATTATTTAAATTATTATTTACAGAAAAGCAATTGGCAATTTTAATTTTATTAAATTGCATAAACAGTTTTATTATTGTCTTAATTCAAACCATTTTCTCACATTACAAAAATGAAATCATTTGATATAGTTACCTTAACGGTGAACCCTTCAGTAGACAAAAGCACACATTTTTCAGGTTTAATTGCCGAGCAGAAGATAAGATGCAAAGAACCTTTGTTTGATGCAGGCGGCGGAGGAATTAACGTTTCTAAAGCTATTGCACGTCTGCACGGAAGTTCATTAGCCGTTTTTGCTTCGGGCGGACCAATTGGCGAAATGCTGAAAGACTTAGTAAAAAAAGAAAAGATAGATTTTGAAGTAATTGAAACCCATACTCCAACAAGAGAAAATTTTATTGCAGTAGATGATAATACAAATTCGCAATATCGCTTTGGTTTTTCGGGAGAAACTTTGTCTGATTTAGAAAGTCAGAAAGTGCTGGAAATATTATCGAATTTAAAACCAAAATTTTTAGTGGCAAGCGGAAGTTTAAACGAAGGTTTAGCTTCTGATTTTTATCAAAAAGTTGCAGAAATTGCCAAAGCATCAAATTCAAAATTAATTGTAGATACTTCCGGTGAAGCCTTAAAGAAGGTTTTAGAAACCGGAGCTTATCTGATTAAACCCAATGTTGGTGAATTGGCAAAATTAGTTGGTGTAGAACGCTTAGAAATAGATGAGGTAAATGAAGCAGCGAAAAAAATCATTGCTGATGGAGGAGCTGAAATAGTTGTGGTTTCCCTTGGCCCGCAAGGAGCAGTTTTGGTTACAAAAGACGAGTACGAATTTGTACCGGCACCCAACGTTGCCAAAAAAAGTACCGTCGGAGCCGGTGATAGCATGGTTGGCGGAATGGTTTGGGCATTGTCACAAGACAAAAGTTTAAAAGAAGTTATTCGTTGGGGTGTTGCCTGCGGATCTGCTGCAACAATGAATGAAGGCACGCAATTATTTAAATTTGAAGATGCCAATCGTTTGTTTGAATGGCTGAAAAATGTGTAAAGACGCACAGCAGTGCGTCTCTACGGTAAGGAATAAATAATAAAAAGATTAATAAAAATATTTTTTCCTGCTGACAAACTGTTGTCACCAGCCCTCTCTAATTTTGAAGTATTAAAAAATTAAAACTTTAAAATTATGAAAACATTAGCAGCACAAGTAATTACACCAGAAGATTTATTGAAACATTGGCAAGGTCATCGTGCTCTGACACGTCGTGTGATTGAGCTTTTTCCTGAGAAAGATTTTTTTGAATTCTCAATAGGAGGAATGCGACCTTTTTCGAAATTAGCAGACGAACTTTTAGCTATTGCAGCACCAGGTTTAAAAGCAATTGTAAACAAAGATAGCCAGCCGTATACTGAGAGTAAAGAAAAGCTGATTTTTAAAGCGCAGTACCTTGAAAAATGGGATGAAGCAACTGCAGAAATTAATGAGTATTGGCAGCAATTGTCGATTGAAGATTTTAATGAAACATTTAATCTTTTTGGTCAATATGAATTTCCGATTGTTCAAAATATCCTGTATTTTATTGATAATGAAGTTCATCACCGTGGCCAAGGTTATGTGTATTTAAGAGCTTTAAATATCGAGCCGCCATTTTTCTGGGAAAGACAATAGCAAAAAACGGCAGCAATCTTTTAAATAATTCAAAAATTAAATAATATGAGCTTAAAAAAAATAATGACTAATTATGCCAATTATAATTTATGGGTTAACCGGCAATTTGCAAATTGGCTTTCTGAAAAATCAGATGATTTACTTCATAAGGAAGTTCTGTCAAGTTATTCAAGTATTGCCAAAACGCTGAATCATATTTGGGAAACAGAAGAATATTGGTATTCGGTAATTTCAGAAACCGGAGTATTTGAAAAGAAAGAAAATGTTGATTTAAATAAAAATGAAATATTTAAAAGATTGCTGCAAAGCTCTGCAAAATTAGCGGAGTATATAAATTCATTGTCTGATGAACAATTAACTAAAGAAATTAAAATCGATAATCCCTGGTTTCAGTGTGAACTTCCTCTAAGCGAATATTTGCTGCAGGTTATAAATCACGGGACTTACCACAGAGGACAAATTGTTACCATTGGCCGAAATATTGGTATTACCGATGCGTCAAATACGGATTACAACTTTTATAATGTTGTAAAAGGGCAACAATAATTATTTTTCAAAAAACGAATCCAACTCCTAAAATGATTTCATTTTAGGAGTTTTTTTATAGAAGTCTTTTTTTATTGATTTCGAGTAATTCCAAGGTTCGAGTTTTAAGGCTTTCCGGTTCCAGGATTTTCGCATAATCTCCAAACATCAAAAACCAACGCGGAAAACCATTTTCAATATCCCGACACATAAAGGTCATTTCTATTTGTCCGTCTATTTCTTTTTCCGAAATAAAGCCATGATATTTTCTTTCGGTCAACAGATATTTTACAATTTTTTTCTCAACTAAAATCCGGATTTTTGTTTTTGGAGCTGGCTGGTCTTTTTTGTTCAGATACGTTTCCAGTGAATCATGTTCGATAGTAAATTTTAGATCTGTTTTTTTAATTCCCTGAATTCTGTCCGTTCTGAATTGACGGTAATCTTTCCTTAAATGACAATATCCTAAAAAATACCAGTTGTTGTTTTCATGAAAAACACCGACAGGCTCAATATTTCTATGGCTTGCTTCTTCAGCTTCTAAGGTTTTGTATGAAAGTTGAATTTGTTTTTCCTCAGCAATACTTTCAAACAAAAGTGCCAGAGTATTAGGTGAATTATCATTAAACATTGGCTCTGAAGCCTGCATCAGAATTTTCGATTCTATATTCGAAAGCCAGTCTTTATCGGTACTTCGCAAAACCGATTTTAATTTATACATAGCCGAAGCATAATGATTTCCAAGAGAAGGATCGGTAAATTTCTGCATCAGTTTTTCTGCAGCAATAAAACTGCTTACTTCCTCACGGGTAAACATAACGGGTGGCAATCTGTAACCATCCATTAAGGCATAACCAACTCCGGCTTCACTATAAATAGGAACCCCGGATGCTTCCAAAGTTCGGATGTCTCTGTAAATAGTTCTTAAACTCACTTCAAAACGATCTGCCAATTCCTGTGCTTTTACAATTTTTTTAGATTGTAATTGAATCAGGATGGCAACAATTCGGTCAAATCGTTTTGGGGTTTCGTCCATTTTTTAAAGGTTTTGGGTTACTGAGTTTTTTTTAAGCACAAAGATTCAAAGATACAAAGGTTTAGGATTTTGCTTTTGATTATTAAAAACAAAATTTCTCTTTTTGAAATTCTTTGCGTGGAGACGCACTGCTGTGCGCCTCTACAATCTGTATCGGGAATTGTTGCGGAAAAAAATCATTTCCCACAATCTGTATCTTCACAATATATGCGTAGAGGCACACAGCAGTGCGTCTCCGCAATCCATATTCATTTACGATATCATCAAAATAAAAAAACCAACAACTTTCGTCATTGGGTCCCTGTTATTTATTTCGTTTTTTCCAGATTTCAGGATTTCGTGAAGTATGAAAAACAGCAAAAACAGTTATTATTTTTAACTCCTCATTAATTGTGTAATGAATTAAAAACGGGAATTTTTCAATCTTCCGACATCTTATTTCACCATATTTTAGAGAAAATATATGTGGATTTTTCTTTAATGAATTGATTTGCTTTTTGGTTTGATTCTTATAACGTAAACCCAAACCTTTCAATTGCATTTCATACCATTGAAAAGCATTTTGAATGTCATTGAAAGCATCAATGTCTATTTTTAAGGAATAGTTCAAAAATTATAGGTTTTTAGAAACTTCATTCCAGTCTAAAAGTCTTTCCGGATTTGCTTTGGCTTTTACCATTCTGTCTAAAACTATTTCCTGATGCTCAACAGGAATTTCTATATTATCATTCCAAATAGCATCATTGATTTTCAATCTGTCTTTGGGAGACAATTGTTTAACCGCTTCAACCAATTGGTTTACGCTAAGATTGATATTTAATTTTATAGTTTCCATAATAACAAAGTTAATGAAAAAATGATTTTAAGCTTTAAATTTTCTAAAGGATTGAATCATTTCATAAATTCCGAAGGCAATAAAGATTTTTCCCAGAATAAAAATTAGCCAACTCCAGCCATTTGCTAAATATGTTCTGTCATTTTCTAATGGATTATAAAAATCTGTTACGAGAAAAAACCTAAATGCACCAACAAAGAATTCATTTATTTTTTCGAAATTTAAATTACCTGAGTTCTCAATTTTATATAAAATTGTATACCAAAACAATCCAGATAATAAGCTAAAACCTAATGACCAAAACCAATTTCCAAAATTTGAGGACCATTTTGTTGCCCATAAAATTGATGTGTCCTTGAAATTGGTGAATACATTTAATTCTTCGTAATGAGCCGCAAGTTCATAATTTCTGTAAGTATTAAAATCAATTTTGTTTTCTGTTTTTTGTAATTCTTGTTTAATAGCCCTTAAGGTCCTTTTCCATTCCAATATTTTGGTTTTATCTTTTAAATATGATTTATCTTTTACATAGTTAATTTTCATTTCATCAAAATAAGCTCCGCCACCAAATTTAACTTCATAAAGTTTCATTTTGTTAAATTCTGTATCAGTAAATGAAGATGACTTAAGAAATGTACATCTGTCAATATCTAAAAAATTTATTTTGGAATCATTAAAAAGTGAAAAACCTTTAAATTCACAAGCTACAAATTTTAGTTTTGAATTTTCTAAATTTTTACATTTTTCAAACCAAGTTGTACTTAAGAAATCACATTTGTCAAAATCACATTTACCAATAAAGTTTGAATTTGAAAAAGAAATTTTTGAAAAAGTATTATTATAAAATTCTGTATGTTGATAAACAGTTTTAGATGATTTTAAGTATTCAGAGTTATATTCAAACCATGTATTGTTAAAAGTTGTTTTGTCCTTAAACTTATTATCTGAAAAATAGGCATTATAAAATTTAGAGTTGTCAAATGTTATTAAATCCATTCCTTTTCCGCCAAGTTCATTTTCAATAAACTCAAATTTGCCTTCAATATGTTCGATGTTTTGAATTAATAAATTATTCAAAATAATAATGTTGCTTATAAAGAAATTCGCAGATAACTTTGGTTTTGGTTCAGCTTCTGAATATTCTTTATCATAATGAAACTTAAATGATTTTAATGTTGACTTATTGTTTTTATCCTTACCTTGTAGAGTTAATTTTTTGATTAATTTAGTATTTTTAAAAGAAATCTCATCTAAATTGCAGTTGGTGAATACTACTTCACAATCAAAAGTGCAGTCATCAAATTTGAAATATGCTCAAAAATTAATTTCTTACATTTAAATATTCTATTTTGAAATAGAGCAGATAATCCTTGTACGTCAAAAGATATTGTTATTATGTCATCTGTACAATTTATCTCTGTTCTATTCTCAATTAAATCTTTTAGGCCAACATTCTTTTCAGTCATATTTTACATATTCATATCCAAATTTAAACAAAAAACCCAACAACTTTCGTCATTGGGTTCATCTATATTCTATTCTCTATGTTCTTTATTCTAAAATAAAAACCTAATCATTCAATTTCAAAACAGCCATAAAAGCTTCTTGCGGAATCTCAACGTTTCCTACTTGTCTCATACGTTTTTTACCTTTTTTCTGTTTTTCCAGCAATTTACGCTTACGTGAAATATCTCCACCATAACATTTTGCGGTAACGTCTTTACGAAGTGCTTTAATCGTTTCACGAGCAATAATCTTAGCTCCAATTGCAGCCTGAATCGGAATGTCAAATTGCTGTCTTGGGATTAGCTCGCGTAATTTCTCGGTCATTTTTTTACCGATGTTATATGCATTATCTTCGTGGATTAAGGCAGAAAGTGCATCAACGGTCTGAGCATTCAAAAGAACATCAAGCTTAACTAATTTTGAAGTTCTCATTCCGATTGGAGAGTAATCAAAAGAAGCATAACCTTTAGAAACCGTTTTTAAACGATCATAAAAATCGAATACAATCTCAGCCAAAGGCATATCAAAATTCAATTCAACACGTTCTGTAGTCAAATATGTCTGATTGGTAATTTGACCACGTTTTTCGATACACAAACTCATTACGTTTCCAACGAAATCAGCTTTTGTAATGATGGTTGCTTTAATATATGGTTCTTCAACTCTGTCTAAACGAGATGGTTCAGGTAAATCTGAAGGGTTGTTTACTACAAATGGAGTTTCAGGATCTTTTTTGGTGTAAGCCAGATACGAAACGTTAGGAACTGTAGTAATTACAGTCATATCGAACTCACGCTCTAAACGTTCCTGAATAATTTCCATGTGCAGCATTCCTAAGAATCCGCAACGGAAACCAAATCCTAAAGCCGCAGAACTTTCCGGAGTAAATACTAACGAAGCATCATTCAGTTGCAGTTTTTCCATAGAAGAACGCAAATCTTCATAATCTTCCGTATCAACAGGATAAATTCCGGCGAAAACCATTGGTTTTACATCTTCGAAACCTGTAATCATATTGGTAGTCGGCGTTTTGGCATCTGTTAGTGTATCACCAACTTTTACCTCTTTGGCTTCTTTAATTCCCGAAATTAAATAACCAACATCACCCGTAGAAATTACATTTTTTGGAACCTGATTCAATTTTAAAGTTCCCACTTCATCAGCAAAATATTCATTGCCGGTAGCCATGAATTTAATTTTTTGCCCTTTACGGATTTCTCCATTCATAACTCTGAAGATTACCTCAATTCCACGAAACGGATTGTAATGTGAATCGAAAATCAATGCCTGTAAGGGTTCGTCAACATTTCCTTTTGGAGCCGGGATTTTTTCGATAATAGCTGCCAAAATATTTTCAACACCAAAACCTGTTTTTCCGGAAGCATGAATAATATCTTCTAATTTACATCCTAATAAATCGATAATATCATCACTAACTTCTTCAGGGTTAGCACTTGGTAAATCTACTTTATTCAAAACCGGAATAATTTCCAGATCGTTCTCTAAAGCTAAATATAAATTCGAAATCGTTTGTGCCTGAATGCTTTGTGCAGCATCTACAATCAATAGGGCACCTTCGCAGGCAGCAATTGATCTTGAAACTTCATATGAAAAATCGACGTGACCGGGAGTGTCAATTAAATTTAAAATATACTCTTCTCCCTTGTATGTGTACTCCATTTGAATGGCGTGACTTTTTATGGTAATTCCACGTTCACGTTCCAGGTCCATGTTGTCAAGCAATTGTGCTTTTTCTTCACGGGCTGTAACGGTTTGTGTAGCGCCAAGTAAACGGTCTGCCAGTGTACTTTTACCGTGGTCAATGTGTGCAATAATGCAAAAGTTACGTATCTTCTTCATTTGTCTGTTTCAATTCTCTATACGAGTTTTAGGTATTTTTTCGGGTATAAATTTACGCTATAGCAATTGCTGTAGAGCATGTTATTAAGGCGCAAAGATAGCGCAAAGTTTTGGATTCTGGAATGTAGTTGTCCGATAGTTAAATTCTGAGATTTAAAAAGGATATTAAAACTCAAAATTGAATCCTTTTTCAGTAAGTTTTTTGTAGATTTCAGAATCAAATTTGTACAATTTTGCTGCTCTGTGCGAAACATCCTGTTGTTTTTCATCTAATGCAACCAGCAATTTCATATGTAAAATTTTTCTGCGGAAATTTGATTTGTCTAATTCAATTCCTAGTATTTCTTCGTAAAGATGCATTAACTGCAATAAAGTGAATTTTTCAGGCAGAAGATTAAAACCAATCGGTGCCTGACGTACTCTGTTACGAAGTTGCATTAAGCTAAATTCCAGAATTTCATTGTGATCAAAAATTAAATCAGGTATTTCGTTGATTTTGTGCCAGGTTGCTTCCATTAAGGTTAATCCGGCTTTTACATTATAGTCTTCCCGATTTACTAATGTATAATAGCCAATAGTAACTACTCTTCTTCCGCTTACACGGTTTGGATCTGTAAAAGCTTTTAATTGCTCCAGATAGATATTGTTAAGACTGGCAAGTTCATACAATATTCGCTGTGCCGCATCGTCAGAACTTTCTTCTTTTTTTAACCAGCCTCCTAGAAGTCCCCATTTTCCTATGCTCTCTCCTTCGGCATGATGTGCTAAAAGGACTTCAAGATTTCCTTTATTAAATCCGAATATAACGCAGTCAATCGTGATCCCGTCTATAACAGGCTTATCAATTTCTGAAGCTGTTTTGCTGTCTGTTTCGGGAGTTATATTAGAAGGTAAAAGTGTCATTTTTTTTGCTTTATAAGCGAGTTTAAAATTCAAAATTAAATCCTTTTTCAGTAAGTTTTTTATAAATCTCTGAATCAAATTTATATAATTTTGCTGCCCTGTGCGAAACATCCTGTTGTTTTTCATCAAGTGCAACCAGTAATTTCATATGAAGAATTTTTCGTCTGAAGTTAGATTTGTCCATTTCAATTCCTAATATTTCTTCATATAAATGCATTAATTGTAATAAAGTAAATTTTTCAGGCAAAAGATTAAAACCAATTGGCGTCTGTTTTACTCTGTTGCGTAAATGTTTCAGGCTATACTCCAGGATTTCATTATGATCATATATTAAATCAGGAATTTCATTGATCTTATACCATTTGGCATCTGATGCTGTAAAACCTGCCTTAATATTATAGTCTTCTCTTTTAATTAAGGCATAATAGCCGATAGTGATTACACGTCTAAGCGGGAATCTGTCCGGATTTCCAAAAGCTTTCAATTGTTCAAGATAGATATGATCTAATGCTGTTAGCTCATTTAATAATCGGTGAGCAGCATCATCGGTACTTTCTTTTTTATTAATCCATCCTCCCGGAAGCCCCCATTTTCCTTTACTTATTCCTTCTCCGTGTTGTACCAAAAGTACTTCCAGACTTCCTTTATCAAAACCAAAAATAACACAGTCAATTGTGATAGCGTTCATTGCTGAATGATCGCTTTTCACAATAGTATCATTATCTGAATTATTAACCATGTTTATTAAAATTTTGACAAATTAAATAAATAAAAGTAACAGTATAGTCTTATAAAGTGACAATTTTTTGATAATGTAAAAAAATGTTAAAAATTAAGAAAATAAATACTGTTAAAACATGCGAAGTTTAAAAACTGTCTTTAAATCTTTGTCAATCAAATGAATAAAATGATATTTTATTAATAATATTTATTTAAAACTAATGGCATATTTTGTTATATTTTTAAAAAGACATCTGAAATTATAGTAATTGCAAAAAAATAAACCTAAATTTTTGTTAATATAGAAAAATTGTGCTACACTTGTAGTCAAATTAACCATAAGATAAATGCATTTTGACTATAAGTTAATTTGATGAACAATTAAGTATAATTTAAAAAATTCACAAAATGCTTTTTTTAGGAATAGATTTAGGAAGTTCTTCAATTAAGTTATCGGTATTTAATCCTGAAAAAGGAATAAGTGTTAGTAGTGTAACCGTTCCTGATTTTGAAATGCCAATTTGGGCAGCGCAATTTGGATGGGCTGAACAAGATCCTGACTCCTGGTGGCAATATGTGAAAGACGGAATAAAAAAATTAGGTGCCCATCAAAACATTGACTTAAAAAAAATTGCAGGAATTGGAATTGCTTATCAAATGCATGGTTTGGTTTTAACCGATGAAAATTTAAATCCGGTTCGTTCTTCAATTATTTGGTGTGATAGCCGTGCAGCTGCTATCGGAGACGAAATTTATAATAAAATGGGTTCCGAAAATTGTCAGAAACAAATTTTAGGGAGTCCTGGAAATTTTACCGCTTCAAAATTAAAATGGGTTAAAGAAAATGAACCTGAAATTTTTGAAAAAGCAAAATATATGATGCTTCCGGGCGATTTTATTGCAGCAAAACTTTCAAAAATAGCCCAGATTAGTACTTCAGGATTATCAGAAGCGGCTTTATGGAATTTTTCAGAAGGAAAATTAGCAACTGAAATCCTTTCACAAATGGGATTGTCAGAAAATATTGTTCCTGAAATTGTTTCAAATTTTGGAATTCAGGCAACTATCCATCCTGAAATTGCTCAGGAATTAGGCTTAGACTTAAATACAAAAATTACTTACAGAGCTGGTGATCAGCCGAATAATGCATTGTCTCTTAATGTTTTAAAACCTGGCGAAATAGCTACTACAGCAGGAACTTCAGCCGTAATTTATGCAGTTAGTAATCAGGATGCTTACGATAAACAAAACAGAATCAATACTTTTTTGCATGTAAACAATACGGAATTGCAAAAAAACAATGGTGTTTTGCTTTGTATCAACGGTTCCGGAATTTTATATCAATGGCTGCGTAAAATTATGTCAACAGACAGAAACGACCTGATATCTTATGAGGCTTTAAATACCGAGGCTGCAAAAGCTGAACCTGGAAGTAACGGACTTCGCTTTTATCCTTTCGGAAATGGTGTTGAACGCATCTTTAATAATAAAAATGCTAATTCCGGAATTCAGAATCTAAATTTTAATATTCATCAATCGTCACATTTGGTCCGCGCTGCCTGCGAAGGTATCGTGTTTGCCATGAACTACGGTTTTGATGTTATGAAATCTGTTGGCGTGTCCGGAAATATAGTGAGAGCCGGAAATTCAAATTTATTTTTAAGCCCGGTTTTCAGGGAAATTTTTGTCAATACTACTCAAACAACTTTAGAACTTTATAACACTTCCGGTTCAGAAGGTGCTGCAAGAGGTGCTGCTTACGGATATGGATTTTATAATTCGCTTAAAGAAGCTTTTGATGGATTAAAATGCATTGAACGAATCGAACCCAATTCAGCATTGACATCAAAATACCATGATATCTACCAGGAATGGAAAAATCATATTAAAACAGAACTATAATTATACTGAATAATAAGCATAATGAAACAATCTTATTTTAAAAACATTGACACTATCAAGTTTGAAGGCAGAGAAAGTGATAATCCGCTTGCTTTTAAATGGTATGATGAGAATCGTGTAGTTGCAGGGAAAACCTTAAAAGAACATTTGCGTTTTTCTATGGCGTACTGGCACACGCTATGCAATACAGGAGGAGACCCGTTTGGAGCTTCAACTGAAACATTTGCCTGGAATAAAAATGAGAATGCTATTCTAAGAGCTAAAGATAAAATGGATGCGGCTTTTGAATTTATGACAAAGCTGGGTTTGCCCTATTATTGTTTTCATGATGTTGACATGGTAGATGATGCACCAACTTTGGCAGAGTTTGAAATCCGTGTGCAGACTATGGTTGAATATGCTAAACAAAAGCAACAGGAATCAGGAATTAAACTATTGTGGGGAACTTCAAATTTGTTTAGTAATCCCCGTTATATGAATGGTGCTTCAACTAATCCAAATTTTGATGTTGTCGCTTATGCCGGAGCCCAGGCAAAAATTGCTATTGATGCAACTATTGCTTTAGGCGGAGAAAATTATGTTTTTTGGGGTGGTCGCGAAGGCTATATGAGTCTTTTGAATACTGACATGAAAAGAGAATTGGACCACTTAGGAAGATTCCTGAATACATGTAAAGATTATGCCCGTAAAGAAGGTTTTAAAGGAAACTTTTTAATCGAACCAAAACCAATGGAACCTACAAAACATCAATATGATTTTGATGCTGCAACTTCATTAGGTTTCATTAATAAATACGGACTTCAGGATGATTTCAAATTAAACCTTGAAGTGAACCATGCGACACTTGCCAGACACTCTTTCGAACATGAATTACAAGTTGCTGTTGATGCCGGAATGTTAGGCAGCATAGATGCAAATCGTGGGGATTATCAAAATGGGTGGGATACGGACCAATTTCCAATAAATCTTCAGGAAGTTACGCAGGCAATGTTGGTTATCCTTGAAGGCGGCGGAATTCAGGGTGGCGGAATCAATTTTGATGCTAAAGTAAGAAGGAACTCAATTGATCTGGAAGATAAATTTATTGCACACGTTTCAGGAATGGATGTCTTTGCAAGAGGATTAATCGTTGCGGATCATATTTTACAGAATACAGATTACAAAAAACTACGTTCAGAACGTTACGGATCGTTTGACGCTGGAAATGGTGCCAGGTTTGAAAAAGGAGAACTTTCTTTGGAGGACTTAAGCAATATTGCACGTGCAAATGGAGAGCCTAAACCAGTTAGCGGTAAACAAGAATTATTTGAACAAATTATTTCGAATGCGTATTAATCAGATTAAAAAGTACTAACAACAAATTAACCAAATTATTAATTATTATGAAAAGCAAATATTGTATTAAAACAACAAAGCTTCCGTTTTTTATGGCGCTGCTGTTCAGTGTTTTTATAATGCAGTGTGGATTTGCCCAAGAGCAATCCAAAACTGTTAGTGGAAAAGTGACATCGTCAGAGGACGGGATGGGGGTTCCCGGTGCCAGCGTTATTGTTCAGGGAACAAAATCAGGTACTTCAACTGATTTTGACGGATTATTTAAAGTAGAAGCAAAAACAGGTGACGTAATTGTAATCAGCTTTATGGGTTTTAAAACTCAGCGTATAACTGTAGGAGCTCAAAAAACGATTAATGTTGTATTACAAACAGAATCAAACGAACTTAAAGAGATTGTCGTAATTGGATACGGTACCCAAAAGAAAAAGGTAAATACAGCAGCTACATCATTAGTGTCAGGTAAAGATATTCAGCAAGTTTCGAGCCTTGATGTTGTAAACGCTTTGCAGGGTCAGGCATCTGGTGTTAGTGTTACATCAACTTCAGGGCAGCCGGGAGCTGGAATGGCAGTAAACATTCGTGGAGTCGGAACAGCAGGAAACAGTACACCGCTTTATGTAGTAGACGGAGTAGTTGTTGATAACGGAATTGGATATCTTGATCCTTCTTCCATAGAAAGAATGGACGTTCTAAAAGATGCTTCTGCAGGATCTATATATGGTGCAAGAGCTGCAAATGGAGTTATTTTAGTAACTACAAAAAAGGGAAAAGAGGGAAAAATGAATGTGTCATTTAATAGTTATGCAGGTTTTCAAAGAGTTGCTAAAAAATTAGATTTATTAAACACACAGGAATATACTACTATTATGAATGAGGCTCGTGTAAATTCCGGATATACTCCATTATATACACAAACACAAGTTGCCACATTACCAAATCATGACTGGCAGGATGATTTGTTTAAAGAAGGCGCTATAAAACAAAATCACTCACTTACAATTACCGGTGGTGATAAAAAATCAACTATTGCTACCGGATTGTCCTATTACGGACAAGAAGGAATGATTGGCGGCTCAACAAGCCAATCGCAATATGACCGTATTACATTTAATGTAAATTCAACTTCAGAAGTTATTGAAGGACATTTGAAAATTGGAGAAAATTTTTCATTTGCTAATATTAAAAGTTCAGGAGTAGCAGATCAGGGGATTTATAGTAATGCTATCAGAAGCTTCTTAAATGCTGCACCGGTTGATCCTGCTTATGATGCCAATGGTGATTTTGCACATTCGTCTATCTCAGCAGACATCAGTAACCCTTTGGGGTCATTATATTACAATAACTTTAATGAAACCAAAGTAAATCGTTACGTTGGAAATATTTTTGCGGAATTAAAATTCTTAAAAAACTTTACCTACAGAACTAGTTTTGGTGTTGATATGTCAGATAGTAACTATCGTTCTTTCAGACCGGTTTATTCTCTTTCTTCAAACGATAATAATACCGTTTCAAGTGTTACACAAAATGCAACAAAATCATTAGGGTGGATATTTGAAAATACAGTACAATATAAAGCTACATTGAATGATGTGCATAATTTTGATGTATTAGTAGGTACTTCTGCTAAAAAGAATACTTCAGATTTTATGGAAGGTACAGGGAAAAATTTGATTTTTGATGATTTTTCACATGCTTACTTAAGCAATGCTACAGATCAGACATCAAATACAGTAAAAGGAAATCGTGCGGATTATGGTATCCAATCTTATTTTGGACGTCTGTTGTATGACTTTAACAACAAGTATTTATTTACAGCAACTTTAAGAAGAGACGGTTCATCAAACTTTGCATCTTCAAACAGATATGGTTACTTTCCAGCTGTTTCAGCAGGTTGGAATGTTGATCGTGACTTTTTTCCGGAGAGCAAAGTGGTAAATAATTTAAAACTAAGAGCAAGCTGGGGGCAAAATGGTAATGATCAGATTCCTGCTTTTTCTTATATGTCAACTATTAGCTCATACAATAAAAGTTACCATTTCGGAACAGGAACAGAAACTCTGCAAACAGGTTCAAGCCCTAACCAACTTTCAAATCCTGATTTAAAATGGGAAACATCAGAACAAACAGATTTTGGTTTTGATGCTACGATATTCAACAATTTTACATTAACGTTTGATTACTACGATAAAAAGACAAAAGACTGGTTAGTTTTGGCCTCTATACCAGTTTATGCAGGAGCTACAGCACCTTATATTAACGGAGGTGATATTAGAAACAGAGGAGTTGAATTTGCTTTGGCATACCATACCAAATTTGGAAAAGACTGGAATTTTTCTATAAACGGAAATATTTCTCATAACGAAAATGAAGTAATAAGAGTAGCAAACAGTGAAGGAATTATTCATGGAGATCCTAATTTGTTATTTGCGGGAACAGACGAGTTAAACCGTGTTGAGGTAGGGCAGCCAATAGGTTATTTCTATGGATTAAAAACAGACGGAATTTTTCAAAACGCTGCTGAGGTTGCTGCAGGGGCACAGCCAGCTGCACAACCTGGAGATGTTCGTTTTGTGGATTTTAATGGTGATGGAAAAATTGATGCAAATGATAAAACCAAGATCGGAGATCCAAACCCTGATTTTACTTATGGTTTAAATTTTGATCTTTCATACAAAGCGTTTGACTTTACTGTCAATACTTATGGAATAGCGGGAAGTCAGAATGTTTTTGGAATTCATGATCCTACACGTGGGTATACTAACTATACTACGGATGTTTTAAACAGATGGACAACAGAAGGAAGCTCTAACAGAGTTCCAAGAGTTACTTACGGAACAGACAGCAATGGAAATTATACTAAATTTTCAGATTTATATGTTCAAAATGCAGATTTCTTCAGAATCAAAAGTGCTACTTTAGGTTGTGATTTAACAAAACTGACATCAAAACTGACTTTCTTTAGCAAATTCAGATTGTATGTTGCGGCTAATAACTTATTCACTTTTACAAAATATAAGGGAATGGATCCTGAAATTGGATTTGGAAACAGCAATCAGACCTGGGCTAAAGGAATCGACGTAGGATATTATCCACAGCCTAGAACATACATGATGGGTCTTAATGTTAACTTTTAAATTATGAAAACGATGAAAAAATATATAAAATTATTTGCAGTCTCAAGTTTATTTGTTTTGGGCGCTTGTTCAGATGATTTTCTGGATACAGAACCTTCTACAACTATAGTCGAAGAGAATTTTTATAAAACACCGGCTGATGCTTTCGAAGGATTAGTTGCTGTTTATGATGTATTGCAACGCGAAGCTTATGGAGGGCCTTTATTAATTAGTGAACAGGCTTCTGATGATTGTTTTGGAGGTTATGGTATTGCTGATGCACAGTCAGATATCGAATGGGACCGTTTTTTATTTGTTAGTAACAAAGAGATGAACATGGATGCCTGGAAAAATTCTTATTTAGGAATTTACAGAGCTAACATTTTATTAGAAAACCTAAATAAAGTAAATTGGGGAACTGATACAGCCCTTAAAACCAGATACGAAGCTGAGGCACGTTTCTTAAGAGCGCACTTTCATTTTCAGGCTGCTAAAATGTTCGGGGATATCATTCCTTTAGATCATACTACTTCAGCAAGTGAATTTCAATTGCCAAGACAAGCTGCTGAGGTAACTTACGCTTTAATTGCTAATGATTTAAAATTTGCTGCGGATAATTTAAATAATGACAATTACTCACAAGCAGGAAATGCTAATTACGGGCGTATTACAAAATGGGCTGCTGAAGCTTATTTGGCAAGAACATTTTTATTCTATACTGATTATTATAAAAAAGCTGATTTGGCAGGTGTAGTAACCAAAGCACAGGCAATTACTTATATAAATGATGCAGTAAGCAACAGTGGACATGGTTTGGTTTCTGATTTTGCCAATCTTTGGCTGGCTGCTTCATTCGCAAATTTTGCAGGAGAAGACAATACAGAAATGGTTTGGGCAGTTCGTTTCAATGGCTCAGGAAAAGGAGACTGGAATTTGAATGAAGGAAACCGTTTTCAGGTAAATATTGCACCTCGTGGAGGAGCTATCGGGCCTTATGCTTCAGGATGGGGAGGAGCAACTGTTAATCCAAAATTAGTTGGGGAGTATATTACAGGGGATACCCGTAAAAGTGCATCATTTATTGATTATAAGAATGAAACCTATAAAGGAAATCCATTAAATTTTGACCCTGTCGCCAGAGAACAACGTCAATATACCGGATATTCCTGGAAAAAATATTGTCCGATAACCAATGATGCGGGTGTAAGTATTGTAGAAGCAAATGGAGGAAATTTCCAAATTGATAACTATCAGGATTATGCTGTTATTCGTTTTGCAGATGTATTGCTTATGGCTGCTGAATTAAATTTAGGAACAAACCCTTCATTAGCTGCAGATGATTTTAATAGAGTTCGCGACAGAGCATTTAAAGATACAGCGCACAGAATTTTAAGTGCTGATCTTACAATAGATATTATTATGAAAGAGCGTCGTTTAGAATTAGCTCTTGAAGGATTACGTTATTTTGATTTAATCAGAAAAGGTACCGATAAAGCTAAAGCTGCAATTAATAATACGGATCTTATTGATCCTCAATTTAATGTAACATTTAGAGAAGAAACATTAGGCTGGTTCCCATTACCACAATCTCAAATCGTTCTTTCTAATGGTACTATCTCACAAAATCCAGGTTGGAACTAACTAAAAACAAAATGATTATGAAACGTATACTATATATTTTAATAGCCGCCGTAACCATCGGTTCATTAATGTTTTCATGTGAACCTGTTGAAGATCGCGAGAGTTTGCCTGCAGTAGGGCTTACCCCTGAAACAATTAAATTTTCTGTAACACAGAATACCGCAAATACTAATGAAGTAATTTTAAAGAACGAAGACCCTGCCGTAATTCCATATTGGAAATATGTTGACGGAAATGGAAATGAATTAGGACATTCTAATAAAAACGAGGATAAAATTACTTTTCCTTTCGCAGGGAAATACACAGTTTATTACACTGCTTATACAAGAGGAGGCGCTGTAGAAGCTGCTCCTGTAACGCTTAATATTGCTCAGAATGACGATGCATATTTTAGTGATGCCAAGTGGGCTATGCTTTCTAATGGAGTAGATGGTAAAACCTGGGTATTAGATATGGCCAGTCCGGTAGGCTGGGCAGGTTTAGATTATCCGGCGGCATCAGGAGATAACTGGAACTGGTTTCCTGATTATGCAAGTAATAGCTGGGTAATGCCAAACAAAGACTGGGGGCAAATGTATTTTGATTTAGATGGAGGTTATAATACAACCGTTACACAAACTGACATTAACAGCGATCAAAAAACTACAAAATCAGGGTCTTATAGTTTTGACCTGGTAAATAATAAATTGACATTTAACGGAGGAGTTGAAATGTTATATGGCGGAGACTATTACGGAGATTGTAGTAATTGGTATAGTGTAAAAGTGGTAGAACTCACTGCAACATCTTTACGTTTAGCTGTTATCCGAGATCAAAGCAGAAAAGGTGAAGGGGTTTGTTTAATTGTTTTTCATTACAAACCAAAACCTTAATTTATTTAAATTAAAAAACTTACCGGTGGGTGATTTATATGTCACTTATCGGTAAGTTTATATTTGTTTAAAAAAACAATGAAACCTTTTAATTTAAAATTTACATGATGAACAAAAGAAAATATTTAAGTGTCAGACTATCGTTTATAATGCTGGTTGCGAGTATCTTTTTTGGAGCCTGCGGTAACAAAGAAGAGGCTTTTAGCAACCGAAAAGTTTCTTTTAATTCTGATTGGAGTTTTCACTTAAATGATAGTATAAAAGACAGGGATACCATTTCATCTTCAACAAAATGGCGAACTTTAGATGTTCCTCATGATTGGGGTGTTGAAGGTAAATTTGACGAAAAAAGCCCTGCAGGATATGGAGGCGGAGCCCTTACCGGCGGTTTAGGCTGGTACAAAAAAACATTCAAAGTAGCTGCAGCTGACAGTAGTAAAGTAACATCAATCATTTTTGATGGTGTTTACAGAAACAGCGAAGTTTGGGTAAACGGACATTATTTAGGAAAACGTCCAAACGGATATATTAGTTTTCAATATGAAATGTCGCCATATCTTAATTATGGAGATAAAAACAATGAAATTATTGTAAAGGTTGACAATTCAAAACAACCAAATTCACGTTGGTATTCAGGATCAGGAATTTTTAGAAATGTCTGGATTGAAACCACAGATAAATTGCATGTTGCACAATGGGGAACTTATGTGACAACACCAAAAGTTACTGCCGAAAAAGCGTCGGTACAATTTGAAACTACAATTCAGAATCAAAATCCGGTTTCAAAAAAAGCAACAGTAACCACTACTATTTTTAAAGAAGACACTAAAGTAACATCGGTTACCCAAGATATAACGATTGGCGCAAATGCCAGTCAAACAATTAAACAACAAGCACAAGTTGAAACACCTGTTTTATGGTCTGTTGAAAAACCGGAATTGTATACAGCAGTTACTGAAATTTCGGTTGACGATAAAATCGTTGATCAATACAAAACCAATTTCGGAATCAGGGATTTTAAATTTGATGTCGACAAAGGATTTATTTTAAACGGAAAACAAGTTAAAATAAAAGGAGTTTGCATGCATCACGATTTAGGACCATTAGGTTCTGCAATCAATACACGTGCAATCGAACGTCAGTTAGAAATCCTGAAAGGAATGGGTGTAAACGGAATCAGGACTTCTCATAATCCGCCTGCTCCCGAGCTTTTGGACCTTTGCGATAAAATGGGTTTCATCGTAATGGATGAAGCTTTTGATATGTGGAAACAAAACAAAACCAAATATGATTATGGTAATGATTGGGACAAATGGCACAAAAAAGATTTAATTGATCAATTACTGCGTGACCGTAATCATCCAAGTATTTTTGTGTGGAGTATTGGAAATGAAATTCCACAGCAATGGGACGAAAGTGGGGTAATAATTGCAAAAGAATTAGCCGCAATTACACGTCAATACGATAAAACACGACCAATTACAGCGGCCATGAATCCGCCGGTTAATATGAATATTGATGAAGTAACCCTGCAATTTAAACAAAAGAATGTTCAATTTAATGCCATCGCAAAATCGGGAGTTTTAGATCTTATCGGATATAATTACGCTCATCAAACTTATGAATATCATAAAAAGAATTTCCCTAACGTACCATTCATTGCAACAGAAACTACTTCGGCTTTAGAGACTCGAGGATATTATGATGCCGTTTCAGATACCATTAAAAAATGGCCGGTAAGATGGGATCTGAAATTTACAGAAGGAAATCCGGGAAATACAGTATCTGCGTATGATCAGGTTCAGGCACCCTGGGGTTCTACACATGAAGCAACCTGGAAAATCATTAAAAAACACGATTATCTTTCCGGAATGTACATCTGGACCGGTTTCGATTATATCGGAGAACCAACTCCATATGAATGGCCGTCTATCAGTTCCTATTTCGGGATTGTAGATTTAGCAGGCTTCCCTAAAGACGTTTATTATATGTACCAAAGCGAATGGACAGATAAAACCGTTTTACATATTTTTCCACATTGGAACTGGAAAGAAGGTCAAAATGTTGATGTTTGGGCCTACTATAATAATGCTGATGAAGTTGAATTATTCCTTAACGGAAAATCAGTCGGAGTCAGAAGTAAAAAAGGAGAAGATTTACACGTAATGTGGAGAATTTCCTTTGAGCCTGGAACACTAAAAGCAATTTCCCGTAAAAACGGAAAAACAGTTTTAGAGAGTGAAATCAAAACATCCGAAAATGCATCAAAATTAAAACTTACGGCTGACAGAAATACAATTAAAGCTAACGGGAATGATTTGTCTTTTGTAACGGTAGATATTCTTGATACCAAAGGAGTTTTAGTTCCAAATGCCAATAACGAAATTAATTTTTCATTAAAAGGAAACGGAAAAATTGTAGGTGTTTGTAGTGGAGATCCGGTAAGCCACGAATCATATAAAGGATCAAAACACACCGCTTTAAACGGAAAATGTTTAGTTGTAATTCAGTCAGGCAAAAAAACCGGAAGATTAGAATTAACCGGTAAGGCAAATGGATTAAAACAATCAACAATCGTAATAACAGCAGAATAATGAAATGCATTCCTGCAAGGTTTTTTCAACCTTGTAGGTATATTAATGTTTGAATAAGTCAACTAGAATAAATTAACCAATGAAAAACACACAACTAACCACATTGTTTTCAATCTTCATGTTTGGATTTCTTGTGACGCCAAAAACGTCCGCACAAATTCAAAATGCAGATGTGCTGAATGCTCCAATAGATATCAGCAAAGATTTTCAAAATTATCTGAATACCTTTTATTTTGCAGATGAATTAGCATCTTTTGATCCGCAAACAGGAAAAGGAACAATAAAATATTTGAGATACAATTACAAAACACGTCAGGCTTTCAACAATATGATGATGAAGCCGGATACAGTTGCGGCAAATGAATTTCCTACTACGGAATATGATGTTTCGCCGGTATTGCCTTTTGAAATTCAGTTTGTTTCAGATAGAACAATCCGAATTAAAACAACTTCAGGGCCTCAGTTCCATCCCCAGAAAGAATCTCTGATGTTGGTTGAGGGTGTTGCTCCAAATCATCCGGAATTATGGAAATATTCTAAGATGGAAGGAGGCCATAAATATACGAGCAAACATGGTGTTGTTGAGATTTTATCAAAACCATGGCACATAAAAATCTATGATGAAAAAGGAAAACTGCTAACAAGCACACTTCATAATTCTGATTTCGCAAACGGATATACACCATCACTTCCCTTTTCGTATGTGCGCAGAAACAGCGATTATTCAAGAAGTATGGGTGCAGCTTTCAGTTTAGAACCTGACGAAAAAATATTTGGCTGTGGAGAATCTTTCACGCAATTCAACAAACGTGGACAAAAAGTAGTTTTGTGGGCAGATGACGCCAACGGAATCCAAAATGAAACCATGTACAAGCCAGTTCCATTTTACATGAGCAGCCGTGGATATGGTGTTTTTATGCATCATTCAACACCAATTACAGTTGATTTTGGAAGATATTTTGGAAGCGCAAACGAAATGTATATTGGAGATGATGAAGCTGATTTATTTTTCTTTATCGGAGAGCCAAAAGACATATTAGATCAATATACGGATTTGACTGGAAAAGCAGCAATGCCGCCACTTTGGTCATTTGGTTTCTGGATGAGCCGCATCACCTATTTCTCTGAAAAAGAAGGCCGCGAAGTTGCAAAAGATTTGCGTAAATATAAAATTCCAACAGATGTAATTCACTTTGATACAGGCTGGTTCGATGTAGACTGGAGAAATAATTATGAGTTTGCAAAAGCCCGTTTCCCGGATGCAGAAAAAATGATGTCTGATTTAAAAGATGATGGTTTTCACGTGTGTTTATGGCAGCTGCCTTATTTCACTCCAAAAAACACATTGTTCAATGAAATCATGGATAAAAATTTAGCGGTAAGAGACCGTAAAGGAAATCTGCCTTATGAAGATGCCGTTTTAGATTTCTCAAATCCTGAAACAGTAACCTGGTATCAGGCTAAATTAAAACGTTTATTCGATCAGGGAGTTTCTGTTTTCAAAGTAGATTTTGGAGAAGCTGCTCCGCCGGACGGAATTTATCATTCAGGACGCACCGGTTTCTACGAGCATAATTTATACCCGTTACGCTACAACAAAGCTGTTGCCGAAATTACCCAGAAAGAAAAAGGATATACTTTAATCTGGGCAAGAAGTACCTGGGCAGGAAGCCAGCGTTACCCATTGCACTGGGGTGGTGATGCCGAAACAAGTAATGGAGCAATGTCTGCCGAATTAAGAGGAGGACTTTCATTAGGATTAAGCGGATTCAGTTTTTGGAGTCATGATGTTGGAGGATTTGCAACTAAATCTCCGGAAAATTTATATAGAAGATGGGCCCCATTCGGGATGTTTACTTCACACGTAAGAAGCCACGGAGAACCTCCACGTGAACCATGGTTATACAGCAAAGATTTTCTTGAAGGATTTAGAAAAGCAGATAATATGCGTTACGAGTTAATGCCATATATCTATGCTCAGGCAAAAGAAAGTTCACAAAAAGGATTGCCAATGATGCGTGCTTTATTTGTAGAATATCCAAACGATCCCGGTGCGTGGTTAGTTGATAATGAATATTTATTTGGTTCAAGTATGTTGGTTGCCCCATTGTTTGAAGAAGTAACGGAGAGAGACGTTTACCTTCCGGCAGGTACCTGGATAGACTACCAGACTAAAAAAGTATACGAAGGAGGATGGCATAAAATTAAAGCCGGTGAAGTACCAATTATAGTTTTGGTGAAAGATGGTTCTGCAATTCCACATATTGCATTAGCACAATCCACAAAAGATATGGATTGGAGCAAATTAACACTTAAAGTGTTTGCCAGTGACAAGACAACTTCAGCATCAGCAAAAGTGTTTTTACCAAACAGTGATGCTGTTCAGGAAATTACGGTTAACAAAAAAGGAAGCAATTTTGAAATTGCACCAAATGCATTAACCGGGAAAACCACTTTTAAAACCGAGTGGCTAAAATAGGTTTGTTTAGTTTAGTTTTTTAAATCGGGTGAAATCCCCATCACCCGATTTATACAATATGATTTAAAAATAATACCATGAAAAAACATTTAATCCTTTCTACTGTACTGCTTTCCATTACTATTGGCTATAGCCAAAAAAACAAAAACGCTTATGAACTGGCTTCGCCAAATGGGCAGAACAAAATAAAATTCGAATTGGTAAAGAATGCTCCAAAATATGCTGTTTCACACGGTAAAACTGAAGTAATTACACCATCGGATATGGGTTTTTTATTGAAAGGAAATGAAGATTTGAGTTCTGATTTTGAAATTAAAAATGTAAAAAATACTTCTTTTGATGAAACTTGGGAACAGGTTTGGGGAGAAAAGAAAAACATCAGAAATCACTACAATCAGTTAGTGGTTGAACTACAGCAAAAAGGAAAAAACAAACGCAGGCTTGAGATTCAGTTTCGCGCTTTCGATGATGGAGTTGCTTTTAGATATGTTTATCCTAAACAAAATGTAAAAGACAGCATTTTTATTATGGATGAAAAAACGACTTTCAATCTAAAAGAAGACGGGAAAGCATGGTGGATTCCTGCAAATAGAGAAAATCGTGATGAATATCTTTTTAAAGATGCCCCGGTCAGTACACTTGATACGGTTTTGACACCGCTTACTATAGAAAGTAAAAGCGGACTGGCATTGAGTTTTCACGAAGCGAATCTGGTAGATTTTGCAAGTATGACTTTGGTAAATACTAAAGGAACAGTACTTAAATCTGATTTGGTCCCTTGGTCTGACGGTGTAAAAGTTCGTGTAAAAGATACTTTTACTTCTTCCTGGAGAACCATTCAAATTGGAGAAAAACCAGCGGATTTAATTACTTCTTATTTGATTTTGAATTTAAATGAGCCAAATAAATTAAAGAACACTAGTTATTTCAAACCATACAAATATTTTGGAATCTGGTGGGGAATGCACATCGGGAAATATACATTTTGGGAAAGCGACAAACAAGGGGCAACGACCAAACATGCTGAGGAATATATTGATTTTACCGCTAAAGAAGGATTTCATCATTTATTGATCGAAGGCTGGAACAAAGGCTGGACACCGGGTTGGTATGAAAACAAAATGCACATGTTTAGCTTCACGAAAAGTGCAGATAATTTCGATTTACAAAAAGTGGTTGAATACGGAAAGAAAAAAGACGTAGCCCTTATTGGATATCATGAAACAGGATCTAACCTTATTAATTACTTAAAAGAAGTAGATGAAGGTTTTGCATTGTATAAAAAATTAGGAATGCACTCCGTTAAAATTGGTCACGTTGGTTCTAAATTAAACATGAAAGAATGGCACTTTGGACAATTTGGAGTAAATTATTTCAGATATATTTTGGAAAAAGCAGCCGAATATGATTTGGCAGTTTTATATCACGAGTCAATAAAAGATACAGGTGAGCGTCGTACTTTTCCAAACATGGTTTCAAGAGAAGCGGCAAGAGGCCAGGAATATAATGCATGGAGCGAAGGAAATCCGCCAAGTCATTTGACTATTATTCCTTTTACAAGATTACTTTCAGGACCAATGGATTTTACTCCGGGAATTTTTGATGTAGAGGTAAAACAAGGTTTTCCGGGAAAAAGAGTTCATGGTACAGCAGCACAGCAATTAGCATTGTATGTTACTATTTATGCCCCAATCCAGATGATGGCCGATCTTCCAGAAAATTATGAAGGAAAACCGGCATTGCAATTCTTAAAAGATGTTCCAACAGATTGGGAAGATACAAAAGTACTGGATGGAAAAATTGGGCAATATATCACTACAGCCCGTAAAGACAGAAATAGTCCCGATTGGTATTTAGGAAGTATTACAAATGAAAATGCCCGTGATGTAAATGTTTCTTTGTCATTCTTGGATCCAAAAGCAACTTATGAAGCTCAGATTTATGCTGATTCGGAAGGTACTGATGAAACACATAATCCATCTGCAGTAGCGATTTCTAAGAAAACAGTTAAAGCTTCAGATTCATTAAAATTACATTTAGGCGGGGCTGGTGGAACAGCAATCCGATTCAAAAAATTATAATTTATTTAATATTATGTAGAGGCGCACAGCAGTGCGTCTCTATTTAATCGAAACATGAAAAACCTTATTTTACATATTGTTTTTATACTCTTGCTTAACTTGGGATTTGCTCAGCAAAAGTTGCAATACGCTTTTCAGGATTCTAAACTGGATACTGAAAAGCGTATTGATAATTTGTTGTCTTTAATGACGCTTGATGAAAAAATCGTGTGCCTGAGTACCAACCCTTCTGTTCCAAGATTGGGTGTTAAAGGTACTGGACATGTTGAGGGTTTACATGGTTTGGCATTAGGCGGACCGGGTGAATGGGGTGGAAAAAACAAACAGTCTTTGCCTACCACGACTTTTCCTCAGGCTTATGGTCTGGGTGAAACCTGGGATATTGATTTAATTCAGAGAGTTGCTCATGTTGAAAGTTATGAAACACGTTATGCTTTTCAAAGATATAACAGAGGAGGTTTAGTAGTTCGTGCTCCAAATGCAGACATTGCAAGAGATCCGCGTTGGGGACGTACCGAAGAAAGTTATGGCGAAGATGCCTTTTTTAACGGAACAATGACAGTAGCTTTTGTAAAAGGCCTGCAAGGGAATAATCCAAAATATTGGCAGACAGCTTCGTTAATGAAACACTTTTTAGCCAATAGCAATGAAGATGGAAGAACTTATACCTCGTCTGATTTTGATGAAAGATTGTGGAGAGAATATTATGCTTTGCCTTTTCAAATGGGCGTTGTCGAAGGTGGCTCCCGTGCGTACATGGCAGCTTACAACAAAGTAAACGGAATTCCCGCAATGGTGCACCCGATGTTGAAAGACATTACACAAAAAGAATGGGGGCAAAACGGAATTATTTGTACAGATGGTGGTGCGTTTAGGTTATTACTTTCGGACCATAAATATTACACAGATAAATTTATTGGCGCTGCTGCTGCTGTAAAAGCAGGAATTAATCAGTTTTTGGATGAATATTCAGAAGCAGTTTATGGTGCAGTTTCGCATGGATATTTAAAAGAAAAAGATATTGATGCAGTTTTAAGAGGTGATTTTCGAGTGATGATTCAATTAGGAATGTTAGATGATACAAATGAAAATCCATATGCTAAAATTGGAACGGGAAAAGATACTATTGATCCCTGGACAACGGAAGCACACAAAAAAATAGCTTTGGAAACGACACAAAAATCAATTGTTTTACTTAAAAATGATTCGGAATTGTTGCCCTTACAAAAAGAAAAATTAAAAAAGATAGCCATAATCGGGATTCATGCTGACGAAGTATTATTGGATTGGTATAGCGGGACACCTTCTTATATTATTACACCTTTGCAGGGAATTAAAAATAAACTGGGCAATAATGTTGAAATACTTTTTGCTAAAAATAACACTGATGGCAAAGCTGCCGAAATCGCTAAAAAAGCGGATGTAGTAATTGTAATTGTTGGTAATCATCCGACTTGTAATGCGGGTTGGGCAGATTGTCCGGTGTCAAGTGAAGGCAAAGAATCGGTTGACCGCCAATCATTGACTTTAGAGCAGGAAGATTTGATTAAAGTAGCGTTTCAGGCGAACCCTAAAACCATTGTTGCTTTAATCAGCAGTTTTCCGTATGCAATAAACTGGACACAAGAACATGTTCCGGCAATCGTACATATGACACAAAACAGTCAGGAAACAGGAACAGCTCTGGCTGATGTCTTGTTTGGAGATTATAATCCTGCCGGACGTTTAACGCAAACCTGGGTAAAAGATATAACTGATTTGCCGGCATTTTTAGATTATAATATCCGAAACGGAAGAACATATCAATATTTTAAAGGAAAACCCTTGTATGCTTTTGGTCACGGCCTGAGCTATTCAACTTTTAAATACAATTCAATTGAAACCAATTTAGAGACAATTACTAAAAACGGTGAAATAAAAGTTACCGTTTCCGTTACAAATTCCGGGAATAAAGATGGGGATGAAGTAGTTCAATTATACATTAAACAATTGGATTCAAAAGTTGAACGTCCTGAAAAAGAATTGAAATCTTTTCAAAGAGTGTTTTTTAAAGCGGGAGAAACTAAGAATGTTATCCTGACTTTAGAAGCTAAAGATTTGCAATATTGGAATGTAGCTAAGCAACAATTTGAGCTCGAAAAGAATACAATTGAAATTCAAGTTGGAAGTGCTTCAGATGCAATTCTTTTAACCCAAAAAATAACTATTAAATAATTACAATGAAAAAACATTTAATACTACTGATTGTTCTATTATTCCTAAGCAACGTTACATTGTTTGGACAAAATACAAACACTGAAAAATCTGTTTCTGATAATAGAATCATAAAAGTAGATTATAATAAAACTGCAGGAAAACTGAATACCATGTTCAAAGAATGTGTTGGAGCAGGGAGAGCTAACGAAGGCTTAAGAGCCGATTGGCAGCAGCAGCTCGCAATCACAAAAAAAGAATGTGATTTTAAATACATCAGAATGCATGGCTTATTATCTGATGATATGGCGGTTTACAAAGAAGATGCAAAAGGAAATCCGGAATACAATTATCAATATATTGATGCTTTGTATGACTTTATTGTAAGTATCAAAATGAAACCTTTTGTTGAATTAGGTTTTATGCCTTCAGCATTGGCAAGCGGTCCCCAAACTATTTTTTGGTGGAAAGGAAATGTAACCCCTCCAAAAGATTATAAAAAATGGGAAGACTTGATTCGCAATTTAACCGCTCATTTTACCGAGCGTTATGGAGCTGAAGAAGTAAAAACATGGTATTTCGAGGTTTGGAATGAACCAAATCTGACACCAGGCTTCTGGACAGGTACTCAGGATGAATATTTTAAATTATACGAATATGCTGCGCGTGGCATAAAAGCTGTAAATAAAGATTTTAAAGTGGGCGGGCCTGCAACAGCCGGTGCTGGCTGGGTTCCTGAAACAATTGAATTTTGCGCCAAAAAGAATGTTCCGTTAGATTTTATTTCAACACACACATACGGTGTTAACCAAGGATATTTAGACGAGTTCGGAATTTCCGGAACAGTGCTTAGTCCAGACAAGAATAGTATCAGTGGCGACGTTATTAATTCGCGAAAGCAGATTACAAATTCTGTCAAACCAAATCTGGAATTGCATTATACAGAATGGAGTTCTTCTTACACACCTTCAGATCCAATCCATGACAGTTATCACTCCGCAGCTTATATTCTTCAAAAACTGAAACAAGTTGGCAACGCTGCAAACTCAATGTCATATTGGGTTTTTACGGATATTTTTGAAGAAGCAGGTCCAAGATTCACTCCTTTTCATGGAGGTTTCGGATTAATGAACACACAGGGAATTAAAAAACCGGCTTATTTCTCTTATTATTTCATGAATAAATTGGGAGAAACAGAACTTCAAAATACAGATAAATCTTCCTGGGCATCTAAAGACAAAAAAGGTGATGTGCAATTATTATTCTGGGATTTTACCAATACCCATCCTGGCGATAAAGTATGGAACCAGACTTATTATATTCAGGATTTGCCATCAAAAGAAAAAGGAAAAGTAAAAATTGAAATTGATGGATTGCAGAAAGGAAAATATATTTTAGAAACCTACAAAGTTGGATATAAATCGAATGATGCATATGCTGATTATTTGTCTTTAAACAAACCAAGTCAGTTAACCCGTGAACAGGTAAATTCAATCAAAGCAAAAAATAACGGAGCTCCAATGGCTACAGAAAAAATAACTGTTGATGTTAAAGGAACTTTTAGCAGAGATTTCAAAATAAATGAGAATGATGTTATCCTGCTAAATCTGATAAAACAATAATTTAAAAATAAACAAAAACCAAAAATAAAAACCACGAACAAATTTAAACACCACGATTTAAAGATTTTTAGTGAGGAAAAATTTTTAAACCTAAACAAAGAAACGATTTATGAAAAACAAAATTTTATGTCTGTCAGCGGCTATGGCTTTTGTGGCTTTTACTTCTTGTAAAAATTATGCACAAAGTTCAGACTCTGATTCTACTCAAAAAGAATATGCAGGTAAAGAAATAGGGTCAGAATTTGACAAAGAAATTGATAAGTTAATTTCTCAAATGACACTTGAAGAAAAAATAGGCATGCTTCACGGTAACAGCATGTTTAGTAATGGAGGCGTAAAACGTTTGGGTATTCCTGAACTAAAAATGGCTGACGGACCGTTAGGAGTTCGTGAAGAAATTTCTCGTGACAATTGGGCTCCGGCTGGTTTAACGAATGATTTTGCAACTTATTATCCGGCAGGAGGCGGCTTGGCTGCAACCTGGAATGCAGAAATGGCGCATACATTCGGTAACAGTTTAGGAGAAGAATTACGTGCCAGAGATAAAGACATGCTGCTTTCGCCTGCAATTAATATTGTAAGGACTCCGCTTGGAGGAAGAACGTATGAATATATGTCTGAAGACCCATTTTTGAATAAAAAAATTGCTGTGCCTTTAATCGTTGGCTTACAGGAAAAAGATGTTATGGCTTGCGTCAAACATTATGCAGCAAATAATCAGGAAACCAATCGTGATTTTGTCGATGTACAAATTGACGAACGTACACTTCGTGAAATTTACCTTCCTGCATTTGAAGCGTCTGTAAAAGATGCAAAAGCATACAGCATAATGGGTGCTTACAATAAGTTTAGAGGCGAATATTTATGTGAAAATGATTATATGCTAAATAAAATCCTTCGTGATGAATGGGGATTTAAAGGAGTTGTAGTTTCAGATTGGGCTGCGGTACATTCTACAGCAAAAACTTTAAAAAATGGTTTGGATATTGAAATGGGAACTCCAAAACCATTCAACGAATTTTTCCTGGCTGATAAACTTATTGCAGCAGTAAAATCCGGAGAAGTTTCAGAAGCAGAAATTGATCTGCATGTAAAACGTATTTTGCGTGTTTTATTTCAGGTAAAAGCGATGGGCGGCGGAGAACGTGCTAAAGGAAGCATTGCAACTGAAGCACATTATCAGGATGCATACAAAATTGCATCTGAGGCTGTTGTATTACTGAAAAATGAGAACAATGCATTGCCTTTGAAATTGGACGGAGTTAAATCAATTGCCGTAATTGGAAATAATGCAACCAAGAAAAATTCTTTGGCCGGATTTGGTGCGGGTGTAAAAACCAAAAGAGAAATTACGCCTTTGGAAGGTTTAAAAAACAGATTGCCATCATCAATCAAAATTAATTATGCTGAAGGATATTTAGAGCGTTACGAAGAAAAGAATAAAGGAAATTTAGGAAATATTACTTCGAGTGGTCCTGTAACGATCGATCAATTAGACCCGGCTAAATTACAAGAAGCCTTAGACGCGGCTAAAAATTCTGATGTAGCTATCATTTTTGCAGGTTCAAATCGTGATTACGAAACTGAATCTTCAGACCGCAGAGATTTACACTTACCATTCGGACAGGAAGAATTAATCAAAAAAGTATTAGCTGTTAATCCAAAAACTATTGTAGTTATGATTGCCGGAGCTCCTTTTGATATTAATGAAGTAAGCAAAAAAACTTCAGCTTTAGTCTGGACTTGGTTTAATGGTTCTGAAGGCGGAAATGCTTTGGCAGATATATTATTAGGGAAAGTAAATCCATCAGGAAAATTACCTTGGACAATGCCTAAAAATATTATGGATTCTCCGGCACACGCGACAAACAGCTTCCCTGGCGGAAAATCAGTTAATTATGCCGAAGGAATTTTAGTAGGATACCGTTGGTTTGATACTAAGAAAATCGCACCGTTATATCCTTTTGGATTCGGATTGTCTTACACCACATTTGCTTTCGATAATGCAAAAGCGGACAAAACTTCTTATGCTGTAACGGATACAATTACTGTTTCGGTTGATGTTAAAAACACCGGGAAAGTTGACGGAAAAGAAGTGGTACAATTGTATTCATCTAAATCTGATTCAAAAATTGCACGTGCTGCACAGGAATTAAAAGGATTCCAAAAAACAGATGTAAAAGCAGGAGGCTCAAATACAATAACAATTAAAGTTCCGGTTAAAGAATTGGCGTATTATGACGTAGCTTCAAAAAAATGGACCGTTGAACCAGGAAAATATACCTTGAAATTAGGAAATTCTTCAAGAGATATTAAAAAAGAAATTACTGTAACAATCAAATAATAGAATAAGGAATTATAATAATAAAGCATATTATAATTTTTAGTAGCAAACTAACTTAAAAAAAAACTTAACAAAAAATGAAAAAAACAATAAACAGCTATGTATTTAGTTTTTTATCCTGCATAATTTTTGCCGGGATATTTGCCTGTAGTTCAGATAAGGAAACAGCGCAGAATTTGACAATTAAAGATCTTACTGTAAGCCCTAATAAGATTGATTTTGAGAGTAGCGGAAGTACTAAAGAGATTAAAATCGAAACAGATGTAACAGCTTGGTTAATGAATAGTTCAGATGCGAGTTGGGTAAAAATCAGTCAGGCAGGAGGTACTTCGGGAACTACAACAGTTACAGTAACTGCTTTAGCAAATACAACCACTAAATTAAGAACAGCAATTATCACTTTAGGCTCAAATGAAGCGAAATCTGTTCAAATCACAATTTCTCAGGCTGGAATTGCCGGATCTACGGGTTTTCCTGATTATAATACAAGCCCTCTTGCCGCCGATGCTTCAGGTATGGGGAGTACTTCAGTACAATTGGCAGCAAAAATGAAAATGGGCTGGAATATTGGTAATACTATGGAAGCAATAGGTGGTGAAACAGCCTGGGGAAATCCAAAGGTTACAAAAGCATTGATTGATTTGGTTAAAGCAAATGGCTTTAATGCAATTAGAATCCCATGCTCATGGAATCAATATGTAGAGAATTCTTCAACTGCAAAAATCAAAACTGAATGGTTAGACAGAGTAAAAGAAGTTGTGCAGTATTGTGTGGATAACGATATGTATGTAATCGTAAATATTCACTGGGACGGCGGATGGCTGGAAAAAAATATTACTGAAGCCAAGAAAGTAGAAACCAATGCAAAACAAAAAGCATTTTGGCAGCAAATTGCAACACATTTGCGAGGATTTGATGAGCATTTACTTTTTGCAAGTGCCAATGAACCTGATGTGGCAGACGCAACTCAAATGGCAGTTTTGACATCGTATCACCAAACTTTTATCGATGCTGTTCGTTCAACAGGAGGTAAAAATGCATACCGTAATTTAATCGTACAAGGGCCGTCTACAGATATCGGTAAAACCAATACATTGATGACTACGCTTCCTACAGATAATGTTGCAAACCGTATGATGGTTGAGGTTCACTTTTATCCTTATCAATTTACTCTGATGACTGAAGATGCTGACTGGGGTAAAGCGTTTTACTATTGGGGTACAGGGAATCATTCAACTACCGATACTGCACACAATCCAACTTCAGGAGAAGAGGCTGATTTAAGCAAACTTTTTCTATCAATGAAAACACAATTTGTAGATAAAGGAGTTCCGGTAATTTTGGGAGAATTTGGCGCAATCAGACGTTCGAATTTAACTGGTGATGCATTGGCATTGCATTTAAAATCAAGAGCAGATTTTTACACATTTGTCGTAAAACAATCAAAAGCGAATGGATTAGTTCCTTTTTATTGGGATGCAGGAAATTTAGGAGTAAATACAATGTCTTTATTTGACAGAAGCAATAATACTGTTTTTGATTCACAGGCATTAACCGGATTGCAGAATGGTTTGAAATAAAAGAATTTATGTGGCCTGCAGTTAGTTCTATATATTGAGATTTCGAAACAAAGACCAATCAATAAATTAACTGCAGTTCGCATTTTTTATCTCAATTTAGATAGGTTTTTTTTTCAAAAGGCCAGAAGTTTTTAAGGTCATTATTTCTTTTTCTTTTAGATTTGAAATAATGGCTTTTACTGATTTTGAGATGAATTTTGTTGTTTTAAATAGAATACAGAATGCTATATTCGGCTGGAATTGAGTTTTTTACTGATTATAAAAGATTAATTATTTAAGATTATGCTTTACTAACATTTAACCACAAAAACCACAATTATGAAAAAAATGCTTATGAGTTGCCAAACTACAGCTTTGCTGTGTTTGGTATTATTAGGAAATTTATCTTGCAGCAAAGATGCATTGACTGAAGAAAAAATTGTAGCAGCAAGTAATTCAGAAGTTCATGTATCTACTTCAAGATTACCAAGCTATAATACAAATCCGTTGCCGGCTGATCCTTCAGGTATGGGAAGTGATGCCAGAACTATTGCATCCAAAATCAGAATAGGCTGGAATATTGGTAACACTTTGGAAGCCACCGGAAGTGAAACCGCCTGGGGAAACCCAAAAGTTACTAAAGCGTTAATAGACTTAGTAAAAGCTAAGGGTTTTAATGCTGTGCGTATTCCATGTTCATGGAATCAGTATTTAGCCAATTCGACTACGGCACAAATAAAAGCTGACTGGCTTAGCAGAGTTAAAGAGGTAGTGAAATACTGTAATGACAACGGAATGTATTGTATTGTAAATGTTCATTGGGACGGCGGATGGCTGGAAAACAATGTTACAGTAGCAAAACAAGTTGAAAACAATGAAAAACAAAAAGCATTTTGGGAGCAAATAGCTACCAGTCTTAGAGATTTTAATGGATTATTGCTTTTTGCAAGTGCTAATGAACCTAATGTTGACACTGCAGAACAAATGGCTGTACTTAAATCGTACCACCAGACATTTATTGATGCAGTTCGCTCTACAGGTGGCAGAAATGCTTACAGAACCTTAATAATTCAGGGGCCAAGAACTGATATTGCTAAAACAAATCAATTGATGACCTCTTTACCTACTGATAAATTATCAGGACGTATGATGGTAGAAGTACATTATTATTCACCATGGCAATTTGCCGGTATGACTCAGGATGAAAGTTGGGGCAAAATGTTTTATTATTGGGGGAATGGATTTAAATCTACAACAGACACCGGCAGAAATGCTACCTGGGGTGAAGAGGCTGGAGTAACAGCCGATTTTAAATTGATGAAAACTCAGTTTGTAGACAAAGGAATTCCCGTAATTTTAGGAGAATTTGGAGCTATCAGACGTTCTTCATTAACAGGAGATAATCTGACTAAACATTTAGCATCACGTGCTTATTATTTAAAATATGTAGTACAACAAGCGAAAGCTAATGGACTAGTACCTTTTTACTGGGATGAAGGCAGTATCTCTAATAATGGTTTTGGAATTTTTAACAGAAGCAATAATACCGTTTTTGACAATCAGGCTCTGACTGGTTTGATGAGTGGTCTAAACTAAAAAATTAGATAAATTATGGGATAAATCAGGCTTTAGTATAGATTTGTAATCTTGCCGAAGTAAGAAATCCTATTTTTATATAATAAATTTAATCAGCAGAATATATCTTACAATTAATCTTTTTTGATTGTAAGATATTTTGCTATTCATAACAATTTTTAAAATGAAAAAACAAATATTAATCTTCATTGTATTCTTTTCTTTTTTGGCAAATGCCAATGTTCGAATGCCGTTATTGTTCTCTGACGGAATGGTTTTGCAGCGAAATAAATCAATTCCGGTTTGGGGTTGGGCTGATGCCGGCGAAAAAGTAGAAATCCAATTTAATAAACAAATTAAAAACGCTATTGCCGATAAAAACGGTAAATGGACGGTAAGTTTAAATGCTGAAAAAGCAGGCGGCCCTTTTGAATTATCCATTACAGGAAAAAATAAAATTGTCATAAAAGATGTTTTGGTTGGAGAAGTGTGGATTTGCAGCGGACAATCAAACATGGAGTTCCAGGTTTATAAAACAATGAATTCTCAGGCAGAAATAAACGATTCTAATTATCCAATGATTCGTCATTTTGGTGTGGCGCAGGATTTAAGCGGTTTACCAAAAGATGATTTAAAAGCAGGAAAATGGGAAGCAAGTAGTAAAGAAACTGTTGGAAACTTTACCGCAGTGGGTTATTATTTCGCTAAAAAATTATATGCCGAATTAAAAATTCCAATCGGAATTATCAATACCTCCTGGGGCGGAACCTGTGTTGAAACCTGGACAAGCCGTGAAGCATTCGAGAAAAGTGACGAATTCAAAGACATGATCGCCAGTGTGCCTTCAGTAAATATGGATGCCATTTTTGAAACATACAAAAAATCACTTTTAGGGAACATACAAAAAATACAGGGTTTTGAAGTTACTATGGCCAACGAAAATCAATTTAAGGAAAAGGATTTTAAGGATGCAAACTGGCCTGAAATAAAAGTCCCTTCTCTTTGGGAAAATCAGCAAATTGGAAATATTGATGGAGTGGTTTGGATGCGAAAAACCGTTGTTTTGTCTGCAGAGCAAGCTAAAAAAGAAGCCGTTTTATATTTGTCTAAAGTCGATGATGAAGATCAGACGTATGTTAACGGGGTACAAGTAGGAACCAACAATGTTTGGGAAGCAAAAAGAGTTTATAAAATTCCGGCTAGTGTTTTAAAAGAAGGGACAAATGTAATTGCTGTCAAAATCACGGATTATTCAGGAGGCGGCGGAATTTACGGAGACCCTGCCGATTTGAAAATTGATTTCAGCGGTTCGACCATTCCACTTGATGGACTATGGAAATTTAACGTAGTACAAGTAAAAGTTTCGGTTTCACCTAATAGCTATCCGTCATTATTGTACAATGCGATGATTAATCCATTAATTCCATATGCATTCGAAGGAGTTTTATGGTATCAGGGAGAAGCTAATGTGACCAGAGCCAAGCAATACAAAAAAGCATTTCCCTTGATGATTACAGATTGGAGAACCAAATGGAACCAGGGTAATTTTCCTTTCTATTTTGTACAATTGTCAACTTTTAATGAATTTAACGGAAACAGTAAAGTTGGAAGCCGTTGGGCAGAACTTCGCGAAGCACAAACAGAAACTTTAAAATTACCAAACACCGGAATGGCAGTAACGACCGATATCGGGAACGCAAAAGACATTCATCCAACAAACAAACAAGACATAGGTTTGCGTTTGGCAGCTATAGCTTTAAATAATGTTTACGGTAAAAAACGAGTTTTCAGCGGACCAATGTACAAGTCAATGGAAGTAAAAGGAAACGAAATCATTCTGACTTTTAATAATATAGGAACAGGATTATCAACTTCTGATAATTCAGAAAACGTAAAAGGATTCGAAATCGCGGGAGCAGACAAAGTTTTTCATTCCGCTAAAGCGATTATAAAAAACAATAAAATAATAGTTTCAAGCGCTGAAGTTCCAAATCCTGTTGCCGTTCATTATGGCTGGGCAGATGACGACACCGAAATAAATCTTTTTAATAAAGAAAAATTTCCGGCATCTCCTTTCAGAACTGATAATTGGGAAATGATTACAGCATCACAAAAATATAATATCAGTAAATAAATAATATACAATTAATAAAATTCCAGATGAATTAATTATGAAAAAAGTAATTCGAATATTTATAATTTCAATGTCGCTTGTAATCAATGCACAGCAACAAAACGGCCAGCAAAAGAACGGATCTTATAAAAATCCAATCTTTGCAGGCGATTATGCCGACCCATCGATAATGAGGGACGGCGAGGATTATTATATTGTACATTCTTCATTCAATTATTATCCTGGTTTATTAATTTGGACTTCTAAAGATTTGGTTAACTGGAAACTTGTTACTCATGCATTAAAAAAAAGCGTAGGTTCTGTATGGGCACCGGATTTAGTTAAATACAATAACAAATTTTATATCTATTTCCCTGCCAATGAAACTAACTATGTGGTATGGGCAGATGCTATAAATGGTCCATGGAGTGATCCTGTAGATCTAAAGGTTGGTAATATAGACCCCGGACATTTTTTTGATGATAAAGGAAATCGATTCCTTTATTTCAGCAATGGAGGTTATGTGCCATTGTCTAAAGATGGTTTATCTGTGACTGGTGATATAAAACATAGTTATGATGGTTGGAAAATACCAAATGAATGGTCGATAGAATGTTTTTGTATGGAAGGACCAAAAGTTTTAAAATATAAAGATTATTATTATCTGACAGTTGCCGAAGGAGGTACAGCAGGACCGGCAACAAGCCACATGGTGATATCTGCAAGATCAAAGTCGCCTTTGGGACCATGGGAAAACTCTCCTTATAATCCAATTATCAGAACAAATGACAGTTCCGAAAAATGGTGGTCAAAAGGTCACGGAACAGTGATTGATGATATTAAAGGAAATTGGTGGATGGTTTTTCATGGTTATGAAAATGGTTATTACAACATGGGACGTCAGACACTTTTACAACCTGTAGAATGGACTGCTGATGGCTGGTTTAAAATGAAAGCCGGAACTAAAACAGAAGATGTATTAAAGAAACCTGCAGGTCAGTCTGTCAAAAGTAATTTTGCTCTTTCTGATACTTTTGGATCAATGGAGCTTCAGCCTCAATGGCAGTTTTATAATCAATATGACGCAGACAGGATTCAATTTTCTAAAAATGGATTAAAAATTAAAGGGAAAGGCAATAATATTGGTGAAAGTTCTCCATTATTGTGTAGTGCTTCCGATCATTCTTATTCTGCTGAAGTTGAAGTAGAAATTGAAGGGAATGCAGCTGCAGGGCTTATCCTGTTTTATGACAGCAAAATTTATACAGGTATTGCAGCTGATAAAGAAAATATTTCTGCCATACTCAGAACGTGGCAATTTCCAACTCAAAAAGGAGTAAATAAAAAGCATTTATTTCTTCGTTTAGAAAAGAAAGAGCAAATCGTTAATATGTTTTACAGCATTGACGGGAAAGATTGGTTAAAAATTGAAAATTCCGCAGAAGTATCATCATTCAATCATAATGTATTGGGTGGTTTTATGAGTTTAAAGCTAGGTCTTTCTGCTGTTGGAGAAGGCGCTGTGACATTCAGGAATTTTGTTTATAGTCCAAAATAAATAATATCTTTGGGCGTGACCCCATTTACAAAAGGCGCTATTTAACGAACCGCTTATTGCGCGCCTTTTGTAAATGCGGTCGGGCTATCCACGCTACTTCGGTAGCCGGTTTCAAACGAAGTTCACTGAACTCCTATGAAAATTAAGGTATAGTGAAGTAATCCCTCACGCGACACGATTGTGGGAAAACCAAAAGATAAATAACAAAAACATCAAATCATGCAGTCAAATTCATTTTATAAACTATTTGTCCTTTCCGCCTTCTTCCTCTTTTGCGGAAAAATCACAGCTCAATCCAATCATATTCTTTGGTATGATAAGCCAGCAGAGTTTTTTGAAGAAAGCCTGGTTCTGGGAAATGGCAAGTTAGGCGCAACCGTTTTTGGAGGCGTTAATTCAGATAAAATTTATCTGAACGATGCTACACTCTGGTCAGGAGAACCCGTAAATGCAAATATGAACCCTGAAGCATATAAAAACCTGCCAGCGATTCGTGAAGCATTAAAAAACGAAAATTACAAATTGGCTGAAGAATTAAATAAAAAAATTCAGGGTAAAAACTCCGAATCATTTGCACCTTTAGGAACATTAGAAATAAATAATTCTGAAAAAGGGAAAGCAGTAAATTATCATCGGGAACTGGATATTTCGAATGCGGTATCAAAAGTGAGTTACGAAATGGCCGGCATAAAATATACTCGTGAATATTTTGTCTCAGCTCCGGATCAAATTATGATAATCAAATTGACAAGTGATCAAAAAGGAGCTCTAAATTTTGATATTAATCTAAAGAGTTTACTGAAATCAAATGTTGAAGTTAGGAATAACATTTTGGTAATGACAGGTTCAGCACCAATTCATGAAAATGCCGGATATGCTGTTCTACCAAAATATTTGGATATAAAAGAAAGAGGAACAAGATTTACCACTTTAATCCAAATTAAAAAAACGGACGGGAAAATCACAAATTCCAGAGAATCTTTAACCTTAAAAGATGCGACAGAAGCAATTATTTATGTTTCTGTTGCAACAAGCTTTAATGGTTTTGACAAAAATCCCGCAACTGAAGGTGTAGACGATGTAGCAATTGCATTGCAAAATATGAACAAGGCATTTGCAAAATCATTCGATAAAATAAAAGAATTGCATACAGCTGATTATCAAAAGTTCTACAATCGTGTCACTTTAGATTTAGGAAAAACTGCAGCACCAGATTTACCAACAGATGAACGTTTATTGCGCTATTCAGACGGAAAAGAAGATAAGAATCTGGAGATTCTCTATTTCAATTATGGGCGCTATTTATTGATCAGCAGTTCAAGAACAATGGGAGTTCCTGCAAATTTACAAGGGATTTGGAATCCTCACTTAAATCCGCCATGGAGGAGTAATTATACAATGAATATTAATGTAGAAGAAAATTACTGGCTGGCAGAAAACACCAATCTTTCAGAAATGCATTTGCCACTGTTAAGTTTTATAAAAAATCTTTCGGTTACCGGAAAAGTAACAGCGAAGACTTTTTATGGAGTTGATAAGGGCTGGGCGGCAGGACATAATTCGGATATTTGGGCGATGACCAATCCGGTAGGGCAATTTGGTAAAGAAGAACCTATGTGGGCATGCTGGCCAATGGCTGGTGCCTGGCTGAGCACACACATTTGGGAACATTATGTTTTTACTCAGGATAAAGAATACCTGAAAAAAGAAGGTTATCCGTTGATGAAAGGGGCAGCTGAATTTTGTCTGGGCTGGATGATAACGGATAAAAACGGCAATTTAATTACATCGCCATCAACTTCACCCGAAAATCAATACATTGCTCCAGATGGTTTTGTTGGTGCGACAATGTACGGAGGGACAGCAGATTTGGCAATGATTAGAGAATGTTTCGATAAGACGATAAAAGCATCAAAAATCCTAAATATTGATGCTGATTTCCGAGCAAAATTAGAAACAGCACTTTCGAAATTACATCCCTATCAAGTTGGTAAAAAAGGCAATTTGCAAGAGTGGTATCACGATTGGGAAGATAACGATCCAAGGCACCGTCATCAATCACAATTATTCGGACTTTTTCCCGGCAATCATATCACGCCATTAAAAACACCGGATTTAGCCAATGCATCCAGAAAAACGCTCGAAATAAAAGGAGACCAGACAACAGGCTGGTCAAAAGGCTGGCGTATTAATCTTTGGGCCAGACTTTGGGACGGAAACCATGCTTATAAAATGTTCAGGGAATTGCTTCAGTACGTTGATCCGGACGGAAAGAAAACGGAGAAGCCAAGAAGAGGAGGAGGAACGTATCCTAACTTATTTGATGCACATCCGCCTTTTCAAATTGACGGAAACTTTGGAGGAGCAGCAGCAGTCGCAGAAATGTTAGTGCAATCTGATGAAAACGAAATCAGATTACTCCCTGCTTTACCAGATGCCTGGGAAAGCGGATCTGTAAAAGGAATCTGCGCCAGAGGCGGGTTCGAAATCGCAATGGAATGGAATAACAAAACGCTGAATAAAGTTGTTGTGTCGTCTAAAAAAGGAGGAAAAACAATTTTGATTTACGGCGATACAAAACGTGAAATCACTTTGAAAAAAGGAGAGAAAAAAGAAATAAACTGGTAAAAATAAAACAGAGGCATTAATTTTGATAATGCCTCTGTTTTTTATAAACCAACTCATTAGCAAAACAATAGAGTTCATAATTGTAAAGCAATCTAATTTTATTTAACTTTGAAAAATAATATTTATAATTATGGCATACAATCCAACAACAGTAGCTAATTATTTCATAGAGAAATACTCCAAAACCGGAGATCTTACACCTATGAAAATAATTAAACTAACTTATATTGCTTACGGCTGGTATTTAGCCCTGACAGATAAAAAAGAAAGGTTGATCGATGAAAACCCGATTGCCTGGGATTTTGGGCCTGTTTTTCCTTCTTTGTATTACAGTATAAAGCAATACAAAAAAGAAAAAATTACTGAAAAGATTCCAAATCCTACTAAAAATGAGAAAATTAAAAGCGAAGATGAAAAGTTTTTAGATAGAATATGGGAACTTTACGGAAGGTTTGATGGTGTGTATTTAAGCGCTTTAACACATATAGAAGGAACTCCCTGGAACAAAGTGTATCGTAAGGATTTCAACGCTGTTATTTCTGATGATGCTATTTATGAGCATTATAAAACTAAATTAAAACCAATTTCTTAAGATGTCGGCAGCATTCAACCTAAGTCGTATCTCTATTGAAAATAATGCGTCAATAACGCCGCAGGATATTTCGAATGCGCTTGCGCAAAATCAAATTCTTGAAGACAGGCTGGGGAACGCTAAAGTTGGCAGGTTCTTAGAAGATACAAAATTAAGAAGATATCTCACGTATATTTTCTCCTTCATTATTTTCCTCTGGCTGGCAGCTGTCATCTCAATTTTATATTTCAATGACAATGTATTGCATCTGAATCTTTCAGAAAATGTATTGATCACTTTATTGACAACTTCATCCGTAAATGTGATAGGGATGATGCTTATTATTCTGAAAAATTTATTTCCAAAACCGCTTAACGAAACTGAATAATACTACTCTTTTTCAGAAGGTTTAACTGGTTTTTCAGCATTTGCTTTTTTTAAACTTTCATATCCTTTTTCAATCGAAGGATAAACAAAAGCAGCTACTTTCTTAATCGGGTTATAAAATATAGATTTGTCCAAGGTTTCTTTTTTGGCAAATATATTGTTGAAATTTATTTTTTCAAAAAGGGCAATCACAATACTTAAAATCAGAATTGTTTTCAGAACTCTGAAAAATCCGCCGCCTAACTTATTAATCCAGCCTAAAAATGCAAAATCAGCAATTCCGGTTAAGATTTTTGCCAGAAAATAAACACCAATAACCACTAAAATAAATACCAAAATAAAAGCCACTGCCTGAATTGTATTTGGATTCCAGGAAACATATTTCATGATAATACTTTTCATGAACGATGAAAATTTTATGGCTAAATAAATCCCCAGTAATAACGAAACAAAAGAAGCTATTTCTACAAAAAGACCATTTTTAATGCCTTTGTATAGACTAAAAGCTAAAAGTACACCCAAAATTATATCTAAAAAACTCATATTTTCTGTGGTTTTATTGAGGCGCAAATATAAAAGAATTATCTGCTTTACGTTTGTAAAGTTTTTATTGCCACAGATAAAAGATTTCAATGATTTAATCCGTTTAATCAATATGCTTTTATTCGAAACCTTCGCAAAAGTTTAATTTTAGGTCTTTGGATTTGAAGTTGCTATCTTTGCATGAAATAATTTTAGAATTCAAAATAGAATTGGATTTGAAAAAAATCTAAATCTACCGTCTAAAATTCAAAATCTAAAATCATAATGTCAAGAGATACACAACTAAAAGAGCGCTGGGAAAAGCTCGTCGATATATTATCCAATCAGTTTTCACAAGGAGAAGACCTGGATTTGGATGCCATAATTTACCTGATTGGAGTTCAGGAACTCGGAAAAGTTCATCGTGAATTCAAAAAAGATGAAAAACTGAACTTAATGCATATTGCTATTTGCAGATTATTAGAGCCTTACGGGTTTTATGAATTTGAATATTTTGATGATGAAGGCTGGCCGCATTACAAAGTAAAAGAAGAATTACCGCCTTTAAAAGCAGGAGAACAATCGGTTTTGATGAAAGAAGCAATCGTAAATTATTTTGTAGAAAGAGAACTTATTGAATAAATTTAGATTTTTAGAGTGAAGATTTTAGATTTCAGATTGAAAATATAACAGAAGTTTCGAAATACTTCTCCTGTCTCACAGCTAACGTCTCACTTTTTTGCTTAAATTTGTTCCCTCAATTATGGAAGGAAAATGATAGACAAGATAAAACAACATATAGAGGAAGCTAAAGCCTTTAATGAGAAAAATAAAGAATCCTTAGAGCAGTTCCGTGTTAAATATTTAGGTAGTAAAGGGTTGTTAAAAGAACTTTTTACAGAGTTTAAAAATATTCCAAATGATCAGAAAAAAGATTTTGGACAGGTAATAAATACTTTAAAAGCTGTTGCTGAAGAAAAAGTAAGAATTATTCAGAAAGAGCTGGAAAGTAAAGAAGAAGTTAAAAGTTCATTTGGAGATTTAACACGTGCGCCGGAACCCGTAATTATTGGTTCCCGCCATCCTATTTCGATTGTTAAAAATCAAATTATAGATATTTTTGCCAATATTGGCTTTAATGTTTCCGAAGGTCCGGAAATCGAAGACGACTGGCATAATTTTACTGCCTTGAATTTACCGGAATACCATCCCGCACGCGACATGCAGGATACATTTTTCATTCAGACGAATCCTGATGTGTTATTGCGTACGCATACATCATCTGTCCAGGTACGTTACATGGAAAATCACAAACCGCCGATCCGTACTATTTCTCCGGGACGTGTTTTTCGTAATGAAGCTATTTCGTCACGTTCACACTGTATTTTCCATCAGGTGGAAGGATTGTACATTGACAAAGACGTTTCGTTTGCAGATTTAAAACAAACACTGCTTTATTTTACCAAAGAAATGTTCGGAAAATCTAAAATCCGTTTACGTCCGTCCTATTTTCCTTTTACAGAACCAAGTGCCGAAATTGATATTTACTGGGGTCTGAAAACCGAAACAGATTATCGTATTACAAAAGGAACCGGCTGGTTAGAAATTGGAGGTTGTGGAATGGTAGATCCAAATGTTCTTAAAAACTGTGACATCAATCCTGATGAATTCAATGGATTTGCTTTCGGAATGGGAGTAGAGCGTATTGCAATGTTATTGTATCAAATTGGTGATATTCGTATGTTTTACGAAAATGATGTTCGTTTCCTTGAACAATTTAAATGTAATATATAATTTAAGTTGAATTTCAAAAGTCGAAAGTTTCTAATGTTGGGAATTTTCGACTTTTGAAATTTTTAACTTTTGGCAGATATGAAAAAAGACATAACAATCCCGGAAGTAGAAAACGTATTCCTTGCCGCTGTTCAGGAATGGAGCGACGATTTTATGGAAAAAGTATGGTATGCTTACCTTGTAAACGATAGTGATTTTAATTTAGACAGTGTTATGGTCGTTTCAAAAGCATTTGGAACCATTGACGGCGAAATGAAAAAAACTTCTGTTTTGCGTCATGCATTTGTTGAAGTTCCTGCTGTTTCAGTAGTAAAAATCGAAATGGTCGAAAAAAGTCTTTTGGTTTTGAATAATGAATTTATGGTAACTTTCTTCATCGGAAATACGTTATATGACAAGAAATTTATCTTCAGGTCAAATTTAATCAACGAAAATAATACCGAGGAAGTGCCGATTCTTTTTGTAGAAGGAATTATGGTAAAATAGTTCATTCAAAATATTACTTCGAGCGGAGTCGAGATGCTTGGGAGGTTCTCGACTCCGCTCGAACTGACAATAACAATTAATAAGAAACAAGGAAGAGGTTTTTAAAAAGTATAAATCTTCTCAGGTGTCACACAATAATCCAGTTTTATATCTGATTCAAAAACATCATCAATCTGGTTCACAGCTTCAAAAAAAGACAGACCAATTTTGATTGTTTCGGGTTTGCATTCTGCTAAAAATTTATCGTAAAAACCTTTTCCGTAGCCAATACGATTTCCAAAAATATCAAAAGCCAAAAGCGGTACAAAAACTACTTCAATAGTTTCAGAAGGAACAGCTAATCCGTTTAAAGGCTCTGGGATATTGTATTCGTTTTTCCTGATTTTGGTATTGTCGGTCAATAAAAAATGAGTCATTTCACGGGTTTCAAAATCACTTTTAGAAACCACAATTTCTTTGTCTTTTCCTGAAAGCAGGTGCAAAATAAACTCGGTATTTACTTCTTTTTGTTCTTCAATAGGAAGAAAAACATGATAATATGTTTTATTCCAAATAGGTAATTTGATTAATTGATTCGTTATTTGCAGACTTTTTTCTTCAATATTTTCCTCAGTAAGTTCTTTTCGGAGGTTTTTGTAATGTAATCGCAGTTCTTTTTTATTCGTAGGCATTGTCATCTATATTTTTAGAAATATGGTAAATAGCATCGCCTTCATAAACAATAGGCGAATGATTGGCATTGATAACAAAGCCGTCATGTGGTGCTTTTACTTTTTGCTCAAATTTACCAAAAGGGTCTGTAATAATGGCTAAAATAGTTCCTTTCGTAACAAAGCGGCTGACCATATTGTAATCGTGTAATAATCCGGATTGCTTTGCCCGTAACCAAACAGAGTTCTTAATATAGATAGAAGGGAAATTGGCTTTTTCAACAATATGTTTCGGGTCCAGCATATTAAGGTAATCCAGCAAACGTTTGGCTCCTTTTATGCCTTCATTTGCTACCGGGTCATTAATATCCAATGATTTACCGCCTTCAAAAAGAAGCATTTTGACATTGGCTTTTTCAGAAGTATTTCTAAAAGAACCGTTGATGTTTTTGGAATATAATGTAAACGGAGCATTAAAAACGTCAGCCAGAAGTTTTAATTCAGGATTATTTTCTGTAATTCGAATCTGAGGAGCGTTAAACCGACTTGCACCTCCTGCGTGAAAATCTACTGCATAATCAATAATAGGTAATATCTGATTGGTAATGTGAAATGCAAAACGACTTGCCAGCGAACCTTTTTTACTCCCCGGAAAAACACGGTTCAAATCGCGACCGTCAGGAAATTCCCTTGATTTATTGACAAAACCGTAAATATTGATAATCGGAATACAGATAATAGTTCCTCTTGTTGGGCGATTTAGTTTTTTACTGATGATCTGGCGTACAATTTCTACACCATTTATTTCGTCGCCATGAATTCCGGCAGAGAATAAAACTATTGGTCCGTCAAATTTAGAACGTCGAACGATAATCGGAATATTGAGTTTAGTTGTAGTGTGCAATCTGGCGATTTCTACATTTATCGTTTTGTTTTCTCCAGGCAAAATCGATTCGCCAAAAAGAACCATTGGGGCATTGTTTTTCATGTCGAATTTTAAACAGACTCTAAATATAGAAATTATTCTTTTGATTTCGTAAATTTGAAAAGATTTCAGTGTTAAGCTTTCCGATGTGAATCGGAATGATTTTTGACAAGTCTTTTTATATCTTCAGAAATAAATATAATGCAAATACCGTCTTTAGAACTTCAAATTCAAACCTTGCCGGACAATCCCGGTGTGTATCAGTATTATGATAAGGACGGAAAGATTTTATATGTTGGGAAAGCAAAAAATCTAAAGAAAAGAGTTTCTTCTTATTTTAATAAAATTCACGATACAAGGAAAACGAATGTGCTGGTAAGAAAAATTATTACCATCAAACACATTGTGGTTCCTACTGAAACTGATGCACTTTTATTAGAAAATAACCTGATAAAAACTCTGCAGCCGCGGTATAATGTATTGCTTCGTGATGATAAAAGCTACCCTTGGATCTGCATAAAAAAAGAACCTTTTTCGAGAATATTTTTAACCAGAAGAATGGTGAAAGACGGATCTGAATATTTTGGTCCGTATACCAATTTCAAAATGGTATATACAATTCTGGACTTAATCAAAGAGCTTTATCCGTTAAGAACCTGTAATTATGATTTGAACGAATCAAATATCAGTTCCGGCAAATTTAAAGTATGTCTGGAATATCATATTGGTAATTGCAAAGGACCTTGCGAAGGATTGGAACCATTGGAAGATTATCAAAGACAGGTTGATGCGATTCGCGAAATCCTGAAAGGAAATTTCAAGGAAAGCATGAAAGATTTCAAACGTTTAATGAACAAATATGCACAGGATTTACGATTTGAAGAAGCGCAAAAAATCAAGGAAAAAATAGAAATTCTCGAAAATTACCAATCGAGATCTACGATTGTAAATCCGAAAATCACCAATATCGATGTTTTTTCGATTGTATCTGATGAAAGTGCAGCTTATGTGAACTTTTTACAAATTTCTCACGGCTCGATTATTCGTTCGCATACCATGGAAATCAAGAAAAAACTGGATGAAACAGATGAAGAATTACTCGAATTGGCGATAATCGAACTTCGGGAACGCTTTCAGTTATTATCAAAAGAAGTGATTGTTCCGTTTGAAGTTGATTTGGGAGAAAAGATAAAAGTTACCGTTCCGCAATTGGGTGATAAAAAACAAATTCTGGATTTGTCTATCAGGAACGCCAAATACTACAGAATCGAACAATTGAAACAATTACAAATTGTAGATCCAGACAGGCACGTCAATCGTATCATGACACAAATGCAAAAAGACCTGCGTTTGCCAACAGAACCGCGCCATATCGAGTGTTTTGATAACTCCAATATTCAGGGAACCAATCCTGTGGCGGCCTGTGTAGTTTTTAAAGACGGAAAACCAAGCAAGAAAGATTATCGGCATTTTAATGTAAAAACGGTTATCGGTCCTGACGATTTTGCTTCGATGACCGAGATTGTGTATCGTCGTTACAAACGATTATTGGATGAAAACGAACCGCTTCCGCAACTGATTATTATTGACGGTGGAAAAGGACAATTATCAGCAGCCTTAAAAAGTATTGACGAGTTAGGATTGCGAGGTAAAATTGCCATAATCGGAATCGCAAAACGTCTCGAAGAGCTTTTTTATCCAGGCGATTCGATTCCGTTGTATCTGGATAAAAAATCCGAAACGTTAAAAGTAATCCAGCAATTACGAAACGAAGCCCATCGATTTGGAATCACTTTTCATCGTGATAAACGAAGCAAAGCTGCCCTCAATTCGTCTGTAGAAAGTATTCCCGGAATTGGCGAAAAAACAATGCTCACATTAATACAACATTTCAAAAGTGTTAAAAGATTAAAGTTGGCTTCAGAAAAAGAAATATCTGATGTTGTAGGGATATCAAAAGCCAAAAAAATTGTCGACTTTTACAAAACAAATTAGTTTTTATTTTTATGTGCCCAATCCAGTTGTCCATTTCAAATACCCGGTCAAAACGATTTTTTTCTATTCCAAAAAAAGGAGCTTCTAGGGTCGCTCTTTTTTTGCAGGAAAAAATATCATTTTGTCTCTCGCAGTTTTTCATTTCCATCCGGGACATACAGTTGGTTCTTTTTGCACTTCTGTTTTTTAATTCGCAAAACTCTTTTTCACAGGAAAATAATCAAAAAGTAAATCAGGACAATATAAAAAAAAGACCAAAAATAGGGTTGGTCTTAAGCGGCGGCGGAGCAAAAGGATTTGCACATATTGGTGTTCTAAAAGTAATTGAACAGGCAGGAATAAAAATAGATTATATTGGAGGAACCAGTATGGGAGCTGTCGTTGGCGGGCTTTATGCTTCAGGTTACAATGCTTCTCAAATCGATTCCATATTCACAAAAACCAATTTTGATGAATTAATAAACGATTATATTCCAAGGGCTTCCAAGAATTTTTACGGCAAAAAAAATGATGAGTTATATGCTTTGGTTCTGCCTTTCAGTAATTTCAGGATCGGAATTCCCGAAGCACTCTCAAAAGGAATGTATAATTATAATTTATTGAGCAGCCTCACGCGTAATGTGAGACATGTCAGGGATTTTAATCAGCTTCCAACACCTTTTTTATGTATCGGTACGGATATTGAAACAGGTGATGAGGTTTTGCTTAATAAAGGTAATTTAGCGCAGGCCATGGTTGCCAGTGCTGCTTTTCCATCCTTATTTTCACCTGTTGAAGTAGATGGTAAATTAATTGTAGATGGTGGCGTAGTCAATAATTATCCCATAAAAGAAGTCCGTGACTTAGGAGCTGATATCATTATTGGAGTCGACGTACAGGATGATTTACTCGATCGCAGAAATCTTAAAAATGCTACGCGTATATTGGTTCAGATAACGAATCTTCAGTCTATCGAAAAAATGAAGAAAAAAGTTAAAGATACAGATGTTTACATAAAACCGGATATTAGCAACTACAGAGTCATTTCATTTGACAAAGGAGAAGAAATCATTCGTAAAGGTGAAGATGCTGCGTTTGGGGTTTATGAGAAAATAAAAGCACTTGCTGACGAAAATAATTTTTATAAAAAGCCAAAATTAAAAATTGGTTCTGATAATACACTTCATATTGAAAATATAAACAATGAAAAATTAGACAATTTTACAAAAGAATACATCAACGGAAAGCTTCGTTTTAAACCGGGAAGTACCATTACATACGATGATCTGAAAACCGGAATAAATAATATAAATGCTACTCAAAACTTTAGCGCCATATCTTATTGTTTACAGCCTAATGGAAATAAGGACGATCTTGATTTAGTATTAAAAGAAAACCCGACGCAAACGTATTTAAAACTGGGTTTGCATTATGACGGACTTTATAAAAGTGCTGTTTTGATAAATCTTACACATAAAAAAACATTTCTAAAAAATGATAATACATCACTGGATATTATTTTAGGAGATAATTTCAGATATGATTTAAATTATTATGTCGAAAACGGATTTAATATCAGTTTTGGTTTCCGTTCAAGATTAAATCAGTTCAATCGAAATATTTCTGATGCTATTTCTGATAATATTGGTAATAATCCATCACAAGATCCAAATATCAACTTAATTAATGTTGACTTTATGGATATCTCGAATCAGGCTTATTTCCAGACCATATTTGTTCAGAAGTTTTTAATGGGTGGTGGTGTAGATTATGAATACTTGAAAATAAAATCACCGACTCTTGCCAATACTGACCCTGTGATTGATAAAAGCGATTATTTAAGTCTTTTTGGGTATCTGAAATATGATTCTTTCGATAGTAAATATTTTCCGAATTCGGGTGTGTTTTTTTCATCAGATATTAAAAGCTATTTGACCTCTTCAGATTATACTAATGCTTTTGAACCATTTACGACTATGAAAGCGGAAATTGGTTTTGTTAAAACATTCTTTAAAAAAGCAACTTTTAAATTTGAAACTCAGGCGGGAGCAACAATTGGAAACAAAGGCGTAAACTTTTTTAATTATATTTTAGGAGGATATGGTTATAATAAAATAAACAACTTTGATTATTTTTATGGCTATGATTTTCTAAGTATTGCCGGCAATAGTTTTATTAAATCCGGTATTGTTTTGGATTACGAAATCTTTAGAAAAAACCATGTTAACTTTTCGGCCAATTATGCTAATTTGGGCGATGATATTTTTAGCACAGTCGATTGGATACAAATGCCTAAATATTCCGGTTATGCCGTGGGTTATGGTTTAGAAACAATTATTGGTCCTATTGAAGTAAAATATTCATGGTCGCCGGAAAATCCAAAAGGCTATACGTGGTTTAGTATCGGATTTTTGTTTTAATTTGTAATTAACTCAATAAAAATTACGATATTTGTTATAATGAAAACAAAATGGACAGGTTTATTAGAGTATCTTCAATTCCTCATCAAGAGAAATCCTGAGTAAGCTATCGAATTGAGATGATTAGTCATTCTTAGAAATGAGCTGATTATCTGTTCACACAATTCACAATTTTCGAATTATCTAATTTACAAATTATCTAAATTGAAAAGCCATGCCATTATATCACAAACTCGGAAACTTTCCTCAAAAAAGACACACCCAATTCGAAAAACCTAACGGAGGTTTTTACTACGAACAATTGTTTGGTACCGAAGGTTTTCACGGGCATTCGTCATTGTCCTATCATATTCACAGACCAACGCAGGTTAAAGAAATTTTAAATTCCTATTCGGTTGAACCCAAAATTGCAATCGGAAAAAATATAAAATCATTATTATTTAAAGGTTTTGAATTAAAACCGGAGAATGACTTTTTAGAAAGCCGCAAAGCTATGCTGGTCAATAAAGACTGTATCATTGGTTTGGCAGCCCCAAAAGAATCACTTACTAAATATTTCTACAAAAATGCCGATGCCGATGAAATGCTTTTCATCCATAAAGGAAAAGGAAAATTAAGAACCATGTTAGGGAATATCCCTTTTGAATATGGTGATTATCTAATTATTCCAAGAGGCATCATTTACCAAATTGAATTCGACACCGAAGAAAATCGACTTTTTTATGTCGAATCTTATTCTCCTTTTTACACTCCAAAACGTTATAAAAACCAATCTGGGCAACATTTAGAACATTCACCATTTTGCGAACGCGATTTTATTCTGCCAAACGAATTGGAAACGCATGACGAAAAAGGCGATTTTTTAATTAAAATCAAAAAAGATGGCATGATTCACGAAGTCGTTTATGCTACGCATCCTTTTGATGTAGTGGGCTGGGACGGCTACAATTTTCCGTACGGATTCTCCATTCACAATTTCGAACCTATAACAGGACGTGTTCACCAGCCGCCTCCGGTACATCAAACTTTTGAAACGGCAACTTTTGTCGTTTGCTCATTCTGCCCGCGACTTTACGATTATCATCCAAAAGCAATTCCGGCACCATACAATCACAGTAATATAGACAGCGACGAAGTTTTGTATTATGTTGATGGCGATTTTATGAGCCGAAACAATATCGAGCAGGGTCATATCACTTTGCATCCAAAAGGCATTCCGCATGGTCCCGCACCCGGTGCGATGGAACGCAGTATTGGTCACAAAGAAACACAGGAATTAGCTGTTATGGTGGATACTTTCAGACCGCTTATGGTTACTGAAGAAGCAATGGGATTAGATGATGGTCAGTATTACAAGTCCTGGACGGAGTAATCTCCATTTACAATATAATTAGAAGCTATTCCTGCTGTACACTATATCTTTTATGGCGAACCCCGCCACAAAAGGATGACGTTTCCATCAGGGCTAAAAAATCAAAATTCAAAACAACAATTCGGTTCATCAAAAAACGATTAATCGATTAAACAAATAAACATTATGTCAAAAGAAGTAAAATCAGTAGAATACGGATTAGAAAAAATCTTCGAAGGAGCACAGGATTTCCTTCCATTATTAGGAACAGATTATGTAGAATTCTACGTAGGAAACGCAAAACAATCGGCACATTATTACAAAACCGCTTTTGGATATCAGTCACTGGCATACGCCGGATTAGAAACCGGAGTTAGGGACAAGGCATCTTATGTTTTGAAGCAGGATAAAATCAGAATTGTTCTGACAACTCCATTAACGCAGGATTCTCCAATTCATGCACATCTTCAAAAACATGGAGACGGTGTAAAAGTTGCAGCACTTTGGGTAGAAGATGCCAGGAGCGCTTATGAAGAAACTATGAAACGCGGCGCCCGTTCTTTTATGGAGCCAACTGTAGAATCAGATGAATTTGGAGAAGTAGTTCGTTCAGGAATTTACACTTACGGAGAGACCGTTCATATTTTTGTCGAAAGAAAAAATTACAACGGAGTTTTCCTGCCAGGTTACAAAGAATGGAAGTCAGACTATAATCCAGCGCCAACGGGATTGAAATATATCGACCACATGGTAGGAAATGTGGGCTGGAACGAAATGAATATCTGGGTAAAATTCTATGAAGAAGTTATGGGATTCGTGAATTTCTTATCTTTTGATGACAAACAAATCAATACTGAATATTCAGCTTTGATGAGTAAGGTAATGTCAAACGGAAACGGAAGAATCAAATTCCCGATTAACGAACCTGCAGAGGGAAAGAAAAAATCTCAAATCGAAGAATATTTAGATTTTTATGGCGGGCCCGGGATTCAGCATATTGCTATTGCAACAGATGATATCATCAAAACAGTTTCAGAACTAAAAGCCAGAGGTGTCGAATTTTTATCACCACCACCACATACTTACTATCAGGCGATTCCTGAAAGATTGGGTGTTCATATGGATGTGATGAAGGAAGATTTAAACGAAATTGAAAAATTAGCCATCATGGTTGATGCTGATGAAGATGGGTACTTATTACAGATATTTACGAAGCCGGTTCAGGACAGACCAACACTTTTTTTTGAAATTATTCAAAGAATGGGGGCAAAAGGGTTCGGGGCAGGTAACTTTAAAGCCCTTTTTGAGTCGATTGAAAGAGAGCAGGAATTAAGAGGAACATTATAAATTATTTAAATTTTAAGATATGTAGAGAAATTCTCTGTAAAATGATGGTTTTTATGCAAATGTTTTGTTAAACTCGATCATTTGTATTTCTTTTTTGCACTTTCTGTATATCTTTGCACTCGCAAATCAAGAAGGGGTGGTTTCCTTCTGAATTGATATAAATTTTCATAATTTATAGTTTTTTGGTTAGTTAATAGCATAAAAACTCAGTCATTATTTGACTGAGTTTTTTTGTTTTGGTACATTTGGAATAAAATTTGTTTATAATCTAATAAACAGACAGATATATTATGAAAAAAATTATTCTCTACATATTCATTCTCTCCACATTCAGTTTCGATAGTTTCAAAGAAGATTCGTTTGGTGTTGGGGAATATATTAAGTTCAGGATTCATTATGGTATTGTAAATGCAGGTTATGCTACTCTGGAAGTAAAAGATGCAACAATAAATAACAAAAAAGTATTTCATGCAGTGGGTAAAGGTTATACAACCGGAATGTCCAGATTTTTCTTCAAGGTTGAAGATTTATACGAAAGCTATTTTGATAAAGAAACCGGTGAACCATACCGATATGTTCGAAAAATAAATGAAGGCGGATATACCAAAAACCAGGAAGGGTTTTTTAATCAGAAAGAAAACAGGATTTTGGTAAAGGATTACAAACATAAATCTGAAAAAACAATTGTTCTTACAAATAATGTACAGGATATTCTTTCTTCATTTTATTATTTGAGAAATCATCCTAATATTGATAAGCTTCAACCTGGCGAAGCAATTACAATTGATATGTTCTTTGATGAGGAAATCACAAAATTTAAGTTAAAATATATAGGACGTCAGGATATTACAACTAAATTTGGCACCGTTTCTACAATGGTTTTTAAACCTTTAGTACAAGCCGGACGGGTTTTTAAAGAGAAAGAAAGTGTAACACTTTGGATAACAGCAGATGATAATAAAGTCCCGGTTCGAATAAAAGCTGATTTGGCAGTTGGCTCACTGAAAGCTGATATTGATGAATATAAAGGATTGAAAAGTCCACTTAAAGTAAAAAAATAATGAATACCACAGATAATTCTGAATCAATACTGAAAGAAATTGATCTTAAGTTTAAAGCTATAAATCAAAAAACAGAGGTGCAGCTTGAAGGGTTGCTTTGGTCAAAACCAATAACATATTGGGATTATATACAAACCGATGCGCTTTTAAATTTGCAGATTCAGCGTACCACACTTCCTGATGAAATGGTATTTATTATGTATCATCAGGTAAATGAGCTGATTTTTAAAATGATTTTGTGGGAAATCGATCAAATCGCTGATAATGAGAATATTCAAACCTATTTTTTTAGTGAAAGGCTTTCAAGAATTACCCGTTATTTTGATATGCTGACCAATTCTTTCAGTATTATGGAGAACGGAATGGAAGTAGACCAATATATGAAATTCAGGAATACCTTAACTCCTGCAAGTGGTTTTCAAAGCGCACAATACAGATTAATTGAATTTGCTTCGACAGATGTTATTAACCTGACAGACAAAAGATATAAAGCTGATTTTGATGAAAACACTGATTTAGAAACAAGTTTTGAGCATTTATACTGGCAGGCTGCGGGAAAAGATTATCAAACAGGTCAAAAATCATATTTATTGCAGGAATTTGAAAAGAAATACAAGGATCAATTCTTACGACAAATGTCAGATTTTAAGACTAAAAATATTTGGCAAAAATTCACGCAATTACCGGAACAGGACCAAAAAAATCCTGATTTGATTATGGCTATGCGTCATTACGATCATACAGTAAATATTACCTGGGTAATGCAGCACTTAAATACGGCCATAAAATACATTCTGGAAAGTGGAAAAGGAAATGGTGAAGCTACAGGTGGAAGTGACTGGCAAAAATATATGCATCCAAAATACCAAAGACGCATCTTTTTTCCTAAATTGTGGACCGAAGAAGAATTGTCCAATTGGGGAAACGAAACCACCGTTTAATTTTCCAGTAAAAAATTAAAAGTTTGAAAAAAGCAATCGTAATTTTAATAGTATTGTTTTCAATATTTTCATGTAAAAAAACGGAAGAAAAAGTTGAAATCAAAATTGTCAAACCGAAGACTAAAAAAATAGAATTTGGCTTTAATTACGCTGATTTTAATGTGGTTCTGGATACTGTAAAAAAAGGAGATTCTTTTGGGTCAATAATCCAGGGTCAAAATATTGGAAACAAACAGGTTTATGATATTGTTAATCAGGTAAAAAATTCTTTTAACGTAAGGATTATTCGATATAATAAACCTTATACGATTCTTAGATCAAAAAATAAAACCAATAAACTGCAGGTTTTTATTTATCAGCCTGATGCACTTACTTATTATGTTATAGATTTTAGGGACAGTCTTGCAACGGCTTACAAAAAAGTAAAACCGGTTACTTTAAAGCGGAAAATAATAGGTGGGGTTTTAAAAAGCTCACTTTCTGAAACGTTAGGAAACAACAGTGTTGAAGCAGCTCTTGCAAACAGGATTACCAAAGTATTTTCGTGGTCTATCGATTTCTTTAAACTTAAAAAAGGAGATCGTTACGGATTAATTTTTACCGAGCGTTTTATAAATGGTAAAACTTATGATGGCGTTGAGGAGCTTGAAGCTGCATTTTTTGAATATAAAGGAAAAATTATATATGCTTTTCCATTCGAGAAAGATACAAAATCCGGTAAAATAGAATATTATGATGATGAAGGGAAAACGCTGAAAAACTTTTTCTTAAAATCACCGATTAAATTCAGCCGAATCACATCGAGATTTACGATGAACAGATTTCATCCTGTGCAGCACACCTGGAAAGCACACAAAGGAACTGATTATGCTGCGCCAACCGGAACACCAATTTCAACTACCGCTTCGGGAGTTGTAGAAGCAACCGGATATACTGCAGGAAACGGAAACTTTGTAAAAGTAAAACATAACAGCACCTATTCTACGCAATATTTGCATATGTCCAGAATTTTGGTTCGTCGTGGCCAGCGTGTTACCCAAGGACAAAAAATAGGATTAGTCGGCAGTACCGGATTAGCTTCGGGACCACATGTTTGCTATCGCTTCTGGAAAAACGGAATTCAGGTAGATGCGCTTCGTCTCAATTTACCAACCGGAGAATCTTTAACCGGCAGTGATAAGAATCGTTTCGAAAACCAAATGGAACCCTTAAAAAGAGAATTGGATAGTATTGGGAATTTGTAGAGTTATTTTAATTACAACGATTTCTTTAATAACTTCTTGTTACATAATTGGCAATCAGTAAGCTGTTAAAACTAATTTCAGTATTTTTGTATTTCAAAAAACAAAAAACAATATTAGAAAAAAATGGCTTTAAACACAACAAACCCAACCGGGACTGAAGCGTGGAAAAATCTGCAAAACCACTATAATGCAATTCACACAACTACGATACAGGAATTATTTCAACAGGACAATGCCCGTGTTGAAAAATTCAATTTGCAATGGAATGACTTTTTAGTAGATTATTCTAAAAATAATATCAGTGAGGAAACTATTTCACTTTTATTAGAATTAGCAAATTCTATTGGATTAAAAAGTGCTATTTCTGATTATTTTGGCGGAGAAATCATCAACCAGACAGAAAACAGGGCTGTTTTACACACTGCTTTACGCGCTCCTGAATCGGCAGTTATAAAAGTAGATGGAGAGAATGTAATCCCCGAAGTTTATGAAGTAAAAAACAAAATTAAAAATTTCACAAACGAAGTCATTTCGGGAGAAAGAAAGGGTTTTACAGGAAAAGCTTTTACAGACATTGTTAATATTGGTATTGGAGGTTCAGACCTTGGACCCGTTATGGCTGTTGAAGCATTGCAATTTTACAAGAATCATCTAAATGTACATTTTGTTTCGAATGTTGACGGTGACCACGTAAATGAGGTAATCAAAAAATTAAATCCCGAAACGACACTTTTCTTAATCGTTTCAAAAACATTTACGACTCAGGAAACATTAACAAATTCTGAAACAATCAAAGAATGGTTTCTGAAATCTGCAACTCAGGAAGATATTGCAAAACATTTCGTAGCAGTTTCGACTAATATCCAAAAAGTAACCGAATTCGGAATTGATCCTGAAAACGTTTTTCCGATGTGGGATTGGGTTGGAGGAAGATTCTCATTATGGAGTGCTGTTGGTTTGAGTATTGCATTGGCCATTGGTTTTGATAATTATAATGATTTATTGAAAGGTGCTAATGAAATGGATGAGCATTTCAAATCGGCAGAATTTGATCAAAATATTCCGGTAACTCTGGCTTTATTGAGTGTTTGGTACAATAATTTCTTTGGTGCCGAAAGCGAAGCTTTGATTCCGTATACACAATATTTACAAAAATTGGCTCCTTATTTGCAGCAGGCAACTATGGAAAGTAACGGAAAGAGTGTTGGTCGTGACGGAAAACCGGTTAACTATCAAACCGGAACTATTATTTGGGGAGAACCCGGAACAAATTCGCAGCATGCATTTTTTCAATTGATCCACCAGGGAACAAAATTGATTCCCACAGATTTTATCGGATTCGTAAAATCACTATACGGAAATGATGATCATCATGATAAGTTAATGTCAAACTTTTTTGCCCAGACAGAAGCTTTGATGAACGGAAAAACTGCAGCTCAGGTTCAGGCTGAATTTGACAAACAAGGATTATCTGCTGAAAAAGCGTCTTATTTATTGCCTTTTAAAGTTTTTACAGGAAACAAACCAACCAATACAATCCTGATTCAGAAATTGACTCCTAAAAGTTTAGGATCTTTAATAGCGTTGTATGAGCACAAGATCTTTGTTCAGGGGATTATCTGGAATATCTTCAGTTATGATCAATGGGGAGTAGAGTTAGGGAAGCAATTAGCCAATTCTATTTTAGAAGAGATAAATACAAAAACAGTAAAAAATCATGATAGTTCGACGTCATTTTTATTGAACTATTTTTTAAGAAATAAATAAAATATTTAGTTTTTATTTGATTAACTGCAAACGCCTTAATTTGATAAGATTAAGGCGTTTTTTCGTATAAAAACACTCCATAAATACCTGGAATGTATCATTTTTGAAGGTTTTGGCCTGTGCAGCTATTCTGATTATTGTGATTTTAACAAATTTAAGGGGGTAAAATTTAAAAAATGATTGTTTTCCTTAAACAAAAAAGTAAAAAACGTTTTAATGCGCAGTACAATAAATAAAACTTGCTTTTCTTAACATTTTGATAACACTATCTGATTAATTTGTTATAATTTTGCCAAAAACAATAAAACTAACAAATAAATGAAGACAATGAAAAATTGGTTACTCACGGGACTATTGTTCATGATAGTTTCAACCGTATTTTCTCAAGGTAAGGTTACTGGTACTATTACTGACGGCACAGGTTCTTTGCCGGGAGCAAATGTAGTGATTAAGGGATCGACGACAGCTACTTCTACAGATTTTGATGGTAAATTTACTCTCAATGCATCAACTAGTACAGGAGAAATCGTTATTTCTTTTTTAGGTTATCAAAGCCAAACTGTAAAATTTTCAGTATCTAATGGATCTATTACTAATTTAGGGACAATCGTCTTAGCTTCTAACTCAAACGAATTAAACGAAATTGTAGTAAAAAGTACAACAGTGGATATTGCAAAAGACAGAAAAACCCCAGTAGCAGTTTCTACAATTAAAGCAGCGGAAATTCAGGAAAAACTTGGTTCTCAGGAATTTCCGGAAATTCTAAAAAATACACCTTCAGTTTACACGTCTAAATCAGGTGGTGGATTTGGAGATTCAAGAATCAACATCCGTGGTTTTGATCAAAAAAATATTGCCGTTATGATCAATGGTATGCCGGTTAACGACATGGAAGGTGGAACTGTTTACTGGAGTAACTGGGCTGGTCTCTCAGATGTAACTTCTGCAATGCAGGTTCAAAGAGGTTTAGGGTCTTCAAAATTAGCTATCGCTTCTGTTGGAGGAACTGTAAATATCTTAACTAAAGCTTCTGATTTAAAACAAGGAGGTACAGTAGGTACTTCTTTAGGAAATGACAATTACTTTAAATCAAACGTTGCTTACAACACAGGAAAATTAGAAAGTGGATTCTCTGCATCTGTATTGTACAGCCACACTCAGGGTGATGGTTATGTAGACGGAACAAATTTTAACGGAGACAATTACTATATAGGTCTTGGTTATACTACAAAAAACAACAAACATGATTTCCAATTGACTATAACTGGTGCTCCACAATGGCATGATCAAAGATCAACTTTCATTACAATCGCACAGTATCAAAAATATGGCTCTGTTGATGATCCAAACATTAAATATAACTCTGACTGGGGATATAAAAATGGAGAATCATTTAACATGGTAAGGAATTACTACCACAAACCAGTAATCTCATTAAACTGGGATTATAAAATTAATGAAACTTCAAAATTATCAACCGTAGCTTACGTTTCTTTCGGACGTGGTGGAGGTTCCAGAGGAGCAGGTGGTATTAGAGGTTTTAATTATGCAAATAATGCATTTAGAACTGCTGAAGGTTTAGTGGATTTTGATAAAATCGTTGCTTACAATTCAGGTCAAACTGTGAACATTAACGGGACTAACTATACGCGTACAACTAATGGTACAAGTGGTCAATTCCAAAACAGTTCGAGTACTGGAAATTTAACAAATTCAACAACTGGTATTTCTCAAATTTCATCAGTGAACTCACATAACTGGTATGGTGCAATTGTGAACTTTAACAAAAAGTTTTCAGATCATTTAACTTGGGATCTTGGTGTCGACGTTAGAGGTTACAAAGGTATCCACTACCAAAACATCAACAATTTATTAGGAGCAAATGCTTACATTGACAACTTTGATGTAAACAATCCTAATAGAGTATTAACACAAACAAATTCGACTTACCCAGCTTGGAACGTCTTCAAAAGTACAGATGATGAGAAAAAAATCAACTTTTATAATGATGGAGATGTAAGATGGTATGGAGGTTTCACTCAACTGGAATACTCTAATGACCACTTAACAGTTTTTGTACAAGGAGCTCTTTCTCAGCAAGGATTTAAAAGAGTTGATTATTTCAAATACTTAGCTTCTAATGCATTATCAAGCACAGATTACGAAAACATTCTTGGTGGTAACGTAAAAGGTGGTGTGAACTACAATATTAACGAGCAACACAATGTTTATTTTAATACAGGGTATTACTCAAAACAACCATTCTTTAATGCTGTTTATCCAAACAATGCTTCATTAGTAAATGGTAATTTAACTAACGAAAAAATCTTCGGTTTAGAAGCTGGATATGGTTTTCGTTCCAGAATCTTTACTGCTAACTTAAACATTTACCGTACATCCTGGAAAGACAGATACCAAAGATCAAACGATAATGACGTAACAAACCCGGGAGGTTATTATGACTACGCAGGAATTACTGAAATCCACTCAGGTATTGAGTTTGACGGTAAAGCGAGAGTTACAGATAAACTTAATATTACCGGGATGTTCTCTATTGGCGACTGGAAATACGAGGGAACAAGCACAAGTAACCGTTATGACTCTGGAAACAATCCAGTTGGCGGAGGAACTACTACAATTCTTTTCCTTGATGGTGTAAAAGTTGGTGACGCCGCTCAATTAACTGCGGCTTTAGGAGCTTCATACGAAATATTAACACGTTTTAGTATCGATGCAAACTATAATTATAATGAGAAATTATATGCTGCAATTTCTCCAGGTAACTTTACATCTGCAACCAATAAAGGCTCTTTAGAATTACCTTCATTCGGTTTAGTTGATGCTGGTTTATCTTACAACTGGTTAGTTGGAAAAACCAAAAGTAATTCAGTTGGTTTCAGATTAAACGTAAACAACGTTTTTGATACAGTTTACATTGCTGAAGCAAAAACAAATTTCTTTGCTGCTGACTATCCAACTCAGCCAACTTACAAAGGTATTTCTACTAACAATCAAGTATATTTCGGTTTCGGTAGAACATGGAACTTTAGTTTACGTTACGACTTCTAATATTTAGAATCTAAATAAATACCAAAAAAACGGCATTGACTTTTAGTTTAATGCCGTTTTTTTATAACCTTTTTTGTTATATTTGTTTTCAAACAAAAAAATAATTTATGTACCATTTTATTCAAAAACTCCACTCCGGATGGGCTTATTTGGCATTATTAGTTTTACTAATTGCCGTTGTAAATGCTGTTCTTGGTTTTACATCCAAAAAAGAATTTACTGCTAAAGACCGTAAAATTGCTTTATTTGCTTTGATCGGGACACATACACAATTATTGATCGGTTTGATTCTTTATTTCGTGTCTCCACTTGGACTTTCAGCTTTTGGACAAATGTCTAATGCTGAACTAAGACTTACTTCATTAGAACACCCGCTAATTAATATTATTGCCATTGCTTTGATTACAATAGGATGGTCAAAACATAAAAAACTAATCAATAGCGAAGCAAAGTTTAAAACATTTGCTATTTTCTACGGATTAGGATTACTGCTTATTTTGAGCAGGATACCATGGAACTTATGGTTCTAAGAACACAAAAATAAGCCCTGTTACGGGGCTTTTTTTATCTCGGCATATTATTTGTACAAACTCCCCAAGTCTGAAAAAAAATAACTTATGAGGAATAAAAAAAAACTTTTACTCTCTATTCTTTCGGTAACTTTACTAAGCTGCTTTACTTATGTGATGAGTCAAAGTAAACCAATTGAAGATAAACCTGCTCAGGATACTTTAAAAACAGATAAACCTAAAATTTTCACTACTCCACAAACAGATTCTATTTTTAGTGTTAAAGGTTTAAAATTAAAACTTTATAAAAAATCAGCCCATGCTTCTTACTATCATGATCGTTTTAATGGTAGAAAAACCGCTGATGGAAGCAGATTTAATAATAATAAATATACAGCTGCCCATAAAAAACTCCCTTTTGGCACAAAAGTAAAAGTAACAAATGAAGCTAATGGAAAATTTGTTATCGTCAAAATAACGGATAGGGGACCTTTTGTAAAAACAAGGGAAATAGATTTATCTAAAAGAGCTTTCATGGAAATTACCAAAAGCAAAGGTGCAGGTGCAATGACTGTGACAATAGAAACTATTATGAATTAAAAAATCCGAAAGTTTAAACAAACTTTCGGATACTCAATATAATTCCGGTGTGGGTACCTTCATGGTAATTATTGAAAGACAAAGCATCTTCTACATTTCGAAGTGTAAAACCCATGCTTGTTGTGTACTCCGTATAATTTAAGAATGTTTTATTCGAATAATCTTTTTCTGCCTGATGTAATGTTTCTGAAAGTAATGTTCTGATTTCATCTACTTCAGCTTGTGAAACATCTCCTTCAGGTTTTGTTCCTTTGCTGTATTTGGCAATAAATTCTCCGGAAACTTTTGATGGTACCCCCGATAATTTATAGACTAAACTTTGTTGTGCAGATACACAATGCGCTATATTCCAAATCAAATTATTACTAAAACCTTCAGGGATTTTATTTAATTGCTCTAATGAATGATTGTCTAAAATTTTCAAAAGAATTTCTCTAATTGTTTTTTGTACATCGAAAACTGAATTCATAAATTTATTTTTTTTATAAAATTAGGCAATTTTAAGTTTCAATGAATTTTCTTTGTATTCAAAATAAACTAAAATTATGAACAAAATATACTACCTGGCTTCTTGTGATACCTGCAGAAAAATTATCAAAAGCTTACCGAAAGACAATAATCTGGTTTTTCATGATATTAAACAAAGTCCAATTACTGAAACTGAACTCGAAGAAATGTATCAGCTTTCAGGAAGCTACGAAGCATTATTTAGCAAAAAGGCACAATTGTACAAATCAATGGATTTGAAAAATAAATCCCTGACAGAAGCCGATTTTAAAAAATATATTTTAGAACATTATACATTTTTAAGCCGTCCGGTTTTTATTATTGATGGTAAAATTTACATTGGCAACAGCCAGCAAAATATTCTCCAGGTTATGAAAGCTTTAGAATAGTTTGAAATGATTACTCTAAATAGCGTACTGAATACTTTTTAGTATCTTTGCGCCTTTATACTCAATTATATGATACAATCGATGACCGGTTTCGGTAAAGCTTCTCTGCAATTGCCAACTAAAAAAATTACTGTAGAAGTAAAATCTTTAAATAGTAAAGGTTTAGATTTAAATGTTCGGATGCCATCAGTTTATCGCGAAATGGAATTGGGTTTGCGTACTTTAATTTCAACCAGACTGGAAAGAGGAAAGGTCGATTTTGCGATTTACATCGAAAGTACCTCTGAACAAACTTCGACGAAAGTAAATGTTCCGGTTGTGAAAAACTATATTGCCCAATTGAGAGAAGTATATCCTGGTGCAGATGAAACAGAACTAATGAAAATGGCTGTTCGTATGCCTGATACCATGAAAATTGAACGCGAGGAAATTGACGAAAATGATTGGGACCAAATTCAGGTTATAATTGACGAGGCGTTAGTAAACATCTTAAGTTTTAGAAAGGACGAAGGTGAATCGCTTGAAAAAGAATTTAATCTCCGAATTGGAAATATCCGTCAGTATATGGAAGATGCTTTGGCATTGGATCCGGAACGCGTTCAGGCTATAAAAGAGCGTTTGCAAACCGCAATTTCTGAATTGAAAGTTAATGTAGATGAAAACCGTTTTGAACAGGAATTGATTTATTATCTGGAAAAATTAGATATTACTGAAGAGAAAGTCCGTTTGACAAATCATTTAGATTACTTTTTAGAAACAATAGAAGGTACTGAAGCCAATGGCAGGAAATTAGGTTTTATCACTCAGGAAATGGGTCGTGAAATCAATACAATGGGTTCAAAATCAAATCATGCACAAATGCAGAAATTGGTTGTGATGATGAAAGATGAACTAGAGAAAATTAAGGAACAGGTTTTGAATGTTTTGTAAAAGCTTTAAGCTATTGGCAAAATTAAAGACTTCTAATAAAAAGCTTATGGCGTATTGCCTAAAGTCTAAAGCATACCATAATGAATAAAGGTAAATTAATTGTTTTTTCGGCACCTTCAGGATCAGGAAAAACAACTATAGTAAGACATTTGCTTGGGAAAGAAGATTTGAATTTAGAATTTTCGATCTCAGCAGCTTCCCGTGAACCACGCGGAGAAGAAGTTAACGGAAAAGATTATTATTTTATTTCTCTGGAAGAATTCAAAAAACACATCAAAGCAGAAGATTTCCTTGAATGGGAAGAAGTATATCGTGATAATTTCTACGGAACTTTAAAATCAGAAATCGAAAGAATCTGGGCTTTGGGGAAAAACGTCATTTTTGATATTGATGTAGCAGGAGGATTGCGTATCAAACATAAATTTCCGCAACAGACACTAGCTGTTTTCGTCAAACCGCCAAGTGTGGATGAATTGAAACGCAGGTTAAAAGAGCGCTCAACCGAAAGTGACGACAAAATCAATATGAGAATTGCAAAAGCTTCGGTTGAACTGGCTACAGCACCACAATTTGATGTAATCATTAAAAATTATGATTTGCCTTTAGCTTTGGAAGAAGCCTATCAATTGGTGAAGAATTTTGTTTCTAAATAAATTAGTGATTAGTAAAAAGTAACTAGTAATTAGTTTCAAAATGGGTGAAATAAAGTCGTATAAAGATTTATTGATTTGGCAAAAAGGAATTAAAATTGTTTGTTTAGTTTATCAATTGGTAAAATCATTTCCTCAAGATGAATTATATGCTTTAACAAGCCAGTTGAAAAGAGCTTCAGTCTCTATCCCATCAAATACTGCTGAAGGTTATGGCAGAAATACAGATAAATCGTTTAGTCATTTTTTAGATATTTCCAGAGGTTCATTATTTGAAATTGAAACACAGTTGCTAATTGCTAATGAGCTTTGTTTTATAACCAATCAAATTTTGTATAAAGAAATTTTAAGCCAGATTGAGGAAGAATCTAAAATGATTAATGCTTTTTCAAAGACTCTAAAAAGCTAATTACTTTTTACTAATCACTAGTTACTAAGATTATGAAAATAGGTCTTTACTTCGGGACATACAATCCCATTCATGTTGGTCATTTGATTATTGCCAATCACATGGCTGAATTTGCCGATTTAGATCAGGTTTGGATGGTGGTTACGCCTCATAATCCGTTAAAAAAGAAAGCTGCTTTGCTGGACGATCATCATCGTTTGCAGATGGTGTATCTGGCAACGGAGGATTTCCCAAAAATAAAACCTTCGGATATAGAGTTTAAATTGACTCAGCCGAATTACACAGTGAATACGCTGGCTCATTTGCATGATAAGTATCCCAATTATGAATTTTCATTGATTATGGGTGAGGATAATTTGAAAACACTTCACAAATGGAAAAACTATGAAGTACTTTTAGATAATCATGACATTTATGTTTACCCCCGCATTTCTGAAGAACAGGAAAATGTAGAATTAAAATTACATCCGAGAATCCATATTATTGATGCACCGGTTGTAGAAATTTCGTCTACTTTTATTCGGAACAATATTAAAAAAGGAAAAAATATTCAACCGCTTTTACCTTCAAAAGTCTGGGAATATATTGATCATAACAATTTTTACAAGAAATAAAAAAGCCTGAATTGATAAAATTCAGGCTTTTAACTTTATAAGCAAACATATTATTTCACTTCTGTTCCTTCAAACGTAATTCTGGAATCATTTACATTCACCAGTTCATCCAATTCATAGATATTTTTATATCCGTAACCATACAGGTTGATGTGTGTTGGGATATTCAACGCCAGCATAATGGGTTTTCTGTTGGATAATATTTGTGTCTCAATTTTTTTTTCGGGCACATACATTTTCGAAGCAAAATCTACAGCATCGCCATCAAAATTATTATTGCAGTAAATCAATATTTTGGTATTGGTGTCCGGAATTAATTTTAAAAGATTATCCTGCGTAAAGTCAGTGAAATCCAAGTGTATGGCGCCTTTTAAATGTTTTCTGTTAAAACGAAAATCAGAACGGCTGTCTAAGATCACGACATTTTCTTCTTTTGACATTTTTAAAAAGACATCCAGACTCACCAAATGTTTTTCTCTTTGCTTTTCTAATTCGGAGACAAGATTTTTAAAATCATCGTAGTCTACCAATGCTTTTGGATAATGTTCTTTCTCTGCCACCTTTTTTGTTTGATTTGATGTTTGTGAATGAGCAATGCCGGTTATAAAAAAGCTTCCTGCTAAAATTATAAGGTTTGAAATTTTCATATTTTTATTTTTTTTAGTCATTTTTTATAACCAGCTTAAGATTTTATACCTCAATATTTGCTGTTGTGCTGACAAGGGCTCTGATGTCGCTTAAAGATTGATCAATTAAAAGTTTCCCATCTCTGAAAACTTCTTTTAATTCACCCTGTTTTTCTTCTTTCCAGGAAACATTATCTGTTAATTGATATACGCCATCGACCAAATCAATTCTCATTAATCCTTTAGCAGATTTTTTGGTTCCGTCATCCGTGATTGGGTCTTTAAAAATAGCTCTTCCTTCGCCATCAACTTCTCCATAAGTTGCTTTCATGGCAAACCCGAAAGTATCTCTAGTGTTGTATTGATAGGTGAATGAACCAATTCCTAAAACAACGTTTGTAGAAGCAAAACCTTTTTCTTTTAAACGCTCACATATTTGAGTCGCTCTTGCTACGGTAATACTATCACCGTAGATGGCTCCAATTTGCGGAACAAGCTCTTTGTATCCCTTTGCATTGGTTGTTCCTCCAAAAACATCCCAAAGCAGTTCAATTACACCTTTCTTTTCCTGTTCATTTTTACCATTTGGATTTCCGCAGATAATATCAACCGGATCACCGCTGTCTGGGCGAATAACGACTTTGCCTTCTCTGGCAATGATATCCTCTTTTAAACGCGGTAAATAATCAGTTAAGACTTTCCATAAATCCCAGGTGTCAGAAACAATAGAAACAATTCCTTTTGGATAGACTTCTGTAATTAACCTTTTGAAAGTTTCACATTCACCTTCCGTAGTTCCCATACACATTACAGAATGTTCGGTTGCGGCTACCGAACCTGCAATTAACTCGGTATCAGAATTGGCATTGTAATATTCCTCGAAGAAATCAATTGCCGGAATCGTATCAGATCCTGTAAAACTTAGTAAATGTCCGGCAGCAGAAGTTACGGCTGCTTCGATTCCGCCCATTCCTCTCATTGAGAAATCATGTCCCTGCCAGTTTACAAAATCAGGAGCAGAAGAAGTTTCATCTGCATATTTATCTAATACTTTTCTGTATTCGCGTGCAATTGTAGCTGAGTTACAAGGAAGCCAAATAACCGCAGAAAGCAATGTTTCAAAATAATTGGTCAGCCAGAAAAACTCCGGAATCGTATTGTACATCGTGAACATCGGCACTCGTAAAGGAACACTTGCACCTTCCGGTAAAGCTTTAAACACCATCGGAATGTATCCTAAATCATGTAAATCTTCGATGTGTTTTGTTCCGACTTGATTTTCGCCTAAATAATTATTGATTCTTCGGGCGTATTTTTTAACGACTTCTTCTTTTGGCTGTTTAAAGAAATAAGTATCAAAATCATGAATAATATATTTTTTGATGAAATATTGCAATCCGAAAAATACAACTTCATCAAGACCTTCAATTCTTGATTTTCTGGGTGTCCAGTTAGAATAGACTAAAGTTGTTTTGTTTGGGTATTGTCTTCTGTGGTCAACTTTGTAACCATCTGTTAGTAAAAGTGGGTTCATATTTTTATTTATTAATTTTAAATTATTTATTTCTTCCTTTTTCATTCGGATAAAATGTTTGCACTACATCACTTTGCCAAAATGCTTTTGTTTCTATATCAATACAACTAAGCTTGCCATAAAAACCTGCACCTGTATCTATATTCCAAACATTACAGCCTTGCATTGGAATTTCAATATTATAATGAAGCGTTGGAGTATGACCAATATAAATTTCATTATAAAGCAGTAATCTTTTAGGATAGGATAGCGAATCTTTTTTGATTCTTTTGTCCATCGTCAGCGCCATTTCCCAAAGTGTTCTATCCCAGGAGAAATTGCTGGCATAATGTTCTTTTTCAGGACCATGCATAGATGAAAAACCAGCGTGAATAAACAAATTATTATGCTCATCTACAAAATAATCTTTCATATTGGCAAAAAAATCAAGATGTTTTTCTTTTTTCAAAGAATCAATATTCTGATAACTTTCGATGGTTGATTTTCCTCCATGCACGAACCAAATATTATTTACAATATCGTTCTTCAGCCATTCGTGACACCAAACATCATGATTTCCGCGTATAAAAATGCATTCTTGTTTTTGAGATAACTCTATCAAAAAATCAACAACTTGCGCTGATTCACTCCAGCCATCAACATAGTCGCCCAGAAAAATAAGCCTGTCGGTTTCTTTAACCTCAACTTTTTCCAACAACTGAATCAAAGCTTTTAAACCGCCATGAATATCTCCAAAAACCAATGTTCGTTTCATGATTTAAACTCTATATATTTTGTCGGAACCTCATCTGTCAGCCAAACATTATTTTCAGATAAATAAAATTTAAATCCGTCTTTAAACATTTCACCACTTTTAACGGTCAAAATTTGGGCAATTCCTCGTCTGCTTCCAACTTTTATGGCCGTTTCTCTATCTTTGGAAAGATGAACATGCTGACGGCTCATTTTTTGTAAACCTTCTTTTTTAATGCTTTCCAGGAATTTAGCAACAGTTCCGTGATATAAAAACTCGGAAGGTTCTGTTTCATTCAGGTTTAATTCAACTGAAATTGAATGTCCCTGACTTGCACGGATTTTCGTTTTATCTTCATTAAAAGCAAAACGTTTTTTATCATTGTTTTCTACGACATAATCCAGAAGTTCTGAATCTAATGTATTTCCTTTTTTACTGCATTTTGCAATTAATTCCTCAATATTTGCCCAACCGTTTTCGTCTAATTTTAATCCGATGGTTTCCGGTGAATGCCTGAGTACCAAACTCAGGAACTTACTTACGCTTTTTGCTGTTTTTTCATTCATAATTTCCAGAGATTTTAAGTTTCCTATTCAATTCTTCATCCTTAAAAAGGAAAGGTCTTTCGGCAGGAACTACCAGATTTTCTAATTGTTTATTCTGAACAAATTCATATTGTTCTTTTACAAATTCCGAAATATCTTCGATTAGCAGAATATCATCTTTAGCAAAAGACTTTATAAAATCATTTCGTAAACCAATTTGAATCGCTCTTCGTTCTAACTTATTTCCGTACGGATCATGATCCGGATCCCATTGTAATCTTACAGATGATGTTTTTACACTTTCTTTCCAATCTTCGTGGCTCGTTTCGAGCGAAGAACTATAAGAGGAATAAATTGCATTTTCTAAATATTTATTGAATGCCGAAATTTTAAGATGAATCGCCAGTACAACTTCCTGTCCGTCTTTCGTTCCCCATCCGTTTCTGTACATCATCCACAGAAAATTTGGTTTGATCCACGTCATTCTGTCCAGGCTAAATGCGCCACTAAAATATTGGTTTTTTGCGGCAAATTCACCTATTTCTTTTCGGTACGATTGATAAACAATTATTTCTTCCTCGTCATATTGAGCCATAATGTGATAGCCTGATTTTGGCCATTCTGTTATTTGCTCATCGTATTTTTTTAATTCTATTTTCATTTTGTTTTGTACACAATATTCTTGATTGTGTTTATTTTTATTTTAACTATAAAACAGTTTGATTTATCTAAAAATCATATACTGTTACTTCTATATTATTATTGGAAAGTGTTTTGAGAATAATAGGTTCAATCATTTCCCACTTTCCGCCTGCTAATCCGCAGCCAATTCTTGGCATATGGATGGCAGCATTATTTTCTTTTGCGAATAAAGCAACTTCATTCAAACCATCTTCAATAGCATTATATCGTATTGGGGCATTTCCGTTTTCATCTTTATTGATCTTATGCTGACCAATTAAATTCGCTACCCAAAGATCTTCTTCTACCTGAACAAACTGAACTTTTCCCAATTCAAAATCATTCTTTGATTTAAACCATTCTCTATATTGATCTTCCGGTTTTTTCCATCTTTTTGAAATTGCCATAACAAATCCCTTTCCCCAGCCCCCAATATCATTACAGATATGCACAATTACTTTATTTCCTTCTGATTGAGGAGATGTTGCGTCGCCTTTTGTATATTGAATATCTTTCATTTTTTCTAAACTTATTTCAATTCATCCCTAACTTCCATCAAAGCAAAACCCAAAAGATTCAAACCTTTCCATTTCTCAGGATTCATTACATCTTTATGATCACTCGCCATTCCGATTCCCAAATCGGGTCAACAGGACTTGCTTCTACTAAAACTCTGTCATTTGTATTGATTAAAAACTTTTTAGATCAGCATTTTGACTGAATTTATGATAATTACCCAGTTTGACAATTTCATATCGATTTGCCAGCCACAGTTTATCATTATAATTCTTCACTTCACGACCCAACTTTTTAGCTTCTGCAGGAGAATTCGCTTTAATGATTTTTGTTAAAACTTCATTGTCATTAAACAATTCTGCTTTCTTCGCCATCATCCAGTGTTCGGCGGTTTTGTAAATGACTTTATCCACTTCAAAAGAACTTAACCACCATTGACTAAAACAGGTTTTAGAAATGCTTCCGTCTTTGTTGGGCTGATGTCCCCAGAAAAATAAAAATTTACTTTCTGTGACTATGTTTTCTCTATTGTATTTCATTTTTATTTTTTAAAAGCATCTTCGAAATGCCTGAAATTTGATTTTTTTTCAGAATTGTCAAATACTGCAAATATTATTTTTTTAAAAGCACCTGCATATTTTTCTGAAATAATTTCCTTGAATAAATATGCAATATCTTTTGGTTCATTTCTAAAAACACCGCATCCCCAGGCCCCTAAAATTATTGAGTCGACTTTTTGCCTTGAAGCAATTGCCAATACTTCATCCATTCTTTTTTTAAAAACCTCTTCTATTTCAGCGATTTCTTCTTTCCTGTTATGTTGTAACATCGCACCTTTGTTTGGTGCCGGCGATGTGATTATGTCTGCAGCTAATGGTTTTTCAAGATAATTTCCATTGTCATCATTCCAAAACAAAACACTCGGACTATAAATCATGTAATCTGAATATAAAAATGAAGATTGATTTTTATTAAAATCATACATTTTTTTGTCCTTGATTTGTGTTTCATAAAGATTTGAAGATCTGGCTAAACTTTCTTCCTGAGCAGATGCACCTCCTAAAAATCCACCTCCAGGATTTTTTGCAGAAGCAAAATTCAAAACCCCAATTTTGCCATTTTTCTCCTGAAGTATCGCCTCAATTGTAGAACAATTCTTGGTAACAATTTCTGTTTCAAACTTATTTTCAATTGGAGATTTCAGGATTGCATCCCAATCGTCCGGCATAATTGTAAACGTATTTGTTACGGATTCTTTGAGTTCTTTTTCTATGGAAATCTTCTTGCCATTATACTCATAAAAACCATTCCTGATGATTTCTAAGGTTTTATTTGCTATTTCTACTCTATAATTTTTATTCATAATTTTAATTTTACAACCTCAACCCTTTCATCATCAAAATCTTTTACTGAATTCGTTGTAAATATTTTATCGAAACAATCTAAAACTTCAAAACCTTTATTGAAAATTCCGTGGCTTACGGCTAAATATAATTTTCCGGCGTTTTTGTTTTTTAATTCTTCAGCTAAGCCAACAAAAGTTCCGCCGCCGTCGCAAATATCATCTACAATTAAACAATCCATTCCATTTAAGTCATCTTCGTAGACTTTAAAACCAGACAATCTTCCGGTTTTTACATCACGGCTTTTACTGCATTCGACTACATCAATTCCGCCTAAAAATTCAGAAACTTTGTAGATTTTTTTAAGGGCGCCACCATCAGGAGAAATCAATTTTACATTTTCGCCAATTACTTTTATAACTTGTTGGATAAAAGTATGATTCGGAATCACTTCGCAATTATTTACCAAAGCCGGAGTTACCTCAGAATGCGCATCAAAAACAAAAACTTTATTTAATTGAAGTCCGTTAATGATATCAGCATACACTTTTACTGAAAGAGATTCGCCTTTTATCATCACACGATCTTGTCGTGCAGCTGGGAAATACGGAATAAAAAGATCAATTACTTTCACATCCATTCTGCGTAAAGCATCTACTGTGATACACAATAAACCCAAATCATTGAATGAATTTAATCGATGTGTGATGGTTACTTTTTGAGTTATATCAAAATCCGGATTGATTTTGATGTGCGGCTCACCGCCAGAGAATGTAAAACTTTGAAAATTGATTTGTTCCTGATTAAGAATAGGAGTGAATTTTGGGTCTAGGTTAAGTATCATAGTTTTTCAGTTTGCGTTAATTATACGCAAATGTATATCTTTATTTTTGATAAACAATTTATTTGTGTAAAAATTACGCAAACTTTATTTCGAAATGAAATCCTTTTTTAATTAAGTTGTTGTATTTCAATTTGTTGAACTTAAATAATTTTGCCGGGCGTCCGCTTTTAGATGATCCAAATTGTTCTGTTTCTTCGATTATTTCAAAGCTTAGTATTTTTTTTCTAAAATTTCGTCTGTCGATTTCTTTCTCCAAAATGGTGCAGTATAAATTTTCGAGTTCAGAAAAAAGAAATTCTTTTGGCAGCAAATCAAATCCGATTGGTTCATAGGTAAGTTTTGCTTTTAGTCGTTCAATTGCTTTTGTCAGAATGCTATTGTGATCAAAAGCTAATGTCGGAATTTCATTAATTTTGAACCATTGTGCCTTTTCGGCATCAGTATCAGCCTTAGCTATTAATTTTGATGAATCTACTAAAGCAAAATAGGCAATTGAGATAACCCGATTTCTGGGATCCCGAAAAACATCATCTCCAAAAGTAAACAGCTGCTCAAAATAATTAACACTGATGTTGGTTTCCTCTTTCAGTTCTCTTTTTACGGCATCCTGTAAAGATTCATCATTTTTGACTAAACCACCTGGTAATGCCCAATAAGATTCCTGAGTGCCAAATTTTTGCTGTATTAAAAGTACATACAGTTGATTGTTTTGGTAGCCAAAAACGATGGCATCAACCGCAACTCTGATATTTTGTCTTTCAGTCATATTCTAAATGCGTAAGATTTACACAAATATAAAGTTTTATATTTCTCAAGTTATGCAATTTAAGACTTAAAAATTCTATGTAGAAGATGTTTAATATATCTGACAAATTTGATGGGTTATAGTTTATACAAACCCAATTATTTATGATGATTTATAGGCTGTTATATTTATGACGACAATGCAATTCTTACTTCTGTAGCAATAATATCGTAAAACGTTTTTAAGTTATTGTTTTTGGCCGCTAATAAATAAACATATTCTTCCGGAACATGAAAACTATTCCATACCAATTGCAATTTGTTTTGCTGTATAAATCTTCTGGCATTACAATTCCACGTTATGGCAACACCGGAATTTTTAGAGAGCATTTCCAGCATTTCAAATTCTGATGGGATGATATAATTAGGAATCATCGAAGGCCTTTTTTTATGAAAAGCATGAAGCCAAAATAATTTTATATACGGAATCCTGGCATCATGAGAATACCATTTTTGTTCGTTTAGCCATTGTTCCACTTCAGTAAAATTATCTGATTTCAACTTCTGGCGAAATTCTGTTATATCCATGCTTACAGGAGCAACCATAACCAGTTTTATCTTTGCAACAACTTCCTGAATGGTATCAAATGTGTCAAATCTTTTAGAAACAATTGCAAAATCGAGTTTTTTAGAATCGACTAATGAAAAAAGAGTATCGTCATCGGCAAAAGTAAAATCGATTAAATCAAATTTTGCAATTAGACTATTGCCAACACTGCTGAAAAGATGTTTCGAAATTCCAACAGAAATTAGTCGGGTTGCATCTTCAGCTTTAGCCCTAAAAGTAGTTTCTACATTTTCAAGACGATCAAGTGCGTCTATAATCAAGTTATTCAGTAACTTAGCGTATTCGGTTGCTTCTACGCCCTTTGACTTTCGATTAAATAATTTATTTCCAACATGAGCTTCCAGCATAGAAATTTGCTGACTCACTGCAGGCTGACTCATAAATAATTCCTTTGCAGCAATAGAAAAATTACCATTTTTATAAACCGCCTTAAATGTTCTGTACCATTCTAAATTGACCATGATATAAGATTATTTATAGCAAACATAGTTTATTTTATTTTTACTGATATCACTAAAGCTGTAAATTTGTTTAAAATTTTAAAAAGATGAAGAAAATAGCATTGTTATTAATAATCGCATTCACAGTCTCAGGCACATTTGCTGTGGCTCAAAAATCAAATAAAAAAGGTATGAAAAAAGTATTATTTGTTGTCACCAGTAATGATAAACTGGGAAACACAGGAGAAAAAACAGGATTTTGGTCAGAAGAATTGGCTGCACCTTATTATGAATTATTAGATAAAGGAATTGAAATTACAATTGCTACTCCGCTCGGAGGTCAGCCGCCAATCGATCCTAAAAGTGCAGATCCGGCATCAGCAACCGAAGACACTAAAAGATTTGATGCCGATAAAACATTACAGGAAAAATTAAAGAACACACATAAACTTTCGACTATCAATCAAAAAGATTACGATGCTGTATTTTATCCGGGAGGTCACGGACCGTTATGGGATTTAGTTGAAGATAAAAATTCAATTGCGTTAATTGAATCTTTTTACACGCACAACAAACCGGTTGCTTTTGTTTGTCACGCTCCGGCAGTTTTGAAAAACGTAAAAGTAAAAGGCGAATATTTGGTAAAAGGTAAAAAAGTTACCGGTTTTACCAATGAAGAGGAAGAAGCTGTTGGTTTAACTAAAGTAGTTCCATTTTTATTAGAAGATGCTTTGACTCAAAATGGAGCAAAATTCTCAAAAATAGCAAATTGGCAGCCGTATGCTGTTGAAGACGGACTTTTAATTACAGGTCAAAACCCGGCTTCATCAAAATTGGTTGCAGGTAAATTATTAGAAAAATTGAATTAAAAATGCTAAGTTGCTAAGGTTCTAAGCTACTAAGATTGAATATCTTTAAAAAAAACCTTAGAGACTTAATATCTCATGAATATTAATAAAAAAGATGTTGAGTGCTAAGTTAGAAAACCTTAGAAACTTAGCCACTCAGCATCTCAGAAACTTAAAAAAATGCTAAACTTTGAATTATACAATCCAACGAATTTAATTTTCGGAAAAGGGCAAATAGAAAAACTTTCCACTTTAATTCCAAAAGATGCAAAAATATTGCTGGCTTATGGAGGAGGAAGTATTTTTAAAAACGGAATTCATGAGCAGGTTATCCATAATCTGAAAGGTTTTAATATCATAGAATTTGGCGGAATAGAACCAAACCCACATTTTGAAACCTTAATGAAAGCGGTTGAAGTTATAAAAACAGAAAAAATAGATTTCATTCTGGCTGTTGGAGGCGGATCTGTTATTGACGGAGTGAAATTTATTTCGGCAGCTGTTAATTTTGAAGGTAATCCGATTGATATTCTGCAAAAGCGTTTGCTGATTAAGGAAAATGCAATGCCTTTTGGAACCGTTTTAACTTTACCTGCTACAGGAAGCGAAATGAATTCCGGGGCAGTAGTAACCATTGAAGCTACTCAGGAAAAATTAGTTTTTGGAGGTAGTGCCCTGTTCCCGAAATTTTCTATTTGTGACCCGACAGTTATTGCCTCTTTGCCAAAAAGACAATTGCAAAATGGAGTTGTCGATGCTTATACGCATGTAATGGAGCAATATTTGACGTACCCGCACGAAGGCTTTTTGCAGGATAGAATTGCTGAAGGAATTTTGCATACTCTGATTGAAGTTGGTCCAAGTGTAGTTGAAAATCCAACTGATTATGCGTTGGCTTCAAACTTTATGTGGAGTTGTACTATGGCTTTAAACGGCTTAATTCAAAAAGGGGTACCTTCAGATTGGGCAACACATATGATTGGTCATGAATTAACCGCTTTATACGGAATTGATCATGCCAGAACTCTGGCTGTTATTGGGCCAAGTTTATATAAGGTGATGTTTGATACCAAAAAAGAAAAATTAGCACAATACGGAAGACGTATTTTTGGTTTAACTGGAGCTGATGAGGAAGTGGCTAAAGAAGCGATTGATAAAACTGTAGAATTTTTCCACGCGATGGGAATGGATACTAAATTGTCACAATACACAAATGACTATGATAAAACTGCCGATTTTATAGTGAAACGTTTTGAAGAAAGAGGTTGGAAAGGATTGGGAGAAAAGCAATTAATAACTTTAGAAAAAGTAAAATCAATTGTAGAAATGAGTTATTAAGGCTTCAAATAATTTAAACAAAAAGGCGTTCTTAATATTTAAGGACGCCTTTTTTAAAATACTAAAACAAAACTAACTAACTCAATTTTTGCTAAACTCATTAAATTCTAAATTTATACTTATTTATAACGTAAGAATTCTAATATTATTATGCAGGTGTAAAAATATATTTTGTTTTTTTTAAATTTCCTGAAAACCATTGGATTTAAAGACCATTCTTAAAAATTCTTAAACTACATTTTGTGTTATTACTGCATTATTAAGTACTTTTGTTTTAAATTAATAAAATAATGAGCAAAAATCTAAAATTTGCAGTAATTGGAGGTGGAAGCTGGGCAACTGCTATTGCAAAAATGCTGTGTGTAAACCTTCCTGAAATTTCGTGGTATATGCGAAATGATGCTGCGATAGAACATATTCTAAAATATAAGCATAATCCAAACTATTTGAGTTCTGTTGAATTTGATACGAACAAACTTAAATTAACGAATAATATTAACGAAGCAATTGAATATGCTGATTACTTAATTTTTGCTATTCCTTCGGCTTTTCTAAATGCAGAATTAGAGCAGTTAACGGTTTCCTTAGAAAATAAAATTATCTTTTCGGCTATTAAGGGAATCGTTCCTGAAACAAGTTTGATTGTTGGAGAACATTTTCATATTCAATACGATATTCCATACTATAATATTGGGGTCATTACAGGACCCTGCCACGCTGAAGAAGTAGCCTTAGAAAGACTTTCCTATTTGACAATTGCATGTGGAGATCCTGATAAAGCCCGTACAGTTGCAAAACATTTATCAAGTAATTATATAAAAGCTAAAATTTCAGATGATATTATTGGAACAGAATATGCGGCAATGTTGAAGAATATTTATGCTATTGCGGCAGGAATAGCACATGGATTAGGTTATGGCGATAATTTTCAGTCGGTGATGATGAGTAATGGAATTCGTGAGATGCGAAAATTCATAAAGAAAGTACATAAAATGAAACGAGACATCAACGACTCAGCTTATCTGGGCGATTTATTGGTAACAGGATATTCAGTATTTTCAAGAAACAGAATGTTCGGAAATATGATTGGAAAAGGCTATACCGTAAAGAGTGCCATGATGGAAATGAGTATGGTTGCAGAGGGATATTATGCCACCAAAAGTGCTTATAAACTAAATCAGGGTTATGGAGCAAAAACTCCTATTATTGATGCTGTTTACGCTGTATTGTATGAAGGTAAAAACGCTAAAACTGTTTTCAAAAAACTAACAGAATCATTAGATTAATATTAAATCAATCTCATAAAAAAAGAGCTGCTTCCTGATATAGAAGCGGCTCTTTTATTTTTTAAGTTTACGGAAAAAGATTTATTTGAAATTTATTCTTGTAAAGGTTTTCTAATGTAAACTGAAGCCTAGCCCTGATGGAAGTAGCATCCTTTTATGCCGGGGTTCGGCATAAAAGATACAGCGGACAGCAGGAATAGCTCCTGAAAATTATTTTGAATTTCTAAATTCCTTTAAAACTTCGTCAATAACCCGGGAAGTTCGTGCTCCGGAAGTTCCTTTTGATGGAGAAATTTCTTCATTGCCCAGCAATTCTGAAATAACTGTTTCGATAAAAGGCTGCTGAATATGAAGTGGATTTTCGATAGTGATACTTTCTTTTTCCCCGTTTGTATATTGAATATGAATTGGATCATTTCCGAAAGTTGAAAAGGATATTTTACCTTTATCGCCTACGATTTCAGTATTGTCGTAACGTTCGAAACTGGCAAAATTCCAAATTCCTGTTCCGTGAATTCCGTTTTCGAATAAAAATGACATCGAAACTGAATCTTCGGCAGGATAAGCCTTAAGCTGCGAACTTGCATGCCCGCGAACGGATTGAATTGGTCCAAATATAAAATCAAGGAAATCCAACGTATGACAAGCCAGATCGACAAAAATCCCACCACCTGATATGTGTGGTAAAACGGTCCAAGGAAGATTGATTTCGTCGTCATAACGCTCTTCAAACGGATGGTATAAAACACAATTTACATGTCTGACAACTCCTATTTTACCCTGATCAATTAGTTCTTTTATTTTTAGAAATCTTGGTAAACTTCTTCTGTAATAGGCTACAAATAACGGAACATTATGTTCTTTGCAAGCACTAATCATTTCGTTGCATTCTTCAAATGTCAGCGCCATTGGCTTTTCTACGTAAACAGGTTTTCCGGCTTTGGCACATAAAATTGTATATTCCTTATGAGAAGAAGGAGGGGTCGCAATATATACGGCATCAACTTCCGGGTCGTTGATTAAGTCAATAGCATTTGAGTACCATTTCGAAACATTGTGACGTTTGGCATAATCTTCGGCAAGTGCTGCATCTCTGCGCATAACGGCAACTAAGGCTGAGTTAGGCGCTTTTTGAAAAGCAGGACCGCTTTTAATCTCAGTTACATTACCACAGCCTATAATTCCCCATTTGATAATTCTCATTTTATTGTTTTTTAGGTATTTCAAATTTAAGGGAAAATGGAGGGATTAAAAAAGGTTTGCTATGAATTCATGAATTATTTTTCACGCAGATTCTGCAGATTTAGCGGATTTTTTTTAGTTTTCCAGATTTAGAATCTGCTAAATCTGCAGAATCTGCGTGAAACAAATATTAAAATAAACCTAAAAAACATAGCCACAAACTCACAAAGCTAATTCGTGAAATCCGTGGCTAAAAATGTAAGTGTTTAAAGTTTTACTTTTTAGGCAAAGTTTTAAATCCCATATTGTAAAGCGTGAATGCCTGAATGTCTACACTTTCTTGAATGGTTGCAGCAACTGATTTTCCTGCTCCGTGACCTGCTTTTACATCAATACGAATTAAAACAGGATTGTCTCCGGTTTGTTTTTCCTGCAATTCGGCAGCAAATTTAAAACTATGCGCAGGCACTACGCGATCATCGTGATCTCCGGTGGTTACCATGGTTGCAGGATAATGAACACCTTTTTTAACGTTTTGTACAGGAGAATAACCTTTAAGGTATTCAAACATTTCTTTGCTGTCCTGAGCAGTTCCGTAATCAAAAGCCCAACCTGCACCGGCAGTAAAAGCATTATAACGCAACATGTCCATAACGCCAACGGCCGGTAAAGCAACTTTGATCAAGTCAGGACGTTGAGTCATTACGGCTCCCACTAATAAACCTCCGTTAGAACCTCCGCGAATCGCAAGGAAATCAGATGAGGTGTATTTTTGAGCAATTAAATATTCGGCAGCAGCAATAAAATCATCAAAGACATTTTGCTTTTGCAATTTTGTTCCTGCATCATGCCATTTTTTCCCGTATTCACCACCACCTCTTAAATTGGCGACTGCATAAACACCGCCGTTTTCCATCCAGACTGCGTTCGAAATGCTAAAACTTGGCGTTAAACTAATGTTGAATCCACCATAACCATAAAGAATTGTTGGATTTTTACCGTTTAACTTAATCCCTTTTTTATAAGTAATAATCATCGGAATTTTTGTTCCGTCTTTTGAAGTGTAGAAAACTTGTTTTGATTCGTAATCATCACTTTTAAAATCTACTTTAGGTTTTTGGTATATCTCTGATTTACCTGATTTTGGTTCAAATGAAAAAATCGTTCCCGGAGTTGTATAATTTGTAAAGCTGTAATACAATATTTTTTCTTTCTTTTTACCGCCAAAACCACCTGCAGTTCCCACGGATGGAAGTTTAATTTCACGAATTAATTTTCCGTTATAATCGTATTGCTGTACGAATGAAACGGCGTCTTTTGTGTAATTGGCAAAAAAGTATCCGCCGCCTGTAGAAGGTGATAAAATGTTGTGGGTCTCCGGAATAAAATCTTTCCAGTTTTCCGGTTTTGGATTGTTTACATCAACGGTAACAACACGTTTGTTCGGAGCATTTAAATCCGTATCAATGAATAATTTGCTTCCTTCGTTTTCAATGATCGTATTGTCACTGTCAAAGTTGTCAACAATAGTGATAATGGGGCTGTTTGATTTCGTTAAATCCTTAATATATAATTCATTTCCGTAAGTAGAATTGGCAGCTGTAATTACTAAATAATGATCATCTTCTGTAACATAACCACCAACATATCGTCTTTTTTGATCTGCTCCAAAAATAACCTGATCTTCCTTTTGAGGAGTTCCTAGTTTATGGAAATACAATTTATGCTGATCAGTTTTTGCAGATAATTCGCTTCCTTTTGGTTTATCATAACTGGAGTAATAAAAACCTTCGTTTCCTAACCATGAAACACCACTGAATTTTACATCGACTAAAGTATCTTCGACAATTTTTTTAGACAAAGCATCAATGATAATGACTTTTCTCCAGTCGCTTCCGCCTTCAGAAATTGAATATGCGGCTTTAGATCCGTCTTTAGAAAAATCCAAACCACCAAGTGAAGTAGTTCCGTCTTTAGAAAATGTATTTGGATCTAAAAAAACTTCTTCTTTGCCATTTTCATCTTTTCTGTAAATAACCGATTGGTTTTGAAGTCCGTTGTTTTTAGAAAAATAAGTAAATTTTCCTTCTATAAACGGAGCTCCTGTTTTTTCATAATTCCATAACTTTTCCATTCGTTGTTTTAAGGCGTTACGGAACGGAATTTTGTTTAAATAGTCATAAGTAACTTCGTTTTGAGCTTTTACCCAGGCACCTGTCTCTGCAGACTTATCATCTTCAAGCCAACGATAGGGATCATTTACTTTGGTGTCGAAATAAATATCAACAGTTTCACCTTTTTTAGTTTCGGGATATTGAATTTTATCCTGTGCAAATGAAATTCCTGCAGTAGTAATAGCCATTATAAGAATTGTTTTTTTCATAATTAACATTTATGAGTTATAACAAAAATAGCTTTTTTTGTTGTAAAAAATAACACATAGAAATGTAGAAATAATATTTTTTAAATCTACGATTTCTATGTGTTGAAAAGGATATTATAAATTAAAATTTACTCCTAAAACTATGTTTCTTCCAATGTTTGGAATACCATCTGTTTTTAATCTTGAAAGATGGGCGATATAATTTTTATCGAATAAATTGTTACCGTTAAGATTTACATCAAAAGCTGTTTTTCCTAGTTTTACAGTTCCTCCAAAGCCTAAATTAACTAAAGTATATCCTTTTGAAGCCGTTTCGAAACCACTCACATTATTCTGGTTAAAAGTTGATGAAACGTTTAAAGAAGCGTATCCTTCCTCGAACCAGTTTTTGATTTTGAATTCGGTTCTCAGTGTATTGTTCCAGTTATTTGCCGGAATAAAAGGTAAATAATCTTTATTGTCTTTTTTACCTGTTACCGTTTCAAAACTCGTTTCAAAATGTAACCAGTCTAATGGATGCGGGTGAAAATGCAATCCAACTTCACCACCGTATAATTTTGCATTATCCTGTATATAGGCAAAAACATTATTATCATCACGAACTTCTCCTGTTGGCGATGTATAGATATAATTGTTTATATGATTGTAAAATCCGTTTACAAAAAATTCAAAGTGCGAATTTTTATATTCCAGATTTAAATCTGTCTGAACGTTTTGTTCGGTTTTTAAATCATTGTTTCCAATTTCATATCTATTTGTTCCTTCGTGTACACCGTTTGAAGTTAATTCGGCTAAATTTGGCGCTCTGAATCCTGTAGCTACATTCAAACGCAGTGTTAATGGCTCTGTTAATTGCGTTTTATATCCCAAGGAAGCATTAAAGCTGTCAAAAGATCGGTCTAAAGCTTGAAAATAACCTTCTTCGCCTTCAGTTCCGTGTGCTTCAGAGGTGACATTTCGATTATCGAAACGTAATCCTGCCTGTAGAACACTGTTGTTCCACTCGTAATTTGCTGTTCCAAAAGCTCCAAAATCATTTGTAGTGGCATTCGGAATTAAGTATTCTTCACCAGAATTAGCATTGGTCTGATGCATTCCCTGTATGCCAATAATGGTTTCAATTTTACCTAATTTTGGCAGGTGATATTTTGCGTTATAATTGAAAGTTTTAAGTTTCATATGCAAAACAGCTTCGTTGCTGTCTTCAAATTCGCTTCGATCATTAGCAATATATCCCAAATCGACATCTAATTTTGAATTTTCAAAAAAGATTACATTGTTTAAACTCAATAAATGATTGAAAATTCCTTGTCTCGGAAACTGTGTATCCTTACTTGAAGATTGTGCGGCGATGCCATCTTCCGGCATTCCTATATCCAGTTTGTTGTAATTATACCTTAATACACTTGAGAAACTGGAGTTGTTATATCCGATTCCGGTTTTAAAATCGGTTTCGTTATAACGGGAATTGGTTACGCGATCACCATCAGCAATTTTATAATCAGAATGCGTATTGTAACTTCCACGGGTTAAAAATTTCCAGTTATCAGTAGAAGTTTTTAGTCCAATTGAGGAGTTGCTTCCTTCTGTATTAGTGAAATATTTTTGACTGAAATTAGCCTTGAAAGTATTGGCATCAGCAAATTTTTCAGGATTAAAATACAAAACGCCGCCTAAAGCATCTGATCCGTATAATAAAGAAGCAGGACCTTTGATGACTTCAACACTTTCGATTCCGGCATCGTTTAAACCTAAACCATGTTCATCTCCAAATTGTTGATTTTCCACACGGACACCTTGAGAATATACTAAAACACGATTACCGCTAAGACCTCTGATTACTGGTTTTCCGATTGAAGTTCCTGTTGAAATCTGTGAAACTCCGGGAATCGTAGCCAAACCTTCAATCAAAGTTGAAGTTCCTTTTTGTTGTAATGTTTTGATGCTTTCATGCTCTACTTTCATTACGTTTTGCGATTGCAGTTTGTTGAAAGGAGTTGATACAATTACCTCATCCATTTCAAAAACAGATTCAGATAGTGTAATGTCTAAAGTATTTTCTTTAAGTAATTTCGGAATCGTTTTGTTTTGTGATGTATATCCAACAAAAGTAAAATTAAGCCTTAAGCTTCCGTTTGGAAGATTTTTAAATTCATACTTGCCGTTTTGGTCAGTTGTAGTCCCTTTATGCAATTCCTGCAAATAAACAGATACTCCGGGCATTGGATTGTTCTGAGAATTGATAACAGTTCCGGAAATTGAATTTTGAGCAGAAAGAATGCCCGAAAACCCTAAAATAAGGGCGATTATTATTTTTTTCATTTGAAAATGATGCTATAGTTAATTGATTTTTTTCTTTTAAAAATGAAATCAAAATAATAGTAAAACTTTCCAATCTCAATAAATAGGAAGACTGGAAAATTGAACTGATTTTTATAATCAATTTAAAAAGAAAGAATTTGTTGATTTCGAATATATCGAATTTAAGAAATTATAGCCGGAGGAGGGCCTCGAAGTGAGTACAAGCTTCCTGAAAATGAAATAACATTTTCTGAAAAGTTACAGAAATAAGGGATTTCCTGATGGTATTTATAAAACTGAAACGAAATCTTTTCAGGGGTAATATAACTTTCAAATGAAAACTGACAAACAAAACAGGAATCGTAATTATGGTGCTGGTGGGTAATTTCACCGTTTTTGTCATCATAATCGTGATGACATCTTTTCTCAGTAAGCTGTTTCGCAATATGCTCATAGCTGTGTACAGACTGAAACAGTATGGAAAACAATACTGTCAGAGCCAAAGAAACACTTATTATGAGCTGCTTTTTTTTCATAACCAATGCAAAGGTATAAAAGAGGATATAAAAATGCTTGATTTTGCTGCTTTTTATTGAAAATAGTGCAATAAAATATTTCAGAAGGCAACTAAAACAGAATAATTACATAATAATAACATCATAAACTATCATTATATTATATTTGTAAGTCTAATAAACCGCCCCATAAAAACGTTTATTTGATATTCTTCTTAAACCAAAACACAGTATGCGATTATTTTTTAGTTGTTTATTTTTAGTATCTTTTTTAAATGTTTTTTCACAGGAAGAAAAAGCGGAGCTTTTACCACAGGTAAAAGTCGACTCTTTATATCGTGAAGATCAATTTTATTTTGCAGTAACTTATAATCTTTTGGTTCAGGGCCCTTCGGGTTTAAAACAAGACAGATTTTCGGCTGGGATTTCATTAGGCTTTTTACGCGATATGCCTATTAACAAAGACAGAACAGTTGCTATTGCTGCAGGTTTGGGGTTAAGTTATAAAAATTATTACCAAAATTTGACGATTCAGAATATTCAGGGAAATTTAGTTTATGATGTGAATCCGTATAATGAATTTAATTCTAATAAATTCAGGCAGTATTTAGTTGATTTGCCGATAGAATTCAGATGGAGAAATTCGACTTATGAAAGTTATAAGTTTTGGAGAATTTATGGTGGAATAAAGTTCAGCTATGTCTTTTCGGATAAATCAATTTTGAGGGACGGGGAAACTACTTCTATAGTAAAAAACAATCCGGATTTTGATAAATTTCAGTATGGTGTTTATCTTTCAACAGGCTATAATACCTGGAATGTATATGCATATTATGGTTTGAAGCCTTTGTTTAAATCAGTTCAGACTTTAAATGGAGAAAATATAGATATGAGAACGATGAATATTGGTTTGATTTTCTATATTTTATAACCACAAATACAAAAATAAAATTTGAGGAAGTATTCCGATTATCAATCCAATCAGTAACTCTTTATTGGTGTGGGCATTCATTTCTAAACGGGACGAAGCTACAATTCCGGTCATTAATATTAAAAAAGCAGACCAGTAAGCATTATGCATTTGTAAGTGTATATTCAGCCCGATTACGAAAACAGCAAAACCACTGATTGCCATCATATGTAAACTTGCTTTTATCTTAAAAAGGGAATAAATCAAGGCTAGAATAGTGCTAAATAATCCGCCAAGGAAAAAAAAATGCAGTTCGGGATAACGAGTGATTACGATACTTCTTTTTACTAATAAAATAAACAAAAAGCATTGTAAAATTAATGGAATTCTACGCTGGGATGTTTCATGTATCATTACGGATTTTACATTTCCTGTTGATCTCAATAATAAGAAAAACAGTATCGGAACTATAACCGTGATAATCAAAATTTGAAGTATGACATAGTATTTTTCCTGAATCGTAAAGGCATCTTCTTTGTAAAAAAGGTAAAATAAGGTGGCGTACATCGATATAAAAATCGGATGCAGTATATAGGAGAATATTGGAAGAATTCTTTTCAAAACGCTGTAATTTGAGGTCTTCAACAAATATAATTGAAATATAAATACGTTGTTGTAAACCATTTATTTTTTAAGAAAATCACAACTCTTTTCTACCTTTAATGTTTTAAATTTGAAAAAAAGAAACTTCTAAATGAGCATAAATTTAAAAAGCCTGGTTTCGGTTCTTCATGCCGAATGGATTGGCTCAGATTCTGCAATTTTTATTGATCATATTTCTATAGACAGCCGTTCACTGCAAAATGGTTCACAAACCTTATTCTTTGCATTATCCGGTGTCAATAATGACGCACATTCTTATATTTCAGAGTTGATAGAAAAGGGAGTGAAGAGTTTTGTAGTCGAATATATTCCTGAAAATTGTCTTGGAAAAGCTGATTTTTTAGTTGTTAAATCAACTTTAGAAGCGCTTCAGAATTTTGCAGCTTATCATCGAAACCTTTTTGATTTTCCGATTATCGGATTAACAGGAAGTAACGGTAAAACAATCGTAAAAGAATGGCTTAATTTTTTGCTGAGCCCTGATTATAATATTATCCGAAGTCCGAAAAGTTATAATTCACAAGTTGGGGTGCCGCTTTCGGTTATTGCAATTAATGAAAAACATAATTTAGGCATTTTTGAAGCCGGAATTTCGACGGTTAATGAAATGGATAAACTCGAAAAAATTATAAGACCAACTATAGGAGTGTTAACTAATATTGGTACAGCACACGACGAAGGTTTTTTAAATTTAGTACAGAAGATTGATGAAAAACTGCTTTTGTTCAAAGAATCTCCGGTAATTATTTATCAGAAAAATGAAACTGTCGATTCCTGCCTGTCCCAATTTGCAGCCGAATATATGCTGCATCCCCGAAAACTTTTTTCATGGAGTTATACTGATAAATCTGCGGATGTTTTTATTCTGAAAAAAGAAAATAAAAATGAAACGACAACAATTCAATATCGATATAAAAAAGAAAATTACGATTTAAAAATACCTTTTAGTGATTCGGCGTCTATAGAAAATGCTATTTCGTGTTTGTTGGTTTTGCTTTATTTTGAATATGATTCTGAAGCTATTCAAAATCGTATGCAGGGATTGTATCCGGTCGAAATGCGATTGGAAGTCAAAAACGGAATTCACAATTGCAGTGTTATTGATGACAGTTACAGTTCCGATTTTCAGTCTCTTAAAATAGCTTTGGACTTTCTGGAAAGCCAAAAAAAGAATGCATCAAAAACCGTTATTTTATCGGATATTTTTCAAAGCGGATTTTCAAACGAAGAATTATATTCTAAAGTTTCTCAGCTAATTGCCGATAATAAAGTCAATCATGTTATTGGAATAGGTTCAACCATTTCGTCATTTAAAAACAAATTTTCGAATTGTATTACTTATCAGAGTACTGCCGAATTTATTGATGATTTTGACAATCTGAATTTTGCCAACGAAACTATTTTAATTAAAGGAGCAAGGTCATTTCATTTTGAAGAAATTGTGTCTTTGCTGGAAGAGAAAACCCATGAAACCATTCTGGAAATCAATCTGAATTCGATTAGCCATAATTTAAATTTCTTTAAATCCAAATTAGCCAATGAAGTCAAAATCATGGTTATGGTGAAAGCTTTTGGTTATGGGAATGGAGGTTTGGAAATTGCAAAATTATTAGAGCACCATAAAGTTAATTATTTAGGTGTGGCTTTTGCCGATGAAGGAATTTCACTGAAAAATGGAGGAATTAAATTACCAATCATGGTTTTAAATCCTGAATCGACCAGTTTTTCATCGATTATTCAGTATCAGTTAGAGCCGGAAATTTACAGTTTAAAAGGACTAAATGCCTTTTTGAAAATTGCCCGTGAAAAGAACCTGAAAGACTTTCCAATTCATATCAAACTGGATACCGGAATGCATCGCCTGGGTTTTGAACAAAATACAATAGACGAATTGATTGCCACTTTAAAAGGAAATTCAACCGTACGTATTCAAAGTATTTTATCTCATATGGCGACCAGCGATGATATGAAACATTATGAATTTGCGCTTTCGCAGATTCAATTGTTCGAAAAATTGTCTTCAAAATTAATGAATGAATTAGGCGTAAATCCAATTCGTCATATTCTGAATACTTCCGGAATTAGTAATTTTCCGGAGGCACAATATAATATGGTACGCTTAGGAATTGGTCTTTATGGTGTTGCCAATGATCCTTCAGAGCAAAAATATTTAGAAAACGTAGGGACTTTAAAATCTATTATTTCACAGGTTCGTACAATCCCTGTCGGAGACAGCGTTGGTTATGGGCGTAGATTTATGGCCGAAAAAGAAACAAAAATTGCGACGATTCCGATTGGTTATGCAGATGGGATTTCAAGATTATGGGGCAATCAGATTGGTTATGTAACCATTAAAAATCAGAAAGCATTTATTGTTGGCAGTATTTGTATGGATATGTTAATGGTAAATGTAACCGAAATCGATTGTAAAGAAGGAGATTCAGTCATTATTTTCGGTGAAAGCCCAACGGTGAATGAAATTGCAGATGCTTTAAAAACGATTCCTTATGAAATTCTGACGAGTATTTCACAACGTGTAAAAAGGGTGTTTTTCAGATAGTTTTAAAGAAACTTTCGAGAAAATTACTTATTTTCGATATATTTTTATAAACTTAAAATAAACAATTATGGGGATGCTTTCAGAATTTAAAGAATTTGCAATGAAAGGCAATGTGGTCGATTTGGCTGTCGGAGTTATTATTGGAGCAGCTTTTGGAAAAATTGTGAGCTCATTGATTGAGAATGTGATTACGCCTTTGTTATTAAAGCCTGCATTAGATGCGGCTCATTTGTCTACTATTGAAGAGTTGACAGCCTTTGGAGGAGTAAAATACGGAATGTTTATTTCGGCCGTAATTAATTTTGTAATTGTCGCTTTTGTTTTGTTCTTAATCATTAAAGGAATTAATAATCTTAAAAAGAAAGATGTTCCACCACCGCCACCGCCAGCTGGCCCAACTCAGGAAGAATTATTGATCCAGATTAGAGATCTTTTAAAAAACAAACAATAATATATACCGCTACACTAAGTCTAACTTAACCGCCTCATAATTGGGGCGGTTTTTTTCATATTGTTTAATTTGTAACAATTTGTTATTTTTTGTGAATCGAATTGTAATCGTTTTTATTATCCTTACTTTTGCAATCTAAATTAGAACATTCATAATAAAAAATATAAAAATGAGAATAGCGGTTGTAGGCGCCACCGGTATGGTTGGCGAGATAATGTTAAAAGTTTTAGCAGAAAGAAATTTTCCGGTTACAGAATTAATCCCTGTTGCTTCAGAGAAATCTGTTGGAAAGGAAATAGAATATAAAGGTCAAAAATATAAAGTTGTTGGTTTGCAGACTGCTGTTGATTTGAAAGCAGATATTGCACTTTTTTCTGCAGGAGGAGACACTTCATTAGAGTGGGCACCAAAATTTGCAGCAGCGGGAACAACAGTTATTGATAATTCTTCTGCATGGAGAATGGATCCGACAAAAAAATTAATAGTTCCGGAAATCAATGCTGAATCTTTGACCAAAGAAGATAAAATTATTGCTAATCCAAACTGCTCAACTATACAGATGGTATTGGCATTGGCTCCTTTGCACAAAAAATACAATATCAAAAGAATTATTGTTTCTACCTACCAATCCATTACCGGAACAGGTGTAAAAGCGGTTAGACAATTAGAAAATGAATATGCAGGAGTGCAGGGTGATATGGCTTATAAATACCCAATTCACAGAAATGCAATTCCTCATTGTGATAGTTTTGAAGAAAACGGATATACTAAAGAAGAAATGAAATTGGTTCGTGAAACTCAAAAAATCCTTGGTGATAATACTATCAGAGTTACTGCTACAGCTGTTCGTGTACCTGTTGTTGGAGGTCATAGTGAAGCTGTAAATGTTGAGTTTACAAATGATTTCGAAGTAAATGATATTCGTGAAATTTTACACCATACTGACGGAGTAGTGGTACAGGATAATTTAGATACATTTACATACCCGATGCCACTTTATGCCGAAGGTAAAAATGATGTATTTGTTGGAAGAATCCGTCGTGATGAAAGTCAGCCTAATACAGTAAATATGTGGATTGTTGCTGATAACTTAAGAAAAGGCGCAGCTACAAACACTATTCAAATCGCTGAGTATTTAATTTCAGCCGGTTTGGTATAAATTAGAGATTAAAGAAAATTGTTATAAAGAAAAGACCGTAATTACAGCAATGCAATTACGGTCTTTTTGTGTTTTAATGGTATATTTGGTTTAGTAATCCCTATTCAAAAATGAAAGACGTAAACCTAAAATACATTGAAGATAATTATCTGGAATTTGAAGAAATTATAAGGATAATGAATCTCACTTCACATAAATTAAACCAACTTATTGAAGTAAAACTTATTCCGGAACCTTCATATGTTGTCAGCTCAGAAGTAACAATAAGTTCTTCTTTAAATGATAATTATAAGATTGTCAGATCTAAAAAATATTTTCCAAAAAGCATCCTGAAACTTATTGAAGATAATATTGAGAATAATAATCCCGAAAAATTTAAAAGCGAGTTTAAGGAAACGCTATTGTCTAATTTGAAGAACCATAAGCACAAAACGTTTGCGTATGGCAACACTTTTGTTGAAAGTGGAGAAATAGATCTTGAGAAAGCAGATAAAGCACTCGAAGAAGAATGGAATTATTTCTGTAAAGGAATTTATGGTATTTGTATTTTAGAGAGTAATGAAGAGGCAATTATTGAGAAAGAGATTGCAATAAAAAGAATATTAGATTTTATTGAAAATAGAGGTTTAACTATAACTCAGGAAAAAATAAATCATTTAAAAGAACTGAATGACGTATTTAATAAATATACAAGTAATTTTGCACCATATCAGCGTGAAACAAGCAGTAGAGGAAAGTATTTAGATAAGCTTCTAACGGAATTTTCTTTGGAAGATTTAATAAAGAAATATGAATAAATATTATAATAAAAAAGCGAAAACCCAGGTTTTCGCTTTTTTATTAATATTCCGGAGCCAGTTCTAACTCCAGTCCTTCTAATTCTGTAGTAATTGGAATCTGACAACCTAAACGGCTATTGGATTTAACGTAAAATGCTTCCGATAACATGGCTTCTTCGTCATCTCCCATTTCTGGCAGCGCAACATCATTTAAAACGTAACACTGGCATGAAGCACACATGGCCATTCCGCCACAAGTTCCTTCAACAGGAAGTTCGTATGCTTTGCATAACTCCATTATATTCATTGCCATATCAGTTGGAGCCTGTAATTCGTGTATAACTCCTTCTCGATCTTTAATCTTTATTAATACATCCATTTTAAATTATTGGAATTTTATTGATTTAGAATTTGATAAACGTGATCAAATTCTAAAATTATTTATTAACTATTTGGTTTTAAGCTAAATGCGTATTCTTTTTTACCGTTCTCTTTAAGGTGCATTTTCGCGCCTAATACATTTCCGCCTTTTTCTAATAATGTAATTATTACAATTGTTGAGTAATAATCTTTATCCAATTCGAAAATCAAAGTTCCTTCATATGTCGAATTTACTACTCCTTGCTTGTCAGTGGTAACCGATAGTTTTCTTGGATGCGAAAATTCTGCTGTATTGTAAGCTGCCTTATTTGAAAATTTTGCTTTGCCTGCACATAAATCATATAAAAAATCATAATTACCAATTCTAAAGCTGCCTTCTTCTTTATTGCTATTGATAGAAACTATAATTTTTCCATCATATGTAAAATCCGACCACTCTTCAGATTCATTAACCCATGCTTTATCAACTAGTAATGTTTGCGTACTTTGTTGGGCGTAATTTACTGAAATGAAAAATAATAATAAAAACAGAGTGTAATAATTCTTCATAATTTAAGATTTAGGAGTATGTTACAAATTTAAATGAAAAATGGAACATACCCTTCTCTAAAAGTCTTAAATCTTTAAACTGTTTTTTATTGATATCATAAAAAAACAGATATTTTTATTTATTTTTATGAAATTTTATAACGAAACCCCCTAAATGGCTATTATTCCTGTTAATTATTTATGACTTAAAAACAAGAATACTTGCAGATTACAAGATATTAACCACAGTTTCAATTTGTGGTGCATATTTTTTTATAGTTGTTTCCACGCCGGCTTTTAATGTCATTTGATTTACACTGCAGCTAATACATGCGCCTTCAAGACGGACTTTTACATGTTTGTCGTCTTCTATTGAAATTAGTGTAATGTCGCCGCCATCAGAATTTAAAAAAGGTCTGATTTCTTCAAGAGCCAATAATACGTTACTTGTTATTTCTTCTGTTGTCATAATGTTTAATGTGTCAATTAGAAAATGTGTCAATTAGATAATTGTTTTGCTTCTCATTATCTAATTATCAAATTATCTCAATTATCTAATTCTTTTTAACTGCTGAACAACCAGCCATTGTTGTAATTTTAATGGCTTCGGTAGCAGGCAGGCTATCGTTTCTGTTTACTACTTCCTGTACTACATTTCTAGTGATTTCTTCAAAAACAGTTTCAATTGTTGATGCTGTCTGTAAAGCTGCCGGACGACCATAATCTCCTGCTTCACGAATAGACTGTACAATTGGAACTTCGCCTAAAAACGGAACATTTAAATCTTCTGCCAGGTTTTTTGCTCCTTCCTGACCAAAGATATAATATTTGTTTCCCGGTAACTCTTCAGGTGTAAAATACGCCATATTTTCGATAATACCTAAAACAGGTACATTAATATTCTCCTGCATAAACATTGCCACTCCTTTTTTCGCGTCAGCTAATGCTACTGCCTGAGGAGTACTGACTACAACTGCACCGGTAATTGGTAAAGACTGCATTATGGATAGGTGAATATCTCCTGTTCCCGGCGGCAAGTCAATTAACATAAAATCTAATTCACCCCAATCAGCATCAAAAATCATTTGGTTTAATGCTTTTGCAGCCATCGGCCCTCTCCAGATTACAGCCTGGCTTGGTGCAGTGAAAAATCCAATCGAAAGTATTTTTATTTCATAGCTTTCTACCGGCTTCATTTTTGATTTTCCGTCAACGGTAATCGAAACTGGTTTTTCATTTTCGACATCAAACATGATTGGCATTGAAGGACCGTAAATATCGGCATCCAAAACGCCAACTGCAAATCCCATTTTGGCAAGGGTTACTGCTAAATTTGCGGTAACAGTAGATTTTCCAACACCACCCTTTCCTGATGCAACAGCAATAATGTTTTTGATCCCAGGAATCGCTTTTCCTTTTATTTCGTTAGGGTTTTCTTTAGTTTCAACCTTAATATTTACTTTAATTTTTGCTTCTGGAGATACCAATTCAAGAATCGTTTTTTTGATATCATCTTCGGCTCTTTTTTTAATGTGCATAGCAGGAGTATGAAGTACTAAATCTACCACAACTTCATCGCCAAAAGTAATAACATTGGCAACAGCTCCGCTTTCAACCATATTTTTTCCTTCTCCTGCTATGGTAATTGTTTCCAGAGCTTTAAGAATTTCTTTTCTGTCTAATTTCATTTTGATGTGCTATTTTCTATTGAAAGAAATCGATTTAAGGTATTGTCTTTATTTAAACTGATTTCAGACTGCAAAGATAACAGATTATGTTCGGATTCTTAGCTTTTTAAATTGTATTTATTGATGGCAGGATTGAAGAAATAAATTTAAAAGATAAACCCGACAAAAAATAATTTTGCCGGGTTTCAAAAAAAGTTGATTAATTTATTCGTATTTCAAATATTTTAAAATATCAATTTTAGTGACTTGATAAGCTTTCGTTAAAACAATTAGTAAAGTTAAAATTAATAAAGAAACAAACGCAATGCTGAAAGGAAGAGCTGAAATTCCGATTCTGAAAGCAAAATTATCCAGCCATTTTTGCAATAAAATATAACCGGGAATAACTCCGATTCCAAATCCTAACAAGCAAAAAATAATGTATTGTTTCGATAATTCCTTTAGTAAAACATCCGTTTCTGCCCCTAATGTTTTTCTAATGGCAATTTCTTTTAATCGTCTTTCCATCGAGAATGAAGCTAATGCAAACAGCCCAAAAATGGCAATTATGATAACAACAAGGTTCAAAATAAAAAATAAATCTTTCTGTTTTACTTGTTCCTGATACGTTTTGGCAAAACCTTTGTTCACAAATTCATAATCAAAAGGATAGTCCGGATTTACGTTTTTCTCCCAGTAGGTTTTTAATTTTGCTAAGGTTTCCGATAAATTATCAGGAGAAACTTTTATATAGACATTCTGAAAATTATTCCATTTTAATGTTTTAATGTTAACAAAAACCATTGGAGGAATTTTATCCTCAAGGCCTGTAATATGAAAATCTTTTACAACACCTACGATTTTTAATTTCAAATTTTCTCCACCTTCGCCTCCAAAACCAGATGTTATAACTGTATTTATTGGGTTTTTAAGATTTAAAGTTTTAATCAGGGTTTCATTCATCAGCATATTACTAACGGTATCCGAAGCAAATTCGGGAGATAAATCCCTACCCTGAACAATTTTGATTTTCATCATTTCAAGAAAACCAAAATCCATTTCAACATTTCTTGGCTGCACCATAATACCATTATGTGTAAATCCTGAACTCGAATTGGTACTGTTTCCAAAAGTTCCTGCAAAAGTAGAAATTTGCTGAACCCCTGAAATTTTCTTAATTTCCTGCTTCATTGTCAGGTATTGATCTGTTCTTTTTTTGCGTTCGGAGGTATTAAAAGGCACTCTTATCACCTGATCACCATTAAAGCCAAGTTCCTTATTCATCATATAATCTACCTGAGAATTTACAATTAGTGCACCAATGATGAAGAATGCTGCAATTCCAAATTGAAAAATAAGCATTGAATTTCGAATCCAGATTCCGCTTTTACTTCTGGAGAAATTGCCTTTTAAAACCTTTAAGGTTTCAAAATTTGAGATATAAATGGAAGGGAAAATACCTGCAAGAACGATTACTAATCCAAATATAAAAATGAGCTGCAGGTAAAATTCACCACCATTCATGGTTAATGTTTTCTTTAAAAAGTTGTTGTAATAAGGCAAGGAAAGTTCAACAATTGCTAAAGCAAAAATGATAGCCAGAATAACAATTATGGCAGTTTCAAAGATAAATTGAGTTATAATCTGACCTTTTGTGGCGCCCACAATTTTGCGGACACCAACTTCCTTTGCACGTTTTATGGCCGAAGCTGTTGCCAGATTGATATAATTTACTAAAGATAAAACCAAGATCAAAATAGACAAACCAACCATAATATAAAGCAATTGCAAATTGCCTTTCCCTTCTGGAAAATTAATTCCTTGCGAAGATTTTGTTCCATGTAAACGAGCCGTCTGTAATTGATCTATTATAACAGTAGTTTCGCCATTTTCCTTCACATACTGTGCTACAGTCTGACCACTTTCTTTTGCATCTTTTAATGTTCGGTTCACAAAATTTACATTTTGCATCTTCTTTAAAAGTGCAACAGGATCAGTACCTTTTTTGGTTTTGATCATTAGACCATAATTGAAACTTCCCCAACTGTCTAAATCTTGCGGACGCTTAACATCACCAAACACGTAATTTGGTTCTATAGAAGATGGTCTAATTAAATGATAAACTGATTTTACGGTATAAAACTTATTATTATAATTGATTGATTGACCAATTGGATCTTCATTCTTAAAAAGTAATTTAGCACTTTCTTCAGATATTGCAACACTATTATCTTCTTTTAAGATGTTAGTTTTTGCTCCTTTTACGATTGGAAACGGAAAAACATCAAAAAAGCCATTATCGGCGCCTGTGATTTTGTCTGCCATTATTTTTTTGTCCCGGTATTTTATAGGGGCATTATCATACTTGGTATTGTTAAAAAAGCAAATAGATTCAATCTCAGGAATTGTGGCTTTGCAGGTTTCTCCAAAAGGAACTGAATTTGATGCCCAGGTATTGCCTGTTCCTCCAATTTTATTCAGAACCTGATATGAGTTTTCTTTTTCAGGATTCCATTGGTCATACAAGTTTTCGTTATTCCAATATAAAATGGCGAAAATCACACCAGCAATCCCAATGCTTAATCCTAAAACATTTAAAAACGAAAACAGTTTGTTTTGTTTTAAATGATAAATAAATATTTTAAACCAGTTAAAAATCATAGTTTATGTTTTTAATAATTAAATAATAGCCATTATTTTGCAAATGAATCCCACCAGGAGTATAATTGCGGTTACAATAAATTTGATCATCTTTTTATTTATTTAGCGTCCATAAAAACATCAACATTGCGCGAATTTAATTTTTCAGAGAATATAACACCGTCTTTCATATGAATCGTTCTTTGAGAAAAAGAAGCATCATAATCAGAGTGTGTAACCATCAGAATCGTAGCGCCTTTTGCATGTAGATTCGTTAAAAGTTCCATTACTTCATTACCATTTTTGCTGTCCAGATTTCCAGTTGGCTCATCGGCCAGAATAATTTTAGGGTCATTAACCAAAGCTCTCGCAACCGCAACACGTTGTTGCTGTCCTCCTGAAAGCTGTTGTGGATAATGTTTTAATCGGTGAGAAATATTCAATTTCTCGGCAATAGCTTCGATTTTTTGTTTTCTGTCAGATGTTTTCACGTTGTTGTAAAGCAAAGGCAGTTCAATATTATCGTAAACCGAAAGTTCATCGATTAAATTAAAATTCTGAAAAATGAATCCAATATTTTCTTTACGAACATTAGCCCTTCCTTTTTCTTTTAAGTGAATCATTTCCTGATCTAACAATTTATAACTTCCATCAGTCGCACTGTCCAAAAGGCCGATGATGTTTAATAAAGTCGATTTTCCACAGCCCGAAGGTCCCATGATAGTTAAAAAATCACCTTTTTTAATTTCTAAAGTAATCCCGCTTAAAGCTGCTGTTTCTACTTCTTCGGTTCTAAAAACTTTGGTTAAATTTTGTATTGTGATCATATTTTTTTAAAGTGTTAGTTGTTATTGATTCTGTTTTTTGATTGATGATTGAAACTCTTATTTTATGTAAAATGTGATTTGTAAACTGTGATTGCGACTGAAAACTGCTAATGTGAACTAATCAATAATTCTTCCACATCCTTATAATCTGAATATGATGAAGTAATTACAGATTCGCCTTCTTTCAAGCCTTCTAAAACTTCATAATACGATGGATTTTCACGGCCTAATTTTATGTTTCTTCTTTCTGCTTTATTTCCTTTTACAACAAAGATCCATTTTCCGGCTGTTTCCTGATTGAAGTTTCCTTTTGGAACTACCAGTGTTTTATTTTTCTCCGATAAAATCAGTTTTACACCAAAACTAAGTCCGTCTTGTAAAACGATATTTTCTTTAGAGATAAAAGCCAATTCTACTATAAAATGCCCGCTTTTTACTTCCGGAATTACTTTTGTAACCAGGACCTCAAGTGTTTTTTCTTTAAATTCTACCTGGCCCTTCAAGCCTTCGCGAACTTTTTCCAAATAAAACTCATCCACTTCGGCGGTCAGTTTATATCCTCGTTTGGAGTCAATTTTTCCGATGCTTTCTCCTGCCTGAAATGTTTTTCCTAAAACAGGTTCAAAAGAAGTCAATCTTCCGGATTCAGGAGCTGTAATCAAAAAATTCTTTTTGTTATTTCTCAAAATATCCAAACTTTTTTCCATGGTTTGAATGGAGCGGTTGATTTGTGAAATCTGCAGCTGATTTGTCTGTTTTTCTTTTGTAATACTTTGCTGAATCGTTCTTTTTCGTTCTTCCTGAAAGCGTAAGCTTTCCTTAAAAGTATTCCAGTCATTTTTCGAAATCACATCTTTATCAAACAATTTCGAGTTCATATCGTACAATCTTTTAGCATCATTATAATCGTGCTCAATCAAAACCAAGTCCTTATTTAAATTCAATTCCTGATTTCTGATGTTCAGTTTTCCGGTGTTCAAATTATTGATCTGCTCAATAATTGCGGTTTCCTGAGTAAGATAATTAAGTTCTGTATTCGGATTATACAAACGTGCCAGCGATTGGCCTTTGGTAACCATAGCACCATTTTCAACAAAAATCTCTTTTACAGATCCTCCTTCGGTAACATTTACAAGCATTACATTCAAAGGTTCTACTTTGGCCTGAAAAACAACGAAATCTTCAAAAAAAGCTTTTTCGATTTTTTGAACCGTTAGTTCTTGGGCTTTTACATTTAAACTTCTTTTTGTATTAAAAGAAAAAAAGATAATTACAGCCAAAACTAAAAAAATACTAATTGCTATTGTGAGATACCTAAATTTTCTATTTTTACGAGGAATTACCTTGTCCATATTTCAATAATTTACTGATAATCAACAGGTAAATACTGTGCCATAAAATTTATTATTTGTAAAGTATTGATTTTAAAAGAGCATTAAAAACCATTCAAAAAAATACTGTTCGATAATGAACAGCTGATCGTTCGGAATAGGACAAAAATAAATGTTATGAGAAAAAAACAAGCCCAAATATTGATCGTTGACGACCAGGAAGAAATTCTTTTTTCGGCAAAAATGATTCTCAAAAAGCACTTTGAAACCATTTTCACAACCAACAGTCCAAAAAAAATCATTTCTATTTTAAGTGAAAATGAAATTAATGTGGTTTTATTAGACATGAATTACCGAATAGGTTTTGAAGACGGACGCGAAGGAATTCATTGGCTTAAAGAAATTAAAATGCTTTCACCACAAACTGTCGTGATTTTAATGACGGCCTTTGGTAAAATTGAAACTGCGGTTGAGGGAATAAAAATCGGTGCTTTTGATTATGTTTTAAAACCCTGGCATAACGAAAAATTACTCGAAACAATTGACAAGGCTGTTGCCGAAAGCCGAAAGAATTCTAAAAAAACTGTAGTAGAGAAAACAGAAAAAAAATATTTCACTGGTACTTCTGCCAAAATAAAACAAGCCTATTCTATCGCTGAAAAAGTAGCCAGAACAGATGCCAATGTTTTGATCCTGGGAGAAAACGGAACAGGGAAGTATGTTTTTGCAGCGTTTATTCATCAAAACTCAGAACGAAAAAAACAACCTTTTGTGCATGTTGATTTAGGTTCTTTAAGTAATAATTTATTCGAAAGCGAACTTTTTGGTTATGCCAGAGGAGCTTTTACAGATGCGAAAGCAGATACTCCCGGAAGATTCGAAATGGCTTCAAATGGCACTATTTTTCTGGATGAGATTGGCAATATTCCACTTCATTTGCAAGCTAAATTATTACATGTTTTACAGACTAAAACCGTTACACGTTTGGGCGAAAGTAAACCAAGACCTTTAAATATCCGAATTATTGCCGCAACAAACAGTGATATTAAAGCCGAGGTTAAAAATAAAACCTTCCGTGAAGATTTACTTTATCGCATCAATACAATGGAAATTCATTTGCCGTCATTGCGGGAGCGAAAAGATGATATTGTTCCGTTGGCACATTTTATTTTAGATCAGATTGCCGAAAAATACAATCAAACCGATTGGCAATTTGAAGAAAATGTTTCGCCTTATTTAGAAAAATACCCGTGGAAAGGAAACATTCGTGAAATGGAAAACAAGATCGAACGCGCTTTGATTTTAGCTGAAAACAATACAATTTCTGTACACAATTTAGATATTCTTGACTTTGAAGATATTCAGGAAAACGATGATAATCCGTTATCAGAAATGGAAAAAACCGCTATCGAAAAAGCTTTATTCAAACATCACGGAAACATTACTAAAACAGCTGATGAACTGGGCTTGTCAAGAGCTGCATTGTATAGAAGAATTGAAAAATACGATTTAAAAAACATATAAATTCAAAATAGTTTTGCCAGATTAAAGGATTAAAATGATTTTAATATTTTTTTTCGCGCAGATTATGCAGATAAAAATGATTTTAATTAATCCGCCAAATCTGCATAATCTGCGTGAGAATTATAGCAAGTAAAGAATCATTTTAATCTGTGGCAATAAAAAACAGAATATGAAAAATTGGAAGTTTTATAATGTCTTGTTTGTGAGAGTCTTATTTGTCATGATTCTTTTTTTCTTTTGTGTGATTCTGATTTACAAAATGTTTTATTACAATGCACTTTTGATTGGAGTTTTTGGCGTTGTAATGTTGATTGAAATATACTTTTTCATTAAAAACCAATTGTTGTTTTACGACCGAACTTTGCTTTCGATGCTTCAAAATGACTTTACCACCAATTTTCCGGAAGAAAATAAAAAGGATAATTTTAAAAATTTATATCTTCTGTATGATACTTTAAAAGTTCAAAAACAAGAACAGAATTCAAAAGAACTCATTTATCAGTCGATTTTAAACAGCATTGATACCGCCGCTTTAATTCTAGAAAAAGAAAATGAAGAATGGAATATTTTTTTGATGAACGATTGTTTTTCAAACTTATTTAAAGTGCCAAAAGTTAGTCATTGGAGTTACCTTAAAAATTATTTGCCATCGCTTTGCAATGAAATTGAGGAAATTGGTTTTACGGAGTTAAAGTCGGCGATTTCGATTAAAATCGAAAATCAGGATTTACAGACTTTTATATTACAAACGTCGCTCACGAAAACGTACAACAAAGAATATTTTATCATTTTACTGGATAGTATTCAGCGTGTTATTGAGAAAAAAGAAAAAGAAGCCTGGATTAATCTGATGAAAATTATTTCGCATGAATTGATGAATTCCTTAACGCCAATACGTGCGCTTTCGCAGAATTTACTTCAAATTGTTGATCAGGAAAAACTCGAAGATGAAGATTTTGATGACATAAAAAGTAGTATTTCTACAATCATAAACAGAAGCGATCATTTGCAGGTTTTTGTTGAAAATTACCGAAAATTGGCCATGCTTCCGACGCCAAATAAAATAATGACACCAATAAATGCACTTTTTGAGGATTGTCTGAGAATTATGAACCCGATTTTAAAGGCAGAAAATATTGAATTAATAAATGAAATTAATAGTTCACGTTCTATTTTGATTGATAAAAACCAAATAGAACAAGTAATTATCAATTTGATTACAAATAGCATTTATGCGCTAAAAGAGAAGAGCGAAAAGAAAATGTTTTTATCCGGCTATACAGAGAATAACCGATTTTTTATTGTCATTTCTGATAATGGAAAAGGAATTGATTCTGCGATTAAAGACAAAGTATTCCTGCCGTTTTTTACCACCCGAAAGGATGGCGCCGGAATTGGGTTAACGCTTTCTAAAAATATTATAGAAGCACATGGTGGCTATTTAAGCTATCAGACTGAAAATGATAGAACGGACTTTGTAATCTGCCTGATTTAAGGGATTAAGCCCTCTAAATTTTTCTTTAAAACTATTTTCACTAACTTTTATTGTAGATAAATCCAATCCGTTCTTATGTGAATTTTAATATAAGTTTACAATATTCTATAAATTAATTTATAGGGAACGTTCCTAACTTTGAATGCCTTAAATCATTGATTTTCAATATTTCTAAAAAAGATATGTGAAAAACTTATTTGTGGTATAATATAGGTTTTTGCTGTTTTTTTTAGATAAAAATTAATTTCTAAAATTAATCATCATGCGAAATCTTAATTTCTTAATTATAAATATCACAACGGTTTTTTTATGCTCTTCTTTTAGTTCTGAGAATAAAATACAAATAACCTCCAGTTTAAATTCAGCAGATAATATTTCTTCTAATATTTCTTCGAAAAATATAATTTCCGGAATTTCTATTGATAGTGTTTCTATAGTTACATTTTTTAAAAAATATTCCAGTTTAAAATCCTATCAAAAAGAAGTTTCAGATCTCTATAAAAAAAGAGAATATAATATGATTTGGTTTGATAATAAAGGGATTAATGAATTTGGATATTTATTGCACGAAAAAGTGAGTCTGCTAAAAGAGCAGGGAGTTGAGAAAACGATTCCCTATCAAAATGTGATTAATAAAATTTTTAACGAAAAGGCATCCAAAAAAATCTCTCAGTCTGAAACGGAGCTATTGTTAACCAATTTGTTTGTGTTTTATGCGAATGCTATTAATCCGGATATCGATTCTCAAACAGCAGACGAAGAGGAATCCTATTTAGCAGCGAAAAATATTCCGTACGGAAAAATATTAGATTCTTTTATTCAGATTCAGGAGCGGTTAAATAAAAAAGAGCATCTTTTATTTGGTCAATATAACAAACTTCAGGCAGCATTGACAAAATACCAGAATATTGAAAAAAATAATCTGTGGAGAAAAATAGATATAGACAGTGCTACTTATAAAGATTTAAAACCTTTCGACAGTGCTCAGGCTATAAGACAAATTAGGGAGCGATTGTTTGTAGTTGGAGATTTGAAACGGGACTCTAAAAGTAATGTGTATGATGAAGAGCTGATGGCAGGTGTTTTAAATTATAAAAAAAGGTATGGCCTTAAATTAAATTATACTTTAACACGGGACCATATTAATCAAATGAACGAACCTGTAAGCAATAGTATTAAAACCATTATGCTTAATATGGAACGCGTGCGTTTAATACCGGCTAATCTCGCTGACGCCAATCAATATATAATGGTTAATATCCCGGCATTTAAAATGTTTTATGTTGAGGATAATAAATATGAACTTATTTCAGACGTTTTTGTCGGGGCAAAATGGGCAGAAACTGCGGTTTTTAGCAGTATGATGGATAAAATTGTATTTAGTCCCTATTGGAATGTCCCACAAAGTATAATCGATAATGAATTAAAACTTAATATGGCATCAGATAAAAACTATCTGGAAGATCATAATATGGAATGGAATGGTGGCCGTGTCAGACAAAAACCGGGGCCTAAAAATTCTTTGGGACTGGTTAAGTTTTTGTTTCCAAATCCGTATGACATTTATATGCATGATACACCTGCGAAAAGTTTGTTTCAATTTGAAAACCGTACTTTTAGCCATGGATGTATCAATGTAAAAGAAGCCAAAACACTTGCTCATGTAATTTTAAAGGATGATCCGGACTGGCCTGCTGAAAAAATAAATGATGCCATGAATGGAGAAAAAGAAACCATTTGTACATTGAAGAATAAAATCCCAATTTATATAGGTTATTTTACGGCCTGGGTTGAAGATACCGGTGAGATTAGTTTTTTTCCTGATGTGTATGAAAAAGACAAATCCAATTCTTCTAATCTGGTGATGGAGTAATAGTAGTTATTGTTACTCATGATTTATTTCAGGCTGCCAAAAGTGTTTTTCAAAATCTACAATTTGATTATTAACCACTTTAATGCCTTCGCTTTCCAAAAGCTGCTGCATTAAATTGGTTCCGTCAAAATGATGTTTTCCACTTAGAAGACCTTTACGGTTTACAACTCTGTGTGCAGGAATATCTTCTATATTATGCGAAGCGTTCATTGCCCAGCCCACCATTCTGGCAGAACGTGCTGTTCCTAAAGCTTTGGCAATGGCTCCATAAGAAGTTACTTTTCCGTATGGAATTTGTCTGGCAATAGTGTAAACTTTTTCGAAAAAATTATCTTCAGCCATAAGTTTCTTTTTTTTTGCCACAGATTAAATGATTAAAATGAATTTTTTAATCTGTTTAAATCTGCAAAATCTGCGTGAAAATTAAAGTTAACCCGAAGTGTGTTGAACAAAAATTTTATGAATTATACTACCAACAGGTTAAAGTTAAAAATTATTTAATCTGAGGCATATATTTTACCCGAAATAATAATTTAAAATATTGAACAGCGTCACAATAGCAACCAAACCTGTGATACTTCCAATAATGGTATTCATGTTTCGCATCAGATAATCAGTTTTCTTTTCTATTCTTCCAAAGAAAGCAATATAACTATACAAAACAGCAAAGGAACCTAAAACAGATCCTAATACAAAAGTAAAAATAATGTTGTTTTCAAATACAAAAAGATGGTATGAAGCTAATGTGACACTCACAACCACATAAAACGGAATTGGAAAAAAGTTTAATCCCGAAAGCAGCATCCCTAAAAAGAAACGACTTTTTCTGCTTTTCTTTTTAATTTTTGATTTTTTGGCTTTTGGCCCTTTTGCTATAAATAAAAAGTAAATAGTTAAAACTGAAAAGATACCAAAACCAACTTCTCTCAGCAAGGCAACGACATCTGGTCTGCCATTTATTACCTGAGCAAATAAAACAGCTACATAAACCTGAAAAAAAATAACTAAAAGGGCTCCGGCGACAAACCATAAAGCATTTTTTTTCCCTTCTTTCAGATTTATTTTTGCAGCTGTCATGTTAATTAAACCAGGGGGGATAATTCCGATGAAAGCTGCAATAAAGCCTGAAAGTAATGGAGTAAGGTATGCCATTCAGTTATTTGATGGGTTTATAAAATCTTTTTTAAAATTAAATTAGTCTTTAATTTTAAAACGAATATACGTAATTGCCTTGTTAATTTCTAAATATTGTTTTTCGTAAAAGGTTTGAAAAGCAGTAACTTCTTCAGGGCTTCCTTCATTTTTATATACATTGTGGTTGGCATATAAAACCTCGTGGCCTTCACCATGAAGCAATCCTAAAGTATATCCGTGCATGAATTCACTGTCGGTTTTTAGATTAACGACACCGTCTTTTTTGAGGATTTTTTTATACAATTTCAAAAACTCGGAATTTGTCATTCTGTGTTTTGTTCTTTTGTATTTGATTTGTGGATCCGGAAAAGTAATCCAGATTTCATCTACTTCGTTTTCGGCAAAAATATGATTGATTAACTCGATTTGAGTTCGGACAAAAGCAACATTGTGCAGTCCGGTTTCAACAGCAGTTTTAGCACCTCTCCAGAAACGGGCACCTTTAATATCTATTCCGATAAAATTTTTATTGGGATATCTTTCAGCTAATCCAACAGAATATTCGCCTTTTCCGCAGCCTAATTCTAAAACTAATGGATTGTCATTTTTAAAGAAATCATCATTCCATTTTCCTCTAAGCGGAAATAAATTGCCCACGACTTCTTCTCTGGTTGGTTGAAAAACGTTTTGAAATGTTTCGTTTTCCCTGAATCTTTTTAGTTTATTTTTACTTCCCACTTTTACAAAAATTTTCAGCAAAATTAAGGAATATAAACGAATGAAAACAGCGTAATTACGTTTAAAATTTTTTGCGGGGAATTGCACTAATTTTTACTAATTTATTTCGTGTTTTCATTTTGTAAAAAAGAAAACACAAAAATCCGTAAAGAGAAATTACTTCTTGAATTAGTGCAATTCGTGGCAGGCTTTTTTAGTTGTATGGTGAGTCTTCAGCGAGAATTTTCATATGAGGATCAAGAGTTTCATCGTGTTGTGATAAATCCAGTCCGATGTGTTCTGATTCTTCTGAAACTCTCAGGGGAATAATAAAATCGGTTACTTTGAATAATAAATAAGCTCCGAAGAAAGTGAAAATAGAAACCAATACCAAAGCCATCATATGATGACCAAAAACATTCCAGCCACCGTGTAATAAACTGGAATCTTCACCATGTGCAAAAATAGCGGTTAGGATCATTCCCATAATTCCACCTACTCCGTGACAGGCAAAAACATCTAAAGTGTCATCAAATCTTTTTGAGAAACGACAGTTAACTGCAGAATTTGAAACCAAGGCAGTAACAAATCCGAAGAACATACTTTCCGGAACCGATACAAAACCTGCAGCGGGTGTTATGGCAACTAAACCTACTACAGCACCAATGCAGGCGCCTAAAGCAGAAACTTTTCTGCCGTTCATTCTGTCAAAGAAAATCCAGGTCAACATGGCTGCTGCCGATGATGTTGTAGTAGTTGCAAAAGCCATTGCAGCTGTTCCGTTGGCAGCAAGAGCTGAACCGGCATTAAATCCGAACCATCCAAACCACAACATTCCGGTGCCTAATAATACAAACGGAATATTAGTTGGGATATGCAGGCTGTTTTTTCTTTTTCCTAAAACGATCACACCGGCCAGAGCGGCAAAACCGGAACTCATGTGTACCACGGTTCCTCCGGCAAAATCTTTCACACCAAAATAACTGCCTAAAATACCTGTTGGATACCAAACGGCGTGGCATAAAGGGGCATATATGAAAATAGTGAATAAGCTGATGAAAATTAAATACGAGATAAAACGCACACGCTCTGCAAATGAACCTGTGATAATAGCAGGGGCGATGATGGCAAACTTCATCTGAAATAAAGCAAAAAGCATAAACGGAATAGTACTGGCTAATTTTTTATGAGGTAAAACGCCCACATAATCCATAAAGGCAAAAGTAGTCGGGTTACCAAAGAAACTGTAAAAGTGATCTCCTGAGCCAAAACCTACAGGATCTCCAAAAGCTAAACTAAAACCAACAGTCACCCATAAAAGTGTTACAACTCCCAAACAAATGAAACTTTGCAGCATGGTAGAAATGACATTTTTCTTGCCTACCATTCCACCATAAAAAAAGGATAAACCGGGTGTCATGATCAATACAAGACAGCAAGAAGTCAGCATCCAGGCGACATCCGCGGGAACAATATGTTCAATTGTACCAAATTCTGATAATACATAACTATTTTCTGTAACCGTTGGCCAAAAAGCACCGGTAATACAAACAATACTTATCATAATAAAGGAAATGATCCAGCGTTTTTCTATTTTCATTTTCAAATACTTATTTAACCCTATTTTTTTTGGGGTCAAAGTTAAAAAAAAATAAAGATTTAGATTTTCAGTCCTGTTAAAATAGAGGCTGAATTTTTATTTTAGCAAATATTGTAAAATATGAACTGTTTTTTTAAGAGTATCTTATTTTGAAGTTCTTAAAAGGCAGTGTTATTGCTAAATGTATTATAATTAAATTGATATGCGATTTTGTAAAACGTTATAAAAGCTAGTGTTGTAATAAGAAAATCAGAATTTATTTATCTTTTTTTTGAAGTTTTTCGATAAAAAGATCTTCGATGGGTGCTTTTATTTTTATAGCGGCATCAACTTCATCATTCGGAATGGTCATGGATAAAACATAATGCTGAATTTTCCATTCTTTTCCAACTTTTACCAGAACTCCGGAACCGCGGCAGATTTTCATTTGGGTATTCAGTAATTCATCAAACCAGGCAATTTTTCCGGTTTTGTCAAAAAAGATATGACGCTCCAAAGCGGTAAAATTCCATGTTTTTCCTTTGTCGAAAAAAGGTTTCGCCCAGACTTTAAAATCAGGTTTTGTCCAGTTTTCGGTAGCATCAGTTCCGATGAAAATGGCATCATCAGCCATCAGGTCAAAATAAGTATTGAAGTTTGCATCAGTGGCAGCTTTGTGCCAGGTATCAAGAGTTTGACTGACCTGATCTTTTTGAGAAATTTGAGCGTTTGCAAAAATGCTTATAAATAAAAGAAATAGAATTGATTTTTTCATAAGTGATAGTATTTGAGTTTAAAGATAAAGAATGATTTTTAACGATAGAAAGTTTCACGCAGATTCAGCAGATAAAATTTTAGACCACTATTAAAAAAAATCTGTATAATCTGCCAAATCTGCGTGCAAAAAAATAACGATTTTGTGTGAATGTAAAACTTAAATTATCTTAGATCACTTATATGGTTTAATTTTAAAAAACCAGTATATTTGAGTGCTTTAAAAATACCCCAATCATGAATGCGAAAATCTACATAACTTCGATAGCAATTACTTCCTTATTTTTTATTTCCTGTAAAAAAGAATTAGAACCTCAGGAAAATACCGCAACATCTGAATTGGTTAGATTAGGACTTGCAAAAGACACTACTAAAACCACTGCTCAGGCATTGCAGACTCCGGTTGCAACGAATCCAAATACGGTTTTGGGTTCCAATGAAGGAATTAATCCTGCACACGGAAAACCGGGACATCGCTGCGATATTGCTGTTGGTGCGCCTTTAAACTCGGCTCCAACAAAAGGGCAAACTACAACTGCACAGCCCGGACAAACTATTCAGGTAAATCCGAATCAGAAAAATGTAGTGACTACAACAGTTGCAGCACCTGTAAAAGTAGGCAAAGGAATGAACCCTTCGCACGGGCAGCCAGGGCATAGATGCGACATTCCCGTAGGGGCGCCTTTGAATTCTCCGGTTACAAAACCAGTTGCTGACGCTCCACAAGGAGGTACTGTTGAAAAAACGTTTACAGTGTCACCACCGGCAAACAATTCTGCTGTTCCGGCATTATTAAGTACCGAAAGCAGTAATGCTAAAACCGTAACCACAGCCGAAGGCATGAACCCGATCCACGGGCAGCCAGGTCATCGTTGCGATATTGCAGTGGGAGCGCCATTACCAAAATCATAGAGAGAAAGGTACAAAGTAACTAAGGTACACAGGCGCAAAGAGAACCTCAAAACCTTTGTCCCTTTGAGCCTTTTCAAATTATATAAAAAAAGACCTTTCAATTGAAAGGTCTTTTTTTATATAATTTGAAATTTAATGTTCTTTTATTTTTTCGAAAGTAGTAGTCAATGATTTTTTGACTTTTGCCAAGGCGCCACTAAAAGCTTTTTCAAGCGTATCGGCGTGTTCTGTAACCGTTAGAGGCTGTAGTTTTGCTGTACGGACTTCGATTACGCATTTTTTATCGTTTAAGCTGAATTTCTCACCATTTTCATCTCCAAAATGTACTTCTACGCGGGTTATTTTTTCCTCAAAACGGGCTAATCCTTTTTCCAGTTCTCCTGAGAAATACGTTTCTAATCTCTCGTGTCCTTCTATGTTTTTGTCGGTATTGATTTGAATTTTCATATCGTTTTGTATTTTAATGATTATTCTCAAAGCTATCTTAATTAGAATGAAAAGACAAATGAGTTAGTAAAACATTATGAAAATAATTGAGGTTTGTTTGCGTACTGCTTGTCATTCCCAAGAAGGAGGAATCTTCATTAACTGCTGCGTCCTAAAATTTATAGTATTTAGAATTTCCGCAACACAAGCACCTAGATTCTTTTTAATGTCATTGCTCCAAAAACGCAAGACTTTCCAATTGTGAGATTCTAAATAGTGATTGACTTCAATATCGCGTTGTATATTTCGTTCAATCTTTTTTATCCAATATTCTGAATTGGTTTTTGGTTTTTTTCTCGTTTCCCAATCTTTGCCGTGAAAGAATTCGCCATCAACAAAAATGGCAATTTTTAGATTTCTAAAAGTCAAATCTGGAGATCCAAAAACTTTTTTATTGTTTTTTCGGTAACGTAATCCTATATGCCATAATGCTTTTGCTAAACGAACTTCGTCTTTGGTATTTTTGCCACGAATCTTGCTCATGACTTTTGAACGTTGTTCTGGAGTGAAACAATCCATAATAACTAATTCTTAAATGAGAATAAATTTAAGAATTAGTGTTGCTTTAAAACTTATAAGTTATTTGAACAAAGTTTCATGATTTTCATTGGTGAAAAAATTATTTAAAGTACAGTGTGAAAGCTTTTTATGTTGTATGTCCAATTCTAACCCAATGATTTTTTAAAGCTTCAAGCGAAGGGTCTATGTCTAGGCTTAATTTCTAAGTTTTCTCCATTAATAAGGAAATCAAATAGCCAGCCTCTATTTTCAAATTTATGTTTAAATAAAACCACCCTATTATTGTCATCTAAGGTAAAAAAGCCTTTTTCAAATGCCTTATCATGCATTAAGCAAAGACATAGACCATTATCAGTATTCCCACGTAGATCTTTATTATCTGCCCAACGAGTTATATGTCCACTAACAAGAAATCCTTTTCCTTCAACAGTACATTCAGGATAACAACATTTATAATTAAAATTAAGCTTTACATTTTCAGAAAAATCTTGATGACCAATCCTTTGTTCTAATTCTTTTATTACCGTATCTGTTTCAACTTTAATTTTTAAATCCGCCCTTATTTCTGATAAAACACGAGTTACTTTGGAAGATAAAAAACTATCGAATTCCGAAAAATATGCACCGTTAAGGCATTGTAATTTTTTGTTTTGAATCACATAAAAAAGTCTTTTTTTATCTTCTTTTTCTTTAATTTTATTCTTGTTGAAATAGTTTCGTAATTCATTATCGTTTTCAATAAAAAAATCAGATAATGGAATTGGTGGATTTAAATCTTGATAGTCTGTTAACTCAGCCTTATAAAATGAATTACTATAGCTCCATAGATGCTCACTAGAAGACGGTGTGCTATCTGCTAAGTATCCATCAGTCAATGCTGTTGAATAACCAACAAATCTTTTGATACCATTAATTTCTCTAATATGAAAAACTAAATCACCTTTGACAACTCGACTAACTAAATTCCAAAATGGCCAATTGTGGCCATCAGCTTTTTTTGTTGGAGCCCAAACACTTTCTGAAAAGTTCCAACCAGAATCATATTTAGTTTGGTTTATTCTTAATTCTAACCAGATCATAAATATTTTTTTGAAATATTTTTTAACTCAATTTTAAATTTATCAATTTCCTTAGACCAATCATCATTTTCTAAAATATTTACAAATGGATTTTGAATCATTATTGGAGCGTAGCTTATTTCATCCATTCTTTTTCTATTAACCAAATAAATCCAATATTCATCTTCCTTTAAGCTGGCTACATGATATTCATTTTTTGACCAAAAAAAATATGGGTTTTCCCCTTCGTACGATTTTACTTCGATGAATCTATTATGTTCTTTATCAACGTTATTGTTAAATGATGCTATATCATATCCTTCATTCACTATATATTCTGCTACCCAATCGATTTTTACATTTCCTAACCTTTTCTTTTCATAATTTAAAACAAACTTTTCTGCTATTATTCCATTAAGTTTTTTTTGTTCTAGTTCATTTTCTAGTTCATTTGGTGAAATTTTTCGAAGTGGTCTTTCTAAAAATTTCTTTGCTAAAGTATAATTTTTAACGATTACGAAACCTTCCTTATCCGTTTTCGCTAATAAACCTAAATTTTGTAAAACTGTAAAGAATATTCTATCTTTAACTTGTACTGAAAAAATATTTATAGAAATATCGTCATTTACTACTGTAAATTCCGAGTTAATGAATAAGGATTCATTTAGCTGTTTGTTAGTGATAAGTATTGAATAGTAAAAAAAAATTAATTGTTCTATAAGTCTACCCGAATGAATTTTTAATTTTATATTTATTCTTTCATCAGTAATATCAATGTAATTTGACTCTAAAAGAAAAGTTATAATAAACTTAATATCTATATCTTTTAAATTAGTCGTACGTGTTAAATTATAAAAAACATTATTTATATTTTCATCTGTAATTTTTGAAAAGTAATAAAGACCTTCTGTCAATATTGCCTTATTGGATTGAAGTAATAAATTTTCTTTTTTATCGAGATCTATAATCATCTATAATTGAATTAATTAAAATGTCTCTTTCGTTTTCAATATTTTCTTCAAAAAACGGAATATCTTGTTCTATAATATCCATCATTCTTCTAAACTTTGATTGAACTCGATTATGAATATCACTATCTGCTCTTCTATTAGAAACAATATGAAAATAATTTGTTTCATATGATACCTGATTCATGCTTTGGTCTAACCAAACTCTGTGAATTCTATCTCTTGATTGAACATATGGTGCTGCGGCATACCATTGCTCAAAATATATGGCATTATGACAAATTTTGTGCAAAGAAATGGATTCGCCTAGTACGATAGGATTTGAGATAATATAGTCTAAATCAGAATTTTTAAATTTATTAATAATGTTTTCTCTTGTAACTTCTTCTTCATAATTGTCATCATTTGATGTCTTCCTTGTTTCTCCTATGACATAAGCCCCTTTAAGCCCAGAAGACTCCAAATATTTATGAAGTCTTTTTATTGAATCAATAAAAATGCCCCATAATATTACTTTACCTTTATTTCGAACGATTTCCATAACTAAATTCTTCACTAATATATGCTTGGATGGAATATATTCAGATCCAAGATTCCGTACTTTTTGACATAATGAATTACCTAGAAGATTTTCTAATAATATTCTAGAATCGGCCAATTCAAAATTTTCTTCCTGAAAACTTAGTAATGATTTATTTAATAGATTTAAATTATTACAACATTGTATCATTCGAAAGTGAATACTTTGCCGATTAATTTCAATATCATTAGTAGAAATAGTAGCTTCTAATCTATCATAAACTTCAGATTCGAGACTAGATAATTGATTATATGTAATTGGATGATCGACAAAAGGAGGTAAATTTAAATCTGATTTTTTTATTCGTACAAAAAAAGGTTTGATGTTTTCAATTAACTGGTTAATATCTGACTGTATAGGATTTTGAGTCAGACTCCTTAAGAAATCTGGCCTGAATCCGGAAACATTTCTTTCAGGGTAAATGAATTTGAAAATATTATAAAGATCTTCATATCCATTCGGGACTGGTGTCCCGGTTAAAATTATTCTTGATTTGGCCCAATTTGCTAAATTAAGAATATTACCAGCCCAAATACCAGCTAAACCTTTGAATTTATGGGCTTCATCGCAAACTAGCATAACATTATTTGATTCGGATTTTAAAAATATCATTAGCTCATCTATTAAAGTTGGAACAGATTGATAAGTAATCAAATATAGTTCGTATTCGTTAGGAGTAATTCCTTTTAAAATCTCTTTTTTTATACTTACAGAAACTTCTCCATTAATTCTGAAAGATTTAGGCCATCTTCCAAAACACTCATAATATTCTTGTTCCCAAGGGCCAAATGAAGAAGGTGGGCCAATAATTAAAAGTTTATTTACATATTTATCATCTGTTTTATCTAGACTATTTAAATAGGCATAAGCGGAATACACGATAGATGTTTTTCCAGCACCAGGAACTGAAAAATTACAAGAATTTTGAGAGTAAGACATATGATAGCCGCTAAGAACCTGTAATTTGTATAAACGTCTTTTTGATAACTTTGTATCAATAACATCACAAAATTTTTTAAATTCCTTTGCGTCATAGGTGTTTTTCCATATGGTTCTGGCTTTATTTGAAAATTCCAAGAAATTTTCTTGATTTTTTATTTCTTGAGCAATTACGTTATTAAATTCAGAGTCAAAGTTGAAATCGATTAATTTTAATTTTTTTTGAATTGAATTTTTAAAATTAAAAAGATATTGTTTGTCTTTAAATTGTTCATTGATTAGGATAATCTTATTATGATTTGTATAATCTGATTCAAAATTTTGACGTAACCAATGCCTAACTTTTGGTCTGTTTAAAGGTTCTAAATTTCCAGTAAATTCAACTCTATTATCAAAATAGAAAACATTAATGGAAGACATTATTTTATATCTCTTTTTAGAGTTTCAGCAATTTTTCTTATTCTATCAATATACCTGTAATTTGTTTCAATCCGATTCTCATCTTGTAAAATTAGAAGCAGTTTTTGATTTAATTCAACTTTGCCTGTGGATTCAAATAAATCTTCATCAATAAGGTTTATAAGTTTATCTAAGGCATCTCTTAAAAATTGTTCAGGTTTATCATCGTTTTCTTTATCTCTTAACTTTGAATCTGCAATACCTAAGGCACTTTTAAAAGCACTTGAGGCTTTTTCTGCCCATATTTTGTCTATTTTTTTTGCAGCATCTGCATGAGAAAGCCCATCTTTTTTGACAACTTCTTCTAAATCGGGAACTTCAATGTCTTCTATCGACTCAAGATTTTCAATAAAATCAGACCATATTTTAGGGTTGCTAAAAATTGCTCTATCCTTGCTGTTTTTGAAATACCGCTCTCTAATTTTTTTTGAATCCCAATTGCCTTTTTGCTTTGCCTCAGCATTGTAGTTCCATCTTATTAAATCAAAACCACAAGTCTTATAGTTGTCTATGTCATCAGTATCAATATCCCATCCTACGACCCCTTTTCCATCAGAATATAACTTATGTATATTTTCCAATTTAATAAATAAATCCTCAGTATTTTCTAGTCTACTCCACATTTTATTAAAACCAATGTAATCAAGATATTCCAGCATTAGTTTTCCAATTCTATACATTGTTTTTACCTTGCTAACATTTTGGATTTTCATTATTGTGCATAATTCCTCATATTTCATACGGGCTGATGTGACTTCGATAAAATTATCTACAAAATCCATAACTCGGATGTATGGTTCTATAGCGCCATAACTAACCTTTTCGTCTTGTCCCATTTGAATTTCGGCTTCAAGACGCTTAATTTGATATTCTTTCTCACCTCCATCGCTGTAAGTATCATCTAAAATAATAGCACGAAATTGACGATTCAAGCCTTCTTTGTTTAATTCTCGTGCAATCATGAAACGTCTATTCCCATCTACAATTATACCATCTCGTGTTATAACGCCTGGAATTATTTGCTTTTTATCTCTTATATCCTTTAGAGTCTTTTTATTATCTGATTCTGTTTTTTCCCATATCCATTTATGAATTTTTTCATTTACTTCATCAACACTTAACTCTGATAAATCGGTACCGTTTACCTGTGTGAATTCAATAACTTCGGTCCCAATTCTACCATTTAAATAATTAAATCTCAATAAGCTGGTTGGAATCTCGTAAACTTTTTCATTTCTAGTTTCCCCTTTATAATATATAGGATAAGTGCCATCATATTTTTCAGACTCTTTTATCTTTTTTATTTCTACCTCAATGTTTGATGCATTCATATTTCTTTAATATTAGCAGTTGTAGATATTTTATTTATTGCATATAGAGCAAAAAGTTGTTTAGTAGGTACAGTTTTTTTTAGGAATATGACAGTCTCGTTTTGAATGAATTCAGGTTCATCAATTGTAATTTTTTCAATAATATTTCTTACTTCATCAACAAGTCGAGTTGGTTCTAAAAAATTGCCGTTAGATTTTTGGTATTCAAACATTGTTTGGAGTTTTTTGGCATCACCTATTTTTTCAGAAAATCCATTATTAATTATTTTTAAAAAATTATTTCCTCCTTTGAATTTTAAAATGATAGATTCAATTTTTTTAAAATAATCATCTTCAATATGTTGTATTGGAAATCCTTTTCCTGTCCCGTATTGAATAGATGTTCTCCACTTGCCGTCTGTTTTATTGTTTTTTTCAATATTGTAATTTGAAAGTGTAACTGTCAAATTTCCTTCTTTAAGAGGCTGCCATCTACATCTCGCATTTTTGTTTTTTATAGGAGGATTGTCAAATACTTTTTGACTATAATTATTTAAGTTTAGGACTCCTTTTAAATTGGGAATACAATTGACGATTAGTTCTTTTTCTTGTTTAATCCCTAATGAGCTTAAAACGGTTGTAGCAAATGCTCTGCTCACAGAAGCACAAACTGCATTTCCTACCAATCGCCATTTCGCGCCTTCGGAACCAATAAATTGATATGTTATAGGGAAACCCATAATTATTGCAGCTTCTCGTACTGTAGGTAGTCTATATTCTCCATCGCCTTTTCTGTTGACTTCAGATTTATAAATTATTGATTCTCTAGAATTTGCTATTTTTGTAGCGGTAATGGTTCTACTTGGGTTGTTTTCATTTTCTGGAAATGACATTTTCCCCATAAATGGATGATTAGTTTTCCAATGTCTTGAAAATCTCCACTCTGCTTCATAGACACCAGTGTCATAAAAATGATCTGTTATTTTGTCTTGTTCAAGTTCAATAGAATAAAGTATATCCTTAATTAATTTGTTACTCTTTTTCTCAAATGGTGAGGGAAAATTTTTTCTAATCAATCCTATTGATTTATAAAGAGGTAAGTTCAGTTCAGTCTCCTTTTTTTGATGAGTTGGTGAAGGAATAATTAATTTTTTCTTTTTTATAATTTCACCAGAAATAACCCTTTTTCTCGATTGAATTGAGCCATAATCTGCAGAATTTATAATAGATGTATTGTCGTATAAATCGATTGCAATATTTAGAGGACCAATTCTATGTTTCTTTGCCCAATCTTCAAGGCCAAGATCTTTGAAAGTATACGATGTTTGTAAATATCTTTTTGAGTTTACGACATTCTCCATAAACCAAGCCTTCAATATTGAATTTGGCTTATGTTTTTTTACAGCAACAATTCTTAAAAAAGTTTCAGTTAATGAAACCCCAAGAGATTTATCAGCATTCCCAGATTTATTGGAACTTGAAAAACTTACACATGGGGGGCTTCCAACAATAATATCCGTGTCAGGAACAGCCTCAATTTCTTCAATTGAATTTTTAAAATCTAATATGTTTTTGACTTCACAATTTAAATTAAAATTATGATTATAAGTATCCACTGCAGGCTTCCAGTGATCATATCCGTGTTTTATATCAAAACCTTGTTGCCTAAAGCCTTCGGAAAACCCTCCCGCGCCACAGAAAAAGTCGACTACGGTTAATTTATTCTTCATAATTAAATAATTCTTGAATGTTTACTTCCAGAGCTTTTGCAAGCTTTTCAATAATTAGTAGGGAAACATTTCTTTTTCCTTTTTCGATATCAGAAATATAGGTTCTGTCTATGTTGGCAATATTGGCCAAATACTCAATAGAGTATTGTTTTTTTTCTCGTAGTGCTTTAATTTTAAAGCCGAAGTTTTCTTTCAAATCTATCACCGGATAAATGTAAGGATGTAGTGACGATTGTCCGGATGACTACTGTCCTCATTTGTAATTTATTTTGATGTCTTTTCCTTACAAAAAACGCCAATCATTTCTGACTGGCGTTTAAAATATTTCTAAAAAATTTCCTGATGAATCCAAAACCCATAGCCCAGATAGAAGCGACATCCTTTTATGGTCTCGTTTTTTTCTAACGAGATCATAAAAGATATAGCGGAGAGCAGGACACGAGAGATAGCGAACTGACGAAGTAAATAGCTCCTGACTCTTCGACTTCGCTCAGAATGACAGTTTATTTATCCTTCTTCCCCCACTTGATTTTTATTTTTCCGGCATCATCAACGGCTACTAAATTCAGTATGATTCCGCGGGAGCGAACGGCATCGCGCTCGGCATCGCTGGGAAGGTTGACATCGTTTTTGGAGTTTCGGAGTGGGATGGTGAGGGCTAAATTGGTGCCTGCGCCAAACGAATAGATTCCTTTGGCATCCAGATTCAGGACACTCGAACTGACGGTTAGCGTATTGATGTCTATTAATTCTCCTCGTAAATTGAGGTTGCCGGATAAATCGCTGAAAGTAATGTTTTTGACATCGCGAAACGGAAAAGCAAATTTGCCGACTTTTACGATAGGTTCAAAATTAAGTAAAGCACCCTGAACGACATTAAAACTCAGATTTCCGCGCATGGAATTGGTAATCATTTCACCTTTGCTGTTGATTAAAGCGGAGACATTGGCCTTGCTGCTGAGTTTGCCACGGATGTCATTGGGATTAAAGGACAGGATTCCGAAATTGTTGAACGAGCGCAAAAAACCTGCAATATCAACGCGGTGAACTTGTGCGTTGCCACTAAAAATATAATTTTTGTCCTGAGGTGTCATAGCGCCATTAAAAGTAACGCTGCCTCCGGAAGTCTGCACGGAACCATTTTTGACCAATAGTCTGGAATCGATCATTTGGATAGTGGCTTTGGTGTTGGTTGCGGTTAGTTTATTGTAGGTGATTTTATCGGCTTTGATGTCGATTATGACGGAACATTTTTCGATCGCAGTTCGCAATTGATTCGAAATCGTGTTTTTTTTCTTCAGTTGGTTTGCTGTTTTTCTTTTATGAGAAACCGCCAGAACGGCCAGTAGTTGTTTGACATCAATATTGGGGCAATAGACATCCCAGTTTACAATCATTTTTTCGGGCGCATCATAATACAAATTCAGGAAATTGTCGATTTTGCCTTCTATAAACATGGTGCTTTTTTTGTGCGTGTAGGCAATTTTTCTAACGATTAACGCTTTTTCGGTAAATTCAAGCTGCACATTGGTTTTTGTAGCGTGAACATCATTCGGAATGTAATGAAACGAGGTGTTACTGACATTTACGTCGCCTGTAAAACGAGGCTTGTTGATGTATAAATTGATAATGTCAAACCGAAATTTTAAGTTGGCTGTGGCATGGCCTTCTGAAAACTGAATCCATTTTTCGCTGCTTATTTCGTTTAGTTTTGTTATATCAAAATCAGAATTCACGATACCCGTTGCAATAGGTTTTCTTATATCACTGATCACAACCTGCGGAATTTTAAGTGGAATATCCCGGTAGTTTCCCGTAAAACGAGTCAGGATAATGGCTGAATTGGCGTCGTTGAAACCATTTTTTGGTTTGAAATTATTGGTAAAAATGCCTTTAAAAGTACAGTCGGTAATTAATCCGTCAGGAATACTCAGTTCGTTGTTTTTAATTTCGGCCTGCACGACAATCTTCGGATCACCTTTGTCATTAAAATCACCTTTTATGTTGCAATTAACATCGATTTCTTTTTTTAAATCAAATCTATTAAGCCTGGAACTGATGTTTGCCGATAATAAATTGGAAGCATTTTGCCATAAAATGGACGTTTCGATATTGATTCCGAAAAGTGCATTGCCTTTGGCCAGATTAAAAAACGCATTGATGTCAAAAGCGTCTGTTCCGATTTTCAGGTTTTTAGTGACTACCTCAATTTTTTCCTTTTCGGCCGAATAGGAAACCGCAAAAAATCCTCTGAGTCCTTTTTGTTTGGCAAAACTGCCGAGAACAGTATTAAAAGCCAAACCGCTGATTTGGGTATTCAAAAATACATCGGTCTGCCAGTCATCTCCATCATAATCTACTTTCGATTTTAAACTTTCGATATCAAAATCAAACAATTTATGTCCGATTCGGTTGTCTAAAGTAAAATGAACTTTGTTGAGATCGATTTGGTCAATGGTAGTTTCGGATTCGTTTTCGGGAGAATTTTTCTTTTTAGGTTTAAAAATATTGGCGTTCGAATAACCGTCTTCGGCTTTGTAAATGTAAATATTGGCGTCGTTAATCAGTATTTTATGAATGTTGATTTCATTTTGGAGGAAGCTCCAGATATTTAGGCGTGCTTCGATTTCTTTGGCTTTCAGTAAAGTGTGTTTATGGGTTTTCCATTTATTGTCCCGGAGTTCAACATCTTTCAGGGCGATCGTAAAATTCGGAAATCCTATTAAAAACTTATATTGAAAATCGCCAACATGAAATTTCCCGTTGATGTTTTCATTGATTTTAGTGTTGAGTTTGGCTATGATTTCGGTTTTGTTCTGATTGAAATAAAAAGACAAAGCACCGCAGGTAATAAGAAGGAGTGTAATACATCCTAAAATAAAAAAGCCAAAGTTTCTGGCGTATTTTTTAAACCGGACAGATTGCAAAAAGTTTTTTATTTTATGTAAAGTTACTCTCATCAGAACGATTTTTCTTAAAGATAAGATAAAAATCCAGTTATTGCCGAAACACAGGCGTATTAATAATAGGTTTACTGTTAATATAATTATTGACGATACATTTATAATCAAAACTAATTTGGGAATGACGTTTGATTGATTTAAAATTTCTAAATTTGTACTCAGGTTTAAAACTTATTAAAAAATTGTCTCCCTGAGGAAAGTCGAAGGGATAAACTTAAAATAAATTATTATGGCATTAGCAATAACAGATGCTACTTTTGATGAAGTAGTTTTGAAATCAGATAAACCGGTAATGGTAGATTTTTGGGCAGCATGGTGTGGTCCTTGTAGAATGGTTGGTCCAATCATTGACGAACTAAGCAGCGAATACGAAGGTAAAGTAGTTGTTGGAAAAGTTGATGTAGATGCAAACCAGGAATTTGCTGCCAAATATGGTGTGCGTAACATACCTACCGTTTTGGTTTTTCATAACGGTGAAGTAGTAGGAAAACAAGTTGGAGTTGCTCCAAAGCAAACCTACGCAGATAGTTTGGATGCTTTGTTGTAATCGTAAGATTATGATTCATATAAAGAAGGTTTGGCGAAAGTCAGGCCTTTTTTATTTATAAAAGTTTTTGCCACGAATTTCACAAATTTTCGCTAATTGAATTGAAAGGATTAAAATAAACCCATTGGTTAATCAATGTCACCCTGAGCGGAGTCGAAGGCTTGTTAGGTAAAAAGGCTTCGACTCCGCTCAGCCTGACACCTATTTTGAATTACATCCAACGAGTTAAAATGATTTTGTTTCACGCAGATTTTGGCAGATTAAAGCAGATTAATTTAGATATTAGTTGTGAATAAATCTGCGTGCATCTGCTTAAATCTTTTTAAAATCTGCGTGAAATTTTTAATATGCAGCTTTGCTTTGCCAGTTCGCTATCGTTTGGGTTGTGCAAACATTTTTAATCTTTGAGAATCATTTAATCTGTGGCAAACCTTTTTAAGCAGTATCAAAATAATATTATTGAGAATTAGTGAAATTTGTGGCAAACATTTTTTTATTTTTAACGAATCATATTTTATTCCTTTAAAAATGAAAATTTTCTACAGCTTTATTAGTTTTTTTTCGATTATTACAATTGGTTTTTCTCAATCAAAACAAAAAGAAAATACTTTTTTAGATAATGGCGTTTCAGAGCAAATGGCTATTTTTCGAAAGCATCAGATCTCCAATGTTTCTTATGGATTGTCTTTTGAAATTCCGAAACAGAAAGATCAGGAAATCAGTTCCGGTTTAATTTTAGAGTTGACGTTGTCTGATTTGAGCCAGCCTTTATATTTGGATTTTAAAGAGAGAACCCGGAATATCAAAACAATTCAGGCAAACGGAAAAAGCATTCCTGTTGATCATCAAAAAGGACATATTGTTATTCCCGCTGAAAGTCTGATTTTAGGGCAAAATAAAGTTATTATTTCCTTTATTGCCGGCGATTTATCGTTGAACCGAAACGATGATTTTTTATATACTTTATTGGTTCCGGATCGTGCGAGTACATTGTTTCCGTGTTTTGATCAGCCTGATATTAAAGCGGCTTATAAACTGAGTCTTACGGTTCCCAAAGACTGGTCGGTTTTGGCCGGTGCCGATGTGAAAACCAAAGTCGAAAAAGGAGATTTTATCACTTACACTTTTGGGGAATCAGATAAAATGAGTACGTATTTATTTTCTTTTGTAGCGGGAGTATTTAAAAGTGTAACACAAAAGCCGGGCAATTTAGAAATGACGATGCTGTATCGCGAAAATAATCAGGAAAAGATACAAACCAGTACCGATACGATTTTCAAATTACACCAACAATCTTTAGACTTTTTAGAAAAATATACCAATTATAAATTTCCTTTTCAAAAACTGGATTTTGCTTCGATTCCGGTTTTTCAGTATGGCGGAATGGAACATGTTGGTGCGATACAATATCGTGAATCAACCTTATTTTTGGATAACAGTGCCACCGATAGTGAAAAATTAGACAGGGCAAAACTTATTGCGCATGAAACTTCGCATATGTGGTTTGGAGATTTGGTGACGATGAAATGGTTTGATGATGTCTGGATGAAAGAAGTGTTTGCGAATTTTATGGCAGACAAAATCATGAATCCGATTTTTCCGAAGGTCAATCATAATTTACAGTTTTTTACCGCTCATTATGCCAGTGCTTACGCGGAAGACCGATCATTGGGGACACATCCGATTAAACAGAATCTTGCTAATTTGAAAGATGCCGGTTCGCTTTACGGAAACATCATTTATAGTAAAGCACCCATAATGATGCGTCAGTTAGAAGCCTCGATGGGAAAGGAAGCTTTTCAGAAAGGGATTGAAAAATACATTAAAAAATACGCCAACGATAATGCGGACTGGAATAATCTGGTTGAAATTCTGGATGCTGAAACTCCTCTGAATCTGCAGAAATGGAGTAAAGTTTGGGTCAGCGAATCCGGAAGAGCAATTTTTACGGATAAAATAGAATACGATGCACAAAACCGAATCAGGAAATTTGAAATTCAGCAAAAAGCCGAGGATAAATCAAAAAATGTCTGGCCTCAGGTTTTTCAGATTGGTTTGGTTTATTCGGATACTGTGAAAGTGGTAAATGTTATTATAAAAGAGAAAAACCTTAATTTGAAAGAAGCAGCCGGACTTAAAAAACCGCTTGCAATTATTTATAATTATAATGGTTTTGGGTACGGCGTTTTTCCGCTTGACGGGAATAATTTAAATTATATTTCAACATTGAAAGATGAGGTAGCACGTGCTTCTTCGTACAGTAATCTTTATGAAAATACGCTCATTGGGAATGTTTCCCCGGAAAAAGCTTTTGATTGTTTTTCCAGAGGAATTCAAACGGAAGAAAGCGAATTGGTTTTGAAAATTGCATCTAATAATTTGAGTGCTGTTTTTTGGAGATTCCTCACAGAAAAGCAGCAAAATAATGTGCAGAAACAATTGGAAGATGTTTTGTATAATCGTCTGCAAACTAATCTATCTGCGAATATCAAAAAGACATTATTCAATTTATTCAGTTCCATCGCGTATTCAGATTCGGCGAAAGCCAAATTATATCAGATTTGGAATAAAGAAGTTGTGATACCGAATTTAAAATTAAACGAAGACGATTACACCAATATCGCGATGAACCTGGCTATATTCAAACATGAAAAGGCGGATGAAATTCTAGAAAAAACCAGAACGACAATCACGAATCCGGACAAGCAAAAGCGATTTGAGTTTTTATTACCATCATTATCAAAAGACGAATCGGTTCGAAATACTTTTATGGAATCGTTAAAAGATGATAAAAACAGAGAGAAGGAATCCTGGGTTTCTATTGGTTTGGCGAATATTCATCATCCATTGCGTCAGGAAAGCGCACAGAAATATATTCGTTTTTCGTTAGATTTGACAGAGGAAATTCAGCGTACGGGAGATATATTTTTTCCGAAAGACTGGTTAAGCGGAACGGTTGGACGTTATTCTTCTAAATATGCTTTTGATGAAGTGCAGCGTTTCTTAAAAGAAAACCCTAATTTTAGTCCGATATTAAAACGAAAATTATTGCAGGCAACAGACGGTTTGTACCGCGCTCAAAATATTAAAAAAGAAACCGAATGAAAATTGAATCGGAAATAGAGAAAGTCTCCAGTTTTCAGCATCTCGAAATGCTGGCGAATCAGGTTGTGGAAGGTTTTATATCCGGAATGCATAAAAGTCCGTTTCATGGATTTTCGGCTGAATTTGCGGAACATAAAGTCTATAATGCCGGAGAAAGCACCAAACACATCGATTGGAAGTTATTCGCCAAAACGGATCGTTTATACACCAAACGTTTTGAGGAAGAAACCAATTTACGCTGTCATATTATTGTCGATAATTCGTCGTCGATGCATTATCCGGAACTAAAATCGAATCAGCCTTTTTATGAAAAGAAGATTGGATTCTCAGTTTTGGCATCGGCAGTATTGATGAATATTTTAAAGAAACAGCGCGATGCTGTGGGTTTAAGCGTTTTTTCAGATAGCTACGAATATTACGCTCCCGAAAAAGGAAGCGACCGTCATCATAGAATGCTGCTCAATAAATTAGAACAGTTATTAGAACAGCCAAAAGTCAAAAAAAGCACCGATACAATTACATACCTGCATCAGATTGCGGAGAAAATGCACCGTCGTTCGATGATTATTCTGTTTACGGATATGTTTCAGTCAGAAGACGATGAAAAGCTTTTTAACGCTTTGCAGCATTTAAAACACAATAAACATAAAGTGGTTTTGTTTCATGTGGTTGATAATGACACAGAACTAAAATTTGATTTTGATAATACGCCACGAAAGTTTATTGACCTGGAAACAGGTGAAGAAGTATCGATTTTTGCAGATAATGTAAAAACTGAATATGAAAAAAGGGCAGGAGAGTACTTTAAAAAACTGGCTTTAACCTGCGCGAAGAACCAAATTAAGTACGTTCCGGTGAATGTAGGGGATAATTTTGAAAAAATCCTGACGACATATTTGGTTGAAAAACAAAACTTTGGCTAAGGATTTAAAAGTTTATTTAATTTTTTTCAGCAAAACACTTGCAGAAACGAAATTCTGTACTATCTTTGCAACCGCAATAACGCAGAGGTTTGGTAGTTCAGTTGGTTAGAATACATGCCTGTCACGCATGGGGTCGCGGGTTCGAGTCCCGTCCAGACCGCAATATTGGGAGAAGCCTTTCTTAACGGAAAGGCTTTTTTGCCCAAATACGGTATCTAAGATTAGTTGTGTTGTTTGCTACGAATTTGTAACTCGTAGCTCGGTTTAGTAGTTAGACCAATGAAAAGCTTTCCACTTTGTGGATGGCTTTTTTGATTTAAATAACTTTCGGTTCCCTACTTTAATAGAAATCAGGACATTAAAAAAATAACGGTTTTATTTGTTTAAAAAACGCGAAAAACCTTGTAGGATCGAAGTTCTGTTGTATTTTTGCAGTCACAATAACGCAGTGGGTTTGGTAGTTCAGTTGGTTAGAATACATGCCTGTCACGCATGGGGTCGCGGGTTCGAGTCCCGTCCAGACCGCAATATTGGGAGAAGCCTTTCTTAACGGAAAGGCTTTTTTTATGATTAGTAATTAAAGACTTTGCTGATGTAACTTTTGTGTCTCACAATTGGATTAAAGATTTTTTCACGCAGATTTTGGCAGATTAAAGCAGATTTATTTTTTTAATAATTGATCTGCCCAAATCTGCTTAAATTTTTTTTAAAATCTGCGTAAAAATAAAATCCTTATAATCATTTTATCTGTGGCTAAATAAAAACTTTGCGACTCTGCGGCTTTGCGAGATTCAAAAAAAATCTTTGGGAATCTCTGCGAAAAACCTCCGTGAATCTCTGTGAAATAACCCTTTATTACCCTATCTTGCAATCGTTAAAAACAAAATATAATGAAACAGCAATGTGTTATTTTTGATATGGATGGCGTAATCTGTCACACGAATCCACATCATGTAAAAGCTTTCGAGGCCTTTTTCGACAATTATAAAGTTCCTTATTCAGAAGAAGAGTTTGAAGAACATATGTACGGAAAACATAATGGGTATATCATGAGTCATTTCTTCAAGCGTTCAGTCGCGGGAGATGAACTTAAAAAACTCGAAGACGAAAAAGAATCCATGTTTCGTGAGATTTATAAGGACAAAGTCGAAACGATTCCGCATTATCTGGAGTTTTTGAACGAACTTAAATCCCGTAACTTTAAAACTGCTGTTGCCACCTCTGCACCGCGAGCTAATCTTGACTTGATTATAAAAGCGTTGAAAATCGAAGACAAAATGGATTCTATGATGTCAAGCGAAGACGTAAAACACCATAAACCTGATCCTGAAGTGTATCTGAAATCTGCAGAACGTGTTGGTGTTGCCCCATCTCATTGTATCGTTTTTGAGGATTCTTATTCAGGAGTTTCGGCAGCGCTAAATGCAGGAATGAAAGTGGTTGGTGTATTGAGTACCCATACAAAAGAACAGCTTCCGCCATGTAACTTTTATATTAATGATTACAGCGAAGTTAATGTTGAGAAGGTTTTGGATTTATTAAAAGCTTAGGCACTTGTGAAAAGTAAAAAGAGAATTCTAAAATTTTAAATCCTATAAGAAATATAAGTTCATTTAAATAAATGAGCATAATTTGAATAGGTTTTTTATGTTTGAAAAGAGAATGGCTTTAGCCGAAAATTTAGTATGGTCTGGGCTTTTGCTTACGAAAAAATAAAATAGAGTTGGACACATATATGCGCTCAATTTAAAAAAGAAATCTGGCAACCTTTGTTATCTTGATTTTGCCTAAACTTTAAATTATGAGTACAAATAACTTTTCAAAAGAAACCGAAATAAGACTAACAGAGTTTTTTACCAATGTTATTGATCCTAAAGATATGGCAAAGACAATACGACAAGTAAATTATATATTGGCTTTAAGTGCATTGAGAGAATCCGAAACCGTACAATCTGAAATTAGGAATCTTGAAAACAGTTTTTATTGTATGAATAGATTGGCAGAAGCCTTAGACCCTTATTTGGATGTTGAGTGAAGAGAGTTTGTTTTACGTTTAGTTTGTCATTCAGAGGAACGAGGAATCTTCGCAAGAAACTCGACAACAGTGTGTTCTCAGCGCGTGGGATTCCTCGTTCCTCTGAATGACAATATTGGGGTTACTTTGTGATTTCGGCAAAAGCCTAAAAACAAAAAAGCTTCTGATTTCTCAGAAGCTTTTTCAGTGCGGATAATAGGACTCGAACCTACACGCCTTGCGGCACCAGATCCTAAGTCTGGCATGTCTACCAATTTCACCATATCCGCGTAATTGTGGGTGCAAAGATAAGCATAACTTCGAATTTTCAAAGCAATTTTGCAAAAAAATATTTATTCTCTTTTTTGTACTTTTGAGATTATATAAAAAATTATTTAAATGGAAGATATAAAGTCATACGTTCAACAACATAAAGATCGGTTTATCAATGAATTGATCGAATTATTAAAAATTCCGTCGGTAAGTGCCGACACTGCCTATTCGCAAGATGTAATTGATACGGCCGAGGCTGTAAAAGTAAGTTTAGAAAAAGCAGGCTGCGATTTAGTTGAAGTTTGTGATACTCCTGGTTATCCAATTATTTACGGAGAGAAGATAATCGACTCAAATCTGCCTACCGTTTTAGTGTACGGACATTATGATGTTCAGCCACCGGATCCAATGGAATTATGGACATCACCGCCATTTGAACCCGTTATCAAAACAACCGAAATTCACCCTGAAGGAGCCATTTTTGCACGTGGAGCCTGCGATGACAAAGGGCAAATGTACATGCACGTAAAAGCTTTGGAATATATGGTGCAAAGCAATACGCTGCCTTGTAACGTGAAATTCATGATCGAAGGAGAAGAAGAGGTTGGTTCTAAAAGTTTAGGCTGGTTCGTAGAACGCAATCAGGAAAAATTGAAAAACGATGTGATACTAATTTCGGATACCGGAATGATTTCTAATCAACAACCGTCAATTACAACAGGTTTGCGTGGTTTGAGTTATGTTGAGGTTGAAGTTACAGGTCCAAACCGTGATCTGCATTCAGGATTATACGGTGGGGCAGTAGCGAACCCAATTAATGTTCTGGCAAAAATGATCGCTTCGCTTCACGACGAGGACAATCGTATTACAATTCCGGGTTTTTACGATAAAGTTCAGGACTTATCATTAGAAGAAAGAGCCGAAATGGCCAAAGCGCCTTTCAGTTTAGAAAAATATAAAAATGCCTTAAACCTAAATGATGTATACGGCGAAAAAGGCTATGTAACGAACGAACGCAATTCGATTCGTCCAACTTTAGACGTAAACGGAATCTGGGGCGGATATCAGGGCGAAGGAGCAAAGACAGTTATTGCGAGCAAAGCTTATGCAAAAATCTCCATGCGTTTGGTACCCAATCAGGATTGGGAAGAAATCACAGCGCTTTTCACGAAACATTTCATCAATATTGCTCCGGCGGGAGTTACGGTAAAAGTCACGCCACATCATGGAGGTCAGGGTTACGTGACGCCAATCGACAGTATTGGTTACAAAGCGGCTAATATGGCGTATACTGAAACGTTTGGAGTACCGGCAATTCCGGTTCGTTCCGGAGGAAGTATTCCGATTGTGGCATTGTTTGAAAAAGAACTGAAAAGCAAAACTATCTTAATGGGCTTTGGATTGGACAGCGATGCCATTCACTCGCCAAACGAGCATTTCGGAATCTTCAATTACTTAAAAGGAATCGAAACTATTCCGTTGTTTTACAAGTATTTTGTAGAGCTTTCAAAATAGAAAAGTTGTCATATCGGGCAAAGTAAGGATTCGTTCCCATCATAAATCCAAAATCCGTTTAGCAATAAGCGGATTTTTTTTGAGTTTTGATATTGATATTGCCATTGAAATTTGCCATTGATATTGTGCTGGGCGTTCCCTACGGTCCGGGCTTTCGGCTAAATCTTTTATTTCGTTATCACTTTGAATAGCCTCCAGCTTTAGCTGGAGTTTAAAATGCATTAATTACGAAGCAGGCTTTAGCCAAATAAATCTCCGATTTGGTTTGAAAATCTTTACGAAAATTCGGCTAAAGCCAATTCTCTCTTTCTTTTTACTATGATCTCCAGCTAAAGCCGGAGGCTATTCATCAAAATCTTTCTCTCTGTACCTTTGGTAAAACTTTCTCCAAAATGTATTTTAGGTTCAGAAAAGGGAAGACTTGTTCGTGTACAGTATAGTTTACCAATAACGATTCAAACTAGTAAATAGAAATAAAAAAATCCGCTCCCGGAAACAGAAGCGGATAAAATTAAAAACTAAAATATTCTCAAAAAAAAGTAATCAGAACTAAAACAAGTCCGGATTGTATCCAAAATAAGGCATGGTTTGTTCGTTGAAAACAACACCATACTCTTCTAATTCTTTTAAAATAGGTAAATAAACTTCTTTTTTTATAGGAAGCTGAACGCCGGGAGCTGTGATTTTTTTATTCAAAATTAATAATGTTGCAATTGCAACCGGCAAACCAACTGTTTTTGCCATTGCAGTATAGGTTTGGTCATCTCCAATACAAACCATCTTAGAATCGATTTGTTTTTTCTCTCCATTCAATTCATATCCGAATTTATGGTACATCACAATCATATCTTTGTCATCGGGTTCCAATGTCCAGCTGTCGGAAAGTATTTTTTCTAAAATCTGTGCAGGTGTAGCATTCTTTAAATTGACTTTTTTGTCAGGATTAAACAAATCAAGCTCCAAAAGCTTATCCCACATAATATCGTCCTGATCGATTTTTAAAATCAAACGCATTTTTATTTCGACAGAATCCGTTGGATGATAAGGTAAAAAAGAGTTTGTAAACTGACGATAACTCATGTCTTCAGAATCTTCCATGATATAACTGTCATCAGTCATTCCTAATTGTACAAACATATTCCAGGCTTTCGAAAAACCAACCCTTCGGATTGTTCCTCTATACAAAGTCAGAATATCATCTAAACCGTAAATTGATCTGTATTTTAGTGAGTCCCGGTTTGAATAGGCTTCAAACTTACCGTAGCCTTCAACTTCAAGAAACTCGGTTCTGCGGAATAAACTTCCATACGGAATGTATTTGTAAGTGCCTTCCTGAATAAATTTTGCTGCTCCGCCTTGTCCTGCCAGAACTACATTTCTTGGTGCCCAGGTAAATTTATAATTCCATAAATTATTATCACATTCAGGTGCCACTAAACCACCGCAAAAAGATTCAAAAAGTAACATTTTACCTCCTTTTTCCCTGATTTCATCAATAACTTTCATGGCACTCATATGGTCTATACCAGGGTCAAGACCAATTTCATTCATAAAAATCAAATTGCTTTTTTTTGCCTCTTCGTTTAAAACGAGCATTGCATCGCTTATGTATGAGGCGGTTACAAGATGTTTTTTGAATTCTAAACAATCTTTCGCGATTTCAATATGTAAATGGGCGGGCAGCATCGAAATCACTATCGAAGCATTTTCTATAGCAGTTTTTCTTTCGGTTACATTAAAAATATCTAAAGCTATTGGAGTGGCATTAGGGTGATTATTGATTTTTTTTTCGGCTAAGGCCAAAGATAAATCTGCCACGATGAGATGCAGGTTTTCGCTCTCTGATTTTGATAAAAGATAGCGAATCAAAGACGATGCTGATCTTCCGGCTCCAATTATTAGAATTCGTCTCATTATTTATATATTTAACACAAACATACTAAATTGTTACAAAAATAACAATCGATAGCTTGAAATATTTTAATTTAAACAGAAACAAAGTAAACCAGTTTTTTTTGAAAAGTGTATTTGAAATGTTTTTTGTTTGATTGAATTAAGACTATTTTTGTGATATAAAAACAGATAAAATGGAAAGAAAAATAATTTTGACAGGTGCTTTTCTTGGAGTGTTGGCTATTATTTTAGGTGCTTTTGGCGCACATGCTTTGAAAGCGGTATTATCTGCAGAGCAATTGGCGAGTTTTGAAACGGGTGTTCGTTATCAAATGTATCATGCTTTCTTTTTGTTTTTTGTTGTTAGCAGAAAAGAATTCTCTTTAAAAGCACTGAAAGTAATATATAATTTAGTGGTAATCGGTGTGCTTTTCTTTTCAGGTTCCATTTATTTACTGACTACAAAAAATGTAACATCAGTTGACTTTAAAATTATAGGATTCGTAACTCCAATAGGCGGATTACTATTAATCTTCGCCTGGATTGTTCTTTTTGTTACAATTTTTAAGAAAAATTCACAAAATTGAATTTTGAAAACCCTATCTGAAAATTAATTCCTAATTTTGTTGCATATATAACATGAATCTTTATATGTGTTATTTTTTATACTATTTACTTTAATGTGTAAAATATTATAACAAAGCAGATAAGGATTATTGTATTATAAATGGACAATTTAAAAACTAGGTTATAATATCAATATTAAAAATTTATGGACACTCATACACTTTCCTCGCAATCGATTTCGTTAAAAGAATTAGGTATTGAAAATGCAGCCGTTAGATACCAATTATCAGCTGATGAATTGCATACGATTACTTTGCAATCAGGTCAGGGTGTTGAAAATTCGACAGGAGCATTGGCAATTAATACCGGCGAATTTACCGGAAGATCTCCTCTGGATCGTTTTATAGTAAAAGATAGTATAACGGAAGATAAAGTTTGGTGGGGAAAGGTAAATATTCCATTTTCATCAGAAGCTTTTGAAAAACTATATAATAAAGTAACCGGCTATTTATCCAATAAGGAAGTTTTTGTTAGAGACTCGTATGTTTGTGCTGATGCAAATTACAGATTAAATGTTCGTGTAGTAACAGAAACTGCCTGGTCTAATTTGTTCTGTTACAATATGTTTCTAAGACCTGAAGAAAGTGAATTAGCAAATTTCACTCCGGATTGGACGGTAATTTGTGCACCGGGTTTTATGGCAGATCCTGAAATAGATGGAACACGTCAGTCTAATTTTGCTATTTTGGATTTTACTAAAAAAGTAGCACTCATTGGCGGAACCGGTTATACAGGAGAAATGAAAAAAGGAATTTTCTCGGCTCTTAATTTTATTTTACCGGTTTTCGAAAATACTTTACCAATGCATTGTAGTGCGAATGTTGGTGAAGCTGGAGATACAGCTATTTTCTTTGGTTTATCAGGAACAGGAAAAACAACTTTATCCGCAGATCCGGCACGTAAATTAATCGGGGACGATGAACATGGATGGACAGCAGAAAACACAGTTTTTAATTTTGAAGGCGGCTGTTATGCTAAAGTTATTAATTTAACGGAAGAGAATGAGCCGGATATTTTCAGAGCAATCAAAAAAGGAGCGCTTTTAGAAAATGTAGTTTTCAAAGCGGGAACGAATGAAGTTGATTATGATGATATATCAATCACTCAAAATACACGTGTGAGTTATCCAATAACCCATATCGATAATATTCAGCCGGGTTCAATAGGACATAATCCTAAAAATATATTCTTCTTAACGGCAGATTCTTTCGGAATTTTGCCTCCAATCTCAAAACTGACACCAGGTCAGGCTGCTTACCATTTTATTTCAGGATATACAGCTAAAGTTGCCGGAACAGAAGCCGGAGTTACAGAACCACAACCTAATTTCTCGGCTTGTTTTGGCGCACCGTTTATGCCTTTGCACCCAACACGTTACGCCGAAATGCTGACCAAAAAAATGAAAGATGCAGATGTAAAAGTTTGGTTGATCAATACTGGCTGGACAGGTGGTGCTTACGGAACTGGAAGCCGTATGAAACTAAAATATACCCGGGCAATGATTACTGCTGCATTAAACGGTGAACTGGATAATGTAGAATATGTAAACCATACAGTATTTGGAATTGCAAAACCACAAAGTTGTCCAAATGTTCCAAGTGAAATTTTAAATCCTAGAAATACCTGGGAAGACAAAGATTTATATGATAAAAAGGCAATTGAATTAGCTCAGAAATTCAAAGCTAATTTTGCCAAATTTGAAGAGTTTGCCAATGCCGAAATTTTGGCTGGTGCGCCAATAACAGAATAAGGAAAATTACTAATTCAAACTAAAAAAAGCTGCTCGTCATGACGAGCAGCTTTTTTGTTTTGTTCCAGGTTTCAAGTTTAGTTTGTCAGACTGAGCATTCTATGATAAAAAACAACAAAAAGTACTAAAAAATTACGATGCAAATTTATAGGTATTTATATATGGAGTTTCCCTTGCTATAACAGCAAAGACCCTGCTTATAAGTTTGCATCTGATATTATTTAAAACCAACATTGAGTTTTTGCCTTCCACTTTTTTCTTATTGTAATATTCCTTTAATTGTGGATCATATTTTAATGTTGTCATAGCGCACATTTGCAATAGTGACTTCATTTTTTTATCAGCCATATGATTCACTCTGGTCCTTCCTTTTACACTGGAACCAGAGCTATGTTCAAAAGGGGCAACACCAGAGTAACAGGCAAATTGCCTCCAGTTTTTAAACGCTGTAAATCCTTTTGTTGCAATAATCAAATACACGCTGGTTTGTTCTCCGAGCCCGGGAATTGATCTGATAAGTTGGATTTGTTTGGTTAATTGATCGTTTGATTTAATTATTTCTTTAATTCTCGACTCAATTTTATTGATCGAATTTTTAATAGATTTAGCCAGAGCCTGGTTAATTTGAGATACTTCCCTGAAAATTATTTTATCTGTAAAATCTTTATTTTCTTTTGTAGCTTGTATAAGCAATAAGGCTTTTAGCATTTTTTCTCTTTCGGTATAAAGAATTTTTAGTTTTTGAATCTCTATGCCTGTTAAAGTAAATAGTTTTAATTTATCTATGTTTCTGTAACTGTAATAAGAAATATCCCTGGCATCAATTTTATCATTTTTTCCTCTTGAAATTCCTTTTGATTTTTTTATTTCAATCGCAGGAACAATCCATAAATCCAGATTGAGTTTTACTGAAGCACTTGATATATGATTGGTATAAATACCTGTGTTTTCACAACAAAAAAGAATATATTCTTTATTAACCTGCCTGCTCATATTTTTGATAAAAACAGAAATGTTTTTGATATTATTTTCTATGCTAAAATGCTCTGACCTAAGAGTTGAAGCATCAAGAATATTAATATCTAATTTAGCTTTTGATACATCAATGCCGACATAAAATGAATACTTTTTCATAACTTTGAATTTAAGATAAACAAAAATGTTGAACTTCTTTAGAGCCTTTATTAGACCGCTATGTCTATCATTCTATTTGAAGCAATTCAACGGGATTCAAGGGGAAGGCAGAGGACTAATGCACAGCATAGTTCTTAACTAGCGGAGTCGAAAGTTCACCTCTGCTTTCCTTTGAATAAATTTAAAGCTTTTTATCAAATCCAAAGTAAAGGCGGAGTCGAAGAGCTTTTTAGTGGGCGAGGGCTTCGACTCCGCCTGACAGCACTGGGGTGAGTCTGGTTTATAGTCACAGTTAAGAGCTTGAAACTTGAGACCCGAAACAAAAACAACTATTTCTTACTTTTGTCAATACGTTTCTGCAATAAATCCCAGGCATAATAATGAAAAGTCATTCCGTTGCTCATCGCTGTAAAAAGACCATTTTTATATTCTCCTCCTAAGTTAATACTGGTTACATCTGCTCCGTCACATTCAATTGTTGATGTTGGAATTTCTGCCAATAAAGAATAATTGTTTGGATTTCCATTTGCGCCTTCTCTCGGATAAACCATAAAAGTATTCGCTTGTTGGTTTGATACTAGGATATACCCTGTAGAATCTGTTTTTTTGTAAATAGCAATTCCTTCGTTATCGGCTTTAAAGCCGGTTTTCCCAAAAAGGGTTAATTCTTTATTATCATTCAAAGCAGGATCGGCATTGTATTTCCTGATTCCGAATTGCTCATCACAATAATAAACAGCTCCTAATTCGTTATCTACTGCAATGGCCTCGATTTCTTTCTTTCCGCTGTAAGCGCCAAATTTGCGAACTACTTTTGCTACAGCAAATTTTCCTGAACCGGAAAGTTCATATTGCCATAAATAACTTCCTGAAGGTCCTGATTTTCTTCCAACAACAGCAAATATTTTACCGTCAGTCGGGCGTGTGTATAAAGCAATCCCCATTGGGTCACGCAAGGATTCACCTTCAAAAACCGGAATCCCGCCATTATCAATTGCTTTTAAATCCGGTAAACTAAAAACTCTTATTTTGTTACTTTCCCGTTCTGTGGTAACGGCGATATCGACTTTTTTTCCATCGATAATTAATCCATAAGCGATATCAACATTATTTGGCCGCTTTAAAACTTCAGATTTTGCAACGATTTTACCTTTCAAATCAAAAGCATACAAACCGCCGTCTGAGTCTTTATCGGTTCCCACAATAATACTTTTTGAAGCATCAGTTGGATGAATCCAGATTGCCGGGTCATCTGTATCATGGGGCAAAGCTTCTGTAACAGTTGTTGGTTTTACAGCATTTTGGGCTACAGGAGCTAATTTCCCGTCTTTACAAGCAAGGAATAAAACACTTAAAAGTAAAAAAGACAGTATAGATTTATTTTTCATTACGATTTCATTTGAATAAATTAGACAGAGTCATTGGGTTTTGGCTAATTTAAGAATTATATAAACGGATTATTACAAGTCCAATTTCAAACCAAAATTGTATCGGGCCTGATAGTATTCTGCTTGCTTAGTGTGCGCCTCAACTCCTTGGTAGTAGCGTAATGGCTGGTTAGTTAAATTATTAGCTTCGGCAAAAAGACGAAGTTTTGGGGTAATCTTGAAAGAAGCATTTGCATCTAAAAAAAATTGTTTGTCATAATAGCTGTCTTTATAAGACTCCGAACCTAATTCATCTAAATAATCTGATGTGAAATTGGTAGAAATCCTGGCAGAAAAACGTTTGTTTTCCCAAGATAAAGATCCGTTAAACATGTGTGGCGTAGTTCCAGGCAGGCTAATGTCATTTCTTTCATTTCCATCTTCATCGGCAATTCCTTTTGCTTTAGATTTTGTGTAGGTATAGTTTAAATAGATACCAAATCCTTTTAAAAATTTGCCCGGTAAAAAATCTAACTGACGCTGAAGTGCTACTTCAAATCCGTAAACATCAACATTGTCTCCGTTTCTGGATTGTACAAATGACCAGTTTTCGCCAACCGGAACAGGATTTGCCTGATTTGGAAAATCATTAGCGAATTTTTCAGTTGTGTATTGATTGTCACTGTAGTTGTAAATGAAATCGTTTAATTTTTTGTAGAAAACACCTCCGGAAATCAAACCAACAGATTTGAAATAATTCTCCACCATAAAATCATAGTTATAAGAATAAGTAACATCAAGATCAGGATTTCCGGCAGTAATTTCTTTATCAGCAGCAATATTGTTTACATAAGGCGCCAGTGCATAATAGTTTGGTCTTGCCAAAGCAGTTGTAGCAGCAGCTCTTAAAACTAAATCTTTGGTTGCATTATATTGAAAAGAAATACTTGGCAATACATTCGTATAAGAGTTTGTATTATTGATTTTACTTTCTAATTCTTCTTCATCTAAAACACGATTTCCGGTATAATCGATATGTGTATTTTCAACCCGAAAACCTAAAACCATTGATAATTTATCATTAAAGTCCTGATCCCATCTTACATAAGCAGCATAAATATTTTCCTTGGCATTATAGTTTACTGCCAAATATTCTGCAGCATCAGCTTCTTTATCAAATAATGCTGAATTATTTAAATCTAAACTTCCTAAGAAAGCAGCCGAAGCAAATGTTCCCGAAACATATTTACTTCCCGGATTGAAGTTTTTGCCATCAAAAGTACTTGTCTGAATTTCTGATAATAAATCCATTCCGCCTCCTGTAGGTTCATAAGAATAGAAAATATTATTTCTTTCTTTTTCTTTCAGTCGAAGTCTAAGGCCGGTTCTAAGTCTTCCTTTTTGAGATGGAATAATAGTGAATGGAAACCGAATATTTACTTTAGCGCCAAATTCACTCTCGCTGGTTTCATTTGTGTTTTCTGACACCGAATTAAATTCGAATTCATCAAGAGATTCTCCGGCAGTTGTGATTAAAGGAAATCTCAAATCTGATAAATCTTCAGTCATTTCCAGACCTTTCTGACGATATTCGATATAACGTTCTCCCGGGCGATATTCTCTCGCTTTCGCGTAATTTGCTGACCAGTCCAGATCTAATTTGGAGTTGATTAAATGCTCTCCTCGAATAGAATAATTTTGTACACGCTGATCTTCCAATCTTCTGTTTTTATTCCTGCTGTTGTCAACTCCACCTTTCGTCTGGCGTTTTACACGACCTTCAAAACCAGTAATTTCTTCACCATTATAAAGAGGTTCTATATCATCGTAAGTCGTTCTGAAACGGTTTTCTCTGTCATCTCTCCAGTTGTAAATAGCATTTGCAAAAATGGTATTGTTATCATCAAATTTATAATCTAAAGCTACAGATCCGCTACGGCGAATACGTTGTACGTCATATTTTCTAATTTCTGCAGCCTGCAAATATTCATTTCCAAAATCGTCCTTCACCCATTCGTTCTCGATGTTATCAGAACCATAATCTACATTATTATAAGATCCGCTGAAAACTGCACCTAATTTATTATGAAAAAAACGATTTCCATATACTAAACCTGCAGTATATGTTGCATTTTCACGTATTGGCATATAACCACCCGCAAGCGTTGCAGAGATTCTTTCGCCATTTGGAGTAGCTCTTGTAATTAAATTTACAGAACCTCCGATAGCATCAGCATCCATATCTGAAGTCAGTGTTTTGTTAACTTCGATAGTCGAAATCATGTCAGATGGTATCAAATCCATTTGCACATTTCTGTTATCTCCTTCAGCTGACGGAATCCTGTCGCCATTTAAAGTCACCGAGTTCAATGACGGTGCCAAACCTCTGATGATAATATTACGTGCTTCCCCCTGATCATTCTGCATGGTAATACCCGGAACACGTTTTAGAGCATCTCCAACATTGGCATCAGGGAAACGGCCTACCTGATCCGACGAAATTACATTTCCGATATTTTTATTGTTTTTTTGTTGATTTAATGCTTTGGCCTGACCCTTTAAAATATCTCCTACAATAACTTCATTCAACTCGGTTCCCGTAGCTTTAAGAGAGAAATCAATTACGTTGTTTTTTCCTTGTTCTGCTTTTATTTCCTGAGTTACGGCGGTATATCCAATATATTTTACCTGAAGCTGATAGTTTCCTTCATTAATATTTAATAATTCAAAACGACCATTATAATCTGAAACTGTGTATTTGTTTTCGCCGACAATCTGAATCATTGCTCCAGGCAAAGGTAATTTGTCATCTGCATCTAATACCTTTCCGGAAATAATTGCTTTTTGTGCAAAACCTGATATAGCTATTAAAAAGAGCATTGCTGCTAAATAAAACTTTTTCATTTGTTTTTGGTTTGATTTTGTTGCGAAACTAGAACCTTAGTATTATTAAAAGCATCAAAAAAAATTAACATACTGTTATCATTATAACCTCATAGTAAAACAGGATTAATCTTTAAATAACATTTAAAACATTAAATATTTGAATCACAAGTAAAAACAAATCAAGTATTTACATCAGAATTAAATTTTTGGCGTTAAATTTGCCTTATCACACGAGCCTGAAAGGCGAACTGGCGAAAGCAATCACAATCAAAAATCATCAATCATGTTGAAACAATTTTTTATCCTTTGTTCAGGAGCCGACCGGGATCTTTTGGAAGGTTGTTCTGAAGGCGAACAAACCAAATATGTTGGTATTGGCGCTACTGTTTTTTTTACTGCAGTTATGGCTTTCTTAGCCAGTGCTTATGCGCTTTTTACTGTTTTTGACTCTATTTATCCGGCTTTGATTTTCGGTTTTGTGTGGAGTTTACTTATCTTCAATCTGGACCGGTTTATCGTTTCTACAATTAAGAAAAGAGATCGTTTTATGGATGAATTTCTGCAGGCGACTCCCAGAATTATGCTGGCAATTATTATTGCCATTGTAATTTCCAAACCATTAGAAATCAAAATTTTCGAAAAAGAAATCAATACGGTTTTGTTGAAGGAAAAAAATGAAATGGAATTGGCCAATAAAAAACAAGTGGGTAATTACTTCAAGTCTGATTTGGATAAAAATAAGGCTGAGATTGCAGCATTGAAAAATGATATATTAAAAAAAGAAAAAGAAGTAAATGCGCTTTATTCAACTTACATCACAGAAGCCGAAGGAACTGCCGGAACTAAGAAATTAGGGAAAGGTCCGGTTTACAAAGAAAAGCGAGAGAAACACGACGCATCTTTAAAAGAATATGCTGATTTAAAAACAATCAATGAAGCCAAAATTGCGGAAAAAGAAAAAACAGGTAAACAGCTTCAGGCAGATTTAGACAAAAAAGTAGCCCAAACACAGCCGATTATTGAAGGTTTTGATGGTTTAATGGCACGTATTAATGCTCTGAATAAATTGCCATGGCTGCCTTCATTCTTTATTATGCTGTTGTTCCTGGCTATCGAAACTTCTCCAATTATTGCGAAATTATTAGCTCCAAAAGGTGAATTTGATATCAAACAGGAAGAAGCAGAAACAGCTATGAAAGCTACTTTGGAACAAAACAAATACCAACGTGATTTATTGGTTAAAACCAGTGCATCAATGCACGATAAAGTTTACGCAGATATTTCCGAAGATAGAGAACTCTATAATCTGCAACGCAAAAAAGCAACAGAGTTGTTAGAATTGCAGGCACATAATTTTGTAGAAAAACAAAAGGCAACATTTTAATTCTAAAAATTCAGTAATAAAAAAAAATCCTATTTTACTCTCGTAGAATAATAGGATTTTTTAATTTTTTGGAAAATATTTTTTAAACGTTTTTCAAATTGATAATTTCTTGTTCAGTCAAAAAACGCCAATTACCTCTTGGTAAATTCTTTTTGGTCAAACCTGCAAAAGATACACGGTCAATACGCAAAACATCATAATCAAAGTTTTCGAAAATAGCACGAACTACTTTTACATTAGACGAACGTAATTTAAGACCGACTTCGCTTTTTGCTTCTTTTTCAATATAACTGATTTCTTCAACAAAAACGCGGTGTCCGTCAAGAACCAAACCTTTACTTATTTTTTCTAAATCCTCAAATTTCAAGTTCTTATCTAAAGAAACCTGATAAATTTTAGATGATTTCTGACTCGGTAAAGTAAATTTACGAATCATATCAGTATCATTGGTAAACAACAACAAACCAGTTGTATTTTTGTCCATTCTTCCAATTGGAGCGATTTTAGCTGTAGTTGAACCACGAACCAATTCTAAAACATTGCGGTATTCCTGACCTTCATCCAAGGCAGTTGTAAAGTTTTTAGGTTTGTTCAACAAGATGTATTCTTTCTTTTCAGGAGTCAGAACAACTCCGTCAAAATTTACAACATCTGTAAGTTTTACTAAGTAACCCATTTCGGTAACCGGTACGCCATTTACTTTTACGTTCCCGGACTGAATGTATATATCGGCATCACGACGCGAACAAACACCCGAATTCGAGATAAATTTGTTCAGACGAATTTCGTCAGCCGCTTTTTGTCTTTTTGGAGCCTGATTCTGTTTCTTTAATTTTTGTGCCGCTTCTTCTTCAGCTGCTTTCACAGCAGGTTTCACTTTTTTAGGCCCTTGGGCACGCTTTTGCATGGCAGGTTTTGGCTTGTTAGAGTTTGATCTGGAGCTACTTGGCTTAGAACCACCTCTCTTATTATTGCCTTCCTTGTTATTCATAAATTCTGTAATTTGTGCAAAGATAGTTTATTCTTGCTAAATAATCTTAAGTTCAATGTTCTTAGATTAATAGCCTTAAAATTTTGTTGATTAGAAGCATCACATTTGGCTTCTTTTAGACATTGTTCCCGCTTTTCGTTTTAATCTTTTATTTTTAAAGAAAAAAATAAAAGGATTTCCACTTCAAACGAAGTTCACTGACCTCATATAAAATAAAATTAAGTGAAGTAATCGGGGCTAGTTTCAAACAGTTGGCTTCTTTTAAAGATTTTAAAGTGTTGTTGAGTCATAGAGATTTGCAAAAAATCTCACAAAGATATACAGAGATTTATTTAAATTTTTTGTGTAGCTCTGTGTTAACTTCGTGAATCTCTGTGAAACAATCTTAAAATCTGGAAAGCAAACTTTTTCCATGCCACAAAACGCTCGGGTTAATCAAAACAATACAGAAAACTCCGGAAACAATCAGGAATTTCAGGACATTGTGAAGTAACAAATACTGCTCTTTTGAATTTGATTTCCAAAGGTAAAGAAGAAAAAAAAGCAATGCTATAAAACAGATATAAAAATAGATATCCATATAGCCAACATCATAAATGCTGATTAGGATATAAACAGGAAATATTGTCAGAAACGTTAATGTTGTAATGATTTGTTTAGAAACCGTTTCGTTATAAAGAATCGGAATCGTTCGGTAATTGTTTGCTAAATCTCCTTTTAAATTTTCTAAATCTTTTATCATTTCACGAATCAGCAATAATAAAAAAAGGAAAATTGCATGTGATGAAATTACAACAAAATGACTTCTGTGATTCTCTATTTCTTCAAATGATATTTTGTTGTAAAAATATAATAAAATGGCAAAAAAGGGTAAAACTGCCAGAAATGCAGCAGTTAGATTACCAATAACTGCATATTTTTTTATTTTATGCGAGTAAAACCAAATCAGGAAAATATAAGCCGAAAAAAACAAAAATGCACGCCAGGAAACAATAAAAGCCATTAAAACGGCAATAAAATTCAAAGTAAAATAAACCAACAGTTTTGTTTTCTGACTAACCAATCTATCCAACATAGATTTATTTGGCCTGTTGATTAAATCTTTCTTACTGTCATAAAAATTATTGATAATATAACCCGAAGCAATGGTAATTGCAGAAGAAAAAACAATCAAAAATAAGTTGAAATCAAGTAAAATATCCAGAGCCCTTTTTTCAGGAGCTAATATAAAAATAGCTGATAAATATTGTGCTAAAACAATAATAGGAATATTGTAACCTCTTACCACAGAGAACAAGCTAACAATTTTCATTACCAAAAGCTTGTGTTGTCTGCTCAACATTGTAGAAATTTAAGTTTAGGGAAAGATTTTTAACCGAAAATTACCCGGAGAATTAAAGTTTTTGCTGAAAATTCATTAGAATTGATAAACGACTTCTAATTTATAATCTTTTAAAGATACTTTGGCACGTTCTAAATCCTCCGTAAAACCAAGAATATAACCACCACCTCCAGAACCGCAAAGCTTTAAATAGTAATCATTTGTATCAATTCCGTGTTGCCAGATTCCATGAAATTGCTCAGGAATCATAGGTTTGAAATTATTTAAAACGACTTTCGACAGCTTTTTAGTATTGGTAAACAACGATTTCATGTCGCCATGCAAAAAGTTTTCTACACACGCATCCGTATATTTTACAAATTGGTTTTTTAACATTGCACGGAAACCTTTGTCTTTAAGGTTTTCCATAAAAATATTCACCATTGGAGCCGTTTCGCCTACAATTCCGGAATCTAATAAAAACACAGCGCCTTTTCCGTCAAAGCTTTGAGTTGGAATTCCGGTTGCTTCAATATTGTCTTTAGAATTGATTAAAATCGGAATGCTTAAATAACTGTTTAAAGGATCTAAACCAGAACTTTTTCCGTGGAAAAAACTTTCCATCTGAGAAAATATGGTTTTTAATTGTAACAGTTTTTCACGAGTCAAATTTTCTAAAACGGTAATTTTATGTGTAGCATATTTATCGTAAATAGCAGCAACAAGAGCACCGCTGCTTCCCACTCCGTATCCTTGCGGAATACTGGAATCAAAATACATTCCGGTATCAACATCATTTTTTAAAGCTGTCAAATCAAAAGTTACCAAATCAGGCTGTTCTGTTTGTAAAGTTTCAAGGTAAATCGCAAATCTTTTTAAACTTGTATTTGAGGCTATGGCTTCAACAGAAGGATTTTCATCTTTCTTTAGCGCGCCATTGTAAAAATTATAAGGAATTGAAAGTCCTTTTGAATCACGGATGATTCCGTATTCTCCAAAGAGTAATATTTTTGAATAAAATAATGGTCCTTTCATATAATTTATTTAATGTCTTTCTTAATTTTATTTGGGTCTTGTCTGCTGTCAAAAAATGCAATTATTTCAACTCTTTTTGTATTGAATTTGTAATAGATTGATGTTTGTTTTGATAACACACATTTACGATATTTGTTATTTAATTCCGATTTAGGAAAAATTTCAGGTTCTATTTGTATTAAATAAATTACTTTGTCCAGATCTGATATAAATTTATTCTTTACTTTCTCTGACCATTTGATTTCTAGATACTCAAATAATTCAAATAAACTTTTTTCTGCGTTTTTTGAAAAGATTATTGTTCTTTTCATTAACGATGTTTTTTCATCATATCTTCATATAAAACAAATTCACCACGTTCAATTTGTCTTTCCCCTTCTTCAATGTCTTCTTTCTGCGCATCAGTCAAATCATCCCACCAATCTTTTTTTTCTTTCGTCAAAATTTTCTTGATAGATTTAATGATGGCAGGATTTTCAATTTCTGTCAACATTTTTATCAACTCAAGTTTTTCTAATTGAATGTTCATAATCTAAATTTTTACTTAAAGATACAAAAAATTATAGTTTGATTGCACCAGTTCCAATTTCGTCACAAATGTACTGACCATTTTGACAATAGCCAACTAATTCGTTCTTAATAAATTGTAATACTTTATCAGATGCATTTTTAGGATATAAAACGTGTACGTTAGCACCGGCATCCAATGTAAAACAAACCGGAATTTTAGTTTCATTTCTGAATTTCCAAATCGCATTTATGATCTGTAACGTGTTTGGTTTCATCAAAATAAAATAGGGCATAGAGGTCATCATCATGGCATGCAAAGTCAAGGCTTCGCTTTCAACAATTTTGATGAATTCTTCCAGATTTCCGCTTTCAAAAATGGCAATTAGATGATTCAGATTTTCATGTGCCTGGACAAAACGTCTTTCGGCATACGGATGATTGTGCATCAAATCATGTCCGACAGTACTGGAAACCTGCTTTTCACCTTTATCCACCAATAAAATAGTGTCCTGATAATTTTCGAAATTTTCATGAATCGTATATGGGAATTCAACTCCAAATAAATCGGTACTTCCTTTTATATTCTTCTGATCGCCCCAAACTACAACATTTCCTTTTACGCTTCGGCAGGCACTTCCGGAACCTAAACGGGCTAAAAATGATGCTTTTTGATAAAAATAATCGTCTGTCATCTCCGGATTTAATGCTTTTTCCAAACTCATAAAATTCATAGCCAGGGCTGCCATTCCCGAAGCCGACGAAGCAATTCCGGAACTGTGCGGAAATGTATTCTGGGTATCAATCGTAAAATGATACTCTTTCAGAAAAGGCAAATACACTTCAATTCGTTCTAAAAACTTGCTGATTTTTGGCTTGAAATCTTCCTTTGGTTTGCCTTCAAAAAGCAAATCAAAAGAAAAACTATTTGTCATACTGGGCGGAGTCGAAGCATCTTTTTTCTCAAAATCCAATTTGGTAATTGTTTTGCAATTATTAAGCGTAAAACTTACGGATGGATTTGCCGGAATTTGATTGTCTTTTTTCCCCCAATATTTGACTAAGGCAATATTGCTTGGAGCGCTCCATTCAAAATTTCCGCTTTCGATGGTCGAAGAATATGTTTTAGGAATAAAATCAGCTGCTGTAAACATGAATTATAAATTTTGGCAAAGATAGTTTTTAAAATATTTCACCCTATAAGTTATATAAGAAAATGTATGTTACACTCAAACGGAATGAACTTATACGGTTTAAACTTTCTTTTAACTATTTTTGAATAAAAATTAAAGAAGATGAATAAAACAGTTAAAATCATAATAGTCATAATCATTTGTTTACTAGTAGGATATTCTGCCAGTGTAGTTACAAGACCAAGTGTAGAAACATGGTATCCTACTATTGTGAAACCAAGTTTTAATCCGCCAAATTGGATTTTTATGCCAGTTTGGACTTTACTTTATATTTTAATGGGAATTGCTGCGGGATTAGTTTGGGATAAAATAAAGGAACAAAATACAGAAGTTAAAAAAGCTTTGGGATTCTTTTTGATTCAATTGGCTTTAAATGCAATCTGGTCGTATTTATTCTTCGGATTAAAAAACCCAATGTTGGCTTTAATCGAAATTGCCCTTTTGTGGCTGATGATTTACGAAACCTATTTAAAATTTATTAAAATCAATAAAACTGCCGGATATCTTTTGATCCCGTACATGGCTTGGGTAGGATTTGCTGCGATTTTGAATGCGAGTATCTGGTGGCTGAATAAATGATTTAGTTTCAGCCAGTAATATTTCTAACTATGGCTCAATAAGGAATTTTTTAATATTTGAATTAATTCCAAAGGATTATTGATCACCAATTTTGCACCACTGGCTATCAATTCATCTTCTGTTCGATAACCCCACGAAACACCAACAGCAAGCATATTGGCATTAACTGCTGTTTGCATATCAATATCTGAATCTCCGACGAAAATAATTTCCTCGGTTTTTAGGTCCCAGTTTTCACTTATGGCTATAGCTTCAAATGGATTAGGCTTTTTAAGCGATTCAACACTTAAACCAACAGAAGTATCAAAATAATCAGGGAATATTTCAGCAGTTATTTTCTTAGTCAATTCATCAGCTTTATTCGAGAAAACGGCTAATTTGATATTTCGGGAAACCAAATTGTCCAATAATTCGATAATGCCTTCGTATGGTTTTGTTTTTAGCGTGCAAGTCTCACGATACCCTTCTACCATGCTTTCGAAGCAAGTTTCAATTTGATCATCGCTATTATTTGATGCAGGCAAAGCTTTGCTTACCAAGTTTCGCAAACCGCTGCCGATAAAATATTGATAATCATCGTAAGTATGAATAGGGTAATTTAGACCTGTAAGTACTGAATTCATTGCATCTGAAATGTCTTCTAATGAGTTTACTAACGTTCCGTCCAAATCAAAAATAATTCCTTTATATTTCATTCTGTTAAATATTGTTTGCTAAAATAAATCCGCTTGTCCAGGCATTCTGAAAATTGAAACCTCCGGTAATCGCGTCGATATTTACGATTTCGCCCGCAAAATAAAGATTTTGATGCAATTTGCTTTCCATGGTTTTAAAACTGATTTCTTTTAAATCGATTCCGCCGGCTGTAACAAATTCTTCCTTAAAAGTACTTTTTCCGTTTACCTGAAATGTTGCTTTTGTGAGTTGAGAAGCTAAATTCTGTAATTGAATTTTAGATAAATCAGCCCATTTTGTTTCAGTTTCAATTTGTGAAGCCAAAACTAAACTTTCCCACAAGCGATTTGGAAAGTCAAAAGGTGATTTTTTAGAAACGGCTTTTTTGGCGTGTTCCTGTTTTAAGTCTTTCAGTATTTTTTCGGCATCTTCGGTATCAACATCATTTAACCAATTGACAAAAATGGTAAACTGATAATTTTTATCGAATAGCGTTCTTGCTCCCCATGCCGAAAGTTTTAGAATCGCCGGGCCACTCATTCCCCAATGCGTGATTAATAAAGGTCCGGTTGATTCTAATTTTGTATCTTTTACGTTTACGGTCACTTGCGCTGCAACGCCTGGTAATTCCTTGATTCGGGGATCTTTTATATTGAAAGTAAACAGGGAAGGGACTGGGCTCACAATAGCATGTCCTTTCTCCTGAAGCATTTCCCAGATTTTAGGATTACTTCCGGTTGCCATTACTAATTTTTCGGCAGTATATTTTTCGTCCTGAGTTTCAATTTTCCAATGATTTTCTGCTTTGAAGATCGATTGTACACTTTGTCCTGTCAATACTTTTATGCCTAATTTTTCGGTTGCTTTTAAGAAACAATCAATTATCGTTTGCGATGAGTTAGAAACCGGAAACATTCGTCCGTCATTCTCAATTTTTAACTCGACACCATGTTTTTCAAACCATTCGATTGTATCACCGGAACAAAACTGATGAAAAGGACCACGAAGTTCTTTTTCGCCACGTGGATAAAATTTAACCAATTCATTCGGTTCAAAACAGGCGTGTGTAACGTTGCATCTTCCACCGCCGGAAACGCGGACTTTAGAAAGAACTTCTTTTCCTCTTTCTAAAATGGCAATTCTCAGTTTCGGATTTCTCTCTGCAATATTAATAGCCGTAAAAAAACCTGCAGCACCTCCGCCAACAATTATTATGTCGAAATTTTTGATCATATTGTTTTTTGCCACGAATTACACTAATTTAACGAATTAAGGTTTAATTTTTTGCTTTGAACAATTAAAAAATTCGTGATTAATTTGTGTAATTCGTGGCTGTTTTTTAAAATATTAATTAGAGATTCCCACTAATTCTATCCGGAAAATCAGTTATGATTCCGTCTACATTGTAGCTTTTCATTTTTTGAATATCTTCTACTTTATTTACTGTCCATGGTAAAACAAGGAATCCCCGTTCCTGTATTTTTCTGGTATTTTCCTGATTCAGTAATTGATAATCGGGATGAATCGCTTTTGCTTTTATTTTTTCGGCGAAAGCCAAAGCAGTATCAAGATTTTCTTCCGTTAAAACCCCAATCGGTATATTTGAATTTAGATCATGAACTTCCTGTAAAGAGTTCCAGTCAAAACTCGAAACGATAAAATGTCCGTAATTCCAGTTTTTTTCAGAAATATATTCTTCAATTAAGGCGACAACCTTGTCAGGGGTTTTGGAATCTTTTAATTCTATATTGATCAGACATTTTTTATCAACCAAATCAAAAACTTCATTTAGAGTCGGAATTTGATGTTTGCCATCAATCAAAAACGATTTTAATTCGGACAAAGATAAGGCATTTATAAATCCTTTTCCGTTGGTCATTTTGTCGATGGTTTCGTCGTGCATTACGATTAAATGTCCGTCAGCGCTCAAGTGAACGTCGAGTTCGATTCCGTCAGCATTTAAGTCTAATGCTTTTTGGAATGCTTTTAAGGTATTTTCTGGTTCGTAGGCTTTGGCACCGCGATGTGCTATTTTTAGAAATTTATTCATTTTATGAAGGTTCAAAGAGGCAAAGGTACAAAGGCGCAAAGAAAGAAAACAATTGTTTCTAAACTTTGCGCCTTTATTTGAAGATTTATGTGATTTTATTCCAATTCTAAAACCAAAGCCGATTTTGGTTCTAAAATAATTTCAGTAGTTAAATTGAATGTTTTTCCGGTCAAAACATCTTTACCTGATTTAAAGTTTTTGATATTTTCTTTAAAATGATTGGTTTTTACAATTTGCTCTTTTGCATTATTGTTGAAAACCACCATTACCGTTTTATTATCTGTAAATCTGAAATAAACATACGTATTGTTCTCTGGAATATAATGTGTCATTTTTCCGAAATGAACCGCTTCATTCGACTTCCTCCAGTTGAATAATTTAGAAGTAAAATCGAAATATTTTGCCTGTTCAGCCGTTCTTCCTGCTGCGGTAAATGCATTGTTTTTATCGCCATTCCATCCACCCGGGAAATCCTGGCGAATGTCTGCATCACCTTTGCTTTTGTCACCGCCTATTCCAATTTCGGAACCATAATATAATTGCGGAATTCCGCGAACTGTAGCCAATAAAGTCATCGCCAGTTTGTATTTTGGAAAATCGTATTTAAACTTATCATTAATACGATCTGTGTCATGATTTTCGGCAAAAACCAAAATGTTATTCGTATTTGGATATAAATAATCCATTGCAAAATTGTTGTAGAATTTAATCAATCCGTTATCCCAGCTTGGTTCGTCTTCGTTAAAGGCAGAAGTAACCTGACTTTGAAGCGTAAAATCCATTACACTTGGTAAATTTGAATTATAGTTTTCGATTGCACCAATTTTACTGTCTTTTTGCCAATAAGCCAAATTCGCCTGATTGTGCATCCAGATTTCACCCACAATATTAAAACCAGGATATTCATTGGTAATTGCTTTTGCCCAATTGGCCATTGCGGTTTGATCAGAATAATTATAGGTATCTACTCTAAATCCGTCAAGATTAGCAAATTCAATCCACCAAATAGCGTTTTGAGTCAGGTATTTTGCAACCAAAGGATTTCTCAGATTTAAATCCGGCATTGAAGGGACAAACCAGCCGTCAATACAAATTTCCTGATCTAATTTTGAAGCATGAATATCAGTAATTACTTCGCGGCGGTGATGCGTTTGTGTGAAATTTTCAAACTGATTGAACCAGGTTTTAGTTGGGATGTCTTTTATCATCCAATGCGTAATTCCCCAGTGATTGGTTACATAATCCATAACCAGTTTCATATCTTTTTTATGCATTTCTGATGACAAACGAACGTAATCTTCATTAGTTCCGTAACGCGGATCTATTTTGTAAATATCAGATTGTCCGTAAGTATGATACGAATGTTGCTTGTCATTGTCTTCGCATAAAGGCGTGCTCCAGATTGTTGTTGCGCCGAGAGACGAAATGTAATCCAGATTTTTGATAATTCCTTCAATATCGCCACCGTGACGACCACTTGGGTCCTGACGATTTCCTTTTTCAGTTAAAGAAGCATTGCTGTCATTTTTCAGATTTCCGTTAGCAAAACGATCCGGCATAATTAAGTAAATCATGTCTGACGCATCATAACTTTTTCTGTCTGCCGAATTCGCTCTTCTTTCTTTAAGTGAATATTTCTGCGTAAAAGCAACCTTATTTTTGTTTTTGAAAGAGAAAACCAATTCAGATGCTTTTAAATTTTGAGTATCAATCGTTACGAATAGATAATTTGGGTTTTCTGTTTTCTCTACGTTTTTAATCACCACATTATTTGAAACAGAGGTTTCATATTGTGCGATATTTTTTCCGTAGAACATAATCTGCAGCTCCGGATTTTTCATTCCGGCGTACCAAAATGGCGGTTCAACTTTCTGAATTTGCGCTTTCGCGGAAGCGGAAAATAATAGAACAATAATTATTGTTTTTATTGAAAAGAAATGTTTTGTAAAAAGTAATATTTTTGAAGCTTTCATAATAAGTTTTAAGGTTTACTATAAATATTTGAAAGTATTTCTTATCAATATTTATTTTGTTTTAAATTCATTTTTGAGATATCAAAAAATCTTCTGTTAAGACTGTTTTAGTCACAAGGAATTCCAAATAAATCTAAGCCATCAAACCAGAATTTTTTTATTGGTTTATCTTTTTTTACGATATATATAGTTCTTCCCGGAAATTGACATTTGCTTTTTTCAGGATATTTCCCCCACATAAAATCATCGTTATATGTAAAATAATAATCTCCCATATTGGCAAATACCTTTGTTTTGATATTGTCTTTATAATCATCGTTTTTGCTTTCCTTTTCATCAAATTCACGTATCTTTTTCTCTATGTCAAAATAGCTTTTCTGATAGTTTATTTTTAATAATTGTCTGGAACAAAAAATAGGTTTTCCATTTTTAGCTGTATCAAAATTTTGAATTGGAAAAGCAATAATATTGGTACGGCATTCATCGATTCCACAAACAATGTCGTTTATAGTCTCTTTTGAACATCCTTTTGTGCCATAAACGTAGTAACTCTTATCGATGATTTTTTTAATCTCACTTTCCAGCGTTTTATTTTTTATAAGCCTGAAACTTCCTAAAGTATCGTAATATTCGAAGTTTTGAACTTTAGGAGTATCTCTGTATAAAACATTATTTAAAGAATCTTTTGCTTCTATTCGATTAAAAATTTCATCAAATTTGGCTCTGTTATACGAATTCTCATCATTTAGATTGACCACGATTGCTGTTGTTGTTTTTGATAAATCATAAACAGAAAACAGCGTTTTATCGATCTCATTTTTTTCTAAAGAGTCTGATTTTTTATTTTCATTATTTATTTTAGAGATTGTTTCATTTTTTTGATTGCAGGAAAGTAGTAAAAGGCTTAAAAATAAACTGATAGCGTTTTTCATTTTATATAATTTGATTATTGCAATTTCAATTTCCTTTACCATTTTGGAAACCTTGCGATCCAAATTTAGCAATCTTAAAAAGAAGACAAGTAATCTTTGGGAAAATTACTTGCCTTTAAAATTATTTAGTTTCGATTATGCTGATTGCATAACCTCCGCCAGGAGCAGATAACTGTGATAATTTTGATTTATTGGTTACAGCAATTTTCCTGATGGTATAAGCCTGTGGGTTTGTTTTGTAATGCGCGTCTTTTGCATCAGCATAAATTGTTGCTGTGTATTTTTTACCTTTTTCAAGGAAACTGAAATTAATGTTTGATGTGCGTGGAGTTTCACCGTTTACGTTCCCAACAAACCAATTGTTTGTTCCTTTCGCTTTACGGGCAACGGTGATAAAATCTCCTGGTTCGGCTTCGATATACTTACTTTCTGACCAATCTACAGCCACATCTTTGATGAATTGGAATGCATCCGGAAAGCGGTTGTAATTCTCTGGAGTATCTGCAGCCATTTGCAACGGGCTGTACATGGTAACGTATAATGCCAATTGGTTTGCAAGTGTACTGTTTACATGAGAGGTGTTATTAGGATTCAATTTGCTGATATCCATTTCGAAGATTCCGGGAGTGTAATCCATTGGTCCGCCAATTAAACGTGTAAAAGGCAATACTGTAACGTGATTTGGTTTAGAGCCTCCAAATGCCTGATATTCTGTTCCTCTGGCCGCTTCGTTTCCAATTAAGTTTGGGTATGTTCTGCAGATTCCCGTTGGACGAACAGCTTCGTGTGCATTCACCATAATTTTATAATCAGCTGCTTTTTCGATTGCATATTGATAGTGGTTTACAATCCATTGATCATAATGATTTTCACCGCGAGGCAAAATATCTCCAACATAACCGCTTTTTACAGCATCATATCCGTTGTCTTTCATGAATTGGTATGCTTTGTCCATATGACGCTCATAATTACGGGTAGAGCCAGAAGTTTCATGATGCATGATAATTTTGATTCCTTTAGATTTTGCGTATTCATGCAAACCTTTCACATCAAAATCGGGGTAAGGCGTCAGGAAATCAAAAACATAATCTTTTGAATGTCCAAACCAGTCTTCCCAACCTTCATTCCATCCTTCAACCAAAACAGCGTCGAAACCATTTGCAGCGGCAAAATCAATGTATTTTTTCACATTAGCGTTGTTCGCTCCGTGTGTTCCGTTTGGTTTTGCTTTAGAGAAATCTGAAACACCCAATTGAACCGTTGGGAAATCGTTTGTATATGACCAGGAACTTTTTCCAGTAATCATTTCCCACCAAACGCCAACATATTTTACCGGTTTAATCCAGGAAGTATCATCAATTTTAGATGGTTCGTTTAAGTTTAAAGTCATTTTAGAAGCCAGGATTTCTCTCGCATCATCACTCACCATAATTGTTCTCCAAGGTGAATGGCTCGGCGCTTGCATATATCCTTTATCCCCTTTTGCATCCGGAGTTAACCAAGAGGTAAAAGTCATGTTTTTATCATCTAAATTCAGGTGCATGCAAGAATAATTGATCAAAGCTGCTTCATGTAAGTTGATGTAGATTCCGTCATTTGTTTTTAACATCAAAGAAGTCTGAACGCCTGTTGGAGAAAAAGATTTTTGAGAAACATTTGCAGTATATGCTTTTTCAGCTAAACCTTTAATTTCAGACAACTTAGATTTTGTATAATCGTATTCCTGAGTGTCATAATCTCCCGGAATCCAAAAAGCAGTGTGGTCGCCCGCCATAGCAAATTGTGTTCTTTCTTCCTTGATTACGAAATAAGTAAGATTCTTTTGAGTCGGAAATTCATATCTAAATCCAAGTCCGTCATCAAACAAACGAAAACGAATTACGATTTGTCTGTCCGTTCCTTTTTGATTTAAAGTTACCGCCAATTCGTTATAATGATTTCTGATGTTGTCAACTTCTCCCCAGACCGGTTTCCAGGTTTCATCAAAAGTGGTTGTTTTTGTATCAATAACACTAAAATCATTCAACAAAGATTTTTTATCGTCTTTAAGTTCAAGACCTAATTTACTGGTTTTTACGACCTCTTTATTTTTGTATTTTAAGCTGTAAGTTGGTGTTCCGTCATTTTGAAGCGAAAATTCCATTACAAATTTTCCTTCCGGTGATTTTAATTGCTGTGCATTTGCAATCGAGCATAATGCAAACAAGATTAAACTTGAGAAAAATAATTTTTTCATATTTTTTTATTTAAAAGTGATTAATTCAATTATTTCTGCTTTAAAAGTTTAAACACAAATTTCACTAATTAGCACTGATTTTATTTAGAAAGAACATTTTTCTTTTTTTGTCATTTCGACCTTTTGGGAGAAATCACATCCAATATTCTGCAACTGTATGCTTGGCTTGTGTGATTTACTTCGTCTGTTCGCTAATGCTCGAGTCTCCTTCGTCGAAATGGCAAGATTGTCAAATCAGTGTAATTCGTGTTTAATAATTTTAAGCTGTTGCCAATTTTGTGGCTGTTATTGGTTTTCCATTTACTATAATCGTTAAATCCTGATTACCGTCTACTGTAAAAGTGGTTTCTTTATGATTTACAGTTACTTTCAAAATTTGATTTCTGAAATTAATTTTAAAAGAATATCCTTTCCATTCTTTTGGGATTTTTGGAGAAAAATGAAGCTGGTCATTTTTAACGCGCATTCCGCCAAAACCTTCCACAATACTCATCCATGTTCCAGCCATTGAGGTAATGTGGCAGCCTTCTTCCACTTCTTTATTGTAATCATCCAAATCCAGACGGGAAGTTCTCAGATAAAAAGTATACGCCATATCCATTTTGTCCAAAACAGCAGCCTGAATAGAGTGTACGCAAGGCGAAAGTGAACTTTCATGAACGGTAAATGACTCATAAAATTCGAAATTGCGTTTTAATTCTTCTCTTGAAAAATGATCCTCAAAGAAATAAAAACATTGTAAAACATCGGCTTGTTTGATATAAGGTGAACGTAAAACCCTATCCCAGGACCATTTTTGATTGATTGGGCGTTGTGATTTATCCAAATCTTTTACAGGAACTAAATCTTTATCCAGGAAACCGTCCTGCTGCAGATAAATTCCCAATTCTTTCGAAGTTGGAAAATATATATTGTCCGCTACTTTTTTCCATTCCTGAATTTCATTCGCCGAAAGATTTACTTTTTCTAATATCCTTTTATGATCTTCAGGATATTCTGAAGCTACTTTTTTAATTTGTTCTTCAGTATAATCAATACACCATTTTGCAATATAATTGGTATAGAAATTATTATTGATGTTATTCTCGTACTCATTTGGACCTGTAACTCCCAAAATCACATATTGATTTTTTTCTTTTGAAAAAGAAGCTCTTTGGTACCAGAAACGTGCAATTCCGATTAAAACTTCCAGTCCTTTTTCCGGAATATATGAGTAATCTCCCGTGTAACGATAATAGTTGAAAATCGCAAAAGCAATCGCCCCATTTCTATGGATTTCTTCGTGTGTGATTTCCCATTCGTTATGGCATTCTTCGCCATTCATGGTAACCATCGGATACAAAGCAGCGCCATTTTTGAAACCTAAGTTATCTTTGGCATTCTCAATCGCTTTATCCAATTGATTGAAACGATATGTCAACAAGTTTCTTGCAACCTGCTGATCTTTGGTCGCCATATAAAACGGAATGCAATACGCCTCAGTATCCCAATAGGTTGATCCGCCGTATTTTTCTCCGGTAAAGCCTTTTGGCCCAATATTCAATCGGCTGTCTTTTCCGGAATAGGTTTGGTTTAATTGAAAAATGTTGAAACGAATTCCCTGCTGTGCTTTTATATCACCATCAATTGTAATGTCTGACATTTCCCAGATTTTTGCCCAGGCATCAATTTGATTTTGAAGCAAAGTATCATAGCCTAAAGCAACTGCAGTTTTAATACATTTTTCGGCTGCAGCCAAAGTATTTTCGTGGTTTAAGGAAACGGTATAACCACCAATTTTCTGAATCGATGAGGTTTGCCCTTTTGCAATAATAGTTCCGTACGTAAATTGTACTTTATCAATAGTAGAATCAATTGAAGAAGGAGAAATGTTGACGTTTTCTCCATTGGCCAAAATTGTGTTGTGCATAAAAGTTGTTACCTTAAAATGCGTTTTAAAAGTTTGTGCCGTTACATAAGCTTCACTATTTGATTTTTTCACCTCTAATGGCTTCCAGAATTTTTCATCCCAATTGGCATCTTCATTGGTCACACTGGCGTCAATGTAAGGTTTATAGACGATTTTCGCATCTTTATTTAAAGGTGAAATGTCGTATTTAATAACTCCAATTTCATCCAGATCCAAAGAAAGGAAACGGCGTACATTTACTGCGATTTCAGTTCCGTTTTTCAACGTAACTTCAAAAGAACGGTCGTACCAGCCTTCTTTCATGTTCAATTCCCTGCGGAAGTTTCGAACCTCGGTACAATTATTTAAATCCAGGTTTTCTTCGTTGATTTCAATATTAATTCCAATCCAGTTTGGTGCGTTTAGAACTTTCGCAAAATATTCAGGGTATCCATTTTTCCACCAGCCTACTTTGGTTTTATCAGGGTAATAAATTCCGGCAATGTAACTTCCCTGAAAAGTTTCACCGGAGTACGTTTCTTCAAAATTGGCACGTTGTCCCATCGCGCCGTTTCCAAGGCTGAAAAGGCTTTCAGAAGGTTTTACGCTTTCTGAATCAAATCCTTCTTCTATTATGGACCAGTTATCTGGTTTTATATAATCTTGATTCATTTTTTCAATTAGATAATGTGGCAATTTTGAAAATTAGATAATGTTGTCAATCAGAAAATTACTTCCTTATGATTTATCTGATTAATTGCTCGTTGTTTTACTATTTTACTTTTAATTTAGATGATTATATTTTTTAAAACATTAGTTCATATTTCAATTTGATAATTAAATAATCCAGTTTATGTAAATTATCTAATTATCAAATTGGCACATTTTCTAGTTGATAAGTTTCTCAATAAACAGTGTGCCTATTTCGGTAAAATCTTTAAAAATATAATCCGCTTCATGTAAAATTGTTCTCTCGCCAATTCCTACACTTACCATACCTGCAATATTTGCAGCCTGAATTCCGGCAATTGAATCTTCAAATACAATGGCTTTTCTTGAGTTAATATTTAATAATTGAGCCGCTTTCAGGAAAACTTCCGGATCAGGTTTGGCATTGGTAACATCATTTCCGTCAACTATAACATCGAAATACGGAAGGATTCCTGTTTTTTCAAGAATTGGTCTTGCGTTTTTGCTGGCAGAACCTAATGCAATTCCCTGATTTTTTTCTTTTAATAGCTTTAGAATTTTAAAAACTCCCGGAAGAATTTCACTTTCATCCATATCAACCAAATAAGATAAATAATCTTCATTTTTTTGAATCAGCCATTTGTCCTTGTCTTCCTGCGAAGCCTGAACATTTCCTAATTCAAGAATTATGTCTAATGATCGTACACGGCTTACACCTTTAAGTAATTCGTTATGTTCGGGTGTAAAGTTTATATTTAATGTTTGCGCGATTTTTTTCCAGGCCAAAAAATGATATTTGGCTGTATCGACAATGACTCCGTCAAGGTCGAATATGAATGCTTTTTTCATTATAAGGGAGATTCTTAATTTATGATTTTTGAATAGTGTCGTCTACATCTTTTACTTTGTAGACTAAAGCAGCGGCGATTAAGAAACTGACTCCGCTTGTAATTAAGGCATAAATTGCATCACCATTATAGAGGTATTTTACAATTGGACCACCAATTAGTGCGTTTACAATTTGAGGAATAACTATAAAGAAGTTGAAAATTCCCATGTAAACTCCCATCTTTTTAGGAGCAATTGATCCTGCAAGAATCGCGTATGGCATAGCCAAAATACTCGCCCAGGCAACTCCAATTAAAATCATTGGCAATACAACCCAGTCTTCATTTGGCATAAAGTATATTGAAATTAATCCAATTCCTCCGGTGGTTAATGAAATGGCGTGAGTTGATTTTCGGCCAATTTTTTTAGCAATGTAAGGCAAGAAAAACAATGCGATAATGGCAGAAACTAAATTGTAAACGCCAAACAGAATTCCAACCCAATCTCCGGCATCCTGATATTGCCGGCTGGAAGTATCCTCTAATGGCAATCCGTAAATGTGATGCGCAATCGCAGGAGTTGTAAAAACCCACATTCCGAATAATCCAAACCACGAGAAAAATTGCACCCAGCTTAACTGACGCATTGTGGCTGGCATTTTTGCAAAGTCAGTAAAAATATCAGTAAGTTTTGATTTTTCTTCAGAAGGAATATCAATTTCACTTTGTGGGTCTTCAAAATTGGCTAATTCTTCCGGAGTATATTCTTTTGTTGTAAAGAGTGTCACTAAAATTGAACCAATTAAAACGGCTGCGCCAATGATAAACGATAATTTCAGATTTAAAGGAATACTTCCGGGAACGGCATTGTTTGAAATGTGAAAATAGTTTGTTAAGACATACGGCAAAGCGGAACCAATTACAGCTCCAAAACCAATTAAAGAAGTCTGAATACTGAATCCCGCAGTTCGCTGATCTGTTCTTAAATTATCACCGACCAAAGCGCGAAATGGCTCCATGGCAATGTTAAAAGAGGCATCCATGATCATTAACATTCCGGCTCCAACCCATAAAGCAGGCAAGACTGAAATAAAAATATTGGCCTGTGGCATTAAAATCAATCCAACGGAAGCAAGAATAGCACCTACAAGAAAAAATGGTTTTCGTCTTCCAAATTTCCCCCAGGTTTTATCGCTGTAATGTCCAATAATGGGTTGCACTATTAACCCCATTAAAGGAGCAATAATCCAAAACCATGATAACTCATGTACGTCGGCACCAAAAATTTGAAGAATTCTGCTGGCATTTGCATTCTGAAGTGCAAATCCCATTTGTATTCCCAGGAATCCGAAACTCATGTTCCAAATTTCCAGGAAACTTAATTTACGCTTTTCCATTATCGTAATTTGTAAAAATTATACGATAAGCGCTTTGCTTATCAAAACCTACTATTTTTTTCGAAGTAAAAGTAAAAGCTTTGAATTGGCTGTAAATATATAAATATATTTCAATTTTTTGTTTTCTAAAAACAAATATGAATAAACATTTTTAACTACAAGGTTGTAGTAATGAATTAAATAAGAAAAAAGTGCTGCTTAAAAAATGAAAAGTGATAAAAGCGGAAGTAAAAATTAAAGTTTAGGTTGTTTTTATCACTTTTGATTTTTCTATTTTAAAACTAGTCTGTTGATTCTCTTTTTATAAGATGCGTTTCGATTACTTCTGTTGTATAATTTTCATTTTCTTCATCGTCATCATCATGATCGGCTTCAAGCCTTTCTATTAGCATTTTAGCGGCTTTGTTTCCCATCTTTTTTCCGCTTTGGCTGACAGTTGTTATACTAGGTGTTGAATATTTAGATATGATTCCGTCAGTAAAAGCTATTACGGCTAAATCTTCGGGGATCTTTAAGCCCATTTTATTGGCAGTTTTGATTATGGTAACAGCAAAAAGCTCATTTACAGCAAACACAGCATCAAACGCTCTGTCATGCAAAAGCTGGCTGATGGTAATTTCGCAAGTATCTACATCTTCAATTTTAATAATCAGATCTTCATTAAATGGTAATCCATTGTCTAAAAGTGCTTTTTCGTAACCATCGGTTCTCAGTTTTCCAACACTTACATAATCAACAGTAGTGACCAGGGCGATCTTTTTTCTTCCATCATCAATCAAACTCTGAACGGCTTCGTAAGCGGCAGCTTTATCATCAATAATCACTTTATCGCATAAAATATCATTGGTTACACGATCAAACATCACAACCGGCATTCCCTGATTGATAACTTCTGTGATGTGGTGAAAATCTCCTTTGAATTGTGTCTCTTTAGAAAGTGACATGATAAAACCGTCAATGCTTCCGTTGGCGAGCATTTCCATATTTAGCACCTCTTTGTCAAATGAATCCCCTGATAAGCAAATTACAACACTATAGCCATTTTCGTTGGCAACCTGCTCGATTCCGTCAATTACGGTAGAGAAAAAATAATGTACAATTTCCGGAATGATAATGCCGATACTTTTGGTTTTTCGATTTTTTAAACTAAGGGCAATGTTGTTGGGTTTATAGTTGTAAAATTTTGCAAAAGCCTGAACTTTTAATCGTGTTTCTTCGCCAATTTCAGAGCTGTTCCGTAATGATTTTGAGACTGTTGAAATAGACACATCCAGCTCTTTTGCAATCTGTTTCAGGGTTACTTTTCGCTTCATAATGCTAATTTGGAAAAAATGTTATTAATAATAAAGATATGCTTAATTTTATAAAATGATAATTTTATCCTTAAAAAACCGACATAAAATATAAAGTTTTCAACACTACCACGTTTTCGTAAACCAATAAAAATTGCTTCATGTTGAGCATGTTAATTAATTTCTAATTTTGAAATTCGAAGTAAAATTAAAAGCTTAACTAACAATCAAAAACTCAAACTAATTTAAACAAAAAGTATGAAAACAATTTCCAAAAAGTTGTTATTTTTATTCCTGCTGTTACCCTTTTCTATGCTTGCTCAAAGCACTTTAAACGGTACTGTTGTCGATAAAGCAACGGGACAACCAATCCCGGGAGTAAATGTAAGTGTACAAGGTGCTCCCGGAGGGACATCGACAGGTTTTGACGGTAATTTTCAGTTATCTAATGTAAAAAAAGGAAACAAAATTTCAATTTCTTTTATTGGATACAAAACTGCCACCGTTGATTATAATGGAGAAAAAACACTAAATATTTCATTAGAAGAAGATACCAACCAACTTAAAGAGGTTGTGGTACAGGTAGGTTACGGAACTGTTAAGAAAAAAGATGCAACAGGTTCGGTTTCACAAATTTCATCAAAAGAATTTAATAAGGGAATTAATGTAACTCCCGAAAGTTTAATCAGCGGCCGTATTTCGGGTGTTAACGTAACCGGAGGAGGAGCTCCGGGAGCAAAAGCAGACATAAGAATTCGTGGCGGATCATCTTTAAATGCTTCTAACGAACCGTTAATCGTTTTAGACGGACTTCCTTTAAGCAATGCAGTTCCAAGTGGAGCTACAAGTATTTTATCTACAATTGATCCTAATGATATTGAATCTTTTACAGTTCTTAAAGATGCATCTGCTGCTGCAATCTACGGATCAAGAGCTGCAAATGGTGTAATCGTTATTACCACTAAAAAAGGAACAAAAGGGGCTGTAAAAGTAAACTTCAGTTCTCAGGTTGGTATCAATACTGTAGCAAATACAGTTGATGTAATGAGTGCGGATCAATTTCGTGCCTTAGTAAATGAAAAAGGATCAGCAGCTCAAAAAGCTTTGTTGGGTACTGCAAACACAAACTGGCAGGATGAAATTTTTCATACAGCACTTACGACTAACAATAATATTTCTGTAAGCGGTTCATTGTTTAATAAATTACCTGTTAGATTATCTGTTGGGAATGTTGATAATCCGGGGATATTAAGAAACACTTCTTTTGAAAGAACTACGACATCAATATCATTAAATCCGGTTTTATTTGACAGCCACTTAAAAATCGACATTAGCGGGAATTTATCATTTGGTAAAAATCAATTTCAAGACGAAGGCCCGGTAATCAGCAGTGCTATAGGATTTGACCCTACACAACCTGTTTATCAGTCGGGTTCTCGCTATGGAGGATATTTTGAATGGTTAGAACCTACTGGTAACTTACCGCTATTGCCAGCGAGGAATCCTGTGGCGAGATTAAATCAAGACGAACGCAGGGCTACTTCAACAAGAAAATGGGGAAATATTAGATTAGATTATAAACTTCATTTCTTTGAGGATTTGAGAGCTGTTGTTGAAGCAGGTATTGATAGATTTGACAGCAGTGGATACACAGAGGTAAGTACTCAAAGTGCTTTAGGATATCAGCCAAAACCATTTAGTGATCCTGGTTATGTGAATTTAGGAAACTATAGCAGCTATACAGATGCACTTCAAAATAAAAACTTAAATGCTTATTTTAATTATACTAAAGACTTAGGAAAAATTAAAATTGATGCAACTGCGGGTTATAACTACCAATTATTTCAAAAAGAAAAATACTCATCAGGAGAAACCAGACAGCCAAATCCTAATGAGGATGTTGCTACTGATCCGGATGTTAACTTACAGTCGTTTTTTGGACGTTTGAATTTAGGTTATGACAGTAAATATTTATTAACCTTAAATTATAGAAGAGACGGAACTTCCCGTTTTTCTGAAGATAACAGATGGGGAAATTTTGCAGGAGGTGCTTTTGCATGGAATGTTACTGAAGAGGAATTCTTAAAAGATCATTCAACTCTTTCGACTTTAAAACTAAGAGTTGGTTACGGAGCAACAGGACAGCAAGATATTCTGCCTCAGTATGATTATTTACGAAGAGTAACATTAGGTACAATTAATTCTCAATATATTTTTGGCAATACTATTTATACAACAGCCAGACCCGAAGGATATAATGAAAACATCAAATGGGAAGAATTGGCTGAGATGAATGTTGGTATCGATTACGGATTTTTTAATGACAGAATAACAGGATCGATTAATTATTTTGATAAAAAATCAACTGATTTATTAGCAGATATTGCAGTTCCTGATGGTGCAAATATTAGAAATCAAGGTTTCTTTAATATCGGAAGCGTAAGAACAAAAGGTATTGAGTTTAGCATTCAGTCAGATATTGTTAAAAATGATAACCTGACCTGGAATGTAGCTTTTAATACTACTTATGTTGATCAAAAGATTTCTGAGTTGGGAATTACAGTTCCGGGTTTTCAGGGATATTTGGCCGGAGATAATATAGCGGGTGGAAATGGAAACAAAATCCAGATTAATTCAGTAGGATTTACACCAAATTCATTTTTTGTGTTTGAGCAATTGTACGATGCCAACAAAAGACCAATTGCCGGAGCTTATGCCGATAGAAATGGAGACGGGAAAATTGATGCAGGAGATCGTTACAGATACCATAAACCGGCTCCGGATTACACCTTTGGTTTGTTCTCTACCTTAAACTACAAAAAATTTGATTTTACAATGAACTGGAGAGCAAGTTTAGGGAATTATATTTTTGATAATGTGAGTTCTAACTTCGGATATTCTGATGCAGGCTTAAGAAGGCAAACAGATTTGTCTAATGTAAGTTCAGATTACTATAATACTGGTTTTACTTTTGAGGATAACGGAACACAACGTTACCTGTCCAATTATTTTGTGAAAGATGCTTCTTTTATAAAATTAGATAATGTTACACTTGGATATACTTTTGATAAAACGTTATTAAAAGCAGCTTCTTTAAGATTTACGGCTGGAGTTCAAAATGTTTTTGTACTTACCAAATACGATGGTTTAGATCCGGAGAAATTCAATGGAATTGACAATAATGTTTACCCAAGAGCCAGAACTTTCTTGTTTGGAGTAAATGCAAATTTTTAATAAGTACTTACAATTTAAAAATAAACAAAATGAAAATGTCATTTAAATATATATCTTATTTTTTCCTATTCATTTTAGGATTAAGTATGACGCTTACTTCATGTACGAGCGATCTGGATGTTACGCCAGGTGATGATGATGAATTTTTATCTGAAACTTTTTTCCAGGACCCGGCATCGTACAAACAAGTATTGGCAAAATTATACGCAGGTTTGTATGTAGGAGGTAATGATGGTGATGGTTCAGCAGATATTGCCGGATTAAGTGGAGATTTTAGCAGTTATTTACGTTTGCTTTTTGTAACACAAGAGTTTACAACAGATGAAGCTATTATTGCCTGGGCTGATGGTACTTTACCAACATTAAATGCTCAGACGTGGTCGCCTGCAAATGAATTTTTGGAGGGTACATTCTCCAGGGCGTTTTATCACATTAGCGTAGCTAACGAGTTTTTAAGACAAACTACCGATGAGAAACTAGCTGCCAGAGGTGTTGATGCAAGTTTAAAAGCTGAAATTGCTGTTTTTAGGGCAGAGGCTCGCTTTTTGAGAGCTTTCTCCTATTACAATTTAATGGATTTATTTGGAAATGTGCCAATTACTACAGAAAATGATCCTGTTGGATTCTTCTATCCGGTACAAAAATCAAGAGCAGAAGTTTTTGCTTTTGTTGAATCTGAATTAAAGGATTTAGATAATAGTTTAGCTGCTTCAAAAACAAATGAATATGGAAGGGTTGATAAAACTGCCGCTAAATTTTTATTGGCACAGGTTTATCTAAATTCTAAAGTATATACGGGAGTAGAAAGAAACAATGAAGCTGCAACATTGTGTAATGAAATCATTACCGGTTCAGGATATACTTTTGCAGAAGTTCCGTATAGTTATTTATTCTCTGCAGATAATGACAGAAATGGTGCTCAAACCGAAGTTATTTTTCCAATTATAGGCGATGGGAATGCTATCAGAGCTATAGGAGGAGGAATGAGTTTTATTATGCATGCTTCTATCGGGGGCAGTATGGATGCAGCATCCAGAGGTATGGATGGTGGATGGCAGGGTATTAGAACTCGCAGGGAGTTTGTAAATCTTTTCCCTGACGAAAATGCAGCTGCAGATAAAAGAGGAACATTTTATACCAACGGTCAATCAAAAGATATTAAAAATGTTGGAACTTTTACAGACGGTTATGCTGTAACAAAATATATCAATAAAAATTCTGATGGTACTGCTGCTCAAAGAAATGATATCCCGGATATCGATTTCCCGATGTTCAGATTAACTGATGCTTATTTAATGTATGCTGAGGCTGTTTTAAGAGGAGCTACAACTGGAAATATTGGAACAGCTTTGGGTTATGTGAACAAAATTAGAACCAGAGCAAATGCTGCAGCTATTGGTACTGCGCAATTAACTCTTGATTTTATTTTAGATGAAAGAGGAAGAGAATTATTCTGGGAATGTCACAGAAGAACAGATTTGATTCGTTTTGGAAAATTTACAGGTGGATCTAAAATTTGGCAGTGGAAAGGCGGTTCTGTAAATGGTAGTGCTACTGATTCCTATAGAGATTTAATGCCTATTCCTGCCAGAAATATTCAGGCAAATCCAACTTTAAAACAAAATACAGGATACTAACTAACCTATAAAAAATAATAAAAATGAAAAATATATATAAAATTTTAATCGCATTCGTTGGTGTATTAGCCGTATCGTGTAATGCTGATGATGTAGAAGACAGACCAGTTATTGAAGCAGCAACCGCTCCGGTATTATTAACGCCAAAATCTGATTTTAGTATTGTCCTTTCTAAAGAAACAGAAAATAATATTGCTACAACCGTAATTTGGGATGATGCTCAATATGAAGGAACACAGACTGTTGTGAATTATGTTATAGAAGTTGGTAAAGCAGGAACTAATTTTGCTTCACCGGTTGTAGTATCAAATACAACTGCAAGATTTAAAGCTTTAACGGTTGCCGAACTAAATTCAGCATTAGTTAATGGAGGTTTTATTGAAAAGCAGGAAAATAAAGTAGATATCCGTATTAAATCGGTTGTAGGAGCTTCCGGACTTCCTCAATATTCTAATGTTTATACATTTACGGCTACTCCGTACCATGTGCCTTTAGCAAGTTCTCACTGGCTGGTAGGAGCTGCTACCCCAGGTGGATGGTCATGGTCAGGTGATGCTGAAACAGAATTCCCTTTGGTTATTGGTCAGACAAATATTTATCAGGTAACTGTTGTTCTCAAAAGTGGAGAAGCTTTCAGAGAATTCTTAGGAAATAACTTTACAAGTGATGGTAACTGGGATGCCAGTCATAACTACACTTACTATTCAGGATTAGGTTATACTATCGATTCAGAATTAGTAAATGCTGGTGATGGTGACAACAACTTCAAATATACAGGACCAACAGGATCCAGAGTTTTGAAAATTGATAACGTTGCAAAAACTATCACATTAGATTAAATTTTTTAATGTAAATAATAAAAGGCTATCTAATGGATAGCCTTTTTTAATAACTAACTAAACTATGAAAAAATTATTACTCTTACTTTTTAGTTTATTTACAGTAATCGTTTTTGCCCAACAACAAAACGTTACATATTCTGTAAATCCGACTACCTTTGAAGAAACAACTGCTATTACCATTACCATAAACGGAAGCAGTATAAATGAAACTACCTGGGGAATTATCGGAACTCATGAATTGTATTTATGGGCATGGGCTTTTGATACCAATGACACAACTGCAAAAGGAACACCAAACAACGGTGCATGGACAGCCTCCAGTGCGGCAAGTGTATTTACGTACAATGCAGGAACAGATACGTATACAAAAACGATAACACCAACTGCTTATTTTAATGCAACGGGAATTGGCAGAATTGGTTTTTTGGTTAAAACGAAAGACGGAACCGGAGATAAAAAATCACAGGATATTTTAGTTGAAGTAGGTACTTTTCAGGTTACATTAACTTCTCCTTTAGAAAACAGCGCAACCATTTTGGCATCAGGTTCTAATTTTAACATTACGGCCACAAACTCAAATGGTGCTGCCAGTTATGTATTAAAATCAAACGGAAGCATTATTAATACAAATGCAAGTACTGTTAATTATTCATTCAGTCATACCAATATTACAACAAATCAGAGTTATGAATTATTGGTAACGCAGGGAGCAACAACGATTTCTAAAAAGTTTTCGGTTGTAGTAAATCCAAATACGGTTTCGGAGGCTATGCCAGCAGGTTTAGTGGATGGAATTAATTACAATTCAGTTGATTTAACTAAAGCCACTTTAATGTTAGATGCACCTTTAAAAGATTTCGTTTACGTTGCCGGAAGTTTTAATAATTGGCAGCCTACATCGGCCTATGCCATGAAAAAAGATCCGGCTTCAGGAAAGTTTTGGTTAGAATTATCAGGCTTGGTTTCGGGAGTGAGTAATACCTATCAGTATTGGGTAGTAGACGCAACGCCATTTGCAAATTCACCTTCATTGGTTAAAATAGCTGATCCTTATTCTACATTGGTTTTGTCTCCCTATGATGATGCTTCGATTCCTGCAATCAATTATCCAAATATGCCGGTTTATCCCTCAGGACAGCAATTTGAAGTAACCGTTTTAAAAACCGGACAAACTCCATATAACTGGCAGATAAGCAATTTTACAAAACCTGAAAAAGATAAATTAGTAGTTTATGAAGTTTTGGTTCGTGATTTTGATGCCAACAGGAACTATCAAAGCTTAATTGACAGAATCGATTATTTTAAAAATCTCAAAATAAATGCTATAGAATTAATGCCTGTAATGGAATTTGAAGGTAATGAAAGCTGGGGTTATAATACTTCTTTCCATATGGCTTTAGATAAATTTTATGGAAGCTCTGATAAACTAAAAGAACTAATCGATTTATGTCACCAAAACGGAATTGCAGTTATTCTTGATGTTGCTTTGAATCATGCTTTCGGAAGAAATCCGATGGTAAGAATGTGGATGAACGATCCGGACGGAGACGGTTTTGGTTCGCCAACTACTGAAAATCCTTATTTCAATACAGTTGCAATGCATAGTTATAATGTTGGAGAAGATTTTAATCACCAATCGCTTAAAACTCAGAATTATGTTAAACGCGTAATCAAACAATGGGTCGAAGAATATAAAATTGACGGTCTGCGTTGGGATTTAACCAAAGGATTTACTCAAAATTGCCCTTCAAATGTTGCAGGCGGACAAGAATCCTGCACAGGAAATTACCAACAAGACAGGGTAGATGTATTAAAAACATATGCTGATTATTCATGGAGTTTAGATCCAACACATTATACAATCTTCGAACATTTAGGTACAGATTTGGAAGAGCAGGAATGGGCTAATTATAAAATTGCCGAATCCCCAAGCAAAGGAATCATGATGTGGGGTAACTTGAATAACGCTTATAATGAGTTGTCGATGGGATACACGAGTAATATTTCGAGAATGACGAGTTCAAGTCACGGTTTTACCTCAAATCGTTTAATGGGTTATGCAGAAAGCCATGATGAAGAGCGTTTGATGTATAAAAACATTCAGTACGGAAACTCTACGAATGCAGCTCATAACGTAAAAACATTAAGCACAGCTTTGTCAAGAATGTCGGCTATTGGAGCAGTTTCCTTATTAGTTCCGGGACCAAAAATGATCTGGCATTTTGGAGATTTAGGTTGGGATTCTTCTATTTTTACTTGTAATAACGGAACCGTAAATGATGCTTCTGCGACAATTTCAGGAGATTGTAAATTAGATACAAAACCACAGCCACAATGGACAGGAAGCTGGCTGACAAATTCGGGCAGAAATAAAATTTACTACGACTGGGCAAAAATGATTACGCTAAAAACCAAAGAGCCAGTGTTTTCAGGAACTGCAACAATGGCAAATGCAAATTCTTTGTATGCAAATATTAAAATTACAAATGCAAACCTGGATTCAGGCCAACTTAAAGATGTATTGATTTTAGCCAACTTTAATGTAACAACGCAGAATGTTGCAACTGGTTTTTCATATCCGGGAATCTGGTATAATTTAATGGACAATACCACGATAAATGTTGCCGATGTGAATGCTTTGATCAGTATTCCGGCAGGAGAATTTAGAATTTACGGAAATAAACAAGCGAGTTTGGCTATTGCCGATTTTGAAAAAGGAACTATTGTGAGTTTATATCCAAATCCGGTTTCAAACTATTTTACCTTAAATATAGCTGCTGAAAAAGTTGAAATTTATGCTATTACCGGTCAATTGGTAAAAAGTTTTACAACCAATAAAAATCCGGATTTTCAATTTGGCGTAAGCGATTTAAAATCGGGCTTATATATTGTAAAAGCACTGGATAATAATGGCAAAACTCAGGTAATGAAGTTTATTAAAGAATAGATTGATTTTGGTTTGGTTAGGTTAGTAATGCAAAAGGGCTGTCTCGAAATAGACAGCCCTTTTATTTATAATTGTTTTTTTAAATTATTCTTCTTTATCATATTCTCCAATTAAAGCAAAATATCCAAATGTTCCCAATCCTAAAACAATTAATGGAGTCAGGATGAACAGAATGATGATTCCGAATACCAGATCATCTTGTTTGTCCGAAAGGAATTTTGGCAGACCAAATTCAAAAACACAAAAATAAGCTGCGGCAAGTGCCAGTACAATCCACAGTATGCCTAATATTTTTTTAATTAGATTCATAATTCAGTATCTTAATTAGAGGTGAGTATTTTTATTTTTATTATCGATATAAATCATTCCAATGACAAAACACACAGAAGCTATAACGATTGGATACCAAAGTCCGTCGAGGTAAAAATCGGTTTTGCCGGAGCTTTTGGCATGTGTTACAAAGTAAGTTGAAATGGCAGGAAGCAATCCTCCAAAAATTCCATTTCCAACATGATAAGGTAATGACATTGAGGTGTATCGAATTTTTACCGGAAACATTTCGACTAAAAAGGCAGCAATTGGTCCATAAACCATTGTCACAAACAATACCTGAATGAATACGAAGAAAATCAAACTCCATTGGTCATTTGAATTAATAATAACCGATGTAGTAACCTGATCGTCTTTTTTAGCTGCAAAATGAGTCTTTTTTTCAATTGAAACTGTTCCGTCAGTAAATTCTTTATGGGTTGTATAAACAGAATCTTTGGCTGCAGTTAATTCAACCGTAGTTTTTGTCTTTTCTGTAATTTCGGTTTTAAGACTAGTGTCTGTGGTAGTATACATTCCTTTGTAGATTGGCCTGTACAGCAAAATAGCCAGTAACATTCCGCCCATCATAATATATTTACGGCCAATTTTATCGCTCAGCCATCCAAATACAATAAAAAACGGCGTTCCTATCAAAAGCGCGATACCTAATAAACTATCTACCTGAGAAGAATCTATGTTCATTACGGTTTTCATGAAGCTCATGGCATAAAATTGTCCGGTATACCAAACAACTCCCTGCCCCATTGTTGCTCCAAATAAAGCAAGCAGTACAAATTTTAAATTGTATCGATTACCAAAACTTTCTTTTAACGGACTGGCGCTTGTAGTTCCTTCTTTTTTTGCTTTTGCAAACTCAGGAGACTCATCCATATTTTTTCTAATTAAATACGAAACGCCTACCATCACTATCGAAACCCAAAATGGAACACGCCATCCCCAGGTATCAAAATCTTCAGCTGAAAGAACATTTTTCGTAGCCAGAATTACCATCAGTGAAATAAATAATCCCACAGTTGCTGTAGTCTGAATCCAGGAAGTCCAATAACCTCTTTGTCCGGCTGGTGCGTGTTCAGCAACATATGTCGCTGCTCCGCCATATTCTCCGCCTAATGCAAGTCCTTGTAATAAGCGTAAAATTAAAACTAATAAAGGTGCAAAGAATCCAATAGTTTCATAACTCGGAATACAGCCTATTAAAAAAGTAGAACCTCCCATTAATAATAAGGTAGCCATAAAAGTATATTTTCGGCCAATAATATCACCAAGTCTTCCAAAAAACAAAGCTCCAAACGGGCGGACTACAAATCCGGCGGCAAAAGTGGCTAAAGTAGACAGAAACGCAGCAGTAGGATTGTCACTTGGAAAAAATTTGGTTGAGATCACAACAGCTAAACTTCCAAAAATATAGAAATCATACCATTCAATCATTGTTCCCATTGAAGAGGCAGAAATCACTTTCCAAATCCCTTTTGTAGATGTTTTACTCATAAACTTGTTAATATGTCATTGATAATAAATAAATCCTTAAAATAATTTTTCACGAATATAAAAGATATTTATTTATTCAATTGCTACTTTTTTAACAAATAGTGATTATTTATTGACAATTTGGTTTTTGAGTGAAATTTGAGTTCGTTTTTGAGGAAGAAAGAGAGATTTAAAATATCGGGCAGGAATTGATAAAAACAAAAAACCCGAATATTGCTATTCGGGTTTTAGTGGTGCCTCCAGGGATCGAACCAGGGACACATGGATTTTCAGTCCATTGCTCTACCATCTGAGCTAAGGCACCTTGCTAATTATCTCACTTTATCTCTATTTTCATAGTGTTGGGTGAACGTGTTTGCGGGTGCAAATATAGGATGATTTTTAGTTTATCCAAAACATTTTTTAAAAAAAATCAATTCGTACCTTCGCATTGGTAAATAAAAAAATATGGTTTTAACAATTGATGTTGGTAATACTCGAATTAAAGCAGCTGTCTTTGAGGGAAGTACTGTTTTGGAGAATTTTGTTTTTGAGAAAAAAGAACTCGAAAAAAAAATTGAAATTATTTTAAAAAAATTTCAAAATTGCTATGATTTGGTTGTTGCATCAGTCGGAAATGTCGAAAAACAATCTTTTTTAGCTTTCGAAAATCAGCTTAATGTTCATTTTTTGACGCATGAAGATGTTTTTCCGTTTATAAATAAATATGCAACCCCAAAAACTTTGGGAATCGACAGGATGGTTTTGGCTTCCGGGGCAACTTTGCAATTTCCAAAACAGAACAGATTGGTTATTGATGCGGGAACTTGTATTACTTACGATTTTATCGATGAATTTGATAATTATTTGGGTGGAGCAATCTCTCCGGGGCTTCGATTGCGTTATGAAACACTACACAATTATACAGCCAGACTGCCTTTGCTGGCTTTGGAGGCACCTGAATCATATATAGGAAACACTACTGCAGAAGCTATACATTCGGGTGTTGTTAATGGTTTCGTCTATGAGATTGACGGTTTTATCGATGAATATCGTGCAAACTTTTCAAATTTTATAATAATTTTAACGGGCGGAGATACAGATTTTTTGGCTAAACGATTAAAAAATACCATATTTGCCAATTCAAATTTCTTGCTTGAGAGTTTGAACCAAACATTTCAATATAAAATCAACAATGATTAAAAAAATTATACTAAGCGTCTGTTTGCTTATCTCGTTCGTTTCATTAGCTCAGCAAGGTACATCCTCTCCTTATTCTTTTTACGGAATTGGAGATATGAGATTTAAAGGAACAATAGAAAACAGGTCGATGGCAGGTGTTGCGGTAGAGCAGGATAGTGTTCACATGAATGTTGAAAATCCATCAAGTTATGCTAGTCTGAAATTAACTACTTTTACTATAGGAGGTACTTATGGGACATCTAAATTAAAAACGGATACTGAAAGTGCGAGTGCCAAAAGATCAACTTTTGATTATTTGCTTCTTGGGATACCAATGGGTAAATTTGGTTTTGGTTTCGGATTAATCCCAGTTTCTTCTGTTGGTTATAAAATCCGAAATGATAATACCGGTACCGATGGAGCAACAAGCAGCCAGTATGAAGGAAAAGGAGGTTTGAATAAAGTTTTCTTTGGACTAGGATATAAAATTAAACCAAACTGGAGTGTTGGTGCAGACCTGCAATACAATTTCGGAAAAATTGAAACAACAAGTCTGGAAGTAATTACAGGAATGTCAAATGGAACAAGAGAGGTTAGTACTTCAGAATTGTCCGGTGCCAATTTTAATATTGGGACAATGTATCAAACCCCGATTGATAAAAAAATCAATTTGTTTACCAGTTTAAGCTACACGTTTTCGAGCAATTTAAAGTCAACAAGTGAAAGAACTATTACTGTTGATGGCGATCCTGATCCGGTTGTGTTTGATCCGGCCAGCAATACTTTGAAATTACCAAACAGATTAACTCTTGGTGCAGGTATCGGAGAAGCAAGAAAGTGGCTGGTTGGTACCAGTCTGACTTTTCATGGCAGCGGAAAGTTTGAAAATTATTATAATAAAAGTGATGATGTTCGTTATGAAAATTATTCTAAATATGCTATTGGTGGATATTTTATACCAAACTATACTTCGTTCTCAAGTTACTTCAGCAGAATTACGCTAAGAGCAGGAATGAAATATGAAAAGATAGGTTTGGTGGTTAATAATCAGTCGATAAAAGATGTAGGAGTTACTTTAGGTGCAGGATTTCCTATTACAGGATCATTTTCGAATATTAACTTTGGAATTGAATATGGAAAAAAAGGAACGGTTTCTTCAGGCTTAATCCAGGAGAATTATATAAATTTTAGTCTTAGTTTCTCTTTCAATGATAAATGGTTCGTGAAAAATAAATATAACTAGCGTATAAAGTTATGCTTTTTTAAGCCCATACAATTTACTACATTTGGCAAATGAATTTACCAAAAAGACATACTATTATAACCGTTGTCACAGTTTTTGCTGTGACACTGTTTTTTGGGTGCGAAAGCAATTTTAAAGAAGTTCAGAAAATCAACTTTTCAGAATTTATTCCAGGCACTGATGCAGATACGGTTAATATAAAATATACAGATTCGGGAAGGATAACCGGGGTTTTGAAAAGTCGTAAAATGTTGGATTATTCGAGTGTTGAATTCCCTTTTACGGAATTCCCCAAGGGAATTGATGTTACCTTATATGATAAAAAACAAAAACGTACTTTTATAGTGGCAAATTATGCGGTTTCATATAAAAGAACCGGTATAATTGATTTGCAGGGAAAGGTAAAAATTACTTCTGAAGCAGGGCAAGTGCTGGAGACAGAACAATTATACTTTGATCAGAAAAATGAATGGTTTTATACAGAAAGAAAGTTTAAGCTTACTGATGCGAAGGGTGTTTCTCATGGTCAGGGAATAGATTTTAGTAAAGATTTTAAAGTGATAAACTCACAACGGGTAAGCGGCGAAATTGAAGCCAATGAAGAATAAAATATAAATTATGGGTTATTTAAAATATACACAATACGCTTATCTTGTAATTGCAGCTCTGTTTATTTATGATGGAATAACAAAGATAAATTCAGGCGACGGTACTCCGTGGTTAAGCTTTTTGATTGCAGGAATGGGTGTCTTTATGTTTTTCTTCAGGAGAAAATTTGCAAGAAAATTTGACGAACAGAACAAAAAACAGTAAAAAATGGAAATTAGTATTATAATACTGTGTTTAATACTATCAGCCTTTTTTTCAGGAATGGAAATAGCCTTTATTTCCTCCAATAAGATTTATCTTGAAATTGAAAAGAAACAAGATAACTTTATTTCCAAAATACTCACCAGACTTACTGAGAAACCATCTAAATTTATTGCAGCAATGCTTATTGGAAACAATATTGCGTTGGTTGTTTATGGATTTTTTACAGGAGATTTGATTCTGAAATGCATTGCTCATCTTGGATATCAATTTTCAGATTATACCAATTTGTTTATTCAGACTTTAGTTTCGACTTTTATTGTTTTGATAACGGCCGAATTTTTTCCAAAAGTTTTTTTTCAAATTTACGCCAATTCCTTAATTCGGATTTTTGCTGTTCCAGCCTATATTTTTTATCGGTTATTTTATTATATCTCCACTTTTTTTATCTGGATTTCCGATTTTGTTTTAAGGAAATTTTTTAAAACCGAAGGAGATCAGGTACAGCTGTATTTTAGTAAAATTGAACTCGGAAATTATATTACGGAACAAATGAGTACTGTGGAAGATAATGAAGAAGTTGATTCTGAAATTCAGATTTTTCAGAATGCATTAGAGTTTTCGGGTCTAAAAGCGCGTGATATTATGACACCCCGGACAGAAATTGTAGATGTGGATTTGTTTGACACTGTTTCGGATCTTAAAACCTTATTTATAGAAACGGGCTATTCTAAAATTGTTGTAAGTCAAAATTCATTAGATGATATTGTGGGTTATGTACACTCTTTTGATTTGTTTAAAAAACCAAAAACCATAAAATCAGTTTTAATGGCAGTTGAATTTGTGCCCGAAACGATTTTAATAAAAGATGCTTTGAGTTTACTTATCAAAAAAAGAAAAAATGTTGCCGTTGTTTTGGATGAATACGGAGGGACTTCCGGTATTATTACAATTGAAGATATCGTAGAAGAATTGTTTGGGGAAATTGAAGATGAACATGATTCGGACGAAGAATTGATCGAACAGGAATTAGGAGAAGGAGAATATCTTTTTTCAACAAGGCTAGACGTGACGTATCTGAATGAGACGTATAAATTAGATATCCCCGAAGATGATTCTTATGGAACCTTAGGCGGATTTATTGTTGATTTTACAAAAGATATCCCTCAAAAAGGCGAAAAAATAGCGATTGGGAATTATCATTTTTCGATAGAAGAATGCTCAAACAAGAAAATAGAATTAGTAAAAATGTCTATAAAAGAGTGATTTTTTTTCACTAATTAAAAAAATTGCGTAAAATAAAAGGCTAGTTGTATTGTTATTAACTAGATAATTGTATTTTCGCAAACTGAATATAAAATTAACGATAATAAAAATGGCAGTTTTAGCAAAAATTAGACAGCGTTCCGCATTATTGATAGGAGTTATTGCACTTGCATTATTTGCATTTATAATACAAGATCTTATAGGTAAAGGAACATTTAGTCAAAGTTCAAAAGATGTAGGAAGCATCGATGGAAAAGATATTTCATTTGAAGACTTTAGAGTTAAAGTGAGTAATGTCGAAAAAAGTGGACAAGGAATTACTACCACTGAAGCTGCAAACAGAGTATGGGATCAAGAGGTTTCAATCGCTTTATTGTCAGCTCAATTTGATAAATTAGGATTAAGAGTTGGAGAAAAACATCTTTTGGAAGTTTTAAAAGCTGATCCAAATATTGGTAAAAACCCAATGTTCTTAAATGCAGCAGGTATGTTTGATATTGTTAAATTCAAAGAATATTTCAAATCAAATCCGGAGGCGGCCCAGTTTATTGCCGAAAAAGAGAAAGAAGCTGCTTTAAATGCAAAATTCCAAATTTATAATACACTTGTAAAAGCAGGACTTTATACAACTGCCAGTGAAGGAAAGCTGAAATATGAAATGGAAGCCAATAAAGTAAATTTTGCTTATGCAGGAGCTTTATATTCTTCTATCAAAGACAGCGAAGTAAAAATTTCAGATTCTGAAATTGTTGACTACATGAAGAAAAACGAAAAAAAATTTAAAGCTGATGCCACTCGTGAAATTCAATATGTATTAGTAGAAGACAAACCTTCAAAAGAAGATGAAGCTGAAATCAAAGCAAAAATTACTGCTCTTTTAAATGGAAGAGTGGAGTATAATGCAAAAACCGGTAAAAATGATACATTGCCAGGTTTCAGAAATGCAACTAACATTGCGGAATTTGTAAACGCTAATTCTGATGTTCCTTATGATTCAACTTACATAGCTAAAAATTCTTTGCCTGCAGTTGATGCAGATAAATTATTCAGTTTAGCCCCAGGTCAAATTTATGGACCATATGTTTTTGGAAAATACTATGCTATTTCTAAATCTTTAGGATTTAAAGCGGGTGTTAATGCAAAAGCAAGCCATATCTTAATTGGTTATGAAGGAGCTCAGACTCCAAACCAAAAAGAAAAAAGAACTAAAGAAGAAGCTAAAGCTAAAGCCGAAAGTATTTTGGCTCAGGTTCAGGCTAATCCGGATAGTTTCATGATGCTGGCTTTTACCAGTTCTGATGATCCATCAGCACAACAAGGAGGTGATTTAGGATATTTTGGACCAAACCAAATGGTAAAACCATTCAATGATTTTGTATTCAACAACGGAATTGGGAAAGTTGGTTTAGTTGAAACTCCTTTTGGATTTCACATTATCAAAATTACAGACAAACAAGACGGTATTCGTTTAGCTACAATTGCTCAAAAAATTGAGCCTTCTGAAGCTACGTCTGATAAAGTATTTACATTGGCAACAAAATTTGAAATGGAGGCTGCCGACAAGGATTTTAACGCTACAGCTAAACAATTAGGATTAAAAGTTGCAGCTCCTGTAACGGCAAAAGCAATGGATGAAGCTTTCGGCCCATTAGGAAACCAACGTTCTATTATAAGATGGGCGTTTGATAAAGAAACGAAAGAAGGAGATGTAAAACGTTTTGAAATTGCAAATATTGGTCACGTAATTGCACAATATAAAAGCGAAAACAAATCAGGTTTAGTATCAGTTACGCTTGCAAGACCTTATGTTGAGCCAATCTTGAAAAACAAGAAAAAAGCAGAAATACTAAAAGCTAAAATGACAGGTTCAAGTATTGAAGCTATTGCTAAAAGTGCTGGAGTTACAGTACAACAAGCAACAAACGTTACAATGGATAATCCGGTTTTACCTGGTGGTGTTGGGCAAGAGCCTAAAGTTGTTGGAAATGCATTTGCTTTATCTGCAAATAAAATTTCTGCTCCAATTGAAGGAAATACAGGTGTTTATGTTGTAAAAAATATCAGCACAATTATAGCTCCGGCAATTGCTAATCATGCTGCTTATGTTGCTAAATTAAAAGCACAAAGTACTTCTGATACCAACAGAATTTTACCGGCATTAAAAACAAATGCTAAAATTGAAGATAACAGATTACAATTTAACTACTAGTTTAGTACTAAATTAAAATAATAAAAAACCCGATACTTTAACTTTAGTATCGGGTTTTTTGTGCTATTATCCCAGATTTTAGGCTGAAATTTAGATTTTGAAAGATTAAAATTCTAAGATTAATTTCTTAATGGCTTCATGTTGATTATGATATAAAACAGACCAGTTTGCGTTATTAAAAAAAATACTGTTAATTTGTCGGTGTTTTCCGAAGAATTAAAGTTTATATCAGAAAACAGCTGTATGTATAATTTAAATTGTAGAAAAAAATGGAGAAAAATTACTTTAGTGTTTTAACATATAATAATTTGTATGTTTAGGTTTTTTAGAAAGAAGCCCAAAGTATATTCCAAAATTGAAAATCATATTTTCGGAATAATTTCTGAGTTATTGAAAGTTAGTGCTACCGACATCAATTGTGATGAATTAGGAGGGAAGTATTATTTAAGTAATGAAGAACAACATTTCAAAGTCACTATATTAGGCAATGATAATGTAATACGGTTGACTAATACACGTGATTCTGTAGCTGAGAAATACGATAAAATTTTTGTTGAAGATGTTTTGAGGGCTGTAAAAGAAGAAAAACATCGCAGAATGGAAGTAGTATATGATTCTATTACAAATAGTATTGAGAGCATGGCAGAGCGCTTGCATAATACCCTTATTGAATCAAATGAACAGGAAAATCAAATAGTTCGCCAGCTTGAAACAAAAGATATTAAAATAAGAAAGTAAATTTCAATTGAAATCTGTTTTTTAATGTTTAATGTATCCTATAATATCATTTCATTATAGGTAAGTATAGTTTTATATCCTTTTGAAGCAAAATATGCTGAAGGATTTTCTTTTGAAACTACCATTACAAAATCACCACCCCAGGCGCCAAGGCTTTTAATTACTCCATTAAAATCTGAAAAAACATTTTCCTTAATCGTTCGTGTTTCTAAAATATCACTTAAATGAATTTCATGCTTTTCGAGAGCTGATGTAAATTCTTTTAAGGTTTTTGCATTTAAAATGGCTTCAGTGATTTTGTTGTTTTCTGAAATGCTTTTCGTTAAATGTTCATTTTTGTTGTTGTAATAAGCATTGATAGCAGTTTTACTGTTTTGCTTTTTATTAAGGTAAACAAAATAAATATTTTCTTTAAAATCAGGATTGAAATGGATAATTTCTACAATAGGCAAATTTTGATCTAAACGATATACGATTGGTGTATTGTTTTGGGCACAGGCAATATCATAACCACTGCCTCCAAAACTGTTTTTGAGTAATGTAAAAGCGTCAATTTTAGTCCATTGCGCTATATTGTTTAATAATGTTGATGATGTTCCCAGTCCCCAATTTTTAGGAAAAGTAAGCTGAGTGCTGATTTTATAACCTTCAGAAGAATTAATAAAATTAGGATTTAGAATATAAGCTTCGTGTAAAATATTGATTAGTGTCGTTTTTACCGTTTCTGTTTTAGTTGCCGGATTATTTATGATTTCAGAAAAAGTAATACTATCTTCAAACCAAAGACGATTGTCATAGTCGTAACTTTTCCAGGTAATTTCCTGATTTATATCATTTTCAACAATTAAGTTCTGACCAAATTTTGTGGGTAATGCAAAAGCTCTGGCTCCATCTAAAACTAAATATTCGCCTGTGATTAAGAGTTTTCCGTTACTGTAAAAGGTTGTTTTCATTCTTTATTTTTTAGCCCCGATGGCAATGGCATCCTTTTGTGGCGGGGTTCGCCATAAAAGATAGAATGGACAGCGGGAACAGCTTCTAATTATTTCCGTAAATTTTCGATAAACTCAACTACAGCGCTGTGTGAGACGGTATTTTTCTTGAAATGTGTTTTAATTAAATGGCGCTCTTCCTGATTGGCTTCAAATTGGTTAATGATATTATTCAGGTGCATTTTCATATGGCCTTCCTGAATTCCGGTTGTAGTCAGGGAACGTAAGGCGGCAAAATTTTGAGCCAAACCTGCAACGGCAACTATTTCCATTAATTCTTTAGCTGAAGGTTTTTCGAGAATCTCTAAACATAATTTCACCAATGGATGTAATGAAGTCAGACCGCCAACAGTTCCTAAAGCTAATGGGATTTCTAACCAAAAAGTAAATATTCCGTTTTCGATTTTAGCATGGGACAAACTTGAATATTGCCCATTTCGGGAAGCGTAGGCATGAACGCCGGCTTCTACAGCTCTAAAATCATTTCCGGTAGCAAGGATTACAGCATCAACACCGTTCATGATACCTTTGTTGTGTGTTACTGCTCTAAAAGGTTCTACTTCGGCAATTTGAACTGCTTGTACAAAACGTTGGGCAAATTCCTGAGGATTCGAAATATGTTTTTCTGTTAAATCTTCGACAGGACAGGAAACTTCAGCTCTGACAACGCAGTTTGGAACGTAATTAGACAAAATACTCATTACGACCTGAATATTTAATTCAGAATTTTGAGCTTCTTCTTTTAAAGTTGTTGCAAATTGTTCCAGACATGAATTGATGAAATTTGCGCCCATGCTGTCTTTGGTCTCAAAAGTTGCATGAAGCTGAAAATAATTATCAAGTAAATTTCTTTTGTCTTTTAGGTGTATATCCAGAATTCCACCGCCACGTTGTTGCATGTTCTTGGTAATGCTTTGAGTATCGGAGAAGAATTTTGGCTTTATTTGGTTGAAGAATGATTCTAATTTCTCAGCATCTCCGTTAAAAGTAAAATGTACCTGGCCTATTTTTTCGGTATCAATAACTGTTGCTTTAAATCCACCGCGTGTCGCCCAGTATTTTGCTGATTTTGAAGCTGCTGCAACAACAGAACTTTCTTCAATGGCCATTGGGATGGTTTTATATTTTCCGTTGATTAAAAAATTTGGTGCAACTCCAAGCGGAATATATAAATTGGTTATTGTATTTTCGATGAATTCATCATGCAGCTGCTGAAGCTTTTCATCTGAATTCCAGTAATTTCTTATTATATTAAATGCTTCTTCGGGGTTTGAAAAATATTCTTTGGCAATCCAGTTTATTTTTTCTTTTTTGGATAATTTAGAAAATCCGGCAACAGCGTTGTTCATTCTCAGTATATTAAATAATAATGTTGCGACAAAGATACCAATTTAAGAGTTTTGTTTATAATCTATTTAGAATTTGGAAGGCTATAAAATATTATTTTTTTAACATTTAACAGTTAAAATGTGTATTATGTTTATTTTTTTCACTAAAATTGAACTCTTTTTTATATTTAAATTAAATGCTAATGAATACAAATAAAATTACTCTTGTTCTTTTATTTTTGGTTGCTACTGTTTTTGGACAACAGAAAATAACTGTCGAAAACATTTACAGTGGGACATTTCGTACTAAAGGAATGGATGAATTGCAGTCATTAAAAAATACGGATCAATACACTGTTTTAAATGTTGACCAGACCAACAGAAGTATGCAGATTGATTTGTACGATTTTGCAACCCTGAAAAAAGTATCAAATTTAATTGATTCAAAAAATCATAAGGAACTTGCAGGCGGAATCGACAGTTATACGTTTGATGCTTCTGAAAAAAAGATTTTAATTGCATGTAATACAAATAAAATCTTTCGTCACTCTTTTACGGCAGATTATTTTTTATACGATATAGCTGCTAAATCTTTGATCAAACTTTTTGATTTTCAAGTTCAGGAGCCAACTTTTTCACCTGATGGGACGAAAATTGCTTATGCAAAAGAAAATAATTTATATGTTTATGATGTCGCTTCGAAAAAATCGACTGCTGTTACAACTGATGGAAAGAAAAATGCAATCATAAATGGTATTACGGATTGGGTTTATGAAGAAGAATTTGCTTTTGTCCGGGCTTTTGACTGGAGTAAAGACAGTAAAAAACTGGCTTATATTCGTTTTGACGAAAGTGCAGTTCCTGAATTTTCAATGTCAATGTTTCATAAAGATTTATATCCGACAATTGAAACTTTTAAATATCCTAAAGCTGGAGAGAAAAATTCAGAAGTGTCCTTACATATTTATGATGTTGCCGGCAATACTGCAAAAAAAGTTAATTTGGGCAATTATAATGACTTTTATATTGCAAGATTACAATGGACAAATGATAATAATGTTTTATCAGCACAAGTTTTAAATCGGCATCAGGACAATCTTGATTTGTTATTTGTAGATGGCACAACGGCAGTTGCGAAAGTAATTTTTAATGAAAAAGATAAAGCCTATATTGATGTTACGGATAATTTGACATTCTTAAAAGACAACAGCTTTATCTGGACAAGTGAAAAAGATGGTTTTAATCATATTTATGTGTATGATAAAACAGGAAAACTTAAAAATCAAGTCACAAAAGGAAACTGGGAAGTAACTTCATATTACGGTTTCGACGAAAAAGCAAAAACTATTTTCTATCAATCTACAGAAAATGGTTCAATTAACAGAGATATTTACCGCATAGCTTTAGACGGAAAAAACAAAGTTCGGTTGTCTAAAAATACAGGAACCAATGCGGCAACTTTCAGCCCTAATTTCCAATACTTCATTAATACTTTTTCCAGTGCTTCTCAGCCTACAACATATACTCTAAACCAAGCTAAAGCCGGAAAAGAAACTCAGGTTATCGAGAATAATCAAGCTCTTTCAACTAAATTAAAAGGTTATAATTTGCCTGTAAAAGAATTTTTTGTTTTAAAAACAGCAAAAGGAAACGAATTAAATGCCTGGATTTTAAAGCCAAAAGATTTTGATCCTTCAAAAAAATATCCTGTTTTCATGTACCAATATTCCGGTCCGGGTTCTCAGCAGGTAAATAATGATTGGAATAATACTGATGATTATTGGTTTCTTTCACTTACTCAGCAAGGTTATATCGTAGCTTGTGTTGATGGAAGAGGAACCGGTTTTAAAGGTGCTGATTTCAAAAAAGTAACACAAAAAGAATTAGGAAAACTTGAAGTTGAAGATCAAATTGATGCTGCTAAAGTAATTGGTGCTTATCCTTATGTTGATGCTTCGAGAATTGGAATTTTCGGATGGAGTTACGGCGGATTTATGGCTTCTAACTGTATTTTTCAGGGAAATGATGTTTTCAAAATGGCAATTGCTGTTGCTCCGGTAACAAACTGGCGTTTTTATGACAGTGTTTACACAGAAAGATATATGCAGACACCACAGGAAAACGCAAGCGGTTATGATAAGAATTCTCCAATAAACCATGTTGATAAATTAAAAGGTAAATTTTTATTAATTCACGGATCTGGTGATGACAATGTTCATGTGCAAAATTCCATGCAGATGATGGAAGCCTTAATTCAGGCTAATAAACAGTTTGATTCTCAGATATATCCGGATAAAAACCATGGTATTTATGGCGGAAAAACGAGAATTCAGCTTTATAATAAAATGACGAATTTCATCAAAGAAAATCTATAAACAGCTTAGTTAACTTAAAAAATAAATAACAATAATATGGGAGAAACTCAAGTAAAATCAGCGCATCCAAAAGGACTTTGGGTATTGTTCGGGACGGAGATGTGGGAGCGGTTCAATTTTTATGGAATGCGGGCTTTATTGACTTTATTTCTTGTGAACTCGTTATTAATGAAGGAAGAAGAAGCTTCATTAATTTATGGAGGATTTTTGGGTCTTTGTTATTTGACTCCAATGTTGGGAGGTTTTATCGCAGATCGCTTTTTAGGTAATAGGAATTGTATTTTACTGGGAGGATTAACAATGGCAATTGGTCAATTGCTGTTGTTTACAAGCGGTAGCGTCTTTAGTACAGATTTAAGCCTGGCAACTACAATTATGTATTGCGGATTAGGTGCTATTGTTTTTGGCAACGGATTTTTTAAACCAAATATCTCAAGTATGGTTGGAAGTTTGTATCCAAAACAAGAGAAAACAAAATTAGATACGGCTTTTACTATTTTCTATATGGGGATTAATATGGGAGCTTTCTTAGGCCAGTCTATTTGCCCTTTATTAGGAGATGTTGTTGATAGAGGCGGTGTTAGAGATATTCACGCTTTTAAATGGGGATTTCTGGCAGCTTCAGGTGCAATGTTGGTGGGAACTGTTCTTTTTTACTTTTTAAAAAATAAATATGTAGTATCTCCGGAAGGAAGACCATTAGGAGGTTTACCATCTAAAAATGTAGCCGCAGATTTTGAAGAAGGAGAAGCACAAAAGGCTAATTTTTCTCAAAAAGCATTGATTGGTGCAGGAATTGCATTTTTAATTTTAGGTGTAATTTTTCATTTTGTTTTTGGACAGAATTTAATTTATACATTGATCTATTCGAGTGGTTTGGCTTTGGCCGGATTAATTATATCTGATTCATCTTTAACAAAAGTTGAAAGAGACAGAATTATTGTAATTTATATCGTTTCTTTCTTTATTATATTTTTCTGGGCTGCGTTTGAACAGGCTGGTTCATCGTTAACTTTTATTGCTAATAATCAGACAGACAGAAATTTCTTTGGTTTTCAAATGCCGCCATCGATGGTGCAAATATTCAACGGATTGTTTGTAGTTGTAATGGCAGTTCCTTTTAGTATTCTATGGGATTATTTAAGGGCAAAAGACAGGGAGCCAATTTCGCCGGTAAAATTAGCAGTTGGTTTGGTTCTTATTACAATTAGCTTTTTCATGATCGCAACTCAGGTTTCATACATTGGAACTTCAGGATTGCTGTTAGTTAAATGGCTTATTTTGTTGTATTTCTTAAATACTTGTGCGGAGTTGTGCTTATCTCCAATCGGATTATCTTTAGTTGGTAAATTGTCTCCGAAGCGTTTTTCTTCTTTATTATACGGAGTATTTTTCTTGTCGAATGCATCAGGTTATGCCTTAGGAGGAACTTTAGGTTCAATCTTACCGCCAACTGGTGATAAATTTAAAAAAGCGCAGGAATTAGGAATTGATTTACAGGCAGTTTTAAATAAAAAAATTACATTAACACCAGCTCAGCTGGAATTATTGGATAAACATCAGATAAGTGATCATTATCCTGATTTTGCAGGTTTTATAATTCATAATCTATATGAGTTTTTCATGGTATTTGTTGTTATTACAGGACTTGCAGCATTGATTTTATTTGCATTGACTCCATTCCTGAAAAAAATGATGCACGGTGTCAGATAATTTAACGGAATAGAAAATATACTAAATAAACATCGTCTTTGAGTTGATTGAAGATGATGTTTTTTATTTATGTACTTAAAATAATAATTAATGGAAGAAGGTCTAAGCTTAGAGCAAATACAAAATTTTAAAGGAAAATATCCAAAGCAATTGTGGTATTTGTTTACTGTTGAAATGTGGGAGCGATTTTGTTTTTATGGAATGCGGGGCGTTTTAACCTTTTTTATGGTGGATCAGCTTTTGCTTAAAGATGAAGCTGCAAATTTGCAATATGGTGCGATTCAGGCATTTGTATATGCCTTTACTTTTGTTGGAGGGATATTTGCAGATAAAGTTTTAGGATTTAAAAAGTCATTGTTCTTTGGTGGAATTGTTATGATTTTGGGGAATTTGCTTATTGCTTTTGCTCCCCAGGATTTATTTTATTATGGATTGGCATTTTCTATAATTGGTACTGGTTTTTTTAAACCCAATATTTCTTCCATGGTTGGAGAACTCTACCATGAAAGCGATCACAGAAGAGATGCAGGTTATGGAATGTTTTATGCCGGAATTAATATCGGTGGTTTTTTTGGAGGAATTCTGTGTATTTATTTAGGAAAATATTATTCATGGCAATTGTGTTTTCTTTCGGCAGCTATTGTCATGGCTTTTGGATTGCTGACTTTTTTGTTTACTAAAAAACATCTTGGACCAATTGGAAATTCTCCACTATTGCATTTAGAACCAAAAAAAAGAAAAATTAAAGAAATAGCTGTTTATTTAGGATCGTTACTAAGTATTCCTTTTATTTTTATCATGGTAAAAAATACAGATTATACTGATTATTTCATGTATACGATTGGTATAGTTGCTATGATTTATTTTATATACGAAGTGATAAAATTAGGAGATATAAAATTGCAAAAAAAGATGATTGCTGCTTTTACATTTATCTTCTTTTATTTAGTATTTAATGCTATTTATGAACAAAGCGGTGGTTCATTGTCGTTGTTTGCGAAAGATAATTTAAGTTACGATTTACTTGGATTTACCATCGATCCCAATGCTGTAAACAATAGTTCAAATACATTGTTTGTTGTTATTTTCAGTCCTTTGGTTGGGTTGCTTTGGCTCTGGCTGGCGAAAAAGAAGATAGAGCCTAATACATTGATTAAATTTGGTATTGGATTTTTGTTTTTAGCAGCTTCCTTTTATATTTTCTATTACACTAAATTTTTTGCGGATGTTAACGGAATTACTTCCCTGAATGTGTTCACATTTGCTTATTTAGTGACAACTCTTGGTGAACTTTGTCTGGGACCAATCGGAATGTCAATTATTACGAAGCTGTCTCCAAAAAGATTATTTGGAATGATGATGGGATTATGGTTTTTAGCAACTGCATTTGGGCAGTTATTTGCAGGAAAACTTGGTGCGGAAATTTCCAAATCGAATACAGGAACTACTTTAATATCTAAGCTGCAGTCATACACAGACGGATATTATCAATTGGCTATTTATTCATTAATTGCAGGTTTGGTTTTAATAGCAATTTCTCCATTGATTAAAAAATTAATGCAGGAAGTAAAGTAGGCGTATTTTGAAGTTGTTTTTTTGTTTAAATTTGAAAAAAATTAATGATATGAAAAAAATATTTATAGCAGCATTTTTTATAATAAGTTCATTTGCTGTTAATGCTCAGGATTCGGGCGCAAGCGAGCAGGCGAAGCAATTAAATTGGCATACTGATGTAAAGGAAGCAATAGCTATTAGTAATAAGGAAAAAAAACCATTACTAATGTTTTTTACAGGAAGTGATTGGTGCGGTTGGTGTATCCGTTTGCAAAATGAAGTTTTAAAAACGCCTGAGTTTCAAAAGTGGGCAACTGAAAATGTAATTTTAGTAGAATTGGATTATCCAAGAAGAACCGCTCAGACACCTGAAGTGAAAAATCAAAACGCCGAATTACAGCAGGCTTTCGCTATACAAGGATTCCCTACGGTATATTTTACAAATGCGGAAAATAAAGACGGTAAAGTAAATTTTAAAGGTCTCGGTCAGACGGGTTATGTTGCGGGCGGTCCAACAGCCTGGTTAGCAGTTGCTGACGGAATAATTAAATCTCAAAAAATGTAAATTTCAAATAAATAAAGAAAACCCCACAACGAAAATTGTGGGGTTTTTTTGTTTAGTAAGAAAAGTATTTGTTAATTTTTTAGTTAGATTGTAAAATATTTGATTTTAATAAAATATTGCAAATAAAAAAACACATTGTGTAATTTTAGTGCTAAAAAATCTTGCAGAATTAAAATATAATGTTAATTTCGTTTTGCTTAACTAACCAAATTTACATGATATGATTAAAAAACTACTTCTGCTAATTTTATTTTTAGGGTCAATTTCTTTCCAAGCCCAAAATGTAGTTTGGAAGACCAGTATGGATGCTGCCATTGCTGCAAGTAATGAAGAAAGTAAACCAATGTTGATTTTTTTTACCGCATCAAGCGCTCCGAATAATCTCCAAAATGAAGTTTTTAAAACGCCGGATTTTGCAGTTTGGTCAAGAGATAATGTCATTTTGGTTAAATTGGATTTATCTGATATTAATACATCAGATGGGGATAAAGAACAAAATATAAAACTCAAAAATGCATTTGGTGTTCAGGAATTACCAGAGGTGTGTTTTGCAAGTGCTTCAGTCAGAAAAAATAAAACTACATTTCAGGCACTTGGTAAAATTGGTTACAAACCTGGTGGCGCTAAAGTGTGGATTTCTGAATCAGAAGCTATTTTACATCCAACAGAGTAACTTTTAATTTAATTTATAATATCCTTTTTCATTCGTGGAATGAAAAGGGATTTTTTGTTTTATACAAGTCATTTTCCAATATCTTTGAATGGAGTAAGAATTAGATGCATCGGCAATAATTATTTTAGGATGTAAATTTTTTATAATGCGCTCCAGATTAATTTTCGGAGATTCAATCAAAAGTAAAATGTCAGGTTGTTTATCTTTAAGATAAATTCCTGTACTATCTATAATTGATATTCTTTTTTTATTAAAAAACAAAATGTTTTTAATTTTGTTTTTTTTCTTCACATTACTAAAATTACCAACCAAATAAGAGTTTAAAATACTGTTTTTCGATGTTTCTTTTAAAAGATCATCATTGCAAAAAAGACTAATATCTTTTCCGTTTCTTTCAGAGATAATCGTTTTTTTCTTCATATTGTAAACAATCATTTCCTGTTGGGTCTGGATTTCTTTTTTTGTATATATAAAGAAAAGTTGTAATATGATTGTTGTACTCAAAACACCAGTCAATTTTAAATAATTTGGCTTTTCCAGCCATATAAATGTGAAAATGATCCATAAGTAAAATCCAAATAAATAATAATTATTGAAACTGATTTCTCTTATCACGAATGAATCAAAGGAAGCTACAAAATGGATTAGTTTGTTTAAAATATAAATGCTTTTTTCAAATATTTGAATTAAGAATAGTGGAGGCGCGATAAAAGCTGCCAGAATCATTACGATTATTCCGGCTATCATGATAAAAGATAAAACAGGAATAATAATAAGATTAGTTATAAAAAAGAGTCCCGGGAATTGATGGAAATAATATAAACATAGTGGCAAAGTACCAATTTGTGCTGCAAATGAAACAGTTAAAACATTCCAGATATTAATAATAATTTTATTTTTTGGATTCCATATGTTTTTTAATATTGGTTGTAACCAAAGAATGGAGAACAGGGCAAGATAACTCAGTTGAAAACCAATATCAAACAAGAAATAAGGTTCGAAAAGCAAAATCAATAGCATAGAAACTAATAGCGTATGGTAAATATTGCCATTTCTCCGTAAATGATTTCCAATTGCCAAAAATGAAAACATAACAACTGAACGTAAAACACAGGGAGATAATCCGGATATTATGGCGAACAGGATTAGTGAACCTAAAATGACAATTAATTTTATAAAAGAACCTTTTCGTGTATTAGGAATTGGTTTTAAAATAAATGCAATAAACAACATTATAAAACCTACGTGTAACCCTGAAACTGAAAGTATATGCGTTGCGCCTGAAAATTGATAATCCTGAATAATATCAGTTGATATTTCTTGCCTTTGTCCCAGAATAAGGGCTAAAGCCACATTCATTTCAGTTGGACTAAAATGACTTTTTTCAAGATTATTTATTATCCGGGAATGTAATTTTGCCGTATAATACCAAACGTCTTTTTTTATTATTCTGTTGACGCTGATTTCTGATTTTACCGCATAAATCTGTGCATAAATTTGTTTGTCTTTTAAATATTGGCTGTAATCAAATTGATTGGGATTTTTAGGAGAATTATTATGTTGTAAAATGGTTTTTAAGCGAATGATATTTCCAATTATAAGCAAATTGAGAGTTTTGTCTTTTTGAATATTTATGATAATTTTTCCTGAACAGGATTTTTCCCCGATTTGATTAAAGGAAGCAATATACCTGTCGTTATAATCGTTGCTTTTTAATTTTTCACTCAGGGTAAGGGTTATAAATTGAGGTTTTTCAAATGCTTTTTCAAAATGTATATAATTGGTTTTCTGTAGAGACTCAGTATGAAATAACAGGGTTATAATGCCAATAAGAAATGAAAAGAAACATGAAAGTATACCAAAAAGGACTCTGTTCTTTTTATGTGAAAAAAAAGTAATCAAAAAAAGAAATATGATAACTGCCAAAGCTGTGATAACAATCAATATTTCCGGTTGAAAATAATAGGAAATTATAATTCCGATTATGAGGCTAATTGTAATTTTTGTTAAAGGAAAATCTAATACTTTCATTGTCTAAAAGTATTAAAAATTTGTAAGAAAAAACTAATTAATAAAAATTATTCAATAATACGATTAATTTGAACAAACGAATTTTTATAATACGTTTCTTTTGTAGAAGAAATAATCACACCTTTTGAAGTTGAAGAGTGTATAAATTTTATTTCTTCACGGTTTATTTCCGTGATAAGGCCAACATGGTTAATCTGTTTACTATTATTCGTTTTAAAGAAAATTAAATCTCCTTTTCTGACATCATCAAATTTGATAAGCCTTCCAATTTTTGATTGCTCATAAGAAGCTCTGGGCAATTTTATCCCTTCTGATTCAAAAGTCGAATATACTAATCCTGAACAATCGTATCCGTTTTTGGTTGTGCCCGCAGCTTTATAAGGAGCACCAATATTATCAGTGGCCCTTTTAATCAAATTACCTATAACATATTTAGTTTCTCGTCTTACTTCTCTTTTACTCACAGTTGATGATCCCGATTTGCAGAATGCTAAAAGAATGGAGAATGATATAAAGAGAAGTATTTTTTTCAAAACGAATCTATTATTGTTTTAAATTGGCAACAATAAGTTTTGCTGTTTTTTTACTGGCGCCGGCACCACCTAATTTTTGTTCTAAAATATCGTAATTATTTAATAGTTTTTGACGGTAATTCGGTTCTAATAATTTTTGTAATTCTTCTTTAATCCGCTTTGTATTACATTCATTTTGAATTAATTCAGTTACAACCTCTTCATCCATAATTAAATTAACAAGCGAAATGTATTTTAATGTAATAATACGTTTTGCAATTTGATATGAAGCCCAGCTTCCTTTATAACACACTACTTCCGGAACTTTAAAAAGTGCTGTTTCTAATGTTGCTGTCCCTGATGTTACTAATGCAGCTGTTGAACAACGAAGTAAATCATAAGTTTTATTTGAAATAAACTGAATGTTTTTATTCGAAATAAACTTTTGATAAAATTCAAAATCCTGGCTTGGAGCACCTGCAATTACAAATTGATATTCTTTAAAATCGTCTACAACGCTTAGCATTACGCTTAGCATTTTGGTGATTTCCTGTTTACGGCTTCCCGGTAAAACAGCTATAATCGGTTTTTCGCTTAATTGATTCTCCTTTCTGAAAACAGTTCCATCAAAAACAGGCTGATTATGAATAGCATCAATTAATGGATGTCCTACAAATTCGACAGGAAAGTGATGTTTGTCTTCGTAAAAACTTTTTTCGAAAGGCAAAATCACAAACATTTTATCAACATCATTTTTGATTGCTGTAATTCTATTTTCTTTCCAGGCCCAAATTTGGGGTGAAATATAATAATGTGTTTTATAATGTAATGCTTTTGCCCATTTAGCAATTCTCATATTAAATCCCGGATAATCAATAAAAATTAAAACATCAGGTCTGAATTCTAAAATGTCTTTTTTGCAGAATTTGATATTATTTAAGATAGTTTTTAAATTAAAAACTACTTCTATGAATCCCATGAAAGCCAATTCACGATAATGCTTAACTAAAGTACCTCCGGTTTTTTGCATTAAATCACCACCCCAAAAACGAATTTCCGCCTGTGGATCTTCCTCGTATAAGGCTTTCATTAAATTAGACCCGTGAAGATCACCTGAAGCTTCACCTGCAATAATGTAATATTTCATACGTAGCTAATATTTCTTTTTGATATCACAATTCCAATATACTGTCTATTAGAAATCATAATAATTTTATATATTGTTTTGAGAATTTGCCTTTGCTTTGATAAAGATCAAAATTGCGAGACAAAGATAAGATTTAAATTAGCAAAGTCGAAATTGCTAAAACAATGACCGCCAGAATGATTCCGCTGGCCATATATTCTTTGTCTTTTTTTAATAAAATAGCAAAAACAGCAAGATCTAAAGTTGTACCCAATGTTATTACTTTTCCTAAATAGCCGTTTTCTTTTATAGTTTGAATTCCGGAAGAAATATCAAATTTGGTAAAGAAGGTAATAAACATATAACTCCCAAGTAAAGAAGTGAAAATACCAATTATAAAACCTAAAAAAATGTCTTTTTTATTCATAAATCCCAGCTGTTTAATTGTTGAATAGCGTGATGTGCTGTTAAGTCAAATTGTACGGGAACCACAGAAATATATCCATTCTCCAATGCCCATTCATCTGTATCATCTCCTTTGTCCTGATTAACAAATTCTCCTGAAAGCCAATAATAATCCTTTCCAAACGGTGTTTGTCTTTTGTCAAATTTTTCTACCCACAGTGCTTTCGCCTGACGACAAATTTTAATGCCTTTGATTTCTTTTTTCTTCAATTTAGGAAAATTAACATTCAAAATAACTCCTTCCGGTAATTTTTTTTCAAGGGTTTCCAAAACTATTTTTTTAATGAAAGATTTTACAGGTTCAAAATCTGCATCCCAATTGTAATCTAATAATGAAAAACCAATAGCTGGGATTCCTTCAATTCCGGCTTCTACAGCAGCACTCATGGTTCCCGAATAAATCACATTAATAGAAGAATTAGAACCATGATTAACTCCGGATACACATAAATCAGGTTTCCTTTTCAAAATTTCATTGACTGCTAATTTTACACAATCTACAGGAGTTCCGGAGCAACTGTATTCTGTTATGCTATCGTTTTCTTTCGAAATTTTATTTAAATATAAAGTGTTGTTTATTGTAATGGCATGACCCATTGCACTTTGAGGTTTGTCGGGAGCTACAACGATGACTTCTCCAATAGTTGCCATAACATTTATTAAAGCTCTTATTCCGGGAGCAGAAACACCATCATCATTAGTAACTAATATTAAGGGTTTTTGGTTTTTCATAGATAGGATTTAATTGCGAATATAGATTTTTAAGAACAAATGTAGGTACAGATTTTCTTAGAATACTAACAAATAAATTAAAATTTGTCAACTAAATTATCTAAGTTTTTAGTGATTCAAAGATTTTCATATCTTTAACAAAAAATTATAGTAGACTTGGCTTTTTTGGCTCGGTTTTTACCATAACTTAGATTAAAAAATTGATGAATGCTATTATTAAATTTATGAAACGAAATTATAAAATCCTCATAGCCGTATTATGCTTGTCTGTAACCTTATTTGCATTCAAAGTAAATGCAGGTAAAGCAATAGATCCAGACCCTAATAAAGATAAAATGCTTTTAGAATTACTGGCATTTGTTATCGAAAAAGGGCATTACAGTCCTCCGCCTATCGATGATACATTCTCAAAGGGGATTTTTAAGGATTATATTGATGCACTAGATCCTTCTAAACGTTTTTTCCTGCAGTCTGATATTGATGAGTTTAAACAATATGAGTTAATGCTTGATGACCAGTTCATTAATAAAGATCTGACGTTCTTTAATCTTACCTATACGAGATTGATGAAGCGTATGGAAGAAAGCAAAAAAAGATATAAAATTCTTTTAGCTCAACCATTTAATTATAATATTGATGAGACTTTTAATGCAGATTACGATAAGATTCCTTATGCAAAAAATGCTGCTGAAATAAATGAAAGATGGAGAAAACAAATCAAACTGTCAACGCTTTCATCTCTTGTAACAAAACAAAAGTTAGAGGAAGATAAAAAGAAAAGTGATCCGGCATATAAAATGAAATCTTTTGAGACTTTAGAAAAAGAAACGCGTGAAAGTTCGCAAAAATCATTAGATGATAATTTTAGTTTAATAAAAGATTTGGATAAACAAGATTGGTTTTCTGTTTATGTAAATTCAATTATGGCTCGTTTTGATCCGCATACAAGCTATTTTGCTCCGGAAGAAAAAGATCGTTTTGATGTAAACATTAGCGGTAAATTAGAAGGAATTGGCGCTCGTCTGACTAAGAAAAATGATTTTACCCAAATAGATGAATTGATTTCAGGAGGTCCTGCATGGAAAGGAAAAGAATTGGAAGCAGGAGATTTAATATTGAAAGTGGCACAAGGAAATGAAGAGCCTGTTGATGTTGTGGGGATGCGTCTGGACGATGTTGTTAAAAAAATCAAAGGACACAAAGGTACTGAGGTTAAACTTACAGTAAAAAAAGTTGATGGAAGCATAAAAGTTATCTCAATAATCAGAGATGTTGTCGAAATTGAAGAAACTTACGCAAAATCAAGTATCGTTGAGAAAAACGGACTAAAGTATGGGGTGATTTATTTACCTAAATTTTATATCGATTTTGAAAATAAAGACGGAAGAGATGCCGGTAAAGATATTGCTTTAGAAGTTGAAAGACTTAAAAAAGAAAATATAAACGGGATAGTGCTTGACGTTCGTGATGATGGAGGAGGTTCACTTTCTACAGTAGTTGATATCGCAGGACTGTTTATTGAAGAAGGACCAATTGTTCAGGTAAAATCAGCTGGAAAAAAGAAAGAGGTTTTATATGATAAAGATAAAAAAATTGAATGGGACGGGCCGCTGGTAATAATGGTGAATAGCTTTTCTGCATCAGCTTCAGAAATTTTAGCTGCAGCAATTCAGGATTATAAGCGTGGTGTTATTATCGGTAGTAAACAAACTTATGGTAAAGGTACAGTACAGACAGTTATTGATTTAAATCAGTTTGTTCGTAATAGCGAATTTGGAGACTTTGGAGCCCTGAAAGCTACTGCCCAAAAATTTTATAGAATTAATGGTGGTTCTACTCAGTTAGAAGGCGTTAAAAGTGATATTGTAATGCCTGATCGTTATGCTTATTTAAAAATGGGAGAGCGTGATATTGATAATGCAATGCCATGGGATAAAATAGATCCGGCAGAGTATAATGTATGGAACTCTAATGAGAATTTCATTAAAGCATTGACAAATAGTAAATTAAGAATTGCAGGGAATCCTCAATTTAAATTAATTGAAGATAATGCAAAATGGATTGATGTTAAAAGCAAAGAGAACACCTATAGCTTAAATATTAAAAACTTTAAGACAACTCAGGAACAAGTAGAAAGCGAAGGAAAAAAATACAAACCAATTGCAGATTATAAAAATAATTTGGTTTTTAAATCTTTGCCTTATGAAGAAGTTGAAATGGCTAATGATGCAGCTTTAAAAGAAAAACGTTCAATTTGGCATCAGGCATTGTCTAAAGATGTATATGTTGAAGAAGCTTTAAATGTTTTAGATGACCTGCAGACTAAAGGTAATTCAAAAAATGCTCTTGCTCCTAAAATGAAAAGGGATAAGTTAGCAAAATCATAATTAAACAATAATATTAAACGTTCCATAATCAAAAATTTTGGAACGTTTTTTTTTTTTTGAATTTTATTGAAAATATGAAAAATCACTTCATTTTAGGTTTGATCTGTCTGATGCTTTTTTCATGTAAAAAAGAGCAGAATGAAAAAAAAGAAATAATTCTGGAATCAAATACTTTTGTTGGGCAGCAACAAAATACAACTGGATTTGTATTTTCAACAAATTATTTGCCGGCCTCTACAACACATCAAATTATCAAACACGATTATTATACACTTTCATATAATGAAAAATATGAACAGGCTGAATGGGTAGCATATGAATTGAAAAAAGAGTATTTAAAAAATAATGATTTTAAAAGGCCCTATTTTATTGAAGATCCAAAAGTAACAACCGGTTCTGCTGATTGGAAAAATTACAAAAAGTCAGGTTATGATAAAGGGCATCTTTGTCCTGCAGGTGATATGGAGTTTGATGAAAAAGCTTATAATGACACTTTTTATACATCTAATATTTCGCCACAAAAGCATGATTTCAATAGTGGGATTTGGAATAGATTAGAACAGAAAACACGTTATTGGGCAGGGAAGTATAATGATATTTATGTTGTGACAGGCGGGGTTTTGAAAGATTCGGATAAAAAAATAGGAACAGAAGAAGTTTCTGTTCCTAAATATTTTTATAAAATCATTTTAGCTAAATCAGGAAAGGAAAATAAAGCAATTGCTTTTTTGGTTCCGAATGAAAACAGCAACAAGTCAATTTATGATTTTGTAGTTCCTGTTGAAACTGTCGAAAAAATGACTGGAATTGACTTCTTTCCTAATTTAAAAAACTTAGAAAGCAGTAAGGATTTTTAAGTCGGCAATTGTTGTTGTCGGATTTTCGGCTTTAAAAACAAAACTTCCTGCTACTAAAACATCTGCTCCGGCTTCTACCAGTTTTTTTGCATTTTTATTGGTAACTCCACCATCAATTTCAATAAGTGTCGAAGCATTTTTGCGTGTAATCAAAGCTTTTAGTTTTTTAACTTTGTCGTAAGTGTTTTCTATAAATGATTGTCCCCCAAAGCCTGGATTTACACTCATGATACAAACCAGGTCAATGTCGTTAATAACGTCTTCTAATAAATCAATATTTGTGTGAGGGTTGATTGCTACTCCTGCTTTCATTCCTTCAGCCTTGATGGCCTGTAAAGTTCTGTGTAAGTGTGTGCAGGCTTCGTAATGTACACTTAAAATGTTTGCGCCTAAATCAGCAAAAGTTTTAATGTATCGATCAGGATCAACAATCATCAAATGCACGTCAATTGTTTTTTTGGCATGTTTTGAAATTGCTTCTAAAACAGGCATTCCAAAAGAAATATTCGGAACAAAAACTCCGTCCATAATGTCAATATGAAACCAATCAGCCTGACTGTTATTAATCATTTCGATATCTCGTTGTAAATTGGCAAAATCAGCTGCTAAAACAGAAGGAGCTATAAGTGTATTCTTCATTGTGCGTAGTTATGTGTTGTTTTTTTGCAAAGGTAGATTTTAGTTTGTTTAAAATGAAATTAGATTTCATTTTTGAACCATTAAGAGATTAGGAAAAATTAAGTTATAGATACTTAATTTACTTGCTTTTCAATTCATTACGTTTTTCTTGATGAATCTTAATATCTTAAAGGTTTGATAAGATAAATAAAAAACTCCGGTAATCAGCCGGAGTTTCAATCATCAATCAAAAAACGAACAGTCAATCAAACTGTTGTTTACTATATAGTTGAAAGTCAAATGTCTTAAAGCCAAAAGACCTTAGACTCTAAAAACTTTCTAACCTTAAGGTTTATTAACCTAAATAAGTTTTAAGAATTTTGCTTCTTGAAGTATGTTTTAATCTGCGGATTGCTTTTTCTTTAATCTGACGAACACGTTCGCGGGTTAAGTCGAAAGTCTCTCCAATTTCTTCTAATGTCATTGGATGCTGATCGCCAAGACCAAAATACAAACGAACAACATCAGCTTCTCTTGGAGTTAATGTTTCTAATGAACGCTCAATTTCAGTACGTAATGATTCGTGAATTAACTCTCTGTCAGGGTTTGGGGATTCTCCTGAACGTAATACGTCATAAAGGTTAGAATCTTCACCTTCAACAAGAGGTGCATCCATTGATAAGTGACGGCCAGAGTTTTTCATAGACTCTTTTACGTCATTTACAGTCATGTCAAGTTCTTTTGCAATTTCTTCAGCAGAAGGCGGACGCTCGTTAGATTGTTCTAATAAAGCGTACATTTTGTTGATTTTATTGATAGAACCAATTTTGTTTAATGGTAAACGTACAATACGTGATTGCTCAGCCAAAGCCTGAAGAATCGATTGGCGAATCCACCATACAGCATAAGAAATGAATTTGAAACCACGAGTCTCATCAAAACGCTGTGCTGCTTTGATTAAACCTAAGTTTCCTTCATTAATTAAATCGGGAAGAGTTAATCCTTGATTTTGATATTGTTTAGCCACTGATACTACGAAACGTAGGTTGGCTTTTGTAAGTTTTTCTAAAGCTCTTTGATCACCGGCCTTTATTCTTTGTGCTAATTCTACCTCTTCATCAGCGGTAATTAGGTCAACTTTTCCAATTTCTTGTAGATATTTGTCTAACGATGCAGTTTCACGATTAGTTACCTGCTTGGTGATTTTAAGTTGTCTCATGTTTTTGTCTGCCTATTTTTTAAAGTGTACAAATGGTTATACGTAAAGAGTATCGAAAAAGTTACAAATAAGTGAAAATAATTTTAATTTATTTGTTTTTTTAAAACGAAAAACCCCAATTCATTTAATTGAATTGGGGTTCTCTATGAATAAACCTTTAGTAAACTAAGATCTGATTACTCTTTTTTCTCCTCACGCGGAGGTCTTGGAAGAAGTGCTTTTCTTGATACTTTTTCTTTTCTTGTTTTTGGATCCAAACCAAGATATTTAACCTGGAATACATCACCCATATTAACAACATCAGTAACGTTTTCAGTACGTTCCCAAGCTAGCTCAGATACGTGAAGCAATACTTCATTTCCTGGTGCAGCAGTATATTCTACTACAGCTCCAAAATCAAGCATTTTAATTACTTTAACTTCGTAAGCTTCTCCCATTTGAGGCTTGAAAGTGATAGATTGGATTTTTGCCAGTACCGCTTCAATTCCTGCTGGATCTGTACCTAAGATTTCGATAACCCCTTCTTCATTTACTTCGTTAATAACGATAGTAGTTCCTGTAGCTTTTTGTAATTCCTGAATTACTTTTCCACCAGGTCCAATCAACGCTCCAATAAAGTTGCCAGGAATGGTTCTGGTGATGATTTTTGGAGAATGTGCTTTTACATCTGCATTTGGTTTTGCAAGAGTTTCAAGTAATTTTCCTAAAATATGCAAACGTCCATCACGAGCCTGAGCTAAAGCCTGCTCCATGATTTCGTATTTCAACCCGTCAATTTTGATGTCCATTTGACAAGCTGTAATGCCTTCTGAAGTTCCCGTTACCTTGAAATCCATATCTCCTAAATGATCTTCATCACCTAAAATATCAGATAAAACCGCAAAACGATCACCATCAGTAATTAATCCCATTGCAATTCCGGAAACCGGGCGAATCATTTGAATACCGGCATCCATTAAGGCTAATGTTCCTGCACAAACTGTAGCCATAGAAGATGATCCGTTTGATTCCAATACTTCAGAAACTACTCTGATAGTGTATGGATTTTCAGCAGGAATCATATTTTTTAATGCTCTTTGTGCTAAGTTTCCGTGTCCAACTTCTCTTCTTGAAGTTCCTCTTAAAGGACGGGCTTCTCCTGTAGAAAATGGAGGAAAGTTATAGTGTAAATAGAATTTTTCTTCTCCTTGTTCAGATGGTGAATCAATTTGGTTTGCTTCTCTGGAAGTTCCTAAAGTTGCTGTTGCCAAAGCTTGAGTTTCTCCACGTGTAAACAATGCCGAACCGTGAACAGATGGTAAATAATCTACTTCACACCAGATTGGTCTGATTTCTGTAGTTTTTCTTCCGTCAAGACGAGTTCCTAAATCTAAAGTTACATTACGAACAGCTTCTTTATTGGTTTTGTAGAAGTATTTACCAACTAAATCTCCATTTTCTGCCAATTCTTCTTCTGTAAACAATGCTTTTACTTCTTCTTTTACAGCATCAAATGCAGCTGAACGTTCGTGTTTAGCCGAACCTTTACTTGCAATAGCGTAAATTTTATCATAAGCTGCTGCTTTTACTTTTGCGTAAATAGCATCGTCTGTTTTTTCAGTTTCATAAGTGCGAACTTCTTTTTTTCCAAAAGCAGCTGCCAATCTTTCCTGGGCAGCAATTTGTACTTTAATATGTTCGTGAGCGAATTTAATTGCTTCTAACATTTCAGCTTCTGAAATTTCTTTCATTTCTCCTTCTACCATAGCGATAGAATCTGTTGAAGCTCCAATCATCATGTCGATATCAGACAATTCTAATTGAGCACGAGATGGATTGATGATAAATTTACCGTCAATTCTTCCTACTCTGGCTTCAGAAATTAAAGTTTCAAAAGGAATGTCAGACAAAGCAAGTGCTGCCGAAGCTGCTAACCCTGCCAATGCATCCGGCATAACTTCATCATCATGAGACATTAACTGAATCATAACCTGAACTTCTGCATGATAATCACTTGGGAAAAGCGGACGCAATACACGGTCAACTAATCTCATTGTTAATACTTCGCTATCACTTGGACGCGCTTCTCTTTTGAAGAAACCTCCAGGAAAACGACCTGCTGCTGCAAATTTTTCACGATAGTCTACCGTTAATGGTAAAAAATCGATACCCGGACTTGCTTTTCTTGCGGAAACAACTGTACCTAAAATAACAGTTTTTCCAATTCTTACTACTACAGAACCATCAGCTTGTTTGGCTAAACGTCCTGTCTCGATTGTGATGCTTCTGCCATCACCTAAATCGATTTTTTCTACAAATAATTGTGGAATCATAAATTTTTTCCTTTTTGGTTATAAATGGGTTTTAGTTGTGTTGTAGTTGTTGTGTGTAGTTGTTGTTCTAAAACCCAATGAAAAACCAAACTTTTTTTAGTGTAAAATGCTTGTAATGTAAAAACAAAAAGAGGCACTCTCGCACCTCTTTTTTATATTGATTATTTTCTGATATTCAATACTTTGATAATCTCACGATATCTGTTGATCTCTTTCTTTTTCAAGTAATCCAACAAAGATCTTCTTTTACCTACTAACAGTACAAGTGAACGCTCAGTGTTGTAATCGTGACGATTTTTTTTCAAGTGCTCAGTTAAGTGTGAAATTCTGTAAGTGAACAATGCAATCTGACCTTCTGCGCTTCCAGTGTTTGTTGCACCACCGTGTTGTGCGAAAATCTCTTCTTTCTTTTCTTTAGTTAAATACATTCCAATATTATTTAATGATTTTTATGTATGTCATACATCTTTTGTAAGACGGGTGCAAAAATACATCTTTTTTTGGAAAAAATAAATATAAAGATTGAAAATTTTATCGATTAGACAATTTAGCTTTAAAATATTCCTTTTTTAATCTTTTTGAGACTGGTTTTTTAGAACTCTTTAGTAACCTCTTGATTTACAAATTCTAAATCGTTAATTCCCATAAACGGATTTATTACGTAACTGTCAATTAACAAGGAAGAGTTATCTCTGAAAGTTTTTATAAGCTTATTTTTTATTTAAAGAAGTATAAGAACTCTTTACATTGTTTTCGTCTATACTTACTCCTGAAACCAGATTTCCCTGATCATAATTATTGGTAAATGTAATTTTGCGTGCAGTATCATTTCCTCGCCAGATACCTTGCTTCAAACCATTTTTAATAACTCCTTTTTCTGTTACGGATTTGTCCTTGTCTTCATATTCTCCATTTCCGTTAGCTACAGTTTGATTTTTATTTTCATCCCAAAAATTAAGAATTAATGTTTGAGATTTTTTTGTTTTCGGATCCCAGAAATTCTGTTTCTCAAATTTTTTAGTTTGGTTTTCGTACCAATTTAATTCTTTGCCCACTTTATGATCTTCAGAATAATTAACAACAGATTCCTTTGATCCGTTTTTATAATAGTAAATAAATTCCCCGTCTCTTTTCAAAACATCTCTGTCTAAGGTTGTACCTGTCATTTTCTTTCTTCCGTTTTTGTAAAAATCAGTAACAACATATCTGACGCTTTTTTGAGAATAGTTGGTAATTATTCGTGTGTAGCTATAGTTTTCGGGTTTTGCTTCACGATTTAACGAATCAAGAAAAATTTTTTTCGAGACCATGTTAATTTGTGCAAATAGATTAGCTGAAATTAGAAAGAGAAATATTATGAAGATGCTTTTTTTCATCTTATCTATTTTTATTATAAAAATAGGGCTTTTAGAATAATTTAGCAACCTCTTGATTTACAAATTCTAAAAATCGCTCGTCAGCTTCTGTGAAGGGATCTATAACGTGACTGTCAATATCAATCTGACCAATGTTTTTCCCGTTAACAAATAAAGGGACTACAATTTCTGACTTTACTGTAAAACTGCATGCAATATAATTATCCTGGGCAGCAACATCAGGAACTACAAAATTCGCATTACTTTCTGCAACCTGACCGCAAATCCCTTTTCCAAAAGGAATTACAGTATGGTCTGTTTCGGCACCTATATATGGACCCAAATGTAAAGTTTTGTTCTCATGATTGGCAAAATAGAAGCCTACCCAGTTGTAATATTGTACATTTTCGTTCAATAATCGGCAAATAGCCAACAGCTTTTCATCTCTGTTGTTATTTGTATCAGCTACAATAGTGCTTATTTTTGGTTGTAATTCCTGAAATGTCATAATATGAAAATTTTATGTAAAAGTATTTAAAGCTAAACTCAAAAAATACATAAATTTGAAAAAAAAATCTCTTGAAAAAATATTTAGTACAATTTAAGCCATTCCTTATTTTTATAGGTACTTTTTTCGTTGCCTATATTTTGCTGACAGTAGTTTATAAGTTCTATTTAAACAGTTTTGCTGCGAATGATATTGATGGCATAACAAATATCGTTGGCTGGAATGTTGATTGCTTAATGCGTATGTTTAATCGTGATATCTTAATTCAGAAAAGTTTATCAGGCCCATATTTGGAAGTTTGGTATAATAAATATTTCATTTTGAGAATCGTTGAAGGCTGCAATGCTATAAGCATCATTATTTTATTTATTTCTTTTGTGATTGCTTTTTCAGGAAAATTTAAAACCACATTGCTTTTTATTTTGTCAGGAGTTCTTTTTATTTATCTTATAAACGTGATTAGAATTGCCTTATTGACAGTTTTATTATTTCGTTATCCTGAAAAAGAACATATTTTGCATGGAGTTCTTTTTCCTTTAATTATTTATGGACTGGTCTTTATCTTATGGGTTATATGGGTAAATAAATTTTCTAAATATGCTAAATAAAATCAGAGAGCATAAATTCAGAATTATAATTGCAGTATTTATTGTAATCTGCCTAGGAGGTGTGAGGGCTTTTGAAAAGGAACTGTTTTATGACCCTTTTTTGATTTATTTTGATTCGGATTTTAAAAGTTTACCTTTTCCGGAGGTTGATTCTTTTAAACTTTTTGGAGGGCTTTTATTTCGGTATGTTTTAAATGGAATTTTATCAGTAGCCCTTATTTATACTTTATTTAAGGATGCTGAAATTGTTAAATTTACGGTACTCATGTATCTGTTTTTTTTAGTGATACTTTTCGGAATATTTTTTTTAACCTTTAAATGTTATTCTGACGGGAGCTGGTTTCTTTTTTATGTTCGAAGATTTATAATTCAACCCATATTTGTCTTATTATTTATCCCGGCTTTTTATTATCAGCAGCAAAATCAAAAAAAATAACTTTTTATTACATGTTTTTTGAAGCTTTTTTAGATAATTTTGCAGTATGAATTTAAAAAAATGCACTGGATTATTTTTAGCGTTCCTGTTGTTGGTTTCCAACATTGGGTTTGTTTTTGATGTGCATTATTGTGGAGGAAAAATTGCATCAGTATCTTTAAATGCAACAGCTTCAGTTTCTCATGAAAAAAAATGTTGCGGTATATCTGAAAAAAAATCATCTTGTTGCAAAGACAAAGTAGTTCATTTTGGGAAAAAATCTGATGATGTTACCTTAAAGATATTCTTTTTTCAAATTCCTTTCCACGCAGTAATTCAGGAATTTAAACCAATTGCTTTTCTTGGAATTCCGAATTTCAAAAGCAATCAAATTATTTCGTATTGTTCTGATGCGAATGCGCCCCCATTATTTAAGTTATACAATCAATATATTTTTTACTCCTGATTTTAATATTTAGAATCAAGCTATAATTAAATTATGGCTTGTATATGCTATTTCTATAATTTCTTTTTAGTTAAGGATTTCAAGAAACAGTTTCTAATAATATTAAAATCTTTTTTTATGCAAAAAAATATAATGCTTTTTGTTCTGTTTTTGCTTTCTATTTCGTTGTTTTCACAAGAAAATCTGGAGGAAGTAAAAGTTACAAAAAAGCAAAAAGGACTTAAGAAATCCTATACACTTACAGCTAACACAACTGTAATTACAAGTAAAGAATTACTAAAAGCGGCTTGTTGTAACCTGGCTGAAAGCTTCGAAACAAACCCATCAATTGATGTGAATTTTTCAGATGCCTTAACAGGTACAAAACAAATAAAAATGCTGGGATTAACAAGTCCGTATTTAATGATTACTGAAGAAAATATTCCTTCGGTTCGTGGAGCTTCGCAGGCTTACGGATTATCATTTACACCCGGAACCTGGATAGAAAGTGTTCAGATAACTAAAGGAGCCGGAAGTGTTATTAATGGTTATGAAAGTATTTCGGGACAAATAAATACTGAGCTTTTAAAACCTTTAAGTGATATTCCATTTTTTTTGAATGTCTACGGATCCACTGATTCCCGTTTTGAACTGAATACACATTTCAATAAAAAATTATCTGATAAATGGGCAACGAGCCTGTTTCTTCACGGGAATACCCGTGTAGCAAAGAACGATATGAATAATGACGGTTTTTTGGACAATCCGTTAGGGAAACAAATCAATATTTTAAACCGATATCAATATTATGATTCGGAAAGTGGTTTGGTTAGTTTTATCAATTTCAGATATATGAATGATAAAAAACAAACTGGAGAAGTTGATTTTGATAAAAGCAGAGACAAAGGAACAACTAATTACTGGGGCTCAGAAATCAATACCGAACGGTTTGATGTGTCGACTAAAATTGGTTACGTTTTTCCGGATATGCCGTATCAAAGTATTGGCTTTCAGAATGCTTTTAATAGTCATAATCAGGAATCTTACTTTGGATTAAACCAGTATAATATTAAACAAAACAGTTATTATTCGAATTTAATTTTTAATTCGATTATCAATAATACAATGCATAAATTCACAACGGGTTTAAATTTTACTTACGATCAATATCAGGAACTGGTGAATGTAAATGATTATAACCGAATCGATAATTCGGTTGGGGCATTCTTTGAATACACGTATGACAACACAGATAATTTCAGTTTAATTCTCGGTGGAAGAATCGATAATCATAACCGATTAGGATTTTTTGTAACACCACGCCTGCACATGCGATATAACCCGTGGAAAGATGGAGTACTTCGTTTTTCCGCAGGAAGAGGAAAACGTTCTGCTAATATTTTTGCTGAAAATCAACAGCTTTTTGCAAGCTCCAGAACTTTTTCGATTTTAGATAATAATGGAAAAATTTATGGATTGAATCCTGAAATTGCCTGGAATTATGGTTTGAGTTTTTCTCAGAAATTTAAACTTTTTAATAAAAATGCAGAAGCAGGTTTTGATTTCTATCGAACCGATTTTCAAAATCAGGCGGTTGTCGATTTGATGCAAAGCCCTCAGAAAGTTTTGTTCTATAATTTAAAAGGGAATTCATTTGCAAATAGTTTACAGGTTGAGTTTAACTATGAGTTGATCCATAATCTGAATTTGCGAACAGCGTACAAATATTATGATATTCAGACTGATTATTTAAGAGGTACTTTTCAGCGTCCATTACAGGCCAAGCATCGTTTTTTAGGAAATCTTGAATATGAAACCAATTTGAATAATAACCGACAATGGAAATTTGATTATACTTTTAACTGGTCAGGAAAACAACAATTGCCCTATACGGCTTCAAATTCTTCAGAAGATCAATTTTCTGATTTTTCGCCTTCATATGCTGTAATGAATGTTCAGGTTACACGAATTTTTTCGCCTGTTTTTGAAGTCTATATTGGAGGAGAAAATATAGGTAATTATAAACAGCAAAAAGCTATTTTGGGTTCTGATGATCCATTTGGCCCTAACTTTGATGCTTCAATAGTATATGCGCCAATTTTTGGGCAAATGTATTATGCAGGATTACGATTTAAAATAAAATAAATACAATATCAATTTCAAAAATCAATTACAATAACACTAAATATTTAACAAAATGAAATCAGCGATTCACGAATACAAAAAAAGCAATATAAAGAGCATGAGTAAAAATATGATCATAACATTCGTATTAGTAACTTTTTTAGGACTTTCGGCGCAAGCTCAAACTAAAAAAAACAAGAATTTAAAATACACTACAGAAGTAAACGGTAATTGTGAACAATGTAAAAAGCGAATTGAAAAAGCAGCTTATGGAGTTCCAGGTGTAAAAACTGCCAATTGGGATATTAGTTCGCATCAATTATCTGTGATTTTGAACGAAGAAAAATCATCACCGGCTGATTTAAATAAAGCAATTGCCAAAGTCGGACATGATACAAAAGAGATAAAGGCAGCTCAGACAGATTATGATAATTTGCACAGTTGTTGTAAATACGAAAGAGATTAATAATCCAGAGCCCAGGTTTGACAAACCTGGGCTTTTTTAATAGTTAATTTATCTTTAAAATACCGTATTTTATTGTGGTTAAAGTAAATTATTGTTACTTTCACCAACTATAAATGTAACCCAACCATTTTATGAATAATTTTGATTGGTCTCAATTAATTAACCCTGAATTTTATATTACTTTAAGTATCGGAGGTTTTCAAATTGGTCTTTTTATCGTCTTGTTTATTGTTTTTGCTGAGACAGGACTTTTTGCAGGTTTTTTTCTACCAGGTGATAGTTTGCTTTTTTTAGCAGGGATTTACAGTCGTGACTTAATTCAGAATGTTTTTTATATTCCAAGTGATTTTTTAAATGTGCTTTTGCTTTCAATTGCTGTAGCAATAATGGGAGTCTTAGGTAATATGACAGGATATTGGTTTGGCGCAAAAAGTGGTTACTATTTATTTAAAAAAGAAGATACTTTCTGGTTCAAAAAGAAATACCTTTTACAATCGAAGGATTTCTTCGAAAAGTATGGAGGTAAAGCAATTATTTATGCAAGGTTTTTACCAATTTTCAGAACATTTGCTCCAATTATTGCAGGTATAGTTTCAATGGATAAAAAGAAATTTATGTTTTTCAATGTTTTGAGTTCCTTCTTATGGTCTTTTATATTGATTTTCTCCGGACACTACTTATACGGCGTGTTTTTAAAACAAGGAATTGATTTGAAACAACATATTGAATATATTATTGTTATCATTGTAATCATTTCGACATTCCCTGTTTTGTTAAAACTTTTAAAGAAAAGACCGATTGAAAAAATATAGTTTTTAATTTATTGAAAACTAAAAATTAAATGTTTCCGAAAAGATTAAAAATAGATTTGGTAAAACGCGTTGTAGTAACATTGCTTTTTTCTTCAACAGTTTCATAGTATGAAAAACCTAAAATAATTTTAATTCCGGGAGGAATACTGTTTAAAATATCCCTTTTTTGATCGTCTAAAAGTAATTTTAAACCTGAAATTAGCTGTGCGTTGCATTTTAAATAAGATACAATTAACAGGGTTGAAAAATTTAGAACCTCACGGGCTGTTTCACTTTTTATACCTACCTCATTCGAAATCATTTCGGTAATTCTGGCTTTTTTATTAGTGAAAATCTGTTCTAAAAATGAATTTCCTTCTAATTTGTAATTTTCATCAACAGATAAAATTCGGGCAGAAGCAAAATCGATTTCTTTATAAAATACTGAATTTTGGACAAGTTCAGTCATTTCTTCTAATGATTTTTCATCAAAATTATTGTAACATCCCATTAAAACAGTTCCTAAGGAAACATCAATTGCTTTGATAAGCAATGCGTCATTTTCGTAATAGAATTTGTTTAACTTAGAAATAACATTTGAAGAAATAAAGCGGCGTAGTTCAATTTGTAGATTTGGGGTCATAATTGGATACTGGATTAATTAATATTTCGCTATAAATAATCGATTAAATGTACTGTTTTATCGTTTATCGGGATAAAAATATAAAATATATTAACATATCCAAAAATAAAGTTAAATATTTTGGTTCGTGTATTTTTACAATTTAACAAGCAGAAAAGCATATATTCAATAAATATAACTGCTTAGTACTCAAAAGAGAGCAGTAATCGATTAAAAAATATTTTTCACTTTCTGACAGAGATTTTAAAAAATAAGAAAAAGCTTAAATTTAGTAGAGGGAATTAAAACAAAAAACCTTTATTTTGCCAAATAATATTGAGAAAAAGTCCTAAAAAAACAATGCAAAATAAGAAATTTACAAAACTTGACGCTAAAAAACCAAGCAGCGATCCTGTTGCTGCTTTTAACGCTCTTTTGTGATTTTTTGAATCATAAATCAGTTCCCCTATAAACGCTCCAACAAAAGGTCCAATAATGACTCCAAACGGGATAGGAGCCAGAATTCCAATTATCAGACCAATGTTAGTTCCCCAAACTCCGTAAGAACTGCCTCCAAAACGTTTTGTTCCTTTTGCCGGGATTGTATAATCTAAAATTGTAATAACAACCGTAATTATAAAAGTAACACCTAAAACCCAGTAATTATTTTCAACTGCTTTTGTCAGATACAGTAATAATAAACCAACCCAACAACTGGATAAACCCGGTAAAACAGGCATGAAACTGCCAAAAACACCAACAATCATGCATATAAAACCTAATAATACCAATAGTAAATCCATAATATTTTTTGTAAATTTGAGATTAGTGCTCTATTAGAACAGTATTTATAAAAGTAATAAGAAAAAGTTGTAATTTCTATATCAGGAAAATTGATGTCCGTTTTTTTGAAAAAAATATTACACTGGTCTTTTCTAGGAGAATAGATTTCTGAGATACTAAAGTTTCCAAAAATATATATCGTATTTTTATACCATAATAATTTAGTCAATCAACATTAAAATTTTGAAACAGTTTTTTTTCTTTTTAGTTTTTTTAGTTTTTAATTCTTGTCAATATTTTGATAAGCAGGTTCCTTCTGAAAAAGTATTACTTCAAAAAGAATTAAAATCGATCAACTGGAATGAAGTTGATGAATATCCATCAGTTGCAGATTGTGAAAAGGTTAGTGACAAAAAGCAGCGCCAACAATGTTTTTTTGAGGTTATGTCAAAACTTATTCAAGAAAAACTGGATCTTGATACACTTTCTATTTTATATCCGGAATTAGATACTATAGAAGTTAAGGTGACTGTATTTCCAAACTCTACGATGAAATTCGAACCGCTATTTCCTAAAGATTCCGTGGCTTACGATACTATAAAAATAGACAGCATCCTACACGCCCGTTTAGTTGATTTTCCAAAAGTAAATCCTGCCATAAAACGCGGAATTCCGGTAAAAACACAATTTGTTCTGCCTGTAATCCTCAAAGAAAAAAGCAATAAATAAATTTAAATCTTAAATTGCATCTGTATGATGAGGAGCTGTTTCCAGCTGTCCGCTATATCTTTTTATTTTTAAAGAAAAAATAAAAAGAATGACGCTTCCATCCGGGCTAGGGCTTTTAGTTTCACAAGAATCATATATTTTCAAATATTGATGAATTTGGAGTTTTAAAAGAATCAAATCTTAAAACGTCGTTCCTTCCATTCATAAGAACCAAATAAGCTATACAAGGCTACTGTGCTGCTAAAAAACGGATATAGCAAACTGCTTAAAATCAAGTATTTTATTCGGTTATTTTTCAAAAGTTGATTTGTAATATAAAGTAATATAAAATCAACGACAAACTTCAAAAAAGTAAATAAGGCTAAAAGATGCCAGGACCAGATTCCAAAAAGGAAAAATACAAACCCAATCACAAAAGACAAGTTCCCGAAGAAAACAATTAATCCTGACAATTTGCCAAAATTGCTTTGATAGGAACTCGTTTTAGCTGCCCAGCGCACTCTTTGGTGAAATAATGATTTCCAATCATGAGTTGGCTTTGTGTTGACAATCGATTCTTTGGCTTTTAAATAATGAACTTCATTTGGGAATAGATTTGCCGCTTTTTGCAGTAAAAAAACATCATCACCGCTGGCAATTTTATTGTTTCCTTCAAAACCGTTTAATTTTTCGAACAATGATTTCTTGTAAGCAAAATTAGCCCCGTTGCACATAAAAGCCTTTTTGACTCCAAAACTTCCGATTGTTGCGCCTTGCAGACTCGTGAGATCTAATTGTTGAAAATGATGTAAAAAAGAATTTTCACAATCATAACTAACTGCTCCGGCAAGCATAGAAACCTGATTTTCCTGAATATAATTATCAAAAGTCAACAGCCAATTTTCAGGTACTATACAATCGGCATCTGTTGTAATAACCCAATTGGTGTTTACGTATTTCATCGCAGTCGAAATAGCATCTTTTTTTGGAGAAGACGAAATCCGGATATTGTCAATTATTCTGACCTGAAATTTAAAATTTGAAATCTGAAATTTCTCATGAGAATCATCATCAACCAAAACTACTTCAAACAAATTCATTGGGTAATTCAGCTTAGAAAAACTAATTAAAAGGTGAGGTAAATTCTCTGCTTCATTTCTAAACGGAACTATAATTGTGAAGTTGGTTTGGGGTTCTAAGCTGTTTTGTTGATATTTTTTTACTTTGGTAAAACCATAAATAAGTAAACCAATTGTAATTACGTAAATTTTTAATATGAGGAACAACACCAAACTCATTTTGCAGTTTTCGTTTTAAAATTCAACACATAATAACTTCCAAAAATAACTGGGAGAACAACATTTAAAAACCACATTAAAGTCGAGATAAAAACCACAATCCATTCGTTTACACCTAAAATTTTGAAGAAATAAATAGCAACACTTCCTTTTACTGCAAAATCCAGAAATTGAAAGGTAGGTAATGACGAAGCTAAAAAGTAAACTGTCGCAATAGTAGCAATTAAGGTAAAATAAGGCAAATCAACATCAAAAGCCAAAAACAAAAAGTAATACTGATGTGAGAAAACCAAATAACGACAAATGCCCAAAAGTATATTTTTTTGATGAATTGGTTTCGGTATTTGATTAATCTTATAAAGGAGCTTTTCTATCGAATAACCTTTAATTTTTATCTTTTTTAAAAAGAAAGAAAATAGAAAAAAGAAAATAGATATCCCGATTATTGCTAATACCCATTTCCAATATCCGAGTATCAACAAGCCAATTGTTCCGAAGACAACCGTTAAAATCATTTGAATTCCATTGCAGATCAAATTCAAAAAAACGACTTTTTTAGTCTCTGATTTTTGAAAATAAAGTGCTTTTCCGGCGTATTCTCCAACTCCATTTGGTGTAAAAATTCCCGCAGTTAAAGCAGCCAGAACCTGTTTCGTGGCTTCGCCTAAAGATATTGGGTGAATGACTTTGGCCAAATTCTGCCATTTCAAAATTTCGAAATACCGATTTAAAATACTTAAAAGCAATATGAAACCAATTCCTAAAACCGACTGATTTTTACGAAATACGGTTGTGAATTTTTGCCAGTCCAGTTTATCGTTATTCGCCAATTGATTATAAATAAAATAAAATGCACCACCAACAATCAAAAGTTTGACCAGAAGAACGAGGAATTGTTTAGCTTTGTGAGGAATTGAAATCATGCTGCAAAGTAAAGGAAAAACTATTACACAGAGTCACGCGAAGGTCCACAGAGTTTCGCAAAGATTTAATTATATAATAGAAAATAAAACCTTGTGAATCTTTGGATTTTCTTCGTGAATCTTCGTGTAATAAAAAATGACAAAAGAACGCATCATATTAGGTATCGACCCCGGAACAACAATCATGGGTTTTGGATTGATTAAAATAATCAATAAAAAAATGGAATTTTTGCAGCTAAACGAATTGCAATTATCCAAATATGACAATCATTACCAAAAATTAAAAATCATTTTTGAGCGTACCATTGAATTAATCGATACACATCATCCTGACGAAATTGCGATTGAAGCACCGTTTTTTGGCAAAAATGTACAGTCGATGCTGAAGTTAGGTCGTGCACAGGGTGTTGCAATGGCAGCGGGACTTTCAAGAGATATTCCGATTACCGAATACGAACCCAAAAAGATAAAAATGGCGATCACCGGAAACGGAAATGCCAGTAAAGAACAAGTTGCAAAAATGCTGCAACAGCTCTTAGGTTTAAAAGAATTACCTAAAAATCTCGATTCAACAGATGGTTTGGCAGCAGCAGTTTGTCATTTTTTCAACTCCGGGAAAGTGGTGGGTGCCAAAAGTTATACTGGTTGGGATGCTTTTGTGAAACAGAATGAGGATAAGGTTAGAAAATGAGATAATGTGTCAATTAGAAAATTTGATAATCCTTGAATTGATATTTTATGAAAAAACATTCAATATTCTTTTAATTTTTGCATTCTCTGATTGACCAATTATGATATTTTCTAATTTTCTAATTGACACATTTTCTAATTAAAAAAAATGAGCGGTATCTACATCCATATCCCTTTTTGTAAACAGGCTTGTCATTATTGTGACTTTCATTTTTCGACTTCAATGAAGAAGAAAGACGAAATGGTTTTGGCTTTGGCCAAAGAAATTAGAATGCGTAAAAATGAGTTTGAAAGTGATGTCATGGAAACCATTTATTTTGGCGGAGGAACACCTTCTGTTTTAAGCAACGAAGAAATAAACTTTTTAATTTCTGAAGTTTATAAAAATTATAACGTTTCAGAAAATCCTGAAATTACGCTTGAAGCCAATCCTGATGACTTATCTTCAGAACGAATTTTAGAATTATCCAAAAGTCCGATAAATCGTCTTAGTATCGGAATTCAGTCTTTTTATGAAGAAGATCTGAAGATGATGAATCGTGCTCATAATTCGGCGGAAGCCATAAAATGTTTAGAAGAAGCAACCAAATATTTCGATAATATTTCACTCGATTTAATTTATGGAATTCCGGGATTAACTGATGAAATGTGGAAGCAGAATATTGAAACAGCCTTAAGTTTCGGAATTCCGCATATTTCAAGCTATGCTCTGACGGTTGAGCCTAAAACTGCTTTAAAAAAACTGATTGATACAGGGAAAATTGCTGAACCACAAGACGAAGTGGCTTCGAATCATTTTATGATTTTGGTTGATACGCTTCAAAAAAACAGTTTTATTCATTACGAATTATCTAATTTTGGTAAAGAAAATTATTTCTCTAAAAATAATTCGGCATATTGGCTTGGCAAAAAATATATCGGAATTGGCCCTTCGGCACATAGTTACGATGGCGAAAAACGAGGTTGGAATGTAGCAAATAATTCACTTTACCTGAAATCTATTCAGAATGATATCCCGCCAATAGAAACAGAAATATTATCAAAATCAGATCGTTATAACGAATATATTATGACGGGGTTACGAACTATTTGGGGTGTTTCTTTAGAAAGAATAGAAAATGAGTTTGGTTCTGAATATTTAGAGTATCTGAATAAACAAACACAGAAATTCTTAAATGACGAATTGGTTTATATTTCAGATAATATTTTAAGACCAACTGCAAAAGGAAAATTTTTGACTGATGGAATAGCAAGTGATTTGTTTTATCTAAATTTGGAATAGGTTTTTGCCAAAAGTGTACTAAGGAAGAAAAATTAAACAGAATTGTGAAAGCTACGATACAATATAAAAATCAAATATTTGAAATTGACTTATCAAAACCTATTGATATTTCGATTCCATTAACGAATACTGATGAAAATCCGATTGCCTGGTATATTGAAAAACCGGTTATTGAACCTGTAGTTTTTGGAGACTGGATCGGGAAAGTTTCTGAAGGCAAATCATCAACGAATTTTAATAATATTTTTTTCAATCCACACGGGCACGGAACGCACACCGAATGTTTAGGGCATATTACAAATGATTTTTACAGTATTAACCAATCTTTAAAAAAGTTTTTCTTTTTAGCAAGATTAATTACTGTTGAACCTGAAACAATCGGAGAAGACCTGGTTATTACTAAAGATCAAATTCAAAAAACAATGAGCATTTCGACTTCGCTCAATGTGGCAACGGTTGGTATTACAGTTGAAGCTTTAATCATTAGGACACTTCCGAATCAAAAAGAAAAGAAGTCAAGAAAATATTCGAATATAAATCCGCCTTATTTGTCTGAAGAAGCTGCAATTTTCATTCGCGAAAGCGAAATCCAGCATTTATTAATCGATTTGCCAAGTGTTGACAAAGAACATGACGAAGGAAAATTATTAGCACATAAGGCTTTTTGGAATGTAAAAGACACACTTCATTTAAATCCTGAAGCACGGTTAAGTGCAACAATTACTGAAATGATTTTTGTTCCTGAAGAAATTGAAGATGGAGATTATTTACTGAATCTGCAAATCGCTTCATTTGAGAATGATGCGAGTCCGTCAAAACCTGTTTTATATAAAATATGATTACTGTTTCTACCGATAAAAGCAAACTGAATGTTCCGTTTATTCAGCATTTTTTAAAAGATATTTATTGGGCTGCGGGACGTACAATAGAAGAAGTGCAGAGAACAATTGATGCTTCAGTTTGCTTTGGAATTTATCTTGATGACAAACAAATTGGCTTTGCCCGCGTAATAACCGACTATGTAGTTTTTGGTTATGTTATGGATGTTTTTATTGCCGAAGAACATCGAGGAAAAGGTTATTCGTCTATTTTAATTGAAAATATGATGAATGAACCACAGTTAAAAGAAATTAAAATCTGGAGATTGGCAACGACCGATGCTCATTTTTTATATAAGAAATTTGGATTTACGGCTTTAAATCATCCTGAAAAAATAATGGAAAAAATAGTGAAATGAAAACAGTTATCAAATTAGAAGAATTAGGTTTGTTTATTCTCGGAATCTATTTATTTAGTCTCCTGAACTATCAATGGTGGTGGTTTCTTGTCTTAATTTTAGTTCCGGACTTATCGATGTTTGGTTATGTAATTAACACTAAAACCGGAGCATTTTCATATAATTTATTTCATCACAGGGGAGTAGCCGTTTTGATTTATATTTTAGGCTGTTATCTAAGGTTTGAAATTGTTCAGTTAATTGGAATAATTTTATTTTCACATGCAGCTATGGATCGTATTTTTGGCTATGGCTTAAAATATGAAACAGGTTTTAAATACACTCATCTTGGCGAGATTGGTAAAAAATAAGTTTTATAATATGCCCTACCATTTATTCTCTTTGTAATACTAATTGTGGATATTTAAAAATTGAATAAAAAAAATAAATTTTAAGTTATGAATTTAGAAACTTTTTACGAATATTGCCTTTCGAAAAAAGGAGTTACTGAACATTTTCCGTTTGATGAAGATACTTTAGTGTTTAAGGTTGGAGGGAAAATGTTCGCTTTATCTTCCTTATCGCAATGGGAAAAAAAGGAACCTTCTGTCAATCTGAAGTGTGATCCGGAACGTGCTCAGGAATTAAGAGCCGAGTATGAAGAAATAAAGCCGGGATTCCATATGAGTAAGGTTCACTGGAATACGGTAGCTTTAAACGGAAATTTGCCAACAGGTTTTATAAAAGAATTGATAGATCATTCCTATGAATTGGTTTTCAAAAGTTTGACCAAGAAAATTCAGAATGAAATTATCGAATTAGAAAATTAGGCATTACATTTGTAGAGTAAGACAACAAATTTAGCAACTCAGTTACAGTGTAACTTAGCAACTTATAAAAACATGAAAGAACAATTTAAAAAATTTCTGAACGAGGAACAAGACCCAAAAGCTATTGAGAAAATCACTTCAAAACTCAATGATTTATTGATGAAAAATGAAGAAATTGGATACATTGCGGTTCAGAAAAAACCAGCAATTACTGTTTTTCCGGATAGTATTATCTTAACAAATAAAAGAATTATCATCTGTAAGCCTAAAAATCTTGGGCTTTCTATGGATTTTACAGATTATACCTGGGATGATATTGCAGCCACTTTTGTAAAGGAAAATATTTTAGGTTCTGAATTTTCATTTAGCACCAATACAGATTTGTCTATTTCCATAGATTATATTCCAAAAATTCAGGCGAGAAAAATATATACCTATGCAAAAGAGCAATTGGATTTACTTAAAAATCCTGAAACCGGAACAATTGCTCCTGCTCCTGAGGTTGTAAACTCAATTGAAACAGAAATTGATGATGATGTAGAAGAATTTGAAACAGAAGAAGTAACAAACTTTGCCGAAATATTGCCGGCAACAACTTCTTATGAAACGTTTGAACCAATTCAGCAAACTCAAACTTTGACAGGTGAACGTAAATTAAGTGAATTATCAAAAGAAGAGCTTTTTGATAAATTGCAGAATTATAAAAAGTTACTCGATAACGGTTTGATTCTTCAAGGAGAATATGATACTTACAAAAAAGAAATTTTAAGTTATATGTAAAAAAAAATCCGAAGTTAACTTCGGATTTTTTTTTACATAATTTTAGGCTACCATTCATTTACTTTATTAGCATCCATTTTTAAGAAGATAAATAATAAAATTGTAAATCCCCATAACCCTGAGCCTCCATAAGAAAAGAAGGGAAGAGGCACTCCAATTGTTGGGAAAATACCAATAACCATTGCTATATTAACAAAAAAGTGGATGAACAAAATTCCGGCAACACAGTATCCATATACTCTGCTAAATTTTGTTTTTTGTCTTTCGGCAAGATAAATTACTCTTAAAAGCAATCCAACAAAAAGCGCAATAACGATAAATGATCCTGCAAAACCCCATTCTTCACCAACAGTTGTAAAAATATAATCAGTATGTTGTTCCGGTACAAATCCTCCTTTTGTTTGTGTTCCTTCTAAAAAACCTTTTCCAATCCATCCGCCGGAACCAACTGCAATTTCAGATTGGTTGGTGTTGTATCCGATCCCTTTCATATCTACACTTTTTCCAAGCAAAATATTAAAACGATCACGGTGATGTTGTTTAAAAACATTTTCAAATACATAATTTACTGAGAAAACAAAAGCAGAAACTATGGCAAGGATAATTGAGCTTAAAATAATGTTTCTGTCTACAACGCGTCCTTTAAAATGTATTATTACCAATACCAGCAATGCGAGCAGAATTACTACATATGGTTCTAAAATAAGCGTTAAAACAAATAATAAAATAGTTATAAAACCGGTCCAGACATACCATGAAGGCAATCCCTCTCTATACAGAACAATAATGAAAATACTGTAAATTAAGGCGCTTCCAGGATCCGGCTGCGGTAAAATTAAAATTACAGGGAGAAATATTATTGCAAGCGCCTGAATTTGTCGGTTAACTTCCTTAAGATTAATCTGTGTATCACTTAGATATTTGGCCAGGGCCAGCGAAGTAGCCGCTTTAGCAAATTCTGAAGGCTGCAAAGTAAAGCTTCCGATAGCATACCAGCATCTTTGTCCGGCAATAGTTTTTCCGAAAAGAAATAAACCTGCAAGTGATAATAATGAGACTCCGAAAATAATACTTGCATATTTTTCGTAGAATTTTCCATCTACAAATAAGACAATAAAAATTAACGGTATAGTACAGGCTATAAAAATAAGCTGTTTTTCATAAGTTCCTTCAGTAGAGGACAACGAAGAGGAATAGATGTTTAACCACCCCAGAATTACCAGAACACTGTAGATAATAACACTTATCCAATCAATATTTTTTTTTACACTTTGATTTTTCATTTGAAATAATCCTTGTTATGGTTTTTTTGTAGTGTCTATTGTTGTCTTCTTAATTTCTGTTTTTGGCGTAATGACTTTTGCTTTTGGCGTCACTATTTTAGCTTTCAAAACAGAATCTTTTGGAGTAGATTCTATAAGACTTGCTTCAGTCATTCCGCCTAATTTAGCATATTCAGACGCCAGGCTCTTATTTAAAACTCTAACTTCTAAATCCGTTCTTGAAATTTTTCTTTTTAAATATTTTTCAATCATTAAACTCGCAATTGGTCCTGCAATTGTTGCTCCAAAACCACCATTTTCAATCATAATAGCGATGGCTATTTTTGGATTGTCTTTTGGGGCAAAAGCCACAAAAATAGAGTGGTCTTTAAGTTGTGTTCTTTTTCCGTTAATTTTAGCGAAATTTTCTGCTGTACCTGTTTTTCCACAAATATCAATACCTTCTACTTTAAGAGCATAAGCTGTCCCAAAATTATAAACATCAAATAAACCACTTATCATAGGTTTAAAATATTTTTTGTCTATTGTGGTTACGTGCTTTGTTGTAAACCGGGCGTCAATTTTTTCGCCTTTAATTTTCTTGATGATATGAGGGGTGTAATAATACCCTTCATTGGCAACAGCCGACATCATATTCGCAAGTTGAATTGGCGTCATCAGGACTTCTCCTTGCCCAATGGCGTTTGATATAATTGTTTTTCCGCTCCAGCCCCAGTCAGGATACATTTTTTTGTAGGTTTTTGAATTTGGAATTTTCCCTCTTTTACCAATTGGTAAGTCATAGCCCATAAATTGTCCGAGACCAAAACTTTTTATATGATCACTCCAGACATCGACAGCATTAGGAGCACTTGGGTATTTACTAATAGTTCGTAAGTAAACATTAGAAAAATAGGCATTACATGATTTATAAATTCCAACGTGAAGATCACGAACGCCGCCGCCGCAATGGCATCTTTGAAATCTGCCGGGAGCATAGGCAAAACCATGATTACACATAAAAGTAGTGCTTTCATCTACAACTCCTTCCTGCAGGCCTACAAGGCCCGTCATAATTTTAAAAGGTGAGCCTGGAGGATATTCTGCTAAAAGCCCTCTGTCGTAAAGTGGTTTTGCAATCGAATCATGATATAAAAGCGTGTAGTTTTTAGAACGCTGTCTTCCAACCAGAATGCCCGGATCATAAGAAGGTGCAGTCACAAGAGCTAAAATCTCTCCTGTTTTTGGTTCAAGAGCTACAATTCCACCTCGTTTATTAATCATTAATTCTTCACCATATTTTTGAAGTTCTGCATCAATAGTCAAATTAATGTCTTCTCCCTGTACAGCAATAGTATCGTATTTTCCGTTTTTATAAGAACCTATTTCACGATTGTATTTGTCTTTTTGGATATATTTTACACCTTTTATACCTCTTAGAATTTCTTCATAGCTTTCCTCAACACCTTGTCTTCCAATTAAATCCCCACTATTGTAATAAGGATTTTTGGCAATCAGTTTTTCGTTCACCTCCGTTATAAACCCAAAGATATTTGCTCCATAATCTACTTCGTAATCACGAAGGGAACGTTTTTGAAAATAAAAACCCTCAAACTTCCTGATTTTTTCCTGAAAAGCTGCAAATTCAGCTTTATTAAGCTGTGCTAAAAAAACAGAAGGTAATCTCGGACTATATACTTTTGCTTTAGCTATTCTTTTGTCGTATTCTTCTTTTGTAATATCTAATAATTCGCAAAATTCGGCAACATCCAAATCTTTTTTAATATCTCTGGGAATAACCATAATGTCATAAGAAGACTGATTTGCGACAAGGAGTTTTCCGTATCTGTCGTAAATATATCCACGCTCAGGATAATCGTATTTTATTTTGATAGCATTATTTTCTGATTTTAATTTGAAAGAATCATCAATAACCTGCAAATAAAATATCCTGATCACTAGCAAAGATGCTGCAATAATAATTAAAGTGGGCAGCAGGACTTTTCTCATCGTTTATTTGGCTTAATAAGATATATGATTATTATTGAAATGAGTATTGTAAAAACAGAACTGAATAAAGTTCGGAGCAGAATATCCCAAATATATTTAAATTGGAAAGCTTCCAGAATAAATAAAACAATATGATGTAATAAAACAGAAACCAAAATAAATGAAAAACGCTCAGGTGTCAGGGATTCGTTTAATTTGATAGTTTGGTATTCATAGCTTAATCCAAAAGAAAATTTAAAAATATAAGGTCTGTAATAGGCTAATATTACACAGGCTGCAGCGTGAACACCTCCTGAATTGCAAAACATATCCATAGTAAGGCCTAATAAAAAACTGGAAATTATTAAACCGGACCTGTTGCTGTTTACAGGATATAAAATAATATATAAAATATATGGATAAGGGCTTATGTAACCTAAAAAATTCATATTATTAAAAATAACAATCTGAATCATCAGTAACATAATAAATCGAAAAATATTGACTAACAATGCGCTATTCATTTTTTTCCTTTTTTTCTAAATTAATAAGTTCTTCCCTGTCTTTGCTTTTAATAATATAAACATGTCCCAAATTTGTCATGTCGTTAAACAATTTAACGTCTATGACATAAAAACTTGTTTTGTCCTGTGTATATGTTTTGTAAACAGTCCCGATATTAATTCCTTCAGGAAAAATTTCTGATTGCCCACCAGTAACAATAGTATCACCTTTTCTAATCGAAGCTAACCTGGGAACATCTACCAATTGAACAAATCCTGTGCTTTTTCCATTCCACGTTAATGATCCAAAATGATTTGATTTTTTGATCTTAGCATTGATGTGTGATTCCATATTCAGAATACTTACCACTGTGGAATAATTAGGTGAAGTTTTATCTACAATACCAATAATACCTAAACTATTTATTACACCCATATCCTGTTTGACTCCTTCCTTTGATCCGGAATTTAAAGTAATGTAGTTTTCGTGTGTATTGTATGTATTATGAATCACTTTTGAAACAATAATATCAGTAGGTTTAACACCTTTCAAACTGTCAATCATTGGTGCTTTGGTTGTGTCTTCTATGCTAAACAAAAGACTTTTTAATCTTGCGTTTTCAAGTATCAGCTCGTCATTTTCGGTTCTCAAACTCAAATACTCATTTACGTTGTTGATTTTTTCATAAACACTGCCACTTATGAAATTAGCAGAGCTTACAATTCTGCTTTTGTGGAAAGAGTGGGATTGGATTGTGAGTGCCAACGAAATACCTAAAAGCAGCAAAAACAGCAATCGATTACTGTTTCTTATAATGAAATTAAAAATTTGCTGCATTTCTTGTTTGGTTATTTTGTTTCAGGATATGCTTTTGGATTCAAAATTTATTAGAGTCAAATGTTTAAAATTTGACTCTAATAAAAAGATATTGATTGTATTTTTAGAATCTTATTTGATTAAGATGCTTTTAAATTTTGCAATGTTTTTAAGTGCCATTCCGGTTCCGCGAACAACCGCTCTTAATGGATCTTCAGCAATGTAAACAGGTAAATCTGTTTTTTGCGAAATACGTTTATCAAGACCTCTTAACATCGATCCGCCACCAGCTAAATAAATACCGGTGTTATAAATATCTGCTGCTAATTCAGGAGGAGTTTGAGATAAAGTTTCCATTACAGCGTCTTCAATACGTTGAATTGATTTATCCAAAGCTTTGGCAATTTCACGGTAAGATACATCTACTTGTTTTGGTTTACCGGTAAGTAAATCTCTCCCCTGAACTGACATGTCTTCTGGAGGGCCGTCTAAATCTTCGATAGCAGCTCCGATTTGGATTTTTATTTTCTCAGCTGTACTTTCTCCAACAAAAAGGTTGTGTTGTGTACGCATGTAATAAACAATATCGTTTGTGAAAACGTCACCTGCAATTTTTACAGATTTGTCACATACAATTCCGCCTAATGCAATAACGGCGATTTCTGTAGTACCACCACCAATATCTACAATCATGTTTCCTTTTGGCTGCATGATATCAATACCAATACCAATCGCTGCCGCCATTGGTTCATGAATCAAATAAACTTCTTTTCCGTTTACTCTTTCACAAGATTCTTTTACTGCACGCATTTCAACCTCAGTGATACCCGACGGAATACATACTACCATTCTTAAAGCTGGAGTAAACATTCTTTTTTTCAATGCCGGTATGCTTTTAATGAACATATTGATCATTTTTTCTGAAGCATCAAAATCAGCAATTACACCGTCCTTCAAAGGCCTTATGGTCTTAATGTTTTCATGTGTCTTACCTTGCATCATATTGGCTTCCTTACCAACAGCAATGATTTTGCCTGATATTCTATCACGTGCAACGATCGACGGACTATCAATAACAACTTTATCATTATGTATGATTAAAGTGTTTGCGGTACCAAGGTCTATCGCAATATCCTCGGTCATGAAATCAAAAAATCCCATAAGTTTTTTAGGGGTTTAAAATGTTATAAATAATTATTTTCAACAAAGTTAAACAAATTAATGTTTAAAATGACGTGTTCCTGTAAATACCATTGCAAGATTATTTTCGTTGCAATAATTTATGCTTAATTCATCTTTTATTGAACCTCCTGGCTGAATTACAGCTGTTATTCCTGCTTTTTTGGCTAATTCTACACAATCGGGAAAAGGAAAAAATGCATCACTTGCCATAGAAGCTCCTGTTAAATCAAATCCAAATGCTTTGGCTTTATCAACAGCCTGTATTAAAGCATCGACTCTTGAAGTCTGACCTGTTCCAGACGAAATTAATGTTCCGTTTTTAGCAAACACTATCGTGTTTGATTTTGTGTTTTTGCAAATTTTTGACGCAAATATTAAATCTTCAATTTCTGAAGCAGTTGGCTCTGTGATTGTAACGGTTTTTAAATGCTCTTTAGTATCTGTAATATTATTTCTGTCCTGAATTAACAATCCGTTAAGACATGTTCTGACTTGTCTTGATGGCAATTCAACTTCGTTTTGAATTAATATGATTCTATTTTTCTTTTCTTGTAAAACGGCAATTGCATCGTCATCATAATCTGGAGCAATCACAACTTCACAAAATAGTTTATTTATTTCCTGAGCTGTAGCTAAATCTATTTTAGTGTTTGCAATTAAAACACCACCGAAGGCAGATGTTGGATCGCAGGCCAAAGCAGCTAAATAAGCTTCGCTGATTGTTTTTCTTGAAGCTAAGCCGCAAGCATTATTGTGTTTTAAAATAGCAAATGTCGGTCCGTCAGTTTTAAACTCGTTAATTAAGTTTACAGCAGCATCAACATCAAGTAAGTTGTTGTAAGATAACTCTTTTCCGTGAACTTTTTTGAACATTGCATCAAAATCTCCAAAAAAGAATCCTTTTTGATGAGGATTTTCTCCGTAACGTAAAATTTGGCCATTGTCAATACTTTCTTTATAGATAGTTTCATCTGTATTGAAATAATTAAAAATAGCTGCGTCATAGTGAGAAGAAACGTGGAAAGCTTTTGTAGCAAACAATCTTCTGTTTTCAAGAGTTGTTGCTCCGTTTTGTTCTGTAATCAGATCCAGAAGCAGACTGTATTCATTAACAGAAGCCACAATTACAGTGTCTTTGAAATTTTTTGCACCGGCACGGATTAATGAAATTCCGCCAATATCAATTTTTTCGATAATATCTTGTTCACTTGCACCGGAAGCAACTGTTTTTTCAAAAGGATACAAATCAACAATTACCAAATCAATCTGCGGAATATCAAATTCCTTCATTTGCTGTACATCACTTTCGTTATCCTGACGATTCAAAATTCCGCCAAAAATTTTTGGGTGTAATGTTTTTACCCTTCCGCCAAGAATTTCAGGAAAAGAGGTAATATCTTCTACAGGAACTACAGGAATTCCAAGGTTTTTAATGAAATCTTCTGTTCCTCCGGTCGAATAAAGTGTTACGTTTTGCTCGTGTAATTTTCTAACGATAGGTTCTAATCCATCTTTCGAAAAAACAGATATTAATGCTGATTGTATTGTTTTAGTTGTGCTCATTGTGTAGTTATAATTTTCAGACTGCAAAAGTAGTTTTTTTTGATAATATATTTAAAGGAATTCTTGTAACATTATGCTAAAAAAATCTACTGATGAGTAAGTTAACTTTTATTAGGTTTTTGTTTTTAATTTATTGAATTTTACTTTATTGAAAAATACGATTATATGCTGGTTTATCTAAGGTTATTAAAAGAAAGTCTGAGTTTTGCCATAAATGCTTTACGAAATAACAAATTGAGAACTCTTTTGTCATTGTTAGGCGTAACTATTGGAATTTTTTCGATTATTGCTGTATTGGCTGCCGTTGATTCTTTAGATCGAAAAATTTCTAAAGATTTGAGCAGTTTAGATAAAAATACAATTTATTTGATGAAATATTGTTTTGGACCTTCGGAAATTCCGCAATGGAAAAGAGAACAATTTCCAAATGTGAAATATGATGAATACATTAATTTAAAAAATTCGCTAAATAATACAGATCAGGTCGGTTATCAGCTTTTTGTAAATAAAGAAAGCCTCAAATACGATTCTAAAACCGTTGCAGACGTAAATATTATTCCGTCTTCATTTGAAATGGGTGATATTGATGGATTAAGTTTTGAGAAAGGAAGATTTTATAATGAGTCTGAATCAAATTCCGGAACTGCCGTTATTGTGCTGGGATATGAGATTGCCCAGGGACTTTTTAGTACAAGTGATCCTATCGGGAAAAATATCAGGCTTTATGGACAACGTTTTACAGTAATTGGTGTAATAGCAAAACAAGGAGCCGGATTTTTTGGAGATAGTAATGATACATCTGTTTATTTACCAGCCAATTTTTTACGCCGAATGTATGGTGATAGTGATTCTATGACTCCTGTAATTGTTTTAAAACCTGTAAAAGGGGTTGATATGGATGCTTATAAAGCTGAAGTGGGACAAAAGCTAAGAGCAATTCGCGGAATGAAAGCAGGGGAGATGGATAACTTTTTCATCAATGTACTTTCCGGTTTTACTGATTTTATTGATGGAATTTTGGGACAGATGAATGTTGTAGGATGGATTATCAGCGGATTTTCTCTTTTGGTTGGAGGTTTTGGAATCGCTAATATTATGTTTGTGTCTGTGAAAGAAAGAACCAATTTAATTGGAATTCAGAAATCGTTAGGCGCCAAAAACCGATTTATTTTATTTCAGTTTTTATTTGAAGCCATAATTCTTTCTGTAATTGGTGGAATTATAGGATTATTGATGGTTTGGGGAATTGCGCTTATCTTAACAAAAGCACTCGATTTTGAATTTGTCTTAAGTTTAGGAAATATAATTTTAGGAACAACACTTGCCGCGCTTATTGGATTAATTTCAGGAATTTTGCCTGCTATTTCTGCTGCTAATTTAGATCCGGTTGAGGCAATTAGAACAGGAATGTAATCTTTAGGTATAAAGGTTCTGAGTTGCTGAGGCTCTAAGTTTTATATTTTGATAGTTTGATTTTTGTTTTATCCCATTTAATATTTTCAAAATCATAATAGTCACCATTTTTCTTGTATTTAAAAACAGTATCTTCTTCTTGGGTGGTTTTTCTAATGTGATATGTTTGAATAATATTGCTTTTTAAGAAATTTAAAAAGTAATCATTTTTAATAGTGTCATTTTGGGAAGCAATTATTAAAATTTGTCTGTTTTTCTCCTTTGTTAGAATGTTTTCTGAAATAAAATCATTTAAACTTTTTTGTGGAACCTTGACAATATCTTTTGGTTTTAAATTTAGAAAATGGGGAAGTGTATCATTTTCTTGATCGTAATTACATAGGATTTGAATATATTCTTTTTGATAATAATATAAATCACCTTTTTTATCAATTATAAGCTGGCTTTCACCATAAAATCCTTTTGTTAATGGAAGGACTAATTTACTTTTACTTTCTTTTAATGAGTCTTTATATTTTTGAAGTTTTTGGTCTTCATATGAAATTATATAAGATTTGTTTTTGATAATCTTTTTTTCTTCTTTATCACAATTCAAAAGAAGAAAGCAAATCAGAAAACCAAAAAATACATTTTTCATAAAATTAGATTTAAAATAAAGATATAAAAAAATCCCACCTGCAATTAAGCGGATGAGATTTTAAAATGTTTTTAGAAGTTTAAACTATCTAATTTCGTTATTCTGAATCAAATCGATATACAAATTGATTTTGTCTTTTAAATCTTTTCTTGGCGTAATAAAATCAAGGAAACCATGCTCTAAAAGAAATTCAGCAGTTTGAAAACCTTCAGGTAAATCTTTTCCTGTAGTATCACGAACTACACGAGGTCCGGCAAAACCAATCAAAGCGCCTGGCTCAGAAATATTAATATCTCCTAACATAGCATATGACGCAGTTGTTCCTCCCGTAGTTGGATCTGTACATAAAGAAATATATGGTAAGCCAGCTTCGGCAAGCTGCGCTAATTTAACAGATGTTTTAGCTAATTGCATTAGCGAATAAGCAGCTTCCATCATACGAGCTCCGCCAGATTTCGAAATCATTACAAAAGGAAGTTTGTTTTTAATCGCATGATTAATTCCTCTGGAAATTTTTTCACCCACAACAGCTCCCATTGATCCACCAATAAAGGCAAAATCCATACAGCAGATTACAAGTTCTTTTCCCTTAGATTTTCCCACTCCCGTACGTACAGCGTCTTTAAGATGTGTTTTTTCCATTACGTCTTTCAATCGCTCTGCATATTTTTTTGTATCCACAAAATGCAAAGGATCTTTTGATGTCATATTTTTATCTAACTCAACAAATTCGTTGTTGTCGAATAAAATCTCAAAATAGATAGCACTTCCAATTCGAACGTGAAAATCATCTTCCGGACTAACAAATAAATTTCGGGCTAATTCGTCAGCATCAATAATTTTTCCGGTAGGAGATTTGTACCACAATCCTTTCGGAACGTCCATCTTATCTTCTGTAGCGGTAGTAATCCCTTTTTCCTGTCTTTTAAACCAAGCCATTTTTTTAGATTTTAGATTTTAGACTTAAGATTTTAGATTTTAGACTTCAGGAAATCTAAAATCTAAATTCAGAAATTTAAAATTTATAGTGTATTTACGTTATTCAAATCTGCAAAAGCTTGTTCAAGTCTTGCATTGAATGTCACTTCGCTTTCACGTACCCATCTTCTTGGGTCATAATATTTTTTGTTAGGAACATCAGCACCTTCAGGGTTACCGATTTGTGTTTTTAAATAGTCAATATTTTTAACCATATAATCACGAATACCTTCAGTAAATGCAAATTGCAAATCTGTATCAATATTCATTTTGATAACTCCGTAGCTAATTCCTTCTCTGATTTCTTCAAGTGTAGAACCTGAACCTCCGTGGAAAACGAAATCTACCGGATTATGACCAGTATTGAATTTGTTTTGAACGAAATCCTGAGAATTTTTTAAGATTTTTGGAGTTAATTTTACGTTTCCAGGTTTGTAAACACCGTGAACATTTCCAAAAGCTGCAGCAATAGTAAATTTAGGACTTACTTTAGATAATTCTTCGTAAGCATAAGCTACTTCTTCTGGCTGAGTATATAATTTTGAACTGTCAACATCAGAGTTGTCAACACCATCTTCTTCACCACCTGTAATACCAAGCTCGATTTCTAATGTCATGCCCATTTTGCTCATTCTTGCCAAATATTCTTTACAGATTTCAATGTTTTCTTCGATTGGCTCCTCAGACAAATCGATCATATGAGAACTGAATAATGGTTTTCCTGTTTCTGCAAAATGTTTTTCAGAAGCATCTAATAAACCATCAATCCAAGGTAATAATTTTTTTGCGCAGTGGTCAGTATGTAAAATTACTGTTGCACCGTAAGCTTCTGCTAAAGTATGAATATGTTTTGCTCCTGCGATTCCACCAGCGATTGCTGCTTTTTCACCTGCATTAGATAATCCTTTTCCAGCGTTGAATTGTGCTCCACCGTTAGAAAATTGAATGATAACCGGAGCATTAAGTTTTGCAGCAGTTTCAAGAACTCCGTTAATTGTACTTGATCCTGTTACGTTTACTGCAGGAAGTGCAAATCCTTTTTCTTTTGCATAATTAAAGATTTCCTGTACCTGATCTCCTGTAGCCACTCCTGGTTTAATATTGTGTGCCATTGTAATTTTTTTTAGTTGTTTTTAGGTTTTTAGGTTGCAAAAATAAGAATTAATTAGCATTAGAAAGGATAATTTATCCCAAAATTTAAAACCGAGTGCCCAAAATTGTATTCTTTGAACCAGCGATTACCCGGCTCATGCGCCGGATTGTAAGTCTTGAAGCCCAAATCTAAGCGAACAACAAAAAAACTTAAATCATATCGTAAACCAAATCCGGAACCTAAAGCAATTTCAGCTAAATCGTTTAAGTTGTTAAATTTTGCTTTTTCATCAGTTACATTATCAAGCACATTCCAGATATTTCCGGCATCTGCAAAAATGGCACCTTTTACATCTCCGAAAACTTTAAATCTAAATTCACCACTAAGAGCAATTTTCATATTTGCTTCATTAAAATCATTTACGGCATCTGTGCTTCCCGGACCTAAGGCATACGGCTGCCAGGCACGATTATCATTAGATCCGCCTGCATAATAACTTCGTGAAAACGGGATGTAATCTGAGTTTCCAAAAGGAATTGCAATACCAAAGAAACTTCTTATTGCTAATACTTTTTCTTTGCCAAAATCCCAATGTTTGATATAGTCGAATTCGGTTTTTATATATTCTGAATATTCGAGGTTAAATATTTCATACTTATTATTAGAATTTTTTGCAAAATTTCCGGCAGAAGAAATCAAGGATAATAATGAACCGGCACTTTCTAATTTTGTTTTGAACTGATAAAAATTATTATCTGCTAAATCCTTTTTGGTTGTTTTGGTAAAGGTATAGCTGGTAGCTAAAATAAAGTCGTTTTCGGTAAGTCGGACTCTTCTTTCCTCAATACTTTTTACGTTCTTATAATCTTCATCTCCAGGTTTTAAGGCAGGAATAACTCCCGATAAAACATCTTTTGTAAAGCCTGTGGTCCCTCCGTTTATAATCAAGTTTCCATTTTCAATATAAGATGGATTGGTGTTGTAAATACCTGCAATTTTATTTAATTCATCATATGAAGATGTATAAACCCTAAAATAATTATCAGGATTTAGGTTACGAATATATTGGGCATTTAGTAAATCTAATTTTGCAGAATTATATCTTTTTGGAGACCAAAGATAGGATAGGCCTCCGGTAAAGCTTTCTTTGTCTAAGCCGATGTTTCTTTGTTTAGAAAAACCTGAAGTTATACCTGTAGAAGGAATCATGCTTTTCGGAATAATTTTCTCAGTCCCAAAAGGCAGTAAGATTCTCGGAAAGTTTAGTTTTAAATCGACTCCATATTCTGAAACATTAAAGAAATTATTATTTGGATTTGCCATGTCTTTTGAAGAACCAATGTTTAAGCGGGTTGAAATTTCTAAAGTTTCAGCTCTGTTGAATACATTTCTGATAGTTTCTGAAATACTGGCTCCAATTCCGAAATCCTGAATATTGGAGTGCGTTAAATCAAAAGTAGCTCCAAAACTATATTTTTTTCTGGGCGTTAAATAAACATTAGCAATTAATGATTGCGCTGTCGGATCACGTTTATCAACTTCATATTGTATTGAAGGATAATTGAAAATTTTGAGATTGTTTAAATAACGTGATGAAAGTGTAGTTCTGAAATCAGCATACGTATTACCTTTTGTAATAAAAATGGCATCAGTAATAGCACGTGGTTTGTATTTTAATTTGTCATAACTGTACAAATTAAAGTTGTTATAGGTTGTACTGTCTTTAACCTGGCTTTTAGCACGGGTAGGAGAATAATCGGTATAGATATTAACGTCGCTTATTTTATATAATTTAAAAGGTTCAGTTCTGCTTGAATCTTTCTCCTGAATACTATTATTTTTAATAATTAAATTTATATCAGCTTTGTTTTTTTTGCCAATAGTATCAACGTCAAAAGTAACATAAGTGGGTTGAAAAAAGTAGGCGCCATGGTTTCTAAAGTAGGTAGTGATGCGGTTTTTTTCTTCTTCAAAATCACTCGTTTTATATTGATTCCCTGATTTTAAAACAGAAGCTTCAGGATTTTTTTTATATAAAGAATCCAAAGCAGGCGTATTAATCGTATTTCTGATAGAATCTAAAGTATAAACAGTTCCGGTTGTAATGTTGTAATTTATTTTCGCCTTTTTATAGCCTGTAGTGTCAATATTGTAATTTGTAGCTACATTAAAATAGCCATTATTGAAATAATAAGATTTTAAGCGGAGCAGCGTTTTTTTTGTTTTCGAAGTGTCAATAATTACGGGTGCTTCTCCGGTTCTTTTTAAGAATTCGTGAATTCCTTTGTACCAAAAAGACTGTCCAAGACGATCAACCTGTTTGGCAGATAATATTTTAGACTGACGTTCGTATTTGCCCGGATTGTTTTTAAATTTTGCCTGATAAGTCGAGTCAGGATTTAAGTTAGCCAGATTATATAAATTCAAACGCAGGCGATAACCTAACAAAGTACCATTTGGTTTTTGATACATCTGATTAAAGGCTATTTCGTCATTTGTGGATTTACCGTTTACAATAATGTCATTTTTTGTAAGCAGGTTTTTCCCGTCCGGAACTCTTTTTACGGCATTACAAGCGCAAATAAATATTGCTATTAGAATAAATGCTGTTATTTTTGTAAAAATCTTTTTCAAGTGTTTTTAAATATTTAATTCAAAAGTACATTATTTTATGATTAGTAAAAACCAAATAAAACTTATATCGGGTTTACATCAAAAAAAGCAACGTTTTGCTAATCAATTATTTTTTGCTGAAGGAGTAAAAGTAATTCAGGAATTGTTACAATCCAATTTTGAATTAGAACACTTGTACACCACACAAAATGATTTTGAGAAGGTCGAATTTTCAAAACGTACTTCTATTACAGAACAAGAACTTAAAAAAATAAGTGCTTTGTCAACTCCCAATTCCTGTCTGGCAGTATTCAAAATTCCAGACGAAAATCCGATAATTGACTCGGGTTTAATTTTAGCGTTAGATGACATACGCGATCCGGGAAATTTAGGAACCATTTTAAGGCTTTGCGATTGGTTTGGGATCCAACAAATTGTTTGTTCAAAAGAAACCGTTGATATTTACAATCCAAAAGTAGTGCAGGCTACAATGGGTTCTGTTGCCAGAGTTAACGTAAATTATGTTGACTTGAAAGCCTTTATCGCAAAAATAAAATTGCCTGTATTTGGAACATTTATGAATGGTGAAAATATTTATCAATCTGCATTACCTCAAAACGGAATCATTATTATGGGTAATGAAGCCAATGGAATTTCTGCAGAAATTGAAAATATGGTAACAAGCCGACTCACAATTCCCAGATTTGGGGAACTACAAAAAACAGAAAGTTTAAATGTAGCTACTGCCACCGCTATTGTTCTTAGTGAGTTTAAACGAAATAGTTAGGTATTTGTTTTAATGAAAAGTAAAATTTATTAAAATCGCTCTCGATTTCATAGAATCAATATTATCAGTCCACGGGCTGTTTGGATTCTGAGCAGTTTTATTGTCACGTATTAATTCATCACTTATTCCGAACATTCCTCTGATGGAAGGCGAAAAAATAAAATATTCTGAGAAAATATCTATACCAAAGCCAATTTCATAAGCAGAGGTCCAGGGCTTTACCCTAAACTTTCCTTCAAAATTATCATCCTTAGATTTAGAGTTGCCGGATAAATTTAAGGTTGTCGAAAGTCCTCCTGTCAAAAAAGGACGGATGTTTCCAGTACGTAAAGCTGAAAATTTCAATAGTAACGGAAAATGAATGTAAGTACTGCTTACTTCTCTTAAATAGTCATTTTCTGAAGTAAAATTAGGGAAATACAAATCACGTTTTGTGTAATATAAACCAGGTTCAAAACGCAAATTGACATATTCCTGAAGTCTTAAATCAGCTACAATCCCAACATTAAAACCTGTCGTTTTCTTGACCTGAATATCTTCTGGTACAACTTCTTTATAGTCAATTTTAAAATCAAAGCTATTAAAACCTAAATAATATCCAAAGTATAGGCGCTGTTTTTGCCAGTTTTCCAAATTGATAATAGGATCTTTGCTAAACATACCTTTAGCAAATTGAGAATATCCTTGTGTCGATAATACTAATAAAATTAAGACTACTGTTTTTTTCATACTATTTTTTAGAAGCAGAATATATGGTTGCAACTCCAAAAGTTTGAGGCATAGCCACAACATTTATAAACCCAATTTTTCTCAAAATATTGTTCAGATCTTCCCCAAAAGGAAAAACAGCTGCAGATTCTGATAAATATCCATAAGCTGAATTATCTTTAGAGAATAGTTTTCCTATAATTGGAAGTATATATTTAGAGTAAAAATGATATCCTTGTTTATAAGGTGTTTTAACCGGAACTGAAGTTTCGAGGATTACAAATACACCATTAGGTTTTAAAACTCTTAAAATCTCCGCGAAACCTTTTTCTAAATTTTCAAAATTCCGAACACCAAAACCAACTGTTATGGCGTCAAAATAATTATCTTCAAAAGGCATATTTTCAGAATCGGCCAAAACTAGCTCAATAACATTTGATAGCTTTTTTTCTTCAATTTTTTTTCTTCCAACTTCCAGCATTCCGGCAGAAATATCTAAGCCAATAATTTTTTCCGCATTGCTTTTTGCCATTAAAATAGCCAGATCTCCAGTTCCGGTAGCAATATCAAGTACTATTTTTGGTTTTGAATCAGAAACTATTTTTAAAACTTTTTTACGCCATTTTACATCTATACCAAATGAAATTACACGATTTAAATTATCATAATTTCCTGATATTGTGTCAAACATTTGTGCAACTTGCTCTTTTTTGCCTAATGTTGAGTTTTTGTATGGAGTTATTTTTTCAGACATTTTTTTTATTTACGCAAATATAACATAAAGTATTTAACTGCAATTGTGTTTCTTAATTAGGTTAGAAATGTTTTTTTTCAGGCCTTTTGAATTATTGTGTAAAATCACTAAAAGTGGGTATTGTAAGTGAACTATTTATTGGTCAATTTAGCCATTGTAAAAATGTTAATATTTTTTCAATGATAAATAGAGATACAATGACCCAAATCAAATGGGTGCTCCTTGCGCTTAGCATCTCATTTGTTCTTGTAAGCTGTTTTGAAAGTACTGTTTTTGAGAGCAGTATTATATTTAAAGCGCAAAATACGTTCTTAGGATTAAATTTGTTTTTGGAAATTTTAATTTTCTTTGCCTTTAGTACCTTCGTGGTATTTGGTATTAAGGGTTTTTTTGAGATGTACTCTCAAAAAATATCAAATGTTATAATATTTCTTTCAGGAGTGTTTTTAATATTTGTAATTTTTATTTTATGTTATCAAATACTGTTTCTGGAGTAGGTCATTGCTCTAATCATTGGATTTAAATAAAAACATCCTCAAGAAATTGAGGATGTTTTTTTATTTTCTGATGTATGTTTCATACGTATAATCATAAAGATGAGTGTCATCTTTAAAATTAGGTTCAGATTCTACCAATTGCCATTCTCTCTCGTTAATTTTAGGAAAAAAAGCATCAGCATCAAAAGTATGGTGAACACGTGTTATTTCAATTATATCAGCATATTGTAATCCTAAAGTATAAATTTCTCCTCCGCCAATGATGTACGAATCTTCATTTTCCGGACAAAGTGCAAGAGCTTTTTCAATACTATCTACTACTATACAACCCCCAGGATTATAATTTTCCTGACGCGATATTACAATATGTGTTCTGTTGGGTAATGGTTTTGGGAAACTTTCAAAAGTTTTTCTTCCCATAATAATATGATGGTTTGTTGTAAGCGATTTAAATCTTTTAAAATCATTGGGAAGATGCCAAACTAATTTGTTCTTTTTTCCCAGAGCATTGTTTTCGGCAACAGCCGCTATCATTATAATCATAGTATGCTAAAACTAAATTTTATTTTCAGGATTATCATCGATGGAAGATTCCAATTGATTGATTCTTTTTTGCTGAAGAGCAACCAGGCGGTCGATTTGTTCCCTTTCCCATTTTTTGTTCATGAATCTATCCGTTATATAAACTTTTATAAAGTGCAAAATAAAAATAAAAAACCACAAAGTAATAATCCAAATCCACCAATTTTGTTCGGTTGCTATACTAAGACCAAAAAAATGACTGGCAACGAATAAAAACAAACTTCCTAGCAGGAAAAGTACAAGATGAAAATATAATGCTTTTTTTTGTCTGATTCTTTTACGAGCATACTCGTATTGTTCATGCACTTCTTTTTCCATAATTAATTCAAAATAAGAGTATAAAGTTATAATTTATTTTGAAAACATGCTATTCTTAGAATAATAATATTTATTGTCAAAGCAGGCTATAAATCCGAATTAGTAAATTTAAAAAGGTCTAAATTAGTGATGCTGTAAAAAAAATGCCTGTGATTGCTATAATCATAAATCGTCTTAAAGAATATTGTTTACTCAAATGAATTCGCGAACTTTGAGTATAAATCTAAAAATGAAATAGTTATGTCTTTAAAAAAGCAATTTGTAAAAACGAAACCAGTTTGTAAAGTAACATTTGCAATTGAGGCAAAAGATGCAGCTTCAGCGGCAGTAGTCGGGGATTTTAACAACTGGAATATTGAAGAAGGAACTTTAAGTAAGTTGAAAAACGGAACTTTTAAAGCAACTTATGATTTAGTTAAAGACGCCATATATGAGTTTAAATATGTAATTGACGGGATTTATGTAAATGATCCGGAAGCAGATTCATATAGATGGAATGATTTTGCAGGGAGTGAAAATAGTGTTTTAGTAGTATAAAAAATCCGCTAAAAGCGGATTTTATATTTATACAGCAACACTTCCTTTTATTCCGGCATGCGGCTCATAATCTAAAAGTGTAAAATCATTGTAATCAAAATCAAAAATGTTTTTTATCTCAGGATTTAAAATCATTTTCGGCAATGGTTTTGGTTCTCGTTTTAATTGCAATTCTAATTGTTCAAAATGATTGTTGTAAATATGTGCATCTCCAAAAGTGTGAATAAATTCACCTGCTTCTAAATCACAAACCTGGGCAATCATCATTGTTAAAAGTGCATAAGAAGCAATGTTAAAAGGAACTCCTAAAAAGATATCAGCACTTCTTTGGTATAATTGACAGGATAATTTCCCTTTTGTTTCTCCTTTCCCAGGATCCGGACTGCTCACATAAAACTGAAAAAAGGCGTGACAAGGAGGCAATGCAGCTTTATTATTGGCTACATTTTCTTCAAATGATTTTGTAGTATCCGGTAAAACCGATGGATTCCATGCTGAAACCAGCATTCTTCGGCTATTTGGGTTTGTTTTTAATTCGGTAATCAATTCAGAGATCTGATCAATTTCTTCGCTGTTCCAATTACGCCATTGGTGTCCGTAAACTGGTCCTAAATCGCCATTTGAATCTGTCCAGGCATCCCATATTTTCACTCCATTTTCCTGAAGATATTTGATGTTGGTGTCACCTTTTAAAAACCAAAGCAATTCGTATATGATGGATTTTAAATGTAATTTTTTGGTCGTAACCATTGGGAAACCTTCACTTAAATCAAAACGCATCTGGTATCCAAAAACACTCTTTGTCCCTGTACCCGTTCGATCCCCTTTTTGACAGCCGTTTTCTAAAACATGCTGTACTAAATCTAAGTATTGCTTCATTTTGTTTTGGCTTTATGCCTTACGCTATAGGCTTTAAGCTTATTGCCTAAAGCTTATTGCTTAATGCCTTTATGTTATCTTTTTGAGATTTCGTCTCTGATTTTAGCGGCTTTTTCGTAATCTTCCTGAGAAACTGCCTGATCTAAAAGTTCGTTTAATTCTTGTAAAGTGTGCGTAGCATAAACATCACCTGATTGGTTGGTTTCTTCTTCGTGTCCGAAAGTTTCAGGATTCGAAAGCACGTCATCAATTTCCTGGGATCCCTGATCTGTCTCCGCAGTATTTGATTTTAAATAAATTCCAGCCTTATCCAAAATATTTTTATAGGTAAAAATCGGAGCACTAAATCGTAATGCCAATGCAATAGCATCAGATGTTCTGGCATCAATAATTTCTTCGATTTTATCTCTTTCGCAGATTAAGCTGGAATAAAAAACACCATCGACCAATTTATGGATAATAACCTGTTTTACTACAATATCAAATCTTTCGGCGAAGTTTTTGAATAAATCGTGTGTTAATGGGCGGGGAGGTTTAATTTCTTTCTCTAAGGCAATAGCAATCGACTGGGCTTCAAAAGCACCAATTACAATTGGTAATTTTCTTTCGCCATCAACTTCATTCAAAATTAGGGCATAAGCTCCATTTTGAGTTTGACTGTATGATATTCCTTTTATAGATAATTTTACTAGACTCATATGTATGGGTAAAAAGGGCAATTATTGCCTCAATTTAATACTTTTTTTGATTGGAAAATAAAGTTGCAATTTTAATCAAAAAATATGGAACAAAAAAGCTACCTAAAGCAAAGATACGATTATCTTATTTTTAGGTAGCTATATTTTTGAAGAGAATTTCTAAATTATGAATGTTGTGCTTTAAAAGCCTTTAATTTCTCAGTTAATTTTGGCACAATTTCAAAAGCATCTCCAACTACTCCGTAATCTGCTACTTTAAAGAATGGAGCTTCAGGGTCATTATTGATTACTACTTTTACTTTTGATGAGTTGATGCCTGCAATATGCTGAATCGCGCCTGAAATTCCTACTGCAATATATAAATTAGTTGCAACTGGTTTTCCGGTTTGTCCAACGTGTTCACTATGAGGTCTCCATCCCAGATCAGAAACTGGTTTAGAGCATGCAGTTGCTGCGCCTAAAACAGCAGCTAAATCTTCGATTAATCCCCAGTTTTCAGGGCCTTTTAAACCACGTCCTCCAGAGACTACAATATCAGCATCAGCAATAGATATTTTTCCACTTACTTTTTCAACAGACTCTACTTTTACTCCAAAATCGTTATCTCCAATTGTTGGATTAAAATCTTCTTCAGTCGCTGATCCTGTATTTTCGAAAATTCCATATGAGTTTTTAGCTAAACCAAGAACTTTTACATCTGTATTGATTTCGGTGATATTGAAAGCTTTGTTTGAAAAAGCATTTCTTTTTACCTGAAAAGGAGAAGTGCTTACCGGTAATCCAACAACATTTGAAGCAAAACCGGCATTTAGAGCTACTGCAACTAATGATGAAAGATAAATACTGTCTGTTGTAGAAGAAAGTAAAACTACTTTTGTTCCTTCTTTTTCGGCAGCCTGTTTGATTACATCGGCATAAGCCTTAGCCGTAAAACCTGCTAATTTATCGTTAGTAACTTTTAATACTTTATCAACTCCGTATTTTGATAATTCGCTTACATCGCCTGCGTTTATTGTTAAAGCAGTTACGGTAGTTCCTAATGATTCTGCTACTTTTTTAGCGTAAGAAGCTAATTCAAAAGCTACTTTTTTAAATTTTCCTTCTGCAGATTCTGCATATATTAATATTGACATAATAATTTTAGATTTTAGATTTTAGATTTCAGATTTTTAAAAATTGAAATTTAAAATGATTATCGATTTTAGATTTTGAAGTGAATCAATGTTGAATTTCAGATTTTGTTTTGCAATTAGCAACCTAAAATCTGAACTTACAATCTTAAATAACTTTAGCCTCGTTGTGTAATAAATTAACTAACTCATCTAAATTATCAGCTGAAATTAATTTTACAGCTGATTTAGGAGCTGGTTTTTCAAATTTTACAGCTTTTGTATTTACAGGAGCATCAACCGGTTCAAGAATAGTAAGAGCTTTTGTTCTTGCAGTCATGATTCCTCTCATGTTCGGAATACGCAAATCTTTTTCTTCAACAAGCCCTTTTTGGCCTCCAATGATTAAAGGTAAAGTTGTGCTTACAGTTTCTTTTCCGCCATCAATTTCACGAATTGCTTTTACGCTGTTGCCATCAACAGTTATACCTGTGCAGGAGTTTAAAAAGTTAGAACCTAAAATTCCCGAAATCATTCCCGGAACCATTCCTCCGTTATAATCTAAAGATTCTTTTCCGGCAATTACCAAATCATAACCTCCGTTTTTAATTACTTCAGCAAGTTGTTTTGCAACAAAAAAACCATCGGTTGGGTTTGCGTTTACACGAATTGCTTCGTTGGCACCTATAGCAAGAGCTTTGCGTAAAGTTGGCTCGGTATCAGGACCTCCAACATTAACAACAGTTACTGTAGCACCTTGTTGTTCCTGAAACCAGATTGCACGTGTCAGACCAAACTCATCATTAGGATTGATTACATATTGTACACCATTGGTATCGAATTCCGAATCACCATTGGAGAAGTTAATTTTTGAAGTAGTATCAGGTACATGACTGATGCAAACTAATATTTTCATAAGTATATATTTTTATATTTATAATATTCTTTTACAAATTTAGAATTTAATTTGGAATAATTATACTATGCACGCATAATATTTTATAAAACTATTACGTTTTCGGGAATTGATGGTTTTCGAAGTCTTTTCATCAGAATACAAAAGTAAAATTTAAACCATTAGCATTGATTATTAACAAATTTGCAATTTTTTAAAAACTTATTTCAACCATAAAACCTGAAGTTGATTTATACTACATTATTAATTTATTCCGTTTTTAAAAAGAATTAATTAATTTTTAAAATAAAACAAAATAAGATTGATTGTGTGCTGAAATATCTTTTTTGAGTGAGCAAAATGGCCTTGTATATCGATTTCGTAAATATCACAATAAAATTTAAAAAGTTAAAACCTAAAGATAGTGAGAAGTTAGTGTCATTTTAAATTCAATTTATGCTTTTAAGTTATTTAAAATATTTATTTTTGCTCATCAGAAAAAAGAACATAAAATACAACTATGAGAACAATACAATTTAGAGAGGCCATTTGCGAAGCGATGAGTGAAGAAATGCGTCACGATGAATCCATATATTTAATGGGCGAAGAAGTTGCAGAATATAACGGAGCTTACAAGGCTTCAAAAGGAATGCTTGCTGAGTTTGGTGAAAAGAGAGTAATTGATACTCCAATTGCTGAGCTTGGGTTTACAGGAATTGCAGTAGGATCAGCTATGAATGGTTGTCGTCCTATTGTAGAATATATGACTTTCAACTTCTGTTTAGTTGGTATTGATCAAATTATAAATAACGCTGCTAAAATGCGTCAAATGACAGGAGGACAATTTAATGTGCCTATCGTTTTTCGCGGACCAACTGCTTCTGCAGGTCAATTAGGAGCAACTCACTCACAAGCTTTAGAAAACTGGTTTGCTAATACTCCGGGACTTAAAGTTATAGTGCCTTCGACACCTTATGATGCGAAAGGACTTTTAAAATCTGCAATTCGCGATAATGATCCTGTAATTTTTATGGAATCTGAGCAGATGTATGGTGATAAAGGGGAAGTGCCGGACGGAGAATATACGATTCCATTAGGAGTAGCTGATATCAAACGTGAAGGTACTGATGTAACTATCGTTTCTTTTGGAAAAATCATTAAAGAAGCTTTTATCGCTGCTGATGAATTGGCTAAAGAAGGAATTTCATGCGAAATTATCGATTTAAGAACAGTTCGTCCAATGGATAACGAAGCAATTTTAAAATCTGTTAAAAAAACAAACCGTTTGGTAATTTTAGAAGAAGCATGGCCATTCGCAAGTATTTCTTCTGAAATCACTTATATTGTACAAGAGCAGGCTTTCGATTTTCTTGATGCGCCAATTCAGCGTATCACGACAGCAGATACTCCGGCTCCTTACTCTCCTGTTTTACTAAAAGACTGGTTGCCAAATGCAGCTGATGTAGTTAAAGCAGTAAAGAAAGTAATGTACAAATAGTCAAATAAACAATACTTATAAAACTTCATCAGTCATATTAATTGATGAAGTTTTTTTTTTGTCACGTTATGAAAAAAATAATTTTACTTGGTCTGTTATTTATATTTGCTTTTGCAAATAAGGCCCTTGCACAAACAAAAGTGAGCGGAATTGTTTTAGATAAATCTAATCAGCCAATCCCATTTGCAAATATTGTTTTCAAAGGTTCAAATACCGGAATAGTTTCTAATGAAGACGGACGGTTTTATTTGGAATCCTCAAATACATACACTGCTTTGCTGGTTACCTCGGCAGGATTTTCAGATAAAGAAGTTCCTTTAGAAAAAGCAGTAAATTATAATTTTAAAATTGTTTTAAATGAACCTGAAGTACTAAATGAAGTCGTAATTTTTACAGGAAAAACATCCAAGAAAAACAATCCGGCATTAGATATATTGAGAAAAATATGGGAAAGAAAGCGTAAAAACGGTTTGTACCAGTTCAATCAATATCAAATGAAGAAATACGAGAAAGTCGAGTTTGATATGAATACGATTGACAGCGCTTTCATGAAAAATAAACTCTTTAAAGGAATGGAGTTTGTCTTCAATCATATTGATACTTCTGATGTTACAGGAAAAACTTATTTGCCAATCTTCATCAATGAATCGTTATACGATGTTTATGGCGATAACAAATTAAAGAAAACCAAAGAGAATATTACAGCAAGCAAAACCTCCGGGTTTAATGGAAATCAACAAATTTTATCTTTTGTAAAAGATCTTTATTCTGATTATAATATTTACGACAATCACCTGAAGTTTTTTGATAAAAGTTTTACAAGCCCACTTTCAAAAACAGGAATTGATGTTTATAACTATGTATTAAAAGACAGTGCATTTATTGATAAAAAATGGTGTTATAATATTGTTTTTTATCCAAGACGGAAAAACGAGTTGACTTTTAAAGGAGATTTTTGGGTAAACGATACCACTTTTGCTATCAAAAAAATAAATATGGGTGTTACCAAAAGCGCCAATATTAACTGGGTAAAAGATATTTATATCGAGCAGGAATTTGAAGTACAAAACGATTCGGTTTTTCTATTGACCCGAGATTACATGATGTCGGATTTTGCTTTAAATAAAAAAGAAAAATCAAAGGGAGTTTACGGAAAAAGAACTACGCTTTACAGAGATCATAAATTTAACATTCAGAAACCTGAGAAATTTTATAAGGAAGAAGTCAATTTTATAGACAACGCAGTTTATAATAGGCCCGATGAGTTTTGGACTGAAAATCGCTTCGAAAAATTAAATAAAGACGAAGCCGGGATTTATAAAATGCTGGATACTCTGCAAACTGTCAAGAAATTTAAACAGCTTTATAATTTAGTTTCGATTTTAGGAAGCGGTTATGTTGAATTTAAAAACTTTGATTACGGACCTATTTTTTCCACGTTTGGTTATAATGAAGTAGAGGGCTTCCGAGTACGTGTAGGAGGGCGAACCTATTTCGGACCAAATGATCCATGGCGTGTGCAGGCTTATACAGCTTATGGTTTTGACGATAATAAATTTAAATACGGAGTTTCCGGGAAATGGATGGTCGACAAGAAAAAACGTTTCATTATTTCGGGAGGAAACAGACGGGATATAGAGCAAATTGGGGCTAGTTTAACCACAACAAATGATATTTTAGGACGAAGTTTTGCTTCATCAGCTTTATTTACATCAGGCAGCAACGGAAAATTAACGAATATTAATTTGAGCAGCGTTTCTTTTGAAATGGAACCAATGAAGAATTTTATTGTCCAGGCAGGATTTTCTTATCGAACATTAGAATCGGCTTCAAAGACTTTTAGTTTAGATTATTACACGACTTTGCCTACCATAGCAAATCCTGCGGGAATTGTGGAAGGTAAAGTAATCCAATCAGAAGCTAATATTCAATTTGAATTTATGCCAAACCGCAAAACTATCGGTTTTGGGGTAGAACGAGATTTGGTTGATAGTCCGTTCAGTCATTTCTTTATTAATTTTAGTTATGGCCTTAAAGGAGTTTTAAAAAGTGATTTCGCTTACGAAAAAGTGCAGTTGTACTATAAACAGCCTATTGTTATCGGACCTTTGGGCAGATCAAATATTATTCTGGAAACCGGAAAAACCTTTGGTACAATTCCGTTGGGATTAATGAGTGTAATTCCCGGAAACCAGACCTATTTTACTATAGATAATACTTTTAGTAATTTAAATTTCTATGAGTTTATATCAGATGAGTACGCAACTTTACAATGGAATCATGATTTTGGAGGAAGGTTATTTGCCAGAATCCCATTTATGCGAAAACTAAACTGGCGTGAATTTGTTGGTGTAAAAGGTGTTTACGGAACTATTTCTGATGACAATAGAGCCATTAATGCTTCAGGACTGCCATATAATGCACCGGAAAAAGTATATTGGGAATACAATGCCGGAATCGGAAATATTTTTAAAGTATTCCGAATCGATTTTTCATGGAGAGGAAATTACTTAGATATGCCTGATGCCGCTAAATTTGCCGTAAAAGGATCTTTCGGATTCTACTTCTAAAGATTTTAATAAGATTAAGTAAAGCTCAAACTTTTAATAATCTCGCAAGACGCCAAGTCGCTAAGTTTTTAAATTCTTTGCGTCTCTGCGCTTTGCGGGATTCTTTTTTATTTAATTTTAGAAGCTATTCCCGCTATTCGTTCCATCTTTTATTTTTTAAAGAAAAAAACAAAAGGATTTCCACTTTTATCGGGGCTAAAAATTACGTTATGCAAGAGGCTATCGATTTTCTATTAACCAAAAATCCAATATTTCAGGAAATCATTGAGAAATATGGATTACCTCCAATTCCCAAACGTCCTCAGGGTTTTGAAACATTAGTATTGCTAATTCTGGAACAACAAGTTTCTATAGATTCGGCGAAAGCCACCTTTTTAAAAATAAAAGCACATACAATTTGTAATCCGGAAACAATGGCAGTTTTACCGGATGAAGAGTTTCGGACTTTAGGAGTAAGCCGCCAAAAAACAAAATATATCAAAATTCTTTCTGAAGCAGTTCTAAGCAAAGAATTAGACATTGAAAGTTTATCCGCAAAATCGGCAAAACAAGTTCGGGAAGAGCTCATAAAGTTAAAAGGAATCGGGAATTGGACTATCGATATTTACCTCATGTTTTGTTTACAGGAGCCGGATTTGATTCCGCTTGGTGATATTGCAGTTATAAATACAATCAAAGAATTACTTGATATTCATGACAAACACGAGATGGAAATTTATGCGCAACAATGGAGTCCATATCGATCTTATGCCACCTATTTGCTGTGGCATTATTACTTAAATAAGCGAAATCGAAAAATTACATATTAACTCTCTGTTATATAAAAGGAAACTATATTAATTAATCAATAAAAGGTATAGATTAATGTGTTTTTTTCATTGTAAAAAAGGATTCTTTGGGTTACTTTTGCAATCGCAATTATAGAAATAATAAAAAACGAAAATGACCGCAGACAAACTAACAACTTTCGATGTATTAATCGAAATACCAAGAGGAAGCAGAAATAAATATGAGTACGATTTTGAAATCAAAAGAATGCGTTTCGACAGAATGTTGTTCTCTTCAATGATGTACCCGGCAGATTACGGATTTATTCCGGAAACTTTAGCTCTTGACGGTGATCCTCTTGATGTACTGGTTTTGATAAACGAACCAACTTTCCCTGGATGTGTTATAGAAGTCAAACCAATTGGTGTTTTCCATATGGCTGATGACAAAGGACCGGACGAAAAAATTATTTGTGTACCAGTTTCAGATCCAATCTGGAATTCATTAAATGACCTATCCGATATTAACGGACACTTATTGAAAGAAATTGAGCATTTCTTCCAGGTTTATAAAGATCTTGAAAACAAAAAAGTAGATGTTGAAGGATGGGGAGACGTAAACGAAGCATTTGCAATTATTGCTGAATGTACTAAACGTTTTGAAGATATTGAGAATAAACCGGAAGGATTATTTAGTATTAAATAATTTTTGCCTTCATATTTTATAAAAAAAGCAATACCCCGTCAGGAGTATTGCTTTTTTGTTTAAATTCGTTTTGTTAGTTTGTTGACTATTAACCAAAACCATTAAAATATGAATGCATTTATGATTTACTTGCCAATTGTTATGGCAATTATTGGATTACTTTTCATGGGAATAAAAAGGACTTGGGTTTTAAAACAAGATGCTGGTGATGGCAAAATGAAAGAGATTTCAGATCACATTTACGAAGGGGCGCTCGCCTTTTTAAAAGCAGAATACAAATTATTGACAATCTTTGTAATTATTGCAAGTATTGCATTAGCCGGAATTACTTTTATTCCGGGAGTTAAAACACATTTATTAATAGTAGTTGCATTTATTTTTGGAGCATTTTTTTCGGCGTTAGCAGGAAATATGGGAATGAAAATTGCAACAAAAACAAACGTTAGAACCACTCAGGCAGCACGTACAAGTTTGCCGCAAGCTTTAAAAGTTTCTTTTGGCGGAGGAACCGTAATGGGTTTAGGTGTTGCAGGTTTGGCAGTATTAGGCCTGACAACTTTTTTTATAATTTTCTTTAATCTGTTTTCAGGCGGAGTCTGGAAAGATACAGAAACGATGACCGTTGTTCTTGAAACATTGGCCGGATTTTCACTGGGTGCAGAATCAATTGCTTTGTTTGCCAGGGTAGGTGGCGGAATTTACACAAAAGCTGCCGATGTCGGAGCTGATTTAGTAGGTAAAGTCGAAGCCGGAATCCCGGAAGATGATCCACGTAATCCGGCAACAATTGCTGATAATGTTGGAGACAACGTAGGTGATGTAGCGGGTATGGGAGCTGATTTATTTGGCTCTTATGTAGCAACAGTACTGGCAGCTATGGTGTTAGGAAATTACGTAATCAAAGATATGGGAGGTAATATTCAGGATGCTTTTGGAGGAATTGGCCCAATTTTACTCCCTATGGCAATTGCCGGTTTCGGAATTTTATTCTCCATTATCGGAACCATGTTAGTAAAAATATCGGATGATAATGCTAAAGAAGCACAAGTGCAAAAAGCATTAAATATAGGAAACTGGGTTTCGATTGTTTTAACTGCAGTTGCCTGTTTCTTTTTAGTACAGCATATGCTTCCGGAAACGATGCAGATGACCTTTTTTGGCGAAGGCTCTAAAGATATTTCATCTATGCGTGTTTTCTATGCCACCTTAGTCGGATTGGTAGTCGGCGGTGCAATTTCATCCGTAACGGAATATTATACAGGATTAGGTACAAAACCAGTAATGGCTATTGTGCAAAAATCATCAACCGGTGCAGGAACAAACGTTATTGCAGGTTTAGCTACCGGAATGATTTCTACTTTTCCAACAGTATTATTATTTGCTGCGGCAATCTGGATTTCATATGCTTTGGCAGGATTTTACGGCGTTGCTTTGGCAGCTTCTGCAATGATGGCAACTACAGCCATGCAATTGGCAATTGATGCTTTCGGGCCAATTTCAGACAACGCCGGAGGAATTGCAGAAATGAGTGAATTGCCAAAAGAAGTGCGTACCAGAACTGATATTTTAGATTCAGTAGGAAATACAACTGCAGCAACCGGAAAAGGTTTTGCAATTGCTTCTGCAGCTTTAACTTCGTTAGCATTATTTGCAGCGTATGTAACTTTTACCGGAATTGACGGAATCAATATTTTTAAAGCGCCAGTTTTGGCAATGTTATTTGTGGGCGGAATGATCCCGGTAGTTTTCTCGGCATTGGCCATGAATTCTGTTGGAAAAGCCGCGATGGACATGGTATATGAAGTACGTCGTCAGTTTAAGGAAATTCCGGGAATTATGGAAGGAACCGGAAAACCGGAATACGGAAAATGTGTTGAAATTTCAACAAAAGCTGCTTTGCGCGAAATGATGCTGCCTGGAATTTTGACAATTGGTTTCCCGATTGCAATTGTGTTGTTAGGTAAATTAGTTTATGCTGATAATAATCAGTTAATTGCTGAGATGTTAGGAGGTTATATGGCCGGAGTTACCGTTTCCGGAGTACTTTGGGCAGTTTTTCAAAACAATGCCGGAGGTGCGTGGGACAATGCCAAGAAATCTTTTGAAGCAGGGGTGATGATTAATGGCGAAATGACATATAAAGGTTCTGATGCACACAAAGCTGCGGTAACTGGTGATACAGTTGGAGATCCGTTTAAAGATACTTCAGGGCCATCTATGAATATTTTAATCAAATTGACTTGCCTGATTGGTTTGGTAATTGCGCCAATTTTAGGAGAAGGCCATTCGTCTTCAGCTATGATCGAAAAAGGTTCATGCTGTAAAATGGAAATGCATGCTGGCGGAGTTTCCAAATGTGGAGATATGTCAGGAATGACAAAAGAAGAATGTATTAAAATGTGCAAAGAAAAAGGCTGTACAGCCGAAGAAACTGCAAAATGCTTAGCTCACTTTGATGCAAAAGGAAAATATACTCATCAAAAAACAGATTGTTTTGATACCAGAAAATATGATAAAAACCGTGTTGAGGTTAATTTGTCTACAGCAAATGGCGTTACGGTTGGAACAGTAACGAAAACCGAAAACGGAAAAACTACGACAGAAGTTTTTGAAGGAACTGAAGCTGAGGTAAAAGCTAAAGTTGAAGCAGTGAAATAGAATGTATTGTTCTTGTAAAAAAATGCCTCCAATTTTTTGGAGGCATTTTTTATTTTTCAAACTTTTAATTAGTCAGAAAAGGCTAAGAATAAATCTATATATTCGTGCCTTAAATTAAATTTATGAGAAAACTTTACACTGTTCTATTTTTATTGGTTTCGTTTTTTAGCGAAGCCCAAATTGTAAACATTCCTGATCCAGTTTTTAAAAGGATTATTTTGTATTTTTCTTCACCGAAAGATTTAGCTGGGAATTCAATTGAAACAATTGATACCAATCACGATGGAGAAATTCAAGAAAGTGAAGCGTTAAACATTAGTTCATTAACATTAAAAAAGGTTAATGGTGAATCAATGATTTCATCATTAGAAGGGATCTCTAAATTTCCAAATCTTAGATTTTTAGAATGCCAGAACAATAATATTACTTCTCTGGATTTAACAAATTCACCTTTTTTGGAAGAACTAGACTGTTCACAAAATAAACTAGAATCTTTAAAAATTGACAATTTGGTTGACTTAAAATTGTTAAATTGTTATAATAATCAAATTACTTCCTTGGATATAAGTAAATTAAAGAGTTTGCAAAAATTATTTTGTTATGGTAATCTAATCAATAATTTAGATTTTACTTTATCCAGAGATCTTGAATATTTAAATTGTGGAAATAATAACAAAATAACATCTTTAAATGTAAGCAATTTGAATAAATTAGGTGTTCTATACGCTTATTGGTGTGGAAATCTTACCTCAGTAAATTTATTGGGAGCAACAAATCTTACAGAAATTGATTTTAAAGAAAGTGCTTTGGAATCATTAAATTTATCGGGCTTAATAAAACTTGTTGATTTAAACTGCAGATATAATAAACTTACTTCATTAGATATTTCAGGTTTGGATAGTCTTTTGCGTTTAGAATGTTCCAATAATCAGCTGTCTTCTCTGAACGTTAAGGGAATAAAGAGCCTGACAGGTATAGCTTGTGATTTTAATTCTCTTAAGGCCTTAGATCTTACGGGTTTAGAAAATCTTGGAAGTTTGTCCTGTAACGCGAACTTGATTGAAGATTTACAGGTCAATAGCTCCAAAAAACTTATTTACTTAAACTGTAGCAGTAATAAATTAAATACACTTGATGTCAGCGGTCTTAGTAAATTAGATTATTTATTTTGCAGTAACAACCGAAATCTGGTTAGTTTATTTATGAAAGGCAGTTCTGTTCTGACAAATTACAATAAATGGGATAATGTGTATTTTGGAATTCAGCTAAATTCCAGTTTGAAATACATTTGCACAGACAATTCGCAAGCGTACTATCTGAAGCAGCATATGGGGATATATGGTACCATAAATTGTGAGATTAATAATTACTGTTCTTTTACTCCCGAAGGAGACTTTAATGTTATAAAAGGATTAGTTAAGTATGATGCAAATCTAAATGGCTGTGATGCGTTAGATAATATTTTTCCAAATTTAAAATTTACAGTGGCAGATGGGGGGGGTACTTCAGGCAGTTTTATTGCTAACGGAACTGGAAATTATTTTCTACCGGCATCAATCGGAAATTATAAAATAACACCAGTTTTAGAAAATAAGGATTATTTTACTATTTCACCTTTGTCGATTAATGTTACATTTTCAGATAAAGGAAATGCTTATGTGCAGGATTTCTGTATTACTCCAAATGGTACTAAAACTGATTTAGAAATCATTTTAGTGCCAATCACGGTATCCCGGCCTGGTTTTGATGCTAAATACAAAATTATATTTACAAATAAAGGAAATACTACAGAATCTGGTATCGTCAATTTAAAATTTAATGATGCCATTATGGATTTTATATCAGCAAATCAAAATCTTTTAAATCAGAGTCTAAATAATCTTTCTTGGAAGTTTGATAATTTAAAGCCTTTTGAAAAAAGAGAAATTATATTTACTTTAAATTTAAATACACCAACCGAAACACCTGCCGTCAACAATGGCGACGTTTTGAGTTTTTCTTCTTTAATTACGACCCAGAAAACAGATGAAAATCCGCATGATAACTCGTTCGATTTGCATCAGGCAGTTGTAGGCTCATACGATCCAAATGATAAAACATGTCTGGAAGGATCTGTTGTTACTGCAGATCTAATAGGTAATTATATTCACTATTTAATTCGTTTTGAGAACACAGGAAATTATATGGCTCAAAATATTGTTGTAAAAGATATTATTGATACCTCGAAATTTGATGTAACAACTTTAGTTCCGCTTAATTCCAGCCATCCTTTTGTGAGTAGAATTTTATATGAAAAACAGGTTGAATTTATTTTTGAAAACATAAACCTTCCTTTTGATGACGCAAATAATGATGGTTATATCGCTTTTAAAATTAAAACTAAATCTACGTTAAAAGTGGGAAATACGTTTACAAATGAAGCTAATATATATTTTGATTATAATTTCCCAATCCTGACTAATAAAGCCAGTTCGACTTTTAAAGTGATAAATCTGGGTAATGATGATTTTATATTTTCAAATTATTTTACATTGTATCCTAATCCTGTAAAAAACACTTTAAATATTAATTCTTCTCAGGTTATACAAATACACTCTTTAGCGATTTATGATATTTTGGGAAGATTAATTATTGCAATTCCAAAACCTGATCTTAATGCTAAAATTGATGCTTCTGATCTTAAAACAGGAACCTATTTTATAAAGATAATTTCAGATAAAGGAAGTTCAAGTGCCAAATTTATCAAGAATTAAAAAAAAGAAAATGCCTCTAAATTTTTAGAGGCATTTTCTTTTTTTAATCTACTAATTCAAACTTAGATTTTAGTTTAATATCTGCTGATGAAGCTCCGATCATAACTTCAAAATCACCGGATTCAGCTGTCCACTGTAATTTATCATTATAGAAAGAAAGTTTTTCTTTGTCAATTGTGAATTCTATAGTTTTAGATTCTCCGGCATTTAATTTTACTTTTTGAAAATCCCTTAGTTCTAAAATCGGCCTTACAACAGATCCGAATTTATCTTTTAGATATAACTGAATTACTTCTTCTCCGGCAACTTTTCCAACATTTGATAATTGAAAAGAAACTTTAATGGTTTCATTATCCTTCATTTTAGCTGAAGATAATTTCAAGGCACTATAATTGAATTTTGTATAGCTTAATCCATATCCAAAAGGAAATTTAGGGGAGTTTTTTAAATCGATATAAGCGGAAACATAACCGTTTGCGTCTTCATTTGGAGCTGGCCTTCCGGTGCTGAAATGATTGTAATAAATTGGAATCTGACCCACTTCTCTCGGAAAAGTCATGGGCAATTTCCCGGAAGGATTATAATCTCCAAACAGAACATCCGCAATAGCGTTGCCGGCTTCTGTTCCCAGCCACCAGGTGTAAACAATTGCAGGCACATTATCTGCAGTCCAGTTAAAAATAAGAGGCCTTCCTGCGTTTATCAAAACTACAACGGGTTTTCCTGTTGCCTGAATTGCCTTTACCAAATCTTCCTGAACTCCCGGTATATGAAGATCGCTTCGGCTTTTGGCTTCACCGCTCATGTCGCGTCTTTCTCCGATGCTCAAAATAACAACATCGGCTTGTTTGGCAATTGCAATGGCTTCGGCAAAACCATCTTTATTATCTCCGTCAACTTCACAGCCTTTGGCGTAAAGCAATTTTGTTTTTTTACCCACTTTATTCTGTAAACCATCCCATTGCGAAACTACCCATTTATCGTAATCTACATCTGGTAATTCAACTGACCAGAATCCCATATTAGCTTTGTATTCTTTAACCATTGGCCCGATGAATACAATTGTTTTCAGGTTTTTAGAAAGGGGTAATGTTTGGTTATCATTCTTTAATAAAACGATACTTTTTTCGGCTACTTCTAGCGCTGCTTTTCTGTTTTCAGGATTGTTTAAAGCTTTTTCAGCTCTTTTTTCATCTGAATATCGGTATGGATCTTCAAATAATCCTAATTCGAATTTTTTACGAAGAATACGTTTTACCGCATCATCAATCAAATCAACAGAAAGTTTGCCTTCTTTCACCAATTCAGCCAGATTATAACGGTAGGCATTACTTTCCATATCCATATCGCTACCAGCTGTAATTGCAGAAAGTGCCGCAGCTTTTAAATCTTTTGAATAACCGTGTGCGACCATTTCTCCGATAGAACCCCAATCTGAAACTACAAATCCCTGAAAGTTCCATTTTCCTTTTAAGATATCACGTTGCAAATGTGCATTTCCGGTTGCAGGGATTCCATTCAAATCATTAAATGAATTCATGAATGTTGCAGCACCGGCATCAAGAGCAGCTTTGAAAGGAGGCAAATAGGTTTCAAATAACATCCTTTCGCTCATGTCAACAGAATTATAATCTCTTCCGCCTGTTGCGGCGCCATAAGCGGAAAAGTGTTTTACACAGGCCATAACAGAATTTAAGTCGCCCAATTTATTTCCCTGAAAACCTTTTACCCTTGCATAGGCAATTTTAGAACCCAAGTAAGTATCTTCTCCGGCACCTTCCATTACTCTTCCCCAGCGTGGGTCACGGGCGATATCTACCATTGGGGCAAATGTCCAGTGAATTCCACTTGCAGATGCTTCTGTAGCGGCAATTCTGGCAGCCAATTCAATCGCTTGTAAATCCCAACTGGCAGCTTCTGCTAACGGAATCGGGAAAGTTGTTTTGTATCCGTGAATTACATCCTGACCAAACAACAACGGAATTTTAAGACGTGACTGCATCGCCAGTTCCTGATATTGTCTGGTATATTTTGTTCCGATAACATTTAGCATCGAACCCACTAAGCCTGCTTTTATTTCGGCTTGTTTATTTGGATTTATTGTAATTGGACCCGTTGCCGAATTATCGCCTGTGTATTGATTAAGCTGGCCTATTTTTTCTTCAAGGGTCATTTTTTTCAATAAGGCATTTACTTTTTGATCGATTGTTTCTTGTTGGGCTAATCCAAAAAAAGAGATGGACAGCAAAATAAGTGTTATTGTTTTTTTCATTAGTTAATTTCGATAAAAACCGGAAGATGGTCTGATGGGTATTTTAAATTTATGGCATCGCTCAAAACTGCATGTTTCAGAACTTTAAAATTGCTGTTTTTAGAAATAAAAATATAATCTATTAAGAGTGTTACAGGTTCGTTATGTTTGAAATTATTAAAAGTACCTGAAGGGCCAAATGGTTTTTCTTTTGATACCTCTCTCGTGTCATTCATTACTTTTTTTACTTCGGCAATTTGTGGTGTATCTGGTTCTGAATTAAAATCACCCATAAAAATCACAGGATATTTCTTAGTATTCACTTCTTTTATTTTTGACAAAATCAATTGAACACCTTTGACTCTCGCTTCATTACCAATATGATCAAGATGAGTGTTAAAAACCCAAAATAAATTTTTTGTTTTTAAATCTTCAAACAATCCATATGTGCAAATTCGATTGCAAGCGGCATCCCAGCCTTTTGAAACAATATTTGGGGTTTCAGATAACCAAAATGTATTTGATTGCTGTATTTTAAAACGGCTTTTTTTATAATAAACAGTACAGGCTTCGCCTTTTCCTTCAGCTTCTCTTCCTATTCCAAATTTGTTGTAATCTGGCAAAGCCGAAGCTATATCAACAACCTGGTTTGGGGTTGCTTCCTGAACTCCAAAAATATCCGGGCTGTAAAACTGAATTTGAGAAGTAAAAAAATCTTTTCGGTTTGGCCATGCATTTTCTCCGTCAGAAGCAATATCAAGTCGAATATTATAGGTCATGATTTTTAAGTTTTGACTATAAAATGAGTTGCTGATAAAAAGCATCATTAAAATGGAAAACAGGACATTAAATTTTTTCATATAAAATAATTTTAATTTAGAAAGCATCCAATGTTTTAGGGATTTCATGAGAAAAACTAATGTAACAAAATAATTAATTGTTGACTTTATCTTTCTGTTAATATTGATTTTTCGATTTCTAAATGAAACTATATTCTAAAAAATAACGAGTTTCATAAAAAGGACACAAATCAAGTTGTGAAAAATTCATGAAACCCGTAGCAAAAAAATGAAATGGAATTTAACATGGTCTTGAGACCAGATTAAAAATTGTTATTTCTCACGATCACTTTTTATTTCAAATAAAAATCTTTTTTCAGGTTTGAAACCTGAATTGTAAATGTCCCTTTTTCAGAAATCCATTTTAAGTCTTCATTCACAAATTGCAAATCTTTTTGGTTCAGTGTGAAATTTACTGTTTTGGTTTCGTTCGGTTCTAAGCTAATTTTGTCAAATCTTTTTAAAGCTTTGAACTCAGGTGTGATACTTGCAAAATTATCAGACAGGTATAATAAAACAGACTCTTTTCCGGCTTTTTTACCAGAGTTTGTAACTTCTACTGAAACATTGACTTCATCGCTGGAATTGATTTCAGTTTTATCAATTTTTAAATTAGAATATGTAAAAGTGGTATAGGATAATCCTGTTCCGAATTCATACTGTGGCAAATAGCTTTTTTCGTATTTGGCATCATCATTTTGTTCACCTTCAGAAATGCTTTCCGTATATTTTCGATTGTATTTTTCTAAAGAATTTGGATATCTCGGATAATTATAAGGTAATCTCCCGCTAGGGTTTACATCACCGTAAATAATATCGACCAAAGCTCTGGCTCCTTCATTTCCGGGAAGATAACACTGAATAACAGCGCTCATTTTGTCTTCGAAATCACTGATTAATCTTGGTCTTCCTTCGTTTAAAACTAAAATAATCGGTTTGTTTAATTTGGCTAAGGCCAATGCCAATTTGATTTGCGAATCACTCATGTAAATATTACTGATATCACCCGGAGTTTCAGTGTAATTTTTCTCGCCTAAACATAAAACTATTTTGGAAGCATTTTTTGCTAATTCAATAGCTTTTTCGATAGCAGAATCATCTTCTTTTTCAAGATCAGCGCCTAGTGTATAAAATACATTGTCTTTTCCCAATTTGCTTTGAAAAGCTTCTAAAATAGTTAATTTATCAGCAGCATAAGTATCTGAATTTTCACCCTGCCAGGTGTATGACCAGCCACCGTTCAGGTATTTCATGCTATTCGCTGTAGGACCTGTAATTAGTACTTTTTCATTTTTATTTAGAGGCAGGACTGCAGTTGTATTTTTTAATAAAGTAATCGATTCGGCAGCTGTTTTGTAACCTTCCTGAATGTGTTCCGGAGAACCGAACTTTGGATAATCCTTTAAATTCGCTACTGCATTCTGAAATAAATTCAATTCGAATTTCACTCTTAAAATTCGCGTAACGGCATCATCGATTCTTGACATTGGTACTTCGCCTTTTTGAACTAAATCAATTAAATCAGTATAAAAAGAAAATTCTTCAGGAACCATACTCATATCGATTCCGGCCATAACTGCAATTTTTACGGCATCACGCTTGGTTTCAGCTACTTTATGTCTTGTATTTAGATAGATAATGTCTTTCCAGTCGGTTACTACAACTCCCTGAAAGCCCAATTCATTTTTTAATATATCAGTAATTAAATGTTTGCTCGCATGTACGGGAGTTCCATTTATTTCTCCGGAACTTACCATAACACTTTTAGCTCCGGCTTTAATGGCAGCTTCGTAAATCGTTAAATCGTATTGTCGTAACAAACGTTCCGGGATGATACTTGGGGTTCTGTCTTTTCCGGTTGTTGTACTTCCGTAACCAATATAATGTTTCATACAGGAAGCTACACTGTATTTTGAACCTACATTATTTCCTTCAAAACCATCAACCAACGCTATCGCCATTTTTGACGACAGATAGGCATCTTCCCCAAAGGATTCCCACATTCTTGACCAGGCAGGATTTCTTGGAAAATCTAAATCCGGAGAAAAAACCCAGGGAATTGAAGAAGCTCTGGTTTCGTAAGCAGAAATCTCGGCACCACGTTTTACTAAATCGGTATTGAATGTTGCTGCTAATCCTATTTGCTGTGGAAACAAAGTCGCACCGGTTGTGTAACTTGCTCCGTGAATGGCATCGATACCATATAAAACCGGAATTTTAAGCCTTGTTTTATTTGCCTCATTAGAAATTGCAGCCATGGTTTCCTGCCACTTTTTTAATGTTGGCGCACCAGGATTTGGCACATTTAAAATAGAACCTATATGATAGTCCTGAATTCCCTGCTTTAATTTTGAAGGATCAAAATAACCAGGTCTTTTTGGGTCTTCAAAAATGGTTACGGTAATCTGAGTCATTTGGCCCACTTTTTCTTCGAGAGTCATTTTTGAAAGTAACTCTGAAACTTTAGCGTCAATCTCAGTTTTTTTATTTACCTGGCCCCATACTGTTCCACAAATGGAGAAAGCAAATACCAGCAAAATTGTATTTTTCATTTTGTAATTTTAATTAAGATTGAAACAAATCATTATTTAGAATAATTTATTGTTCAAATTAAATTGACCTTAAGCTGCCATTATCGTACAAGATATTGTTTTTGTAAGATAAAACCTTTAATAAACTAAGGTTTGTATAGCGTGCGGAGGTATTTTAATTAGTGTTTTTTCAGAAGCTATAATAAGATTGTAATTTATTTCTTTATCAGTCTGATTCATTACAATTGTAACCACAGTTCCGTCAGTATTTAGAAATGAAGTGCTTAACAGATTGCTTTTGCTTACTGCCGAACTGATACGAACTGCATCCAAATGAATGAATTTTGAGAAATGTCCAATATAATAATAGGACGGAGTGTAAATTAATTCTCCCGTAGTTGTATCGGCATGGATTGGTGCAAAGCAAAAATTCCCCACATGATTTGGACCTCCATTTTGATCTAAAAGTATATTCCAGTCAGTCCAGCCATTTGTTCCGTTATTGAAATCGTTTATCATTGCGGTGCCGTATTTTTCTGCATTTGGCCAGAACTGGTATTTTGCAGCATCAAATCTTTCGACACAGCCTTCGGTAAATAAAAGACCTTTATCAGGATAAGCTTCATGTACTTTTTTAACGTTATCAAACATTGGCATACCTCCCGACCATGTTTCGTACCAGTGAAAACCCATGCCCCAAACATATTTTGAAGCTTCCGGATCAGAGTAAATAACATTCGCTCTTTGATTCATTAAATCACGATTATGATCCCAAATTATAATTTTTACATTATTGAGTTTTTCTTTTCTCAAAGTTGGACCCAGGTAATTTTTTATGAAATCCCTTTCGTTTTCTGCAGTATAGATGCAGGATTCCCAGGTTTGAACCGCCATTGGTTCGTTTTGGGTTGAGGTTCCACAAATCGGAATTCCTTCTTTTTCGTAAGCTTTTATAAATTTAGCATAAAAATTAGCCCATGTTTGGTAATACTCAGGCAGTAATGTTCCGCCTTTCAAAACATTATTATTGCTTTTCATAAAAGCATTTGGCGACCAGGGTGCAGCATATGTGGTTAATTTTCCACCAGCTGTTTTTATGGCTTGTTTTATTAACGGGATGCGGTATTGTTTGTCATGCTCAATAGAAAAAGTCTTCAAATCTTTATCTCCTTCTTTGATATAAGAATAACTTCCACTGCTAAAATCTGAACTTTGTATCGTTGTTCTGAGCAATGAATAGCCAATTCCTTTTTGTTTGTCATAGTAGGCATTCAAAAATTCAGTTTGTTTTTCTTTTGATAGTTTTGCAAAAACTTCAGCACTGGCATCGGTTGCGGCACCACCAATTCCTATAAATTTCTGGAATTTTTTTGAGGGTTCCACAAATACAGAAGTCTCAGTTTCTAAAGGCTGTTTAGAGGCAGAGAATACTAAATTATCGGTAGAAGTTAATTTTAAATTTGAATTTTCAGCTGTAGTGTAAACTGTGATTTTTTTATTTTTAGCAGAGAATTCCTGTTGTTGTTTTTGGCTCTTCGTTTGTGAAAACAATGTAGAAGAAAAACATAAACAAGTAATAATAAAGCCAATTTTTTTCATTGTATATGTTTTAAATAATTAAAACTTAGATTTAAAATTCATTTTTAAATTCAGAATTGATTTTAAAAAATAGCCCATAATCATAAAGAAGATGGGCTATACTAACAACCAAACTTAACTTAAAACTTAACTTAAAATAATCCACAATTATTAAGTGAATGTATTTTTCATGTTTTTGCAGAGAAATATCTTTTGTGAATAACAATTCATTCACTGATTTTAATTCAGAGCTTAATTACCCCAACCCGGATTCGGCGTCATTTTATTATTGTTAAGAATTTCTGCAGCAGGTATTGGATATAATTTATGTTTATCCGCAAAGTTACTGTTCTTCTTAAATCCTTGATTTTTAAGGACAGTTGCAGCGTCACCCCAACGAATTAAATCCAGAAATCTAAATCCTTCAAATGCAAGCTCTAATCTTCTTTCGGTTTTGATCGCGTCAAGAGTAACAATTTTAACAGGTAAGTCTACTCTGTCACGTACTTTAGTAAAATAACCTTGTGCAGTTGAAACATTTCCTGCTAAAAGATTTGCTTCTGCTGCCATTAACAGGACATCAGCATATCTAATTAATCTTACATTTGTTCCATAGTTTAATTCGCCAACAGGTGTACCCGTTTCAGAAGCCAAAGAACCATATTTTAGCCTAAAGTAACCCTCCATTCCCCATACAGGGTTAGGGATTGTCCAGTCTTCTGTCCAGTCACCGCCGTATTTTGATCTAAGATCTGCTACTGATAATATTGACGCATTTTTTCTAACCATATCGCCTTCTGCATTAAAAGCATCTCCCATTTTAGCTGTTGGATAATTAAATCCCCAGCCAGGCAGAAGTCCTGAAGTTCCTGCTACAAAACTAGCCGCTCTGGGTCCCATCAATTGCCAGTTAACATTATTTTCCATCGCACGATTTCCTCCCCATTGGAAATTTCCCCAATCATAGCCTGCAGAAGTAACGTAGCCAATTTCAAATAAAGATTCTATTCCATATTCTGATTCCTTTAAAAACAGTTTTGAATAATCAGCAGCAAGATCATATTCATTTGAAGCAATAACATCCTCAAATGCATCGGCTGATTCAGGATACTTCTTTTGATATAAATAAGCTTTTCCTTTTATAGCCTGTGCAGCACCTTTTGACATTCTAAAACGCATTGCGGCAGAGTATTCACTTTTTTTAGGCAGATTCGGAATTGCTTCGTCCAGATCTTTGTGTATTTGTGTATAAATTTCTTCAGGTGTCGATTTTGCCATTGCAAATTCAGATGCTGTTGGAATTTTTAATCTTAATGGAACGCCTCCCCACATTGAGACTAATTCAAAGTAAAAAAAGGCTCTTAAAGCTTTGGCTTCAGCTATCATTTGCTTTTTCACCGGAGTATCGTCTTTTGCAATATTTATAATTGCATTAGCTCTCATAACACCGAAATACATAGCTTTAAAAGAATGCTCAATTGGTTTGTTTTCAGCCGTATAAGAAAAATCGTCTAATTGTTGGTATGGCGGCTGATCACCATCTGAACCACCTCCAGCGTGTGTTTCATCTGAAGGAAATGATTTTACAACATACATTGAATTCCAGTCAGCAGCATATGCCCATTGTAAAACGTCATAGCATGAAAGCACGCCTTCCTGAAGTTCTTCTTCGGTTTTGAAATAATCATCAGCAGGCAGGACACCATAAACCGGCTGATCTAAGAAATCGTCTGCACAGGAGATCAGCATAATAGCCAGTCCTGCAAGAAATGATATTTTATAAATTAATTTTTTCATCGTTATTTATTTTTTTATTCGTCTTGAATTAAAATGTTACTGACAATCCTGTCATGAGACGGCTGGCATTTGGATACAAACCTCTGTCAATACCTTGTGAGTTATTTGAAAAACTTCCTACTTCAGGATCAATTCCCTTGTACTTTGTAAATGTGAAATAATCATCAAGTGAAATATATATTCTTAAGTTGGATACCTTAATTTGATCTAATAATTCTGATTTGAAATTATATCCTAATTGTATTTGTTTGATTTTAACATAGGATGCATCCTGAACCATTAAATCACTTGTGTAAAGAATTGGGTCACTATAAGAAGCTTTTGGGAAACTATTAGTACTTCCTTCTCCTGTCCATCTGTCAGTGTAAAAGAATGATGGGCGATTTGACTTCGGGTTATCAACTCTGGCTAATGCTAAGAAGTTTTCTCCTCCAAATGCCCCCTGAACAAAAAATTTAAGATCAAAACCTTTGTATTCAAAGTCAATAGTTGTTGCAATTACTAAATCATGATGAGGATCTCCAATGTATGTTTTGTCCTGATCAGTGATATCACCATCACCATTAGTATCAACCACTATAGCTTCGCCAGGTGTGGGATTCCAGGATGTAACATTTCCCAATGATGTCTTATAGGCATCTACTTGTGCCTGATTCTGGAAAATACCATTTGTTTTATATCCTCTAAAATACCAAACCGGTTGTCCTAATTCAAAAGAAGTTACAGTCCCTAATACTGGAAGACTGGCTCCATCAACTCTTGTAAGTAATGGATTTAAATAGGTTACTTCGTTTTTAATGGTAGTTAAATTAACATTTATGCCATATTTTAATTGATGTTTTGATTCTCTCCATCCTGCTTCGATCTCGAAACCTTTATTTGTTACATCACCTGCATTTGCATATGGAGCAGGATAACCTGTAGATAAAGGAGGTGAAGAAGGAGTTAATAAATCTCTCGTAACTTTTTTATAGTAATCAAAACCAAATGTTAATCTGTTGTCAAAAGCTCTTAGATCAAATCCTAAATCTGTTTGCTCAGTAGTTTCCCAGGTTATATCTTCATTTGGTAATACCTTAAGTTCTCCAACTGGATGATAATTACCAAGAGCGTCAGGGTATTTTAAACCATCTTTTGTAATAAGGGCTCTCCATTGACCGGCTCCAATGTTAGACGTAGATCCATTTTCACCCCAGGAAGCTCTTAATTTTAAGTGGTTTATCTGTTCAATTGGCCAAAATGCTTCATTTGAGATTATCCAGCCTGCTGATACAGCAGGAAAGTATCCGGCACGTTTATCCGGTGCAAAAAGAGAAGAATTGTCATTTCTCAAAGAAGCCTGGAATAAATATTTATTATCGAATGAATAAGTAAGACGTCCAAAATATGAATTCATTGATGAAGGAGTTATATTACCTGATACAGTTCCTGCTACAGGAGCTTCACCAACCGGTGCCCATTCATCACCTTCTTTAATCATACCGGCTGTACGTGTATTCAAATAACGATATTCAGTGTCTTGTGCAGACATACCCACCATCGCAGAAAATTCATGTTTATTAATGGTTTTGCTGTAAGTGATAAAGTTTTCAAAAAGCCATGTTTTAAAAATACCCTGGTTATAAGTTTTACTATTGGTTGTGTTTTCCTTAGTTGCATTCCACCAGTATTTTTGAGTCCAGTCATCATAATTGTTGAATGCTTGTTCTATACCATAACGAGTTGTAAAAACAAATCCTTCAAAAGGTTTAATGTTGGCATATACATTACCAATAATTTTGGTTTCTTGTGTTAGTCCATGATCAATTGCAATTTGTCCGATAGGATTGGCTATTTCTCCGTCAACATAATTAGAGATTCCGTAATATTCACCATTTGCATTAGTTGGAATTGGTCTTCCGGCTGCCAATGCATCCTGAACATGTTGAGGTAATACAGTTCCTTTCGGATAAAAAACTGGAGTTACAGGATCCATCAACATGGCGTGATTCATAATACCATTAAAGCTGTCATCCTCAGTAAAAGCTTTACGTTTATTTACTGAAAGCGAGAAATTTTCTCCAACTTCTAAATATTTGCTTACTTTATGATTGGAGTTGAATCTTACTGTTGTACGCTTAAAATTGGTTTTGTCTCCTCCAAAAATACCGTCTTGTGTAAAAAAGTTGCCTGAAAGTAAAAAAGTGGAGACCTCATTTCCGCCGGCAAGCTGAAGTGTATGATGTTGCATTGGTGCTGCATCTTCAGCTGCTTCATCAATCCAGTTTGTTCCTTCCTTGCCTTTCCATTCAGCTACACTTGGTCTGTTTCCTGCAGGTTTTGTTTCGTCTATCCATTGAACATACTGATCAGCATTCATCATATCTAATTTCGTTCTTAAAGACTGAAAACCAAATTGATTGCTGTAAGTAACTTTCATTGATCCTGATTTACCTTTTTTAGTCGTAATCATTACTACACCATTACCACCATCAGCTCCATAAATAGCTGCAGATGCTGCATCTTTTAAGATTTCCAGCTTTTCAATGTCGTTTGAATCAAGAAAGTCGATATTGCTTGTACGCATTCCGTCAACTACATATATAGGATCAGAGTTGCCATTAGATCCGGCTCCACGAATACGAACTTTTGCCCCTGCTCCAGGAGCTCCTGATTGTGCCATAACAGTTACACCGGCAGCTTGTCCTTGTAGTACTTGTGTAGACAGACCAACTGATAAATTTGCAATTTGTTCAGCTTTTATTGAAGAAATTGCACCGGTAACGACACTTTTCTTTTGAGTTCCATATCCTACTACTACGACTTCATTTAAGTTTTGAGATTCCGGTTTTAATCTAATTTCAATTTTAGTTCTTCCGTTTACGGCTTCCTGTACGGTATTATATCCTACAAAACTAATTGTTAAAGTTCCGTTTGAAGGAACATTTATTTGAAATTTTCCATCAAAATCAGAAGCAGTTGCTTTGCTCGTGCCTTTGATTAAAATTGTTGCGCCTGGGACGGGTAGCCCGCTTTCATCACTTATTGTTCCATTTACAGTAATATCTTGTGCCGTTGCGATAACTGAGAACAATAGAGATGAAATACAAAAAATAAGTAATTTTGTTAATTTCATTTTTCTAAAAATTTTGGTTAATTAATTAGTAATTTGATGCAATAATAAAATTAAATTTCTGGTATTTACATTTTTTAATCCTTACAAAAACACATCAAACTATAATTATTTACTTTACAAAAACACATCATGAAAATTTTAATGAATTGATTAATAGTTAGTTAATAGCTATTTTATATTGTTACAATAATGTTAATTATTCAAAAAAAACACTACATTTATTATAAATCAAAATATCTGGCCTTTTGCTCTTAGCCTGCTGATAGTGCGGGTTTTAATAAGTGTGATATTTACTGTTAAAATGAATTATAATCAAGTACATGAAACCCATAAAACAATTTTTTTGCATTCTTACATTTTTTTTCTTCACTTTTGACGGTTTATGTCAGGTCAAAGACATAGGAATGCCGAATATTAAAAATTATAAAAGAACAGAGTATAAAGGGGGGACACAAAATTGGAGTATTGATCAGGATAAAAACGGAAATATTTATTTTGCAAATAATAGTGGATTAATACAATTTGACGGATCTACATGGCGTAAATATTCTTTGCCAAATAATACTGCAATCAGAAGTTTGAAAATTGATAATTCAGGGAAAATTTTTGTTGGAGGCAATAACGAATTCGGTTATTTTAAAGCAAATGAAAAAGGGGAATTAAAATATTTTTCGCTTTCGAAACTAATCGCTAAAAAGGATAGTCAAAATATAAATTTAATATGGAGGATTCATATTTTTAAAGGAGAAGTAATTTTTCAGTCTTTTACCAAAGCGCTGTTTTATAAAAATAATAAATTGAATATTGTTGATGCCCCAAGAAAGTTTCAATTTTCCTTTCTGGTAAACAATCGTCTTTTTTTTCAGGATAAAGTATTGGGTATTTTAGAATATAAAAACCAAAAATTATATCCATTAAAAGGTACTACTGTTCTAAATGATAAAGAAATTTGGGCCATGTTTCCGTTACCGGATAATAAAATTCTTCTTGCTACTTTAGAAAAAGGCCTTTTTGTATATGACTACAATAAAGTAAGAGACTGGAATACTGAGGCAAATGGTTTTATAAAAAAGAATACTTCCCTGGGTGGTGCAATCATAAAAAACAAGTTTATCATTTTAAATTCAGTATTAAATGGTATCATAATTTGCGATTTGAATGGAAAAATAATTCAGCATTTAAACCGCCAGAAAGGACTTCAAAACAATACAATCTTAACGTCTTTTGTTGATAATAAAGATAATATCTGGCTGGGTCTTGATAATGGGATAACATTTATAAATGAAAATTCCCCTTTTACCTATTTTGACTATAGTTATAATATAGGAACCGTTTATGCATCAGTTTTGTATCAGAATAATTTGTACGTAGCAACAAATCAGGGCTTATTCTATCATCCCTGGAATGGTTCTTTTGTTGACGAACCTTTTAAAAGAGCCGAAGGTACAATTGCTCAGGCATGGAATGTTCAGGTCATAAATAACACTTTGTTGTGTTCCAGTAACAGCGGAGCTTTAGTTATAGAACATAACAGAGTCTCAAAAATATTAGATACTAAAGGATACTTTGGCTTTAAACAAATACCAAAACATCCTGAATATGCAATTGGTGAAAGTTATAATGGCTTTTCAATTTTTAAAATTGCGTCCGGTAAAGCTGAATTTGTAAATCAGGTTGAGGGTTTTGATGAAACCACCAATACTTTTGAAGTTGAACTGGATAATGATTATTTATGGTTAAAAAAGAATCCGTATTTATATCAAATGGAACTTTCTGATGACTTAAAAAAATTTGAATCTATAAAAAAGCACACACAAGTATCAGCAATAAACAAAGGAATTGGAAGTTTGCAGTTAATTCATAATAAAATCTATTTTCAGACTAAGAATCATTTTTATAGGTTTTCTAAAGAACAGGATGGCTTTTTTGAAGATAGAAAAATTGGCAGACTTTTTAAAAATATCCCTGTAATCAATACATTGATTGAAGATTCTAAAGGTAATTTATGGTACTCTTTTAATGAATCTTTGGGAGTGCTGGAAAAATCAGGTAATGGAAGCTATATACGGAATGAAGCTCCTTTTTCTAATTTAACAGGGAACTTGGTCAATAACTATATATCTGTAAACACAATAAATCCAAAGAATATTTTTATCGGATTAACGGATGGATTAACGCATTATGATGCTACAATTTCAAATAAATTTATTACAAAGCCTATTGCTTTTATTGAAAGTTTTTCTTTTCCGGGAGATACTATAATTACGGGGAATTTAAAAATTAATGAAAAACAATTCAGCTTACCTTATAGTGCCAATCATGTTAAGTTTACTTTTTCTTCTCCAACTTTCGAAAATCAGGAGAACGTTACTTATTCCTATAAACTGGAACCTTTTGAAGATACATGGCGTAACTGGTCTTCAGTTTCCATAAAGGAATATACCAATTTACGGGAAGGCAATTATGTTATGAAATTAAGGACTAAAAACAGTTTTGGTGTCCTGTCTGAAATTAACGAAATTAGGTTTGCTATTTCACCACCGTGGTACAGACATTTTTTAGCTTATATTTTCTATTTATTATTAATTCTGACGGGAATATATGTCATTTCAAATAGAATTAAATTAAAAATCAGAAAAAATAAATATTATGAAACTATTGAGCAAAGACGTTTGTATCTGGAAAGAGAATCTAAAATCAGACATGAGCAGCATGAACTCGAAAAAGAAATTGAAAAACTAAAAAGTGATAAACTTCAAATTAAAATTCTGGCAAAAGATAAGGAACTGGTAAATAATTCTTTGCAGGTAGTAAAGAAAAACAAAGTTTTAAACGGAATCATTCATAAACTTAAAGACATCGATACCAATATTTTGGACGATAACACAAAATTCGAATTCAATAAACTTCATAAAAGTATCGTAAAAGAAGTCAATACCGATAAAAGCTGGAAAGACTTAGAAAAACACATTAAAAATGTACACTTTGATTTTCTAAAAAGATTAAAAGAGAAATATCCAACAATTTCGCCAAGGGAATTAGATTTATCAACCTATTTATTGATGAATATGTCAACCAAGGAAATTGCCGAAATCATGAATATATCCAATGGTGGGGTAGAATTGGCGAGATATCGATTAAGAAAAAAACTGGGTCTGAATAAGAAAGAAAACCTTATTGGTTTTTTGATGAGTATTTAATGTTTCAAAAAACATTTATCTCAAAAAATTGTCCTTCGGAGTTTTATTGCCATATAGTAAAATACATACAAAATTAACGGAAGATTATTTGTAAAAGTAATTATAAATTCTATTTTTACAATAAATTCTTACTAATGATTTACACAAATTAATTTATGGCACATTTCTCTGAACAGGTTCATATCACGATAGGAAGTTTTACCCAGAATGTTGTTTATTATGATTTGGAACTATCGCAAAAGATGGCCGATCATCATCATTTTTCCTTTGTCTGGCAGTATACAGGCAAGGCAATAATCAATCCGGCAGACCAGGCAAAGGCATTGAGAACCTATCTGGGTGACGAAGTCATCTTTACCTTCAAGAGCCTTACCGGAATCAAGCTGATGAGCAAGGGTATCATTACGGAACTTTCCTCCGTGGACCTGCATGGAAGCGCAGTGGGCCTGCACGTAAAAGGCATCAGCCATACTATTGTTCTGGATGATATGAAAAAATCAAGGACTTTTCAGCAGCGTGGAATGGATGATATCGTACTGGGCATTTTGGCCGAAGGACCGGGAGAATTTTACCAAAGGGAATCCATAAAATCGACTTACCTGCAGGAATTCAAATGCATGGCCCAGTATAATGAAACCAGTTTTGAATTCTTAAAACGACTGGGGAAACGTTACGGGCAATGGTTTTATTTTGACGGAATGCGCATGCAGTTCGGACAGACTAAAACCAGTAACATAAAACTGGTCAATGGGGCTTCATTGCATAGTTTTAAGATACAGGCCAATATGTCTGCACATAAAATTTCCCTTGGAGGCTATGATTATAATGGTGCATCTAATATCCGCAATGCTTCTGCCCGGACTGCTACAGGCAGCAAGGACAGTTTCTCCGCCATTGTCGGTCATAATCAGGGAACCGTTACCCAGTCAGAACTAAGCATCGGCGCTTATACAACCAATGCCCAAAACAGCGATGAAATTCAGGAAATGGCCAGACTGCAGACGGCAGGCAGTGATGCCAATAGTGTGTATTACAGCGGGATATCCTATTTTCCGTTAGGGCTTGGGCAGGTTTTTACGATTCAGAACCAAACGGTGGAGCATGAACTAATTGTGATAGAAGTATCACATATCTCGCAGGTACACGGCAATTATTCCTGCAACTTCAAAGCCATTCCGGCCGATGTAGCGGCACCGCATTATACGGATGTGCATGTATTTGCCAAAGCGGAAACACAGCCCGCGAAAATAAAGGACAATAACGACCCTGATGGGCTCGGACGTGTAAAAGTGCAATACAACTGGGCAGGCGGGAACACGACAAGCGACTGGATGCGCATGATCCAGCCGCACTCGGGTGCAGGCAAGGGATTTTATTTTATTCCTGAAATTGGTGAAGAGGTTTTGGTGGCTTTTGAAGGCGACAATGTACAAAGTCCCTATGTTATCGGCGCACACTATAACGGTCTTGAAAGTTCGGGGTATAGTTCCTCAGGAAACGATAAGAAAGTAATTCATACACGTTCAGGTACCAAAATACTCTTTAACGATGCAGAGGGAAGTATCTTAATCGAAGACCCGAGCGGAAATACTTATCTTATGGACGGAAAAGGTAATATCAATGTAAATGCGCCAAATGATATGACTTTTACAGCAGGCGGAAATATTTCGATGACAGCTGGGCAAAATATCAATTCGTCAGCGACTTTAGATATTATTGAAAGTGCAGGAGCCAACAAATCAATGTCTGTAGGTATGATGAATAATGTTTTTGTTGGAGGCGATAGTATATTGAACGTGAAAGGAGGGCTAAATGAAATTATTGAAGGAGATGTACATTCTGAAGTAAAAAATGATAGAACAACTATTAGTGATAAAAAAATTGTAACTCACAGCAAGGAAAATTTGGAGCAACATTCGGATGAGCATATACAAAACAATTCAGCAGAAAAAAGCAAAATGTTTTAATTATGAGTAGAACAAGATTCGTAGGCGGTAATATTACCGAAATTACAGGAGGCAGTCATAAAATATTTGCCGGTACAGGCATCGAGAACAGCTCGAGCAAACAAGTTGTTCAAGTAGGCAAAAAAGGAGGGATAAAACATGGTAAAAATAAAGTAGCTCCTAAAAAAGAAGATAAAATAAGTTTGGCACTCGTTGAGTTTAGGACTTTACCCACTTATAAAGGCGAATTTGGTTTTGACTGGCTGCGTATTGACGAAGGGGCATTAACTCCTGAACCTGCTTATGAAACTATACTTAAAAATGGCTATGAAGCGCCGAACGGCAAGGCACCCCACAGAGATAGTAATACGGAATACGAAACCCCGGCAGAGGCATTCAAAGCTTTAAAAAAACAATATAAGAAGGTAGCAGTCAAAAAAGTTGTACCGCCAGATGCTGAATATTTTATACCCTGGCTCAATATTTTCCCAAAACCGTATAGCGATGGCATAACCACAACACCTAAACCCCCTTGCGAAGCAGAGCTTAAAATTTTGATACAAGTTGATGGTCCCGATGAGCCCGATCAAATTAGGGTAGAGTTTAATAAAACTTATTTTGAAATAAATGGCAATGATGGTACCAACGCTCACCTGGTTCTCATAGCCGATAAAACCATTGGAGTGAAACGCAAAGCCACAGATACCTTAAAAATTAAATGCATTGCTGAATTTGCTACCGCTCAGGAAATCAAAGTTTATGCGTACCCGAAAGGAAGTAATGGGAAGACACCTGCCGAATTGATGGGCTTGAAAAAACTAGCGGGTAAAATTATGGTTGGGGCAAATGATGCTGCCAACAGAAAAGTGCAGAAGTTTGTTTTTGTGAATGTTAAAACAAATATTAATGGGACATTAAGATCAAACACAGGTACTTTTACCTCAGCGGAGAAAGATAATTTACAAAATGCACTACATCAATCTTTAATTAATGGGATATTTGAGGATTATTCAAATTCTTTAAGTGTAAACGAATTTAACTTAACTACAGATTCTAATTTTACTATAAATACAAATGCAACAACTGGAGTAAAAACGTATGGTAAATTTATTTATGAAAAGGTTGTACAAGAGCGTCTGGCAGCGAGAACCGACACAACGGATGGTGGTTTATATGAAGATTATCCAGGAAAGCAAATGTTTACCTACTTACATTCCCAATTTTTAGCGCAGCCCGGTAATGCCACGAAATATGCCAACCATTTTACAGTTTTTTGCTTTGGAGATATTCCTTATGATATGGTTGTTTATCCGGGAAGGGGATATTCCGGGACATTAGGTCAGGTAGAAGATATAAACAAAAAAAATGTATTTGTATTTTCAATTCGTAATGATTATACTTTAAATCATGAAGGGCTTCATGGTTTAGGATTAGAGCACACACATCCCGGAGGTACAACGACTCCGTCAAAAAAGTTTATTTTTGATATGTATGAGACTACCAATATTATGTCTTATGCTGATGCAGCCCATCCTGATAATACGAAAATAACCACTTGGCACTGGCAGTGGAAAATTATAAAATCTAATGTTAGATAATCATGATACAAAAAATAATATTAGCATTACTATTTTTTAGTGCAATAGGCTGCAAAAGTCAAGAAAAAAAAGAAAATATAACAACTCAACAAAAAGATAGTATGGAAAAGTTTGATATTAAAAAATATGAAAAACTTGAAAAAGATCATAAATATGAATCAAGAAAAAATGATGTTTTTTATAAATCTGATAATACTAGATACCGGGTTATATTTCAAGATGTAATACAAGTTGAAGAAAAAAAAGTAGACTCTCCATACAAATTATATAAAATATATTTTAAAAACACTCTTAATCTAAAAGGAATGGAGAAAACTTTCTATGGTTTCTCTATTGGTATTACTAAAGAATATAATGAAAATGGAGAAGTAGTTAAAGAAACTAATCATGATTTGCCTTATAAATTTTCAATAGATGATTTAAGAGAAAAAATAAAAAGGGAATATAATGTTGATATTGTTTCAGATTATAAGGATAGTGACTCAACACTAATGTTTGTAAACAGATGGGAAGGGTACAATAATGATGTGGGTATTTATAAAAAAGGAGTACCAATGTATCAAGTGCGGTTTCTTATCCTCAACAGAGGAACAATGAATTTAGAAATTAATGCCTTAAATGGTGAAACTATAATGGAAATGTTGAATGGCAAACAAATAAAGCCATAAATAGTTTCAGTAGACATTGTCCTATTGGCACCAGCAATGGAAAAATTGTAAATCTAAGGTTAGATAATCATGATACAAAAAATAATATTAGCATTACTATTTTTTAATACAATAGGGTGTAAAAGTCAAGAAAAAAGAGAAAATATAACAACCCAACAACATGATAATATAAAATATTTTGATAAGAAAAAATTTGATGAGAATAAAAAATATGGTGAATATATTTTTAAATTAGAAGATGAGTCAGAAATTAGACAAATGGGACCTCATGAAGATAAAACTTATAGTGAAGATATTAGAAAAAAAAATTCTCCATTTAGATATATTAATGCTTATTTTTTAAATATACAATTAAAATCACAAACTAAAATTTTTTATGTTTTTCCAATTGGTATTACTAAAGAATATGATGAAAATGGAGAATTAGTTAAAGAAACTAATCATGATTTGCCTTATAAATTTTCAATAGATGATTTAAGAGAAAAAATAAAAAGGGAATATAACGTTGATATTGTTTCAGATTATAAGGATAGTGACCCAACACTAATGTTTGTAAACAGATGGGAAGGGTACAATAATGATGTGGGTATTTATAAAAAAGGAGTACCAATGTATCAGGTAAAATTTTCTATTCTGAATAAGGGAACAGTAAATTTAGAAATTAATGCCTTAAATGGTGAAATTATAATGGAAATGTTGAATGGTAAACAAATAAAGCCATAAATAGTTTCAGTAAAGACATTTTTTCTATTATACAGATGCTTATAAAATGAAATTTTGGTAGTATCTCGCTAACTGTGTAAATGACATGTTAGCTTTTTTAAAGATATTCCTAACTCTGATTATTAAATATATTTGCAAAACAAAATGCCTCTGAATTTCAGAGGCATTTTTGTTTTTTTTCTTAAAGGTATATTCTAAAACAATCCATTCAATTCAGCATCAATTCGATTAATGATGTTTCCTAAATCTTCCGGGTTATCTACAAAATTAATATTGTCAACATCAATGATCAGTAATTTTCCTTTGGTATAAGTTTGAACCCAGGCTTCATATCTTTCGTTCAAACGGCTTAAATACTCGATAGAAATAGAGTTTTCGTATTCGCGTCCCCGTTTGTGGATTTGTCCAACCAAATTTGGAATTGAACTTCTTAAATAAATCAATAAATCAGGTGCTTTTACCAATGATTCCATTAATTCAAATAAGGAAGTGTAATTTTCGAAATCACGGCTTGTCATCAATCCCATCGAATATAAGTTGGGAGCAAAGATATACGCATCTTCATAAATGGTTCTGTCCTGGATTATTTTTTTTCCGCTTTCACGAATTTGCTGCACCTGACGAAATCTGCTGTTCAGGAAATAAATCTGTAAATTAAAAGACCAGCGCTCCATCTGATGGTAAAAATCATCCAAATACGGATTATCAACTACATCTTCATAATGGGGTTCCCATTTAAAATGTTTGGCTAATAATTTAGTCAAAGTTGTTTTTCCTGCTCCTATATTTCCTGCTATTGCTATGTGCATTACGGTGTTACGATTTTATAATTTGTGATTTCTTTGGCTGTAAAAATAGATAAAATTTGGTCTTTGTAGCAGAATTTATCAAAGGTTTTTTCTAAAATTTCAATTTCAGAAAAAGTGTCAGAATTATCATTATGAATGTCTTTAAAATACAGGAAATTACCTTTGCTGAAAATGTATTGTTTAGAATTTAAAATCTGTATTTTATCAAAATTCGGAACTTTTCCCAGTGTGGTTGTTTTTCCAAAAATATCGCAGGAATACCAATTTAATTTTTCATCTACCCAATAAAAAGTATTAAAATCAGTCTGGTAAGATTTTATATTTTCTGTTAATGGAGTAGAAACGGTTTTATATTCATTTTTTAAATAATCGAAAAGTCCAATTTGTTGATTCAAAGCATTGTAAATCCATAATTGATTTTGAGAGGACATTCCAATTGCCGTAACAACAATAGGAATACTGTTTTGAGAAAAATTAATCTCAGCAATTTTATTCAATTGATTGTCAAGTAAGACAACACTATTAAAATCTTCATAAAACAACACTATTTTCAGGGGATTCAGGATATCGGCTTTAGTGATTTTTCCTAATGAAAGATTTTTGTATTCAAAGACTTCATTTTCTTTTGTTTTACTAAACAGATTATTTTTTATCTGATAAGAATATCCAAAAGAATCATACCCTAGAAATTCATCAGCATCAATAGTAAAATGGGAAGTTGAAAGAATATTTATTTTTTTATTCTGAGCAGAAACGACTGAAATAAAACAGGCAAAAAGCAATAGGAGTAAAATTTTGCAGGTTGTTTTTCTCATGTTTTTTTCTAAAACGCCAAATTACAAAAAACTATAGTAAAAATGGATTACGCAGATAAAATTTTGTCATTAAACCTTACTCGTTTCTAATGGTCTAATTAATAACTCACTCTGTCGATAGGATATAAGTGTTTATATATTTCATTTTCACCTTTTTAAAATTAATGATACATTTGAATGTAAGTTTTATAGGATTTACCCAACTTTAAAAGAAACCAATGAAAAAGATATCATATTATTTGTTTTTAATTTTTGCTGTTAATCAATTACAAGCTCAAAAAGATTTTCAGGGCATGGCTGTTTATGAGTCAAAAACCCAGGCGCCTAAGTTTGAAGGAATGCGTGGAAACAGGGATATTACACCCGAAATGCAAAAGAATATAGAAGAACGAATGAAAAAAATGCTGGAAAAAACATTTATTCTGAATTTTAATAAATCGGCTTCTATTTATAAAGAAGAAGAAAAACTAGAAGCACCCGGACAACAGGGAGGAATGCGAATGATGATGAATTCTATGATGGGTGGCGGCGGAACTTTTTACAAGGATGTAAAAAGTAAAATGTATATGGTAGATAAAGAATTTATGGGCAAAGAATTTTTGGTTAAAGATTCTTTGCCGAAATTAAATTGGAAATTGGAACCCGATACCAAACAAATTGGAGGTTATACCTGTTATAAAGCAACTGCTGTTCGAGAAGCCAGTAAAACTGATTTCAGAAATTTCAGGCCTAAGAACGATGACGATAAAAAAACTGAAGCAAAAAAGGAAGATGCTAAAAAAGAAACTGCTGAAAAGAAAACAAATTTTGAAGATAACTTTGAGATCCCCAAAGAAATTACAATAACCGCATGGTATTCGCCTGAAATCCCAATCAATCAGGGCCCTGAGAATTATTGGGGACTGCCAGGTTTGATTTTAGAAATTAATGATGGAACAACAACAATTTTGTGTTCTAAAATTGTTTTGAATGCGAAAGAAAAAGTGGATATAAAAGCACCAACAAAAGGAAAAGAAATTTCTCAGAAAGAGTATGACGAAACAGTTATAAAAAAAATGAAAGAATTTAGAGAAATGAATCGTGGCCGTGCAGGAGGCCCTACAATGATAGGGAGATAAAAAAAATGTTTCGAAAAATTACGTATTATAATTTTCTTTTAATGAACAAAATACTTTGTTTCTTCGCTTTTTTAGTTACTACTGTTTCTTTTTCCCAAAGTATCCGTTTTGATGGTTTTATTCAGGACGGGCAAAAAAATCCATTGGAAATGGCCAATATTATGGCTGTAAATTCGGTTACTAAAGCAATGGACTCTTATGGAATCACCAACGATAAAGGAAAGTTTCAATTGACTTTGAAGCCTAATACGTCATACACGGTAAAAATTAGTTACCTCGGAATGAAATCAAAAGAAATAGAAATTTCGACTAAGACTGAGAATATAACCCAAAATATTGCCATGGATGATGTGGGGATTGAACTCGAAGGAGTAGAGATTGTACGCGAAATGCCTGTTTCTATAAAAGGAGATACAATTGTATATAATGCAGATTCTTTTAAATCAGGGACAGAAAGGAAACTGGAAGATGTATTGAAAAAATTACCAGGTGTTGAGGTAAATGCGGATGGAGAAATAGAAGTAGAAGGAAAAAAAGTGTCTAAATTAATGGTTGAAGGAAAAGATTTTTTTGATGGAGACACTAAATTGGGAGTAAAAAATATCCCGGCCGATGCGATTGATAAAATTCAGGTTTTAAGAAATTATAATGAGGTCGGCGCTTTAAAAGGACTCGAAAATGATCAGGATAATGTGGCGATGAATATTAAGCTGAAAGAAGGTAAAAAGAATTTTTGGTTTGGTGATATGACGGCAGGAATTGGTGTTGGGGAATTGGACAGCCGATATGTTATTAATCCAAAATTGTTTTATTACAGTCCAAAATACAGTATTAATCTGATTACCAATTTTAATAATATTGGCGAATTACCTCTTACGGCACAGGATTATTTTAAGTTTACCGGCGGATTTAAAAATATGATGAAAAAAGGCGGAAGCAATTTTAATGTTTCTTCGAATGATATCGGAATTTCGCTTTTACGAAATAATCGCGCCAAGGAAATCGAGACTAAATTTGGGGCCACCAATTTTGCTTATTCCGTTACAAAAGAATGGAGTATTAGCGGTTTTGGAATCCTTTCAACTTCAAAAACGATTTTGGAAACTAAATCCCAAACCACAATTTTAGATTCCGGAAATCAGCAAAACAGAGAAGAGCTGACACATCAGAAAAATAATCTGGGACTTTTTAAACTGAGTTCAAGTTACAAACCCAATACAAAACTGCAGTTCGATTATGATATTCTGACCAAATTGACCAAACAGGAAGAGGATAGTGATTTGCTGCGTGAATCAATAATAAATAATGTATCTATAACCGAAACTATTTTCACAAACAAAAAGCAGGATCCAACATCAATAAACCAAAATGTAAGTTTGTATTATACCCAAAGTGACAAGAATATTTTTGCTTTCGAAATGCAGCATTTATATCAGGATGAAAATCCGTTTTATAATGCTAATTTGCGAACACAGCCCTTTGATGATGATGATTTATCAGGATATATTACCGATCCAAAACAAGACCGAAATGATTATAATCAGGATCGATTTGTAAAAACCAATAAACTGGATGCCAAACTGGATTACTATTATATGGTAACGCCAAAAAGCAACATCAATATTACATTAGGAAATACGTATTCGTACCAGAATTTTAATTCTCATATTTTTCAGATTCTGGATAACGGAGATAAAAACGATTTGAATAATCCGGAAAACAACAATCGGGTGAAATACAATTTTGATGATGTGTTTTTAGGATTTCATTATAAAATTCTAACAGGAAAGTTTACCCTCACCCCTGGAGTTAGTGTGCATTCATACGGAATGACAAACACGCAGTCAGGGACAGACTACTCTCAAAATTTTATAAAAGTACTGCCTGATTTTTTTGCCTTGTATCAAATCAAAAAATCAGAAACATTAACCTATAATTTCTCTTTGTCAAATGATTTTACTGATATTAATCAATTGGCAGCGGGTTATGTTATATCAGATTACAGCAGTTTGTTCAGAGGAAATCGTTATTTGGAAAATGCGACATCTCAGGTACATTCGCTGCGGTATTTTAAATATAATATGTTCAATTTCGAGAATATTTTTGCTAATGCAACGTACACACGAAAAGTTGATGCGATAAAAACTAAAGCTGATTTTACCGGAATTAATCAATCTTCGGTACCTTATAATTCTAATCTGGCAGATGAAACTCTTTCCGGGATGGGAAATTATGGACGTTCATTTTTAAAGAATTATAAAGCTTCTGCAAATGTGAGTTTTAATTGGTCAAAATTCAATAACATTCAAAATGAAGAATTAACCACGACAGAGAGTTTTACTCAAAGCTATACTGTAAAAGCGTCAACCAATTATAAAAACCTTCCAAATATAGAGCTTGGTTATAACTTTTTAATTAATCAATACAGCGGTTCAACATATAATACTGATAAACCTTTCGCCCGATTGGATTATTATTTTCTGAATAGTTTTTCGTTTGTTTCAGAATATGAATTCTATCATTATTATAATTCAAGCAAAACGGTAGACAATGAATATGATTTTTTAAGTGCCAGCCTGATTTACCAAAAAAAGAACAGCAAATGGGAATATAAAATCGCAGCTACAAATTTACTGAATACAAGATATCTCAATGATGACAACTTTTCACAATTTTCAACACGTGTTTCGCAATATACAGTTCAGCCTCGTTACATTATCTTTTCAATGAAATATAATTTATAGTATCTATTAAGTATCTATTAAGTATCTATTTTAGGATTTAAGGCACTTGATTTCGGTAATAATCAAATACCTTCGCTTAATATTAACAGCTAAAATTATATTATGCACAATTTTATATGGAGTTCCCTGGCGTTTGTTTGTGTAGTGTTTTCTTCTTTTTCCCAATCAAAAAGTATTGAAAAAGGGACATATTTATCAACAAACAAAGGACAGACAATCAAATTAAATTTTTTAGAGGGTAATAAATATGAGTTAGTCCTGGCTTTCGGTGAATATAAGCTTAAGGGCGATTCATTATTGTTTGTTCCAAATAAAAGCACGAACGAAGCTTTTAATCTTACTTTTAAGAATAATAGAAATACGAAGAAAATTAAAATTAAGTTTTTAGACAATTCCTATTATCCATTTTATATAGGAACACAAAAAGGATCTGAATCAGTTCAATATCAAAGGATTTCAGATATTAAGACAAAATTAGATCCTGAATGGACAAATAAGGATTTAGAATTCGATATTGACCGGACAGATTATTTGTATTTGGCAGTCGAAGAATATGAAACTGAAACTAAACTTTATAAATATGCTTTGCCAAAGGACGTTTCAGAAGTGACCATTAAATATGATTTTGATATTGTAGATGAGTTGAAAATTTCCGGCTTTTATGATGAAAAATCAAATGAGCTGAAAATTTCCGGACCGTCAGGAAAAGATCCAATAGTTTTTTTAAGCGAAAAAGATACTCCGCCTGTTGCTGTTTCAAATATTATTGCTATCGAGAAGCAAAGTATTTCAAATTGGACCTATCCGGGAAAAAAATCTTTATTGGACGAAGATTTTGGAAATGATGTTACTGTTGATAGTACTGCTGCAATTGTCGACAGTTATCCTGAGTCCAAACTCGATTTTAAATTCAAAATCGAAAACAATTTAAAAAATGCTCTTGCAGCAACCAAAACTGCTAAAAATAAGTTTTTAGTAGTTTATGCTGATAGTAAAAATCCTTCGGCGAAAACTGATTTTGATTCATTTTTGAAGAAACAGGAAATACAAGTCAGATATAACATGTTGGATGTTTACAATCCTGAATACGATCGTTTTAATTATTATCTGGCTACTGACGAAGATAAAAAATGGCTTAAAACCAATAAGCTTACTGATGAACCAAGCATAATCATTTTGAACAATGATGGAGATATTCTTGCTGCTGTGAAATCTGGTTTGGCAGATGTAAAATCAGAGTTTGACTATTATTTTGATAAAAGATTAGAAAAAGTAAACATTCTTTATTCTTTTAATAAAGTGATGAAAGATAAAAAAGCAACAGATGCGGATTTGATTTTGGCTTTCAATAATGTAGCCGTAAATGAATTGCCATATGATTATCAATCAGATGAGGTTAATACTGAAGAAGAAACTGGAAATTTTAAATTGGTAAAAGTTGCCCTGGATAAAAAAGAGGCTTCTCAAACCTGGAAAAAATTAATCGAAGCACATCAAAAAGATACAAAGCCTAATAAATATTTAGCAGAAACAATTTTAAAAGAAATCAAAAATCAAGGATACTACAAACAATTATTTAATGAAGACAGGATCTTAAATGATACTGATTTCTTGTCAATTGATTATTTGTTAAAACACTATGATGCAATAGAAAAAATGAATGCAGAAGATGAGAATGGACATGCAATAGTTTTGTTAAAGGGAAGTCTAAGCTCCGAAATTTCATCAGCTTTACAACAAAACATTTCTCTTTCACAAGAAAGTAATCCAGGAAAAGCAAATGAGAATAAAACAATTGCTGTTTATAAAAAATTGATTGCTGCCGGAAAAGGAAACTACGATTGTTATAAAAATTATTTTGCTTATTTAAGTTTAGAAAGTGAAAATGCCCCTGATAATATCACTTATTTAAGGGAATTTAATTCTTATTTCAATACTTACCTGTCAACAGACAAAGGAAATGCTATTGAAAGATTAGACGAAATATTTTCTGCAAACAGTGATTCTGATTTCAATTATGATGGGTGGAGTTCGTTTAAAGATTATCATTCTAATCTGGCTAACTCTGTTGCCTGGACAGTGGTTTTGAAGCCTGCAAACAGCAATTTCATAAAAGAAGCTATCAAATGGTCAGAATACAGTTTAATTGTAACCAAAAATAACCCGTACTATTTAGATACGCTGGCGCAATTGTATTATAAAGACGGACAAAAGGATAAAGCAATAACTACTCAGGAGTTAGCAGTTAAATTTCTAAATACAGAAGTGGAGGAAGTAACTGCTGCTGAGATACGGGAAATATTAACCAAAATGCAAAACGGAACGTATTAATAAAAAGAGATAAAAAAAGCGTGAATTTAAATTTTCACGCTTTTTTTATCTCTTTTATTGTTTTAAAATATCAGTTTCAGGAGTCCATTTTTTCTGCCATTCCGGATATTTTTTCAGGGCTTTTTCAGGGTTGTACGTATACCATGCATAACCGCTTCGACGCTCACGACTGACTTCTGCCAATGAATATAAGTATACACTGTCCCTGTCACAAAACAAAGGTCTTCCTGTTCCCAATTCATAATAGCGTGTCCAGATTGGCGGTGCAGTTGAATCAATAACAACTCTTCGGTCATCGGTAACTTTTTTGTATTTTGAGTCAAATTCAGGAGCCTCGAAAGTCTCTACTCTGGTATTGTATATTTTAGAATCCTGAAACCATTTAATAGCGCCTTGTACAGCTCGGATTACTTGTTCACTTGGGTTTTCTATTTTCATCAAAAATAAAACAATATCAACACTTTCAGCATTACTGACACTTGGCGGTTCGAACTTTCTGGCCCATGTAGGCAATAAGGTAATTTCGTCATGTTGCTGACACCAGGCAGTAAGTTTTCCATCATCTGAAATTTGTGTTTTTAAGATACAGTCAATTCCATTTTCATAAGCTTTACTTACTTCGTTTTTTGTTTCAGAATCTACAAAAGCAAAATTAGTATCGTTATTAACTATTTTCCCCAACAAATTCATAATCCCCATATACGCTCCATCATTGAAAGTGATATGACGGCTATACCCTTTTTCTAAAGGAAAATATTGCGGCCAGCCTCCATTAGGATATTGTGCTGCCAGAATAAAATCAATTCCTTTAAGACAGGCATCTTTGTATTTTTCGACTTTAGTTTGTGTATATACCTGAGCTAAATAATAAATATGAGTATAGGTAGTAGAATTGTCAAAAGTAGTGTGCAGAACAGATTTTGTCTTAACCACATCATTTATTTGCTCCTGGGTCAAAACGGCCCTCATATCATAATTTTTTGGCCATCCTCCATTATCTCTCTGAAAATAGAGAATGTTGTCAGCTATTTTTATATATTCAGATTCCGGATATTTAGGCTGATCCGGAATTGGATTAACTATATTATTATTGTCTTTGATGTTATACCAATGATTGACACCATCTCCAAATGGTTTTGTACTGATCACCACCTTACTTTCTTTATCTGATTGGGCAGCAGTATAAAGAAATGAAAAGAGGATAATAACGAAACATAAACTTTTCTTTTTGGTCAGTCTTTGGAATATTTTCATTGTAATTTTTTTTGTTGAGCTCTGTTATGTGATCTGTTTTATTAAAACTTAGACATAACAGAAGCTAAATGGTTTAATCAATTATAATTTTACTGCCGATTTTGGAACAGTTTCCCCAATGGTAGTTTTTTTGGAAAAATCTAAACTTGCAGAAGAAATTAATTCAACATTCTCAGTAGCTTCCCCATTAATGGTAACAGCTTTTGGCGATGCCGAATTAAATTCAATATTTTTTAACGACATGTTTTTGCCGTTATAAATGTCGATTACATTCGTTGCTTCGATATCCAGTTTAGCATTAGTGATTTTAATTCCGTTAGCGTCAATAATCGAAAAGCCTTTTTCTGCTTTGGCAATTAAATTAGTGATTTCGATATTTTCTAAATTCATTTCAGGTAAACCCTGAAGAAAAACAGCTTGTTGAGCTCCGGCAATTGTTACATTTTTTATTGAGATATTTTTAAACTGAGGTGTTTTTTCATCAACAGGAACTTTTTTCGAGCTAACTGTATTTCCACCTTCGGCCAAAGTTTCAGCAATAGATTTTCCGCCATAATAAAGATCAAAAGAAATAGCCTGCGATGGAATATCTGTCATGTAAATATCCGAGATAAAAATATTTTCAACAACACCTCCGCGTCCACGGTTACTTTTGAAGCGCAATCCAACGTCAGTTCCCATAAAAGAACAATTGGAAACGTGTAAATTCTTTACCCCACCCGACATTTCACTTCCTACAGTCACGCCGCCATGCCCATGATACACGATATTGTTTTTTACAATAATATTTTCACAAGGAACACCCCTGTCGCGACCGTCCTTGTCTTTTCCGGATTTAATACAGATAGCGTCGTCACCTACATCAAAACTTGAATTTTCAACAATAACATTTTTACAGGATTCCACATCAAGACCATCACCATTTTGAGAAAACCAAGGGTTACGAACTGTTACATTACGAACGATTAAATCTTCAATCATCAACGGATGAATGTTCCAGGCTGGAGAATTTTGAAAAACTGGTCCGTCAAATAGCACTCTTTTGCTGTTTTGGATACTTACCAACACCGGGCGTAAGAAATCATGAATCGCTTCAAATTCTTCTTTTGTTTTTAAGTCCAAACGTACATTCTGATCCGCTCCTACAGAAGCTTTCATAAATGTTTCTGATGGATACCAGCTTTCTTTCTTTTCATTAAGAACTCCGCCTGAAGCAACAAATTTTTTCCACTGGCTTTCTGTAAGTTTGCTCTTTTTAACCTGTCTCCAGACTTCTCCGGAACCATCCCAAACACCTTTTCCTGTAAAGGCAACATCTTCAAGGTTTTTACCATAAATAGGAGAGATGCAGCGCCAGGTGTTTAATCCTTCAAAACTGGTTTCGATAATTGGGTATAGGCTTTTATCAGTAGAAAACTTGATTAATGCTCCGGTTTCAGCATGTAATTCGATTTTACTTTTTAAAATAATTGGACCTGTAAGCCAGATTCCCGGAGGAATGATTAGTTTTCCGCCTCCTTTTTTTGAAAGCGAATTAATGGCATCCTCAAAAGCTTTTGTATTTAAAACATATCCTCCATTAACAGCGCCAAAATCTTTTAAGTTGACAGTGTTTTTTGGAATAGATGGTTCTTTGACTTTCGCCATTTTAAATTCAATGTTTTGGTAAGTATCATTGGATTTAGATTTTTGAGCTACCGCATTTCCTGAACAGCCTATGGTTAGAACCGCCAATAACATACGGAAAAAGTGAGTTGGATTAGTTTTCATTCCTATTCAATTAGTAAGTTTAATTTTTAAATACCGAAATAGTACAATATGTTTATATTAGTCATTCTTTTTTATAGATATAAAAAATAAGTCCTTAAAAAACGAAAATACAATAATGTAATCGATTGCACAAATTTAATAAAAATATTTGTTCATATTTATAAGTCAAAAATGGTCCTCAGCATTCCAATAATTTCTGACTGGGGAATTATTAATTGGAATTAAAAAGGTTGAATGTTTAAAAGTACGAGTAAATAAAGGATTGCAGGTGGGTACAGGATACTTTTATTTACCCTTAACTTTAAATTGTGCCATATATTCAACAGAAATGTTAAAATTATTCAGGATGTAAAATTTTTAGTACGATATACTGAATCCTGATGTAGCTAAGACTCTAAAAAGTTTAAAATAAAAATAAATGCGTTTAAACACTTTTAAAAAATTACTTGTAGTTCTTGTCGTAATACTCACTGTTTTTTCAGCCGGCGCTGCTGAAATTTGGGTTTCACCTCAGGGAAAAGACACTAATGCCGGAACAAAATCAAGTCCATTGGCAACGGTTCATATGGCGGTCAGAAAAGCAAGGGAATTACGTAGATTGAAAGATGCATCCATAAAAGATGGAATCCGAATTATTGTAATGAACGGAACCTATTATTTAAACGAACCATTATTCATAAGACCCGAAGATTCCGGAACAGCTGATAGTCCAACAACTATCGAATCCGATGCGAATGCCAAACCAATCTTAAGCGGTGGAATCGAAATCAAAAACTGGAAAAAATCAGCAATTGCCATAAACGGAAAAAAAAGAATTGTTTGGGAAGCCGATGCTCCTGAAAAAGCCGGTGAAATTCTTAATTACCGTCAGCTATGGGTCAACGGAAAAAAAGCTGTCAGAGCGAAAAGCACTGCCGGAAACCAAATGGACAGAATTCTTTCGTGGGATGCTGCAACAGAAACCTGCTGGATTCCTTTCAAAGATAAATCGGTTAAGTTTGAACCGGGAATGGAAATGTTCATCGTACAATGGTGGGCGATTGCCAATCTTCGAATCAAACATATTGAAGTACAAAAAGACAGTGCCAGACTTTCTTTCGAACAGCCGGAAAGCAAAATTCAAAGCGAGCATCCTTGGCCAGCTCCATGGATTTCTAAAAATAATGGAAATTCAGCTTTCTATTTAAACAATGGAATCTCAATGCTGAACGAACCAGGAGAATGGTTTTTGGACAGAAAAAAAGCCAAAATCTATTATATTCCGAGAACGGGTGAAGATTTGACTTCGGCTAAAGTAACAGTTCCGGTTTTAGAAAATTTAGTAAAAGTCGAAGGAACTCTGGATACTCCGGTACATCATTTTAATTTCAAAGGAATTTCGTTTCAGTACAGTAACTGGCTTCGTCCTTCACAGCAGGGTCACGTTCCGTTGCAGGCAGGAATGTATTTATTGGATGCCTATAAATTAAAAATTCCCGGAACACCCAATCAGGCGAGTTTGGAAAATCAAGGCTGGGTGGGAAGACCAAGAGCAGCCGTTGAGGTAAATTATGCCAACAATACCCTTTTCGAAAACTGTCGTTTTGAGCATTTGTCTTCCACAGGATTGGACTTGCACAAAGGAACCAATCATAATATTGTTAAAGGAAATTTATTCAAAGACATTGGCGGAAATGGAATCAATCTGGGTGTTTTCTCCGAAGAATCATTCGAGGCGCATTCGCCTTATACCGTAAAAGATGAAAGAATAGTTTGTTCGGATGAATTGATTGCCGATAACTTAATTACCAATGTTGCCAATGAAGACTGGGGATGTTTAGGAATCGCAGCCGGTTTTATCAAGAATCTGACCATCGAACACAACGAAATTTCGGATGTAGCCTACAGCGGAATTTCAATGGGTTGGGGCTGGACACACACCGACAATGTGATGCGAAACAATAAAATTCAGCGAAATAAAATTCATCATTACGCCAAACATTTGCACGATGTAGCTGGAATTTATACCCTTTCATCACAGCCAGACAGCAGGATAGAGGAGAACTACATTGATAAAGTCTACAACAGTCCGTATGCACACGATCCGTTTTTATGGCTGTATTTGTATACCGATGAAGGAAGTCAGGGCTTTACGATTAAAAACAACTGGATTCCAATTCAGAAAATCCTAAAAAATAATAATGGTCCCAAAGGAAATATTTGGCAGGACAATTATGCTTTTGTTGACCCAAAAATCAAAGAAAACGCAGGAATTCGTGCACCATACAACAGTTTACTGGGTAAAGAAGTGGTGATTGACGAAGCCTGGGGATTGCAGGAAATGCCTAAATCCGTAGCAATCGAATTAATCGGAAAGAATCTGGATATCGAAAAAATCAAATCTACGATAAAAGGATTCCGAATTGTAGGCGAAGAATTGTACCAATGGCAAAATCATCTGGTGATTTACGGTTTGATGAACCAGCCGGAAAGAACGAAACGAAAACTGGCTTTGGCTTTTCCAAAATTGGAAATTAAAATCTACGAAAACCCGGTGTATGACTTTCAAAAATTCGAAAGATGCAAGGATTCAAAACCTGTATCCGAATGGGAGAATATTGTTTTGACAGCCAATTTGGTCGATGACGAAAAAATGCAGAAAGAATATGTTGATTACCACACCACTCAATTTGAAAAGTGGCCGGAGATCGCCAAAGGTTTCTGTAATGCCGATTTTCAGCAATTGCAGGTTTTCAAAAACGGAAGACAATTGATGTTGGTTATCAGTATTCCAAAAGGAGAAAATTTGGATAAACTGAATCCGAAAACCACCGAAAACAATCCGCGTGTAAACGACTGGAACAACTTAATGAAAAAATACCAAACGGGAATCGAAGGCGCAAAACCGGATGAAACCTGGATATTTTTGAAGAAGATTTAGGAAGAGAAAATAGAGGAAAGAATAAAGAACAAAGAAAAATCTTTTCAATTTGCGTAATCTGCGTGAAAAAAAAATTAAAACTAACTATTTAAAATATAAAATAACCAATGTTAAAAATAGCTATTCTTGGACTTGGAGAAGGTCGCAGCACTATGTCAGCGGCATTGTCAAGCTCCAAAGTTGAGTTGGTAAAAGTGTGCGACAGAAACGAAGAAATCTGCAAACAAAGAGCAAAAGAATTCGATTTTCATTCGTACACGACCAATTATGACGATTTATTAAACGATGAATCCATTGATATCATCGCGATTTATACACCCGATCATTTACACGCCCAGCATGTGAAGCAGGCTTTATTGCACGGAAAACATGTAGTGTGTACCAAACCTTTTATAGATGATTTATCAGATGCCAAAGAGTTATTGGAACTAAGCAAATCGACCGGAAAAAAGGTTTTCATTGGTCAAAGTTCGCGTTTCTTTGAACCGGCCAAAAGACAAAGAGCCGATTACGAAGCCGGATTAATAGGTGATTTGATTACGATTGAAGCGCAATACCACGCCGATCACAGATGGTTTTTAAAGAAAGAATGGTCGTTGCTGCAGTCTTTCAAATGGCTGTATGGCGGTTTAAGTCATCCCGTAGATTTCATCCGTTGGTATCTGCCAAACATTCAGGAAGTAATGGGTTACGGAATGATCAGCAGTAACGGAGCTGTTGCAGGTTTGAAAAACGAAGATACGATGCATTTTATTTTCAAAGCGACTGACGGAAGGATTGCGAGAGTAAGCGGAGTTTATACCTCACCAACTCAGCCGGCACAGCGTGACAGCGGAATGAGCACCATTCTAAGAGCAACCGAAGGAGCGAGTCAGGCTGATTATCACGAATTGCGTTATGCAATTACGGACAAAACCGGCGAAGAAAAAGTAATTACCTGGGGTGACAGTACGATAAAATATTATTTCCGTTTTGAAGGGCAAAGCCACCACGGCGGGGAATACCAGAATTATTTAGAATATTTTGTGGATAGTATCGAACAGAATTTTGAAGCCTACCCAAATATGGAAGAAGGCATAGGAACTGTGGCTTTACTTCAGGCAATGGATAAATCTTTACAAACCGGTCTGCCAGTAAAAATTGCTGACGTCCTTAACGAATACGGACTATGAACAGCATCTACGATAAGTTAACAACCTTAGATTTTATAATCGTAGCTATTTATCTGGTGACTTTATTGATCATTGGTTATGTGGTGAGCGTGAAGCAAAGCAAGAAGAACGAAACGCTTTTTATGGCGGGAAATTCCCTGAACTGGTACAACATCGGGTTCAATATGTGGGGGACCAATGTAGGACCTTCGTCCTTGTTGGCTTTTGCCAGTATTGGTTATGCAACGGGAATTGTAGCCGGAAATTTCGAATGGTACGCCTTTGTGTTTTTATTGCTTTTGGCTATCGTTTTTGCACCAAGATATATCGCGAGCAAAGTCAGCACGATGCCCGAATATATGGGAAAACGCTATGGCGACAGCACGCAGACGATTTTGGCCTGGTATGCCATGGTGAAAATTTTAGTAAGCTGGCTTTCGTTGGGATTGTTTAGCGGAGGTATTTTGGTACGTCAGATTTTAGGCATCCCGATGTGGCAGAGTGTGACGGTATTGGTGATTTTTTCGGGAATTTTTACTTTTGCTGGAGGCTTGAAAGCCATAGCCAAAGTGAATGTTTTTCAGATGATTTTGTTGATTGTCGTTTCGCTTACGTTGTCGTATTTAGGTTTGCAGAAAGTAGGCGGAATCGAAGCTTTGATTGCCAAAACCCCTTCTAATTTCTGGAATTTAGTTCAGCCCGCAGATGATGCACACTATCCGTGGCCTGCTATTTTATTGGGATATCCTGTGGCCGCAGTAGCTTTCTTTTGTACCGATCAATCGATGGTGCAGAGTGTTTTGGGAGCCAAAAATCTGGAACAGGGACAATTGGGAGTGAACTTCATAGGCTGGCTGAAAGTAATGGCGTTGCCGTTGTTTATTTTACCGGGAATCTTGTGTTCTGTTTTGTTTCCGGAATTGGGTAAAAACTCCGATTTGGCGTATATGACCATGGTGACGAATTTATTCCCAAGCGGAATGAACGGTTTGGTGATTTGTGTCATGATTGCCGTTTTGGTAGGAACAATTGGTTCTTCATTGAATGCTTTGAGTACGGTTTTTACGAATGATATTTACGTAAAGAAAATCAATCCGGTGGCTACTATCAAGGAACAAATTAAAATAGGACGGATCACAATTGCAGGTGGATGTGTATTCGCCATTCTGATTGCAGTAGCGATTGACAATATAAAAGGACAAAATTTATTCAACATCTTTCAGGCCGTTTTGGGCTTCTTGGCACCGTCATTATCTGTGGTGTTTTTGCTGAGTATCTTTTGGAAACGCACCACCAAAAAAGCTGTAAACGCTACTTTATCATGGGGTTCAGCTTTTAGTTTATTCGTAGGGATATTGTATTTATGGATTTTTCCTGCGGATGTTTACACCGCCTGGCCACACTTTTTATTGATATCCTTTTACATTTTTGCGGTTTTAATGGTAACGGCGATTATCATTTCCTTGTTGGATAAAAGTCCGGAGACCAATTTTTCAGATGAAACGGATATTCCAAAAACCAGTAAGAAAGTGAAGATTTTATTCACTGTATTGGGTCTGGTGATTTTGAGTTTGTATCTTATTTTTAATGGGAATTAGATAGTTTATTAAATATAATAACAAGAACGCTTCTTTTATAAGGAAGCGTTTTTTATGCTCTATGAAATAATTGAAAAATGAAGTGTTAAAAATCGATGTAAATTTGTATAAGTTTAAAGAAAATAAATAGTAGGTTTGTCAGACCTGTTCACAAAATTAGGTTAATAATGAGGAGATTAATTCCTAGGACATTACAATAGTAAAACCATTGAATTGAATTTATGAGTGAAAAAATGAAAATTTTAGCAACAAAATACAAGGAATTAGGATTTAATATTTCGTGTATTACTAATAAACCTAATCAATATAACTTAAATTCAAGAAGTTATTTTAAAACACCTAGTCACGAATGGACAAATTTGTTTCATTCAAATCAAAAAACTGATGACTTAAATGAATTAGATTGGGTTAATTGTGTTGGAATTGGAACGTTCACTTATTGGAACGATTTAGTCGTGATAGATATAGATGGTTGTAACGATATAGATTTTCTAAAACTAATTTTACGTGAACTAAAATTACCATCCGATTACGAATGGGTAGTTCAATCCGGAAGTAAGAATGGGTTTCATATCTATTATCTTGGTGACAAAATTGATGAATGTGAAGAAGATGATGTGGTTTCTGCATTTCCGCCTAACAAGCAGTTTGAAAAGTATGTTGACAAAATCGAGTTTTTATGGAAAACGCATACTGTGCTTCCACCTTCAGTTCACGGTTCTGGAAATAAATATTCGTTTTTAAATAATGGATTTCCAGAAAATAAACCAGAAGAATTAGATACAGAAACCATATATGATTTTATTCATAAATTTTTAGACTTTAATGAAATCCAAGTTGGCACAGGATATGGTGGAGTAATGAATAAAATTAGTTCAAAAATTGATTTTGTAAACGACTTTAGCGATGATAGGGATATTACCAAGCATTTACTGGACGATATGTATCTAATTGTTGATATAGAAACATCTGGGCTTCCTGAAAAGACTGCTAATGATACTCAGTATCCTGAAATTATACAAATTGCTTGGGTTGTTACAAATAAAAAAGGATTAATTCTCAAAAAAAATTCATTTATCATTGACACTACTTTTATTAAAGAAAGCAACTATTCTTCAATTGTAAATATTGATTTTGAAATTGCCCGCAAAGTTATGTTTCCTTTACACCATGCCCTTAAGAAGTTAGCGGAGGATATTAAAATATGTGATTATGTAGTTGCACATAATACGGAATTTGATTTAAGTATATTAGGGGAGTATTATATTAAGCTTTATGGAACTAATCCTCTTTCTAGAAAGCCAGCAATTTGTACAATGAAATCTACCATTAACTATTGTAAAATCCCTAATAATTATGGCTACAAATACCCTAAATTATCAGAGCTATATTATAAGCTTTTTGATTATCAGATAAAGGACTCTCATAATGCTGAAATTGACGTACTAAACACTTTGAAATGTTTTAAGAAATTGAAAAGTCTAAATGTTTTATAGGTTTATGGAGCTTAATTTAAAAAATATCAACGAAGGTTTTGAGAGTTCTAATGCGATCCAAATATATTCAGAATTAAATATATATTTCGAAAATCATAAAGATACAATCCGTTTTCAAAAGCATCCTTTAGGTTTTAAATATTTCAAAATTGGTAATATTTCACCTGTTGAAGAATTAAGATTACACCTATGGACAAAAACTAATGAGAACCATGATGATGATTTACAAGTTCACGATCATTCTTTTAATTTCAAATCCTTTGTTATATATGGATTAATTATGAATCATCTTTATGAACCTCATTATGAGAATGATGCTAGTGGATTTGTTTATGATGTAAAATTCAGAAATGAAAAATCCCGGTTATTACTCAATTCTTCCAACCAAAAATTGATTGATTTGAAGTCTGAAAAATTTGCGACAGGGAATTTCTATACAATAGAAAGTAATGAGTTTCATAAAACCGAAAATTTGTTTGAACCTTCTTTGACGTTACTCAAAATTACTAAACCTCGAAATAAGGTTGCGAGAGTATTTTCGCCAAAAGCATTAAGTAAATTATCAAAATTCGAAAGAGAGTTCTTAAATGATGAAGATAACGAAATATTAATAAATGAAGCTATAAAACTTATTAATTTGGGGAAAAGTACTGTGACTAAAACACTTCTTTAGTCACTTGCAAATTTAGTGCAAAGATCTTTTTACTGTGTTTTGGCTGAATGAAAAAAATATACAATTTATGAGATGTAAACAGCTAAACTATAAAAACCAGTCGGGAATTACGATATGTAAAAAATATTTTCTAATGAAACACTTACAACCTTACAAATGGGAAAAGACTAATAACAAATATCATTTTGTAACAGATAGCTTTTGCGTTTTTGATATTAAATTTGAATATTCAGAAAAATTCTTTGATGAATATTGTTCGAGTTGTAAAGACATATTTGAAATGACTATCAATTGTTTGAGTCACGATTGCCCTCCATTTGATTCAAGAGTTGGTCTGACAATTTGTAAAATAGCGGAAGAGGTTTTATCTGACAGTTGTAATGGTATTATGTACAGAGTCTATGAAAGCGATAGCAGACAACAGAAGCGTGAAACTAAATTTGAAAGATGGCTTGAAATTTACGATGAAGAGGGTAAAATAGAAAGTCTATCTCAAGAATTTTGCTCTGATGAATGTGATAAATACTATTTGTTAGTCGATAAAGGCTGTGAAAATTATCCAATTGTTGTACACGATTTTAATTACAAATGTAAAGAGTGTGAAGAAAGTGACGACATAATAGATTATAAATGAAAATAACTATTACTTCTTAGTAGATACCAACAATTCCCGAATATCCACTTTTAAAAAAATAGAAATTTCGTAAAGCGTTTCAATAGATGGTTGAACCTCATTTGTACACCAGCGGGAAACAGTTGATTCCGTTTTGCCTAAATGACTTGCTAAATCCTTGCTACTTATGTTTTTTTCAGCCAAGATGGATTTTATTCTATTTAAGTTTACTTTCGGCACAGTGTTAATTTATTGAGTTCTCCTGCAAATATCGTAAAATTCTAATGACTTGAAAATCATAGTTAAATAACAATAAATTATATTTTCATGCGTTTTTATTTTCATTGTAATATAATTAATTATATTATTGTAGCAAGAAATTAGTGCCGTGAAGCAAGAAAAAAAAATTAAACAATCAGGAAAAAGACAGCTGAAGGTGCATGAAAAGCACATTTCAAGGTCATATCATAGGTATGTTGTGTTCCCCGAAATTCGTCTTTGTGGGAAGTGGCTTCAAGATATCGGTTTTGACTGCGGTCAATCTGTAACAGTTTTGCACGAGAAAAATATAATCATCATCACGGTCTGCAATGAAACAGAAATAGACGAGTAAAATATTCGTTTCAATTTAATATTCAAAATGCTTCCAAAACTGGGAGCATTTGTTATTTCAGGACAGTACAGGATGTAAAATGTAAACCTAACACTTATTTTTAGACCCAAAATATCTTTTTTATGCGAAATCGATTTCAAAATTTTAAAAAATTATTTGTTTTTATAGTTTTATTTTCTTCTTCTGCTCTGTTTGCTCAGGAAAATAAGCCTGCGACCTGGATTTGGTACCCGGGTGATTTTGAAATTTGGTTAAGCAATAAAATGCAGGTTAGACGTACAGAACGCGAAGCAGTATTTCCACCGCTTTGGCAATATTATAGTCCTTATGCCTTGGTAACTTTTCAAACAGAAGTAGCTATTCCGGAACCGGACGAGGTAAAAATCTATTCGGAAGGATCTTTTCAATTACTTTTAGATGGTGTTCAGGTTTACGGACAGCCAAAATCGATAAAAATTCCTGCCGGAAAACACAAAATTTCCTTTAAAGTTTATAATCAGGAAGTGTTGCCGGCTATTTATATTAATGGTAAATATGTTAAATCTAATGCCTCCTGGAAAGTTACTAATGAAGATAAACTTTGGATTGATGAAGCCGGAAAAGCACAACAATCCGGTACACCATGGATGCCTGTTGGTTCCTGGAATTTTGATTCACCGGAGAATAAACCATCTGAGTTTAAACTGAAAACCAAACCTTTGAACGCTGTAAAAACAGAAAAAACAGGTGCTGGTCAGTTGGTGGATTTTGGTAAAGAAACCTTTGGTTATATTAAAATTCACGGTTTAAAAGGCAAAGGTAAAGTAGCACTTTATTATGGTGAATCCCGTGAGGAAGCCCTGGATTCTGCCAAATGCGAAACCTTAGATCATTTGTCTTTTGATGGAAATCAGTCTGAAACCTATACGCATGAAGAATCCAAAGCATTCCGCTATGTTCAGGTGCAGGCAGATGCAGGAGTAAAATATGATTCTATTTCGATGCTTTATGAATACTTGCCATTAGACTATCGTGGTGCATTCAAATCTTCTGACGAGCAATTGAATAAAATTTGGGATGTGTCGGCTTACACGATGCATTTAACCTCCCGCGAATTTTTTATAGACGGAATCAAACGCGACCGCTGGGTTTGGTCCGGCGATGCTTATCAAAGTTACTTAATGAATTATTATTTATTCTTTGATTCGGCTTCCGTAGAACGAACACTGTTGGCTCTTCGAGGAAAAGACCCTGTGACGGCTCATGTTAATATCATAATGGATTATTCGCTGTATTGGTTTGTGGGGGTTTACGATTACTATTTACACACAGGCGATACGAAATTCATCAAAACTTTTTATCCGCGAATGAAATCACTTATGGATTTCTGTTTAGAAAGAAGAAATAAAAACGGATTCCTCGAACCATTAGAAGGCGACTGGGTTTTTATTGACTGGGCGAACGGATTACCAAAAACTGGCGAGGTTAGTTTTGAGCAAATGCTTTTAGCGAGAAGCTTAGAAGCCATGGCAGTTAGTGCTGAAATTGCAGGTGAAAACGAAGACCAAAAACAGTATCAAAAATTATCAGATGATTTAAAAAGAAAGTTATTTGATGTGTTTTGGGATAAAAAAGAAAACGTGATGAAGCACCAGCGCATCGACGGTAAAATACAGGATATTGTAACCAGATATGCTAATATGTTCGGTATTTTCTTTAATTATTTTACTGAAGAACAAAAACAAAGTATAAAAAATAAGGTGTTGCTCAATAAAGATGTCCTTCAAATCACAACACCCTACATGCGTTTTTACGAGTTGGAAGCCTTGTGTGCTATGGGCGAGCAGGATTATGTGCTGAAAGAAATGAAAGACTATTGGGGCGGAATGCTAAAAGAGGGCGCTACTTCTTTCTGGGAAGAATACAATCCAAACAAAAAAGGAACAGAACATTTAGCGATGTACGGACGCCCTTACGGAAAAAGTCTTTGCCATGCCTGGGGTTCCAGTCCAATTTATTTGCTTGGGAAATATTATTTGGGTGTAAAACCAACTGCTCCGGGCTATGCTGAATATGAAATCAAACCCAATTTAGGTGGATTGCAATGGATGGAAGGAAAAGTGCCAACACCAAATGGAGAAGTTGCCGTATATTGTAGTACCAAAGAAATCAAAGTAAAAGCGGCTGAAGGTGAAGGAAAATTGGTTTTCGAAAGTAAAAGCAAACCAAAAACCAATTCAGGAACGATTACAGAATTGGCGAAAAACAAATACCAATTGATTGTAAAACCGAATGTGGAATATAAAGTGAGTTATAAAGCGATTTGAATTCTTAGTACTTAGTGATTAGTCCTTAGTTGGTAAACGTCCAGTTTGTCATTCCGACGGGGGAGGAATCACATTCGTAATCATAAAAATTAGAACTATAGTTTTGTGATTTCGGGGAACGAGAAAACTCCGCGACAATATTCCGCAAGATTGGAAATACTTGTCGAGTTTCTTACGAAGATTCCTCCTTCGTCGGAATGACAAGTTTATAGAAATTTAGTTGCCTTTAAAAAATATAAATCATGTTTTCAAAAACAAAAAAATACCACATTAATCCTTCAGCAATAACTTCTGTATTGTTGTTTTTGATGTGCTTTCAATTTTCAGCAAAAGGACAAAATTCAACCTGGAAATCCGCTTCTTTTGAAGTAGTCAACAATTACAAAACTTTCAAAACAACACAATACGCACACGTTTTTTCAGGAAGCAAACACAATATTGTTAAGCTTGCTCCCGGGTTACAAGGATTGACAGGAGTTGAACTTCCTTTGGCAACATATAAAAACGGAACAAATGTGCCTTTACAATTAAAATTCAAAGAATCTGTTCAGGTTTTGATTGGCGTATTTAACGAAAATAATTCAGAATATCTTCAAGGGGATAAACTTCAAAATGCAAAATTAGTTTTAGAAAACGGATTGACTATTACAGGTTTACCTCTTGTAAATATTTATGCAATTTCGTATCCAAAAGGAACACAAACCATCAATCCCGGAAAAGGATTATTCGCCGTTTTAGGAGTCGTAAAAGCTTCTCAAAAACTGGAATTCAGAAATGCAGAATTGCCAGACGGTAAACTTTGGAATCCAACATTTATCGTCGAAGGATTTTCAGATGAAAAACCGCTTTTCGAAATCATAGGCGGAGAAAACAAAGCCGTGATTGACGAAGGAATGCCCGGAACCGAAGATATTCAGGGAGGTTTTGAAGGAGGTCGCGTGGTAAAAGTAGGTGATACCTATCATATGTTTCCAACCGAAAGAGCGGGAGAAAAAGGAGTGGATTATTATTACGATCGTGTCAAAACCAAAATCGGACACTGGACCAGTAAAGATGCAATTCACTGGAAAAGAGAATCCACGATTTATCAGGCGAGCGGAGTTTATGCCATTACCGAAGATGATAATCCGATGAACGACCGACGTTCGGCAATCTGGTCGTATATGCCTGTTTTCAACGAAAAAGCAAACAAATGGTACGGCTATTATTTGGCTTACACCGTTCACAAAGAAATAGAACCGAATCACTCTTTTGGAAGAATCTGGCGTTGCGAATCAACCGTTGAAGGAATCAACGGAATCGGTGGTCCGTACAAAGATATGGGCATCATTATGGAACCGGGTCTGGATTCACAGCCTTGGGAAGGACGTCAGGGTGTAGCTTCCTTTTTTCCGTATAAAGTCGGCGATAAATATTTCGGATTTTACAGCGGAGCTTATCCATTTGCCTCATGGGCAGATTACCCGAAGAAATCAGGTAAAGGCTGGTTCGTGGCTTTGGCAGAATCTAAAAGTTTAGAAGGACCATGGACAAGATTAAACAAAGGTTTGGAACCGATAAAAACGATTCATCCGCAGTTTGTTGAAAATCCGATTGTAAGTCAATTACCAAACGGTCTGTATATTGCAGTTTTTGACGGAGGTCCGGAAGGCTGGGGACATCATTTACCAAATATGATTGGATATTCACTTTCGAAGGACGGAATCAATTGGGGAGAAGCACGCTATCTTCCAATAGAAACCAAAGTCGATAAATGGTGGGATATTATGCGAACACCATTGTGTTTAATTCCCGAAGGAAATGATGTTTACACCATCGTTTACAACGCCATCGATCTGAAAAGAAGATTTCACCCAACAGGAATGGTAAAAGTAAAACTGAACAAAGACGTAATGAATTCTCGTCTAGAAGAATTAAAAAAAGAAAAATAATATTTCACGTAGATTTTGCAGATAAAGCAGATAAAAAAATCAGCAAAATTTGCAGGATCTGCGTGAAAAAAAAACTTTGCAACTCTGCGACTTTGCGAGAAAACTATCAAGAATAAACCAAAAAATGAAGCACTTAATTAAATATCTCATAATTGCGATAACAATTGTATTTGTCAGCAGTTGTGCAACCAAATATAAAAAAAGGGAAATCAACGAAACCGTAATGCAGGAGATTTACAACGAAATCAAAACGCCTTACAAATACGGTTTGGTAATGGTGCCAACGGACAACTCTTATAAAATGGACTGTCCGAGCGTTTTCAGAAAAGACGGAAAATGGTTTATGACCTATTTAATTTACGATGGAAGAGGGTACGAAACCTGGCTTGCCGAGAGCGATGATTTATTGCATTGGAAACATTTGGGGAAAGTAATGTCTTTTTCAGAAACCCCCAATGAAAAAGATTTTTCTACCGATAAAATAAAAAAGGGGGTTCTTGACGACCAAAATTTAAATAATGCGCCGGAAAAAAATGAAAAACATTGGGATGTCAATCAAAAAGCGGGATATATTTCACTACAAGACCTAACCTGGGGCGGAAGCTACGAATGGGAAAAATACGATGACAAATACTGGATGAGTTATTTTGGCGGAGACAGCAAAGGTTACGAGGCCGGAGTTTTGTCAATCGGAATGGCCTATACCAAAGAATCCCCGACAAAACCACACGAATTTCAAAGACTGGAAAATCCGGTTTTAACGCCAAAAGACAAAGACGTAAGCTGGTGGGATAACAGCACGATGTACAAAAACAGTGTTATTCGTGACAAAGATAAATTGACCGGACATAATTTTGTTATGTATTACAATGCGAGAGGCGATAGTTTGAAACCGCAAAAAGGAGCAGAAAGAATTGGAATGGCAGTCTCTGACGATATGAAAACCTGGAAACGCTTCGGAAAAAATCCAGTGCTAAACAATCATAAAGGAATTACAGGTGATGCTTATATTCAAAGAATCAACGACACCTGGGTGATGTTTTATTTCGGAGCTTTCTGGACGGGTTGGGATCAGGGAGCATTTAACCGTTTTGCGGTTTCGAACGATTTAATCCATTGGAACGATTGGAAAGGCGACAATTTAATTCAGTCATCAGAACCGTATGACGATATGTTTGCACACAAATCATTTGTCGTAAAACACGATGGAATCGTATATCATTTTTATTGTGCGGTAAACAAAGCAGAACAAAGAGGAATTGCGGTGGCAACTTCTAAGGATTTAGGGAAAAGCCAATTGAATTTTGTGGCATCCCCTGAAAAGAAAGAGAAGAAATAAAGTATTCTCGCACAGTTTGTCATTCCGACGAAGGAGGAATCTCCGCAACATGAGCAACCAACGAAGATCCCTCCTTCGTCGGAATGACAAAAAACTATAAAAAATAAAATACAGATAAATGTTTAAGTCAATTCATATTCATAATTTTCTAAGGTTTCGATTTTCGATTCTAATGTTTCTATTGAGTTTTTGTACCATTGAGGCACAATCCGTAACAGGCGAACCTGCGGGAATTCCTGAATTACACAAAAAATACGAGTTCGCTCCTTGGGAAGATCCAACAGTTACAAGCATCAACAGACAGCCATCAAGAGCGACGGCTTATTCGTATAGCAATATTGAAGATGCCTTAAAAGGCGACAGAACCAAAAGCCGAATCCAAATGCTTAACGGCGATTGGGATTTCAAATATGCGGTAAATCTCAAAGAAGCGTCGAAAGATTTTTACAAAACGAATGTATCGGGTTGGGATAAAATTGAAGTGCCTTCCAACTGGGAAATGAAAGGCTACGACAATCCAATTTACAAAAGTGCGGTGTATCCGTTTCGACCGATAAATCCGCCTTATATTCCTAAAGATTACAATGGCATTGGTTCGTATCAAAAAAGTTTTACCGTTCCAGAAAATTGGAAAGATTTGACGGTGACTTTGCATTTTGGCGGAGTAAGTTCAGGCTTTCAGGTTTGGTTGAACGGAGAATTTTTGGGTTATGGCGAAGACAGTTGTCTGCCATCGGAATTTGATATTACACCTTATTTGAAAGAAGGCGAAAATGTCGTTTCAGTTCAGGTAATTCGCTGGGCGGATGGTTCGTATCTGGAAGATCAGGATCATTGGAGAATGAGCGGAATCCAGCGTGAAGTTTTTATTATGGCAGAGCCAAAACTACGCATTCAGGATTTCTTTGTTCAAACCAAATTAGACAAGCAATACTCAGATGCTGTTTTCAAGCTAAGACCAAAAGTCGAAAATCTGACTGGAGAAAAAGTCAAAGATTACACTATGAATGTTCAGTTGTACGATGCCAATAATACGGCAATGTTCAAAGAACCGCTTCAAAGACCGGTAATTGATCTGATCAACGAAAGTTATCCTCGTCTGGACAATGTTCGCTTTGGATTCTTTCAGGAAACCATTAAAAATCCAAAGAAATGGAGCACTGAAGAACCGAATCTATACACAATGGTCATTTCGATAAAAGATAAAAACGGCAACATTACCGAAGCCAAAAGCTGTAAAGTGGGTTTCCGTTCGATTGAATTTTCGAAAGAAAACGGAAAAATGCTTATCAACGGAAAAGAGACTTATGTATATGGTGTGAACCGTCACGATCATAATCCAATCCGTGGAAAAGCGGTTACCAGAGAAGACATTAAACAGGATATTACGACGATAAAGAAGTTTAATTTCAACTTCATTCGTACCAGCCATTATCCAAATGATCCTTATTTTTATGAATTGTGTGATCAGTACGGCATTATGGTGATGGACGAAGCCAATCAGGAAACCCACGGAATTGGCGGAAAATTAGCAAACGACCCAAAATGGACAAACGCTTATTTGGAGCGTATGACCCGAATGGTCGAAAGAGATAAAAATCATCCATCGGTTGTAATGTGGAGTTTAGGTAACGAAGGCGGAAAAGGACCAAATCACGCTGCCATGTCGGGCTGGGTTCACGATTTTGATATTACACGTCCGGTACATTATGAGCCGGCACAGGGAAATGCAAAATTAGACGGTTACATCGACCCGCTGGATCCGGGATATCCTAAAACGATCGATCACGCTTACCGATTCGAAAATCCGCAGGATGATTCGTATGTCGATATGGTCAGCCGATTTTACCCGGGAATTTTTACACCTAAATTTTTGGTGGATCAAAAGAAAGATACGAGACCAATTATCTTCGTGGAATATTCACACGCGATGGGGAATTCGGTTGGAAATTTAAAAGAATTATGGGATGAATTCCGTTCGCTTCCAAGAGTTATTGGAGGCTGTATCTGGGAATTTAAAGATCAGGGATTAGTAAAATTTGATTCAAGATCAGGTCAGAATTATTTTGCGCACGGTGGAGATTTTGGCGAAAGATACCACGATGGAAACTTCAATACCAAAGGAATTGTCGATTCTAACGGAAAACCAAAAGGTTCGCTTTTTGAAAACAAATGGGTCTATCAGCCCGCAACTTCAACGTTGAAAGAGGGTAATCAATTAGAAATAAAAAATCGCAGTGCTGTAAAATCTTTGGCAGATTATACTCCGGTTTTGAAAATATTGGAAAACGGAAATGTAATTAAAACACAAATTTTAAAACCTTTCAATTTAGAATCGGGACAATCGACAACTTTGAATGTAAGTCAGTATCTGCCAAAAATGAAATCTGATGCAGAATACATTTTGAATATCGAATTCCAGCTTTCTAAGGATGAACTTTGGGCTTCTAAAGGTTACGCTGTTGCAGAAGATCAGTTTCTGCTGAAAAAGGCAGCAGTTGTTTTGGAATCTAAAAAAGGAGCTTTAAATGTTTCCGAATCTGATGCTGATTTTAACATCAAAGGAAAAGCTTTCGATATCAAAATTAATAAAGTAAACGGAGCCTTGAGTTCGTATATTTTCAACGGAGAAGAACAGGTTTTTGCGCCTTTGCTTCCAAATTTCGTGAGACCATTAACTGATAATGACAAACGCGGATGGAAATCACAAAAGCTTCTGAAACAATGGTACAAAGTCAAACCAAAGTTGACGAGTATCAAAATTGACAAGTCAGATTCGGAAATTAAAATCACCAGCGACTACGAAATTATAAAAGACAGCGCGACTGTAAATGTGGTTTACAACATCAAACCAGACGGAACGATAAAAGTAGATTACAGTTTGAAAGCATCGAATAAATTACCAAACATCCCAAAAATCGGAATGCAGATGGGCGTTCAAAGAAAATTCGACCAAATTTCGTGGTACGGAAAAGGGGAATTAGAAAACTACAACGACAGAAGTTTTGGCTCATTTGTTGGTAAATATTCACTGCCAATAAATGATTTTATCGAGCATTATCCAAAACCGCAGGAAAACGGAAACCGCTGTGATGTAAGATGGATGGCATTATCAACACCACAGAAAAACAAAGGTTTTTTAATTGTAAATGATGATAAAGTTTTAAGTATGAGTGCGTGGCCGTATACACAGGAAAATTTAAGCGGTGCTTCACATACTTATGACTTAAAAGATCCTGGATTTTTGACAGTAAATATTGATTTAGTCCAAATGGGAGTGGGAGGAAACGACAGCTGGACATTGGTGGCTCAGCCGTTGGAACAATATCAAATCAAGTCAGGAGATTATCAGTATAGTTTTTATTTGACTCCTTTTACAGGTTCAAAAAATGAATTGGAAAGCAGTTTGAAGAAATTTAAGTATTAAGTTATAATAACAATAATGCCTAGCAAAAAACAACTTTTTCTTTTTAGAATAGACTTTCGACTTTCGGCTTTCCGACTTTCGACTGCCTTTTTGTTACTTTTTGTGGGAATAATTTCCGCACAGGAAATTCATAAGAAAGAAAGAACGGAGTTTCAACCCACAATCGAATCCTCAAGACCTTGGGTGTATTGGTATTGGATGCAAAGTGCCTATTCAAAAACCGGCATTACAGCCGATTTGGAAGCGATGAAACAAGCCGGAATTGGAGGTGCTTATCTGATGACTATAAAAGGTCCGGCAAACCCCCCATTGATGAATCCTCCGGTTTTGCAATTAAGTAAGGAATTTTGGGATTTGGTATATTTTGCCTTAACCGAAGCAGACCGATTAGGGGTCAAAATTGCCTTTCATCCGGCAGATGGTTTTGCCGTTGCCGGCGGACCCTGGATAACGCCTGAAATGTCGATGCAAAAAGTCGTTTGGGCAGATGTTACGGTAAATGGAAATAGCTTTAAAAATCTGCAGCTGCCAGTTCCAAATCATTACAAAGATTATTATAAAGATATCGCCGTGTTTGCAATTCCCGCTAAGGAAAGTTATATCACATCAAATCAAAATCGTCCAAAAATCACTTCTACGCTTGGCGATTTTGATGCTTCATTTTTGAGTGATTCAAAAAAAGACGATCAATTTAGATTAAAGGAAAAAGGCTGGATTCAATATGAATTTGATGAGCCGTTTCTCTGCAAATCGATTCAAATTGAAACCAAAGGAAATAATTATCAGGCACATCGTTTGATTGTTGTCGTAAGTGATGATGGTAAAAATTTTAAAAGTCTGGGCCGATTAACAACACCACGTCACGGCTGGCAGGATATTGATGCGTTTTACACACACAGCATCATTCCAACAAAAGCCAAATATTTCAGGTTTGTTTACGATCCCGAAGGAACTGAACCAGGCGCAGAAGATCTGGATCCTGCCAAATGGAATCAGGGATTGAAAGTCGCTAAAATATATTTGTCGAATGAACCTTTGATCGATAATTATCAAGGAAAATCAGGAGCGATTTGGCGTTTGAGTCCGCAAACTTCTGTTGAACAAATCGGAAAAAATGATTGTGTACCGCAATCAAAAATGATTAATATTTCAAAGTTTGTGAACGAAACAGGCATTTTAAATTGGAAAGCTCCTTCGAAAGGAAATTGGCGAATTATACGTTTTGGACATACATCAACAGGTCACGAAAATGCTACCGCAGGTGGAGGAAGAGGGTTAGAAGTTGATAAATTCAATGTAGATGCAGTCCGTTTTCAGCTGGATCATTGGTTTGGCGAAATGCTAAGAACTGCCGGGCCTGAACTGGCATCCAAAGTGGTTAAGATTTTGCATATGGACAGTTGGGAATGTGGCAGTCAAAACTGGTCACCTGTTTTTCAGGCGGAATTTAAAAAACGCAGGGGTTATGATATTGTAGATTATTTACCGGTTATGGCGGGAATTCCGATAAACGATATTCAAACTTCGGAAAAAGCACTTTATGATATAAGAAAAACTATTGCAGAATTAGTTTGTGATAATTTTTTTGGCACACTAGCGGATGAAGCCAAAAAAGCAGGAGTGAAATTCAGTTCCGAAAATGTGGCACCAACGATGATGAGCGACGGACTTTTGCATTTTAAACACATCGATTATCCGAGTGGTGAATTTTGGCTGAAAAGCCCGACGCATGATAAACCAAACGATATGCTTGATGCAATTTCAGGTGGACATATTTACGGTAAAGATATTATTCAGGCTGAAGCTTTTACCGAGTTAAAAATGGATTGGGACGAACATCCCGGAAATTTGAAGACATTGGCCGACAGAAATTATGCCCTCGGAATCAACCGATTTTTCTACCACGTTTTTGTGCATAATCCGTGGACGGACAAAAAACCAGGAATGACTCTGGACGGAGTTGGCTCTTATTTTCAAAGAGACCAAACCTGGTGGAAACCCGGAAAAGCCTGGGTAGATTATTGCCAGAGAGTACAGTTTCAATTGCAAAAAGGAAAACCTGTAATTGATTTGGCAGTTTTTATTGGAGAAGATTTGCCTTCGCGTTCTGTGCTTCCGGATCGATTAGTGTCTTTTATTCCGAATGTTTTTGGAAAAGAGCGTTTGGAAAGTGAAGCCATTCGATTGAAAAATGACGGTCAGCCTTCGATTAAAATTCCGAAAGAAGTGACTTCTTCTAAAAACTCAACCGATTTGTCGCAATGGACAAACGCAATGAACGGCTATCAATATGATTCTTTCAATGCCGATGTTTTATTACATAATGCTAAAGTTGAAAACGGGAAAATAGTTTTCAGCAACAGTATCAGATATGGAGCTTTACTATTTCCGGGAAGTCATAAAATGGCACCAAACAAAATGATTTCTTTGGCTGTAGCCGAAAAAATATTGGAATTGGTAAAAGAAGGAGCAACCGTTTTTATCGACGAAAAACCAAATCTACAGCCCGGAAGACAATCAGAAGCCGATCAAAAAAAATGGCAGTATGTAATTGATGAAATTTGGACTAATAACTCAAATTCATCTTTATGGAAAATTGGAAAAGGGACAATTATTAAATTACCGTATTTAGGAAATGATTTTGCAGAAATAGGAATTACGCAGGATCTTTATTTTCCAAAATTAAACAGAGCCGATTCGGAAACTTTAGCGTGGACACATCGAAAATCTGAAACCGAGGATATTTATTTTCTTTCCAATCAAAAAGAAGAAAAACGATCTTTTGAAGCTTCTTTTAGAATAGCAGGAAAAATTCCGCAATGGTACAATCCCGTGACAGATAAAACGACAACTTTAACCAATTGGAAAATCGAAAATGCAAGAACAATTGTTTCCGTAAACTTAGAAGCGAATGAATCCGGTTTTGTGATTTTCAAAGAAGAAACAAAAGAAGTTTTGGTAAAAGGAAAAGATATAGAATTTGAAACGGTTCAGACTTTAGATGAAAACTGGGAATTGCAATTTGATTCAGAATATAAAGGTCCGAAAGAAGTGGTGAAAACCAATAAATTGTTTGATTGGAGTACTTCATCTGACGAAAAAATTAAATATTATTCAGGAACAGCAATCTATAAAAAAGAGTTTATCTGGAAAGGAAAAATTAATGATAAATGCTGGATGGATTTAGGAATAATTGCCAACATTGCTGAGGTAAAAATAAACGGAATCAACTGCGGAACAATCTGGACATTTCCATATAAAGCAGATATTTCGGAAGCTTTAAAAAAAGGAAAAAATACAATAGAAATTAAAGTAACCAATACCTGGGCAAACCGATTAATTGGCGACGAGAAATTACCAAAAGAAGAAAGGCTAACGTGGACAACAGCGCCTTTTAGACTAGAAGGAAATCCATTGTTGAAAGCGGGATTATTGGGACCGGTTACTATTGTTAAAGAAAAATAGATGTAATGAATAGCGTCCAGCTTTAGCTGGATGAGAATAGTAAGGAATAGAAATGTGGCTTTAGCCAAAATATTGTGTACTTTTTGGCTTTAGCCAATATCGGAGACATTTTATCCCTCCTAAAGCTGGAGGCAATTCAAAAAAGAGTTATACAAATGATAAATAAAATGAAGAATATTAAATACACATTTATATTGATTACAATGCTATTCACAAGCTTCCAAATCAATGCAAAAATCAAACTCCCGGCATTGTTTTCGGATAATATGATGCTGCAGCAAAAGTCGAATGCGCCGATGTGGGGCTGGGCGGATAAGAATGAAAATGTAAGTGTAAAAACGTCATGGAATTCTAAAATCTATAAAACCAAAGCTGATAATCAGGGGAAATGGAGAGTGGAATTGCAGACTCCGGCTGCGGGTGGTCCATTTATAATTGAAGTTAATCAGGGAAAGGAAACTATTGCGGTAAAAAATGTATTAATTGGTGAAGTTTGGTTGTGTTCGGGCCAGTCGAATATGGAAATGCCTTTGAAAGGTTTTCAGGGACAGCCTGTAAAAAACGGAAACGAAACAATTGTTAGGTCAACTAACCCAAACATTCGATTAATCACGGTTCCAAGAGCTACCGTTTTAGAACCAAAAGACGATTTTGAAGGAAAATGGGAAGTGGCTTCTCCAAAATCAACGGCTAATTTTAGTGCGATGGCCTGGTATTTTGGATCGCTTTTACAAGAAGTTTTAGATGTTCCGGTTGGATTGATTCATGTTTCGTACGGCGGTTCGAGTATGGAAGCCTGGATGAATCAGGAAATGCTGAAAGATTTTGCAAGTGCCAAAATTCCAACAACGAAAGAAGAACTGGCAAAAGACCCGAATCGTGTTCCGACGACTTTATTTAACGGAATGCTTTCGCCTGTGATTGGATACGGAATCAAAGGCTGTATCTGGTATCAGGGCGAATCGAATTACGAAAGAGCAAACGAATATACAGCCTTGATGAAAAAGATGGTCAGCAGTTGGAGAGGCTTGTGGAAACAAGGCGATTTCCCTTTTTATTATGCCCAAATCGCTCCGTTTAATTATGCGCAATTTCATCCGAAAGATAATCTGGAGAAATACAATTCGGCTTATCTGAGAGAAGCACAACTGAAGGCTTCAAAGGAAATTCCAAATTCCGGAATGGCGGTTTTGATGGATGTTGGCGAGGAAAATAATATCCACCCAATGGACAAGGAAAAAGGCGGAAACCGCTTGGCGTTTCAGGCTTTGGCAAAAACTTACGGAATCGAAGGTTTCGAATTTGAAAGTCCGAAATACAAATCGATGGAAATGAAAGATGGTGTCGTAACGGTTTCTTTTGATAATGTTGAAAACGGAATAACTTCTTATGACAAAGAAGTTACCGGTTTTGAATTGGCGGGAGAAGATAAAATTTTCTATCCGGCAAAAACGGTTGTCCGCAGAAAATCGGTGGTTTTGACTTCGGACAAAGTTGCCAAACCTGTAGCGATTCGGTATTTGTTTAAGGATTTTGTGAAAGCGGAATTGTTTAGTGGCGGTGGGTTGCCAATTTCGTCTTTTAGAACTGATGAGTGGTAGGTTTAAATAAATAAGAGGGATATTTTTAAACAGAAAATAAAATATCTGCTGAATCTGCGTGAAAAAAATTAGCACGCAGATTTAGCAGATTAGGCAGATTTAAAATAATTAATTTGAAAAACACAATATTCATATTTTTTCTTTTTGCAACGCTTTTCGCGAAAGCACAAACTCCTGTGCTCGAAAATTACAACCCAATTTGGAAAACACAAAGCAACAATTCATCAGAATCGATGCCGTTGGGAGGCGGAGATATTGGTTTGAACGTCTGGGTAGAAAAAGGAGATTTGTATTTTTATTTTTCACGTAGCGGAACATTTGATGAGCATAACACTCTGTTGAAATCAGGCCGTATAAAAGTGAGTTTAATCCCCAATCCGTTTACCGATAATGAAGGATTTCGTCAGGAATTGGTTTTGAAAGACGGTTATATTTCGATTGCTCAGAAGGATACCAAAATCAAACTTTGGGTAGATGTTTTCAAACCTGTAATCCATCTGGATTTGGAGAGTAAAACGCCTTTAAAAATGACAGCTTCTTATGAAAGCTGGCGTCATAAAAACCGAGATTCCAAAGGAAAAGCGAATAATGCCAATTCTTATAAATGGGCTCCACAGGATGAAATTGTAACATTCAAGGATTCGATTGCATTCGAAAATAATGGTGTGGAATTTTACCACAAAAACAGGCAACAAACCGTTTTTGATGTTGCTGTAAAACAGCAAAAAATGGAATCGGTAAAAGACCAAATGCTGAATCCGTTGGCAAATTTGACTTTCGGAGGATTTATGACAGGAGACAATCTAAAACCGGGCGGAACTTATTCGGGAACTTATCAAAATACAGATTTCAAAGGATTCAGTTTGTCGAGTGTGAAACCTTCCAAAAAACAAACTTTACAAATTCATTTATACACAAATCAATCGGATAGTAATTCCTGGGATAACGGTTTGAAAAATCAAATTTCAGACTATAAAATCAAATCAAAAGAGGCAGAAAAGAACACGATAAAATGGTGGAATAATTTCTGGAGCCGCAGTTTTATTTATACCCAAAAAAGCAATTCCACTACAAAAGATTCGGTTTATCAAATCGGGCAGAATTATCAGTTGTTCCGTTATATGCTGGGGTGTAATGCCTACGGAAAATATCCAACAAAATTCAATGGCGGATTGTTTACGGTCGATCCCGTTTTTACCAATCCCGATTTGAATTTCACACCTGATTTCAGAAATTGGGGCGGCGGAACAATGACAGCCCAGAACCAACGGTTGGTTTACTTTCCTATGGTAAAAAGCGGTGATTTTGATATGATGAAATCGCAATTGGATTATTATTTAAGTCTGCAGAAAAATGCCGAATTACGATCGCAGGTCTATTGGAAACACGGAGGAGCATCATTCACAGAACAACTGGAAAATTTCGGATTACCCAATCTAGCAGAATATGAATGGAAACGCCCGGCAGATTACGATCCGGGAATGGAATACAATGCCTGGTTGGAATATGAATGGGACACTGTTTTTGAGTTCTGCCAAATGATGCTGCAACAGAAAGAATTTGCCGGAGAAAACATTCAGAAATACAATTCGTTTATTATCAGCTGTCTTCGTTTTTTTGATGAGCATTACCAATATCTGGCAAAGCAAAGAGGCAGAAAAGCATTAGACGGAAACGGACATTTGATTCTTTTTCCCGGTTCAGGAGCGGAAACGTATAAAATGGCTAATAATGCGAATAGTACGATTTCGGCTTTGACCATAATTACTCAACAGCTTTTAAACCTTTCGGCAAAAGAATTGTCCAAAGAGGATACCGAATATTTAAAAGAATTTCAAAAACGAATTCCGCCTTTGAATTTTGGTCAAATTGAAAATCATAAAGTATTAGTTCCGGCAAAAACGTGGGAACGAATCAATAACTCTGAAGTGCCGCAATTGTATCCTGTGTATCCTTGGGGAATTTACGGAGTAGGAAAACCTGATTTAGAAACTGCTTTAAATACCTGGAAATACGATACAGATGCAATAAAGTTCAGAAGCTATATTGGCTGGAAGCAAGATAATATTTTTGCTGCAAGATTAGGTTTAACCGAAGAAGCAAAAAAATACAATTTACTGAAAATGACAAATTCAGAGAGAAGATTTCCTGCCTTTTGGGGACCGGGTTTTGACTGGGTTCCGGATCATAACTGGGGTGGGGCCGGAATGATTGGCATGCAGGAAATGCTTTTGCAGGAAGCGAATGGAAAAATATATCTTTTTCCGGCCTGGCCAAAAGAGTGGAACGTCCACTTTAAATTACATGCCTCTCAAAACACTATTATAGAAGCTGAGCTTCAAAACGGAATCATGAAAATTATTAAAGTGGTTCCTCAGGAAAGAGAAAAAGACATTATAAATCTGTTAGGGATTTCAATAGAAGAAAAGAAAAAATTAAACTAACTATTACCAATTACAATGATAAAGAAATTACTAAGTGCTGCTGTTTTGGCAATGCTTTTGTCTGCAAACGGGCAGGCACAATCAGTTGAAAAAACAACTGAAAAACAAATTGTTAAAATCGATTTCGATTTTTCGGGACGAAGAGCAGAAGAAGTAAGTGATCCTCATTATAATTCATGGCCAATAACGGAACAAACCGAAGCTGAAAAATATTTTAATAATGTAACATTCAAATTAAAAGGAAATTTTTCATCGAAATGGTTTAAAGTCGGAATGAATGCGCCGTTTTACGGACGATTAACAAGTGACGGTTTAGTAACCGATAAAAGTTTGGAACTTACCATTAGCGGATTAAAAGCAGGGAAACATTCATTACTTACTTTTCACAATACTTTTGATAAGATCGAAGGGAAATCTTATGCTCCTGTAAAAATATATGTAAACAATAAATTGGTTGAAACTGTGACGTCCACCCACAGAGCAACTTCGACTATTGATGCTGCAACGGCTTACATTGAATTTAATGCTCAGAAAGGGAAAAATGTGGTTGTTCGTTTTGAATTAGATTCGAAAGATGCTAATTCAATTCAGCAAATGGTAATCAACGGATTTGAAATTGATACACCAAATCTTAAAAAACAAGCGCATACTCCAAAACCTGAAAACGGAGATGAGCATGTAGTTCTTGGAGATAGTTTTATGATAAATTGGGACGCTTCAAAAGGTGCTGTTGCCCATAAATTATACTTTGGAACAGATAAAAAAGCCGTTACAGCTGCGACTGACAAATCAGCAGAATTTAAAGGAAAACAAACAGATACTAAATTTGCAGTTTCTGATTTGTACAGTATGACAACCTATTACTGGCGTGTTGATGAAGTTGATGCAAAAGGAAATACAACGTTAGGAGCTGTTTGGTCATTCAAACCTGCACAATTAGCTTTTCCCGGAGCTGAAGGATACGGGCGTTTTGCCGTTGGTGGAAGAGGAGGAAGAGTGGTTGAGGTAACGAATTTAAATGACAGCGGTCCGGGAAGTTTAAGAGCTGCCGTAAATGAAGGAACCGGTCCTAAAACTATTGTATTCAATGTCTCGGGAAATATAAAATTAGAAGATCGTCTGGTGGTAAACAATCCATATATTACGATTGCCGGACAAACGGCTCCGGGCGAAGGAATTACGATTAGCAAAGCACCGATTGGATTGACAGGTAATGATGGGATAATCCGATTTTTGAAAGTGAGAATTGGAAGTGGGAAAACGTATGACGGAATGGGTTTAACCGGCGCCAATCATAGTATTATAGATCATTGTTCTATCAGCTGGACAATTGACGAATCTTTCAGTTCACGTGGAGCGCACAACATTACGCTGCAACGAACTTTAATTTCTGAAGCATTGAATGTTGCAGGGCATGATAAATATCCGGAAGGAAAAATGCACGGATTTGCCGCTACCATTGGTGGAGATGTGGGTAGTTTTCACCATAATTTACTGGCACATAATTACGGAAGAAACTGGAGTATTGGCGGAGGTTTAAACGGAGACGGATATTACACAGGAAGAGTAGATATTACTAATAATGTTGTGTATAACTGGGGAAAAAGAACGACTGACGGAGGTGCTAATGAAGTGAATTTTGTAAACAATTATTATAAACCGGGAGCTTCTACAGATATTTTCGTTGCATTAAATGCACAGCATGAGGGAGTTGGAAAAGGAATGCAGCGATATTATTTCAATGGAAATATAATGCCGGGTTATTTTGATGAGAAATCTCAGGAAAAAGGAAGAAAAATGACGATTTCAAACAAAGAAATTGTTGAATATGAGACTTTTGTTGATAAACCATTCTTTGAATCTTATGTAAAAACAGAAAGTGCTCAGGCAGCTTATAAAAATGTACTTTCGGATGTTGGTGCGAGTGAACCGTTTTTTGACAAACATGATAACCGAATTATTGATGAAACTTTAAAAGGTACTTTTACCTATAAAGGAAGCAAAAGCGGTTTAAGCGGAATGATTGATTCTGAAAAAGATTTGGGAGACTTGGGTGAATATGCAAGTCAAACACGTTCTGCAGATTGGGATACCGATCATGATGGATTGCCAAATTGGTGGGAAACAGCAAGAGGATTAAATGAAAATTCTAAAGCAGGAGATTTTGCTGATACTAATTTAGACACAGATGAAGATGGTTTTACACAATTGGATGAATATTTAGACTGGATGGCACAGCCCCATTTTTTCATCACTTCAGGTGAAAAGAAAGAATTTTCGACAGCAGATTATTTTAAAGGATATGAGAAAAAGCCGGTTTACACTTTCTCAGATCTTAAAAACGGTAAAATTATTTTGAAAGGAAAAGATATTCAGTTTACTGCTATAGAAAGTGGATTTGCTTCTGTTGTCATCACAGTTAAAGATGAAGATGGAGATTCGATGAGTCGTCTTATGAATTTCTTTGTTAAATAAATAAGGAATAAAAAAATCTGCAAAATCTGCGTGCTAATTATTTTTCACGCAGATTTTGCAGATTGAGCAGATTCTAAAAATTAAATAAAATTTGAAAATGAAAAAGAATATCATTTTATTATTAGCTATACTTTTTTCAACTGCGATAATTGCTCAAAATAAAGGTTTGGTTGCCAATTCTGATAGCCCTTATTCTAAATTACAGAGTTTAGGATTGCAAGATGTGAAATGGACAAACGGTTTTTGGAAAGAACAATTTGATGTGGAAACCAAAAATACGTTGCCATATATGTGGAATTTGTATCATAATGATTCGATTTCGCATGCTTATAAAAACTTCGAAATTGCTGCTGGTGAAAGCAAAGGAACTTTTAAAGGGCCTTCTTTTCATGATGGTGATTTTTATAAGATTTTTGAAGGAATGGCAGCAACATATGCGGTAACAAAAGACAAAAAACTCGATACTGAAATGGATAAAGCGATTGCGCTTTTCGCAAAAGCACAGCGCAAAGACGGATACTTACATACTCCTGTTTTAATTGATGAACGTTGGGGAACTTTGGGACCGGAAGAAGTAAAAAAACAATTAGGTTTCGAGAAATACAATATGGGACATTTGATGACTGCGGCCTGTATCCATTATCGTGCGACCGGTAAAACTAATTTTCTGGATATTGCTAAAGGGGTTGCAGGTTTTCTGTATGATTTCTACAAAAAAGCCTCGCCAGAGTTAGCCCGAAATGCTATCTGTCCTTCACATTATATGGGAATTGTCGAAATGTATCGTACAACGAAAAATCCAAAATACCTGGAATTGGCGAATAATTTAATTGACATTCGAGGAACTACAAACGATGGAACCGATGATAATCAGGACAGAATTCCGTTTAGAAAGCAGACCACAGCAATGGGTCATGCCGTAAGAGCGAATTACTTATATGCAGGCGTAGCCGATTTATATGCAGAAACCGGAGAAAAGAAATTGCTGGATAATCTGGAATCTATTTGGAATGATGTGACTTACAGAAAAATGTACATCACTGGTGCCTGTGGTTCTTTGTATGATGGTGTTTCTCCAGACGGGACTTCTTATAATCCAACTGATGTTCAAAAAATTCATCAGGCTTACGGAAGGCCTTTTCAATTGCCCAATGCTACAGCTCATACCGAAACTTGCGCTAACATTGGAAATGTCTTGTGGAATTGGAGAATGCTTCAGATTACTGCTGACGCCAAATATGCTGATATTGTAGAGCTTGCTTTATACAATAGCGTTTTATCAGGAATCAGTTTAGAAGGGAAGGAGTTCTTTTATAATAATCCGTTGAATGTTTCTAAAGATTTACCTTTTAAACAAAGATGGAGCAAAGAGCGTGAAGGTTATATTGCCTTATCGAATTGCTGTGCGCCAAATGTAACCAGAACAATTGCTGAGGTGAGTAATTATGCTTATAGTTTTTCGAAAGAAGGTTTGTATGTAAATTTGTACGGAAGCAACAATCTGAATGCAACAACACCTGCCGGAGAAAAAATTGAAATTTCACAACAAACCAATTATCCCTGGGATGGGAAAATAACCTTGAAAATAGTAAAAGCTCCAAAAGAGTCTTATGCTTTTTTATTAAGGATTCCGGGATGGAGTCAGGGAACTACGATTTCAGTTAATAGTAAAAATATCAATGAAGTAATTGCTTCAGGTTCCTATCAAAAAATAGCTCAAAAATGGAAAAAAGGAGATGTCATTGAATTGAATATTCCAATGCCGGTTGAATTGATGCAGGCTAATCCATTGGTAGAAGAAGTAAAAAATCAGGTTGCCGTAAAAAGAGGACCAATTGTGTATTGTTTAGAGTCGGATCAGCTTCCTGCGAATGCAAAAGTGAACGATGTAGTTTTGGATTTAAACTCTAAATTCACCACTGATTTTATCAAAATAGGCAACAGAGAATTATTAAGTATAACTGCCAGTTCATCAATTACTCCGGATAATTCCTGGGATAAAAAATTGTACAAACCGATTTCTGTAAAGGACAATAAGGAACTTACTATAAAATTAATTCCTTATTTTGCATGGGGAAATCACGGTAAAGGCGAAATGTCTGTGTGGTTGTCACATTAAACTTTACTTTATAAAGCTGACTTTAAAATGAAAAAAACAATAATGACCCTGTTGCTTATAACAATTGTTAAGAGTCAGGCACAGGATTTTATACCGCTTTGGACAAAAGGCAAGATGCCAAATTCCAAAGGATTAGTTGTAAAAGACAGTATTAATAATGAGCGTGTAATGCAGGTAGGAATGCCGGGTATTCACGCTTTTTTTACTTCCAATCAAGAGAATAAAGGAGTGGCAGTTTTGATAATTCCGGGAGGAGGCTACCATCATTTGTCTTATAATATTAGCGGTTTTCAATTGGCAAAATGGTTCAATACCATGGGAATTAATGCTTTTGTATTAACGCATCGATTACCAATTTCACCAGATATTAAAGAACGGGAAAAAGCACCGTTGCAAGATGCAGAAAGAGCGATGAGGATTATTCGTAAAAATGCTATTGATTGGAAAATTGATACCAATAAAATTGGTGTAATGGGTTGTTCTGCCGGAGGGCATTTAGCGGGAAGTCTGGGAACAATCAAAGATGATTTTTCTTTAATTGGTGATGAATATGATAGTTATTCTTTTAAACCCAATTTTATGATTTTGATATCTCCGGTAATCGATATGGGTAAAGAAACACATAAAGGAAGTTTAGAAAATTTGCTTGGTCCAAATCCATCTGCAGAATTAATTAAAAAATATTCTTTGCAATTTCAGGTAAGTGATTATACACCGCCCACATTTATTGCACACGCTTTTAATGACAAAACGGTATCGCCAAAAAACAGCCTGCTGTTTTATGATGCCTTGTTAGCAAACAAAATTCCTTCGAGCCTGCACATTTTTAATCAGGGAGGTCATGCTATTGCTTTAAGAAATAATCCCGGATCAGCAAATTTATGGACGAGCCTTTGCGAACAATGGCTGATGGAAATAAATATCCTGAAAAACTAACTACACCTTTATAACTTATGAAACATATCATAGCTTTTCTTCTGTTCTTTAGTCCTGTTATAATATCAGCACAAACAACTGACAATAGATTTGAATTAACCGTGGCTCAGGATGGCTCAGGAGATTTTAAAACCATCCAGGAAGCTATCAATAAAGTGAGGGATCATGCCGAAAAACGGGTTATTATTACAATCAAGCCAGGGGTTTATAATGAAAAAGTAGTGATTCCTGCTTTTAAAAGAAACATTATCTTAAAAGGAGTTGACAAAGAGAAAACGGTTATTTCATACAATGATTATTCCGGAAAACCTTTCAGAGGAATTGATATTACGGGAGATACAAAATTCAGTACATATACTTCTTATACTTTATTGGTTCAGGGCAACGATTGTTCTTTAGAAAATCTGACTGTAGAAAATACATCCGGTAAAGTAGGCCAGGCAGTAGCGCTGCATACAGAAGGAGATAGAGTTGCTGTTAAAAATTGTTCGATTTTAGGAAATCAGGATACTCTGTATTTGGCAAAAGGCGGAACCAGAAATTATTTTGAAAACTGTTATATCAACGGTACAACCGATTTTATTTTTGGTGCAGCAACAGCTTATTTCTATAATTGTACTATCGAGAGTCTTACTAATTCTTATGTTACGGCAGCATCAACTACGCAACAGGATAAATACGGATTTGTATTTGTTGATTGTAAACTAACAGCAAAAGACAATACGGTAGATAAAGTTTTTCTTGGACGTCCGTGGAGACCTTATGCACAAACGATTTTCATCAATACAGAATTAGGTTCCCATATTGTCCCTGAAGGATGGAATCCGTGGAAAGGAGATAAAAATTTCCCGGAGAAGGAAAAAACAGTTTTTTACGCAGAATATGCAAGCAAAGGCGAAGGAGCAAAAGATATCTCCAAAAGAGTTTCTTGGTCACATCAATTGAAAAAATCCGATCTTAAAAAATATGATTTGGATAAAGTGTTGAATGGCTGGAATCCTAAATTATAAAATATACAATGATGAATAATTATAAAATAACAACACTTGGTTTTCTCGCCCTATTAGTTTTAAGTGGCTTTAATTTTAAATCTAAAGTAACCACAATTTACTTAATCGGAGATTCGACAGTGGCAGATTATTCATTGGAAAAAGAGTATGAAAGCAAAAGGTTTCCTCAGGTAGGATGGGGACAAGTATTTCAGCCATTTTTTCAGAAGGACAGTTTGAAACAGCTAAAAAATATTCTGGGAAATGCCAAAGAAGTAAAGATAGACGACAGAGCTAAAGGTGGCAGAAGTACCCGAACTTTTTTTCAGGAAGGACGCTGGGCTTCGGTTTATAATTCCTTACAAAAGGGTGATGTTGTGATGATGCAATTTGGTCATAACGATGCATCAGAAGAAAAAACAGAGCGTTATGTAAACATCGAAGGCTATAAAGAATTCCTGCGCCTTTTTATCAATCAAACCCGGGAGAAAGGAGCTACGCCAATAGTATTGACTCCGGTTGCCAGGAATTATCCATGGAAAGAAGGAAAGCTGACCAATGTTCATGGGGAATATCCGCAAGCAGCAAAGGACGTAGCAAAAGAACTAAACGTTAAATTAATAGATTTGAATGAACTGTCTATTGAGTTCTTCACCAGCAAAGGTCAGGAGTATGTAACTCAAAATTACTTTATGAACTTTGAATCAGGTTTATACCAGGCTTTTCCTAATGGGCAAAAAGATAATACTCATTTTCAGATTGCCGGAGGTAAGGAAGTAGCTAAATTGGTGTTTAATGCAATGAAAAAATTGTAAAGTTTAGCCTTAACTTGATTGAAATTGATATTTGACACTACTATATTTAGAAAAACAAATAACAAGTTTTTGATATTAATAAGAATTTATCTTTTAAAAAATTTAGCTGTTAATATCTTTTTTGAATAAATTTTATTTTACAGATAAAACGTTTTCGTGATTTTTTTACTCAAAACAAAACACTTTCCTACAACGATTGAGTAAAAAAATGAAATCTTAATTATTTCTGTTTGGATATTTGATTGGTTTATTTGTAAACATTTTATTAAATCCATATGTTTTTAGGGATTATTTCTTACTTATTTATTGTTGCCTATTCCATTCTAAAATTTATCTTCTTTTTTGTGCTTCCTATATTTTGTAAGGCTTTTTTTTATTGATATAGTTTTTTTTCTCTTAATTTTTTTGATGATTATATTTAGGCAGGATGCAACAGGACAGTTCTAATAGGCAATCATTATATTTTTGGGACTATAATAAATGTGTTTTTAACGTTTAAAATTTTTGTGATAATTGGAATGTCTCTTTTAAATGTCGCTTATCTTTAACTGTAATAAATACTTTTTTATAAACTAACTAACCTAAACTATTAACTAAATCAAACATTTATGAAACAAGCACTTATTAAAAGATGTAGTTTTATTTTGTTTGCATTAACGAGTATGATTACTTATGCTCAAACTGCAAGCAGTCAAATTAAGATCACCGGTACAGTTACTGATAATACAGGACTGCTTTTACCAGGGGTTAACGTAACTGAAAAGTCAACAAAAAACACCGTTTCTACAGATTACAGTGGTAGGTATGAAATTAGTGTAAAGCCTGGTGCAACATTGGTTTTTTCCTTCATTGGAATGAAAAAAGCTGAAATTCCATTAAACGGACGTACTAATTTAGATGCTAAACTACAAGAGGACTCTAATGTATTAGATGATATTGTGGTTGTCGCATATGGTACACAGAAAAAGAATAATGTTACTGGAGCGATAGCTACAATAAAACCAGAAGAAATTCAGGATTTGCCTGTCTCAAATTTGTCAGAATCTTTGAGAGGTTTGACTCCCGGACTTGCTGTATCCGGAGGTTCTACTCGTCCTGGAGATGCTGCTTCTATTCAAATACGTCAAACCTTTGGTTTTTCAAAAGATGGAAATACTAATATTCCTTTAATTGTGATTGATGATATGGTTCAAATTGATCCAACTACAGGCAGATCAACATTAGAGACTTTTAATAGACTAGATCCTTCTGAGATTGATAGTATAACAGTATTAAAGGATGGTTCTGCTGCTATCTATGGTTCTCGTGCGTCACAAGGAGCGATAATTGTAAAAACTAAAAGAGGACAAAATGGTAAGTTGAAATTTACTTACTACAGTCAGTATTCTATAAATGATGCTGTAAGTCACAGTAAAACAATGAATGCTTATGAGCACGGTATCTGGAAAAATAGATTTTTGAATTCTAATCTTGATACTAATACAGCTAAATATTTCTCGGCAAATGAGTTAGAACAAATGAAAGGTTTGGATTATGATTGGCTGGATAAGGCATGGAAACCGGCTGTACAGCAAAGACAATCACTTACTGCAAGTGGAGGAAGTGATAAAGCAACCTATTTTGCAGGTATAACTTATTTTAAGCAGGATGCAAATCTTGGAAACCAGGATTATAATAAGTGGAATTTCCGTACAGGTACTACACTTAAAGTTACTAAGAATTTAGATTTCTCTGCTTCGATTTCTGCAACTACTGTTGATGTCGAAAAATCGTTTACTAAATCTTCTGCAAATTTAAATGATAGCAGTTTTGGTTCTCTTGCTTCCGGGGAACAGGCAGATTATGGATATTTATTGCATATGCCAAGATATATTCCGTGGCAAACAACAGTTGAAGGGAAAGACTATTGGTTGTCTCCAATTGCTCGTTCAGACCGTAACCTGGGAAGTGCAAATGCAAATACTACTATTGCAGGATGGAATTATTTTGCAAGTTTAGGAAGTGGAAAACAGATTGATGAAGAATTTTCATATAACGTTAACCTGTCTTTGAATTATAAAGTTCCTTTTGTTAAAGGATTATCACTTAAAGGAAGTTATGCCAGAAACCAGTCTAGTGCGAATACAGAACAGGTTCAATTACCTTATGATTTAGCCAGAATAAGAAATTATGAAACTGCTGATAATCATTTGGCAGGTGTGGCTGATCCTACTATTTATAATGCTTCAACTAATCCAGCAGGAGATTATATTATAGAAACTAATACCCGTGGTTCAAGAGTTTATTATAATACAGATGTTGATAAATTAATTCAGACAAACATTTTTATCAACTATGCAAGAACTTTTGGAAACCATAATATTGAGGCAATGTTTGGTGTAGAGCGTTCTGATTCAAATTACAAATCAATTCGTTTAGCTTACGAAGGGACTTCAAAAGATTATTTAGGAGGTAGTACATCGGCAGGTACAATTAGTTCAAATTCTCAAGCAATAAAAGGTGAAGCTGGGACACTTTCTAATTTAGGGCGTCTTAATTACAGCTTTAAAGACAGATATTTAGTACAATTACTTTTTAGAACTGATTCTTCTACCAAGTTTGCACCTGAGAATTATACAGCTTTTTTCCCTTCAGCTCAGGTGGGTTGGGTTATGTCTAAAGAAAATTGGTTTAGGGATAATGTATCATGGGTAGATAATTTAAAAATACGTTATTCGATTGGAAAAACAGGTAAAGATAATGTTCAGACATGGCGTTGGTTAACTCTTTATGACGTTATTGTAGATAAAGGATATCAGTTTGGATCTGGAGGAGGAACTACTGGAGGAGGAACTTTAGGAGGAGGAATTACTCCAAGGACTACCCCAAACAGAAATATGAAATGGGATACTACATTAAAACAAAATGTTGGTCTTGATGTAACCTTACTAAATAACAGATTGCAATTTACTGCTGATTATTATTATGATAAATCGACAGATATGTTGATAAGTTTAGCCGGTGAAGTTGGAACTCCAATTTCTACAGGAGGTGCTTTTGCAGAACAAAATTATGCAGCTGTTAATGCTTGGGGTACAGAGTTTAGTTTAAATTGGAATGATAAAATTAAAAAAGATCTTAGCTATAATGTAGGAGTGAATTTTGGTTTTTCTGATAACGAATATAAAAAATATCCGGGAGCAGCTGTACAACATCCGTCATTCAATACCGTTCAGGAAGGTTATTCGACTTTTACACCTGTATGGGGATTCAGAACATGGAAAGACACTTCTACGGGTGATGGTATTTTGCGTACAGATGAAGATGTTACAAACTATTGGAATTATTTAACAACACACGCAACTGCAGCAGGTGGAGTACCTAATTATTTAGGCATAACCAATGTTACATTAATGAGAAAAGGGATGCTGGCTTATGAGGACGTAGGTGGTGCATTTGATCCGGCTACAGGGACTCAGGCTGAGGCAGATGGTCAAATTGCCAAAAATTTAGACTATATTAAATTAGCTAAAAGTAATAGAACATATGGTTTTACTACTAATTTGGGAATGAAGTATAAATCTGTTTATTTTAAAACTCAAATTGCTACTTCGTGGGGAGGATATAATTCTCTTGATTTGGTTAAACAAGGAACTTCATCGGCTCATAACGATTGGGCACATGAAAGTTTTTGGACAGACATGTATGACGCTACTGACAACCCTAACGGAAAGTATCCTAATATGGCTCAGGCTGATACTGCTTTTGCACCATCAGATTTTTGGGAAGTTAGTAATTTTAGATGTACTGTTAGAAACCTGACTGTAGGATTTGATCTTCCGCAAGAGGCTCTTAAGACAATAAGTATTCAAAAAGCTACTTTAGGTGTTACGGGAAATAACCTTTGGGATTTATATAATCCATATCCTGATCATTATCGCAATATGTATGATACTTCTTCTTCAAGATATCCTACACTTAGAACATGGTCAATTAATTTGAATATTACATTCTAATTTAAATTTAAAAAATTATGAGAACAAAGATTAATATATATATATCGTTAGCACTTTTGCTTGTTTTTGGAGCTTCTTGCAGTGATGATTTTTTGGAAGAGAAAAAACAGTATTCATTTTTTGATGATGAATTTTTTCAGAGTGAAGAACGTGTAAATTGGTTTATAGCGAACATGTATTATGATTATTTTGACGCCTATAAAACTCCTATGGCTTCTGTAGTTGGTTCGTACACTACCACTCAGGCTTCTTATACTGAAGAAATTGGAGGAATATCTTCTAATGTCAATGATAAAAGTTTGGTTAATCCAAATTTCACTTGGGAAAATGCAATTGATGCCCCGGGTTATTATGGGCAACCTTTAGCGGATGCTAATAGAAATGAACCATACACCAGAATTAGGGAGTGTAATATCATGTTGGAAAATCTGGATACTAAAGGAGCTAATTTGTCACAACTTTTTCGTGATAGAATAAAAGGACAGGTATACTACTTACGTGCTATTCAATATTTCGATTTAATGCGTACATATGGGGGGGTTCCAATTGTAACTTCAGTTGAAGTTGCAAGTTCAGATAATCCGGCAACACAACATCCGAGAGCTACTGTTACTGAAGTGGTGAACCAAATTGTAAAAGACCTAGATTTAGCTGCAAGTTTACTGCCTCCTACATGGGGAGCAGGAGATTATGGACGCTTTACAAAAGGGGCTGCTATGGCTCAAAAATCAAGAGTTTTGTTAACATATGCGAGTCCTTTGTTTAATAAGAACTGGGATTCTTCAGATGAACGTTGGGATGCTGCCCTAAAAGCCGGTTTAGATGCCGAGGCACAGTTAATGGCCGCAGGACATAGCTTATACGGCTCATCAGCGAGTGATTGGGCAAAGATGTTCTATCAATTTGATAATACTTTTAATCCGGAAGCTATTACAGTTCGACTTTTGTCTACTGGTAATTTAGGTACAAATTCAAACAATTCCTGGGAAAGGTCGATTCGACTTGGAAGTCAGGGAGGAGTAGCTGGTAACGGTGTTGATGCTCCGAAAGGAATGATTGATTTATTTCCGATGAAAGATGGTAAGCGTCCAACTGCTACTAATGGGTATAATGATTTTCTGTTTTTCAAAGATCGTGATCCACGTTTTTACAGAACTTTTGCTTTCTCTGGTAGTTACTGGCCATATTCTAATACTATTGTAGCTCCTGCAGTTCACGTAGTGGCTCCGACCGTTTGGGCATACCGTTGGTCTACAAATGCAACTACCGGTGTAGCTTATAGTATGGGTAATGATGTTCCAAGCCCTGCTTTTATTCGTAAAATGTCAAGTCCGAATGTAGGTAATATAAGTAACTTTCAATATTCCGGTACAGATATCATTGAATATCGTTTTGCTGAATTAATTTTAAATATAGCCGAATGTTATGCTGCAAAAGGAGATATTCCAAATACTTTAGTGTATTTGAAAAAAATCAGAAATCGCGTTGGTATTCCTGCTGCAGATAATTATGGAATAGGGACATTGGCAGACAAATATGCAGCCCTTGAAGCTTGTTTATATGAACGTAGAGTTGAGTTGGCATACGAAGGAAAACGTTTTTGGGATGTTCAACGCTGGATGCTTTACAGTGATGATGCTTCAATTAATGATGCAACAAATACTAAACTAGGTATTCCGGTAATAAATGGGACACAGCGTGTTGGTAATTATTTACACTATAAAAATGGTACTAGTGGAGCTAATACAGATCCTTTAACGGCTGCTCGTGCAAGCATTTCGGTAGATCCGGATGCAGCAAATTTTCAGACTCAGATTAATGCTTTGGCAACGTTTTATACTGCTAATTTCGAGTTCCGTTCTCCTCCGACACCTATGGATAACGTTAGTGGTGTAGCAACTCCTATTTTATGGAGACCAAATTATTACATTATGGGACTTAATCAGGCAGCCTTAGCACAAAATCCATGGTTATTACAAACTACAGGATGGAAAGATAATTCTGGTGCTCCAGGGACTTATAATTATCAAGAATAATTCTTTAAGTATTAAAAAAATTATAAAAAATAATCACCTGTATTCCCTAAAAAAGATACAGGTGATTTGTTTAAATCGAATACCATAATTAAAAATTAACATGAAAAATTCCGCATTATTAATCGTATCTCTATTGATTTTGGGAAATGCAAAATGCTTTGCACAATACCCAAAAATAAGTCCGGAGATTCAGGCACAACAAGACGCAATTATCAAGGAAGCCAACAGACTTTCTGACGAGGCCTGGGAAAAAGCCCTGGTAATTATTGAAGAAGAAGCCAAACACGGTAAACCTTTTATTCCATGGGCATCAAGACCTAACGATTTGCCACAGGCATCTATACCTGCTTTTCCAGGAGCTGAAGGAGGAGGTATGTACACTTATGGTGGTCGTGGAGGAAATGTTTATATAGTAAGAAGCCTTGAAGACAGAGGACCGGGAACTTTGCGTGAGGCATGCGAACAAGGAGGAGCCAGAATTGTAGTATTTAATGTTTCGGGAATTATAAAAATCAAAAGTCCGTTAATCATTCGTGCACCCTATATCACTATTGCAGGGCAAACTGCTCCTGGTGACGGTATTTGCGTAGCGGGAGAATCAGTTTGGATCAACACACACGATGTTATTATCAGACACATGCGTTTCCGTAGAGGAGAAACTTTCGTAGGCCGTCGTGATGATGCCATTGGAGGAAATCCTGTTGGGAATATCATGATCGATCACGTTTCGGCAACTTGGGGATTAGATGAAAATATGTCTATGTACAGACATATGTACAGCCCTGGCGCAGGTTACCCTGACGAAAAGAAACCGACTGTAAATATTACAATCCAAAACAGTTTATTCGGAGAAGCTTTGGACACTTACAATCATGCTTTCGGAAGTACATTAGGTGGAGAAAATTGTTCATTCATGAAAAATATGTGGGCAAGTAATGCAGGCAGAAATCCATCTATTGGTTGGAATGGAATCTTCAATTTTGTAAATAATGTGGTTTATAACTGGTACAACAGATCAACAGATGGTGGAGATTACACTGCCAACTATAATATCATTAATAACTTTTACAAACCAGGACCGGTAACTAATTTAAACGAGCCTATCAGCTACAGAATTTTAAAACCGGAATCAGGAAGAAGCAAACTGCCTTATATGGTTTTTGGTAGAGCATACGTAACTGGAAATATCGTTAACAATAACGAAAAAGTGACCAAAGACAACTGGGACGGCGGTGTTCAGATCGAAAACAAAAAAGGAGAGTTGATGACGTATGATGAAGCTAAAACTTATTTCGATAAAATGAAAAGCGACACACCTTTCCCAATGCCTTGGTTTTCTAAAATCATGAAAGCTGACGAAGCTTATGAGTATGTCCTGAAAAATGTGGGAGCAACTTTACCATTGAGAGATAAAGTAGACGAAAGAATCGTAAGAACAGTTAAGACAGGTGTTCCTGAATACGCAAAAGGATTGGAGAAAAAAGAGTTCTATCAATTCGAACACAGACGCTTACCGAAAGATTCTTATAAACAAGGAATCATAACTGATATTTCTCAAGTTGGCGGATATCCTGAATACAAAGGAAAACCCTATGTTGATACCGACAAAGACGGTATGCCAGACAAATGGGAGAAAAAATACGGTTTAAATCCAAATGATGCTTCAGATGCGAAAGGAGATTTAAACAATGATGGTTATGCTAATATTGAAGACTACATCAATGGTGTAAACCCAGCGATAAAAGTAGATTGGAAAGATCTAGCTAATAATAAGGAGACTTTAGTTAGGCCTTTATTAGATTAATTCAAAAATCTCAAGTCAAAACTCGTATCACTTTTGACTTGAGATTTTATTAAAATTAAAAATTATGTCAATAAAAAAAATAAGTTTAAGTCTATTGTTCCTGCTGTTTGCTTTTTGCAAAATCAACGCACAACAGTATGCAGATCCGGAATATATCAAAGTGACCAACGAAAGAGCGACTAAAATCGTTGAGAAGCTGGCTTTGGGCAATAAAGAAAAAGAAACAGCAGTAAGCAATATTATTGCACAACAATTCCGCGATTTGAGTAAAATTCACGATGGAAGAGATGCCGAAATCAAAAAAGTAAAAGATAATACTACTTTATCTAAGGAAAAACAAAACGCATCCATTGAAAAATTGAAAGCTAGTGCGGATAAGTCAATTGATAAATTGCATAAAGCTTATTTAAAGAAATTAGGAACACAGTTGAATGAAGCTAAAATTACCGAAGTAAAAGACGGAATGACTTATGGCGTACTTCCTATTACCGTTGCCGGTTATAACGATATGCTGCCTAATTTGACTAAAGAGCAAAAAGAATATATTTATAATGCTTTGGTTGAAGCCAGAGAACACGCAATGGACGGAGGTTCATCTAAAGAAAAACACGGATGGTTTGGTAAATACAAAGGAAGAATCAATAATTATTTATCCAAACAAGGTTATGATTTAAACAAAGAAAGTACTGATTGGCACAAACGTGTTGAAGAAAGAGAAAAAGCTAAAGCGAAAAATTAAATAATTTATTGGTAATTTAAATAGCTGTCGGGCTGAGCGGAGTCGAAGCCCCTTTTGAGGTAAATAGCCTTCGACTCCGGTCAGGATGGCAATAATTTCTAAAAAATATTTTTTTTATATCGATAAAAGTTAGGACTATTGCCAATAAAGATTCTAACGGAGAGGGATATACCAATGTCGAAAAGTATTTTAACGGAATTATCCAAAAAACAAAACCGACTGGAAAAAACCGAAAATAATACCGATACATTAGCAAAACTATCAAAGGATTGTTGCAATAAAGTCTTAAATTTAAGCCTGACAATTCTCAGACCTGACAAGTTTTTTAAAATTGTTAGGTCTAATCACATAAAAATAAATCTATCAAATACTATTTTAAAGTGAATTTCATCCAGCTAAAAAATATAATCTCTCTTCAAAAAAATAAAATAATTTTGTCTGGTCTCGTGGTGCTTTTCAGCATTCAAATAGGAACAGCTCAGAATAATTTCCCCGATATTACAAAATCCAAAGAAGGAAAACTTTCTTTAACTGCCGATAATAAAGGAAACCAAATTCCTGATTTTTGTTTTGCCGGTTACAAAGGTTCTTCGGTTGCTATTCCGGATGTAGCCATTAAAGTTTTTGTACCTCATATTGATGGTGAAGCCACAAAAACAATTCAGACAGCAATCAATTATGTTGCCAAATTAAAAGCGGATAAAAACGGTTTTAAAGGAACAGTGCTTTTAGACAAAGGAATCTTCAAAGTTTCAGGTGAAATCAATATCAAGGAAAGCGGAATTGTATTAAGAGGAAGCGGTTCAGGAAATAATGGAACGGTACTTTTAGGAACTTCAATCAACAGAAAAGCAATTGTCAATATCAGTGGAATCAACAACCGGATTCTCAAAGAAACAACAGAAATAGTGACTAATTACACGCCACTGGGAGCAACTGTTTTAGCAGTAAAAAATGCAGCTAACTTTAAAAAAGGAGACTATATTGTAATTAATACACCCATCTCTAAAAAATGGATTGATCTTTTGTCAATGAATGATTTTGGAGGAGAAAGCGGATGGATTGGCTGGAAAGCCGATGATTTCGTGATTCGTGCCGACAGGGAAATTATAGCAGTTCAGGGAAATAAGATTACTATTGATGCGCCTTTAACGAATGCTTTGGACGAAGAATTATCAAAATCAACTGTGATAAGTTACATTTGGTCTGGCCGAATCAATAATGTCGGTATTGAAAATCTGACTTTGAAATCTGATTATGACACCACAAATCCAAAAGACGAACAGCACAGATGGACAGGAATTTCTATCGAAAATGCAGAAGATATTTGGGTACGACAAGTCAATTTTGAACAGTTTGCAGGCGGTGCAGTTTCAATTTTAAAAACGGCCAAAAGAATCACTGTTGAAGATTGCCTGGCACTGAACCCAATTTCGGAAATTGCATCTTTTAGAAGAAATACATTTTATACAGAAGGACAACAAACTTTATTTCAAAGATGTTATTCTGAATTCGGATACAATGATTTTGTAGTCGGAGGTTACGCCACTGCTGGACCAAATGTCTTTTTACAATGCGAATCACATCAACCTTATAGTTTCAGTGGATCTGTTGGAAGCTGGGCAACGGGAATCCTTTTCGATGTTTCTTTAATTGATGGAAATGCTATCAGTTTCAAAAACAAAGAACAGGACGGAAGAGGTTTAGGCTGGAACGCTGCCAATAGTGTCATCTGGGAAACTTCCGCATCCAAAATAGAAAATTACAGTCCGCCAACAGCCAACAATTGGGCTTTTGGAGTCTGGGCGCAATGGGCAGGAAACGGACACTGGAAAGACGTGAACAACCACATCAGCCCAAGAAGTTTATTTTATGCTTTGCTCGAACAGCGTTTGGGCAAATTACCGATGGATGCCCAAATAATGGACATGGGTACAGAACCTTCTTCAAGTCCTACATTGGAACAGGCAGCAGCTTTAACAGCCGAAGCATATAAATTAAACGAAACTTTAAAAGAATTCATTACTAAAGCATCAACGAGGAATCCAATTTCGATTGATAATGGTAAAGCAAAACGTATTGACGAAGTAAAATCCAATACTGAAATTGTTTCTAACTCGGATAAAATCACCTTAACGAATGGATTTTTGACCACTTCAAAAGGAGTAATTACAGGAGAAGTTGTCGATGTACCGTGGTGGAGAGGCAGTTTGCGTGAATCTGAAATCGCAAAATCAAGACCACATATTACCCGATTCGTTCCCGGACATTATGGTGTTGGCTACACAGATAATTTAGAAGAAACAGTAAACTATTTAGTCGAAAACAATAAATCGGCAATCGATCACAATTACGGATTGTGGTACGAGCAAAGAATGGCGGATCACGAACGTATCCGCAGGATCGATGCTGATGTCTGGGCACCATTCTACGAACAGCCTTTCAACAGAAGCGGACAGGGAATTGCCTGGGATCATTTGAGCAAATACGATTTGACCATATACAACGCCTGGTATTGGAACCGATTGAAAACCTTTGCAGAATTAGCCGGTCAAAAAAATAAAATTTTATTAAACGAAGCCTATTTTCAACATAATATTTTAGAAGCCGGAGCACATTGGGCAAGTTCCCCTTGGCGTCCGGCCAATAATATCAACACAACCGGATTGCCGGAACCACCGCCGTATGCAGGCGACAAAAGGATTTTCCTTGCCGAACAATTTTATGATGTAAAAAATGCAGATATAAGAAAGTTACATGTAGCCTTTATAGAAAAAAATCTGGAAAACTTTAAAGACAACGCTAACGTTCTGCAACTCACAAGTGCCGAATATACAGGCCCGTTAAGCTTTATGCAATTCTGGATTGATGTCATAGCCAACTATGAAAAGTCACATCAAAACGAATCCAAAATCGCTCTAAGTGCCACAAAAGATGTTCAGGATGCCATTCTAAATGATGAAACAAGAGCCAAAACCGTTGATGTAATTGACATTAGATATTGGTATTACAGAGAAGACGGAACATTATATGCCCCAGAAGGCGGAAAAAATTTAGCCCCACGCCAGCACGCCCGTAAAATCAAAACCGGAAAAGAAACAGACGACCAGGTGTATCGTGCCGTTCGCGAATACCGTGAAAAATATCCGGATAAAGCAGTTCTGTATTCCACAATGGGAGCACCACGATTTGGCTGGGCTGCATTAATGGGCGGAGCTTCATTGGCAAATATTCCAAAAATTGAACTTTCTGCCTTTCATTCTGCCCTGAGTGGTATGAAGTTTGCAGAAGGAACTACTTTTTCAGATACACTTTGGACACTGGAAAATAAAGGCAATGCCTATCTTTTTTATCTGATAAACGATCAGGATGTTTCGATAGATTTATCAAATTACAAAGGCACTTTCGAAGTATACACAATCAATGCTTCCAATGGAACTATCACCAAAAAAGCAAATATCAGCGGAGGAAAAAAAATCGTAATTCCACAAGCCGAAATCAAGGAAAAAGTACTTTTTGTAGTGAAGAAAAATTAACGACTGTTAAATAAAGAATAAGCAAAATAAATCTGCGCAAATCTGCTGGATCTGCGTGCAAAAATAAATATAATGAAGCTGAAAATTAAATACCTATTCGCCCTTTGTTTACCCTTTATGTTGACAGCACAAAGCGGATTTTCTCAATCCAAAAACCTGCCAAAACTTAAAGTTTCCGAAAACAAACATTATTTTGTTACCGAAGATGGAAAACCTTTCTTTTGGTTAGGCGATACAGGCTGGCTGACTTTTGGAAAACTGGACAGAGAAGGCGTTGTTAAATATTTAGAAGACCGAAAAGCGAAAGGATTCAATGTCGTTCAGGTAATGGTTTTGCATAATGTCAATGCTGTAAATGCTTATGGCGATCAGGCGTTAATGAATGATAATCTGGCCCAGCAAATTACTTCACCCGGCAACGATCCAAATGATGCTCCCGAATACGATTATTGGGATCACATAGATTACACTTTAGATGTAGCCCAGAAAAACGGAATCTACCTTGCGATGGTGCCGGTTTGGGGAACTAATATTAGTAGTGCTAAAAGTAAAGTAACGAAAGCTGATGTTGAAAAATATGCAAAATTTTTAGCCGATCGATATAAAAAAAGAACCAATATAATCTGGCTGAACGGTGGCGATACCTACGGAGACAAATTTCAGGACATCTGGAACGCACTCGGAAGTACTTTAAAAACCAGTAATCCGGATCAGCTGGTAACTTTCCACCCATTCGGAAGAACCGATTCCTCAGAGAATTTTCATAATGCAAGCTGGCTGGATTTCAATATGTTTCAGTCCGGTCACAGAAGATACGATCAGGATACTTTGAAAAATTCATTCAAAGAAGACAATTTCAAATTTGTTCAAAGAGACTGGGACTTAAAACCAACCAAACCAACCCTTGACGGTGAACCATCATACGAAGGAATTCCACACGGTCTGCACGATACCTTACAGCCAAAATGGACTGCCAGTGATGTACGTCGTTATGGATACTGGTCCGTTTTTGCAGGTGGAGCAGGTTACACTTACGGGCACAATGCCGTAATGCAAATGTTCAGAAAGGGTGACAGCCCTGCCTACGGTAACAAAGAATTATGGAATGACGCCATCAATGCACCGGGAGCCGGACAAATGGTATACATCAAAAATCTGATATTGGAATTTCCGTATTTAGAAAGAGTTCCGGATCAATCATTAGTGGCCAATCAAGGTAAAAAATACGATTACCAAGTGGCGACAAGAGGAAATGATTATGCTTTGATTTATACCTATACCGGAAGAAAAATTACCGTGAATATGGGTAAAATTTCCGGAGATAAAGTAACCGCAACATGGTATAATCCAAGAAGTGGTGAAAAAACAAAGATTGGGATTTTTGATAACAAAGGAACTAAAGAATTCCAGCCTTCCGGCAAAAAAGAAGACGGAAACGACTGGGTTTTAATTTTAAGTTCGAAGTAACCACAATATTGTCATCCCGAGGAATGAGGGATCTCCGCAAGAAACTAACACAAAGTTTATTCAGCATGTGGAGCTACTAATGGAGATCCTTTCTCCGTCAGGATGACAAAAGTGAGAATAATATCTCTCGCAGATTTAGTAGATCAAGCAGATAAAAAAATCCCGCACAATCTGCTAAATCTGCGAGAAACAAAAAACGCAAACTATGAAAAACATCATAATCATTCTTTTCTTCATAACCGGACTAAACACCGCTTTCGCAAATGACGGCTGGCTAAACATCCTCAACGAAGGCGGAAACAACAAAGGAATAAAATGTACCGAAGCCATTCAGGGTGCCATCGAAAAAGCATCTAAAAACGGAGGCGGAACCATATTTTTCCCAGCCGGAGAATATTTAACAGGCGCTTTAAAACTAAAAAGCAACATCACCATCTATTTGGATTCCGGAGCACTTCTAAAATTTTCAGAGAACTTCGATGACTACCTTCCGTATGTAGAAATGCGTTACGAAGGAATTGTAATGCAGTCATTCTCTCCATTATTTTATGCCAAAGACGTCGAAAACATCACCATCAAAGGAAGAGGCGTAATTGACGGGCAGGGAAAAGCGTGGTGGAATGAAGTGTACCGAATCGAAACCGCAAAAGGCCCAATTCCGGAAACGAAATATCAAAAAATGTGGACCGAGCAAAACAAAGGAATCGTATACGAGCCTTACTATAAAAGAACGATTGACAAACACTTTTTCCGTCCTTCTTTTTTCCAGGCCTACAATTGCAAGAATATTTTAATCGAAGACGTAACCTTCAAAAACTCGCCTTTTTGGACGATAAATCCTGAATTCTGTGACAACGTAACCGTAACAGGAATCACAATTAACAATCCGCATTCCCCAAACACAGACGGAATCAACCCTTCGTCCTGCACCAACGTTCACATTTCCAACTGCCACATCAGCGTGGGTGACGACTGTATCACCATCAAATCAGGACGTGATGCAGACGGTCGTAAATACGGGAAAGCAACCGAAAATGTTACCATCACAAATTGCACAATGTTAAGCGGTCACGGAGGTGTGGTTATCGGAAGCGAAATGTCGGGCGGAATCAAAAAAATCACCATATCCAACTGCGTTTTCGACGGTACCGATCGTGGAATCCGTATCAAAGCCGCTCGTGGTCGTGGCGGAGTGGTAGAGGACATTCGCGTTGACAATATCGTGATGAAAAACATCAAGGAAGAAGCCATTATTTTGGATCTTTTCTACGACAAAGACAATCCCGTAGAGCCCGTTTCCGAGCGCACGCCGATTTTCAGAAACATCCACATCAGCAACGTTACAGGCGGAAACGTCAACAAAGCCGGATTCGTTCGCGGAATTGTTGAAATGCCAATTCAGAACATCACGTTCTCGAATATCAATATGGACGGCAAGGAAGGCTTCACCATAAACACGGCGACCGATGTCGAATTTCACGACGTAAAAGTCAATGCAACCGTGGGTTCCTCTTTCAAAATCAGCGATGCCAAAAACCTAATTCTGGACAACGTAGGTTCATCGACACCGATAAAAGGCGTTCCGGTTATCAAAATAGACAACGCTTCGAATATTATGATCAACAACAATTTTCCGTTTAACGCTACCGATATTTTCATCGAAGCCAACGGGAAAGACACCAAAAATATTTTCCTTAAAAACAATGTGTTCAACAATGTGACCACAGTTGTGAAAAAAGGAAAAGACCTGGATAAAAAAGCAATTACAGAATAACGTAATTATTTTCAGGAGCAGAAACATTGGGCATTTTAGGAAACATCGTCCCGCTATCCGTTACAATTCCCGATCAAGAAAAACTATGGCAAAAAAGCCTTGTTTTTCTAAATCGGGAGATTTCCACTGCTATCGGGGCTAAAGAGGTACATTTCGTTTTTTTGTCATTATCCAAAAGAAAAATGATAATAAACAGAATAGTATAAACAATAAAATTCGTGTTTAAACATCTTTGTCAAAGTTCAAAACTTTGACAAAGATTAAACCAAACATACAATGAAAAAGATATTCATCATATTAACGCTTTCACTTTTCGTAGTAAGCTACTCCCAGAAAAAGAAAGAATTGTATCTGTTCACATCTTTCCGGGAACCTGCGACAGAAGGTTTGTACCTGGCCTACAGCGAAGACGGCTACAACTGGAAAGGACTTGAAGGCTCATTCCTGAAACCCGAAATTGGAGCCAGCAAAATAATGCGTGATCCCTCCATCACCAAAGGCGCAGACGGAACCTATCACATGGTCTGGACAACCGACTGGAAAGGCGGAAACGGATTTGGATACGCCAGTTCCAAAGACCTGATTCATTGGTCAAAACAGGAATACATTCCCGTGATGAAACACGAGCCTGAAGTCGTAAACGTGTGGGCGCCCGAAATTTTTTATGACGATGTCAAAAAAGAATACATCATTATCTGGGCTTCCACAATCCCATTCCGATTCGAAAAAGGCGTAGAAGACGAGAAAAACAACCACAGAATGTATTACGTAACCACCAAAGATTTCAAAACCTTTTCGGATACCAAATTATATTACGATCCAGGTTTCAGTGTCATCGATTGTGTAATTGTAAAAAAAGGCAAAAAGGAGTACGTTTTAGTTCTAAAAGACAACACCAGACCGATGCGTAACATAGAAGTCGCTTTCGGAAAATCGCCATTAGGACCATTCGAAAAAAGGTCAAAACCCTTAACCGAATATTTATCAGAAGGACCAACAGTTGTAAAAGTCGGTAAAAAATGGCTGTTGTATTATGACAATTACGGATCCAAAAATTACAAAGCCTTAAGCACTTCCGATTTTGTAAAATTCGAAGATGTTTCCTCAAAAATATCCCTTCCCGAAGGACACAAACACGGAACGATTACAACTATTTCCGAAGACGTTCTAAAAGGATTAATTGAAAAAAAATAATGGATTTACTCGATCGCAGGATTCATAACCCTGAGGTCGTGACATAAATAAAATAACAATGATTGCATTTAAAAACATAAAAACCAATATCGCAACCGCATCAGCAATCTTGTTGACTTGCGGAGCTGTAAACTCTGCATTGGCACAAAATGACACCGTACGATACACAGGCAAAACACTTTCCAATATCGATTACCACCACGGGCAATTAAGTCCAGCGGTTGGAGTTCACGCTACCCAAATTATGCGTGCGAGCCGTGAACATCTGGAAAAAGCAGACGGATTTGGCTGGACGTACAACCATCAGCCAATGATGGCGTATTGGAACAATACCTTTTACTTGCATTATTTGAGTGATCCGTCCGGAGAACACATTCCGCCAAGCCAGACTTTTATAATGACTTCCAAAGATGGAGTAACCTGGACAAAACCAGCGGTGCTTTTCCCTATTTATCACGTTCCTGACGGATTCAAAAAAGAAGGAGTAGAAGGCGTTGCCAAAAACATCGATGCGATTATGCACCAGCGTATGGGCTTTTATGTTTCATCCGACAACAGATTGCTGGCAACCGGTTATTACGGAGTTGCCTTAGACAAAAAAGACGACCCGAATGATGGAAAAGGAATTGGGCGTGTAGTTAGAGAAATTTATAAAGACGGAACGTATGGTCCAATTTATTTTATCCGATACAATAAAACCGGAAACCCGTTGCCAACAACTTTCCCATTTTATACCAAAAGCAAAGACAAAAAATTCATCAAAGCCTGCGATGAACTGATGTCAAAACCTTTACTAATGCAACAATGGGTAGAAGAAGCTGATCGTGATGATGCTTTAATTCCATTAAAAAAACAATACAAAGCGTTCAATTATTACCATTTGCCAAACGGAAACGTAGTCGGTTTATGGAAATTTGCCTTAACATCCTTAAGTAAAGACAACGGAAAAACCTGGGAATATACTCCGTTGAGAGCACCTGGATTTGTAAACAGCAACGCCAAAATCTGGGGACAAAAAACCTCAGATAATCGCTATGCAACCGTTTATAATCCATCAGAATACCGTTGGCCATTGGCAATTTCAACTTCTGATGACGGACTGAATTACAAAGATTTATTATTGGTTCACGGAGAAGTAAGCCCGATGCGCTACGGAGGAAACTACAAATCGGCCGGACCGCAATACGTTCGTGGAATAAACGAAGGAGATGGAACTCCTCCAGACGGAAAACTTTGGGTAAGTTACAGCGTCAACAAAGAAGATATCTGGGTGGCTTCGGTACCGGTTCCTGTGACCAGCGAAGTAAAAGAAAACGCCAATGATGTTTTCAACGATTTGCCAAACGGCGAAGAATTAAAATTATGGAACACCTATGATTTGTCCTGGGCATCGACCAAAATAGAAAAGAAAACAGACGGCAAAAAATGGCTGACCTTAAGAGATCAGGACTTTTTTGATTATTCAAGAGCGGAGCGTGTGATTCCGTTTGCACAAAAAATGGAAGCCACTTTTACCGTAAAACCCGAACAAAATAATCACGGATTATTGCAAGTAGAATTCCAAAACAAACAAGGATTGCCTGCAATTCGCATCGTTTTCGATTCGGATGGAGAAATAAAAGTAAAACACGGAGCCCGTCACGGCGGAATTGGTAAATATGAAGCAGGAAAAGATTATACGATAACAGTCAAATTGGATGTAACTTCCCGTTCGTACACTGTGAAAGTGAATGACGGTAAAGAAACCAACAAAATATTCTATGCTCCGGTTGATGGAATTTCAAGAATAATGTTCCGCACAGGCGATCAGCGTTACACACCAAATGCAGACACAGAACCTGATACTCCAGATTTCACGGATTTACCGGATACTGGAAAATTAATCCCAGAAGCTGTTTTTAATATTAAATCATTGGTTACTAAGAAATTTTAAGATTAAAAGATTGAAATATTTAAAAATTCACAAAATAAAATCTGCCTAATCTGCTGAATCTGCGTGCTAAAAACAAAACATGAAGAATTTAAAAAAAATAGTATTCCTCTTTTGTCTTCTGATAACTTTCATTTCGAATGGACAAATTTCTGCTGAGCATTTAAGATGCGAAATGACAGAAAACCCATTGGCAGTTAACACTAACCAACCAAGATTAAGCTGGCAATTGGTTTCAAAAGAACAGAATGTTACACAATCGGCGTATCAGATTTTAGTTGCTTCATCAGAAGAAAAATTGAAGAAAAACGAAGGCGATATCTGGAACAGCGGAAAAGTAGTTTCCAACAAAAATCTTCAAATCACATACAGCGGAAATCCGTTAAAAACCGAATCCAAATACTTTTGGAAAGTCAAAGTCTGGAATCAAAAAGACAAATCTTCCAATTGGAGCAAAACAGCTTCTTTCAGAATTGCACCCTCCACATTAAATCCAATCTGGATTGGTGCGATTACCAAAGCCGACAGTCATTTACCGGAAGGCAGAAATTACCACACCGCCACTTTCAACAGACAGAAAAAAGACGCTTTAATCAATGCTTCTGACTCGTTGTCCCGCAGAAGTATTATGCTTCGCAAACCTTTTTCGGTTAACAAGGAAATCAAAGAAGCCGTAGTGTATATTTCCGGTTTGGGACATTATGAACTAACCATTAATGGAAAGAAAATCGGCAATAGCGAGTTTGCCCCTTTATGGACAGATTACGACAAAACCGTCAATTTCAATACCTATGAATTAACCGCTGATCAATTTCAAAAAGGCGAAAATGTAATCGGCGTTCTATTAGGAAACGGAATGTACAATACGCTTGCTGAACGCTATTCGAAATTTTATGTAAGTTTTGGTCCGCCGACTTTGTTTTTCAAAATGAAAGTCATTTATAAAGACGGTTCCGAAAACATTATACAATCAGATGAAAGCTGGAAATACAGCAAAAGCCCAATCACGTACAACAGTATTTTTGGAGGCGAAGATTACAATGCCAATTTAGAACAAAAAGGCTGGAATGAAACTGGATTCAATGATAATAATTGGAAAAAAGTAATTGTTCAGGAAGCCCCAAAAGGTGTTTTGAGACTACAGATTACAACACCAATTACAATCCAAAAACAATGCGAGGTTAAGGAAGCAAAAGAACGGAAACCTAACTTTTTTGTTTTCAATATGGGACAAAATCTTTCGGGATTTACCACCATAAAAGTCAAAGGAAAGAAAGGACAGACCATTCGGGTTTGGGTAGGCGAAAGCCTGAATGAAGACGGAACTGTCGGACAGGGAAAAACCGGAAAACCGTATTATTACGATTATACGCTGAAAGGAGAAGGCATTGAAGAATGGCAACCGAAATTTAGTTATTACGGTTTTCAATATGTGCAGATTGAGAACATCAATTATAAGGAAAACAAAGATGAAAATCTGCCAACATTAGTAGATTTAAAATCAAATTTCATTTACAATTCGGCTGGTGAAGCAGGAACTTTTGAATCGTCCAATGATATTTTCAATAAAACGCATTTGTTGATTAACAATGCTATAAAAAGTAATTTTCAAAGTGTTTTCACCGATTGCCCGCAACGCGAAAAATTGGGCTGGCTGGAAGAAATTCATTTAAACGGACCTGGATTGATGTTCAATTACAATCTGGAAAGTTTTATTCCGGCAACGATGCGGAACATTGAAGATTCGCAACGTGACAACGGATTAATTCCGACCATCGTTCCGGAATATGTAGTTTTTGGAGGCGACTTTACCGATTCACCGGAATGGGGAGTTACAGGTGTGATTCTACCGTGGATGTATTACGAATATTACGGCGATGCTTCATTAATTGAGAAATATTATCCGGTAATGAAAAAGTATGTCGATTATTTGGGAACCAAAGCCACCAATCATATCGTTTCTCACGGATTGGGCGATTGGTACGATTACGGAACACATGCAGCAGGATATTCTAAAAACAGTCCGATTGCACTTTCGGCAACTTCTCATTATTTTTATGGAGCGAGTTTAGTTGCAAAAGCGGCAAAACTATTCAATAAAACGGAAGATATTTCGAAATACGAAACCTTGACTTCGGATATTAAAAACGCTTTCAATAAGGAGTTTTTTAATTCAGAAACCAAACAATACGGAACCAGCAGTCAGTTCAGTAACGCCGTTCCTGTTTTTATGGATATCGTAGAACCGCAATACAAACAAGCCGTAATGCAGAATTTATTGGCCGATATCAAAGCCAAAGGCGATCGACTAACCACAGGCGATGTTGGAAACCGTTATTTATTTCAGGCTTTGGCACGAAACGGCGAAAACGAAACGATGTATAAAATGAACAATCATTACGATGCACCGGGTTATGGTTTTCAGATAAAATTCGGATTAACAACTTTAACCGAACAATGGGATCCGCGAAAAGGAAACTCGTGGAATCACTTTATGATGGGACAAATCGAAGAATGGTTCTATCAAAGTTTAGCCGGAATTGTTCCCGACGATCAAAATCCGGGTTTCAAACATTTCTTTATTCAGCCGGAAATCGTGGGCGATATGACTTTTGTAAAAGCAACGTACAAATCTATTTACGGAAATATTGCTTCGGCCTGGGAGAAAAAAGACGGAAAATTAATCCTGAAAGTAGAGATTCCTGCGAATACATCAGCGACCATAAAATTGCCAATCGCAAAGAATTCAGAGATAAAAGTCAACGGGAAACCGACTAAAGATTTGAAATTAGGCTCAGGAAAATATACAATTGAATGCAAATTATAAGATTTAAAAATGACTACAATTAAAAAAATACTGTTTGCTTTTTTGGCTTCAATTTTCGGATTGACGCTTGCAAACGCGCAATGCACTTCTGATACAAATTTCAGAAAACCGGTTACGGAAACCATCAAAAACATTGAAACCATTTTCAAAATCACCGTAATTGATGACCGTGGTTTATTGAAAGGAAAAGAATTAGACTATGCAGATTGGCGAATCGAACAGGGAAATTTAGAAGTTTCTCTGGCCAACGTTTTAGTCCCTTTTGAACTGACGTATTTCAAACAACCGGACGGAAAATACCAAATCCGAAAATATGAAAACCACAAAGTTTCAGTCGATAAAGGAAAAGAGCGTTTAGATTACTTAACGACTTTATATTCCAATGTTTCTGATTGGGAAGCCAGAAAAAAAGAAATAAAAGCCTGTATGATCACGTCTTTTGGTTTGGACAAAGCACCGCCAACACCAAAATCAAAACCCATTTTAACCCCAAAACGAATCTATAAAGATTACAGCGTCGAGAATATCGCGCTAGAAATTTTGCCGGGCGTTTACACGACGGGTTCAATTTACAAACCGTATCCATTAAATAAAAAATCGGCTATAATCTTAACACCTGACGGGCATTTTGGAGACGGAAGATACAGAAAAGACGAGCAGTACCGTTGCGCAATAATGGCCAAAATGGGAGCGATTGTGGTGAGTTACGATTTATTTGCATGGGGCGAATCCCTGCTTCAGTTTCCCGAACAAACCCACCGAAACAGTATCGCCTCAACCGTTCAGGTCCTGAGCGGAATCCGATTATTGGATTATGTGGCGACCATAAAAAATGCCGATGTTTTGCGAGTAGGCGTTACAGGCGGTTCGGGCGGAGGTTCACACACAATGTTCCTCGCCGCTTTGGATGACAGAATCAAAGTTTCGGCTCCCGTGGTGATGGTTTCTTCGCATTTTTCAGGTGGTTGTCCTTGCGAAAGCGGTCGCGGAATCCACCTTTGCGGAAACGGAACCAATAATGCGGAAATCTCCGCAATGATGGCACCAAAACCACAACTAATTGTGTCAGACGGAAAAGACTGGACACTGGCCGTTCCCGAACTGGAATTTCCTTTCATCCAAAGAACTTACGAACTCTACGGCAAAAAAAATCTGGTAGAAAATGCCCATTTTGCCAAAGAAGGTCACGATTTTGGCGTTTCAAAACGTATGGCGTTGTACCCGTTTATGGCGAAATATTTAGGTCTGGATCTGAACAAAGTGAAGAACGAAAAAGGCGAAATCGACGAATCAACTTGCGTGATTGAACCTTACGAGAAATTATATGTTTTTGGCAACAAAGCCGAAAATCTGCCTAAAAATGCTCTAAAAGACATCGATAAATTATATGAAATGTTCGGAGAAAAAAATCTGAAAGTGTATGAGGTCAAGAAGTAATATTTGGGCGTGACCCAATTTGAAAAAGGGGGCAACCCTCAAAACCGTTTAGTCGCCCCCTTTCTCAAATTGCGTCGGGCTATCCGCGCTACTTCGGTAGCTTGCTTCTATCCCTCACGCACTCTCGTAACTCAAGAATATTTGTCTTTTGATTAGAAATTAAGGAATGAAAAAATATGAATTTAATACTTGATTAACCAACAACAATCAACTATTAACTATCAACCATAAACTATGAATTTAAAAAATAAAATTACAGCAATCTGTTTCGGAATTGTTTCCATCGCCTCAACAGCGCAAAGCAAAAGCGAACTAAAATTGTGGTACGACAAACCCGCTACGATCTGGAACGAAGCATTGCCTTTGGGTAACGGCCGATTGGGTGCAATGGTTTTTGGAGATCCCGCAGTAGAGCGTCTGCAATTGAACGAAGAAACAATTTGGGCAGGTTCACCAAATACGAACGCTCACACCAAATCAATTGAGGCTTTACCAAAAGTGCGAAAGCTGGTTTTCGAAGGTAAATTTGATGAAGCACAGGCTTTGGCAACACAGGATATTATGTCGCAAACGAACGACGGAATGCCGTATCAGACTTTTGGAAGTGCTTATATTTCATTTCCGGGACATCAAAAATACACCAATTATTACCGTGACTTGGATATCGAAAACGCTACGGCAAAAGTAAAATACACGGTAAACGGAGTAGAATTTACCAGAGAAATACTGACTTCTTTTTCAGATCAGGTGATTGTCGTGAAATTATCGGCAAGCCAGCCGGGACAGATTACGGCCAATGTTTTTATGAACAGCCCGATTGACAAAACCGTTCCGTCAACGGAAGGAAACCAAATTATCCTTTCGGGAGTTGGGACTAATTTTGAAGGCGTAAAAGGAAAAGTAAAATTTCAGGGACGAATCGAAGCTAAAAATAAAGGCGGAGAAGTTTCGGCAAGCAACGGAATCCTAATCATCAACAAAGCTGATGAGGTAACGCTTTACATTTCGATAGCAACCAATTTTAAAAACTATCAGGATATTACTGAAGACGAAGTAGCAAAAAGCAAATCTTATTTGGAAAAAGCTATTTCAAAAGATTTTGAAACTATCAAAAAAGAACATGTTGCTTATTATCAAAAGTTCTTCAATAGAGTTGCTTTGGATTTAGGCTCAAACGATGCTATCAAAAAACCAACAAACGAAAGAATTCGTGATTTCAAAAATCAATTTGATCCGCAATTGGCGAGTCTGTATTTTCAATTTGGGCGTTATTTGTTGATTTCAAGTTCACAGCCGGGAGGTCAGCCAGCGAATTTGCAGGGAATCTGGAATGATATGGTCACTCCGCCCTGGGACAGTAAATACACCACAAATATCAATGCCGAGATGAATTACTGGCCGGCAGAAGTTACCAATCTTACCGAAATGCACGAGCCTTTTATCCAAATGGCAAAAGAATTGAGCGTTACAGGAGCAGAAACAGCCAGGACAATGTACAATGCGAACGGCTGGGTTTTACACCACAACACTGATATCTGGCGCGTGACCGCTCCGGTTGATTCGGCTGCGTCTGGAATGTGGATGACTGGTGGTGCCTGGGTTTCGCAAGATTTGTGGGAACGCTATTTGTACACAGGCGATATCAATTATTTAAAAGAAATATATCCAATAATTAAAGGGGCTGCCGATTTCTTTTTGGACTTTATGATAACCGATCCAAATACAGGATATTTGGTAGTAGTACCATCAAGTTCTCCTGAAAACACACACGCTGGAGGAACTGGAAAATCGACTATTGCTTCGGGAACAACTATGGACAATCAGTTGGTTTTTGATTTGTTTTCGAATGTGATCAAAGCTTCGAAACTGGTGGCTCCGGATGAAAATTATACTAAAAAATTAAGCGAAGCTTTGGCAAAAATGCCTCCTATGAAAATAGGAAAACACAGTCAGTTGCAGGAATGGCAGGACGATTGGGACAACCCGAAAGACAATCACCGACACGTTTCGCATTTGTACGGCTTGTTTCCGAGTAATCAGATTTCGCCAATCAAAACACCGGAATTATTTGAAGGAGCCAAACAATCGCTGATTTACAGGACAGACGAATCGACAGGCTGGTCAATGGGTTGGAAAGTAAATTTATGGGCAAGATTATTAGATGGTAATCACGCTTATAAATTAATCCAAGACCAGTTGCATTTGGTAACCGCTGACCAAAGAAAAGGCGGTGGAACTTACCCAAATATGCTCGATGCACACCAGCCGTTTCAGATTGATGGTAATTTTGGCTGTACAGCCGGAATCGCTGAAATGCTGATGCAGAGTCAGGAAGATGCGATTCATTTATTGCCTGCTTTACCAACGGTTTGGAAACACGGAAGTATCAAAGGTTTGGTAACCCGAGGCGGATTTGTAATCGATATGACCTGGAAAAATAATAAAGTTTCGACTTTGAAAGTGTACTCAAAATTAGGAGGGAACTGCCGATTGAAATTGGAAAACACTTTGAAAGCTGATAAAGGAATTGTGCTTAAAAAAGCAAAAGGTAAAAACCCAAATCCGTTGTTTTATGATGTTGAAGTGAAAAAACCGATTATTTCCAATGAAGCTAAATTACCTAAAGTACAATTGCCAAAGTATAATGAATACGATGTGGAGATGAAAGCTGGGCAGACTTATAGTTTTTCGGCGAATTAATATTTCCTGCAAGGTTTTTTTTCAAACCTTGTAGGTATGTTTGTTGAGTTTGAATACCTACAAGGTCAAAAAAAGACCTTGCAGGAGAAGAAATATGATTGTTAGTCCGCGTGAGTGATGGCAGTGGAGCTCTCCCGATTTTTCATTGGGAAGCGGGAACGTACAGCACGACCCGAAGTTTTTCACGAAGGGTCACGCCCATAAAATTAAAATAAATAGAATATGTTACACCAATTTAAATACAAAATAATGGCGATTGTGATCCTGATTTCGGCTTTGAACAGCGGATGTAAATCGGGTGCGGGGCATTCTAAAAAAGGAACTTCGGTTGTTTTGAAAGCAGATAATTTCAAGCATTATGTGGATTATTTCAACACTATGGAAGACGAGAATCTGAAATTTTCGATTCCGAATGACAGTGCGTGGACTTGGATGGAAAAGAATGTTCCGTTGTTTGAATGTCCACAGCAGAATTTTGAGGAGATTTATTATTATCGTTGGTGGACGGCTCGAAAACACATCAAGAAAACGCCACTTGGTTTCGGAATTACCGAGTTTTTAGTAGATCGTTCGTATGCGGATAAATACAATTTGATTGCTTGTGCACTGGGGCATCATATTAATGAATTTCGCTGGGTGCACGATCCGCAGTACATTGAGCAGGATGTCAAAATTTGGTACCGTGGCAATGAAGGAAAACCGATGAACAAATTGTATAAATTCAGTAGTTGGACGGCTGATGCGCTGTACAATCGTTATTTGGTGAATAAGGATGAAAAATTCTTATTGGATTTGTACCCGGATATGGTGACGGATTATGCCGTTTGGGAAAAAGACCGCCAGCGTAAAGATGGTTTGTTTTGGCAACACGATGTAAAGGATGGTATGGAAGAATCGTTGAGTGGCGGGCGGAAAGTACAAAATGCAAGACCGACGATTAACAGCTATATGTATGGAAATGCTGTGGCGATTTCAAAAATGGCATCGATGAAAGGCGACAAAGAAGTGGAGGCTAAATTTAAAGCCAAAGCTGATGTTTTGCAACAATTGGTGGAAAACAAATTATGGAATAAGAAAAGTGAATTCTTTGAAACGTTTACCGAAAAAGATACGCTGGCGCAGGTAAGAGAGGCAATTGGTTTTATTCCGTGGTATTTTAACCTGCCACAAAAAGGCAAAGGTTTTGAAAAAGCCTGGGAACAGATTAAGGATGAAAAAGGGTTTTCGGCTCCTTTTGGTTTGACTACTGCCGAGCGCAGAAGCCCACGTTTTAGAACTCACGGAACCGGAACCTGCGAATGGGACGGAGCGATTTGGCCCTTTGCGAGTTCACAGACTTTGACGGCTTTGGCGAATGTTTTGAATAATTACAATCAAACTTTCGTTGCCAAAACGGATTATTTCAAGCAGATGGAATTGTATGTGCAGTCGCAATATTACCGTGGGAAACCATACATTGGAGAATATCTGGACGAAACGACAGGTTATTGGCTGATGGGTGACAAGGAAAGAAGCCGTTACTACAATCACTCGACTTTCAATGATTTGATAATTACGGGATTGGTTGGCTTGCGTCCAAGTGCAGATGAAAAGGTGGAAGTGAATCCGTTAATTCCACAGGAAAAATGGGATTGGTTTTGTCTGGATAATGTGTTGTATCATGGGAATATCATTACGATTCTTTGGGATAAAACAGGGGAGAAATATGGTAAAGGAAAAGGGTTTAGGATTTTTAAGAATGGTAAGGAAATTGCTGTTTCAGAAAAATTGGAGAAATTAGTATCGGAATAAAATTGAGACAAGGATGACACAAATTAAAACGGATAAGCACGGATTTTTACTTAGTTTGTCATTCTGACGAAGGAGGAATCTCCATTAGTGGCTCTACAAAGATTGACGATTTTGATTGTGGAGTTTATTGCGAAGATTCTTCCTTCGTCAGAATGACAAAAATGAGAAAAAAAAATCTGCTCGATCTGCTAAATCTGCGTGAGAAAAAAATTATAGCAAAATCAGTTTAAAAAATATAATAATGAAAAAGTTTTTTTTACATCTTACATTCATCATTACACTTTTTACATTTTCGGCGCAAGCCCAAAATAAAATCAGCGTCACCAATCTGCAATGCGAAATGCTGAACAACCCGGAAGGAATTGATGTGGTGCAACCCCGTTTGAGCTGGCAGATAAAGTCGGATGTGAACGATGTAAAACAAACGGCCTATCAAATTATGGTTGCTTCGACTTTAGAAAACCTGAATGCGAACAAAGCCGATTTGTGGGATAGCGGAAAAGTAACAAGCAACGGATCTGTCAATATAATTTACAACGGAAAAAAGCTGGGAGATCGACAAAATGCGTTTTGGAAAGTAAGTGTTTTTACCAATAAAGGAGAAATTAAATCGGCAGAAAACGCTCATTTCAGCATCGGAATTTTAACCTATGCCGACTGGAAATCGACTCGCTGGATTGGCTATGAAAAATTGTCGAAGGATGACAGCGTTTCCCAGTATTCGAGATTGTCTGCGCGTTATTTGCGAAAAGAAATCAATCTGAAAAAACAAGTCAAATCGGCCAAGGTTTATATTATGGGAATGGGCTTGTATGAGCTTTACATCAACGGAAATAAAATTGGCGATCAGGTTTTGGCACCCGTTCCGACGGATTACACGAAAAACGTAAAATACAATGTTTTTGATGTGACTTCGCAATTGAAAGAAGGTAAAAACATGCTGGGAACGATTTTAGGAAACGGACGTTTTTTTGCGATGCGTCAGGATTACAAACCGTATAAAATAAAATCATTTGGTTTCCCAAAAATGGCTTTACAATTGTTTGTCGAATACGCCGATGGAACCAAAGACATCATCCGAACTGACGACACCTGGAAATTAACTACTGACGGACCGATTTTGTCCAACAACGAATACGATGGCGAAGAATACGATGCCCGCAAGGAAATGAAAGGCTGGGCTACAACTAATTTTGACTATAAAAACTGGGTAAATGCCAGATACGTTCAGGAACCGGGCGGTTTTTATGAAGCACAGATGATGCCGAATATGAAAATTATGGGCGAGGTAAAACCAATCTCCATAAAACCGACTTCAAAAGGAACTTATATTTTGGATATGGGTCAGAATATGGTGGGATGGTTGCAACTGAAAGTAAAAGGAAAAAGTGGTGACCAGATCACGATGAAATTTGCCGAATCTTTACAGGCTGATGGTTCGCTGTACATTGCCAATTTACGTGATGCGAAAACGACAGATGTTTATACTTTGAAAGGCGAAGGTGAAGAAATTTGGGAACCCCGTTTTATATTTCACGGATTTCGATTTGTAGAAGTTTCGGGTTTTCCGACCAAACCAACTTTGGATAATTTCGTCGGGAAAGTGGTTTATGACGATATCAAAACAACCGGAACTTTCGAATCTTCGGATGCGACGATGAACCAGATTTTTAAAAATGCCTGGTGGGGAATCAGCGGAAATTACAAAGGAATGCCAATCGATTGTCCACAGCGAAACGAACGTCAGCCTTGGTTGGGAGATAGAACTACAGGTGCTTATGGCGAAAGTTTTTTATTCGACAATCAGACTTTGTATGCCAAATGGCTCGATGATATTAAATATTCGCAAACCCAAGATGGAGGATTACCAGATGTAGCACCAGCGTTCTGGCGTTATTACGGTGATAATGTGACCTGGCCGGGAACGTATATCACGGTGGGCGATATGCTGTACCAACAATTTGGCGACAAAGAAGTGATCAAAAAACAATACCCGTCTATGAAAAAATGGATGGTTTATATGGAAGAAAATTATCTGCAAAATGATTTAATGGATAAAGACAAATACGGTGATTGGTGTGTTCCCCCGGAATCATTAGAGTTGATTCGTTCCAAAGATCCTGCCCGTTTAACGGATGGACAATTATTGTCGAGTGCGTTTTATTATCAGCTTTTGGGAATTATGAAAAAGTTTGCCAAAATCGCAAATGCAGATGCTGATATTGCACATTATGATGATTTGACAACAAGAATCAAAAAAGCATTCAATGCCAAATTTCTAAATACCGAAAAAAACTACTACGCCAATAATACTGTAACGGCAAATGTCTTGCCTTTGGCTTTCAGGCTGGTTCCTGAAAATCTAATTGACAAGGTTTTCCAAAATATGGTTCACGAAGTTGAGGTTACCAAAAACGGTCATATCAGCACAGGTGTAATCGGAACGCAATTTCTGATGCGAACGCTGACAAACTTCGGAAGGGGAGATTTGGCTTTCAAACTGGCTTCCAACAAAACCTACCCAAGCTGGGGCTTTATGGTTGAAAATGGTGCCACAACTATTTGGGAATTATGGAACGGAAATACGGCAGACCCATCAATGAATTCACAAAATCATGTAATGCTTTTGGGTGATTTACTGATTTGGTACTACGAAAATATGGCGGGTATCAAGAGCAATCCAGAAACTCCGGGTTTCAAACAAATCATTATGAAACCAGATTTCAATGCGGGACTTACTTTTGTAAACGCTTCTTACGAATCTATTTATGGTCTGATAAAAAGCGACTGGAAGAAAAATAAAAACACTTTAGAATGGAAAATTACCATTCCGGCCAATTCATCTGCTGTAGTGTATTTGCCAACGACAAATGCTTCATCGGTAACAGTAAACAAGCAAAAACTGGCTAAGTTTTCATCCTCTTATAAAACAGAAAACAACAACATTGTCTTGACTTTAGAATCTGGTTCTTATACAGTAAATCTAAGGCTTCAATAAGATAATTCGGGACAGTACAGGATGCTTGTCTGATTATTTAGTGTCATTTTTACACTTAATAAATTTTTGCATTCGAATATTTGTATAATACATTGAAAATAAATACTATAATATTTTAAAATATAAATAATGAAATTGAAACACATAACTATCGCCTTTTTTGGACTGCTACTTTTGGGAAGCTGTAAATCTGCTTTGGAAAAAAAGACATGGAAAGAAGGAATTTTAGTAGATGAATTCATTTACGATAAAGCACCTTATCCTTCCTGCCATTCCGTAACGATTGTGGAAGCAACCAACGGAGATTTAGTTTCGGCCTGGTTTGGAGGATCACACGAAAGACATCCGGATGTTTGTATTTATTCGGCTATAAAACCAAAAGGAAGCGATAAATGGGGTGAACCCATTAAGGTAGCAGATGGTGTTATGAAAGACGGCACAAGATTTCCAACCTGGAATCCAGTTTTGTACCAAATTCCCGGTGGAGATTTGATGCTGTTCTATAAAATTGGACCAAAACCATCCGAGTGGTGGGGCGTTTACAGAACTTCTTCCGATGGCGGAAAAACCTGGTCTGATAAGATTGATATGCCAAGTAAAGATTTCTTGGGACCAATTAAAAACAAACCGGTCTTATTAAGCAACGGAACCTTATTGCTTCCTTCAAGTACCGAAGGAAATGGCTGGCACTTGCGTATGGAATCCACTCCCGACTTCGGAAAAACCTGGGTTTTAGGCGATACCATTTCAAGAGGCAAACAAAAAATAAATGCTATTCAGCCAAGTATTTTGTTTCATAAAGATGGAAGCATTCAGGCGATTGGAAGAACCAAAAATAGAGCTATTTTTAGCACTTTTTCTAAAGACAACGGAAAAACCTGGTCGGATTTAGAATTGCTCGGATTGCCAAACAACAACTCCGGAACTGATGCGGTAACATTGAAAAATGGAAAACATTTATTGGTGTACAACCATGTCCTGCCTCCGGGGACTGAATCTAAAGGACCAAGAACACCTTTAAATCTTTCTATTTCAGATGATGGAATCAACTGGAAAGCGACTTTGGTTTTGGAAGATTCAAAAATCAGCCAATATTCGTATCCGTCAATAATTCAGAGTTCAGATGGAATGGTGCATATCGTGTACACCTGGAGAAGACAAAAACTGAAATATGTAAAAGTTGATCCGAGTAAATTGGTAGCACTTCCAATCAAAAACGGAATCTGGCCGGGTGATGAAGGGAAAGTGGTAACAGCTGTAAAAGCGGAAGAAGAGTAAAAATATTTGCCATAGATAAATCTCCATAATCTGCTAAATCTGCGGGAAAAATTACTCTCGCAGATTTAGCAGATTTAGCAGATTATTTTTTTAATGTGTGGTAATAATAAATAATAAATATGAATTTAACTTATTTAAAAAGTAACTTAATTGTTGCAATGTTGGTTGTTCTATCAGGAACATTCAGTAATCTAGTTTCAGCACAATCCAGTAAAAAACAAAAGTACAAAGTGGCAGTTTGCGACTGGATGATTTTAAAAAGACAAAAACTCGGAGCATTCGGTTTGGCAAGCGAAATAAAAGCAGACGGAATCGAACTCGATATGGGCGGTTTGGGAAAAAGACCCACTTTCGACAGCAAACTGGGCGACCCGATAGAAAGACAAAAGTTTCTGGATAAATCCAAAGAAACAGGTGTTGGAATTAGTTCCATCGCAATGTCCGGATTTTACGCACAGTCATTCGCTAAAAGGGATTCGATTGCCCGTATGATTAACGATTGTGTGGCAACCATGAAAAATATGAAGGTGAAAGTAGCTTATCTTCCATTAGGAACAGAAAGCGATTTGACAAAAAATCCGGAACTGCGCCCAATCATTATCGAAAGATTAAAATGGGCTGGCAAACAAGTCGGTAAAATCGGAGGAATAATTGCCATTGAAACTTCACTAAATGCTACCGAAGAGAAAAAACTGTTGGAAGAAATTGGCTGTAAACACATCAAAAGCTCTTTCAATTTTGCGAATGCCGTAGATAACGGAAGAGATATCGCAACCGAATTGAAGATTTTAGGCAAAAAACATTTGGCACAAATTCACGCTTCCACAACAGATAACGTTTGGCTGGAAAACGATAAAAATGTCGATATGCCAAAAATCAAAAAAACACTGGACGAAATGAAATGGAGTGGCTGGCTAATCGTAGAACGCTCCCGTGATGTAACGCAGGTGCATAATGTAAAAGCGAATTACGGAGCAAACGTTGCATATTTGAAGAAAATTTTTCAGAATTAAAATCATTTAGCCACAGATTAAAAAGATTAAAAGGATTTTTAAAATCTGTGAAAATCTTTTTAATCTGTGGCAAAAAACAAGATTATAATTTGTGCTAATTTGTGCAATTTGTGGTCAAAAACATAATACAATGAAATATTTAAGCTTACTTTTTTTAGGACTATGTACCACATTTGCATCAGCGCAAAACATCACCATTGTTCGTGATGCGAAAGCGCCAAGAGCCGAATTTGGTGCTCAAAAATTATCAGAAACCGCAACTGCAAAAGGATTCAAAGTCACTTTTGCAGACAAAGCCCCTAAAAAATCAAAAGATAAAGTAATCGTCATTGGTCAAAAAGGAACCGATTTCTGGAAACAAAATGCCAAAACGGCTAAAATAGACGACAGCCAACTAACCAAGAAAGAAGGTTTTCAGATCCGCACGCAAAAAAACATCATTTTCATTGAAGGAACAGATGCAAGCGGTGCTTTGTACGGCGCTTTTGAATTGGCAGACCAAATCAAAACAGCTGGTGAGATTCCATCAGAAATCAATATCGACGACAGTCCCGAAATGGTTTTGAGAGGAGCCTGTATCGGAATGCAAAAACCGGTTTATCTTCCAGGCAGGGACGTTTACGAATACCCATACACACCCGAAACTTTTCCTTGGTTTTACGATAAAAAACTATGGACAAAGTACCTTGATATGATGGTCGAAAACCGAATGAACTCTTTGTATTTATGGAACGGACACCCTTTTGCATCGTTGGTAAAACTAAAAGATTACCCTTTTGCATTGGAAGTAAGCGAAGAAGATTTCAAAAAGAACGAAGAAATTTATAAATTTCTGACCGTAGAAGCCAACAAAAGAGGAATCTGGGTAATCCAGATGTTCTATAATATCATCGTTTCCAAACCATTTGCGGAGCATTATAACATTAAAACACAGGATCGTTCGCGTCCGATAACGCCTTTGCTTTCGGATTATACCAGAAAATCAATTGCGGCCTTTATCGAAAAATATCCAAACGTTGGATTGTTGGTTTGCCTTGGAGAAGCCATCAACACCATCGATGATGATGTGGAATGGTTCACCAAAACCATTATTCCTGGTGTTCAGGACGGTCTGAAAGCCTTAGGAAGAACAGATGAACCGCCAATTATTCTGCGTTCTCACGATACAGATGGACCATTGGTAATGGAAAAATCGCTTCCGTTGTATAAAAACCTGTACACAGAAAGTAAATATACCGGAGAATCCCTGACGACTTACACACCGGGCGGACCTTGGGGCGAAACGCACAAACAGTTAAGTGCTTTAAAATCAATTCATATCGAAAACGTACATATTTTGGCCAATTTGGAGCCTTTCCGTTACGGATCGCCAGACTTTATCCAAAAAACAGTAAAAGCCATGCACAGCGTTCACGGTGCCAACGCATTACACCTGTACCCGCAGGCATCTTATTGGGACTGGCCGTATTCGGCAGATAAAACCAAAACAGGCGAACGATTGCTCGAAATGGATCGTGACTGGATTTGGTACAAAGCCTGGGCGAGATATGCGTGGGAAAGCAAAAGAGATCGAAACGAAGAAATTAAATATTGGGATAAAGACCTGGCAGCTAAATACGGAACCGATTTAGAAGCAGCCAATAATATTCAAAAAGCCTACGATGAATCTGGCGAAATTGCCCCAAAAACTTTAAGACGTTTCGGAATCACTGAAGGAAATCGTCAAACTTTATTGCTGGGAATGTTCGAAAGCCAGTTGGTCAATCCTTCGAAATGGAGAGTCTATCCGGGATTCCACGAATCTTGCGGGCCTCCGGGAGAATTGCTTTTGGAGTATGCCAAAAAAGAGTGGAACAAACAACCGCATTCAGGTGAATTGCCAACGCAGATCATTGCCGAAATCACGGAACATGGAAGATTGGCCGTTGAAGCCATCGACAAAGCCGAGTCAAAAGTAACCAAAGACAAGGAAGAATTCCTGCGTCTTAAAAACGATATGCACGCTTATAAAGCTTTCGCCGATTTCTTTTCGGAGAAAGTAAAAGCCGCTTTACTGGTCCTGCGTTACAGCTATTCCAACGAAATTGCCGATTTGGATAAAGCCCTTCCGCATCTCGAAAAAAGCATCGAATATTACGAGCATTTGGTCGGTTTAACCAAAGACCATTATTTGTATGCCAACAGTATGCAGACGGCACAACGCCGTATCCCGATTGGCGGAGACGACGGAAACAACAAGACATGGACCGAATTATTACCACATTACGAACGTGAATTGGCAAATTTCAAACGAAATCTGGATCTTTTAAAATCATCCAAAGACGGTAAAATCGTAACCAAAGAAGGCAAGCCGTGGAAAACCGCTGAGGTAACTTTATTAAGCGATAGCAAAGGAACTTTCGCAGTCAAAAACGGAACAAAAGTATACGGAACACCAATTTCAGAACTGATAAAAGTAGCTCCTGAATTACAAAACCTAAAAGGAATTGCATTTGATGAAGCGTCGCAAAACGAAAACGGAACGCACCTGAAATTCAAAAACAACAAAGCCGTAAAACTGGTGGTAGGTTATTTCAATTCCGACCAAAAAAGATTTTTATTCCCGCCAAGCCTGGAGACAGACGCAGCCGGAAATGCCCACGGTCAGGCCGAAGTAATCCTGGCAAGCGCAATGAATTTAAAGGAATTGCCACGAATCAACATTCACACCTACACCTTCGAACCGGGCGAAAACAAACTCGATTTGGGCAAAGGAAGAGTCCTGATTTTGGGCTTCATCGACGCCAATCAAACCATTACGACCCGTGATGTCGGCTATATCGACGAAGGCGAAAAAGGGGCGGTAGACTGGTTGTTTTATTAAGATAATTTGGGCGTGACCCTCCGTGAAAAACTTCGGGTCGGGCTGTACGTTCCCGCTTTTTTTTGATCCCGTTTTTTTACGGGATCAAAAAAAGAGCTCCACTGCTATCCCTCACGCGAACAAACGAGTCATTGCGAGGAACGAAGCAATCGCATGACGTGAGGATAAAGGTTAAGAATAAAAAACACAATCTTGTCATCCCGAGGTACGAGGACATGAGCGAAAGCGAATTGGCGAAGCAATCTCCGCAAGATGCACGACAAAGATTGACAACATTTCTTTGAGGAGTTACTAACGGAGATTTCTCCTTCGTCGAAATGACAAAAGGAGCATAAAGAATCCAACTTAAATGACCTTATATAACTTATATGGTTTAATAAAAGGTTCAATATAAAGTATGAAGAAAATAGTTTTTTTTATTTTTTGTTTTTTTGTAGGTGCTTGCTTTGTATGGAGTCAAAGCAGCAAGGGGCAGGCGAAGTTTCGTAAAGAAGTTTCGCTGAATTCCTCCTGGGAAACCATTGTTTTAAATCAGCTTCCGGAAAAAGAAGAAACTTTTGTGCAAAATCCAAAAGTCAACACACAATGGCAAAAAGTAAACGTACCCCACAATTGGGATCAGTATTACGGTTTTCTAAGAACCAAACACGGCAATCTGCATGGAACGGCATGGTACCATAAAACACTACAGTTAGATAAAAAAGACAGTGGGAAAAGACATTTCCTGTTTTTTGAAGGCGTAAGTTCCTATGCCACAGTTTGGGTAAATGGCAAAAAAGTCGGTGAACACAAAGGCGGAAGAACCACTTTTACAGTCGATATCACCAACGCAGTTTCTTTCGAAAAAGCAAATGATATAATTGTCAAAGCATCACATCCGTCATTCATTGCCGATTTGCCTTGGGTTTGTGGCGGTTGTTCGGGAGAATGGGGATTCTCGGAAGGCTCACAGCCAATGGGTATTTTCAGACCTGTAACTTTAGTCGTTACCGATGAAGTTCGGATAGAACCTTTCGGCGTTCATATTTGGAATGACAAAGCAACTTCCAAAGAAAAAGCAATCCTGAACATTACTACCGAAATCAAAAACTACGGAACTTCAAACCGAAACCTAACTATCGAAAACACCCTTTTTGATAAAAACGGAAAGAAAGTCGTTAGTGTAAAAAGTGATATCAAAACCACTTCAGGAGAAACAAAACAAATAGCACAAACACTTCCAGAATTTGCAAATCCAAGATTATGGTCGCCAGCCAATCCGTATTTATATGAATTAGTGACTACAATTTATGAAAACGGAAAAAAAATAGACGAATTAAAAACACCTTACGGAATCCGTTGGGTAAGCTGGCCGGTGAGTCGTGACGGAAAAGACAATCGTTTTTACATTAATGACGAGCCTTTGTTCATCAACGGAACCTGCGAATACGAACACTTAATTGGAAACAGTCATTCATTTTCAGATGAGCAAATCCATTCCAGAATCGAACAAATAAAAGCAGGAGGTTTCAATGCTTTTCGCGAAGCACATCAGCCTCACAATCTAAAATATCAGGAAGAACTGGACCAAAACGGAATCCTGTTTTGGAGTCAGTTTTCGGCACATATTTGGTACGACACACCCGAATTCAAAGAGAATTTCAAAACCTTATTACGAGAATGGATTAAGGAACGCCGAAATAATGCGTCGGTCGTGATGTGGGGTTTGCAAAACGAAAGCACGATTCCAAAAGAATTTGCCGAAGAATGTACCCAAATCATCCGCGAAATGGATCCAATGTCGGCTTCGCAACGCATCGTTACAACCTGCAACGGAGGTGAAGGAACCGATTGGAATGTCGTGCAAAACTGGTCGGGAACCTATGGTGGCGATCCGTTTAATTATGATGTCGAAATGAGCACGCAATTGCTAAACGGAGAATACGGTGCCTGGCGTTCACACGACCTCCATACCGAAGGCGAATTTGATCAAAAAGGAGTTTTAAGCGAAAACCGTTTCTCGCAATTAATGGAAATCAAAGTCCGTGAAGCCGAATCGGTAAAAGATAAAATTGCGGGACAATTCAACTGGCTTTTTGCTTCACACGAAAATCCGGGACGCGTGCAAAACGGTGAAGGATTTCGTGATATAGACAAAGTTGGACCCGTCAATTACAAAGGACTTTTCAGTATTTGGGGCGAACCTCTGGATGCTTATTATATGTACCGCGCAAATTATGTTTCCAACAAAACCAATCCAATGGTCTATATCGTTTCGCACACCTGGCCGAATCGCTGGGATGCTCCGGGAATCAAAAACGGAATCGATGTGTACTCCAATTGTGATGAGGTCGAATTGTTCAATGATATCGATAAAACATCATTGGGTAAACTAAAAAATCCGGGATTGGGACAGCATTTTCAATGGAACAATGTCAACATTCAATACAACGTTTTGTATGCTGTGGGTTATGTAAACGGAAAAGCCGTTGCCAAAGACTATATCGTTTTGAACAGTTTGCCAAAAGCACCTAATTTCAAAGCATTAGAAACCAAAAAAGAAACACTTTTACAGCCTCAAAAAAACTACAATTACATTTACAGAGTCAATAGTGGCGGTAGTGAAATCACCGATTCTCTCGGAAATTTATGGCAGGCTGATGTTCACAAAAGCGGAGAAAACACCTGGGGTTCTTTGTCGTGGACAGATAATTTCAAGCAATTGCCTGATTTTTTTGCCAGTCAAAGAAGCACTTTCGACCCAATTTCTGGAACAAAAGACTGGAAATTATTTCAGAGTTTCAGATACGGAATCGACAAACTCCGTTACGAATTCCCAGCTCCGGACGGAGAATATCTGCTAGAATTATATTTTACAGAACCCTGGTACGGAACCGGAGGCGGATTGGATTGCAAAGGGTGGCGCTTGTTTGACGTAGCCATCAATGACAATGTGGTGCTGAAAGATTTGGATATCTGGAGTGAAGTCGGACACGATTCGGCTTTAAAGAAAACCTTCGTCGTGAAAAGTAAAAACGGAAAAATTGTTATCTCGTTCCCGAATGTAAAAGCGAGTCAGGCTATTATTTCGGCAATTGCGATTGCCACCAAAGATAAAACGGTAAAAGGAGCTTCGGCTTCGCCAAGGAATATTCAGAATGTTGTAAGTAATTCAGAAACTAAAATCGGTTCCTGGCTGGATATCAATTCAAAACAATATTCAGATTCCGAAGTTGTTTTTACGCAATTACCCGCTGAAGTTTATGGAGCAGATTATTTGCAGATTTCATCAAAATCAAAATCTTCGGGTTCATTTGTAACCAAAGAAGATTCAGAAATCTATCTGTTTACCCAATCAAAAGATTCTATTTCTGGTTACAAAAGAATGACCGAAACAGCTAAAAATTCAGATAAAATTGAATTTTCTGTTTTCCATAAAAAAGTCAAAAAAGCAGAAAAAGTTAGCTTTGAAAATAACTCAATCGCAGTTGTTCCAACTTACGATATGGGTGAAAAAGACGATTCAAGACCCGTTGTACTTTTGGAAGCTGAAACCGCCAAAACCACAGGAAACGGAATCGAAAAAGGAAACTTCAAAAAAGCGGATTACATCGAATTTACACAAAAAACAAAAAACAGCATTCAGTTTGAAGTAAAACCCGGAGTTGCGGGAATTTACCTAATGCGTTTCCGTTTTATGAACAAAAACGAAACACCTTTGAAAGTCAAATTCAAAATGGAAGACGCCTACGGAATCCTGATGCGAAATGACACGATTGAATTTCCTTCAGCAACAGAAAAATGGAAGATATTAAACACAACTTCCGGAGGTTACATCAACGCAGGAATCTATAAAATCACAATAGAATCAGAAGATATGAAAGGATTGCTTTTGGATTCTTTTGAGTTTCAGTAGAGAGAAAATAGAAAATAGAAAATAGAAAATAGAGAAAAGAGTAAAGAAGAAAGATTCTAAAATTGATATATTTAATTGAATAAAAAATCTGCGAAATCTGCAAAATCTGCGAGAAACACTTTCAAAATCTTATTATGCTATTTGGTTTTAAAAATATTTACAATGGTAAAAAAATATCAAAACGTTTTACAAAAAACAGCAATTGTATTGGCATTATCGCTTTTAGTTGCCTGTGCATCAAAAAGTAAAAATGCGAGAATCGTCGAGGATTTCAATCAAAACTGGAACTTCAAATTAGGCGATTATCCAACGGCAATCGAGTCCAATTTCAATACTGCCGATTGGAGAACTTTGCAATTGCCGCACGACTGGAGCATCGAAGGTAATTTCGATAAAGACAGTAAAACCAAACAGGCACAGGCATTTTTGCCGGCTGGAAAAGGCTGGTACCGCAAAACTTTTACCGTTCCTGCGGATTGGGCAAACAAATCGGTTTCGATAGAATTTGACGGCGTTTTCAAAAATAGTGAAGTATTCATTAACGGACATTCGTTAGGAATACGCCCGAACGGATACATTTCATTCACCTATGAATTGTCGCAATATTTAAATTTTGGAAAGGAAAATATCATTGCCGTAAAAGTCGATAACGATGCACAGCCCAATTCCAGATGGTACACAGGTTCCGGAATTTACAGAAACGTACGATTGGTGGCGAGCGAAAAACTGCATGTTGCGAAATGGGGAACGTATGTAACAACACCTGAAGTTTCGGCTGAAAAAGCATCGGTACATTTGGAGGTAACCATCGAAAATAAAACAAATTCTGAAAAAGAATTCCAATTGGTAACTTCTATTTTGGATGCGAATAATAAAGAAGTCGCGAATGCCAAAACAACAGAAAAAATCGGAGCCAATACAAACTCAAAAAAGATTCACAATCTAAACGTAAACCAGCCAAAATTGTGGGATACCGAAAATCCGAATCTGTATAAAATTGTTACTACGATTTACGAAAATTCAAAAGCTGTCGATAATTACGAAACGCCTTTAGGATTTCGATTTTTCAATTTCGATGCTGAAAAAGGCTTTTCATTAAACGGAAAACCAACCAAAATATTAGGTGTTTGCCTGCATCACGACAACGGTGCTTTGGGAGCTGTGGAGAACATTCACGCTGTTAAAAGAAAACTGAAAATCATGAAAGAAATGGGGGCTAATGCTATTCGAATGGCACATAATCCGCATTCTTTGGAGATGATGCAGTTGTGTGACGAAATGGGATTTATTGTTCAGGATGAGTTTACCGATGTCTGGAAAAAGAAAAAAGTGACCAACGATTACCATAAAGACTGGGATGCGTGGCACAAACAGGATCTGGAAGATTTCATCAAAAGAGACCGAAATCATCCTTCGGTAATTATGTGGAGTATCGGAAACGAAATCCGTGAACAATTTGACAGCACCGGAATTGCGATTACCAGAGAATTGGCTCAAATCGTAAAATCGCTTGACACCATTCGTCCCGTTACGAGTGCTTTGACCGAGAATGTTATCGAGAAAAATTTCATTTACCAGTCGGGCGCTTTGGATTTGTTGGGATTCAATTACAAACACGAAGATTATAAAGACTTTCCGGTTCGTTTCAAAGGGAAAAAAATATTAGCTTCCGAAAGTGTTTCGGCACTTGAAACCCGTGGACATTACGATTTTCCTTCGGACGGAATTAAGGCCTGGCCACCAAAACACGGCGCGCCTTTTGACGGAAATGCTGACTGGACCGTTTCGGCTTATGATCAGGTGAAGTCGTATTGGGGTGCAACGCACGAAGAAAATTGGAAAACGATCAAAAAACAGGATTTTATGGCTGGAACTTTCATCTGGACTGGCTTCGATTATCTGGGCGAACCCGATCCGTATCCGTATCCCGCAAGAAGTTCGTATTTCGGAATCGTAGATTTGGCAGGCTTTCCAAAAGACGTTTACTATATGTACCAAAGCGAATGGTCGAAGAAATCTGTTTTGCATATTTTTCCGCACTGGAACTGGCAAAAAGATCAGGAAGTCGATGTTTGGGCCTATTACAACAATGCCGATGAAGTAGAATTGTTCATGAATGGAAAATCATTAGGCAAAAAAGCCAAACAAAATGACGATCTGCATATTTCGTGGCGCGTAAAATTTGAACCGGGAACCCTAAGAGCCATTTCCAGAAAGAACGGAAAAGTAGTTTTGGAAAAGGAAATCCATACCGCCGGAGAAGCTTCCAAAATAGATTTGAAAGCCGATAAAGCAACCGTAAAAAACGATACTTACGATTTGGTTTACGTAACCGTTTCCATCACAGATAAAGATGGAAACCTAATCCCGAATGCCGATCATAAAATCGATTTTGAAGTAACCGGAGGAGGAAAACTGGTTGGACTCGACAACGGTTATCAGGCTAATCTGGATTCTTTTAAAGCGTCATCCTATAAAGTATACAATGGTAAATGCATCGCCATCATTCAGTCGAATGGTAAGAAAGAAAATATTCAGTTAACGGCTTCTTCTGTAAACGGAATGTCAAGTACAGTAATTGTAAAAGTAGAATAAGTACTTTAGAAAATAATTTGTATTGAAAACTCCATTAGCGATAATGGAGTTTTTTTGTGGGATATTTTCTGTTATGAGTAAAGAAATATTAGCAAACATAAATTTACTACTTTTGTGTTATTGATAAATATGTCAAAGAGAAAGAAAATGAAAATAAATATAAAAGAATTAGGCGCAGTAAAAGAAGGAACAATTGACCTTTCAAAAAAGTTGAATGTTTTTTGCGGACCAAATGGAACAGGAAAAACATACATGGCCTATGCGATTTATGGTTTGCTGAAATCTCAAATACATATTGGTTCTGATGAAGCTTTGGCTAAGGAGTTAATTGAAAAGAGAAAAACCAATTACATTATAAATTTTAAAGCTATAAATGCATATAGAAAAAGCATCATTGATAATTTTAAAGATAATTTTGATAGTTTATTTGGCATTGGAGTAGATTTAGCAAAGCAATATTTTGAAAAAACTGAAATATCTTTTGGAGAAACAAATGAAGAATTCAAACAGCAAATTATTGACTGTGAATTTCAGGCTATAATTTCAATTCGAAAAATAGATATTGAAGTTAGCAAAACAAAAGGTACTGATTTTTTAGTATTAGAGATTCAAGAGAAAACAATTTCTAATAAAGATATTGATACTTTAAATTTCTTTCTATTTTCATCTATTTTGTCACTGTTAGCAACACATCCTATCGGCTCAACCTATATTCTTCCAGTTGAAAGAAACTCTATTTTTACATTTAGTAAAGAACTTTCTATAAGCAAACAAGAAGCTGTTGATCATTTTCACGCTATGACAGGAAAAAATAAGATTGATAGATTTGATTTGTTATTTAAAAAAACAAATAGATATCCGCTACCTATAAAAGATGGTTTAATGATTGCCGATGATTTAGCAGAAACTAAAAAAACAACAAGTAAGTTTTTTGATTTTGCTTTGGAAATTGAAAACGAATTACTTCACGGCAAAGTACAAATTACTAGTGAAGGAGAAATTCAGTTTAAGGCGGATAAAGCTCCAAAGAGAGTTTTACCAATTCATATGACAGCTTCTATAATAAAATCATTATCAAGTTTAGTAGTATATTTAAAACACATTGCCCAAAATAATGATTTAATTATTATTGATGAACCAGAAATTAATTTGCATCCTGATAATCAAATTATCTTAACAAAATTATTTGCTCGTTTAATCAATAAGGGATTCCGATTGTTAATTAGTACACATAGCGATTATGTAGTTAGAGAATTAAATAATTTAATTATGCTTTCTTCGGATAAGCCAGAAATAGAATCACTTAAAAAATCTTATGGTTATACAGCAGATGAGTTTATTCAAAAAGAAGATATTGCTGTTCATTATTTTAATTATCCGTTAAAATCACGAAGCAATAAACAAGTTATAGTTGAGTCTTTAGAAATTGATGATAGTGGTTTCGAAATACCATCTGTAGATGTAACAATTGAACAACAGAACAAGATTGCTGAAGAGTTGTTTTATACATTAAAATATGGTGGAGAAGATGAGTAAATTAGTCTATATCTCAAATATTTTAGATGATTTTTTTAAAGAAGATAAAATAACAAAACTTCAAGAACTTCAAGAAAAAATGGAAATAGAGTTTGTTAGTGATAAAAAGAAATATTTATCTTTTTCTTTTGACAAACCACTACCAGCAAAAGATTATCCAAAAGGACTATTTCCTTTTTTTAATAGAGGAGAAGCAAAAGTTACTTTGTTTTGTGATTATATGATTTTTTCTGAGCACAATAACAATTTGTATATTTTATTGATTGAGCTGAAAAAAGGAGATAATAATGTAACAAAACAATTGAATGCAGGCAAATGTTTTGCGGAATATGTTATTTCTACATTAAACCGTGTTTATGATCTTAATATTGTTCCTGAAATAAGGCAGATTTCTATACGTGAAAGACATATTAAACCAAAACAAAAACAGAAAGAGATTGACTATCAAGATAATTTTCATACATTTTGTAATAGTAAATTTTGGTTGAAAATGTATCTAAAATAATTGTGTTTCCAGTTCAATGTTGACACTATTTTCTAATAATGTAAGCCTGTTCTCAACATTACAAAAAATAGTTGAATTGGGTTTGGAAGGACATTTGAAATTGTATTAAACTTTCGCAAGCTGGCGCGATCGTCCCACTCGTGAACACAATCAAATCAAAAATTACCTTGCTGTGTAATCTTTCAAATTGAATCTATTTCTGCTCATAAATGCAAGACAATAAAATAATGATGAAACAATTTCATACAATAATTTTTATAATTTCAGTTCTTTTGATTTCCTGCGAACAAAAGCAGGTAAAATTTGAAGAAAAAAAATGGAAAATTCGTAATGATATAGACTATAATCATCGTGAGCTTATGATTCAGGATTTAAAACAGAATTATTTAAAACCAGGCATAAAATACAATGATGTAAAAAAATTACTTGGAAGAAATTATAATGAACGTTCAGAAGATTCAATCCAGCTTGAATATGAAATTTATACTGATTTCGGAACAGATATTGATCCCGTAGAAACCAAAACATTTATTGTAAATTTCAACTCCGACTCCGTTTTGGTTAGCACCCGAATTGATCATTGGAGTAAATAATTCTAAATTCATAGTCATCCAAAATGTTCTTTGGAAAATTTACAATAAATATCGAACTTTACAAAAAATAAGAAACTATGAATGCTTTAGATAATATAAAAAATAGTTTGATAGACAGAATTTTAGCAACTAAAAACGAAAGATTGTTGGAAGCCATAAATAGCATTTTTGATTCAACACAATCCGAAGAGATTATTTCTTTATCATCAGAACAAATTGAAATGTTGTTAATGAGCGAAGAAGACATTCAAACCGGAAAATTCATTTCTGAATCTGAGCTGAACAAACGCGATTCGGAATGGCTCAGTTAAATATATTTTGGACTGAAACTGCAATTCGTCAAAGAAATCACATTTTTGAATATTGGATTGAAAGAAACAAAAGCAATACGTATGCTAAAAAGCTAAATCAAAAAATAAAGGAACGAACCGATTTACTAAAACTAAATCCTGATCTTGGAAAGAAAACAGAGGTTAAGAATACCAGAGCAGTTTCTCTTGGTCATTATAGTATCCTTTATCAAAAATACCATTCAAAAATAATAATTACGGGTTTTTGGGATAATCGACAGGAGCCAGAAAAATTATTAAACCATTTGAAAAACAATCAATAAGCAGTTACTCTATAAAAAACTCAAATAATCAAAAGTCAAAAAAAATTTCAGGTTTTTTTAATACCTCAAACCTCATTTCCCTCAGTCATATCTATAGTTTTTGGATGCAGGCTAACCAGTTGTAAAACGATGGCAGTCACAACTACAAATAACAGCAGTACAAAAACGTGTCTCATTCCTCCATTATCAGCGGCTTTTCCTAAAAACTCAGTGATAACTGCCCCGGCCGAAATACCTGTAAAATTCATAATTCCATATCCGGTAGCACGGTAGCGAGGCGCAACAAACTGACAAAGAATAGGCATATTATTGGTGTCGTATATTCCAAATCCAAGTCCAAAAAGAATAGCGCCCAAAATAATAGCTGCTGTGTCACAGCAGTAGCCAAATAAAAACAAGGCCGGAATGGTAAGAAACAATCCAATAGCGCTGGTGTAAATTCTTCCTTTAAGATGTTTCATCACCCATCTGTCTGAAATGGCACCGCCAATTAAAACACCAAAAAAGGAAGACATCGAAATGGTTACCGTTGCAATGGGTCCCGCCAGAGACATGTCTAAATGTAAGGTTTCAGTAAATAAGGTAGGTAACCAGTTTTTGGCCGCCCAGCCCGGTAAACTTGGTGCAGAGAAATAAAAGAGTATAACCCAAAAGGAAATATTACCGAATAACATTCCCAATCCTTTGAACATTTGCCTGAACTCATAACGGATAGATGACTTTTTTGCAGAATCAAAAAAGTAAGTTTTCTTTTCCTGTAAAAAAAAGATCAGTACTAAACTGTAAAGTACCCCAAGTAAACCTACGGAGTGAAAGCTGAAATGCCACGAAAAATGTTTGGAAATAGTGGCTCCAAAACCGCCCAGCGCCTGTCCTAAATAAATTCCGGTGGTATGAATGGCAATAGCAAAAGAGCGTGTTTTTTCCTGATGGTAATCTGCAATTAAGGATAATGCAGCCGGAATATAAAAAGCTTCACTGAAACCCATAATGCCGCGCAAAATATAAATCTGATTGAAGGTTGTGGCATAACCCATCGCCATAGTAACCCCGGACCAAATAAAAAGACTTGCTATGATTATTCTTTTTCGGTTAAATCGATCGGCTATAATTCCGGAAACGGGGCTCATAAGTGCATATATCCAAAGGAAAATAGCCATCAAGAGACCGAAATTTTCTGCTTTAGCCAATTCAGGAATGTCATCCATCATCGCTGATTTCATAGTTGACAACATTTGTCGGTCTAAATAATTCAATAAAGCGACAAACCACAACAAGCCAACAACAATCCATGGATAGGATTTTTTTTCATTCAATTTTGCAATCATTTTCTTTTTTCAAAATAATGGCCGAATATACGAATTCAAACGCAACGGGGATAATTGTTTTTCCATCTGATTTTGTAATGTGTGCTAAAGAAATTATAATTAAGTTGCAGTATCTTAACTTTGTTAACAGCACAAAAAGTAAATATTGTCAGAATAAATATTTAAGTAGAAACTAGTATATTCGTATTGTAATCAGATTAATTGAAATTCAAAGAGTACCATGACACCTAACGACAAACAAAATGAACGTGTAGCCCAAATGACATTTGCTTCGGTTTATCCACATTATGTTGCTAAAGTGGAGAAAAAAGGCAGAACCATAGCTGAATTGCATCAGGTAATCGAATGGCTGACAGGATATGACGAAAAGAAATTAAAAGAACTGATTGATGAAAAAATAACCTTTAAAGACTTTTTTGAAAAAGCCAATCTCAATCCTAATGCCTCGCTCATTACGGGTGTAATTTGTGGGTACCGCATTGAGGAAATCGAGAATACGCTGATGCGTCAGGTACGTTACTTAGATAAATTAGCAGATGAACTGGCAAAAGGCAAAAAAATGGAAAAGATTTTGCGGGTTTAACAGGTTTTGTCATAAAAGTAAAGAAATTTATTGTTGTCTCATTCAAAATAATCCCTCCTCAACCAGCACATAGCAGGACAGTTACTTTCCTTAAAATCCTTTAATTTAGAATCTTAAAATAAATTAGAATGGAAAGAGTGTTTGCAGAATATCTTATAGAAACCCCTTATGATGTAGAACAGGCTTCGGCGGTTTTGGCGGGCGAGCAGTCCTCGGGAACTTTTGTGTCTGTTCCGGGCGAAACTGAAGAATTGAAAAAACGCTTTGCGGCGCGAGTGGAGGATATTCAGTTATTGGATTTGGCAGACGAACCTTCTATTCCGGGCGGAAGTATTCCCGGGAAAAAATACCAAAAAGCAAGAGTAAAAGTAAGTTGGTCGATTGAGAACTTTGGCTATAATCTGCCGGTTCTGATTAGCACTTTACAGGGAAATCTATACGAAATCACGCAATTTACGGGTTTGAAATTAATGGATTTCGAAGTGCCGGATTCTTTCGCAACTCATTTTAAAGGACCAAAATTCGGAATCAAAGGCTCTAAATTATCCTGTGGTGTAACCGACAGACCCATGATTGGAACCATTATAAAACCAAGCATCGGAATGAGCGTGGAGGAAACCGTCGCTTTGGTAAAATCATTGATTGATGCCGGAATCGATTTTATCAAAGACGACGAATTAATGGGTTCAGCCGCGAATTCTCCTTTTGACGAAAGGGTGAAAGCGATTATGAAAGTCATTCGTGACAACGAGCAAAAAACAGGTAAAAAAGTAATGTATGCGTTCAATATCAGTGATGAAATTGACGAGATGCAACGCAAATATGATTTGATCAAAAAAGAAGAAGGAAGCTGTGCGATGATCAGCATCAACAGTGTAGGGCTTTCGGGAACAAAGAAAATTTGTGATCAGGGCGAACTCGTTATTCACGGTCACAGAAACGGCTGGGGAATGCTTAATCGACATCCTTTATTGGGAATAGAATTTCCGGCCTATCAAAAAATACAGCGTCTGGCAGGAGTTGATCAATTGCACGTCAACGGTATTCAGAATAAATTTTGGGAATCCGATGATTCGGTGGTGACCTCGATAAAATCCTGTTTGAAACCCTTTTTGGGCGGATACGAAATATTGCCCGTCGTGTCTTCAGGACAATGGGGAGGACAAGCCGTAGAAACCTACCGAAGAACGCAAAGTACCGATTTGCTGTATATGGCTGGTGGCGGAATTTTGGCACATCCAATGGGACCAAAAGCCGGGGTAAACGCGTTACAGCAAGCATGGACAGGAGCCGTTGACGGATTGTCTGTGGAAGAAACGGCTTTAAAATATCCAGAATTTGCCGAATCGGTAAAGAAATTTTCGAAATAATGAAGAACGATAAATTGCTATTGGCCTATTATGGCGACGATTTCACGGGCTCTACGGATGCCTTGGAATTCCTGACATTGGCCGGAGTGAAAACGGTTCTCTTTCTTCGAAAACCCGCACAAAAGGATTTAGATCGTTTTCCGGGAATTCAGGCAATTGGTCTGGCGGGAAAAAGTAGGTCGATGTCACTATCAGAAATGGGCACAGAACTTTATAGTGCTTTTGAAAATCTGAAAAGTTTTGAACCCGCACATTTTCATTATAAAGTCTGTTCCACTTTCGATTCGGCGCCACACGTCGGAAATATTGGAAAAGCAATCGAAATAGGAAGCGAAGTCTTCAATCAAAAAACAGTTTTGGTTTCACCTTCAGCACCACATTTGGGACGGTTTTGTGTTTTTGGAAATCTGTTTGCCCGAATGGGAACGATCGGAAACGGAGAAATTTACCGTATCGATCGTCATCCATCCATGAGCAAACATCCCGTTACACCTGCTTTGGAAGGCGATTTGACGATTCATTTAGCAAAGCAAACGGAGAAATCCATCAATCTTGTCAATTTAACGACAATTGAAAATGGCGCATCAGCAGTTCTGGAATCGGTAGAAAACAACAAAGCAGAAATCCTGTTTTTTGACGGATTCAATTTGGAACATCTAAAAACCATTGGAAGTGTTTTTAATCAATTGGCAACCGAAAAGACATTGTTTTCAGTAGGTTCATCCGGAATCGAAATGGCTTTGGGATTGGATTGGGCAGCACAAAAAATAATAGGAAAAGAAATAACATTTGAATCGGCTGGAGAAGTTTCGCCTATACTTGTTTTATCGGGAAGCTGTTCTCCAGTAACATCAAGTCAAATTGAATACGCTCTCGAAAACGGATTTTTGGAAATAGCATTAGCAAGCAAAGCTGTTGATGTGCAAAATCAGGCAGAAATTATAAAAAATACCGTTTCCCGTATTGTTGACAATTTCAATCAGGGAAAAAGCACGATTTTGCACACGAGCACAGGTTCAAAAGATCCGCGCATTGCTGAAACCGAATCGTATTTCAGAACACAAGGAGTATTGGAAAACGACATTCAGAAACAATGCAGTACGGTTTACGGAAGTGTTTTGGGACAAATAACCAAAGAGGTGCTAAAGGCTGTCAAAATTAAAAGAATCCTTTTTGCCGGTGGCGATACATCAAGTTATGCTGCTTCAGAATTAGATATTCTGGCACTGGAAATGATTGCGCCGATAGCACCGGGAGCACCGCTTTGCAAGGCAGTTTCGGACAATGAATGGGTTAATGGAATAGAAATGAATTTTAAAGGCGGTCAGGTTGGTACTGCCGATTATTTTATAAAAGTATTAAAAGGAGAAAAATTATGAGTGCAAAAGTTTTAGGTTTCGTACATACATCAGCAACATTGGTTCCGTTGTTTCAGCAATTGAGTAATGAGTTTTTAGAGGGAATTGAAACATTCAATATAGTCGACGACAGCCTGATAAAAGACGTAATCAAAAAAGGAAAATTAATGCCCAATACGGCTTCCAGAGTGGTGAGCCATGTCAAGCTTGCTGAATCCGCAGGTGCCGATATAATTCTGGTAACCTGCTCGTCTATTGGTGTAGCGATTGAAACAGCTGCAACATTGGCAACAGTTCCGGTAATTCGTGTAGATCAGGCAATGGCAGATGAAGCAGTTCAAATCGGCAATAAAATTGGTGTTATTGCAACCTTGCCAACCACTTTGGAACCAACCAGCGATTTGGTTAGAAGAAGAGCAGAATTGGCAGGTAAAAATGCAACGATTACTTCTAAATTATGCGAAGGCGCTTTCGAAGCCTTAATGAGTGGAGACGCAGCCAGACATGACGAGATGGTAGCCAAAGCATTAAAAGAATTAATGGAAGAAGTGGACGTAATTGTTTTGGCACAAGCCTCAATGGCAAGAGTTGTCGACGGTTTGAGTGCCGAAGAAAAATTAGTGCCTACTTTGGCAAGTCCCGCCATTGCCATAAAAAAACTGGCAGAGCTTTATTTTTAATTTTAATAACAGTTATAACAAATTGTATGCGTAAATATTTTCTTTGGGCTGCCCCACTATTTTTCATCGTTGCCGGTTTAGGCTGGTTACAGCAAATAGAGATACTTTGGAAATTGGGATTAATCTTTGGATTTTCAAATATTGCCATTGGGGTAGGACATCTGAAAGTAGTAAGCGGGTATCAATATACGTTTTGGATAATCACTGCGGTTTGTGCCGGACTAATCTATCCTGACTTTTTCCTGCACGTGGGCAGTTTCGATATGCGCAACAAATGGCTCATTCTGATTATCATTCAAATGGTAATGTTTGGAATGGGAACTCAAATGAGCATTGAGGATTTTACAGGCATCCGAAAATCAGGAAAAGGCGTACTGATTGGTTTATTGGGACACTTTACCATTATGCCAATTATGGGTTTTATCATTGCCAAAACATTTGGTTTCGAACCTGAAATAGCTGCGGGAATTATACTGATTGGTTCCTGCAGCAGCGGCTTGGCGTCTAATGTGATGACGTACATTGCTAAAGGGAATTTGGTTTTATCTGTTACTGTAACGGCCATGTCTACATTGGCTGCGCCGATTATGACGCCGTTTTTAATGAAAATATTTGCTGGAACTATGGTTGAGGTCCATTTATTCAACATGATGATGGAAATCATTAAAATCGTTCTTGTGCCTTTGGCAGCAGCTATGATTCACGATATTCTAAAAAATTATGGAGCTGTCACCAAAACAAGAATCTATATTCTGACTGCGATCTCAATACTTTGGCTGGCTGTCGTTATTTTCTTCGGCGATGCATTCGCAATTGCCGAAGACACTACCGCTTCACATATTTTAGAAATCATCAATTTCACTTGTGGTGCTTTTATCGTAGGTGTATTATACCATTGGCTTTACAAAGCATATCCAAAAATTGATGCAATCATGCCGTATTTCTCAATGTTTGGAATCATTTATTTTACGTTGGTGACCACAGCCGCCGGAAGGGATAATTTAATTCAGATTGGATTTTTGCTTTTCCTGGCTTCGGTTCTGCACAACGGAGCGGGTTACTTTTTTGGCTACTGGCTCAGCAGATTAAGCGGTCTCGACAAAAAAAGCAGTCAGACCATCGCTTTCGAAGTGGGGCTCCAAAACGGAGGAATGGCCTCTGGATTAGCAGGCTCGATGGGAAAACTGGCCACATTAGGATTGGCTTCAGCTGTATTTAGTCCGTGGATGAATGTTTCGGGTTCTTTGCTTGCGAATTATTGGCGTAAAAAAGGAGATGAGGAAGAAACGGAAGTTGTTCCCGATACAAATTAAAATACACAAAGCTCCATTACCTGATGGAGTTTTTTTTATGGAATTAAGTTTTGATTGGGTTTAAAATTTGTGCATGACCACAAGGGTCGGGCTGTTCATTATATTCCCGATTTAGAAAAACTAAGGCAAAAAAGCCTTGTTTTTCTAAATTGGGCGATGCCATTTCCATCCCTCATGCAAAGCAGTTTTCATAACAAATTTTGGGTTGAGTTTACTTTTAGAAGGTTGGGTTTACTTTTAGAATTTGTAATAAAAATAATATTATATTAGCATGAATAATAAAAAACTGACATACAAAATAGAATATATATATGATAACGGTAAAAGTATCCTACACAGTAAAACCTGAGTTTGTGGAAGTAAACAAAGAGAATATTAATAAGTTTCTAAGAGACTTCAAAAAATTAAATCCATCCGAATTTCGATATAATGTTTATTTGCAGGACGACGGAATAACTTTTCTTCATTTTTCAACTTACAAAAATGAAGAAATACAAAAACAAATCCTCAACATTCCGTCTTTTAAATCTTTTCAGGAACAAAGAGATAAAAGCGGATTAGACGGCACACATAAAGTTGAAATTTTAAGTTACGTGGGGTCTTCTTTTGATGTTTTAAAATGATAAGCTTCAAGTTGAGTAGAGAAATACAAAAATGTACCAGATGATAAAAACATTTACAGTTATTGCTTTTTTAATGGGATCGGTAATCTTTGCACAAAATATAAAAGAGAAATTAAAGCCAATAGTCACAATCGACGATGCGAGGAATTTTGTACTGGAAAATCAAAATCTTGAAGCACAACTTATGAATATAATCCCAGGAATATATACAGACGAATTTTCTGCAAAACTTTCTAATGTGAAACCAGGAGATGTTTTTTCAGATATTGAATTTACATACAAAATAATTGCTGCAAAAAATGTTCGAGTTTTTCGAGTGAGCTATATTTATTTGGATGGAAGTAAACTTTCGCTAAAAGAAATTGAAAAGTCGAGAACGAAGATTATAGAGGAATATAATAGGGGGAGTTCATTTGCTGTTTTAGCTAAAAAACACACTATGGATAGTAGCCCTGACGGGGATCTTGGTTGGTTTTCAGAAGGAATGATGATTCCTGATTTCGAAAATGCGGTCAGGAATCATAAACAAAATGATGTTTTTAAGGTTGATGTTGCTGATAAAAAATGGTATTATATTGTGCTAAAAACATTTGGGGATAAAGAATTGGAGGAAGTGAGTGTGTTGAAAGTTAAAACTAGTTAATACCTCAAAACATAAATTTTAAAATCTAAATTAATTAACTTATAAAAATGAAAAAGACAAGTATCGCATTGTTGGGAATTTTAGCAGTAATTTTATTTGGATGCAGTGGCTCGGAAACCTATCGTGGTTCCTGGAAAGCTACAGATTCCAATGGTGCAAAATTTGAATTGGTTTTTAATGCCAAAGATTTCATCGTTAGGAACAGTTTCGGAAAAAAAGAAAAATTTGAGTACAGTCAGAATTCTGTGCAAATTGAAAATTCTGTTTCTACTTACGGAATCCAATTAGCTGATGGAAGAAATTATCAAATTAATTTTCCAAAATCAGATGATGAAAGCATGGGAATCATTAAGGATGAAAATGGAAATCCTGTTTATACAATCAGCAGAAAAGACTATGTGAAATATGAAGATGTTTTTAAGTTGAATTAAATTCTCTTTTTCGCCAAAGAAGGAATGCTTATTTGGAATGTTTTTGCAAGCTTAGTTTTATAAACAATTGATTTTTAGTATTTTGAATTTATTTTTTTTGTAACTTGTTTCATGTTTAACCTAAATCTAAAAATCATGAAAAAGTCTAACTTGTTTGTCTATGCGATTGTATTATTAGCAACATTAATGGTTTCATGTCACAAAGGGCGTAACAAATTGGTGAATTCCTGGAAAGTTACCACCGTAGAAGCAAAAGTACCACTTTCGGATTCTGTTAAAAATGTAATTTTAAAAAATGGAACTCTAACATTTACTGAAGACGGACATGTAACAGGTTATTTACAGGGAGAAATTACAGATGGAACGTATATTCTAACAAAAGGAGGGAAAAGTTTAGTAATCAAAGACGAAACAGGTACACCATATCCTAATGAAAGTACGATAACAAATGATAAATTGATATTAGACAGCAAAGAGATGAAAATAACACTTGATAAAATATAAATAACTAAAATAAAAATTTATGTAAAAAGCTCCATTTATAATGGAGCTTTTTTGTACTCTAAACATCACTTTTAAAAGAAAACCTGCAAATTCAGGTAAGTTTAAAGGTTAGTAATTGTGTCTAATATGATTTATTTTAAAGTAATAAATTTTGTCGTTTTATATTTTTAGGAAAAATTAATCCCACTTATTGTTTTTTGAAACGGCTATGTTACCTCCTCCTGTAAAGAATAAAGTCAAAGCACCAAAGAAATACAGGCCAATTAATTCTATAGCCCATCCTCCATGTTCTCCCATAGAAAATATTTCTGAGCTATGTACCATTAAAATAGCGACCAAACAATTGAAAGCATATATAGCTGCTGCTATTCGGGTTCTGTAACCAATTAAAATAGCAATTGGAGCAAGGATTTCACCAACAAAAACACCATAAGCAAGAAAATCAGGAAGCCCTTTTTCGGTAAGCATCGTTTTAATGAATTCTAAACCGGCACTTAATTTTGGAATACCATGTAAAAGCATTAATACGCTAATTGTGATACGGAGTATCAATAATCCTAAATCGTTGTTTTTTCTCATAATTTGTTAGCCATTAAATTGTTAATAGACTCAAATATATCGAATTAGTTTAATAGATGTTATTGTGGGTCTGAAAACATATAAACAAGTTGTGCAAATATTTTTAAATTTTCTGTTTGACCAATGATCTGTTTGTATTCTTTATGAACCTGTTTCTGAAATATTTTTTTGATGATTCAAAGAAAAATTTCAATAAAAATAATTTGCGGAATGTGTAAAAAAGTAATTAATTTTTGTAGTAGAATTAATTATATATTAGCGCTGAATAAAAGCTGACTAATAACTTTAGATGATGAAAAAAGTGGTTTAGATAGTTGTTTGTATCAACGATTGAAGGTTTATTAAAAGGGAGTTATAAACCGTTATTGGAGTCCAACTTGCTGAAAGAATTGAATAGATTAACCAAAAAAAGCAATATTGATGAATGCAGTACTTTGGGAAGAAGTTTTAAAATTTGAATTAGATAATCCTAATAACGAGTATGGATTTTTGACAAGATTGGCATTTGAAAATAAATGGACAATATATTTTACTGAAACAGCAATTCTTGAGTATAAAAAATTCATGTATCTGGCATCTATTTCAAATGAGATGGTTTCACCTTCAGAAATTGTTGATATTGTCTGGCATCAACACTTGATTTTTACCACTTCCTATTCTGATTTTTGCACTCTTTTATCTAAAAGGATTGAACATATTCCGTCAACTCATAACCGATCTGAAGCAGAAAAATTCCATAAAGCTAAAGAAAAGATAAAAGAATTATATGAACAGGATTTTGGAAAACAGCCAAAAGAAATTTGGGAGTATTCAAATGAACTTGATTCTTTCCATTTGGATGAAAGCAAGATTGAAATGGGTACACTCAAAAAAGTGTTTTTAGGATTATTTGCAGTTTTCATTTTTCCAATTTATTATATTATCAAACCCATTCTAATTCAAATTCAGAATCCTGATTTTTTGATTTTTTATATTTTATTGTTTGTGGCGATAATTGTTTTGTTAATGCGTTTTGTAAAAACAGCTTTCAATTCACTTTTTGAAAGTATAAAATCAAATTTCATTTTAGTAAATCTTAGTCCTTTTGAACTCGTTTTTCTTCAAAATAATAAACTGGAATTTGTTATTCATGGAGTTGTAAATAATTTAATAAGCAATAAGAAAATCGAGGTCTTAGGTAATAATAGGTTAAACCTGATTGATGAAAATTTAACTGACAATAAATATGAAAATTGTGTCATTGAAATTATGAAAGAATACGAACCAATGCCGTATCCTCAATTATTTAAAATAGTAGCACAAAAACCAATATTCGAACAGCTGGAAAAAGCAGTTGTTCGAATTAGGCAAAAAATTACAGATTCTAAGCAATTCATGCAAATTATAAAAATTGCAATGCTGGTTTTAGGATTAATTTTAAGCATTGGTTTTAGCAGGCTTATTTCTGGAATTTCCAGAGATAAATCAATCACCTATTTGGTCCTTGTACTTTTTGCTTTAATAATAATATCCAATTTTTATTTAAACAAAATAATAAATTACCTGTTTAGCAATGCAATTCCGTTATCTTTTGTAGACGGGAAAATCAGTATGGAAGCTGAAAAAGACTGGCAATGGAATTATTTCCTTTACGGAGAAGTAATATTGGTGAGTTCTTTTATTCCATTAACAGGTTATATAAACAGAAATGCAGGTTCTAACGGAGGATCTGGCTGCGGGAGTTCTTGCGGAAGTTCGTGTAGCAGCTCTTGTGGGAGTTCCTGTGGAGGATGTGGCGGGGATTGATTCGGAATAAAATTTCCGAAATATAACTGAACATAGAAAACTCCCTAATTTTTTAAGGAGTTTTTGGTAGGATATCAGAACACTTGATATCAGTTGTTTTTTTGATAACTTAAAAGTAGATTCCTTAATAGTTCGAATTCTGCCCAGGCTATTAAATTAATCGAGTAATTAGTGCTTATAATCAGTTGGTATCCAGTTTGATATAGAGAAATACTTATGGGAGAACCAGTAGATATCAAAAAAAGAAGCGGTCTAAATACTGAAACAGTTTTTTATCGAATTATTTTTAGATATGCGCTATAGATGTTGTCCTTAATAGAAGTTCGCATATAATATACGTTTTCGTCTTTTTCTTTTAAATCAAATTGGATTAAACCGGCATCACAATAATAATATAATAAATTATCATCATTGGGAAATTCAAGATTTGAAATAGGCAATGTTGTTAATTTTGTTTCGAATGCTATTTCGCCATTATTTATGTCTAATTGAAAAAGTTTTCCCTTACGGGTATATCCCCAAACATTATCGCTTTCCTCAATGATGTATTCGATATTGTCATCTTTAAAATCAGTTTTCCAAATCTGGGTTCCAGTTTTTGAATCCACAGCATACATAGAAGAAACTTCCGGGCCTTGCGCTGCAAAATATACTTTTTTGTCTTTGCAAAATATACGTTCCTTGACATTATATTGGTTTTCATCTAATTTAAATTGCCATAAAATATCCAAAGTATTAGGACTTAAGGCAAAAAGCACATTTTTTTCATTTGTTATAAATACATTTTCGCCATCTGTTACAGGCTTTCCGTATATAGGTTCTTCAAAACTTTTTTGATAAAGAACCTTTCCTGTATCTGCTTCAAAACTGTAGAAATTGGATCCGCTCCGGGTAAAAACTTTGTTATCAAAAAAGAGAACCGGAATATCATTATTTGCCGAATCCAGCTTGTATTTCCATATTAAACTGCCATCTTTTATATCAAGAGCATAAATGTTACTATTTTGAGCTGTTATATACAATTTTCCATCATTTATGATTGGAACTTGATTTTTTAGTATAATTTGATCTGTACTATTACCTAATCTTGATTTCCAAAAAACAGCACCGGTTTGGTTATCAATTGCGAAAATTTCACCATTAATAAACGGAATATACACAACTCCATCATGTAGTGTCACTGCATTTGCGCACATTTCAGTAAAGGCATCAGTAGCTTTTACAGTCCAGGCAATTTGTTCAGATTCTAAATCATATGCGAAAAGATTGCCGTCATAATCATAAATTAGGATTAAAGCTTCATCTAATGGAACTTTTGCAAGAGGCTTTATGACTTTATTAGTGACTATATCATTCAGCGGTAAAACTTCATTATTAGAAGAATTAGTTTTGCCAGTTTCGGATATGATTGGCGTTTGCCCAAATATATTTATAACAGTAAATACAAATAAAAGAGTTATTAGTTTTTGTTTCATTTTTAAAATTTGGGTTTGATAAAAGGCAATCAAACATTAGTCAATATTCTAATATAAAGCATATTAAATTCAACAAGCACACCAATGTTCATGTCAAATATAGTAAAAAATTATTATAGAGTTTTTAGAAGTTTATCCGTGGAATTTATGTTTATTACTAGTGAAAATTCCTTTTAAACAAATAATTAGGTACATAAGAATATTACCAAAAGAATAAATACAAATTCCATTTTGGGTTTAATTAGATTTACAAATATAAAATTAGATTATTAATTCAGTTTAAACAATCCATTGAATATATTTGATCTATAGTTTTTAAATTTATTACAACATGAAGTGGATTACAAGAGAAAGACCTAAAATAGATCGAATTGCCTGTCCCTGGCTGATCAGGAAATTCGTAGACAAGGAGGCTGAATTTATTTATGTGCCTTTTGCGGAGGTCTTAATGAAAGCGAAAAAACTTGAAGCCATTCCGTTCGACATTCCGGATGTTGAATTTACCCATTATAATGAGCATTGCACTTTTGATTATATTGTTAAAAAGTATAAAATTGAAGATCCTGCCATACAAATTATTGCAGAAATTGTTCGTGGTGCCGACACGGACAAACATGATATTGCAAAAGAGTCAGCCGGGCTTTGGGCGATTTCAGCCGGACTTTCTTATAATATTACCAATGATTATAAACTATTGGAAAGCGGAATGGTCATATATGATGCATTATATAGCTGGGCAACGCATTTGCATAAGCAAAATCATCTTCAAAACAGTCCTTTTGAGAATCTCCTGCATGAGGTTTACAAAAAAATTTTAACCGAAAAAAAATCAAACAAAAAAACACCTTCGTGGGTACAGGAACTTAAAGAAATCATTCAGGATCAGATTGACACTCAGTTTACTTTCGATTTAAAACAAATTTCAAATGATCTTGAATTAAACCCGTCTTATTTGTCCAGAGAATTTTCCAAGTATTTTGAAGACCTCAATTTTGGTGATTATATTAGGAAATTGAGAATTGAGAAAGCGGTGAAACTTATTGAAAATTCATCTTATACACTCACTGAAATAGCCTATATGACCGGTTTTTCAGATCAGAGTCATTTTACAAGAATTTTTAAACTTCAGACTGGTAAAAATCCATCTTCATACCGAAAAAAAACACAAAAAAAGTAATCCAGATACAAAAAGTAAATAACCTTCTATTTCTATAGGTTTAGTCTATATAATTTTGTTCATTGAAATTAAACTATACCAATCCTATGAAACATATTGTACTTTTTATGTTGCTTTTTTTAAGCAGATCAGCTTTTTCACAAGACACCTATCCTAAAATTACAGGATATTTTGGAATTTATCATCCCATAGTTACCACTTCCAGTGAACAGACCAATTTAAATTTTAGGGATTATTATGCGGTGGGCTTTCCAACCGGAATAAATATCTGGAAAAGTTCCAAAATAGGTTTTTTTCATTTGAAATCGTTCCCAATATTAGGGCTCAGGGTGACAGTGACAAAGTGACTAATATAGTATTTCATCCCGGCGTTTTAGTCGCTTTGGGAAAAGGCTATACTTTTGCCGGAAGAATGGCTTTTGAAAGTGCAGGCAGATATGGTTTTACACCCGTTATCAACAAAACTGTAATAAAAAATAAAAACAGCAGCTACTTCGTAGCTATGCCTCTGCCTGTGCGTTTTGGAAATGATCATCCGGCAACATTTACTGTTGGTTTACAATTTGGAATTGCTTTTTAAAAAATCATGTAATGGAAGAAAGTCAAAAATATAGCTTAAGATCACTAGTGCTTTATTTCTTAAAATTAGGCGCCATTGGCTTTGGTGGTCCTGTTGCCTTGGTGGGTTATATGCACAAAGATCTGGTAGAAGATCGAAAATGGATTTCAGAAGAAGAATACAAAGAAGGTCTGGCACTGGCTCAGTTGGCTCCCGGTCCCTTGGCAGCACAATTGGGAATCTATCTTGGATTTGTACATTACCGAATTCTTGGAGCTACTTTGGTAGGATTTGCATTTGTAATGCCCTCTTTTATAATGGTAGTTTTACTGGGGATTGTATATAAATTATATGGAGGACTATCATGGATACAAGCTGTTTTCTATGGTGTAGGAGCCGCCGTTATTGGAATTATTGCCTTAAGTTCCTATAAACTCACGTTAAAATCCATTGGTAAATTCAATCTGGAATCTTTCAAATCAAAATGGTTGTTATGGCTATTTTTCTTCCTGGCTGTAATCATCACATTCCTGACTGAACAAGAGCAGGTCCTATTATTTATAGCTACGGGAATTTTATATATGATTGTCAAAGCACCGCCTAAATGGTGGAATGGAAAAACGGTAAATTCAATAATTTTATTGCAGGTTGCTTTTTGGAATTATGAAAGTACAACGCTCACAAAAATTGCCTTTTTCTTTGCTAAAGCCGGAACATTTGTTTTTGGCAGTGGACTTGCAATTGTTCCGTTTCTGCATTCAGGAGTAGTCGTTGAAAACCAATGGCTCACAGAGCAGCAATTTTTAGATTCTGTTGCTGTAGCCATGATAACGCCAGGCCCTGTCGTGATAACAGTAGGATTTATAGGCTATCTGGTTAATGGATTCCTTGGAGCTTTAGTCGCTGCACTGGCAACATTTTTACCCTGTTATATCTTTACGATTGCAATGGCACCGTCATTTAAAAAAATTGCACAAAATAAACCAGTCAAAGCGTTTGTAGATGGTATTACTGCTGCGGTCGTAGGAGCATTAGTTGGATCAGTCATCGTAATAGCGAAAAGAAGCATTATAGATATCCCAACTGTGCTTATAGCTTTTCTAAGTATTTTTGCTTTACTTTATATAAAGAAAGTTCAGGAACCTTATATTATTCTTATAGCCGCTATTTTAGGTGTAATTATAAAATCAGTAATAATATGAACAGAAAAGACTTTTTAAAATCGGGTACGCTTTTTGGTGCAGCAGCATTGGTGCTTCCCACAACTAATGCTTTTTCAAAAAATTTAGCTGATAACAATATTGATAAATTAGTAGACGCTAATGGTAATTATATTCAACAGACTCTTCCGTATAACGAAAATTTCCTGGAACCTTACATGGATGCAGAAACACTTCACCTGCATTATACTTTTCATCATGGCGGTGCCGTAAAAGGTGCTAATAAGGATTTACAGATGATCAGGAAAGCTTTGGATGAGAACAATTTGGAAACTGTTGATTTCTGGACTAAAAAATTATCGTATCATTTTTCCTCTCATATATTACATTCCATTTTTTGGACAAACCTGACCAATAAAAGCAATTTACCAACTGGTAATCTTCTAAAACGTATTGAAAAAAACTTTGGAAGCTTCGATAAATTAAAAGTATTAATTGCAGCAACCTCAAAGAATGTGGATGGCAATGGCTGGGGCATTTTAGCTTATCAACCCTATAGCGACAGCCTCGTTGTTTTACAATGTGAAAATCATGAAAAGCTAACTCAATGGGGAGCAATTCCAATACTGGTAATCGATGTTTGGGAACATGCTTATTATTTGAAATACAAAAACAAACGTACCGATTTTGTTGATGCTTTATTTAATATTATAAATTGGAATAATGTAGCGCAAAGATTGAATGACGCTGAGAGATTAATGAAGTAGAATTGTAGCTGGTAAAGCTTATAATTCTAGAAATTGTATAGTCAATTAATGCTCACGTTTTCTAAAATGCCCAGCAATGTTCAAAGAAATACAATATAAAAGCTCAAGAGTTTTATTAAAGTTAAATTTTATTTGTTTTTCGATGGAATGTCAGGGTTCAATCAAACACTCTAATGATGAATAATTAAAAAATAGTGTAAAGAAATGATATTCCAAAAGCTGTAAAGGAATTGATGGAAAATCATTTTTTTGGTATGTAATTATGATTTGAGAATTCCGAACTTAAAATTCTCAATAAAACTGGGGGAGTTAGTATTTATGGGGCTATACAGCATAAAAAAAAGCCTCAATTTTCATTGAAGCTTTATTTGGCGGGCTGTCAGGGACAGCAATCGAACACTTAATACCAATTTTGGTGTTTTTAGAAAATATAAAGGAATAATTGGTAAAATAAGAGGGATGTTAAAACAGCTGTCGTCGGCAGTGGTTCTTCATCCGTAATTTAACGCTCTTGTCCGAAATCAAAAAGTCACAGATACACGAGTTATTCGTGGCTTTTAGTGCTAAGTAGCGGTTATTGCTGATTTATTTTGCGCAGTTGATATAAACCACCGTCAACCAATAATGATGTTCAATTGTCTTTAATTCTTTTTGAGTTTTTGAATTTAAAAACCATACATACCACCTGAAACGGAAATTTGTTCTCCCGTAATCCAGGCTGCATCATCGGAAGCAAGAAATACGACAGCTTTAGCAATATCTTCGGGCTGACCTCTACGACCAAGCGGTGTATTGGCAACAAATATTTTTTCATACTCACTGCCAGCAGTGACACCCGCATTAGTTGCACCTTCTGTTTCTGTAGCTCCCGGCAAAATAGAATTTATACGAACGTTTTTTGTACCCAGTTCTTTCGATAAAGAAATCGTTATGGCATCTAATGCCGCTTTGGTTGAAGAGTACAAAGAGACTCCTGCCATCGGTGATTTGCTTGCGCCTGAACTGATATTGATGATATTGCCACCCTTATCGCCAAACAGTTTCAAAGATGCCTGGATAGTAAGTATTGGACCCAAGACATTGACGTTAAAATGCTGATGAAAAAAAGCTTCTGCTGATGCCTGTTCAATAGGTAAAAATTGCTGGAATACAGCGTTGTTTACCAAAATATCCAATGTACCGAAAACCTTCTTTGTTTCTTCAAACAGCCTGGTTACATCGGCTTCTTTTGATACATCTCCCTGTACTGCAATGGCTATGCCCCCATTGTTTATTATCTCCTTAACCACACTATCTGCTCCTTCTTTGCTTGAGGCATAATTCACAACCACCTTTGCGCCTTCTGCTGCAAAGTGTTTTGCGATAGATGCACCTATTCCTTTTGAAGCACCTGTAACTACGGCTACTTTGTTTTTTAATTTACTCATTATTCAAATCGATTTAGGATTATTATTTAGACAAATAGGTTAGGCCTCCATCAATAAGGAGTTCAGCACCAAGCATAAACGAAGAATCATCAGAAGCCAGGAAAACTGCTGTTTTACCAATGTCAGAGGGTTGCCCAATCCTGCCTATCGGCATTCCATCCGCAAAGTGTTTTTTTATAGCTTTAATTTGTTCTGCGGGAACAAACTTTTCAAATGCCGGTGTATCTGTTGTACCTGGTGTTATTACATTTGCTCTAATTTTTCTGCCCAAAAGGTCGCTTGAAAATCCTTTTGCAAAATAGATTACAGCTGCTTTTGCAGCACCATAAAGCGTAAAAGACGGATATGCCCGATGTGCTGCATTTGACCCTATAAGAATAATAGAACCACCATCATTCATATAAGGCAGTGCCTTATGAACAGTGAAGTAAACACTTTTTAGATTTAAATCCATTGTCTTGTCATAGTCGGCTTCGCCAATATCTGCCACAGTTCCTACAGTTCCACCACCCGCATTGGCTACAACCACGTCTATTTTACCAAATTTTACAGATGTTTCTTTAAACACTCTTTTCAGGTCGGCAAGATTAGTTACATCGGCATTTATGGCTATAAAATTATCTCCAAGCTGCGCCAAAGAACTATCTAAAGTTTCCTGATTTCTGCCCACAATAGCACCTACAGCACCTTCATTTTTAAATTCTTGGGCAATGCCAAATCCAATGCCACTATTACCACCTGTAATAACCGCTACTTTGTTTTTTAATCTATTCATTTTTATTTTTTAATGATTGACGGCAAAGTTAGATCGCTAAAGTTACTTTTAGTAACTTTGTGCTTAAAAATAACAGTAACACAGAGGTAACTAAGTAACATTATGGGATGTAAAATAGAAGAGTTTAAACAGGAACAGAAGAAAAGAATGAGATCCGTTCAGGATTCAATGGATGTGCTGAATGGGAAATGGAAGATTGCTATTATTACGTCTATTTGCTGTTACGGTAAAAGGCGATTTTCAGATATTTTGAATGATATAGAAGGAATTTCCAACAGAATGTTGAGCAAAGAATTAAAGGAATTAGAAACAAACCAGTTGGTAAAACGAACCGTTTTAGATACACAACCTATAACAGTTCAATATGAACTTACGGAACACGGCAATACGCTACAAACCATAATCAGCAATCTTACTGATTGGGGTATAGCTCACCGAAAAAAGATAGTAGGGGTATAATTCGCCTTTGACGGTGTCGTGCTGCCATTGCTGCTAATTTGTATATACCCGTTACATTATGTATGATAAAGTTTTACAATACGACACAAAAAAAGAATACTTCGACAGGTATTGTGTTGATCCCTAAGCAGCAAGACTGCCCGTATCAGTGAGTCACAAGAAAACATAAAGCATAAAAAAATTCCTTAATTTCTTAAGGAATTTCTAAATCTGTGGGCGATGAGGGGTTCGAACCCCCGACCCCCTCGGTGTAAACGAGGTGCTCTGAACCAGCTGAGCTAATCGCCCTTTCGGGTTGCAATGTCTTGCGTTATTGCGAGTGCAAATATACGTTAGTTTTTCATTTCTCCAAAGAAAATGCATTAATAATTCATATTATTTGCACTAAAATTTATATTTTACTGGAATTGAATTTGTTATAAAAGTATTTTTTTTGAACATTTTTATGCTAATTTGAATTTGCTTGGTTCAAGGGCAATTCGGCAACAACAAAAGTGCTTCCGCCAACATAAATAAAATCATTTTGTCCCGCATTCTTTTTGGCTGCATTAAAAGCCTCTTCAACAGAATCGTATTTTTCTCCAATCAAATCATATTTTTTAGCGGCTTCTTTGAGTATTTCAGTAGATAAGCCTCTTGAAGATTCCGGTCTGCAGAAATAATATTGGGCTTTTTTAGGGAAAAGGGGCAAAATCGAATCCAGGTCTTTATCATTTACAACTCCCAAAACAATATGAAGGTTTTCAAAACTTTCTTTCTGAATCTGGTTCATCACAATTGCCAGGCCGTGTTTGTTGTGTGCCGTGTCGCAGATTATTTTCGGATTTTTCCCTAATTGCTGCCATCTTCCTTGCAAGCCTGTGTTTTTGAAAACATTTAGTAAACCCGTTTTTAAATTCTCAATGGAAATCTTAAATTCATTTTGAGCATTTAAAACCGCGATAGTCTGCTGAACTGTTTTTTTATTATGAAATTGATAATCCCCAATTAAATCCGAAGGAAAAACTTCTGAAATTAAATCGGATGCAAAATAAATCGGGGCATTGTTTTCTTCGGCTTTAGCTAAAAAAACAGGCTGTGTTTCCGGAGTGTATTCACCAATCACAACCGGAACATTTGGTTTAATAATACCGGCTTTTTCACCCGCAATTTCTCTTGGCGTATTTCCTAAAAACTGCATATGATCTAAATCAATGTTAGTAATTACCGAAACCAGCGGTGTGATAATATTTGTAGCGTCTAATCTTCCTCCCAAACCAACTTCAATAATGGCAATATCAACTTTTTCAGAAGCAAAATAATCGAATGCCAGACCAACAGACATTTCGAAAAAACTCATGTCGTTTGCCTCAAAAAAAGTTTTGTGTTTAGCAATAAATTCAACAACAAAATCTTCTGAAATGTCCTTACCGTTAATTTTTATTCTTTCCCTGAAATCTTTTAAATGTGGCGAAGTGTACAATCCAACTTTATATCCTCCTTCCTGCAATATCGAAGCCAGCATATGAGAAGTCGATCCTTTGCCGTTGGTTCCCGCTACATGAATGCATTTTAAGCTGTTTTGAGGATTATCAAGATGAGCCGCCAGTAATTTTATATTGGTCAAGTCTTCCTTGTATGCCGAAGCGCCCTGAAGCTGATACATCGGTAATTGATTAAACATCCAATTTGTGGTTTCCTGATAGTTCATTTCGAATAAAATAGGGGTTAATTGAAATAATTTTCAATTTTATTAGTTTAATATTACAGTGAAAATTATCTTTATTGCAAATTTGAAATATTTTTTAGAATTAATTATTATAAACCAGAATTAATATATGTTTAGCTTCATTCAATTACAAACAGATACCATCGCAAATGCTGCATCTAACGTAGTTATCGAAAAAATTGCACCAAATACCGAAATCTCAGTTTTAGGATTTATTTTAAAAGGAGGTTTTTTCTTAATACCAATTGCCATTTTATTATTTTATACTTTTTATGTGATTATTGAACGTTATTTATACATCGCAAAAGCTTCAAAAATTGATAATAGACTGATGCAGGATGTAGGTGATAAACTGAATGCCGGAAATATAGAATTGGCCAGAACAATCGTAGAAAGAAGTGATACTGCAGCTTCGAACATTTTAAAAGAAGGCGTTTTGGTAATTGGTAGGCCAATTGCCGAAATCGAAGCCAACATGGACCGCGCCGCCGATATCGAAATTGGTGAAATGGAAAGCCGTTTAGGGCACCTCGGACTTATTGCCGGTATCGCGCCAACCCTTGGATTTGTTGGAACTATTTCGGGTGTAATTAAGATTTTTTACAGTATTTCTGTAACAGAAAATATTAGTATCGGAAACATTTCCGGAGGATTGTATGAGAAAATGATCAGTAGTGGAGCAGGGCTTATTGTTGGTATTATTGCCTATAGCGCTTATCATATTCTAAATGGTAAAATTGATGATTTTGCCTTAAAAATCCAAAAACAAATATTAGCTTTTGTCAATATAATTCAAAGAGCATAAGGTATGTCTATTAAGAGAAAAAGAAGATTTCATGCCGAAGTGGCGACCTCATCATTGAGTGACATCATGTTTTTCCTGCTGTTGTTTTTTCTTATTATCTCAACACTTGCAAATCCGAATGTTATAAAGATGACTTTGCCAAAAGCGAAATCTAACGAAAAAACGAATAAACAATTAATTAGTTTATCTGTTACCGAGGATAAAAAATTCTACATCGACAAACAGCCAGTCGAGTTCGAAGAATTAGAAGCAAGTCTGATGTCTAAAATTGGAGACAATAAAGAACAGACGGTTGTAGTTCGTATTCCGTTTAATTTGCAAGTACAGGATTTGGTTGATGTATTACAAATAGGAGTAAAGAACAATCTGAAATTTGTAATCGCCACAAATCCGAAGTAAAATGATCATTTGGACGTGACCACAATAAACAAAATGGGCTAATCAGCAGGATGTTGATAGGCCCATTTTTTTATTCCGGTCGGGCTATCCGCGCTACTTCGGTAGCCAGCTGCTATCCCTCACGCAAAAAAAAACATATTGGTTCTTCTCTCAATATTGTCATTTTAACGGAGGAGAAATCACACTTGTAATTCTACAAAGATTGGCAACTTTAGGAACGGAGCTACTAGTGTGATTTCTCCTTCGTCGAAATGACAAAAAAGCAAATAAAAAAAGGTTTTCTGAATATTTCAGAAAACCTTTTTCACATAACTAATTTCCGTGTCAATTAGTAAATTAGTCTTTTAATTCAAACTGAAATTATAAATAATTTTCCCTGTTTGTTTTACCGGAGCATTGCTGTCCGGAGCCCATTTGGTATTCATTGCCGCAATTTTGGCCTGTTCCAGTAAACAACTTGCCGTATTGGTTGTTCCTTTTATTCCGGGCGTTGCACCTATTGTTTTTCCATTTTGATCCACTGTAACTTCTACAACCACTTTTCCTTCTTCATTACAAGTATATTTAGGTGCCGGTTTAGATAATGCTTTACGGTTTCCTAAAGAGTATCCTGAGCCACCGCCGGAACCTCCGCCACTTCCCGCTCCGTAACCACTTCCGGTGCCGATACCATTTCCAGTACCGTTACCTCCGCCAGTCCCGCCACCAGAACCTCCGGTTCCATAATAACCGTTGGATCCTAAACTTCCGTTAGCTTTTCCTTTATTACCTGCAACTTTATCATCACCATCACCACCTTTATTGGAACCTTTTAAAATGCTCGATAAAGCATCATTTGTAGAATTGGAAACTTTAGGTTTTTGAGGAACAGGTTTTACTTCCGGTTTTACAACAGGAGTGTTCTTTTTAGGTTTTTCTTTCGTTGGAATCACTACGTCTGTTTTATCAGTTGCTGTGTTTTCCTGTGTAATAATTGATTCGTCAGGAGTTGCTTTTACTTTTGCAGGTGCTTGTTTGGCTTGGTTTTTAACTTCTAAAACTTCACTTTTATAATTCGCCCCAGAACCCAAATCACTGTCTCCAAAATTTACGGTTACTCCACCGCCTCCGCCACCAGAAGCCAGAGCTACGTTATTTTCCGGATTATATGGGGGCCAAAAACGTATAAGAAATAACAGCAATAATAAGGCACCATAAATTGCTGTGGAGATTAATAGTGATTTCTTTTTATCTGAAGAATCCGTAGAAGTCATTTTGATTCTGAATTTGTAATTGTATTAATAAAAAACGTTTAAAAGTACTAAAAATTGTTAGAAGTAAAAATTGCTCCTAAAACTATTAATGGGTAATGTTTATTACTTGAAAGCTTTTGGAGTAAAATAAATTAATAAACTTACTTATAGCAATAATAAATTTGAACAATAAAAGCCACGAATTTTACAAATTTTTGCGAGTTCATTTCTAAGGCTGAAAAGAATTGATGCTTGAAATTTGTAAAATTCGTGGTTAAGGAATTGTAGTTTATTTATTTTGCATAAAGCAAAAAAGTGAGATTTAAAGACTTAAATGGGTCTTTTGTATACAGTCACATCATCAACCCACATGATTGCACTGGTAAATAAGTTTATTTTGTTAGGATCTATAAAATTAGAATCTTTTGATCCAACGTTCATATTTAAAGTAATACGATGCATCCCAAAATTGTTCAGATTAAGATTAGAAACAGTATTGTTTGTATAGGTGGCAATAGTTACATTATCCACTTTTATAGTTACTGTCGCAACATTATTAACTATTTTCCAAAATGATTCATATAAATGCCAGCCGTTGTTGCCGTTAATATTAAATGTGCCAGGGTAATTTCTTTCTGCAGCGTTTCCTAATAAATTGGTGCCTGCAGAGGTTCCGTAAAAAAGATTTGAAGTATAACGGCTTGCATTTGGGGCAAAAGAGTACGCTTCCATAATGTCAATTTCTCCCTGAGTTGGCCAGGCATTTCCCTGTACAGACCAAAAAGCAGGCCAGGCACCATAAGTATCAGTAAAGGATTTGTATGTAGTTCCATTCATCGCCAATAATTTAATATTAGCAGAAAGCATATACTCTGTGTTGTTTTCCGGCTTGTATTGATAATTTGAAGTGATAAAACCGGACTGGTATTTATAGGCACTTAATTTTGTAGTCTTAATTTCTAAACATTGCTTTCCGTCTCTCCATTGCGTTGTAGGTACAGAACTGTTATAATCGCAATACCAGGAATTATAATCCGACCGCTGTTCTTTTGTCCATTGGGACAGATTAGAACCTGCATTGAATGTTTCTTCAAATTGTTTTACCCAGGGGGCAGCTGCAGCTTTATGGGTCATGCTGGTTAGCTTTTCTTCTACTACAGAAGATGGCTGATTTTCTGAGCAGGATGCAATTCCTAATGCACAAGTCAGTGTTAAGAATAATAAATTCAATTTTTTCATAATTTTTGTGGTTATATAGATTAGTAATAAAAACAATTTAAAGCAGTTAGCTAGATACTACGAATAGTGATAACTATTAACAAACAATAAAAAGGTTTTGATAAAAGTACTTGAATACTCAAAAGGGAAATGCCACAAATCCGGCATTTCATAACAGAAATGATGTATTATGAAACAAAAAGATCTAATAATGAGGATGCTATGGTTAAAAGAAGATTTGTATTAAGAAAAGCAGAATGGAAATTTTCTAAAAAGAATAATATATTATTTCTCCTGAAAGATTAAATTTTAGAAATAAAAAAACGAGCCAAACAGATTTATAAACCTGATTTGACTCGTTTAGAATGAAGTATAAAAAAATTATACTAATTGTTTTAGTGCAATTTCAAAAGCAGTTGCACTGATATTTGTTTTAGACGAATTCAAAGTATGTGCTTTTACAATCGCATTTTTTATAATGTCTGAAGTATCGTTAAAAATAGCCTCATCTGTCATTTGAACTTTTTTCTCCATGAAATAAGCAAAAACTCTCGCCATTCCACAGTTCGATATAAAATCAGGAATCAGGCTGACTTTGCGGTCTACTTCTTCCATGATAGATCCAAAAAAGATTTCTTTATCGGCGAAAGGGACATTAGCCCCACAAGAAATCACTTCTAATCCGTTTGCAATTAAACTGTCAATCTGAGTTTGAGTAACCAATCTTGAAGCGGCACATGGCGTAAAAATCTCAGCACCAATTGTCCATATTTTTGAATTGATTTCTTCAAACGGAATCATATTGTCGGCAACTAATTTGTTTCCGTCCTTAGCTAAAAATAAAGCCCTGATTTCTTCAAACGAAAAGCCCTCTTCTTTGATTAATCCGCCATCACGATCAATAATTCCAATTACTTTTGCACCCATTTCTGCCAGATAAAAAGCAGCAGCGGAGCCTACATTTCCAAAACCCTGAACTATTGCTTTTTTGCCTTTTATCTCGCCACCGTAAGTTGCATAAAAATGACGAACAGCTTCAGCAACACCAAAACCGGTAATCATATCGGCAACAGTATATTTGCGGGTTACATCAGGTGAAAATTTAGGATTTTCAATTACTTTGATAACGCCCTGACGTAATTGTCCGATTCTGTTAATTTTATCAGCTTCAGTTGGTTTAAAATGTCCGTTGAAAACACCTTCCTGCGGGTGCCACACTCCACACTCTTCCGTCATCGGAATTACTTCGTGAATTTCATCTACATTCAAGTCACCGCCTGTTCCATAATAACTTTTCAGTAAAGGCGAAACGGCTTTGTACCAGCGTTGTAAAACACCTTTTTTACGAGGATCATTGGGGTCAAAATTAATTCCGGATTTAGCACCGCCAATTGCAGGGCCTGAAACAGAGAACTTGACTTCCATGGTTTTGGCAAGTGATAAAACTTCATTCATATCAAGGCCTTTTCTCATTCTGGTACCTCCACCCGCAGCTCCTCCACGAAGTGAATTAATTACGGTCCAACCTTCGGCTTCTGTTTCAGAATCTTTCCAGTTAAAAACAATTTCCGGCTCCTTATTTTCAAATTGCTGCAATAAATCTTTCATTTTAATGAGATATGTTTATTTTTGGCAAATATATAGAATAGATTAATGCGAATACTCTATTATTGAAGAAATGTATGAAAGATGTATTTAGTTGTTTTTGCCCAATAACTCTTCTTTTAAATCTTTATCAACCGGATTCTCTGAAAGCCAGATACCAAAAAATGCTTTTTTAAATTCAAAACTCTCAATTTTTCCTTCGTATCTGTCGTTTTTATAAATCCACAATGATTTGTCAAAAGGATTATATACTAAGTTAAAAAAATCACCGGCTTTTGTAATTTCTTTACCTATTAAGTCTTCAAGCTGCTGCACTTCTTTGGTCAATTTTAGTATTCCTTCTTCACCAACAGATTTTTCCATTCCTTTTGCCAATGCTTTTGATAGCTTTTTCGAGGTAACTAATGATGAGGTTATGTGTATTCTGATAGCCATTTCGGTATCGCTGTCTAAAATAAGTTTAGGATCCTGTGTTAATACGGACAGATACAATGCCTGTACATATAAATCAGTAAACATTTTTGAACGTTGCCCAACACCATTTAAAGTTAGGGTTTCTCCTTTAAAATCAAGTGTTCTTGGTATATTTACTCCGTTTACTTCTAAACTTTTTTGCGCATTTAAAAATTGTAAACTTAAAAGGAATGTGAGTAATAGTAAAATCTTTTTCATAGTGTCTTAGTGGTTTTGTTTTTTTTGCAAAAGTACTCTTAATTTGTAAATTTTAAGCAATAATGTGATATGTTTTTCTTTTATTTTAAATCTATTACTTTAATAATCAAAATAGTAGGAGTTAATTTACCTCTATATACGTATATTTATGTCCGTTGGTTTTTTCTATAGTATAGATTACTTAAAGCTTTTAATCTTAATTTTTTTTATCGATAATTTTAATCTTAATTTTTAAAGAATATATATTATAATTTCCCTTTCTTAGTTTAAAATTCAAAATTATCACGAAAACGTTATAGTATTTTTTGATTAAAGCTTAAAATATTATGCACGCATTGTTGATTCATATTTAAAATTTATCTTTGAAAAGCTTTTTTTTACACTAAACAGGAAGAAAAAGAGAGACTTAATAAAACTAAAAACACGATTATGGATTTTAATCTTACCGAAGAACATTTAATGATTCAACAAGCCGCAAGAGATTTTGCTCAAAACGAATTGTTGCCCGGTGTAATAGAAAGAGATGAAAAACAAATTTTTCCGACTGAACAAGTAAAAAAAATGGGGCAATTAGGATTCATGGGAATGATGGTTGATCCTAAATACGGAGGAAGTGGTTTGGATACGATTTCGTATGTAATTGCTATGGAAGAAATTTCGAAAGTTGATGCTTCAGCTTCTGTGGTAATGTCTGTAAATAATTCATTAGTTTGCTGGGGATTACAGGAATTTGGAACCGAAGAGCAAAAACAAAAGTATTTACCGGGTTTGGCTTCTGGAGAAATTCATGGCGCTTTTTGTTTAAGTGAACCAGAGGCAGGGAGTGATGCAACCTCACAAAAAACTACTGCAACAGATATGGGAGACCATTATTTGGTAAACGGAACAAAAAACTGGATTACTAATGGAAATACAGCCTCAGTATATTTGGTAATTGCACAAACACACTCAGAATTGAAACATAAAGGGATAAATGTTTTGATTATGACCAAAGATATGCCGGGATTTTCTATTGGACCAAAAGAACAAAAGATGGGAATTCGCGGTTCAGACACACACTCATTAATGTTTAGTGATGTAAAAGTTCCTAAAGAAAACAGAATTGGAGAAGACGGTTTCGGATTTAAATTTGCCATGAAAACGCTTGCAGGAGGCCGTATTGGTATTGCTTCCCAGGCTTTAGGAATCGCTTCAGGAGCTTATGAACTGGCTTTGAAATATTCAAAAGAACGTAAAGCTTTCGGAACTGAAATCTGCAATCATCAGGCAATTGCTTTTAAATTGGCAGATATGGCTGTTAATATCGAAGCGGCCCGTCATTTATGTATGAAAGCAGCCTGGGATAAAGACCAGCATAAAAATTATGATGTAAGTGGAGCGATGGCTAAATTGTTTGCTTCGCAAGTGGCAATGGATACGGCTGTTGAAGCAGTTCAGATTCATGGTGGAAACGGCTACGTAAAAGAATATCACGTAGAACGTTTTATGCGAGATGCTAAAATTACCCAGATTTATGAGGGAACTTCAGAGATTCAGAAAATTGTAATTTCCAGATCTGTTATTGCTGGATAATTAGAGTTTGATTTTTATACAACCCTTTCAGTTTTTTTAGCTTTGAAAGGGTTTTTTTACAATTATTTTTTTTACTTTTCAGAAGTTTATGTTGAACCATACTGCTAATTGTTTAAGATGCAGTAATTTAATGCAATTCTTTATGAAAAAAATATATTTTCTTCTGCCATTTATTTTATTAGGTTGTAAATCTACTGTTTCTGTCATACCTGAAAAAAGCTCAAAATCAACATCAGAATCTATTGAAGTTGCTTATAAAGTGGAGCAAAATGATGTTTCAGGTTTTTTAAAATATCTTTCTTCCGATGAATTGGAAGGCCGTGAAACCGGAACAAAGGGAATTGAAAAGGCGGCTGTTTTTCTTGAAGATTTTCTTAAGAAAAATAATGTCAAACCTTATTTTTCTTCTTATCGTGATACCCTTACGAACTTTAAAACACCTGCTTTTAATATTGTTGGCGTTCTGGAAGGCACAGATCCTGTTCTTAAAAAAGAATATGTAGTCTTAAGTGCCCACTATGATCATATTGGTCTGGATAAGATCAAAGGTCAAGCGGATCTAATAAATAACGGAGCTAATGATGATGCTTCAGGTGTTACGGCAGTTGCGGAAATAGCTAAATATTTCAGCAAAATGAAATCAAATAAACGAAGTATTCTTGTTGTGTTTTTTACAGGAGAAGAAAAAGGATTGTTAGGATCTAAAAGTTTGGTTCAAAAACTTAAAAAGCAAGATTTTAATTTATATGCCCAGCTGAATATCGAAATGATCGGTGTGCCAATGAAACGGGATTACTTAGCCTATATTACAGGCTTTGATAAATCGAATATGGCTCAGAAAATAAATGAATATACTGGTAAAAACACAATTGGGTTTTTACCAAAAGAAGCTGAATATCAATTGTTTTACAGGTCAGATAATTACTCTTTTTATGAAGCATTCAAAAAGCCTTGTCAATCTATAAGTACTTTTGATTTTGAGAATTTCGAATTTTACCATCATCCGTCAGATGAATTTAAAGTGATGGATATTCCACATATGGCCAATTTTATTCAGGAGTTCCTTCCTGCTGTCACACAGATCACAACATCTTCTACGCAAGAAATTACAATGAATAAATAGTCGTACCTTTTATAAGATTTGATTATTTTTGCTTCATGAAAAATATTATAATTACCGGAACGAGCAGAGGAATTGGTTATGAATTAGCTTTACAGTTTGCAAATGCCGGAAATCAGGTCCTGGCTATTTCAAGAAAAATTCCTCAGGCACTTTTAGAACATCAAAATGTTACTTGTCTTTCTGTTGATCTGGCTGATGAATCTGCATTAGATGCTGTAGAGGATTTTCTTTCATCTGCATGGAAAAAAGTAGACGCTGTTGTGCATAATGCAGGTGCTTTACTTTTAAAACCATTTGCTGAAACAACGCAGGCAGATTTTGAAAGTATTTACAAAGTGAATGTTTTTGCTGTTGCGAATCTTACCAGAATTTGTTTGCCTTATCTTCAAAAAGGAAGCCATGTCGTAACTATCAGTTCGATTGGAGGGGTGAGAGGAAGCCTGAAATTTGCAGGTTTAGCCGCTTACAGTTCAAGTAAAGGAGCAGTAATTACCTTAACGGAATTGTTAGCAGAAGAATATAAGGAAAGAGGAATTTCGTTTAATGTCCTAGCTCTAGGGTCAGTTCAGACTGAAATGCTGAATGAAGCTTTCCCGGGATATCAGGCACCAATTTCAGCTGAAGGAATGGCCAATTATATTTATGATTTTACACTTAACGGAAATAAATATTTTAATGGAAAAGTTTTGGAAGTTTCTTCGACGAATCCTTAGTTAATTAAAATATTAGTTGTCAGGCTGAGCGGAGCCCAAGTCCTTTAATATTTCATTTGATTCAAAAATATATTTCATAATTCATAATTACATTGAACGAAACGCTCGCAAGATATATACCGGAACATGCTGTAAAGCCCGTTTTTGAATTGATTGTTGCCAATCAGGTTCATCTGAAAATCGTTAATGAACGTCAGACACGTCATGGCGATTACAGAAAAGGATTGAGCGGGAAACATGAAATTACGGTAAATGCAAGTCTCAATAAATATAAGTTTCTGATTACTTTGATTCATGAGATTTCTCATTTGGTTGCTTTCGAAAAATTCGGGCGACATATAAAACCTCACGGAAACGAATGGAAATATTCTTTTCAAAGATTGATGATTCCTTTTATTCGTCCCGAGATTTTTCCACCCCATTTGTTACCATTATTGGCGAGGCATTTTAAGAATCCCACAGCAAGCAGCGATACAGATACAACTTTGTCATTGGCTTTAAAACAATATGATAAAGAAAACGACAAAAATTACATTTTTGAAATTCCCTACGGTAGTGTTTTCAGAATTCAGAATGGTAAGATATTTAAGAAAATTGCGGTTAGGACCAAACGTTTCGAATGTATTGAAATCAGTTCAGGCAGAACCTATCTTTTCAATCCAAATGCTGAGGTAGAATTATTACCGGGTAACAATTAAAAATCCCAAATTCCAGTTTTGACAATTAGAATTTGGGATTTTTGATGTCGAATTTAAAGGTTTATCCTTTCAAATAAGCTTCTCTTACTTTTTTAAACAGATTAGAAGAGTATACAAATTTCACAATGTCCTTGTTATCTGTTCTAAAGATTTCTTCTTTGGTTCCCTGCCAGGCTTTTAACCCTTTTTTTAAGAATACGATGTTCTCGCCAATTTCCATCACAGAGTTCATGTCATGTGTGTTGATTACGGTTGTAATGTTGTATTCTTTTGTAATTTCCTGAATCAAATTATCGATTAAAGTAGATGTATTGGGGTCTAAACCAGAGTTAGGCTCATCGCAAAATAGGTATTTTGGATTATTAACAATGGCGCGGGCAATAGCCACACGTTTTTGCATCCCTCCTGATATTTCTGATGGTAATTTTGTATGTGCATCAACCAAGTTTACTCGTTCTAAAACAAAATCAACACGTTCTTTGATTTTTGCTCTGTTGTCATTGGTGAACATTCTTAAAGGGAAAGCTACATTTTCAGCAACGGTCATCGAATCGAATAAAGCACTTCCCTGAAAAACCATTCCGATTTCGGTTCTTAATTCTCTTTTTTCGTCAGGATTTAAATCAGAATACACACGTCCGTCAAACTCAATAGTTCCGGAGTCCGGCGTATGAATTCCTAATAGACTCTTTAATAAAACTGTCTTACCGGATCCACTTTGTCCAATGATGAGGTTGGTTTTTCCAGTTTCAAAAACTGTTGAAACGCCTTTTAAAACTTTACTGTCACCAAATGATTTTTCTATGTTTTTTACTTCTATCATTATCCTAATAATAATTGAGTTAATATATAATTAAAAAGAATAATACAAACAGATGTCCAGACAAACGATACCGTACTTGCTTTACCAACTTCTAATGCACCGCCTTTCATGTAATATCCGTGAAATGAGGGAATTGTCGCCAATAGCATGGCAAAAATTAAAGTTTTAATAAAAGCATAAGTAATATGAAACGGAATAAATTCCATTTGAGCTCCCTGAATAAAGTCCTGACTGGTTGAAAATCCGCCATACGCACAAGCAAGCCATCCGCCAAAAACACCCAAAAACATACTGATTCCAATTACAAACGGATACATCAATAAAGCTACTATTTTTGGAAAGACAAGATAGTTTAATGAATTAACACCCATAACTTCTAAAGCATCAATTTGTTCCGTAACACGCATTGTTCCAATACTGGAAGTGATGTAAGATCCCATTTTACCCGCCATAATAACCGAAATAAAAGTAGGAGCAAATTCCAAAATCACAGATTGACGAGTGGCAAAACCAATTAAATATTTTGGAATTAAAGGATTAGTTAAATTTAGTGCGGTTTGAATGGCCACAACTCCTCCAATAAAAAAAGAAATAAAACAAACGATACCAAGAGAGTCGATAATTAAATCATCGATTTCTTTGAAAATTAATTTTTTCATCACAGACCATTTGGTCTGTTTGTTAAAAATTTCTTTCAACATTAAAAAATATCTTCCTAATTGGGATAAATAACGAATTAGCATCATAGTTTTTACAAATATTGGCTAAATTAAGGATTAGTTTACAGTTAATAGTTTGAGTTTGCAGTTTTTTAAGTTTTGCAACTAAAAAAGCTTCTGTTTCATTTTCTGAAAACGATAATTTCTAATGAATTTTGCCTGTTCGGGGGTAACTAATAAAGGAGTTTTAGCATTTTTTGCTTTCCAAAAACCTTTTATGTAATCAAAAAAAAGAAGTGGTTTTTTCTTCATCAGGGCTAATTTGGCTGATGCAATTGCTGTAATCCAGAAACCGTATCCTAATGTAAAAAAGGCTTCTCCTTGCTTGTAACGTGCTGTTTTGTTGTAATTGGCACCTGTTGGTTTAAGGTGTTTTACATGTAAAGAAGGATCTGTAACTATTTTCCAGCCGTAATATTTGCAAAGCAATTCATCTACCGTATCCCAGCCCATAGCAGGTTTTAAACCTCCAATTTGCTGAAAAGTTGCTGCCCTGTAGGCTTTTAGTGCACCACGAATGTGATCTTTATCAGTTAGGTTTTCTAAAATCCAATCGCCGTTTTTTTCGATGTAACAAAATCCGCCCGCCATTCCAATTTTTGGATCGGATTGAAAGTGTTTGATAATTGTTTCGAAATAGTTAGGAGGAAAGATTAAATCGCCATCTATTTTTACAATAATATCATATTCCGAATCCAGAGTTTCAAAACCTTTCTGAAAAGCCTGAATTACTTTGCTTCCCGGCATATGAATCGCATCTGAGGTTTTATTTACAACAGAAATATATGGATTGTCTTTGGCAAATCGCAAAACGACTTCTTCTGTTTTATCTGTAGAATTGTCGTTTACAACCACAATTTTTGAAGGCAAAACCGTTTGCGAAACCAAAGATTGTAAAGTCAGGCCAATTAAATCCTGTTCGTTATGAGCTGGTATAACAATATAGTACTTCATGAATTTTATTCTTTGGAATTTGCCGTTAGGCTTTTTCCGCGTAAACAATATAATAACGATTGGTAAAACTGCGTAAAAACGGTCTTAAGCCAAATTTTTTTACGGGATTTGCCCATTTTTGTCTGTCGATTATTTTCCAGCCGGTTTTTTCTAAAAGCCAGTCTAATTGCCAGTCTTCAAATTCATGGTAATGTCTGTCCCACATATCTGTTTTGGAACGATATGCCGGGGAAAACCACAAACGCATCGGAATCGAAATCAAGAGTTTGTCTGATTGAATTTCGTTTAAAATCGTAAACGGATTAAGTAAATGCTCGAAGATTTCGAAAGCAGTTACTACATCTGATTTTTCGGTTTTCAATACATTTTGATCTAAATCTAAATCTTCGCCGGTGGTGTTTTTTACTGAAAAACCAGCTTCTTTCATGATTTTAGAAAACGGATTTTCAACTCCTAAGTCAAGGATTGTTTCAGAAGTTTTGATATGCTTTTGTAAAAATTCTAAAGTAAGTTTGAATCTTTTATTTGGAAACGTTTTTTCGTACATAGTCATTGCGAGGAACGAAGCAATCTCTCGTTCTTGATTTTATATTAGGTCGCAAATATACAAAGTTATCTTCTTTTTTGTGTTTTTTAATTTGAATGAAAATGAAAAGTCTACATTTAAAATGCGGACTTGTTATAAGAAAATGCAAAGTAAATCTTTCGCAAAGACGCGAAGTCGCAAAGTAACTAAATTCAAACTTTGCGACTTCGCGTCTTTGCGTAAAATGTCAACTACATAAAAAAAACTTAATCTAATATTGTTGAATATATTCTTTTAATATCGATAAACAAATGCATTAACATTCATTCCTGCTCCAACTGAAGCAAAAATAACTACATCACCTTTGTTGATTTCGTGGTTTTCTAATTTTCCCTGAATTAATAAATCGTACAAAGTAGGAACGGTTGCGACACTGCTGTTTCCTAAATCATGGATACTCATTGGCATAATGTTTTCAGGCGGCGTTTTGTCGTATAATTTGTAAAAACGGGTAATAATGGCTTCGTCCATTTTTTCATTAGCCTGATGAATCAGGATTTTTTTGACCCCATCAATAGGAATTCCGCTTTTATCTAAACAGCTTTTCATGGCACAAGGAACCTGGCTTAATGCAAATTCATAAATCTTACGGCCATACATTTTGATATATTTAATGTCTGGATCCAAGTCTAAATTATATGATTTACCAAAGTATAAAAAACCAGCTTCTTCATTGGCAAAAGTGGCACTTTCGTATGATAATAAACCTGTTTCGCCATCTGAAGCTTCTAAGATTGAAGCACCTGCACCATCAGAATAAATCATCGAATCACGATCATGATCGTCAACCACTCTTGATAAAGTTTCGGCTCCAATCACCAAGACTCTTTTTGCCATTCCGGATTTGATGAAAGCATTGGCCTGCAATACACCTTCAATCCAGCCCGGACATCCAAAAAGGATATCGTACGCCACACATTTTGGGTTTTTAATATCCAGTTTGTTTTTGACACGGGTCGCTAAACTCGGAATCATATCCGACTGATGAGTACCAGATTTTACATCGCCGAAATTGTGGGCAAAAATGATATAATCTAATGACTCTTTGTCAATATTGGCATTCGCAATTGCCTTTTCGGCAGCAAAAAAAGCCAAATCTGAAGTGATATAATTATCTTCGGCATAACGGCGGTTTTCGATGCCGGTTATTCCTTTAAACTTTTTAATTACAACTTCGTTTGGATATCCAAAAGGGGTACCATCTTCATTTAAAAAAATATGTTTGTCAAAATCAGTATTCTTAACTTCCTTCTGCGGAATATAACTTCCGATGCCTATAATTTTTATTTTCATTAGTCCTTTTCCAAAAATTTTACGCTAATTTATAAATAAAAAAATAATTACAACCATAAAAATTACTATGCATGCATATAATTGTCAAATAATAATTTTTAACTGTAAATATTGTTTATTTTTTAATGAAATTTATATTTTGCCGAGATTTCAAACGATTGAAATGGGAAAGCCGTGTTAAAAAAGTTTCAAGTTTCAGGTTTTAACATAAGGTAAAAAAAACAAAACCCCGACAAGCTTTAAAACTTGTCGGGGTTAATGTTATATAAAACTTATTTTTAGTTTTCCATGTAAGCTTCAATAGGAGCACAGCTGCAAATTAAATTTCTGTCACCATAAGCGTCATCTACACGACGAACAGATGGCCAGAATTTATTTTCAGCAATATACTCTAATGGGTAAGCTGCCTTTTCTCTTGAGTAAGGGAAATCCCAGTTGTCAGTAGTTAACATTGCCAATGTGTGAGGCGCATTTTTTAATACATTATTTTTGTCATCAGCTGTAGCAGCTTCAATCTCTTTTCTAATTGAAATAAGAGCATCACAAAAACGATCTAATTCTGCTAAATCTTCAGATTCAGTTGGTTCGATCATTAAAGTTCCTGCTACAGGGAAGGAAACAGTAGGAGCATGGAAACCATAATCCATCAAACGCTTCGCGATATCACCTACTTCAATGCCGTTTTCTTTAAATGCACGACAATCTAAAATCATTTCGTGAGCCGCTCTTCCGCATTCTCCGGTATAAAGAATTGGATAGTGTCCTTCGAAACGGGCTTTCATATAATTAGCATTCAAAATAGCATGTTCTGTAGCACTTTTTAATCCTTCGGCACCCATCATGGTGATGTAACCATAAGAGATTAAACATACTAAAGCTGATCCGTAAGGTGCAGATGAAATAGCTGTAATCGCTTGTTCACCGCCTACTTTTAGGATTGGGTTTGTTGGCAAAAACGGAACCAGTTTTTCGTTCACACAAATTGGTCCAACTCCAGGTCCGCCACCACCGTGAGGAATAGCAAATGTTTTGTGTAAGTTTAAGTGACAAACGTCAGCACCAATTGTAGCAGGATTTGTTAATCCAACTTGCGCGTTCATATTGGCACCATCCATATATACTAATCCGCCATTGTCGTGGATTAGTTTCGTGATTTCAATAATTGAAGATTCAAAAACTCCGTGGGTAGATGGATACGTTACCATTAAACAAGATAAATCGTCTTTATGTTCAATAGCTTTTTCTCTCAAATCTTCTACATCAATGTTTCCTTCCGGAGTAGTTTTAGTAACGATGATTTTCATTCCGGCCATTGCTGCAGAAGCAGGATTGGTTCCGTGAGCAGATGAAGGAATTAAACATACATTACGATGACCTTCGTTTCTTGACAAATGGTAAGCACGAATAGCCATTAAACCAGCATATTCTCCCTGAGCTCCTGAGTTAGGCTGTAATGTTGTCCCGGCAAATCCCGTAATTACATTTAATTGCTCCTCTAGTTTTTTAAGCATTGTGATATAACCTTCAGCTTGCTCAACTGGTGCAAAAGGGTGAATGCTGTTCCAGTTTGGCATTGATAAAGGCAGCATTTCAGAAGCTGCGTTTAATTTCATCGTACAAGAACCTAATGAAATCATCGAATGATTCAACGATAAATCTTTACGCTCTAATTTTTTGATGTAACGCATTATCTGACTTTCTGAATGATGATTGTTGAATACATCATGCGTTAAGAAAGGCGACGTTCTTTCTAATGAAGCTGGTAATTGACTTGCAGTAGTTAATTCAGAAACGGTAAAAGTTTCTTTTCCTAAAGCTTCGGCAAAAATGGCAATAATTTGGTTGATATCGCCAATTGAAGTTGTTTCGTTGAATGATATCGAAATGGTATCGGCATCAACATAGAAAAAGTTTACTTCGTTTTTCTCTGCTACTGCTTTTACTTTTTGAGCATCTGCTTTTAACAAAATAGTATCAAAGTAAGCCGTGTTGGTTTGGTAAACGCCTAATTTATTTAAAGCTTCAGCAGCAGTAACCGCCGATGCGTGAACTTTATTTGCAATGTATTGTAATCCTTTTGGCCCGTGGTAAACAGCATACATGCCGGCCATAACCGCTAATAAAACCTGAGCAGTACAAATATTTGAAGTTGCTTTTTCACGTTTAATGTGCTGCTCACGAGTTCCTAATGCCATACGTAAAGCGCGATTTCCGTTTACATCGATAGAAACTCCAATGATACGACCTGGCATAGAGCGTTTGTATTCGTCTTTTGTAGCAAAAAATGCAGCGTGAGGACCACCATAACCCATTGGTACACCAAAACGCTGAGTCGTTCCAACAACTACTGCAGCTCCCATTTCTCCCGGAGACGTTAAGGTAGCTAATGATAAAATATCGGCAGCAAAAGCTACTTTGATTTCGTTTTCTTTTGCTTTAGCAACAAAAGCAGTATAATCGTTTACCTGACCATATTTTCCCGGATATTGTAAAATGGCTCCGAAGAACTCATTTGAAAAATCGAAGGTTTCGTGGTTTCCGACAACTAATTCAATTCCAACCGGAGTTGAACGTGTTTGCAGGATCGATAAAGTTTGCGGTAAAATTTCTTCAGAAACGAAGAATTTGTTTGTATTGTTTTTCTTTTGATCACGTGTACGAACGTCAAATAATAAAGCCATAGCTTCAGCAGCGGCTGTACCTTCGTCAAGTAAAGAAGCATTTGCAATTTCCATTCCCGTTAACTCAATAACAGTAGTTTGGAAGTTTAAAATAGCTTCGAGACGACCTTGAGCAATTTCTGCCTGATAAGGTGTGTAAGCTGTATACCATCCTGGATTTTCGAAGATATTTCTTTGAATTGGAGCCGGAACGATAGTTGGATGATAACCCAAACCAATATAGGATTTGAATACTTTATTTTTATTTCCCAGTTCCTGAATATGGTTGGCAAACTCATATTCTGTCATTGCGGGATCTAAGTTTAAAGGTGCTTTTAAACGAATATCATCCGGAAGGGTTTCATAAACAAGTTGTTCAATCGATTCCACTCCAATAGTCTTTAACATGTGTTGAAGATCTGTTTCTCTTGGGCCAATGTGTCTTAAAGCAAAAGCATCTGTTTTCATTTGTAGCTATCTATTTTTTAAAAAGAATGTAATTTGCAAAGTAAGTATACCAGGTTTATTACATTTTATAGTAAATGTGTTGTTTTTTTGTGGCGCAAAATTAAGTATTATTAATAATTTAATGGGTATTTTTAACTTCAATTTTTATGAATTTTTCAACTAATGAGTTGATTTGTTAACAATTGATTAGATTTAAGTGATGAAACTATTGAAACAGATATTCAATTTTTACCTAAATAGCAGTATCCACGTGGCTTTATCGTGTTATGCTTTAGTACGGATTACGTTTCATGTATTTCATATTCAGTATGATGAACAGATGGCGTTATTTGTTTTTTTCGGAACAATTGTGGGGTATAATTTTGTTAAATATGATGCCCTGGTTCGGGTGAAAAAAAATCCGATTGGGAATCAGTTAAAAATTATTGCTGTTTTAAGTTTTATTTCCGTGATTTTGGTTGGTTATTATTTTTTCCATCTTAAACGAATTACCCAAATTGTATCTGTTGCAATTTTTGCCATAACGGCACTTTATACACTTCCGTTTTTTCCAAATCGTAGAAATGCCAGAAACTGGGCAGGAGTGAAAATTTATATCGTGGCCCTTTGCTGGGTAGGAGCGACTTTGGTTTTACCTGTAATAAATGCTGAAATTCCATTTACAGCTAATTTTTTTATCAAATGTATTCAACGTTTTGTGTTGGTTTTTGTATTGATTTTGGTTTTCGAAATTATTGATTTGGCCAATGATGATCCACATTTGCAAACTGTTCCGCAAACTATCGGCGTAAAGCGTACTAAAATTTTAGGGTTTGCACTTCTGGTTCCGTTTTGGATTGTGGGTATATTGACTTTTAGTCTTCATGAACTCATCATTAATCTTATTATGGTGATCATGCTGATGTTATTTATATTGTTTGCCAATCCAAACCGATCTAAATATTATACTTCTTTTTGGGTCGAAAGTGTACCGATTCTTTGGTGGCTGATGATTGTTTTTTTGTAATTAGATTATTCACTACCATTTTTTTGATATTACTTAAAGTGTTGATTTTTCCTTCTTTTTAATAAGTTAATTTTCAAATAGACTCTTTTTTTCCTTTCTTATAACCAAGAATCCTTGTCTTGTAACATTTTTCTCATATTTTTTTTAACTCTGATATAAATTTGAATCAGAAATAAAAGCTAGCAATATTTATTTTCAATTTGTTTAATTTGATTTTCAGGTCTTTATGTGTTTTTTGTAAACACTAATTCTGGAACTTTAGTTAAAACAGCAAATAAAAAAAGGTGGAGCAGAACCCACTTAAAAAAAACGAACTGTTTCGCACAGTAAAAAGCGAAGGCGGATCTGAAAAGCCTTATGAGTAGGAATAAATTAAAAATAATATCATGGCAACAATTAATATTTTAATTGCAGTAGATGGAGCTTCACTTGCTTCACAAGTAGCTGATGGCAAACTTAGTGCAGGAACGCTACAATCACCAACTAATTTAGGATCTTATTCGTCATCTAATGTTTATATTTCCATGATTGCTCCTAATAGCTCAGTATCTAATGGAACTGAAGGACAATCAGAGTTGCAAATTTCTGCTAATGGCGGAGATACTGTAGAGTGGGCAATAACAACATTTGATAATAATTTTGATCAAACTCCTTATTTGTATTCTGGAAATTTTAATCCGGCAGCATCTATTAATACGCCTTTGTCATATGCTTCAGGGCAAGCTTATGCTTTTTTAGCTACTGGTAATCCACCAGCCACCACTCCAACAAAATTTGTAAATCAGGTTAGTACAGTATCTGGAACAATTTTAAAAATTGGCTTACAAATTCAATATACTTTATCTTTTACTTTGGTAAATAATTCTAACGGAGCTATTATTGGTTATTTTATGTGGGACCCTTTCATTAACGTTAATTAATTTTAACAGACAATTTGTATAATAATGGGGCTATTCATTTTTTGAATAGCCTTAATTGTTTTGGGTTTGAAAGTTTTGAATCTTATTTCTTCCATTCGTCAACAATAATCATAATACTATTGCTGTAACATTTTTGCCTCTTTCATAACTAAGAATTTCCATTTCATAACATTTTTTCATTTAAAGCTAAATATCTGATATAGTTTTGGTATAGAAAATAAATACTGTTTCTATTTAGAGATAGAATGGTAAGTAAAATGAGTGGAGCAGAACCCACTTAAAAAAACGAGGCGGTTCTGAAAAGCCTTACGAGTAAGAAAAAAAACAAAAAACACAACCATGGAAAATTTATTAGCAGGAGCTTATTTAGCAAAAGGCACAATCGGAAATGTTGGAATGCCAGGTGCTCCAATCGCAAATTTTAGCTTAGTAGTTGTACCATCACAAAATTCTGTATCAGGTACAGTTGTAATTACACAAGCCGTAAACGGTCCGGATAGTCATATAGTTGTTCAGGTAAAAGGAAAAATATATGCAACCGGATTTGGACAATACACAAAAGTAGTTAGTCTTCAAGGTGAATATGTTCAGTCTTTCCCTCCACCGGCAATTGGTGCTTTTTTAGCTAATTTTGATGCTCATTTAGCAATCGACAATGCATGGAACGGGACTGGAGGTTTTTCTTATTACCAACACCAAGTTGAAAATGTACCGGTTGCTGCAGCAAAAAATTTGCAGGAAGAATTAGTATAAAGTAAAATTCTTAATTGAAATTCTATTTTGGGGAATAGAGTTATAAATAAAAAATAAGAGTTTGTTTATTTAGGAAGATCATCTGTACAAGATGATCTTTTTTTGTTAAATGCTTCTCTAAAGCAATTTTATTATCATATGATTGTATTGTTTTCAGAAACTTCTTTAAGAATTTTATTTCTTTCCAGAAGAAAATGGATCATATGATTTTTTAAAAACAAAGTATCGAATAATTTTCCAATAATGCCAAACGGAGTGTCATATTGCAGTTTATCTGTCATTATGATAACTCCGTTTTTTTCTTCAAAAAAATGTTCGTGTTTGAAGGCTTTGAATTTTCCTTCTTCCATTTCATCCACAAAATAGTCATACAGATCCATTGCTGTAATTCGGCTTTTATGGGTAAGATAAAACCCAAAATGTTTTCCGCGCCAGGTTACGGTCTCGTTTAAATTGATTAGTCCTGATGTCACACCGGCAATTGCCACTTCATTTGATTTACTGGCTGATTGTTGGTGAATGTCGATATTTCTTGAGGCATCAAAAACAGTTTTTTGCGATGCGTTTATTTTTGTGGTGAGGTTTATGGTTGTCATTTGCTTAATAAATTTTTAAAAACATTATCAATATTGTCAAATTTAAACTTAAAACCGTTTTCTAAAAGTCTTTTCGGAATTACATTTCTACTTTTCAAAACCAATTCGGTTTCTGTTTGAATGAAGAAAGATCCAATTTCCAATAAGAATTGATTCATCGGAATTCCAAAAGGAAAGGCAACTGCTTTTCGTAGTTTCATCATAAAATCTGAGTTCGGAATTGGTTCGGGAGAAACAACATTTATAACTCCGGTCATTTCCTTTTCGATAATAAAATCAACCGCATTCGCAAAATCTTCTTCGTGGATCCAGCTTACAAATTGATTTCCTTTTCCTTGTTTTCCACCAAAGCCAGTTTGGGCCAAAGTCTTCAACGGAATAAAAGCACCGCCATTTTTACCTAAAACAATTGAAGTTCGCAAAGCTGTTTTAAAGTAGTTGGAGTTTCAGTTTTAAAAAATGCCTTTTCCCATGAAAGCGCCACATTTATCGAAAAGTCATTTCCAATTTCACCATTAACTTCGTCCATTTGTTTGTCCAAAGAAAAACGATAAATAGTTGCCGTTGATGAATTCAGCCAGTGTTTTGGTGGATTTTTACAATTTAAAACCGCTTTATTCAAAATCTTTGTGCTCTCAATTCTGGACGATAAAATTTCTTTTTTATTCTTTTCTGTATAACGGCAATCAACAGATTTTCCTGCAAGATTAATTAGAATGGTTGCATTTTCGAGTTCATTTTCCCAACCAGAGAAATTTTTGGCATTCCAGTTTACATATTTTATTTCGTCAATTGTTTGAGATTTTCCTCTTGTCAGAATTACAATCTCTTCAAATTTATCTTTGAAATGATTGACTAAAACCTTTCCTAAGAATCCGGTTCCGGCTGCGATGATGAGTTTTTTCATTGTATGTGGGTTGAGGTTTTAACCTGACAGTTTCTTAAAACCTGCCAGGTTTCTGGAGTACATAATTACGCTTTAAAAACCAATCTTTCTTCCTGTTGCGTTTCTTTCGCTTTTCTTTTTCCTCTAAAAAAGAAATATAAATTGAAGAATAACATCATGCCAAGATAAATAGAAAACCCGCCGATTTTGTAGCTCAGTTTCTCAATTAATTCCTGATAATTGTTGTCATATAAATTCATTTCCAGAATCATTAAGGCAAAACCAATATTTAAAAGATAAAATCCGGTTTCGAAAAGTCTGTTTGTGGCCTCGGCAATATCTTCCCTTCCTTTAAAAATGTCGAGCATAAATATTTTTCCGTTTTTGAAAAGTGTTTTAGAAACATAGTAAGTCAGGAATAAAGCGATTGGTAAATAGATGCCGTAACCGATTAAGATTTTTGTAGTTTCCATGATATTTGATTTTTGTTGTTATTTAATTAATTTATGAATGTATTTTGTTATAATTATAATATTGAGATAATGCAATACTGATATAATAAAAATAATGACAGCCGTTTTTTCGCAGATGATTTCGGTCAATTGTGGGAACGATACTATTTCCTGCCAGGAAATCAAAGTCATCGCACAATAGCCAATATTTAGAAGATAATATCCCAAAAGCAAAACCTGATTGATTATTTGACAGATGTCTGCATGGTTTGGAATTAATTCTGCGACATAAATATTTCCGTTGTTGTAGCATACTTTTCCAACTTTCAGAATAATAAAAATCGTAATGCTGAGATAAATGAAATACCCGGGGATGTTGAGGTTCATGATTATAATAATTTATAATGACCGGTTAAATTGTAAAGAAACAATGCAGTATTAATTAAAGCAAAAAGTACAAAAAGAGCATTCATACAATAGCTGCCAACTTTAAATATCAATTTTTGCGGAATCTGGTACATTGGATAATAGGCTATTTGAGTGGCAACTTTGCCAACCCAATACAAAGCGATTAATCCGGTCAAAGCAACAGCCAAGGCAGATTGTTCTTTTAATTCAGTTGTAAAAACAATGGCTATTAATCCAAAACAAAAATTTAATCCCTGAATATATCTTCCGTAGGTTTTGGCGATTTCCTGATTTAGAGGTTTAAGTTGTTTTACATCATTGTACCAGTCAAAAACATTGTGACGGATATAAGGATAGATAAGAGCTGTAAATATTTGACCAATTCCACTTAGAATTATTAGCCAATTTGGTATAGTCATGTTCATGATTTCTTTTTTTGATTGTAAATAATGAAGGTTAAAAAAAATATTAATGCTATTGGTAATGCAAATAACCAGTCCATACTTTGACGATCCCAAATTAGAAAGAAGAGAATTACCAACCCGAAATAAACATAAATTAATTTGTTTTTTGGAAAGATTGTCAAGAAGAAAATGGCAGCTATAACCTGTAATGTTCCTGTAATGGCTAATCCGTATCCTCCAAGTAATAGAAATAGTAATGCAATGATATTTATGATTTCGACTATTTTAAAAGATGTTTTCATAGTTATTGATTATTTTAAACTTTCAGAAAAAAATGAAAGTTTTGATTAAATTTTTTTACTTCATGATTTTTAAAACCAAACGTCCCAACCAGTTTTCATTAAATTCTGTCATTTTGTCTAACATATTATCTGCCTTTAAAACAAAATCATACAGTTTAGAAGTCTGATCTACAAAATGTTTTTCTTCAGCCGAATTACTCGCGTCAATTGTAGAAACTTCTTTCAATATTTTGAGAGCAGGTTTAATTTCTCTTTTGCTTCTTTCCCGGGCAATCTTTACCGCTAATTCGTCCAGATCTTTTTCGGCAGTAAAAAACTCTCTTCGTTCTCCGGCTTTGTATTCTTTATATACAATTCCCCAATCCATTAAAGCTTTTAAATTCATGCTGGTATTTCCACGCGAAATCTGCAATTCCTCCATAATGTCTTCCATCGAAACAGCTTCGTTCGAGATCATTAACAAAGCATGAATTTGTGCCATGGTTTTATTAATTCCCCATTGAGAACCTAAGGCTCCCCAGGTTTGTACAAACTTATTTTTTGCTTCTTTGAATTTCATTTGTCGATTTTATTGTTTTCAAACGGTCAAATGCAAATCGCATAAATGCTCATTGTCATGAAGCAAATGTAAGTAAAAGTTTTTAAACTTTCAAAAATAAATGAAAGTTTGTTTATGAAAAATAGCAATATGGGCTTTTATTAAATTATCGGCAAATCTTGCAACATTTTAAGCGGCTTCTTATACCCGTTTATGTCTGTTTTGTAGCATTTTTCTACCAAAAAAAACTGGATTAATATTATTTTTGAGATAGATAAGAAATACATAGCAAAGGTTTTTATTAAGATATATCTAAATTTTTTAGAGAAGCTTTTTAATGAAACTTTCAGCTTTTGTAGATCTCTCTTTATAATTATTGCTCCAAAAACCTACTAATTATGAAAGAATTCGAAAGCGAAAAAAATATGTTTAATTTAGGCGGCTATTTTTCTGATGCAGATTTTTTAAAGCAAATTGATGCAATTATACAAGAAAAAAAACAGACCTTTCATTTGGTGTTTCACAACTAGCTGATCAATTAAAAATCAGTAAAGCTCAACTTAATCGGAAAATACAAAACCAAATGAGTTTCTCACCCGGGAAACTCATTTTGCATTATAGGATGGAGCTGGCAAAGCAAATTTTGGAAGCAAATAAGTTTTCCATCGAAGAAACGGCTCTTCATTGCGGTTTTAGTGGCATAACTAATTTTAGCCGTAAATTCAAGCAAGAGTTTGGTGTTTCCCCATCTGTATATCGCCAAAATGTATTAATTACGGGATTTAAACCAGATGATTGGAAAATTCCTTTAAGCAATAAATGCTTTAATAAACTCATTCAATTAAAAAGTGAATATATATGGTTGGCAAAGTTGCTGGTTATTGTCATTGATAATCTTGATAACGAAGCTTTCTCTATTGAGATTTTATCCAATAAACTTTTTATGAGTTCATCAAATCTTAATCGAAAAACGAAATCATTATTTGGATTCCCTGCCATACGACTGATACGTGATATAAGACTTCAATACGCTACAGAGCTACTAATACTAGAAAAAAAATCAATTACTGAAGCAGCATCTCTTGCAGGTTTTTTTGATACCGCCCATTTTTCTCATGCCTTCAAACAAAGTTTTGACTGCTCTCCCAGTAAATATAGGGATACTTTCATTTTATTTCCTTTTGTTGATTTATTAAGAAAACAACTATGATTCAAATTGATAAAAAGTAGCTTATTCTGTACAAGATGAAGAAGGAATAAACTTATAATTTTGATTTATTAGAATTCAGGAATTTGTACAAATTGAAACCTAAAAAAATCATGGACTGATACTGCAGATTAGGAAATGACTAAATCATGAGTAGAAAAAAATAATCTTTTCAACAATGTAAATGGGATTTTTATTCCAAAAAAATAGAAGTACAGTTTGATTGATACAGTTTGTTTAAAAAATCTATTCGATATTATAGCTAAAAACAACTAGAGAGTCTAGTGGCTAGTAAAAACTTTGTAAGCATGAAGCTTATAATAGTATTAAACGAATTATTATGGCAGATATTAAAAAAGGAACCGTAATTAGAGGCTTAAAAAATGCCAATCATAAACCTTTTTCCAGTGAAGAAGTAGACCAACATGGTCGATTATTAGATGCTAGTGTAAATAGCATTGAAGGCTCAAACAATATTGCAGCAATTATGGTAGGAATGGATCCGGCAATGCATGCTTTTGGAACTCGTACATCAACAGCCGAAAAGATAATACAAAAAGGCGGAAGGGTTTTGAAGGCTCCAATACCAGGAAATCCAAATCATTGTCTAATATCGGGTTTAGAACTAAAAGATGCAAATAATCTGTTTAGCTGATATTGTTAAGGATTATGTGATATACTAGTTCAAGGGAAGTAAAATGTTAATCCATTTTAGTGGAAGAATAACCACTTAAAAAATCGAACTGTCCGCATTCAGGAAATAATGCAAGGCGGAACCCGAAAAGCCTATGAGTAGGGACAAATACCAAAAAATATAAATTATGTTAAGTATAGAAGCATTAAATTCCGTAACCAATTATACTATTTATTTAAAAAATGAAGGTAGTGATCCAAAAAATTTCTGGTGTTTTTTAGAAAAACCAATTGGTGTGCCAGATAGCGCCGTTTTTGCAAATTCATCTGCGACTCTAAATGTAGCGCCAAATTATGGAGGAACAAATAAGTTTGTCATTCCTGTTCAATACTCATTGGGAGCTGGTGCATCAAACCAAGCGGTAGATCTGGGTGTACAAATTGATACGAGTATTATTAGAAAAGCTGAATTAAAACAAACTTGGGAAGCGAAATACTCCACTATCCCACCTCCTAAAGGGCCGGAATTGAATCTTGTGCAAGGTCAAAAAAGTCCAGACAATACTATTGGTATATTGTCTAATGATTTTAACAAGACGATAAATGAAAATGGAGAGTGGTATAGTAACATGAGCTTTGGTATCCAGACACAAAATGGATTTTTAGGAGTTACCTGGTCTCCATCTCCAAATGATGACCATACAATTACACCAAAGTTTTCATTTTATATCGCTACTGGTTCTTTTACAAATTATGAGCTTGCTGATATTGCAACAATTTCGAGAAAGTCTGCAAAAGTTGCATTAAGTGATTTTAAAAACTTAGCGGTAACCATTACTTTGACAGCTACAGGAGACTGGTTAGTTACCCCTGGAAAACTTTAGAAGTATTAAAAGGGCCACATATTAAGTGGCTCTTTTTTTAAAATTAAAAACCTTATGGAAACATTCGATAATAACAGATCCATAGAGCAGCAGTTGTATGCCATGCAACAACGAAATCTTGTATATAATTATGATTTCAGATATTTCAGTAATCAAATTGAATTTAATTACGGAATTCCTGATGGTTGGTGTTATGAAGATCAGGGAGCAAATGGGAGTATTAATTTTGATAAAAATACAGAACGTTGCATTATTAAGAAAAGCGGAGATACTAGCTTAATGATTTTTAAACAAGCTCTTCATGAATTCCCCCGCTGGAAAGAAATGCTTTTGGAAAAAGTAGTTTCAGTTAAAGTAATTTTGAATCTAAATATTGCCGGAGATGTAAGCATAACACTTTCAGATGGTATTGATTCCAGTACTATTGTGAAAAATGGTATAGGAGATTTTGAAGTTGAAGTACAATTAAAAGTCAATAAGGCGTCTAAATCTGTTTGGATAAAAATTAGTTCAGCGGCGCCATCGATTGTGATTACTGTTTCAAAAGTATACGGGAATGTGGGTTTAATTGCTTTAGAAAACTTACCATGTATTGTGCAAGGTATTATAGGAGAACGCAAACAATATATTGGTACCGAAAATCCTCCAGCCGAAGAATTGTCTTTATGCCAGGCTCCAACAGAACTAAGTAATGATTATTCCAGATTAAATTCTGTGATTAATAATAGATTTGGGAGGGGACAAAATGGAAATTCTATGCTTATCGATATGCGAGGATATTTCAGCAGAGCATGGAACAAAGGTGCTAAGGTTGATCCTGATGCTGCAAATAGAAAACCATCCGGAACAGGAACAATCCAGGGAGATCATGTAAGTACTGTAGAACAAGATATTTTTCTTAAACACGATCATGGATTAGAATTTTCAGTTGATAAGACTATTTTAATGGGAGATAAAAGTTCGACGACAATTATAAATACAACCAGCACTTCTAAAACCAAAGAAACGGCTGATGGAAAAGAAACACGGCCAAAAAATATTGCTGAGCTTTACACTATTAAATGGGCATAATTAATTGAAATTATTAGTATAAAGAAAAAATCCGAAGTAAATTTTACCTCGGATTTTTTATCGTTTATCCTCCTTAGAATAATTTGATTGACCATTAATGTCAATTGGATTTCCTGAAAAACGAGGTTTTCGATTTCTCAAAACATCCAAAAAAGATTTAAAAATCGAACCGTATTCTCTAAAACAAACATATTTATATCTTCCATATTCTCCTTTATTGGCCGAATATCCAACCGATTTAATTCCAAGTTGCTGTCCGATATAAATCGCTCTGTTTAGATGATACTCCTGAGAGATTAAAGTAGCTTTTTTGATTTTAAAAATATGTTTAGCGCGATACATCGTTGAGTATGTGTCAAAACCAGCATAATCTATGAATATTTTGGTTGTATCAACTCCATGATTAAAACAGTAATTTTTCATTACGGTCAATTCATCATATTCTTCACGGCCGTTATCTCCCGAAAGCAAAATTTTATTGATTCTTTTTGCTTTGTATAATAAGATTCCGGCGTCAAGTCGGTCTTTTAAATACTTGGTTGGTTGGTTTCCTCTGATTCCCGCACCGAAAATAATTCCGATATCATTTTTTGGAAATCTTTTTAATGAATGATGAATGTGTTCTTTAGTTGAGGTCTTTACATATCCATTCACAGAAATGATAGCCACTAATCCGATCAGACAAGGATAAACGAGTATTTTTAAGTGTTTTTTCAAGTTATATTCTGTAAGATTAAAGTAAGAAAGCTGTGAAGATAGTTAAATTTATTTGTAGTGTTTTAATCAATTGAAATAAAAAAACCGAGGCGTTTCTACCTCGGTTTCCATATCTAATAATCTGAAGTCGAATATTTAAGAATCTTAAAGAAGTCCCGCTCTTTTCAATAAAGCTTCCGGTTTTGGTTCCTGACCTCTAAAACGTTTGTACAAAATCATTGGGTGTTCTGTTCCTCCTTTTGAAAGTACATTTTCTTTGAACTTTGTTGCTACTTCCTTATTGAAAATTCCTTTTTCCTGAAAATATTCAAAAGCATCAGCATCCAGGACTTCCGCCCATTTATAACTGTAATATCCCGAAGAATATCCGCCCTGAAAAATATGTGAAAAAGCCGTACTCATAGCGTTTTCTTTTACGTCAGGATATAATTGCGTATTGGCAAATTGCTCGATTTCAAAAGATTTTAAATCGGTAATGCTTGTCGGATCTTGTCCGTGCCATACCATATCTAAAAGTCCAAAACTCAACTGGCGCAACGTTGCCATTCCTTCCTGAAAACTTGCACTTTCTTTGATTTTCTGAACGTATTCAATCGGAATAATTTCTCCTGTTTTGTAGTGATTCGCAAACAAAGCCAAAGCTTCCGGTTCGTAACACCAGTTTTCCATAATCTGACTTGGCAATTCTACAAAATCCCAAAAAACAGAAGTTCCCGATAAACTAGGATATGTTGTGTTTGCCAGCATTCCATGTAAACCGTGGCCAAATTCGTGGAATAAAGTCGTTACTTCATTAAAAGTCAATAAGGATGGCTTTGTTTCTGTTGGTTTTGTAAAGTTGCAAACGTTCGAAATATGTGGTCTTTCGTTCACACCGTCTTTTACATATTGTGATTTGAATGAAGTCATCCAGGCACCGTTTCGTTTTCCTTTTCTTGGGAAGAAATCAGCATAGAAGATGGAAACTAAATTGTTTTCAGTATCTCTAACTTCATAAGTAGTAACTTCTTCGTGGTATTTATCGATGTCAAAAACTTCGGTAAATGTTAATCCATATAGTTTTTGGGCAACAGTAAATGCTCCGTCCAAAACTTTTTCTAACTGAAAATAAGGCTTCAGTTTTTCATCGTCTAAGTTGAAAAGCTGTTGTTTTAATTTTTCAGAATAATAAGCACCGTCCCATTTTTCTAATTGTTCGATTCCGTCTAATTTTTTTGCGAAAGCAGTTAATTCGGCAAATTCTTTTTGAGCTGCAGGTTTTGCTTTTGCCAGTAAATCATTTAGGAAAGAGAAAACTTTCTCAGGACTTTGCGCCATTCTTTCTTCCAAAACAAAATGTGCGTGTGTTTTATATCCTAATAAATTGGCTTTTTCAAAACGAAGTTTGGCAATTTTAAGGACATTCTCCTGATTGTCGAATTCGTTATTCTGAAACGATCTTGCGCCAAAAGCAATCGCCATTTTTTTACGCAATTCGCGATTATCTGCATAAGTCAAAAACGGAACATAACTTGGATGATCTAAAGTGAAAATCCAGCCTTCTTTTTCTCTTTCTTTAGCTAATAATCTGGCGGCTTCAATTGTACCTTCCGGTAAACCGGCTAAATCTTTTTCATCTGTTAAATGCAATTCAAAAACATTGGTTTCTGCCAAAACATTTTCGCCAAATTGTAAGCTTAATTTAGATAATTCCTTATCAATTTCTCTTAATTGATTCTTTTTGTCTTCTGGCAAATTGGCTCCGTTTCTGGAGAAACTTTTATATTTTTTATCTAAAAGCGTTGTTTGTTCCGGTGTTAAGTTCAGCTTTTCTTTTTGCTCGTAAACGGCTTTTATCTTTGCAAATAAAGCGGCGTTTAACGTAATGTCATTTCCGAATTCAGACAATAAAGGCGAAACTTCCTGAGCAATTTTCTGCATCTCATCACTCGTTTCTGCCGAGTTCAGATTAAAGAAAATACTCGAAAGACGATCTAAAACATCTCCGGCATAATCCATTGCCACAACGGTATTTTCAAAAGTAGGCGCTTCGGGATTGTTTACGATGGCATCAATTTCGGCTTTAGCCAAAGCAATTCCTTCCTGAAAAGATGGAATATAATCTTCGATTTTAATTTGCGAAAAAGGTGCTGTGTTATGTTTGGTATTGAATTTTGAAAGTAAAACACTCATTATGATATACTATTTTTTATTAATTGAAGTCAAAATTTTGAATTCCAAAGATAGTAATTTATAAAAATTTAATCGGTTATATGAAATTGATTCTTGGCATAAAATCCTCTTAAATTGTGTTATAGATATGTTATTTATTGCCGTAGGAGATATTAAAAGCGTAAATTGAAAAAATAGTATTTAGCATTATAAAATGCTAGTCATAATTGTAAAAAATAAAAACGATGAATTATCAAGTTGTAATAAAGAATATCGATACGGTGAATGAAGTTGAAGGATATTGGTCAGATGAGGATTTAGTTACGCTATTACAAAGATTCAATTATCCGGATGGGGCTACAGCCGAGAAAAGCAGTTTGCCGGAGTTATTAGAAATGGCAATTTCGGATTACGAACCTAACGAAGCTGCACAAATTGTATTAGAATATAAATTGGGAGATGAATTAAGTGCCGGACAAATCGAACAGATATCGAATAATATGTTAATTGATAAAGTCTGTGAGGAATATCCGGAAATACATATGCAAGGCAGATTATTTCATGTCAATCAATTGCTTTTTAAGGCTTACAATGGGAAGTTTCCAAATGCAAAAGCGTCTGTTGTTCATTTCTCTATGACACCAACTGATGGAGAAGTACAAAAACTAACGGCAGAAAGTATCTTGAAGTTATTGAATAATGGCCTGTCTGACAGAAATCTGATTAAAAGATTATTTGAAGATCAAATGTCGCAAAACGTTCCGTTTCCTGAAGCCGATAGTATTATTTGGGAATTGACAACAGAAGACGATGTTAATTATAATCTGGTAACGTCAGAAAACTGGATAAATAAAGAAGATATCACTGAATATGAATTTGAATCTGTATTGGAGGAAATTGAAAATGAGGCATAACTTTATTATGAAACTATAACCAAAAGGCTTCACAATACGTGAAGCCTTTGTTGTTTAAGGTGTGTTTTTTCACAAAGATTCGCTAAGAAATAAAAGAGATTCACAAAGTTTTTCCTCAATAAAAAATGTGAAAAAATCTTAGTGAATCTTTGTGTTTTTATCTTGGTGTATCTCTGCGAAATAATCTTATTTTTTCAATCCTTCGGCAGCTTTATTAACTGCTGCTTTCAATTCTTCTTTGTATGAAATAATAGTGTCCAATACTTTTTTATCGTGGCTTCCGATAATTTGAGCTGCCAGAATTCCCGCATTTTTTGCTCCGTTCAAAGCAACTGTTGCAACCGGCACACCACCCGGCATTTGCAAAATAGATAAAACAGAATCCCAGCCATCAATAGAATTGCTTGATTTTACCGGAACTCCAATTACAGGAAGAGGCGACATCGAAGCTACCATTCCAGGTAAATGTGCTGCACCGCCAGCTCCGGCAATAATAACCGAAATGCCGCGTGTATGTGCATTTTTACTGAAATCGAATAATTTTTCCGGCGTTCTGTGTGCTGAAACAATATCTACTTCAACTTCAATATTAAATTGTTTTAATATATCGATGGCATCCTGCATGACTGGCATGTCTGAGATACTTCCCATGATGATGGCTACTTTGCTCATGTGTTTTGTTGTTTGTTTAAAACTGTTTGTTTTGTTTCAGGTTTCAGGTTGTGAACTGCGACTGAAAACTATATACTAATTACCTTAATCGTATTCTTAACTTCCTCTGCAATTCGTCTCGCCTCAACCATATCTTCATTTACAATCGTAACGTGACCCATTTTTCTGAAAGGTCTTGTTTGTTTTTTACCGTAAATATGGGGTGTAACACCATTCCAACCTAAAATGGTTTCGATGTTTTCGTACACTACATCTCCGGAAAAACCTTCGGCACCCACTAAATTTACCATAACTCCGGCAACTTTGCTGTCTGTGTTTCCTAAAGGAAGATCCAGAATCGCGCGTAAATGATTTTCGAATTGTGAAGTATAACTTGCTTCGATAGAATAATGACCCGAATTGTGTGGGCGGGGAGCGACTTCGTTTACCAAGATTTCATCGTTATTGGTTTGGAACATTTCAACAGCCAAAAGGCCAACGTGATTAAATTTCTCCGAAACATTCAAAGCAATTGCTCTGGCTTTTTCGGCTACTTTTTCGTCGATTCTTGCCGGACAGATTACATATTCAACTTGGTTGGCTTCCGGGTGAAATTCCATTTCAACAACCGGATAGGTTTTAATTTCTCCAGACGGATTTCTGCAAACGATAACGGCCAGTTCATTTTTGAACGGAATCATCGTTTCTGCAATACATTCTACATTTGGTAAACTGTCTAAATCAGAAGTCTGACGAATCACTTTTACGCCATTTCCGTCGTATCCAAACTCTGTACATTTCCATACAAAAGGCAATTTTATATCGTTGATTTTAGATTTTAGATGGTCTAAATTTTCAAATCTTTCAAAAGGTGCTGTCGGAATAGTATTGTCTGCGTAAAATTGTTTTTGGATTCCTTTATTCTGAATTCCTTTTAAGGTTTTTGGGGACGGGTACACTTTTACGCCTTCGTTTTCTAATTGCGTTAAAGCTTCAAGATTAACTAATTCAATTTCGAAAGTTAAAACATCAACTTGTTTTCCAAAATTGTAAACCGTTTCATAATCCATTAAATCGCCTTTGAAGAATTTATTACAGGCAATTTTACTCGGAGCTTCGTCACTTGGATCTAAAACATAAGTTTGAATGTCAAATTTTCGGGTGTCAGATAATAGCATTTTGCCTAATTGTCCGCCACCTAATATTCCTAATTTAAAATCAGAAGAAAAATAATTCATTGTTGTGTGTTTTTGCAAAGATACTTTTTAATCTTTTTTTTGCCACGAATTTCACGAATTTCACGAATTTTTTCAAGCTTTCACTCTACAGACAATATAATTAGAGAAAATTAGCGCAATTCGTGGCAAACTTTTTAAAAAATCATTCAAATCTTTTTAATCTGTGGCTATTTTATTTTCTTCAAAACTTCCTTTGCAACCGCTTTATATGCTGCCGAATGATCGCCATAATCTTTGTCCAGAATAATTTTCAGTTCAGGATGAATCCAGTCATAATGATTTCCTAAAAGATATAAAGTTCTTATGGAATAGGCTTTTGTGGCCACTTTTACATCATTTATCAACCAGTCAAAGGATGCCTCGATACAATCCTGAAGATTTTCTTCGGAAAGTAAAATGCAATTCCTATCTTTTTTATAATGAGATTTTACTAAAAGCTGAGTAACTTTTGCAATTGGTCGAATGGCACTTTCATCTTTTAAAACTTTCAGATTTGAGAAGAAAAAATCCAAATGTGGCTGAAGCCAAATCAATTCTTCATAAGATACAAATTCTAAAATCCAACAGGCTTTATGGTTGTTTTTGTCTGACGGCGAAAAACAAATCGAGGCTAATTCTTCAAATAAATCTTTATTTTCTAAAACTTCCTGAGCAACTTTCAGACGATTTTCCCTGTAGGCGTTTACGTAATCCAGTTTGATTTGCAGTTCAGATGGCATCTTTATAATTCTATTTAATTACGGGAAACTAAAATAAATAATTTAAAGAAACAGTTCCGTAATAATTTACGGGAAGTCCCGGATAATAATATCTTGGAGTTGCATTTCCGATAGCAACCGCATTTGGCAAAATTAACGAAGCATATTTTTCGTTGGCAATATTATTTATTCCGGCAGCAAGATTTGTAGTTAAACCGGGTAAGATTTCAAAGCGATAACCTGTTTTCAAATTGATAATAGAATACGAATCAGAGTAAATCGAATTGGCATCATTCATCGGAATTTCATCCACAAACTGATAATCAGCATTCAAATAAATTCCTAAGCGAGTATTTAAAAACAAACCTGCATTCACCTTATTTGAGGGAACTCCAGTTAATTTATTTCCCGAATAATCATTTTCGTAATCAATAAATTCTTTGAACTCATATTTTCCGACAGAAGCTCCAATGTAAGAGCTGAGAGTGAAAAAGCTATTGATTTGCCAATTGTGTTTTAATGTAATTTCAATTCCTTCATGAAATGTTTTTCCGGCATTCACACCAACATATTGATCATCACCAACTCGTTTTGCAACTAATAAATCTTTTATTTCCATTCTGTAAACAGCGAATTCTGTATAAAGTTTTTTATTGAAAAAATAGAGTTTCCCGCCGACTTCAAAGTTATAACCACTTTCAGGTTTTATATCAGGATTAATGGTGCCGTTGCTCGTAAGTGTTTCTTCTGTAGCCGGTAAAGAAAATCCACGGCTGGCTGAAAAATATAATGTTTTTTGCTGATTGGGTTTGAATAATAAAGAAAATTGTGGCGAAAAAATTCCATCGTAACTGTATTTTTCAGTTGAATTTTTTTGCGGGAGGAAGTTTGTCAGTTCAAAATGTGTTTTGTTATAATTTAAACCAAATTGAAGTTCGAATTTTTCAGAAAGCAACGATCTGATTTGTGAAAAAATATTGTAAAAATGCCTTTTTTGATCCGTTTCAGTCAGTTGATTTCCTTGTAAACTGCCTTGTCCGTTGTTTTGTTTGTATAAATTTTCAAAAGTATTTCCATTGTAACTGTCTGTAAAATATTCCATTCCGAGAATAAATTGATTCTTCAGTTCTCCAATTTCGAAATTTCCTGAAAACTGAGTTCTTGCTCCACTTGCGAAAGTATATTGGCGAAGAACATCAAAAGGCCTTGGTTCGTTGCTGTCTTTATAATTGATAAAAATCGATGTAGAGCTACTCAGGTTTTCATTAATTTTAAAATCATAAGCCAATCCGGCTAAAGTCGATTTGTATTCTTTAAATCCTTTTGAAGCAACCCAGGTTGGTGCACCGGATTGTGGACTGTTTTCAAACATTGCTTTATTAATCGAGCTTGGAATAAAAGCTTTAAGATATGTGTAATTCGAAAAATAAGTCAGCTTGCTGTTTTGCTTCTTAAACAATTCTCCTGCCAATGTAATTCCTTCCCGTTTATAAGCACTGTTTTGTCTCCAGCCGTCTGTTTCCAGCTTGTGGTAACTTAAATTTAAGCTGGCTTGCTTCTCATTCAAACTATAATTCAAACTGTTTTTTAATAAACCATAAGAGCCAAAAACAGAACTAATTCCTGCGTTTGATCCTTCTTTTTTTGAAAGTTGTGGAGAAATTAAAATCGCACCGCCCAATCCTGCGCCATAAACGCTTGAGAGTGGTCCTTTGATAATTTCAATCTGGCTGAGATTCTCCAAATCAATATCGTCAATCACTGTTTCGCTATTTCCTGAAGTCAGCGGAATACTGCCATAAAATGCCCTGATTTTATTCGTGCCATAAGGAGTTCTTGCGCCAATTCCGCGAATCGAAATTCGGGTTGTCGTAAAATTTGCTGACTGCATAAAAACTCCCGGAATTGTATTAATTACCGTGCTAATATCGGTAGTGTTGTTTTGCAGCAGATCTTTCTTGGATAAAATGCCAATAGAAGCCGGAGCATTTTGTAAATCTTTATTAATATGAAAGGAACTGATAATAACTTCTTCCAGCTTTTCTGTTTTTACAGTATCAATAGATTTACTTTTTTCTTGCGCAAAAGTGTTTTGAAAAATAATTAAAAGAAGAAAAAAGCAATATTTTTTTAAAAGCATAAAAGGATTTGGTTTAGCTGTTGGCTCAAATTTTAACACATAGAGACATAGTTTTGGTTTATGCATAAAGGCGTTTCACTTGCTGCAATATACATAGCTATGTGTGAAAACATGTTTTTTTAAAATTACCTTTTTAATACAAAAATCTATGTTTCTATGTGTTCGAATAATTGCAAAGTTAGGAATTTTGAATTTACTTGTTTGCTGTCACTTTCCAAATCGTATTTCCGCTGTCGTCATTAACCAAAAGTGACCCATTATTCATAACGGTAACAGCAACAGGGCGGCCGTAAACTTCAGCTTTTGCTTCATCTGCAATAAATCCGGTTAAAAAATCTTCGGGTTTTCCGGAAGGTTTTCCATTGGCAAACGGAATAAAAACAACTTTGTAACCTGATATTTTTGCCCGGTTCCAGGAACCATGCTGACCTACAAAAATTCCGTTTTTATACTTTTTAGGAAACGCGTCTTTATCATAAAAAGCCAAACCCAAAGAGGCAGTATGAGGACCAACAGGAACATCCGGAACAATTGCTTTTGCAGCTAAATCTTTGCGTTCGCCTTTCATTCTCGGGTCCAAAATATTTCCAAAATAGGAATAAGGCCAGCCATAAAAACCATCTTTTTTAACGCTAGTAACATAATCAGGAACCAGGTCATCGCCCAATTCATCGCGCTCATTAACGGCAGTCCAAAGTTCACCATTAACAGGATTCCAATCCATTCCAACAGGATTTCTAAGTCCTGATGCGTAAATTTTTTCACCTGTTCCGTCCGGATTAATTTCAAGAATAGCGGCGCGTCTTATTTCCTTATCTATTCCGTGTTCTGCAACATTGCTTCCGGATCCGACAGAAACATAGATTTTTGATCCGTCAGTATTTGTAATTATATTTCTTGTCCAGTGATTGTTGTAGCCGCCGGCAGGAAGTTCAAGGATTTTTGTGCCTTGCGTTTCCAGTTTCAAAGGATTGTTTTTATAAGGATAACGGTAAAGCCCGTCTGTATTTGCAATGTAGAAAAAGTCTTTCAGGACAAGCATTCCAAAAGGGCGGTTGAGGTTTGAAATAAAAACATTACGGGTCTCAAATTTCCCATCCTTATCCGCATCACGAAAAACAGTAATTTGATTTTTACTGGCTCTGGTGCCGCTTTCAACCACAAAAATATCATTATTTGGAGCGATATAAGTCCAACGCGGATTTTCTAAACCATCAGCAAATTTTGTTACCGTAAAACCTTCAGGAGCTTTTGGAGTTTTACCGTCTGGCCATTTTAGCACACGGCTGTTGTTTGTTTTAGATTCGGTTGCGTACGGCGGAGGCAAGGTAATTTCTCCAATAGCAGTTTTTACGATATTGCCGGGCTGTTTTGCCAAAGTCTCTTTTTCTTCTTTTTTGACTTGTCCGTTACAAGCTGTCATTAAAGTTAATAGCAATATTGAAAATATTTGTGTCACTGTTTTCATTGTGGTTTTGGGTTAATGGTTTAACTAACAACAATTTAATAAAATAAAAAATATTTCAAAGTGAAATTTTGTAAATATTAAGTGATATTTAACATTCTGAAAAAAAATAACTCACGATATATTTTGATGCCTGCATTTGGTTGTAATTCTGTATCTTTGCGCATTATTTTAAACATAAAAATAATGATACAACTTCACGATAAACAATTTGTTCCGTTTATTTCAGCAAAAGAAATTGATTTTGCTTTAACGAAAATAGTTGCACAAGTAGAAGATGATTTTAGAGATGATACTCCAATTTTTATTGGTGTTTTGAATGGTGCTTTTATGGTTGTTGCCGATTTTTTGAAAAAATATAAAAGCCCATGTGAGGTTTCATTTATCAAAATGGCTTCTTATGAAGGAACAGAATCTACCAATACCGTTAAAGAATTAATTGGAATCAATCAGGATTTGTCAGGCAGAAGCGTGATTATTATTGAGGATATTATCGATACCGGCAACACAATCGAAGAATTAAAAGCAATGTTTAAGGCACAAAACGTAAAGCATTTCAAAATTGCAACTTTATTCTTTAAGCCTGAAGCCTATAAAAAAGATATTAAGATTGATTATGTCGGAATCAGAATTCCAAATAAATTCATCGTTGGTTACGGTTTAGATTACGATGGCTTAGGAAGAAATTTATCTGAAGTATATAAATTAGCAGAATAATTAAAACACACATAACTATATATTCACTTTAAACTTCTTTATAATCAAGAAGTAACAACACAACAACTCGCATTATGATTAACATTGTTTTATTTGGAAAACCGGGAGCAGGAAAAGGAACTCAGGCAGAATTTTTAAAAGAAAAGTACAAATTAACACATCTTTCAACTGGAGATATATTTCGTTTTAATTTAAAAAATGATACAGATTTAGGAAAAAAAGCAAGGGTTTTTATGGATAATGGAGAGTTGGTGCCTTGCGAAGTAACAACTGGAATGTTGATTGAAGAAGTAAAAAAACACCCGGATACTGCAGGATTTTTATTCGACGGTTATCCAAGAACTTTAGAGCAGGCAGAAGCTTTAGATAAATTTTTACCAACAATTGGTTCAAGCGTTACAGCGACAATTGCATTAGAGGCTGATGATGAAATCCTGATAAAACGTTTGTTGGAAAGAGGAAAAACAAGTGGAAGAGTTGATGATCAGGATGAAGAAAAAATTCGTGTAAGATATCAGGAATATAATGAAAAAACAGCGCCGCTTATTGGATATTATAAAAATCAAAATAAGTTTTATGCTGTAGATGGTATAGGCACCGTCGAACAAATTACAGAGCGATTAACGTCAGTTATAGATAATTTGTAGAAGCTTTTTCCAGCTGTACGTTTCAAGTCCTCGCTAAAAAAACTATTTTTCCACACCATAAAACGAGCTTCCGCCGGTCGCTGTTTTCTGGCAGGAAAAATTAGTTTTTTTAGCTCCGGGCTTTTCTCTTCCATCAGGGCTATAAACATTTAGGTTACAAATTACATATTAACGACTATTCAATAACGAATTAACTACAAATTGGAAATACTAATAATATTTTTTCTAATACTATTAAACGGAGTTTTCTCTATGTCTGAAATCGCACTGATTTCGGCCAGAAAAACCAGATTGGAAACAGCTGCAAAAAAAGGGAATAAAAGCGCCAGAATTGCGCTCGATTTAGCCAATTCTCCTAACAAGTTTTTATCAACAGTACAAATCGGAATTACCTTAATCGGAATTTTAACAGGTATTTACAGTGGTGATAAAATCACGATGGATGTTGAAGTTTTTGTTGGTGGGTTTGCCATTTTAAAACCTTATGCACATTCGGTGGCAGTTGGGATTGTGGTTGTCATTCTAACATTTTTCTCTTTAGTTTTGGGAGAATTATTGCCAAAGCGAATCGGTCTGAACTATCCTGAAGCGATAGCAAAAGCAGTTGCACTGCCAATGAAAATTGTTTCAATAGTCACAGCACCGTTTATTTGGTTATTGACAACTTCAACAGAGTTTTTATTGAATGTTTTGCAGATAAAACCCTCAGCAGATGGTAAAGTTACCGAAGAAGAGATTAAAGCGATCATAAAAGAAGGAACCGAAGGAGGAGAAGTTCAGGAAATCGAACAGGATATCGTAGAACGCGTTTTCCATATTGGTGATCGAAAAGTAAATTCATTAATGACTCACCGAAAATCGGTAGATATGCTGCCTTTGGATGCGGATAAATCAAAAATTAAAGAATTGGTTTTGATGGATTTGCATACTGTTTATCCGGTTTACAATGACAACTACGATGACATTGTCGGAATCGTAACGCTTAAAAACATATTCGCCAACATCGAAAGCGACCATTTCGATTTATCGGCAATAATGACAGATCCTCCTTATTTAATGGAACAGACCACAGCTTACAAAGCATTGGAAAATTTTAAAAGAACAGGCGTTCACTATGCTTTGGTTTCAGATGAATATGGTGTTTTTCAGGGAATTATAACCTTAAATGATATTCTGGAAGCTTTAGTGGGAGATGCCTCTGATTTTTATAAGGATGAATTTCAGCTTGTCGAAAGAGAAGACGGTTCATGGCTGGTAGACGGACATTATTCGTTACATGATTTTCTAACCTATTTTGAGTTAGATGAATTAACAAACGATTACGAAGTAAACACCGTAAGCGGAATGATTATGACCGAGCTTTCACATATTCCAAAAGAAGGAGAGAAATTAATTTGGCAGAAATTTGTGTTGGAGGTCATCGATATGGATGGTGTAAAGATTGATAAAGTGTTGATAAAAGCACTAAAAGAGTAAAAACAATAGAAGTTAGGATATGATTTGGAGCAATCTGAAATCTAAAATCTAAATTCTGAAATTAAAGAAAATGACAGAAGGAAATTTTGTAGATTATGTTAAGATATATGTTTCTTCCGGAAAGGGAGGAAAAGGATCTACACATTTACATAGAGAGAAATTTATTGAAAAAGGAGGCCCGGACGGAGGTGATGGTGGTCGCGGTGGACACGTATATTTAGTTGGAAATAAAAGTCTTTGGACATTGTTTCACTTAAAATTTGCCCGTCACGTAAAAGCCGGACATGGCGGAGACGGTGGAGGTGACCGTAGTACAGGTGCAGACGGAGATGATAAATTTATCGAAGTACCTTTAGGAACTGTCGTAAAAGATAAAGAAACCGGAGAAACCTTATTCGAAATTACAGAAGACGGTGAAAAAAGAATCCTTTCAAAAGGAGGAAAAGGTGGTTTAGGAAACTGGCATTTTAGAAGTTCAACCAATCAAACACCAAGATATGCACAGCCAGGTTTGCCCGGAGTAGAAATGGATGTTATTCTGGAACTTAAAGTTTTGGCAGATGTTGGTCTGGTAGGTTTTCCTAATGCAGGAAAATCAACTTTATTGTCTGTATTAACTTCTGCAAAGCCAAAAATTGCCGATTATCCTTTTACAACTTTAAAACCAAACTTAGGAATTGTTGCATACAGGGATTATCAATCTTTCGTAATTGCGGATATTCCAGGAATTATTGAAGGTGCCGCAGAAGGAAAAGGTTTAGGACATTATTTCCTTCGCCACATTGAGCGTAATTCAACCTTATTATTTTTAGTTCCCGTTGACACGCCGGACATTAAAGGAGAATATGATATTTTGGTTAACGAATTGACAAAATACAATCCTGAAATGCTGGATAAGGAACGTCTTTTAGTTATCTCAAAATGTGATATGCTGGACGATGAACTCAAAGCCGAATTAAAAGTTGAATTAGATGTTGCTTTTAAAGATATTCCTTATATGTTTATTTCTTCCGTAGCACAACAAGGTCTGACAGATTTAAAAGATAAGCTATGGAAAATGCTAAATGATTAAAAATAATAATTTTTTTTAAAAAGGTGTTCTGTTTTCAGAACACCTTTTTGTTTTTGTAAATATTGAATTCGTAAAAAATGATTAAAAATTAAGCTATATGTTTAATTTTAAGGGTTAATGTGGTGATATAATTATGAAAATGAATTATCTTCGCAAAACTAATTCAATTATTATATGAAAAAAATAATCTTATTTTTTACGATGTGCCTGATGGCATTTCCCGTAAGAGCTGACGAAGGAATGTGGTTCTTGATGTTTATCGAAAGACTGAACCATAGAGATATGCAAAAAATGGGTTTGCAATTAACGGCCGAAGAAATTTACAGTATTAATCACCATAGTTTAAAAGATGCTATTGTACAATTTAACGGAGGCTGTACGGCTGAAATTGTTTCTAAAGAAGGTTTGGTTCTAACAAATCATCATTGTGGCTATAATGCAATCGCTGAGCTTTCATCTGCTGAACAGAACTATTTGAAAGATGGTTTTTGGGCAAAAGAAAAAAGTGCTGAGATGAAACCAAAATCTTTATACGTTCGTTTTTTCGTTCGTATGGATGATGTTTCCAAAAGAATTTTGTCAAAAGTAAATGATACAATGACAGAGACAGAAAGAAACAAAATCATTCAGCAGGAAATTGCTTTGATCGAAAAAGAAAATAACGAAGGCGGAAAATATACGGTTTCAGTTCGTCCTTTCTTTCAGGGAAATGAGTACTATTATTTCGTATACCAGGATTATACAGACGTTCGTTTAGTAGGTACACCACCGGAAAGCGTTGGTAAATTTGGTGGAGATACTGACAACTGGGAATGGCCTCGTCAAACCGGGGATTTCTCTATGTTTAGAGTTTACGCGGACAAAGACGGAAATCCTGCAGCTTATTCTAAAGATAATGTTCCTTTAAAGCCAAAACATTATTTGCCTGTAAGCATTAAAGGAGTTAAAGAAAATGATTTTGCAATGATTTTAGGTTATCCGGGAAGAACAAACCGTTGGATGCCGGCTGGCGGAATCGAGCAAAACATAAAATTTGCTTATCCTGCTTGGGTTGAAGGTGCAAAAACCGGAATGGACCAAATGAAAAAGTACATGGACAAAGACGCAACAGTTCGTTTGCAATATGCGTCTAAGTATGCTTCTACAGCAAATTACTGGAAAAACCGTCAGGGTATGATTGATGCATTGACAAAAGCAGGGACAGTTGATGTTAAAACGGCACAGGAAGATAAATTCTACGAATGGGCAAGTAAACCGGCTAATAAAGAAAAGTATGAAAATGTAATTCCGACTATTAATGATTATTACAGAGAAACGAATTTAAGAGCGCGTCATGATAATTACTTAATGCAGCTTTTACGAACTTCAGCTTACGCAACAGGTCCGGCAAATTTAGGAAACGCATTAATTGCGTACTCTAAGGAAAATGATGCAAAAAAAGCCGAAATGTTGCCTAAAATCAATGCGATGGTTGAAAGTATTTATGGTGAATTTTATGCTCCATTGGAAAAAGACGTATTAACAGCACAATTGAATTTGTATGCTTCTAAAGCGGCTGAATATGGTTTAGCTCCACAAATTGCTAAAATGAAATCAGTCAATAATGGTGATTTTACTGCTGATATAGCAAAAGCAACTGAAACCAGTTTTTTTACATCTAAAGAAAAAGTTTTAGAGTATATAGCAAATCCAAGGCCGGCTGCACTTCCGCTTGATCCTTTGTATATTATTTCGAATGATTTGCTTACTAAATATCGTGCTAAAACCGATGATCAGGCAAAAGCTGATGATGGTTTTGCAACTGCTTACCGTAAATTGGTTGAAGGTTTGAGAGAATCAAAATTAAACACAATAAAATATCCTGATGCAAACTCAACTTTGAGACTGACTTATGGAAAAGTTCGCGCTTTGCCTGCAGACCCACGCAATGATGCAAAAATAAACAACTACACAACCATGGAAAGTATGGTGAAAAAGTATAAAGCCGGAGATCAGGAATTTGATTTGCCAGCACGTTTATTAGAATTAAACAAAGCAAAAGATTACGGTCAGTATGCTGATAAAGCAGGATATATGCCAATTAATTTCCTAACAGATAATGATATTACAGGAGGAAATTCCGGTTCACCGGTTCTCAATGGAAAAGGAGAATTAATCGGGGTTGCCTTTGATGGAAATATCGAAGCGATGGCCGGAGACGTTATTTTTGATCCGAAATTACAAAGAACAATCAATGTAGATATTCGTTATGTACTTTGGATTATTGACAAATACGCCGGAGCTAAAAATATTATTGATGAAATGACAATTGTAAAATAATTTGATTTTTATCATAAAAGTAAACCCGACAATTAAGATTGTCGGGTTTTTTGGTTTATATTATATTTGTATATAAAAGATTGTCAGGCTGAACGGAGTCGAAGGCTCTAAGATTCAAAAGGCCTTCGACTCCGTTCAGCCTGACAAAAGAGGATGTTTTTTTTAGATTAAAAGTATCAATTAACTTTTATCCGAATTCCTTTAGTATGACTTGAAAATTCCGGAGCATACATACTCTCAATTGTGGTAATTCCGTTTGAAAATTCACCGCTGTTATTTACCCGAATATCATATTCCAATGCATAAGTTCCTTTGTCAATTTTGTCAAAAAAGAAATGTGTTGCAGCGTCTTTCGTACTCATGTAATATCCTAAACCATCCTTATATTGATATTCCGAAAGTAAATTTACAGGCTCAAAACAAGAAGCTCTCATATCTTTTAAGTGCACAAATTCCATATCTTCTTTGGATGAAATAATTAATCTGACAGTAACTAAATCTCCTGTTTTTAATTTATTTTTAGAAGTGATTTTTTCTAATTCCTTAATATCTGTAATTGTGGCTTCAATTTCATAATTAAAAATAGGTAATTGTTCTTTTGAATTGTTTTTTGATGGTAGTGCTGTGAAATCAATAGTAAATTTTCCTGAAGCATCCGTTTTTGTTTCTCCTGTAGCTAAAACTTCATTTTTCTCACGGCCATAATAATTTCTAAAATAAGTCGTATATCTTGTTACTGTATATTTTACACTTGCATCAGAAATATTACTTCCTGCAAAAGCCTTAGCATTTCCTTTTATTTTAACGTACTTATTAATCTGAAAACTTTCTTTTTTAGGTTCAAAAGTCACTTCGAATTTTGGGCGCTTGTATTCTTCGACGGTAAAATAATGTGCAGAGTTTTCAAAATCGGTATTATTCCAAAATGCTATTTCGTTTGCCGAGATGTTATCTGGCCTATGTGCTTTTATATGATAATTACCAGTCAATTCGGTTTTAGGCAGAATAAATTCACCAGAAAAAGAACCATATTCATTTGTTTTTACTTCAAATTCTTTTATGTTTTGATAGTTTACATCAGATACAATAATTTTATATAAAGTATTCGTTATAACACATGTTTTATTTTTATTTTTTTGAAATGCAATTCCTTTAAAATATACAATCTGACCTGGCCTGTAAATGGCGCGATCTAAGTAAAATTCAACTTTTGCATTTAGTTTTTCATTGTCAGGGGTTTTGTAGTTCTGAGTATATGGGATATAATTTTTATGAAGAATAATAGTGTCATTCGTATGAGAAAATTTAATTGGTCTGTAATAGTAATCGTCATTTTTAATTAGGAAAGATGCTTGTCCGTTTGAATCTGTTTTAGAAATTTTATCTGCAAATTCTATGGTAACATTTTCGAGAGGTTTTCCCGTTTTTCGATCAAAAACCTGATAAGTTTCTGTTTGATCCTTTTTTGACACAAGTACTGAAATATTCGAAATGGTAATGATTTCATGGCCATGTGCTTTTTGTTCTTTTAGATCTGAATCACTTTCAAAATAAACCAAATAATTTCCTGTTTGCAGTTTTGGTAATAGTACTTCTGTAGAACATGCATAATAATTGTTCTTATTAATCAGATTATAATTTTCAGAACTAACTTTATTTTGTTTATGAATAATTGAATTTACTAAACTGTCTTTTCCAGGTTCAGATAATTGGTGGAATTTGACGCTTTTAGACAAATCAATTTTATAAAAAGAAACCGTTAATTGATTTACATTTTTATAGCGAATGTAGGCTCTGGTGTTTTCATTTTGATAACTGTTTTTTTGAAGTTGGATAGATAGAAATTTTGAAAGAATTTCTTGCTTTTTAAAAGAAGCAAGTTTTGATGCATTTGACTGATCATTTATTTTTATAATCTCATCAATTATTGAAAGGGCTTCAATATTATTGTTTGGATATAATTCCTTGGAAGCTTTTTCGATTAAGATATTTGCTTTTTGCAGTTTTATATTTTGAATAAGATATTTATCCAGAATTTCTTTTTCTAATCTGTCTAAAAAAATTTTGAAAGTTTCATCAGATTTTAGCAAATGACTATAGCAAAATTTTGCACGTTCAAATTGATTCTGAAATGATGGATTACTTACTTCCAGTTTTTGAGATAAAACTTTTTTAGCATTTTCTTCTGAAACAAAACTAAGATTGAGTTTTAAAAATAATTCAGAATTGCCTAAGAGTTTATCTTTATGATCAATGAAATCATTGTCTTGAATTTTCCAAGATTGTATTTTTTCGGTATAAAAAGCAATGTTTTCTTTCAGCAAATAATCATATAAAGTTTCTTTTTTGAACTTTTCTAAGAATGAAAAATCAAAAATAGCTTTATAATTAAGTAATGGAGTCGTTTTTAGAATTTCTTCATTTTCTAATGTTTTTTCAAAAGCAAGTACTACATCATTTTCAGATGTAATCTCCAGTGGTATATAATCTGATTTAGGAACAGCTACAGAATCAATAGCTGAAAATTCAACATTGGCAGTATCAATAACTGCAAGCGCTGTGTCAATTGTAGCAGCTGCCTTGTCAATCAATACTGCAGCACTATCAACTACCGCAGCTGCATCATCAACTGCAACAGCAGTACTATCAACATTTGCATATGCTTCATCATAATTCGAATAATCTTTTAGGTATTTTGCATAAATTAAATTCAAAATTGCTTTGGATGGAATTGAAACACGATTAATATCAGTCTTGAGATTAATTACAATTTTGCTTTTTGCATTTTCCTCAAGTACCTGAAGATATTTTGATTGATAAAAAAAACATTTTATCATTTGTACTTCATCTCTTTTTGAAACGGCTTTCTTGTAAATTTGATCAACGATTTTACTTGCAGATTTTATTTTACCTTCATTTTCAGGGCTATAACTTTGTCCCATTTTTTATCAGTTTGTTGCCCAAACAGAGATGAAGAAAGTAAGAGGAAAGCAAGTAATGTATTTTTCATAGCAAAGTTTTAATATATAGATGGCGATTTTGAAGAAAAGGTTGGGGAAGTATTAAAATAATTTTCGTACAAATTAGTAATTTGTCTTCAAAATCAAATGTTCGCTTTAATATTTCCTTATTTTTGAGATATGAAAAAGCTCCTGTTTCTATTTTTACTTATGCCAATTTTAATATGGTCACAATCGAATTTCGAAAAAGGAGAAAAATTATTTCATGCAAAAAAGTTTGATGAAGCACAAACTGCTTTTAAAGAGGTTTTAAAATCCAAACCTTCAGATGTGAAATCAATAGAGTATTTAGGAGATATTGCTTCTCATAATAAAAACTGGAAAGACGCAGTAGAATATTATAAAAAACTTAAGGAATTAAAGCCCACTGAGGCAAATTATTTCTTTAAATACGGGGGCGCTTTAGGAATGCGGGCTTCAGAAGTAAATAAATTTAAAGCTTTGGGAATGGCAGATGAAGTAAAAGAATCATTCGAAAAAGCAATCAAACTAAATCCAAAGCATATTCAGGCCCGTTGGGGATTAGTGGAATATTATTTGAATTTACCGGGGATTTTTGGCGGCAGCGAATCTAAGGCAATTTTATATTCAAATGAATTATTGCAGTTATCGGCTGTTGATGGATATCTGTCAAGAGGTAAAATTGAAGAATATTTTAAAAGATACTCCGCAGCTGAAAAATATTATATAAAAGCGAATGAAATTGGTAAATCAAAAACTACGTTTCAAAAATTATATAATTTATATTTGAACAAATTAAAAGATGCTAAAAAAGCACAGGAATTAAAAAGAAAATTTGACTCATAATAATCAAATCTCAAATAATCTAAATTCTGAGAAATAACGGAATTTGGAACTTAAAAATTGGAATTTTAAATGAAAACACATTTCATCGCCATCGGCGGAAGCGCTATGCACAATTTAGCATTAGCATTACATAACAAAGGATATCAGGTTACAGGAAGTGACGACGCAATCTTTGAACCATCAAAATCGAGATTAGAAAAAAAAGGAATTTTACCTGCTGAATTAGGTTGGTTTCCTGAAAAAATAACTGCAGATCTTGAAGCCGTAATTTTAGGAATGCATGCAAAAGCAGATAATCCGGAATTATTAAAAGCACAGGAGTTAGGATTAAAAATCTATTCATATCCGGAATTTTTGTATGAGCAATCTAAAAATAAAACCCGTGTTGTTATTGGTGGTTCTCATGGAAAAACAACTATTACTTCGATGATTCTGCATGTAATGCATTATCATAATATCGAAGTTGATTATATGGTTGGCGCACAATTGGAAGGTTTTGATACTATGGTACATCTTACTGAGGAAAATGATTTTATGGTTCTTGAAGGAGACGAGTATTTATCTTCTCCGATAGATAGACGCCCAAAATTTCACTTATATCAACCTAATATAGCGTTAATTTCAGGAATTGCCTGGGATCACATTAATGTGTTTCCAACGTATGAGAATTATGTTGAGCAGTTTGAAATTTTTATTGCTAAAATTACGAATGGCGGAATTTTGGTTTATAACGAAAATGATCCTGAAGTGAAGCGTGTTTCTGAAGCTGCTACAAACCCGATTCGTAAATTGGCATATCATACACCTGAATATACCGTTAGTGATGGTGTTACTTTATTAAAAACACCGGAAGGAGATATGCCAATCGAGGTTTTTGGAGCACATAACCTGAATAATTTAGCCGGAGCCAAATGGATCTGCCAAAACATGGGTGTGGACGAAGCCGATTTTTATGAAGCAATTGCAAGTTTTAAAGGAGCTTCGAAAAGATTAGAAAAAATTGCAGAAGGTAAAGGAAAAGTAGCTTATAAAGATTTTGCACATTCTCCAAGTAAAGTAGCCGCAACAACCAAAGCTGTAAAAGAGCAATATCCGAACAGAACTTTGGTAGCATGTTTGGAATTGCATACTTACAGCAGCTTAAATGCCGAATTTTTAAAAGAATATGAAGGTGCTCTTGAATATGCAGATGTTGCCGTTGTTTTCTATTCGCCGGATGCAGTAAAAATTAAACAATTGGAAGAAGTTACTTATGAACAAATTGCAAGTTCATTCAATAGAAAAGATTTGATTATTTATACGAACCCAGCAGAATTTAAAGAGTATTTATTCAAGTTAAATCTTGATAACTCTGCATTGCTTTTGATGAGTTCAGGTAATTATGGAGGTTTGAATTTTGATGAGGTAAAGGGTTTGATTAATTAGATAATTTGTCAATTAGAAAATTAGATAATGTGCCAATCACTATTGTGGTTGGCATTTTTTTTGTTTTTGGAATCTGGAATTTATGTTTTGGAATTTGTATAGCTATAATGCCCCACAATTTTATATTCAAACAAACAATCTTCCAAAACTTGTCCGCCGCCAACATTATGGACAATAAGATTTCGTTTACCATCTTCTGATTTTTTATTGGTGATAATTCCAATATGAGGCAACTTCCCGTTAATCATCCAGGTTACAATTTCTCCTGTTTTATAATCTTTTACATCTTCAGAAACAGGTAATTTTGTTCCTCTTCTTTCAAAGAAAACTTCTAAATTAGGAACTCTTCGATGGTTGATATTTGTATCAGTTTTTGTCATTCCCCATTTTTTTAAATTTGGATACTCAGAAAAATTAGCGGCCATATCTTCGTGTACTTCTTTTTGTAAATCAATATTTAATTTTCTATAGGAGCGAATAATTACATCGGTACAAACTCCCTTATTTTCCGGAATATCACCATTTGGATATTTTATAGAAAAATAGGCAGGATCATAATCGATTGAAGGATTAATTATAGATATTGCAGCATTAGATAATTTTTCCTCAAACGTATTGACTGTTTGTGTAGGGGCGAATGATAAAGTTTTATTTTTTCCTTTTTGACTGCATGAATAAAACAACACTACCATTAACAGGATACAAATACGTTTCATCGTTTTTTGTTTAAAATTAAACATATTTAAGATAGGATTTAAATTTAATTTGACTGAAATTTCTTCTTTTTTATGTAGTTTAGCCAAACAAGATATTTTTATATGAATGCAAAGATTAAAGTTGAGAAAACAACCAGTGAAAACTCTGATTTTATATTTTTAACAGAAACTTTTGATGCTTATTTATGGGATCGCTATCCAGAGCTGAAAAAGGATTATTGGGGTAATAATTTAATTGAGTTTAATGAAAATGTATTGATTGTTTATTTAGATGAAAAACCTGTTGCCTGCGGTTGTTTCAAAAAATATAATAAAGAATCTGTTGAGCTGAAACGTATGTTTGTTTTACCCGAAGCAAGAGGTTTAGGCCTGGCTCAGCTAGTGATTAAGGAATTAGAATTAGAGGCAAAAAATCAAGGTTTCGAAGTTTTGATATTAGAAACTTTATACAAACAAACTGAAGCTATTAATTTATATCAAAAAGCAGGTTTTAAAATTGTAGAAAATTATGAGCCTTATGTCGGTTTGTTGAATAGTGTCTGTATGAGTAAATCTATTATTTAAATTTTATGACAATGGAACCAACACATTTCCCTATCAGAAACTGGTCTGATGATGACAGGCCACGCGAGAAATTGATGCTCAAAGGCAAAAGTGCTTTAAGTGATGCTGAGTTGATTGCAATTTTAATCAGTTCCGGAAGCAGAAATGAATCTGCAGTTGATTTAAGTAAACGTATTTTGGCAGGTGCAGATAGCCTAAATTCCCTAGGAAAAATGTCGATCTCGCAATTGATGAATTTTAAAGGAATAGGGGAGGCGAAAGCTATTGCAATTATTGCTGCCCTTGAATTAGGCCGCCGTCGAAGAGCCGAAGACACTGTTGAATTGGTAAAAATCACTTCAAGTAAATTAGTTTTCGAAATCATGCAGCCTATTATTGGTGAGCTTCCTCATGAGGAATTTTGGGTGCTTTTTCTGAATAATTCAAATAAAGTAATTTTAAAGTCTCAATTAAGTAAAGGCGGGATTTCAGGGACTATTGTCGATGTTCGTTTGGTTTTTAAATTAGCACTCGAAATAGGTGCTACAAGCTTGATTTTGTGTCATAATCATCCGTCAGGAAATTTAGCGCCCAGTGAGGCTGATAAACAGATTACAAAAAAATTAAAGCTGGCAGGAGATAGTTTAGATGTTAAAGTTTTAGATCATTTGATTATTACTGAAACAAAATATTATAGTTTTGTAGATAAAGGAATTTTTTAAATTATGAATACCAATATTACAGATGTTTTTTTTGATTTAGATCATACACTTTGGGATTTTGATAAAAATTCAGAAATGGCATTTAATCGCATTTTTAAGGATAGATTTTCCGGGATCAATTGTAATGATTTTATTGAAAAATATGTTCCTATAAACCAGGCTTGCTGGAAATTATATCAAAACGATAAAATTACCCATTTGGAATTACGTTATAACAGGCTCAGGTTTTCTTTTGATGCTCTTAATATAGTTATTTCAGATGATGATATTAATCAGATTGCAAATGATTATATAGAATTTCTAACAGATAATAATCATCTTTTTGATGGGGCAATTGAAGTTTTGGAGTATTTAAAACCAAAATATAAATTACATATTATTACGAATGGTTTTGCAAATGTGCAGAATAAAAAAATAAATAATGCGGCACTTTCAGGATATTTTAATACTATAACAAATTCTGAACTGGCTGGCGTAAAAAAACCAAATAGTATTATCTTTGATTATGCTGCTCGTTTGGCTCAGGCACCAAAAAAAAATTGCCTAATGATTGGCGATTGTTTGGATGCAGATGTTAACGGAGCATTAAATGCTGGCTTGGATGCTATTTTTTTTAATGATAAAAAAATTGAGGCCCCTGAAAATATTAAACAAATAAATCATTTATTAGAACTTAAAAAATATTTATAATTATGAAAATTAAGCTTTTTTTGATAACACTTTTTATTTCTGCTCTTGGTTTTTCACAGTCGGTTAACGATTATAAAGCTGTTATTGTACCTATAAAATTTGATTTTGCAAAAGGTATAAATCCGTATAGATTATCAACAATGACCAAATCAAATTTGATAAAAGCCGGTTTTCAGGCTTTTTATGAAAATGAACAGCTTCCGGCGGAATATCTGGATAGATGTGAACTTTTATATGCTGATGTAAAAAAAGATAATGGTTTTTTAATCACAAAGCTTTTTGTTGAATTTAAAGACTGCTTTGGTAAAGTGGTTTATACTTCCGAAGTAGGAAAAAGTAAAGATAAAGAATATGAAACTGCTTACAGAGAATCCTTAGATTTCGCATTTGTATCCATAAATAAGCTGAAGTATAAATACAATGGGAAAACAAATGTTACTTCTTCAAAAATGTCAACAGCAGTTGCAACAACTCCGGTGGTAACTACAACTGTAGTTGCTGCCCCTGTAGCTGATGTTTCTGATCCGAATTTACTGTATGCGCAACCAACAGAAAACGGATATCAATTAATTGATAAAACCCCAAAAGTGATTATGAAATTGCTTAAAACTTCGCGACCTGATTCTTTCATTGCAATAAAAGATGGTATTCAGGGATCTTTAAATGCAAAAGACAATCAGTGGTTTTTTGAATATTACCAAAATGATAAATTGATATCTGAAAAAGTGTCAGTTAAATTCTAAATATAAAATATAGTTTAATAACCATATTTATCTTTCCAGCGGTTCTTTAAAAATTCGCGGTTACTGTTCTCTCGGGAATTGTTTCCCGGATTATAAAGAACCGTTTCTTTTATCGCCTCTGGTAAAAATTCCTGTTCAGCAAAATTATTGGCATAATCATGCGAATACTTATATTCGTCCCCATAACCTAATTCTTTCATAAGTTTGGTCGGAGCATTTCGTAAATGAATAGGGACCGGTAAATCGCCCGTTTGTTTTACCAATTGCTGGGCATTTCCAATCGCCATATATGAAGCATTGCTTTTAGGAGATGTTGCTAAATAAATGGCACATTGACTTAATATAATGCGGCTTTCGGGATAGCCAATTGTTGCAACAGCCTGAAATGTATTGTTGGCCATAATAAATGCAGTAGGATTCGCATTTCCAATGTCTTCGCTTGATAAAATCAGCATTCTTCTTGCGATGAATTTTACATCTTCACCGCCTTCAATCATTCGGGCTAGCCAATATACGGCTCCGTTAGGGTCACTTCCACGAATCGATTTGATAAAAGCTGAAACAATATCGTAATGTTGTTCACCACTTTTGTCATACAAAACAGTGTTTTGTTGTACCAGTTCAAAAACACGATCGTTTGTAATAATAACTTCTTCATCTGCTGAAGCATTAACGACAAGCTCGAATATATTCAATAATTTTCGGCCATCACCTCCCGAAAGCCTTAGCAAAGCTTCGGTCTCTTTTAAAACGATGTTTTTTGAAGCTAACTCTGTATCTGTTTTTATTGCGCGCTGCAATAAAGCTTCTAAATCGGCTTTTGTAAAAGCATTCAAGATATAAACTTGACAACGTGATAATAATGCGGGAATGACTTCAAAACTTGGATTTTCAGTCGTAGCACCAATAAGAGTGATCCAGCCTTTTTCGACTGCTGCCAAAAGAGAATCTTGTTGTGATTTGCTAAATCGGTGAATCTCATCAATAAACAAAATAGGGTTTTTAGTGGTAAATAAACCACCGCTTTGTTTTGCTTTTTCGATTACATCACGAATGTCTTTTACACCTGAATTTATTGCACTCAGAATATAAAATGGACGTTTTGATTCCTGGGCAATAATTTGTGCTAAGGTTGTTTTTCCTGTTCCCGGTGGACCCCAAAATATTAATGACGGAATAATTCCTTTTGAAATTTGTTGCGTCAAAGAGCCATTTGGTCCAACCAAATGACTTTGACTAATGTAGTCTTCTAGTTTTTGTGGGCGAATACGCTCTGCTAAAGGTGCTTCCATTTTGTAAAATTACCATTTTCAATTTTAATTTTATAATTTTCAGGAGCTATTTACCTGCTGTCCGCTGTATCTTTTCCCGGCAAAAGAAGCCGGAAAAGGATGCCGCTCCCATCAGGGCTAAATCCGTATCTAAGAATATTTTGCGTTAGCTGACAAATTATCAGTAAATTATATTTGGATAGTTTTTTGATATTTATTTAACGAACAGATTCTTATAGCTTATGAACGACGATCATTTTAAATTCTCAAATGCTGTTATTGGACTTCCCGTATTTTTTGTCCTTTTTCTTTGGATTGTATATTGGTTTCAAATTCGTTTTGATTTTGATTTTTACCAAAACGGAATATACCCTCGTGATTTTTCAGGTTTACAAGGAATTATTTTTAGTCCTTTTATACATGAGAATCTGAGTCATTTGTATAATAACTCTATTCCGCTTTTAGTATTGTTAGCTGCTCTGCAATTTTTTTATTCAAAGCAGTCTATTGCGGTTATAGGTTATGGAATTATATTTTCGGGTTTAATTACTTGGGTTATTGGCCGTGAAAATTATCATATCGGAGCCAGTGGATTGATTTATGTTTTAGTAAGTTTCATCTTTTTTAAAGGAATCCAAACAGGTTATTATCGATTAGTAGCGCTTTCCTTTTCTGTTGTATTACTTTATGGCGGAATGATTTGGTATGTTTTTCCGGAAATTGACAATACGATTTCGTGGGAAGGACATTTGGCTGGTTTTATTGCCGGTTTTGTACTAACTCTTTTTTATAAAACGCCTGATTATGCTAAACCAATTGTTTATGATTGGCAAAAACCGGATTTTAATCCGCAAGATGATGTTTTTATGAAACACTTTGATGAAACAGGTAATTTTGTTAATACGGAAGTGGAAGATGAAGAAATAGAAAATCTTTCTACTTATTTTAATTCTGATCTCCATGTTAATTATACCATTCGTAAAACTGACAAAAACGACGAAATTTTATAGTCGATTTTGTTATTTAGAATTATGTTTATGATTTATAATCTTAGAAATAGAAGAAGATTTACATACTGTTATTTCATGACAAAAACTATTTAGCATTGTCATGAAAACCAGTAAAATATTTTTTATCAATTGAAGGCAAATAAAAAGAATTTGCTTTATATGATAAATTATTTCATTGTCAATTTAAAACGTATTGTAATTAAGTTCTCTGACGGACTGCTTCATATAAAAAAGCACCACAAGCAACAGAAACATTCAACGATCCAATTGTTCCAAACATTGGAAGTTTTGCTTTTTCATCTACAATTTTAAGAACCGAAGGGTTTATTCCACGATCTTCAGAACCCATTATAATTGCTACAGGCTCGTTTAATGAAAGATCATAAATATTTTGTTCAGTTTTTTCGGTTGCAGCAACAGTTTTGATTCCTGAACCCTGAAGATAAAATATGGCATCTTTAATATGTTCAACTTTACAAATAGGCACATTAAAAACGGCTCCGGCGGATGTTTTAACAGTATCTCCATTTACAGGAGCAGAACCCGCTTTTTGAACAATAATTCCGTTTACACCTGTACATTCTGCAGTTCTGATGATCGCACCAAAATTTCTGGCATCAGAAATCTGATCTAATATTAAGAACAATGGTTTTGCTCCGGATTCAATAGTTGATTCGACTAAATGTTCTAAATCAATAAAACCAATTGGTGAAATGGTTGCTACGGCACCCTGATGATTATTTGGAGTCAGACGATTTAACTTTTCTACAGGAACATACGAGAAGTTTATGTTGGCGCGTTTCATCACCTTCATTAAATCCTTCATTAATTCTCCGGAAATTTCTTTTTGTATAAATACTTTGTCTACTTCTTTTCCTGCCTGAATCGCTTCTATAATGGCTCTGATTCCAAATATTTGATGTTCTTTTTCCATGGTGCAAATATAGGTATAATGTTTTTATAAAAAAAAACCACTCTGGATGAACAGAGTGGTTTTAGTTTTTTATAATTAAAATCTAATATTCATCTTCTTTGAAACCAGTTCTCTTGTGACCGTCATAAAGAATGTCATAGCCTGCGGCATCGTAGCTAAAATGAGCTCTGAAAGATATCTTGTCAACTTTGTGTCCGCCTTTAGAAGTCGCTGCTCCTTTTTCTATTTTTCCTTCAGTAATAGTTACTGTGGAACCTGGGTCCAGTACATTTTCTGCAGATGTAGCGGTAAAAGTTTCAGACTTGACATCAACAGTAACTTTACATTTAATCACATATCCGGTTTTAGCATCGTCAATCCACATTGTGTTGTCGTTTGCTGCAGTATTGTATGTTGAATGTAGGGCATGATCCGTTACTACCTCTCCATCAGAATCAGTAAGTGTTATATACCAATCTCCAGCCATTGACTCGACAGAGGTTCCTCCCGGATCAGTATCTCCTACTTCATCACAAGATGTAAATGAAGTAAGTACAAGTATTGCTACAAGTACAAGTCTTATATTTAGTTTTAATTTTTTCATTGTAATAATTTTAAAGTTGTACTTGTGTTAATGTTGAAACAAAGCTATAATTAGTAGTCGCAGAAGCAGCCCAAGAAGTTGATAGTACAAGTGTTTTGGTTGCAGCATTAACAGTTAATCCAGTTATGTTGGCAACTCCTCCAAAGTATGCATTCCCTAATGGGTTCCCTGGAAAAGTAAACGTATTAGTTGCAATATTACCAGTAATTGTTCCGCCTTGAGTTGCAGAAGTTAAGCCAATATTTCTTCCTATACTATACCAGCCACCAAAAGCATCTGATACTCCATAAGTACCATCAGTATTTTTCCAGATATAGACATATTTCTGGTCTACTGAACTTCCTTGAGATGCAGGTAGTAATGTACCATTTCTTCTAGTTGTAGAAAGATAAACGCCTTCAATACTGTTAATTAGGTTGCCAGTTTTGTAAACAATTACTTTTCTGGTTAAAGTTGCTTTAAAACCATCTTTATTTACTGCAGTATAGGTCTGAGTATACTCATCTGCTTGGTTAATATCAAGTGTTGTGGCTTTTCTATAATTTCCTACATAAGATACTACAGTTGGTATTTCAGCGCCTCCCTCTAGGGCAACAACGCCTGGGTCAGTAAAAGTTCCACCTAGTGGTACAAATACTGTAGCGTCACCATTAAGGGTAATAACTGGATAGTTTGTGACTTTTGAAACATTGTCAGTATCCGTTGAGCATGATGTAAATAGCAGACCGCTAAACACCATTAATTGTATAAATATTTTTTTCATCAGTTAGTTTTTTAGTTAACGTCCCACCATACCGGAAGAGTTATTGCTTTTAAAGCTGGAGCATTTGGATTTCTCGATTTTACCGTATTTGGTAAAACAATTCTTTTAGGGAATAAGTTATCGTCAAGTACACTTTGTACAGACACAGCAAATTGTCCAGGAATATAGCTTGCACTAGTTTGAGGAACACTGGATACTTTTGGGTAGCCTGTTCTGTTTTGCTCAATGAAAGATTCGTAGCCGTTTCCAGGGAAACTTGAAATCCATTTTTGTGTAATAATTGCTTCAATTTGAGCATCAGTTCCTGTTGCTGGGAATTCGTAATTTCCTCCAGCATTTATAAAAGCAGACGCATTAAGTGAATATTTGCTGAAATTTGCAGTAACACCTAAATCATAAGCTGCTTTAGCACCAGCTCCGCCGTAATATCTTGTAAGAGCCTCTGCTTGTAAAAAATAGCTTTCTTCGGCACTAATGAAGTATACGGGAGTTGTAGCGGCTAAAATTACTGTAGAAAGACCTGTAGCATTGTTTAAGAAGTCACCCTGATTGTTAGCTTTTCCTGTGGAAGTTCCTCCATTTTCGTAATATTTAGCTATACGAGGGTCTTCATTTTCGTCTAAGAAAGAGTACATTGTTTTACTAGCTTTAAGATTTAAAGTAGTATTCAATTGTCTTCTGTCTGATTCAAACAAAGGATTACTTCTACTGTCAGCATTTTCGAAGTTATGCATTGAAGCATCAACATCCAAGAATTTAGCACCTGAATCAATTAAAGCCTTAACTCCCGATTCAGCAAGTGCTGGATTTACTTGAGTTAATCTTAAATGTAATTTTAATAATAGTGTATTACCATATTTTGTCCAATTTGTCATATCTCCGTTAAAGAGGAAATCATCTTTAGCAGGAACTTCACCTACAGATGCACTTAGATTTTTTGATAATGCTAACTTTAGGTCAGCTATCATTAAATCATAAGTTTGTTTTCCTGTATTGAATTTTGGTTGTAAAATGTTTACATTGTTAGCTTCAGCATAAGGAATATCATCATACAAATCGGTCATTACTTGTGAAGCTTGTACTTCAAGTACAGTAGCTATCAAAAAGTAGTTCCAGTTACCTTCAGCTAATGCTTTTGCTTTTACAACTCTAATGTCGTTTAAAGCATCGTACATTGCTGTCCAGCCAACTTGATAATCATTTGTTCCAATACTGTATTGATCTACGTCTTTGTATTGATTTGAGGTAGTATTTTGTGTCCAGAATTGTGACCAAAAGCCTCCTATAATCGCATAATAAGAACCTTGGGCTCCTGCAACCCCTGCAATACCGGCAGGAAGAATGGTGGAGTAAGCCTGTCCCGCTGGCAATAAGTCCGGATCTCTATTAATGTCAAATGTTTCGTCACATGACACTAATAAGAAAAGAGCTGTTATTAATGTTGCTATTTTTTTCATTTTTCTATATTTTATTTTAGAATGATAATTTTAAAACCCCACCTACTGATCTTTGTGATGGGTTAGATCCAAATTCTCCGAAATCTGAAATTGAACGTGTTGCTCCGTATGTTGATACTTCCGGATCTACATAAGGATTGTCTCCTGGCGTCCACATAAAAAGATTTCTGGCGTAAACTCCCAGTGTAATTTTGTTTAATCCCATGTTTTTGCTTAATGAAGAAGGGAAATCATAGTTAAAAGTAACCTCTCTTAGCCTAACAAAAGTTTTGTCTATTACGTGGTTATTTTCGTAAGCTGGATTGTCCTGAGTATTATAAAATGAATTTATTTTTGCAAATGTGACAGGAGTCATGTTTTCCGTATAAGTTACAGCACCGGTTGCTGTATCTACATGTTCATTAACAGAGTTAGGAACAATAAATGTATTTCTGTCGTTATATGCAGTTTCAATACCATTTCCTGTAAAATGAGCAAGTCTTTTTGTATAAGAATACATTTCTCCACCTTCTTTCCAGTCTAATGAAAATCCTAAATTAAAATTTTTATACTTAAAAGTATTTTGCAGACCCATTACAAAATCACGTTGAGAGTCTCCAACACGTTGAATATCGTCGCTAAGTTCGTACATTCCAGTAGATGCATTTACAATAGTTTGACCCGCTGCATTTGTTTTTGGGACATAAGCGTAATAGGTACCCATTGGCTGTCCTTTAGTAGCTCTGTATGTTACTGAGTAACCAGTTGCTAAATCAATAGTGTTAAATCCTTCAGCTATCTCAGTAACTTCGTTCATGTTTTTTGTGAACGTGTAGGTAATATTCCAAGTGAAGTTTTGGTTTTTGATTGGACTTCCAGTAAGAGATAATTCAATACCTTTATTAACAATATCTGCAGCGTTGATAGCTTTAGATGTAAATCCTGTTGATGGATCTAAAGGTAGGTATACGATTACATCAGAAGTTGTTTTATGATATAATGCAATATCATAGCTAATTCTGTTTTTGAAGAAAGATCCTTCTGCTCCAACTTCATATTCAACTGTGCTTTCTGGTTTCAATTCTGAGTTTCCTAGTCTTGAAGATGCTTCGTAATAACTTACCCCTCCAATTGGAGAAGATATTACACCAAAATTTGCTGCTGCTGATCCAGGTACATATGCATTTTCTGTATTATAAGGTTCTGTGTCATTTGCAATTTTAGAAGCGGCGCCTCTTAATTTTAAGAAAGTACTTCCGTTGTCAATAACAATGGCTCCAAGAGATAATGCAGGGTAAAAGTAAGCATTGTTACCAATTGGTAAAGTAGAAGTTACATCTTCTCTACCTGTAATAGTAGCAAAATACCTGTTTTTGAAAGCAAATTCAGCAGATGCATAAACAGCACCTGTTTTTCTTAAAGAGTTATTCTGAAAGATTACAGGTCTTGATGCTGAGTTAGAAAGTTCATAGTAATTTTTAATACCTAAACCGGTAATTGTATTGAATAGTTCATCAGTCTCTCTCTTGTTATAATTGAAACCTCCTAATAAATTTAGAGTCCAGTCTTCGCTTAAATTAGTATTGTAATTAAGATTAAAAAAAGTGTCAAATTCACTATATTCTGATCTTCCTTCTGTAACTCCACCAACTATTACGTTTTTATTACCGTCTTGAGGGCTTCCTGGCTCATAATCTACAATAGCTCCATAACTTTTAAATCTTTCATTTCTGATATTACCACCAATTTGCCATGTAGCTGTAATTTTATCAGTAATTTTATAACTTAAATTTACGTTCCCAAAAATGTTGTTTCCTAATACTTTTGTACTGTTTTCGTTTATTGCGAAATAAGGATTTCCAGCATAAGGAGTAAAATAATAGCTATTATTATTAAAAACATTGTTTTTGTAATCTGCTAAATCAACAATACTTACATCTCTAGGAATTTGTAATAATTCTTGTTGTAAAGTTGAACCTTGACCAGCATCATCTCCTTGCCCTGTATTTACAACACCTTGGTCTTTGTAAACATAATTGATAGATGTTCTTAATGTGAATTTGTTTGATTTCAAGCCACCGTTAAATCCTAAAGATTGTTTTTTATATAAATCAGCGTCAGTTGGTACAACTCCATCACTGTTTACATTAGAGAACACTAATGAGAAATCTGACGTATCACCACCACCACTAAGGGTTACAGATTGTGTTGCTAATGATCCAGTTTTGTAAAAATCTCTCACGTTGTCATTTAATGCTACATAAGGTTTAATTTGTTGACTGTTGTTGTATATTGTTCCCCAAGGTCTAACTTCTCCATTGAATGCTGGTCCCCAAGAACCATTTTCATTACTGTAAGAGTTAGATCCTGAAAATCCTACACCATTCCATCCTTGTCCAAATTGATTTTGTAAGTGAGGAACTCTTGCAACTTGACTGAATTCTGTTGAAGCTAATAAGTCAACTTTAATTCCTGAGTTTGATTTACCTTTTTTAGTTGTGATGATGATTACCCCGCCTCCAGCTCTTGAGCCGTATAGTGCAGATGCAGCAGCTCCTTTAAGAACTGTCATACTTTCAATGTTATTTGGGTCAAGGTCACTAATACCGCTACCAGCATCATAAGATCTTGTTGTAGTTGCAACTCCATCATTACCACTACCTGTTGCACTATTGTTAATTGGAGTGCCATCAACAATGTAAAGTGGACCAGTGTTTCCTGTAATGGTATTTAAACCACGTATAATGACTTTTGTTGAAGCTCCTGGTTGAGATGGAGCAGTAATGTCAACACCGGCGATTTTACCAGAAAGTGTCTCAAATGGGTTTGTATTAACTACGGCAGTAATCTGTTCAGATTTAAGAGTTGTTGTTGCATAACCAAGAGATTTTTTCTCTCTTTTGATACCAAATGCAGTTACAACAACGCCTTCAAGTTCTTGTGCACCAGCATCTGCTAATTTCACATTAACTACAGAAGAAGTTGCAGCTATCTCTTGGGTTTTCATCCCAATGTAGCTAAATACCAAAACTTGGCTTGGTGATACTTTGATAGTAAATTTACCATCAAAATCAGTTTGTGTTCCAGATTTTGTTCCCTTCAGCAATACACTAACGCCAGGCAAAGGCATTCCCGCATTGTCGGTAACTATACCTGAAACAGCTCTTTCCTGCGCAAAAGTAAGTTGCGCTACTAGTACTAACAAAAGTACTAGGAATCCATTGAACTTTAGTTTCATTTTTTAATATTTTGAATTAGTATCGCAAAACTCTTAATAATTTGTTAACTATCCTAATATAAAAAGCTTTTTTTTTAGTTAAATTATGATTTTACAATAGGATATTGTTTTTTTAGTGTTAATAAACATGTTCAAATTCAATATTCGTAATTTATCGCTTCAAATATGATAATAATGAAATATACTGGAACTTTGGTAAATGTTAAATTATATAGAATAACATCATCAATTGTTTTTTTTATAACTTTTAATACAGAAAAAGCCACCTAAAGAGGCGGCTTTTTACCTTTAATTTAATATATTCTCTAAAATTTATCCCAAAATAATTTGGTTTCGACATTATCACCGCCAATTGCCTGGCTTGCTGCAGTATAACTGCTTTTGTTTAATGATTGTTCTATAATTGGATAAGTATAGCGAACCGGAATTGCAGAAACTGCATCTGCCGGAGCAACTAAAACTGGATAATCCAGTCTTCTATAAGTAGACCAGCCTTCAAATGGATTGTTGTAATATGCTATCCAGCTTTGAGTACCTATTTTTTGTTTCCACGTACCCGGAGCTGTAGCGTATGCAACATTTGGTGTTGCGAGATAAGCCACTGCTTCTGTTTCAGTGCCGCCCCAATCTAAAATCGATGCCGTAATAGCCGCATTATAATGTGCAGCAGCTGTTGCCGGAGTACCATATAGATTTCTTTCTGCTGCTTCTGCTAATAAAAACTCAGCTTCTGCATAATCCAAAATAGTTCCAGGGAAATCTGGCGCCTGAAGAGTAGGTGAAATATGTGTAAAATTCGGAAATGAATTGCTTCCTCCGTTTGTACCGCCAATATATTCTACTTCCGGAGTGGTCGGATCGTCCACATTCTTGTCGAAATATTTAGAGCGTCTTGGATCATTTAAATCATTCATAACGTCTACTAATGTGTTTGCCGGAACAAAATCTGAACGACCGCTCGCAACAAGGTCAACATATAAAGGATTTGTATTTGGAGTCGCTGTTAAGTATTTGAAATCAGCATTGTCAAGATTAGATGAAAAAACAAGTGGAGCTGCACTAGATACAGTGGCTTGCGCAAGAGCCGCTTCAGATGGTATGTCTGAGATCATAATGCCTAATCTTAATTTTAGTGTGTTTGCAAACTTAATCCACTTGCTAACATCACCAGCATAGATTCTGTCATTACCACCAAAGCTTTCGCCTGCAGTATTGAGGTTTGTTATAGCTTTGTTTAATCTTACTATTAAATCTTTGTAGATTGTTAAGCCATCGTCATATTTAGGCGTTTTATAAGTTAAATTTAATGCCTGTGAATATGGTACATCTCCAAAAGTTTCTACTAATATTGCGTAAGTATAGACATTTAAAACCTCGATTATAGCAAGTTTGTTTGACTTATTCAATGGATTTTCGGTTAATCCAAGTGGGGTATTAGTAATATTTTTTGCACTTTGATCTAAATCCTTTAGTACATCTTTGTATAAATACTGCCAGTGCTGTTCTGGTATAGTTCTGGTAACTAAATCGTAATTACTTTCATCTGTATACACTGTTTCTGTCCAATATTGATTTAGTAATCTAAAAATATTGTCATTTACATTAGTACTCATCATTTGATCTACCAAACTTTTTTGAGCACTTGTAAATAAAACTTCTCCAGGTACATTCGCAGGGTCTTTTACGTTTACGTTTAATTTCTCTAAATCATCGGAACAAGATGCTAATATTGTTGCCGTGAAGAGAATAAAGAATATTTTTTTCATGATTTCTAATTTTAAAATTGGATTTTAATGTTAAAGCTAATGTCTCTTGTAGATGGTAAAGATCCTGTTGAGTAGCCTTGTAAATTACCTGCTCCTAATCCTGATTCCGGATCTGCATCTGGTAAGTTTTTGTGAATAATCCAAAGGTTAGTTCCGACAACACTTAAAGTCATTCCGTTCATGAATGTATTTCTTAAAACTTTTTCTGAAAGAGAATAAGAAATTGCAGTTTGTCTTAATTTAATATAGCTGGCATCATATACAAATGCTTCATCTGGTAATCCTCTTCTGTATCCCTGAGCTCCAAAACGACTTGCTACAATTCTGGTTGTGTTTACATTTCCATTAGGGTTTACACCAGGATTAATAAATCCTCCGCTATCACTTCCTGATGTTAATGGATCTCTAACAGGATTTCCAAGTTCATTTATAAATGCTGTATCGTCTGGTAAACCTGTTGCTAAACCATAATAGCGGTCTAATGAAAATATTTGCCCGCCTTTTTGCATATCTATTAAAAACTCGAGTGAGAAATTTTTGTATGTGAATTTATTGTTTAAACCTCCAGTCCATTCTGGATTTGCATTTCCAATTGGGTTATCAGAAGTTGAAGTTTTGATATATTGACCGTTAGCAGGATCGACTACTCTTTGTCCATTTAAATAAGTGTATTGAGTCCCATAGATTACTCCATAAGGCTGGCCAACTGCTGCATTTATTGTAACACCTCCCTGAAAAGAACCTAATTGTAGATTGTCGATACCGTCTAAAAGATTCAATACTTTATTTCTGTTTCTGGCCCAGTTTAAATTAACATCCCATGAGAAATTATCTGTTTTGATTGGTGTTCCATTTAAAGAAACCTCTATACCCTTATTTTCTATTTCTCCTGCATTAATTAATTCGTATAGGTAACCAGTTGAAGATGTTAGTCTTAAAGGAATGATTTGGTCGATTGAGTTAGATTTGTAATACGAAACGTCTAATCCTAATCTCTTTTTAAAGAATGACAGCTCTATACCTGCCTCGTAGCTTTTAGTTTTTTCTGGTTTTAGATTTGGATTATTTTTAGTATCTTTTACAGATGCAGAACCGGCTCCTATAGCTGTGTTTACGGCATAAGTGTCTAAGATTCTGTCGAATCCAGGGCTGTTTCCAACTTCGGCGTAGTTAAGTCTTACTTTACCGAACGATAACCAATCTGCTTTTACAAATTTGGAAAATACAAAACTTGATGATACAGAAGGGTAGTAGTATGAGCTGTTAGCTTCTGGAAGAGTTGAAGAATGATCTCTTCTTATTGTTCCTTCCAAGTATAGATAATCATCATATCCTAAAGAAGCACTTCCATAAACACCATCTACTCCTATTGATTCGTCCCTTTCTATTGGAGCCAGCATAGGAGCTGCTGTATTTTGTAAAGCATACAGGCCAGGTATAGCAAGTCCGCCATTTGTTGCAGCCCATATAGAGCTGTAATAACTTCTTCTAACGTTTAGACCAACAACTCCTTTCAGGTTTAATTTTTCTGTTAAATTTGTATTGTAGTTTAACATGAAATCATAATTATATTCGCTGAAGCCAATATTTCTTCTTGAGTAACCTGAGGGAGCTGGGTTTCTGTTAAGACTACCATCACCTCCGCCAGTTCCGATACCAAAATTTGAAGGTACACTCCCAACTGCTCTTCTTTCTTCTTGTAATTCATCATAAGTATCTACAGACACCCTGCCATATGCATCTAACCAGCTTGCAATTTTATAGTTTAAAGAAGCATTACCTATGAACCTGCTTCTGCTGTCTGATTCATAATTTTCATAGCGTTGGAAATAAGGATTGTCCCAGAATATTGGTCTGGGGTCGTTATAGGCATTAGGATTCCATGTTACGTTTCTTCCCGTAAGTTCATAAGCCTGCTTTAAATCTTTTATGTCAACGTTTGTTTGCCACCATTGTCTAAAATTACCCGCAATATTGTCATTGTACCCTGTGGTATTTCTGCCTATTGTACTTGTTCTTGTGAAGTTACCATATCCCGCTACAGTTAACTTATCATTTATTAAGGTTGATGCATTTAAGGTAACAGTGTTTCTTTTTAATGAACTGTTGGGCATAAGTCCTTTTTGATCAAGATTATTAATTCCTAACCTTAAATATCCATTTTCAAGACCTTTATCTATCGAAACAGAATTTGTTAGGGCTACAGGATTTTCAAAAAATGTTATAGGGCCATTTTTTGCATTAATCCATGGAGTTGCTTTCATGTAATTTGGAGATTCCGGGTAGAAAGCATCCCATTGATACACTAATAAATTTGGATCAAATGCTTGTCCGTACGAAGCATCCTCTGTTAATGGTGTTACATTGTCTAAAATGCCATCTCCATTAATATCTCTATGATCAAGGTAAGAATCTTCATCCGGTCCATAATAAGGGCCATATCCTGCGCCATATTGTTTTTGATATTTTATAAAAGTACTTTTATCTACAGAGCCCATGCTAACTCCGGAATTTACTGTTATAGAATATCCTTTTCCTTTTTTATTTCCCTTTTTTGTTGTAATTACTACAACACCATTAGCTGCCCTGGATCCATATAATGCACTGGCGGCTGATCCTTTAAGTACATTTATTGATTCAATGTCTTCTGGGTTAATGTCAGATGCAGCATTTCCGTAATCGTAACCAGCCCCTGATTGTTCCTGATCTCTGGAGTTGGAATTGTTGTTGCTTACCGGAACCCCATCAATCACAAATAAGGCCTGATTGTTTCCTGTTAATGATGCATTTCCTCTAATTACAATATTAGTAGATCCGCCAAAATTTGTTGTTCTTTTTACTTGTACACCAGAAACTTTACCGGAAATAGAGTTTACAAAGTTGTCACTCTTTACTGCGGCCAGGCTTTCACCTTTTACTTCTTGTGTTGCATATCCTAGAGATTTTTTTTCTCTTGATATCCCTAATGCTGTAACAACAACTCCCTCAAGTTGCATTGTGTCTCCTGATAATTTAGCATTAACCTGGGCTGAGCTTGCTGCAACTTCTTGTGATCTCATACCAATGTAGCTAAAGATTAAAACTTGACTTGGTGATACTTTGATGGAATATTTACCATCAAAATCTGTTTGTGTTCCGGTCTTTGTACCTTTAATTAATACACTTACGCCCGGTAAAGGCATGCCTGCATCATCGGTAACAATTCCCGAGACAGTTCTTTCTTGCGCAAGAGTTATTTGCGCCATTAGTACTAATAACAGTACTAAAAATCCATTAAACATTGGTTTCATATTAATAAATATTTTGAATTAGTGTCACTAATCTCATAATAATTAGTTAATATTCCAAGTTTTTTCTTAAAGATTTTGTATGAGCAGTTAAAATTTAACATTATAACAAATATTTAATATACTGTTATAAAATTTTATTTCCCCTTTATTTGTACTGCCATTGGCTATTTGTATTTTTAAAATACCATTTTTTGTCAACAGTCCTAATCCTGCACCAAAAGATAGTAAATTTCTTACTTTTTTAGTATTTGTAATTGTTGTTGGATCCTGATATATTCCATAATCAAGTATACTGTGAATATATAAATTCGAAGTAGTAAGATATCTGTATTCTGTTATAAGTAAGTGAGAATTGTTTGCCTGCAAACTGTTTTCTGAAAAACCTCTAATTGAATTTAAACCGCCAAATCTAAATAATTCATTTGTTATATAGTTTCTGCTTTTCAAGAAATAATTTTGTGTATTGATGTAAATAAAGCTCTTGTCATTGAGCTTAAAATTATAAGATAAATTTAGCGACGTAAAAAGTTGTTTGTTAGATTCAAGTGTTCCCGATTCATTATTAGTGTTTCTTTTTCCGTATCCAATTGTGCAGTTTAAAAATATTTTCCTGGGAAAGAGATTGTTATTATTGTCGGGTCTTTTATAATCATAACTGGAAGTAATATATGAATTCTTAAAATCGCTTATTGTTGCGTTATTAGCATTTTGAATATCACTTGATTCAGTAGATTGATAACCAAAATATATTTTTGAATTATAATTGATATAGTAACCTAAATCAATTACGGTTTTAGTATTTTGAAAAGTACTGTCTTGTTTAAATATATTTAATTGAGCTTTTACTCCTAAAGATGATTTGAAAATGTATGGAATTTCTAGTTTAGTGTTAAAAGTTTTTTGCTGATTACCATCACTTTTCCAATATAACGAAAATTGCTCACCGGCATGAAGAGTGTTAAGTAGTGAAATGTCGAGATAGCCATTTAGATTTAATTTTTTATTCTCATTGTTTGAAAATCCTATATATCCATCAAATGTATTCGCTTTTCTTTTTTCCAGATAAGTGTAAATTTTTGTTGAATCACTCGTGAATAATATTTCGGGATACTTTGTTTGATTTACAAATTCGAAATTATTTATATCGCTATAAAGTTCCTGAATTGCCTCTTGGTTAAAAGTCTTATTAATGTATTTTTTATTAAGTTGTTTTAAATGCCCTTTGGGAAAATAATCTGTCCAATTGTTGTTTATGTAATTTATAATAATGGAATTTACTCTGCGTTTTTTTTCAGAATTAAAATTTAAATCCGCATAAATTATCATATTCTTTCTCTGGATATTTTTGAGTTTTATTTTTGTTAAGGCAAATCCTTGTTTTTCGGCTTCTAAAATCTTTCGATTTATATAGTTTTCGGTTTCTTCATATGGAATAATTATAGTGTCATTTTTTGTTTCAGATGGATCAAAAAAAGAGTTATTCCTACCTATATATATATAGGTGTATTTTACTCTATGTCCAAGTGACAGTTTATAGTTGTAAGAGGAGTCGTTTATTTTGGTGTTTTCTAATAATTTAGTTTCTAAAAAACCTTTTTTATGAAGCTTTTGTATAGTGTTGTTGCTTTCTTCAATCAGGGATTTTATGTTTGGATGTGTTGTCGCGTAATTTAAGGAATCAATTGTTTGGTTTTCTCTTGTGTTAATCCCAGTAATTTTTAATTCAAAATTTTGCGCATGGCAGTTGACGCTAAGAAAAAAAATAAATATGTAAAAAGATAGTTTCAATTTTAAATATTGCATTTATTAAATATATTGCAAATATCTGTTGTTTGTTTGGAAAATCATAAGTTTAAATAATGTTATTGAAAATTAATGGATTAACATTTGTATAGTGAAAAATATTTTATACATTTGCAACCCCGTAAAAAGCGGGAATTTAATATACATAATAAATTTTTAGTATTAATTATGCCAACAATTCAACAATTAGTAAGAACAGGAAGAACTCAGATCACTAAGAAGAGTAAATCGGTTGCTTTAGATTCTTGTCCTCAAAGAAGAGGGGTTTGTACGCGTGTTTACACTACTACACCAAAAAAACCAAACTCTGCAATGCGTAAAGTTGCGCGTGTACGTTTGACAAATGGTAATGAAGTGAATGCTTACATCCCTGGAGAAGGACACAATCTACAAGAGCACTCGATAGTATTAGTGCGAGGTGGAAGGGTAAAAGATTTACCAGGTGTTAGATATCATATCGTTCGTGGAGCGCTTGACACGTCAGGGGTTGCAGGAAGAACGCAAAGAAGATCTAAGTACGGTGCTAAACGCCCAAAAGAAGCAAAAAAGTAATTTAAAACGTTAAGAGTTGGAGGTTAGGAGTTAAGGGTTAGGGATTGAAACTTTGGTAGAAGTCTGTAACAACATAACATTTAACGGATGACCTATAACTTTTTATTAAAAAAAAGACATGAGAAAAAGAGCGGCAAAGAAAAGACCACTTTTACCAGATCCAAGATTTAACGATCAATTGGTAACACGTTTTGTGAACAACTTAATGTGGGATGGTAAGAAATCTACAGCTTTCAAAGTATTTTATGATGCAATTGACATCATTGAGTCTAAAAAGCAGGATTCAGAAAAATCTTCATTAGAAATTTGGAAAGATGCTTTAACAAACGTTATGCCTCACGTAGAAGTACGTAGTCGTAGAGTGGGTGGAGCTACATTTCAAATTCCAATGCAAATTAGACCAGACAGAAAAATTTCTATGGCAATGAAGTGGTTAATACTTTATTCAAGAAGAAGAAATGAAAAATCTATGGCACAACGTTTAGCGTCAGAATGTTTAGCTGCTGCTAAAGAAGAAGGTGCTGCGGTTAAGAAAAGAATGGATACTCACAAGATGGCAGAAGCTAATAAAGCTTTCTCTCACTTTAGATTTTAATTCGTAAGAAATGGCTAGAGATTTAAAATATACAAGAAATATCGGAATTGCTGCTCACATTGATGCTGGTAAAACAACAACAACTGAGCGTATTCTTTTTTATACTGGAAAATCACATAAAATTGGTGAAGTACACGATGGTGCTGCAACAATGGACTGGATGGCTCAAGAACAAGAAAGAGGTATTACAATTACTTCAGCTGCAACAACTTGTGAATGGAATTTTCCAACTGAGCAAGGTAAAATTTTGCCTGAATCTTTGCCATATCACTTTAATATTATTGATACTCCTGGACACGTTGACTTTACTGTAGAGGTAAACCGTTCTTTACGTGTACTTGATGGATTAGTTTTCTTATTTAGTGCTGTTGATGGTGTTGAGCCTCAATCAGAAACTAACTGGAGACTTGCAGATCAATACAGGGTTCCGCGTATGGGATTCGTAAACAAAATGGACCGTCAAGGATCTAACTTTTTGGCAGTTTGTCAACAGGTTCGTGATATGTTAAAATCAAATGCAGTTGCAATTACTTTGCCAATTGGTGAAGAAAATGATTTCAAAGGTGTTGTGGATTTAGTAAAAAATCAAGCTATCATCTGGCATGATGCTACTCAAGGAGCGACTTTTGATATTGTGCCAATTCCTGAGGATATGTTAGCTGAAGTTAAAGAATACAGATCTATTCTTATTGAAGCAGTTGCTGATTATGATGAAAATCTTTTAGAGAAATTCATGGAAGATGAAAACTCTATTACAGAGGAAGAAATCAACAAAGCTTTAAGAGCTGCTACTATGGATATGGCTATCATTCCTATGATTGCTGGTTCTTCTTTCAAAAACAAAGGAGTTCAATTCATGTTAGATGCAGTTTGTAAATATTTGCCTTCTCCAATGGATAAGGAAGGTATCGAAGGGATTCATCCTGATGATGCTGAATTATTAGAAGAAGATCAAACTAAAATCTTGCGTAAGCCAGATGTAAAAGAGCCGTTCGCTGCTTTGGCATTTAAAATTGCTACTGACCCATTCGTAGGTCGTTTAGCTTTCTTCCGTGCTTACTCTGGACGTTTAGATGCTGGTTCTTATGTTTTGAATACTCGTTCGGGAAATAAAGAAAGAATTTCTCGTATCTACCAAATGCACGCTAACAAACAAAATCCAATCGATTATATTGAAGCTGGAGATATTGGAGCTGCCGTTGGATTTAAAGATATTAAAACTGGAGATACATTGTGTGATGAAAAACATCCAATTATTCTTGAGTCTATGAAATTCCCTGCGCCGGTAATTGGTATTGCAATTGAACCTAAAACTAAAGCTGACGTTGATAAAATGGGTATGGCTTTGGCTAAATTAGCTGAAGAAGATCCAACATTTACTGTTAGAACAGATGAGGCTTCAGGGCAAACAATTATATCTGGTATGGGTGAGCTTCACTTAGATATCTTAGTGGATCGTATGAAACGTGAATTTAAAGTTGAAGTAAACCAAGGTGAACCTCAAGTTGAATATAAAGAAGCGTTTACAAGAAGTGCAACGCACAGAGAGACTTACAAGAAACAATCTGGAGGTCGTGGTAAATTCGGTGATATCGTATTTACACTTGAGCCGGCTGATGAAGTTGACGGTAAAGTTCCTGTAGGATTGCAATTTGTTAATGCGGTAAAAGGTGGTAACGTTCCTAAAGAATATATTCCATCTGTAGAAAAAGGTTTCCGTGAAGCTATGAAAACTGGTCCTTTGGCTGGTTATCAAGTGGATAGTTTGAAAGTAACTTTGACAGACGGATCTTTCCATCCTGTCGATTCTGATGCGCTTTCTTTTGAATTAGCAGCTAGAATGGGTTATAGAGAAGTAGCAAAAGCTGCTGGAGCAATTATTTTGGAACCAATCATGAAAATGGAAGTTATTACTCCTGAGGAAAACATGGGAGATATCGTTGGTGATATCAACCGTCGTAGAGGTCAGGTTAATGACATGGGTGACAGAAATGGTGCTAAAACTATTAAAGCTGATGTGCCTTTGTCAGAAATGTTTGGATATGTAACAACATTAAGAACATTATCTTCTGGTAGAGCTACTTCAACAATGGAGTTTTCACATTATGCAGAAACACCTTCTAATATTTCAGAAGCTGTAATTAAAAAAGCAAAAGGTAACGCGTAATTCTTAAGAAAATGAGTCAAAAAATCAGAATAAAACTAAAATCTTACGATCACATGTTGGTGGATAAATCTGCTGAAAAGATCGTAAAAACAGTAAAAACTACTGGAGCAGTTGTAACAGGTCCAATTCCGTTACCAACTCACAAAAAACTTTTCACTGTATTACGTTCTCCGCACGTTAACAAAAAAGCGAGAGAGCAATTTGAAGTAATGTCATACAAGAGATTGATTGATATTTACTCATCTTCATCTAAAACTATTGATGCATTAATGAAACTTGAATTGCCAAGTGGAGTTGAAGTAGAAATAAAAGTATAATTTTTTTATTATATTTTATAAAAAAAGCGAGGCAGAAATGTTTCGCTTTTTTTTGTTTGTGCAAAGTTTTGTTTTTGTGATTGTTGAAGTGTTTTCTTTTTAATCAATTATGTTCTTTTTTGTTGAAATGTCTTTTATTTAGGCGGTTGCGGAAGTTTTTTATTTTGTTGATTAAGGAATTGTTAAGGCTGATATCGTTCTAAGTTAAAAATATGAAATCTGCTATTTTGAATAAATCAAATAGGATTAGGGATAAGTTTGTTTCTTGAATTTTGATAATGAGCCATTTAATTTTTGTAACTGTTTGGTATATTCAATTTTAATATCTACTTTTGCACTCCCTGTTTGGAAATTTATGTTGTTTTCAAATTGAAGGGAATTTTAGTAATTAATAATTAATATTTATGTCTGGGTTAATTGGTAAAAAAATCGGCATGACTAGTATTTTCGACGAAAACGGGAAAAACATTCCTTGTACAGTAATCGAGGCTGGGCCGTGTGTTGTTACCCAAGTCAGAACCAAAGGTGTTGACGGGTACGAAGCGTTGCAACTTGGTTTCGATGACAAAAACGAGAAACATTCCACTAAAGCGGCTTTAGGTCACTTTAAAAAAGCTGGAACTGTTGCTAAGAAAAAAGTCGTTGAATTTCAAGATTTTGCAACTGAACAAAAATTAGGAGATCTTATTGATGTTTCTATTTTTGCTGAAGGAGAATTTGTAGATGTACAAGGTGTATCTAAAGGTAAAGGTTTTCAAGGGGTTGTTAAACGTCACGGATTTGGTGGTGTTGGACAAGCAACTCACGGTCAACACAACCGTTTAAGAGCGCCAGGTTCTGTGGGAGCTTCTTCTTATCCATCTAGAGTATTCAAAGGAATGCGTATGGCTGGAAGAATGGGAGGAGACAATGTAAAAGTTCAAAACCTTAGAGTTTTAAAAGTAGTGGCTGAAAAGAACCTGCTTGTTATTAAAGGATGTGTTCCTGGACATAAAAACTCTTATGTAATCATTCAGAAGTAATGGAAGTAAAAGTATTAGATTTCAACGGAAAAGATACTGGAAGAAAAGTTCAACTTTCTGATTCAGTATTCGCAATTGAACCAAACAATCACGCTGTATACCTTGATGTTAAGCAATATCTTGCTAATCAAAGACAAGGAACTCACAAAGCTAAAGAAAGAGCTGAAGTGACAGGAAGTACACGTAAGATTAAAAAACAAAAAGGAACTGGTACAGCTCGTGCGGGAAGTATTAAAAATCCATTGTTTAAAGGTGGTGGAACTATTTTTGGGCCAAGACCAAGAAGTTATTCATTCAAATTGAATAAAGGCTTGAAAAGATTGGCAAGAAAATCAGCGTTCTCAATCAAAGCAAAAGAGTCGAATATTATCGTTCTTGAAGACTTTGGATTTGAAGCTCCAAACACTAAAAATTTCATTAACGTTTTGAAAGCTTTAGGGTTAGAAAATAAAAAATCTCTATTTGTGTTGGGTGAAGCGAATAAAAATGTATATTTGTCGTCACGCAATTTAAAGGCTTCTAATGTCGTAACTAGCTCTGAATTAAGCACTTACGCTATTTTAAACACTAATAATTTAGTGCTTTTAGAAGGTTCTTTGGAGTTAATTGAAGAAAATTTAAGCAAATAATAGGAATATGAGCATCATAATTAGACCTATAGTAACAGAAAAAGTAACCAAAGAAAGTGAAGTTTTAAACCGCTTCGGATTCGTTGTTGACAAAAAAGCAAACAAAGTTCAGATTAAGAAAGCTATCGAAGCTGCTTATGGAGTAACTATCGTTTCAGTTAACACGATGAACGTAAGACCGGACAGAACTACAAAATACACTAAAAGTGGTTTGATCAGTGGAAAGACAAATGCTATCAAAAAAGCAATTGTGCAAGTACAAGAAGGAGAAACAATTGATTTTTACAACAATATCTAAGATAAAATGTCAGTAAGAAAATTAAAACCTATTACCCCAGGTCAGCGATTTAGAGTTGTGAATGGTTATGACGCCATTACAACTGATAAGCCGGAACGCTCTTTGATAGCGCCGATAAAAAACTCTGGTGGTAGAAATAGTCAAGGAAAGATGACCATGCGTTATACGGGTGGTGGTCACAAGCAGAGATATCGTATTATTGATTTCAAACGTACAAAAGAAGGAATTCCGGCTACTGTGAAATCAATCGAATACGATCCAAATCGTACTGCATTTATCGCTTTATTAGCTTATGCTGATGGTGAGAAAACTTATGTTATCGCACAAAACGGATTGAAAGTTGGTCAGAAATTAGTTTCTGGTCCGGAATCTCAACCTGAAATTGGTAACACATTGCCTTTAAGCAGAATTCCTTTAGGAACTGTAATCTCTTGTATTGAGTTACGTCCAGGTCAGGGAGCGGTAATCGCTCGTTCAGCTGGTACATTTGCTCAATTAATGGCAAGAGATGGAAAATATGCTACAATTAAAATGCCATCTGGTGAAACAAGATTGATCTTGTTAACTTGTTCGGCTACAATTGGAGCTGTTTCTAATTCAGACCACCAATTAGTTGTGTCAGGAAAAGCTGGTAGAACAAGATGGTTAGGAAGAAGACCTAGAACAAGACCTGTTGCAATGAACCCTGTTGATCACCCAATGGGTGGTGGAGAAGGACGTTCTTCTGGTGGACATCCACGTTCAAGAAATGGAATACCAGCAAAAGGTTATAGAACTCGTTCTAAGAAAAACCCGAGTAACAAGTATATCGTAGAACGTAGAAAGAAATAATAAGATATGGCACGTTCATTAAAAAAAGGACCTTTCGTTCATTATAAGTTAGACAAGAAAGTTCAGGAAAACATTGAAAACGGAAATAAAGGAGTGGTAAAGACTTGGTCTAGAGCTTCTATGATTACTCCAGACTTTGTTGGACAGACTATCGCAGTTCATAACGGTCGTCAATTTGTACCAGTTTACGTAACAGAAAACATGGTAGGTCACAAATTAGGAGAATTTTCACCAACTAGATCTTTTAGAGGTCATGCTGGAGCAAAAAATAAAGGTAAAAAATAAGAAGCAATGGGAGTTCGTAAAAGAGAAACAGCAGATGCGAGAAAAGAGGCTAATAAGTCTATTGCTTTCGCAAAATTGAATAACTGCCCTACTTCACCTAGAAAAATGCGCTTAGTAGCGGACTTGGTAAGAGGTCAGAAGGTAGAAAGAGCACTTAACATCTTAAGATTCAGTTCTAAAGAAGCTTCAAGAAAATTAGAAAAACTATTATTATCTGCAATCAACAATTGGGAGCAAAAAAATAGTGAAGGTAATTTAGAAGAAGCTGGGTTATTTGTTAAAGAGATCAGAGTAGATGGTGGAATGATGTTGAAAAGACTTCGTCCAGCTCCACAAGGTCGTGCACACAGAATAAGAAAACGTTCTAACCACGTAACAATCGTGCTTGGAGCTATCAATAACACACAAAGCAATTCTTAAGCAGCATGGGACAAAAGACAAATCCAATTGGAAATAGACTTGGTATCATCAGAGGGTGGGACTCAAACTGGTATGGTGGAAATGATTACGGTGATAAACTTGCCGAAGATCACAAAATCAGAAAGTATATCCACGCTCGTTTATCAAAAGCTAGTGTATCAAAAGTAATCATCGAGAGAACTTTGAAACTTGTAACCGTTACTATCACTACTGCAAGACCTGGTATCATTATCGGAAAAGGCGGACAAGAGGTAGACAAGTTAAAAGAAGAACTTAAGAAAGTTACTGACAAAGAGGTTCAAATCAACATCTTTGAAATCAAAAGACCTGAATTAGATGCTTATCTTGTGGCGACAAGCATCGCTCGTCAAATCGAAAGCCGTATCTCTTACAGACGTGCAATCAAAATGGCTATTGCTGCTTCTATGCGTATGAACGCTGAAGGTATCAAAGTTTTGATTTCTGGTCGTTTGAATGGTGCTGAGATGGCACGTTCAGAAGGTTTCAAAGAAGGTAGAATTCCTCTATCAACTTTCAGAGCTGATATTGATTATGCTTTGGCTGAAGCTCATACTACTTACGGTAGAATGGGTATCAAAGTATGGATCATGAAAGGTGAAGTTTATGGAAAGAGAGATCTTTCTCCACTTGCAGGAATGGATAAAAAACAATCCGGAACTGGTGGTGGTAAAGGTGGCGATTCTCCGAGAGGAGACAGAAAGCCTTTTAATAAAGGTGGAAAACCAGACGCTCGTAAAAGAAAGTAAATTTTTAAACTAAAGAAAAATGTTACAGCCTAAAAGAACAAAATACCGTAAGGTACAAAAAGGTAAAATGAAAGGTAACTCTCAAAGAGGGCATGAACTTTCTAATGGAATGTTTGGTATTAAATCTGTACATGAAGATGGAATGTTCTTAACGTCTCGTCAAATCGAAGCTGCGCGTATTGCTGCAACTCGTTTTATGAAGAGAGAAGGACAATTATGGATCAAAATATTTCCAGACAAACCAATTACTAAGAAACCTCTTGAGGTACGTATGGGTAAAGGTAAAGGTGCCGTTGAATATTGGGCTGCCGTTGTTAAACCCGGAAGAATTATGTTTGAAGTTGGAGGAGTTCCTTTATCAGTTGCAAAAGAGGCTTTACGTCTTGCGGCTCAAAAGCTTCCAGTAAAAACTAAGTTCGTCGTTGCTAGAGATTTCGAAGCATAATTAAATTTATATTATGAAACAATCAGAAATAAAAGATCTTTCTGCAGCGGAGTTGCAAGAAAAACTTAGTCAAACTAAGAAAGTATATGCTGACCTAAAAATGGCTCACGCTATTTCTCCAATTGAGAACCCGCTTCAAATTAGAAGTGTAAGAAGAACAGTTGCAAGATTAGCTACAGAGTTAACTAAAAGAGAGTTACAATAATTGTATTCTGCTGAAAGATGGAAGAAAAAAGAAATTTAAGAAAAGAAAGAATAGGTGTTGTTACTTCAAATAAAATGGATAAATCTATTGTTATTGCTGAAGTAAGAAAAGTAAAACACCCATTATACGGTAAGTTCGTGTTGAAAACAAAGAAATACGTTGCACACGACGAAACAAACGACTGTAACATTGGAGATACTGTAAGAATTAGCGAAACGCGTCCTTTAAGTAAAACAAAATGTTGGAGATTAGTTGAAATCTTAGAAAGAGCTAAATAATTATGGTACAACAGGAATCAAGACTAAAAGTAGCAGATAACACGGGAGCAAAAGAAGTTTTAACTATCCGTGTTTTAGGAGGTACCAAAAGAAGGTATGCCTCTGTTGGTGACAAGATTGTAGTATCTATTAAAGATGCAACTCCTAACGGTAACGTTAAAAAAGGAGCTGTTTCAACTGCAGTTGTTGTACGTACCAAAAAAGAAGTGAGAAGAGCTGATGGTTCTTATATCCGTTTCGATGATAATGCTTGTGTTCTTTTGAACGCTGCAGGGGAAATGAGAGGAACTCGTGTTTTTGGTCCGGTAGCAAGAGAACTTCGTGAAAAACAATTCATGAAAATTGTATCATTAGCACCAGAAGTGCTTTAATTCGTTTTAAGATGATAAAGCTAAAAATAAAATCAGGAGATATCGTAAGAGTTATTGCTGGAGACCATAAAGGTGCTGAAGGTAAAGTTTTACGTGTTTACCGTGAGAAAAACAAAGCGATAGTTGAAGGTGTAAACATGGTTTCGAAACATACAAAACCAAGTGCTAAAAACCCTCAAGGTGGTATCGTTAAGAAAGAAGCTTCTATACAAATATCTAACATTTCACTAATTGATCCTAAAACTAAGGAAACAACTAGAGTTGGTATTAGAGTAGAGGGAGATAAGAAAGTAAGATTTTCAAAAAAATCTAATCAAGTACTATAGTAATGGCATATACACCTAGACTAAAAGAAGAATATAAGAGTAGAGTAATCTCTGCTCTTAAAGAGGAATTCGGATATACAAACGTGATGCAAGTTCCAAAACTTGAAAAAATCGTTTTGAGCCGTGGAGTTGGTGCAGCTGTATCTGATAAAAAACTTATTGACTATGCAGTTGATGAGTTAACAAAGATCACTGGACAAAAAGCAGTATCTACAATTTCAAAGAAAGACGTTGCGTCTTTCAAATTGAGAAAAGGTATGCCTATTGGAGCAAAAGTTACTTTACGTGGAGAAAGAATGTATGAGTTTTTAGACAGACTTGTTACTTCTGCTTTGCCACGCGTTAGAGATTTTAGTGGTATTAAAGCTACTGGTTTCGATGGAAGAGGTAACTACAACCTTGGAGTTTTGGAGCAAATCATTTTCCCTGAAATTGATATTGACAAAGTAAACAAAATTTCAGGAATGGATATTACATTTGTTACTACTGCAAAAACAGACAAGGAAGCAAAGTCATTATTGGCTGAATTAGGATTACCTTTTAAAAAGAATTAAGACATGGCTAAAGAATCAATGAAAGCCCGTGAGGTGAAAAGAGAGAAAACGGTAGCAAAGTATGCTGAGAAAAGAAAAGCTTTGAAAGAAGCCGGAGATTTTGAAGGTTTACAAAAATTACCTAAAAATGCTTCACCAGTTCGTTTGCACAATCGTTGTAAGTTAACAGGCAGACCAAGAGGTTATATCCGTCAATTCGGTATTTCACGTGTAACTTTCCGTGAGATGGCTAATAATGGGTTAATTCCTGGAGTTAAAAAAGCGTCTTGGTAATCTCGCAATAAGTTAGTACTTTTGCAAACCAAAAAATAATTTTAATTGATTAAAGGTTCGGGAGATGAGTATCTCCCGAAAACCATAATCGCAATCAAATACATATGTATACAGATCCTATTGCAGATTATTTGACTAGAGTTCGTAACGCTGTGGCTGCAAACCACAAAGTTGTTGAAATTCCGGCTTCTAATCTAAAAAAAGAAATAACTAAGATCTTATTTGATCAAGGTTATATCTTGAGTTACAAATTTGAAGACAACTCTGTTCAGGGTTCAATCAAGATCGCTTTGAAGTATGACAAAGATACTAAAGAGCCTGTGATTAAAGATATCCAAAGAATTAGTAAACCTGGTTTACGTAAATACGCAGGTGCTGCCAAATTACCAAGAATCCTTAACGGATTAGGAATTGCAATTGTTTCAACTTCTAAAGGTCTTATGACTGGAAAACAAGCAAAACAATTAAATGTAGGTGGTGAAGTAATTTGTTACGTATACTAATTTTAAAGACTAAATAAGATGTCAAGAATAGGTAAAAGCCCAGTTGTAGTCCCTGCCGGTGTAACTGTAGAAGTTAAAGACGGTATCATTACAGTAAAAGGAAAAAAAGGTCAACTAACTCAGGAGTTTTCGGACATTACTGTAAAAGTTGAAGGCGATCAGGTTCTATTAGAAAGATCGTCTGATCATAAAGACCAAAGAGCAAAACACGGATTATACAGATCATTAATCAATAACATGATCATTGGTGTATCTGAAGGTTTTACAAAAGAACTTGAATTAGTTGGAGTTGGTTACAGAGCTTCAAACCAGGGTCAAAAATTAGATTTAGCTCTTGGATATTCTCACAATATTGTTTTAGAAGTTGCTGCTGAAGTAGTTGTTGAAACAATATCTGAAAAAGGTAAAAACCCTATCGTAAAATTAACATCATTTGATAAACAACTTTTAGGTCAGGTTGCTGCGAAAATTAGAGGTTTCCGTAAGCCTGAGCCATATAAAGGAAAAGGTGTTAAATTTGTGGGTGAAGTATTAAGAAGAAAAGCAGGTAAATCAGCTTAAAAAATAAGATTATGTCATTAACAAAATCTGATAGAAGACAGAGAATTAGATTCAGAATTAGAAAATCGATTAGTGGTACTGCTACTAACCCAAGACTATCTGTATTTAGAAGTAACAAAGAAATTTATGCTCAACTTATTGATGACGTAAATGGGGTTACTTTATTAGCTGCATCTTCAAGAGAAAAAGAAATAGGAAAAGGTACTAACGTTGAAATCGCTGCTGCTGTTGGAAAATTAGTTGCAGAGAAAGCGTTAAAAGCCGGGATTGATACCATCACTTTTGATAGAGGTGGATATTTATATCACGGTCGTATTAAATCATTAGCAGAAGGCGCAAGAGCGGCTGGACTTAAATTCTAATATATTATGTCTAAATACAAAAATGTAGAATTGGTAAAACCAAGTGGTCTTGAACTTAAAGATCGTCTGGTAAGTGTTAATCGTGTTACTAAAGTTACAAAGGGTGGTAGAGCTTTCGGTTTTTCTGCTATTGTAGTTGTAGGTGATGAAAACGGAGTAGTTGGTCACGGATTAGGAAAATCTAAAGACGTTTCTGAAGCAATTGCGAAAGCAGTAGAAGATGCTAAGAAAAATTTAGTAAAAATTCCTTTGAATGGACAATCTGTTCCTCACGAACAAAAAGGTAAATTTGGTGGTGCACGTGTATTCTTAATTCCTGCTTCTCATGGTACAGGAGTTATTGCTGGTGGAGCTGTTCGTTCAGTTCTTGAATCAGTAGGTATTCACGATGTATTATCTAAATCTCAAGGATCATCAAATCCTCATAACGTGGTTAAAGCAACTTTTGATGCTTTATTACAAATGAGAAGCGCTTATACTGTTGCAAAACAAAGAGGTGTTTCTTTAGAAAAAGTTTTTAAAGGTTAATTCAAGGAAATTATGGCTAAATTATTAGTAAAACAAGTAAGAAGCAAAATCAACTGTCCTCTTTCTCAAAAGAGAGGTTTGGAAGCTTTGGGTCTACGTAAAATGGGACAAGTTGTAGAGCATGATTCAAACCCTGCTATCCTTGGGATGATAAACAAAGTTAAACACTTAGTTTCTGTCGAAGAAGCTAAATAACAAATACTGTTATGAATTTAAGTAACTTACAACCAGCTGAAGGGTCAACACACAATCAAAATAAAAGATTAGGTAGAGGAGAAGGTTCTGGAAAAGGTGGTACTTCTGCAAGAGGTCACAAAGGAGCAAAATCTCGTTCTGGTTATTCTAAAAAGATTGGTTTTGAGGGAGGACAAATGCCGCTTCAAAGACGTGTGCCTAAGTTTGGTTTCACAAACATCAACCGTAAAGAATACGAAGGTGTTAATTTAGATACGCTTCAATTATTAGTAGATAATGGTGTAATTACTGATTCTGTTTCAATGACAGATTTCGTAGCAAACCGTCTGGCTACCAAAAACGAAATCGTTAAGATTTTGGGTAGAGGAGAATTGAAAGCAAAATTAAAAGTAACTGCTCACAAATTTACTGCTACTGCAAAAGCTGCTATTGAAGCTGCTGGTGGAGAGGCCGTAACAATATAATTTTTCTATTGTATGAAGAAATTTATTGAATCAATAAGTAATGTTTGGAAAATCGAAGAACTGAAAAACAGAATCCTGATTACATTAGGTTTGCTTTTAGTATATCGTTTTGGAGCACACGTTACGCTTCCTGGAATTGACGCAACTCAATTGACTGGTTTAGCGGGACAAACAAAAAATGGTTTAGGATCTATCCTTGACATGTTCACCGGAGGTGCTTTCTCTAAAGCTTCAGTTTTTGCTTTAGGTATTATGCCTTACATTTCTGCGTCTATTGTTGTTCAGTTAATGGGAATTGCGATTCCATATTTGCAAAAACTTCAAAACGATGGAGAAAGCGGTAGAAAAAAAATTAATCAAATTACACGTTGGTTAACTATTGCTATTACATTGGTTCAAGGTCCAACTTATATCTACAATTTATACAGAACATTACCTGGCAATGCATTTTTGCTAGGGTTCAACTCTCCTGAGTTTTTGTTTTCTTCTGTTATTATCTTAGTTACAGGTACAATATTTGCTATGTGGCTTGGAGAAAAAATTACTGATAAAGGTATTGGAAATGGAATTTCATTATTGATTATGGTTGGTATCTTAGCTCGTCTACCGCAAGCTTTTATACAAGAATTTACAACCAGAGTTACGAATAACAACGGTGGTCCGATGTTGTTGGTTATTGAAATTATTGTATGGTTGTTAGTTATTATTGCTTGTGTATTGCTTACTATGGCAGTACGTAGAATTCCGGTTCAGTATGCTCGTCGTACAACAACAGGAGATTACGAGCAAGATTTAGCTGGTGGTAATAGACAATGGATTCCACTTAAGCTTAATGCTTCTGGGGTTATGCCAATCATTTTTGCTCAGGCAATTATGTTTATTCCTGCTGCTGTAGCTGGATTGTCTAAATCAGATACATCACAATCTATTGTTGGTGCATTTAGTAATATGTTTGGTTTTTGGTATAATTTTGTATTTGCAACTTTAATTATTGTATTCACATTCTTTTATACTGCGATTACTGTGCCTACTAATAAAATGGCTGATGATTTAAAAAGAAGTGGTGGTTTTATTCCTGGAGTTCGTCCAGGAGCTGAAACTTCAGACTTCCTTGATAAAGTGATGTCTTTAATAACTTTCCCAGGATCTTTATTCCTTGCTTTGATTGCTGTGTTCCCGGCTATTGTTGTAAGTATTATGGATGTACAACAATCTTGGGCAATGTTTTTTGGAGGTACCTCATTAATAATTATGGTTGGAGTTGCAATAGATACTATTCAACAAATCAATTCATACTTGTTAAACAAACATTATGATGGTTTAATGAAGACTGGTAAAAATAGAAAAGCAGTAGCTTAATATATTTATGGCAAAACAATCAGCAATAGAACAAGACGGATCAATCATTGAAGCATTGTCAAATGCGATGTTCCGTGTAGAGTTAGAAAATGGACATATTGTAATTGCTCATATTTCTGGAAAAATGCGTATGCATTACATCAAATTATTACCTGGTGATAAAGTGAAACTAGAAATGAGCCCTTATGACTTGTCAAAAGCAAGAATTACTTATCGATATTAAAGGATATTCACTATGAAAGTTAGAGCATCAGTAAAAAAGAGAAGTCCCGAGTGCATAATTGTGCGTAGAAAAGGGAGATTGTACGTAATAAACAAAAAGAATCCTAGATTTAAACAAAGACAAGGATAATTATGGCAAGAATAGCAGGGGTAGATATCCCAAAAAATAAGAGAGGTGTTATAGCACTTACCTATATCTTCGGATTAGGAAGAAGTAGAGCAATTGAGATTTTAGAGAAAGCTCAAGTTAGCCAAGATAAAAAAGTTCAAGATTGGAATGATGACGAGATCGGAGCAATTCGTGATGCAGTTGGGTTTTACAAAATTGAAGGAGAATTACGTTCTGAAGTTTCTTTGAACATCAAACGTTTAATGGATATTGGATGTTATAGAGGTATCCGTCATAGATCTGGTCTTCCTTTAAGAGGGCAAAGAACTAAAAACAACTCTAGAACAAGAAAAGGTAAAAGAAAAACTGTTGCTAACAAGAAAAAAGCAACTAAATAATAAGTAATATGGCTAAAGCAACTGCAAAAAAACGTAAAGTTATCGTTGAATCAACGGGTGAAGCTCATATTTCTGCCACTTTCAACAACATCATTATTTCTTTGACTAACAAGAAAGGTGAAGTTATTTCTTGGTCTTCAGCTGGTAAAATGGGTTTCAGAGGTTCTAAAAAGAACACTCCGTACGCAGCTCAAATGGCAGCAGAAGATTGTAGTAAAGTAGCTCTTGAGGCAGGACTTAAAAAAGTTAAGGTTTATGTAAAAGGACCAGGAAATGGACGTGAGTCTGCTATCCGTTCTATTCATAACGGTGGAATTGAAGTTACAGAGATTATCGACGTTACTCCAATGCCTCACAATGGATGTCGTCCTCCAAAAAGACGTAGAGTTTAATAATATATTTAAGTATAACAAGGTAGAATAAACGATTATCGAAGGATATGACCTGAATTCATAATCTCTACCTTAAATTTAATTTTTAGAAATGGCAAGATATACTGGTCCTAAAACTAGAATTGCTCGTAAATTTGGCGAAGCAATCTTCGGAGATGACAAATCTTTCGAAAAAAGAAATTACCCACCTGGACAACACGGGATGGCTAAAAAAAGAGGTAAAAAATCTGAGTATGCAGTTCAGTTAATGGAAAAGCAAAAAGCTAAATATTCTTATGGAATTTTAGAAAAACAATTCAGAGGTTTATTTAAAAAAGCATCAGCTACTAAAGGTGTTACTGGTGAAGTTCTTTTGCAACTATGTGAAGCAAGATTAGATAACGTTGTTTTTAGAATGGGTATTGCTCCTTCAAGAAGAGGTGCTAGACAATTAGTTTCTCACAGACACGTTACTGTAAATGGTGAAGTTGTAAATATTCCTTCTTATCACCTTAAGCCTGGTGATAAAGTTGCTGTTCGTGAAAAATCTAAATCTTTAGAAGCTATCGAACGTTCTTTATCAAATTCAAGTCATGTTTATGAATGGATTACTTGGAATCAAGATCTTAAAGAAGGAACTTTCGTTTCTGTACCTGCAAGACTTCAAATTCCAGAAAACATTAAAGAACAATTAATCGTAGAGTTGTACAACAAATAATAATTGACTTAGTCGAAATTTATGGCAATATTTAATTTTCAAAAGCCCGATAAAGTTATCATGATCGATTCAACCGATTTTGAAGGTAAATTCGAATTTAGACCTTTAGAACCTGGTTATGGATTGACAGTTGGTAATGCACTTAGAAGAGTTTTGCTTTCAGCATTAGAAGGTTATGCAATTACATCTGTTCGTATCGAGGGTGTAGATCATGAGTTTTCTACTATTTCAGGTGTTGTTGAAGATGTTACCGAAATTATCCTTAATCTAAAGCAAGTACGTTTCAAACGTCAAATTGAAGATATCGATAATGAAGCAGTTACAATTTCTGTTTCTGGTAAAGATCAATTAACAGCAGGTGATTTTCAAAAATTTATCTCAGGTTTCCAAGTTCTGAATCCAGACCTTGTTATCTGTAATTTAGATTCTAAAATCAAATTGAACTTCGATTTAACAATCGAAAAAGGTAGAGGATATGTTCCTGCTGAGGAGAACAAAAAACAAAATGCGGCAATTGGTACTATTTTTACAGATTCAATTTTTACTCCGGTAAAAAATGTAAAATATGCAATTGAAAACTTCCGTGTAGAGCAAAAAACAGATTATGAAAAGTTAGTTTTTGAAATTAAAACTGATGGATCAATCAATCCAAAAGATGCACTTACTGAAGCTGCTAAAGTTTTAATTCACCACTTCATGTTGTTTTCTGACGAAAGAATTACACTCGAGGCTGACGAAATTGCACAAACAGAATCTTATGATGAAGAGTCATTGCATATGAGACAATTGCTTAAAACTAAGCTTGTTGATATGGATTTATCTGTTAGAGCATTAAATTGCTTGAAAGCGGCTGAAGTTGATACACTTGGTGATTTAGTATCGTTCAATAAAAATGACCTGATGAAATTCCGTAATTTTGGTAAAAAATCTTTAACAGAGCTAGATGAACTTGTAGCAGTTAAAAATTTAACTTTCGGAATGGATTTAGCTAAATACAAATTAGATAAAGAATAATTCAATCCCGCTTGCGGGATTAAATTTAAAATAGCAATGAGACACGGAAAAAAATTCAATCACTTAAGCAGACAGACTGGACATAGAAAAGCTATGTTGGCTAATATGGCTTGTTCTCTTATCGAGCACAAACGTATTAATACTACTGTTGCTAAGGCTAAAGCGCTTAAACAATTCGTTGAGCCTTTAATCACAAAATCAAAAGAAGATACGACTCACAATCGTCGTATTGTTTTTGCTTACTTACGTAGTAAATATGCGGTAACTGATTTATTCAGAGACGTAGCTGCTAAAGTTGGAGACCGTCCAGGTGGATACACTCGTATCATTAAAGTCGGAAATCGTTTGGGGGATAATGCTGATATGGCAATGATCGAACTTGTAGATTTCAATGAACTTTACAATGGAGGTAAAAAAGAAGTTAAAAAAGCAAAAAGCCGTCGTGGTGGTAAAGCTAAAAAAGCTGAGGAGACAACTTCTGAAGCTCCTGCTGCTGAATCAGAAACGACTACTGAAGCTTCTGAATAGTTATGAAAGTAATGATTCTATAGAAACCAAGGATAAGCTAATTTTAGTTTATCCTTTTTTTTTGATTTTTTTTAGAAAAAAAAAGCAGAATTTAACTTATTTAAGAGTTTAGGTTTTATTTTTATTAATGAAATTTTTAAAAAATCTTGGAGGCACTCTTTTAAAAAAGTAAATTTGCAAAATATCTAATTACAAATAAACAGCTACAGCTTGTTTAGGAGACGATAAAAAACAACACAATTAAAGAATGAAATACACGACACGACAAAGCGCCATTTTATTACTAAGTGATGGAACTATTTTTCATGGAAAATCTATCGGGATTAGCGGTAAAACTTTTGGTGAAGTTTGTTTTAATACAGGAATGACCGGATATCAGGAGATCTTTACAGATCCTTCGTATTTTGGACAAATATTGGTGGCTACTAATGCACACATTGGAAATTATGGTGTTAATGATTTAGAAATTGAATCCGATAGCGTTAAAATTGCTGGTTTAGTTTGTAAAAACTTCAGCTTTAATTATTCAAGAGAAGATGCTTCGGGAAGTTTAGAGGATTATTTTATAAAACAAAATTTAATCTGTATTTCTGATGTTGATACAAGAGCTCTTGTAAGCTATATTCGTGATAACGGAGCTATGAATGCTGTTATTTGTACAGACGGAACTTCGATTGAAGAGTTGAAAAAAGAATTGGCTAATGTGCCAAACATGGAAGGTTTAGAGTTGGCATCAAAAGTTTCAACTACTGAACCTTATTTTTTTGGTGATGAAAATGCTACTTATAAAATATCTGCCTTAGATCTTGGAATCAAAAAGAATATTTTGAGAAACCTTGCAAAAAGAGATTGTTACATTAAAGTCTTTCCTTATAATTCAACATATAAAGATTTGTCGGAGTTTAATCCTGATGGATACTTTTTGTCAAATGGCCCTGGAGATCCAGATCCTTTATTTGGTGCTATACAAGTTGCTAAAGAAATTATAGCAGATGATAAACCATTATTCGGAATTTGTTTGGGTCATCAGGTTATAGCTCTGGCTAATGGAGTTAAAACATATAAAATGTTTGGTGGTCATCGTGGAATTAATCATCCGGTAAAAAATATTATTACTGGCAGAGGTGAAATAACTTCTCAAAATCACGGATTTGCTGTAAAAAGAGAAGCTTTAGAAGATCATCCGGAATTAGAGATTACACATATACATCTAAATGATGATACAGTTGCGGGAATGCGTATGAAAAATAAGAATTGTTTTTCAGTACAATATCATCCGGAAGCTAGTCCAGGACCGCATGATTCATCGTATTTGTTCGATCAGTTTGTAGAGAATATAAAGCAGGCTACCGCTAAAACGATATAGTTAATAAATAAAGGTATTTAATATTGAAAATACGTTTTTAATATTAAATATTTTTATAATTTCGAAAAAAAAATATAATTTACTAATAAAAAACAAAAATAATGAGTATTATAATTAAAGTTCACGCAAGACAAATTTTTGATTCCAGAGGAAATCCTACCATTGAAGTTGATGTAGTTACAGAGAATGGAGTTTTAGGAAGAGCTGCTGTTCCATCTGGAGCTTCAACTGGAGAACATGAGGCTGTTGAACTACGTGACGGAGGGAAAGCATTCTTAGGAAAAGGAGTTTTGAATGCAGTGAATAATGTAAATACTGTTATTGCTGAAGAATTAGTTGGTACTTCCGTTTTTGAACAAAACACGATTGACCAATTAATGATTGATTTAGATGGAACTCCAAATAAATCTAAATTAGGAGCTAATGCTATTTTAGGAGTTTCTTTGGCTGCTGCAAAAGCTGCTGCTAATGAACTTGGATTGCCATTATACAGATATGTTGGTGGAGTTTCTGCTAATACATTACCTGTGCCAATGATGAATATCATCAATGGTGGTTCTCACTCAGATGCGCCTATTGCATTTCAGGAGTTTATGATTTTTCCTGTAAAGGCAACTTCATTTACACATGCTATGCAAATGGGAACTGAAATTTTTCATAGCTTGAAAAAAGTATTGCACGATAGAGGTTTAAGTACTGCTGTAGGTGACGAAGGTGGTTTTGCTCCAAATTTAGCTGGTGGTACTGAAGATGCTTTAGATACAATCAAAAAAGCAGTTGAAAATGCAGGATATACTTTTGGAGACGAAATTATGATCGCATTAGACTGTGCTTCTGCTGAATTTTATGTAAACGGTAAATACGATTATTCTAAATTTGAAGGAGAAACAGGTAAAGTTAGATCATCCGCTGAACAAGTTGAGTATTTAGCTGAACTAGTAGCTAAATATCCAATTATATCTATTGAAGATGGAATGGATGAAAATGACTGGGATGGTTGGAAATTACTTACTGAAAAAATTGGACATAAAGTTCAATTAGTTGGAGATGATTTATTTGTTACTAATGTTGAGCGTTTATCTACAGGTATTGAAAAAGGAATTGCAAATTCAATTTTAGTAAAAGTAAACCAAATTGGTACTTTGACTGAGACAATTGCAGCTGTAAATATGGCTAAAAATGCAGGGTATACTTCAGTTATGTCTCACCGTTCAGGAGAAACAGAAGATAATACAATTGCAGATTTAGCGGTAGCTTTAAACTGCGGACAAATTAAAACAGGCTCCGCTTCTCGTTCTGATCGTATGGCAAAATACAATCAATTATTAAGAATCGAAGAAGAATTAGGAAGCACTGCTTATTTTCCAGGGCTAAATGCTTTTAAAATCAAATAATTGTAAGTCTTATATTGTAGATTTAAACCATTCGTGATAAACGAATGGTTTTTTTTTGGAGTTTTAACAAATTCATGGCATTATTCCTTTTTTAATTAGTCTTAAATTCCTTAGATTTGATAAATTATTATTTTAAAGAATTATTTCAGATATATTATGTCAAAAATAGCTACATTAGAAGTAGATGGTAAGAAAATTGAACTTCCGGTAATCACAGGAAGCGAAAATGAATCGGCTATCGATATTAACAAATTACGTGATTTAACTGGTATTATTACTCTTGATCCTGGTTATAAAAACTCAGGTTCCTGCAAAAGTGAAATCACTTTCTTAGACGGAGAATTAGGAATTCTGCGTTACAGAGGATATTCAATTGAAGACTTAGCTGAAAAAGCAAATTTCCTTGAAGTTTCTTACCTATTGATTTTTGGAGAATTGCCAACGGCTCAACAATTAGAGCAATTCGAAAATGATATTAAAAAGCATACTTTGGTAAACGAAGAAATGAAAAATATCATTGACGGTTTTCCAAAAACAGCACATCCAATGGGCGTCTTGTCTGCATTGACAAGTGCTTTAACGGCATTTAATCCAAAAGCTGTTAATGTAGATAATGAAAAAGAAATGTATGAGGCCATTTGTAAAACAATGGCTAAGTTTCTTGTAATTGCTACCTGGACATATAGAAAATCAATGGGTTATCCATTAAATTATTATGATAATACAAAGGGATATGTAGAGAATTTTATGCAATTGATGTTTCAATTGCCTACAGGGCCTTACAAAGCTAATCCGGTTGTTGTGGATGCGTTGGATAAATTGTTTATTCTTCATGCAGACCACGAGCAAAACTGTTCTACTTCAACAGTAAGAATGGTTGGTTCATCCCATGCTGGTTTATTTGCTTCTATTTCTGCAGGAGTTTCTGCTCTTTGGGGACCACTTCACGGTGGTGCAAATCAGGCAGTTCTTGAAATGTTAGAGGACATCAATAAAGATGGAGGAGATACGGATAAGTTTTTAGCAAAAGCAAAAGATAAAAACGACCCGTTTAGATTAATGGGATTTGGTCATAGAGTTTATAAAAACTTTGATCCAAGAGCAAAAATTATAAAAAAAGCAGCTAAAGAAGTATTAGAAACATTAGGAGTTGAAGACCCGATTCTGGAAATTGCTAAAAAATTAGAATCAGCCGCTCTTGAAGACGAATATTTCAAATCAAGAAATTTATATCCAAATGTAGATTTCTATTCCGGAATTATTTACAGAGCTTTAGGTATTCCTACAGACATGTTCACAGTAATGTTTGCTATTGGAAGATTACCAGGCTGGATTGCACAATGGAAAGAAATGCGAGAAAATAAAGAGCCGATTGGAAGACCAAGACAAATTTACACTGGTCATCCATTGAGAGATTTTAAGTCAAATAAATAAAATGAAAGCTTCACTTAACTGTGAAGCTTTTTTTATATTTGCAACAAAATCTAACACTTATGTTGCAATTAAATATAAAGAACGAAACATCAAGATTACGCGCTGTAGTCTTGGGTTCTGCCGTTCATAATGGGCCAACACCATCTATAGAGGAGGCTTATGATCCCAAATCATTGGAACATATTAAAGCAGGAACGTATCCTCTCGAAAAAGATATGGTTGCTGAAATGGATGCTTTTAATGCCGTTTTTCAAAAATATGATGTAAAAGTTTATCGTCCGGAAATGATAGAGAATTACAATCAAATTTTTGCCAGAGATATTGGTTTTGTAATTGATGATGTCTTTATAAAATCAAATATTTTACCAGACAGGGAACGTGAACTAGATGCAATTCAATATGTAATTGATCAAATAAACCCTTTAAAAGTGGTTCGTCCGCCAGAAGAAGTTCATATTGAAGGCGGTGATGTTATGCTTTGGAATGATCATATTTTTATAGGAACTTATAAAGGAAGTGATTATAAAGATTATATAACAGCAAGGACTAATATGGAGGGAGTAAATTATATTAAAAATTTGTTCCCAAATAAAATTGTCAAAGAATTCGATTTGGTTAAATCTAAAATTGAAGCCAGAGATAATGCTTTGCACTTAGATTGCTGTTTTCAACCCGTAGGAAAAGATAAAGGAATTATTTATAAAAGAGGTTTCCGTGAAGAAGCTGATTATATGTATTTGGTAAATCTTTTTGGAAAGGAAAATTTATTTCATATCGAAAGAAATGAAATGTACAATATGTTCTCAAATGTGTTTTCAATTGATGAAAACATAGTAGTTTCAGAAAAAAACTTTACCAGATTGAATAACTGGTTGCGAACAAACGGTTTTACAGTTGAAGAAATTCCATATGCTGAAATTGCGAAGCAGGAAGGGTTGCTGAGATGCTCTACTTTGCCTTTAATCAGAGATTAATTTTACATTAAAAATATGAAACAAACGACAAATTCAATTGTGATGATTCGTCCGGTTGCATTTCGAATGAATGAGCAAACGGCAATAAATAATTATTATCAAAAAGTATTAGATGGACTCTTGCCAAGTACGGTAAATGCAAAGGCACAACAAGAATTTGATGCTTTTGTAGAAAAACTAAGAGCCGCAGGAGTAGATGTGACTGTTATTGATGATAATATTGACACTGATACACCGGATAGTATTTTTCCAAATAACTGGATTTCATTTCATGAAAATGGGGATGTTACCTTGTATCCTATGTTTGCCGAAAATCGTCGTCAGGAACGCCGTGAAGATATTTTAGATATTTTAGAAGATAAGGGTTTTGAAATTAATAATATAATAGATTATACTTCGGCGGAAGAAGATGGCATTTTTTTGGAAGGAACAGGTAGTCTGCTTTTAGACAGAGCCAATGGGAAAGCATATTGTGCTTTATCGCCTCGTGCTGATGAAGAACTGTTTATAGAGTTTTGCGAAGATTTTGATTATGCCCCGGTTATTTTTGAAGCCTTTCAAACTGTTGATGGTGAGAGAAAATTAATTTATCATACCAATGTGATGATGTGTTTGGGAGAAACTTTTGCAGTTATTTGTGCGGATAGTATAGATGACAAAAAAGAGCGTAAAATGGTTTTAGAAAATTTAAAAGCAGATAAAAAAGACGTTATTTTAATAACAGAAGCACAAGTCAATAATTTTGCCGGTAATATGTTAGAAGTCCGGGGAACAAATGACAAAAAATATATTGTTATGAGTACATCGGCACACCAAAGCTTAACGGCAAAACAAATTGCACAATTAGAGAGTCATGCTGAAATTTTAAGTTCAAGTTTAGATACTATTGAAGCTTGCGGTGGTGGAAGTGCGAGATGCATGATGGCGGAAGTTTTCTTGCCAAGAAATTAAGAAATCATTTTTTTTGAAATAAAAAGGGACAAAATTGTATATTTTATCCCTTTGTGTTTTTTGATGAACTATTTACATCAAATTCCCCTTAACGATATTAACTATAGAACTCACAATATATTGAATTCCTATTGCGATTACAATGAAACCAATTATTCTCGAAATAGCAACAATACCAGACGCTCCTAATATGCGAGCTAAATAATGTGCGCTTTTTAAGATGACAAAAATGGTAATTGCTATTGCCAAAATAGCTAAACCTGAAATTATTATTTCTTTCATTTCATGATGTTCCTGATAAAAAGCAATTAACAAAGAAATAGATCCCGGACCAGCCAGCATTGGAATTGCTAATGGGGTTAATGCAATATCATTTCTCTTTTGTGCATCATTTTCTACCTTTTTATTAATTCCTCTTTTTTTACTTATTTTTCCAGATAACAATGAAAATCCTGAATTTAAGATTACAAGACCACCGGCAATTCGGAGTGCATCAATACTGATTCCAAAAAAGGTCAATACATATTGGCCAATAAAATAAGAGACAATTAGAATAATGAAAACATTTATAGCGGTCCATAACGAAATTCTGTCGCGTTCTTTTTGAGAATCATCATGAGTTAACCCAACAAAAATAGGTACAGTACCAATTGGATTCAGGACAGAAAAAAGAGCAGCAAATAAATAGATAAATAAATCCATATTGATTAGATTAATACAGTAAAAATAATCAATTTTTAAGATTTCACTACAAATTTGTATATATTACTACATTGCTTTTTCTTTTTATCTCTAAATCAATATTGCACAGGAATTCATAGTTTTTTAATTACTTTTGTAATATATTTAAAAACAATGAAAAATAAAAAAACCTTGGTTCTGGGAGCAACAACAAAACCTGATCGTTACGCTTTTAAAGCAATAAATATGTTAACTCAAAAAGGGCATACTGTTCTGGCAATAGGACAAAATACGGGAGAAGTTGCGGGAGTAAAAATTTATACTAAAGCCATTCCTGTTAAAAATATAGATACCGTAACTTTATATTTAAATCCAACACGTCAGCGTGATTACTATAATTATATAATCGAAGCGCAACCAAAACGTGTAGTTTTTAATCCGGGAACAGAAAATCCTGAGTTATATCAATTGCTGGAACTTAATAATATCAAATTCGAGACAGCCTGTACATTGGTTTTGTTGGCGACAAATCAATATTAGTTTTTAAGGAGCTGTTTCCAGCTATATACTTTGTCTTTAATGTTTAAAGAAATAAATGTCGTTTCTATCTGGGACTAAAATAATTCTCAAGAAAATACTTGTAAGATAAAACTTGGTTTTATGATTCAAAAGTAACAGAAAATTTAAAAATATAGTACTTTTTATTCCTATGGAATTTTCATCAAAATTAATAGAAAAAGCAGTTGGCGAAATTTCACAATTACCCGGAATAGGTAAACGTACAGCTTTACGTTTAGTTTTGCATTTATTAAAACAACCCAAAGAACAAACAGTTTTTTTATCCGAGGCACTACTGAATGTGCGAGAGGATATTAAATTTTGTGAAAATTGCCACAATATTTCGGATACAAAAATTTGTGAAATTTGTAACAATTCATCAAGAAACCATCAAACTATTTGTGTTGTTGAAGATATCAGAGATGTGATGGCTATAGAAAATACCGGACAATATAAAGGTATTTATCATGTTTTAGGAGGTAAGATTTCTCCAATTGAAGGAGTTGGGCCAAGTCAGTTAAATATAACAACTTTGGTCGAAAAAGTAAAGTTGGGTAGAGTTATTGAAATTATTTTTGCTTTAAGTTCTACTATGGAGGGCGATACTACAAATTTTTATATTTATAAACAAATTGCTAATGCTGAAATCATAATTTCTACAATAGCACGAGGGATTTCAGTAGGTGATGAATTAGAATATGCAGACGAAGTAACACTTGGCAGAAGTATTTTGTATCGTGTGCCTTTCGAAAAAACATTCAAAAACAATTAATAAATACAAATGAAGTAAGATTTCCTGAAGATTAAAGGAATGGCTATATTTGTTTATAAAATTTAAAAAATGACAAAAAACTGTTTTTATATATTACTCTTGACTAGTGCACTTTTTACGTCATGCATTCCTGTAAAAGATTTAGTGTATTTACAAGACAAGGGAGCTTCAGAAAATGAAACTACAGTTTCAGCAGTTGAATCAAAACCTTACAGGTTACAAGTAAATGATGTTCTGAGTGTAGATATTAAAGCAATAGACCCTAAATTAGTTTCTATTTTTAAACCTTCAGAGGGTGCAGGGGGGAATGGTGATAAATCTGAATCAGGATTGTATTTTAATGGATTTACTGTTGATGATCACGGAAATATAAGAATGCCAATTTTGGGTGAAATAAATGTGATTGGTTATACACTGGAAGAAGTACGCCTTAAAATTGAAAAAAAATTGCAGGAAGAATATTTTAAGGCTGAAGCAAATATTTTTGTTACCGTAAAATTAGCAGGGTTTAGATATACAATAAATGGAGAAGTAGGAAATACAGGGACTAAAACCTTGTATATGGAGCATGTAAATATAATGGAAGCTATAGCAAATGCAGGAGATATTACTACTGTTGGTAATCGAAAGGCAGTAACCGTAATACGTCAGACCCCTACAGGAGTGCAAATTAATGATATTGACCTCACTGATGTAAATGTTATGAAATCTCCTTATTATTACTTACAGCCTAATGATTATGTGTATGTAAAACCACTAAAGCAAAAAACTTGGGGTACAGGCCAAACAGGGATACAATCTATAGGCTCAATTGTAACTTTGTTATCTTTGGCAACAACAATTTACTTATTGTCGAAAAATTAAACTAAATACAAGAAATGTTAGATATAAAAGATTTTTCGATTTTTGAAAATCATCCAAGTTTTGATTTTAAAGGGTTTTTGTTAAAAATAGCAAGTTATTGGAAATTGTTTTTAGTGAGTTTAATTATTTCATTCACTATTGCCTACCAAGTCAATATTCGTAAGGAAAAGATCTACTCAATGCAGACTTTGATTTCGATTAAAGAAGAGAGTAATCCTTTTTTTACCTCTAATACCAGTTTGGTTTTTAATTGGGGAGGAATATCGGATCAAGTAAATGGTATTTCTACTATTTTGCAATCCAGATCACATAATGAACTGGTAATAGATAAATTACAGTATTATATAGATTACCTTGAACAAGGCAAGTATAACATGATTGATGTTTATGGTGCAGTTCCTTTTTATGTTAATATTGATAAAAAAAAACCTCAATTAGTTGGTTCATTAATCAAACTTAAGTTTTTAAGCCCAAATGAATACGAAATCAGAATCCCATTTGAGAATAATTCAGTTTCCTTATTTACTTATTCTAATAATACTTATAGTACTACCGCAGTTCAGCCCGTTGAATTTATTAAAAAATATAAGGTCGGTGAACAAGTTAATTTACCATTTTTAAATTGGAAACTTGAAATAATTGATAATCCGGGATTTTATAAAGGGAAAGAATATTTTGTAAGATTTAATGATTTTGATGCTACAGTATCTCGCTACCGTGGGATTAATATTGATACAGATGAAAAAGCAGGTTCGATTCTTACATTATCTATGCAGGGTACAAATAAGGCCAGAATGGTTGAGTATTTGAACTCGACAGTAAAAATGCTAATTAAGATTCAGTTAGATGGTAAAAATCAGTTTGCAACCAATACAATAAGTTTTATTGATAGTACACTTGTAGCTATGGAATCAATGCTGAAAGAAAACGGGAACGAGCTTAAATCTTTCAGAAAGGATAAAAATATATATGAAATAGAACAAGGTGGAGAAAAGTTTTCAGATAAAATTTTAGATTTTGATGTTGAAAAAGATGCTGTGACCAGAAAAATTGCCTATTATAATTCTTTAAAAGCATATTTAAAAAACAGTGTTGATTATTCTAAATTACCTGCACCATCAGTGGCTGGGATAGAAGATCCTAATATTGTTACAAATGTTTCCAAGCTTATTGCTTTGTCTACTCAGCGTTCTGAAATGTCATATGCTGTTAAAAGTGATAAAATTTTTAAAGATTTTGACAATCAGATGATGGCTGTAAAAAATGTTTTGCTTGAAAATATAGCTAGTGCCAAATCGTCTCTGCAATATGATTTAGCATTAGTAAATAATAAATTAGGTCAGGCAGAAAACACTATCAGAAGACTTCCTGAAGAACAACAGGAGTTATTAAAAATCAAAAGAAAATATGATTTAAACGATAACATTTATAGTACTTTTCTTCAAAAGAGAAATGAAGCAGATATTGTAAAAGCATCTAACCTTTCTGATATTCATTTTATTGACCCGGCAAAAGATATTGGAGGAGGATTGATTGGGCCAAAGACTTCTGTTAACTATATATTGGCTTTGTTTTTAGGGCTTTTAATGCCTTTAATTGTTATTTCTATACTTTTCTTTGTTAATAATTCTATTCAAAACACGGAAGACATAAGCAAACAGACACAAATTCCATTGATAGGGGTTGTAGGCATTAGTAAAGAAAATACCAGTTTAGCTGTTTTTCATAAACCAAAATCAGCACTATCCGAAGCTTTTAGAGGAATTCGTTCGTCGTTGCAATTTTTATATAAAAAAAAGCAGTTGGGTGGAGCAAAAACATTAATGATTACTTCTTCTATTAGTGGTGAAGGAAAAACATTCTGTTCCATAAATATCGCGACTGTATTTGCTTTAAGTGAGAAAAAAACAGTAATAATAGGGTTGGACTTGCGAAAACCAAGATTAGCTGAAGAGTTTAATCTTGTAAATCCAAATGGTGTGGTGAATTATCTAATTAAACAAAAAAACCTAGACGAAATAGTAAATAAAACCCAAATTCCATGTCTTGACGTAATTCTGTCCGGACCAATACCTCCAAATCCTTCTGAGTTAATTATAAGCGAAGCTATGGGTGAGTTAATTGAGGAGCTTAAAGAAAAGTATGACTATATTATACTTGATACGCCACCTGTTGGACTTGTTTCGGATGCATTTGAATTGGTACAATTTAGTGATGTTACCTTATATGTGGTAAGACAAAATTATACAAGAAAGGAAATGATTACTTTGTTGAATAACCGTGTTAAAAGAGGGGAGTTGAATAATGTGAGTATCGTATTGAATGGTTTTGAAAATAAAGCAAAATATGGTTCTGGATATGGTTATGGCTCTGGTTATGGAGCATATTCAAATGGATATTATGGAGAAGAAGAAAAAGTAGGTTTATTAAAAAGTATTTTCAATAAATTCAATAAAAAATAATTAAAATAGATGAAAACAGACTTTCAAAATACTATTTTAATAACAGGAGGAGCTGGTTTTATAGGTTCTAATTTATGCGAATATTTTTTAAATTCAGGGCAAAAAGTAATTTGTCTGGATAACTTTTCAACTGGTCATCATCATAATATAAAGGATTTTATAACCAATCCGAATTTTAAATTAATTGAAGGCGATATTCGAAATATAATTGATTGTAATTTAGCAATTTCAGGTGTAGATTATGTATTGCACCAAGCAGCACTAGGTTCTGTGCCAAGATCAATAAATGATCCAATAACTACAAATGACGTTAATGTTTCAGGGTTTTTAAATATGCTGATATCAGCACGTGATGCAAAAGTAAAACGGTTTATTTATGCCGCCAGCTCTTCTACATATGGAGATTCTGAAGGACTGCCAAAAGTTGAGGATGTAATTGGGAAGCCATTATCTCCTTATGCAATTACTAAATATATAAATGAATTATACGCTGAAATTTTCAGTAAAACATACGGACTGGAAACTATCGGATTACGTTATTTTAATGTATTTGGAAGAAAACAGGATCCTGAAGGAGCTTATGCAGCAGTAATTCCAAAGTTTGTAATGCAATTAATGAATTATGAAAGTCCTGTAATTAATGGAGATGGCAATTATTCAAGAGATTTTACTTATATAGATAATGTGATTCAGATGAATGCTTTGGCCATTTCATCTAATGACCCTAATGCAATTAATACAGTTTACAATACTGCATTTGGTGATAGAAATACCCTAAATGATTTAGTTGGATATTTAAAAAAATATTTAACAGAATTTGATTCAAAAATAGCTGATGTGCCAATCATATATGGGGAAAACAGAGCTGGTGATATTCCGCATTCATTGGCAAGTATAAACAAAGCTAAGAATATGTTAGGATATAATCCAAAATATTCATTAGAAGAAGGATTAAAAGAAGCTATTGCCTGGTATTGGGATAATTTAAAATAAAGATTAAGATAATATAGAACACATGAAAATTACAAAAATTTGTTGCATAGGTGCTGGTTACGTTGGAGGGCCTACTATGGCTGTAATTGCTCAAAAATGTCCACATATTAAAGTAACTGTGGTAGATTTGAATGAACAAAGAATCAAAGATTGGAATGATCCAAATACAGATAATATTCCCATTTATGAGCCTGGTCTTTCAGAAATTGTCGCTGAGGCAAGAGGTAGAAATCTTTTTTTCTCAACTAATGTAGAAAAAGCAATTGACGAGGCTCAGGTGGTTTTTATTTCAGTAAATACACCTACCAAAACTTACGGTAAAGGTAAAGGAATGGCTGCTGATTTAAAATATATTGAATTATGTGCCAGACAGATAGCTAAAGTTTCTAAAGATAATAAAATTGTAGTCGAAAAATCAACTTTACCAGTTCGGACTGCTGAAGCGATAAAAAGTATTTTGGATAATACAGGAAATGGGGTTCAGTTTCAAATTCTTTCTAATCCTGAATTTTTAGCAGAAGGAACAGCAGTTACGGATTTATTAAATCCGGATAGAATTTTGATTGGCGGTGATTCAACTCCTGATGGTGAAACAGCAATTAAAGCTCTGGTTGATGTTTATGCTAATTGGGTAAGTAAAGATAAAATTTTAACGACAAACATTTGGTCATCTGAATTGTCTAAGCTTACTGCAAATGCATTTTTGGCACAACGTATTTCGTCAATCAATGCAATGTCTGATTTATGTGAAAAAACAGGTGCTGATGTAAATGAAGTAGCTCGTGCTATTGGAATGGATAGCCGTATTGGTTCGAAATTTTTAAAAGCATCAGTTGGATTCGGAGGCTCTTGTTTTCAAAAAGATATTTTAAATTTAGTTTACATAGCAAAGTCTTATGGGCTAAATGAAGTTGCTGATTATTGGGAGCAAGTGATAATTATGAATGATTATCAAAAAAGAAGGTTTTCAAATAAGATTGTTCAGACATTGTATAATACTGTTGCCGATAAAAAAATAACTTTTTTAGGATGGGCATTTAAAAAAGATACTAATGATACCCGTGAATCTGCTGCAATATATGTGGCAGATGATTTAATTAATGAACAAGCAAAAATTTCAGTTTATGATCCGAAAGTATCACGAAATAAAATTTTAAGCGACTTAGATTATTTAGAAACAAGAAAACCTTCAGATAATACAAATGCTGTTCTCACATTTGAAGATGCTTATGAAGCTTGCAAAGGAGCTCATGCTGTTGCAATACTTACAGAATGGGATGAGTTTATAAAATATGATTGGCAAAAAATATATGATTCTATGCATAAACCAGCCTTTGTTTTTGATGGAAGAAATATCCTAAATGCAAAAGAATTAAAGTCAATTGGTTTTATTTACAATGGAATAGGTTCTTAAAAAAAAACAAATCACATGAATTGGTATGTTGTTTATACAAAACCTAAATGGGAAAAAAAAGTAGCTGGAAAGTTAAATGAAATAGGAATTGAATGCTATTGTCCTTTAATTACTCAGATAAAACAATGGTCTGACAGAAAGAAAAAAGTTGAAGTCCCTCTTTTTAATTCTTATGTTTTTGTTCAATTGCCGGATGCACAAAGAAATTCTGTATTTCAAATAGCCGGAGTAGTTAGGTATTTATTTTGGTTGGGGAAACCTGCTGTTGTTCGTGATGATGAAATTGCAGTAATAAAAAAGAGCCTTTCTAATACAAATATCTCTGATGTTTTAATAATTCCCTATAAAAAAGGGGATAAGATAAAATTAGAAACCGGAATATTCAGTAATCATGATGCAATTGTTCAGGAAGTGACAAATACACATTATATATTGGTTTTAGAATCGTTAGGGTGTGTTTTGAAGGTGAAATATAAAAAAGAGATACATGATTTATAATAATAAAATTAAAAAATTTGCTTAACTTACAAAAACGGAAAGTCACTAATTTTAGTGATTTTTTGTTTTTTTTATATATAAAAAATTTTATTATTTGTTGAGCTATAAGTGTTTGAATTTTCTTGCAGGATTTTAGATTTGTTTTTTTTGATTTATAAATTTTGAGGGTTGATTAAATTGACATATTGTTCTATATTTGCCGAAATCTAATTCCCGGATTATTCATGTCAAAATATGTGACTTTGAATGGCGAAGCCATACTTTATAATAGACGAAATTAAGGAAAAATATGAATAATAACATACAAATAGCTGTTATAGGCTTAGGTTATGTAGGTTTGCCTTTGGCTCGTTTATTTGCTACAAAATATCCTGTAGTAGGTTTTGATATTAATGAATCAAGAGTTACTAGTTTAAAATTGGGTACTGATACGACATTAGAGGTTGAAGATGAAATTTTGCAAAAAGTATTAATTGATAGACCCTTGCAAACAAAAGGGTTGTATTGTACTTCAGATGTTAAAGATATTGCAGCATGTAACTATTTTATTATAACTGTTCCAACTCCGGTTGATAAAAATAATCGTCCTGATTTGACTCCTTTATATAAAGCGAGTGAAGCAGTAGGTAAAGTATTAAAAAAAGATGATATTGTAATTTATGAATCAACTGTTTATCCGGGAGTTACAGAAGAACAATGCGTACCTGTTCTGGAAAAAGTATCAGGTTTACTATTTAATGTAGATTTTTTTGCCGGATATTCACCTGAAAGAATTAACCCGGGAGATAAAGAACACACAGTAGAGAAAATTCTGAAAATTACCTCAGGATCTACTCCTGATACAGGGCTAAAAGTAGATGAACTTTATAAATCTGTTATTACTGCCGGAACTTATTTGGCACCTACCATTAAAGTTGCAGAAGCAGCCAAAGTTATAGAAAATTCACAGCGGGACATTAATATTGCTTTTGTGAATGAACTTGCTAAAATATTCAATTTAATGAATATTGATACTCAGGAAGTATTGGCAGCAGCAGCGACAAAATGGAATTTTCTTCCATTTAAACCAGGTTTAGTAGGAGGGCATTGTATAGGTGTAGACCCTTATTATTTAGCCCAACGGGCACAGGAATTTGGTTATCATCCTGAAATAATTTTGGCAGGACGTCGTTTAAATGACAGTATGGGCGAATATATAGCATCACAAGTAGTCAAATTAATGATTAAAAAAGGAATTTCAGTAAACCATGCTGAACTTTTAATGCTTGGAATAACTTTTAAAGAAAACTGCCCTGATGTCCGCAATACTAAAATTGTAGATGTTATCAGAGCACTAAAAGAATACGGTATTTCTGTTACAATATTTGATCCAATAGCAGATATTAAAGAGGTTAAAAAAGAATACGGATTAACAACAATAAATGTTCTTCCAAAAGAAAAATTTGATGCTATAGTTTTAGGTGTAGCACATTCTGAATTTTTAAAGTTAGATTTTCTAAGTATTCAAAAAATAAATAGTTTAATTTATGATGTAAAAGGAGTTTTAGGAACTATAGCCAATAATAGATTATAGTTTTTTTAAACCCTTTTTTTATTTTAAAAAAAATGGAAATAAATAATTCAATTACTCATGTTATTTTAACTGGAGGTGTAGGCAGCAGATTATGGCCACTTTCTCGTAAAAGCCAGCCTAAACAATATTTAGAAATATTTGAAGGTAAATCTTTGTTTGAGATTACTGTAAATCGTAACAGTCATTTAGCAAATAAGGTAATGGTAGTTGGTAATGTTGACAACCATCACTTAAGCGGTAAAGTGATGGAGAAATCTAAAACCTCATACATCAATATCGTTGAGTCTACTCCTAGAAATACTGCTGCTGCAATTGCATTTGCTGCATTTGCTTCAAATCCGGATGATATATTGATAATAACGCCATCAGATCATATTATTGATAAAATGGAAGATTATAATGGCGCTATAAGTCAGGCAGTTATAAGAGCTCAGGAAGGTTTTATTGTGACCTTCGGAATTATTCCAACCAAACCAGAAACAGGTTATGGTTATATAGAATCAAAGGGAGATAAAGTACTTTCATTCAGGGAAAAACCAAACGAAACAACAGCTAAAGATTTTATTGCTAAAGGTAACTTTTTATGGAATAGTGGAATGTTTTGTTTTAAAGCCAGTGTACTTCTGGATGAATTAAAACAGTTTCAGCCAGAAGTTTATGAAAAATCTAAAATAGTTTGGGAATCAAACAAAGGAGGTTTTTTGGATTTAGAAGCATCTTTAGAAATCCCATCGATTAGTATTGATTATGCTGTAATGGAGCGCAGTAAGAAAATTAAAGTTGTTCCTGCATCATTTTCCTGGTCTGATTTAGGATCGTTTGAATCAGTTTATGATTATTTAGTTTCTAAAGGACATCCAATCGATAAGAATGGTAATATGGTTATAGGCTGTGATAAACACACTACTTTCTTGGGATTGAAAAATACAATCTTTGTTTATACAGATACAGCTAATTTGATTTTGCAAAAAGAAAGCTCACAAGATGTAAAAGATATATATTGTGAGTTAGAAAGACAAAATTCAGAATTATTAAATTAAAAAAAATGAAAAAAGTACTTATAACTGGTGGTGCGGGCTTCATTGGATCACATGTTGTGAGGCGTTTTGTGAATAAATATCCGGAATATCAAATTTATAATTTAGACGCTTTGACATATGCAGGGAATTTGGAAAATATTAAGGATATTGAAAATAAAACCAATTATAATTTTATCAAAGGAGATATTGTAAATGAAGTTTTTATAAATGAACTTTTCTCAATCCATAATTTTGATGGTGTATTACATTTAGCTGCGGAATCACATGTTGATCGTTCAATTGAAGACCCTTTAGCTTTTGTGAAAACAAATGTTATTGGTACAATGAATTTACTTAATGCTGCTAAAAAACAATGGAAAGATAATTTTGAAGGCAAAAGATTCTATCATATTAGTACAGATGAGGTGTATGGCTCTTTAGGAGCAGAAGGGTTTTTTACAGAAGACACTCCTTATGATCCAAATTCTCCTTATTCTGCTTCAAAAGCAAGTTCAGATCATTTTGTACGTGCTTATGGTGAAACGTATGGATTGCCGTATGTTTTAACAAACTGCTCTAACAACTATGGTTCTTATCATTTTCCCGAAAAATTAATTCCACTTTTTATCAATAATATTATTAATAATAAACCACTGCCAGTTTATGGAGATGGTAATTACACTCGTGATTGGTTATTTGTAGAAGATCACGCGATTGCGATTGATTTAGTTTTTCATAAAGGAAAAAACCATGAAACTTATAATATTGGTGGTTTTAATGAATGGAAAAATATTGATTTGGTTAAATTATTATGCCAGGTTATGGATGAGAAACTAGGAAGGGAAAAAGGTAAATCTCAAGAATTAATCACTTACGTCAAAGATAGGCCAGGACATGATTTGCGTTATGCAATTGACGCCTCTAAAATTAATAAAGAGTTGGGATGGAAACCATCTGTAACTTTTGAAGAAGGTTTGGAGAAAACAATTAACTGGTATCTGAATAATGAAGAATGGTTAAAAAATGTAACTTCAGGTTCTTATAAAGACTATTATAAAAAACAATATTCTTAAATAATAAATTCTATTTCCAATTAATTTTTTAATCGAGATTAAAAATCATTAAATATGAAAAAAATAACAACTGTTCTTTTATTGTTTTTTACTCTTATATTATTTTCGTATCAGGGGAATGCTCAGGATTTAATGAAATCGAGTGATTTGAGTACAGTAAAAGTCGATTATTTATCTGATAGTGATATTGCTAAAATAAGAACACAACTGCAAAGCAATAATATGACTATTGAGCAAGCTGAACCTATGGCTTTATCAAAAGGTATGAGTGCTGCAGAATTTGCAAAATTAAAAGTAAGAGTAAATGAGAAATCAGAAAGTTCTTTAATAAAAAAAAATACTGAAGGAACTAATGCAAATAAAAAAGATTCAGGACGAACTCAGGAAAAAATTGTAAATAACAAAGTTAAAGACTCTGTAAATGCTTTAATATTTGGTTCGGAATTGTTTGATAATCCAACTTTAAATTTTGAACCAGATTCAAATCTTGCAACTCCAATGAATTATATTTTAGGGCCAGGAGATGAACTGCAAGTAAGTGTTTATGGAGTACAGGAATATAATGCGAGTATTCCTGTGAGTGTTGAAGGAAAGATATCCATTCAATATGTAGGACAAATTTCTGTTTCAGGAATCTCAATTGAAGCAGCAACTCAAAAAATTAAAGCAGCAATTGCAAAGGTTTATAGTACTGTAAGATCAGGTCAGTCTCAGGTAAGTGTTAGTTTAAGTCGGATTAGAACTATTAAAATTACTATTGTTGGAGGGAAACAACCTGGTAATTATTCTATATCATCTTTAGCGACTGTGTATAATGCATTGCATTTAGCTGGCGGACCAGGAAAAAATGGGAGTTATAGAAATATTGAATTAATTAGAAATAATAAAGTTTATAAAAATATTGATATTTATCGTTTCTTAGTGAAAGGTGATCAGTCAGACAATGTAAGTCTAAAAGAAAACGATGTAATCCGAATTCCGGTTTATACCCAAAGAGTTACAGTTGAAGGAGAAGTAAAGAGACCTGGTATTTTTGAAATGAAAAAAGGGGAAAAATTTACAGATTTATTAAATTTCGCTTCTGGGTTTAATGAATTTGCTTATACTGCATCAGTAAAGGTTTTACAAAAAACAGGAAAAGAGTTTAAAGTTCATGACATTAATGAAAGTGATTTTGATTCTTATGAACCACAATCAGGTGATGTTTTTAAAGTGACTAAAATTTTGAACCGATTTGAAAATCGTATTAAAATAGAAGGAGCAGTTTTTAGGCCGGATTATTATTCTTATAATGAAGGAATGAGAGTTTCAGATCTTATTGCCAGAGCTGAAGGACTTAAGGAAGATGCTTATACTAAAAGGGCAAGAATTATTCGTTTAAAATCTGATTTAACTACAGAAATAGTTAATGTTGATCTGGCAAGTGCATTGTCAGGAAATTTAGACGCTGATATTGAATTAAAAAGAGAAGATGAAGTGACAGTATATTCTATTCTTGATTTCAGAGAAGAATATAAAGTTACTATTGATGGAGAAGTAAAAAATCCTGGCCAATATGAATTTTATGAAAATTTGACCTTAAATGATTTAGTGGTTCAGGTAGGAGGATTAACTGGTTCCGCTTCCAAAAGAGTTGAAATTGCCAGAATGATTAAGTCTGACGAAATTGATGACGCAAATCCAAAGCGTATCGAATTAGTGGAATTGGAAATAACAGCAGATAATAATGAACAAGTTAAAAACTTTGTCTTAAAGCCTTTTGATGTTATTAATATTAGAAGGATGGCTGTTTACGAAAAACCACAAATGGTTAAAATTAGTGGAGCAGTTGCCTATCCGGGAAAATATGTATTAGCTAATAAAAAAGAATCAGTTTATAACGTGGTTATGCGTGCAGGAGGATTAACATCTGTTGCTAATTTAGAGGGGATGAGAATAAAAAGACCAATCAAACAAGAACAAATAGATCAATTAGAAAGCATTGATTTGAATTTGTCTAAAAATGATACATTAAAAGAAGATCTTGCTAAAAAGTTAAAAGAGGAAATAAAATATGCTACTATTCCATTAGATTGGAAAAAAATAGTAAAAGACAAAGAACATTATTCGAATGTTACTTTATTTCCCGATGATGAAATAGAAGTATCCACATTTAATGAAGGAGTTAAAGTTACAGGAAATGTATTGCTTAATTCTGAAATTCCATATAGAAGTGGTAAGGGCTTTAAATATTATATAAATGCTGTTGGAGGAGTTGATAGTAAAGGATGGAAGAAAAAAGCATATATCATTTACCCTAATGGTAAGGCTTCTGTAACTGGTTCGTTTTTATTTTTTAGGTCATATCCTAAAGTTACACCTGATTCTCAAATTGTGGTACCTGAAAAACCGGAAACGAAGAAAATGAGTACTGGAGAGTGGGTAAGTATAGGTAGTGTTTTGACTAGTTTAGCATTATTAATTGTAACAGCATTTAAGTAAAATTCTATATGGAGAATAATTTGCCAATTAAAAGTGATGAAATTTCGTTGAAAGAATTATTGCAAAAAGGAAAAGAGTGGTGGAGCTATTTACTTTCAAAATGGAAAATTATTTTGACAGCAGGTATAATTGGTGCTGCTTTGGGACTTGCTTATTCATATAGTAAAAAACCAATATACAAAGCAACACTATCTTTTGCTTTAGAAGATGAAAAAGGCGGTAGCGGATTGGGGGGAGCACTTGGATTAGCTAGTTCATTTGGCATTGATTTAGGAGGAAGCGGAGGAAGCATTTTTACTGGATCAAATCTTACGGAATTGTTTAAATCCCGTACAATGGTAGAAAAAACATTATTGTCTCCAGTTATAGTAGAAGGAAAGACAATTTCTTTGGCTGAAATGTATATTCAGAATAATAAGTGGCGTAAAAGCTGGAATGATAATCCGAAACTTGTAGGTTTAGAATTTTTACCAAATGCAAATAGGGAATTATATACCCGCGTTCAGGATAGCATTATGGGAAAGATGTATGAAAGTTTGTCAAATGGAGGTTTGGTAGTAGCTCAAAAAGATAAAAAAATTTCAATTATTAGTATTGATGTTACTTCTCAAAATGAACTTTTCGCAAAGTATTTTTGCGAAGCTTTGGCTAAACAAGTATCTGATTTTTATGTAGCTACTAAAAGTAAAAAAGCAAGAATGAATATGGCAATTTTACAACGTCAAACAGATTCTATTCGCGGAGAACTTAATGGCGCAATTACTGGAGTTGCTGTTGCGAATGATAATACATTCAATTTAAATCCTGCTCTTAATGTTCGAAGAACACCATCAGTAAGAAGGCAAGTTGATGTTCAGGCAAACACAGCAATCTTAACAGAATTAGTTAAACAGACAGAGTTAGCTAAAGTTACCTTACGTAAAGAAACTCCTTTAATACAAATTATTGACAGGCCTATTTTGCCGTTATCCAAAGAACGATTTGGTAAAGCAAAAGGCTTGATTATCGGAGGGTTTTTGGCAGGTTTTTTAATAATTATTTTTTTAATAATTAAAAAATTAATAAAGTCAATTCAATAATGATCTCTAAAAAACTATATATTTAAATGAATATTCTAAAATTGATAGGTAGGGAAGAAGAAATATTTGAAAAAGATATTTTTAAGTATGAAAATCAATTGTCTAAAATTGTTACCACATCTTCTTTTTTAGTTATTGGCGGAGCTGGATCCATTGGTCAGGCTGTAACTAAAGAAATATTTAAACGTAATCCTGCTAAATTACACGTTGTTGACATCAGTGAAAACAACATGGTAGAATTGGTTCGGGATTTACGTAGCTCTTATGGATATATTGATGGAGACTTTCAGACTTTTGCTTTAGATATTGGTTCTGTAGAATATGATGCATTTATTAAATCTGATGGAAAGTATGATTATGTATTAAATCTTTCAGCTCTAAAACATGTCCGCAGCGAAAAAGATCCTTTTACATTAATGAGAATGATAGATGTAAATATTTTTAATACGGAAAAAACTTTACAGCAAGCAATAGAAAATAATACAAAAAAATATTTTTGTGTTTCTACAGATAAAGCTGCAAATCCAGTCAATATGATGGGAGCCTCTAAAAGAATCATGGAGATGTATTTAATGCGTAAGAGTAAGGAAATAAAAATATCTACAGCTCGTTTTGCAAATGTGGCCTTTTCTGATGGTTCTCTCTTACATGGCTTTAATCAACGAATCATTAAGAAGCAACCAATTGTGGCGCCAAATGATATTAAGCGATATTTTGTCACTCCAAAAGAATCGGGTGAACTTTGTTTGATGTCTTGCATATTTGGAGATAACAGGGATATATTTTTCCCTAAACTAAGCGAGAACTTACATTTGATATCTTTTGCTGATATAGCAATTAAATATTTAGACGAAATTGGTTTTCAACCTTATTTATGTGATTCAGAAGAAGAGGCCAGAAATAGTGTTGAAGACTTAATTAAACAAAAAAAATGGCCTTGTTTGTTTACAGGAAGTGACACTACAGGAGAAAAAGATTTTGAAGAATTTTTTACCGATAGTGAAGTTTTAGACATGGATCGATTTGAAAATTTAGGTGTAGTAAAAAATGAACCTAATTTTCAAGCTGAAAAGCTGGAAGAATTTTCTACTAAAATAACATTTATGAAATCTGTTAAAAAGTGGGATAAAGAAGAAATAATTGATTTGTTTCATATAATGATTCCAAATTTTGGACATAAGGAGACTGGTAAATATTTAGATTCAAAAATGTAATTATGAGCGCTATTAATTCAACCATATCTTTTATAAAAGAGCAGTTTAAAACAGAAAATTTTATACCACTTCATATTCCTCATTTTGGAGGTAACGAAAAAAAATATCTAATAGAAACTATTGACTCTACTTTTGTGTCTTCTGTTGGTGCTTATGTAGATCAATTTGAAATAATGATGCAACATATAACACAAACACAAAAAGCTGTAGCTGTTGTTAATGGTACTGCCGGAATTCAGGTAGCTTTGCGATTAATAGGCGTAAAAGCAGGTGATGAAGTATTGACACAAGCATTAACTTTTGTTGCTACTGCAAATGCTATAGCATATCAAAGTGCCACTCCTGTTTTTTTAGACGTTGATTTGGATACTATGGGACTTTCTCCCAAAGCTGTAGCTGTATTTTTAGAGGAATTTGGAGAATTGCGGGAAGATGGATGTTATAATAAAAAAACTGGCAAAAAAATAAGCGCTTGTTTACCAATGCATACATTTGGATTTCCAGTTCATTTAGATGAATTATTAACAGTTTGTAATAATTGGAAAATTCCATTAATTGAAGATGCTGCTGAATCATTAGGCAGTGAATACAAAGGAAAACCAACAGGAAGTTTTGGAAAGTTAGCAGTTTTTTCATTCAATGGAAATAAGATAGTGACGTGCGGTGGTGGTGGAGCTATTGTTAGTAATGATATCAAATTAGGAGAAAAAGGAAAATATTTAACAACTACAGCTAAAATTCCACATCCTTATGAATATGTACATAATGAAATGGGATATAATTTTAGAATGCCTAATCTAAATGCCGCTTTAGCATGTGCACAATTAGAGCAATTAAATGGTTTTTTAGAAAATAAAAGGAAATTAGCGAAAGAATACGAATCTTTTTTTGCAACCAATGGTATGAAATTTAGAACTGAAACTCCTGAAACAAAAGCCAATTATTGGTTAATGTGTGTTGAATTAGAAAATAAGACTGAGCGAGATTTATTTTTGGAAACGACTAATTCCAATAATGTAATGACAAGACCAATTTGGCAATTGATGTATCGGTTACCGATGTATACACATTGTCAGAGAGATCAACAAGTCAATGCGAAATTTTTAGAAGAGCGAATTGTAAATATTCCAAGTAGTGTCAGATAAAAAAATAATTCTTATTGGATATTCAGGACATGCCTATGTTATAACGGAAACTATTTTAGAGAATGGTTTTGATATTGTAGGTTATTCTGACAAAGAAAAGGCAATTTCAAACCCTTATAATCTCAAATATTTAGGATTTGAAAATAATGAAAATTTTGTAGGATGGGTAAATGATTTTTCTTTTGTTCTCGGTATAGGCAATAATAAATTACGACAAAATATTGCTAATTTAATTGAAGATAAGGGAAAAACTGTTCAAACGATAATTCATAAAACGGCTCATGTTTCAAAGAATGCAGTTATAGGTAATGGCAGTTTTATTAATAAAAATGTTTCAGTAAACTCCTTTGCAAGAGTTGGTAAAAATGTCATTTTAAATACAGGTTGTATTATTGAACATGGATGTGTATTGCGAGATGCAGTTCATATAGCACCTGGTGCAGTTTTGGCGGGTAATGTTAATATTGGTGAAAGAAGTTTTGTAGGAGCCAATTCGGTAATAAAACAGGGCGTTGTTATAGGAAAAGATGTTGTTATAGGAGCAGGCTCAGTTATAATAAGGGATATACCTGATGGAAAAAAAGTTGTTGGAAACCCAGGAAGAATAATCTAAATATGGATAAAGTAATTATAATAGCAGAGGCTGGTGTTAATCATAATGGAAAGATTCATGTGGCAAAAAAGTTAGTTGATGCTGCAGTACAAGCAGGTGTAGATTATGTTAAATTTCAGACATTTAAAGCAGATAATTTGGTTAGTAAATCAGCCAAAAAAGCTGAATACCAGAGAATTAATATTCATAATGATGACGATTCTCAGTATACTATGCTAAAAAATCTGGAATTAAGTCATGAAGATCATTTAGAATTAATGTCTTATTGCTCAGAAAGAAATATCAAATTTTTCTCGACAGCATTTGATGTAGAAGGTGTAAATTATTTAAACGATTTGGGGCTTTCCTTTTTTAAAATTCCAAGCGGTGAAATAACAAATTATCCTTACTTGAAAGCTGTTGCTTTATGTGGAAAACCAGTTGTTATGTCAACGGGGATGTGTTCAGAAAGAGAAATCAAAAGTGCTTTAGATGTATTAATTAAATTTGGATTAAGAAAAGAAATAATTTCTATTCTGCATTGTAACACAGAATATCCAACTCCTATGAAGGATGTTAACCTTAAGGCAATGTTGACTATTAAAAAGACTTTTGATGTGCAAATAGGATATTCGGATCATACTTTAGGTATTGAAGTACCCATAGCAGCAGTTGCAATGGGAGCTAGAATAATAGAAAAGCATTTTACTTTAGATCGAACGTTACCAGGTCCTGATCATATAGCTTCATTAGAACCAGATGAATTAAAAGAAATGGTAAAAGCGATTCGCAATATCGAACTAGCGATTAGTGGTGATGGAAAAAAAATACCTAGTGAAAGTGAAACTAAAAATATTGCGATTGCCAGGAAAAGCATTTTTATCAATAAAAATTTATTAAAAGGATGTACTATTACTGATAATGATATTATTCCATTAAGGCCTGGAGACGGGATTTCTCCAATGGAATGGGAAAATATAATAGGAAAAAAATTGACTGTTGATAAGAATAAATTTGATAAATTATTATTTTCTGATATTGAATGAAAATTGGTGTACTAACTAGTTCAAGAGCAGATTACGGGATATATCTTCCTTTACTTCAAAAAATGAAAAATGATTCTTTTTTTGAAATTGAGATTATTGCCTTTGGATCTCATTTATCAAGATTACATGGGTATACATTAAATGATATAAATAAAGATAGATATAATTGTATTCACAAAATTTCTTCTTTAATCTCAAATGATGATGAGCAATCGATAGCATCATCTTATGGTTTGACTGTTTTGAAGTTCGCAAATTTTTGGGAAAATAACACATATAATTTAGTGTTTTGTTTAGGAGACCGTTTTGAAATGAGTGCTGCAGTACAAGCAGGAATCCCTTTTGGTGTTAAGTTTGCTCATATACACGGAGGGGAAACTACATTAGGAGCTATTGATAATATTTATCGCCATCAAATTACTTTAGCTTCATTTTTGCATTTTACTGCAACAGATACTTTTAGCGAAAAAGTAGAATCGTTAACAGGTACATCTAACAATGTTTTTTCTGTAGGGTCTTTAAGCCTAAATGATATTAAAAGCTTTACTCCTCTGGAAAAGAAAGGTTTTTATAGCAAATTTAAAATCCCAAATGAAGAATATGCTTTGGTCACTTTTCATCCTGAAACTGTTTCAGCTCAAGACAATGTTCAATATGCTGAAGCGATGAAAAATGCATTGGCTACAGTTTCAGAAAAAATATTTGTAATTATTACAATGCCTAATGCAGATACGCAAGGATCAATATACAGGGAAGAGATTCAAAAGTTAAAAAATGAAATGCCTAATCGAATACTGTTGATCGAAAACTTTGGTAAGACTAATTATTTTTCTGCGATGTACTATTCTAAAATTTTAATTGGAAACACCTCAAGTGGTATATTAGAAGCGGCTTCTTTCGGTAAATACGTTATAAATGTTGGGAATAGACAAAAAGGCAGAGCACAAAGCAAAAATATTATAAATTGTTCATTTGAAGAATCAGCTATTATTTTAGCTGTTGATCGAGCAATTAAATTAGATGATTTCGAAGGTGAAAATATATATATCAAAGATAATTCAGCCAATAATATAATTAAAATCGTAAAAGAATTTTTATGAGAATTTATAAAGATCATTTAATTCTTTCAGGAAGTAAAGTAAAAGAAGCTCTACTTGTATTGAATGAATTATCTCAAGACGCAATTCTTTTTGTAGTAGATGCAGAGGATAAATTAATTGGTGCGCTTACTGACGGTGATGTAAGACGTGGATTATTAAAAGGATTTACAATTGATAGTATTATTAATGAAATTATCCAAGAGAATCCGAGATATATAACTAAAGGAGAGAATAATTTAAGCAAAATTATTGAATATCGTGAAGGTGATTTTAGAATTTTACCAATAGTAGATGAAAATCATAGAGTAGTTAATGTCATTAATTTTAGAAATATTAAATCATATTTACCAATTGATGCAGTAATCATGGCAGGTGGAAGAGGACAAAGATTGCAGCCTTTAACTAATACAATTCCCAAGCCTCTTTTAAAAGTTGGAGATAAGGCCATTATAGAACATAATCTTGATCGATTAGCTTTATTTGGAATAGATGACTTTTGGATTTCTGTAAAGTACTTAGGAGAACAAATTGAAAATCATTTTGGTAATGGACATGAAAAAAATGTTAAAATTGAGTATGTCTGGGAGAAAGAGCCCTTAGGTACTATTGGAGCTATTTCTCAAATTCAAAATTTTGAACATAATTATGTTCTTGTAACTAATTCTGATTTGCTCACAAATATAGACTATGAACAGTTTTTTCTTGAATTTATAAAACAAAAAGCTGATTTTGCTGTATTGACAATTCCTTATCAAGTGAATATTCCGTATGCTGTATTGGAAACAGATAATGGAACTGTAAAAAGTTTTAAAGAAAAACCAATTTATACCTATTATTCAAATGGAGGTATTTATTTAATGAAAAAAGAAATGTTGAATTTTATCCCAAAAAACACTTTTTTTAATGCAACAGATTTAATGGAAGTGTTGTTAAAAAACAATCTAAAAGTAATTTCGTTTCCTTTTTCAGGATATTGGTTGGATGTTGGGAAACATGAAGATTTTGAAAAGGCACATATAGATATTCATAATATAAAATTTTAAAAAATGAATATATTAATAACTATTTGTGCCCGTGGAGGGTCTAAAGGAATACCGGGTAAAAATATCAAACTTATAAATGGAAAACCTCTTATAGCATATTCTATAGATTTGATAGAAAAAATAAGTTCAAAGTTTAATGCAAAAGTAGGATTGTCAACAGATGATGAGTTGATTAAAAGAACTGCAGAAAAATTTGGTGTTAATACAAATTATGTAAGGCCAGATTATTTAGCCACTGATACTGCTGGTAAAATAGATACAATTAGAGATTTACTTTTGTATGAAGAGTCCCTTATAAATGGGAATTATGATTTTGTTTTGGATTTAGATGTCACATCTCCATTACGAACTTTGGAAGATATAGAAAAAGGATTAGATTTAATGGTTGCAAATCCCGAAGCCTTGAATTTGTTTTCCGTAAATCAAGCAGCCAGAAATCCTTATTTTAATATGGTTGAAGAAAATTCTAATGGTTTTTATTCTCTAGTTAAAACAAATCCAGACGGAAGTATTATGACCCGTCAATCAGCACCAAAAGTATATGACCTGAATGCATCATTCTACTGGTATCGACGATCTTTTTTTGAATCTGGATTGAAGACTACCATTACGGATAAATCTTTAATATATGCTATGGATCATGTTTGTTTTGATTTGGATCACCCTATTGATTTTTTGTTTATGGAATACCTGTTGAAAAATAACAAACTTGATTTCGAATTATGAACATTCTGATTGTTGGTTTAGGATCTATTGCAAAAAAACATATTGATGCTTTACATAGTTTGAAAATTTATGGAAAAATTTATGCATTGCGATCAAATCCAGATGCACAATATGAAGAGGGAATAGAAAACCTTTATAATCTTGAAAATGTAAATGTTTCTTTTGATTTTGCAATTATTTCAAATCCGACTCATTTACATTATGAGTTTATTGAGAAATTATCAAATAATGATATTCCATTGTTTATTGAAAAACCTGCAGTACATACTTTAGAAAGTGTAGAGAAAATTGTAGACATTGTAGAAAAAAAACAATTGGTTACTTACGTAGCTTGTAATTTAAGATTTCATCCTTGTATTGAATTCTTGAAAAATAAAATACACAATCAAAACTTAATAATCAATGAAGTTAATGTGTATTGTGGATCTTATCTTCCCGATTGGCGGCCTGGAAAAGATTTTCGACAAATATATAGTGCTAATGCAGCAATGGGAGGAGGAGTACATTTAGATCTGTTTCACGAACTAGATTACGTTATTTGGTTATTTGGAATGCCATTCAAAAGCTCTTCAACATTGAGAAATGTTTCCAGTTTAAAAATTGATGCCGTTGATTATGCTAATTATATATTGCAATATGATAATTTTACCACAAATATTGTTTTAAACTATTATAGGAAAAGACCTAAAAGAACAATTGAGCTTGTGCTTAATGACGGTACCCTAAAAGTTGATTTAATAAATAATTGTGTTAAAGATGATAATGAAAAGACTATTTTTGAAGCACATAATTTTGAGATAAAAGAAACTTATATCTATCAATTAAGATATTTTATTGATTGTTTAAGAGAAAATAAAATGCCAATAAACTCTTTAAAAGAGTCAATTGAAATATTAAAAATTGTATTACAAAGATGAATAGTAGGCTAGAAAATAAAATAATAATAATAACTGGGGGTAATGGACTTTTAGGAAGAGCAATTGTTAATCGACTTGTTTTGGAAGGCGCATTTTGTATCAATTTTGAAATCAATCACGAAACAAACGAGGATTTATCCCATGTATATTGTGATATAACAGATAGTGCATCAATTGATAAAGCACTAGAAATTGTGCTATTAAAATATAAAAGAATAGATGGACTTGTTAATAATGCCTATCCAAGAACTAAAGATTGGGGAACAAAGTTTGAGAATATTGTTCTTGATTCTTGGAAGCAAAATATTGATTGGCAGTTAAATAGTTATTTTTATTTGACACAGAAAGTTGCCGTACAAATGGCGGATCAAAAAACAGGAAGTATAATTAATATGTCTTCTATTTATGGTGTTGTAGGTGCAGATTTTAATATTTATGAGGGAACAACAATGACAATGCCAGCTGCCTATTCAGCCATAAAAGGTGCTTTAATTAACCTTACAAGATATGTAGCCTCATATTTTGGCCCACAACAAGTTAGAATAAATGCAGTTTCACCAGGAGGAATTTTCGATAATCAGAATGAAACTTTCATTAATAACTATTGTAAAAAAGTGCCTATGCGAAGATTAGGAACACCCGAAGATATTGCTCCAGCTGTAGCTTTTTTATTATCTGATGATTCCAAATATATAACAGGACAAAATTTAATCGTCGACGGTGGTTGGACAGCAATTTGATATAAAATTTTAAATAAAGATTATAAAAACGAAATGAAAACAGTTAGAATAATTCCCAGATTAGATATAAAAGGGCCAAATTTAGTTAAAGGAATTCATTTGGAAGGGTTGAGAGTTTTAGGAAAGCCAGCTGATTTTGCTAAATATTATTATGAGCAAGGTGCAGATGAATTAATGTTTATGGATGTTGTTGCTTCTTTATATGAAAGAAATAGCCTTCATGATATTATTTTAGAAACTTCAAAGAAAATATTTATACCAATTACTGTTGGTGGTGGATTAAGATCAATTTCGGATATCAAAGAAGTTTTAAGAGTGGGAGCTGATAAGGTATGTTTAAATACTGCTGCAATAAAAAATCCACAACTAATAAAAGATGCATCCAGAATGTTTGGTTCATCTACTATAGTAGTTGCTATTGAAGCAATAAAAGAAAGTGATGGCAAGTACCTTGCATACACAGATAATGGTAGAGAATATACAGGTATTGATGTTTTTGAATGGGCTCAAAGGGTTGATGAATTAGGTGCAGGAGAAATAGTTATAACCTCTGTTGATAGAGAAGGTACAGGTCAAGGGTATGACTTGGATTTAATTTCTAAAATTACAAGTTTGGTAAGTATTCCAGTTATTGCTCATGGTGGAGCTGGTAAGCAAGATCATGTAGTAGATGTTCTTAAAGAAGGCAACATAAGTTCAGCAATGATATCTTCCTTGTTTCATTATCATTTTATAAAAGAAAATGAATCTAAGGCTTCTTCCCTAGAGGGAAATGTTGAATTTTTAAATCAAAAAAGAAGCTTCCATACTTTTGAGCCTTGTTCTATTGAAGATGTTAAAAAAAGATTAATTAGCAACCATATAGATTGTAGATTATAATGGAAAATAGTAAAAGTAATGTAATAATTATTGATTATCAGTTGGGAAATCTTTTTAGTGTTAAACAAGCGTGTGATACTATTGGCATTAATGCTAAAATTAGTTCTAACAAACAGGACATTTTAAATGCAGACGCTTTAATTCTCCCTGGTGTAGGTGCATTTATAGAAGCAATGAATAATTTAAAAAAGTTTCAGCTTGATATTGCAATACAAGAAAAAGTTAAAAATGGGACACCTATCTTTGGAATATGTCTTGGTCAGCAATTACTTTTTACAGAAAGTGAAGAGTTTGGAGCTGGGCGGGGATTAGATTTAATTTCGGGAGTTATTAAAAGATTTCCGGAAAGTTTAGAAGGGAGAATGATAAAAGTACCACATATTGCATGGAATACTATATATAAATTTAAGAAAGACTGGAATGAATCAGCACTGTCTGAATTAGGAAACCATGATTTCATGTACTTTATTCATTCCTATTATGTAAAACCTGTGGATGATTCTTGCATTTTAACAAAAACAAATTATGATGGCGTTGAATTTTGTTCATCCATTTTGAAAAACAATATTTTCGCAACTCAATTTCATCCAGAGAAAAGTGCGGATAAAGGAATATCTATTTATAAAAATTGGGCTCTAATTAATAATTTATTATAATGTCAGAAAATAAAAAAAGAGAGGCATATTATGGCCTTCCTCAAGAAGTAAGCTTTTGTACGAAGTGTGTTATGTCAAATCAAAGGCCTACATCAGCTATTGAATTTAAGCATACTAAAGATAGTAAAAAAACAACCATGAATTTTGATGAACATGGTGTTTGCGATGCATGTAGAACTGCCGAAATCAAAGATAATATTGATTGGGGTATGCGAGAAGAAGAATTGGTAAAACTTTTGGATAAGCATCGAAAAAATGATGGTTCTTATGATTGTTTAGTCCCAGGTAGTGGTGGAAAAGATAGTGCATATCAGGCACATGTTTTGAAATACAAATATAACATGAATCCATTAACGGTAACATGGCCACCAATATTGTATACTGATTACGGATTGAAAAATTGGAGAAACTGGCTAGATAGTGGTTTTGATAATGTGTCTTTTTATCGAAATGGTAAGGTTATGAAATTATTAACTAAACTGTCAATTGAAAATTTATTACATCCATTTCAGACTTTTATTTTAGGTCAAAAAAATTTAGCTCCTAAAATTGCTGCACAACAAGGAATCAATTTGATTTTTTATGGAGAAAATGAAGCCGAATATGGAAATCCATTGGCTGATAACATGAGTTCGTTAAGAGATAAATCATATTTTAGTTTCGAACACTTAGATGAAGTATTTTTGGCAGGTGTTTCAATCAAAGAACTAATGGAGAAATATGATGTTAGATTAAGTGATTTAATGGCTTATTTACCACCAAAAGTGGAAGAACTTGAAAGAGCAAATATTGAGGTTCATTACTTAGGATATTATCTAAAATGGACTCCACAAGAAGTTTATTATTATGCTGTTGAAAATACAGGATTTAAAGCAAGACCACATAGAACCCAAGGTACTTTTAGTAAATATAGCGGTATTGATGATAAAATTGATGATTTGCACTTTTATACGACATATATAAAATTTGGTATAGGAAGAGCTACATATGATGCTTCACAGGAAATTAGAAATAGACATCTTACTAGAGAAGAAGGAGTAGCATTAGTAAACCGCTTTGACGGAGAATTCCCTGATAGATATTTTAATGATGTAATGGAGTATATTGGTATGGAACCGGAATACTTTCATGAATTGTGCGATAAATTCAGATCTCCACATTTATGGGACAAAGATGAAGCGGGAAATTGGAAATTGAGACATAATGTTGCGGGAAAAGGTTTAGAAGATTAAATAAAGTCTAACTTAAAAAAAATGATAAGTTTAATTGAGACATGATTTTATGCCTCAAATTTAAACGATAGAATAAATGAATTTATTTAAATCTTTCTCGCTATATACAGCAGCTTCTTTTATTGAAAGAGGATTGGCATTTTTTCTGCTTCCAGTATTTACATTCTATTTAACACCAAAGGATTTTGGCTCTTTAGCATTAATTACATCTATTTTTAGTTTCACATTGCCCCTAATTACTTTAGGAATTCAAGGGGCAATTTCAGTAAACTATTTTAATGGTAATAAGGATAATTATCCTAGTTATTTTACTTCTTCTATTTTTCCTCCCTTATTAATTACATTTTGTTTAGTAATATTAATTTTAATATTTAAGGTTTCACTAGAGAGTTATTTAGAATTATCTGTTTTATGGATAATGTGTATTCCTATATTTTGTTTTTTGTCTTTTTTTAATTCATTATTATTAATTGATTATCAAATAAAGAATGAACCAATAAAATATATATCTTATAGCCTTTTCAATTCAGGATTAAACATTTTAATTTCCTTATTACTTGTAATCATATTTAAATATGGGTACATGGGAAGATTAATTGGTCAGTATTCTTCAATTTTTTTATTATTTATAGCTGCAATCTATATACTATACAAAAAAAGAAAACTTCTGGTAAAAAGCATTACCTGGATCAACATGAAAGATTCTTTGTCTTTTGGCCTGCCATTAGTTCCTCATATAATTGGCGGTATGGTTATCAATATGTCCGACAGATTGTTTATAGATCATTTTTGTGGAAAAGAGCAATTGGGTATATATAACATTGGATACGTTTTAGGTTCGGCAATATCAATTTTATGTAGTGCTTTTGCTAATGCAATTATACCTTTCAGCTATGAATTATTTTCAATAGATACATATGAAGCTAAAGCAAAAGTGGTCAAAGTCTATTGGTTATTTATTGGGTTAATGATCATGATAGTTTTTTGTGTTTGGCTTTTTACTCCATTAGTTTTTAGGTGGTTTATTGATGATAATTTCTCAACCGGATCAAAATATGTTATATGGATAACATTAGGTTATTTTTTTCAGGGATTATATTTGTTGTTTGCGAATATAATTTTTTATCTGAAAAAGACGAAAGTATTTTTTTATTTATCCTTTGTTAATATACTTATTAATGTAAGTCTTAATTATTTTTTGATTCCTATTTTAGGCCCAATGGGTGCGGCATATGCAACTTTTATTAGCTTTTTTGTCTTTTTTATAACTATTGCAATTTATAGTAATAAAGTGTATCCGTTACCCTGGCTTAGTACTTTTGTAAAAATTAAAGATAGAATATGAAATCTTTTATAATGTCCCTAATAGCTAAAATATTTTCAAAGTGTAAAGATTGTTATCAATTGGAAATATATAAAAATTACAGAAAAAAATATACTATAGATAAATCATTTAACTTTAATGGTGAAGGAATTTTGATGTATGGAGATGGTAAAATAATTATAGAGAAGAATAGCTATATAGGTCGGTTTTCATTACTACAAGTTTCAGGAGAAGCCAGTGTCTCAATTGGAGAGAATTGTAGTATTGGGCCTTTTTTTAAAGTTTGGACACATAGCTCAGAAGTAGATGCAGATTTTAATTTTAAAGATCAAATTAAGCCGAGAGTCGGTAGCGTAGTTATTAAAGATGCAGTTTGGATAGGAGCAAATGTTCTTGTGTCACCTGGAATTACTATAGGGAGTAATACTATTATCGGAACAAACTCAGTGGTTACTAAAGATGTTCCTGATTATGCAATTGTTGGAGGGGTACCAGCAAAAATTATTCGTTTCAAAGATATAAAATAATGATATATTTTCTTGTAAATAACGATTACCATCTGCATTTAGATATGAAATTGGCAAAACAATTATCATCTCATAAATTAGGATTAATTCAAATACCATATTCTCTCAATGTAATAGATGATAGTGATTTATTTTTGAAAATTTACCATTATCCCGATAGATTAATTGCATCATTAAAAGGGTTACTTGTAAATGCGAAGAAATTTAAAAGTATCTTGAAAAAAGTAGATGATGAATTAGCCATCGATAATAACGATACACTTCTTGTTCATACTGAAATGGATTTGTTAAATCAGCATATTATACAAAAATTTCATAAAGCAGGAGCAAAGATTTTTTTACTTGAAGATGGTACTGCAACCATGTGTTATTTCAATATGCAAATAGGTAAAATTGCAAGAAAAGATAAAATCAGAGCTTTTTTACTTAAATACTTTTTCAATTTCAAATTAATCGAGATTAAAAAATATGGTGTTGAAACTCTTCCAGTAATGAAAGATTACATTTTTAATGGAGTGATTGTAAACTATGGTAATAGTATAAAACGTGATATTCCACTATATAAGCTTAACTTGGTAGAAGAACCTATTAACATATTGTATGAACATGGGGCGATTTTTTTTAATCAGCCTCAATATTTATGGTTTCTCACAGAAAAAGAGTATGTAAAATATATTGATGACTTACTTATAATTTCGTGTAATTTTTCTCCTTTTTATTTTAAATTCCATCCTTCTGATACTAAAGAAATAATATTACAAATAAAAAAAGTTATAAAGGAAAAATATTCTAATATTATAATTATTTCAGAAAATGATATTGCAGAAAACATTATTATAAAATATCCTGTTCAATATTCTATAACATTCAACTCAACGGCAACATTTAATTTGATGGAAAAAGGAATAATACCAATTTTTTTAAATAACATGTTCAATAAATTATTTCCTGATGATTCATTTTACACTTTTGGACATTTTTTGAAGAGTATAAATTGTCAATCTCCTGAAAAAATTGAAGATATTAAAATTGGTTTTTGTGCTTTTAAAAATTCAATTAATGATTCCGATGAGTTTTCCATAATCGATATAATTAATAAATAATAATGATTAGTATAATTACAGTTGTCAGAAATGGCGTTTCAACTTTAGAAGAAAGTATACTGAGTGTGCTTAATCAAAATTATAAGGATTTTGAATATATTATCGTTGATGGTGTTTCAACAGATGGTACTCTGAATGTTTTAAATAAATATGAAGGAAAAATAAAATTTATATCAGAACCTGATAATGGAGTTTATGATGCAATGAATAAAGGTATAGCTTTGGCACAAGGAAATTGGATTTATTTTTTAGGTTGCGATGATATTTTATATAGTGAATCAACATTATCTAATGTGTTTTCGATAAGTAATTATGATGATTACGATGTGATATATGGTAATGTTTTGTTTAAGCAATCAAATAAGATATTTGATGGTAAATTTGATCACGAAAAAATGGTAAATAGAAGTATTTGTCATCAAGCAATATTCTATAGGAGAGAGGTATTTGAAAAACAAGGAACTTTTAGCACAGAGTATAAATCAGCTTCGGATTATATATTTAATATAAAACTTTATTGTTTAAACAGTTCTAAATGGCTTTATATTGATAAAATTATTGCAATTTATAATGAGTTAGGTATAAGTCAAAATATCGAAAAAAAGTACCACGATAACAGCTTTGCTATCAGATATGATAATTTTAGACTTTTGAATTCAAAATTTATATTGTCAAAAATTTTCTGGTCTTCTTTTTTTAGATATTATAAAACTCATGAAAAAAAGGATTCAATGAAATACCTTTCCTTAATTTTTAAGGATGTTGGTCTTTTAAGTTTAATTGTAAATTTATTTGTTTTAATTAAAAAAAAATATATGCATGGTTCGTAAAACTTTGCAGTTTATAAAAAATAATAAGCCATTAATATTATTATGGATTACTTTAACAAGTACAGCTCCTTTTATATTTTATTCATGGCCAGGACATCCTTATAAAATACTGACATTTACAGGATTGTTTTTTATGACTGTTAAAGTTATGATGAGAAATCAAAAACAAATTTTTGATTTTAAAATATTATCAATCATTTTTTTTCAAATAATTTATTATGTTTTTGCAAGTTTGTACCATAATGATTTTTCAAATTTAAATCTCTGCGTTCAGCTAGTATCACTTTTTATAATTGTTACTTATATTAATGGTTTTATAGGGTTCGAAAAATTTGTAAAATCTTATATCTATATTATTTTGGCGATGGGAATCGGAGGAACATTCATTTTTTTTGCTCACTTATTTGTTGGTGTCAAACCTTTATTTGAAGTTCAATATTCTGAATCAGGAACATCATATTTTTTATGGCTAACGACGTCTAATTTTTATTTTAATGTTTCTAATATACGGGTTTTAAGATATTCTGGTTTTTTTGATGAACCTGGTACTTTTGCCTTATTTTCATTTTTTGCCATAATTCTGAATAAGATATATTTTAAAAATAAAAAGATGGAATTAGGATTAATTATTTTAACTGTATTTACTTTATCTGTAGCATTTTATATTTCTATCATAGTTTACTTCTTATTTTTTTATATAACCCGGTCAAATTTTATAAATATTATAATAATTGCAACTATGTTAGGTGTTGCTTCCTTTTATATAATTAGCAACAAGGAAGACGAATCTATAAGTAAAGTGTATGATTTTACTTTTAAAAGGTTTGAAATGGACGATTCAGGACTTGCGGGAAACAATCGCACACCTTTGATTGAACATGATAAAGGTGTTTTTTATAATTACCCAATATTGGGTTCTGGAAAAACAAAAGAAGAAATTTATGGGTCAAATTTGTTTTCTGTATTTGCTCAATACGGCGTGTTTGGTTCCTTATTTTACTATGCTTTTTTAATATATTTTAGTTGTCAAATTATGTTGATGAATAAAAAAGACATTTTTTTTTACTTAAAAATTTTATTATTAATACTTTTAAATTTTTATTCAAGACCAGAAATGTCGTCTGTATTTACACTTTTGATTTTTATTTCTATTATTTATTATGTAAGATATAAAGGAATTTTAGATAGAATGGTACCATATCCTGTTGAGGAACAAATTAATTAGTCAAATAGCTATTTCAAATAATGACATTTCCAAAAATTACAATTATAACAGCATCATTTAATTCAGAAAAAACAATTGTTGATACCATTGAGTCTGTTTTAAACCAATCATATGAGAATATTGAATATTTGATAATTGATGGTAAGTCGACTGATAAAACAATGGAGATAATTAAAAGTTATGAAGGTTTATTTAATGGACGATTGACGTTTATTTCTGAAAAGGATAAAGGGATATACGATGCATGGAATAAAGGACTGAAACTTTCTACCGGAGATTGGATTTCATTTATCGGGAGTGATGATATATTATTAGAAGATTCAATTTTAGAATATGTAAAATCAATTAATAAAAATCCAGGTTTAAATTTTATATCTTCAAAAATGATGCTTGTAAAAGAAAATTTGGAACCAATTAGAGTAACTGGAAAACCATGGAGTGTAAAAATGAAAACTTATAATTGTATTGCACATGTTGGCTGTTTACAACATAAAAGCTTATTTCAGCATACTAATAATTTTAATACTGATTATAAAATTGCAGGGGATTATGATTTTCTATTAAAATGCTCAGATATTATTGCTCCATACTTTTTACCAATAATAACGGTAAAGGTAAGGGAAGGCGGTGTTAGTGCCAGTCAAATTTTTCGTGTAGCTGATGAAGTTTTAAAATTAAAGTTGTCAAATAAAAGTAGAGCCAATTTTTTGTGTTATGTAGATTATATAATAATGATTTGTAAATATTATTTTAGAACTAAAATAATTAACTATTTAGTTTCTATAAAGTTATAAATAAAGTAAAATGAAATTGCTGATAAATTGTTCCACTTTAAGTAGTACAGGTGTAACGCAAGTTGCAGTATCTTTTATTACTGAATGCATATATATCCCATTAAATGATTATCATATTTTTTTGAGTAAAACAGTTCTAAGTCAAATAAATAAAGAACAATTTCCAGCAAATTTCTTTTTTTATAATATTGACTCGCATCCTTTATATGGAATTAAAGGTTTTTTTATTCGTATGAAACTCAGAAAATTAGAATCTCAAATAAATCCTGATTGTGTTTTTAGTGTTTTTGGACCTTCATGGTGGACGCCAAAGAAACCTCATTTAATGGGTTTTGCAAACTCTCATTTTATCTACAATGATTCGCCTTATTTTAAGAATATTTCTTTGATTGAAAAATTTAAAGTGAAAATTTTTAAAATAATTCATGTTTATTTTTTAAAACGTAATGGTAATTATTTTGTAAGTGAAACTGAGGATGTTTCTTCTCGATTAGCAGAGCTCTTAAAATGTAATAAAGAAAATGTTTTTACAGTAACAAACACTTTTAATGATTATTTTAATCATTTTACAGTTTCTGATATTAAAATTCTTCCTCAAAAAAGTGATAAAGAATTTCGTTTTTTAAGTTTGTGCTCGTTTGCTACACATAAAAATCTTGTAATATTAAATAAAATTGTTCCGTTGTTAAAAAATATGAAACTAAAAATAAATATAAAATTTGTCTTGACAATAGATGAAAGTTTATTTCAAAAATATTTTAATGAAGAAGCAAAAGAAAGTATAATAAATATTGGAAGAGTTGATGTTGCAATGTGTCCAAAATTGTATTATGAATGTGATTCCCTTTTTTTGCCTACAACACTAGAGTGTTTGTCAGCTAATTATCCAGAAGCAATGAAAATGAAAAAACCAATTTTAACCTCAAATCTGCCTTTTGCTAAAACTGTATGCAAAGATGCTGCATTATATTTTGATCCATATAATGAAAATGAAATTGTTTCTAAAATAATAATGCTTGTTAATAATCGAGAAATTAGGGAAGATTTAATAAGAAACGGAGAAAAGAATTTAGCTTCATTTTTAACTTCAAAAAAGAGAACAGAGAAATATTTACAAATTTGTAATAGTATAAAAGGGTCATAAAAAAAGATTCTTCACATTTTGTTATCGAATACTTAAGTTTACTTTCTAAGATAAAAAAGGGTATATTTTCTTTTGTAATGTATTAATTTAAGTTTTAATATTATTCTCTAAAATTCATTATAAATTATTTTTAATTTAAAGAAATAAAAAATAATTTATAAAATCAATGAACAGCTCTCTTCTAGAAGCACAAATTTTAATTTAGAATGTTAATAACTGCAAGCATTGTTCTTTATCATAATGATACATCTGAACTTAAAAAAACTATTGTTAGTGTTTTAAACACAAAACAAAGAATAAGACTATATCTGATTGATAATTCTAAATCAGATAATCTAAGGATTTTTCAAAATTTTGATAATAGAATAGAATATATTCATAATCCCTCCAATCCTGGATTTGGTGCAGCACATAATATTGCCATAAAAAAAGCAATGGAAAACGAGGTGAAATATCATTTTATAGTTAATCCAGATATTTATTTTGACACTGATGTAATTTCATCAATGGTATCTTATGTTGTGAATGATCAAAACATAGGGATGATGATGCCTCAAATTTTAAATTTGGATGGTAGCGTGCAGAATTTACCCAAGCTGTTACCTAGCCCATTAAGTATATTGTTGAGAAAATTAAAAAGGCCAAATAAGGCTTATAAAAAATTTATTAATCGTTATGAATTGAGGAAAGTGCCTGAAAAAATAATTTATAATGCTCCGGTTCTTTCTGGATGTTTCACTTTATTAAACTTAGAAGCAATAAAAAGGGTAGGTGGATATGATGACAAGTTTTTTATGTATTTTGAAGACTGGGATTTATCTCGTAGAATCCATCAGCATTACAAAACAATTTATTTTCCTTTAGTCTCTGTTTATCACGGATACGAATCTGGAGCAAATAAAAACGGTAAATTGTTTAAAATATTTATAACTTCTGCTATGACGTATTTTAATAAATGGGGATGGTTTTTTGATTCTGAAAAAAATGAAATTAATAATAAAGCATTATCTCAATTTAAATAATGAAAATAGCAATAACTGGTGCTTCTGGATTTGTCGGTCTAAATTTATTTGATTATTTAAAAAATGACTATGATTTGAAACTAATGAGTGTTCGTTATAAAATTGATCAAAGTTTCGATATTCAGGAAAACGGGATTATACATTTAGCAGGTAAAGCGCATGATATTAAAAATGTTTCAAATCCTAAAGAATATTATGAAGCTAATTTTGAATTAACAAAACAAATATTTGATGCTTTTTTAGATTCTAAAGCTACTTTATTTATATTTATGAGTACTGTAAAAGCGGTTGCAGATGAAGTCGATGGAGTTTTAACAGAAGAATGCTTACCAAGACCTAAGACACATTATGGTATTTCTAAAAGACAAGCTGAAGAATATATTTTAAGCAGAAATATAGCAAGCGAAAAAAAGGTTTTTATTATTAGACCATGTATGATTCATGGTATTGGGAATAAAGGTAATCTAAATCTATTATATCAATTAGTTGCTAAAGGATTCCCATGGCCATTGGGCGCTTTTGATAATAAACGTTCTTTTTTAAGTGTAGAAAACCTTTGTTTTATAATTAAAGAATTATTAGAGAATAAGGATGTTCCTAATGGTATTTATCATATGGCCGATGATGATTCATTATCAACTAACGAAGTGATTCGATTAATAGGAATCAACTTAGGTAAAAAAAACAAAATTTGGAAGATTCCAACTATTTTAATAAAAAGTATGGCTAAATTAGGTAATTATTTGCACTTGACATTGAATACAGAAAGAATGCAAAAATTGACAGGAAGTTACATTGTTAGTAATGCAAAAATTAAAAAAGAAATAAAAAAACAACTTCCAGTTTCAGTCAAAGAAGGACTTATTAAAACGATAAATTCTTTTAAAATTAATAAATAATTGAAAGAATGATATTTAAGAATTACTTGATAATACAAATAATTAGTTGTTATTTAAATAATTTATTACATATGGCGAACAAATAACGGAAAATATGTTTTTTTATATTTTATTGGTTATTATAGTACTGGCTTTGTTCTTTGTTAGTTATTACTATCCAAGTACAGAAAAAATCATTAGTCTAAGTCTTTTTATTGTCATGATTTTTATTGGAGGATTTAGAGACAGAATAGGTTGGGATTATAATAGTTATGTTCACTGGTATCTTAATGGAAATAGGGATAATGATGTAGAGTTTGGATTTCTAGTTATTATGAAAGTGTTCAGGTATTTTAATCTTGATTATACATTTCTTTTTTTCTTTTTTTCTTTTTTTACTTACCTTTTTGCTTATTTAGGCATCAGAAAATACACTAAAAAAAGTACTCTTCCGTTAGTGCTTTATTTTATGATTCCGGTTTTGTTTTTATATTCATTTACCTATATAAGACAATTTTTGTCGGTTACTATTGCTTTTTATGCTTTTAGTTTTTTATTGGAAAAGCGATATTGGAGTTATTTTTTATTAATGATATTAGGTATCTCAATTCATTACAGTTGTTTAATTCCTTGTGTAGTTTTTTTAATAGTATTTAAATGGGGAAGATGTATGAAAATTCGTTATTTATATGTATCAATGATGATTTCATTTATTGTGTCACAAATTGGAATTATTCATTTGCTGAATCTTTTTTTAAAAGATTCACATTACCTATTTTACGTTTCAAGTAAATTTGCTGTTCCAGTTCCCTTGATGAAGTTACTATTACTAAATGTTACGGGTTTGATTGTTTTGTGGTATTATGATAAATATGAATTTCAATTAACAAATCAAAAATATTTGTTATTAGCCTACTTGTTTTCAATTATTTTTGTAAATATCTTTTCTGAATCTACAGAGTTGACTAGAATTTATATTTATTTTAGAATTTTTGAAATACTTCTGGTTTCCGAAATTATTTTTTATGCATTATTAAATAAAAAATTCTGGCTAACAAGTTTCATATGTTGCTTTTATATATTTCCTTTTTTTAGAGCAATAAAAATAGATGGTGAAAAACAAAAATATGAAGAGCAGAAATTAATTCCATATAAGTCTGTATTGTTTAAAAAAAGTATTTAAATAATATAAAAATAGAATAGTGAATTTTAAACATAAATAATGGAGTATACAATACTGGGCTTTCTTTTAATAATTTTAATGTTACTTTATTTTAAAGTAGCTGATCATTTTAATATTATTGATAAACCTAATCAAAGAAGCTCTCATACTGAAATCACTTTACGCGGAGGAGGGATTATCTTTTGGTTTTCGGCATTGCTTTATTTTGCACAATATATTCAAAATAATTATTTTTTCTTTATCGGAATTACATTAGTGAGCTTAGTTAGCTTTTGGGATGATATTCAGAATTTGTCAAATAAGATTAGAATTTCGATTCATTTTTTGGCTATTACTTTGATTTTTTATGATTTAGAGATTTTTAATTCAATTACTCTTTTAGGAATTTTATTGACTTATATTATAGCTGTTGGGTTAATAAATGTCTATAATTTTATGGATGGTATAAACGGTATAACAGGTTTATATACTTTGGTAGTAATGGGGTCATTATTATATGTAAATAAAAATATTCAGCTATTTACAGATGGGAATTTTATAAAATATGCTATGATTGCCAGTTTGGTTTTTCTTTTTTTTAATTATAGAAAAAAAGCTAAATGTTTTGCAGGAGATGTTGGTAGTATAGCAATTGCTTTTTGGGTCATTTATTTGGTTTTGAAACTTATTTTAGTAACAAATTCAGTCATTTGGCTTTTATTTTTAGCTGTTTATGGAGCAGATGCTTGTTGTACTATTTTACATCGGTTGTACTTAAGACAAAATATTTTTGAGGCTCATCGCTTGCATTTATATCAGGTTTTGAGCAACGAATATAAAATTCAACACAGATTAGTTGCTCTATATTATGCAGTTGCTCAAGTAATAGTTTCAGTTGTGGTTGTGTTTTTATATAATAAAGTTCAGAACGTAATCTTATTTATAATTGTTATTCTTCCTTTACTTCTGATTTATATTCTGAAATTTTATTTGTTAAATAAAACCAATTTAAAATTAAATTCATGAGTCATAAAATAATTTACGGAGCAAATTTCTCCGACCATCGGGGAACCATTTCTTATGTAAATGATTTTAGTTTTAGGGATATTGAAAGATTTTATATAATAAGCAATTCTGATCAAAATCCTATACGTGCATGGCAAGGGCATAAATTAGACGCTAAAAATTTTTATTGTTTAAGCGGGTCCTTTAAAATTCATTTTGTGAAAATTGATAATTGGGAATGTCCTTCAAAGAATTTGAATATTGAAACTATAATTGTTAATGCTTCAGAAAGTAAGATAGTTCATGTTCCGGCAGGCTATGCCAATGCAATAGAATCATTAGAGACAAACTCGAAATTAATATCATTTTCGACCTTGCCATTAGCAAAGGTTGGCGATGATGATATTCGTTATACTGCAGATTATTGGAAAATTAATGGATAATAAACGAATTTTTTTATCCTTGTCACAACAAAGTGGTTTTGAACAAAAATATATTCAGAAAGCACTTGATGATAATTGGATAACTTCAGGAGGACCAAATGTAAATGATTTTGAAAAGGTACTGGAAAATTATCTTGTTGAAAAATCATTTGTAACTGCTTTAAATTCTGGAACATCTGCAATTCATTTGGCATTGATTTTATTAGGAGTAAAAGCGGGAGATGAGGTTGTTTGCCAAAGTTTAACATTTTCGGCATCAGCTAATCCTATTTTATATCAGGGAGCAATTCCTGTTTTTGTGGATAGCGAGCAGGAAACCTGGAATATATGTCCTGAAAATCTTGAAATTGCAATTCAGGATAGAATCAAAAAGGGTATAAAGCCTAAAGCTATTATTGCTGTTCATTTGTATGGAAATCCATATAAAATTGATGAAGTTCATGCTATTGCAGATCGATATGAAATTCCCATTATTGAAGATAGTGCCGAAGCCCTTGGAAGTTCTTTTAAAGGGAAGAAGTGTGGAACTTTTGGGACTTTTGGAGTTTTTTCTTTTAATGGAAATAAAATTATTACAACTTCCAGTGGTGGGGCTTTAATATCTGATTCAAAATTATTAAAAGACAAGGCAGTTTTTTATGCAACTCAATCTAAGGATGATGCGGTTCATTACCAGCATAGCCAAATTGGATACAATTATAGAATGAGTAATATATGCGCAGGAGTAGGCCTTGGGCAAATTAAAGTTTTAAATGATAATGTTGCTGCCCGTAGAGAAATGCATCTTTTTTATAGAGAAATTTTTGAATCTATTGCGGATGTAGCCCATTTTGAAGTTATAAATGAAAATTATTTTTCTAACTATTGGTTGAATACTATTGTAGTTGAACCAAATACTAAAAAAAATATAAATAGAGAAAATTTAAGGTTTGCTTTTGAAAATAAAAATATTGAGTGCCGTCCGCTTTGGAAACCAATGCATTTGCAACCCGTTTTTTGTGACTATCCGTATTATGGGAATAGAGTAGCTGAAGATTTATTTGAAAAAGGATTATGCCTGCCTTCAGGGACTAATTTAACAGTAGAGGATAAAAATAGAATTAAAAAAGTAATTAATACTTTTTTTAAATAAAGAATGAAATTTAAATGAAAATTGAAGAAACTTTTATAAAAGGTTTAGTAATAATTGAACCAACAGTTTTTGGGGACGAAAGAGGTTATTTTTTTGAATCATATAGTAAAACTAAATTTGAGGCTTTAGGAATAAATATTGAATTTGTTCAGGATAACCAATCTTTTTCTAAAAAAGGGACCTTAAGAGGTCTGCACTACCAAAATCCGCCTTTTGCACAAACTAAATTAGTTCGTGTTTTAGAAGGAGAAATCATAGACGTTGCTGTAGATTTAAGAAAAAACTCTCCAACTTATGGAAAAGCATTTAGTGTCTTATTGTCTGCTGAAAATAAAAAGCAATTATTAGTTCCGCAAGGTTTTGCTCATGGATTTTCTGTTGTTAGCGAGACGGCTTCGGTAATGTATAAATGTGACCAATTTTATAATAAAGCCTCTGAAGGTGGAATTAAATTTAATGATCCGTCATTGAAAATTGATTGGGGAATGGATTTAGAGGAGGCTATTATTTCAGAAAAAGATCAAATTTTACCTTTTATTGAAAATTGTAATAGTTTATTTTAATGAAAAAAATATTAGTAACAGGGGCAAATGGGCAATTAGGTTCTGAACTTTTAGTCTTATCATCAAATTATCTTCAATATAAATGGATTTTTGCAGACAGAACACAAATTACATTAGATAATTTAGAGGTTTTAAAAACACAATTAAACGAAATTAAGCCCAATGTGATTTTAAATTGTGGTGCTTATACAGCAGTTGATAAAGCTGAATCAGAGAAAGATTTAGCATTTACTGTAAATCATTTCGCAGTAGAATTAATTGCAAAATATACTGCAGAAAATAATTCAAAATTGATTCATATTTCAACTGATTATGTGTTTGATGGGGCTTCTTCAGTCGCTTTAAATGAAGAAGCAGAAACAAATCCGATAAATGTATATGGAGCCAGTAAAAGAGCTGGTGAAATAGCATGTTTGAATGAAAATCCGAATTCAATTATTATAAGGACTTCTTGGGTTTATAGTAAGTTTGGAAATAACTTCGTTAAAACAATGCAACGATTGATGCAGGAAAAAGAATCAATTAATGTAGTGAATGATCAAATCGGTTCTCCAACTTATGCAGCTGATTTAGCACAAGCGATGTTGGATATTTTGGAGTCCTCAAATTGGATACCTGGAATCTACAATTATTCAAATGAAGGAGAAATAAGTTGGTATGAGTTTGCGTTGAGCATAAAAGAACTTGGAGGATATAGTTGTAATATTGGAGGAATCCCATCAGCATCTTATCCAACTCCGGCAAAGCGTCCTGAATTTTCATTATTAGATAAGAAAAAAATAAAAACAATTTATAATTTAGATGTGCCGGATTATAAAGAAAGTTTAGAAAAAATGTTTATTAAATAAAAAAGAGGATTTGAAGTTTTCAAAATTTCTAAAAGAAAAATTTAAAAAAGAAATTTAATTCTTTTAAAAAAAAACATAAAATAGATGAAAGGAATTATATTAGCCGGTGGTTCAGGAACACGATTACACCCTTTGACTCTTGCTATGAGTAAGCAAATGATGCCTGTATATGATAAACCAATGATTTATTACCCATTGTCTACATTGATGATGTCAGGAATAAATGAAATATTGATTATTTCTACACCTCATGATTTGCCAAATTTTAAAAAATTATTAGGAGATGGTTCTAGTTTGGGATGTAAATTTAGTTATGCTGAACAAGCTGTTCCCAATGGTTTGGCTCAGGCTTTTGTAATTGGCGAAGAATTCATTGGGAACGATGATGTTGCATTGATATTAGGGGATAATATATTTTTTGGATCTAATATGCAGGAACTTTTAAAATCAAATACAAAACCGAATGGAGGAGTGGTGTTTGCTTATCACGTTTCGGACCCGGAGCGTTATGGAGTAGTGGAATTTGATGAGAATTTAAAGGCTATTTCTATCGAAGAAAAACCAGAAAGTCCAAAATCAAGTTATGCTGTTCCAGGATTATATTTTTATGATAATTCAGTAGTAGAAATAGCTAAAAATATTAAGCCAAGTGCAAGGGGTGAATATGAAATTACAGATGTTAATAAGGTTTATTTAGAAAAAGAATCTTTAAAAGTTGGTATTTTAAGCAGAGGAACAGCCTGGTTAGATACTGGAACTTTTAATAGTTTAATGCAGGCCGGACAATTCGTTCAGGTTTTAGAGGAAAGGCAGGGATTAAAAGTGGGTTGTATTGAAGAAATAGCATGGCGACAAGGTTTTATCTCAGATCAGCAACTTGAAGAACTTGCATTACCTCTTGTTAAATCGGGCTATGGATCTTATCTGATCGAATTTTTAAAACAAAAGAATAAAGGAGTCAGATTTTAATTTTATAGAGAAATATTTTTTTAAAATCTTTAATTAGTACTTTTGTAAGTGTACTGAGTTTTCAATACTAAATATAACAAATTTGAATACAGATAGACAAACTAAAATAGCGGCTTTGCTTCATAATTATTTTTCCCCACGGAACTTTAAAGCAAATATTAATAATCTTAGTTATTTGCCCAGATGGATTATTGTAGCTATTGATATAATGGTACTTGTTTTTTCATTTACCTTTACCTATATGTTGTTTGAGGGAACCGCTTTAGGGTATATTGTAACGTCGTATCAATTTTATTTTATATCGTGTCTTATATGTGTTAATGTTTTTTTCTTTTGGTTATTTAGAACATATTCAGGTATTATCAGACATTCTTCTTATATTGATGCAATAAAACTGTTGTTTTCACAAATGTCAGTTTTGATTTTCTTTTTACTTTTTAATTTAGCTTTTGAGTTATATTCAGGACATAAAGCTTTTTTAAACACTGCACTTTTTATAAATTTAGTACTTTCTTTCTGCGGATTATTTTTATATCGCGTAATTGTAAAGCAAACTTTTGAAATCTATTTTTCAGAAAAAACAGATTCTAAATTAATACGAACAGTTATTTACGGTACAGATGCTAACGCAATTTCTGTAGCAAATGCACTAAAATTCGAAACACCTTCAAGATTTAAGATAGTTGGTTTTGTTGATAAAAATAGTCAAAATGCCTCAAAACGAATGTTGGATTTGCCAATATTGATTCAAAAGAAAAAATTGCCGGCATTAATGAGGTCTGTAGCGGCAGAAGGGGTTATTATAGCTGATAAAAGTTTATCTAAAGAAGATCAGCTAATTATTGTTGATCAGTGTTTAGAATTTAATTACAGAGTTTATACAGTTCCATTAATTTCGAATTGGGAAAATCAAAAAGAAATTTCTCAAAAAGTAAAAAATATTCAGATAGAAGATCTGTTAGAAAGAAAACCGATTGTTTTAGACAGCAAATCCATATCCAAACAATTAAAAGATAAAGTCATACTAATAACAGGAGCTGCAGGTTCAATTGGCAGTGAAATTGTAAGACAGGTGTTGGGATTTAATCCTAAAATGATTGTAATCTTAGATCATGCAGAAACCCCCTTGCATAATTTGTGTTTAGAAACCTTGGCATTAGATTCGCAAACTAAAATAAGAGCTGTTATTGCTGATGTTAAAAGCAGAAAAGCTTTGGAAAAAGTATTTATTGACTTTAGTCCACAGGTAGTTTTTCATGCTGCAGCCTATAAACACGTGCCTTTAATGGAAGAAAACCCTTCTCAGGCAATCCTTACAAATGTAAAAGGAACCAAAAATTTAGCTGATTTGTCCTGTAAATATAAGGTGAAGAAATTTGTAATGGTTTCTACAGATAAGGCCGTAAACCCTAGTAATGTTATGGGAGCCAGTAAACGTATAGCGGAGAAATACGTACAGTCTTTATTCTTAAAAAATAAAAGGGAAAAGGAAGAGGGAGTTACAAAATTTATTACTACTCGTTTTGGAAATGTTTTAGGTTCTAATGGCTCTGTTGTTCCTTTATTTACGAAACAAATTGCAGAAGGAGGTCCTGTTACTATAACTCATCAGGATATTATTCGTTATTTTATGACTATTCCTGAAGCTTGTCAATTGGTTTTAGAAGCAGGAGCAATGGGAAATGGCGGTGAGATTTACATATTTGATATGGGGAAACCCGTAAAGATTATTGACTTAGCTAAAAAGATGATTAAACTAGCAGGTTTCATTCCTGATAAAGAGATAAAAATAAAAATTGTTGGACTTAGACCTGGTGAAAAATTGTATGAAGAATTACTAAATGACACTTCTAAAACGTTACCAACTTATCATAATAAAATTATGATAGCACAGGAAATTCAGGACGAATATGAAAATTTACATGTAGAAATAGATGAACTTGTAACAATTGCAACTTTTTATAACAATGATGATATAGTAAGTAAAATGAAAAAAATTGTTCCTGAATTTAAAAGTATGAATTCTGCTTTTGAAGTTTTGGACAAATAGAATCTTAAAGTTACTTTAATAAATCTTAAAAGGTGTTTATAAAAAACGCCTTTTGTTTTTCAAGTAATCTTTTAGCCAGTATTATAATATAGTTGTAACTCTGAATATAAAATGAATAATACCAATGATAAGGATTGGTTGTTTGAAATAACACCAAAAAATAATTTCTTTTCTTTAAATTTTAAAGAAATTTGGCAATATAGAGATTTATTATTTCTTTTTGTAAAACGAGATGTAATAACAGTTTATAAACAAACAGTTTTAGGCCCCCTCTGGTATTTGATTCAGCCTTTATTTACAGCGGTAACATTTACTATAATTTTTAATAATGTAGCCGGAATAAATACGGGAAGCATACCTCCATTTTTATTTAATCTGGCCGGTATTACAGTTTGGAATTACTTTACAGCTTGTTTAAATGGAACTTCTGATACTTTTAAAGCTAACGCAAACATATTTGGGAAGGTTTATTTTCCCAGAATTATTACACCTCTTTCAGTAGTAATCTCTAATTTAATTAAATTCGGAATTCAATTTCTGATCTTTATAGTATTTTATATTTTTTATTACTTTCAGGGATACAGTCTGATATTGAACACTTTGGTTGTTTTTTTTCCGGTTTTAATTGCTGTTATGGGAATTTTAGGATTAGGATTAGGAATGTTAATTTCCTCTATGGTAACTAAATATCGTGATTTTAGTTATTTGGTGAGTTTTGGGATACAACTGTTAATGTATTTGTCGGCAGTAATGTATCCAATGGCATTAATAAAGAATAAACTGCCTAAATTTGGATGGCTCGTAGAATACAATCCTCTGGCGTATATTATAGAGACTTCTCGTTATATGCTTTTAAATATTGGAGGAATTTCAGTTTTAGGTTTAAGTTATACTTTATTAGTTACTATTGCTATATTTTTTATTGGTCTTTTAGTTTTCAATAAAACCGAAAAGAGTTTCATAGACACTGTTTAGTAAGCCATATTTTTAAACTAAGCTGTTTAATAATTTACAATTCATAATTTATAATTCATAATTGGAAAGAGATATAATTTTAAAAGCAGAAAACATCTCTAAGCAATATCGTTTAGGACAGGTCGGTACCGGGACTTTAAGCCACGATCTGAATCGTTGGTGGCATGCGCTGCGAGGCAAAGAAAATCCATATTTAAGAATTGGTGATACTAATGACCGATCTACCAAAGGAACTTCAGATTATGTCTGGGCTTTGCAGGACATTAATTTTGAGGTAGAACGTGGAGAAGTGCTTGGAATTATAGGTAAAAATGGTGCAGGAAAATCGACACTTTTAAAAATTTTATCTAAAGTAACAGCTCCAACTACAGGAACTATAAAATCACGTGGACGCATTGCTTCACTTTTAGAGGTTGGTACAGGCTTTAATGGTGAAATGACAGGTCGTGAAAATATCTTCTTAAACGGAGCTATTTTAGGAATGACCAAGAAAGAAATTACCTCTAAACTTGATGAAATTATAGAGTTCTCCGGTTGTGAACGTTATATAGATACACCTGTAAAAAGATACAGCTCCGGAATGACGGTTCGTTTGGCTTTTGCTGTAGCAGCATTTTTAGAACCTGAAATTTTGGTGATTGATGAAGTATTAGCTGTAGGTGATGCAGAGTTTCAGAAAAAGGCAATTGGGAAAATGCAGGATATTTCGAGAGAAGGTGGAAGAACAGTTTTGTTTGTGAGTCATAATATGGCAGCGGTAAAGAGTCTGTGTACTAGGGGAATAGTGATGGAAAATGGGAAGGTAAAATTCGATGGCAATATTGATGAAGCTTTATCCAGATATTTAGAGATTAATTCTGGAGAAGAAAATACTTCTAAAATAATTTATGAAGATGATGACAGTAAGGCAACTCAGGTTTTAAAAGTGGAATTAAAAGATGAGTATAAGAATGATGTAATTGAATATTTTACTGATCAGGATATATACATTCATATAACTTTGAGGAATAATTTTGATCAAGAAAATGCACGTTTAAATTTTTCTATTTTGGATAAATATGAAAATTTATTTTTTATAAACAGAAGAGTGTTAGATTTTATAGGAGTAAATACTTGGATTGTCAAAGTACCTAGAGATGTTTTAATAGCAAATTCTTATGTTGTTGGTTTTGCCTTGGATATACCAAAAGTGAAACTATTGGATTTTCCACAACGGAAATTAAACTTAAATATCATAAATCTTACTCAGGAAGAATTCAAGGATGGTGATGTTGAAAATGGAATTTTTAAGATACCAGTTGAATGGGAAATATAAAAAAGAAAATTTTATTACTCTCTACAGGAGACATTAATGGAGCTTACGAAGCCATGACTAGATTGGGGTGTTTCTTTCTAGAACAAGGGTATACTGTAAGTATGTTGGTGAAGCATAAGACAAGAAATGAAAAGTTCATTGTTCAATATATAGGGAAACAAGAAAAGAACGTCGTACCTCCAATTGCAGTTAGGGTATTTATGAAAATTAAAAACAAGCTAGTTCGTAAAATGGGACATAGTCCTCAATCAATACATTTTGATGGTAAATATTCTTTTATTAGTAAAAATGAAACTGTTGAAAATATATCTGCGGAAAATGTAATTTCTCAAATAGGTTTTGTCCCAGATTTCATTATTACAGGTATGACAGATAGATTTATTAATAGTACCGACTTGTTAAATTTACATAAGTTTACACAGGCTAAAGTGTATAACATTACAGTTGATATGAATCACTTTACAGGAGGATGTCATTATGCATGGGATTGTGAGGGTTATATAAAGGGATGTGATGAAAAATGTCCAGCAATTATTGGGAAAAATGGTAGGGATTTGGCAAAAATAAATTTTGAAACAAAACTTAAAAATGCCCAAGAAGGAAAGTTTCAGATAATTTCAGGGTCTGGATGGACTTTAAAGCAAGCGAAAGAATCCAAAATTTATAAAGAACAAAAGGTATTTCATAATATTAATAGTTTAATCGATACCAAACTATTTAATGGAAAAAATAGAGATATTGCAAAAAGAGTTTTTGGATTTGAGAGCTCAAAGTTTTATATTTTAGCAGGTTGCCAAAGTGCAAATGATTCAAGAAAAGGATTTTTGTATTTCATGGAAGCATTAAAAATTTTGGAGACTCAATTATCGATGGAACAAAAAAATAAAGTTGTTATACTTGCAGTTTCTCGGGATATACCTCAAGAATTTGAAGATTTAAATTTCGAAAAACAAAAACTCGCCTATATTACGGATTATAGATTGTTGATTTTACTATATCAGGCCATAGATTTATTTGTAAATGCATCTATTGAAGATGCAGGTCCAATGATGGTGTCTGAAGCTATGGCTTGTGGTACTCCGGTAGTTGGATTTGATATGGGAGTAGTTAATAATATGGTGATTAATGATTTTAATGGTTATAAGGCTGTATTAAAGGATAGTAATGATTTGGCTTTAGGAATAAAGAAGATGGTTACCCTAACTATAGACGAATATAATTCTTATTCTAAAAATGCAGTTAAGCAAATACAGCAATACTCTTCCTTTGAGTTTGCTTCAAGAGTTTTTAACGAAATAATTAATGCTTAAAAATATAAAATTATGAATTTAGAGATTTCAAAATTTGTTCAAAATTTCGAATTATTATTAGATGAGGTAGAACCAGGAAGTGTTACACTGGAAACAAAATTCAGAGATTTAGAGGAATGGAGTTCTTTAATAGCATTGGTAGTTATTGCTATGGTAGATGAAGAATATGATGTTAAGCTTACTGGGGATGACATTCGAACTTCAGAAACTGTAAAAGATCTTTTTGATAAGATAAGTGTAAAATAAAAAATGGAACTTCCTGAATTTTCTAAGTTTAGAATTACTTTTAGACCTTTATCAGAAGCCGATTTGGAAATGGTTAGGATTTGGAGAAATTCTGATGATGTCCGTCTTTTTATGCAATATCAGGAAATTATTACTCCAGAACAGCAAAAATCTTGGTATGATCAATTAGATAAATCAACCAATTACTATTTTGTTACCTATCAAAATGAAACTCCTTTTGGAGTTTATAATATTAAAGATATAGATTTTGAGATTGGAATTGGTGAACCCGGAGCTTATCTAAAAAATAGAGATTTTTGGGAAGGTGATATTTCTATGCGAGCTTCTTTATCAATAATTATATTTGCTTTTGAAACATTAAAATTAAATACTTTGAAAAGTCATGTGCTAAAGAGTAATAAAAAGGCTTTAGCTTATAATCAACAAATGGGTTTTCAAATCAGAGATATAGATAATAACTCTATTAGTTTTGAATTGATTTTAAAAAAGGAAGACTTTTATACCAATAAAAAGATAATCAGACTTGTGAAATATTTAGAAAGTAATTAGGATAATAGTATGGCTAGTTTTAAAATTCAAAATGTAGTTTTATCAGGAATTGCTGTAGCTGTACCCAAAACAAAAAAAGTGAATTTAGAAAATCCTCTTTTTTCTAAAGAAGATGTTGAGAAATTTACAGCAACAACAGGTGTTTCAGAATTTAGAATTGTTGATATAACTACAACAACCTCTGATTTAGGATGTGAAGCAGCACAAAAATTAATTTTAGAAATGAATATTGATAAAAACGATATTGATGTTTTAATTTTTGTTTCTCAAACTCCAGATTATTTGAATATTCCTAATACAGCTCCTCTATTACAAAACAAATTAGGATTGTCAAAAAAATGTTTAGCATTTGATTTGCCTTTAGGCTGTTCAGGTTTTGTATATGGACTAAGCACCTTAGCTTCCTATATGCAAAATTCAGCTTTTAAAAAAGGCTTACTCATTTGTGGAGATACTATAAGTAAAATCGTTAATCCAGAAGATAAAAGCACTGCATTACTTTTTGGGGATGCTGCATCTGCAGTAGTTTTAGAAAGAAAAGAGAATGATGAAGAAATGCAATTTAACTTAGGGTCTGATGGCTCAGGTTATAAAGCTATAATTGTTAATGATGGAGGTTCTAGAAATCCATTTAATCAAAATTCTTTGGCTGTTGTCGATTACGGTGATGGAATTAAAAGAAATCAGTGTGAGCTTATTTTAGACGGAATGGATGTTTTTGGTTTTGGAATAAATCAAGCACCAAAAACTTTTAGAGAGCTCTGTGATTTTGCAAAAATCACAAATGAAGAAATTGATTTTGCCGTTTTTCATCAAGCTAATAAAATGATGAATGAAATGATCCGCAAGAAGTTGAAATTAGAGAAGGAAAAGGTACCCTATTCGTTAGATAAATTTGGGAATACGAGTTCTGCTTCAATTCCAGTTACGATGGTAACGGAACTGAAAAATCAATTACGGAATGGTGAAAATAAACTTTTGCTGTGTGGTTTCGGTGTAGGTTTGTCATGGGGAAGTTGTTATCTCACGACAGAAAAATTAACAGTACTTGATTTAATAGAAATTTAAAGATGAACAATCCGTTTTCACTCGAAAATAAAATAATTTTGATTACTGGAGCATCTTCCGGAATAGGGAAAGCTACCGCCATTGAGTGCTCTAAAATGGGGGCAAAAATTATTATTTCTGGCCGTAATTTAGAGCGATTAGCTTTGACTTTTAATGAGTTGGAAAAAGGTGAGCATATAATGATTCAAGCAGATTTAACAAATCAAAATGATTTTGATAAACTTTTAAATAGTATAGATGTAATAGACGGGATTGTTCATTCAGCGGGAATTTCAGGCCATATGTTATTTAATTTTCTCAAAGAAGAACAATTAGATGATATGATGGATATTAATTTTAAGATTCCAACTCTCTTAACACAGCGATTATTGAAGCAAAAAAAAATCAACAAAGGGGGATCTGTTGTTTTTATTAATTCAACTTCTGGTATTATTTCTTCTTATATTGGAGGCTCAATTTATTCAGCTTCAAAAGGAGCCTTAAATGGGTTAATTAAAGGACTTGCATTAGAATATGCTTCCAAAAAAATAAGATTTAATGGGGTTATGGCTGCAATGGTTGAAACTCCAATTATGGAAAAAAGTGATATTACCCAAGAGCAATTAGATTTAGACAAACAAAAATATCCTCTTAAAAGATATGGTACTCCTGAAGAAGTAGCTTATGCGGCTCTATACTTATTATCAGATGCTGCATCTTGGACAACTGGTACTAATATTCTATTAGATGGAGGAAGAACAATATCTTATTAATATGAAATCATATATAAAAGCCATTTCATATTATTTGCCCCAATATGAGTTAAATAATTCTATTATAGAAAAAGATTTTCCAGAATGGAGTATTGGCAAAATTGCTGAAAAAACAGGAATTAATTGTAGATATATTGCTGCAAAAGATGAAACTTCTGGTGATATGGCAGTAAAAGCGGCTGAAAAATTATTTGAAGAGCATAATATTGATAAATCGACTATTGATTATTTAATTTTATGTACCCAAAGTCCAGATTATTTTTTGCCAACTACCGCTTGTATTATTCAAGAAAAATTAGGTTTAAAAACTAATATTGGGGCTTTTGATATGAACTTGGGCTGTTCTGGTTTTATCTACGGTTTGGGATTAGCAAAAGGACTTGTTTTTTCAGGTCAAGCCAAAAATATTCTTTTTATAACGGCAGAGACTTATAGTAAATTTATTCATCCAAAGGATAAAAGCAATAAAACTATTTTTGGTGATGCTGCAGCCGCAACTTTAATTTCTTCAGAAGATGGTTTTGCTGAAATTGGTAATTTTGAGTATGGAACAGACGGAAAAGGAGCAGAAAATCTTATTGTGAAAAATGGAGCTATGAGAAATTCGAAAACTAATAATGAAGCCATTCAAGATGAATATGGGAATTATCTTTCTGATGATTATTTATTTATGAATGGTTCTGAAATATTTTTATTTACGTTAGTTTCAATACCTAAATTAATTAATAATACAATTCAAAAAAATAACTTACCTAAAGAAAACATCGATTTGTTTATTTTGCATCAAGCCAATAAATTTATGCTGAACAGTTTAAGAAAAAAATGTAAAATAGAAAACGAAAAATTTTACATTCATATTGATGATTGTGGCAACACCGTTTCTTCTACTATTCCGATAGCTTTGTACCATGCACAAAAAGAAAAATTATTGCCAAAAAATAATACTGTTTTATTGGCAGGTTTTGGTGTTGGATATTCTTGGGGTGGTACAGTTATAAAAATAGTTTAAAGATGATATCATTTAACAAACCTTATTTAACTGGTAATGAAACCCGATATATTGAAAATGCAGTAGCTTCAGGTAAAATATCAGGCAATGGTAAATACACCCAATTGTGCCAACAATTTTTCGAAAAAAAATATGGTTTTGGAAAATGTTTACTTACTACATCTTGTACAGATGCATTAGAAATGGCCGCTATTCTGGCAGAAATTAAAGAAGGGGATGAGGTAATTATTCCAAGTTATACATTTGTTTCAACAGCATTGGCTTTTGTAAGGCAAGGTGCAAAAATTGTTTTTGCAGATTCGTATTCTGATAATCCCAATATCGATGCCGATACTATAGAAGCGTTGATTACGCCAAAGACCAAAGCGATCGTTCCAGTACATTATGCCGGTGTTGCTTGTGATATGGACAAAATAATGGAATTAGCCAGTAAATACAATCTTTTGGTAATTGAAGATGCTGCACAGGCGATTGATAGTTTTTATATTGGTAAAGATGGGGTTAAAAAAGCTTTGGGTTCTATCGGACATTTAGCAGCTTTCTCTTTTCATGAAACTAAAAACATAATTTCGGGTGAAGGAGGAATGATTGCAATTAATGATGAACGATTTATAGACAGAGCAGAAATTATTTGGGAAAAAGGAACAAATCGCGCACAATTTTTTAGAGGTGAAATAAATAAGTATGGATGGGTTGACATAGGCTCTAGTTTTTTACCATCAGAAGTTATTGCTGCTTTCCTTTGGGCTCAACTTGAGAATTTGGAAACTATACAAAAAAAACGGAAACAACTTTGGGAATATTATTACCAGCAATTAAAACCTATTGTTGAGGTATTAGAAATAGAAATGCCCCAATTACCAAATTATACTACCAATAACGGACATATGTTTTATTTAAGGTTTACTGCTTTGGAACAAAGAACTAAATATATTGAAAAATTAAAGAAACAAGATATTCTAGCCGTTTTTCATTATATCTCATTACATTCAAGTCCATATTATTCTTCAAAGCATGATGGTAGAGTATTGCCAAATACGGATAAATTTACGAATACTTTATTACGTCTGCCTATGTATTTTGAGTTGAATGAAAAGGAAATAGATACTATTGTTAATTGTTTTAAATAGTGAATATGATAAGTAAAATAAAGCAAAAAATAAAGCAGAAAATATTTATTTCTTTTGAAAGATACTTGAAAAAAAAGCAACAATTAGAACTAAATATTCTAAAAAATAATTTCAAAGCAGTAGGAGATAATTTTCAATTAATGAAGGATCATAAAGTTATTAATCCTAAATATATAGAAATTGGTGATAATTTTTATGCGGGAGATCGATTTAGAATAGAAGCTCTTGATTTATACTATCAGGATAATTTTATACCTAACATTAAAATTGGTAATAATGTTGTTTTTAATACAGACATTCATATTGGGTGTATAAACTCAATACAAATAGGAGATAATTGTTTGTTTGGGAGTAGAATTTATATTACAGATCACCATCATGGTGAGCCTACAATTCAAATGTTGGAACTGCCGCCAAATGAAAGGGCTTTAATTTCAAAGGGACCGGTTATTATTAAGAATAATGTTTGGGTTGGTGAAGGAGTTGCAATAATGCCCAATGTAACTATTGGTGAGAATAGTATAATAGCCACAAATGCAGTAGTGACTAAAAATGTGCCCCCTAATTGTGTTGTAGCTGGTGTACCAGCGATAGTAATTAAAAAGATCAGCTAATCTGGATGTTAAAAATATTATAAAAAATAGACAGTTGAGAGAGGTTTACTAGTTAAATTTGAACAATAAAAAATGTGTGAATAAATTAAGAGTTAAATAGTTATAATTAATTTTTTGGAGTACAATTTTTTAATAGCAAACAGAATGAATTTGAATAAATGAAAAATAATTTACCTTTAGTTTCCATAATCGTACCCAATTATAATCATGCTCAATATCTTGAAAAAAGGATAGATAGTATTTTAGGACAAACCTTTCAGGATTTTGAGCTGATTCTACTAGATGATTGTTCAAATGACAGAAGTGTGGAAATTATTAATAATTATAAAAATCACGATAAAATTTCTCATATCTTTTTAAATGAACAAAATTCAGGTTCTCCATTTGGTTTATGGCAATACGGTATTGAGAAAGCTAGAGGCAAATATATTTGGATTGCTGAAAGCGATGACTGGGCAGAAGATTCTTTTTTAGATAAGGCCATTTCAACAATAGAAAATAGTAAGGCTGTCTTAGTTCATACAAATAGTTTATTCTGTATAAATAATGAATTTAAGCTTAATGATTGGTGGGATTCTTTCAAAAGTGATAATTGGAAATCAAACTATGTAAAAGAAGGTAAACATATTTTGAGACTGTATGGGCGGTTTAAATGTCCCGTAATAAATGTCAGTTCGGCAGTTTTTAGAAAAGATAGTATAGAAGAAAATTTTTATCCTTTTGATTATAAGTACTGTGGGGATTGGAAATTTTGGATTGATGTTTTTATGACCGGAAAGGTTGTGTTTATTGCAGAACCATTAAATATTTTCAGAATTCATAATCTGTCTGCCACTTCAAATAAGAAAGATAATTATATTAAGAAACTAACTGAAAATATAAAAGTGATTAACTATGCTAATGAAGTTCTTAATTTTAAAACAAGTTATTCTAAAGATTATAGATGGTTAATAGATCTGTGGATTTCGATATTTGAAAATACAGGACAATATTTTTCAAAAGAGAATCATTCTGTTGATTTGCCTTTCAGTTTTAGATTTATCTTTTATAAACTATATCTCAAACTAATTTTAAAAAGAGGTATTAATAAAATAAAAAAAATATATGATTCCTAAAGTGATTCATTATTGTTGGTATGGAGAAAAGAAAAAGCCAAAACTGGTTAGAGACTGTATAGCTTCTTGGAAAAAACATTTACCTGATTATCAAATTACAGAATGGAATGAAAAAAACACAGATTTCTCTCATCCATTTGTTAAAGAAGCCTATCGTCAAAAAAAATGGGCCTTTGTTGCAGATTATATACGGTTAAAAAAAATAGAGGAATTTGGAGGTATTTATTTGGATACCGACATGATGGTTCTAAAATCATTTAATAGTTTGTTAAATAACATTTGTTTTTTTGGAGCTGAAGATTCAGAATTTATCAATTGTGCGATTATTGGGAGTTTGCCAAATAATAGTTTTATAAAAGCCTGTAGTGAGGAGTATGATTTTTTAGAATTTGAGGAAGCAACTCAACTTTGGAAGATTTCAATTCCAAGAATAATAACTCAAAAATTTCGTGATCTTTATAGTTTTAGAAATGATTTTAATACTATAGTTATTGAAAATGGTGTGAAAGTATATCCATCTTTGTATTTCTATCCTTTTCCTTATGAGAATAGAAAGGAATTAAATAATTATAAAAAATATATAAGGGACGTATCTTTTGCGGTTCATTTATGGAGTTCTTCTTGGGTTGAATATACTGAGTTTCAATATTTTAAAAACAGAGAGTATTTCAAAGGTTTTTTTAAAATGATTCAGCATCTTTATAATAGCAGAGAATTTAAATATGTTTATTTTAGAAAAATAGCAGCAACAATAAAAAAATCTTTAAGAAATTAAAATTTTAGTAATCTAGAATTTACAAAAACTCAGTATTTATCGAACTTTGCAATTGGTAATGAATCAAAATTTGAATGGTTGCAAGGTTTTAATTTAAATATTTTTTCTAAATGGATAAAAAAAATCCAAGAATAACGGTTCTTATGCCAGTGTACAATGTGGAGTCTTTTATAAAGGAATCTATAGTAAGTATTTTGAATCAAAGTTATTCTGATTTTGAATTGCTGATTATTGATGATGCCTCGACTGATGATACCGTTAATCGGATTATAGAGTTTTCAGATTCAAGAATAAAGTTAATAAAAAAGCCTAAAAACATAGGACTTATAGATAGTTTGAATCTGGGCATTAAGCTTGCAAAAGGACAGTATATAGCCCGTATGGATGGAGACGACATTAGCACTCCAGATCGTTTTCAAAAACAATTAGATGTTCTATTAAATAATCCTGAAATAAAAGCTTGCGGTTGTTGGCTCCAGAGGTTTGGGAATCATGGTAAAATTATTAAACATAAAGAATTTCATGAAGAAATTGTTGCTGAGATGCTAATGCAATGCTCAATGAGTTTAGGATCTGTAATGTTTGAAAAAAAAGCTTTAGAAAATTACAGTTTTGATGAAAATAAAAAGCATGTAGAAGATTATGATTTTTGGTCCCGTATTTCCTGGGCATGTAAGTTATATAACATACAAGAAGTTTTATACTATTATAGATCTCATGACACTCAGGTAACTAAGCTGTTTTATGATATACAAAGAAAGGGTGACATAGGTATTAAATTGTTTTTATTTAAAAAGCTGAATTATGATAATGAAGTTTTTTCAGATGATTTAATAGCAAAGATGCTTTGGATGACCCAAAAGATTTCGATGAATGATTTAGCTAAATTTTTTAAGTGGATAAAACAGCTGGCTCTTAAAAATAAAAAACTGAAAATTTATTCGCAAAAAGAGTTAAATGATGTTTTGCAAATCATAAAGCGAAGATTAGTTTTTGGATTATATTTCGAGCAAACGTCTATAGGTTTAGACAAAAAATGGCGTTTAAAAGCTCTTGCTTATTTGCCCATTGAAGAGTTACTATTTGTACTTACAGGTAAGACAAGAGAAATACTAAAAACCAAAGTAATCAGTAAGTTTAATAAAAATGCGGTTTTGAAAAATTAATGATTTATGGCTGTATCAGTATCGGTAATAGTTCCTTGTTATAACCAGGGTGTTTTTTTAAATGAAGCTTTAGAATCTGTTTATAACCAGATTTATACGGATTGGGAATGTATCATTGTGAATGACGGAAGTGCAGATAACACAGAAGTTATTGCTCAGCAATGGGTAACCAAGGACAGCCGGTTTAAGTATTTCTATAAAAAAAACAGTGGTGTAAGCAGTACAAGAAATTTTGGAATCTCGAAGTCTTCCGGCAAGTATATCCAATTTTTAGATTCCGATGATATTTTAGATAAATTAAAAATAAAGTTATCTGTTGATAAATTAAAAGAAGATAAAAGCAATGAGGCAGGAATTGTTATATCCAATTTTAACATGCTTTCATTAGATTCAAAAGAAATTCTGCCACCTTTTTGTAAACTTGAAGCTGATATATTTACATTGGAAAATTTTTTGTTTAAGTGGAATGTTACATTTTCTGTACAGATGCAATGCGGTTTTTTTGATGCTAAATTATTTGAGAATATTAGATTCCCTGAAAATTTATCTGCTCAGGAAGATTGGGTTGTTTGGATTCAGCTATTAAAGAGTACAAATTGTATTTTTGTAGATTTACCGCTGGCTTATTACAGGATTCATCCATCAAGCCGAATGGAGACAATCGGTATTGGTGATAATCATCTAAAAGTTTTAGATAATTTTAGAGGAATACTTACTTATGATGAATATTATCGTTTGTCTGTGCATATGCTGACCCGATATTCAGAATCTAATAAGTTATTTAGAAATAATTTAAATGCAGTAAAAAAATCAAATGCTTATCAAGCAGGTTTAATGATCCGAAAAATATTAAATACAACAGGTTTGATAAACCCAGCGAGGAAAATTTTTAAATTCATTTTAAGATTTAAATCCTCCTAACTCTAATTTTAAGTAAACTAATGTTCAAAGTTTCTATAATAATACCCAGTTATAATCATGCTATGTTTTTGAAGGATAGGCTGGATACGATTTTGAACCAAACTTTTAAAAATTGGGAAGCGATTATAATTGATGATCAATCCTCAGATAATAGTGTGCAGGTTATTAATGACTTTCTAAAAACAAATCCGGATTTTAGAGTTAAGTATTTTATTGTAAATGATGAAAATTCAGGAAGTGGTTATAATTCTTGGAAAAAAGGAATTGAATTAGCCGAAACAGAATACATTTGGATTGCAGAAACGGATGATTATTCTGATAGCGATTTTTTAGAAGAGTTAGTTGAAATTTTAGATCAAAATGAAAATGTCGCATTAGCTTTTTGCAGTAGTAATTATGTTGAAAATGATAAAATTATTTACGATTCAACTAATAGAACAAAAGATTTAAATGTTGAGATAAACAAGTGTAAAGTTATAGATAATAACGTTTTTTTTAATAGAATGCCTTTTAATACTTATATAACTAATGGAAGCAGTGTAGTTTTTAGAAAACCAAAAGATAAAATGAATGTTGAACTATTTAATAATAGACAGTTGTCGGATCTCTTTTTGTGGAGTCACTTGATTCAGAATAATGAATTTGCATTCTTGAATAAAAATCTAAACTTTTTTAGGAGACATGAAAACTCTACAACAACTAAGATAAGTATTTCTTCAACGAAAATTATTTATGAAGAAGCTCTTAAATATTTGAATTTTTTTGAACAAAATTATAAATTTCAAATTTTTTTAGATCATTATGTAAAGCATTTTGTTTGGTCTAATAAAAAAGAAGTTTTTAATTATAAATTTTTGAGAAAGATAAAAGGAATTGATAAGGTTGATGTAAAGTATTTTGGCTCTCTTGTAAAATTTATTCTGTTAAAAATAAAATCAATATGAAATTAAATAACCAGCCCACAGTTTCTGTTATTATTCCAACATATAAAAGAACCGATTATTTAAAACTGACACTTCAGAGTATCTTAAATCAAACTTTTAAGGATTTTGAAATTATCGTAGTGGATGATGGGACACCAAATGATGAAAATTTGTTTTTGTGTCAAACATTTGATAAAGTAAAATACATTAAAATCGAAAACTCAGGAGGTCCAGCCAAACCGAGAAATGTTGGAATCCGTGAGGCAAAAGGAAAATACATCGCTTTTGTGGATGATGATGATATCTGGTTAGAAAAAAAGTTAGAGATACAAGTAAATGTTTTAGATAAAAATCCAACATTTGACCTTGTTCACTGTTATTGTGGAGTAATAGATGCTGAAGGTGATTTAAAAGAAAAAATTGTTGGAAGACCTAAAACAAGTACTACTAAGCATGGGGATATTGCAATGCAAATGTTTGGAAATTGGACTATCATGATGCCAACACCAATGATTCGCACAAATTTAGTTGATAAAGTAGGTTTATTTAATGAGAAAATTGCAGGGACGTTTGCAGATGTTGATTATTGGATAAGATGTTCGTTTGTAACTAAATTTTATTATATAGATGAAATGCTAGTTCATTATCGCACACATGAAAACAATATTTCTAGTGATACAAAAGTTTATCAAAAGTTACCATTGCATTTGAAAATTTTACTTCACGAATTTTTTAAAAAAAATGTCATTAATGTTAATCAGTTTAAACTCTTGAATAATCGTTTGAGTAAAAATGTTATAAGTCATGTGAAACAACATTATATGTTGTCAATAAGAATTCTCTTTGAACTAGATACTTTTTGGTTTATAAAATGGCGAAATATTAAAAGTTTGATTTACGTTATATTAATCAAATAGAGATTAAAAAAAATAATTTAAGAAATAAACTCTTTATAAATACTTATGAGAAATTTTTTTTATCAACTAATAAATAAACTTGGGTTTAAAATTCAAAATAAGAATAGAGAAAGGAAAAGGCGAATAAAACATCTAAGTTTATTTTGTGATTTTACTGATAATTATGAAATACTTGTCGATTCATATGAATTTATCCGAAATCTAAAAAATAAATTTCAAGATTTAAAAATAAACAGAACTGAAGAAAGTTATTTAGTTTATTTTGATTCACAGCATTTTTTAATTCAAACGCGAGAAGAATTTTTTATTTTAAATGAAGTGTATTTTTCTTTGGATTATGATTTTTTTACTGACCAAGAAGTAATTGTATTTGATATTGGTGCAAATGTTGGCTTGGCAACACTTTTCTTTTCAAAAAAAGAGAATGTTAAACAAATTTTTTCTTTTGAGCCAGTTGAAGAGACTTACAGTCAGGCAAAAAAAAATTTTCAACTTAATTCTTTAAATAACCAAAAGATTGTTGCACATAATTTTGGATTAGCAGGAGAAAACAAAGAGGTAGTTTTTGTGTTTGATAGTGATAGAAAAGGCAGGAGTGGGCAACGTGATGATCAAAAAGATATTTTGCTATTAGAGGATTCATTTAAGAGAAAAGTTGTTTTAAAAGAAGCATCAAAAGTTTTATCTCCTATTATTGAATTAAATAAAGAGAGTAAATTTGTTGTTAAAATGGATTGCGAAGGTGCAGAGTATGAAATTTTTGACAATTTAATGAAGAGTGAAGTAATCAAAAATATAGATATTTTCATGATTGAATGGCATGATAAAGGGGCAGACTATATTAATTCTTTATTGATAAATAGCAATTTTACAGTTTTTAATAACTACTTAACACCAGTATCTGGAATGATTTATGCAGTCAGACAATCCTAGTAAAATATCCATAATAATTCCTACTTATAATCGTGCAAATCTAATAGAGGAGACTCTGGATAGTGTTTTAGCCCAAACTTATACAAATTGGGAATGTATTATAATTGATGATAATAGTACTGATAATACTTCAGATATTTTAATTCCTTATTTAAAAGATAAAAGATTTCATTTTCATATTAGACCTCATGAAAGGAAAAAAGGTGCTAATTCATGTAGAAATTTTGGTTTTGAATTAAGTAGTGGTGAATTTGTGAAATGGTTTGATAGTGACGATATTATGCTACCAGATTTTTTACGGAATCAAATCACTTATTTAGAAACAGACAAAAAATTAGATTTTTGTGTTTGTTTATCTGAAACATTTATTGAAGGAACGAGTGAAACATTTGTTAATAAAGCAAATAGAACTCCTTCTCATGATATTATTTCTGCATATCTTTTTAAAAATCATTATTTTTTAACAGCAGCACCATTATGGAGAAAAGAATTTTTAAAACATAATAATTTGTTATTTGATGAGGATTTATCAAATAGTGATGAGTCTGATTTTCATTTTCGAGTTTTAATTTTAAAACCTAAATACTATTATGCAGAGGACATTCTTTATAAAGTTAGAAGAGGGAATAATAGTGTTACTCAGGATGATAAAAATATTTTGAACTCATTACATTCAAAAGTTAGATTTTTCAAAAAAGTAGAAATTGAAATTGATAAGATTGATTTAATAGATAAAAAAAAGATATACAATTATTTATTGTCCAGACAACTTAATTTGTTTTATGAAATTAGGCAATTAACAAAAAGAGAGCTAATTTCCTATTTTAGAGATTTTAGATCATTGTACTTTCTTTTAATTAAAAGCCGCAAGTCTTTTTTAAGTAAAATTAAAATTTTGTTTGGTTTATTAATTGTTTCTTTTTTTAGTAAAGGATATAAATTAATGTATTTTAAAGTTGATTGTAGAGAACAAATTGAAAATTAAATGAGAATAGGTTTTAATCCTCAAAAAGATAAAAAAATATCTCGATCTAATTATTTCCATCAAGTGATTGTACCTGTTTATATACCCAATCTGGAAGGTTATTTTAAAGATAGTTTTCAGATATTAAAATATTGTTTGGAATCACTTTTTAAAACATGTCACTCAAAAACCTATATAGTCGTTATAAACAATGGAAGCTGTATTGAGGTTGTAAATTACTTAGATGATTTATATCGACAAAGTAAAATCCAAGAACTTATTCATACACAAAACATTGGTAAGTTAAATGCTGTTTTAAAAGGTATTTCTGGTCATGATTTTAAATTTGTGACTGTTTCTGATTGTGATGTGCTTTTTTTAAAAGATTGGCAGAAAGAAAGCTATAAGATTTTTCAGAATTTTTCAAAAACAGGGGCCGTTTGTCCAACCCCTTCTTCAAAGTCATTAAAAAGTAATAGTTTTAATATTTGGTTTGATCTTTTGTTTTCAAAATCGCTTCGTTTTACAAAGGTTAAAAATCCTCAGGCTTTAAAAGCATTTGCAACAAGCGTTGGAAATCCTGACATGTACAATAGTCTGCATCTTGAAAAATATCTCACGGTTGCCAATGGTGATTTTAAAGCTGTTGTTGGTGCAGGTCATTTTGTAACAACTTACAGAAAAGAAGTTTTTGAAAAAAGCAATATAAAATATTCCAACTTTATGCTGGGTGGTGACAGCGAAGACAAATTGCTGGATATTCCAGTAATAAAAAAAGGAATGTGGAGACTTTCAACAGAAGATAATTTTGCTTATCACCTGGGGAATGTGGAAGAACAGTGGATGAGGAAAACTTTAGAGAAAATAAAACCAAATGATTTTTTTCCAGAGTTGGAAATCAATCTGCCAGATATTAAATTCTCAAAAGCAGAGTTTATCGTTAAAAGTATATTGTTTAAAAAAATTATTACGAGAAAAAAAATATGGAATTATTGTCTAGAGCTTAAAGGTCTTTCTAAAGAAGAGGTAAGAAAATATACTGAATGATATGAATAATTCTACAAAAGTCATACTTATTTCGCAATTCCCCATGCCTTTTTCAAAGATTGGAAGTTGGACTATGCTTTATAAGAATTATTTAGAAAACAATCACAAAATAGATTGTATTGTATGTTCGAGACCCGAAAAAACATTTGAAGAAATAAAGTATAGTTTTGTCAAACTTACTTTTCTGCAGAATATGCAACGCAAATTTTTGAAGAGAAAATACCTTGAATATTTTAAGGCTTTTGATAAATTGATTACTCCAAATGAAAAATATATAATTCAGATTATTGATAACTATGGAATAGTGAAGCCTCTTAGAAATTATCTGATTTCAAAAGGAATTTCCAAACAATGTTATATTCAGTTTTTTTATCACGGATATCTGCCTTATGGTAATCATGGTAAGAGCTCAGATTTTTATGAAATCATTGATGAGATGATTTTGCTTACCAATGATAGTTATGCACAACATAAAGAACAGATTAATTTGTTACCAAGTTATTTCTCGGTTTTGCACAATGGTATTGATACAAAAAAATTTAGTAAGATTTCTAATTCTGAGAAAACGAAATTAAAAATGGAATTAGGTTTTGGTGACCTGAAAGTCTTTGTTTGGTGTTCCCAAGACAGACCTCAAAAAGGATTACATCTAATTTTAGATGTTTGGAAAAAAGTATATGCTTCACATACAAATATTGTCCTGTTAGTTATTGGTTGTAATCCTAAGAAAAAAATAGAAGGAGTTGTATATTTAGGAAGGATTCCAAACGACGAACTCCCAAAATATTACCAGGCATCAGATTGCTATCTTTTTCCAACTTTGTGTCAGGAAGGTTTTGGACTTAGCCTTATAGAAGCCTTGCATTGCGGGAATTATTGTATAGCATCAGCAATGGGGGGGGTTCCGGAAGTTTTGCAGTATGGAAAACTTGGAAAGTTGATTGAAAACCCACATTTTGTTTCGGAATGGGAAATTGCCATAAATGATTTTTTAGAAGGAAATTTTCAACTTCCTGATTTATCAGATGAATTATACTCCATGGAAAATTGGAATTTAGAAATGAATATAATTATTGAGAATGCTAAAAAAAGGTTTTAAACTATGAACAATCCTTATATCATTGCCGAAATTGGTCAAGCGCATGAAGGAAGCTTAGGAATTTTATATTCTTATATAGATGCCCTCGCTCACACTGGAGTGAATGCAGTGAAGTTTCAAATGCATATTGCCGAAGCAGAAAGCAGTCCAGAAGAGCCATTTAGAGTTAAGTTTTCATTAGAAGATAAGACACGATTCGATTATTGGAAACGAATGGGTTTTTCCCTGGAACAATGGAAAGGAATCAAAAATCATTGTGATGAAGTTGGATTAGATTTTATTTGTTCACCTTTTAGTAATTTGGCCGTTGACTGGCTGGAAGAAATTGGGATTCAACAATACAAAATTGGTTCTGGTGAAGTGAATAATTTTTTGATTTTAGAAAAAATAGCTCAAACTGGGAAGCCTGTGATTTTATCTTCAGGTATGAGTTCTTACGAAGAGTTAGATCAGACTGTTGCTTTTTTAAGAGAAAGAAATGTCAATTTCTCTATTTTGCAATGTACTACTGCCTATCCAACTAATCCTGAGCAATATGGTTTGAATGTGATTCAGGAATTGAAAAATCGTTATGATGTGCCTATTGGTTTTTCAGACCATTCGGCAAAAATTGAAACTTGTATTGCTGCTACTGCTCTAGGAGCGAGTATTCTTGAATTTCATGCTGTTTTTGACAGACAGCTTTTTGGACCAGATTCAAAATCTTCTTTGACCATTAATGAGATTCAAAATCTAGTAATAGGTATCAGAAATATTAAACGAGCCCTTGATAATCCAATAGATAAAAAATCCAATGAAAATTTTGCAGCCTTAAAGCAAATGTTTGAAAAATCATTAGCTATAAATAAAAAACTGCCTCAAGGACATATACTAACTATTGATGATTTAGAAGCAAAAAAGCCAAAAGGATGCGGGATTGACGCAGCAAAATTTATGGATGTTGTTGGCAAAAGACTTACTTTTGACAAAAATAAATGGGATTTTTTAAATGAAGAAAATATACAATGAGTAGAAGAAAAATAGTGGTAGTCATTACGGCGCGACCTTCCTACAGCCGTGTAAAAACAGTTTTATCTGCTATTCAAAAGCATACAGATTTAGAACTGCAGCTGGTGGTTGCCGCTTCAGCTTTATTGGACCGCTATGGGTCAGCTGTAAATTATATAGAAAAAGATGGTTTTGCTATTGCAGCAAAAGTATTTAATGTTTTAGAAGGAGAAAATTTGACTGCAGCCGCCAAAACGACTGGTATCGGAATTTTAGAATTGTCTACTGTTTTTGACAATTTGAAACCTGATATTGTTGTGACTGTAGCTGATCGTTTCGAAACCATGGCAACAGCTATTGCAGCTTCTTATATGAATATTCCACTGGCACATATTCAAGGAGGAGAAGTTACTGGGAATATAGACGAAAAAGTACGCCATGCTATTACGAAATTGGCTGATTATCACTTTGTTGCTTCAGAAAGTGCAAAAGAAAGAGTAATAAAATTAGGGGAAAATCCTGATTTTGTTTTCAACACAGGTTGTCCCTCTATTGATATTGCTTCGGAAATTAATACTATAAAAGGATTGAATTTTAATCCGTATCAAAAATATGGAGGGGTTGGATCTGATCCCGATTTAACTAATGGCTATTTAGTAGTCATGCAGCATCCAGTTACGACAGAATATCAGAATTCCAGAAAACATATTGAAGAAACTCTTGAAGCTGTAAACGAATTGAATATGCCTACCTTGTGGTTTTGGCCGAATGTTGATGCAGGCGCTGATGGAACTTCTACAGGAATTAGGGCTTTTCGTGAATATCATAAGTTAAAAAATGTTCATTTTTTTAAGAATATGGAAGGCGATGATTTTCTGGTTTTATTGAATAATGCTAAAGCTTTACTGGGTAACTCCAGTGTGGGAATTAGAGAATGCGCTTATCTTGGGGTTCCGGTTATTAATATTGGATCCCGACAAAATAAACGCGATCGTGGTCATAATGTAATTGATGTCGATTATAATAAAAACGAAATAATAGACGCTGTTCATACAGTTTTGGAAAACGGGAAATCTGAAACTTCAGCTGTCTACGGAGGTGGAAATGCAGGTTCATCCATAGCTGATTTGTTAGTAAAAGTACCATTGCAGTTTCATAAAACCATCATGTATTAAATAATTAAAGAATATGATTTCGATATTAATAAGAAATAAAAATGAAGCAAATTCTTTAGTAAACGCTTTACGGAGTATTAAAAAACAAAAATTTGATTTGCCTTATGAGATAGTTATTATTGATGATGCTTCTACTGATAATTCTATAGAAATAGCAAATGAATTTGGTTGTAAAGTGGTGAAATTAGATAAAAAATTCACCTATGGATATGCATTAAATTTTGGGCTTAAGCATTGTCAATATGAAATTGTTTTATTGCTGAGTTCTCATAATATACTTTTATCAAGTGATTTTTTTGAAAATTTCGTTGATTATTTTAGTGATCCATCCATCGCTGCTGTTAGGTGCATACCCATTTCTAATACAAAGCAAATTGTGCAGTCTGTTAAAAGTGATTTGACAATTAATAAAAGTAATTACGTTCACGAAAAGGATTGGCAAAATCTTATAGTTGCTAATTGTTCGGCGATCCGTAAAAGTGTTGCACTTCAAATTCCTTTCAATGAAACCATTAGATCAAATGAAGAAAAACTATGGTCACTTGAAGTTATGGAAAAGGGATACAGTTTAAAGTCAAACGTTTCGTGTTATTTCTTATACAATAGAAAAAATAATTATAAGGTTGACATAAGAGATCATATTTCTAAATACCAGGTAGATGGAATAGTACCGCTTAAAACTTCAAGATTTATATGGATATTTTTTAAATCTATTCCTTGGGCACTAAAGATTGCTTGGGACAGATGGTATAAGACTAATCATCTTAATTGGGAATTTTCAAGAATTTCTCGAAAATTTGAAAAAGGAAAATACAATTAAAATGAAAGTTTTAGCTGTCATTCCTGCGAGAGGAGGCTCAAAAGGAGTACCTAGGAAAAATGTCAAATTATTAGGAGGAATACCTTTAATTGTGCATGCTATAAATTGCGCAAAAGAATCGTCAAGGGTTAGCAAAATTGTTATTTCAACTGATTGTGAGGAAATTGCGGTAATTGCAAAAGGGAACAGTTGTGAAGTTATAATGAGACCAAACGATCTGGCAAGCGATACAAGTAATGTTGTACTAACAGTAGAACATGCTTATAAAACATTGAATGAAGATTTTGATATAATTGTTTTGCTCCAGCCTACTTCTCCATTAAGAACAGGAAAAGATTTGGATAACATTATTGAAATGTTTGAAAGAGAGATTAAACTGGATGGAGTCATTAGTGTTGTTCCTTTTGATGATTTACATCCGGCAAGAATGTATAATTTAGGAATGGATAATGAATTAATTCCGTTTATAAAAGATTCTGAATCAATGAGGAGGCAAGATTTAAATCCTGTTTTTTATAGAAACGGATGTTTTTACGCTGTAAAGAGTCAATCATTTTTTACTGAAAGGTCATTTATGGTAAAAAACAAAAAAGCCTATATTATGGATGCTGAATGGCTTGTTAATATAGATACTCCAAGAGATTTCAAAATTGCATCAATAATTTATGAAGAATGGACAACGGAAAAATGAAAATTTTAATTACAGAATCGGAAGACTTTAGCCATGATGCTATCAATGAACTTGAAAAGTATTTTGACGTAACAAAACGTAACTTCAATTTTGCAGAAGAATTAACAGATATCATAACCGATTTTGATGTTTTGTTTATTAGGCTCCGATTTAAACTGACCCAAAAAATTCTCGAAAAGGCTTCTCAATTAAAGTATATATTAACAGCAACTACAGGTTTAGATCATATAAATGTTGATTATTTTGAAAGTATTGGAGGGAAAATAATTTCCCTCAAGGGAGAAACCGAGTTTTTAGGGACAATTCCTTCTACAGCTGAGCATACATGGGCATTATTAATGGCTTTGCTAAAAAATATTCCCTCTGCATATGATGATGTGAAAAAAGGAAATTGGAGTCGGGACGATTTTAAAGGAAATAATTTAAAAGGTAAAAATTTTGGAATATTAGGATTGGGAAGAGTAGGGAAACAAGTAGCAAATTTCGCCGAAGTTTTTCAAATGAATGTTGGCTATTACGATATTCATCCCGTTAAATCTAAATTTAAAAATTTTAAATCCCCAAACGAGCTTTTTGCCTGGTCAGATATTATAAGTATTCACATTCCATACAACTCTGAAAACCATAACTTTGTAGATGCTTTGCTTTTGCAAAGCTGCAGACCAAATGCGATTCTGATCAATACCTCAAGAGGAAATGTGTGGGATGAAAATATCATCGCAAACTTATTGGAAAAAAAGAAAATAAAAGGAATAGCAACAGATGTTTTAGAAAATGAATTTGATAAAGCGACAATAGTTATTAATCCATTAATAAAATTAGCAAAAAAAAATACTAATCTAATTATTACGCCACATATTGCCGGAGCAAGTTATGAATCGATGGCGATGACAGAGAATTATATTGTAGAAAAATTTATAAAAATTATTAAATGTGTGGAATAGCAGGGATTTTAGGTGTAAATCCTAAAAATGTTTCAACGATTAAGCTGATGGTCGAAGCACAAAAGCATAGAGGGCCAGATGCTTTGCAGTTTTGGAATGATGAAAAACTGGCTTTGGGCCATAATCGATTGAGCATAATTGATTTGTCTGAAAGTGCTAACCAACCCATGATGAGCAGTTGTGGAAATTATGTTATAGTTTTTAATGGTGAAATTTACAATTATCTCGAACTCAAAAAAGAGTTAGAAAAAGAATATAATTTTGTAACTGATTCAGATACTGAGGTTTTACTTGCAGCTTACATTAAATGGGATGCTCAATCGCTAGATAAACTCAATGGGATGTTTAGTTTTGCAGTTTGGAATAAAAAAACGAATACTCTTTTTGCAGCTCGCGATAGATTTGGTGTTAAACCATTTTATTTTACTTTTTTTGAAAATCAGTTCTATTTTTCAAGTGAAATAAAAACACTTTTTGGAGCTGGAATTCCAAAAATCAAAAATCAAAAAGTTTGGGCAAACTATTATACTTTTGGAACCTATGGATTACCAAATGAAACTTTTTTCGAAGGTATACAGCAGTTAAAAGCGGGGCATTTTTTTGAAATTGTTTTTGAAAATAATCTAGATTTTAGTGTTGTAAGATCACAGCAATGGTATAATTTTCCCGAAAGAATTTCGAAAATTAAGCAACTTTCCAAAGAAGAACTAAAAGAGCGTTATGAAACTTTACTGAAAGACTCTATTCAACTTCGTTTTAGAGCTGATGTTCCTTTAGGAATGAATGTTAGCGGCGGTTTGGATTCATCTACTTTGATCAATCTGGTATCCAGAAATTTACCTTCTCAAAAAAATATCCAGGCTTTTACGTTTTATTCCAATAATGAAAAATATGACGAATTGCCTTGGGTTAATGAATTAATGAAAGAAACATCGTATCCGCTTCATAAAGTACTTTTGGATTATAAAGAAATTCCGGAACTGATTGAAAAAGTAAGTTTCTATCAAGATGAACCTTTTGGCGGATTTCCAACACTAGCATACAGTTTATTGTTTGAATCAGCGAGCCAAAAAGGAGTTAAAGTAATTCTGGATGGGCAGGGAATGGATGAAGCTTGGGCGGGATATGACTATTATCATAACAAAAGCAATAATGTGATTCAAGGTGTTACTTCAAGTCCTGTTCGGCCAGAAGCCTTGGTAACTGAATTTAGAAATAAGGCATTAAAGGAAGTGTATGAACTGCCTTTCGATAATGATTTACAGAATCTGCAGTACCGCGATTTGTTTTATACTAAAATTCCAAGAGCTTTACGTTTTAATGACAGAATCAGTATGATGCACAGCACGGAGTTACGAGAGCCATTTTTGGATTATCGATTGATGGAATTAGCATTTGCGCAAAGCGATACTATGAAAATCCAAAATGGACAAACCAAATGGCTGTTACGTGATTTAGTAAAAGATTATTTAGGAAATTCTATTGCATTGGCTCCAAAACGAGCATTGCAAACCCCACAAAGGGAATGGATTTCACAAGAATTAAAGCCTTATTTTTCTGAAAAAATAGAACAATTTTCCAAAATGGATTTTGTAGATAGCAAACAAGTAAAAGCCATTTGGAGAGACTATTGTAATGGGAAACAGGATAATAGCTTTTATATTTGGCAGTGGGTGAATGGTTTAGCTCTTTCTTAAATATGGTTGTTTACCGTGGTTTTTAGAAAAGCCAAAGAGTTAGCTCATTTTAACTTAAAAGAAGAAGTTTTCAATATTTCAAATTATTAATCGATAATATTAAATTCCATACCAATTTTTTTATGTTTTTTAATTCCATAGCATTTGCTATTTTTTTGCCAATCGTTTTTTTCTTGTATTGGTTCGTTTTTAATAAAACCAAAAGCACCCAAAATACCTTATTAATTGTCGCCAGTTATTATTTTTATTCTTGTTGGGATTGGCGTTTTTTATTTTTATTGGTTTTCTCTACTTTTCTAGATTATTACACTGGTATCCGAATTGAAAAAAGTCGGACAGAAAAAAGTCGAAAATTTTGGTTTTGGCTTAGTATCGTAGTGAATTTAGGATTCTTAGGAGTTTTTAAATACTATAACTTTTTCGCTTCCTCTTTTTCTGATTTGTTAAATTCAGTTGGAGTAAAAGCGAGCCCAATATTGTTAAATGTAATTCTTCCCGTTGGAATTTCATTTTACACTTTTCACGGGTTATCCTATGTGATTGATATTTATTATAAACGCATCAAAGCTGAGTACAATTTTATTGATTATTCTTTATTTGTTAGCTATTTTCCGCTTTTGGTTGCTGGACCTATAGAAAGGGCCACACATTTATTACCTGAAATAAAAGTTAAACGGGAATTTGACTTAGTTAAAGCTAAAGAAGGAATTTATCAAATAATATGGGGATTAATAAAAAAAGTAGTCATTGCCGATACTTGTGCAACTTATGCAAATGCTATTTTTGATAATTATTCCTCAATGAATTCATTTTCATTAATTCTGGGAGCAATTTATTTTGCTTTTCAAATTTACGGAGACTTTTCAGGGTATTCTGATATAGCATTGGGAGTTTCAAAATTGTTTGGATTGGATTTATTGCGAAATTTTAATTATCCATATTTTTCACGTGATATTGCTGAGTTTTGGCGGCGTTGGCATATTTCACTATCGTCTTGGTTTCGGGATTATTTGTATATTCCGTTAGGTGGAAGCAAAGGTGGAATCTGGATGAAAATCAGAAATACATTTATCATTTTTGTTGTGAGCGGATTTTGGCATGGAGCCAATTGGACTTATATTGTTTGGGGATTTATAAATGCAGTATATTTTTTGCCTTTACTTTTATCAAACAGCAATCGAAATAATATGGATACAATTAAGCTGAAGTTTAATTTTGATTCGACAAAAGTAATTTTAAGTATTTTATATACTTTCTCATTAACATGTATTGCCTGGGTCTTCTTTAGAGCTAAGACAATTACAGATGCTGTTCTATATTTAAAAAGGATTGTTACCAATGGTTTTTTTAGTTTTGAATATTTAGAAAATGAACGATATAATTATGAATTGCTTCCGATTATTGGTTTGTTTGTTTTAGTAGAGTGGTATAGTCGCAATAAAATAGAACCCCTCTCCGGAAAAGGAAGTATGTTTAAAATAGCTTTAGCTATAGCAGTAATTATTGCTTTCGGAACTTTTTCAGATTATAAAGAATTTATATATTTTCAGTTTTAATGAAGCAGTTTTTAATTTATACGACCAAGATTGTACTTATAACAGTTTTACTCGCAGTTTTACTCGACGGATTATACACAGCAATATTTATGCAATCAAGAAACCGTGGTAAAATCGAAATGGTCATTAATTCAAAACCTCAAAAATTTGATGTTTTAATTTTAGGTTCATCCCGGGCCAATAATCATTTTGTTTCACAATTATTTGAAGATAAAGGAATTAAAACTTTTAATTATGGAATGAGCGGTGGACATTTGTTTGAAGCATCGTTAATGCTGAAATTAATGATAGAAAAAAAATATAAAATCAAAAATGTAATATTGGAAGCTGATCTGAATCTTTCTAATGATAAGAAATCAGAAGGTGTTTCGGCAAAGTTTTTACCTTATATTCATAACTCCAAAATTATAAAAGCACACTTTGCATCACAGGATAATTTTAATGAATTATTTTATATACCATTTTACAGATACATAAAATTTGATTCTAAAATAGGGTTTAGGGAGATTTATAAAATTGTGAAAAATGAAAAAACAAACACCTTAGATAATTTAGGATATTACCCGTTGGTGAAACACAAAAATGGTAATATGAAAAATAATATTGTTAACTTAAATCCTTTGCCACATAATAAATATTATGAAGAAATTAAAAATATTTGTAAAGCCAATAAGATTAACTTTATCGCCGTAATGACACCAATGTGTGAAAATGTTAAAGGGATGAATTATTTTGATAAAGTTAAAAAGATGTATCCTGAAATTCATAATTATGAAAATGTAGTGACAGAAGATAAATATTTTTCGTCTTGTGGACACATGAATGATCAGGGAGCCAGATTATTTACTGCAAAAATAATTAGTGATTTTTTTTAAATCAATCTCTTTTTTAAAATGGTTAAAACAGAACAATATAATGGAGGGAAACAAAAGTAAGATTTTATTACTATTTCCAGATGGAGTAGGTGTAAGGAATTATCTTTATTCAGAAGCGCTTAAAGAGATAAAAGACGATTTGGTTTTGTTTCATAATTTTGATCCAGAAACAATAACAGCAATTAAGCAAAATACGTCAATTAGTGATTCAATTAATATTCCGGTTTATAATGAGTCTCTTAAAGAAAAATTTTTAAGAGAATTAATTTGTCTTTCCAGACTCTATCATAATGCTGCCAAAGTTAATAATAAAGCTGTATTGGCATATTGGAATTGGAATCAAAAAACATTTTCCAAAAAGATCTTTTATAAATTAATTGAAGGTTTAGCTCATTTCTTCAAGGATTATTCTAAGATTTTAATGTTAGAAAGAAAATACCAAAAAGTAATTCGCCAAAATATTTTTTATGATGAGGTGAAAGAAATTTTAAAAAAAGTAAAACCAAGCGTTGTTTTTTGCTCACATCAAAGATCTTTAAAAGCACCAACTATATTTGCTGCGGCAATAGATTTGGGAATTAAGACAACAACTGTAATTTATTCTTGGGATAATTTGCCGAAGGCTCGTATGGCTCTTAGGGCAGATAGTTATTTAGTATGGTCAGCCTATATGAAAAAGGAAATGGAACTATATTATCCAGAAATTTTACCAAAAAGTGTTCTTATCACTAGCAGTCCTCAATTTGAGTTTTATGAAGATGAAAACAATATAATTGATAAAGAATTTTTTTATAAAAAATATGGTTTAGATCCAAATAAAAAAATTATTTGTTTTTCGGGTGACGATACTTTGACATCTCCCGATGATCCAAGCTATTTAAAGGATATAGCTGAGGAAATTATCAAAGCCAGGCTACAGGATGAATATCAGATTTTATTAAGAAGGTGCCCAGTAGATTTTTCGGGTAGATTTGAAAAGGTAGTAAATGAACATAAGGATTTAATAAAAGAAGCTACTCCTGTATGGCATTTTAATTCTTCAAAAGAATGGAGTGCTGTTTATCCATCTATTGAAGATGTGAAATTATTGGTTAGTACTGCTTTTTATTCGGATATAGTTGTTAATGTAGGATCTACAATGGCTTTTGATTTTGCTATGTTTAATAAACCATGTGTATTTATTAACTATGATCAGGAAAATAAAAAGGTTAAGGATTGGTCTGTAAAAACTATTTATCAGTTCCAGCATTTTAAAAGTATGCCAAATCAGGACGCAGTAATTTGGTTAAACAATAAAGAAGAAATTATTGATAAGATAATTTATAAAAAAGACTGGATTTCCACAAATAGTTTAATGGAATGGCTTAATATAATTGTAGAAGAAACTAATAAAGCATCCGTTAATATTTCAGACATATTGAATAATGTTGAAGAAAATAAAAAGTTATGATCGCAAATATTAGAAAATTGTTGTGGCGTATTTTAGGAATCAATTATTATACTTATTTAAAAGGTAAAAACAGCACGTATCTAAAAGATGTCAAATGGGCGGTTGTTGGAGATAAAACATATGACAATGGTGCATTTCTCTGGAAATGGTACAATAACTCGAGTTTAGTAATAGGTAAATATTGTTCTATAGCAAATGATGTTAATTTTATCTGTGACTCCGGTTATCATACAGAAAGTCAGGTTACTACTTTTCCTTTGTTTCATGAAGTTTTAGAAAAAAATGATCAGGTAATAATTAACAATATTACTTATAAAGTTAGTAGCATCAAAGAAGAACTGCGACCAGAAAAAAGTAACATAATTATTGGTAATGATGTTTGGATAGGTATGAACGCTACAATTTTACCGGCAGTGAAAATTGGAAATGGTGTTACAGTTTTAGCCGGTGCTGTGGTTTCTGATGATATACCTGATTATGCAATTGTTGGCGGAGTTCCTGCAAGAATAATTAAATTTAAACACAGTCCTGAAATTATTGAGAAATTGAACAAAATCAGCTGGTGGAATTGGTCTGAAGAAAAAATTAAATTGAACGTAAATGATTTTTATTTGCCAATCGATATTTTTGTCAAAAAACATTTATAGATGCACATTTGTTTCTTAAGTAATGAATTTCCAAAAGATGGATTTCCCCACGGCGGAATAGGGAGTTTTATAAAAACTCTTGCTATTGCATTGGTTAAGAAAGGAGTTAAGGTATCTGTAGTGGGGATTAATTATACAGCGAATTATGAGGCAGAAATTATAGAGGGTATAAAGGTTTATCGTTTAAAAAGCAGTAAAATAAAAGGATTTTCATGGTACTTTAATTTTAAACAAATCAATAAAAAAGTTAAAGAAATTCACAATCAGAACCCTATCAGTATTATTGAATCTTCTGAACTTGGTTTTGCCTTTATTACTAAAATAAAAGATATAAAATATATTATCCGACTTCATGGCGGGCATCATTTTTTTGCAGAAAGTGAAAATAGAAAAATTAATAAATGGAAAGGATTTCAGGAAAAAAGATCTTTTAAAAAAAGTGACGCTTTTATTGCTGTATCTCAATATGTAAAAAATCATACCGAAAAATATTTAAGCTATAATGAAAAACCATTATGTTGTATTAATAATCCGATAAATACAGAGCTTTTTCAGCCAATTAAAAAAGATGTGCCCAAAACAAAAATTGTTTTTGTTGGAACTGTCTGTGAGAAAAAAGGAATTCGTCAATTAATACAAGCATTTCCAATTGTAAAAAAGGAATATCCAGATGCCACATTAGAAATATATGGAAGAGACTGGTTTTTTTTAGACGGAAGCTCCTATGTGAATATGCTGAAAGAAAATGAATTTCCTCAATTAGGAAAAATCATAAAGGATATTCATTTTCATGGAGCCGTTTCGTATATTAATATACCGACGGTATATGCAGAAGCGTCTGTCTGTGTTTTTCCATCTCATATGGAAACTCAGGGTTTGGTTGCACCAGAAGCTATGGCCATGGGAAAAGCAGTTATTTTTACCAAATTAGGACCTGGACCTGAGACAATAAATAATTATGAAACAGGGTTACTATGTGATCCCTATAATCCAAATGATATTGCTGAAAAGATTGTTTGGGTGTTATCCAACAAAGAAAAAGCAACAGAGATAGGAAAAAGTGCCCGGCAATTTGTTCTTAAAAAATATGGACTGGAACATATTGTTTTTCAGAATATTGATTTTTATCAATTGGTGATTAATAAAGCTGGTCAAAAAATAAATAGAAAAATAATTTAACTCATAATTTTATAAAAGGTTAAAACTTATTATGATCATTTGAAGAGTTATAGACTAAGTACTTACTAATATTTAATGAATTTTAAATTGAATGAAAACAAAAGAGATAATTTTAGAAACGAACATAAAGCAAAAAGAATTTTACAATACTAAAAAGAAAAATTTTATTACTGATGTATGGTCAAGATTTAGAAATGGTCTATTAAATAGAATTAAAAAAAATATTGGAATTCAGGACCAATCTTATGTTTTACATAAACAATGGTTTGGAGATTTATCTTCTAAAAAAGTATTAGATTTGGGTTGTTTTTCAGGAAATTATTGGTCAATATATTTGGCGGAAAATGCAAAAGAATATTTTGGTATTGATTTAAGTGATGTTGCTATTAAAAAATTAGATGAAAGAATTGAACATTGTCCAAATGCAAAAGCAGAGGCAATTGATTTTCTTTCGGATGAGTTTACTGCTGACAATTTTGACTTAATTTATGCTTATGGAGTTTTGCATCATTTTGAAAACACAGCTGTTTTAATTGATAAATTGAACCAAAAATTAGCATCGGGAGGTGAAATTATAAGTTATGATCCACTTGAAACCAGTTTTCCTGTAAAGATATTAAGAAGAATATACCGCCCTTTTCAATCTGATGCAGCTTGGGAATGGCCATTCACAAAAAAAACATATTTTCAGTTTCAAAACTCCTTTAATATAGTTGAAAGAAGAGGTCTTTTGGGAAAATCAAAATGGATGGCTTTGATAAATATATTGCCGATTTCTGAAGAGAAGAAGAAAGAAATTGGACAAAAGTGGCATAACCAGGATTGGAATAATTCTAAAACATCAGATTCAGCCTTATTTGGTTGTATGCATTTGACAATGTTGATGAAGAAAAAAAAATAATTAATGAATTTATTTCAGTTAATAGTATCAGATTATAAAAAGTATCAAAAATATGGCGGACATTTTTTTGGTATTATTTTTTTTACTCAAGGTTTTTGGGCAACTTTTCAATATAGAATTGGACATTGTATTTATACTAAAGTAAAATGGAAAATTTTTAAACTTCCATTACTGGTTTCAGTTTTGATTTGGCAAAAAAGTATCGAGATTATAACAGGAATTTCAATTCCATATACAGCAAAAATTGGCCACTCATTTTATATCGGACATTTTGGAGGAATTATTATAAATTCAAATTCAGTTATTGGAAACAATTGTAATATTTCGCAAGGAGTAACGATTGGTGTTTCCGGTACTGATGAGAATAGGGGAGTGCCAACTTTAGGAGATGAGGTCTATATCGGGGCGAATGTAGTTATTGCTGGTAAAATTAATATAGGACATAATGTATTAGTAGGCGCAAACTCAATGGTAAAAGATTCTTTTCCTGATAATTCGATTTTACTGGGTGTCCCTGCAGTTTTAATTTCCCAAAAGGGTTCAAAAGGATACATTTAATGAAGTTGTTAATTGTTTCAAATGCACCATTAATATTTAAGGATAGATTCAGTTATGCTTATGGCCCATATGTTAGTGAATTGATTATTTTAAAAAAGTTTAGTGACGAAATTATTTTTTGTTGTCCAGTTTGGAAAAACGACAACGGGCTTTTAATTTCTAAAATTCCTTTTGAGATTTCAGGTCATTTTAAATTAATTGACTCCAATCTGAATTCTTTTAAGAATGCACTGAAATTAATATTTTATAGTTTTTATAATGTTTTACTTTTATTTAATGCAATGAAAAGTGCTGAGCATATTCATCTGCGGTGTCCCGGAAATATCGGTTTATTGGCTTGTTTTGTTCAAATATTATTTCCAGGTAAGACTAAAACAGCTAAATATGCAGGCAATTGGGATCCTAAAAGTAAGCAGCCATGGACATACAGATTGCAAAAATATATTTTAAATAATACTTTTTTGACTAAAAATATGCAAGTGTTAGTTTATGGAGAATGGCCTAAACAATCTATAAATATTAAATCTTTTTTTACTGCTACCTATTCACACTCTGAAAAAGAAACTGTACAAAAATTGAGTTTTAGCTACGGAGTAAAATTCATTTTTGTGGGGAGTTTGGTTTCAGGCAAAAATCCTATATATGCTATTAAATTAGTTGAAAAGTTAATTGAAAACGGAAATAATGTTAAGTTGGATTTATATGGAGAAGGAGTACAAAGAAATTCTTTGGAAAAATATATTCAAAATAATAAATTGTATAAAAATATTTTTTTAAAGGGAAATCAAAATAAGGAAACAATAAAAGAAGCATATCAAAACAGCCATTTTGTTATCTTACCGTCTAAAAGTGAAGGCTGGCCAAAAGCTATTGCCGAAGGTATGTTTTGGGGCTGTATTCCTATTGCAACCAAAGTTTCATGCGTTCCTTTTATGCTTGATTATGCTAATAGAGGTGTTTTGTTAGAGATGAATTTGGAAAAAGATATAAATCAATTGGAAGAAATTTTGGGTGATGAAAAAGGTTTTTTTACTAAAAGTAAATTAGCGAGTGACTGGTCGCAAAAATACACTACAGACGTTTTTGAAGCTGAAATTAAAAAGTTATTAGTTAAATGAGAGTAATACAGATCATAGATTCTCTGGCGGCTGGTGGTGCAGAACGCATGGCAGTAAATTATGCGAATGCTTTAACAAAAAAAATAACATTTTCAGGTTTAATTGCTACCAGAAAAGAAGGTGTTTTGAAAAACCAAATTAATTCAGATGTGTCGTATTTGTTTTTGAATAAAAAGAAAAGTTTGGATTTAAAGGCAGTTTTTAAATTAAGAAACTTTATATTAAGAAACAAAATTGATATAATTCACGCCCATAGTTCTTCTTTTTTTATAGCCGTTTTAGTAAAGCTGACTCTTCCAAAAATAAAAATAATCTGGCACGACCATTATGGGTCACGCGTTAAGGAATCTGTTAAAAAAAATAAGGTTTTAATTTTTATGTCTGTTTTTTTTTCCTCCATTTTTGTTGTTAATCTTCAACTGAAAGAATGGAGCATGAAAAACATGAAATGTTCAAAAGTTGTGTTTATACCTAATTTTGCAACTTTTGAAAACGAATTGGCAGAAATAACTTATCTAAAAGGAACAGCAGGCAAAAGAATTGTTTTTTTAGCAAATCTAAAAGATCCTAAGAATCATATTTTGATTCTGAAAGCTTTTTACGAATTAAAATTAAATGAGTTAGACTGGAGCTTACATTTGATAGGTAAAGATTATTTTGACTCTTATTCAGATACAATAAAAAATTTTATAAAATCTTATTCTCTTGAGAATCGTGTACATTTGTATGGAAATAAAAACGATATAAAGTTTATTTTGTCACAAGCATCCATTGGTGTTTTATCCTCAACAGAGGAAGGATTTCCAGTAACTTTGCTAGAATATGCTTTAGGAAATTTACCTGTTGTTTCAACTAACGTTGGATATTGCTCATTAGTCATTAAAGATGGTTTTAACGGTTTGTTGTTTGATCCTTTTTTTGATTCTCAGGTAAAAAGTCAATTATTTAAATTGGTTGAGAGTGATTTGCTTAGAAAAAGATTAGGAGATAATTTTAAACAATCAGTTAAAGAAAATTATTCTGAAGAAGTTGGGATTGAAAGATTAATTTTAGAATATCAAAAAATCAAATAATGAAAAGTACTTCATTGTCTTATAATTATCTTCTTATAATTCATGCATTGATTGCTTTAGCAGTTTTTGTATTGCCTTTTTTATCAAAAATTTATGCGCTTTTAATTCCAATTGTTGGTTTTTATATTGTTTATGTTACGAAAAATAAAAATAATGAAGTGCTCTTAATAGCAGCATATATGGTAGGTGTTGAGGTTTTTTTACGAATGACCGGCGGTAATTTTAATAATGAATTCGTTAAAGTAAATGTTATATTTTTTATGCTTTTGGGTATGATCTACAGTAATTTTTCGATAAATACATTTGTTTATTGTTTCTTTTTGATTCTGTTAATTCCAGGTATTTTAGTGACATCAACCTCCGATTTTAGTATAGATATTCGAAAATTATTAGTTTTTAATTTATCAGGTCCAGTTTGTTTAGCAATTTCTGCTATATATATGTATAAAAGAAGGATTTTATTTAATGATTTGCAGAATGTTGTGGTTGCTATGGGTTTACCTATAGTTGCAACCATGGTTTATTTGTTTTTATATAATCCAAGTGTAAAAGATGTTGTCACAGGAACAAGCTCTAATTTTGAAACTTCGGGAGGTTTTGGTCCTAATCAGGTTTCTACGATTTTAGGATTAGGAATGTTTGTGTTTTTTACACAGTTTATACTGTTTTCCAAATCAAAAATATTAACTGTAATCAACGGTTCTCTACTCTTGCTTGTTAGTTACAGGGCAATTGTTACTTTTTCAAGAGGGGGGGTTATTACGGGAGTTATAATGATTTTAGTTTTATTAGGAATTTTGTATTTTCATTCAAAGTCAAAAATAAGAGGAAAATTTGGCTTTGTGTTTTTATTTACAGGTTTAATGGGGATTGTTATATGGTCTTATACGTCAATTCAGACTTCGGGTCTAATCGAAAAAAGATATTCAAACCAAGATGCTGCTGGAAGAACTAAAAAAGATCGTTTAGGAGGGAGAGAAGCTATTATGGACGTTGAACTTAAAGTCTTTATGGATAATCCAGTTCTTGGGGTGGGTGCGGGAATGGGAAAACAATTTAGAAAGGATAATTTTGGTGTTAATGTTGCATCGCATAATGAAATAACACGTATGCTGAGTGAACATGGTTTGTTTGGAATATTTGGACTTTTATTATTGTTAATGACACCTTTAATTCTTTACATTAACAACAGGCAGCATCTTTATTTTTTATCTTTTTATGCATTTTGGCTTTTAACTATTAATCATGCTGCCATGCGTACAGCTGCTCCTGCTTTTATTTATGCTTTGACTCTTCTTTCAGTTCAAGTTAAAAAACCTGAAAAAGAACAAACTTCAATAAATTAATTCTGGTTTTTTTAAATACATTTGTCTCTGGTTAAATACCCAAATAATAGAATTGATGCTTGCAAAAAATAAAATGCATTTCGAAATATCTGAACGTAAAGTATTACTTCGTCTTTTCGATGCAGTTTTTGTATTGGGAATGTTATTTTTGGCTGATCATTATTTTGAATATCATTATTTTGAGTTTAAAAGAATGAACTTTCAGGGGCTGGTTTTATTGATAGGTTATATATACATTTTTGGGGCAATTTTTGAAATGTATAACTTACAAGTAGCGAGTAATCAGTTTCAAATTCTTCAAAGTGTAATTCTGTCCACTACAGCGACAGTTTTACTTTATTTGTTTACACCTGTTTTATCTCCGGAGCTTCCTCAACACCGATCAGCAATACTTGTTTTTTATGGTGCTATTTTAAGTGCATTATTACTTTGGCGTTTTTTTTATGTTTATTTTTTAGCAACATACCGGTTTTCTCAAAGTGTAGTTTTAATTTGTAATAAAAATCAGGTTGAAGAACTTGTTTCAGGTCTTGAAAATGTTGATCCACACTATAAAGTTATTGGTTTTGTAAATTCAGACGATGTAACGGAACAGGATTTGAATTTACATTATATTAAAGAAATTGAAAAACAGGAACTATTGGCTTTTGTTCATCAAAACAATATTTCAGAAATCCTTATAGCTTCTCATAAAACTGATGGCATTACACCAGATTTATATCAGCAATTGCTCCATTTATTAGAGTCAGGAAATATTATCAGAGAATATACACAGGTTTACGAAAGTAAAACACAACGTATTCCGGTTCAATATATTTCCAGAGATTTTTATCGTTTTTTTCCATTTAGCAGAAGTAATAATAATAAGTTGTATTTATTGTTAATAGCGTTTCTGGAATTTGTTTTTTCCTTAATCGGTTTGATTCTTTGTGCCATTTTTATTCCGTTAATTTTTATAGGAAATATTTTTGGAAATAAAGGAGACTTATTTTACACACAAGAGCGGGTGGGAAAACATGGGAAAACATTTCAAATATATAAGTTTCGGACAATGGTTAAAAATTCTGAAGTTAACGGAGCCGTTTTTGCCACATTAAATGATAAAAGAATCACACCATTTGGGAAATTCATGCGTAAGGCAAGAATTGATGAATTTCCTCAGTTTATAAATGTTTTAAAAGGAGATATGGCAATTATTGGGCCCAGGCCGGAAAGACCATTTTTTGTGAAAGAAATTGCAGACATAATGCCATTTTATGAAACCCGGCATGTTATAAAACCAGGTCTTACTGGTTGGGCACAAGTAAATTATTCCTATGGAGAATCTATAGAAGAAAGCCTGATAAAACTTCAATATGACTTATACTACATCAAACATCGGAGCATTTTTCTTGATTTGAGTATTACCTTTAAAACCATAACCACAGTTTTGTTCTACAGAGGGCAATAATTCTTTAGATTATTATCGGAATTCTTTTTTTATTACGAATTGCAATTCTGGTCAATACGACTCCACTGGTAATTATCATTGGCAAAACAATAAAAAAGTGTGCTTTGTTAATGATGAAAAGCGTATAAATAACTAATAATATCAAATGTAAAACGGCAAATTTATAAGTCCATCTTTTGTTATTTACAACCGAAAAAAGAATTAAAATCAATAAAAATGGACTGAATAAGAGTATGTTGTAATTCATTGCCAATTCATGATGAAATGAATAAAATCCGACTGCTACAAAAAAGAATCCCATTAAACATAAAACCAATAAGTAAATTTTGTCTATCGTTTTTTTGTTTATAAAAACAATAAAGGCAAGTATAAAAATGTAACTGTAAATATTATTCCACCATGAGATTGGTGTTTCTTTTTTGAAATTTAAAATTGTTTTACTTTTACTCACCAAAGGATGATTTTCAAAAGTTGTTTTTTCTAAACTATTTTTCAATTCGAATGGCAGGAATATTTTAGTGCCTAATTGATCTACTTTTCTTCCGAAAATAATACTTGTTCCTAACTTCTCATAAAAATGCCCGTCAAAATAAGGAAATAAAATGCTTCTGTATGTTTTGTCCGTATCTCCTTTTTTAGTGATTACAGTTTTATTCAATGATTTATTGATAATATCAACTACCATTGAAGTACAGTTTTTATCAATAAATTTATAAGTGTAATACCTGTCCTCAGAAAGTAATGTTAAATTTAAATTGTCGAATATTTTTTGTTTTAAATCCCTATCAATAAGTAATTCCTGCTCGTAGACACTTCTTTTTTCATAATTATATTCGTTTATAAAATCATTATAAGGATGTACCACTGCAAAATATTGTAAATCACCTTTTGCAAATTTTGCAACAAAATTAGGGGTGCTAAAATCAAAAGCGCCATAATTATAGACTAGATCTATATTATTAACCGGATCGGCAACACGAATCGCTGTGTGGCCAAAATAAGAATAAGTTTCATTGCCTAAACCACATGTAATTACACTAACATGAGCATTTTCTGTTAATGGTAAATTTTGACCAAAACTAAAATTGATACATAATAGTAACAGAAAAAATATTTTTTGAAATGATAATTCTTTCATGTTTAATTTTTTTGTGTTTTATACTTGTGAAAATTATTATCTAAAAATACCTAAATCTACTTTTAAAGAAAATATATTTGAGTATAAGGCAGTACTTTGATTTCCTAAATCAGTTAAAGCATAATCAACCTGAATTCCTTTGTATTTAAAACCAAGTCCAATATTAGGCTGAAAACTTAACTTCTCGGTATTATCTAATTGTATTACATTTTGAAAATTTCCAGCTCCGGCCCTTAAAAAAACAAGCTCTGTATAACCAAATTCGAATCCTAATGCCGGGTCGATACTAACGATTTTTGATGAAATAATATCGTTAGTCTGCTCAAAACGCATATTCAAATTTGTAGCAACCAAAAGACTGGTATCATTATGAAATTCAAACTTTTTTGAAATTCCTAATTGTGCTTTTGGTAAAGTTATTTCAGTGCTTTCAGGTAATTCCTGATTTTCTCCCGGAATTGCATCAGCTATTTTTTTATATTCTTCTTCGTCAATATTCCAAATATTATAGGTAGTGGTAATATCCCGAAGCATCAATCCAAATTTCCAGTCATTTTTTTCGAATTGAAGTCCAAAATCAAAACCAAATCCCCAGGAATTAGCAAATTTACCAATTACACGTCTAATGATTTTGGCATTTACACCATATTGAAATCCTTCAATAGGTAATTTTCTGGCGTATGAAAATGTAAAACCATAATCTGCGGTTGAGAATAAGTTAATACGATTATAATCAATATTTCCCTGATTGTCAATTAATTGTGTTGTGTCTAAAATATCATCAACTCCAAAACGAATCATTGAAATTCCCCAGGCACTTCTGTCGTCAATCGGAATTGCATATCCGATATAATCATACTGCGCAATATTTGCAAAGTAATTGGCATGCATTAACGAAATCTGATGATCTTCAAGATGTGTCAGTCCGGCAGGATTCCAATAAACAGAATTAACGTCATTAGTTGAAGCGACCACGGCACTTGACATTCCTAAAGCTGCAGCATCAACACCAATATTCATAAATTCATTCGAATATTTTCGAACGGTTTGTGTATAATGTGCCGTATAAACCCAAAATAATAAAAACACTAAGATTTTTTTCAAGGTATTTATTTTTTCAAACCTAAGCTTGTTTAATTTTTTATCAAAAATATAATTTTTTACTGAGCTAATTCCTTCCTTTCCATAAATAATACAAAAGTTTGGTTTTATAATAAAAAACTCTATTAAAAACGATTAGAACATTGACTTATTATGCTAAATTTGCTCTTTAAATCTTCAAAATTATAAAAGATGAATATTAAAAAACACATTCCTAATTTAATTACACTTATTAATCTTTTTTGTGGCTGTGTTGCAGTGGTTTTTGTCTCAGAAGGTAATTACGAAATGGCTTTTTACATGGTTTGTTTAGGAATATTTTTTGATTTTTTTGATGGTTTTTTTGCCAGATTATTCAAAGTTTCAAGTCCGCTTGGCTTGCAATTAGATTCTTTGGCAGATATGGTTACCAGCGGAGTTGTTCCAGGGTATGTTATGTTCTCGATGTTTACAAACAGCGCTCACGAATTAGGAACAAATCCTATGATCCCTTTTTTAGGATTCATAGTGACTTTGGGGTCTTGCTATCGATTGGCAAATTTTAATATTGATACACGTCAAACGGATTCATTTATTGGATTGCCAACACCTGCAAATGCTCTTTTTATTCTGAGTTTGCCTTTAGTAATTAAGTTTTCAGACTCTTTAATCATACTTGAAATCCTAACAAATCAATGGATATTACTTGTAATTACACTTTGCAGTGCCTATATTTTGAATGCAGAAATACCATTGTTTTCATTGAAAGTTAAAAAGTTCAATTTAAAAGATAATGCGCTTCAAATGGTTTTTATATTATGTTCTATTATTTTAGTACTCTTACTTCATTACCTGGCAATTCCCTTAATTATTATTTTTTATGTGCTGTTGTCAATAGTAAATAATAAGTTTTTGAAAAAGTAGTTTTATTGGAATGGCAAGAAAACCCGTTAAAAGAAGACAAACTTCAAGTAGAAAACCAAACTCAGGTTCTTTATTTGGGAAATTATTCCGGAATATAATTATAATAGCTTTTATTGGCCTTTTTTTAGGAATTGCGTATCATTATCGCAGAGGATTAGCATATTATCTCGGATTTAAATCAGATAAGCTTTCTGAAAAAGAAGCAGAAGATAAGCGGCTTTCAGATGTTCGGAATTTTCAGGTTTTGGCTAAGCACAAAGGAAAATCGATTGGTTTGGATGTATCCGAGTATCAGGGAAAAATCAGCTGGTCTTATGTGGACACTCTAGAACAAAGGTACCCAATAGATTTTGTGTTTATCAGAGCTACGGTCGGAAGAGACAGAAAAGATTTTCAGTTTAAACGAAATTGGATTGGTGCCAAGGAAAATAAAATGATCCGTGGAGCTTATCATTACTATCGGCCAAATGAAAATTCTATAGAACAAGCTGATCTTTTTATTAAGACAGTTACACTTCAAAAAGGTGATTTGCCTCCGGTTTTGGATATAGAAAAACTTCCAAAAAATCAATCTTTGGATAGTTTGAAAAAAGGATTGAAACGCTGGTTGTTAAGAGTAGAAAATCATTATAAAGTACGTCCGATAATCTATACAGGGGAACGATATTATTCTGATTTTTTAAAAGAAGAATTTGGAGAGTATCTTTTTTGGATCGCCAATTATAATTTTTACAGGGAAAAAATAGAAGACGACTGGTTGTTTTGGCAATTTACGGAAAAAGCAACCGTGCCGGGAATTAAGAGAACTGTCGATATAAATATTTACAATGGCGATTTACAGCAATTACAGTTTATTACAGTTGATTAACCATAAATCTCCGTTTTCGGTTTTCAGTCTTAGTAAAAAACTGGAACTAAAACCGCAACAGAGTATTGTATTTTTTAGAATTCTAATTTCTTTTTACGTAATTCGAAATTTTGACCAAGATAAACACGGCGAACCATTTCATCTTCAACTAATTCTTCAGGGATTCCGGCTTTCAGAATTCCACCTTCAAACATTAAGTAAGTTTTATCAGTAATAGCTAAGGTTTCCTGAACGTTGTGGTCAGTAATTAAGATGCCAATATTTTTATTTTTTAACTGGGCAACAATTCTCTGGATATCTTCTACAGCTACAGGATCAACCCCTGCAAAAGGTTCATCCAATAAAATAAATTTTGGGTCTGTAGCCAAGGCACGGGCAATTTCGGTACGACGGCGCTCTCCTCCGGAAAGTAAATCACCACGGTTGGTGCGAATGTGTTCTAAGCTGAATTCTTCAATCAGACTTTCCATTTTTGCAATTTGCTCTTCTTTTGAAAGCTTAGTCAATTGCAAAACGCTCAGGATGTTGTCTTCAATGCTTAATTTTCTGAAAACAGATGCTTCCTGGGCCAGATAACCAATTCCTTGTTGTGCACGCTTATACATCGGATAATCGGTAATATTCAAATCATCAAGATAAATGTTTCCTGAATTTGGTTTAACCAATCCAACAATCATGTAAAATGAAGTTGTTTTTCCGGCACCATTCGGACCCAAAAGTCCCACAATTTCTCCTTGATTTACTTCAACAGAGATTCCTTTTACAACACTTCGACCTTTGTAGGTTTTGATTAAATTATCGGCTCTTAGCTTCATTTTTGTTTAATTGGATAATGTGTCAATTAGATAATTGACTGTATATAAAATTTCATCTCTTATCTTGAGAAGGGCAAAATAAGTTAAAATAAGTCAATCAATTAAAGGAATTAACATATCCTATTGAAATTATCTAATTGACTAATTATCTCATTCTCTAATTACCAGCTTCTTCAAGGGCTTCCCAAAATTCATACGCTCTGCGTAAATGAGGAATTACGATTGTTCCTCCAACTAAAGTTGCGATTCCCATTGCTTCCATCATTTCTTCTTTTGTAACACCTTCTTTATGGCTTGTTTCTAAATGATATTTTACACAGTCATCACAACGCAAAACAGCAGAAGCTACTAAGCCTAAAAGTTCTTTTGTTTTTACATCTAAAGCGCCTGGTGCATAAGCATTAGTGTCAAGATTAAAAATTCGCTTTACAATTTTGTTGTTGTCAGCTAGTAATTTTTCGTTCATTTTAGAACGATAGTCGTTAAATTCTTGAATGATATCAGACATTTTCTTTTAATTTATTTCTATAAACAATTCTCGAAATCAGGATGCTTACTTCGTAGATGATCAACATTGGTATTGCTACAATAGTTTGGCTTACTACATCCGGAGGAGTTACGATTGCTGCAATAATCAAGATGAGAATTACGGCATATTTCCAATATTTTCTTAAAAAATCAGGTGTTACCAAACCTAATTTTGTTAGAAAGTAAATGATAATAGGCAGCTCAAAGAATAAACCACTCGCCAGAACACTTGTTTTTACCATTCCCATATATGAGTCAAGGGTAAATTGATTTTTTACCACATCACTTACAGAGAAAGTGGCAACGAAATTCACGGACATAGGAATTACAATAAAATATCCAAAAATTACACCTAAAAAAAACAGGAGAGAGGAAGTGAAAATAAACAGTTTAGCATTTTTTCTTTCTTTCTCATATAAAGCAGGACTGATAAATTTCCAAAGCTCCCATAAAATATAAGGAAAACCCAAAATGAAGCCTGCTAAAATACACATCCACACAAAAATATTGACTTGTCCTTCCATTTCCGTGTTTTGAATAATAAAATTCAGTTCAGTAATGCAGATGCTGTCAGCGAAACCTAATTGGTGCGATAAGTCGCAAAACCATACGTAAGTAAAAAAGGTAGGTCTTGTTGGTCCTAAAATTATTTCATCAAATAAGTAATCACTAAAAAAATAGGTGATAAAAGCCATTATCATAATGGCACAAGTACTTCTCACTAATAACCATCTTAATTCTTCCAGATGGTCCAAAAACGACATTTCGTTAAGGTTTTTCTTTGCCATGTTATACGATTCCTTCTTTTAAAATGTCATGTAAATGTAATATGCCTTTGTATGTTCCGTTGTCGGAAACTATTAATTGTGTAATAGAAAAATCTTCAAGAATATTTAAAGCGTCTACAGCCATTGTTTCTGATGTTACTAATTTTGGATTTTTTGACATTATATCTTTTGCAGTCAAATCAGCGATAGAATCTCTGTCATTTAGCATTCTTCTAATGTCTCCATCGGTAATGATTCCGATTATTTTGTCATTTTCTATAACAGCGGTTACACCTAATCTTTTTTCAGAAATTTCGAAAATTACTTTTTTAACAGAAGTATCCGGAGAAACCATTGGTTTTAATGAATTCTCAATCATATCTTTTACGCGAAGTAATAATCTTTTTCCTAAAGCCCCGCCTGGATGGTAAACGGCGAAATCTTCGGGTTTAAAATCACGCATTTCCATTAAAGAAACCGCCAAAGCATCTCCCATAACTAATTGTGCTGTGGTGCTGTTTGTTGGTGCGAGATTGATTGGACATGCTTCCATATCAACAGTTGTATTTAAAACATAGTCAGAACCTTTGGCTAAAAATGAAGTTACATTTCCGGTCATTCCAATTAAAATGTTTCCAAAACGTTTCAATAATGGAACTAAAACCTTGATTTCAGGGCTATTTCCGCTTTTTGAAATGCAGATTATGACATCTTCATTTTGTATCATTCCTAAATCACCATGAATGGCTTCTGAAGCGTGGAGAAACATAGAAGGGGTTCCCGTTGAATTAAAAGTAGCGACCATTTTCTGAGCAATAATGGCACTTTTTCCAATGCCTGTAACAATTAATCTTCCTTTCGTTTCATAAATGCGTTGTGCAGCTTCGTAAAAATTTTCATCCAGATAATCAATTAGTTTTGTAATTGCCTCACTTTCAGAGAGTATTGTTTTTTTTGCGATAGCTAAAATATTTTCTTTTGTAATCAAAACAGGAAAGTTAAAATTTGTGAGTGTGAAAGAAATTTGTATCTTTATAATGCAAATTTATACAAAATACCATTAATATAAAGAATGAATTCAAACGAAATTGAAATACATAAGGAATTAAAGAAGTATTTCGGCTTTAGCCAATTTAAGGGTTTGCAGGAGCAAGTCATTACGAGTATTTTAAATAAAAAAAATACTTTCGTAATTATGCCAACTGGTGGCGGTAAATCTCTTTGTTATCAATTGCCTGCTTTAATTCAGGATGGAACAGCTATCGTTGTTTCGCCTTTAATTGCTTTAATGAAAAACCAGGTTGATGCCATTCGAAGTCTTTCTTCTGAAAATGGTATTGCCCATGTATTGAATTCCTCTCTTACAAAAACTGAAATTGCTCAGGTAAAAACAGATATTACTTCCGGTTTAACCAAACTTTTGTATGTAGCGCCCGAATCTTTGACAAAAGAAGAATATGTGGCTTTTTTGCAAAGTGTGCCTATTTCATTTGTAGCAATAGATGAAGCCCATTGTATCTCTGAGTGGGGACATGATTTCAGACCTGAATACAGAAATTTAAAAAATATAATTAAGCAGTTAGGACAAGTGCCAATTATTGGACTTACAGCTACAGCAACTCCAAAGGTTCAGGAAGATATTCTTAAAAATCTGGACATGTCTGATGCAAATACTTTTAAAGCATCATTCAACAGACCTAATTTATACTATGAAGTTCGTACGAAAACCAAAAATATAGAGTCTGATATTATTCGATTTATCAAACAACACAAAGGAAAATCAGGTATTATTTATTGTTTAAGCCGAAAAAAGGTAGAAACGATTGCTGAAGTTTTACAAGTAAATGGAATTAGCGCCGTTCCTTATCATGCTGGTTTAGATGCTAAAACAAGAGCAAAACATCAGGATATGTTTTTGATGGAAGACGTTGATGTGGTAGTAGCTACAATTGCATTCGGAATGGGAATTGATAAACCGGACGTTAGATTTGTAATTCATCACGATATTCCAAAATCACTCGAAAGTTATTATCAGGAAACAGGTCGTGCAGGCCGTGATGGAGGAGAAGGACATTGTTTGGCGTACTACTCCTATAAAGATGTTGAGAAATTAGAAAAATTCATGTCTGGTAAACCGGTGGCTGAGCAGGAAATTGGTTTTGCTTTATTGCAGGAGGTTGTGGCTTACGCCGAAACTTCTATATCACGAAGAAAATTCCTGTTGCATTATTTTGGCGAAGAATTCCCGGATGATGGTGATGGAGCAGATATGGATGACAACGTTCGTAATCCTAAAACAAGAATTGAGGCACAAGATCAAGTTGTTAAATTGTTAGAGATTGTTCGCGATACCAAGCATATTTATAAATCAAAAGAAATTGTGTTTACATTAATTGGCCGTATAAATGCTGTAATTAAAGCACATAAAACTGATACACAGTCCTTTTTTGGTTCAGGGTCTGATCATGATGAAAAATACTGGATGGCATTGTTAAGACAAGTTCTGGTAGCGGGTTATTTATCTAAGGATATTGAAACCTATGGTGTAGTGAAGATTACCCAAAGCGGATTGGATTTTATTAAAAAACCCGTTTCGTTTATGATGTCTGAGGATCATGAATATAATGAAGCAGAAGATGATGCCATAGTTACCGCAGCAAAATCATCAGGAACAGCAGACGAAGTTTTGATGACGATGTTACGTGAGCTCCGTAAAAAAGTAGCTAAAAAACTGGGAGTTCCTCCATTTGTTGTTTTTCAGGATCCTTCTCTTGAAGATATGGCGTTAAAATACCCTGTGACTTTAACGGAATTGTATAATATTCACGGAGTTGGAGAAGGAAAAGCCAAGAAATATGGTAGCGAATTTGTAGCCTTAATTAATCGTTATGTAGAGGATAATGATATTATTCGTCCAGATGATTTAGTAGTAAAATCTACCGGAGTAAACTCGGCTAATAAATTGTATATTATTCAAAATATTGATCGAAAATTATCATTGAACGATATTGCTTCTGCAAAAGGTCTGACTATGGATACTTTGATTAAAGAAATGGAGCAAATTGTGTATTCCGGTACAAAACTTAATATTAAATATTGGGTTGATGATATGCTCGATGATGATCAGCAGGAAGAAATTCACGATTATTTTATGGAATCAGAATCTGATAAAATCGAAGATGCCCTTAAAGAATTCGATGGAGAATACGATATCGATGAATTACGCTTGATGCGAATTAAATTTATTAGCGAAGTAGCTAATTAGCGTTAAACTCCAAAATTCAGAATATTAAATTTAAATTCCAAATTCTAATTGCTTCATTAGCTTGGAATTTGGAATTTTTTATTGGAATTTACTCCGTGTAAACTTCCCCACGATGCGGTTTCAAAGCATCACGAACATGAATCATATTTTCATCTGTGACAACCATAAAAGCGATTGCCTGCATGTCATTTATAATTTTAAAACCCGTAATATTCAACGGAAGTTTTTCTATGACAATATATTCTTTTAAATGAATTTCATGATGCTCAGCTGTTTTTGCCGATGCCGGACCACGAAAATCCCAAATTAATTTTATTTTTCTGGACATTATTTATAGGTACAAAGTTTCAAAGTAGCAAAGGTACAAAGTCTCGGTTCAAAATGTTATTTTTGCATGTTCTTTTCATAAATAGAAAAGCTAATTGATAAATAAAATACAATGCCAAGAGAACTTTTACTTCAGGTAACGCCGGAAATAGCTTCAAACGAAATGTTGTTGCGCGACTATTTGTCTAAACAAATAAAGGTTTCTCCTAAAGAAATTCAGCATATTTCTATTCTGAAAAAATCAATTGATGCACGCCAAAAAGCGATAAAAATCAATTTGAAAGTGCTCATTTATGTGCAGGGAGAGCTTTTTCAGGAAACCAAAATCGAATTACCAGTATATAAAGATGTTTCTAAAGCGCAGGAAGTAATTGTTGTTGGAGCCGGCCCGGCCGGTCTTTTTGCCGCATTGCAATTAATTGAATTAGGCTTAAAGCCGATTGTAATTGAACGTGGAAAAGACATACGCGGGCGCCGTCGTGATTTAAAAGCAATCAACGTAGATCATTTGGTTAATGAAGACTCTAATTATTGTTTTGGTGAAGGAGGGGCAGGAACCTATTCTGATGGAAAATTATATACACGATCTAAAAAACGCGGTGATGTAACCAGAATTTTAGAACTCTTGGTGGCTTTTGGTGCTTCAGATGATATTTTGATTGAAGCACATCCGCATATCGGGACAAATAAACTACCCAAAATCATTGAAGACATTCGGAATAAAATCATCGAATTTGGTGGTCAGGTTTTGTTTGATACACGAGTAACTGATATTTTGGTGAAAAATAATGAAGTGGAAGGAATTGTAACTCAAAAAGGGGATACCATTTTTGCAAATAAATTGATTTTAGCAACGGGACATTCGGCTCGGGATATTTTTGAGTTATTAGACAGAAAGAAAATTTTTATTGAAGCCAAGCCTTTTGCTTTAGGAGTTCGTGCAGAGCATTCACAAGAATTAATAGATAGTATTCAGTATACCTGTGATTATCGTGGCGAACATTTACCGCCGGCACCATATTCTATAGTAAAGCAGGTCAACGGACGTGGAATGTATTCCTTTTGCATGTGTCCGGGTGGAGTAATTGCACCTTGCGCAACGAGTCCGGGAGAAGTGGTTACAAATGGCTGGTCACCATCAAAAAGAGATCAGGCAACAGCAAATTCAGGGATTGTAATCGAATTGAAATTGGAAGATTTCAAGCCTTATGCAAAATTTGGAGCTTTGGCCGGAATAGAATTTCAGAAAAGTATCGAACAAAAAGCATGGTATTTAGCGGGAGAAACTCAAAAAGTACCGGCACAGCGAATGGTCGATTTTACCCAAAATAAAGTTTCAGCAGATATTCCGAAAACATCATATGTTCCGGGAACAACTTCGGTTGAAATGGGACAGGTTTTCCCCGGATTTTTATCGCAGATTTTGCGTGAAGGCTTTAAGGAATTCGGAAAATCAATGCGCGGTTATTTAACAAACGAAGCGATTTTACATGCACCGGAAAGCAGAACTTCATCGCCAGTCAGAATTCCAAGAGATCCTATAACTTACGAACATTTGCAAATAAAAGGATTGTATCCTTGTGGAGAAGGTGCGGGTTATGCAGGCGGCATTATTTCTGCTGCGATTGACGGCGAAAAATGTGCTTTAATGATTGCTGAAACTTTAAAATAATATATCAGAATGAAAGACTTTTTTTTAAATTTCTTTGGTAGAAATAACGACCCAAAATCCATCGTATCTTTTGATGTTATTGATGCTATTTATACTTATTTATATAATGAGGAGAATAGATTTGAATTTAAAATGAAAGGAATTCACGATAAGGTTTCTGTGAGTTTATACTCTTTCCCAACTTCATTTGATTATGAAGAAGCACAAAATGAAATTAAAAAAGCAGGTTTTAAAAATGCTTACGAAGTTTTGAATGAATTGTATAAAAAGATTAATATAGGACCTGTTTCTCAAGAGCAAATGCTTGAAGAATTAGAATACGATTATATACATATTCAGTTTTATACGGTACCAACTCCGGAAATGAAAAAGTACCTGAAACACGTTTTGCATAATTTCGTCATATTCTTTTGTTGTACGGATAGTTTGGAAACTAATGATTTTAGAATTTTGTACAATCATAATTTTTTTATGGATTATACAAAAGCAATTTTAGATACAGAATATATTGATATTAATAATCCTAAAAATGAGATTCAAACAATTGGATTTAAGGAATTTGAAAGAGTTTTGCAGGGTATTTGCCAATATTTAAAAATAGAATTACCTCAAGGTATTCAATTGCCATCGCAAGAGGGTTTGCTGCCTCACGATATTGAGGTTACTCAGGGAACTTTCGAAGAATTCATTAATTTGGTTTCCAGAGGAAATGTAGAGGAAAAGTTGGTTCAAAAACAATCAAAAAAGCTTTTGAAGAATTTTAAAAAAGAATCAAAAGAATATCACGAGATAATTGAAGGTCATTTTGTTTTATTTGAAAACGTAGATTCTTGGGACAGTGATTGGAAATTTGATCCCGAAGATGCAGAATATTTTATCTCAGAAATGATTGGCCAGGACCTTAATTTCGTATATCCGGAAGAGACTTACAGTCACAATTTATTTCCTTATATTCAGTCAGCTTTAGAAAAATTAGGTTTTGAATTAATGACTTATGATACATTAGGCGATAGTTATATGTTTTTTGTAGTAAATAAAAAAGATGTAAACAGAATATTAGAATTGTCATCATTAACTAGTATTCCAATTGATAAGTTAGCATGACAATTTTTTAAAACGAAGTTGGCAAGATTACAAAGTTGAGTTCGTTGCTTTATGCTGACTGTTTTTATGTAATCTTCATTTGTGGGTCAAATTTTTATTAATTCTAAGTTTTTTTAGGGTAAAAAACACTCTTTATCATTTTTTTGTCTGTAATTACTTTGTAATAGACTTTTTTATTATATAACTGACTTTAAAAGATATTTAAAGTTTGAAGTTTTTATTAAGTATTTTTTACTTATTTTCTAAGAATAGAGTTTAATTGTTGTTTTTAAGCTACATTTTTTATTAATTCAAAAAAAATTCAAAAAAAATATAGTGAAATTAAAAAAAAAGCTAATTTTATGCAATCGATTACATGTAAACATCATTAAATTAGTGTTATTGAAAATCAATTATTTACATTTTTAATCCTAAACTAACCAAAAATGAAAAAAATTAGAACTTATCTTTTATTATTACTCACAAGTACTACTTTTATAATTCATGCTCAAAAAGTGCCAAAAATAGATTTGACTCCATGGAAACTGACTATTCCCGAAGGTACTGTAACAACATATAAAGCTCCAAAACTTTTAGCTTATAGTGAGAATTTAGAAATCCAGAAATTTATGTTTAATGATTTGTCTGACAGATCATTGGTTTTTTATGTTTATCCATCTATAAAATCTAAAAGATCTTTTAATAAAACAGAATTAAAAGAGCAAAATTCGTTTGGTGGTGATGCCGGTTGGACTTTTAAAGGTGGCGCAAAACTAAAAGCGGTTGTAAGAATGGGAGATATTTCTAAAAAGAATGATGTTAATCCTCGGGTTATTTTTGTTCAGATTGGAGGCAGGTTAAAAGAAGATCAGGTTAATTTAATAGGTGCGAAAGACAAAACTGCACCATCGATTTTAAAAGTTTTTTGGGATAATGGATATATAAAATTGAGATCAAAAAGAATTGCAGATCCTTCTATTTCCGGAAATGATTTATTGAAAGAAGACTCTTGGATTGATGACGATGGTTATACATTTAAAAATAAAGTAGGTTTTGATAAATTTACTTTACAAATTGAAATTACTGACGGAAAGATGGAAGTTAGTGTTAACGGTGATGATAAGGTGTATTCCGGAGACAATTATAAGCAATGGGGAGTGTTTGATAATTACTTTACCGTTGGATGTAATCTTCAGGGCGATGAAACCGGAGCATATGCGAATGTAAAATTTTATTCATTAGAAGTTTCACACTAAATAAAATAATGTTATAAGTATAACACGAAAATAAATATTTAAAAAGTCTGTAACACCTAAGTGTTACAGACTTTTTCTTTTAGGGCTTTGAAAATACATATTTTGTTGATTTCTTTTAACTCAGTTTTGAAGCTTGCGTTATATTTTTTTTAAATTATATTTTAGGAAATTTCATTTCATTGAACATGCTTTTTTGTTTGGACAAAGCTTCAATTTCGTTCCATTTTCGTGGAGAATCAATTGATAGGTTCTCGTATGAATCTTTTTTAATTAAAATGTCATCTTCAATACGAACACCGATATTCCACCATTTTTTATCGCATTTACTGTTTGCCGGAATATAGATTCCAGGTTCAACTGTCAGAATCATATTTTCTTTTAAGTTGCCTCCGTAATTTCCTTTGTCATGGACATCCAGACCAAGAAAATGCGAACATCCGTGCGGATAATAAATTCTGGAATCTTGGGAATCTGTGATGATTCCAAGCTTAATTAATCCTGCTGTAATCACTTCTCTTGATTTTGTATTTAAATCCTGAATGCGGGTTCCTTCCTTACAGATTTTAAAAACTTCTTCCTGTGCATCATAAACCAATTGATAAATGGCTTTTTGCTCTTCGGTAAATTTTCCATTTGCCGGAATTGTTCTGGTAACATCGGCAGAATAACCATGGTACTCAGAGCCTACATCCATTAATAGCAACTGATTGTTCATTTTTGTACTGTTGTTTTCGCCATAATGTAAAATACAGCCGTTTGCTCCAACACCAATTATTGGAGGATAACCCTCACCTTCGGCACCATATTTTCTATGAATATAGGCATGAATTCCGTCAGCTTCATTTTCGCTCATGTCCGGGCCAATAGCTTTCATTACTTCGTTGTGGGCGATGCAGGAAAGTTTAACAGTTTTACGCATTAAATCCATTTCTTCGGGAGTTTTGATTTCGCGAAGTGAATTTGTAATGTCTGCAAATTTAGCTAATGAAGTTTTGTCTTCTGTTGTTATAGCAGCTTTGGTTTTGAACGTTTGTAGCAAACCAAATAAATCAAAACCACTTTTGTTATCTTCGATGTCAATTGGGATTTTGTCATAAATTATTTTATCGAATTTTTTAAAATCGACAGCGAAATCCTTAAAATCTTTTCCGTTGTAAACTGTAGAAATACCCAATTTGAATTTACTTCCTTCAATACCAAGACGTCTTCCTGTCCATATTTCCCGGGCAGCATTTCTTTCTCTGACAAATAGTACTTCGTTATAAGTTTCACCTGTTCCTTGTGCTTCTTTAAAAATCAATAATACAGCATCAGGTTCTTTGTAGCCCGTTAAATAATATAAATCTGGATTTTGATGAAAATTGTAATTAACATCATTAGAAAAAACTCTTTCAGGATAAGAAAAAACTACGGCAACTGAATTAGCAGGCATAAGATTTCTAAAAGCTTCACGACGACCTTTATGAAATTCCTTTGAAAGATAATCTGTTGGTAAATTTTCCTGAGAGTGGACTTGGGAAACAGTAATTAGGAATGAAAAAAATAGAAGTAAATGCTTCATTTTTTAGGTGATTTTGTTGATGATTTTGATTTTATAGCAAATGCAATTTACAAAAAAAAAGTGCTTTTTTTTGAATAAAAAACCGCCCTTTTTCATGAGCGGCTACCTATTGAATTAATAATTATTTCTTTTTTAATTTGTCTTTAAAAACTTTTTCAAATTTTTCTATTTTGGGCTGGATTACCATTTTGCAATATGGTTGGTTTTTGTTGTTTGAATAATAATTCTGATGATAATCCTCAGCTTTGTAAAACTTTATAAGCGGTTCTGTTTTTGTTACAATTGGGCTATCATAAACTTTTGCTTTGTTAAGTTCAGTTATAATATTTTCTGCAGCTTTTTTTTGTTCCGCATTTTTATAAAAAATTACAGAGCGATATTGTGTGCCTACGTCAGCACCTTGTCTGTTTAATGTAGTAGGATCATGAACCGTAAAGAAAACTTTGAAAATTTCATAAATATCTGTCACATTTTTATCATAAGTAACTTGTACAACTTCAGCGTGACCGGTTCTTCCGGTACAAACTTCCTCATAAGTAGGGTTGGCAATCTTCCCTCCTGAAAATCCGGAAACAACAGATTTTACTCCGTTTAAATTTTCATAAACTGCTTCAACACACCAATAGCATCCCCCTCCAAGTGTAATGGTTTCTAAATTTGAAGTTTTTTTAGCCTTATTATCTTGGGCAAACCCATTTAGGCATAATGCAAAAACGAGTATTAAAAATATATTTTTCATAATTGATTATTTAGTGTCCGGGATAAAATCAAGGGCAATCGAATTCATGCAATAACGTTTTCCGGTAGGAGCAGGGCCGTCATCAAATAAATGCCCCAAATGTCCGCCGCATCTTCCACAGAGTGCTTCGATTCTTTCCATTCCGAGTGAGTTGTCATTTTTGTAAATTACACTTTTTTTATTGTCCTGTTCAAAGAAACTTGGCCATCCGCAGCTGCTGGCAAATTTTGCCCCGGATCTGAAAAGCTTATTTCCACATGAAGCGCAATAGTAAGTTCCCTTTTCATCAGTATTCCAATATTTTCCGGTAAAAGGTCTTTCTGTATCTGCCTGACGCATTACAGCATAAACGTCTTCGGGAAGTACTTTTTTCCATTCGGCGTCAGTTATGTTTAGCTTTGTAGTGTCGGTATTTGAATAATATGGATTTCCGGGTTTACTGATTTTATTTTCCATAATAATTGTTTTTGTATTTGTTTTTTTTGTGTTTTGTCCACAGGCTTGAAAAATAAAGAGTGGAATTAAAAAGCAAAGGCTTAAAAGCTGTTTTTTTATTTTAATAATTTTCATGTGATTTAATTTAGTATTTCAAAGGTACGGAGAGAGTTTGTTTCGAAACGTTGTGCACTTTAGAATTGAGATTTTTTTAAGTATGATTTAACTTTTTATTATTTACGTAAAACAAATGTATTAAGTTTTATGCCTTGTTTTTTAAAGGTTTTTGTAAAATAAATAGCGTTCAATTTTCTGATAATTAACTTGTTGTTGTTTTTTTGCTCGTTAAACTTTTCACAATCTCTTCTGAGATTTTCAAGCCATTTCTTTTTTCGTATTTTTGTTATATCAATATACCTTATGACGGAAGAAAACGTAATACTAGTTAATCAAAATGATGAGCAAATTGGCTTAATGCCAAAATTAGAAGCACACGAAAAAGCTCTTTTACATCGCGCTTTTTCAGTTTTTATTTTAAACAGTAAAAATGAAATCATGCTCCAGCAGCGGGCACATCAAAAATATCATTCTCCTTTACTTTGGACTAATACCTGTTGCAGCCATCAGCGTGAAGGTGAATCAAATATAGAAGCCGGCAGCCGAAGATTATTTGAAGAAATGGGTTTTAGAACCGAATTGAAAGAGTTGTTTCATTTTATATACAAAGCACCTTTTGATAATGGTTTAACAGAACATGAACTTGATCACGTAATGATTGGGTATTATAGCGAAAACCCGGCTATAAACTTTGATGAGGTTGAAGATTGGAAATGGATGAAAATAGAAGATGTAAAAACTGACATTCAAAGACAACCGGAAATTTATACCGTTTGGTTCAAAATAATTTTTGATGAATTTTATCATTATTTGGAGGATCATACAATTTAAACCATACTAACCAAGCCCACATGAAAGTAACCATATCAAGAAAAGCACATTTTAATGCTGCACATCGATTGCATAGGAAAGATTGGACATCAGAAGAAAACGATGCTGTTTTTGGAAAATGTAATAATCCTAATTTTCATGGTCATAATTATGGTTTAACAGTAAGTGTTACAGGAAAAATTGACCCCGAAACCGGTTTTGTTTTAGATGTGAAAGTATTAGCGGATATTATACTTGAAGAAGTAGAGATTCCGTTTGATCACAAAAATTTGAATCTGGATGTTCCGGAATTTAAGGATTTGAATCCAACAGCTGAAAATATTGCTGTTGTGATATGGAATAAAATTAGAAAAAGAATTCAACCTGATTTTGATTTAGAAATCGTTTTGAATGAAACGGACCGCAATTTTGTAACTTATAAAGGAGAACAATAAAATGTCATTAAAAATAGGAGATATAGTTCCAAATTTTACTGCAAAGGATAGCCACGGAGAAGTTTTTGAAAGCCAAAGTGTTTTGGGTCGAAAGCCACTCGTGATTTATTTTTACCCAAAAGACAACACACCCGGATGTACTACTGAAGCCTGTAGTTTTAGAGATCAATACGAAGATTTTAAAGATCTTGGAGCAGAAGTTATTGGTATAAGCAGTGACAGTGTGAAATCACATCATAAATTTGCCAATAAACATCAATTACCTTTTATACTATTATCAGATCAGGATAAAAAATTAAGACACCTTTTTGGCGTTCATAATAATTTATTTGGTCTTTTGCCGGGAAGAGTGACTTATATTATAGATAGGAATGGAGTTGTTATTTTGATTTTTGATAGTATAAATGCTGCAAAACATATTCCGAAAGCACTTGAAACAATTAAAGAATTAGTACTTTAAATTTAAAAAATAGTATTACATCGACATTAAAATAATAAAGATATTAGCCATTAAAAAACTATGAATCCAAAAACGTACCCTTTGCAATTTGCCCCAATATTAAAAGAAAGAATCTGGGGAGGAGAAAAACTAAAAACAATTCTTAATAAACCTATTACTTCAAATATTACCGGGGAGAGCTGGGAATTATCTACTGTAGAAGGAGATGTAAGTGTTGTGGCTAATGGAGTTTTGAAAGGAAAATCATTGATGGAGCTTATTGATGAAAGTCCAAATGAAATTTTGGGAACGAAAGTTTACGAACGTTTTGGAAAGCAATTTCCACTGCTTTTTAAATACTTAGATGCCCGTGAAGATCTTTCAATTCAGGTGCATCCAAACGATAAATTAGCAAAAGAACGACATAATTCTTTTGGTAAAACCGAAATGTGGTATGTAATGCAGGCAGATGCTGATGCGAGAATAATTGTTGGATTTAAAGAAGATTCAAGCAAAGAAGAATATTTAAAACATTTGAATGATAAAACCTTAGTTTCGATTTTAGATGATGTAAAAGCAAAACCGGGAGATGTTTTCTTTTTAGAAACAGGAACAGTTCATGCTATTGGCGCTGGTTTAGTAGTGGCAGAAATTCAGCAGACTTCTGATATTACGTATCGTCTGTACGACTTTGATCGTAAAGACGCACAAGGAAATACAAGAGAACTTCATGTAGATTTAGCACTTGATGCTATAAACTATAATAAAGTTGAAACACAGAAGAAGTATGAGACAAAAACCAACACATCAAATGTAGTAGTAGATTGTCCTTATTTTACAACCAATTTTATTCCGTTGGAAAATAAGGTTGAAGTTTCTAAATCCGGAGAAACTTTTACAGTTTATATGTGTATTGAGGGAAGCTTTGAAATTGAATATAATGGTTTTAAACAATCCTACATAAAAGGAGATACTGTTTTGGTTCCTGCTGAGATAAATGCATTTATTTTGACTGGAAAAGCTTCAATTTTAGAAATTTACATTTCATAGCACGTTATAAAAAGATTATATGTACTTTTGCAGTCGCAAATTAAAATTAAAATAAAAATGGCAAACGTTAAAAATTTAAAGAAAGACATCAACTTCGTATTAGGAGATATTATTGAGGCAATTTACTTATTTGAAATGTCTACAACAGGAAATCCCACTCCGGAAACGAATGCTTTGATCGATCAGGCTATCGCTGCTTTTGATACTTTGATCACAAAAGTGAATGCAAAGAACGTTGAAAACAAAAAAGCACACTTCAAACAAATCAATGTAGAATTGGAAGAAACTGCTAATCAATTGATTGCTAAAATCAACGAATTGTAAGCAAAAAAAAGTATAAAAAAAGTGCAAATTTATTTTGGAAAAACGAAAAACCAACTTATATTTGCACCCGTAATGAGTCGCCAGCGTAGCTCAGTTGGCTAGAGCAGCTGATTTGTAATCAGCAGGTCGTGGGTTCGAGTCCCTCCGCCGGCTCAGATTTTAAACCATCACTTTAGTGATGGTTTTTTTTTTTTGGAGTAAACTTTAAAAATATGTTTTTAAAGTTTTAAATTTCAGGATTTTTAAATCCTGAAAAATACAAATATTACCCTAAACGGATTTATGATTTCTATTTTTATAAAAAAAAACATCCTGAATTTTCAGGATGTTTTTAGTTTATATGGAAATTGTATTTTTTGTCTTTCTAATGTGCCTCCAACCAATCTTTACCCAAACCTAATTCAACATCTAATGGAACGGTCATGATAAAAGCATTTTCCATTTCGTGTTTAATCATAGGCTGGATTTTCTCTAGTTCATCGTTGTGTACATCAAACACAAGCTCATCATGTACCTGAAGCAGCATTTTAGACTTCCAGTTTTCTTCTTTTAGTTTTTTGTGAATGTTGATCATCGCAATTTTAATCACATCGGCTGCACTTCCCTGGATTGGAGCATTTACGGCATTTCGTTCAGCAGCACTTCGAACAACTGCATTTGCTGAATTGATATCTTTTAAATAACGACGACGGCCTAAAATAGTCTGTACATATCCTTTTTCGCGGGCAAACTCAATTTGTTCCTGAATATAAGATTTTAATCTTGGATATGTTTTATAGTAAGCTTCAATTAAAGAAGCACTTTCGCTGCGGGATAAGGAAGTTTGATTACTCAATCCGAAAGCCGAAACGCCGTATATAATTCCGAAATTTACGGTTTTGGCATTGCTTCTTTGTTCACGGGAAACTTCATCCAAAGGAACATTAAAAACTTTTGCAGCAGTTGCTCTGTGAATGTCTTCCCCATCCTGAAAAGCTTTAATCATATTTTCTTCACCGCTTAAAGCAGCAATGATTCGCAATTCAATTTGCGAGTAATCGGCAGATATTAAAGTATGATTTTCATCACGGGCAACAAATGCTTTACGAATCTGACGGCCTCTTTCGGTACGAATCGGAATATTCTGCAAGTTCGGATTGTTAGAACTCAAGCGGCCAGTTGCTGCAACAGTTTGCATATAATCGGTATGTACTCTCAGTGTTTTTTTATCTACTTGTTCCGGTAAAGCCAAAATATAAGTGCTTTGCAATTTTACCATTTGACGCCAATCCAGAATCTCTTTTACAATTGGATTGTCATTGGCTAAATAAGTCAAAACCTCTTCGCCGGTTGCATATTGACCTGTTTTGGTTTTCTTTTGTTTAACACCGCCAATTTTCATTTTATCAAATAAGATATCTCCTAATTGTTTCGGAGAAGCCAAATTGAATTTCTCTCCGGCAGTTTCGTAAATTTTTTGTTCTAAAGATTTAATCTCAACATCCATTTCTTTAGACATTGCACTTAAAAATTCAACATCTAAACGAATTCCCTCCGTTTCCATGTCAGCTAAAACACTGACCAACGGAATTTCGATTTCATCAAATAACTTTTTAGTTTCGGTTTTATCCAGTTCAGAAGTAAAAATTTCCTTTAATTGAAAAGTTACATCAGCATCTTCAGCAGCGTATTCCTTAATTTCTTCAAGAGCAACATCACGCATTGAGATTTGATTTTTGCCCTTTTTACCAATTAATGTTTCAATTGATTTTGGAGAATATTTCAAATATGTTTCTGCCAAAATATCCATATTATGACGCATATCCGGGTTAATCAGGTAATGCGCAATCATAGTATCAAAAAGTTTTCCTTTTACAGTAACTCCGTAATTAGATAAAATTTTCAAATCATATTTTAAGTTCTGACCTATTTTTTCAATGTTTTCATTTTCAAAAAAAGGAACAAATTTATCTATTAAAATTTGAGCCTCTTCCTGACTTTCAGGAAACGGAACATAAAATCCCTTTCCTTTTTCATAAGAAAAAGAAATCCCAACCAATTCAGCGTTTAAAGCATCTAAACCAGTGGTTTCGGTATCAAAACAAACCGAAGTCTGGTTTTGTAAATTCTGTAAAAGCAATTTTATTCCTAAATCACCTTGTATGGTCTGATAAGAGTGAGGTGTGTTCTCTAAAGTGTTATAAAAAGATGTTCTCCCCATTTCCGGGTTTTCATCGGTAGTTGCACTTCCAAAAAGATCAAACTGATCTTCGTTTTTGGGCTGTGGCTTTTTGTATAATTTAGCGTCTGGACTAGCAGAAGATGCTAATTCATTTCCTCCGCCAATTTTAAAAAGATTATCAAATTGCTCTGCCATTCTTCTGAATTCCAGTTCCTGAAAAATAGCATCTGTTTTTTCAATATCAGGACGTGTCAGCTCATAATCAGCTTCATTGAAAACAACATCACAATCTATAATGATAGTAGCCAGTTTTTTAGAAAGTAATCCTTTCTCTTTATTGGCTTCGATATTTTCTTTCATTTTTCCTTTTAGCAAATGTGTATTTGCTAAAAGATTTTCCATGGTACCAAATTCTTTTAGGAATTTCTTAGCGGTAACTTCTCCAACCCCCGGTAATCCCGGAATATTATCGACAGCATCACCCATCATTCCAAGAAAATCTATTACTTGTTCAGGTCTTTCAATTTCAAATTTGGCCAAAACTTCAGGAACGCCCCAAATTTCTATTCCGTTACCCATTCGAGCAGGTTTGTACATGAAAATATTTTCAGAAACCAATTGAGCGAAATCTTTATCAGGTGTAACCATATAGACTTTGTAGTTTTCTTTTTCGGCCTGTTTTGCAATTGTACCGATCAAATCATCGGCCTCACAACCATTTGCTTCAATAATTGGAATATGCATTGCATTTAATAAATCCTGAATGTACGGAATTGCAATTTTTATAGCTTCTGGCGTAGCATCACGGTTTGCTTTATATTCAGTATACATTTCTGTTCGTACATGACTTCCTCCTTTATCAAAAGCAACTGCCAAATGATCTGGTTTTTCTCTTTTGATAACATCCAGAAGCGAGTTCATAAAACCCATAATTGCAGATGTATCCATTCCTTTGGAATTAATTCTTGGGTTTTTTATAAAGGCATAATAACCACGGAATATTAATGCATAGGCATCAAGAAGAAAAAGACGTTTTTGAGTTGACATAAAAAAAATATTAGTCTGTAAAAATAATCAATTGGCTTTTAAAAACTATTCCCTTCTGAAAATTAATATAAACATATGTAGAGACGCACAGCAGTGCGTCTTTATTACCGGCATTGTAATACATATTGATATCAAATCGTTAATGTCGAGTTAAAATTTTCAGGTTCAATTCTATCTTCATTTTGCCTTCATTTTACAGGAGTACATTTGATTATAATTAAAAGGTTATTAATTTAAATCAATAGAAATCATGAGAAATTTTTTGATGTTACTCGTAGCAGTTTTAGGAACTACAGCAATGGTAAATGCATTTCCTGCTGTAAAAGTTGGTCCCGCAAAAGAAGTGAAAATCATTCCGGCAAAAGAAGTTAAAGCCACAAAACATCCTAAACACAAATCTGAGAAAAAAGCAAAATCTGAGAAAAAAGAAGCTGCAAAATCAGAGGCATCTACTGTAAAAAAATAATAGTTGTTTTTGTTTTGCTTTTAAAAAATTATAAGAGGAGCAAAACAGAAGGGATAATTATGGAGAAAGCTGATAAAGAAATTTGTCAGCTTTTTTTTTGATTCGTTAATTTTTTAATAATAGATAACATAGCTTTTTATAATTGATTATTTTTAGTTGTGTTTAAACGATTTGTTTATGAATATTTTGATTGTTGAAGACAATAAAGAACTGGCTGCAGAGGTATATGATTTTTTATGTAATGTGGGCTATATATGCAAAATTGCAAATACCTGCAGTGATGCTCTTGAAGAGTTAAACAGTAATGATTTTGATGCGATGCTGTTAGATCTTGGTTTGCCTGACAGAGATGGTTTTGAGGTTTTGAAAGCACTTCGAAAAACCAAATCGAAAACAGCAGTAATTGTAATAACCGCCCGTGGCGAATTAGATGACAGAATTAACGGCTTAGATCTTGGAGCAGATGATTATCTGACAAAGCCGTTTGCCTTAACCGAATTAAGTGCCCGTTTGTTTGCTGTAATTAGGAGGATGCATGGTTTTACACAGAATGATTTGATGATTCACGGATTTTCGTTGCAATTACAGGATTACAAGGTAAATTATAACGAGATACCTATTAATTTGACTAAAAAAGAGTTTGATATTTTTCAATATCTGGTTTTGAATAAAAATCGTGTGATTACCAGATTGCAATTAACAGAACATATTTGGGGAGATATCCTTGAAGTGAATTCAGATTCTAATTTTATTGATGTTCACGTTAGAAACCTTCGAAAAAAACTCGATAAGCATACCGGAATAGATTGGTTTGAAACTGTTAGAAATGTTGGTTATCGTATTAATGAATAAATAAAATACTGTGAAAATAAAACACCAGCTGGCCATTTTTAATGCACTAACCCGATTGTTGGTGATTTTAATTTTATGGTTAATGCTGCCTATTTTGGTTGAAAAAGTAGTTTACAAGCATATAAATAACAGTTTATTGGAAAAAAAGAAAAAGTTTATTGACAATTTGGACCAGAATGAAATCAATGATTTTATTGTTCGAAATGATTCTACAGAAACCTATTCACAATTTTCAACACTGCACAGTGAATTTTTAATACTTTCCAGATTACCTCCAAAGACTAATAAAAAGAATTTCAAAACCCTTTTTATAAATGATTATCGCGTTATCGAAGGAGAAATGAATGAATACAGGATATTACAGTATCATTTTATTTACGGAAAAATTGACTATCAGCTTGAAATCGGAAGCAGCTTAGAAGAGATTAATGACCTGACATTCATAATTCGGTTTTTTATCCTGATTGTTTTTGTAATAATCGTTTTGATCACTTTTTTGGCTGATACTTTCTATATCGAATATTTATTAAAACCTTTTTATAAAATTATCGACACAAAAATCAGGCGTGTCAACCAGCCCGAAGCTTTTGATCATACGCCAATAAAAGCAGGATCGAGAGATTTTAGGGAGCTGGATTTTGTTTTAAATCAAATGATGGATCGTATTGCAGAACTTTTCAAAAAAGAAAAACAATTCATTTCTAACGTTTCGCATGAACTGCTGACTCCAATTGCATTACTTAAAAATAAATTCGAAAACTTACTGCAAAATGATTCTCTGGATAATAATGCGGTAGATAAGATTGCCGGCTCGCTTAAAACATTGGATATGCTGAAAAAAATCATTAATAATTTATTGTTGATTTCCAGAATCGAAAATAATCAATATGAAGCCAATGAAGAGATTTATTTTTATGAAATCATAACCGATATGAAGGAAGATCTTCAGGACAGAATTGAAGATAAAGAAATTAATTTCTCTAATATTATGAAGAATGATTTCAGTTTTAAAGGCAATAAAACGCTGATTCATATTCTGATTTATAATTTGATAATTAATGCAATCAAATACAATCTGCCAAAAGGTGAAATTATTGTTTCTGACGGATTTTTAAATAATCAATATTTTATTTCAATAACCGACACAGGTATTGGTATGGATCCTTCTCAACTGGAAAAAGTATTCAATCGGTTTGCCAGAATCAGTTCTGATCAGGATGGGCAGGGCTTAGGGCTCGCAATTGCAGACAGTATTGCTTCTTTTCATCATATCGAAATAAAAGTTACTTCACAGATAAATCAAGGAACAACTTTCACGCTTTTGTTTCCGGAAGCCATAAAACCTAATTAAAAGTTAATTTTTCCCTGATGGTTTAATCTTCATTTAGTCTTCATTTAGTGAATATATCTTTGAGGTATAATAAATGAAATAATAACAATCATAAAAACTAGGATCATGAAAAAATTAGTAATGTTAGCAGTAGCTGTTTTAGGAACTGCAGCAATGGTAAATGCACAAACAACCCCAGCTCAAACTGCTCCGGCAAAAGAAGTAAAAGCTCCTAAAAAACATAAAATAGCGGAGAAAAAAGCCGGGAAAGAAGAAACTGTTAAGTCAGAAACTTCAAAGGCTAAAAAATAAACGACATTTGTTTACTCTGTAAACTTTGTTGTGGATTAAAATGGTTTTAAAAAATTTGGTAGATGAAAAGCTGGTAGAGAAATCTATCAGCTTTTTGTGATTATTTGAGTTAAAATTTTGGTAATAAAAAGCGATACAATTTTCATTCTTTGTTACTTTGCTTAAAACTATAAACTAATGATCATTCGTTTTGTAATTCTTTGTGCTGTTTTCTTATTCATTGAGTTTTATTCCTATCAGGCCTTTCGTACACTTATCAAATTAAGATGGGTTTTAGTGGGTTATCAAGTTGTAAGTTTGCTGCTTTTAATTTTTATCATCTATTCTTTTACTCAGTTTGATCGTTCTGTAGGGCAAACAAAACAGACCATGTTTACAATGGGCCTGATGCTTTTGGTTTATGTTCCAAAGATTATAATTACGCTTGTTTTGTTGGGTGAAGATATTTTCAGATTAGGGGCAAGTATCTTAAATTACTGTATGTACAATGCTCCACGAACAGAAATAATGCCTGATAGACGAAAGTTTATTAGTCAGATAGGTTTAGGTTTGGCAGCAATTCCTTTTCTGTCGTTGATTTACGGAATTTTTGAAGGGAAATATAATTTTAAGGTTATTAAACAAACGGTATTTTTTCCTGATTTGCCGGATGCCTTTGATGGATTTAGAATTACTCAGATTTCAGACGTACACAGCGGAAGTTTCGATAATGCCGAAAAAATAAATTATGCTATTGATTTAATTAATGAGCAGGAATCGGATATGATTTTGTTCACAGGTGATATCGTAAACACACATGCGACAGAAATGCATCCCTGGCTGGATACATTTAATAGAATAAAAGATTATAAATATGGTAAATTTTCGGTTTTAGGAAATCATGATTATGGTGAATATGTAACCTGGCCTTCTGAAAAGGAAAAAGACGAAAATTTTCAGGCAATAAAAAAACTATACGACCAAATTGGATTTAAATTGTTATTAAATGAACATACTTATATCCAAAAAGGAGAGGATAAAATAGCTTTGATTGGTGTTGAAAATTGGGGTAAAAATTTTAAAATGGCCGGGGATCTAAATAAAGCTTCACAACAAGTAGCGCAAGGAGATTTTAAAGTTTTAATGAGCCACGATCCGAGTCATTGGGAATATGAAATAAAAAATCATCCTAAGAACTTTCATCTTACCTTGTCAGGTCATACACATGGCATGCAATTTGGTATTGAAATTCCCGGATATTTTAAATGGAGTTTAGCAGAATACATTTATAAGCAATGGGCTGGGCTGTATGAAAATGTTGGCCGATATGTTTATGTGAACAGAGGCTTTGGTTTTCATGCCTATCCGGGACGAGTTGGTATCATGCCGGAAATAACAGTCATTGAACTAAAAAAGGGTCATAATGTGGCTTAATTCGGCAAAAATGCTACATTTGTATAATGTTAATCTCTTTTTAGTAGATTTAAAAATTTAATTTTTGGTTTTATGTCAAAATTTGGAGAACTAATAAATGCTCAGGTCCCTGTGTTGATTGACTTTTACACAGATTGGAATGAATCGTCAGTTTCTATGCATCCTGTTATTAAGGATGTTGCGGCAGCACTTGGTGATAAAGCCAAAGTAATCAAAATTGATGTTGATAAAAATCAGGAACTGGCAGAAGCTTTACGAATCAAAGGACTTCCTACTTTGATGATTTATAAAGAAGGACAAATGATCTGGAGACAATCCGGAGAACTGGATGCTAATACCATTATAGGAATTGTTCAGGAGCAGTTTGGTTTATAAAAGATTTTCTCTACTGATATTGTTTAAGTAACAATATCAAATACAAATCCATTTTCCTTCAGAAAACTCAAAGTTTTAGGTAATGCAAATTTTAAATTTTGTGATGCTTTTATACTGTCATGGAAAACAATTACACTTCCTGATTTTACATTTTTTACAACATTTTCAAGACACTTTTCAGGACTGATACTCTGGTCAAAATCGGCGCTTAAAACATCCCACATAATTATTTTGTAACCTAATTTTCTTAAGAGTCTCGATTGCTGCCTTTTAATCTTTCCGTAAGGTGGACGAAACAATAACGACGGAATGTATTTTTGGGATAGGATTTCCGCACATTTCTTTACATTTTGAATATATTCATTCGTTTCGCTTTTCCAGCCATTCATGTGGTTCATGGTATGATTTCCAATCGAATGATGTTCTTGTTTTATTTTCAAAAATAACTCCGGATTAGAATCTATGTTTTTTCCAATACAGAAAAATGTAGCCTTGATATCGTGCTTTTTTAATTCAGCTAAAACCCAATCTGTAATTTCGGGAGTTGGGCCATCGTCAAAAGTGAGATATATTTTCTTTTCATTGTTAGGAATATCCCAACAATATTTAGAAAACACTCTTTTTATAAATGCGTTAGTTTTTACCCAATAAAAGCTCATTTTGAAAGGATTAAAAGATATGTAAAATTAAAAAATGCAGCGCTATTTATCAAACAGTGCTGCATTTTTTTAATTACTATATTTTTTGTATATTATTCTTTTTCACGACCAAATCGTTCAAAAACGTTTACGTAGGTGTTAAAAGTTGTTTTGTGATTGTTATAAAAGGCCAAATCTTTGTTGTCTTTCATAACCTGAAGCAAGCTTCTGTAACGCTCAATATCTGTTATAATATCAATGGCTAAATCAGATTGGTCACCTGCACTTAAAGTCGCATAATAATTAAGGTTTTCTTTGTATTTCTGAACCAGTTTATTTAATAAATCATGTGCTTTTTCTTTTTCCCCAACCTTGTAATAACCACTGGTGAAAGGCTCAACAAGTGAATAATATCCGAATTTATCTAACGGCATTTTCGTTATTGCCAGATTGATAACATTTTTGGCTTTCTCTATTTTGCCTTCTTCGATAAGCTGATTCATCAGGCGAGAAAGATTGGTACGATAGGTGATACTGTTTCTTCTGGTTTCAGGATCATGATAGATTTTGTCACTGTTGCTATTTCCCCAGTCCCATTTCATTACGATGTCATACATTTTATCGGCATCAATTTGTCCCATATCCATTGGTCCGCCGTCTTTTGAAGGGGTGTTTTTTACAGGTACTAATTTATACACCATCCCATCAAGCTGTAAATAGTCTTTAAGCCATAAATAATCTTCATCATCAAAAGCACCGCCACTAAAATAAATTGGTCTTTTCCAGTTGTTATTAGCTAAAATATCCAACATCATTAAGCGATTTTTGTAAAGAGCACTTCCTTTGATATCGATATCCATAAAAGGTACTATAGAATCATTATATTTAGAATTAACTACCTTGTTTTTGATAATGATGTTTTTATCTACCGGAATCCTAATTTTATCTGTTGGATAAAAGTGAATGGTCTGACCGTTTTGTAAACCTACAGTAGATTTTGGATTTTTAATGAATTTGATAAAATCTTTAATATCCCAACGGGTTTCTACTTTCTGAATATGGGCTACATAATCTAATTTATCCCCAACATATTCGTCATGTGTGAAAGATATTGGCAACGGGTCAGATTCATAAGCTTTGGCTTTCATTTGATCAATGTACCAATCGGTCATGAAAAGACTTGTGTTTACTATTTTTACATCTGTCCTGATGCCTTCAATTTCCTGTGCATACCATAGGGGGAAGGTGTCATTATCACCAATAGTAAACAGAATGGCATTTTTATCGCACGAAGTCAGATATGCTTTTGCCATTGCAACGGCTGTATATTTACCGGATCTGTCATGATCATCCCAGTTTTGAGAAGCCATTAAGACAGGAGCTGCTAATAAACTTCCGGCAATAATAATTGGACCTGCAATTTTTGGGGCAAGATATTTTTGAAGAGATTCATAGAGTGAATATACCCCGAAGCCTATCCAGATAGCAAAAACATAAAAAGAACCAACTAATGCATAATCTCTTTCGCGAGGTTCAAAAGGTCTTTCGTTCAAGTAAATTTTGAGTGCAATTCCCGTAAATAAAAATAAAGCTAAGAGAACATAAAAACTTTTAAGGTCTTTATTTGCATGATACATAATTCCGATAAGCCCTAAGATGAAAGGCAGGAAAAAGTAAACATTTCTTCCTTTGTTATTTAAAACATCTGTAGGTAAATTATCCTGTGAGCCTAAGTGTAACGAATCTAACGGCTTAATTCCGCTGATCCAGTTACCGTCTAAATTATCATATTTTCCCTGAACATCACTTTGGCGCCCTACAAAATTCCACATCAAATATCTCCAGTACATGTATCCGAATTGATATTCAAACATAAAACTGAAATTATCAACTGTTGATGGTTTTTCGATGATTAAATAATCGCCGTAACTTTTTAAGAATTTTACATAACCTTCATTATCGATTTGCTTTTGAGCATACGCTTTTCTGAATTCTGATACTGTTTTTTCAACCTCATTGCGTAGTTGAGCAGTAGCTTTGTTATATTCTTCCTCAGATAATTGGCTGGCATCAATTCCGTATTTTGCTAAATCATCCTCGTAAGCATAATTAGGATTTATTTTGAATTGAGGAGGATTTGTAAAATTGATATAGTTTTGAATATGCTGCGTTTCTGTACTCCACATTCTAGGCAGAATCGTTTTTTGATTGTCATCGCTATTCTGATCTGCATTTTTATAATTGTTGGTAATAATATATTTACCGGTTTTATAGTCTCTTTCGTAGTTGGGTTTTTTATCTAAATACGGTGTTTCTGCATCCAATCCTGCAAATACTTCGGTATATTGAGGTCCATAAAACAAAGGGTTCACACCATATTGTTCACGATTATAATATGCTAAAACTTCTGTAGCATCTGATGGTTTGTTTTCGTTGATTACTGTATTTGCATTAGCGCGAACAGGCAGCATCATCCAGGTTGAGAAACCTATTAAAATGAATAAGATGCAAAGAATAATAGTGTTGTAAAAAACGAATCCTTTTTGTTTAGTATATTTTAATCCAAAATAAAAGAAAGCAATAAAAAGTAAAGCAACAAAAATGGTTCCTGAATTAAAAGGTAATCCCATGCTGTTTACCATGAATACTTCGGTTTTGCCAAAGAAAGCCATGGTTAACGGAAGAAGCAATTTGAAAATAAATAATAAAATGGCAATTACTATAGCATTTGCAATAATGAAGTTTTTTATAGTGACTTTTTCATAGTGCTTAAAGTAATAAAGAAAACCAATGGCAGGAATAGTTAACAATGCCATAAAATGCACTCCAAATGAAAGACCAATAACAAGCGAAATAATTAATAGCCATTTGTTTCCTTTTGGGTCATCCATGTCTTGTTCCCAACGTAAGCCAAGCCAAAAAAGCAATGCAATTAATAATGAGGCCATAGCATAAACTTCGGCTTCAACAGCATTAAACCAGAAACTGTCCGAAAATGCATAGGCTAAAGCTCCAACGAAAGAGCTCCCTAAAATTACAATTGAATTATTTTGATCAATTTCGGCAAATCGGGCTACAATTTTTTTCAAAATCATAGATGAAGACCAAAATAAAAATAAAATAGTAAAGGCACTTGAAAAAACAGACATCATGTTTACCATTACTGCAACATGCTGATTGTCTATTGCAAACATGGCAAAAAACGCACCCATCATCTGATATAAAGGAGCTCCGGGAGGATGTCCAACTTCAAGCTTAGCGGCTGTTGCAATATATTCGCCACAATCCCAAAAGCTCATTGTAGGTTCAACAGTTAATGTATAGGTTGTTAAAGCGATTGCAAATGCAAACCAACCAATAATTGTATTCCATTTGTTGAAATTGAATTGTGCCATATTTTGGTGTTAAATTTTTGAATATTTTGATGATACAAAGAAAATGTTTTTTTGTGTAATGAAACGAGCATTAACAAAAAATTCTACAAAACTATTTAATAAAAGTAAACTATTGTTTATGAAATACTTGTGACCTTATTCTGAATTTTAAAGAAAAAAAAATGAAAAAAAATGAAAATTTTTGATCAAAAAGTTTGCACAAACTAAATAAAGCTTTAAATTTGCACTCGCTTAACCGCACTGCTGGTCTATGGTGTAATGGTAACACAACTGTTTTTGGTGCAGTCTTTCAAGGTTCGAGTCCTTGTAGACCAACATAAAAGCCTCTCAATCGAGAGGCTTTTTTTATTCCTTGTTTTTTTCTTAAGAGAATTTAATATAAACAAAAAAAAGTCCTGAAAATTTTTCAGGACTTTTTTTATGATAAAAAATTATTTCTGCTCTTGCTTTTTGATGTCATTCACATACTTGGTAAGCTTTTTACCGTATAATGAATTTGCTACTTTAGGTGTCATAGATTTTTGAATTGTATCTAAAAACCTAATGTTAATATCGTAAATCTCTGCTAAAGCTATATATGGTGCTATTTCGTGATCTTTATGGTTGATAGCGAAGTTGGTCGCGAATAAATATTTTCGTTTAGTACTTGAATTTCCTTTCTCTACAAGGCTGTCAATAGCTTTTTGATCCTGTCTTTTTAAAGCTTTGAATTTTGCTTCAATTAACGAAAGGTTTTCATCATTAAAGCGAGAGCTTATTTTTTTATATTCTTCATATAGTTCATGGTTTTTTGAACCTGTAATTTTTGCTCCATTTATAAAATTATCAAGATTTGCTTCGATATTTATATTTCCCGGCTCAGCAAAAAACATAATATTGTTATCTAATGAATTGGTTACACCACGATCCAGAAATAAGTATAGCATTTCAGGAGATTTTAATTTGATAGTACTTTCAAATGCTGAATTACCATCAATTTTAATAGTGTCTATGGCAACAAGTGCAGTGTCAACAACTCTCTGGATATATAAAGTCCCTTTTTTTAAGCCTTTTATATTTCCGGAAATGTGTAAGCCGTCTGTTGATTCTTTTTTGTCACATGAGATTACTAATAAGGCAATTGCAATAAACGCAATAATTGATTTTTTCATTATTTTTTAGATTTTGCTGCAAAATAAAGAAATTTTTTAAATGAGGTGGAAGTGATAGGTTTATTTTTTTAGAATAAATTCTATCCCTTATAAATTTCTTCTTTTTCCAAGTTTAAACAGATATGAACTACCGGCTAAAAACTATATCCTATCTTTGCAGGCTCAAAATTTTAAAATAAAATAAAAATGTTACAAAAAAATGTCCTGAAAGGAGTTTTTCTGGTCGCTTTAGGCGCTACAAGTTACGGTATGCTGGCTACTTTTGTAAAAATGGCCTACAGCGAAGGTTTCACTACTGCCGAAGTTACTACTTCTCAATTTATACTGGGTATTTCAGGGATTTTGCTGATTAATGCTTTTCAAAAAGTGAAGCATAAAGAAAATGTAGTAAAAGCTACCCGTAAAAATATTTTTAGTTTAATGCTTGCAGGAACTTCATTAGGCATGACCAGCTTGTTTTATTATCTGGCTGTAAAGTATATTCCGGTTTCAATTGGTATTGTTCTCCTTATGCAAACTGTTTGGATGGGGGTTTTACTTGAAATGATTTTAGAAAAAAAACTGCCGTCGCTTCAAAAAATAATAGCTGTATTTATTGTTCTTGTCGGGACTGTATTAGCGACCAATATTATTAATAATGATATTGAATTAGATTGGCGGGGAATTGGTTGGGGGATTCTGGCAGCTGCATCTTTTACTGCAACAATGTTTACTGCTAATCGTGTAGCAACCGAAATTTCTTCGGCTCAACGAAGCCTGTATATGCTTTTGGGTGGAGCTGTTATTGTTTTTTCGTTTGCCTTTGCAACACAGAACACTCCTTTCAATTTGGCTATTTTTATGAAATGGGGAATTATTCTTTCGCTTTTTGGAACAATCATTCCTCCAATGCTTATGAATGCAGGTTTTCCGTTAACCGGAATTGGTTTAGGAAGTATTGTTTCGGCACTTGAACTGCCGGTTTCTGTAATGATGGCATTTGTTTTATTAAATGAAGAAGTCATTTTTTTGCAATGGATTGGGATCCTGTTTATTATTTTGGCTATTATTATTATGAATATTAATTTCACGAAAAAACGAATTGATTAAATTGTAAAATAAATCATACTTAAATACATAAATGTCTTTAGTTTTTTATTAAATTCGTGCTAAAATTGTGATTATATGGAGTTACCCTGGCACTTATATTTGATGGCTTTTCTTTATATTATTGCAGGGATTAATCATTTCAGAAACCCCCGAATGTATTTTAAAATCATTCCTCCTTATTTTTCAAATCCCAGGCTATTAAATATTTTAAGCGGAGCTGCCGAAATAATTTTAGGCATTTTTCTGACTCTTCCTTTTTTGACCCATTTTTCTGCCTGGGGAATCATAGTATTGTTAATTGCTGTATTTCCGGCAAATTTATTCATGTATCAGGAGAAAAAAGCAAGCTTTGGTTTACCAAAATGGATTTTATTACTACGTATGCCGTTACAGTTTTTGTTGATTGTATGGGCATACCAATATACCTGACTATTAACCATTAATTAAAAATTATTTATTATGAAAAAATTATTTGCCGAATTTTTCGGAACGTACTGGCTTGTTTTTGGAGGTTGCGGAAGTGCACTCTTTGCAGCCGGAATCCCGGATTTAGGGATTGGATTCGTGGGTGTTTCTTTAGCATTTGGTTTGACAGTATTAACAATGGCATATGCTGTTGGCCATATTTCAGGAGGGCATTTTAATCCTGCAGTAACTTTAGGATTGTGGGCTGGTGGAAGATTCCCTGCAAAAGATCTGGTTCCGTATATTATAGCACAATGTATCGGGGCTCTTGCAGCTGCCGGAACATTGTTTGTTATCTGGTCCGGAAAAGCGGGAAATGTAATTGATAATACCAGAGCCGGTGCTTTTGCTTCTAATGGTTTTGGAGCATTTTCGCCGGATGGTTATTCAATGTCATCTGCTTTTATTGCCGAATTTGTACTTACTTTCTTCTTCTTGTTAATAATATTGGGTGCAACAGATAAATTTGCAAACGGAAGATTTGCCGGAATCGCTATCGGATTAGCTTTGACATTAATTCATTTAATAAGTATTCCAATTACTAATACTTCCGTGAATCCTGCAAGATCATTATCTCAGGCTGTTTTTGCCGGAGGAGAACCATTATCGCAAGTTTGGCTGTTTTGGGCAGCTCCGATTTTAGGAGCAATCGTGGCTGGATTTATTTATAAAACAATATTGCAAAATCACAGCGAAGCATAATATAATTCAATTACTAACATTAAAATTTAAAATTATGGAATTTTTGTATTTTTTACTTATTGGAGCAATTTCGGGATGGTTAGCGGGCCAGGTTTGGAAAGGCGCAGGTTTTGGATTAATTGGCAATATTATCGTTGGAATCGTTGGAGGATTCATTGGTGGCTGGATTGCAGGCAGGTTTGGAATTGGTGGTGGCGGACTTCTTTGGCAGATCCTAATTGCCGTTGGTGGAGCATGGGTATTATTGTTTATAATCAGCCTGATTAGAAGATAAATATTTCAGAAAGTAATTATTTTAAAAAGAGAAAATCTTGTATTTATATTTGATTTTCTCTTTTTTATATAAGACAAACCTTAATTTTAAAGATGATTTTATTAGGAACAAATAAAACATAATCGTTGGAGTTAATACTTATTTGGCAGAAGAAGAAGTAACAAATTGAAAAATTTATTAAAAAATCTGTTCTAAAAATCAAGACTCGCAAAAAATACCTAAAATCAGTAAAAAAAATATACCCAATCTGATGAACTAATTATTTTTTTTATTAATATTGATACTTAAATTGAAAATCAATCTATTAATCATTAATCTCTATTTTGAATTAATTTTCACGTGATGAAAAAGAGTAACCGCAAAGAATTGAATTGGGAGCAAACTGAAAAACTTGTTTCGTTGGCATTAGAGGAAAGGAACCCATTTGAAATTATTAAAAAAGAATTTGGATTTTCAGAAAAAGAAATTCTGGAAATAATGAAAAAGAAAATGCCTCTTGAAAAATTTGAGATGTGGAAAAAGAAGGCAATTGCAAATAAACCAAAACCAAAACCAGCTAAAATAGATGATTTTGATGAAGATTTGGACGGAAAATACTATATAAAAAATAAACTAGACTAATATCAAGCTCCTGAAATCACAGGAGTTTTTTTATTTATACCTAAATAGTGTAACAGTTTTCCATTTTGGAAGACTCATACACAAACTTAAACTCTAAACAATGAAAAAAATAATTTACACATTCGCTCTTGCAGCAGCTTTTTGGAGTTGTAAGACAGGGAGCGGATCAGGCTCTGCAAAAAATAATACAGTAGCTGTTAACATTAATCTTACTGACGTAAAAGATGATAAGGTTTTGGTAACCGTTACAGTTCCTGAAATAAAAAAGGATGAAGTTATTTACAGTATCCCCAAAACTGTTCCCGGAACATATTCTACCGATAATTATGGTAAATATTCGGATGATTTTAAGGCTTTTGATGCTAAAGGAAATACTTTAACCGTAAAGAGAATTGATGATAATTCATGGTCTGTTTCGGATGCAAAAAAATTAAAAACCATTACCTATTTAGTTGGAGATACTTTTGATACTGAAAAAGGTACCGGTTTTGGTAATGACGATGTGTTTTCACCAGCGGGAACAAATATCAATGCAGGTAAAAACTTCCTTGTAAATACACATGGTTTTGTGGGGTATTTTCAGGATAAACTAGACGTTCCTTACAAAGTTACTATTACACATCCTGAAACACTTTGGGGGGCGACTTCTATGACAGACGAAGATGCCAGTAAAACCAGTGATGTTTTTGTGACACCGCGTTACGCTTTTTTAGTAGAAAATCCGATAATGTATTCTAAGCCGGATTACACTACATTTAATGTTAATGGAATGGATATTTTAATAGCTGTTTATTCTCCTACAGGAAAATTTACCGCTGAAAGTATTACGCCGGAAATGAAAACAATGATGACAGCTCAAAAAAACTTTTTAGGAAAAGTAAATGCTACTAAAAAATATACTGTTTTATTGTATTTGTCAAGTTTAGCAAAAGATGATGCCCATGGTTTTGGGGCTTTGGAGCATCCTACAGCCACTACTGTAGTTCTTCCTGAATCAATGCCAAAAGAACAATTAGTAGAATCGATGAAAGATGTGGTTTCTCATGAGTTTTTTCATATTGTAACTCCGTTAACAATCCATTCAAAAGAAATTCAGTATTTTGATTATAATGCACCAAAAATGTCCGAACATTTATGGATGTATGAAGGTGTAACAGAGTATTTTGCCAATCTTTTTCAAATCAATCAGGGGCTAATCAATGAAACTGAGTTTTATACTCGTATTGCTGGTAAAATTGAAGGAGCAAAAAGCTTAAATGATACAATGCCATTTACAACAATGAGTAAAAATGTTTTAGAACAGCCTTATAAAGACCAATATTTAAATGTATATCAAAAAGGGGCATTAATAGGGATGTGTATTGATATTATTATTAGAGAAAAAAGTAATGGAGAAAGAGGAATTCTTGATTTAATGCACAAATTATCAGAAGAATATGGTGTTAACAAACCATTTAATGATGATGAACTTTTTGCGAAGATAACAGAATTGACTTATCCTGAAGTAGGAGAGTTTTTAAAGACTTATGTTGCAGGAACAACCCCAATTCCTTATGATGTTTATTTAGCAAAAGTAGGAGTTACTAAAGCATCTGAAAAAACAGCAGGGCCAGTTTTCCTAAAAGGACAAACTCCATATATAGCTATTGATCCAAAAACGAAAATAATAAGTGTTCGTTCAGATATTGAATTGAATGCATTTTTTACCAACTTAAAACTTAAAGGGGGAGATATTATTTCGTCAATAAATAACAAGCCATATACATTGGATAATATTTATGATTTAATTGGAGAGAGTGAAAATTGGAAAGAGAATGACGCTGTTACAGTTCAAATAAAACGTGCCGGTGCTGAACAAACAATCAAAGGAACAGTAAAACTTCCATACGAAGAAAAAGAAACTTTTAAAGCTACTGATGCATCTAAAGATAAACTTAGAAATGCATGGCTAAAAGGTTAAGATAAAGTAATTGAGAAAAAAAGCCCCTAAATTTATTTTTAGGGGCTTTTTGTTTAATGTTAACTAGTTTTTTAAATATTTCTCTAAGAATTGATCTTGTTCCCAAAGCAAATGCAGAATATTTTCTTTAGCAACATAGCCATGGGCTTCTTTAGGTAAAATTACCATTCTTGCAGGACCTCCTAATCCTTTTAAAGCCTGGAAATAACGTTCTGTCTGCAAAGTAAAAGTCCCGGGATTGTTATCAGCCTCACCATGAACCAATAAAATTGGCGTTTTCATTTTATCAGCATTCATAAAAGGAGACATTGTATTGTAAACTTCCGGACTTTCCCAATAATTCCGCTGTTCTGTCTGAAATCCAAAAGGGGTCAATGTTCTGTTGTAGGCTCCGCTTCGTGCAATTCCACAAGCAAAAAGATTAGAATGTGTCAATAAATTAGCGGTCATAAAAGCGCCGTAGGAATGTCCTCCAACAGCAACTTTTTTACGATTAATATAACCCAGAGCATCAACTGCATTGATTGCAGCTTCGGCATTATCAATCAATTGTGAAATGAAATTATCATTAGGTTCTGTAGTGCCTTCACCAATAATAGGAAAAGCAGCATCATCTAAAACAACATATCCTTTGGTTACCCAATACACAAATGAACCGTAGTAAGGAAATGTAAATTCATTTGAATTTTGGGTGGACTGCCCCGCACTGTTTTTATCTTTATATTCTGTAGGATAAGCCCAGATTAATAAAGGCAGTTTCTCTTTTTTTACCTTATCATAACCTGCCGGTAAATATAATGTTCCTGAAAGTTCAACACCATCTTTACGTTTGTATTTAAGGACTTCTTTGCTGACATTTTTAATACTTTCAAATGGATTTTTAAAAGACGTAATTGGTGTCAGGATGTTTTGTTTTTTGATGTTTCTGAAATAATAATTCGGATATTCACTTTTTGATTGGATCTGAACTAAAACTTTTCCGCTTTTAAAATCTTCAATTTCCATTATATCTTCTTTTTTGTCTTTATAAGCAGAAGTGTAAATGTGCTTAGATTTCAATGTTTTTAAATTGAACTCATCTATAAACGGATATTGGCCGTCTTTAGTAAAACCTTCACCAATACGGTATGCATTATCATTCTCTATTGCTAATACATATTTGTTGTATTCATTTTTTCTGGTTTCAAAAACACCCGGATCCGAATAAATATCCTGTGAGTTTCTATCCGAAATTACTTTTGGCTGCTCTTCAGAATTTGATGGGTTTACCAAATATGTTTTAGTATTACGAGTGTCATACCATTCATCTGTGACGATTGCTATATTGTTATTTCCCCAGGTGATGCTATTAAAACGCTGAGGTGTTTTTATTAATGTAGTTGGATTATTTGCAAAAGGTGCTTCCCAAAGAAAAACTTCGTCTCTAAAATCTGCTTTTTTAGCAGGATCTCCTTCATCTAAAGCTACGACATAGGATAAAGTCGCCGGTTTATCATTTCTCCATGTCATTTCTCTTTTTCCTTTTCTGACAGCCATAAAACCCTTTGGGATTACTTCATTTAAAGGAACTTCATTTACAATTTTTATTTCTGCTCCGTTTTTATCATAAACGACTGTTTTGGATGGAAATCGGTTTAGCGGAACTACATATGAAAACGGTTTTTGAATAGTAGTCAACATAATATAATTTCCGTCAGGCGAAATTTTTTCTCCGGCATACATTGCTGCTTCTTTAAATAAAGCAGCAGTTCCGTTAAGATTGATTTTATATAGTTCAGAAGTAATAATGTTTTCGAAATTAATCTCATCATTTTTGTTTTTCAACATATCAGGATAAGTTCTGTTTTGAGATTTTTCTCCGGAAGTATTTGAAATTATCGGCCCTTTTGGGAGGTCTTTTTTAGAATCAACTAATGGCTGTCTGTTTTTAGGCAGCATTTTTACCAAAATAGTTTCGTTGTCTAAAAACCAGCTAAACGGATTGCCAAGGTTTGCATTTACAGTTGCCTCGGTAAGTTTTTTTGCATTTGCACCGGCAACATCTAAAACCCACAGTTCAACGCCGGAATTTGTAGTATGCGAAAACAAAATTTTCTTATCGTTGGGCGACCAGAGTATATTGCTTATTTTAGGATTGTCCGGTAATCCTGTCACTTGTACTTCATTAGTACCATTTATTTTTCGTACTTTTAAATTATTGATGTAGGTTACAGTGCTTGAAATATTTGTTATGGGATTAATTCTTAAACCGCCTAAACGAAGCTCCTCCTGATTTAGATCATCTAAAGTTTTATAGGTACTTCTGTATGATAAAAGCATGTACTCTTTTTTAGTATCCATTGATACAGAAGGTGCTCTTTCGTAATCTGCCAAATCCAAAATAGATTTAGGAGGTTTTTGATACGTTAGGTTTTCTTGTGCGAAAGCAATACAGCCAATGTTCAAAAACAAGAGCAGACTAACCTTTAATTTCATAATTTTAGTTTTTTATTGTTTAAAAAGTGTAATTATTACCTGTTGGGGATGTAACTCAAATTGGCGTCATCCTGAGCAAAGTCGAAGCCCTTCTTTGATAATAAGCCTTCGACTTCGCTCAGGATGACAATGATTTCTGGAAGTATAAAATGTTTACTCAAAACTTATACTTTTAATCTATTTGTTTTTTATATCAAATAAGAGCTTTAATGAATTACCCAACAGGTTATTATTAATTAGTCTAAAGTATTTTAAACTTGTTACATTCTTGTTTACATTCTTGTGTTATTGATTAAGTTTTTTGATTTTCTAAACAAAAGCGTCTTTTTTAGAAAAGTATAATTATAATAAAAAAAATTAAAAATTTATCGAATTGTTAATTACGAAAAAAGTAGTAATTTGTACGATAATGTTTTAAAGTATGTTTAAATTTGCAGTCCAATTTTTAACAAATAAAAAAAGAATATGTATCATTCAAAAATAGCTGGCTTAGGATATTATGTTCCTTCAAATGTTGTGACAAATGATGATTTGTCTAAGATTATTGATACCAATGATGAATGGATCCAGGAGCGAACAGGAATTCAGGAGCGCAGACATATTATCCGTGGAGAAGATACCACAACTTCAATGGGGGTTAAGGCTGCTAAAATAGCAATTGAACGTTCCGGCATAGCCAAAGAAGATATTGATTTTGTAGTTTTTGCAACATTAAGCCCGGATTACTATTTTCCAGGGCCTGGGGTTTTAGTACAACGTGATTTAGGATTAAGAACTGTTGGAGCTTTAGATGTTAGAAACCAATGCTCTGGTTTTGTATATGCAATCTCGGTTGCTGACCAATATATTAAAACCGGAATGTATAAAAACATTTTGGTAATTGGTTCTGAAGTGCATTCAACAGGATTAGACATGACAACTCGTGGCCGTGGTGTTTCGGTGATTTTTGGAGATGGGGCAGGAGCGGCAGTTTTAAGTCGTGAAGAAGATTTGACAAAAGGAATTTTATCAACACATTTACATTCAGAAGGACAACATGCCGAAGAATTAGCTTTGCAGGCACCAGGAATGGGAGCACGCTGGGTAACCGATATTTTAGCAGATAATGATCCGAATGACGAAAGCTACTATCCATATATGAATGGTCAGTTTGTTTTTAAAAATGCAGTAGTTCGTTTTGCAGAAGTTATAAACGAAGGTTTGGAAGCAAATGGCCTGCAGGTTTCGGATATTGATATGTTGATTCCGCATCAGGCAAATTTGAGAATCTCGCAATTCATTCAAAATAAATTTAAATTGTCAGATGATAAAGTACATAATAATATTCAGAAATATGGAAATACAACTGCTGCCTCTATTCCGATTGCTTTGACAGAAGCCTGGGAACAAGGGAAAATTAAATCCGGTGACACAGTTGTTTTAGCTGCTTTTGGAAGCGGATTTACCTGGGCAAGTGCTATCATTAAATGGTAATTTAGTTTTTACAATATTATATATGCCTGCTTCGTTTTGAGGCAGGTTTTTTTGTATTCGTTTGTCAGGCTGAGCATTCTATGATAAAAAACAACAAAAAGTACTAAAAAATTACGATGCAAATTTATAGGTATTTATATATGGAGTTTCCCTTGCTATAACAGCAAAGACCCTGCTTATAAGTTTGCATCTGATATTATTTAAAACCAACATTGAGTTTTTGCCTTCCACTTTTTTCTTATTGTAATATTCCTTTAATTGTGGATCATATTTTAATGTTGTCATAGCGCACATTTGCAATAGTGACTTCATTTTTTTATCAGCCATATGATTCACTCTGGTCCTTCCTTTTACACTGGAACCAGAGCTATGTTCAAAAGGGGCAACACCAGAGTAACAGGCAAATTGCCTCCAGTTTTTAAACGCTGTAAATCCTTTTGTTGCAATAATCAAATACACGCTGGTTTGTTCTCCGAGCCCGGGAATTGATCTGATAAGTTGGATTTGTTTGGTTAATTGATCGTTTGATTTAATTATTTCTTTAATTCTCGACTCAATTTTATTGATCGAATTTTTAATAGATTTAGCCAGAGCCTGGTTAATTTGAGATACTTCCCTGAAAATTATTTTATCTGTAAAATCTTTATTTTCTTTTGTAGCTTGTATAAGCAATAAGGCTTTTAGCATTTTTCTCTTTCGGTATAAAGAATTTTTAGTTTTTGAATCTCTATGCCTGTTAAAGTAAATAGTTTTAATTTATCTATGTTTCTGTAACTGTAATAAGAAATATCCCTGGCATCAATTTTATCATTTTTTCCTCTTGAAATTCCTTTTGATTTTTTTATTTCAATCGCAGGAACAATCCATAAATCCAGATTGAGTTTTACTGAAGCACTTGATATATGATTGGTATAAATACCTGTGTTTTCACAACAAAAAAGAATATATTCTTTATTAACCTGCCTGCTCATATTTTTGATAAAAACAGAAATGTTTTTGATATTATTTTCTATGCTAAAATGCTCTGACCTAAGAGTTGAAGCATCAAGAATATTAATATCTAATTTAGCTTTTGATACATCAATGCCGACATAAAATGAATACTTTTTCATAACTTTGAATTTAAGATAAACAAAAATGTTGAACTTCTTTAGAGCCTTTATTAGACCGCTATGTCTATCATTCTATTTGAAGCAATTCAACGGGATTCAAGGGGAAGGCAGAGGACTAATGCACAGCATAGTTCTTAACTAGCGGAGTCGAAAGTTCACCTCTGCTTTCCTTTGAATAAATTTAAAGCTTTTTATCAAATCCAAAGTAAAGGCGGAGTCGAAGCCCATTCCAATTGACAAGCTTTCGACTCCGCTCAGGATGACAGTTGGATTAAATAGATATTTAGTAATTATATTTGTCAGGAGGAATTGAAGCTTTTTAAAATAAATAAAATGAAAAAAAATCAACTCGAGATAGCCTGTTTTAATTATGAATCGGCATTGATTGCTGAAGAAAAAGGTGCAGACAGAATCGAATTATGTGAGAATATGAAATTAGGAGGAACAACACCTAATTATATTTTAGCGGTAAGAGTCAGGGAGAAATCAGCTATCAAAATGCATGTGATAATACGGCCACGGGGAGGAGACTTTGTCTATTCTGATGAAGAGTTTGTGGAAATGAAACAAGATATAAAACAATTCAAGAAATTAGGAGTTAATGGTTTTGTTTTCGGAATCTTAAATTCGGATGGAAGTGTAAATAAAACCAGAAACCATGAATTGGTTTATTTGGCACAACCGCTTCCCTGTACCTTTCATCGTGCTTTTGATGTTGTAACAGATATCGAGCAATCCCTGGAAGATGTGATTGATTGTGGTTTTAAAACAATTCTGACTTCCGGACATGCTTCAAGTGTTGAAGAAGGAATTTTTAATTTGGAAAAAATTCAAAAATTAGCAAAAGACCGAATTGAGATTATGCCCGGTGGAGGTTTGCGATCTTCAAATATTAAATTATTACAGGATAAATTAGACCCCACTTTTTATCATTCATCAGCTATTACTGATAATTCAGAAACAGCAAATCCGGAAGAAATAAAAGAATTGCGAAATTTTTTATAAATAAAAAAGGCATGGAGTTGGCATACTCCAGGCCTTTCTTCTACAAAAATATTTAAAAACTATAATGTTCTAATTAAGATGGAGGCTAAAACATTCCACCGCCACCTTTATTAGTATTATCTTCTCTTTGTTTACGCTGCAGGTTTTTGATTTTTGCCCCTCCAAAATTATAGGTTAAACCTAAATATACGGTTTGACTTTCCCATTTAAATTGCCCTGATTGCGGATAAGGGTAGTTGGTATCAAAAGCAAATTTCATAGTATTGAAAACATCATTAAAACGTACACTTATATTCATTTTGTTGTCTAATAAAGAATAACGTGAGCCCATGTCCATTTTGTACATTTCTTTTCTTTCCTGCTGTATATCTTCAACAGAACTTCTGTAAAATCCGAATAATAAAAAGCTTAAACGTTTTGTAGCTTTAAAGTTAGAATTCATACGGCCGTTGAATGCTGCAACTGTAACGGTTCTCTCCTTTGCGATGTATTTTGGGTTTTGTGTTTCATCATACAAAAACACAACTCCCTGCTGGTTAATACTTGAAAAGTCGACAGATGGCTGAATATCCCACCATTTGGTGATTTTGTAATTTAAGGAAACTTCAAAACCATAAGCAGTATTATGATCGTAATTGATAAAAGACAAAATTTGTTTGTTCCCACTTGGATCTGATATATCCGGGCGTAAAGTTCTGCTAATCTGGTCATTGATACTTCTGACAAAAATACCTGTAGTAAAACTGCCTTTTTCTAAGGTTTTAGTGTAATTCAATTCAACAGAATTAGTAAACTGAGGTCTTAGTTCCTGATTTCCAAATGAAGTAACCAATGGAGTAGAAAACTCACGAATAGGTTTTGTCTGTTCTAAACTTGGGCGGTCTACACGACGGCTGTAGCTAAGTTGCAAAGTGTTTTTTTCATTTAAATTATAAGTTAAATAAGCTGATGGATATAAGGTAATATAATCATCATCGAATTTGGTTTTGCCGTTATTTAAATTAGCAGCTACTTTATAACTCTCAAAACGGGCTCCTACCTGATAACTTAATTTGGTGAATTTTTGACCAAAAGTTACATAAGCAGAATAAATATCGGTATCATAAGTATAATTAGAAATTCTGTCAGTAGCCGCAACTAAAGGATTACTTGTTGTATAGTCATTATCTGATCTCGTTATTCTGGCTTCTGCACCGGCTTCAAGAGTGGTTTTTTCGTTTAAAGGATTTACATAATCAACATTAAAAGTGCCTAGTTTTCTTTCGTCATTTATAAAATCGTTATAAACAATGCTGTTGGAAGTATTGTCAGTTTTTGTAGTCTCAGTGTCAAAACCGGCATTCTGAGTTTCTTCAGTGACACTATAATTTCCTTCAAAATCTAAAGTATGACCTTCTTTTTTAAAGATATGCTTATAGGCCAAATTGTAAGTTCCGGTTTTGTTAGGTCCCTGATATCTTGCTTTTTGATATATATTACTAATTCCTTCAGATGAATTAAGGTAATCAATGTTAGTTTTGAATAATCCAAGCCCCGTTGCTTTATTTTGAGTTGTGTAAAAAGACAAAGTATTGTGGTCATCAATTAAATAATCCATTCCAACTTTGTACAAATATGAATCATCTTCATTCGAAATGTCTAAATTCTGAGTAATACTTTTATCAGATTTTGTGATAAATCCGTCGTTAAAATGCGTTCCAAAATTATTACCTGCATTTCCAAAGAAGTTTACTTTTCCGGTTTTGTAATTCAAATCCAGAGACTGATTGTATTTTGCAGTTTGCCCGAAGGTAATTCCGCCACTATAAGTTCCGTTAAAGCCGGTATTGGCATTTTTGTGTAAAACAATATTGATGATCCCTGACATTCCTTCAGGATTGTATTTCGCACTAGGATTGGTAATCAATTCGATCTTTTTGATTGACGTTGAGGGAATTTGCTTTAGCAATTGAGCCGGATCCAGGTTTGTTGGTCTTCCGTCAATCAATACACGTACATTCTCGTTTCCGCGAAGCGAAAGTTTTCCATCCTGATCAACATTTACAGACGGAATATTATTCATGATATCTGATGCTGAAGCTCCCGCCGTAGTCAAATCTTTCCCGACAGTAATTACTTTGCGGTCAATCTTTTGTTCTATTGTTGAACGTTCATTTACGATGTTTACACCTTTAAGCTGTGTTGCCTCTTCTTCAAGTGCTACTTTTAAAGTCGCTTCTTTTTTATTTTCACTTAAAATTACAGATCCGATATATTTTCTGAATCCAATGTATTGAATTTCGATTGTATAACTTTTCAAAGCTAAATTTTTAATGATAAATTCTCCTTTATCATCTGTATTGACTCCTGAAATTACTTTTCCGTTGTCTTTGATTGAAACTGTTACGTATGAAAGAGGTGCATTGTTTGATTTTTCGGTAATTTTTCCCGAGACTGTCCCCGGATTCTGGGCTTGAGCTGTTGCAATTACTCCCAGTAATGCGAACAGAAAGAATTTTAATTTCATAATTTGGTTAAAAAGATTATTTTGATTGATCGATGATAGTTTTTTCTTCAAATGAATTCAAAACTCCTATTAAGACTATTTTATCCCCGATATGTTACAGGAAAATTGAAATAAAATCTTATTTATTTTCAGACATGCTGTTTTATAATAGTTTAGCCTATTGGTTTTTTGAAAAAACAGAAAATAAATGCGATTACTATTTTGATAAATCCAAATCATTTTGTTGTATTTAATATGTTTTTCGTTTTCTCTAATTGATGAATAAGCAGTATCTTTGCTCACTTTAAAATAAGTTTACATGTCATTATCACAAATTCTTACTCCTTCTATACAAAAAACAATACAATCATTATTTGACGTTACAGTTGATAAAATCGAATTTCAATCTACCAGAAAAGAGTTTGAAGGCGATATTACAATGGTTATTTTTCCTTTATTGAAAGTAATTAAAAGCAACCCTGCCGAATTAGGAAATAAAATTGGAGATTATCTGGTTGAAAATGTTGCCGAAGTAGCTCGTTTTAATGTAGTGTCTGGCTTTTTGAATATTGTAATTGCGGATAGTTATTATTTGGATTTCTTTAATGAAATAAAAAACAATACAAAATTTGGTTATGTAACCCCGAATCCGCAGGATAAAGCGGTCATGGTTGAATATTCTTCGCCAAATACCAATAAACCTTTACATTTAGGTCACGTTCGTAATAATTTATTAGGCTATTCTGTTGCGGAAATTATTAAGGCTTCGGGTAAAAAAGTATACAAGACCCAAATCATCAATGATCGTGGAATTCACATCTGCAAATCTATGCTTGCCTGGGAGAAATTTGGGAATGGAGAAACTCCGGAAAGCTCAAATTTAAAAGGAGATAAATTAGTTGGCAAATATTATGTTGAATTTGATAAAGCTTACAAAGCTCAAATTTCTCAATTGACAGAATCCGGTAAAACCGAAGATGAAGCTAAGAAACAAGCTCCAATCATTATTGAAGCACAGGAAATGTTAAAGAAATGGGAAGCTGGTGATGAAAAAGTAATTACGCTTTGGAAGATGATGAACCAATGGGTTTATGATGGTTTTGAAACTACTTATACAAACCTTGGAGTTAATTTTGATAAATATTACTACGAAAGCGACACTTATTTATTAGGGAAAGATGTTGTTCAGGTTGGACTTGACAGAGGAGTTTTCGAAAAAGATCCTGATGGTTCAGTTTGGATTGATTTAACCGATGAAGGTCTGGATCGTAAAATTGTACTTCGTTCAGACGGAACTGCAGTTTATATGACACAAGATATCGGGACAGCAATTCAGCGTGTAAAAGATATGCCGGATGTTGGCGGAATGGTTTATACTGTTGGCAACGAGCAGGATTATCACTTTAAAGTTTTGTTTTTAATCCTTAAAAAATTAGGATTTGACTGGGCTTCAAACCTATATCATTTATCATACGGAATGGTTGATTTGCCATCCGGTAAAATGAAAAGCCGTGAAGGAACTGTTGTAGATGCAGATGATTTAATGCAGGATATGACAGATACGGCAAAACAAATCTCAGAAGATCTGGGTAAACTGGATAGTTATTCAGCAGATGAAAAAGCAAAATTATATAAAACAATAGGCCTGGGTGCCCTCAAATATTACATTTTAAAAGTAGATCCTAAAAAACGTATTTTATTTAATCCGGAAGAATCTGTTGATTTTGCAGGAAATACAGGTCCGTTTATACAATACACATACGCGAGAATCCAATCGATTATCCGCAAAGCAGATTTTGATTACAATGTCACACTGAGCGGAGTCGAAGTGCTTCACGAAAAAGAAAAAGAGTTGGTTAAACAAATCGAACTTTTTCCGGAAGTGATTCAAAATGCGGCTCAAAATCATAGTCCGGCGTTGATTGCTAATTATACCTATGATCTGGTAAAAGAATACAATTCATTCTATCAGTCGGTACATATTTTGGGTGAAATTGATTTGACCAAGAAGATTTTCAGAGTCCAGCTTTCTCAAAAAGTTGCCGAAGTTATAAAATCTGCATTTACCTTATTAGGAATTGAAGTTCCGGAGAGAATGTAAAAGTTAAAATATTCTAAAAACAACAAAAGCCGATAGTCCTAAAACTATCGGCTTTTTTAGAATTAAATGATTTCTGTACTAATTGTAAAGTCAAAAAACAACAAGATGGTTCATAAAAAAACGAAAAAATTGTAATACTTTATTTATATATTTGCTCCGTTAAAAATAATTAGCGATTTATAAATTTAAATAATAATCATGGGTAAAATTAAAAAGCAAAGAAAAATATTTATTGTAAAATTTTTAGCTTTAGTGCTTTTCTTAACTTTATATGGATGTAGTAGTGAAATTGACAAACTTGAAAATCCAGATCAGGAAAAGGAAAATCTCATATTACTTCATAAAAATTATGATTATTTAAAATCAAATAGTTCCCTTTTTAATAAGCTGACAAACCTGGATACTCAAGAATCAACTTTAAAAAGTAAAAATATTCAAACCGAAGATTTCAAGATTTTTACAGATAAGGTTACTTATACCAAAAGACAAGATAATTTAAAAGAATCTTACACATTTTATATCGAGAAGTACAATTATGCTTCAAATAAAACAATAGACAATCTAATTTTAGCCCGGAATTTAGGTGATGAAGAGTTCAAAGCTTATATTATTAGCTATTATTTTCCTGACGGAATAGCAAGCGAGCATAATAATTTTACCGTTACTGGATTTAAGGAAATCAATAGTGAAACTTTTTCTCTTACCACTAAGACCTCAAAATCAAGCTGTGTTTATTATTATTATGATGTAGTAGAAATACCTCATAAATGCTATAGCGGGAATCATTCAGGAGCTTCCGAAGCAGATAATTGCGATGGCAATGGCTCCTTGCCTTACTCTACTTATCATGTTGTTGCCTATCTTTCGGACGCATGCGGTGAAGGAACTGGTGGAGGAAATCCCGGCAGTGGTGGTAGTGGTGGTCCGGGCGGAGGAGGTGGTGGTTCAGGAAGCGGTGGTGGTGGTCCTGTTGATACTGGTATTTCATTACCTCCACCCTGTCAGTCTGAAGATTGCGACGTGCCAATTCTTGCTAATGAAATAAATGATTTGTTAGGAAGTACCCTTGATTATGAGCAGTTAGAGTTTTTGTTCAATAATAACAATATTGCAGAGAAAGTTAAGAATTTTTTAAAACAAAATAACTCTTTGGATAATAAGAAACTTGCCCTGAAAATGATTAATGCCGCCATAATTGAAAAGAAAATTGATGATACGGAACTTGATGCATGCACAAAGGCAGTTTTAGAGAAACTAAAAAACTTAACACAAAATGATATTGCAAGTATCTTTGAGAAGTTTGGAGTCCCGGTTAATGGAACATATACCTTAAAAATAGTAATAGGGACTCCAGATAAACCAAATGCACTTGCAGATACAAGACAGGTCAGTAAAAATAATTATCTTATAACAATAAGGGAAACATATCTAAAAGGTACAGATAACAATCTAAGACCTCCTACAGATTTAGCAATAGCTGCAATAGTTATACATGAGATAATTCATGCCCATTTCTTTGCATTGTTTGATGATTTTCATAATAATGGCAATATTTGTGCATACGACAATTATGATTGTTTATTTATGAAATATGCTTCTAATAATTTTGAAGGAACTACAGATCCTCAACATTCACAAATGTTTGAGAATTATTTAGATGTAATGGCAAATGGTTTACAAGAGTTTCAGACTGGAATCCCAGTTTCAAATACAGGAAAAGCAGACCTTTTTTATCACGATTTAGTATTGTCGACCTTAGGAGATACACAAATTTTTAAAGATCGCTATCCTTTAGATTACAATTCCCCAACTTATGAAGAAAGAAGAAGAATAACCAATAATCGTACAGCAGAAGAAAAAAACATAACCATTGATGATGCAGAAAATGGAAAATATATACCCAAAGGCAAACCCTGTACTAATTAAATTATTAAGATGAAAAATTATATTTACTGTTTATTTAGTTTGTTATTTATTTCCTGTGCTTCCCGAAGCATAGAAAATCAGGTTATAAACGATTTTATAAAAGAGCAAGCGGAGTTGAGAAATTACTATAATATAGTTGTAGAAGAGGCACCATCACGCATACTTCCTTTAGATTATTATGAAAAAGCGTATGAAGACAGAAATATTCGTTTAGGCGATAAAATAAGAATAATGCCTAATGGGTATCCTCCTTACATCTGGCCTATAGATATTTTAGAAATCAAAGCTTTAAAAGAAAAATACAAAAATGACACAATTGCCTATTATTGGAAAAAAAAGGATTTTATCAGGAAAAATTTTGCTGGTAAGGATTTCAAACTTTTAAAAACTAATGAACGTATTGTTCCAAATACTCCGGATTTCAGAAAATATGCTGCAGGTTATGGTTTAATAATTTCAAAACCAATAGTGAGCAATAATAAATATGCCTTGTTTTATTATTCTCCCTATGTTATTGGTGGTCATACTGGTGAGGGGCCTAAAGCCATTTTGATGGAGAAGGTAGATGGGAAATGGAAAACAATAAAAACCTATTCAGATCCTAACATTATCAACTGAACTATTTTAAATTTTATATAAAAAGCCGATAGTCCTAAAACTATCGGCTTTTTTGCAACTAACTAACACAACATTTTTATTTTACGAACTTGTCAATAATCGCATCCGTTTCTGCTTTTGAAGCATCAGGTTTCAAATCAAACAAAAGCGTGTATAATGCCTTTTTGTCAACTTTGGCTTCAAGGTTTAAGTCTTTATGTCGGTCAAAAAGAGTTTGCCATTTATCACGGACATTTTTCCATAGAGCATTGTTTGCTTTCCACCAGTTTTGGGCAGCAATACATTTTACATTCGGAACTTTGGTATAAACATCCATTCCTTTTTCCTGTGCCAGCAAAACATCTTTTCCGCTGTCATCTCTGATCAGTTTGTCATTATCCTGCTCATGATTCCAACCTGTAGTAGTAATTTCGTGAATGTTTCTCCTTTTTAAAACATTATAATCATCACGTTTGGTATGTTCTCTTCTTGGGAGTGGTGCATCAGTAACATTTGCCCAATAATCTTGTCCGTCAACATGTACCCAGGTTGCAGATCCTTCGTATCTCGGACTGTCATCTACCTGATATACTTTTTGAGTCCATTGCCCTTTTACGGCTTTTTTATCCAGTTTTTGGTATTTCCAGGAAGTGTTTTTGTAAAATGAATATAAATCGGTGTTTTCAAATAACCAATCTTGTCTCCAGTGTTTAATAATCATATCATCACTTACAATCAATAAGTGCTGCATTACGATTTTGTTTGGTGTGTCTTCTACTAATTCTATCCATTCTAAACCAGAGTCATGTTTAGTTTGTGAAGGTTTGTAACTAAGAGAATCTTTAGGATATTGAAAAGTTTCTGTAAAATTAAATTTCACTTCATAACAACCACACATCGATTTTATCGATTTAATATCTTGCTGTTTTTTGTCCTGACTGAAACCAAGACAACAAGTTAAGGCCATAACGGCTGAAAAGTAGAGATTTTTTGTAATCATAACTATTTTTTTGATTTTAAATTTCTTTGGCAAATATATAAACTTTATTTAGAATAAATAAAAATAATTATATATTTGCAATCTTATTAAGACTGAATAAAAATAATGAAAATCAAAATTACACTTTTTACACTGTTTCTTTTTTTTCAAATTTCTTTTGCACAGGAGAAAGATACCATTTCTGTAAATAAACTTACAGAGGTTGTCGTTACAGGTCAGTTGGAACCACAGTCAATTAAAAAATCAGTGTTTAATGTTCGTGTTATATCAAAAGAGGATATTAAACAATTAGCAGCAAATAACCTTTCAGATGTTCTAAACCAATATTTAAATATTACGGTTCAAAATAGTGGAAGCGATGGTCGTTCGACAGTTTCTATGTTTGGATTAGATTCACAATATTTCAAAATTTTAGTAGATAATATACCATTAGTAAGTGATACAGGAATGGGGACCAATGTAGATTTGACACAGGTAAATCTTGATGACGTTGAACGCATCGAGATAATTGAAGGTTCGATGGGAGTAACTCACGGAGCCAATGCTGTTAGTGGAATTTTGAATATTATAACTAAAAAAGGCGGATTACATAAATGGGATATTAGCGCCACAGTTCAGGAAGAAACAGTTGGAAATGAATATTCGATTTCTGATAAAGGGCGTCATATTCAGTCTGCAAAAGTTGGGCATAATTTTAATGAAAACTGGTTTATTAATATTGGTGGGAATCATAATAATTTTGAAGGATTTTATGATGATAAACAAGGTAAAGATTATAGTGTTAATGATGGGTTAAGAGGATATACTTGGCTGCCAAAAGAACAATGGGTTGGCAATGCCATGTTGGGATATCAAAAGAACAGTTTTAAAATTTTTTACAAGTTTGATTATTATGGAGAGAACGTCGACTATTATAGTCCAATATTAGTTCCTCAGGATAATTATCCTTTTCCGGAAACTTATTTTGCGAGGGATAAGCGTTATATAACAAATCGTTTTTACCACCATTTAAATGCTAATGGAAAGTTGTTTTCTAAATTAAATTATAATATTTCAATATCCCATCAAAAGCAGGAAAGAGATGCTGAATTGTTTGATTACCAATTAGAAACAAAGGAAGAATCTGAGAATTACAGATTTACATACCAGTCTAAGGAAGTGCTTTATTCTACAGGAACATTAAGTAATTTTTTTAACAATAAAAAAGTTGATTTTCAATTAGGTTATGAAATTACAAATGAAAATGGCTTTTATAGCGGTGCAGCGGGAACATTTTTAGATAATGTATTGCAGTCTGTAGATGTTAGGAAGAGATTAGAAAATTACGACATTTTTACAGTTGCAGAAATTAGTTTATCAGATAAATTATCCATTCGTCCAGGACTTCGTTATTCGATTCAATCTGTATTTGAGGATCAGTATGCTAGTTCTTTAGGATTAAGATATCTTTTCAAAAAAGGATTAGAGGCTCGGGCTTCACTTGGAAAATCATATCGGACACCAAATTTTGATGAACTCTACACTTATTTTGTTGATTCTAATCATAATGTGCAGGGGAACCCTAATTTAGTTCCGGAAAACAGTACTTCATACGAATTAAGTTTTAAACGAATTTGCAATTTTAAATCGGGAGTACAGATTGCTAATAATGTAGCCTTGACTTTTTTAGATGTTGATGACAGGATTGATATGGTGTTGACGCAAGTCGTTCCTTCAAGATACAAATATATTAATATCAACAAATATAAAATGTGGAATATTTCTACAACAGAACAGTATGCGTACAAAAACTGGAATGTAAAAGTAGGGGCTGCCTTAGTTGGGATTTCACAAAAACTTGATTTGGCTGAGTTGAATATAACTTCAGACGATAAATACTTGTATTCTTTACAATTGAATTCTAGCCTGTCTTATAATATTCCAAAATGGAATGTTTTGTTGGCACTTTATTACAAATACAACGGACAGCAGCAACAGTTTGCGGCAGGAACCGATGAAAACGGTAATGCTAAATTTTATTTAAATGAAATAAAGCCATACAGCTGGATGGATGCTTCCGTTCGAAAATCATTCTTCAATAATCAATTTGAAGTTACTATTGGAGCACGCAATCTGTTTAATATCACAAATGTACAAATTGTACAAGGCAATGCTGGATCAACGGGAGGCGCACATGCTCCAGCAAATAGTGATCTGATGCTCGGATATGGGCGCTCTTATTTTCTTAAACTTACATATAACTTAAACTTTAATTAATATATAAATACCTAAATACTATGAAAAAGAACTTTGTCTTAATTCTTACATTCGTTTTACTTGTTTTTACAGCCTGTAACAGTGACGATAATGAACAGTCAGACGTTGCTGTTGCATTTGCTGAAGCTTCATACAATTTGACAAGTGATGCAACACCAATTCAAATAAAATTCTCTAGACCTGCTTCTGTTGCAGGAACAATAACTATTGAGTATAGTGAAACCGCAGTGGCTTATTCTACTGACTACACTACAACTCCTGCGGCGGCTTCAAAAAAAATAATTTTACCTTTTGCACAGAACGCAACATCGGTTGAGTTTATTTTTAATAAAATTAAAAATGCAGCTGCGACAGAAGTTAAAAACGTTGTTTTTAGTATTACAGGAACTTCTTTTGGTGCTCAGATATTAGGTAACAAATCAATTCAGATTAACTTTAATGAAGCGGCTTCTTTAGGAGGTGTTTTAGCTGCTGAAGTTGGCGGACCTTTAGAGCCAAATCAGGTATATGTTGATTTGAGTAGTGGAAAAATGACTACAATCGTTAGAGATTCTTGGGATTTAGGATTTTATTCCGGGACAGATTTTAGAGTGGTTTTGAACGGTTCTGTAAAAATGGCTGCTAAACAATTGGCCACTACTAATATTGATGAAGTTCAGATTTCTGATGAAACTATGATTATTTCTCAAGGAACAGGAATTGCTTCTCAAGTTGATGATCCAACTGGGGATATTACAAAAACTGCTATTGCGGCTGTTTCTGCTACTGATTCTGAAAATAAAGTATATTTACTTTACTTAGGTAATAAGCCAGCTGCGACAGCGCCAGTTTTAGGAAAAGAAGGAGCTGTTGGAGGAGACACCAGAGGATGGAAAAAAATTAGAGTTTTGAAAAGCGGAAACGATTATAAAGTTCAATATGCTAACATTGATGCAACTACTCACGAAGAAATTATTATTTCTAAAAACAGTGCTTATAATTTTACGTTTTTTAGCTTAACAGATAAAAAAGTAGTAAATGTTGAACCACAAAAAAATCAGTGGGATATTAATTTTACAACTTTTACAAATATTATTCCTTCTGGAGCATCAACTGTACCATATTTTTACCCAGATTTTGTTTCTAATAACTTAAATGGAAATGCAAAAGCATATCAAGTGCTTACTACTGCATTTACCTATGAAGCATTTACCTTAGCAAATGTTGATAACACTAAATTTACAGCTGATCAGAGAAATATCGGATCAAATTGGAGAGGTACTAGTGTTACTGGTGCTGACGGAATTCCAGTTTCTCAATTTGTATTAAAAACAGACCGTTTCTTTGTAATTAAAGATCCGGCAGGAAATGTTTATAAATTGAAATTTACGGGTGGTGCGAAAGCTGATTTAGAAAGAGGTCATCCTACTTTTCAATATGCAATTTTAAAATAATCTAATAAAACATATAGGAATCTTTTACACTTCAAATTTTTGACAGAGTGTTAAATAATTCCGACATGATATTTAGTCACTCATTAGCTTTGTTTTTTTGTTTTTTTTGAAAAGAGGTTAGATTTATCTGGCCTCTTTTTTTATTGTTAAAAAGGATTATAAATTAATGTTTAATCCTATCTTTGCGCAGATTTTTTTATAAAGAATTAATAGGAATTTAAATTAATTTTTTGTGAATTTATTCTTCAAATATATAAGTACTAAGTGAATACAAAATCATATTTTTTTCAGTCTTTTGCAATTGTAGCATTGGCATTCATAGCTTTTATTGGATTTAAACAAGTTTTGCCGAATAAAATTTTCTCGGATACCAAAGTTGATTCCAAGAATGTACTCATCGACAGGCTGCTTTTAGAATCGGTAGCAAAAGATTCCCTGTCTCAAAATGGAGATAGTATTAATGAAGATGAGAAAAATCTCGACAAGGAAAAAATTATTTTCGATGCTTCCGAAGGTATAGAATTTCCATCTGAAACTTTTGAGGATTATAAAGGATATCAATACCTGATTTCTTTTTATGAAAAATTATATCAGCTTGAAAAAAATCCACAAGCAAAAGTTCGTATTGCTTATTATGGAGACTCTATGACTGACGGCGATTTAATCGTACAGGATATCCGAATGAATTATCAGGAACGTTTCGGCGGAAATGGAGTTGGTTTTGTTTCGATAATTTCAGAATCATCTGCATCAAGAGGTTCTGTAAAAACACTGTTTTCAAAAAACTGGAAAACACAATCGTATTTAAATGTAAAAAGACCAATAAGTCCTTTTGGAGTGAACGGACATGTGTTTTTTGCAAACGATAAAGCAAATGCGACATGGGTGCAATATGAAGCTGGACGCAATAAATTTTCGACTGCTTTAGACAATCCAACCTTATTTTACGGGAAATCATCCAAAAAGGGGAATGTGAGTTTTATTATCGGTAAAGATACATTGCGAAAAAATCTTGTTCCGAATAATTTGGTCAACACATTAAAAGTAACTTCAGGAAGTATAAAAGCATTCAAAGCAAATTTTACACAGTCAGATTCAATTCCGATTTACGGTTTTAATTTTGATAACGGAAGCGGAGTTCATGTAGATAACTTTTCACAAAGAGGAAATTCCGGATTGCCAATTTCAATGTTTAATGCCAGTGTAATGCAGGCATTCAATAACAATCTGAAGTATGACCTTATTGTTTTGCATTATGGAACCAATGTTCTTAATTATGGAACCAAAAATTATTCCTGGTATCAAAGAGGGATGACTAAAACAGTAAATAAAATAAAAGAGTCTTTTCCGGGCGTTTCTATTTTGATTGTTTCAACAGCTGATAAATCGACTAAATATGATCTTGAAATGAAAACAGATTCCGCAGTAGTTCCTTTAATGAAAGCTCAAAAAAGATATGCTCTCGAAACCGAATCAGGATTTGTGAATCTGTATACATTAATGGGTGGTGACGGATCTATGGTAAAATGGACAGATGAATCTCCTGTACGGGCTAATAAAGATTATACGCATTTTAACCAGCGTGGAGCAAAGGCAATAGGAAATTTATTATATAGCCAGCTGAATAAAGGTTATGAACAATATAAGGCGTTGCGTGAAAAACGTGATTCAGGTGCATCAAAACCCGTTAGAAAAACTAAAACAGATTCTGTATCTGTCATAAAAGATAGTGTAAATGAATAAACTTATTATTTTCTTTTGCTGTCTTTTATTATCGGTAAACAGCAAAGCGCAAAAGTCAGTCTCACTTTCAACAGTTAAAAACATGATTAGTAAAATCGATACCGCTACGATTGAAATCTACACAGGGAATCATCTTTATAATGCTAAAGTATTAGAAAGTGTTTTTGCTAAATTAAAAGAAAATGAGGTTGGCAATAATCAAAAAATAAATATTGTTCATATTGGTGACTCGCATATTCAGGGAGATTTAATGACCAATGAAATCAGGAAAAAACTGCAGCAAAAGTTTGGGAATGCAGGACGCGGATTTGTTTTTCCTTATCAATTGGCAAAAACAAACGGTTCTTATAATGAACGTTTTTATTCAAACAGAAAATGGGAGGGTTACCGAAACATTTATCCTGTCAAAAAATATCCTGTAGGCGTAAGCGGAATTGGGCTTTGGAGGGATAATGCCGGTTTTGTAATTGAATTGAATATAAAAGATAAAGCCTATAAGTTTAATTCAATTCACATTATTACCCCTCAAAACCAGAAAATGTTTGATTTGGCGATATCATCCAAAATAAATATTATCCAGTCTACAGAGCCAAAAATAATAACGCATAAAATTAAAAAAGGAGAAGCGATTTCTGTTATTGCCAATAAATATAATATTACAGTGGCTGAAATAAAAAGAGCAAATAGTTTAAAGTCAAATAATATTCGTGCAGGAAGAATATTGAGGATTCCAACAAACGAAACAAAGCCGAAAAATATTAAAAGTTCAGAGTTCGTTCCTTTAAATATGGAATCTGATTCTTTTTCTTATTACTATAATTCAGAAAAAGCATTAGAGAAAATTTATTTGATTCCGGATAAAAACGCAACGAAATATGAGCTTAGCGGAATCGTTCTGGAGAAAAATGCTCCGGGAGTAACCTATAGCGGTATAGGCGTAAATGGGGCCAAGTTCTCAGATTATAATAAATACCCATTGTTTTTTGAACAATTAAAAGCGTTACATCCTGATTTATTGATTTTTTCACTCGGAACAAATGAAAGTTACGACAACATGGAAGCTTCTGCTTATATCAGGCAATTACGCGAATTTATTAGTAACCTGAAAGAACAAAACATTGATGCCCCAATAATTGTCATGACGCCGCCGCCATCTTTGCACAGAGGAAGAAAGCCGAATATTTACGTTAAAGAGTATGCAGAACGTATTAATAGTGCTGCAGATAAAAATGATTTTGCAGTCTGGGATTTGTATGATGAATTTGGAGGTTTAAACGGGGTCCGGGAGTTAAGAGCACAAGGATTGATTGGGCCGGATTTTGTTCATTACTCTAAAAAGGGATATGAAAAACAAGGAAAATTGTTTACAGAAGCATTTTTAAAAGCATACGATAATTTTAAATCAAAAAAATAAGTTGATAACAAGTAATAGCATAAATGACTGGTTTGTTCATAATTTTGGAGAAATTACATTAGAGCAGGTTAAAAGTTGGTTCATATATAATCCCGAAGAAAAGTTATTATTCAATACAGGATTGTTTCTTGGGTTGTTCTTGGTTTTCTATTTTGTATACGCTTTTTTACGTAAAACATTTTATTTACGACTAACGTATGTAATTCTGTTTTCGCTTTTCTTTTATTATAAGTCAAGCGGAATATACTTTTTGCTATTATTGCTTTCTTCTGTCGTAGATTATGGCCTGAGCCAGATTATTTACAGGCAAAAGAAAGACAGTGTCAAAAAAATATATCTCGTAATAAGTGTTATCCTAAATTTAGGATTATTAGGTTATTTTAAATACATGAACTTTATGATTGTTACGTACAATGATATGTTCAATGGTAATTTCGAATTGCATAATGTTTTTCTTCCGGTTGGAATTTCGTTCTATACTTTTCAGTCGATGAGTTATATTATTGAAATTTATCGTGAAGAAATTAAACCGACAAAAAACTACATCGAATACTTATTCTTCGTTTCATTTTTCCCACAATTAGTAGCGGGGCCAATTGTACGTGCAAAAGATTTTCTTCCGCAGATTTATCAAAAATTAAACCTTACCAAACAAGATGTAAATAATGCATTGTTCCTTATTATTGGAGGATTAATCAAGAAGACAGTTATTTCAAATTATATATCGATAAACTTCGTAGATCGTGTTTTTGATACCCCGATGACCTATACGTCATTCGAAAACCTAATGGCTTCTTACGGGTATGCCATTCAGATTTATTGTGATTTTTCAGGATATTCAGATATGGCAATAGGAATTGCGCTGTTACTTGGATTTAAATTACCGGTTAACTTTAGAACACCCTATAAATCAACATCAATTACCGATTTCTGGAGAAGATGGCACATTTCGTTATCAACCTGGTTAAAAGACTTTTTATATATTTCTATTGGAGGAAATCGTGAAGGATCTTTTGCAGGGTTTCTTTTCCCAAGCTTATTCTTCTTTGGATTATTGCTTTGGGGAATTACAAATATCAATATCAGTATAATTCCATTAATTATTGCAGGCAGCTCAATTGTTATTTTTGCCCTGACATTTTTGCTTTCAAATAAACGAAATCAAACTACTGTTACGAATTTTAATTTGTTTACAACAATGCTTTTAGGAGGATTGTGGCATGGTGCGGGAGCCCAGTTTATTATTTGGGGAGCGTTGCACGGGTTGGCATTGGCAGTGCATAAAATATTCTTAGAATTTTTCCCATCCAAAAAAGAAGGTAAAAGCTCCATTTTATGGACTTTCTTTTCAATAGTCATAACATTCCATTTTGTGGTTTTTTGCTGGATATTCTTCCGTGCAAGAGATTTTGATACAGCCTTGCAGGTAATCGACAATATTGGTCAGTTAACATTCGAACCCGAGCAATGGAAAGCAATAATCTTAGGCTACAAAAATGTGTTTTTATTAATGCTTTTCGGTTATGTCTGGCATTTTCTGCCTGAAATATTTACAAACGGAATGAAATCTGTTTTTGATAAAACGCCATTATTAATCAAAGCAATAATTTTAGGTTTTGTATACTGGATCGTTTATGCGACAGCTGTTGCAGGTTCTCAGCCATTTATTTATTTCCAGTTCTAAATTCCTTTTTAAGAGTATAAAAAATGTAAGGAGCTGATTCCCGTCATCCGCTGTATCTTTTCCCGGCTAAAGGAGCCGGAAAAAGGATGCCGCTGCTGCCGGGGCTAAAATTCTAAAGCATAAAGACCAATTTGTGACACATCAGAAAAGAAGCGATATGAGTTTTGAGAAGTAAAATTGTAAAGCTGCTTCATCGGCCTTATATGATTCAGAAACGATGGGCGAAGGATTAATGTAATCATAAAGAAAAGATCTTAAAAAGATTTCTTCTATAAAAAATGCCCCAAAATATGTCTAATTTTTTGGGGCAGTTCAAATTAACCTTTTTTTTAAACCAATAATATAACAGTAAATCCGGTTACTAATTCAGAATCATTTTATTTCAGGTTTTTCCGGACTATTTTGTAATTCGATTAAGAAATAGTTGTTTGAATTTAATTGGCTTCAAGAGTAAAATTCATCGAAACTTTTACATTTTCGGCAATTTTTCCTTTTACTAAACTTGGAATTTCAATTTTATAATCTTGTGGTTTAACTGAAATTGCACTTGTTGCCAGAATTTTTGCTCCACTTAGAGTAAGATTGATTTTAGTTTTTATTTTTTTTGTAACACCGTGTATCGTTAAATCACCTTCTAAATCGTAGGTAGTTTTTGCAGCTGACAATTTTTTGGCATCAAAATTCAAAATCTTGCCTTTAAAAGTCGCTTTAGGGAACAAGGAAGATTCCATATAATTTTCATTAAAATGTTCTTCCATTAAAGGTGCTTTGAATTTGAATGATTTTATCAAAGTCAAAGCCACAAAATCGCCCGTTGCTTTATCAAGAATGCAAGAAGTTGTTTTGCTTGATGCTGCTACTTCTTCAAAAGCAGGCATTGATGCTTCAAATTTTACTTCTCCGGTGCGTGTTATCATTTTTTGTGAAAAAATTTGATTTCCCACTAATAAAAACAATGCTAATAATATTCCTTTTTTCATTTTATGTAGTTTTAATTTTTACATCCTTCTTTTTGCCAAAGTATAATCAGATCAATTGTTTGTCTTGGCATTGGCCCTGATCTTGGCATTACGCTGCCACAAGCTTGTGTTTGATCAATTCGGCAGATTAAATTACCGTTTTGGGTAGCATTTTTTACATTCTCATAAGTTACCAAAGTTGGCAATCTGCCTCCTGGTGAATGGCAGCCGACACAGTTTGCTTTTATTATAGTTTCAATATTGGCTGTATAAGTAGGCCCGCTTGATACAGGTTCTGAAATGTCTTCGTAAGTTCTGGCTGTGCAGGAAACCAAAAATGCAGCACAGGTAAATAATAATAGAATACTCTTTTTCATATGTAGATAATATTTGTTTTTAAAGTAATATGATATCTCAATTTCTTTATTTCTGATTTTGAGCCAAATCATTTCGATTTCATGTTTTTAACTTTAATTATTCTTGTTTTTTAAAATGATCTGTACATGTTAAAGCCAAAATAAACATGTCCTTTGTTCCAATCTCCTGAGGCACCCGAAAATACCGCTACATCATTCATAGGCTGGCTGTTGGATACTACCAATTGAAAAACGTGACCGCCGGTTTCTATGTCTAAACCAACTGTAAGTGGATTATGATAAGGGTCTATAGGCTTTTCTTCTACAATTATTCGGGCAGCATACTCAAGGTTAACACTTATTCTTTTGGCCACTTTGTATCTTAATCCTGCTGCAGTTGAGAATACATTTTGCTGATCAACCGAATCGTCATATAAATTTTTATAAACATTAATGAAAGCCATTTCGATTGAAAATTTTTCAGTAACCTTTCTGGAAATTAATAATTGAGAAGTAAAAGCCAAACGGTCAGAAAATTGTAAATTAGGATATTCGTCTTTTTCTAATGCACTGTTAATATCCAAAGTGTTATAGCCTACTATAGTAACAGGAAAACCATTTACTTCCTGATTAGCCATTTTGTATTTGACAGTTACCTCATAGGTTTTATTAAAAGTATGGCGTGAAGCTCCAAAGCTCAGCCAGTTTGTTACGCCATAAATTCCTCCAAATTTTGTCAGAGCATTGTCTAAACCAAAGAAATTATTAAATCCTTGGGACAAATCTCCAAAACGGTGTGAAACAAGCATATACCATTCGCCTTTTGCAGGCATTTTTGTAGACTGCATATTGGCTATTTGCAATCCTTTGAAAGCTGCTATTTCAATTTGTTTTTCATTAGATTTAACAGTATCCAGCTGACTCAATAAATCATCCTGGGCAAATAGATTTCCTGTAAAAAAACACACAAGCATAAAGCCTAAAAATTTCCTCATTTTTATTTTATTAATCGTTATTTATTACCAAACACTGGTCTAATTTTAATTCTCCCATCAAGTCATCATATCCAACAACTCTTCCTTTTAGAGTTACTAATTGATCTTTTTTAATTGAGGGATCTAATTCTTTCAAATCACAAATAATCGTATTGTCTATAATAATTTGCTTTTGGGTTGTTTTAGTGACAACTCCTTTAATGGCTATTGCTTTTTCCAGATATTTAGTATTTGACTTTTCAATATCAGAGCCAAATTCTTCTATGATGCTTTTTGAGGAAACAGTAAAGGCAGTTTCTTCGGTCGAAACGTTTCTGGCACCGCCATAACATACATAGTAGTAACCAAAAGCGCCTAAAATGCTTATCGCTAAAACGGTTAAGATTATTTTTCTTTTCATTTTTATTCTTTTAAGGGGATTCAATATAAAAACAGCCTTGATAAGGATTACCCTACCAAAGAATTGCTTTTTTGTAAAATAAGTTGAAAAGAAAAGAGAATAAATTTATAACCTTCTGAAACAGATTAGGTTAAAATGAAACTCTAAAACTTACATTTGGAGTTCTTTGCAATGAGAATGTTTCTACTTCCTCTATAGAATTTGCCAGATTACTTATTCTGTAATATTCGCTGATTTCATTTTTTTTGTTCAGGATGTTCAGGATGGATACTCCTAATTTGTACTGAACTCCATTTAAACTCTCCCATTTGTAGGTGGAGGAAAAATTAACCTGTGAAAAAATATTTAAATTCGTGTTGTTTGGTCTATTGTAGACCAATACGGGATTTGAAAGATCAATTTTGGAGTTATCCGGAGATGTTTTTGGTCTTCCGGAAGACCATTTTGCTCCTAAAGCAATTTTGAAATTATTCTTTTCATAAATTCCTGCCCAGGATACATTATGTTCCATTTTGAAATTGTTAGGAAAACGAGGATATTCATAATTAGAAAAATGGTAATTATTAGTGTTGTAAGTGTAACTTAACCAGGTCAGAAAATAATTCATTTTTTTTTGAATCAGAATTTCTGTTCCTAAAACTTCATAACCGCCAGTTATTCGTATAAATTCTAATTGGTTCTGAAAACCTTGGCTGGAGCTTGTAATTCCGGTTACTTTTTTATAAAAATTTTCTATATCCAGCAACCAGTCGTTTTTTTTGTAGAATAAGGTTAGCGAGATTTGTTTACTTCTTTGAATTGGAATTGTTGTATTGTTTGAGATAATCCAACGTCTTTTTTCGATACCAAAATAATCTTTCTGCAAATCAATAATTTGTTGGGAAGTTTGACTTTTTAATTCGCCCAAAACTTCAATATTAAGATTTTTGTTAATTCCATAATTGAATTGTAATCGAGGCTCTACAATATATTTTTTGAATTTTTCAATATAATTAATTCGTGTTCCTGCATTAATATATATTTTAGAAACAGTATCATTATATTTTCCTTCCAAAATTAAGGCGTGTGTTCTCAATATATCTTTGGTTTTTCGATAAAATTCAGGATTTATTACCTGCTCTAAATTTGTAACGCCAATTTCATTAAACTGATAACCATTATTTAAACTGAATTTGGAACTGATATTATGATTGTTTTCTAAATTAATTCCATCATTTGTAACTGTATTTTCCTGAGTTACTATTTGATTTCCGTTAGTAGTTTTTTGATTTCCTAAAAGTTCATAAGAAGAATTGTAAATATTAATTTTAGTAGTATTGAAGGTATTCCAGTTTCGTTTCCATAATAAATTCCCTCCATAATTTTGTTGGCGTAAAACATTGTTTTCTGACTTGATAATGCTGTTGAATGTAGCACTTTGAAAAACTTTCAGGTTATCTTTTATGGTTATTAAATCCAGTATTAGTTGGTCTTTGATTCCTATTTTTTGAGAATATTTAATGGTGGCATCGTAGAAATTAAATTTTTTATCACTTTGATAATCGATATTTTGGTCTTGAGCAAAATCAGTAATAGTCGTATTTTGAAATACTTTATTAAAATATTCTTTGTAAGTAGGGGTTTCTGCAAAATCAGTGATGGATTTTCGAGCTGAAATTTCAATATAACTCTTTTTTGAGAGATTGTATTTAGCATAGATATCGGCATTAATCATATTGATTCCTGCACTAAAAGTGTTTTTTTCTGTTGTTTCAGGAGTAGAAGAAATGGCCACAACACTAGAAACACTTTCTCCATAAAAAGCAGAACTCCCGTTTTTATGGATAGAAATGGTATGCGCCAAATTGGGATTGAAGACCGATATTAAACCAAAAAAATGCCCCGTTTGGTACATTCGTATTCCGTTCCACAAAAATAAATTTTGGTCGTGTGTACCGCCACGAACATTGATGCTTGACACACTTTCATCAATGCTGTTTACGCCCGGGATTTGCTGCATGGTTTGCAAAGCGTCAGATTCAATAAGTCCTGGCAGTATACCAAATTTTTTGGGTTTAATTTGAAAGGATCCATCAATATTTTTGGAAATTCCGGAAGCCAAAATAGGATTGGTTTTTATTTCTTCGAGTTCAGTTATTTCAGGTTCTAATATTATTTTTAAACAATTTTTAGAATCCGGATTACTTATCAGATTTTTTTTGGTTATAAATCCGACGTGACTAACTGAAAAATTATTTTTAGAGCTTTTTTCAAATTTAAAATAACCGTTTGAATCTGTTGTAATTTGTGCGTTGTTTGCTAAATGAATATTAGCATTCTCAATAGGTTTTTTATCTATACTCGAAAAAACATAACCGCAAATTATTTTTGTCTCGTCATATTTTTTATAAATATTAATAAACTTATTTTCTATATTTTCAAAAGATAAATTGGTTTTTTCGGCAAGATATTGCAATTTGTGTTCTAAAGAAAGTGATTTTTTGGGAGGTATTAATTGAAGGTTTATAACATTTTCCTCAGTGTAATTAAAATTTACCTGATGCTGTTTTTCAATATCAATTATTATGTTTTTTAAAGGTATAGCATTTTCTGTGTCCTGAGCAGAAAGTTTCAGGACAAGAAAAAAGAAAAAAAACAAAAAATGAAATTGTTTGGGGCGTAACATTTATTTTTTGTCAAATATTATTTTATTTTTTGAGACTTTTTTTGCTTCTAAATGATAGGTTGTACTAATAATTTGTAATGCCACATCTAAGTCTTTGGTAGGTAATTTTCCTGTAAATAACGAACCTGTATCTTTTGTATTTAATACTATTGTAACGTTGTATTGTCTTTGAATTTCGTCTAACAAGCTTTTGATATTTTCCTTGTAAAAGCATATTTCGTTGTCAATCCATGTTGGTTTTAACGAATTTATTGAAGTGTTGAATTGTTTTCCGTTTTCAAAAGTAACGCTTTGTCCGTGGGTTAATATGATTTGTGTGTTTGCGTAATTTACTTTTACACGTCCTTCATAACACATCACATCAAACCTGTTTTTTCGGGCTTTAACATTAAATTGAGTTCCTAAAACCGATACTTTTCCAAGGGGTGTCTGTACTTCAAAGCGTCTTCCTTTGGATACCTTAAAATAGGCTTCGCCTTTTAGTTCAAGACGTCTGTTACTGTTCCAGTTCCATTTTTTATAATTTATTTCAGAACCGGAATTAAGGACCACTTCAGAATTATCAGGTAATGTAAAAGTGGTTTTTTCTCCAAAATTTGCTATGTGAGTTTGGGGTACAAAATTTTTCATCACAAATGTGATTCCAAGGGCCAAGACAAAAATAGCCGCCACTCGAAATATCCAATTTTTGTATAACGGAATCACTTTTTGTGTTGCTTTTTTGTGTCGGAGGATATTAGACAACATCGTATCTTCATCCAAATCATCTACTTCCAAATGAGCGGTATAGTCTTTAATCTTTTGATATTTTTCGAAATCAGGACTTGATTCAAATTCGGCTAATTCTTCCTCCGATAAATCATTGTTGAGCCATTTGGCTAATATTTGATTCTCTTTCATTGTATTGGTATTATATCATTAAAACAATTGAAGCTAAATTTACCCTACTTTATTATAAATCAATTTCTTTGCGTAAGCTTAACAAAGCCAGATGAATGCGTTTTTCTACTGCTTTTACGCTAATATTTAAATCAATGGCGATTTCGCTATATTTTTTTCCGTCAATTCGATGCATCAAAAAAACCACACGTTGTTTTTCATTTAATTTTTCTATGGCTTTCAAAAGTTTAGCTTGAAATTGTTTTTCTTCCAAAATATATTCGGGACTTTCGTTAGTTCTGTCTAAGCCTGTGAAATTTTTTTCATATCGTAAAACTACTTTTTGATGTGCAATTTCATTTAAAGTACTGTTGTTTGCGATAATATAAACATATGATTTTGCTTTTTCTATCGGAACAGAAGCACAGTTTTGCCAAAGTTTAATAAAAGCTTCCTGAGCTACATCTTCTGCCTGGTCTTTATTGCCAAATTTATAAAAAAGAAAATTCCGAAGTGCTGTAATATGACTTTTAAAAAAAGACGAAAAGATTATTTCGTCGCAACTATTTGATTGGTTTGTGTTTGGCATTGGCAGTTATATCTTTCAATTTGGACTTTGCAAAAGTATTTGTTTTTAATTTAAGTAGGGTAAAAGCAAAGTAAATTGTTTTATTAAGTATAGAATAGGTTTAATTTATCCATAATTCTAAATCTGGTTTCGGTTAACTTTTGTTAATAGTAATTTGTTTGTAGTAAAAAAGATATTTTTCTTGATTATATACAATCTATGATAGGCAAAAACTGGTCTGGAAACCAGTATTTTTAAAATTTTATTACCTTTGTAAAAATATAAATATGTTGTTTTTAAAAAAATATTTATCAGTAGTGATCCTCTTGTTTTTACTCTCTTGTCAAAACGATTCAGATGAGCAGGACTATAATACGCAAACAGTTACAAAAGATTCCCCTCTTACTTCTTATTTGCAAAGGGTTGCAATGGTAAAAACGGTACAGGATAATGTAATCGATAAATCCAACTATTGCACTATAAAACTACCCTATACGGTTACTGTAAATGGTGTAAGTATTGCTATAAATACTATTGCGGATTATCAACAGGTAGAGGATAATATCAATGCAAATACGACAGATGACGATATTGTGACAATTATTTTTCCGGTCACAATGATTTATTATAACTATACTCAAAAATTGATTTCAGATCAAGCCAGTTTTGATTCATTAATGGATTATTGGAATCTTTACCCTGATCTTTTATCCAAAATTAATGGGTTAAACATTAATTATCCAATAACAATTAATATTTATAATAGTTATAATCAACAAGCAAGTTCTGTCAATATTACAAATGATTGGGGTTTCTTTATTTTCATAAAAAATTTAAATGCCAGTCAGTATATTGCATTAAGTTATCCTATTTCGATAACAGATTGTAATAATCAGACAAAATCAATTACAAATAATTTAGAGTTTGAAAATGCGATTAAATACGTTATTGATAATTGCTGGGAAAATAACATTACAACACTTGATTTTGTAGGAACAATTACAAGTAATTCCTGGAAAGTATCCTGTTTATATGATAATTACGAAAAAAGTTCCTTGTACAGCGGATATGTATTTGTTTTTAAAAGCGACAATTCGGTGGTTGCTACAAAAGATGGGGTTTCGGTAACAGGTCAATGGGAAACTAATATAGTAAATAGCGTTAGAGAATTGAAAGTAAATTTCAGTACTGAGCTGCTCAGTAAACTGAATAATGACTGGAAATTATTTGAGTTTAATAATTCTCAAATACGTTTGCGATATGTAACAAATAGTAATGTTACCAATTATCTTTATTTTGAAAAAATTTAAATTCTGACAGCAATATGTTTTCGTGGTCAAAAAATATAAAGTATAACAATAAACCAGTTAATTAAGCTGGTTTTTTTATTGATATTCTCTAAATTTTACAACTTGCTAACTTTGTGACTTTGTAACTTTAGTTTATATTTGCACTTCAATAAAAGAAAACAAAATTATGTTTGATAATTTAAGTGATAAATTAGATAAAGCGTTCCATATATTAAAAGGACACGGAAAAATTACAGAAGTAAACGTTGCCGATACCTTAAAAGAAGTTCGTCGTGCCTTACTAGATGCCGATGTTAACTTTAAAATTGCTAAAGATTTTACAACCAAAGTAAAAGAAAAAGCAATAGGGCAGGATGTTTTAACAACACTTCAGCCAGGTCAGTTATTAGTAAAGTTAGTTAAAGATGAGCTAACAGAATTAATGGGCGGAGATGTTGCAGGAATTAATCTTTCAGGAAATCCGAGCATTATTTTAATGTCAGGATTGCAAGGTTCCGGTAAAACAACTTTCTCAGGAAAATTGGCAAACTTTCTAAAAACCAAGAAAAATAAAAAACCACTTTTAGTAGCGTGTGATATCTACCGTCCTGCGGCGATTAATCAGTTACATGTTGTGGGAGACCAAATAGGTGTTGAGGTTTACTCAGAACCGGAAAATAAAAATCCTGTAGAGATTGCTCAGAATGCAATCAAACATGCAAAAGCAAACGGTTTCAATGTCGTTATTGTCGATACTGCTGGTCGTTTGGCGGTAGACAAAGAAATGATGGATGAAATTGCCCGTGTTCATAAAGCAATTCAGCCACAGGAAACTTTGTTTGTTGTGGATGCAATGACAGGACAAGATGCCGTAAACACTGCAAAAGCTTTTAATGATATCCTCAATTTCGATGGAGTCATTTTAACAAAATTAGATGGTGATACACGTGGTGGAGCTGCAATCTCGATTAAATCGGTTGTAAACAAACCAATCAAATTTGTGGGTACAGGCGAGAAGATGGAAGCAATTGATGTTTTCTATCCGGATCGTATGGCTGAGCGTATCTTGGGTATGGGTGACGTTGTGTCGCTTGTAGAAAGAGCACAAGAGCAATTTGACGAAGAGGAAGCCAGAAAACTTCAGAAGAAAATCGCTAAAAACGAATTTGGTTTTGATGATTTCTTAACGCAGATACAACAAGTTAAAAAAATGGGTAATATGAAAGACCTGGTCGGAATGATACCAGGTGCTTCAAAAGCAATGAAAGATGTAGAAATTGAAGATGATGCTTTCAAACATATTGAGGCGATTATTCACTCGATGACGCCAATCGAAAGAAGTAAACCTGCCATTATCGACGTAAAAAGAAAAGCCAGAATCGCAAAAGGTTCCGGAACGAAAGTCGAGCAGGTAAATCAGTTAATGAAGCAATTCGACCAAATGAGCAAGATGATGAAAATGATGCAGGGCCCGGGCGGAAAAAACCTGATGAAAATGATGGGAGGCATGAAAGGAATGCCAGGCGGAATGCCAAGATAAAATAAAATTTGTTTAAGGTTTAAAGTTTCAGGTTATTTGGAATTTTAGACCTTAAATTTTATAAATATATTGAAATTTGAGAAACGTTTAAACTTCTCACTTCTAACTCAAAACATTTAACTTTAAATAAAATGCAAATACTAGACGGTAAAAAAACATCTGAGGATATTAAAAACGAAATTGCTGCAGAAGTTCAATCAATAAAAGCCGCAGGAGGAAAAGTACCTCATTTAGCAGCTGTTATTGTGGGGAGCAATGGAGCAAGTTTAACTTACGTAGGAAGTAAAGTAAAATCCTGCCAGCAAATTGGTTTCGATTCAACTTTAGTGGCCTTGCCTGAAGATATTACCGAGGCAGATTTATTAGCAAAAATTAAGGAACTCAACGAAGATGATAATCTTGACGGATATATCGTTCAGTTGCCTTTGCCAAAACACATCGATGAGCAAAAAATTTTATTAGCAATTGATCCTGATAAAGATGTAGATGGTTTTCATCCAACGAACTTCGGAAGAATGGCACTTGAAATGGAAAGTTTTATCCCCGCAACACCATTCGGAATTATGGAATTGTTGGAGCGTTATAAAGTTGAAACATCCGGAAAACATACCGTTGTAATCGGTAGAAGTCATATTGTAGGACGTCCAATGAGTATTTTAATGAGCCGTAAAGGAAATCCCGGAGATTCGACAGTTACGCTTACACACAGCCGTACTAAAAACTTAGCAGAATTCACTAAAAATGCAGATATTATTATTACAGCTTTAGGCGTTCCTGAATTTTTAAAGGGAGATATGGTTAAAGACGGAGTTGTAATTGTAGATGTTGGAATTACTCGCGTAGACGATGCATCAAACCCAAAAGGTTATGTGATAAAAGGTGATGTTGATTTCGACGGAGTAAGCAAAAAAGCATCATTTATTACACCGGTTCCGGGTGGAGTAGGACCAATGACCATTGCAATGTTGCTTAAAAACACACTTTTAGCACGCAAAATGAGAAGCGCAAGAAAATAGTTTTTTATAAAATGTGAATAATCAAAGCCCATTCAGTCGAATGGGCTTTGTTGTTTTTAATATATAATTAATTAGTTTTAAGTTTCTGTTTTTAAAAATAAAAGATACTTTTGCACCACTTAAAAAAACTTCTCCAAATGGACGATTATTATTCGTTAGTGTTAAACTGAAAATAGCTTTTGAATCTTTTCAAAATGCTGTTATAAAACCATGGTATCTTGAAATGAAAGCTTTTTACAAAAAAAACAACAACGGATTAATCGAAATCCAGGAATGGACTCCTAATTGCTGGATTAATATTGAATCTCCAACAGCAGCAGAAAAAGAATATTTATTAGAAGAACTTCAGATTCCTGAAGCTTTTTATAATGATATTGAAGATATTGATGAAAGACCCCGAATTGAAATCGAAGATGGCTGGACACTCATTATTATGCGTGTTCCAATAAAAATCAATGACATTAAACTTCCTTTTCAGACAATTCCCCTTGGTTTAATTTTTAAGGAAGATATTAGTGTTACCATCAATTTTTATAAAACAGAAATTATTGCTGATTTTGTACTGTATTCACAAAGAAAAAACATTGAGATCAAGGATAGTTTTGATTTGGTTTTACGATTATTGCTGTCTTCAAGTGTCTGGTATTTAAAATATCTGAAACAAATCAATCAAAAGATAAAACTTGCAGAAGATAATTTAGAGAGATCGATTAAAAACGAAGAATTGCAGGCTTTACTCCAAATCGAAAAATGTTTGGTGTTTTTTATTACCTCTTTAAAAGGGAACGATGTTTTATTCCATCGAATTAAAAACTTAAAAGCTCATAAGGCAAACTACGATTTAGATTTATTGGAAGATGTCGAAATTGAGTTGAGTCAGGCACAGGATACAGCCAATATTTACAGTAACATTCTTACAGGAATGATGGATGCGTATGCTTCTGTGATTTCTAATAATATGAATAATATAATGAAGCAGATGACTTCAATTTCTATTATTTTAATGATTCCGACTTTAATTGCCAGTTTATATGGGATGAACGTTCCCAATGGTTTGGAAGGAAGTAAATACGGTATTTGGATTTTACTTTTTGTTTCAATTCTTTTATCTGTTCTTGGTGTGCTTTTATTCAAACGAAGAAGATGGTTTTGATAAAGATTTTATATAACTAAAAAACAAAAGCCCATTCTGTCGAACAGGCTTTTGTTTTTATGGGTTCCTGCAAGGTTTTTTCAAAAGCTAACAGATATCAAGTAATAACTATTTAAATAAAATATTATTTTTTGTTTGTCATTTCAAAATAAATAATAACTTTGTAACACAAAGTACTTTAATTATGAATCAGAAGCACCAAGAAGATTTAGCACACATTCGTTCCATGATGGAGCGTTCTTCAAGATTTATATCACTAAGCGGGCTCTCAGGAGTTTTTGCAGGTTTATCTGCTTTAATTGGCGGATTATATGTTTATCAATTATTTAGAGCAAATGGGCTTGAGTATTTTGACGGAGAACATAAATTATATTCAGTTGATTTGGTTTCAGAATTAATATTTATAGCAATTATAATTTTGTTGTGTGCCTTAACTTTTGGAATATTTTTTACACTTCGCAAAAGTAAAAAATATGATTTACCAATTTGGACTTCAGTTACAAAAAAGATGTTGTTCAATTTAGGAGTTCCTCTTTTAATGGGTGGTATTTTCTGTCTGGCTTTATTATATCATCAAATTTATGGTTTAGTGGCACCTGTAACGTTAATCTTTTATGGTTTAGCACTTATAAATGCTGAAAAATATACTTTTTCAGATGTAAAATATTTAGGTTTTTGCGAACTTGTATTAGGAGCAGTTTCTCTTTTTTATATTGGATATGGTTTGATCTTTTGGATCATAGGTTTTGGTATTTTACATATCTTGTACGGATTAGTAATGTTCAAAAAATACAAATAAACCAATGGGGATCATTGATAAATTAAATAAAGATTTCGAAAGCCGTGTCAGATTAGGTATTATGTCTATTCTGATGGTCAATGATTGGATTGACTTCACCGAAATGAAAACGCTTTTGAATATCACTGACGGTAATTTAGCCAGTCATTCCTCAGCTTTGGAAAAAGCCGAATATATTGAAGTTAAAAAAGAATTCGTGGGTAAAAAACCTAAAACATCATACCGTGTTACCGATAGAGGACGTGCAGCTTTTAAAGAACATTTGTCTTATCTCGAAAAATTAATGAAATCTTAATAACCAAATTTTTTTGTCTAATTACTTTGAAAAACAAAGTACTTTTAAATTTTAAATCATGAAAAAAATCCATTTTATTTTAGTTTGCAGTATTGTTTTTACATTGCTTTTTTACAACGAGTCAGTAGGCGTCAATCTCGCTATTTTTGGTCTGGTCATAACCGGTTTAATTTGTTATTACTTTCAGGATAAATTTACAGAACGTTCCCACTTGGTTTTAGTCATTACATCTGTGCTGTCTTGTATTGCTTTTGCGTGGTATGGGGATTTTGCTTCTTTTTTGGCTTTGTTCCTGTCAGTTGTTTTTCTGCAGTTTAAAACGCAGGATAATAAGCTTAAAATAATTCAGGTTTTTCCACTTGTTTTCTTAAACGGAATCACTTCATTAGGGCGTGTTTTTATCTTCAGTCAATGGCTTCCGCAGCGAAAAATAAGTAATAATTTTGCTAAGAAACTAATTGCTTATTTTATGATTCCGGCAATATTTCTGATATTGTTTTTTGTAGTTTATTCTTTTGGAAGCGATCATTTTTCTTCTCTTTTTACTAATTATACGTTAGATATTGATATTCTGCAATTAATCGCGATTACTGGTTTAGGCTTTTATATTTCATTTACTTTTTGGAATTATTGGGTACCGGATGTTTGTTATGATAAGAACCCGGTGTTGGATAATGATTTTAATGAAGAAGTTAAAAACCAACATCAAAGTTCATTTTCATTTCTTGATCTTGATTTCGAAAGAAAGAGTGGTGAAATTACTTTAGTGTTGTTGAATTTGATGCTTTTGGTATTTATTGTTACTTATAATTACGAACAGTTTTTTGAAGTTGTCGAAAGAGCAAACCTAAGTTCTGATACACACGAAAGAGTAAACGCAGTGATTTTTTCTATACTCATGGCAGTTGGTGTTATATTGTTCTATTTCAAGGGAGGATTCAATTTTGATTCGAAAGCTAAAAATCTAAAACGTTTAGCTGGAATTTGGATTCTGTTAAATGGTATTTTGATTATAAGTACAATCATTAAAAATTCAGAATATATTTCATGTTTTGGACTCACATATAAACGTCTGGGTGTATATGCTTTTCTTATCCTGGCTATTATTGGATTATTGTTTTCTCTTTTAAAAATCACAAAGCAAAAAACCAATGCCTATCTTCTAAATCAAATGGTTTGGTATTTTTATGGAACAGTATTATTATGCAGTTTTATAAATTGGGGTAACCTCATTACAAATTACAATATTTCGGTAAATAAAGGAGTAGAACCAAGATTTTTGAGTAATTTGAATTTTAATGATGAAGTACGTAGAGAGTATTTTTTAACGCACAATTTAGATGGAGAATTAATTGAAACTTCAAGAGAAAAAGAGATTGACTCATATCAAAAAAGCTCTTTTTTATCTAAGCCTTTATATTATGAGTTCTTGAAAAAATAATAAATAGCAACAAAGAAATCCTATTCTTTATTGAGTAGGATTTTTTGTATAATAAAAGCTGGTTTCTTCTAGTTTTTTATTTATTTAGGCATAATGAAGCTAATATCTGTTGTTTAATAATATTGCAAATAAAGTTGTTAAGAAAATCTTTACTATATTTGATTTTGGAAATTTTGCTTTTTGTGTCATTATAGTAAAGGCATAACTAAGAATATTTCTGAAAATACAAATAACCTAACGCTATATTAACTTAAAAAAACACTAACATGGAAAAAACTTTACCAAATTCTTGTCCTACAACTGTTGCTCCTCCTGGAAAAGATATTACCCGTACAATAGAAACAACAGCTAGTTCAATAGGAAATGTGACATTTGAAGAAACAAAATCTGTAGAGATTTTATCTCCATATGTTGAAGCATATTATAGTGCTAATGCGAACACGCTTACGGTGAATGCTATTGTTTATGTCGATTCGGCTGCACTTAACGATAATGGAACGCTCAAATACAGCATATTTCAAAATACCTATATAGATCTTGCTGGACATGCCCAATTGCAATTTTTTATAGTGTACGATATGCCTGAAGAATTATTAGGAAATTTATCTATCTATGAAATAATTTTTCAGGCAGACCATACTATTTTTATTGGGGGACTTTCAAATGTAGAATCAATTCAAACTTTTCTTTGGGATATTGATCCTGAAACTTCAAGAGGAACTGAAACTACTGTACAGCACGGAGGATAGTATATTTTACAGTTAATTTCCAAATTAGAATATAGTCTTTAAAAGATTATGAAAATATATACTAGCGAAGTTTTTTGCTAGTATATATTTGCAATAATTAAATCTAAATAAAGAATGCTTAATATTAAATTATTATTATTTTCATTATTGTTTAATTCATTTTTTATCTTCTCACAAGAAAATATTCATGAAAATAATTTATTTAGAAATGAAATAAAAACCACTGTAATTAAGTTTGAAGAGGAGTTGAATTTTAATAAAGCAGCATCTTTTTTTCTGGAAAAAAACTGGGATTCAACTTTAGTTTATTCTATGAAACAAATTTTTTTGACCAAAAATATTAAACTTTTAGATTATTGTCATTATTTTAGAGGAATTAGCTTCAGAGAAAAAAAACTTATAAATGAATCTAAAAATGAATTTGAAAAGGTATCTACAGTTTTTCAATTCAACTATAAAGTTAAGAATAATCTTGGTGAAATTGCATTAGAACAAAATAAATTTCAAAAAGCATTAAAATATTTTTGTGAAATAGAAAAATTATCAACAAGAGAAATTTATGATTTGAAAAGAAGCATAATTCTTCATAATATAGGATTGTGTCATCTGCATCTGCAGGACTTTAATCAATCAGAAAAATATTTATTTAAAGGTGCAAGATTGCAAGAGGCAGAAAAAGACAGCGTAATACTCATAAGTTCTTACATGGATATTGCCAATTTATATTATACACAATTCAAAGACGATCAGGCAATTCCTTATTTTGAAAAAGCATATGATTTATCCAAAAAAGTAAAGTCATTTGATTTAAAAAGAGCTGCAGCCAAAAATATGGCGGCAGTAGAAGAAAACAGGAAAAATTTCCCAATGGCTTTAACTTATAGAAAAGAATACGAAGCATGGAAAGATTCCTTAAACGACCAGAATAAAGTCTGGGCAATCGCAGATCTCGAAAAGAAGTTTGCAATTAAACAAAAGCAAAAGGAAGTTAACGTTCTTGCTGCCGAGAATAAAGTAAAAATAGCCGAAAGAAATGGGTTTATCATTTTTTCGGTTTTATTATTCGTAATGTTTGGGGCAGGAGTTTACTTTTACAGGCAAAAAATCAAGAACAACAAGATAATCTTAGCTCAAAAGAATCAGCTGGATGAATTAAACGCTACAAAAGATAAATTGTTCTCTATTGTAAGCCATGATTTGAGATCTTCGGTAAATGCCCTAAAAACGAGCAATAGCAAATTATTAGATAATCTGGAGAATAAAAATTATACAGAACTCGATGTTTTACTTCATAAAAACAGTACAATTGCCAGTGGTGCTTATAATTTATTGGATAACCTGCTTAATTGGGCATTATTGCAAACCAAACAAGCTTATTTTTTTCAGGAATCATTGCATCTTGCATCAATTGTACAGCATGTTGAGTATAACTATAAATCGTTGATGCTAAATAAAAACATTAATTTTAAAAACGATGTTTCTACGGTAGATTATGTGTTTGCTGATATGGATTCGCTTAAAATAATTATCCGCAACCTGTTAGATAACGCCATTAAATTCTCTAAAGAAAATGGAACGATTTCTATTTATGAACGGCCTTCATCTGAAGATTTCTGTTATTTGATTATTGAAGATACCGGATTAGGAATGACAGAAACAACGCGCCAAGAATTATTAAAAGATACCGTTCTGCTTTCCAGAAAGAAAAATGACGATGCAATAGGAACAGGATTAGGGTTGCAGTTATGTAAAAGCATGATTTATAAAAATGGCGGCAGACTGGAAATAGAAAGTGAAGAAAATGTTGGAACTAAAATGATTATTGCCTTACAAAAGTTTAAAAACCATGGATAATATAAATGTTCTTATTATTGAGGATACTGTTTCTGAAAGTGATGCGCTCGTAAAAGTACTTACAGAAAATAATTATAATATTGTTGGAGTTGCCAGAACTCATCAGGAGGCACTAACAATGTTTTATAACCATGCGATTGATATCGTAGTTATAGATGTTTTTCTGGATGGAAAGCCGGATGGAATTACTTTTGCAGAAACCATAAATATTGTTCCTAACGGATTAAAACCATTTGTTTTTTTAACAAGTTCTAAGGACCGTCAGATTTTTGAAAGGGCGAAGCTTACCAGGCCTTTTAGTTTTTTAATGAAACCATTCAACGAACTTGAGATTTTATATGCGCTTGAAATGGCAGTTGAGAAATTTTATGGTCAGGCAAATGCTTTTCACAGCGAGGATCAAAATACAGTTATAAGTAATGATTCTCTTTTTATCAAAAAAAACAAAACCTTAAAGAAAGTCCAGATTAAGGATATAATATACATTGAAGTTGAAGACCGATATTGCAATATTATTACAGAAGCCGAAAAATTTGTAATTCTGATATCGCTGACTAAAATTATTCAACTTTTGGATCCAAAGAAATTTTTTCAGACTCATCGCAACTATATTGTAAACGCAGTCAAAATAGAAGAAATAATTGTTAATGATAATCTGGTTATTTTAAAAGGTAATCATAAAATAACCCTAAGTGATAAATACAAAGACTTTGTAAAAAACTTTAGAATACTGAAGTAAAAACTTTATAAAGAAAATATTAATAATCTCCTTTTTTCTTAAATCTGGGATCATGTTTTGAAATAAATTCGGTTCTGCGTTTTGGAGTTTCCGTTTTTGGTAAACTTGCTTCTTCAGTTTTGCTTGATGGCTCAATTAATTGATTTAATTCCTTAATTTCTGCATCTGTTAAATCGCGATAACGACCAACAGGAATATCCAATGAAATATTGATTATTCGGATACGTTTTAATGCCGTAACTTCATAACCCAAATATTCAGACATTCTACGAATTTGGCGATTTAAACCTTGTGTGAGGATAATTTTGAAAGTGTATTTGCTAATTTGTTCGACCTTACATTTTCGGGTAACGGTATCCAAAATTGGGACTCCATTTCCCATTCGTTGTATAAAACGGTCGGTAATAGGTTTGTTTACGGTAACTGTATATTCTTTTTCATGATTGTTTCTGGCACGTAAAATCTTGTTTACAATATCACCATCGTTAGTCATAAAAATTAATCCTTCGCTGGCTTTATCTAATCTCCCGATAGGAAAAATACGTTTTGGATAATTGATATAATCAACAATATTATTTCGAACTTCGAGATTGGTGGTACATTCAATTCCAACAGGTTTGTTGAAAGCTAAATAAACCATTTTTTCATGTTTCTCCAGGATTAATTTTCCATCTATACGCACTTCATCATCCGGCGAAACTTTGGTTCCCATTTCGGGTATTGCACCGTTTATGGTTACGCGTCCTTCTTCGATGAGTTTATCTGCTTCCCGACGGGAACAATAACCTGTTTCTCCAATGAATTTATTAAGGCGTTTTAGATTTTCTTCCATACTGCAAAAGTAGTCAAAAATTAGACTTCTTAGATTTTAGATTATGGGATTTTATAAGGGTTCGGATTATATTTTAGAAAATGGTATTATTATTTATCGTGAAAGCCGGTACTGTCTTTTGGCGTTTCTTTTCTGTCGAACATTCCATAATCCCTAACCACGCTTGCAATTCTTAAATGATAATCTTTAAATATTTCATTTCTGCCTTTCGATTGGGCAAATCGATGTGTTTCGAGATTTCTCCATTGTTGAATACTTTCCTCATCTTTCCAGAAAGACAATGATAAAACTTTTTCAGGATCACTAAAACTCTGAAAGCGTTCAATTGATATAAATCCTTCAATATTATTTAGTTCAGTCCTTAAATTTGCAGCAATATCAAGATATTCTTCTCTTTTACCTTCATTAGGAATGACTTCAAAAATTACAGCTATCATAATTTAAACTTCTTAGATTATTAGATTCTTACAAAATGTCAAAAAAAAACCTTTCTTCGAACTCTGCAACTTTGAACTTTATTCAGTAAACAGAAATTCAATCACTTTTTGATACAGTTCATCATCGTGCATTCCGTGACCTAAACCTTTGGTTTCGAGAAACTGACTGTTTCTCCAATTGCTCGCTATTTTTTTTCCTTCTTCAAAAGAAACTACATCGTCTGTTGTGTCGTGAGCTACTAATCCTGGAATATTAAACTGTGAAGCGAATTTTTGTCCTGAAAAATCTTCCAGTTTAAAGTTAAAATGTGTGAGGAAACGATTTTCCAAAAGTGAAAACATTTTAGCATTTAAACTTAACATCGAAACATAATTGTCAATCAGTGTTTTTAAATCGGAAGGCGCTCCAAGAATGACCATTTTGTTGATGCTTGTATTCGGAAACAAATATTGGTGATACACACAGGCTGCACCTCCAATAGAATGGCCAATAATGATATCCGGCTGATATTTTTCTACTGCTTTGTTTATGAATTCGGCATAGAGCGGAACATTAAATTCCTTGCCGCTGCTTTGTCCATGTGCGGGGGCGTCAATGGCAATGACTGTGCTTCCGGTTTTTTGAAGATGAGGTAACGTTTTTTTCCATCGCGAAGCATTACTTTCCCAACCATGAACAAGTAAAATTTTGGTTTCGTTCCCCTTCCATACATAGGTTTGAAAATGATGTTCGTTATGATGAAAGGTTTCTGTCTCTGCATGCTTAAGTATTTTAGGCAAATTTTCTTTTTTCAGTCTGCCAATTCGTGGCTGGCTAAAAAGTGCATATGAGAGGTCTATGGCTTTTTGCGGATGTACATAACTTAAAAAATTAATGTATTGCCCAACCGATTTTAATGTAATAAAACGAATTCCTTCTTTAAGTCCCAAAACAAAGTAGGTTTAAATGATAAAAATATAACTATTCGAAACCTAAAAAAAATAGTGACGAATTACACAAATTTATCACGAATTTTATATTTATCATACAAACAAAATACAAATTTGTAGAATTGATGCAATTCTTAGCAAAAAAATAGTCTAAGCTAAATTAGCAGACAACTTTAAACAAAAAAAAGTCCCGATGTTTATCGGGACAATTTTTATTTAGATACTTGAGAACAGTTGTTCCATTTTTTCTTTCTCTTCATCAGCAAGTACACTGTCAACTAAGATTCTTCCTGAATGCTCATCAGTGATGATTTTCTTTCTGGAAGCAATTTCCACCTGTGTTTGCGGCGGAATCGTGAAGAATGATCCTGCGGAAGCTCCTCTTTCGATAGATACTACAGCCAAGCCATTACGAACACTACTTCTGATTCTGTTATAAGCAGCTAATAATCTTGCTTCGATTTGCTCTGAAAATTCAGTAGATTTCTCAGTTAAGAAGATTTCTTCTTTTTGAGTTTCTGCCATAATTGCATCTAATTCAGATTTTTTATGTTTTAGATGTGAACTTTTAGCTTCTAATTTTTCTTTTAAGTTAGAAATTACTTCTTTTTTATGTTCAATAGAAGCTTTCATTTCCTTAATTTGCTTTTCAGCCAACTGAATTTCTAATTCCTGAAATTCAACTTCTTTGGTCAAAGAATTAAATTCTCTGTTATTACGAACTGATTCTTGCTGTTTTGTGTATTTTTTGATAACTTCTTTGTGTTCCTCAATAGCATTTTTCTTAGATTTGATAAGATCCTCAACTACTTCAAGTTCACTTTTTAGTTTTTCTGAACGCGTGCTTAAACCTGCAACTTCATCTTCTAAATCTTCAACTTCTAATGGAAGTTCTCCTCTTACGTTTCTGATTTCGTCAATTCTCGAGTCAATAAGCTGTAAATCGTATATTGCTCTTAACTTGTCCTCAACACTTAATTCTTTCGTATTCGCCATATTCTATAAGTACTTAACTGGATTTGTATTTTCTTCTGATAAAATGATGGCAAAATTAAGGATTTTTTTCCTAAGATAATCAACAATATAGTTTTTTGTATAGCGTTCACTCTCAAAATGACCAATATCTGCTAAAAGTAACCGATTTTCAGCTTCATAAAATTGGTGGTATTTTAAATCTGCAGTCAAAAAAGCATCTGCTCCAGACTCAATGGCGTTTTTTATAGCAAAACTTCCTGATCCTCCCAAGACAGCAACTTTTTTTATTTTTTTCTCTGTAAAGGCAGAATGACGAATTCCATCAGCTACCATTTTATCTTTTACGAAATAAAGAAATTCTTTTTCATCCATTTCAGTTTCAAATTCACCAATCATTCCTAAACCAATATTTTGATGTGAATTTTGTAAATCATAAATTTCATAAGCTACTTCTTCGTAGATATGATTTGCAAAAAGTGCTTTAAGGATTTTAGTCTGGAGGTGTTTTTCAAAAACAACTTCAATTTTTATTTCGGTTCCGGTATGCAACTCTCCTTTTTTACCAATAACAGGATTGCTGTCTTCATTTCCTTTAAAAGTAAAAAAACCTTCTGAGTTAAAACTGCAATTATCATAGTTGCCAATTCTCCCTGCTCCGGCTTCAAACAATGCATTGCGAACTTTTTCAGCATTATCGGGGACGGTATAAGTAACTAATTTTTGAATGAAATTTTGCTTCGGAATCAAAACCTTTGTATTTATTAATCCTAAAGCATCACAGAAAATTTTATTAACACCCTGAGAGTGGTTGTCTAAAGCAGTATGAACGGAATAAATGGCAATGTCATTTTTAATAGCTTTTAAAATGGCGCGCTCTACATAATTTTTACCTGTTATTTTCTTTATTCCCGAGAATAAAATAGGATGAAAACAAACTACCAAATTGCAGTTTTTAGTAATAGCTTCTTCAATTACATTTTCTAAAGCATCGTGGCAAACTAAAACTCCGGTGCTTTCGGTTTCTGAATTTCCAACTAAAAGCCCAACGTTATCAAAGTCTTCGGCGTAAGCCAAAGGAGCCATTTCTTCTAGTACTTCTATTATATTTTTGATTTTCATTTTTTACTTTTGTTTCGGATTTTAGGTTTCATGTTTTGTATACTTGAAACCTGAAACAAATTAACAAAAAAAATTATACTTTCGTAAAATGAATGTACTTCGAAAAATACTTTTCCCATTCGCAATTCTTTACGGATTCATTACTGCAATTCGGAATTTTCTTTTTGATAAAGGAATTCTGAAATCTGTTTCATTTGATATTCCGGTTATTGCTGTTGGAAACTTAAGTGTAGGCGGAACCGGAAAAACACCTCAAATTGAATATCTCATTCGGTTACTGTCTGATAAATATAAAGTTGCTACTCTAAGTCGTGGGTATAAACGTCAGTCTGAAGGTTTTGTACTGGCAGATTCTACTTCAAATGCCGAAATTCTAGGTGATGAGCCTTTTCAGTTTTATCAAAAATTTCCCAATATTCAAGTGGCAGTTGATGCGAATCGAACAAACGGAATTACACAATTATTATCTCAAAATGTAAAGCCTGAAGTGATTTTGCTTGACGATGCCTATCAGCATCGAAAAGTAAAAGCGGGGTTTTATATTTTGTTGACTTCTTATGATGATTTATATTTGGATGATTTTATGCTGCCAACCGGAAATTTACGCGAAAGCAGGAGTGGAGCCAATCGCGCCAATATTGTAATTGTAACTAAATGTCCGAAGGATTTATCAATTGCAAAGCAACAGGAAGTTCAGCGAAAGCTAAAATTAAATCCTAAGCAGGAATTGTATTTTACTTTTATAGATTATGATGATGCTATTTATGGTGTCAATGAAAAAATCACTGTCGATGAAATTAAAAACGAATCAAAATTACTTTTAGCCGGCATTGCTAAACCAAAATCATTTTTTGATTATTTAAAAAATGAAAATGATGAATGTTTGACTTTTCCGGACCATCATCATTTTTCGGAAACAGAAATAGAATTAATTTTAAAAAAAGCAGAACATAAAAAAATCATTACAACTGAAAAGGATTTTGTTCGGTTAAAAGACTCGAAATTAGCTTCGAAACTATATTATTTACCAATAACAAGTTCATTTATTAATAGTCAGGAAAATTTTAATTTTGAAGTTTTAGAGTATTTGAAAAAGTAAAAAAACTAAATTTTTAATCAAAATGTCTGGCAATGGTATTGTAAAAGACATCCGGAACGAAAGGTTTTGTTATGACATCATTCATTCCAAAAGATAAAAGCTGATCTCTGTTTTCATCAAGAGAAATAGCAGTAAGGGCAATGATTGGAGTTGTTTTGTCGAATTCCCGGATTTGTTCTGTAGCTGTTGTGCCGTTAATTCCTGGTAAGTGTACATCCATTAAAATTAAATCAAAATGTTTTACTTTTAATAATTCAATAGCTTCTTCACCATTATCTATGATTTCGCAGGATATCGCTTTGTTTTCCAGCATTTTTTGAGTTATCAGCTGGTTTATTTTATTGTCTTCAACCAACAGAATGACTTTGTTTTCCAGTTGACAATCATCATAAAGTTTAGTTTCCTGAGTTTTTTTCAATGGGTGTTTATTGATGCCGAAATTTAGTTTAAAATTAAAAGTAGAACCTTTGCCAACTTCACTTAGTAATTTTATTTTACCTCCCAAAAGCTCAATAAGTTTTTTAACTATGGTAAGCCCCAAACCAGTTCCTCCATATTTGCGGTTAACCTCAATAGATCCTTGTGAAAAACTTTCAAATACTTTTTCCTGTTTGTCTTTTGGAATACCAATTCCTGTATCGGTAATTTCAAAATAAACCGTTGCTTTTTCCTTTCCAAGAGCATCTAATTTAGCAATAACGGTTACATTTCCATTTTTGGTAAACTTTAATGCATTGTTAATTAAGTTAAGGATTATCTGAGATAGTTTGGTTGTATCACCAATTAGATTATCTGGAATCGCATTGTCTATTTCCAGTGTAAGATGATTATTATTAGTAGTCGCCAATTCTTTTAAAGAGTTTTGAATATTGGCAAGCAAAGCTTTTAAGTCGAAACTAATTTTTTCTATTTCGACTTTTGTGGAGTCCATTTTATTTATTTCAAGTATCTCGTTAATGAATGTAGTGAGATAATTTCCGGAGAATTTCAGAGAATCTAAATATTTTAATTGTGATTGTCTTGGATTCTCCTCAAGTAATAAATGTGCAATCCCATTAATAGCATTTAGCGGGGTCCTAAGCTCATGACTTACTGTTGATAAAAATTCAGATCTTGCTTTTGAAGCTTCTTCAGCTTTATTTTTGGCTAAAATAAGTTCTTTGTTTTTTTCTTTTAAAAGTAAATTATTTTGATTTCTGATAATATTATTTTTATATAATGCTAAACTTAATAATGATAAAATAGAGATAAGTGCAATAGCCAAAATGCTGATTAATTTTGAATATCGATAAGTTTTTACTTGTGCTTTTTCTTCGTTTTCCCTTTTTATCTCGTCATTTAAAAGATTATTTTGCTTGATTTTTTTAAATTCATCAAAATCAAGTTTGGCATTTTTTAATTTTAGAATGTAATTTTCTATTTGGTAATGTTCCTCTAAATAACTGTATGCGCGGTCATATTCTTTATTGTTTTTGTAATATTGGCTTATTGCGAATATAATTTTTGATTTTTGTTTTAAATTTTGAGTTTTTGCATTTAAATCCAAAGCATTATTAAAGTAGATAATAGCGGAATCATTTTTCTTGCGTTGCGTTTCAATTAAACCAAGCTGGTAATAGGAATCTGATTTGATTGTTGGAGTTTTATTACTCTCAGGCTGTTCAATTATTTTTTTTAATGTTTTGGAAGCTAAATCATAATTTTTATGTGACTTATATGCTTTTGCTTTTTCTAAATTTAAATATTCATAAGAATAATTTAAGTTTAATTTATTAAAAATAACGGTTGCTTTTTTATAATATACTTCAGCAGTTTCATAATCCTTTTTTGCAGTATTTGTAATTCCAATATAATATAAAGCAACTGCCTTTGTTGCAGTTAACGGAATTTGATCAAATAGGACAATACTTTTATGGAAATATTTTAAAGCTTCTTCGTATTGCTGTTGATTGTAATATATTTTTCCAAGTTTGAAAGTTTGATCAGCCAGGTTTTCTGCTCTATTGTGGCTTTTACTGTAATCAATTGATTTTTGAGTAAATAATAGGGCATTGTTATATTTCTTATCTTTAAGACTGGAGCTGGCTAATTTGTTATAATAGGAAATGCTATCTGTATTCGGTTTTGATTGTGAATACAATGAGATGTAATAAAAACTGATAAAAATAAAAAGGTATTTCATGTTGTAATACTTTTTATAATGAATCTTATGTTTTTTTCATCAGCACGATTAGATCGATAAGTCTCGATGAATAGCCTATCTCATTATCATACCATCCAACCACTTTTACCATTTTATCTATAACAGATGTTAGTTGTGCGTCGAATACACAGGAATGTGTATTGCCTATTACATCAACGGATACGATTGGATCTTCTGTATAATCTAATATTTTTTTAAAACGTGTTTTTGATGCGTTTTTAAAAGCATTGTTAATTTCCTCTATTGTTACGGCCCGTTTCACATTAAATGTGATGTCTGTTAAAGAACCATCCGGAACAGGAACCCTAATGCCACAACCTCCAATTTTCTGATGCAATTCAGGAAAAATCTTTGTCAGTGCTTTCGCGGCTCCTGTTGTCGTCGGAACAATTGACTGGCTGGCTCCTCTTGCTCTTCTTAAATCTTTATGCGGTTGATCGTGCAAACTTTGATCCGTTGTATACGAATGTATTGTAGTAATGTATGCTTGCTCAATTCCACATAATTCATCGATAATCTTAATCATCGGAGCAGCATTGTTTGTTGTGCAGCTTGCGTTTGAAACAATTTTTTCGCTTCCGTCCAGAATACCTTCATTAACTCCTAAAACAACAGTCTTTATAGTATCTACCTCTGATGGAGCTGAAAGTATTACTTTTTTTGCTCCTGCTTCAATATGTGCATTTAGCTCTTCATATGTTTTGTATTTTCCGGTAGATTCAATTACAAAATCAATATGGTGACTTTTCCAGTCTAAATTTGAAATCTTATTTTCATGAAAAAACAGATAATGTTTTTTATCAACGATAATGCTTCTTTCATCATGGGATACCACAAAAGGTAAAACCCCATGAATACTGTCATATTTTATTAAATGCGACATCGTTTTGTTATCTGCAATGTCGTTGATTGCGACAACTTCAATTTCAGGATGGTTTAAAAGTAATCGAAATAAATTTCTGCCAATTCTTCCAAAACCATTTATTGCTATTCTTGTTTTCAAGCTTTTTGTTTATTCGGTAAATCGTTTGTTTAATCTATTTGCCAACTAAACAAAAACGGTTAAACTTTTTATAAAATATGTTTTTGTGCTTTGTATGATGAACGAACAAGCGGACCACTTTCTACGTGACGGAAACCTAATTCAAGACCAAATTTCTCGTATTTGGCAAATTGATCCGGAGTAATGAATTCTTTTACAGGTAAATGTTTCTTGCTTGGTTGTAAATATTGACCAATAGTTACTACATCAACATTAGCATTACGTAAATCAGTCATGGTTTGAAAGACTTCTTCTTCAGTTTCGCCAAGTCCTAACATAATTCCTGATTTAGTTCTGTTAATTCCTTTTTCTTTCAAATAACGTAAAACTTCGAGACTGCGATCATATTTTGCCTGAATACGAACTTCACGTGTTAAACGGCGAACAGTTTCCATATTGTGTGAAACGACTTCAGGATTAGCTTCTACAATTCGGTCAAGATTTCTTTCTATTCCCTGAAAATCAGGAATTAAAGTTTCAAGCGTTGTGTTTGGGTTCATACGTCGAATTGCTTTTACAGTTTCAATCCAGATAATAGAGCCGCCATCTTTTAAATCATCTCTGTCCACACTTGTAATTACTGCATGTTTGATGTTCATAATTTTTATTGATCGGGCTACTTTTTCAGGTTCATCCCAATCTACTGTTTCAGGTCTTCCGGTTTTTACACCACAAAATCCACAAGAACGGGTACATACATTACCCAGGATCATAAAAGTTGCAGTTCCTTCTCCCCAACATTCTCCCATATTAGGACAACTACCTGAGGTACAGATGGTATTTAAGCTATATTTGTCTACCAAACCACGAAGTTCAGTGTATTTTTGTCCAATCGGAAGTTTTACTTTTAGCCATTTAGGCTTTCCGGTTGGTATATTTTCTACTACGGTTTCCATATATTAAATTTGACACTACAAATATACGTAAAGTTGTAGAAGTTAGTAGTGTGTCTAATTGTTATCTTATCGATTTTATCCGTTGATTATCGATAATTTGTTAATTCTGTATAATGAATTAGATAATTATTTAAATAATACAATAAATATGGTTGTTATTAACTGTTAATAAACAAATAAATATAATTTGATTTATATTTTTACTTCTAAGTATATTTGTTGTTGTTAATTCAAATATAAAATGATGAAAAATAAATTTATAGTTTTAGGAATTCTATTTACTTCTTTTGGTGTGACTAAAATGAATGCACAAATTAATCTTGGAGAGAAAGCAATCGGAGCTCTTCAAAAAGGAGTTACCAGTTTTACTTTGACGAATGCAGATGCCGCTAAATTATCAAAAGAAGCGGTTGATAAATTAGATGCAGAACACGTTATAGCTGCAGCGACAGATTCTTATGCAGTAAGACTGAACAGGGTTTTTGGAAAACACACTAAAGGGGAAGGGTATACTTTGAATTATAAGGTATATAAACTCAAAGAAGTAAATGCATTTGCTACTGCTGATGGCAGTGTTCGTGTATATTCAGGATTAATGGATATTATGGATGATAATGAATTGCTTGCTGTTATAGGCCATGAAATCGGGCACGTTGCCAATAATGATTCCAGAGATGCTATGAGAGCGGCATATCAAAAAGAAGCTCTTCTTGATGGGGCCGCTTCGCAATCAGCAACAGTAACTTCTGTTACTGATAGTCAATTAGGTAAAATTGGAAGTGCAATGATTGATAGTAAACACAGCCGTAAACAAGAAACTGAAGCTGATTTGTTTTCATATGATTTTTTGAAAAAGAATGGTTATAATGTCAATGCTGAGGAATCTGCATTTAGAATTTTAGCTAAGATGAGCGAGGGTACTCAGGCTTCTTTTATTGACCAGATGATGAGTTCACATCCGGAATCTCAAAAAAGAGCAGAAGATGCTAAAAAAAGAGCAGAGAAAGACGGTTTATATAAACCTTATGTTCAGCAAAAAATAGTAAATACAGCTCCTGTAAAAAAAGCTGCAACTAAAAAAACAGCGACTAAAAAAAAGAAATAATAATTTCAGTCCGGAAAAAATAAAACCCGACAAATTTTAGAAACTTGTCGGGTTTGTTGTTTTAACCTAAAACATGGTGTGCTAATACTTTTTGCACTTCATACACATTTACCGATTTATTAAATTGTTTGATAATGCTGGGTTGTTGTTCGCTTGAAACCCAAATTTTTAATTCGGCATCAAGTTCAAAAGTTCCTGCAGTTTCTACACTAAATCGGGTAATACTTTTGTATGAAATTGATTTGTATTCAGTTTTGCTGCCTGTTATTCCTTGTACGTCAACTAAAATTAATCTTTTGTTAGTGAAGATAAATGTGTCCCGAATTAATTTGAAACCCATTTCGATTTCTTCATTATCAGTTAAAAGCTGTCCGTATTTTTTAAGTAAATCTTCCTGGCTTACTGAACCAGCATTGCCAAGAATAGCCGAAAATATTCCCATTTTTATTGTTTTTAATTTTTAATACAATTCTTTTTATGAATTGTAAAAGTAATTGATTTTGTTAGTTTTTATAAATGTTTTTTAATTTTATAATGAAAGGTACCAACGTAAAAGACATAAAAAAAGCAGAACCTAAATTCTGCTTTTTGTTTATTTATTCTGCTTCCGTTTTTATTGTTATTGGAAGATTATAGGCTGTTCGAACTGGTTTTCCGTCTAATATTCCGGGAGTCCATTTCGTTCTTAATGATTTCAAAACGCGAACGGCTTCTTTTCCTAATCCGTATCCGGGATCATTTTTTACAATTATGTCTGTCATTGAACCGTCTTTTTCGATTACAAACGAAACATAAACGCGCATTGTTCTGTCGGCATCCAATTCTGGTTTGTTGAAATTATTTCCTACATAGGTGTAGAATTTACTCATTCCTCCAGGGAATTCCGGCATTTTGTCTAATACAGCAGCAAGCACCGGCTCATTACTTGTAGTAGATGGAGCAAGACTTTGACCACCACCACCGCTAGTTGTTGGTAAAGCATTTACTGCTGTTCCTGTTCCTGTAGAGGTATTGTCTACAACTGGAACATTTTCTGTGTTCGGTGCAATGTTTTGTACTGCCTGTTCAGTAGGCACAACAACAGGATTTATTAACTGACGGGCATCTGTCACTTGGGTAATAGCTTGTTGTTCTTGTACTGGTGGTGCAATAGTTTCTTCTGTTTCCGGTCGTACTAGCTGATCTAAACGCACGGGTCTTATTACTTCATCAATCGTGGGAATCTTTTCAGTGATAGAAGAGGATGTTGTAAATTTACTAATCAGCATGGACACACTTCCTAAAGCAGCTATAATCAACAAACTCGTGAATAGCGCTGTAATTGAATTTTTAGAACTCTCCTGGCGTAATTGGTACGCGCCGTATTCTTTGTTTTTGTTTTCGAAAACAAGGTCGGTCCACTTGGTTTCATAGATGCTTAATTTAGACATAGTTAATGGATTTAAAAGGTTAAGTAAACATTAAATCATAAGCAATAAAGGTTTTAGTTTTAACTAAATAACGAAAACAAAAGAACTTTGGTGTGAGAAATATTTATTTTTTTAAGAATAAAAGTAAAGATATTTTATTCTTTTATTAAAGATATAAAATTATCTGTTACGCTCAATGATTTCTGCTAATAATTTTTTAGCACGAAGCAATTTTACTTTTACATTGCTCAAAGGCTCATTAATTTTGAGTGCAATTTCCTGATAAGTCATTTCCTGGAAATAACGTAACTGAATTACTTCCTGATAATGCGGTTTTAATTCTTTAATACATTGTAGTAAACGGGAAAGATTCTGTTCGTTGATTAAAGCATCTTCAGCAGACAGAGTAGTATCAGCAACATTATAGGCTTGTTGATCTTCGGAATCAGTTATTTCGATAAAAAGATTGGTTTTCTTTTTGCGCAACAAATCAATATAAACATTTTTTGCTATTGCAATCAACCAGGTGTTAAATTGGAATTCAGAATTATAACTTGCTATTTTATCGAATGCTTTTGAGAAAGTTTCAATAGTAATATCTTCAGCTATAGTTTCGTTTTCGGTACGTTTCAGCATAAACCCGTATACTTCATTCCAGTAAAAATCTAATAAAAAAGTAAAGGCAATCTGATCGCCTTTTTTTGCTTTTTCTATTTTAGAATTTATTTCCAATGTACAGGTTTTGAAAAGGTATTAGTTATAAAGATATTAATTTGAGTTAACATAAGTATGATTTCTACAATCGGAAACCAAATTTTAAGATCATTTTCTTTTAATTTTCCGGCAGAGAACCCAATTACAGTCCAGGCAACCGTATAGCGGGTTGCAAAAATAGCCAGTACAGCAATCCATTGAAATTGGAAAGCCAGTAAAATAATAACTAATAAAAAGAAAAATAATTGTGAACAGAAGAAAAGCCCTAATTGCAATTTGTCAAAAAACTTGTAATGTTCTGCAGTAGAAATATGTCTTCTTTTTTGAGTAAACCATTCTTTATAGGTTTCTTTTGGTTTTGAATAAGTAAAGCTTTCAGGTGTGTAAGAAATGGTAGTGTTGGATTTATTTGCAGCCTGGTTTATGAATAAATCATCATCACCCGAACGAACCTGAATATGATCAATAAAACCATTTACATTAAAAAATTCGTCTCGTTTATAAGCCAGATTTCGTCCCACTCCCATATACGGAGCACCTAATTTTGCCCAGGAAAAATATTGCACAGCTGTCAGTACAGTTTCAAAACGAATAATTTTGTTCAGAAATGAGCGCTCTATTTTTTCATAGCCGCCATAACCTAAAACAATGGTTTTGTTCATGGTGAACTGAGAAGTCATCGTTGTAATCCATTCTTTTGATGCTGGATAACAATCTGCATCTGTAAATAATAAATATTCTTTTTTGGACGCTTTGATGCCTAATGTTAAAGCATATTTTTTATTGCCCCAAAAAGCTTCATTATTCTCTACTTTTACTAAACGGATATTTGAATATTCTTTTTCGAATTGCTCAAAAACTTCTAAGGTTTCATCACTTGATGCGTCATCAATCAAAACAATTTCAAAATCAGGATAATTTTGCTCTGCTAATAACGGAATGTATTTTTTTACATTCTCTTCTTCATTTTTTGCGCAGACAATTACAGAAACGGGAAGATTTTTTGGAACAATACTTTGTGGCTTGCCAAAAGCAAATTTCCCAAAAACTCCCAGATAATAAGAAAGTTGAATAACGGCAATAACAATAAAAGAGTAAAATATGTATATAAGCATTTGGTTTATTTAATGGCTATTAATCTCTAAATCTTGCGAGTGCAAAGGTAATTATGAATTCCTAATTTTCAATGTATAAAACCAATTTACTTTCGGTATTTTGACATTTCTTTTGCAATAGCAATGGACTGAGTGTTTTCTGTCTTTTCCAACTCCGAAATTATATTCTTATAATTATGATCGTCTCTGTTTTGTGATAATTTTTTTGTTGCCTGAATTTCATCGATTTCAATCTCAAAACCAATTATTCCTCGGGCTTCACGCATTGTTTTTGCAGATAAATTTTCAACACGAACCGGATTTTCTGAGTTAGCTTCGTATTTATCAACTAATTTCTTAAGTGATTCAATTGCTGCTGTTTCATCAATGATTCTTATACGGCCATAAACATGCACGGCTATATAATTCCAGGTTGGGACATTTTCGTGATCATACCAAGAAGAAGAAATATAACTATGCGGGCCTGAAAATACAGCCAGAATCTGATCGTTTTCTGCAAAACCTTCTGCCTGGGGATTTAATTTTGAAATATGCCCCTGCAAAACTTCTTTTCCATCAGCGTTAATTTCAAGTTCTATCGGAATATGTGTCGCACATAATTTACCGTTAGTCTGATTTATCAGGATTCCAAAACTGTTTTCTTTCAAAAAAGTTCTGATTGATTCCGGATCTTCGTTTTTGTATATGTCTGGAGTGTACATTTTTTTCTGAGTTATTTCAAAGATTTCTCAAAGCAAATGGCTTCAGGTCGATCTGTATATTTTCCGTAATTCGGAATTACTTTATATCCTTGTTTTTGGTAAAATTGGATGGCTTCCTGATTTTTCACCCTTGTTTCCAAAACCAAATCACTATAACCAATTGCTTTTGCTTTATTTTCTAAAAATGACAAAATTGTTTGTCCGATTTTCTTTCCGGGAAATTTAGAATACATTCGTTTGACTTCACCAATATTTTCGTCAATTGGTCTGATCGCTCCACAACCCACAATTTCATTATCGATTTCAGCTATAACAAAAATAAATTTTGAATTGTCGTATTGCCAATCTGCAAAAGAATTCTTTCCGTCGCTTCCAAAACGAAGATAAAGATTTGCTGACAATTCTTCAATAATTGCCGAAACTTTTTCGTCATTTGGATTTGTTATTTTTATGGAAATATTTTGGTTGAATTTATTTGAAAAATAATGATGATTTTTACGGTTTGTTCCATCAAGCGGAAATGAAATGTTTCGTGTTTAAATTACATTCACTTCAGCCTCAATATGAATGCCAAAAGTTTTGAAAACGGTATCCTGGACGTCTTTTGAAACTGCTAAAATTTCCTGTCCGGTCGCATTTCCATAATTTACCAAAACCAAAGCCTGATTTTTATGAACGCCGGCATCTCCAAAACGTTTTCCTTTAAAACCGGCTTGCTCAATTAACCATCCAGCCGGAACTTTTACTTCAGTATCTGAAACTTCATAATATTTCATTTCCGGAAATTTCTGATGGATTTTCTCGAAATCGGATTTTAATAAAATCGGATTTTTAAAGAAACTTCCGCTATTACCCAATTCTTTAGGATCCGGTAATTTGCTTTGTCTGATTGTAATTACAGCATTGCTCACATCTTTTAGAGTTGGGACAGTAATATTGTTTTTGGCTAATTCAGCTAAAATATCTCCGTAAGAAGTATTGATTTTGTGATTGCGTTTTGTCAGTTTGTAAATTACCGAAGTGATAATATATTGGTCTTTAACTTCATGTTTGAAAATACTTTCCCGGTAACCAAAATTACATTCTATATTAGTGAAAGTTTTGATTTCCTGAGATTCAATATTTATGGCTTCACAGGAAACAAACGTATCTTTTATTTCAGTTCCGTATGCGCCAATATTCTGAACCGGAGTTGTGCCAACATTTCCCGGAATCAACGACATGTTTTCTAAACCTCCAAAATTATTGTCGATTGTCCAAATAACAAAGTCGTGCCAGGTTTCGCCGGCCTGACTTTCAACCCAGACAAAATCATCATCTTCTTTAATGATTTTCTTGCCTTTTAAATCAATATGAATCACCAAAGCATCAATATCTTTGGTTAAAAGCATATTGCTTCCGCCACCCAAAATGAATTTTTTTTCGTTTTTGTTTTCTTCTAAAATGGTTTTTAATTCGTCAACAGAATGAACGGCTACGAATTGTTTGGCTTTGGCTTCGATACCAAAAGTATTATAGTTTTTTAAAGAAAAATTGGATTGGATTTCCATAAATAAAAGGGCTTTTTTGACGAATTAATTCAGGAATCAAAAGTAAGGATTATAATTTATTTGAGGTGAATTTTGAATAAATATCGGATTGGAGATTTTAGAACTCAATCTGAAAAATGAATATGATTTTTCATTCTTTTATTCTACATCATGTCCTGCCTTAATAAAAAAATGTTTTAATAAATCATAAGTAATAAAATCACCGTTAATGTGGTTAAACATTTCAATTTCCATGTATTGGCAACTAAGACAGACGTTTAGTGTTGATATGATTTTGTTGTTTTTGTCATAAAAAACAAATGCATCTCGATATTTGGGAGCACACATCCCACTTGGAATATCTTTAATCTCAGTTTTCAAAATGTTTTTCAAATCAATTACTTTTTGGTCTGTAGATTTAAACGTATTTGTTTTTTTACTTGAAGGATGAAATTCTCCTTTATCATTTAATATATATTGTGTATAATTTACAAGTCCTTTCAATTCATTAAGTCTTAATTCTTGAAAATCGCTCAAGTCATTTTTTCGAAGCTTTCTTCGTTGTAATGTGTTATATTCACTTCGATTTAATAAATTATTTTTTTCAAATTGTTCCCCACGTTGAAATGAATAAGTTTCAACATAGTCAAAAGTTAAATTAGTGATATAATCGATAGAAGATATGTAAGTATATTTTACCATAAATATGTTTTGTAGTCGCTGTTTGATTGTCAATTCACATCAATAACTGATGATACTTATCCGCAATAATCTTCATATTAATATCATAATTTGCATTCTCTTCAACAAAACTTCTATTTTGTAAAATCGCCTCATTTCGGGATTTAATATTATCAAAAGACCAAATCAATTCTTCAGCCAGCATTTCAATATTATCAATTTCAACTAATTGTCCATTTTTCCGATGTTTTATCCAACTTTGATTTCCGGGAATATCCGAAACAACGGGATAACAATTACAGGCCATCGCTTCAAATAAAGAGGCAGAAACACCTTCGGTTATAGGCATGCTGATGTAAATATTTGATTGTTGTAATAGTTTAGGAAGTTCCGTATTTGGAATCCTTCCTGTAAAAATCACTTTATTTTCTATTTGTAAATCTTTGGCTAAATCTTTTAAAAATTGCAATCTTGTTCCATCGCCAACAACAGTCAGCAAAAAGTCAATTCTCTTTTGATGTAAAATAGCAAAAGCTTTTAAAATTGAATCATGTCGGTATTCAGGTTGAAGAGAACGAGTGATAATAGCCTCAATTTTATTCGAATTGTTGATTGAAGGAGAAAAAAGTGATAAATCAATTCCTTTCGGCAAAACCAAAACTTTACTCATATCAACACCAATAGCTTTCATCGAAATCGTCATTACAGGTCCCCAGGCATGAATTAAATTTGCTTTTTTGAAAGCATATTTCTGAATGAATTTCTTAAAAGGCAATAAAATCGAGTCTTCAGGCCATAAATCGGTTCTTCCCTGCTGTGCAATCGCGATGGTTTTTCCGCCCGATAAAGCAGCTAAGAAACCGTAACTGGTTGTTCTTTCGGCAATAACCATATCTGGTTTTTCCTGTCGAATGATTTTGCGAATAGCAATTGGAGAAAAGAAATATTCCGCAATACGTTTGGATCTGTTCAGTTTTGAATTGCTTGGAGTTTGAAGTTCCCATGTTATAATTTCAAAATCGCCAAATTCTTCCAGCCCTTTCATCCACGTTATAGCATCGGCACGATAGGATTCTCCTAAAAAAAGTATTTTTCTTTTTTTCATTCGGTAAACTTAGTATGCTTTTTCGTAAATAAAAATATGTTTTTTGCCACGAATTTTACGAATTCACTCAAATTAATTAGTGAAATTTGTGACGGAAAATTTTAAAGTTCATCGGTGTCTAAGGCACGATTTATAAAATCGTTTAAAGGTTTCAATGCAATTAATTTCTGGCTCATTTTAGCTACAAAATCTTTTTGGGTCACTTCTTTAATGTCATATTTTTGAGTAGCAATAAAACTTTTTAATTTTAAAAATTCAATTGCTGGATGCTCTTTTTCATAACCACGCGGTGGATTTTTAAGCGAATTATTTTCGTTTATATCTAAATTCCCAAATTCTTTTTTAAAGTTTTTATTACCTAAAATTTCTTCTAAGTCCTCATAAAAAAAAGCAATTTCTTTACGGACTTTCTTCAAATCATCAGGTTCGGGAGAGTAAAATCCTCCGGCAATAAAACTGGCGCCTTTCTCTATATGCACGTAATATCCTGCGCGATTTAAGCCTTTAGTACCACTGGATATCCAAATGCCTAAATGTGCTTTGTAAGGAGATTTGTCTTTAGAAAATCGAATATCACGATTAATTCTAAATGTACAGTTTTTAACCTCAAGTAATTCTAATGAAGGATCTAATGGTTTCATTACATCCAGAAAATCACTCACCAATTGATGATAATCTTTTTTGAAAATCTCGTATCTTTTTTTATTATCCTGAAACCAATCCCTATTGTTGTTGGTTTTTAAACCGTCTAAAAATTGCAATGATTCTTTCGTTAGCATATTCGGTATTTATTGCAGTTGTTTTTAATCTTGTTCTGGCTAAATTAATAATTTCTCTTTTATAACAGGTGTTAAGTTTGCTTCAAATTACACTAATTTAAACAAATTAAGACTTGTTAATATTTATTTCAGAGAATTAATCAACAAAACTGAGCAGAAAAAAATTAGTGATAATTTGTGTAATTCGTGGCGAAAAAAATCACAAATTAAATATTTTATAACTCTGATGTGTCGATTTTACAATCGTTTCAGTACGTTCCGGATGCGTGTCTGAAATAAAAAGCTGTCCGAAAGTTTCACTATTTACCATTTCGATGATTTTAGCAACACGGGTTTCGTCTAATTTGTCAAAAATATCATCAAAAAGTAAAAGTGGTTTTACACCGCTTTGTTTCTTCAAAAATTCAAACTGTGCCAATTTTAAGGCTATCAAAAATGACTTTTGCTGACCTTGTGATCCGAATTTTTTTATTGGGTGTGAATCAATTTCAAAAGACAAATCATCTTTATGGATGCCTGCAGTTGTGTAATGTAATGCACGATCCTTATTAATGCTTTCTTGTAAAAGAGTCAATAAATCTTTTTCGTATAAATGACTCTCGTAAACCAATTGTACCGTTTCTTCAGATCCCGTTATTGCCTGGTGATGGATATTAAATATAGGTATGAATTGTTCCAGGAATTCTTTTCTTTTTTCGAAAATCGCTTTCCCAAAACCATTTAGCTGTTCATTGTATATAGATAAGGTGTCGTTATCAAAGGTATGGTTCAGGGCAAAATATTTCAGTAGCGCATTTCGCTGTATAATTACCTTTTGATATTGAATAAGCTGGTGTAAATAAGTCGAATCTAATTGTGAGATTACGCTGTCCATGAATTTACGGCGTGTTTCGCTTCCTTCTACAATTAAATCACGATCAGCCGGAGAAATAATCACAAGAGGGATAAATCCGATATGATCTGAAAATTTATCATAAGCCTTGCCGTTTCTTTTTAATACTTTTTTCTGTCCTTTTTTTAAACTGCAGACAATTTGTTCCGTTCTGTCATTTTTTTCTAATTCGGCATCAATTACAAAAAACTCTTCTCCGTGTTTGATATTTTGAACTGCTAATGGATTGAAATAACTTTTTCCGTACGCTAAATGATAGATTGCATCAAGCACATTGGTTTTGCCAATTCCGTTTTTGCCGACAAAACAATTGATCTTGAGGTCGAAATCAAAGCTGGCTTCGGAGAAATTTTTATAATTGAATAAAGAAATTTTGTTTAAATGCATTTTTAAGGAGCTGTAATGATAAATTTTAGTGTTTTTGGAACATCAAAAATTAGAGGGTGCAAATTATTGAAAAATATCGATATAAAAGGCTTTTGGCGTGTTTGAACATGAATTATTTTACTCCTGAAAGGAAAGAAGTTGCGATTATTGAAATTATTTTTTTTAAAATAGATATAAAATTGATTTTTTTTACGTCGGTTTCAATAAAAATTTTATTTTTGCCGTTCACTAAATTAATTTTAAATGGCTACTTACAATAAAAGAGGATATAAGACACCAAAGGAAAAGGAAGTTAAAGAAGTAAATGAAGAGCAACAGGTAGTTATTGACGAAAAAGACAGCACTACAGCCGGTGTTTTTTCAAAATTAGATGAAACTGCTTCAAAAACTGAGGATTGGGTGGCGAAAAATCAAAAAATCATTATTGGTTTAGTTGCTGGTATTGCGATTGCTACTATTGGATATTTGGCTTACCAAAAATTTATTGAAACTCCTAAACAGGATGAGGCTGCAAACGAAATGTTTGTTGCTCAGCAAAATTTTCAAAAAGCGACTGATGGCGTAGCAAGCGATTCATTATATAAATTGGCTTTGAATGGTTCTGAAGGTAAATTCGGATTCGTTCAGATTGCTGACCAATATTCTGGAACTGATGCAGGAAATTTAGCAAATTACTATGCAGGTATGGCTTATTTGAATACTGGTAAATTTGATGAAGCAATTAAATATTTAGAAGAATTTAAATCTGAAGATTTGATTTTAAGTGCTTTGGCAAAAGGTGCAATTGGAGATGCTTACTCTCAAAAGAACCAACAAAAAGAAGCTTTAGACTATTATGTAAAAGCTGCGGAATCTAACAAAAATGATTTTACAACGCCTCGTTTCTTGCTAAAAGCCGGTAAAACTGCTTTAGCTTTAGGTCAGAAAGAAGATGCTTTGAAATATTTTACAGATATTAAAGAAAACTTCGATGCAACTCCGGAAGCAGCTTCTGTTGATGTATTGATTGGATTAGCGCAATAATAAAATTTATAGAGTTCAGATTTTAGATTTTAGATTCGTATTTTAGCAATCTGAAATCTATACTCTAAAATCTAAAATATAAAGATGGCTACTGAAAATAAAAATTTATCAGAATACGATAAAAACACAATCCCAAATGCGAAAGACTTTCGATTTGGGATTGTTGTTTCTGAGTGGAATGAAACTATAACCGAAGGACTTTATAATGGTGCCTTCGATGCATTAATAGATTGCGAAGTTCCTGCGGAACAAATTATCCGTTGGAATGTCCCGGGAAGTTTTGAGTTGATTTATGGTGCAAAAAAAATGTTGCAAACGCAAAATGTTGATGCAGTTATTGTTATTGGATGTGTAATTCAGGGGCAAACGAAGCATTTTGATTTTGTTTGTGAAGGTGTTACACAAGGAATCAAAGATTTGAATGTTCAAACCGATATTCCTGTTATTTTTTGTGTGCTTACCGATAATAACATGCAGCAATCTATTGACAGAAGTGGAGGGATTCACGGAAACAAAGGAACCGAAGCGGCTATCGCTGCTATAAAAATGGCGTATATTCGTCAACAGGCTTCTATGTCACACCCATTTAATCAACCTTTGTTGGCTTCCGGTGCACTTCAAATTGAGGAAACTCCTGTGAAAATAGAGAACGAATAAAACACAATTGTTTTAAAAATACTAAAACCTATACTGTGTAAAAATAGTATAGGTTTTTGTTTTTTTTATGACTGATGAAATTCTAAAACCCAATAGAAATTCATTAAATTTGTAGACCTTGGTTTTAAAACCAGAAACATAGTATAATAGTATATATCTGAGATTTTTACAATACGTTGAATTAAAGATCAAACCTTAAACTTAAATTTTTTAATGTCGAGTATCATTCAATTACTTCCTGATCATGTTGCTAATCAAATTGCTGCCGGAGAGGTGGTTCAAAGACCCGCTTCAGTTGTAAAAGAGTTGCTGGAAAATGCCGTGGATGCAAAAGCTACTGATATTAAATTGATTATAAAAGATGCCGGAAAATCACTAGTTCAGGTTATTGATAACGGTTTAGGAATGAGTGTGACCGATGCGCGTATGTGTTTCGAACGTCACGCGACCTCAAAAATACGCCAGGCCGAAGATCTGTTTTCACTTCATACAAAGGGTTTTCGCGGAGAAGCATTAGCATCTATTGCTGCGATTGCCCATATGGAAATGAAAACCAAACAGGATCAGGAAGAACTGGGTACACATATTGTTATTGAAGGAAGTAAGTTTATCTCTCAGGAAGTTGCGGTTTTACCAAAAGGAACTTCATTTGCCGTTAAAAATTTATTTTTTAATATTCCGGCCCGTCGTAACTTTTTAAAGTCGGATACGGTGGAATTCCGTCATGTAATGGATGAGTTTCAGCGTGTAGCTTTGGCACATCCGAATATTCATTTTACTTTTTATCATAATGGAAGTGAAATGTATAATTTGCCAATCTCTAATTTTCGTCAGCGAATTGTAGGTATTTTTTCCGGGAAAACCAATGAAAAGTTAGTTCCGGTAAACGAAGAAACAGAAATTGTCAGTATTCAGGGATTTGTTTGTAAACCCGAATTCTCTAAAAAAAACAGGGGAGAACAGTTTTTCTTTGTAAACGATCGTTTTATAAAAAGCGGCTATTTGCACCATGCAGTTATGGCTGCATATGACGGATTATTAAAAGATGGCTGTCAGCCCAGTTATTTTTTATATCTTCAGGTTCCGCCAAATACAATTGATATTAACATTCATCCAACAAAAACAGAAATCAAGTTTGATGATGAACAAGCTCTATATGCTATTTTAAGAGCTTCAATCAAGCATAGTTTAGGGCAGTTTAATGTTGCTCCTGTTTTGGATTTCGATCGTGACGCCAATTTAGACACACCATATCATTATAAAGATTTAGAAGGAGAAACTCCAACAATCCAGGTTGATGGAACTTTTAATCCATTTACGGATGATAAAACAAATCAGCATTATTCTAAATCGGGTTCAGCCTCAAGCTCGGGTTCCGGTTCTTATTCAGGTTACTCTAAAAAAGTCGAACCAACAGCAAGTTGGGAAAGTTTATATGTCGGTTTAGAAACAGATAGTATAGAGAGTTCACCTTTTACATTTGAAAATGAAGAAGTAACTTCGTCGTTGTTTGATGATGAAAATGTAGAAAAAGCGATTCAAAAAACGTATCAGATTCATAAAAAATATATAGTTTCGCCCATCAAATCAGGAATGGTAATTGTTGATCAGCAGCGTGCACATCAGCGTATTTTGTATGAACAATTCTTGCTGAATATGACAGTAAATCAGGCTTCAAGCCAACAATTGTTATTCCCTTTGAATTTGTTTTATACCTCTGTCGAAATGGAATTAATTGAAGAATTGAAACCTTCACTGGAAACGACAGGTTTTGTTTTTGAAGATGTTCAGACAGATCATGTTGTGATTTCCGGAATTCCCGTAAATATTACTGAAAGCGAAGTTTCTCTTGTAATTGAACAATTATTAAGTGATTTGCAGGACGGAATTCCGGCAAGCAGTTACAGTCAGAATGATACCATTGCCAAGTCGATGGCAAAAAGTTTAGCGGTTAAAACCGGATCTTATTTAACCGAAAAAGAACAGGATAATTTAGTAAACGGTTTGTTTGCCTGTAAAGATCCCAATATTTCACCTTTTCAAAAACCAACTTTCATTACCATGCGTGTTGAAGATATAGATAAAAAGTTTGCCTTATGATGAATATGACTCCCGTAGTAAAACAATTATTGATAATTAATATTATCTTTTTTATTGGTGCACAGTTAGTACCAGTTTCTTATGAGTATTTTGCGCTTTTTTTTCCTCAAAATCCCGGATTTCAAATTTGGCAGCCAATTACCCATATGTTTATGCATGGCGGATTTGCTCATATTGCATTTAACATGTTTGCTTTATATTCGTTTGGTTCTACACTAGAACACTTTTGGGGAGGAAAGAAGTTTTTGTTTTTCTATATTTCATGTGGATTGGGAGCAGCTTTGGTAAATTTTGCAGTTAATTATTATTTTTATCAGGATGGTTTAAATATTTTGGAATCCAGTGGATTAAACAGAACTGAAATTTTACAGGTTTTAAGCGAAGGAAAGATCAATTCAAGATGGCAGGAAATTTTGAGTGTGTCTCAATATCAGCGTTTTACTGAAGCTTACTTTGGTACTGTTGTTGGAGCTTCCGGAGCTATTTATGGATTGTTAATTGCTTTTACTTTTATGTTTCCTAATGCAGAATTAGGAATAATGTTTATACCGATTCCAATAAAAGCAAAATATTTTGTTCCAATTTACATGCTGTTGTTTGATGGATTTTTTGGTATTTTTGGAAATTCTCTTATGGGAATCGAGTCCGGAATAGCTCATTATGCTCATATTGGCGGTGCTCTGTTTGGTTTTTTAATTATGTGGTATTGGAAAAAGAACCAGTTTAATAAGAATCGGTGGAATTAATTTTTAAATTTAAGTAATCAAATTAATAAACCCAAAGGAAGCTTTTTATGAATATTCTGGATGATTTAAAATTGCAATATAGATTAGGCGGCATAGCAATGCGCGTTATTTATTGGAATGTGGCTTTTTTTATAATTTCTTTAGTTTTTTTCTGGCCGAGTTTCTCAGGAGCATTTGCATACCCCAATTGGCTGGCTTTGTCTTCAGACCCTCAAGTTTTCTTATTTAAACCCTGGACGTTTTTAACATATGCTTTTTTTCACTTCGATTTCTGGCATTTGTTATTTAATATGATGGTTTTAAATTTTGCGAGTAATTTATTTTTGACTTTTTTTACTCAAAAACAGTATTTAGGATTATATATCTTAAGTGCTCTTTTTGCCGGATTAGTTTTTGCTTTAAGTTTTTATTTTTCGAATATGTATGGTTCAATTGTTGGCGCATCTGCGGCTATAATGGCAATTTTAGTTGCTACAACGACCTACTCTCCATTAATGAATGTTCGTTTGTTTCTATTCGGAAATGTAAAGCTTTGGCATATAACGGCTGTAATTTTAATTTTAGATTTAGTGCAATTGCGTTCAGTTAATATGGGTGGCCATATCTCGCATTTAGCCGGAGCCTTTTTTGGTTTTATTTTTATTAAATTGCTTCAAAATGGAACTGATCTGAGCTTGATAGTTTCTAAAATATTAGATTTCTTTATAAATTTATTTAAAAAATCCCCAACATCTCCATTCAAAAAAGTTCATAAAAATTATAAAAAACCTACACAGACAAGTACATCAAGAATTGTTACGAAAGATAAAACGCAACAGCAAATTGATGAAATTTTAGACAAGATTAGCCAATCCGGTTATGATTGTCTGACAAAAGAAGAAAAGGAATTTTTGTTCAAAGCAGGGAAATAATCCGGTAATTAAGACAATATGAAGAACCTGTCGTGGTTTAATAAAATAATGTTCTTTTTGAATATAATACTGACTGTATTGACTTTTAGTATCTATATTTTACCATTTTTGGCGCCCAAAAGTTTTCCTTTGCTCTCCGTATTAACACTCTTTATGCCAGCCTTTTTTGTGCTAAACGGAATGTTCTTTATTTATTGGGCAATTCAGTTTAAAAAACGCCTTATTTTGTCCGGCCTGGTCCTCCTGACAGGGATTACATTTATTAATAAATTCTATAAAATAACCGGTAAAGAATATATAGAAGACGAAAAAGATTTTTCGGTAATGAGTTACAATGTACGTCTTTTTAATGTTTTTAAATGGTTAGATCGAGATGATATCCCTTCAAATATTAAAGCTTTTATAGATGAAAAAGATCCTGATATTCTTTGTATTCAGGAATATTCAAATTCTGCTCATCTTGATTTAAAAGTTTACCCGCATCGTTATATTTTTATTGATGGTAACCAGATAAAAACCGGTCAGGCTATTTTTTCCAAATTTCCCATTATTTATGAAGGAAATATTGTTTTTCCTAAATCGGATAATAATGTGATTTATGCCGATATAAAGAGAGGAAAAGACATTATACGGGTTTATAATATGCACCTGCAGTCTATTAAGATTTCACCTGATGTAAAGGAAATTTCAAATGATATTGATAATGTCAATCAGCGAAAATCACAACTTATTTATAACAGAATAAGTAAAGGATTCAGGCAGCAGCAGGAACAGGCCGAAATCTTTAAGGAAAATATTAAACAATGTAAACATCCAATTATTATTTGTGGAGACATGAATAATAGTCCATTTTCATATGTATATCGAAGCATAAAAGGAAAACTCAAAGATACTTTTGAAGAAGCCGGGAAAGGTTTTGGAGCAACCTATAAATTTCGTTATTATCCGGCGCGAATTGATTATATTTTTGCAGACAGTAAAATGAAAGTTAAACAATTTGAAAGTTTTTCTGATTTCGAAAATTCTGATCATTATCCGATCATGGCAAGACTTTCTATGGAATAAATTAAATTAGTTTTTGACTTTTCAAATAGTCCATGGCAAATTTACCCTCATTAAAAAGTAAGTCTAAAACACTTAGGTTGTTTATAAACCCGTGTTTATCATCAAAAACCTGAGTATATTTTTCGAAAGAATTAGTGTCTTTTTTTCCATTGGCCAAATATCTGAAGTCCGAAACGTTTTCCGGGGAAGGAAAATATTCTGCTGTTTTATGAAACTTAAATTTTGCCCTTAAACACTTAGTAACAATATCAAACACTTCCATATTTAAATCCATTAAAAAGGTGTGTTTTTTCTCAAATACAGGAATGATATCGTCTTCAAAAAACTCAAAAAAAGGAGAACTTCTATAGGCAGCTTCCAATGATTTGAAGTGTTGTTTTTGCCAGTCAAATTCATTTTCAATTAAAACATCTTTGGTTTTTTGATGGGCAGTTTTTGAATGTTTTACAGGAATATTTAAAAGCTGTATTCCGTTTGGACTATAAATATAAGTACGGTTTCTGTTGGTTTGTTTTTGAAAATTATCCTCCATCTCAAAAGTGATATTCTCAGATTGGGCCATAACTGCAAAGTGGCTGATCGAAGGGAAATAGGTAGGAAGTAATAACGAGTTCATATGTGTCTAAAGTTTTATAAGATCAAAAGTCAAAAGCCATAAAAACAAGGTTTTAAACTTGACTTTATGACTTTAGACTTTTAAACGTTTGACTGTTTATTGTTTGCTTTCTTTTCTTTTTTTCCAAAAATATTCGCCAATAAAAAATACTGCCAAAAGGATCAGGAAATATTTAAAATAGGATTGAGGCTGACCTTCGCCATCGACAGTTGTAAAAACTCTGTCCCAGCGAATTTTATTGATACCTTTTCCGTTTGTGTCCCAGCTCATCCAGATGAAAACCGGTTTACCTACAATATGATTTTCAGGAACGTATCCCCAATAACGACTATCTTCAGAATTATGACGGTTGTCACCCATCATCCAGTAATAGTTTTGTTTGAACGTGTAAGTAGTAGCTGGTTTTCCATTTATTAAAAATTTAGAACCATCCAGTTGTAATGTGTTTCCTTCGTAATTTGTTATTATCTCTTTGTAAAAAGGAAGTGATTCGTTTGTAAGGGCGACTGTTTTTCCGGCTTCAGGAATGTAGATTGGACCAAAATTATCCTGGTTCCACTTGTTAATATGTGGAAAAATCGCATTGTCATTTCCTTTAGAAATTTGTCTTTTTACATTTGTAACCCCGGGAGTATTTCTTAAACGCTCAGCACTTGCATCTGTTAGTGCTGCAAAATATAATGTATCTCTTTTTTCCTGGTCTTTGAATCCCAAAACGTCAACAAGATTTACGTTAAGTTCTTTTAAAAGAGGTTCAAAATCGATTGTGGTTTTACCATCTAATGCTACCGCATATGAATATTGTGGTTTTGCTCTTTCAGGTAAAATTAATTTTTTCCCATTAATAAAAACGTAACCATCTTTTATAGACAAGCTGTCACCAGGAATACCTACACATCTTTTTACATAATTTGATTTTTTGTCTATAGGTTTTATAACGCCAGGTCTTCCTTTTGGTTCAAAAAAGTAATGTACTGTATCTACCGGCCAGTTAAAAACTACAATGTCATTATTTTTGATTTTTTCTAAAGCAGGCAATCTGAAATAAGGCAGTTGCGGCCAGCTCAAATAAGATTTTCTTTTAGTCAAAGGTATCGAATCATGAACCATTGGTAATGCAATAGTTGTCATAGGAACTCTTGGACCATAGTTTACTTTACTGACAAATAAGAAATCTCCAATTAATAATGATTTTTCTAATGAAGAAGTTGGAATTGTAAAAGGCTGTACAACATAAGTGTGTACCAATGTAGCTACGATTATGGCAAAAAGTAATGAACTTACCGTATCTGCCGTTCTGTTTTCCGGAGTTAATTTTCTGTTAGCATTATACTCTAATTTTTGAGTATAGTTAACATAATAAATATAAAATCCTAAAGTAAAAATTCCTAAAATAGTATCTAATGTAGATTTTTTCCCGAATGTTCTTAAGGTTTCAACCCAAATAACCGGAAACATAATAAGATTGATAATTGGGATAAATAACAGTATTGTCCACCAGGTTGGTCTGCCAATAATTTTCATTAAAATAATTGAATTATAAACAGGAATTGCGGCTTCCCAGGACTTTCTGTCAGCTGCCTGATATAATTTCCAGGTTCCAAGAAAATGGATTATTTGTATAGCTAAGAAAAAGAGAAACCAATGATAAAGTGTCATAATTTTTATATTTTAGTTCTGAAATTCCAGAATATTATTTTTGAGTTTTTATTTAGATTCAAGATTTAAAACATCTTTCATCGTGTAGATTCCTTTTTTACCGGCCAGCCATTCTGCAGCAATAACTGCACCCAAGGCAAAACCTTCGCGATTATGGGCAGTATGTTTTAATTCTATACTGTCAACAGCAGAATTGTAAGTTACTGTATGTGTTCCCGGTACGTCGCCAATTCTTTTAGCTTCAATATGAATTTCATTTGGCTTTGCATCTTCAAGTGTCCATTTTCCGTAGGCACTATTTTCGATTACTCCTTTTGCTAAAGAAATTGCTGTTCCACTAGGGGCGTCTAATTTTTGGGTATGGTGAATTTCTTCCATTGATACTTTATAAGAATCAAACTGAGCCATAATTTTGGCCAGATATTCATTTAGTTCAAAGAAAATATTAACACCTAAACTAAAATTTGAACTGGATATAAAACCGCCTTGTTTTTCGTTGCAAAGTGCTTCCATTTCAGCATAATGCTTTAACCACCCTGTTGTTCCTGAAACTACCGGAACATTAGCATGAAAACAACTGGAAATATTAGCTACGGCTGCAGTAGGAACACTGAAATCGATAGCAACATCAGCTGTAGAAAGTCCGTCATAAGTATTGAATTCGTCTTTTTTCAAAACAATTTCATGACCTCTTTCCAAAGCAATTCTTTCGATTACCTGACCCATTTTTCCGTATCCTAAAAGTGCAATTTTCATTTTTTATGTGTTTTTTTTTAAATTTAAACAGAATTTATACCTGTTTAAAAGTTGTAATTAAAAGTTAGTCCAACGTTTGGTTTAAAAGTTACATCCGAAGGGTAAATTTCCGGCCGAAGAGATAATCTTTCGTTGACATTAAATTGAATCAAAGCAGCGTCAACATTTGCATCGATGATGTTTAAAACGTAAAATCCAACAACGAATAAGGCTGATAAATCACGATTTCGCTGATAGAATTTTTGGCCGGCTATAAGTCGGCTATCATCCAAATAATCATATTTTCCGCCAGTACCAACACCATAACCTTCAAGTCTTCTTTTATATTCATCCCTGTAGCTGTGATATTTTTTATTACTGTCTATATAAAAATATAAACTCGTTCCGATAGCGCCATAGACTAAAGGAATTTTCCAGTATTTTTTATTGTATGCTTGTCCTAAACCTGGTAAAATGGCAGAGTAAAAAGCCGCTTTTGCAGGCGTAAGCGGGTCTATTTCGAGTAATGCAGTAGTGTCTTTTACGACTAAAACCGTGTCTTTTTTTACCTGGGCAAAAATAGAGACGGTTCCTAGAAAGAAGAACAATAGACTTATAGGGACAATTTTATTCACTATCCGTTTATTAATTTTATAATTCTGTTAAAGTCAGCTTCTGAGTTAAACGGAATTGTAATTTTTCCTTTTCCGTTACCGGCAACTTTTATATCAACTTTTGAACCAAAATAATCATTGAAAGTATTTTTTTGTGTTTCTTTAACCACAAATGAAGAATCTGCTTTTGCTTTTCCTTCTGCTTTTGGTTTTAGGCTTTCATGATAGTTTTTTACCAAAGTTTCTGTCTCACGTACAGATAAGTTTTGGCTAACGATTTTTTGATAAATATCAGTCTGAACGTCTAAGTCTTCAATATTGATAATTGCTCTGCCATGACCCATACTGATAAAACCATCACGAATACCCGTTTGAATAATCGGATCCAGTTTTAAAAGACGTAAATAATTGGCAATTGTAGAACGTTTTTTACCTACACGTTCGCTCATTTGTTCCTGGGTAAGTTGAATTTCATCAATCAAACGTTGGTACGAAAGTGCAATTTCGATAGGATCTAAGTCATGACGCTGAATGTTTTCAACCAAAGCCATTACCAACGATTCATTATCATTGGCGATACGAATATAGGCAGGAACAGTAGTCAGGCCAACCAAAGTAGAAGCACGTAAACGGCGCTCTCCTGAAATTAACTGGTATTTGTTAAAGTCTAATTTTCGAACAGTAATAGGTTGAATCACACCAAGTTCTTTAATAGAAGTAGCTAATTCACGTAGCGACTCTTCATTGAAATTGCTTCTTGGCTGAAACGGATTTATTTCTATAGCACTTATTTCAAGCTCAATGATATTTCCAACAACTTTGTCAGCGTTCTTATCGTCTACTGATTTAATGTCGTTTTCGGGATCTTTTAATAATGCTGATAATCCTCTTCCTAAGGCTTGTTTTTTAATTGCTTTTGTCATAAAAACTATTTGCTGTTTTTCTTTATAATTTCTTGAGCTAAATTAATGTAATTGATTGCTCCTTTGCTGGTTGCGTCATAATTAATGATGCTCTCCCCAAAACTTGGCGCCTCACTTAATTTTACATTTCGCTGGATAACGGTATCAAAAACCATATCATTGAAGTGTTTCTGAACTTCTTCAACCACTTGGTTTGATAAACGTAATCTCGAATCATACATAGTCAGCAATAATCCTTCAATATCTAAATCAGGGTTGTGAATTTTTTGAATACTTTTTATTGTGTTCAATAATTTTCCTAATCCTTCCAATGCAAAATATTCACATTGAATAGGAATAACCACAGAATCAGCCGCTGTTAAAGCATTTAAGGTTAATAAGCCTAACGACGGAGCACAATCAATAATGATAAAGTCGTATTCGTCTTTTACACTTGCTAATGCTTTTTTAAGCATATATTCTCTATTCTCTTTATCGACTAACTCGATTTCAATGGCAACAAGATCAATGTGAGCAGGAATCACATCAACGTTAGGAGCTGAACATTGAATGATAGTTTCTTTAGGTGTGTGGCTGTGTTCAAGTATTTGGTAGGTTCCAATCTCGACAGATTCTACATCAATTCCAAGTCCTGATGTGGCATTTGCCTGAGGATCAGCATCTATTAATAATACTTTTTTTTCTAAAACACCCAATGAGGCAGCAAGGTTTACTGATGTAGTAGTTTTTCCAACGCCTCCTTTTTGATTAGCAATCGCAATGATTTTGCCCATTTATTTTCTAAATTTTGAACCGTAAAAATACAATTATTTATGGTTTCTGAAAATCTATTTTGTTAACATTTACTAAACTATGGTTAATCGTTGTTTGGTGCGTGTTTGATAAGTCTTAATCTTGGTTATTAAGAAAATTAACAGAGAAATTTCTTTCTGTTTTTCTTTTAAAAACGAAGAATTTAAAATTCAATTTTGAAAAAATTAAAAAGTACCTGAGTTTTGGTTTTTAATCTAATTCTCCTTTTTTAAATCTTTTATCAAACTTGCCGTAAAGAATAAAATTGTAATTCCTCCCAGGATAATACAAATCCACATAAACCATGATTGCTGCCAAAATGCTCTTTTTTGTATTTCATTTTTTTTGTATTTTGCTGCATGATGAACTTCATAGATGCCGATTTTTGGAAGAGCAGCAGTTATATTGTCTTTGAAGTTTGAAATATCGTATTCCGGTTGTGCAAGATTTTTATTGCCTGTTTTTAGAATATAATTTTCACCTGCATTTAAATCTGCAATGATTGAAACTGGTTTCTGATTGAATTTAATCGATGAAACGACCAAAGGAGGATTATCTCGATTTTCAATTTTTATAAAAATCTCTTTTTCGAATATTTCCGGAATTGTGAAGCTGTTTTTTACCTTTGAATTTAATTCGAAAGAAGCTATTTCTTCATCATATATCTGAATTTTTCGATTTATCTGCTGTTTTGTTTTCTTGTAAAGAGTAACTTTTCGGTTATAATAAGTTGGTTTTAAAATCTCAAAAGCAAGCTGATTTATAATTTGCGGTGCATCAAAAACAACATGAATTTCTGTTTCTTTTTTTGAAGGAATTTCAGTTGTCGTTAATTTCTTTGGAATAACTTCCTGAAGGCTTTGTGTCTGCATATTTGTAGTGAAATTTCCAACTTTTAAAACATTAACAGGGAGTGTTTTTCTGTCATCAAAATCTATTTTTAAATACTTATAGATACTTAAAGGATACGTAATAGTTTTTACCACACTTGATTCTGTAGTACTGTTCAGGTCATATAGAGACTGTGAGTCAGATATTCCGAACCATTCTTTTTGATCATTACTTCCGGAAATTGAATATTTTTTTACCACATCAGAATTGGCAATAAATAGCGATAACTGATTGTTTTTTTTGGTTGAAGGAATAGTAATAATAACCGAAGTACTTTTCTTCGGTTCGACTTTTTTCGAAACTATGGTGTATGCTTCAAAACTATCCGACGAAATATTGGTGCTGTTTTGAATAAAGTATGGAATTTCATTTCCTTTAGAATTAAATATTCTGATGTCGCTCAAATCCTGTTTGGAGAAAGAGCGAATTTCAGGAGACAGCCTGATTTCATGAAAACCATTCTGCGATACTTCTTTTAGTTTTCCGATAGTTTGAAACTGACCAAAACAAATGTTGGTCAGTAATAATAGTAATAAAAGTTTATTCAGTTTCATTTGTTTTTTCAGGCTTGTTTTCATCTATAACTAAGACTTTAATTTTTTGATATACGAAAGAAATAATCAGGATCAGGATTCCTAAAAGAATGAAAGAGATTATTTTTCCGGTTTCAGAAATGTTGCTGATGTCGTATAGGAATAATTTTATAATGGTTAATCCAAGCAACGCCAAGGCAATAATTCGGAGCGTTTTTGTTTGCTTTTTTATTCCGACAATTAAAAACACGAAAGCTAAAATTCCCCAAAGAACAGGAAAACCCGTTTTAACTATTTTTGTTCTTGCGGTTTCAATATTATCTGAGGCTATTGTTTGGCGAATGTAGCCAATGTCAAGTTTATCAATTTTAAACAGATCATTTTGATGAATCTGGTCTGTTGTTACCGGTGAATTTAATAACTTGAGTCCGTGAATCATTAATTCAGTACTGGCAATATAAATTACAAGAAAAGCTGCTGTCCAGGCGAAAATCTTTTTGCTGAAGACAGAGGAAATTACCTTTTCGGAATTCATTTTATACAACAGAAATCCAAAATAAATGATAATCAGCAGTGAAATATAATGCAGATAAAAAGCAATTGACCTGCCGGTACTAAAAGTCATAATATCTTCATGCTCGCTGAATGCATAATTGCTAAACCAAAATGAAAATAAAACAATATTGATTACAGCAATTAATGTTGTACCCTGATATCCTGCTTCGGTTTTCTTTTTTACTAAGTGTCTTGCCAGCAGAGCAAAGAATGCTAAATGATATACAACGGGCAGGGCAGCGGCAGAACTTGGGTTGGTTATGGCATAATTTGATTGATAGGTAACTTCAAATATTCCGACCAGATAACCAATTACATATCCTAATCCGAAAACTAACTTTTTATATTTTTCAGGATTGAATGAGATGCCAAATAGTTTAGCACCTTCACTTTCGTTCTTCAATAAATGCGACACGGCAAACAAAGAAATTACTGCAAATAAACCAGTTGTAAATATTGGATTAAGTACAATGTTTAAAATAATATCACCATTATAATACTTGTTCCAATCCATTATCAGACTGATTATCATAAGTGCATGTACGATTACAGAACCAAAACGATAACTGCTGACTTTTGATTTTTGTGAAAGCCATAATAATAAAACGGCTTCTGCTGCCCAGAATAAAGTAATATAATTGCCTTCAAACTGAATCGGGATGGCAAGTGTTATAAAAGTTAGTGTTAGACCAATAAGAAGATATACTGCTTTTTTATCTAAACCGAATTTTTTATATAAAAACCAGGCATATACTAAATTAAGTAATGCTATTATGGTTGTAAATAATCCTCGTAATTCAGGATGATAACTATCCAGAATTGCCATTCCGGCAGCATAAAATAAAAAGGTATTGCTGGCTAAAATTGTTAATTGGGCTATCGAAAATTCTCCTTTTGTTCTGAGGTTATTAATGATATTCATCACGATAAAAATAAAGTAGAAAACAAATCCAAAGATTAATGCTCCAAGATAATGAGGTTTTTCTGTTTGTAATTCTTTCGAAAGCCATCCTCCATATAATAAAATGGTAAATATATAAGAAAGGATATTAACCAGATTCCATTTTTTATAGTAAGCTAATGCTAAAATTCCAATATTCAGAATACTGATATAAGTAAATAAAACAACGTAATTTCCTTCGCCGGTGCTAACCATAAAAGGTACTGCAAATCCCCCGATTAAAGAGAGGACAGCTAGTTCAATTCTATTATAAGACAATGATATTAAAGCGCTAAAAGCGGTAATTACAACCATGATGCTAAAAGCAACAGTCTGGCTGAACAAATGATAATCATGAAAAGCGATTCCGATTGTGAAATAGAAAATAGCAATTGCTCCTGCTACAATTACAGAGCTAAAAGCAGCATAATTTTTTCGTAGTTTGTGGGCAATTCCCATAACAAGCGCACCGCACAAAACGCCAATTCCAACACGGGCCGGTTCGTTTATCCAGTCTTTATCAATGGCATATTTTACAAAATAACTGATTCCTAAAACAAGAATTAAAACGCCAATTTTATTAATCAGATTTTCGCCGACAAATTTCTCTAAATCCGGATTTTGTTCTTTGAAATTTTTCCAAAATGATTTTTTAGGAACAGGAGCAACATAAGGTTTTGAAACTGTTTTTGAAGTTATAATTTGTGGGTTTTTATCTGAATCCATTGAGAAAACAACTTTCTCAGCTTTTATTTCAGGAGTTTCTTCTTTAATAGGTGGAGCAGGAGGCAGTATAACTTCTTGCGGTTTTTCAAATTTAATTTCTTCTTTTGGAATTATAACCGGTGGAGGAGTTATAGGTTTTTCAACTGGTTTTTCAATTGCTTTTAGAAGATCTATTTTTTTATTAAGTTTTTGAATATTGTCTTCCAGATTGTCAAAACGACCTTTGAGATTATTAAGAATGTAGATTAAAAAACAAAATAATGCAACCAAAAGAAAGCTTTCCATAGAGAATCTATTATGTTATGAATTGTAAATATAATAACATTTTAATACTGGGGCAGATATTTTAGTTTTTTTCATGTTAATTGAAATACTATGATGATTAGAGCTTCATAATTATATGATTGGTAATTAAAAATATTCTTATTTCTTAAATTGTTTTGTATAAGCAAAAAATAATTATATATTTGCACCCGCTTACGGGGTGTAGCGTAGCCCGGTTATCGCGCCTGCTTTGGGAGCAGGAGGCCGCAGGTTCGAATCCTGCCACCCCGACAAAAATCCTTTTTGTATTTACAGAAAGGATTTTTCATTTCTACAATATTCGTTATTCTCTATTTTGGAATAGCAAAAACTGATTAGTTGAGTTCTTTTTTCCAACAATAAAAACTTACTTTTGCACCATCAATTTATTAATACAATCATACTATGTCAGATACAATCGAAAAAATTAAATGCCTGATTATTGGTTCCGGACCGGCAGGTTATACTGCTGCAATTTACGCTGCCAGAGCAAATATGAACCCGGTTTTATATCAGGGAATGCAGCCAGGTGGTCAGTTGACTACAACAAATGAAGTAGAAAATTTTCCGGGTTATGTTGATGGTGTTACAGGACCTGAAATGATGATACAATTACAAGAACAATCAAAACGTTTTGGAGCAGACATTCGTGACGGATGGGCTACAAAAGTTGATTTTTCAGGAGATATTCATAAAGTTTGGATAAACGATAAAATAGAATTGCACTGTGAAACCGTTATTATTTCTACAGGAGCTACGGCAAAATATTTAGGATTGCCATCAGAACAACATTATCTGCAAATGGGTGGCGGAGTTTCGGCTTGTGCGGTTTGTGATGGGTTTTTCTACCGTAATCAGGAAGTTGTAATTGTTGGAGCAGGCGATTCTGCTTGTGAAGAAGCACATTATTTATCAAAACTTTGTAAAAAAGTAACGATGTTGGTAAGAAGTGAAAAATTCAGAGCTTCAAAAATCATGGAAGAACGCGTTCGTAAAACTGAAAACATTGAGATTTTATTGAATCATGATACTGTTGAAGTTTTAGGTGATGGAAATGTAGTACATGCCATTAAAGCTTTAAACAAAACTACTGCAGAGGTTATTGAAATTCCGGCAACAGGATTTTTCGTAGCCATTGGACACAAACCTAATACAGATATTTTTAAAGACTACATTACTCTTGATGAAACAGGATATATTATAAATACTCCAGGAACATCAAATACAAATGTTCCTGGTGTTTTTGTTGCAGGTGATGCTGCTGACCATGTATATCGTCAGGCAATTACAGCTGCGGGTACAGGTTGTATGGCCGCATTGGATGCCGAACGTTATTTAGCTGCTAAAGAATAAATAAATTTGTTTCAGGTTTAAGTTTTAAGTTCTTTTGAACGTGGATATAAGGCTTAAAAACAAAAAGTCCCAATCAAACTGATTGGGACTTTTTGTTTTTAACGTTCCAACAACTTGAAACATGAAACTTTTTATTTAATCTTTTTGATCAATTTGGCCTCTTCGCTAAAACGTGTAAGTTCTATTTTTGCTTTACCTAAAAGTGAAACTTCAGCTTTATCACCTATTGCCAAAGAGATTGTGTTTTCTGCCAATACAGTTCCTGTTGCAGAACTTTCAGCAGTAAAGCTGGCTTCTTTTATAGTGAATTTTGTTCCTGTAAAAGTCGAATTGTTGTCTAAACGAATGGTTCCTTTTTCTGCAATACCTTCAATTGTTGCCGCTGCTTTTTGATATAAGTCACACTTGAATTTTATTGAAGATACCAATGCTTTAACAGAGGAGCTTTTACTTAACTGTAAACTAGCCTCTTCTGATTTTAAATTCAATTCGGTTTTTGATTTATCATCAGCTGTTAAACTAAATTTCTTTGCATTTACATTCAAAAATAATTTAGAATAATCGAAACTGTTAAAAGTAATATCATCAAGCTGTAATTCCTGAATAGCATAAATCATAGCTTCATTTCTGGTAATTACATTGGTAAGGGACTTGGTATATGTAACACGAACAGTTAATTTTTTAAAAATTGTAGATTGTTTTGAAGTATATAAACGAAGTGCTTTACCTCTTAAATCCATTCCGATAATATCATGTAGATTGTCGTCAGCTTCAATTTTTATTTCATTTTTTTCTCCGCGTTCCAGGTAAACTTCAATGTTATCATCTACCTCAAGAATATCAAAATCTCCCACTTGTTTTATTGAAGTGGTTACGGTTTTAGATCCTTTTATTTTTTCTTTCTTTTGAGCAAAAGTTAATGTGGTAATTAATAATAACAGGAGTAAGGCTTTATTTTTTTTCATTAATTCTAGGATTAGATTTTTGACAAATATAAAAAAATCATCCACTTTTGATGAATGATTTCTTTTATATTTTAAAGAAGAACAAGTTTTAGCCCTGACTGATGCTGCCTCCTGAATTTTCGGTTTTCTCGATATTTTTAGGAGATGAGTCATAATTAATGCTTGCTCCGCTGTTGGCCTCAGCTTTCAGACTTACAATTGGATGTACGTTTACACTTGCTCCGCTTGATGCTTCTGCATGAACTTCATTCGCTAATAATTTGTTGGCATTAATAGTACTGCCGCTGGAAGCCGAAGTTTTGATTTTTAATGCTTTTCCTTCTATATTAATGGTACTTCCACTTCCGGAATCACAAGTAATATTATCAGATTCAACATTAATATCAATGGTTGATGCACTTGAAGCTTCTATATTTATATCCTCTCCGTGAATAATATTTTTACTTTGTACTGATGATGCACTTGAAGCTTCCAATTTATCAATAACAGGCATTTTTACCGTTACTTTTTTCATTGTAACATTATGAAAAGAACCGAATTTACAACTAATCACCAATGTTCCGTTTTCAACCTTTGTAATGATTTCTTTCTGTAAATTATCGTCAGCTTCAACAATAATTTCAGTAGAATCAGATTGTTCGATTACTAAATCAATTGCGTTACTTACAGATACTTTTTTAAAATCACCCTGAACAATTCTTTTTTCTTTAGTAGTATTTCCACTTCCCTCTATTGAATTACCGTTAAAATTACATGAGGCAAACAATAAAGCGGTAATCGTCGCAATAATGAATTTTGTAATATGAATGATTATTTTTATCATGGCTTAGTTAATTTTGATTATAACTCCGTTTTTATCAGTGGTTAGCTTTCCGTTCGTTTTTTTGCTGTTTAAAACTTCTTTTCCATTAATTTTAATTGAAACTTCTTTTACAGTATCATTTTTAATAGTGTCTTGTTCCTCTGCATCGTTGTGTTCATTTTCGTCTGCAGGACAATTTAAACATATAATTTTAGAACCTTCAACTTTGTAATTATAGTCACCTCGTAAGTTGAAGAAATCATTATCTGAATCGTCATAATCTTCAATCGAAGCATCCGGTTTAAACAATTGACCTTCTGGTAAGTACAAATATACATCAACTTCCTGACCTCTAAACTTATTTTTTACATCAGTTACAAAATAATTATCCAATATTAAATGATTTCCAATAACCTGAACATTATAATTAATTTTTTCAGCTCTTTTTTTAGCATTTATAAGTGAATTTCCCCTGGCACTTTTTTCTATTTGTAAATATGGTGCAGCAGCATCTGTATATAAAACATGTAAGCGAACATCATTCGAATAAATCAACTGATTATTAGCTGAATCCTGAACAAACTCGAATTCTCTGCGGTGATCCAAATCTTTTGCATAGTAATCATTATATCTGAATTTCACATAAAGTGTATCTTTCGGAGTGATATTGATTGCTTTTTTCTCAACTGTTTTGTTGTCTTGTGAAATTTCAGTTGCTTGTTTGATTCCGATACTGATTGCAATTGCAACAGCAATAATCCAGATGGCTAACCAAGTGTATTTCGCAATGTTACCCATAGTTTTTAAGTTTGGGGATAACAATTTGAAACCTAAAAGCGTCAAAAAGAAAAACGGAATTCCAACAGCAAACAACATTAACAAACCAAATGACCAGATCGGATATTCTGTAAAGTTTCCGGCTTCAATAAAGTTTTGCCAAGGAAACTCAACAAAAAAGTTCGTTCCTAAAGTAAATACCCCAATAAAAAGAGCAATTAAAGTACTAATTCCGGCCATTATTAAAATTACCCCTAAAAATTTAACGAAGATTTTAAAAACAGTCATAATAAAATCTCCAAATGAGCTACTTATTCTCTCAGCTCCCGACTTTACCTGGTTTCCCATTTTGTCATAATCTGCATTTTTAAATTTATCAGATAGTGATTCAATTTCTTCACGAACCTTTTTTTCGATATTCGAAATTGTAACAGGTTCTCCCGTCATTTCCAGTTTTTCAGACGTTGTAACTGCTTCCGGAGTTACTATCCATAGTACAAAGTAGGCCAAAATTCCAGTTCCAAATCCGGCAAAAACAAATACCAGAAATATAATTTTTATCCATACAGCGTCAACTCCAAAATAATGCCCTAAACCTGTCGCAACACCACCAATCATACCTTTTTCCTTATCGCGGTATAATTTTTTATTTCTTCTGTTTGCGTGGTCATTAAACGATTGTCCTGATTTTGCTTCATCCTCAATGATGTAGTCTTCAGGCTGTCCCATCACCGCAATAACTTCGTCAACGTCCTTCAATCCCACAACATGTTTTTCGCTTTTTTGTTTTTCTGTTAATAATTCAGAAACACGCATTTCGATATCCTTAATGATTTCATCCTGCCCGGATGAGCTATTTAATGATCGTTTTATTGCGTCAAAATAACGCGTTAGTTTCAAATATGCATCTTCATCGATGTGAAAGAACATACCTCCTAAGTTTATATTTACTGTTTTGTTCATGACTATTGATTTTGATTGGTGATTAGTTTTACGGCGTCTGATAATTCTGTCCAGGTACCGTTTAATTCGTTTAAAAATGTTTGTCCTATTTCGGTTAATCCATAATATTTTCGTGGTGGTCCTGAAGTTGATTCTTCCCAGCGATAATTCAGTAAACCATCGTTTTTCAAGCGTGTTAAGAGCGGATAAACAGTGCCCTCAACAACTAATAATTTTGCGTTTTTCAAAGTGTCTAATATCTCAGATGTGTATGCGTCTTTTTCTTTTAATACAGATAAGATGCAAAACTCAAGAACACCTTTGCGCATCTGTGCTTTTGTGTTTTCAATGTTCATAATTTCATTTTGTTTTTTTTAGATTGAACGATTCGTTTTTTGATTGATGATGATTGATGCGCCAGTTCGCTCTTCTGGCTCGGGTGATTGATGATTGATTTTTTCAGGAGCTGTTTCCTGCCATCCGCTATATCTTTTTCTGTCTAAAGGAGCCAGAAAAGGATGCCGCTTCTGTCAGGGCTAAGGCTCTTGGAAATCTATAACTTTTAACCTTATTATGTCACACTGAGCGAAGTCGAAGTGTTTTTATAATTGTTTATTGATTTTACTTTATAAAAGGAATCGTCATTGGATACTTATAGTATTCTCCATTCGAGGTTTTTATAGAAGCATAAATCACTAAAAAGAATTCAACTACTTTCAGTAATCCAAAAAGTACAACAGCTGTCGCCCCAATACTTAATAATCCAATGTTTCCTTCAAAATTAAAATTTCTGATAACGAAATCCTCATTGTTAAAAACCGCTTCCATTGGAAGGTTTTGTAAAAAAACAGTTATGAAAATCGGAATTGCGATTAAAGCTAAAATTAAAGTGTAAAGCAATAAGCTCAATTGAAAATTCAATGTCTGTTTTCCATGATGATTTACAAATTCAGATTTGTCTTTATAACTCGTCCAGATTAAAATCGGGAAAATATAATTTCCAAACGGAATGATGTACTGGCTTAAAGTACTTAAATGCGTGAACGTTGCAGTGTTCTTTTCTGATGTGTTTTCCATGATGAGTGGTGTTGATGTTTCCATGATTAAAAGTATATAGTAATTTCTTATGCAAATATATATCCAAAAGACAGTATTATGTTTCGCATAGTACCAAATATTAACTAATTTTTAACAAATTTGGAATTTAATTAACACGTAAAAAATACTAATAAATGATGTAAAGTCTTGATTTAATTGATATTTTAGGAAAGTAAAAGTAATTTATTGTGCGCGCATAGTTTTTTTGTATTTTTACATAAAAAATAAATCACATGGCAGTTTCAGTTTCCAAACTCAACAAATTTGTATTATTCAAATTACCATCGGCATATATTTGTGGCGTTCGGGTAAAAGCGATTGACAAAGACAGTTGCACAGTAAGTGTAAAACACCGTTGGATCAATCAGAATCCGTTTAATTCGATGTATTTTGCGGTTCAGGCAATGGCCGCAGAATTAACCACAGGAGCATTGGTAATCTCACAAATTCAGGAAAGCGGAAGAAAGATTTCCATGTTAGTAGCCAATAATAAAGGGAACTTTTCTAAAAAAGCGACCGGCAGAATCACATTCGTTTGTAAAGACGGACATCTAATTGCAGATGCTATTCAAAAAACAATTGAAACAGGCGAAGGGCAGACTTTCTGGATGAAATCTATAGGAACTGACGAAAAAGGAAACCAGGTTTCAGAAATGGATTTCGAATGGAGTGTCCGACTAAAATAATTAAAGCCTTAAAAAGGCTTTTTTTGTATATAGTATTCAGTCATTTAATTTATCATCACGTTTATAGTATCTTTTTATTAAAAATTGAACTAAGATTGTTACTAATAAGAGTATTATAAAAAAGAACTCCACTATTATTAATCCTACCAAAGGCATTCCGCAATGAATTTGACCATTTGAATTAACGCTCAGGTTGTGAGAAACAATTTGAAAAGCCAAATAAGAAAACATAAATTGTGCGATAAAGCTAATCAGGCTCACTCTGAAAAAATTTAATTTTAGAGCCCCGGCAATAGATTTTCTTCCAAATAAAATTTGAAAAATTAGCGGTAAAATAAGTAATAAAAAAGGACTGATTCCGTACATGAAAATTATTTAGATTGTAACTGTTTGATGATTATTCGTCATTTCAAAAGTAGTGCCAATCATGATTCTAAATTTTGGATTATACTTTAAATTCATTTTCTGAAGATAATGGAGTCATAATAAATTAAAATTCAAACCTTCTCTTTTGCCAGCTGTTTGCTGCCCCATTCTCTCAAATGACTGATAAATGGAATGAGTTCCATACCAATTTCAGTTAATGAATATTCTACTTTGGGTGGCACTTCATGGTATACTTTTCGAAAAATCAATTCATCATCTTCGAGTTCTCTTAAAGTTTGGGTGAGCATTTTTGGCGTTACGTCTGTAATAATTCGTCGTAATTCGCCATAACGGAGCACATTTTTGAGGCTTAAATTCCATAAAATCCGACCTTTATATTTGCCTCCAATTCTTTTAAAAGCATAATCAACAGAGCAAATTGTATCTCCAGATTTATTGGTATTATTATTTTTTATCATTTTTTTTAATTTTTAAAATATTGATAACCAACATTAGTATACTTTTAGTATGTAAGATACAAAAAAGTGCATACTTGTACCAAAGATACTGATAGTATACTTTTGAGCTTTAATTTTAAAACAAATTATTATGAAAGCCATTATCTTGAACGAAGCAGGAAGTGTCTCAAACCTAAAATATGTAGATATTCCGAAACCGGAAATTAACGATGATGAGGTTTTGATAAAAGTCAGTGCTTTGAGCATCAATCCGGTTGATTATAAAACAAGGTCTTCAGAGGAAAGAATCAATCGTTTGTTTGGAGACGAACGTCCGGTTATTTTAGGTTGGGACTTATCCGGGACCGTTGTGGAGTCAGGGAAGAATGTGTCTCAATTTAAATTAAACGACGAAGTATTCGGAATGATAAATTATCGCGGTAATGGAAAAGCTTATGCCGAATATGTTGCAGCCCCAGCTTCGCATTTGGCTTTAAAACCGAAAAATATTTCTCATGAAGCTGCTGCTGCGGCAACACTTGCTTTTCTAACAGCCTGGCAGGCATTAGTTACGAATGGAAAAATAAAAGAAGGGGATAAGGTTTTAATTCACGGTGCTTCGGGTGGAGTCGGACATTATGCGACACAAATTGCCAAACATTTTAAAGCATATGTTATTGGAACTTCGTCTGAAAAAAATGCAGTGTTTGTTTTGCAAAATGGTGCTGATCAACATATAGATTATGCTAAAGTAAATTTTGAAAATGAAGTTTCAGATATTGATTTGGTTTTAAATCCAATTTCAGACGAAATTAACAACCGTTCTATAAATGTTGTAAAACCAGGCGGAAAAATTATTTACATTTTGGGTGAAATTGCTCCTGAATATGTAGAAAAAGCTAAAAACAAAAACATTGATTTGTTTGCTGTTTTTGTTAAATCTTCTGGTTCTAACATCAATATTGCTGCTGATTTAATGCAAAAAGGAATTATCAAATCACACGTTTCACAAATATTTTCATTTGATGAAATGAAAAAAGCACATCTACAATTAGAAACAGGAAGAACTGTTGGAAAAATTGTAATCAGACTTTAATCCTGATGATTAAAAACTAAATGTTTTTTAAGACCATGAAAGTTTTAAGTTCATAGTTAAAATATAACCTGTTTGGTGTAATTCAAAATAGGTGTCAGGCTGAGGCGGAGTCGAAACCCTTTCATGTAAAAAGTCTTCGACTCCGCTCAGGATGACAATGATTTCCAGAAGTATAAAGATGTTTTACTCAAATTTATATTTTTTGATCTATTTTTTTAACGAACTCATATAATTTATTATAGTTAAATTAATAATTCAGATTAATACCAAAACCAACTCCCATATCACTGTCATAATGCGTTGTGATTCCAAAGTTTCTTGCTACGATATATTTCAAACCTCCCATATATTCTTTATCTGTATTCCACATCAGGCTCATTCGTAAACGTCTCGAAAGCGGAATATCTTTTCGCTCAAATTGCAAGCGAAGATTTCCATCAGTATAAACTTCAACTTGTGCTTTTACCAGCATGGGTAAAGTATATTCAAGACCGGCGCTAAAAACAGAACGATCGTCTTTGGTGTTAGATTGTCCAAAAAGATTCTTTTCCATTTCACCTTCATCCATTTTTCTGTAGCGCCAGTCAAAACCAATAAAAGGCATTAACCATTGATTTTTTCCAATATATCTTCCAATATGTGTTTCGGTTTCGTAACCGTGATGATCGTTATAACCCAATCTCCATTCTGTTCCAATGCTCCAACGCGTATTACTAAACATAACTTCGCCGTCATTTCCGTTTGTGGCAAAATCATTTTCAGCCATAAAATGAAACATTCGATCATCCATTTTCAGCATTTTGTAAGCCATTTTCGGATCATGAATCAATGGATTCGGAGCCGAATTTTCATAACTAAAAATGCGTCCCATTCCCGCCATCATGTGATATAAAATGTGACAGTGAAAAAACCAGTCGCCATCAGCATTTGCCTGAAATTCAATTGTATCGGTTTCCATTGGCATAATATCAATCACATTTTTCAGTGGTGCATAATCCCCTTGTTCGTTCAGGACCCTAAAATCATGCCCGTGTAAATGCATCGGGTGGCGCATCATAGATCCGTTATACAATACAATCCGAACATTTTCTCCTTTTTTAATCAGGATTTTATCTGTTTCTGAAATTACTTTATTATCCAGACTCCAAACATAGCGATTCATATTTCCGGATAATTCAAAATGTAATTCTTTGACAGGAACATTTTTAGGAAGGTTTGTTTTGGTCGGGGATTTTAGCATTCCATAATTCAAAGTAACTATTTCAGCAGTTTCTGTACTGTCGTTAGTCATCTGCATGACTTCCATTTTATGTTCAGAATGATCCATGTTTTTCGGGTTTTCATCTTCGCCTGTAATTTCTGGATACATTACGGTATTCATATCCATTTTATTCAATGACATATTCATGCCCATATCATTCATTTCTCCGTTCATTTTCATCATGTCGTTCATCATTTTCATTCCTTCAAAATATTTTAATTTCGAAAGATGGTCAACAGGCTGCTTAACGCCGTTACCTAGAAATAAAGAAGCTGAACCTGTTCTGTCTTCGGCTGTAGCCAAAAAGGCAAAAGATTTATTGTCTTTAGGAATCGTAACCACAACATCATAGGTTTCAGAAACAGCAATAATCAGACGGTCCGCTTCTACAGGTTCAACATCGTTTCCATCGCTGGCTACAACTGTTATTTTTCCGCCTCCATAAGTCAGCCAGAAATAACTGGACGCACCTCCGTTTGCAATTCTGAGCCTGACTTTTTCTCCTGATTTAAATTGCGAAAGCTGATCTTCATTTTTACCGTTAATCAGAAACTTTTCATAATATACATCACTCACATCCATAGCATTCATTCGTTTCCATTCGTTGGTAACTTTGGTCGAAAAATGTCCTTGTTTAATGGCTTCAGAATAACTTTGAGTTGTTCCTTTTTTTATGGCAAACCAATCGTTGGCATTATGAAGCATTCGCTGTACATTTTCCGGCTTTAAGTCTGTCCATTCACTTAAAATAACCGGAACTGTTGGTAAATCATCAATCCCTTTTCTAAAAGTCGGATCACCTTTCTTTTTGTTGATGATAAAAAGCCCGTATAAACCAATCTGTTCCTGAAGCCCGGAATGGCTGTGGTACCAATACGTTCCGTTTTGAATGATCGGAAAGCTGTATTTATGCGTTGTATGGGGTGCGATCGGCATTTGTGTTAAATACGGAACGCCGTCTTCTTTATTAGGAAGAAATAATCCGTGCCAATGCAGTGAAGTGCTTTCTTTTAATTCGTTATGCACATAAATTTCCGCAATATTTCCTTCTGTAAAAGTTAAGGTAGGCATCGGAATCTGACCATTTATGGCAAAAGCATGTTTTTCTTTCCCCGAAAAATTGACAATTGTATCGCGAACGTATAAATCGTAACGAACTGTTTTTTGGGCTCTTGCAGTTAAAACAATCAAAAAGACAATAAGAATAGTATGTAATTTCATCTAAATTATTTAAGATTTAAATTTCGTAAGCGTAATGCATTTACAATTACTGAAACGGAACTCAGGCTCATCGCCAAAGCAGCTAACATAGGTGAAAGCAGAATTCCGGATACCGGATACAAAATCCCCGCTGCAATTGGAACGCCTAAAACATTGTATATAAAAGCAAAAAACAGATTTTGTTTGATGTTTTTCATTACCGAATAACTTAGCTTTTTAGCTTTTACAATTCCGTTTAAATCACCTTTTACGAGTGTTATTTTAGCACTTTCGATAGCGACATCAGTTCCTGTTCCCATGGCAATACCAATATTTGCTTGAGCCAATGCAGGAGCATCATTGATTCCGTCGCCTGCCATGGCTACAATTTTACCTTCGGCTTGTAATCGCTGAATTTCTTTTAGTTTATCTTCAGGAAGACAGTCTGCCTTAAACGAACTTAAATGCAAATGATCGGCAACGGCTTTTGCAGTATTACTGTTATCGCCCGTCATCATAATCACTTCAACCCCCTGATCGATTAAATCTTTGATTGCTTTTACGCTGTTTTCTTTTATGGCATCAGTAATTGTTACATAACCCAAAACAATTTTATCAACGGAAATATAAGAAACAGTTTTACCCAGATTTTGCTCGGCAACAATCTTTTTTTCAATATCCTCAGTGATCGTAGCGCCAATCTGATTCATTAGTTTTTTATTTCCTAAAGCCATTTTTGAATTATTGACAGTCCCTGTAACTCCTTTTCCGGCAATAGCTTCAAAGTCCGGAACTTCAAGTGTCGTTTGATTTTTAGCTTTAGCAAAATTAACTACGGCTTGTGCTAAAGGATGTTCGCTGTGTTGATTTAGGGAAGCAATATTTTGCAATAAAACATTTTCATCATTATTAACAGCATAGATTTTTTCTACAGATGGTTTTCCTTCGGTAATTGTTCCGGTTTTATCAGTAATCAAAACATCAATTTTACTCATATTTTCTAACGCTTCGGCATTTTTTATCAGGATACCGAATTGAGCTCCTTTGCCTACGCCCACCATTACTGACATTGGGGTGGCTAATCCTAAAGCACAAGGACAGGCTATGATCAAAACCGCAATTGCATTAATTAATCCATAAACATAGGCAGGTTCAGGGCCAAATTTTGCCCAGACAATAAAAGTTACTATAGAAATGATAACAACTGTTGGGACAAAATATTTGGATACCCGGTCGGCTAATTTTTGGATGGGGGCTCTCGAACGGCTTGCATCATTGACCATTTGTATAATTTGTGAAAGCAGGGTTTCTGAACCTACTTTTTCGGCAATCATTACAAATGATTTGGTACCGTTTATCGTTCCCGAAATTACTGTATCGCCAACTTTTTTATCAACCGGAATGGGTTCTCCGGTAATCATTGCTTCGTCAATACTACTTTCTCCAGTTGTGATTTTTCCGTCAACCGGGATTTTTTCTCCAGGTTTTACACGTAGTAAATCTCCTTTTTTAATATTATGAATCGAAATTACTTTATCATTTCCATTTTCGACTAAAGTTGCTTCGGTTGGAGCTAATTTTAATAATTCTTTTATGGCTCCGTTGGTCTGCCCGTGGGCTTTAGCTTCTAATAGTTGTCCTAATAAAACTAATGTTAGGATAACCGTTGCAGCTTCAAAATAAAGATGAATAGTTCCGTGATGCGATCTAAATTCGGACGGAAAAATATCCGGAAAAAACATTCCGACAATACTAAATAAGAATGCAACACCGGTTCCAATCCCAATTAGGGTAAACATGTTTAGATTCCAGGTAACAATCGATTTCCAGGCACGAACAAAAAACATCCAGCCTGCGTAAAAAAGCACGGGAATAGAAAATAAGAACTGCACCCAATTCCATTTTTCAACAGACATTAGATTGTAAAGAGGGTTATTAGGAATCATTTCTGACATTGAAATAATAAAAATGGGAAGCGTAAACAAAATGGCAATCTTCATTTTCTTTAATAAATCAATGTAGGTTTTGTTTTCTTCAGATTCTGAAGCTTTCATCGGAACCAAATCCATTCCGCAAATTGGACAATCTCCGGGTTCGTTCGAAACGATTTCAGGATGCATCGGACAAGTAAATTGTGTATTGCTTATGGCGACTTGGGGAACTAAATCCATTCCGCAAACCGGGCAATCTCCAGGTTTATCATAAGTTTTAACGCCTTCGCAATGCATTGGGCAATAAAAAATACCGGTTGTATTATAATTGGGAGTTACAATAGCTTCTTTTTTATGATGGTGTCCTTCGTGATTGTCTTTCTTCTGATTTGAACAACAGGATTTAGAAGGAGCTTCTGCGGTATTTTTTGCGGTAGTCATTTCAATAGTGTAATTTCCAACTTGACTCAGGATTTCTTGAAATTTTTCAGTTGGAAGATGCTTTTCCATTGTGACAGTAGCCAAAGGAGGATTTAAAGTCACCTCGGCCTGAATTCCTTCTATTGTATTCAGTGTTTTCTCGACTTTCGTGCGACAGCCATCGCACGACATTCCTGAAATAGTATATTGATGAGTCATTGTTTTATCTTTTAAAGTATTACAATGCAAATTTCCGAAGTAACAATTACTTCGGGTTGTATAATTTTGAAAATGATTTGTAAGATTTACAAATTCTCTGTAGTTCTGTTTAAATAAATCTTGCAAAGTCGGAGAGGCGCAAAGCTTTATTTTTATTCTTTTTAAATTTGGCGTCTCAGCGACTTTGCGAGATATAAAAAAATATGACTTTTAATTTATTCAGGCTCTTTAATAATAGAATTTACAAATTCTCGATCTGAATACGACTTTTATTCTTCAATTGCTTAAAGTGAGTAGGAGTAAAGCCTGTAATTTTCTTGAATTGATTGCTTAAATGTGCCACATTGCTGTAGTTTAAAATATCCGCAATTTCGCTTAACGAAAGTTCATTATAAATCAATAATTCTTTTACCTTTTCTATTTTCTGACTGATAAAATATTTTTCGATAGTTGTATTTTCTATCTCCGAAAATAAATTACTGAGTGTATTATAATCCTGACTGAGGTTTTCAGCCAGATAATCAGATAGATTGGTTTTTAATTCATTGTTTTTATGATGAACCAAATCGATAATAAGTGTTTTTATTTTCTCAATTGTTTTACTTTTTTTATCATCAAGCAAATCAAAACCTAAGGAGTGTAAGTTCTGAAGTAAAACTTCTTTTTGGCTTTCTGTAATTTCGTTTTGCAATTCGACTTCACCCAGTTCTACAGAAATAGTCTGAAGTCCGAGTTTTTCAAACTCAGACTTCACAACCATTTTACATCTGCTGCATACCATGTTTTTGATATAGAGCTTCATGTTTATTTGATAGTTTCTACCACATTTCCGCAAGTCAGCATTGATGTTCCATAATACGGATTCTTAACAGCTTTTTCTTTGCTTAACCAATTAGCGTCGGCCATTGGACAATATTGATAGTAAACCGTTTGTGCAGGATTTGAAATTTTAATTAGCTCGTAAGTACTTTTAGACAATGACTTAAAAGCCTCACGTTGTTTTTTAAGATCCTGATTAGATGAAATTGATTTTGCATCAGAAGTCATTTTTTTCATGACTTTCATCCAAACTGTATGTTCATCGCTTTTTAATTTATCCATTTTTACAGCATTTATAGCTGTTAACAAAGTGGCAGCTTTCGCCGAAGTTGTTTTTGCATCACTTTTGATAAGTGCGTCTTTCATTGCAAAATAATTATCAAAAACAGGTTTCAGCTGACTTGAGTCCTGAACATATTTTGTAGTTGTTTGAGATTTTGTTTCTTTTGCTGTGATTGTATTTATAGATAATATTATTGCGATTGCTGCAAAAACAGCTGCTATTGAATTTTTCATTTTATATGTTTTTAAAAAGGAATTCGAATTTTCCTTTGGTTTATTTTTAACTGAATTTTAGAACAAATGGTTTCAAAATGACCCATTTATGGCTGTTACAAATACAATTATTATATTTTTGGAGGTAACCAAATCGAAGTAAAACCATCAGAAATATCGGCTTCGTTATAATATGAAGTAGGTTTTTCTATTAAGAAATTAAAAGTGTTATTTTGAAACTCAAAGGTGTTTGAAGCCGGAATGCTAAACTGCAAAGATGAAGTAGTGCAGTTCTTATGATTACATTTTCCTTCACAATCGTGTTTCTCTTTTTTAGAAGCCGAAGTTTTCTTGCAGCATTCTTTTGTACAGCAATCTTTTTCTTTTTTATGCAAAGTTTCCCTGGAATTATTGCCACATGAAATACCGGAAATCGGAATCAAAAAGAAACCAATTGTCAGCAGGAAGGATAATATGTAAACTTTTTTAGTCAAGGAAAAATTGATTTGTGATACAAATTTAGATAAAAATATTTAGCCCGAAGGTTTTTTAAGATTTCCATAACTAAAGCCTTTTAAAATCTGTAGGATTCATATTTTTTCTCTTTTTGAAATAATTAGACAAATGACTTTCATCTGTAAAACCAAATTCATAAGCAATTTGTTTGACCGGCAATTGATTGTTTTGAAATCGTTTTTCGATTAAAGTTGTTCTCAGATTATGAATATAGTCCCGATAGCTAATTGCAAAAGTCCTTTTGAAATAAGCACTGAAATAGGTTTGTGCAATATTAAAATGATCTGCAATTATCTTAATCTGAACCAATTTAGGCTGATAAATGTTCTGATGGATATAAGAAGTGATTTGTTCATTGTCAATAGAATTTCCTTTAACAATAAGATTCATTTCGCGCATCGTTTCCTTGATCAATCCAAAAATAGAAAGGATTTGGTAAAATACAATTGGAGAATTCGAAACATCGGTTTTGCAATTGTAGGCCGAAATGTTTTCAATGGTATTCTTTAAAATCGTTTTGCAGGGATCATCTAATTTTAAAACAGTTTCTTTAAGTGTCTTATCCCGCATGAAACTTTCGGGTGTATGAATTAAAAATTCATCACAAGTAAGATTTTGTTTTGAATTAAAGTAACTGTCAGTGAATTTAATATAGAAAAAACGAGTACTTTTTTTAATGTCAAAATAATGTTCGTCATCTGGCGAAATCACAAATAAATCTCCTGATTTATAAGGTAATAAATTGTGGTTTAAATGATGAATACCATTTCCTTTTTTAATATAAATGATTTCATAATACGTGTGAGTATGAGGCGGAAGATGAAATTTCTCATCTTCAAATTCATCTATAGCAAGTGTTTTGAATTGGTTTAATTTTGGCATAATCTAAATATACAAGTTTATATCGTAAATATACAATTATTTTTTTGTAGACCTGACGTAAATTTGCATCATAGAAAATCTATTCTTTTCTTGTAAAAACAAATGAAAAAAAGTCTTATTGCGTTATCATTAGGAGGTTTAACTATCGGAATTACCGAATTTGTAATGATGGGTCTGCTGCCTGATATTGCTTCAGATATGAAAGTTACTATTCCTGTTGCAGGATATTTAATTTCAGCTTATGCACTGGGAGTTGTTATTGGGGCTCCTTTGCTGGTTATTATTGGAAGAAATTATGCGCCTAAAAAAATGCTTTTAATTTTGGCGATGATGCTAACCGTTTTTAATGCACTTTCAATTATTGCGCCTACTTATAATTTTTTATTTGCTTCAAGATTTCTTTCCGGATTGCCACATGGTGCTTTCTTTGGAGTAGGAGCTGTAGTGGCAAGCCGTTTGGCAGACAAAGGTAAAGAAGCTCAGGCAATCGCAATTATGTTTTCGGGGTTAACATTGGCTAATCTTATTGGTGTTCCAATAGGGACATATATAGGACATAATTTTATCTGGCGTTATACCTTTATCCTTATTACTGTTGTAGGTCTGCTTACCTTTTTGTTTATTTATTTATGGATGCCGAATCTGGGAAAAAATCAAAATGTAAATATGAAAACACAATTGCAATTTTTTAAAAAAGCTGATGCCTGGCTGATTATTGGAATTACAGCAGTTGGTTTTGGAGGATTATTTGCGTGGATTAGCTACATCGCACCACTGCTGATAAATGTGTCTGGATTTTCTCCAAAAGATGTTTCTTATATTTTAATTTTGGCAGGTTTTGGAATGGTTGTCGGAAATTTTTTAGGAGGCAAATTAGCAGATAGATTTTCACCTGCTCCAACGACCTTAACTTTGTTGTTTGTAATGTCTGCCGATTTAATTTTGGTTTATTTTTTCTCCTACAATCAATATGCTTCCTTATTTCTCACTTTCTTAACAGGCTGTATTTCTTTCTCGGTTATTGCGCCTATACAAATGTTAATGATTCGTACTGCCAAGGATGCTGAGATGATTGCTTCTGCAGCACTTCAGGGAAGTTTTAATATCGGAAATGCTTTAGGGGCTTTTTTAGGCGGATTACCTTTAGCCGCCGGATATAGTTTTGCATCTCCTAATCTTATAGGTGTCGGAATGTCTATTATAGGCATGATAATTACTTTTGCCTTAATACAGAAAAATAAAGACGTATTGCAAGTACAAAGCGTTTAAATAATTTTAAATTTTAATTTCAATCCCTTAAATTATTTTAAGGGATTTTTTTTAATTACTAAAGCATTTTGTAACAAATGTTATTTATTAAAAATTATGCTGATTGTCATTGTGTTATGTTAAAATTTATGTTAAAGATTTGATACAGAATTGTGTATAAGGTAATTCTGAGTTTTTTTCTCCTAATTGTTGGCGGAATTTAATGAATTTTTTACTTATTTCTAGTTTAAACTATGAAATATAAGAAAATTACTTAAGTATTAATTCACTGCTTTAAATTGTGAAAATAATTATAGATTCTGTAATCGATTGAATTTTATGCAATAATTTTATATGCATAAAAAAAATAATGTACATTTGATAATTATTGTATCAATAAATTGCATATGTAATATTAAAAAAGAGAATAATTTTTTATATGTAATTTATTTTATGATTTTTTTGTGAAATTTAATTTTTTATATAGAATTTTTTTCTAAGTTTGTGTAATCGATTACATGGTTATTTTTTTCTTTTTAAACAATAACTTTTTTAATCTTTTTTCAAGACTTTAAGTGAATGAATACCTTGATTTTTTAGGTATTATATTCAATGAAAATAAAACTTAAACTTAACTATATAATAATAAACTAAACAGTAAACTATGAATTTTAAAGAGTTATTTAAAGGGACAAATTGTTGCTTTGCAATTGTTTTCTTATTGTGTTTGCTTTCCGGCAACAAGGTGAGTGCACAAAATGTAACAATACAAGGTGTTGTTAAAGATGCTGCTGGTCTAAGCTTGCCGGGCGTAAATGTATTAGAAAAAGGAACTAAAAATGGTGTTTCAACAGATTTTGATGGTAAATATAAGCTAAATCTGACGAATTCAAAAGCTGTTGTAGTATTTTCTTTTATAGGTTTCAAAACTAAAGAAGTTGCCGCTTCAGGGAAAACTAAAATTGATGTGGCTTTGGTTGAAGAATCAAACACTTTAAACGAAGTTGTTGTTGTGGGTTATGGTACTGTTAAAAAATCTGATTTAACGGGAGCTGTTTCAACTATTTCGGGTAATGATCTGAAAAAAGTTCCGATTGCAAACGTTGCTGAAGCTTTAACAGGTCGAATCGCTGGGGTTCAGGTAATGTCATCAGAAGGATCACCTGATGCTGATATACAAATTAGAGTTCGTGGAGGAGGCTCTCTTACTCAGAGTAATCAACCATTAATTATAGTGGATGGATTTCCTGTGAATAGTATGAATGATATTTCTTCATCTGATATTGAGTCGATGACGGTTTTAAAAGATGCTTCTTCTACTGCAATTTACGGATCTCGTGGTGCAAATGGGGTAATCTTAATTACTACCAAAAGTGGTAAAGATGGTAAGATGGCTGTAAGTTTTAATATGTTTTATGGTATGAAAACGATGGCTAAACAAATTGATGTTTTGTCGCCGGATGATTATACTAAATGGCAATATGAATACGCTTTGCTTTCACAAACAGGAACAAAAGTGGCCTCTAACCCGGAATCATACACTAAGTATTTTGGTAACTGGCAAGATCAGGATATGTATAAAGGTGTGAAAGGAGACAATTGGCAAAAACAAATTTTTGGACGTAATGGTGAGGTGCAAAGCCGTGATTTAGGAATTAGAGGAGGAAATGATAAATTGAATTATAATTTCAATTATGCTCATTTTGATGAAAAAGCCATTATGATTGGTTCAAATTATAAAAGAAATAACTTGTCTTTGGCGTTAAAAAGTAAAATAACCGATAAAATTGATGTTGGATTTACTATGCGTTATTCTGATACGGAGATTAATGGTGGAGGAGTAAACGAGCAAAATGAAAAATCTTCATCTGATTCCCGTATGCGTACCATAGTGGGTTATGCACCACTTCCGGTGGCAGGTTTAACTTCATCAGAAGATTCAAACGGAGATGGTACAGATGTATTGATTAATCCTTTAACCTCTATTTCTGATAATGATCGTGAGCAATTCCGTAAAAACTTTAACATGTTAGGTAGTTTTGGATGGGAAATTGTGGATAATTTAAAATTAAAAGTAGATTTAGGTCTGGATAATTTTAATACTTTGGACTATCGTTTTTACGGAAGATCTACTTATTATGTAAACAATTCACCAGCTGCAACATTACAAGGAATGCCAGCTATGATTATGGGTGATTCTAAAGAAGAGCGTTTTAGAAATGCTAATACTTTGAATTATGATTTCAAAAAACTAATGGGTGAAGACCATCACGCATCTATTCTTGTAGGGGAAGAAAGTATTACTAATACTAAAAATACTGTTACAACTACTATTCACGGGTATCCAACATTTTTTGATTTTGCTCAGGCAAAAACTTTAACAACACAGGGAACACCACAGGCGGTAGATAATTATTACGAACCTGAGGATAAATTGTTCTCATTTTTTGGGCGTGCGAATTATGATTATAAAAACCGCTACTTATTAACCGCTACGTTTCGAGCTGATGGATCAAGTAAATTTTTAGAACAGAATCGTTGGGGGTATTTTCCTGCAGCAGCAGCAGCATGGAAAATTTCAGAAGAAAATTTCTTAAAAGATAGTTCTTGGTTAGATCTTTTAAAACTAAGAGCAAGTTATGGTGAAGCAGGTAACAATCAGATACCTGTTGGGCAGCAAATTCAAATCTTTCAATCTACATCAACAACATGGATTAATGGAGTGACTAGTATATGGGCACCTTCAAAAACAATGCCTAATCCTGATTTGAAATGGGAAACAACAGTGACTCGTAACTTTGGTTTGGATTTTGGGTTTTTCAAAAATCGCTTAAACGGTACTTTAGATTATTATAATAATACAACAAGTGATTTGCTAATAAATTTCCCAGTACTAGGAACAGGATATGATACTCAGTTCCGTAATATGGGTGAAACCCAAAATAGAGGGTTTGAAGCAACTTTAAACGTTGTAGCCATCGAAAGAGCTAAATACGGACTGAGCTTTTCATTCAACGTGGGAATAAATAAAAACCGTATCAATTCATTGGGCGTTATGGATGACTTTGGGCAGGCTACAGGTTGGGCCTCTTCACAAATTGGAAACGATTATTTAGTGGCTGTTGGTTCTTCGTTGGGAACCATGTATGGATATAAAAATGATGGGCGTTATGAGGTTTCTGATTTTGATTGGGATGGATCAAAATATACTTTAAAGAGTGATGTAGCAAATGCCAGCACTGTTGTGGGAACGGTTCAGCCAGGGTACATGAAATTGAAAGATCTTACTGGAGACGGTAAAGTGGATGTAAATGATCAAACGGTTATCGGAAATGTAAATCCTAAAAGTACAGGTGGTTTTGTTATCAATGGAAATGCTTATGGTTTTGATTTAATGGCAGCTTTTAACTGGAGTATTGGTAATGAGGTATATAATGCTGATAAAATTGAATTTACAACAGCCCCTACCGGTTCAGGTGGGCAATACAAAAATTTAAATGCTATTATGGCAGACGGAAACAGATGGACAAATTTAGATCCTGTTTCTGGTCAATTAGTAACAGATCCTGCTGCATTAACGGCTTTGAATGCTAATACTACAATGTGGTCTCCCTATATGAGCCGTTATGTATTCAGTGATTGGGCAGTTGAAGATGCATCGTTTTTAAGATTAAATACTTTAACATTAGGATATACAACTCCTCAAGCATTTACATCTAAAATTGGGATTTCTAAATTGAGATTCTATCTGACGGCAAATAATGTTTTTGTGTGGACAAATTATTCAGGTTCTGATCCGGAAGTTTCAACTAAAAGAAAAAATCCGCTTACACCCGGGGTTGATTCAAGTCCTTATCCAAGAAGCAGACAGATGGTTTTTGGGATAAATCTTAATTTCTAATTTTAAATTACTACAAAATGAAACATAAAATAATAATAGCAGGATTAATTATCTCTGGTTTATTTAGTTCTTGCGAACAATTTGAAGAGGGCTATTTAGAGACGCCTGCAGCATCATCATTGGAGGCATCTGTAATTTTTTCTACAGCCGGACTTGCAAAAGGAGCTGTTGATGGTATAAAAGTACCATTTGCTGAAACTAACTCTTATAGAGGGCGTTTTTTACCATATTATGGATTAAATACCGATGTAGAATGGCATAATACCTCTCAAAGTCCCGGTGATAAGGCTGATTTGGTTGTATATGACGCTAAACCTAATAATACAGAGATGAATACGTCTAATAATGCGTATGCAATGATGTTTCAGGGTATAGAACGTGCCAATATTTGTATAAGCGGTATACGTCAGTATGGAAATCCTTTACCGGGTTCAGAAATGGGGCAGCTACTAGGAGAGGCTTTGACGTTAAGAGCTATTTATTATGCTGATTTACTTAAAGCATGGGGAGATGTTCCTGCTCGTTTTGCACCAATGACTAATGCAACCATATATTTGCCTAAATCAAACCGTGATATTATTTACAAACAACTAATAGCAGACTTAGGAGAGGCATCTACATTAGTTGCATGGCCTAATGAAACTGCCTATACCAGTACTGTAGAACATGTAAATAAAGCTTTTGTAAAAGCATTTAGAGCGCGTTTGGCAATGGCAGCAAGCGGATATCAATTATATCCTGTGGGTGGTGTTAGAAGAAGCAATGATCCCGAACTTTCTGTTGCTAATATGTATGCCTTGGCATTAAAAGAATGTCGTGAAGTTATTCAGAGTGGTTCAGCAAAATTAGAGCCAACTTTTGAAGGGTTGTGGAAAAAATACAATCAGGAAATTACTACTGCCGGAGGAGAATCTCTATGGGAGCTTCCTTTTGCTGATGGACGTGGCCGTATGTTATTTACCTTTGCAGTAAAACACACTACAAATGATCAATTTCATGCAAACGGTGCAAACCGTGGTGGTGTTGCTGGTCCATTACCATTTGTTTTCTATGACTATGACCAGACAGATTCTCGTAGAGATATTACTTGTGTACCTTATAAATGGGGTACAGCGGTAAATAATATAGCTAAACAAGAATTAGCTGCTTTAGATACATGGAGTTTTGGTAAATATCGTTATGAATGGATGAAACGCTTTGTAACTTCTACAAATGATGATGGTGTTAATAAAATGTATATGCGTTATGCAGAAGTACTTTTGATTGCTGCAGAAGCTGCTAATGAATTAGAAGGGCCAGCAGCAGCAGCTCCTTATTTGAAAGAAATTAGAAAAAGAGCCTTCCCGGCATCAGCTCATGCGGTTAAAGTAGATGCTTATGTGAATGCTTTGACAGACAAACAAGCTATGCTTAATGCTATTGTTGAAGAAAATAAATTTGAGTTTACCGGAGAAATGGAACGTAAGCAAGCATTGATTCGTTGGAATTTACTTAAAGTAAAATTAGATGAGGCAAAAGCTAAAATGACCGATTTAAAAGCCCGTACAGGAGCATATGCTGATGTACCATCTACCTTGTATTATAAATATGCAGCTGACAATGTTTCGTTAGTTATATATGGTTTGAATCGTGGTGAAAATGTAAACCCCGGAGCTGATTATACTTCAGCAACCTGGACTAAATTAGAGGATACTAAAATAGCTTCGCTTTACAAAGCTGGAGTTGATCCCGATAATAGACAGTTTTGGCCAATTTGGCAAGTGTTTATTGATGGTAGTAATAATCAGTTAGTAAACGATTACGGATATTAATAGCTAATTAGAAAAAATTATAAATCATAAGCATTATAATTATGAAAAGAAAATATATAATAAAAGGTCTGGTTGCTGCTTTTTTGGTTGTAGCACTCGCGGTAAGTTGTGATAGTTACAACGAACCTTTGCTGGATGGAATCGGAAATACTCAAGCTTTTTCACCTGTTGGTCTTACTGCAAAAGTCAAAAATCAAACTGTAGTTGAGTTAAACTGGAATTTAAAAAATGATGTAGATCATTATGTAGTTGAATTTAGTGCGAATGATCCTGAATTTAAAACTATTTTTAAAACGGTTCAGGTTAGCGGAAGCGAGTTGCCTGTATCGATAAAATTAGAAGGTGAAACTGTTTATTCTATTAGAGTTAAAGGAATAAGTTCTGCTGGTTTGGAAGATTCTAAATGGTCAATTACATCGGCAACAACTTTATCTGAGCAACTTTTCTTACCTATACAACAGGGAGATGTTTTGGGTAAATCCGCTACTTTAAGATGGATTCCAAATAGTAATGTTACACAGATAATACTTAATCCAGGAAATATTACACACGTAATTACACCACAAGAGAAAATTGATGGTATTGCAACAATCACCGGATTATCGTCACAAACTATATATACCGCAGATTTGTTTAATAATACATCAAGAAGAGGGTCAGAAGTAATTACAACCAATATTGATGTTTCAGATGGTATTGAAGTTAAATCAACAGATAATTTAAATGATGTAGTGGCTAATGCCCCATCAGGTGCCTTGTTAATATTAAATCCCGGAGATTACACTGTTTTTACAAACTCTGAAGTAATATTAACAAAATCAATTACAATTAGAGGGCTCTATAGCTACAACAAGCCAAAGCTTCATGTTAAATTTACGGTTAATCCCGGTGTTTTAAGCGCAACTTTAATGGATTTAGATTTGGAAGCAACTGCTCTAACAAATGCAAGTGTTGTTACCGTTTCTGCAGCAGCTGGTAGTTTCGGAGATATTTTATTAAAAGGTTGTACTATTCATGATTTTACACGTGCACTTATATCTGGTGGAAATATAAATGGGAATATAGTAAACTCTGTTACTGTGGATAATTGTGTTGTTAAGAACGTGAACACAAATGCGGGGGCTGATTTTATTGATTTCAGAAATACTTATGTAAAAGATATTGTTCTTAAAAACAGCACATTTGATAATTGTTCATCAGGGCGTGATTTTGTCAGAGCTGATGGTACAGGTACTTTGTCAGGAGGAACTTTGACTACTACTGTTTTAATTGAAAAATGTACTCTGAATAATGTTTCAAACAGTGCAGTAGTATCTCCAACATCAGGGAAAAGAATATTATATCTTCGTTTTCTTTCGAATGCATCTAGTGTTACAAATACATTGATTACAAATACGACAGCAGTTTATACAAATCAACCAGCTACAACAGCGCCAACATTTATTAAAGATTATTATTTCAATGCCGCTGGTTTTAAGGATACAGCGATTCTTAATAATAAAGTTGATGCTTCAGGAATTGTAGCTGATCCGCAATATGTAAATGCTGCGACAGGTGATTTTACAATCAAAAATCAAACTTTGATTGATAATGCAATTGGAGATCCTCGTTGGATTAAATAAGCTATACTATTTTGTTAATATTAAAAGGCATACTGAATTTAAACGTTTTGTATGCCTTTTTTTCTTCTGTTATAAAATTTAAAACAATGAAAATGAAAACTATGTTAAAATTAATAGTGCTTTTGGCATTCTTTTCATGTCAAAAAGATGATGATGTTCCTGTAGTTTCAGATGTGTTGATTCAAAAAATTGAAATTACCGGTAGTGATATTGCGTCCGGAGTTAATGCACAAATGACAGCTAAAGTTACACCTGACAATGCAACTAATAAAACAGTTTTATGGAAAGTTTCAGATGTTGCGATAGCCGAAATATCGGCATCGGGTCTTATTACAGCTAAGAAAAACGGAACGATTACTATAACTGCCACTGCAAAAGATAAAAGTGCTGTAACAGCTACTAAAGTAATTAATATCACAAGTTTTTCAGCTACGCCTGTTGCTGATTATGAGGTTTCAAATGTTACGGAATTAAATACGGCTTTGGGTAAAGTCAAAGCGGGAGAAACTATTCTTTTGAATGGCGGAACTTATGCTATGACTTCAAAAATTACGATAGCAACATCAGGAACTTCAGATAAGGTAATTACGCTTAAAGCGAAAGATGGAGCTTCTCGTCCAAAATTAGATTTCTCTGTAATGACTGAAAATTCAGCTAATCAGGGAATTGTTTTAACTGGTGATTATTGGCATATTAAAGGGATTGATATTTATAAAGCTGGTGATAACGGAATGCAGGTTAAAGGAAGTAGTAATATAATTGAATTTATGACTTTCTCAGAATGTTCAGATTCGGGATTGCAATTGGATAACGGAGCTGCAAATAATACGATCCTGAATTGTGATTCGTACTTCAATGCAGATTCCACTCTTGAAAATGCGGATGGTTTTGCCTGTAAATTGAATGCCGGTACCGGAAATAAATTTATAGGATGCAGGGCCTGGCAAAATTTAGATGACGGCTGGGATGGTTATTTAAGAGGAACTGATAATATTTCAACAACGTATCAGAATTGTTGGGCAGTTAAAAATGGATATCTGAAAACCGGAGTCAAAGGAGCCGGGGACGGTAACGGATTTAAAACCGGAGGAAGCGATGATAAATTACTAAAACATAATGCAAAATATACCAATTGTATAGCAGCAGGAAATGTAGCAGATGGTTTTGATCATAACAGTAACCGGGGAGAAGTAACTCTTTTTAATTGTTCAGCGTATGACAACGGCAGGAATTATTCTTTTAGCAGTACAAGTCCATTAGCAAAATTGATTCTTAAAAACAGTAATGTGCTTGGGGTTTATGGAACTACACTTGCTGATATTGTCGATGTAACCAACAACAGCTGGCAAAACGGAATAACTGTTACGACAGATGATTTTACCAGCATTGATTATGCTCAGTTATTAGGTGCCAGAAAATCAGATGGCAGTTTGCCGGATGTAACTTTCTTTCACTTAAAAGCAGATAGCGATATGATCAATAAAGGGATAGATGTGGGCTTGCCATTTAATGGAACTTTACCAGATTTAGGAGCTTTTGAATTTTAAAAACCAATAAATAATTTACTAATTAACTAAAACCAGATTATGAAAACAAAATTACGATTACTTTTATTTGCGATGCTGTTTTTAGTATCGTTTGCTCAGGCCCAAAAAACAGATGTTTGGGATTTTGGAGGGGCAACATTAGATGTCAATTTGTATAATAACAAATTAACAGCCACTGATATTAATACTTGGTACACATATAGTGGAACGATTATTTCTGGAACTTCGTCGTCTGCCAATACTTTGACCAGTTCGGTTGTACAAACGCTCACCTCCGGAGTGTTGACTCTTAAAACAGGAGGTTCCGATAGATTGTATACTACCAATACGGCCATTACGCGTTATGGTACCAGTGTTAGAACAACCGATACTAATTATACTGGAGGATATTATTGTAATGGGAACGCTAGTTCCACTACCCGTTTTTTTACATTGACCCTGAACCCAGATGATGAAGTGACTGTGGTTTCTGCCATAGAATCAGGGTATACAAATAATTTGTTGACTGTTGTTAATACAACAACTAATACACAGACGGAATCTATTCCGTTGGGAGTTTCCGGAGGTGCTGTTACATTGGCAAAATTTCAGGCAAAACAAGCAGGAGATTTTAAAATATCGTGTTTAGGTGGTAAAGGAAACTACTTCAGAATTTTGAGAAAACCAGCCACATACACTACTATTACAGGCACTGTTGATGAAACTGCAGCTCCTGGAATAACAGGGTACTCTGTTGTGTTTACAAACCCTGCCGGAAAAGTATGGACTGCACCGGTAACCTCCGGAACTTATAATGTAACACTGCCTGCCGGATACACCTACCAGATGAGTTTGTTGAATGCAAACGGCTATATCATCAGTAATGGTGATTCTCTGAACGTTTTAGCTACAACCACAAACTACAATATAGTTGCCCTAAAAGTAGACTTATTCACTATATCCGGTTCTGTCACAGGATTGGGAACTGATATTTCTAAAGTAGCTTTAACTTATACTCCTGATCCATCAGCTAATAAAATTTTTATTCCGAAACCGGTTATCAATACTTCGAATTCTACTTATACCGTAGAATTGGAACCGAACACTCAATATGCAGTTTCGGCAACGGGAGTTAATAATTATGAAATTTTAGCCAATACAATTACGGTTACAGGTACAACTACTGCAGATGTTGCCTTTACTAATAAGCCTGTTTATCCTGTAACGATTACAACCACTGGTTTAGACGCTGCTCAAATTAATAGTTTGACATTGATTTTTACGAACCTGAATGAAAGTGGATATGTTTATACTTTTGCACCAGGAGCCGCAATCAATTTGCGTAATGGTACTTATGCTATTACGTACAGTGGTTTGAATAGCAGTGTTGTGGTGATGACTTTAACTTCTAATTTGAAAGTAACCGGTGCAGCGACTTCTAAAACCCTTGATTTTGTAGCGCCAGCACCAACAGGAAGTATAGCGTATGCTTCAATTCTTACCGTTGGTACTGATAAAACATACAAAACTATTAATGCGGCTCTTGCTGATGTTACAAGAATGACACGTACCAGTACAGATCGTGTAACCATTATGATTGATCCTGGGAATTACGAAGAAATGATAGACATTACCCAAGCGAATGTTACTTTAAAAAATGCAGCTGCAACACCAAATATTAATTTGTTAAACAAAGGAGTTGATATTGCGCCAGGAGCCGTTAGGATTACTTCTTATTATGGTGTAGGCTATAATTATTATAGTATGAAGAGCAACCAAAAATGGGATGCTGATGTTTTAAGAGTGAATAAAGAAAACGGCTATCAGACATATACAAATGTAAGCGGAACTACCAATAATTCTTATTGGAATGCAACATTGCTGATTAGTGCAAACGGATTTATAGCTGAAGACATTATTATTGAAAACTCGTATAATCAATACATTTCATTGAAAGAATCTCAGGATGTTGTTGAGTTGGCATCTGGAAATAAGGGTGTTCGTCCAACAACATACGGAAGTACTGCTGTTCAGGATAAAAGCTTTGTGGAAAGAGCAGCAGCCTTTGCTGTTAAAAATGGTATAGATAAAGTGATATTAAACAAATGTCGTGTTGTTGGACGTCAGGATTCTTTCTTTGGTGGAACAACCGCAAGAGTGGTAGTGTATAAAGGAGTGATGATGGGGGCTACTGATTATATTTTTGGAGGTATGGATGCCGTTTTTTATAAAACAGATTTTGCTATGAACACTAGTGATGTAAGTAGTGACGTGTGTTACATAACAGCTGCGCAACAAACTACAGGGCGAGGATTTTTGATGTACGAATGCAAAGTTACATCTGCAGTTCCTGGTACAGAAACGGCATCGGCTTTTGGTTCTAAGCCGGGCTATTTTGGCCGTCCTTGGGCAGCAAATACCAGTGAAGTAGTTTTTTATAACACGACTATCGAAACTTCTGCCAATCCTTCTTATGCTGGTCAATCATTAATTTTACCTCTGGGCTGGAATAACTCATTGAGTGGAGAATCTGCTAAAATGTATGAATATGGGACTATCGAAAACTCAGGTGTAGATAATTCTGCAAGTCGTGCTGCCTGGGCAACGAAATTAGCTGTACCTACACTTACAGACGGAACAGCAATTACAACTTTCAATTTTACAAAAGGAAGTGATAACTGGGACCCGTTACCACAATTAATTTCTAATGAAAATTTAGGGGTAAAAGATAATACGCCAACTTCTGCGGTTAATGTATTTGGATATAAAAACAGAATTGCAATTTCAAATGTAAAATCAGAAACTGCTGTTGCTGTTTATAGTATAACCGGAGCTAAAGTAAAATCATTTAAAACAAATCAGGATATTGATTTTGAATTCCAAAATGGAGTTTGGATTGTTGCCATTAAAGCAGCAGATGGTCAGAAATCAGTAAAAATTATTACACATTAATATTCAGATTTTAAATTTTTAAAATAAATTACTGCAAAAAGCAAGCCTCTGAATCCTTTTTTTAGAGCTTGCTTTTTCTTATAAAAACTACTACGATTTCGTAGGTTTTTCTTTATGGGTGGATAATTATCATAACTATATGGAAATCTGTAAAATAAATGCTTAAAAATTTTATCCTTAGTAAAAAAAAACTTAATTTTAGGCAATCGATTACAAATGTAATTGCTAAACTATTAAAACTATAAATTATGAAAAGAAAACTACTTTATTTAACTTCAATTGCGCTTTTTTCAGCATTTTCTATGAGTGCTCAAACAAAAGTTTGGGATTTCGGAGCTAATCCAATGGGATCAGGATTTACAGACATGATAACTATAGCTAATCAGACTGTATGTCCACTTTTTACTTCTGGAAGTCTTACAGGTGGCGTTGATGCCGGTCATCAGGTTGCTACATTAACTGCTAGCGCAAGTTTTGGGGAATTGACTATTAATACATTAGCTGGTGACAGATGGAGATCTGATAATGCAAGTTTAGTGCTTTATGATTCTCAATTAAATAATAATGGAATTACTCCGGTTTTTACTGGTGCTTCCAAATCTGGTAGATTGGCTTTTAATGGTACAGGCAATGCTACAAGAAGATATTATACAATTGCATTAGCCGCAGGTGAGACAGTGACTTACTATTTTAAAGTAAATGTTACAAATACTGCTAATTTTACTGTTACAGTTCCAGCCGGTTCGTCCGTTGCTACAAGTAAGGCATATGCTGCTGTTACAAATGTTTACGATATGCGTACATTGAAAATTACTGCAGATGTTGCTGGAAATTATACTATTGGAGATTATACAAATAAACCAGAAATGTATAGAATTTATCTGGGAGATGTGAATGCAGGAATAAATCTTTCAACTGATGGTTTTGAAAAAGATTTGTCTTTAGATATTTTTTCAATCAAAAAACAAGTACATGTGACTAATGTAATTTCAGATACTCAGATACAGGTTTATAATTTAGGAGGCGCTTTAGTTAAATCGTTTAAAGTTTCTGAAAACACAAGTTTTGAATTAAATTCAGGTGTTTACATTGTAAAAGCACAATCAGCTGAGGGTCTAAAATCAGTAAAAGTATTAGTGAACTAATTTACTAATTTTACAATATTAAAAAGAGAATATCCGGTAATGGGTATTCTCTTTTTTTATGCGGTTTACAAAAAAATATTATTATTTATATTAAATTTAAGGCTAAAATATATACACTATGAAAAAGAAACAACTATTGTTATTAACGGGTTTATCCTTACTATCTGCAATTACCAAAACTAATGCGCAAGCTACCGTTGCATCCAACACACTTTCAACGGCAACACCAATAACTAATTATCTAGGATCGGCTAACGATGTTAACGTGCTCTTTAAGCGTAATAATGTTTTTGCGGGTATGATAGCAGTTTATAGTACTTCTTTGGGAGTAAATTCTTTTGCACCAGCATTTGCTCATAACACTTCCATCGGTAACGGTGCAGGAAATAATTCCACAGGAAATTCAAATACTTTTTTAGGTGCTAGTGCAGGGGGCAGTTGTTCAGGGAATGAAAATATTGGTATAGGTCTTAATGCTGGAGCGGGATCTAGTGGCTCACAAAACATATTCATTGGAAACGATAGTGGATCTGCTAATGGTGGAGGAACTAATAATGTTTATCTTGGAAATCAAGCAGGTCATGAGATGTCAGGAAGTGGAAATGTATGTATTGGTGCAGGTTCTGGTTTCTATTCTGAAGAAAATGGTTCGAATAATATTTTCATTGGACAAGCTGCTGGTGCAAACGAACCAGGAAGCAACAAGTTGTGTATTAATAATAATTACACCCGTAAGGACCTTATTTGGGGGGATTTTACGGCCAGCCAACTTAAATTTCATGCAAAAGTAGGTATGGGTGGTAATGGTACTACTGCTTTTGGAAACTTCCCTTTAACAGCTGGAGGTGTTAATATATCCAATTATAATCTTTTTGTAAAAGGTGGTATTCTTACAGAAGAAGTACGTGTAAGTTTACAATCAACATGGGCGGATTATGTGTTTTCAAAAGACTATAAATTACCAACCTTAGAAGAAGTAGAAACACAAATTAAGGAAAAAGGGCATTTACGCAACGTGCCGTCTGCCAAAGAAATTAAAGAAAACGGAATAGAGCTTGGTGAAATGTCAAAAATTCAACAAGAAAAAATCGAAGAATTAACACTTTATTTAATCGAACAAAACAAAGTGAATCAGGCTCAAAACAAAGAGATTAGTGAATTGAAAGCCATGCTAAAAGCAATTTTAGAAAAAAAATAATTAAGATTCAGCAAAGTGTTAGAAGCCGGGACAATACTTCGATGATTTCCCGACATGGAAGCATTATAAACCAAAAAGCCACTTCATTGTCGAAGTGGCTTTTTGGTTTTAAAACGAAATAATAGGCTTTGATCTAAACTTCCCAAAGCTAAATTTTGTTTTCTTCCATTTCAATAATATGTACAAACTTCCGTAATTATAAGTTTTTTATTCATCAACAAAGGGTTATGCCTTTCTCACTAGCATGTTTGGATGTTAATTACGTCAGATAACCAATATTAGTATTCCTCTTCTAAATTGTCAACAGCAGAAATCTGGTCTAATATATTGGTTTGGTTTGGCGAGATGAAGTTTTTAACTTCGCTTGGAGTTTCTTTCTTAAAAAGAATATCTAATGCATTGTATAGTTTTAATAAAACATCCCTGTCTTCTTTTTCAATCTCTAAGGCAGTATTGAAATTAAAAATATAATTATTCGAATTGCGTACTTCTACTTTTATCGTTTTTGATGTGATTTTAAATTTAACTATATCCATATTGTTCAATTACTTAGTTTACAAGATGCTGTTTAACTACGATTATTGTCGCTATATTTGCGTTTTTTAAATATCCACAGTATATAGCAATAATTTCTATCTCAAATTTATACATTCTCTCACTAGATTCCTTATAAAGAATTAAAGTTAGTGTTTTTGAAATAATATCCAAATAAAAAACCCCTAATCGATTGATGATTAAGGGTTTGTTTCTTGTAGCGAGGACGGGAGTTGAACCCGTGACCTCAGGGTTATGAATCCTGCGCTCTAACCAACTGAGCTACCTCGCCTGGACTGCTATCAGGAATGAATCCCTCATTGCGGGTGCAAATATAAAAATTATATTAAAGCTGACAAGCATAAATCAAAGAAAAAAAAATATTTTTAAAAACCTTTTTTTTTGAACAGATATTCTTATATTTCCAAAAAAAATAAATGCAACTCATGGATTCAAAAATACGCTACGAAATAGAGTTCCCGATTAATTCTTCTCCTCAGTTATTATACCAATATATATCAACACCGTCCGGTTTGTCTGAATGGTTTGCTGATAATGTAAATTCTCGCGGCGAGTTTTTTACTTTTATATGGAATGATTCCCAGGAAAAAGCGCGTTTGGCTTCGAAAAAAACGGGTGAAAAAGTAAAATTCAAATGGGTGGACGAAGCCAGTAAAGACACAGAATACTTTTTTGAATTGCATATATTGGTTGATGAATTGACAAAAGATGTATCATTAATGGTTATTGATTTTGCTGAAAAAGAAGAAGTAGGTGAGGCTAAACAATTGTGGGAGAATCAAATTTCGGATTTGAAACATCTAATAGGATCAGTTTAGTAAAATTCTATTTTATGACTTATATTTGCCCTGAACAAAATTCAGGGCTTTTTTATGATCAATTTTAACGGAAACGTAATAGCACAGGACGATAATATACTAACTCAAAACAGGGCATTTTTGTATGGAGATGGTGTTTTTGAAACAGTAAAGATAGTTAACAATAAAATTTTATTTCTTGAAGATCATTATTTTAGATTAATGGCTTCTATGCGTGTTGTTAGAATGGAGATTCCGATGAATTTTACAATGGAATACCTTGAAGAGCAAATTTTAAAAGTGGTTCAGGAAAATGGATTTTCTACATCGGCCAGAGCGAGAATTACCGTTTTTAGAAACAATGGCGGATTATATTTACCTCAAACGAACGAAGTTTCTTTTTTAATTTACACCACTCCATTGGAAAAGGCTTCTTACGCTTTAAATACGTCTCATTACGAAGTTGATCTGTACAAAGACTTCTATGTGTCCAGACAATTATTATCATCCATTAAAATAACTAATAAGATGATTAATATTACCGGAAGTATTTTTGCCAGTGAAAATGGTTTTGAAAACTGTATTTTGCTTAATGACACAAAAAATGTTGTCGAAGTTTTACAAGGAAATTTATTTATGGTTGTGGGCAAAAAACTAATTACTCCGCCAATTTCTGAAGGCTGCTTAAATGGTGTAATGCGTAAACAAATTTTGGCTTTGGCTAAAAAAACAGAAGGCATTGAAGTTACTGAAGAAATAATTTCACCCTTTGATCTTCAAAAAGCTGATGAATTATTTCTTACAAATGTAATTACAGGGATACAACCGATAACAAAATACCGGAAAAAAGAATTTACAAATAATCTGGCTCATTTATTAATGCAAAAACTGAATGAATCCATTTCTGAAAATTAATTCAGATATGGATTTTCAGGTGCATTTGACCAAATAAGATAATCGCCTCCCAACTCAATAATCTGCTCTTTCCAAAAATGGGTGGTAGACTTTCCGATAATTTTATTTTTATAATTATTATCGGCAATAATCCAGGAGTTGCCCTGCATTTCGTTTTCAAGCTGATTTTCATCCCAACCGGTATATCCTAAGAAAAAACGAATATTGTTTTTATTGATAGATCCGTCGTTTATTAAGTCTTTGGTTGATTCAAAATCACCTCCCCAATAAATTCCATTAGAAATCTCAACACTATTCGGAATTAATTCTGGAATATTGTGAATGAAATAAAGATTATCCTGTTCTACAGGACCTCCATTGTATATCTTGAAAGTGGCATCAATTTCAGGTATTAAATCATTAATAGTATATTTTAATGGTTTATTGATGATAAAACCTATTGATCCTTCTTTGTTATGGTCTGCTAATAAAATTACCGATCTATTAAATGATAAATCTCCAATTATAGAAGGCTCGGCAATAAGCAGGTGTCCTTTTTTTAATTTTTCTGAAATCATACGGCTACAATTTTTATTAAATTTAATCATAAAATATTTAAAATCCCAAATAAAATCGTTAAACCGTATAAAAAAACCCTTCATGTGGAAGGGTTTTGATTATATTATAAGTTTAGAGAACTTTCTTACTTAGTTCACAGCACCTTCTAATTCAGCTCCAGCTTTAAATTTAACTACATTTTTAGCAGCGATTTTAATAGTCTTTCCTGTTTGAGGATTTCTACCGTCTCTGGCAGCTCTGGCTGATACTGACCATGATCCAAAACCTACTAATGAAATTCTTCCTCCTTTTTTCAAAGTTGACCCCACATTACCTAAAAAAGATTCTAAAGCTAATTTAGCCGCAGCTTTTGTAATTCCTGCATCAGCAGCGATAGCATCGATTAATTCTGATTTGTTCATAATAATTAGTTATTAATTGTTGGTTAAAAAAAAAATTGTTAATACACAAATTTAGCAGGAAATCCGTTCCTTGCAAGTGTTTTCTTTAAATTTAGTAAAAATTGTTAATAACTTGCTTTTTTTGTTCATAAAACGTGTTGTTTGCCGGTCAAAAACAGGTAGAAACCCCTGTTTCACTGAGCTTAATAGACTTTTGCCGTCTCCGAAAAAGTAATTCCATTTAATAATTCCGACACTTGCATTCTCTTTTTTCCGGGTAATTGCAAGCTCAAAAGTTGAATAAAACCATTTTGGACAGCAATTTTAATTTCTTTTTTACTGCTGATCAGGCTTCCAATTTCATAAGAATGTGCTTCTTCAATAAGTTTTGCTTCATATATTTTGATACTTAATTCTTCATTTTTATCTTTTAGAAAACACCATGCTGCCGGATACGGACTTAAACCCCGAATCAGATTGTTGATTTCATCTCCGGGTTTTGCCCAGTCGATTTTACAATTCTCTTTATTAAGTTTATAAGCTGTTTTGATTTCAGCATTGTCTTCCTGAATTGTGGTGATAACATTTCCTTTCTCAATAACCTGCAAAGTATCAATAACAGTCTGACTTCCTAAATGCATTAATCGATCATGTAATTGTCCTGCATTTTCTGTTGGTTCAATCGCAATCTCCGAATTTAAGATCATTGCTCCGGTATCTATTTTATCATCAATAAAAAAAGTAGTAACACCCGTTTTGGTTTCGCCATTAATAATAGCCCAGTTAATAGGTGCAGCTCCGCGATAATTTGGCAATAAAGAAGCATGAAGATTAAAAGTGCCCAAACTAGGCATTTCCCAAACTACTTTTGGTAACATTCTAAAGGCAACTACAATTTGCAAATTAGCATGTAACGCTTTTAGTTCAGCTAAAAAAGCTTCGTCTTTTAAATTCGTTGGCTGTAATAAAGTAAGGTTGTTGGCCAGCGCATATTCTTTCACTGCCGAATATTTTATTTTTTGTCCGCGTCCTGCAGGCTTATCCGCTGCAGTTATTACGCCGACAACATCGTAATTGTTTTTAATAATGGTATCCAGGATGCCTACAGCAAACTCCGGAGTTCCCATAAATATAATTCTCAATTTTTCCATTATGATTTTAAAGTGTATTTATTGTTTGGTTGTATAATAATATGATTGTTTTCCAGTAATTCCTGAAGCGCCAAAATAATATCATTCGCATCCAGTTTTATTTGGGTCTGAATTTCTCTTGATGTTAAAGCTGCCGTTTTTAATAATGACAGAATTTTGTCAGCAATCGAATCAGCTTCGGTAATTTTGCCTTTTTTTGTGATGCAGTAAGAACAAACGCCACAATTTGTTTCGGTTTTTTCTCCAAAATAATCCAGAATTAATCGGTTTTTACAAGTCTTGTCTTCCTTTATATAATGAAGAACAGACATAAGCTGGTCTTTTTTAAGCTGATTTTGTCTTTCGAGATATTTAGAAACCCTGTTTATCGTTCGGTCATCTTCCCGAACTTCATTAAACAATATGGTAGCATCATTATTTTTAGATTTGTATTCAATAATTTCTTTTTCTCTTAATTTTTCTAAAACGGCAGAAACTTGTTCTTCAGTGTGATTTGATTTTTTTGCAATTAAGGAAAGATTAAAAGCAACTTTCATTTCGTAAATCCCCGGATACGTCCTTAAAATAGCCAAAACAATTTCTTCGTCATTTGAGTTCAGGCTTATATATCGAATTACTTCTTTGGACTCGATTAAAAATTGCATCGTAATCTTTTCTGAGAATTCCTGAGACATTGTAATAATTCCCTGCTGATTCAAAAACTGCAAAGCATTATAAGTCTTTAGGGTAGGGAAGTCGTATTTCTGGCAAAAATGATTCAGTTTAAACGAAAATGAATCGTCTAAACCTTCGCTATAAGCAATCTGAAAATAATTGCAAAGTTTGACATAAATTAGATTCAGGAACTTTTTGTCAGGCAGAACACTCAAAAACTGTTGTTCCGTTTGGTTGGTGTCTGATGAATTGGTCAGTAAGACCGCAAAAGATTTACCCCCATTTCTTCCGGCCCTTCCGGATTCCTGATAATAATTTTCTATGTTTTCAGGAAGCTGTGTGTGAATAACCGTTTTTACATTGTCTTTGTCAATTCCCATTCCAAAAGCATTTGTTGCGACAATTACCTGTGCTTGTTCCGACATCCACAACTGCATGTTTTTATCTTTTTCCTTAGATGAAAGTCCGCCGTGATAATAAGTAGCCCTAAAACCCAGCGACTGCAATTGTGTCGAAATATTCAGGCACGATTTTCTGTTTCGTACATATATAATAGACGGCTGTGGGTTTTTCTTGAGAATTTGTTCAACACGATACATTTTATCTTCAACTTCAAAAACCATGTAGGCGATATTTTCCCTGGCAAAAGACTGCTGAAAAAGTTTCGTATCTTTTAATCCTAATTCGGTTTTGATATCTTCAATAACTCTTGGTGTCGCCGTAGCAGTCAAAGCTAAAAAAGGAATTTTGGGAAAGAACTTTCTAAGCTCTGAAATCTTCAGGTATGCCGGGCGAAAATCATGTCCCCATTGCGAAACACAATGCGCTTCATCAATTGCAATTAAATTAATAGGCAAATTTTTGATGCGCTCCAAAATCCAATCCGATTGTAATCTTTCAGGTGATAAGTATAAAAACTTGTAATTTCCGTACTGGCAATTGTCCAGAAGGTCAATGATTTCTTCCGTATGAATCCCGCCTGTGAGTGCAATAGCTTTGATTTCTCTTTTCTGTAAATTTGCAACCTGATCTTTCATCAGTGCTACCAAAGGTGAAATCACCAGACAAATCCCATCCTGCATCATGGCCGGAACCTGAAAACAAATCGATTTTCCTCCACCGGTTGGCAACAAGGCAAAAGTATCCTGACCATCCAAAACCGAATCGATAATTTCTTTTTGGAGAGGTCTGAAATTTTCGTGTTTCCAGTATTTTAAAAGAATTTCTTGCGCTTCAGGCATTGGTCTCGTTTTAAAGTTAAAAAATTTAGAAAGCAGTTTCTAGTTTTGCAACTTTAAAACATGACTAAATTTTATCTAAGATATAAAGAATTCTGTTCTCAACCGTATCTTTGGGTACTTCTATTAAGTCGTAACCGTATTTTTTATAAGTTTCAATAAGATGATTCTGAATCGTTACTGCCTGTTCAAAATTTTCGTAACGCTCAGTGTCACTTTGATAAATTTCTTCCCAGGGAGGTAAAATAAAAGTTTTCGAATATTTATAATTCTCACAGGCTTTCGTAAAAGACTGGGGATATTCATCGCCAATATAATCCATATAAGCTACTACATCCGGAATTCCGCGATCAATAAAAACTACATTATCAGGTTCCTTAAGAGCGTTTTCGTATTGTTTGATGCGTCCTTCCAACAGCATTTCACTAAATAATAAAGGCTGTTCCAAAAACAATTGATCGATTCCACGTTGCTGTGCTTCGAGAGTAACTTGTCTTGAAATTTCAGGATAACAACAGTAGCCACGAGCTACCAATTCGTTAATAAGAGTAGATTTTCCTGTACCAGGACCACCAAGGAGAACAATGATTTCTTTTTGCACTTTCGTAAAATAAAGCGCAAATTTACCTAAAGTTATTGGTATTTGAAAAGATATTTTGTCAGAAGCGAATGATTTCGCATTTTTAGGAGGTATGGGTCCTGCTGTCCACTTCAATCTTTTGCTTTCTAAAGGAAAAAGCAAAAGGATTTCCGCTCCCATCAGGGCTATTTTTAGAAGGCATGATTTTGTTTTTGGAAATCTTAAAGGGGAATAAAATTTGAATTTATTTTTTGACAGCCGTTGGTTTTAACCAGCGGATTATAAGGTTAGAAAATGTCTTGGCTTTAGCCGAATATTTCCCGCCATTTCTTTTTAATTTCTTCCGGAATTATTCTGGGATTATCCTCTATTTGGTTTCGTTTAAAGGTGCCTTTTTCAAAATGAAATGTTAGCTAAATAATATCAAAAATGACAAGATGTTTGCCATTGAAAAAAATCTAAAATCTAAAATCATAAATCATAAATCAAAACCGTATATTTGCGTTTATTTTTAATTACGAATGGACAACGATAAAGAAAAAAACACCGCCGAATTTTACGAAAGATTAAAGGTTGAGTTAGACAATTCAAATACCTGGCCGGCAGAATATTTGTATAAATTTATAATGCCTTCAGTAAGTGATAATGTCGAGCGGGTTGAAAAAGCTTTTGACAATATGGGCGCGGTTATTAAAACAACAAAATCTAAAACAGGTAAATTTACCAGTGTTTCTGTAGATGTGACGATGAATAGTGCTGATGAAGTAATTGGCAAATACAAAGAAGTTTCTACAATCGAGGGTATAGTTTCATTATAACTTATGGTCGAAAAATATAAAAAAGAAGTCGCGAATGACGTTGTTTTCAACTTAGAATATAATTCTGAGAGACAACGTTTACTTATTCCGGAATATGGTCGTCATTTGCAAAAACTGATTGATCAGGCCACGATTATTGAAGATGCAGAAACGCGTAACAAAGCCGCAAAATATATCATTCAGGTAATGGGAAGCCTGAATCCGCATTTGCGTGACGTGCCCGATTTTCAACATAAATTATGGGATCAGCTTTTTATTATGTCTGATTTTAAATTAGATGTCGAATCTCCATATCCAATTCCGTCCCGTGATGTGTTACAACTAAAACCGGATGTTTTACAGTATCCTCAGAACTTTCCAAAGTACAGATTTTATGGTAACAACATCAAATATATGATAGATGTTGCCAACAAATGGGAAGATGGTGAGATGAAGAATGCATTGGTACTGGTAATCGCCAATCATATGAAAAAATCATATTTAAGCTGGAACAAAGACACGGTAAAAGACGATGTGATTTTTGAGCATTTATTTGAATTATCCGGAGGAAAAATTAATTTATTACAAAGTACAGAAGAGCTTTTAAATACAACTGATTTACTGCGTACCAACAAACGTATGTCGAATAAAATTACGCCGCCCGGACCACCAAAAATTCAAGGCAACAAAAATAATAAAGGACCGGGAAAACCAAAGCCATTTCAAAAAAATAACAATCAGAAATAGAAGTTGCTAAGTATCTAAGTAACTAGGTTGCTAAGTCTTTTTTAAAGAAAACTTAGAAACTTGGAATCTCAGTAACTCAGAACCTTAAAAAAAGAATATGGGAATTTTTAAAATCGAGGGAGGAATTCCTTTAAAAGGAGAAATTACTCCTCAAGGAGCAAAAAATGAGGCATTACAAATTTTATGTGCCGTGCTTTTAACGGGAGATAAAGTAAAGATTAATAATATTCCCGATATTATTGACATCAATAAATTAATCACCTTACTTGGTAATTTAGGGGTAAAAATTCAACGTAATGAACCGGGTTCAATTACGTTTCAGGCCGATGAGGTGAATGTTGGATATTTAGAAACAGAAGCCTTCAAAAAAGAAGGGGGAGCCCTTCGTGGTTCTATTATGATTGTTGGACCGCTTTTGGCACGTTTCGGAAAAGGATATATTCCAAAACCGGGAGGAGATAAAATTGGACGCCGAAGATTAGATACTCACTTTGAAGGTTTTATTAACCTTGGAGCAAAATTCAGATACAACAGAGAAGATCATTTTTACGGAGTAGAATCACCTGAAGAAGGATTGAAAGGGACTGATATGTTACTTGATGAAGCATCCGTAACCGGAACAGCAAATATTGTTATGGCTGCTGTTTTATCAAAAGGAACAACTACTGTTTACAACGCTGCCTGCGAACCCTATTTACAGCAATTGTGTAAAATGTTGAACTCTATGGGAGCAAAAATTACAGGAGTTGGATCTAACTTATTGACTGTTGAAGGAGTTGAAAGCCTTGGTGGATGTGAGCACAGAATCTTACCGGATATGATCGAAATTGGTTCCTGGATTGGTCTTGCTGCGATGACAAAAAGCGAAATCACAATTAAAAATGTAAGTTGGGAAAACTTAGGTTTGATTCCGAATACTTTTAGAAAACTTGGAATTACAATCGAAAGACGAGGAGATGATATTTACATTCCTGCCCATACAGACGGATACGAAGTAAAAACAGATATTGATGGCTCTATTTTAACCATTGCTGATGCCCCTTGGCCAGGATTCACGCCTGACTTGTTGAGTATTGTTTTGGTTGTGGCGACACAGGCAAAAGGTGATGTTTTAATTCATCAGAAAATGTTCGAAAGCCGTTTGTTCTTTGTGGATAAATTAATTGATATGGGAGCAAAAATCATGTTGTGCGATCCGCACAGAGCAGTGGTTATGGGGCATAATTTTGAATCTCAACTAAAAGCAACAACAATGTCATCTCCTGATATTCGTGCGGGTATTTCATTATTAATCGCTGCACTTTCTGCAAAAGGAACAAGTACAATTCAAAATATTGAACAAATCGACCGTGGATACGAGCGTATCGATGAGCGTTTAAGAGCAATTGGAGCAAAAATTGTGAGAGCATAAAAATTAGCCACGAATTTCACAGATTTACACGAAGAGCAAGTTAATTAAACTAATTTTCAAATAAATAAAATTTGTAAAATTCTTAGCGAAAATTCTAACACAAATGTCGTGCTAAAAAAGCCCAAATGACAAATGAACAAAAAGCTATAAAAGCTACTTATTTTAGTATAACCGGAAACACCTGCTTGGCCATCTTAAAAGGGCTGGCAGGTTTTTTTGGCAATTCTTATGCCCTGATTGCCGATGCGATTGAATCCACAACAGATATATTTTCGTCCTGTTTGGTTTTGTTCGGAATCAAATATTCTAATAAACCGGCTGATGAAAATCATCCCTATGGTCATGGACGTGCCGAACCCTTAATTACTTTTTTGGTAGTTGGATTTTTAATTACTTCGGCAACGATTATTGGATATGAAAGTATTGCCAATATTCAGACTCCGCATGATTTACCAAAATCATGGACCCTCTATGTTTTAGGCGCTATTATTATCTGGAAAGAATATTCATTCCGCTTGGTAATGAAACGCAGTAAACAAATCAATAGCTCGTCTTTAGCTGCCGATGCCTGGCATCATCGTAGTGACGCCATAACTTCCGTAGCGGCGTTTATCGGAATTTCGATTGCGCTGTTTATGGGAAAAGGATATGAGTCTGCAGATGACTGGGCGGCACTTTTTGCTGCTTTTTTTATCTTATACAACAGTTATAAAATTTTTAGGCCTGCCTTGGGTGAAATCATGGATGAAAACCTGAATGATGATTTGGTAGAAGAAATTCGGATTACAGCTTTAACTGTTAAAGGTATTTTGGGAACAGAAAAATGTTTTATACGAAAAGCCGGTATGAAATATCACGTAGATCTTCATGCTATTGTTTCTGCCGAAATTTCGGTAAAAGAAGGTCATGATTTATCACACAAATTACAAGATGCCTTAAAAGAAAAAATTCCCCAATTAGGCAATGTTTTAATTCATATCGAACCTGATGATTATCATTAAGGAGGCGTAAAAAAATAGGGTTCTAAGGTTTTTTCGAACCTCGTTTTTTGTCACAATTCTGAAAAATAAAGCAATCCTGTAATATTTTAGTTACAGGGTTTTTTTATAAAATGGTTTTTTCCTTCTCCGAAATAACAATATTTATGTGTAACTTTTGAAATTGGAATTATCTTTAAAATTCTATTCCAATATTATAGAAGGCAGATTCTCATTCAGCCATTTGTATTTATTCAGTATCATAATATGTGTTCCTCCTTTTACAATAATACAGCTTTTGATATATTTTATCGGAAAAACATCATCTTTATCTCCGTGAATGTGAATCACTTTTTCATCAATTTCGTTTCTGTCCCAAAGAATTACTGATTCAACAGCCCATTGTAAATACCTCAAATCACGGACTGAAAGGAATTTTTCATACAACTTAATGCGTTTGTTTATTTTTTCGCCAAACGAAAACTTCGCCAGCTTTTCAATATTTAATAAAATCTGCATTGGGATCAGTTTATAAGCTTTTGTGGATTTTCCAATTTTCATCCTTCTTGGAAATTCAGCACAGCTTCTGACGCTCGAAATAATAATTACTTTTCGGGCATCAATATGCCTTGCCATCTCCTGAACTAAAATTCCACCAAAAGAAACCCCAATTAAAATCGGATTCTCATGCTTGATGTTTTTTGTAATTCGAAGTGCATAATCAGATAATGATTCTTTTGCCTGTGGGATTTCCCATTCAAGCAAACAAACTTCAAAAACAGATTCATCTAATTTTATTTTTTCAAAAATGGCGGGGCTGGCTGCCAAACCAGGCATAAAATAAACAGGAATTTTACTCATTTGCTGGAAAAGGAATTTTAATTACAGTTTTCAATTTCAGGCTAAAATTACTTTTTTTACTAAACATACATAGCAAATCTTCCATTTTAATTATATATTTTAAAAACAAAAAAATTACAAAAATATTGGCTAAACAATAATTCAATATTGAAAATCAAATAATTACCTTTGTAAATCAAATAATTCATATCAAAAACTTAAAAAACTTTTGATGAATTGTTACTCCCCTAATCTATATTACTTCTAAAACATGTAAATTATGGAATCTATTGAATCTATTATGGAAATCAAAGACAACGCTTTTGCAAGACAATTTGAAACCATTGTCCCCGAAGGATTACTTTCTGTTGAATATTCATTTCAGGAAAAGAAAATTTTCCTAACCAAAATCAATACTCCGGAAGGTTTTGAAAATCAGGCTTTAATTGACACATTGCTTAAAAATATTATGGAAATTGTCATCGAAAGAAAATTCAAATTAGTCCCTATTCATCCTAAAATTGTATTATTTGTTAAAAAAAATCCAAAATATAAAGAATTACTTCCTCCCGGAATTCGGATTTAAGATTTTGTATGTAAAGAAAAAGAGCTGTCCGAAAATTTTTTCGGACAGCTCTTTTTTTATTTCAAATCAAGAAATTACTTCTCGATTTCTCTCATTGAATCCATTTTCTTGTGCGCAAGGAAACCTGCTACATCTTCAAAATGTTCTTTCACACGTTTGTTTCCGAACTCAAAAACCTTGGTCGCCAATCCGTCAAGGAAATCACGATCGTGCGAAACCAAAATTAATGTTCCGTCGAAATCACGCAAAGCATCTTTTATAATGTCTTTAGTTTTCATATCTAAGTGATTCGAAGGCTCATCCAGAATTAATAAATTAACAGGTTCCAGCAATAATTTAATCATTGCTAAACGTGTTTTTTCTCCTCCCGAAAGCACTTTTACTTTCTTGGTAATGTCATCACCCTGAAACATAAAAGCACCTAAAATATTTTTAATCTGAGTACGAATATCTCCAACTGCAATAGCGTCGATAGTTTCAAAAATCGTAGCATTTTCATCTAATAAAGAAGCCTGGTTTTGCGCAAAATACCCAATTTGAGAGTTATGCCCAATTTCTACACTTCCTTCATCAATGCCAATTTCTTTCATGATTGCTTTAATCATGGTCGATTTTCCTTCTCCATTTTTACCCACAAAAGCTACTTTCTGACCTCTTTCAATTACGATATTAGCATCTTTGAAAACTATGTGATCTCCGTAAGATTTCGAAAGATCTTTTACTACGACAGGATATTGACCTGAACGTGCAGCTGGCGGAAATTTTAATTTTAGTGCAGAATTATCTACTTCATCCACTTGTACGATTACCAGTTTTTCTAACATCTTAACACGTGACTGAACCGCATCAGTCTTAGAAAACGTCCCTTTAAAACGATCAATAAATGCTCTGTTGTCTGCAATCATTTTTTGCTGTTCATCATATGCTTTTTGCTGATGAACACGACGATCTTTTCTTAATTCTAAATAGTGAGAATATTTGGCTTTATAATCGTAAATTCTTCCCATCGTCACTTCAATGGTACGATTGGTAATATTGTCTACAAAAGCTCTGTCGTGCGAAATTACCACAACGGCTTTTGCCTGATTGATCAAAAACTCTTCTAACCATTGAATACTTTCAATATCCATGTGGTTCGTTGGCTCATCCAGCAAAATCAAATCTGGTTTTTGCAAAAGTATTTTCGCCAACTCGATTCGCATTCTCCATCCTCCGGAAAATTCAGAAGTCTGGCGAGTAAAATCCTCACGTTCAAAACCTAAACCAGCTAAAATTTTCTCGACTTCCGCTTCATAATTTACTTCTTCAATCGCATAATATTTTTCGCTTAAGTCAGAAACTCTTTCGATCAGTTTCATGTACCCATCGCTTTCGTAATCTGTACGAACCGTTAATTGCTCGTTGATTTCATCGATTTCAGCTTTCATTTTAAAAACCTCACCAAAAGCTTTTGAGGCTTCTTCCATTACAGTCGAACCATCTTTGGTCAATAAATGCTGAGGCAGATATGCCACAACGGCATCTTTTGGAGTTGAAATGCTTCCGGTTGAAGGTTTGCTTTGGCCTGCAATTATTTTTAGAAGTGTCGATTTTCCCGCACCATTCTTACCCATAAGGGCAATTTTATCATTTTCATTGATAGCAAAAGAAACATCGCTAAATAATGTAGTTCCACCAAACTGAACCGAAATATCGTTAACTGTAATCATTTAGATTTTTAGATTTTAGACTGCTTTGATTATTAGACATCTTAGCAAGTATTTTTTGAAGGTGCAAAGATAGATTAATTAGATAATTAAGCAATTAGAAAATGTGTCAATTAGAAAATTAGATTTTAAATCATAACAAAATAAAACCCGACAGGTTTTAAAACTTGTCGGGCTCCTTAAATTATCTCATTGACACATTAATCTTTTCTCCATTTTTTAGTTTCCTCAAAAACATGCTCTAAAATCGCCGCTTCGGTTTCGTCGAACTCTATATTTCTTCTTCCCATAACCAATTTCGCAGTTTCGAAAGCTTTTTTGGTAATATAAGTTGTAAATCCGGCAGCTCCGCCCCAGGAAAAACTCGGAACAAAATTACGGGGAAAACCACTTCCAAAAATATTAGTGCTTACACCTACCACAGTTCCTGTGTTGAACATTGTATTGATGCCGCATTTACTGTGATCTCCCATCATTAAACCACAAAACTGAAGCCCGGTTTTTGCAAAACCTTCTGTTTCATAGCTCCATAATTTTACTTCTTCGTAATTATTTTTTAAGTTTGAATTGTTACTGTCTGCTCCGATATTACACCATTCGCCTAAAACAGAATCACCTAAAAATCCATCATGTCCTTTATTTGAATTTTGAAACAGAACAGAATTTTTAACTTCGCCTCCTATTCTTGATCCGGGACCAACGGTTGTTGCTCCGTAAATCTTGGCATTTAATTTTACCTGTGCATTTTCGCATAAAGCAAAAGGGCCACGGATTACGGTTCCTTCCATAATTTCAGAATTCTTACCTATATATATTGGGCCTGTTGAAGCATTCAGCGTTACAAATTCTAATTTTGCTCCTTCCTCAATAAATATATTTTCAGGTGCAATGACATTCACGCTTTCTGGAATGGGCTGTGATTTTCGATCTTCAGTCAGGTAATTAAAATCTGCACGGATTGCGGCATCATTTTTAGAGAAAATATCCCAGGTATGCTCAATCGTTAAACAATCTTCGCTGTACTGAATAATTTCATATGAATCAAAATCGACTTCTTCCTGATTTTCGGTTGTAAAAAAAGCAATTACATCATCACCTTTAAAAATAGCCTGATTTTCTTTTAAATCAGAAACCATTTCGGCAAGCGTATCATTTGGCAAATAAGCAGCGTTTATCATTACATTTTCTTCCATTTCAACCATCGGAAATTTGGCAGACAAATATTCTTCGGTAATAGTGGTTATGGTGGAACCTAAGCGCGCTTCCCATTTCTGGCGAATTGTCATAATTCCGATTAAAATATCAGCAACAGGTCTTGTAAAAGTAAAAGGCAATAGAGCATTCCGAACGGGACCGTCAAAAAGAATGTAATTCATAAATAATAAATTTGGTACTTGTTAAATCTTGATTTGGTTATCAGGTTCAAAGTTACAAATATTTTATTGGTTTCATTAAAATGTGTTATTTGCTAAATCAACAATAAAGAATTGAGGAAACTCCATAAAAAAAGCCTTCCGATTGGAAGGCTTTGTATAAATAAAAACAGCTATTATTTAGCGTGTTTTGCATATTTAGTTTTGAATTTATCAATACGTCCTGCAGTATCGATAAGTTTAGATTTACCAGTATAAAAAGGGTGAGATGTTCTTGAAATTTCCATTTTTACAACTGGATACTCAACTCCGTCAACTTCAATTGTTTCTCTTGTATCTGCAGTAGATTTAGTAATAAAAACTTCGTCATTTGACATGTCTTTAAATGCAACTAATCTGTAATTTTCCGGGTGGATTCCTTTTTTCATCTTTTCTTTTATTTATTGTTTAGAGCACTTTTATTTTGAAGCTTTTTCATGGTTAGAAAAAGGTGTAAACAAAATATACTCTTTTTTGTTTAAAAACTTTTAATTATTTTGAGTCTGCAAATTTACAATTCTTTTTTAATATACAAATGTTTAGCTCACTTTTTTTTAGTTAAATTCAAAAAGCTTTTTTATCTTCGAATATATTGGGAATTGCTATATTTGTGGATTATTTTTTAAAACATATAGAAATTATGATTAATGAAGTTATAAAAAAGAACGGTATCACTTATGGTGTAATGATTGGAATTGCATCAGCATTAATTACGGCTGCAATATATGCAATTGATTTGAACTTATTTACCGCATGGTGGATGGGATTATTAGGCATCGTTATAAGTCTGACTATCTCTATTATTTTACTTTCTAAAACAAAGAAAGAACTAAATGGTGTTTTTTCTTTTAAAGATGCTTTTACTACTTACTTTATAGCGGCTGTTACTGGAATTTTGATTTCTACTTTTTTCAATATTATCCTCTTTAATGTTATTGATCCGGCGGCAAAAGATACTTTAAGCGAATTAATGATTAAATATACGGTAAGCATGATGCAGAAATTTGGAACACCGGCTTCAGTCATTAATGAAACTATTGAAAAAATGAAACTGAGCAATCCTTATTCGACTATAGAATTATTAAAAGGATCTGTTTTTGCAATTGTTATCAGCTCAATTTTCGGATTAATTTTCGCGGCATTTTTTAAAAGCAAAACTACACAAGAATAAAAAATAAATGAATTTATCTATACTTATACCACTTCTAAACGAGGAGGAATCACTGCAGGAACTCTATTCGTGGATTATTAAAGTGATGCAATCCAACAATTACTCTTATGAAATCATTTTTGTAGATGATGGCAGTACAGATAATTCATGGAATATTATTGAAAGCTTTTCAAACGAAAACCCAAATGTAAAAGGAATTCGTTTCATGAAAAATTTTGGAAAATCACAGGCTTTACATGCTGGTTTTGCCAAAGCAAAAGGCGATGTTATTATTACTATGGATGCCGATTTGCAGGACAGTCCGGATGAAATACCGGGATTGTTTGAAATGATTACCAAAGAAAAATTTGATTTGGTTTCCGGCTGGAAAAAGAAACGCTACGATTCTGTTGTGGCAAAAAATCTGCCGTCAAAATTATTTAACTGGGCAGCCAGGAAAACTTCCGGCGTTGAATTGAATGATTTTAACTGCGGATTAAAAGCCTACAAAAATACAGTTGTAAAAAATATAGAAGTTTCGGGCGAAATGCACCGATATATTCCGGTTCTGGCAAAAAATGCCGGTTTTGGAAAAATTGGCGAAAAAGTTGTAATTCATCAGGCCAGAAAATATGGGGAAACTAAATTTGGAATGGAACGTTTTATTAACGGATTCTTAGATTTGATTACGATTTGGTTTTTGTCACGATTTGGGAAAAGACCTATGCACTTGTTTGGTGCAATTGGCTCTTTAATGTTTATCATAGGATTTTTATTGGCAGGTTATATCGGGGTTTCAAAATTATACCATATGTATAATGGAATGAAATATAACTTAATTACCAGCAATCCCTGGTTTTTTATTGCTTTAACAACTATGATTTTAGGAACGCAGTTGTTTTTGGCCGGTTTTCTTGGCGAAATTATTTTGCGTACTAAAAACAATGAATCACGTTATAAAGTAGCACGGGAAGTTAATTTTTAACATGAAGCCATAGCCCTGATGGGAACGGCATCCTTTTGTGGTGGGGTATACCACAAAAGATATAGTGAACAGCGGGATTAGCTCCTGAAAAAAACTTATCTTTAATTTAAACATTAAAAAAATATTTTACATGAATATAGCTCCTAATATATTGAATGCTGTAAACGAGTGGCTGACGCCTACATTTGACGACGAAACACAAGCTGCCGTTAAGGAATTAATGACAACATCGCCAAAAGAACTTGAAGAAAGTTTTTATAAAAACCTGGAATTTGGTACTGGAGGAATGCGTGGTGTAATGGGTATTGGAAACAATCGTATCAATAAATATACTCTTGGTAAAAACACTCAGGGACTTTCAGATTATTTGCATGAAGTTTTTCCGAATCAGCCTGTAAAAGTGGTTATTGCTTATGATTGTCGTCATAACAGTAATACTTTGGCAAAAGTTGTTGCGGATGTTTTCTCTGCAAACGGAATTCAGGTTTATTTGTTTTCAGATTTGCGACCAACTCCGGAATTGTCTTTTGCACTTAAATATTTAGGCTGCCAATGTGGAATTGTACTTACAGCTTCGCATAATCCGCCGGAATATAATGGATACAAAGTATACTGGGAAGATGGGGGGCAGATTGTTCCGCCGGAAGATGAGGCAATTATTAAGGTAATCGAAAGCTTGGATTATGACAAAATTAAATTTAATGCCAATGAAAGCCTGATTCAGTATATCGATACCGAAATCGACAAGGCTTTTGTAAAATCATCTATAGAAAATGCGAGTTTTAATACTCCGGCTGCTGCCAAAGAAAATTTACAAATAGTTTTTACTTCTTTGCACGGAACTTCTATAAAATCTGTTCCTGATACTTTATCGCAGGCAGGTTACACAAACGTACATATTGTTCCTGAGCAAGCAATTCCTGATGGGGATTTCCCAACGGTAAAATCTCCAAATCCTGAAGAACCAGAAGCTTTGACAATGGCTTTGGCTTTGGCTGAAAAAATGAATTCGGATATTGTGGTGGGTACAGACCCCGATTGTGACCGTTTAGGTGTTGCCGTTAGAAATAACGAAGGCAAGATGATTTTGCTTAATGGAAATCAAAGTATGGTTTTGATGACTTCATTTTTATTAAAACAATGGAAAAAAGCAGGTAAAATTAACGGAAAACAATTCGTTGGTTCTACCATTGTTTCGACTCCAATGATAATGGAATTAGCAACCAGCTATGGTGTAGAATGCAAAGTTGGCTTGACAGGTTTTAAATGGATTGCCAAAATGATTAAGGATTTTCCAGAACTTGAATTTATTGGCGGTGGAGAGGAAAGCTTTGGTTTTATGGTTGGTGATGCCGTTCGAGATAAAGATGCTGTTGCGGCTACCTTATTAATATGTGAAGTTGCGGCACAGGCAAAAGCTGCAGGAAGCAGCGTTTACAAAGAACTTTTACAACTGTATGTTGAAAATGGTTTTTATAAAGAACATTTGGTTTCGTTGACCAAAAAAGGAATTGAAGGTTTAGAAGAAATTAATCAGATGATGATTGATTTACGCGAAAACCCCTTGAAAGAAATTAATGGACAACGCGTGATTATGATTGAAGATTATCAGTCATCTATTGCTTTGAATTTATTGACGGGTGAAGAATCCGTGATGGATATGCCGAAATCAAACGTTTTGATTTATTATACTGAAGACGGTTCTAAAATTTGCGCAAGGCCAAGCGGAACGGAACCAAAAATTAAATTCTATATCAGCGTTAATGCAGAATTAGATTCTGTTGAAAATTTTGATGCGGCAGAAGCATTCCTGAATGAAAAAATTCAGAATATCATTGAAGAAATGAAGTTGAATTAATAAAAAATGAATAACAAAATTGACAGCAATGAAAAACCTGAACTATTAAATTCGATTATCGGGTTAATAGACCAGACTCGTCATTTTGTTGCCAAAACGGTTAATCAGGAATTAACTTTGTTATATTGGAAAATCGGCAAAACTATCAATGAAGAGATTCTAAAAAATGATAGGGCTGATTATGGAAAGAAGCTTATTCAAAATTTAAGCGAAGAACTTTCCAATAGATATGGAACTGGCTTTAACAAAAGAAATCTACACAGTTTTATAAAACTAAACTCTGTATTTCAAGACCTTACAATTGTGCACACACTGTGTGCACAATTGAGTTGGTCTCATATCAGAACTTTAATTTATATTGAAAACAATATTAAAAGAGAGTTTTATATTCAGATGAGTGTTCATGAAAGATGGAGCGTCAGAATTTTACAGGAACGCATTGACAGCATGCTTTTTGAAAGAACTGCCATCAGTAAAAAGCCTGAACAAACCATCATTAATGACCTGGCACTTTTAAAATCTGATAAACAGATTAGTCCGGACCTAACTTTTCGGGATCCATATTTTTTAGATTTTTTAGGATTACATGACAGCTATTCCGAAAAAGATTTAGAAAGCTCTATTTTGGCACAATTGCAAAATTTCATTACTGAAATGGGTAGTGAATTTGCATTTCTTGCCCGCCAAAAAAGAATAACAATTGATGACGAAGATTTTTACATCGATTTACTTTTTTATCATCGTGGTTTACGGCGTTTGGTTGCCATTGACTTAAAACTGGGGAAATTTAAAGCCGGTTACAAAGGTCAAATGGAATTATATTTACGTTGGTTAGAGAAAAACGAACAAAAAGAAGGAGAAAATAAACCAATTGGATTAATTTTGTGCAGCGAAAAATCACCTGAGCAAATTAATTATTTAATGCTTGATAATGATGAACAAATCAAAGTATCAGCATATTTAACTCAATTACCTGAAAAACAATTATTGCTGGAAAAACTCGAAAGAGCTATTGCCATAGCAGAAAATAACATCCATAAAATAAATGAGTAATTTTAAAAAAATAGTTCCTTTTATATATCCGTATAAAAAATATGCTTACCTAAACATCTTTTTCAATGTTTTATATGCGCTTTTCAGTACACTTTCTTTTATAGCGCTAATACCTATGATACAGGTTTTATTCGATAAAACGAAAAGAAATACTGTTATGCCTGTATATGAAGGAATTACGCATATAAAAAAATATGGTGAAGATTATTTAAGCTATTACATTACAACGAATGCGGATAACCACAATCCTGGTTTTACACTTTCGATTATGGTTGGAGTAATTATTTCGATATTTTTATTGAAAAATTTATTCGATTATTTGGCTATGTTTTTTATTACCTTTCTGCGGAATGGTGTTTTAAGAGACATGCGAAATGCAATGTATAAAAAAACGCTTGAATTGCCTTTGGCTTTTTATTCGGAAAAAAGAAAGGGAGATGTTATTTCCAGAATTTCTGCCGATGTAAATGAAGTACAGACTTCTTTTTTGGCAATCCTCGAACTTATTGTTAAGGAACCTTTAACCATCGTTTTCACTATAAGTGCAATGCTGATCATTAGTGTAAAACTTACTTTATTTGTTTTTGTATTCATTCCGGTTTCAGGATATATTATTTCATTAATTGGTAAACAGCTTAAAAAGCAATCGAGTAAAGCACAACAGGAACAAGGTACTTTTTTATCAACTATTGAGGAAACTATTGGCGGACTCAAAGTGGTTAAAGGATATAACTCTGAAAATTATTTTAATAGTGTTTTTCAAAGCTCAACTGAACGCTTTTTTAACTTATCAAACAGCATTGGCAATCGTCAGAACTTAGCGTCTCCTGCAAGTGAATTTATGGGAATCACTGTAATTGCCATATTACTTTGGTATGGAGGACAAATGGTTTTGATTGAAAAAAGTCTGGATGGCGCTTCATTTATTGCCTATATGGGGTTGGCTTACAATATCCTGACTCCCGCAAAAGCTATTTCTAAAGCTTCATATGGAGTAAAAAGAGGGAATGCAGCAGCAGAAAGGGTATTGGAAATTTTAGATCAGGAAAATCCAATTACGAGCAAAGTTGATGCAATCGAAAAAACATCTTTTGACGACAATATTACCGTTCAAAACATTAATTTTAAATATGAAGACGAAACGGTTTTAAAAGATTTCTCTCTTCAAATTAAAAAAGGACAAACCGTTGCTCTTGTAGGGCAATCCGGAAGTGGAAAAAGCACCATTGCAAACTTACTGACTCGTTTTTATGATGTGAACGACGGAACGATTTCTATCGACGGAGTAAACATAAAAGAGATGAATCTACAATCTCTTCGCAGCTTGATGGGATTAGTTACTCAAGACAGTATTTTATTTAATGATACTATTAAAGCGAATATTTCATTAGGAAAATTAGACGCTACGGATGAAGAAATTATTGAAGCTTTGAAAATTGCAAATGCCTTTGAATTTGTAAAAGATTTGCCTTTAGGAATTTACACTAACATTGGTGACAGCGGAAATAAATTATCCGGAGGGCAAAAACAACGTTTATCGATTGCACGAGCAGTACTAAAAAATCCTCCAATTATGATTTTGGATGAAGCGACCTCAGCTTTGGATACTGAAAGCGAAAAATTTGTTCAGGTTGCCCTTGAAAACATGATGCAGAACCGGACTTCGATTGTGATCGCACACCGACTTTCAACCATTCAAAAAGCTGATTTGATTGTTGTAATGCAAAAAGGAAAAATTGTAGAACAGGGAACTCACGATGAGCTGATTTCTCATAACGGAACTTACAACAAGCTGGTGACAATGCAATCATTTGAATCTTAAGATTCATCGCTGTAATTAAGTGATTTACACAGATTAAAGAATTATTAAAACTGATTTTAATTTCTTTAATCTGTGTTTATTTTTTTAACTTAGATACAATAATGATAAATCATTTAATTTTCAGAAATGTATCTTAACAATCAAAACATAAAATTGCCTGATGATCCTGATACCATAGTTTGGAAATACCTGGACTTGTCTAAATTTCTTGATTTATTGCTTTCAAAAAAATTATTCATGTCGCGTTCTGACAAATTTGAAGATCAGTATGAAGGTACTTTTAGCGAACCTACGTTTGAAGAGATTAAAAAACTGGCAGTTGACAATCCTGACTTTTTAAATTATTATAAAACACATCGTGAAAAAGTAGCAGTCAGCAGCTGGCACATTAACGAATATGAATCGTTTGCCATGTGGCAGATTTTTACCCAAAATAGTGAAGGATTAGCTATTCAGTCAACTATTGGAAGATTACAAAAAGCATTAAATCCCGAAACTAATTTTGATCAATACATTGGGAAAGTCAACTATATCGATTATAAAAAAGAATACATTCCGTTTGATGATTTATTCTTTCCGTTTTTATTTAAACGAAAAAGTTTTCAATACGAACGGGAGGTTCGCATTATTACAGATACTTCACAAAGTTCTATAAAGTTAAATGAAGGTTTGAAAATAAATGTTGATATTAATCAGTTAATTGAAAAAATATACATTCATCCAAAATCAGAAAACTGGTATAAAAAATTAGTAATCGAATTGGTAGAACGATTGGGCTTTGATATTGAAATAGAAAAATCAGATTTGGAAAGTGATATTCTGATTTGATTTTAGTTGTTAAGAACTAAGATGCTGATTTTTTTAAAGTTACAGATTATAATAAGATTAGAGGCATTCTTTCCAATTCTACGATAAAAAAAAGCCAGTTAAAATTATATCTATTTAATTTTAACTGGTTTTTTATGTACAAAGATCTGAAAAGTCTGAGAATCTTAGTATCTCAGCAACTAAGGACCTTAGATAGGTTTATAATTTTTAACTTCCCATTTTTTTGCGCCCAAATCGATATAATTATAATGCAGGACATCATTTTTATCGAATTGTCCATTTTGATTGGTATCTTCTATAGTTCTAAAATACAAACGATTTTTAGACTCAATTAAATTCCAATCCACTAATTCCTGAAGATCAGCTGAAATTTTAGTGAAATTTTCTCCGCTAATATCACTTAAATATAAAGTCTTAATATCTCCGGTATCTATTTTTCCGTCTTTATTTGTGTCTGAATCTGTCAGGGTATAAACCATTATTTGATTGATAGTCTTGTCTGCCAATGCCTTTAAATAAGTGGCAGTCAGGATTAGGACAGGTTTGTCTGCTAAAGGCCGAATAGAATCTGAATCTATTTTTTGAAATTTTAGATTCTGTAAATATCCTGTAATTTCATATTCGCCTAAATTTGAAATTGTAAAACTCACATCATTAACACTTGAAGATCCATAGCGTGTTTTTGTACCTTTTTCAAAAACTCTTAAATCTCCAACCGGATGAATCAGATAATTAGTTCCTTCCATCTGAATAGGTAAATCTGCGACTTCTATTTGTGTTGAATCCGTTTTTGCCAGAACACCGCCTTTTTTATTTGAAGCATCATACGTTACTTTTGGTTTTTGGGCTTCATCACGGCAACTTATTAAAGTTCCAATTATTACTAAGACTATATATTTAAAATGTTTTTTCATCCTCGTTAATTATATTCGGTTATCAAATATACTATTTTTGATCGTATTATTTATTTTTATTGAATTTTACTAATGCAAAGATATTGAGAAGAACGAGACCAAAATAACCCAGAAAAAGCAACTTTCCTTTTTCTTTAAAAAAAGAGACTTGAAAACTACGCTTTTCTTCTTCTTTTTTATATTCCTGCATCCTAATACTCTCTTGTCTCATTAACTCTCCAGTATTGCAATTCATAGTATGATGTTCAATAGTATCTTTCACTTTTTTATAAGTGTTACTACTTCCTAAAATATAAATGTCGTTTTCATTTGTTATCCATGTAGGGGCATTTTCTTCAACTAAAATATCAAGACTAGTAATAAAAGTTTGATAATAAGATTTTGAACCAAAATGTATTTTAATTCCATTTACAGTATCCTTTTCAACTCTTAGCTTCCTGAGATAAAGCTTCATTGCGTTTAACTTTTTCTTTTCAGAATGGCTTCCATCAAAATTAAATACTTTATATTTTCGTAAACTAAGAACCTTATATTCTTCAAACTCGTTTCCAACAGGAACACTTAATTCAATGCCATAATAAACTTTAAAAACATCAGTTTTATAAAAATGATAAAAACAAAACAAAGGAATAAAAATTAAAGAAATCATTCCGGGAACATAAAAAATCTTTTTTCTTTTTTTACGTTCCTCTATCATAACCTTGCATTGAGTTTTATATTAAAAACTCTCGAAGTCATATAATTAGGAATTGCATACTGGCTTTTAGAATAAGCGTCCCGAACCCAGGTATTTGTTATTGCATTTTGATTATTGAAAATATTAAAAATCTCTACACCCAATGATAATTCTTTGAATTTTTTCAGCCAGCTCGCTTTTGCAATATTGTTGTGATCAATAAAAACTTTAGCAAAACCCACATCAGCCCTTCTGTAATCATTCAATCTGTTCTGATACAAATAAGGATCAGAATAGGAGGGCGATCCACCAGGCAAACCGGTATTATAAACTAAATTTAGATATAATTTAACGCTCGGTATGTTTGGCATATAATCCTGAAACAACATGGCAAATTTCAAACGTTGATCGGTTGGTCTCGCGATATAGCCTTTGTTTTCGTAATTTTCTTCGGTTTTTAAATAACCAAAGCTAATCCAGGATTCTGTTCCGGGAACAAATTCACCATTTAATCTAAAATCTAAACCTTGAGCGTACGCTTTTGCATTATTATCTGCAGCATAACGAATACGAACATTATCAATTGAATAAGTATTTACATCTGAAAGGGATTTATAATACACTTCTGTAACCCATTTAAAAGGGCGGCCCCACATTTTAAAATTATAATCATTACTCAGGACAATATGAACTGATTGCTGTGCTTTCACATTTGGATCCACAACTCCATCTAAATCACGAAGTTCCCTGTAAAAAGGAGGCTGATGATACAATCCGCCGGAAAGTCTAAAGATCATATCCATATCCCAATCCGGTTTTAAAGCAAATTGTGCACGTGGACTAAAAACCACCTGATGTTTTCCTTCTACAGCCACTCCCGAGACTTGCCAGCTTTGAAAACGGGCGCCAATAGTGTACCAAAACTGATTAGAGCCTAATTCTGTTTTATTATTCCACTGTGCATAGCCTGAAAATCTATTGATATCATTAAAATTAACAGCACGAATGTTTTTATAAGGCAAAAGCGGTCCTGTATAAGGAGTATCAGGCTGGTTATTGCTTGGTAAATTTAAAATAGGCGGATTTATTGAAAATCCGGCCGAATCAATTACTTCCCATTCTACAATTCTGTCTCTTATGGATTCTCTGGTATATTTCAGGCCAAATTCTAACTGACTATTGTTCCACTCTTTAAATCCTTTTAATTCAATATTTGCAATTAAAGCATCTAAATCATTTCGGGCATGATTGAGCTGTGCACCAATTCCTCTTGTAAAATCAACATCATCAGGATTTGTTGTTCCATCAGGGTTTACATTTCCTAATCTATATTGCGCCAAAATATCAAAATGTTCCTGCTCAGTAGTATGAAACAATGAACCAATAAACTTTAAAGTAAAAGTTGGCGATGCTTTATAAGTTGTTTTTATGGCGCCAAAATAGGTGTCATATTGGTCTTTTTCCTGACCTTCATAATAAACAGCTAATGCCATTGGCTGATCTATTGTTCCAAATTTTGTTTCCCGGGTCAAAGGACGGTACAAATATTTATTTTGAGAAATGTTCCCCAAAAAACTCATTTGCCATTTTTTAGAAATATCATAATTAATATTGGTCTGAATATCCACAAATGTTGGTGTGTAATTAGTCTGTGTATCCTGGCTATTAACCAGCAGGCTATTATTACGGTAACGAACACCAGTTACAGCCGACCATTTTTTATTTTTGGATACTGCATCAACAGCAAAGCTTGCTCCCAGAAAACTAGCTTCAACAGCGGCGCCAAATTGAGTTGGTTTTCTATAAGTAATATCTAAAACAGAAGAAAGTTTATCTCCATATTTTGCCTGAAAACCTCCAGCTGAAAAATCAACATTTTGCACTAAATCGGTATTTGTAAAACTCAATCCTTCTTGTTGCCCTGAACGAATCAAAAACGGACGATACACTTCGACTTCATTTACGTAAACCAGGTTTTCATCATAATTACCTCCACGAACCGCATATTGAGTACTCAATTCATTATTTGAATTTACACCAGGCAATGTTTTCAGAATATTTTCGATACCGGCATTTGCTCCGGGCACCTTTTTAATTGTAGAAGGATCAATGACTGTAATTCCCTGAACACGCTTTTTGTTTTTTGAAGTTACAAAGACTTCTCCCATCTGTTCTTCATAATTGTTCATAACAGGATTAAAAACAAAAGTCTCATAAGGCTTCAGGTTTACCGTTAATGTCATCATTTTTAAAGAAATGTGCGTAAAAATCAAAACTGTTTTTTTATTTGATGGCACAAAAATCTGAAAATACCCTTTATCATCAGACTGTGTAGTTTTATCCCCGGCTGAAACATTTACATCTGCAACAGGATGATTTTCATTATCTAAAATGACACCTTTAACTTTAGCACTTTGCGCAGATGAAGCATAACCAATGCATATAAAAAGGAAAACAATTATTAATTTAAAATTATTCAAACGTTAAGGTTTTATTTTTTGTTGACTTCTAAAAAAATGAGTTTCAAAGATAGCAGAATTCCCCACATTATCAACTACTTCTATTTTTAAATCGTTAGCACCTTCAGCAACTATATTATCATCAAAACGGTGAATTATTTTTTTTGTTTTATTATCATATTCAAATAAAATCCAATTTCCATTTAAATACCCATTATAAGATTTGATTCCGGATAAATTATCGCTAATAGTAAATTGAATCGTTTTTAAATCACTGATCCATTTGTCCTGAATTGATTTGGTAATTTTAATTGTTGGCGCAATCGTATCTAAAACTAAACCGAATTGCCCCAATGTTTTTAATTTTGCAGTAAAAACGTCATTCTTTCTTGTTGTTGCATAATAACTTCTGTTGTTTCCACTTATTCTTGCAATAAAAAGTTTATCACGTAAAGGCTCAGCATAAGTATTGTCTTTTATCGTAATGGTAAAATTTGAATGTACGGGAATAACATCTTCGTGAATATAAATCCTATTGTTTTTTACATCAAAATTTAAATTAAAATCTTCGTAAAAGGTTCCGGCAGGAAAAAAAACAGACATATTGTCTTTCTCAAAATTTGAATCCTTATCATAACGAATCAGATATTTTGAAGTAACAGGTTCTTCTTTTATAATGGGTGTTTCCGAGTCATACTCAATTGGAACTGTAACCGAATTTAAATTCCCATAATAATCCGAAACTTCAATACGATATGTTGAAGTTAAATTGGGTTCGACAGGAATTATTCCATGCAGCGAATCCGTTTTAATAATACTCAACGCATATGGTGTTTTCATAAACAGCTTTTGTACACGCTGTCCTGTTTTTTTATATCTGGGATAATCTATAAAAGCATTAATAAAACGCATTTCATCAAAAGAATAGGTGTTAAATTGATAGTTATATTTTGGATCACCATTTAAAAAACCTGTAACATTAAAAACTCCATTTCTGTTGTTCGAAACATCATCAAAATCTACAGTATTGATCCCGAATCCAATTTTTCCATTGGCTTTTACCTTACCTGCTAAATAAGTTCCGTCTTTTTGAAGCGAAAGATTCAGCAATAAAGGCTGATTGGATTGGTTTACCGTTGTGTTGTCCATCGGATATACAAATAAACCGGAAATTGTTGGTTTTTTATTATCATTAATATACTGATCAAATCCAAAAAACATAGGATTTATGACGAATTCTGTTTTTGTATCTCTAAATTCAAAATGCAAATGCGGCCCCTCAGAAGAGCCTGTATTACCCGAAAGTGCAATTAATTGTCCTTTTGTAACAGGCAATTCATCAGGTTTCAGATATATTTCAATTTCAAAAGATTTTTCTTTATAATGTGTTTTCCGGATATATTCCTGAATTGGTCCAACAGCAGTCTGCAAATGTCCATATACTGTAGTGTATCCGTTTGGATGTGTAATATAAATACATTTACCGTTGCCAAAAGTGGAAATTTTTATTCTTGAAACATAACCATCTGCAACAGCATATACATTTAATCCTTCTTTTTGATTGGTCTTTAAATCGAAACCTGCATGAAAATGATTTGGTCTCAACTCTCCAAAATTACCGGAAAGCTGCATCGGAATATCCAATGGTGAACGAAAATAATCATTTGGGTATTGGGTTTGCGAATGAAGGAAATTACAAAATAGTAAAAAAATCAGGGAAAATTTCATAGGTAACATTTTTGCTAAGATAAAAAATAAGAACGAAAACCGAAGACAATCAGGTAAAAATACAATTAATTGAAATTCATATATTTGTCTATTTTTAATGCAAAAAAAGCGATAAAAAATTGCATTAATAAAAAGGAATACTAACTTTGTATGATTAAGTAATGAATAGGATTTATAATGAGTGTAATTGCCGAAATAATTGATACTCTTGAATATAAAGTCGAAAAGCTTTTTGAGAAATCAAAAGCATTAGAAAAAAACAATCAGGAATTACGATTACAATTAGCCAAAGCTGCGCAAATTATCCAGAAACAATCTGAAGAAATGGAAGCTTTGAAGAAGCAATATGACACACTTAAAATAGCCAATTCGTTGCTCGGCAGCGATAATAACAAGAGAGAGACAAAGCTTAAAATAAATTCATTAATTCGCGAAATTGATTACTGTATTGCACAACTATCAGATTAGTAAACATGGACGGAAAGCTTAAAATTAAAATATCAGTTGCAGACAGGGTTTATCCGTTAACGGTAGAACCTGCTCAGGAAGAAGGACTTAGAAGTGCTTCTAAAAAAATTGATGCTATGATCAAGCAATTCGAAGAGAATTACGCAGTTCGCGACAAACAAGATGTACTGGCTATGTGTGCCCTGCAATTTGCATCACAAGTAGAACAAAAACAGATTGATAACGCTATTGATGGTGAGGAAACCATCGAAAGAATTAAAAGATTAAATTCGCTATTAGATCAATATCTCGAAAATTAAACGTTCTTTACATAAACTAAGATACTGCCTACATTAGTTCACAATTGGTAAACTCAACACTAACAATTTAGAATGAGCAAATCGTCGCTACTATAGTATGCCATGCTTCGGCTTGGAAACTTGAACAGTGAGTTAGCTCAAAACTTGTCTTTACGAGTTTATTCAAGCAATTAATGTAGGCTTTTTTTATATATAAATTTTAACAAACATGGACATAATAACGATCATTATTTCAGGTATTATAGGTATTGCAGCAGGTTTTGTAATAGCTAAAATTATCGAAAAAAGCAATATTTCTAATCTAATCAAAAATGCAAAAAAAGAAGCAGCCTCAATTTTAAAAGATGCTAATTTAGAAGCAGAAAATATCAAAAAAGACAAAATTCTTCAGGCAAAAGAGAAATTTATTGAATTAAAGTCAGAGCATGAGCAGGTAATTTTAGCCAGGGACAAAAAAGTAGCTGAAGTAGAAAAAAGAATTCGTGATAAAGAATCTCAAATTTCAAACGAACTATCTAAAGCGAAAAAAGTAAACGATGATTTTGAAGCTAAAACTCTTGAATACAATACCAAAATTGAAGTTTTAGATAAAAAACAAGCCGAAGTAGATAAATTACATAAAAGCCAATTACAACAACTTGAAGTAATTTCAGGGCTTTCTGCAGAAGAAGCAAAAGAACAATTAGTAGAAGGCCTAAAAGCTGAAGCTAAGAGTAAGGCTATGTCTCATATTCAGGAAACTATTGAAGAAGCTAAACTTACAGCACAGCAAGAAGCCAAGAAAATTATCATTAACACAATTCAGAGAGTAGGAACAGAAGAAGCAGTAGAAAATTGCGTTTCTGTTTTCAACATTGAATCTGATGATGTAAAAGGTAGAATTATTGGTCGTGAAGGACGTAACATCAGGGCTCTTGAAGCTGCAACAGGAGTAGAGATCATTGTTGATGATACACCGGAAGCTATTATTCTATCTTGTTTTGATCCTGTTCGTAGAGAAATTGCTCGTTTAGCATTACACAAATTGGTAACTGACGGACGTATTCACCCAGCGAGAATTGAGGAAGTTGTTGCCAAAACAGCTAAACAAATCGATGATGAAATTATTGAAGTTGGAAAACGTACAGTTATCGATTTAGGAATTCACGGTTTACATCCAGAGTTGATAAAAGTGGTCGGCAGAATGAAATACCGTTCATCTTACGGACAGAACTTGTTACAACACTCCAGAGAAGTTTCTAAACTTTGTGGTATCATGGCTGCCGAATTAGGCTTAAATGTAAAATTAGCCAAAAGAGCCGGTTTGCTTCATGATATTGGTAAAGTTCCTGATACAGAAAGTGATTTGCCTCACGCATTATTAGGGATGCAATGGGCTGAGAAATATGGTGAAAAAGAAGAAGTTTGCAACGCGATTGGAGCTCACCACGACGAGATTGAGATGAAATCATTATTATCTCCAATTATTCAGGTTTGTGATGCTATTTCCGGAGCAAGACCAGGCGCAAGACGTCAGGTTTTAGATTCTTACATTCAACGTTTGAAAGATCTTGAAGAAGTTGCTTACGGATTCAGCGGAGTTAAAAATGCTTATGCTATTCAGGCTGGTAGAGAACTTCGTGTAATTGTGGAAAGTGAAAAAGTTTCTGATGATAATGCAGCAAATTTATCTTTCGAAATTTCACAAAAAATCCAAACAGAAATGACTTATCCGGGTCAGGTAAAAGTGACTGTTATTCGTGAAACCAGAGCAGTAAACATTGCTAAATAAATTCACTAAAAAATATTTCAAAAAAAAAACTTCTCATCGGGAAGTTTTTTTTATTTCTGATTTAGTTAAATCTACAATTCGTCGTTAAAAACAATTTTAAAGGTTGTGCCTATTCCGACTTCACTTTCCACAGAAACTCTTCCTTTCATAGCCTCTATTTGGTTTTTAGTGATATGCAAACCAATCCCGCGTGCATCTTTGTGTTTATGAAACGTTTTATACATTCCGAACAATAAATCCCCATAAACCTTTAAATCGATTCCCTGGCCATTATCCTGAATCTTCAATACCTTGTTTCCTTCCTCATCAAGAAAATAATCAAAAATAATAACAGGATCCCTGTCTGGATGTGCATATTTAATTGCATTTGTTACGAAATTCTGCAAAACACTTTCGAGATAAGCAGGATTAAAATTTATAAATAAATATTCCGGCACATTGTTTATAATATTTGCTTTTGTTTCGGAACTAAAATCTTTAATGATCGAAATTGTTTTATTAATATAATTGGACAACCTCAAGGGCTTAACAATTATATTCATATCACCTTGAATCTGAACAATTTGATTTAAATTTAAAATCGTATCGTTCAAATCATTAGAAACTGTCCGAAGATGCATTAACATTTCTTTGATTGTTTCTTTTTTTTCATCAGTATCAATAAAATCCAGGATAGACTTTATATTGCCTGCCTGCGTATTTAAATTATGCGAAACGATATACGAAAAGTTCAGTAACCTGCTGTTTTGATCGCTATAGAGCTTCATTGTTTTTATAAGTTCCAGCTCTTTTTCCTTTTGCGCAGAGACATCTGTATGAGTTCCTATAACACGCAAAGGTTTACCATTTTCATCGCGTTCAATTACTTTTCCTCTATCCAGTATCCATTTGTATTTTCCACTGGAAGTCATTACACGATGATAATTTTCATAAAAAGGAATTTTATTGTCAAAATGTTCCTGTATGTCAGAGTAATATTTAGGCAAATCATCCGGATGGACAATTTTATCCCAACGTTCCGGATCATCAAAAATATCTGTTGATTCTAATTCTAAAATTTTTAATGATAATGAGGAATAAAAAACACTGTTTGTTACCATATTCCAATCCCAAATACCAGCAGTCGAAGCTTCTAAAGCAAATTGAAACCGTTCTTCGGAAATCCGTAATTTCAACTCTTTGTCTTTCAACTCTGTAATATCTGAAACACGCCCAAAAAAACTTACCCGGCCATCCGGTGAAGCCTCAGATTTAGATGAAATTTTAAACCATCGCAGTCCTTTTTTAGGCAATACCCCTCTAAACTCAATTTCCCACGGCAAAATACCTCTTTTTGCTTTTACTAAAGTTTGAAAAAACAAATCCCGGTCCTGCGGATACACCCTTTCATAAATAATTGTTTTGGTATCATTTGAAAAGTCATCAGCAGTCAGTTCAAAGATATCTTCCACTGATTTACTAACCAATGGAAATGAATAATTATTTTCTGAATCGATAATAAACTGAAAAATCAAATCAGGAATTTCAGCAAACAATTTTTTATAAAAGTCATTTGCATTCTGAGAATTTTCATTCTCATACAAATCGAAAACCATATGTTTATTTGTGTAAGATTGGGGAATCATTCTGAATAACAAGATATTGCTTTTTAAGTAAAAGTAAATGTTAAATAAATAAATTTTAAAAAATTATCTTCTTGGGTGAAAAGTATGCATGATTCCTTTTAAGAAACTTCTGTCCAGATGCACATAAATTTCTGTCGTGGTTATTGATTCATGCCCAAGCATTAACTGAATTGAACGCAAATCGGCACCATTTTCAAGTAAGTGCGTTGCAAAAGAATGCCTAAAAGTATGGGGACTTATGCTTTTATTTAAATTAATTTTTACCGCCAGATCTTTGATAATAGTAAAAATCATGGCACGGGTAAGCTGATTTCCTCTCCGATTCAAAAATAAAGTATCTTCATTGCCTTTCTTTATTTTTAAATGAATCCTGACATCCTTTTGGTAAATATCAATATATTTTTGAGTTAAGGTACCAATAGGAACAAAACGTTCTTTATTGCCTTTTCCGGTAATTTTTATGAAACCTTCCTCAAAAAACAAATCCGAAATCTTTAATGAAACTAATTCTGAAACACGGAGTCCACAGCCATACAAAGTTTCCAGCATTGCCCTGTTTCTTTCCCCTTCATTAGAACTTAAATCTATTGCATTAATCAGATTATCAATTTCCTCAACAGATAAAGTATCCGGTAATTTACGTCCGGTTTTAGGAGTTTCAATCAACTCCAAAGGATTGTCAACACGATAATCCTCAAAAACCAAATAATTAAAAAAACTTTTTAACCCGGAAATGATCCGGGCCTGGGATCTTGGATTCACTTCTTTTGAAACGGAATAAATAAACTGCTGAACTGTTTCTTCCGTAATTTTTACCGGAGACACTTCTATTTGATTATTTTCTAAAAAATGACACAATCGTTCAATATCGAAACCATAGTTTTCGATTGTATTTTTAGATAAACCGCGTTCGATTCGCAGATAGGATTGATAGTCTTTTATAAATGTGTTCCAATTCATGTTTACAAAGTAAAACATTTTCAGGCATAAAAAAACCTTCCGGTTAGGGAAGGTTTTAGATATTATTTAATTACAAATTAGAATTTGTAAAGAAGACCGAAGTTGATTGATCTCAAATCAGCACCTAAACCAAATCTATTAGTTTTTTCTGCACCGTCTCCACCATTATCATTTGTAGTATAACCTAATCCAGCCCATGTAGCCTCTATAGCAAAGTTGCTTGATACAAAGTAGCTCAGACCTAATCCTAAATTTGCACCAATTTCATTTTCTTTAACATCATTCAATTTGTCATCGACAGAACTGTAATCAACACCCAACTGACCAAATAAAGAGAAATCAGAAGAAGGTGTAAAGTAATATCTACCAAAAGCACCAACTGTTAATCTTGCCTCATCCTGAGTGTCTGTAACAGCAGTCTCTGCTTTGTCAGAACTGTATCCTAACTTACCACCAATTGCGATATTATCTGTAACAAAAAAACCAATTTTAGGTTCAATTTCAAATCCTGAAGATTTATTATCTCCTGTTTTTACTGAATTAATTCCAATAGCACCGGAAACAAAAATACTTCCTTTACTGAAACCTTTTCCTGTAGACTCTTGTGCATTTGCAAATCCAAATGCTAAAATAGCAACCATTGATAAAACAATTTTTTTCATTTTTTTTGATATTAAAATTTAATTAATGGCGCAAATTTATATTATTTCCTACTTATGAAGCAAATATATTTGTAAAAAAAATAGTATGAATTGTTAAATCAAAGTCAAGATGCTTTCTTTCAATTAATTAGAAATAAATAAAAAAAAACCTTCCGGTTAAGGAAGGTTTTCTTTATTATTAAACATTTTTAAATGTTTAGAATTTATATCCTACAGCTATTGAAAAAACACTATTTTTAATTTCTGTATCATTTCCTTCTTCAGTATCAAGAATGTTTGCTAAACCTAAATTATAACGAACACCTGCTGAAAGATTTTCTGTAAAATCATATCCTGCTCCAAAGTTAACTCCAAAGTCAATTGATTTAAATGAATCTTTAACATCCTCATCTTCGTCTCCAGCTTTAGCTTTAGCACCTACCAAAAATCCAATTTGTGGACCTGCTTCTAAGCTAAATTTATCAACCACATAAAATTTTGCCATTACTGGAACATTTATATAACTCAAATTATATTTTAAATCATCTCCTCCTCCGTCAGCCTCAAATTTAGTTCCTTGTGTAGAAAATAAAAGCTCTGGCTGAATAGCAAATTTTTCAGTAAGTTTGATTTCAGCAAAACCACCAACTAGAAAACCAACTTTTGAAGAATTATCTTCAATGTCATCGCCAGTAAAATTTGCAAAGTTAACCCCTGCCTTAACTCCAAATTTAGCCCCTTGTGCATTTGCGAATCCAAATGCTAAAACTGCAATAATAGATAAAGTAATTTTTTTCATTTTTTTGTAAATTAATGATTAATTAGTAAGACAAATCTATGTAAATTAACATAAAAACCAAATTTTATTATAAAATAATTGTATGCATAACTTTTAATATATTCAATAAATAAAATAAAAATGTCTAATTATCAGCATATTACACTAATCATATCACTAAAAACCATTAGAACAAAACAAAGCGTTAATTATTAGTAAAATTCTTTCTAAATTGTAAATTTCATATATTATTTGGCTCTTTTTCATCATAAAATGGAAATTTTTAAACTTAAAAAACAATAAATATAAGATTGATGAGTTTTTAAATGTAGTAATTTGTATTAATTAAACTAAACTTTAAAATTAACAATTATGAAAAAGATATTTTTAGTAGCCGTTTTATTCCTTGCAGCATCAACAGCAAGTCAGGCACAATTAGTGAAATTTGGAATTAAAGCAGGGGTTAACTTTGCAAACCAGACAGGAGATGCGTTTGATGCCCCCGAAATTGATAAGGAGGGTATTACCAGTTACCATGCTGGTGTAGTTGCAGAAATTAAATTATTAGACAGATTTGCTATTCAGCCGGAGCTTTTGTATTCTACTCAGGGAGCTACATATAAAAATGCAGGCGAAGAATTTAAAAACGAATTAGGTTATTTGTCTATACCTGTAATGGCTAAATTTTATCTAACAGATTCTTTTAGTCTTGAAGTAGGACCACAGGCATCCTTTTTATTAAGTGAAAAAGATAATGTCGATTTTGAGGATGCAGAAACTTTTGAATTTGGTGTCAATGCGGGATTAGGATTTAAGCTTACCGAAAACTTTTTTGTTCAGGGCCGTTATGGATTAGGATTGACAGATGCTTCAAAAAATGCGGATGTTAAAAATTCAACTGTACAATTATCGGTAGGATTTTTGTTCTAGAAATAATATCACATAGTTTTATAAAAACCGTTCTGTTAATTAGAACGGTTTTTTTATTTTTACCCAATCAGTAGACAAATTACAAAAATCAATTGCAATGGCAATCAAATAAATGTCAAAGGCAATTAAAAAATCAATTTAATCAAAATCAAAATATCTTATATATGAAAATTGCCATCATCAACGGACCCAATTTGAATCTTTTAGGAAAAAGAGAACCTGAAGTTTACGGAAGCCAGACTTTTGAAGATTATTTTGAAAGACTGGAACACAAATTTCCGAATATTGAACTTTCTTATTATCAAAGTAATATTGAAGGGGAACTGATTGGTAAAATTCAGGAAGTTGGTTTTACTTATGATGGAATTATCTTAAACGCCGGCGCTTATACCCATACGTCTATTGGTCTTGGCGATGCTATAAAAGCGGTGACAACTCCGGTTATCGAAGTACACATTTCGAATACATACGCACGTGAAAGCTTCAGGCATCAATCGTATTTGTCAGGAAATGCAAAAGGGGTAATCTTAGGTTTTGGTCTAAAAAGTTATGAGTTAGCCATTCAGTCGTTTCTATAAAATAGTGTCACCCTGAGCGGAGTCGAAGGCTATCCGGAAAAAAGGGTTTGATTCCGCTCAGCCTGACATGCAATTTAACAAATTTTTATTAAGCTCAATTTTAAGTTATTCTATTTTTGTAAGAGAAAAACTTCTATGAGAAACTATATTGTATTTGCCTTTTTATTTTTTTCGCTTTCTAATTTTGCCCAAATAAAAGGAACTATAACCGATGAGAAAGGAAATCCGCTTCCTTACGTATCTGTTTTTGAGGAGAACACCTATAGCAACACCACTTCTAATGAACAAGGGCAATACCTGCTTAATGTAAAAGAGGTAGGCAAAAACAAAATAACTTTTCAGTATTTAGGATTTAAAACACAAAAAATTGCCGTTTCATCGGATTCAAAAACAGTTGCTTTGGATGTAAAAATGTCTGAAGAGAGTTTTGCATTGAATGAAGTGGTAATTGATCCCAAAAATAATCCTGCGAATGCTATTATCAGAAGTGCTGTCGCAAACAAAAAAGACAACTCTGATAAAACAGCTCGCTATACCGCTGATTTTTATTCAAAAGGAATGTTTAAAGTCAAAGATTTACCTAAAAAGATACTTGGACAAAAAGTAGATCTCGGCGATGATATGGCATCCAATTTAGATTCTACGGGAACAGGAATTTTATACCTGTCAGAAACGGTTTCGAAGATTACTTTTGAAAAACCCAAAAAATTAAAAGAGAAAATTATTGCCTCAAAAATCTCAGGAAACAACAAAGGCTTCAGTTACAACACAGCCAGTTTATCTACTTATGATTTTTATGATAATACTTTAGAATTCGGTATCAATCTAATTTCGCCAATTGCAGATAATGCTTTCAATTATTACAAATACAAACTTGAAGGCACTTTTTTTGACGCCAATAACCAGCAAATCAATAAAATTAAAGTAATCCCGAAACGAGATAAGGAACCTGTTTTTGAAGGTTACATTTATATTGTTGATGATAGTTTTGCGATTTATGCGATCGATTTGGATATAAAAGGCTATCGAATGAAAAATGAATTTACCGAAGTCATGACTTTAAAACAAAACTTCAGTTATAATTCTGCAACTAAAATCTGGTCAAAAAATGCGCAGACACTTTCTTTTAACGCCGGGGCTTTTGGTATTAAGTTTTCAGGGAATTTCAATTATATATATTCGAATTATGAATTCCCGGATTCATTTGAGAAAAAGACTTTTGGAAATGAAATCGTTGCTTTTGAAGCAAACGCCAATAAAAAAGAGGAGGCATTTTGGAATGAAATCCGCCCCATTCCGTTAACGATTGAAGAAAGTACGGATTACACCAAAAAAGACAGTCTGCAGACGATTAGAAAATCTCAAAAATACACTGATTCTATTGATGCCAAAAACAATAAATTTAAAATTTGGGATATTTTGACGGGCTATGATTATAAAAACACTTTCAAACACAATTCTTTCGGATACAAAGGATTATTAAATATTACTTCATTGAGTTTTAATACCGTTCAGGGCTTTAATTTAGATTCGGGATTCTCTTATAAAAAATGGAATGAAGAGGAAGGAAAAAATACTTCAATAAATACAATTTTTAATTACGGTTTTTCAGACGAACGTTTTCGCGTTATTGGTGAGTTTAATCATCGGTTTAATGCTGTAAATTATGCCACAATTGGTGTTTCCGGCGGAACAAAAACCGCTCAGTTTAATAGCTTTGAACCCATAAGCAAATTGGTCAATTCGGTAAGTTCTTTGTTTTTTAAAGATAATTATATGAAGCTGTATAATTTAGAATTTGCACAGATTTATTATTCGCAGGACATTTTAAACGGAGTGAATTTGAATGCAAAAATGAGTTACGAGCAGCGAAAACCACTTTTTAACACAACTGATTATTCGTTCTTTAAAAAAGATGATTTTTATTCGTCTAACAATCCACAGGCACCAAATGATTTTGACACCCCTGCTTTTGAGGAACATCATTTGTTCAAAACCGCTTTAAGCGCACGAATCAATTTTGGGAATAAATATATTTCCAGACCAGACGGGAGATATAATTTTAAAGATGATAAATACCCGACATTATTTTTAGCATTTGAAAAAGCATTTGCAGCCAGCGGGAAAAAATATGAATTCGAGAGAATTGGCGCTTCAGTCCAATACGATTTGTCGTTAGGAAATAAAGGTTTATTAGGAATGAATTTGAGAGGGGGAAAATTCTTTAATGCCGAAAATATCGCTTTTATAGATTACAGGCATTTTAACGGAAACCAAACTCATATAGGAACAGGCGACCGCTATCTGAATGTTTTTAACTTAATGCCTTATTATACTAACAGCACCAATGACAGTTATTTTGAAATGCATTTGGAGCACAATGATACCGGATTTATCATGAATAAAATTCCGTTATTGAACTTATTAAAATCAACTATGAATTTAGGTTTTCATTCGCTGGCAATTCCCAATAGAAAGCTTTATTCTGAATTTACGGTTGGTTTAGATAATCTTGGTTTCGGGAAATTTAAGCTTTTCAGGTTAGATTATGTGCACTCTTATCAAGGCGGAATTCAACAAAACGGAGTTGTATTTGGTTTGAAGATTTTGAATGTTTTGGATTAGGATTTATTCTCTGCTTTGATAGAGGAGAAGCGACAAAAAACTGTGGGAAAATAAATTTTTAAACAGAATAAGATTAAAATGAATAGCTTCTAAAACAAAAAAAGCCTTTGAAATTTAAATCTCAAAGGCTTTCTGTTTTTTATAAATGAAAATTAGATTTTCTTCATTTGCTCTTTCATCATTGTGATTTGCTCTTTCAGCATTCCTTGTTTGTCTAATTTCTTAGCTTCGTTCAGTAAATTAGTTGCTTCGAGTTTTCTTCTGCGTGACATGGCAACTCCGGCAAGGTTTAATTTTGCTACGGCTAAATCCATATCCATAGATAAACCAAGTTCGATTGCTTTTTTGAAATGTTTCTCAGCCTGATTGATATTGGTTTGAGATAACATGATTCCGTGAAGGTAATTAAAGTATCCCTGTTGCTTTCTTACTAATGCGGTTTCAGGATTTTTAATGTATGCCAGCCATTTTTTAGCGCCTTCGAAGTCTTGTTTTCTTAGTTTAAGGAAAGCCAAAAGGATAAATTCGTTTTTGAAGTAAAGGAAAATCGGAATCGCAGTAAGTAAAATAAGGAAAATTCCATTCCCGATATTACTTTCTGTAAATTGCCAAACGCCAGCGACTACAAGAAGTCCGGCTAAAATAAGTTTAATATTTTTGTGAAACATAATAGGTGTATATTTGTGACTGCAAATATAGTAAAATGAATTAAAAATATTTTTATTAAAGTACTTGCCAGAAAAAAAAGTCTTTGTATATTTGCACTCGGTTTTAGAATAACGATATTCAAAAACAGAAAACAGATATTTAGATACCATTTTAAAGATACAAAGCAATGAGCAAAAGAACGTTTCAACCATCGAAAAGAAAAAGAAGAAATAAGCACGGATTTATGGACAGAATGGCTTCTGCGAATGGAAGAAAAGTTCTAGCGCGTAGAAGAGCTAAAGGAAGACATAAATTGACTGTTTCTAGCGAACCTAGACACAAAAAATAATGTTTCTATAAACATAAATAAGGCGTTACTTTTTTTAGTATCGCCTTTTTTTATACCTTGTCGGTAAAAAAAGGGGTTAAAATTCTGGTTTTTAACAAACTACTGCAGATTTAAATTAAATATAACTACACAATACAAATAAAATGCCTAAAGACACATCAATAAAATCGGTTTTAATAATAGGTTCCGGACCTATCGTTATTGGTCAAGCTTGTGAATTTGATTATGCAGGATCTCAATCTGCACGTTCTATTCGTGAAGAAGGAATTGAAGTAATCCTGATCAACTCAAATCCAGCGACAATTATGACCGACCCAACAATGGCCGATCATGTTTATCTGAAACCATTAACTACAAAATCGATTATTGAAATTCTGAAGGAACATCCACAAATTGATGCAGTTTTACCAACCATGGGTGGACAAACAGCTTTGAATTTGTGTTTGGAAGCTGATGAAAAAGGAATCTGGCAGGATTTCGGAGTACGTTTAATTGGTGTTGATGTAAATGCTATCAATATTACCGAAGACAGAGAGCAATTTAAACAATTGCTTCAAAGAATAAATGTTCCTACAGCACCGGCAAAAACGGCTACATCTTTCCTTGAAGGAAAAGAAATTGCTCAGGAATTTGGGTTTCCATTAGTAATTCGTCCTTCGTTTACACTTGGAGGAACCGGAGCAGCTTTTGTTCACAGCAAAGAAGAATTTGACGAAAAACTAACCTACGGATTAGAAATGTCACCAATACATGAAGTGTTGATTGATAAAGCTTTACTAGGTTGGAAAGAATATGAATTGGAGCTTTTGAGAGATAAAAATGACAACGTTGTAATTATCTGTTCAATCGAAAATATGGACCCAATGGGAATTCATACCGGAGATTCGATTACTGTTGCTCCGGCGATGACTTTATCTGATACCACTTTCCAAAAATTACGTGATTATGCAATCTTAATGATGCGTAGTATCGGAAATTTTGCGGGTGGCTGTAACGTACAATTCGCAGTTTCTCCGGATGATAAAGAAGATATCGTAGCCATTGAAATTAATCCTCGTGTGTCCCGTTCCTCTGCACTGGCATCAAAAGCAACTGGTTACCCGATCGCTAAAATTGCTTCTAAACTGGCGTTAGGATACAACTTAGATGAGTTGCAAAATCAAATTACAAAATCGACTTCTGCTTTATTTGAGCCGACTCTGGATTATGTAATTGTAAAAATACCACGTTGGAACTTCGATAAATTCGAGGGTGCCGACAGGACTTTAGGACTTCAGATGAAATCAGTAGGTGAAGTAATGGGAATTGGACGTTCGTTCCAGGAAGCATTACACAAAGCAACTCAATCTTTAGAAATCAAAAGAAATGGCTTAGGTGCTGACGGAAAAGGATACACCAATTATGAACAAATTATCGAGAAACTGACTTTTGCAAGCTGGGATCGTGTTTTTGTAATTTATGATGCGATTGCAATGGGAATTCCGTTGAGCCGTATTCATGAAATCACAAAAATCGATATGTGGTTCTTAAAACAATACGAGGAACTTTATACTTTAGAAAAAGAAATTTCAAACTATAAAGTATCTAATCTTCCAAAAGAACTTTTGCTTGAAGCAAAACAAAAAGGTTTTGCTGACAGACAAATTGCACATATGGTGAATTGCTTAGAAAGTGAAGTGCATACTTTGCGTATGGAGCAGAATATCAACCGTGTGTTTAAATTGGTTGACACTTGCGCTGCTGAGTTTAAAGCACAAACACCTTATTACTACTCTACTTTTGAGGCTGAGATTGAAAAAGCAAACGGTGAACGTTATGTAGATAACGAGAGTATTGTTACTGATAAAAAGAAAATCATCGTTTTAGGTTCCGGACCAAACAGAATTGGACAAGGAATTGAGTTTGATTATTCTTGTGTACATGGAGTTTTAGCAGCAAAAGAATGTGGTTATGAAACCATCATGATCAACTGTAATCCTGAAACAGTTTCGACAGATTTTGATACAGCGGATAAATTATACTTCGAGCCTGTTTTCTGGGAGCATATTTATGACATTATTCAGCATGAAAAACCGGAAGGTGTAATTGTGCAGTTAGGTGGTCAGACAGCTTTGAAATTGGCTGAAAAATTATCTAAGTACGGAGTAAAAATCATCGGAACCAGTTTTGATGCGCTTGATTTAGCGGAAGACAGAGGACGTTTCTCAGATTTATTAAGAGAACTAGATATTCCTTTCCCACAATTCGGAATTGCTGAAACGGCTGACGAAGCTTCTGCCTTAGCAGATACTTTAGACTTTCCGTTATTGATTCGCCCTTCTTATGTATTAGGAGGTCAGGGAATGAAAATCGTAATCAACAAAAAAGAATTGGAAGAGCACGTTATCAATTTATTGAAAACGATTCCGGGAAATAAATTGCTTTTAGATCATTATTTGGCAGGAGCAATTGAAGCGGAAGCGGATGCCATTTGCGATGCTGATGGCAATGTTTATATCATCGGAATCATGGAGCACATCGAACCTTGCGGAGTTCACTCCGGAGATAGTAATGCGACTTTGCCTCCTTTCAACTTAGGAGAATTCGTAATGCAGCAAATAAAAGACCATACACATAAAATCGCGCGAGCTTTAAAAACAGTTGGTTTGATCAATATTCAGTTTGCTATAAAGGATGATACGGTTTACATTATCGAGGCAAATCCTAGGGCGTCCCGTACAGTTCCGTTTATTGCAAAAGCATACGGAGAGCCTTATGTAAATTACGCTACAAAAGTAATGTTAGGACATAATAAAGTAACGGATTTCGATTTTAATCCGCAATTAAAGGGATATGCAATCAAGCAGCCGGTTTTCTCTTTCAGCAAATTCCAAAATGTAAACAAAGCATTAGGACCTGAGATGAAATCAACCGGAGAAAGTATCTTATTTATTGATGACTTAAAAGACGATCAATTCTATGAATTGTATTCCAGAAGAAAAATGTATTTGAGTAAATAGTATTCAAATTCAGATATAAAAAAAGCCTCAAATTTTAAAATTTGAGGCTTTTTTCGTTTGAAATAATTTCAATGGTTATTTTACGATTATCTTTTTAGATACATTATTAGCTTTTAAAATATAATTTCCAGCAGTTAAATTCGGTAAAATAATTTTATTGTCTTTGATATCTGATGATTTGAAGTTCTTAACTAATCTTCCTGTCATATCAAATAACTCAACTGTTTCTAAATCAGTTTTATTATTTTCGATATACAAATAATCTGTTGCAGGATTAGGATAAACAGCCAGATCTTCATTTGTAGGACTTGTTATATCTTCTAATCCTAAAACAGGATCTGTAATTTTAATTATTTTTTTAGTACTGGAACCCGTGCTAACGTATAGTGCGCCATTGTAAATTGCCATTTGCCCAGCCGTATCATAATTAGGTGAAGCAAATCTAACATATTGATATTGGTCTCCATCTACACTTCCTGCAGGAAAACGAAAAATTCTACTTTGAGATCCTGTTGAAATATATAAATCTCCATTTGGCGCATATACAAGATTTGTTGGACTGTTCATTCCAGTAATTAAACTACTAACTACACCCGCAGGAGTTATTTTTTTAATTGCACCGTCAAGTTTGTCAGCCACAATTAAATTACCTGATGGATCAAAGGCCAAGCCGTTTGGCGTAGTAAAACCAGTTGCAAAAGTAGTAGTCACTCCGGCTGTACTTCTTTTTTTAATATCTCCGGAATTAGCTTCTGAATAATATACATTTCCAGCGGCATCAACAGCAATTCCATAAGGACTGTTTGTGGCAGTATAAGAAGTTACAACTCCGGCTGCTGTTGCTGTCGCAATTTCGTTACCAAAATTACCAGATCCAGCTATCCAAAGATTTCCACTGGCATCAAAAGCAATCTGTTGTGGGGAAGCATTTAGGGAGCTAATAAAAGTAGTTTGTGTAAGGCTTGGAGTAATTTTAGTTACTTTATAAGCATTATAATCTGCAACGTATAAATTTCCTGAACCATCAAATGCAATTCCTGTTGGAACGCCTAATCCTGTTACATAATCGGTAATAGTTTGTGCATTGATGCTAAATGTGGACAATAAGGCAAAGAGTAAAATTTTTTTCATTTATTTGATTTTTTATGTTATTCAAAGATATATTTTTCATTTGTGAAGCTCTATTTTTTATAAGAAAATGCACCTCTATTTTTTATTTTTACTAAAAAATTAAAATTTTAGGGTTTTTATTTAAGTTGCCTTAAAAAGGAAGTATAATAAATAAAATTTTGAAATAAAAAAGCTCCAGATTATGGAGCTTGCTTTAAATAATTTTGTTAAATCTTTGTAATTTTTATTCGTTTTGACTGAAAGACATATTATCTCTCGTGTTTTTTTGAACCGAAATAGCACCAAACAACGCTAATAAAAAGGCAAAAGCATAAAAACCTTTTTCACTTGGTAAAATAGTAGCATTCCAAAGCCCCACGGTTAATAATACAATTGATAAAAGGGTTCCGAACCAGCAAATGCCATAATAAATATCGGTTACAGGGAGGTTTTCTAATCTGTCTCTAACGCTTTTTTGTAATGAGACTACAGCAAAAAGGCCAAACATTAAAACGGTAAAATAATATCCTTTTTCGTTTAGTAACATTTCGGCTCTGGCAAGTCCAACTATAAATCCGATTGTTCCAGCTCCAAGAGCTACCCAAGATGCCGCAATAAAGGCATTCGACGTTTTTTGTACCATGTTTTTATATTAATTTTATTTGTATTTCGAAAAAATTCCGGAATCTGTAGCTGTCCAGAAACAACATTTTTGTCCGCTGGCTTTTAGACCGCTATTCGCCCAGGTATTGCAAGTCTGAAACAAACTATAGCTTCCGTTTGCTTCGTAAAAAGCATCCGTCTTACCATAATTGGCATCTGTTTTTATAGGCAGGAAATTGCCTGAAGTCCCTTTTTGAAAACTGTTATTGATATAGTTAATCAAACGATTATATTGTGCTTTGCTGATCATCATTGACTTGCAATCATCACCTAATTTCATTTGTTTGTAATAAGTCGTGTGAATAGCTGTTGTGCTTAATCCGGTTGCAGCTTTAAAGGCAACTGAAGCTTTAAGATCTGACCAATTTGGTGTTTCTAAATAAAAACCTTTATCTCCCCAGCCCAAAGCAATATATTTATAGGTTGAGTCTGCGGCTTTTGTGTTTTTAAACTGAATTTGCTCACTCCAGTCAACCTGATCATTTTTGACAGGCATTACAATATCTGTGTGAACGCCATTTGTAAGGATGAAAATTTCGACTTCAGGTTTTGTGTTGGTTTCTTTATCAACTGTAATTTTTGAAAGTGTGTAAGCTAATATGACGTATAATAAAATAAATCCTAAAAAGAGCAAGATTGATTTTAGAAGAATTTTGAATGTTTTTTTCAAGTTGAATTTATTGATAATTGATTTTTATCAAATTTACTTAAATTATATTCACAGCAAAATTATCAGGCTAAAATTATAAAGAAAATCTCTTTAAATCAGTAATAAAAAAAGCCTCATCATTGAGGCTTTTTTTGCTTTAAAGTAAGTTATTGTTATTTAATTAATTGTTGCAGCGGTTTTAACTGTTCCATGTCAATTTTCGATTCTTTTAAAACTGTCATTAAAGTCATGATGTTATTCGGGTTCATGTCTTTTCCTAAAACCCGGACAACTGCAAAACCATTTTCTTTTCTATTGGCAAAAACTACAAACTCTTCGATATTTTCATCGGTACCAACATAACTTATTGATGCACCATCTTTACCGGAACCAACTTTCATTAATTCCTGGTACTTTGGATTTTTTAGAATAGCTTTCACTTTAGCTCTTTCAGTTTCAAATTGTGCCTGATTTTTGGCATTGGCTTTGAAAGCTAAAATATTCATTTTATCGAATGATTTTAAAGCATCATTTTGTTCTGTTGATAATTTTGCTTTATCCAAATTCAAAATATCAGGAGAAATATCGAGAGCGATAAAATCTTTATTATCTGTGTTTTCTACAAAATATTTTTGCAATGAAGGCTCAGAATTACAACTTATTAAAGTTAATAATACTAAAAGTGCTGAAGTAAAAATACTGGCTTTCATGTTATTTTTTACCTTTTGAGGCTTTTTTTAGATCTGTACCTCCGGGAAGTTTCATTTTGTCTGTCAGGACTGCAATTTCGTTTAAATCAAAGTTTCCTGTTAAGGACAATAAAACAGTATCGTCATTTTTTGCACCATCAATAAACATAAATAACTCTTTTATTTTAGTATCACTGGCTCCTGATTTAACGTATATTTTTACGTTTTTTCCACCATCATTAATACGCATCAGCTCTTCTAAATTGGCGCTGTTAATGTATTTATCAGCAGAAAGTTTCATGTCGGCTTCAACTTTTGCATTTTTGGTGGTAAATACTTTTAAGTTATCCAGTTTTTTGATAAGATTCATATATTGTTGTGTTTCCTTGTCAGAAGGATCAACTTTTACCTTACTCATTATGTCAAACATTTTTTTGTTTACAATGACTGATGTTACATCGTCCTGACCATCAAATTTGTCAAAAGCTCCTTGTGCATAAAACGCGTGGGAAGCAAAGGCGAAAACTAGTGTTATAATGAAATTTTTCATCTTAATTACGATTTAATTACTGTTTAAAAATTTTGTTTTTTGATTGTTCGTATTCTTCAATGTATTGTACACTTTCGATACCTACATTTACATTATTAGACAATAGGGCCAAAGCTTTTTGCGTTTCGGCAAAGGCTTTTTCAGGATTGTCAAAGGTTCCTAATTCTGATTGCGCTGCAACTGGAGCCGCATTTTTTTCGCTAATATAAAAATAGGTTCCGATTCCCAGTAAAACAACAGCAGATGCCGCAATTGATAACCACGCTACATTTCGTTTTTTAGTTTGTAGTGGAATTGCTTCACCTGTTCGAACGAGGTTCTCGAGTTCCTGCGTCGATTTTTGTCCTTTTACCTGAGAGAAATAACCGAAAATTGGCTGATATTGCTCCAAATGCTGCGCAACATTTGATGAAGAAAAGTATTCTTTTAATTCATTTTCCTCAGCAATAGAAGTTTCTCCCTGAAAGTATTTTTCTAATAGATTCTCTATTTTATTTAATTCCATAACCATGTGTATTAATCATTGATTCCCGTATTTTTTTTCTCGCTCTGGAAAGTGCTACCCGAATAGCAGTTTCATTCATGTTCACAATTTTCGCAATTTCATCAAATTCATATTGTTCAACATCGCGTAACTGAATTAAGATTTGTTGCTGTTCCGGAAGCTGGCTCATTATTTTTTCTACCCATTGTAAACTATCCGTGTCTTCTAATTTTTTATCTGATTGGGGTTCCCTGTCTGTGAAATTGTTATGCACAATTTGAAGGTTTCCTGCTCTTTTTGATTTTAACTGATCCAGACAATAATTTTTGGTCATTGTCATTGCAAGGGCTTCAACATTATTATAAGTATCCAGATTTTCTTTTTTGTTCCATAATTTAACTAGTACTTCCTGAGTTGCATCTTCTGCTTCTTCAGTACTGGTCAATAATCTTTTTGCCAGACGAAAAACTTTGTCTTTAAAAGGATTTATTAATTCTATAAATACAATTTGATTCATAAAGCAAAGATTATTTCGTTAGCTTATATAGTCAAGACGAGGTACTATTATTTTTGTTACAATTAAGGTTGAATTTTTTTATTAAAAAAAAACAATAAACTGATTTCTGTTAAAACTAAAGTACTATTTTTACGTTAATATATGGAAATCAAATTTTTATGAAAAGGATATCAAGAAGCCTGGTTTTATTATTTTTAGCGGCATTTAGTTTACAATCTTGTGATGACAAGGATGATGTTGCTGCCTCACCGAATCTGCAAATAAATAATTTTATCTGGAGAGGATTGAATGAAGTTTATTTATGGCAGGCTGATGTGCCTAATTTAGCCGATAATCGTTTTGCTAACCAGGGCGCATTGGATTCTTTTTTGAAAGGATATTCAAAACCGGAAGATTTATTTGAAGATTTGCTAAATAAACCAGAGAGTAAATATCCAAATGGTGACGCAATTGATCGTTTTAGCTGGATTGTAGACGACTATACTGTTTTGGAACAGGAATTAAACGGAATTACAAAAAATAGCGGTATTGATTTTAGACTGAGCAGACAAGCTTCAGGATCGAGTAATTTAGTTGGGTACATACGTTACATAATTCCTAATTCTGATGCTTCAGGTAAAGATATTAAACGTGGAGATTTGTTTACGAGCGTGAATGGAACACCACTTACGATTTCAAATTATGAAGCTTTACTTTTAAATTCAGATAGTTATACGCTTAATTTAGCGACCTATAACGGAAGTTCTTTCGTTTTAAATGGTAAATCGGTTGCGTTAACTAAAACTACTTTGGAAGAGAATCCGGTTTTAATTACTAAAACCATAACTTCAGGAAGTCATAAAATAGGATATTTAATGTATAATGGCTTTTATGGAGATTATGATGATGATTTGAATCAGGCTTTTGGACAATTAAAAGCAGCCGGGATTACTGATTTTATTTTGGATTTGCGTTATAACGGAGGAGGGTCAGTTAGATCTTCAACCCGTTTGGCCAGTATGATTACCGGCCAGTTTACCGGCCAAATATTTTCTAAAAGACAGTATAATACTAAACTGATGAAAGATTTGTCCAGTGAAGATCTGGAATCTTTAAATGAAAGATTCGTAAATACTTTTGACGGAGCTGCAGTAAACAGTTTAAATTTGAGCACAGTATATGTGATAACAACTGATAATACAGCATCAGCAAGCGAAATCATTATTAATGGCTTAAAGCCATATATTAACGTGATTCAGATCGGTGAAACTACGGTAGGTAAGAATGTTGGTTCTTTTACTGTTTATGATTCCGAATCTTTAACAAAAAACAATGTAAACCCGACTCATAAGTACGCAATGCAGCCTTTAGTTTTTAAAATTACAAATGCTGCTGATTTTGGGGATTATACACAAGGGTTAGTGCCTAATTATGAGCAATTTGAATATGTAAGCACTTATGGTGTTTTAGGTGATGCATCTGAACCTTTATTAAACCTTGCAATTTCTAAAATTACAGGGACTACGGCAAAAAGAATCCAAAATGATAAAGGACAGATTTTGCCATATTTTACAGATTCGAAATCAATGCGCCGTTTTGGAAAAGAAATGTATTTGGAAAGTGCTCCAAAAGAATTCTGGAAACGTTAAAAATCTATTTAAAAAAAAGGCTTTCAATACTGAAAGCCTTTTTAAATTTCCAAAAATAAAACTAATTGTAAAAAAGGAATCATTTGTATTTACTGCAAACAAATTCATTTTGCCGTTTCCGTTTAAGGATAAATTAATTCACAAGTATTCTTGTAGTTGATTTTTTGTTCTGAATTGTTACTTCAAATAAATAAATAGCTGAGTTTAAATCAGAAACAGTAATTTCTTTATGATTTGCTTTAGGAAACGTTTTAATAATTTTTCCGGAAATATCATAAATTACTACAGCACTTTCTTCTTCACTATTAATATATACAACATCCGATGCAGGATTTGGATACAGGCTTGCAGTATTTTTATCAAAGTCTTTATCATCTAACGTTTTGATGTTAATTACACCAACTGCGTTTAAATCAAATCCTCCTGTTGCATAAGGAGTAGAGTATAATTCATTAACAATATTTCCGTAACTGTCATGAGAAGCATATAAGGGATTAATGGTTCCTATTGCGTCAATTATTTTCACATGAGTAATATTATCTTTGTCTAATAAAGCATTATCAGGAAGATCAGATAAATCAAATGGAGTTCCATAATTAGCTCTGTATTTCCCGGCAAGATTATTTATATACCTGCAGTCAACCGCTCCAAAACCACCAATCTGAGTTGTTGTTTGCGTTTCGCTATGAGAAGGGAATCTGAAAAAGTTAATTCCGTCAGAACTCACTTCTACAAAACCTAATTCTAAAAACGTATCCGAGAACCCGTTCTCAAAAACTGCAAAATCAAATCCGGGACCATTGGCAATTGGTGTACCAAAAGTTACAGTAGCACTTCCTCCGTCACCTAAGGAAACCACGCCCGTACCTGTTCCCCCTAATGCATCATTTGGACTACCGGATGAAGCCAAAGGACCAGTAGGATTTGCAATATCCTGTGGACCTCTTACAACAGTAACTCCTGTTGCCCAACCTATGAAAACTGAACTGCTTTTTATTATTGCCGTGCTGCCAGCCTGTCCGGCAGGAGGGGCATAGGATTGTGCCGTAATTATTGATGAAATAAGCAGTGAACTTAAAAGTAATTTTTTTATCATAAATTTGATTTAGAGAAAGCCCTCATAAAATTATAAGGGCTTTAAATATTTTTTAGTCATTAAAGTAAAAACCATTTGGCCCTACACCAACGGTTAATTCTTTTTGTAATGTTCCGTTTAAACTATAGATGTAAGCTTTGCTGTCAGCTTTATAATCCCCGCTATCAGTAATATAAATACGGTCATTATTAACAGCGAACCCATATAAATTAGCAACAGATGACGCAGTCATAATTGGTGTACTAGAAGCAGATGTTGCATTTATATTAATACTATAAACTGAGTTTGATACAGTATAGTAAATTTGGTTGTTGTAAATGTCTAAATATCCATTTCCGTCCAGTGATTCCGGGAATGTGATTTTAGAAGTTGTTTTGTCAGATAATTTCACTTTTACTATTTCGCTTCTGTCTCCATAAGGATTTCTTAAAATATATAATGTGCCATCTTCTTCTTCCATGGTATCAGCAGATGAACCAATAGTTATTGGAGTTTCCAATGCTTTATTCGCAATATTAACAACTAACAACTTCTCACTATTGTATGGTTCGGTAATGTATAATTTCTCACCTTCTAATACGATTCTATTTGCTGTAGCGTTCAATTCGATTTTAGATTCAACAATGTTTGTCGTTAAATTAATTACGGCAACATAATCGTCAGTATTACCGGTTTCAGCATTTTGATATGCATAAGTATTTGCATTGGTTACGTATGCTTTTCCATCTTTTACAACACCATATCTTGGGTTTACAAGTCCGCTTTCAATTTTAGCAATTAACTTGAAAGTATATCTGTTTACAACATTAATCACGTTTGATCCTGCAATGATATACGCTCTGTCGCCGTCAAAAAAGATGTTTTGTGCATATTTTCCAAGTAAATCATTTGCGTTAGCCGCAGTGTAAACATCTTTTGTGAAACTGCTAAAATCATCGCTTGAGAACGAAACAGTTCCTTGTCCGGCACTTCCTTCATTCAAAATAAAAAAACCATTGTCATAAACTCCTTTTGGTTCATTATCACTTTCATCATTAGAGCAGGAAACAAACAGAGAAACGCTAAGCGCTATTAAAAACAATTTGGTAATTTTCATAATATTAAAATTTTAAGGTTAAATACATATTAAAATTGCGACCTGGCATAGGTCTGTCTTCTAAGCTTTCATACTCTTCATTAAAGACATTTAAAATTTGAAAGCCAAGTTTGAGAGAGTCTAAAAATTTAAAATCATAATCGATACCCAGATTTGAGATCATGTAATCGTTTATTATTTCGTCAGGATTATTATCTGCTCTGGTATACACAAAACCATTGTATAAAAATTGATAATAAGCTGAAATTTTATTTCTTGAATAAGAAACAGCCCCGGTAACTTTATTGTATGGGACAAAGAAAAGCTGGTTTTTAGTTTTTTCATCTTCTGAAATTGTGTAAGCATAAGTCATGTTTACAGCAAGATAATTTTTGCCAAAATGTTTTTTCCAGCTTAATAAAGTTTCTGCTCCATAACTGTTAACTTTATCTTGGTTTTTTGGTGACCAAATCCCATTTTTACCCGGAACCCATTGTAATAAATCTTTTATTTTCATGTAATAAAACGTCTGTGTAAGCGAAATGGTTTTGAATGTAAAAACGTTTCCGATTTCTGCCTGATATGAACTCTCAGGCTTTAAATCCAGGTTGCCGCCTTCTTCCCAATACAAATCATTGAAGGTTGGAATCCTGAAATTTCGGGATATATTCAATTTCAAATTATATAACTGACTGAACTGATACGAAGAACCTATGGAAAATAATACAGGCGATTTATAATTGTTTGTAAATTCTTTTCGGATACCCAATTCATTTTTCCAATCTGATGAAAAGTCTTGTTTTATTAATAAAGCGGCAGAACTGATTTCTCTGATATGGTTTCCAAAACCGGATCCGAAACCCTTGGTTCGGTTATAATCTATAATACCGTTTAATTGTGTTGATTTAAAAAGTGTATAGCCCAGATCGAGTTTTGTAATCAGGCTTTCAGTTTTTCCGTATGAATAATCTTTTCGGGTATTATCGGCGTAATATTGGTAATTTTCAAATATATAAGCGGTTTTAAAGTTGGCTGTAAACTTTCCAAAATTACCATTGTAGTCTAATAAATTACGGTTGAAACCATTTACATATTTACTTTTAGTGTCAGTTTCAGTGACCAGAGATGTATTTCGGTCCGTGTTTGATGTCTGGCTATAAAATTTCAAACTATTTTTAGCATCAAATTTATAGCCCAGATTAGCATTTAGTGTTATGAGATCGTATTGACCATTTTGATTCCATCGCTGTTCACCTTTCCAGGTATATCTGTTCAAATATTTATAATCGTTTGTAGAACTGTTTTTTGAAAACCCGATTTGAGCGCTCCATTTCCTGTTAGAAATATTGGTTTTATAATTAATTCCAATAGTATTGAAACTTCCGTAATCTAATTTTAAATTATTTTCAAAACGGTCATAAAAAGTCATATCATTATTTAAGTGTACGGTTCCTCCCACGGCACCACTTCCATAAATTACACTTCCTCCGCCTGCTTTTACACTAACAGAATTATAATCGGAACCTGAAATTGTATTAAAATCAGTACTTCCGTTCATTTGTGAATTGATATTGATACCATTCCAGATTACAGCAGTTTGAGAAGAAGTAGTTCCTCTGAATGAAACCGTAGAAAGCATTCCGCGGCTGTATTCCTTAAAATAAATCGATGAATTATATTTTAACAAATCAGTTAATAAAGCCTCGTTTTTATTGATAATTGAGTCATTAAGCTTCAAAACCGACTGTGAGTTGGAGTATTTCTTAAGATTGTTATCAGAAACTACAACCTCTTTTAATTTTGTAACAGAGTCATTCTGCGCCAAAATAATCTGGCACAATAACAGAAAGCAAAAAGTAAAACGTTTTTTTAAAGTCATAATTTCTACACTCTTTTTCCCGAGAGTTCGATATTTGTTATAAAGGCAGGTCTCCTGGCTTGCGTCTTGTTGTTTACCTTCCCATTCGTCAAGCGAACAGTGGTTTTGTAGTTAACAACAAGCATTCCGGTTACAGAACTAAGCTTACAGTTGCGGGTACAGCTCAAGATTTTTGAATTTAAAATACTTAAAATCAGTTACTTGATTCCCTTTTAATGTGTTTTTAAAATTAAAACACAACCTTAATCGAGTGCAAAGATAAAGTTAAAAATATATAAAATTCAAATTTGTTTTACTTTTTAAGAGAATTTCTAAACAGAAGAGGGCTTAAAAATTTATTTTGATCACCTGGCCAAAATCAACTTTATTTTGGAAAGCATTTTTTAATGGTAATAAAGTATGGTGGCATAAAAAGCTTCTGATGGTACCGGCATGAGTAATGATAACAATTGGTTTGTCTGTTTTTTTTGAAATTTGTTCGGATAAAAAAGTACCTGTCCTTTTATGCAATTCAACAAAAGATTCTCCGTTGAAAGCACAAATATTTACAAAATCTTCCATCCATGGATTGAGTTGTTCAGGTGGAATATTATTCCAGTTTTTCATTTCCCAATCGCCAAAATTCATTTCCATTAATCTTTCGTCTTCCCGGTAAGAAATAGTTTTAATTTTATTTTGAATGTATTTTGCTAAAATTACACAGCGCTGCAACGGACTTGAAAAAATAATGGCTTCTGAAGGCAATTGCGAAATAATATTCTCAAAAATAAGTTCAAAAGGTTCAGCCAGTCCAACATCAGATTGCCCGTAACAAATACCTTTTTCGCAGACTGTTTTGGTATGGCGGACTAAATAAATTTCCATACAAAAAGAAGGCTTAAATAATAAACGACTTCGCAGACTTGTTGTGTTGCGCCTAAACAATCTCCTGTATATCCATCAATCCATTTTTGAAAATAACGGGCTAAAAAATATCTTGTTATGAAAACCGGAATTAAAGCTAAAATAAATTGGTATTTGAAATAGGAGAGTGTCAGCAAAGGAATTAATCCAAAGAAAAAAGCACCAAAAATTTCTTTCCATGTGTTGCTTTTCGCAATAGGTTTGCTTTTGCTGGTAGCATCATCCCGTGAATATTCATGTGTAAAAATAATTGAAATTGCGGCTAAACGACTTAAGGCATGAGCTGAAATAAACAACAGGAAAATTTGAAAAACAGCAATTGAATCATTAATTTGAAAAAGCAAAACAGACTCTGAAAGCAATTTAAATTTCAATAGAAAAAGCAATACCAAACCAATCGCCCCATAAGCACCAATTGCACTGTCTTTCATGATCAGCAGAATTTTTTCTTTGGTCCAGCCCCCGCCAAAGCCATCGCAGACATCTGCAAAACCATCTTCATGAAAAGCTCCCGTTGTTAGTATTGAAGCAATGATTGCCAGGATTACGGCACTTTCTATTGATAGAAAAAGTGAAGAAACATAAAAAGCCAAAAAAGAAATACTGCCAACAATCCATCCAATCAAAGGAAAATAACGTGTTGCTTTATTCAAATAATCCGGATTATGATTGATGTTTTTTGGACATGGAATTCTGGTGTAAAACATTAAAGCAGTGAAGAAAATATGTAATTCTTTTTTCATTTAAAACGGTTTTGTAATTATTTGGCTAAAGCCAGTTTGATTGTATTAAGTATTCCAACATCTAAAGATGTTGGCAATTCAATATTTAGAATGTCTATACTTTTTTGAAAGTAATATTTTTTAATGAACTCTCTTGAAATAATTTGACACCTTTTTTAATGCTGGAATACCAAAAATATAACAAAATACAAATTAGAATTATCTATAAAGCATTGAGTAAGATTATTGAATTGCCTCCAGATTTATCTGGAGGTTATAAGATTGAAATTAAAAATGGCTTTAGCCAAACTCTGTTTACTTAAATGTTTTATGAAATCCAAATTTGCTAATAATTTCATCATATTCTTCCTGAAAAGTTTTTGTTGTATGATGAATTTCCTGATTTTTAATATAATCTCTAACTTTATCAATGATAGATTCTGAAACTGAAATAGCAAAATATTCATCTTGCCATTCAAATTTTTCTTTAGTTAATTTATTTTTATTAATCCAAAAAGAAGATTCGCCTTTGATTAATTGCATGATTTTTTGAATATTTTGATCTGTACCCAATGAAATGAGACAATGACAATGGTCTGAATATCCATTTATAAAGTCAACATAAATTCCTTTTTCTTTTGCATTTTCTTTAATGTGATTCCAAACTTTAAGACGTAATTCTTGTGTATGCAAAAAAGGAATTCTATTTTTTGTACTCCAGACAAAATGGATGTAAACTTTTATTAACGGCATATAATTCAATATTAATTAAAACTATTTTTTACTTACCCCTGCATTTTCAAAAGTAGCCATTTCATCCAAAAAAGCTTCTGCTGATTTCAAAATAGGAAAAGCAATTGCACATCCGGTACCTTCACCAAGACGCAAATCTAAATTTAAAATTGGTTTTGCATTCAGATAATTTAATAGTTTTTGATGTGCCTGTTCAGCAGAAACATGACAGAAAACAGCACTTTTAATAATGTCAGGGTTTATTTTTGAAGCAATTAAGAAGGCAGTGCTACAAATAAAACCATCAACTAAAATCAGCATTTTATGGTCGTAAGCAGTTAACATTCCGCTTGCCATTTGTAGAATTTCAAAACCTCCAAAATAAGCTAGTTGCTGTAGTATTTCGGCTTGACCGGAATAATTATCAATTGCTTTTTTTAGTAAATTTTGTTTCTGAATCAGTTTTTCATCTTCAACGCCCGTTCCTTTTCCAACGCATTCTTCAATTGGGATACCGGTTAAAACACTCATTAATACTGAAGCTGTTGAGGTATTTCCGATTCCCATTTCGCCAAAACCTATACAATTACAATCTGTTTTGGCAATATTTTCTATAATAGCTTTTCCTTTTTCGAAGCACAATTGTAATTCGGTTTCACTCATTGCAGGAGCGTGCAAAAAAGATTGGGTTCCTTTGGCAATTTTGGCATTAATTAATTTTGCATTAGTCGGAAAATCATAATTCACTCCGGCATCAACAATAGATAACTGAATATTGTTTTGTCTGCAAAAAACATTTATTGCAGCACCACCTTCCAGGAAATTAGTGACCATTTGTCTGGTAACATCCTGCGGGTAGGCACTCACGCCATGATTCGCAATTCCGTGGTCCGCAGCAAAGACGACAATATTCGGATTTTTTATTTTTGGATTTAAAGTTTTAAAAACACTTCCCATCTGAAAAGCTAAAGTTTCCAAAACGCCTAATGCACCAACTGGTTTAGTTTTAGAATCTATTTTTTCCTGTAAAAGCAAATTAAAATTTATTTCGTTTTGAGTTTGAGATTCAAAGTTTATTTGAATATCCCGAATCTCGCTTTTAACCACGTTTTTAATTTCGACACAATCCGGAGATTCAGATTTTTGTTTCCAGTCTAATTGCTGAAGCATCGGTTGATTATCGTAATTGGTAGCAGGTTTTCCGATGCAGAAATAACCCAAAGGTTCAATGTTTTCAGGTAGATCAAGTATTTTTTTGAACTGATAATAATTCAAAATCGAAATCCAGCCCATCCCATAACCTTGCTCGGTAAGCGAAAGCCAGATATTTTGTGCAGCACAAACAGAACTAAATTTAACCGCTTCGTTACTGCCAACAGTCCCAATCGTAAATTGATTCAGAACTGATCGGTCATAGGCAATAATAAGTCCAATCGGAGCTTCTTCTATTGCCTCTAGTTTTAGTGATTTATAATGTTCTTTCTGTTCCGGATTATCTGTCAGCAATGCCGCTTTTTCATTATAACCCAAAAGCAGTTTTTTAATAGCACTTTTAACTTCTGCCGATTTAATAATGTAATATTTGGTAGCATCCGTCAGCCCAACCGAAGGCGCCCAGTGTCCAGCCTGCAAAGCTATCCGGATCACTTTATCCGGTACTTCATCCGTTGTAAAATGCCGGGTATCACGGCGTGATTTTAAAATATCATCTAAATAACTCATAAGTTTCAATGTCAATTACAAATATCAATTGCAAAATTCAATTGCAATATCAATGTTAAAGCTTTATGTAAAGATACTACGCCAATATTGAAATTTGGAATTTAAGGATTTAGATTTTTAAATTGATTTTTGACATTGTAATTGTCATTGATTTTTGCCATTGAAATTTGCTAGCCTTTTATTTTGAGAGGAATCCCGGAAACCATCAAAACGACTTCATCTGCTTTTGAGGCCAGAAACTGATTCATCCAGCCTTGCAGTTCAGTAAATTTTCTGCCAATATGAGTCTCGGCGTGAACACCCATTCCAATTTCATTGGTAACAATTATTAAAGTTGTATTGGGTTGGCTTGCCATTTTTTCAAACTCAGCTTTTGCTTCTTCCAGAGATAATGAAACATCATTTTTATGATCGACAAAAAAGTTCGTCAGCCAAAGCGTAACACAATCAATTAAAGCTGTTTTTCCGGTAAAATTAATTTCACTTAGATTTTTTTCCTTTTCAATATTGGTCCATCGTTCGTCGCGTTCTTCCTGATGTCTGTCAATTCTTTTCTGGAAATCATCATCCCATTTTCTGGCCGTTGCCACATATATGGGAGCGTTGGAAAGTTGTAGGGCCAGGTTTTGGGCATAACTGCTTTTTCCGGATCGTTCGCCGCCGGTAATTAGATAGATCATTTTGGGTAAGTTATATGTTAGGGGGTATAAGTTAAGGGTTCGGTTGAAAGTTACTAAATGTATTAATGGACAACAAGTAATAACTCAAAACTTCTAACTCATAACCTTAGTAAGGGCAATGTCTGCATTCATTTCCGCAGCAACTGCCTCTTTTTAAATGAAACCAGGATTTAAAAACATAATTGCCGTTTTCAATGTAATAGTCAATGTCTTCAATTAGTTTTTCGGTTTTGGGTAAAGATATTGCTTTATTTTTTAAAGCTTTTTTGGGAGTAAGGGTTTCTACATAAGCATCAATTTTGTCTACACATGCTTCTTTAAAGCAAGCAGGACAAAGGCAATCCGGTCCTTCTGAAAGATTAAAAATAGGTGGAAAATCATTGCACCAGCATTTGTTTTCAACAGAAATATCTCCGCAGCTAAAAGCAGATTGACAACTTGAACAAATTTTTATTTTTATGGGATTCATAATTTAAAAATAGTATTTGTTTAATTTTGTAAGAATAAAGGTAAATAAAAAAAATAGAAATTGCGTTATCTTTGCCATTGCTGAAAAATACAAAATTTGAATACGCAATAATTCAAAAACAGATTCAGTAAAACAATAACAATGCCATTTCTTTGGAACTATATAACCTGCATATGAAACATTTATTTTCTCAAATTATTTTTATTTTATCTTTTTTTCTTCTGACCGGATGCAAAAAAAATGAAACAACAGAGATTGCCAAAACTGAAATTCCCCAAAACAGTATTGAGTATGCCTCCGGACTTTCTATTGTAAAACATGAAGGATATTCAGTAGTGACAGTTACAAATCCATGGCCAAATGCGAATAAAAATTTCACATATATTTTAAAGGAAAAAGACGCCAAAGTTCCTGATAGTTTACAAAAATACAGTACAATAAAAGTTCCTTTGGAGTCTGTTGTTGTTACCTCAACCACAAATATTCCGTTTCTTGAAATGCTGGATGTCGAAGATAAATTGACTGGTTTTCCCCATACCGATTATGTATCTTCGGAAAAAACCAGAAAATTGATCGATATGGGAGTTATTAAAAATGTTGGTCAAAACGAAAAATTAAACATCGAACAGCTTATCGAATTGTCACCGGATCTGATTGTTACTTTTGGTGTAGACAATAACAATCCGATGCTGGATAATTTGAAAAAAAGCGGGCTTAATGTTTTTATCCAGGCCGATTGGATGGAACAATCACCATTAGGAAAGGCTGAATGGATTAAGCTTTACGGAGCTTTATTTGGTAAAGAAGATAAAGCAAAGGAATTGTTTGATAAAATTGTTTTGAGCTATGAACAGGCCAAAAAAATGGTTTCTACAAAACAAGCAACTTCCACAGTTTTATACGGTTCTATGTACGAAGATGTATGGTATGTTGCAAAAGGAAATAGCTGGGTTGCTCAATTTATGAAAGATGCCAGGGCTAATTATTTATGGGCAGATTTAAAAGGAACCGGAAGCGAAGGATTGTCTTTCGAAAAAGTCCTCGACAAGGCTAAAACTGCTAATTTTTGGATTGCTACAGGTTCAGTAAAGTCATTGGATGAATTTGCAAAAATGAATCCGCATTACAGTGAGTTTGATGCTTTTAAAAACAAAACAATTTATACTTTCGAAGGTAAATTAGGCACAACAGGCGGAACAATTTATTATGAATTATCTCCAAGCCGCCCGGATTTGGTTTTAAAAGATTATATCAAGATTTTTCACCCGGATTTATTGCCGGGTTACGAATTTACTTTTGCCACTAAACTGAACTAAATTGACAAATAAAAAACGAAACACTATATTATTCCTTTTACTTGGCCTGGGCCTGGTTTTGATGTTTTTTGCAAGCATTAGCTTAGGTTCGGTTGCAATTCCATTCAAAGAAGTTTACACCAGTTTGACAGGTGGTCAGGTAAGTAAATCGACTTGGGAATATATTATCATAAATTATCGATTGCCAAAAGCAATTACAGCCGTTTTAGTAGGGACAGGATTGTCGATTAGCGGATTGCTGATGCAGACTTTATTCCGCAATCCACTCGCGGGGCCTTATGTTTTGGGATTAAGTTCTGGGGCAAGTTTAGGAGTAGCATTTGTGATTTTAGGAGCCGGTTTTTTGCCTTCCTTTTTAAAAATCATTGCTTTATCTCCATACGGAATTGTTTTGGCTTCTACCTTAGGAAGTACGTTGGTTTTACTGCTGGTTTTATTGGTTTCGCAAAAATTACGTGACACCATGGCAATCCTGATTGTCGGATTGATGTTCGGGAGTTTTACTACTGCAATTGTTAGTGTTTTAACCTATTTTAGTACCGCTGAACAACTTCAGAAATTTACTTTTTGGTCATTAGGAAGCCTTGGGAACCTTTCATGGAATTCAATTTTGGTTTTATTAATTTGTGTATGTTTTGGTTTGCTTTTAAGTGCGGGCAGTATAAAACCTTTAAATGCATTACTTTTAGGCGAAAATTATGCAAAAAGTATGGGACTGAATTTCAAAAGAGCCAGATTGATTATCATATTTGCAACAAGTATATTAGCAGGAAGTATCACCGCTTTCGCGGGCCCGATAGCGTTTGTAGGATTGGCGGTTCCGCATATTGCTAAACTTACTTTTCATACCAGTAATCATACTGTTTTGTTTTGGAGCACTTTATTTTTTGGAGCCATAATTATGCTGTTTTGTGATATAGTTTCCGAAATGCCGGGATTTGATGTTACACTTCCAATAAATGCCATTACCTCGATTATTGGGGCACCTGTAGTAATTTGGTTGTTGGTCAGAAAAAGAAATTTTACGTAAATTGTTTTTTTGTCGCAATTATTAGATTAAAATGATTTTTAAATATTGAAAAAAAATCTATAAATCTGTGTAAGTGACAAAGGAAAAAGAAAGAACCTATGCTTCTATGTGTTAGAAACAAAAAGAATATCAGTATAAAATGAAAACAATTCTCTCCACTTCAAATTTAAATATTGGCTACAAGTCAGGCAAAACAACTGTGACTATTGCCGAAAACCTGAATTTGAATCTGACATCAGGGAAACTAATTTCTTTGATAGGAGCAAACGGAATTGGGAAATCAACTTTATTGAGAACCATTACCGGAATTCAGCAGCCATTATCCGGAAATGTTTTTCTGAATGATAAAAATATAAATACCTATAAACCTTTAGATTTAGCTCAAAATTTAAGTTTGGTTTTAACTGAAAAATTACCGTCAAGTAATCTTTCTGTTTTTGAATTGGTCGCTTTAGGCCGCCAGCCATATACCAATTGGATTGGGACTTTAACGTCGGAAGATATCATAAAGGTAAAAGAAGCTTTAGAACTTACTCAGATTAATCATTTAGCCAAAAAAAAGCATTTTGAAATAAGCGACGGACAATTACAAAAAGTTTTAATCGCCCGTGCCCTGGCGCAAGATACTCCGTTAATTATTCTTGATGAACCCACAACGCATCTTGATTTATTGCATAAAGTTTCACTTTTTAAATTGTTGAAAAAGCTAACTCAGGAAACTCAAAAATGTATATTATTTTCAACTCACGATATCGATCTGGCGATACAATTAAGTGATGAAATGATTATTATGACACCAGAAATGGTTGTTCAGGATGAACCATGCAATTTAATTTCAAAAGGAAGTTTTGACACGTTGTTCAAGGATGAACATATTGTTTTTGATGCAGAAAAAGGAAAGTTTGTAATTACTTAGATTGTAGTTGTTTTAAGGAGCTAATTCCTGCTGTTCCTTCCAATCTTTTGCTTTTTAAAGAAAAAAGCAAAAGGATTTTCCCTCCCATCAGGGCTAGGACATAATATTCAAAAGAATTTTAGCCTTCCTGCTAGATTTCCAAAATCTTGCAGGAATAAACGATTAAATTTTCAATCCAATCTGTCTCTTCGCTTCTCCAATCACAAAAGCAACAGAATTCGCGATATTAAAACTTCTGATTAATTTGGACATCGGAATCGTTAAATGGTTTTCAAAAAGAGCCAGAACTTCTTTGCTTAAGCCAACACTTTCTTTTCCGAAAACCAACCAGTCACCATCCTGAAAATCTGTTTCTAAATATGATTTTTCTGCATGTGAACTCATTAAAAATACTCGTGACTGATCGGGAATTTGTTTTATCCATTCCTCAATATTAGCATATTCAGTTACCTCAAGATGGACCCAATAATCCAAACCCGAGCGTTTCAGGTTTTTATCATTAATCACAAATCCAAAAGGATGAATTAGATGTAACCGGCTTTCTGTACCCACACATAAGCGTCCAATATTTCCGGTATTATTTGGAATTTCCGGTTCTACAAGAACAACGTTTAGCATTATTTTTTAAAATTAAAAGATTAAAAGACTTAGGGAAATGATCTAATTATCAAATTGACTCATTATCTAATTTAAAATCGGCGACTTCGATAACTTCGCCGGCTTTCAGGTTTTGCAAATATACATTTCCTATTCGAACACGAACCAATCGCAAGGTTGGAAAACCAACAGCAGCAGTCATTTTTCGAACCTGGCGAAACTTTCCTTCATTTACCGTAATCGAAGCCCAGGAAGTAGGTCCATGACGTTCGTCTCTGATTTTTTTGGCTCTTGGTCCAAAATCAGGAATTTCAGTAACAATAAAAGCAGAGCAGGGTCTGGTTTTATACTTTCCTCCATCAAAACCAATTTCAACACCATTTTGCAATTGCTCGACAGCTTCCTGAGTTATAATGCCGTCAACTTGTACATAATATTCTTTATCGACTTTCTTGCTCCTTACTTGCTCGCTTACTTTTCCGTCGGTAGTAAGCAAAAGTAATCCTTCAGAATCTTCATCCAGACGGCCAATAGCCATTGTACCTTCCGGGAAATTATATAATTCTCCCAAAAGCTTTTTCTTTCTTTTTAATTCATATATAAACTGGCTCAGATAGCCGTAAGGTTTAAAAAGAATAAAATGTTGGTGCATGCTGAATTTTTTATGCAAAGATAGTTTTGTTTGATTATTATTGAAAGAAGGGTTGTTTTATTATCCAAAAGCTATGTTAAAGGACTGAAGTTTCAGTTTTAAAATTCGTAATATTATGATAAGAATTTAAAAATAAAGATATGGAAACTAATAATTTAGGAGCTAAAAAGATAAATGGAGTGCAAAAAAATATAGAGGATTCAAAAGGTAAAAATGTTTCTCATGAAGCAGAATCTGATGTGCCAAAACTAAAAAAAGAAGTCGTAACAAATGCTGATGGAAATAAAGAAGTTGTCGAGAGAGCACGAAATGAAAATGAGAAAATTAAAGAAGCCTCAAGTCAAAAACAAACTGATAGTGAAAATTCAAATCGTGGAGTTTCGACTGAAGAAGAGGTAAAAAAAACGATTGAGAATAAAGACAGAAACTCGGATATCACCCCAAATCGATATCCTAATTCTCATCCGGATAATCATGAAGACCGAGGTAATATGAAATTAGATGAATGAATTAGTTATTTATTTTTAAATATAAGATTTATCCCTACTTAAGATAGTTTATTGTAGTCCAAGGTTTTCATTTGTCATTACGTATAAATTTATATTAATCTTTTTCCTGTTAAAAAGAATAATAGTTATTGAAAATTTTAAAACCACATTAATCTCGTATAAACTAAGCTATGCTTAACAATACTTCAAATAATTTGTCGATCTTGATGTTTTTGTTGAGAAATGTTTATAAAATGTAATTTAATATATTCATGGTTTTATAATATTCTCTTAACTTTAAAGGATATAAATTTAGCCACTAAAAATCCTATTTTTTAAACTATGAAAAACATTTACGCTACACGTCATTTATTGGCATTTTTAAGTTTTTTTTATTGCTTTTCTGTGAATCTTTTTGCGCAGACTATGCCTACTCCCCAAACTTTGCCTTATACACAGAATTTTTCGTTTGCTGCAACAGTGACAACTTATCCGGCAGGATTTCAGGGCTGGACAGCAAGTACATCACCAGGCGCAACATTTAATACTAATGCAGTTATAGTAGCTGACAGAGCATTAATTGCCAGTAGTACAGCTGCTACAACTAGTGGTAATCTTCATAATTATGATGGAAAAATTGGCTTTCTAAATAATGGCTCTCTTGATTTGACTATAGGTTTTGCATTCTCAACCGTAGGTCAAACAGCAATTCAGGTTCAATATGATGCCATGACAATTCGTAATCCATATGATATACCACCAACTACCACTAATACCCGTATTAACGAAATGGTCCTGCAATATAGAGTAGGTACGAGTACTGCTTTTACCTCTTTATTGCCAACAGCATATTCTAATAATGATACAAAACAAATAACGGCAGTTACGACTCCTCAAAATCTAAAAACAATAAAGGTTACATTACCGGCGGAATGTGAGAATCAGCCTGTAGTTCAAATAAGATGGATTTCCAGACAAGTTTCGGGTGCAGGTTCCCGACCATCTTTTGCAATTGATAATATTGATATTCGAAGCGATGTTACCGCTCCAATAAGTGGAGCGGGTTATCCAAAAGCAGATAATATTTTATCCCAAAGCTTTGATTTTTCTAATAAATTAGATGAACCAGGAAAAACTTATTATGTATTATTGCCTTCCGGAAATGCTACGCCAAGTTCAACTCAGATAAAAGCAGGTCTTGATGCAAACGGAACAGCTGCCTTACAATCAGGAATTTTGGATATTACCGATGAATCCCAGATATATGTAAAAAGTTTTACCGGATTAAGTCTTAATACTGCGTATTCGGTTTTCTCAATTTCCGAAGACACTCATGGTAATATACAATCAGTTGTAAATAAAGTTGATGTTATAACTTCAAGTGTTCTAGTTCCGTCTTTATCTACAACAAGTACGTCACTTGATTTAGGATTTTCAGAAGCAAATTATGATTCGGAAAGTTTAAGTTACCAAATTCAGGGAACAAATCTTACGGATAATGTTGCTGTAACTGCTTCAGCTAATTTTACAATTTCGAAAGACAACAGCACTTTTGGATCTTCTTTGTTATTTAATGTGTCTGATTTTGCAGCAAATGCAACTCCAACAGTTTATGTGAAGTTTACTCCAAATGCAGTAACTAATTTTTCGGGTCAAATTACACATGAATCAACTGGTGCAACAAGTAAAATTGTTACCCTTACCGGAGTAGGAATTAATCCATATGTGCAAGGTTTTAATGATGCAAATGTTTTAACAAATAGTGGGTGGACTCAGTATGATGTAGCCGGAAATATTAATAAATGGGGGTATACTGCGACTGCAAGAAATGTGAATACCGGAACTGGTGCAGTTCTTATGAATGGCTATTCTGATAGCGGAGCCAGTAAAGATTGGTTAATATCACCAAAATTGCGTTTGGATAATTTTAGTCAATTCCCATTGCTGTCTTTTTATTCACGTAAATTTTATGCAGGTCCGGGTTTAAAATTAATGGTTTCTGTTGATTATGATGGTAAGAGTAATCCGGAAACTGCTACATGGACAGAATTAAACGGTGATTTTCCTGTAGAAACAGGGACTTACAAACCATCACAATATATAGATCTGAGCGCATACAAAACCAGTCATACATACTTAGCCTGGGTGTATGAAACTACGGCAGGAGGAAGTAATAATGCTGCAGAATGGTCACTGGATGATATTGCTATTACAAATGAATCAGGATATGTAGCTTCGAGCCCTAATTTAGATTTTGGAGAGGTAAGTCCAAATACTATTTCTGTCAGTCAGTCTTTTGTTTTCAAGGCAAATGGATATAATGATATTACTATTACAGCTCCTGCAGATTACCAGGTTTCTTTAGATAATATTTCATTTCAGTCCAATGTGCTTGTAAATACTGCAGATGCTTCAGCCGGAAAAACAATTTACGCAAGATTTACACCTTCTGTAAAAACATTAACTATTTCCGGAGCATTAACCGTAACCGCAACTTCTTTGAATAAACAAATTGGAAATTTGACAGGTTCGTCTTTACCAAAAGCAGATACTTTTGATGTTGTAACCTATAATTTGGAGTTTTTTGGCTCTGATGTAAAAGGTACTGATAACGTAGAATTTGGCCCAACTGATGATGCCCTTCAAATTGATAACGTAGCAAAAGTAATGAACAAATTAAACGCTGATGTTTATGTAGTTCAGGAAGTGTCTGATGATCCTTCGATTGATCTTTTAATTCAGAAATTAAATATAAACGGTAAAACATTCGATAAAACAATTTCGACATCTTGGTCGTATTCTTTTAATGCACCCGATCCTAATTTCCCTCCTCAAAAATTAGTTGTACTTTACAATACACAAACCACTACTGTAAAAAGTACCCGCGTAATGTTTAAGGACTTATATGATGAGGTACGTGCAAATACAAAGACTTTACCAAATTATCCGGGTAATGATGACAGCTTCTTTTCATCAGGGCGTTTGTCTTATATGGTACAAATAGAAACCAATATTGGCGGAGTAAAAAAACTGGTGAATTTGATTGATCTTCATGCACGCGCCAATAGCGGATCTGATATATCCAAATACAATATGCGTAAATATGATGCACAGTTATTAAAAGATAGTTTAGATGTTTATTATCCAAATTCAAATTTGATGATTTTGGGAGATTTTAATGATGATGTAAAAGCATCTGTTATTACGCCGAATCCTTCATCTTACGAATCATTTGTTAATGATACCAGTAATTACAATGCACTTACTTTGGGTATTAGTCAGGCTGGTGCTTATAGTTATTTAAGTTCCACAGGGTTTTTAGATCATATTGTTATTTCTAATGAATTGACAGATGAATATATTGCAAATTCTATTGCTGTATATGATCCGCGTACCGATATTGCCAATTATACCACCACAACATCTGATCACGGACCGGTTATTGCCCGTTTTGAATTGAAAGAAGATAATCTGGCTACAATTGATTTTGAAACAAACGGATTTGTCGTAAGAACCTATCCTAATCCTGTAACAGATGTTATGAATGTTTTTGTCAAAAGTAACACAGAGAAGAATCTGAAATTAAGAATTTATGATATCAGCGGTCGTCTAGTCGGAAATCCTATTGGAATTACTGGCGGGCAGCAAAATGATACTGCTGTTCCTGTAAGTTATCTTAAAACTGGTATCTATATTTATACTTTAACCGAAAATAACAAAGTTGTTTTTAGAGATAAGATCATAAAGAAATAAGCAGAAAATAAATAGTATAAAAAGGCAGTTCAATTCGAACTGCCTTTTTTACCTAATAAAAGTATATTAGTTATCCAGTAATTTTTTGACTCTTAAATCAATAGCTTCATCTTTTGATATATCTAAAAAATAATCCAATTGCCAAAGCTGTGTTTTTTGGGCTTGTCTGCTATTTGTGATATCCCATGGAGCATAAACCCTGGTAGCTCTTTTGCCTTCTGTGGTTTCAGTCGAAAAGATTCCTTTTTTCAATAATACCTCTTTTGGAAAGATAAATTGCCCAAAATTCTTTTCTTTTCGAACACTAATAATTACAAAATCTATTGCATCCGAAAAATCAAAGGGTTCAATAACTCCTGAGATATTGCGTTTCCATAAAGTAACAAATTGACCTGTTTTTGTTGGAGTAATTTTTGCTTCCCTGTAACAAACCCATTTATCATTAATCTTAAAACGGTATGCACTATAATCAGCACTTTCAGCTTCAGCTTCGGGAACTGTACATTTTAAATTACAGCTGTTATAAACCAGTTCTTTTGCCAGGTTTAAGTCATCAGGAATTGATTCTAAAGAATTCCAGGTATCAATAATCATGTTTTGTTATCTTTATTCAAAGTTTAAGAGCGGAAAGTTACCACTTAAAACGAGACATTCAGTCCAAAATTAAAAGCCCATTGAAATTGATTGAAAGATTGATTATTTAATGGATTGATATAGTAATTCATACCGGGTTCAACAAAAATATGTGTTTTTTTGTATATGCGATATTGCAAAGTGCTGCTAAGCAAAGAGCCATAAATAAAATCGCTGGCATTAGAATTAGAACCTATTGAAGTGCCATCCAAATATACATTGTTTGAAATTAATTTACCAACAACTCCACCGGTATTTAAACTGATACTGGTTTTGTTTCTATTAAAAATAGCATAAGATACCTCAAGTGGTATTTCGATATATTTTAAACTTTGATCAATATTACCTGTTTGGAAATTATCACTTTTCAAAGAATTTTTAGCATTCGTTGTAACAAATACGTAATTTGAATTATTTGTAATTTGAGAAATAGTAGTTACATTTTTAATCAAATAATCACTTGAAGATAATAAACCTACTGTATTGTTTATATCCATATAGCTAACATTAGCAATACTCTGTCCTAATTCATTTATTTTTAAGCCGGAACTTACAGTCCATTTTTTATTTAGTTTGTAATTTGTTTTTATTCCGTATGCATTTGTCTGCTTAGACTCATTAACATTACCCAAAGTCTTTTCTTTTTTGAGATTTTCAGAATTAGCAACTCCTGCAAAAACTTCCAAGGACCATTTTTCTGTATTTAAAGCAGCAGATTTTGGCTCTTCTTCTTTTGGAGATTTTCCTTCTGCTATGGCTTTTTCTAAATTTTGTAATACTGCCAGCTGAATAGAATCTTGCCCGGTCAATAAAACGTCAGATTTTGGATTACTGGCGATAGCTTTATTTTGAATTGAATTTTCCGGTGAATTGTTTTTTGAACCAATAACAATGGCTTTTTCTGTTGGTGAAACATCAGATTTTGTATTGTTGTTTAAATTGCCGGCAATAGCTTTGCCTTTTATTGAATTTTTTGGTGAATCATTTTTTGAATCGAAAATATTAGTTTTTTCTGTTGGCCAAATGTCAGATTTTGTATTGCCTTTTGAGTTGTCAGCGACCGCTTTATCCTTTATGGAAGTTGATGGTAAACCACTTTTTGAATCTACAACAACTGTCTTTTCTATTGGTAAAACATCAGATTTTATATTGTTGTTTGAATTGCCGACGACAGTTTTGTCTTTTATTAAAGCTTTCTGCGAATTGTTTTTTGAATCAATAATAACAGCCTTTTCAGCTGGTGAGACATTCTTTGTAATATTATTTTTTGATTTCGTTTCGTATTGGCTGATTGTATTTTTATTATTTTTTGAAATTGAATTTGAAATAATTACAGGATTATTACTTAAAGTTTCTTTTTCCACAGAAATATTTACATCTTCCTTACTTTTTGAATTTGAAGCTATTGTAGCATTGTTTGTTACGTTGTTTTTTGAAACTACATTTTCATCATATGAGCTCGTACCTGAATACTGGTTTGAATTCGGGTTTTGAATGCGATATGTTTTTACTTTCTGGCTTTTATCCTGTTTTGAAGCAACATTAACAACTGTGTTTTGTTTTGAATGCGTTTTTGATTTCAAATCATCGTTTTTTTGATTCAAAGTATTATTAGGGACAGCATTTTGGTTTAAAATGTTGTTCTTACTTTTTGACTGGGTCGAATTTTCTGTTTCAGATGAAACGATAGCTGTTTCCTGGACTTTATTAAGTTTTGTGTTTTTTTGTGAATTATTTTTGCTTGTAGAAATCGTCTCGTTTTTTTCAGGATTACCGCTTTTTTCCTGTATAACAACCGAATTGTTTTGTAATGAATTTGAATCCTGAGTATTTGAATTAAAATATAAAACAGACGGAATTGACAAGCCAATCAAAAGACTGGCCGCAAGTGCCCACCAGATTATGGTTGCTTTTTTCTTTTTACGAGGATGTAATTTTTCTTCAATATTATCCCATAATTCGGGCGGCGGAACACTCGAAAAGTTTTCTATTGATGAAAAAATATCTTCTATATTTTGCTTTTTCATGCTGTTTTAAAATTTTTAATACTCAAAATTCTTTTTTGTAAAATTTGTTTGGCTCTGTTTAAATTTGATTTTGAAGTTCCTTCAGAAATTTTGAGCATTGCAGCAATTTCTTTGTGTTTCATTTTTTCAAAAACATATAAGTTAAAAACCATCCGGTATTGATCCGGTAAATCCCTGATATATTCAAGCAATTTTTCTTTGGGTATCGGAATAGTTTCTACTAATTCCTCTTCTTCTATAAAATCGGTATCAGGGTCAAAAACATCCAAAAAGAAATTTTCTTTTTTCTTCTTGTTTAATGTTTCAATTAGTTTATTGATAAAAATCCGTTTAAGCCATCCTTCAAAACTGCCTTCAAATTTATATTGATAAATTTTTTGAAAAGCAATGATAAAAGCTTCTTGAAAAACATCTTTGGCATCGTCTTCATTTTTCATATATTTTAAACAAATGCCATACAAAACAGGAGAGAACAACTGATATATTTTCAGTTGTCCTGCTCTGTCATTTTGTATACATAATTTTATATATATGTCTAAATCGTCTTTCAAAAATGGGGGGTTGTTTTGATTGGTAAAAATAGCTCTTTTTAAATGTTTAAACTACTTTTTATAAATAGTTCGTACACCTTCAGAATCATTGCTTAATAATGTTAAGCTTTGATTGTCAATGTTTTCTATGATGTACGTTTTGCCTTCAAAAGTTACAAGATCATGTACTAATTGATCAAAAACACTAATTCCTCTTGTGATTTCATAGGTATTATTTCGAATCTCAACATCATCTTTATAAGTGATGATTCTTCCATCAGGGGTAAAAACTATTTTTTTAGTAAAACCAATTGTTTTTGGTGTAGACGTATAAGGGTTATTTTCTCCGCCAATCGATTTTTCCCAGATCCATGTATCAATAATCTGGTTGGTTTCGTTCTTAAAGAGTTCTAAAGAATAAGCCGTTGTGAAAATACCGAATGCAATCAAAAACAATAGTTTTTTTTTCATAATTTTAATTTTTTAAGGTTATAATTTTATCCTTAATGGCTTTTTTGAAAACTTTGATTTCTGCACTTTGATCGGCTGTATCGTTATTGTCGATATAAATTTTTGTAGTGTAGGCACCTTGATGTAATTCAAAATAAACACCTCCCTGACCAGCTGAATCCGGCGTTCCATAAGTTTTCGTTTGGCCTTTTAAGTTTAAAATTTCGTTTGGGACATTTTTCAGGAACAACGTATACTCACCCCTTTTTATTGTGGCAGTATATTTATATTGACCAAACTCATAACTTCCGGAAACAACATTTAAAAATTTCAGAATATTGTAGTCATTTATCTGGTAAAACTGTTGGCACTCAGCGCCAGTACATTGACCGGAAAAACTTCCAATTATGATATTATCCGAACTTTCGGTCGTCTTATTAAAATAGATCGGTTTTGTTGTTTTAGGAATCAAAATAAAATCAGAAGGATACGTTGGGGTTTGAGTAATCGCTTCTCCGGGTTGTGGGCCGCTTTCGTAGAAATTAATAACGATTTGACAACTATTTTCAACAATCGAAGTCATTTTTATACTATATCCGCTTGTTGATTTTTGACCTGCAAAGATTCCAACTAAATAATTTTTTGTGAAATCGATATTAGGATCACTTGGATTTGGGCAGCTATTAGCATGTTTCGTAAAATACGAATCCATTTTTTCTTGTGTACTTGCTACAACCGCAGTTGGATTGAGTGGAAGTTGTTTAACAGTATAATTACATGAAAGAGGAAAACCTGTAAAAGGAACATTCACATAATCTCCACAATTATCTGTAGCTATATCATCGTTTAGTGAACAGGCGCTGAATCCAAAAGCTATCAGTAAGCTTAATATTAACTTTTTCATATTTTTTTTTTATAGGTTATATTTAATAGATGTTGCTATTAATAAATGGTTGCGTAAAAAAGTATTTATTTTAATATTTCGAAAATTGTTTGTTTAATTTAGGATTGCAGATAATTAGTGAAATTTTAATTTTAAAATTTACGAACTACGTATTATTGCGTACTTTTACTTAAAAATTAACGTGTCTATGTCTGATTTTCTTTCGATTTTGTTGGTTTTTATTATTGCCTTGGTCTTAGGAGTTTTCTTGGGTAAATTGTTATTTTCTGCTGGATTCCAATCAGAAAGAGTAAGTCTGAACGAAAAATTAAATGGTGCTGAAAAACAGTTTCAATTGCAAAAAGAACAATTTGAAAATGTAAAAAGCAGTTTAGAAAAGCAGCTGTCTTTAATAAATTCAGAAAAAGAAAATATTCGGACAGAAAAAGATAGCCTGGCCATTCAGCTCTCCAAAAAAGAAGTCGATTTTGAGAATTTATGGGAGCGCCATAAAGAACAGAAAAACGAAATAACTGAGCTGCAGGAAAAATTTACCAAAGAATTTGAAAACCTGGCGAATAAAATTCTCGAAGAAAAATCAGCAAAATTCACCGAACAAAATAGTATTAATATGAAAAATATCCTGTTGCCTCTGCAGGATAAAATTCAGGGTTTTGAGCAAAAAGTAGAACAGACCCATAAAGAAAGTATCGATTATCATGCCGCACTGCGTCAGCAAATAATAGGTTTGAGTGAGATGAATATTCAAATGAGCAAAGAGACTTTAAACCTGACCAAAGCTTTAAAAGGTGACAATAAAATGCAGGGTAATTGGGGAGAATTGGTATTAGAGCGTGTGCTGGAAAAATCAGGTTTAGAGAAAGGAAGAGAATATGAAGTACAGCAGAGTTTTACCAATACTGATGGGAATCGCGTATTTCCGGATGTGGTAATCAATTTGCCGGATGGAAAAAAGATGATTGTAGATTCGAAAGTTTCATTAACGGCTTATGAAAAATGGATAAATGAAGAAGACGAAAACCTTAAAAATGAATTTCTAAAAGAACATGTAGTATCTATTAAAAGACATGTTGAACAGCTCGGAAGTAAAAACTATCACGATTTATATCAAATAGAAAGCCCTGATTTTGTGTTACTTTTTATACCTATAGAACCTGCTTTTGCTATTGCACTAAACGAAGATTCTACTTTGTACAATAAAGCCTTTTCGAGAAATATTGTTATTGTTACCCCAACTACTTTACTGGCTACTTTACGTACTATTGACAGTATGTGGGCCAATCAGAAACAACAGGAAAATGCTTTTGAAATTGCACGTCAGGCGGGTGCGTTATACGATAAATTTGAAGGTTTTGTAACCGATTTGGTGAAAATTGGAAATAAAATCAAAGATACAAAAACCGAATACGAAAATGCAATGAGCAAATTGGTTGATGGCAGAGGAAATCTGATATCAAGTGTAGAAAAGCTAAAGAAAATGGGTGCCAAAGCTAAAAAATCCCTTCCTGAAAATATTATTGCCAGAGCTTCAGATACAGACGAAGATTAATCCTTAAACTAAAATAATCCAAACCGATTTTAATTATAGTATAAATATGAATATAACTGCAGATTTTAAACCCGTTGCTTCATCGAAAATAAGTATTTCAGAATTAATGCTACCATCGCATACCAATTTTAGCGGAAAAATTCATGGTGGATATGTTTTGCAATTACTGGATCAAATTGCTTTTGCCTGTGCTTCAAAATTTTGTGGAAACTATTGCGTTACAGCTTCAGTTGATACAGTGAATTTTTTAAAACCTATCGAAGTTGGCGAATTAGTTACTATGAAAGCATCTGTAAATTATGTAGGCCGCAGTTCTATGATTGTAGGTATTCGTGTTGAGTCAGAAAACATTCAGACGGGAGCAGTCAAACATTGTAATTCCTCTTATTTTACGATGGTTGCCAAAGATAAAGAAGGTAAAAGCGTTCAGGTTCCCGGATTAATTTTAACCAATTTGGATGAAGTACGACGTTTTAGAAAATGTATCAAACAAATTGAAACCAAAAAAGAAATAGAAGAACATGCGAAAGAAGCCAAAGTAAATTCGATAGAAGACCTGGCGAGTTTGGACAAGTATAACGTATTATTGGAAATTGGATAAGCTTATTGTGAAAATAATTTAAAAGAAAGAAAATGGTAAAATTCGGATACACAATTTTATATGTAGAAAATGTTGAAGAATCGATTGCATTTTATGAAAACGCATTTGGATTTTCAAGAAAGTTTATAACACCTGAGAGTGATTATGGTGAATTAAGTACCGGTGAAACTACAATTTCGTTTGCATCTAAGAAATTGGCTGGACAAAACTTAAAAGAAGGTTTTATTGAAAGCAATTTAAACAATAAGCCTTTTGCAATTGAATTAGGCTTCATAACCGATGATGTACCGGAAACGGTGCAAAAGGCAACTTGTTTTGGAGCAGTATTAGTAACAGAACCAACTCAAAAACCCTGGGGACAAATTGTTGCCTATATCAGAGATCTGAATGGATTTTTAATAGAGATTTGTACAAAAATGGAATAATTTGTAAAATATTTTAAAGAGGCAAGTAATAATTCAAAAATTTCACAAATATTTATCATAAGAAAGCAACTAAATGTCAGAAAATTTTGTAACTTTAGGTGTATAGAATTGGTTACTATATTTCACGGAGTACGCCATTCGATTTTTCACTTGATCAAGTTCTGTTTTTCTCTACTTCTTAAAAATTAAAAACCGAATGACATAATTGTTTAATTGCTGACGATTATGAAAACAACTACCTTATTTATTTTATTATTTTTTGCTTACACTATGTTTCCTCAGGAAAAATTTACTACTGCCAACGGAGTAATAAATTTTGAAGCATCTGTGCCGTTTTTTGAAGAAATTACAGCAGTCAACAGATCGGTTGCGATTGTTTTGGACCCTAAGACAAGTACATTTTTATGTACTGTCATCATCAAAGATTTTCGGTTTAAGCTGGATCTGATGAAAGAACATTTTAATGAAAATTATCTGGAAAGCCATAGATATCCCAAAGCTGTTTTTAAAGGTAAAATCGCAAAATTCGATTTGAAGAACATTGATGAAATTGAAAAAGAATTTCTGATCAAAGGAAAATTAACTATACATGGCAAATCCAAAGAAATAGTGGTGAAGGCTTTATTGAAAAAAGTAAATGGAGGAATCCAAATCATTTCTGATTTTCCAATTTCCGTATCTGATTTTGATATTGAAATTCCAAACAGGGTAGCTTTGAAAATTTCAAAAACAGTTAATACAGAATTAAGTGCAATCGTAGGTAATGATGAATTAATTCTGGTGACTTCAAAATAAAGATTAAATATTTTAAGATAAGCAATCTGAAAGCGCCGTTTGTAAATTTTCGAATCGGAATTTAAAACCTTTTTGTTTGATTTTTTCAGATGAGACTCTTTGTCCATTTAACACTACCTGGCTCATTTCGCCTAAAAACAATTTCAGAACGAAAGCAGGTATTTTTGGCAGCCAGATAGTATACCCATATAAATTTGCAAGTGTTTTAGAGAATGTGCCATTTGTGGTGTTGTCTAAAACAGTTGCATTATAATTACCATTTATTTGTTCATCCTGAATTGCCTTTAGATATATATGGCATAAATCTTCAATATGTATCCATGGGAGATATTGTTTCCCTGATCCTAAAACAACACCAAAACCGACTTTAAAACCAGGGCTTAATTTTTTCAGAAAACCTTCTTTTTTCCCTAAAACAATTCCGGTTCTTATTTTTACGGTCCGAATGCCGAGTGCTGTGATTTTATCAGATGCAGCTTCCCATTTTTGGCACGTAATGCCCAGGAAATCATTTTCAGCAGGTGATTCTTCTGTACAGATTTTTTCATTGGTTACGGCTCCATAAATCCCTACAGCCGAAGCAGAAATAAAAGCATCTAAATGTTTGTTGTTGTTTTTCAAAACTTCATAAATCAGGTCAATTGGTTTTATGCGGCTTTCTAAAATTGCTTTTTTACGTTTTGCAGTCCAGCTTTTCTCAACAATTCCTTCACCGGCCAGATGGATAATATAATCTGCTTTTAAGACAGCCACTTCATCAATATAATGATGGTCTAAATCCCATTTGTAAAAGGTGATCAAATCAGTGCTTTTTTTATCGGAACGGCTTAATACAGATACTGAAAAACCATTGTCAATTAAAATTTTGGTTAAATATCTTCCAATAAATCCTGATCCTCCCGTGAGTAAAACATTTTTAGCCATGATAGTTTATAATATATTTAACAGCACATCTTGTTTAGGTATAAGTAAAGATACTTAAACATTGCTTACCTTTAAGGTCAATTCTAAATTTAAAAGAAATGGATGCTCAAAAGAAGATACTCAGTAAAGAAGATATCGTTTCAACCTATATGAATCAGGTTTTAGAGAAAGGGGAAAAGCCAAAATCAGTTTATCATTTTGCAAAAGAAAATGATTTTACTGAAACTGAATTTTATACCTTTTTTGGAACTCTGGAAGGTCTGGAAAAAGAAATATTCAGGCTCTTTTTTACAAATACAGTTGATTTATTGCACAAAAATACAGATTATCAGGAGTATGATATGAAAAATAAGATGCTGAGCTTTTATTTTACATTCTTCGAAGTTTTAACGGCGAACAGAAGTTATGTTTTACAATCGCTTAAACTTGACAGAAATCCTCTTAAAAATTTAGCACAGCTTACATTGCTAAGAAATAGCTTTAAAGAATATGTTTCTGAAATTCTGACCGATGATTACAGAATTGAGCAGGAAAAACTTCAAAAATTCCAGGAAAAAGGCATACAGGAAACTGCTTGGATGCAATTGATGATGACCATAAAATTCTGGATGGATGATGCTTCGCCAGCTTTTGAAAAAACAGATATTTTTATCGAAAAATCAGTTAACGCTTCATTCGAATTAATGAATGTGGCACCAATTAATCATCTTATAGATTTAGGGAAATTCCTTTTTAAAGAAAAGATATACAGCAAACAATGAAAACAATCGATTATATACCAACGTCAAAAATAGAAAGAGCCGGTAAATTGGTCCAAACCGGTGCAAAAATAGGAGTAAACTATATTAAGCATTATGCCGAAAAAATGGTAAATTCTGATTTGACCCGTGATAAATTAAACGAAAATAATGCCGAAGACATTTACGACGGACTAAAAAGCCTAAAAGGAAGTGCCCTTAAAGTAGCCCAAATGCTCAGCATGGACAAGAATTTTCTGCCTCAGGCGTATGTTGAGAAATTTTCGTTGTCTCAATTTTCTGTTCCGCCACTTTCTGCGCCTTTGGTTTTAAAAACATTCAAAACCAATTTTGGGAAAACACCTTATGAAATTTTCGACGAATTCAATGCCAATTCGGTAAATGCAGCAAGTATTGGCCAGGTACATCTGGCAGTAAAAGACAATAAAAAACTGGCAGTTAAAATTCAGTATCCCGGAGTTGCAAACAGTATTTCTTCTGATCTGGCTTTGGTAAAACCAATCGCAATCAGAATGTTTAACCTGCAGGGAAAAGATTCTGATAAATATTTTAAGGAAGTCGAGGATAAACTCATCGAAGAAACCAATTATTTACTGGAACTGAAACAAAGTCAGGAAGTCGTTGAGGCCTGCAGTAAAATCGAAAACATACTTTTTCCGAATTACTATCCTGAGTTTTCTTCAGAGAAAATTATCACAATGGACTGGATGACCGGAATTCATCTTTCTGAGTTTACGGCTAAAAATACAGATCAGGAAGTTGGAGATAAAATTGGTCAGGCACTTTGGGACTTTTATATGTATCAAATTCACGTTCTGCGAAAAGTACATGCAGACCCACATCCCGGGAACTTTTTGGTAGACGATAAAAATCACTTAATTGCACTTGATTTTGGATGTATGAAACAAATTCCGGAAGAATTTTACACACCTTATTTTGAATTAATCAATAAAAATGTGATTACAGATCAGGCACTTTTCAGTGAAAAATTATTCGAATTAGAGATTCTCCGCAAAGATGATTCGCCATCAGAAATCGAATATTTTACCGAGATGTTTCATGATTTATTATCGCTTTTTACAAAACCTTTCCAAAATGACACTTTCGATTTTGCCGATGAAACATTTTTCGACAGCATTGCTAAATTGGGAGAACGTTTCTCAAATGATACCAATCTCAAGAAAATGAACGGGAACCGCGGTTCTAAACATTTTATTTACATGAATAGAACTTTCTTTGGTCTGTATAATTTAATGTTTGATCTGAAAGCAAAAATTGCAGTAACCAATTATCTTAAGTATTAGGAGCTGTTTACTTCGTCAGTTCGCTATCGCTCGTGTCCAGCTGTTCACTGTATCTTTTGTGGTCCCTTTTTTGGAAACGGGACCACAAAAGGATGCCGTTTCCATCTGGGCTAGGGCTGTTGTTTTTATAAGAGCTTAATATAATCAGTTGTCACCCTGAGCGGAGTCGGAGGGCTTCAAGGGACAAAAGGTCTTCGACTAAGTTTATTCTGAGCGAAGACGAACGGACTCAGACTGACACTTATTTTTATTGGTTATTATTTCAAAATTCCAGCCTTATAAACCGCAATAGCACGATCTCTCGCAAAAGCATGATCAATCATCGGTTCGTTATAACCCAAATCAAATTCGGGAATCCATTTGCGGATGTAAATTCCTTTTTCATCAAATTTTTTCTGTTGGATTTCAGGATTAAAAACCCTGAAATAAGGTGCAGCGTCACAGCCGGTTCCTGCAGCCCATTGCCAGTTGCCTACGTTGGAGGCCAATTCAAAATCAAGTAATTTCTCTGCAAAATAAGCTTCGCCCCATTGCCAGTTAATCAATAAATGTTTGCACAAAAAACTAGCAACTACCATTCGGACGCGATTGTGCATATAACCCGTTTCATTCAGCTGACGCATTCCCGCATCGACCATTGGGTAACCTGTAGTTCCGGAGCACCAGCGTTTAAAATCGTCTTCGTTATTTCGCCATTGAATTCCATCGTAAGCTGATTTGAAATTATGATCGATTACTTTAGGAAAGCTAAACAGAATCTGAATAAAGAATTCGCGCCAAATCAATTCGCTTAGGAAAGTCTGATTTTTTCGGTTTGCCCAATTGACCAGTTTACGAATACTAACGGTTCCAAAACGCAAATGCGGTGAAAGATAAGATGTGCTGTCCAAAGCCGGAAAATCCCTTGTTTCTTTATAATTTGCAATTTGGGTTAAATTATGCGGAAGTACTTTTATTATACTTCTTTCAAAACCTGTTTCAGATAATTTCGGAAATGGGAATTGATTTTTAGCAAAATTCAAGAAGTATGGTTTTGTATTATATTCAGGAATAGTTCCAGAAAGATGATATTTCTCCAGCCATTTGTTTTTATAAGGTGTATAAATCGTGTAAGGAAGCCCGTCGGATTTTGTGATTTCCTTTTCTTCAAAAATCACATGATCTTTGTATGAGGAAGACTCAATATTATTTTGGTTTAATAATGCAGCAATTTCCTGATCGCGTTTTATGGCGTAAGGTTCGTAATCTTTATTGAAGAAAACTTTCTGAATATCAAATTCGGTTAAAAGTGATTTCCAGACCTCAGCTGTTTTTCCTTTTTTAATTAAAATAGAAGTATCAATACTATTAAGCTCTTCGTTTATTTTTTCGAGTGAATCGTATATAAAACTTACTCTTGCATCGTTTTTTGGAAGATTGTCCAAGATATCTTCATCAAAAATGAATAATGGAATCACAGGAAAATTAGACTGTAAAGCATGAAATAATCCAATATTATCGTCTAAACGCAGGTCACGTCTAAACCAGAAAAAGGTAACTTTTTGTTTTGCCATGATTTTATTTCAACTTGACGAAATTATTTTAATGTTCAGATTTATACACCATTTTGTCATTCCGTAGGAATCTAAGGCTTAGGTTTTTTGAAGCTGAGATTCCTACGGAATGACAAACTATTCGTATTTATATGTTGTACGGCTTCTATTTTATATAATTTCATATATCAATTATTGCGATAGTTCTTGAGATATGCTTGCGTTAGGGGTTGAAGTGGAGCTCTTTTTATATCTGGTTTTACCAGAGAAAAAAAAGCGGGAACGTAAAACCTGACCCGCTTTTTTTGCGGGTAACGCCCAAATTATACTACATTTTATAATATTTGAAAGGTACGAACAACATTCCGAAGCATTCTCCATGTTCTTTTCCTAAGTGCTTATGGTGAATTTTATGTGCTTTTCTAAGACCGATCAGGTATTTGTTTTTGGTGTTTTTGAACCATTTAAACCGTTGATGAATCAGGACATCATGAATTAAAAAATAACACATTCCGTAAAACGTAACGCCACAGGCAATGAAAAACAAATAATTGAAATCGTACTGAACACCAAAATAAAACAGAACAATACTCGGAATAGCGAAAATGACAAAGAAAATATCGTTACGTTCAAAAGTATGTTCGTATTTCGGCTGGTGGTGATCAGCATGAAAATACCACATTAGTCCATGCATAATGTACTTGTGGGTAAGCCAGGTGACACACTCCATGAATACAAAAACTCCTAAAAAGATTAAAAATGAAATCATTGTTTTGAATAATTTTTTAGACTAATTTTAATTTATAAGTCACAAAAGATTGTGCTAAAAGTCCCGCTTTAGTATAATTTGAAACCCTGATTCTGGAATTTCCAATTTGATTGCTGGGTGTTTTTTTTAGCTTCTTTAATAACTTTTTGTAATAAATAAAAGCAGTATAAACACCAAATTTAGCTTCGATTGGGAGTTTTACAATTCCCTGATAAGCGATCCTGAAATCTTCTTCAATTTCGTTTATGATTGCTGTTTTCGAATTTTCATCAAAAGTATTCAGATCAACACCCGGAAAATAATTTCGGTTTAAAACCAGATTATCATCTTTTAAATCCCGCAAGAAATTCACTTTTTGAAAAGCGGATCCTAATCGCATGGCTTCGAGTTTTAGCTGCTCATACTTTTCGTTTTTTCCGTTTACAAAAACCTTCAGACACATTAAGCCAACAACATCAGCCGACCCGTAAATGTAATCTTCATATTCGGTTTGTGTATTGTAAGTTGATTTTACCAAATCGAGTTTCATGCTTTTTAAAAAGGCCTGAACCAGGTCGTCGGTAATATTATAGTGTTTTACGGTATGCTGAAAGGAGTTGAGGATAGGGTTGAGGCTGATTCCTATTTCCATAGCTTTGTAATATTCTTTTTCGAAATCATTGATAAGATTTTCTTTGTCATAGCCATGAAATGAATCGACAATTTCATCTGCGAAACGTACAAATCCATATATGCTGTAAATGGCATCACGGATGCCGGGCGACAACATTTTGACCGCCAGGGAAAATGAGGTGCTGTAATTTTGTGTAATTAGCTTACTGCATTTGAAAGACACGGTATCGAATAGTGATTTCATTTTTTAAGATGTAAGTGATTTTTGAATTAACTCAGCAACCAATTTTCCTGAAATTAAAGCAGGAGGAACACCAGGGCCGGGAACGGTCAATTGACCTGTGAAATATAAATTACGAATTTTTTTGCTTTTTAGTTTTGGTCTTAAAAAAGCGGTCTGCAATAAAGTATTTGCCATTCCGTACGCATTTCCTTTATAAGCATTATAATCGGTTACAAAATCGTTTTTGCAGAATGATCTCTTAAATATAATATTATTTTTAATTCTTTGTTGTGTAAGCAGTTCAAAACGAGTGATTATTTTTTCGAAATAGGATTCTCTAAGTGCTTCAGTATCATTTATTCCCGGCGCTAACGGAATGAGGAAAAAGCCACTTTCCATTCCTTCCGGAGCTGCGGTTTTATCTGTTTTTGATGGGAAGTTGGCATAAAATAAAGGAGCTTCGGGCCATTTTGGCTCATCATAAATAGCTGAGGCATGCTTATTAAAATCCACATCAAAAAAGAGGGCATGATGTGAAATGTTTTCTATTTTTTTATCAAAACCGACAAAAAACAGAAGGGATGAAGGTGCGAAAACACGGCTTTCCCAATATTTTTCTGAATATACACGATGTTTTTCATCCAGTAAAGTTTCGGTATGTTGGTAATCGGCACCACTTAAAACAATATCAGCCCCAATAAATTCACCATTTATTACAATTCCGGCTGCCGTTTTGTTTTCTACAACTATTTTTTCAATTGATGAGTTGGTTTTAATTGTAACTCCAAGTTCCACTGCTAGTTTTTCGATACCGCGAACGACATCAAACATCCCGGCTTTAGGGTGCCAGGTGCCTAAGCCAAAATCGGCATAATTCATGAAATTATAAAAAGAAGGTGTTTTGGAGGGTTTTGCTCCGAGGAACAAGACAGGAAATTCCAGAATCTGAATTAATCTTTCGTTTTTGAAATTCTTCCTAATGTCACTGCTAACGGTGTTTAAAAACTGATTTAGTTTTAGAACTGTTTTTGGAGTAATTAATTCCAGTGGAGAAATCCCAGGGCGATATACCAAATCTTTGATAGCAATATCATAATTGCTTTTTGCGTGATTGATGAAGTTTTCGAGTTTTTTACCGCTTCCTTCCTCAATACTTTCAAAAGTGGCTTTTATCTTTTCTAAATTATCGAAGATGCTGATAAAATCATCAACGCCAAAATAAACCCGATAAGCGGGATCTAGTTTTATGAGTTCGTAATAATCAGATGTTTTTTTATTGAAATCCTGAAAGAAAAGCTCAAAAACATCAGGCATCCAGTACCAGCTAGGCCCCATGTCGAAGGTAAAGCCATTTTTACTGAACTGCCTTGCCCTGCCGCCAATAGAATCATTTTTTTCGTAGACAGTAACTTTATGGCCATGCTGTGCCAGGTAGCAGGATGCTGCTAAAGCTGAAAAGCCTGATCCTATTATTGCGATAGTTTTTTTCATTTGTTTAACAAATGTACAAAAACTTTAAACAAAAAATTATATTTTATTAAGTGTTTCCTCGATTGAGTCAAAAATAAAAGTTCTTTGAGATAATTTTTGGCGGTCAATATGTTCTGTCATTTTTCCCATGAGCCAAATTTCATTGTTTTTTAAAAGTAATTTTTGCTCCATTGTTTTTACATATTGGTTAATAATACTACGGTCCGGCTGGATAGTCATGAAGGAGACAAATGTTATTGTATTGAAATGTCTGGTAAGATCTTCCAGGTTTTCGATAGGCATACTTTCACCAAGGTAGATAGTTTTGTAGCCTTGTAATAAAATTTCGTATTGAAGATAGAGTAACCCTATTTGATGAATTTCATTTAACGGTAAAGAAAGGACAAATATTTTATGGGTTTTAGTCGGTTTTAAAACCTGGAGGCCTTCTGTATAAATTAATATTTTTTGCTTAATCAAATGGCTCATAAAATGCTCATTTGCAGGGCTTATGGTTTGAGATTGCCATAATAATCCCAATTCTTTCAATAAAGGAAGAAAATTTTCCTTAAAAACTTCTTTAAATGATTTTTCAGCAATCAGCCAGTCAAAAGTTTTAAAAAAGGTTTCCTGGTCAAAATTCATCATGGCCATTTTAAAGGAACTAATGGCATAATTCTGTGAATTTTTCTTAGAAATAATTTCACGGACTAATTCGGGGATTTTCTCTTCTGAAAAGGTGGCGATTTTAGATATTTTATAACCATATTCATGAAGTAATGTAATATTTAATAGTTTTTGTAAACTGGATAAATTATACATTCTAATGTTGGTGTCTGTTCGCATAGGTTCAAGAACGTTATATCTTTTTTCCCAAATGCGAATAGTATGTGCTTTTATTCCGGATAGGTTTTCAAGATCTTTTATACTGAAAACCGTCTTTATGTCGTTCATTATTTTTGTTATTGTGTAATAAGTAAAAATAGAATAAAATCTGAAATTACTTTTAAACTAGTTAAAATCATGAGTTTTAGAAAGTGTATGGATCAAATTTGTTTAACAAATCCAAATGCAGAATTGTTTTAGATCCGTCTTTACTTCTATTGTACATCGTTTTAAATTTGGCTCCGTATATAATTTCATTAAATGTATAAGATGTTCTTGCAGCAACTGTATTACTGAACAGATCATCAAAAGTGGTGATAAATACTAAAATTTCACCATGGGTTTTGTTGAAATCTTCTTCTGTAAAATTATATAAAGGGCTGTTTTCGGTAATGGGGTGAACTAATGTCCAGCTTAACGAAAGGGCATTAACCCGATCTAATTCCAGTTCTAAATTATAAAATTTGTTAGTCAATTTTCCGTTCTCCTCTATACTCATACCCAGTGTCATTTTTGCTTTGGCATCAGTAAAATTGGTGTTTTTAAAGGGAGCCAGCCTAATCATCAGTCCTTTCTTATTTTCGTAAGGAGCTATTAAAGCATTATGGGAGAATTTTAAAAAAGCTGTTGGTTTGCTGAATCTTCCAAAAAATAAACCTGTTGCAATTGCAAAACTTAAAAGACCAATTAAAGCTTCTGCTGCTGAAAGTGCACTGGTTAAAAAACCGGTTGGGCTTATATGTCCGTAACCAACGGTGGTAAATGTTTGTGCACTAAAAAAATAAGCCTGTCCAAATTGCGTTAATACGCTTTGTGACCGGGCTATTCCATCAAGATGCTCAATACCGATTGCATAATAAATAAGTGCAAAAATAAAATTGATTACAATATAAAATGTAAATAAGATAAGCATGAACTTCCAGTTGGGCATATCAAGCATGGTATGATACCAACTAATTCGCTGTAAGAGATGCATCCCTCTTTTTTCGATATTAGGAGTTCCGTCTTTGTTTACAAATCTCCCGCCATAGCTGTTTGCATTGGTTCCAAAACCTGAATTTTTATCGTCTTTTGCTTTTGTATTTACATTTCTCAGAAGTGCCATTGATTTTTGCTTTTAAACAAATTTAAGAATATCTTTTTAGGATAAACAACTCCATATATTTTAATAAAAAAAGCAATCTGTAAGATTTAAAGTTCTTCCAGATTGCTTACTGTTAGTTGGTTGTGTTTATTTGCAAAAAGTAGCTCTGTTCTTGATGGCACTCTGACTGCCTAATTCTATTGCTTTTGAGAAATCCTTGCAGGCATTTTTTTTGTTTCCGATTCTGTTATAAGCCAAAGCCCTAAGATTGAAGGCTACATAATCTTTAGGATTAAAATCAATAGAAGCGGAGCAGTCTTTTATAGCTTCCTCATATTTCATTAATTTGTAATTGACATTGGCTCTGCCGGTAAAAGCATCAGTATTCATATTATCCAATTCAATTGTTTTATTAAAATCGGCAAGGGCTCCCGTCAGGTCATTAGCTTTGAATTTCGCAACTCCTCTGTTTTGATAAGCTGCAACAAATTTTGTATTCAGGGCAATAGCCTTAGTGTAGTCTGCAATTGCCCCTTTTGTGTTTCCGGCTTCTGCTTTTTTAAGAGCTTTGTCAAAAAAATCATTTGCAGATTGTGACCAGCTCAGGCAGGTCATCATAAAAAATACAGTAAGTAGTAGGTGTTTCATAAAAATTAATTTGGGGGTTTAGATTAATATTGTGAAAAACGAATATAGAAATATTTATTTTGCAAGAAAAGTTCTTTTTAGCAAAAATGAGATAAAAAACAGAAAATAATTTTTCTCTTCCGGTTATTTAAATGATAGCCAGCGATTAAAAAGCTATAAAGATTATTTTTTCAAACCGAAAAAGTCTTCTATTTTTTACAAATTAAATCGAGAAATTTTACTGTTAAATTTTTAATACATAAAGAAAACGTTTTCGTTTGTTTTAGATGTTAAAGCTTCTTAAAATTTATTTTTTTGTTTCAATACTTTCATTACTTTCGCAATCAAATGAGAAAATTAATTGTATTTCTGGTATTCATGAATTTCCTTCTGCTTGGCGGAGGGCAATATCTTAATGCGGGTACACATCATAGTTCTCATCTACATGCTTATGAGCATAAACACCGGGTAAAATACACGAATCAGGATCAGGGCAGTTCCATAATTGAGGAAGCTGATTTGGATGAGGAACATCTGGGTGGCGACACTTTTAAAAATAAAGCAGTCAGTAAAACTTTTGCTGCAAATTACAGTTTGCTTGATAATTGGTATTTGACATTCTCAAGTCAGATCATTGTAAATTATCACAGTCATTTTAAATTCTTCGTGCCATTCTGTGGCAATTCAAATCCTATTTATATTACTCAGAGAGTTTTAAGAATTTGATTCTACTTATTCATCGGTTACTAATAAGCGTGATCATGCATAAGTACGAGTTGTATTTTTAATATACTTTGTCATTCTGACTTTTCACGGTTTATCTGGCGGCTGATTTTTATGTTTCAGACCTCAGGAATCTTGTATTCCTGACATCCTATCGCTTAATTTCCAAATTTATATCATGAAAAGAGTAGTTATTTTAACGGGCTTAGCAGCCTTGTTGTGCCTAACCAGTTGTACATCAAAAAAAGAAGAAAAAGAAGAAGCTGAAGTTTTTACAGTAACAAACCCTGTAAAAATAGATACTTCATTTACTAAACAATATGTTTCGCAGATAAAATCTGTACGAAACATCGAAATCCGTGCTCAGGAAAAAGGATTCCTGCAAAACATTTATGTTGATGAAGGCCAGTTTGTAAAAGCAGGTCAGGTATTGTTCAGAATCATGCCAAAAATGTATGAAGCTGAATTACTCAAAGCTCAGGCAGAACAAAAATCAGCAGAAATAGAATTACTAAACGCCAAAACCCTGGCCGATAAAAACATCGTTTCAAAGAATGAACAGGCTGTGGCACAGGCTAAGCTCCAGGCCGCAAAAGCTGAAGTGGCTCTTGCAAAACTGCATTTGTCATTTACAGAAATCAGGGCTCCGTTTGACGGAACAATTGACAGAATCCCTTTAAAATTAGGAAGTCTTATTGACGAAGGCGAATTGTTGACCAGTCTTTCAGACAACAGTCAGATGTTTGCTTATTTCAACGTATCGGAACCTGAATATTTACAATACCAAACTGACGTAAAAGATCGTGCTGAGACTAAAGTGAATTTAGTTCTGGCCAATGGCGAAACTTTTAAATACCAAGGAAAGGTAGAAGTTATCGAAAGTGAATTTAACAACGAAACAGGTAATATTGCTTTTAGAGCAAGATTCCCTAATTCCGGAAAATTACTCAGAAACGGAGAAACCGGACAGGTTCAAATGCTTGTACCCCTTAAAAATGCTATCGTAATCCCGCAAAAAGCAACATATGAGATTCAGGATAAAAAGTATGTTTTTGTAATAGGTAAAAACGATAAGGTAAGTTCAAAAGAAATTACTATTACCGGTGAAATCCCTGATTTGTATGTGATAAGCAGCGGACTTGCTGAAGGGGATAAAATTTTACTTGAAGGGGTTCAGAAAGTAAAAGAGAATGATAAAATTAAATATTCTTACATAGCTCCTCAAAAGGTAATCAATAATTTACGCCTAAAAGCGGAGTAAGTTTTTGTTTTTTATTGTTTCAAGTTTCAGGTTTCACGTTCAGTGCGAAACTTGAAGCTTGAAACCTGAAACTTGAAACAATTGCCAATTTTGGTTTTGGTTTAATCATTAAAAAATAAATAAATGTTTAATAAATTTATACAAAGACCTGTTCTGTCGATAGTAATATCGCTTATAATTGTCTTTTTAGGGATATTGTCAGTTTTGAATTTACCTATTACCCAGTTCCCTTCGATTTCTCCTCCTATGGTAAATGTTACGGCAGATTACCCTGGATCTAACGGAGAATTGATGATCAAATCGGTTGTTATTCCTTTGGAAAGAGCTTTAAATGGTGTTCCGGGGATGAAATATATGACCTCTGATGCCGGAAATGATGGTGAGGCGAGTATACAAGTCGTATTTAACCTGGGTACCGATCCTAATCAGGCAGCCATTAACGTTCAGAACCGTGTGGCTTCGGTTACTAATAAATTACCTCCATTAGTAGTAAGAGAGGGTGTAAAGATTACTCGTGAAGTTCCGAGTATGTTGATGTATGTGAACCTTTATAGTACGGACAAAAATACCGACATGAAGTTTTTGTACAATTATGCAGATATCAATGTACTGTCAGAATTAAAAAGGGTAAATGGTATTGGATCCGGAGATATTTTAGGAACACGTGAATATGCCATGCGTATCTGGCTAAAACCTGATCGTATGCTGGCTTACAAAATTTCTGCCGATGAAGTAATGGAAGCTTTATCGAGTCAAAGTTTAGAAGCTTCACCGGGTAAAACAGGGGAGGCATCAGGTAAACGTTCGCAGGCATTTGAATATGTATTGAAATATTCCGGGCGTTTTACAACAAAAGAACAATATGAGAATATTGTTGTACGATCAAACAGCAATGGAGAGCTTTTGCGTTTGAAAGATGTTGCCAAAGTTGAATTTGGCAGTTCGATGTATGATATTTATTCGAACTTAAACGGCAGACCATCAGCAGCTATTGTATTGAAACAATCTTTTGGAAGTAATGCCAATCAGGTTATTGAAGACGTAAAAGCGAAACTGGAAAAAATCAAGCAGAAATTTCCAAAAGGAATGGATTATGAAATCTCATATGATGTTTCTAAATTCCTGGATGCTTCTATCGAGAAAGTAATTCACACACTGATCGAAGCTTTTATTTTGGTAGGATTGGTGGTGTTTCTTTTTCTGGGTGACTGGCGTTCTACGGTTATTCCGGCAATTGCAGTACCGGTTTCGCTGGTAGGAACTTTTGTGTTCATGACATTCTTTGATATTTCATTGAACTTAATTACGTTGTTTGCCCTGGTTTTGGCTATTGGAGTCGTCGTCGATGATGCGATTGTGGTTATTGAAGCCGTCCATGCCAAGATGGAGGAAGAGCATCTTTCGCCACTTAAAGCAACTAAAAAAGCGATGCATGAGATTGCAGGAGCTATTATCGCTATTACGTTCCTGATGGCTGCGGTATTTATTCCGGTTGCCTTTATGTCCGGGCCTGTAGGAGTTTTTTACAGACAGTTTTCGATTACGATGGCAACAGCAATTATCCTTTCGGGGATTGTGGCTTTGACTTTAACGCCGGCACTTTGTGCAATGATGTTAAAAAATAATCATGGTAAACCTAAAAAGAAAACGCCGGTAAATATATTTATAGATGGTTTTAACAACAAGTTTAACCTGGCGCAGGGCAAATACCAAAATGTATTAGGTAAAATTGTAAACAGAAGAGCCGTTACTGTTATCGCGCTTCTTGGATTTTGTGCCGGAACATGGCTGATCAGCAGTACGGTTCCTTCCGGATTTATTCCGAATGAGGATCAGGGAATGTTTTATGCTATTATTCAGACACCTCCGGGTTCTTCATTAGAAAGAACAAATAATATTGCAGAGAAATTGCAAAAAATAGCCGAAACTGTTGAAGGTGTAAAATCGGTTTCTTCATTGGCAGGTTATGAAATTTTGACTGAGGGTACCGGATCTAATGCAGGAACTTGTTTGATAAACCTTAAAGACTGGAATGACAGAAAGCAATCTGTTCAGGAGATTATGATTGAACTCGAAGAAAAATCGAAAGATATTCCGGGTGCCAATATCGAATTTTTCCAGCCGCCTGCAGTACCGGGATATGGAGCAGCAGGAGGATTTGAACTTAGGTTACTGGATAAAACAGGCTCAGGTGATTTTAAAAAACTGGAAACTGCCAATAAAGAGTTTGTCGAAGAATTGAATAAACGTCCTGAATTATCTAACGTATTTAGTTTCTTTAGTGCCAGTTTTCCTCAGTACATGATGAAAGTTGATAATGATCTGGCTCAGCAAAAAGGAGTTTCTATCGAAAACGCGATGAATACTTTGTCAACTCTTGTGGGAAGTAACTATGAAATCAGTTTTATTAAATTCGGAATTAATTATAAAGTAATCGTTCAGGCGGCTCCGGAATATCGTGCACAGCCGGAAGATATCTTAAAACTATATGTGAAAAATGATCATGATGAAATGGTGCCTTTTTCAGCCTTTATGAAATTAGAAAAGGTATATGGTCTTTCAGAAATTACGAGACATAATATGTACAATTCTACTGAAATCAGTGGTGGTGCAGCTCCGGGATATAGTTCCGGTACGGCTATTAAGGTGATTCAGGAAGTGGCTGCCAAAAAATTACCAAGGGGATATGATATTGACTGGGCAGGTATTTCTGCCGATGAGGTAGCTCAGGGTAATCAGGCAATTTGGGTATTCCTGATTTGTTTAGGATTCGTGTATCTGGTTTTAGCAGCTCAATATGAAAGTTTTATTCTGCCATTATCTGTAATTCTTTCTTTACCGGCGGGTATTTTCGGTGCTTTCCTTTTATTAAAATTAACAGGATTGGAGAATAACATTTATGCTCAGGTTGCGATGGTAATGCTTATTGGTTTACTGGGTAAAAATGCCGTACTGATTGTAGAGTTTGCAATACAAAGACATGCAGCAGGTAAATCAGTTCTTGAAGCCGCAATGGAAGGTGCGAAAGCGAGGTTCCGTCCTATTTTGATGACTTCATTTGCTTTTATAGCAGGATTATTGCCACTTGCTTTTGCATCCGGTCCGGGTAAAATTGGTAACAGAACCATTGGAACCGCTGCTGCCGGAGGTATGCTGATCGGTACCATTTGCGGTGTCTTTGTAATTCCGGGATTGTATTACATTTTCGCAAGGATTGCTGAGAAACACAAATTGGTAAAACATGAAGAAGAGAATCCATTAACAGAAGAAATTGACAACAATCATGTATAAATTCAAGTTACAACATAATATTGCGTTAGGTCTTTGTCTTGCAGCGGTTAGCTGCAAGGCTCCGCAGGCCACAACGGAAACTCCAAATAAAGCTGTCGTTCCTGAAGCTTACACAAACAGTAAGGATACAACCAATATGGCTGCCATTCCGTGGCATGATTTCTTTAAAGATCAAAATCTGGTAAATCTGATTGATACTGCCCTGAAAAATAATCAGGAATTAATGATCACTTTGCAGGAAATTGAAATCGCAAAGAATGATGTTCGTATAAAAAAAGGAGCTTATTTACCAACTGTTGGCGTTAGGGCCGGAGCAGGAGTAGAGAAAGTAGGAAGATATACGAGTCAGGGTGCTGGTGATGCCACTACAGAAATCAAGCCCGGTAAAGAAACACCGGATCCCCTTGGGGATTTTGTTGTTGCCGCCTATGCAAACTGGGAAGTGGATATCTGGAAAAAACTGCGTAATTCTAAGAAAGCAGCAGTAAGCAGGTATTTATCAACAGTAGAAGGAAAGAATTTTGTAGTTACAAATCTGATCGCTGAGATCGCTAATTCTTATTACGAATTATTGGCCCTTGACAGTCAGTTAGATATTGTAAAACAAAATATAGAGTTACAATCTAATGCCCTGGAAATCGTAAACATCCAGAAACAGGCAGCCAGAGCAACAGAACTGGCTGTTCAGAAATTTCAGGCTGAAGTACTGGATTCTAAAAGTAAAGAATTTGACATTCGTCAGCAGATAAAAGAGACGGAAAACAGAATTAACTTTTTGGTGGGTCAATATCCACAGGAAATTAAGCGAGATAGAAACAACTTTTTAAGTTTGTTGCCATCAACTGTTAGTTCTGGAATTCCGTCTCAATTATTACAAAACCGTCCTGATATCAAACAGGCAGAAATGGAACTTACAGCCGCAAAACTGGACGTAAAAGTCGCTCGTGCTGAATTTTACCCATCGCTTGATATCTCGGCTGCGATAGGCGTAAATGCTTTCAATCCGTCTTACCTGTTTACATTGCCGGAATCACTTTTGTATTCTTTGGCCGGAGATCTTGCTGCGCCATTGATTAACAGAAATGCTATTAAAGCAGAGTTCCGCAATGCCAATGCAAGACAGCTTCAGGCATTGTATAACTACGATCGTACGGTTTTGAATGCTTATATCGAAGTTTCGAATGAGCTTTCTAAAATAGATAATCTTCAAAAAGGATATGATTTAAAATCACAACAAGTAGATGCTTTAAATAAATCCATAGATGTTTCAAATGATTTGTTTAAATCTGCAAGAGTAGATTATTTTGAAGTTCTGATGACACAACGCGATGCATTAGAGTCAAAATTAGAACTGATAGATACTAAAAAAGAACAGCTAAATGCTGCAGTCCATGTTTACAAAGACTTAGGCGGTGGCTGGAAATAATTATTGTTGGTTATTGATTGTAGGACTGAACCTCCCGGAAGTAAAATTTCGGGAGGTTTTTTTATGATTTTATGTTTGAAATTTATAATGATGAATTTTGTAATATAAAGATTGTTATATTAGCTGAAATAAATACTAGTAACGTTTATCGCATGAAGCCAGCCTATAAGAGTGAATTTGTGTGATTTTATTATACATATAAACAAGTTGGCAGATAGCTTAAAAAAACTGTAATGAAAGAAATAGAAAAGCATCCTATAGAAAATGGTTCAATCCATAATAATATAAAAACTCTTATCGTAGGAACATTTCCTCCTAAAGATGTCTACAATAATAATAACTTTTTCTTTTATTCTTCAGTCAGAAATCATTTTTGGAATAGAATGGAAAATATTTTCCCAAAATATCCTCTAAAAAAAACACTAACTAAATGTTGTGAAATTTCTCCTGAACAGAATAAGATGGATAAAATAAATTTTTCAGAAAAAAAAGAAATCGGTTTTTTAGATGTTTTTACAAAAATTAGTAGAATAAAAAAACAACAAAAGATGAGGATTTAATAGGTGTTGAAAATATTATAGAAAATGGAAAATTAGAAAATATTTTAAATCAACATACGAGTTTAGTTAGAATTTGTTGCACATACAAATTGGCTTTTGAAATATTAAAATGCAAACTTGAAAAAAATAAATTGTCGATAATTGAAGATAGTATTTCAGCAAACGGACAAAAAATGATTTATCAATTTGAAAAAAGAAAAATTGAAATTTATCTATTATACCCAGCTACAAGAAGTCGTGAGAAAAACGAAATTAAAGATAAACAATATCCTAAATTATTATTCAACAGAGCCATCTGCTAACAGCTACAACGGATTTGGGCAATTGGCTTAATGGGAAGTTGGTTGTGTTTGGATGATTTTGGCAAATCCGAATAATGGGATTAATTTAGTGCCAAACCGCTGTAATACTAGAACGTTGTGCATCAGTTTCGAGCAATAGAAAACAGAAAGAAGTCGAATGATAAAATCTAAAAAAATGAAATTTAAAATAAAATATATTTTGCCGATTTTTGTAGTTCTACTTATCTTAAGTTTCAAAAACGTATCAAATCCAGTTTTCATAAATGGACATTTGAAACCAAAAAATCCAGAACTGAAAGATTATATCGTTGGTCTGAAGATTTTTGTGAAAGCAGATGGAAAAATAGTAGCAGAAAATTATACCGACAAAAATGGAGATTTCAATTTGACATTTACACCAGAAAAAGAAAAATCTTTTGACTTTTTCTGTAGCGGAATTGGAATTGGACCAATTTTGCTTAAATCAGTGACTGATTTTGAAAGTGATAACATAGAAATGAATTTGGATTTTACAGCAAAATATAAGAAAACCTTTTTAGGAAAAGTTATTTGCCTGAAATGCAAAAAAGCTGATAAAGTATATGAAATTGAATATTCAGATCCACCAATTGTAACACGTAAAATCAATAAACCTGGAGATACAATTTACAGCAAAATTTATAAAAACAAATATAGAGAAGGTTGTATAGTTGAACCTGCTAAATATTATTGTGAAAGAGATGATGTTGAATTTTAATAAATAAAAAACCGAACGCACAAGGGCTACTATAATGGATTTGGGCAATTGACTTGTTAGAAAGTTGATTTTGTATTTGGGATGATTTAGCTAATCCGAAAATAGGGCTTAATTTAATCCAAAACCCGCTGATTACCAGAATTTTATATAATTCTAAAAAAAAAATGCGATGAAAATAACAAATTTGATCATTTTATTTTGTCTATTAATTTCAAAAGTGTTTGGGCAGAAAAGCCCGGATAGTATAATCATAAACAAAAAAATTAAGTTTAAATATGAAACTTTAATTATTCCAACTGCTTTAATTACATATGGAGTTATTGGGCTTGAAAGTCATACACTCAAAGACATCAACAATGATACAAAGGAGGAATTAAATGAACATATCGACAACAAATTTACTATTGACGACTTTTCTCAATACAGTACTTTTCTATCTGTATATGCGTTAAATGCTGCTGGAGTTAAAGGGAAAAATAATTTCAAAGACAGAACAATTATTTTAACTTCCGCGTATTTAATTATGGGAACAACAGTTAATATTATAAAAAAGACAGGAAATGAACTAAGGCCAGATGGGACTTCGAACAACTCATTTCCTTCCGGTCATACAGCAACTGCATTCATGGGCGCTGAGTTTTTATTTCAAGAATATAAAGATATATCAATCTGGTACGGAATTTCAGGCTACGTTGTCGCTGCAGGAACAGGATTTTTTAGAATGTACAATGACAGACATTGGTTTAGTGATGTTGCAGCTGGAGCTGGTATTGGAATTTTAAGTACGAAAATAGCATATTGGATTCATCCGCTCATTAAGAAAGCAATATTCAAAAAGAAGGAAAACCTGAACGGAGTAATCATGCCTGTTTATAATGGAAAACAATATGGTTTGGGTATATCAATGTCATTTTAATAACAACCGAACTACGCACAACAGCCTGTAATCGCAATCGCGGAATTTTCGGTAAATTCACGTTTCATTTTCACAAAGAATGTTTTTATTTTGGCGGAGAGAACTCAGTTCGCTTTGACCCAAACCGGTGCTCGTTTGCAACGAGTACCTATATAAATTAAAAGAAATGTATGGTAGCATTTGCAAGATGGGTAATTATTATTGAATTTGAATTGATTGCGCCTGATTCTGAAAATAAATTAGGAAATAAAGTAATGAATGTTTGGACTTTAACTGAAAAAGAAAGAATAGACGGTTGTCAAAGACACAATGAATTAATGGCATTGTGCAAGACGTAATTACGAACTGTTTGAAATTTTATCCCCAAACGGATTTTTTGAATTATTATTTGAATTATTAACAAAAAATTATATTTTTATTAAATAAGTACCAATTATGTAAATTATTTTTAAAATTATGAAACAAATTTGAATTACATCGAGCGTAATTTCGCTTATATAAATCAAACATAATTTTAAAAAATAAAAAACATGAAGACTAGAAATTTTTTATACGTATTAGCCCTAAGTTTTGGATTATTCGCCGCAACATCTTGTAGTAACGATGATAATGACGGAGAAACAATAGTACCAATCCAGGGGAAGTACAGCCTAAGCAAAACAGGAACAATTGTTAATGGACAAGAAGTGTTAGTTGATGCTGCTGAAAATCAAAGTGGCTGTAGTAAAGATTATTTAGAACTAAAATTGAGTAATGTAGCCGTTATAGGTGATTATGAGGGTTCTAGTTGTAGCTTAACAGAAGCTACGGGGACTTATGTAAGATCTCATAATGATTTAACTATTACTATGGGTTCTACCAGTACAACCAGCGATATCATGAATCTTACTAATAAAGAATTGAAATTAAAGAATAAGGCCACTGGTGAAATCACAGTTTATACAAGATAAACGAGATTTTAAGAAGAAAATCTGATTCTTGAGAATTGGAATTAAAAACGGAAATAACTGATATAAAAGTTATTTCCGTTTTTTTATTACTCCCAACTGAGAGAATTCCGCTCGTAAATAGGAGTACGTTTAAACTGATTTTGATTATATTAGTTGATGATTTTGACAACTAAAAAAAAATTATGGAAGATCAAAAAAATCAAACAAGCAGCTCAGCTTCATCTGATACAATACCAAAGGTGACAGGAATTGGCGGGATTTTCTTTTTTTCAGACAATCCGCAGGAAACAAAAGGCTGGTATGCCAAAAATCTGGGATTTGAAATCAGTGATTGGGGAACGTCAAGTTTTGAATCCAGAAATATTGACAAACCAGAGGAGATCCACTCTCTTCAATGGAGCCCTTTCAAAAAAGGAGATGAATATTTTTCTCCGTCCAAAAAAGATTTTATGATTAATTACCGTGTTCAGAATATTGAAGGATTAGTAAATCAACTCAAAGAAAACGGAGTAACCATACTGGACGACATTGTGACCTATGATTATGGAAAATTTGTACATATCATGGATGCAGAAGGCAACAAAATTGAATTATGGGAGCCTGCTTAGAGTAAAAAAAAGCTTCTGCAAAATATGGAAACAGATGAAAGTTAATCTTATATGTTTTACTCGTTATAAGTCATAGTTATAAAATCTTTTTTTGTAGTATAATGTTAGTCAATGATACACATTATGCAGATAATATTTAAATAAACAAATTGAAGTATCTTGTTAAATCAGGATAGTTTTTCTTCAATTTGTTTATTTATTGTTGAATTAATAATAGACAGAGTAAGGGAATCAATTTCACTTGGAAAAAAAACGTCTAATACTTCCTGAAATATCGGATCAGCATTTTCAATCAGTGAAAAAAGCGTCATTGAAGAACGTAATTTGCGGGCATCTAAATCGCCGAAAATAGATTCGGCAGATTTTCTTTTAAAAGTTAAAAGCAATTCTGAAATTTCAATAAGGTGTTTGCCTAAAATTGGATGGGCCAGAAATTCATTGGCTTCTTCCAAATTTGCGATGGCATAATAATTTGCATTATCACTGGAACCTAATCCTTTTATTTGAGGAAAAATAAACCACATCCAGTGAGTTTCTTTTTTTCCTTTTTTAATTTCAGAAAAAGCAGTAAGATAAAGTTTATTTTGCGCGTCTAAAAAACGCATCAGATTATTGTTTGAGTGAGTCATTATAATATTTATAATTATAGAAAAAGGGTGCGAAAGTAATCAAAAAGAGGAGTGTTACGAAATTAAAGGTCCATGCAATGAACAGTTTAACTTTTAAAGGAAGAATTTTCTACTTTATTTAAGATGTGAAATAATTTCCATTATTTACTAAAATTATAATTCTCTGTTAACTCTTCTAAAAGTCAAATTAATCCTGGGCAGTACCTCTCTTGCCGTTTTAGGAACCTGATGCTGCCAAAAACTGTTGGTCGTTCCTGCCATTAATAAAAAAGATCCATGATGTAAAGGAATATCTACCCGCGGGATATCTTTTCTGAATTTATGGCGAAGTCTGAACATTCTTGTTTCCCCAAAAGTCACTGAAGCAATGACAGGGTTCTTGCCTGTATGATGCTCTTGATCGCTATGCCAGGCTACACCGTCATTACCGTTTCGGTAAAAATTAAGAAGGAGGCTGTTAAAACTCAGCCCGGTTTCAGCTTCTACTTTTTTACGAATTGTTAGCAGTTCCGGAGTCCAATCAGGTCCTTCCTGACTGGCTCCAATATTTTCTTTGTCTTCATACCAGGCTATCATTCTTGGAGCAGTAACAGTTTTGTCAAAGATTTGCATTTCATATTCTCTCCATTTTGTCTGATGGAGCAGTATGTTGTAATAATAATCAGATTCTTCTTTATTAAAGAAATTATCGATCAAAATAAGTTCAGTATCCGGAAGGTCAAATATTTTTTTGCCACATAAACCAGACGAAAATAATTCGGTGTCGTTAAATAGCATCATAAGTTGTTTTTTTATTCAAGCATATTAAATGTTCTGGAAAAAGTTCTTCAGTATAATTGCTTTTAATTTATTGAAACAAAATTAATACAGTTTGTAACAATTTTAATTATATTTGCTGTTACAAATTGTAACAAATTTATTATGTCCTTATTTTCAGACAATATCAGAGCTTTAAGATTAAAGCATAAAATATCGCAGGAGAAATTAGCAGAGGGTTTACAAATTACCAGAGGCAGGTATGTCAAATACGAAGACGGAACCTCAGAAGCACCTTATGATATTTTAAAGAAAATTGCACAGCATTATCATATTAGTATTGATTTACTGCTATCAGTAGATGTTCGTAAAATTGATGTGCAGGATTTATTAAAGCTGGAAAACAACCGGCTTATTTTACCCATACAGGTAGATCGGGAAGGAGAGGACTTTATTGAAATAGTTACACAAAAAGTAAAGGCCGGTTATTTAAACGGATATGCAGATCCCGAGTATATTGAAAACCTGCAGCAAATCTCACTTCCTTTTTTAGGACCCGGTAAGCACAGAGGTTTTCCGGTTGAGGGAGATTCTATGCCCCCGCATGAGGATGGAAGCATTATTATTGGCCGTTATGTAGAAAGACTTGGAGAGGTTCAGGATGGTAAAACTTATATATTAATAACCAAAAGTGAGGGAATGGTTTATAAGCGTCTCAATAAAAACAAAAAAAATATTCTGGTTTTAGAGTCTGACAATAGTTTTTATCCCAAATATGATGTTAAGGTTTCGGATATTCTTGAAATTTGGGAATATGAGTGTAATATTGGACGTAGTGATAAACGGCAGGAAATGTCGGAAACCCAAATTACAAAAGAATTGCTTTTAGAAGTAAAAAGGGAAGTGTCTGAAATTAAGAATAGTATTTTAAATATAAGTTGATTTGTAATGAGAATTTAGAGCTGAAAGAAATAAAAAACGGGAAATAGAAGAATTTCTTCTATTTCCCGTTTTTTAAATAACCTCCTTGTAATGCAAAGTTCAAATCTTCTGGCTCATGGAAAGTTATTGTGAAGCGAGAACAGCAATTTTCAATCCTTCAAAGGCATCCTCAATGGTTACAGTGAGTTTATGATCCTTATTTTCTATCTTCTGAATCAGGTCAGACAGAATCAATTGTACAGATTTACCATATACCTCACCTTTGGTTTGAGGAATTTCAAAAGTACCAGAAATCATTTCGTCAACATCATAGGCTATTCCGCCGCAGTATGTCAATTCTTTATCAGGTGAAGGTGATGGATCGGAGGCACCCCAGCCCTCAGGTCTGGACGTATCTCTCAGATTATTGAGAGCTTCAGCCTTGTTCATTGTCCAGCCTGGAATACTTTTTAATTGTTCTTTGCTCTCTTCGTTTACGAGTGCTTTCACAGTTCCTTTTAATGGTATCCAGCCTTCTATTTCTACTCTGGCCAGATCGTAAGCAAGGTTTATAGTTGTCTGCTCAAATAGACCCGGGCCTGAAAAAGCATGATAATAACTGGCAATCAATCCTTCATTGTACAATACCATAGCGGCCATCCGATCTCGTTGTGATTCATTCCGGCTATGTGAAACTCCATATACCTTGCTGTATTGCTGACCGCTTAAGGCATTAACGATATCAAAAAAATGCACGCCGTGCTCTACAAGAATGCCACCGGATAATTCTTCTTCCCAAAACCAATGATGGACAGGTAAAGCAGCATCCTGGGCATAATTGTTCACTACCACGTGTCTAAGTTTGCCAAGTGCGCCGCTTTGTCCCAATTGCATAAAAGTTTGAATAATAGGGTTATATCGGATCATATGGTCAACCGTAATGATCATGCCTGTTTCCTTCTGCGTATTTAAAATTTCCCGGGCGCCTTCTTCGCTAATTGCTACTGGTTTTTCAAGTAAAACATGCTTGCCTGCTTTCATAGCTTCACATGCCATTTCAACATGGAGGCTGGGAGGTGTAACGATGCTTACAATATCTATTTCGGTATCGTTGATGAGTTCTTTCCAATCATGATAGTTTCTGCAGTTTTCAGCATTGTGGGGATGTTTTCCGGAATCGGCAATAGCGACAACTTCAACATTGTCCAGCTTGGCCCACCAATGGTGAAGAAACCTGCCAAATCCTCCATAACCAATTATTCCTATTTTATATTTTTTCATGTCTTTTTGATATTATATTTTATCCTATTTTAACCTTATGTTTAGTCAATAAATAAATATAAGTAGTTGATTACAATGAATTTACTGATATTTTTAAGATTGTCAAAATAATTTTTATTAAATTCTGAGGGCTTTTTGCTTTTTACAATAGCTCTGCGGGGACATTAGGCTTCGTGAAATTAAAAATCCAGTGGGGCAAGATATGAGCGGCTATTATTTATAGAACAAGGTTGCTGATTGTTGTTTTTTAATTCTTGCAAAATGTTTGAATATTGTGGATATTGGGAGCAGCAATTTTAGATAAATTTTTCACAATGCTGTGGAATAGAATTAAAAGGAGAAGCGAAAAGAAAAAGAAAATAAAACACACACTAAGGCAAAATTAATTTTATATTTTTGAACTGTTTTAGACATCTTTGTGAGCTTTATATTGCTGCTCTAATCCGGAATCAGTTCCTTATCCTATCCGGAATACTCATACACAGCCGAAAAATAGAAAAATAAAACAACAATAAAAATTCAGGCAATTCAAATGCCGATTAATTTTATATCATTTTAAAAAAAGGACGGAAAATGGAACTTAAAATCCGGGTTAATCAATCCCACTATTGATTCAGAAATATATAGCCATTGTTAGGACTTTTTAAAGTAAACAACAAAAGATAAATTTAAATAATAAACCAAAATGAAGTCAAATTTTTTTTATGCACTAAGTATTTGCAATCTGTTAGCCTTTAGCTTCTATCTCTTTTCATTTTCTAAGAATGAAAATGTTAAAGTAGTTGATTTTCAGGATAAAATAATAAAAGTAAGGGGTATTGTTGTTGTTGACTCACTTGGGGTTGAGCGGGTTATTATTGGTTCGCATTTGCCTGAACCTAATTTAGGCAGTTATGGGAGCAGACTAAATTCAAGAGGTAAGGTTGGCGTTTCAGGTGTTATGCTCTATGATGCGGAAGGACAGGAAAGAGGAGGATATGTTACAGATGACTATTTAGGAAATGCGTTTCTGTCTTTAGACTCGAAAACCAATATGCAATTGTTATTACTATCAGAACCACAAGGTGCTGCAGCAATAATGTTAAATAGTCATGATAGAAAAAACACGATAACACTATCTACCAGTGATCAAAATGCAGATGTAAAATTGAAGCAGAATGATAAAAATGTAAAATTATATGAAAATGGAAAATAATAAAATTCTATATACGCTCATTTTACTTTTTGCGGTACTGGGTTGTAAAAGTCAAAATATTTTTATTCCTAAACTAACCAATATAAACCCGGTATCTTATACGGATGTGGTTTATACCGGTATTAAAGACACTGTTCTTGTTTCTACTTTCAGTGGACGGATTTCCAAAAGAATAAACGGCAACCCAAAAGAAATTGTAATTGCAAAAATTACTGATGAAATTTATTCTCTGGCCTATCATCCCCAACGAAAAGAAATTGCAGCTGCCACTTTAGAAAACAGTATCCTTTTAATCAATGAGAAAAATGGAAAAATCATAAAAAAACTGCCTTTAAAAACCACTTGGTCTATTGCTGTTTTCTTTTCGGATAATTTCAATTATCTGATTACCCAGGACCAGAAAAAAAACCAATACATCTGGGATGCAACCAAAAATTATCAGGAATTGGTATTGTCAACTGATTTTCCAAAAGGAAATATTGTCAAAATTGACAAACAAAATATAGCAACAATTGTGACCTCCAATAAAGTTACTTATTGGAATATGAATAATAATACGGTACAAAAAGAAACGTTAGTTGACCTAAAGAAATTTACGGATATGGATGGTGAAGGAAATTTTCTTTCTTTAAATTATAATGAATGTACCAAATACAACAGCAATACGCATCAGTCAGAATTTAAGGTAAAGCATCCTAATTGGATTACGCATGATATAGAAGATGAAAGTAAAGTATACGAAGACGATTACAGCATGAATCTTACCACGGCAAAATTTGCTAAAAATAAAATTTTTACGGCTAGCATTGACCGTTCTATAAGGGTTTGGGATAAAAAAACCGGTGAGCTTTTAAAATCACTAACAAGTCATAAAGGAACTGTGAATAAATTAAAAGTAGCAAATGACGAAAGCCAACTTGTATCAATAGATCTAAAAGGCGGTATCCAGTTTTGGAATCCAGATTAAAAAACCTGGTACAACAGGGTCTACAAATGCAAAAGCCTTTAATAGTTGATGCGCCAATACAAAACAAAACTTGCCATATAGTTTAAAAAAAGACATAAAAAAACCTATTTCTAGATGAAATAGGTTTTTTGTTTTAGTGACCACGGTGGGATTTGAACCCACACGCCCTTACGAGCACCACCCCCTCAAGATGGCAAGTCTACCGTTTCTCCACGTGGCCGAAAATAAAAAAGGCCAAGTAAATAATTACTCGACCTTTTGTGACCCGACTGGGGCTCGAACCCAGGACCCCATCATTAAAAGTGATGTGCTCTACCAACTGAGCTATCGAGTCATTGCATTCAAGAAACTTATATTGTGAATCACAAAATTTGTGACCCGACTGGGGCTCGAACCCAGGACCCCATCATTAAAAGTGATGTGCTCTACCAACTGAGCTATCGAGTCATTTCGTTTCTTGAACGCGGGTGCAAATATAAGGAGTTTATTTTATTATTTGCAAGCAAATTTATTATAAATTTGTCTTTTTTTAACCAAAGTTCACAATGCCTTAGTTTATAAGGTTTTATTAAAATGAAAAAAATTATATTATTAGGATATATGGGTTGCGGAAAGTCTACAATTGCCCAAAATTTATCAAAAGCGACAAATATTCCATATCTGGATTTAGATAAATGTATCGAAAAAAAAGCAAATTTATCTATAAGTGAAATTTTCGAACAGCATGGCGAAATCTACTTTCGAAAATTAGAACACGAAATATTTGTAGAATTACTTCAGTCTTCAGAAAATAGTATAATAGGATTAGGCGGAGGAACGCCGTGTTATGCAAATAATCACGAATTATTAAAAAGAGATGATGTTGCTTCAATTTACTTAAAGGCTTCCATAGAGACTTTATATGGCAGATTAATTCATAACAAGAGCAAGCGTCCCTTGATAGCTGATATGAATGAGGGTGAAATGAAAGAGTTTATTGCAAAGCATTTATTTGATAGAAGCTTTTTTTATAATCATGCGCAATATAAAGTTGCGGTTGATGATAAAACTGTTGAAGAAACCGTTCAGGACATTCTGGAGCTATTAGCTTAAAAAAGCATAGTCGTCACCATTTTCGTCAAAAATCACCTGAACATGTTCCAGTAAGGATGTTGATAGTGAAATTCCTTTAAAATCTGCTTTTACCGGATATTTTTTGTGATTTCTGTCTACAAGTACAGCAGTTTTGAATTTCTTTAAGGGAACGTCCAGGAAATGACGAACAGCATAAATTAAAGTAGTTCCGGAATTTAGAACATCATCAACCAGTACTAAGCCTTTGTTTTCGTATTCTGTTACGGACAAAGAAGTCTGTATTGGTAATTGAGGATTTTGTTTGTCTACTATAACTTCACACAACGAGATTTTAAGAGTAGATATACTGCTTAAGGCTAAAGCAATTTTTTTGGCAAAAATAGATCCGTTAGTAGCGATTCCGGCAATCACAACTTCATCTTCATCAACAAAAGTCTCGTAAATTTGATAGGCGATACGCTTTATTTTGTGTTCAATTTCCTGATTGGTCAAGATGATATTTTTGCTCATGATTTATTTTTTTGCTAAAGTACAAATTTTAAATTCCAATATAAAAAATCCAAATTCCAATGTCAGAAAGAATTTTAAAATTATAATGTTGAGGTTTTTATTTTAGATTTTTGAATTTGTATGTTAGATTTTATAGATGGAAGTTTTGGAATTTGGAATTTTAAAATTAGAGTTTAGTTTTACTCTTCTTCATCAAAAATTTCATTCCCATATTCGTCAATATCCCTACGGTCTTTTTTGGTAGGTCTTCCGGTACCGCTTTTGCGATAATGCTCTTTTGATAGTTTTAATAATTCTAAATGAGCATATGTTTCTGCCGGAGTCTCATTTTTTCTGTAGATATCAACCAATTTTGCTCCGACACGGCTTTCCGGAATATCAAGGACAGTAATTATTTGTGTAATCTGGTCTTTTCTGAATGTTATCTTGTCAGTAGGAAAAACTTCTTTAGATGGCTTGGCTACCTGACCATTTACTGTAATGTGGTTCTTTTTACAAGCCTCGGTAACCATATTTCGGGTTTTGTAATATCGTACGCACCATAGGTATTTATCTATTCGCATAATTTTTCTAAAATCAGAGTTAAATTCTTTACAAAAATAAATCAATATTGTATCTTGCGCACTTAAAAAATTAATAATAATGAACAAATTTAAATATTTTTTTATTCTACTGGTTGCCGGTTCTTCTTTGATTTCCTGTAATAAAAATGATAATGATGATCAGAAAACAGAACCAATAAGAGATTTTGCCGTGCAATACGCCACAGATAAGGCTACTATCGAGGGATATTTAAATACACATTATATTGTAATTACGGAAAGTGCAGGCAATATGGAAGATATGGATGTGGTTATAGATTCTATTGAAGATACTGCAACACAAGTGCCCATTATGTCATATAAGGCTAATGTAGGCACGGCTACTTTTCCTCAGTTAAGATCTAAAAGTGTTGATTTACACGGAATAACTTACGAGCTTTATTATTTAGTTTTAAGAGAAGGGACGGGAGAATCTCCAATGAATACCGATGGAGTTTTGGCTTCTTATAGTGGAAGTTATCTGTCAGATGTGGCTAAAACGGATAAAAATCCGGCATATATTAAGACAACGTTTTTTGAACAACTTAAATATCCTCAATCTGCCTTTGACTTGACTGGAGTTGTAAGAGGGTGGGCAGAAACTTTTCCTGAATTTAAGACAGGAAATTCCAGTGGAAATACTAATGGAACGATTACCTATACTGATTTTGGTGCAGGAGTAATGTTTCTTCCTTCAGGACTGGGTTATTATACGGGCAGTAATTCAATACCTGCTTATCGACCTTTGGTATTTAGTTTTAAATTATATCAGATACAAAGACTGGATCATGATGCAGATGGTGTCTTGGATATGTATGAAGATATTAATGGAGATGGTTATGTGCGTGATTTTAGTAACACAACAGCATATCCTAATAAACCGGTTAATCCGGATGATACAGATGGCGATGGTGTTCCTGATTTTATAGATATAGATGACGATGGCGATAGTTATACCACTAAACTTGAAATTACTAAGCCGGCTGGTAAAGTTGGTGAAGTTATTGAGGAAGGAATTAAGGTCTATTATGGGCCAAGTAAATATTTTCCATTTGAAAAGTTTGATGTGGAAGATGATCCGGAAACACTAAATATTAATGAGAAAAATTTAAATAGTGAGCCTAAAGGAATTCCGGCATTTGTTAAGACTGAAACGCTTAATGGTGTAGTTAAAAATGTTTATGATTATGAGACCGCAGGCAGACTTAAGATACATCTTGATAAAGCACATAATACGACCAAGGTAACTACGATAACTGCAAAGCCTTGATTTGAAAAATAGAAAATGAATATAAAAAACCTCGAAATCACTTTCGAGGTTTTTTTATAAATAAGAAAATCTGAAATTATTTTCTTTTGATAACTTTTTCTGCAGCTTCAACAATCGCCTGATTGTTTAATTTGTATTTCTCCATTAATTGTTCCGGAGTTCCGGACTCACCAAAACTATCGTTTACAGCTACAAATTCTTGTGGGGCAGGAGTATTTAGAGCTAATACTCTTGAAACGCTTTCTCCAAGACCTCCAAGTATGTTGTGCTCTTCGGCAGTTACAACACATTTTGTTTTTGCCAATGATTTAAGAATCGCTTCTTCGTCAAGAGGTTTGATTGTGTGAATATTAATTACTTCAGCAGAAATTCCTTTTGCTTCTAATGCTTCGGCAGCAATAAGAGCTTCCCAAACCAAGTGTCCTGTAGCAATAATCGTTACATCAGTTCCTTCGTTTAGCAAAATAGCTTTTCCGATTACGAAAGGCTCGTCAGCAGGAGTAAAGTTTGCTACAACCGGACGTCCGAAACGCAAATAAGCAGGACCATGGTGATCAGCTAAAGCCAGAGTAGCTGCTTTTGTCTGATTGTAATCACAAGTATTGATTACAGTCATTCCCGGCAGCATTTTCATTAAACCAATGTCTTCTAAGATTTGGTGTGTTGCTCCATCTTCACCAAGTGTTAAACCTGCGTGAGAAGCACAAATTTTTACGTTTTTATCAGAATAAGCAACTGATTGACGAATTTGGTCGTAAACTCTTCCTGTTGAGAAATTTGCGAAAGTTCCTGTAAAAGGAATTTTTCCTCCAATTGTTAAACCTGCGGCGATACCAATCATGTTAGCTTCTGCGATTCCAATCTGGAAAAAACGCTCGGGGTGATTTTTTTTGAATTCATCAAATTTTAATGAACCAATTAAATCGGCACATAATGCAACAACATTTTCGTTTTTCTGACCTAATTCAGTCATTCCCGCTCCAAAACCAGAACGGGTATCTTTACTTCCTGTATTTGTATATTTTTTCATTTTTGTTTTTTTGCTGTACGCAATAGGCTGTAGGCAATAGACATAAGACTTGTTGCTTAAAGCTTAAAGCTTTTTTTAATAATCGATTTGATCTTCAGAATAGTTTTGAGCCAAAGCAGTTGCCAATTGATCATTGTTTGGTGCTTTTCCGTGCCAGGCGTGAGTATGCATCATGAAGTCAACACCATTACCCATTTCAGTATGTAGTAAAATACAAACTGGTTTTCCTTTTCCTGTTCTTGATTTAGCGTCAGTTAATCCGGCAATAATTGCTTCGATATTATTTCCTTCTGTGATTTCTAAAACATCCCAGTCAAAAGCTTCAAATTTAGCACGAAGGCTTCCCATTGCTAAAACTTCGTCTGTAGTTCCGTCAATTTGTTTTCCGTTAACATCGATAGTAGCGATAAGGTTGTCTACTTTTTTTGCAGAAGCATACATGATAGCTTCCCAGTTTTGACCTTCCTGCAATTCACCATCACCATGTAAAGTGTAAATTAAATGATTATCTCCGTTTAATTTTTTAGCCTGAGCTGCACCAAGAGCTACAGATAAACCTTGTCCTAATGAACCAGAAGCAATACGAACTCCGGGTAATCCTTCGTGAGTCGTTGGATGTCCTTGTAAACGAGAGTTTAGTAATCTGAATGTTGCTAGTTCTGAAACAGGGAAATAACCGCTGCGCGCTAAAACGCTATAAAAGACAGGAGAAATATGTCCGTTTGAAAGGAAGAAAATATCTTCTCCGATTCCGTGCATATCAAAACCTTCTTTACGTTCCATAATATTTTGGTATAGCGTTACCAAAAATTCAGTACAACCTAGTGAACCGCCTGGATGGCCTGAGTTGACAGCATGTACCATTCGAAGAATATCTCTTCTTACTTGGATAGTTAAATCGCTTAATTGTTGTGTGTTAGGCTTCATTTTATATGTAAAAGTTAAACTGGTGCAAAAGTAATTTTTATTTTGCGGTATGACAAATGATTTTTTGCTTTAGTTTGTCACAATTGTTAAATTGTGGCTCTTTTTTTATTGATACCGAAAAAAAACTTGAAAATCTTGCTGACAGTATATAAAAAAGTTTGCCACTGATTAAAGATTAAATTGATTTTAAAAATCGTGTGTTAATCTGTATAATCTGTGGCAAAAATAAATCCTGGTAATTTGCAGCAAAAAAGGTTATTCTGTATCGCCTTCGCTGTAAAAGTTGTTTTCTTCGTCTTCAGAACCAATTTCTTCCTGTTCGTCATCAAGTTCAGAACCTGGAATGTCTAAATCATTTCCGATTTTGTCACTATTTTGTTTCCATTCATGATTATCCTGATTGATGATTCTTTCGCCGGAAATATCTTCAGGATCGATGTCTTCCAGTTTGTCTTCCTGATTGTAAATATCTTCATTTGCCGGATAATCTAAGTTTTCGAGGTTGCTTTCAATTTGATTTTCTTTCATTGGGTTTTTATCATCTGAATTTATCATAATTTCTATAATTTTTAATTAATACAATTCTACTTTTCTTTTGTAACTAAATTAAAGAATCAATGCTAGAGTTTTGTTACACTTTGTCGGTTTGATATTGCAGTTTTTACATTTGGATAATCGTAAGTTATTGAATGACTCTTTGGTTTTGCGTTAGGGATAGAAGCGGCATCTCCCGATTTAGAAAAACAAGGCTTTTTTTGCCGTAGTTTTTGTTAATTGGGAATATAGCGGATAGCCCGGCCCTTGGGAAACGCCCAAAAAAAAGTTAAAAGTTTCAGGTTTTCTTTGTTTCAAGTTTAAGATTAGTAAATCATTATCTAATTTCTAATTGACAAATTGTCTAATTAATTAAAATTCTCTCAAATTAGCCTATCTTTGCCGACTGAAAAACGCATATATGAAGTTTGATTTATTACAAAAAGATCCGCAGTCGAAAGCAAGAGCGGGGAGCATCACTACTGATCACGGAGTTATTGAAACTCCTATTTTTATGCCCGTTGGTACGGTTGCTTCTGTAAAAGGAGTGCACCAACGTGAGCTTAAAGAGGATATTAACCCGGATATTATTCTTGGAAATACATACCATTTATATTTACGCCCGCAGACTGAAATCCTTGAAAAAGCAGGAGGATTGCATAAATTTATGAACTGGGATCGTAATATTTTGACGGATTCAGGAGGATATCAGGTGTATTCGCTTTCAAATAACCGAAAAATTAAGGAAGAAGGAGTGAAGTTCAAATCACATATTGATGGTTCATATCACTTTTTTACACCGGAAAATGTAATGGAGATTCAGCGTACTATCGGAGCCGACATAATAATGGCTTTTGATGAATGTACGCCTTATCCCTGCGATTACAGATATGCGCAGCGTTCTATGCATATGACGCACCGCTGGCTGGATCGCTGTATTAATCACTTAGAAAAAGTGCCTTATAAATATGGGTATGAGCAAACGTTTTTTCCGATTGTTCAGGGAAGTACTTACAAAGATTTGCGTCGTCAATCGGCTGAATATATTGCTAATTCCGGTCAGCAGGGAAATGCTATTGGAGGTTTGTCGGTAGGAGAGCCTGCCGAAGAAATGTACGCCATGACCGAAGTGGTTTGTGAAATCTTACCGGAAGATAAACCCCGATATTTAATGGGAGTTGGGACTCCTATTAATATTTTGGAAAATATTGCTTTGGGAATTGATATGTTCGATTGTGTAATGCCAACACGTAATGCCAGAAATGGTATGTTGTTTACGTCAAACGGAACAATCAATATTAAAAATAAAAAATGGGAAGCTGATTTTTCTCCAATTGACGAAATGGGACATACTTTTGTAGATACTGAATATACGAAAGCTTATTTGCGTCATTTATTTGCTGCCAATGAATATTTAGGAAAACAAATTGCGACGATTCATAATCTTGGTTTTTATATGTGGTTGGTTCGTGAAGCCAGAAAACATATCTTAGCAGGAGATTTTAGACCATGGAAAGAAATGATGGTTAAAAATATGAGTCAAAGATTATAAAGAGTTTCATGTTTTTTTAGTTTCAAGTTTCAGGTTGCTCACAGAAATCTGAAACTTGGAACTTGAAACGCGAAGCTTTTCAACTTGAAACTATAAAGATATATGTTAACGATAATAGATAAATATATTTTAAAAAGATATTTGGCCACTTTTTCGGTGATGTTGCTATTATTTATTCCGATTGGAATTGTAATTGACGTTTCTGAAAAGGTGAATAAAATGCTGGAAAACAAGATTCCGTTTATGGATATTGCGATCTATTATTATAATTTTACTGTATATTTTGCAAATTCCCTGTTTCCGATATTTTTGTTTTTATCGGTAATCTGGTTTACCTCAAAACTGGCCAATAATACTGAAATTATTGCAATTTTGAGTTCCGGTATTTCATTTACACGATTTTTACGGCCTTATATTATAGGTGCGACAATAGTTTCGGTTTTTGTTTTATTAATGGGATTTTTTATTGTTCCTGCTGCCAGTGAAGGATTTAATAATTTTAGGTACACCTATTTAAAAGGAAATGGTAAAGCTGAAATGCGCGGTGAAAATACGAATGTTTACAGACAGATTAATGACAACGATTTCATTTTTGTTAATAGTTTTAATGATGAGTCCAAAACAGCATTTAATTTTTCTTTAGAACATTTCGAAAAAGATAAATTGACCTATAAAATTACTGCAAGCCGTATTAAATGGGATCCCAAAAAGAAAATATATACGCTGTATGATTATACTAAAAGAACGGTTGGGGCACTGAACGATAAAATTGAAAAAGCACCTGAAAAAAATGTAGCCTTCAAGTTTGAATTAGAGGATTTAACTCCTGTCGTTTATATCGCTGAAACTTTAAGTTTGGGAAAGCTTTATAAATTTATTGAAAAAGAAAGAAAACGTGGTTCAGGAAATATAAATACGTACTTAGTAGTGCTTTATAAAAAATACAGCGTTCCTGTATCTGCTTTTATTCTGACAATTATAGCTGTTGCGGTTTCTGCCATGAAACGCCGTGGTGGTATGGGTGTCAATCTTGCTATTGGAATTGCAATTGCCTTTTCTTTTGTTTTTTTTGATAAAATATTTGGTACTCTTGCCGAAAAATCTACTTTTTCACCTTTTTTAGCTGTATGGTTTCCGAATATCGTTTTCGGAATGCTTGCGGTTTATTTATTACGAAATGCGAAACGATAATTTAAAAAGTTATTTAAAACTTCATTTAATTGTTTTTATTTGGGGTTTTACGGCAATTTTAGGTGCATTAATTACGATTGATGCCGAAAATTTGGTTTGGTATAGAATGCTTCTTGCCGGAATTTTTCTGGGTGTTTTTATCCTTTACAAAAAACAATCTTTTCAGGTTCCCGTTAAAGAATTTTTTAAATTGATTTTCGTCGGATTATTAATTGCACTCCATTGGATTTTCTTTTTTAAAGCCATTCATGTTTCAAATGTTTCCATAACCCTTTCGATATTTTCGCTCGGAGCTTTTTTTGCATCTTTATTGGAACCTCTTTTTTTTGGACGGAAAGTATTATGGTATGAGGTTTTTTTCGGACTTGTAATTATTGGAGGTTTAGCATTAATTATGCAGGTAGAAATTAAGTATTTGCATGGTGTTTATTTTGCATTGGCTTCTATTATTCTTGGTGTATTGTTTACGCTTATGAATGGCAAATTAATAGCTGATCATGAACCATCAGTAATTACTTTTTATGAATTTGGTGCCGGGGTTTTCTTTATCTCCATTTATTTTTTAGTGTTGGGAAAATTCAATGCAGAATTCTTCTCCATATCATTAAATAACTGGATTTTACTGTTTATTTTAGCATCAGTCTGCACGGCTTATGCTTTTACGGCTTCTGTAAAAGTTATGCAGAAATTAACTCCTTACACAGTAATGTTAACGACTAATTTAGAGCCGGTTTACGGAATTGTCTTGGCTTATTTTATTCTTGGAGGAAAAGAAAAAATGAGTATGGAATTTTATATTGGTGCCATAATAATTGTAATTACAGTTATCTTAAATGGCGTTTTTAAACATTATCAAAACAAGAAAGAAGTGTAATAATTTATTGTTATTAATCACAATGTATTTTTTAGTACGATCTAATCACACTAAAACTATAAATTATTCATACTAACTGATATAATATTTTTATATTTGCGGTTCGATTTAAAAACAAAATTCAAAAAATCCATGGAATATTTAGATTTTGAGCTTCCAATAAAAGAACTTGAAGAACAGTTACAAAAGTGTGTTATAATTGGAAAAGAATCTGCCGTTGATGTAACACCAACCTGTAAGGAAATCAACAAAAAATTAGAGCAAACTAAGAGAGAAATATACAAAAACCTTACGGCCTGGCAACGTGTTCAGCTTTCAAGGCACCCAAACAGACCCTATACTTTAGATTACATCAGAGCAATTTGCGGTGAAACATTTTTAGAACTTCACGGCGATCGTAACTTTAAAGACGATAAAGCAATGGTTGGCGGATTAGGTAAGGTAAATGGACAATCGTTTATGATTGTTGGTCAGCAAAAGGGGTACAATACAAAAACACGCCAGTATCGTAATTTTGGAATGGCAAATCCTGAAGGATACCGTAAAGCTTTGCGTTTAATGAAAATGGCAGAGAAATTTGGTATACCGGTCCTAACTTTGATCGATACTCCGGGTGCATATCCGGGACTTGAAGCCGAAGAACGCGGACAAGGTGAAGCGATTGCCAGAAATATTTTTGAAATGGTGCGATTGAAAGTACCAATTATCACAATTATTGTTGGTGAAGGAGCTTCAGGCGGAGCTTTAGGGATTGGTGTTGGAGATAAAGTATATATGTTAGAAAATACCTGGTACTCTGTAATTTCTCCAGAATCGTGTTCTTCGATTTTATGGAAAAGCTGGGAATATAAAGAACGTGCGGCAGATGCTCTAAAATTGACTTCTTCTGACATGAAAAAACAAAAATTAGTTGATGATGTTATTCCTGAACCATTAGGAGGAGCGCACTATGACCGCGAAACTACTTTTAAAACGGTTACCGAATACATCACAAAAGGATATAATGAATTGAAAGACTTATCAACAGCCGACTTAATTGCCCAAAGAATGGACAAATACAGTAAGATGGGCGAGTATAAAGAGTAAATTCCTGAAAAATGATTTAAAATCCGAAGCCTTACAGTTTCGGATTTTTTTTTGGTTATAAACAAAAAACCGCTACTTATAAACAATTAATAGTTATAACTCGATAGCAATATTTTTTTTAAAATTTGCTACTTTCGCATATGGAAAATTTCAAAAATATAAACCCAATAAAGGTTGAAAAAACCACAATTATTAACTTAGAAAAAGGGAAATTGCCGCCACAAGTGCTTGATTTAGAAGAAGCTGTGCTTGGAGCAATGATGATTGATAAAAAAGGGGTTGATGATGTAATTGATATTCTGCAGCCCGATGCTTTTTATAAAGATGCCCATAAATTTATTTTTGAAGCTATTGTTCAACTTTTTACAGAAACACAACCAATTGATTTACTTACCGTTTCAACACAGCTTAAAAAAAATGGTAAGCTGGAACTAGCCGGAGGTGATTTTTATTTAATTCAGTTAACACAAAAAATAGCCTCTTCGGCACATATTGAATTTCACTCCCGTATTATACTTCAAAAATATATTCAGAGAAGTTTAATTCGAATTTCTTCGGAAATTATTGAAGAATCGTATGATGAAACAACTGACGTATTTGATTTGCTGGATAAAGCGGAATCAAAGCTTTACGAAGTAACACAAGGAAATATTAAAAGAAGTTCAGAAACGGCTCAGAGTTTGGTTTTACAGGCAAAGAAACGTATTGAAGAAATTGCCGGTAAGGAAGGGTTGAGTGGAGTAGCAACCGGTTTTGAAAAATTAGATCAGGTAACTTCAGGATGGCAGCCGAGTGATTTAATCATTATTGCTGCCCGTCCGGGTATGGGTAAAACGGCTTTTGTACTTTCGATGGCTCGTAATATTGCAATTGATTATGGACATCCGGTGGCTGTATTCTCTTTGGAGATGGCTTCTGTACAGCTGATTACAAGGCTTATTTCTTCTGAAACAGGTCTGTCATCAGAAAAATTAAGAACAGGGAAACTGGAGAAGCATGAGTGGGAACAGCTGAGTACTAAAGTAAAAGATTTAGAAAAGGCACCATTATTTATTGATGATTCACCTTCGCTTTCTATTTTCGACTTACGTGCAAAATGCCGTCGTTTAGCATCACAACACGGAATAAGACTTATTATAGTCGATTATTTGCAGTTGATGACAGCTGGAGGAAGCGGAAAAGGAGGGGGGAATCGTGAGCAGGAAATCTCGACTATTTCCCGAAATTTAAAAGCTTTGGCAAAAGAGTTAAACGTTCCGGTTATTGCACTTTCGCAATTATCACGTGCGGTAGAAACCCGTGGATCAAGTAAAAGACCCTTGCTTTCGGATCTTCGTGAATCCGGAGCAATTGAGCAGGATGCAGATATCGTTTCGTTTATTTATCGTCCTGAATATTATAAAATTGAAGAATGGGATGATGACGAACAATCACCAACTGCAGGTCAGGCCGAATTTATTATAGCAAAACATCGTAATGGAGGTCTTGAAAATATCCGTTTGAAATTTATCGGAAACCTTGGTAAATTTGATAATCTTGAAGATTTTACAGGAGGTTATGATGACTTACCGTCTAAAATGAATCATGAAGAGAATCCTTTTATTACTAAAAACCTGCCATCTGCTAACGAAGCTTTTGGAAGTAATTTGAATGAAGATGATGACGATAGTGATGTACCGTTTTAAGGTTCTTAAATAATTAAATAAAAAATGACTTAAAAAATAAAAGGGAAAATAATTAAATTTTCCCTTTTTAAGTTATTCAATATTCTAAATCAGTATTGAGTTTTTACTAAATAAAAATTAAATTTTGATAGTACAAATTCTGATTCTTCTTTATTTACAGGGCAGTATTCGGATTTGAAATCCGGATTGTATTGCCATTGATCACTATGAATATTACAGCCCTTTTTGGTTAAGTAAAGATTCGATTCATATGGTTTGTATCCATTTACTTTAATTTCAATCATTACTTTTTCAGATATTTTATTAGAATTTGAAAATCCGGAATAAATGGAATAACATCCATTTGTAGCAGTAATAGAATGGTTTTTTGAATAAAATCTATTTCTTTTTACTTTAACATTTATATCTGTAGTTATTGGCAGATGTGTTTTTGAATCTAAAATTAATCCTTTTATTATAATTTTTTTACCAGTAATAAATAAAGGAGTTAAATCAAGGTTACTACTCTTTTGTTCAGGGTTTGATAATATGGTTCCGGTTGGAAAAATTAAAACACCCGAAGCCAGCAGGCTTGCCTGTTTTGCAAATAATCTTCTTTCCATAGATATTTTATTTAAATGTTAGAAGACAGTTTATAGTGTAATTGTTTATCATAAATAATTTGTGTTTTAAATTAAAAAAGGGGGACGTTAAACAATCCCCCTTTATCAAATTTATATTATTTCTTTAGAATCAATTTGTGTGTAATTATTTTACTTCCTTTCTTTTCGCAAATAAAATAAATACCGTCAGCAAGACCTTCAATATTGATTGTATTAATTCTGTCGGAAGAAACTTTTACTGTTTTAATAGTTTGTCCTAATTGATTTATAATATTTAAATCACCATCAGAATCACATTCTATATTCACTATACCCTTATTTGGATTTGGATACATTATAAATTTAGATTTTTCCTCAAAATCAGGATTAGCCAAAGTATTTACTAAAACACATGATGATGTAACACTACATCCACCGATTGTTATAGTAACTCCATAAGAACCATTAGCTGTTGGTATGAATGATTGTCCGGTTTGTCCTGATATTATAGTACTTGGACATTCAAACCATTGGTATGTGGCACCAGCCTGATTAGCTGTTATGGTTGCTCCAACAAGTGTAGTTGTTGAATTTATAGCTGCTGGCTGCGTGATGGTATAGTTGCGCGTAGCCGTACACCCGTTGGCATCCGTTATTGTTACCGTATAAGTTCCTGAGGCAAGACCTGTAGCGGTAGCCGCCGTTCCGCCCGAAGGAGACCAGGAATAGGTATAGCCCGGAGTTCCGCCCGAAGGGGTAACCGAAGCCGAACCGTTTGTACCGCCGTTACAAGATACATTGGTTTGAGAGCCTGTTGCCGTACTGATTGCCGTTGGCTGCGTGATGGTATAGTTGCGCGTAGCCGTACACCCGTTGGCATCCGTTATTGTTACCGTATAAGTTCCTGAGGCAAGACCTGTAGCGGTAGCCGCCGTTCCGCCCGAAGGAGACCAGGAATAGGTATAGCCCGGAGTTCCGCCCGAAGGGGTAACCGAAGCCGAACCGTTTGTACCGCCGTTACAAGATACATTGGTTTGAGAGCCTGTTGCCGTACTGATTGCCGTTGGCTGCGTGATGGTATAGTTGCGCGTAGCCGTACATCCGTTGGCATCCGTTATTGTTACCGTATAAGTTCCTGCGGCAAGACCTGTAGCGGTAGCCGCCGTTCCGCCCGAAGGAGACCAGGAATAGGTATAGCCCGGAGTTCCGCCCGAAGGGGTAACCGAAGCCGAACCGTTTGTACCGCCGTTACAAGATACATTGGTTTGAGAGCCTGTTGCCGTACTGATTGCCGTTGGCTGCGTGATGGTATAGTTGCGAGTGGCCGTACATCCGTTGGCATCCGTTATTGTTACCGTATAAGTTCCTGCGGCAAGACCTGTAGCCGTAGCTGCCGTTCCGCCCGAAGGAGACCAGGAATAGGTATAGCCCGGAGTTCCGCCCGAAGGGGTAACCGAAGCCGAACCGTTTGTACCGCCGTTGCAAGATACATTGGTTTGTGAGCCTGTTGCCGTACTGATTGCCGTTGGAGCCGTTACTGTAATTCCAGAAACAGTTCCGGTACAGCCGTTGGCATCGGTAATGATTACTGAATAAGTACCCGCTGCTAATCCTGTACGGTCTTCGGTAGTAATACCTCCGCCCCAGTTAAAAGTATAACCACCAGCTCCACCAGTTGGAGTCAGATTGATTGCTCCGTTTGTGCCACCGTTACAGGACACATTGGTAACCACTGTAGTTCCGGATACTGCTGCTGCAGGCTGGGTTACTGTAATTCCGGAAACAGTTCCGGTACAGCCGTTGGCATCGGTAATGATTACTGAATAAGTACCCGCTGCTAATCCTGTACGGTCTTCGGTAGTAATACCTCCGCCCCAGTTAAAAGTATAACCACCAGCTCCACCAGTTGGAGTCAGATTGATTGCTCCGTTTGTGCCACCGTTACAGGACACATTGGTAACCACTGTAGTTCCGGATACTGCTGCTGCAGGCTGGGTTACTGTAATTCCGGAAACAGTTCCGGAACAGCCGTTGGCATCGGTAATGATTACTGAATAAGTACCCGCTGCTAATCCTGTACGGTCTTCGGTAGTAATACCTCCGCCCCAGTTAAAAGTATAACCACCAGCTCCACCAGTTGGAGTCAGATTGATTGCTCCGTTTGTGCCACCGTTACAGGACACATTGGTAACCACTGTAGTTCCGGATACTGCTGCTGCAGGCTGGGTTACTGCAATTCCGGAAACAGTTCCGGTACAGCCGTTGGCATCGGTAATGATTACTGAATAAGTACCCGCTGCCAATCCAGTGCGGTCTTCGGTAGTAATACCTCCGCCCCAGTTAAAAGTATAACCACCAGCTCCACCAGTTGGAGTCAGATTGATTGCTCCGTTTGTGCCACCGTTACAGGACACATTGGTAACCACTGTAGTTCCGGATACTGCTGCTGCAGGCTGGGTTACTGTAATTCCGGAAACAGTACCCGTACAACCATTGGCATCGGTAATGATTACTGAATAAGTACCCGCTGCCAATCCAGTGCGGTCTTCGGTAGTAATACCTCCGCCCCAGTTAAAAGTATAACCACCAGCTCCACCAGTTGGAGTCAGATTGATTGCTCCGTTTGTACCGCCGTTACAGGACACATTGGTAACCACTGTAGTTCCGGATACTGCTGCTGCAGGCTGGGTTACTGTAATTCCGGAAACAGTTCCGGTACAGCCGTTGGCATCGGTAATGATTACTGAATAAGTACCCGCTGCCAATCCAGTGCGGTCTTCGGTAGTAATACCTCCGCCCCAGTTAAAAGTATAACCACCAGCTCCACCAGTTGGAGTCAGATTGATTGCTCCGTTTGTACCGCCGTTACAGGACACATTGGTAACTACTGTAGTTCCGGATACTGCTGCTGCAGGCTGGGTTACTGTAATTCCGGAAACAGTACCCGTACAACCATTGGCATCGGTAATGATTACTGAATAAGTACCCGCTGCCAATCCAGTGCGGTCTTCGGTAGTAATACCTCCGCCCCAGTTAAAAGTATAACCACCAGCTCCACCAGTTGGAGTCAGATTGATTGCTCCGTTTGTACCGCCGTTACAGGACACATTGGTAACTACTGTAGTTCCGGATACTGCTGCTGCAGGCTGGGTTACTGTAATTCCGGAAACAGTTCCGGTACAGCCGTTGGCATCGGTAATGATTACTGAATAAGTACCCGCTGCCAATCCAGTGCGGTCTTCGGTAGTAATACCTCCGCCCCAGTTAAAAGTATAACCACCAGCTCCACCAGTTGGAGTCAGATTGATTGCTCCGTTTGTACCGCCATTGCAGGCAACATTGGTCACCACGGTTGTTCCGCTTATTGGTACACACGGAGGTGTTTCATACAAACGAAAGTTGTCAACCGCAAGTTCTTGAGCTGCACTAGCATTAGCAAAACAGTTGAAACGCAGATCTAAAGTTGTTCCTGTTCCTGTAATATTTGCTGAATATTCAGTAAAAGCATAGGTTAAACCAGCTCCGTCGCCTATTAAATCTCCATCAGTATCAAGATAAAGCTGATTGCTTGAAGCTGGGGAAGCAGCGGGAACATTACTGTAAAATGCTAAAGCTTTTGTCCATGAACCTCCATCAATACGATATTCTACTATAAGAAAATCCTCTGCAGCACCAAAATTAAGACCTTGCCATCCACCAAGTTGAGATGCGGCTAAAAGGCCTTTAAAAGATAATCCGGTTTTACCCGCTATATTAATACCGCTCCATGTCACTTGTTGATTTGCAGATATGGATGCGTTAGTACAGGTAGGACCTCTGTCAATATCTTCTGCCGCCCAAATCTTAGAACCTTGAAAAAGGGAATAACTTCCATTTTGCAGGGCAATTCCTGTTGGTAAAGTTCTTGTGAAGTAAGATGTGAATGGTGGTCCTCCACAAGAAAAATCTATAGATGCTGTCCTTGAACCAGAACTTGGGGCGCCGGCATCCTCAAAGGTGTCGCTCCAAAACTGCGTTTGTGCATTTCCTCCTATATAAAAGAGGCAAAGCAACAATGTGAAAATTAAAGTAAAATTTTTTTTCATAATCGTGTTTTAAATTAAGTGTTGTATAAAATATTAGTTAAATATATTTGTCAATACAGGATGCAACATGGCAAACTGGGCAACTGTCATAATGCCCGAATCTGTACTAAGTATTTCAACGGCAATCTGTTGGTTATCAGCACAAGCTATGTTAAGCGTTTCTGTTATGGACACAATAGTTCCTCTCTGATTATTATGAGGCTGGTTTAATAATGTTGCAGAGATTATTTTAACTTGTTCTCCCAGAAGTGAAGCGTCAGCTCCTGTGTTCCAGGGATTGCAAGCATTTATAAGTGAGATTATCTCACTTGCCGTCATATGTTTCCAATTAATATAAGTATCCGATAATTCCGGTTTTTCATAATAATAAGATAAGGTCTCGTCTTGTGGCTGATTTGGAATGCTGTTGGCAAATTGCAGCATGTTCGCCATATTCAAAGTGACCTGAGCCATACGGTCACTTAATTTTACGGTTAGTTTGCCATATGTATCTCCTTCCTGAATAGCAATCGGATCATTAAAAATAATATTGCCTTCATCAAATTTTGAATTCATAAAATGAGCACAAATAGCGGTTTCCGTTTCCTGATTTTTTAATACTTCGAAAATTGGCATTACTCCACGATATTGCGGTAACGGACCTGGGTGAAAATTGATGAATTTATTGGATCCGTATGATAAAACATTTTCAGGAAGCAGAAATGGAAATGAGATACAAAAGATATAATCGGGCTGTACATCATCAATCCATGCTCTCATTTCAGTAACGCTTTTTTTATCAGGAAAAGATTTAAAACCGAAGTTATTGTCTTCAGATTCTCTTTCTAAAGCATCTATTATTGTGATAGCACCTTTGCCAATTCCAACTGCACATATGAATTTTTCATACGCCAATAATTGAAGCGTTTTAAAGGCGAATTTACCTCCACACAATACCATTATTTTTTTTTGTGTTTCCATAATTAAATACAGGCATAACTGTTATACCATGCTGATGTGGAATTATTCAGATTTTCAGTGGTTAGTTTTTCAAAATGTTCAAATACGTCATTTGCTATACTTTCTATCTGAACTTCACATTTGCCTTCGTTGGTAGAAATTATAGTTGCGTTGTATAAAGGAGCAATTGATGTATTTGTTTTCGAGTCGAAATAAATCTTACCTCTGGGACTTTCGAATGTAAATGATTGCAAACCAGTAGCTATTTGTGAGATATTATTTTTAGACTCGTCAATTAATTCTAATGTTTTTATGACAATTTTGGCACTTTCCCAACTTAACAATGAAAACAGATTTGGTATTCTGCCTGCGTTTGTTATTGTTTCAATAAATATTTTATTTTCTTCAGACTCTATCTTCTTCGACCATGCTGCAATTCCTTTTATATTTTTACTTGAATATTCAGCATCAGATAACATCATCTCTTCAAATCCAAACGGAGGCAAATAAACAGGAAGGTTTTGTCCTTCAAATAAATTTTTAATACTTTCAAAATACCATTGTACAAAATCGCCACTAAAAATGCTTAATAAAGCACTATTTGGAAATTTTTCAAGATGTTCTTTTATAGGCGTAATAGTAAAATCTTCTGTCTTATATCCGGTGGCATGATTAAAAGCAATCATTCCTCCATTTTCTTCAAAACCTTTTGTAACACTATAAGTATGCAAATAACCGCCATCATAATAACCTGTTACCATTCCGGCATGGGTGTAACCATCTTTTGTTGCTTGTTTTGCTGCAAGTGAAGCACCTAATGAATTATGAAGTGAATGATAGAAAATATTAGGACAGCTGGGCCATTCCTGAGGCAAATTAACTCCGGCATCTAAAACAATCAGCATTTTATTGGCTGCAAGAAAAAGAGGTCTGAGTAATTGCGCCATACGATGCCCTATATAGGCAATTACAACTGAAGCATCTTCCTCCAATAAAAGTTTTTCGGCACCACGGTAGCATTGTTGTTTGTCAGCTCCAAAACCTATGTTTTCTGTAACTATTTTAATGTCATTTCTTCCCAGATGTTTTAATCCGGAACGAAGTCCTTCATATAAATCAAAGCCAATAGTTTGATAGTATGTTGATCTTGCTAATAAAATTCCTATTGTATACATATGTTTTTTGAATAATAAAAAAGGAAACTTTCAATACGAAAGTTTCCTTTTAATAATTTTTATTAATTTCTACTTGGAAATATTCCTTCCGTTGCGATAGAATAGTTAATGGTCAAATAGGGGTTCATTATATCAATAGGAAAACCTGTGCCAGTTGGATCTGTAGAGCCACTAATTACTGTACCGCCCATAAAAACGTTAGGTGTTGCTCCGCTGCCTGAATAAGTTGCAGCTGTAGTAGCAGCAGGGTAGTTACCATCAGGTGAAATTTCATCTGCATTAGATGTTGAAGCTTTTTGTTTTACAATAACGTTATTAAGAGTATGTACGTGTTGTGGTAAATTTGATAACAATATAGTAGTAGTAGGTGTACCGCTCATTTCTCCCATGGTATAGTTTGGTAGCCCCGGACCTTGCCCTTGTCCTATTGGTACACGACCTTGTAAATCAGGCAATGCAAATGTAGTTTGTCCATTTCCTCCATAAGTAGTTCCTAAAAGCGAGAATAAAGCTGTGTTTTGAGCAATACTCATGATTTGTCCTTGGCATGTTGCATATCCTCTGGGAGCAAAATAAAATCCTAATATTTTTATTTCTCCAATAAATGGTTCTGTAGACATAATTTATTGTTTTTAAATAGTTATGTTAATTTCTACTTGGAAAAATTCCCTGGGTAGCTATAGAATAATTGATGACTAAGTAAGGATTCAAAATTGATATAGGGAGGCTTCCTCCGGCTATATCTGTTGTGCCCGTAACGGTAGTTCCTCCAGTAAAAACATTGGGAGTTTCTCCATTGCCTGAATATATTGCGGATGTGGTAGCAGCAGGAAAATTACCATCAGGAGAAATTTCATCTGCATTTGCTGAAGAAGCTTTTATTTTAACAATAGCAGCGTTTAAAGTATGGACATGCGAAGGCATATTTGATGTCAATATACTGACATTAGTTGTGCCTGAGAGTTGGCCCATTACATACGAAGGCAGTCCAACTCCTTGTCCTTGTCCTATAGGCATGCGTCCCTGTAAATTAGGAAGGGCGAAAGTCTGCACTCCATTTCCTCCGTAAGTCGTTCCCAATAAGGAAAAAAGTGCTGTATTCTGTGCAATCGACAATAGTTGCCCACTACAGGCCATATAGCCTCTTGGTGCAAAATTAAATCCGAAAATTTTTATTTCTCCGATAAATGGTTCTGTTGACATAAATGTTTTTTAGGTTAATAGATTACCATCAAAATTAAACCATAATAAAAAGCTGTATATGCGTATTTATACCTGTTTTTACAATATGTCTTAAATAACTGTTTAATATTCAAATAACTACGTAGAATTACTTATGGAATTTTTTTTATTCTATAAGTGTTAAAATTTTAAAATAATTCATTAGTTTAGCTGAACAATTACAACAACTTTTAACCAAAAACAAATTAAATTATGAATGAAGAAACCTTTCCAGGGCCTATCCAAGTTTCATTAGCAAAGGCTAAAGAATGGGAGAAAAAGTATCACGGTGATACTACACTCGCAGAGAGCAAGAAAAAAGCAATTGCTTTTTTAATACCAAGAGAAAGTTTAGAAAAAGTTCTGGAACTCAATACTGAAGCTGTCCGTGCCTATATTGGTATCAATGACCAGGATGAGAAGACTTTACTTTTCGTCGGAGCAAAACTGGATAAAGAAACAGGTAAGTACATAGACGTTTATGGACAATCATCCGCACTGCAAAAAACTGCAACTGAAGGTACTGAAGAGACTGGAAATACAGAAGAAGTTGTTTATGATGGTACCCGTCCTAGTCCTCCTTATTGATATAAGCGATGATTGATAATTTTTTGATATACTTAGGTTATACAATTTTATTTTTTAACCTAATTCTTTACAGTATTAGCTTTTTCCGAAAGGGAAAAGCTAATGTTTTTTTTGTTTGTTACTTAATATTTTCCTTTGTAATGCAATTTTCAATGGAAATGCTTTACCGCTTAAAAATCACTAATTTATTATTAGTAAACGTATTTTTTATTGGGCAATTTATTCTTTTGAGTTTATTTTTTAAATCGCTTTTTATAAATAAAAAACAAAAAAAATGCGTAACCTATAGTATGTATTTAGTGCTGCTTTTAATCATTTGTCAATATTGTTATGATTACAATCTGTTATTTGTATTTGATTTATTTGAAATTACAGTCACTTCTTTGTTAATATTGATTTTTGCATTATTACATTTTTATAACATGCTTTCGGAGCAGAAAACATATTATTACATTACGATCGCTGTTATTTTTTTTATGTTTGGATCTACTATTTTATATTTAGTCGGAAATGTAACACTAAGTTTAAGTGATGATGTGAAATATCTTACCTGGACATTAAATGCTTTCCTGTTTATAATATACCAATTGGTTATTTTATATGAATGGAAAATGAGTTTTTCTAAAAAATCTGCTCTTCAGGTTTAATAAGATTTATTTGATTAATAAGTAATTAACCTTATTCTTTTTCGAATACTCAATAAAAAAGAATTAATTTAATTGAAAATCTCTGTCAAATTTAATATTTGATGGAGATTTTTGTTATAAATTATTTTGAAGATATATCTCTGATAAAATTAAATACAATATCTTTGATTTTAAGATTGACATTCAATAATAAATGAAATACCACAAGTTTATATGAAAGTAAATTCAATTCCGGAAAAAGAACTAGTGGCGATTATTTTGTATCTGTCACTTTTTTTTATGATAATGGCAGTTGGGTTAATTTTATTCTTTTATTTCTCAAGAAAGAAAATTATTCAAAAAGAATTAGAAAAGAAAGATTTAATATTGGCACACCAAAAAGAGCAATTATGTGCTATTCTTATTACTCAGGAAGAAGAGCGCAAGCGAATAGCTCAGGATTTGCATGATGATATTAGTTCAAAACTAAATGTAGTCTCGTTAAATAGCTACTTGCTTACTTCTCCTAACATAACAACGGCTGAAACCAAAGAAATCACCGCTAATATTATCAATCTTACTGCAAAAGCATTAGAAAATTCAAGAAAAATAGCCCACAATTTATTACCTCCCGTGCTTGAAAAATTTGGACTTCATGCTGGTGTTGAAGAATTATGTGAAGAATTTGAAAGTAGTAAATCTGTAAAGGTTGTTTATCAAAATAAAATTGAGTTTGATGAAAAAGATAAGGATAAACATTTACACGTTTTTAGGATTTTGCAAGAGTTAATGAATAATTCTTTACGACATGGAAAAGCAACGGAGATTTCTGTTATTTTTGATAGTATTAATGGAACTAAAACTTGTTATTTTAAGGATAACGGAATCGGTTTTGACAGTAAAAATACTGAAAACCAAAAAGGTCTTGGAATGAAAAATATTGATAGCCGAATTTCTTTTTTAAATGGAACTATTAATATGAACTCTGAAATTGGCAATGGATTTGATGTTGTTTTTACTTTTTAACAGTTTTGTTTATTTTATAATGGATTAGCTATAAATAGCATTATTTTTATTATTTATGATATTATTTTCGTAATTTCAAAATTCTTTAAACAAAAAGAATATGAATGATTTTACTATCAAAGTAGCTTTAGTTGATGACGAAGTCTTATTTCGTAAAGGAATTTCATTTTTGCTTCAAAAAGAAAAAAATATTGAAGTTCTTTTTGAAGCTTCAAATGGTGAAGAACTTATTTCGCATTTGAATAGTAATGAAACTAAGCCGGATATTATTATCATGGATTTGAAAATGCCAATTTTAAACGGTGTTGAAGCCACTAAAATTATTCGAAAATTCTTTCCCGAAATTAAAATCATTGCCTTAACCAGTTATGATACAAAAGCATTTGTAATAAATATGGTTCAGGTTGGTGCAGTTGCCTATATAATAAAAAATACTACTCCGAAAGATTTAATTAATACAATTAATGAAGTTGCCTGCAAAGGATTTTATTATAATGAAAATATTTTAAGAACTATAAAGGACACTATTTTAACAACTAAAAATTCTAAAATTAATTTAGAAACAAGCTTTTTATCACCACGCGAAATTGAAATTCTTCAACTTATTTGTAACCAAAAAACAACAGCTGAGATTGCCGAAAAACTTTTTTTAAGTCCCAGAACTGTAGAAGGGCACAGAAATAATTTATTACTCAAAACCGAATCAAGAAATATCGCAGGATTAGTAGTCTATGCTATTCAAAATGAAATTGCGGTTTTAACTTCCTGACTTTAACTTGTTAAAAATTGAATTGATAAAATATAGTATGAAATAACAGTAATTGCTAATAAGCAAAGACCTATTTTTTGAAATATATTTAATTCTTTTTGGGGATCGTTAACTTTCATGTTCTTCATTTTAAATTGTATATAATTCTGTTTGTTTGATTATCAAATTTAACGATAAGTTTTCTTTGCTTTGTAGGTATTTATACCTGTTTTTTTATTTATACTCTTAAAATAATTTCTAAAATAGATTTTGTCCCTTCAACAAATCTTTACAGGCAATAAATGAATCAGTTTAATATGGTTTTTTACAGCTTCCTTTATATCTTTACTCTAAAAAGTTTATCAAATGAAGCGATGTTTAATATATATAGTATTGTTCCTAATTTCATTATCGGCAAAGGCTTCTTTTATACTCCTTCCGATGGACGAAAATACACAGCAAAATCATCTTAAAGCTTATGGAATTACTTATTGGTGTTTGAGTAAAGATTATAAAGCAAGTTGGCTGCTGAATTATCGCGGAGGCTCTTTTTTATTGCCTTATGCAGATGAAATTAAAAAAGAATGCCAGATTCGAGGTGTTAGTTTTGAAATACTTTCTGATAGTGAAGAAGTATCAATTTTGGATGAAATTTCAAGTCCTTCCCAAAATATGGAATCTGTTGTTCTTGAAAAAGCACCTAAAATTGCTGTTTATACTCCAAAAGGAAAGCAGCCCTGGGATGATGCTGTTACTCTTGTCCTGACTTATGCTGAAATTCCTTTTACACCAATTTACGATGAAGAGGTTCTAAGCGATCAGTTATTGCTTTATGATTGGCTGCATTTGCATCATGAAGATTTTACCGGACAATATGGAAAATTTTATGCAGCTTATAAAAATACACCCTGGTATATTGAACAAAAAAAGGATGCGGAGGCTCTGGCTGCAAAGTTAGGATATACTAAAGTTTCGCAGGAGAAAAGCGCCGTTGCAAAAAAAATAAGAGATTTTGTTATTGGCGGAGGCTTTATGTTCGCTATGTGTTCTGCTACAGATAGTTTTGATATTTCTTTGGCAGCAGATGGTGTCGATATTTGTGAAGCTATGTTTGACGGTGATGCGAGTGAACCAAACTATCAATCAAAATTGGTTTATGGGAATTCATTTGCTTTTAAAGATTTTACACTTGAAAGAAAACCGGAACAATATGAGTTTTCAGATATTGATATGACTACAAAACGAAGAATCCCCCCGGAAAAAGATTATTTTTCATTAATGGAATTTTCAGCAAAATGGGATCCTATTCCAAGTATGTTATGTCAAAATCATACTCAATTAGTAAAAGGATTCATGGGACAGACTACTTCTTTTGACAGTGCATTAATTAAATCAAATGTTTTAATTTTGGGAACTTGTGAAGTAAATGGCGAAGCTCGTTATATTCACGGTGAAAAAGGGAAAGGAATGTTTACTTTTTTTGGAGGCCATGATCCGGAGGATTTTCAGCATCAGGTAGGTGATCCGCCAACAGTTTTGGATTTACACCCCAATTCTCCGGGTTATAGATTGATTTTGAATAACGTTTTGTTTCCTGCTGCAAAAAAGAAAAAATTAAAAACATAATTTATTTCATTGAGAATTCAATCCATATCGGGATGTGATCGGAAATTTTTCGGGCTTCTTTTAAGGAATTGTATCTTTTATAAAAAGGAAGTATTCCGGAATTTATAAAGTAAATAGAATTTATTTTATAAAACATATTATCAAATTCAGATGCCAGACAATTATTTGCTTGGCATTTTTGTTTTAAAGATGTTTTTTGGTTTTGTAAAATTGAAGTATAGCCCATTTTCTTCAGTGGAGTAAAAACCGTATGAGATTGTGGGCAATTGAAATCTCCTATAAAAACTAAATTCAGATTAGGATACTCCTGAGGTAAAAACTTAAAATATTTAATTTCCGTTTCGGGCTGCTTATTTTTGGTAATGGCATGAAATGTAACTAACGTAATGGTTTTTTTATCAATTTCAAAAGTAGCAAAATAAGGCTCCCGATCAATTTCTAAATTATATTTTTTTTCAAGCCAGGTATTTCCTTTCAGCTTTACCTTGTTGGTTTTCCAGATAAAAGCATACCGTTCTGTTTTATATGCACTGCTCGAAGTAGGATTACTAATTTGATAATCCCATTCCGAACCTTTTAGATTTAATATTTCTACAAGTTTTGCGACTGATTGTGCTCCGCCATAACCAGCGACAACTTCCTGTATGGTAATGATGTCATAATTTTTAATAGTATTGGCAATAAAATTTAGCTGAGTTTCAGATTTAGATTTTCCGAAATTTTCAATATTCCAGGAAAGAATCTTGGTTTGGGAGAAAAGAAGTACTGTAAATAATAATAAGAATGAGCTAAAGATGATTTTCATTTAATAAAATTAAAACTCAAATATAAAGATTATACTGTTATTGTTAGTCTTCCCAACCACAAAGTGTCAAGCCAAATCCTTGTGCTTCCTTTAGGCTAACTTCTGTTATTTGATGTTTGCACGCTCCAAAACCACGACAAGATTCATTTAAATGATATTTTTTTGCTCCTCTTATACCACAAATATAAACTTTCGTTTCTATAACATTAAAAGACGAAAGGGTAAAAAATAAAATTGTTATAATAAGCTTCATGTTTTTACTTTTATACTATTAATCGACTATCAAATCATATTTATTACCATTTTTATCAATTGCTTTTAATTTTCCATGAGATATCCATTCGGTATTAATTTCAGTATCAGGAACACCATCTGAATTTAATATTCCGGCACCGCATTTTCCCTGAACGTTGATATTGCCAAAAACGGAATCACCTTTGGTATTTATTCCTTTTACATCATAATTATATTCATAATCACCGGGATTTCCAGTTCTGTATTCATATTGAAAGGTTTTGTCTACGTGATAGGTTTTTGCTTCCTGAGGAGTAATAATTTTTCTGTCATCGGCAGTGACAACTTCTTTGTAAAAATTGTTTATTTTTTGCTTCGGAGGAATTTTTTTACAACTAATTACCGCCAATAAACATATAATAAGTAATTTTCTAATCATATTTTATCTGTTTTTAAAAAGTAATTGAATAAAAAAATGAGGGCTTTAGGAATATATTTATCTATTGGTTTCCTGTTTTATTTATTCAGGTTGTTAATAATGTATAAATGTATCAATTCGATATCGCTTGATATATACGTATTTATACCTGAATTTAGGCTTCATAAGCATCAAGGGTTTCCAATAATTCTTTTTCAAACAAATAAATATCATCAACAGTTTGTATTGCCTGACGAATTTCATTCTTGTTATCATTAAAAAGACCAATATATTTTTTACCTCCGTTAAGATGCAATCGACAAATAGGTTTACGGTTATTATCATCCAGTAAAACGCCAAAATAGGATTGGGTGTCACGTGAGACAATTCTTTTTGTTGGAATTTTTCTTCTCAATATTGCAATAACAATTCTGTAACCCTCCATTTCTTCTTCACTGGTAAAAATTTTATTGTCATCAATGATAATGACTTCTTCAGCTTCTTCTTTTTGTTTTTGAGTTTCTTTATTAATTGCTGCATTTAGGCGATCATTGATTTTTTCGCCAATAAATTGATTAAACCCCTTTTGAACAAGTTCCTTAAATTCATCAACCACTTTTTCTGTTAATCTTCCGGGATATACTTTGTTGGCAAATAATTTTACAAATTCATTAGATGGATTTTGTAATTCGTTGTCAATTTGTTTTTTTATTTCGGTTGTATATTTAAGTAAACTGGCATTGTTAACAATCTTATTTACATCGAAATTTGATTTATGAAATTTGACTATTTCGCTGATTACGTTGTCTTTTAAATTTATAATATCAAATTCTAAAAAAGGTTTTTCATCCATTTTGTTTTTCTCATCCAAATCGGTAAAAAACTGATAAGTAATTCCGTTGGTTAAAAGTGCAAATCGCGTTTTGGTAACATGAAAATATCTGAATAGTTGTGAATTATGAATGGTAAGCTTTTCTTTCCAGCTCTTACATTCAATAATTAGTATAGGTGCACCGTCCTGAAAAATAGCATAATCTACTTTTTCACCCTTTTTTAGACCTAAGTCAGCAGTAAATTCGGGAACAACTTCTGTTGGATTAAATGTATCGTATCCAAGTATGTTTATAAATGGCAAAACAAAAGCATGTTTAGTAGATTCTTCTGTTTCAATTTTATCTTTTAGCAGTATTATTTTGTCTGCCAAAGCTTTTAGCTGAATGTTAATTTCCATAGATGTAGATTTATAATTTATTTATTCAAATGTAAACTCAATAAAAATCAGTAGTTTATGGAAAACCGTAAATCAATAAATATTTAATTTTTTGAACAGTTATAAAAAAGAGGATTAGTAAAATCCTCTTGTAAGTAGTTTTGTTCAATATTATCTAAAGATTAATGGTTTCCTATTATAAAATCCTTGATGATCTTTTCCATATTAGATGGTAAATCGGCATTTTTAATTTCGAAGTGTTTTATTTTCATTTCAGCAAACCATTTTGCCCAATATGCTTTTATCACTTTTTCTTCATACGGATTATTACGATTAGGATTAATTCCTAAAACAAGAACTTCCAAATTTGATAAATCTTCACCGATCTTAATAAAACCAAAATCCTGATCTTGGAATTTTTTCTCCCAGTCTTTAGTATTTAGGCCATTCTTTTGAATAAGTTTCGGAGTAATATATGTCGTTCTGTTGCCTTCTGTCATTACTGTCCCATCATAAAACATATAACCATCTGTTAAAATGACAAGTATGTTTCGATTACCATTTTCAATGCATTGATCTTTTACTTTAGTGTCGAAAAAACTCCATATATCTGAACCTATAAAATTATTGTCTTTTATGGCTGAGTCATATATTTTTGATGTTTGTGAAGCATAATTTGAGTTTATTGAATTCAGTAAATCTTTTGAAGCATTATTTTTATCGATAACAATTCTTAATTTTTGAGAAATCGAATTAATCTCCGGATCTTTAGGTTCCGGATTAAAAAATAATTGCATTTTGTCATTAATCTGTCTTATTCTTTTAGACTTTAAATGCTGTGTAAATCCCTCAGAAACAGATTTTATATAGCCTAAATCTCTCTGATAATATTCCATAGTTGGATTAGGATTCTTTTCAAGGCTAATTCTGTCCGACAAATCCAGAAGTATACTAATGTTATAATTTTCTGCTACAGGATTTTTAGATAAAACTTCTTTTTCTTCTTTGTCTGAATCCTGTCTGCAGGAAAATGCAGAAATAAATAGCAATAATGCAAATGTTTTGAGAATATTTTTCATAGATTAGTTTTTAATAGAATATACTAAATGCTGAAAATCAGGATCAACTAAGTTTAGTTTGCTTAAATGTTCTTCAGAATGAAATTCGCAACTTTCCAGTAATTCCTCTTTTTCTTTATAAGGCAAAGCTATTTCAGTACCGATTGCTTGAAACCATCCTTCCTTATATTGATGATGATAATGCAGATATTCTTTTACAGGAAAAACAAACCCATCTATTTTTGACTGCAGCTCTGCAATTTTCCCCGTTACAATAATTATTTGCTGTTTAAAATCATTAATCTTATTGATATATTCAGTTTTTAATTTTTCTAAATCGATAAGATTTTCTTTTTTTCCTCTTATAAAAGCTCTGATTTTATCGATGTTTTCGAATTCTTTCATCACAAAATCAAAAACAAGTCCCCAAATAATATACACCACAAATCCGGCAAATATGATCATCCAGAATTCTGCTTCGCCTAAAGCAATATTTAAATTATAAGGAGACGAATCTGTTGTTTTATTAAATTCATATATCTTTTTTTCGATTTGATAAGCCAATAGGGCATCAAATAAAAAAGTTGTAACAAATAAAGCAATCATTCTGAAAACGTTTTTCAGGCCTTTTCCTTTTTGAACCATATGAATTACGTAACCTAATCCCATAAATACAAATGGAATTGTAACTACCAAAACACCTTCAAGCCAACTTGCTTGAAATGAATTTGTCAATGCATTGGCATCAAAAATAGCAGCCGTTAAACTATCATTTGCAAACTCCTTAAAAAATGCAGAGTAAGATGCTGAAATATAAAATACTAATACATAAAGAGTTATTGGGAGAAGCAAAAACAAACCAATATAAAATTGCGCTTTCAGTCCTTTTCCGTCCTCGATTCCGTATTTGTCAGGATTGCGTTTTACTTCGATAATTTCATTTTTGATCTGGTCAACGCTATCATTGATGTCCTGTTCTTTCTTTTCGTAAATACCAATTGCCGCTTCGCATTTCTTAAGTTCCGTTCTGTTTTTTTCCTGCTCTTCGCGATACGGCTGTTTGAGTCTGTCCTGTTCCAGTTTTTGCTTTCGGCATTGGTCTTCAAAACTCATATACAGGTTCTGGAGACAGGCTTTTAGCACAATGGGTTTGCCGGTTGCTTTAATAGAAGCCGCGAATCCGCTTTGGTAGTAGGTGATTCTGATTTGTTCTCTGTCTTCTTCATTTTCACCAAAAGTATTGGAATCCTCAACTTTTTTTAAACTAAATAATTGTGTAAGTGATTTCATAATTTAAGAGTTTAATTGACTAATAATTTCTTCTTTTTGAATGTTTTTCTGCACACAGTCAATGAGATAGTTCGATAAATCAGTGATGTTTTCGTCCAGGAAATTAAATTTCCTGCAATACTTTTTCAGCATATTCAATTCATCATCGGTAATTTTCCCGTCGGCCCAGATGATTCGTGTCAAATCATATAAATATTCTATTCGGGTATTTAAATCCTCTGGAATAATTAAATCTGTACTAATTGGATTTAGAAAAAGTTTATCAAGTTCCTCTTTAGGAACTCCACGTTCATCAGCAAAATGATAGAGCATTTGTAATTCTAATACATCAAACTGATCATCGGATAATGCTATTTGATATAATCTCAAAAAATGACTTTTTAGTTCTAGTGTTATCATAGTTTAAGGTGTTTTTATTTTAAAGTTTCACAGGCGATTCCGTCGCCATCAGAATCTAAATTTTTATAACAGCTTTTATTACTGTTGTAAGCAGATTGCGCGGCACTCTGAGATGAAAAGTCACCGCAGGTTTTGGTTGGACAATTTGAGCTCGAAGTATTATTTGGTACTTCTGAAGAATCTGATGATTCTGAACAGGAAATTGCTAATCGTAATAAGAGTATAGCGATAAAAATTCCCGTGTATTTTATTCGTTTTTCCATAATTATAAATGTTTTATTGTATAAATTAAAAAGGTTATTATTCCTGTAAATGCAAATAAGACCATGCATCCGCTATTTTGATATCGTATGCCTGATATTCCAGTTTTAACAGAATATCCACTTTTACTAAATGTTCCCATTTTTGTTTTTAAACTTGGAGAAATACCGGATTTGCTAATATTTAAACCGAGTCCGCCTCCAAGTTTAATTCTTTTTTGAAATCGAAAGCCCATGATTTTTAGGTTTAGTTAATTAAAGTTTTTTATGATTCAGAAACTTCTTTTGACGCTTCCCTTGTTCATGTCAATCGAAGTCAGGAATGTTTATTTCCTTTTTTTATAGTGGTTATGGGTACTTGAGTTTTTATACTTCCCACCTTTATGGGAACTACCTTTTCCACTTTTGTAATGACCACTTTGGGCCTCAACACTACCTCCTAAAACGAGGAAGAATAAACTAAACAAAACGACTAATTTTTTCATAATTTTATTTTTAAATGATTAATTATTCAAACTTAAACCTATTTAAAACCAGTATTTTACGGAAAACCATAATTCGAATTATTTTAAGTTCACTCCATAAAAAAAGCCCCCGGAGGAGCTTGTTATAGTGATGACAGCATTATCAGGATATTAAATAATCCCCATATCTTTTGTAATCGAAACCAGATGAATCGTATTGTTAGCCTTAAAAAAGTCTTTTAGTTTTGAAAGCCTTTTTTCGATCGCACTTTTGCTGTTGGGCTTCACATCCAGGCTTTTAAAAATCTCTATAATTTCATCTTGTGAAGTGCCCGAAGCCAGGTGTTTTAAAATTTGAATATCTAAATCATCTATTTCGAAATTATTTTTTTCCTGTAATGCCGAAGTGACTTCAGGCGAAATAAAAGTCTGATCTGAAGTCGAGACAATATGGATGGCTTTTTTTAGTTCCTCGATACTGTTCAGGCCTTTTAGTACAAAGGCATCAATCCCTGAATTGTCGAAAAGGGATTTAATGCGATAGCTCTTATCTTCGACTGAAAAAGCGATAATTTTAATATCAGGCTGTAAATCACGCACTTTCTGAATCAATTCGTCACCGTCTTTAATCTTTACTTCACGATGCCCTGTTTTGAATGACAGATCACTAATGAGAAGATCATACGGTTCATTTTGATTAATGGCAGCGCGCATTTTCAGAAATGCTTCATCGCAATATTTTGAATGTTGAAAATTTACAATATTTAAATCTTTTAAGACTTGTTCAATTCCTAAACTGATGGCATCAACGTCTTCGGCTACAATTACTTTTTTAAACATATAGAGTTATTTAGGCATAGTTATTTTTACTTTAAAACCTTTCCCCGGTTCTGTTTCAAAAATAATAGATCCTTTTATGGCCAGAATACGGTTTTCCATATTCTGAAGACCATTTTTAATAATTTTATTTTTATCGGTTCCTTGTCCGTTATCGGTATAATTAATCAGGATAGAATTTTCTTCAGTGGCAAACTTTACCACCACAACAGAAGCAGCACTGTGTTTTTTCATATTGACCATTAATTCCTGTAAAACCCTGTAAACGGCTACTTTTTTTAAGTCGTCAACAGTTTCCCAATTGACATTTTCGATACTGGTAATAATTACATTTGTACCTTCCGTATTATTTGTACGTTCGATATTATAGGTAGAAAGCATTTCTTTTAAGTTGGCAGCATAATTTTGTTTGGTATCAATAGTATTGTTCTCTCTCGAAATTCTGCGCACCCGTGCATAAATATGATCCAGTTTCTGAATCAGGGTTTCTTTACTTTCGGTATCTAACAATTGTGTTTGTGTAAAAGTCATTGCGTTAAAAACATCATTGGCCAGTTCATCATGAATATCTTTGGCAATTCTGGTTTCGGTGTCGTAGGCTGTTTTTATTTTTTCAATTCGATTTCGCTTTCTGAGATAAAGAATAAAAAAGAAAAGTGCCGCAATACCGATTATAAAAAAGATACGTTGGTATTTTACTTCCTGCAGCGATAATAAGTTTTCAACCCGTTCTAACTTCAGTTTCTGATTTTCCTCTTTTTCTTTTTTGGAATCGTATTTAATCTTGGCAAATTTGTTTTTGAAATTGTTTCGGATTTTGATAATACTGTCATTTATAACAATGTATTTTTGAGCATATTCCGTACCCGAACCATTAGAAATTAAAAAAGACAGTGCTTTCAGCCTTTCATCAACACTATTAAATTGGGTGGCAAGCTGATAGGCATTATGGGCATTTTGATTTGATTTTACAAGATCGGTTCCGGAATAATATTCGGCTAAATGGAGATAACTTTCAATGCTTCCGTACGGATCATCAATCTGTTTTCTTAAGGTAAGACTTTTATTCATAAATTCAAGCCCGTTTTCGTGCATTCCATTATTAAAATAAGCAAAACCCAGATTGTCCAGCACTCTGGCTTTGCTTTTGTGGATTTCAGGCGACCTTTTATCTGTTATTTTATCGCTTAAAATATTGCTCTTTACTATGGATTCTAAAATAGCTATCGCCTCAGGGTATTTTTTTTGTTTGATATAGACAACGGCAATATTATTTAGAGGAGCTTGTTTGGATAGTGTATCTTTTGAATCTTTAATGGCTTTTTTATAATAAAGAATGGCATCATCGTATAAGGAAAGTTCTTTATCCGCAATACCAAAAAAGTTATTGATGGCCACTCCGTAATTATTGTCATTTTTGAGGTAGGGCAGCGACTCGGTCAAGGTTTCCTTGCTGCCGTAATAATCGCCGTTTATTTGCTGGATATACGCCATCTGCATCAAATTGTAGACAATATTGGCACTATCCTTATAGGTTTCAAATGTTATTTTTGATTTATTAAAGTAATAGAAGGCACTATTAAAGTTACTTTTTTGCAAATTGGAAAAGCCCTTCTCCTGAAGTATTTTGGCTTCTTTGGTGGAAAGGGCAGGATCAACCGTTTTAATAGTACGCTCATTGCAGGAGAGCAAAAAGAGAAAAATGAATAAATACAAAATCGGGGATCGTAGCATGATTGTTACTTTCCCCGAAATTAGTAATTAATACTAAAAATAGTACTTAAAATAAAATATTATTTTGGTGGTGGCAAAACAATTACAGGCTGATCGCCAGGTCCTTCGGCATATGACGGAACAGGATGGCTTTTCTTTTGAATCTCTTTTTTTGCCTGAGTTTCATATTCGTCTGCTGTGCAGGAAAATAATGTAGTTGTCAATAGTGCAAATGTTCCCAATATGATTAATTTTTTCATCGTGATAAAATTTAAAAAATGATATAGGTATGGCCGTCCGGATTCTGTCCGGATCTTGATAAAACAATACCTATGAAGGTTGGGAAGTGAAGTGCGTAGAACAGTATGATTTTATCTATACTTCCCGGATAAACTCCGTCTTACGGTTTTCCGCACTTTTAATTGAACTAGTTTTGTACATTTGTTTTAACCTGCAGATTAAAACGTTAACTAATTTTTGACAAAGTTATAGCCATTGTAAGCCTCAATATATCAGGAATTCCTAGCAATTCCTATGCTGTGGTTAGAATCCTGAAATGACCTGGGAAATCCTAGAAAAGCCTAAAAAAAAAAATATGCCTATGTATAACTATACTTTATTAGAAAAATATAAAACTGCAATTAAAGCCAGATATGAAATAGAGAAGGAAGGTGATTATTCTTATTATTTGAAAAATCCTTCCAGAGGAAAATTGCGAGATTTATGTTGGATGATATTTGAGAAAGGATTAAACCAAGAGGATTTAAATGTTTTTTGTACCTTATTAGGCATGCCATTTGATCTCACCAAGAAAGATAAATTTAAAGAGCAAAAGGACAAGTTTAGACCTATTGAGACTTTTTTTAAAGGAGAGACTGATCCATCTAATATAGATGCAATCAATCTTGCGGCAATTCTGATAGATTTTCAGTTACGACCTTTTGCTAAATTTAAAGCCAAATGTATTAAAGAGACTAAAGAGATAGAAAGTTTTAATGATCCAGAATTATTTATTTCAAAGGATAAACAAAAAGAGAAAGAGATAAGTGTTTGTAATAATGAGGGAGAAAGCTTTAAAAAAGAAGAAAATCTAAATAAAGAAAATGAAACAGAGAGTTCGGATGAAGTTGTTGAATCAGTAAGTTTATTTATGGGTTTAAAAAAGGAATTGCCTCAGAAAGGAAATGACAAGACAAAACGAAATATATTGATACTAACAGGTATTATTTGTTTGTTGTTTTTAGTTTATTATTTTGCACAACAAAAACAATGTATGCAATGGTCTGGTAATCATTATGAAGAAGTAAGTTGTGATTTGAAAATGCAGGGAATAGGAACCTACAATATTGCAGAGCCTTTAGATGAAAGAATAATTAATCTTAGAAAAATTAAGGTTTGTGATACAACTTCTTTTTTTAAAAATGGAGAAGCTGTCATTTGGTATGTAAAAGTAGGAGATAGTGTAGAATTTTTTAATACACACGGAAGGCATCCTGAAAATAAAAAACCATTAAGACCCGTAACTCAATATATTATTGATAAATATTTATTGAAAAATAAAAAAGAATAGAATTAGAAGTGTAAAACTTCAGATATACATTTTATAATACATCTGAAGTTTCTATAATTATGAAGCCCTTAAGCCTGTAGTTATTGCAAACCTATTCCATGAATTGATGGTAATAATAGCAAGGATAATTTCGGCTAAATACTTTTCATCAAACTGGCGAGCAGCATTTTGATAAACATCTTCAGAAACATGATTGCTGATTAAAGTTACTTCTTCGGTCAAAGCCAAAATTGCTTTTTCTTCTTCGGTATAAATATCAGCTTCACGCCATACGCTTATAAGGTAAATACGTTGCTCGGTTTCTCCGTGTTTTCGGGCATCTGCTGTATGCATATTAATACAGAAAGCACATCCATTTATTTGTGAAGCACGAATTTTGATGAGTTCTTTATGAGTTGGTGTCAATGAGGTTTTAGAAATGTAGTTTTCTAAATTCATAAGAGCTTGATAAGCTTCCGGAGCAACTGTAGGAATAACGATTCTTGGTTTCATTTTTACTTGTTTTAAAGTTGAAACAAAGGTCAGCGAATCATATTCTAAAAATCTTGAACTACTTCAAGAAATAGATTTTATGCTTTCCCGGCTCTAATTTTACTCATAAATTCAGCCGAAAAATCAAGATAGGAGGCAAGCATGTATTGAGGAACACGCTGTACAAATTCAGGGTTTTGGTTTTTAAAATGATTGTACCGTTCTTCTGCAGACATAGTAAATAAGAATTTAATGCGCATTTGTGCGGCACCAAATGTTTTCTGAGAAATGATTCTAAAATAGCGTTCTAATTTAGGAATCTGAATCAATAATGATTCGAAGACAGGTTTCTCAATTGCAATGACATCTGAATTCTCAACAGCCTGAATATAAAAGTTTGAAGGAACATTATTGTGGTAACTTAGATAATCAGTTAGCCACCAGCTTTCAATAGCAAATTGAAGTGTTTGTTCTGTCCCTTTTGCATTAATTATATATTGTCTTACACAGCCTTTGATTACAAAATACATCGTGTTACAAACTTCCCCTTCTTGTAATACATGCTGCTTTTTCTTTATTTTGGAAAGTTCTAAATTTGATTCCAAAATTTCAATATCAGATTGTTCTAAGTTTACGAATTTCTGGATATGGTTAAAAAGGGTTGAGTACATAGGATTGTAATTTTAAAGATAATTATAAATTCAGTTCTACAGTTTGAACTGATATAAAAGCAAAAAACCATTCGCGTTAACGAATGGTTTTTCTATGATAAGTAAGTAATCTAAATTGAGTTGATAAAACGTTTATTTTACTTTATTAAGTATTGCTTTGAAAGCTTCAGGGTGATTCATCGCTAAATCTGCAAGAACCTTACGGTTCAATTCGATTCCGTTAGCTTTTACTTTCCCCATGAATTGAGAATAAGACATTCCTTCCAATCTGGCTCCAGCGTTGATACGTTGAATCCATAATGCACGGAAATTTCTTTTGTTTTGTTTTCTATCGCGGTAAGCGTAGCACATTGCTTTCTCTACTGCATTCTTAGCAACTGTCCAAACGTTTTTACGTCTTCCAAAGAAACCTTTGGCTTGCTTCATTATTTTTTTTCTTCTTGCTCTTTTAGCAACTGAATTTACCGATCTTGGCATAATTTTAATGTGTTTTTGTAGCAGGCGTCCTGAATTGAATCAAAGGAACTTAAAAGCCATACTCCAAGGTTATATAAATAATTTTTTAACCTAAAGAATTATTAGATAATTCTTAATTGTTGTTTGATGCTTTTCATATCTGTAGAGTGAACTAACGCTGAGTGTGTCAAAGCTAATTTACGTTTTTTAGATTTTTTAGTCAGGATGTGACTTTTAAAAGCATGCTTTCTTTTAATCTTTCCAGAACCAGTAACTTTGAAACGTTTCTTGGCGCTAGATTTTGTTTTCATTTTAGGCATTTTTCCTAGTGTTTTAATTTATTCTTACTTACTTATATCATGGTCTGAAAGTTTAAAAGTCAAAGTCAAAAGTCAGTTTATGACTTTCGGCTTTAAGACTTTCGACTTTAAGACTTATTTCTTTTTCTTCGGAGCAATGAACATAATCATTCTCTTTCCTTCCAAAACCGGCATCGCTTCCACTTTACCATGCTCTTCTAAATCTGTTGCCAAGCGTAGTAATAAAATCTGACCTTGATCTTTATAGATGATAGAACGTCCTTTAAAGAAAACGAATGCTTTTAATTTCGCACCTTCTTTAAGGAACTTTTCAGCATTTTTTCTTTTAAATTCGTAATCATGCTCATCTGTCTGAGGACCGAATCTAATTTCCTTTACTACAACCTGCGTTGACTTAGCCTTTAAAACCTTATCACGTTTCTTTTGTTCGTAAACAAATTTCTTGTAATCCATGATTTTACACACCGGCGGCTCAGCATTCGGAGAAATCTCTACCAAATCCAATTCGAATTGGTCTGCTAAACGTAATGCCTCAGCAAGCTTAAATACACCTGGTTCGATGTTTTCGCCTACTAATCTTACTTCTTGTACACCACGAATAAGGTTATTTATTCTGTGTGCATCCTTTTTTTCTACGCGAGGTTGATAACCTCTGTTGCTTCTTATTGCTATGACTTTATAATTTAAGTTAAACTGTAAAAACTTTTAATGTCTTTTTTATTTCTTCGTTAACAATTCTGACAAATTCTTCTATTGTAACTGTAATATTCCCTTTTCCTTCCTGACCGTGACGACGAATAGAAATAGTTCCATTTTTCTCTTCTTCTTCACCTACGATAAGCATGAACGGTATTTTCTGCATTTCTGCATCTCTAATTTTTTTACCAATCGTCTCGCTTCTGTTGTCAATTAGGGCGCGAATTTCGTGATTTTCTAGCAAATCTAAAACTTTTTTAGCATAAATTTCGTATTTCTCGCTCAAAGACAAGATTATAGCCTGCTCAGGCATTAGCCAAAGCGGGAAATTTCCTGCAGTATGCTCTAGTAAAATTGCAATAAATCGTTCCATTGATCCAAATGGAGCTCTGTGAATCATAACTGGGCGATGTAATTCATTATCAGCACCTTTATAAGTCAATTCAAAACGCTCAGGAAGGTTATAATCAACCTGAATTGTTCCTAATTGCCATTGTCTTCCTAAAGCATCTTTTACCATAAAGTCAAGCTTCGGACCGTAAAAAGCAGCCTCACCATATTCTACAACAGTATTCAATCCTTTATCAGCTGCAGCATTGATAATAGCATTTTCTGCTTTTTCCCAGTTTTCATCAGAACCAATGTATTTCTCTCTGTTTTCCTGATCTCTCAATGAAATTTGAGCCGTAAAGTTTTCAAAACCTAAAGAACCAAATACATATAATACTAAATCAATTACTTTTTTAAACTCTTCATCTAATTGCTCCGGAGTACAAAAAATATGCGCATCATCCTGAGTAAATCCTCTTACACGAGTTAAACCGTGTAATTCGCCAGATTGCTCATACCTATATACAGTTCCAAATTCAGCATAACGCTTTGGTAAATCTTTATATGACCAAGGTCTTACATTATAGATTTCACAGTGATGAGGACAGTTCATAGGTTTTAATAAAAACTCTTCACCTTCGGCAGGAGTATTGATTGGCTGAAAACTGTCGGCACCGTATTTTGCATAGTGCCCAGAAGTTACATAAAGTTCTTTCTGACCAATATGTGGAGTAACGACTTGCTCGTATCCTGCTTTTTTCTGAGCTTTCTTTAAAAATTGCTCTAAACGATCTCTAAGTGCAGCACCTTTTGGTAACCATAATGGTAAGCCTTGTCCAACTTTCTGAGAGAAAGCAAACAATTCTAATTCTTTACCTAATTTACGGTGGTCACGACGTTTTGCTTCTTCAAGAAGTTCAAGATACTCAGTCAAATCTTTTTGTTTAGGGAAAGATGTTCCGTAAACACGAGTCAACTGTTTGTTCTTTTCGTCACCTCTCCAGTAAGCACCGGCAACGCTCATGATTTTAAAAGCTTTGATAATACCTGTATTCGGAATATGCCCACCTCTACATAAATCAGTAAAAGTAGCATGATCACAAAAAGTAATAGTTCCGTCTTCAAGATTCGAAATCAATTCAGTCTTGTAAACGTTGTCTTTGTACATTTCTAAAGCATCAGCTTTGCTAACCGGACGCATTTTGAACTCATGCTTTTCTCTTGAAATCTCAAGAACACGATCTTCGATTTTTTTAAAGTCAGCTTCTACGATTTTCTGATCTTCAAAATCCACGTCATAATAGAATCCATTTGAGATTGCAGGTCCAAGAGTCAGTTTAATCCCAGGATACAATTCTTCAAGCGCTTGAGCCATTACGTGCGAAGTCGAATGCCAGAAAGCTTTTTTACCTTCCGCATCATTCCAAGTATATAAAATAAGACTACCGTCGGTCGTCAATGGAGTTTCGGTTTCAATTGTTGTACCATTAAAAGACGCAGAAATCACGTTTCTTGCAAATCCTTCACTAATGCTTTTAGCAACCTCCATCGGAGTTACGCCTGAAGCGAACTCTCTAATCGACCCATCGGGTAAAGTAATCTTAATCATTGTTTATAATTTTGTGAATGCAAATATAGCGCATTACTAAAATACATACAATACATATATACATGTTTATGCTATTAATATATAGGAAGGAAAATCATTTCTATTATATTAGTTTTTTGTACATATATATAAGTAGAGATTTCTTGTATAATAAGTAAGAGTGTTGAGAATTGGTAGAAGGGTTTGGATATGATTTTTAATAAGGAGCTTATTCCCGCTATGCGCTTCAATCTTTTGTGCCGAACCCCAGTACAAAAGGATTTCCGTTTCTATCGGGGCTGGGGGAGCCGTTTTCAAAAGGGTATTGCTGTTGTTATATGTATATGAAGAACTTCGAGTATGATGGAAAAGCGCTCAGATAAAGGTCAAAAGTCATTCCTGGCCATGAAAAACCCCTAAAACAGCTTGACTGATATATTTAAAAGTTCTCACAAAAGAACCTGCTGTGATGTGAAGTCCACAAAATGCGGCAATGAATACTAAATGAAATTACAACAAACACAATTGGCTGCTGAAAATTCCTATAAATGCCAAAAAAGAGGGAAGCGTAAGTTTTGTGTTATCAGCGAGTTAAGAAAAAGATTGAAAAAAGGTGGAAAATATATAATAAAAAGTCTTGCAAATGTAAATAAAGGTGCTACTTTTGCACCCGCAACAGCGACAGACGTTCCTTTAAATACTGACAAGCATACGAATTGATACTGAAAAATTTTTTCAAAAAAAGATTCAAAAAAGCTTGTGGGATTTGAAAACGGATGTTACCTTTGCACCCCGCAAAACATCGGAAGTTCCTTGATAGATTGGTGAGAATTATAAAGAAATGAGGCGAAAAAAAAGTTTCAAAAAAAACTTTAAAAAGTTCTTGCTAATTAAAAAAGAAGTTGTAGTTTTGCACCCGCTTTGAGGGATAAACGAAAAGCGAAACAAAAAAGAAATACACGTTCGTAGACATATTGAATTGACAGCCGTTTTGAGAGAGATTTCAAAACACAAGAATAAAGAGTAAGATAATCGAGAGATTGAAAAGAACCGATAGAGACTGATTCGAATAACAATACGATTTGATGCAAATCAAATCAACAATATACGATGAAGAGTTTGATCCTGGCTCAGGATGAACGCTAGCGGCAGGCTTAACACATGCAAGTCGAGGGGTATTTGTCTTCGGGCAGAGAGACCGGCGCACGGGTGCGTAACGCGTATGCAATCTACCTTTCACAGAGGGATAGCCCAGAGAAATTTGGATTAATACCTCATGGTATTATGAAATGGCATCATTTTATAATTAAAGTCACAACGGTGAAAGATGAGCATGCGTCCCATTAGCTAGTTGGTAAGGTAACGGCTTACCAAGGCTACGATGGGTAGGGGTCCTGAGGGAGATCCCCCACACTGGTACTGAGACACGGACCAGACTCCTACGGGAGGCAGCAGTGAGGAATATTGGACAATGGGCGCAAGCCTGATCCAGCCATGCCGCGTGCAGGATGACGGTCCTATGGATTGTAAACTGCTTTTATACGAGAAGAAACACTCCCTCGTGAGGGAGCTTGACGGTATCGTAAGAATAAGGATCGGCTAACTCCGTGCCAGCAGCCGCGGTAATACGGAGGATCCAAGCGTTATCCGGAATCATTGGGTTTAAAGGGTCCGTAGGCGGTTTGGTAAGTCAGTGGTGAAAGCCCATCGCTCAACGGTGGAACGGCCATTGATACTGCCAGACTTGAATTATTAGGAAGTAACTAGAATATGTAGTGTAGCGGTGAAATGCTTAGAGATTACATGGAATACCAATTGCGAAGGCAGGTTACTACTAATGGATTGACGCTGATGGACGAAAGCGTGGGTAGCGAACAGGATTAGATACCCTGGTAGTCCACGCCGTAAACGATGGATACTAGCTGTTGGGAGCAATCTCAGTGGCTAAGCGAAAGTGATAAGTATCCCACCTGGGGAGTACGTTCGCAAGAATGAAACTCAAAGGAATTGACGGGGGCCCGCACAAGCGGTGGAGCATGTGGTTTAATTCGATGATACGCGAGGAACCTTACCAAGGCTTAAATGTAGATTGACCGTTTTGGAAACAGAACTTTCGCAAGACAATTTACAAGGTGCTGCATGGTTGTCGTCAGCTCGTGCCGTGAGGTGTCAGGTTAAGTCCTATAACGAGCGCAACCCCTGTTGTTAGTTGCCAGCGAGTCAAGTCGGGAACTCTAACAAGACTGCCAGTGCAAACTGTGAGGAAGGTGGGGATGACGTCAAATCATCACGGCCCTTACGCCTTGGGCTACACACGTGCTACAATGGCCGGTACAGAGAGCAGCCACTGGGCGACCAGGAGCGAATCTACAAAACCGGTCACAGTTCGGATCGGAGTCTGCAACTCGACTCCGTGAAGCTGGAATCGCTAGTAATCGGATATCAGCCATGATCCGGTGAATACGTTCCCGGGCCTTGTACACACCGCCCGTCAAGCCATGGAAGCTGGGGGTGCCTGAAGTCGGTGACCGCAAGGAGCTGCCTAGGGTAAAACTGGTAACTAGGGCTAAGTCGTAACAAGGTAGCCGTACCGGAAGGTGCGGCTGGAACACCTCCTTTCTAGAGCCCCAATTGTTAGTGCTTGCACACGATGGGGAAAAAAGAAGAAGCTTTAAAGGTTTTGATTTTGAGAATATTTTACTCTTGCTGTTAGTTCAAATAATAAATTTTAAGTAAAACAGAGTCTCGTAGCTCAGCTGGTTAGAGTACTACACTGATAATGTAGGGGTCGGCAGTTCGAGTCTGCCCGGGACTACTATTTTAGCGTTATGAGTCATAAGTTATGAGTTATAAGTTAAAAAAGACTGTAAGCTTAAAAAAAAGGAAATTCTAGGGTTGAGACCTTATGAGCTGAAAATTCATAACTCATAACTAATAACTCATAAGAAAATTGGGGGATTAGCTCAGCTGGCTAGAGCGCCTGCCTTGCACGCAGGAGGTCAACGGTTCGACTCCGTTATTCTCCACAAAGGCCGTAAGCTATAAGCTGTAGGCCATAAGCTAAAAGCTTAAAGCGTATTGCTTAAAGCCTAAAGCTGTAAAGTTCATTGACATATTGAGATAAGAAAATAATAAAAAGTAGAAAGCGTTTTTTGCTATTTATAGCAAGAGACAAAAAAAACGGTCTTAATTAATTTTAAGATTGGTACAATAAGCAAAATAAGGGCGTATGGGGGATGCCTTGGCTCTCAGAGGCGATGAAGGGCGTGATAAGCTGCGAAAAGCTGCGGGGACAAGCACACATTGATTGATCCGCAGATACCCGAATGGGGCAACCCACTATGTTGAAGACATAGTACACCGATAGGTGGGCAAACCCGCTGAACTGAAACATCTAAGTAGGCGGAGGAGAAGAAAACAAAAGTGATTCCGTAAGTAGTGGCGAGCGAACGCGGATTAGCCCAAACCAGTGATGTTACGGCATGGCTGGGGTTGTAGGACCACGAGATTTTATGCACAAGGAACCGGAATTAGCTGGAAAGCTGAGCCATAGAGGGTGATAGCCCCGTATGGGTAACGAGTGTAATGGATAGTGGTATCCTGAGTAGGGCGGGGCACGTGAAACCCTGTCTGAATTTGGCGGGACCATCCGCTAAGGCTAAATACTCCTGAGAGACCGATAGTGAACCAGTACCGTGAGGGAAAGGTGAAAAGAACCGTGAATAACGGAGTGAAATAGATCCTGAAACCATACGCTTACAAGCGGTCGGAGCCCTTTCGTGGGGTGACGGCGTGCCTTTTGCATAATGAGCCTACGAGTTAACGTTGCTGGCAAGGTTAAGTGGTTAAGCCACGGATCCGTAGCGAAAGCGAGTCTGAATAGGGCGCTTTAGTCAGTAGTGTTAGACGCGAAACCGTGTGATCTACCCATGGGCAGGATGAAGCTGTGGTAACACACAGTGGAGGTCCGAACCGGTTGACGTTGAAAAGTCTTCGGATGACCTGTGGGTAGGGGTGAAAGGCCAATCAAACTCGGAAATAGCTCGTACTCCCCGAAATGCATTTAGGTGCAGCGCTGAATTTAAGTTATATAGAGGTAGAGCTACTGATTGGATGCGGGGGCTTCACCGCCTACCAATTCCTGACAAACTCCGAATGCTATATAATGTTTCTCAGCAGTGAGGGCTTGGGTGCTAAGGTCCAAGTCCGAGAGGGAAAGAACCCAGACCATCAGCTAAGGTCCCCAAATATACGCTAAGTTGAAAGAACGAGGTTTGTCTGCCCAGACAGCTAGGATGTTGGCTTGGAAGCAGCCATTCATTTAAAGAGTGCGTAACAGCTCACTAGTCGAGCGGACGAGCATGGATAATAATCGGGCATAAGCGTATTACCGAAGCTATGGATTTACAGTTTACTGTAAGTGGTAGGGGAGCATTCCAGCAGGGTTGAAGGTGTATCGTAAGGTATGCTGGACCGGCTGGAAAAGAAAATGTAGGCATAAGTAACGATAATGCGGGCGAGAAACCCGCACACCGAAAAACTAAGGTTTCCACAGCTATGCTAATCAGCTGTGGGTTAGTCTGGTCCTAAGGCGAACCCGAAAGGGACAGTCGATGGCCAACGGGTTAATATTCCCGTACTACTAATTACTGTGATGGGGTGACGGAGTGATGAAAGCGCCGCGAACTGACGGAATAGTTCGTTGAAGTACCTACCTATAAGCTGCGCAGGCAAATCCACGCGGCTTGGGGAAATACGATAGTACTCGGAGTCTTCGGACAAAGAGATAGTGCGCCTAAGGGCTTCCAAGAAAAACCTCTAAACTTCAGGTAATTAGTACCAGTACCGTAAACCGACACAGGTAGTTGAGGAGAGAATCCTAAGGTGCTCGAGAGATTCATGGCTAAGGAATTAGGCAAAATAGACCCGTAACTTCGGGAGAAGGGTCGCCAGCAGCAATGCTGGCCGCAGTGAAGAGGTCCAGGCGACTGTTTATCAAAAACACAGGGCTCTGCAAAATCGTAAGATGAAGTATAGGGCCTGACACCTGCCCGGTGCTGGAAGGTTAAGAGGAGATGTTATCTTCGGAGAAGCATTGAATTGAAGCCCCAGTAAACGGCGGCCGTAACTATAACGGTCCTAAGGTAGCGAAATTCCTTGTCGGGTAAGTTCCGACCTGCACGAATGGTGTAACGATCTGGACACTGTCTCAGCCATGAGCTCGGTGAAATTGTAGTAACGGTGAAGATGCCGTTTACCCGCAGTGGGACGAAAAGACCCTGTGCACCTTTACTATAGCTTAGTATTGACCTTGGATAAATGATGTGTAGGATAGGTTGGAGACTTTGAAGCGGCGTCGCCAGGCGTTGTGGAGTCATTGTTGAAATACAACCCTTTGTTTATCTGAGGCCTAACCCCGTTTTGCGGGGGACATTGCTTGGTGGGTAGTTTGACTGGGGTGGTCGCCTCCAAAAGAGTAACGGAGGCTTCTAAAGGTTCCCTCAGTACGCTTGGTAACCGTGCGTAGAGTGCAATGGCATAAGGGAGCTTGACTGAGAGACATACAGGTCGATCAGGTACGAAAGTAGAGCATAGTGATCCGGTGGTTCCGCATGGAAGGGCCATCGCTCAAAGGATAAAAGGTACGCCGGGGATAACAGGCTGATCTCCCCCAAGAGCTCATATCGACGGGGGGGTTTGGCACCTCGATGTCGGCTCGTCACATCCTGGGGCTGGAGAAGGTCCCAAGGGTTGGGCTGTTCGCCCATTAAAGTGGCACGCGAGCTGGGTTCAGAACGTCGTGAGACAGTTCGGTCTCTATCTACTGTGGGCGTTAGAAATTTGAGTGGATCTGATTCTAGTACGAGAGGACCGAATTGGACAAACCTCTGGTGTATCTGTTGTTCCGCCAGGAGCATCGCAGAGTAGCTACGTTTGGAAGGGATAAGCGCTGAAAGCATATAAGCGCGAAACCCACCACAAGATGAGATTTCTTTTAAGGATCGTGGAAGATGACCACGTTGATAGGCTATAGATGTAAAGGCAGTAATGTCATAGTCGAGTAGTACTAATAATCCGTAAGCTTATGTACACCCTTTTCTCCCCGGTGCAAACCGGGGGGAAGAAACTTTCTAAAATATAAAAACTTTCTTTATCTCAGTATGTTAAGATATTGTTTTAATTATCAATTGTCAATTGTCAATTAAAAAGTTACCTCAAGTAACAACGACCTTAAGGTGGTTATTGCGGCGGGGCTCACCTCTTCCCATCCCGAACAGAGTAGTTAAGCCCGCCTGCGCAGATGGTACTGCAGTTATGTGGGAGAGTATGTCGTCGCCTTTCTTTTAAAAAACCCTGTCCAAATCGGATGGGGTTTTTTGTTTTTTCGGTATTTTATGCATAATACTTTCAAGGCGGATCTGGAAGTTTAATTTTTTCAAAAAAACAGTAGAAAAAGATACAGCGGACAGTCCAGCCCATAGGGAAACACACAAAATGATTATTCTCTCAATAAATATCTTATTTCTGTTAAATTATAGTCAATTTTGACTTTTTAAATTATAGTCAGCTCTATTTTTTGAATGTGAATCTGTATTTTTGTAACAAATATATAATTGTAAACATGAAAAAAAATATTGTATTGTTAACCTTGTTTGTTATCTCAAATTTAAATGCTCAACAGCGCCCTAAGCTAGTAATAGGTATTGTAGTGGATCAGATGAAAATGGAGTATTTGTACCGGTTTTATGATGATTTTTCACCAAATGGCTTTAAGAGGTTAATGAATAATGGATATACTTTTCAGAATATGCATTACAATTATATGCCAACTTATACTGCACCAGGGCATGCTTCAATTTATACAGGCACAACTCCAGCAACTCATGGAATAGTTAGTAATGAATGGTTTAGCAGGAGTCTTGGAAAAGAAACTTATTGTACGGATGATGCTTTAGTGAAAACTATCGGTGATGGTACAGCTGAAGAAGGTGCGATGTCTCCAAAAAATTTACAAGCCACTACTATTACCGACGAAGTTAGAATGGCTACTAATTTTCAAGGTAAAGTTATTGGAATGAGCCTTAAAGACCGTGGTGCTATTTTGCCAGCTGGGCATTTTGCCAATTGGGCATTTTGGTATAGTAAGACCGGAGCTTTTATTTCGAGTACTTTTTATGGGGATAAATTACCGGAATGGGTAACTCAATTTAATAATGAAAAGCATTATTTACCTTATTTTGATAAAGGTTGGAATTTATTTAAGCCTTTATCCACCTATAATGAAAGCTTAGCAGATAATAACTCTTATGAAGGTAAATTATATAACAGTACAGCACCTGTTTTTCCATATAATCTGAAGGAAATGTATGATAAAAATGATGCTGGGGTTTTAAGAGCAACTCCTTTTGGTAATGATTTTTTAGCTGAATTTGCAAAGAAAGCTATTGAAAAGGAAGAATTAGGAAAAGATAATATTACTGACTTCTTAACAGTAAGTTTTTCTTCTACAGATTATGTAGGTCATATTATAGGCCCACGATCAATGGAATTACAAGATACTTATTTGCGTTTAGATCAAACTATAGCTGATTTTTTAACCTATCTTGATAAAACTGTTGGTAAAGATAATTATTTACTTTTTTTAACTGCAGATCATGCCGGAGCAGAAAATGTGAATTATTTGAAAGACAATAAATATAATGTAAGAAGTGTACTTCCAAAAGATATTCGTTTGAATTTAAAGGATTTTTCTATTAAGACTTTTGGTGAGGATTTAGTTTTGAACTATTCAAGTTTTAATTTGTATTTTAATAAAGACATTATTAAAAGTAAAGGACTTGATTTAACAAAGGTGAAAGATGCTTTTAAAGCTTATTTAATGACTCAGGATTATGTAAAAAGAGTTTATACGGAAGAAGAAATCTTGCACCCTTCTGGTAATGATTACTATTTGGATTTTATCGCAAAGGGTTATGATGTTACTCAAAATGGAGATTTGATTATTTTAGATAAGCCAGGTTATATTGAATACTCTGGGACAGGGACTTCTCACGGAACTACTTACACATATGATACTCATGTTCCTGCTATTTTTTATGGATGGCACATTAAAAAGGGAGAATCTTATGATAAAAAGGCAATTACTGAAATTGCACCTACAATAGCTCAAAAAATCAAAGTTACTTTCCCAAATGGCACAGAAGCTAAAGTACTTCAGGAAATTTTAGGAGATAAATAATATTACCAATTAAAAAGTAAAACTTGTCTTTTTTTTTTCATAAAGATGGTTTTTTTATTCCATAAAAAAGGCTTTTCTTAATTGAAAAGCCTTTTTAAATTTAGTGTTTAGTAAGCACTTATTTTAATGTTAGCCTATGCGTTTGCTAACACTAATTCGTTAAAAGGAAGATTCCATGCCTCAGCAACTCCTTTATAAAGAATTTTTCCATTAGCAATGTTCAATCCTTTTTTTAATTCATCGTTTTCAGCACATGCTTTTTCCCATCCCTTGTTTGCTAGTTGTACAGCATATGGCAAAGTAGCATTCGTTAAAGCTAAAGTTGATGTATAAGGAACAGCTCCCGGCATATTGGCTACACAATAGTGAACGATGTCATCAATAATAAACGTTGGATTTTCATGGGTTGTAGGAGTACAAGTTTCGATACAGCCACCTTGATCTACAGCTACATCAACAACAACAGTTCCCGGGCGCATTAATTTTAGCATGTCGCGAGTAATTAAGTGAGGGGCTTTTGCTCCTGGAATTAAAACAGCTCCTACAATTAAATCTGCATCAGCAATTGCTCTTGTGATATTGTAATGGTTAGACATTTCTGTATTTACGTTTGCAGGCATGATATCGTCAAGTTGACGTAAACGTGGTAAACTTAAATCCATAATGGTTACCTGTGCACCTAGACCAGCAGCCATTTTAGCAGCCTGAGTTCCAACAATTCCACCACCTAATATTAAAACTTTTGCAGGAGGAACACCAGGAACACCACCTAAAAGAATACCTCTTCCTTTTAATGGTTTTTCAAGATATTTAGCCCCTTGTTGAATAGCCATACGACCTGCAACTTCAGACATTGGAATTAATAAAGGTAAACTTCGATCTGCTTTTTCAACTGTTTCGTATGCTAAGCATACTGCCTCTCTTTCTAACATAGCATGGGTTAGTTCTTCTGATGAAGCAAAGTGAAAATAGGTAAAAAGTAATTGGTCTTTTTTAATTAACTTATATTCAGATGCAATAGGCTCTTTTACTTTAATAATCATTTCAGCAATTGCATATACTTCTTCAATAGTTGCCAAAATTGTTGCTCCAGCATTTGTATACTCATCATCACTAAAACCACTTCCTAAACCTGCAGTAGCTTGTACATAAACAGTATGGTCGTTTTTTAACATTTCAGAAACACCGGCAGGAGTTAAAGCTACACGGTTTTCGTTATTCTTTATTTCTTTTGGAACGCCTATTATCATTTTGTTATGTTTTAGTGTTTTTGTTGTGTTTGTGTTACAAATATATTAATAGAGAATTTATTATTGATTATTGAGGAATAAATAAGAAAATATTATTTTAATAATTACTTTTACAGAAAAATATTCTTTTTATCGAATTGAAAACCTCTTTTAAAAGAAAAATTGACTGAATTTTAAAGATGATATAAAAACATTTATTATGGCTTTAGATGAAATTGACAAGAAAATCTTACGTCTTTTACAGGAAAATGCGCATTATACCTTAAAAGATATTGCAAACAGAATAAATTTATCATTAACACCTGTTCATGATCGGGTTAAACGTCTTGAAAAAGAAGGAGTTATTGAAAAATATGTTTCGATTTTAAATAAAAAGAAATTAGGAAATAATCTCACTGTTTATTGTCAGGTTACATTAACAAAACAGACTTATGACACCTCTGAAGGTTTTAATCAGTCAATTTTAGATTTGCCTGAAGTTGTTGAATGTAATTATGTTTCAGGAAACTTTGATTATATGTTAAAAATCATCATTCCCGATATGGAAAGTTACCATCATTTTCACCAGAAGAAATTATCGGTTTTGCCGGAGGTTTCATTGATTAATACTGTTTTTGTAATTTCAGAAGTGAAAAGTACCACGGTTTTACCTATTTAATTAAAACAAAAAACCACCAAGAGACTTGATGGTTTAAAGAAAATTGGTTTTTTGGTTGTAAATTAATAATAGGTAAAACGTCTTACTTTGGCAATGTATTTGGCTAAACGAATTACTTGATGACTATAGCCATATTCGTTGTCATACCAAATATAGAGCACAATACTCTTACCGTCTTTTGAAACGATAGTTGCATTACTGTCATAAATTGAAGGTGCCGAAGTGCCAACAATGTCAGATGAAACCAGCTCGTTATTCAAAGAATATTTTATTTGCTCTACCAATTCGCCTTCAAGAGCATGTTTTTTTATGATTTTATTGATAGCAGCAACAGAAACAGCCTTTTTTATTTCCAGATTCAAAACAACAAGTGAACCATTTGGAACTGGGACCCGAATTGCATTTGAGGTTAGTTTCCCCTCTAATGATGGTAAAGCTTTTGCTACTGCATTTCCGGCAGCAGTTTCTGTAATAACCATATTTAGTGCCGCTGCTCTGCCACGACGGTATTTTTTATGCATATTGTCAACTAAATTCTGGTCGTTTGTGTAGGCATGAATAGTTTCCAGATGGCCTTTTGTAATTCCCAAGGTATCTTCAATGACTTTTAAAATTGGGGTTATTGCATTAGTAGTACAAGATGCAGCTGAAAAAATATTGATTTTATCAGGATCAAATTCATGATGGTTTACACCATGTACAATATTAGGAACACCTTTACCAGGTGCTGTTAATAAAACTTTGCTGACACCTTTTGATTTTAAATGTCGTTTTAAAGCTTCTTCAGTTGTATGAGCACCACTATTGTCAATTACAAGCGAATCGCTGATTCCAAATTCTGTATAGTCTATTTCTTCAGGTGAATTTGCAGTAATAATGTGAACTGTAGTTCCGTTTATAATTAAGGCACTATTCTTTGGATCTGCAAATACAGAACCTTTAAAATCTCCATGAATAGAATCATAACGTAATAAAGAAGCTCTTTTCTCTAAACTATCAATTTTATCGCGAAGTACGATTGCTCTAAGGCGTAATTGGTTTCCTTTTCCTGTTTTCGACATTAATTCCCGGGCTAATAAGCGGCCAATTCTTCCAAAACCATATAAAATAACATCTTTTGGCTGAATTTCTTCCGTAGCTTTAGCTTTTTTTAATTTTTCGATTACAAAATATCTGGCGTCAGGATATTTTTCCTCATCAATGCCATATTCATATGCCAGTTTGCCCAGATCTAATTTAGCAGGTGGAAGATCTAAAGATAAAATGACTTTTGCAATTTCGACCGAATCAAAAATAGAGATAGGCTTACCAACAAATTCACCTGCATATTGGTGTAAATTGATAATATCGCTGACATTTTTATCTAACAATTGATTTCTAAATAAAACCATTTCGATCGATTTGTCATACCATAAATCGCTTATAATTTTAATTAATTCGACACCAGCTCTTCTTCGGTCGACTTGAATTGATACTTCTTTTTGGTACAAAGTTTTTTTGCTCATAATTGATTAAATTGAAATAATAAAACGCTCACTTATTTTATATTTTGTGCAAAAGTATCTATTTCAATCGATTTCGTAGATGATTTTATGATTTTTTTTGAAATAAAAAAAGCCACCTGATTTTTCAGATGACTTTTGATTATTAATTTTAAGATGTTTTATATGATGATTCTAAATATTTCACCATTCTTATTTATCATTTCGATACGCACACTTTGACCTTCGTCTTTTTTGCTTAAAAGTTTAGAAACGGTTTCAACATTTGTTGCTTTTATATTATCAATACTTAAGATAATATTACCTTGTAGTTCGTTTTGATATTGCATTAAATTTTCATTTGTGATGTTTTTAATTTTTACACCATAATCAATATGAAATTTCTTTTTATCTGTAACGTCAATATTTTCTAATTCTATTCCTTTAAATTCAGCACTGAAAAATTCATTCTTGCTTAACGTTACCGGAACAACTTTTGATTTTCCTTCTCTCATGTAAGTAACCTGCACGACATCATTTGGTCTTTTGGTATTTATATAACCGGAAAGATCTGCAAAAGTAGAAATGTTTTGACCATCAAGTTTTACAATAATATCTCCTTTTGTAAGACCGGCTTTTTGAGCTCCGGATTTTGGAGTAACTTTATTAATGTAAAAGCCTTGTGTTTCAGAAATTCCTAATTCCTTAGAAGCATTGCTGTTTAATTCGCCACCCTCAACTCCTAAGATTCCTCTCTGAACATTTCCAAATTCCATAATATCTTCAATAATTTTACGGGCATTGTTTGATGGAACTGCAAAAGAATATCCAACGTATGATCCTGTCATAGAAGAAATCATAGTATTAATACCAATTAATTCGCCACGGGTATTAACTAATGCACCACCACTGTTTCCTGGATTTACGGCAGCATCAGTCTGAATGAAAGATTGGATTCCGCTAGTGTCTAAATTTCTGGCTTTTGCCGAAACGATTCCTGCAGTTACGGTCGAAGTTAAATTATATGGATTTCCAACGGCTAATACCCATTCGCCAACTTTTACACTATCAGAATTTGCAAAAACACTATAAGGAAGTTTTTCACTGGCATCGATTTTTAATAAAGCAATATCCATTTTGGAATCAGTTCCAATTAATTTTGCTTTATATGATTTTTTGTTATTTAAGGTAATTTCAATTTCAGTTGCATCTCTGATAACGTGATTGTTCGTTACGATATAACCGTCCTCAGAAATAATAACACCGGAACCGGTCCCAACTTGTTCTTGCTGTTGTTGACCTCCATAACCGTAGAAAAATTCCAGCATAGGATTAGTAACTGTTCGACGAGAAACATTTTTAACGTGAACCACGGTGTGAATTGTTTTATCTGCAGCTTCGGTAAAATCAACAGTTTCCGCTGGTAAGCCAACAGTTTTTCCGTATGAATCAGGGGCAAGAGTTACAACAGAATTTCCTCTTCCTAAAAAAGAATTGTTGCTTTCAAATAATAACTTGTAAGCACCAAGAGTAGTGACACCACTTAATAATGACACTAAAAATAAGGTTGAAAATCTTTTCATAATAGAGTTTATATTTTAGTTATTAACGCAAATTTATTTAAAAAAATTATTTGATAAAACGGTTTAACTCTCTTTAACATTGATTAACATTTCATTAATTAATCTTCGTACTTTTGTAGTTCATAATTGAATAAAAATGCAAATAGAATTTTATAAATACCAAGGTACCGGAAATGATTTTGTAATGATTGATAATCGTTTAGATTTTTTTCCTAAAGACAATATCAAATTAATTGAACGTTTGTGTGACAGGCGATTTGGAATCGGCGCTGACGGATTGATTTTACTTGAAAATGATTCGAATACTGATTTCAGAATGGTTTATTATAATTCAGATGGAAATCAGAGTTCTATGTGTGGTAATGGAGGTCGCTGTTTAGTGGCTTTTGCAAATCAACTGGGGATTATTAAAAATAACACAATTTTTATGGCTACTGATGGCTTGCATCATGCTTCTGTTGGAGATGATGCCATTATTTCTCTTCAAATGATTGATGTTAATGAGGTAGAAAAAAAAGATACTTATACTTTTTTGAATACCGGTTCTCCTCATCATGTTCAAATTGTTGAAGATTTGGAACATTACAATGTAAAAGATAATGGAGCTGCGATTCGGTATGGTGAGTTGTATGGAGAAAAAGGAAGTAACATTAATTTTGTAAAAAAAGTTGATGATTCTGAATTTTCACTTCGTACTTACGAAAGAGGTGTTGAAGATGAGACTTTAGCTTGTGGAACTGGCGCAACAGCCGTTGCAATTGCGATGAATGCAACTGGACAAACTGACAAAACTTCCATTAATTTGAATGTTGAAGGAGGAAAACTTGTTGTTTCTTTTGATAAAACCGGAAATCATTTTACAAATATTTTTTTAACAGGACCAGCAAAATTCGTATTTAAAGGAACTATAGAGATTTAAAATTTCAATTGGAAATAATCTAAAATCTAAAATTAAGATGATAACACTCCAAGGCGAATCAGTTTACCTGCGTGCATTAGAACCTAATGATCTGGAGTTTGTTTATGCAATGGAGAATGATCAGAGTATTTGGGAAGTCAGCAACACGCAAACTCCATACAGCCGTTTTTTAGTCAGACAATATTTAGAAAATGCAGCTCAGGATATTTATGAGGCCAAGCAATTACGCCTTGCAATTTGTCAGGATGAGGATTTTCCTGCTATAGGTTTGATTGATTTATTTGAATTTGATCCTAAAAACAATAGGGCTGGAATTGGAATTGTAATCCAAAACAAAGACAATAGAAATCAAAACATTGGATCTGAAGCTTTAGCACTTTTAATTAAGTATTGTTTTTATAATTTAAATTTGCATCAGTTGTATGCAAATATTAGTGTAGAAAACGTAGCAAGTATAGCTCTTTTTACTAAATTTGGTTTTGAGAAAACAGGAATTAAAAAAGATTGGATTTTGCTGAATGGCCAATATCATGATGAGGCAATTTTCCAGTTAATTAATAAACAAGTTTAAATTTACACAGCTTTGACTATAAAAAAAATTATCACGTTAACTGCCGTAGCCGTAATATCTGTTTTAATGATTTACGGATTTATATTAATAAGCAGAATTTTTAGTGCCAATACTAAATTTGAAGAAAAAGAACTTTATGTACATGTTCCAACGGGAGCTAATTATACAGATGTTAAAAAAATATTAGAGCCCTACATTAAGAATTTTGATAATTTTGAAATGGTTGCCAATAAAAGAGGCTATCCTGAAAATGTAAAATCAGGTCGTTTTTTGCTTAAAAAAGGTATGAATAATATCGATTTGGTTAGAGCAATGCGTTCGAATGTTCCGGTAAAATTAGCTTTTAATAATCAGGAGCGTTTGGAGAATTTCGCAGGAAGAGTAGGTTCTGAGATTGAAGCAGACAGTTTATCTCTTATGAAAGCAATTAAAGATTCTGCGTTCTTAAAAACTAATGGTTTTAACGAAGAGAATGTTTTTGCGATGTTTATTCCTAATACCTATGAAATTTATTGGAATACTTCAGCTGAAAAATTTCGTGATAAAATGATTAAGGAATATCATAATTTTTGGACTGACGAAAGAATTGCAAAAGCTAAAGCTCAGGGATTAACACCTGTTCAGGCTACAATTTTAGCATCGATTGTTCATAAAGAATCGGTTAAAAAAGATGAAAGACCTCGTATCGCCGGTGTTTATTTAAACCGTTTACGTTTAGAAATGCCTTTACAGGCAGATCCAACTGTAATTTATGCTTTAAAATTAAAATCGAATAACTTTGATCAGGTTATCAAAAGAGTTTTTTATAATGATTTAATTATGAAATCTCCATATAATACTTACGTGAATATTGGGCTTCCTCCGGGACCAATTGCAATGCCTGATATTACCGCTCTTGATGCAGTTTTAAATCCTGAAAAGAATGATTATATTTATTTTTGTGCAAGTGTAGATCGTTTTGGATACCACGAATTTGCTTCTACTTATGAGCAGCATACTATAAATGCAAAAAAATATTCAGACTGGATCGCTGGTCAGGGTGTAATAAGATAGTTTTGAATTTAAAAAATGCCATTATTTTATTGATTTTGTATTTTTTGAGTTTTCAATCAATATATGCTCAAAGTAAAATCGAAAGTTTTTTAACACCTTCCGATACTTTAAATATAAAAAGACAAAATACAGTTATTGTAACTGAAGCGGCTTTAGCTTCAGCTACTTTAATTGGTTTGAATCAGATCTGGTATGCTGATTATTCAAAATCAGATTTTCATTTTATAAATGATAATAATGAATGGCTTCAGATGGATAAAGTGGGACATTTTTATTCCGCTTACCATTTAGGAAGATTTAGCGCCGAAGCTCTTAACTGGAGTGGAGCAAGTTCTAAAAAACAATTAATTTATGGAGCTGGTATAGGTTTTGCCTTTTTGGCCGCTGTTGAAGTTTTAGACGGTTATTCATCCGAATGGGGCGCTTCTTCAGGAGACATTATTGCTAACACAACGGGAACAGCATTGTATGTATCACAGGAATTACTTTGGAAAGAGCAACGAATTATACCTAAATTTTCTTTTCATACTACTTCATACGCAAAACAGAACCCCGATATTTTGGGTAAATCCTTTAATGAGCAAATCCTGAAAGACTATAATGGACAAACATATTGGCTTTCTGTAAATCTTCATTCTTTTGCTAAAGAATCAAAAATTCCAAAATGGCTAAATCTAGCTTTTGGTCATGGAGCTGAAGGAATGCTATCAGGAAATATTAAAAATGAAATTCCGTTTTCGGCCGAAAACCCTCAAAGACATCGTAAGTTATTTCTTAGTTTTGATGTGGATTTAGCTAAAATTAACATAAAATCGCATTTTTTGAAAACTATTTTTTCTGTTTTGAATACAATTAAAATTCCTGCTCCAACTTTGGAATACTCCGCCAATAAAGGGTTTAAAGCACATGCGTTTTATTTTTAAAAATGCTAAATAATTGATTTTCAGTATATTTGTATTTGTTTTATCTTTGCACCGTAGAAATTTCAAAAAGGTGACAGCGTTTTGAAGAAAAGCAATTTATGATAAAGAAATGGTACTTTTACTCGAGTTTGATTGTTATTATTACATTTTTAAGCCTGGGTTTTAAACCCTTTACCCTGGAAACCAAACCTTGGTTTTTAACTGAAAAGACAGATGGATCCGAATACTTATTTCCATCGCAAGAAGAGGATGATTATCCTAATTTAAATTTTAACTTCCCATACACCGGAAATTATTTTATTGGCTTTAAAGAAGCGGTTGCTTTTAAGGAATCTCAAGGGAAATACCGAAAAGTAAATTCTCTGGGTTACATGGGAAAATACCAATTTGGGTCTAAAGCCTTAAGAGCTATCGGAATTAATAATGATGAAGCTTTTCTGAAAAACCCTGCTTTACAAGAAAAAGCTTTTATTGCGTTATTATCTAAAAACAAATGGATTTTGCGTAATGAAATTGAAAGGTATGAAGGAAAGGTCATTAATGGTGTTGAAATTACAGAATCCGGAATTTTAGCTGCTGCACATCTTGGAGGTGCAGGTTCGGTAAAAAACTTCTTTAAAAACAGAGGAAGCAGACATTTTAAGGATGCTTATGGTACTTCGTTAAGAAGTTATATGAAAGCCTTTGGAGGTTATGATCTTTCTTATATTGAAGCAGACAGTAATGCTACAATTAACAACTAATAAAGTGTAAGCTTTATAAAAAAGAAACCTGCTGTTAAGGCAGGTTTTTTTATGTCATAGATTTTCTTAATCGATTAAAATATCAAGAATTTTAATAGCTGCCTCGCTAATTTTTGTTCCGGGGCCAAAAACAGCAACTGCTCCGGCATCAAATAAATATTGATAATCCTGTGCAGGAATTACACCTCCGACAATTACCATGATATCTTCTCTTCCGTGTTTTTTAAGTTCTTCGATTACCTGAGGAACCAATGTTTTATGCCCTGCTGCTAATGATGAAACACCTAAAATATGTACATCATTTTCAACAGCTTGTTTCGCTGCTTCTGCAGGTGTTTGAAAAAGTGGACCAATGTCTACATCAAAACCAACATCGGCATAACCTGTAGCTACTACTTTTGCGCCGCGATCATGTCCGTCTTGTCCCATTTTGGCAATCATAATTCTCGGACGTCTGCCTTCTTGTTTTGCAAAAGCGTCTGCTAATTGTTTTGCTTTTTCAAAACTTTCATCGTTTTTTATTGCTGCACTATACACACCGCTAATGGATTTAATTTGTGCTTTGAATCTGCCAAAGATACTTTCCAGAGCATCGCTGATTTCTCCTAAGGTAGCCCTGTTTTGGGCAGCTTCAATAGCAATAGCCAGTAAGTTTCCCTGTCCGGTTTTAGCACAAAGAATTAATTTTTCGAGTGATTGATTTACCTTTTCAGTATCTCTTTTTGATTTTATTTCTTCAAGACGTTCTATTTGCTGTTTACGAACCATTTGATTGTCAACATCCAAAATGTGCAATGGATCTTCTTTCTCTAACCGAAATTTATTTACGCCAACAATTATATCTTGTCCGCTGTCTATTCGTGCTTGTTTTTGCGCAGCAGCTTCTTCAATTCGTAATTTAGGAATTCCGGCTTCGATAGCTTTTGTCATTCCACCTAATTCTTCTACTTCTTCTATCAGTTTCCAGGTATTTTCTACCATTTCATTGGTAAGGCTTTCAACATAGTAACTCCCTGCCCATGGATCAACCGTTTTTGTTATTTTAGTTTCTTCCTGTAAAAAAATCTGAGTATTACGGGCTATTCTTGCCGAAAAATCGGTTGGAAGTGCAATGGCTTCATCAAGTGCATTGGTATGCAAAGACTGGGTGCCTCCAAAAACTGCCGCGGCAGCTTCTATGCAAGTTCTGGATACGTTATTAAAAGGATCCTGTTCTGTTAAACTCCATCCACTCGTTTGACAATGTGTTCTTAAAATTAATGATTTATCACTTTTCGGATTAAATTGTTTTACCAATTTTGCCCAAATCATTCTGCCGGCTCTCATTTTGGCAATTTCCATAAAATGATTCATTCCAATTGCCCAAAAGAAAGACAATCGTGGCGCAAATTCATCTATCGTCATTCCTGTTGATAATCCGGTTCTTATGTATTCCAAACCATCAGCAAGTGTGTATGCCAATTCAATATGGGCAGTTGCGCCGGCTTCCTGCATATGATAACCTGAAATTGATATTGAATTGAATTTTGGCATCTTCTTACTGGTAAATTCAAAAATATCAGCAACTATTTTCATTGATGGTGCTGGCGGATAGATATAAGTATTACGCACCATAAATTCTTTCAAAATATCATTCTGAATAGTCCCTGAAAGTTTTTCTATGGCAACACCTTGCTCTTCTGCGGCAACAATATAAAATGCCATAATGGGTAAAACAGCACCATTCATTGTCATAGAAACCGACATTTCATCAAGTGGAATCTGATCAAACAACACTTTCATGTCTTCAACAGAATCTATGGCAACACCTGCTTTTCCAACATCACCAACAACTCTTTCGTGATCTGAATCGTAACCTCTGTGGGTTGGTAAATCAAAAGCAATGGATAATCCTTTTTGTCCCGCTGCCAAATTTCTTCTGTAAAAAGCATTACTTTCTTCAGCTGTAGAAAATCCAGCGTATTGACGAATTGTCCACGGGCGTCTTACGTACATAGTCGCATACGGTCCGCGTAGATAAGGCGAAAAACCTGCTCCGAAATCCAGAAATTCTAAATCTTCGATGTCTTTTTCAGAATAGGTTTCTTTTAATTCAATTCCTTCAGCGGTGACAAAGTTCTTAGTTATATGTTCTGAGTTATGCGTCAGTTTACTTGACTCTTCGCTTTTAACTTTTAACTTAATATGTTTTAGATCTTTTCTTATCATGGAAATACTCTTTGGAGTAATTTATTAATTACTTTGAAAATTATTATTCTAATTCTAACCGCTCTTGCTCTAATTTTTCGGCTAATCTTTTTTCTATAATTGGCGTAATTAATGTTTTTCTTGGTTTTATTTTTACAAAAGGAAACAGTTCTAAATCATGTTTCATTTTGTCGTCTTTGTTTGGATGTTTATTTGTACCCACTAAAACTTCTTTTTTTGCATCAAATAATTCCTGCTCTTTATTGGCGCTTTCCTGGATTTTCTTTTTAATAGTTCCATCATTCAAAAGTTTCAGGAAGCCTCCATTTGCTTCAATATCTTTAAATAAAGTGAGACTTTTTTCAGCTAGCTGCATAGTAAGGCTTTCAATATAATAACTTCCGTCGGCCGGATTGTTTACTTTGTCAAAGTAGCTTTCGTGTTTTAAAATCAGTAATTGATTTCGTGCAATCCGATCGCCAAATTCATTGTCCTTATGATATAGTGAATCATAAGGTAAATTGGCTACAGTATCAGCGCCACCAAGTATCGCCGACATACATTCGGTTGTGGTGCGGAGCATGTTTACATTGTAATCGTAAATGGTTTTATTGCGTTTGGTGGGAGTAACTAATAAATGACATTCTAAATCCGGGTTATATTCGTCTGCAATTAATTTGAAAAGCATTCGCAATGCACGAAGTTTAGCAATTTCAAAGAAATAATTTGTTCCGACAGCAACCTGAAAAACAATTTGTTTCGGAATATTTGGCAGGCGGTTTAAATATTCGTTTGCATGAGCTAAACTATAAGCGATTTGTTGTATAATATTGGCTCCGGCATTTTGATACAAACCAGAATCTACACTTATTAAAGAAAGATTTTTGGTTGCTTTTGAAATTAAATCAATGGTTTCAAAATTATTTTTATCTGAAGTTGTAAACCAATTCCCTTCACGGGCAAAATGACCAATTGGGTCCAGATTACAATAAAAAACAGCTTTTTTATGGATCGAAATAGTCTCTAGTTTTTTTACGAAATCGATTGAAATAAAATTCAAATTAAAGTAAACGATTCTATTTTCTAAAGGAAGATTTTCTAATAGTTTTTGAAGATCAATTTTTTCGTTTTGAATAGTAAAACGTAAACTTTCAGCGCCTCTTTCAAGTGTATTTGCAGCCCTTTGTATTGATTTTTCGATATCATAAACAAAGATGTTCTGGCAGATTTTAAAATCTGTTGCTTTTGTTTCTACTGAAGCTGGTTTTGAAAATTCGTCGCTGTGATAAAAGGGCTTTACCTGAATATCTTCCGGAGAATGCCAGATTACAGTTTCGTTATAATCAGCTCCATCCAACTCAAACTGAATTTTTTGTTTCCATTGTTTGGATGAAATCGGATTAAAATCGTCGAATAGGGTAGTAGCCATTGGTTATTTTTTCTGATTATTCTTTTTCCTGAATAGTGTCTCCTTCAAATTTTATGATGTAAATATCTTCGCTGTCTTTTTTCATGAAATATTTTTCGCGAGCATATTTTTCTATCTGTTCAGGATTTTTAAGTTGTTTTATTTGTTCCTGGTCTTTTTTAATTTCCTCTTGATAATAGGTTTTATTATCTTCGAGTTCATTGATTTGATTGTCTAAAAAACGATGATCAAAATAGGAGTAATTGTCTAAAAATAACATCCAAACGACAAAAAAAAGTAGAACCCAGACATATTTATTGCTCAGGAGTTTAAACCATTTTTTGTCTTTATATGGATTTTTCATTTTAGTTTACTTTTAACCGATTACTTCTTTTGAATGAGACTCGTCTTTTTAGCCCCGATGGAGCCGATATCCTTTTTATGGCTTTTTCTGCCATTAAAAGATAAAGGCGAGAGCGGGAAACAGCTCCTGATTTTTATGGAATAAATTTACAATAAAAATTATAAAATTCGTTGATTAATTACGGCACGAACTACATCGATAGCCACGGTATTGTATTTGTCGTTTGGAATTATGATATCGGCAAATGCTTTTGAAGGCTCTATAAATTGCTCATGCATTGGTTTTAACGTATTTTGATAACGTGTTAAAACTTCGTCGATATCACGTCCGCGTTCTGAAATATCACGTTTTAAACGGCGAACTAATCTTTCATCAGAATCGGCATGTACGTAAATTTTAATATCAAAAAGCTCACGTAACTCAGGATTAGTTAAAATTAAAATACCTTCAACAATCATTACTTTTCGGGGATGTGTCGAAACGGTATCGTCAGTTCTGTTGTGCTGGATAAAAGAATATACCGGCTGATCAATGGTTTCACCCGCTTTTAAAGCTTTAAGGTGTTTTTCCAATAATTCAAAATCAATAGATCTCGGATGATCAAAATTGATTAATGCTCTTTCGTCATATGATAAATTATGAGTTTCTTTGTAGTATGAATCCTGAGAAATTACGCCAACTTCAGTGTCTGGCAATTCGTTCATGATTTGGTGTACTACTGTCGTTTTTCCACTTCCTGTTCCTCCTGCAATTCCAATAATGAGCATAATTTGATGTTATATATTTGTTTGACAAAAATAATAATTTAAGTCAATTGTGTAATTATATTATGTATTTAAACCATTTAAGTAGTGTAAGTAAATTTAAGCAGCAAAATGTTTAAACATTGTATTACTTAACTGAATTTATATTACTTAAATGGTTAAAACATAAAAAATCCCGACAGAAATGCTATCGGGATTGGTGCAATCAGTATAGTTTTTATAAAATATTCTGAATTTAGTAAGCACTTGTAATTATTTATTCTTTTTTGCTTTTATCATCATTTCAAGCTGATCCCAAAGTTCTTCCGGAATTGCTTCAAGTAAATTAAATTGTCCTGCGCCTTTTAGCCATTCGCCACCATCAATCGTAATTACATCTCCGTTTATGTAAGCAGAAAAATCAGAAACCAAATATGCTGCTAAATTGGCTAATTCCTGATGATCTCCAACACGTTTTAACGGTACTTTTTTAGCCATATCAAACTTTTCAGCAAGATCTCCCGGTAATAATCTGTCCCAGGCACCTTTAGTCGGGAATGGTCCCGGAGCAATTGCATTAGAACGAATTCCGTATTTTGCCCATTCTACAGCTAAACTTCTTGTCATGGCCAGAACTCCTGCTTTTGCGGTTGCACTTGGTACAACATAAGCAGATCCTGTCCAGGCATATGTGGTAACAATATTCAAAATCGTAGCTGATTTTTGTTTGCTGTCGATCCAGTGTTTTCCAAAAGCGAGTGTACAGTTTTTAGAACCTTTTAGTACAATGTCGATAACAGTATCAAATGCATTTGCAGATAATCTTTCTGTTGGAGAAATGAAATTTCCAGCTGCATTATTCAAAAGAACGTCTACTTTTCCAAAAGCTTTTAAAACTTCCTGAAGCATGTTTTCTACTTCTTCATAATGACGAACATCACATTGAAGCGGTAAACATTTTCCACCAGTTTCAGCTTCGAGCTCAGTTGCTGTTGTTTTTAGCTTTTCTAAATCTCTTGAAGTAATGGCTACCTGAGCTCCTAATTCTAAAAAATATTTGGTCATTGCTTTCCCTAAACCACTTCCGCCGCCTGTAACTACAATGACTTTACCTTTTAAAGCATCGTCTCGTAACATTTTATCTGTATAGCTCATACTTTTTTATTTTACAAAATTAATTAATTTAAATAGGATGCGTGCATAATATTGTTATAAATTTTAGAAAAAATTTATATTTGACATATTTTTTTTGCTGCCGACTCTAATGTGAAGTCATCTTTGGCAAAGCAAAAACGTATTAATTTTTGGTCTTTATGATCAGAATAAAAGGTTGAAATAGGAATTGCAGCTACGCCATGATCGATGATTAATTTTTTACAGAAAGTCACATCATCATCGTCAGAAATATTTGCATAGGAAGCAACCTGAAAATAAGTTCCTTCACATGGTTTTAATTCAAATCGGCTGTTTTCTAATAGTTTTTGAAAATAATCACGTTTTTCCTGATAGAATTTTCCAAGCAGATTTACATCAACAACATCTAAATATTGGCTAATAGCAGCTTGTGAAATACTGTTGACACTAAAAACCAAAAACTGATGTACTTTTTTAATTTCTTTCATCAGATATTCGGGAGCTACAGTATAACCTATTTTCCAGCCTGTAATATGAAATGATTTTCCGAAAGAAGAAACCATAATACAACGGTTTAAAAGGAAATCTTTTGTATGTGCCGAAATGTGTTTTTCTTCAAAAGTGATGTATTCGTAAACTTCATCAGATAATACAAGTATATTTGGAAATTTTGCAAGTATTTTTTCTAATTCTAAAAAATCATTTTGAGTTAGAATTTTTCCAGTTGGATTATGTGGATTATTGATGATAATCATCTTGCTTTTTGAAGAGCAGGCTTTTTCTATCGTTTCCCAATTTGGTGTATAATCATCGTTTAGTGCCACCCGAACTGGTTTAGCATTGCACAATAAAACGGGAGATTCATAAGAGTCATAACTTGGATCGAGAATAATAACTTCATCGCCAGTTTTTACCAAAGCTAAAATAGTAGTAAAAATTCCTTGTGTTGCACCGGCTGTAACTAGAAGTTCTAAATCAGGATTAATTGTTCGTTTGTAAGAACTCTGAATTAATTTTGCAATCTGATTCATCAAAGGCGGATAACCTGCCATTGGTGTATATTGGTGCACGTTTTCTTTGGCTAATTTTGCAATAATGTCTGTTAATCTTTCATCAACAGGGAAATTTGGAAATCCCTGGGAAAGATTAATTGCATTATATTCAGTCGCCATTTTTGACATAACCGTAAATATACTAGTGCTGACGTTTGGAAGTTTACTCATGGAAAGTTTGATTTGGGGAAAACTTGTGAGTGGAATAAAATAATTCTGTTTTTAAAGAATAAGAACCTGTTGTGTTAATTATTTTAATGACATAGTAAATGAATATAGTACTCTTAATGTTTTGCCATTGTGTTTGCCGGGAATCCATTTAGGAGATATGTTTAAAACACGAATAATTTCACTATTTATATCGTAATCAGGTTCTCTCAAGGTTTTAATATTGGTGAGTGAACCATCTTTTTCAACAACAAATTCAACTATAAATTGGCATTGCTTATTGCATTCTTTTGGATTTTTAAAATTGGCATCAAAAAATTTTAAAAATTTGTTCTCACCTCCCGGAAATTCAGGTTTTATATCTATACCAGCTCTATTGTAAATATTATTATCATTAATAACGCCTTGTGAAAATATATTTTGTACAAAACAAATTAAAATCAGGATTAAAAACTTTTTCATAGATGATGGTTTTTAAGTTAGTTTACATTTTATGTATAATGAAAATTGTTGGTCGGTTATGCAAATCAACTTTTAATTTTTTCCAATCAGAAACTCGCATTGTTTTAATGAATTCTGTTGGTAAGGTAATATCTGTCGCAATACAAAGATGTGTTGCAGGGTTTAGAATCTGTAATAAATCTTCAACCAATTTATTGTTTCTGTATGGTGTTTCAATAAAAAGTTGAGACTGATTTTTATCCTGCGATAATTTTTCAAAATATTTTAATGCCGATTTCTTCTCATCTTTATCAATTGGCAGATATCCATTGAAAGTAAAACTTTGTCCGTTCATTCCGGAAGCCATCATGGCTAATAAAAGAGATGAAGGACCAACTAAAGGAACGACCTGAATTCCTTTTTCATGTGCCAGTTTTACAATCACAGCACCGGGATCTGCAACTCCAGGGCATCCTGCTTCGCTCATTAAACCAACATTTTTTCCTTCTAATAAAGGTTTGATGAAGTCTAAATGTTCGCTTGGTTCTGTACGTTTGTTAAGTGTAAAAAGAATAAGTTCAGATTGCTTTTTCTCTGGTGAAACTGCTTTTATTGATTTTCTGGCAGTTTTTTCGTTTTCAACAATATAGTGATTTATAAAATCGATACTTCTTTTAACTGTTTGCGGCAAAACATCCATCGGATCACTTTCGCCCATAGTCGTTGGAATTAAATATAGTTTTCCGAGAAGTTTCATGTGATTTATTTATAGATTATAAAATAAAATATAATATAATATCTTTCAATTACTTAGATATAGAATCATTGAAAGATAAATAAGTTAAGAGTGTTTTTCGATGAGTTTTTTTGCGATTACATCTGTTACTTCATCCAGCATCTGATATACGTTATCAAAGCCGTTAGTCACACCAAAGTAAGGATCCGGAACATCGACGTTCTCGTCCGGAAATAATTCATTCAGGATAAGTTGAACTTTCTCTTTATGCTCAGGTGTTTTTGCCAGATGAATTACATCATTATAATTAGAATTATCCATTACATAAATATAATCAAATTCATCAAAATCTGAAGCTTTAAATTGTCTTCCTTTTTGATGGTCAATACATAAACCATTTTTTTGAGCAACAGCGATAGAACGTTTATCCGGTGAATGACCAACATGCCAGGATCCGGTTCCTGCAGAATCTACTTTGAATTTGTTTTGTGGTAATTTAGATGCTAAAATACCTTCAGCTAAAGGTGACCTGCAAATATTTCCCAAACAAACCATTAAAATTTTTACCGGCATGATATGTTTACAACGTTAATTTTTTGTTGATGTCTTCGACAAATTTTTTGAATTGTTTGTCTGTGGAAACTAAATTGTCAACTGTTTTACAAGCGTGCAATACAGTGGCGTGGTCGCGATCTCCAATTTGTGAACCAATGTTTGCTAAAGAAGCTTTCGTAAATTTTTTTGCAAAAAACATAGCAAGTTGTCTTGCCTGAACTACGTGTCTTTTTCTGGTTTTTGATTGAAGTGTTTCGATATCCAACTGAAAATAATCAGATACAATTTTTTGAATGTAGTCGATAGAGATTTCTCTTTTTACATTCTTGACAAATTTCTCTACTACGCTTTTGGCTAACTCAATCGTAACTTCTTTTTTGTTGAAAGAAGATTGTGCAATTAATGAGATGATGGCACCTTCAAGCTCTCTGACATTTGTTTTGATATTGCGTGCAACGTATTCAATAATATCTTCCGGAATTTCAACACCGTCACGATATAAAATGTTTTTAAGAATTGAGATCCGGGTTTCATAATCCGGCTGGTGTAATTCAGCTGATAATCCCCATTTAAAACGTGATAACAAACGCTGCTCAATATCCTGCATATCAACAGGAGCTTTGTCAGAAGTTAAAATTACCTGTTTTCCGTTTTGATGTAAATAGTTAAAAATATGAAAGAAAACGTCCTGAGTTCCTGATTTTCCAGATAAAAACTGAACATCATCAATAATCAAAACATCTATTAATTGATAAAAGTGAATGAAATCATTACGATTGTTCTTTTTGACTGAATCAATATATTGTTGTGTGAAAATTTCGGCAGAAATATATAAAACCGTTTTTTCCGGATATTTATCTTTTACTTCTACACCTATCGCATGTGCTAAGTGTGTTTTCCCTAAACCAACTCCGCCAAAAATCAATAAGGGATTAAAAGATGTGCCTCCCGGTTTGTTGGCAACAGCCATACCTGCAGAACGGGCCAAACGATTTGAATCTCCTTCAAGAAAATTGTCAAAACTGTAGTTCGCATTTAATTGCGACTCAATTTTTAAATTTCTTATTCCGGGGATTACAAACGGATTTTTAAGTTCAGGATTTAAGTTTTTAAACGGAGCATCAACCTCTTGCGGTTTCATTGGTACTCTATTGGCACTTGGCAACTGTTCGGTAAACGGTTGTTTGTTGCCATAAGTGTTTTCCATTTTAATTTTATAGAGTAACTTCGCGTTTTTTCCCAGTTCTTTGGTAAGTGCAACTTTCAATAATTTAACGTAATGCTCTTCGAGCCATTCGTAGAAAAATTTACTTGGTACCTGAATATATAACGCGTTGTCGGTTAGCTCAACTGATTTGATTGGTTCAAACCAAGTTTTGTATGCTTGATCTTGAATATTGTCTTTTATAAAGGACAAACAGTTTTCCCATACCGATTGAGCAGTTTTAGTCATAAATTCAGATAAATTTTTTTATTATTGATAAAGATTCTCCTAATAAAAAAGGAGCAATTTTATTCCGTATTTCGGGATAACAAATATGTGAACAAATTTCTGTAAAAAAAAATATTTTGGGCTCTAATTTTATAAAAAAAATGTTGTAAGGGAACTTTTTAAAACTAAATTTTTTTAATCTGTAAATAATGAAAAATCATCAAACTCAAGTACGGGTTCGTTACTCTGAAACTGATCAAATGGGAGTTGTATATCACGGAAATTATATTCCGTATTTTGAGATAGGGCGTGTTGAATGGCTCAGAAACAAAGGGATTTCCTATAAAAGCATGGAAGAAAGTGGTATTGGATTGCCAATTGTTTCTATGCAAATAAACTATAAAAAATCAGCCCGTTACGATGAGTTGTTAACAATTCATACGACTTTCAAAAGTCAGTCGTCAGTCAAGATAGAATTTGATTGCGCAATCTATAATGAAACAAATGAGTTATTAACAACAGCTGTGTTTATTTTAGTATTTATTTCGTTAAAAACGGGGCGTCCAACAGCTCCTCCGGATTATATTTTAGAATTGTTTAAAACGCTTGAATAATTATTAAGAGGAAATCTGTTTTTATATCAATTTATATAATTTTTATATCAATTTCAAACATTAAATTAAAAATGTCGAATACTGATTCGGCATTTTTTTTACGTGTTTTTGTTGTTATTTTGCCAATTGCCAGTCCGGAATCTTCATCAATTTCTATTTCCTGAGATATAATTTCCAGTTTTTTTTCTTTGACGACACGCATTACTTTGTTCATGTTTTTATAATCAAAAGAGATTATAAAGTGAACGTCAATTGTTTTTTCAATAATCTCACAAACTTCAAGTGTCATTTGTGCAGTGGTTTTATAAGCAGCAATTAATCCGCCAACACCTAATTTGATTCCGCCAAAAATGCGGACAACTACTAAAAGAACATTAGTTAATCCAAATGATTGAATTTGTCCATAAATTGGTGCTCCGGCAGTATTGTTTGGCTCTCCATCATCGTTTGCCCTATAAGATATTTTTGGCGCTGTGCCAAGTTGATAAGCATAACAATAATGCACAGCGTGTGGATGTTGTTTCTTTAAACTTTCGATGATGGGTTTTACTTCGTCTTCATTTTCTATGGGAAAAGCATACCCAAAGAATTTACTGCCTTTTTCCTTAAAAAGCACTTCTTCTGACTCAAAAGCAATTGTTTGATAAGTATCGTTATATTCCAAAAGTAAAATCTCTAAAGTATTTTTTTGTCAAACAAATCGACGACATCTTCTTTACCCACCTGTAAATTCCAGACATGGAAGCCTAAAGCAGCAGCTGAATCTGTGTTTTCTTTTTTATCATCAATAAACAAAGTGCGTTTTGGAGATAGCTCATGTTTATTTATTAAGTATTGAAAAACTTCAGGATTTGGTTTTCGCTTTCCAATCTCAAAAGAAAAATAAACTTTTTCAAAGCATTGGTAAAAATCACTGTAAAAAGAGATTCCGCTTTTGTTTTCGAAAGTTTCAATGTGAATTGAGTCGGTGTTGCTCAATAAAAATAAGCGGTATTTTTTAGAAAGCAGCTGCAGGAATTCTAATCGATATAAAGGGAAATCAGCCAAAATAGCATTCCAGGCGTCTAAAATCTCTTCTTTTGAAGCATTTGGAAGCTGTTCCTGAAAGCCTGCCAGAAAATCATCATATGAAATATCACCGGTTTCAAATAAAAGATTTAAACGGTCAAATTCTGAATTCCATTCGGTCATTCCTAATTTCTGCAATCCGGAAATGGTGGCTTGTTTGTCTAAATTGATAAAAATATCTCCAAAGTCAAAAATGATAGTATCAATCATGATTTCTAATTTGTATTAATTCATCACCTTCGATATTGGTTTTAGTGGAGATTTTCCCAGATAAAACCGGAGCTTTTGTTCCTTTTCCGAAAGTTGTTTTTTTTCCTGTAAAGATTCTTGCTTCATCCCAAATATTCTGGTCTATAAAAGTTTGCAAAGTCTGCAAACCACCTTCTATAATAATAGATTGTATTTGATTTTGGTATAAAACTTCCAGAATTTGTGGAATTATATTTTGACTAAAATCAATTACTTCAAAGGTAGTATTTTCTTTTTCGCTGACAATTTCAGATTTAGTAAAAACAATCGTTTTAACAGTATCATCAAAAATAAAACTGTCTTTTGATATCCTGTTATTTTGATCTAAAACAACCCTAACAGGATTATTTCCAGTCCAGTCCCTAATATTTAATTTCGGATTATCATCAATGACAGTTTGAGTTCCCACTAAAATAGCCTGTTCTTCGCTTCGCCATTTATGAACCAACTGCCTTGAGTGTGAGTTTGTTATCCAAACAGGTTTTCGATCCTGGCTGATTTTTTTTTCAGGAGCTAAAAATCCATCCCGGCTTTCTGCCCATTTTAATATTATATAAGGTCTCTTTTTCTTATGAAAAGTAAAAAAACGTTTATTCAGTTCATTACATTCCTTTTCCAGAACACCAACAATAACATTTGCTCCGGATTCAGCAATTTTTTTGATTCCTCTTCCTGAAACTTTTTCATTAGGATCTACAGTTCCTATTACGACATTTGGAATTTCATTTGCAATAATCAAATCAGAACACGGCGGCGTTTTTCCAAAATGACTGCAAGGTTCTAAACTCACATAAATAGTAGCTTTTTTTAACAGCGATTTGTCTTTTACAGATTTAATCGCATTTACTTCTGCATGTGCTTCGCCGGCTTTTTTATGCCAGCCTTCGCCAATAATTTGATTTTCACAGACAATTACACTTCCGACCATTGGGTTTGGATATGTAGTTCCAAAACCATTTTGGGCCAGTTCAATGCAGCGTTTTATATATTTCTCATGTACATTCACAATACAAAAGTAGTTATTTTTGAGTTTATGGTTTAGTTAAGTGAACTATCGGAAAACTATTTTTACTTTTGTAACTATATCAGATGAAGTAAAAAATATGGAAAATTGGGTTATAAGAACAATTGAAAAAGAAGATAATCAGGCAGTTGCTCAATTAATACGATCTGTTTTTGATGAAATGGAAATTCCAAAAGTTGGAACAGCTTATGAGGATCCATGTTTGGATTTAATGTTTGAAGAATATAATAAGTCTCAATCGGTTTATTTTGTAGTTGAAAACGAAGGTAAAATTGTAGGATGTGCCGGAATTGCTCCTTTAGAAAATGGTGATCCGAAAATTTGCGAATTGCAGAAAATGTATTTTTTGCCCGAAACCCGTGGCCTCGGAATTGGAAGTCAAATGATGGAAAAATGTTTGCATGAGGCAGGAAACTTTGGTTTTGAAAAATGTTATATCGAAACAATGCCATTTATGCATGCTGCCCAAAAATTATATAAAAAATCAGGTTTTGAATATTTAGATGCTCCAATGGGTAATACCGGACATTGTTCTTGCCCGGTCTGGATGTTGAAAAATTTATAAGCCTATGAAAAATTTATTTGTTGGAGTTGTTTTGGCTTTGATTCTGTTTTCTTGTAAAGATATCAAAGAAAAAAAAGTAAAAAAGGAAATCAAAGTTGTAGAAAATACCGTTATTAAAGATACTGCCCAAAAGAATGGAGCTGCTGTTGATGAAGATTTTAAAAACGATTTTGATATTTTACTTCCACGTTCCTATCGAATTTCTTATGATGATCGGGTTACTGCATTAACATCAAACTGGGTAGATTTATATAAAGAAAATGGATCATATTATCTGGGGAAAGCATTATATAAAATAGAAAATGGATATGATGAATGTATAGAAGATTCTTTGAAGGTTATTATTCCTGAAAATAAATCTATAGTTTTTATGAATTATCCTGAATTGAAACCAGGAAAAATAAAATTTTTAAAAATTGATAAAAACAAGATCTGGCCAGAAGAAAAAGTAACTTTTAAATTAAATAATGTCAATTATACTTTGAGAGCTGAAGGGAAAGTTCTTTCTTCGGGCAAAAGGCATAATGATGAGAACGGTAAAGAAGAGGTTTTTAAAAATGTACAAAACTATATACTTTACTTAACTACAGATAAGACTATAGAAAAAGTGCTTTTAAAAGAGGCGGGATTTAATGACACCTTTGTCGAATTACTTTTTGCAGGAGATATTGATGGAGATGGTAAATTAGATTTGATTTTTAATGCAAGCAGGGATTATGAAGAGGAACGAATGATTTTATTTCTTTCGTCAAAGGCTAAAAATGGGGAGGCGATGAAAAGGGTTGCTGAAATTGCGGTACAATTTGACTGTTAATTGAATCTGCTTTCTAATAATTGATATAAAATGAAAATTAAACAATATAGAACTCAATTTATTCAGGAATTGTCGCCTTTTTACGATGCATATGAATCGGAAAGTTTTTTCTATTTAATTTTAGAAGATAAGCATAAATTGAGACAGATTGATTTGGCTTTAAATCATGAATTGAATTTTTCGGAGGCTGAGATAGTAGATTGGAATGTTTTTTTAGATCAATTAAAAAAAGAAGTTCCTGTTCAATATTTATTAGGAAAAACTAATTTTTATGGTTTAGATTTCGAAGTGAATGAGAATGTCCTGATTCCGAGACCCGAAACAGAAGAGTTAGTCGAATGGATTATTCATGAAAACTCTAATATAAACAAATCTAAAAAACTCAAGATTTTAGATATCGGAACAGGAAGTGGGTGTATTGCTATATCGTTGGCAAAAAATCTCCCGAATGCAGAAATTTGTGCGATTGATGTATCGAAGAAGGCATTGGAAACTGCCAAAAGAAATGCTGTAAATAATAATGTAGAAGTTACTTTTATATTTCAGGATATTCTGAAATTGGACGACCTAAAATATAACTTCGATATTATTGTTTCGAATCCGCCTTATATCCGGAATTTAGAAAAAGAAGAGATTAAAAAGAATGTATTGGGTTATGAACCGCATCTTGCTCTTTTTGTGGAAGATAATGATGCACTTGTTTTTTATAAAAAAATTGCTTCTCTGGCTCAAAAAAATCTTTTGGAAAAAGGACGACTGTATTTTGAAATTAATCAATATTTAGGAAAAGAAATGATTGATTTACTTGAAAATATGAATTTTGAGAATATAGAATTACGAAAAGATATTTATGATAATGACCGTATGATTAAAGGGAGTATTTAGTTTTATTATCAGTCTGTTATAGGCGAAAGTTTTTTACACACAGTTTGTCATTCCGTAGGAATCTATTATTCAAAATGATAATTCCAGAACTCTAAATTTGGATTTATTCCTTTTATTAAATTTCGTTTCTTTTCTCTGGAAAGATTAATATATTACTCATAACGTAAAGCTTCAATAGGATCTAATTTTGAAGCTTTTAATGCAGGATACAAACCTGATACAATTGCAACCATGAAACTCGTTGCAAATGCTGCAAAAATAGCTATCCACGGAATAACGAAAGCAAAGCCCATAGCGGTTGAAAATGCAAAACCAACTAATATTCCCAGTATAATTCCGACTACACCGCCAATCTGTCCAATTAATAGGGTTTCTATAAAAAACTGGGTTGCAACAGTTATTCTTTTTGCTCCTAATGCTTTACGGACTCCAATTTCGCGGGTACGTTCTGTAACCGAAACAATCATAATATTCATCAAAGCAATCGATGATCCTAAAATGGTAATAATACTGATAATCCAGGAAGCCCAGCCTAAATATTTAGTGATTCCGAGAATTTTGTTGATTAAATCGTCACTGCGCCCTATGCCAAAGTTATTGTCACGAACCGGACTCAGTTTACGTACTCTTCGCATGATGCTTGTAGCGTTGTCAACAGCTTCGTCCAAAAGTTCTTTTTTAGAAACCATTACGCTTATGGTGTAATTAATATTTGGAGCAGTAAATAAAGAACGGGCTACCTGAATCGGAATCAGAACCCGTAAATCCTGGCTGTTTCCAAAAGTTGAACCTTTTTCTTTTAAAACTCCAATAACTTTAAAACGAGCTCCACGAATTGAAATTATCTTGTCAATTGGGTTGATGTCTTTTAATAAACCTTTTTCGAAATCTGATCCCACAACGCAGGAATACGTATTATTTTCAATATCAAATTGATTGAAACTTCGTCCTAAATTAATTTCTAAACCCGAATTACTTATAAAATGTTCATCAACACCAACAATTGTAATTTCCGGATCTGTTTTTTGGTCTGAATATTTAACCTCGGCAGTTGTAGTTGCTGTGAAGGAAAGAGAAGTTTCGGTAAAAGGATATTTGTATTTGTTTTTAAAAGCGACAGCTTCGGGGTATGAAATAATCGGATTTATGATTTCACGCTTGTTGCCACCACGATTCTTAACAGTGTTTTCGTATTGATTAATGTTGAAAGTATTGGCTCCCATTGATGCAAAATTGGTAGAAATGGTGTTTTCTAATGCCGTAACAACAGTTAGGATTCCAACCAAAGCGGTAATTCCAATAGCAATAATTAATACGGTAAGAATGGTACGTAATAATTGTGTTTTGATTGAACCAAACGCAATTCGGATATTTTCTTTGAATAATTTTAGCATCATGACCAATTTGACACGAAAATACGTTTTTTGTTACAAGTTTGTTTTGGAACTGCCCTAATTTATTTTAAAAAATAAGATATTTGCAGTCCATTAGAAATAAAAAAATCTAAAAATAAAATAATCCAAGAAGATTTTAATTAAGATTTCCAACAAATCTAAAATCTAAAATCAGAAATCTAAAATAAAAAAGATGGCTTCAAAACCAAGCATACCGCAAGGGACAAGAGATTTTTCGCCTGCAGAGGTGTCAAAACGTCAATATATTATTCAAACGATAAAAAATAATTTTGAGAAATTTGGTTTTCAGCCGATCGAAACCCCTTCGTTTGAAAATTCAGATACCTTAATGGGGAAATATGGAGAAGAAGGTGATCGTTTGATTTTTAAGATATTGAATTCAGGAAATTTTTTCTTCAATAAAAATAAAATTGATTTACCGGAATCTATAGAATCCCTACAAGTTAATTCTGCTGAAACGATTGATCTTAATCAAAGAATTGAGTTGAATAAATTTACCGGGAAAATTTCAGAAAAAGCATTACGTTACGATTTAACAGTTCCGTTTGCAAGATACGTGGTGCAACACCAAAACGAAATTGAATTTCCGTTTAAAAGATATCAGATTCAACCGGTTTGGAGAGCTGACAGACCCCAAAGAGGGCGTTACAGAGAATTTTATCAATGTGATGCCGATGTTGTTGGTTCAAAATCATTGTGGCAGGAAGTAGAATTGGTTCAATTGTATGATACTGTTTTTTCGGCTTTAGGTTTAGAAGGTGTAACGATTAAAATTAATAACAGAAAAATATTATCTGGAATTGCTGAAGTAATTGGTGCTTCAGATAAATTGATCGATTTTACGGTTGCCTTAGATAAATTAGATAAAATTGGTGAAGACGGTGTAAAGAAAGAAATGATCGAAAAAGGAATTTCTGAAGAAGCCTTGGTTAAAGTTCAGCCGCTTTTTAGTTTTGCAGGAACTTTTGCAAATAAAATCAGTCAGCTTTCAGTTTTATTGGCTTCATCAGAAGAAGGAATGAAAGGGGTTGAAGAACTTAAATTTATTTGTGACAATGTGGCTACTTTAGGATTGTCGACAGCGGCATTAGATCTGGATGTGACATTGGCTCGCGGATTGAATTATTATACAGGAGCTATTTTTGAAGTTGCAGCCCCAAAAACCGTTTCGATGGGTTCTATCGGCGGAGGCGGAAGATACGATGATTTAACCGGTATTTTTGGTTTAAAAAATATGAGCGGTGTCGGAATTTCTTTTGGATTAGACAGAATTTATTTGGTTTTGGAAGAATTGCAATTATTTCCGGAAACTGTTGCAGCGACTTCTAAGGCTTTGTTTATAAATTACGGAGATACAGAAGCTTTGTACGCTTCGCAGGCGATTCAGAAATTAAGAAAAGAAAATATAAAAGTGGAATTGTATCCTGATAACGTAAAAGTAGGTAAACAGTTTCAGTATGCAGATAAAAGATTGATCCCGTTTGCAGTAATTGCAGGCGATCAGGAAATTGCGTCAAATTCGTATTCGCTTAAAAATTTAGTGACAGGAGAACAAACTTCTGTTGATTTTGAAGAATTGAAAAATGCTTTGTTGGGTTAACTGTTTGTAGCGAAGGTTTTTGCCGCAGAGACACAGTTTTAAAGGATTTTCTTTTTAAATCTCTCCTTGAAATAGTTGCTGGGGAAGAAAAAAAACTTTTAATTTGCCGACCTTAAGTTACGGGCGTAGTTCAAGGGTAGAATAGCGGTCTCCAAAACCGTTGATGGGGGTTCGAATCCCTCCGCCCGTGCACAATGGTTTTAATGTTTATCAGATATTTACAGGGATAAAGATAAAAACAAAAAAAAAGCTTCGTCTGAAATAGGCGAAGCTTTTTTTAATATAAGGTAACTTGAATTAATAATTATTTATAAAGCCGAGGCTAACCCTTAAATTCAATTTTGACAGGCAATAATTTATTTTACATATTGGTGACTCAAATATACTTCAAACTAAAACGTAATAGTCATAAAATTATACTAAATTTTCAAAGGCGGAATTATTTAAAAAAGAATCTATATTTTTGATAAAAGTGACAATTTGACATTTTAAAAGATTTGGCAGTACTTTTGCAATCCAAAAAAAAGAATAAAAATGAAGTTTAAGAATATTTTTAAAAATAAAAGTAATATGACTACGGAAAATACAGAATTCGATCAGGAATTAGATGATGTAACGTTAGAGAACAACGCCAACGGTGAGCAGTTAATTGTTGAGGAATTAAGTGTTGAAGAGCAATTGGCTCAAGACTTGGCAAAAGAAAAAGATAAGTTTTTGAGATTATTTGCCGAATTTGAGAATTACAAAAAAAGAACTTCAAAAGAGCGTATCGATTTATTTAAAACAGCTAATCAAGAAGTTTTGTTAGCAATGCTTCCTGTTTTGGATGATTTTGACAGAGCAGCTGTAGAGATCAACAAGTCTGACGATGAAAATTTGAAAAAAGGAGTAGAATTAATTCACGAAAAGCTAAAAAGCACTTTAGTAGCTAAAGGTTTAGAGCAGGTTGAAGTAAGAGCAGGTGATGCTTTTAACGCTGATTTTGCTGAAGCAATTACCCAAATTCCTGCACCTTCTGAGAAATTAAAAGGTAAAATTGTTGATGTTATAGAAAAAGGATACAAATTAGGAGACAAAATTATTCGTTTCCCTAAAGTGGTGATCGGTAACTAAAAAAATACAAACATAGAGTTTTAAGCCCTTATTTTAAAGGGAATTTGAAATTTTAGGATTTGGAATTTATTCTAATTATGAAAAAAGATTTTTACGAAATACTTGGCATTTCAAAAAATGCTGATGCTGCCGAAATTAAAAAAGCTTACCGAAAAAGTGCGCTAAAATATCATCCTGATAAAAACCCGGGCGACAAAGAGGCAGAAGAAAACTTCAAATTGGCGGCAGAAGCTTATGAAGTTTTAAGCGATCCTAACAAAAAAGCGAAATACGATCAATACGGACACCAGGCATTTGATGGTTCCGGAGGATTTAGCGGAGGTCATGGCGGCATGAATATGGATGACATTTTCAGTCAGTTTGGTGATATTTTTGGTGGAGGATTTGGCGGTTTCGGCGGAGGCGGAGGCGGTCCTCGTCGCGCTAAAGGAAGTAATCTTAGAATTAAAGTGAAATTGACTTTAGAAGAGATTGCTAATGGAGTTGAGAAAAAAGTAAAAGTAAAACGTAAAGTTCAGGCTAAAGGCGTAACCTACAAAACTTGTTCGACTTGTAACGGCCAGGGTCAGGTAATGCGTGTAACCAACACTATTTTAGGAAGAATGCAATCAGCATCAACTTGCCCAACTTGTGGTGGTTCCGGACAAATTCTTGATAAAAGACCTTCTGAAGCTGATGCACAGGGAATGGTTCTTGAAGATGAAACAGTATCAATTAAAATTCCTGCGGGAGTTGTTGACGGAATGCAGCTTAAAGTTTCCAACAAAGGAAACGATGCTCCGGGAAATAGCGTTCCTGGTGATTTGATCGTTGCTATTGAAGAATTAGAACACGAATTCCTAAAACGTGAAGGTGAAAATGTTCACTTTGATTTATATATCAGTTTCCCGGAAGCAGTTCTTGGTGTTTCTAAAGATATTGAAGCGATCAACGGAAAAGTTCGTATTAAACTGGAAGAAGGTATCCAATCCGGAAAAATCCTAAGATTAAAAGGAAAAGGAATCCCAAGCATAAATGGTTATGGAAGCGGAGATTTACTGGTTCACGTAAATGTCTGGACTCCTAAAACATTGAATAAAGAGCAAAAACAATTTTTTGAAAATGCTTTAAACGACGAACACTTTATTCCGAATCCTGAAAAATCAGAAAAATCATTTTTCGAGAAAGTAAAAGATATGTTTTCATAAGCTAAACTTTTTCTAAAATGTTCAAATAATATAAAACCCATCCAAATGTAAATATTAGGATGGGTTTTTTGCGTATTGTTACTCAGATTAGCTTCGAATTATTTACTTTTACAGGCGCGAAATCACAATGGTTAAACCAACGCAGCAAATTCTAAAAAACAGCATGAGCAACTTACTCGAAGTACATAAAGTCGTAAAACAATACGGTGATTATGTAGCGCTTAACGAAGTTTCATTAAATGTGCCAAAAGGCAGTATTTACGGATTATTAGGACCTAACGGAGCTGGAAAAACTTCTCTTATCCGAATTATAAATCAAATTACGCTGCCGGATAGCGGCGAAGTAATTTTGGATGGAGAAAAATTGCATCCCAAACATGTACAGACAATTGGATATCTTCCGGAAGAAAGAGGATTATACAGCTCAATGAAAGTAGGCGAGCAATGTTTGTATCTGGCTCAAATGAAAGGGCTTTCTAAAGCCGAAGCCAAACAACAGCTGGAGTATTGGTTTGATCGTTTAGGAATTCAGGGCTGGTGGAATAAAAAAATCCAGGAACTTTCTAAAGGAATGGCGCAAAAAATTCAGTTTGTGGTTTGTGTGCTTCATAAACCTAAATTATTGATTTTTGATGAGCCTTTTTCCGGATTTGACCCTGTAAATGCGAATGTGATTAAAGACGAAATTTTAGCTCTGAGAGATCAGGGGGCGACAATTATTTTTTCGACACATCGAATGGAAAGTGTTGAGGAACTTTGTGATCATATTGCTTTAATCCATAAATCGAATAAATTAATTGAAGGAAAACTAAGTGATGTTAAGCGTCAATTTAGAAAGAATAGTTTTGAGGTTGGGATTCTGACGGATAACGTAGAAGGTTTAATGTATGATATTACACAAAAATTTACTGTTTCGCCGGCTAATTTTAAATCATTAAATGACGATTTAAAATTAGATATCCAGATAGGAAATGCCACGCCAAATGAATTGTTACATCTCTTGACGCAACGCGGACAGGTGACACATTTTGTAGAAAAAATTCCAAGCGTAAACGATATTTTTATCCAGACAGTAACTGAAAACGAAATTTAGATTTTAAATTTTGAGTGAAAACCTAAAATCTAAAGTCAACAATCTAAAATCTAAAATACAAATGAGCATCATTTCATTGATTATAAAAAGAGAATTTATTGCAAAAGTCCGCAATAAATCTTTTGTTGTTATGACTTTTTTGAGTCCGTTATTGTTTGTGGCAATTGCCGGATTTATTGCTTATTTAAGTTCTATGAAAGCCGAAACCAAACGAATTGCGATTCATGACGAAACGGGTTTTTTTGCAGATGATTTTGTAAAACAGAATAAAAAAGACAGTGAATATAGATATCTGAACCTTTCTGAAATTGATATAAAAGCTTTGAAAGACAGTATTGTCAAAGAAAATTTTGAAGGATTAATTGTTATTCCAAAAACAGATAGTTTAAAAGATTTAGAAAGCAAGGTTGAGTTTATTTCGAATAATAGTCCGAGTCTTTCTTTTATAGATAAAACACAGTATGTCATTGCTTCAAAAATCACCAGGCTCAATCTTGAAAGAGCAAAATTAGATACAACTGCCATTCAAAAAGCACAGGCGACTATCAATATTCACTTGGCAAAATCATCCGGTGAAGAAAGTTTAAAAGGCTTAAACGAAATCAAAATTGGTATTGGAGGCGCATTTGGATATTTAATCATGATGTTTATTATCATTTACGGAAATATGGTGATGCGAAGTGTGATCGAAGAAAAAACCAACAGAATTGTCGAAATCATTATTTCATCAGTAAAACCTTTTCAGTTAATGATTGGTAAAATTATTGGAACTTCTTTGGCAGGATTATTACAATTTACAATTTGGGCAATAATTGGTTTGGGATTAATGTTTGCAGCTTCAGCATTTTTTGGAGTAAATATTGGACCAACAGCAAGGATTTCGCCGGAATTGATGCAGTCAGCGCAACAGGAATTTTCAGGATCGGCACAAATGTATATTAGTGAAGCATGGAATTTGCCTATAGCCAGTATTTTGATTGGTTTTATAGTTTATTTTATCGGAGGCTATTTTTTATACAGTTCATTTTATGCGGCAATTGGAGCTGCAGTTGACAATCAGACTGATTCTCAACAGTTTCTTTTACCGATTATTATGCCGCTCATTTTGAGTGTTTATATTGGTTTTTTTACTGTAGTGAATGATCCTCACGGAACAATTGCTGTAGTGTTTTCGATGATTCCGTTAACCTCGCCAATTGTGATGTTAATGCGGCTTCCGTTTGGTGTGCCGTGGTGGCAAATTGCGATTTCGGTATCATTATTGTTTGCTACCTTTTTCTTTGTGGTTTGGTTTGCCGCAAAAATTTACCGCGTAGGTATTTTAATGTATGGAAAAAAACCAACATGGAAAGAATTGTATAGATGGCTTAAATATTAATTTTTAAAGTTGCTAAGATTCTAAGATACTGAGTTGCTAAGTTTTTCTTAGCTTCTTAAAAAGAACTTAGAATCTTAGCAACTCAGAACTTAGCAACTTTAAAAAGAATGAGTAAAATACTAATTATAGAAGACGAAGCAGCGATCAGAAGAGTTTTGGTAAAAATTTTATCAGAAGAAAATGATACGTATCAGGTTGATGAAGCTGAAGATGGTGTTTTGGGTCTTGAGAAAATAAAAAACAACGATTACGATTTGGTTTTGTGCGATATAAAAATGCCAAAAATGGATGGTGTTGAGGTTTTGGAAGAAGCAAAAAAAATAAAACCTGAAATTCCGATGGTTATGATTTCCGGGCATGGAGATATGGAAACGGCTATTTATACGATGAGGTTAGGAGCTTTTGATTATATCTCGAAGCCACCGGATTTAAACCGTTTGCTGAATACTGTTCGTAATGCATTAGATAAAAAACAACTCGTAGTTGAGAATAAAATTCTAAAGAAAAAAGTCAGTAAAAATTACGAAATGATAGGCGAAAGCGAAGCAATTAATCATATTAAATTGATGATTGATAAAGTAGCTCAAACCGAAGCCAGAGTTTTGATTACGGGTCCAAACGGAACCGGAAAAGAATTGGTAGCGCATCAATTACATGAAAAAAGCGAGCGCGCTAATTTTCCGTTAATCGAAGTAAACTGTGCTGCGATTCCAAGTGAATTGATCGAGAGTGAATTATTCGGACACGTAAAAGGTGCTTTTACATCGGCAGTGAAAGATCGTGCCGGAAAATTTGAAGCGGCAGACAAAGGAACTATTTTCTTAGACGAAATTGGAGATATGAGTCTTTCGGCGCAAGCCAAAGTATTACGTGCTTTGCAGGAAAGCATGATTACGAGAGTAGGAGCTGAAAAAGATATAAAAGTTGATGTTCGTGTTGTAGCTGCAACCAATAAAGATTTAAAAAAAGAAATTGCGGAAGGTCGTTTTCGTGAGGATTTATATCATCGTTTGGCGGTGATTTTAATTAAGGTACCGCCGTTGAACGAAAGGCGTGATGATATACCGGCTTTAATCAGATACTTTGCAGAGAAAATTGCTTCGGAACAGGGAAATGTTGTCAAAGTGTTTTCAGCACCAGCCATAAAATTATTACAGGAATACGATTGGACAGGAAATATCCGTGAACTTCGAAATGTCGTGGAAAGATTAATTATCCTGGGAGGAAACGAAATCTCAGAAGCGGACGTGAAAATGTTTGCAAGTAAATAAAATAAATTTAACGATTCTAAAATTGAAAAATTGAAGATTTCAGCTTAGCCAAATCTTTCAATTTTTCAATTTTTCAATCTTTTAATCAATAAGAATGAAATTAAAAAAAATAAACGAGAAGTTACAAGACGCTTTAATAGAAAATGGTTTGACTGAAGCAAACATATTACAGCAGGAAACTTTTTCGACTATAAAAAGTGGAGCAGACTGTATTGTTTTGTCTCCAAAAGGAAGCGGAAAATCAACTACGATTGTAATAAACGTAATTCAGCAATTGGCTGGTCAGGTAGAAGAATCTCCAAGAGCTTTAATTATTGTTGAAGACAAAACCAAAGTTTTAGAGATGGTAGAACTTTTTTCGAAATACGGAAAATATACCAATCTTGAAGTTTATGGTGTGCACGACAAAGGCGATATGGATTATGATAAAAACTATATTTCTACTGGAATAGATGTTCTTATTGGAACGCCAAATAAATTAAGCGATATGTTTGCGAGTGCCGGTTATAATGTAAACCGTTTGAAAATGTTTATTTTGGATGATGCTGATCCGATTTTGAAACTGCGTCATGAAACTAAAATCATGCGTATTTCGAACAGTATTGCTAAAACACAACGTATTGTTTTTGCCGAAGAATTAACGGAACGCATCGAAATTTTGGCAGATAAAATGTTAATGGAACCTTTTCTTTTTGATTTGGATGAAGAAGGAGAAGAGGAACTGGATGAAGAAGAAGATCAGATTGAAGAGGAATAAGCCGGAATTATAAATTTTATGGAAATATTAAAAACGCTTAAATTTTTGACAATAGTGCTTTTAGCATTTTTTGTTGTTATTTATTTGTTGATTGTTTCCTATGTATATTTCAATCAGGTTGATATGGTTTTTCAAGGTGCCGGACTTCCAAAGAATTATAAATTTGATTATCAACAAAAGTTCGAAGAATTAAATATTAAATCTTATGATGGTGTAAATTTAAATGGATTGTTATTTAAAGCAGAAAATTCTAAAGGCTTAGTTTTTTACCTTCATGGAAATGCAGGAACTTTAGAAACCTGGGGAAGAATTGCTAAAATCTATACCAATTTAGGATATGATATTTTTATTTTAGATTACAGAAGTTTTGGAAAAAGTGAAGGTGAAATAGAAAATGAAGAACAGTTACGGCAAGATATTTCGGTTGCTTATAAAACATTGTGTGCAAGATATCCCGAGAATAAAATCATTATTGCAGGATATTCAATTGGTTCAGGATTAGCCACGATTTTGGCTTCTGAAAATAAACCTAAAGCCTTAATTTTGCAATCACCTTATTATAGTTTCACGGAATTATCGAGTAAAAGAGTACCATTTTTTCCGGATTTCATGAAAAAGTTTTATTTGGAAACTTTCAGATATCTTCCAAAAGTAAAGCGACCTATTTATATTTTTCACGGTATAGATGATCAATTAATTTCGTGTTCAAATTCGGTTCGATTAAATAAGCTATTAGATTTTAAAGGACATTTTTGTGCCTTAAAAGGTCAAGGCCACATCGGAATGAATGAAAATGAAGATTTTCAAAACCAACTAAAAATAATATTACAATAAATAATTAAAAAATAATAATATAAACAGAATGTTATGGGATTAATGAAGGTATTTTCGGGAAGCGAAGTTTTAGCAATTGCTTTGCAGGAAAGATTAGAACAAGCCGGAGTAGAAACAACAAAAAAAGATAATATTCAATCGGCTCGTTTGGCAGGTTTTGGACAAACAGATTTGGCTGTTGAGGTATTTATTCAGGAAACTGATTTTGCAAAAGCAAATCCGGTTATTGAAAATTTCAGAATGAGTATCTAAATAAGTAATTAGTACAGTTTTCAGTTACAGTAATCACTGAAAACTGCGACTGCGACTGAAAACTAAAAAAAATATGCAATATAAAATGCTGGTGCTTGACATGGATGATACCTTGTTGACAGACGATCATAAAATTTCGGAACTGAATAAAAAAGTACTTCTTGAAGCCCAGGCTAAAGGTGTTTATGTGGTTTTGGCTTCTGGCCGTCCAACATCAGCCATGACTGCTTATGCAAAAGAATTAGAATTAGATTTGAATAATTCGTACATAATTTCGTTTAACGGAGCTATAATCAGTACCGTAAAAGATGATCTTGTTTTATTTGAACAGAAATTGACAAAAGAACAGATTCACGAGTTATATGATTACAGCGTGAAAATGAAAACCCACATTATTACCTATCTGGATAATGAAATTATCAGCGAAACTGATTCGGAATATATCGAAATTGAAAAGGACATAACAGGATTAGTACATCGTAAAGTAGCAAGTTTTAAAGAGGCAATTGACAGACCGGCAGTAAAATGTATTTTGTTGGAAAATCCCGCTTATTTAAAAGAAGTGGAGAAGGATTTAAAAGAAGCAATGCCTCATTTAAGTGTTGCTATGTCTAAACCATTTTTCTTAGAAGCAGCTCAATACGGAATTGATAAAGCGGCAAGTTTAAAACTCTTGGCAGCTAAGCTAAACATTCATCAAAGTGAAATTATTGCAGTAGGAAACGCAGGAAATGATTTAACAATGATCGAATATGCAGGCTTGGGTGTTTGGGTTGATAATGTAACGCCTGAATTGCGTGACAAAGCAAATGTAATCGTAGCTTCAAATAATAATGACGGAGTTGCAGAGGTTGTGCAGCGCTATATTCTGAATTGATTTTTCAGATAGAACTATAAATAAAAATCCCAAATTTTAAAGACTTTTAAAATTTGGGATTTTTATTTACTATTACCTTAAGGTAATGTAGCTGATTTTTTATTTTTTAGCTACCGAAACAAAATATTTATTTCCGTCGCCCATTGTCAATTTTACGCGTTCATCACAAAGATCGATTGCAAAATTTGCACTTTCGTAACAGCTGCAGGTAGTATTTTTGTCTTTGGACATTTCTGTTTTGCAATTGTTGTTTTTAAAAGTCGCTAACTGTGGTGTGTACAAGCTAACTAAATCAGTAGAAGCTGTCACTAAAGAAATTATGCTTGCAGAGTTGTTATTCGTAATTCGGTAAACAATCCGGTCTGTATAGTTTACATCGTTTACAACAACTTTTCTAATATAGGTATACGCCGTAGATCCTTCACCTGGCTCTTTAACTTCGAATTTAAATCCAACAGCACGAATAGCAATGTCAAACTGTTGTTGGGAGTTAAAACTAGCCCAGTTTGTTAGCGTGCTAATTGTTGGAAACGGATTTGTAGCAGCTGCATTTGTTTGCGCCTGTGAACTAAAAATAGTTAAGAACATTAAGCAGATCGTGGGGAAAAATGCTTTCATAAAGTTTTAAATTTTAAAAATTTGCCTACTCTATAGTGGTTTTCGGCTTTCCCATTGAAATTGTATTGTATTTTAAAAAGATAAAAACGTTAATAATCTAATAATCGTATGTTTCCTAAATTATTTTTTATCAAATTTCGATGTGTGAATTTAGCTTTAAAATTGATGTAAGCAAAATAAATAGCAGAATATTTTATATTTTGTTTTATATTTTATTTTACATTTAATCGGGTTTATTTGCTTTTTGTCGGTGTTTTCTGTTGTTTTTTAACTTTTCGTGCTGATAATGAATACCTAAAGCAGAATATTGCTTATTGTTTAAATATGATTATATATTTGTTTTTTTAAGAAAGGGTAAATAAACGTCCGGAGCAAAATATTGATTTATAGTGTATTGTTGATTTTATTTTAAAGAAATTTGTGTGTAAATTTGCAAACTCTTTTAATGAAGATGTAAAATAATATCTTACTGCTTAAAATGTAGTGTGTTCCTATGGAAAATAGAAAAAAAGTTGCTTTTTATACGCTTGGCTGTAAACTGAATTTTTCAGAAACTTCTACAATCGCCCGAAATTTTAATGATGAGGGTTTTGATCGTGTCGATTTTGAAGAAATAGCGGATATATATGTTATCAATACCTGTTCGGTTACTGAAAATGCTGATAAGCAGTTTAAGCAAGTTGTAAAGAAAGCAATGAAACTCAATGATAAGGCTTTTGTTGCCGCCGTGGGCTGTTATGCACAATTGAAACCGGAAGAATTGGCAGCTGTTGATGGAGTTGATTTGGTTTTAGGCGCCACTGAAAAATTTAAAATTACCGATTATATTCATGATTTAAGCAAAAACGATATGGGTGAAGTTCATTCATGCGAAATTGCCGAAGCTGATTTTTATGTTGGAAGTTATTCTATTGGTGACCGTACCCGTGCTTTTTTGAAAGTTCAGGATGGATGTGATTATAAATGTACGTATTGTACGATCCCTTTAGCGAGAGGAATTTCAAGAAGTGATGCTCTTGAAAACGTTTTACAAAATGCAAAAGAAATATCGGCACAAAACATTAAAGAAATTGTTTTGACAGGAGTAAATATAGGAGATTACGGAAAAGGGGAGTTCGGAAATAAAAAACATGAACACACTTTTCTTGATTTAGTTCAGGCTTTAGATAAGGTTGATGGAATTGAACGTTTGCGTATCTCATCTATCGAACCTAATTTATTGAAAAATGAAACTATCGAATTTGTATCAAAAAGCAGAATTTTTGTACCGCATTTTCATATTCCGTTACAATCAGGAAGCAATGATATTTTGAAATTAATGAAACGCCGTTATTTACGTGAAGTTTATACAGAACGTGTAGATAAAATTCGCGAAGTAATGCCTCATGCATGTATAGGTGTTGATGTTATTGTTGGTTTTCCGGGTGAGACTGACGAGCATTTTTTAGAAACCTATCATTTTCTGAATGAAATGGATATTTCTTATCTGCACGTTTTTACCTATTCAGAAAGAGATAATACCGAAGCGGTAAATATGTTGGGAGTTGTCCCTGCTAATGTGAGAGCGAAACGCAGTAAAATGCTAAGGGGATTATCGGTTAAAAAACGCCGTGCTTTTTACGAAAGCCAATTAGGATCAAACAGAACGGTTCTATTTGAAAGTGAAAATAAAGAAGGATATATTCATGGTTTTACTGAAAACTATGTAAAAGTAAAAACGCCATGGAATCCGGAATTGGTAAATACATTACAGGAAATTAATTTAACCAAAATTGATGAGGATGGAAGTGTTCGCTTGGAGTTTGTAAGTAAATTAGCTGAAGCTTAACACATAGTTTGTCAGTTCGAGCGAAGTGGGGAACCTTAGAAAATAAAGCATCCAACTCCGCTCGATGTGACAAAAAAACAAAAGCTCTTCAAAAAAGGGCTTTCTTGTTTTATAAAATTTTACTTTTCGTTTTCCTCAGCGACCAATTTCAATGAATTGATATAATCCGAATCAAATTCAATAACCCTTATTTTTTCAGGATTAAAACTTAATTCACCGCCAAACGCACCTCTGATGTCCAGAAAATCAATGGTTAGTATATCCTCGTTTATCTCAATGAGTTTTCCTAAATAAACAGATTTTGGTGATTTCTTTACAATCTGAAAAATGCCATATTTAGTATTGATATAATTTAGAATCGTACTCAAGTCCTTAATCGGAATAATATCTTCGGCATTAGTTTTTAAACCTTTCAGACGAATCACTTTTTCGTTAAATATAAGTTCTTCATCTCTTTCGATAGCTTCGATATTTTTGTTTTTTAGAATCACAAAACCATCAATTATAAAATCAATAGGATTGTTTTTTAATAAAATCCAATCATCCGAATAATCAATCAGAAAACCGGTGAAGATTTCTTTTTTGTCTGTAAATGCAATTGAAATCAATTGTCTTAAATATTGTTCCATTTGATGTTTTTAATTTTAAAATTACGGATTTGTAGACCAGATACTGCTGTTTTTTATAAAAACTCTACGGTTTAATTTGAGTTGGGCAATGATTAATTCTGCTATATCTTCAGACTGCATTACTTTTTCAGGATTTCCATCAGTCAGGTTCAAATCTTTTGCCATATCGGTTGCGACCGTACTGGGTGTTAAAGCGGTAACACGAATATTATGTTTTCTCATCTCCTGCATTAAGGAGTCTGTTAAACCCATAACAGCAAATTTAGAAGCACTGTAAGCACTTGTTAAAGCATTTCCGTTTAATCCCGCAGTAGACGAAATATTAATGATGTCACCTGTTTGTCTTTCAATCATATTTGGTAAAACGGCACGGGTTGTATAATAGGTTCCCATTAAGTTTACTTGTATGATTTTCTGCCATTCGGTTGGTTCTAATTCTAAAAAATTCCCGAAAGAGGCAATGCCTGCATTATTGATTAAAATATCAATAGTTTTAAATTCAGCTAACGCTTTTTTAATTGCTGTATTTATTGAGTTGATATCCGAAACATCTGCTGACAATGCTAATGATTTAACGCCAAAATTTTCAATTTTTATGGCTAATTGATCTACATCCAGTTGTGTTCTTGAAATTAAAATTACGTTTACGCCTTCTTTGGCTAAAGCGAGAGCAATAGCTTTTCCAATTCCTTTTCCTGCACCTGTGATTAGGGCATTTTTATTTTTTAAGTCTGTCATCATCGTATTTTTGAAATGCAGAAAGCACCATCTTAGTTACACAAAAATAATTCTTTTGATTACTAAAATGATGCTTTTTGCTGTTTCTTAATCTAAGTTTAACAACTTTGTTATTCTTTCAGAACCATATCAATACACATAACAGCTCCAAGGATTAATTGTCTCAACGGACTGTCAGCAGCAACAGTTTCTTCTATTTGAAGGACATAATTATCGGCGCTTGTAAAAAATTCTCTGCCCATTCCGGCCCATTTTTTGTTTACTTGTGCAAGCTGCTTGTTTTCATGCGAAAATGTAAAATCCCAGCCGGTCCATTTTCCCTGAAGTGTGGCGCAGGGTCTTTGATTTTTATCCAGAATTTCGAATTTTCCTCCAATAGAAAAAAACTTTTGTTTGAAAGTTCCAATTAGACGATCTTTCTCATCGAGAACTTCTACAGTAGAGCGAAAAATCGCAATACCACGTTTTACCGTAATTAACTTTTCTCCGGAAGGAGTAGTAATTTCAACATTAAAAGGCGTCATTCTTTTATAATCTGTAAAACGAAGCACTTTCGTGAAAAATCCAAGATTGTTTTCCCGGCAGTTCATAATAATTTCGTTAGATTCCGGATGGTAAATATCGTAGTTGTTTGCTGCTTTAAACATGCCAACGTGTTCTTTTACAAGAAATAAATTCTGATTTAAAATTGGATTCATTATGATTTTTTAAAATTGTTTATAAATAGTTGTCTTCAATTAGAGAAAAACCAAATGTAATAAAATATCTATTAATTAAAGTGTTTTTATACCTTCTGTCAGACGAATAAATTCAGCTTTGTAACCATCAGCATCATTTGACAATCCTTTTTTTGCCAGTTTAATAATTTCTTCAGAAGATTTATTGGTGATTAATTTCGAATCTCGTAGTTTTAGTCCAAACCAGGCAACTGCTGTGCTGAATTTAAAATCGTCACTGGAGTTTTGTAATGAAATAACTTTGTTTTCAATCACGTTTATCATTTCGATGCTTTTATCTCCATCAGGTTTTTTGTAACGGAATTTTATAGTGGCCAATTCATTGTTATATTTACTAGTACTTTCTTCTACTTTAGTATATTTTAAACTGTCTGCCTGTTGGCTCAAATAATCACTTTTAACTCCGGCAGGAATAATTTCATATAAAGCCGTAACGGTGTGATTACTTCCTAATTCACCTGCATCAATGGCATCGTTTTTAAAGTCTTCCGGACGAAGTTTTCTGTTTTCATACCCAATCAATCGATACGCCTGAATTTGTTTAGGATTAAATTCGATCTGGATTTTTACATCCTTCGCAATAGCAAACATAGAGCCTTTAAATTCCTTGCTTAAAAAACGATTCGCTTCCTGAATGTTATCAATATAAGCGTAATTTCCATTTCCTTTATCAGCAAGAGTTTCCATTTTGCTGTCTTTATAATTTCCCATTCCGTAACCCAGACATGTTAAGAAAACCCCCGTTTTTCTTTTTTGCTCTATTAAAGCCATCATGTCTGAGTTTGAGGAATTTCCAATATTAAAATCTCCGTCTGTTGCCAGGACAACTCTGTTATTTCCGTTTTTAATAAAATTTTCAGCAGCAATTTTATAAGCCAGTTCAATTCCGGCACCTCCGGCTGTGCTTCCTCCCGCATTCAGATTTTCTAAAGCCTCAATAATTGTTTCTTTCTCATCGCCAGAGGTAGGGGATAAAACCAATCCTGCAGCGCCGGCATAAACTACAATGGCCACTTTGTCTTTTGAGCGGAGTTCATTTACCAGTATTTTCATAGATTGTTTTAGCAATGGCAGTTTGTTAGGGTCGCTCATAGAGCCTGAGACATCAATTAAGAAAACAAGATTTGAAGCCGGTAAATCATCAGTTGGGATGTTTTTTCCCTGTAAACCAATTTTCAGGATTTGATTTTGTGGATTCCAGGGAGATTCACTTAATTCTGTATTGATTGAGAACGGATTTTGATCTTTTGGCTGGGGATAATTGTATTTAAAGAAATTCACCATTTCTTCAACACGGACTGCGTCTTTTGGAACTGCCTGTCCGTTGTTTATAAAACGTCTAATATTAGTATACGAAGCATTGTCAACATCTATTGAAAAAGTAGAAAGCGGCGAGGTTTTCGGACTTTCAAAAGCATTTTCTGTAAAGGCATCATAATCTTCGTCATTTACTTGTTCGGGTTGAATGACGTCAGTGTGTTTCAATTTTGTATTCAGTTCTTTCTCCGTAAGATTTTTATAAATATCATTTTTTGTGGCTATTACAACAACACCGTTTGAGCCTTTAGCGCCATAGACAGAAGTTGAGCCAGCGTCTTTTAGAACTTTGATGTCCTGAATATCATTAGGATTTATTTGTGCCATTTGATCCGCTTTTATGACAACTCCGTCCACAATATATAAAGGTTCATTTTTAGGAGAAACCGATTCAGCTCCCCGAATCACTACTTTTGGGCTGGCAACATATTGGGTATTTTGAGTAACCTGAACACCCGCGACCATTGCAGCTGTATCTTTTTTTTCTTTTCTCTTTGATGGGCGGTAGTTATTACTTTCATATTCCCCGGAACTTGTTCCATAACCCATAACAACAACTTCGTTCAAACTTTGAAAAGCCGGAAGCAGTTTGATATTCATCATAGATGAGTTTTCTACTTTTTGTCTTTGAGTTTCATAACCTATGTAATTAAAAACCAAAAGATCTCCTTTTTGAGCCTGAATACTGTACTTTCCGTCATAATTGGTTTGAGCAGTTTGTTTAGAATTCTGATTGATAACATTTGCACCGGGAAGTGGTTGTCTGTTTTCATCAGAAACTATTCCCGTAATCGTTTTTTCCTGTGCGAATGTTACGAAACATACAAGCATAGAAAGGGCTAATGAAATAAGTTTTAAGCTTTTCATGATAATGATTTTTAAATTAATGTTGTGTTTTGGCTATTTTTTCAAAGCCGGTTTTCCTGTTTTGGTAGTAATTATTACAACTCCTTTTTTACCTTTTTCGCCATATTTTGATGTGGCTTCAAGATCCTGAAGAATCGTAATGGTTTTGATTTCCTGCTTGTTTAAAGGAGCATAAGGGCTCTTTGGGTTTTTGCCAAATAAATCATCTTCAGAATAATAATTTCCGTCAATAATATATAATGGTTCATCTAATATTACCAGTGATTCTACATTTTCCGGGTTCATATTAGGAAGTTCTTCCTGCATCATTTTATCTCTTTTCTCATCATTACTGTGAGAAATAGCTTTTCCGTTCATTATAACTAACGGGGCAGTTTTTTTAGCCAATTGAGTTTCTGCCTCAGAATCTGCAATGCGGTAGGGCTCTCTTTTTACTGATCTTACAATGGGAGCAAAAGCTTTGTTTTTTTCTACAGAATCTTCTTCACTTACATAACCGGAAGTTGTTATTGGAGCGGAAGCAGTAATTTCATCAGGAGCTATCACTGATGAGGTTCCGTAGCCTATTGCCTCAGTGTTGGAACTTTGTACTTCATTTACTGCAACTGCTGATTCCTGTTTAATTTGATTATCTAAGATTTTTTCAGCTTCAGCTTTTGAAATTATTCCGGAATCTTCTGAAACAGCCATTTTATTTTTTTCTGAATCAGTTTTCTGAACTGCTTCTTTTTCCTTTTCGTTAGTTACAACTTTATCAGTATTTTCAATATTGGGCGTTTTATCAGTTTTAAGGAATTGAGATCCTAAAGAAATTACCAGCAAAAGAGAAGCAGCAATTGCGATTTTTTTCCATAATGAAATGGTTTTCTTGTCTTCTTTTTTGTCAAGTTTTTCTTCAACACGGGACCAGACTTTTTCCATTGCCGGAAAATCCTTGCTCTCGGCGTTGTGCGAAGCCTCTTTAAATTTTTCGAATATTTTATCTTGATTGTCCATGACTATTTTGCTTTTTGATAATACAATTTATTTACTAATTCCTTCAGCTTGGTTTTAGAAGCATTTAATTGTGATTTTGAAGTGCCTTCAGAAATGTTAAGCATGGCGGCTATTTCTTTATGTCCATAACCTTCTATAACAAAGAGGTTAAAAACAGTTTTACAGCCGTCCGGAATATGGTTTAGTAAATTGAGTAAATCTTCTTCTTCCAAATGATTGATTTCATCCGTAAAAGGCTGAGAAAGCAATTTGACATCATCAAGATACATATTGAAATTAGTATGCTTCTTAATTGTAGCCAAACAATGGTTCACGGTTATTTTTCTGGCCCAGGCTTCAAAAGCCTGAACTTCCTTGAGTTGTTCTATTTTTGTAAATATAGTATAGAATGCGTCAGCCATAGCTTCTTCGATTTCTTCTTCCTTCTTTAGATATCGCTTGCAGAGACGATACAACTTTGGAGCCATATACTCATACACCTGACGCTGCGCATCGCGATGCATTTTTTTGCAGTTAGAAATTTGAATTTCGTTTATCACAATTGTTGTCTTTATACTAAAGAGAGATAAAAAGATAAAAAGGTTGGGAGAGTGATGAAAAATAAATTATTTTTAATTTGAATCAAGATCCATTCCCTTAATTCTGTGTCAAACACTTTTTTATTATGATCCAAAAATTCAAGTTCAATGATGTAATCTTTTCTATTGGTTTTATAACCGATTTTGTTAACCATATATTTTTGAACAGGATTTAAGTCTATTTTATCAGTAACAATCTTTAACTCATTTGGATATGCACCGTATTTAGTTTTATAATTTTCAATTTCGGTTACTATTTTAATTCCTGTTTGTGCTGCAGTATAATCATACATTTTGAAAGCAAATAAAATTAAAACCATATTTATAAGACCTACGAATGTCATTCTTTCGGAATATTTTCGAAGTTTTGAATTATTGGTAGTTCCTCTATACCATCTGGTAATTAATGCTGATACTCCCATTAATATCATTGAAATCCAAAAAACATAGTAATTGTTTAATGAAAATATAGCTAAGCATATCGTAATTAAGAAGTATAAGAAGTATTTTTGAAAATCCGAAACTGAATTCGCTTTATTATTTAATACAAATGTTTCAATTAAATTATTTCTGTCATTTTTTTCGGCTTTTTTTATCTTGTTTATTAAGCTTATAAGCTTGTTTTCGTCAACTTTTAATTGACCCAGGTTTAGATTTAATTTTTGAGCACCAATTGCTTCAGTTAATTTCTCTGCCCATTTGTATTGTTCTGTTTGGAATTGATAAGTTTCATCAACAACAATTGAAATGAATTTTTGGCTATAAATATCAATCAGGTAAGCTTCAATGATTTGTTCCCATTTTATTTGAGTCTGTTTTATTGTCCGATCCCAAATTCCATTATCATTAATTATTATTTGTGGTTTTTTATCAAATAAAACAAAAATCCCTAATGGAATTCCATTCCAAAGAATAAGATACAAAGCCATCCCATTATGTAATTAAATGTTCCTTTTTCTTCTTCCAAGATTATCCAGACACCAATTATAACAAATGGTAAAGTCATTATTATAAGTTTAATTCCTCTCCAGCTTGATTTGTATAATTTTATTTCTGTCATTGTTTTTATATATGATTCTGAAACATATTGTTTAAGTCAAAAAAATATAGTTTTACTTAACCGGCAAACTCAATTTAAAAATCTTCGTTTCCAAAAGCTCCGTATCATTATCTTCGCAAAGCAAAAACTCGATTTTATTATTGGATTTTTTGTATAAAGTCAAACCTTCGAATTTATTTGTTGAAGTGATTTTTTGGGTAAAATCGATTTTCATGGTTTTGAGATCTATTCTTCCGATGAAGCTTCCCAGAACTTCGCCATCGTCGTAGGTTGATTGAGTGTCTTCGGCTGTGGATAGGAAATAGATTTTGTCTTCGACTAAAATTGCATCTGTAAAACTGGAACGAACGCCTTTTATTTTTGGCAATTTATAATTTGTGGCAACCAATGCAAATTCTTCTCCCAGACTTTTTGCATGAATTGTGAAAACGGTGTTTTTGTTTGAAATTCCGTTGCCACGATTGAATAAATACCAGTTTTCGCCATCGAAAATAGCACCTTCAAGATTGAAATCTTCCGGTTTTATTTCACCAAAACTTTGCATCAAAGCATATAAATCAACCAGATTGTTTTTTTGCAAAATGGTTTTGCTTTTAAGATCAAATGCAACCATTTTATTCCGGTTTTCGGTAGAGCCGGAGCCAAAAATATATAAAGTGTCATTATGATGCGTGATGGATTCAAAATCGGGCTTGAGTTTTTTTGGAATATTTTGCGATGGATTGTCTATTAAAGGATGTTGGCTTAATTGCTGATTCTGCATGTTATATTCGTATAAAAATCCGCTGTTGTCTCCAATAATATAAAGGGAATCGTTGTTGAAAAATAATCCTGATGCAGAACCGATTCCGATGATTTGAAATAATATTTCTAATGTAAATTTTTCCATGAATTTTGTTTTGAAAATCAATGCCCAGCCCTGATAGCAATGAAAATACTTTAATAAGAAATTGAATTTTTCCTGACAGGACAAAGCGACCGGCGGAAGCTCTTGTTATGGCTTAGGAAAAAACAATTTATTGAAAAAGTATTGCAATGAATAGCAGGAATATGCTTCGTAAAATTAGTATATTTATGATATAAAAAATGGAAAAAATATGAAATCGATAGATCCGAATGATTTTAAAGTTACAGATGAAATAAAATTATCAAAGATTCCAACTTTGCTGAAGGTAAAAGCGGACGATGAGGAAAAAGAGGAAAAACTGGATAAAGTTCAGGCGAAATTGAGCGATTTGCAGGATGTGATGTATTCGCATAACAAATATGCTGTTTTAATTTGTCTGCAGGGAATGGATACATCAGGGAAAGATAGTTTGATTCGCGAGGTTTTTAAAGAATTTAATCCGCGTGGCGTGGTGGTTCACAGTTTTAAAACGCCAAATTCAACCGAATTAGAGCATGATTATTTGTGGCGACATTATATTGCTTTGCCTGAAAAAGGAAAGTTTGCTATTTTTAACCGGACACATTACGAGAATGTTCTGGTAACACGAGTGCACCCTGAGTTTATTTTGGCAGAGAATTTACCCGGAATTAATTCGGTTGAGGATATTACGCCAAAGTTCTGGAAAAACAGAATTAAACAGATCAATAATTTTGAAAAGCATATTGTCGAAAACGGAACAATTGTTCTGAAATTTTTTCTGCATCTGAGCAAAGAAGAACAACGTGAAAGATTGTTACGTCGTCTGGAAGAAGGAAAACACAATTGGAAATTTTCTCCCGGTGATTTGAAAGAGCGTGAACATTGGGATGAATATCAACAGTATTATGAAGAAGCTATAAATAAAACTTCGACAGAACATGCGCCATGGTATGTTGTTCCGGCAGATGATAAAGAAATGGCGCGTTATATTGTGGCTAAAATTATTTGGGAAGAAATGCAGAAACATACCGATATTCAGGAGCCTGAATTGGATGATAAAATAAAAGCCAACATCGAAATTTATAAAAAAGAATTGGAAAAGTAATTAAAAACTAAACCCCACAGATTATAAAATCTTGTGGGGTTTTCGTTTTCCAAAAACAAAATTATAAATAATTTATTTTTTATAAATCAAAACCATAAGCTACACGAAGTGCAATCTGGTTGGTATTGAATTTGTCATAATCTTCATATCTTAAACTGACATCAATATGTTTACCTGCATATCCAATACTTGGAGCCCATAAAAGCGAAGTCTCATTATAATCGTTAGTTACCGCAAAAGCAGCACCTACTTCTCCCATAACATAAAATTGATCTTCCCAAACGAAAGCTTTGAAACCAGCTTTAGCAGGTATAAAACCTAAATCCGGAACATCATCTCCAACAAATAAATTGGTAAAACCTGTTGTTAAAGTTACTGAGGTTCTTTTAGACAAATCATATTGAAGTCTCACATCACCACCAAGGGCCCAGTCGTAATCATCACCGTCAGTAGGAATTCCGCCACTTAAACCAATTCCTAATTTAAATCCTTGATTGTAGTTAGTGCTTTCTGCTGTTTGAGCAGATGAAGTCGTTGTGTAAATCATTGCAATTATTGCAAAGAATAGAATCCTGATGTTTTGTAAATTTTTCATGCGTGTATTTTTTTAATTACTATGGTGTAAAAGTAGTTTTGACATGCTTGTAGGTTGTTATATAATTTTTCGGAATCGTTACATAATGTAGATGTTATAATAGAAAAAGATCCCAAAAGGCTTGATTTTGTTGGTTTTTTTTTGATTAAAACACATAATAAGACCTAATTGTTTTTATATTTTATTACTGAAAATCAGCGAGATATGCAGTAATGTCTTTTCGTGTAGTTATACGAATTCATTTAAGTTCAATATTTCTATAGAATCGAAAGCATCTGATTATCTTTGCCAACTAAAAAGTTTAAAAGTGAATTTAGTTCAGTATACAAAGGAGTTTTCGTATAATTTAAGATTGGCCTATCCTGTTATTTTAGGAATGGTTGGACATACATTAATAGGTATAGTCGATAATATAATGGTAGGTAAATTAGGGAGTACTGAACTTGCAGCGGTTTCCTTAGGAAATAGTATGATTTTTATTGCTTTGTCTTTAGGAATTGGATTCTCTACTGCCTTAACTCCAATTGTGGCCGAAGCTGATGCGGAAAAAGACGAAACTAAAATTCGTTCAGCTTTTCATCATGGGCTCTTTCTGTGTACCATTTTAGGTTTTGTTCTTTTTGGATTACTGGTTTTAGCCAAACCTTTAATGGAATTATTACAACAACCGGCCGATGTAATTGCTTTGGCTAAGCCGTATCTGGTTTGGGTAGCTTTTTCGTTGGTACCATTAATTATGTATCAGGGATACAAACAATTTGCAGATGGGCTTTCAATGACCAAATATTCTATGTACGCCATTATTATGGCGAATATCATTCATGTTGGGATCAATTATATGCTGATTTATGGAGTTTGGATTTTCCCCAGAATGGGTATTATTGGTGCAGCTTTAGGAACTGTGATCTCAAGGATCCTGATGGTGATTTTTATGCATATTATTTTGTCCAGGCATGAACGGTTAAAAACCTATTTTGAAGGTTTTAGTTTTGAAGAAATTAAAAAAGAAACCATCAGGAAAATTATAAACCTGGGTTTGCCATCTGCAATGCAAATGCTTTTTGAAGTTGTGCTTTTTACAGCATCGATCTGGCTCTGCGGAAATATTGGAAAAACAAGCCAGGCTGCCAATCAAATTGCATTAAGTCTTGCCTCAATGACTTTTATGGTTGCTATGGGATTAAGTGTAGTTTCGATGATTCGTGTCAGTAACCAAAAAGGATTAATGGATTATAAAAAACTGGTTATTGTAGCGCGTTCCATCTTTTTACTTTCAATTATCCTTGAAGTTGTTTTTGCAGCTATATTCATTGCTTTCCATAGTATTTTGCCCTATATCTTTTTGAATATGGAAAATACGCTGCAGCTTACGGATAATACTGAAGTAATAGAAATTGCTTCGAAATTATTATTGATTGCAGCAGTTTTTCAGATTTCTGATGGGATTCAGGTGGTGGTTTTAGGCGCTTTACGCGGATTACAGGATGTGAAAGTGCCCATGTATATTACTTTTACTGCGTATTGGATAATTGGTTTCCCGATTTCATATTATTTGGGAGAATATACCTCATGGAAAGCAGAAGGAGTCTGGATCGGGCTTTTGGCAGGTTTAACTGCAGCAGCAATATTCTTGTATATCCGGTTTCATTACTTAACCAAAAAATTAATCAATAATTCATTTTCAAATAACTAAATTTGAAGCATAAAAAATAAATAAAAAATGGAATTACCTAAATTTTTACTCGGAGATAATACTGATTTTCCAGATGATATTTTTATCGTTCACCTTGATTACCCGAGATTCATAATCAATTTAAAAGATGATGAGGTTGAGTTTATGGAAGAAGCTGAAGATCTTGATGAAGCAGAATTAAATGCCGAAATGGAAGGTTTGATTGTTTTGGCAAATGAATTTTACGACAGAGAAATAAAACGTTACGAAGAGTAGAGACGCGCAGCAGTGCATCTCTATTTATCTGCCTCAACTAAAAATCATCTAATGAAAAAAATAAGTTTTTTAAAACCCGTTTTTAATTTCATAGCAATCGGATTGCTAATCACAACTTTAAGCCGAATCTTTTTATTTTTTCTATTTAAAGAAAGGGTCACCGAAACGCCAAATTTCTGGTATATTTTTCCAATCGGTTTGCGAATGGATTTAATTTTGCTGTGTTATTTGTCTTTTCTTCCGGCAGTTTTGATTACATTTCTTCCTAATAAATGGATAAAATTCACAAATAGCTTTCTGGTCATTTATAGCTTTTTATTTCTGTTTCTGATTCTTTTTGTAGAATTGGCCTCCCCGGATTTTGTAAAACAATACGACACACGTCCAAACAAGATTTTCTTAGATTATCTGATTTATCCAAAAGAAGTTGTCGGAATGCTTTTAAAAAGTTATCTGACTTCTATAATTGTAACTTTTCTGATTCTTGGAGTTGTCTTGTACTTTGCTTTCAAAAAAGGGAAAAAGTTTTTTCATACAACCAGTACTGAATACAAATTTAAACTGATGGTTTTTCCGTTGGTTGCTTTTTTATTATTTTTTGGGGCACGCTCAAGCCTGACTTCAAAGCGGCCAATTAATGCCAGTAATGCTGTTTTTTCAACAGATCAGCTAACAAATACTTTAGGTTTGAATTCATTTTATACCGTTGCATTTGCTGCGTATTCAATTAAAAATGAGGGAAACACCAAAATGTATGGTAAAATGGATGAAGCCGAAGCAATTGCCCGTGTAAAAAAATACATGATTGCCGGACCAAATGATTTTACTGATGCTGAAATTCCGTTTCTTCATGTACAGCAGCCGGATTCAGCAGTAAAAAAACCGTATAATCTGGTGATTTTTTTACAGGAAAGTTTAGGTGCTGAATATGTTGGGATTTTAGGAGGAAAACCATTAACGCCGGAATTTGATAAATTATCGAAAGAAGGTGTGTTGTTTACCAATTTATATTGCACAGGAACCCGAAGCGTACGTGGAATCGAAGCAGTTGTAACCGGTTTTTTGCCATCACCATCAGAAAGTGTGGTGAAATTAGGAAACTCACAGCAAGGTTTTTTTACTTTGGCTGATGCTTTGAAACAAAAAGGCTATGACACCAGTTTTATTTATGGTGGAATGGCAAATTTTGACAATATGGCTTCATTTTTCAACGGAAATGGTTTTCAGGATATTGTTGATCAGGAAGATTTTGAATCTGATGGAAGTAAATATGCTTTCAAAGGAACCTGGGGTTATTCGGATGAGGATTTAGTAACAAAGGCAAATAATTATTTTAAGAAAAAAGGGAACAAGCCGTTCTTTTCTTTAATGTTTTCGACATCAAACCACGAACCTTTTGAATATCCTGCGGGAAGAATAAAACCATATGACCAAAAACCTGCAACAGTAAATAATGCAATGAAATATGCTGATTTCTCTATTGGGAAATTCTTTGAGATGGCTAAAAAAGAAGCGTATTTTAAAAACACAATTTTCATTGTAATCGCAGATCATAATACCAGAACATACGGAAAGAATTTGGTCCCAATCAACAAATTTCATATTCCGGCTTTAATTATGGGACCCGGAGTTCAAAAAGGAGCTGTTTATAATAAATTGGCAAGCCAGATTGATATTCCGCCAACATTATTAGGTTATTTAGGCGTTCCGTTTGAAACACCAATGGTTGGAAGAAATTTGAACAAATTGAATCCGGCAGTTCAGGGAAGGTCAATTATGCAATTTAATGACATCAATGCATTTAGAGTCGAAAACCAGGTTGTAATTATGCAGCCAAATTTGAAACCACTACAATTCGAAATCAAAAATGATACTACTTTAGTTCCGGTAAAACTAAATGAAGATTTAGCTAAAGATGCCTTGGCACATGTTATAACTGCAGGAAATCTTTATAAGGAGAATAAATATAAACTTAGGGATAAGAAAAAATAATTTTTAATTCATTTTAAAAAAAGCTGCTGGGTATGAATTTCATATTTAGCAGTTTTTTTTTGTTAAAATTTCAAAATAGATGGTAACAAAAAATAATTTAATTGATATATACTAAACCAAAAGGCGTAACCCGAAAAGCCAACGATAGAGTAGGGACAATTAAATTATTTATTATGAAAAATATACAACAAAAAAAAATTGAAGCATTAAAAGTAATGTTAGTTTTTGCATTTGCCGCTTTTTTTATAAGCTGTAACAACGAATCCGTTGAAGATCAAAATGCTGAATTGTCAAACACAGAGCAGCAAAATCAGCTAAACACTAAAAGGTATTTGCCTCACTATGAAGGAACTATTGTGCGGGCTTGGGGGGCACATAATATTGACTGCAGCCAGCCAGAAGGGTTTTGTAATTTTGTTCGTTACGATTGGATAACTTATGGCTTTGCGAAACCAGCCCCTGACGGAACACCAGTACGTGTTACAAATGAAAAAGGAAATTTTGTTATGGAAATTCAAAAAAGTGCTTTAACGGAAGAACATAAAAAAGTATTATTACGAAATGGAGAAGTTTATGTAATACCTGAAGGACAGACTATACAACCGGAATTAGTTAAATCTTTAAAATTCAATTCAGACATTTTAGTTCCTGGTAAATATGCTATTCAGGAAAGTGAAGAGACTTATACAATTTCAATTAATGTGAAATAAATGAAATTAAAAAGCTTTAAGGAATTAGAAGCTGTTTTTATATTCATTTAATAAAAACTGAGCGGCTGCGAAAGGTGATATTTCATTATTTTGCACCGCTTTTTTGGTTGCATCCAATAATTGAATGATGTTTGGCTGATTATAGAAATGATTTTTCAATTGCTCATTAATGGTTTCCATCATCCAAAATTGATTTTGTTCTTTTCTTTTTTCGTTGAAATAGCCACTTTCATTTGTTATTTTGAAATAAGCAGAAATCGTTTCCCAAATTTCAGAAATTCCTTCCTTGGTAATGGCGCTGCAGGTCGTAACTTTTGGCTGCCAATTTGATTTTTTTGGAGGAAATAAATGTAGAGCCCTATTGAATTCAACTTTAGCCAAATTTGCTTTTTTGATATTATCACCATCCGCTTTATTGATGACAACAGCATCTGCCATTTCCATGATGCCACGTTTAATTCCCTGAAGTTCATCGCCGGCACCGGAAATTTTTAGTAATAAAAAAAAGTCAACCATACTGTGAACAGCGGTTTCGCTTTGCCCCACACCTACAGTTTCAATAATGATGGTATCAAAACCTGCAGCTTCGCACAAAATAATTGATTCACGGGTTTTTCTGGCTACACCTCCCAAAGTGTTTCCCGAAGCACTAGGTCTGATAAAAGCATTTTCATCCTTAACCAATTCTTCCATTCGGGTTTTATCTCCTAAAATACTTCCATGCGAAAGAGAACTGCTTGGATCAACTGCCAATACGGCTACTTTTTTTCCTAATGAAGTTAAATGTTTTCCAAAAACTTCAATAAAAGTACTTTTTCCAACACCAGGGACCCCGGTAATCCCAATTCGGATTGATTTATTAGAAAAAGGCAAACAGCCTTTGATGACTTCGTTTGCTTTTTCGGTATGTTGGGGATTTGTGCTTTCGACTAAAGTAATGGCACGGCTTAAAGCGGTTCTGTTACTATTTAGAATTCCGGAAATTAATTCGGCTGAAGTAGGAAGTTGTCTTCTTCTTTGCTGTATTTCAGTGATAGCTGTAACATTGGTAATTTCAGGAGAAGAAATTCCGGCTTTTTCATGCAAACTGCTCGACTGTTTTTTTAAACTTGACAAAATACTTTTTTTGATACTGTAAAAGTACTGAAAACAAAAACAGTTTCAAAAATAGAAAATTGCTTTCGAAACTGTTTTTTGTGAATTTATTCGGGCTTACCGAAATTTAATATGCCGCTGTAAAACGAACCTGATGATGTTTTGGAGTTTCCGCTTCATCGGCAATAACTACTGCTAAATCTTCTACAGACAAAATACTTCTTTGTTCGTCATTAAAAACCGGATTTTCTAAACCTAAACGGTATTTTCCTGTTCTTCCTGTTGTGATTCCCGGATGCATCTCAAATGCGGGGCTGAAAAATGCCCAATCCAATTCTTTTTCTTCTTTAATAATATTCAAATAATCCCTTGCAGCACTTGCCGCTACATAATATTCTTTTGGAAAATCAGGAGTGTCAACCGCTTGCAGACCTGGTGCAACAAACAAACTTCCTCCGCCACCTATAGTGATATAACGTTTTACACCTGATTTTTTTACTGCTTCCTGAATTGCTTTGGAACCGGCAATAAAATCATCATAGATATTAGGATTTGCCCATCCTGAATTATAGGCACTGATTACTACGTCATTTCCTTTTAAAGTTTCAGCCAGGGCATCTGTATTAAAAATATCTGCTGCTACCCAGTTTACATTTGATGTGTCTTTCGGGTTTCTGGCGATAGCCGTAATGCTGTGTTTTCTGTCTGCCAATTCATTTAAAATTGCTGAACCTACGAATCCTGTTGCTCCAATAATTGCGATTTTCATAAATATATTAATTTAATTAGTAATAAAAAATGTTACAGTTTTGTTTAAAAAAAGGTTTAGAACTGATTAGAAAAATCTTCTAATGTGATATTTGTCAGCTGCAAACTAACTTTTTCGTTCATGTCAGCATATAAATCAGCTAAATTCTGGTTGATTTTTTTTCCAACCGGACAATCAGGATTAGGCTGGTTTTTAGCATAACCCAAATTGATATTATCAAAAGTCATCTCGAATATTTCTTTTAATGTAATATTTGAAGCTGCTTTAGACAATTTTGTGCCGCCATTTTTACCTTCTTTACTTTCTACAATATGATGGGCTTTTAGATTCGCAATTTCTTTTCGAACCAAAACAGGGTTAAGGTTCATGCTTCCCGCAATAAACTCAGATGATAAAAAATCATTCGGGAATTTAGTGAGTAAAGTCAGAATGTGAATCGTTATGGCAAACTTACCTGAAATCATACTGTAATAAAATATGTTACAAATGTAATTGTTTTTATTGGATTAAAAATAATTTTAACTAAAATTTTATACTCCGTAATGTTTTATAAATTCCTATTTTTGTAATGATACTGCAATATGAACAACTTTATTTTAATATTCTTCTTTTTATTTTTAGGCTTGCTTTTGCAAAGGGTAAAGTGGTTTCCAACCCATATTTACAAGTTCTTAAACAAAGTTGTAATTTATTTTTGCCTGCCTGCTATTACTTTATATCACATACCGAAAATAAAATGGAATAACGAATTGTTATTTCCAATAGGAGCTGGCTGGCTTACGTTTATATTGGCTTTTGTGTTTTTTCATTTTTTAGGAAGACGATTGGGCTGGCCAAATAAACTTATTGGCTGTTTAATTCTTACGGCAGGATTGAGTAATTCTTCGTTTTTGGGATATCCTATAATTGAAGCTTTGTATGGCAAGAAAGGATTAGAAACGGCAGTTTTGGTCGATCAGCCGGGAACATTTGTTGTGGTTTCTACGTTGGGAGTCTTTGTAGCGGCTTTTTATTCTAAAGGAAGTCCGAACACTTTTAGTATTATTAAGAAAATAATATTATTTCCACCGTTTATAATGTTTGTGTTAGCTTGCTTAATGAATGTATATGACTATGATTTGGATTTGGACATTCAATCTGTATTGCTAAAAATCGGAAGCTTGGTAACACCGCTTGCTTTATTGTCGGTTGGATTGCAACTGAATTTTGATAAAAAAAGTCAGCATTGGAGATTTTTACGACTCGGACTTTTTTTTAAACTTATCCTGGTTCCGTTTGTGATTTTAGTTTTATACGTATTTATTTTCAAGCAGCATTCTGAACCTATAAAAATTACAATAATGGAAACGGCTATGGCTCCCATGATTACAGGCGCCATTTTAGCTTCGACTTATGGATTAAAACCAAAATTGAGCAGTATGATGATTGGTTTTGGAATACCAATTTCATTCGCAACCCTTGCTATTTGGTATTTTGTCACTAGTTTTATATAAATCTGATTAATAATTTTTTTATTAGAATATGAATACATCTACAAAAACTGTTGCAATCGACAGCAGTACTTTAGCTCAAAAAACAGTTTATTCGGTATTGTTTTCAATTGCATTTGCACATTTATTGAACGACTTGATGCAATCTGTAATTCCTTCAACATACCCAATTTTAAAGCAAAATTTCAATTTAAGTTTTACTCAGGTCGGACTGATTACTTTTGTTTTTCAGTTCACAGCTTCTTTATTACAGCCTTTCGTTGGATTTTATACAGATAAAAAACCAAAACCTTATTCGCTTGTAGCGGCGATGATTTTTACCATTTCAGGATTAGCATTATTATCAGTTTCCAGTTCATTCTGGATGTTACTGGTGTCGGTGGCTTTGGTCGGAATAGGTTCTTCCATTTTTCATCCTGAAGCTTCCCGGGTTGCATTTTTGGGTTCAGGAGGAAAACGTGGTCTGGCTCAATCCATATTTCAGTTAGGAGGAAATGCAGGAAGTGCCATCGGGCCCTTATTGGTTGCATTAATAGTAGCTCCGCATGGGCAATCCTATGTTATTTGGTTTGTATTTGCAGGAGTTTTAGGCATCATGATCTTATCAAGAATTGCAGCTTGGTATGCTAACCATATGAGTTTAAGAGCATCAGGAAAAGTTAGCTTGGAAGAAGATAAATTACAATTGTCAAATAGAAAGATTACGATTTCCATCATTGTTTTATTGTTGCTGATATTTTCCAAATTCTTCTATATGGCAAGTATGTCAAGTTATTTTACTTTTTATTTAATTAGTAAATTTGGATTAAGTGTTCAGGATTCGCAGTTTTATTTGTTTCTTTTTATGGCTTCAGTAGCGGCAGGAACTTTAATAGGAGGCCCTTTGGGAGATCATTTTGGCAGAAAATATATTATTTGGTTCTCAATTTTAGGTGCCGCACCTTTTACATTGCTTTTGCCTTATGCTAATTTATTTTGGACTGCTGTTTTAGCAGTAATTATTGGAGTTGTGATAGCTTCGGCATTTTCGGCTATTTTAGTGTATGCCCAGGAACTGAAACCAGGTAAAGTCGGAATGATTTCAGGTTTGTTTTTTGGTTTTGCTTTTGGAATGGGAGGCTTAGGCTCTGCCGTTTTAGGATATATTGCTGATAAAACCAGTATTGAATATGTTTACATGATAAGTTCTTATTTGCCATTAATTGGAGCTCTCGCCTATTTCCTGCCGAATATTCAAAAGAAAAAAACAATATAATTTTCTTAAAATAGATAGAAAAAGTAGAGTTTAGTTTTTTTAATTATTTTTTTTAAGTAATTTTAGGGGAACTAAAAAATATATAATTATGTCAACATTAAGATTAGGCGATATAGCTCCGGATTTTTACGCAGAAACTACCCAAGGGCCAATTCATTTCCATGAATGGTTAGGAGATTCCTGGGGAGTTTTATTTTCACACCCTTCAGATTTCACTCCGGTTTGTACAACCGAATTAGGAACAGTTGCAAATTATCTTCCGGAATTTACAAAAAGAAATACAAAGGTTATTGCTTTAAGTGTCGATGGATTAGAGTCGCATTTAGAATGGATCAAAGACATCAATGAAACTCAAAATACAACAGTAAATTTTCCAATTATTGCTGATGAGGATAAAAAAGTAGCTACTTTATATGATATGCTTCATCCAAATGCAAGTGATAAATTTACGGTACGTTCCGTTTTTATAATTGGTGCTGATAAAAAAATCAAACTGACGTTAACATATCCGGCTTCAACAGGAAGAAATTTTGACGAATTGCTTCGTGTTATTGACAGTTTACAGCTAACGGCAAATTATAGTGTGGCAACTCCTGCGAATTGGAAAGACGGAGAAGATGTTGTTATTACACCGGCAGTTCCGGATAGTGATATTCCTGCAAAATTTCCAAAAGGACATACGCCAATAAAACCGTATTTGCGTATGACTCCACAGCCTAATAAATAAATTTGTAGTGTCTAAGCTACTAAGTCTCTAAGATGCTAAGAATTTAAAACTCTTTGTATTAACTTAGAAACTTAGTAGCTTAGCAATTTTATCAAGCTTTTTTTATTAATTGGCTCATTCGTTTTTTATCTCCAACAACCCAAATAATATCATTTTTTTCTAAGGTTAAGCTGGATTCAGGATTTAGAATCCGTTTTCCGTTTCGTTCAATTCCAACCACCATACCATTGGTTTTTGATCTGAATTGACCGATGCTTTTTTGAATGAATTCTTTATCAGAAACTTCCATCTGCCGTAAAACAATCTCAGATTCTTCGACAACTTGAGGATTTTCAATTTCATTCTGATTCAAATATTTTGCAAATTCTGTGACCTGAGCATCCGTTCCGATAACACAAATTTCGTCGCCGGGAAATAAACGCTCATTTTTTGTTGGGATAGAAATCATAACATCACCTCTTTTTATATAAGCAATGTTGATTCCCATTTGCTCACGAATACTCAATTCTTCAAGCGTTTTCCCTGCCAGATTAGATTCTCTTCCTATGTCAAAGAAGGACATATGTCCATCCCAGGGCATTAAGTTTGCATAACGTCTGTCGATTTTTTTGTTTTCCCGGTCGTTTAAATTCTTTAAAAAATGATTTTCGATTTTATGATATTGTTCATTTAGTTTTTTAGGGAATATTTGATAAGCAGTAATGGCAATAATCAAGGCGATAAAAGCAACCAGAGGCGAGAAGAAAATGTTTAATAAAAAGCCAACAAAAAATACACCTAAACTCATTCTGATTAAAATCATCATTAAAAGAGCACCTCTGTATTTACGTTCTTCCCATAACATTTCAACTTCTTCCACAGCAAAACGCCGCAGCGAAAGTGCCCATAAGAACGGAGCAATTATGATCAAAGTTATCAGTGCAGCCAAAGTATTTCCGAACCGTGTATCTGCTACTAATGGAGCCACGAATTTTGATGACGATAAAATAACTGCTGCAACAATAATAGTGTGTAATATAATTTGAATAATATAAGCATGCAGTACTTTTTGCCACGTACTGACAGCTTTTATAGCTTGGGCATTGACACTGTAACGGTTGATGTTTTTGACCCATTTTCTAGGCATTTTCCGTTCCAGTAATTCAGAGAAAGGCACTGCATATTTTACCATAAAAGGAGTGGTAAAAGTGGTAACAGCTGATACGGCTACTACAACGGGATATAAAAACGAACTGGTAACATTAAGGGTCATTCCCAGTGTGGCAATAATAAAAGAGAATTCACCAATTTGTGATAAACTCATACCTGTCTGAACAGATTGTTTCAGGGGTTGTCCAGATAATAATGCGCCAATGGTAGAACTTACAGATTGACCCACAATAGTTACAAGCGTTAAAATAGCTACTGGAAATGCGTGTTCATACAGCATTTTAGGATCAATTAGCATTCCGACCGATACGAAAAAGATGGCGCCAAATAAATCCTTCACAGGTTTTACTAAATGTTCGATATGTTCCGCCTGAGTAGTTTCTGCAATTATAGAACCCATAATAAAGGCTCCAAGGGCAGGTGAAAAGCCTACATTTGCAGCAAAACTTACCATAGTCAGACATAAAGCTAGTGAAATAATCAATAACATCTCATCTGTCAATAAGTGTTTGGCTTTTTTAAGGAGTGTCGGAATAAAAAAGATACCGCCTAAAAACCATACGGTCAGGAAAAAAACAAGTTTTAAAACCGACATTATTAATTCACTTCCGGAAAATTGCTGGCTCACTGCAATTGTTGATAGTAAAACCATCATTAAAATGGCTACAATGTCCTGCACAATAAGGGAACCGATAACTATTCCGGCAAATTTCTGCGCCTTGACACCGAGTTCATCAAAGGTTTTTAAGATAATTGTCGTTGAAGAAATGGATAAAATTACCCCCAGAAAAATACTGTCCATCTGGGACCAATCCATCCATCGCCCGACCAGATAACCAATTACAACCATTGTGATTATTTGTGTAATGGCTGTAATGGAGGCTGTTCCCCCAACTTTCATTAATTTTTTAAAACTAAATTCGAGTCCCAGACTAAAGAGCAGGATAATTACCCCAATCTCAGCCCAGACTTCTACACTTTTCATTTCTGTAACCGAAGGGAAAAAGTCAAAATGATTCCCTGCCAAAAAACCTGCAATTAAATACCCTAAAACCAGGGGCTGTTTCATTTTTTTAAACAACAATACAGCAATTCCAGCGGTCATCAGGATGAGCCCCAGATCGCTGATTAATGGTTTCAGGTGATGTGTTGTTTCTGCAACGGCATTTAAGGCAATCATAAAAAGGTGTAATTTTCAGGAACTTAATCCGGCTTTATATTTCAAATGAAATTCACTGAACGTCTATGAAAATAAAAGTTAAGTGAAATAAGCGGAACTAATTTCCAATAGAATTAAATAAAAAAAGCTATCGTTAAAGATAGCTTTTTCCAGTAAAATATTTTAGGTTTTCTTTTAAATTCCTGTGAAGTTGGCAGGAGTTATTTGCATTAATTCAGCTCTAACGGAATCAGAAACTTCTAATGTCGCAATAAAATTATGAATTGCTTTTTTATCAATCGCTTCATTCGTTCTTGTCAAACCTTTCAAAGCTTCGTAAGGATTCGGATATGCTTCACGGCGTAAAATCGTCTGAATTGCTTCAGCAACGACTGCCCAGTTTTTTTCTAAGTCTTCAGCGAATTTAGGTTCGTTTAAAAGTAATTTGTTTAAACCTTTCAATGAAGCTTCAAAAGCAATAATTGTATGCCCTATCGGAACTCCAATATTACGTAAAACGGTACTGTCTGTCAAGTCACGCTGTAATCTCGAAACAGGTAATTTAGCAGATAAATGCTCAAAAATAGCATTTGCAATTCCTAAGTTTCCTTCAGAATTTTCAAAATCAATCGGGTTAACTTTATGTGGCATTGCAGATGATCCAATTTCGCCTGCTTTGATTTTTTGTTTAAAATAATCCATTGATACATACGTCCAGATATCACGATCTAAATCGATAACGATGGTGTTGATTCTTTTTAAAGCATCAAAAAATGCTGCAAAATGATCATAATGCTCAATTTGAGTTGTAGGAAAAGAATGGTGTAAACCAAGATCAGCTTCAACAAATTTATTTCCAAATTTTTTCCAGTCAATTTGTGGATATGCTACGTGATGTGCGTTGTAATTTCCTGTTGCACCGCCAAATTTAGCTGCAAACGGAATGTTGAACAATAAACGCATCTGTTCTTCTAAACGTTCTACAAAAACAAGGATTTCTTTTCCTAAACGAGTAGGAGAAGCCGGTTGTCCGTGCGTACGTGCCAACATTGGAATATCTTTCCATTCAACACTTAATTCTTTTAATTTAGAAATTAAGGAAATTAAAGATGGCATATAAACCTGCTCAAAAGCTTCTTTTGTAGAAAGCGGAATGGCAGTATTGTTAATATCCTGAGATGTTAATCCGAAATGAATGAACTCTTTATATTGAGACAGACCCAGTTTTTCAAAAGCGTCTTTAATAAAGTACTCAACTGCTTTTACATCATGATTGGTAACTTTCTCTGTTTCCTTGATCCAAAGAGCGTTTTCGGTAGAAAAGTTTTTATAGATGTTGCGTAAACTGTCAAATAAATCCGGGCTTACGTCTTTTAGTTGTGGTAATGGCACTTCGCACAAGGCAATAAAGTATTCAATTTCAACCAATACACGGTATCTGATTAAAGCTTCTTCAGAGAAAAAAGGTGCTAATGAAAGGGTTTTATTTCTATATCTTCCGTCGATTGGAGAGATAGCATTCAATTCGTTTAAAGTAGTCATTGTTCTGTTGTTTGTTCGAAAGGTGCAAATATAGGGTATTGTTAAAACTTCTGAAAATTACTGAAGCGTTATTATATAGGAACTTAACAAATTATATAATCGTTTTGAAGATTTTATCCCAGATGGTAAAATAAAAACCATAGTTGTGAGATTCATTTTTGTGATGATTACTATGGAATTTTGTGGTCGATATCCATTTGGTAAAGCAGTTTTTATACCAAAATTCAGGAAAAATATCTGTTTTCAAATGGCCAAATATTCCATATGACAAGTTTAGAATGAGATAAACAATAATGCTAAGATAATTGAATTCCAATATCGAAATTAAAAATAACCATATAATTCCAAAGCCCAAAGTTTCTATAGGATGAAGTACATACAGACTGTACACGCTCGTTTCAATATGTGTATGATGAAGTTTATGAATTGGATAAAACCATTTTAGATGATGTACCAGATAATGGAAACAAAACATAAAAAAGTCCATTAATAGTACCAATAATAAAATATCTGAAATTATGGATAAAACGGAAGATGAAAAATCTACTTTCATTATCTCAAAGTAATACAATTCATATCCCAATAAGGTAATGAGTGTATTACAAATCACAGTTGAAGTTAGCCACTTAACATCAGTTTTATTAAGTTTTGTATTTTCAGGTTCGATAATTTTACCAATTATAATTGAAAGATAAAATAGTACTAAATTTTCAATCAAAAAGAAAACAGACAGGCTAAGCAAGTTGTATTGGGACAATTGTTGTAACCAGCTTTCAAAAATCATATTTTTTGTTCTGCTTCAAATAGTTTTTCTCTTAAAACAGCGACTCCTTCAGAGGCAACTTTAGAAATGACTTCTACTTTGTTTCTAATATTCGGAATTGAAATAGGTTTTGGATCAATATAAAAAACGGGAGTAATACTGTAAGTGTACGAAATCAGTCCTGCAGCGGGATAAACTTGCAGCGACGTACCAATTACGGCAAAATAATCAGCTTCTTCTACTATTTTAATTGCTTCTTCAAGAGCAGGAACTTCTTCTCCAAACCAAACAATATGCGGACGCAGCTGATGTCCGTTTTCGTCAAAATCTCCTGTAAATAAATCTTCTGTCCAGTCTAAAATCAGGTTTTTGTTTTGTGTACTTCTCACTTTTAGTAATTCACCATGCAAGTGTAATACTTTTGTACTTCCTGCGCGCTCGTGTAAATCGTCTACATTCTGGGTAATAATATGTACATCAAAATCTTTTTCTAATTCGGCCAAAATCTGATGTCCTGAATTAGGCTGAACTTCTTTTAGTTGTTGGCGCCTTTTGTTATAAAAATCCAATACCAGTTCCTGATTTTTGTACCAGCCTTCCGGAGTTGCAACTTCCATTACATCATGACCTTCCCACAAACCATCGCTGTCGCGAAAAGTTTTTATTCCGCTTTCAGCACTAATTCCTGCACCAGTTAGAACGACTAATTTTTTCTTCATGTTGATTTATTCTAAAAAAATAAAAATAATCAATTATCAACTAAAACGAACTGTTGATTTTATAAAAAATGAATTTATTAAAGCAATCATTTTTTTAGTATTTTTACTATAAATAAATAGCAACATGCTGATTTATATCATTTTGTTGTATGTGTGAAAAATAATTTTCAAATGATATTAATACAATTTACAGGTTTGTCAGGTTCCGGTAAAACTACATTAGCAAAAAATGTGGGGCATTTGCTGATTGAACAAGGGCACAAAGTGGAAATCGTAGATGGCGACATTTACAGGAAAACACTTTGTAAAGACTTGGGATTTTCAAAAGATGACAGGTGCGAGAATGTCAGGCGGCTTTTTAATGTCGGGCAGGATTTTGTTCAGTCTGAAGTTATTGTTTTAATGTCTGTAATAAATCCCTATGAAGATTTAAGAAACGAAATAAGACAATATGATTTTGTCAGAACGGTCTTTCTCGACTGTTCGATAGATAATCTCATTAAAAGAGATCCGAAAGGCTTATACAAAAAAGCACTGTTGCCGGATAACGACAGTGATAAGATAAATAATTTTACAGGAATAAGTGATGTTTACGAAGTTCCTTTAAAAGCGGATTTAACACTCAAAACAGATTCAGAACATGTCTCTGTTTCTACAAATAAACTTTATTCCTTTATAATAGATAATATCACTAATGCTGTTTATGAGCATAAAAGCTGAGAACAAAATAAATTTTAATGTATGGAAAATATAAATCATGCTCTTTTACATTGGATTCCTTATAAGTTAATTGAAAAAGATGGAGAGGTATATTTTGAATGGATTTATCTGGGAGAAAAAAGGTATTTAGATCCTTTTTTTGATGAAACAATGTCAAAATGCAGAAGTCATTCCAACAATTCAAATTTTTTTAAAGTTGTAAGCACTGTACAAAATCTTATTGATTGGTCTGCACAATTGGTTTCTGCTGATTTAAAAGCATTTGTATTTCATATATCGCGTTGCGGTTCTACAATGCTGGCACAGTCTTTAGCCGTTTCTCCGCAAAATATAGTAGTTTCTGAAGCTCCAATTATTGATCAGATTTTGAGAAGTGAAATTTTTGATTTGCATACAAAAAGAACTCTAATTAAAGCAATAATCACATTATTGGGACAGAAAAGATTTCCGGAAGAAAAGAATTTAGTTGTAAAGCTGGATTCCTGGCATATATTTGAAGCTGACGAATTAAGATTGATTTTTCCTGAATTACCTTTTGTCCTGCTTTACAGAAACCCAATTGAAGTATTAAAATCGCACTCGAAACTTAAAGGAATGCATATGGTTCCGAATTTAATTCCATCCGCAGTTTTTGGAATAAGTAATAAACAGATTGAAGAAATTACTTTTGAGCAATACAGTGCAGTAGTCCTTGAAAAATATTTTGAAGCCTATTATGATTTTTATGAAACTGATGAAAATGTTTCGATATTCAATTATAAAGAAGGAATGAAATCTATTTTAGAAAGATTTCTGACTATTATGGACGCTGATTATTATATTGAAGAAGTAGATCAGATGAATGAACGTTTAAAAAAACATTCTAAAAATAAAAAGAGCACTTTTAAAGGGGATTCATTTATAGATGAAAATTTAGCAATTGATGTCAGCAAGGTTAACAGGTTATATGAAAAATTAGAAGAGAAATTAATTGGGCAGTTAGCCAGAAGCTAGTGGGCTACTTTGTTAACGATTCTTTTTTAGTATTTTTGCGGCAAATAAAACCAAAATGATTGATTTAGATTACCTCGCTTTTCTTGAAAATATATTAACTGATAACCGTAAGGAAAGATTTCTAAAAGTTCTGGCCAATCGTACCAAACACTTTACGATTGCTGTAGAAGATGTTTTTCAGATGCATAATACAAGTGCTGTTATGCGAAGCTGTGAAGTTTTTGGAATTCAGGAACTGAATGTTATTGAGCAGCGGTATGGTAAAAGAATCGATAAAGAGATTGCAATGGGCGCCCAGAAATGGGTAGATATCAATCAGTTTGATTCGATTACGAATTGTCTTTCCACTTTAAAAAATCAGGGCTATCAGATTATTGCAACAACACCTCACGAAAATGATTGTTTACTGGAAGATTTTGATATTACAAAACCCAGTGCATTATTCTTTGGTACAGAACGAGACGGACTTTCGCAGGAAATATTGGATAAGGCTGATGGTTTTCTTAAAATACCAATGGTTGGATTTACAGAAAGTTTAAATATTTCTGTTTCAGCGGCAATTATCATTCAAAATCTTACGAATCGATTACGGAATTCAGATATTGCATGGCAATTATCCGAAGATGAAATCTTGGAAAAGCGTCTGTCCTGGGCAAGAAGTTCGATTAAAGATATTAAGAGAATTGAAGCTCGTTATTACAAAGAAAATTACAAGTAATTTAAAGTAGATTCTTTGTAGTTTTTAATCTCGCAAAGTCGCGAAGTCGCAAAGTTTAATTTCCTTGGCGACTTCGGGACTTTGCGAGATTTTTTTCTATCTCTTCAAAAACAAAATAAACCCTAAAATACTAACAACTAAAATAGTTAGTGCGGCCAAAACCATTGTCAGGTCCCGAATGTTTTTTCCTGCCCAATCCATGAATAAAAACTTGTGGAGAATTGCAAACGAATAACCTTCAACTTTATCTGAATTTTCAACTACAGCAGCCAATCTTGAAGTCGCCGTTTCGATAAAATATGTGGTTTTTTCCGGCGTGTCATACGCTAATTTTATTACCGGCAGTCTTTTGTTTACGAAACCATATTCTCTGCTTTCGAAATCAGATAAAACTTTTGACTCTAATAATTTTACGTTTTCCAAAGACGGCTGAGGTTCTTCATCGGTACTTTCGACCATTTCACAGCAAGATGCTTTTGGTGCACCGTCTGTAAAATAATAAGCTAAAAATTCAGCATATTCTAAATCTATATTTGGTGTAATTTGATTGGTTGTTGCATTGATGTAAACCACTTCTGATTTTGGATCTTCTTTTTTATTCCATTTGGAATTGGGATCGGCTTTTAGTTTTTTGAATTTTTTAGTTTCTTTTTCAAACAATTGACAGCGATAATAAGTTGTGTCGTTAAGTGTAATAATACTAATGTTTTGAAAACGATTCCAGTCTAAATTTAAGCTGGTATTGGCAATCGGGATTTCTTTGGTTTCAAAAGTTGGTTCGTAAACCATTTGCGAAAGCGTGTATGGAGCCCATTTTGTAGTAGCATGATAAGCGCCGCTAAAAGCAAAAGTTAGCGTAAAAAGAGATACCCAGATTCCGATTTGGCGATGGTATTTTCTTAGTCCTTTTTTAGGTTGAATAGTATCTGTTTTTTTGAATTGCTTCCATAGTAAACCATACATTAAGATCCCGCTTAGGGCAGAAAATCCAATAATGGATAACAGGAAAATCATCGTAATAATTCGGATACTGTTGTTGGTAATAGCATCAATAAATGACCAGTTATGAAAAGTATCAAAAAACCAAATAAACCATTGTCTTGAAGTTGGATTATAGGTTGCCAGTTTACCGGATGACGTTTCTACATAAACTTCCATAGTGTCAGGGCGATCAAAACTCAATTTGTAAACGGGTAAGTAACGGTTTACATATTTGTATTGCGAAGTGAATTCTGTTACAACTTCGCTCTTTTTTAGGGTACTTTTTTGATCATCTAAAAAATATCTTGATAGCCATTCTGCATATTTTTGATCTCCGTTTTCCAGTTTTTTAGCATTTGAAGAATCAAAATACCATAACTCGCCAATTATAGTTTTAAGCTGATAATAAGTTTTATTGTTGAACGTAACGATTCGGAAATTTTTAAATTCACTGATGCTGTTTTTTTGTAAAATTTCCTGAATCGAAAACTGCAATTGATTTTTATCAATAGTTTGCTGTTCGAGTTTTTCGCGGGCGATTTCAGGTTTAAAAAAATGTGCCATAAACGGATGCATCAAACCTGATAATGTCCATAAAATAACAGGAATAATGGTAATTAAACCAATAACACGATGCCATTTGTACATGTGTTGCTTAATCTTCTTGATAATTTTAGAATCTTTCTTTTTAGACTTTTTCTCTTTTATTTCTTTGTTCATTGTTCCGTTTTTTAGCCCCGATGGGAACGATATCCTTTTGTGGTCTCGTTTTTTAACGTGATTACAAAAGATATAGTGGACAGCGGGATTAGCTTCTAATAATTATTTTTTTAACGATAAATTATATTGTATTCCAAATACAAAAGTTCTTGGAGCGGCCGCGGTATATGTGGGCTGGGCATTTGTTGTATTTGCTCTCGAAACGTTATAAGCGTATAATTTATCAGTTAGATTCATTACGTTTCCGTAAATCTCAATTTTTTTCCATTGATAGCCAATTCTGGCGTTGAACAAATTATAACCGTCATATTTTACGGTATTAATCTGATCTTGGTAGTAACTGCCAACAAGCTGCCATTCGATTGAAGCTCTTAGGTTTGGAAGCCAGTTTGGGTAATAACTTACTTCTGAATTTCCGGACCATTTTGGTGCTGCCGGCATTTCTTTTCCGTTTAGATTGTGAACCGGGTCTGTTGCCTTGTCTGAAAGTTTAAAATCGATATAAGTGTGTTGCGTGTAAGTTCCGCCCAGACGGAAGTTAATTTGTTTTGAAGGACGGTAGGAGGCTCCAAATTCAATCCCCTTATGACGTGTTTCTCCTGCAGAACGATAATCTGTTGAATTATCAGCAAGTTTGATGTTCAATAACTCATTTTTACCTTCCATATAATACAAGGCATAATCAAAGTTTAATTTATTTTCTAAGAATGAAAACCAACCTCCAATTTCGTAATTATTAAAAGTTGCAGGCTCCAGATTATAATAAAAATCAGCTGGAACGCCGGTTGTTCCGCCAGTTCCGGGTTTTGTTCTAAAAATGGATGTAATTCCCGGAGGAGCAAAACCTTGTGAGTAATTGCCATAGAAGCCTGCAAATTCAATCGGATTATAATTTGCTCCGGCCTTGAAAGTTGCTTTGTCATAAACTTTGCTTCCTGTCGAATTGTCTAAAGCATTGTCATAATCGACTTTCATATTGTCGTAGCGACCACCGATTGTAATGACTAATTTATTGATTGGATTAAAACTTAGTTGCGCATAACCCGCAGTATTAAAAATGTCGGCAGTATAATCAGCTAGTTTTGAGTCAGGATGCTCCGCAATAATTTCATAAGAATCTACGGTTTGTTTTCCTGCTTCACCCGGATTTAGATTCGCTTTCAAATCAATAATATAAGACCAATATGTTACAGGTGAATAATCGTATAAAGCACCTGCGACAATTTTTGTATTTAGGAAATCGAATTTTTGAGTATGCTGCCCAATAGCTCCGTAACTTTTGAAGTTATTTGAGTTTACTTCACCTTTAGCAGTTGTAGGGCTTACAGTCGGATTCCATTTAATTCCGTATGATGGATTTTGACCTAATTTATTATCACGCAAATAACCTGTGATATAACTACTGGATTTATCATTCCAATCGTGTTCCAGAGTTAATCTGGTTCGTAAAGCATCAGATTTTCTATAAGTAAAATTAGAAGTGCTTTTGTAAGTTCTGTTATTAAAAGCGTCTTCGTTGACAGTTCCGCTCATATCAGAATAATATTTTCCGTACATGGTATTACTGATCAATCGCGTAGAAGGGGAGATATTATAATCGATTCTGGCGTTAAGATTGTCTTTGTTATAATCCGAGTAAGTCATCCAGCCATTTTCCTGTAGGCTTGAAATCCCCGCAATATGAAAACCAACTTTACCTATTGTAGCGCCACCAGCTGCCTGAAATCGTCTGTAACCGTAATTATCAGCCTGAACTCCGAATTTGAATTCCGGATCAACAGGTGGTTTTAGTGAAATTAAATTGATAGTTCCGCCAACAGCTTCGGGGCCGTACAATGAAGAAACAGGTCCTTTTACCACTTCGATACTTTGCAAATTATATTGATTAATTTCTAATAAAGCATTGTGATTGAAGATTCCCATCGGGCGGATTGGCAAACCGTCTTCCAGATATAAATAATAGGCATTGGTTGTCATAGGCTGCCGAATCGACATCATATGCTGTTCGTTTCCTAAATTGACCATTAAAACTCCCGGCGTTTTATTGATGATTTCGTAAACGGCAGTGGCTTTGGTTTCGTTAATGGTTTTTGCCGTTATTTTGCTGATGGCAACTGGAGTTTCTTTACGTAAAGTTGCCGTACGGTTGGCAGTTACAAAAACATTTTCAAGTTCCTGAGATTTAGTTGTGTCTTGCTCCACTTTATCTTGTGCAAAAACACATTGCCCTATGATTAACAGGGTTAAGTATATATTTTTCATTTTAAATTATATAAATTTTAAAAAGTAACCAATATTCTTTGGCTTTAAGCCAAGAAAAGACCTTTCAATTTGTATTGAAAAGGAGACTAAAATTTATATAAAATAGGATGGGGGGTGAAAAGTAGTATTTGAAACTGAGATTGGTTTGTCGTCATTAAAAGCGAAAAGTTTTGCTTTTGATTCGATTAACTGTACTAATTTGAAATTATTTAAAATTGTATTCTGAATGTAAACAACTTCTGCTTTTTCTTTCAGATTGTTTTGCATCTTTTTTTCGTTATCGGCATATTTCTTCAAACTTTTTTGAAGTTCACATCTACCGTTACATGAATTAAAAACCATTTTTCGCTGTACACAGATGGTTTTTGAAATTTCCTCCTGATTTAATTTGAATGAGGTATAAACAAAGAAACTGCCAAATGACGGCACTAAAAGCATACAGGAAAGAAATATGGTAAAAATTTGCTTCAAAGCTTTTTGGTTTACGATTGCAAAAGTACAGTTTATTAGATTTATAAAGAATAAATCTTCTGTTTTTTGCAAAAAAAAAAACCAACTACATTCGTAATCGGGGAATTTTATAAGTTGTTTAATATTATTTTTTAATAACCAACTCCATGTATAATGTTGTGCTCTATTAATTTCATCACTGGGTATATGCCAACTTTACCTAATTCTTGATATGGTATATCGATTAGTGTTTCTAAAAAAGGCCTCAATAAAGTAATATAAGAAACATGTGGCTCATGAATACTTGATGGCGGTAAATTGGAACAAATAAGTCCACACAATTGACCATTTTCATTAAAAACAGGACCGCCACTCATGCCTCCATCGAATCTTGCATTGACCATAAAACAGGGAAAGTTGAGTCTTATACTATCTCTCATTTTTTCATGAACTTCAATCACTTCCCCAACGGCAGTTGATGTTTCATAAAATATGGAATTAGATTCTTTATTATCTATTTTAGTTTCTGAATAACCAAATGCTGCCATTCTATCACCAACTTTTGGTAATGAAAAGTTCAATGGTGGGCAGCGCCATTTATAATTTTTCGCAGTGTTAGAATGTGGTGTTAGCATTAACAGACATAAATCGGTACCATGACATGGCCAAAGTCTTGTAATATACCAAACTCCATTATCTTTAATATTGTTTAATGTTTGGAATGCAAACAAAGAAAATGTTCCGCTGAATTCACCAGTCTTTTTCTCAATAGATATTCCGTCGTAAAGGTTAAAATAATCTTCAAGTACGTGCTTGGCAGTTATCGCGAGATAAGGAGCAATTATTACTGCTGTGCCTGAAGCATAGCTTTTATCTCCTTTTCGGGTTGTAAGAGCTAGAGATAATTCAGTAATTATGTTAAATTGTTTATTCGTGTTGAAAGATGGTTTTTTAGAAATTTTTTTCCTGTAATAACTGTTTTTCTTATGAATTAATTCTTTTAATTTGAAAATTTTTCTTGGTCGACAGCTACCGAAAGATTTTCTTGTAATTTTTCCTTTCTTTGATTTTTTATCTCCTTTACCCATTCTTAAAATTAATGCAAATTTCTAATATAGTACCAAACCGTATGTTTTTATACTATAACGCGTAGCTTTTATTTCTACCAAATATATATAAATTCTGAATGAACTTATGTAATACTAAACAAAAATATAATATAGTCAAATAGCCCCCTCTCCTTTGAAGAGGGCTGGGGTGAGGAAAAATAATTGGTATATATTATGTTTTTGTTTGATATAATATCTGTATGTTAATGTTTTTTTGTTTATTATCTATTGTGAAACTGTGAAAAAAAAATCCCCAATTACAAAGTAGTTGGGGATTTGAAATGTATTTGTTGGAAATTTATTCCTTAACAAGAACCCAGGCTCCTGAAGCTAATAAAGTCTCTGCTTTTTTAAATTTCATTGTTTCCGTTTTGCCTGTTGCAACTTCCTGAACTGTTACAGTATCATTACGGTTGATTTTTGGCATATCTCTCACAATCGTTTCAGTAACCTGACGTTGTTGCGTTTCTCCGGCTTCACGATTAATATTTTCGCTGTTTGGAATTTCATCTTTGCTTAACTGGAAGTTTTCTTTCTGGCGAAATTCTCTTGCTTCGTGAATTTCAGGAGCGCTTTGTGACGGTAAATCACCTTTGAATAAGAATGAGATAACTTCTTTGTTAACGTTTTCCAACATTCCTCTAAACAAATTGAAAGCTTCTAACTTATAGATAAGTAATGGATCTTTTTGTTCGTGAACAGCTAATTGAACAGATTGTTTCAATTCGTCCATTTTACGTAAGTGTTTTTTCCAGGCTTCGTCAACAATAGATAAAGTGATGTTTTTCTCGAAATCAGCGATTAACTGAGCTCCTTCACTTTCATATGCTTTTTTCAAGTCTGTTATTACCTCCAAAGTTTTGATTCCGTCTGTAAATGGAACTATAATACGCTCAAAATGATTGTTTGGCTCTTCGTAAACTCCTTTGATAATTGGAAAAGCTTCTCTGGCGCTGCGTTCTGTTTTTTCGGTATAGAAAGCTAAAGTTTCTTTGTATATTTTTCCGGTGATTTCAATATCAGATAATTTCAAGAAATCTGCTTCAGAAATTGGGGAAGTGATAGAGAAATAACGAATCAAATCAAATTCAAAATTTTTGAAATCATTTATTGGTTTTGTCTGGCTTACGATTAATTCGCAAGTATCGTAAAGCATATTTGCAATATCCAGCTTCAAGCGCTCACCAAATAAGGCATGACGACGACGTTTGTAAACTACTTCACGTTGAGAATTCATTACATCATCATATTCTAATAAACGTTTACGAACACCAAAGTTGTTTTCTTCTACTTTTTTCTGAGCACGCTCGATTGATTTGGTCATCATAGAATGCTGAATAACTTCACCTTCCTGTAATCCCATTCTGTCCATTACTTTGGCAACTCTTTCAGAACCAAATAAACGCATTAGGTTGTCCTCAAGAGAAACATAGAATTGAGAACTTCCCGGATCTCCCTGACGTCCTGCACGACCACGTAACTGTCTGTCTACACGACGGGAATCATGACGTTCTGTACCAACGATTGCTAAACCTCCGGCAGCTTTTACTTCTGGGGTTAATTTAATATCGGTACCACGACCAGCCATGTTTGTTGCAATAGTTACAACTCCGGCTTTACCTGCTTCCTCTACAATCTGTGCCTCTTGTTTGTGCATTTTAGCATTCAAAACGTTGTGTGTAACGCCTCTCATTTTCAACATTCGGCTTAATAATTCTGAAATCTCCACAGAAGTTGTTCCAATCAAAACCGGCCTTCCTGCATTTGATAATTCTGTTACGTCTTCAATTACAGCATTGAATTTCTCACGTGTTGTTTTGTAGATATAATCTTCTTTGTCTTGTCTTGAAATCGGTCTGTTGGTTGGAATTTCGACAACATCCAATTTATAAATCTGCCATAACTCTCCGGCTTCTGTAACTGCAGTACCAGTCATACCACCCAATTTGCTGTACATTCTGAAATAATTCTGTAATGTAACTGTTGCAAAAGTTTGTGTAGCAGCTTCGATTTTTACATTTTCTTTAGCTTCAATCGCCTGGTGTAAACCATCAGAATAACGACGGCCATCCATGATACGGCCTGTCTGTTCATCGACAATCATAATTTTGTTGTCCATGATTACATATTCTACATCTTTTTCGAAAAGAGCATAAGCTTTTAAAAGCTGTGTTAAAGTATGAATACGCTCACTTTTTATTCCAAAATCCTGGAATAATTTTTCTCTTGCTTCTGCTTCAGCGTCTTTATCCAGTTTTTGTTTTTCGATAGCAGCAATTTCGGTTCCGATATCCGGAAGTACGAAAAAGTCAGGATCAGTATCTCCTGAAAGGTATTTGATACCATTATCAGTCAATTCAACCTGATTGTTTTTTTCTTCAATTACAAAATACAAAGCCTCATCGACTTTATGCATTTCGCGATTGTTATCCTGCATGTATTGATTTTCGGTTTTTTGAAGCAATTGTTTAATTCCTTCTTCACTCAAAAATTTAATTAATGCTTTGTTTTTAGGTAAACTTCTGTAAGCTCTTAATAATAAGAAACCACCTTCTTTAGTGTTTCCTTCTTTGATTAATTTTTTAGCTTCGGCTAAGAAACCATTAGCCAACTGACGTTGTTGTGCAACTAAATTTTCGATTTTTGGTTTCAACTCGTTAAATTCATGACGATCTCCCTGCGGAACCGGCCCTGAAATAATAAGTGGTGTTCTTGCATCATCAATTAATACAGAATCTACCTCATCGACAATAGCGTAATTGTGTTTTCTTTGTACTAAATCGCTAGGCGAGTGTGCCATGTTATCTCTTAAGTAGTCAAAACCAAATTCGTTGTTGGTTCCGTAAGTGATATCAGCATCATATGCTTTTTTTCTGGCTTCTGTACTTGGCTGGTGGTTATCGATACAATCAACAGTCAGACCATGAAATTCGAATAAAGGTGCTTTCCACGTACTATCACGTTTTGCTAAGTAGTCATTTACGGTTACTAAATGTACGCCGTTTCCAGTCAGGGCATTTAAGTAAAGTGGAAGCGTAGCGACTAAAGTTTTACCTTCACCTGTTTGCATCTCGGCAACTTTACCTTCATGCAAAACCATTCCGCCAATTAACTGAACGTCGTAGTGAATCATATCCCAGGTAATTTCTTTACCGGCAGCATTCCATTTATTAGCCCAGATTGCTTTGTCGCCTTCAATAGTAACATATGTTTTTGTTGCAGAGAATTCGCGGTCTTTCGCAGTTGCAGTAACTTCAATAAATGAATTGTCTTTAAAACGACGAGCCGTTTCCTTAACAACAGAAAAAGCTTCCGGAAGAATTTCCATCAACGTTTTTTCTGAAATTTCGTAAGCTTCTTTTTCAAGGGCGTCAATAGCATCATAAAGATCTTCTCTTTTATCGATGTCTTCAATGTTTTCTACTTCCGCTTTAAGCGAAGCAATTTTAGCATCTTTATCAGCTCTGGCTTCTTTTATTTTTTCTTTAAAAAATGCGGTCCTTGCTCTTAATTCGTCATGTGACAAAGTCATTAAGCTAGTTTCGAATGTTTTAATTTTGTTTAAATAAGGCTGTAAAGCTTTAACATCTTTCTGTGATTTATCACCTACAAAGACTTTAATAATACTGTTTATGAAACTCATGATTTATTGTATTTCTATATTATGTAAATATGTATTTTGAGCAAAAAAAAAGCCTCCTTGATGAGAGACTTTTTTCTTTGGTTTATTTTTTAATATTCATCCTCATTCCAAAGATAATCTTCGTCCGTTGGATAATCAGGCCAAATTTCTTCCATTGATTCATATATCTCCCCTTCATCTTCAATTGACTGAAGGTTTTCTACTACTTCCAAAGGAGCACCAGCTCTAATAGCGTAGTCAATAAGTTCGTCTTTGTTAGCAGGCCATGGTGCATCACTTAAATAAGATGCTAATTCTAATGTCCAATACATCTGTTATCTGTTTAGTTTGTGCAAAAATAAATTTTTTACTGAAAAAGACAAGTAAAATTTGATTTATTTTAATAAAATTTAAGAACGTCTCTGTAAATTGTCGATTTTAGATTGTTGATTTCAGATTTTTCAACCCTGAATAATCTGAAATTTTAACTCTAAATCTATAATTTTTATTTTCTGGGAATCCATTTTACTTCTTCCGCTTTTAAGTCTGACGACAACTTCCGTGCCAAGACAAAAAGGTAGTCAGAAAGGCGGTTTAGGTATCGAATTGCTATTTCAGGAACATGTTCATTGTGGCTTAAATGTACTGTCAAACGTTCTGCACGACGACAAATACAACGTGCAATATGACAATGTGACACGGTTGGATGTCCGCCTGGCAATACAAAATGAGTCATTTGCGGAAGGCTTTCTTCCATTTTGTCAATTTCGTTTTCTAATAATTCAATATCGGTATCAACGATTCCGAGGTTTTTTAATCGAAGTTCACCGTTTTTCAATACTTCTTTTTCTGCCGGAGTTGCCAAAATGGCGCCTACCGTAAATAGTCGATCCTGAATTTCAATTAAAATGGTTTTATAATGCGAGTCTATTTCCTGATCACGAATAAGACCTATATAAGAGTTGAGTTCGTCAACAGTTCCGTAACTATCAATTCTGATATGATCTTTAGGAACCCGCGTTCCTCCAAAAAGCGCTGTCGTCCCTTTATCTCCGGTTTTTGTATATACTTTCATTTTTCATTTTTCATTTTTTAGATTACAGTATTCAATCTGAAATCTAAAATCTACAATCTAAAATTATTTAACAGTGTCACTTTCAATTAATCCGTCTCTTAAACGAATAATACGGTGTGCATAGGCAGCGATATCTTCTTCGTGGGTTACCAGAATTACAGTATTGCCCTGTGCATGAATATCTCCGAAAAGCTTCATGATTTCTACCGAAGTTTTACTGTCTAAGTTTCCTGTTGGTTCATCAGCCAGAATAATAGAGGGTTTATTAACCAAAGCACGGGCAATTGCCACACGCTGGCGTTGTCCTCCCGAAAGCTGATTTGGCTGGTGATCCATCCTGTCGGCAAGATTTACTTGTTTTAGAACTTCTGTTGCACGAACAATACGTTCAGACTTAGAGTATCCGGCATATATCATTGGCAATGCTACGTTATCTAAAGCAGTAGTTCTTGGCAAAAGATTAAACGTCTGAAACACGAAACCAATTTCCTTATTTCGAATTCCGGCTAATTCATCATCTCGCATTTGGCTCACATCTTTTCCATTTAGCACATAACGTCCGGAAGTTGGAGTATCTAAACAACCAAGTAAATTCATTAAAGTTGATTTCCCTGATCCCGAAGGTCCCATTAAGGCTACATATTCACCTTTGTTTATTTCTAAATCAATACCTTTTAAAACATATACTATTTCGTTGCCAAGAACAAAATCTCGTTTTATGTCCGTTATTTTAATTAATGGATTTGCCATTTCGTTTCTACAATTTTGATTTTAAAAGTACAAAACACTTTTCAATAATCGATGAGTAGCTATTAATTGATTTTTGTTACAAAATCCATGTATATTAAGGATTAGAATGTTTAATTAAAAAAGCATACTTTAATTGAAAAATATGTTGTTATATTATTTTAAATTAAATTTACATAATTATCATATTTTGCAATTTTAATTAAATTATTTATAAAATAAATATTAATTTATTGATAATAATATATAATTATTCAATTTTTTAACTATATTTGTTATCTAATATTTAAATAATCAAAATTATGAAGAAAATACAAATTTTATCTGGAATCTTATTAATAACTCTAAGCTTTACATCTTGTAAAGATGAAAAACAAGAACAAGCTAAAAAGACAATCGATTCTTATGTAACCTACGTCGATTCTGTAAAAAATGTTAAAGCTGACAATTTAAAAGAAAATTGGCAAGATGTGGAGGCAGAATATAACAGAAGAGCTGAAAACGCTCAACTGGCACTTGCTGAAATCAAAGAAAATGAAGCTGAGACTGAAAAAATAAATACAAGTAAGGTAAAATACGAAGAATTCAGAAATGAAATGGCGACCCTTTTTGCCCCCCCGGCACCTAGTCCTAGTGCTAAACAACAATTGCGTAATGCTTTATTTGGCGAAGGAAAAATTGGTGATGATATGAGTTTTGCGTGGGTAAATGCAAAAAATATTCATAGTGTTTATCAACAATTTGTTCATACTGTAGAAGATAATAAGGACAGTTATTCCCGTGAAGACTGGGATGAAATTAAATTAATGTATGAAGCACTTGACAGCCGTAAAAATACAGTTGAAAAAGAAGGACTTTCATCAGAAGATAATAGAAAAATTGCAGGTTTGAAAGTAAAATTTGCTCCAATGTATACTTTAAACAGAATGGGAGCTAAATCTGAAGAAACTGCTGCAGCTAAAAAATAGGTTAATTGGTTTTATTTAGTAAAATGGCAATCAGAAATGGTTGTCATTTTTTTTATGCCCGAATTATAAAATGCTCTTTTTCCTGTTCGCGTCTGAAAAAAACAAATCCCCATTGAAAAGTATCTATTGTAACAGTCACTTTTGGGTGGTTTTGAATGATTTTCCAGGCTTTTTCCATTTCTAAAGACCAATGAATGTCATCAAAAATCCAAACAGAATCATTGTCGATAGTCGGTAATAAAAGTTCAAAATAAGCTAAAGTGGCTTTTTTAGAATGATTGCCGTCAAAATAGATTAGATTGTAGATTTTAGAATTTAGATTTTCAGAAATTAAAAATGATTCAAATTCTGTTACAATCGAATTTACATTATTGAAATTGAATTTTTGTAATTGTAATTGGCATTGGTTTGCAGTTTCGGGACAGCCTTCTAATGTAATTACTTTTGCTTTCGGATTTCCCAACGCCAAAGCAGAAGTTGCCAGACCTAGCGATGTTCCTATTTCAAGAATAGTTTCAGGTTTAAAATAATTAGTTATCCTGAGTAATAATTCAGATCGTTTTGGGGAAATTCCTGCTGTTTTTGCAATTTTACAAATTTGCCTTCTGTTTGATTTAAAAACTTTTGAACCTGCACCAAAATCAGTTATTTCAATAAAGTTTTTATTTTCAAGGAGTGATTTTCGATATTTCTTAAGGATCGAAAATTGAGGTTTGTGTTTTTTATCATAAAAACACTTTGTCAATAAATTAAATACAAACGGGGAGTGAACAGCATGTTCATTCTTAGAGTTCCAAAGGAATTTGATATATGATTTTATTTGAAATAGCATAGAAATATTTACAAAGTAGTCGCGAAGATACAAAAGCAAAGACAATACCCAAAAGGCATAGGTTTTAAGAAGTTTTATTGTGTCTTAAAAGACTATATTTGCGACCTTGAAATTAATACACATTTTTATGATGTTAAAGGAAGAAATAGAGGATAAGAGTGTAATAACTTCTGAAGAAATTGATCGATGCATTGCTATTCTGGCGCAATTGAATACTGATACAGATCAGATATTTGATATTCCGAAAGAGCAAAGAATAGCTTTGATTAAGGCTGCAGGTATGTTTTCGAGGCCAGATAGGGGTGAGTTTTCCAGAAGAATTAAAGATGGAAAGCAAGCCGCTAAACGCAAAATGGAAAAGAAAGACAAAACAGCACGAAAAGAAACAGGAATTCGTCATGCGCGTGAAGCAAGTGTGTTTGTTGCTCCAAAATTATTAGCTTTTAATGATCTCGTCCACAAAGAACGATTAGAATTAGAAAAGCCCAGAAACTGTTATGTATGTAAAGTCGGTTTCACTAAAATGCATCATTTTTATGATACAATGTGTACTGATTGCGGTGATTTTAATTATGCCAAACGTTTTCAAACAGCTGATGTAAAAGGACAGGTCGCTGTTATTACAGGTTCGAGATTAAAAATTGGGTATCATATTACTTTGATGCTTTTGCGGGCTGGGGCAACTGTTATTGCAACAACCCGTTTCCCTGTTGACTCTGCACTGCGTTTTTCTAAAGAAGATGATTTTATCGAGTGGGGGCATCGATTAAAAATTCACGGATTAGATTTAAGACATATTCCCAGTGTAGAGATTTTTTGCAATTTTATTGAACAAAAATACGAGCGTCTGGATATTCTGATCAATAATGCTGCACAAACAGTGAGGCGTCCTGCCGGATTTTATACCCATTTGATAGAGAATGAGGAGCTATCAGTAAGTTCTTTGCCAAAGCAGGCTCAGGAGTTATTATCGGATCATACTAATTGTCTTGACGAGCTAAAAATATTGACAGCAGGTGCTTCTTCCAATCAAAATATGCCGGTAACATGGCATGAGCCGGAACCGGGAATTGGGTTACGTGCTTCGGCCAAATTATCTCAGATTCCATATTCTTTTGATAATGCCCTGGTGGCAAATGAAGTTTTTCCGGAAGGAGAATTGGATGCCGATTTACAGCAAGTAGATTTAAGAAAAACAAATAGCTGGCGTTTGCGTCTGGGACAAATAGAAACGACAGAAATGATTGAAGTTCAATTGGTGAATTCAGTTGCTCCTTTTGTATTATGTAATCGCCTTTCGGAAGTAATGAAGAAAGGCAACACAGGGCAAAAACATATTATCAATGTTTCGGCAATGGAGGGGAAATTTCATCGCTTTTTTAAGGAAGACCGTCATCCGCATACTAATATGGCGAAAGCAGCTTTAAATATGCTTACACATACTTCTTCAGGAACGCTGGCGAAACATGGTATTTTTATGAATGCAGTAGATACGGGTTGGGTAACTGACGAAGATCCCGCAGAATTAGCAAAAAAGAAACAGGAACTAGAGGATTTTCAGCCGCCGTTGGATATTGTTGATGGTGCTGCAAGAGTTATGGATCCTTTGTTTGATGGTATTAATACTGGTAAACATTGGTGTGGAAAGTTTTTGAAAGACTATAATCCAATTCCCTGGTAAAATTAATCTCAATTTTTAAGTAAAAAACCACAACCGATACTATTTGTTGTGGTTTTTGTTGCTTCAAAGCTATATTTTCTAATTAACAGAAATTAATTTTACATCAAAAATAAGTACTGAACCTCCGGGAATTCCGCTGTAATTATAAGGCCCATATCCTAAATGTGAAGGAACTAAAAGAATACCGCTTCCTCCGGTTTTAAAATACTGAATGCCTTCTGTCCATCCTTTAATAACTTGGTTTAATCCAAAAGCAATTCCTTCAGCTTTACTTTGATCGAATATTTTTCCATCTGTGTAATATCCTTTATAGGCAACCGTTACATTTGAAGTTGCTGTTGGTTGGGTTCCGTCTCCTGGTTCATCAATAACATAATACAAACCAGAATCGCTTCTTTGGGCCGTTAAATCATTTTTGGCGATATAATCTGTGATTTCTTTTTCGTTTTCAACAGTATAATCTGTTTTTTGAGGTCCTTGTTTGTCATTCGAACAAGAAATAAAAAATATCATAATAGTCAAGGCAGATAAAATGTGTTTCATGGATTTTAATTTTAAAAATATAAATATTAACTAACCTTCGATCTTCGCAGAAAGCTCAAACCAGCGTTCTTCTTTTTGATCTATTTTGTTAATTATATTTTGTAATTCATTAGCTTTTTTCTCGATATCGGCATCTGCAACTTTTCCGTCTGAGAATAATTGTTCGATTTTCGTTTTATCAATTTCTAAATCTTTAATTTCCTTTTCCAGTTTTTGATATTCTTTTTGTTCGTTAAAAGTCAGGTTTCCTGTCGGATTATTTTGTTTCCAATCTTTCTTATCAGCTTTGTTTTCTTCTTTTTGGGCAACATCGGCACTATCTTCATAAGCTCTGAAATCAGAATAGTTTCCGGGGAAACTCTCTATTTCACCATTTCCTCTAAAAATAAATAAGTGATCGACAATTTTATCCATAAAATAACGGTCATGCGATACAACAAGTAAGCAGCCCGGATAATCTAAAAGGAAACTTTCCAAAACGTTTAGCGTTACAATATCTAAATCATTTGTAGGCTCATCCAAAATCAAAAAGTTTGGATTCTGAATCAAAACGGTACATAAATACAAACGTTTCAATTCGCCACCGCTTAATTTTTCGACAAAATCATATTGTTTTTTAGCATCAAAAAGAAAACGTTCCAACAACTGTGAAGCCGAAATCATTCTGCCTTTTGCAAGCGGAATAAATTCGCCGTATTCTTTAATGATATCGATAACACGCTGATTTGGTTTCGGATTGATTCCGCTTTGCGTATAATAGCCTACTTTTATGGTTTCTCCTTTTACAACTCGTCCGCTATCTAAAGGAAGCGTTCCGGTAAGCAGATTTAAAAAAGTTGATTTTCCGGTTCCGTTTTTTCCAATAATTCCGATACGTTCTCCACGTTGAAAATCAAAACTAAAATTGTCCAGAATAACATGATCCTTGAATTTTTTTGAAATTTTGTGAAGCTCGATAATCTTGCTTCCCATACGTTCCATATTAATTTCAAGCTCGACCTTATTTTCAAGACGACGGCTTTGTGCCTTTTCCTTAATTACGTAAAAATCATCCTGACGTGATTTAGATTTTGTAGTTCTCGCCTTTGGTTGACGGCGCATCCATTCTAATTCTTTTACAAATAAGTTTTTGGCTTTATCAACACTTGCATTTTCAGAGGCAATTCTTTCTTCCTTCTTTTCTAAGTAATAAGAATAATTTCCTTTGTATTGGTATAATTTTCCGTTGTCTAATTCAATGATTTCATTACAAACGCGCTCTAAAAAGAAACGATCATGCGTCACCATAAACAAGGTAATGTTTTCTTTAGCAAAATAACTTTCAAGCCATTCGATCATTTCAAGATCTAAATGGTTGGTGGGCTCATCTAAAATCAATAAATCCGGACGATTAATCAGAATGATAGCCAATGAAAGACGTTTCTTTTGTCCCCCGGAAAGATTTTTTACTTTTAGTTTAAAATCTTCCAGCTTTAATTTGAAAAGGATCTGTTTGTATTGTGTCTCGAAGTCCCAGGCATTATGCTGGTCCATTCCGTCAAAAGCTTTTTGATACGCTTCTTCATCATCCGGATTTTCTAATGCCTTTTCATAAGCTTCAATTACTTTAAGGGTTTCATTGTCCGAAGCGAAAATACTTTCTTCGATAGTCAGTTCTTCCTGCAAATTGTTGTTTTGCGAAAGAAAAGCCATTCTGATGCCTTTTCTTAAAACTACCTGACCTGTATCCGGTTCATCCAAACCGTTAATAATGCTCATGATGGTTGTTTTTCCGGAACCATTTTTGGCAATAAAAGCGATTTTTTGATCTTTATTGATTCCGAATGAGATGTTGTCAAATAAGGTTCTTTCCCCAAACGACTTCGATATATTTTCTACAGATAGGTAATTCACTTTGTAAATTATGAGTTATAAATTATAAATTGTGAATATTGACAAAACACAACTTTTTTGCAAAAGTAAGCTATTATATTGCTATTTGCGAATTATTTATGGAGATAAGAACTCAATAAAGGACTTAAATTAAAATAATGAATTTGCTGTGGGACATTTAAAATTGGTTTTCGTATTAAGGATTCATTAGTTAAATAATAATGTAAACCATCCCTTGTTGCAATGCCTTCAATTTGATGGAATGGAAGTTTGAGATTGATTTTTCGTTTGTTTCCTGATAAAAAATCATAATCTTTAAAATCATATAAAAGAAATAAAAAAGATTTTCCTTTTTTTGAATACCCGCAAAGTACAATCAATTTTTTCGACTCTAAATAAGTAGCGCCTGTTACCAAACCTTCTGTTTTTAATGTTTCTTTTAGTTTCGCAATATACCTTCCGGGCTGATTTGGTAAAACATAAATACCGGTTTTGGAAGCACCCCATTCTTTAGAAAATAAATAAATACTATCTTTTGATACAATAAAAGCTTCACAGTCAAAATTGGTTGTGTTTCCTTTTTGAAGTTTAAAATCGGTTTGGTCTGAATATGAAAATGAAATGGTATCAATAATTGGATTCTCTTCTAAAAAAGACTTTTTTGTGATTTTTAGAATCTGTAAATCGGTTCGGTTTCCGTTGTAATTATTTCCAAAATCGCCAATATATAAATGACTGCTGTCTTGTGAAATTTCCTCCCAATCATGATTCTCAGCTTTGTCGAGAATAATTTTTTTTCTAATTTTTCCTAAAGTATCCAGTCCATAAATCGTTTTATCATGATCGTCATTATGCGTCCATAATAAATTATCAAAAGCAATTAATCCTGAAGTTTCTTTAATAGAATCATTCAATCTGATCGAATACTGTGGCTTTGTTTTAAATGTTTCATACAAACAGCTTCCGTCGTTTTGCGTTGCATTAGAATTGTAATTTTTTGAAAGAGAATCTGTACAGCCAAAAGCTTGACTATAAGTTGTTGTAATGGATAGAAAGAAAAACAAAAAAGATATTTTCATAAATATGATGCAATAAACTAAAATTTTAAAAGTTATGTTTTGAAAGAAAGTTCAATTCGAAAATTTAGATTGATAATATATAAATGTATATAAATTTATGGAAATCATAATTTTAACAGGACAATTTTCAATTTAATTTAATATAGGATTTTTAAGGTTAAAAAACATGTCATTTCGTGCCTTATCTTTACAAAATTAGTTATCTTTAGTTAAAATAGCCGATATTTTTTGGATTGAAGTATATGTTGTTGATTTTGAGATTAGTGTCGTTATAAGGAGTCTTATTCGTAGTTTTTTTTGTTAATTTTAAGTTTAATACTTAAAAATTGTCAATACATTTGCACAAATTTTATTTTTTTCTAATTTCTAAAATGGGAGTTAGAATAGCGAAGCTGTGATTGTAAAGTGTGCTTTATAAGTTAAAAAAAGAAAGAAATGTTAATTTTTTCTATCCATATACAACATTCTTATGCTAAAAATGCAATTTGATCGTTACAGTTAAGACTAAAACACAAAAAAACACTCGATTTATTATATAACAAAAATTTTTAAAAGTTGCCCTTATGAAAAAAATATTTCTTGCCTTATTATTGATTACTACAGTTTCACAAGCTCAATACAGAATAAGATATGATAAGCTTTTTATGGAAGCCGGAATTGGATTAGCCATACCTTTATCAAGAGTATCACCATCTGGTGAAAACAGTCCAATATCACTAGTTCATGGTCAGGGATCATTACGTTATATGTTTGACGAAAATGTTGGGGTATTAGGGTCTTTAAGTTATGATCAGTTTAGTCATGGAATTCAAAAAAGTGATCAAATAATGGGAGGTTTAGAGCTTTGTTATAATTTAGGGAATGCCCTTGAATTATCAAGAAATACTGGAGGGCAATTTGGATTATTGGTTCATGGTGGAGCAGCAGTTGGAGTGATGTCCAGCAAATTTTTCAATCGCGATAAAATAGCTGCTTTAATGATAGGTGTAAAACCGTATGTTGCGTTAAATGAGAAAGTTTCTTTTTTTGCAGACTTAACCTATAAATCTACGTTGAGCCAAAAATTGTATTATAATGGAGATTTAATTGGAAAAGAGGCAACAGGCAGCAATCTGGGACTTACTTTTGGTTTTATAGTTGCTTTGGGACAAAATCGTTTCCATGCGGATTCTGCTTATTAATCTAAATGAGATTGTTTTAAAACATTTTCATATAAAAAAGATAATCAATGAAAATAGGTATAACTTTTAGTGCTTTTGATTTGCTTCATGCCGGGCATATTACGATGTTGGAAGAAGCCAAACGTCAATGTGATTATTTAATTTGTGCATTGCAGACTGATCCTACTTTGGATCGGCCTGAAAAAAACAGACCTACTCAAACTGTAGTAGAACGTTATATTCAATTAAAAGGATGTAAATTTGTAAATGAAATTGTTCCCTATGCTACCGAACAGGATTTAGAAGATATTTTACGCTCATTTAAAATTGATGTACGTATTATTGGTGATGAATATCGTGAGAAAAACTTTACTGGTCGTGAATACTGTGAGTCTAAAGGAATTGAATTGTATTTCAATACAAGAGATCATCGTTTTTCAAGTAGTGGACTAAGAAAAGTTGTAGCTGAAAAAGAAGCATTAAAGGTAATTAAGTAAAATGAAAAGTAATACGAAAATTTACATTGCAGGACACAACGGAATGGTGGGAAGTGCTATATGGAGAACACTCATTAATAAAGGATTTACAAATCTAATAGGAGTTTCCAGTAAAGAATTAGATCTCCGAAATCAGCAGGCCGTTCGGGATTTTATAGCTAAGGAAAATCCTGAAGTTATTATTGATGCCGCTGCTCGTGTAGGCGGAATTTTGGCTAACAATGATTATCCATATCAATTTATTATGGAAAATATGCAAATCCAGAATAACCTGATCGATTCGGCTTTACAAAATAATGTAGAGAAATTTATTTTTTTGGGAAGCTCTTGTATTTATCCAAAATTAGCACCACAGCCTTTGAAGGAAGATTATTTATTAACGGATACCTTAGAGCCAACTAATGAGTGGTATGCAATTGCCAAAATTACCGGAGTAAAAACATGTCAGGCCATAAGGAATCAGTTTGGAAAGGACTATGTGAGTTTGATGCCAACTAATTTGTATGGTACACATGATAATTTTGACTTAAATACATCACATGTTCTGCCGGCAATGATTCGAAAGTTTCATGAAGCCAAAGAAAACAATCATGCTCCCGTAACACTTTGGGGAAGCGGAACTCCGATGCGTGAATTCTTATTCGTAGATGATATGGCGCAGGCTGTCGTTTTTGCTTTAGAAAATAAATTACCGGACTATTTGTATAATGTAGGAACAGGGGAGGATTTAACCATTAAGGATTTGGCAGAAACCATTCAAAAGATTACAGGGCATAAAGGCGAAATTATCTGGGATTCTACTAAGCCCGATGGTACTCCAAGAAAATTAATGGATGTTACCAAAATGCATGATTTAGGCTGGAAACATAAAACTGAACTTCAGGAAGGAATTCAAAAAACATATAATTGGTTTTTAGAGAATAGTCAAGCGTTTAAGCAGGTAAAAATGTAATTAAAAAAGTAAGTGGTTAAAAGTTTTAACCATTAATCAAAAAATAATCGATTAAGCAGTTAACAAAAACACATATGAGCACACAAAAAGTAGCCCTTGTAACAGGAATCACTGGTCAGGATGGATCATATCTAGCCGAATTATTATTAGAAAAAGGATATCAGGTACACGGAGTCAAAAGACGTGCATCTTCTTTTAATACACAACGAATTGATCATATTTATCAGGATCAACACGAAGTACATGTTAATTTTAAGCTGCATTATGGAGATTTGACTGATTCTACTAATATTATTAGAATAATTCAGGAAGTACAACCTGATGAGATTTATAATTTAGGAGCGATGTCTCATGTAAAAGTATCTTTTGATTCTCCTGAGTATGTGGCTAACGTTGACGGAATAGGTACTTTAAGAATATTAGAAGCAGTAAGGTTATTAGGATTATGTGAAAAAACCAGAGTTTATCAGGCTTCCACTTCTGAGCTTTATGGGGGAATGACAGAAAATAAAAATGAAAAGGGATTTTATGATGAAAACTCACCATTTTACCCACGTTCTCCGTACGGTGCCGCTAAAATTTATGGTTTTTGGATTACTAAAAATTACAGGGAAGCCTATAACATGTTTGCATGTAATGGAATTCTTTTCAATCATGAATCTCCACGTCGAGGAGAAACTTTTGTAACGCGTAAAATAACTATGGCAACAGCTGCTATTGCAAAAGGAAAACAAGAATGTCTTTACCTAGGGAATCTAAATTCACAAAGAGATTGGGGACATGCAAAAGATTATGTCGAAGCAATGTGGAGAATTTTGCAACAAGATACGCCTGAAGATTATGTGATAGCCACAGGAGTAACTACTTACATTAGAGATTTCGTGATTATGGCTTTTGCGGAAGTTGGAATAGAACTGACTTTTGAAGGAGAAAATGAAAGTGAAGTAGCTAAAATTATAGCCTGCAACAATCCGTTATATCAATTAGAAAAAGGGAAAGTAGTAGTGCGTGTAGATCCGGAATATTATCGTCCTACAGAAGTAGATCTACTAATTGGAGATCCAACAAAATCCAAAACTAAACTAGGTTGGAAGCCTCAATACGATTTGGCCTCTTTGGTAAAAGAGATGGTAGCAAGCGATTTAAAGTTGTTTTAAAACGATAATAAAAGAAAGTGGCTTTAAGCAGCTGGACTAGCTTAAAATATTATTCTCAAATAAAAAAGGTCTAAGAGCAAGCCAATATATGATTAGTCAATTAGCTCAAATTACTTATGAAGGATAAATTTTCCAAACTCAAAGCACATCCTAAATATAATAATTGGATGCAGTGGGGAAAATTAATAAGTATTACAGGGGGAGCCCAGGTTTTAATTCAGATTATTAGCTTTGGGTGTGGTATTTTTATCATTAGAAATTTTTCAATTGCAGAATATGCGATTTATACACTTGCTAATACAATGTTGGGTGCTATGAATATTTTAGCAGATGGAGGGATTGTTTCAGGAGTAATTGCAGAAGGAGGAAAAGTTTGGCAAGATAAAGATAAATTAGGTGCAGTTATTACTACTGGAATGTGTCTTAGAAAGAAATTTGCTATAGGTAGTATTTTAATTGCAGGTTCAGTATTGGTTTATCTATTGATGCATAATAATGCTAGTTGGTATTATGCTCTTTTTATATTACTGTCATTAATTCCTGTTTTTTATGCTAATCTTTCGGATTCCTTACTGGAAATTGCACCTAAATTGCATCAGGATATCAAGCCCTTACAAAAAAATCAAGTAATGGCAAATATTGGCAGGTTATTATTAACTATTCCCGCTGTTTTTTTTATTCCTTTTACACCAATTGCTATAATTACTACAGGAATTCCAAGGATAATAGCAAACTTTAAACTAAAAAAAATATCCGATAAGTTTGTAAATTCAAATCAAAAAGAGAATGTTATAATAAAAAGAAATATATTACAAATGGTCAAACGTATTTTGCCAGGCGATGTATATAATATTTTTTCTACCAATATAACGGTCTGGATTTTATCTATTGTAGGTGCAACTGCTTCAATAGCACAAGTTGGAGCATTATTTAGAATTGGCGCCATTTTATCTTTGTTTACTATCGTATTTAATACGATAATTGTACCTCGATATTCCAGACTACCTGAAGTAAAAAAAGAATTGCAAAAAAAAATGATACAAATTCAATTGCTTTTATTGAGTGTTAGTTTTGCAATTGTTTTTTTTAGCTGGCTTTTTTCAAACCAAATAATTTGGTTGTTAGGTAATAGTTATAAAAATCTGGATTCTGAATTAATTTTAACGGTAATCATTTTTTGTCTGAACATTACTTCAACCATAATTTATGCACTTTGCAGAGGAAGAGGTTGGGTCATAAATCCAATTTTGAGTATAGGTATTAATTTGTTATCAATACTCTTGGGTGCTTTTATTTTTGATATTATAAATTTAAAAGGAATCTTGATATTCAACATTGCAGTCTCAGCTGTACTCGTAATAATGCACGGTGGGTATTCCTATTTTAGACTGCAAAAATTAACAGTATAAAGAAGAATATATGAGTAAAACAAAATATGAGATTGATGTTCAAAATAGATCCTTGTTTCGTTATTACTTAGGAATAGGAGCAAGATTGAAAAAGTATTTATATTATTCTTACACAAGATATATTGCAAGAAAAAATGGTGCAGCAATTGGGGAGAATGTAGTCTTACCTCTTTCGTTGGCGAAAAAAGCAAATAGTAACCTTGTAATAGGAAATAATACCTCAATACAAACTGATTTAATAGATATACGGGCAAAAGTATTTATTGGCAACAATGTAATTATCGGGGCTGGTGTCGAAATTCTTACTTGCAGCCATGCAATCGATTCGCCTGATTGGGAATTTAAATCGTATGGCATTATAATAGAAGATTACGTCTGGATAGCTACGCGAGCTTTTATTTTGCCTTCATGTAGAAAAATAGCATATGGTGCAGTTTGTGCTGCTGGTGCTTTGGTAGCTAGAGATGTTGAAACAATGAATGTTATTAGTGGTAATCCGGCGGTATACTTAAAAACTAGAAAACAAGTTCATAATAATTTAGTTGTTCCATCACTTTTAGGTGGTGATCTTATAAAATATATGCAAGCAAGAAAATTTAATATTAAAATTGATTAATTATTAAATTGTTACTTATTAAGAACCGCTGATGTTAAAAAGTTTATGAAAGTTATTATTTCACATCCTACAGGTAATCAAAATTCAAGAAATACAGTAGAAGCTTTGAAGAAAAGCAACTTATTGGATACGTTTTATACTTCTCTGGGGATTTATGAAGATAGTATTTTGAATAAACTGAATTTTGGTGTATTTAAAGATATTTCCAGAAGATCTTATTCAACACAATTAAAAGGAAAGATTAAATATCATCCTAATCTTGAACTATTAAGATTATTGTTTGTTAAATTTAAGATGACAAAATTTTATAAGTCTCCTAATTCAAAATTTTCAGTTCAAAATGTATTTGAAGATTTTGATTGTTTTGTTGCTAAAAATTTATTCAAAAGTGATGCAGATATAATTTATTCTTATGCGGGAACAGCTTATCATACTTTTTGTGAAGCCTCGAAGCACAATATTTATAAAATATATGAGCAGCATGGTTGTTATTGGAGTTTTTTTGAAAATGTAGCAAAGCAAGAAATTGAAGATAATCCAATTTGGTCTAATAGTATTAATATCTCTCTTTTAGAATATGAACATAAAGATAGACTTGAACTTGAGCTTGAAATGGCTGATAGTATTATTGTGGCCAGTCAATTTTGCGCCGATTCAGTTCCATTGCATTTTAAAGAGAAAACGGTTGTAATTCCATACGGTTTTCCAAAATCTATTGAAAACATTCAATTTAAACAGAATAAAAAATTAAAGATTTTATTTGTTGGTAATTTATCACAGCTTAAAGGTCTTTCCTATCTTTTTGAGGCTGTCGATCCATATAAAGAATTTGTTGAACTTTCATTAATAGGTTCATTACCTTCTAAGGAAACTGAAATTTTAAATGATAAATTAAAAGATTATATTTATTTAGGAACAATGTCAAATGATAAAGTTCTTAACCAAATGAGACTACATGATATATTAGTATTTCCAACTTTACTTGATGCTTTTGGAATGGTGATTTCTGAAGCGATGTCACAGGGACTCCCAGTTATTACAACAAAAAACAGTGCGGGCTTTGAATTAATTGACCATGGTAAAAATGGTTGGGTTGTTCCTGCAAGATCTAGTGAAGCGATAAAAGAAATCATTGAAATGATTTTGTTGAATCCTGCACTTACTAAAGAAATAGGAGAAGAAGCGTTGAAAAAATCAAAAACAAGAAGTTGGGAAAAATATCAATTAGAAATTGCTGGTTTTATTTCGAATATTAGTTTGGATGAAAAATAAATCAAATAAAGAAAAATCTAAAAAAAGGATAGAAATTGCAATTTGGATATATTTTTTTCTTTTAATTTTTGAAGGTGCTTTACGAAAATGGTTTCTACCTTCATTGTCAAATGAATTAATTCTTATAAGAGATCCAATTGCAGTAGTAATTATTTTTATAGCTTATAAAAGTAATCTATTATCAGAGGTAAATAAAAAATATTTTATATTTCCTTTACTTGGAATTTTATCATTTATTATGACTTTAGTTGTGGGGCATGGTTCGTTACCAATTGCTCTTTTTGGGATTAGGCCATTTATTTTGCATTTACCAGTTGCATTTATTATTGGGACAATTTTTGACAGAAGGTTAGTAATTAAAATTGGAATCGTAATGATGTACTTACTCATTCCAATGACTATAATTTTAATTTTACAATTTTATAGTCCACAAAGTGCTTGGATAAACAGAGGTGTTGGTAACGACATAGAAGGAAGTGGTTTTGGAGGAGCCTTAGGGTTTTTTCGTTCCTCAGGTACTTTTTCTTTTATTAACGGTTTGACATTGTTTTATGGATTAGCATCCGCATTTACATTTTATTTTATTCTCGAGCCGAAATATCTAAAAAAAACTGTTTTGTTTTTTTGTATTATAGCAATTACGCTATCTATACCATTTACCATTAGCAGAACGGTTTTCTTTCAAAATATTCTATCTCTAATTTTTTTATTATTTATTTTATTTAGGAAACCAAAGTCTCTTAAGAATTTTATTTTGGTATTCTTTTTCAGTTGTTTAGTAGTTATGATTTTTGCTGATAACAAGTATGTCGTTACAGCATTAGAAGCTTTCTCGTCAAGATTTGAAAATGCTAATGAAACAGAAGGAGGTATCAAAGATTCCCTCATTAATAGAACTCTTGGAACATCTTTAGATATGATTTCATCTAATGAAACGACTTTTTTTGGTGAAGGACTTGGTATGTATTCAAATGTAGGAATTCAAACATTTGGCATTAAAAATTATAAAGTCGCCGATTTTGAATGGATAAAAAGTATTTCAGAAATGGGATTGATATTTGGTTTTGCTTTTATTTTTTTTAGAATCAAAATGGTATTTGATTTTTTTGTTCAATCTATGAAAAAAATTAAAGAAAATGATTATTTATCTTGGATGTTGCTTAGTTTTGGATGTGTAATAATTATGCAAGGTCAATTGTCTCAACCTACTTCTTTGGGTTTTTTTACTTTAATAATAGGTTTAATTATGGCTTCTTTAAAAAGAATAAAATATAATGATAGAATAAAAACATATAGTAATTATTCAAAATTATCGTTTAATAAAAAGAATAGAAGTGAATTTTTATATACATCTAAATGAGTAAAATATATAAAATTTTAGCACATAATTTCTTTGCAATAATTTATTTTAATTTTAAGATGCTGCCATTTTCTCAGGCAGTTAAACTTCCTTTCGATTTTTATTATAAAATTAGATTTGAAGACTTATCCGGCAAAGTAATCTTGAATAGTCCAAAAATAACCAGAGGAATGATTAGAATTGGTGGTAGAGGTTCAGAAATGTTTTCACGTCACACTACTATTATTGATTTAAAAGGAGTTCTTAAAATAGAGGGTATTTTAGAAGTGGGACATGGTTGCTTATTACGAGTCGAAAAAAAAGGTGTTTTGTCTACGGGTAATAATGTACGGATTGGAGCTTTAAGTAAGGTTTTTTGTGAAAATAGTATTTTGTTCAAAGATGAAATTGATTTCAGTTGGGAATGTCAAATTTTCGATACTAATTTTCATTATATTAAAGATGTTACAGATAATTCAATAGATGATAAGATTGGGTGTGTTGAAATTGGTTCATATAACTGGTTTGGTAACCGAATAACTGTTATGAAAGGAACTAAAACTCCTGATTATTTTATTATAGCTTCAAATAGTTTATGCAATAAAAACTATCTAAATCTCCCACAGAACTCTGTTATTGGTGGCTTTCCTGCCAGATTAATCGGAGAAAATAAAAAAAGAATATTCGAAAATTTGGAAGATACTTCAAAATTTGATAACAACAAATGAACCCAAAACAAAGTATAGCTGTTTTATTAACCTGTTTTAATAGAAAAGAAAAAACAATAAATTGCTTAAATCAGCTTTTTAAGCTTAAAAATGATTTAAATGTATATTTAGTTGACGATGGTTCAACAGATGGTACTAGCAAAGCAGTATTAACAGATTTTCCTCAAGTAAATTTAATTAAAGGATCAGGTAATTTATTTTGGAATAAAGGCATGCGTTTGGCTTGGGAACATGCAGCCCAAAATAATTATGAGTATTATCTTTGGTTAAATGATGATGTTGTTATTTATGAGAATTGTTTTGATGAGCTTTTTTCATGCTTAGAACTGACAGAAAACAAAGCTATTATATCAGGAATTATTGAAACTTGTGATAAGAAAAACACTTTATATGGAGGTTTTGATTCTAATAAGAAACTGATTCAACCAAATGGGAAGCTAAATCCTATTAAAAACCTGAATGGAAATGTTGTTATTATACCTAAAGAAGTTTATAAAGTTTTAGGGAACTTAGATATTCATTATCACCATGATTTAGGAGATGTTGATTACGGTTTGAGAGCACAAAATAAAGGTATTGGTGTTTATACTACCAGAATTGCAATTGCAAGTGGTGATAAAAATGATATTTGCCGAATAAGGCAAAATAGTACTACTATTTTAAAAAGATTTAAAAAGTTATATTCTCCTTTAGGAGCTAATCCGAAAATTATTTTTTATTACAGAAATAAATATTTTGGAACATTCAATGCTATATCCTATTTCATTTTTTTGCATTTTATAAACCTAATTCCAGATAAATTGAACAAACTTCTATTTGGTAATCGTTATGTTTAAATTCATTAAAATAACCAATTAATACAATGAAAATCCTTCGTGTTATTTCATCAATGCACCCTAGTAACGGTGGCCCATGTCAAGGGATTCGTAATGCTATACCTTATTTTCAAAAAGAAGGAATTACAACTGAGGTGGTTTGTATGGATGATGAGAATAGTAATTATCCAGTAACTGATGGTTTTACTATTTATAAAGTTGGTAGTGGTAAAACTTCTTATCAATATCAGCCGGAGTTATTAAAATGGTTGAAAAATAATATTTTAAAGTATGATTTTGTTATTGTCCACGGGCTTTGGCAGTATCATAATTTGGCAGTTTACAAAACAATAAAATTACTGAAGAAGCAAAATCTAAAAACTCCAAAAGTAATCATTATGCCTCATGGTATGTTGGATCCTTATTTTCAAAAAACTCCTGAAAGAAAATGGAAAGCATTGAGAAATAAATTAGTTTGGTCTTTTATAGAAAAAAAATGTATTAACAACGCTGACACTGTCTTTTATACCTGCGAAGAAGAATTGAGATTGGCAGCTACTACTTTTAAGGACTATAAACCTAAAAAAGTCTTTAATGTGGGATATGGTATCCAGGCACCCCCTGAAAATAATCTTAGTTTTAAAGAAGAATTTTATAAAGCCTGTCCTGAAATCAAAAACAGGAAATATATACTTTTTTTGAGTAGGATTCACCAAAAAAAAGGTGTGGATTTATTAATAGATGCATATAATGAATTAAGTAAGGAAACTCATTATCTGCCTGATTTAATTATTGCAGGACCTATAGAATCAGATTATGCTCAAGAGATGATTCGTTTATCAACTGAAAATTCAAAGATACATTTTTCCGGAATGTTAACAGGCAATGCAAAATGGGGTGCTTTTTACAATTGTGAAGCTTATTTATTGCCAAGTCATCAGGAAAATTTTGGGATTGCCATTGTTGAAGCTATGGCTTGTAAAAAACCGGTTTTAATCACAAAACACATCAACATTTGGAAGGAGATTTGTGAAGGAGGAGGAGGATGGATTGCCAGTTTGGAAGAAAAAAATGATTTAAAAAATGTTCTTTCAGATTTAATGAAGCAATCAGAAGCTGAATTATCAGAAAAAGGAGATAAAGCTTATGGTACTTATCAAAGCAAATTTGATATTCGATCCTGTGCTAATAACTTTATTAAAACATTAGAATTTATATAATGGAAATTCCCAAGTATATTGATACAATTCCTAAATCAGATAAGATTTATAGACTAATTTGGCGTATAACTTCGTTATTTTTATTCAAGCCGTTTTCATTACCTATTTTTAATAGCTGGCGTGTTTTTTTATTGAAACTTTTTGGTGCAGACATAGGTAAATATTGCAATATATATGCTTCGGCCTATATACCTTCTCCAAGAAATCTAAGCATGGGCATTCACTCTACATTAGGTCCTGGAGTACAGCTGCATTTTGGAAAAACAATTATAGGGAAAAAGGTAACTGTTTCTCAAAGAACTTATTTGTGTAGTGCTACACACGAAACGAATTCTTTAAATCTACCTTTTGTTGCAGGAGAAATAATAATTAAAGATTTTGTATGGATTGCGGCTGAAGTATTTATAATGACCAATACAGTAATTGGTGAAGGTGCTATAGTTGGTGCCAGGTCTGTTGTTGTAAAAAATGTAGAACCATGGACAATTGTTGGCGGAAATCCAGCTAAGTGTATTAAAAACAGAATATTAACGGATTGATTTATTCGTTAGAATTATCTCTATATAATAATTATGATTTCAATACTTATTCTTACTAAAAACGAAGAGCGGGATTTACCAGGTTGTTTAGAATCAGTATCATGGAGTGATGATATACATGTGTTTGATTCCTTTAGTGAAGATCAAACAGTAATAATTGCCAAACATGCTGAGGCAATAGTTACACAACGTGTTTTTGATGGATATGCTTCACAAAGAAATGCCTCTCTGAATTTAAATTTTAAATACGATTGGGTTTTTATTTTAGATGCAGATGAACGAATTCCTCAAGAGTTAGTTCCAAAGTTATTAGAAAATGTAAATTTTGCTGATAAAAATACAGACGGGTTTAGAATAAGGCGTAAAGATTATCTGGGTAGTACTTGGTTAAAGTATTCTCAAATTTCACCTTTTTATATTCGTCTTGTTCGCATAGGGAAAGCTCATTATCATAGAGAAATAAATGAAGTCTTATTGGTCGAAGGTAAAGTTGAAGATATCGATGGATATTTCGATCATTACCCTTTTTCCAAAGGATACAGTCATTGGTTGGATAAACATAATAGTTATTCTACAATGGAGGCTAAAAGATGGTTGGAAGAACAAACAGGTAACGAGAAATTTTCATTAAAAAAAGCAATTTTTAATAAAGATTTTTCGGAAATGCGATACCATCAAAAAGGATTGTTTTACAAATTACCCGGACGTCCTTTAATAAAATGGTTTTATATGGTAGTAGTAAGAAGAGCATTTTTAGATGGAAGTGCCGGTTTAACTTATGCTACATTACAATCCATTTATGAATATTTTATTGTTCTGAAAAGTAAAGAGTTGCTCCGTCAAAAAAAATAAAATAATTTTTCTTAACTAATCATAATTTATGAAGGTTTCCGTTATTACAGTGTGTTACAATCGAAAAGCAACCATAGAGCAATCAATAAAAAGTGTTTTGTATCAGGACTATACTAATATAGAATATATTGTTGTTGATGGAAACTCTTCAGACGGAACTAAGGATATCATTGAATCTTATTCTGATCAAATTAGTCAATATGTTTCTGAACAGGATAATGGAATGTATGATGCCATTAATAAAGGATTAAGTATGGCAACCGGAGATATAATAGGATTAATGCATTCGGATGATGTTTTTTATGATACTACGGTAATTTCTAAAATAGCAGAAGTTTTTAAAAATAATCCTGATACGGATGCTGTATATGGAAATGGGATTTATGTTACCAATGATGAGGAACAGAAAATAGTAAGAAACAGGATTGGTGGTGAATATGATTATAAAAGACTAAAAAAAGGATGGCTGCCATTACATCCTACAGTTTACATCAGAAAATCAATTATAGAACAATATGGAAAATATAATTTAGACTTTAAAATTGCCTCCGATACAGAATTTTTATTGCGTTATCTGTTCAAACATAAAATAAACATGACTTATCTCAATTCTTATATCGTAAAAATGAGAATGGGAGGTTTAAGTACAAACTATAAAAGAGCGTTTGAAGTATTAAAAGAAGATTATAATATTTACAAATTCCATCAGATATCAGGTATAAAAGCAGTTTTTCAAAAAAAAATATTAGCCTTAATACAATACGTAAAAAAGTAATTTGTTATGATAAATAGTAAAAATATTTTTTAGGCTTATGAAAATTTTAGATGCATTATCACGTCATCGTTTTTCCCGCTATTTTAAACTTTTGTTTGTAGTTTGGGATGTAATTCTATTAAATTTTTCGATTATATTATCTTCCTGGTTACGATTTGGCAATTTGGATAAACTTTTTCTTAAAGAAGTGCAGGCAGTGTCATTTTTATCTAATTTAATTTGGATTGGATTGCTGTTACGTAATGATTCATATCGTATCGTGCGAATAGAACCATTAGAATCTATTTTGAAACGAACTACGAAAAAATTTATATTTCACATTGCAATAATTACTTTTTTTGTGCTTTTTTTAAAATACTCGCAGATTTCCCGTCTTCGGTTGCTTTACTTTTATTCTATTTTTTTCTGTTTATTGATGTTTTCACGGTTTTCATTAATGGAACTTTTAAAATATATACGGGCTAAAGGATATAATTTTAAAAATGTTATTATAATCGGAGCCAACGATGCAGGTGAACGAATTCGTAAAACATTATCAAAAGATTTAACTTATGGATATCGTTTTTTAGGGTTTTTTGATGAAAAAGTTGATCCATTTGCTTTTATATCAGCCCCTGTATTAGGAGGATTTGATGACATAGAAAAATATGTATGTACACATCAGATAGATGAAATGTATGTTGCTTTGCATATTGATAATGTGAGTGTAATTCATAATTTAATACAAATTTGTGAACATCATATGATACGTATTAAGTTTATTCCTGATTTTCAATTGTATACTAAATCGAGCAAAGTAGAAATTTCTTTCTATGACAATACACCTGTATTGATGTTTCGTACAGAACCACTAGAATATACAGTAAACAGATTATTAAAAAAAGGATTTGATATTGTTTTTTCTTCTGCAGTCATAATATTAATTTTTCCATGGTTGTTTCCAATAATAATGATTCTGATTAAAATAGAGTCCCCGGGACCAATTTTTTTTAAGCAGGAACGTTCAGGCCGTGATAATGAATCTTTTTTTTGTTGGAAATTCAGAAGTATGCGGGTAAATAAGCAGGCAGATGATTTGCAGGCAGGAAAAGGGGATGAACGTATAACCAAATTTGGTGCTTTTATTCGTAAAACGAGTATTGACGAATTGCCACAATTTTTTAATGTTTTTTTGGGTGATATGTCGGTAGTAGGACCCCGGCCTCACATGGTAAATCATACCAAGCAGTATACCGACTTAATAGGTAATTATTTAGTGCGTCAGTATACTAAACCGGGTATCACAGGTTGGGCTCAGGTTAATGGCTACCGTGGGGAAACCAAAGAGCTTATTGATATGGAAAACAGAGTAGAATATGATATTTGGTATATAGAAAATTGGAGTATCATATTAGATATAAAAATAATCATTAAAACTGTTATTAATGTATTTAAGGGTGAAGAAAATGCTTATTAATGATTAAATTCAATATATTAGATTATAATGAAAAAATGAATTAATATTTGATATCAAGTTTAATTTCAAATATTTACGTAAAAAAATGACTTAATTACTAATAATAATCAAAAGACCAAATAATAAAGGATTCCTTATATTTGTTTTATAAAAATCACTATTCTAATGAATTTAAATTTTTCCTGTTTTATAAAAACAATCAATTTTTGTGTACTGTTATTTTTGTGTTTTTCATGCGCTTCCAGAAAAGATATCGTATACTATCAAAATATTGATGGAATGAATGCTCAGCAAAATGCAAATTCTTATGAAGTAAAAATTCAGCCCGATGATTTATTGATGATTATAGTTTCAGCAGAAGATCCTGAAATTGCTATTCCTTTTAATTTAACATCGGTTACAATCCCTAATACAGCTAATTTACAGGCAGCGGTAGGCCAGCAGACTCTCCAGTCCTATTTGGTAGATAGGAACGGAAATATTGAATTTCCTGTTTTAGGGAAACTACAGGTAGGAGGTTTAAGCAGAACAGAAGTACTACAGCTTTTGAAAGACAAAATTGCAGTTTATATAAAAAATCCAATTATTAACCTGCGGATTATAAATTTTAAAGTCTCTTTGCAGGGTGAAGTCAATATGCCTGGAACATATTCCGTTCCTTCTGAAAGAGTTACTTTGATTGAAGCTCTAAGTATGGCAAAAGACCTAACTATATATGGCAAAAGAAATAATATTTTAGTTGTGCGTGAAATTAATGGTGTAAAATCATATAACAGGGTAGATATTACAAAAGCAGATTTTATCAGTTCGCCTTTTTACTATCTGGCGCAAAATGATGTTATATATGTAGAGCCTAATAAAACCAAAGTAAATGCGGCAGCTGTAGGGCCTAATACTTCTGTTATTATATCAGCGGTTTCGATTTTAATATCGCTTTCCGTTCTGATTTTTAAATAAAACTGAATAAAAAAAAGAAAAATGCAAGATTTTTATAATGAAGTTGTAGAAGATGAAATCAATGAAGTAAATCTTCGCGAACAACTGGATAAATATTTAATTCACTGGAAATGGTTTATTTTAAGTGTATTACTCTGCTTAATTTTAGCGTTTTTATATTTGCGATACACTACACCAAATTATGAGGCAAGTACTTCTATATTGGTGAAAGATGAAAAAAAAGGAGGCATGCTTTCTGAATTGTCTGCTTTTTCAGACTTAGGATTGAGTGGTGGTTCCGTAAACAATGTTGATAATGAGATTGAAGTTTTGAAGTCAAGAACTTTAGTTGAATCTACAGTAAAAAAATTGAATTTAAATATTAGCCTATTAGTTGAAGGTAATGTAGTAAATCGGGATATTTACGGAGGGGAATCTATAAACGTTTATTTTCTAAATAAAACAGAATTATTCGAGGAGGCTAATACAATTTTAAAATTTGATTTATTATCCGATGGCGCTTTCAAATTAGAAAATGAAATAAAAGAGGGTAATGGAATGGAAAAACTTATTCTAACCTCTAATGAGCAATTTAAGTTTGGTGAAAAAATACCGACCCGTTTAGGAATATTGATTATTGAAAAGACTGCATTCTATAAAAAAAATACGATTGAAAAAGATAAATCAATTCAAATCATAATTAGTCCGCTGGAGAATGTAACAGCAAGTTTTAGAAACAGATTAAAAGTAGAGCCAATAAGTAAAACCAGTAGTGTAGTTAATGTATCGATTACGGATCCTGTTCAAAGAAGGGCTGAAGACTTTCTGGATAATATGATTCAGATCTATAATGAAGATGCTGCAGAAGATAAAAATTTTATTTCTGAGAATACTTCAAAGTTTATTGCCGGTCGATTAACATTAATAACACAAGAATTAGGCGAGGTAGAACAAGATGTAGAGAGTTTTAAAAAAACGAATAGATTAACAGACATCGAATCAGAAGCCAAACTTTTTATTGAAGGCTCAAATGAATACGATAAAAAAAGTGTTGAAACTGAAATTCAATTGAATGTAGTTTCATCATTATTGGATTTTATAAAAAAAAGCACCAATGCTGATTTACTGCCAACCAACATTATTACGGATAATGGAGATGCCGGGGGATTGATTACTTCTTATAATCAGTTGGTTTTAGATCGTAACCGAATTTTGAAATCGGCTACGACTGAAAATCCTTCGGTTATAAAACTGGACCAGCAAATTTCGTCATTAAAAGCAAATGTAGCTGCAAGCTTAAAAAGAATGCAGTCTAATCTGCAGATTCAAAATCGGAACTTAAAAAGTCAGGAAGGTATTTTGAATAATAAAATTGGTAAAATTCCGGTTCAGGAGCGTCAGTTCAGAGTAATTGCCCGTCAACAAAAAGTGAAAGAAGAATTGTATTTGTATTTGTTGCAAAAACGTGAAGAAACTGCTATTTCATTAGCTGCTACCGAGCCTAATGCACGTGTAATTGATGTGGCAAAAGCAAATAAAATGCCAGTGAGTCCAAAGAAAAGAGTTATTTACCTTGCAGGATTATTAATAGGATTACTAATTCCTTTTGGAATTATTTATGGACATGATTTATTAGATACGAAAATCAAAAGCAGATTGGATTTAGAAGGCAAAACACAAATTCCTTTTATTGGAGATGTGCCAACCTCTTTAGATACTGGTGAGCTGATAAAAACGGAAAGCAGAAGCAGTTCTGCCGAAGCGATACGGATTGTTAGAACCAATCTTGAGTTTATGCTCAATAAAGCGGAAGAAGGAATTGCTAAAACTATTTTTGTGACTTCTACTTTTCCTGCTGAAGGGAAAACGTTTATTTCTGTAAATCTTGCTGCAACTTTTGCCTTGTCCGGAAAAAAAGTATTATTGATAGGAATGGATATTAGAAATCCAAAGCTTGCTGAATATATGAATGTTCCGGATTTGGGGTTAACTAATTATTTGTCAACAAAAGATACTAATATTAATGATTATGTTATTAAGCATGTTGATTATGAAAATTTCTTTATATTGCCTTCAGGTGTGATTCCTCCTAATCCTGTTGAACTCTTGATGAATAAAAGGGTAGATCAGCTTTTTGAAACATTAAAAAAAGAATACGATTATATTATTGTAGATACTGCTCCTGTAAGTATGGTAGCAGACACTTTATTAATAGCAAAATATGCGGATACATTTGTATACGTAATGCGTGCCAATGTTTTAGAGAAACGTATGTTGTCTATTGCAAATACCTTTTATAGAGAAAAAAAATTGCCTAATATGTGTATAGTACTTAACGATACCGATTCTAATAAAGGCTATGGTTATGGCTACGGTTATGGCTACGGCTACGGAGTTCAGGTAGAGAAAAAACCATGGTATAAGAAATTCAAAATCTGAAGTTAGGAGTCTTAGAAATTTTTAGAAAAACAAAAAACGGTTCAAATAAAATATTTGAACCGTTTTTAGTATTTGCCTAAAAGTTATAATGTTAGAATTTAAAAAATTGATTGTTACTTATGATTTCTTTTAATGAAGTCAGGGAATTCACTTTTATTTTTTGTTCAAATGCAGCTATATGATTATTATGGTGTACATCGCTGCCTACAAAATCATACATCCCTTTCTTTAAAAGCTGTTCTGAAATTTTGGTAATTTCTCCACCATAATAGCCAACTACAGCCAATAAGTTTAGTTGAAACAGACAACCTGCTTTTTTTAATTTTTCGTATTCATTGAAATTTTTATGATAAAACAAGTATCTTTCAGGATGTGCTAAAACAGGAATATATCCCGCAACTTGTAAATCAAATAATATTTTATATAATTGTACAGGGGCATTCATGTATGACATTTCTACCAGCACATAATTATCCTTTAGTGGAAGTAGTTTTTCAGTTTTAAAATGCTTTTCAAACCAGTCATCCATAAAGTACTCTGCAGCAACCAGAAATGGTTTTTTAATATTGTTTTCAGATAATAAAATCGTTGTGTTTTTATGATTGTCAAGAATAGCCTGAGGAGAGTTATCCCAAATATAATGACTGATATGCGGTGTTGTAATGAATTGCGAAATACCAATTGTTTCAAATGCCCTTGCTAACCTAATCGTGTCTGATATAGTTTTTGCACCATCATCAATTCCGGGTAATAAATGAGAATGTATATCGACATAATCGTCGGTTATAAGGTCTTTTAGGTAAGGTTTGGGTTTTAAAAATGATAACATAGCTACAAAAATAAAGAAATTGACAGTAATATCGAATATAATAGTTAAAAGATTTAAATTGTAATTTTATTTATATCAATTTTTAAATAAAATTACTTTATTGCTGCATATTAAAAAACAAGAAAAATTAAATTTAAAATTTGATATTGTTAAAAATGATTAATCTTTACGATTAGGTTTAGTAGAAAATTTTTTTAACTTTCCTTCCAAAAAACAATATATATTACATGCAATTATCTGTTATTATTCTCAATTATAATGTGCGTTACTTTCTGGAACAATGTGTTTTAAGTGTCCAACAGGCACTTTTTGAAATTGAAGGGGAAATTATTGTTGTTGATAATAATTCGACAGATGATAGCTGTATGATGATGAAAAGTAGATTTCCTGAAGTGAAGCTGATTCAAAATAATGAAAATTCAGGATTTCCAAAAGGCAATAATATTGGAGTCGAACAAGCAAAGGGAAAGTATATTTGCATTCTTAATCCTGATACTGTTGTTGCAGAAGATACGTTTTCTAAAATCCTGGCTTTTGCAGAACAACAAATCGATCTTGGTATAATAGGCTGTAAACTCATTGATGGAACAGGTAATTTTCTTCCTGAAAGTAAACGTGGTATTCCGACCCCGTGGGTAGCTTTTACGAAGATTTTCGGATTATATAAAATTTTTCCAAACGAGAAACTTTTTAATAAATATTATGCACAGCATCTCACAGAAAATCAAACGGGAGAAGTCGATATTTTGGTAGGCGCTTTTATGCTTATGCAGCGCAAATTATATCTGGAAATAGAAGGCTTTGATGAAAAATGTTTCATGTATGCTGATGATATTGATTTATCATATTTAGTTTTGCAAAAACAAAAGAAGAATTATTATTTTCATGAAACGACAGTCATACACTATAAAGGTGAAAGTACTGTAAAAGATGAAAAATACATGAAACGTTTTCAGGAAGCAATGGAGTTTTTTTATCAAAAGCATTTCAGGAAATCGCTGTTCTTTTCAGTTTTTATAAAAATAGGAATTATCTTTTTTTCGTTTATAAAAATGTTTCAGGGAAAACCAAAAGTAAGTTCATTACCGGAAAGTTATATTTTGTATTCTTCAAATATGATTTTGTTTGATAAATTGACAGCGATTTTAAAAAATAAAGTGCTCATTTTCGATTTCAAAAAAGAAAAAATGGTAAATTCGTCCCTTATTTTGAAGGATAAAAGAGTCGAAATTATTTTGGATAATCAATATATTTCATTCAAAAAATGTATAGAAATCTTAGAAACTCTTAAAGATAAGAGCATTACTTTTAAAATTTTCCCTAAAATGACCAATTTTATCATTGGAAGTAATTCTAAAAATGAACAGGGTGAAGTAATAAAAATGGAATAAAAATTATGTTTTATGTAATTTATGTCTAAAATATTCATTAATTTCGCAATCTGAAAACCAAAATCACCTTTTAGGCTAATAATATGGCAAGATTTGAATTAAAGCTTCCCAAGATGGGAGAAAGTGTCGCTGAAGCAACTATTACAAACTGGTTGAAAGAAGTTGGAGACAGAATTGAAGCTGATGAAGCTGTACTGGAAATAGCAACTGATAAGGTTGACAGTGAAGTGCCAAGTGAAGTATCCGGGATTTTAGTTGAACAATTATTTGGAAAAGATGATTTGGTTCAGGTAGGCCAAACAATTGCTGTTATTGAAACAGAAAGTGATGGGTCATCATTACTGGTTGATAAGATAATTGAAGAACCATCTATCTCGAATGAAGTAGCTGAAATTGAAAAAACAATTGAAGTTGCAAAAGAAATAACTTCAATTCCTCAGGATTTTTCTAATTCAGAGAAATTCTTTTCTCCGCTGGTAAAGAATATCGCTAAGGAAGAAGGTATTTCTGTTGCTGAGTTAGAAAGTGTTTCCGGTTCAGGAAAGGAAGGACGTGTTACAAAAGAAGATATTTTAAAATATATTGAAAGTCGTAAATCTAATATTGTAAAGTCGGCTGTTATTCCTGAAGTAGTCGAAGCAAAAGTTCCAAAAAGCCAGCAAGTTGTTCCTGTTTCTGTAAATGGTGAAGATGAAATTGTTGAAATGGACAGAATGCGTAAACTAATTTCAGGTTATATGGTGGCTTCGGTTCAAACTTCGGCACACGTACAGTCGTTTATTGAAGTTGATGTTACCAATATTGTAAAATGGAGAGACAAAGTTAAAACCGCTTTTGAAAAAAGAGAAGGTGAAAAACTGACTTTTACACCAATCATGATGGAAGCTGTTGCAAAAGCATTAAAAGATTTTCCGGGAATGAATATTTCTGTTGAAGGCGATTATATTATAAAAAAGAAAAATATAAATTTAGGAATGGCTGCTGCTTTGCCTAACGGAAATTTAATTGTTCCTGTAATTAAAAATGCAGATCAGTTAAACCTTGTTGGAATGGCAAAGGCAGTAAATGATTTAGGTAACCGTGCAAAGGCCGGAAAGTTAAAACCGGATGATACACAAGGCGGAACTTATACAGTGACAAATGTGGGTGGTTTTGGCAGTGTTTTCGGAACGCCAATTATTAACCAGCCGCAAGTGGGTATTCTGGCTTTGGGAGCTATTCGTAAAGTGCCTGCCGTTATCGAAACACCTGATGGAGATTTTATTGGAATTCGCCAAAAAATGTTCTTGTCGCACTCTTATGATCATAGAGTTGTAGATGGCGCTTTAGGTGGCAGTTTTGTAAAACGTGTGGCAGAATATCTTGAGGCTTTTGATGTGGACAGAGATTTCTAAAATTATATAAAATGTATTTTCAAAACCGGCAAATTTTAAACTTGCCGGTTTTTTTATTTTTATTAATAAACATTAATGAAAAGAATAAATTTAACAGTCGATTACAGTAAATAAATTTGTGATAATTCGGCTATAAAAATTACATTTGTAGCATTCAAAAACTATAAAATGGAACTCAAACTTAGCAAGCCAATCTGCTTTTTCGATTTAGAAACAACAGGGATTGATATCGGAAAAGACAGAATCGTAGAAATCTCAATATTTAAGGTTTTTCCAAACGGAAATAAAGAAAGTAAAACTTGGTTAGTGAATCCAACAATTCCGATTCCACCTCAGACAACAGCAGTTCATGGGATTACTGATGAAAAAGTAGCCAATGAACCAACTTTTTCGGCATTGGCTCCACAAGTTTATAATATGATTAAAGACAGTGATTTGGCAGGTTTTAATTCAGATCGTTTTGATATCCCCTTATTAGCCGAAGAATTGCTTCGTGCAGGAGTTGATTTTGATATGAAAAATAAAGTTTCGGTAGATGTACAGACTATCTTTCATAAAATGGAAGAACGTACTTTAAGTGCTGCTTTGAAATTTTATTGTGGAAAAAGCTTAGAAAATGCTCATTCTGCAGAAGCGGACACAATGGCGACTTATGAAATTCTAAAAGCGCAGCTGGACCGTTATCCGGAATTAGAAAATGATATGAAATCATTGTCGGAATTTACAACCCGCAAAAAAATTGCTGATTTTGCCGGAATGATTGCTTTTGATAAAGATAATGAAGAAATTTTCACCTTCGGAAAACACAAAGGTGCAAAAGTAGAGAAAGTATTAGAATCAGAACCGGGATATTTCAGCTGGATTCAAAATGCTGATTTTCCTTTATATACCAAAAAAGTTTTGACAGCAATTAAGTTAAGGAAGCTAAATACAAAGTAAGCTGATAGTTGTTTGTTGATAGTGTTTGCTGACAACTGACAATTGATGACCAACATAAAAAAAATGAAGATAATCTGTATAGGCAGAAATTATGCCGATCATATTGAAGAATTAAAAAATGAAAAGCCCGCTGAGCCAGTAATTTTCATGAAGCCCGATTCTGCAGTTTTGTTAAAGCAGTATCCGTTTGTAATTCCTGAATTTTCAGAGGATATTCATCATGAAATCGAAATTATTGTTAAAATTAATAAAGTAGGAAAATATATAGAGCCAAAATTTGCTCACAAATATTATGATGAAATTAGTGTGGGCATAGATTTTACCGCTCGTGATTTACAAACAAAGCTGAAAGAGAAAGGATTACCCTGGGAAAAAGCTAAGGCATTTGATGGTTCAGCTGTTATTGGGGATTTTTTGCCTAAGACAGTTTTTAGTTCCATAGAAAATCTTACTTTTGAATTGACAAATAATGGAGAAACTGTTCAAAAAGGCAATACCGATCTTATGCTTTGGAAAATAGACGAACTTATTTCGTTTGCATCACAATATTTTACATTGAAAATAGGGGATGTTATTTTTACAGGAACACCCGCAGGGGTTGCCGCAGTTAAGCCAAATGATGTTTTGGAAGGCTTTTTAGAAAATAAAAAATTATTTAGAATACAAGTAAAATAATGGCATTAAAATATAATTTATCAAAAGTATACGCCCTTTCAGATAATGATTCAGAATTTGTAAATGAAATTCTGAGATTATTTGTTACCGAAGTCCCGGAGGATTTAAGACAAATAAAAGAAGGGATCAAGAAAAAAGACCACAAACATGCATATTCTTATGCACATAAAATAAAACCGACACTTGATTTAATGGGGCTTAATGTGGCTTTTGAGGAGATTTTACAAGTTGAAGCCTGGACAAAGGCAGAAGGCAAAAAAAAGGAAATTGTAGAAACTTTTAAAAGCATAAAAACACAAGTTAAAGAGGCTATAAAAGAAATAAAGAAAGACTTTGATTTGTAATTTGGGTGTAACCCATTTTTGTCCTTTTTTAAATTTGGTCAAAAATTGGGTCGGGTCATCCACTATATCTTTTGTTTCTGAAGATTAATTTAATGAGATGTCTCCTTTGTTACAAAAGGATGCCGTTTCTACCCCTCACGCAAATCGAGCAACGAGAACCTTCTTTTTAAATAATGACTTGCATTCTGTAAGTAAAATAAGTTAATGATATGAAAGTAGTAATCATTACAATTGGAGATGAAATTTTAATTGGGCAAATTGTTGATACAAATTCCGGTTTTATTGCTAAATCACTTGATCGCATTGGAGTTGAAGTAACTGAAATGATTTCAATAAGCGATAATAAAAAACACATTTTAGACACTTTTGCTCAACTTCAGAATAAAGTTGATGTTGTAATTGTTACCGGAGGATTAGGGCCTACAAAAGATGATGTTACTAAAAAAACATTTTGTGATTACTTTAATGATGAATTAGTAGTTGATCCAAAAGTTTTGGCCCATGTAACACAGTTGATAGAAGGTTATTTTAAAAGGCCAATTACGCAAATAAACAAGGATCAGGCGTTGGTTCCGTCTACGTGTACCGTTCTTCATAATCAGGTAGGTACTGCGCCGGGTATGTGGATGAAAAAAGAAAATACGGTGTTTGTTTCGCTTCCGGGAGTTCCTTTTGAAATGAAATATTTGGTCGAAAACGAAATAATTCCAAAAATAGTCCGCGAATATAAACGTCCGTATATTATTCATAAAACAATTTTAACTTATGGACAGGGTGAGAGCCTAGTTGCAGAGCGTATTGAGAATTGGGAAAATAACCTGCCTGATTTTATTAAATTGGCCTATTTGCCAAATCCCGGAAGAGTACGATTGCGATTAACGGCAAGAGGGACTAATAAAGAGGAATTAGATGCGGCTATTGAGGCCAATGTGCAATCCCTGGATGCTATAATTCACGACATAATAGTTGGTTTTGACGACGATGAAACAATTGAAGTAGTTGTTGGAAAAATGCTTGCAAAGCAAAATAAAACAATTTCAACTGCAGAAAGTTTTACAGGTGGAAAAATTGCTTCGGCTTTGTCTGCTGTCCCGGGAGCTTCAAATTATTTTAAAGGCAGTGTAATTTCATACGCAACCGAAACTAAAGTTAGTGTACTTGGGGTTTCACAAGAATTAATTGATCAATATTCGGTAGTAAGCGCGCAGGTTGCTTCAGCTATGGCCTTGAATGTGAAAAAGATACTTAAAACCAACTATGCAATTGCGACAACTGGGAATGCCGGACCAACAAAAGGAGATTCAGATGCTGAGATTGGTACTGTTTTTATTGCTTTGGCAACTCCGGATGATATAATTGTTGAAGAATTTAATTTTGGTCAACCACGTGAGAAAGTGATAGATAGAGCCGTTATTAAGAGTTTGGAAATATTACAGAAAGAAATTTTAAAAAATGTGCATTAATTTTTTGCTACAATCGTTTATTTTTCTTTTCTTTGCACCCTGATTTTGAATAACGATAAAAGATAAGTATAATGTCAAGAGTTTGTGACCTTACAGGTAAAAGAGCGATGGTAGGAAATAACGTTTCTCACGCTATGAACAAAACTAAGAGAAAATTTTCTGTAAACTTAGTTAAAAAGCGTTTTTATCTTCCAGAAGAAGATAGATGGATTACTCTTAGAGTAGCAGCATCTACGATAAAAACAATTAATAAAAATGGAATTTCTGCAGTTTTGAAAAAAGCGCAGTCAGAAGGATTTATCAAATAATCTTTTCCTAAATAAATATATAGCAAGATGGCAAAGAAAGGTAATAGAATCCAGGTAATTTTAGAATGTACTGAGCACAAGACTACTGGTGTTGCAGGAACTTCAAGATACATCACTACAAAGAACAAAAAAAATACTCCGGACAGATTAGAGATTAAAAAATTTAATCCAATCTTGAAAAGAGTAACTGTTCACAAAGAAATTAAGTAATAATTAGAGGTTTGATAAATCTCAGATGGGAACATTTGTTTTTTATTAATTTCAATAACATTTGAATCATGGCAAAGAAAACCGTAGCATCGTTACAAACAGCTTCTAAGAGATTATCAAAAGCCATCAAAATGGTAAAATCTCCAAAAACTGGTGCATATACATTCGTAGAATCTATTATGACTCCTGAAGAAGTTGATACTTTCTTGAAAAAGAAATAATAACAATCACAGCATATAGAAAAGCTACTTTCATTCCGAAAGTAGCTTTTTTATTTTTATATTTGTTTAAAATTTAAAGAAGCATAGCAAATTGGCTTTGTTTAAATATGGTTTCCCGCTTTTCACTTCAATCTTTTATTCTGAACTCCAGAATAAAAGGATTTTCGCTGCAATCGGGGCTAAGTAAAACAATTGGCTTTCTTTAAAGATTAGGATTTCAGATCTAAAAAATCTAGAAGTCTAACAATCTAAATAATCTACAAAAAAATGAGTTTTTTTAAAAAATTATTCTCTACCGATAAAAAAGAGACTTTAGACAAAAGTCTTGAAAAATCAAAAACAACTTTTTTCTCAAAGTTAAGCAAAGCTGTAGCCGGAAAATCTAAAGTCGATGATGATGTTTTAGATAATCTTGAAGAAATTCTTGTTGCTTCAGATGTTGGAGTAAACACCACTTTGAAAATCATTACCCGAATTGAAAAAAGAGTGGCCGAAGACAAATACTTAGGAACAGAAGAATTAAACCAGATTCTTCGTGACGAAATAGGTGCTCTATTATCTGAAACCAATAGAGGGGAAGCAACTGAATTCGAAATTCCTAAAGATAAAAAACCATATGTTTTAATGGTTGTTGGTGTTAATGGAGTCGGTAAAACAACTACAATCGGTAAATTGGCTTATCAATTTAAAAAGGCTGGTTATAAAGTAGTTTTAGGAGCTGCAGATACTTTTCGTGCCGCAGCTATCGATCAATTGCAGATTTGGGCAGATCGCGTTGATGTACCAATCGTAAGACAAAATATGGGAAGTGATCCTGCTTCGGTAGCTTTTGATACTTTACAGTCTGCTGTAGCACAAAATGCAGATATTGTTATTATTGATACTGCCGGACGTCTTCATAATAAAATCAATTTAATGAACGAACTTACCAAAGTAAAACGTGTCATGCAGAAAGTCGTTGCTGATGCCCCGCATGATGTACTTTTGGTTTTAGATGGTTCAACCGGTCAGAATGCTTTTGAGCAGGCCAAACAATTTACTGCAGCTACAGAGGTAACTTCTCTTGCTGTAACTAAATTGGACGGAACGGCGAAAGGTGGTGTTGTAATTGGTATTTCAGACCAGTTCCAGATTCCTGTAAAATATATTGGAGTTGGTGAAGGCATTGAAGATTTACAGGTCTTTAATAAATATGAATTTGTAGATAGTTTCTTTAAATAATATCAGAATGAGTTTTTCTTCTTTAAAAAATATAACGCCTGTTACTTTCTATTTCGCAAGCGTTATAAGTTTTGTTTTAGCAAATGTATTAAAAGATAAAAGTTTATCTTTTTACTATGTTTTATTGATTTTAGGCTTGGCGTTCTTTTTTATGGGGATGTTAAAAAGAATTCGTACTAAACGATAGTTACTGATACAAAGCGCTAATTTTCTCCCATAAAGTTTTGTCAAAATCGGATAGTGCAAGGTTGACATTGTCAGCAGCATCACCCATTCTGATGATTACCATATTTTTGCTTGGTACAACATAGATTTTCTGGTCATTTTTACCCAATGCCATAAACATATCGTTTGGTGCGGTTGGAATAATGCTTCCCGGCAAAGTGAGTTGAGATTGCGGTAAATGATAATTTGCTTTTCCGTTTAACCACCATAAATAGCCATATCCTAAATTAATACTTTGTGAAGTATTTGTAGCTTCAGTAAAGTAATTTTCATTTAGGATAATATTGTTTCCCCATTTTCCTTTATTGAGCATCAAAAGTCCAAAGCGGGCCATACTTCTTGATGTACTTGCATAAACGCTATTATTATCAATTTGTACCCAAGTACCATTCATGCCAATTTTATCTCTTAATTTGGTGTTGAAATAATTTTGCCAGGTTTGTCCGCTAGCCTGCGCAACGACATCTTGTAACTTTACATATACATTATGATATGCCCAGCGTGTTCCTGCATTGGCTTTGTAAATTAGGCTGGCCGGATCTACATCATCTGTGCTGTCATCCAGTCCAGAAGTCATATTGAGTAAATTTTTGCATGTAATCAGGTTTTCCTGAGCAGTTGTTTCGCTAGTCCATCCCTGACCAATATAGTCTGAAACCTTATTGTTGATGTTAATAAAACCTTCTTGCTGTGCAATTCCTGTAATTGTAGAGGTTAATGTTTTTCCCGCGCTTGCCCAATACCAATTTGTAGTTGCCGAATGGCCGTTGAAATAATTTTCTAAAACGATTCGTCCATTTACTAAAACAATAAATGACTTTGAATGTTTGAGTTCTAAATAATCTAAGAGTGGCTGTACGGCATTTTGATTCCATTTTAGGTCTGAAATTGATTGTGTTTCCCAGATAGTTCCTGTTACTGGAGGGAAATACATTGTTTGTGTGGGAGTTGAGTCATCTTCGGAAGTTTCTTTGCTGCAACTGATAAAACTTAAAATAATCATCAGCTTAAAAATAGTTTTGGTCATGTTTTTAGATTTTTGGTTTGGGCTTTGACCAAAAATATGTAAAATAGTTTAATGGCTTTTGTTAATTTTTATTTCTTTTGAATCTTTATAAGATTAACTTTGTCGTTCACGAATATTCTTTCGAATACCGGAACCTAGCCCTGATGGAAGCGACATCCTTTTATGGTCTCGTTTTTTTCTAACGAGACCATAAAAGATACAGTCGGACAGCAGGAAACAGCTGCTTCCTTCGACTTCGCTCAGGATGACAAACGGCTTCGTTTAGAATGACAGTTATTGAATTTTAATATAATAAATATGAAAAACACTTTTATGATTTTGGTTTTGTCGCTTTTGTTTGTGGGCTGCAAACAGAAAATTAAACCGACAGATATTGCAAAATTGAATGGTTATTGGGAAATTGAAAAAGTAGTTTTTGATAAAGGCGAGAAAAAAGATTATGGTATGAATGAAAGCTTTGATTTTTTTAAGATGAAAGGGAATACAGGAATTAGAAAGAAGGTTATGCCACAATTCGATGGAACTTTTTTAACTGGTAATTCTTTTGAAAATGTATCGGTTCGATTTACAGATAAAGGAACTTTTCTGGATTATAAGACAGCTTACGCGAAGTGGAGTGAGGAATTAATTTCGATTTCGGATGAAACATTTGTGGTGAAAAACGATCAGAATAAGGAATATCATTATAAAAAAGCAGGACCAATAAATTTATTAGAAGATGGCAAAAAGACTAAATAATCAGAGCACGATTGGAGATGTGCTGCAGCAGATAATTCAGGTGAATAAATTGCAGCCCGGAATGGATCAGATTGATGTAAAAGATGCCTGGAGACAATTGATGGGAAACGGGGTAAATACGTATACTAAAAATGTTGTTTTGAAAGGAAGCACGCTGTATGTTGAGCTTGGATCGGCGGTCTTAAGAGAAGAATTGAGTCACGGAAAATCTAAAATTGTAAAAATGATTAATGAAGAATTGGGACGTGAAGTGGTGAAAGATGTTGTACTGCGTTAGTTTTGATTTTGAAAAGACTAATTTTAGTAAGTTTTATTGTAAAAATAAAAAAAAACACTTCTGTATTAGAAGTGTTTTTTTATAATACATTTGGGCACAAAGTTTTTTTTTACTAAAAAAAAACATGTTTCATTAATAACCTAAAAATAAATTTAACAAACAATGAAAAAAGTATTACTTATTCTTACCGTATTATTGGCTTTAAGTAGTCATTCTCAAAACAAAAAAGTTGCTGTTGTTGCTTTTTACACTGATAAAACAATTGATCTGTCTGATTTAGGTTTAGGACTTGTTGCAGCGGTTACAGATCTTGGCAGCAGTCCGGACTTTAATCTTAGTCCTATTTTAGAGAAATATCACAATGCTTTTTTTACTGTTTATTCTAAAAAATTTCCATTTGATTTAATTCCGGAAAACGAAGTGACCCAAAAACAGGAATACATTGATTTTACTCCAAAATTTGCGAGAGAAGGAGATGCAGGGAAAACTATAATTAATTACCCTGGATATAAATATATTTATGAAGGAGCAAATGGTGAAGCAAATGAAGTAGGAACTGCGACTATTTTTAAAGATGTTGCAGATGGTGTTTTGTTTACTGAAATTCATTTTGCTTTACAAAAAGGATTTGCCGTGGCCGGAACCGGAACCGTGAAAATGAGAGCGTATGCCAGAATTGCTTTGTATGATAAAACCGGAAAAAAAGTATTTGCTTTTAATGAAGGAGCAAATTCTAAAAAAACAGGTGCTATCGTAGGTGGAGTTCCTGTTTTAAGCCCTGAAAAAGTACTTCCTATGTGTGAAAGCGCTTTAGAAGAACTTTTAAAAGATTTAGATGAAAAAATTGCTAAACTTGTTAAAAAGACAGACGGCAAACTTTAATAATATGCAATTAAAAAAAATCCATTTCAATTGAAATGGATTTTTTTTGTTTAGTTTCACAAAGTTCAGCGATTTGAACTCTAAAACCATAATTAGAACTGCTCTCTACCGGCAAAATGGAATGCACTCTCGATTGCAGCATTTTCATCGCTGTCAGAACCGTGAACTGCATTTTCTCCGATAGAAGTTGCGTATGCTTTACGAATAGTTCCTTCAGCAGCTTCAGCCGGATTTGTAGCTCCAATTAAAGTTCTGAAATCTTCTACTGCGTTATCTTTTTCTAAAATTGCAGCAACAATTGGTCCGCGTGACATAAATTCAACTAATTCTCCGTAGAATGGTCTTGCAGCGTGTACAGCATAAAATGCCTGAGCATCAGCTACAGTTAATTGAGTTAATTTTAATGAAACGATTTTGAAACCTCCATTAGTAATCATTGCTAAGATGTTCCCGATATGTCCATTTGCAACAGCATCCGGCTTAATCATTGTAAAAGTTCTATTTGTTGCCATTTTTTTGCGTTTTTTAAATTTTGTGCAAAAGTAGGTTTTTTTATGAATTGATTTTAATAAATTCATAATTAAAACTTCATGAAATGATGTTATGACAATTAAACCTTGAAAATAAGTTTATTTTTGTAGAATATCCATAAAATGAATGTCCAGATTCCGACATAAATTAAAGCTTCGGCAAATGAAGCTATCATTGGATTACTGAAAAAAGGCGCGATATCGTAACGATACAGATAATTTAAAAGATTAATTTCTTTACCGGCTTTATGAGGGTTTTCAAATTGAATCATTACCAATGCCTGTGGGATAATCTGTGAAGCGAAAAACACAATCATCGGGTTTACACCCCAGATTAAAAACAATTTGAATCCTTTTTTATATTCGGCAATGTCAATTATAAAATATAAAACAGACAAAGTGGTTGCAGCTAATCCTGTTGTGTACAATACATAACTACTTGTCCAGACTGATTTGTTTATTGGGAAAACAATATTCCAGAGTAATCCGGCAATAATTAATGCTGTTCCGATCAACGCTATTTTTTTAGCGATCTCTATTTTAGCGATTTTAAGAAATAGTAATTGTCCGATTAATAAACCAATGATTCCGTTTACTATTGATGGAATTGTACTTAGAATTCCTTCCGGATCCCATGTTTTGGTTTCGTGGTACATATGACCTTTAAGCAGAATACTGTCGAGCCATGAAGCCAAATTGGTTCCTTTTTCCAGATTCGCTTCTCCGATTCCAGGAACGGGAAACAAGGTCATAACTGCCCAATATCCTAATAATAAAACAATTCCGGTTATGATTTGTGTTTTTTGAGATGTTTTTAGGTATAATAACGAAACAACAAAATAAACAATAGCAATTCGTTGTAAAACCCCCGGAAGACGTACATCCTGATAAGCTTCGATTCCGCTATAAGCTAAAAAGAAATAAATTGTTAATATTGAGAAAGCAAATATGTTTTTGAGTTTTAAACTGAAATTACCCATTAAAGCATATCCGACAGCAATTGTAATAATTAATCTGAAAATAAGAAGCGGAATTCCTTCTAAACCCAAAAGCTGTATTTTTTCGAAGAAATTAAAGAAGATTCCCAAACATAACATTCGCAAAGAACGAATCAGAATTTTATTGAAAGTCGTGTCGTCATATACCTTATCGGGCATCGCAAGCGGAATTGCAACTCCCATAATAAAAATAAAAAACGGAAATACTAAGTCTGTTAACGTACAGCCATTCCATTCGGCATGTAAAAGTGGAGGGAAAACATGGCCCCAATCTCCAGGGTTGTTGACAATTGTCATTAATAAAATAGTGAGTCCACGAAAGACATCTAGCGAAATTAAGCGTTCTTTTACCATTGATTTTGGGTAAATTGATTAGTTAATAATTTTTAAAAGTCGCTATTTGGTTTAGGAACAATAATTTCAGGATCAGGTGGTTATTTATCCTGAAATTATCGCTGTATCACATAATTATATTGTTATGATTGAAAAATTAGTTTCTAAAGGTCTTAATTTTTGAGTTAATAATGGAATCAGTTGTTCTCCTTTTTCTAAATAAAATTCTGAAAAATTAGCTTGACGCTCCTGTAAACTGTTATTTGGGAATAATTCGCATTGTAAATCTGTAATTCGGTCTAATTGATCTTTTAATTTTCTTTTTTGAGCTTTTAACAGACGTTTTTCAAGATTTTCCAAGCCTTTAGTCTGTTTCACGTGCTGAGCTTTTACAGCTCCGGTAAATGATTTATCGGTTTTTTGAGCTAACTCAAATAGATATTCAAATTGTTTTTCAAGAACTTCTTTTTGAGGGGTTAAGTCAATTGGAAATTCTGAAATTTTATGTGTTATGGCATTTACCAAATCGCTTGGTTTGGTAAATAAGTCTTTCCAGCTTAAACCTAATTGATCTGCTTTTTTAGCTTGTTTTTCGGTGGCTAAGAGAACTGAATTTCGAATCAAAATAATAGGAAATGTAATATTTACAGCCTCAAAAAAAGATTTTAGTTCCAGCCAATAAGCAATTTCCCCGCCTCCGCCAATGTAACATAAATTTGGTAAAATAATTTCCTGATATAATGGACGCATAATCACATTTGGGCTGAATTTCTCCGGATTACTTTCCAGTAATTTTAGGATTTCTTCTTCTGAGAATGAAGTTTTGGTATTGTTGACGATGAACTTATCATTTTCAAAAATTATTCGTTCACGTAAATTATCTTCAATATAAAATAAATTGATTTCACGAGGATTTACCTGAACAGTATAATCTTTTAGTTTTTCAATAGTTTCCTGAACGGCTTTAAAAGAAGTTTGTTCTAATAACTCTTCTTTTATATAAGGAATAAAAGCACGTTTTAAGTCGGCGTTATCTGCATCTACAATAACTAAACCTTGCGATGCAAATAAATTGTCCGCTAAAAATCGAGTTGCATCGGCAAGAGTATCATGTTTTAAATAGGAGTCTTCAAAAAGCTTTTTCAATGTATTCGCATTTGTACTCGCTCCTAATTCTAAAGCATAGATATCGAAAAATTCAGCTAGTCCTTCTGTTGAAAGCCTTCCAACAGGACCATTACTTTCAGTATTCCACCTGAATTTTTTTCCTTTAAAGTTAAAATAATTAATTTCTTCGAAATCGTGGTCTTCGGTTGCCATCCAATAAATTGGAACAAAATTATAGGCAGGGTATTTCGATTTTAATTCTTTGGTAAGATTAATGGTCGATATGATTTTATAAAGAAAATATAAAGGTCCGCTAAAAAGATTTAATTGATGTCCGGTTGTAACCGTAAACGTATTTTCGGATGCTAAAAGTTCAATATTTTGTTTGGTTAAATCTGAAATTTCAATTGAGGAATAGTGCTCTTTTAAAACAGAAACTAGCGGAATTCGGTTTTGATTATTAAAATTCTGCTTTTTTTCGGTGATTTGTTTTTCAAAGTTTTCCAGCGTTGGAAAATTATTATATAGCGGTTTTAAGTCCGATTTTTGTTCTAAATAATCATGTATCAAAGTAGAAAAATATCCTGAGTTTTGGTAGCTGATACAGTCGGTAGGCATAATTTTGGGTTTATTTTGATAGCTGTAAATTTAATGAAAATATGTAGTCAAAAATGGTTTTAACGATTGCTTATGATTTGAATTTTATTTTTCGTTGTAAGTGATTGTAAATCAATGATTTTTAAGTGTTGTTTGAAAATATTTCAATATTAACTTGTTTATTAGGAAAATATTTTACAAAATTTGCCTCAGAAAAATAAATCACTAACTATTAACAACGAAGACAATGTTTGTATTAAACTTTACCTCTCAAAACATCACATCAGGATCAGATTCTGTTGGTATGTGTCTTCGTGGCTTTTCTCAATCATAGCAAATCAATTTTAGATATATGAACAAGCCCGAAGTAAATTAACTTTCGGGCTTTTTTTTATTCTAGACTCTTCAAAAAATTCCCGATTATCAGAACTCAATTTATCTGTTTCAGATAAAATGTTTATCAAAATCAGTATTGCTGTTAATCAGCTATGTGTTTTGCAAATATTCTTATTTCTTTTAAAATGATTTAAGATTTTAAGCATTTCCTGTTGCACGATTAACAATTTGCAATATTGATTTTGGAAAGAATATCAATATTAAAATATAATGGGAAATAAATTATCCGGAAAAGACCTGATTAAAATAGGCTTTCCAAAAAATAATAGTATCAATATCGCTTTAGGGCAAATAAACAGATACAGAAAAAGAGAAAAAAAAGAGAGTATACTAACCGAAGCCAAAGAAGTTTTACTGTTTCCTGAAAAATTTACCGGACACGGAACCTGGGGGAAAGTTGCCGAAGGATTAGTAAATCCGGTACAAGTGCGAATGCATCAATTAAATAATACACGGGCACCGTTTTCGATATTTGGAGAAAATGAAATTGATGAACAGGCAAAGTATCAGTTGTACGATGCTTTAAAATTACCAATATCAGTGGCGGGAGCTTTAATGCCGGATGCACACTCGGGTTACGGATTACCAATCGGAGGCGTACTTGCAACAGATAATGCTGTGATTCCATACGGAGTTGGCGTGGATATAGGGTGTAGAATGAGTTTGTCAATTTTTGATATTCCGGCTTCATTTTTCAAAGGAAAAGACCATCAGCTGCAAGCAATTTTAAAAGACAATACAAAATTTGGAATGTATGAAACACACACTATAAAAGCGGATCATGAATTGTTTAGCCGAAGTGAATTTCAGGATATTCCGCTTTTGAAAAATCTTTTAAGTAAAGCTTACAAACAGCTTGGAACTTCTGGTGGGGGAAATCATTTTGTAGAGTTTGGAATTGCAAAAATCACGAATCCGCTTAACGAATGGAAAATTGGAGTTGGTGAATATTTTGCTGTGCTTTCGCATAGTGGTTCAAGAGGTTTAGGAGCAAATGTTGCCAAACATTATACCTATCTGGCCACAAAACAATGTCCGTTACCGAAAAATGTCCAGCATTTGGCATGGTTGGATTTGAATACGCATGATGGTCAGGAATATTGGCTGGCTATGAATTTAGCGGGAGATTATGCAAAAGCCTGCCACGATGATATTCATCGCCGAATTGCAAAAGCAATAGGAAAACGTGTTGTTGTTACGATAGAGAATCATCACAATTTTGCGTGGAAGGAAATCGTAAACGGAAAGGAAGCAATCGTACATCGAAAAGGTGCAACTCCTGCAAACGTTGGAGAGCTGGGGATTATTCCCGGTTCGATGACAGCTCCCGGATTTATTGTTCAGGGAAAAGGGAATGCTGAAAGTTTAAACTCTGCATCGCATGGTGCCGGACGGCTTTTTTCACGCAGAAAATGCAAAGAATCGTTTACGCAAAGTGAGATTAATAAAGTCCTGAAAGCAAATGATGTCAGCTTAATTGGCGGAAATATTGATGAAGCTCCAATGGCATATAAGGACATTAATAAAGTAATGGCAAACCAAAACGAATTGGTAGATGTGCTTGGTATGTTCACACCAAAGATTGTTAGAATGGACCGCTAAAAAAACAGAATTTATGGAAAAAATAATTCAAATAACATCAGGTCGTGGCCCAGCTGAATGCAGCTGGGTTGTGGCTCAGGTTTTAAAAACCTTTATAGAAGAAGCAAAAGAGAATAATATAAAAACAACAATGCTTCAAAGAGAAACCGGAATCGAAAACGGAACTGTAGTGACGGCAACAATTTTACTCGAAAGTGATGATCTAAATGCTTTTGTCAATTCATGGATTGGAACGATTCAGTGGATTGGACAAAGCCAGTTTAGAAAATTTCATAAAAGAAAAAATTGGTTTATCGGAATTTTCGAAATTGAAAAATCGACAGCAACTGAAATTTCTGAAAACGATATTCAATATCAGGCAATGCGAAGCTCCGGAGCCGGAGGTCAGCATGTAAACAAAGTAAGTTCGGCAGTCAGAGCAACTCATATTCCAACCGGAATTAGTGTTGTTTCGATGGATTCGCGTTCTCAGCATCAGAATAAAAAACTGGCAACAGAAAGATTGTTGCAGAAATTTAAAGAAGAAGCAGTAAAACAATTTAAAACCGAATTTCAGACACAATGGATGAATCAATTGCAGATTCAGCGGGGAAATCCTGTTCGGGTTTTTCAGGGTTCCGATTTTAAAAAGCAAAAACAGGAAAAAAAATATAAACAGGAAAGACAAAGATTAAAACGAGAAGATTATTTCAATCGGGATTAATACTCTTTTAATTTCTAAAAAAAATAATAATATATGAAAACAGTAGATAAATACATTTTTGAAGCATTGGATAATTATCCATATTCGCTGGTTGAAACCATAGAATCATTGGATTATGCGTTGTCTTATGATGATAAAAATATCATGGCATTATGCTTATACGGGCGCGTTCAGGCTGATCAGTTATTTAAATATGAAGAAGCCAAAGAATTTTTTCAGCAGGCAATCTCCATTAATATCAATGCAATCGAAGTTTATTCGTATTACATTAATACTTTAGTTTTAAATGAAGATTATGTTGAGGCAACTAAATTAATAGATTTTGCCTTGACGATTAAGGGAATCAACAAAGTTGAAATTCTGCTTAAGAAAGTGATGCTTTTAGAAAGTCAGAAAAAATTCAAACAAGCTTTGAAAGCTTTAAAAGAGACAAGACTTGTAACTTTAAGTAATGAATATGATTATCTTATTGATGAAACTGAAAAACGATTAAATTAAAAATTGAATAAGGTTTCTAAAAAAGAAAAACCAGCCAGCAAAAAAAGCAAATAAAATTAAAGAGGATGTCGTCATGGCATTCTTTTTAGTTTCAGAAACATTATGCAATCCAAATCTCAACTATTTAGATTTTGAGTTTTTCACAACGATGCTGTATTTTTAAAGATAAATGTTTGTTACTTTCAGAAATAAGAATCATTTTTATACCCTGTTTTCTTAAAAAAAAATCTAGACCAAAACCATATGAAAAATAACCCCAATCAAAAGAATTCTTTAAAGCATGTTCTTTTTGGCAGTTTAATAGGTACCACAATTGAATTTTTCGACTTTTATATTTATGCCAATGCTGCGGTATTGGTATTTCCACAATTATTTTTCCCGGGTTCTGATGCGACCATGGCAACTTTAGAATCGTTAGCTACTTTTTCTATTGCCTTTTTATCGCGCCCTTTGGGTTCAGCATTTTTTGGGCATTATGGTGATAAAATCGGACGTAAATTTACCTTAGTTGCAGCCTTGTTGACCATGGGTATTTCGACTGTGACCATTGGTTTTTTACCAGGTTATGCCAGTATTGGTGTTGCTGCCCCTTTATTATTGATGTTATGTCGATTTGGTCAAGGGGTTGGATTAGGAGGTGAATGGGGAGGAGCAGTTTTGCTGGCTATAGAAAATGCGCCACCAAATAAACGTGCCTGGTATGGTATGTTTCCGCAACTGGGTGCTCCAATTGGGTTATTACTTTCGGGAGGAACCTTCTTGTTGTTAACGGATTCAATGAGTAGCGAAGATTTTATGGATTATGGCTGGAGAATTCCTTTTATTGCAAGTTCTCTTTTGGTTGTAGTTGGATTTTATATCCGAACTAAAATTACAGAAACACCTTCTTTTGAGAATTCAAAAAAGGAACATGAAGAAGTGAAAATTCCATTTTTGACTTTGATTAAATCGTATAAAAACCAATTGATTTTTGGGACATTAGCAGCCATTACAACGTTTTTGGTGTTTTATTTAATGACTGTATTTACATTGAGTTGGGCAACCACCGATCTGGGTTATGCTAAAAGAGATTTCTTATTGATTCAGTTGTTTTCAGTTTTGTTTTTCGCCTTCTTTATCCCAATTTCAGCAGTAGTTGCGGATAGAATAGGACGTCGTAAAATGTTGATTATTGCCACGACTGCTATTGCTCTTTTTGGTTTTTTCTTTTCGTATTTTCTAAATTCAGGAAGTCCAGCTATGGTAACTTTCTTTTTATGTACGGGAATGGCTTTGATGGGATTTACTTATGGACCTTTAGGAACATTCTTGTCTGAATTATTTCCTACTACGGTTCGTTATTCCGGAGCTTCATTGACCTTTAATCTGGCAGGAATCTTTGGTGCTGCTTTTGCTCCAATGATTGCAATTTGGCTGGCAAGTACCTATAGTTTAACCTATGTAGGTTTCTATCTGACGATAGCAGCTTGCATCTCATTGTTTTCTTTACTGGCAATTAGTAAGAAGGAACATAAGTTTTAAAGAAGTAATCATATAAAAAAGGTCGTCTGAATTTACTTGGACGACCTTTTTTCATTCTAACGTTTCAGGCTAAAATGGCCTCTAAATTCTGCACCATTTATTCTTTTAACTGTAAACCAGTAATCTGAAGCAGGTTCATCCTGTCCATTATAAGTCCCATCCCAAGAAGTATTAGTTGTTAATTCTTTAATGAATTTTCCATAACGGTCAAATATTCTGATTCCGGTATTTGGTTTCAAATAAATAAAATTAATCGTCCAGTTATCATTATATCCATCATTATTTGGAGTAAAGAATTTAGGAAAAGGAAGTTCATCAACATAATTGATACAGTCAGCAGTTGTGGCTTCAAGAATCTGAATAGTAATTGGAGCTCTATCGCTTTCACAATCATTAATAGTTTGTGAAGCATAATAGATAATTCCGTTTTCCATAGGAGTTGATTCTGATAATTCTGTTCCTGCAATTAAGTTATTGTACCATTTTATGTTTTCTCCGGAAATTTTAATGTTATCTATTGTTGCATTTTGTTGTATACAGAAAGTCTGATTTGCATCAGCATTTGGAGCTTTTGTATCCTGAATTTTTACAGAAATAGCCAATTTTTCGCTTTCACAATTGTTTAGCGTTTGCGTAGCGTAATAAACACCATTTTGAAGTAAAGTCGTTTCTGGTAAAACATTTCCATTAGCAGAATCATACCATTTAATAGTTGTTCCAGTAATGTTAAGATTGGCGATGGTTGCATTTTCATCAATACAAAATAGTTGATTATTACTTCCTTTGGGTAATGGGGTGTCGTAAACTCTAACTAAAACTGGAGTTCTGTCACTTTCGCAGCCAATAGTTTGGGAAGCATAATAGGTTCTGTTGTTTTCCAGTAAAGTAGTATTGGACAAAGTGGCCGTTGCAATATTTGTATCGTACCATTTTATATTTTGTCCTGACATCTGAATATTACTCAGCTTTGCATTTTCATTTTTACAGAATGATTGACTTAGATTTCCTGTTGGTGCAGAAGGTGTATTTACAATTGAAACAGTAATTCCAAATCGAGGACTTTCACAATTATTAACAGTTTGAGAAGCATAATAGGTTTTACCGTTAACAAGATTTGTGGTTTCTGCTAATAAAGAACCGTTACTTAATGCATCATACCATTTTATTGAATCTCCTGTCACTTGAATCTTTGCAATTGTCGGATTTTGACCAGTACAAAAAGGTTGATTTGCATCTCCGGTCGGCACTAAGGTATATTGAATATTGACAGTTACTGGTATTCTATCACTTTCGCAAGCATTAATAGTTTGAGATGCATAATAAACACCGTTGTTTTGAAGTATAGTTGTACTTGGTAGAAGTGTTCCTGCTGTTTGGGCATTGTACCATTTTATATTTTGCCCTGTGATAGCAATATTATCTAAAGTTGCATTTTGCTCAAAACAGAAAGTTTGTGGAGTATCAGTTCCAGGAAGCGGCTGACTTGTAATAGTAACAGTTTGATTTTGAGTTGAACTGTTTCCGTTTCCATCATTGTAATTCCAAACAATTGTATAAGTTCCGGGTATTGTATAGGATAAAGGATTTAAAGTTGTTCCCATAATTATTCCTGCGCAGGCATCTGTAGCGGTTGGAATAGTGGTTATTGTGGTATTACAATCTCCTGTTATAGTTGGAAGAGTTAGAATATCTGGAATTGGATCTTGGATGTCACCAACAACTACATTGATTTTTTTAGTATCATCACAACCGCCTGTTCCTGTAATTAAACAGCTATATTCTCCACTATTAATGGCTGTTGCATTTGTAATAGTTGGATTTTGGTCTGTGGATGTAAAACCGTTTGGTCCAGACCAGGAATAGTTTGTTCCTCCGGAAGCTTTAAGTTCTAATGTTTTACCGATGCAGACTGGAGAATTGCTTGTTACTAAAGCACTTGATTCACAGTCTTTAAATTTTATTAGAAAAGTATCAAATGTGCCATTGAGTTGTTTTTGAAAGGCATCTGATGTTGCTATGTCTGTATCGCTATACGTAAATCCGGAAATATAAAAAACACCATTTTTATCGTACGAAATATCTCCCGAATAGTCCGCAACATGTCCACCGTAATAGGTTCCCCAGACTCTTTCCCCATTAGGTTTAAATTTAACTATATATAAATTAGAATATCCACTTAAATTTTCCTGATAAGAGCCAACTGTAGAGATATTATTGGAACTTGTTCCGCTACTATATAAATAAATAGAGTTGTTTTCATCAATAGCAATTGAATTTTTGCCCCAATGGCCGTCAAGTCCTTCACCTCCATAAAATGTACTCCAAATTAAATTTCCATGATTGGTAAATTTTGCGATGTAAGAATCGTATTGGCCATTGTTGTTTGGTTGAAAAGAATTTGTTTTTCCAATGTCATCAATGCTTCTGGTATAACCAGAAATTATAAAATTATCTTCTTTGTCAACTAATATTTGAGAATTAACATCGTAATCTAATCCACCATAATAAGTTCCAAATAGCCTTTCTCCATTTGTGTTAAATTTCACAACAAAGGTGTCATTCCATAACATGGTTTTGTAATTGAATGTTTCTCTATAGGATCCTGAAGTTGCAATTCCTTGGAAACTACTGGTTGTTCCTGAGCAAAAAATATTATTATTAGTATCAACATCAATTGAAGAGATCCAATCGTTTCCGTCATTGCCTCCATAATAAGTAGCCCATATTCTTTGTCCATTTGGTGTGAATTTAACCAAAAAGCCGTCCTCGCCTTGGTTATTACCATATGAAGCAGGAGGAACACTAGCTTTAAAACTATTGCTTGTAGCAATATTGTTTCTACTATGAGACAATCCAGCAATAAGTATATTTTGATCATGATCAACCTTAATGCTTGATATTGCCTCTATGCCCTCACCTCCATAATAAGTTCCCCATATTCTCTGACCATTCATATCGAACTTAATTAGCATTCCATCAAACCAGTCTTTATAAGTTGTTTGATGTGTGTCAGGTGTAGCAATATTATTTACACTTCCAGTATCTCCAGCTGCATAAATGTTATTATTTGAATCAAAATCTATTGCTCTAAAAATATCGTAATGGCTTCCTCCATAGTATGTACCCCAAATTCTATTTCCTTCAGCATCAAATTTCGTAATAAAAGCATCCTGATAAAAAGTAATATCTGGTTGATAACTCCCAACGGTAGAAATATTTGCTAAACTGGTAGTATAACCTCCAATATAAACAAATTGATTATTTGTTTTAACGATTCCGTTAAAATTATTTTCTTCTCCTTCACCTCCGTAATAAGTTCCCCAAAGCCTCACAGGCACAGGATCAATTATAACAGTTTTATCAGAAGTAGCATCTGAACTACTGAATCCATAAACATTCTTCTTGATTTTAGTATAGCCAACCACAATCTCTTTTTTACTAGTTCCTTCTTCAATCCAGCTTGCTGGAAGCGTTTCTTCCATCTTACCAAAACGAACATTTATTTGGATTTTATTATCAACTAATTCAGTTTCAGAGCCATTAAATTTTAATTGAATATCTGATATTTCTCCTTTCGGATGAATGACAAAATTATATTCAACAACCTTCTTATAATCATCCGGAACTGTAAAAATTACATCAATATTAGGATAGATGTTTTTGTAAGTGATTTGTTTGTATTGATGAACACCAATAATTCCCTCGGGTTTGTTTGGAATATTGTAATAATTGTCAAAATCTTTTGATTTCTGATCTGTAATTATTTCAACCTTCGGATTTGAATGTACAAAGTCAATGTCTATTCTGTGAAATTTATATTCTAATGTATAGTCAGTTTGTTCCGTTTTTTCTTTTTCGGGAATTTTATGGGTAAGTGTTTTTGATTTATCTGAACAAACAATTGGAGTCTTTTTTACTTCATAAATATCATATGAAAATCCATTTTTTTTAAGCTGAACATTTAATCCATTAGTATTCAGTAAATATTTTACAGCAATATTTGGTTTTCCTTTTTGATCAATAATTTGTCCTTTATTTTCTTTAAAACCAACTGACTGGTTTTTATTTTGAGAAAATAATGAAAATGTGATTATAAAGAAAAATAAAAGTAATTTTTGTTTCATTGTGATAATTTACATTTCCGCAAATGTAATTAAATATCTACGAAAATAAAGCTAAAGTAAGCAGTCGAATCTTTTCATAAAAACAAAATAAATATCCCGTATTTTTGCAGAAAATATTTCCTTTTGAAAACTAAGCTTTTTGTAATCACGCCACCATTTACCCAACTGAATACTCCGTATCCGGCAACAGCGTATATAAAAGGATTTTTGAATACTAAAAACATCGAATCCGTTCAGGCAGATTTGGGTATTGATGTGATTTTGGAATTGTTTTCGAAGAAAGGATTACAAAATTTGTTTCAGGTTTCAGGTTTCAACTTTGAAGTTGCTGGAAATACAATTTCAGATAATTCTAAACGTATTTTCGCATTACAGGACGAATACATCAAAACCATTGATGCTGTTATTCAGTTTTTGCAGGGAAAAAATCCAACTTTGGCTTTACAAATTTGTCAGGAAGATTTTCTGCCGGAAGCTTCCCGTTTTGCACAACTAGAGGAACTCGATTGGGCTTTCGGGACAATGGGAACTCAGGATAAAGCCAAACATTTAGCCACTTTGTATCTCGAAGATATTTCGGATTTTATTGTAGAATGTGTCGATGAAAATTTTGGTTTTAGCCGATATGCCGAACGTTTAGGCCGAAGTGCCAATTCTTTTGATGAATTATATGAAGCTTTACAGCAACAACCAACTTATATTGATTCGATTTTAGTTTCTCTTTTGAAAGCTAAAATCGAAGCTGTAAAACCGACTTTCTTTTTAATTTCTGTTCCTTTTCCGGGGAATTTATACAGCGCTTTCAGATGTGCGCAATGGGTAAAACAAAATCACCCTGAAATTAAGATTTCTATGGGGGGAGGTTTTCCAAATACAGAATTACGGTCTCTTTCTGACGCACGTGTTTTTGAATTCTTCGATTTTATTACTTTGGATGATGGCGAAGTTCCAATTGAGGAACTTGTTGAAAACTTGTCATCCCGAGCGGAGTCCAGGGGCGAGAAGCATTACAAAAGAACATTTTTATTAGAAAATGGAGAAGTTGTCTATAAAAACAATTCCTTAAAACACGATTACAAACAAGCACAGGTAGGAACACCGGACTACTCAGATCTGCCTTTGGATAAATATATTTCGGTTATTGAAATAGTAAATCCGATGCATCGAATGTGGAGTGATGGCCGTTGGAATAAACTCACCATGGCGCACGGCTGTTATTGGGGAAAATGTACATTTTGCGATATTTCATTAGATTATATAAAGGTTTACGAGCCGGTTGCAGCAAATTTATTGTGCGACCGAATGGAAGACATGATACAGCAAACAGGTCAGAATGGTTTTCATTTTGTTGATGAAGCTGCGCCGCCTGCTTTGATGCGTGCTTTGGCTCTCGAAATTTTACGAAGAAAATTAGCCGTAACATGGTGGACAAACATCCGTTTTGAGAAAAGCTTTTCTGCTGATTTATGTTTGTTATTGAAGGCTTCAGGCTGTATTGCAGTTTCAGGAGGATTAGAAGTGGCTTCTGACCGATTATTAAAATTAATTGATAAAGGAGTAACCGTAGAGCAGGTAGCAAAAGTAACTCGAAATTTTACCGAAGCAGGAATTATGGTTCATGCTTATCTGATGTATGGCTATCCAACGCAAACCATTCAGGAAACCGTTGACAGCCTTGAAATGGTACGTCAGTTGTTTGAAGCCGGAATTCTGCAATCCGGTTTTTGGCATCAATTTGCGATGACGGCACACAGCCCTGTTGGATTGTATCCGGAGAAATTTGGTGTAAAAAAAGTAACTGAAACCATTGGAACTTTTGCCAACAACGACATCGATTATACGGATTCTACAGGAATTAATCACGATAAATTCAGTTTTGGATTAAAAAAATCGCTTTTTAACTTCATGCACGGAATCTGTTTTGATTACGAATTACAGGATTGGTTCGACTTTAAAATTCCGAAGACAAAAATAGATCCCGATTTTATTTTTAATGCCTTGGAAGAAGGAAATGATTTCAATACAAAACCAAATGCAAAAGTGGTCTGGTTAGGAGGAAAGCCATCCGTTGAGCATTTTACAAAATCTAAAAAAGGGCAATCTTGGGAAATGATGACCTTTACTTTTCATGATAAAAAAGAAAGTTTCACAATTCAGACCAATAAAAATGAAGGGGAATGGCTTATCGAAATCTTGAAAAAAATCTCAATTTCAAATTCTAAAAGTTATACTTTTCAAGAAGTGAAAAATGATTTTGAAACTCAATTTGAGGATTTCGAATTGTTTTGGTATTCCAAGCCAATCAATACGTTATGTGAGTTTGGTTTGCTGGTTTTATAAAGCCTCAATAGTAAATCGAAAACCGATTCCGTGTAAGTTTTCAATAGAAATCCCTTTCTCGTTTATCAATATTTTACGCAAACGCGAAATAAAAACATCCAGACTCCTACCCATAAAATAATCATCGGTTCCCCAAAGCGAGGTTAAAATCTGTTCTCTTTTTAAAACAGAATTTTTATTATCAAGAAATAGCTTCAGAAGTTCGGCTTCGCGTTGTGTGAGACTGATTTTTTCTGTTTCATTAAAAAGAATAAAATTTTTAATATCAAACTGATATTTTCCAATTTCATAAAATGATTTTTTTACCGCATTGTTTTTTTGTGAACGCTTCAGGAATATTTCGATTTTCAGAATTAATTCCTCAATACTAAAAGGTTTTACAAGATAATCATCGGCACCCAAACGCAGTCCTTTTATGCGGTCTTCCTTTAATGTTTTTGCCGAAAGAAAAATGATTGGAATATCGGTATTGATTTTTCTGATTTCTGCTGCCAATTCAAATCCGTCCATTTTTGGCATCATAATATCGAGAATGCAAATGTCAAAATCTTCTTTTTTGAAGCTTTCAAAGCCTGAGTTTCCGTCAGGACAATGTGTAACATCATAGTTGTTTTGTTCCAGATTATCTTTGGTTAAAAAGGCCAGTGTTTCATCATCTTCAGTATAAAGAATTTTAAAGTTTTTCATTTTCTATAGGGAATTGACAGTGTTATAGTGGTACCTTTTTCTAAATTATTCAGCGCATTAATCTTCCAGTTTTGTAAGTTGCAAATTTCTTTTACATAATACAGACCAAGCCCAAAACCAGGAACTTCATTACTTTTTTCATTTTGAATCCGGTAAAACTTATCAAAAATATACGAGATTTTTTTAATTGGAATTCCAATTCCATTATCAATGAATTCTAATTTTAAGGATTGGTTTTCTTTCGAAATCCGGATGAGAATTTCAGGTTTTTCAGTGCAATATTTCACTGCATTATCCAACAAATTGTAAACTAAATTGGTAAAATGAAAAACGTCTGTTTCAATTTTATAATTATCAGTATCGGTTTCAATTTTAATGTCGGCATCCGGATATTTTAATTGAATATTAATAATCATTTCTTCTATAACCGGTACGATCAAAACTGTTTCTGTTTTTAACTCCAAAGGCGTATAATCAGATTTGGCAATGTTTAAAATTTTCTCAATATGGCTATTCAGTTTATTGCTCTGATTGATAATGATATCAGTATAAGTATATAGTTTTTTATCTTCTTTGATTGGATTCTGCTCAATTAAATATTTTGAAGCAATCAGAATGGAAGACAAGGGCGTTTTAAATTCATGCGTCATGTTGTTAATGAAGTCTCGTTGTAATTCGGAGTATTTTTTTTGCTGTAAAAGCGTAAAAATAGAATAAACATAAATTAATAAAATAAGGATTAATGCTATCGAAAGTATAAACCAAAAACGCATCGAACTGAATAAATAGGTGGTTTCATTAGGGAAACGAACGGCAAAATAATAAACAAGGTTTTTATGTTTAGGAAAATAAACAGTTTGCTTTCCTTTTCCTTTTTCAGATAATGAAATGTAATTTCCGTACACCATTTCATCGCTTTGGCAATTGTACATGGCATATTCAAAATCAGTGGTGATATTCATTTTTTTGAATTCTGATTTCAGATAAAATTCCAGAATATCGGCTTCAAAATCGTTGTCGATATTTACAATATAATAATCATTGGAAATTTTCTGAACCGGATTTTGGGATGGCAATTCATGATTTGTCCCTTCATATAATTTTTTAGCGACTTCCAATAAGGCAATATGTGTCTTCTGACTTAACTTTTTTTGTTCTAAAGTAAAAGCCTCTTTTGTCCATAACAATTGTACGACCAATATGCTGATGATGGCCGCTAAACCTAAAAGGATAATGCTATTGAGTTTGTTTATTTTCAAGAAAAATAAAATTTATTAAAGTGTAATATTAGTCAAATTTATACTTAAAAATACCCATTAACAAGTTGTTAACAAACATTTGAGACCGCTTAACAGCGAATTCATTTCTTCTGAGGTAATTTTGGAATATAAAATTTGACTATAATCATTTAAATAGATAAACCATGAAAATTATTAAAATTTCGATATTGGCTTTAGTTTTAGGCTTAATGTCTTTTTCAGCGATTGCACCGGTACAATCATTAGTTTCTAAAGTAAAAACAGAAACGACAGCTTCTACTATTGTTTGGAAAGCAGAATCAATTGATGTTGGTCAAATTCCACAAGGAACTCCAAAAGCAATTGTGTATGAATTTAAAAACACAGGAAAAGCAACGGTTATAATTACAAATGTTCAGGGATCTTGCGGATGTACTGCAACAGATTATACTAAAGAACCAATTTTGCCGGGTAAATCGGCAAAAGTAACCGCTACTTATAACGCAGCGAATAAAGGTGGTTTTACAAAAACGGTAACAGTGACAACAAGTGCAGAAACAACACCAAAAATCCTGACTTTAAAAGGAACGGTGATTTAAAATAAAAGTTGATTATAAAGGGGGAGAACTCCGGACATGTTATGTGTCTGGAGTTTTTTTTATGCGCTGTTTTTGTTAATAATATTATTATTAAGTGAGTGTTTATTTTTCATAAAAAGAACACTTTTTATGAAAACTTTTCTACTTTTATTGAAAATATCAATATGAAAATTTTGTATCCGCTTGCGGCAATAATACTCCTTTTTACAGTTGTTTCATGCAATTCCAAAGCAAATGATAAAAAAGGAAACCAACTAAATAAAGCAAAGGCAGAATTGCCGGAATTGAGAATTCCGATTGACAGTACAGATATTTCTAAGTTTTATCAAGCCTATCCTAAATTGATTAAATTTCAGGAAGATGTTTTGTCCTTATACAAGAAAAAGAACTCTGTTCAATTATGGTTAGATAATAAAGGTGTAGTAGAGTTTGGAAATACGTTATTCAATAAATATAAAGGTTTGGGCGATGAAGGCTTAAAAGCCAATTTTCCATACAACGAAAAGGTTAACCCAATTTTCGAACGTACTTCAGAAAATAAATTATCGAAAATTGATACGGATTTGATAATTACCAATTTATATTTCTATTATGCTGAAAAAGTATTTAATGGTGTAGATGAAAAAACATCAACTTCCTTAGAATGGCTTTTACCCCGAAAAAAAGTAAATTATCAGGTACTTTCAGATTCCATTTTTAAACATTCTACCATTAATGATGATGATAAAAGTAAAATGTTCAGCCAGTACTATAAACTGCGTGAAGCGTTGAAACAATACAGGGAAATAGAGAAAAAAGGAGGCTGGAAAACTATTGAAGTCAGCGATGATTTTAAAAACTTAAAATTAGGAGATTCTGCCATTACAATAACTCAAATTAGAGAAAGACTTTTTATTACCGGAGAACTTAAGGAAAACAGTAAAAGTGCCGTTTGCGATTCGGTTTTAATTTCAGCTATGAAAGACTACGAATTACATCATGGATATACGCTTAAAAATAAAATCTTAAAAGAGCATATTGACGAAATGAATATTCCTGTTTCAGATAGAATCAAAACTATTATTGCAAACATGGAACGCTGCAGATGGATTGATCCTGAATTAGAGAAAGGGGAAGAATTCATCGAGGTTAATATTCCTGAATTCAGATTATATTTAATTCGCGATCATGAAATTGTTTTTGTATCGCCGGTTGTGGTCGGAAAAGCTATGACAAAAACCGTTATTTTTAGCGGCATGATGAGTAATATTGTTTTTAGCCCATATTGGAATGTTCCTCAAAGTATTATCAATAAAGAAATTAAACCCGGAATGGCTAAAAACAAGAACTATTTAGCTGAAAAACATTTGGAATGGAATAATGGTATGGTTCGGCAACTGCCGGGAAAAAATAATTCGCTTGGTTTGGTGAAATTTTTATTTCCAAATTCAAATAACATTTATTTACACGATACACCGTCAAAAAGTTTGTTCGAAAGAGAAAGCAGAGCTTTTAGCCATGGTTGTGTGCGTGTAGCAAAACCAAGGGAATTAGCAATTGAACTTTTGAAAAACGATCCTAAATGGAATCCGGCGAGAATTGATAAAGCAATGCATGCCGGTAAAGAAAGCTGGTATACGCTAAAAAAGAAGGTTCCTGTTTATATTGGTTATTTTACTGCCTGGGTAGACAGAAAAGGACAATTGAATTTTTATAAAGATGTTTATCAAAGAGATGAAAGTTTGATAAAATTATTGACTGAAGAGTAACTATTTCCTTATTTAGAAAGTACATCGATGCATTTATAAAAACGTTTAGTGTAATGTTCTGAATTCAGTTCGCTAATGGTTACCTTATAAGCTTTTCCGGAAGAGGCATGTATAAACTTTGACTGCATGCCGTTTGCCTCACAAACAATTCCAACATGGCCTACGACTGTTCTGTCTTTGTAACCGTAAAAAACTAAAATATCCCCAACCTTAAAATCTTCAGGAGATAAAGGAGTTCCTAAATTTTTATAGCCATTAGAACTTCTGGGTAAGTTTATATCAAAATTATTAAATACATAACTCACAAAACCCGAACAGTCAAATCCTTTTTGAGGATTACTTCCTGCGTATAAATATGGAGTTCCCAAATATTTTTTGGCATACACAATAATGGAATCCCTGTCAATTTCAACTCGTTTTTTTTGAATTTGAGTGATTACTGTTGCATTGTCTTTTTTTGCAAATGAAGAAAATAGAATTGCGGTAAATAATATATAGACAGGTAGTTTCATTTATAAGTGATTGGGGTGTGTAAATTCAAAGATAGGGCTAAGTTTAGAAATAAAAGGAAAGATTGTGAATGAATGCAGAATATGAATAATGATGCAACTGTTTTTGGTGTTTTTTTATTGCTTTTTGATATTTTAGTATCTTTTTTGATAATTTATTTCGGGTATATTTGTCGATCGTGTTTATATTTTAACAAATAAATTATGTTTCTCAAAAAAATACCACTTTTAATTTTGTTTTTGATGATTTCGATTGTTTCGACATCACAAAATAAAACCAATACATTTCTTTATGAAGGCAGAGTTGATAAACTCCGGAATAATAATGTTGTTCTGATTGGAACAGCTTCTTCAGTTTCGTTCAATTTTACAGGAAAAGAATGTTCAATTTTCCTTCAGAGTATAGATGATGCCTGGGAACATCATAATTATGTTTCCTTGGTTTTGGATGGAAAGTATATTGGAAAATTGAGAATTGAAAAAGGGGCAGTCCAATCTTTTCCGGTAAGGATTACCTGTGATAAAAAACTACATAATCTCACAATTTATAAAACTACAGAAGCACAAAGCGGAAACGTTTTATTTGCCGGAACTACGGCAAAACTAACTTCTATTTCTTCAAAAAAGAAAAAGAAAATCGAATTTATAGGAGATTCTATCACTTGCGGTGCTGCAAGCGATGATTCTGATGTTCCTTGTGATAAGGGAGAATATTTTGATCACCATAACGGGTATTATGCTTACGGTCCAACTCTTTCGAGAGAAATTGGGGTTGATTATTTAATGAGTTCTGTTTCCGGAATTGGAATGTACCGTAACTGGAATGACGAAAATAAAGACGAAGGTATTATGCCGGATTTATATGGGAATTTGTATTTGACAAAAGATCCTTCGAAACCTAAATATGATTTTGCTTTCCAGCCTGATATTATCAGTATTGCTTTAGGAACTAATGATTTTTCCGGAGGAGACGGGAAGAAAGAGCGTCTTCCTTTTAATCCTGAAAAATATGTTTCGAACTACATTAATTTTATTAAAATGCTGTACAGCCACAATCCAAACGTACAGATCGTGATTACCAACAGTCCAATGGTTGGTGGTGAGAAAGCAGTTGTTTTTGAAGATTGCCTGAATAAGGTTAAAGAAGCTTTCAAAGACGATAAAACACATAAACCAATTGTGATTTTTAAGTTTAAACCAATGACTCCGAAGGGATGTAGCTGGCATCCAAATCTTGCTGACCATAAAGTTATGGCAGATGAATATGGTCCATTTTTAAAAAGGTTGTTATGAGAAATGATATATTTAAGTTTGTTTTTTTTCTGTTGATTTCCGGTACTATGATGGCAAACGTTTCCCTTCCGAATATTTTTGGTGATAATATGGTTTTACAGCGTAATTCAGAAGTTAAAATCTGGGGTTGGGCGAGTCCAAAAGAAGAAATTAAACTGGTTTCCAGCTGGAATAATCAGGAATATAAAATTACAGCTAACAATCAGGCGCAATGGGAACTAAAAATAAAAACTCCTGAAGCAGGCGGACCTTATACGATTTCGATAAAAGGCTATAATGAAGTCGTTTTGAAGAACATTCTGATTGGTGAAGTCTGGGTTTGTTCGGGACAATCAAATATGGAAATGTCGGTAAGCTGGGGAATTGATAATGGAGAGGAAGAAGCAAAAAATGCTGCAAATCCGAATATCCGGTTTTTTACCGTTCCGAAATTAACGGCTACAACTCCACAAAACAATTTATTAGGAAACTGGACAGAATCAACTCCGGAAACCATGAAATATTTTAGCGCTGTCGGATACTTTTTTGCCAAGCGTTTAAGAGAAGATTTAAAAAATGTTCCAATCGGATTAATTTCTTCGAATTGGGGTGGAACTCCCGCAGAAATATGGATGCCCGAAGAAGTGATTCAGAATGATCCTCTGTTGTTAGAAAACGCTAAAAAACTAAACGAACAGGAATACGGACCAAGACAGCCGGGACGTGCTTATAATGCAATGATTTATCCGTTTGTTGGATTTAAAATTGCGGGAGCGCTTTGGTATCAGGGAGAATCGAATGTGGGATCTACAGTTTATGACAAAACATTATCGGCTTTAATAACTTCCTGGAGAAAAGCGTGGAAGGATGATTTTCCTTTTTATTATGTACAAATTGCACCTTATAAAACTGGCACCAATAATTTCTCGAATGTTACTCTGAGAGATTCCCAAAGAAAATTACTTAAAGAAGTTTCTAATACCGGCATGGTTGTTATCAGCGATGTTTCTGATACAATAGATATTCATCCAAAAGACAAAAAATCGGTTGGAATTCGTTTAGCGAATTTAGCTTTGGCAAATACGTATAAAACCAATTCAGGTTTAGTAAACGGTCCGGTTTTTAAAGATTTTAAAACGGATAAAAATAAAGCAATTGTTTCTTTTGATTCTGCTGAAGGTTTGCATTTTAAAAATAAAACATCCAATCAATTTGAAGTAGCCGGTGCCGATGGTGTTTTTTACACAGCCGAAGCTTCGATTAAAAATAATCAGGTGATTTTGACGAGTAAGAAAGTAAACGTTCCGGTGAAAGTTCGTTTTGCATGGGGAAATACAATACAATCTGATTTGTTTAATAAAGTCAATTTGCCTGCTTCGTGTTTTATTACGGAATAGGTGATGTTGATAAAAAAAGTTCTCGTTTGCGTGAATTGCGTGAGGGATTACTTCACTAAGCTTTTATTTTATATAGGAGTTCAGTGAATATATTTGAGGCGGTATCCTTTTGTGAAGAGAAACGAAACAAAAGATAAAGCCGAAAGCCTGATAGTTGCCTTTTTTCGGGCAAACGACACGCTTAAAATAATAAACTAACTAACCATGAGGAATAAAAAAATATTAACTATTGGGGTTTTTACCCTCTTTACTGTTGGAAATATGAACGCACAGAAAAAGCCATATCTGGATAAAAATAAAACGATAGAACAACGCATTGATTTGCTTTTGCCATTAATGACTTTGGAGGAAAAGGCGGGTCAAATGAATCAGTATAATGGTTTTTGGGATGTTACCGGACCAGCACCAAAAGGAGGTTCTGCAGAATTGAAATATGAACATTTGCGAAAAGGATGGGTAGGAAGTATGCTGACAGTTCGCGGTGTGAAAGAAGTTCGTGCCGTACAGAAAATTGCAGTTGAAGAAACGCGTTTGGGAATTCCGCTGATTATTGGTTTTGACGTAATTCACGGTTATAAAACGTTGAGCCCAATTCCATTGGCAGAATCAGCAAGCTGGGATTTGGAAGCGATTAAAAAATCGGCAGCTATTGCAGCAGATGAAGCTTCGGCATCCGGAATTAACTGGACTTTTGGACCAAATGTAGATGTTGCCAATGATGCTCGTTGGGGGCGTGTTATGGAAGGCGCCGGAGAAGATCCGTATTTAGGAAGCAAGATTGCAACGGCAAGAGTAAAAGGTTTTCAGGGAGAAACAATTGCTGATTTGGCCAAAATCAATACGATTGCAGCATGTGCAAAACATTTTGCCGCATACGGGTATGTTGAAGCAGGACTGGAATATAACATTGTTGATATCAGTAATTCTAAATTATATAATTCGGTTTTGCCTCCGTTTAAAGCAGCTGTAGATGCAGGAATCCGTACGTTTATGAATTCATTTAATACCCTGAATGGTGTTCCTGCAACCGGAAATGCATTTTTACAAAGAGATATTCTGAAAGGAAAATGGAAATTTGACGGTTTTGTAATTTCAGATTATGCTTCGATTCGTGAAATGATTGCGCACGGTTATGCAAAAGACGAAGAAGATGCGGCTCTAAAAGCTGTAATTGCGGGTTCTGACATGGATATGGAATCATATTTGTATGTTGCTAAATTAGTAGGTTTAGTAAAAGAAGGAAAAGTAAAAGAGGCGATGATTGATGATGCTGTCCGCAGAATTTTACGTGTGAAATTTGAATTAGGCTTATTTGATGATCCGTACAGATATTGTGACGAGAAACGCGAAAAAGAAATTGTTGGAAGTAAAGGCAATAATGACGGTGTTCTTGACATGGCTAAAAAATCTATCGTGCTTTTAAAAAATGATAAAAATTTGCTTCCGCTAAAGAAATCCGGACAAAAAATTGCTTTGATAGGTGCTTTGGCAAATGATAAAACCAGCCCGTTGGGAAGCTGGAGAATTGCGGCTGATGACAATACAGCGGTTTCGGTTTTAGAAGGAATGCAGCAATATAAAGACAATAAACTGACTTTTGAAAAAGGTCATGACCTGACGGTTGGGAAAATTTCGTTTTTGGATGAGGTTATTTTTAATACAACAGACAAAAGTGGATTTGAAGCAGCGAAAACTGCAGCAAAAAACGCTGATGTAGTGGTAATGGTTTTAGGAGAACATGGTTTTCAAAGCGGTGAGGGCAGAAGCAGGACCGATCTTAACTTGCCTGGTTTACAACAGGAATTGCTTGAAGAAATTTATAAAGTAAATCCAAATGTTGTTTTGGTTTTAAACAACGGACGTCCGTTGAGTATTCCATGGGCAGCAGAAAATGTTCCTGCAATTGTTGAAGCATGGCATCTTGGAACTCAAAACGGAAATGCTGTTGCGCAAGTATTATATGGAGATTATAATCCGAGCGGAAAATTGCCTATGTCTTTCCCGAGAAATGTAGGTCAGGTGCCAATTTATTACAATAAATACAGTACTGGAAGACCTGTAAATACGGATAAAAATGTATTTTGGACGCATTATACGGATGTTGAGAAAACACCTCAGTTTCCGTTTGGTTTTGGTTTGAGTTATACCAAATTTGATTATAAAAACCTGAAACTAAACAAAACTGATTTCACAAAAGGAGAAACTGTTAAGGTTTCCGTTGAAGTTACAAATTCAGGAAATTATGACGGAAAAGAAGTAGTGCAATTATACATTCATGATGAGTTTGCAAGTATTATCCGCCCGATTAAAGAATTAAAAGGTTTTGAATTAGTTAATTTGAAAAAAGGAGAAACTAAAACAATATCTTTTACTTTAACAGATAAGGAACTTGGTTTCTACGATAATGAAGGAAATTATCTGGTTGAGCCGGGAACTTTTAAAATCATGGTTGGAGGAAGCTCTGATAAAGGTTTGACGAGTGGTTTTGAATTGAAATAAAAAAACATTTTAATATTCAAACCCGACAGGTATTTAAAAAACCCTGTCGGGTTATTTTTTTTGATTTGATTTGAAGTATTAATAAATTTCCAAAATCATCAATTCATTATTTGAAATAAAGGATTCAATAATTTCTTTTTTTGAAATTAGAAGTTCAGCAATGTTTTGTGTTTTTATTAAAAGTTTTTAAAATTATAACTTTTGGAGGTGCTCCTTTTAAAAGTAGCAATTTTTCGAAATCATCATCGTGAATTAATATTGTAAGTTGGTTTTGCTTTGCAAATTCCCAAATATCAATATCTTTTGCGGGTTGATTTATTTTAATGTCTTTAGAATGAAAACAGTCTGAAAAATCATTTTCAATCAGTTTAATAATTCTCCAGGAAATATTTGCATCCAGAAGTAATTTCATTATGCTGCAATTATTTTTGTTATGTTTTCTCTGTTTGCAGCAAATGCAAGAGATGCAAGAATATCTTCTTTTTTTAATTCAGGAAAATCTTCAATAATATCTTCAAAAGACATTCCTGTAGATAGCCATGAAAGAATATCAGAAACACAGATTCTTGTACCTTTAATAACAGGTTTTCCAAATCTTATATCAGGATCTATAGAAATTAAGTTTTGCCAATTATCCATAATTTTATTATTTACACAAATTTACAAAAATAAAGTACTAATTTGGATTTAAAATATTTGGGATTGTTTTTATCTTTAAAATCTTAAAACTTCAACCATCAAACCAAAACAATGAAATATAACAGATGTGGAAAAAGTGGGTTATTATTACCTGAAATCTCTTTAGGATTATGGCATAATTTCGGATCAGTAGATAATTTTGAAAATGCAGAAAGCATTGCTAAAGAAGCTTTTGATAAAGGAATTACTCATTTTGATTTAGCGAATAATTATGGGCCGGTTCCAGGTTCAGCCGAAGAGAATTTCGGTAAAATATTATGGCATAATTTTCAGGGAAATCTGCGTGATGAAATCGTAATTTCGACAAAAGCCGGTTATACTATGTGGAACGGGCCATATGGTGATTGGGGTTCCCGAAAATATTTATTGTCAAGTTTGGATCAGAGTTTAAAACGTATGAATATTGATTATGTAGATATTTTTTATTCGCATCGTCCGGATCCCGAAACTCCAATCGAAGAAACGATGATGGCTCTGGATCATGCAGTAAGATGCGGGAAAGCTTTGTATGTTGGGATCAGTAATTATTCTGCAGAACAAACCAGGGTTGCCGTTGATGTTTTAAAACAATTAGGAACGCCTTGTTTAATTCATCAGGCTAAATATTCGATGTTGGTACGTTGGGTAGAAGATGGTTTACTGGATGTTTTAGAAGAAAAAGGAGTAGGCTGTATTGCCTTTTCACCTTTGGCACAAGGACTTCTGACAGATAAATATCTAAACGGAATTCCGGAAAATTCCAGGGCTCATAATCCAAACGGACATTTAAAAGAAGATGAGGTTACAGCAGAACGTATTCAAAAATTAATTCAATTAAATGAAATTGCCCAAAACAGAAATCAGTCTTTGGCACAAATGGCTTTGGCATGGTTGCAAAAAGACAAACGAATTACTTCGGTTTTAATTGGTGCGAGTTCTGTACGTCAATTAAATAATAATGTTGATTGTTTGCAAAGTCTTGATTTTTCTTCAGATGAATTAAATGCAATCGAATCAATTCTAAAATAATTTTATAAACTCTTCCATGTTTGATCATCTTAAAAATAAGTTCCCGATTGAAGACCATAAATGGGAGAGTTATATAAACTGTTTTCATAAACTTGAGGTTTCTGCAAAAACAATTCTTTTAAATGAAGGAGAAATTTCTGAAAAGATCTTTATTATTGAAAAAGGCTGTGTTAGATGCTCGTTTAATAAAGACGGAAAAGATTTAACGCTGCAATTCTTTTTGGAAGGCGGAATGGTTGCTTCTATTGAAAGTTTCAGAAAGAAAATTCCAAGTCCCATTTCGGTCGAAACCATTGAACCAAGCGTTTTATGGTATATTGATAAAAAAGATGTTGACAGCATTCTTAATGATTTACTTGAAATTCCGGAATTAAGAGAGAAAATTATTGACCTTATTTTTGAGCGTACTTTCGATTATATAAAACAATTTGTTTCTTTTATAAAAGATTCGCCGGAACAGCGTTATCAAAACATTTTAAAAGAAAACCCACAGATTATTAAACGTATTCCACAGCATTACATCGCTTCTTATTTAGGAATTACTTCGGTTCATTTAAGTCGGATAAAAAATAAATTATGCAAATAAAACCAATTTGCATTTGATAACAAATGTTATCGCCAAGCCATTTACTGCACACTAATTTTGCTTCATAAAATTTAAACAATACTTAAAATTTAAGCGTTATGAAAGCAGCAGTAATTTATAAAAAGAGCGAATTACCACAATACACCAATTTCCCGGATCCAATTATCGAAAATGAGAATCATCTTTTAATCTCGGTTAAGGCATCAGCAGTTAAAAATTTAGATAAAAACATAGCAAGCGGAAAGCATTACTCAGCAGTTGCTGAAGAAACTGCAAAAGTCGCAGGTGGGGACGGAGTAGGAATACTTGAAGACGGCACCAGAGTTTATGCACTAGGTGTGACAGGAATGATTGCCGAAAAAGCAATTGTGGATAAAAACAAAATGGTAAAAGTTCCTGATGGCCTTGATGATTGTACCGCATCGGCATTGCCAAATGCAGTTGCAGGATCAGCAATGGCTTTGCGTTTTAGGGCCAATATCCAAAAAGGAGAAACTGTTTTAATAAACGGGGCAACCGGAGTTACAGGAAAAATAGCCATTCAGCTTGCAAAACATTATGGAGCAGCAAGGATAATTGTTACCGGCAGAAATGAGCAGACTTTAAAATCATTGTTGGATTTAGGGGCAGATGAATATGTAATTCTTACGCAGCCGGATGATGATTTTAAAGCACAGATCAGGCAGATTCATGTTAATACACCAATTGATATTATTATTGATTATTTATGGGGACATTCAGCCGAATTAATTCTAAAAGCATTAAAAGGCGAAGGTTCATTCACCCATAATACCAGATTTGTTTCTGTAGGCTCATTGGCAGGAGATTCAATTCAATTATCATCTGAAATCTTACGAAGTGTTGATCTTCAATTATCCGGTTCAGGTTTAGGAAGCTGGACTAAAGAGGAAATGAAAAAGCTGGTAACTGATATTTTACCTGAAATGTTTGAGTTGGCAGCTTCTAAAAAGTTAGTTATAGAAACCGTTTCGATTCATATAAAAGATATCGAAAAAGCCTGGGATATGAATATTCCCGATGGCAAAAGATTGGTAATTACAATTTAAGTAGAGGCGCACAGCAGTGCGTCTTTATACACAACGTACACGTAACGTAGACGCACTGCTGTGCGCCTCTACGTCCGTTGTGTTTAATTTTTATTTTATAACAGCAGCCAATCCACCGCCGCTTGCTAAGTGATATTTTAATTTTGTAGTTGAATCTACGGTTATAATTTCTCTTTTATAATCTACTGCAGCTTTATCAGCATTTATTCCGTCTGAGAAAATTTCAGCTTCGTATTTTTTGCCTTTTTCGAGGAATGAAAAATCAATTGTTATATCTCTGGAGTCCCAATTCGTAATTGCTCCTAAATACCATGTTGAAGCTTTTCTTCTTGCCAATGCTACAAACTTGCCAACTTCGCCATCTATTGCCACAGTTTCATCAAAAGTCGTTGGAGTTTTGGCAATAAAATCAGTGCTTTCCTGTTCTTTCATATAAGCCGTAGGACTATCAGCCATCATTTGTAAAGGCGCTTCAAAAATAGTGTAAAGTGCCAATTGATGACATCTTGTTCCCTGACTTACCGGATTTGCATTACTTGGTTTGAATTCGCTTTTTGTTGCATTTCGCATAGCACCCGGCGTATAATCCATTGGACCGGCCATCATTCGGATAAACGGAATAGAACAATCGTAAGTCGGAACATCATCATTTGGTGTCCATTTATTATTCTCTAAACCTTTTACGCCTTCAAAATTTAGTATATTCGGGAAAGTACGCTGAATTCCGGTAGGTTTATACATGCCATGAAAATCTATTAGCAAGTGATTGTCTGCTGCTTTTTGAGCAATATCATAAACCGAATTTACCATTTTGGCATCATCACGATCTATGAAATCAACTTTGAAACCTTTGACTCCTAAATTAGCATAATTCTTTAAAATGCCTTCAGTGTTTTTTGTCAAAGCCATCCAGGAACTCCATAAAATAATACCCACATTATGTTCTTTTCCGTATGCGATTAAAGCTTCCAAATCTACGTTCGGGCTATGTTTCATTATGTCATCTTCAAGGCTCCAGCCTTCATCCAAAACCACATATTCAACTTTGTTTTTTGAGGCAAAATCAATGTAGTATTTATAAGTTTCTGTATTAATTCCGGCTTTAAAATCAACATTATAAATGTTCCAGTCGTTCCACCAGTCCCAGGCTACTTTTCCGGGTCTAATCCAGCTGATATCTTTGATTTTTGCTGGCTCGGATAATTTCTGAACCATATCGTTATTGGCTAAGTCTTTGTCGCTTTCAGATATAACAAGAATTCTCCAGGGGAAACTTCGCGTTCCTTTTGTTTTGACTAAATAATCAGCTCTTTCTGTAATAAGCAGGTTGATATTATTGAAACCTCCGTTTTTTTCCTGCAATGGATATTTGGAAAAATGGGATTGAAATCCGGATTTCGAAGCATTATTAGTTACAAATAATCCCGGATAATCCTGAAGACTGGCTTCAAGAAAAACCGCTTTTTTATGGTTTTTAAAATCAATTAAAAAGGGTAGAAAAGCTAACGTATCTTTCGCAAATTCGCTGATTTTTTTGTTTTCATAATGTGCTTCAAACGAAGAAATACAGGGGTCTTTTGGATTTCTCAAATCACGCACATACGGCATTAAAGTATTGTAATCCTGGTCAAAATTTAAAGTAACTTCTTCTGATTTAACCGTAATGTCTTTTTTCTTTTGTGTTAGGAACCGATAGGCGGCACCATCATCAAAAACACGATATTCAATGCTGAATCCATTTTTGAAATTTAAAAGCAGGAGATTGTACTGATTCTTTATTGTGCTTTTTTTGTAAAAAGGAGATTCAAATGAAGTATTTACTTTTTCTCTTTTTGAATTCAAAACCAAAGCATTTTTTCCTAAAACTTCATTTTGATCTAAAGTCATTGAAATAGAGGAAGGTGCCAGAATTTGATTTTTTTCATGCAGGACTGACCATGTTATTTTTTCGTTGACTAAAATGCTGACCTTAATTTTTCCGTTAGGAGATGTTACAACAAAGTCTTTCTGGGCTTCCTGTGAAAATGAGACATTAAAAAAAAGCAGTGCTAAAGCAAAAAATATTCCTTTTTTCATTATTCGGTTATTTGAGTATAATGGCAAATTTAATTAACCATACGAGTTATAAAGTATATTTTATAAATTTATTTAAGCTGTCCTCTCAAATGAAACTTACATAACTTATATGGTTAAATGTTTTTTTAAACTAAGATTTACTTTAGTTTACAATTGTATTTTTTTATGATTTTTAAAGTCGACTTATCAGATGAAAAAACCGAATTTAGTCCTTGTGGTTCCTGCGGAGGGTCAGTTGTTAAAGGATCGCCGGGATTCCATTTTCCAGTTTCGTTTACCGGTTTTCCTTCACCGCCAAAACCCCAAAAATTCGCTGCCTGCAAGGGCCCTTTATTAGCTACACTTTCTGCAACCCTGCTAAAGATATAGTTGTAAAAAACATCTCTGTTTGCAACAGATGAACTATTTAGTAAGCTCTCATTTTCTCTTGGCAAACCAAATTCTTCAATGATAATGGGACGTTTTAAATTATTGGCTACTTTTACATGTTTGTCGATATAAATTCCGGCATTTTCTAAAGTTGTCGGTAACGTTTTTTCGGCATTATCCGCCTTGAACCAATTCCAGTTTTTTGGCCAGATGTGCATCGTTAAATAATCGATATTCGGATTTTGATGTGTTCTCTCAAAAATTTCTATGATGTCATTTGAGCTGTTTAATCCTTCTGAACCTGTAGAAATCAAATGATTCTTGTCTAAACTATCAATTAAATCCACAATGTTATTTAGCCAGGCTGTAAATTTTGCTTCATTTTCTACAGTAAAAAGTCTAGGCTCATTACCAACCTGCCAAGCCATTATCGTGTTGTCTTCTGTATATTTCTTTTTAGAATAAGAGTTTGTTCTGCCAATAATAAACTTCACATGGTTATTCAAAGCTTCCATACAAGGTTCACAGCTATGGAATTGCTCCGTATATGACATGAATTGAGGCCAGGTATTTGGTGCGATTGCCGGAACAGGAACTGGCCCCTTGCCATTCCATTCCAAATACTGCGACATTCCGCCTGACCATTCCCAGTTGTTTGTCAAATACAAAACTGCGTACATTTTGCGCTTGTTCATTTCATTAATAAGGAAATCCAGACCATCAAGTAAATCTTCGTCATATTTTCCCTGCTCATATTGTAGTGCCGGACGAACTGTAAAATCATATTTTCCGCCATCAGCACCAACGAGGATACGTAAGTTGTCAATACCGTTTTTTTTCATTAAATCAAGTTCGCGAAGTAATCTTTTACGATCCCCAATTTTTTTTGAAGCCAGTAAACTTCCATACCAATAATTTGTTCCAATGTATGAATATGGCGTATCACCTTTATAAAATTGCGTTCCTTTTACGGTAATTTTTGGAAGCTGTTTTTGTGCCTGACTATTTAAATTCGCCAGGCAAAAGACAAGCATAATTAATTTTGAAATAGAATTTTTCATGGTTTTATAAATTGATAATTTATTTTTTTTCAATAACAACAAAAACAGATGAACGGGCTGGCAAAGTTATATTTGTTCCTTTTGTCGTTTCTGCTGAAAATGGTTTTAAGGAAGCGTAATTAGTTGGTCCTCCTGCTACTAAAGTTGGACCGGCTCCGTTTATAATTACTTTTCTTGAAAATTCACCATTATCTGTATCACCAACTAAAGTGTACCAAAACATTCTTTTTCCGGTAAGGAAATTGTTAAGTTTTACTTTTATGCTAATTGGAGTTGTTGCTTTATTTACAAAGGCCAGACCTGCTTTTCCATCAGAAAATGAGGAGGCATACACTTCATAATTTCCGTTAGCATCTTTATTGGCTTCGATCAAACGATCTCCCATATATTTTTGAAAATAATACATGTGGTAGAATGCCGGTCGGGGTGTGCCTTTAGGGATGTTTGGTTCGTCCCCGTTGCTAAATGTTCCGTGATCATTTCCGTTTTCCCAGGCATTTGCTAAATCCCAACGGGCAGCAAGGCCAATTTTGTTTTTTAAAACTTCTCCCAAAATCAAAACTGCGTGCATTCCGTTTATATGCGAAACCTGCTGTTTGCTTCCGGTTGAGAAAATATTCCATTCATCTAATGCAAAAGGTTTGATTTCATTACTTGTTGCAGTTAATTCATTTTTGCAAAAAGTCATCATTTCGGCAGTTACTTTTTTAGGGGTTTCTAAAATTTCTGCTGCAGGGGCATTTGTATTATAATTGGTGTAATAATTATGAATCACATAATAATCGGCACTCCCATTGATGTTGCTGAGCAATTTATTATTCCATGTTTTATAACAATCAGGCACATAGCTGGCAGGAGTATTTTCGACCATTATAGCTCCAATCCTGATGTTTGTGTTTCCAACCGCTGCCGCAGCTGTACGCATGGCTGCTGCTATTATTTTAAAATGTTCGGCATATAATTTTCCGTTTAAAAGTTCAGGCTGCCCATCTTTATTGTTTGCTGTGTTGATTCTGTAACTTGCTTCCCAATCGGCATACACCTCATTGCCAATTTCCCAATATTGTGTTCTTCCATTATCATAAGTTACCCAGTCTGCCGCTAGTTTTGCAGCATCTGCAACAGGATTTACACCAGTTCCATATCTGGCATAACCATAATTTACAGTAATAATTCCTTTACTGTTGGTTGATTGCAAAAGCTGATAATAATTATCTAATGAAATCGTCCAGTCACCATCATTTTTACCATACCAAAATCCGGATTCTACTTCAGTACCATCGGCTTTTATTAATTTTGAAGGAGCTGTTGAAGGAGCATTTAACGCATTCCAAAAATAAACATCGCTAATACTTCCGCCGGGAAATCTGATGATATTAGGTTTCAGATTTGTTATGTCATTTACCAGAGTTGTATTGGTAATCATTTTTCCGGACCATAAATTGGCATTGTTTCCGTAAATGGAGCTGGGAATTTTAGTAATTACATTGGCATAATCAATGGTAACAGTAGAAGTTGTTGTTTCAGGAACTGCAGCAACCGTATAATTGGTTGGAGACGTTAAGCTTTTAGATGTCCAATTATCCAGAAAAAAACCAATTGTATTTGATACTGAAGGATCTGTTTGTGGTTTTATTACAGGATCTTCCGGCGTTGGTGTTGGGTCAGGAGAATTATCGTCTTGTTTTGAGCAAGATGAAAGTTGTAATAAAAGAATACTGACTGTTACGAGGATTAATTTTTTCATCTTTGATTATTTAGGTAATTCGTACATTTTTGGCAAAGAATTTACCAAAGCCGATTTCGTTTTTGTACTATATGTTTTAAAATCAGAAGTGTTGGAAACAGAGCCATTTGGAACAAAATAACCGTGGTCGCTAACTATCTGTTCTGAGAAAGGTTAGTAAATGTTAAAAGCGTAAAGCTGATAAAGCTGTTTTTAGAAAAATGTTTTCATTTTTAATTTTTTAGTTAGTTTAAGTTTTGGTTAGTTTAAGTCTAATTCTTAGTGAGTTTAACCTGAATATCATCAGCAAATAAGGTTCCGGTACAAGCACTCATTGCGACTATAATTCGGTATTCTTTTGCTCCGTACGGAATTTGAAAAGATTTTTTAAAAAAGGTCCAGTCAGTTGTACCGGTTATAGTTCCTATTGTCTGGTCCTCGGATGCTTTAGTGGTTTCGTCTTTTTTAAATTCAATAATAAACATGCCTTTATTCCAGACTTCTTTGCCTTGTTGGATATCTGTTGCTTTTAGCCAGCCTGAAACTTCTATAACTCTATTTTCTTCATTAATTGGGGCTGCCTGATAAATGGCGTTCCATTCGGGAGTTTTTGAAATTATTTCTACAGCCGAATTACCTTCTTTTTTATCTGTTGTAGTAATTATTCCGGGTCCGCTCCAGGAATTTAAGAGTTCTTCAAAATTTCCGTTTGAAAACTGTTTTACATTTGTGATTATTTTTTGACCCTCCGCAACTGTAATTATCGGATTTAATCTAAAATAATCTTCTTCGGAAAGTGCAATAGCTTTTACGTCATCAAAAAATATTGAACCGTTTGTTTGCGCCAAAGCCAGCATTATTCTTATTTTTTGTGCTTTTTCAGGAACCAGAATAGTTTTTTTGTAATTGATCCACGGTGTAGTTCCTATTATTTGGGCAATATTTTCTGAAGTGATTTTTTTTTCGGCTCCATTTGTAAATTCTGCAACCATAAGACCGGCGTTATAAGCTTCTTTGCCAGTTTCAATCTGATCTGCTTTTACCCAGGCACTAAATGTTATGGCATAGGTGTTTTTCGGAATTGTCATAATTTGGTCTATCGATTTCCATTCTGCACCTGCAAACTGATTGATGACAACACTATTTTGACCTGTTTTTTTGTCATAAGGAGAAATAGTTCCGACATCTCCACGCCAATTTGTTGTTTCAGATTCAAAACCACCATTTTTAACTAAATTGATTTGTGCATTGCTTATTGCACTAAAAAATAATAAACTAAAGAAAAAGATTTGTTTCATAATCGTTGTTTTTTAATGCAATAAATAATTTATAAAGTTTAAAGTCTGATTCTTTGAATAAGCTCTAAACAGGCGCGGCTGTTATGATACGGACATTTCCAAAAACCGGCTTTGTCTTTTTCCATCAAAGAATGATCACGATAAACACCCCAGAACCATTCTCCGTTTTTAGAATCGATTATGTGGGTTTTTATAAAATTCCAGTTTTTAAAAATGATGTCCAGATAATTTTCATCTCCGGTTAATTGATAAGCGTTATAAAAACCAATTAAGGCTTCGGCCTGGACCCACCAATGTTTTTCGGCAATTAACTCATTCTTTTCAGGATCAAATTCATAACATAAACCTCCGTCGGCATCTAATCCTTCTTTGGTAGCTTCTGCTATCTGTACTGCATGTTTTTTATAACTGGCAATCAGGGTTTCGTCTTCTGAAATTTCTGCACATTGCAATAAAAGCCACCCGGCTTCGATATCATGTCCATACGAAATGACATCCGGTTTTTCAGTCCAGTTTTCATCAAAAAACAAATGCAGATGCCCTGTTTCTGTATTAATGAAATATTTTTCTATGGTTTGCAGCAATTCGATAATGTCATTATGTAGTGCTTTGTCTTTCCAGACTTTAAACAAATTTGCATATGCTTCGATGATATGCAAATGCGTATTCATTGTTTTCTTTTCATTTGCATCTTTGGCACTCAGACGCAAATCTTCAATAGGCTGCCAATCTCTTGTAAAAGCTTCTAAATAGCCTTTATTTACAGGGTCATAACTGTGTTTTTGTATTTTTAAATATAAATTAATGGCTATTGCCAACGCTTTATCATCTTTAGAAATGGCATAATATTCTGACAATCCATAAATAGCAAAGGCCAAAGCATAAATTTGATTTTTAGTGTCTTTTGGCGTTTTATCAACATTGATACTCCAAAATAAACCTCCAAATTCAGCATCATAAAAATACTTTGAAAGGAATTCGAAAGCCCGTCCCGCCATTTTTTTATGCTCTTCATTTTTGGTAACCTGATAGCTTGAAGAGTATGACCATAAAATTCTTGCATTTAAAACGGAACCTTTTTCAGCATCAGGAATGACTTCTTCATTATAATCTATCTGGCCAATGAAACCGTCATTTTGAATATCGATCGTGTTTTTTGACCAATAATTTAAAATAGAATCCAGTTCATTAGATAACTCGGTTTTAAGTTGCTTTAGTTTTGCTGACACGATGTATTAAATTGAATTATTTTTTTCAATTTGGTCGATAATTGTATTTACAGAACCTGCAGATATAAAAGTATCCGATGGTGCATTAGTTACATAATCAACAAGTTTTGCTACCGATGAAACCGCAACATGCATTCTCGTATCAGATGAAGCGTAATATACATAAACAGTTCCGTCAGTATCTTCAATCCATCCGTTTGAAAATAATACATTCGATACATCTCCAATTCTTTCAATGTCTTCAGGTCCCATAAAATGACCTGCCGGAACGTGCGTTACTTTTGTAATGTCATTTAAGTCAGTCATAAACATATATAAAGTATAACGAAGACCGGCAGCAGTATTTCGAACGCCATGTGCTAAATGCAGCCAGCCTTTTTCGGTTTTGATAGGAGCGGGGCCAAGACCGTTTTTTAATTCGTAAATAGTATGATATTGTTTCCCGAAGATGATTTTTTCGTCTTTTACAACCGGGTTTGTCATATCATCGACATAACCTAAACCAATTCCGCCACCAGCTCCAACATCAATAAAACCATCTTGCGGGCGTGTGTATAAAGCATATTTGCCATTTACGAATTCCGGATGCAAAACAACATTTCGTTGTTGGCCTGTATTCGAAATTAAGTCAGGCAGTCTTTCCCAGTTTACCAAATCTTTTGAACGTACAATTCCTGCATTGGCTATAGCAGAACTTGTATCGCTTTTTGGTGCTTTCGGATCTTTTCTTTCTGTACAAAAAATACCATAAATCCAGCCATCTTCATGGTTAATCAAACGCATGTCATATACATTTGTATCAGGTACTTCGGTTTGAGGAATAACGCATGGTTTTTCCCAAAATTGAAAATTATCTATTCCGTTTGGACTTTCTGCAATAGCAAAAAAAGATTTACGGTCAATGCCTTCAACACGAACGGCCAGTAAATATTTGTCATTCCATTTTATTGCACCCGCATTAAAGGCAGCGTTCATTCCGATACGCTCCTGCAAAAATGGATTTGTTTTTTCGTTTAAATCAAAACGCCAGTTTAACGGAACATGTGCAGCAGTAACCACAGGGTTTTTGTAACGTTGGTAAATTCCATTACCTATTGTGTTTTGAGGCTCGTTTTTTTGCTCTAAAAGGGCTTTATGTTCTTTTTCTAATGCTACTTTTCTATCTTGAAATATAGTTGAAGTTGTTATTGTTGCCATAATATGAATCGATTTCTAAATATGTATTTTAATTTGTCAGATCTCTTTTTTCGTTTAAATCTTGTTCTATTGTTTGTAATTTTTCCTCAGATAAAGGATAGAACAAAATAAAAATGACTGATATAATTGCTGCGATTGCAGGAAGTATGCTTAACATTAATTGAATTCCGTTTTGGGTAACAGCGGTTTGCTCAACATTGGCCTGGAAACCATAATAACCCAATAGCCATCCTGTTCCTGCTCCGCCAATTGTCCATCCGAATTTTTGTGACATTGATGAAGCTGAAAAAACTAAACCAGTTGCTCTCCGTCCTTGTTTCCACTCTGAGTAATCTGCACTGTCAGCATACATTGACCAGATTAATGGAAAAATGCAGCCTGCACAAATACTGATTAGAACCTGGAAACCCATGATAAGAGAAATATCTTCTTTTCCGAAGAAATAGAAAATCAGGCTCAAAATTGCTGCTAATGCCATTGCGCCAAAAAACGTTTTCTTTTTACCAATTTTATTTGCAATTGGTGTAGCAATGATAACTCCGATAATATTTGCTGCTTGCCCTAAAACTAAATAAATGGAGGTAGGGGTCATATGAAAATCAGTTCCGAAAAGTGAAAAATCAAAGTTGATACTGCTGCTGACATAATATTTAAAATAGTAAACGGCTGCACCATCACGGATAGAGTTGAATACTAAAGCTCCAATTCCTGCCCCAAGTAAAATCCACCATGGTTTATTTTTTAATAGATCTTTCAGGTCTTCTTTTAAGTTAGTTTGTTCATCAGAAATTGGTTTTACTCTTTCTTTTGTGAAGAAAAAACAACCCCAGAAAAAAGCTGTAGTCATAACTCCGAATACTGAAATTGTTGCCAGCCAGCCTGTTTTTGAGTTTAAGCTTCCGCCGAAATAATTTACTAAAGGTTCAATTAACCAAAGAGCCAAAAGACTTCCTCCAAAAGCAAAAACCATTCGGTAGGATGAAAGTGTATTTCTTTCTTTTCTGTCAGACGACATTACACCTAAAAGTGATGCATATGGGACATTGATTAATGAATAAATCATCATCATTGCCGAGTAGGTAACGTAGGCGTAGATTATTTTTCCTTTTTCATCAAAATCAGGCGTGTAAAAAGTTAATACCCCGATTACTGCAAAAGGTATTGCAACCCATAATAAATAAGGCCTGAATTTTCCCCATTTGCTTTTTGTTCTGTCTGCTATAATTCCGACAATAGGATCAAAACAGGAATCCCAGATTCTGGTAATTAAAAACATGGTTCCTACTATAGCAGGCGCCAATCCGAAAACATCGGTATAGAAAAATAAAAGATACATACTGAATATTTTCCAGAACATTGAAGAGGCTGCATCTCCAAGGCCGTAACCTATTTTTTCTTTTAAACTAATTTTGTCGTGCATCAGGTTTTTTTTAAAGGTTGTGGTTATAGATTTGGGCAATTTATTTTAATACTTTTTTAATGTCTTTTTCAAATAAAGTTTTGTCTAAATTATAGAAATCAACAAAATCTTTTTCGCTTATCTGACCAGAAAATGGGGCATAATAATGCATTTTTTGCTCTTTTTCCTGCCAGCCATGATTTCTCCATAATAATACATAAGAAATTTTATAGTCTCCAATAGCTTTAGATAAAGTTCCGGTCCACCATTTTGGGTCGGGAACAGCTTCATAGCCTGCTTCGGCCAGAGCCATAAGTTTATGTTTTTTCCGGGCAATTTCGTTCAATATTTTAAATTGATTTTGAATTTCAGCAATAAACTTTTCCCCATTTTTATCTTCACCATTCTGATAGCTGTCAAAGCTGAGAATATCTGCATAATTATCACCGGGATAATTAGCCAGAAATTCAGTTTCAGTACTAAAACTTCCTGTATTGTATACATAAATTAAGTTATGCACTCCTTTTTTCTGTAGATATTCGAAAGTAAATTTCCATAAAGATTTGAATTCTTCAGGGGTACAATTTCCTTTTCCCCACCAAAACCAGCCGCCGGTAAGTTCATGATAAGGTCTGAAGAGGATTGGGATATTTTTTCCTTTTTCATCTTTTAAGGACAAAAAGAAATTTGCAGCTTTATCCAGCCAATTAGTGAATTTTTTGTGGTTTTCGCCGTCCGGTAAAATCGTCTTTAATGAATTTGGTGTGTTGTCCCAGGCATTTTTTCCTGTGGCAGGATTGTCAAAATGCCAGCTTATTGTCGAAATTCCGCCTCTTTCGTTTGCTTCCTTTATATATTGCTTCATTTTGTCAAAAGGAACACCATCAATATTTTTAGCATCATCTTTTTCTAAACCTGCAATATCCCAGCCATAGACAGCAGGATAATCTCCAGCCACATCTTTTATATCACTTCTTTTATCTTCATATTTCCAGTTAACACCATACGCAAGATCGTCCTGATGACCAAAAAGATATCCTTTTTGAGATAATCGATTGAGTTTTTTATATAGCGAAACAGTTTCAGGTGTTGCTTCTTTATCTGAAATTGACAAATTACTATTAGTAACAATATTTTTCGCAGAACAGGAAGTTCCTATAAATACTGACATCATTAAAGTTAATATGTTTCTTTTCATTTTGAATCTTGTTGTTTTTGAGTGCAATGTGAATTAGATCTTTAAATTGATAACAATTAAAAAGAGCTTATTTTTCCTATAGAAAATTTAGAGCTTTTTTTGCTTTAAAATTATTAAAACTATAAAAAGAAGTTGTATTAAAAACGATTAATGTTTATTATTAATATACTTTTTGTAAAATCTATAATTCTATTTTTCAAAGATATATCTATGTTTGTCGTATATTTAATATTATTTTATCAATTATATATCATATTATTGCAAAAAGATAAACGAATGTTACTTCCTAAATAGTGTTTTTAAAGATGAGTAGTACTAAGAATTTTTATAGAGAAATTGCTCCGCTTTCTGCGGGAGATAGTTTTTTGGTTTTTGACAGAGTGAAGGATAGTTTTGATTTTCCCGTACATTATCATCCGGAATTTGAGATCAATTTTATTTTGAATGGCAAAGGAGTGAAGCGTGTTGTAGGTGATAATATTGAAGAAATTGATAATGTTGAACTCGTTTTAATTGGGCCAAATTTATATCATGGATGGGAATTGAATAAATGTACCAGTAAAAAAATACATGAAATTACGATTCAGTTTCATAATGATTTATTTCATGAGTCCCTGCTTTCCAGACGTATTATGAACCCGATACGGGATATGTTTAATCGTTCTATTCATGGCATTCTTTTTTCAAAGAAAACAGCTGAAGAATTAACGCCAAGACTTATAAGTCTTTCTAAATTAGATGGGATGGATTATTTTCTTGAAATCACTTCCTTGCTTTATGATTTGGCTAATTCCAGAAATCAAAGATTGCTTTCTACTTATACGGTTGATTATGATACGTTTGATGATTATGATAAGATGAAGTTGGTGTATGAATATGTTCAAAAGCATTTTACAGGTAAAATAACGCTTGAGGATGCTGCTAATGTAGCAAGTATGTCCATAATTTCATTTAATCGGTTTATAAAAAAGCGTACCGGGAAAACTTTTGTGAATTATATCAATGATATTAGGATTGGATATGCTGCACGTTGGCTTGTGGAAAAGGACATGAGTGTGTCTGAAGTGGCTTTTAAATCCGGGTTTAATAATATAGCAAATTTCAATCGTAGTTTTAAGGCTATTAAAAATTGTACGCCTAGTCAATATAGGGAAGATTTTTCTGGACTTAAACGTATTTTATAGTGATACTTTTTTTTCATAAACAAATATTATTTTTAACGAAATCGTTTTCTTTTGTCTGTTTTGTTAACTTTTCTTTATGATTTATAAGTGTTTGTTGGTTGTTGTTGTTAATAATGTAATTTTTTAGCTATTTTATTTCGTTATGTGTTTTTTTAGACAATTATAGTAAAAATATTATCAGTAAATGATATAATACTATCGATTTAATGTTTCCTTCTGTTATAGATTTGTTAAAATAATTTAAGAATAAATATCACTCTTTTTGTTGCTGAATTATAATTAAAAAAAACAATTTAAAACTAACCAACACTTATTATGAAAAAACTAATGACTAATTTTATTCATTGGAATGCTAACCACAGAGCGGTTCCATTGATTTTGTTTTTGTTGCTTACGAGTAATATTATTACTGCGCAGGTTAAAATATCGGGAACTGTATCCGATGAGAAGGGATTATCTATCCCGGGAGCAAATATTTCTGTCGTAGGACAGAGAATATCAGCTTCAACTGATTTTGACGGGAAATATTCTATTAATGCTCCGGCGAATGCAACTTTAGAATTCTCATTTATTGGGTTTAATACTGTAAGGATAGCGGTAGATGGTAAAACAACTGTAAATGCTGTTTTGAAATCGGGTGCTGAAGAGTTAAAAGATATAGTTGTAATTGGTTATGGAACTCAAAAAAGGAAGGACGTAAACAGTGCTATTTCCAGTATCAGTTCAAAAGATATCGAAAATATCAAGGTTGCTTCCTTTGATCAGATGATGCAGGGTAAGGCTGCTGGTGTTGTTGTAAGTAATAATTCTGGTGAGCCAGGGTCGAATGTTTCTGTAAAAATTAGAGGAGCTTCATCTTTAACTGGTACTAATGAGCCTTTATATGTAATTGATGGAGTGCCAATTTCTGGAGATGCTAGAAATTCATCTACATCTGGAAGAAATGCAGCTGGAAATTCTAATTTTTCTAATTCTGGTAATATTACTTATAGTCCATTAGCGATGTTAAATCCTAATGATATTGAATCTATAGATATTCTTAAAGATGCTTCAGCTACTGCTATTTACGGTTCACGTGGTGCTAATGGTGTTGTTATTGTTACTACAAAATCCGGTAAAAAAGGTACTGGAAAATTAACTTATGAGCATTCTTATTCGTTCAGTAATTTGCCTAAAAAATTGCCTTCTATGAATTTGCAACAATATGCAACTCATCAAAATGCTTTAGCAAATGTGTATGATCCTACACAACTTCGTCCTGAATTTGCTCATCCTGAGCTTTTAGGAAAAGGAACAGATTGGCAGGATGCTATTTACGAAACAGGAATTATGACTTCAAATCAATTGTCATTTTCAGGAGGTAAAGATGGTATTAATTATTATATTTCTGGTGGGGTATTGAACCAAGAAGGTATTGTAATTGAGTCTGGATTCAAAAGATATAATTTTAGAGCTAATATTGATGCTCAAGTTAATAAATTTATAAAAGTAGGTCTGAATGTAAGTGGTGCATTAACAGATGAGAAATTAACTTTAAATGGTCAATTTAATGGTGTTGTTGCTACTTCATTAACGGCTACACCAGATGTTCCTGTTCAAGAATTGTCAGGATCTTTTTCTGGACCTGTAGGAAATCAAAGTTCGTTTGTTAATCCTGTTGCAACTTCTTTATTAGGATCTAATACATTGGTTAGAAAAAATTATTCTGGAAATTTTTACACTCAAATTGATATAGTAAAAGGGTTAAATTATCGTTTTGAGGCTGGTGGTTATATGTATGATAATTTAAGCCAAAATTTTAATCCAATGTATTCTCTAGGGAACGCAGTAAAAGATTATGCAACTTTAGATTATAGTCCATCTTCTGGTAATTCTTGGAACTTAAAAAACATGCTTACTTATAGAAATACTATTGGTAAACACAACTTCACAGTTTTGGCAGTACAAGAGTCTAATAGAGCACATTGGGAAGGATATAATATTAATGCTACGGGTTTCAAGGATAATAATCATAAATTACTAGCAGATTCTGATTTGTCTCAAGCAAAAACGCAACAACCATACCAAGGATCGCAAACATTATCTTCTTATTTAGGAAGGGTAGTTTATGATTATGCTGGTAAATACGGAGTTTCTGCAGCAGTTAGAGCAGATGGTTCTTCTAAATTTATTGTAGGTAATAAATGGGGGGTTTTTAGTTCTGTTGGTGGTTCTTGGAAGCTTTCTAATGAGACTTTTATGGAAGATACTAAAAAGTATATTGATAACATTAAATTTAGATTTGGTTGGGGACAAACAGGTAACAATCAAATTGGTAATAATTTATATGATTCTAACTTGCATGCTGTTACTAGTTCAATGGGGAATTCTTATTTACCATCGAATACACCTAATAGCGCTTTAAAATGGGAAACTCAGGAGCAAACCAATTTAGGTTTAGATTTTACATTATTTGATTCTAAACTTACCGCTTCTGTAGATGTGTATAATAAAGTTTCTAAAAACTTCTTGTATTCACTTCCTTTGCCAAATTTTCTTTCTGGTGGGGGTGATTATGAAGGGGGTATAAATCCACCGAATATTAATTTAGGAAGTATGCGAAATAAAGGTATTGAGGTTGCACTTGGGTACTCTCATAATTTTTCTCAAAACTTTTCATGGAATGCTAGCTTGAATTTATCTAAATATGTGAATGAAGTTACTGATATGGCAGGATTGAATATTGTTAAAACAATGAATACCCTAGCCTATAATACCGTTACTGTTTCTAGAACAGTAGAAGGTTTACCAATTGGATCTTTTTATGGTTATCAATCAGAAGGTATTTATAGAACAGATGATGATTTATTGGCTTATGGGCATAATAATGGGGGTACTACTAATGTACCTTTGAAAAATGGAACGAATTCCTTATTACCAGAATTTAAAAAAGGAGATGTAATTTATAAGGATCAAAATAATGATGGTATTATTGATTCGAAAGATTTAGTGCCAATTGGAAATCCAAATCCAAAATTAACTTATGGATTTACCAATAATTTCAAATACAAAAATGTTGATTTATCTATTTTTCTTCAGGGAACTACAGGAAATAAATTAATGAATTTAACTAAAGCATCTGGTACAATGAACAGTAATCTTGGGGTTAATTATTTAAGTGAAGCTGCAGATTTTTATTCAGCTGACAATTTAAATGGAGCTTACCCGACACCATCAAAATATGACAATATCAATAATGCAGTATCTTCTCGTTTTATTGAAGATGGTTCTTATTTAAGAATTCAGAATGTAACTATTGGTTATTCGTTACCGTCTGATTTGATTTCAAAAATAAAATTATCTAGATTAAGATTTTATGCAACGGTACAAAATCTATACACTTTTACAAAATACACAGGTTATGATCCTGAGGTAGGTTCTTACAACCAGGATGCATTGTTGTCAGGTGTTGATAATGGACGTTACCCTACGCCTAGACAAATATCTTTAGGTTTAAATGTTGAATTTTAATACGTATTAATATTATGAAAAATATAATAAAAAGGAGCAGTGCTATTGCTATAACTTTGGTATTGTTGGTTTCATCTTCTTGTTCTCAGGACTTTATTGATGTACCACCAGTGGGAACACCAACTATAAGTAACTATTATGACTCAGACTTAAAACTAGATAATGCCTCTAATGGTTTGTATGGTTTAGTATGGTTTAATATGAACAAGGCTGGGTATTATGGGATTACAGATGTGATTTCTGGTAATATGTATGCAGGTCCGTATAATGATTTTGGTACATTTACTGATTTAAGTTTTACCAATACGGCCTCTTATATTTCTGATTCATGGAGATCATGTTTTGGAGCTATCGCAAATTCTAATGCTTATATAAACAGTTTGCCTGTCAGTGTGGGGCCAAATGTTAGTAAAGAAGCATTAAATAATGCTTTGGGAGAAGCACATTTTATCAGAGCTTTTGCTTATTTCTTCTTAGTGAGAACTTGGGGTAATGTGCCTATTATCGAAAACAATGCTGATTATTCTAAGAATTTTGTTATTCCTAGTAATCCAGTTGAAGATGTTTATAAATTTATAGAAAATGACTTTAAATTTGCTGCTGCAAATTTGAGAACAAAAACTAGAGGTTCTGATTATGCTGCAAACGCTCACGTTTCTAGTGGTTCTGCAAAAGCATTTTTAGCAAAGGTATATTTATATGAAAAAAAATATGATCTAGCTAAAGCGATGGCTCAAGATGTAATTAATAGCGGAGAATTTAAATTATTAGGAGGTGAAGATTTGCCTACAAAATCTTTTGCTGATTTGTTTTTACAAAAAAACAATAATAACGAAGAATCTATCTTTGCATGGCAATGGACAGGGACAGGTGGTTATTTTGATGGTAATTTCTCTAATACAACATTTGCTCCAGAGAATAGATTAGTAGAGACTACTTATTCTGCTCAGATTGCTCCATCTCAGGATTTAATTCATAATGCTTTTGAAGCTGGTGATTTAAGAAGAAAGGAAACATTTATGCTTGATGGAGATTATTATGAAAATTTAACGTATGCAACAACACTTGCTGTAGGTGCACCTTATGTTTTAGGGTATACATTTGATTCAAAGTCAGCATTCTTACCTGATGGTACTACAGCTAATCCTACACTTAATGGTGCTCAAAATTCTGGTGCTGGATTAAAAAAATATGTAATTGGAAAAGAAAATATACCAATCACAGGAAAATTTAATAAAGTAAATAATGGTGAAAGTAGTATGAATACCTATCAAATGCGTTATGCTGAATTGTTATTAATTTATGCAGAAGCAATATTAGGTTCGCAATCTGGTAGTACTAGTGATGCACAAGCTCTTAAGGCGTTTAATGCGGTTCATGTTAGAGCTGGTTTACTACCTAAGGCTTCAATATCTTTTGATGATATATTCAAGGAAAGACGTGCAGAATTAGCTTGTGAAGGTGATTATTACTTTGATTTAGGGCGTTTGCCTTTTGCTAAAGCGAAAGAAATATTAGAGGGACAAAACAGAGGGGATAAAGATAATGAGAAACATATATCAATTTCTGCAACAAGCCTTTTATTGCCTTATCCGTCAGATGATTTAATTAAAAATCCAAAATTGACAGAAGTAGCGCCGTATACTTTTAAATAATTTTAAAAAATAAAAAAAATGAAAAATATAAAAATTGTTACGTTAACAGCATGTATTGCATTGATGTTATCCTTAATGTTTTTTAGTTCATGCTCGAATGATGATTCTTCTGGCGGCTCTGGTGCAGCCCCAGTTATAGAGTCGGTAATGCGTACGGGTTATGATGAAAACAAAGTGATTTTTCCAATAGATCCAGTTACAATTGGAATTCCGAAAAATTATTATATCATTCATGGAAAAGGATTACTCTCTACTCAGAAAGTATATTTTAATGATTATGATACTTATTTTCGACCAACTTATGTAACAGATACTGATATCGTTATAATGATTGACGGTAATACGCCTTATGCTGATTCCTCTAATAAAATTAAACTGGTAACTAAAAAGGGTACTGTGCTTTATGATTTTATAATTGCACCACCGCTTCCTATTATTGATTGGTTTAATGCTATGAATGGAGCAGAAGGTGACCAAATTACGATTATGGGTAATTACTTTATAGCTCCAATTGTAACTCTTGCTAAAACGGAAACATTACCGGAAGTTCCTGTTACGATTGTTTCTTCTACTATGAATGAAATTGTAATAAAAATCCCGGAAAATGCTAACTATAGAAGCATTTCGGTTACAAACGCTTCAGGTACTGCAACTTCTGCTTCTGCAATTGGTAGTTCAATTTATGATGATAAATTTTATGCTGCTTATTCTCAAGGGGGTTGGGGTATTGATAATGTTAATTTGGTTAATACAACTGCTTCAGAGGTTGCACAAGGTGCAAAAGCAATTAAGTATGATATAAGTGCTTGGTCAGGGCTACAATTAGATTTTTCAGCTGGAATACCCGTTCCCGCAGGTGCTGTAGGACTAAGATTTCAAATGAAAGCTAGTACTCCTGGTGCAATTGGTATGATTATTAATCAAGGGAATTGGGGCAGTCCAGTACCTTTTTCTCTTAATGGAAAATATGCTGAATATGTTATCAAATGGGCAGATTTAGGACTTGCAGCTGCTCCTGCATCAATAACAAGTATTGTGTTTTTTAATAATGCTACTGCTTCTACTCAATATGTAGACGATATAGGATTTAAATTTTAAATTTTTTGGTTTGAGTTAGTTTAAGATATTCCCTAATTGAAAAATTAGGGAATTCTTTTTATAGTATATTTTAAATTAAGAATAATGAAAAAAATAATTTTAACACTGGCTTTAGGTATTTCAGTTTTAGGTTTCAGTCAGGGAAACACACATACGCAGGCAGGAGGAAAATTTGAAGGTTTGGCAATGACGCCGCCAATGGGTTGGAATTCATGGAATACCTTTGGAACAAGTATCGATGAAAAATTAGTAAAAGAAACAGCAGACATTATGGTTTCGTCCGGAATGGTAGCAGCAGGTTACAATTATATTGTGCTTGACGATGGCTGGATGGCAAAAGAACGTGATGTTAACGGGGATTTGATTGCTGACCCTGTTAAATTTCCAAACGGAATGAAAACAGTAATTGATTATGTGCATAGCAAAGGTTTGAAGTTTGGTTTGTATAATTGTGCAGGAACACAAACCTGTGCAGGTTATCCGGGAACTCGTGGTTACGAATATCAGGATGCTCGTTTTTATGCTAAATTAGGAATCGATTTCTTAAAATATGATTGGTGTAACACGCAGGGAATTACAGCAAAAGAAGCTTATACTACAATGAGCAATGCGCTTAAAACTGCAGGGAGACCAATAGTTTTTAGTCTTTGTGAGTGGGGAGATAATCAGCCGTGGGAATGGGGAAAGCCTGTTGGAAATCTATGGAGGATCTCGGGAGATATTTACCCTTGTTTTGATTGTGAATTTAAACATCCGGAAAATTGGTCTTCCTGGGGTTTCATGAAAATTGTAGAAATGCGAAAAGATATCCGCAAATATTCAGGTCCGGATCATTGGAATGATTTTGATATGATGGAAGTAGGAAATGAAATGAATGATACTGAAGATAAATCACATTTTGCTATGTGGTGTATGATGGCTTCGCCGCTTTTTGCAGGGAATGATTTTAGAAAAATATCAAAAGAGACATTGGCAATTTTAACTAACAAGGAATTAATTGCAGTTAATCAGGATAAATTAGGAATTCAGGGTTTTAAATATTCTGCTGAAGATGGTTTAGAAGTTTGGGTAAAACCTTTATCTGATGGAAATTGGGCGATTACTTTTTTAAATAGAAGTGATGCTGCGAAAAAAGTCAATTTCGATTGGAAAAAATACACTATTAAAGATGTGGATTTTGGTTACGAAGCTGATTTTAATAAAAAGGTTTTCAAATTAAAAGATCTTTGGAAAAACAAAGAAACAGGTACTACAAAAAAGAATTTTGTTGCTGACATTGCTTCTCATGATTCTGTAACACTAAGATTAATTCCATAAAAAATAGTATGAAGTTAAAAGTTGAATTTTTGACGATTGTCTTATTGTTGGTATTTGGTGTGTCAAATGCGCAATTTGTAAAACACCATGGGCAATTAAGTGTTCAGGGAACTCAGTTAGTTGATAAAAATAATATCCCGGTTGTATTACGCGGAATGAGCCTTGGATGGCATAGTATGTGGTCAAGGTTTTATAACGAAAAAGCAGTGAATTGGCTAAAGAAAGATTTTAATTGCAATATTGTTCGTGCAGCAATGGGAATTGAATTGGGCAAAATGTCCTATATAAAGGAGCCGCAATTCTCAAAAGATAAAATTGAAACTGTTGTAAAAGGAGCTATAAAATCAGATATTTATGTAATTATAGACTGGCACAGTCATAACGTTAATCTGACTGAAGCTAAAGCCTTTTTTGCTGAGATGTCTAAAAAGTATGCTAAATATCCAAATATAATCTACGAGGTTTTTAATGAACCGGATAACGAATCATGGTCGGAAGTTAAAACATACGCCGAAGAAATAATTAAGGTAATCAGAGAAAACGACCCAAATAACATTATTTTGGTAGGCTGCCCGCATTGGGATCAGGATATTGATCTTCCGGCTGCAGATCCAATAATGGGGTATAAGAATATAATGTATACGATGCATTTTTATGCAGCAACACATGGCAAAGAGTTACGGGACAGAACAGATGCAGCGATAAAAAGCGGGCTTCCTGTTTTTGTTTCCGAATCAGCCGGAATGGAAGCCTCAGGTGATGGACCTTTAAATCTTCAGGCCTGGCAGGAATATATCGATTGGATGGAAGCCAGAAAGCTGAGCTGGATTACATGGTCAGTTTCTGATAAAGAGGAGACTTGTTCTATATTGCAAAAGTCAGCTAAGTCTGAGGGTAATTGGAAAGAAAAAGATTTAAAAGAATCAGGGATTAAGATTCGTGAGTTTTTAAGAAAATACAATACACAAGAATAAAGGAGAGATTGTTAATTGTGTGAATGAAAGCCTGTTCAGTTTGTGGACAGGCTTTTTATTTATTAAAATGATGTAAAGCACTACTGTGAGCGGGTTTTATGGAATATTATTTCTTTGTAAGAATTATTGATAATGGTTTTATGTAGTTTTGCGTTATTTGAAATTGTTGTTTTTTATTTTTAGCTATAAATGATTACCCCTAATTTTTACGGGGGTATTGATTAAATATTTTACTTTAAAATATATTTATTTGAATATTTTTATATTTTTGTCTCGAATAACCCTTATTTTTATACGGTAACTATTAAAAATGAGTTATTATATTTTTAAAAAGCAATCTGTATTAATATGAAATAATGATTATTTTTAATTTAATTTTTGTAATCCATAATTCTTCTTGTAAAACATCAAAAAAATAGATTTTGATTCTTTTACTCATGCAAAAGTTAATAAATTCGCTGAAGAAAATGAGAATAATTTAGACGGATTTGAAGTTCAAAAGTAAAATCGTATATATAATAAGAGATAAAAAATTTAACTAACCAGAATCAATTAATAACTAAAAAACCAATTTACACATGAAAAAAGTATTATGTATTTTATCATTAGCCTTAACAACAAGTTTTGCATTTGCACAAGATGATGCACCAGCAGAAACTACTCCTTTAGAAATTTCAGGTTCCGGGGATTTATATTACAAATATGATTTTGCTAAAGTTGGTAATATCCCAACAAGCTTTGGAACAGATCAGAATTCTGTTTCTTTAGGAATGTTAGATATTGCATTGAAGAAAAAAATAAAAAATGTGTCTTTTGTAGGTGAAATTTCTTTTGGGCCAAGAGGGCAATATCAATCAATACCAAATGGTGATGGAACTGATGGAAATTCATTCCACATCCAAAATTTATATGCTAGTTATGCAGTTTCTGATAAACTTAGTTTGACTGCAGGTTATATGGGAACATTTATTGGATATGAGGTAATCTCTCCTGTAGGTAACTTTCACTACTCTACATCTTATTTGTTTACCAATGGACCGTTCCAGAATGCAGGTGTTAAAGCGAATTACGCCATAACGGAGAAATTTGGAGTAATGGTAGGTGTGTTTAATGACTCCTGGAATACCTATAAAGCTGATTCACAAAAAGGATTAAATGCTGTAGGAGGTCAATTATCTTTTGTAACTGATAAAGCGAGTGCTTATCTGAATTTTATGGATGGCTCTGTAAGTGGTACTATTGTTGACTTGACTGCAACATTCCAATTAACTGAAAAATTCAAATTAGGTTTAAACGCTGCTGATTTTTCAAACGAAGGTGATGTTGGTTATTCAGGAGCGGCTTTATATCCATCTTATGCCATCACTGATGCTTTTGCTTTAGGATTGCGTGGAGAATACTTTAAAACCAAAGAAGGCTCTGGAGATACAAGTGTTACGGCTCTTACCTTGTCAGGAAATTATAAAATAAACGGTTTGACTATTATTCCAGAATTTAGACTTGATTCTAATTCAGATGAAGTTATGTTCGTAGATTCAGATTTGGCTCCTGCTAAATCTGCTTCTCAAGTGCTTCTAGCTTTGGTTTACGGATTCTAAGATCATCCTTGGATTAATAATTGTTACAACATACTCTTTCTAGAGATAAAGATTGATATTTTTTTTTTTTTTTTGGAAGCTGTCAAAAATTTATAAATTTTGGCAGCTTTTTTATTGATATAATTATTGAAGATAGTTTCTTTAAAGAAAAGTGAATAACTAAAATATAAACTAAGAAACAGAATGTCTTCTCAAACAAACAGCTTGGAAGAATAGAATTACATTATTATTGTACTTTATCAAATAAAAAAAGCGTTTCGGATTTAATTCAGAAACGCATTTTTATTTTGTACAGCTATGTTTTTATTGCAATTGCTTTTTGTAAATCGAATAGATTGTATCTATTGTTTTTCTGTCCAGAGTTACACTTGTGTCTGTTTGGATATAGTGCAATTTAAAGGCTACTATTGCAGCCGAAAGATTCTTGGTGTTATAACCAATAATTCTCAAAGCAGGTTCGATTCTAAAGTCAAAAGGGGCTTCTTCCAGAATTTCGTCCGGCCAGATTCCAAAACCTTTCTCAGCTAATGTTTTCCAGGGAAATAAGGCACTCGGATCTTGTTTTCTGCCTGGTGCAATATCAGAATGTCCTAATATATTTTGCGTCGGGATATTATAATCTTTTTTTAATTTAGTTAAAAGGGCAACCAGGCTGCTAATTTGTGCTTCTGTAAAAGGCTTAAACCCATTGTTATCAAGTTCAATACCAATAGAGCTTGAGTTTATATCAGTATTTTTTCCCCAGGTTGATGCCCCGGCATGCCATGCTCTTAAATAATCATTTAACATCTGAACCACTTTTCCGTTTTCAGAAATCACATAATGGGCACTTACTTGTGTTTTGGTCTTTATAAAAGTATTTATAGTCTGCTGAATTGAATCTTGTGCCGTATGATGAATAATTATAAAGCTTGGTTTTCTTAAATTAAAATTGACAGTACCAATCCATTCCGTATTGATGCCGTTTAACAAAGCAGTAGAACCTGTTTTTGACAGCGTGTCTTTTACAATGCCTAATTGTTGGGCATATGATGTGTCAATGACTACAGGACTAGAAGGTATTTGTTGAACTTCTTTGCTGGTAATTTGATTCTCTAAAGTTTTGAGTTGCTGATCATAAACTTTCTCGGTAGCTTTATAAGGATTTTTTGTACCACAAGAAATAATAGAAATGGCTAAAATAAGATAACAAAGATGTTTTTTTAACATGAGTTTAATTGCATTGTAAGGTTAATCGAAACAATTATTCTTTATCTTTTATTGTTTCAGAATTCTCCTTGGTTTCTTTTGAATCTTTTTTCTTTTTTGACTTTGTCTTTTTTGGTTCCTTAAAATTCTCCATAAAGAAAGTGTATTTTTCAATCTGATCAGGATTAAGAAAAGCAGTTACTTTTTTAGTAGTGCTTTCTCTCAAAGCTTTTATTTGTTCCATTTTTTCCTCCTGGCTGCTGCTTTCATTTTTCAAAAGCACTCCTTGTTCTCTCATACTGTCGGCAAAAACATTTGTTATCGCAATTGCCTGAAGTTCATCAAGATTCACTTCTGGTTTCATTTGTTCTACAATTTTAGCAGCCGTTTCTTCAGGAGGGACTTCCTTGGGTTTGCTTGGAGATCCTTGTGGTCCCTGCATCATGCTTCTGTCCATTCCCATTCCGCCGCCTCTTCCGTAACCATTTCCTCCATAGCCATTATTGTAACCATTTCCGTATTGAGCCGAAACAGAATTAATACAGAATAACGCAAAAACCAAAAGAAATAATGATTGAGTAGGTTTCATAATAGTATTTATAAAGTTATAGGGGTAAATTTAAGCAGGTTCTCCGTATAAATCAAATTCTGTTGCTTCAATTATCTTGATATTAACAAATTCTCCCGTTTTTACATAATGTTTTGAAGCATCAATCAGAACTTCATTATCAACATCAGGACTGTCAAATTCAGTTCTGCCTACAAAATGTGCGCCTTCTTTCCTGTCAATAATACATTTGTAAACCTGTCCAATTTTTTCCTGATTCAAATCCCATGAAATTTGAGACTGTAATTCCATAATTTCATTGGCTCTGGCTTGTTTTACATCATCCGGAACATCATCTTCAAGTAAATAAGCGTGTGTATTCTCTTCATGGGAATACGCAAAACATCCCATTCTGTCAAATTTCATTTCCTGAACAAAGTCTTTCAGGATTTCAAAATCTTCCTGAGTTTCACCGGGATATCCAACAATTAATGTTGTTCTGATTGCCATTCCTGGAACTGCAGCACGGAAATCTTTTAATAACTGAGTTGTTTTTGCCTGTGTAGTTCCGCGACGCATCGATTTTAATATTGAATCCGAAATATGTTGTAACGGAATATCAATATAATTACAAATCTTAGGCTCACGTTTCATTATTTCCAAAACGTCCATCGGAAAACCGGTTGGGAAAGCATAATGTAAACGAATCCATTCAATTCCCTCAACTTTTGCCAATGCTTCCAATAATTCGCCAAGATTCCTCTTTTTATAAATGTCAAGACCATAATAAGTTAAATCCTGGGCAATCAAAATCAATTCCTTAACGCCGTTTTTAGCTAACCCTTCCGCCTCTTTAACCAATTTTTCAATAGATTGAGAAACGTGCTTTCCGCGCATAATCGGAATAGCACAAAAACTGCAGGGTCTGTCACAGCCTTCTGCAATTTTTAAATAAGCGTAGTTCTTAGGAGTTGTTGTTAAACGTTCTCCTAATAATTCATGTTTGTAATCGGCTCCTAAAGCTTTCAATAACTGAGGTAATTCAGTTGTGCCAAAATATTGATCTACATTCGGAATTTCTTTTTCTAAATCTGGTCTGTAACGTTCAGATAAACATCCGGTTACAAAAACTTTGTCAACAAGTCCTTTGTCTTTTTTATCAGCGTATTCCAAAATCATGTTTACAGATTCTGCTTTGGCGTTATCAATAAAACCGCAAGTGTTTATTACAATAATGTTTCCTTCTCTTTCTGCGGGAGCTTCATGCTCAACTTCTTTTCCGTTTGCACGAAGTTGTCCCATCAACACTTCACTATCATAAACATTCTTTGAACACCCAAGAGTGATTACGTTAATTTTGTTCTTTTTTAAAGACTTGGTTCTCATACTTTTATAAATTGGAGTGCAAAATTACACTTTTTTATCCAAACACCGCTTGTTTCAGCTTGTTTTAGGTGTTTTTTCAGGAGCTATTTCCCGCTATCCGTTTCAATCTTTTCCTTTTTAAAGAAAAAAGCAAAAGGATTTTCACTTCTATCAGGGCTAAAAAAAATCCGCCAGGTAACACCTAACGGAAATTTCCATTCATCTATTTTATTCTTAATTACAATTCAAATAATAAAGTCAAAGAAACATTATTTAGTTTCGATGTAATGTTGGCACCATCAGTAAATCCTGTAGCAAAAAATCCCTGATTTGATTTTCTTTCAACGTATGAATAGGCTAAATCTATTTTTGTACCTCCAAAATTATAACCCAAACCAGCAGAATAGCTTTCTAAATCTCCAATCGTAGTTCCGTTTTTATAAGGGCTTCCTTCAAAACGATATCCGCCACGTAAACTCAAACGTTTTATTTTGTATTCGCCACCAATTCTTAATTCGCCGGCAGAAGTTAAATTATCATTTATGTCATTATTTAGTTCTCTAAAACCTGCGTCACTGGTTGGTTTAAATTTGGTATTGCTATAATCTTTAATAGCATAATCAACACTAATTAAACCTGATTTTCCAAATACATATGCACCGCTAAAAGTTATTTTTCCGGGAGTTTGTAATGTGTATGGGTCATAAACATTTATTACATCCGGATTGATAGTCGCATTTATAGGCTGACCTCCTTCTGCCTGTCTTGTAGTATGTAAATTTTGTGATATCTCATCATAAAGCTCATACCAGGTATTTGATTCATATGCTAAACCAAGACGAAGAGACTCAGTGATTTTGGCAATTGCACCCAGTTGAAAAGAAAAACCATTTCCGTAAGTGTATTGATCATTGTTAAAACGTAAATTTGATATCGTTTCGCCGGCTACTAATGGATTATCGTTATCTTCATAAAAACTACTGGTTCTTCTGTAATCAGTAACATGAACATTCAGGTTTGCACCTAAATAAAGACGGTCTTTATAGGAAGTTGCAATATTGAAGCTTAATTTGCTGTTGTATCCTCTTTCGTGAATTTCATTTTCATGATAATAATTACCTCCTGCAGGTATGTTGCTTGTGTATTGTGTATTGCTGTCGGTATTACTTGCAGGATTAATTACAAATCCATAATAACCAAAATAAGCTTGTTGTTCATTGTAGATCTGATCTCTATATTGAATCTTTGTTATGTCTCCGAATTCAATTCCATTTGCATAAGATAAAAAATAATTGCCTACAGAATTTGTTGGATTTGTTCCTATTGAAACAGTATTATTGTCGAAATTGTTTGTGTTTTCATAAGTAGCACCAATGGCAATTTTTTTCCAATTGCTATTTGGGTTTCGGTCATTAAAAACAAAAACAGCGCCGGCCTGGTTTAGTATGAATGAGTTTTTTTTATCACTCATTGGAGTTCCAAAATAGTTAGAATTGTTTTTAATATCCTGATTGCTTAAAGTTACTCCCACCTGATTGTTCGAAAATATAGCTGATCCTGCAGGATTGACGCTTAAAGAAGAGAAATCTCCGCCTACAGCGCCAAAGGCACCGCTCATTGCTCTGAATCTGGCAGTCCCGGTTAGATTATCCTGTGCATAACGCACTGCATCTGAGACTTCTTGTGAATATGAGGTGCTAATAGTTAGTCCTGATATAAGTAGGAAGAATATTTTTTTCATTAGATTAAATTTTTGATGATTCTATAGATGTTTGTAGCAAAAGAAATTATCTTCTGCCGCCACCGCCACCGCCGTAAGATCTTCCGCCTCCACCGCCACCGCCAGAGGATCTCATGCTTCCGCCGCCGCTATTTGTTGAGCGTGATGGGCTAGGGGAATAACTTCTTGATGAGTTGTTATTTGATGAGTTGTTATTATAATTGTAGTTTCTGTTCGTATTTGTAGTGGTATTGCTTGATCTTCTGTTAGAATAATCATAACTATTATTTTGACCCTGGGTAGTGCTTCTTCTGTTAGTAAAAGTAGGGCTTGATGTTCTTCCGTTTACAGAGGAGCTTCTTCTGAAATCAGTATACTCGCTTCGTCTGTTTGTGTTATAGTTACTTCTGTTGGTGTAGTTTCTATTAGTGTTGGTATAGCTTCTGTTAGAAAAGTTTCTGTTTGCTGCGTAACTTCTGTTTGAGGTGTAATTTCTTCCACCGTAGTAGGAGGCAGAACCTCTTCTTCCATAATTATAAGAGTAATTGTTATATCTGTAACCATATCCTCCTCCCCAGTAATATCCCGGGTAATTCCATCCATATCCGTATCCGTAACCAGGTCCCCAATATCCAGGGTAACCACCCCAGGCATATCCGGGATATCCCCAGTAACCACCACCATAACCCCATCCATAATAAGGATATCCAAATCCAAATCCCCATGACCAGGAAGGGTTGGAGTAAACATTAATAGCTACTTCTGAATTACTGCTTCCCCAGGCAGGATAAGCAGTAGCAGTAGTTTGTGTGCTGTCATTTTCTGCATAATTACCATAACTGTCTACATCTGTAAAAATTTCAGTTGGCTGATCATCATCTTGTAATGATTTAAAGTAATCTTTATATTGATTATTAGCAGCAGTATTATTTGTTTGGGAATAATTGTTTCGGGTATTGCCATAAACTCCATCATTATCATTGTATGAAGTGTTTTGGTAAGAACCACATGATGCTACCAGAAAACTCAGTAATCCAATAAGGTAGAAATGAGTTGTATTTTGTCGAAAAGAAATATAAGTTTTCATATCTGTGGTGTTTTTTATTGTTGCACATTACAAAAATAGTTAGTTTTGCGAAACTATTTAGTTAAAAAAAATAAAACAAAATTTGTGCCAAACTATTCAATATGAGTAAGAACCTCACTACAAGATCAGAAGATTATTCGAAATGGTATAACGAGCTGGTTGTAAAAGCAGATCTAGCCGAAAATTCAGGAGTTAGAGGATGTATGGTTATAAAACCGTACGGATATGCTATTTGGGAAAAAATGCAGGCTGAGTTAGACAGGATGTTTAAAGAAACAGGACATCAGAATGCATATTTTCCTTTATTCGTCCCTAAAAGCATGTTTGAGGCTGAAGAAAAAAATGCAGAAGGATTTGCAAAGGAATGTGCTATCGTAACACATTACAGATTAAAAAATGACCCGGATAAACCCGGAAAATTAATGGTTGATCCAAACGCTAAATTAGAGGAAGAACTTATTGTTCGGCCAACAAGTGAAGCGATTATTTGGTCTACTTATAAAGGATGGGTGCAATCCTATAGAGATTTACCTCTGTTGATTAACCAATGGGCTAATGTGGTGCGTTGGGAAATGCGTACGCGTTTGTTTTTAAGAACAGCTGAGTTTTTATGGCAGGAAGGACATACGGCGCATGCTACAAAAGCTGAAGCTATAGAGGAATCTGAAAAAATGATGAATGTTTATGCAGATTTTGTCGAGAATTTCATGGCGATTCCTGTAGTAAAAGGTATAAAAACCGAAACAGAACGTTTTGCCGGAGCGGATGAAACTTATTGTATTGAAGCATTGATGCAGGATGGAAAGGCATTGCAGGCTGGAACATCTCACTTTTTAGGGCAGAATTTCGCAAAAGCTTTTGATGTAAAGTTTGCAAATGCTGAAGGAAAACAAGAACACGTTTGGGGAACTTCCTGGGGAGTTTCGACTCGTTTAATGGGAGCTTTGGTTATGACGCACTCTGATGATCAGGGATTGGTTTTGCCTCCAAATTTAGCGCCAATACAGGTTGTTATTGTTCCTATTCATAAAACGGATGAACAGTTAGATCAAATTACTGCAGCAGTTGATGAATTAGTGACAAAACTAAGAAAGTTGAAGATTTTGGTTAAATATGATGACAGAAAGACACAAAAACCGGGATTCAAGTTTGCCGAGTGGGAATTAAAAGGAGTTCCTGTTCGAATTGCTGTTGGTCCAAAAGATTTAGAAAACGGAACCTTTGAGGTTGCACGACGTGATACTTTGATAAAAGAGACAGTTTCCGGAGAAGGAATCGTAACTTATATAAATGACTTGCTGGAACAGATACAAAACGATTTATTTAATAAGGCATTAGATTATCGTAATACACATATAACGGAAGTAAATAGTTTTGAGGAGTTTAAAGAAGTGTTAGAAGGAAAAGGTGGTTTTGTATCGGCTCATTGGGATGGTATGGCCGCTACTGAAGAGAAAATAAAAGACCTGACAAAGGCAACGATTCGTTGTATTCCTTTAAGTCATGCAGAAGAGGCGGGAACCTGTGTGTTTACTGGTAATCCTTCTATAAAAAGAGTGCTGTTTGCAAAGGCATATTAAAAAAAAATATTTTTTTTTACATCAGCTATTGTACATCTTAAAAATAGTTGTATTTTTGCATCCGCATTAGAGAAGCAGGGCCCGTTCGTCTATCGGTTAGGACGCATGGTTTTCATCCATGTAAGAGCGGTTCGATTCCGCTACGGGCTACTATTTTTAATGCAGATTACAAAAGTCATTGAACTTAAAAGTAAAAAATGGCCCGTTCGTCTATCGGTTAGGACGCATGGTTTTCATCCATGTAAGAGCGGTTCGATTCCGCTACGGGCTACTAAAATTAGTTGTGAATAAGTTTTGTAAAATAAAAATTGGTGTCTCGGTTTTTATTTTATTAGTTAAAACCAAAGTGATTGTTTTGCAATTGTGGGAGGTTTTTCTTTTTTAACTAGTATCTATAATAATTATTACATCTAAAATTAAAAAAAATGGCAAATCATAAGTCAGCATTAAAAAGAATCAGAAGTAACGAAAAAAGAAGAGTTCTTAACAGATACCAACATAAAACTACTCGTAATGCTATCAAAGCATTAAGATTAGCTACTGAAAAATCTGATGCAGCTTCTAAATTATCAACTGTAATTTCTATGATTGATAAATTAGCAAAAAAGAACATCATTCACGATAACAAAGCTTCTAACCTGAAGTCTAAATTAACGAAACATGTTGCTAAATTGTAATTAATTACAATTTCCTAAATATATAAAGTCCTCTTTTGAGGACTTTTTTTGTTTTAAATATTGCTGTATTTTTCCACAGGGATAGAAATATTAACCGTGAAATAAAATTTAGATTAACTTAATCATTAATTTTGTATTCTAAATCATTAATCAGATGGATACTCTTTTGCACGCTGAAAGCCCTTTCAAAACAATAATCTCTTTTCATAAACTAATTGAATCTTTTGAAGAAATTGCTTTATCTGATGTAGATTACAGGTCGAACTATGCTAAAGCTATTTTAAAAGAAATAGAATCTATACCTGAATTGAGAACTGGGATTGAAGATTACAGTATCATTAAAAATAATGAAGCTTTAATCAAAAATATATTAGCCGATTTATTTCCAACCGCTTTGACTCATAATGAAATTAAGGCTGTTACAATTCCTTTTCAAAATATCTCTTTCAATTATACAGAACGCTTCAAGAAAATATTACGTAATGCCGGCGATGAATTTTATATGGAAATCCGTGATTTTGATAATCATCAATTCTATATTAATAACTGTTGTTTGATTTTAAGCAGTTATTACAAACAAAATATAGATTTCAATAAAATTTTCTTCTATGACATTCCCGATGAAAATGGAATTGAAAAACATTATCGTATTTTGTACAATGCCGATTTTATTGAGATTACTCCAACAGAAAATTCTGTACCGCTTACACAAGACGATATTGATCTGTTGATTGATAATTATAATGATATTGATCTTTGGAAATCTAAATTTCCTGTAGGGAGCTGGACTTTAAAAGGTTTTGGTATTGTTTCTTTATTTGATGCTACTATAGAAAGTGCAATTTCAAATTTAAAAAGTAATTTGTTAAAACCTGACTCAAAGGCAGTTGCCTCAAACGATACTATTATTGAAAATATTTTCAAATCAATATTTAAAGTTGATTTGAAAGTTGGTTTCATTATCTATAATCCCGAAGAAGAAAAATTTATTAAACCTGTTAAATATGATAACCAGCTTCAGAGTTTTTTACTTTCAACAGATCAGGAAGTAGAGTGCAAAAATGCCTTCTTTGGATGTTATTTTGAAAATTTATTAGACAATAAAGAGCCTTTTGTAATTTCTAATGTTCAAAAATTTACTGAAGAATCAGTAAATAAGAGACTTGGTGAGCATCTGTTGAAACAAAATATTCAGAGTTGTGTTTTTGCTCCGGTTATAAAAGACGGTCATTTATTAGGTGTTTTAGAATTAGTTTCTGAGAATCCAAGAAGTTTAAATAGTGTAAGTGCGACCAAATTAGAATTGGTTTTACCCTATCTGACCGATACAATTGATCGTTATAATACTGATATGCAGCATCAGGTTGAAGCTATTATTCAGCGTGAATACACTACAATTCATCCAAGTGTGTATTGGAAATTTAGAAAAGAATCACAAAATTACTTTCAAAACAGCAATCCGGCCAAGGATTATATTTTTAAGGAAATTGTCTTTAAAGATGTTTTTCCTTTATATGGACAAATTGACATTAAGGGTTCGTCTGAACATCGAAATGAAACAGTAAAAAGAGATTTAAAAAATCAGCTTACGACGATTTTAGAGATTTTTGAAAATCAGAAACCAAATAGCAATTTAATGCTTTTGGAACAACGTAAATTTGAACTGGAATCGCTTCGTGATGAATTAGATGAGCCTTTAAAGGCTGATACAGAACAACAGATTCAGCGTTATATTGAGGAAGAAATTCATCCAATTTTAAAAAACACAAAAGATACGGCCAAAAACAAAAAGCTGGAAGAATTGTATTTTGCGGGTCTGGATGAAAAAACAGGAATGTTTTACCAGGAAAGAAAGAAATTTGATAATGCAATGTCTATTATTAATAAAAAATTAGCTTCGGTTCTGGATAAAAAACAATTGGAAGCACAGCAAATATATCCGCATTATTACGAGCGTTTTAAAACTGATGGTGTTGAGCATAATTTATATATTGGTGCATCAATTTCTCCAACAAAACCTTTCGATATTATGTATTTGCACAATTTGCGTCTATGGCAATTGCAGACTTTATGCGAAATGGAATTAGAACATCATCAACTTAAGGAATCGCTGCCTTATGAACTGGACGTAACTTCTTTGATTCTGGTGTTTAGTGTTCCTCTTTCAATTCGTTTTAGAATGGATGAAAAGCGTTTTGATGTTGATGGAACTTATAATGCAAGATATGAAGTTGTAAAAAAACGCATTGACAAATCGAACATTAAAGGCACAAATGATCGTATTACTGAAAAAGAAAAAATCACGATCGTATATTCTCAAAATAGTGAAGAAGCAGAATATTTGAAATATATTAAGTACTTACAGCATAAGAAAATATTAGAACCCGCAATTGAGCAATTTGAAGTTGAAGATTTACAGGGTGTTTCGGGTTTAAGAGCGATTCGTGTAAAAGTAATTAACAACGTTACAAATGCGAATGCTAAAAAAATTACTTATCAGGATTTATTAGATGAGCTCAACTAATTTTAGATGAGCTCTGGTGTTTTAAATACTTTTAAAAGCAATAACAAATGAAATTACGGTTATAATAATTCCGACCATAAAAAAATTGTAAGCTATTCGAAGCAGATTATATTTACGTTGTAAAACTAATCCAAGGTAATATAAGTCTTTGATCATCGTTGAGTATAAATAATCACGATCTTTCATCATCTCATTCATTGCCCAGTCATAATCCTCCAAAGGCATTTTGTAGAAATTCCCGAAGAACATCAGGTTTACCTTTTTGTCTTCAACATCTGCACGGGTAAAGAAACCTGAAGTTACTTTTGGACGTGTGGAAAGAATGGCAAAGATAATGGTGATAACACTTGACATCAGCATGATAAAAGTTGGGATAACCAAATGTGCGTTTTTTGGACTGTCTAATTTTGGAATAATTGAAGAAAGTGCAATCGAGATAATAATGGCATTTACAGACAATAAAATGTTGGCCTTACTATCAGCAATACCACTTAAACGAGTATGGTTTCCTAAAGTTACACGAAATAAAGTATCAATACCACGATCGGGTTTTTCTGTTTTATCCTTCTTTTTTTCCTCATTTTCCATTGCTTTGTTATTTTTTAATTCTTGCTTATTAATTCTTTTTTGTACAAGGGCAATAGTTTTTTCTTTTAAAGGCTGCCATTTTTTCAAGGCATAGTCCGTGTAAAATCGATGTTTATTCAATAAGAAATTTAAATTTTCTTTCGCCCATTCTAAACTGGAAAAAGAAATATCCATAGTGTTTTTTAATTCAGAACGCAATAATTCGCAGGAAGATTCATATTCTAAACTTGTAATGTGAACATAATCAGCATCTTTTATTATTTTTTCTAATTGTGTTTGCGGGATATATAATTTTGAAGTAGCCAAAATAAGTTTAGAAACTTCTGCTATAAATTCATCTGATTGTTCTTTTTCTTTTAAAAACTTAGTTGCAATCTTCACGCTCTCCTCTTCATGATTTTCCATTCCGTTTAAATAACCTGTATCATGAAACCATGCTGCAACCAAAAGCATTTCTTTTTCAGCGTCTTCTATTTTTTCCTTGTCACAAAGCTTGATTACAGCATTTACGACATTAAAAGTATGGTTGAAATTATGGTAAGAATATAAATTAGAAAGGTTATCTTTGAGTAAATTACTGACGAAATCTTCGGATTGTTTTACTAGATTCATAAAGAATATTTTTTATACGACTAAATTATGAAATTGTTTTTGGATAATCATTTTATTGCTAAGATTAAAACTCAAATAGTATCTTTTTCGCTTTTGTTTTTAATCTTTTCATGTGCTACAAATCATACTCAATTCGGAAAAAATATAGCTGCTGACGATGTTGAAAACGCGACTGATACTATAAAAATTGCACATGCTTTTTATTTAGTCGGAGATGCCGGAAATGCGGATGAAGAAAAACCGAAACAGACACTTGAGTTATTGCATCAAAAACTAAAAAAGGCCAATAAAAGATCAACTTTAATTTTTTTGGGTGATAATATATATCCAAAAGGTTTTCCCGGTGATGATCATCCTTCAGATAAAGCTCTGGCAGAAACAAAACTTACAAACCAATTAAAATTAACGAAAGGATTTAAAGGAAAAACTATATTTATTCCGGGAAATCATGATTGGTATAATGGTATTAAAGGCCTTGAAAGGCAGGCAGATTTTGTTTCAAAATATCTCAACGATAAAAAATCATTTTTACCCAGAAAAAGCTGTCCGATTGAAGAAGTCAAAATGGATAGCACAGCTTGTCTGGTGACTATTGACAGTGAATGGTTTTTAGAAGATTGGGATAATCATCCGACAATAAATGATAATTGCGATATCAAAACCCGTGAAGATTTTTTTGATGAACTTGAAAGCATTTTAAATAAAAATCAGGAAAAAACGATTATTCTTGCCCTTCATCATCCATTAATGAGTAATGGAACTCATGGAGGACAATTTTCGCTAGAGAAACAATTATTTCCTTTAGAGAAAAAAATTCCATTGCCAATCATTGGTTCAATGATTAATTTTATTCGAAAAACATCTGGAATCAGTCCACAGGATATTCAGAATAAGCAGTATACAATTTATTCAAAAAGAATAAAAGCACTCATTCAGGGACAGAAAAATGTAATTGTTGTTTCCGGTCATGATCATAATCTGCAGTTTATCAATAATGAAAATATTAATCAGATTATTAGCGGAGCCGGTTCAAAATCTGAGGCTGCAAAAGCAGTAAACCCTTATGATTTTTCTTATGGAGGAAATGGTTACGCTACATTAACCTTGTTTAAAAGCGGAGATGCAAAAGTTGCTTTTTTTGGAAACGAAAATAATAAGGAAAAACTACTTTTTGAACGTGAAATAATAAAAGCCAAGGAAATCAATTGGGCGGAAAATAAGACCAATAAATTTCCTTCAACAATTACGGCTTCAATTTATTCCAAAGAAATGACAAGGAAAAGTTTAGTACATAAATTTCTTTTTGGAAATCATTACCGCTACTATTATAGTTTGCCTATCGAAGCAAAAACGGCGACCTTGGATACACTTATGGGAGGTTTAAAACCTATAAGAGAAGGAGGAGGACATCAGTCAATATCATTAAGAATGGCTGATTCCAAGAAAAGAGAATATGTAATGAGGGCTTTAAAAAAGAGCGCGACACAATTTCTTCAATCAGTTGCTTTTAAGGATCAATACGTGGCAAATGATTTTGAAGATACTTATGCGGAAGATTTTTTACTTGATTTTTATACTACATCACATCCTTATACACCTTTTTCGGTTGGTAGTATGGCAGATAAGCTGGGTTTAGCGCATACCAATCCTGTTTTGTATTATATTCCGAAACAAAATGCATTGAAAGAATTTAATTCGAATTTTGGTGACGCATTATATATGGTAGAAGAACGTCCGACAGATAATCAAAAGGATGCACGAAGTTTCGGTAAACCAAATGATATTATTAGTACAGATGACATGATGAAAAACCTTCATAAGGATGAAAAGTATGTTGTGGATGAAAAAGAATATATGAAAGCACGTTTATTTGATATGCTTATTGGCGACTGGGACAGACACGCTGATCAATGGCGCTGGGGAGAATATAAAGAAGGGGATAAAGTAGTTTATAAACCGATTCCGCGTGATCGTGACCAGGCCTTTACAAAGTATGACGGAACTTTACTTTCGTTATTGATGAATATTCCAGCCTTGCGACATATGCGAAGTTTTAAAAAAGAAATTGATAATGTAAAATGGCTTAATCGCGAACCTTATCCATTAGATTTAGCTTTTGTTCGAATTTCAGATAAAGACGATTGGATTGCCCAGGCTAAATATATCCAGGAACATCTTTCGGATAATGATATTGATCAGGCTTTTAAAAACCTGCCAAAAGAAGTGCAGGATGAAACTATTGAAGGAATTAAACTAAAACTGAAGAACCGAAAAAAGGAACTTCAAAAATATGCAGCTGTTTATTCTGATGTATTAGCTCATACAGTTATTATAGCGGGAACAGATAAAAAAGATAAGTTTGTTTTAAACCATAATGCTAAAAAGAGTCTGGAACTAAAAGTTTATCGGATTAAAAAAGACGGAGATGAATTAATTTATACTAAGATTTATAATGATAAAACAACAAAAAATATTTGGATTTATGGTTTGGATGATGACGATATTTATGAAGTAAACGGAAAATATAAATCGAAAATTTTAATTCGGTTAATTGGAGGCCAAAACAATGATTTATATGCTATTGACAACGGTAGGAAAGTTAAAATTTATGATTTTAGATCAAAAATAAACACTTATAATCTGGATAAAAAAGCGCAAACCATTCTTACTGATGATTATGATGTAAACTTATATAACTTTAAAAAACCGAAATACAATGTCTTCTCAGGTTTGCCAACTGCAGGCTTTAATCCGGATGATGGGATAAAAGTAGGGATCAATATAAATTATACGGTGAATAATTTTAAACAAAATCCATACACTCAAAAACATGTTTTAAACGGGTATTATTATTTTGCAACAGGTGGTTTTGAATTAGATTACACATCACATTTTCCGGGATTATTGGGGAATTGGGTAATTGATGTAGAAGCAAAATTCACCACACCAAATTTTGCAATAAATTATTTTGGCTACGGAAACGAAACCCCAAATAGCGATCAGGATTTAGGAATGGATTACAATAGGGTTCGCATCCAGAAATTAAGGGTGGCTCCTGCTGTGAGACATGTTGGCCGTTATGGAAGTGAGTTGAGTTTTCAGCCTGTTTTTGAGCAAATGAAAGTTGAAGATACAAATGGACGTTTTATTGATGTTCCCGGGATTGTAAACCCGGCTGTTTTTGAAAATCAGCAATATGGTGGTGCCACAATAAAATATAGCTTCAAAAATGCCGATTTTGTTTCAAAACCTACTTTGGGAATGGGATTTATGATATCAGGAAGCTGGCTCACGAATTTGAATGACACGAAACAAAATTTTCCAACTATAGAAAGTAATTTAAGTTTCGTGCATAAGATTGACCCGCAGGGTAAATTTGTTTTTGCTACTATGGTTAAAACAAAAGCGGTTTTAAATGATAATTATGAATTTTATCAAGGTGTAACTTTAGGAGGTGATAAGGATTTACGCGGTTATAGAAATGAACGATTTTTAGGAAATACATCCTTCTCACAAAGTACTGATTTGCGTTATAGTATTGGAAAAATACGTAAATCAATAATTCCTTTGACATACGGAATTTTAGCCGGCTTTGATTATGGCCGTATTTGGTTGAATGCTGAAGATTCAAAAAAATGGCATAACGATTTTGGCGGCGGAATATGGATAAACGGAATAAATGTAATTACGGCAAGAGTTTCTTACTTTAAATCTCCTGACGAAGTTGGAAGAGTTGTTGTAGGTGCCGCTTACAGTTTTTAATTTGCTGATTTAAAATATAGATGTATTTTTTACATAAGGTTACTTCAGCTTAAATTCATAGACTTTCCCGCCTATTTTATTTGTTTTTTCATCTGAAATTAATAAAGTAGTATTGTCTTTAAAAACAATAGCTTCTTTTTGTGAAAAATGGTTCAAATGAATTTCAGTCTGAGTTCCTTTATTAAATAAATCGTCCGGATAATTTTTGAATATAACTATTTTATCATGACTTAACAAAACTACTTTTTTTCCGTCAGGACTAATTGTAGCACTTGTTAAAACACAATGATTGTAATTGTCACAAGTTTTAAATTCACCTATTTTGGTTGCTTTTTGAGTTCCCGGAGCGTTTGGAATTTTGTAGATAAAAGCTGTGCCGTCAAAATTTTTGCTTCTGTTTTTAGTGAAAAGGTAAAAGTAATTTTGGTATTCAAAAAAACCTTCAACATCATAAAATAATTCTTTTTTCTTTGGAGGAAATTCTGTCTGTTCCGGGTAAGAAAATGAAATTTTGTATTCGGCAACTGCATTTTCTTTATTTAATTCATTTTTGGCTATTTTGTAAATGCATAAATCCTTACGCTCATTGTCATTATTACCAAAATCACCAATATAAATATTTCCGTTTTTATCTTTTGTAATATCTTCCCAGTCTATATTTTGGGCGTTGGTAATGGCGATGGTTTTGTCCAATTTTCCTTCTGAATTTATAGCATAAATTTCATTTTTATTTCCGCTGTCTTCCAGGGTATAAATTAAATTCGTTTCCGGAAAATAAGTGATTCCCGAAACCTCTTTCAGCTTTTTCGGAAGTGAAAATATCGTTTTTAAATCACTATTTGATTGTTGCTGGCAAGCTAATAAAACTATAGAAACAAGTAAAAAAGACTTTTTCATAAAATTCTTAAATTAAATTCGTGTTTTTAAAATTACGCGTAATAAACTCAAAAGCAGCAAACATAATGTGTCCCATAGATTTTGCGTTTTTAAACTTCATATCATTTGTATAACGATATAATTCCATTTTTAGTTGATTCAGGTGTTCTTCTGTCGAAATAGTATCATGACACATAATATTCAATAATTTTTTGATCCTGTTTTCAGCTGAGTGAATACGTTTTGCCAGTATAGCTCTTTCTTCATCTTTATATTGAAAAATAGAACGCTCCTGCAGTTTTTCCTTGATCAATTTTATCATTGGATAATTTTCTTTGAAAAACTGAGGGCGGTATACTTTGAAATTACCTTCATAACATTGCTGGTCAAAATCTATAGGACGGATTTTATAGACTACCTGGTCAAAATCATGAATGGGTACAATTACATAATTATAAGCGCGCATATCGCCTAAAAGTCTAATCATACAGCGCTCATTAAACTTAACGAACTCTTTTGCTATCTGGGATTTTTCGGTTTCAGTACAATTATGCAGTAAAGTATCCATGAAAACATCTCCGGGAATACCAATGATGTGCTCTTCAATCAGAGTGTCTTTGTAAACTAAAAAGTTGATTTTGTCCGGAGATAAAATATCTTCTAATTCCAATCCGTAAATTCTGGAAGCATCCGCTTTCTTAATGTAAAAGTGAACGTAGTTATCGTTAAGGATATTTCGAACCTTAATCCGGAATGGTTTTGAATTTCCAAAAGTACAGTAATCAATGGCGTCAATGTTAAGGAACTGAATAATTTCACTATTTCCGTCAGAATGCAAAAGTGAATAGACTTTTTTTAAGTTTAGGTCGATTTCGTTTCTTTCAAATTCACTATAATAGACACGGATCCATAATGTATCATCCTCATTTTTATCATAGACATTTACAGAACCTGAAAAACGCAATAAGTCATCATAAAACACAGACACCTTTGAGATGCGTTCATAGCGTTCTAAATAACTTAACAGAGATTGTGTTAAAGGGTAAGAAGGTTTTTTTAATAGCATTAATGGCTCGCTCATTTTCAATATCTTTAATGCAAATTTACATTAAAATTACATTTAGGAGTAACAAAAAGGAGGTTGAAACGTCTTACTAAAAACTTAAACCGAAATTAATTTGGAAACCATACTTACTATTCAGAATCTTCATAAAAGATACGGGCGCATTCAGGCCTTGAAAAATGTATCTTTTGATATACAAAAAGGCCGCGTTTATGGAATTTTAGGTCCCAACGGAAGCGGAAAATCAACTACTTTGGGAATTGTTTTGAACGTTGTAAACCGAACTTCCGGTGATTACAGTTGGTTTGGAGGAAAAATGCAGACGCATGAAGCCTTAAAAAAAGTGGGTGCTATTATAGAACGCCCTAACTTTTATCCGTACATGACTGCCGAAGAAAACCTGAAACTGGTCTGTAAAATAAAAAGCATCGATTATTCTAAAATCAATGAAAAATTGGATTTGGTAGGTTTAACCGAAAGAAAAGATAGTAAGTTCAGTACTTTTTCGTTAGGAATGAAACAGCGTTTAGCTATTGCCTCGGCACTTTTAAACGATCCGGAAATTTTAATTTTAGATGAGCCTACGAATGGTTTAGATCCACAGGGAATTCATCAAATCAGAGATATTATCAGAAAAATAGCTTCTCAGGGAACTACTATTTTATTGGCTTCACATTTATTGGATGAGGTTGAAAAGGTTTGTTCGCATGTAATTGTGCTACGAAAAGGAGAAATTCTGTATTCAGGTTCGGTTGATGGAATGTCTGCTAACGAAGGTTTTTTTGAAGTTCAGTCTGGCGATAATGAAACTCTTAAATCTATTTTGAATGAACATCCTGCAATTGATAGAATTACTGAAGAGGAAGATAAAATTTTGGTTTACTTAAAATCAGAATTATCCGCTTCAGAATTAAACCAATTTTTGTTTTCTAAAAATATCACATTATGTCATTTAGTAAAACGTAAAAATAGTTTAGAAGCCCAATTTTTAGAATTAACCAAAAACGCTACACAAAATAACTAAGCCATGAACAGACTTATCTCTATAGAATTACAGAAAATCTGGAAAAACAAAGCCAGTAAAGTATTGACACTTACTTATTTCATTTTACTTTCGTTTATTGCTTTAATCGCATCTGTTAAATTTGATATTGGACCTTTTAAGTTTCATTTGGCCGAAATGGGGATTTTTAACTTTCCGTTTATATGGCATTTTAATACCTATATTGCTGCCTGGCTAAAATTTTTCTTAGCAATTGTAATCGTTTCGATGATGGCTAATGAATATAGTTACGGCACTTTAAAACAAAACCTGATTGATGGTTTAAGTAAAAAAGAATTTGTCTTGTCTAAATTTTTAACGGTTGTACTTTTTGCTTTGTGTTCTACTATTTTCGTTTTTATTATGAGTCTGATTCTTGGATTGAGTTTTTCATCTTACAATGAATTTGATGTGATTTTAATGGATTTAGATTATCTGTTAGCCTTTTTTGTAAAACTTACGGGTTTCTTTTCTTTCTGTTTATTTTTAGGGATTTTAGTTAAACGTTCTGCTTTTGCCTTGGGATTTCTGTTGGTTTGGAGTATAATTGAAGGGATTATAAAAGGAGTTTTAGCATTTAAAATTTTTCCTAACAGTAATACAGACGATTATATTATGCAGTTTCTTCCATTGGAAGCCATGTCAAATTTAATTGTTGAACCTTTTACAAGATTATCTGTCATAAAAAGCATCGGTACACAAATGGGTGTAGAAAATACAAAAGATTATGGTGTACATTATTTTTCTGTTTTAATCGTTTTGATCTGGACATTTTTATTTGTTTACTTCTCTTATAAAATATTAAAAAATAGGGATTTGTAGTTTTTTGACTACGGTATAATTTGTTTTAGGATGGTTTGAATGAGAAAGGTTATTTTAGTTTTAAAAGTAATGTAAAAATTATTACTTTTAAAATATGCTAAAATATATACATTTATATCTTTCTTTACTATTGTTACCGCTTTTGAGTTTTTCACAATTTAGTAAAACTCATTATATTCCGCCTGTAGTGGCTTCAAGTGGTGTGCCTGTAGGGGAACAATATATTTATATTTCTACTCCAAGCTTAACTCCGGTTGGTTTTAGCATAAATGAAATTGGCGGGGCAATTATTACCGGAACAGTTTCCAGGGATATTCCCTATATTTTTGACATTAATGCACACAATGCAAATCAATTGGTTCTTGATCAAACTGAAGCAAGCAGTATCAAATCTAATCGGGGTTATATTATTGAAGCAGCAGATATTGTGTATGCCACAGTCAGAGTTATTGACAGAACCGGTAACCAATCAAGTGAAATAGTTTCAAAAGGTTTAGCTGCATTGGGTACTCAGTTTAGAATTAGCGGTTTTACAAATAAATTAAATACCGGTTATTCAGACAGGCATTTGACATTTGCATCAGTTTTAGCGACTGAAAACAACACAGTAATCAATTTTAAGGATATCAAAACTGGAGCAGTTTTGATAAATAATACCCTTACAGGAAATTCGATACCAAGTATTACCCTGAATAGTGGGGAGAGTTATACTATTGCAGTACAAGGTCCCACGCCTGCGAATAATGATGCACTTATTGGGGCATTAATTTCGTCAAATAAACCCATAGCTGTAAATTGTGGTTCTTTTGCAGGATCCAATGGAGAAGTAAGAAATAATGTAGATCTAGGCTTCGATCAAATTGTTTCGGCAGAAAGAACAGGAACTGATTATATTTTTATTAAAAGCACAGGTTTTCAAAATGTAGAAAAAGTCATTTTAATTGCCCATGAAGATAATACCTATATATTTTTAAATGGTTCTGTAACTTCAAATTACACCATTAATGCGGGTGAATATGTTTCGCTTTTAGGTTCTGATTATAATTCACAGGGGAATTTGTATGTCCGTTCCAGCAAAAATATCTTCGCCTATCAGAGTGTGGGGGATGATGTAAGGGGTGATGAAGCCAATCAGGAAATGTTTTTTGTACCGCCTTTAAGTTGTCAAACGCCAAAATCAATAGACAATATTCCTTCTATTGAGTCAATTGGCAATCGTGTTTTTACAGGCAGGGTTACATTTACGACAAAAACGGGTTCAGATTTAAATTTTATAATTAATAAGGTTCCTTATACTTTGGCAACACTGCCTCCGAATGTAAATGTTTTAGGACCGACTACTGTCACAGGAAATACAGAATATGAATGCTATGTTCTAACCGGGCTAACCGGAAATGTATCTGTCTTTTCTACTTCTCAATTGTATTTAGCAGCATATGGCAGTGATGGTGCGGCAACATTTGGAGGATATTACTCAGGTTTTACTTTTAAACCCGAAGTGAATTTCCAGCAGTTAAATGTATCTCAATTCGGCTGTATTCCTAATGTTAAATTGAATGTAAGTTCCCTGACGGGATTTGATGTGTTTCAATGGTATTTTAACGATATTGCAATTCCCGGTGCTAATTCCAATGCATATTCACCAACGCAACCAGGATATTATAAGGTAAAAGCAACATTGTTGGCCTGTGGTATAGAATTATTTTCTGATGAAATTCCTGTTAGTGATTGTCCCACAGATATGGATAATGACAAAACTAATGACAATGTAGATTTGGATAATGATCAGGATGGAATAACAAATTGCACTGAATCATTTGGGAATCACAATATAGATATTTCTAATTCAGGTTCAAATACTATTTCTATAGGTACTTATACAAATTCATTTATTCAAACTGTCACTACTTCGGCAGCAGCAAGCAGTATTCCTTTTTTAGGAAATGCTGACGGAAGTTTTGTTAGTGAAGTGCCCGCAGGTAAAACAAACTGGATGAAATATACAATGACTTTTACTCAGCCTGTTTCAATTGGATTAGATTATATTTCAACAGGCAATACAATTGATTTAATGAATTCTACAGCTGAATATGTTGTGAATTCAGAAACAAACAAAACTATAACGGTATTAAATCCAAATAATCAATTATTGATTGATACAAATTATGATGGTTTTTATGAAAGTGGTGTAACTGAATTTTCATCATTTGAAATTCGTTTCAGGTTAAATGGTGCTGTTCCGTTAACAGCTGGTACAGGAACTTTTAAATTTTTAACGAATCAGTCTAAAATGATTAGCTTTAAGCATCAAAATCTTTCCGACACAGCATTAAATAGAACGTCATTAAAATTTTATCTGGTTTGTATTCCTAAAGATTCTGATAATGATGGAGTTTTAGATCAGTTGGATCTCGACAGTGATAATGATGGTGTTCCCGACGCTGTTGAAGCACAAGGCGCAAACTTTAAGATTGTATCTAATATTGATACTAATCACGATGGGATTGATGATGCGTATGTAAACGGACTAATACCTGCGGATTTTGATAATGACAATGTTCCTGATTATTTAGACTTGGATAGTGATAATGACGGAATTTACGATCTGACAGAATCAGGAAGTAATGCTGCAGACACCAATTTAAATGGTATAATTGATGGAAATGATTTTGGAATAAACGGACTGGTAAATTCAGTAGAAACTTTTCCGGAAAGTGCAAAACTGAATTATAGCATTATTGATACCGATTCTGACGGTATTCATAATTATATAGAATTGGATAGCGACAATGATTTGTGTCCAGACGTAACAGAAGCAGGGTTTATTGATTCTAATAATGATAAATTTTTGGGTGCTGTTTCCCCTCCAGCAGTGAATATAAAAGGTATTGTTACAAGTGGGATCGGATATACAAATCCAAACTTAAATTATGCGATTGCAGCGCCCATAATTATTAATAATCACCCGGAAAACAAATCGGTTTGTGAATTACAAAATACAACTTTTACAGTTGTTGCTGCTTCAATATCGGGTTATCAATGGCAGGTTTCTGTGAACAATGGGAATACCTGGACTGACTTGGTTAATAACGTAACCTATTCGGGAGTAAATACCTCATTGTTAGCAGTCTCAAATGTTTCCCAATCGATGAATACGGATCAATATAGAGTATTTTTGAGTCGAACAGGCAATTCATGCGGCTTGTATTCTAATGCAGCAGCATTGACAATATTAGGATTGCCAACAATTAATTCTCCTGTAACTTTAGTGCAATGTGACGATGATACAGACGGGGTTTCGATATTCAATTTAACACAGAAGAATAATACCATTTCAGTTAATTCAGCTGTAGAAAAGTTTAGTTACTACACTAATATTGCAGGAGCAGAATCACAAGATGCCTCATCATTAATTGTAAATCCCCAAGCTTATACTTCTTCAGATAAAACAATTTATGCGCGTATTGAAAATGCAAATGGCTGTTTTAGTATCTCACAGTTGAATCTTATTGTTTCTGTAACTCAAATACCCAATAGTTTTCAAATTGCAGATTATCAGGCATGTGATGATTTTTTAGATGAATCCAATACGGACAAAGATGGTATTTCGAGTTTTGATTTCAGTAATGTAACGCAGGAAATCAAAAACACACTTCCGGCTTCGGCTACAAATTATACGATAAACTATTATAAAAATGAGGCTGATTTTCTGGCCGAAACTGATGTTTCCGGAAATTCATTAGCCATTACAAATATTTCAAATTATCGAAATATTGGATATCCAAATAATCAAAAAATATGGGCAAGGGTCGAAAATTCCTTATCTAATGATTGTTTTGGATTTACTACTTTCAATTTAATAGTAAATCCACTTCCAAACATAAATCTAAACATTGACGAAAACGAAAATAAAATTATCTGCAGTAATTTGCCGGAACTTTTGGTTACTCTTGATGCGGATATTAACGATGGTACACCAATAGATGATTATACTTATCAATGGTATTTGAATGGAAACATAATTCCAGAAGCAACGATGTTTTCTATAGAAGTTAATACGCAAGGAACTTATACCGTCGATGTAATAAATAAAAACAATTGTTCCAGAACGCGGACTGTAAAAGTTGTGGCATCAGATATTGCTGAAATTGCAGCTATTGAAGTTAGGGATTTAAGAAATGATAATTCTGTTTTAATAAATATAACCGGACCTGGGCAATACGTTTATAGCCTTACCGATTCAAATGGACCTTATCAGGATTCAAATTTGTTCGAAAATGTCGCTGTAGGTTTTCATACCATTTATATCAAAGATTTGAATGGATGCGGAATAACCGAAAAAACAATTGCAGTTCTGGGAGCTCCAAAATTTTTCACTCCAAACAATGATGGCTATAATGATACCTGGAATGTGGAAGGTGTAAGTGCTGATTTTTATTCCAAATCAATCATTTATATTTTTGACAGATATGGAAAACTGATCAAACAAATTTCTCCGTCAGGTTCAGGTTGGGATGGAACATTTCAAGGTAATCCGTTGCCGGCAGACGATTACTGGTATACTGCAAAATTTGACGATGGCCGGGAAGCAAAAGGACATTTTAGTTTGAAAAGATAAAGGTTTAAAAAATTCCAAACTATAAATTCCAAATTCCAACTTCAAAAAAAGAAAAAATCCCAAATTCCAGTAATTGGAATTTGGGATTTTAAAATATTGGAATTTGATAAATTAGAATTTAAATCTTTTTCTATCAGTTTCTGTCAAATAGATTTTTCTCAAACGAATAGATTTTGGAGTAACCTCTACATATTCATCTTTTTGAATGTATTCTAAAGCTTCCTCTAATGAGAAAATAATTGGAGGGATGATTCTTGCTTTTTCATCATTTCCAGAAGAACGAACGTTGGATTGTTTTTTCTCTTTAGTTACGTTTACACACATATCATCACCACGAGAGTTTTCTCCAATTACCTGACCTTCGTAAATTTCTGCATTTGGTTCAACAAAAAACTTACCACGATCTTGCAATTTATCGATAGAATAAGGAATAGCTTTTCCTTTTTCCATAGAAATCAATGAACCTTTGTTACGTCCGGCAATTTCTCCTTTGTAAGGCTCATATCCTATAAAACGGTGTGCCATAATAGCTTCACCGGCAGTAGCAGTAAGCAATTGATTACGCAATCCAATAATTCCACGTGATGGAATATTAAATTTTACAATCATACGCTCCCCTTTAGTTTCCATACTCAGCATTTCACCTTTACGCATAGTAACGAACTCAACCGCTCTACCTGAAAGAGTTTCTGGTAAATCAATTGTCAATTCCTCAATTGGTTCACATTTTTTACCATCAATTTCTTTGATGATAACTTGTGGCTGACCAATTTGCAATTCATATCCTTCTCTTCTCATTGTTTCAATAAGAACAGATAAGTGAAGTACTCCACGGCCAAAAACCATGAATTTATCAGCAGAATCAGTTTCACCTAACTTCATAGCTAAGTTTTTCTCTAATTCTTTTGTCAAACGGTCTCTAATATGACGAGAAGTTACAAATTTACCCTCTTTACCAAAGAAAGGAGAGTCATTAATTGTAAACAACATACTCATAGTAGGCTCGTCAATATCAATTGTTTTCAAAGCCTCAGGGTTTTCAAAATCAGCGATAGTATCTCCAATTTCAAAACCTTCAACTCCAATAATAGCACAAATATCTCCGGCAATTACTTGTTGTACTTTTTTACGGCCAAGTCCTTCAAAAGTATGAAGTTCTTTGATACGTGATTTAGTGATAGTACCATCTCTTTTTACCAGTGAGATTGGCATACCTTCATTCAAAATTCCTCTTTCCAAACGACCAATAGCAATACGGCCGGTAAATGCAGAGAAATCTAAAGAAGTAATCAACATTTGTGGTGTTCCTTCAGAAACTTTAGGAGCAGGTACATTTTCAACAACCATATCCAATAATGCTTCAACATTATCAGTTACGTTTTCCCAATGATCAGACATCCAGTTATTTTTAGCAGAACCATAAACTGTTGGAAAATCCAACTGCCATTCTTCTGCACCTAATTCAAACATTAAGTCAAAAACTTTTTCGTGAACTTCTTCAGGAGTACAGTTTTCTTTATCAACTTTATTGATCACTACACAAGGCTTAAGACCTAAATCAATCGCTTTTTGTAATACGAAACGAGTTTGTGGCATTGGACCTTCAAAAGCATCCACTAATAAACATACACCATCGGCCATGTTCAATACACGTTCTACTTCTCCTCCAAAATCCGCGTGGCCAGGAGTGTCAATAATATTGATTTTTGTTCCTTTATATTGAACAGATACGTTTTTAGAAGTAATAGTAATACCTCTTTCACGCTCTAAATCGTTATTATCAAGAATTAAATCACCTGTATTTTCGTTGTCACGAAATAATTGACAGTGATACATAATTTTATCAACCAAAGTGGTTTTACCGTGATCGACGTGGGCAATAATTGCAATGTTTCTAATAGATTCCATCTGTGAATTTTAATGGGTGCAAAGGTACACTTTATTTTGATATAAAAAACGTTTTGAAGATAGATTACGTAATGTCAATGAATTAGTTTAATTGGATAGTTTTAATTCTATAGATTTAAAGTTTTCATTTGTTAAGATTTGGTATATTTACCTATATTTGAGTAATGAAAAGTAAACCAAAACAAATCACGCTGATCTATGTTATCATTTCGTTATTTATGGCCATATTATGTCATAAATTTCTCGTTAACTGTGCTTTAGGTGTAGAGTTTTACCATTTTAGTTTTATAAAGGATATTTTTTTTATTCTTTTTACTGGTGCAATCTTTAATTATATTTTGTCGAAAAATGAAAGAAGAGATGTATCTATTCTGAAAAAGATGCAGCTTAATAATGAAGAAATTAAGGAATCTAATGAGAAGTATGATATAGTTGCAAAAGCTACAAGTGATACAATATGGGACTGGAAAATACAGGAAGATTATATTACATGGAATAAAGGTATCGAAAATGTTTTTGGTTATAAGCATGATGAAGTAGGGATGACTTCACAATGGTGGTTTGATAAAATTCACCCTGAGGACACTATAAAAATGTCCGTCAAATTATATTCTTTTATTGAACTTAAAACAGAAAAATGGCAGGATCAATACAGGTTCAGATGTGCTGATGGAACTTACAAATATGTTTTGGACAGAGGTTTTCTTTTAAAAGACGAAAATGGTAAGAGTGTCAGGATGATCGGTGCTATTCAGGATATTACAAAACAAAAAGAAGAGGAGCAGAGACTTAAACTTTTAGAAACTGTTATTACCCAATCAAAAGATTCTATTCTGATTACCGAAGCAAATTCTACAGATGGTAAAATTCCAAGAATTGTTTATGTGAATCCTGCATTTTCTAAAATGTCGGGTTATGAATCTGATGAAATTCTGGGCCAGTCGCCAAATGTTTTTAAAGGGCCAAATTCTGATCCTGCAGCATTAAAAAAAATATTGAAAGCAATCAAAGAAGAAAGAGAATGTTTGATTGAAACCATAACTTACAGTAAAAATAAAAGAGAATATTGGGTTCGTTTTTCAATGATTCCAATTTTTAATGCTGAAGGTGTAATATCACATTGGATCTCTATTCAGCAGGATATTACTGAGGAAAGAAAATTAGAAACTGAAAAAGAGCATTTAATACGTGAGTTGACTCAGAATAATAAAGATTTAAAGCAATTTTCTTATATTACTTCACATAATCTTAGAGCTCCATTATCTAATTTAATCGGTTTGTTAAACTTAATTGAAGATATACCTATTGAAAACTCTGAATTGGAAGAGATATTAAATGGTTTTAATAAATCTACGCATCTCTTAAATGAAACAATTAATGATTTAGTAAAAGTCATCATTATAAAGGATAACTCTTCGATGCAAAAAGAAATGGTTTCCCTGAGTGAAGTTTTTGAAAATGTATTTAGCCAGTTATCCTTTCAAATAGAAGCGCATAAGCCTATAATAAAACTTAAATTAGATAAAGTTCCTTTACTTAATACAAATAAAGCCTATATCGAAAGCATATTATTAAATTTGCTGACGAATTCTATAAAATACAAATCTGAGAATAGAAAATTAAAAATCTCTATTACTGCAGAACAGATTGATCAAAAAGTTTTTTTAACTTTTAGCGATAACGGAATCGGAATTGACTTAGAAAGAAACGGGGATAAAGTGTTTGGATTATATCAAAGATTTCACAATTATCCGGACAGTAAAGGTCTTGGTTTATATCTTGTAAAATCCCAGGTTGAAACTATGGGTGGGACTATTAGTGTAGAAAGCGAGGTGAATAAAGGAACCTCATTTATCATAACATTTAAAAACTAATATGATGGAACAAATTTTATGTATTGATGATGATCCTATTACATTAATGCTGTCTAAAAAAGTAATTGAGAAGTCTTCTTTTTCAAATGAAATCATTACAGCTCAAAATGGCGAAGAAGCTTTATTGTACTTTAATACCTTAAAATACAATAAAGCCAAAATAGTTAAAAAACCACAGCTTATTTTTCTCGATTTAAATATGCCTGTTATGGGAGGCTGGGAATTTTTAGATTATTTTACATCCCCGGCTTATAATGAATTTAATTCGGTAAATGTTATTGTTCTATCTTCTACGATTAATCCTGAAGATTTGCTCAAAGCAAAGAAGTACCCAATAATTAAAGATTTTCTTTCTAAACCAATAACAAAGGCTATGCTGGAATATCTTAAAAATAAAATGGATTTATAAATAAAAAACCTCAAATACTAACTTGTATCGAGGTTTTTTGTTTTTAGTAAGTAAGAAAATAAATGGCTCTAGCTTTTTTCTTCTTTATTGAAATATACCAGGTAGTAATACATTTGTTTTTCTTCATCCCAGCCTTTTTCAACAAATTTTTCAGCGCTTTCCGGATTGATGAAATCCATTTTAATCTGAATGTGCGTATCCAGATTAATAACGTTTTTAATTGATTTTCGGGCATCTGAAACTGCTGCGTTGGCAATAGGGAATGAGGTTATATCTTCAATGCTGTATTTTTCTCCTTTATCAACTTTGTAGTTTTTAAATTCCGGAATTAAATCGGGGTTGTCTAATACTTCATTTAAGAAATTTTGTTCTTCAAACTGATCATTTTTTGCAAAATAGTTCACAGATCGGTTCATAAACATCACTTCTTCTTTTTTGTCTTCTGCGGGTAACACCACATCTTTTGCGAAGTTTTGACAGAATTTCAGGTATTTTTTAGTGATGAAGTTTTCATCTTCAAAAGCATCAACAGATAAAAAATGCTCTAACCAATAACGCGCATCATAACGGTTGCTGTCTACAGTAAGAATTTTGTAACCTTCTTCTTTTTTATAATTAAAAATCAAACAGCCTTTATCTAATTTACTCAGGTTGATTCCTTGTTGTAAAATCATCTCCAGATTGCTGTCTTTTTCTTCAAACTGCAAAAAGTCTGATTGCAGCTCGCTTTTGAAAATTCCGATAGCATCAACAACATTATTGTCAATACTTAAATTCGTTAAGTATGTTACATAAACTTCTCCGTTTTTAATGTGCGGATGGTTTGACTGCTCGAATAAATGTGTCGTGATTTTTTTAGAAATTTCTTGTAAATTACCAGGATTATCAAAAATCTCCGTAGCATATTTAAACATGTCGTTATAATCCAAATCGACTTCGTGCGCAAACTGGTAATAGTTTTCTTCTTTCTCCCTAAAAGGCTTAAAAAAATATTCTTTTATCAGAGGAACAATTTCGTCATTTAAGCTAAAAGGCTGTTCAGACAAAAAAATGGCTTCGTTTCTGCTTTTGTTTCCTACGCGGTGTATTGCAAGCGTCTCGATGTGGGTGTTGAATAAGTTGATCATGTATTTTTAGGTTGAGAGTTGCAAAGGTTCAAAGTAACAAAGGTTTACTTTCGTTCTTTTATTTTTCGAATAAATACACTTAGCATTCGTTCTATTTCTCTGCTTTCTTCGTTTATTTTATTAAATTGATTCTCGTTTATGTATTTTAAATTGAATGAAATTTCAAGTTGAGTCTGTATTTCAAATAAGGATGAAATAGCAATATTTAAAAATCTTAGGTAATCATTATTTCCGTCTCTGCCATATCCTTCGGCAATATTACTTGGTATTGATATTGAACTTCTTCGAATTTGTGAAGTTAGTCCATAAATTTCTTCTTTTGGGAATAAACTTGTCAATTGGTAAATTTCGGTTACCAATGCCATTGATTTTTGCCAGATTAAAAGGCCTCTAAAAGTACTCATATTTTTATATTTAAAAAAATCAAACACAAATATAGGAATATTCGTACTGTTAAAAATCAGGAATTTTAATAAAACCTATGAACCTTTGTAACTCTGATCTATGAACCTAAATTTTAATTCCAATTTTCCTCAAAACCGAAATCTTCAAAACTGTCATCTCCTTCAAACATGTCAAGATCGTCTTCATCCAGATCATCTTCAAATTCGCCGTAGATGTCGTCATGCATATCAGCTTCGAAGTTTTTCTCTCCTGAATCTTCGGGCATTTCTCCGTGAGAGAATAAAGTTTCCGGGTATGTCGCTCCTGCAATCTGATCTTCAATAGCAGCCAACTCTACAAGGAATGTCCACATATTGATAAAATCATATACATAAATGATTTTGGTGTTTTGTTGATCTAAGATATCAGATAATTGATAATCGCCCATAGTTTTTTGTTCTCCTGGTACATCGCCAGTGTCAAAAAGCGGAATTTCATCTTCCTGATTCCAGGTCTCATCACAGGTATAAAACGAAGCAACTTCCATTCCGTCAAAACCAAAAGCGTTGAAGATAGCATTGTGTAAATCCTCCAGTGTATCGTCTTTAAGAATTGCAATGTCTCTAAAAATGTCTTCTTCGGCGTCTAGAATCACTCTAAATTTATAAACCATAATCTTTGTATTTTTTTGAAAAGCCAAAGGTAAAATATAAATTATGATTTACGAATTAGGAATTACGATTTGTTGAAAAGATTTTAGCTGATAAATTTTCGGCTTGCATGTCATTTCGACTTAAGGAGAAATCACACTAGAAGCTCCGCAAAGAAAATCGCCCATCTTTGGCGAGTTACGCGTGTGATTTCTCCTTAAGTCGAAATGACAAACCAAACTTATTTTCCAGTCAGTCTCTTTCTGATTTTGTGATAATGTTTATGATAAGTACTGTGGTTTGGGTAAGTTCTGCTGGAAGTCATATTGTTGAAAACTAATGCTGTCAGAAACAAAATTATTACTCCAATGAGTACTGGGGAAACGACATACATATATCCTAAACCTTTTATTTTGTCCGAACCAATGACAGCAATAAGGGCTGTGGCTCCTCCGGGAGGATGTAGTGTTTTTGTGATCTGCATTAAAATTATGGCTAGCGATACAGCAAGCGGAGCTGCAATCCAGATAATATCCGGAGCCAGTTTGTGTACGGTAACACCTATGAATGCCGAAACAAGATGACCGCCAATTAAGTTTCGAGGCTGCGAAAAAGGACTTTGAATAATACCGTAAACCAATACACTCGAAGCTCCAAATGAACCAATTAAATAGACGGCATCATTTCCTGAAAAATGTATTGATTGAATATAAGCCAGAATTCCGATACCTACAAATGATCCTAAAAACGACCAAAATTGTTCTTTATAATCAATTAAAGTTTCCTTATAAAGAATGTAACGTGTTTTACGGTAACTTCTTTTTATTTTTTGAACAGGCATCTTTTTATTTTAATAAACTTGGAGAATACGTATAAACTGTGTAAGGATAAATGATTTTTGCCGTGTATTTCGAAATCAGACAAACTACCAGAATAGGAAAGAATAAAGTATAATCATTTGTTAATCCGCAAACTAAAAATATGGCTGTAAAAGGAGCATGAATACTTGCGCTAAGTACAGCAGCCATTCCAATGATCATAAAATTCACCGGAATTACCTGTGTGTTAAAAAAGGTATTTAAAATTGAAGCCAGCAATAATCCTAAAAAAGCACCAATGAAAAGACTAGGGGCAAAAACACCTCCATCGCCTCCCGAAGCCAAAGTTATAGAAGTTACGATAGGTTTTAAAAGTAAAATTCCAAGAAAAGTAAAACCTAAAGTAATAGTTAGCGGAAGCTGACCTGAATCACTAAAAATCATTTTTATTGAATGATAGCCTTCTCCATATAACTGTGGAAATACAAATAAAGAAATGCTTAAAACAAGAGACCCTATTATGATTTTGTAATAATGTTTTTGAATTTTGCCAAATTGTGATTTGAAAAACAATACACAACGGGTAAGATAAACCGAATTTATTCCTGCTAAAATTCCTAAAAGAATAAAATACGGAATGGCTTTCAAGTGCCAGGTTGTAATTGAAACGGTAAATAAAGGTTCTTCTTTTAAAATGGTAATCAGACCAAATGCAATTGAGACAGCGATTATATTTGTGATGATAAAAGCACGGGTTACTTTTCGGGAAATAACTTCGACAGCAAATAAAATTCCGGCAATCGGACTACTGAATAAAGCCGTAATTCCGGCTGCAACACCAGCACAAATTAATTCTGTTTTGTATTGACGAAAAACATTTTCTTTTTGCTGTGCTACCGAACCTATTGTTGCAGCAGCCACAACAGTCGAAACTTCGATTCCTGTTGAGCCTCCAAAAATAACGGTTAATAATCCGTTTATAAAATGTGATGGTATTTTGTAAGTTGGTAAATTTTTGGATTTTGATTGTGTGCTTTCAAAAACTTCTTTGATTCCTTTGTTTTCTTTCTTTTTAAAAAGATATTGTCTTAGAAAATAAATTACAGATAATCCAAAAACCGGAAAAATGACATAAAATATTGGGTTTACTGAGACTTGATGAAAAAAAATTTCCTCGTAATACTCAGTGATTTTTTTCAATGAAATCCCTAAAAAGGCAGAAAGAAAACCGATTAACAGAGAAACAATAATTAATTTTTGAAGTACAATAAATTGATGATTTTTTTTGATTTGCGCCGTTTTGTTCATCAGAAATAAATTTTGTAGAACGCATTATTTTTATGCGGTTCACAAAATTAGAGAATCAAATTGGGTTTTTGATAAAAAATGCTCAGTATATTATGTTAAAATTATAGATATAAGAAAATTCTTTCAGTATGTTTTTAATAGCATAACGATGAAATATCTCACAGGATTTGAATTGCGAAGATTTTTATTTTGATTTCTGTTTTAATTTTAATGTTTTTAATTTATTTCTCATAAAACTCAATAGGCAGAAAATCAGGATCAGCTATAAATGTGAATCTTTTTTCTGTAGTTTCATCGATTCGAATGGGTTCTGAATCAATATTTTTTAAATTTAAAAAAGCAACAGTTTGATCCAGATTGATTACTTCAAAAGCCAGGTGGCGCAAACCAGCAGCTTCAGGTCTTGAAGGACGTTTTGGAGGATCAGGAAACGAAAATAGTTCGACAATATAAATTCCGTTTAAAGCCAGATCAAGTTTGTATGACTGGCGTTCTTCGCGGTAAATTTCTCTAATAATGGTTAATCCTAAAACTTCGGTGTAAAAAGTTTTGGACTTCTCATAATCTGAACATAAAATGGCAATGTGGTGAACTTTATTTAAGGTAAGCATTATAGTTTTGATTCAGGTTCCTGATTTAATTTTCGGATAACTTTTGCCGGGTTTCCAACTGCAAGTGAATTATCAGGAATATCTTTTGTGACTACAGATCCAGCGCCAATAACACAGCCTTTTCCGATGTTAACTCCCGGACAGATTACAGAATTACCGCCAATCCAGCAATCGTCTCCAATAGAAATTGGCAAAGCATTTTCATGTGTCTTTCGCAACTCAGCATCAAGCGGGTGTGATGCAGTATAAATTTGCACGTTAGGCGCAATAAATACATTCGAGCCGATATTTACAGGTGCACAGTCTAAAACTACACAGTTCACATTAAAATAAACGTTTTCGCCACAGATAATATTATAGCCGTAATCACAATGGAAAGGGGGTTCTATATAAAATCCCGCATCTGTATTGGGAATTAATTCTGCTAAAATTTCTTTAGCTTTTTTTGTTACACGATATTCTGTGACATTCAAGCGATGCAATAGATTTTTAGCTTTCCGGCGTTCTTTTACTAAAATGGGGTCAAAGGCATCGTAGTAATCTCCGGAAATCATTTTCTCCTTTTCTGTCTTCATATAAGGCATTTATATTTTTTTCTTAGAAATTTTTTCGTGGATTTTCAAAGTTTCCTGCAAAGCTGCGGTTGCATACCAAGGTGTTAATTCGGCTTCCAGTAATTTTGCCTGAATTGCGGGATCTGTGGCAACAAGTGCTTTGGCTTCTTCTATTGTTTCAATATTAAAAACATAAATACCCCTGTAATTTCTGTCGTTTTTCATGAAAGGCCCGGCGATAACCAATTTTCCTTCCTTAGCTAATTTATTGATATTGGACATATGACCTTCAAATAATTTTTGGGTTTCTTCTTTTGATGCGGTTGTGTTGGTTCCCGATTTTAAGAGACAGAAGACGTATTTTTTCATTCCGCGTTCATCAGCATTTAAGGATTTTGCTAGTTTTTCGTCGAATTTTATTTCAGTTTCCTGCGAGAATCCAAAATTGCAAAGCAAAAGAAATAGGGGTAAAATTAAAACTGATTTTTTCATCTTTAGTGGTATCGATTATTTTTTATTCAGCATTCTGTTATTTATCAGTTCCAAATTCCTGATCGAGGTTACAGGTGCAATTTTGATAGTTGGGTTTCCTTCTGTTAAATAAAAATAGTAAGCAGTATTGGAACCAATTATATAAACATTTTCAGACTTTTCATCACTATAATTCAGTTTGTAATCATAGTTTATTTTATTGTTTTTTATTTTTTCGGAAATAGATTTACCATCTGCCAGTCCGTATCCCAGAAAAATGGATATTAAAAAAAAACTAAAAAATTCTAATGTAATGCTATTATAATAAGCTGTTCTCTCACTTTCTGATGCTTCAGTTTTAATGCTCTTTGATCCAAAAAGTTTATGCAGCCATTCTTTATCTTCATTTTTCAGCAAGATTTGTGGAAGTTTAAAGAAAAAAATAAACAATAGTATTATGAATATAAAAAATATAGGATGAGAAGTAATTGCAGCTATTGGACTTATCAGAATGTCCATTATGGATGAATATCTAATAATATTTATTCCAATTTGATAATAGAATATACTTTCTTTTACTATTCCCAGTATGACAAGAAAAAGATAACCTAAAGGAAGTAAATTTTGTACTTTATCAATGTTTTTCATCTGAATTACTATTTAATCTCCAATCTTTAATTTTTTACAAAAGCTTCTTCAAAATCACAATTTGCCCTAAATGATAAACGTCATGCTGAATGATTCCGTGAATATGTTCGTAATAGGTATGATTATTATTCACATATATTTTTTCAAAATCCGTATCATCAAAATCCTCAAAAAAGGCATTCCATGATTCTTGTGATTTTGCCAGACTTTGTAGCGATTGCTCCCAGGCTGCTTCGGATGGATCTAAGACAGGGACAAAATAATTATGATCAGGAGTCGTAACTGTTTCTCCCTGAACACGTCTTAAAATATTCCTTCTCCATTGTATAAGATGATTGACAATTTCCCAAATCGTGTTTAAATTAGGATTTATTTTCCTGTAGGCATGCTCTGCAGTTACATCTTTTAAAGTATTTGCTAAAGTGACTTCCAGCCACGGATTTCCATTATAAATGGATTGATATAAATTCGAAACTCTTTTACTTTCTGACATAATCATTAGTTTTATACTTAAAAGCTAAGATACAAATAAGTAATTTACAACTCATCCTCAAAATTCTACAATTCAGTTATTAAATGTTTTTTAACTAAAACTGTTAAAATATATTTGTCTCATCAAAATCAAATAATATGAAAACCAAGTTACTTTTTACAATTGCATTTTTATTTACAACGGCTTTTATTTTTGCACAGAATACCATTTCCGGAAAAGTGGTTGATCAAAAAGGCAAACCAATTCCCGGAGCCAATATTTACATTGACGGAACTTATGACGGAGCGACAAGCTCAGAAACAGGGGAGTTTTCTTTTGAAACTATGGCGACAGGAAATCAGTTTTTAATAGTGAGTTTTTTAATTTATGAAACATATAAACAAGAAATTGATGTTACTAATTTCAAAGGTCAAACTGTTAAACTTAGAGAAAATGTAAATGCTCTCGATGCAGTTGTAATTACTGCCGGAACACTAGAATCAGGAGATAAAGCCAGGGTTTCAGTTTTAAAACCTTTAGATATTGTAACCACAGCGGGTTCTGCCGGAAATATTATTGCAGCATTACAAACATTGCCGGGAACGCAGACTGTTGGTGAAGACGGACGTTTGTTTGTTCGTGGAGGAGAAGCCAGCGAAACGCAGACTTTTGTTGACGGAATTCGTGTTGCACAGCCTTATGGGGCAACAACCAATAATTTACCGACACGAGGCCGATTTTCGCCTTTTTTGTTTAGCGGAATTGCTTTTTCTACAGGAGGATATTCTGCAGAATATGGCGAAGCTTTATCAAGTGTTTTATTGCTGAATACACAAGATGAACCGGATCAAAACAAAACAGATATTGCTTTAATGACTGTTGGTTTAGGTTTGGGAAATACTCAAAAGTGGAAAAAAAGTTCCTTGAGCGTTAATGCAACTTATATTAATCTGGCGCCATATCAGGCTGTAATTCCTCAAAACGTAGATTGGAACAGTCCTTACCAATCTTTGTCTGGTGAGACTGTTTACCGTTATCATTTTACAAACGGAATTTTTAAATTATACGCTGCTTTTGACTCTTCTAAATTTGATCTGAATCAGAAAAACATCAATTTTGAAGATAAAGTAAGAACAGATTTAAACAACAATAATTTTTATCTGAATGCTTCCTATAAAGGTTCTTTTGGAACGGGCTGGCAATTAACATCAGGAATGAGTTATGGATACAGTAAAAATAAAATCAAATTTGATATTAACGATATTGATAATGATGAAAATGCAGCTCAATTGAAATTAAAGTTGAGAAAAAATGTTTCTGATTATTTTAAATTGTCTTTTGGGGCTGATTATTTCATTACGAAATTCAATGAAAATTTTGATGACAATATCTCAGCTAAGGTTTCAAATGGTTATGATTCAAATATTGCAGCATTTTATACCGAAGGAGATATTTTGTTTTCTAAAAATTTTGCTGCAAAAGTAGGTTTGCGTCTTTCGAATAACAGTCTGTTAAACGAAACCAATATTGCACCAAGAGCTTCAATTGCTTATAAAGTTTCTAAAAGCAGTCAGTTTTCTTTTGCTTATGGAGATTTTTCTCAGACTCCGGTTGTTGATTACATCAAATATTCAAAATACCATCAGTTCGAGAGCGAAAAGGCAAGACATTATATCTTAAACTATCAATTTACAAAACCTGGTCAGACTTTTAGAGCCGAAGCTTATTATAAGGATTACAGCAATCTGGTTCAATATGATACAAGAGATATTCAATACAATTCGGCTTTCAATAATAATGGTTCAGGTTATGCAAAAGGGCTGGACTTGTTTTGGAGAGACAGCAATTTGCATAAAAACTTAGAATACTGGATTTCTTATTCTTATATCGATTCGGAAAGACAATATAAAAACTTCCCAACTATGGCAACACCAGGTTTTATTGCCAATCATAGTTTGTCAATTGTGACTAAATATTTTATTACCGATTGGAAATCACAAATTGGTTTCACAAATAGTTACAGTTCAGGAAGACCTTATAATGATCCAAATCAGACACAATTCATGAACGGGAAAACAAAATCGTATAACAGTTTAAGTTTTAACTGGGCCTATTTATTAACAACACAAAAAATCCTTTATTTCTCAGTTTCAAATATCTTAGGAAGCCAGAATGTTTTCGGATATGATTATGCAAGAACAGCGGATGCAAACGGAGTTTTTAACAGACAAGCCGTTGTGCCCACTGCAGACAGATTCTTCTTTGTTGGGTTCTTCTGGACAATCAGTCAGAATAAAAACGAGAATCAGTTGAAGAATCTTTAAAGAAGATGCAAGGTTCAAAGTGAGAAAGGTTTTAATTCCTTTGAACCTTTGCTACTCACAACCTCTGTTCCTCAGAAAAAAAAACAATTCAGTCATCAAATTCAACAACTCAGTATCATTTAATTTTAAAACAATAAAATTCGATATACTTTTGAAGTATAAAATTAACAAACAGAGTTTTAATCATCAATAATTAAAAGCCGCTAAGTGTTGCTAAGAGACTAAGAAAAAACCTAGCAACTTTAAAAAAAACTTGGAGACTTAAAACCTTAAAAAAAGAAAATCATGACAAAAATTATTACCATTACAATGTTGTTTATCTGCAGTATAATTTCTGCTCAAAATGTTAAACTAACTGTTTCTGTTTCAGGTTTAAAAAATAATGCAGGAGTTGTTAAAGTAGGTTTATATAACTCAGAAGGTACATTTCTTCAAGCGACTTATAAAAGCCTTTCTGCTGAAATTAAAAACAATGAAGCTGTTGTCACATTTGCCAATCTTCCCGCAGGAGAATATGCGATTTCAACCTATCACGATGAAAACAAAAACGGAAAATTGGATAAAAATATGATGGGAATACCATCTGAAGATTATGCAGCTTCAAACAATGCTAAGGGATTTATGGGACCTCCTGCATATAAAGACGCTAAATTTGTTATCAATAAAGATTCAAAAATTGAAATTGTATTATAAATAGTAATCAACAAATTAAAATAACCTTAAAATTACTTATAAAATGAAAAAAATCATCACTTTGGCAGCATTATTTGCAGTAGTAATAACCTCTGCACAAACGCAATTTGAACAAGGAATGGGAAAAGCTTTCGGGCTTTGGAAAGAAGGAAAAAACACAGAAGCTTCTGCAATGTTCGAAAGAATAGCCTCGGCTGATAAAACAAGCTGGCTGCCAAATTACTATGTTGCCTTAGTTAACACAACAAGTGCTTTTTCAGAAAAAGATAAATCCAAAGTTGATTTGTTATTGACAAAAGCGCAGGATGTACTTGATGTTGAATTCATAAAAGACCAGAATAACTCAGAGTTATATGTTTTGCAGGCTTTACTTTATACAGCTTGGGTTGTACAGGATCCTATGACAAATGCCCAAAAATATTCCGGTAAAATAATGGAGAATTATGCTAAAGCCAAAGCATTGGATCCAAATAATCCGAGAGCTGTTTTTGGTGAAGCTGATTATCAGTTAGGAGGAGCAAAATGGACAGGTGTTGATACAAAACCATTATGTGCTCAGGTTGATAAAGCTGTTGAACTTTTTGCTACTTTTAAACCGGAAACTCCTTTTTCTCCAAAATGGGGATTGGAAAGAGCTTTGGAAGCTCAAAAAAATTGCAAAAAATAAAAACTAATTTAAGTTGATTATAATGAAAGATACTGGAAACACATATGCAGATTTAAAAAGCGGAACAATCGTTTCGTTTAAGATTTCCATGATCTTTACAGTGATCTTTTCAGCTTGTTTAGGAGACGATTTAAATATTGAAAATGTTCTTATAACTTTTTTCATAAGCTGTCTTTATTCTTTTGGAGTAGGTTTTGGAAACGGATATATTAATGTTCTTTTAGATAGAAAATGGGATTGGCTTCAGCAAACAAATCTGAGAGTTTATTACGGAATAATGGTTACTGTTATGTACACAGTCCCGGTAGTTTTAGGAATAAATTACTACATCCATGTTGTTTTGCAAAATATGCCTTTAGACAAATTCTTTAGCGAGAGAATGATCTGGGTGCATCTTTTTTATATCATTTTATCGTTAGGAGTTTCCACTTTCATGCAGGCCAGAAGTTTTATGGTAAAATGGAAACAGGCATCAAAATTTGAAGTAACGCAGCAAAAGATAATTGCAGGAACAGCAAATGCTAAATTCGAAAGTTTAAAAAATCAAATCGATCCGCATTTTCTTTTTAACAGTTTAAATGTTTTAAGTTCCCTGATTGAGGAAAATCCGGATAATGCACAGCGATTTACAACTTCTTTATCTAAAATCTATCGCTATGTTTTAGAACAAAAAGATAAAGAACTGGTTTCTGTTGAAGACGAGCTGTCTTTCGCAAAAACGTACATGAACTTGCTGAAAATGCGTTTTGAGAATAGTTTGTTTTACGAATTGCCAACAACAGATATTAATCCCGATGCAAAAGTGGTTCCGTTATCATTGCAGCTTTTACTTGAAAATACAGTGAAGCATAATATTGTAAGTGAGCAAAAACCACTGCATATCAGAATTTTTATTGATGGGGATTATCTCGCCATTCAAAATGATTTTCAGAAGAAAGAGGTATTGCAGGATCGACAGGGAGTTGGTTTACAAAACATAGTAAACAGATACGGAATCATAACCGACAGAAAAGTGGTAATTGAACAAAATGAAGAAAATTTTACCGTTAAAATTCCAATTTTAACTAAACAAATATCATTTATGGATACAAGTGCAGATTATAATGATGAAAATAAAGCTTATTTCAGAGCTAAAAAAAGAGTAGAAGAACTAAAAGGATTTTATGCAAATGTAATTTCGTATTGTTGTATAGTTCCATTTTTAATTTTTATAAATTTGAGGTATTCTCCTGGATTTCAATGGTTTTGGTTTTCGGCTTTAGGCTGGGGATTTGGAGTAGTAATGCATGCTTTTAAAGTTTTTGGCTACAGTTCAGATTGGGAAGAACGAAAGATCAGAGAGATATTAGAGAAAGAAAATAATAAGCAAACCTGGAAATAATTATGGAATCGAAGTATGCGGAAGCAGAACGTTATTATCAGGTTCAAAAAAGAGTGAAAGAAATTAAAGATTTTTATGCCCATTTGACGGTATACTTACTTTGTAATCCAATTGTAATAGTTGTAAATCTTATGACTTCGCCCGGTTATCTATATTTTTGGTACTCTTTGTTTGGCTGGGGAATTGCGATAGTTTTACATGGATTGAAAGTGTTTCGTTTTTCACCACTTTTTAATAAGGAATGGGAAGAACGAAAAATCAGAGAAATTCTGGAAAAAGAAAATAACAAACAAATCTGGAAATAATTATGGAATCAAATTTCAGAAATAATCGGGAAGAGTTAGAGTTACATGAAATAGCAGCCAAAAAAGTAATGAAACTTAAAGGGTTTTACACACATACGTTTATTTATGTTATTGGAATTATCATTTACATTCTGAAAGAATATTTTGAAGTTCCGTTAAATTTTTTCCCGTTAAAATATATCAACGGATTTGTAATGTGTATATGGACAACGGCTTTTTTAGTTTCTGCGGTAAATATATTTGCTTCTTTTAAAATTTTTGGAGAAGAATGGGAGGAGCGAAAGGTAAAAAGTCTTTTGGAGAAAAAAACAAAAAAACAAAAATGGGAGTAATCATGGAAATAAATTATAACGAAGAAGATAAATATTATCTGGCAAAAAAGAAAGTTGAGAATATTAAAGGGTTTTACGGCAATCTTACGTCTTTTATAGGTGTAAATATAGTTTTGATTTTTATCAATTTATACACAACACCTCATCATTTGTGGTTTTATTGGCCTTTAATATGGTGGGGAGTCGGCGTCGTTTTTCATGGATTGAAGGTTTTTGAAGTATTTCCGGTTTTAGGAAAAGGCTGGGAAGAACGAAAAATTAAAGAGATTATGGATAAGGAAAAAGAGAATAGAAACAAATGGCAATAATATTTAAATCAAAATAAAATGGGACGTTTTAGAAGACACATGTACGAAGAATATGCACAGGAATTTACCAATGACGAAAGCTTTAATGCTGCTTACAGGAAAGTAAAAAAAATAAAAGGTTTTTATTCGCATTTAAGAATTTATCTTATTGTAAATGTAATTATGGTAGTTTCTAATTTAAATAATGATTTTATTGGAAATTACTTTCATGTAAATGGATTGTTCGATTGGCATACTTATTCTACGGCGATATATTGGGGAATAGCCTTGGTGATACATGCATTCACCGTATTTGGACCTGATATCTTTTTTAATAAAAATTGGGAAGAAAAGAAAATTCAAAAATACATGAACAAAGATCAGGCGAATACCAATAAATGGCAGTAATTTTAAACTATTTTTTAATTTTGCATTCTATTAAATGACCACATTAATTATCGAAGACGAAAAGCCGGCAGCCAGATTGCTGCAGCGAAAGCTTGAAAAACTAAATATTGCAGTAGAAACCATGCTGCATTCTGTAGAAGAATCAATTGATTGGTTTGCCAATAACCAGCATCCTGATTTAATATTTTTGGATATTCAATTGTCTGACGGTTTATCGTTTGAAATTTTCGAAAAAATAGATATCAAAAGTGCCATTATTTTTACGACAGCGTATGATGAATATGCCTTAAAAGCCTTTAAACTGAATAGTATAGATTATCTTTTAAAACCTATTGACGAAGATGATTTAGATATAGCAGTTACAAAATTTAAATCACGTTTGCCTAAACCGGAATCAGAAACGAGTAATCTTCAGCTTGATTTTGAACAAATACGCCGAATGTTGTCAAATCCTTTCGAGAAAAACTATAAAAAACGATTTACGGTTAAAATCGGGCAGCATTTAAAAGTTATCACAACTGATGAAATTGAATGTTTTTTCAGTGAAAATAAAGGAACATACATTCATACTTCCGATAACAGAAACTATTTAATCGACTCGACTTTAGAGATTCTGGAACAAGAACTGGACATGAAGGATTTCTTTCGCGTAAGCAGAAAATTTATAGTTCCGCTTCAGGCGATAAAAGAGATTCAGGTGTATACCAATTCCCGTCTAAAAGTTATTTTACCAACCTACAAAGAAGATGAGGTAATAGTAAGCCGCGAAAAAGTTCAGGATTTTAAGAGTTGGCTGGGGTAGGTTTCTTAGCTTCCAAAATCATATAAAACTGAATTCCGAACAGGATAGAAGCCAAAACCAAATGTATCGCCTGACTTCCTATTGGGAAATCAAAATATGCCATCGCAATTCCGGTTATAATTTCAATTGTAATTATAAAAAGCACCCATTTTTGTTTTGAAAAACCTAAACCTAATTTGGTATTTCTAACATATAAATACAAATTCACAAACAACACTAAAATTGAGAACGAGCGGTGAACGTAAAATGTAATAGAAGGATCTTGTAGCCAAAGAATACTGGCAGTCAGACCGTTTTTTACCTGTTCATCCACAAACTGACGCACTTGTGTTCCAATTGCAACCTGAATCAAAGTCAATAAAAGGGAAAATAAAAGTACATTTCTAAATGTTGAATTGTATCTTACCGCAGATAATTTTGGCCTTGCCAATTGGATAATATATAAAATTACAGCCACAATTACCAACGCCATTACCATATGAACCGTTATTTTTATTGGGTTTAATACCGAATAAACTACTTTAGCTCCTAACCAGGCCTGGAAACCCATCATAAAAACGACTAACCAGGAAAGCAAAGTGATTTTTTTGCTTTGTTTCCAAAATCTGAAGGAGGCAATTGCCATGAAAAAACACGCTATCCCTGCCAAAGCACCACAAAGCCTGTTTATGTATTCAATCCAGGTATGCAGAGGATTAAAAATCGCATAATCGTGTTTAGTGTATTTTTCCCAATGCGAAGCATCAAAAGCTGTTTGAGTGGTAAAATTATCTTTAGCGACTAAAAGTGTTTCATCTTTAATAATTACCTGCCCTTTTTCGAAATCACGATTTGGTGCCCATGTCAATTCTTTTAAATCGGTTGGCGGAATATAATAACCAAAACATTTTGGCCAGTCCGGACAGCCCATTCCGGAACCTGTCATACGAACCAAAGCTCCGGCGACAATTACTAAATAAACTAAAACTAATGCTGTTTTTGCGATTGCAGGGAAATGTTTTTTCATTCTTTTTGAGTAGCAAAGTTTCAAAGTTTAGAAAACTTGTCTTTTGAAACTTTATATATTTTAATATTCAATAAAAACCTTTATTACTTTGTGCCTTTGTTGCTTTAAACCTTTTTTAAACCCAATTTCTCAGCTCGCTTTATTATAAAATCATAAGCTGCCTGATATTCATTTGGGATTTCCCCTTCTAAAATTGCTTCCTTTACGGCTTCTTTCAAAACTCCAATTTCACGTGAAGGTTTCAAATCGAACATTTCCATAATTTCTTCACCGGAAATTGGCGGCTGAAAATTACGGACCTGATCACGTTCTTCAACTTCAACAATTTTCTTGCGGACAATCTCAAAGTTCTTATGGTATTTTTTAAACTTCGATGGATTCTTGGTTGTAATATCAGCTTCGCATAAAGTCATTAAATTTTCGACATCTTCGCCGGCATCAAATACCAAACGGCGAACAGCACTGTCTGTTACAAGATCCTGCGCCAAAACAATCGGACGGGAACTCATAACTACCATTTTTTGCACAAATTTCATTTTGTGGTTTAACGGCATGTGCAGTCGTTCGAATATTTTTTTAGCCATTTTTCCACCTAAGAATTCATGTCCGTGAAAAGTCCAGCCTTGTTTTTTATTAAAACGTTTTGTTGGTGCTTTTCCAATATCGTGCAATAAAGCCGACCAGCGCAACCAGACATCATCCGTATTCGGACAAATATTATCGACAACTTCCAGTGTGTGATAGAAATTGTTTTTATGGGTATGGCCTTCAATTTCTTCCACCTGATTCAATGCAGTTAATTCAGGTAAAATAATATCTAAAAGTCCTGTTTGGTATAAAAGTAAAAATCCGACAGAAGGTTTATCAGTCGAAAGAATTTTGTTTAATTCATCAACAATGCGTTCTCCTGAAATGATTTTTATTCTCTCTGCATTTTTAGTAATGGCGTCAAGCGAATTTTTCTCGATTTCAAAACCCAACTGATTCGCAAAACGGATAGCGCGAAGCATTCGCAATGGATCATCAGAATAAGTAATATTTGGATCTAAAGGTGTTTTAATGATTTTATTTTCTAAATCTGCCAAACCATTAAAAGGATCAGAAAGGTCTCCAAAAGTTTTTTCGTTTAATGATAAAGCCAAAGCATTTATTGTAAAATCACGACGGTTTTGATCATCTTCCAGAGTTCCGTTCTCAACAAGAGGGTTCCTGCTATCGAAATTATAAGATTCTTTTCGGGCGCCAACAAATTCAATATCAGTATCTTCAAAGCGTAACATTGCAGTTCCGTAGGTTTTAAAAACCTGTACTTTTGGTTTTTTGGGAAGCAGTTCAGATACTTTTAAAGCCAATTCGATACCGCTGCCAACTGCCACAACATCAATGTCTTTTTTAGAACCACGGTTTAAAAGCAAATCACGGACGAAACCGCCAATAACGTAACTGTCCACGTTTAGTTCCTGAGATGCCTGCGAAATAATTCCGAAGATTGTATGTTGTAAAGCTGCTTTGTAGTTTGTCTGTATAGCCACGAATTCACTAATTTTAAAATAAATGTTTCACTTTCCGAAGAAATTGAAACGTGTGCAAATTTACAACATAGAATACGCCTTTTATAATCTATAGCTCACTTTTTTAAAGAAATTGAAAATTTTGAGTATTGAATTTTGTCAAAGTAGAAAAAGGCAATCACAAATTGCGCAAATTTTCACAAATTATATTGAAATTTAAAAAATAGAAATTTGCGGGAATTATGCAATTTGTGGTAAAAAAACATTTATAACACCATCGAATAAATCAATTCGTATTGCTGTTTTTTATAATTTCAATTTGTATTTTTGAGTCATAGAAAAACATACAAATGAAAATTGTTATATCGCCTGCGAAGTCATTAAATTTCGAAAAAGAATTACCAACTACCCAATATACTGAGCCGTCTTTTTTGAAAGAAGCACGTCAGGTTCATAAAGTTTTAAAACCTAAAAAACCGACTGATTTAGCTGAATTAATGTCGATTTCCGAAAAATTAGCTGATTTGAACTGGCAAAGAAATCAGGTTTGGAAAACTCCTTTTACTTCTGAAAATGCCCGCCCGGCGGTTTATACTTTTGATGGGGATGTTTATACGGGTTTAGATGCGTATACAATTCCGTTAGAGAAATTAGATGTTTTGCAGGATAAGCTTCGAATCTTATCAGGACTTTACGGAGTTTTGAAACCCTTGGATTTAATGCAGGCGTATCGTTTGGAAATGGGGACAAAACTGCCAGTTGGCGATTATAAAAACTTACATGATTTTTGGAAAACGCCCGTAACAAAAGCTTTGAATAAAGAATTATCAAAAGGGGAGCTGTTTGTGAACTTAGCCAGCAATGAATATTTTTCGGCCATTGATGTAAAAGCATTAAAAGTTCCTGTAATTACTCCGGATTTTAAAGATTACAAAGATGGAAAACTTAAAATAATCAGTTTTTTTGCTAAAAAGGCGAGAGGTATGATGGTGCGTTATATAATCGATACCAATGCTGAAACTATTGATGATCTTAAAGGTTTTAATTACGATGGATATCAGTTTGATGGAAATCTTTCAAAAGGAAATCATTTGGTTTTTACAAGATAGGTTTTTTTGAAGTTTCTAAGAAAGCTAGTCGCTAAGGGACTAAGTTTTTGTTAAAGAGTCGTAGACTCGGTTTATATTGTAGGGAGGGATTTCAATCCCTTCTATACGGCAATAATTATAAAAACAAAAAGCCGGGTGTAATGAATTATCCGGCTTTTTCGTATATAAATCAATTATTATTAATGCATTGCATCAGCGGGATTAACCTTGTTTTTTCCTTTTTTGATAAAAAAGATAATCGGAATACAACATAAAAACATGATTCCTAAATACATGAAAATATCTATGTACGACATTACGGTACTTTGTTTTAAAACTGAATAATCTATCGCCTGATACGCTTTTTTAAGCGCCACATCTGCACTATATCCTTTAGACATAAATGCTCTTTGTATTCCTGAAATACGTTGCTGTACTTCATATTTTGCAGGATCTAAATTAGTCAACAGATTTACTTTGTGTTCCTGAGTCAGACGCGTAATAAAAGTAGTGATAATTGCAATACCAAATGATCCTCCCAATTGACGCATCATTCCGGTAAAAGCAGCTCCTTCACCAATATGTTTTCCTTTTAAAGTAGAAAGCGAAAGTGTGGTAATAGGTACAAAAAGCAGTCCAAGACCAACTCCTCTTAAAATTAAGGGCCAGTACAAATGCTCTTCACCGGTATCCGGAGTCATTCTGGTTTGCATCATAAAGGTAAAGAAGAAGAAAACTAAAAATCCTACTCCAACCATATATCCCTGAGGAACTCCTTTTTGAATCATATTACCCACAATAGGCATCATAAAAGCAGTTGTGATAGACCCCGGAATCAATAATAATCCGGCATCAGTCGCTGTCCATCCTAAAATAGCCTGCGTATAAATTGGAATAATCAACGTTGATCCGTATAAACCGAAACCAAGAATAAAACACATTATCGTTCCAATTCTCAAATTTCCATCTTTTAAAACACTTAAATTTACGATTGGATGCTTATAGGTAAGTTCTCTCCAAACAAAAAGAATTAATCCTAAAATGGTAACAACACTCAAAGTAACAATTGTCGAATCATCAAACCAATCATCCTGCTGCCCGTGCTCTAAAACAAATTGTAAAGATCCGATGAAAGTTGCTAGTAAAATAATACCCCACCAATCAACCTGATTGGCTTTCAGTTTTTCTCCATACTTAGGACTTCTTACGAAAGTAATGGCTAAAACGGTAGCAATAATTCCCAAAGGTATATTGATGTAAAAAATATAAGGCCAGGAATAATGTTCTACTAAATAGCCTCCCAAAGGCGGACCCAATGTTGGGCCGACAATTACGCCCATTCCGTAGATAGCTTGTGCCATACCACGTTTTGCCACCGGATAACTTTCGGTTATAATGGTTTGAGCTGTTACAAGTAATGCTCCACCACCCATTCCCTGTACGAATCTGAAAGCAACCAATTCCCAAATATTACTGGCGTTACCGCATAAAAAGGAGCAGACAGTAAATATTATAATAGAGGCCACAAAATAATTACGTCTTCCAAATTGCTGTGATAACCAGCTTGTCATCGGTATTACAATAACATTCGCGATTGCGTATGCTGTAATAACCCATGCAACATCTGTCAAAGTAGCACCAAGGCTGCCTCGCATGTCTGTTAGCGCTACGTTTACAATCGTGGTATCAACGATTTCAAGCAAGGCACAAAGTACTGCTGTAATCGTAATAATGACACGTCTGTAGCCGTATTCTACTAAATCGTCTTCTCCTTGTACTGCTGTCATCTTATTTTAAATGTACATCTACATCCACATTCATCCCCGGGCGTAATAATGCTACTTTCTTAGGATCGTTTGATTTGTCTAAACTGATTTTTACCGGTAATCTCTGAATTGTTTTTACGAAGTTTCCTGTTGCATTATCAGGAGGTAACAATGAGAATCGTGATCCTGTAGCCGGTGAGAATGAAGTTACAATTCCTTTGAATTCATAGTTAGGATATGCATCAACTTTTAAACTCACTTTTTGCCCCACAATCATTTTGTTTAATTGTGTTTCTTTAAAATTAGCAACAACCCATGCTTCATTATTATTGATGATATAAAATAAAGATTGTCCCGGCTGAACCAATTGTCCCGGCTGAATATCAACTTTAGATACCTGACCATCGATAGCTGCAGTTACAACTGTGTAAGTAAGATTTAATTTTGCTACTTCCAGCATTGTTTTGGCTTTTTTAATGTTGGCGGCAGCAACTTCAGTTTGTTTGTCAGAAGCTTTAGATTTAGATTCAATAACCGACTTTTGAAAAGAACTCGCTCTTTGTTGCTGCTCCAAAACCCGAACCTGACTTTCTGCTTCATCTTTTGCAGCCAAAGCCTGCTCGTATTGTTGTTTAGTAATGGTGTGTGTTTTATACAAATTATTATAACGGTTGTAATCGCTTGTAATCTGTCTCAATCTGATTTTAGCAGTTTCGATAGAACCGCTGGCAGATCTCATATTGGCATCAGAAACGGAGATATTTGCGTTGGCACTTCCAATATCCGCTTTTGCAGCTTCGTATTGACCTTCAGCACCTAACAAGGCAGCATTTGCTTCATCAATTTTTAATTGATAATCTCTTTTGTCAATTGTAAACAAAGTATCTCCTTTTTTTACAAAATCATTATCTTTCACATACACTTTACTAATATATCCGGATACTCTCGGGATAATCGGATTCATTTTTTTCTCGATCTGAGCATCATCCGTTTCTTCGTGAGATAATGAATGCATATATTTTGTTATTCCGTAAATTCCGCCCACTAAAATCAAAACAGTTAGTATAATGATGAATTTAGTATTTGTTTTTTTCTTTTCCATGAGAGCTATCGATTATATTTTAGAAAGATTGAATGATTGTGATAATTGTCCTGACACCGAAAGTAATTCGTAGTATTTTTGAATAATAGTTGCTTTTGATAAAGCTATATTTATTTTAGCACCTAAATTTTCTACATCAGCTTCTACTAAATCATTAGTGTCTGCCAATCCGTTATCAAATTTATCTTTTACAATCCGGTAGTTTTCTGTAGCCTGATCAACTGCTTCTGCATAAACCACACTTTGATTAATAGATAAGTGATAATCTTCAATCGCTTGCTGTACTTCAATTTTTATACGGTCTGTTAGAATTGCTTCAGATGTTTTTGCTTCTAACGACCTGCTTTCGGCAGCTTTAACCGAAGCACTGTTTTTAAGGATTCCTGATAAATCATATGATAAACCAATACCAAAATTCATAGCATTTGTGACCGTTACAATGTCTTTTAGGTCTAAAGCCGTATAGCCGCCCAATAAAACAACTGAAGGATAATATCCTGATCGTGCTATTTTTATATTGGCTTCACTTGCTTTTCCCTGAAAACGAATGGCTTCTAAATCCTTTCTGTTTTCTAATGCTGCCTGATCTGACATTGGAGCCTGATCTGTTTTTAAAGCAAAGAAATCATTTTCATTAACTTCTAATTTTGTACCTGCCGGCAATTTTAAAAGTGTAACTAAATAGTAATTTAAGATGCTTTCGTTCTTTTTTGCTTCATCAATAGAAACCTGAGTCCTTGAAACCAGCAATTGTGATTTCAACAAGTCATTTCTCGGAATAATTCCATTTTTTTCTAATTCAGTAAAATCTGTAACACGCTGTTGTGCCTGTTTTTGATTTTCATTAAGCAACTCAATTGTTTTTTGTGCTTTGTATAATTCAGCATAATAATTGATAACACGCATTGCAATATCTTCTTTTGTTTTAGAAGCATTTGCAGTTTCTGCCTGGTATAAATTATCGTATAATTTGATATTGTTTTGTATTTTGAAACCTGCAAAAAGAGGAAGACTTGCTGAAGCCTGACCTAACATTAAGCGATCTGGAGAAACAGGAGTTCCTGAACCATCGCCGAAAGCTACTTTTAAATCGAGATTTGGCTCCGTTATGCGTTGATATTGACCTGATAATTTAAAATCAGGATATTGACTGTTTTTAACTGTTTGTAATTCGTACTTTTTTGAGTTTACCTTAGTGTTGGCAAGTGTAACTTCGTTACTTTTTTCCCAGGCCATTTTTACGGCTTCATCTAAGGTTAAACTTGTTTTTTCTTGTGCTTCTACTGATGAAATTCCGATAAAGAAAATCCCAAAGAGCATTAATGGACTAATTTTCATAAACAAGTAGCGCTTTTATAGTTTGTTGAATGTGCTTTGTAAGACTGTTTTTAATATAATCGTTATATAACTTTTCAGTATTTAAATTCAGGAGTTCTTCAAAAAAGGGTTTATTCATGTGAAAATGAAAAAAAGTTCCCATTATTGTGGGTGTTATCAACGGAATAATCACATCTTTTCTAAAAATACCTTTTGACTGGCCTTCCTGAATAATGGTTTCAAGCAATTTTAAGTTTCCTTTTTTAAGTTCAGTGAAAGCCTCAAGGCTCTTTTCTCTCTTTTTTGAAGTAAGTTCAAAATGTAAAACCCTATAAATGCCTCTGTTGCAATTAATTCTGTGAATGTAAATTTCGATTAATTTATTGACTTTATCAAGAGGTTCCAGATTTTCAACAGATAAGTTTTCGAGCAGTAATTTTAAGTCAGAAGTTTTGTAGAGAATCAAAGATTCAAGCAGCTTTTCTTTTGATCCAAAATAATACGAAACCATGGCAATATTAATTTTCGCCTCTTTTGAGATATCCCGTATTGATGTGCCTTCAAATCCTTTATCAGAAAAAAGCTTTTCAGCTACCTCCAAAATTTGGATTTTTTTATCGTTTAATTCAACGTGTGACATAATAGTATTTACTAATGAGTACAAAATTAAACAAGTGTTTAATTTAAACACTTGTTTAATTTTATTTTAACTTAATATTAACATAAAAAAAGCAATTCAGGTTTAGAATAATTTTGCAGAAGTAAATAGCTTATTTTCTATTTTGAAAGTTTCATTTCTAAAAAATCCAGCCAATCATTGTCTTCAGAAAGTTGTTGCCAGATTCCCGTAATTAAAGTATTGTCATTTGAGATAGTGCCTTTAAATTTTAAATTTTCACTTTCAATTCTAAAGTCATTCCCTTTTAAAAAGCCAACCATAATTCCGTTTTCTCCATCAGAATTAAAATATTGCATTTTTATTTTCTCGTTAGCGTTTTCTAATGCGATTATTTCATATGTTTCGCTTTTGGTGTTTCCCATTAAAACATTTGCTTTATGCAGAATAAAATTTCCGTTAAGTATAAATTCATAACTGTCGGTTCCAGTAATTTTTGATTCTGAATCATTTTGATTCGTTAAGATTCTGCCTTCAGTATTCCATTTCCCAATTAATCTTTTAAAGTCACTATTTTCAATTTTACCCATTTGATATAATTTTAATGATTCTTATTAATTGTACAAGTTTCCGAACCATGCTTCGTTATCACAACGAATGAAATTATGAAAAAATTGTAAATTATATTAGTTAAAAGCCTTTCCAATTTATAGGGGAAGGCTTGGGTAATAATATCAGTAAAGAATATTTGCAATATGTAAGTCTTATAGGCAATGATTTAGGATCAACAATAAGTATATTGATGTTTCCCATAGTTGTTAAAAGGAATTGAATTATTTTTTAACAGTAACTTCATACATTCCGGACTGTAATTCAAACACGTATTTTTTGTTATCGGGACCCATATATTTAACTCCTGATATTGAAGATAATATTTTTTCTTTTGCTTTAATATCAGTAACAGATGACGCATTCAGCATAAGCGTTGCAGTTGTATTTGCCGGAACTGTAAAATGGTATACATACTTGTTATCTGTTATTTTCCAACTGCTTTCAATACGTCCGTACATTGAATCGTAATATCCTTTTGCAAAGGTCATTTTATCAGTTGGATCTGGTTCCGGCTGTAAAATAAAATGCTTAAAACCTGGAGAATTTTCATCTCGGGCTATTCCAAGCGAATGCGAATACATCCATGCCCCAATGGCGCCAAATGAATAATGATTGAACGAGTTCATATTATTATTGCCTCCAAATCCTGCAATATGAGTAAACGAATTTAAGCGCTCCCAAATTGTAGTTGCCCCCTGATCAATAGGGTAGAGCCATGAGGGATAAGAGGTTTGCTGAAGTAAGTTATAGGACAAGTCAGAATAGCCATTGTCAGATAATGCTTTGCTGATCCATGCAGTACCAATAAAACCGGTCATTAGCGAATATGGCGGGCATTCCACTTTTTGGTCTGTTATATTACTGCGTGTAATGGTATTGGCAAAATTTTTCAGTGCAATGGGTTTGTTCATTTCATTGAACATATTGAATGCCAATGGCAATACATAGGACGTTTGGGAATCAATAATTTTTCCGCGAAATACTGTTTTCCCCGTTTCGCTGTCGATGTATGTTTTATTAAAGAATTCTTTTCTTTTTTTACTTAGTTCTGAAAATTGCCCAGCGTCATCTTTTTTATCGAGAACTAATGCTATTTTGGCCATAATATCTAAATCGAAAATAAAATACGATTCCCAAAACAGCGACTTTTCATTTTTGGTATCTTCCAGGCTTAACCAATCACCAAGACTGCTCCAGACTTCTCTTTCTTTTTCTTTAAAGACACCTGTTTTGGGATCAATATCACGAATAAGATACTCCATATATTTTTTCATGGCATCATAATGTTCAGACAGTAAATCTGTATCATTATACTGTTGATAGCTTTCCCATGCAACCGTTATGCCTGCGCTGCCCCACATGGTCTCGCCGAAACCAACTCCCAGCGGAGCTACATCGGGAAAACGACCATCTTCGCGCTGAATATCCCTCATTGCCCGCATATGTCTTCTTAAAAACTGAGGCAGATTTGCTAAATAAGTTGCCGTCCGGGAAAAAACGGAGATGTCTCCGCTCCAGCCTAAGCGTTCATTTCGTTGAGGACAATCAGTGGGAATAGACATAAAATTCGCATAAGATGACCACACTATATTTTCCCACAATTTATTTACTTTAGGATTTGATGTTTCATATTTTGATGAGAGATCGTGAATTGAACTTAAGACCTCACCTTTAACCGCACTTAAAGGCAAAGGCTTTTCTATTCCGGTTATTTCAACATATCTGTAACCATGATAGGTAAACCGTGGATTTATCACTTCATCTCCGCCTTTGGTAATATAAATATCCTGTGCCATTGCTGCACGGATATTTTCGAGCATGATCATGCCGGTATTGTCTTTATATTCGGGTAAATCAGAATATTTTACTTCGGCAAACCGAAGGATTATTCTTTTGCCGGATTCCATATCTTTCAGGCTGATTTTTGGAACACCTGCCATATTTTGCCCCATATCATAAACAAATACTCCCGGACGAATTTCTTCAACCGAAAGAGCCTTTAATTCTTTTATTTTCTTTACCGTTGGCCCAAATTGTCCAATAAGCTGCATGTTGCTAAAATCGCTTACATCGAGTATCTTGTCTGATGGCTTGTTAGTGTTTATATGCCCTTCAAGAGGAATTTCTTTGCATTTCTTCCATTTAATATCATTATAAGAGGCAGTGTTCCAGTTTTTTATAAGGGTATCTTTGGCTGCATTATATACTTCGCCCTGAAAAAAACTGCCATAAACCAATGGGCCATCGTTGAAATATTTCCATGTTGAAGGATTGGTGGAGATTATTTCTTTTTCACCATTTGTATAGGTAATCACCAATTTTGCCAGAATAGATTGTTTGTCTCCAAAAAAGTTCCAATATTCCCCCATAAATGTACTACCACCGCTCCACCAGCCTTCGCCCAATAGGGCGCCAATTACATTCTTTCCATTAGTTAAATAGTCTGAAACATCGTATGTCTGATATAGGAGTGTTTTGTTGTACTGCGTTGAGCCCGGATTAAAATAATCATTGCCAACACGTTGCCCGTTTATGTACATCTCATATATCCCTCTGGATGTTACATACAGGCGGGCTTTGGCAATTTTAGAATTTTTTGTTGAGAAAGCAGAACGCAGCATTGGCATCGAGTTCCTTGTTGGGTTTGCTAAAAACTGTGAGCCGGCTTCCTTTCCTTCTATCTTGTATGGATTTGAATATTCTGAATATAATACATTTGAAGGATTGCGGAAATTTCGGATCTGTACATCTGAGAAATAAGCAATTTGCTTCTTATCCACACTAAAACCAATATTTGCAACAACCGGATATGCAATGTGGTCACCTCCTTTACCTAACGGATTAAGATTCAGGTCTCCAATAAAATTATCTTTTTCTTCCCCGTCTATATAAATTTTGGTATCCCCTAATACAGTTGCTATATAAACTTTATGATTTTCGTATTGGTTTTGTTTATTTATAATGGAGTTGGGAACAATAAAACTTTTGAAGGGAATATTCCTTTTATCCTGCGGAGTATAGCCACTTCTGTAAACATTCAGTTTAGCATTTTTATCTGCAGCAAGCGGAGCAATATCCAATTCAATTAAAATATAGGAACTGTCCTTGGGATTATTGAGCTTAAAAAGGTTTTTATTTTTATCCATTAAACGATTATCGTTTGCCCCGAATATAAAACCAGCTTTTGTACTGCCCGAAGTTTTATCTAACCGTAACGAATAGTTTATTTTGAATACGGGCAGATACTCAGAATAAAGTGTCATGTCATCATCTTCAGTGCCAATCCATTTGGCTCCGTCCCAAGCTGATAATGCAGGGTCGGAATTCAGTAAACCTGTTTCAAAGAATGATTGTGCCTCGTGCTTTTTGTGCTCCTGATCCCAGACAAAGACTTGCCAAATGTAACGCAAAGAAGGTTTTAACGGAGTTCCGGCATATTTTATATTAAGTGAAATGTCACTTTGTTTTTTACTACTGTCCCATACTTTCTGGCCGTTTTCATCAACTACAATAATCTGGTAGGCTGTCTGATAACAACCGGCTTTATCAGAAGTCATCTGCCAGCTAAAGCGTGGATTTGTAACATCTATTCCCAGAGGAGTTTCAGTATATTCTGACCGAAGATTAATAATTTTTATTCCGGATGCTTTCGAAAATGAAGTTGTAAAGAGACTGATTAAAAGTATTGTAGTAAACAGATTTTTTATTCGTGTCATTATCTAAAAATATTACTTAATTATTTTAGTTTTTATTCTTTGCGAAATTTTAAATTTTTTATTCAATCATCACAAGCGAAGTATTCCAACAAATATTAAAAATATACAAAATTTCATTAGTATTGAAAGAATGAATTTTTATTTGAAATGAACATAAAAAAAACGGCATTCAAAATTTTAAATGCCGTTTAATTTTATACTAAAGAAGTATTATCGAATTCCTCCAACAAATTCCTTTATTTTTCCGCTTCCGCTTTCAGATAAATGCTTGATAAAAGCACTTCCGATAATAGCTCCTTTTGCAAATTTGGTTGCCTGGCTAAAAGTCTCTTTATTTGAAATTCCGAAGCCTATTATTTGCGGGTTTTTAAGATTCATGTTTGAAATTCTTTCGAAATAATCTTCCTGAATGTTTCCGAATCCTGCCTGAGAGCCCGTAACACTAGCTGAACTTACCATATAAATAAATCCGTTTGAAACGCTGTCGATAAAACGAATGCGTTCATCTGAAGTTTGTGGCGTAATCAAAAACACATTGATTAAGCCATATTTTTCGAAAATAGCTTTGTATTGTTCAGCATAAACATCAACCGGAAGATCCGGAATGATTAATCCGTCGATACCAATTTCGGCACATTTTTTACAGAATTCTTCAACACCGTATTGTAACATAGGATTGAAGTATCCCATAATAATCAACGGAATTTTTACGCTTTCTCGGATGTTTTTCAGCTGATCAAAAAGAATCTGTGTTGTCATTCCGTTATGCAAAGCTTTTGTTGAACTTGCCTGAATTGTTGGTCCGTCGGCTAAAGGATCGCTGAAAGGCAAACCAATTTCAATTAGGTCAACTCCATTTTTTTCTAAATCCTGAATAATCTGAACGGTATCATTTAAATTAGGATATCCAGCCGAAAAATAAATAGAAAGAATCTTTTTATCTTCTTGTAATTTTTGGGTTATTCTGTTCATTTTAATGTCTTTTTATTTGCTCCCGAGAGGTTTCCAAAACCCTGCAGGTGTTATGTTTGATTTATATTTAATTAATGATAATCTGACTTGTCCAATTATCATTTTGATTTTCGATTAATAAAAGCCCGGCGTCTGAATCGTTCATTTGTGCAACAAGTTCTCCTTTGTTATTCCAGAAAGCGCTTTTTCCTCCGGAGGAATACCCCCATGATTCACCGCTGAAATTGGACATTAAAACATTCATTTTATGTTTTTGAGCGTAGTTTTGTAAATCCCTGTAGGCATTCGGAACTCCGTTTGGTGTAAAGAAAATGCTTGCAATATAAATCGAAGTTTCTTTTTTAGAAGCATTTTCAGGATGCAAAGGATTGTCTATATCAGCGCAAATGGCAAACGAAATTTTTTGATTTTCGATTGTAATCATCGGATTATAATCAAATGAAGATTGAAAAAACTCATCTTCACCTTCATGTAAAAATTGTTTGGTATAAATAGAAATTGAATTATCCGGAAAAATAATAAACTCACCAATAAATAATTCTGATTCGGTTTGAATTGGAGCACCGGCAATAATTATGATATTATATTCGATGGCTAATTCTCTTAAGTGATCGATTCTGGAATCGTCTTTTGAAAAAGCTAAATCTGTTGCATTTTCTCTTTCGTAACCTGTAATTGATAATTCCGGAAATACAATTAAATCAGCTCCTTTTTGCGCAGCGATTTCTATAAGATGATAGTGATCTGCTAAATTAGAATCAATATCTCCTCGTTTTGGTTTTGTCTGTGCTGCTGCTAAGATCATTTTTTATTGCTATTTTTCATTCCTGCAAGGTTTTCAAAACCTTGTAGGTATTTAATTGTATATGTCTTTTTATTTAACTCTCAATATAAATCCATGCAATTGTTCCGGATTTCAATGTTATCTGAATTCTTTTGTATGCATTAGATTCGAATTGATCTGCTTTGGTCAGATCTTCATCGGAAATAGTAAAAACGATACCGTTTACTTCATCCGAAGGATTTTCGCTTGGCGTTGCCACAAAATAATCTTCCATTCCAAATTCTTCTTCTATTTGCAAATCTTTTATTTTATAACCTGTCAGCTGATCTGGCGTACCAGTCAACAACTTATTAAAAACCTGCATCTGAATTTCTTTTGACTGTAATGTGCCGTAAGAGAATATCTGTTCCATAAATACTATGTTTTCTCGTTATTTGTCTGCGTTAGGGATGGAAGCGGTATCGCCCGATTTAGAAAAACAAGGCTTTTTAGCCGTAGTTTTTGTTAATCGGGAATTTAGCGGACAGCCCGACCCTTGGGTAACGCCCAAATTATACTTCTGTTATAATTTAAAATATTCTATATAATTGTCCAAATCTTTGTCGCCACGTCCTGAAAGACTGATTACCACGACATCGGTTGGTTTGAATTTTTTCTGATCTAAAACGGCAAATGCATGCGCGCTTTCGATTGCCGGAATAATTCCTTCTAATTTAGTAAGCTGTAAACCTGCGTTCATTGCATCGTCATCGGTAACCGAGAAAAATTCGCCGCGTCCGGTTTGTGCCAAATGTGCATGCATTGGACCAACGCCAGGATAATCCAGGCCGGCAGAAATAGAATAAGGCTCTGTAATTTGTCCGTCGGGAGTTTGCATCAAAAGGGTTTTACAACCGTGAATAACACCTACTTTTCCTAGCTTACTGGTTGCTGCACTATGACCACTGTCGACGCCTTTTCCGGCTGCTTCAACAGCAATAATACCAACTTCCGGCTCATGTAAAAAGTGGTAATAAGTCCCCGCAGCGTTGCTTCCGCCACCGATACAAGCGACTACATAATCAGGGTTTTCACGGCCTTCTTTTTCTTTTAACTGCCATTTTATTTCTTCTGAAATAATACTTTGAAAACGGGTTACCATATCTGGATAAGGATGAGGTCCGATGGCCGATCCGATGATGTAATGGGTATCAACAGGATTATTGATCCAATCTCTAATTGCTTCGTTGGTTGCATCTTTTAAGGTTCTTGAACCCGAAAGTGCCGGACGAACCTCGGCACCCAGCATTTTCATTCTGGCCACATTTGGTGCCTGACGGGCTATGTCAATTTCACCCATATACACGATGCATTCCAGACCCATTAAAGCACAAACTGTTGCAGTTGCCACACCATGCTGACCCGCACCGGTTTCCGCAATAATTCTTTTTTTGCCTAAACGTTTTGCAACCAATATCTGACCAATAGTGTTGTTGACTTTATGTGCTCCTGTATGGTTTAAGTCTTCTCTTTTTAAGTAGATTTTGGTATTGTATTTTTCAGATAAACGCTTGGCAAAATAAAGCGGGCTTGGGCGTCCTACGTAATCTTTTAGTAATTGATCAAATTCTTTTTTAAAATCAGGTTCAGCAATGATTTTTAAATAATTTTGACGTAATTCTTCCACATTTGGATATAACATTTCGGGAATGAAAGCACCTCCAAATTCTCCGTAATATCCTTTTTCGTTAACGTTGTATGACATAATTTATTTATTTTCTAAAATAGAGACACACAGCAGTGCGTCTCTGCATAATTGTACATTTTTTAATCCGGGTTCAATTTCAAATCGGCTGTTTACGTCGATGGCGTAAATAGGTAATTTGAGATTTTTAATCATTGGTATTTCTTCAATTCCGATACCGCCGCTTAAGAAAAACGGTTTCTCAGATTTGTAATTTTCTAATATTTTCCAGTCAAAAGTAGTTCCGTTTCCGCCAGGCAGCTTTCCTTTTGTGTCGAATAAAAAGTAGTCACATACATTCTCAAAAGGTTTTAAAATATCAAAATCAAAATCTTCTCCGACAGAAAATACTTTTATGATTTCGATTTCAGCATCAATTTTATCTTTTAATTCCTGACAGAATTCAACTGATTCCTTTCCGTGCAATTGAACGGCCTGTAAATCATATTTATTAATTTTTGCTATAATATTTTCGATCGTTTCATTTACAAAAACACCGGTTTTTTTGATTGTTTTGATCAATTCCGGAATTGTTCCGTCAAAATAGCGAGCGGATTTTTCCCAGAAAATAAATCCCATATAATCGGGTAGGAGTGATCCCACTTCCAGTGTATTATCGGGATATTTCATACCGCAGATTTTGATTTTCATTGTTTGTGGCTTTAAGCTTTAAGCTGTAGGCTTTAAGCTAATTAATTACGTTTTTAAGCTTACGGCTTATAGCCTATTGCCTAAAGCTTACTTATAAATTCTGTTGCTGCTTGACCGGCATTATCCGTTTTCATGAAGTTTTCTCCAATCAAAAAGCCGTTGTAACCATAAGGTCTTAATTCTGCAATTGCTTCGATTGAAGAGATTCCGCTTTCAGAAACTTTTACAAAATCATTCGGAATTTGTGCTGCGAGCTGTTTACTGAAATCTAAACTTACTTCGAAGGTTTTTAGGTTTCGGTTATTTACGCCAATCATATCAAGTGTTGGCATAATTGATTTTTCCAGCTCTTCCTGATTATGAACTTCAAGCAAAACTTCTAAACCTAATTTTTTGGCAAATTCAGATAATGATTTAATTTCTTCTCGTGTTAAAACTGCTGCAATCAGCAAAATTAAGTCGGCTCCAAAAGCTTTGGCTTCTAAAATCTGATATTCGTCAACAATAAATTCTTTTCGCAAAAGCGGAATATTTACTGAAGCCCTTGCCAAAAGTAAATCGTCGAGTGAACCGCCGAAATATTTTCCGTCAGTCAAAACGGAAATTCCGCAAGCTCCGGCATTTTCATAACCCTTAACGACTTCTTCTACTGTAAAACTATGATTAATTACTGATTTTGAAGGCGAACGGCGTTTATGTTCTGCTATAATTCCAGTAGAGCTTTGTTTTAATTTTTGACTTAAAGAAATTGTTTGTCTTTCAAAAAATACTGAATTTTCCAATTGTGTAACCGGAATGATTGATTTCTTGAGAATAACTTCTCTTTTTTTATCTAAGATTATTTTATCTAATATATTCATTTGTTATTTTGTTTCAGGTTTCAAGTTTCAGGTTTGTAACGTTCCAATAACTTGAAACATGAAACCAAAAAAACATGAAACTATTTTTTCTATTTACTTAAATCTTTCAATTTATTCAAAGCTACTAATCCTTTCCCGGAAAGTAAACTTTCTTTTGCTAATTCAAATCCTTCCAGTGGAGAACATTTTGTTACCGTTGCAATTGCCATTGCAGCATTGGCTAAAACTACATTATTCTGTGCTTCTGTACCTTTTCCCGAAATAATATTGGTAAACATCTCTGCTGATTCTTCGATTGTTTTTCCGCCTTCGATTTCGCTTTGGGATAAAAGACGAACACCAAAATCTTCCGGTTTCAGCATGCCTTCCATATGACTCGTAATAATTTTGGTTGGTCCCGTTAATGAAATTTCGTCATAACCGTCAAGCGAATGTAAAATCGTAAAATTCACATCGGTACTTTGATATAAATAAGCATACATTCTGGCTAATTCTAAATTGAAAACACCAACCAATTGGTTTTTAGGAAATGATGGATTTACCATTGGCCCTAACATATTGAAGAAGGTTTTTACAGCCAGTTCCTTTCTGATTGGACCAACATTTTTCATTGCAGGGTGAAATAACGGTGCATGTAAAACACAGATTCCGGCCTGATCAATACATTTTTCTAAAAACCCGGGATCATTACTAAATTTGATTCCCATTTTTTCCATTACGTTGCTTGATCCGGAAATAGATGAAACTCCGTAATTACCGTGTTTTGCCACTTTTATTCCGGCCCCGGCTGCAATAAATGATGCTAAAGTCGAAATGTTGAATGTATCTTTTCCATCACCGCCTGTTCCGCATAGATCGATGGTATTGTAGGCTGATAAATCTACACGAATGCATAACTCTAATAAAGCTTCACGAAAACCTGAAAGTTCTTCGATCGTGATACTTCTCATCATAAACACGGTTAAAAAAGCCGAAATTTGACTAGGATTGTATTCACCGCTTGAAATATTAATCAATACATTTTTAGCTTCCTCTTTTGAAAGCACTTCATGATTGATTAATTTGTTTAATATATTTTTCATTTTTTTAAGGTTCTGAGTTACTGAGACTCTAAGTTGCTAAGTTTTTAAACTGTGACTGAATACTTTCAATGTTCATTTCCGTGATAAATCCACATTGGTTCTGTTTTCCCTGCACGTTCAAATCCATTTTTCTTGTAAAAATCAACTGCTCTTCCGTCAGCAGTTAACATTTGCATATGAAAGTGACTGTATTTCTCCTGCATTTTGTCCATAATCAATTTCCCGATTCCTTTTCCCTGATATTCAGGAAGTACGAGTAAATGCGGATAATAAACGGTTAAGTATCCATCTGAAATTGCATTTCCTAATCCAACCAATTGTTTCCCTTCCCAGGCTGTTATCAAAGTTTCAGAATTCAGAAGCGCGTTATACAACTCATTTGGTTTATTGGCTGAACTCCATTCATTTGCTTTGTATAAAATCAAAATATCTTCAATATTGATTTCTTTAGTTTCTAAAATTGTTATTTTCATTTGTTGAAAGATTCTAAGTTGCTGAGAAACTAAGGTTCTAAGCTTTTACTGTAAACTGACACTGCGACTGTAAACTAAAACTAACCTTTAATCCAGTTCTCTAAAATTCTTTTTCCGTTTGGTGTCAGTACACTTTCGGGATGAAACTGAACGCCTCTGACATCATAGGTTCTGTGGCGAAGTGACATTACATGACCATGTTCTTCAAACGAAGTAGCTTCTAAAACATCCGGTAAATCAGCATCAACAACCCATGAATGGTAGCGTCCTACTTCAAATTCGTCTTCAAGACCTTCAAATAATGATTCGTCGGTTACTGCTTTTTTTACGTAGGTGGCGACACCATGGTATACTTTGTCCAAATTTGAAAGTGTTCCGCCAAAAACTTCTCCAATTGCCTGTTGTCCCAAACAGACACCTAATATGCTTTTTGTTGGGGCATATTTTCGAATTACGTCTTTTAGTAAACCTGCCTCATCAGGAATTCCGGGTCCTGGCGAAAGTAATATTTTATCGAAAGAAGCGATTTCGTCAATATCAAATTCGTCGTTTCTGTATACGGTTACTTCGCAGTTTAAATCTTCCAGATAGTGTACTAAGTTGTAAGTGAAACTATCGTAATTGTCTATAACTAATATTTTTTTCATTTTTTTTGAGTTTCTAAAGTTGCTAAAGGACTGAGTCACTAAGTTTTTAAATTGTGACTGAATACTGAAGCTCACAACTAATTTTTCTATTTTTCTCGAACGTATTTTTCAGTAATAATGCGGTCAATTCCTAATTTTTCTACTTTTTCGATTCCTTTTTGAGTTAGCGTATCATTTTTAATTTTTATTACAAACTCAAATTTGCCATTTTCCCATTGACGGTTATTGAAATATTCCAGATTTTCTGTATAAATGCTATCCTTCAAAGTATATTTTCCGCCTCCGCCAAAAAATACTGCTGCTGTACTATCTTTTCCGTTATTCAAATCATGATTGAAAAAAGCAAAATGGGTTTCGTTTATAATCTTAATCATTTTTGTTTTTGAATTAAAAGTCGAGAAAGTTGAATCTTTTTCTGTCGTTTTGGCTGATATCAGACGCCAGGTTCCAGTTAACGGAATTGCTGTTGACTCTTTCTTAGTTTCACAAGCAGCTAAAAAGTGGATAACCAGAAATAAGGAAATGTATTTTTTCATATTTAATTTTTCTTTAAAAGTTTAGAATTTTAACTGAATACTAAAACTGAACACTGAATACTAAATTTTCTCTGCCATTTCAAGCGCTGTATTCAAAGCTCTCAATTTGTTATATACTTCCTGCATTTCGCTTTCTTCATCGGAGCTGGCAACAATTCCTGCTCCCGCCTGACAATGTAATTGGTGATTTTTGCTCAGGAATGTTCTAATCATAATCGCGTGATTAAAATTGCCTTCAAAATCCATAAAACCAATTGCGCCGCCGTAAAAATTACGATTTGTTTTCTCGTAATCTTCAATTAGCTGCATGGCTCTGTGTTTTGGGGCACCGCTTAAAGTTCCAGCCGGGAAAGTATCGGCAACAACCTGCATTGTAGTGGCTTTTTCATGTAAATGTCCGGTAACTTTTGAAACTAAGTGAATTACATGTGAGAAAAACTGAACTTCTCTGTATCTTTCTACATTTACGTCATGACCGTTTCGGCTTAAATCATTTCTGGCCAAATCAACCAACATCACATGTTCGCTGTTTTCTTTTTTATCTTCGGAAAGCTGCTTGGCTAAAAGGGCATCGTGTTCATCATTTCCGGTTCTTTTGAATGTTCCGGCGATTGGATGAATTTCGGCTTTTCTGTTTTTTACGATAATTTGTGCTTCGGGTGAAGAACCAAATATTTTGAAATCCCCATAATCAAAAAAGAATAAATAGGGAGAAGGGTTAATACTTCTTAAAGCTCTGTAAACATTGAACTCATCGCCTTTGAAACCCTGAGTGAAACGACGCGATAAAACCAACTGGAATACATCACCACGGAAGCAATGCTTTTTTGCTAAAGCTACATTGTGTTTGAATTCTTCATCGGTTAAGTTCGAGAAACCTTCGCCTTCCTTGCTAAATTTGTACGAAGCAATATTTCTTGACTGCAATAATTGCTCAATTTCAGATATATTATTTTTTCCGTCCAGACTGTGACAAAAAATATAAGCTTCATTTTTAAAGTGATTAATTGCAATGATGTTTTGGTATATTGCATAAAAAACATCAGGAATTAGAGTTGCAGTATCTTTTTTAGCTATAGAAACTTTTTCAAAATAACGAACTGCATCATAAGAAATGTATCCGAACAGGCCATTATTAATGAATTTAAAATCATTTTTCTCCGATTTAAACTGACTTGAAAACTCCTGAATTACTTCCGGAATATTTGTTGAAGAATCAATGTTGATTTGTTCTGATGTTCCGTCAGGGAAAGTTTTTGAGATAATTTCGTTTTCGATTTTAATTGTTGCAATCGGATTGCAGCAGATATACGAAAAACTATTATCATTTCCATGATAATCACTACTTTCCAGTAATAGGCTATTAGGGAATTTGTCTCTTATTTTAAAATAAACACTAACCGGCGTAATTGTGTCTGCCAGAATTTGTTTGTAATGTGTGTTGAGTATAAAAGGTTTCAATGTATTTAGATTTATGGTTTTTAATATTTTTTCACTTCGATTTTGACCAAAAAAAAAGGCTTGTCGTGATGACAAGCCTTTTATATTTATAGTTTTACAATACTACAGGAAGCTTTGTTCACGACGTCTGACGTAAATTCTTCCACCACCAAGTATTGTTCATTGTTGTTTTCATGTCTTATTTTGATGTCACAAATATATAAATGTAATTTGGATTACGAGATATAAAAACTCAAAAAAATCTTTTCTTAATTTATAAATTTGTTAAATTTCAAAAAATATGGTGTTTTTAAATTCTTAATTTCCAATTGCAATTGTATTGTTAACTTTCATTCTAAAGTCCGGATTTCCTTTTATATTAGGCATTGCAAACAATTCGCTGTTTTTGTTTTTTGTGAATTCTAACCCAAATTCGGCTTTACTATACCATTTTTGAATTACGGAATCATTGCTTGAAGATTCGCTTGAAATTCCGCCATTACAGTTATTAATAATAAGGTTATTAAATGAAATTTTAGATAAATTAACCTCGCCATTTCCAATATTTCCTTCCAGAAGCACAAAAGGAGTAAATCCTGAAACAATACTGTTGGTTAAATTAAAGTAAGTGTTTTCTCTAATATGAACGGATTCACGAACCAATCCCTGATTGTTTTCTTCCAGATTAACCAAGGTAATATTGTTGGCATTTATTTTCGTCATTTTCTTGGTCATATCGGTATTTTCGATTTTATCATACGAATCTGCTTCAAAACATCTTGATCCTGAAATATCTGATGAGAAAGGATGACGGATAGCGATGCTGTTGCTAATATTAATTTGGGCTCCCTGCGTAAAATCAAAATCATCATCTGTAGTTCGATATGAAACTAAGTTGCTCATATTCAGATCACCTCCATAACATTCGAAAGAATCATCATTTGAATAGCTGATTTGAATATTGCTTAAAACTGTTTTACGGCCAACACCTGCCAGCGAAAGTCCGTTTAGTTCTTTTAGGGCGCTTAATTTTCTGCCTGAATATTCAATTCGTACATATTTTAAAATCCCCGAATTGTCATCTGCATCGTGACCGCCATAATGATTTAACATTGGGTCTAAGTCAAAAGGCAAAGTAGAGATTCCACCTAATTTATTGATGGGAGCTTTTCCAAGAATAACAATTCCACCCCAATCACCCGGTCTTCTTTCTGTAGTTTCTTTATCCGAAGTAAAAATTATAGGATCAGTTTCTAAACCTTCTGCCATGATTTTTGCACCATTTGTGATTACCAGTGTACCGCAGGTTTTATCATCACCTCTTATGATTGTACCTGGTTCAATAGTCAATACTGCATTGTTAGTCACATATACTACGCCAACAAGTTGATAAGTATTACGTTTGTATAGTTTGGTATCTTTATCTATGGTTCCGGCAATAATGTTTGAAGCTTCGTTGTATTCGATACTGGCCGGTTTAAAAGTGGTCCAGTTGTTCATCCAGTTAGATGTGCCTGTGATGCCTTTTGCTTGTTGTGCCTGAAGAGAAAAACCGCTGAGAATTGTTATAATTGCAATTCGTATTTTTGTTTTCATAACTATAATTTTGATTTCCAGTTTTTGATTATTATTGTTTTTTAATAAGCCAAAATTAGAAGCCAAATGTTAATCAAAACATGCTGTTATATTATGAAAGTGTTAGTACAACTTTAAGAATGTTACTATTTTGTGTTTTATCAGAATTATAGCATCTTTAGTTGGATGGCATAAAAAAAGAAAACCCCAACAATTTTAATTATTGGGGTTTCTGAATTAGTAAGTGAAATTTAGAATTTTAAAGCAACTGCTAATTCAAATTCGTCACTGATAGTTTTGTCTCCTAAACCTTCAAAGAAATTTCCTGAACCATATTTAATGTCATATTTAGTTCTGTCAACTTTGAATGCAGTTGTAGCTGTGCTTTTATTTACAGTAAGGTCAAAAGTTACCGGTTTAGTGATTCCTTTAATAGTTAAATCAGCAGTTACTGCGTAAACATTGGGCGTTTTAGTAGTACCAATTTTTTTGAAAACTAATTTTGAAGTTGGGTATTTGTCAGTTCCAAAAAAATCATCAGCTTTTAAATGACCGTTTAATTTTCCTTGGTATTCTCCTGTTAAATCAGTTGAAGTTAAAGAAGTCATATCAACTGTGAAACTTCCGCCAGATAATTTTTTTCCTTTGAAAATTACAGCACCGTCTTTAAAGTTTACTGTTCCTGTGTGCTCTCCGGTTACTTTTTTACCTACCCATTTGATAGTACTTGACTTTACATCGATTGTTTTAGTCTGTGCGTTTACCGAAATACCAGCAGCTGCTACGAATAATGCTATTGCAATTGTTTTTAAATTTTTCATGTTGTAAAATTGATTTTGATTATTATTAAATTATAGTGTGATAAATAATTCTTCCTGAGGTTTTCTGACTTTTTTGTAATGTTGTGCTTCGTCTTCTTCGTGACGGTAACCAATTGTAGCGATTACTGAAGCATTTAATCCTAATTTGTCAAAACCTAAGATTTCATTGAAGGCAGCAGGATTAAAGCCTTCCATTGGAGTAGCATCAATTCTTAATTCAGCTGCAGCACTTAATAAGTTTCCTAAAGCTATGTATGTTTGTTTTGCTGTCCAGTTGTTTTTGGCATCACTTGATAAATTACCAATTACACCATTCATCATGTCACTGAATCCCCCTAAAGCATCCGCAGGAACTCCTCTTGTTTCGCTGATATTGTTGATGTAAGTTTCAACAGATTTTGCATCAAGATTAAGGTCGTTTGCAAAAATAAACAGGTGAGAAGCATCTGTAATTTGAGTTTGACCGTATGCAGCCGCTTTTAATTGTTCTCTCAATTCAGGATTGTCAACTATAACAACTCTATATGGCTGTAATCCGTATGAAGAGGCACTAAGTCTGACTGCTTCTTTTAATGTGCTTAAATCTGTTGCTGAGATTTTTTTTGCTGCATCATATTTTTTTGTTGCATATCTCCAATTTAGATTATCTAATAATGTGCTCATAATTTTAATTTTGTTGGGTTCGGTATTTTTCTAATAATTCGTTTAATAATTCTAATTCTTCAGGGCTTATATTCCGGGCAAAGAAACGCTCATGTTCATCTACCTTTGGATCTAATTCTTTTAAAACATCCAATCCTTTTTGGGTTATTAAAACTTCTATTTTTCGTCGATTACCAGGACAAACATTTCTGGTTACATAATCTTTCAATAATAGTTTATCAACTAATCGGGTGGTGTTGCTTGTTTTGGCCAGCATACGTTCTTGTATGACACACATGTTGGCAGGATTCCCTTTTTGCCCTCTTAATATACGCAGCACGTTATATTGCTCTCCGGATAAATCATACGGTTTTATCAACTCGTTGAAATGATCCTGAATCACATTTTGCGTGTACATGATATTCAGAATAACTTTTTTCGCATTATCCATCTTAACCGTACTTTTTATAACTTCTTCAATTGTCATAGTCGTAAGTGTATAATTTGTATATACAAATGTATGATTTTTAATATTTGTATATACAAATGTATTGTTAAGCTTTTGTTAATTCAATTTACAAGGATTTAAAATGTAAGGAGGCTCTTTTTAAAACGATAATAAAAATACTACTATTTATGATTTAAGGTGTTGATTAATTAAATTTAACTATTCTTTAAAGTTGAGATTGTTTTACTGTACTCTAAAAAATTAACCCGACAGGTTTTTAAAACTTGTCGGGTTTGATGTTATCTATTAAATGCAAAAACTTAATGAGGAAGTTTATCTCTTATTAATCCATAAACCCAGGTTCCTAAAATGGCACTTACCAAAGTAACGATAATTACAGTAACTCCTGAGCCAATTTGAGCAAACAAAGGTCCGGGACAAGCTCCGGTAATGGCCCACCCAAAACCGAATAATAATCCGCCATAAATTTGTCCTTTATTAAAAGTCTTTGGCTGGATTTCGATTTTTTCGCCCTGGATGGTTTTAATATCGAATTTTTTAATCAGCCAGATGGATATAATTCCAACAACAACCGCGCTTCCGATTACGCCATACATGAAGAAAGATTGTAATTGAAACATTTCCTGAATGCGGAACCAGCTGATGATTTCTGCTTTTACGAATACAATTCCAAAAAAGATTCCAACTATAAGGTATTTCACATTTGCAAATCCTGAATCTTTCAATTGACTTCCGTTGATCCCTTCAGTATCTGTATTTTTATTTTCTAAATTATTCATTTTTGAAATTTTAAAGTGAAAGAATATAAGGTAAAATCAAATTAGCCATAATAAAACCGCCTATCATAAAACAAATTGTCGCTACCAGTGAAGGCCATTGTAAGTTTGAAATTCCCATAATCGCATGGCCGCTTGTGCATCCGCCGGCGTAACGGGTTCCGAAACCTACTAAAAAACCACCAACCACAATCATGATAAATCCGCGAAGTGTAAAAAGACTTTCCCACGAAAAAAGTTCTTTGGGCAATAATCCCGAATGATCGGTAATACCATAAGTCGCTAATTGTGCTGAAAGCTGAGGCGTAATTTCAACCGGATTTGGATTTACTAAAAAATAAGCAGCGATGACTCCGCCAAGGAAAATTCCGAAAACAAAAAATAAGTTCCAGCTTTCTTTTTTCCAATCATATTTAAAGAAAGAAATATTTGCAGGAATGCAAGCAGCACAGATATGCCGCAAAGACGAACTGATTCCGAATGATTTATTTCCTATAATTAATAATATAGGAACAGTTAATCCAATTAAAGGGCCTGAAACGTACCAAGGCCACGGCTCTTTTATAATTTCTAGTAGACTCATTTTTTATTATTTGTAGTTGTTCTATGTGTTTGCAAATATTAATAATCTGTGTTAATCATTCTAATCAGTGGCAAAAAAAAAATCACTTTAGAACCTTACTCTGGCAAACAAAATCAGATTTTGGGATTTCTGTTTTAGAAATAGCTCCAAAACCACCTTCAATTTCCGTAAAATTTCTAAAACCGCGTGCCTGCAAAATAGAAGCTGCAATCATACTGCGATATCCTCCGGCGCAATGTAAATAAAAATGCTCATTTGGATTAATATCTTTTACCCAGTCATTAATATAAGCAAGAGGTTTGCTGTAAGCATCTTCAATGTGTTCTGCGGCGTATTCGGTTTCTTTACGGATATCGATTACCTTATCTTCTGCAATTTTAAATTCATTTGCAAATTGTTCAGCAGTAATTCGGTTAACGGTATCAACTTCGAAACCGGCTTTTTGCCAGGCTTCAAAACCACCGTCAAGATAACCTGTAATGGTGTCAAAACCAACACGGCTTAAACGTGTAACAGTTTCTTCTTCCTGACCAATTTCAGTAACCAGTATAATAGGCTGTTTTACATTTGCAATTAAAGTTCCGGCCCAGGGTGCAAAATCACCATTGATTCCGATATTAATCGATTGTGGAACAAATCCTTTGCTAAAATCAGCCGCATTGCGCGTATCAAGAATCAGAGCACCGGTTTCTTCGGCTATAGCTTCAAATTCTTTTGCCTTTATGGCTTTCATTCCGTTATGCAAAACAGTTTCGAAACTTTCGTATCCGCCTTTATTCATCGCTACATTCATGCTGAAATAGGCTGGAGGAGGTAATAATCCGTCGGTCACTTCAGTAATAAATTCTTCTTCTGTCATATTCGCACGCAAAGCATAATTCGTTGCTTTTTGGTTCCCAATAGTAGAAACAGTTTCTTTACTCATGTTTTTTCCGCAGGCACTTCCGGCTCCATGCGCAGGATAAACGATTACATCATCCGCCAAAGTCATTATTTTGTCTCTTAACGAGTGAAATAAAATCCCGGCCAATTGCTCTTGTGTCATCGAGGCAGCTTTTTGTGCCAGATCCGGCCGGCCTACATCACCGATAAATAAAGTATCTCCGGAAAAAACAGCGTAATCCTTTCCGTTTTTATCAATCAGTAAATAAGTGGTGCTTTCCATGGTATGGCCCGGAGTATGCAATGCTTTTATAGTGATATTCCCAAGTTTAAATTCTTGTTTGTCTTTGGCAACAATACAATCAAACTTCGGAGCAGCATTTGGTCCGTAAACAATTGGAGCTTGTGTTTCTTTGCTCAGATCGATATGACCGGAAACGAAATCTGCATGAAAATGAGTTTCAAAAATATATTTCAATTTTACTCCATCACGTTCCAAACGATCTAAATAGGGCTGAATTTCCCTTAACGGATCAATAATCGCAGCTTCTCCATTTGAAGTAATGTAGTATGCACCCTGCGCTAAACATCCGGTGTAAATTTGTTCAATTTTCATGATTTGGGATCTAAAAATAATGTTTCACAAAGGTAACTCTGTTTTTTTTAAAATAAGTGATTAATGTTACAGAAATGCATTTTTATTTGGATTTTTGTGATATAATTATGTAGGAAATTATAAGCTGAAGTTAATCGTCTGCAAAACTCAAAATTAGCATATATTGGTTAAAAGAAAAACTTTTTTAAGAACAGTAATTTGGGTTTTAATGGGTAAATTTGTCGGACTTCATAAAACAAATACCGCTCTATGGAAGAAATGCTTTTTTATGACCGAATGCAATTCGCTTTCACCATTACCTTTCACTATCTTTTTCCGCAACTTACAATGGGTCTTTCGCTGATCATTGTTTATTTCAAGTGGAAATATTTAAAAACCCAAAACGAACAATACAATCACGCCACGCATTTCTGGATGAAAATCTTTGCGCTGAATTTTGCGATGGGCGTCGTAACCGGAATTCCGATGGAGTTTCAGTTCGGAACTAATTGGGCTAAATTTTCTGAATTAACAGGAGGAATTATTGGACAGACTTTGGCGATGGAAGGTATGTTTTCATTCTTTTTAGAATCCTCATTTCTTGGTATATTTTTATTTGGAGAAAAACTCCTTGGACATAAATGGCATTTCGTCACCGGTTTGTTGATTTGTATTGGTTCCTGGGCAAGTGGATACTTAATTATAGCTACTCATTCCTGGATGCAGAATCCGGTGGGTTATGAAATCCTTGAAAACGGAAAGTTTGTACTGACGAATTTCAAAGCTTTATTTCTGAATCCATGGTTATGGCCTTCGTATCTGCACAATCAGGCGGCTTCTTTGGTAACGAGTTCGTTTGTTGTGGCCGGAATTGGCGCTTTTTATATTCTGAGTCAGAAGAATGTTTCTTTTGGAAAGTTATTTCTTAAAACCGGAATAATTTTCGGATTGGTTTCAAGTCTTATTGTGGCCGTTCCGACCGGGGATTTATTAGCAAAAAACGTAGTGAAATATCAGCCTGTGACTTTTGCCGCGATGGAAGGCATTTTTCATACCGAAAAAGAAGGTTCCGAAATCGTCTTAATTGGTCAGCCCGATGTAAAAGATAAAAAACTGGACAATAAAATCGCTGTTCCAAATATCCTGAGTTTCCTGACTTACGGAAGCTGGCACGAAGAGATAAAAGGTTTGGACCAGTTTGAAGAGGATGTGCATCCAACTAATATCTCGGGTTTGTATTATGCGTATCATATTATGGTCGGGCTCGGCACTTTGTTTATTGGTTTGATGGTTTGTGCTCTTTTTCAGCTTATTCGCGGAAAATTATTCGAAACCAAATGGATTTTATGGTCATTGATGTTTATGATGCCGTTCCCGTATATCGCCAACACAACTGGCTGGTATACTGCCGAATTAGGCAGGCAGCCGTGGCTCGTTTATAACTTAATGCGAACGGCTTCCGGCGCTTCGCCAACAGTTTCTTCCGGAAATACCTTGTTTACTTTATTAGGTTTTATAGGATTATATCTTTTACTCGGAATGCTGTTTTTACTTTTGATCGGGAAAATTATCAATAAAGGGCCTCATCATGTGGAACTTTCAACAGAAAAAATATAAGTATGGAGTTTTTTTGGTACGTAGTTTTAATGGGAATCCTGGCTGTTTATATTGTTTTGGACGGTTACGATTTTGGAGCAGGAATTATTCATTTGTTTTTGGCTAAAACAGAAAAAGACAAAAAGGCAATTACAAGCGCAATTGGTCCGTTTTGGGATGCCAATGAAGTTTGGATTATTGCTGCCGGAGGTGTTTTATTTTTTGCTTTCCCAACTTTATATGCCTCTTCCTTCAGCGGATTTTATCTGCCGTTGATTATGATTTTATGGCTTTTGATTTTCCGTGCAATCGGTTTGGAAATGCGCGGACAGGTGCATCACCCGATGTGGGAAGTAATTTGGGATAAAGCTTTCGGAATTGCAAGTTTGCTTTTGGCCCTATTCTTCGGAATTGCTTTGGGGAATATCGTTCGCGGTGTCAATCTCGGAATGGTGACCAACGGAGTTTCGACACAGGAAGCGCATTATTTCTTTTTGCCTTTGTGGAATCCGACTTTTAGTCCAAAGGCAAATGAATTGGGAATTATAGATTGGTTTACACTTTTCCTCGGAATCGTCAGTGTTATTGCCTTAACGATTCATGGAGCGAACTGGATTATCTTTAAAACCAATTCTTCCTTAAATACACAACTTAAAAATGTGGTTTTTAAACTGAATATTGTTTTATTGATTTTGGTTTTTATTTCACTGCAGATCTGGCATTTTATTGAGCCGCAGCCGTTTCATAATTTTGTCGAAAATCCAATTCTTTGGTTTTTCCCTTTAATGGCTTTTGTTGGCATTATAGGATTATTCAAAGTACGTTCGTACCAAAAAGACGGTTTAGGATTTTTATTTTCTTCTTTGTTTTTAGTAGGAGGATTTGCTTCAACAGCTGTTTCGATTTTTCCGAATGTTTTGCCTTCGACAAACAATGTAAATCCTTCCTTAACTATTTATAACACTGCTGCTGGTGAGTATGGTTTGAACGCCGGTCTGAACTGGTTTTTTATTGCTTTGTTTTTGGTGATTGTTTATTTTATTATTCAGTATAGGGTTTTTAGCGGGAAAATGGATGATATTGGGTATGGGGAGCATTGATTGTTTTGTTGTTGCCACGAATTAAAATAATTTAAAATAAAGTTTCTTTCGAATTAAGATTTTGATCTTGTTTAAAAAATTTCTGATCACTAAGAATATAGCGGAGCCCGGCTGGAGGAAACGCCAAAAAAAACAAATCCGTTTGCATGAGGAGGGCAAACGGATTTGTAGTTTCGTCTTTGCCAAAGAAAGTTCAAAACTTTGACAAAGACTACTACAAGTGAAACTAATTCAAAAAATATTTAAAAATTTGCGTGAAAGCCTAAAACATAATTTCTTTAGTAATAATATAAAATCCCATCACTAAAACAAACCAGCCAAAAACGGGTTTTAATTTGGCGCCATTAATTTTTTTAGAAAGCTGGCTTCCGATTAACATTCCTAAAAGTGCCATTGCCGAGATCCCTAATAAAAAAGGATAATCTATTAGGGTTCCAATGTATAAATCGCCGCCAAAACCGATTGAAGAATTTATGGTGATGATCAACAACGATGTTCCAACGGCTTGTTTCATTGGTAAATTGGCAAAAAAGAGGAGAGCAGGAATAATAAGGAATCCTCCGCCAGCGCCTAAAAATCCGGTCACAATTCCGACTACAAAACCTATCAGGCTTAATTGCAGATAATTGGTTTCAGTTGGTTTTATTTCCGGTTGATTTTTTCGAATCATTGAGATTGCTGCAATAATCATCAATATGGAGAAGATAATCATAATCAGAAAATCTTTTGAAACAGAGTAAGAAGCGACAGAAAAAAGTGTCGCGGCAATTTGTGGAAAAATTACTTCGCGGATAATCAATATCGAAATCACAGACGGAATCGCAAAGTACAAAGCCGATTTCAGTTTTAGATTTCCCATTTTGTAATGGCTGTAACTTCCAAATAAAGCGGTTAATCCCACTATAAATAATGAATATGAAGTTGCCTGGTCGGGATTTACTCTAAATAAATATACCAAAATTGGAATTGTCAATATTGATCCGCCTCCTCCGATTAAGCCGAGAGAGATTCCTATAATGGTAGAAGCGAAATAACCGAAATATTCCATTGCATTATTTTTATGCAAAGATGGCTGCTAAAATAGAAATCCACAGTAACATTTATCACACAGGAAAATTTTAACATTTTTTTTGCCATAAGAGGTTAAGTTTCAATAAGAAGCGGATCTTAATTTTTTCTTATGGCTGAAATTGAAAATTAAATGATTTAATTTTTATTCAGGAGTTCGATTTGGTTTCGGTTTAGTTTGACCAGACCGCGTTGTTCCATTTTTTTGAGTAGTCTTGAAACGACTTCTCTGGAGGTATTTAATTCGGATGCAATTTCCTGATGTGACAGTTTGACTTCTGTACAGCCGCAGGCATCAGAATGGCGTTTTAAATAAAATTCCAGTCGCTCGTCCATTGATCTGAAAGCTATACTGTCAACGACCTCGAGGATTTCTTCAAAACGGTTTCTGTAAGTTTCAATTACAAATTCGTACCAGCTTCTGTGTTCCATCATCCATTTGTCCATCATTTTTAGCGGAATCATCACAACTGTGACATCTTCGACAACTTTGGCCATAATTTGGCTTTTTTCACTTTTAGCGGCACAAATCATCGAGATAGCACACGCTTGTCCGGGCTGTAGGTAATACATCAAAAATTCACCGCCATCATCGTCTTCACGATAAATTTTGATTTTGCCTTTGGTGATTAAAACCGTGTTTTTTATGTATTGCCCGGTCCGCATTAAAATAGTTCCGGCTTCGAAATCCTGCGGATTTCCATTTTCTTCAATAGTCGAAATAAGTTCGCTGGAGAAATTCGGGAATATGTTTTTTAATGAATTTTGCATGGCTTGAGTTATTTAAAATAAAAAAATAATTTTTACCATTAAGAGATTAAGAAAAATTAAGATCAGTTTCTTAATGAAACTTAATCTTTAATAATTTTAAAAGTCCTGGTAGTTTATTTCCAGCTACAAATTGAACTAATTTTTACTTAATAATTTGCTAATTTATAAAATTCGCGTCTTATATTTTTATTAAAAAAGAGTTTAAAACTTATATTTTTTACAAAGATAGCAGATTGAAATGGTATTAATTGTCAGAAAACTATTTTTAGGTGCATTTTATTGAAATGAAAAAATCCTATTTTCTATTACTATTCCAGTATGTTTTTTTAAAAATAGTGAGTAAATTTGTAATTCACTAATTATAATACTTATTCTAAAACGTTTTCTGTGAATAATAATCTAAAACGTATTTTGTACGTATTTTATTTAGTAAAAACATTTAATTTTACAAAAAACACAAGCTATGAATTTATCACAAGAAGATTGGGTTGCACAATTAGAAGCTGACGAAAACGCGGTTATACTGGATGTAAGAACCGACGACGAATTTAATGACGGCTATATTGAAAACGCTGTAAATATTGATATTAATAAAGGCCAGGCTTTTATTTATGAAATCGAAGAATTAGACAAAAATAAGAATTATTACGTATATTGCCGTTCAGGTGCGAGAAGCGCAAAAGCATGTCAGATTATGAATGAATTAGGTTTTGAAAATGCCTATAATCTGCTTGGCGGGATCCTGGATTGGGAAGGTGAAACCGTAAATCCATAAAGTGAAAGAGGCGGTAATGCCTCTTTTTTGTTTTTGAATGATATTAAATAACTAAACTAAACAACCATATTATGAGTTTTATACCAGAAGAATTTCAAATTAAAACCCTTATAAATCAGGATACTTATCTTGTAAACGGAGAATTGAAAAAATGGACAGGTCAGACTACACCAGTATTTTCGACTATTTCTTCTACAGAAAAATATGCTCCAACTTTGTTGGGATCGATTCCGTTCATGGCTGAAAAAGAAGCTGCCGAAGTGGTAGAAGCTGCTACTGCTGCTTACAATAAAGGACAAGGTTTATGGCCGACAATGAAAGTGGTTGACCGTATTAGATGTATGGAAAATTTTGTGAAGCAAATGAAAGGAACCCGTGAGGAAGTGGTTAAACTTCTGATGTGGGAAATTGGAAAAAACCTGGGTGATTCGCAAAAAGAATTTGACAGAACCGTAGAGTATATTCAGGATACAATTGATAGTTATAAGGAATTGAACGGCCGCAGTTCACATTTCTCAAAAGTGCAGGGTGTGAATGCGATGATTCGTCGTGGACCGCTTGGAGTAGTTTTGTGCCTTGGACCATACAATTATCCTTTAAATGAGACTTTTTCATTATTGATTCCGGCTTTGATTATGGGAAATCCGGTAATTTTTAAACCGGCAAAATATGGTGTTTTATGTATTTCTCCATTGTTGGAAGCCTTCAGAAGCAGTTTTCCTAAAGGTGTAATCAATATTGTTTACGGAAGAGGCCGCGAAGTAGCTTCTCCTATTATGAAATCAGGCAAAATTGATGTTCTGGCATTAATCGGAAACAGTAAATCTGCAATTGCTTTACAGGATCAGCATCCAAACAAAAACAGACTGCGTTTGATTTTAGGATTGGAAGCTAAAAACCCGGCGATTATTTTACCGGATGCCGATTTGGATTTGGCAATTCAGGAGTGTATTACAGGGTCGTTATCTTTTAACGGTCAACGTTGTACAGCTTTAAAAGTATTATATGTACATGAATCTATAGCTGAAGAATTTAATAAACGTTTTTCAGAAAAAGTTGATGCTTTGGTATTTGGGAATCCATGGGAAAAAGGCGCTTCTTTAACACCACTTCCGGAGGAAGAAAAACCAGCTTATATTCAGGGATTAATTGACGATGCAACGAGCAAAGGAGCAAAAATCATTAATGAAAAAGGAGGAAAACATACAGAAAATTATATTTTTCCTGCAGTTTTATTCCCTGTAGACAAGAAAATGCGTGTATACCATGAAGAACAGTTTGGACCTGTAGTTCCTATTATTTCTTTCAAGGATATTAATGAGCCGTTAGATGACATGGCTGAATCAAATTACGGACAGCAGGTAAGTCTGTTTGGAAAAGATATTAAAACATTGGCACCGCTTATCGATGCTTTGGTGAATTTAGTGTGCAGGGTAAACCTGAACAGTTCTTGCCAAAGAGGGCCGGATGCGTTCCCGTTTACTGGTCGTAAAGATTCTGCAGTAGGAACTTTAAGTATCCCCGATGCTTTGCGTTCATTCTCAATTCGTACGTTCGTAGCTTCTAAAGATATTGACTATAATAATGAAATTCTGCAGGAATTGTTAAACAGCAAAGAATCTAATTTTATTAATACCGACTATATTTTATAATTTTTAAGGTTATATATTAATTTCCGAAACCGTCTTTTTCTTTTAGATTAAGACGGTTTTGTTTTATAATAGATTCAAATACTATCTTACTGGTACACACATAAGGGTGTGTAAAGTCACAGCAAGTGTGTAAAGTTTACCCACCGTAATCCTGTTGTTTTTACCCTAATCGCCTCAAAACCTGTTTAAACGGATATTGGCATGAGCATTGTTAAATGTCATAATGTCTAAGCAATTAGCTAAAAGCCATTCAATAGAAAATCAACAACAGCGTATATGGAAAGCGAAACTATTATTTCAAAACAATTTTATTCTTCAACAAAAAACACAGGTAATCATGAACTTTCTTTAGACAGTTCCATTTTTCATATTAAGAAGAAATCTATAAAAAAAGCTATTGATAAAACTTCAAATTCGTTAAAGTATTTTGTACTTATCGGCACTTTTGTATTAATGTTTGCAGGTGCTTTTTTAGTTTATAAGTTTCAATCGGATTTTGATCAGTTTCAAGTAGACAGGATAAATTCTACAATTGGTTTGCCTTTTCTTATTCTTGCCACTGTTTTATTCTTTTTTAAAGGAAGCGTTTTTCTATATAAGCTGTTTCTTTATTTCAAATACAAACCCATAGAATCAGTTACAGATGATTTATTGCCGACCTGTACTATAATTGTTCCGGCTTACAACGAAGGTAAATTGGTTTGGGATACATTGCTGAGTTTAGCTGACAGCGATTATCCGGAAGAAAAAATGCAAATACTTGCTATTGATGACGGAAGCAAGGATGATACATGGTATTGGATACAGCAGGCAAAAATAAAACTGGGAGATCGTTTATCAATTTACCAACAGCCACAAAATAAAGGAAAACGTCATGCACTTTACCGTGGATTTAAACTAGGCATCGGAGAGATTTTTGTAACAGTAGATAGTGATTCGATTGTAAAAAAAGATACGCTGAGAAATTTAGTGAGCCCTTTTGTTCATAACGAAAAATGTGGTGCCGTTGCAGGAAATGTTCATGTACTGAATAATAAAAAGGCAATGCTTCCTAAAATGCTGAACGTTAGTTTTGTAATGAGTTTTGAGTTCGTACGCTCTGCAGAAAGTATGCTGGGATCTGTGTTTTGTACTCCGGGAGCTTTGGCAGCGTATCGTAATAGTTCGGTATTTGCTTGTCTTGAAGAGTGGATTAACCAGACATTTATGGGTGAACCTTCAGACATTGGAGAAGATCGCGCCATGACAAATATGATTTTGAAGCAGGGATATAATGTATTGTTTCAAAGAAATTCGATTGTACTTACCAATGTGCCGGAAGAATATACCGGATTATATAAAATGTTTATCAGATGGGGAAGAAGCAATGTCCGTGAGAACATTATGATGTCACAATATGTTTTCAAAAATTTCAGAAATGAATCTAAATTTGGAACAAGACTTTTATACTTGGATCAAACGTTAAGAATTATTATGTCTTACCCATTTTTGATATTTATGTTTCTTTTTATAGCGACGCATCCAATATTGTTTTTTAGTTCTACATTATTAAGCATACTGGTTATATCAAGTTTTTCAGCTTTCTTTTATGCTAAAAAATACACTACTTCTGAAGCATTATGGGCTTACTCCTATAGTGTGTTTTATACCTTCAGTTTATTCTGGATTACTCCGTATGCGATTGCTACTGCGCATAAAAAAGGCTGGCTGACCCGTGGTTTATCCGAAAAGAAATTAGAAGATTATGTTGTTTTGGAAAAATACAGTCCATCAGAGAAATATAGTGCTTAAATGAACTAATAAAACTTTGATTATAGGTTTTCTTAAAAAGGACAGTAATCAACTACATGAAAATTAAAACAAAAATCCAACCTATTCTGAATGAATAGGTTGGATTTTTGTTTTAAAAATAAGTTTTGCTTTTTGATTTAAGTCTCTTTTGCAAAAAGTAATATTAAAATATTTTTTTAGAATCAACAGAATTAATATTAGAGTTTATTCTTACTTTTATAACTTTAAATAATCAAATCATCTAATTCAGAATAATAAGTTATGAAAAAACACGTATTTAAATTACTATTGGCAGCCTTGGTTTTTGTGGCAGAATCTGGTTATGCACAAGAACTTTATATGCCCAGAAATATTAAAAAAGCTTATGCAGACGGAACCCGTTCGATGGATGGAAAGCCGGGTAAAAACTATTGGCAAAATCATGCGAAATATGCCATTCAGTTAACTGTAAAAACAAATACAAAAATCGTCAGCGGAACAGAAACTATTGTTTATGAAAACAACAGTTCAGATACATTGCATAATATGGTAATTCGTTTTGTTAATAATATTCATAAACCGTCTTCACCACGAAGCGGAACTATTAGTGATGATTTTTTGAGTGAGGGTTTAACGATCACATCTTTAAAAATTGAAGGTGAGGTTTATAAAGAAAATGGCAGAAAATGGGGGACGGTAGGGAATATTATGATGACAAAACCAATGCTTCCCCATTCTAAAATTACAATTAATATAGATTGGAATTATCCTTTGTCTAAAGAAAGCGGAAGAGAAGGACAGATAGACAATACGACTTTTTATGCAGCCTATAGTTATCCTCGTGTCAGCGTTTTTGATGATTATAACGGGTGGGACAGAATACCTCATACAGACCGTCAGGAGTTTTATAATGATTTTAATGATTATACCTATTCAGTAAAAGCTCCTAAAAATTATGTGGTGTATGGAACAGGTGATTTATTGAATCCTGATGAGGTTTTGCAGCCTGAATTTTCGGAAAGACTGAAAAAATCATATACTACAGACGAAGTTTTACACATTGCCAACGAGAAAGAAATGAAAAATGGCTTGGTAACGAAACAAAACGATTGGAATACCTGGAAATTTGAAGCCAAAAATATTTCTGATGTTTGTTTTGGGTTAAGCAGTAGTTATTTATGGGATGCCAGCAGTGTTGTTGTGGACAAAAATACAAATCGACGTGCAAGTGTTCAGGCAGCTTACAATATAAAAGGAACAGATTTTGTCAATTCGGTAAAAAATAACCAATACGCCTTAGATTGGTTTTCTAATAATTGGCCGGGAATACCGTATCCTTTTTCTAAGATGACTGCTTTTCAGGGATTTGCTGATATGGAATATCCAATGATGTGTAATGATTCGCAAATGGGAGATCCTGTTTTTGCACAATTGGTTCAGGATCATGAGGTCGCACATACTTATTTTCCTTTTTATATGGGAATCAATGAGACACGTTATGCTTTTATGGACGAAGGCTGGGCTACAACTTTTGAATACTTAATCGGAATTGCTGAACGTGGCAAAGAAGCTGCCGATAGATTTTATAAAGAATTTAGGGTTAGTTCTTATATCTATGATTCTTCTGCCGAAGAAGATCAGCCTATTATTACAATGTCTACTCAGGTTTCAGATTCAGGTTACGGGAATAATTCATACGGAAAAGCTTCTTTGTCATACATTGCATTAAAAGATTTGCTGGGTGATGAATTGTTTAAAAAAGCCCTGCATACGTATATGGATAATTGGAATGGGAAACATCCAATCCCATGGGATTTCTTTAATTCGATGAATAGTGGGTCAGGAAAAAACTTAAATTGGTTCTTCAATAACTGGTTTTTTACCAATAATTATATTGATCTTTCAGTCAAAAATGTTACTAAGAAAACAATTTTGGTTGAAAATGCGGGCGGCTTTGCTATTCCGTTTGATGTGAATATTGTCTATGCTGACGATACAAAAGAAACTTTACATCAGACTCCCGGCATTTGGCAATCTAACCAAAAAACGGCTACGATTGATTTAAAAAGTAAAAAACAAATCAAACAAATTATACTTGACGGTGGAATTTTTATGGATGCAACACCTGCAAATAATAAGTGGGAAAAAAAATAATGTCAGAGAAAAAGATTTAGATGAAATAAAATGTAATTTAGAAAAAAGATAAATCATTCCAAAATCTCAAACCCTACTATTCACTATCTGTGAATGTAGGGTTTTCTCTAAAACGCAATTAATAGAATATTTGAATTTTAATATGATTAAAGTATGATGAGAATTAAAGAAATAAAAGCTTCAGATACATGGCAGATCAGACATGAAGTAATGTGGCCAAATCAGCCTTTTGAATTCGTACAATTAGATGAAGATGATTCAGGACTACATTTTGGAGTTTTTATTGAAGAAAAATTGATTTCAATAGTATCCTGTTTTATTTCAGATAATGAAATGCAGTTTAGAAAATTAGCTACTTTAAATGATCATCAGGGTGAGGGGATTGGCTCAGAGCTTTTAGAATATATTATACAATTGGCAAGAAATAAAAAATTAAAAAGAGTCTGGGCGAATGCCAGAACAAACAAAAAAACATTTTATGAAAAGTTTGGCATGAAAGATACTTTTCAAACCTTCAATAAATCGGGTCAGGAATTTACAATAATGGAAATCTGCCTGTAAGTTTTTATCGCTTTTTCAAATGTGAAAAAAATCCTAATTGAAGATGATTTCTAGAACAGGTCAATAATTTATAGTAATTTAACCACAGACAAATTAATAATTAATTTACTATGGAGAATTCAAAAATTAAGGCTTTTATACCACTTTTATATCTTGTTTGGTCCGATGATCTTTTAACCCAAAAAGAGTTTGCGACTTTACAGGAATTTATTAATTCTCTAGTTTTACTTTCACCGGAAGAACAACAATATTTGCTTTCTAAAGTTGATATTACAAATCCGCCTTCGCGAAATGAACTCACCCAATGGAAATCGGATATTGAAAAAAGTATTAAGGATAAATCTTCTATAAAATCTATTTTTGATATAGCAACAGCGCTTTCTAACAAGGATTTGGATATTTCAGGATTAGAATCAGGTTTTACAAAACTGGAAAATGATCTTGGAATTTTAGGCGAAGAAGTAATTCAGAACTTCAAAACAAAAGCAGATTCTTTTACCGCCAGTTCACAAACCAACAGTAATTTTGATATTCAGAAAATTACGGCACTTTTAGATGGTAAAGAAACTGCAATTATAAAAAAGGTAAAATCGGTTATTTCAAGACCTGAGTTTGCTTACGAAACTTCTACAGATATTAATGTTTATCGTCAAACCGTATTCAATTGGTGTAAAATTTTAGCCGATGAGAATCTCGGAAATATGGCCTATCCAAAGCAATATGGTGGAGGAGAAAACATAGCTGATTATTTTGCCATTATGGAAACCCTGAGTTACCACGATTTGAGTTTAGTGATAAAATTTGGAGTTCAGTTCGGACTCTGGGGAATGAGTGTTCAGTCATTGGGAACCGAGAAGCATTATGCAAAATATTTAAAAGATATTGGCACACTAAAATTGCCGGGCTGTTTTGCCATGACTGAAACACATCACGGATCGAATGTAAAAGGTCTTGAAACTACAGCGACTTATAATCATAGCACTCAAACTTTTACAATTCATACGCCAAATAAAAACGCACAAAAAGAATATATTGGTAACGCAGCCGTTCACGGGCAAATGGCAACCGTTTTCGCAAAACTGATTATTGATGATCATGATTATGGGGTAAATGCTTTTGTGGTTCCATTACGCGATACAAACGGAAATACCTTAGACGGAATCACAATTGGAGACTGCGGTCATAAAATGGGTCTAAACGGAGTTGATAACGGAACAATTAGTTTTAATCAGGTTGAAATTCCGAAAGAAAATATGCTTGATCGTTTTGCTTCTGTGAATGGCAAGGGAGAATTCGAAAGCCCGATTCCGAGTGATAACAGACGTTTTTTTACCATGTTGGGAACTTTGGTTGGAGGTCGAATTGGTATTCCGCGTTCGGCTTTGGCTGCTGCTAAATCAGGACTTACAATTGCTATTCGTTACAGTGATCAGAGAAGGCAATTTGGACCGGAAGGAGGTTCTGAAGTACCGATTTTGAATTATCGTATGCACCAGCGCAGATTACTTCCGCATTTAGCGAAAACCTACGCTGTACATTTTGCTTTGCAATATCTCACGAATCGTTTTTTGAACAAAACCGAATCTGAAATGCAGGAAATTGAAGCTTTGGCTGCCGGAATGAAATCCTATTCAACCTGGAGTACGAGGGATGTTTTGCAGGAATGCCGTGAAGCTATTGGCGGAAAAGGATATTTATCTGAAAACAGAATCGATGCTTTAAAAAACGATACAGAAATTTATACCACTTTTGAAGGCGATAATACTGTCCTGATGCAATTGGTTGCTAAAAACCGCTTATCTGAATTCAGAAAAACATTTGGTGAAATGGGATCTTTTGGTGTTATCAATTATGTGTACGAAAATGCAAAAACAGCAATTGCCGAAAAAAATCCGATTATTACCCGTAAAACGGATGAAGGACATCTGCTTGACAGTCAGTTTCATTTGCAGGCTTTTCATCACAGGGAAAAAACAATTCTGGCATCGGCAGCAAGGCGTATTAAAAAACTGATTGATGAAGGTTTAGAAGCGTATGATGCATTTAATGTGGTACAGCATCAAATGATCGATGTGGCCCAGGCGTATTTGGAACGTGTTGTTTTAGAACAATTTCAGGAAGCTGTAAAATCTGTAGAAGATGAAAAATCAAAAGAAATATTGACAAAACTGAATCAATTATATGCACTTTCGCAAATAGAGAAAAACAAAGGCTGGTATCTTGAAGATGGCTATATGGAAGCTGTTAAAACAAAAGCGGTCCGTAAAATGGTCAATCAGCTTTGTTGGGATATACGACCGGATGCCGTTTCGTTGGTAAACGCTTTTGATATTCCCGAAAGTTGCCTGGCAGCGCCAATTGCTACAGTTTAGAACTTCATGCAAGAAACTTGCCGCTAACTCAATAATAAAAAAGCCTTCTAAACGTATTGATTAGAAGGCTTTCCTAGTATTATACTACTAACTCTGCCAAAGCTTCTTTGCTGAAACCTTTTAGTTCGCCTGTTTTTCCTGCTTTTATTTTCGCAACCCAATTCGGGTCTGATAAAAGAGGTCTTCCTACGGCAACTAAATCAAAATCGCCTCTGTCTAAACGTCTTGTTAATTCATCTAACGAGGTTGGCTGAGAACTTTCGCCTGCAAATGCTCCAAAGAAATCACTGGATAACCCAACAGAACCTACTGTAATGGTTGGTTTTCCGGTTAGTTTTTTAGCCCATCCGGCAAAGTTTAAATCACTTTCTTCGAATTCAGGTTCCCAAAAACGACGCTGTGAGCAATGTAAAATATCTACTCCGGCATCAACTAAAGGCGTTAGCCAAGCCTCCATTTCCTGAGGATTTTTTGCTAATTTATAGTCGTAAGCAGCAGGTTTAAATTGTGAAACTCTCATAATTATGGCGAAATCTTCTCCAACTTGTTTTCTGATTTCTTTGATCACTTCAATAGCAAAACGATTACGTTCCGGCAATGTTTTTCCACCATAAATGTCCGTACGTAAATTAGTTTCTTCCCAAAAAAACTGATCAATCAAATATCCGTGGGCACCATGAATTTCAATAGTGTCGAAACCTAATCTTTTAGCATCAGCGGCTGCTTGTCCAAAAGCAATAATAGTATCTTCAATATCTTTGGCAGACATGGTGTTGCCATTATTAAAACCGGGTCTGTTTAATCCTGAAGGTCCTTCAAAAGGAACTGGCGGTACCCATCCTGAATGGTGATTGTCCATAATACCCATATGCCAAATTTGCGGCCCCATTTTTCCTCCGGCAGCATGGACTTCGTTAATCACTTTTTGCCATCCTTTTAACGATGTATCTCCATGAAAGTGAGGAACGTTAGCATCATTAGAGGAAGAAAGTCTGTTGATAACTGTTCCTTCAGATAATATCAATCCAACATCACCCTGGGCTCTTTTTTCATAGTAAGAAGCTACGTTATCAGTTGGAATTCCGTTTGGAGAAAAGGAACGCGTCATAGGCGCCATTACAATTCTGTTTTTAAGATTTAGCGACTTTAAATTAAAAGGCGTAAACAAGCTATTTGTGCTCATAATGTTTTATAAATTAGATTGAATTAGTTTACTCAATGCTGCAAAAGCATCTTCGTTACGTTTATAATAAGTCCATTGTCCAACGCGGGTAGATTCAATAAATCCGGCACGTTGCAGAATAGACAAATATTCTGAAACTGTCGATTGGGTAAGACCGGCCTTAGCTTGTATTTGACCTACACAAACACCATGTTCAAATCCTGCAGCGAGTTGTTCAGGGAAATTTATTTCGGGTTCTTTGAGCCATTCCAGCATTTGTAATCTGGATTTATTAGAGAGGGCCTTAAATATTTCTATATGTTCCATGATGCAAATATATCGACTTTTCCCGATATATCTATCTGGTAAGAAATATTTAATATATTTTTATGATAGAAGTCACAGCAAATAGAAATCGAAAGCCATTTTTTTAGCGCTTCTTTATTATATTTGTAAGTCTCATTTATCTTGATCAGCTTGAAAAATTTTTTATTTCTTTTTTTATTCGCTCTTTTGATTAGTCCTTTATATGCATCGGATAGTACCGATACCATTTTGGAGAAGCTGAATGATGCGATGAAAAATAAGCAGCGATATGTTCAGCTAAAAGAGGAGCGTATTTTAAACTTCAAAAAGATAAAATCATCAGATTTATCAAAAGAGCAAGAGTATAATTTTAATAAGGCGCTGTATAAAGAATACCAGAAATTCAATTCAGATTCGGCTATTTTGTATGTAAAGAAAAACCTGAAGATTGCTAATGAACTTCACAAAAAAGATTGGGTGGATTTGGCACAACTGCAATTGGCAAATCTCTATTCGTCATCAGGAAAATACCGTGAATCAGAAGCAATTTTAAAAAGCATCAATAAAAAAGAATTAGCAAAATCATTATTTCCCAACTATTATTTTACATACCGTGAGTTTTTTGAGCACTATAACGCTAACAGTAACAGCAAAATATTTATTGAGCAAATTGGTAAGTATCGTGATTCATTATTAGCTGTCATAAATCCTAACTCTTTAGATTATAAAATAAATAAAATTCAGAAGAATATCTATAACAGAAACTTTGATATTGCCGAAAAAGAATTATTGGGTTTGTTGAAAAAAACTGAAGATAATAATCCGCAATATGCATTGATTACCTATTTTCTCGGAAGTATTTACGGGTCAACTCATAAGCCGGAATTAAGAAAAAAATATTATGCTCTTTCGGCTACATCAGATATCAAACAAGCTATAAAAGATAATGCCTCTATTCAGGAATTAGCTTTGGTTTTTTATAAAACAGGCGATGTTGACATGGCATATAAACTAACCCAGTCGGCTATCGAAGATGCGCTTTTTTGTAACGTCCAATTTCGTACGCTTTTAATGTCAGAAGTTTATTCGATCATTAATACGGCCTATTTAGAGCGTGAGGCTAAGAGAAAGGACGAGCTTAAGATTTATCTTTTATGTATTAGCTTACTTTCTGTTTTTTTGATTCTGGGTGTAATTTACATTTACAAACAAATGAAAAAAGTCTCCAGAATACGTGGGGAGCTTTATATAACCAGTGAAAAATTAGCAGAATTAAACAAAGATATTACCGAAACTAATAACCAACTGCAGGAGCGTAATGCCCAATTATCAGAATCGAATCATATTAAGGAAGAATATATTGCCCATTTTTTTAATCTCTGTTCCGCTTACATCAATAAGTTAGAAAATTACCGTATCATTTTAAATAAAAAGGCAACTGCAAAACAATTTGATGAAATTTGCAGAATGCTAAAATCGACTACTTTAGTTGATAATGAACTGGAAGAATTATACAAGAATTTCGATATTATCTTTTTAAACTTGTATCCTACTTTCGTGAAAGATTTTAATGCTTTGCTTATTAAAGAAGAACAAATTGTACTGAAGCAGGGCGAATTACTTAATACCGAACTTCGGATTTTTGCCCTTATCCGACTTGGAATAACCGACAGTGTAAAAATCGCGGCATTTCTTCGTTATTCTTTAAGCACGATTTATAACTATAGAACAAGAGCCCGAAATAAAGCAGTAGTTTCCCGAAATGATTTTGAGGAAATGGTCATGAAAATAGGTCTTATTTCTGTAAAAATCTAAAAACGCATTTTAAATCCACTACTTTTTTTTATATCAATATTTTTTTAATATATTGATTTTTAATTATTTATATTTTTAATTTACTACTTTTTTATATTTATAAATTCCACAAACACGATAACGTTTTAGCTTTACGATATTATTTAGAGCGTGTTTTTGATAGCTCAGCATATAGTAATGATTAATAAATAAAACAGTTATGTATAAAAACGTTAAAGCAATAGTTGTCTTGCTGTTGCTGAATTTATTTTTTGGGAATGCACAAAATAAAATTCCGGTTTATTTGGATGATAAAAAGCCAGTTGATCAACGTGTAGAAGATGCGCTTTCGCGAATGACTACCGATGAGAAAATTGCAATGATTCATGCGCAATCTAAATTTAGTTCACCGGGAGTACCGCGTTTAGGAATTCCTGAAAACTGGATGACAGACGGACCACACGGAATTCGCACCGAGGTTTTATGGGACGAGTGGGTGCAGGCAGGCTGGACAAATGATTCCTGTATTGCGTTTCCGGCCCTTACAGCGCTTTCTGCAACCTGGAACAAAGAATTGGCTTCGCTGTACGGAAAATCAATAGGAGAGGAAGCACGTTTTCGTAACAAAAATGTATTATTAGGGCCAGGAGTAAACATCTACAGAACGCCATTAAACGGTCGTAATTTCGAATATATGGGAGAAGATCCTTTCCTGACATCAAAAATGGTGGTTCCCTATATCAAGGGAGTCCAATCAAACGGAGTTGCTGCCTGTGTAAAACATTTTGCCCTGAATAATCAGGAAACCAATCGTGATGCTGTAAATGTAATTGTTGATGATCGTGCGCTGTACGAGATTTATCTTCCGGCTTTTAAAGCAGCAGTTCAGGAAGGTGATGCATGGGCAATAATGGGTTCATACAATAAATATAAAGGACAGCATTGTTGTCATAATGAGTTTTTGCTTAATGATATTCTTCGTGGCGAATGGGGTTTCAAAGGTGTTGTGATCTCAGATTGGGGAGGAGTTCATGATACAAAGCAGGCTATTCATAATGGTTTGGATATGGAATTTGGTTCCTGGACCAATGGTCTTACGTGGGGAACCAGTAATGCTTATGATAATTACTATCTGGCTAAACCATATTCAAGCATGATTAAATCCGGCGAAGTCGGGACTAAGGAACTGGATGATAAAGTGCGTCGTATTTTACGTTTGTCATTCTTGACAAATATGAATAAAGAAAGACCATTCGGATCTTTCGGAACAAAAGAACACGCTGATGCAGGTTTAAAAATTGCTGAAGAAGGAATTGTGTTGCTTCAAAACAAAAATAATATTCTGCCAATTAACCTTTCTAAAACTAAGAAAATCGCTGTTATTGGAGAAAATGCCATCAAAATGATGACAGTTGGCGGAGGAAGTTCTTCATTAAAAGCAAGATATGAAATTACGCCACTGGAAGGATTAAAGAAAAGAATTGGCAATCAGGCAGAAATTGTTTACGCACGTGGTTACGTTGGCGATCCTACAAGTAATTATAATGGCGTTATAGCAAAAGTAAGTTTAGAAGAAAAACGTTCTCCGGCAGAACTAGCTGCCGAAGCATTAAAAGTTGCCAAAGATGCAGATGTTGTTCTTTTTATCGGAGGACTAAATAAAAGTCCAAATCAGGATGATGAAGGACACGATCGTAAAGAATTGGGACTTCCTTACAATCAGGATCAATTAATTCAAGAATTGGTTAAGGTAAATAAGAATTTGGTTTTTGTAAATATTTCAGGGAATGCTGTGGCAATGCCGTGGGTAAAAGAAGTTCCGGGAATTGTTCAGGGATGGTTTTTGGGTACTGAAGCCGGAAATGCTTTGGCTGCTGTTTTGACAGGAGATGTGAATCCTTCCGGGAAATTAACGTTTACTTTCCCTGTAAAATTATCAGATAATGGTGCTCACGCTTTAGGAGAATTTCCGGGCGGAGATGAGGTAAAATATAATGAAGGGATTTTTGTTGGATATCGCTGGGCCGACAAACAAAAAATAAAACCATTATTTGCTTTCGGGCATGGTTTGAGTTACACGACTTTTGAATACGGAAAGGTAACTGCTAATAAAAAACAAGTATCAGTAGGTGACCAGATTACGTTTTCTGTAAAAGTAAAAAATACCGGAAGCAGAGACGGATCAGAAGTAGTTCAGCTTTATATCAGTGATTTAAAATCTTCTTTGCCACGTCCTGTAAAAGAATTAAAAGGGTTTGAGAAAATTTTGCTTAAGGCGGGAGAAGAAAAAACAGTAACTTTTACAATTGACAAAGCGGCTTTGAGCTTTTTTGATGATAAAAAACACGACTGGGTTGCAGAGCCCGGAACTTTTGAAGCTTTAATTGGAGCATCTTCTACAGATATAAAATCTAAAGTGAGTTTCTTACTTCAATAATTTCATTAATTTCTAAAATTGGTTGGTAGTAAAGCTGCAATGATAAAAAAGTTGCAGCTTTGCTTTTTGAAAATTATTTTTTTTGACTGAATAACCATAATATTGTCATTCCGTAGGAATCCCTTCTAATGAGTATACTTTTGTAGAGATTCCTGTGGAATGAAATTGAGTGATAAAAAACGTTACGACATATAATTGCCTAAACCAAAAAATAAAATAACCTTGTTAATCACCAAAAACATTTTATGAATGCAACTTCTATTGACATCAAACCAAAAAAACATTATGAAATTTTAGACGGCTTACGCGGAGTAGCAGCCATTTTAGTAGTTGCGTTTCATATTTTCGAAACCTTTGCAGCAGGAAACCGTTTTAAGCAAATCATTAATCACGGTTATCTGGCTGTTGATTTCTTTTTTCTTTTATCAGGCTTTGTAGTTGCCTATGCATATGATGATCGCTGGGGAAAAATGACCCAATGGGAATTTTACAAACGACGGTTAATTCGTTTACAGCCCATGGTAATTATGGGAATGATCATTGGCGCTGTTTTTTATTATTTTCAGGCTTCAGATATTTTATTTCCACAAATCGCAACTATGCCTTTATGGAAACTGATATTGGTAATGTTCATCGGATTTACATTAATTCCGTTAACACCATCAACAGAAATTAGGGGCTGGGGCGAAATGCATCCATTAGATGGTCCGGCCTGGTCATTGTTTTTCGAATATATTGCGAATATTTTATATGCTTTGTTCTTTCGTAAATTCTCGAATAAAGTAATGGGAATATTTGTTTTAATATTTGCCGGAATGCTGATTAATTACACTGTTTTTGGACCAAAAGGAGATGTTATTGGAGGGTGGTCTTTGAACCTGGAACAAATAAACGTTGGTTTTACCCGTTTATTATATCCGTTTTTTGCTGGAATTTTACTTTCCCGCTTGGGAAAATTAATTCATATAAAAGGTGCGTTTTGGGTTTGTAGTTTATTAATCGCAGTAATTTTATGTGTACCAAGAATTGGAGATGAAAACAATTTATGGATGAATGGTTTATACGAATCAATTTGTATTATTTTATTGTTTCCGTTAATCGTTTCTGTCGGAGCCGGAGGAGAAATAAAAAATCCATTTTCATTAAAAATCTGCAAACTTTTGGGTGATATTTCATATCCAATTTATATCACGCATTATCCGTTTATTTATTGGTATACGGCATGGGTGGTAGATAATAAAGTTTCGATAGAAGACGGTTATTTATTAGGTATTGGAGTTTTGATTGCCAGTATTGTAGTCGCGTATTTATGTTTGAAATTATACGATGAACCGGTTAGAAATTGGTTACAAAAGAAATTTCAAAAACGTATGTAGAAATGCACAGCAATGCATCTTTTTTTGCCAGACTATTGAGATTGAAATGATTTTTTTGAATCTGATGATGGTGATTTGTAACTTTAAAAAAAAGGATGAAATTCATAAAATTTTATCCTTTTTAATTTTAAAATAAATTATGACTTTTAAGCCATTCTTTGCAATCTGTTGTCCAAAACTGGCTTGTGCTTTTTACTCCCAAACCAAAACCATGACCACCTTTTTCATACATATGTAATTCAGCAGAAACATTATTTTTCTTTAAAGCCAAATAATAATTAACGCTATTTTCAGGTAACACAGCACCATCATCTGAAGCATGTGCTAAAAAGGCAGGAGGAGTTTCTGGTGTAATCCTTTTTTCACTAGAAAAATTATCAATAAGAGTTTGTGACGGATCTTTTCCCAATAAACTAGTTTGCGATCCTTTGTGTGTTGTTGTACTTTCCATTGATATGACCGGATAAATCAAAATTGAAAAATCGGGGCGGGCACTTGCCTTGATTGTTGATTCGTATGTCTTGTCGTCATAATGTGTTGCCAATGTTGAGGCTAAATGACCGCCTGCGGAGAACCCCATGATTCCAATTTTATTTACATCGATATTCCATTTTACAGCATTAGACCTGACATAACGAATCGCTTCCTGAGCATCCTGCAAAGGCCCTATAGTTTTGTCCTTCATAATTAAATCACTTGGCAGTCTGTATTTTAAAACAAATGCTGTAATTCCTAAACTATTGAGCCACTGGGCAACTTTGGTACCTTCTTTATCAATTGACAGATGCGAATATCCACCGCCCGGTAAAATGATTACGGCAGTTTGATTGGGTTTTATTTCTTTGGGAAGAAAAACACTTAACGTCGGAATTGTTACCAAACTTGTGCTTTGTACTTTACCATCCTTTATAATTTCTTTCTCTTTGTAATCCGGAGCACTTATTTCACCTGGGATTTTATTCCAAAGAGGTAAAATTTCATTCTGTGAATGTGAATTATTAATTATTCCAAAACAAAACGATACCATATAGATGCTTTTCTTTAAATTAAATGTTTTCAATTTTAAAAATGTTTAGGTTTTTAGCTTAATTTATGGTTATTTGTAGAACGAAACTGTTTTTTTATTCGAAATAAATTCCAAGGATAGAGTCATTAATGAGAAATATATAAAAAAACATTGAAATTTAAGCTTTTATTTGATTTTATATCAATGACTTAAGATGATTTGTTGATTATGTTCAATTAACAAATATATTGTTTATTATGTAATAATATATTAGTTTTTTTACAATATATGTTTAATATGTCACACGAAATAATTTTTTAAATAATAATTTGGAATATAAGGATTTAAAACTATATTTGTGCAATCGATTACATTTTAAATTTTAATTGAAATTATTTTATAATTTCACATTTATATAAAAAATGTAATTTTCGTTTTTGAAAGCATTAATACTGCTGCTATTTTGAATTAATTTAAAGGCTTTTATAAGCCAGATAAAACATAGTTACTATGAGTCAAACCAACAAATCTATTGGGAATTATCGCTGGAGTATTTGTGCATTATTGTTTTTTGCAACAACTATTAATTATTTAGACAGACAAGTTCTTTCCCTGACATGGAGTGATTTTATTGCACCTGAATTTCATTGGACCAACAATGATTATGGGAATATTACTGCACTGTTCTCTATATTTTATGCAATATCCTTATTGTTTGCCGGACGGTTTGTGGATTGGCTGGATACTAAAAAAGGTTTTCTTTGGGCAATTGGAATATGGTCAATTGGTGCCTGTCTGCACGCGTTTTGCGGTATTGCAACTTCAGGAATTATAACAGGAAATTGGTTTGTTGGTTTTGAAGGTGCAAAAGATGTAATTCATACAGTCAATGACACAGGCATGGTGATTAACGTGAGTGTTACCCTGTTTATTTTTGCCCGTTTTGTTCTGGCAGTTGGAGAAGCCGGAAATTTTCCTGCTGCTATTAAAACAACAGCAGAGTATTTTCCTAAAAAAGACAGAGCGTTTTCTACAAGTATATTTAATGCAGGAGCAACTGTTGGGGCCTTAGCTGCGCCAATAACTATTCCTTTTATAGCTAAAGCTTTTGGATGGGAAATGGCTTTTATTATTATTGGAGCTTTAGGTTTTGTATGGATGGGATTTTGGGTTTTTATGTATGATAAACCTGAGAAACATCCAAGAGTTAATGCTGCCGAATTAGAATATATTCAACAGGATGATATAGCAGACAGTAAATTAGTAGGTTATGTGCCTGAAACTAAAACAAAAGTATCCCTTTCAGATTGTTTCAAGTACAAACAAACCTGGGCTTTTGCTTTTGGAAAATTTATGACAGATGGTGTTTGGTGGTTCTTTTTATTCTGGACTCCTGCCTATTTAAGTTCGGTTTACGGAATGGATTCAACTCAGGCTGCTCTTCCATTATTTGTTTTGTATATGATTACGCTGCTGTCAATTGTTGGAGGATGGTTACCGACCTATTTTGTTGAAAAGAAAGGAATGAATCCTTATGAGGGAAGAATGAGAGCAATGTTAATTTTTGCATTCTTTCCATTATTGGCTTTAGTGGCCCAGCCTTTGGGATACATTAGTTACTGGGTACCGGTAATTATCATTGGTATTGCAGGAGCAGCACACCAATCATGGTCAGCTAATATTTTTACAACCGTTGGGGATATGTTTCCTAAAAAAGCAATTGCAACCATTACAGGTATCGGAGGTTTAGCAGGAGGTTTAGGATCAACTCTGATTAATAAAGGATCAGGAGTTTTATTTGATTTTACTCAACGAAACTGGAGTTTGATAAACGGACAGTCTTTATTAGAAAAATACCCTCAATTTTTAAATCCTGAAACTGAAAAGGTGTTTTTAAAAGAAAGAGGTGTTGCTAATTTAGGAGATTTTTTAAAATCATTATCCGTATCAGGAGATACTGTTGTTAATGGTATCAATTCAGGATATATGATTATTTTCTCTATTTGTGCAGTTTGCTACTTAATTGGCTGGTTTGTAATGAAAACTTTAGTCCCAAAGTATAGGCCAATTACTGATCTTTAAAATAAAATTTAACTAACTAAATAGTATCACTAACCAAAACCAAAACGTAATTATGAATGAAGCTAATGCAGCGATAGGAAAATATCGTTGGACAATATGTAGTTTAGTCTTTTTTGCTACTACAGTAAATTATTTAGATCGAAATGTAATAAGTTACCTAAGACCTTTTTTGGCGGAAGCTTTTCATTGGACACCTGAACAAGAAGTAATAGATTATTCTAATATTGAATTAGCTTTTAAAATTGCTTATGCATTAGGAATGCTTATAGCTGGTGGAGTTATTGATAAATTAGGAACGAAATTAGGATATGCAATAGCAACCGGTTTGTGGAGTTTGGCAGCAGTTGGACATGCTTTCGCAACAGGTACAGGTGGATTTTTAATCGCCCGCGTATTTTTAGGAATTACAGAAGCAGGGAATTTTCCGGCAGCAATAAAAGCAACAGCTGAATGGTTTCCTCAGAAAGAACGCGCTCTGGCAACTGGTATTTTTAATTCAGGAAGTAATATTGGAGCGATAATTGTTCCTTTGTCAGTGCCGTTTATTGCTGAAAATTATGGTTGGCAATGGGCATTCATCGCAACTGGAGTTATCGGATTTATATGGTTGTTTTTATGGTTTATTTTTTATGAAGTACCTCAAAAACAAAAACGTTTATCACAAGGAGAACTTGATTACATTAATTCAGATAAAATAGATGTAACAGAAGTTGAAGATACGGAAAAAGTATCCTGGTTAAAATTGCTTACTTTCCGTCAAACCTGGGCTTTTGCAATTGGAAAATTATTGACAGATCCTGTTTGGTGGTTCTATTTATTTTGGTTGCCTGATTTCCTAATGAAACAATACAAGCTTTCTGCAACTGAAATTATTTGGCCTTGTGCTTTGGTTTATGTTATTGGAAGTATTGGAAGTATTGGCGGAGGATGGCTGCCATTAAAGTTGATCAATAAAAACTGGCCGGCTTATAAAGCCCGTAAAACAAGTATGCTGATTTATGCATTTGCTGTTTTACCGGTATTATTTTCTCAGTATTTAGGGGCTATAAACATATGGTGGGCAATTTTGGTTATTGGCTTTGCAGTTTCTGCACACCAAGCCTGGAGCGCTAACATATTTACAACTGTATCTGACATGTTTCCTAAAAAGGCAACCGCTTCTGTGACAGGTATAGGAGGGATGTTCGGAGCATTTGGCGGAATTTTGTTAACTTTGCTGGTGCAAAAAAATATGTTTGTTTACTATACTAAAATTGGTAAAATAGAAACAGGATATTTTATTATGTTTTGTATCTGTGGTGCCGCTTATTTATTAGCCTGGCTGATTATGCATATTCTTGTTCCGAGAATGAAAAAAGTAGAATTGTAAAAATTACACAAATAAATTTTGATTAGGATTATGGTTTTTAAATATAAAAATCTAATTTTGTGCAATCGATTACATTAAAAATAAAATTATGACAAAATATAGTTCCAGATACGCATCGAGCCCAGAAGCTGTAAAAAAATATGATACTCGCGAGTTGAGAAATGAGTTTCTGATTGATGATTTAATGCAGGAAGATGAAGTAGTACTGGTTTATTCTCATTATGACAGATACATTACCGGTTCTGCAGTTCCTGTAAAAGGTGATTTAATATTGGAAACAATTGATCCTCTTAAAGCACCTTATTTTTTAGAGCGAAGAGAACTAGGAATTATAAATGTTGGAGGAAATGGTTCTGTTGTTGTGGAAGGAACATCATATGCATTAGGATTTAAAGATGCTTTATATATCGGAAGCGGTAATAAAGAAGTTATTTTTAAAAGTGATGATAAAAATAATCCTGCCAAATTTTATTTGAATTCGGCTCCGGCACATACTACTTATCCAACAGTAAAAGTAAGCTTAGCTGAGGCAAATAAATTAGAATTAGGAACTATGGAAACGGCAAACCACCGTACCGTTAATCAAATGATTATCGGAAGTGTGGTAACTACTTGTCAGCTACAAATGGGTATGACAGAGTTAAGATCGGGAAGTGTTTGGAATACAATGCCTGCACACGTTCACGATCGCCGTATGGAAGTTTATTTCTATTTGGATATCCCGGAAAATCAGGCAGTTTGTCACTTTATGGGACAGCCGCAGGAAACAAGACATATCTGGATGAATAACCATCAGGCAGTTATTTCTCCACCATGGTCTATTCACTCTGGTTCAGGAACCAGTAATTATACTTTTATTTGGGGAATGGCTGGTGAGAATTTAGACTACGGAGATATGGATGTTTGTAAAATCACAGATTTAAGATAAGAATATGACAAACTTATTTGATATAAAAGGAAAAATCGCCTTAATCACAGGAAGTACACACGGCTTGGGAATGGCAATGGCAAAAGGATTAGGTCAGGCCGGAGCTACAATTGTAGTAAACGGAAATTCTTCTCAGCAAAAAATTGATGATGCGGTAAAAGAACTTCAAAACGAAGGTATTAATGCTGTTGGTTATAAATTTAATGTAACTGATGAACAGGAAGTTATTGCTGCCGTTAAAAGAATTGAAAGCGAAGTAGGATCAATTGATATTCTGATTAATAACGCCGGGATCATCAAAAGAATTCCATTAATAGAAATGGAAGTTTCAGATTTCAAAGAAGTTATTGATATCGATTTGGTAAGTCCTTTTATTGTTTCCAAACATGTTGCCAAAGGAATGATTGACAGAAGACAAGGAAAAATAATCAATATTTGTTCCATGATGAGCGAATTGGGCCGTAGTACAGTAGGAGCTTATGCTGCTGCAAAAGGAGGTTTGAAAATGCTGACCAAGAACATGGCTACTGAATGGGCAAAATATAATGTTCAGATAAACGGAATTGGCCCGGGCTATTTTGCTACTGAGCAGACAAAACCTATCAGGGTAGACGGTCATCCGTTTAACGATTTTATTATCAGCAGAACTCCTGCTGCAAAATGGGGTGATCCGGGAGATTTAGCGGGAGCAGCAATATTTTTATCTTCCAAAGCAAGTGATTTTGTCAACGGTCATATTTTATATGTTGATGGAGGAATCCTTGCAACAATTGGTAAACCATCAAACGAATAATTTTCTATTATATTTAAATCATGAGCTCGAATAAAACATTCATAAACGATAATTTTTTACTTGAAAACAAATTCGCTGAAGAATTATATCATAATTACTCAAAAAACCAACCTATAATTGATTATCATAATCACTTAAATCCGCAGTTTATTGCCGAAGATAAAATTTTTGACAATATTACAAATGTTTGGATAAACGGTGATCACTACAAATGGCGTGCAATGCGTACATTAGGTGTTAATGAGCAATTTATAACAGGAAACGGTTCAGATAAAGATAAATTCCTTAATTGGGCAAAAACAGTTCCATATACAATGCGTAATCCTTTGTATCATTGGACACATTTAGAATTGGCCCGTTATTTTGATATTACAGAGTTATTAAACGAAAAATCTGCAGAAAGAATTTACGAACAAGCTTCTGCAAAAGTAAATTCAGCAGAATACAGCACACGCAACTTACTTAAAAAAGTAAACGCTGAATTGGTTTGTACTACCGAAGATCCAATTGATACTTTGGAGTTTCATCAAAAATTGAATAAAAATCCTTTTGAAACTAAAATGAGCACGGCTTTCAGACCCGATAAAGCTATTTTGATTTCAAATGACGGATATAACGATTATTTAAATATATTAGGAAATGTTGCAGGAGTAAGTATAAACACTTATTCAGATTTATGTGACGCATTAAAAAAGAGAATTCAATTTTTTAATGAAAACGGATGTAAGCTAAGTGATCACGGATTGGATCAGATTTATTTTGAAAACTTTACTGAATCTGAAGTAAATGCAATTTTCAAAAAGAAAAGAGATAATCAAGCTATAACTTCGGAAGAAGCATTGAAATTCCAAAGCGCAATTTTATTGTTTTTATCTGAAACATACCACGAACTTGGATGGGTTCAGCAATTTCACTTAGGAGCTTTACGCAACAATAACGCTCGTATGCATAGAATTTTAGGACCTGATACAGGTTGGGATTCTATTGGAGATTATCCACAGGCTCAAAAATTATCATCTTTCTTAAATGCATTAGACAGCAAAGATAAATTGACAAAAACAATTATTTATAACTTAAATCCTGCTGATAACGAAGTAATGGCTACCATGATTGGTAACTTTAATGACGGAAGTGTGAGAGGAAAAGTTCAGTTTGGATCAGGATGGTGGTTTTTGGATCAAAAAGACGGAATGACTAAACAATTAAATGCGCTTTCAAACATGGGACTGATTAGTTGTTTTGTTGGAATGCTGACAGATTCAAGAAGCTTTTTATCTTTCCCAAGACATGAATATTTCAGACGTATTCTTTGTAATCTTCTAGGAGATGAAATTCAAAAAGGCGAACTTCCTGCTGATATGGAATGGATTGGAAAAATGGTTTCTGATATTTCGTATAACAATGCAAAAGAATATTTTAAATTTTAATTAAATATTGATAATGAGTAAAGTAGTTGCATTCGGCGAAATAATGTTGCGTTTTTCTACAGAAAGACATTTGCGTTTTTCTCAGGCTAAAGCATTTACAGCATCTTATGGTGGAGGTGAATTTAATGTTTGCGTTTCTTTGGCTAATTACGGTATTAATGCTGAGTTTGTTACCAGATTACCTGAGAACGAAATCGGTTACTGTGCAGTACAAGAGATGCGTAAAATGAATGTTGAGTCTAAAAGTATTGTTTATGGCGGAGAACGCTTAGGAACTTATTATTTAGAAACAGGAGCAGGAACCAGAGGAAGCAATGTTGTGTATGATCGTGCGCATAGCTCGATGGCAACGATTCAAAAAGGAGATATTGACTGGAAGAAAGTACTGGAGGGAGCTACATGGTTTCACTTTAGCGGAATTTCAGCGGCTATTTCACAAAGTGCTGCCGAAGCCTGTCTTGAAGCAGTTCAGATAGCACACGAATTAGGATTAACTATTTCATGTGATTTAAATTATAGATCAAAGTTATGGCAATATGGTAAAACTCCTAGTGAGGTTATGCCGGAATTGTTAAAATATAGTCATGTTATTTTAGGAGATATTGATACAGCATATTTTATGTTAGGAATTCCTAAAGTAAATCCTGATTACCAGGATGAAAAATCATTACCGGCTTTATATTCGAAGTTGTATGAGCTTTGTCCGAATTTAAAAACGGTAGCGACAACATTACGTTATTCAGTTAGTGCTTCACATCAAAGAATCGGTGGTGTTTTATTTGACGGAAAAACGATTTTTAATGCGGCTGTACAAGAAGTAACTCCTGTAATTGACAGAGTGGGTAGCGGAGATGCCTTTATGGGTGGATTAATTTACGGATTAGTTGAATATAAAGAAGACAAACAAAAAGCATTAGATTTTGCAGTAGCTGCTTGTTGCTTAAAACATACTATTGCCGGAGATTATAATTTAGTTACGTTAAAAGAAGTTGAAAGTATGGCTGGAGGAAATTCTGCCGGATTAGTATCAAGATAAATAAAAGTATGGCAAAGTATTCAAGAATTGAAGTAGCTCAGACGATGAAAGATAACGGAATGGTTCCTTTGTTTTTTCATTCAGATATTGAAATCAGTAAAAAAGTATTAAAAGCCTGTTACGATGGTGGATCCAGATTGATGGAGTTTACCAGCAGAGGAGATTTTGCTCATGAAGTTTTTGGTGCGTTAAACAAATATGCTTTGGCAGAATTACCGGGAATGATGTTAGGAGTTGGGTCTATTACCGATGCTGCTGCAGCTTCTGTGTATATGAGTTTAGGAGCCAATTTTATTGTAACACCGGTTTTTAGAGAAGACATTGCAATTGCTTGTAACCGTCGTAAAGTATTATGGTCACCGGGTTGTGGTACGCTTACAGAAATTGCAAGAGCTGAAGAATTAGGTTGCGAAATCGTAAAATTATTTCCAGCTGATATTTACGGACCAGAGTTTATCAAAGCAATAAAAGGGCCTTGTCCGTGGACCAATATTATGCCAACAGGTGGTGTTTATCCAACAGTAGAAAGTTTATCTTCATGGTTAAATGCAGGTGCTACCTGTGTAGGTCTTGGTTCACAGCTAATTTCGAAAGAATTGTTAGAGAAACAAGATTATGAAGGTTTGAAAAATAAAGTAAGTGATGTTTTAAACATCATAAAAGATATAAGAAATAAATAAATAAGGAATAATCAGTTTTAATTCCTTATTACAAAGCAGTTTTTTTTAGAGTTTTAAAGATTGTAATTGAACATTACGCTTGAAAATAAATCTTGTCACTCCTCACAGCAAGCTTTGTTTAATCTTAACAGGTGTAATGTTTCTTTTACAATAATTAAAAAGAGAGTAAGGTAATTAATAGGGTTGTTTATAACACTTTAGAGAAGAATTTAAAATGAAAAAATTAAATAGAGTAAATACAGGATTAGAAAAGAAATTTCCAATAAAAGTAGTACAATTTGGAGAAGGTAATTTTTTGAGAGCTTTCGTTGATTACGCTTTTCATAAACTAAATAAAGAATTAGATTTCAACGCTGGAATTGCGATGGTTCAACCATTGAAAGACGGTATGGTAAACATGATTAACGATCAGGATGGTCTTTATACATTGTTTATGAATGGAATCAAAAAAGGCGAAAAAATACAAGATATTGAGTTAATTACTAATATTGTAAAAGGTATAAATCCATATACTGATTTTGCAGATTATTTAGCGTTAGCAAAAGAAGAAGAACTTCAATTTATTGTTTCAAATACCACTGAGGCTGGAATTGAATTTATTGAAAGTGATACTCCTGATATGCAGCCACCAGTTTCATTTCCTGCAAAGCTGACTATTTTGTTATACGAAAGATTCAAACATTTTAATGGAGATGCTTCTAAAGGGTTAACTGTCATTCCTTGTGAATTGATTGATTATAACTCTGAGACTCTGAAAAAAATTATTTTGCAATATGTTGATTTATGGAAATTAGAAGATGCATTTAAAACTTGGGTTTCAGATGCTTGTTCCTACCACAGTACTTTGGTTGACAGAATTGTTCCCGGATATCCAAGAGCTGAAATTGAAGAATACAATAATAAATTAGACTATCAGGATAATTTAATTGTTGCTGCTGAACCGTTCTTTCTGTGGGCTATTGAAGGTGGTGATGATTTGAAAGAAAAGCTGCCATTCCACAAAACGGATCTGAATGTGAAAATTGTTGACGATATCCGTCCTTTTAAAATGATAAAAGTTCGTATTCTAAACGGTGCACACACAGCAATGGTTCCTTTTTCACTTTTGCACGGTAACAAGTTAGTAATGGAAACAGTTAACGGAGATTTTACTGGAAAATTTGTAAACAATGTTATTGGAGAAATTAGTGAAACTCTTGATATGGACAAAAATGAAATCATTGCCTATTCTGAGGAGGTAATGGATCGATTTAAAAATCCATTTATCAAACACGCACTTGCTGATATTGCTTTAAACTCTATCTCAAAATTCAAAGTAAGAGTTTTGCCAAGTTTATTAGGATATTATAATGCAAACAAAAAATTGCCTGTTAATTTGACTTTTTCATTAGCTTCTTTAATCCAATTTTACAAAGGAACCTGGAATGACGAAATATTACCGGTAAAAGATACTCCGGAATTAGTTGAAGCATTTAAAAATGCCTGGCAATTAGGAGATTTAGATTCGGTTGTTGCTAAAGTTTTAGCTAACATAGAATTTTGGGGAGAAGATTTAACAAAAATTAGCGGTTTATCTGAAGCATTAGTAATAGCTTTAACTGAAATTGAAGCTAATGGAATTGAAAAAGGTTATGCTAATTTCAGTAAACAATATTAATTAGAATACATACTTTCTAAAATTATTATCATGCAAAAAAAATTAATAAAAGTAAACCCTTCGGATAATGTAGCCGTAGCATTAGTTAATCTGGTTGCAGGCGAAGTTATTAACTTTGAAGGAGAGGAAATCACTATCGAGTCTGATGTGAAAATGAAGCATAAAATTGCGATGTACCCTTTTGAAACAGGAGAGCGTATTATTATGTATGGAGTTTTGGTGGGAAAAGCCAGTGCTCCAATTGCAAAGGGAGGATTACTTTCTACTGAAAATGTTAAACACGAAAGTGCAAAGGTAACTGCTAAAACCGAATCTATCGGATGGACAGTTCCTGATGTTGATAAATGGAAAGACAGAACCTTTATGGGTTACCATAGAGAAGACGGACAAGTAGGTACTGAAAATGTTTGGTTATTCTTCCCGTTGGTGTTTTGTGAAAACAGAAATATCGAAATCTTAAAAGGAATTTTTGAGAAGGAATTAATGAAGCCAAAAGAAAATGATTATCAATTGTTGCTTCGTTCTTTGGTAAATTCTGAAAAAGGTGCTGAAGATGCTGTTTCAAAATCTAATGAAGTTGATTTATTCAAAAATATCGAAGTAAAATTCATCCAACATCAAGGTGGTTGTGGCGGTATTCGTCAGGATTCTCATAGTTTGGCTAAATTGTTGGCTGGTTATGTAAATAATCCAAACGTGGCCGGAGCGACTGTTTTGAGTTTAGGTTGTCAAAACCTGCAAATCTCTATTTTTCAGGATGCAATGAAGGCGATTAATCCAGACTACAACAAACCAGTTTTGATTTACGACCAACAGCAAATTGGAACTATCGAAGAGATGTTGAGTACCGTGGTAAAAGATTCTTTTGCTGCTATCAAAGAAGCTAATAAAATTGAAAGAAAACCTGCTCCATTATCAAAGTTAAGAATTGGTTTAGAGTGCGGAGGTTCTGATGGGTTTTCAGGTATTTCCGCTAACCCGACATTAGGTGTATTATCTGATAAGTTAGTTGCTTTAGGAGGGACTACAATTCTTTCTGAATTCCCGGAATTATGTGGTGTAGAACAGGAATTAGTAAATCGTTGTGTAGATGATAAAGACGGAAAACGTTTCTTGGAATTAATGCAATGGTACGAAAAAACCGTTGTCGATGCAGGTTCAGGATTTGATATGAATCCATCTCCGGGAAATATTAAAGACGGTCTGATTACAGATGCCATGAAATCGGCTGGTGCAGCTAAAAAAGGAGGAACTTCACCAATCGTAGGTGTTTACGATTATGGAGAATATATTAATGAACCAGGTTTTACATTGTTGTGTACTCCTGGAAATGACGTTGAATGTACAACTGCAATGGTAGGATCCGGAGCGAATATGGTATTGTTTACAACAGGTTTAGGAACTCCAACAGGAAATCCAATCGCACCGGTTGTAAAAGTATCTTCAAATACTCAATTGGCACAAAAAATGTCTGATATTATCGATATTGACACTGGTGGAATTATCACAGGTGAAAAATCAATTGATGAAATGGCAGACGAAATGCTGGAATTTATTATTGATGTTGCAAGTGGTGATATTAAAACAAAAGCTGCAATTTTAAATCAAAACGATTTTATTCCTTGGAAAAGAGGCGTTTCTTTATAATTTTTCCACCATATAGTTATTAAGTATACTTAGTAAAAAAGGCAGCTCTTAAATGAGCTGCCTTTTAGTTTTTATATAAATTAAATGTGTAATTATGCGCAAAGTAAAATGATGTACTTATATAACTTGTAGGTTAATATATGTTAAAAAGCGGTTCTTGATGAAGACTTACGAATGTGTAATTCCGGAGCAAGTACTACCTTTTTTTCGATTTTAATAGTGTTGGTTTTGTCTGCCTGTTCTAAGAAAACACGAGCTGCCATTCTTCCCATTTCAAGCGGAGATTGGTCAACTGAGGTTATGGAAAGTTCCATAAATTTGGTAAAAGGTTCGTTACTGAATCCTGCTACACAAAATTCATCAGGAATGATTATATTTCTTTCTTTCAACTCCTGAATAGCTCCCAATGCTGCAAAATCACTTGACGAAAATATAGCGTCTGGTGGAGTTTCGAGTTGTAATAGAATCTCTACCGCCTCTTTTCCTGATTCTACGCTACTTTTAACAGGGATAACATATTCCTCTTTAAAAGCCATTCCGCTATCTAGCAAAGCTTGTTTATAACCTAAAAACCTGTTTTTAAAAATGTCAAGAGATTGGTCTCGGGAGAAATGAGCAATATGTTTACAACCTTCGTTAATTAAGTGTTTTGTTGTAAGATATCCGCCCTTGAAGTCATTAATAGTTACGGAACTGACTCCTTCAATATGTCTGCTTCTGTCAAAGAAAATCAAGGGAACATTTTTTTGTAATACGTTTTGAAATGCATCATCATTTTCATCACTAACATCCGTGACAGACATAAGAATGCCATCTACCTGTGCATCTATTAAAGCATAAAGATTTTCATTTTCTCTTTTTGGGTCATCATGGGTTTGAGAAATAATAACATGATAACCGTGAGGATAAAGTTCTTCTTCAATACCTCTAATTACAGAACCAAAAAAATTATTATCAACACGAGGAACTATAATACCTATATTATTACTTCTCCCGCTCTTTAATGCCAAAGCTAATTTGTTCTGTTTATACCCCATCGAATCAGCTGTTTCAAGAACCAATTCCCGAGTGCTTTTTTTTATTTTCGGATTATTATTTAAAGCTCTGGATACCGTAGCAGCAGTGATATTAAGTCTTTTAGCAATATCGTAAATAGTTGTTTTTTCGCTCATTCAAAAAAAATATTTTTGATTATTTTCAGCACAAAAATACCTTTTTTTTGTATAATTCAATATAAATTGTTATCGATTGCCAAAATACTTTTTTAAAGCTCTAAAATCATACAATACACATAAAACGATCAAGTTTTTTTGCGATAAATGTAATTAAATTCTATAAAAGATTAAGCGAAAAACACTGGATTAGAAAAATTGCAAAAAAGTTAAAGCAATTCAATTTTGAAGAAAGATATTTGAACGCTTTTGTAAACATACTTTTTGCAAACTTATGATAAATGTAGATTGTAAAGTTTAAATTTATTACTGGAGCGCAAGTAGTACTATTAAAATCAAAATAGTTTATTAGAAGGTGGAGTTTCTTTATATGATAAAAAAGAGTTTACCATAATAATATAAGTTCATTTTAGGGGTAATTGTATTCATATTTTTAAATACAAATACATTGTTGAAGAAATTAAATGATGGTTCTTGATGATGATTTACGAATGTGTAATTCTGGTGCCAGAACTACCTTTTTTTCAATTTTTATAGTGTCGGTTTTGTCTACTTGTTCTAAGAAAACACGTGCTGACATTTTTCCCATTTCGAGAGGGGATTGGTCAACTGAAGTTATTGACATTTCCATAAACTTGGTAAAAGGTTCATTACTAAAACCTGTTACACAAAAATCATCAGGAATGTTGATATTTCTGGCTTTTAATTCCTGAATAGCACCTAATGCGGCAAAATCACTGGAAGAAAATATCGCATCTGGAGGGGTTTCAAATCCTAATAAAATATCTATAGCTTCTTTTCCGGCTTCTACGCTACTTTTAGACCGAATAACATATTTTTCATTGAATGTAATTCCATTGTCTAATAAAGCTTGTTTGTATCCTAAAAATCTATTTTTAAAAATTTCCAAAGACTGATCCCCCGATAAATGTGCTATGCATTTGCAACCTTGGTTAATTAGTTGTTTTGTAGCTATATAGCCTCCTTTAAAGTCATTTATAGTAACAGAACTTACACCTTCTATATGTTTACTCCTGTCAAAAAATATTAACGGAACATTTTTTTCTAATACATTATGAAAGGCTTTGTCATTTTCGTTGTTCACATCTGTAACAGACATTAAAATACCATCAACCTGAGCGTCAATTAATGTATATAGATTTTCATTTTCTCTCTTTGGATTTTCATGAGTTTGACATATAATAACCTGATATCCATGCGGATATAGTTCTTCCTCAATGCCTCGTATTACTGAGGCAAAAAAATTGCTGTCTATACGCGGAACAATAACACCTATATTATTACTACGGCCACTCTTTAAAGCTAAAGCAAGTTTGTTTTGTTTATAGTTCATTAAAGCAGCTGTTTCAATGACTAATTCCCTTGTGCTTTCTTTTATTTTAGGGTTATTGTTTAACGCCCTGGATACCGTAGCAGCGGTGATATTAAGTTTTTTGGCAATATCATAAATGGTTATTTTGTCGCTCATTCAAAAATATGGATTTTGATTTATTTTAACACAAAAATACATTTTTTTTGGATATTCCAATATAAAATGTTATCGATTACCTAAATTATTTTATTTGCTAAATATAATAATACAATAATAAAAAATTATACATTTTTTTGCAATAAGTGTAAATTAATTTTATAATAAAAATTAAATATATAAATTTTTACTAAATAAATTTGCTCTCTTCAATCTAATTTTCTATTTTCGTGTAATCGATTACATAGTTAATAAAATCCTACATTTATAAATTAAAATGTTTCCAAATGATTATATATAAGACTCTAAAGCATAATTCAGTTTTTTTTATCATGGCTTATGTTTTGTTGTTTTTTTCATGTAGTAGTAAGATTGCAGGTATTTCAGGTGATAATCCATGGAAAAAAATGGATTTGATAGTTGAAAGTATTCCTCAGACTAAATTTTCAGATAAGAGTTATAATATAAAAGATTATGGAGCTGTTGCAGATGGATCAACATTAAATACAGAGGCATTTGAAAAAGCAATAAAAGAATGTGCTAAAAATGGTGGCGGAAAAGTAATTGTTCCTGATGGCAAATATTTGACAGGAGCAATACATTTAGAGAGTAATGTAAATTTACATTTAGATAATAATGCTGAAATTCTTTTCAGCACAAATCCCAAAGATTATCCTATTGTTCATACCTCTTTTGAAGGAACAGAGGTAATGAATTATTCTCCTCTTGTCTATGCGAAAAATAAAACGAATGTGGCTATAACGGGTAAGGGTATTCTCAATGGCCAGGCTAATAGTAGTAACTGGTGGGTTTGGTCTGGCGGTAAAAGTTATGGCTGGCAAAAAGGAGTTCCATCGCAAAATGACCCTGCTAATCGCGAAGTTTTGGTTGATATGGCTGAGAAGGATGTACCGGTTACTGAAAGAGTTTTTGGTGAAGGCCGTTATTTACGTCCAAATTTTATTGAATTTTTCGAATGTAATACAGTTTTAATAAAAGATATTAAGGTGATAAATGCTCCTTTTTGGATTTTACACCCTATGAAATCAAATAATATAATTATTGACGGAGTTACGGTTAATAGCCATGGTCCAAATAATGATGGTTGTGATCCTGAATATTCACAAAACATTATTATAAAGAATTGTGTATTTAATACCGGAGATGATTGTATAGCAATAAAATCAGGAAGAGATGCTGATGGAAGAAGAGTGGCAATACCAAGTAAAAATATTATTGTACAAAATTGTAAAATGATAGATGGTCACGGAGGTGTTGTAATTGGCAGTGAAATATCCGCAGGTGTTAATAATGTTTTTGTTGAGAATTGTATTATGGATAGTCCAAATCTTGACAGGGCAATCCGAATCAAAACGAATTCTAAAAGAGGTGGAGTTATTGAAGATGTTTATGTAAGGAACCTTGAGGTTGGTACTGTTAAAGAGTGTGTTTTAAAATTAAATATGTTTTATAATGTATATGGTTCTCAAACAGGAAATTTTATTCCTGTTATCAGAAATATTAGTCTCGAGAATATTACAGTAAAAAAAGCCGGTAGATATGGAGTTTGGGCTGAGGGGTATAAAGAATCACCTGTAGAAAATGTTACACTTAAGAATGTTGTTATTGAAAAAGCCGACTCGGTTTATCTGCTGAAAAATATCAAGAATTTTAATTTTATAAACACCTATATCAATAAAATAAAAGTAGAATCAATTAAAAACTAAATTAAACTATTCAATTAACCATTAAAACTAAATTATGAAGATTAAACCATTATTAAAAGAAAGGATAAAATGCAGTCTTGTATTTTTATTCTTTTTTAATTTTCTGCTGAGCAATATTATGAGTGCCCAGTCAGGACAATCGAATACAATTGAAGGAAAAATTACAGATGCTGCCGGGCTTTCACTTCCTGGAGTTAACGTAATAGAAAAAGGAACTAAAAACGGTACTTCAACAGATTTTGAAGGTAGTTTTAAAATAAACGTTTCAAATAATAAAGCTGTTTTGGTAATTAGTTATTTGGGATTTAAGACACAAGAAGTTAGTGTTGTAGGAAAATCTAAAGTAAATGTAAGTCTTACAGAAGAATCAAATACACTTACTGAGGTTGTTGTTGTTGGATATGGAACTGCAAAAAAATCTGACATTACTGGAGCGATCAGTACTATTAAGGCAGAAACAATTACAGAGAGAAATGCTATTAATCCTTTAGAAGCGATTCAAGGGAGTACTCCGGGTGTACAGATCACCTCTAGTACTGGTCGTGCCGGTGATGGATACAAGGTTGTTATTAGAGGTAGTAACTCTTTATTGTCAGATGCCACTCCTTTATATGTGGTAGACGGTGTACCTACTGATAATATTGATTTCTTAAATCCACAAGATATTGCCAGAATGGATGTTTTGAAAGATGCTTCTTCTGCTGCAATCTATGGTTCCAGAGGAGCAAGCGGTGTTATCATAGTGACTACTAAAAGTGGTGTATCAGCAAAGAGTGGTGTAAGCGTATCTTTAGAATCATCCTATGGAACTAAAACAGCTGTCCGATTACCTAAAATGATGTCAGGAGCTGAATGGTGGAAATTTCATCAGGTAGCATACATGAGTGCTACACCATCAACTCAAACTCCTGCTCAGCTTGCAGCATTAGCAGGTAATCAAAGCCCTTTATTAGTATCACGTGCTAATAGTGGTTATAATTTCGATTGGTATGATGCAGTATTAAAACCAGGTATGACAGCAAATAATTATATTAATTTATCAGGCAGAGCTGATAATGGATTGAGCTATAACCTGGCTTTTGGCCTTCAAAATGATGAAGGGCTAATCGATAAAGATGCAATGGATAAATACTCTTTTAAATTAGGTGTTAATCATAAAATAAATGAAAAGTTTTCAACAGGGGCGAACCTTACAATGACTAGAGTCGAATCAGAGCTAGGCAGTGATTTGGCAATGCAGGAGGCATTTAGATTAAGTCCGCTTATGTCACCTTATGCGGTTGATGCAAACGGTAATGAAACAGATCAATTGTTTTTTCAACCAGGTAAATTAACATATCCTGACGGATCATGGGCAATAAACAAAACAAGTTCAGTAAATCCTTTAGTTGAAATTAAAAATTCTTCGCAAACTGAAAAAAGCTGGCAAACTATCGGAAATGTATATTTTCAATATCAGGCTTTAAAGTGGTTATCATTCAAAACTACTTTTGCAGCCGGTGTTTTTAATGGCGTAAATAGTACAGCTTATGGAGCTCAATCTAACGCTGGAGTTGCATTAACTAATAAAAATTCAGCCTCTATCAAGAATATTCAAAACTTCAATTATACTTGGGATAATCAAATTGACTTGAAGCATACTTTTAATGAAGTTCATAATTTTAGTGCACTTTTATTGCAAAGTTTTTATTCCAATATAGATGAAAACTCATACATGTACTCTAATAATCAGCCTTTTGATGTAGGTTCAAATAATATGGGATCTGGCGTACAAACAAGTTATCAAATTACATCTTTTTATGCTAAAAACACTCTGAATTCATATGCAGTTCGTTTAAATTATGGATACAAAGATAAATACTTAATTACTGCATCTACTCGTTGGGATGGATCGTCTGTTTTATCAGAAGGGAACAAATGGGAAAGTTTCCCATCAATAGCTTTAGGCTGGAACATTAGCAAAGAATCATTTTTGGCAAACAGTAATATTATTTCTAATTTAAAATTACGTGCCAGTCTTGGTTATACAGGTAATGACAATGTCGCACCATACACTTCACAAGCTTTATTAGATCAGCAAACATTTTACGCTAATGGTGCAAATGCGGTACCTGGATGGCAATCTAAAAACTTAGCAAACACAGATTTAACTTGGGAAAAAACAAGAGAATTGAATTTCGGACTAGATTTTGGTTTTCTATCCAATAGAATTACTGGAAGTATAGATGTTTATGATCGTTTATCTGATAAATTGATTTATCTGCAAAAATTACCTTATGAAACTGGTTGGAATAATACATTTTCTAATGTTGGATCAGTAAGTAATAAAGGTATTGAAGTTGGTCTTACAACTAAAAACGTTAAATCAAAATTAGTGGATTGGGAAACAAGTTTTACTTTCACAAAAAATGAAAATGAGTTAGAATCGATATATAATCAAGATAAAGTAAGTGATATTGGAAATAAACTTATTCTTGGTTCAGAACTAAATCCTAATTATAATTATGTGTATGATGGAGTTTGGCAAGAAAGTCAAGCAGCTGAAGCAGCTACTTTTGGAAATATGAAGCCTGGTATGGCAAAACCAAAAGACATTAACGGAGATGGTAAATTTGATGCAAATGACAGAACTGTAATTGGTAATGCAAACCCTGAATGGCAAGGAAGTATATATTCCAGATTAAAGGTTGGACAATTTGATTTGAATTTTTCTGTACTAGCAAGTCAGGGGCAAACAGTATTAAGTACTTTTCATCAAAACTTTGGAGATACAACTGATAGGGGACGTCAAAAATTAGCCATGGACTATTTTATTCCTACAAATGGAACCGGAATTGAGGCGAACGCTAACAATACTAATCCACGTCCAGGTCCTGCAGCAACTGGTGCAGGTACATTTTGGGCTTCAGGAATGGCTTTTTACAGAGAAGTTAATTATGTAAAAATCAAAAATATCTCTATCGGATACACATTTAATAGTGAATTATTACAAAAATTAAAGTTAAGTAATCTTAGAATCTATGCAAACATTTTAGATCCATTTGTATTTACGGACTTTGATGGATATGATCCAGAATGGGCAGGTGCTGCTTTTGGAGTTAATCGTCCTGCATCAGTTACTACACAATTAGGCTTAAGTGTTAAATTTTAATAAGGTTTAAAATGAAAAAAATAATAATATTATTAGGGTTAATCGTTACTTTATTTAGTTCTTGCAACGATTATATTGAAGAAGAAAGTCTTTCAAATGTTCCAGCAGATCCTACTTATAAAACAGCTTCTGGATTTCAGTTATTAATTAATTCTAATTATGCATCTCTTAAGAATATTTATGGTGGAGCACCATGGTTATTTTGTTCTGGTACAGATATGTATGCTGAAGGTAGAACTCCAGAGCCGGCAGGGCTTGCAGATTATACACTTTTGATACCTTCTTCAGTTGGTGTTGAACAATTGTATCAATCATGTTATCAGGCAATTCAATCGGTAAACAAAACGATTTATTATTCAACAATTACTGAGCAAAATGCAAATGTTCCAACCTTAGTAGGTGAAGCAAAATTTATAAGAGCTAATGCTTATTTCTTACTGGTACAAACTTATGGAGGTGTACCAATTGTTGATGATAATATCACTTCGGCTCAACTAGCTTTTGATAGAAATACTGCGGAAGAAGTTTATACACATATCATCAAAGATCTTGAAGAATCTCTTGCCAGTGTAGGAACTGCTGCTTATGCAAGTGCTGGTAAAGTAAATAAAAGAGCCGTAAATGACTTGTTAGCAAAAGTTTATTTGACAAAAGGATATGAGACATTTGGTACAGCGAGCGATTTTACAAAGGCAGCAGCTTATGCAGATGCAGCTATTGCCGGACAGGCTTTAAATATTCCTTTTGCCGATTTGTTTAAAGTAACAACTACTTCAAATAATGATTTGAATGCTGAAACTATTTTTTCAGTACAATATTCTGTAGCTTCTACAAGTACTGATCCAACCAAACTTGGTAATAACCAATTTTATTATTTCGGACCATACTTAGGAGGATCGGAAACGAATGGTGCTCCTTTGAGAAGCTACAATTTATGCCCAACAGGATATGCTTTAGGTCTTTATGAAAAAGGTGATACCAGATGGAATGCGACTTTTATGACCGAAATTTTTGAGTATAAGAGACCAACAGATGGTAAAACAGTGTTATATACTCCTTATTATGATACATCAATTCCTGTAGCTGATTTAAGAGTTAGACATTTTTATGAACCTAAATGGTTTACCGCTACAGATAAAGCTAATTATATGGCTACATCAAAACGTTCAGCAAATTTTGTTTATCATCCATGGGGTGAATATACTGCCGAACATACTTTAATAGATAACAGAGATTGTTATACAATTCCTGTTAAAAAGTTTGATGATCCTACACCTACAACTCCTAATACTGCAGGAAATGTAAGCACAAGAGACATCATTCTATCACGCTTAAGTGAAACTTATCTGATAGCAGCCGAGGCTTATCTAAAAGCAGGGCAGCCAGAAACAGGGTTAAATCGTCTGAATGAAGTAAGAAGAAGAGCGGGTGTAGCAAATGCAACAGCAGCTGAATTTAATATTGATTACATATTAGATGAAAGAGGAAGAGAACTGTTAGGTGAATATAAAAGATGGTTTGATTTAAAACGTACTGGTACTCTTGTGGCAAGAGCTTCTGCTCATAATTATAAAGTTAAAGCGGCTAATTTTGTTGGAGTAGGTGGTCAACTTAAAATATTAAGACCAATCCCACAATTAGCTTTAGATTTAAATCAGAACAAAGTTTTTCCACAGAATCCTGCATATTAATATGTTTGAGGATTATAAAATAAGTTATTTGTTTTTTTGAATTAGTTAAAAAGGAGTTTGGCAATATGCCGAACTCCTTTCTTAACTAAGCTTAATTTCTATTAGAAATGAAAAATATATTTTTAGTTATATTATTTTTTTTATCAAAGACTATTTCTGCACAAAGCACTTATAGTATTGATAGTTCGTACACGGTAAAAAGTACATACACTAAATTAGTAAAAAAATATCCTTTCATAAAAATAGCTGAAGCTGAAAAAAATATAAAAGTCACTCAAATTAATGATATTGTTTATAATAATGATAAAGGCAGATCATTGCATCTGGATGCTTTTTTTAATAAAGCAAAAAAAAGAAATCCTGCCGTAATCATGATACACGGCGGAGGCTGGAGATCAGGTAATAAAAATCACATGCGGGTTTTAGCACAGGAAATAGCTTCAAAAGGCTATTCGTGTTTTACAATAGAATACAGGTTGTCATTAGAGGCAAAATATCCGGAAGGAATTTATGATGTTAAAAATGCGATTAAGTTTATGAAAGATAACGCAGGAAAATTCAATGTAGATCCAAATAAAATTGCTGTTTTAGGATGCTCTTCAGGAGGTCAAATGGCTGCTTTAATTGGTACAACAAATGAAAATCCAGCTTTTGATGATACTCAGAATAAAAGTAAAGCTTCATCAAAAGTAAACGCAATTATTAATATCGATGGAGTTTTAGCTTTTAAACATCCTGAATCCTCAGAAGGAGATATGGCTGCCTTTTGGCTTAGTGGAACTTCTAAAGAAAATCCGGAAAACTGGAGAAACGCTTCGGCTTTAACACATACAAATAAAAATACACCGCCAACGTTATTTATAAATAGCAGTATTGATAGATTCCATGCAGGAAGAGATGATATGATTGCTATTTTAAATCAAAATAATATTTATAACGAGGTAAGAACAATTAAGGATACACCTCACTCATTTTGGTTTTTTCAACCATGGTTCGATGAAATGGTTCTTTATACGACTCAGTTTTTGGATAAAATTTTTAAGTAAAAAAATCCAAAAAGTAATTGTGACATAAAATAAATTTTAATAAATATGATAATTTCTCAAAAAATTAATTTCTATAAAAAAGTAATTGTTTTATTGCTTCTTTTTTGTGGTAAAATAATTGCTCAGGATAATGCTCAGAGTCAGACAAATATCTCTAATAATTTAAAATGGTCAGAAAGAATGGCATTGTCTATAATTAAAAGACATCCTGAAGCCTGGAAAATTGATGATCATGAAGCACCAAAATGGGATTATAAAATTGGTATGATTTTGACTGCTTACCAGAAATTGTATAATAAAACCAATGATCCAAAATATTATGATTACATAAAAGGATATGCAGATACGTTCATTGATGAAACCGGTGCAATCAAAAAGTTTGACCCTAGAAATCATAGTCTTGATAATATAAATGCAGGAAAAATACTTTTTGATCTCTATGATAAAACAAAAGAAGAAAAATATGTGACAGCATTAAAAACATTAAGAAATAATTTTGAGGACTATCCAAGAACACAATCGGGAGGGTTCTGGCACAAAAAAATCTATCCAAATCAAATGTGGTTAGATGGTTTGTATATGGGGGCACCTTTTTATGCCAGATATACGGCACAATTTGAGGAAGGAAAGAAATTAAATGATGTTGCTCATCAATTTGAGCTTCTTCATGAACACACATTTGATAAAAAGACAGACTTGTATTTCCATGCCTGGGATGAAAGTAAAGAAATGCCATGGGCAAATAAAGAAACAGGTACGGCCCCTCATATTTGGTTAAGAGCACTTGGCTGGTACGGCATGGCATTAGTTGATGCATTGGATTATTTTCCAAAGGATCATCCAAAAAGAAATGAATTGATTGGATATTTAAATGAATTAGCAATTGCAGTAAGCAAATATCAGGACAAATCAGGTTTATGGTATCAAATTCCGAATTTACAAAAGCAAAAAGGAAACTATTTGGAATCTTCCGGTTCTTCAATGTTGGTATATTTTCTTGCTAAAGGTGTTCATAAAGGTTATTTGCCGGCTAAATTTGAAAAAGTAGCCAATAAAGGCTTTAATGGATTAATTTTGAATCTTATTAAGGTAGATAAAGATGGTGAAATTCATATTGCACAGGTATGTGGCAGTGCAGGATTAGGCGGAAACCCTTATAGAGACGGTTCTTTTGAATATTACATCAACGAAAAAATTGTAACCGATAATTCGCATGGATTGGGTGCTTTCCTGCTGGCAGCAATAGAATTAGATAAATAGAATTTCGATAAATAAAGACAAAAATAAATTACTATGTTAAACAACACATTAAACACTTTAAAAGTAGCAGCACTTTTTGTTTCATTCACATTTTTTAGTTGTAAAACTGCTTCACCTGAACCAGTAAAAACTACCGCCTTACAAGATTTGACGGTAATTTCTAAAGATTTGAAATGGTCTGATAAAATGGCCTTAACACTTATGAAACGTCATCCTGAAGCTTATATGATTGACGATTCTAAAGCCCCAAAATGGGATTATGTACATGGTTTGGTTTTACATGGATTTGAAGAATTATATAAAAAAAATCCAGATCCAAGATATGCTGCATATATAAAAGGGTATGCCGATGTTTTGGTGGAAAGTGACGGAACAATAAAAACCTACGAAATAGAAAAATACAATATTGATATGATTGTGGCTGGTCGATTATTGTTTAATTTATATGATACAACAAAAGATAATCGCTACCTGATAGCAATGCAAACGTTGAAAAAACAATTAGAAAATCACCCAAGAACTAATAGCGGTGGATTTTGGCATAAAAAAATCTATCCAAATCAGATGTGGTTAGACGGGTTATATATGGGAGAGCCTTTCTATGCTCAATATACTGTGACTTTTGAAAATGGTAAAAATCTGGATGATGTAGCTAAACAATTCGAGCAAATTCAATTGCATGCAACTGATCCGAAAACAGGTTTGTTATATCACGGTTGGGATGAAAGTAAACAAATGCCATGGGCTGATAAAGAAACCGGAAATTCGCCAAATTACTGGTCAAGAGCTTTAGGATGGTATGTAATGGCTTTGGTTGATGCATTGGATTATTTTCCTAAAGATCATCCAAAACAAAAAGAATTGGTTGGTTATCTGAATAATGTTTCGGAGAGTTTAGCGAAGTATCAGGATAAATCAGGACTATGGTATCAGGTGACAGATAAAATGGGTAAAGAAGGAAATTATTTAGAAGCTTCGGGATCTTCAATGTTTGCTTATGCTTTTGCAAAAGGAGCAAATAAAGGATATTTACCATCAAAATTTAAAAAATTGGCAAACAAAGCTTTTGACGGCTTAACAACCCAATTAATGAAAGTTGATGCAGATGGTTCTATTACGTTGACTCAGGCTTGTCAGGTAGCTGGTTTAGGAGGTACACCTTACAGAGACGGGTCATACGAATATTATGTGAATGAAAAAAAGAAAGATAATGATCCTAAAGCTACGGGACCTTTTATTCTGGCAGCTTTAGAATTAAACAGATAAAGATTATTCGAAATGAAATTTATAAAAATAACATCTCTTTTTTTATGCTGCATTACAGTACAAACTTTATTGGCACAGGAAAAGAACGAAAATAATTATTCGAAAGTCTGGGTAGCAGATCAGGGGGATGGAACGTATAAGAATCCTATCCTGTATGCTGATTATTCTGATCCGGATGCTATTCGGGTTGGAGATGATTATTATATGACGGCTTCTTCATTCAATTGTATTCCGGGTTTGCCGATTCTTCATTCGAAAGATTTAGTTAACTGGAAATTAATTGGATACGCACTATCCAAACAAAAGCCTTTGGAAGTATACAATAAAGCGCAACACGGAAATGGGGTTTGGGCTCCATGTATTCGATATCATAATAATGAATTTTATATTTATTATCCTGATCCTGATTTTGGAATTTATGTTATTAAAGCCAAAAAAGCAGAAGGCCCCTGGTCCGAACCGGTAATGGTAAAAGAAGGAAAAGGCTTAATTGATCCGACACCGTTGTGGGATGAGGATGGTAAAGCATATTTGGGTTATGCCTTTGCAGGAAGTCGTGCAGGAATAAAAAGTATTTTGTCTGTTTGCTCAATGAATCCGGATGGTTTATCTGCGAACAATGATGACGTAATGCTTATTGACGGTCATACAGATGAAGCAACTATTGAAGGACCTAAGTTTTATAAACGTAACGGCTATTATTACATATTCGCTCCGGCAGGAGGAGTTGCAACAGGATGGCAGACTGTTATGAGATCCAGAAATGTTTATGGACCTTATGAAAAAAAGAAAGTAATGGATCAGGGAAAATCGACTGTAAATGGGCCTCATCAGGGAGCGTGGGTTCAAACGCAAACAGGTGAAGATTGGTTTATTCATTTTCAGGATCAGTTTGCTTATGGCAGAGTAGTTCATTTACAGCCTATGAAGTGGCAGAATGATTGGCCGGTAATTGGAAGCGACGAAGATAAAAATGGTACTGGTGAGCCTGTTATGGTTTATAAAAAGCCAAATGTGGGTAAAAAATCATTTCCTGTTGAAGCACCATCGGAAAGTGATGAATTTAACAATCCTAAACTTGGACTTCAATGGCAGTGGCATGCAAATCCACAGATAACCTGGGGACTTCCTACAGCAATGGGATATTATAATTTAAGTTGTATTCCTACGCCAAAGGAGTATAACAATCTGTTTGATGTTCCCAATTTACTTTTGCAAAAATTACCTGCAAATGAATTTACAGCTACCACAAAAATTACATTTAATTCCAGATTTGACGGCGAATATACCGGATTACTAATTATGGGATTGGATTATAGTTTTTTATGTCTGAAACAAGAAGAAGGAAAATTATTTCTTTCACAAAAAACAGCTTTGAAAGCTGATAAAAAAGGAATTGAATCTGAAAGTAAGAGAATTGCAGTAAAAGATAAAACGATTTACTTACAGGTCAAGGTTAAAGCAGGCGGGATTTGTAATTTTTTCTATAGTGAAGATGGCCAGAGATTCAACCCAATCGGCGAAAGTTTTACTGCCAGAGAAGGAAAATGGATTGGTGCAAAAATAGGGCTTTTAGCACTTAGGGAGGGAATTATAAACGATGCAGGAAGTGTCGCAATAGATTGGTTCAGAATTACTAAATAGAAAAAAAATGATTAAATTAAAAAAAACAGCATTATTACTTTTAGTTAGTATTAGCTTTTGTGTAAATGCACAGGAAAAAAGTAAAAAATGGCCGGACTTAATAATGAAAAGTTATTCTGCCTGGTTTGGTTCAGAAGAAGGAAGGAAAATAGCCGACAACGTGCTGCTTTACCAAAGAGATATCGGCGGCTGGCCAAAAAATATCCAGATGCTAAAAGAATTGACTGAGGATGAGAAGAGTAAGTTAATAGCACTGAAACCTTCAGGAAAAGATTGCACCATAGACAATAGAGCTACGACACAGGAAATACTTTTTGTATCTAAAATGTATGCGCAGACAAAAGAAGAAAAATACAAGGATTCATTTTTAAGAGCAGTTGATTATTTACTTTCGGCACAATATCCTAATGGAGGATGGCCTCAATACTTTCCATTAAAAAAAGGATATTATACGCATATCACTTATAATGATAATTCAATGGTGGATGTTTTGAATGTATTGCGGGAAATAGCAAATCAAACAGAATATTATAGTATAAAACCTCCACAAGAAACGGTGGATAAAGCTAAAATTGCTTTCGAAAAAGGAATTGATTGTATCTTAAAAACGCAATACAAACAAAACGGTGTTTTAACGGTTTGGTGTGCACAGCATGATGAAGTTACTTTTGCTCCGGCCAATGCAAGAGCTTATGAACTTGCTTCGTTGAGCGGAAAAGAATCTGCCAAAGTAACCTTGCTATTAATGTCTATTGATAATCCTTCACCCGAAATTAAAACTGCTGTTATAAGTGCTTATGATTGGTTTGAAAAAACAAAAATCACAAATCTAAAAGAAGAGCGTGTATATGATGCTGAAGGAAAAGTTATTGGTAAAAAAATGTATCCTATGGAAGACGTTGCGCCAATTTGGCCAAGGTTTGCAGAACTTGATACCAATGAACCTTTTTTCTGTGATCGTGACGGAGTTAAAAAGAGATTTCTAACGGATATTGGAGAAGAAAGAAGAAATGGTTATTCATGGTATTCTAATGAGCCTAAGGAAGTTCTGAAAAAATATAAAAAGTGGGCAAAAAAGTATAATTCAGAAAAAACGGATTCAGAGTAAATTTCTTCAATAGTTATAGAATCTTATTTTCATATTTATATCAGTGAATAAGTACTTGTGTTTTAAAAATTAAATTATGAATATTAGACTTCTTTTCTTTGTATTGTTTTCTACCGCCATTTTTGCTCAGGATAATAAATTTCCAACAGCAAAAGTCGATTCAATCGTCAATAGAATTCAGTTGCCTAAAATTCCTTCTTATCAAATTGATGTTGCAAAATTGGGTGCCAAAGGTGATTCAATTTCTAACAGCAAGCCTTTCTTTGATAAAGCGATGGCATTGTGCAAAAAAAATAACGGAGGAACAATTGTAGTTCCAAAAGGAATTTATTTTTTAAAAGGACCGATTCATTTTGTAAGCAATGTCAATTTGAAGATTGAAAAAGGAGCAAAAATTAAATTCAGTGACAAACCAGAAGATTATTTGCCAATGGTTTTAACCAGTTGGGAAGGCACTATGCTCTATAATTACAGTCCGTTAATTTATGCCTATGATTGCACAAATATTGCTTTAACCGGTGAAGGAATTATTGATGGAGAAGGAGGAAAGATCTGGAAAAGTTTTAAAGCACAAGAGGGAAAAGGCAAAGATCTGAGTCGTGAAATGAATCATAATAACATTCCTTTAAAAGACAGGAAATTTGGAACAGGTTATTTTTTACGTCCGCAAATGATTCAGTTTTTTAACTGCAAAAACATTTTGGTTGAAAATATCCGTATTGAGAATTCTCCTTTTTGGTGTTTACATTTGTTGAAATCAGAAAATATAACAGTTAGAGGAATTAGTTATAAATCATTAAATTATAATAATGACGGCATTGATCCTGAATATGCCAAAGATGTTTTAATCGAAAACGTAACTTTCAACAACGGTGATGATAATGTGGCTATAAAAGCCGGAAGGGATCATGAAGGAAGAGCAAATTCAGTTACACCTAGCGAGAATATCATTATTAGAAATTGTAATTTCAAAGGGCTTCACGGAGTAGTTATCGGCAGCGAAATGTCTGCCGGGGTACAAAACGTGTTTGTGGAAAATTGTAAAACAGTTGGTTATTTAAAAAGAGGGATTTATTTAAAAACTAACGCTGACAGAGGTGGTTTTATAAAAAATGTTTTTGTTCGAAATATCCAATTAGATGAAGTCGAAGACTGCCTTTATATAACAGCCAATTATCATGGCGAAGGGAAAGGATTTCAGTCTGAGATATCAAATGTGTCTTTCTCCGATATTTCCTGTAATAAAGCATCGGCTTCAGGAATCGTTATTCAGGGATTCGCAGATAAAAAGATCAAAAATATTTCTTTAAATAACATAGAAATTAAATGGGCTAAAAATGCCATATCAAGTACAAATGCTGAGAATGTAATTCTGAATGAAGTTTTCATTGGGGAGAAAGCTACAGTTCCTTCAGCAGCGAAATAGTTAATAAAAAATAAAAAAATGAAACATTATATTTTAATTTTGTGGTTGATTTCAGCCACTTGTTTTGCACAAAAAACTACCGTTTATACGATCGGAGATTCGACAATGGCAAACAAAAAGGATCCTGAAAAAAACCCGGAACATGGATGGGCTCAGGTACTACAGTCTTTTTTTAAAGATAATATTGTTATCGACAATAGAGCCTTAAATGGAAGAAGTACCAGAAGCTTTATCGATGAAAAGCAATGGGATGCGGTTTATGAAAAGCTAAAAAAAGGAGATTATGTTTTTATTGAGTTTGGACATAATGACGAAAAAAACATGGATTCATTACGTTACACAAATCCACATACAGCATACAGACATAACTTAATTCGTTTTGTAAAAGAAAGCCGTGCAAAAGGAGCAACTCCAATTTTATTGACTTCAATTGCAAGAAGAAATTTTAATGAAAAAGGGGTGTTAATTGGTACACACGGAGATTATCCTTTGGAAACAAGATTGGTTGCGCAGGAATATAACGTTCCATTTATAGATTTAGAATATTATACGGAGTTATTGGAACAGTCTTACGGTCCTGAGAAATCAAAACTGTTGCATTTGCATTTTAAAGCCGGAGAAAATCCTTTTTATAAAGACGCAAAAGATGATGATACACATCTTTCCTTAAAAGGCGCAACAGAAATTGCACAAATAGTGGTTAATCAAATAAAACTTTTAGAAGATCCTTCTGTTGATAAACTTAAAAAAGGAATTAAATAAAAACTTTGATTAAATAAAAATCGTATCCTAAACTATTTATTATTACAGTTTTGGATACGATTTTCTATTTAAAAAGAATTATTTCTTTTGTAACGGACTAATAATCTGAACATTTTGAAAAACAATCGCTCCTTTTACAACTCCGGCAATTGTGCTTCTTAAAGCATCAATAATTTGCATTTTTAGTTCGCTTTTAGGGTAAATTAAACTTACTTCACGTGCCGGTTTGGGTTCTTTAAAATTACGCAATTTTAGTTTGTCAGATTCTTTTAAATCTAGAGTGTGAAGGTATGGAAGTAATGTTGTACCCAATCCTTCATCGGCTAATTTTATGAGTGTTTCAAAGCTTCCACTCTGTATTTGAAAATTATTCTGCTCTGTATCGGAACCGTTTTTGCATAAATTTAATATTCCATCCCTAAAACAGTGGCCATCCTGTAAAAGCAGGATTTCATTAATATTCAAATCAGATACTTCGATTTCTTCTTTCTGAAAATTAGAATGATGTTCCGGGATATAAGCAACAAAAGGTTCAAAGTATAATACAATTTCTTTTATCTTTTCATCTTCTAATGGAGTTGCTGCAATTGCGGCATCTAAATGACCATTTTTTAGTTTAGTGATGATTTCATCTGTATTTAACTCTTCTATTAAAAGCTTAACTTTTGGATATTTTTTTATAAAATTATTTAAAAACATTGGTAAAAGAGTAGGCATAATGGTTGGAATTATTCCTAAACGAAATTCACCACCAATAAAGCCTTTTTGCTGTTCAACAATATCTTTTATTCTGTCAGCTTCATTCACAATGTTTTTAGCCTGATTTACAATCTTTTGTCCTATATCGGTAAGCTGAATGGGCTTTTTGCTTCTGTCGAAGATTAAAATTTTAAGCTCTTCTTCAATTTTTTGAATTTGCATGCTTAAGGTTGGCTGCGTAACAAAACATTTCTCAGCAGCAAGTGTGAAATTTTTATGTTCGGCTACTGCTAAAACATATTGTAATTGAGTAATAGTCATTTTGATAGTATTTTGTGATGCAAAAATAAGAAAATATAATTTTTTTTTATAATTATTTTTATAAAGTTATTTTAGGGTTGTAAAAATCATACTATAAAATACATAGAAAATGAAAACCAATATTTTAGGACTACCCGTTAAAAAGTCAGTCTGATTTATAAAATCGAAAGAGGAATCCTGAACAAATCAGGTTAAATTAATGATGAGGGAACCAATTCTATGATGAGTGACTTCATCGCTGAGCAGTAAAAACCATTTGGATTATGAATGCCTGGCTAGAAGAAGAATTGTAAGTGTTTGTAATTCAAAAAGCTATAAACAGAATGCCTGAGAAGATTATTATATTTTTTTTATAAATGTTAAATTTATATAAAAAAATCAGCCTTTTTGCTTTGATTTTATCCGTTAACCATTATTTTTGCCCACATGAAATTAATCGCTCGTATATTATTATTCATATTTATTGCTTTTTTATCAACACCGACAGTGGTGACGTTGATTAAAAAAAGCAGTGATACGTCTATGTTTTTCAGTTTTTCTGAAGAAGAGCATTCACATAAAGAACTTAAGGCAGCAGTTTATCCGGCAATATTTCAACATGAAGTAGGTGTTCCGGTTTATATTGAGAAAAAAACTATAGTGTCTGAAAATATTGTAAAATTAGACAATATTTCTCCGAGCATATTTGCTCCCCCTCCTAACTTGGCATAATACTTCCGATTATTTTGAACAAACTGTATTTATCGTAAATGCAGTAGACCTTTAATGTATCAATTATTTAGTATTGTATTATGACAAAAAAAATTAATCTTTTTGCCAACCTTAAGTCTGACTTTGCTTCAGGTTTAGTGGTTTTTTTGGTGGCTCTTCCGTTGTGTTTAGGTATTGCAATGGCTTCCGGAGCACCTTTGTTTTCTGGAATTATCGCAGGTGTTATTGGTGGTATTGTGGTAGGTTATTTGAGTCAGTCACACATTAGTGTTTCGGGACCGGCAGCCGGATTAACAGCGATTGTTTTAACAGCTATTACTGATTTCGGCGCTTTTGATGTGTTTTTAATGTCTGTTTTTATTGCAGGATTAATTCAGTTAGCATTAGGTTTTTTAAAAGCCGGAAGTATTTCAAATTATTTTCCAACAAATGTTATTGAAGGAATGTTAGCCGGTATTGGTATTATTATCATTTTAAAACAAATACCACATGCTTTTGGTTATGATGCAGATTTTGAAGGAGATCAGGCATTTATTCAACATGATGGAAGTAATTCGTTTTCATTTTTATTTGATGTGATTAATCACATCAATTTAGGAGCAGTAGCGGTTTCTTTAGTTTCTTTAGTGATATTGATTTCATGGGACAAAGTTTCTTTTTTAAAGAAATTAAAATTAATTCCGGGGGCCCTTATTGCTGTAATAGCTGGTGTAGTTTTAAACGAAATTTTTATTTCATCGGGAAGTTCATTGGCAATTGCAAAAGAGCATTTGGTTTCTTTGCCCGTTCCACAATCTTTTGATGAGTTTAAATCGATTCTGATAATGCCGGATTTTACTGCAGTGACTAATCCGCAGGTTTGGGTTGTTGGACTTACAATAGCTATTGTGGCGTCTATCGAAACATTGTTGTGTATTGAAGCTGCGGACAGAATGGATGTTCAAAAGCGTTATACTGATACAAATGTTGAGCTAAGAGCACAAGGGATTGGTAATATTTTAAGTTCGCTTTTAGGAGGTTTGCCAATGACATCTGTTGTAGTGAGATCTTCTGCAAATAATAATGCAGGTGCAAAATCTAAAATGTCAACCATTATTCACGGAATACTTTTGCTAATAAGTGTACTGTCAATTCCAAGTATATTAAATAAAATACCATTGGCAACTTTAGCAACTGTTTTAATTTTAGTTGGATACAAACTGGCTAAACCTGCTACGATTATTCATTTCTGGAAAAAAGATAAAATTTATCAATTTATTCCATTTATTGCTACTTTAGTATTTGTAGTGGCTACAGATTTACTGAAAGGTGTTGCTTTAGGAATAATTATCAGTATTATTTTTGTTTTGAGAGGAAACTTAAAAAGAGCTTACAGCTTTAAAAAAGAACAATACGAAGATGGGGATGTTATTTATATCGATTTGGCACAAGAAGTTTCATTCTTAAATAAAGCAGCCATCAAACTAACATTAAGTGAAATTCCTGAAAATTCTAAAGTAATTATTAATGCTCATGACACTGAGTATATTGCACATGATGTTTTAGACTTAATCAGGGAGTTTAAAGAAACACGTGCTATTGATGAAAATATCAAAGTAAAATTGAAAGGTTTCAAAAAGGCATACCAACTGGAAAATACTCCGGACATAAATAACCATGTTTCGATTGAACATTATTATGATGTTGCTAAAAGAGCTTTAGTGAAGAAAGAAACATCAAAAAATGAAGAGTTTTAAAACAAATTAAATTAATTAAGGTATTTCTGAAGTACAGGAAATATTAAAATTTAAATAACTTTACATAAGTACTTTTATAATAGAAATACCATTTAAACTAAATAAAAAAATGAAAGATTTTTATAAGCAAATATTAGAAAACAATAAGGAGTGGGTTGAAAAATCATTGGCACTTGACCCTAATTTTTTCGCAGATTTAGCTAAAGGACAAACACCGCCATTATTATGGATAGGGTGTTCAGACAGCCGTGTTCCTGCAAATGAAATTATTGGGGCGAAACCGGGGGAGGTTTTTGTACACCGTAATATTGCCAATATGGTTGTCCACTCTGACATGAACATGTTAAGTGTTTTAGATTATGCTGTTAATGTGTTGAAGGTAAAGCACGTTATTGTTTGCGGACATTATGGTTGTGGCGGTGTAAAAGCTGCAATGGGAAATATGTCTGTAGGAATTATCGATAACTGGATTCGTCATATTAAGGATGAATACCGTCTACATGACAAATATTTGAATTCAATTGAGGATGAAACGGAGCGTTTTAATGCTTTTGTTGAAGTTAATGCTAAAGAGCAGGTTTACAATCTTGCAAAGACTTCAATTGTACAGGGTGCCTGGAAAAATGGCCAGGATTTAACACTTCACGGTTGGGTTTATGGATTAAATTCCGGTTTTGTTACGGATTTAAATGTAAATATCAGTTCAAATGATGAACTGGATGATGTTTATCAACTAAGTTTATAAAATGAATCGCCCTGAAAAGGGCGATTTTTTTTTATTCGTTTTCATCCAGGTTTTCATTAAAAGCAGATGGTAACATTTTGGGAATAAATTTGATTAGAATCGGTAATAACAAACCTCCTCCGGGAAGCAAAAATATTGTCAGGGACGGAATCGTTTTACAAATGTCTAATATTTGTTTTTTGACTTTCTTCTTTTCTTTTGGATCCAAATCACGATGGGTAGAATGTGCCAGTAAAACCATCAATTCCTTGCTTTGAACAATTTCTTTAATTAATCTGTTTTTATTTCTTATAATCAATTTTACAACACTTTGCGTCATTTGATCGTAAAAATGTTTTACCGGATTAGAATAATTAAAGTAGGGGATTTCCTTTTTATAAGTAGTGATAAAGGCATTGGTTGTTGTGATGCTTTTGGTTATGAAATCGTCAGAAACACCCATCATTGATCCTAAAGAGTATAAAAAATAAGCTTCTTCATTTTCTACTACACCATCACTCCATAAAGCCATTCCTGCCATATCAATCAAATAATACAATTCCAGCTTATTGCTGAAATAGTCCAGTTGTAAAGTCTCTAAAGTCTCTACGGTAACTTTTGAAAATTTTGAATATCGGATAGAAGCTTCAAAAAGTTTAATTAATAAATCATCATGCTGTGATTTTATCGTTTTGGTTTTTAAAGCCAAACCAACAATTCCAAGTACAGTTTCTTCAATTCGTTTTAAGTATTTTTCAGGAATTTCGCCATGAGCGAGATATTGTCTGAAAGCCAAAACATCAATAAATAATAATGCATTGGTAACCAGATGAGAAAAGTTTTTACTTATAATACTGTCATTGGTCTGGACTCTTTCATCAATAATACTTTCTAAATCCAGGGAAGGAGTATCTTTTGGCAGTAAAATTTTAAACAAATTAAACCCTTCAGGATTCATTTGTTTGTAGAATTTTAAAACTTCGGTTATAAAATTTTTGGGTTCAGAACTTCTTTTTTCTAAGCAAAAAACACCATATAAAGTATTTAATAAGGCAATTTTAGAAATTTCGGTTTTAAACCAGCCTTTTATAGGAACAGGAATTTGGGAATCTATAGATATGATATGCCCATAGATAAAGCCGGTTTCTCTAACTTTATGATAAAATGAATCTATAGTTTCAAAAGGAATAGCTTCTGAGAACTTTTGTTCACTAAAAAATTTATCTATCCAACCTGGAGCCGAAGGGTTAATCATTAACTTAAGTTTGAGGTTGTAAAGCTATATCTTTTTCTTGTGCTAAGATTGATTTTTAAATGAAATAACCGCCAGATTTGTGAAAAATGAAAGTTCTGTTTTTTTTTTACTTTATGATTCCTGAACAGGCAACTCTGGCCCCTGCATTCCCGGAAGGTTGTGAGGTAAAATCATCAACTCCCTGATGTACGATTAAACCTTTTCCTAAGATGTTTTTGGTTTCATCTTCACAGCCAATACACCATTCATCAGTTGTCATGGTTATAGTTCCGTTTCCTTTATCATCTGCGGTAAAATTACCTATGTCGCCTTTATGATATTCGCCAACTCCCCATTTTCCGTGTTTTTTAAAAGTAGGATTCCAGTGTCCTCCGGCAGAACTTCCGTCAGCGGCAGTACAATCTGATTTTTCATGAATGTGTATGGCATGCACTCCAGGCTGTAAACCTGCCATTTTCGCAACAAAAGTAACTTTGCCATTTTTTTCGGTAAAAATAGCTGTTCCGGTTACTGTACTATTGCTTTTTGGTTCTAAAGTAATAGTTAAAGTTTTTGCATCACTTGATTTCGTATTGGTTTTACAGCCAATAATTAAGGCTGTAATTATAATGAAAGAGATAATTAATTTTTTCATCTTCAAAGCTTTTAAATTAAATAATAAGTAAAATTAGCATAAAATGCCTGAACTATTTATTTGTAAAAGTTAAAAAAACCTCAAATTAAAGAGTAATAATTTAAGATTAGTTTTAAATATATACCCAAAATATTGATTAAATTCGTATAGGTTTGAATGTGGAATTTCAAAAATTAAATTTTGGGATCAGCTAATTTTAAAGCTTAACGTTATGATTAAAAATATTTTAGCAGTAGTTTTTTTAGGAATTGTATTAATTTCCTGCAATGTCTTTAAATGCAAAAAAGGAGATTCGGTTTCTAAACTTGAAGGAAGCTGGGAACTCAATTATATTACCGGACCAAGAATTGCTTTTGATGGTTTGTATCCTGATAAAAAACCAACGATCAATTTTAATTTAAAAGAAAATCAGGTTTCAGGAAATAACAGTTGTAATTCTTTTACAGGAAAGATTATTGTAACAGGTAATAAGATTGATTTCACGCAACCAATGATAAGTACGAAAATGATGTGCATGGACGGACAGGGAGAACAGGTCTTTATGAATACTCTGCAAAAAATAACTTCATATAATATTACTGATAACGGTAAGACTTTAAATTTCATGTCTGGAGATATCGCTATGATGCGATTTACCAAAAAATAAAAATTATTTTTTAACTCTATAAAATATATTTTTATGAAAACGAAATTGTCAATTTTATTAGTGTTGTTTTCTTTTTTAAGTATGGAGTGTTTTGCCCAGGAAAAAACTAAAAAAGAATTAAAAGCAGAAAGAGAACTTGAAAAACAAAAGAAAATCAAAACTCTGATTGATTCGAAAAATTTTATATTTGAGGCCCAAAAAGTCATACCACAAGGAGGAGGGTTTATTATTTTGGATTATAATACCTATTTTTTAAAATTCAATACAGAAAAGACAACTTGTGATCTGCCATTTTTTGGACGTGCCTACAATATAAGTTATGGAAGAGACGGCGGAATAAAATTTGAAGGAAAACCCGAAAAGGTTAGGATTGAAAAAAGAAAGAAAAGTTATATAATCAAAACTACAATAAAAGGTAAAGAGGATGTCTATGATCTTATGTTTACTATTTTCTTTGATGGAGGAACAACGCTTTCGATCAATAGTAATAATAGAGCATCAATTTCTTATGATGGAGAAATAAAACCATATGCACCTGATGAAAAAAATAATAATTGAGATTCTGTCCATCAAAAAATGAAAGCGGTAACAATTTAAATCAGTTCCCGCTTTATTATTTAATAAACTATTTATTTGTTTTTACTTCGTAAATAGCATTCACCATTCCGTTATGAGGAGTGTCTAAAGTAAGTTCCCAAAACATGATACCGCCTAATTTTTTAGATTTCACATATTCTGTTTTGGCTTTTATGGAAGTTAAATCATCACCGGTAGCAAATGTTTTTTGTTTCTCATTGTACCAGTAAGGCGCTTTTGCTTTATTGTCATAAAAATATTTCCAGCCATTAGCTTCAGTATAAGTTGAAGCAAAATTTTTGAAAGAAACTCCTTCGATATGTTCACCGGCCTGATATAAACCGTTATTTATGTTTTCTACATTTTTCCATGTTCTTGTGTAGAAAGCACCACCGATAACTAATTTTTCAGCGGGAATTCCTAATTTTAATAAATAAGTAACCGCTCTGTCTGTTGATTCTTCATTTTTATTTGTGCTGTATAATGGTGTATGATGACCGGTAACTTTAGAATATCCGTTTACTAAATCATAACTCATAATGTTGACACGATTTACCAAAGGAATTACTTTTTTCCATTCCACAGATTCATCCAGATATTTCTGAAAACCTCCTGCTGCAAAACTTAATTCGTAGTTTTTTCCCAAAGTGCTACGCAAAATTTTGATCAGTTCAGTGAAATTTGTTCTGTCAGCTGCCTGGTATAAATGACCGGGAAGACCTTCGATTGCAGGATACTCCCAATCCAGATCTAAGCCATCTACTTTAAAATTATCACTGACTTCTTTTACAGATTTTGCAAAAGTTAATCTTCCTTCAGCTGTTGAAAACGCAGCTGAACAAGGTTCGCAGCCACCCCAGCCACCAAGAGATAAAATGATTTTAAGTTGTGGATTTGTTGTTTTTAAAGAGACCAAGTGTTTGATTGTAGTAGAATCTTTTGGAGAATCAACGCTTAGTTTACCATCTTTTAAATGACAGAAACTGAAAATAATCTGATTCAGTTTATTTACTTCGTATTCATTGATTAGTTTATCATCGCCCGTATAATAAGCAATAATATCCATTTTTTTATTTTTTTGTGCGAAGATGTTTGTAGTAAAAGTCCACAATAATAAAAAGGTAATTAGGCTAATTTGTTTCATTTTTTAAGCAATTAGTTTTTGAAATGCTAAATATAAAACATTAGAATTGAAATTTCACTATAGAATATGTAACGTAAATGTAATTTTAATAAAGATTTGTGAAATGGAGTTTAAAACATATTGGAACGTTATTTAAACCATATAAGTCATATAAGAAAATTTAAGTGGTGTGTTTAGAATGTGTTTTTAGTTAAAATATAAGAAATTAGAATTCGCAGCCAATATCGACAAAGTATATTAAATGAACTTATATGACTTATATGGTGAAAAAATAAAAAAATAAACCCGCACAGTTTCGGACTGTACGGGTTTAGACAAATTAAACGCTAAAAACTATTTTGTATTAGAAGCAGTATTCGTTTTCTGCAACTAATTTAGATGTAATTGTTTCTCTTAATGCGACTACGTTTGGCATGTTTGTATATTTTGTAAAACGGCGTAATCCCATTAGCATCATACGTTGTTCATCACCTTCGGCAAAAGAAATTATTCCTTCTTTTCCTTTTTGATTTACAATATCTACTGCTTTGTATAAGTATAATTTTGCCATCGCAATTTGCTCCTGTACTTTAGCTTCTCCTTGGTTTTTGGCTAATTTTTCAGTTCTTAAAATAGTACTTTCTGCCATGTAGATTTCGATTAAGATATCAGAAGCAGCCATTAATAACTGTTGGTGAGCATCTAAATCCGGGCCATATTTTTGAACAGCACTTCCGGCAACCATTAAGAAGACTTTTTTCAGGTTAGCGACAATTCCTTTTTCTTCAGCAAACAACTCAGAGAAATCCGGAGCATCAAAAGATGGAATTCCCATTAATTCTTCCTGAACTTTCATTGCAGGTCCTAATAAATCAACATGGCCTTTCATGGCTTTTTTGATCAGCATACCTACAGAAAGCATTCTGTTGATTTCGTTTGTTCCTTCATAGATACGAGCGATACGGGCATCTCTCCAGGCGCTTTCCATTGGAGTGTCTTCTGAGAATCCCATTCCACCAAAAATCTGAATTCCTTCATCAGCACAGTTTTGAACATCCTCAGAAACAGCTACTTTCAAAATAGAACATTCGATAGCATATTCTTCAACACCTTTCAATTCAGCTTCCTGATGAGAAGTTCCTTCTGCTTCACGGGCAGCAATTCTGTCTTCGATATCCTTAGCAGCACGGTATGAAGCACTTTCGCCTGCATAAGCACTAGTTGCCATCTCAGCTAATTTATAACGAATAGCTCCAAAACTTGCAATTGCAGTATTAAATTGAATTCTTTCATTAGCATATTTTACAGCCCCCGAAGTAACTCTTCTTTGAGCATCCAAACAAGCAGCAGCCAATTTAATACGTCCAACATTTAAGGCATTCATTGCAATCTTGAAACCGTTTCCTCTTTCTGACAACATGTTTTCAACCGGAACTTTAGTTTCATTGAAGAAAACCTGACGTGTAGAAGAAGCACGGATTCCTAATTTATGCTCTTCTTCATTCATAGAAATTCCGTTTGACGGATCGTTTTCTACAATGAAACCTGTAATATTTTTATCATCACCAATGCGGGCAAAAACGATGAAAACGCTGCAGAAACCTGCATTCGAAATCCACATTTTTTGTCCTGTAATTTTATAATGCGTTCCATCTTCAGATAAAACAGCTTTTGTTTTTCCAGAGTTAGCATCAGATCCAGCACCTGGCTCGGTTAAGCAATATGCTCCAAACCATTCTCCGGTAGCCAATTTAGGAACGTATTTTTTCTTTTGCTCCTCAGTACCATAAAGTGTAATTGGCATCGTTCCAATTCCGGTATGAGCACCAAAAGCAGTTGAGAAAGATCCTGTAGCACCGGAAATGTAATCGCAAACCAACATGGTAGATACGAACCCCATTCCTAATCCGCCATATTCTTCAGGAACTGCAACTCCAAGAAGTCCCAATTCACCCGCTTTACGCATGCTTTCTTCGGTAAAAGCATAATCTTTTTTCTCAAAACGATTTTTGTTAGGCCAAATTTCTTTGTCTACAAACTCTTTTACAGAGTCACGCATCATTAATTGCTCTTCAGAGAAATCTTCTGGTGTAAAGATATCTTCACACTTTGTTTCTTTAACTAAAAACTGACCACCACGGGTTACGTTTTTTTCGATTGTATCTGCCATTGCTTTTGTTTTTTAGGTGAAAGATGAAAGAATCAAGAAGAAAGATTTTAATCTAACTTACCTATGAAACCTGTTGTCATCTTTTGAAATTCAATTATTTTGTTTTCTATTTCTTCTGTTTTTTCTTTTGATAAATAGTCGTTTTGACATGCTATCAATAATTGTGTTTGCAATTCAAATGAAGATCCTAAACTTATATTCAAATAATGCTGAAAATGTTTATTACCTCTATTGGAGCCTTCGGCAATATTTGAAGGCATTGAAACAGAACATCGATTCATTTGATTAGATAAGCTATAAGTTTCTGATTTTGGAAAAGTTGAAGTCAGTTTATAAATATCATTTGTAATATTCATTGCTAAAATCCAAATTTTCAAATTCTTAAAATTGTGTTTCATGTTTTTGAGTCAAGTTAAGAAACTAAAATTAAAAAGTAGGTTTTTTATTACTTTTAATAAAGCTTGTTTTTTGAAACATTTACTTCATCTCAAAATTAAAGCCTTTCTCCTTTTGCCTCTTTCTCAAAAAAAGTATCTATTGTCTTGCTTCTTTGCTCTTTCTTTTCTTTTAAAGAACTTCGTAAATTCCTGCAGAACCCTGTCCAGTCCCCACACACATACTCACAATCCCGTATTTATTACCTCTGCGTTTCATCTCATCAAATAACTGAACAGAAAGTTTGGCTCCTGTACATCCCAGCGGGTGACCTAAGGCGATAGCTCCACCGTTTACGTTTACGATATCCGGATTTAAACCTAATTCACGAATTACAGCCAAAGACTGAGAAGCAAATGCTTCGTTTAATTCAACCAGCTCGATGTCTTTCAATTCTAAACCGGCTTGTTTCAACGCTTTCGGAATTGCTTTTACAGGACCGATACCCATGATTCTTGGTTCAACGCCAGATGAAGCAAAATTTACTAATCTGGCAATTGGCTCAAGATTCAATTCTTTAACCATGTCCTCACTCATGATTAAAACAAAAGCAGCACCGTCACTCATTTGTGATGAGTTACCGGCTGTTACACTTCCGTCGGCAGCAAAAACCGGTTTTAAACCTGATAATGCAGCAATAGAAGTTCCCGCTCTTGGACCTTCGTCTTGTTTTACAACGTATGATTTAGTTTCTTTTTTACCATTTTCATTGATGAAAGTCTGTTCAACCGTAATCGGAACGATTTGTTTGTCGAATTTTCCTTCTGCCTGCGCTTTCAAGGCTTTCATGTGAGAGTTGTATGCAAACTCATCCTGATCTTCTCTGGAGATTTTATATTGGTTGGCAACCGCTTCAGCAGTTAAACCCATTCCCCAGTAATAATCTTCGTGACCTGCAGCGGCAACTTTATAATCCGGAGTTGGTTTGTAACCTCCCATCGGAATAAAACTCATACTTTCAGCTCCACCGGCGATAATACAATCTGCCATTCCTGATTGGATTTTCGCAGTCGCCATTCCGATAGTTTCAAGCCCGGATGCACAATAACGGTTTACTGTAACACCAGGAACATCTTCAACTTTTAATCCCATTAAAGAAATTAAACGTCCAACGTTCAAGCCTTGTTCTGCTTCCGGCATGGCATTTCCTACCATCACGTCATCAATACGTTTTTTGTCGAAATCTGGCAGTTCATCCATCATAAACTGAATCGTTTCTGCTGCTAATTCGTCAGGTCTTTTAAATCTAAAAACCCCTTTTGGTGCTTTTCCAACTGCGGTTCTATATGCTTTTACTATATATGCTGTTTTCATTTGTTTTTGTTTTTTAAGATTTTTAGAAGAAAGAGGCAAGAGAAAAGACAAAACTAGTTTTGAAGTCTTGCTTCTTGCATCTTTGCTCTATTTTCTAATTACGAAGTGGTTTTCCTTTAGTTAACATATATTGAATTCTTTCTAAAGTCTTACGCTCAGTACAAAGAGATAAGAAGGCTTCACGTTCGATATCTAATAAATACTGTTCAGATACTAAAGTAGCTTCAGATAAATCACCTCCGGCCATTACGTAAGCCAGTTTGTTAGCGATTTTTTTATCGTGCTCAGAAATGTATTTTCCGGCTTCCATTTGATCTGTTCCAACTAAGAACATTCCCAATGCCTGTTTTCCTAAAACCTTAACATCAGTTCTTCTAATCGGCTGTGTATAACCTGCTTCTGCCATTAACAAAGCATGTTTTTTAGCTTCAGCAATCTGACGGTCTTTGTTTACTACGATAACATCTTTTCCATGTTGAAGAAGTCCGGTTTCAAAAGCTTCATAACCCGAAGTTGAAACTTTTGCCATTGCGATTGTTAAGAAATACTCTTGAAGAACATTCAATTCCACATCATTTTTACGGAATAAATCAGACGCTCTTAAAGCCATTTCTTTAGATCCACCACCACCAGGAAGTACACCTACACCAAATTCAACCAATCCCATGTACGTTTCTGCAGCAGCAACCACTTTATCAGCGTGTAAGCTCATTTCGCATCCACCTCCAAAAGTCATTCCGTGAGGTGCAACAACAACTGGAATAGAAGAATAACGAACGCGCATCATTGTGTCCTGGAACAATTTAATTGCCATGTTCAATTCGTCGTATTCCTGCTCAACCGCCATCATGAAAATCATTCCGATATTGGCACCAACAGAGAAATTCGCTGCCTGGTTACCAATAACCAAACCTTGATATTCTTTTTCAGATAAGTCGATTGCTTTATTGATGGCCTGAAGTACATCGCCACCAATAGTATTCATTTTAGATTGGAATTCTAAATTCAAAATTCCGTCTCCTAAATCCTGAATAATGGCACCACTGTTGCTCCAAACTTTTTTGCTTTCGCGAATGTTGTTCAGAATAATGAATGAATCTTGCCCAGGAACTTTAGTTTGAGATTTATTTGGGATATTATAGAAATAAGTCGCTCCTTCTTTTACAGAGTAGAAACTCTCGCTTCCTGAAGCTAACATTTCAGTAACCCACGCAGCAGGCTCTAAACCTTCTGCTTTCATGATTTCGATTCCGTTGGCAACACCAATCGCATCCCAAATTTCGAATGGACCATTTTCCCATCCAAAACCGGCTTTCATCGCATCATCAATTTTAAATAATTCGTCTGAGATTTCAGGAATTCTGTTGGAAACGTACGCAAACATTCCGGCGAAACTCTTACGGTAGAATTCACCGGCTTTGTCTTTTCCTTTAACTAAAACTTTAAAACGATTTATTGGTTTATCAATAGTTTTTGTTAGTTCAAGAGTAGCAAAATTCGCTTTTTTAGCAGCACGATATTCTAATGTATCTAAGTCTAAAGACAAAATATCTTTGTCTACTTTTTTGTAAAAACCTTGTCCCGTTTTGCTCCCTAACCAATTGTTTTCCATCATTTTGTTGATGAAATCAGGAAGTTTAAACAATTCGTGTTGTTCGTCGTTAGGGCAGTTTTCGTAAATACCGTTGGCAACGTGTACCAAAGTATCTAAACCAACAACGTCAACGGTACGGAAAGTAGCCGATTTTGGACGCCCAATTACAGGTCCGGTCAATTTATCAACTTCTTCAATTGTTAATCCCATTTCTTTCACTAAATGGAATAAACTCTGAATTCCGTAAATACCAATTCTGTTTCCAATAAATGCCGGAGTATCTTTAGCAACAACCGAAGTTTTTCCTAAGAATTTAGATCCGTATTCGTTTAAGAAATTCAAAACTTCAGTTGAAGTTTTCGGACCCGGAATAATTTCAAATAATTTTAAGTAACGCGCAGGGTTAAAAAAGTGAGTTCCGCAGAAGTGTTGTTGAAAATCTTCGCTTCTTCCTTCGCTCATAAAATGAATCGGAATACCGGATGTGTTTGAAGTAACCAAAGTACCCGGCTTACGGAATTTCTCGATTTGCTCAAAAACCAGTTTTTTGATATCCAGACGTTCCACTACAACCTCAATAATCCAGTCAACATTGGCAATTTTTGCCATATCATCAGTTGTATTTCCAGTTGTGATTCGGCTTGCGAATTTCTGACTGTAAATAGGGGACGGTTTCGATTTTAATGAATTCGCCAGATGCTCGTTTACCAAACGGTTGCGAACGGCTTTACTTTCAAGTGTTAATCCTTTTTTAGTTTCAGCTTCTGTCAACTCGCGAGGTACGATGTCAAGCAGTAAAACTTCAACACCAATGTTGGCAAAATGGCAAGCTATTCCTGAACCCATAATTCCGGATCCAATTACAGCGACTTTTTTAATTGTGCGTTTCATTTTCAATTTTTTCTGTTTGATTAAATATATTTTTATCCTGAATTAATTCGTTTATAATTTCAGAAACTTCGATAAAATGTTTTAGTTTTTCGTCAGAAACATGTTTTCTTACCGTTTCATTAAATTTCAGTACCGTATTTTTAGATAATTCCCTTTTTTCTTTTCCAAATTCGGTTAGGTAGATCAAAACACCACGACCGTCAGATGGGTTTTTTTTGCGAACAATAAGACCTTTGTCTTCCATTGATTTTAATGTTCTCGTTAAGCTCGTAGCTTCCATGCCCATTCTTGGCCCCAAGGCTGTAGATGGAGTTCCGTCTTCTTTGTCAATACTCAAAAGAGCAAATCCTGTCGCCATGGTGGCGTCATATTTGGCAGCTTCCTCATTATACATTCTGGAAACGGCCTGCCATGTAGCCCTTAAAATATAATCTATTGTTTTATCTTTCATAAGTAACTATATCGATTTCAAATATAATCAAAAAATACTATGCATGCATATAATTTTATGATAATTTTTTAATTAGTGAAAAAATATCTCTGAATCAGAGGTTTTTTAGGTTCTTTTTTTAATTGAAATATACTATTCTTTTTTAAGTTTAATGAATTTAGGAATGTAAAAATTGCTGTTACAACAATTTAAATTGTTATAATTCCTTATTATATAAAAGCTTGTTTTTGTATGAATAAATTTTAAAGATCATACTTAGCCAATGCTTTTTGAAGTGTTTCCTTCATGCGCCTCTTTAAATTTTCAGGGCGCAAAACCTCAATCCCGCAGCCAAAACCCAATAAAAGACGTTCCATCTCATAATTGGGAGAAATAAACAGATGAATAATAATACTTCCATCTTCATTTTCATTTATTACTCTTTGCGAATGATGTAAAGGTTTCGTCAAAATATAAGGAGCATTTTCACGATCGACCCATATTTCAATTCTTCTGGGTTGTAAACCTCCATTTACGGTAACGCCAATGACATTCTTATAAAATAGCTCAGCATCAAAATCTTCATCCAAATAAGTAAGGTTAAAATCATAATCAATCGAAACAATCCGGTCAAGAGCTAAATTGCTAATAGAAGCTGAGCCTTTCCTTTTCCCGATTAAAAACCAGCGGTTATTGAATTCCTTCAAAATAAAAGGATGAAAATGAAATGTACTCTGTTCTTTCGACTTAAATGATTTATAAGTCAGCACCAAAACCATTTTCTTGATGATCGCCTGGTAAATTTCATCCAGATAATGCAATCCTTTTAGTCCTTCATTTTTATCCAGATAAATAACCGGTTTTGTATGTGATTTCTCCGAGTAAATTTTATCCTCCAAACGCTGCAGAATATCCGATACATCACTGAATAAAGAAAAGTCCTTAAACTGTTTCAGCATCGAAACCGTTTCTGTCAAAACATTCATATCGGTTTCAGTCAGCGGAATATCTGTTATTGTAAATTCGTTGTCTTCATATTTATAATACTTTTTATCATAAACGACAATCGGGGCATTATAACCCAGTTTTTCGCTTCTCATCAGCTGAATATCCATCTGAATCGTTCGCTTGCTGATTGGGTTTTCACGGCCTTCATATTCAAACAAAGCTTCAGAACAGCATTCGATCAAATCCTCCAAAGTCCATTGCCGGTATTTATTCTGCAGGCATTTGTCAATCGTTTTATACCGAATTAAGGCGTTTTTGTTTTGTGACATAGTTTCGTTTTTTTGGGCGTGCCCCAAGGGTCGGGCTTTCCATTGCAATCTTTTGTTTTTTAAAGGAAAAAACAAAAGGATTTCCACTGCAATCCCTCACGCATTTGGTAATAAGAAATTTCGTTTTTATAGTATTGAAAAATGATTTTGATTTCAATTTTCCATTCCAATTTTCTGTAGAGACGTACTGCAGTGCGTCTTTCGCGATGTGAAATGAATTGTGGTTACGTGTGTTAGATGCACTGCTGTGCATCTATACATAAATACGTGGTGAATATATTTTTAGGTTAATAATAAAATCTCCTTTTCAATATTAGCTCTTGCTTTTTCTTCAAATTGATTTCGGAAAGTTTCCGTTTGAAAAATAAATTCATTTTCGAGAAAATGTTTCAACGCTTTTGCGCGTCCGGGTTTGTAGAGAAAATCAGGATATATGCGGTATTCCTTTCGAATCTGTTCAAAATAGATTTTATAATCTTTCCAATTTCTGGCCAGAATCTTCAAATCAAAATCGATTAGCCAGTTGATATCTTCTATTTCATTATGCTGATGCTGTTGAGTTGCACAAATAGCATCAAAAATCAATTGTTTATTGAGCATAGTATTTCCAGACAAAATCTCCAAAGCATATTCAGCACTTTTGAGTTCATTATCTTTTTTCGAACTCACATAAATATAATCGTGGTAAAAGATCGAATACAAGACTTCATTAGAAAAGTGAAGTTGGTCTAAATACTTTTCAAAACTAAAAATCATATCCTGTATATGAGTAAGATTATGATAATGCCTTAATTTTTTAGAATAGGCTTTTTCTAAATCCAGCCAGTGCTGTAGAATATCATTTTCGTGAAAACCAATTTTCAAAAGCAATTCAGTATATTTCTGCTGTAAATCCATGCTCTTTTTTACTCAAATATAAAGTTCTTTTTTTACTGCGCAAAATAATTGCGTACTACTAATGAAATCTTTGTTGAGGAAATAATACAAGTTGTTTTAAAATAAGATTTAACTAAAAAAAGGAAGTTTGAGTTATTTCCTGCTCCCCATTAATTACGAAGTATTATTTGAACTTTAAAAATAAATTGATAAATATGAGAAATTCAGAATTTGAAATCTATCCTTTTAATGAAGCTTTTTACATTCAAGCTTTATTAACTAAAACACGTTCAATTTTTAATGATATTGAATTATTAAATAAAATTTTTGAAAGTGAATATTATGATTGTCAAAACGATGATGTGATTTTAGATTTGCTTCAAAACATAATTCTCAGTGTAGGAGGTATTTCTCGATTTTTTTGGCCTCCGAATAATCCGAAGAATAAGAATACGGTGGATTATAAGATTAGAGGGCAAAAGCTACGTGAAGTTTATCATGTTAGTGATTCAAGTGTTTTAAAAAATCGAGATATGCGGAATCTTATGGAACATTTTGATGAAAGATTAGATGATTTTTTAAAAGAATTTACACTTGGGATAGTCATGCCAAAATATGTAGGACCAATAACTTATGTAGATGATTCAAGAATATTTTTTAGAGCATACTTTTATGATAAGCAAATTTTTAAGATTTTCAATGTGGAATATGAAATAAAACCAATAATAGCCGAAATTAAGAGAATTCATGAAATTTTATTACTGCAACTAGAGAATGGTGGTCGATTTATATTAAAATAACTTCACACCAATATAAAACCTTTGCATCTATAAACCTTTGGACCTTTGTCCCTTAAAAAGAAAAAATGAAAACACAAATAAACGGTACAGATATAATACAATTAGGATTCCCTGAAGGAAAAACAATCGGAATCGCTTTAAAAATAAACAGTAAAAGACACGGGTTAAAACGTGATGAAATGATAACCAATTTCAAAAACGTTTTGGAAACACCTGAAAATTATATAGGCGATGCTATTTTTAGTAAACTGGCAGTGGCTTTGATCGAAAAAGCAAATGAAAAGCCGGAAGATTTTATCGCTTTAAATCAAAATCCAAATGCTTATGCTTCTTACGGAGCCGAACATATCGAAGATGGAGCCAGAAAACAAATGGAAGTGGCAATGCAATTGTCTGTTACGGTTGCAGGAGCTTTAATGCCGGATGCGCACCAAGGTTACGGATTGCCGATTGGCGGAGTTTTAGCCACTAAAAACGCTATTATTCCGTATGGTGTTGGGGTTGATATTGGCTGTAGAATGGCGTTGTCGGTTTATGATATTTCGGAGGATTTTTACTTTGAAAATGAAGCCAAATTCAAACGGGAGTTAGTAGCACATTCCAAGTTCGGAGCTGGGCATGGTTTCCATGGACAATACAAATCAGATCACCTGGTTTTGGAGAACGATACTTTTAATATGAATCCATTTGTAAAGAACTTAAAAGACAAAGCCTGGTCGCAATTGGGTTCTTCCGGTGGAGGAAATCACTTTGTGGAATTCGGAATTATGGAATTTGCAAAAGACGATTCAGTTTTGAATATCCCAAAAGGAAAATATGTTGCTTTGTTGACGCATTCCGGTTCACGAGGAATGGGTGCCACAATCGCGGGTCATTATACCAAAATTGCCAAAGACGTTTGTAAACTTCCGGAAGTGGCTAAAAACTTAGCGTACTTGGATATGAACTCACAATTAGGTCAGGAATACTGGATGGCGATGAATTTGGCAGGAGATTACGCTTCGGCTTGTCATGAAATTATTCATAACAAAATGAAGAAAGCTTTGGGCGCAGCGATTTTAGCCAAAGTCGAAAATCACCATAATTTTGCCTGGAAAGAAATCTGGAACGGAGAAGAAGTAATCGTGCATAGAAAAGGCGCAACTCCGGCCGGAAAAGGAGTGATGGGAATCATTCCGGGAAGTATGACCGCACCGGGATTTTTAGTGAGAGGAAAAGGCGAGGAGAACTCGATTAATTCGGCTTCACACGGTGCAGGAAGACAAATGAGCCGAACTCAGGCCATAAAAAACATCACGAAAACCGAAATGAAGTCCATACTGAAAGATTACGGAGTAACGCTTATCGGTGCAGGTCTGGACGAAGCACCAATGGCCTATAAAGACATCAATCAGGTGATGGCAGCACAACAGGATTTGGTTGATGTTGTAGCCAAGTTTACACCTAAAATGGTCAGAATGGCGGATGATGGGAGTAGGGAAGATTAGATTTTTAGTCTGAAAGTCCAAAGTCAAAAAAGTCAAAAAGTGGAAGATCAAAGGGTTTTCGCATTTTTATGTCATTTCGACGGAGGAGAAATCTTCGCAAGTAACTCCGCAACGAAAGTCCAAGCTTTGTCGAGCTTCTTACGGAGATTTCTCCTCCGTCGAAATGACAATATTACGCTTAAAAATCTTTGTCCTTTAGTGCCTTAGCGACAAAAAAATAATAATAAATAAAGACTCAAAGAGGAAAACCTATGAACCTCTGCCTCTTTGAGTCTTTGCAACTTAAAAAAAAAAATGAATACATATATAGATATTGGAATTAATTTAACGAATAAACAATTCCAAAACGACATAGATGATGTCGTACAAAACGCTTTAGATGCTGATGTATCGCACATGATCCTCACAGGAACAAGCGTAAGAAACAGTGAAGCCTCATCAGAAATAGCAAAAGAGTATCCCGGAATATTATACGCAACCGCCGGAATTCATCCGCATGATGCGAAAAGTTTTGATGCGCAGAGCATTGCAAAACTGCGGAATTTATTAAAACAAAAACATGTAGTTTCAGTAGGGGAGTGCGGTCTCGATTTTGATCGGGATTTTTCGCCCAGAAATATTCAGGAAACCTGTTACAAAGCACAATTAGAATTGGCAATCGAGGTTCAGAAACCTTTGTTTTTGCATGAAAGAGCGGCTTTTAATAAGTTTATGGAAATTACAAAAGACTATTTGCCACAATTACCAAAAGCGGTCGTACATTGTTTTACCGGAAGTCAGTCCGAGGCCAAAACGTATCTCGATAACGGATTCTATCTTGGTTTTACCGGAGCGATTTCAGACAGTAAACGTTTTGAGCATTTAAAAGAAGTGATTCAGTACGTTCCTCTTGACCGAATGATGATCGAAACCGATGCGCCCTTCATGCTCCCAAAAAACACACCGAATAGTTTGCTGAAAAAATACCACGAACGCCGCTGCGAACCTGCTTTTCTGCCTTTTGTGGCAGCAACTGTTGCGCAGTTTAAAGGGGTTTCGGGAATTACAGTCGCAGAGGAAACAACGAAAAATGCTAGAGGTTTTTTTGGGATTTAGTGTTTTTCTAACAGGTGAGGTCATGAATAAAGTGTCTCATTTTTTTATATCAGGATAGGACAGGAGATGTATATATTTGTTTAATTTGCTTAAAAAAGACCGAATGAAATTTATACTACACAGAACCATAATCCTAAAATCATTTGTTGCCGCACTAGCCATATTGGGAATTAAAAATTTTGTATTCAAAAATCTTTCTCTTTACGGACAGGATTTTCACGATTTGATAGAACTGTCCGATATTACGATTATTTTTACCGGAGCTTTTTTTGTCTTCGGATTATTATTGGCCGCTACCATGACCGATTTTAAGGAAAGTGAAAAAATACCGGGCGAAGTGGCTTCTAATCTCGAAGCGATTAAAGACTGGATTTATCTGGCTTTGAGAGCACCAAGAACAGGAACTTCTGATTTGTGCAGGGAGGAACTAAACAGTGCTTTTTTGCGCGAGGAAATGATTGCGATTACTGATGGTATTATTGCATGGATCTATTCCCATGAAAAAGATTCTAACGTTATCTTTCCCTTAATCCGAAAATCAAATGAGATTGCCTATTATTTTGCCGAAAGAGGTGTCGATAAAGAAGCCATAAAAGGCATACAGGAAAATACGAATGCGATGCGAAAACAGCTCACCCGTGCCTATTCGATTTCGAGAAACAACTTTATCCAGCCGGCTTATACGTTGCTTCAAAGCATTTTGTTTATCGTGATGTCGCTTTTACTGATCAGCAAATTCAAAAGCCCTTCAGCCGATTATCTGGTGACTTCTGCCATTACGTTTTTATTTTGCTATTTGTATTTATTAATTAGCGGTTTAGACGATCCTTTTGATATTCTCAACGGAGATACCAATGTCGATTTGAAACCTATTGATCGATTCAAACAGCGACTGGTTTCGGATTTTTTGGTTTGAAAGCAAGACTACTTTTTGATAGATTCTTTTTACAAAAAATAGAGGAAAAACTTAAGTCTGTGGACGATTTTATTTTTAGCCTTTAAATCAAGTATATTTACTGTGTTTAGAGGCTTTTTGTTTATATATATTTGAAGACAATCATGAAGGAAAGCAAAAAATCAATTGGAAGAAGTAATAATGGATTTTATATTATTTACGGATTACCGTAATCTTGAGAAGATTAATATAATTAAGTTTGAGTAAACTAAGGGAAAATGAAAATAAAGCAAATACAAGTTAAGAATTTTAGATTGCTAGAAGATGTAGTATTAAAGATTGAAGATGATATAACGCTTATCGTTGGAAAAAATAATACAGGAAAAACGTCTTTATTTGAGGCTATAAACATTTTTACAAAAACGCAAGAAATATCCTTTGAAGATTTTTCTCAAAGTTCCTACTTAGTCTTTAGGAGAATAAATAATTTTTTAAATAGAATTAGTAAGTTTTCAATTTCTGAAAAACGAAAAGATACAATTGAAAAAATAATTTTAGGATTAATCCCAAAGGTTCAATTGTATATTGAAGTTGAATATGATATTAAAAGAGATTCATTAATTAATTTAAGTGAGTTTATAACAGACCTAGATGAGAACAGACATGATGCTACTATTTTGATTAGTTATGAAGCACATAATTCTTTAGGGATGTTTAGTTCCTTTGAAAAAAGGGAGAAAAGAGAAATAGAACTGATTTCTTGGCTAAAAGAAAATCTCAAAACTTTTTATCATAGTAAATGCTATGCTATTGATAGAGAATCAAATTTCAAAAAAGATATTGATTTGAGTTTTAAAGCTAAAATTGAAAAAATAATTTCATTTGAAGATATAAAAGCTTCCCGAACATTAGATGATACTAAAACTGATAGAAATAAAACATTAGCAACTGGATTTTCTCATTATTATCGGGAGAGAGATAAAACGAAAGAAGATGTAAAAACACTTGAAGGTACATTAGAAAATGTATCTAACGTTTTAAAGGGTGAGTATGCAAAAGTACTAAAAGAAGTAATTAATGATTTAAATAATTTCGGTGCTGCAACTCCCATAACAATTCCTAAAATAGAGATTGATTCTGAGTTTAATTCTGAATCTGTAATAAAGAATAATATAAAATATTATTATAAGCATGATGGAATAAATCTACCTGAAAGCTACAATGGTTTGGGTTATAGTAATTTAATTTTTATGGTTTTAGAATTGACCAGTTTTATTGAAAGATTTAAAAATTCTAGTGAGGAAAAAAAATCAGAATTTTTAACGATTTTGATAGAAGAACCAGAAGCACATATGCATCCTCAAATGCAACAAATATTTATTAAACAAATTACTAAAAAAATTAATACAGCTAGATCTGAAGGTATTAGTATCCAACTTATAATAACTACTCATTCGTCACATATAATTGCTGAAGCAGGAATAGATTTGAACAAAGGGTTTGATCGAATTCGTTATTTTAATAAAATAGGAGGAAAACTTGAAATTAATGATTTTAATAATTTTAGACATAAAGAAAGTGATAAAGAAACTTTTCGTTTTTTAAAGCAATATCTTAATCTTCACAAATGTGATATCTTCTTTGCAGATAAAGTTATTATGGTTGAAGGCGTAACTGAAAAAATGCTTTTACCTATAATGATCAATAATGTTGCGAACAGTTTGAATAATGAATATATTTCAGTTTTAGAAGTTGGAGGTGCATACACTCAAAAATTTAAAGAACTTTTGCATTTTATTAAAGTAAAGACTTTAATAATAACTGATATAGATTCAGTTGATGATAAAAGAGAGGAATGCAAAACTGATACTGTTAATGCAGAAACATGTAATTCGACTCTAAAAGATTGGATTCCGAAGAAAAATACAATTGATGACTTGAAAAATTGTATTGAAAAAGAAAAGTTTGATACTGAACTAATTAGGGTTGCTTATCAAATGTGTGAAAATAATTGTAATTATCTTGCGAGAAGTTTAGAAGAAGCAATTATAAATAAAAATTTAAGTTTTTTTCAATCAGAATATAAAAAAGATGAATCTATGAAAAAGATAAAATCTTTATTTACGCTGATAGATCAGCATACTTCAGAAAATTTAGCAATAAAAACTCCGTGGGATTTACGTCCCAAAAGTTCATCATCAAAAACTAACTTTTCCTTTGATCTTATGACTTTCGATGAGAAAGAAACTGGTATGCAGTGGGAAACTCCCCTTTATATAAAGGAAGGTTTGGAATGGTTGGCAGGAATGTGTACAATTAAAATAAATATTTAATTATGGGCGCATTTGAACAGATAGTAAAACATATTGAAAACAATAAAAGTTTTGTTTTGGAAGCTGGTGCTGGTTCTGGAAAGACTTATACTCTAATACAGGTTTTAAATTATTTAATCAAAAATAAGGGAGGAGAAGTTCGCTATAATCATCAAAAAATAATTTGTATTACTTATACGAATGTTGCCAAGAATGAAATTATTGAGCGTTTAGAGTATAACCCGTTGGTTTTAGTATCAACTATTCATGAGTTTTTATGGGATTGTATTAAATCATATCAAAAGCAATTAAAAATAGAATTATGTAAGCTAAATGAAATTCGTTATGACGAAAGAATTCTTAAAAAAGCTACTTTAAGCGGTGCTGAATTGGCAAAATTTGATATTAAATACATTATAAATTTATCTGAAAGAATTTTAAATATTGAAGAAATTAAATACGAAGATCCTGCATTTCAGGATTTTGAAAAAGGACTACTGCATCATGATGATATCATTACCCTAGCAAAAATGATGTTCGAAAACAATGTTTTACTGACAAATATTTTAGCACAAAAATATCCTTTTCTATTGGTTGATGAGTATCAGGATACAGCAAAAGAAACAGTAATCAGTTTAATAGATTTTTTATTAGAAAGAAATAAGGGGAAAATTATTTTAGGTTTTTTTGGTGACTCTCATCAAAAAATTTACGATGCTGGAATAGGTGATTTAAAAAAATATTTTGATTCAAAAAATGAATCTGATAAAAAACTTGAATTAGTAAAGAAAGAAGAAAATTATCGTTCATCAATTGAAGTTATTAGATTATTAAATAATTTCAGAAAAAACATTAAACAGGAGCCTCAGACAAAATTAGAAGGATCTGTTAAATTTATATATTGTAAAAATTATCCACGTAAAGAAATAAAAGGTAATAATGGTAGGGTTAAAGATGAAGGTGTTACTGATTATGAAAAACGTATTGAACCATATAAAAACAAAAATTATGATAAAGTTTTAACCAAATTAAAAGAAAAAGAATGGAATTTTGAAGATGATAGTGAAGATAAAATATTAATAATTACAAATAGTAGAGTCGCTAAAAGAGCGAAATTCGAAGCTCTATATCAAATTTTTAGTAGTAGATATGGGCAAAGGACGAAAGATCAATTATTAGATAGAAATCATTCATTAATAAAGCATTTAGTTGGATATGTTGATAAAAAAACATCACAAGAGAGACAGGTTGGAATAGAGCATTTGATATATTTTTGGGAAACAAAAAATTACAATGAGGTGTTTCGATTTCTAAAAAAAAATAGTAGCTTTTTTAATGGAAATATTTTAAAGCACTCGCATAAAATTTTGATTACTAAGATAATAGAGAATTTAATTGAAATTCGTAAAACTAAAACAATAAAAGAAGTTTTTGATTTTATTGAAAATAATAATGTTCTATGGAAATCAACTGGTTTGAATAAGCTTATGGAGAGAATCTCAATTGATTTGACAACTTTAGAAGATGATAGTGAAGATAAAAAAAGAACAGAAAGAGATAAACATTTTGTTCTAAATTTTATGAATTTGCCATATGTAGAAATAATTAATTTTTTTGAGCATAAACAAAATAATACTGTGTTTTCAACAAAGCATAGTACAAAGGGAGAAGAATATAGAAATGTTTTAACTGTAATTGATGATACTGAATTTAAAACAGATTATAATTTTCAAAATTTTTTCAATAACACAGAAGAAAAAGAAGATCGAAAAATTAGAACAAAAAACTTATTTTATGTTGAATGTTCGAGGGCCAAGGAAAATCTTGTTGTTTTAGCTTTGTCTGAAATGTGTGAAACAGCAATAGTTAATGTTAAAAGTTGGTTTGGAGATGAAAATGTAATTAATATTGAAGATCTGTAATAGTAAAAAATCATTATTAAATATCAATCCTATCATAAAAAAACCAGATGTAGAAAAAGCAATTCAAACCCTAATCAAAATAAGAGAAGAACTATATCAACTAAAAAACGGCTGCCTTAAAAAAGGCAGCCGTTTTTTAGTTGGTTCATATTATTCTGATTTATTTAATTTTGACTATATATTTTAGCCCAAGGTCTTTGTACATTTCTTTAATAATCAATCGCAAGGAATTACTCGATATAAAAGCCGGAAACAAAGAATACGATGATTTGCTCGAAATGGCAGATAATTTAATTGCTTCAATCGAAAATCATTATCAAACATCAACGCTGCCGGAAAAACCGGATGAAGGAAAAGTTATTCAAACCCTGATTAAAATTCGGGAAGAATTGTACATCCGTTAAGGTTCATTAAAACCTGTCTTTAGTTGTCTGGGAATCATTTATTTACTAATTTACATGCTCAAATTAAGCTGGTATGAGAATTTTTGTAATCTTATTTTATTGTGTTTTTTCAATGAGCTGCAATGGAAAAGCCAACAATGCTGAAAAAGAAATGCCTTCATTTCAAAAAAAAGAAGCAAAATCTGCAATAGTATCTGACACGCTAAGCAAAACAAAAACAATTCATATTTTTGTGGCACTTTGCGATAACAAATATCAGGGAATTGTACCTGTACCGGCAGGAATTGGGAATGGACAGGACCCAAATACAAACCTGTATTGGGGCTGTGGTTTTGGAATAAAAAGCTACTTTAAAAAAAGCAAGGAGTGGAAATTACTGGAAACCACTAAACCCGGAAATAATATACTGGAAAGACTTGTTTTTAAGAACACTGTAAAATCAAACTATTATCTCGTGGCCGATGCTTATGATGGACAATATATAAAACAATGCACTAAAGATTTTTTGAACAGCAGTTCCGGACAGCGAAAAAGCGTTCTGAAGATCAGTAAAAAAAACATTGGTATTGGTGGTAATGCATCCCTTTTAGGATATATCGGGCACGATGGCTTAATGGATTTTGAGCTTTCTGAAAAATTTGATAATGCAGACGGAAAAGAAAGGGATATTATTGTTTTGGCTTGCTATAGTAAGCGGTTTTTTGCGCCACATCTCAGAGGAGCAAAAGTTAATCCGATTGTTTGGACCAGCAACCTGATGTGTCCGGAAGCCTATACCATTCATGATGCAATTGCAGGGTATATCGCAGGCGAAAACAACGAAAAAATTAGAACAAGAGCTGTAAAAGCATATAATAAATATCAAAAATGTGGCGAAAAAGGCGCCAGGAATTTATTAGTTACAGGATTTTAACTCATTAGATTCCGGCTTAGGCAAAACAGTTTAAAAGGAGTTGAAAATTGCAGAAAAGTATACTTTTAACGCTCAATCACATTCTCAACAGTCTTCAGCCCGCTAAAATCCTCCTCTTTACTCTTCACAAACTTCAGATAAATAAAATATTCAATAAAAGGCAGTATCAGGAAAAGAACAAAAAGCAGCAACTGATGTTTTATAAGATCTTTATAAACATAATTTAAAAACAGATTCTAATTTATGACTCATTTCTAACTGAATGGAATTCTCAATTTTTTTAGGTTCAATCTTATCGAGTTTCGTTAAAAGCAATTTAAATTCCGAATAATTTATTTCTTTGAAAGAAGCGATATCGGCTTTATCGTCAACAACTTTCATTAACCCGTAAATAGTAGCGCTATAAATATCCGCTTCGTATTTTTGGAACAGATAGGCACTGGATGAATTTTTAAAATTATCGACAGCAGCCATTCCGGTATTGTTTTTTTTGATGTATAAATTCATTGCTGAGGTCAGCGATTTACTCATGTTTCCTGATGAATTGGATAATTCCTGAACTACCAGTAAAAAAGCTTTTTTATCTTTTTCTGATGAAAATGTAGAGCCAAGTGTTTTTGCATAAAGGCTGGCTGTCATGTTTTTATTTTCTTTCACCAGAATAGAATGCCCGCCATAAAATAAACCAATCATTCCCGGGAAATAAACACAAATCAATATAATATACGGAATCCAGAGTTTTGCAATCCAATTATAATATTTTTTATCTCTTGTAAAAATGTTTTTCCTGTACAAATACACATTTAACACAATACTGATAATTAAACCTGAAACAACAAATAAAATAGCCCAAAATGTAAGCCAGCCGATGTTTGGTAATATAAAATGTTTTGAAAATCCCCAAACTTCACGCCAGTCAATGGCATCAGTGTAATCTTTCATAGTTTGTTTTTGATGTGCTAAAGTATTAAAAAAATGAATTGCTTCAATATCAAATTTCAGATTTGCCTTACATGAAGCATTATAAGGCAATTAATTTTAAATAAAAAACGGCTGTCTCACAAAGACAGCCGTTTTCGTTGGTTTATATAATTTGGTTCTTAATTGTTGTTACCATATATTTTAGTGTAAAGATCCTTATACATTTCTTTAATGATTTTACGTTTTAATTTTAAAGTAGGAGTAAGCTGTCCGCCATCAATAGACCAGACATCCGGAGTAAGTTCAAAGCGTTTGATCTTTTCCCAATTCCCAAACTTTTCATTGATGCCTTCAATTTCTTCATCAATACGTTTTATGACCTGCTCATTTTTAACGATTTCTTCATTTGTACTGCCTAAAGCAATTTTATGAATTTTAGCCCATTCTTTTACAAATTCAAAATTTGGCTGAATAAAAGCAGCAGGCATTTTCTCGCCATCACCAATCACCATAATCTGTTCAATAAAACGGGATTGTTTCATGGCGTTTTCAATTAACTGCGGCGCAATGTATTTTCCGCCCGAAGTCTTGAACATTTCTTTTTTACGATCGGTAATTTTCAGGAAACCTTCGCTGTCAATTTCACCAATATCTCCTGTATGGAAATAACCGTCTTGTAAAGCTTCGGCTGTTTTTTCAGGGTCTTTAAAGTAACCTAACATTACATTTGGTCCTTTGCAAAGAATTTCGCCGTCCGGAGCAATCTTAACTTCGACATTGCGAATTACTTTTCCGACAGTTCCAATTTTGAAACCTCTATTTCTTTGGTCGTTTACGGCAATTACAGGCGAAGTTTCAGATAAGCCGTAACCTTCCATAACCGGAATTTCGGCAGCAGCAAAAACTCTTGACAAACGGGGTTGTAAAGCGGCACTTCCGGAAACCATCAAATCTAAATTTCCTCCCAAACCTTCTTTCCATTTGCTGAAGATCAATTTTCGGGCAATTTTCAACTGAAACTCATACCAGAAACCATTGGCTCCGTATGGCTCGTATTTTAAACCTAAATCAATAGCCCAGAAAAACAGTTTTTTCTTGATGCCGGTTAATTCGGATCCTTTTGCGTAGATTTTATCGTAAACTTTCTCTAAAAGCCTTGGTACAGCTGTGATTACAGTTGGACGAACTTCTTTTAGATTGTCACTGATTTTTTCAATAGATTCTCCAAAATAAACCGAAACACCATAATATTGATAGATGTACAAAATCATTCTTTCAAAAATATGGCAAATAGGCAAGAAGCTCAAAGCGGTGCTTTTTCCTGCATCAAACGGAATTCTCGGAGCACTGTCCAAAACATTTGATACAATATTTTTATGAGAAAGCATAACACCTTTAGGTCTTCCTGTAGTTCCCGAAGTATAAATAATAGTAGCCAGATCATCTTCTTTTATGCTGTCTTTTCTGGCTTCAACTTCAGACTGATTGCTTTCATCCTCGCCCAAAGTCAATAACTCTGACCAATGTTTGCAGCCAGCAATTTCATTAAAAGAATAGACTTCTTTTAATGTTGGAACATTCGCTTTGATAAGATTCACTTTTCGAAGCACTTCTTCATCAGAAACGAAGCAATACATACTTTCGCTATGGTTCAGTATATATTCATAATCTTCCTCGGAAATGGTTGGATAAATTGGTACATTTTGAGCTCCGGTTTGTAAAATACCAATGTCCATAATATTCCATTCCGTGCGGTTATTTGAAGTTATTAAAGCAATTTTGTCATCTTTTTGAACACCCATGCGCAGCAATGCCCTTGAAATAGCATTGGCTTTAGCAATATAGTCATTGCTGGATGTTTTTTCCCAAACCCCATTTTTTTTGGTAGCTAAGGCAACCTGAAGATTATAAGTTTCTTGTTGATAATAAGGAAAATCAAAAAGGCGTGTGATTAAAACCATTTATATGATATATTGAATTTTACCGCAAATTAAATAAAAAATAGGTAAAATTTTTAATTTTGTAAAATAAAATGGTAAATTTTTGAGTTAATATTTAAATTCAACGAAAACGTTTTCATTCTGGTACTAAATTTTGTCAAATGAATATAAATTTTAATTTGTCAACGGTTTTTAATCGTCATATTCCTTGATCCTTTCTCCCATAAGATACATTTTTTTCTTGTTGAAATGGATGGAGAATTGAGTATGGACCCACCCTTGATTATCGTCTGTTTTATACCAGAATGTATACGAAGCACTATTGAAGCCTGCTTTAAAAATTGGAACCCCTTCTTCTGAGCATTCAATTCCCCATACTATGTTTTTTTTGGCTAGATCGTCATGCTGGAAAACTCCTGTTCCGTCCGGATTTAATAAAATAGTAGGCTCCTTTTTTCCTTCAGAAAAATAAATTCCGGTAACAGGATAACCAATAGTAATCGTAATAAAATGATTGTTGGCTTTATAAGTAATTTCTTCAACTTTAACTTGTGCATGTAATTTTGTAACACCTAGAAAAAGTGTAAGCAGGAATAGGTTTAAAAATTTCATTATGTGCAGGTTTATGGGTTGGGTTTAATAAATAATCGGGCGTTATTTTGTCTGCGAATATAGTTTAAATTGTAAAATGTATTCTAACTTATTAAAACCTTTTTGTATTTTTTTTATTAAAAAACAGCTGATATACCTGAAATTTTTCCGGAGATAATCTTGATTTTTTTAATTTTGACTTTTTAAAACCGGATCGTTTTAGAGGTAATTTTGAGTCTGTCTTGTTTAATGAATACTTTACAGATAAAATAAATATGTTTCTCTTTAAATGGTCATACATTTGCAATACTAAAAAGCAATATTTGTTGTTATATAGAAAAAAGAAAATATGAAGAATTTTTGGATTTTGTTTTTAATAAGCGCAATGGGCTTTGCGCAGGAATTTAATAAAGTAGATGCCAAAGGGAAAAAAGAAGGTCTTTGGAAAGGTACTTATGAAGTTTCTAAACGACCTCGTTATGAAGGTACATTTAGTCATGGTAAAGAAACCGGGATTTTCAAATTTTTTGATGATACTAAAAAAGGAGATGTTGTAGCAACACGCGATTTTAGTGCTAATGATGGAAGTGCCTATACGATTTTTTATGACCAAAAGAAAAATAAGGTAAGTGAAGGCAAAGTAATTGGGAAAAATTACGAAGGGGAATGGAAGTATTACCACAAAGCTTCTATTGTTGTAATGACAATAGAAAACTATAAAAACGGAAAATTAGAAGGACCAAGAACGGTATACTATCCAAATAGTAAAGTTGCAGAGGAGATGACGTATAAAAATGGTCTGAAAGACGGAATCTATAAAAAAACAGCAGTGAACGGAACGCTGTTAGAGCAGTCAACATACAAAAATAATGAGTATAATGGCGATGCTGTTTTTTATGATTCAGACGGAACTGTTGCCTCTAAAGGGAAATTCTTAAATGGAAAGAAAGTAGGAATGTGGCAATTTTTTACCAAAGGAAAATTGATTAAAGAGGTGAATATGAGTGACCCAAAAAGCAATTACCAAGCTGATTCCAAACCTAAGATGGAATAATTTTTCTTTAATCCTCATCAATTTAAAAAGCAATAGGTTTTATCTACTACAGGATTATATAAACTAATCAAAAGCCATATAATTATCTAAAATATGGTTTACCTTTGCACCCTTATAAAAATATAAAGGAGTTAAAATGAAACGTGTAGTTGTTGGACTTTCCGGAGGAGTAGATTCTAGTGTTGCTGCTTATTTATTGCAACAGCAAGGTTACGAGGTTATTGGCCTTTTTATGAAAAACTGGCATGATGATTCGGTTACTATTTCTAATGAATGTCCTTGGTTAGAAGATAGTAATGACGCATTATTAGTAGCTGAAAAACTCGGAATACCGTTTCAGACCGTTGATTTAAGTGAAGAATACAAAGAAAAAATCGTTGATTATATGTTCAGCGAATATGAAAAGGGGAGAACTCCAAATCCTGACGTACTTTGTAATCGTGAAATCAAATTTGATGTTTTTATGAAAATTGCCTTAAGCCTTGGTGCCGATTTTGTGGCAACAGGACATTATTGCCAAAAAAGTGAAATCGAAGTTGACGGTAAAACTATCTATCAATTGATTGCCGGCGCAGATAACAACAAAGATCAATCGTACTTTTTATGCCAGTTGTCGCAAGAGCAATTGGCAAAATCATTGTTTCCGATCGGTGCTTTGACAAAACCGGAAGTTCGTGAAATTGCTGCCGAAATGGATTTGGTTACTGCCGAAAAGAAAGATTCTCAAGGATTATGTTTTATTGGAAAAGTACGTTTGCCGGAATTTTTACAACAAAAATTACAGCCTAAAGAAGGAAAGATTGTTCAGATTGATAAAAACGATCCAATTTATACTATTGAAAAACCTGTTAGTCTTTCTCTGGAAGAAGAACTAAAATTAGAAGCTCAAAAACTTGATTATTTTCCAACAATGGGAAAAGTTGTAGGGAAACATCAGGGAGCTCATTATTTTACAATCGGACAACGAAAAGGGCTAAATGTAGGCGGCACAACAGATCCGTTATTTATTATTGCCACGAATGTTGAAACCAATACGATTTATACAGGATTAACAAGCCAGCATCCCGGACTGTTTAAAAAGGCGTTATTTATAGAAAAGTCCGAAGTACACTGGATTCGTACCGACATCGCTTTGAAAGTAGGGGAAAGTATGGAGGTAATGGCGAGAATTCGTTATCGCCAGCCTTTGGAAAAAGCAACCTTATATCAATTTGTAAGTGGAATGTACATTCGTTTTGATAAGCCGCAATCTGCTATAACCGAAGGTCAGTTTGCTGCCTGGTATTTCGATAATGAATTAGTTGGTTCGGGAGTAATTTCATAGCTTTATACTTTTTTACAAAGGTTTTCACCTTAAAAAAGTAAATTGTTATGAAGATATATTACTCAATTTTACTCTTAATGGTTTCAACTGTGATGTTTTCTCAGGAAGATGCCTGGGTATATTTTAATGTAAAGCCATCTGCTCAGACCTATTTAGATTCTCCATTGCTAATGCTCTCCCAACGGTCTCTCGACAGAAGGACAAATCAAAATATTGCTTTAAGTTTTTCTGATGCCCCTTTGGAAACAACCTATGTTGATCAGATAAAATCGGGCACGGGAATTACCGTTATGGCTCAATCCAAATGGTTAAATGCTCTTCATATTCGGGGAACACAGGTAAATATTATGGCTTTGAAAAACTTAGTTTTTGTTGATAAAGTGGTTTTTGCCAATAAAAATTTAAATACGACTTCCAAAAAAGTTTCAGAAAATAAAATAGTTCAGACAAACGATAAACTCAAAACTACAGTTAATTATGCTTACGGAACTTCAGCGAATCAGATTCAGATGCTTAACGGACAAGTTTTACACGAACAGAATTATACAGGTTCGGGTAAAATAATTGCAGTTTTAGATGCCGGTTTTCCGAATGTCAATACCGCACAGCCTTTTCAAAATCTAATAAACAATAACCGAATTTTAGGAGGTTATGATTTTGTTTCCAGAAGCACAAACTTTTATGCAGGAGATGATCATGGTACAATGGTACTTTCGACAATGGGAGGTTATAAGGAAAATGCATTAATTGGTACCGCGCCGGATGCTTCGTACTATTTGTTTATTACCGAAAATGATGCCTCTGAAAATCCTGTTGAAGAGTCACTCTGGGTAGAAGCAGCAGAAAAAGCAGATAGTTTAGGAGTTGATATAATTACCACTTCACTGGGTTATTTTGGTTATGATAACGCCAATTATAGCCATACGTATAGCGATATGAACGGAATTACTAATTTTATTTCGCGTGGTGCTGAAATTGCTTTTAGCAAAGGAATCATCGTTGTTGCTTCAGCAGGTAATGAAGGTAATACGACTGAAAAACACATTGGCGGGCCTGCGGATGCTGTTTCGGTAATTACTGTTGGAGCTGTTACAGCTGCCAAAGTAAGGTCTGGTTTTAGCTCAATAGGCCCAAGTTATGATGGAAGAACAAAGCCTGATGTTATGGCACAGGGTACGGCGGCAGTTGTTTCGAATACTTCAGGTTCTATTGTCACTATTAATGGAACTTCGTTTTCATGCCCGATTATGGCTGGAATGATTGCTTGTTTGTGGCAGGCTTTTCCAACAAAAACAAATCAGGAAATCAGAGATATGGTAATTCAGTCTTCAGATAAATATTTAACTCCCGATAACAATTATGGTTATGGAATTCCTAATTTTGGTACTACTTTAGGAATTACAACTTTTGAGAATAAGGATTTCATAGTGTATCCAAATCCAGCTGTGAATAATATTACGTTTTCATTTTCCAATGAAATAAATGATGCTTCAGTTTCAATCTATTCAATTTTGGGACAGAAAGTAATTGACAAAAAAATTACCGGTCAAAATCCAAATCTTTCTGTAGAATCATTAAAAAGCGGACTCTATTTTTATACTTTTGAGGCTGAAGGTTTGCACAAAACCGGAAAGATTATCAAACAATAAGCATTTTTAAATGAATAAAATCATCCAACTTTTCAATATAAAATATCCAATCATTCAGGGTGGTATGATTTGGAACAGCGGTTATAAACTGGCATCTGCCGTAAGTAATTCAGGAGGTTTAGGCCTTATTGGTGCCGGTTCCATGTACCCTGAAGTCTTGAGGGAACACATTCAAAAATGTCAAAAGGCAACCGACAAACCATTTGGAGTTAATATTCCGATGCTGTATCCAAACATCGAAGAGATAATGAATATTGTAGTTAATGAAGGCATAAAGATTGTTTTTACTTCGGCAGGGAATCCTAAAACCTGGACTTCATTTTTAAAAGAAAAAGGGATTACAGTAGTTCATGTAGTGAGCAGCAGTATTTTTGCTTTAAAAGCACAAGAAGCCGGAGCAGATGCCATTGTTGCTGAAGGTTTTGAAGCAGGAGGCCATAACGGACGTGATGAAACAACAACGTTAACATTGATTCCGATGGTGAAAGAAAAAATTCAGATTCCAATTATTGCAGCTGGTGGAATTGCAACAGGCAGAGGAATGTTAGCCGCCATGATTTTGGGTGCAGATGGTGTTCAGGTTGGAAGTCGTTTTGCAGCTTCGGTTGAATCTTCGTCTCATAATAATTTCAAACAAAAAATTATTAGCCTGAATGAAGGTGATACCCAATTAACTTTAAAAGAATTAGCACCGGTCAGATTGATTAAAAATAAATTTTATCAGGATGTGCAGAATCTATATGAAAAATGCCCTTCAAAAGAAGATTTGATACAGCTTTTAGGCAGAGCAAGGGCAAAAAAAGGAATGTTTGAGGGGGACATGGAAGAAGGAGAGCTTGAAATTGGGCAAATTGCAGGATTAATCCACGAAATTTTGCCTGTTGAACAAATTATTAAAGAAATGATGGCTGAATTTGAAATTGCCAGTCAGGAAAAAACTAAATTTGAGTTTTAAAGCTTTTAATTATACTTTATGAATACTATTCGCGTCTATATATTGTTTCTTTTTTTAGGGTTTGGTTTACAGCAATCCTATAGCCAATCGTACCGTTTTAAAACTTCAGGATTTAGCGTTTTAGAAAAAAATGACAAAGGGAAATGGGGAAAATGGTCTAATCTGGATTTGGTGAATCTTTCTGTGATATTAGATACGGAAAAACACAGGATTGTGGTGTATTCGCAGGAAATACAATTGTTTAATATTATAGATTATATTGCCAGAGAAGAAAATGATACTGATATTGTTTATTCTTTTATTTGTAAAGATAATGATGGTGTCGACTGTAAAATATCAATTATTACCAGAAAAAAACAAGACTATCGCAAACAGCTTTATATTAATTATGATGAACACATTATTTTATATAATATTGTCACAGTATAAAACAATAATTCATATTATAAATTTCAATTTTTTTGATGTGGTAACTACTTATTAATTTTCAATATCTTTTATAAACTCATCATACTCTAAATAAAACATCTCAAGGGCATTCATTTTTTCAAAGAAAAAATCAAAAATAGCATCCCAGTTATTGCGATTGCTGAATCCGACACCCTGTTTCTCAATCCAAATTCGGCTAATAGTTTTACCGCTCTCTAAAGTGTAATTTTTTTCGAAAACCAAATCTTTGATGAATTCCTCTTCCAGAATGTTTTTTAAAGCTTTTATTTTTTCAAAATAAGCAGTTCGTTTCTCATCGCTTCGGTGTTCGATATCAATTAAAACCTGGGCTTTTTTATTGTCTACATAAAACTTAAAAGAGAAATCCTTGATCTTGGTATCATAAAGCACCCATTTTCGTGGATGTTTCTCGGCGAAAGCTACCCAAAATTCTCTCTTTAATTTTTGTGATTCTTCTCTGCTGTACATTTATTATGGCTTTAGATCCGCGAAAACTTGTAGAAACGTGTTTTCTGGACTATATTTATACTTTGTTTGAAAGTACAAAAATAAACTTTGATTATGGATTTTCAAGATTTTTTGCAACATGTTCCTAATTTAATTCCGGTTGAATTGCCTGCTGAAAAAGCACATGTAAAAATGGCTCCCTTAGAACGGATTACGCTAATGAAAAATCTTGATTTGTCTGAAAAAAAACCAAGGATAGCTGCCGTTATGATGTTGTTTTATCCTAAAAATGGAAAAACACATCTGGTATTAATCGTTCGGAATGCTTATGATGGGGTTCATTCTTCCCAAATTGCATTTCCGGGAGGCAAATATGAAATTTCAGATGCCGATTTTAAAGAAACAGCTCTACGCGAAACCCATGAAGAAGTTGGAATTTCATCTGAAAAAATTGAAATTATAAAGCAGTTTACACCAATGTATATACCGCCAAGTAATTTTTTGGTGCATCCCTTTTTAGGAATTTCATCACAAGAACTGTCATTTTATCCGGATATCAGAGAAGTAGCCGATATCATTGAATTGCCGCTTTCTGTTTTTTTAAATGATGAAATTATAATCGAAGCCACATTATCAACTTCTTATGCTGCTAATATTTTGGTTCCTGCATTTAATATTCAAAATCATGTAGTCTGGGGGGCGACAGCGATGATTTTAAGTGAATTAAGAGATGTTTTGAAAATTACTTTTGAAGAAAAGATTTAAAAACGTAAATTTAATGATTTGATATTCATTAGGATAACTGTTTCTTTTCAAAATTGTTAGTGATGATTGCCAAAAAAATAATTTTTGTATGTTTGCGCTTTAACAAAAACACATAATTTACTGCTATGGGATTGTTTAAACGAAATCCTTTCGGACATATATTATTCATCAAGAAATGGTTAATCCGCATTTTAGGAGCCATGACTCACAGAAGATATAGGGGCTTTAATGAATTGCAGATTGAAGGATCTGAAATCATTAAAACGTTACCGGATACAAATGTTTTGTTTATATCAAATCACCAGACCTATTTTGCTGATGTTGTAGCGATGTTTCATGTTTTTAATGCAAGCTTATCAGGACGTCAGGACACAATTAAGAATATTGGTTATTTATGGCATCCTAAAATGAATTTGTATTATGTTGCCGCCAAAGAAACTATGCAATCAGGATTGTTACCAAGGATCTTAGCTTACGTTGGAGCTATTACTGTAGAAAGAACCTGGCGCGCGAAAGGTGTAGATGTTACCGAGAAACGTGACGTTAACCCAAATGACACAGAAAATATCAGAATAGCGCTTGAAGATGGCTGGGTAATTACATTTCCGCAGGGAACTACAAAATCGTTTAAACCTGTCCGAAAAGGCACCGCGCATATCATTAAACAGCATAAGCCTATTGTGATTCCGATTGTGATTGACGGATTCCGTCGTTCATTTGATAAAAAAGGATTACGAATGAAAAAGAAAAATATCCTGCAGTCTTTCATTATCAAAGAACCTCTTGATATTGATTATGAAAATGATACTATTGAAGAAATTGTTGAAAAAGTAGAGTATGCAATAGAACAGCATCCATCATTCTTAAAAGTTATTCCGGCCGAGGTAATAAAAATTGAGGAAGAACTTAACGAAAAGAGAAGATGGAGTTATAAGGCATCAGAAAATGAAAATTAGATTGTAAATGTTTATTTTCCGGTTACTTTCAAAAAAAACTTTAATCTTTGCTTTATCTTTCACGACTTTCGTTTTAGAAATCTATTTTCTTCAATTCCTTATAATTGGCGTATAAGCGACGTAACAGTGTTCCGTACAACAATCTGTAAAAACACCAGAACATACCTAAAAACACTAATGTTACCAAGAGTAAAATTCCGCCGGTAATAAATATTGTTTTACCATTGGCAGCTAATTTGTCTTTTAAAAATGCCATGTCAGGATTGTATACAAAAGCAATAAAGAAGCTAATAATTGAACTTATAACAGCCATTCCTAAATTGTACCAAACATAATATTGAACTGTTTTTCGGGTTTTTAGAATACTGCTCATCAACAATTTTGTAGATTCTGTGGCAGATATGGTTTTATAATTTTTATAGAAAAAATATACAAAAACTAAAACCACAACATAATTGAAGTACGTTAAGACTTCAAGATAAAAAATCATTTCAGGATGATTTATCTTAATTAACATTTCATCAGTGCTGAAAAATAAATTTGAAACTGTCCAGAATAAAATTTCCAAAATACTGATAATCAAAATCCACTTCACGATCGAAGAGGATTTTTTATGAATCATTTTGTAGATTTCATTTTCTGAAATTTGTTCAAAAGAATCGGCGTTCTTTTTCCAGTCTTTTTTTAATAAATCCAGTTCTTTCATAATAATTTTTAAGGATTTAGTATTTTTTTAAGTTTCCCTTTAATTCTGTTCATTTTCACACGTGCATTCACTTCGCTGATTCCTAAGGTTTCTGCTATCTCTTGATAATCTTTGTCTTCTAAATACATAAAAACTAATGCTTTTTCGATGTCATTGAGCTGATATACGGCTTTATACATCAATTTAATCTGCTCTTCCTCTTCATAGTTGTAATCAACATCCTTTACAAAATGCTGGTGACTTTCATAATCTACGGTAGATATGGTTCTTTTGGTTTTTCGATATAGGGTTATGGCTGTATTTAAAGCAACACGATACGTCCAGGTCGAAAATTTACTGTCGCCTCTAAATTTAGGATACGCTTTCCAAAGCTGAATGGTGATTTCCTGAAACAAGTCCTTATGAGCATCTTCGCCGGCAGTATATAATCTACAAATTTTGTGGATTATATTCTGATTTGCCTGCAATTGCGCAACAAATGACTGTTCTAGATTTTCGCTCATATAGGTATTAGTAGTATTGAAGCCTATTTTGTTACAATGAATTATCTTTTTGGTCACAAATTTCACAAATTATCATTTGGCTAATGACTTAAGAGTATTCAAAAGTAAAATCATTTTTTATAAAAATTCGTGATAATTCGTGCAATTCGTGGTGGGCTTTTATAATTTTCTGGTTTTATAATAATTCACCATTAAATCTACAAACTTGCTATACCCTTCCATACCGTCTTTTTGATGGTTTATTTTTAAAAAATTGTCGTAAAAAACATGAAAACCTTCATCTATAAAAGTGTCATATTGTTTCCAAAAATCATGACTTTCCTTATAGTTTTCTAAAATACCAACATGAACTGTTTTCTTTAACTGATTAAAAATCTTCTCGTTTTTAAGCTGCCAAATTCCTAAGCAGTATCGCAAAGCAAAACTATAACCGGAATATTGATAGTATAAATTTTCATTTTTAACGGATGCCAAAACACCAATAAAATTACATTCACTTTCACTTGCAAAACCCATTTGATGCGCCATTTCGTGACAGGTTGTAGCGGGAAAGTTATACATTGGCAATAAATCATTTACCTGAGCTTCATTAGTAAAGGGATTCAAATAACCTCCAAATCCCATATAAGTTAAAGGCAGGCTGAAGAGCGATTTTTTAACGCTCAAAATTTCATATTTAAAGAAAGGATGTTCTTTTGCAAGGTTTTTATAACCATCTAAATTCATTCGGAAAGCTTGTTCCTGTGAATACGGAAAAACTATTTTTGAACTGTTTTTTTTTGTTATTTGAAACTGGATTTCATTTGTTTTTGCAATTAGTTTTTTAGTAAAAACAAGTAATTCGATATCGGTATATTCTCTTTTGATTTTCATTTTTTCAAAAAGAGGTTCTCTGTAATAATTCAACGCCCAAAGGACATGAAAGAAAAAATAAAATATAGAAATTATGCTTAATGTTTTCAGGAGATTATCTTTCCAATTTAGTTTCCAGGTCTTTCTGGTTTTCCAAATCCATCGAATCAAAAATAAAATCAAAATAAAATAAATACAATCACCAACTGAAAATGGAATTCTACCTAAAAGTATTCTCGAAAAATGTGAAATTTTCAGATACAATCCATTGCTGTAAAAGCGTTCTATGAATTCAGGAAAGAATGGAAGTATCTTTAAAAGTATAATCTGAAGGAGCAGTAATAAAAGTAAAATGTATTTTCGTTTCACGATATAATTTTTGGATACGTAAATATAAATCAATCTTATTTAGTACTGAAATAGAATTTAAACTTTGTAACTTTGAAGCTCTTAATTGTTAAACTACAAACAAAATATAATGAGTCAGGAAATAAGAAATCTGGAACCTAAAGCGCTATGGAATAAATTTGCAGATTTAAACGCTGTTCCGCGTCCATCAAAAAAAGAAGAGCGTGTGATCGAGTTCATGAAGAACTTTGGAAATAGTTTAGGTTTGGAAACTTTTGAAGACGAAATTCGAAATGTAATTATCAGGAAACCAGCAACTCCGGGAATGGAAAACCGCAAAGCAATTGTTTTGCAAGGGCATCTTGATATGGTTCATCAAAAAAATGCAGATACCGTTTTTGATTTCGAGGCACAGGGGATTGATATGTATGTTGATGGTGACTGGGTTCGTGCTCGCGGAACCACACTTGGGGCAGATAATGGGTTAGGAGTAGCAACTATTATGGCTATTCTGGAAAGCAAAGATATTCCGCATCCTGCAATTGAAGCTTTATTTACAATCGATGAAGAAACCGGAATGACTGGTGCATTAAATTTAAAAGGCGGAATTCTTCAAGGGCAGATTTTACTGAATTTAGATACTGAAGAAGATGACGAAATAGATATTGGATGTGCCGGTGGAATTGATGTAACGGCTACCAGAACCTATTATGAAGAAGAAGTTCCTGAAGGTTCAGTTGGTCATATTATCACAGTAAAAGGATTAAATGGAGGTCATTCAGGAATGGATATTCATAAAGGCTTAGGAAATGCCAATAAAATCATGAACCGTTTGTTATTTGATGCTTTTGAAAACTTCGGTTTGCAAGTGGCTGAGATTAATGGAGGAAGTTTGCGAAATGCAATTCCGAGAGAAAGTGTAGCGAAAGTAATCATTTCAGAGATGTTTGATGAAGCTTACATTTTTGATATGCAGGAAATTATCAATGATATTAAAGCTGAATATAAAACGACAGAACCAAATCTTTCTATTGAAATCGTGAAATGCGATTTGCCTGAAAAAGTAATGGATTTAGGAGTTCAGGAAGGGATTATTCGCGCTATTTATGCAGCTCATAACGGGGTTTACAGAATGAGTGCTGATATGGAAGATTTAGTAGAGACTTCAAATAATATTGCACGTGTTATAATAAAAGATGGAGAAATATTGGTTGGATGTTTAACCCGTTCTTCTGTTGAAACTTCAAAATTTGATTTGGCTAATTCGTTGCGTTCTGCTTTTGAATTGGTTGGATGTGAAGTTGAACTTTCCGGTTCTTATCCAGGCTGGACACCAAATGTGAATTCTGAGATATTAGAAGTTTTAAAAGAAATTTACGAAAAACAAAATAATGAAAAGCCTAAAGTTGTAGCCTGTCACGCAGGTTTGGAATGTGGAATTTTAGGAACGAATTATCCGGATATGGATATGATTTCTTTCGGGCCAACAATTCACGGAGCGCATTCTCCTGATGAAAGAGCAAGTATTTCTTCAGCTCAAAAGTATTGGAAATTTGTATTAGAAATTCTTTCGAATATTCCAGTAAAATAAAGTGTACAGTCGCAGTTTACAGTATCCAGTTACTGTAAACTGTGACTGAATACTAAAAATTAATCTCTTTTCGGAGCATTTTTCTTCTCTCTCTTTTCTTCTTTCTTTTCTTTTGCAGTTTTAAGAGGTTCTTTTTTTGCCGTCTTTTTTGCATCCTGACTCTTTGCCATATCTTTTTTAATTTTAGTTATTTTAATTGTATATGAGTAAATGTACACACAATATTTTAATTTGTTTGTAATATTATTTTAGAAAATCACCATCTATTATTAATAACTCAACTCCTTTAGTCGTTATTGAGCGGTGAGAACTTACATCATCAGAAACGACATAAGTCATTCCTTTCGAAAGGCTGAATTTTTCTCCGTTCTCTAATTCGCTAATAAAATCTCCTTCAAGACAATGTACAATATGTCCTTTCTGGCACCAGTGATCAGCAATGTAATTTTGAGAATAAGTAACCTTTCGAATACGCAAATTTCCTAATTGTATAGTTTGCCAATATGCTTTTCCTGTTTCTCCAAGGTGTTCTGTTTTTGGAATTTGATTCCAGTCAATTGTTTGAAAAGGTATAGCAGACATATTTTTTAGGTTTAATAATCAAGTAGGGATTGGTTTGAAATAAAAATCCCCAATTCATAATTGAGGATTCATTTATAAGAAATAATTAATTTCGTTTTAAGACTTTGTATTGTTCATAACAACCACTTATGGCATCCATAATTTGCAAATCGTTTGCTTCTTGGATAAAAGCATCGGAATAACTGCAGCGATGCAGAATTTCAGGAATCTCATCTTTGCTTATTCCTAAAAGTACAGAAATGGTTTCGCGGTCATATTTAGATTCTAAAAGATTCCTCACTGTATCATCTTTTTTCATCTCTTTTAGCTTCTTGAGCTCTTTTGCATTTTTTCCAAAGAAATTATAAAGCATATCAGCCGGATTAAATATAGACCCTAGTACTTTTCCAAATGCATTAGGCGAATATTCACCCGCTTCGTAACCTTGTGTAAGACCTGAAATACTATAACGATAATTTTCTTTGGTTGGAATTAATTTTGAATCGACTTCAAGATAGCCTGTTAAATTAAAAGGAGCAATAATAACTTCTTCAAGTGCGATTGCTTTTTCAGTAAGCTGAATTCGTGTTACTTTGTTTTTTATCCAGTCATTGGTAACCCTGATTCTTAAAGATTGAAATCCTAAAATCGAAAAATGCAGTGTGTCATTTACCTGTACATCAATTTCAAAATATCCTTTGGCATCAGACATGGCACCACGTACTTTATTTGTATTAATGACGTTTACATTAGAAAGAGGCTGTTTACTATTATCGTTAATAATGTAACCAGAGACCCTTTGAGGGACTGTAGGTTGAGTGTCTTGTGCAAAACCTATGCCTGATAGTAGTATAAAAAAGAAAACTGCGAAATATTTCATATCCTGATTTAAAGCACTAAAAGTAGTAAATCAGGATTAAATATTTCGCAGTCTCCGAATATAATTATCAGAAAATTAACAAAGGAAAGAAGTGTTACTTTTAGTATTTAACTAAAAAGGGAATAAGAAGATTTAAATTGAATGGTTTCGAATTATAAAACGCATCAATTCAAAAAAAGTTTTTAAATAAAAAAATCCCAAATTCCGTACTAATTGGAATTTGGGATTTTTATATTTAAAAGAAAATTAAATGATTAATCTCTTCTTGGTCTTCTTGGTCTTGGCGAATCACCAAAGCTTTCAGAACGTCTTGGAGCTCTGTCTGAGCCTCCTTCGGTTCTTGGTGTTGAGCTTCTAAAACCACCTTCTCTTTTTGGAGCAGATGAACTTCTGTCACTTCTGAAACCGCCGCCTTCTCTTGGAGCTGAGCTTCTGTCGCTTCTAAATCCGCCGCCGCCAGAACCTTCACGTCTTGGAGCAAAGCTTCCTTCACGTCTTGGGCCTCCAGAGGTTCTTGCGCCACCACTGCGTCCATTATGGTCACGTCTTCCGCCACCATCATTTTTAGAAATTTCAACATTAATACGACGTCCTTCTAATTGTACGTTGTTTAATACTTCCATAACTTTATCAGTATGCTCAGGATCAGTGTTAAAGAAAGAGAAACCTTCTTTTACATCTACCTTGAAAACATCATCACGACCTAAGTCTAATGTTTCTTTCAGGTAATCCTTAAGTGTCATCCAGTCGAAATTGTCTCTTGAACCGATGTTTACGAAATAACGGGTTGCTCCGTTATTATTGAATTCTCTTGGTTCAGAATCACCTCTTTCACGTCTTTCAGAACCTGAAGACTGATTTGAAATATCTCTGTTCTTTTTGTAATAAGCAATAAAACGGTTAAATTCTACTGACACCATTTTCTTGATCAATTCTTCTTTAGATAAACCTTCAAGAACATTGTTGATTGCTGGTAAATAGTTGTCAATTTCGTGATCAACTTCAGTATCTTTAATTTTGGTTGCTAAGTGCAATAATTGAATTTCGCAGATCTCGATTCCGGATGGGATTGTTTTTTCTTCGAATTTTTGCTTGATAATTCTTTCGATAGAAGAAATTTTACGTAATTCACTTTTAGTAACAATTACGATAGAAGTTCCTAATTTTCCAGCTCTACCAGTACGTCCTGAACGGTGATTGTATGTTTCAATCTCGTCAGGAAGTTGGTAATTTACAACGTGTGTAATATTATCAACGTCAATACCACGTGCAGCAACATCAGTAGCAACAAGCATCTGAATTTGTCTTCCACGGAAAGATTTCATTACACCATCACGTTGCGCCTGAGACAAATCTCCGTGCAATGCAGCAGCACTGTATCCATCTTCAATTAATTTTTCAGCTACAGCCTGAGTATCTCTTTTAGTACGACAGAAAACCACAGAGAAAATATCCGGGTTAGCATCGGCTAAACGTTTCAAGGCTTCGTAACGGTCACGCGCATTTACTAAGTAAAATTCGTGAGAAACCGTTGCAGAACCTGAATTTTTAGTTCCAACTGTAATTTCTACAGGATCGCTCATAAATTGTTTTGCAATTCTGGCAACCTCTTGTGGCATAGTTGCAGAGAACAACCATGTACTTTTTTGATCAGGAGTATCAGATAAAATAGATACGATATCCTCATAAAATCCCATGTTCAGCATTTCGTCAGCCTCATCCAAAATACAGTAATCTATATTTTTAATGTTAACCAATCCTCTGTTGATCATGTCTTGCATTCTTCCCGGAGTTGCTACAATAATTTGTGCTCCTCTCTTAATGTCCCTAGCTTGCTCTGTAATACTAGCCCCGCCGTAAACTGCTACCACATTAATACCTTTCTCGTATTTTGAGTAGTTTTTAAGTTCGTTGGTAATCTGTAAACAAAGTTCTCGTGTTGGCGATAAAACTAATGCTTGTGTATTTCTGTTGTCAGCATCAATTTTTTGAATTAGCGGAAAACCGAAAGCTGCCGTTTTCCCTGTCCCTGTCTGAGCCAACGCAACCATATCCGTGTCTTTTTCCAATAATAGGGGAATCGCTTTCTCCTGTACCTCTGACGGATTCTCAAATCCTAGATCTAAAATCGCCTTCAGTAACGATTCATTCAATCCTAATTGTTCAAATTTATTCATATGTATTTTTAAAATAGGGTGCAAAATTACTGTTAATTATTCAGATAAACTAATGCAATTTTAATAATTATGGATTTGTTATGATTTGATTATCAAAAAGTTATGTTTCCTGTAAAAACATTTTGATAAGAAATTTGAAAAATTACGTCTGAAAATATAAATTTTACCTATTTAAATGTTGTATTTCAAACAATTGTTAGATGGAGTTCAGGAAATCAATTAGTTGCCGTGTTGCTTTTCCGCGATGACTGATTTTATTTTTAATTTCAGAAGACAATTCGGCAAATGTTTCACTATAATTTTTCGGCTGAAATATCGGATCATATCCAAAACCCTGATTCCCTGTTTTATTTAAAGTAATAGTTCCTTCGGCAATTCCTGTAAAAAGAGATTGCTCTCCTTTTAAGTTTAATACAATAACGGTTTTAAACTGTGCACTGCGATCTGATTTTCCTGATAAAGCTTCTAAAAGTTTATTCATATTGTCATTTGCATCACGCTGTTCACCGGCATAACGGGCCGAATATACACCTGGCTCACCGTTTAAAGCGGTAACCTCTAAACCCGTATCATCAGCAAAACAATCGTAACCATATTTTTTAGTTACATAATTGGCTTTCAAAATGGCATTTCCTTCGATTGTGTCAGCAGTCTCGGGAATTTCTTCGTGACAGCCAATTTCTTCGAGACTTAAAATTGTAATGGTTTCAGGAAGGATACTTTGTATTTCTTTGATTTTATTTTTGTTGTTTGAAGCGAAAACGAGATTCATGAGTGTAATATTTTAAAATGATTTTTTCGATAATAAAAGCAATGGCAACGCCAAAAGTATAGGCTAAAAGATCACTCCGTAAAAATCCCTGCCCAAGGACATATCTTCCAAAAAGTGTTTTTCTAAGAGCAATAATCCATTCAGCCTGATAAAGTTGTAGAAGCTCGATACAATAACAAATCAATAAAGAAATAATCAGTATTTGAATAGCTTTCTTATTAATAAACAATATTCGAATCAGCACATACATCATCACAGCATAAAGTAAATCACCAATGCATAATGGAATTACAGCTATTTTCCTGGAAATAATTCCAAGAAGAATAATCAATATCAATAGGAAGAAATAATATATTCTGGAATTTTTCAAGTCGAATGTTGCTTTGCTTCTATAATAGTTTAGAAATACAAACTTACAAATAACAGAAGTATTTACAAGTGATACAGGACTTCTGGTATTGAAATAAAAATTTATATACTATTTTTACAATTCGGAATTAACCAAACCTACAATTAATACAGAATAGAAATTATGATTATAGATTCTTTAGAAAATGCAGCTAAATACGAAGCTTTGCATCCATCTTTCAAAAAAGCTTTTGATTATTTACGCGAAAATGATGTACAAAATCTTCCGGAAGATTTTAAACATGAAACTGAGGGAGTAAAGTTTTTCGGATTTAAAGGCAAAGGAAAAACCAAAGATGAAAGTTTAGCAACTTTTGAATGTCACGATAAGAATATTGATATTCAGTTTTGTATCAGCGAAACGGAGACTTTTGCATGGAAACCAAGAGAGAATTGCAAAACTCCAAACGGAGGATACAATGATGAGAAGGATGTGCGTTTTTTTAGTGATGCTCCGGATATGTTTTTTCAGCTAAAAGAAAATCAATTTGTAATTCTTTTTCCGGAAGATGTGCATGCACCAATGATTACAGATGGAATGTTGAACAAAATTGTAATTAAGGTTGAAATATAATTCGATTTTTATTTGAAATAATATCATAACAACGAATCTAAATCTGAAAATATGATTAAGAAAATAACCCAAATCTCATTTTTAGCTTTTTTTGCTTTACTAATGATAAGTTGTAAAAATACAAAGCAAAAACTTCAGGAGTATGTTACTAATTACAATACTGAAGCTGCAAATTTTAAAAACGAGGATGTAACGCTTACTACCGCCAGAGGATATCTGAATGACAACAAAATTGAGTTAAGATTTGAAACAAATTTAGAACTGAACGAATCGAATAAAAAAACCGCCGAGGAGAAATTTCCTGTTTTATTAAAGGGGATGATAAAGAAAGATCAAATTTCCAAAGAATTAATTGAACAAGGTGTCACATTTCATGTTTACTTTTTAGCAAATGACAATACTGTTTTTGTTAAACAGATAATTAATAGAGAAAAAATGAATTCGCTGTTAAAATAAAAAAGAAGCCTTTTTGAATTATACAAAAAGGCTCTGTTAGTTTTTAATGTTTGTTAATATTTGTAAAATTATCCGGAAAATAGGAGTCTGACAAATGAGCAAATTCATCACCACGCATAAAAATATTGATATCCACATCGGCAAAGCTATTTTTACCGGCTGCTGCCAAAAGTTCATTCGCAGCGTGTAGTGTGTTTTTGTGAAAATGATAGACACGATCCGATTTATCGGTAACCACTAAACCTTTCATAAGCATTTTATTCTGTGTAGCTACACCTGTTGGGCATTCGTTATTATGACAGCGTAGTGCCTGAATACAGCCTAATGAAAACATAAAGCCTCGCGCGCTATTGCACATGTCTGCACCTAAAGCAATTGCATGAAGAATCGAGTAGCCCGAAATAATTTTCCCACTGCCTATAATCCGTATTTTATCACGGATATTAAGGCTTACTAAAGTTTTATTGACAAAAATTAAAGCGGGTTCAAAAGGCATCCCAACACCATCGGCAAATTCTAACGGAGCAGCTCCGGTACCACCTTCGGCACCATCAACAGTAATAAAGTCAGGATAAGTATCTTCGGCAATCATTTCGTGGCAAATAGCTTCAAATTCAGTAGTATTTCCGATACATAATTTAAAGCCAATAGGTTTTCCATTAGATAACTCCCGTAGTCTTGCAATAAAATGTATTAAACCTTTAGCATCAGAAAATGCACTGTGACTAGGAGGGGACAGAATTAAGGTATGTGGTTCAACGCCTCTTATTTTTGCAATTTGAACTGTGTTTTTTGCGGCAGGAAGTACACCGCCATGTCCCGGTTTTGCCCCTTGCGAAAGTTTAATTTCAATCATTTTTACATTCGGGAGATTTGCCTTTTCAGTAAATTTTTCGGAATTAAAATTTCCATTAGCATCGCGACAGCCAAAATAACCGGTTCCAATTTGCCAGGTAATATCGCCACCGCCTTCAAGATGGTAATCAGTAAGTCCTCCTTCTCCTGTATTTTGATAAAAGTTTCCTTTTTTTGCACCAATATTCAATGCCCGAACAGCATTTTCGCTTAGCGAACCAAAACTCATTGCCGAAATATTTAATAAGGAAGCTAAATAAGGTTGTTTACAGTCTTTTCCGCCAACCACTACACGAGGTAATTCTTCATTGACTTTCGCCGGAAAAATAGAATGTTTAATTCCTTCGTAGCTTCTGTCGTTAAGATTTAATTGCGTTCCAAAAGGGGAATTGGCATCGATATTTTTAGCTCTTTGATATACTAAAGAGCGTTGGTTTCTTGAAAAAGGTTTTCCGTCAGTTGATCTTTCTATGAAATATTGCTGAATTTCGGGAGCAATCATTTCAAATAAATACCTGAAATATCCTAAAACCGGAAAGTTTCTTAAAATGGCATGCTTTTTTTGGATTGTATTATAAAATCCAATAACCAATAAAACAGGTAATATGAAAAGTAGTAAATAACCGCGATTGGTATAGTAATAAATTGTAGCAACAATTAGAAACAATAAAAATCCATAAATGAAGAATTTTTTTCTCATGTTTTTAAACTTTAAAAATGTAATAAATTAATTGAATCGTAGGCGAACATAAACATGTTTAATTCCTTTTTTGTCTGATTCTCTTTCATCAATTTCGAGAATATCAGTTAACGATTTTAACATGGGAGTAAGTTTGGAAAAACCATAATTTCTAGGATCAAATTCGGGTTTTTTCTTCACAATTAAGTTTCCTACATCTCCTAAAAATGCCCAGCCATCATCATCTTCAATATCTTCGATTGTCGCTTCGATAAGTTCAATAGTGGCAGCGTCAATTTTCGCTAAAGCTTTTGCTGCAGGTTTTTCAACAGGTTTTTTAGCATCGGTTGTAGTTGTAGTTGTAGTTAGTTTTGGTTTTTTCTTCTGAATTGCACCATCCAAAACCTCAATATAAATAAATCGGTCACAGGCAACAATAAAGGAATTTGGTGTTTTCTTTTCGCCAATACCAATCACTTTCATGCCGGATTCCCTTAATCGAATGGCAAGACGTGTAAAATCACTATCGCTGGAAACAATACAAAAACCATCCAGTTTTCCTGAATAAAGCAAATCCATGGCATCAATAATTAACGCAGAATCTGAAGAGTTTTTGCCCACCGTGTAGCTGTATTGCTGAATTGGAGTTATAGCGTGTTCAAGCAAAACAGCTTTCCATCCATTAGAATTGGGCTTGGTCCAATCAGCATAGATTCTTTTTGTAGTTGGGGTTCCAAATTTTGTTATCTCCTCCATCATGCCCTTTACATTACTATAGGGTACATTGTCGGCATCAATAAGAACGGCTAATTTTAAATCTTTTGTATTGCTTAAAGCCATCATATAAGGTGTTAGTTTTTTTGATTTTAAAATGCTTTTAAAATTAGTAAAAAATAAACAATTACGGCGATATATGCAGAATTTATAAAAAGTGAAAAATAGATTTTTTGATTCAGAAATAAGATATATTTATAAGAATTTTAAGATATTAATAAAATTTTACCTGTAAAGTTTTATTAAACTATGATTTTGAATCCGATTCATTTTTAAATTATTATGATAACACCGAATAAATATTTATTTTTGCTCGCTGTTTAAATTAAAATTATTACTTCACTATATTATGGTAAAAGATTTATTTGAAAGAATTCAAAACAATAAAGGACCATTAGGAAAATGGGCTTCACAAGCAGAAGGTTATTTTGTATTTCCTAAATTAGAAGGTGATTTAGGACCAAGAATGAAATTTCAGGGGAAAGAGGTTCTGAACTGGAGTCTGAATGACTATTTAGGTCTTGCAAACCATCCCGAAGTGCGTAAAGCAGATGCAGATGCGGCGTTGGAATTTGGTGCGGCTGCCCCAATGGGAGCACGTATGATGAGTGGTCATACTAAATATCATGAACAATTAGAAAATGAATTAGCTGCTTTTGTAATGAAAGAATCTGCTTATTTGTTGAATTTTGGTTATCAGGGAATGGTATCTATTATTGATGCTTTAGTGACTAGAAATGATGTGATTGTTTATGATGTTGATGGACATGCCTGTATTATTGACGGTGTTCGCTTGCATAGTGGAAAACGTTTTACTTATAAGCACAACGACATTGCAAGTATGGAGAAAAATCTGCAGCGTGCTACGAAATTAGCTGAAGAAACAGGTGGAGGAATTCTTTTTATTACTGAAGGTGTTTTTGGAATGCGCGGTCAGCAAGGAAAGTTGAAAGAAATTGTAGAAATGAAAAAGAAATACAATTTCCGTCTTTTGGTTGATGATGCACATGGATTTGGTACGCTTGGTAAAACTGGTGCCGGAGCAGGTGAGGAGCAGGGCTGTCAGGATGGAATAGATGTTTATTTTTCTACGTTTGCAAAATCAATGGCCAATATTGGTGCTTTTGTAGCTGCTGATAAAGATATCATTGATTATTTAAAATACAATTTACGCTCTCAAATGTTTGCTAAAGCATTGCCAATGATTCAGACAATTGGTTCTTTGAAACGTTTGCAATTATTACGTGATAACCCGGGATTGAAAGATAAATTATGGGAAAATGTAAACGCTTTGCAAAATGGTTTGAGAAGTAAAGGATTTAATATTGGTGATACAAATACTTGTGTTACACCGGTTTATTTGGAAGGTAGTGTGCCGGAAGCAATGGTAATGGTGAATGACTTAAGAGAAAATTATGGTATTTTCCTGTCTATCGTAATTTATCCGGTAATTCCGAAAGGAATGATTTTATTGCGTGTTATTCCAACAGCTCCTCATACATTGGATGATATTGATGAAACACTTACTGCTTTTGAAGCTATTCGTGAAAAATTAGAAAACGGAACTTATAAAGAAATTGCGAGCCGGACTAAAGTTGATTTAGATGCTTAATATTAAAAAATGATTACTCTCTTTATGGGAATTATGTAAAAGAATCCATTCGTTATACGAATGGATTTTTTTTTATTAAAGTAATTTTATAGTATAAATAACTAAAAGAGAAAACTATGAAAAGAGTACTAACATTCATGATAATTGTTTTGACAATTTTTACTTCATGTAAAAAAACAACAACTGAACCGGGACCAGTAGAAATAGCACCAAGCCCACCGAAAGAAGCTGAAATTGTTGAACCTTCCGGAAATCAATGTTATGCCTCCACAGCAAATAATAGTAAAATAGAGCTAAGTTTTAATGTTAATTCACATCAGGAAGTGAACGGAAATTTACGTTACAGTTTATATGGAAAAGATAAAAATATAGGGGTGATAAATGGAAATCTGGTAGGTGATACCCTGATTGCAGATTATACATTTGATTCAGAAGGTACTTCTTCCATTAGACAAGTGGTTTTTTTGCAAAGAGACGGAACATACATTGAAGGTCATGGAGATGTCGTAGAAGCCAATGGAAAAACCAGCTTTAAAGATAGAAAGACATTGAAATTTGATTCAGACAACACTTTGATTAAGGTTGATTGTAAAGAATAAATATCTAAACATATGCATATTAAAAAACGCCCGAAAATTTTTTCGGGCGTTTTCGTTTTATGAATTATGGTACGAATCACTTCGTGGGAAAAACTAAAAAAATGGGGAATGTTTAGGAAAAAGTAATAAAAAAGTTGCTAAACCGATTAAATGTCAAGATTAATTATGAATTTACTAAATCGCTAAATAAGCTTTGTATATGAGTATAGTTTTAATTTACTTTTGCCCAAAAATTCAGATAAAATATATCAATATGACATTCAAAAAAATACTTCTTACGCTTTCTTTTCTTTTAGCCAATTTAGTTTTGTTTTCGCAGCAAATAGGAAGTGGTTTTCCATCTAATACAATTTATAATTTTAATATAGAATTGCCTTCCGGATTTTATCAAGGCGAGAATGCTGCAGGTCAGGTAGATGGTGGGGGTTGGAATCATTTATTAAATTTACGCCATTATAATACGGCAAATAATCATCAATTGCAAATAGCAAGTTCTTATTTTGAAAATGATAAATTATTTTTCAGAAAATTTGCTCGTGGACTTGGTTCCAATGATCCTGTCTGGTATGAAATAGCCACCCGTGGTGTAAATAATTTTAATGGCAATCAGACTGTAAATGGACGGATTTATGCTTCAACATCTTCTCCAGAAGGAGGTGCGTTGTCATTAGTAAACCCTTCCAAAAGTGGGATTAATGCAGCGACCGAATGGGTACTCTATAATATGACGGGGGGGTATACTAATAGCTTGCAATTTTGGAGTTATGGGGATAATGGATATCAATCAGGACCCAAACTGACTTTGTCTGACAATGGTAACATAGGCATAGGTACACAAACACCAAGCGTTATTACACACATAGAAAAATCTGCCTCTGGTATAGTAGATATCTTAAAAATTAAAAATAATTATGCAGGAACTAGTGGATTACATGGTACAAGTATTTTATTGGATGGGTTTTACTCTCAATCTAAAATAACTTCTTATGAAAATCCAACATCTACATTAGGGGGTAATTTACAATTACAAACCTATAATGGATCTGGGATTTTAAATACGGGTATAATGCTAAATAGATTAGGTAAAGTAGGAATTGGAACTATAAATCCAGATGAAATGCTCACAGTGAATGGTACCATTCACTCTACTGAAGTCAAAGTAACACAAACCGTACCTGCAGATTATGTTTTCCAAAAATACTACACGGGTAAATCAGAATTAAAATTAGATTATACCTTCCCAACACTTGCCGAAATTGAAAATTTCACAAAGAAAAACAATCATTTGCCAGGTGTACCTTCTGCTAAAGAAATGCAAGAAAAAGGAGTTTCATTGGGAGAAATGTCAAATATTTTACTTCAAAAAATAGAAGAATTGACATTATTCGCTATTGAGCAAAATAAAAAAGCACAATCTCAGCAAGAAGAAATCGAACGTCTAAAAACTGAAAATGGACGATATAAATTGCTTGAAGAAAGAATTTCTCTTTTAGAGAAAAACTAAGTCTTTAATATTGAATTTCATACAAGGCACTAACTGTAAAAGAGAAAAAAAATCATAATCTACTTTGAATTTGTGCTAGTATAGAATACAATCAGTTATGTAAGTATCTGAGTTGTCAGAAAAAATAGTATCCAATAATAAAATCAATTAATAAAAAAACGTCCCAAGAAATTCGGACGTTTTTAGTTATAAGTTTTTATGAGTTTTTTTCAATCCATTTACCCACTGGAGTTGTCTGTAACTACTTAAATTCGGGATCACTAATAATTGAAAAAGCAAAATATCCTAGTAGTTAATGTTTTAAGTCGTACAAGCCTTTATTGTACGTTGTAATCCTCGTAAAATTTAATTCTTTCACCCATCAAAAACATTTTTTTCTTAGCAAAATGAATAGAAAACTGGCTATACATCCATTCGTCACTGTCTTGCGTTCTGTACCAAAATGTATACGAAGCACTGTTATACCCTTCCTTAAGTATAGCAACACCTTCCCAATTGCATTCTATTCCCCAATTTATTTTTTTCTTGGTCATATCATCATATTGTATGACTCCGGTTCCGTCTTCATTTAAAATCGTGCTTGGCTCTTTTTTGTCTGGAGGCAAGAATGTACCGGTAATATGATAAGGAAGGGTATTGGTAATATAATGTTCTTTTGATTTATATACGATTTTATCAACCTGAACTTGTGAATGTGATTTTATAGTAACAAAAAATAAGATAAAAAGGAATGCTTTTAGGATTTTCATTTTACGTAGGTTTTAGGTTTTGGAACTTTTTTTAAAAATGCAGACATTTCTTTGGCTAATATACTTTAATTTTTGCAAGAAAATAACTATTCATTTTTTGAATTTAAAGTTAAACTTCAAAAAAATAATCATTTGAAAAGAGATAATCATTAAAAAAAAGTCTCAGCAATATGTATTGCTGAGACTGTCTATATAATGAAAACTAAATTTAGTTTTTTTCAATCCATTTTCTGGCGTTGATAAAAGCTTCATGCCAAGGTGTAAACTCGTCATTTCTGTCTTTTGGATAATGTGCCCAGTTCCACTGGAAAGTCGAACGCTCAATATGAGGCATGGTAACCAAATGTCTTCCTGTTTTGTCGCACATCATAGCTACGTCGTAATGAGAACCATTTGGGTTTGCAGGATAGCCTTCGTAAGCGTATTTAGAAACAATATTGTAGTTTTCTTCGCCCATTGGTAAATTGAATTTTCCTTCTCCGTGAGAAACCCAAACTCCCAAAGTAGTTCCGGCCAATGTAGACAACATAACCGAATTGTTTTCCTGAACTTTCACAGAAGTAAAAATACTCTCGTGTTTGTTACTATCGTTATGAAGCATTTTTCCATGAACTTCATGCTCCGGATTAATTACTTCCAATTCCATAAACAATTGACAGCCGTTACAGATTCCCACAGATAAAGTATCATCTCTTTTGAAGAAATTATCCAATGCTGTTTTTGCTTTTTCGTTGTATAAGAAAGCTCCGGCCCAGCCTTTAGCAGAACCTAAAACATCTGAATTAGAGAATCCCCCAACAGCTCCAATAAACTGAATATCTTCCAAAGTTTCACGACCGGAAATTAAATCCGTCATGTGAACGTCTTTTACATCAAATCCTGCCAAATACATAGCATTTGCCATTTCACGCTCAGAATTGCTTCCTTTTTCACGAATAATAGCTGCTTTTGGTCTTGGTTTAGATGCATCAATTACAGGGGCTTTACCAGTAAAGTGAGCTGGGAAAGTATAGTCTAAAACCTGATTTTTATAGTTTTCAAAACGTGCTTTCGCCGTTCCGTTTTTAGATTGTTTTTGGTCTAATAAATAAGAAGTCTCAAACCAAACGTCTCTGTACTCCGCAATGTCCAATTTGTAAATTCCAAATTCCAAAACTGCTGTATTTTGAACAGAACCAATTTTGAAGAACTCAATATTGTTTGCTTTTAATTTAGCTTCAACAGCTGCATCTTCTTTTGCCTGGAAAACGATTCCGATGTTTTCAGCAAAAAGGATTTTCAACAGATCTTTTTCTGCGAAGGCACTAAAATCAATTTTAGCTCCCAAGTTCACATCAGCAAAACATAATTCTAATAAAGTAGTGATCAATCCACCGCTTCCGATATCGTGACCTGCTAAAATCTGGCTTTCGCCGATTAATTCCTGAATCGTGTTAAAAGCATTTTTGAAGAAAGAAGCGTCTTTAATTGTAGACGTTTCGTTTCCGATTGTATTTCTGATTTGTGCAAAAGAAGAACCTCCTAATTTGAAATCATCCTGAGACAAATTGATATAATAAATAGAATCTCCGTCTCTTTGTAAAACCGGCTCCACTACTTTTCTAATATCAGTACAGTTTCCTCCGGCAGAAATAATAACCGTTCCCGGTGCAATTACTTCGTCGTTTGGATATTTTTGTTTCATCGAAAGTGAATCTTTTCCTGTCGGAATATTGATTCCCAATTCAATTGCAAATTCTGAACAACCTTCAACAGCAGCGTACAAACGAGCATCTTCACCTTCGTTTTTGCAAGCCCACATCCAGTTGGCAGATAATGAAATTCCTTTTAAACCGTCTTTAATCGGAGCCCAGATAATGTTTGATAACGATTCTGCAATAGCATTTCTGCTTCCCGCAACCGGATCAATTAAAGCCGCAATAGGAGCGTGGCCTATAGAAGTTGCGATTCCTTCTTTTCCTAAATAATCCAATGCCATAACACCAACATTATTCAAAGGCAATTGCAAAGGTCCTGCACATTGTTGTTTGGCAACTTTTCCACCTACACAACGGTCCACTTTATTGGTTAACCAGTCTTTTGAGGCAACCGCTTCTAAACGTAAAACATCTTTTAAATATGATTCAAAATCTGCTTTGTCATAAGAAACAGCAGCATATTTTCTGTCTAGAGTTTTGTCTGTCATAACCGTTTTTGGAGAACTTCCGAAGAAATCTTCTAAAGCATAATCCATCGGCTTTGAACCATTTGATTGCGATTGAAAAGTAAAACGGTGATCTCCCGTTACATCTCCAACCTGATACATTGGTGAACGTTCTCTGTCAGCGATTCGTTGCAAAATATCAATATCTTTTTGACCAATAACCAATCCCATTCTTTCCTGAGATTCGTTACCAATAATTTCTTTTGCAGAAAGTGTCGGATCTCCAACCGGCAATTTATCCAAATCGATCAAACCTCCAGTTTCTTCTACTAACTCAGAAAGACAGTTTAAGTGTCCTCCGGCTCCGTGATCGTGAATAGAAACAATCGGATTATGATCGCTTTCTACCAAACCACGAATGGCATTAGCAGCACGTTTTTGCATTTCAGGATTTGAACGCTGAATCGCATTTAATTCGATTCCTGAACCAAAAGCTCCGGTATCTGCAGACGAAACTGCAGCACCACCCATTCCGATTCGATAATTTTCTCCACCAAGAATAACGATTTTGTCGCCTTCCTGTGGTTTCTTTTTGATTGCTTGATCCAGTTTTCCGTAACCAATTCCTCCCGCCTGCATGATTACTTTATCGTAACCAATTTTACGGTCGTTTTCTGAATGTTCGAAAGTTAAAACCGAACCTGTAATAAGCGGCTGCCCGAATTTATTTCCGAAATCAGAAGCTCCGTTTGAAGCTTTGATCAAAATATCCATTGGCGTTTGGTACAGCCATTTTCTTTCTTTCATTGCATTTTCCCAAGTCCTGTCATCCTGAGCGGAGTCGAAGGATTTCAAACGAGAATAAGAAGTCATGTAAACCGCAGTTCCTGCTAATGGCAAAGAACCCTGACCACCTGCTAAACGGTCACGAATTTCTCCTCCTGAACCTGTTGCAGCTCCGTTAAAAGGTTCTACAGTAGTTGGGAAATTGTGTGTTTCTGCTTTTAAGGATAAAACCGAATCAAATTCTTTTATCTCGTAATAATCTGGCTTGTCAGCTGTTTTTGGTGCAAACTGCTGTACTTTTGGTCCTTTTACAAAAGCTACGTTGTCTTTGTATGCAGATACTATATCGTTAGGATTTTCCTGTGATGTTTTTTTAATTAATTTGAATAAAGAAGTTTCTTTTTCTTCACCGTCAATTACAAAAGTTCCGTTGAAAATTTTGTGACGGCAGTGTTCTGAATTCGCCTGAGAGAAGGCAAAGATTTCAGAATCCGTTAGTTTTCTTCCTAGTTTAATCGCTAAATTATCTAAATAATCTACTTCTTCCTGGCTTAAAGCCAAACCTTCTACTTTATTGTATGTTGCAATATCATCGATCTCCAGAATAGGTTCCGGCTGAACGTTAATAGTGAAAATTTCCTGATCCAGTTGATTGAATTTTTGAAAAAGCATCGGATCAAAATCAGCGAAATCAGCCGTTGCAGGATGAAATTCTTCAATTCTGATGATGCCGGGAATACCCATATTCTGAGTAATTTCTACAGCATTTGTACTCCAGGGTGTGATCATTGTGGCACGGGGACCAACAAAAAAATCCGTCAGTGCGGATTTTTCGATCTTATTGGAGTTGGCAAAAAGCCAGTTTAGTTTTGAAATGTCTTGAGCTGAAATTTCGTTTTGCGTTTGTACTGCAAAAACAGTTTTGCTTTGGTTTTCAAAGAAATGGATCATTTTGTATTGTTTGTTGTATTGAGGTGCAAATTTAGTGTAAATAAATAGTAAGCGCAAATTTGGAAACAAACTCTTTTGAAAAAAAACTGATGTTTTTTTAACCATATACGTAGAGATTTCACAGCAGTACGTCTTCTGGTATGAAAGGTTTTCTCGCAAAAACGTAAAGTTTTTTTCTCACGCAGATTTGGCAGATTGAGCAGATTTTTTTTTAAAATAATTTAATTAGCACAAATCTCTTAATTAGTTCTGTATCTGCTTTATCTGCCAAATCTGCGTGAAAAATTATAAAATTAAAGTTTGAAACTTTTTGTCTTAACACCTTCGTAGCAAAACAAAAAAAGCGGCAATTTGCCGCTTTTCAATTATTTAGTGCCTAATTTTTAATTAGTTGATTATTAACTTTTTAATCAGTGTTTTGGAATCTTTTACAATTTTAACCACATAAATTCCTTTTGCAAGATTGCTTACTGATATTGCAGAATCTATGGCATTTTGTTTTTCGAAAACTTTTTGTCCTGAAAATGAAACAATTTCAATGGAGTAAGGTGTATTTGAAATGTTTAAACCAACATTGAAATTTCCATCAGAAGGATTTGGGTAAATAATTATTTCATCTGATTCTGAAGCAATTTCTTCTTCAACCGGTCTTGCTATTTTGCTCGCTAAATTGTTACAAGTATCTGTCGTGTATGAATCCCATTGTGAACTTAAATTAAAGGTAGTTGTTGGAGAAGTAACTGTTGATTTTCTTCTTAAAGTTACATCCGCTGCAAAGTTTGCGGTTCCGCCGCTAAATGTCCCGATGATGTCAATAAGAACTCCATTTTTAAATAAACCGACAGCATCATTTCCGTTAAAAGTAAGTTCGGTTGCCGTTGTCGAAATATTAGCTGCGCTGGTTAAAAAACAAGTTGAAGAAATTGAGCTGTTAACAATTACATATTTGCTTCCGCTGCTCAATGTTCCGCTTAAAGTTAAACCTGTACTCCATGATCCTGCACCATTTGTTTGTTTTTTTATGGTATAAATTGACATGCTAACGGAGCTTCCGGTATTATTGGCAATTTCCAAAGCTTTATTGTTTGAAGACCCTTCAATATATTCAGAGAAAAGTAAATCGGTTGCTGTTCCTGTTCCGCCGCTGCTGTTTGTCGTTACGGAAATTATATTGCTTGACGCAGAAGCATTTCCGGCAGCATCTTTTGCTTTTACATAAATAGAATAACTTGTGGAAGCTGTTAAACCTGTTATTGTTGCTGTTAACCCTGAAACAGTTGTTTTTAAAACACTATTGGCATAAACATCATAACCTGTAACGCCAACATTATCCGTTGAACCTGTCCAGGAAACTGTAATTGAAGCAGCAGTTTTTGAGGTTGAAGCTAAACTCGTTGGAGCTGTTGGAGCCGTAGTATCTGTAGAAGATGTACCTCCCCAAATTTGATTCACATATTCAGGATGATCAATATATGGATTTCGATTATTTTGACGTGCATAAATCGCATTGTTTCTGGCAATTTCTCTTGCGCTTACAGGATCTTGTGCATTCCAGGCTAACAGAACGTTTAAGAAAGCAGTTGTGAATACTTTATTGCCGGAACCATCAAACATGGGATATGAATATCCGGCAACAGTATTTTCGTATCTTGTTGCGAAATAAAAATACATTCGGGCAATATCACCTTTAAAAGCATTTATAGGTTCAAAAACAGTTCCTGAATATCCGGATACAGAACTCGATCCCAATTTTCCTCCATTTTGAGATGTATAAGTTGCTGAACTTACAGTTCCATGAGGATAATTAGAACGGATTCCGTTTACTTTTCCGTCCGTTGGAGTAATAAAATGAGCATCTGCAACCATTGGTGATTGCTCATTAAAAACCGATTGCGGAATGATATGTTCTCTATTATAACAATCTCCTTCTACAGAATAGCTCCCACATCTTTGTGTGCTTCCTGTACTATAATTATAAGGATCTGTTCCTGATGGGTTTTCTGAATACATATCCAGAACAGTTCCGTCATTTTCATAAAAATTGTCAACATCAGAAGTTTGATAAGTAGTGTACAAACCGGCATATCCGTTATCTGTGTGACCTTTAATGATATTGTATAGTTGTGTTTTTAGAGTATAGCCAGTTCCGGTTGCCGTGTTGTAATATCCGGATGGAATTTGTGCAAATGAAAAAACTGAAAAAAATAATGCGAGAATTAGTAGTCTTTGTTTCATAATTTTTTTTGATTTAGGGGTTTGTTGTATCAAATATTAAAAAAGCGCCCCTGTTTTCGGGACATTTCAAACTAATTAATAATTATTTTCTTAACAGCTGACTTGGCGTCTTTGGTCACTTTGACCAGATAGGTGCCTTTTTGCAGGTTAGTTATAGATACAGAAGAGTTTTGCGTGTTGTTTTTTTCGAAAAGTTTCTGCCCTAATAAAGAGAATATTTCAACGGAATGAACAGTATTGGGATCCTCAAAAATAATATTGAAATTCCCTTTTGATGGATTTGGATAAATTTCGAACTCATTTTGGCTCAGGGTTTCAAGTCCCAATCCGGAAAAACAGGTCCAGGAAATGTCATCAAATGCCACCCGATTTGAAGTGGTACTGTTATTGGAAATACTAATTATCACATCACCTTGAATATTTATTCCGGAAATGGTTGTTGTTGCAGATGTAGCGCTATACGGAATAGTTCCAACAATGTTTCCATTGACGCGAAGATTAAACGTTCCGCTAGTTCCGGTATATTTTAATTGTGTTGTAACCGTTAAGTTTCCAATACCGTTTGAAGCGGTGGAGGCAGTAAGCGAACCATTTCTTATTGTTATTGCTCTCGTGCTCAAAGTTTGATCAGTACGAGCGTCTGTTGCTGTCCAGTCCAGTCCGGAATCTCCTGTCCAGGTCCTGGTAGCATATGATGATGCATTTGCAGGAATGTTTTCGAAACTTTCGCTGGCGCAAGAAGATGAAATAACAGTAGTTGTTCCGTTTATTGAATTACTTTGAAGGGAAGAATTTTCTGCAGCATCTTTAGCCACTATATAAAAGGAATAAGTTGTTGAAGGCGTAAGTCCATTTACTATTGCAGTTGTTCCGGAAACTGTCGTTTTTAAAACAGCGTCGGCATAAACATCATAACTGGTAACTCCAATATTATCTGTGCTGGCAATCCAACTCAACGAAACTGTGCTTGAAGAACTGCCTGTGACAGTCAAGTTTGACGGTGCGGTTGGATTTTGGGTATCTGGAACAACAATAGTCGTTGTACCATTTACCGAATTACTTGCAGAAGAAGAATTTACGGCTGCATCTTTTGCAATAACATAAAAAGAATAAGTGGTAGATGCTGAAAGTCCTGTTATTGTAGCTGTCAGTCCAGAAACGGATGTTTTTAAAACGCCATCCATATAAATATCATAACTGGTTACAGCCACATTATCCGTCCCGGCTAGCCAACTTAAAGAAACAGTACCGGACGTTGTGCCGGTTACTGCTAAATTGGAGGCAGCTGTTGGATTTTCCGTATCCGGAGCAGGATTCCAAACGGCTTGGACATATTCAGGATGATCGATATATGGATTTCTATTGTTTTGCTGCGCATAAATTGCATTATTTCGGGCAATTTCTCTTGCGCTTACCGGATCCTGTGCACTCCAGGCCAAAAGAATATTTAAAAAAGCAGTAGTAAATACTTTATTGCCGGAACCATCAAACATGGGATATGAATAACCGGCAACTGTATTTTCATATCGGGTAGCAAAATAAAAATACATTCTGGCAATATCTCCTTTAAATTCATTTATAGGTTCAAAAACAGTTCCTGAATATCCGGATACAGAACTTGATCCCAATTTCCCTCCATTTTGTGAAGTATAAGTTGCTGAACTTACGGTTCCATGGGGATAATTAGAACGGATTCCGTTTACTTTTCCATCAGTTGGTGTAATAAAATGGGCATCGGCAACCATTGGTGATTGCTCATTAAAAACAGATTGTGGAATGATATGTTCTCTATTATAACAATCGCCTTCTGCTGAATAATTACCGCATCTTTGTGTACTTCCGATACTATAATTATATGGATCTGTTCCCGATGGATTTTCAGAATACATGTCTAAAACAGTTCCGTCATTTTCATAAAAATTATCGACATCAGAGGTTTGATAAGTAGTATATAAATCGGCATACCCCTTATTGGTATGGTCTTTAATAATGTTGTATAATTGTGTTTTTAAGGTGTAACCAGTTCCCGTTGCCGTGTTGTAATATCCGGATGGAATTTGAGAGAAACATACTGTAAAAAATAATAATAATAAGAAAGTGTAGTTTTTTTTCATAAAAACAGCTGAAGATTTGGGGTTATAAATCATATAAATTAAATTTCAACAAATTGATTTTTAGAATATTAATTTAATGACGAGCCAAATTTACTGCTTTTATGAATAAGCTGCGTTAAGAGATGTTTAAATTTAGATATATTTTCTTACGGTTGAATTTTTTAAGGAAATAATAAAAAATCACTTAGATTTTTTTGGATTATATAAATGATAAGTTCATTTGAAAAAAGTAGTTTATAAATAATTCGCGAAAATCTGTTTGATTTGAAAAATATAAGCACCGTTTATTTAGAAAAACTTAAATTTTCTTACTATTACTTATATATGGTAAAACCAAAATTATTTCGGAAAAGCGGCACTTTGATAAGCTCCTAAATCCGGTGGAGAAGTTCTCGTATTACCAATAATATCCAACGGAATGCTATACGTCTGATTTCCTTTCGCGAAAGCGCCGGAAGTATTATCAATATTAAATTTATTTTGTGAAACCTTATAAAATTTAGGATCCTGATTTAAAATAATTTGATTGTAGTGTGTTGGATCAGCACTAAATTGATAATCAGGGTTGTTGTTTGAACTTTTGAATTTTATCAGGCAATTATTCAACTGATATACAAATGCGGCATTCGTATTTTTATCTAAATTGAATTCATTAGTATTTGAACCATAAATGATACAATTATTAAAAGTCGCCTGGGTTAAATCGTTAGCTACAGGAGTTGCATCAGTCAGACTGTTACTCAGGTTAACAGCAAACTGTTCACCACCTGACCAATTATTGTTGAAAGTACAATGTGTAAATATGTAATTTCCACCATAAACACACGATAAACTCGCTAAACCGGAATAATTGATAACCAGATTTTCTCCATTAATACGGCCGTTTTTAGTTAAAATTCCATATTCGGAACAATTATAAATCTGAGTATTTTTTAATTGAATAGTGGTTGCATCCTGTCCTTGAATCGATAAGCCAATTTTAGCATTTTTAAGTGTTAAATGATTGATAACATGATTCGTACTTTCGTTAGTCAGAATAATAGAATTCCATTGTCCCGGGACATCAGAAAAATCAGGTTCTAGACGGTCGCCCTCAAAAACAACCTCGTTTTCCAGCTTTTCAGTTGTTGATGCAGCTCCGTTAATTTGCAAAGAAGCATTTTTAGAAACTAAAAGCCCGGAATCAGCATGAAAATGGACTCTTGCACCAGCTTCAAAAACGACTGTTTTATTTTCCGGAACTCCTGCATATCCATAAATTACGTACGGTTTTTGGTTGGTAAAAAGTAATTCATTTCCGTTTACAGCATCATTTTCATCCAAATAAAATCCATCAACAGATTTGTCATCTATTTGAATTGTTTCTGATGTACCATCGGAAAATTGTTTAGGATATAAAAAAACAGCATCCTGAATTAGTGTTACCAACGCTACTTTTTGAAGATTTGTACCACTGTCAAACTGAATTTCATCGGTGTACAGAAAATCTGTTGGATCAGCATCTGTAATATCTGCAGTAGTTTCAATAAAAATGTACAAACTATCTTTGGCTAAGAGTGTTATGTCATTAAATACTTTGCCGCTGTTTCCGGTCATTCCGTCAACAGTCATCCTGTATTTTGAATTTAAACCGTTTTTTAGCTGAATTACAGGAATGTTAATATCATTTTTACTGTGGTTGTATACTTTGAGATTGTATGTACTTGATCCAATATTTTTAAAAACAGTATCTAAATAAACGGTGTCTTTTGAGAATTTTAAATTACCATTGCTGGCAACGGTATCAAAATCAGTTCGGCATGAACTGGCAGCTAAAAGTATTCCGAGAATAAAGAGTACAAAAGAATGACGCATTTGAATTGTTTTTGTGTAAAAATAGCAAAAAACTTATATGTTGAATGTCGATTTTTAATTTTAGAATTGCTTTTTCTAATTTGTGTCTTATCTTTTCTTTAATTTTACGATTTTAAAGCCAATTTTAATGAACCATACCAAAGAACAAATTATAGCATACTGCAATGAGTTTTCTAAAAACACTTTGATGGAAACGCTAAAAATAGAATATATAGATGCCGGAGAAGATTTTTTAGTTGCCAAAATGCCTGTAAACCCATCTGTTCATCAGCCTATGGGATTATTGCACGGAGGAGCTTCTGTTGCTTTAGCGGAAAGTGTAGGCAGTGCCGCATCACATTTTTTTATTAATCCAAAAGAACAGGAGGTACGTGGAATTGAAATTTCGGCAAACCACTTGAAAAGCATCAGGGAAGGAATAGTTTTCGGTACCGCACGCATCATTCATAAAGGAAGAAGCCTTCATTTGTGGGAAATTAAAATTACTGATGAAGAAGGAAATTTGATTTCGCTTTGCAAATTGACAAATATGGTTTTAGAGAAAAAGAAAACTAATTAATTATGAACGACTTTTTTTCTACAATAAGAAAACATCAAGAGCAAAATTTACCTTTTGTAATCTATTCCAAACCTGATTCGTCCAGCATTTTTGCCTATTTACAACAAAATGAAACTTTGTATAAAGTTTCAGATTACAGTGAAAAAGGCTTTGTTTTTGCTTCTTTTGATGAAAAGCAACTAATTTTAATTCCGGAAAACGAATCGAAAATCATAAGTGCAAAACAAATAGAAGTGGCTATTAACGCTGTTGAGACAGAGGATTTAAGTTTTGATTCCGAAGCTAAAATTCAATATGAAGATTTAGTAGAAAAAGGTATTCAGGCTATTAAAAATGAAGAATTCAAAAAAGTGGTTTTATCCAGAAGTGAAATAGTGGATGTAGCCAAATTTGATTATATAATCACTTTCAAGTATTTAATTCAATTGTATCCTACTACTTTTACGTATTGTTTTTTTCATCCTGAAATTGGACTTTGGATGGGGGCAACCCCGGAACAGTTATTAAAAGCCAGTGGAAATGTTTTTGAAACAACAGCATTGGCAGGAACACAGAAAGTAACTTTGGAAGAGGAAATTTCCTGGCAGCAAAAGGAAAAAGACGAACAGCAATACGTTACGGATTTTATTATAAAAAGATTACGTGAAGTAGCTACATCTGTTGTGATTTCAGAACCGTATAATATTAAAGCCGGGTCAATCTGGCATATAAAAACAGACATTTCAGGAGTTTTAAAGGATAATTCAACTTTAGAAGAAGTACTAGATACATTACATCCAACGCCTGCAGTTTGTGGTTTACCGAAGAAAAAAGCAAAAGCATTTATTTTAGAAAACGAAAATTACGACAGGGCTTTTTACACAGGTTTTCTGGGAGAATTAAACAGCAGTTTTGTCAATAAGTCTGTAAGTTCTGATTTGTTTGTAAATTTGCGCAGCATGCAAATCAAGGAAAATAAAGCGATTTTGTATATGGGCTGCGGTATTACCAAGGAAAGTATTCCTGAAAAAGAGTGGGAGGAAAGTGTGAGTAAATCGATGACGATGAAAAGAGTTTTGAATATTGAGAATAGAAAATAGAGTAAGAATATAGAGAAAAACAAAAATTGGATTTTAGTATTTTAATTTGATATTGAAATTGATTTTTGACATTGAAACAGACAGATATGAAGTTAGATATATTAGCCTTTGGCGCACATCCGGATGATGTTGAATTAGGTTGTGCGGGTACTATTTTAAAAGAAGTCTCCCTTGGCAAAAAAGTCGGAATTGTTGATTTGACCCGCGGTGAGCTTGGAACACGTGGTACAGCTGAAATCAGAGATCATGAAGCAGCAGCTGCGGCAAAAATTCTGGGAGTTTTGGTTCGTGAGAATTTAGCAATGCGGGATGGTTTTTTCGTAAACGATGAAAAGCATCAGTTGGAAGTTATTAAAATGATTCGGAAATATAAACCTGAGATTGTATTATGCAATGCTGTTGATGACCGTCATATTGATCACGGAAAAGGAAGTAAATTAGTTTCTGATGCTTGTTTTTTATCCGGATTAATGAAAATAGAAACTTCAATTGATAGTGTGAATCAGGAAGCGTGGAGGCCAAAAGTTGTATATCACTACATTCAATGGAAAAATCTGGTCCCTGATTTTGTAGTTGATATTACTGGTTTTGAAAAGCTGAAAGTGGAAGCAATTTTGGCTTATAAAACACAATTTTATGATCCGGATTCTCAGGAACCGGCAACGCCAATAACAAGTAAAAATTTCCTGGAGAGCCTGAATTATCGTGCACAGGACTTAGGACGGTTAGTTGGTGCAGATTTTGCCGAAGGTTTTACTGTCGAAAGATGTTTGGCAGTCAATAGCTTAGGGGATTTGCGTTAAAATCCTTTTATTTTTTTGTATTTTTTATTTGTGGAAGTAAACATTAGTTGTATATTTGCAACCGCGTAAGCAAAATGGTGGTTGTAGCTCAGTTGGTTAGAGTAGCGGTTTGTGGTGCCGCGGGTCGCCGGTTCGAACCCGGTCAGCCACCCAGAAATTTAAAGCCCTGAAGAAATTCAGGGCTTTTTTTGTGGAATCGACTTTTAGGCTATGATTTATAGAATAAATATCTTCTTCCTAAAAATATTTAGGAGTAAAGTAAGTTATAGATGTACAAATTTTGTACTGAATAATGAAAAACTAAATCACTTTACCTGAAAACAAAAAAGGCTGTCATTTTTGACAGCCTTTTTGTTTATACTTTAACTAATAGTAAACATTCTTTTAATTCTGGTTTTCCGACTATGAAGTTTAATAACCATTCCTGCAATTGTTCCATTTCGTAAGGTAACAGTGTTCTGATAGCTTTTTCTAATTCCTTATAAAAAAGTACCGGGTCGAAACTAACTCTCTCAAGTATTGATTTCGTGTAATCAAACATCATTTTTGACATAATAAAATAAGATTTTGGGGGTTATCTCTATTTTTAACTCGGGTCAAATTTAAACAAATATCATATATAAAAAGCTCTTTTTAACTTATTTTTTCAAAAATTTTAGTAACGAATACGTTTTCTTAGTATAGATAAATCAATATAGAATTATTCTAAATAGTTAATTCAGACCTTTTTAAAGGCTCTGAACATCTCGCGTTTTCCCGGAGGCCCTGCTAATTTTTCAACTGTAAATCCAACAGACAGCATACTTCTTTTAACAACTCCACGTGCAGCATAAGTTACCAAAACGCCATTTGGTTTTAAACTATTGTACATTTTCTGAAAAATTTCGGTACTCCACAATTCAGGTTGAACCCTGTATCCAAAGGCATCAAAGTAAATTAAATCAAAAATTTCAAAATCATTTATTTCATCAAAAAATTGTTTTCTTTTGGTTAACGAATAATCAGGACTGATTTGATTTTCCTCGTCCCATTCGCATTCATGCATTTTCTGAAAGACATTTTTATAAGTATCAGCGTCTAATTCTTCAACATAATTCATCTGTAAAACCTCTTTAGCCTCAACCGGATAGGCTTCAATCCCAACATAATTAATTTTTTGATTTTTTATATTTGATTCTAAAAAAGTAATGAAAGCATTTAAACCGGTTCCGAAACCAATTTCAAGGATATTTACCGGATTACCTTCGAATAAATTAAGGCCATTTTTTATAAATACATGTTTAGCTTCCTGAATAGCACCGTGTTTCGAATGATAACATTCGTCCCATTCCTGCAAATGAATTGTAGTTGAGCCATCTAGCGTTTTAATAATTTCTCTTTTCATTAAATTTTGAATTTTACAATGCAATTTTAATACTTCATTATGTATTAATATGTCAAATTTAACCAAAACAAATGCGTATAGCCTTAAAAAATTAAGGTTTTTTCACAAAATCCTTATAAAAACCAGTTAAATTTTTAAGTTTATTATAAGATAAATAAATCTCAATTAAATGAGGTAATTATTGGTTTTTTAGCAAGCAAATTATATATTTTTACTTAATTTTGCATTCAATAAAATCTATTTTATATCATATTATCATTTTATAATAGGTTTTTTAAGGTGTGGAAATTACATAAAACTATTAATTATCATGAGTACAACTCAAACAAACAAAATTGAAATCAGAAAAGCTACTTCGTCAAAAATAAGCGCAGTAGACTTTGAAAACTTAAGCTTTGGTGCTGTTTTTACAGACCATTTATTTGAATGTGATTTTAAAAATGGAGAATGGCAATCACCGGTCATTAAGCCTTATGCTCCAATTTTAATGGATCCTTCTTCAAAAGTCTTTCACTATGGTCAAGCAATTTTTGAAGGTATGAAAGCTTACAAAGATGATAATAATGATGTTTGGTTGTTCAGACCTGATGAAAATTACAAACGTTTTAATAATTCAGCAGTTCGTATGGCTATGCCCGAAGTTCCTGAAGCTGTTTTTATGGATGGTTTGAATGAATTATTGAAATTAGATCAGGAATGGATTCAGAAAGGAAATGGAAGCAGTATGTATATTCGTCCTTTTATGATTGCTACAGGTCCCGGAGTTGTAGCGAATCCATCAGACGAGTATAAATTTATGATTTTACTTTCTCCTGCTAAATCTTACTATTCAGGTGAAGTAAAAGTAATTATTGCTGAGCATTACAGTAGAGCTGCTAATGGTGGAATTGGAGCTGCAAAAGCGGCAGGAAATTACGCAGCACAATTTTATCCAACAAATTTGGCTAATAAGGAAGGTTTTCAACAAGTAATCTGGACTGATGATGCTACGCATACAAAACTGGAAGAGGCCGGAACAATGAATGTATTCTTTAGAATAAATGATACGTTATTGACTGCTCCAATAAGTGAAAGAATTTTGGATGGTATTACCAGAAAGAGTTTAATTGCTATGGCTGAAAAAGAGGGGCTTAATGTAGAAGTTCGTCCTGTTGTTGTTTCAGAATTAGTAGAAGCTGCTAAAAACGGATCATTAAAAGAAATCTTTGGAGCCGGAACTGCAGCGGTTGTAAGTGTTATCAAAGGATTCTCATACAAGGATGTGTATTATGAAATGGCACCAATCGAGAATTCATATGCTTCTCTTTTAAAAGAAAAACTGACAAACCTTCAAAATAAACTTGCTGAAGATACTTTTGGATGGACCGTTAAAGTTCAATAGTTAAAAGATATTTTATAAAAACAAACCCGATGACTTATCAGTTGTCGGGTTTTCTATTTTATATTTGTTTTTCTCAAACAGTAGAAGAATCATGCAGGATCTGGTTTTAAAAAATATAGCCAAACATATTTCGCTGGACGAAAATGAAACAGCCTATTTTCTTTCGCTTTTGAAAGAAAAGAAATATCCAAAAAAAAATATTATTTTAAATGAAGGAGAAGTTTGCAAAACAATAAATTTTGTGCAATCCGGAACTTTAAGAGCATTTTACAGAGATCAGGAAGGAAAAGAATCAACTATTATGTTTGCTGTTTCTGACTGGTGGATTACTGATATGGCCTGTTTTATAAACCAACAGCCAGCAATGTTGAATATAGAAACCATCGAAGAGAGTCATATATTGCATTTGCAAAAAGATGATTTGGATGATTTGTATGTTAAAATTCCAAAATTTGAGAGGTTCTTCAGAATTATTATGCAAAATGCCTATATAAGAGAGCAGTTAAGAGTTATTCAGAACCTTTCGCTCTCTGCGGAACAACGGTATTATATCTTTTTAGAGAAATATCCTCAAATAGTAAAACAAGTTACTCAAAAACAAATAGCATCGTACTTAGGAATTACTCCTGAATTTTTAAGTATGATTAAAGCAAATAAAAAGAAATAGCGTTTTCTTAAACTACATTATTTTTTTAGTGTAATATCTTCACGTGCTTTGTGAAAAATAAATAAATATGCTTATACTTATTGCTGGGCCTTATCGTGGCGGGACTAATGATGACCCAAAATTAATTCAACAAAATTTAGACAAATTAGAAGCCGTAGCGCTTCCTTTGTTTAGGATGGGACATTTGCCCATAATCGGTGAATGGTTAGCTTTGCCGTTACTTCACTTAGCCGGATCCAAATATATTGGCGACAGCGTTTGGGATGAAATACAATATCCTGTTGCTCATCAGCTTCTTGAAAAATGTGATGCAGTTCTTCGTCTTGAAGGAGAATCAAAAGGTGCAGATAATGATGTAAGGATTGCTAAAGAAAAAGGATTGGAGATTTATTATCATTTAGAAGATATTCCGAACGCGGATAATTAATCCAAACCAAAATCCCTAATAGAATTTTAGAATCTATTAGGGATTTGTATTTAAAGTAATTTTGAAAAATCAGGTTTGAAATAATTTGGTCCTTTCATAACTTTTCCGTCTTCCCGATAAATAGGTTGTCCGTCTTCGCCTAATTTACTCATATTACTGCGCTGAATTTCATCAAAAACAGCTTCAATTTTATCCTGAAGACCGTGCTCGATAATAGTACCACATAAGATGTACATCATATCTCCAAGAGCATCGGCAATTTCAACTAAATCATTTTGCTGAACTGCTTCAAGATATTCTTCATTTTCTTCTTTCATTAAATTATAACGAAGCTGTTTTTTAGTTTCGCCCAAATCAGCAATTGGCGTTTCGCTGTGTCCTATTTTAAAAGCAGTATGGAATTCTTTTACTGCATCTATTTGTTTCTTCATGATTTTATTGATTAAATGAAATGCCAAATTAGCAACTATTCGTATACAATTCTTTAAATTTGCCAAAAATAATTTTCAACTATGTTTAGTCAGGGACAATTAATATTCGCAGTCTGTTTTTTTATCGCATTTGTAATCGTAATGATTTTTGCTTACCGAAAAGATCTTGCCTTGCACAAAATTTTCTATAAAGGAAATTACAAAGTATTGATCACTTTTTTGCTTTTTATTGCTATTTTGTTTGTAATCAAATTCTTTTTTAAAAGGTAATTCCGGAAATTTATTTCTATATTTAAAATGTAAATAAGAAATGGTGTTTATATGAAATCTTCTTCGGAATAGTTTTTATTTAGGACACCTCTTTAAACAAAATATAATAAAAAAAGTATAGTTTATTATTTTGCTATTCGTAACACTAGTAATAAAATTTATAACTTTACGACTCCAAACAACCTACACAATGAAGATTTTAAAATATCTGTTTCTTTTATCGTTATTAAGCTTAGTTGCCCTAACTGTATTTGTTGCTACTCAAAAAGGCGTTTTTTCAGTTGAACGAAGTAAAGTGGTTAATTCACCAAGGGCTGCAGTATATAATTATGTAAATGATTTTAGAAATTTTGAAGATTTTGAATCCTGGGCCATTGAAGATCCGACAATTAAAATGTCATTTCCCGAAAAAACAGCAGGAAATGGGGCTTCATTTTCCTGGGAAGGAAGTGAAGCAAAAGGAAATGCAATCACAATACAGGCAAAAGAAGGAGAAAGTATTCATCAAAAAATGAATTTTGACGGTACAGAAGCAGATGTTAACTGGATATTTAAAGATACTTTGGCAGGTAAAACAAAGGTTACCTGGAAAGCAAAAGGGGAGATGAGTTTTTGGTTTAAAATTTATACCGTTTTAAACGGCGGTTCCGATAAGATTATAGGAACAATATATGAAAAGAGTCTCGCTAATATTGATAAAAATTTAAATTATGAAACTAAAACGTATGCTATAAAAGTAAATGGGCTTGTCAAAAAAACAGAAAGCTTTTATATCAAACAAACTTTTACAAGTGAGATTCAAAAAGTAAACAAAAATGCCCGGGTAGTTATTCCAAAGCTGATTGAATTTAGCAAGACTAATAATTTATATGCAAACGGAAAGCCTTTTATAATTTATCATACTTACGATACCAAAACCAATTTGGCGAAAATATCTATTTGCCTGCCGATAAATAAAGAAATTTTGATAAGCGCGGGAAGTGATATTTTGTCTGGAAAATTAAATAGCTTTGATGCTGTTAAAACTACTTTAAAAGGTGATTATTCACATACTAACGAAGCAATTGCAAAAACAATAGCTTTTATTAATAATGAAAAAATTGTTCGTGATTTAAGCTGGTCTCATCTGGAAATTTTAACCGCAGGTAAATTAGACGTTAAAAGTTCATCAAAATTGATAACAGAAATTTACTATCCGGTTATCCCTAAGGTTATTCCGGTTGCTACAGTTCCTGTTTATAATAAACCTGCAACAACAGAATCTGCAACAACAGAATCTGCGGCAAAACAACCTGCAGAAAAGCCTGTCACTAAACCAACTTCAGAAGAACAATCTGAATTCTAAAAAAAATGTAAGGGCTGATTAAACCTTTTGTAATAAATTCATTCAAACAAGATAAATAATAAAGTTTGACGGACGAGAAGGAATTTATAGCACAATTGTTAAATCCTAAAACGCAAAATATTGCGTTTCAAAGACTCTTGTCAGAATATCAGAAACCTTTATATTCTCATATTCGGAATATTGTTTTGAATCATGATGATGCTGATGATGTTTTGCAGAATACTTTTATAAAGGTATTTCAATATTTAAAGAATTTTAAAGGGGAGAGTAAGCTTTTTTCCTGGATGTACCGTATTGCCACCAACGAAGCATTGACTTTTTTGAATCAAAAAGCAAAATTAAACGGGATAACATCAGAAGCCCTGCAAAATAAAACTATTGATAATCTAAAAGCCGATGTTTTTTTCGATGGGGATGAAATTCAGATCAAACTTCAAAAAGCGATTGTTACCTTGCCCGAAAAGCAACAGCTGGTTTTTAAAATGAAGTATTTTGAAGAATTAAAATATGAGGAAATAGCTGAAATTCTGGGAACTTCAGTGGGAGCTCTAAAAGCTTCTTATCATCATGCGGTAAAAAAAGTGGAATTATATGTTACATCAAATTAAACCTTTTGCATTAAAATATATCTTATAGACATTATGAAAGCATTTAAATTAGAAAACGAACCGAAAATAACAACCGGATTTAAAACTCCGGATTATTATTTTAATGATTTTTCGGCAAAAGTTTTACAGCAAATTAACGAAAACGATGCGAAGGTAATTCCGCTTTACAAACGTAAAGAGATTGTTGTTATGCTGGTTGCAGCTGTATTTGTTATTGGATTAATGATTCCGGTAATGAATAATTATAATAAGTCAAAAGAGTTTGATGAGGCATCTTTAGAAACTTATTTGTCTTATCAGTCTAATTTGAATCAGTACGATTTAATTAATCAGCTTGATACAAAAGATATTGAAGGCCTTAATAAAAATGTTGCCCTTGAACAGGAAACCCTTGAAGATATTTTATCTTCGAATCCAAATATTGAAAATTTAATTTCAGAATAAAATAAAATTTAAAAAGATGAAAATCAAAAATATACTTGCAATACTTCTGTTTTTAATTAATTTTTCATTTTATGCGCAAAGTGATAAAACAGACGAAAAACGTGAGAAAATCAAAGCTTACAAAGTTTCCTTTTTAACAACTGAACTGGAACTTACTTCTACGGAGGCTGAAAAATTCTGGCCTGTTTATAATGCTTTCGATGATAAGCAATATGAATTACGCCATGATAAAATGAAAACGTATTTGCGTAAACTGGATGATGGTAATATTAATTCTATTTCAGAAAAAGAAGCTGTTACGCTTCTGTCTCAAATAGAAAGTACAGATAAAGAATTGTATTTTTTACGCGAAAAGTATATGACGAATCTTAAAAAAATCCTTTCGGCAAAAAAAATATTGAAGCTTAAAAAATCAGAAGATGATTTTAACCGAAAATTGCTAAAACAATATCGCGATAAAGCAAAAAGTCAAAATTAAAAAAGAAACAACAGCAATAAGACCCCTATATAATAATACTTACTTTATTATTTAGGGGTCTTGTTATTTTAGACTATTTAAAGCGAAGCCTGACAACTTTATTGTAACCTGCTGCAATAGCTGTATTTCTGTTAACAAAACGGATCGTAAAAAAACTTGAATCAGTAGATAATTGTGTCCAGTTCTCGCCGCCATTTTGAGAATATTGAATTCCTTCAGAGCCAACACAAATAATTTCTTTAGCATTTCCTCCCGGAACATACTGAACACATGATGCGTATCCAAAACCCATATCCTGGCCTATTAGTTGCCAGGTTTTTCCTCCATCAGCAGTAAAAGCTTTATTATCTGATTTTTTGTTTGGAAGCTCATAATCGCCACCGGCAATGAATCCATGTTTTGAATCATAAAAATCAGCTGTAAAAATGCCGGTCATTGTTTTTCCCTGAACAATAGGAGTTTCAATTACTTTCCAGGTTTTACCTTTGTCCGGAGAATAAAAAACGCGTGATTTTTTTCCTCCTGAAACCAGCCACGTATCATCTCCTTTTATAACAATATTTGAATTACTGGCTGCAAAAGCGGCTTCACCTTTAGTATTTGTTGGTAATTTATCTGATAATACTTTTGTCCAGTTTTCTCCACCATCACGGGTTATAATGATCGAAAAAGTATCTTCTGTCGGATCGCCAATAGCAATTCCCTCTTTGTCATTCCAGAATTGCATGCTATCGTAAAAAACTTTCTCGTGGATTTCTTTGTAAACTAATTTTACTTTTTGTGTTTTTTTAGAAACGGAATAAAGTAATGCAGGATTGCCAACACTTAATAAGAAAACATCTTTCGAAGTTTGAGCGATACTTCTGAATTCCAGTTTTAAAGTATCACGATAAATATGCTCTTCAAATTTCTCTTTTTTATCCAAATCATAGTATCCAAAACGAGAATTATCTGCCCCGTACCAAACTTTATTTTTATCAATAGAAATGGCTCTAATACTAATTTTATCCTGAAACAGGGTATCTATTTGCATTGATGTAAAACCACCATAAAAAGTTTTTTTGTTGCTATCATTCAATGGTTTAAAAGATATGAATAAAATAAAAACACCACAAAATAACATTACTTTCTTCATATAGCTTAAGATTTAGTTGTTGCTAAATTACAATTATTTATAACATGTAAAATATATTTTGTTTTTTTTGTGGCACAGTAATTGGATATTCCAGAATATTAATCTTAATATGATTTGCCATGAAAACTAAAATACTTTTTTTAGCACTAGTAACTATAGGTTTAAGTTCTTGTGCCGTACAAAGCCAAACTGCTGTTTATGCAAAAAACTCAGATATCAGTGATAATTTAGATTTAAGGGCTGTTGCTTCTATTTTTGGAGAATCAGCCAATCTTCAGGATTTCGAAAGACGTTTAAATGATCCAAAATATCAAATATCAAATCTTGACCTGAATAACGATGATCAGGTCGATTATTTACGTGTTATTGAAACTGTAGAAGACAGGACTCACGTAATTATAATTCAATCAGTACTTGATCGTGATGTTTATCAGGATATTGCTACGATAGACGTAGAAAGAGATAATTATAACAAAGTAAGTGTTCAGGTTGTGGGTAATACTTATTTATATGGGGATAATTACATTTATGAACCTGTTTATAATGCAACACCGATTATTTATACCTCTTTCTGGGTAAATAATTACAGACCTTATTATTCTAGCTGGGCATGGAATGTCTATCCTACATATTATGTTGCCTGGAGACCTTTCCCGATTTTCAGATATAGAAACAATATCAATGTTTGTATCAACGTAAACAATCGTTATAATTATGTGAGCCATAGAAGAAGTTACAGAGCTCCTGTGTTATATGCTTCAAGACGTTCTTATGGTTATGAAAGACAATATCCTAACTATAGTTTTTCGAAAAGACATTCTAATATCAATAACAGATATGAGTTAGACCAAAGACGTGTTGCAGGCAGAGAATCTAACAGAAATAACAGTTATAATAACAACAGATCAAACTCAGGAAGAAATTGGGATACAGACAACAGAAGTACGAACAGAAATTATGCTGAAAACAGAAGTACTCCTAACAGAAATTATAATGATAGAGTAGCTTCAGGCAGAGATAATTCAGGAAAAGTGAATAATTCTGTAAGAGTTGAAAATTCTTCAAGAACAGAATCAAGAGGATATTCTAATGAAAACAGAATAAATACTTCCAGAGGAAATTCAGAGAACAGAATGAATTCAAACACAGCTGCTCCTGCTCAAAGAACAGAATCAAGAGGGAATTCTAATGAAAACAGAATAAATACTTCGAGAGGAAATTCAGAGAACAGAATGAATACAAACACAGCTGCGCCTGTTCAAAGAACAGATAATCAGAGAAGTTACTCTCAAAACAGATCAGGCTCTGAAAACAGAAACAGTGAAGCGAGACAACAAAATACTCAGCGTTCCGAAGCTCCGAGAGCAAGTCAGGAATCAAGAGGAAATCAATCTTCCAGAGAAAATAATTCAAATTCAAGAGGTAATGGAGGGAGAAGAGGCTAAGCTGAAAATAACATAAATGAAGATAAAAAAAAAGCACAATCGTTACATTGTGCTTTTTTTTGTCTTTTACTTACTTATAATTAACGCTAATTTGTTTTAAAACAGTAAATTTGCAACCGTCTTTTATAAAAACATACATGAGCGCATCGCATAAAAACTTACATAGTAAGTTGTCTATTGGGGGATTATTGATCACATTAGGAATTATTTATGGAGATATTGGTACTTCTCCATTATATGTAATGAAAGCCATACTTGGCGAACACATAATTAATGCAGATATTGTTTTAGGAGGTATTTCATGTGTTTTCTGGACACTGACATTACAAACCACCATAAAATATGTTCTTATAACTTTAAGCGCTGATAATCACGGTGAAGGTGGTATTTTTGCTTTATATGCATTGGTTAAAAAAACAAAAATTAAATGGTTGATTGTGCCCGCAATTATTGGTGGTAGCGCCTTATTAGCAGACGGGATTATTACCCCACCAATTTCAGTATCATCAGCTGTAGAAGGAATAAAAACATACTACCCTGAAATTAATACAATCCCTATCGTTATCGGAATTTTATTTGTTTTGTTTACGATTCAGCAATTTGGCACCAAACTGGTTGGTAAGTTTTTTGCACCGATGATGTTAATTTGGTTTGCTATGTTAGGGACTTTAGGAACTATCCAAATCATACATCATCCTGAAGTTATTAAAGCAATTAATCCTTATTATGCCTATCATTTATTAAAGATACATCCTGATGGTTTCTTTGTATTGGGATTTGTATTTTTATGTACTACCGGAGCTGAAGCATTGTACTCTGATATGGGACACTGCGGAAGAAAAAACATTAGAATCAGCTGGATTTTTGTAAAATTGACTTTGGTTTTAAACTACTTTGGTCAGGCTGCATATTTAATTCATCATGAAGGTCAGACATTGCAGGGATTAGGAGGTGAAAACGGAAATCCATTTTACTTAATTATGCCCGACTGGTTTCAGCCGGCAGGTATCGTTATAGCAACTTTAGCAGCGGTAATTGCTTCCCAGGCATTAATCAGCGGTTCATTTACTTTGATAAATGAAGCCATGCGATTGAATTTCTGGCCAAAAGTAAGAATTAAATACCCTACGGAAGTTAAAGGTCAATTATACATTCCGTCCATTAACTGGCTGTTGTTTTTTGGTTGTGTGGGAATCGTTTTGCACTTTGAAGAATCGAGTAATATGGAACATGCCTATGGTCTTGCAATTGTATTGTGTATGATTATGACAACCATTTTACTGAATTATTACCTAATAATGAAAAGAGTAAAACTATATTTTATGGTTCCTCTTATTACGATTTATTTAATAATTGAAGGTTGTTTTTTATTTGCCAATATTACCAAATTTGCAGAAGGAGGTTATGTAACCTTAATTATTGCAACTATGTTGATTTCTGTAATGACGATATGGTTTTTGGCTAAGAAAATCAACAAAAGTTACACTAAAATTATCAAGATTGATGATTATAAGAAAGTATTGATGGAATTGAGTGAAGACTTGTCTATTCCAAAATATGCTACGCATTTAGTTTATATGACCAATGCCAATCGTGTAGATGAATTAGAGCAGAAAGTGATGTATTCTATCTTGCAAAAACGCCCGAAAAGAGCTGATATTTATTGGTTTGTACACGTAAATATTTTGACTGAGCCATATAAAACTCAATATAAGGTAACAGAGATTGCCAAAGATGATATTTATAGAATTGACTTTAATTTAGGATTCAGAGAACCTACTAAAATCAACTTAATGTTTAGGGAAGTTATTCGTGATATGGTAAAAAATGGGGAAGTTGATATTACCAGTCGTTACGAATCATTGAATAAAAATAATATTGTCGGAGATTTTAAATTTGTATTATCTGAAAAATTCCTGTCTAATGACTCTGATTTATTATGGCATGAAAAAATAATTATGAACTCGTATTTCTTAATCAAAAAATTAAGCTTATCTGAAGAAAGCGCTTTTGGTTTAGACAGCAGTTCTGTAAAATTAGAAAAATTCCCAATGGTGCTTCACGCTCCGGAAAATATTGGATTAACGAGAATTATAAAATAAAGTTACTCCAAAAATAAATTCAGAAAACACTCTTTTATACTTTATTAGAGTGTTTTTTTCTTTTTAATGAAAGTCAAATAACAATCAAAAATTAAAAATTTAACTTTCAATCAATTAATAGTACCTTTGCAACTCAAATAATTAAAATGAGATTACACAGAAATTTAGTTTACACTACCATCGATTCATTAAACGCTATTTTCAATGAAGGAGAATATGCAGACAAAGTGGTAGCAAGAGCCTTAAAAAAAGACAAACGTTGGGGAAGTTCTGACAGGAAGTTTGTTGCTGAAACCATATACGAAATTGTTCGCTGGAAACGATTATATGCCGAAATCGCCGAAGTTAAGGAGCCTTTTGACAGAGATAATTTATGGAGAATGTTTGCTGTTTGGGCCGTTCTTAGAGGATACCCAATTCCCGACTGGAGACAATTAGAAGGAACACCTGAAAGAAAAATAAAAGGACGTTTTGACGAACTTTCAAAAATTAGGGCTTTAAAAGAATCTATTCCTGACTGGATGGATGAATTGGGCGTAAAAGAATTAGGAGAAAAAGTTTGGGCCACAGAAATTGCAGCTCAGAACCAGCCGGCAAAAGTTATTTTAAGAACGAATACACTTAAAGGAACCAAAGAAAGCTTAAGAAACACGTTGATGGATTTAAATATTGAAACAGAATATTTAAAAGACCAGCCTGAAGCTTTAGTTTTAAAAGAAAGAGCAAACGTATTTTTGACGGATGCATTTAAGCAAGGCCTTTTTGAAGTACAGGATGCAAACTCACAATTGGTTGCCGGTTTTCTTGATGTAAAGCCGGGAATGCGTATTGTTGATACTTGTGCCGGAGCAGGAGGGAAAACATTGCATATTGCTTCTTTAATGGAAAATAAAGGGCAATTGATTGCAATGGATTTGTATGAAAGCAAATTGAAGCAACTGAAATTAAGGGCAAAAAGAAATGGTGCTTTTAATATTGAATATCGTATTATTGACACTACAAAAGTGATTAAAAAACTTCATGAAAAAGCAGATCGTGTTTTGATTGATGCACCATGCAGCGGTTTGGGAGTTTTAAAAAGAAACCCCGACGCAAAATGGAAATTAAAACCTGAGTTTATTGATAATATTCGTAAAGTGCAGGCAGAAGTTTTAGAAAACTATTCTAAAATTGTAAAACCCGGAGGAAAATTAGTTTATGCAACCTGTTCAGTTTTACCATCAGAGAATCAGGAGCAAGTAGAAAAATTCCTTAAAACTGAAATCGGAAAGCAATTTACGTTTATAAAAGATCGTAAAATTCTGGCTTCAGAATCAGGTTTCGACGGATTTTATATGGCGTTATTGGAACGGAAGGACAGAGAGATGTAGTAGCATAAAATAGCACTTCAATGCATAAAAAGTAAAGCCTTTAGAAAAATCTAAAGGCTTTGTTTATTAAAATCTTCTTTAGTTTTGAAACCCTGTGTTGGATTTTTTAAAACTACAATTTTATAATTAAAATTAATTATTTCCCGTCTACATAGTCTTGCAGATAACTGAATCTTGGAGTTAATTTTCCTTTTTCTGTAATTTTTGCGCGTTCCAGGATTCCGTCCTTATCTCCATTAAAGAAAGCCGGAATCACGTGTTCCATGAATTGTTCGCCAAAGCCTTCACTGGCATCTTTCGGAATTTCGCATGGCAAATTATCAACTGCCATCACGACAATCGCAGCAGGGTGAAAGACATCTACTTCTTTATTTTCAGCCGGCCAGTATCCATAAATTGGTTCTGCAATTGTCGAAGAGCGCAATGTACAGGCAATAGGTCCATTTACATCACAAGATACATCGGCAACTACTCTTATTTTACAATCTTTCGCATTCAGCATTTCCCGGGTTAAAATCATTGGTGCTCCGTTTCCATAAAAATGCCCGGCAATATAAATATCAGTTACCCTGGTGAATTTTTCAAAATCAGAGACATAAGCTTCGGGATGCGATGTAAAATCAACAAAATCAAGAACCTGGCTATCAATACGTTTGTTGTATTCTAAAACATCCAATTGCACATAAACCGGCTGAGTATAGTTTTTGGTCAAATAATTATCAACTGTAATTTCTTTTACTTTGATTGCCTTTAAAATTTCCTGGGCGCCATTGCCCACTTTCCCTGTTCCGGTAATGACAAATTTAAGAGGTGGAAGCGTAATGCGTTTCAAATGCGCAATCAGTGCCTCTTTCCCTGAAAGGGTTTCTGCTTTTGGCAGTTTAAATAATTCGAATTTTATTCCGAAAGCACGGATTCCGTTATAAACACCAACCATTCCGGCATATTTTCCAAAACCGATTAATCGACGATTATGACTGTCTACTATAGTTTCATGATCATATAAATCGATGTTCTTTTCTAAAATAGCTTTCAATAATTTCTGATTGTAAGGCTGTTTTTTTATAGTATGCGAAAAAAAGAAATAAGCTTTATCAGGAATCAGATTTTCAACAGGAACTTCTTTTACACCAAATAAAACATCACAATCTGAAATATCATCCGTAACAGTAATACCTATAGTTTTGTATTGGATATCCGGAAAAATCCTGATATCGGAGCTTTCAACTTCAATAGTGGCATCATGGTAAAGCTGTTTAAGTTTTGCCAGTTCATCCGGAGAAAAAACTACACGTCTGTCCGGTGGGTTTTTTCTTTCTTTTATAATTCCAAATTTCATTTATAGTGGGTTAGGGTATTTATTATTATAACTTTTTACGTAAAAATTGTTTCAAATATAACAAAATAAGTTAAATTTTTGTTGCTGTTTTCTTATTTTTAATGATTGAAAACCGTTAAAAGCTGACACACAATTGACTAACAAAAAAAGAAGTTAATGATATGTTAAAATGAAAATTTTCAATTTGTGAAAATCCTGAAAACATAAATATTGAATTCTATATATTTGTTTTAAAGAATGATGAAAATGAGCTTCCTTAAAAAAACAAATATACCACAAATACTTTTTCTAATTTTAGTTTTAGGTTCGTGCGGAAAAGATAAAATAAGAAATCAGGATAACACTCCAAAAGTAAAAGATACCCTGGGTAAAATGATACCTATGGGACCTGAAAAAAAATTACCGGCATCTTATATCAATTCTGTCAAAGGAAGGATAAATCATTTTTATAATAAAAACTGGCCTAACAATAGTATGAACGGCGGTTTTTTAGTTGCGAGAAACGGACAGATTATTTTTGAAAAGTATAATGGTTTTGCAGATAAAAATGAAGGCACTACAATCGATGCCAATACGCCAATTCATATTGCTTCGGTAAGTAAGGTGCTTACGGCAACGGCAGTTTTAAAATTAGTGAATCTGGGTAAATTAGATTTGGATCAAAAGGTAAATACAATCCTGAAAACCTTTCCTTATCCTGACTGTACGGTTCGAATGTTGTTAAGCCATCGCAGCGGAATGCGTAATTATGCTTATTTTACAGACAGGGACAAATCGGTTTGGGACAGGCATAATCAATTGACTAATGAAGACATTTTAGAGCTTCTGGCTACTAAAAATATTGGATTAGAATCAAGGACAGGGACTCGTTTTGCGTATTGCAACACCAACTATGCCATGCTGGCGCTTATTATTGAAAAAATTACAGGTCTGTCTTACAAAGAGGCTATGACTGAAATGATTTTTAAACCTTTGGGAATGACTCATACTTTTGTTTTTGACTATGAAAAAGACAGAAAAACAATCGTTCCGTCTTACAAAGGAAATAATGTAGAAATTGGACTGGATTATATGGATGCTGTTTATGGCGATAAAAATATTTTCTCTACTCCGCGAGACTTATTAAAGTTTGACCGCGCCAGAAATTCACCGGATTTTTTAAAGCCTGAATTATTGAAACAAGTCTTTACCGGTTATAGCAATGAGCGCAAAGGCGCAAAAAATTATGGTTTGGGAATCAGAATGATCAATTGGGAGACCGGACAGAATTTTTACTTTCATAATGGGTGGTGGCACGGCTATACGTCATCATACATTACGCTGAAGAAAGAAAATGTTACCATTATAGCTTTATCAAATAAGTTTACCAGAAAGACTTATGCAGTCCGTAAACTGGCTCCTGTTTTTGGAGATTACCCGTTTAAATTTAAAGATGAAGAATAAACATATTTTTAAGCAAAATTTAGCACAAAACTAACTTCAAATTGTATATTTTTGCAAACTCATTTTTGGGGTCGACTGGTTTTGACAGCAAGTCGAATTGGAAAGTAAGCACGTCGAGCATTAAGACCTTGCTCGTAAATATAAGATCTTATACTTTTACACGGCGAAAATAACTACGCTTTAGCTGCATAATCTGAATTATAGTAAGATTAGCCACGTCCCTATCAGATAGGGAAGCTGGATTCTCCTTGAAAGCCTTGGTTTGTGGCGTTCAGTATAGGGGAACCGTAAAAATAGACCTAGATTTCCATGAGCTTCGGGTGGATTTCGAAATTAAGAAGATAAGTGTTGAGTGGTTGTTCCTGACCTGGCTTAACATCGAAAACCCAATCAGGGAATAAACGTGTAGAAAGCTCTTTAGTTGCTTGTTTGGACCCGGGTTCGATTCCCGGCGACTCCACAAAAAAATCCTGTAAGCGTTATGTTTACAGGATTTTTTGTTTTAAAATTATAAATTCTTTTATATTCCCTATATTCATTATCAGCCTTTTTAAGATTCAATCCTATTTATATTTTGTTTAAATTTGAGTTGTAAGTAATTATAGGAAAATTATTAAGTAAGTTACATGAAGTTGAAAAAATGACACTTGCCTGGAATACTTTATAATCAGTAACCCTCAAATAGTACAAGAATGAAAAAACATCTTGCTGTTACATTCTGGGCGCTTTATATGCTCTTTTTTGCAATTCCTTTTCCCATGCTTTTGTATTATAGTATCAATAGTGAATTTGATATAAACACGCTGAACGATAAAGATCCGTGGCTGGCACTAGGTCTTGTTTTACTGTCCATCATTCTGTGGCTGATTCTTTTAATTGGATATTTTAATAAATGGATAATACAGATTTTTATCACAAAGAGAAATTTAGAAAAAATAAAAATTAATGGAGTACATCGCGAAGCAAAAATTTTAAGTGCTGTAAAAACTTCAAAGCCAAATTCAAAATACAACACTTATGTTCTTGAATTATTGTTTAAAAATCTGGCGGATACCGAGATTACACATAAAACAACAGTTACTGATGTTAAACCTCATGAACGCCGTTTTGAAGCCGGAAAAAAAATAGGTTTGTTACTCAATAGAGACATGAAACAGCTTCCGTATTTTATTATTTCTACTACAACAGCAACTATAAATCCATTAAGTTTTGTTTTAAGGATATTAGGCTGGACAGTTTTGACAACAGCAGTAATTGGGTATTATATTTTTTCTTATCAAATCGAAAGCCATGGTATGGGTTGGCGTTTTATGTCTTTTTGGCATCCATTGATTATCTGCCCGATTGTGCTTTTATTCTACCGCTATCTTGTGCAATTTATATTTAGAAAACTAACAGGTTTGAATGATGATTCGGTGTTGATCAAATTTAAGGGTATAAGAACCCAGGCCAAATTAATTAAGGTTAGTCAAACGGGAACCTATATTAATGAACAGCCCATGATGCGTTTTGAACTTGAATACACAGATGGCAAACATCAAGTTCATAACAACAGCTTGAAAAAAGTCATTGGGCTTCTGGAGCTCGATATTACCAAACAAGAACTGATAGAGATTTTTTACCTCCCGGAGAATCCAACACAAATCGCTTTTGCAAGTGATTTAAATAACATAGAATAAAATGAAGAAGTTAATTATTTTAATGATTTGCGGTCCACTGTTTTTAAGTTGTGAGCAGGTATCTAAAAGTATCAACGAAACATTTAAAAAGAATGATACAGTGGTAAATAAAGAATTAGAAAAAACTAATGCTGTGCCGCCGGAAAATACACAACCAGATGTAAATGCCATTATAAAAACGGTACTGGAAACTCATTCGACAATTCTCAAAGAACATCATATTGAAAATGAAGGAGGTAAGGGGGTAGACTTTTTGACAAACGCTGACGCATTAAAGAAAGCAGAAGAAGCACTGCGAAAATTACCTCAATATGCAGGAAAAGAAATCTTTATTTATTCTACGCTGCATTTTTACGATGACGGAACTATTAATGTTACGCTTCAGCATCCTGAAAATCCAAAATATGTTGATGCTTATGAATTTAGAGATAATAAATGGTCTGAACCAAGACCTGTTCAGTTGTCAGTGCGGGATGATGTTCAAAATCGTTTAGTTTCACTCAATAGAATCCCATTTATTAGTGCTGCTAAAGTAACAGATATTTATAATAAAAAAGTGCGGGACATTGAAGGTGCCAAACCTTTAACGAGTGTCTATATTTCAATTTGGGATAATAAAATCAGGTGGTACCCAACGACCATCAATGGCAGCCGTGAAAGATACTCAATACAATTTAATGATGACGGAACATTGAAAACATTCAAACAGGATTAAGGATAAATTTACAAAACATAATAAATCATGCTATGTATGCTCAAAAGCAATATACCTTTGTTCAGGAATCAAGAAATATTCTCTTTGAATATTGCCAGACCATTCGGACTGAAGATTTTATAAATCAAAATTCTTCTTTTGGCAGAGGAGGAAGTATACGAAATCTGTTAGTACATATCGCAAATACATATGAATTATGGATTGCAGAAACTGCCTTGAAAAGAAATGTAACTTATGCTGAATACAAAGCGTATGAAAATATTCAGGATGTAATAAGATTGTTTGCTTATGTTGACCAGTTTATGACTGATTTTTTCGAATTAATGGAAAAATCAGAAAGTGAAATCGAATATGAAAGTAACGGCATAAAAAAAACGGCAGAACCTTTTAAATTATTTTCTCATGTAATTACGCATGAATATCACCATAAAGGACAAATTTTATCTCTTAGCAGGCATTTGGGGTACATTCCGGTAGATACAGATATTATCAGATAAAATTTCTTTAATAAAACTTCAAAATACTTTTTTTTTGCATTATAAAACACGTGTAAATACCTGTAAATAAATAAGTTGTAAATGTTATTTTTGTAAAGAAAAGAACAAATAATTCATTAGAAAAAATAAGTGCAGGCAGGGAGTATTTATTGTACTTACTTCAATTTCAAATAAATTACTAATATAAACTTCTTAGAAAATGGATCAAAAAGTAATTGAGAATAAATATGGATTTGCGATTTTTCCTTCTGTTAAGATAATGGATTATGACATAGATAATAACGGAGAGAAAAAGCTTAAATGGGTCAAACACCTATTGTTTGGAGATTGGATTAAATTAGTTGTCGATGCTGATGGTCAGCCAATCCATGAAATAATTAACGGAGTCGAATATATCAAAGTGAGAGGAAGAGCCAAAAATGGTTTTATCAGGCCTCATGAAATACAACACAATAAAATCTTAGAAGTTAATTTTGTTGATGTTGGGCAAGGAGATGGCTGCCATATTGTTACTCCCGAAGATGATCATTATTTGGTTGATGCGGGTCCATCAGACAATATGTTTCGTTTTTTGAATTGGAGATACAACCTGAAAGAAGAAAAAAACTTTCCTCCACCTATGACTGTCATCATTTCTCACTCGGATGATGATCATTATATGGGGTTTACAAAAATCTTCGAACACATGAAGCAAGGCCGTAAAACATTCTCGATAAAAAAAGTGTATCACAACGGAATGATTGAAAAAACCGGTACAAAAGCTGCCAGTCTGGGTACTTTGATTTCTAATGCTAATAAAGATTATATTACAGACTTGTGCGATACCGAAAATGATTTTCAGCAGAGAATTATTACTGACCCAAAATCAAATGGAAATTATATTAAAATGCTCCTAAAAACTACAGCAGAAAAATTGGGCGTACGCAAAGGATTTGCTTCATTGGGAAGTAAAACTGCTGTTATGGAAATATTAGGTCCTGTTGCAGAAATAATTAATGGGAAGCCCGCATTACCTGTGTTTAAATCCAATAAGGGAAAAACTAAAAATGGACATTCGGTAATCGTAAAACTATCGATAGGAAAAGTAAAACTGTTGTTGGGAGGTGATTTAAATGAAGAAGCTGAAGATCATCTTATAAAGCATTATACTGGTGTTGAACTTCCTCCATTGCGCGCAGAACTAAAATCTAATGTGGAAAAAAACAGAGATATTGCCAAAGCCACTATTAAACAAGCCGTTTTAGATGCCCGAAAAACATTTCAGGCGGATGTTGCAAAATCCTGTCATCACGGATCTTCAGATTTTACAAGCGAGTTTATGGATGCTATTTATCCACTGGCAACAATTATTTCAAGTGGAGATCAGGAACCTCATTGTCATCCACGACCAGATACTTTAGGTACAATAGGTAAGTATAGCCGGGGAGAAAGGTCATTAATATTTTCAACTGAGCTTGCAAGATCTACTCCCGAATTTTTAAAGCTGTCCAATGATACTATTGATGTCAATCCTAAACCTATTTCTAAAGAGCGCCTTGTGACCGTTTACGGAATGATTAACGTACGAACTGATGGTGAAAAAATAATTATTGCGCAAAAACTGGAAGCATCAGCACCACGAGGAAGTTGGGACATTCATGAAATTATTTGGGACAATATTCTGGAAGAATTCGTTTACAATTTTAAATAATCCTAATATAAAACAATTAAAAATTTGGTGTTTAACAAAAAACCTGAAATTATTTTTTTTCTCCATTCACCGGATTAACCCGAACATAACTGCCATCATCAAACTTAATCTGGTAAGGCGAATTAAAGAAAGTACTTGGTAAATAATAATCAGTAGTAATAATTTGTGCTCCGGAACTTTTGGCAGCATTAAAATGTGAATAATCATTGGCCCTTGCTTCTTTGGTATCAGAGTCGGCTCTGGTTCTGATGATGTATCCTTTTTTGACTAAATCGATAATTTCTGCATCTTCCGCATTATTCCTGAACATGGCTGCGGCTTCCGGTTTTCCCGGTTCTGCATTTATAAAAATAGCGCGCCCTTTTAATGACGGATGATTTAAAGCATACAAATCTCTTTTGGTGCTGTTATTATCCAAAATGAACAAAAATTTTCCTTTTCCTTTTTTAAGTGTCGGCCAATTATTGTGCAATACTGCTTCTTCAAGAGTCTTGTATTTTCCTCTCACCATATCCGGCGTAATCAATTTGTCGTTTCCTAATTCTTTGCGGATTACTTTATCTAAAGCATCAAATAATTCAGGAGTAAAATCTTCAGGTTTGGTTCCGCAGAAATTGGCTTCACCGTCTTTTGGTTCCAAAGTAATAAAAACAGGAATGTGATCCGGATTGTCATCTGACCATTTTTTAAGTTCCTGAAGACAGATTTCGAAAGTGTAGCAGGAAGTCCTGAAATCGATATCCGGCATATGAAAAACCTTGAATCCAGGTTTATTCATTAACTCTTTCGGATCATAAATTTCTTTAGATTTTGCAATATCCAATCCTTTTGGGTGTGCGTATTTCCCGCCTTTTGTATCGGCATAAACATCAATTTCCAAATTACGCAATCCTTTATTCAATTGTTCGGTTATGCCAATATGAGTGTACTGCAAACCTTTCAGCGAACGCGAAGTATCTTTTGTCTGGATTAGATTGTATAAATCAGATTCGACAGCATGCCTGTAACTATTATGTGAACCGATAATCTGCAATTGATTTATTTTTAAATTGTCACTTTGGGCATTGGAGTTGGAGGTAATAACTGTTATAATTAAAAATGTTAACAGAATTCGTGTCATAATTTTAATGATTAATATTACATAAAGTAAAGACAGCAGATATGAGAGAAAATTTAGTTTATAAACTAAGAGGAGCATTTAGTTTTTGACTTCAGCTTTTTGAATAAATTTAAGAAAAATTTTGTAATAAATAAATCTAATTATATAAGGATAAAACCATATTTTTTTACAAAATTTATAGTACTAATAAATCTCAATATTATGTTGAAAAAAACCTTTTTTTGTCGCATTCTTCTTGTTGGAAGTAATATTGAGGAAATTGGACATGTAAGCGAATTAATCCATGACAGGATTTTGTCTCCTAAGATAACTGTAACTCCAAGTTTTGAGAATGTTTTCAATATAATATCCTCTTTTAAATTTGATATTATTTTAATAAATATAAATGATGGAGATAACGGTATTGAAATACTGGAATTTATTGATAAGAATGCGGACAGAACAGGAGTAATAGTCATTTCGGACGTTTCTTCAATTTGGGAAATTGTTGATTCGAAAAATAGAGATAGCAGAAATATATTTGACTATTTGCCAAAAAGTGAACTAAGCTCTTTGTTGCTGTTTAAAAGCATCGTTTATATTAATGAAAAAAATAAATTTGACATTAAATTAAAAAGCCTGGAGCGTAAATACAGTAATTTATTTGAAATGAATCCGGTTCCTATGTGGATTTATGATTTAGAGTTTTTAAAATTTTGGCGTGTCAATGATGCTGCTGTCAATAAGTACGGATATACAAAAGAGGAGTTTAAGGAAATGACACTAAAAGATATACGTCCCAAGGAAGATGTAGTAAAGTTGGAAAAAGCTATAAATCAGGTACGGAAACATAAAAAACTCTTCACGAACGGAATTTTCCGGCATAAAAAAAAAGATGGTACAATAATTTTTGTTGAAGTTGTAAGTAATATAATTTATATTGATAAGGCCAAATATGGGCTTGTTCTTGCGAATGATATAACTGAAACCCTGGATTATATTCAGGCAATAGAGGATCAAAATTCTAAGCTGCAGGAAATAGCATTCAATCATTCCCATATAATCAGGGCTCCTCTTACTAATATGATGGGTATATTAAATCTGGTTAGAGAAATGGATCTTAATACTCCGGAAAGTGCCGAATTATTAGACCATCTTTTTACATCCTGTAATCAACTTGATGAGAAAATCACAGAGGTTGTAGAAAAAAGTGCTTCGTATCCTCTTTCTAATGATAAAATATAAAATATTTTTTTATGTCTTTTTATCTTATTGACTGATGTTTTGACTTTTTGAATGTTAGTTGATTATGTTAAATGTAACATGCTTAATGTATTTTCGGTTATAGGTATATAAAACATGGATTTTTCCGTCTGAAGCCTGAATAATTGCCGGATAGCTGAATTCGCCTTCTTTTTGGTTTTCAAGATCAAATAATTTTGTCCAGTGTAATCCGTCTTTTGAATATTCCACGTCTAATATATTTCTGCCATTGAACCAGTCTTTTCCTTGTTTTAGGGGATTATTCACTAATAAAAAAGACTTTTTGGATAAGGTCAGTGCGTCAACACCTGAGTTTGGATTTACCACATTCAGGGTATCGGTATGATCCCAATTTTGTCCGTTATCTTTCGACCAGCTGGTAATTAGTTTATTGTGTTTACTTCGACACAGCATCTGAATAATTTTATCAGAATGAACTAAAAATGTTGGTTGGATAATATCAAAATTTTTATTGTTTTCAATGTTTATTTTGGTCCATTTATCGGTTGCTTCAGTATAAGTTTCAATATGGCTTCTCCACTGATTATTTTCTGTACTTTCTGTGCTGCTTCCGCACAGAATGGTTCCCGGAGTTGTTTCTATGGGTTTGTTTTTAATAGGGCCCAAGATTCCTTCAGGCAGGTATTTGGGGTTGCTCCATGTTGTACCGTTATCATTGGAGGTAATCATGGCACCAAACCATTCTCTAGGATTTTTTCCAACTTTATAGAACAAGTATAATTTTTCGCTTTTACTTTTAAATAATACAGGATTCCAGCATGGTAAAGTATCCCCTTGTTTTATTAAGGACTTAATAATATTTTGAGGCGACGACCATGTTTTTTCTTTATAAGTCGAAAAATAAATCCCTACATCTTTAGCGCCTTCATGTTTTCCGCCAAACCAGGCAGCCATAAGCTGGTTAGGCTTGATTTCAACAAGAGTTGCGGCGTGGCTGTTGTTCGTTATTGGTTCGTCAGAAATATAACTTTGAGTGATATTGGCTGCTTTTGGTTTTTTTTCTGGCACGGAAGCACAGGAGAAACACACTAAAGCTAATAATACCAATGGATAATTTAATTTAAAAATCATTATTAGTTGTAAAAGTTGATATGATGGTAGATAGTGATTAATACTGTAATGAATATTATTTTTTATCTGAGCTATTTAATTTTCCGACAAGTACTCCTGAAATATTCCAGTGATTAGTACTGGGGCCTTCATTAGGACCTTGTTCAATAACAACTTCCAGGACATGTTTCCCTTTTTTAAACTTAGTTAAGGGGATAATATAAGGAGAAGTCAACATTCCAGGACACCAGTTAGACCGGCTTAAATCACTGGAAGAGAGGCCGTCAGGGAAATTTCCTGATGCCGGGTTAGATAAACGATACGATGCACAATCTGTTCTCCAGGGTATAATTTTAAATACTTCTTCGCCATCAACAAATAATTTGTTCATTCTGGGAGTAAATTCATCTCCATTATCCCAGCCTCCATGACCCGTAGTGGTGTACAAAAGCTGTAAATTTTCAATATTTTCCTCAATTTCAAAATCTACTTTCAAAGTATCATTAGCAAAAAGTCCTCCATAGTTTTGTCCTGACATTTCCAGGGTATTTACAGTTGAGAACAATGGTGCTATGTATCTTTTTTTAGTAGTATTCTCGTTTTTATTCATCGAAGGATAAGAATCCAGCTCGAGACTTATTATGTGACCACCTGCATCATAATTACCAATAAAGACACCAATCCAAATTTCATCTTCATCTGTTGGAATCAAAGAAGTTACGTCTTCTTTATAAACGACATTTTCAGCCCAGTTATAATTATTTATTTTCCTCTTATCATTAAAATAATTAACTCCGAATGGCGTAAAAAAGCTTAATATTTCAATTGAAGGAGAGTACTCTTTTTCTTTTACTATTCCCTGGTATTTATTTTGTTTATTGTCTGTGTAGACCGGCAACTTTTCTAAACCATACAAATAAGCGTCTAATGGTGTAGCTATTATTCCTTTTTTCTTCGTCGGAATAATAAACACGGAACCAGTTCGATCATAAGCATCTCCATTAGATTTACAGGTTAGTTTTGCGAAAATGGCGCTGCTGTTTTTTAATTCCTGTGTAACTTTTATTTTTTTGAGAATTACGCTTCCTTTAGAAAAATGGTAAACCTTGTCTGTAATAAGGTCTTTTTCCTTTGGAATTACAGAATTAGGGTCAAAGTTTATAACTTCATTCTCAAAAATATGCAATTTATTATATCTGGAATTAATGATGATTTCTTCAAATTCTGACTTATCAACCAGTACTGTTTTGTCATCATAATTAACTGATGGTTTATAATTTTTAACTTTCGTTATAGAATTGGCTGTCAAAGTTTGATTCCCATTATAAACCAATTGAAGAACAAGTGCATTTTTATTTGGCAAAAAATTACTATTGGGAGTTCCTTTAGCCACAGCCTTTTCAGTATACCAGACATCAATTTTATTTGAGAAATAAGAAAAAGAAACATGCTTGCAATCATAGCCCAGTATGACACGAGTATCATTTTCTTTTTTAGGAACAGGCAAGCTGTCAAAAGGAATTACTTTTTTAAATACTTTCCCTTCATAATTAATTGTGCTAATATTACAATTATTTCTTAAATCAGCGTATTGCTGAACCTTATCCTCTGGTTTTGACAAAAAAACCATTTGATTTTGAAAATAAATGAATATTTTCTCATTTGTTTTTTTTCCATTGCTATATTGATCATAATTAATTTTAAACGCCTCTGATTTATTTTGAGCAGCAAGAATCAAAGGAAAAAAAACTACTATAAATTTAAAAATTCTCATACTCTGTTTTTTATAATTTTAAGTTTCATTGTATTTTATCAAATTACGTCACAAAAATCCGCTGCAAATTCAAATCCACTTAAAACAATCATTTATTTGTTACTTATTTTTTTCATAAACAGGATTAAAGGACAAGTTTATCCAGGCTATAAATCCAAAAACAAGGAAAAGTCCGGCTATAATTATAATGGATATTAATATGTTATCGCTGTTTTGACAAAATAATATATTGCTGTTGGCCATAATTTTATTATTTAAATGTTATATAAAACAAAAGGAGAGTGTTACCTCTCCTTTTGCTGTTCTAAGTAACGAATCTCTTTGTATTTAATTATTTTTCTTATTAATACATCGAATGTTGTTTCTATATTTAACCTTAATTATTACTTTATATCCCAGAATATTTTGGTACTTAAATTATCATTTGCTTTAACAGCATTATAATTATCCGTATTATAAACACTCTCTGAAGTTGGATATGTCCAACGTGTTGGCGGTGTTTTTCTCACACTGCTTGTTTCATCATCACGGAATGGTAACGCAGGAAGTTTCAATCTTCTTTGTTCCGCCCAGGATTCATCAACTTGCATCATATTGTAGTGAATGTACTTTTGGAAAGCAATCAACTGCAATTGATCTGCAGGCGTTGCAGCTCCGGCAAAGTTTATAGCAGCAATATAAGCGTCAACTTGAAGTGTTGTAGGCTCTGCAGCTGGTTTCCAAGTAGTGTCATCAGCTTTATCACCTAATCTTACATAATATTCAACTGATTGTCTGATAGCTTTCTCAAAATAAGTTTTTGCCGAACCAGCATTACCAGTTCTTGAATAGTACTCCGCAAGAATCAAGTTTACCTCTGCAGCATTGATCAATGTTCCCGGCAACCAATCATTTCTACTGATTACAGAGCGATTGTAGGTCGAAATTTTACCATCGGTTATTAACTGATCCTGAACTGTTGATGCCAACATTGGATCAAGTCCTGTATAAACACCAGGAGTATTAACTGCTGCTTCAAACAGCCAGGGCTTACGAGGATCATTATTCGCATTCATGTGATCAATCATTGGTTTTGGGGCAATGTTGTTTCCTCCCTCCATAGCATCAATAAATCCGGAAGTATCCAAATCACCATCCTGAGTATAAACTTTGAAAGCAATATTTTCAGAATTTTCATCTACAATTTGCCCATCAGCAATGATTGCTGCCATTTCAGTATTTGCTCTTGTTGCAAAAGCAGGAACTGCAGAAACTCTGTTTAGCATTTTTAAACGCAGGGAATTGCAATAGTTTTTCCAACTTACCAAGTTTCCTTTATTGATCAAATCCTGATTTTTGAATTCTAATGTCACACCAGCAGACAAAGTAATCGAATTTAATTCAGCAGAAAAAGCTTTCAATTGATCCAGCATCATAGTATATAGTTCAGTTTGATTATCATACTTTGCTGATGCAGCAGCATAATTACCTCCTGTTGAACTAATTTTACCTGCTTCAGAGAAAGGAATGTCTCCAAAGTTATCAATCATCTTTTGAGTATGATCGTATAAATAAATAGTTGAAGTAATGGTATAGATTCTGTTTTCAGCCTGCATAGCAGCAGGCAAAGAAGCCATCACTTTTTCCAACTCTCTATATTGGGCAATAAATTTATAAAATCTATCCCATCTATAAACTGTTGCAGCTCCAGAAACGTAGCGGCCGGATGTGTTTGTAAATCCATGCCCCTGAGTGTACGTGAGAGAAGTAGATCTTAGAACCGGAAAATAATTCCAATAGGAAGGAATTACATCCTCAAAGTTACTTTTCATAAATCCGGCAAACTGTTTAGGTACGGTAGTTGTTTCAACCGTGGACGGATTTGTATACGCATCTGCAAAATCATCTTTAGAACAAGAATTTAAAAAAACAACTGCAGTTGTTAGCGATATATATAATAATTTTCTCATGTTATGTTTTTTAAAATTATGAAATACCAAATTAAAAAGATGCTCTCAACATACATCCAATACTTCTGGTAGCTGGATTCGTTCCCGCATTGCTTATATTTTGAGACCATTTAGAGCCTGCAGTAGTTGCCTCAGGATCCATATCCTTAATTGATCTGTAGATAAAGAACAAATTACGGCCATAAGCAGAAAAACTAACTTTAGAAGCACCCATTTTACTAGCCCAGGAAACGGGCAAATTATAAGATAAGGATATTTCTCTCAATTTTATATAGTTATTTTCTTTAATATACAATTCATAACGTGAGCTGCTGTATTGAGGGCCTCCCCAGTTATAAGTCATGTTATAGTAACCTGCCTGGGAGATTACGTTAGTATTTGCTGTACCATCTGTTGTCACACCATTCATTAGCATACCGTCACGATATAATGTTTGACCACCTGGTCCATTTGTAGAACTATTAGGAACCTGAACCCCCTTACCATTACCATCTATATAATAAGTCAGACCACCACGATCATTAGTACTGTAGTTCAAACTTTCTTCAGTCAATCCTCTTGAAGTCATCCAATTAACTCCTGTCGGCATCAAATAACCTCCATAAGAATAATCAATATTAACATCTAATGTTAAATTTTTATAAGCGAATGAGTTCAACAGACCTCCCACACCCTGAGGCATAGCAGTACCATATTTTTCCCATTTATCTCCATCAATCATATAAAACCCATCAGAGTCAACCATCTTATTACCACTGGCATCTGTCTTAAGAGGATGTGCATAAATGCCTCCCATTGGATCACCTACTACTGATTTTAATTGAGCAGCAGACCCATCAAAGTCAGCATGTAATAATTCAGATGCACCGTTAGCCAATTTCACAACTTTGTTTATATTTTTGGCCCAGTTCAAAGTAACGTCCCAGGAAAAAGTTGCAGTTTTTATTGGAGTACCAGTCAAAGCAATTTCAAATCCCTGATTGCTCAATTCCCCAACATTCGCTAAGATTGATGATGCCCCTGTTGTAGGTGCCAATGTCAAATCTAAAATTTGATCATAAACGTGTGCATTATAGTACGAAAAATCTAAACCTAACCTTCTGGCAAAGAATTTGGTTTCAAAACCTAATTCATATTCGTTTTTCATCTCAGGTTTTATTCCTTCATTACCATATTTATCCATAGAATTTGTAATCAACACCGGAGTAGTTGTTCCCTGATTACCCAATGTAGTTTGATTGAAAGCTACGTTAGCCTTATACATCTCCGGGTAGTTACCCACAATTCCCCAGGAAGCACGTAGTTTTGCATAACTGATTACTTCTGGTAATGTAACCGCTTCAGACAATACGAAAGATGAGTTTACAGAAGGATACGTAAATGCATTATTATTAGGATTCATAGTAGAAGTACGATCCCTTCTTACTGTTCCTTCAAGGAATAAGTAGTTTTTGTAGTTACCGTTCGCAGTTGCAAATACAGCGTCTTTTACAACTTCATATTTTGTATCAGTACTTTTTGGAGTGTTTACTGAAGCATTCATATTATACCAGCCTTCAACACTCAAACCACCATCAGTAAATCTTGATAAAGTGGATCCGGTTTCTTTTGTTGCAGTATAACCAGCTGTAGCACCAATTTCGAAAGCTTCATTAATTTTTTTGTTGTAAGTCAACATCACATCACCATAAAGAATATTATAATCTTTAGCATCCATTTGATAAGAACCGGGACCAAATCCATAAACCAAAGGCTTTTCAACCGGATTTTTAGTTTCAATATTTACTGAAGTTAAATCAGTAGAAGCACGACCACGTAATTTCAAATCTTTATAAATAGTATATGTTTCAGTAACACTGGCAATCAGACGATTTGTAATTTCGTCTTGTTGATTTGCATTTGTATTCCAAAAATAATCAGCAACATCTGGTTTAAAGCCATTACGGATAATATTTTCCCCTGGAGTCAAACTTTGATTTGTACCGGTAACATATTTGTATCCTAAACTGGTTCGGTATTTATCTCTATACCAATCACCATTATCAAAAGGGCTTATCATACCTGTAAAGTTATTTATCAATCGATCCATACCAATAGTACGGTTATGAACATTTTGATTCATATAACTCACGATCACATCAGTTTTCAAATTTTCACCAGTTTTGAAAGATGCATTCAGGTTCAGTGTATTTTTTTTATTCATGTTACCCATACTCAGACCTTGTGATTCATTGTGTGTGTAAGAAAAACGAATACTGCTATTGTCAGTATTGTTAGAAAGCGCGATGTTTGTTACTCCATCCCATGAATCCTGGAACATATTTTTGTATCCGTCTTTTTGAGCCGAATAAGGACGAACAACTCCATCCCATGACATAACTGGCTGACCATCGAACCAAGGACCAAAGTTATTACTGCTATTTGAAACACCTCTGGTATCAGCAACTCCATCACCATTTGTATCATAATGGGCGAAACCATCGGGTGCTAAGTATCCTGAGGAATAATTTGCATTTGTCCAACCTGGACCTCTTTCATATTGAAATCTTGGCAAGTATGCAATTTTGTTACTTGCATAACTGGTACTGAAATCTACACCAAATCCTTTTTTTCCTTTACCAGATTTAGATGTAATCAATACAACCCCATTTACAGCCTCAGAACCATATAATGCAGCAGCCGAAGCTCCTTTAAGGATAGAGATATTCTCAATGTCTTCAGGATTGATATCCGCCAGACCATTGCTTCTAATACGCTGATCAGTCCAATAATCATTATTCGTAGCTGCTCCATCGCGAATTGGCACACCATCTAAAACAATAAGTGGTTGGTTTTTACCTGTGATAGAGTTAATTCCACGAATCTGGATATTGATGTTTCCAGCTCCCCCCGGAGTAGAAGTGATACGAACCCCCGGTGCTTTACCATACAAAGCGTTAGCAATGGTAGGTGAACCTGTCTTAACGATTGCGTCAGACTTAATCATACTGGTAGCATATCCTATAGACTTTCTCTCTCTATTAATACCTAACGCAGTTACAACAACTTCCCCTAATTGCTGGTTGTTGGCACCTAAAGCTACATTGATTGTCGTTAATCCTGCAACAGGAATTTCTTTAGTAGCAGTTCCTACATAAGAAAATACCAAAATAGCTGATTGATTTGCAACAGTAATACTGTATTTACCATCAAAATCTGATGATGTACTGCTTTTTGTCCCTTTAACAACAACATTTGCTCCCGGGATTGGCATTCCGTCACCGCCTGTGATTGTTCCTGTTATTGTTGATGTTTGAGCCTGAAGAGTCTGAAATCCTAACAAGCAAAACAAAAACAATAATTTTAGTACGTTTTGATTCATAGTTTAATTGTTTGTGAGTTAATAACATGTTAAATTTAGGCATCCATTTGTTAATTAAATCATTATTTCGACAAATGACAATTTTGAAAAGGTGTAGGGTAATTTTTTTATTTTAAAATGTATTTTTAGAATTAAAATCCTTACTTTTCCAACGGTAACGCCTTATTAACTCACAGCAATTATTATTTTTTTAGAATATTATCTGTTTTATACTTAAAAACATAAATTATCTGTTTTTGGAATCAATTTACAACCCTGAAGTTTAATTTTTGCAAATCAACAGAGTTTCCTCCAACCAGAACTTCAAAGTCGCCGGGCTCAACAACTCTTTTCATTTCTCTGTTCCACAAACTTAATTCTTCCGGCGTCAATATAAATTCTACCTGTTTTGTTTCGTCTTTTTTAATAAATATTCTTTTAAAACCTTTCAAAGTTTTCTTTGGAGTAGTTACGCTGCTGTAAACATCGTTTATATACAATTGTACCACTTCATCACCATCATAATTTCCTGTGTTTTTAACATCGACACTAACTTTCAGTTCTCCATCAGGTTTAATTTCTTTGGTGCTCAGGTTAAAATTTGAATATTCGAACTTTGTATAACTCAAGCCATATCCGAAAGTATATAATGGATTTTCACTTTCAGAAACATATCTGTGTATTGCCGAAGGTTTCTGATTGTAATATATAGGTAACTGCCCCACGGATTTAGGAAATGTAACAGGAAGTCTTCCTCCAGGGTTATAATCTCCAAATAAAACATCGGCAACTGCTTTTCCACCTGCTTCACCTGGAAACCAGCCTTCTACAATAGCCGGAATATTTTCGCTGATCCAGTTTACCGAAAGCGGACGGCCATTTAGCAATACACAAACTACCGGAGTTCCTGTTTTCTGAATAGCTTCAATAAGCTCCTGCTGCATGCCGTGTAAATCTAAAGTAGCAACATCTCTGTTTTCTTCAACCAATTCATTGGATTCTCCTAAAACGACAATCGCAACATCTGCTTTTTTGGCAGCATCTATTGCAGGTTGTAAATTCACTCTTTCTAAATTCCAACGTAAGTGAGCTCTTGCTCCCCAGCCTCCTTCCCACATCTCAATGCGGACTTTATATTTCTTTCCGGCTTCAATTTTTTTAGGTGTTGTAACCATATTAGTGGCTCCTTTTGTCCAGTTGTCAATCACCAGCTGATCGTCAATCCACATTCTGATTCCGTCATCAGAACTTAAGCCCAACCAGCCGTCAAATGCTTTTTCTGATTTTATAAAACCCGTCCAGCGAATAGAAAAATCATCATCTGCAACACCATCTCCGGGAGACCATGGCCAATCGAATTCTAATTGGCTGTCAATACGGGTCAGGGCAGGGGTTCCTTCTAAATTTCTATTGTTGAAATATTCTCCTTTTAGCCCGTTTTGAGATTCATCCGGAGTAAATAAATAAGCTTTCGGAATAACCTGTCCCATCACGATCAATGGCACGCCTTCTTCATAAAGTACATTCGTTTTTGCACCCACAACTTGCTTTATACCTTCCAGAACAGTGGTGCCTGTTTTATTTTTTACTGAATATCCGCCTAATCTTGAGGCATTGGCGTTTGGACCAATAACAGCAATTGTTTTGATATCCTTTTTTAAAGGCAAAATATTGTTTTCATTTTTTAATAAAACAATAGATTTTCGTCCGGCTTCTAATGCTAAATCCTGATTTTCCTTAGAATGGAAACGCTTTTTTATCAGATTTTTATCAGTATACGGATTTTCAAATAAACCCAATAAAAATTTAAGTCTTAAAACTCCTCCCGCAGCACGGTCTATTTGCTCTATTGTTAGTTTTTTTTCATTCACCAAATCGATAATCGTTTGTTGCCAAAAATCATTTGTGAAATCATAAAATTGCATATCAACTCCGGCAGCAATTGCAGTTCTGATGCTTTCTTTTGGAGAGTCCGTAACATAATGAGTTGTTTGAAGGTATTTGACAGCTCCCAAATCTGAAACCACAATTCCTTTGAAACCCCATTCTTTTCTCAAGACATCAGTTAATAACCAATGATTTGCCGCACACGGAATCCCGTCTAATTCTGAGTAAGCACACATTGTTCCTAAAGCGCCGCCTTTTCTAAATGCTTTTTCAAATGATGGTAAAAAATCCTGACGTGCAGAACGTTCTCCAACCAAAACGGGAGATGAATTTCCTCCGGCCTGCGGAATACCGTGTACTGCAAAGTGTTTTGGTTCTGCAATAATTGAGCGATCTGATTTTAAATTTTCACCCTGCATTCCTTTTATCATTGCCAGACCAATTTCGCTGTTCAGATAAACATCTTCACCAAATGTCTCGGCAACTCTTCCCCAACGTGGCTCAAGGCCAACATCAAGATTTGGACCTAAACCAAAATGAACTCCATGGGCTCTGGCTTCAGTCCCGATTACTTTCCCTACCTTTTCCATAAGTGTGGTGTCCCAGGTTGAACCTAATCCGATACTCATAGGGAAAGCTGTACTGCCATCATCTAAATATCCGTGAAGCATCTCACACATAATCAATGCCGGAATGCCCCATTTATTCTTTTTAATAACTTCACTCTGAAGATCATTGATCATTTTTGCCGAACGCGGATAAATATCATGGATGGCCCCAATTCCGAGATTTCCGATTTTTGCATCAGATTTGGTTTTAGAAAAATCTTCTTTATCTTTAAAATACTCGCCTTTGTACATATCCATCTGACGTACTTTTTCCTCCAGGCTCATTCGGCTTAACAAGTCTTTTACTCTGTCTTCAACAGGCATTTTAGCATCTTGGTATGGATATTTTTTTTGCGCTGAGGTTTGGTTAAAAAAACCTAAAGCCATTACGAAAATAATGGCTGTCTTTTTCATTCTTAATCTTAACATAATCGTGTTTTTTAATTTTGAATCACTTTCAGTGTTTTTCCATTCACAAAATCTTCATGAGAAATAAAAAAACTATTAACCGTTTTTCCGTCTAATTCAATTTTATTGATTTTGCCATCATTATTTTTTTCTCGTTCAATTACAATACTTTTATTTTTATAGTATTTAGAATCTAATTGAATCGTTATTTTGTCAAACATTGGGGTAGTAATCGTGTAAATTGGATCTCCGGGAGATATCGGGTAAATTCCCGTCATTGAATATACTAACCAGGCAGACATAGTTCCGGTGTCGTCATTTCCCGGCAACCCTTTTGGTTTGTTCTGAAAATATTCTTTTACCAGTTTTTTAACCATTTCCTGGCTTCTCCATTCATCTCCTTTGATGTAATTAAACAAATAAGGATAAGCAATATCAGGCTCGTTTGCCATGTCAAATTGTTTGCTATCGAATATTTTTTGCAGCTGATTTGAAAAGCCTTTATCACCGCCCATTAATTTTATGAGTCCTTTGATATCATGCGGTACCATAAAAGCATATTGCCATGCATTCCCTTCTATAAAACCAACGTTTTCTTCAAAATTCGCTCCGGATACAGGGTCAAATGGTTCATACCATTTTCCGTCTGCAGTTCTTGGACGAAGTAATTTTAAATTTTTATCATATAATTTTCGGTAGGAAAGTGAACGATTTTTAAAGCGTTCTGAATCGGCTGTTTTTCCTAACGCTTTCGCTAAAAGTGAAATAGAATAATCAGATGCGTTATATTCCTGTGTTGTAGAAACGGGTCCGCGATCATTGGTTGTTAAAAAGCCTTTTTCGATATAATCTTTAAGTCCCGGACGTAATGGATTATTTTCGGTTTGATCAGCTCCTTTCAACATCGCTTTATATGCTTTTTGAACATCAAAATCACGAATTCCTTTGAGGTAAGTATCAGCAATAACAATACTTGCAGGATCGCCAACCATCGTAAATGTTTCTGTAGAATTTAATTCCCATTTTGGTAACCAGCCATTTTCATCATACATTTCCAGCATACTTTTGACCATATTTGATTGTTGCTGTGGATATACCAATGACATTAACGGATGTAAATTTCTATAGGTATCCCAAAGTGAAAAAACAGTGTAACGCGTTCCGTCTGTTTTACCAATTCTACTTCTCTTTATTTCAGGATATTCTCCGTTGATATCATTTAGCGTATTTGGATGAATCAGCGTGTGATATAAAGCGGTATAAAAAATAGTTTTCTCTTCTTTTGATCCGCCTTCCACCAAAATCTTCGAAAGTGCTGTGTTCCATTCGTTGTAGGTTTCTTTATAAACGTCATCGAATGATTTGTTTCCGGTTTCTTTTTCTAAGTTCTCACGTGCATTTACGATGCTTACGTACGAAACTCCAATTTTAACTTCAACAGTTTCTGCTTTGTCAAACTGATAGGAAAAATAAGTTCCGATGCTGTCGCCAACAACCGTTTTGATGGTATTATCCATGATTCTGGTTTTGTCGTTATACGTCATCCATTGTGCTTCCGTGCCTTCATATTTTGATGGTTTTTTCCAAACCCCAAACTTGTTGGCAGGTTTAGAAAATTTCGCCACAAAATATACCGGATATGCATCTTCCGGACTGTTGTAACAAAACGAACCAACGCTTCTCATTCCTTCAATTTCAGATGAAGAAACCACTTTTACCATAGCGCCTTCTTCATTTGTCAAACCTAAACCAAGGTTTAATAAAATATTAGATTCTCCTTTCGGGAAAGTAAATTTGCTTACACCAACTCGTTTAGATGCTGTAAATTCTCCTTTGATATTATACTTATCAATGTTTACGCTGTAATAAGCTGTTTTTGCAATTTCGTTTGAATAAACAGAACCATATTTCAAATGATTGGTTTCTACAGCTCCGGTAGTTGGCATCAATAAAATAACACCCAACTCAGGACAGCCAACGCCACTTAAATTTACCTGACTGAAACCTGTTAAAAATGTATTTTCGTTTACATATGGATTAGATAACCATCGGCTGTCTTTTTCTAAAGGTAAGTTTTGAGGACCGGCAACGTTAAACGGACTGATACTCGCCATTCCTCTTGGCGCAATAGGTCCGGGGAATGTAGCTCCGTAATTAGATGTTCCTATAAACGGATTCACATAATCAGCCGGCTGTTGTGCAAAAATAGTTACGCTAAAAAACAGCATGCAAAATAAACATGCTGTTTGTATTGTTATCCTTTTACTTAAAACCATATACTAATTTCTATCTGTTAACAGCTTCAATTTTTAATGTCCAGGCTTCTTTTGCCGGTAAATTATTTCGCAAACTTTCCGGAACTATAACTTTAAAACCTTCTGTTTCTTTTGTCCACTTCAATGCTGTTTTAGAGCCTAACATGGTGATTTTTGCCCCTTTTTTAGGGTTGATCGATTTTACTACAACTTCTGCAGGAATCTTAGTTTCTCCTTCTTTGGCCAAATAAAACAAGAAAACATTTCCTTCTTTATTTTGAGTCATACAAATGTTGTTCTCTTTGTAAGGAGCAATTGGTTTTGTATTATAAATTGCCGTGCTGTTTACTTTCATCCAGTCTCCGTAGGCTGTCAATAAATCATAAGCGCCCTGCTGCCATTCACCTTCCGGACTTGGAGCTACATTCAATAATAAATTTCCGCCTTTGGCCACAACATCAATAAGCATGTGAATACCTTCTCTGCCTGTTAAATATTTGGCATCAGGAGTATATGACCAGCCTCCGCCGGAAGTAATACAAGATTCCCAGGGATAAGGTAATGTTTTTTCAGGAACCCTATTTTCCGGAGTTAAGTAGTTTTGGTTTTTACCGTGAACTGCTCTGTCAACTACAATTAAACCGGGTTGTTTTTGGCGTGCTTCTACAACCAATTCATCCATTTTAACGTCTTGTTCAACCACTCTGTGTTTGATAAATCCGTTTTTTGATTCATTTTCTGTAAATTTCTCCTTGTAGTTTTCTTTAATATTTTGCTGGTCTCTTTTTCTTACCCATCCGCCATCTAACCACAAAATATCAACTTTACCGTAATCTGTCAATAATTCTAAAATTTGGTTGTGTGTAAAATCTACATATTTTTTCCATTTCTCAGGATATAATGTCGGATCATAATTTACATTTCTGTCAAAAGGAGGGAAGTAAGGATCCCAGTAATTTTCGTTATGCCAGTCAGGTTTGGAGAAATAAGCCCCAATCATTAAGTTTTCATTTCTAAAGGCATTAAAAACTTCTTTAGCAATATTTGATTTAGGATTTGTGCTGAAAGGACAATCTTTGTCAGTTACTTTATAATCTGAATATTTGGTGTCAAACATATTAAAACCATCATGATGTTTCGTGGTAAAAACCATGTATTTCATTCCGGCATATTTTGCTGCTTTTGCCCATTTTGCAGGGTCAAATTTTACAGGATTGAATGTTTTTTTTAAACCTTCATATTCTTTTACATATTCATTGTAATTGCCTGGATTACTTCCTTTTTTGCGTTCACACCATCCATAATCTTCCGGGCATATTGACCAGGATTCTACAATTCCCCATTGACTGTAAGTTCCCCAGTGCATTAACAAACCAAATTTTTTGCCCTGCCATTCCTCTAAATTTTTTAAAACCAACGGATCTGTTTCCGGAACATATCTTTCATCTTCATAAATGGCTTGAGAAAACATTTGAACTGAAAATAAAATGGCGATTATAAATATTCCTCTTTTCATTTTTACTCTTTATTATTGTTTTGTATTAAATGCCTGATTTTTTAATTCGTTACTTAAAGAATAAGGAACATTTTCAGGTTTACTTCCCCACTCTTTGTTTGGATTATCTCCTAATTGAAAATCTAATTTACCTCCTTTTTGAATGTCTTCAAAAGTTAAAAAACTATTGAAATATTTTTTTCCGTTTAAACTTGCGGATTGAATGTAAAAATTGCTTTTTGAATTTTTACTTGCATCAATTTGGAAAGTATTTCCATTTTCTAAATGAAGCGTTGTTTTTTTAAATAATGGACTTCCTATAACATATTGATCGACACCAGGAGTAACAGGATAAAAACCTAACGAGCTAAATACATACCAAGCCGATGTTTGTCCGTTATCTTCATCTCCACAATATCCATCTGGCGTAGCAGCATATAATTTAGTAAGTACTTCTCTTATTCTTGCTTGTGCTTTATACGGTTGATTTGCATAATTGTACAAATAAATCATGTGTTGAATTGGTTGATTTCCATGTGCATAATTCCCCATGTTTGCGACTTGCATTTCTCTAATTTCATGAATGGTTTGACCATAATAAGAGCTGTCAAAAATTGGCGGCATTTGAAATACTTTATCCAATTTTGAAGCAAATTTTTCTTTCCCTCCCATCAAATCCATTAAGCCTTGAATATCGTGAAATACAGACCATGTGTAATGTAAACTGTTGCCTTCAGTAAATGCGTCACCCCATTTCATGGGATTAAATGGACTTTGAAAATCACCTTCTTTGTTTTTTCCTCTCATCAAGTTTACTGAAGGATCAAATACATTTTTATAATTTAAAGATTTTTTCAAATATTTATCAGCGATGCTTGTTTTTCCTAATTTTTGAGCCATTTTAGCAATGGTAAAATCAGCATAAGCATATTCTAAAGTTCGTGCTACATTTTCGTTTATTCCCACATTATAAGGAACATATCCTAAGGTGTTATAATAACTCAATCCTTCTCGCCCAACTGAACTTACTGGCCTTCCTTCCTGAACAGTTGCATTCTTCAACAGGGCTTCAAATAATAATTCAGCATCAATTTTTTTTACTCCTTTTAGAAAAGCATCTACAATAATTGGAGCTGAATTAGAACCTACCATACAGTCTCTATGTCCAGGGCTTGCCCATTCAGGCAACCATCCTGATTCTTTGTACGTATTAGCAAGTCCATCCATGATATGACTGTTTAAGTCTGGATACATCATATTAAAAAATGGAAAAACGGCTCTAAAAGTATCCCAAAATCCATTATCAGTAAACATATAACCCGGATTTACCTTCCCGTTATATGGACTATAATGTACTATAGTATTATTTTTATCAAATTCATAAAACTTTCTTGGGAAAAGTAATACTCGATATAAACTGGAATAAAATGTTCTGATATTGTCAATATTATCATCTTCAATTTGAATTCGTCCTAATTCTTTTTCCCAAGTTTGTTTTGCCTTTTCTTTTGTTTGTTCAAAAGAATCGGATCCAATTTCTCTTGATAAATTTAATTGGGCTTGTTCCGGACTGATAAAGGATGACGCTATTTTTACATTTACAACTTCTCCTTTTTTAGTTTTAAAACCTATAATAGCTCCAACATGTTCTCCTTTGCCGGAAGTTGAATTTTCTATTAATTTCCAACCATCTGTCCAAGTATGATTTATTTCAAAATCTTTATCAAACTCAGCGACAAAATAATTATGGAAATTCTCTGGAACGCCACCACTATTATTGCGGCAGTATCCAATAATTTTACGTTGTTCAGGAATAATTTTTACCATAGATCCTTTAAAAAAGGCATCCAACATGATATACGATTTATCTGCCTCCGGAAAAGTAAACTTAAAATGAGCAGCTCTTTCTGTGGGTGTAACCTCAACTGTTACATCATAATCAGCTAAATATACTGAGTAAAAATATGGTTTTGCAATTTCGGCTTTATGAGAAAACCAAGATTCACGTTCGTCTTCCTGAAATTTTAAATCTCCTGTTACTGCCATCAATGAGAATGCTGCATAATCATTAATCCAAGGACTTGGCTGATGCGTTTGCTTGATTCCTCTAATTTTATTGGCATCGTACTTGTAAGCCCAACCATCTCCCATTTTAGAAGTCATTGGTGTCCAAAAATTCATAGCCCAAGGCGTAGCAATCACTGGATACGTATTTCCGTTTGATAAGCTATAATCAGAATCAGTGCCCATTAATGGATTTACATAATCAACAACATTTGTTGTTCTGTCTTTAGTTTTTACAAGTTCTATATTTTTATTAGAACAAGAAAAACAGATTAGTCCAGCAAAAACACAGATTAGTCCAGCAAAAACTGATACAATTTTTAAATACTTCATTTCCTAATTTACTAAAATTTCATCTACAAACAACCAGGAACTTTCTCCCTTTGGACTCTTTTTTAAATTTCCTGCGATAACTTTTACATATCTGGCGCCCTGTTTTTGAAAATTGATTTTAAAATCTTTCAATTCCGAATTTGCGTTGACAGCAAACGGACGAGATATTTTTCCGACTTCTTTATAAGTAATGCCATCAGTCGATAACAGCACTTTAATTTGTATGGGGAAATTAACTCCTGAACCCTGACTTTCTAGAGTTCCAACGGTTACTTGTTCTACGCTTTCCTGTTTTTCAAGGTCAATTACAAGTTCCATGTCGTTTACCAGCCAGGCCTGCCATTGCCCGTCATGGAAGTTTTTTGATCCTCTGATTGTATTTACCATTTGAAAAGGGCCGTCACCTTTATAATTTTGATTGTAAGGTGTAAGATAACTTACTTTATGTGCTACTGCTTTATGAAAAACAATAGTGTCGGTAAACGTTTTTCCGACGGGTTTGTCATTCTGAAATAAAGAAGCCTTTAAAATCGTAGTTTCTTTAAACGGAATTGGACTGATATATTTTATTGCATTATGATCGATATTTTTATTCCCCAAAACATAGCGAATATCCGGATTTGGGAATTCATTTTTTAAAGTAATATTAATCTGTTTCTGAACTAAATCTGCATTTGAAGTGGCGGTGACTAAAAAAGCACTTTTTGCGTAATTAATGCCTAAATAATTATAACGCTGCAATAAATAAGTTAATCTTGATGTAAAATCATTCCAGTTACGGCTTTCTTTTGTACTCCATAAAACTTCAGAAAGAGCGGCTAATCGTGGAAAAATCATGTATTCTGAATCTTTTGGTCCCGGTAAATATTCTGCCCATAAATTGGCCTGACCTCCTAAAACATGTTTGGCTTCCTCCGGTGTCATTGTAGGTACAACAGGATCAAATTCATAGACTTTACTCAATGGGGTATAACCGTCAAAAGCTAAAGGTTCTTCATTTTGAGGTCCCTGGTAAAAATTAAAATAGCAATGCGATTCAGGCGTCATGATTACGTCATGTCCCTGTTTTGTTGCATCGATACCGCCTTGTGTTCCTCTCCAGCTCATTACGGTTGCATCCGGAGCCAGTCCGCCTTCTAATATTTCATCCCAGCCAATTATTTTTTTGCCTTTGGAATTGATGTATTTCTCCATTCGTTTTACAAAATAACTTTGCAGTTCGTGGGTGCTTTTCAATCCATTGTCTTTCATTCTTTTTTGGCAATTCGGACATTTTTCCCAATTGGTTTTTGTCGCTTCATCACCTCCAATATGTATATATTTTGAAGGGAAAATGGTAATTATCTCGTCTATTACATTCTGCAGAAACTCAAACGTAGTTTCTTTTCCTGCACAATAAATATCGGTAATAGGCCATAATCCACCGGACGGAACCCCAATACGCTGATCAAAACAAGCCAGTTCAGGATATGATGCGATGGCACTGCTTACGTGCGCCGGCATTTCAATTTCCGGAATAATTTCGATGTTTTTTGTTGCAGCATATTTTACAATTTCCTTTAATTCTTCCTGAGTTAAAAATCCACCGTAAGTTCCTTTTTCATCCGGATTCACCGTAAGTCTTGCATTCCACGCCAGATTTTCCTGATCGACCCTCCAGGCTCCAACTTCAGTCAATTTTGGATATTTTTTAATTTCAATTCTCCAGCCCTGATCATCAACTAAATGCAAATGCAAGACGTTCATTTTGTGCATCGCCAAACGATCTATGGTTTCGATTACGTAATTTTTATCAAAAAAATGACGAGATAAATCCAGCATCAGTCCGCGCCATTGAAAACGAGGTTTATCATTGATCACAAGATTCGGAATTTGCCATTTTTGATTGGGCAGCACGTTTTTACTTTCAATAACCACCGGGAGCAATTGGCGAATACTTTCTAATCCGTAAATAAAACCTGCTTTTCCTTTGGCCGTAATCGTAATATTTTTAGTGCTTACATCTAATATATAGGCTTCTTTTTCCAGAGTTTCATCAACCTTAAATTGTACATAATTACCCGGTGGTATTGCTGTCGAAAATTCAGGACGGAATCCCGCTGCTTTTTCAAACTTGTTGATCAAAACATTCGAAATTTCTTTTTGGAATTCAGAAACCGCAATAAATTTTGTGCTTTTAGAAAATTCAAAAACGCCCTTCGTAATTAATAACTGTGTTGGTTTCGGAATAATCTGAATGTCCTTTTCTGTATATATTTTTTGGCTGTAGCCGAAATTAAAAACAGTCAGGAAGAATACGATAAGGAATGGCTTTAATATCCTCATAATGAATTATTTTATTGATGGTGTAATTGTAAATTGATATTGATAGTTTTTGTCTCTCAGTAAATATTTTTCCATTGGCCACGCCTGCCAGCTGTCGATACCGCCGACACCCATTTGTTTGTAATCGATTTTTAAACTTGTCAAATCTCTTTCTTTAAGCTCGGCAGCATGTCTTTGATCTTTTTTCAGGCCGTCATCCAGATCTTCATTTAAAAAGTGTAATGCTGTAACCGCCAGCAAATCATTTGATTTAACTGTTATTTTTAGATTATTATTAGACAGCTGGTACCATCTGATATCTGTTTTGTTCCCGGTTTCCTGCGGACGGATGTAAGGATAAAATTGTTCTGAAACCGTTTGATTATAAATGCCAACCTGAGCACTGTAATTTCTGTCGATATAATTCTCATGAGGCCCTCTTCCGTAATAACTGATATTTTGGAAATCCTTAGGCAGGATAATTTCCATTCCAAATCTCGGCAGTACAGGTAATTCTTTGGTTTTATCCAAATCTAACTGTTCTTTTACACTTAATTCTCCGTTGCCGTTTAGCTCGTAATTTAGCTCTAATTGCGATGAAACCTGCGGTAAATTATAGGTTGCTTTTACCAAAACTTTATTGTCTTTTGTAACAGAATAAGTCCAGTTTACAAGTATCGGATTTTCTGTAGCTGCTTTCCATGCTTTTAAAGTTACCTGAAGATTAGCTCCAAAATCATTATCGTTTGGTGCTCTCCAAAAGTTTGGGCGTAATTGGTATCCTTCTTTTAAAATCGGCTGATTATTAAATGAATACCCGTTTATAAATCCTGTTTTTTTATCAAAAACTATTTCAGCTTTATCACTTTTAAATATAGTGCTGTTTTCTTTTTTCTCTACTGATATTTTTGCTGTGCCTTCAATTTTTATATCATTTTTCCAACTTCCTTTGTAGGCAAGCTGTTCTGTTGCAATTTCGAAATCTTTTGGTAAAAACGGCTCGTCTTGTTTAATATGATAGGTCACATTTATAAAGGCTTCCTTAAATTGTTTTCCCTCTAAATGAATCGGAAGTGTGTACGATTTAGATTCGTTTGGATTGATTTCTAAATTATCGATAACTCCGCTAATAGCATCTTTTCCGTCCAAAACCAATTTCCAGTGTAAACTGACGTTGCTTAAATCTTTAAACGAAAATTCATTATAAACTTTAATAGTTGCAGTCGACTGATTATCCCAGGAAGTCAGGATGTTTTGAAGCACATTTCGCATTTCAAAAGCATGTGGATTTGGTTTTCTTTCTACAGTAAATACGCCGTTATTGACAAAGTTATTATCACTTACGACATCTTTTGGACCAAAATCTCCTCCATAACCAAGAATACGGGTTCCGTCAGGCAGCGTTTTATAAACAGATTGATCGACCATATCCCAAATAAAACCTCCCTGAAAATTGGGATGTTTTCTAATCACATCCCAATAATCTTTGAAATTTCCCATAGAATTCCCCATAGCATGTGCATATTCACATTGGATATAAGGCCTTGTTGGATTTGGAATTGCCTCAATATATTCTTCCATTTTATCTGGTGAACTGTACATTGGATCTATAATGTCAGAATCCCAGTCAAATTTTAAAGTTTTTCCGTCCCAGCCGCCAACTGTAGCTCTCTCGTATTGAATAGGTCTTGATTTATCACGGTTTTTTATCCACAAGTAACCTCTGTAAAAGTTATAACCATTACCGGCTTCATTACCCATACTCCAGATAATAATAGATGTATGATTTTTATCCCTTTCAACCATACGTTGCATACGCTGTAGGTGCGCCAATTCCCAATCGGGTTTATTACCTAAAGTTTTGGTAATATCATAACCCATACCGTGAGATTCTATATTGGCTTCATCAACCACATAAATTCCGTATTTATCGCATAATTCATAAAAATATTCATCGTTTGGATAATGGGACATTCTTACTGCATTGATATTAAATTCTTTCATCACTTTAATATCCTGTTCCATGCGTTCTCTCGAAATCGTTTGTCCGGTAACGGGATCTGTTTCATGACGGTTAACGCCTTTTATATAAATTGCTTTTCCGTTTACCAAAAGCTGTCCGCCTTTGATTTCTACTTTTCTGAAGCCGGCATTCTGATTGATTACTTCAATAATATTCCCTTTTTTATCTTTTAAAAGAAAACTGATTTGATACAGATTCGGAATTTCTGCACTCCATTTTTTAGGATTGTTTACTGCAAAATCAAAGGTTTGTTTCTCGTTTAGCGCCGGAATAACTTTTGAAGCAACAATTGTTGAACCATCCTTTAATTGGACTTCCAAAGTATAATTGTCTTTTTTATTTAAATCTGAAAACGAAGTTGAAATTTTAAAAATCCCGTTTACATAAGAAGCATCCAGATCCGGAATGATTTCATAATCTTTTAAATGTGCTTTATTTCTGGCAACCAAATAAGAATCTCTTGTGATGCCGCTCATTCTCCACATATCCTGACATTCTAAATACGAGCCGTCGTTCCATTTCATTACTTTCAGAACAATACTGTTCTTACCGGTTTTTACATATTTATTTATGTTGAATTCAGATGGCAGTTTTCCGTCTTCTCCATATCCAACATAAATACCGTTTACCCAAACTGTCAAATTTGATTTTGCTGTACCTATATGAAGAAAAATGTCTTTTCCCTCCCACGATTTGTCAATTGTTACTTCTCTTCTGTAAACTCCTGTAGGATTATACTTTGTGGGAACAAACGGCGGATTTGGTGTCATTAAATAATCAAAATCATAAGTAGTATTTACATAAACCGGATAACCGTAACCATTTACGTCCCAGCTGGCCGGAATTTTAAAGTTGTCCCAGGCCGTATCGTCAAAAGTGCTTTTTTCAAATTCATTTGGTAAATCATTCGGACTGTTAACATATTTAAATTTCCATGTTCCGTTTATGTCCAGATAGTTTTTAGATTGTCTCCAGTCGTTTTTGGCTGCCAATGCTTCGTTTTCAAAAACATAATAAGCAGCATGCATTGGCTCTCTGTTATCTTCATTTATTTTTTCGTTTTGCCAGAAAGGAACTTTTTCCTGTGCGTTAACAGATAAAATTGAGATAATTAGTATTGATATTATGGATAATGTTTTCTTCATTATTTGTTTTTTTTTTAATCCTCTGTCTGCTGTTTTTTAAACACATAGAAACATAGATTTTAAAACTTAAAAAAGGCGTTTCACTTATTTAAACACACATGACTATGTGTGAAGAAACTAGTTTCCTTTTCTATTCTTTTTTCTACACAAAAAAACTATGTTTCTATGTGTTTAAAAATTATGCGTAATCCAAATTCAGCAAAGCTCGGGCATGGCTATTTTTCCCAGGCCATTTTAAATTTAGCATCTTCCATTCGGTGTCCTTTTTCATCATCAGAAACAGCATAATTAAATCCTGATCTTAAGCTGTAACCTGCATGTTCACCGTTTTTATTCAATGCAATAAATCCGACTTGCAGATATTCCATGTCTTTATGGTTTTTATGCTTGTTGTAAATACGTTCTGTAATTTCTTTGCAGGCATCAAAAGGTGATTTTCCCTGACGCATTAATTCGACCACCATTGCGCTTCCGGCAGTTCTGATTACTGCTTCTCCCAAACCGGTTGCAGCAGCAGCACCCACTTCATTATCCAGAAAAAGCCCCGCGCCGATGATTGGGGAATCACCAACGCGACCATGCATTTTCCAGGCTGCGCCGCTTGTTGTACAGCCGCCGGCAAGATTTCCTTCCTGATCCAGCATCAGCATACTAATTGTATCATGATTTTCTATATTTATTACAGGTTTGTATTTTGAATCTTCCATCCACTTTTTCCAGTCTTTTTCAGATTCAGGGGTCAATAAATTTTCTTCTTTAAAACCTTCAGACAATGCAAATTGAAGCGCTCCCTGACCCGCAAGCATAATGTGAGGTGTATTTTGTAATACTTTTTTTGCCACTGAAATAGGGTGCATAATGCCTTCCAGAAAACAAACCGAACCACAATTGCTGTTATGGTCCATAATGCAGGCGTCCAGAGTTACTTTCCCATCACGATCCGGATATCCGCCATAACCAACACTTCGGACATTGGGATCAGCCTCGGGAATTTTCATTCCGGCTTCGATAGCATCTAAGGCTGGTTTTCCGGCTTTTAATTGTTTCCAGCTTTCTTCATTAGCGGGTAAACCATGATTCCATGTTGAAATGATAATTGGTTTTTTTTGCTTTTTTCCTAAGTCTTCGATTTCCGAAATTTCTTCATTTTTTGTATTCTTAGCAAATCCGCTATAGCCTATAACAGAACTTATGGCAAGTGTGCCTAAAGTTGTTTTTTTTATAAAATCTCTTCTATTTGACATATGCTTGTTTTTTAATTAAACATTTCCGAAGATAATGCCGTGTAATTTTTATTTTTTTTAGGGGATTTACCCATTGTAAAAATTAAGGTACCTCCTTGTGTAATCTCTTTATGCGTAATGTAATTTCTGTCTATTTTTTTTCCATTCAATTTAATAGACTGGATATATATATTCTTATTACTATTGTTTCTTGCTTTAATAACAAATATTTTATTGTTTTCTAAGTTAATTGTGGCTTCGTCAAATAATGGTGACCCAAAACTATAGATTCCCTGAGCCGGATTTACAGGATAAAAACCTAATGAACTAAATATATACCAGGATGACATTTGTCCACAATCTTCATTTCCGCAATGCCCGCCGGGAGTATTTTTATATTGACTCTCTAAAATTTCCCTGACTAACTTCTCTGTTTTCCAGGGTTGATTAATATAGTTGTACAAGTAAGCCACATGGTGGCCCGGTTCATTACCATGTGCATATTGTCCAATCATGCCTGTGCTAAATATAGGCAATTTGTCTTCAGGGAGCGGTTTTAAGGTAAACATTGAATCTAATTTTTTTTCAAAAGTTAAATTTCCGCCAACTGCTTTTATTAAGCCTTCAATATTTTGCGGTACCGACCAAAAATATTGCCATGCATTGCTTTCGCAAAAATAGGGCGTATATTCTTTTGGAATAAATTCTTTTATAAATTCTCCGGTTTTCAATTTTGGACGCATAAATGTACTTTTAGAATCGTATAGGTTTCTCCAATTCTCAGAACGTTTTAAGAAGTATTCATAATCATTTACTTTATGTAATGCTTTTGCAAACTGCGCCAAACACCAATCATCATAGGCATACTCCAGCGTTTTTGAAACTGACCAGTTTTCATTATTTTCATCAACAGGAACATAGCCTAATGTTTTATAACTGTCTAATTGTCTTGAATTAGCCATGGAATTTTCTACACAGGCTTTATAAGCTAATGATGCATCAAAATGTTCAATTCCTTTAAAATAAGCATCAACAATAACGGGTATTGCGTGGTTGCCTATCATCATATTGGTTTCATTTCCCTGCATAGACCAAACGGGCAATAAGCCTGTTTCTTTATAATGTGCCAATAAAGAATTAATCATACCGGAAACACGTTTTGGATGCAAAATAGTATACAATGGGTGTGCCGCCCTATAGGTATCCCATAACGAGAATGTATCGTATCTGTCAAATCCTTTTGCATTTTCAATAGCACCGTTGGCACCTTTATAATCTCCTTTACAATCACTTAACAATGTAGGAGCCAGCATCGACTGATACATCATGGTGTAAAAAATCTTCTTTTTGGTATCGTCAGGTGTTGTGATATTAATTTTCTGTAATTCTTGTTCCCAAAGAGCAGAGGCTTTAGCTTTATAATTTTCAAAATCAAAATCGGGAGCTTCTTCTTCTAAGGATTTATAAGCTCCTTTAACAGAAGCTGTGGAAAGCCCTGTTTTTAAAATTATTTCATCTTCATCAACTGTATTATAATTTAAAATGATTTTGGTCTTAATTGCTTTCGATGGATTAGTTGTAAGGGAATCGTTTTTAAAAATCTGATAGGATCTAAAAGGTTTTGAAAGCTTCATAACAAAATACACCCGTTGCTCTTTGGCCCAGCCTGTTGATTTTCTATACCCTTCAATAGTGGTCTGATCCACGACATTGATATAGGTTTCTATAGGTGTATCCCAATTTAAGGCATAGCCCAAATCGATATTAATCTGCGATGCATCATCTTTAGGAAAAGTATATTTATGAATACCTGTCCGTGCGGTTGCAGTGAGTTCTGCTTTAATTCCAAAATCTAATAAATTTACGGCATAATAACCCGGAACTGCTGTTTCTTTATCATGCGAAAATCTCGAAAAAGGTATAAAATTATTGTCCTTAATCCGTTTTGTAAACCTGCTGTTTGTCGGCATTACTAAAATGTCATATAAATCGCCTGCTCCGGTACCTGATAAATGCATGTGGGAAAATCCGGAAATAATAGAATCTTTATAGTAATATCCTGAAATTCTATCCCAGCCGGGTATTCCAATATCAGGGCTTAGCTGTACCATCCCAAAAGGAACTGTTGCCCCTGGATATGTATTGCCGGGACCAGCTGTACCAACGAACGGGTTTACATAATCAGTCAATTGAATTTCTCCTTTTTTATGTAGCCCACAATTAGATAACAACAATACAAATAGTACATATATCAGATACTGTTTCTTCATTATTTATTTAAACTTGCTTTTGTTTCTTTTGTATTATTTTCACTTTGATACAGCGTGTTTAATAGCTCTTGGTTATTGTCTAAACTATATTCCCAGAACATAGCACCACCTAATTTTTTTTGCTTAATGAATGCTGCTTTTAAAGCAATTTCTTTTGGCGTTTCATAAGAAATAAAAATATTATCCTGAGCATTCCATAAATAAGATGCTTTTGCCGAATCATCATATAATTCCTGAAATTTTCCTGATTTTAATTCTGCTGCAATTTCCCAGGATGCGACAATAGAACTTCCCGTTAGAGCTGATTGGTATAAGCCATTATTTGTTGCTGTTACTTTTTCCCACTTTCTTCCATAAAAAGGAATTCCTAAAATAAGCTTGTTAGCAGGAACACCTTCTTTTAAGAATTTATCTACTGACTCACTAATACTGTTTCCTCCAAATTTTTCTTCTTTTGAAGGATATAAATTAGCATGATGTCCTGTTTGATAAAACCAACCGTTATAAAAATCGTAACACATTAAATTTATAAAATCAAGATATTGATGTGCCTTTTTTAAATCAGTATGATTGATGTATTCCTGATCTGCTCCTGCTGCAATAGTGAGTAAATAATGCTTATTATCCACTTTAGTTTCAATTTCTAATTGTTTACGCAATTCGCCTAATAATAAGGTGAAATTTTCTTTGTCTGAAGGTCTGAAAGCATTGTCCTCAGCACGTTGCCCAGGAAATTCCCAATCGATATCAATCCCGTCAAAACCATAAGCTTTCAGTAGTTTAACAGCACTTTTAGCAAATTTTTCTCTTGATTCAGCATAAGCGGCTATATTTGAAAATTGATCTGACCAAACCCAGCCACCAATAGAATACAATACTTTTAAACCGGGATTTTGCTTTTTAAGAGCCATTATACTTTCTATTTTAGCCTTATCTGTAGCCAACTCAAATTGAACATTTCCATCAATAATATTAGCAAAAGCATAATTAACGTGAGTTAACTTGTCCGCATCAATTTTTGACGGATCAAAATTTTCATAACCAGCAACATACCCAATTGTTTTAAATTCTTCTTTCGGTTGATTTTGTTTTCTTTCTAATGAAGAACAAGCAAAAAACATACTGATAATCAGAATTGAGAAAACTGATTTTATTGCCATATTGTGTGGTTTAAAAAGAATCATTAGCTATAATTTTACCATCCTGCTTAATAATGAATGTTTTATTAGAAAAAGGACTTTTTACTGAAATATTATATCCTGCTGCATGATTTTCGAGTATCGGTTTTAAAACTTTATTATCAACATTGATCACTTCTTTAGTCAGATTTGCTAAAGATTTAGCCCATGTTTTGTGCTTTTGATAATATTCTTTTTGTGCTCTGTATAAAGTGTATAATTCCCATCTTACTTTTTCATCCTGCGGAATTGTAAAACTGTCTTTTCCTTCTTTCGAAGAGAAATAAACATAACCCCATTTTTCAGGTTCATGCATATTGATGACTCCCATTGGCGACCATACCCAATTGTACTCCGGCAAAAATTTCCCGTCAATCCCTTTTTTGCGTTCATAACCCTTATCAGTTACGGTATGCTGCCAGTTTACCCTCGAAAAATTGACTCTCCAGAATTTATCTGTGGGCACATTTTTTTCGTTATAGGAAGTTTTATAAGATGCCCAGGGAATCGCCATTTCTAATACCCAGCCTTCATCTCTGTCGTTTGGATTATTTAGCGTTCCTTTGATTTTTACGGCCGATTTCAGACCCGGAATATTCCAGTCATTTAAAACAACATTATCATTTTCCCGGTAAGGTTTTGACAGAAACAGATCCCAAGCCGTATTCAAAGCATTAATTTCTAATTCATAATAGTTAAAAGTATCGCTGTCGGGATCAATAAAAACTTCAAAATCATTGTTGTAAAAGATAATAGTATCGCGTTGTTTCAAATTTGCCCAGACGTCAGGCTCATCAAGTTTCGCTAATATATAAAAATTGGTTTCATCCCAGAGCATTTTTACTTTTGTTCCGTATTTTGGTTTCTCAACACCTTCGATATCTGTAAAAAGATCTGTCCAGACAGCTTTATTCCACGAAGCATCAGAATCATCTCCATCAATAACAATTGGATTTTCTATTTTTGATGCCACATAGATTTTAGGTATAATCGTATTTTTTGATTGTGAATAACCAATTATCGAAATAAACCCTAAAGCGATTGTTAACCATTGAGTTTTTAAACGCATGCCTTTTTTATAAACTGTTATCTTTTGTAAACTGAACAACTTCACTTAATTTACCAAATGCCATAGCAACAACAGTATCTGCTGCTCCGTAGTAAACGGCTAATTTATCTTCTTTAATATCGTGTAAAGCGGCACAAGGAAATACAACATTCGGCACATCTCCAACTTGCTCATACAGCTCAGCAGGCCCCAATAAATACGGCTGTGTTCTGTATTTAACATTCTGAGGTGAATCAACTTCTAAAAGTGCTGCTCCCATTGCATAACGAAAACCGTTGCAGGTATTGATTACACCATGGTACAGCATCAGCCAGCCTTCATCTGTTAAAATAGGAATTGGTCCTGCGCCAACTTTAGTACACTGCCACGCACTGTCTTCAAAAGGAGTTGGTTTCATTACCAATCTGTGCTCTCCCCAATATTTCATGTCCGGGCTATAGCTGATCCAGATATCTCCAAATGGCGTATGTCCGTTATCACTCGGACGGCTTAACATGGCATATTTTCCGTTTATTTTTTGTGGAAATAAAACGCCATTTCTGTTGAATGGTAAAAAAGCATTTTCACATTGGAAAAATTCTTTAAAGTCGTAAGTATATCCAATACCAATTGTTGGTCCGTTGTAACCGTTGCACCAGGTAATCCAGTAACGGTCTTCGATAAAAACAACACGCGGATCATATTTATAAGCAGATTCGATCATTTCCGTATTACCTGCTCCCATTACAATTGGTTCATGGTTAATATCCCAATCAATACCATTTTTACTGAAACCGGCAAAAATATTCATTTGTACCGCTTTGTTATCACATCTGAAAACACCTGCAAATCCATCACCAAATGGAACAACTGCACTGTTAAAAATACTGTTTGATGAAGGTATGGAATATCTGCCAATAATAGGGTTTTCAGAATATCTCCACATTATATCATTGCTGTTTTCGGGTCTGTCTTGCCAGGGAATTGTACTCACTTTGTATAATTTTATTATTAAACTTAATTTTTTTTAACCCTTGTGGGTGCAACTAGATTTTAATTGCACCGCGGGCTCCTTTTTTGGACTTGTGGTATTCTTGTATAAAATATTTTCTTAATCTTCTATTTTTCGAACTTTATCTAACCAGGTGAATTTTAAAATAGTTGTCGTTACCAAAAACACAATTAATGCAATTATTGCTTTTGGATAATCTCTGATAATGAAGAATATTGGAAGCAAAATCATACTTGACTGCCATACAATACCAATAGCACAATTCAGCATATCTTTATAGAAATCATTATTTTTTTCGAAAGACTGATCTTCTAGTTTTAGAGTTTTATAAACCGGATTCCACCAACCCCAGGGTCTTACATTGGTATAAAAAGACCTTAAAACTTCCATGTCTGTTGGTTTGCTTAGAAAAGTTCCCAAAAGACAACCCAAAATAGAGAATCCAAATATTACCGGAAATAAATAAATGGCCTGCATTTCTGATAAATCATACAGGAATGTTCCAATAGGAAAGTTTCCTTTGTTCTGGCCTAAAACAAATTGCAGAGAAGCGACTACCAATCCGGCAAACATTCCCCAGAAATATCCCCATCCATTAAAACGCCACCAAATCCATTTTAAAAAGTTGGCTGCAACATAACCTCCGTACAACGCACTGGTAATCCATAGCGTTAGAGAGTTTATGGAGTCTGCAAAGAATCCCATGAAAACGCCTAAACCGACAACTAAGAAAGAAGAGATCTGACTAACTTTTATATAATGTGCATTTGTTGCAACGGGCTTGAAGTATTTTTTATAAATATCATTTACGATATACGCCGGTCCTGCATTTACGAAGGCTGAGAATCCGGACATAAATGCGGCCAATAGACCTGCTAATAATATTCCTTTGATTCCGACAGGGATATATAAATTAACCACTTTTGGCATTAATAATTCTAAATCGGCTCCTGTTAAACCTGTATTGGCATTTAGTTCCGGCGCTAAATTCACCAAAGCAATTACCACAATTCCTGTAATTAATAAATATCTCGGAATGAATAAAATTAAGTTGGTAAAACCACTCATATAGGCTGCCTCTTTTACCGATTTGGTGGAAAGAATTCTTTGTAAATCGTAACTTGGCGTTGGGCCTGCCACACTCGCAAAAAAGCCTTTAAATAAGGTCATTCCGATAAAAGCGCCAAACATTTTGTAGCCTTCAGAATCTATTAAATGATTGAAGGTTTGAAATTTATCACTCCACTGGGCTTCAAACTGCCATCCGAAGAAAACATTTTTCCATTCCTCGGTAATAACCGAATTAATCTGAACATCTGTATAATTGATGAAAGCATATCCGGCAATTAAAACTCCGGCAATAATCATAATTAAGTATTGCACCACTTCTGTAGCAACTACAGAAAACATTCCGCCTTTAACCGTGTAAATAGTAGTTAAAAATATGATTATCAAAGCATAAGAGCGTTCTGAAGTCAGTAGAATTAAATCTCCGTAATGAAGCGTTAAATCCCATGGAAGAATAATGGTTATAAATTTTCCGATTCCTTCAAAAAAGTAAGCTATGAAACCAATTGTAGAAATGATGGCAAAAATGGCTACTATAATATGAGATGCTTTTCCGGCCCTGTCACTTCCAAAACGAGTCAGAATCCATTCAGAACCAGTCATTACTTTTGACCGTCTTATCCAGACCGCCAGAAACATCATTACAAAAATCTGATTCCAAATAGGCCAAAGCCACATAAACATGAAACTTTTTACGCCATACAAAAACAGTACTCCAATCATCCAGGAAGTTCCTGAAACATCAAACATCCCAGATCCGTTGCTCAGACCCAGGAAATACCATTTAATTGTTTTCCCGCCAAGAAAATAATCATCCAGCCCTTTTGATGCTTTCCTTGAAATCCAGATTCCTATACCTACAGAGAGCAGAATATAAGCTACGATGATTGATACGTCTATGATGTCCATTAATTTTATTTATTAGGTAGTTAGTTACTTGGTATGTTTGTTTTTTGACCCCACTTTTTGTTAGGTTCGGACCCCATTACAAAATGTAAAACTCCTCCTTTTACAATTTGTTTGTGTGAGATTGCTGTCTGATTAAATGAAACACCGTTTAATGTTGCTGATTGGATATAAAAATTTTTCTCTGAAACATTTTCTGCTTCAATTATAAAAGTTTTTTTACCCGGAAGATTGATGGTTGATTTTTCGAAAATTGGACTTCCTATTTCATATTCACCCGAAGCAGGATTCATTGGATATAATCCCATTGAACTGAAAACATACCAGGCAGACATTTGCCCGCAGTCTTCGTTTCCGCTTAATCCGTTTGGTGTTGTATTGTATTGTGTGTCTAAAATATGACGCACCCAATATTGTGTTCTCCAAGGCTGATTGGCATGATTGAACATATAGGCAATGTGATGGCTTGGCTCATTTCCGTGTGCGTACTGACCAATTAATCCTGAAATATCAGCAGAAACATTATTTCCTGTTATCTCAGAGTTTTCGGTAAATAATTGTTCTAAACGGCTTGCAAAAACTTCATTACTTCCGTGTAACTTAATAAAATCCTCCACATTTTGGGGTACAAACCAACTGTGCTGCCAGGCATTTCCTTCAGTATAATCGGTATGTTCCCTATGATTTGAATGTTTAGCATCGAAAGGTTCATTCCATGATTTCCCGTCTTCCGATTTCCCTCTCATAAATCCTGTTTTTGGATCAAATAAATATTGATAAGCTTTAGAGCGTTTTAGAAAAAAATTATAATCGTCATTTTTTCCTAAGGCTTTAGCCATTTGTGCCAGACACCAATCATCATAAGCGTATTCTAAAGTAATAGTAACCGATTCGTCCAATAAATTGTATGGAATATAACCGTACTTTTTATAAAAATTTAAGCCGCGCTCGTCCTGCATCATGGTTGTTTTCATGGCTTCGTATGCTTTTTCAGAATCGAAACCTTTAATGCCTTTGAGGTAAGCATCTGCAATCACCGGAATCGAATGATAACCTGTCATGGTGTTGGTTTCGTTAGCATAAAGTGTCCAGACGGGCAGTATCTTTTTAGTCTCGTAATAGGCTAACATAGAATTTACCAAATCAGAAACTTTATCCGGTGCAATTAAAGTTAGTAAAGGATTTTCGGCCCTGAATGTATCCCATAACGATAGGGTAGAGTAGGCGGTATAATTATTTGCTGTAATTATTTTATCATCTTCTCTTCTGAATTGTCCATTTTTATCGCTGTAAGTTACCGGCGCTAATTGTGAATGATATAAAGCCGTGTAGAAGATTGTTTTAAGGGAATCTAAAGGAGTTTCAACTACAATTTTATCTAAAGCGGTATTCCAAATAGTTTGTGCCTGCGATTTTATATCCTGAAAATTAAAATCCCCGGTATCCAGATTATCTTTTGCATTTTCTACACTTACCGAAGACAAAGCTACTTTTACCAGTAATTCAGGGCTGTTATCTGAATTAAAAAATAATTGTAATGATGTATTTTCTCCTTCCGCTGTTTTACCTTCAATTACCTTTTTATCAGCAGCTAACATGGTTTCTGATATAGATTTTGAAAATTTTGCCACAAAAAATACTTTTTGGTTTTTTGCCCATCCGGTACTAAAACGGTAGCCGCTTATCGTATGGTCATCTTCAATTTTTAAGGCTGTTTTTAAGGCTTTGTCCCAGTTAATAGCAAAGCCAAGGTCAATAACAACGGATTGCTTATCATTTTTTGCAAATGTATATTTATGGAAAGCGGTGCGTTGTGATGAGGTTAACTCTACATTGATTTTAGGATCTTCAAGAAAAACCTGGTAATAACCCGGTATTGTTTTTTCGTTAGCATGACTATATTTTGATTTATACGGAAGGAAATCGCGCGAAGTGGCCTTGGCGGTTAAATCTACTTTTTTGTTAATCGGCATAAATAAAATATCTGCCAAATCACCGATTCCTGTTCCGCTTAAATGTAAATGACTGAAACCTGTTACGATTGAATCTGAATAATGATATCCTGAACACCAATCCCAGCTCGAAATACCATTATCAGGACTCACCTGAAGCATCCCAAAAGGAACTGTTGCGCCCGGATAAGTGTGTCCGTGACCGCCGGTTCCGATAAAAGGATTTACATGATCAATAAAAACAGCTTTTTGGCTGTTATTTTTATTTGTCTTTATTTTACAACTTGTAATTGAAGCAACAAATAAAATAAGCAGGATAAAATTCTTCATATTAAACAATCTTAATTTAACTTTAAATTTAGATAAATTTGGTTTTTATTAAAACTAATTTAGACGGATAACGTATAAACTTAGATAAACATCAAAAAATTCATAAAACATAGCCAATATCATGATTTTAAATTCGGGTAAATTATATAAAATACCATTGCGCTACCACATCGTGTTTTGGTCAACTTATTTCTTGTTTAATACCTTTCGCTGGGGAAGTTATTTTAATGATTATTTTTATTCGTTGAAAACAAATTTATTAGGTTTTCCGATTCATATGTCGTTGTGCTATCTGAATGTTTTGGTTCTTATGCCACATTTGGTTTATCGAAAAAAATACCTGCTGTATGTAATTTCTATTTTAGCCGCCATATTCATTATGGTGGTTGTAAAATTCAACATGACTTATTTACTGATAACCCATGAAGTTTGGCCTGAAGGACCTGAAACAATAGATAAATTAACACTCAATTATACTATTGATATGATGATGGGCGAACTTTATGTAATAACATTTGTCACCGCAATCAAGATTACTTACGATTTTTTGAAAGAACAAAAAAGAGTCACAGATCTTGAGAAATCGCAACTGGAAACTGAATTGCTTTTTTTGAAATCCCAAATCTCTCCGCACTTCTTTTTTAATACACTTAACAATATTTATTCCTTATCTGTAGAAAAATCGGATAAAACGCCAAAGATTGTTCTCAAACTTTCTGAGCTTATGCGCTATATGCTTTATGAAACAAAGAGTAAAAGGCAATCCTTAAAAAATGAAATACTTTGTATTCAGAATTATCTGGATTTAGAACGAATCAGAAATGATGATCGGCTGGAAATAAACATGTCTATTTCCGGAGATATACACGATAAGAAAATTGGCCCTATTATATTGCTGACTTTTGTTGAAAATGCTTTTAAACATGGTGTAAATAAAAATACAGGAAGTGTGATAATTGATATTAATTTTAAGATTAAAGGAGATTATCTTCATTTCTCTATTTCAAACCCAACACCTGAAATTACAACACATAAAGACAATTTTAACAGGTCAGGCGGGATAGGAATTGAAAACGTTAAAAAAAGACTTGAATTAGGCTATAATAAAAATGATTATAAGCTTTCTTTTAAAAATAAAAAGAATATTTTTGTCGTTAAGCTTGTAATTAAAGTGTCTTAAAAGAACTAATTTCTTTTTTTAAAATTATTCCTGCTAAATTATTTTCGCTAAAACAACAAACCGAAATGAAAATAAAGTGTTTGATTATAGATGATGAGCCATTGGCTATTAATGTCATTAAAAATTTCTTAGAGCCTATTGAAGATTTTGAATTAATAGACACCTTTAGTAATCCGATCGAAGGTTTAAATTTTCTAAAAAACAATAAAGTTGATTTAATTTTTCTGGACATTAATATGCCGGTCCTGGATGGTATAAATTTTATAAAAAGTTTAGAAAACCCTCCTTTGCTTATTATTACCAGTGCCTATAGTCAATTTGCTATTGAAACATACGAATTGGATGTTTTGGATTATCTGGTAAAACCCATCGAGTTTTCGAGACTGATGAAAGCGTTGAACAAAGTCAGTAAAAGGCTTAACACTAATAGCAGTACCAGTCAGGAAAACACTCAGGAACACCCTTTTATTTTCGTTAAAATTGATAAAAAAAGAATGAAGAAAATCTTTTTTAATGAAATATTGGTTATCGAAAGTCTGAAGGATTATTTAAAAATAAATACTTTATCTGGCAAATATATAATTCACAGCACCCTGTCTGATTTTACAGATTTATTACCCGAAAGAAACTTTTTAAGAATTCACAGATCATATACCATAGCCATTGATAAAATTGATGCTGTTGAAGGTAATAGTATAGAAATTGAGGGCCTTAGATATGTGATAGGCAGATCTTATATTGATCACGTAAAACAAAGGATTTTAAATTCTTCTATTTAATACCTGAATTAAGCAGGTGTCAGGCAGAGCGGAGTCGAAGCCCTTTTAAACGAACAAGTCTTCGACTCCGCTCAGGGTGACAATAATTTAATAATTTCTACAAAGTATGAAAGCATTTATTCAAGTTCTATTTTTTAATCTATTGGTTTGTAGTAAATAACAGTTTTAATCATGTTATAAAAAAAAATGCAACCATTTACGGTTGCATTTTCAACATACAGGTAACTAACCAAAATAAATTACATGAAAATATAATTTACTGTATTTTATAATTTGGATAAACTAGAAAAAATAGCGTTTGAATGCTTCAATAGCCGAATAATCAGCCAATCCTAAAGCATGGTATTTTTCTGCAGTTAATCTGTTTCTGTCTTCGACCCTTACCCAAAACTCTCTGTTGTCATCGCCCTGAAACATCACACCGTCTTTTTGGGATTGATGATAAAAAATGGCATGACGTTTTTTAAGAACCTGATCCGGACTCATAGGAACCGCCATTTCAATTTGGTAAGATTCCCATTCATGCCAGGCTCCGCGATACAGCCAAACCCAACAATCATCCATATAGCTATTGTGTTTTAATCTTTTTAATGCTTCAAACAAACTGTCCAGACAGACTTTATGAGTTCCGTGCGGATCCGCTAAATCTCCTGCCGCATAAATCTGATGCGGTTTTATTCTTTCAATAATGGCACACATAATATCAATATCGGCTTCCCCCAGATTATTTTTCTTTACGGTACCGGTTTCATAAAAAGGCAGATCCAGAAAATTAACATTAGAGTCAGGTAAGCCTAAATATCGGGTAGCAGCAAGAGATTCGCTTCTTCTGATTAAGCCTTTTAGTTTTCTAACTTCAAGCGAATCTATATCATTGTCCTTTTTACTCCTCAAAAAGTTGATGATGTTTTCAGATTCGCCGGAGTTAGTATTCAATGCCATAGAAATTTCAGCGAATTTTAAAGCTTCCTCATTAGAAACAGCAATATTTCCTGAAGTTTGATAGGCAATATGTACATCGTGTCCTTGTTCTACCAGTCTGTCAAAAGTTCCTCCCATCGAAATAACATCATCATCCGGGTGCGGACTGAAAATAATAATTCTTTTTCTTTCCGGAGTTGAACGTTCTGGTCGGTAAGTATCGTCAGCATTAGGTTTTCCTCCGGGCCAGCCAGTGATAGTCTGCTGCATTTTGTTAAACATTTTGATGTTTAAATCATATGCGGTTCCTTCTTCTGTCAAAAGACTGGACATACCGTTGTCATTATAATCTTTATCAGTTAGTTTAAGAAAAGGTTTTTTGGTCAATTCACTTAGCCAGGCAACAGCTTTAAGCTTTAATTCCTCTGTCCAGATAACCGATTTAACTAACCACGGGGTTTTTACTCTTGTTAATTCTGATGAGGCTTCTGTATCTAAAACGAATGTGGTGTTGCTGTGTTCTTGTAAATAAGTAGCCGGTACTCTGGAAGAGATTTCTCCTTCGATAGTATTTTTTATGATACCGGCCTTACTAATTCCCCATCCAAGAAGTACAATTCTTTTGGCATTTTTTACAGTACCAATTCCCATTGTAATCGCTTTTCGGGGTACATTATCGATGCCTAAAAATGAAGATGCAGCATCTATACGGGTTATATGGTCAAGCGTAATACTTCTTGTTCCTGAATTTACGTGAGATCCTGGCTCATTAAATCCGATATGCCCGGTTCTGCCGATTCCTAAAAGCTGAAAGTCCAATCCGCCATAAGACTTGATTTTCATTTCATAATCGATACAATATTGTTGTAAATCCTCACTGCTTATATTTCCGTCAGGAATATTTATATTTTCAGGAAGAATGTTTACATGATTAAAAAGATGCTCATGCATAAAATGATGATAACTCTGGATATTGTTTTTATCCATCGGGTAATATTCATCCAGATTAAAGGTTACTACATTTGCAAAACTTAAACCTTCTTCTTTGTGTAACCGAACCAGTTCTTCGTAAACTTTTATTGGTGAAGATCCTGTTGCCAAACCTAAAACACAAGGCTCGTTTAGTTCTTCTTTTCTCTGAATTATGTTAGCAATTTCTTGTGCGACAAGCACAGAAGCTTCTTGAGATGATTCGAAAATAACATTGTGAATTTTCTCAAAACGTGTTTCTTCAAATTTTCCTGCTTCTTTAAAATTTATACCTTCTCTACTCATTTCCCGTAGTTTCATTTAATTAATAGTATAAAATTAAGGTATTACGATCTTTATGAAATTAAAAATTCGACTAATGACCTGTAACCTTCGGTAAAAGACATAATTGAAATGTTAAAAAAAATCAATATTTGTTAGGGCTGTTTTTACTATTTTTCTATTGTATTTATTTCTCCAATAGAAGCAGTTTGTCCTTTTCCTTCTGTTGATTTGGCAACAAAGCGCAGATATCGGGCTTTAACGGCACCAAACATTTTAATTTGTTCTATCGGATTGTTTTTGATATTTGAAAATTCACCCTTAGATTGCAAAGTCCATTTTATATTATCTATGCTGGTATAGAATTCGTAATTGGATATTAAATTAAGAGTATTCCCTGTTTGTTGCGGCACGTAGGTAAAACCATGTATTTTAATAACGGTTCCCATATCAATCGATACTTCCTGAGGTAATTTATGGATATTGCCGCCAAAGGCCCAGTCAGTATTTGGATTGCCGTCTATAATTCTGTTTATGGTATTCATGTCACCACTCGAAGCAGAAATTATTTTCCATTTTTCTTTTGAGGCACCATATTTTGCTGTTTTGATTGCACTGCTTATATTTTCTTTTGTATCTAATGCAATAGCTTTTATCTGAACGGCTTTATTATAATTGAAGGGATCTTTGTATAATTTGCTCTTTACCGTTGGATTAGTTCCGTCCAGGGTATAATAAATACTGTTTCCTTCTTCAGCTTTCATAGTAACCTTTCCATTTTTATCACGTTCGATTTCGGGAATACGCACAAGGGTAGGAGCGTTGTATGCCTGAATAGTTGAAATAACAGGGCTTGACTTTGAGTCGGTAATATTAATTTTAAGAGCTGAGGCTGTAACTCTCTCTATTCTCAAAATTCTTTTATAGCCAATAGTGGTTTCGCTGGCAACAGTCACCCATTTTCCGTCAACTTTGGCTTCGACAGTAAAGGCCTTAACACGTTGTCCCAGTTTTATATATTCCTGAAGCAGAATCCGGTTAATTGCTGTAGGCTGATCAAATTCAAATACAATAGAGGCTGTTTTGATATTATCATTAGTGGCCCAATAAGTATTTTTATTTCCGTCGGTTACATTTTGGGCAGCAAATTCAGTAGTGTTTCCTCTTACATTGTCTGCGCTTGTTTTGCTTTTGGATAATAATTCGGTTTTGAAATCTGCTTTTATGGCAGCGACTAATTCTTTTAGCCTCGCCTCATCATTTTCATGAACCAGTCCTCTTCTGTCAACAGGCAGATTAAGTAACAAGTTGGCATTTCGTCCTATCGATTCATAATAAATATCAATCATCTCATCCAGAGGACGAACCTTGTCATCTTCAACAGCGTGATAAAACCATCCCGGTCTTATAGATACATCTGCTTCTCCGGGAACCCATTTTTCGCCATCCTCATGTCCGGACATGAACTCGGTATAATGCACTTTTCCGGCCAGTTCATCTTTTTGGCGTAACAGGCTCCAGTTTGTTCTCCCGGCGCGTCCTTCTTCATTCCCGATCCATCTCGCTTCAGAGGGTCCAACTCCCCAAACCAGTGTTTTTGGTGCTATTTTATAAATTAATTTATAGGTTTCATCCCAATTATAATATTCAAGAGTATTTATTTTTCGGGTTTCATTGGCTCCTCCATAATAGCCATCGCCACCGTTGGCACCATCAAACCACATTTCAAAAACATCTCCATAATTGGTGAGCAGTTCTTTTAACTGATTTCTGAAATAAGTAATATATTCCGGTTTGCCATATTCGGGATGGTTTCTGTCCCAGGGAGAAAGATATAAACCTAACTTTAAATCATATTCTTTGCAGGCGGCAGCCAATTCTTTAACCAAATCGCCTTTACCATTTTTCCAGGGAGAATTTTTTACGGAACGTTCCGTATAGGCAGAAGGCCATAAACAAAACCCGTCATGATGTTTTGCTACTAATATAATTCCTTTCATGCCTGCTTCCTTCACTACACGCGCCCATTGGCGCACATCTAAAGCAGTAGGATTAAACAATTGCGGAGATTCATCGCCATAACCCCATTCCTTATTGGTAAACGTATTTAATGAAAAATGTACAAATGCATAAAACTCCATTTCCTGCCAGTCAACTTGTTTTTGCGTTGGCAAAGGACCAAATGGCTCAGGTGATTTTACTAATTTCTGACTGCAGACAGGTGTTAGTATGCAAAAAAAACTCAGTATTAGAAAAATATTTTTCATCAGGTTCATATTAATAATATGTTGGTAAACAGATTAGAATATAAATTTAAGACAAATCAATATTTTTTGCGGCACAATTTCGACCAACAACATTTTTAAAAGAGTTTTGGGGATAATCAGGCGTATGAGAATTAACAATAGCAGTTGGGTCTAAATTAGTTTTTGATGATAATTTTTCGTCAGTTCGAGTGATTTTCGATAGAAAATTGTATGGAGAACAGAAAAATTAGCATTAAAAACAGTTCTCGATACGCGTCACTTCGAGTGTGAAGCGTATCGGGAAGTTTGTTCCGTTTCTCTGCACAAAAAACACTACCAATGACGTTGTTGTGCTAAATGCCTCTTTGACTAAGTGTTACCCTGAGCGGAGTCGAAGGCTTGCCAATTAGGACAGGCTTCGACTCTGCTCAGCCGGACAAAGGTTTCGATGGAATTTAGGACCTTAATTAGTAACGTCATTTAATATTGTTTTTTTGTAAAAAATTCAGCTTCGAACTGACGTTTTTAATAATTACATCAACAGGTTAGTATTAAAAATTTTAGTCAACAAAAATTGTATCCTCTTTAATTTTTTCAAAACACAAATTTACGGTTCTGACTGCTGAACTTGTTCGATGTACAGTTTTGGCCGGAATTTTAATAAAATCACCATTTCGCAAAAATATTGTTTCAGAATCCTTAATTTCAATTTTTAGCTCGCCTTCCAAAACCATAAAAAGTTCTTCGGTATCGTTGTGATAATGCCATTTATATTCTCCCTGAAAAACGGCAATTCTTAAACAATGGTCATTTACATTTTCAAGAATAAAATTGTCATAAGCTTTATCAACTTTATCGCTGATTTCTTTAAAATTCCGCTTGGTTAAAATTTCCTCTTTATTCATTTTAGGTTATTTAAATGTTATTTCTGATGAGAATATAAATTACTCAAAGTAAAAAATAAGCGTATTATAATATTTTGAGCGCGCAGCCGGATTAAACATTAAGTGTGCTAAAAGACTCTTCTTTAACCCATTTTACCTCTCCATCTTCTATTATTACAATCATTTTATCGCCGTCTTTTACCTCTCCGGAAATGATTTTCTTTGCCAATGGTCTTCTTAAATGGCTTCTGATAATGCTTTTTATAGGTCTTGCACCATATTTGGCATTATAACCATGTTCGGCAAGATAGAGTTTGGCTTCCATCGGAATTTCAACTGTTATATTGATATTTTTCAGTAACTCCAGGAATTCTTTTTTAAGATGTATTTCAAATATTTTTATGGCATTTTCTTTACTGATTGGTGCAAAAGGAACAATTTCGGTAAGTCTTCCTAAAAACTCAGGTCTGAAATAATTTCCCATGATTTCCATCAAAGAAGATGAACCTGGGATTTGACCTTTATTGAATGTTTCTACAATATGATCTGCTCCGATATTTGAAGTAAAAAGAATAATAGCATTCGAAAAATCTCCTTCTTTTCCGAGACGGTCATGTAATTTTCCCTCATCCATTATTTGCAGGAACACATCATAAACCGAAGTATGGGCTTTTTCGATTTCATCAAATAATACTATAGAATAGGGTTTTTGTCTTATTTTATTCACCAATAATCCACCTTCTTCATATCCCACATATCCCGGAGGCGCCCCATACAGTAATGCAGCCGAATGTTCCTCTTTAAATTCAGACATATCAAATCTGATGATAGCATTTTCATCCTGAAAAAGAAATTCCGCTAAACTTTTGGCTAATTCTGTCTTTCCTGTCCCTGTAGGCCCTAGAAAAAAGAATGATGCAATAGGCTGTCCGGCTTTGCTTAATCCTGATCGCGATTCTAATATAGATCCGGCAACGGTTGCAATACAATGATCCTGGCCAATAACCCGTCTGCTTAAAACATCTTCAATGTTATTCAGTTTTTGTTTCTCTTCTTCTTTTAATTTTCCGGCAGGAATACCTGTTTTCTGAGCAATGATAAGGGATAAATCAAAAGCTTCAATGTGTACGCGTTTGTCTAATGCCCTTTCTTCAATTGCAGTTATGAGGTTTTCAATATGATGAATAAGCAAATCAGAAGTTTCAAAAGTTTTTACCTGATTTTCTTCTTCCACAACCATCAAAAAAGTGGTTTTATTGATTAAATCTGTTAGGAACCAGTTGCATTCCTTTATTAATTGTTCTTCAGGTAAATTCGTTTCGTTATTCTTTAAAACAGTTAATTTATCGAGAATAGATTGTTTTTCCTTTAAAAAAGTTTCACCTGATGTTTTCAATACCGACATTGTATGATCGATAAGGTTTATTGCCGATTCCGGAAGGCTTTTTTCTTTTAAATATCTTCTGGATAAACGAATGGATTCCGTTATTGTTTCATCGTCAATTTGTATTTTATGATGCTCCTGATAGGTTTTGATTGATTCCCGAATCATTCTGAATAAAGTCTCATCATCGGATTCCTGCAGTCTTACAATTTCAAACATTCCTGACAAACCTTGTTCTTTTTCGATTCTCTTCGTATATTCATCTATTGTAGAGGTCGCTATAATATTCAATCCCTTGGCCAGTTCCCCTTTTAAAACATTGGAGACTCCGGAATCACCGCCATTTTTGTCCAATAACGTATGGATTTCTTCAATAATAAGAATTGCTTTTGGATATTGTCTTAATTCCTGGATACAGTTTTTTAAGCGGTCTTCTATTTCTCCCTTGTATGATGCACCTGCGATTAAGGAAGATAAATCCAGTTCGAAAAGCTGTACTTTATTCAAAGCATCCGGCACCTGATTGTCGATTACATTCTGAACAAGTGTATCTATTAATATCGATTTACCAACACCGCGATCACCAATTAGCAATACATTAGGTTTAGAAAACCGGCAAAGGATTTCTTTTATAGTATTTAATTCTGTCTCACGGCCAATTGCAATTACTTTTTTCTTCTTTTTTTCAAGGTTTTTATGGATGCAATATTTGCCTAAAAAACCTTTTTTGACTTCCTGCTTGGCAAAATTGTCATTTTGCGGAATTACCACCTGATCTTCCAGTAATTCATTTCTGGAAATAGGATAGGTTTTCATCTGATCGAAATTAAAACCAACTCCCGGAGAGCTCAAAGCCACTATGATTGCATAAAGACTGATTTCATCTTCATTTAATGCAATTCTTATCGATTCTGCTTCTTTTATGATTTCGTCAATCACATCACTGGGTTCTGCATCAATTACGTGAGTAGTTTTGGGCTCTTCTTCCATTCTTACTTCTGCCCATTCATCAAGGTAATAAACATCTTTGCCCATAGCTTCCAGACGCTTTAAAAGTGATAAATCCCTGTTTAAAATGGCTTTCAGTAAATGTGATGCAGAGTAATATTTATTTAAATTGTTTTTCGCAATTTTTTTTGCAATTTCAAGCGCATTTAATAATTCTGTACTGAAAATATTTTTTTCTTCTTCCATATTAATTAATCTTTATACCAGATCAGGTATTTTTTAACTTTATAGGTAATGTTTAATCCTTTTATGCAGTTGTTTTCCTTGTCTTTATTTAATCGGATTGACTCTATTTTTATTTTTTTTCCTTTAATTGAGGAACACAATTGACTGAAGGTTAGTAATTCATCATCATTTTTTACAATTGGAATGTCAAGATCATCACATAAGAATTCTGAAAAATCATCTTTTACTTTACTGCCTTCCGCAACCTTGATCAGTAATATTTCAAATTGATCTTCAGATATTTTTGGTGCTTTTTTGATTACGCCGGCACTGTCTTTCTGCATTTTTGTTTTTGGGGCCACAGGTACATATTGAAGCATATCTTCCAAAGGATCTTTTTTTGCTTTACCTCTCGGAAGTGAAAAAGCTGAAGCTTTTTTCTCATACTCGTATGATGTTATATCAAGAGGGTTTGTTTTTTTTATGATTTTAGGATGTACATAAATAGTTTTTTTGGCGACACGGCTAAAATCTCCATTGACAACAAGCGTAATTGTTTTTTCTCCTGAAGTAGTAAAAGTATATACAGGATTTGGTGATGTGTCATCAACACTTCTGTTTTCGCCAAAAGCCCACTCCCAGGTTTTTGCATCTTCAGAAATCGAATTGAAATAGGTAGGCTGCCCCACAGTAATTACTTTCGAAGATATGATTTTGGGAGTTCCCAGTTTATCCGCAGCATATTTATCAGTAATATTAAGCTCCCGGGTATGGACACAATCACCATTTACAGTAAGTGTTACTATATATTTTCCGGTGTTTTTATATACGTGAAAAGTGTGTCTTCTGTTATCAGGTGCAGACCCGTCTCCAAAATCCCATTCCCACAATTTGGCATTGGGTGTTTTATCATAAAACTCAATGGATTCCTGATTTTGGGAATGTTCCGAGAAAATATAAAATTTGACATCGTCACAGTCAACATGATTAAAAAATTGAATTATAAAGGTAACAATTCCAATTAATAGAAGGATTACGAAGAAAAATATAACCCTGATGTCAATATTTTTTTTATCCATGTTTGTTAGATATTATTAAGATAAACTTTATGAAAAATGAAAAGCAAAAATAGTTTTTATTATTTTAAAATTGTAAATATAATATGATATTTTTTATGAAAATAATTGCATTCTTACAAAATATTTTATTAGGTTTGTATCTTGAATGATTTATAAAAGTAAATAAATTCATATAAATGTTTATGCTGGCAAATGATAAAAAAAATGGCTGGTGTTTTGGGCAGAAAGATGAATTCACATTCATTTTTTATTGTGATTGGATTTTTAAGTGTTACCATTAAATTCTAAATATTGATTATATAATTACATTTTTTTATGAGGCAGGCAGTTTTATTAATTATAATGATGCATCTATGTTTAGCATGTTATGCCCAGAAATATATTTCACAGATTCCGTTTAAATATGATTATTCTTTAGACCAGTTAAAGAAGCAGTCCAAAATAGGAGAAGCAGATTTAAAGAATAAAACTGTTGTTGATGATAATTCAGAAAACCTGAGTGACGATATTCTGGTTTTAAAGGAAAAATATTCTATTGTACTGGCAGTAATGCCCAATAAAATTAGAAACTACAGATTATACTCCTACATAGACCCCTGGATTAATACACCATACAAAGAAAAAAGTTTTTCTAAGACAGGAATTGACTGCGCTTATTTCCTGCAGTCTTTATATAGTGATGTTTACCAGGTTACACTTCCTAAAGATCCTGCGGGAATGTGGAAGTCCAAATCCATTCAGATCTTTACCGGAAGAAGTTTCCTTGCAGAAGGTGATTTGGTTTTTTTCAGATACGATAAAGATCATCCAATATCCGATGTTGGCCTGTATCTGCACAACGACAGAATTTTGGCCTGTACAGAGAAAGGCCTCGCGATATATAATTTCAATGACGAATATTTTCAACTACGTTACATAGGTGCAGGGCGAATTAATGAAGACACAAAGAAATAAAAAGAGTCTTGAGGATCTTGCATACGAAATAGAGAATATTTCATATGACATCAGAGCCGAAGTTGTTGCTAATGAACTCCTTGAGAGTAATGCGGTCGTGCAGGATGAAATTACGATTTCTAATCACGGGCAATTCTCAAGAGCGTACAGGAGTGATGTTTTGGGAGCATCAATTCAGGATGATAATTATGATAAGCAGGAATATCTTAACATAAAATTATCAAGAGATAGTATGTATGATGCACTTCCGGAAGGTTTTGTGCATAGTTTGAGTGAGAACAACGCCGATAAGTCGGTGGGGCAGATGATAAAGGAACATAAGCATCAGAAAAAACAAGAGGCCGAAGCCCGTAATTTTTTTACTCCTTTTGAGAACGAAATTTTTCATTACCGGACTAAAATAGAAAGTGTTGAAAGGGATTTTTTATATAAGCTGAACGGAAGCAAGCCATTGGACTTCTTTTATGATTTTTGGGGTTTGCCGCATATTTATCCGGCTGTTTTAGTTTCAAAATTTATTCAGCTTTTGCCTTATACTTATAAAATTGTCGGTGATATTGATTTAGCATGCCGTTGCCTGGAAAGTATCATAGAAGAGAAAGTAAGTTATAAAGCAACGAGTTCTAAAGAGTATAGTGCCGAAGAAGAACAGGTCAGTTTAGGGGAAAACCGATTAGGGGTCGATTTTATTACCGGAAAGGATTATATGGATTATTCAATGAACCTGACACTGGAAATTGGGCCAATAACGAATAAACCTTTTACGGACTATGTTAATAATGGAAAGATAAAAATATTTATAGACTGTTTTTGCGAGCATTTTTTCCCAATGGAAGTTGAGGTAAGAACAGTTTTAATAATGAATCAGGAAACCGAAGAGTTTAATTTTAGCAAACTACCTGTGTTAGGGTATACAACACGAATTTAGAAATGATAAAAAAGCATTTAGGAGCCCTTGTTGATGTCAGGCTTATAGTATTTTTAGTTGTAATTATAGCGGTCAGCGTTATACTTACAATGGTATTTAGCGATAAAATAAAAGAATTTGCCGTAAAGTATAAAAGGAAATTTTACATCTATATTTTTTCATTTGTACTTATTTATGCACTGGTCGGATTTTTAGGCTATAATAAATTATTTACCGAACTGTCTGATGAATTCCTTTTTTATCAGATTGCTTCTTTGCTGTTTGGCAGCCTCAATGTCTATTTGTACAGATGGTATTTTGATGAATTTAATGTAAAGGCAGTTGGTATTGAATTATTATTTTCCCTGCTGATTATGCTTTACTCCAGTGTACTCTTTATTGTAATTTATACTGCCCTAAATGGGATTGAACTTACTTTCCTGATGTGTTCGCATTTTCTGATGTTTATAGTGCCTACTGGTGTTTATGCAGTATTTAATTATATGATGCAGATTCCTCCAAAAGAATATGTTACCTGGAAAATACCGGAAAGGAAAAACCCTTTTCCGGAAATTGAAAATGTCGAAATGAAGGATTTATTGCTTATAACTTTATTAATTCAGAAAAAACCGGACAGTACAGATTATACTACTATAAGATCCAAAGGGCCTGTCCGAATTGATTTCGGTGCTTTATTTTATCATACAGTTTCCGGATACAATGACCATAATGCCGGAAGTAAAATTGAATTAAGAGAGAATGGTGAAAACTGTAGCTGGGTGTTTTTTCTGCAGCCTAAATGGTACCAGACCGCAAAATATGTAGATGCCAAATATACTTTGGGAATGAACGGAATCACAGAGAATTCAGTAATAATCTGTAAAAGACAGAAAAAAGAAGAAGTTAAGCCGGATAAAAAAGAGAAAAAAGGCAATGAGGGTTTCATGTTTGAACCTAAAACAGAGAAAAAAGAAGCAGAATTAGCGAACTCGAACTAAAAAAGTTTAGCAAATGTATTACATAGAGGAATCTGAAGTGTCAGAATATGACAAACACCGTATTTATAAGATAAGGAAGGGGGATACATTGCAAAGTGTGGCCCGCGAACTTGGTGTAGACGCTCAGGATCTCAGAAGACATCATAATATATATTGCAGGATTCCTGATTTGATTGAAGCCGATTTTAAAAGTCATTTGGAATTATTAATTCTTCCTCCCGAAAAAAAAGAGGCTAAAACAAATGACGAAATAGAGAAAAAGCGTAAAAATGTTAGTTTCGGAGATGACAATAGGCTTCATTTTTCACCGGAAAGAACTAATGAAAATTATAAAGTACAATATATTTCAGAGGTTGGTGATGAAGTTGATATTACAGAAATGAATGTGAATGTAAAATGGCTTGCCGTTGATAAAAATAAATATCATCTCTTCGAGATTAACCGGGCGTCAGATATTTATGTTAATGGAGAAGTACCGGATACAAAGATGAATGAATTGGCAGCAAAGACAGCTGAAGTTTTATATCCGTTAGAAATTGTTGTTGACGAATTTGGCAAATGGGTAGCTGTTTATAATTATAATGAAATTGAAAGCCGTTGGGAGGAAATAAGAAGCGAAATTTTAGATTATTATGAAGGCGAAGTTGCTGAAACTTATATTAAACACATCGATTATGCACTAGAAAGTTCAGATACATTATTTGAATTACTTGCGTCTGATTATTTTTTGAGAGCTTTTTTCAATGGTATTCATGTTGCTTATACAACTAACTATTCGTTTGAGAATGAGCTTACTTTTCCATTAGAAAAAAATAAGGAATCGGTATTTAAGGCAGAACAAAAAGTGGCCTCTCATTTAGATGAAGAGGATTTGATTAAAGTAGAACAAAAAGGAGATTATATAGATTCCGGTTTAGAAATTGATTTGGGATATGCCCCTTGGAAAGGAAATTATAGCGCTGCTTATTTTTTAGATGCTGATTCTTATTATATAGAAAGAATGAATTTGGAGTGTGCTATCAATTATGATAATCCAACTAAAATTGCAATTAAAATTGATAGTATAAAACAAACGAGTTCGGATAATGATTAAATAATAATTATTTAAGATTATAAAAAGAAAGGTGTCAATAAAAATGTTTAATATTCAAAAACGGTAAAGCCATGAGTGAGAAACATGTACTAGTGCAAGGAGCAACTGTAAAATGCAAGTTTAGTGTAGAACCTAAGTTGGATAAACTAAAGGTAAAAACACATAGTAAGCATTATGCCAATGATAAAGATGCTGAAAAAAAGCTCATTGCGACCGATAAAGAAATTGGACAAACGCTCGAGAAAAACACTTTTGGTAAATGCAAAATGCAGCCCAACGGAAGTGGGGATTACCTGCCTTGTCAGGCCACTATTACCAAATGGAGCAGTTTTTATGACAAAGTTACACTCTCTAATAAAGGAAAAATTTTATTAGAAAGCAGTAAAGGGACCTGTCCTGTCGGAGGACCTGATTGTATTACAGTAGACAAACACGGACAAAAAGCAGAACCGGGAAAACAAAATGCTAAAGAAGCCAAGCCACAGGTGAATAATCAGATAAATCCTTTGGTTGATATGGCTGCTTTTCAGGCGGATTTGGATGATGATGATGTTATTTGAAAATAAATATAAAATATGTCAAATTTTAAAATAATAGGAAATCCTAATCCAGAGGTAGGGAAAGAAATAATCTACAAGACCAGTAATTCTGATCATGTCAGTTTATTGCCGGGACAAATAACCCCTGTTGGAATGAACCCGTTTGTTGAACAGGTTAAGTGGTCTATATATATCTTAGAATTTGGAAAGTGGATTTTAAAAGAGAAAAATAATAAAACAGGACCTACTGCCAATTATACATTTACAGAAAAAAGTTTAAAAAGACAAGGAATTCGTATTCTTGCACGTTTGGGCGAAGAAAAAGCTATCCTGGATATTAAACCTCAGGATACGATTGAACGCAAAATAGTAAAAGTCGAATTATGCGATGCATTAGGGAATCTGCAGACGAAACCTTTTGCATACAACCAAACCGTTTTAGCGAAGGTACATTGTTTAAATCTTAATGATTGTACTGTACATGTAACCTTATGGGAAGACGATGCTCCGGGCGCAGGACACAGTGAAATAAACAAAAATAACAAAGCCGTAACGAAATCTGAACGGGTATCGAATGGGGTTGCAAATGTTAAATTTAAGTTGGCTGTTGATTTTGCAAAAATAGCCAATGCCCATTTAGTAAGTGGCGATAAAAGTGAAGGAAAAACCCATGAATATTATGTTACGGCAGAAGTTTTCAGGCAAAAAACCGAAAGCAGTAATAATATAAATGTAATCAATCCTGAGAAAAAGGCAACTGCTACACAAGCAACGCCTCAAAAACCTGCAGCACCAAAGCCTGCAGATCCGGCCGCTAAAAAAGGACCATCAAAAAAAGAAGAAAAAGGAATAGCAGAAACTGTAAGAGGTACCGTATATGATTGGGGAGAATCTATGTTTAAAACCATACCCTTAATTTTACCGGATCCTATAGAAGTGGTTAATAGTCTTGCAAAGATTTTTACGCCTGATAAGAAGGAGGAGAAGAAGGACGAGAAAAAAGGTGTTTGCCCTAATTGTGATAAAGATATTACACTTGATGAAATAGAAAAAATGTTTGGAGTTTACACAAAACATAAATCATTTAGGCAAGATATCGTTTCCTATATAAATGAATATATAAAAACTAGTAAGAAAAATAAAAAACCAATTCATTTAGATACTTGCTTAAGAAAAGCTCACTTTTTTGCTCAAGTTGGAACAGAAACATTAGGAATAAATCCTGATTGGATGGTTGAAACAGATTCTGTGAGATATAATGTTTCAAATTGTAATGCAGTTTTTGGACAAAGAGCAGAAACTTTAAAAAAAGAAGGATTGTTACAGGATTATTGTAATGATAACCCTCAAAAAAGATTATTGAATTATTTGTATGCTAATGAGAATGGCTTTGGCAATGGTAATGGTAATGAAGCAAGTGGTGATGGATATTTATTTAGGGGAAGAGGATTAAAACAACTTACAGGCAGGGGCAATTATCAGGATATTACTAAGATTTTGAAGGAAGTTTTTCCAGATGAATACATAGATTTAGAGTTGTATCCTGATAAAGTGAAGGAGCCTAAATATGCAGTATTGACAGCTTTGGCATATTGGGAAAAGCATGAAATATGGAAAGTAGCTGATACTATAAAAGAATCCACTAATGAAAATATAAAAAAAATAAGAAAAAAAGTTAATCCAGGTTTAGCTGGATGGAAGGAATGTAAAACCAATTTTGAAAAAGGTTTAAAAGCATTTAAATTGAATGAATGTAAAAAAGATAAAATTGGAGATCCATCTGAAAATGAAGTAAAACTTCATTTTTCAGGTGCTACAGCAAAAGAAGAATCTCTTTCTGCATTAACAAAAAAAATATTAAGAGAAGTCGGAAAAGAGTCTGGTAATTTTGACATATATATAACGAGTGTTGCAAGAACACCACATGATCAGGCCCGTATAATGTATAATAATTGTGAAGATGATCTAAATGAACAACGAAAAACATATAAAAGCCCTGGTCAAAAAGTAATTGATGTTTATGAAAATGAAACAAAAAATGGTAAATCAAAAGCCACTATTATACAATTGATGGAAAATAAAATAAATGATTTAGGTCCGTCTACAGTATCTAAACACTTAGCTAATCCAGACGTATTAAATACTTTTGATATTGCATATAAATTGCTAACAGATAAGTCAAAGTTCTTCAATGAAATAAAGAAAAGAAAAGAACTAGACGACATCTTGGTAGAAAATGACTGTTACCACGTACAAATTACACAATAATAAATTATGAAAATTTATAAATTACTTATTACAATTATATTATTAAGCTTTATAAGCTGTAAAGAAAATAATAATAATCAAATTGATCATCATAGTGATTCTACATTGATTAATAAGACAAGCAGTGATACACTTATCATAAAAAATGAACCGATTATTGTTTTTTTATTTCCTTCAGAAAAAGAAATAAAAAAAATCAAGAGAGAAAAGGGTGAAGATAATTTTTTTACCATCGCAGATGATGAAAATAGTTATCGTGCGAATATTAATGAAATCTTGGCAGACGAAAATTATAAAACGAAAATTACAGAAAGTGGATTTATTAAGTTTAATGATAATAAAATATTTGACAAAAGTAAAGTAGATAATAAATGGTCAGTTATTATATATGCAAATGGAAAGACATTGATTGTTTCTTCTGTTGATTTGTTTATGGCTTTAAGTAAATTAAAAGAAAATAATAGTAAAATTGATTACAATTCCATTTTAAAAAGTATAAATGATAATCTATTAAAAAGCGAAAATAGTAAAGAAGTATTAAATCAAGATGAAAATTTAAATGGCATTTGGAGAATTGATTGTAAAAATGCACTGACAACTTTTGAAATCACAAATTCTAATGCATATATCTCATTATACTCCAATTCAATATATATAAATGCTAAAATTGAAAGTAATCCAGATGAGGCGAATAGTTTCTTAATCAAATTTTTAAATCAAGAAGATAATAATGGATTTGACAAAAATAAATTAGATGCAGAAAATATATCAAAAGAAAAAGCAATTGGGAAATTACGATTTAAAAACAATAAAATGATTCTAAATTGGTATGGTTTATACAATATTAAAACAGAAGAAACTGACTTTATTGAGGATTTTGTAATGATTAAAGAAAATTCAGGTAAAAACCCGTTAACCTTAACAAAATGTGATGAATGATTTTATTCTTTACTATATACAAGATTGATAAATTTAATGCATAAAATAAACAACAATAGTTCATTGACGTATTGAAAAGAAAAAGCCCCAGCTAGCAAAAAGAGGATACTGTTGTTAGCTGGTGGAATTTTATAATAAATAAATAATTATGAGAAAAATATTAAGTATTACACTTATAGTACTATTGTTTATAAACTGTAAAGATGTTGATAAGTCAACTGAAATTGCAAAGAAAGAAATTGTTAGCACCGGAAATTATAAAGAAGTTGTTTTTAAAAAAGACTATAAGAGAAATACTGATATAAGTGAATTGAATATTAGCTACAAAAACTATTTACTTAAATTTAGATTTATAGAGGATATTACACTATTACAGTTTGTTGTAGATAGAAAGATTGTTTCTGATTGGAAACAAGTATTATTTAATTTCGAATATCTTCCTGAAAATTATGATGGAATTAGATTGTTATTTAATAAAGATGATACTGAAGCTATATTATTATTGCCAGGATATACAGAAGAATTTCCGAACTTAATTGTCTATGAATTTGATAAAAATCATTTTTCATATTCTACTAATATGGAGATCAAAAGTAATGATATTAATAAAATACCTCTTGAAAAATTAATTGAAGAATGGAAAAAAGGTTCTTTTGAAGCAAGTAAGAAAGGGAGTGAATATATTTTAACTTTTATTGATGATTCAAAAAAGAATATTTTAACTTTTGAAAGCTCTCAGTCAAATGACTTGTTATCGGCTACAGAATTAAAAATATATATTGATAAAATATTACTTTCAGAAAACAGTAATTCAGATAGTAATTCGACTATTGAAGAGTTCAGAAAAGAGATTGAAAAACAAGGGTTCAAAAGTATTTTTGAGAAGGATTGTGATCTTAATCAAGATAAAAATCAAGATAAAAATCAAGATAAAATTATGGTTTATTCTACTGATTTTCCTGAAAAAATTGGACCAAATGACTATAAAGAATTTATAGTGTGTATTAATATTTCAGGAAAATTATTTCAAAATAAAAATGTTATTGCAAAGTACTATACAGGGAATGTTGCGGCAGGTTTTAATGATATTAAAATAAAAGATAATTATTTTACAGTTGAGCAAGTAAACGGTTGGGGTAATGGAATAGTTAAAGAATATACAACGTTTAAATATTCCAAAGAAGCGAATGGAATTGTCCTACATAAATATTCTAGAATTGAAAACGAACGAAGTGATGGTGATGAAAAAGAAAAGAGTTATAATTATAGCACTAAAAATTTCGGAAATATTTCTTTTGAAGATTATGATTCGGAAACTATCCTAGAAAAATGTGTTAGATAAAGATTTGTATAATTTATAATTATAATATAACAATACAAAAAGTTAGTTCATTGACGTATTGAAAAAGAAAAGCCCCCAGCTAACAAAAAGTGGGATACTGTTGTTAGCTGGTGGAATATTTTAGATTGATAAAAAAAAATAATAATTATGAAAAATGCAATAATTACGTCTTTAATAATTTCTTCATTTTTTAGTTTGTGTAACTCTCAAACAAAAGAAAAAAAAATGGAAATTAAAAGCTCAATAAAAAAGAACGAAGACAAATTATATATTGAATATTTACCATTGATGGAAAAATTATTAAAAACTAATAATTATAAATTTTTAAATCACCATGATTTCAAAAATAAAATAACCGAATATTTTGGAGTAGATATTGATGAAGCAAAATTTAATGATGTGTTTTTGGAGCGAGGACTTGGATTTACTGCAATGAGTAATGAAGGATTTATTGATACGTATCAGGTTGATCGGGGAGTTATTGATGGAGCAGGTGATGCATTTTTGGATATATTAAAAGAAGAGATGAATAATAATTATAATATTGATTTTGTAAATTATAATAAAATATTATTCAATGATGACATAACTGCAATATCGAAAATAAATATGGATGCTGGTAAAACAGAGGATATTGTTGTTTACCTAAATTATGAAAAAAATAAGTTTCTCTACAGTTCAGTCATTAAAAATTTAAAGAAAGTAAGTGATTATAATGATGATTTTAAATGGCACTTGTTGTGGTATAATGATAAAAGTAAATCAGACATAATTAGGAAAAAAATAATTTCAGATATTACAATTAAAAAGCCTGAATTTATTTTTGATCTAGCTTATTTTTTGCATGCTAATGCAAATAAAGTTAAAGATAAAGTTGATCAAAAGTTGTTAGAAGAAACTTTGGCTTATTTAATAGAAAGTGAATTGAAATATTATGATGATAAGGATTTAAGTGACAACAAAGGATATAGTTTATTGAATAATTTTTATGTTCAAAATCCGGAGTTACTAAATAAATTTAAGTCTAATGATTATTATAAATACGATTTGGTTAATAAATATACTCAAACATATTTATCAATGTCAGCTGAAGAAGAAAATACTTTTTTTGGAAAAATATTAGATCCAGATGGGTATACTAATTTAAGAAAAGATAAAAATAGTACATCAGATATAATTGAGAAAATTAAGTCTGGAGAAAAGATTGAGGTTTTAGATGATTCGGGTAATTGGTGGTATATACAAACTAAATCTGGTAATAAAGGATATGTGTATAAAACTAAAATAAAGTCAGAATAGATTCAAAAAAATAATAAGCTCATTGACGTATTGAAAAAGAAAAGCCTCAGCTAGCAAGAATATGATGTTCTTGTTAGCTGACGGAATTCCTCGAATAAAAAAGTATAAAATATGAATAAGTACATTTTAATATTGCTTTTATTAGTTAGTTGTAAAAATTATTCCCAGGAAGTTAAAAGTCCAATTAATATTAAAAATGCATATAATAGCAAGAATGAAATTGAATATTTAAATCAATTCCCTAATAAATTTGAAATGTTAAATGAATATTTTGGCTGGAATGATTCATCAGATAAACCAAATATTTTATATAATGACGCTAATAAATATATAGATTATTGGTTTTCGTTAATTTTAAAGAAAGAATACAGGCAGTATGAGAAAAATATAATCAGCATTTGTTATGGAGGTAAGCGGGATGCGGACGGTATTAATTATTTCCAAGATAAATCGACTGAATATTTGATAAAAAATAACAGAATGGAGTTATTGAATTCTCTTAGCGTAAAAGAGGCTAAATCCGTTTTGTTTTTTCTCTTTGATTCACTCCACCCAGATATAAATAGTGAGTTATTTTTAAAGTTAAATGCCAAAAACAAAAGCATAGTAAAAGATCTTTTTGCAAATGAATTAAAAGGTGATGTAGATGTTAAAGATAGTATCACTTTTTATGAGAAGAATGGTGATTATATTATAACAGCACTAGATATAAATGGAGATAAAATTCTTGATAAGGTAGTAAGTAGTACACCCTATAAAGGAAATGAATTAATGCTTTTTTTAGGTGATGGAAAAAATTACGTTTTGTCAATAAAAACGATTAATTTTTCTGAAGACGGAGGGAATATTGTTTATGAGATTGTAAATAATCCTAATACTGAAAAAGGATTACTAGTAAAAACAAAATTTCCAGATAGGGGATTTTCTGAAAATGATTATTTTATAGTGAATGAAAATAAAAGTTGGATACTTAAAAATATAATTTATAAAACATTATCTGATCAAAGTAAAAATGCTGTCGAATATAATTGTGATGTACCACAAAACATCAATCTTAAGGAGACAAATATCGAAGAAAAATTAGTACCCATTCCTGATGAAGCAGACAGAGATAAAAAATGTACAACAAAAATAAGCATTTCTAAAAATTATTTTATTAGAGATCCTGATGGATATACTAATTTAAGAAAAGATAAAAATGGTACATCAGATATAATTGAAAAAGTTAAATCTGGAGAAAAAATAGAGGTTTTAGATGATTCGGGTAATTGGTGGTTAATACAAACTAAATCTGGTAAAAAAGGTTATGTGTATAAAACTAAAATAAAGTCAGGGTAATGTAATTTTTTACCCTGTTATTCATATCCAAATACTGAAAATAAATTTCAATATAAATTATGATGAAATGGGTATAATATTTTTAGAAAAAGATGAAGATGAGTTTTCGATTTCAGGTGAACCAGTATATTTTATTAATCCCGGAAATGATAATGTATCAATTAAAAAAATAGGATAATCACTAATAATATTAATATAATTAAGCTTTAAAATCTTAACGATTTTACAACAATAAAACAAAAATCACGTGTAAATATTTTCTGTAAAAATGGGCTTAGTGTGCGCCGTTGTTAGGGTTTAACCCGAAAAAGCCTATTTTAAAAGCTACCGAAAATATTTTTGTAAAGTAAATAGTAAAAAAAGAAAATGATTTTTTGATTATTACTTTTTTTTTTTAAAAAGTAAGCATCAGGAAATAACCAAAAAATAAAAGAACAGATCTGATTTCAAATAAAAAAACAATATAGCATTATGATAGAAAAATTAAGTCATTTTCCCGTTAACTGGATCGATGGGATGAAGATAAACAAGAGTCATTTTTTATCGATTCAGGATAATGTTTCCGAGTTGGTAAATGATGCAATCGGTATTCATACGACACCTATGAGTTACGGATTGCTGGATTCTGTAAATCAAAATAAGGAATCTACAAAAATTACATTGGCAATTGACAATCACAAACTCCTTCGCGTACGTGTGGAAGAATGTCATGCGATTACCCCAAACGGATCAAGGATTGAAATAAGCCAGAGCAACACAGATACATTAGATCTTCAGGTTCCGTATCCGGAAGACACCTATGATATTAAAGAAGGTGAACAATTGGTATTACTGGCTTGTATATCGGTTAATTCCAAGAAAAGAATTCCGTTTGGTGAACCGGACCCCGATGAGGTTCCCCCGAGATATCCCTATACGCAGCCGGAATATAAGCTTCACCTGATCAAGGCAGAAGAATTTCGTTCCGGAATAGGATACGGAGGATTTTATCTGGCAATAGGAAAAGTTTTGGTAGGTGATACGACACTTCTTGATGAGGATTATATTCCGCCATCGGTTACTGTGGCCTGTCATCCAAAATTGGTCGATATGCACACGCAAATCGCACGTTCATTTGGTCAGATAGAGATTTATGCGGTACAGATTTCCCAAAAGATAAACCGAACTCAGCAAACAGGATTGCTGCCGCAGACGGTTATGCAATTGACGGATAATACAGGGTACTATTTAGGAAGTTGTCTGACACAGTTTCGCTGGTTTTCATTGCACCAGCATCCGGCTGCAATGTTAAGTTCAGTGGTTTCATTTGCCAGAGTGATGAAAAATTTTATCGATTCAAAATCAGGCGCAGGAAAAGAAGAACTGTTGAATTATTTTGCTGAATGGTGCGATATCTCACAGGGAGATTTTGAAATATTGTTCACGTCCCTTATTAACTCAGGTTACGATCATGTACATATAGATAAAACAGCTACACTCGCTATGAAAGCCCTGGCCAGAATAGAGAAGCTGTTTGAAACGCTGAACAAGCTCGATTACATAGGGAAGAAAAAAGAAAACATAGAACTTTTTGTTGCCGAAACGGATAAAAAAGACATCATTCATAATCCGAAACGACATGGTTTCTTTATAAAAGATTAAAAAAATATATAGTAATAAATTATGGAAGTATTAAACAAATCAGAACGCCAGAAAGCCTTTGTAGCTTTTTTAATTGCTTTTATTCTCACTTTTTTGGTTATGTTAAGTGCGATATCATTTAATTTTTACATGCCGATAGCAGAAAATAAAATGCTTAAGGCAGAGAATGAAATGATGAAAAGGGAATATGATTATCAAACTAATTTTTCGATAAAAGTAGATAGTATCAGAATGACCATCGACTCTATTAATTCGCCAAAAGTAGATAATGATTTTCAGCAGCGTTTGGCAAATGTCATGATTGCCAATATGTATCAGAAAATTCCAAAAGATACTACTGAGAACAAAAAATTATACAACAATGTAATTCTGGCATACAAGAATATTATTGATTATAAAAAGCAGATCAGAAGTCTTACCCATAATTCGCATTTAATAGACAGTCTGAACCAATCGGCTAAGACTTATAAAGAAGAATTAGAAAAAGTAAGCAGGGATTTAGATGTATGCCGTCAGATTTATCAAAATCAATAATTAAGAATAAGAGTAAAAAGAACTAATAAAATAATCACTTAAAAATTTAAAATTATGTTATCAAATTATGGAATTGGAGGTAATGAAGTAAAATTAGATGCTGATGAAGCAATCATTGCAATCCCTCAAAACAGAACACTTGTTGCGCAAAAATTAACTGTTGACGCACCAGTAAAACCAGAGTTGGTTGAAGGAATCACAAGTGTTGAAAAAGCATTTGAACACTTCAAACCGGAAGTAAAAGTGAATTTTGAAACTGTTGACGGAGGTACTAAAACCGAAGCCCTCAACTTTAAAAATTTAGGAGATTTTGGTATAAAAGGAATCACGTCACAAAGCAGTTTCTTGTCGGATCTGGAAACAGAAAAAGATCAGTATCAAAAAATCATCCGTCAGTTAAAATCAAACAAGATTTTGAAAGCTGCACTGGAAGACGGGGAAGCTAAAAAAGCATTATTAGAAAGTCTTGATTTGCTAATTGGGGAGTTAAAAGATAATAAATAAGAATTTTAAAAATATAAAAAGATGTCTGCAAAAGAAGTATATAAAGGGAATGAAGATGATACTGCGGTATTAGAGCGTAAAGTAGTAACCGGAGGTTCGGTTGAGAAAAATATTGAAAAACTGGCTAAATATGGAGGGTTCGATTTATTGGAAATGTCAATTGAAGGGATTCAAAACCTTAATCCGGAAAGAAAAGCCAGAAGAAAAATTTTCCTTGGCGAAATAAATAAAGCCAAAGAAAGAGAAACTCTTAAAAAGACATTAGAGCTTTGGGCTTCGGTTTTAAGAAATAATGAGGCTTTGACCGATATGGTAGCGCAGAGCGAAGACAAATGCAAGGAGTCTGAAGCATTGTTGAAAAAAAATCTGATTAAAGCTGTTGAAGATACCAGAGAAATAGAAGCTGCATACAGAACTATTTCTTTGTTTTTCAAAAATACAGAAACAGATAAAGTTAAAAATGTTACGATTGTAAATGCTGACTTAGAGCAGTTAAAAGATCTTGACAATACTCGTTTTATCGATGCAATTCACTCTGAACTGGTAGATAATTATGACCGTTTAGATCTTAAAAATAATTACGGTATTCTTGTTATTCCAGGATATTTAGGATCTAACAAAGTAATCGAAAAATGGGCAAAGATTGCACATGAAAACAAAGTAATGCTGGTTACTGATTTTGAACATCTTGATGAACCGGATGATGTATTGGAAATGTTTGATGCAGCTTCTTTAACCGGAGGTGATGTGTACCGTTCTAATGTAATCATGACATGTAACTGGCTTGTTGGCCGTGGAAGATTTGAGCAGATAGGTGAAAGTGATGATTTGCATATTGCACCATCAGCAGCACTTGCCGGAAAAATCTATAAAACGTTAATGTCTCAGGTTACAGCCGGTAAAAAATTCGGTGGAATCAATGAAGTTGACGGAGTAAAATTTGACCTTAAGAAAAGTGAAATCGCAAATCTTGAAAATTTAGGATTGGTACCTATGGTAAATGAGTACGGAAAAGTAATGGCTTTCTCTGCAAAAACATTGTTTAGCGGTGATAATTTAGGATTACAAACGTATTCAGTAGTTCGTGTTTTTGACTATGTGACAAAAGTATTAATGGATTTCCTTAATCGTCGTGCTTTCGAAAACTTTACAGCGAAAACACGTAAAGAAATTATGAATCAGATTGTTGCTTTTCTTGATGGTATTACTGGTCCGGATAAATTGATTGAGAATTTCGAAATCCGCAGATTCGAACAAGATCCTATTCAAAAAGACAGAATATACATGGATATTCACATGAAACCTTACTTTCCTGCTAAAAACTTCCTTATAAAAATGGATGGACATAAAGGAGATGATGGTACAGAATGGGATACAGATTACGAACAAAAATAATTAGTTATAATAAATTCTAAAAGGAAGCACATGCACAATGTGTTTCCTTTTTTTAACAAACATTGATCTTTTGAATGATCAAAACAAATAATTCAAATTCATGAACATACTTAAAATTTTATTTTTAATCGTGTTGTTTTCAATTTCAAATCCAATAAAAGCTCAAAAATTAAATCCATCAAGTGATTTAAGCTGCCCTGTTACTCAAAAAGATTTATTGCTTGACGGTAAGCTTTTTGCCAGCGCACCACCTATTTTACTGAGAGTTTTTAATGAAGAATATGAATATGCCGTATTTCAGCTTGGGAAAAGAAAAAGCAGCATATACTTATATTTTAAAATTTTTACAGATAATGTTTGTGTAAAACAGGAACAGCCACTGGAGCTTTATTTCAAAAACGGAGAGATGTATATCTTAAAAAACACGTTTAATGTAAACTGTGACGGCACAGCAGCTTTGGAACTGACAAGAAGGGATATAAAAAAATTAATGGCTAATAATATTAATACGATAAAGTTTTATACCCTTAAAAAAGATTATGAATTTAGTCCCAGTGATGCTGATAATCAAAATATAAAATTTTATCTGCGTTGCCTGAAATCGTATAAGATTAAGAAAAAGAGATAAGGATTTATCCAAAAGCAAAACTAAAATTTAATTTATTTTAAAAATCTAAATATGCCATTTCCAGAATTGAATCTTTCATTGGGACTCACAGATAACGACGGTTCTGTTTTCTATGCCGGAAGCGGTGAGGGCAAAGTTATTGTCCGCACAGATTCTGCCTTAAAAAAACATACCATCAGCATAGTGATTTCTGAACAGCAAATAGGATCAGTAAATTTAAAAACACATTTTGAAGGAGTAGAAATTCCTGCTGAAATTGAAGTTCCTACTTATCAGATGATTGTTACAGATGATAAAACAAATGAAAAAGAAGTCTATAAGGTAACACGGGATACATTTTTTTATAAAGAACAAACCGCTAAAAAAGGGTTGTGGAGCTTTTTAGGTTTAAAATTTTTAGCAACAAAGAATTTTCTTTTCGAAAATATTCCTTTTGAACCTTTAAAAGAGGATATGGAAATATTTGATATTTCTAAATACAGGAAATTAAATCAGGAAGAACTTACTTATACTTTTCAAAAAGAAGAACAAAACATTCAGATTTTTGCCGGGGACATAAATACACTTAAAGTTGAAAAAGGAACCAGTTACTTTATTATTGTAGATGAAAAAAAGGGACAAAGATTTATAGGGGATATTCTGTATCGTGAAAAATTCTTAAAACTTACCCCAAATGTAAAACTGCATATAATCAAGCGTAAGCAAGTTTCAAAAGGGATGGAAACAAATAGACAAGGACGTACAGACAGGTTGATTTATATTTAAATAAATAAAACATGAAAGGAGCTTTTTATAAACTGCCTATTGATTTTAATAGTGTAATACAAAAAAAGGAATTAGAAAAGACCTCAATTGAGCATTCAATTGCGCAACAGATAATATTGTTGGCGACTACCACATTTGGTGAATGCAAATTTGACGAAACCTTTGGTTCTAAAATCTGGGAAATTGATTTTGATTTACTTATGAATGAAAATACATTGAAAGAAATCATTTCAAAAACAATGAAGCAATCGTTACTTTTTCATGAAAAAAGAATAAAAGTTAACGAACTTAAAGTTGAGTTATCAGAAACAATGTATTTGGTTGATGATGTAAGCAGGGCCAAAAAAAAGGTAGATATTATTATTGAAGCGACAATCAAAAGTACCAACAGAACTTTTGATTTCAGAGGGTATTTTTTTGTTGGGCCACTATCTTATAAATGAGTAATGTAACTATGTTTGGTTTAGATTAATTTTTTGTATAATATAAGTAAAATTTTATTAAATAAATTATTATAACAAGAAATATTTTATATATTTGCCATATGAATAAATAAATTAATAATTAAAAAAATTTTATTATGTCGTTTTTAACATCGTTATCAGTAGCCGGAAAGGATTACAAAGTATTAAATGTGAGTTATGATTTAGCTCAGGAAACAGATGCTTCCGGGCGTCCATCTACGGTAACTCGTGGAGGTAGAATCATGCTCGAAGTAGAGTCAACAGGCAGTACCGAATTGTTCGAATGGATGACCAATAATTTCGAAAGAAAAGATGGGTCAGTAAAATTCATCAAGCGTGATTCTAATGCTACTTTGAAAGAGTTAAAGTTTACTGAGGCTTACATGGTTAAGTACAAAGAGAACTTTGATCATAACAGTAACACTCCTTTAACGGAGACTTTTATGATTTCTGCTCGAAAAATTTCGATGGGTGGAGGAGAATTTGATAACGCCTGGGTTTAATCTTTGGACTTTATCAAACTTCATTAAGCTTGAAACTATTAAAGGAAGTCCTGCTATTGGACTTCCTTTTTTGTTTGATACAAGCTTAAATCTATGTTTTAATAACTTTTAATAACCTAATAAATCTACAAAATGAGTTTTTTATCTAAATTACATATAGACGGAGAAGAATATAATGTACTTGAATTTAATGTGAGCTTTAAACAGGAAATAGACACCACAAGTAAGCCTACAGGAAATGCCAAAGGCGGAGTCGTAAAGATGGTAATCGAAGCGACCCAAAACAGCCATTTTTTGGCCTGGATGCTAAATGGTGATTTGACCAAAGATGGAAAAATTGTCTTTTACAGAAGAGATGCTTTGAGTAAAATGAAAGAATTGAAATTTGTTAAGGCATTTTGTATTGGCTATGACGAACAATTTACAAGTACTACAGAAGTTCCAATGAAAATAACAATGGAATTAGTAGCTAAGGAATTGACTTTTGGCGATGCTAAATTCTCCAATAACTGGATTGCCTTAGATTAAATTTTAATGACTAATTAGTACGTATTATTATGGCACATTTCTCTGAACAGGTATATATAACAATAGGCAGCTTTACCCAGAATGTTGTTTATTATGATTTGGAACTATCGCAAAAGATGGCGGACCATCATCATTTTTCCTTTGTCTGGCAGTATACAGGCAAGGCCATCATAAATCCCGCAGACCAGGCAAAGGCATTGAGAACCTATCTGGGTGACGAGGTCATTTTTACCTTCAAGAGCCTTACCGGAATCAAACTGATGAGCAAAGGCATCATCACAGAACTTTCCTCTGTGGACCTGCATGGCAGCGCAGTAGGCCTGCACGTAAAAGGCATCAGCCATACGATTGTTCTGGACGACATGAAAAAATCAAGGACTTTTCAGGAGCGTGGAATGGACGATATCGTACTGGGTATTTTAGCCGAAGGACCGGGAGAATTTTACCAAAGGGATTCCATAAAATCGACTTATCTTCAGGAATTCAAGTGCATGGCCCAGTATAATGAAACCAGTTTTGAATTCTTAAAACGATTAGGGAAACGTTACGGACAATGGTTTTATTTTGACGGAATGCGCATGCAGTTCGGACAGACCAAAACCAGTACTATAAAACTGGTCAATGGGGCTTCATTGCATAGTTTTAAGATACAGGCCAATATGTCTGCACATAAAATTTCCCTTGGAGGCTATGATTATAATGGTGCAGCCAATATCCGCAATGCTTCTGCCCGGACTGCTACAGGCAGCAAGGACAGTTTCTCCGCCATTGTCGGTCATAATCAGGGAACCGTTACCCAGTCAGAACTAAGCATCGGCGCTTATACAACCAATGCCCAAAACAGCGATGAAATTCAGGAAATGGCCAGACTGCAGACGGCAGGCAGTGATGCCAATAGTGTGTATTACAGCGGGATATCCTATTTTCCGTTAGGGCTTGGGCAGGTTTTTACGATTCAGAACCAAACGGTGGAGCATGAACTAATTGTGATAGAAGTATCACATATCTCGCAGGTACACGGCAATTATTCCTGCAACTTCAAAGCCATTCCGGCCGATGTAGCGGCACCGCATTATACGGATGTGCATGTATTTGCCAAAGCGGAAACACAGCCCGCGAAAATAAAGGACAATAACGACCCTGATGGGCTCGGACGTGTAAAAGTGCAGTACAACTGGGCAGGCGGGAACACGACAAGTGACTGGATACGCATGATACAGCCACACTCAGGAGCAGGGAAAGGATTTTATTTCATTCCCGAGATCGATGAAGAAGTTTTGGTAGGTTTTGAAGGGGGAAATGCACAGAATCCGTATGTCTTGGGAACACAATACAATGGTCTGGAAAGTTCGGGGTATAGTTCCTCAGGAAACGATAAGAAAGTAATCCACACACGTTCAGGTACCAAAATACTCTTTAACGATGCAGAGGGAAGTATCTTAATCGAAGACCCGAGCGGAAATACTTATCTTATGGACGGAAAAGGAAATATTGAAGTGAATGCCCCTAAGAATTTTACAGTAAATGCAGGAGAGAATGTTAGTATTACCGCCGGAAAAAATGTAAGTATAAATGCCGGAGAGAACATTGCCTCAAGTGCAGCTATGGATATGATAGATTCAGCAGGAATCAATATAAATCAAATGGCCACCGCGGATTTTATGCTGACGGCAAAAAATATTACCAAAATTGCAAGCGATAACTACTCGGCAGATGCTAAAGATATATCCCGAAATGCATCAGGAAAAATTGAAGCTATTTCTGTAGATGAACATATTCAGAATAGTAAAGGTAAGGTTGAAAACCTTTCAGGAGAGAAATCATTGAATGCATAAGTTATGGGTAAAATAACGATATTAGCTAATAATTTTTTTGAAAATGCTTCAGGAAGTATCAGAGACGATGCAGCTGAAATAGTTACACAATCAGCGAAGAAAGTTGTTCAAAATGGAGATAAAGGAGTAAACTACGATAAGAATAAGGATAGAAAACCTCCAACAGATATTCGTATAAAAAAAGTGGTAGGACCATTTGATGCTCAAGGAAAATTAGTAGACAAAATTGTATTAGATACATTTTATGTTTTTAAAGCCACGCCTACCAGAAAACCAACTGATGCTGAGGTTAAATTATTAAAATGGTCGATAAAATTAGACGAAGGTAAAAAGGAAATTATTCTGGGGACTGGACTACTCAACGGATTAGAAGAGGATAAAATAATAATTTCTTTAAGGTTAAAGCACGATTTTAAGAAAGCTAAAGTTTATGCTTTTTATCAGAAGGCTAATGATAAAGCGAGTGTGGAGTTGAGTTTGAAGATTAGATTTCCAATATTGATTTTGCAAGGTACTCGAAGAAAAGGAAAAAAAGCAATTAAGGTTGGAGGGAAAACTACGAGTACCAATATGACATCTTTAGATATGCTATTTGGAGATTATACAGAAGATGAAGAAGGTTATGCAAAATTAGAAAGCGAGTTATACCAGGAAAATTATGATGCAGAAAAGCAAGATAGCTTTTATAATGTAACTTCAAGAAGTGATAACGCATTAAAAAATGCAGAATATACAGTTTCAAAAATTAAAAAGTTTACAGAGAAATCTAATACAGATTTGTTTGAAATTTTTAGAAATGATATTGAATATTATTCTCAAGGTGATTTAGAAACTGTAGCCCATGAAATGGTTGATAAGATGAAAGCCAATACAGGAGGTGAATATTCAAATAAAAAATTAACAGAGGCAGCTTTGAAGCATGAAAATTCTGTAACATTTATTTCAAAAGTAAAAGAAGTAATTAATGAATATTTAAAACAAAATAAAGGAAATATAGAAAATTTAGAAATTAAAGATGATTCCAATGGGAAATTGTATGCGGATTTAGCCGATATTAAAAAAGCAAGAAATCCTCAATTTAGTGATAAATTTAGTGGTTTAGGTATTACTATTAATGACGTTTGGGCATATCAAATTTATATTACAAAATATAAAACTAATGGAAATACTTTTGAAATGGGGTTAGAATATATTTATTATGATCATTTTGGTTTAGATTATCCTGATATTCAAAAGTATGATAAAAATATTTTTTATTCTTGGTTTGTTTTACAGCATTTTAGAGGATTTAAACCTTTTATTACAAAGCTTGATATTGTTGGAGAATTAAAAGGAACCTTTTAGAAATACTAAACTATGAAAATTAATATCACAATTCTTATTTGTTTTTTATGTTTAACATCATGTAAAAATAAAAATATGGAAATAGAATCGATAGACAAAGAATTAAATGATAAAGCAGAATTTGGAATTCAATATTTTGAAATTTCAAATTATAGAAATTTATCAAATGACGAATTGATTGATCAATTAGAGGTTTTTGAAAAGAAATATAATTTGAATCGTAGATTAGAATCTTACAATATGTTTCAAGTATTGTTTTATAAAAAATCAATATTTGCAAATTATGGAAAGTATGTTTATGAAACAGCAAGAGATAATGAATTTGGAGGTATTGAAGGGTTTGAAGATAATTTAATATGTAAAATTTATTATTATAAGGAAAGCCCAAAAGAAAATAAATATCTCTATACAAGAATAATATATGATAACGATTCAATTGGTTTAGAAAAAAAAGATACAATTTCAATTAAATAATTTTATTGAATTATAATCTATATAACCATAACTAAAACTTTAAAGTTTAGATCTGATATTTTTTATTCTTTGGTATATTTTACAACATTTCCGATTTCATTAGTTTTAAATTTAAAATTATGTTGTATAAACTATCAAATAAAAAGTGTTTATTTTTTTATAATTATTAGCCTATCTGTATTATGGGTAATTTTTTTTAGCTAAGTTTTTGATTTTAAATGGAATATGATGGAAAAGTATAGTTTTATACATTTATTTTTTATTGCATACTCTAATAAGCATGGTTTCTATTTTCAATGATTGAAAAGAAATTTACAAAAAATATTGGTGATGAATTTAAATTGACAATCATGCAATTATTTTAATCATAATTATATTAGCTATCCTCTAATTGTCTTTTACATTTTATTTGTGTTTTATGTTATGGGGGTATCTGAAGAATTATATTAAAATACTCCATTGGATGTAATTGAAAATGGGTGTCAGCTGAGTGGAGTCGAAGTCCTTTTCATATAAAAAAAAACTTCGACTCCGACCGTGATTTATTGAAGAATAAAGGTGTTTTACTCAAATTTATATTTTTTTAATTTATTTGTTTTTATATCAAATAAGCGTTTCCATTAATTAAACCTTATGATAACGAAGGTTTTCATAATTCTGAATATTACCCGAAAAGATTAAAAAATGATTATAATAAACATTAGGATATTAGATAAAAAGCTCCTGCAAAAGGTAATTAAATAGACTATTTTTTGTGCAAAATTATAATAGATAAAATCATTTCAGATTAAAAATCATAAAATTCGTAGGTTTATGGGCAAGATAACAATATTAGCTAATAATTTTTTTGAAAATGCATCAGGAAGTATTAGAGACGATGCAGCTGAAATTGTTACACAATCAGCGAAGAAAGTTACCCAAAATGGAGATAAAGGAGTAAACTACGATAAGAATAAGGATAGAAAAACTCCAACAGATATTCGCATAACAAAAGTAGAAGGACCATTTGATACTCAAGGAAAATTAGTAGAAAATGTTGTATCAGATACATCTTATATTTTTAAAGCCACACCTACCAGAAAACCAACTGTTGCTGAAGTTAAATTATTAAAATGGTCGATAAAATTAGACGAAGGTAAAAAGGAAATTGTTCTGGGTACTGCACCAAAAAATAAATTAGAAGGAGATAAAATAATAATTCCTCTTAAAATAGGGCATGATTTTAAGAAAGCTAAAGTTTATGCTTTTTATCAGAGAGCTGAAGATAGGATGAGTGTAGATGTGAAATTAGAAAAAAAACTTTTACAACACATAATCATCATTGGTTCACAAAATCACAGAGGAGACACAGCTCTTTCCAATCCAGTATCATGGGTTAGAGATGTAGGGCCTGGTAGTAAATTAATGTTTGCCCATCAGGCAATCAGAAGGCTAAAGATGAATAAGGATATTAAGTTTTCTGTTTTAATGTGCAAAAAGGGATATGAATCTTCACATATTAATGCTGTTAAAGATGCAGTGGTAAATTTATATGGAGGTGAATTTTATGAAGTTAATAGTGCACAGGAGATAATAAATTACATCAATACAGGGGATAAAAATAATTCGAAAACAATTTCAGAAGAAAGAAGAAGTTGTAAAGTAAAACAATTATTTTTCTACAGTCACGGATTGGTTGGTAAAATTGCTTTAGGAATGGGGTTAACAGGAGATAGTTCTGAATATGCTTTTGGCGAGGAAGAAGTTTTAAAATTGAGTAAAGAAGCATTTAGTAATGATTCTCATATTTATAGTTTTGCTTGCAGGACAGGATTAGGAAATCCTGATATAGATAAATCAATATATAAAAAACAAATAAAAAAATCTGAACTAATTGGTGTAACTTCGGTTGGGGTTCCTTTGTATAATGATGAGTTTGAAACTATACAAATGCCTTTGTATTCGGCACAGAGTATTGCTCAGAAAATTTCTAATCAAACTAATGCTACTGTGTATGCCTATTTGAGAAGAAGTGATTATGAGGAAACACTTTTTACTAAAGATGAATTATGCTTTTCTGATTATATGAAGATTAGGGAAGGAAATAAAAGTATAAAACCTAATAAAGAAAGATGTGGAAATAAATATGATTATCTATTGAGTTCTGACTACAAATTAATAGAGTCAGAAAGTAAAAGATGGAATGAATGGAAAAGTATAGAGTCTAATATAAAAAAAATTGATGATGCCTTTTTTGACCCAGATGGGGCAAGACATAATGTTAAAGCAGCACCATCACCTGTTGGTGTTCCTGCAGAAATGCAAACTTTTAAACCAATATTGAAATGAAAAAAATTATTATTTCAGTAATCATTATCATTTTAGGATACTTTTTGATAGATAAGTATTATATCAAAAATATATGGTGTAAATCAGAAAATGGATGGTATGAAGTGTGGGGGCGTACTCCTATTGACATGACAGTACCAATAAATAATGGAGAGTGTGAATGTATTAGTGAGAGTCTGATTATAGAAAAAACTCCCAATCACTTTAATAAACTCCAATTAGAAAAGATAAGAAAGGAGTTGCCCAATTGGGCTGTTAATAACATAAAAGGATTTTCAGAAAAAGATAAAAAAGATTTGTTTTTAAAATTAAGACAATTTACTGATGAAGAATTTTTGCAAAAATTAGAATATAAGTATACTTTCATTGAAGATACTTATCAAACATGTTTTGTTCCCGTATTCATTTTTTCGATAGGATCAGAAAAAGCTTATTGTCCAAATTACCAATGTGTTTATGATGATTATAAAAGACTTACAAAAGATTCAGAAGAAATTAAATTTTTATCAAAAAGGAAACCACCAAATTATCCAATCATAGAATCTGAATCCTGGGCCAGGAATTTTGGAGATAAAGGAATTTAAAATAATGATAAAAAAGATTATAATTTCAATTTTAGCACTAATAATATTGTATGCCTTAATGGTTGTAATTAAAAAAGTAAATTGGAATCCTAAACATGAAACAGGGGATATATTAGATAGCTATAATGGGGTAAATGTGTATTATAATGGAGGAGTAAGTAATTCTGAAGGAAGAAACTTATCTGAGGATGGGTATAATATAGGTATGAAATACCAGTGTGTAGAGTTTGTAAAGAGATATTATTATGAATATTTAAATCATAAAATGCCTGATGCATATGGAAATGCGATTGATTTTTATAACAAAGCACTTAAAGATGGAAGTATTAATGTGAAAAGAGATTTAGTCCAATTTTCAAATCCAAGTACTGTAGAGCCAAAAGAAAGCGATATTATCATTTATGATAAATCATTTTTTAACCCATATGGACACGTTGCTATTGTTTGTAAAGTGGGAAATGGCTTTATTGAGATTATCCAGCAAAATCCAGGACCATTTGCAAATTCCAGAGAAAAAATTATGCTAAAATATGAAAACAACCTTTGGTTTTTAGATAATGACAGGATTTTAGGAAGATTAACTAAGAACTGATGTAAAAATCGGATGTGAGTTTAAGTTAAAAAAAAACGACTTCAAGTAACAATAAATAATGAGACAGGAACGAATAAAAGACAGGGTATTAAAAAGAGCGGCCAGATCATGGGGATTTTCGGATGTTGAGATGGAAACATCATTCGATCCTGTGGTATCTATGATGCTTAATGCATTATCTTATGAATTGGAAAAAGTTGCACATGAACTTGAAGATTCTAAAACCCGTGTTGTAGAAAGAGTTTTGGAGATTATGTTTCCGGAGGTTACCGTAGGAACAAAACCTGCAAGGGCAATTATGCACGCTTTGCCTATCGATAACAATATAAAAGTTTCCCTGCAGAACCAAATGACTGTAAACAGGAGGATTCATAATATCTATAATCCTTTAGCACCAATTAGTAAAGAGATAGCTCTTTCGCCTACACTGGAGGTGAAATTATCTTCTGCTGAGGTAAAATATATTGCTTATGAAAGAAACCTATATGAAGTTTCTAATCTTTTTTACAAAGATGCTGTTCGGGATTATAAGCATTCATTACCTTCAGGGGAAGTTTTTTTAGGGATAGAATTAAAAAATGCCGATGTATTAGAGCTTGAAGATTTAATGCTATATATCGATATTAAAAATACGCATCAGAAAGAAATGTTTTATTACTATTTAAAGCAAATGAAATGTTTTCATGATGACATCCAGATTGCAGTACAGGAAGGATATAATGTACCGGTAAACAGCCTTGATGTAGAAAATATAATCAATCGAAATTATACACATCTTAGCGAAGTAATGCAGGAGGTAAATGAATTTTATTTTGATAATTTTTATACCTTAAAAGGAGTATTAAAACACAAATCCATAAAAGAGTATAGCACCGAGTATAATTATTTTGAAGGAGTAACAAATAATAACGATAATCCTGTTATCTGGATAAAAATGGTTTTTCCGGAATCGTTGATTCCTCAAATACTAGATAACGTGTCTTTTACCGCAAATTGCTTTCCTGTAATCAATAAAAAAAGGCACACAATAAATAAAACACTTGGAAACTTTTTGTCTTACGTAGCACTCGAAACAGACAACAATATATATCTGGATACGGATTCTGTTATTGATGGATTTAATAACCGTTATGAAATAAAAGAATTTAAAGATGGTGTTATAGAAGAAGGAAATGCAGTATTACGAACGGGTGGTGTTTCCAGATTCGATTCCAGAAGTGCTTCAGAATTACTTCAGAATGTATTAGATCTATTAAAAGACGAAAGTTCTTCTTTTGCAGGGCTGGGTAAGGATTTTATGAATAGTTCTCTGGTTGAAATAAACCAGTTATTAGCTTCTGTTGAGCAACAGGCCAAAGAGAATAGTTTCTCTAAAAATAATGCGCCTTATTTAATGATCAAACCTAAACTTGATGAATCGGTTGGAAAATCATTTACGATAAATTATTGGTCAACCTGTGCAGAAGAAGGAAATGATTTAAAAATAGGTACCATTTTAGAATCTAAAGATGATTTGTATTTTGTAAGCAAAGAAGGTATATTGGTTACAAATACCGTTGGAGGAATGAATAAACAAAATAATAAGGACCGTATTTTGGCTTATCGAAATGCTTTACTGACCAGAGGCCGTATTGTGACTTTCGCAGATATCAAAGCGTTCAGTTTTAATCATTTTAAAGATTATATTTTAGATGTTAGAATTGAAAAAGGCACACGAAAAGAAATTTCTGTAAAAGCTGGGTTCAGCCGGACTGTAGATATCCATTTAAAAGTAAATTCAGTTGAAAAAGATTATCTGTCAGTTAAAGAATGGGACTATTTGTGTGAGAGTTTTATGAAAAACTTAAAAAATAAATCTTCAAATGTGTTTCCATATCGGTTATTTATTGAAGATTAATTTCACTTATTTACATCTAAAACAATCTGTTTAAACATAAAAAAAGCATGACTTAGGGTCATGCTTTTCTGGTTATTATTGGTTGGTTTTAAAAAATGGTCATATTTCCTGAAAAGTAGTTCCCTGTTTAATGTCGCCTGAATTGAAACCTTTCTTAAACCAGTGCATTCTTTGTTCTGAAGTACCATGTGTAAAAGAATCCGGAACAATCTGACCTTGCATTTTGCTTTGGATAGCATCGTCCCCAACTGCATTTGCAGCACTTAAGGCTTCTTCAATATCTCCCGTATCTAAATTTTTCTGATTGTAATGTGCCCAGACACCTGCATAAAAATCTGCTTGTAATTCTAAGGCAACAGAAAGTTTATTAGCTTCCGCTTCACTTTTTCCTTCTTGTGCCTCATGCATTTTTTCCGAGGTTCCCAACAAGGTTTGCACGTGGTGGCCAATTTCATGCGCGATTACATAGGCAATGGCAAAATCTCCACCTTTAGCGCCAAATTTAGTTTTTAGTTCATCAAAAAAGTCCAGATCCATATAGACTTTTTGATCACCGGGACAATAAAACGGACCGGAAGCCGAAGAAGCTCCGCCGCACGCTGTTTGTACTGACCCTCTGAACAATACTAATTTTGGGTTTTTATAGGTCATTCCGTTTTCCGTAAAAATTTTCGCCCAAATGTCTTCATTGTCTGCTAAAATAACTTTAACAAATTTACCCATTTCCTCATCTGCTGCACTTAGTGGAACTGAGGCCTCTGTTTGTGTTTGACCGCCCTGCAGTTGTTCGAGTACAGGAGTTATAAGTCGTGCATTTTCACCGCCAAATACATTTACCAGTAAAATGATAATACCAATAATACCGCCTCCAACGGCTACTTTTCCGCCGGAAACCGAGCGTCTGTCTTCGACATTGTCACTTTGTCTTCTGCCTAGCCATTTCATATGATATTATATTTAAGTTATTGAGTTGTTTACTAAACACGAATTTATATTTTTTTTGGGAATAAATCAGGAATAAAAATGATTTAGTTTATAATTATTTTAACCATTTTATCAATGCTTCTTCCACAGTTCCTTTCATAATAGGTTTTGGGATATAATCATTCATCCCTGAAGCGATACATTTATTTCGTTCTTCTTTTTCAGTACCTGCAGTTACGGCAATTATGGGAATATGTTTGCCTTTTATAGTGTTCCTTATCGCTACAGTTGCTTCATAACCATTCATTATAGGCATCTGGATGTCCATAAAAACAAGATCTGGGCTGATGTTCTCAAATTCTTTTACCGCCTCGTAACCGTTTTCACATTCATAGATAAAAGCATTGCAGTACAGGTTTTTTATAATTGTTTTTAATAGTAACATATTTACTTTGTTATCCTCTACAATCAAAAAAGTAAAATTATCCTGAAATGAATTTTCGGGTATATAATTTGATTCACTGTCAAAAAGACTGAAATCGGCTTTGTATTTTTCATTGACATTAAAGTTGCTGGCTTTAAGGTTTAGGTCAAAATAAAAATTACTTCCCACATCTATCTTACTTTCAAGCTGCAGATGGCTTTCCATTAATGCCAGTAATTGGTTGGATATGGTAAGCCCTAAACCGGTTCCGCCAAATTTTCGGGTAGTCGAGCTGTCTTCCTGCGAAAAAGCCTTAAAAATTTTCTCCTGGTTTTGATCTAAAATACCAATTCCGGTATCAACTACCGAAAATCGAATCGTATAATTGTTATTTTCCCCTTTTTCTAAAACAGAAACATTTAATTTTATCGAACCTTTTTGGGTAAATTTTACAGCATTGGACAATAGATTAATTAAAATTTGTTTTATCCGTACAATGTCTGTCCAGATGTATTTTGGTACATCAGGCGCTATGTTGAGCTCAAGCTGGAGTTTTTTTAAATTAGATTCATATACTATCAGGTCAAATACCTGGCTCAGTACTTTTTGGATATCATACAAGTCGATAAATAATTCTAATTTTCCTGCTTCAATTTTTGAAAAATCAAGAATGTCATTTATAATTTCTAATAAAGAATGTGCTGATTGATTAATGGTCATCATATACTTCTCCTGAATTTCTTCAAGATCTGTTTTCATTAATAAATGGGTAAAACCAATAATGCCGTTAAGAGGAGTTCTTATTTCATGCGACATATTGGCTAAAAAATCCGATTTCGACTTGCTGGCAGCTTCAGCGAGCTGTTTTGCTTTTATAGCATCCTCAGTTTGTTTTTTATTGGTGATATCAAAATAGATTCCGCCTACAAACTCTATTTCATCTCCTTTTTTAATAACATCACCAAATTCTTCAATCCAGATATATTCGCCTGTTTTTCTTTTAATTCTGTAAGTATTATGCAGTGCCTTGCCCTTTTGTAAATTTTCAAACTGGTTACTAATGACTTCATCTTTGTCATCCGGGTGAATAAGGGACAAAAAGGAGAGGTTGGTTTCCAGAAACTCGGATTTTGAATAACCGGTAAGGTTTAAAATTTCATCATTTAGAAATATCTTGGTAGAAAAAGCATCAAATTTAGAAAGGTAAACTGTTCCGGGTATATTATTGGCTATTAATTTGAACTTTTCTTCGCTTTCAATAATTTTAGTCTGATTTCGGTTTCGTTCCAAAGCCGATGAAATGTTGTTTGCTAAGGTTTGAAAAATATAAATTTCTTCTTCAGACCATTTGCGTTCATTTTTGCAGTCGTCAAAAGCAATAAACCCTGTAAAAACATCATGAATATACAAAGGCAGGATTAATATTGATTTAATATCGTTTAAAATAAGTAAATTTTTAAAATAACTGTCTTTATCGAGCTGACGGGTAAGTGTATTCAGAATTTTTTTGTTCTGCGCTTTTTCAATAATTTCTTTTAAATCAGATTCTGTAAAGTGTTTCTTAGGACTATTTTGCTCTCTTGTTTCTCCTCGCGACCATTTGTATTTCTGACTGATAGTATTTGTATCAAAATCTTTTTCGTAATAATAGATATGATCGGTTTTTGCTACTTTTCCTATGATACTGTATGTTTCCTGAAACATTTCCTCAGTAGTTTTACTCAATAAGAATTTCTCGGTACAAAGTGCCAATGCGGAAAGTAACTGACTTTTAAATTCTAATTTCCGTTCTGCCTTTAAACGCATTTGCGAAGAAATGGCTAAAGAAATAAGGTCTGAAATGGTACGGGCATAATTAATATCTTCATTGTCCCATTCTCTCTTTTTTTCGGTACTTTCAAAACAGACTACACCGGCCAATTGTCCACTAAAAAAAACCGGGACATCAAGCATCGACAGGATTTTGTTTTCGATAAAGTAGCTTTTTTGAAATTCTGAGGTTTCAAGTTTGCTGAAAACATCCGAAGCATTGATTATTGCTTTATTTCTTAAGGTTTCAAAATAGATTGGAAAAGTGGCTTTGTCGAGTACTATTTTATTATAAATTTCAGATTTATTTTTGCTGTACAGATTTTTACAGGTAATAGTGTCATTGTAATATTTCCAGAAGCTAATTCTGTCTGCTTTTGAAACCCTGGCCTCTTCAATAATATAATCAATTACACTATTTAAACTATTATAATGACTAAAGTCGGTTATTGATAATTTTTTAGTAGAATCATTATAGGCTTCAATTTTTTCGAGTCTGCTTTTTTTCTCATTTTCATTGTTTTTCAGTTCTGTAATATCTCTTGCAATACCAGCAAAACCTATAGTTTGGCCTAAATCATTTTTACGGATGATCACTTTTTGGGAAATCCATAATTCACCACCGTTTTTTTTCAGAATTGGAATTTCAATGGTGGCGGAACTGGATTTGTTTTCTTCCATAGTTTTATAAAAATTAGCAATCTTTTTTATAAAATCGGGATGGATAAATTTGGAATAATTTTTTGAAATAACTTCTTTTTCGGTATAGCCTAAAACAGTAAAAGCAAATTCGTTGATAAAAGTAAAATTGCCTTCCATATCAATTTCAAAAATAATATCTGCTGCTGTCTGAATCAGGTTTTTATATTGGTCCTGGATTTTAATTTGTTCCGTAATATCCTGCCCGATTCCAATAATTAAATCTTCAGAAAAGCGTTTGTCTTTCCATTGGATGTATTTGTATTCTCCATTTTTGCATTTTAATTTACGGGTATACAAAACATTATCCTTGTAATGATCTAAATAGAGTTCTCCAATAAAATCAGGATCTTCAGTAAGTGTCCAAAATCCCATTCCCAGGACTTCATCAGTTGAGTACCCTAATATTTCATTAACGGATTCGCTGCAAAAAATAATTTCACCTTTTTTATTTGAAGCAACAGTTAACGAACTTCCTTTATGAACAATTTCGTTTGTAAATCTGAAATTATCACGGGTGTTTAAAAAAATCGCATATTTTACCTGATTGATAACAAAAATTACAAGACTGAATGAGAGCAGTAAAATACTTGATTTTAATGGAATTACCTGAAAAGTAAGATTGATTATGTGATAGAGGAATACAGTAGCGGCAAAGTACCAATAAATTTTTATTGGTCTTAAAATACTGTAAGAAAAGTAAAATGTTATTAAAAAAGAAATGACAGGAACAATATCATTGGGAAGCTCAATAATATTGCGGGCTATATAAGTGGAAAATAATAAAAATATAAAAATAAAGATAAAAGAAACTTTGTTTCTTAAATAGGATATTCTGTTTGTTAAAAAATAAAGGAGTAATATCGAAAAACCAATTGACAAATTAATAAATAAAAGGCTGCGCGGCCTTATTTTAAAAATTTCATTAATGATTTCGATTACAACAATAGTAATTCCAAAGAACAAAAGATAAAGCTGATATTCTTTGTTAGAGGTTTCCTTTTCTTTGTTTTTTTCAATAAAGGAACCAATTTTGGTTTTAATTTTAAAAAACTGATACACAAGAAAGGCAAGAAAGCCAAACAGGCACAATCCTAACATAGTTAGTTTGGGATTGTTGTAAAATATAATATTTGAATTAAAAATAAACCAATTTTCTCCAAGTGATCTCAGGGCATTACTAAAAGCAGTAAGACCGGTAATCAGAGAGTTAAAAAAACTATAGCTGGCTACCATAGAATCTGAGTGTATGTTGGTTTATTAATCCTTTATTATCCTTCTGTGAGAATAAGTTGATTGGGAGATTTTATTCTGAATCTGATTGGCCAATTGATTCGATTGAGTCTTCATTCTCAATATTTAGAATAGCGCTGTATATAGCATATTTTACAGAATATGTTATGGGAATTGTAAATACGACACCAATGCAACAACCTATAAAACCCACTAATGAAGCTATTCCCGCCACAATAAACAGCAGAGCAAGAATAAATGGCTGTTTGCCCACTATGATAATACTTGATTTTATAGCATCAGTCACATTTAAATTTCCAAAAATTATTAATGGAATGGTTAGTGAAGTAAATAACGAAATTACCAATGAAAACAAAGTGTCAATTGCGTTAATTCCAATTAAATTAAATCCGATAGAGATTAGTGCACTTAAAAAACCGATTAATAATGTAGCTGTAAATATTCGGGAGAAGTAAGGCGATTTGTAATAGGTGAAAATGGTAGAAAAATTAAAGGCTTGATCTTTGTCGGCACAATCAGCCATTTTTAAAAAACCGGCTGTGAAAGGGCTGAAAATAGCAGTTAAAATAACTATAACCAGCATGTAAATTATAAAAGTTGTATGTTCCGGTTGCTGATTTTGTAATGATTCAAAAAACTCTTTATTGAAATGATTAAAACCATACAGACTAACCAGGATTCCACCTCCAAGAAAAGAACAGATTATGGAGATAATCAATAAAATGAGTCCGGCGTAAAGGGCGATTTTTTTGTAATTTTCGAAAGCGTGATTAAAAACATTCGAAAAATCTAATGAGTAACCATTATTTTTTATGTCTTCGATTTGATTAAGTGTAGATTTCATATTCAGTAAAATTGTTTTATACTTCTTGATTTAAAGTTAAATATCTAAACGTAAATATAATATTTTTAATCAATTTCACTTCATAATCTATGAAATAGTATGTTGTTTACATCCAGTCTAACAATCTTTTAATAGATTTTAATTTATCTTTATAAGGAGCATAACGCACAGGCAGGTCAAGCCAGTTTGCTTTTTTGACGACAGCCTTATGATGTGAGAAAATATCAAAACTTAATTTTCCGTGGTAAGCACCAATTCCACTGTGGCCAACACCGCCAAAAGGCAATCTTTTATTCGAAAAATGAATAAGGGTATCGTTAACAGAACCTCCTCCAAAAGAATATTTCAGAATCATTTTTTTAACAAACGAATTGTTTTCACTAAAAATATAAAAAGCAAGGGGTTTTTCATATTTGCTTACTACTTTGTCAATGTCTTTTTCAGACTCATAGATCAAAATAGGTAAAATGGGGCCAAAAATTTCTTCCTCCATTACAAGGCTTTCCAATTCAGGCTCATCGATAAGAGTAGGGGCAATATAAAATTCATTCGCATTGGATTCTCCTCCAAAAATCACTTTTTCGGGTTCAATCATACTCATTAAACGCAACCAGTTTTTAGTGTTGATAATGCGTGCATAATCCGGGGACTTTTCCGGTTTTTTACCATACGCCTGTATAATTTCTTCAATTAAAAAAGTAATAAAATTTATTTTCATGCTTTTTTGAATCAAAATATAATCAGGAGCGATACAGGTTTGTCCGGCATTGATGAATTTCCCCCAGACAATACGTTTTGCTGCCAGTTTTAAATCGGCAGTTTCATCAATGATGCAGGGATTTTTGCCTCCTAATTCTAAGGTGACAGGTGTCAGGTTTTCTGCTGCCGCCTTGGCTACTATTTTCCCAACTGTAACACTTCCTGTAAAGAAAATATAATCCCAGCGTTTTGCCAGTAATTTATCTGAAACTTCAATACCACCCTGAATAACTTCAACATGGTTGATGTGAAATGATTTTTCGATGATTTTAGCAATAATTGCTGAGGTATTCGGAGTAAGTTCTGATGGTTTTAAAACGACTTTATTTCCTGCTGAAACTGCTGATATCAATGGACATAGCGCTAATTGAAACGGGTAGTTCCAGGGAGCAATTACCAAAACATTCCCATAAGGTTCTTTGTAAATATAATCTGTGGAAGGAAAATTTAATATTGATGGAAAAACACGCTTGGGACTTGCCCACTTACTGATGTTTTTTATAGTGTTTTTTAGTTCTGAAATAACATAATTAGTTTCTGTTAAAACAGCCTCAAACGCTGGTTTTTTAAAATCGTCATATAAAGCGTTAATGATTAAATCCTCGTTTTTCTGAATGTTAAAGAGTAATTTTTTAAGCGTTTCTTTTCGGTATTTTATGTCGTTTTTATAGTCCATTTTATTTCCAGCTTAAATTTTGACTATGCAAGTTAATTGATATAAATTGAAAATCTAACAATTAAATCATAAAAGTCACAACGCATTCCAAATGGTCTCATCCGGTGTGGGCGCTGTAAGAGTAATGATTTCTTTAGAAACGGGATGAGTGAAAACTAATTTTCTGGCATGGAGATGAATGCCTCCGTCAGGATTACTTCTGTCAAAGCCGTATTTCAAATCACCTTTTATAGGAGATCCAATTGCCGATAATTGTGCACGAATCTGATGGTGGCGGCCTGTGTGTAAATTAATTTCAAGAGCTGTGTAGTTTTGAAGCTCTTTGAAAATAGTATAGTCTAAACTGGCAATTTTACTTTCAGGGACTTCTTTTAAATGTGCTTTTGAAGTGTTGTTTTTCTCATTCCGCTTTAAGTAATGAATCAATTTGGCAGTTGCTTCCTGAGGTTTATTTTTAACAACTGCCCAATACGTTTTTTGAGTTTCACGATTGCTGAACATTTCGTTCATTCGTGTTAATGCTTTACTTGTCCTGGCAAAAACAACAATTCCGGTTGTAGGTCTGTCTAAACGATGAATCACACCCAAAAAAACCTCACCGGGTTTGTTATATTTGTCTTTGATATATTCTTTTACAATTTCAGATAAAGGCTTATCACCGGTCTTGTCACCTTGCACAATATCGCCTACACGTTTGTTTACCACAATAATATGATTATCTTCGTGTAGAATCTGGAGATTATTTTTATTGGAAAGAATTTTCATTTAGACTTGCTAAAATTTAAGTTTTTAGGAATTTGTAAAAATTTTAACGGATTTGTTTTTCAAAAACCTTTACAACTTAGAGCCTTTAAAAAAAATTAATATTGCTCTTTCTCATTAGGAAAATCGCTCGATTTTACATCAGTAACATATTGACTGATAGCTGTTGTCATTTCCTGATATAAGTTTAGGTAACGGCGTAAAAAACGGGGACTGAATTCATTGTTCATTCCAAGCATGTCATGAATCACTAAAACCTGACCGTCAACATTTCCTCCGGCTCCAATTCCAATTACGGGAATCGAAATACTTTTGGCCACTTTCTCGGCTAAGTCAGCAGGTATTTTTTCTAAAACAACAGCGAAACAACCAATTTTTTCGAGCATTTTAGCATCTGCCATCAGTTTTTCTGCTTCTTCTTCTTCTTTGGCACGAACGCTGTAAGTTCCAAATTTATAAATGGATTGTGGAGTTAAACCCAGGTGCCCCATTACCGGGATTCCTGCATTTAATATTTTTTTGATCGATTCTTTTATTTCTTTTCCGCCTTCCAGTTTTACTGCATGACCGCCGCTTTCTTTCATGATTCTGATGGCAGAACGTAAAGCTTCTTTCGGATCTGATTGGTAACTTCCAAAAGGCAGATCAACTACTACTAAAGCTCTTTCGATGGCACGGACTACAGATGATGCATGATAAATCATTTGGTCCAGAGTAATTGGTAATGTCGTTTCATGACCAGCCATGACATTCGATGCAGAATCTCCCACTAAAATAACATCGATTCCAGCTGTATCTACAATTTTGGCCATTGTATAATCGTAAGCGGTTAACATAGAGATTTTTTCTCCATGGTTTTTCATTTCGATTAATGATTTGGTAGTGATTCTTTTATAATCTTTTTTCGCAACTGACATACGTGGTTTTTTAGTTTTTTTTTTGAATAGTTTTTTAAAAGCTGATTTAAACTTTTTAAAAACTTTTTTGCAAAATTAAGCATTATTATGCTAACAATCCGCCATATTTACAGCAATTGCTAAACCACCTTCAGAGGTTTCTTTATATTTGGAATTCATATCTTTTGCGGTTTGCCACATGGTATTAATTACTTTATCCAATGGCACTTTTGCATTTTTAGAATCTGTTTCCAATGCTAATTCGGCAGCATTTATTGCTTTTATGGCTCCCATCGTATTTCTTTCGATACAGGGAATCTGAACCAAGCCGCCAATCGGGTCACAAGTTAGGCCCAAATGATGTTCCATAGCAATTTCGGCAGCCATTAAAACCTGTGCAGGAGTTCCGCCCATTAATTCGCAAAGAGCTGCGGCAGCCATTGATGAAGAGACACCAATCTCGGCCTGACAGCCACCCATTGCTGCAGAAATAGTAGACCCTTTTTTGAAAATACTTCCAATTTCACCGGCAACCATTAAAAATTGTTTGATTTCTTTTTCGCCCGCGTTATGATTTTCAATTACCAGATAATACATCAATACTGCAGGAATTACACCGGCACTTCCGTTTGTAGGAGCAGTAACGACACGTCCTAAAGATGCGTTTACTTCATTTACGGCAAGTGCAAAACAGCTTACCCATTTTAAGATTTGGCGAAATTTCACCTCTGTTTTTCTAATTTCTTCCAGCCAGGATTGCGGATCGGAATAATTTGATAAACCAATTAAATTCTGATGCATATCAAAAGCCCTTCTGCGTACATTTAATCCGCCGGGAAGGATTCCTTCAGAGTGACAGCCGATGTACATGCATTCAAGCATTGTATGCCAGATACGCATTAATTCCGAATGAATTTCGGCTTCAGTCCGCATTGATTTTTCGTTTTCATAAACAATTTCCGAAATTAATTTATTTTCTGAAATGGTATAATTTAATAATTCAACAGCGTTTTGGATAGGAAACGGAAAGGCACATTTTATTTCCTCTTTTATTTTTGCATTGGTACGCTCTTCTTTAACCACGAAACCACCTCCGATAGAATAAAAAGTAGATTCATATTCAGTATTATCTGCTTTATAGGCAGTAAATTTTAATCCATTTGCATGAAAAGGAAGGAAATTTTTATTGAAAACAATGTCCTGAAGAAAATAGAAGGGCACCGAAATTTGTTTTCCCAAAATAATTTCATTTGAAGTTTCAATGGTCTTAATGATTCCGGCAATGTTTTCTACCGGAATATATTCAGGATCCTGACCACTTAAGCCTAACATAATTGCAAGATCGGTTGCGTGGCCTTTTCCGGTTAATGAAAGTGAACCGTATAAATCGACTTTTACCCGAATTACCTGTTCTAAAATTGATTTGTTTCTTAGCTCTTCTAAAAAACGTTCGGCTGCACGCCACGGTCCAAGTGTGTGTGAACTTGATGGACCAACACCAATTTTAAGCATATCAAAAACCGATATACATTCTTCCATTTTTTTAATAATTTAGTAGTACAAAGATAATTGAATATGCAATGAATTTAAAAAATTAATTGTTAAGATTGCGTTTTTGTTAAAAAAGATATTAAATTTTAATAATTAAGCAATGAAATAAATTTTATTGCTTAATATAGACGTTTCGTAAAAAGTTCGTAGTTTTTTTAGGTATTTTTGTAAAGAGGCAAAATATTTGAAGAAATCGATTTTTAAGGGCTTAAAAACAAAAACTCAATGTGATTTTTAATACTGAGAGTCTTTAATTTAGAAACTTTTCTTTTCGAAAATTAGAATGCTGCTAAGATTTAAAATTACACTATGATTGAATTTTTTAAAGACTTATTTCACGAGTTTGAATTACCCTTGCATAATCCGGTATTGATTTTCTCTTTGATACTTTTTATTATTTTACTGTCTCCAATCTTACTTAAAAAAATAAATATTCCGGGTATTATCGGTTTGATAATTTCGGGTGTTGTAATTGGCCCTCATGGACTGAATATATTAGAAAAAAATTCAGCGGTAGATTTATTCTCCACTATTGGTCTTCTTTATATTATGTTTATTGCTGGTTTAGAACTCGACATGAATGAATTTAAGGCGAACAGGAATAAAAGCTTATTATTTGGATTTTTTACCTTTATTTTTCCGCTTTCAATTGGTTTTCCGGTTTGTTATTATTTATTGCAGTATGACTTTAGTGCCAGCTTTTTAACTGCAAGTATGTTTGCTACACATACCTTGGTGGCTTATCCGATTGTCAGTAAACTTGGAATCGCAAAACATCAGGCCGTTGCCATAACTGTCGGAGGAACAATCCTGACTGATACAGCTGTCCTGATTATTTTGGCTATTATAATGGGAAGCAGCCAAGGGAATTTAAACCAGGCATTTTGGATTAAATTAGGAGTTTCTCTGGCTATTTTTTCAGCAATTATGTTTTTGTTAATTCCAAGGATTGCCAAATGGTTCTTTAAAAAATTAGAAAGCGAAAAACATGCTCATTATATTTTTGTTTTATCCGTAGTGTTTTTTGCTGCTTTTTTAGCTCAAGTAGCAGGAGTAGAGCCTATTATTGGAGCTTTCGTTGCCGGTTTGGCATTGAATCCATTAATTCCGCATTCTTCGGCATTAATGAACAGGATTGAGTTTATTGGTAACTCGTTATTTATTCCTTTCTTTTTAATCTCTGTTGGTATGCTGGTAGATGTCAGTGTGATCTTAAGCGGTCCGACTGCCTTAATTGTGGCTGGAACACTAAGTGTTGTCGCTATTTTTGGAAAATGGATTGCGGCTTTTTTTACTCAGATTGCCTTTAAATATACCAAAACAGAAAGACAGCTTATTTTCGGATTAAGCAGTGCGCACGCTGCAGCAACCCTGGCAGTAATTTTGGTTGGATTTAAAGCTAAAATTTTAGATGAAAATATCTTAAACGGAACCATTATCCTAATATTAATAACCTGTATTGTAGCTTCTTTTGCAACGGAAAAAGCAGCGAAGAAAATTGCTATTTGCGAAGAAGAAATTTTATCAAATGACGATAACAAAGATCTGATCCCGGACGAGCATATTTTAATTCCGTTAGCAAAGACATCTTCGACAGAAAGTTTACTGGATTTTGCATTGTTAATTAAAGATAAGAAATCTTCAAATCCGATAACCTTATTAACGGTCGTTCCTAATAATGATGAAGCCGAAATTAATATTCGAAGATATCGTAAAACATTAGACAAATTTATAATTCAGGCTTCGGCAACAGAGGTAAAAATTAATACAATTGCCAGAATTGACCATAATCCGGCGAGCGGAATAGCCAGAACCTCAAAAGAAATTATGTCTGATATGGTCATTATCGGATGGCCGCGTAAAACTGGTTTCTTAGATAAGATTTTTGGTGAAAACGTAGATTCAATTATTAATAATGTTGATAAGAATTTATTTATCTGCCGATTTGTAAAACCTTTTATTGAGCAAAAAAGATTGATTTTTATATGTCCTCCTTTTTCAGAAAGAGGCCTTGGCTTTAAATTTCTGATACAGAAAATTAGCAGGATATCACAAGAATTAAGTATTCCGATTGTGATTTATTCTGAATATAAAACGCATCAGTCAATTGTACAGATTGTAAATCAGCTTAAGTTAAACACAAAATTAAGCTTTAAGGGAATTTTAGACTGGGATGATTTTGAGGCAATTTCTGATGAAATTCGACTTACTACTGATTTGATTGTTTTTAATTTATCACGTAAAGGATCGGTTTCGTATAAATCCATATTTGATAAATTACCTCAAAAATTTGAGAAATCATTTAGTGATAACAATCTGATTTTAGTCTATCCGCAGGAAGACAGAAAGGAAACTTCTATGGATGCCTATGAAGATTTTTCATCTACACCGTTAGCGAAAGGTATTAAGGCAATCGAACAGATTAGTAAAGGGCTGGGGAATATTTTGAAGAAAGGGTAGAAAGGTTTTTAATTATGAACGAACATTTGCAATTAATTTTTGACAAATATGATTTTCCTAAAAATAATCAAAACTCTACTATGGTTACAGTTGAGGTATTGGAGAGATATTCAAATTTAAAGCTTCCTGATGATTATGTTTTTTATTTAAAAAATTATTCCGGAATTGATCAATTTATTGGTGTTGAGTTTATAAAACTTTGGAGTTTAGAAGAAATTATTGAAGCTAATAAAAGTTATAATATTTTTAAGGAATTACCAAGAACAATTGGAATTGGTACAAATGGAAGTGGAGAGTTTATTGGAATTGAGTTTGATTCACATAATAATGTAAAAATAATTCTTTCTCCTTTTGTTGATTTAAATGCTAAATATCATACTCAGATTGGAATATCATTTACAGATTTCCTTGTTCGACTTGATAAAGGAATCGAATGGTTTTTATAAAATTCAATCACTTTTTGAAATATAACTAAAAATATTTCAGATAAAGATCACACAAATTTTTAGTGTTTTTTTTACGTTGGTACCAATCGTTAAATACTAATTCAATTTTATCAACAGTAAATGTTCCAAAATTATGATTGCGGAATTTTTCAATAACCTGGATTAATTTCTCGGGATTCTCTAATTTTTGTTTGAAACGCATTACTGTCATGTGAGCTGCAGCAATACTGTATCGGCTATCAATACTTTGTTCTAAAGTGGTATTTTTGAAGTTTTCACGTAATTTATTACGCAAAGTATCCAAAGCATCATCAACAGGAAACCCCTGCAGTATTACAGCGGAGGGTGATGCGTTCACACCCTGAAAATCAATTTGAATTTTATTTACATCAACTAAACTTTTTTCAACAATTTCGATATAATCAGAGGAAGAAATTTTATCTAAAGTAAAACCTTCATAGCACGAAATAATTGACATAACGGTAATATGAATATCAGAAGCCGGATAGTAATACTGATCGGGTTCCACTTTTTTTAATTCATCAAGGAACAGCTGAATTTTGGCTTTTATTTCCTCACTTGGCCGGATAAGTAAAGTAATTCCAAATCGTTTATCTGAAGGATCGTTAATTTTAGTATCTAAAGTATAATCCTCGGACAAAATAGCCTTAGAAGATTTTTCAAAAAGTTCATTATAATGTTCAGACAGGTTCATATTTGATTATTTATTTCTACCCGTTGTGTGTAATTCAAAACTTGGTGCCAGGCTGAACGGAGTCGAAGCCCTATCGAAGTAAAAAGCCTTCGATTAAGTTTGCTTTTATATCAAATAAAAGTTTCAATCAATTACACCGCGGGTTTATTTTTTATTTTTTTCTATATTTTCTTTAACTCTAAACCTGACAATTCTGGAAATTAAATCCAAAGGCATTGGTTCATTTAATGGAAACTGAACCGAGCCTTTTCCTGATTTATACTTTGACAGTTCTTCCCGAAAAGCTTCATGACCACTTGGCAAAGCATATAACCCGATATGTTTTTTAAAAGCAGCAAAATACACAACAATCCCGTTTTGGTCAAAGGCAGGCATTGAATAGCTTATTTTTTCTTTGGCTTCAGGAGCTGCTTTTTGAATGGTCATACGGATTTCTTCTAAAATTTCCTGTACCTCAGCAGGAAATCCGCCAATATATTCATCAATAGTTGCAGGTTTTTTGATTGGAATAGCTGACATAATAATCTTTTAAAGTTAACTTAATCCCTTTGGAAATCTGTCTAAAATTAAATTCAGCTGGATTTGATGTTCGAGATAGGCTTTGGCCCCGGCCAAAACCAATGTAAAGCCTTCGGTTGAATTTCTTACTGCAGTAATTATTTCATCAATTTCTCCCTGAAAATTAGAATTGGTAATACTTACAAAAGTTTCTTTTCCGTTTAAGGAAGTAAAAATCCATTCGACAATTGTTTCTTCGCCTTTATTTCCCCATTCAATGATGATTCGTTTATTTTTTTCAATAATTTTTATCAAAACAGTTAACGAAAAACCATACATTTCCCAAGCCCATACAACCGATTTTCCTTGCTCTAATTTTTCTGAACCCTTTGTAAACCAGAATTTTCGGGTTACTTCGGGATCGATAAATGCCTGAAAGACTTCTGAGACAGGTTTTCTAATCAGCATTTCGGCTTTTGCAAAATTGTTATTTACTATTGCCATGTTTTTTAGTTTTAAAATTATTTACTACTAAAAGGGATGTTGTTATAAATTACGATTTGAAATTGATTTCGACCTGTTTTTTCCTGAATTTGTCTCATAAAACCAGCTTCAACTCTAAAGTTCTTATTAATTACATAACCCACTGCACCATATAGGCGGTCTCTGTCAAAAACAGGTGATTCTGCATTCAGGAAAATTTCATTATATGCTGAAATATAAAAAGCTTTATCTTCCATTTTTGGTTTATTCAACGGAACATTCAAAGCCAGAAAATATCTGAAACGCATTTGAAAATCGTCCTTTAAGAACCGTTCTTCAACACGGTAACGATGCTGCAAATAAATCCTGCCAAAGTTTTGTCGCGTTATAAATTGCTGATAAATCCTGTTTTCATTAGTATCTGTTTTCTCATCCGTATCTCCAATATAATTTTGTGAATTTATATAAGCATAACCCAGTAAAATATTATTGTTGTTTTCGGTCAGATTATATCCGATACCCGTTCTTAATAATAATTGTTGTGTGTCCCCTGCAAAATTGTAATTTCGATATTGTATTTCGTTATGCCAATTCCATTTTTTATTTATAGCCTGATTTCCAAAATAAATAAACCAGTTTCCAGTATCAGTCTTTTGAGCGTAAGTAATGTTTAAATTTAAAAATAAGATAAATGCGGGTAAAAAATAATAGGCTTTTAAATATTTCATTTTAGGATTAAATAAATAATTTGAGATTTTTTTTTGGAGTTCCAAGATAAGAAAGTTATTTCAGAAATTGTGTTAAAAATAGAAATTCAGATTATACCGGAAATTTTAAATTTGTTTTTTATCAATCCATTTTCCAGTAGTTGGAGGGGTATAATTTTTCATTTTCTCCAATAAATCTTCAATGTTATCACTTACTAACAGCATTTTTTGATTTTCTTCTTTCAGTAAACCTTTATCTGTCATAGTTTGTATCAATTCTAATAAAGAATTATAAAAACCATTTATATTTAAAATTGCAATTGGTTTTTTATGCAAGCCCAATTGTGCCCATGTAATCATTTCAAAAAGTTCTTCGAGAGTTCCAAAACCACCCGGAAGTGCAATAACACCATCACATAAATCGCTCATTTTTGTTTTTCTTTCATGCATGCTTTCAACCAGGATTAATTCGGTTAAACCTGTATGGGCAATTTCTTTTGAACGCAGGAAGTCAGGAAGTACGCCAATTACTTTTCCACCTTCATTTAAAACACCATCCGCAACTGCACCCATCAAACCTACATTCGCACCACCGTAAACCAATTCTATGTTTTGTTTGGCTAATGTTTGCCCCAGTAAAGCAGCCTGTTCTTTGTAAATTTCGTCAGTTCCAAAACTCGACGCGCAGAAAACGGTAATTCTTTTCATTATGTATTATTTTATTTTTTTAATTCATATTCGAAATGAAGTAAGTCAACTCCGTTATGAAGAAAATTCATTTCAGTTGTTTTTGTGGCACCCAGTTTTAGAACTGCTTTTTGTGAACGGATATTTTCTGCCCCAATATGGAAAAATATAGAATTGACATTTTGAAATGCATAATCGATCAATAATTTTTTAGTTGATTTATTGTAAGGCCCACCCCAAAATTTTCTTCCGATAAAAGTATATCCAATGGCTATACTTGACTTCTCAGGATTGTATTCATAATATCGTGAGGTACCCATAATTTCATTGGTTTTTTTATCTAAAATTAAAAACGCACCTTTTGAGTTTATCGCAGCATGAAAAAAGGGTTTGAAAACTTCTTTTTTATATCTGTCTTTTATAGGGTGCTGTTCCCAAATCAAAGGGTCTGATGCTACTTTGTAAAGTGCTTCAAAATGATTTTCCTGCAGCGGAATTAATTTTGTTACATCGTCTTCTAAAATTTCAGGCTGAAGATTGAAATTTGGGTCCATTTTTCAAGAATTTTATTATTGATAATTATCTTTAATTTTCAGGAATCATTGTCGTCCTGAGCGGAGTCGAAGGCTTAGGATTCAAAAGGGCTTCCGCTCAGCCTGACACCTATTTTAGATGGATTATTGATTATATTTTTTTAATCTGAACGCAGGAAACGTTTGCCATTTTTACTTCGCTTCCTGCTTTTTTAAGCAATCCCGTTTTTGGATTTCTTTTAAAAACAACTACATTTCCTGATTCCACATTTGTGACAATCAGGAATTTTCCGGTTTCATCAATGGCAAAAACTCTCGAATGCTTGCCTAAGGTTGATTGATAACCGATGTTTGTTAAAAATCCATTTTCGGCAATAGAAAAAATAGCAATATTGTTCTCTTTTCCTCTGTTTGCGGCGTATAAAAATTTTCCGTCAGGCGAAATATGAATGTCAGAACTTTCAAAACCTTCTGTAATACTATCAGGATGTGCATTGACGCGCTGGATTTTATTTAAAGTTCCATTTTCATAGTGATAGACACTTACGGTTCCCGACATTTCTTCAATACAATAACCAAATTTTTGATTTGGATGAAAAGTAAAATGTCTTGGTCCGCTTTCTGAATCTGTTTTTGTAAACGGAATTTTAGCTTCGATTAAAGGTTTCTTTTGCGTTTCGTCAAATTGATAACATCTTATTTTATCAGCTCCTAAATCCGGTAAAAACAAATAATCAAACTGAGGTGAAAAAATAGCAGAATGAACATGAGAGCGGGTTTGTCTTTTTTTATTGACGCTTCCATCCATATATTGAAAATTCTGTGCAATCGAATCGATTTTTCCATCTTCCAATAAAGGATGAACAGAAACACTTCCTTCAGTATAATTAGCATTTACAAGCCATTTCCCGCTTTTGTGTACGGAAAGATAAACCGGGTTTTCGCCCCCACTTGACTGTTTGTTTAAAAAAATAAGGTATTTGTTCTTCGGATTAAATTCAAAACTGCTCACACTTCCTGCATTTGGAGTTTTGCTTTCTGTGCAGGCATAAATATATTTTCCGTTTGGGGATACGGTCAAAAATGACGGATTTATCAGGCTTCTGGCTGAAGTTATTTTGGTCAGTTTCCCGTTTAAGGTATCTAATTGATATACCAAAATAGATTCTGCAGTTTTATCCTGATTGTATGATCCCAGAAAAACATACGTATTCTGAGAAAATACAGAGTACGAAATCAGTAATGTAATTAATAATAGATTGATTTTTAGTTTCAAGTTGCAGGTTTTAATTGTTATTTTATTTTTTTCCACCATTGTTGAAATTCCTGTTTTTCATTTTTCAATTTGACCAATTCACCAATCATCGGGGTGACTAATGGAATCGGGTTTTCTAAAGCTGAATTCAACTCAGTTACTCTTTTCAAAGGTTCGTCCCAGGCATGATTTGCCAAAGGAAATTTTGAAGAATGTACAGGGAATAATTTTTTGGCTTTTAAATCTTTTGCGGCTTGTATAACATCTTCCGGCAAATTATGGATGTATTTCCATTTGATATCATACTGGCCATTATCGATTAAAGCAATATCAAAAGGGCCAAATTTATCGCCAATTTCAGCAAAATGAGTATCGTAACCGCTGTCACCGCCCAAATACATTTTAAAATCTTTTGTCTCTAAAATATAAGATAACCAGAGTGTATTGCAGCGTTTGAATCCACGTCCGGAGAAGTGTCGTGTCGGAGCCGTATAAAGTGTGATATTCGGGTCAAGTTCTATTTTTTCGTGCCAGTCTTTTTCTATGATTTGTTGAATTGGAAATCCCCAGGATTCAAAATGAGAACCAACGCCCAGGCCACAGACAATTTGTTTGGTTTTTGGCTTTAATTTTATGATGGTTTTGTAATCTAAATGATCATAATGATCGTGTGTGATCAATAAATAATCAATTTCAGGAAGATCATCAACAGTATAAATATCAGAACCTTTAAACGATTTTGTAGTGCCGGCAATAGGGGAGGCGTTACCGCTAAAAACAGGATCAACCAAAATTCGTTTTCCTTCAATTTGAATAAAATAGGATGAATGTCCAAACCAGACTAAAATATCCTGATTTATTGACAGGTTTAGTAAATCTGTTTTTACTGACGGAATTTGGTCAGCAGGAAGTCTTCGTTCTGCTTTTTTAAAAAGGAACTCATACAATACGCCAAGCATTGTGTAACCTTCTGTCAAGTCAGGAGTAAAGTGTACATTTTCAAATTTGCCGTTTTTATAATTAGGAGATTTTTGAATTAGTGCAAGTCTTTCGCCTGCTGGCGCCTTTCCAAATCGTGCATCTTGCAGAAAAAGAGTAAACGCTAAAAAAATAAGTATTATAAAAGTTATGATCATGTTTTTATTTGGATGGATATAGTTTTTTTAAATTTTCGACTGAATATGAAATCATCTTTTTAAGGATTTGAACATCAATATCAGCTATTTTTTTGATGTAAATACAGCCTTTTCCGGCTTTATGTTTTCCAAATTTCAGGAGTAATTCTTCTTTGCCTTCAAAAGAAGGATAGAGGTAAAGTGAAATAGCATCCTTTCTTGGCGAAAACCCGACAAGAGGCGCATCGCCTTCATGACCGCTGGCATATTTGTAGTGATAACTCCCGAAACCAACAATACCTGATCCCCACATTTTTGGCTCGTAACCAGTTTGTTCCTGCATTAATTTAACAAGCTCAAATGAGTCATTTCGCTTTGTCAGATCTTCAACGGCATTCATGAAATCGGCAACGTTGCTTTCGGTTTCTGTTGTTTTATTTTTTGCCATTGAATATTATTTTTGATTCAGTAAATAGCTTTCTAAAAGGATATTTTTGATTTTAATTTCAGTACTATACAATAAATCCCGGTCTGCATTCATCTGGTTTTCCAAAATAATCAAGCTGACATCACTCTCAGGAAAATACAAATTTACAGAAGAAAACCCGTCACCTACACCTGTGTGGCCAATATATTTTGGAGTTTCCTGATCTACAATCCGAATCCCGTAACCGTAACCTTCTTTTTCTTTTCCAAAAACATTGTGCTGGGCTTTTATATTGTAATGAATCATCAATTGATACGTTTCCGGCTTCAGGATTTTTCCTTTATGGAGATTATTATTCCAGATGGCTAAATCATTTACGGTCGAAATAATTCCGTCGGCACCTAAACTTTCAGGAGTTATTTGCGATGTTGTGATCTTTTCAAAAACATTTTTATTGTTACTGTATCCTGAAACCAAACATTGTATTTTATCTTTAGAATAGCAGAATGTATTTTTCATGTTTAATTTTTTAAATAAAGTGTTTGCCATTTCGGAATAGCTTTTCTTAGAGGTAAATTCAACGATTTTACCTAATAAATTAAAGCTTAAATTACCGTATTTAAAATCAGTTCCAGGTTTAAAAAGCAATGGTTTTTTCAAATCTTCGATTCCGTGTGTGTGATTTAATAACTGATGAACCGTAACAGTATCTGCCCAGCTTTGCGTTAAATACGGAAGATATCTTTTTATTGGAGCCTGCAAATCGATTCGTCCTTCCTCGTATTCCTTCAAAATCAAAACAGCAGCAATTTGTTTGCTGTTTGACATGATTTCAAATTGACTATTAATTGTTAACGGAATCTTTTTATCAAAATAAGCAAAACCCTGTACTTTAGAATAAACCGTTTTTCCTTTTTCCGAAAGAAGAACAACGCCATTAAATTTGGAGTCTGCAGCTTTAATTAAACTGTCAGTTTTAGGTTTGAAGTTGTCTTTTTTTTGTGAAAACGAATTGCAGTTAGAAAGTAAAAAAATAAAAGAGAATAAAAAGGAGGTTCTTAAGATTGGGGTCATTTTTTATTTTTATTAAAACATTCCATTTTCATTTATCATTTTGGCAGGTACAGGCTGGCCTAAATCCCAAAGTTCAACTATTTTATCAGATTCAAATTTAAGAATATGTACTACGGCAAAACCCAAATCAGTTTTGGTTTGCTGTAAATGAGAATGTACCACAACTAAATTCCCGTCTTCTAAAATATGGTGAATTTTGAAAATTTTATTAGGATTTGTTTTTGCTGATTCTTCCATCGCAAGCATTAATGTCTCGGCATCACCTTTAAAATGTACATTATGATGTTTGAAATCTTTGCTGACATATAGACGAAACGCTTCATGGGCGTGCCCTGTTGCAGCAAGTTTTAAAAATTCACGAGCAATTTCTTTTTTCATAATTTTTATTTTAAAAAGAAAAACTAAGTTATGAAATTAAAGTCTTTTTTTGATGAAATAGTGTCTTGGATTATTGGCTTGTTAAGTATAATATTTTACTATTTATTATGAATTTGTTTAAATCTATATAACGGTTTTTTATTTTTTCTGCTCAAGTAAAGTTAATAATTGTTGATTAAAGAGCTGTGTTTTGTCTCCGAGTGCAGCAAAAAACGTTTTATCAAAAGTTTCAACTGTTTTTACAGCCTCTTTAATGATTTTTTTTCCTTTATCGGTAAGTTCAACAGTTTTAGCTCTTGTGTCTGTTACATGTTCCCTGCGTTGTAAAAGACCTTTAGTCTGCAGAGTTCTCAAAACGGTTGAAGTTGTCATTGGATCAATTTTGGTATGAGATGATAATAAAATTTGTGTGACATCCTGTTTGTGCAAAGTCAGCCAATGAATGCTGGCCATTAAAACAAATTGTGAATGTGTCAGGTCAAAAGGTTCTAATGATTTTTTAATTTCTCTTTGCCAAAGGTTTGTTACTTGCCATAATAAAAAGCCGGAACTGTCTTCGGCTTTTTCTACACTAAATGTATTATCATTTGATTTCATAAGTTTTTGGCTGATTTTATTTGTTGTTGCATATCTGCCGGTAAAGCATCTACAATTTTCTGAGCAACAATTTTACGCCATAAAAAGCCTAAAATTCCTGTTACAGTAATTGTGTTTGTAATTTTAAGTCCTTGTGGCGTTTCTTCAAACGTATGCTCATCATACATTTTAGCTAATGGAAATTTTGTGACGTCGAGAAACATTTTGTTTTCAATTGTTTCAAGTAATTCAACTTTTACATTCGGTCCGCCTTTTGGCCGTAAAGTAAAGAAATTTCCTTTTTCGAATTTTCCTTCCAATTTGGCAAATTCAATTCCTTCATCCCAGGTATGCCAATTATTTACATCAGTAAAAAGTTTCCACATTTGTTCTTTTGTAACATCTTTTGTTACGATTGAGTGAGATTTCGTCCACATGTTTTATTGAATTTAAATTTTTATAAGTGCAAATATAGTAAGTTAACTTATAATAAGTAAATTTATTTAAATTCAATTTGATTTTTTCTTTTAATACTTTTTGAAATTTATTAGAATGTTGATTTTTAATGTTTTACTATTGGATTTTTTACAAGATCTTAATAAAGAATGAATAGACTAAAGTGTGATTAATATTTCCATGGCTTTTTTCTCCTTTTCTGAGATTATTTTTAAAATTTCAGATGCTTGCAGAATATATTGAAAGTCTTTCGTCCCGCTTACTTGCTCAAATAATTCTGAAACAGTTTTCCAAAGCTTTGCGATTTCAATAAAAGCTTCGTGCCCTTGTTTTAACTGGTCAAGTTTAAGTAAGCCATAAGATTCTTTTAGAAAATCACGATATAAATTTCTGAATAATGATCCGCCGGTTCCTGCTTTTTCCATAAGCATTGCACTTGTTTCGAATTCGGTTTGAATATCCTTGCTCGTTTTAAACCATTTAATAATTTCAGTACTGGTCTTTAAAATTCCTTTATATCCAATATTTTTTATTGGTGGATTCAGATATTCAGCTGCATTATTTTTAATGGCAGTCACAATTGCTTTTTTCAAATCAGGCTCCTTATTTGTTTTACGGAGCGTGTAATACAGATTCTTTGATGACATAGGCCCTTTTTCAGCTCTGGCCAACGCTAAACTTTTTAAAGAAGTTTTTACTTTTCCGCCTTGTTGTTTTGTATCTGTTAAAAATGCAAACTCAGTATCGTACCCATAAATAGCAGTATAGTGTCCTGCAAAATGAAAAGGTTTTGAAAAATATTCAAGATAAAAACAGTCCAGTTTTAAACCTACAGCCTGGCCATTGTCCAAAAGTTCTTTTACATTGTTCCATGCTTTTTGCTGAGATGCAGTTTCCTTGACAGTCAATTCGAGATTTAAATTTTTTGCAATGTTTTCTGTTAGTGCGTCAGGTTTTATTCGTCCGCCTATGAAAGGAAAATTCATCGTTTTCATATTCCAGAAAATAAAACCAAGACCTTCACCTAAACCAAAAAGCATAGGTTCAGAAAGTTCAATATCGAGTTGTCGCAATAAAGTTCCTGTTGCTGTAGTTTCGCAATGTTGTCCGTCAAATGGTTTGAATTTTTCGATTGTCATTTGTTGAGGGATATTTTTCTGAGTATAATTATTTTCTAAAATATACTTTGGCCGAATGTTATCAAATTATTGTCGGGATCAAGCAATGAAAATTCTTTTTGCCCCCAATGTTTCACTTCGAGATGTCCGGCAGGATGAATATCAATTTTTTTGTCTAATAACCGCTGATATAGTTCGTCGATATTATCAATTCTGATGTAAACCTGCCCATAATTTTCTTTTGGATTAAGCTCTTTAAATTCAAAGAAGTGAATTTGTATTTTGTCTTTTTGAACCATTAAATAAAAATCATAATCAGCATTTCCAAACTCTTGAAAACCTAATTTGTTTAGGTAAAAATCTTTGGTTGCATTTTTATCACGCATTGGTAATTTAGGATGAACAGCTATAAACATAATTTTTTGAAATGTTTGTTGTTAAGTGTCTTGTGATTTTATGAAGTTAATCCTCTGCAATTTTGTTTGCTTCCGCATAATCTTGTTCAGATACAGGCTGAAGCCAGGTTACCTGAACATCATCTTTAAAATTTGTGATTGCAATATGTATCATTTTACTATTTGCAGATGCTCCATGCCAATGCTCAATATTTTCAGGAATATTCACTACATCACCTTTTTTAATTGGCTGTGCGGGTTTGTCTTTTTCCTGATACAATCCGTTGCCTTCTATTACCAGCAAAGCCTGACCTTTGGGATGTGTATGCCAATTGGTTCTTGCACCGGGCTCAAATGTTACAGCACCCGCTGAGAAATCGTGGTTTTTATCTTTTGCTATCAATGGAGATAAAAAGGCATTACCGGTAAACCATTCATTTGGTAAAGGATTTCCTTTTGAAAAAATTGAAGTACTATTTTCTGTTGCCATTGTTATTTTTTTAAATTGTTTTTATAATTTTTGCCGGAACTCCGCCTGCTACCACATTATCAGGAATATCTTTCGAAACAACTGCGCCTGCTGCAATTACTGAATTTTCTCCAATGGTTACTCCGGGTAAAACTGTGGCTGCAGCACCAATCCAGGCATTCTTTTTAATAATTATAGGTTTAGTTATCAGTGCATTTCTGTCGGCTGGGTTTAGAGGATGGTTTTCTGTAATAAGGTTGACTTTTGGCCCGATTAATACATTGTCTTCAATTGTAATTCCACCCATATCCAAAAAAGTACAAGCATGATTTATGAAAACATTTTTACCTATTTTGATGAATTTTCCAAAATTGGTGTAGAAAGGTGCAAATATAGTTGTGCTGTTATCTATTGGAGAACCGATAATCTCACTCAGTCGTGCCCTTATCTGATCAGTATTAGTAGATGTGTTGAGTACTGCAGATAATGCTATGGTCCGATTAACGACTTCGAGTACCTTAGGATATTCAGGATCATCCAGGGGAAATAATTCACCGGCTTTCATCCGGTCAAAAATGCTTTTCCTATTCTGATTTGAGGTATTTTGTTCTTCAGTAATTTGCATTGTAATTGAATTTAATAAAAGTACAAAGGTATTTCAGCAAGCACCGTTAAAATTAAATATTATCAAGCCAAAAGTTAAGAAATTCAAACCTCGGTTTCCCGCAAAGCCTTTGGATTGGTACCTGTAAGTTTTTTGAAGAAATTGTTGAAGTACGTAGGATATTCGAAGCCCAGTGAATAAGCAATTTCTGCAATGTTCCAGTCGGTATGTTGTAATAATGCTTTAGCCTCAGTTATAATTCGTTCACTGATATGTGTAGTGGTAGATTTTCCTGTGACTTCTTTTACGGAACGGTTTAAGTAATTGGCATGTACATTTAGATTTTGAGCGTAATCTTGTGCTGTTTTTAGCTGTAATGGATGGTCAGTGGTTTCAATGGGAAATTGTCTTTCTAATAATTCAAGAAAAACAGATGTAATTCGCGAAGCTGCATTGTTGTGTTTTTCATAGTTTTCGGATGGCTGTAACTTTAATGCTTCATGAATGATCAGGTTGATGTAGTTTCTAATGAGTTCATCCTTAAAAGTATAATCACTTTTTTGTTCCTCAATTATTTTTTTAAAAATAGTATTCAGGAATAACCGCTGTTCTTCATTGATTTTTAAAACAGGAGTACCTCCAATTTTAAAAAATGGAGATTGATGTAAACTTTCGGAACGTTCTGTATGCTTTAAAAATTCTTCTGAAAAAAGACAAGTATAGCCTACATATGTTTTGGATAAAGTTTCCCATGAATAGGGAATATGCGGATTTCCAAAAAATAAAATAGTGCCTTCGGTTTCAAAACTTCTGTCCGCATAATGAATCTTGCTCTTACCGGTTGTCAGGCAGATTTTAAAAAAGTCTTTTCGGTTATATGTTCTCGTCGCATTACTGTCGTCTTCTATTTGAAATGCTTTAAAACCTTTTAGTTTTAGTTCGTTGTTGAACTCCGAAACCATTCGTATTTCTTTTTCTTTCATCCGGTAAAGTTAAGAAAATCAAACTTATCTGATTAAGTGTGATCTGTCTTTTTTATTATAAAAGGTATTTTTGAAGTACAGAACAACATCGCTTGCAGGCCTATTTTTTTGTATCTGCCGGTTCCCATTTTCCTGATGCTTTTGCTACGTCAATTAATTTTTGTCCAAATTCGGTCATTAAATTTTCTTTAATCATTCTTTCAGCTCTTTCTCTGTTCCCATGCTAAAAAAATATCGATGTCAGTGAACTTGTCAAATGCTACTATTACTGCTTTTTTCATTTTATAATTGTCTGTTTTGTTGTCGTCATAAGGTTACACATAACATTCTGGTACTACAGCGGGTTTGGCACTAAATTAAGCCCATTCTTCGGATTTACCACCCGAGCGATAGCGAACAGGCGAAGCAAATCATCTCGAATATAAAACCAACTTTTCATTAAATCTAAGAGCCAAATCCGTTGTAGTGGCTGTTAGGCAATGGCTATTTTTTGATTTAATTGTTGTTGAATATATTCCATCTTTTTTTTGGAGGTAATATTGACTGGCGATTTATATCAAGAATTTCTTTAGGATTTGATTTAATTAATAAATCCAAAAAATTATCGTAACCATTTTTGATTTTATATTCTATTTCATTTTTATATAATGGAAATAGACTGTATAAATTAATTTTTTGTCCATCCATTTCTATTTCAGTGAAATCCTCTCCAAATGTAACAGATGGTAAAATTATAGACCCGACAAACCCTGTTTTTTCATCATAGGTATCAAAATCTTCTGTTGCTTGAATAGTGTGCCCAATTTCTAGCCAAGTTTCATAATGATGTGGAAAACGTGCGGTTTGTTTTAGCATAGATATAATCCAATCATTTTTATTTTCTCCATTATGAATTTCTCCAAATTCAATTTCTTTTGGTAGTAGTAGCATTAATTCAGCAAACTTCAAGTCGTTTCTGTCTTCAATATTATCACTTAAAGTCATTTCCATTAAGCTCATCCCTGAAGTTAACAAAATATTGAATGAGTGCTTTTCTGATTTAATGAAATAAACATCTAAATGAAAATCTAGTGACATTATTTCGTGAAAAACAAAAACTTCTTCATCAGAGTAAAATTTTGACAAATGATCATCAATCCATTCAGCGTGTTCTTCAAAATGTTTTTTATTGTATAAATTTTCCATTTTTATTGAGTTGCTTTTTTTTAGCTATTACCTAACGTTCTGGTACTACAGCGGGTTCAGTGCTGTTTTTGTAAAATTACCGCTAACGTTCTGGTACTGCAGCGGGTTTGAGACTAAATTAAGCTCTATTTTCGGATTTGCCAAATCACCCAAATAGAAAACCAGCTTTCCGTTAAGCCAATTGCCCAAATCCGTTGTAGGAGCTGTTATGCAATGTTCATTATTATATCTTCAATTTCTGAATCCGTTTTTATCGTTTTTCCACTTTCAGTAAATTCATAAAGATATGGTTCATCGGATATTTTTATAATGTAATTTTTCTCAATTAATAAATTTAAGTATCTCATAATTTCACTTCTAGAATTAGAGGTCATTTTACAAACTTCAAAAATATGAATTCCTATATTTTCAATTGGTTCTGTACATTCATTAGATTGTAACCATAATTGTTTAAAAAGCGTTTTCATTGTTTTAAATCTCAATTTATCAGTTTCTAAATCCTCAATTATTTCATATGCTTCTACTATAAATTTTTCAAATTTTTCTTTTGAGACTCCTAAAAACCAGCCTTTCTTAGGTTTTCCGATGATGTGATTGTAAAGAAGTCGTATCTTAAAATCTTTTTCGTAATCCGGAAAGCTACTTAATATTTCATCTTTAGAGATTTCTCCACTAAAATATTTTCGAGCTAGACTGGCTGCGTATTTTCTTTCGGATATTTGTTGGTTGTCGTTCATTTGAATGTTGCCTGACGTTCTGGTACTACAGCGGGTTTGGTACTAAATTAAGCCACTATTCGGATTTGCCAAATCATCCCAAATGAAAAACAATTTTTCATTAAGCCTAATGCCCAAATCCGTTGTAGTAGCTGTTGGCAGGAGTTCATTTATTCGTATTCAGTTTTATTTCTTAATCTTTTTAGCAAATTGTTTTTTTCTAAAAAATTAAAACCAAGATTTAATGTAATAAATTTATCTTTTTCAATCTGGAATTTATAATATTGACCATCAGTTTCAACTTTTTTCTTATTATCGTTTGACCAATAACTAATTGTATATTTTGATTTAAAGTTTACTTTTTCTTCTTTGCAATTTTGTAGCAAGTTGGATAAATAGAAACATTCAGATTTAGTTAATTCACAAATTTTATTTCCTTTTTCAAAATCTCCGAAACCAAAATCAATATATGATTTTGAATTTTCAATTCGCTCAAGTCTAATTTTTTGATTTAGAAAAATTATTGGCAAAACTGCCCATTTTAATTCTGTAGGTGATTCACTTCCGTAATCAGTTATTGTTTTTATAATCTGATTGTTTTCAATAAAGGTTACTGTCAATGTCATATCATCGGTATGATTTGCAATATATTCATCTTTTAAATTAATGTAGTTTGCTTTTTTAAAGTCAGTTTCGATTTTTAAAAAATCTTCCTTGCTAATTTTTGCTTTAAAAAGCCCTTTTTTATTAATATACATCTCTCCGTTATAAATTATTTCTCCAGATTTTGAAATAATAATATCAGTCACGGGACAAGAACCATAACATCCCGAAGTAGAAATAATAATTTTATCAAAAGAGCGGACTTTGGCAGTGTTATAATTTCTTTTAATAAATTTTTCTTTTGATTTGTCTTTAAATTCTAGTATTAAAGAATCTTTTGTCAATTTATCAATTTTCACATTTACCCATTTATTGACCGTTAAATCATAAGTTTCTAAACTGTCATTTGCTATTTTATATTTAGTTTGTGTACCCAAAAATTGATTTTTTACTCTGCCGTCATTGTCTTTTTTATTTTTACCAAAATAACCAAGTTTGTTTTCAAAAACTCCGCTTTCAGCAAAATAATACCCAATATTCCCATTTCTATTTTGTCGTGGTGGTGGTAATTTTACAAGCTCACTATTTTCAGAAATGTGAGTTTGTTCAATAACTTTTTCCCAATCTCCAAGAATTAATTTTTCATAATTTCTAGTTTTGGAATTACAAGAAATTAATGTAATTGATAAAATAAATAGTATTTTTAGTTTCCTCATTTTTTTGTTTGAATTTCTGCAACGTTCTGGTACTACGCGGGTTTGGGACTAAATTAAGCTCATTCTTCGGATTTGCCACCGAGCCATAGCGAACAGGCGAAGCAAATCATCCCAAATACAAAAACCATTTTCAAATTAAGCCAATTGCCCAAATCACTAGTAACAAGTGTTGACAGGTAGTCTTTAGGTTAGTTTAATTGTCGTTTAAAACTACAAAAAATAAAATTCTGTTTTGTTTCAAAAGGAGTTGTATGGTCTTCAGTTACACATCTTATTTTTTCAAATCCATTTTCCATTTCGGCGGTTAATGTTTCTTCACTATATTGTTTTATGTCTAAACCGCTACACTTTTTTGGTCCGTTTTCAGAAAATGTCCCAACAGTTAAATATCCTGAAACTGATTTTCTTGCAATTTCCATATATTTTTGAATTTGCTCTTCACTCGTCAAGAAATGAAAAGTTGCTCTGTCGTGCCAAACTTCAAAAGTTTCATTTGGTTCAAATTCTGTTATATCGCTTACAATCCAATTTACTTTTTCTGCATTTATCCCTAATCTTGCTTTCGCTTTTTCGATTGCTTTTGCAGAAATATCTAAAACAGTTATATTCTCAAAACCTTCTTCGATTAGAAAATCTACAAGTTTACTATCTCCGCCACCAATATCAATAATTTTTGATTTTTTTGTTAAATCAAACGATTTTATAAAATCTAATGAAGTTTTCGGAATTTCCTGAGTCCAACTTACTTCGTTTGGATTTTTTGTTTCATAAACAGTTTCCCAATGATTTTTGCTGTTTTCTTCCATTATTCTTAATTTTTTTTAGTTTCGTTTCTTTAGGATTTCTGCTAACGGTTTTCGGCTTGACGATGTGACGGAATCGAAGTACAAATGTTCAGTTTTGCACAAAAGTTCAATTGAAAAACTGCTGTTGAATTTAGTACTTCGGCCGCCAGATTGTCAAACCAGTTAGCAGTTCGTTGTTTTTATTGTTAATTTATTTGTCAGGTTTTTTGTATGTCTGTTTTATAAACATTTGGATCAAATAATTCCATATATAATTCTGGTTTGGGTAATTTAGTAAAGCCATACTTTTCATAAAGCCAATCTGCTGTCGATGTCAATAAAATCCAGCGTCTTAACCCTTGTAAATTTGGGTGTTCAATTACAGCGTCCATTAGTCTTTTTGAAAGCCCCTGTCCACGATAATTGTCCAAAACATAAATGTCGCCTAAATATGCAATAGTCGAAAAGTCCGATATGATTCTTGCAAACCCAATTTGTTTGTCGTTATGAAATAGTCCGAAGTTTAGGGAATTGTCAATAGAAGTCTTTACTCTGTCAAAAGGAATATTGTCACTCCAGCCTGAATATTTTGACAGAAAGTCGTGGATTGCAATAATATCCATTTTTGATTTGTCTGTCGTAATTGTAAAGTCGTCAAAAGTGATTTCAATTATTTTCATTTCGTGCTAATTTCTATTTCAGTTTTTAGTTATGTCTATTTGATCAGCCTTTACAATGACACTAACGTTCTGGCACCAAATTAAGCTCATTATTCGGATTTGCCAAATCTCACAAATACAAACCGACTTTCCATTAAGCCAATTGCCAAAATCTGTTGTAGCAGCTGTTAGTGGCAGGCTATCTTATTATTGTTGTTTTTGTCATTTTAACATTTTCAAGTTTTCCACCTTCTAATAACAATTTATTTATTGCATTAATTTCCGCACTTCTTCCACCAATTTGGATTATAGTATTTCCTGAAGGTTTATTTTCAAAATAATCTTTGACTATTTTAATTATTAATTGAAAGGATTCAGTTTCATCGTATCTTTTCGATACTTCTTTTTTGTTTGGAAGTATTTCATTGTATTCTTCATGCCAATTTGCTTTCGATACCCAAAGTTGAGCAAAAGCTATCGGTAAAAAAATATAAATTTCGTTTGCTTCAAATTGAGTTATATTCTTTTTAGAAATTATCTCATAAAATAGATCATCACTAATTTCTGAGTCCATATTATCTATTTCCTCAATCACTCCTTTAACAGATAAGTAAAATGAATCCGAAAGCAAATTTCTGTCTTTAGTTTTTTCCAAAAAAAATGATTTAAAAATTTCATATAAGTTGTTGTCGTTTTTAACTTGTTACTAACCGTTTGCGTGTATGCCCAGTGGCGGATTTCATACTCTTATCTTTTGGTTAAGCACTTAGATAGCTGAAATTCCAAAACTTTCAGGCTGGCACTTTCCCTGCCGTTGGGCATACACGCTGTTACCTACTGGCTATTTCTAGTATTTCTCCATCTTCAGGGATAAAAACTTTATCTATTAATTCGTTATTTGTTAATATGATTTTTAATTCCTCCCGAGTCAAGGGGCAATGATTTATGGATTCCATATGGTTTGCAATAACTTTTCCGGATGAGTTTCTTACAAATTTTATTATATCATCGACATTCATAATTAGTTGCTTGAAAATATCGAATTGAGCAGCCCCACAAGCCAAAACACTAATTTCTGGTTTGTAATTATACAGTACTTCGTCAACTGAATCCGTGTATATGGTGTCTGAAGTCAGGTAGATTGATTTTTGATTAGGAAGTTTGATAAAAAAACCAATTACATTTCCCATTAATTTAGAAACAAATCCATACCCGTGTTTGGCTGGGATGCCTTCAATAGTACCTCCTAAAAAAGCTTGTTTTTCCCAATATTTTAATGTTTGAACAACATTTAAGCCTCTTTTCTTAAATGCCTTTTCATCTTTTAGGCTACAAGTAACAGGAATGTTTTTTTGGGTCAGGAATTGCATTGCTTTACTGTCTATGTGGTCAGGATGCTGATGTGTTATTAAACAATGAGTGACTTTTTCAAGTATTAAATTGATGTTTTTAGGCAGTGGAACGGTAGGGTTTCTTCTGGCTTTATGTCTAAAAAGTGTAAAACTTGGCATAATTCCTTGTTTTCCTAGCATCGGGTCAATTAAAATAACCTCTTTTTCCGTTTCAAGAATTATTGTTGCATTCCTGATTTGATGGATTTTCAACATAGTATAAATATTTATGCAAATCTCTATTTTATAAACTTAATTTTCATTGATTCAAATCAAGAAGTACGTTTTCTTATTCTGCTTAGTGTTTCTGGTGTTATATTTATGTAAGAGGCAATATGATATTGAGGAATTAACTGAAGCCACTCAGGTTTGTATATACATAACTCTTTGTAAAGTTCATCAGGTGTTTTGGTCATCCGATTAAAGTCTAACATTTCCTTTTGCTTTAATAACTTTTTAAAAGAGGATTCAACAATGGATTTTCCACATTCGTATTTTTCTAGCAAATCAAAGAAAGAATGTCGTTCTATGCTTAAAACTTGTATATCAGTAAGACATTCCTGGTTTTTTCTGGTGTTAGAGTTTTGACTAAAAGATAATAAGTCAGATATAAACTGAGGTTTTACATAAAAATTGATATTTATTTCTTTTTCCTGATTAGAGTAATATTCTCTAACTAAACCCTTATTAAGAAATCTGAGTTTATTTTCCTTAGTATCTGCTTTTAGTATTAAACTTCCTTTATCATAATTATCTACTTTAAATAAAGAAAATAGCTCCTCCAATCCGTGTTCATTCAGTGGGTATTCAGTTTTAAAGAATTTGGAAATTTCTGAAAACATAGTTTTTTTTAGCTTGTAGGCAACGTTTCGCCACTTCATGCAGTTGCGAACTTCGGAACTGATTATTTTCTGTTAAAGATAAAACTTCTTGCGAAACGTGAATATGAACTTACCACAAAAATCGCAATTGCGTGAAACGGCTGTTGTAGGCAGTGCTTTATTTTGTTTTTTTAGGCTTTTTATTGTTTAGCGTTTTCTGCTTTATCCACTGAATTGAAATTTCAAAAGGTGTTGTATCACTGTCAAATGCAGTATTGTGTCCTAATGTTGGAAATAAAGTATATTCAAAATGTTTGCCTTGAACTTTAAATGTATTTAATTGCTCTATGCACAATTTTACAGGAATTTGTATATCCTTCTCTCCAAAAAGCCAAAGTCCAGGAATTGAAAGAGTATTCAAAGAAATTTTTGGGTCAGTCGCTACGAATTGATACTTGTCTGGGTCATTTTTAGTATGATCGCGAGCATCTGCATCTGTATGATTTTCCCAAAATTTATTATTTCCGTTCGTATAAAATTGAAATCGAAGTTGTTCTAAAGTTGTTATCGTAGGACAACTAAATAAAACCATAAATTCAATTTGTGGATTTTTGCTTGCAGTAATTGGAATTATCCATCCTGCTTGACTGAAGCCAACTAACCCAATTGGTGTTTTTTTGTCTTTCAAATAGGTTCGAAATGTTTTTACTGCCTCATTTGCGTCGCTGGATAATAAATTAAGATTAGTAGTGTCAATATTATTCGTACCAACAGATGGCCCAACATACACACCACCAGATTCTCCAACTCCACGTTTGTCATATGTCAATACAGCAATACCTTCTTTAGCAAGACGTTTTGCGAACTCCATTTCTCTTTTTACTGGGTCAGAACCGTGAACAATTACGACTGCTGCAAATGGATTTTTAGGTTTTAAAATTGAACCTGCAAGAGTGATGCCTTGACTTTCAAATTTTACATCTTGAATAGTAAATTCAGTTGATTGAGAAAAGACCATTTCTGGTAAAATTATTAATGATAACCAAAGAAATAAGTTAGAAAAAAAGTTATTGCTCATTTTAGTTCAATTAGAATAATTGCGTTAAATTCTTGATTCTGCGTTAGCATTGCCTACAACGTTCTGGTATTACAGCGGGTTTGGGACTAAATTAAGTCCTATTTTCGGATTTGCCACCCAAGAGATAAAGAACAGGCGAAGCAAATCATCCAAATACAAAACCAACTTCCCATTAAGCCTAATACCCAAATTGCTTGTAGTGTGTGTTAGCAGCTGTATTTATTTGAAGTAAATACCTTTCCCCTCTAATTTCCCAAAGTATTTTTCATATTGTTGAACAGCATAAATATCCATCATTCCTCCAATATAATCCTGAACTTTACGTTCCCATTTTGATATGCTTCTATAATTTGCAGGTAAGAGAACCATATCTCTATTGTAATCCTGATCAGTGTAAAGTCCATAGAGTTTTGTTAGAACATGTTTACCTAATTGTTCATATTCTATAATATCTGGTTGTCTTTTTATTGCTTCAAATGTAAGTTTCTTCAATCCACTTACTAATAAACCTAAAGAATTATAACCTAATTTACCATTTACTAAATCAACATCTCTAACAAATGCATTTGCTAAAATAGAAGTAAGTTCTTTTCGATAAAGCATAGCATATTCTTCAGAAGTTTTGTGAGCATGAGCTTGTTCAGCAAATTTTCTAGCAAGTACATTAAATTTTTTAAATTCCAATATTACATCTTTGTATTCACTTCGTATTGAGAATTCATATAATAATTCATCAATAGTGAAATATCTAAGCCTTAACGCATCTTCTAAATCATGAATTGCGTAAGCAATCTCATCAGATAAATCCATTATTTCACAATCAATAGTTTTATGATTTATATTATGAGATTCAAGCCAACTTTGAACTAATTCATAATCTTGTTGATATAAAAATTTTTTGTTTTTTATTTCACAATCATTTCCATTTTCGTCCTTTCCAATTTCTTTTTCAGGTTTTAAATATTTTACAACGCCTAACATTGTTCGGATTGTTAAATTTAAGCCGTTAAAATCATGATGGCGTTCTTCTAAAGTATTTAAAATTCTGAATGTTTGTGCATTTCCTTCATAAGGATTTGTATCACAAACCTTACTAAGAAAAACTTCTCCAGCATGCCCAAAAGGAGGATTTCCAATATCATGAGCAAGAGAACACGTTTGTACTGTAATAATATCTTTTAATTTTAATCTTTTGCTAATTGTTTTAGCAAATTGTGCTACTTCAAGACTGTGAGTCAATCTATTTCTATAAAAAACTTGACTTTTAGGAATCAATAATTGCATCTTGCCTTGAAGTCTTCTGCAAGAAGATGAGTATAAGACTCTTGAATAGTCAATGTCTGCATTGTCTCTAAAATATTCAGTTTTGGCTGAATAAATATTATCGACACGTATGTCTTTTATCTTTTTAAGTTGTCCTTCTTTTTCCTTGCAGTATTCTTCTAATTCTTTGGTTATCATGTTTTTTGGTTTTAATATAGCTTGTAGCGTGTGTTAGCTACAGTTTATCTTTTTCTAATTATGTCTTTTAGTTCGCTTAAAGACAATATTTGGATGTTATCTTCTAGCTTTAATTTTTCACCTATCCCGAACGAATCGCTTGTTACAACATAGCCTTTTTTAATTCCTGACTTTTCCATTGATGATTGTAATCGGGCAACAATTTGTCTGATATATGAAAAAGGAGGTCTTTGTTTCCAATATTTAATTTCAATTGCAACTTTTTCATTATTAATTAACGCAATCAAATCATAACCATCATCTTTTCCGTTTGGAATGATAGTTTCGATATTAAGTTTTTTTAATTGAGTAACTACTTCTTTTTCAAATTTAACAAAATCTCTAAATGGATTTCTTGGTAAGTCATTTTCATCACTGCTTTCTTGATTATCTTTAAATTTTAAAAATAAATAAACGGTAAACGTTGCTATTAAACTACCAATCATTGTTAATAGGATATTTGAATTTAATGTTGAGTCAAATTTGACAAGTTTGTCAAATGATACAACTGAAACTCCTATTATTGAAGAGAGAAGACCTAGTGTTAAAACAAGGAGGTTAAAAACTTTTCTTGTTTTGTCTTTGGATTTTTCAAATGTTTGCTCAATATCTTGTTTTATTTCTTTTTTGTCGACAATGAAGAGGGACGATAATCGTTCTATATTTTCATCTCTTTGTTCTTGTGAAATCAAGTCGTTTTCAAAGATTCGGGTATATATAGTATTTAAAATTTGATCAACACTCAAAAGGTCTTTATGCTTAACTTTATAATCCCTAGCTTTACCTTCAATAAGTCTAATTATATCATCTTTCTTTGGAATATATTTTTCAAGTATAATTCTCCTTAAAATTGTTTCTAATAATTTTTCATTTGCAGATTTAATTCTTTCTTTTCTTGCTCCAATTGTTTGTCTATAACCAACTAAAAAAAGTAAGACAGAAACTAAAATCCCTAAACCTGTTTGAATGTATGTATCCATTTTTTGATAATGTTGATTTAAATTGTGGCTAACTAGTATATAGGTCTGACGATGTCCGACTTATTACTCCTAAATTTGGTAGCTATGTCTGACAAATATCAGTGTTTATTTACTTTCAAATATAAAATTATTTATTCTACAAATCATCAAACGGACTTTTTATTTGTAGGATATTTTTTGCACTCACGGGTGTGTAAATTCGATGGTTTTGCTATTGTTGTATCCTAAAAGTTCTTGTATGAAAACGAGTCGCATGAGGGATAGCAGCGATATCCTTTTGTGAAGAGAAACGGAGCAAAAGATTTAGCGGATAGCCCGACCCGCTTTTTCTGCGGGGCATGCCATAAAAAAATCCGATCTGCTTACACAAATCGGATTTAGGATTGAAAAAAAATGTTATTCTTTTTTAGATTTTTTACTGTCCGGGGTATCCATCATTTCCATTAGTTTTAAACCTAGCAAACCACTGATTGAACCGTCAGAACCACCGTTTCCGGAGATTAAAACATCCGGGATTACCTTGATGTTTCCTTTACCAATTTCTTCGGTGACTTTGTATCGGGTAAAATTGTCACCGCCCATTGCGCTTACCTGCAGTTGGTATGATTCGGCTGTAGATTTACCAATAGCCATAATTTTTTCCGCTTCGGCCAAACCGGTTTTCGAAATCCTTTCAGCTTCAGCACTGGCATTTAGTTTGGTGGCTTCGGCTTGTGCTCCGGCTCTGGCTTTTGTCGCTTCCGCTTCGGCATTGGCACGCATTTTTGTTGCTTCGGCTTCGGCGTTTACATTCAGTTTTAAGCTGGTTGCATCACCCTCGGCTTTTTTTACGGTTGCATCGGCAGTACGCTGTGCAATTTCAACACTTTGTGAGGCACGAACAATTTCTTTCTGCATATCGGCAATCGCGGTTTCTTTCTCCATTCCCTGACGCTGTTCCTGCGCCATTCTTTGGGTCTGATATGTTTTTTGCTCTTCTTCGGCCAGTTTTCTGTCGGTTAATGTTTTCATTAAGGAATCCGGCGGTACGATGTCTCCAATCAAGGTATCAACAGCATTTACATTGTATTCGTCCAATACCAATTTGATATGATTTTTAGCCGATTCCTGACGTTCTTTTCTGGTGGTTAAGAAAGAAATAACGTCGCTGTCCTGAGCCGAGTTTCTGAAATAGTTACCAATCGTTGGTTCTAAAACCTGAGAAACCAGATTGTTCATGCTTCCAAAACGGGCAATTACTTTTGGGGCTTCGGCAGCCGGAACGTGAATGATTTGTGCTACGTCCAGATTAAAAGGGAAACCATCTTTTGAACGTACTGTAATTGTCGAAAGATTTTTGTCTAAATCATGCGATTCGCTTCGTGCATTCGCCCAGTTCAGAACCAGGTTTGTTGTTGGAACTGCTTCAAGTTTCGTCGTGTATTTATTAAGGGCATATTTCCCTGGTCCCAGAGGTTCCATCCAGACACCACGCTGTCCTTTTGAAACAATGTTTCCGTGTTTAAAAGTGTCGCCGGTAACGTCTTGTCCGTCTTCTCCAATGTACGAAATCACGACTCCAACATATCCGATAGGCACATCGGTCATTGGGTTTTGTTCAATCAGGATTCCCCATGTATTGATGTAGTAGGAACCTGCGAGCATTACCTGTGGCTGCAGACCACGGTTTCCGCCTTTGTCCAGGAACTTATCAAAATCCTGAAAGTTGTTGTGGTCTTCTACAAATTTACCGGCAATTTGTCCCTGAGGAATCGGTTCGCCGTCTAGTGCTGTTACGATACCAATCATGTTTTCGTAAATCTTGATCTGGTCTGCAATTACAATTTCAAATAAGAACGTGTTAATACGATACGATCCTGTGGTAATAAAAGCGGTCTGACGTCCTTTTTGACCGCCATTGTTTAAGAAAGCTGTCGCATCCTGAAAGTTGTCGCTGTCTACTTTTCGGGCCAGGATTCGCCCGGTTGGAATTTCCTTTCCGTCTTTACTCAATATGAGTCCGATTTTTCCCTCCGGGATAATGGTAAAGCCGCTCATGTCAACAGTATATTGCCAGATCCACATGCCCCAGTATAAACCGGGAGCCAGTGTTTTTGCCTGATAACCGGCTTCGCCTTTTGTAGCAATAATTCTGCCATCCGGAAGTGATTTGTCCGCGCCGAACAAAACGAATTTTTTGGTGACCAAACCAATTTTATCTTCGGGAACGATTACCATTCCGAAGAAAACGCGTAATACAAATTTGTAAAAAATGATGGAAAATAAAATTAAGATAATCCACCAATAAGAAGTAATTTCACTCATGATTTTTAGTTATTTATACCGCAAACATAAGAGAAATATTTCCTGTTAAAATGAAATATTTTTAAAATTAACATTTCCCAATTTTTTCATAAAAAAATGAAAATTCAGGTTATTTTATATCGTTGGAATTGTCAATTTGTGACACGATTTTTTGCTGTGTCAACTATGATTGGTATTTTGGGTTTTAACAATTTAAAAGGACAATTGTTTGAATTTGGGTAAGGTTAGAAAGTAAATGTTTGGAATGAGTTTTGAATTTTATGTGTTTTTGAATTTCCTGACAGGCTGTAATACATCTTCGAAATTTGGAAGTACAGATAAAATTCATTTTTTTATTTCTCAGGGCTTAATTTTTTTTCATTTTCTGTTTGGGGCTTTCCGGCAGCATTTGGTTCGCCTTTACCGGTTGTAATCAGCTTTCGCAAACTATTTTGAATATAATTTGTCCATGAATCCCTGCAAATATCAAAACATTCGTAATCAGGGACCAAACCAAAATGTGTAAAACGCAATTCGGTTTTACCGTCTTTTTCGGTAATTTCAAATGTAGGTTTTGTACCTGTCCATTCAGTTTCGTCTTCTGTAAATTTAAAATAGTTTTCTTCCACCAGCCAGACAATTTTCCGGTTCGGAATCACTTCTGTCAATTTGACTTTACAACGATGTATATCTTCATAATGATATTTAAACTCATCGTTTAATTTCGCCGTATTGCCTTCAATTTCTTCAGACCACCATCCACGGACATTCGTAATGGCATTAAAAACTTCCGATGAGGAATGGTCTGTTATTAAAGTTGTGGTAAAATCAGCTGCACTCATTATCTTGAATTTTAGAAGTTAGTATTACAAATGTACGTTCTAAAAACCAATAGGTAGGGGTATAAAAGGCATTTTAAGGGGTTGAATCAGACAGATTCTGAATTTTAGATTTTTAGATAGTTTTTTGCAGCAGAAAGTAAATTTTCAAAAGACGGCTTGTCCCGCTGTACACTAAATCTTTTTTGGTCTCGTTAAAAAAAAACGAAACCAAAAAAGGATACCGTTTCCATCGGGGCTGAGGTAGAGGTAAATTATCAATAACAACAATTCTATTTAGAAAGTTTCTCTAAACCTTCATTCAAAGTATTTACAAAATTAATCCGGCGGTTTTTATTGCTTTCAAAGATAAAGTCCTTAATACTTTTGTCTTTAAATTTTTCAAAATCTCCGATTATGGCTAAACGTACCCGAAAATTAGAAAATTTTTGAAGTATTTCGCCGGCGATTCCGGTCTTTAAATCAAAAAAGAGCGGTGTTATATTTTTCTCATAAAGAAAGCATTCTGTCAAAATCCTGATAGTATACATTTGCTGTTAATTCAGAATCGTCTTCAGCAGATTCAATTATTATATTTTTCTGTAGTGATTTCGGCAACTCTGATGTTGTTTATGATATGCGTTTCGATTTTAATCTAAATAATAGAGGATTATAAACTAAGAAGAGTATCTGCTAAAAATGATTTGCCTGATTCTTTATTTTACCTTTTTATATTCGTATTGGTAGCAGTCATAACATTCATCACTCAGATATAATTTGTCATCTATGATTTCGAAAGACTGAGCCTCTGAATTATCAGTAATAATCATTTTTCTTTCGCCACCCATTATTGACTCTCGTGTTTCAACCGAAAAAAAATCCTCCGAAATTAAATTGCCGTTTTCATATTTTGTCATGATAGAATTATAAAACTCTAAGACAATTGTTTTATTTTCAGATGCGGGTGTCATTGTTTTGCCCACAATTCCGCCTGAAGAGCTTACCCAATTCCATTTTCCATTTAATAAATTTTCAGCTGAGTCATCCTTGTCACAAGATAACAGTAAAAGCAGTGTAATAAATACAGTAGCTATTTTTTTCATTTTTTTGTCTTAACATTATTAAACTTTGGTTCGAAAACGATTGCTTAATTATTAGATGTAAGTTTTGTTAAATGGTTGCTTTGAATTTTAAATTTTCTTAGTTTTAGTAAAATTGGTTAACGATAATCTCAAATAAAAAACCCGATCTGTTTTCACAAATCGGATTTAGATTTAATTTATAATGTATTAGAACGTTACATCATCAGCAATGTTTCCGCCTTGTTCTGCTGCAAATTTTTCTGCATACTCTTTTTGTTTTTCCTGTTGGTAATTCGAAAATTCCATAATTTCTTCAGAATTCCAGTTTTGATTTTGTTCCGTCAGCCACTGCATAGCTACTGATTGGAAATCGGCAAGATTGATTCCGTAATTATCAAGGATCCATTGAGCACCGTCGATCCCATATTCGTAAGCTGCCTGTCTTGCACCCGCAAGTTCTTCATAGAAATAACGGTCGGTTTTTAGTTTTTCAAGATTTACGATTCCATCTTCAGACACTACAGCCTGCAGGTTTTCTAATTGTGGAATTACCGGATTCTCTGCATAATATTGACCAAACAGAGTGGTTACGGTAAAAGAGGTGTCTTCTCCCATACGCTGAGGCCAGATCGTATTTAATTCTTCCCAAATTGCAGGCTCAATACCCATTGCTTTACAAACGGCTGTGTATTCTACTCCGGCACTTATTTTGAGACACATTGCCGTATATTCTTTAAGCGAAATGCCATGTACAGGTTCTAAATATGGATTATTATCGTCTGTTTTTACGAAACCGGAAGTTTGTACTCCGGAATATTTCATGGAATTGGCATTTTCAAAACGGATCATCTGATCGCTGTCACAATCATTCCATTCTTTATATACTTCTCTTCTGTAATTGGTATAAGTATTTTTTACATCTTTTTCATCCATTTCTTCACCACTGTCACGCTCGTCCTGAATCCAGGCTTCTGATCTTCTTTCAACTTCTGCGTCAAAATCTTCTACGTCATAATGAGTACCATGAAGTGTTTCAGGATCATATTCTGTTTCCTCATATGTATCTTCAAAATCTTCTTCATTTGAAAGTTGAGATTGATTATTTTCATTTCCATTTACCTCTTCGTTGTTTTCTAAGCCAAAAAGTTTTTTAAACATTTGTTTTTCTTTTAATTATTTATTTGATTTTCGTACATTCTCTCATTATGTTCTTTTAAATCTGGTGTAATTTTATTCCATTCATCATACATTGCCCGTAAATAGGTGTGATATAATTTTGGGGCGTTTTTTATTACTTCCTTTCTTTGTTTTTCAAGAGTATCCATTTGGATATTTTTTTGTTCCAGAACTTTTTTGTCTTTTTCATGAATTGTAGACAGGCTTAACTCATGTCTTTCATGATATAGTTCTCTTTCCTTATTGTTTTCAGTCAGATATATTTCATACAAATGTGATGTCCTTTGTTCTGCCAGTTCTTTTGCAAAATTTTGCAGCATTCTGGCTTGGGTGCTTGGGTCAAATGTGTTTTGTGTCTGACAGTGTGAACAAGTGATATAGGTAGTCATAAAAAATATCTTTTCAATAGTAATATTTCCTCCACACTGTTTACAATTAAACTTGTTTTTAATGGCATCAAACTCAGTTACTATTTTATTATATTCAATTTCGAGATCACGTTCCTGCGTTTTTTCTAATTGATTTTGCCAATACTCATATTTTTGCTCAAAATCCTTATGATATCTTTCGGAGCAAACTGTTCTGAAATCAGACAATAAATTATAATGTGGATTTAAAACTGAAATCTCAGGCTTGATGTTCTCATACATTTCAGTAATTTTATTCTCATAGGTATCTCTTGCTTTTTCTCTTATATTTTGCAGCTGGCCATTTACACCCGAATAAACATGGTGAAAAGTTCTTTTGTATATATCCTCATCAGTTGCCAGAAGTTCTTTTAATTCAGGAATGGCGGCAGTACACAGTTCTTCTATTTTGATTTCAAGTTTTTCTAAAAATAAAAACCACCTTTCTTTAGATTCTTCAAGCGTTGCAAACCATTCCGGCAATGGCTCACCTGATTCTTTTTTATTAAATAATCCGAACATTAATTTTAAATTTTAAAGTGAATTGTCTTCTTTCTTAACATATATGCCATCGGTTAACTTAACTTTTATAAATTCATACCCACAATAGCCACAATGTGTAATTCCATCATGTTTAGTTCGTCCGGCACCGCAATTGATACAGTTTAAGGCATCCATTTTTGCTTCATTTTCTTCAGTTATACCTCCGTAGTGTTCTTGTTTTTTGGCATTTTGTTTAAGTCTGTCAAGAAAAGAACTGATTTTTTTTTCTTCCATTTAAAGTTGATTTAGAAGTTCTGCTTTCTTTGTTTTAAATTCACTTTCATCTATTAAGCCTGCCTCAAACAAAGATTTTACTTTTTGCAGTTTGGCACTTATATCATCTTTTGCTTCCGGTTTATTTTGCTGCAGCTGATTCATCATGACACCCATTGCCAGGGCATTTTGGGTTGCATCATGAATAGATGTTCCTTTTTCGCCAATTGCATTTGCAGTATTGAATCTGGCATATTTGTCCATATCTGATACCATATTCATATTGGTAATCTTATCATAGTGCGCAGTTACTTCTTCCGGCAGCGTAACGCTTGTTACTACAAATTGTGTCAGCTCAACACCTAACTGAAGAAAATAGGGTTTTAAATAAGGTTCAATTTTTCGGCTTAATTCTGTTATATTTCCTGCTACATCAATTACCGAAATGTTTTCATTCGAAAGAACTTCTCCAAATTTTGGTGCTATAAAATCTCTTAATTGGTGTTGTAATTCGAAAATAGTCAGCTGCTCATATGTGCCCGCGTATTGACGGAAAAAAACAGCAGGATCAGCAATCTTTAAATCGAAGCTTCCAAATGCCCTTACCCGAATTTGTCCAAATTGTGGGTCATTCAGTAAAATTGGAGCGGGTGTACCCCATTTATTATTGATAAACTGTTGTGTATTAAAAAAGTAAATATCAGCTTTAAAAGGACTTTCAAATCCATATTTCCAGCCTTTCAGCCGACTTAAAAGAGGAATGTTTTCTGTAGATAAAGTGTGCATTCCGGGCATAAAGACATCTGCTAACTGTCCTTCATTTAAAAAAAGTACCTGCTGACTTTCACGAACTGTTAATTTGGCTCCGTTTTTTATTTCTTTGTCCTCGTCATAAAATTTCCACATCAGCAAATTTGGATCGCTGGTTGTACCTTCTATGATTTCAATAAAGGGTAATTTCATAGTTAAATTAATTAGGTATTAAAAATAAGAAATTTATTATAATATAAGCTGTTTTTTTACTTCTTTGTGAATATTTTATTATCACTAACGTATAGAAACAAAAAATCCGATTTGTGAAAACAAATCGGATTTTTAAATTGAAAATTATATAACTAATAGAAGATGCACAACGTGCGTCTTCTACAATATGATTTTTTTACAAGTGGATTACTTCTCCGTAAGCGTCAGCAACGGCTTCCATAACTGCCTCGCTCATTGTTGGGTGAGGGTGGATGGACTTTAGGATTTCATGACCTGTAGTTTCCAGTTTACGTGCTACAACTGCTTCGGCAATCATATCTGTAACACCGGCACCAATCATATGGCATCCTAACCATTCTCCGTATTTGGCATCGAAAATTACTTTTACGAATCCGTCCGGATTACCGGCAGCTTTTGCTTTTCCTGAAGCTGAGAACGGGAATTTACCAATTTTTAATTCGTATCCTTTTTCTTTTGCTTGTTTTTCTGTCAAACCAACAGAAGCAATTTCAGGAGTTGCATATGTACAACCGGGAACGTTTCCGTAATCGATTGGGTCTACGTGTAAACCTTTAATTTTTTCTACACAGTTAATTCCTTCTGCTGAAGCTACGTGAGCCAAAGCCTGACCCGGAGTAACGTCTCCAATTGCGTAGTAGCCCGGAATGTTAGTTGCATTGTAAGCGTTTACTAAGATTTTATCTCTGTCAACAGCGATTCCAACTTCTTCTAATCCGATATTTTCAATATTGGTTTTGATTCCAACTGCTGAAAGTACGATGTCAGCTTCAAGGATTTCTTCTCCTTTAGCTGTTTTTACAGTTGCTTTTACACCGGCTCCGGAAGTATCTAATTTTTCTACAGAAGAATTAGTCATTACTTTGATACCTGCTTTTTTCAAAGATTTTTCAAATTGTTTTGAGATATCTTCGTCTTCTACAGGTACTACGTTTGGCATAAATTCGACAATAGTAACATCTGTTCCCATTGAGTTATAGAAATGTGCAAATTCTACTCCAATTGCTCCGGAACCTACAATAATCATAGATTTTGGCTGAGTTGGTAATGTCATTGCCTGACGGTAACCAATTACTTTTACACCATCCTGAGGCAAGTTTGGAAGCTCGCGTGAACGAGCTCCTGTCGCAATGATAATATGATCAGCGCTATATTCGGTAACTTTATTGTCTTTATCTGTAACGTCCAGTTTTTTTCCCGGTTTTAGCTTTCCAAAACCTTCAATAACGTCAATTTTGTTTTTTTTCATCAGGAACTGAACCCCTTTGCTCATTCCTTCCGCAACGTTACGGCTACGTTGTACAACTGCAGGGAAATCCTTATCGAATTCAGAAACAGTTAATCCATAATCAGATGCGTGTTTTAGATAATCAAAAACCTGAGCAGATTTCAGTAATGCTTTTGTTGGGATACATCCCCAGTTCAAACACACACCACCTAAGTTTTCTTTTTCAACTACAGCTACTTTAAAGCCTAATTGTGATGCTCTAATAGCAGTTACATATCCGCCAGGACCACTTCCTAAAACAATAACGTCGTATTTCATTTTTTTGGTTTTTAGTATTTAATATCAAAAATGAGGTTTATAATTCCGATACTCATTTTTGATTTTTCACGATTATTTGTGATTGCGAATTTAAGGATTTATTTTAAAAAATGATTTAAATTTTATTTTTACAACACGAGACTTTGACCTTTTCACAGAGATTCTGTAAAAAGTTATATAAAAATGGTAAAATGAAGTTTGTTTTATGGTTTTTTTTAGCAAAAACGCAGGAGTAAAGTCAATTGCAAGAAATCAATATCAATGGCAATAACAATATCAATTTCAAAACTCGATGTCAGGTTGAGCGGAGTCGAAGCCCTTCATACTTACAAAGCTCTTCGACTTCGTTCAGAGTGGTAAGTGTAGTCTTCGCTTTGCAGTTCCTATTTTTACACATCGTAGTCGTAGTTTAAATCTAAAATCTAAATTATACTTTAATATGTCCCCAGTTTTCACCGCTGGCAATACGTCTGATTTGCATTTCGCTTACGCCAAATTGTTTTGCAATCATTTTTAACCGTGTTTTTTGCTCTGGCCGGGCAAGCATTTTTTTGATCAGCATTACTTTCGTGGTGGTTAACTTTTTACCGTCGGCTTTTATATTATGCTCAATCAGATTTTTTTTGGCTTGAATCACATGAGGGCTTTTTCGGCTGTGTGCAATCATTTCGGCTCTGGTGGCCCAACGTAAATTGTTTGCATCATCATTGTTTCTGACATAATCCAAATGAAGGACATAGGTTTGTTCTTCTGATTGTTTTGGAATAAAATATTGGGCAACCAATTTATATATGAAGAAATATTTATTGAATATTTTTCCGTCCTTTTTAATTTTAAATCGAAAAGTTGGGTAGCCATCACTTAAACTTCCTTTTAAAATTCGGCCATTTTCTATCTCATCAGAAAAGCTCACCAGCCTGCCTTTGTTGGAAATAGCATATCGAAGCTGCATGTTATAATCTATTTCTATTTCTTTAAACTGCTCATTTGGATAAATTCTGATTTTTGGCATTTTATTTCAGTTTAGATAATCAAAGATAGTAATTTTTAAATAAAATAACATTATGCTCAGTATTTAAGTGTGTTTTTTATGATTTTGATAACAGCGTTTTAACTTTCAGGTGGTTTCAAAGCGGTTAAAAAATTTAATTATCAATCAAAATGCTTATTGATCAAGCCAATTTTTAAAGTTATTTATTTCTTTTTTACTAATGATTATCGGGTCAGCTTCTACTGGGGGGACTGTAAGTTTTATTTCTATTTTTTGGTTGGAATGTTTGATGACTTCTTTTATGATACTTCGGCTGACAATGTATTTTCTATTGACTTTAAAGAAAATAACAGGATCCAGATTATGAATAATATCGGTAAGGGTATTGTTGTATAAATAGCTGTTTCCTGAATTTGCGTATATAAAAAGATGTTTGCCGGAGGCTGCAAAATAGGTAATGTCGTTTTCGTTGATAGAAATAAGTTTATAACCATGATTCACCAAAAAGTGGCGCTGTATTTTATTGGTTTCAGGATTTTCGATTGCAATAAGTGACTCTATAGCAGAATCGTTGTTGAAAGTATTTTTTATTTTTTTGAATTTTTCCAGTGCTTCAAACAGTTCCTGTTCTTCAAAAGGTTTTAAAAGATAATCGATGGTAAAGTGTTTGAAAACTGTTATGGCATAAGAATCATAAGCTGTAACAAATATAACAGGGCAGGAGATGGTGGCTTTTTCGAAAATTTCAAGGCTTTTTCCGTCACCAAGATGAATGTCCATGAAGGCCAGATCCATATTGTTTTCGGTGAAGAAAAGGACTGCTTCTTTTACTGATTTTAAAACTGTGATCTCTGTTATCGGTAAAATATTTTGCTGTTCTAAAATAGATTTCAGGTAACTCGAAGCAAGATATTCATCTTCAACAATAGCAATTTTCATCTTTTTGATCTAAAATTAAGCTTCAAAATAATAAAGCTGATATTTGTGGATGCAAATATATTCAGTTACCTTAATAATATATGATTTATAAAAGCTTTTTTGTTTAAATTTTATAAAGATTGATTTGGGTATTTTTAGTTCTTTAAATGCTAAACAAAAAAAAGCCCAGCTTTGCAGCTGGACCTTTTCAAAAAAAAAACAATAGGTACTATAGATTGGGATTGTTTAATCTCGCGTTTGCAGGGTAAATAATGGTATATCGCGGATCGTTTTGTATCAAAGTATAATTATCACCGTCAAATGTGTGAACGATTTGTTTTTGAGATGTTCTTCTCAAATCAAACCAGCGCTGTCCTTCAACAGGAAATTCACGTTGTCTTTCGGTATAAATGAAGTTGGTTAAATCAGCTGCATTCATAGCATTGATATCACTTTCCAGCTGAGTATATCCAGCTGCTGTGTATCTGTTTTTGATGAAGCCTAAAACTGTAGTTTTAGCATCAGCAAGATTATTTAACTTCAATGAAGTCTCCGCTTTTGTTAAATACAACTCAGAAGTTCTGAAAGAACATTTTTGGTCATCATTACCTCCTTTTTGAATTCTGAAACGGCTTCCGCTTGCTAAAAAGTAAAGTGGGAAACGTAAATCTGTAGTTTTACTGTAAGCAGCAATCAAATCAGGTGAAGCGTATGAAGATCCCTTAAGACCATTAATGTATCCATCTTCAAGTGCTAAAATAGATTCTTTTGAATCATATTTAGTAGCAAAAACAGGAGTTGCTTTTAAATCAACTAAATTACTGTTAATCGCTAACGCCTTATTTGCGGCATCCAAAGATTTTTGCCATTGCTGTTGGTATAAATAAATACGGCTTTCTAAACTGTATAATGCAGTTTTAGAAAAACGGTAATTCTTACCTGTTGGCTGCAAATTTAAATTGATAAATTCTTCAGCTTTCTGAGTATCAGAAATAATTTGGTTGTAAATTACTTCAACACTTTTAGGCGCAAAAACTTGTTCTAAATCAATCTCTAAAGCCAATGGAACTCCTTTATCTGAACCTGCAGTTGCAGCATTGTAAGGTTTTGCAAAAAGATTAACCAAATCAAAGTAAGCCATTGCTCTTAAAGCATAAGCCTCTCCAATCAGTTGATTTTTTTCCGGAGATTCAGCCAACTTTTTAGACGCTTCATTAATGATGACGTTCGTGTAAAAAATTGTATTGTACAAATCCTGATATTGAAAAGTTGTTGTAATACGATCCGGATTAGCGTCTTTCCAGATATAAACGTCTTTATAAACATTAATCTCATCACTAGACTCATTCATTGTCAATTCGTCAGTACGAACTGCAGTTAATGATTTATGAGCAGGATAAACTTCATATCCTCTTGTTAAAACGGCACGGTATTGATCTAAAGTTTCCGGAATAACTCGTCCAATTGGTGTAATGTCCAGATAATCGTCACAGCTGCTTACTGCAATTGCTGCAACAAAAAGTAATATATATATTGAGAATTTTTTCATCTTTAATTTTATTAGAAAGTTACATTACATCCTAAAGTAAATGACTTAGGAACTGGTTGCGCATAAATGTTTCCAAAAGTTTCAGGGTCGAAGTAACCTTTGTAATCAGAACTGATTACGAACAAGTTTCTTGCCTCAACATTAAATCTAATGCTTTGAATATTGATTTGATCTGTAAACGCTTTAGGAAATGTATAACCTAAACGCACACTGCTTAATCTCATATAACTCATTTCGCTGACCCATGTATCTAAATAATTATATGTTGGGATTTGATTTCCTCCAGAATACCATAGATATGCCATATAGGAATCTCCTGTACCAGAATCCTGACTTGTGATTCCAGGTAAATTAGATGATGTATTTGTTGGTGACCATGCATTTAAAATATCTCTGCTGTAGTTTTGTCCTTTGTCAACCTGAGTTCCGTTATAAGGAGGGTTTCTAACTACAGTTTGCTTGATGTTAAAAGAAGCAGCAATAGCAAGATCAAAATTGCTCATTTTGAATGTATTTGTAATACCTCCTGTAAATTTAGGATCTTTATCTCCTAAGTAAGTAAACAAATCTCTAAATTGATCTGGATTTAAACGTGTTTGAGTTAATAAACCAGGGAAGAAATCTGCGTACGGATCATATAAATCAAAGAAAGTTTGTGTGTTTACAGTTTCACCTTTTTTATTCACAAATAATGGATATCCGTTTTCGTCAATTCCGTTAGTTTTAAATCCAAATACAGCGTTTACGGCATGACCTTCCTGATTTGGTAAGTAACTATTATCTCTAACCTCTAAACGGTCAATATTGCTCTTGTTATGAGAGAAATTAATACTTGTATTCCATTTAAAGTTTGGATGATCAATATTCTTGGTCGATAAAGTAATTTCGTAACCTTTATTACTTATCTGAGCCCAGTTCATATTAGTATATTCATAACCGTTTTCTAATGGAAGAGCTCTTAAACCAATTAGGTCAGTACTTTTTCTTCCGTAAAAATCAGTTACAATGCTAATACGGTTATTAAATAATCCAATGTCAGCACCAAGATTGGTATTTGAGGTTTTTTCCCAACGTAACTTATCATTTGGTGGACTTTCAACAACTATTGTTGGCTCTGTCTGACCAGGAAGGATAATTGTAGTTCCATTTTTACCGATTACAAAAGGAGACGTATTTTTGTCGATATTACCTTGTAAACCGTAAGAAGCACGAAGTCTCAAGTTAGAAAGCGTTAAATTGTCTTTTAAGAAATCTTCTTCAGAAACTGTCCATGAAGCAGATGTTGACCAAAGTGGCAAATATTTATATTTAGGATCTACACCAAATAAGTCAGAACCATCGTATCTAACGCTTCCAAAGATGCTGTATTTTCTATTATAAGTATACGAAGCTGTAGCGAAGAATGATGCAAAAGCATTCTCATTTTGAGTTTTTGCATATGTTCTGTAAGTCGACTCAGTAGCATCTCCCGGGTTAGGAAAAACAATTTGCTGCGTAGTCAAATTATTTTTATCATAACCAAAACCTTTTGTTGAAACAGTAGTATTGTAATTTCTTCTTAACTCATTACCAACCATTGCCTCAACTTCATGTTTTTCTCCAAAAGTTTTGCTGTAGTTAATCATTGTTTTCAGGTTATACTGGAAGAAGTCAGTGTTTGAGTTTTGGATAACACCACCTTCAGGAAGAAAATATTTGTAAGATCCGTTACTGAAATAACGTGATTTTTCTTTTTGGTTTCTGGTATAATAGGTGTCTTTATCAGCGAATTTTTCACTTGATGTATTGTCTAATTGTAAACCTAACTGAGAAGTAACTTTTAAATCTTTAGTAACTTTGTATTCAGCATCTAATAAAGCTTTTACAGATCTGTTTTTTAAATCATAAGAAGTATTGTTTCTTTCTTCCAGGAAATTGAAAGGAACATAACGGTCTGAGAAACCAGTAATATCCTGATCATATTTATAACTTCCATCAGCATTGTATGGAGTTAAATATGGGTTTACGTTTCTTGAATAATTTGCAGGGTTTGTAAAGGCACCTGTATCTGTTAAATAAGATGTAGTTTTGTTTTCTGCACCAAAAATACCAACACCTACTTTAAATTTGTCTGTTATTTCGTAGTTGTTTTTTAATGTTAAATTGTAACGTTTGAAGCCAGTTCCAATAGTAGTTCCTTTTTCGTCATAATATCCTAAAGAGAAATAGTAATCCGATTTTTCTCCACCTCCGGATAAACTTAAGCCATGCTGTGTATTTATTGCAGTTTGGTACAATAAGTTACCCCAGTTTGTATTATTTTTTCTTAAATCATTTATAGATTGTTGTGTTGCAGGGCTTAAAGAAGAGAACCCACCGGCTCTGAATGCTGCTAATTCATTCGATCCGTTAAGGATACGAGCAATATCACCACCGGTGTCTCTGTATGTTAAATCTGCACGGCTGGCCATGTTAAGTTCTAAATCAACTTTTTCGCTTGAATTCATCAGGTTTAGTTTTGAAAACTCTGGTCTTTGCGTGATAAAAGTATTGGTGTTAAAGCTTACAACCATTTTTCCGGCTCTACCTTTTTTTGTAGTAATTACAATTACACCATTTGCAGCACGTGCACCATAAATAGCTGTTGCAGCCGCATCTTTTAATATTGTAATATCTTTAATATCATCAGGATTCAATCCTGCAATAGAATAGTTTTCTAATATATCGATATTATCTTTATCATAGTTTTTAGGAACCTCATTGCTCTCTAATGGCAAACCATCAAGTACCCATAAAGGATCTTGTGTACCGTTAAGAGAAGCTGTACCCCTGATTCGGATTTTTGCCGGTGCTCCCGGTGCTCCGGATGGAGTACTAACAGCAACCCCTGCAATTTGTCCTACCAATAATTGGTCGATACTGGAAACCCCTGTCTGCTGGATCGCAGCCATATCAATTTTGGTAACGGCTGAGGTAAGTTTTCTTTTCTCAATTTTTTGGTAACCAGTAACAACAACCTCCTGAAGTTTTGCAGTTTCAGATTTTAAATTAACGGTATAATTTTTTTGAGCATCCAACTCAAGGGTGTACGATTTGTATCCCATAAAGGTAACTCTCAAAGAAGTAATGTTTTTTCCGATTTTCAATGTGAATTTTCCATCAAAATCAGTTGTAGTTCCGATTCCTTCACTTTGGATAATTCCGGCATATGAAGTTTTATTCGAAATAGAATTGTTCTCAACAAAGATCGATGCACCGGGAATTGGCGACAGATCGGCTTCGTCTTGAATGATTCCCGTAATAGTTCGGGTTTCCTGCGAGTATCCTGCGATGGCCAGGAGGAGCAGTAAGGCATGTAGAATTTTTTTCATGTTTTTGGATTGGATTATGTATTAAAAGGTTGTGTTATTTAATGCTTTCTCGATTCTTTGAATTAAATCGATATAATGATTTTGGGTTGATTGATTTCCGGTATTCTTTTTGGTTTTTAGTAATTGAAGTGCCTTAACAAGTTCTCCTTTTTTGTCAGATGTAACTTCTGTAACTCTTTTCAAAGACGACTGATTGATGTTTCTTGCCATTTGTTCATCATGTAAATAATTACACAGGTGTGGCATGCTTAACGTTTGTTGTAAATCAATTGTTTTCTTTGGATCTGTTTTTTCAAATAATTTATTTGTCGAAACAATTAAAACATCTACATAATTCTTTTGCGTCATACGTTCCAGAATCGATAATGATTTATTTAAAATTGTTGGTGCAAAAACCTGCTGATGTATTTTTGTAAATAACTCATTTACGGTAAATACTTTTTCGTTGGTTTCATTACGCTGATACAATTCATTTTCGGTCATTCTTAATAAACGGTCGTCACTAAATAAATCATACAAAACACTGTATTGCAATTCTCTTGATAAAGTATATGGTGTATATTCATATGGGCCTAACGGTGAATCTTTCAGCGGATTTGTTTTATCCAAAATGGAATTGAAAAATAACCATTGCGGAATCGTAAGGACATTTTTAATTAAATAATCTGTTGCTCTTTTTTGCATCAAAGCAGGTACCGGAACATAACTTTGTTTGTTGTCGCCATGAACAGTTACATTAAGATAAACACCGCCAATATTGTTTAATACATGACGATTGTACAATTGCCACTGGCCAATGGTTCCGATGTATAATTTGGCCGTTTCATAATAAGACTGATCTTTATCGTAAGTCCAGTTTAAAATATTATCAACAACACGTTTCAGGTTTTTCAGGCCATATTCACTTGCTTTAACTGCATCATTTCCTAAATCTTCAGATTGAGAACGCGGATCTGTTAAATTGTTTCCGTCCTGTTGTTCCCCATAAAAATAAATAGGGTCATTTTGATGTGAAGAAATTAAAGCGTTCAGTTTCAATTTCTCATTATCACTATCAGAATACCATCTGTATCCCCATTCGATAGCATATTTATCATACTCACCAATTTTTGGAGTGATTGCCGTAACATTATCTTCAGGCTGTGCGACATAATTGTAACGTGCATAATCCATGATAGAAGGAGCAGTTCCGCCCATTTTTGCTGTAAAATCTTTAGAACGCAAAGATTCAACATCATAAGCAAAAGAAGAACCCATATTATGTTTTAACCCAAAAGTGTGACCCACTTCGTGAGATGATACAAAGCGAATTGCCTCTCCCATATGATCATCGCTAAAAGTATTTCCTCTTGCTTTTACATCAATTGGGCCAGTCTGAATACGCATCCAGCTTTGTAAAGAAGTCATTACATTATGCCACCAGATAATATCGGCTTCAATGATTTCACCGCTTCTTGGATCAACAACAGAGGGTCCCATCGCATTTGCTTTTTGCGAAGCAGCATAAGTAATGACAGAATAACGTATATCGTCAATATCAAAATCCAAATCAGCTTCTGTAGGCTCTTTGGCAATAATGGCATTTTTAAATCCGGCTTTTTCAAAAGCAATCTTCCAGTCATTAACACCATCTATGATATATTTTCTCCATTGTTTTGGGGTTGATGGATCAATATAGTAAACGATAGGCTTTTTTGGTTCAACCAATTCTTCTTTTAAATATCTTTCTTCATCTTCTTTTTTAGGCTCTAATCTCCAACGGGTAATCAATTCTTTTTCTACCATTGCCTGTTGGGCATCAGTAAAATACCAGTGCTTTTCAGTAAAATAACCAATACGATTATCCGAAAAGCGCGGTTTCATCGGAATTTTATCCAATAAGACAATATTACTTGTTACGCCAAGAGTTACAGATAATGCTGGTCCGCCTTCACTGACAGAAGTCGTTAACTGCGATTTTACAACAACATTTTTTGGGAAAGATTTTAAACTTTCTATATATGACAAGTCCGATTTTACAGAACCTCCAAAACTAATATTGCTCAAAACATCATTGAAACTCTTTTGTTTTCCGTCAAAAATCTTATTTACCTTAATAACAATCGAAGTAGAATCATTGCTTTTGGTTTCAATATCAAAAACTTCAATAATAGATTCCGAAAAATTATTTTTAACCGAAGCAGTTATGGCGTCATCTTTTGGAGAAGAAACTTTTGGGACATATGATTTAACCCAGACTTTCTTTGCAATTGTATCTTTATAAAAACTGATTACTTTGTTTTCATAATTCATTCCCTTGTTTAATCCGGCGTCATTAACCTGGAAAGGAACTTGGGATAATTTGTTTACTACTAAAAATTCTCTTTCGAATAAACTGTCCTGAATCTCAAAATAAACATCAGTTTTAACCTGGATAATATTGAACAGTCCTTTTTTTACTGTTCCCTTTTTTACAAGATCATTATATTTTTTTCCTTTTTTAGAAGAAGTTGTGTCATTTGCTATTTCGGCAGCATTTTCTTTTTTCTTATTCTTTTGTGAAAAAACAGAAATGGGGCTTAATGAACATAAAACTAATACAGCGATTACTTTTAAATTGCACAGGATTGCCTTTTCCCTCATTTTGATGTTAATTTTAAATTGATTTCGGCGCGAAAATATTTGTTTTTCGGTCAGGAAAAAAAGGAAAAGGAGTGAATGGCTTTTTTTTAGGAGTGAATGTCAATTAAAGGCAAAATACATACGAAATTGCCCTCTTTTTCTGAAGCTTTAAAATCCTTTCTGGAATAATAGCTGTAAATGCTTTTAAGGTATTTTATTCCGAATTTAGTCCCTGGCTCCGTATTTTGCTTTTTCTGCAGGTTGTTGGTAATAATAACCTGATCAGATTTAACCACAATTTTTGTTCGTAACGGAATTTCCTGCGTTGCCATATTATGCTTTATCGCATTTTCGATGACAATCTGAAATGCCAAATAAGGAATACTTTTTGTCAAAGCAGATTCATCTTCAATTTCAATAGAAAAAAACAACTCCTCTTTAAAACGGGTTTGCTGCAGAAAAATATATTTCTCAATAAATAATAATTCATCCTTAAGAAGAACAATGTTTTTTTCAGGCGGATCAATCAAATAGCGGTAAATGCGGGATAAATTAAACGTAAACTTCTGTGCTGTTTTTACATCACTGCCAATTAACATATAAAGTGAATTGAGCGAATTAAATAAAAAGTGAGGATTTATCTGTTCCTTTAATTGCTGTAACTGAATCAGCGCTTTTTCTTTTATGATTTTTTCGTTTACAACCAAAAGCGCATTTTTTTCCTTGATTACAATTTTCTTTTCCTTATAAGCTCTTCGGTTTGCATAAGTAAACAGATAGAAAATAAAAAGAAGCATTATTGTAGTAATCGAATAGATTAAGGTCGCATATTTTTTTATCAAAGTAACATTCTCAACAATAAATGCCTTCGGAAAATTTACGCAAATAAACCACTCTGAACCTTTAACGGACATTTTTTTTGTAAACCTGATTACATCCAGTTTAAGATATTCAGACAGGGCGACTCTTTTTACATAATCATGATTCTTGTAAAAAATGGTATCAGAAGCCTGAAGTGAAGATATATCATAAACATTTTTTCCTATAAAGTCAGACTCAGGATGAAAAATGCATTTTCCTTTTTTATCAAATACAAAAGCATAATTGGGTGCAGTAGCATCAATTGTAGAAAAATAATCATGCAACGATTTTAAATTGATGTCATAGCCATAACGAACGGTTGTTTTATTCGGAGCTGTCAATTTGAAATAAATCCTCCAAATCGATTCTTTTCCCTGCGGAATAATAGTATTTATATGTTGTGAGGAAGAATTTTGAACTGTAAAATCACGAATGCTGTTTTTTAAATCATTGGAAATTGTATTGTTTCCAAAATGAATTTCACCTTCATTGATTTGGAACCAATTATTTGGAACCAACGAACTTGTGGTCTGAATCGAACTCAAAACCTGCAAATTTGCCAATAGGTTTTTAGGATTACTAATCTTTAAAACATGTTTAATTTGATTTTCCTGCTCCAGAAATTTCGAAAATTCCTGAGACATGAATTCCTGTTTCTTGATGAAATTTCGCTGTGCAGCATCCTCATTGGATTTTTCTGTAAGATCCGTAATTAAGTTACTGAGAAAATATACTGAGATTACTGTAAGCAAAACAGATATTGTTCCGTAAATTAAAAATGCGCGCCTGGAAGTGATATTACTAAATCTGGATTTCAAAAAATAATTTGTTTACTGATGAAAATTAATTGGCAACCGAAAATTGTGAATCGTACAGGTTTTTGTAATAACCTTCGGTTTTATTGATCAACTCCTGATGCGTTCCCTGTTCTACAATTAACCCCTTATCCATAACCACAATTTTATCTGCGCTTACAATTGTTGCCAGTCGGTGCGCAATAATAATCGAAGTTCTTCCTTTTGTAATCGTTTCCGTAGCACGCTGAATCAATTCTTCAGAATAGGAGTCAATTGATGAAGTTGCTTCATCCAAAATCAAAATACTTGGATTACTCACATAGGAACGTAAAAAAGCGATCAATTGACGCTGACCGGACGAAAGCATAACACCACGTTCCTTAACATCAAAGTCATAATTGTCAGGTAAACTCATAATGAAATCATGTACACCAATTTTTTTGGCAGCATCAAGAACCTGCTCGCGGGTTATTTCCGGATTGTTCAAAGTAATATTGTTGTAAATAGTATCGGCAAACAAAAAAACATCCTGAAGAACCACAGCAATTTGTTTTCGCAGAGAAGCTAAAGTATAATTCTCGATATTCTGACCATCAATAAAAATAGTTCCGCTGTTAATCTCGTAAAAACGATTCAGTAAATTAATAATCGTAGATTTTCCGGCGCCCGTTGATCCTACAATCGCAATAGTTTGTCCCGAAGCAACAGATAAATCAATTCCTTTTATAACTTCTTCTTCCGGTATATAACTAAAACGAACTTCCTTAAATTCGATGCTTCCATCAAAAACAGGAGCATCAAGAGTTCCGGTGTCCTGAATATGATCCTGTGTGTCGATAATATCAAAAACACGATTAGCAGCAATCATCCCTAATTGCATCTCATTAAACTTATCCGCAATCTGACGCAAGGGGTTAAACAGCATTCCAATAAACATAGTGTAGGAGAACAAATCACCAAAAGTCGTAAAATGATCTCCGTTCAAAATTTTAAATCCACCATACACTACGACCAATCCTAAAGTAATTGATGAAATAATATCGGCAATCGGAAAAAATATGGAGTTATAGAGAATTGTTTTTATCCATGCGACTTTGTGTTTGTTGTTGATTTCCTTAAAATTTTCGGCTTCAATTCTCTCACGGTTAAAAAGCTGCACAATCTTCATTCCCGTCACACGTTCCTGAACAAACGAGTTCATGTTGGCAATCTGGGTACGGACTTCTTCAAAAGCAACCTGCATTTTACGCTGAAAAATTCTCGTAATATAAACCAGAACCGGCATGGCAACCACAACAATCCAGGTTAGTTTCCAGTTCATGTAAAACATAAAAAGCAGTACAACCAACATCTTCATCAGGTCACTGATAATCATAAATAAACCCTGACTGAAGATACGTGCAATCGATTCAATATCAGAAACAGATCGGGTTACCAATTGTCCAACCGGAACCAAATCAAAATACTTCATTCTGAAACTCAAAATATGTTTAAAAAGTTTTGTGCGTATATCTTTTACAATATCCTGTCCGAGCCAGTTGGCCCAATAAACAAAATAAAATTGAGAGAAAACCTCCATCAAAAGAACTGCACCCATCAGGATAATGTACATCAATAACCCATGTTTGTCCTGCGTTTTGATATAGCCATCAACCGTTTGCTTTAGCAAATAGGGGCGCAGTGCTGCAAAGACAGACAGCGAAATGGCAAAGATAATAACGCCGTAATAGCGCCATTTATAAGGTTTTGTGTATTTTAAAATTCGTTTGAATAATGCGGTATCAAATGCTTTTGCTTTCATTTATTTGTTTTATGCTTTAAGCTTTAGGCAATAAGCTTAAAGCGTAAGGCTTATTGCTTAGAGCTTTATATAATCGTAATCAATTTCAGTTAAATATAAACCATGGGCAGGAACTGAAAACCCTGCTTTTTCCCGACTTTTACTGGCAATGATGTTTTCAAAATCTGATAACGAAATTTTGTGCAAACCAATATTAACCAAAGTGCCGACAATTGCCCGAACCATATTTCTCAAAAAACGATTTGCCGAAATTGTAAATATCAGTTTGTTATTTTCACTCTTCCAATGTGCCTCAAAAATCGTGCAATCAAATGTGTTTACATCAGTGTTAACCTTCGAAAAACATTGAAAATCGGTATGATTCAGTAATATCTGTGCTGCTTCATTCATCAAATCTACATCTAATTTTTGACTAAAATACCAACTCAATTCTTCCAAAAAAGGATTTTTAACAGTATTGATATGATATTCGTACGTTCTTTTACTGGCATCAAATCGGCAGTGTGCATCATCATGAACCGGAATAATATCAAATATCGCAATGTCCTTTGGTAAGTACGAATTGAGTTTATGAACCAGATTCGGGGCATCTATCGGAGTTTCAAAATCAAAATGAGCATACATTTCCTGGGCATGAACACCTGTATCTGTTCGTCCGGCTCCCATAACATTTATTTGGAAATTTAACAAAACCGAAAGTGCCTTGTTTAAAGTTTCCTGAACAGAAGAAGCATTAGGCTGAATTTGCCAGCCGTGATAATGAGTTCCGTTATATGCGAATCGAATAAAATATCTCAAGAGTGTTATGGTAAAGGTTCAAAGTAATATAAGGAGCAAAGGTACAAAGGTTTTTCTTTAGGTTCAAAATTGCTGGGCTTTTTAGAGTTTTATTGTCACAAACGTTTTTCCTGTAGAGGCGCACAGCAGTGCATCTAACGCCTGATAAAAAAAATTAATTAAATTTAAAATTGTGATAAATGCATAATGATTCAAAAAACATTTGACAGCCTTGTATCTCTACAGAAAACTGTATCTTTGTATCTCAAAACCTTTGCAACTCAAAAGAAATTGAAAAAAATCCTCCTTCTTTCCGATACTCACAGTCATATTGATGATGTTATTTTAAAATATGTGGCGCAGGCCGATGAAGTTTGGCATGCCGGGGATATTGGTGATTTGCATGTTACTGATACGATAAAAAAGTTGAAACCTTTACGTTGTGTTTATGGAAATATTGATGATGCAAAAGCAAGATTAGAATTTCCGCTGCACAATCGGTTTTTATGTGAGAACGTATCTGTTTGGATTACACATATCGGAGGTTATCCGGGAAAATACAATCCGGGTATAAAAGAAGAAATGGCTTTGAATCCTCCAAAATTATTCATTTGCGGACATTCACATATTTTAAAAGTGATGTTTGATAAAAAGAATAATTTATTGCATATGAATCCCGGAGCGGCTGGTAAAAGCGGATTTCATCAAATGAGAACCATGTTACGTTTTGTAATTGACGATGATAAAATCAAAGATTTGGAAATTATAGAAATAGAAAAACGAGTTTAATCTAACTATTTAGAGGAACATTTATTTTTATTGTTGTTCCATGATTTTTCTTTGATTTCACATTAAAATCACCATTCATATAATTTATTCTTGCCTTAATTTGGTTGAGTCCAAACCCTTCCACAAAATTAAATTTATTGATATCAAATCCTTTTCCGTTATCATTAATTTCAACAATTAACTCATTGTTGTTTTCTGTTAACGAAACTTCTGCTCTGTCAGCTAAACTGTGCTTGATAATATTATTTAAAAGTTCTGAAATGATAAAGTAGATTCGGGTTTCGAATTTTTCTGTATATCTTTTTTTGATTGGAATTGTGTTCAGGTATTCAAAATGTAATGTTGAATTTGAATATTTTTCACATAAATCATCCAAAGCATATAGTAATCCAAAACGTACTAATAAAGTTGGAAGAAGATCGTGGGAAAGATCTCTTACCTTATCATGGGTTTCATCTAAAATAAATTTTGTTTTTATAATCTCATCTGGCAGCAAGCTGCTATATTGGGATAAAAAAACGTTTAAATGCATTCCTGCTGATGATAAGGAAGCGCTGATGGTGTCATGCAAAAATAAGGCGATTTTTTTTCTTTCATTTTCCTGACCATCAATACTGGCATTGATTATATTTTGATGAATTTTATTCTCAATATTTTTAATTTTATTTTTTTGTTTTAGTTTTGTGTTTTGATAGAAAAAATAGAATAAAATTGTACTGATAGCAAACAATGACATGATGATACTTAACATCTTTTGATTACGGCGCTTTTCAGAATGAAACAATTTTTCCTTGTTTTTATTTAGGATTCCTATTCTGTCAATTTCACGTTTGTATTCATCAATGTCAAGATTGATTCCGGCCACTTTCGCTTTTACTGCCTTATCTTCAAGGTTAATCTCTTCTTTTAATTGATTATATTTATTTAAGTTTTTATAAGCTTCTTCGTAATTCCCATTTTTAGATAAAAATTCAGCATATTCCTGATGGGCATATGATAAATCTTCTTTTTCATCATATTTTATGGCACTTTCGATTGCCATTTTAAAGTTATAGTCAGCTTTTTGATTGCTTTTTTTATATCCACTATACATCCCATTAAGCATATATGTAATTGCACAAGTAGATTCAAGGCCATACTTCTCCTTGTGTTTATTGATAAATTTTAAATATGGATAACCATCAGAAAAGCCTCCAATGTCGAAATATGCCCATGCAATATTAAGTTTAGTAAAGAAAATTTGCGAAGAATCTTTTGTAGCTCTGCTAAAATATAATGACTTTATATAATATGAAATTCCTTTTTCGTATTGCTTCTTATCAAAACAATAGATATTACCGATATTGTTATAAATCCAGTTTTGAAGTTCCAAATTATTAGAATTCTCTGCATATATCAAGCTTTTTTTATAATAATATAAAGCTTTTTCAGATTCTAATAATTCATCAAAATTAGCTGCAATGATATTATAGGCTTTTGAAATCTGATAATCATTCTGAGATAGAATGGAATAATTTAAAAGTAATCTTGCTTGTATTAAAGATTCCTCATATTTACCATTTTTAAAGTTTGCAGTAGATTCTTTGTAAAGTTTTAGTAATTCTTTTTCATTAAGATTCTTTTTTTGGCCCATGACAGGAATGCAATATAATAGCATTAAAATTATAAAAGTCATTAGGTGGCGAAAAACGTACATATATAAAAATTAGCGGGTAAAATTACAGTTTAATATTTTTAAAATCAAATAGATGACTCTTTTTCATGTTATGTTGATTTTTTTATAAAATTGTTTTATTTTTAAATAATAAATTATTAGTTATGCTTTTTTTGAGATATAATAATAGGAATTTAACGGTTAATTTTGTTAAATATTATAAAAAAGGATTTTAACCTAAATCGCAATATTTAAAAAAAAGATAAAAAAGTGTGATAAATTACAATAAGTAATGAAAAAAAATAACTTTTTAAGATTTTATCAAATTATTTTTTATCGCATATTTAACCAAACCGATGGTGTTTTTTGTTTGCAATTTTTTCATAATATTTTTACGGTGAGTTTCAACCGTATTGGTACTGATAAATAATTGCTCACTGATTTCCTTCCCGCTGTATTCAAGTGAAATTAGGGTAACAATTTCAAGTTCACGGCAAGTTAAGATAGAATTTTCAGGAAAAATGGTTTTATTTAATTTGGGATTATTTTCTGAAAATGTGTTAAAAATTTTCTCTCTGACTGAATTACAAAAATATTCTTCTCCCTGGTTAACAACTTCAATAGCTTCAATGATGTTTTCTCCGGCACATTTTTTCGTCAAATAGCCACTGGCACCTAAGTTCATTACTTCTCTGATAATTTTTAAATCATCATAACTGGATAAAATTATAACCTTGCAAGGATACCCTTTTTGATTGAATTCTTTTAAGACTTCAATTCCGTCTTTTTCGGGCATACTCAGATCCAGTACTAATATATGGGCATTATTAGCAGTTACTTCATCAAAAATATTCAGACCATTATTAGATGACCCTACAATTTCGAATTCAGAAACAGTACTTAATAAATTTGTTAATCCATCAATAAGTACCAAGTGATCATCAGCGAGATGTATTCGTATTTTATGTGTCATAAATAAATTAAATAACTTTAAACAATTTATATAAATCTACTTACTAAATATTGATTTCTATATGTTTAGATGGTAAATATAGTGAAATTTTCACAAAAAAACCCGAATATAATATCCGGGTTTTCTTCGCGCAATAAAATTAAGTTTATAGGTTTATCTCAAACGATCTACAGATTTTACAAGATCTTCGTCCTTTTTGATGGCCTTATTAGCTAAAACTAATAATACGATAGCAACAATAGGAAGAAACATCCCAATACCTTTCTCAGAAACAGGAATTGCTTCTCCAGATAAATTTAGTGACCGATATACAAATAATCCTAATAAAATTAAATTTAATATGATATTCAGCCTGCCCATGACAAACTGATTTTGTCTTTTTTTGTATGAAATGATACTAATGATAGTAAGCATAGTGCTTAACCCAACAATTACTGTATAAATTGGATCTTGGTTAAAATAAAATAACTCTCCGGTTTTTAATGTCCATAATGGAATGAAAAGCATCAAAACGCTTGTTGCTATAAATGCAAGAATTAAATATATAGTTTGAATTCGCTGTATCATTATCTAAAATTGTTTTACAAAAATATATTTTCTTTTTTATAAATACTATTGTATGATAAAATTTTATTCGTATTATTGCATCATAATACCGTAAGCACTTCATACTGCGGGCAATTCAAAAATAATTATCTACCTATTCTTTTTACAATATTTCCGTTAAAATAATTAAATTCATAGAACATTCATGTTTGATATTTCTGCATTAAAAGAAATGAAGCTTTCCGAGCTTCAAGAAATAGCTAAGTTAGCTAAAACTATAAAGTTTAATGGCGTTAAAAAAGAGACTTTAATTAGTCAGATTTTAGCACATCAGGAATCGACTGCAACACCAGTTAGTGCTGTAGTTGATGCAGAAATAGTTGATGACAAGCCTAAAAGAGCAAGGATTGTTCCTGTAAAAAAAGCTGCCATTAGCAAAAGCGCACCTGTTTTAGAATTTGATAAAGTAGAGGAGGCTCCTGAAAAATATGAAACTCCTGCTGTTTCAAATGAAGTGCAGGATGCAGTTGAAATCACTGAAAATAAGTCCCCGGAGAAAAAAGGGCCAAAAATCGTAAAATTTAATAAGTCAGCTTACGAGAAAAAAGTCGCTTTGCAAAAAGAAAAAGAAGCTGAAAAAGAAGTGACTTCTGAACAAGTTGAAGAAAATGAAGCAGTAACTTCTGCACCAATAGCTGAAAAAACAGAACAGACTGCTCCGGTAAAAAAGATAAATCCGAATCAAAATAAAAATCAAAATCCAACCCCAAATGTAAATCCAAATCAGAACGGGAATGGAAACGGAAATAACGGAAACCAAAATCCAAATCATAAAAATAAAAAGAATAATTTCAGAGATTCAGATTTTGAATTTGATGGAATCATAGAAAGTGAAGGTGTTCTTGAAATGATGCCTGACGGATACGGATTTTTACGTTCATCAGATTATAATTATTTAGCCTCTCCTGACGATATTTACTTATCGACTTCACAAATCAGATTGTTCGGTCTTAAAACCGGTGACACTGTAAAAGGAGTGGTTCGCCCACCAAAAGAAGGTGAGAAATTTTTCCCTTTGGTTCGTGTACTGAAAATTAATGGTCATGATCCGCAAGTAGTTCGAGACAGAGTTTCTTTCGAACATTTAACTCCTGTTTTTCCTTCTGAAAAATTTAAATTAGCCGAAAAAGGCAGTTCAGTTTCAACACGTATTATCGATTTATTTTCTCCAATAGGGAAAGGTCAGCGTGGAATGATTGTAGCTCAGCCTAAAACGGGTAAAACAATGTTATTAAAAGATATTGCAAATGCAATTGCAGCAAATCACCCTGAAGTTTATTTGATCGTTCTTTTGATTGATGAACGTCCCGAGGAGGTTACAGATATGCAGCGTAGTGTAAGAGGAGAAGTTATTGCTTCGACATTTGACAGAGAACCACAAGAACACGTAAAAATTGCAAATATCGTTCTTGAAAAAGCAAAACGTTTAGTAGAATGTGGTCACGATGTAGTGATTCTTTTAGATTCCATTACACGTTTGGCAAGAGCTTATAATACAGTTCAGCCTGCTTCAGGAAAAGTTTTAAGTGGAGGTGTTGATGCAAACGCATTACAAAAACCAAAACGCTTTTTTGGAGCTGCAAGAAATGTAGAAAACGGAGGTTCATTAAGTATTATTGCAACTGCATTGACAGAAACAGGTTCTAAAATGGACGAGGTTATTTTTGAAGAATTTAAAGGAACCGGTAACATGGAACTTCAATTGGATCGTAAAATTGCAAACAAACGTATTTTCCCTGCAATAGATCTTACTTCATCAAGCACACGTCGTGACGATTTATTATTAGACGAAAAAACATTACAAAGAATGTGGATTATGCGTAAATATCTTTCTGATATGAACCCTGTAGAATCTATGGATTTTGTAAACGAACGTTTTAAGAAAACCAGAAATAACGAGGAGTTTTTGATTTCTATGAATGACTAAAAAAGGTACGAAGATTCAAAGTTGCGAAGGTTTTTAAAAGATCTAAGTGAACTTCTGAATTTTATATATATGCAAAAAAGGATGAGCTAAAAACTCATCCTTTTTATTTCAAGATCTCTGAACCTTTGTAACTTTAAAACTTTGTGCCTAATAAAACCCTATTTTTTATCAACTACCGGTCTGTTTTCTCTGTTAGCCAGTTCCCAGGCAACAACAAAAGCAAGTTGAGCTCTTTTAGTTAAAGCATCATATTCAATTTTTTGAGGTTCATCACCTTTTCCGTGGTAATCTTCGTGAACCCCATTAAAAAAGAAAACTGCCGGAATTCCATGTTTTGCGAAGTTATAATGATCAGAACGTTCATAAAAATGATTCGGATCTTTAGGGTCATTAAATTTAAAATCTAAATCTAATTTGGTGTATTTTTCGTTTTGAGCGACAACTGCATTATGTAAATCAGTCGATAATCTATTGGCTCCAATTACATACACATAATTGTTTGTTTTAGCATGTTCTACATCGCGACGGCCAATCATATCGATATTGATATCAGTGATTGTATTTGCAATAGGAAATAACGGGTTTTCAGAATAATAACGTGATCCGTGTAAGCCATGCTCTTCACCGGTAACGTGCAGGAATAAAATAGAACGTTTAGGTCCATGCCCGTCTTTTTTAGCTTTAGCAAATGCTTTGGCCATTTCTAATAAAGCTACTGTTCCTGAACCGTCATCGTCAGCTCCGTTATAAACTTCTCCATTTTGTATTCCTACGTGATCATAATGTGCAGAGATTACCAAAATTTCATCCGGTTTTTCAGAACCTTCTATGTAAGCCCAGATATTTTCTGAATCAGGTAAGTTCTCATTACGTCTGGCATTTAAAAATGCAGCAGGAATATGTTGGTAATAATCTGCTGCTCCTTTAGGAAACGGAACATCATTTTTCTTGTATTGTTCAATCATATAAAGTCCGGCTTTTTTTTGTCCTTTTGAGCCAGTTTCACGACCTTCCATTTCATCTGAAGCAACAACATAAAGCATTGTTTTTAAATCTTTCTCAGAAATGAGTTTCATATATTTTGTTGGATCAGAATTATCTTTTGAAGCAACTGACTGCGTATTTTTACATGAGAATGCAGAAACAATTAATAATAGAATTGCAATTTTTTTCATTTAGTTATTATAAATTTTTAGAATTATTTTTTTAAAACTTCATTCAGGAAAAGCTGTAAGTGTTCGAATGATCTTTTTGCGGCTACCGGATTATAAGCAGCACCTTTTGAGTTGTCATTTCCTGCTTCAGGGTTAGTAAATGAGTGTACGGCATTTGCATAATAAATCATCTGCCAATCTGCTTTTGTATCACGCATTTCCTGTTGAAAAGCAGTTATTTCTTCTTTTGGAACAAATGGATCATCGGCGCCATGGCAAATTAAAACTTTGGCTGTAATTGGTTCAGCTGGTCTGGATGCATCCTTGCCTAAACCACCATGGAATGAGGCCACGCCTTTTAAATTCAAATGTCCGCGAGCGGCTTCTAAAACTCCCGTTCCTCCAAAACAATAACCGATAGCTACAATATTATCAGCATTTGCACCGGATTTTATTAATTGGTCTAAAGCTAATTGAATTCGTTTTTGATAGGCTTCATAATTCTTTTTGTAAAAGCCTGCTTGTTTGCCTGCTTCTGAAGTATTTGTTGGATAATTTCCTTCGCCATAGATGTCGGCGATGAAAACAGTATACCCCAATTTTGATAAGTTTTGGGCAATTTCTTTTGAAGCAGTATCAATTCCAAGCCATGCTGGTAATAATAAAATGCCAGGATTCTGACTGCTTTTTTTAACAGCTTTTATTGATAGTCCATTTAAAACCTGATTTCCATCTGTGTATTTTACTGTTTTTAATTGTGCATTCATAGTCCCAAAAGGTAATAAGATAGCTAAAAATAAGAGTGCTGTTTTTTTCATAATTTCACAATTTTAAACAAATATCTGAAATATAATGGTACAAAAAAACCTCAAAGTGTTTTCTTGAGGTTGTGTAAGGAATTTAATTTATTGAATATTATTTATATAGTGAATAATTTGAATTCATTTTACAACGTAATATTTCTTTTAAAAGCACATCCTAATTCAACTATCGAATCGGTTTTGGCAATACCTGAAATCCGATCAATTTTTTCATAAAGGACTTTTCGCATGTGTTCATGATTTTTGGCTATGATTTTTATGTAAAGTGTGAAAGAACCTGTTACGTAATAACATTCTGTAATCTCCGGAATGGCTTTTAATTCTTCAATAATTCTGTCCGAATCTGAATCTTTATTGAGTGTAATCCCGGTAAAGGAAGCCCAGTCATAACCAATTTTTTTTTCGTTGACCAAAGGCTTAATTCCTGAAATGACACCTTGTTCGATCAAACGGCTGACGCGCTGATGTACCATAGTATTTGAAATTTTTAAAGCAGCAGCGATAGATGAAAAAGCCATTCTGCCATCTTTTTCCAGTTCTTTGATAATTTTGATGTCAAATTCGTCTAATATATCCATTTCTTCCTATGTTAAAAATAAAATTGACTTTTATTTTAGGTATTTAATTTAAAAATAACTTTTATATGGGTAAATAAAGTCAAAAGTATGTATTTTTATTGTAAAATAAAATAATATCGTTATTTTTGTAAAAAGATTTAAATACAGAATCATGGCACATACAAAAGAAATTCTTTCATCAAAATCAGAAATTTTAATAGAGAAAGAAAATAAATACGGAGCTCATAATTACCATCCGCTTCCGGTAGTTTTAGACAGGGGAGAAGGGGTATATGTATGGGATGTTGACGGAAAGAAATATTATGATTTTTTATCGGCTTATTCTGCTGTAAATCAAGGGCATTGTCATCCTAAAATTGTGGGTGCAATGGTAGAACAAGCGCAAAAACTGACATTGACCTCCCGTGCTTTTTACAATGATAAATTAGGAAATTACGAAGAATATGTAACCAATTATTTTGGATTTGATAAAGTTCTGCCAATGAATACAGGTGCTGAAGCGGTTGAAACGGCATTGAAATTATGCAGAAAATGGGCTTACGAAGTAAAAGGGATTCATGAAAACCTGGCACAAATTATTGTTTGTGAGAATAATTTTCATGGAAGAACGACTACAATTATTTCATTTTCGAATGATGAAAGTGCCCGTAAAAGTTTCGGACCATTTACAGAAGGATTTATAAAAATTGAATACGATAATCTGGATGCTTTGGAAAAAGTACTGGAATCATCCAAAAATATTGCCGGTTTTCTGGTTGAACCGATTCAGGGAGAAGCCGGAGTGTATGTTCCGAGTGAAGGATATCTGGTAAAAGCAAAAGCACTTTGCGAAAAACATAATGTATTGTTTATTGCCGATGAAGTTCAGACCGGCATTGCCCGTACAGGAAGATTATTAGCAGTTCACCACGAAAATGTACAGCCTGATATTTTGATTTTAGGGAAAGCAATTTCAGGAGGTGTTTATCCTGTTTCGGCGGTTTTGGCGAATAATGAAATTATGAATGTTATCAAGCCGGGACAACACGGTTCAACCTTTGGCGGAAACCCTGTTGCGGCGGCTGTTGCCATTGCAGCTCTTGAAGTGGTGAAAGACGAAAATCTGGCTGAAAATGCAGAACGTTTAGGAATTATTTTAAGAAAAGGATTAAACGAAATCGCTGAACGTAATGACTTAATTACTTTAGTTCGTGGAAAAGGTTTACTGAACGCCATCGTAATTAATTGTGATGAAGAGTCAGATTTGGCATGGGAAATCTGCCTGAAATTCAGAGATAACGGTTTATTGGCAAAACCAACCCACGGAAATAAAATCCGTCTGGCTCCGCCATTGGTTATTACCGAAGTACAAATTCAGGAATGCCTTGAAATTATTGAGAAATCTTTGAATGATTTCAAAAATTAAAGATTTTATTTCATTATAAAGAACAAAAAAATGCAGCTGCGATCACTTAGTTCGCAGCTGTTTTTTTTATAAATTGAAATTATATAATAAAGCCGCGTTAATTATATAAATTTTAAAGTATGAACGTGAGTAGTTTTGAATGACCTTAAAACTAAAGACTTAAAATTTGTTTAACCTTAAAAATTACATCAGATGGCTTACGCAAATAATGACTTAACACGCTTTTTAGATGCACAGAACAAACTTTATCTTACTGCTTACTCCGAACTGAAAAAAGGGAAGAAAGAAACGCATTGGATGTGGTTTATTTTTCCGCAGATAAAAGATTTGGGAAAAAGTGCAATCGCTAAATATTATGCTATTGCTGATCTTAAAGAAGCAGAAGATTTTCTAAATCATCCTGTTTTGGCAAAACATTTGATTGAAATTTCTAAAGTTTTATTAGAATATAAAACAAAATCAATCGAGGCTATTCTTGGAGAATTAAATGCAAGAAAACTTCGTTCTTCCATGACTCTTTTTTCTCAGGTAGAAAATGCAGATCCTGTATTTCAGGAAATCTTGGATGTATTTTTCTCAGGATATTCAGATCCGCTTACTTTGTCAAAGACAGAAGTTTCATTAGAAATTGCTATGGCATCCTAAATTTTACTTTTTAAATTCCTGAAACCGATTATTAATTTTTGAAGCAGAAAGATTAGGTGTTTTTAGCAGGCATCGTCCCGCTTTTCATTACAAACGAAGTTCACTGAACTCCGATTAAATAAAAGTTAAGTGAAGTAATCTTTTGCGCCGAACCCCGGCACAAAAGGATTTCCTTTACAATCGGGGCTAAAATGAAATATTTTTCTTTTGCCAACATTCAAAAGTAATAATTTAACGTTCATTATAGCAAACGGTTTCAACCTTCAGGTTATATAAATCAAAAAGCGATTGCATAAAACAATCGCCTTCTGTTTATAATTGCTTAAAATATCAAAAAAAGCAATTATTGGGTTGAGTTGCTTTTCATCAACTCTGTATTATTAAAATTTAATTTTTTTAAGTTCCCACAAAGTCTCGATAAATTTATCGACATCCTGCGTAGTGTTGTAAAAAGCCAGTGAAGGTCGAACAGTGGTTTCAACTCCCAATCTGCGTAAAATAGGCTGGGCACAATGATGACCGGTTCTAACCGCGATTCCTTCCTTGTTTAAAGCCTGACCCACTTCGTCGTTTGTGTAGCCTTGCAAATTAAAGGAAAGCACGCTGGCTTTATTGGCAGCAGTCCCTATTAATCGAACTCCCGGAATTTCTTTGATCAGTTTCGTAGCATACTCTAACAAATAATGTTCGTATTGCCCAATCGCATTGATACCAATTTTTGAAACATAATCAATAGCTGCTCCAAGTCCGATAGCATCTGCAATATTTCCGGTTCCGGCTTCGAAACGATTCGGTGCTTTGTGGTATTTTATCTCCTCAAAAGTAACATCCTGAATCATATTTCCGCCTGACTGATACGGCTGCATATCGTTTAACAATTCTTCTTTTCCGTATAAAACACCAATTCCGGTTGGTCCAAAAAGTTTATGTCCTGAAAAAACCAGCCAATCGGCATTTAAATCCTGAACATCTACTTTCATGTGTGAAACAGATTGTGCTCCGTCCAATAAAACTTTGGCTCCGACAGCATGTGCCATTTCGACCATTTTTTTAGCTGGCGTTACGGTTCCGAGCGCATTGGAGACTTGTGTAAAAGCTACAATTTTAGTTTTCGAATTCAGTAATTTGGCATATTCATCCAATAGAATTTGTCCATCATCATCCACCGGAATTACTCGTAGTTTCAAACCTTTTTTATCGGCCAGGCGTTTCCAAGGAACAATATTGGCGTGATGTTCCAAGTTACTCACAACAATTTCGTCTCCGGCAGACAGATTGTTATCTCCCCAGCTTTGTGCCACCAGATTGATACCTTCGGTAGCTCCGCGAACAAATATAATTTCGTTTAAAGAACCTGCGTTAAGAAACACTTTTACCTTTTCTCGAGCAGCTTCATAAGCATCAGATGCCCTTGCGGCCAATTCGTGTGCTGCCCTGTGGATATTTGAATTTTCATGCTCATAAAAAAAAGCAATACGATCGATTACCGATTTTGGTTTTTGCGTAGTTGCCGCATTATCAAACCAGATCAAAGGCTTTCCGTTTACTTTTTCGCTTAGAATCGGAAAATCTTTTTTAATCAGATTAGCATCAAAAGGAGCAATTTCTAATTGATTAAATTCATTAAATGAACTTCGCTTACCTGCTGATGGAAACGAGTTTTTTTTATCAAAAGCAAAAGGATTATTCTCTAAGAAATAATACGAATTTTGAATTTCTGCCGGATTTGATTTTAAACCGGATTGAATCCCAAATGCGGTATTGACACTTGCCAATGCTGCTGCTAATTCACTTTCAAAGGATGAACCCTGCGTTTGAAAAGGGAGATAATTATTATTTAAATCCAAAGAAGAAAATGCATTATTATCCTGACTTTTCCCCCTTAAATTAACATCATTAAAACCCGTAACAGGATTATTGATATTGAAATCCTTGTCATTTGGAAAAGCGGTACCCGAATCTGTATTTGCATAGTTTCCAACAGAAGATGATCTCCCGAAACCACTCACAGGAGAATGGGATGAGTAGGCTGTTGCCGGGTTTTGCAAACTGGTATTCGGTGTAAAATCTGCCAGATTTCCTGCACTCAATAGTGTTTCTACAACTTTCGTAGCTTTTGGATGATCGTTAAGATCAGGACTCAGGGAAATTTCTTTTGGAAACTCATTAGGCAAGGTCTTAAACAACTCGTTGGCTATGTGCTGCAGATCGTCTACGTTATACAAACCGTTGTTATTAGTATTTGTACTCATGATACTTTCCTATTTCTACATCTTCCAGAACAGCGATAGCGTCATCTACCAATATGGCCAATGAGCAATAAAGCGATACTAAATAAGAAGCAATTGCTTTTTCGTTTATTCCCATGAAACGAACAGATAATCCGGGTGATTGCTCACCTTGTAATCCTGGCTGAATCAATCCGATAACACCCTGACGGCTTTCGCCAGTACGTAATAAAATGATTTTTGATTTACCGTTTTGAATAGGCAGTTTATCAGATGGAATTAGTGGAATTCCTCTCCATGTTAAAAATTGAGAACCAAATAAAGAAGTTGTCGGAGGCGGAACACCACGACGTGTACATTCACGTCCAAAAGCAGCAATCGCTAACGGATGTAATAAGAAAAATCCCGGCTCTTTCCATACTTTTGTCAACAATTCGTCTAAATCATCAGGTGTTGGAGCTCCGGTTCTTGTTTTTATAATTTGCGAAGGCGCAACATTACTCAATAAACCATAATCTTTGTTATTGATTAATTCGCTTTCCTGACGTTCTTTTATCGTTTCGATAGCCAAACGTAATTGCTCTGTAATTTGGTTGTAAGGCTTGCTGTATAAGTCTGAAACACGTGTATGTACATCTACAATAGTCTGAACTGCAGCCAGATTATATTCTCTTGGATTATCGATATAATCCACAAATGTGTTAGGAAGAATCCTTTCGTCTCTTGCCGAGCAATCTACTTCAATGTGGCTTCCGTCTTTTACTTTATTCAGACGATAAACTCCCGATTCTACCGGAGTCCAGTGTAAAAGATGTGTTAACCAGCGTGGTGAAATGTTCCCAATTTGTGGTGCTGAACGGGTTGCGATCGCTAATTGCCTTGCAGCTACATCGCCTAATGCGGTCTGTTGTTTTTTTAATTCTGCCATTTTGCTAATTTTAAATTTATTTATAGTTAATTGATTCTTTAAATGTGCATTTCATAAATTTATTTCCTTAAAAATATAAGTAAAGTTATGTTAAAAATAATATACTCAAAATAAATAATTATCTAAATTTTTTCTTTATTTGGATTGTAAAATATTAAATTAGAGGATTATAAATCGGTTAAAACAATTCTTCAACCGAAAGGTATCTTTCACCTGTATCATAATTAAAAGTAAGGACTACGGCATTTTCCGGAATGTCTTTTAGTTTCTGTGAAACGGCTGATAGCACAGCTCCTGTTGAAATACCTGCAAAAATTCCTTCTTCACGGGTTATTTTTTTCGCGTAAGCAAAAGCAGCTTCTTTTTCTACAGTAACAATCGCGTCGATATATTTACCATTGAAAACTCCTGGAATAAATCCTGCACCAATTCCTTGCAAAGGATGCGGGGAAGGCTGACCTCCACTCAAAACCGGTGAAAGGGAAGGTTCTACTGCATAGGTTTTTAAATTTGGAAAATGCTGTTTTAATATTTTGGAAACTCCGGTAATATGCCCACCCGTTCCAACGCCTGTAATCAGATAATCAATTCCATCAGGAAAATCTTTTATAATTTCCTGAGCTGTTGTTTTTTCGTGAACTTCAACATTTGACGGATTATCAAATTGTAATGGTATAAATGAGTTAGGAGTGGAGGCAGCCAATTCATGTGCTTTTTCTACAGCGCCCGAAGTTCCTTTTTCCCTTGGCGTCAAAACGAATTCGGCACCATAGGCATTCATGATTTTTCTTCTTTCGATACTCATCGATTCCGGCATTACCAAAATCACTTTGTATCCTTTTACTGCGCCGACCAGTGCAAGTCCAATTCCGGTATTTCCGGAAGTAGGTTCAATAATAATCGAGTCAGGATTTAGAAGTCCTTTCTTCTCGGCATCCTCGATCATTGCCAAAGCGATTCGGTCCTTGATGCTCGAACCCGGATTTGTTTTTTCCAGTTTAATCCAAACCTGATGTTTTTTAAAAAGTTTGTTAAGCCTCACGTGAGGTGTATTGCCTATTGTTTCCAGTATGTTTTGATATTTCATGATTTTGGTCTTTTTTTCACCATGTAAGTGATGTAATTCATTTTAGTTTTTAGTCTGTATAACTTATATGGTTTTAAATTTTTAAATCGAGTAAAAAATAGGTTCAGGAAACGGGTTATTGTCCTTTATTTTCATTTCGTTTTTATGATACACAACTGAATTTGACGGAACCGTGTAGGTAAGCCACACATTTCCTCCAATAATTGAATCCCTGCCTACAATTGTTTGTCCGCCAAGAATGGTGCTATTGGCATAAATAATAACATTATCTTCTATTGTGGGATGCCTTTTTATGAACGCTTCCTCTTTTTTTACGCTCAAAGCACCAAGCGTAACTCCCTGATAGATTTGCACATTATTCCCGATGACAGCAGTTTCGCCAATAACAATTCCGGTTCCGTGATCTATTGCAAAATCATTCCCTATTTGTGCTCCGGGATGAATTTCGATACTAGTCCTGATATGTGCATATTCCGAAATGGTTCTTGCCAAAAGCTTCAAATCCTGTTCCCAAAGCTGATGCGAAAATCGATAAATCGCAATGGCAAAAAAGCCGGGATAGGAATATAGAACTTCTTCTAACGTTTTGGCAGCCGGGTCTTTTGAAAAAATAGTCCGGGCATCATTTAATGCTTTTTTGTGCAATTCAGGCAACGCTTCAAAAAACGTTTTGGTTTGTTGATTGCTTTGATCACTTTCAGGTGCAAAGTCCAATACTAATTCGTTGAATTGAATTTCCAGTTCAGTGAATTTCCCTTCAATAATAGTCACATTTCCAAGCGATTTTGAAGTAGTGGAAAACAAAACACAAAACAAGTCATCAATAAAATGATGGATTAATTTCTTTGGAGGGAGAGTTAATAAGTTTTGATGCTGTCTTGCTATTTCCTGATAAAATGAGATCATGTTAATTATTTTTGTGTTGAAAAAGCTTTTATTTTTTAGCAGCTGCGCCCGGAATCAGTTTGTTCTTTTGTTTGAATTTACTATATTCAACTACTCCGGTTTTCTCTGCCCAATCAAAATATTTAGCCGAGAGGTCGTTTACAATAGCGGGGTTTTGCTGTGCCACATTATTCGTTTCGCCTCTGTCTTTTTCTAAATTATAAAGTTCCCATTGGTAAGACGGATATATAGAAACCAATTTCCATTTGCCTTCTCTTACCGCCCTGTTTCCGGACCTTTCCCAGAATATCGGAGCACCTCGGTTTACTTCTGAAGCACCTTCAAATAAAACAGGCAATAAACTTTTCCCCGGTAGAGAATTTGATGTAACTCCATTAAGTTCTTTAGGATATTCTATTCCTGCCAAATCATAAAAAGTAGGAGCAAGGTCTATAATATGTCCGGTTCCTTTATCAATTCTTCCTGCTTTTATTTTTGATGGAAACCAGGCAATAAAGGGAGAACTAAAACCACCTTCATGCATATTATTTTTATAATCCTGAAGCGGGGTGTTTGATAAATAGGCCCAGTTTTGTTCCTGATAATCAAAAGAACCCGAAGTTCCTATTGGCCCTTCATTCCTAACAAGACCTCTTCCAAGTGGATTATAAGTGTTGAAGCCGCCCTGCGCACCATTATCAGAAATGAAGATAATTAAGGTATTTTTATCTTTTTTAAGCGCTTTTAATTTGTCTAAAACTTTTCCAACATTCTGGTCCATGTTGTCGACCATTGCGGCGTAGACTTCCATTTTGGCTTTCCAAAACTGCTTTTCGTCATACGTCAGTTTATTCCATTCAGGTACTTCAGGATCTCTTGGCGAGATAGTTTGATCAGGTGGTAAAATACCATTTTCCTTCAATTTTTGAATTCTTTTCTCTCTTAAAATGTCCCAGCCTTCATCAAATTTGCCTCTGTATTTGGCAATGTCAACCGGTTTCGCCTGTAAAGGCCAATGGGGCGCTGTAAAAGCTAAGTACAAAAAGAAGGGCTTGCTTTCTTTGTTTTGTTCGTCTAAAAATGTAACAGCATTATTTCCTATCTCATCTGTAAAATAATAGGAATCATCTTTAGGATGCAGAATTTCATTATTCCTGATTAGGGCAACCGGATAAGGTGTTTTTCCGAAAGGCAAAGGTTTCGTATCAAAATAATTGGAGGCTCCTTTTAAGATGCCGTAAAATTTGTCAAAACCTCTCTGATTCGGCCATTGCGATTTGTCTTCAGAACCTACGTGCCATTTTCCGGACAGAATAGTGCTGTAACCTTCGGAACGGAAAACTTCTCCCAAAGTCAGAGATTCTTTGTTTAAATAGCCTTGGTAAGCCGGTAATCCCAGGTTCACATCAAAATAGCCAACTCCTGCTTTATGCTGATATTGTCCGGTTAAAAGAGAAGCTCTAGTTGGCGCACAAATTGAGTTATTGTAAAATTCGCGTAGGCGTGTTCCTTCAGTTGCTAGTCTGTCCAGATTTGGAGTTTTAATTTCAGAGCCATAATTACCTAAATCAGAATAGCCCATATCATCAGCCATGATCAGGATAATATTGGGTTTTGAAGTCGCAGTCTGTGCCTGACCAAAAAAGCTGAATGCAAATATCAGGTTAATGGTAATAAATGTTTTTTTCATTTCTGTATATTTTGATATGCCATTTGATACAAATTATTGTAACAAACAGAAAATTAGATTATGCAAATAAGAAGCTTTTATGGATTTTAAAAGATTCGTTTTATATTTAGACCGATAAATAAAATCGATTATAACGGATTAGCACGAGTATTTTAACAACAGAAGCACATACAACAAAAAGTGTTATAAGTGTACTTTTTAGGAAGAATGTAATAAGATTTGCTTTCTGTTGTTTTCAAAATGTAATTTTTTAGATTTAAATAAGATTTAAATTCTACTAATTCTATAGACAAAGTTAAATTTATTATAATGAAATCCAAAAAAATATTCAATTATTTTTTTAAATAGTAGGGCAGAAACTTTTTATAAGGGATAAATATAGTATAAAATACTGATTTTTAATGTTATATGGTGTTTGTTTTTTGTGGCATTAAACAGAAAAAGAAGTCCAAAACACTAGATGCTTAGCATTTTAGACTTCTTTTTATATTTTTAAAACTTTTGGAAAACAAAAATGATGTTTTAAGCGAAAAGAATCATAATTCTTTAGAGTTTAAATTATTGACCAAATAGTAAAAAGGCAATAATTAACGTAATAATCACATTAAAAAACTGAGCAATCAAAAAAGCATATAAAGGTTTTTTACTAGTGTTACTGAATAAATCCTTAAAGTTGGTTTCTAATCCAATACTGGTAAAAGCCAAAGCAAACCAAATTCCCTGCAGATTTTTTAAACTGTCTTTTACTGTATCCCTTGTTTCTGAAGTTAATAAGAAAGAAAACACTAAGGAAGCAGCGATAAAACCAAGGACAAACTTTGGAAAACGTTCCCAAATAACACCTAACGTAGGTTTTGATGCAACGGCTTCAGAAGATTTATTGTGAGTGTATGTCCAATAAACAGAAATTGCAAAAGCGGCTATTCCCAATAAAACATTTTGTGAAAATTTGACAATGGTGCTAATCTTCAACGCAGTTTCTCCAACCAATGTGCCTGAGGCCACAACAGCTCCCGATGTATCAATACTGCCGCCTAGCCAGGCTCCGGTCACTTCTTCGGGAAAATTAAAATATTTGGCAATGATTGGCATGAAAATCATCATTGGGATGGCGGTTACCAATACCATAGAAATTACATACGACAGTTTTTTTGAATCTCCTTTGATTGCTCCAGAAGTTGCAATTGCTGCAGAAACCCCACAGATAGATACGGCACTCGAAATCATCATCGTTAATTCATCATCGACTTTTAGTTTTTTACAAAGCCAAAATGCAAAATACCAAACCGATAAAACCACAATCAAAGCCTGAATTAACCCTAAAGAACCTGCTTTCAGAATGTCTGAAAAAATCACACTGGTTCCCAATAAAACCAAACCGATTTTTACAAAAACTTCTGTTGAAAGTGCTGAACGAAACCATTCAGGAAGATTGAAAAAATTGCCTATTGCCAGACCAATAATCAAACTAAAGATTACGGCTTCTAAATTAAGTCCTTTAATGGTTGTATTTCCTGCAATAACCAAAGCTAAAACAGTCAACAGGTATACGGTTGGGAATCCCAATAAAAAGTTTTTTACTGATTTACCCGTTAAAAAAGCGGCTGTGCTTCCTATAACAATCAGGTAAATAAATTGAACTAACAGAATTTGCAAATTTCCGATGGCAAATACATCCTTCAGTAAATCGGCTCCGTTGGACCATTTGAATACAGGTACTTCAGGAAGAAATATAAATAATGAAATTCCGATGATTACAAATCCTAATAGTACGACTGTCCAGTCTTCGTGAAGGGTATATTGTTTTGTATTGTTTGACATTTTTAGTTGAATTGATTTGAAGTATTTTCTCTAAAATTTAGTATTTAATAGTCTCCTTCTTTAGTTCAATGTTATTAAGTTAAGGATTTCTTGCCAGTTTTTTTTTAATATAACTCTCGCAAAGGCGCGAAGGCACAAAGAAATCGGTTCTAAACTTTGTGCCTTCGCGCCTTTGCGAGAAAAACAAAGTTTAACTTAATGAGATTGTGCTTTAGCTAGAGAAACTAGTTTGCACCTTGAAATTGCCGAATAAAACTTTTAGCTTGGCATTTATGATTTTAAATTGATAACCTACAAGGTTTTTAGAAACCTTGCAGGATAGCAAAAAAACAAAAAACAAAACTTAACCACTTAATATGTTTTATAGTATTCCTGATCAGTTCTCTTAAATTGATCAGATATGGCTTTATTAATTATTTTGAGCCAAAGCGAAATCAACATCTTTTTTTAAATCCCCTAATCTATCTTTTTTGAAAGTAATTTTTCCCTTTTGATATAAAATCAAGGTCGGAAAAACTTTTACTGTTTTTAGATCAGCTATGACTTGCGGATTATCTTCTAAATCTATTTCTACAATTTTTAAATTATCTCCGTATTGAGCTCTAATAGTCTCCAGGACAGGTTTTACTTTTTTGCAGGCACCACAATATGCGGATCCGATGTCAACCAAAACAGTATTGTTATTGGCAATGATTTTGTTGTATTCTTTTAATGATAATTTGCTTTTGCTGTTAGAATAGAAGGGTTTTCCACCACCAATCCAATTTGCAATACCGCCTTCTAAACTATAAGCTTCCTTAAAGCCGGTTTTCAATAATTCTTTTTCCAGCTGTACGCTTCTTCCTGCAGCAATTGAATAGATAAAAACAGGTTTTGATTGGTCTAATTTTGCAACATATTTATCATAATCTTTCGATTGCAGATTAAAATTTACAGCGCCTTCGATATGATTTAAGGCAAATTCTTCAGGAGCTCTTGCATCAATGATTTGTGGCTTTTCCTGGCTTTTTATTTTCGTGTAAAACGAATCTAAAGGCAAGGTATTACTGTTCCCATTTTGGGAAAAACCAGCAATTGTAATTAGAAATACAATTGCTGCTATGCTGTGTTTAGTGATTTTATTTTTCATAATTTTTAGGATTGAGATTGAACCTGTTCCAAATAACTCGGATTCTGAGAACCAATATTTGCTTTTTGTGTTAATGGTACAGAAAGGACTCCTTCGGCCAGAGCACTTCCTTCCTTTTTAGATTTGAATATCGGCCAAAGAAATTGTGCGTACCATTCTTCTTGTTTGTATGATTTCATTCCGTATGATTTTGGAAATTGACGGGTAATTAAACCGGTTCCAAAAATCACATCCCAGATAAAAAACATATTCCCGAAATTTCCTTTGAAATGCCCTACGCCATCTCCGCTTGTATCTGCATGATGTGCGTGATGTGTTGCCGGAGTTGAAATCAATCGTTCTAAAACCCATGCGGCAGGATGAAGTACTTTGTATTTGTAAAAAGGTTTATCCCAGGCAATACTGGAATGTGCTGTTAATGTAATGATGCTTTTTATAACCAATACAAACAAAGCAGGTAACCCCAAACCTAGAAAGGTTAAAGTTGCTGTTAAGTAAATCTGAGAGAAAAACACCGTGTAAATAAAGTTTTGTCTCGAAAGCATCGCCATTCCCATGTATGGAGCCGAATGATGCGTTCTGTGAAAACGCCATAAAAACGGAACCTGATGATGTAAACGGTGGTACCAATACTGAGTAAGATCATCGGCTACTGCAATCAGGAAAAAACCTCCCCAAAACGGAACCCATGAAAGTGTATTGGCCAGATTTGGAATTAAATTTGGTAAGACCGTTAAGCTGAAAAAAGCAATTACCGGAGGTAAAATCAATTTTGGAGCTAAAAAACTAACAATATCTATTTTGCGTTCTTCGCCTGTCCATTGATCATCATATAGGCCTGCTCCAAATTCGATGATTCCTAAAACAAGCATAAAAACTGTTAATCCCCAGGTGCGGATGTTCTCGAAAGCCGGTTTTGTAAATTCTAAAAATGAGGGTAATGAAATATGTGATTCGCTTACAACGCCATTACTTAATTTGAAATAAAGGTAAATTGCCAATACCGGCAATGTGTATAACAAAAGACTGATGCTCAAATCTCTTGTCAGTTTGCTTTTTGAATTATGATCTGTTGCCATGATTTCTTATTTTAAAAATTGATTAATTAATGCTAAACCTCCGGCCAAAATAACCAGCGGTACTAAAAACAAGATTGTTCCAACGACAATCTTTTTTCCTATAATTTCATAATCTGTTCGTTTCATGATCATTTGATTTAAAAGAATCAGGTCTTAGAGGTGTATTCGAAAGACCTGAATTCCGAATTTATTAATTGGTACCACCTGGTTTGGTTGCCTGCTGAATCAAATCCTGAACAGTTTTATCCTTATCAGCTCCGGTATTATGTATTTTTCTGCTATACACATCTTGCCAGTCAATTAGCGGATAAAGATTATTCTCTTTGGCTTGCTCGTCAAACAGTTTTTTAAGTTCGGCTAATTTTTCAGGATGTTTTTTTGCCAGGTCATTTCGTTCGTTAAAATCTTCGTTTAGGTTGTATAATTCCCAAACATCTGTATCAAAATTACTTGGCGCAGGTTTTTCATTTTTACCCAGACTGTTTTTCACAGCAAACGAATCAGGTAAATGAGCTGCAGCGGCTTTCCATCCATCTTTGTAAATAGCTCTGTTTCCAAAAATGTAATAATATTGTACCTTGTGCAGCGATTCTGCTTTTGGATTATCTAAAGAAGCCTGAAAGGAGGAACCTTGGATTTTATCCTGTTTAATTTCTCTGATATATTCCGGAGTTTTAATTCCTGCAATATCCAATGTTGTTGGGAGTAAGTCTGTTACGTGGCTGTATTGATTTCTGATTCCTCCTTTTTCCTTAATTGCCTTCGGATAATAAACAATCAGCGGATTACGTGTTCCGCCTTCTGAATGTGCATCCTGTTTCCAGTTTTTAAAAGGAGCATTTGTTGCCTGCGCCCATCCTAAAGGGAAATTTGTATTCAGACCTTTTGCCGTTCCAATTTCTCCGATATTATTTAAATTATCCTGAAGGTTTTTTTCATCAACGATTTGAGAAAAAAGCTTTTGGTTTATCGTCCCTTGCAAAGTACCTTCTTTGCTGGCACCATTATCACCAATAGCAACAAAAATCAGAGTATTATCTAATTGATTGCTTTCCTTTAGATAATTGATTACCCTTCCAATTTCGTGATCCGTATAAGTAAGGTATCCTGCATACACTTCCATAAATCTGGCATATACTTTCTTTTGATCCGGACTTAGTTTTTTCCAGTCTGTAATAAGCGGATTGCGTTCCGGTAATACAGCGTTAGCAGGGATTACACCCAGTTTTTTTTGATTTGCCAATACTTTTTCACGATAAACATCCCAGCCGTCGTCAAATTTTCCTTTATACGCATCGCTCCAGGAAGCTTCTACCTGATGAGGTGCGTGAACAGCTCCCGGGGCATAGTACAAAAAGAAGGGTTTGTCCGGAGCCGCTTTATGCTGCTTAGTGATATAACTAATGGCTTTATCCGTAATCTGATCGGTTAGATGTCTGCCGTCTGGAGTTACATGTGCATTGTCTTCTACTAAATCAGGTTTGTACTGATCGGTTTGCGACCCTAAGAAACCAAAAAAATGTTCAAATCCTTTACCGGTTGGCCATCTGTCAAAAGGTCCGGCATCAGTTGCCTCTTCATCAGGAGTCAATCCATATTTACCCACAGCAAAAGTGTTGTAACCCTTATCTCTTAAAATCTCAGCAATTGTTCCTTTGTCTGATGGAATTCTTCCGTCCCAGCCAGGAAATCCTGCAGATAAAATTGTGTGTGAAAAACCGCTTTCGTGAACTCTTCCTGAATTTCTTCCTGTTAATAATGCTGCGCGGGTAGGAGCACAAATTGCCATTGTATGAAAATTGGTATAACGTAAACCATTATTGGCCAAATTATCAAAAGTTGGTGTTTGAATTAAACCCCCAAAAGCACTGGAGGCTCCAAATCCTACATCATCCAGTAAAATCCAGACAATATTTGGTGCGCCGGCAGGCGCTTTTACAGGTTCCGGCCAATATTCTTTAGAATCGGCTAAGGTTTTTCCAATTACACCTTTGAAATTGGCACCTTGTTCATTTTGCGCAAAACCCAATTGAGCAATTAGCAATGCGGTAATCAAAAGTCCTTTTTGCGGACTCATAAGTTTTGAATTAAATTTAAATTTTTTCATTTCCAGTTATTTTTATAGTTAATTAACACCCCTTTTCAGGTTAGTATTTTATTTGTTTTATTATGTAATTACATGGATTTAGTAGAGTTTTTATTTGTGTTTATTTAAGACGTAATCAGTATTTTTACTGCTGTTTTATTTTATTCCAATCTTCAACACCTACTTTTACTGACCATTGCTGATGTAATTCAATCAGGGTTTGAAGCAGCTTTGATTCTGATTTTGCCAGGTTTTTTGTTTCTGTCCGGTCTGTAGCAAGATTGTACAATTCCCAGGGCTGATTGTTTTCGGCTACCGCTTTCCATTGCTCTTTTCTTACTGCTTTACTGCCTTCGTGTTCCCAAAACAAAGCTTCATGTGCATCAGATTGTTGTCCTTCAAATTCCTTTTTTAAACTAATACCTTCTAAAGGTGTGAGTTTTTTTTCCTGAAAAGAATCAGGATACTGAAAACCGGCATACTCCAGACAAGTTGGAAAAATATCAATCAAATGACTTACTCTGTTACTTACTGTACCAGCCTTAATGTGTTTTGGATAATAAGCAATAAAGGGTGAGGCAATACCACCTTCGTGGGTGTTCTTTTTGAATAATTGAAAAGGCGTGTTGCTCACATTTCCCCACGGACTTTCGTAACTATCAATCGACGCAACCGAACCTGGTGTTCCATTTTTTTGTGTAACATAATTCCATTTTTTTACATCATCGGCACTTCCGCCATTATCCGAAAGAAAAAGAATAAGCGTATTATTTTCTTCTCCCAAAGACTTGACTTTCTGCAGGATTTCTCCAATTCCGGCATCCATTCGGTCAATCATGGCGGCGTAAATTGCCATCCGGGTATCCCATTTGTCTTTTTCTTCGGCACTTAATTTTTCCCAATCCGGCACTTTTTCAAAACGATTGGATAAGTCCCAATTTTTATCAATGATTCCTTGCTCTTTTAATTTTTTAAAACGGCTTGCTCTCAGTTTATCCCAGCCTTCCAGGTATTTGCCTTTGTATTTTGCAATATCTTCCGGCAATGCCTGAATGGGCCAATGCGGCGCATTATAAGCAACATACAGAAAAAAAGGTTTTTGCTGATTGCGCTGTTTTTCTAAAGAATTAATGGCAAAATTGGTAATTTCCTGAGTCAGATAGGTAGAAGTATCCGTGCGGATAATTTCTTTATCACCTTTCATAAAAGTGACTTTTCTTCCGTCGTTATATAAAGGTTCCGAGTTGAAATAACTGCTCCCGTTGTTTTGTAAAGTAAAAGAATCATCAAACCCCCGATTAACCGCCCAGGCTGATGGCACTAAACCAACGTGCCATTTTCCGGAAACAATCGTATTGTATCCTGCCTGTTTGAGTGCTTGCCCAATTGTGATGCAATGCTCGTTTAAATAGCCCTGATAGGCAGGAAACCCCTTGTCTTGCACCATGTCACCAACCCCTGCCTGATGCGGATACAACCCCGTGAGTAATGAGGCCCGGGAAGGACAGCAACGCCCTGCATTATAAAACTGCTTTACAATAAACCCGTTTTCAGCGAGTTTATTCAGGTTTGGGGTTTTAATTTCTGAGCCAAAAGCACCAATATCCGAGAAACCAAGATCATCCGCCAAAATGACGATGATGTTAGGTTGCTTTTTCTGTGCAGATAGCTGAAATTGTGTAACAACCAATAGGGCAAGTATGAACAGTTTTTTAATCATTTTTTTATTGTAGTTATAGTTAATTTCCGTATCCCGGATTTTGTGGCAATCCAACAGGATCAATATTTCTTTCACTTTGTGGAATTGGATATAAAGTATTTCTTTCTGAAACAGAGTTCTTCGCCGTCACTTTTTTGATTTCGGTAACCAAAGTTCCCCAACGCACTAAATCAAACCATCTTTGCCCTTCCTGAACGAATTCTTTTTTACGCTCTTCCTGAATTGCTGCTCTAAAAGTTTCCTGGGTTAATCCTGATAAATCTACTGTTGCATCTGGTGTATTGATTGGTTTGCCAAAAGCTCTTCTTCTTACCTGATTGATAGCTTCATAAGCTTCTGCCGTTGGCACTCCCTGCTCATTTATCGCTTCTGCCAAAGACAATAAAATGTCAGCATAACGAATTACCGGAAAATTGATAGCCACATTTGATGGTGTTGCTAAATTGCTTAAATCAAGGTATTTGCTAAAAATTGGCTTTGGAAAAATATATAGTGTTCCAGTGGCTGGATTTAATAATTGTTTTTTATAACTAACATCCCTTCTGGTATCTCCTGCAGCATAAATGTCATAAAATAAAGCTACATCTGAAATAATATCCGCAGGTTCCGTAGCTGTAAATCCGGTAAAAGATGTGGCCTGAAAAGTACTTCCACTGGATCCGTTTCCTGCCTGATTTGGCTCAAACTGAACAGAAAAAATATGTTCTTTTCCGTTCTTTTTTGTTTTAGTAAATATGTCCTGAAAGTTTTCGAACAAAGCATATCCATAACCGCCATTTATTACTTCTTTTGCTTTTAAAATGGTGTTTGGCCAGTCTTTTCGGGTCAAATAAACTTTTGTTAAAATTGCTTTTGTAGCTCCGGAAGTTGCGCGTCCGGTATCAGCAGCAGCATAAGCAGCAGGTAAACTTTCGGCAGCTGTCAAATCTGAGATTATCTGGGCGTAAACTTCATCAACAGTTGCTCTTTTTGACTTTAAACTTTCCAACTGAATAGAAGTCGGTTCGTGTAAAACAATTGGAACACCACCCCAAAGACGAACGGCCTGAAAGTAAAGTAATCCTCTGATAAATTTAGCTTCGTTGATTAATCTGGCTTTAACAACATCTGAACCGGATACTTTCGGAATGTTATCGATAGCAACATTCGCTCGGTTGATTCCGGCATAAATTTGTCTCCAAGCAACCTGGACACGGTCCGAAGTCGCGTCATGAGTCAAACTGCTCAAAGCCCTAACCTGCGGATTTGTTGCTGAAACTCCCGCAGAAGCATAATCAGAAGCCATATCGGTTAAAAAATAAAGGTTTCTCCCAAACAAACTCTGCTCACCCGGATCAAGACTTAGCGAAGCATAAACTGCAGTTACGCTGGCAATGGCATCATCCTGGGTTTTAAAGTAATTATCTTCGGTTACAAAAGAGGTTGGTGTTACCTCTAACTCTGTGCACGATATAAATAGTCCGGCACTTAAAAGGAATGTTATAATAATCTTTTTCATCGTTTTTATATTTTTTTACTTAGAAAGTTACGTTCACGCCCGAGATGAATGTTTTAGAGTTTGGATAAGAACCAAAGTCAATTCCCGGATATAAGTTGTTTTGTTCGTATGAACTTACCTCCGGATCATATCCGGTGTATTTTGTCCATGTAATTAAATTTTCGGCAGAGACATAAAACTTGACGCTCTTAGTTCCCAACTTTTTAGAAATGCTTTTTGGTAATGTATAGCCAAGAGTGATTAATTTTAATCTTAAAAAAGAGGCATCTTCTATGTAACGTTCAGACACTATTCCCAACGGAGAACTTGATGCTCTCGGAATTTCATTGCTCGGGTTTGTTGGTGTCCATCGGTCTTCAAGAGTTGAAGCTGCATTTGTTCCAAGAGTTGAAATCTCTAATTGCTGATTCAAAGCGTTGAATATTTTTCCGCCGTAAGATCCCTGAAAAGAGAAATTCAGATCGAAATCATTATAGGAAACTGTGTTGCTGAAACTTCCAACAAATTTTGGCTGGGAACTACCCAGGTTTCCTTTGTCAAGTGCTGTAATTACTCCATCGCCATTGGTGTCAACATATTTTCGGTCCCCAACTTTTGTATTGGCTAAACTGTTTATTTTTGGCTGCGTATTAATTTCTTCCTGAGTCTGGAAAATTCCGTTTGTTTTGTATCCCCAGAAAATTCCCAGTGGCAATCCTACTTTTACTATTACAGGCTGTTGCTGCAATAAAGTACCATTTGGAACTATCGGGAAAAACTGATTAACTCCATTTCCAATTCCAACTACCTTATTTTTATTGGCCGAGAAAACGAGGTTAGAGTTCCATGAAAAGTTTTCTGTTTTTAAGTTTTCGGTAGTTAAACCAATTTCGATACCTTTATTTTCAACACCTCCAATATTTTGAAGAACAGTCGCATATCCTGATGTAAGCGGAACCGGAACATTTATAAGTAAGTCTTTTGTTTTTTTGTAATACACATCAAAAACAAAATTGACTTTTCTGTCCAATAAAGATAAATCCAATCCAACGTTATATTGATCGGTTTTCTCCCATTTCAAATCCGGATTTGCCAATCGGGTAGGGGCTAAACCTGTTTGTAATGTGCCTCCAAAAGAATAATTAACAGAACCCATTGAAGCTAACGAAAGGTAATTTCCAATTTCCTGGTTTCCGGTTGTTCCGGCAGTTAATCTAAGTTTAGCTTCGGTAACTCCTTTTATATTATCAGCAAATTCTTCATCGGTAATATTCCATGAGAATCCGGCTGATGGAAAATATCCCCAAAGTGATTCGGAACCAAATCTTGAAGAACCATCCGCACGTGCAGAAAGTGTAAAGTTGTATTTTCCTTTATAGGAGTAATTTACTCTTGTGAGCCAGGATTTTAGTACACTTTCGTACGCTTCACTATATGGTTTTACCGGAACACCATCCTGGAGAGCGTTATACGTATTGGCATCATTTACAAATGTATTGGCTCCTGCATTAACGATTTCGCCTTGTGTATATTGAAGTGTATAACCTCCTAAAGCTGAGAATTTATGATTTTCGCCAAAATTAGTGTTGTAATTCAAGGTATTCTCGTTCAGTACTGAGCTCACTAATCTGTCACCTACAGAAGCTAAACCTTTAGTTCCTGCGCCATTTGATGTATTTGCGGGAGCATAATAATTTTGTTTAGTGTTTATTACATCTCCACTAACAGCAACTTTAGCGGTAAGTTTTTTTGTTATTTTATATTCGCCAAATAAGCTTGTCAAAATTCTATTAATTTTGGTTTCATTAATTGTATTTGCCAAATCATTAATAGGATTCGGGATATATCCGTTAACAGAAGTTGCGTAAGGATTTTGAGTTACATTATAGCTTCCGTCTGCATTTTTAATCGGAACTACCGGAGCGATAAGCAAGGCACTAACTATCGGATTTGGCTGTCTGCCACCACTTGAATTATTTCCAAAACCATTTGCTGTCGAATTACTGTAGTTTGCATTTACACCGAATTTAAAATTCTGTGAATAATTTTTTTCGTAATTAGCACGAAGCGAAATTCTTTTAAAATCAGACCCCAGAACTATTCCTTCCTGATCAAAATAACCCGCGGAAATAGCATAACGTGATCTTTCATCTCCGCCTGAAAAAGACAATTGATGGTTTTGTACCGGAGCTGCAGTCCTAAAAGCTGCAGATTGCCAGTCATATCCTCCTGATGTTTTAAAAGCTTCGATTTGTGCATCAGAGAAAGACGGTGCCTGCCCAATACTTGCCTGAACATCATTTCGCAAACTTGCCCACTGGCTGGCATTCATTAAATCAAGTTTTTTGGAGATGTTTTGAAACCCAAAATAACCCTGATATGAAATATTGTCCTGTCCTTTTGTACCCTTTTTAGTTGTAATGATTACAACACCATTTGCACCTCTGGAACCATATATTGCAGTAGCCGAAGCATCTTTTAAAACTTCAATAGATTCAATATCGGAAGGGTTTATGGTTGATAAAACATTAATACTGGCACCGGCAAAAGAAACTCCGGCCGAACTGTTTGCGTTATCATTGTAAATCAAAATTCCGTCTACAACATACAAAGGTTCGTTGCCCGCTGTAATTGAGTTTCCTCCTCTGATACGTACGCTTGACGATGCGCCGGGACGTCCTGAACTTTGCGTAACTACAACTCCCGCAACAGCACCTCTTAATAAATTATCTGCAGATGAGGTAACCTGAGATAAATTGGCTTTTGGAACAGAGGCTACAGAACCAGTGATGTCTTTTCTTTTTTGAGTTCCGTACCCAACCACTACTAATTCATCAAGTTCCTGACGTTCTTCTTTCAAACTAATCGTAACAGGATTCCCTTCAACGATTACTTCTGCTTTTTTATATCCTATGTAAGTTACTACTAATATATATGGAAATCTCTGACCAGTCTGAAAATAAAATTTCCCTTCAGAATCTGTTACAACACCGTGAGTCGTACCTTTGATATTTATTGAAGCACCAATAATTGGCTGATTTGTAATGTCATCGACTACCGTTCCGTCGAGTTTAGATTGAATAAGTGGTTTTGTATCCTGTGCCTGAAATTGCAGGGATGTTAACAAAATTGTAACCCATAAAATGAGTTTTATATTTTTTTTCATTTCTTTGTATTGGTTTAAGTAATTAACAAGGAACCCTGAAAGTTGAATTTTCAACTCTCTGTTATTTCCTTTTATTTAGCGATAAATGTTCTTTAAGCCTTGCCATTTCTGTTGCCGCAGAAATGGCTTTTTTTATTTACAGCAACGGTGATGCCTCTTTTTCATTTTGTTTTTTAGTTTAATGTGTCATTTTTTTATTTAATAGGTATAGTTTCAAGAACCCTTTTAGATACAAATTAATATATCAAGCAGATTTTCGTAATTCTTAAGGTAATTCTTGTGATGAAATTTAAAAGATTTGTTGTAATTCGATCTTTTAAATAGATGAATCGAATGTAAACGAAAGAATTGTTGAGAGGATTAGCAACAGAAGCACATATAACAAAAGGTGTTATATGTATATTTTTTTGGAAGAATGTAATACGATATGCTTTCGGTTGTTTTCAAAATATAGTTCTTTATGGTTTTAAATATTATTTAAACTCTACTAATTCTATAGACAAAGTTAATTTTAATATAATAAAAACCAAAAAAATCTTGAATTATTTTATCTGAAATAAGCAAAATATTTTTTTATAAAAATTAATTTTAGTTTTAAAGTGTTTTAAATCAGTTAATTACAATATTATTTTTTATTTTAAAATGTTAAAAATATTTTCAAACTAAAATTTAAGATTAATATTTTTTGTCTCTTTTTTAAGACTTTATCCGTGTTGTTAAAATTTGATTTGTTGATTAAAACGTCTGTAAAGGGATTATTTAAACCTTAAGTATCACATTTTGAAGTAAAGTAGCATCAATTTAAAGGAGCATTCTGAATAAATTAGAGTAATTTTATAGTTAGAAAAATAAATTAAATTTTTTTAACCGTACTAGTAATAAATACTTATATTTGCAATAAGTATTTATACTTAGTTTTATACTTTGAAAGATGATACAAGTTAATGAAGCTTTAACAATCGTAGCTGAAAATAGTTCGAAAATGCCATTGCAAAAAAAAGCCGTGAGTAAATCTCTCGGATATGTTTTGGCAGAAACGGTATATTCGCCAATTGCAATGCCGCCTTTCCGACAATCAGCAATGGATGGTTATGCTTTCATACATAGTGAAAAACAGCAATATGATGTTGTAAATAGTTCACAGGCGGGAGATCATTCTAATATAAAACTGAAAAATAATGAAGCAATCCGAATTTTTACAGGCGCTTTTGTCCCTGATGATGCGGATACTGTTGTCATGCAGGAGCATGTAATGGCTAATGAAAATTCGATTTTGATCACTAATATGCCCGAGCAATTTGCAAATGTTCGTGCAAAAGGGGAACAAATTAATAAAGAAGAAGTGGTTTTTGAAGCCAATACTTTAATCACACCAGCTGCAATTGGCTTTTTGGCCTGCTTGGGAATTACAGAAATTACAGTTTACAGAAAACCGAAAGTGGCTATTTTGGTAACCGGAAACGAATTGGTAAAACCGGGCAAAAAATTGCCAAAAGGTAAAATTTACGAAAGCAATTCGGTAATGCTGCAGGCTGCGCTTCAAACTATTGGTATAAATAAAACAAAAGTTCTTAAGGTAAAAGACAATCTTAAAGCAACAAAAAAAGCTTTAAAAGAAATATTGACAAAATATGATGTTGTTTTAATTTCCGGTGGAATTTCAGTTGGGGATTATGATTTTGTAAAAGAAGCATTACTCGAAAATGGAGTAGAAGAACTCTTCTATAAAATCAATCAGAAACCCGGGAAGCCAATGTTTTTTGGTAAAAAAGAGGAAACTTTAGTTTTTGCTTTACCAGGAAATCCGGCTTCATCACTGACTAATTTTTATATTTATGTGTATCCGGCAATCAAAAAACGAATGGGTTTCTCTGATATCCATTTGCCAAAATTAGTTCGAAAATTAAATGCAGGCATTTCGAATACTTCCGGAAAAACGTTGTTTTTGAAAGCTTCGTATGATGAAACTCATGTAACAGTTTTAGACGGTCAGAGTTCAGCAATGCTTAACACTTTTGCAACAGCAAATAGTTTATTGATTGTTCCGGATGATGTACAAACACTTAAAAAAGAACAATTTGTAACTTTGCTGCCGATTGATTAGTATAAAAGAATAAAGAATAAAGAATAAAGAATAAAGAATAAAGAATAAAGAATAAAGAATAAAGAATAAAGAATAAAGAATTTCAGTTTAATATGCAGTGTGTAAAATTAAACATATAGCCTTAACCTGAAACAAAGAAAACCTGAAACAAAGAAAATGAATTTACTTACTTCCGAAAATATAATCTTATTCAGCTTTGCATTAATCGTCATTGCATTTCTGTACTCGAGTGTCGGACATGGCGGAGCATCGGGCTATTTGGCATTAATGACCATTTTTGCTTTTCCGGTGGCTATTATGAAACCTTCGGCATTATTATTGAATTTATTTGTTTCCAGTATTTCATTCTTCTTTTATTACAGGATGAATTATTTCAAACCAAAGCTCTTTTATCCATTTGCAATTGCTTCAATTCCGGCGGCGTTTATTGGTGGATTTGTTACTTTGGATAATATGATTTATAAAGTTATTTTGGGAATAGTATTGGTTTTTGCAGCTCTTAGATTATTCGGAATATTCAATTTTAAAGAAAAAGAAGCAGTTGAGATCAAATTGCCTTTTGCATTGGCAATCGGATTTGTAATTGGTTTGTTATCCGGAATGTTGGGCATTGGCGGAGGCATTATTTTAAGTCCGATTTTATTGTTTTTGGGATGGGCCTCAGTTAAGGAATCAGCGGCAATTTCGAGTCTGTTTATATTTGTAAATTCGTTTGCAGGAATGTTAGGATTTCTTTTGGGAGGAAAAATAATTCCGACAGAGAGTTTTTATCTGGTTCCAATTGCAGTAGTAGGAGGAGTTTTGGGAGGCTTTTACGGAAGTGGTTATTTCTCCAACAAAACCTTAAAAATAGTTTTAGGGACAGTGATTTTAATGGCGAGTATCAAATTGATTTTTCCTTAAAATTGAAAATGTAATTTATAAATAGTTTGACATGGAAACACTAACAGCATTTATTCTTTGTGGAGGAAAAAGTTCCCGAATGCAGTCAGAGAAAGGATTGGTTTTGTTTCAGGAAAAACCATTTATCGAACATATCATTCAGGCGATTTTGCCTCTAACTGAGAATATTCAATTAATTACGAATACAAAAGATTACGATTATTTGCCTTATCAAAAAATAACTGATATTATTAAAGACAAAGGACCCTTGGGGGGAATTTATACAGCGTTGACGAATTCTGAAACCGAATTCAACCTGATTCTGAGTTGCGATATTCCGTTGATTTCTTCAGAATTGTTATCTGAATTAATTTCAAAACACAATCAGGAAGCTCAAATCACTGTTTTTGCCACAGAAAGCAGAATCCATCCTTTAATCGGAATTTATTCAAAAAAAATAGTGCCGGCTATAAAAGAGGCAATTGATGCAAATGAATTAAAAATGATGGATTTTTTAGCGAAAGTGCCTCATCAAATTATAAAAATAGAAGAAAGCGAGAACTTTCCTCTAACCAATATTAATTCGGTAGACGAATTAAACGACCTGAATAATAATTTAAGTTAATAGATCATGGAAAACTTAAGAACACCAAAATTAACAGTAGTAGGCGCAGGGCCTGGAGATGTTGAATTGATTACGCTAAAAGCAATAAAAGCGTTAGAAAATGCCGACGTAGTTTTGTATGATGCCCTGGTCAATGAAGAATTATTACAGTATGCCACCAAAGCAGAGATTGTTTTTGTGGGCAAACGCTTAGGATGCCATGCTTACACACAGGATCAAATTAACGAATTGATTGTTTCTATGGCTAACCGTTACGGACATGTCGTACGTTTGAAAGGCGGAGATCCGTTTATTTTTGGACGTGGAAGTGAAGAAATCGAATATTCAGAAAAATTTGGATTGGAAACAGCCGTTGTTCCCGGAATTTCATCAGCGTTGGGTGTTCCTGCTTCAGTGGGAATTAGTCTGACACAGCGTAAAGTGGCAGAAAGTTTTTGGGTAATTACTGGTACAACTTCCAGTCATGAATTGTCTAAAGACGTACATTTGGCTTCAAAATCGGCTGCAACAGTGGTTATTTTGATGGGAATGCATAAATTGGATGAAATCATTTCGATTTATCAGGAAAACAGAACTGATGATCTGCCGATTGCAATTATTCAAAACGGAACTAAAAATTCAGAACAAAAAGTAGTTGGAAACATTAGTTCAATTACTAAATTAGTCGCTGAAAAAAACATTTCATCACCGGCAATTATTGTGATTGGTGAAGTGGTGAAAAATACTTCAAAACTGACTTCGTATTTCCAGGAGCATTTTGAAGATGAGTTTATATTTCAGAATTTAAATCTATAATAATGATTGAAGTAATCTGAATATGAATCGTTCCTACGGAACTTTGCATTACTTTCAAATTAATACAACGGAATGAAATTCCGTCGCTACAAAATAAATCGTCCCGCTGGGACTAAGTTGTGAAAGAGCTGTAGGCTCGAAGAAATATTGTAGGGATGAATTTTAATTCGTCCAAATGATAAAATGTGAATCCGGTACAGAGCCTTAGGCTCGGGTCATATTGGTATAACATGTTTTTAACATAAATTCGTTTTTAAATCTATAATAATAATGATTGAAGTTAAGTATTTTGGAGCTGTCGCCGAAAAAACACGATGTTCATTCGAAAATGTGATTTCTTCGAATATATCCTTGCAGAATTTATTGCAGGATTTAGAAGAAAAATACCAGTTCGAATCGCTTTCTTTCAGCGTGGCGGTTAATCAAAAAATAGTATCAAAGACAACAGATTATTCTTTGAAGACCAGCGATATTGTCGCTTTATTACCTCCTTTTGCCGGCGGATAATTTACAATTTATGAATGAATCTTCACGTTATAACCGACAAATAATTCTTCCGGAAATTGGAGAATCAGGACAGCACAAATTATTAAAATCCAAAGTTTTAATTATTGGTGCCGGTGGTTTAGGTGCTGCAATATTGCCTTATTTGGCAGCCGCAGGTGTTGGCGAAATAGGGATTATTGATGATGATGTTATCGAACTTTCAAATTTGCAGCGTCAGGTAATTTATAAAAGTTCAGCTGTTGAAAAATACAAAGTTGAGGAAGCCAAAGCAATGGCTGCAGAATTAAATCCTCAGGTAAAAGTAAACGCTATCGCAGAAAGACTTTCGAGCAAAAACGCAATTGAGTTATTTGAAAATTATGATATTATTGTGGATGCAACAGATAATCTTCAAATAAAATATTTGATAAATGATGCTTGCCTGATAACAAAAAAGCCCATGGTTTATGGATCTATCTTTAGGTTTCAGGGACAGGTTTCAGTTTTTAATTATCAAAATGGTCCGACTTACAGATGTTTATATCCGGACGAGAACAGTTCGTCTGCGAATTGTACAGACGCGGGCGTTATCGGAATTTCAGTCGGAATTATTGGCATGCTGCAAGCCAACGAAGTAATAAAAATGATTCTAGAAATTGGCGAAGTGTTGAGTGGTAAAATACTGGTTTATAATATTTTAAATAATGATCAGCAAAAGTATGACTTTGAGAAGAATACTTCTTTTTATTTAGACAAAACTGCTTTTGAAGGAAAATATAAAACAATTAAAAATGTTTCAGCTGAAATTGATGCAGCAACTGTTTTGAACGAAATCGATTCAGATGAAATTCTTTTTTTAGATGTTCGAAATTTTGATGAACTCCCGAAAATTAATTTTAAAAACGGAATTCAGATTCCGTTAATGAACTTAGAAAATGAATTAGGGAAACTGAATCCAAATAAAACTATTTTTGTTTATTGCCAATCCGGAATTAGAAGTAAAATAGCTGCTGAATTACTTCAGAAAAAGGCATTCAAAAATGTAAAAAGCATTTCCGGCGGAGCTTTAGCAATGAAACAATTATTTGAAGAAATAAAAATATAGCGACAGATTAATGTTAAATTGTTTCACGCAGATTTTGCAGATAAAGCAGATTTATTTTCCATGAATTAGACAAATTTTACTGATTTTTATTTTCAATAATTATTAAATATTAAAAGAAACAACTCGTAAAAATTCGTGGCAAAAGAAAAAATCATTTTAATCAGTGAAATGTGTGTCAAAAAATATAAAATTTAATTCGTGCGAATTCGTGCAATTCGTGTTTAAAAAGAAACATAATGAGTAAAAATGTATTTGTAGAAGGGCCAATTTCTCCTGAATTTATCGCAGAATCGATTGCCAAACACCAATCAAAACATACGATTGGTGCCCATAATATTTTTCTTGGGCAGGTTCGTGCAGATGTGATTCATGACAATACGGTTGTAGCAATCGATTATTCGGCTTATGCTGATATGGCGAACGAAGCTTTACATGTGATTCGTGAAAAAGCTTTCGCTAAATTTGATTTAACCTGCATGCACATTTATCACAGTTTAGGCGTGGTAAAAGCAGGTGAAATTTGTTTGTTTGTTTTCGTTTCGGCAACAAGACGCAAGCAGGTTTACGAAGCTACAGAAGCAATCGTCAACTGGATTAAAACAGATGTGCCTATTTTTGGTAAAGAAATGTTTGAAAACGATACATTCACCTGGAAACAAAACACCTAAAATGGTAGATATTACGCATAAAATAAACACTTTAAGAACTGCAACCGCCACAGCACTTGTCAAAGTCAGCAAACAGGAAACAATTGATGCAGTGGTGAATAATCTGGTTCCCAAAGGGAATGTGTTCGAAATGGCAAAAACGGCCGGATTGTTCGCAGTAAAAAATACACATTTATCAATTCCTGATTGTCATCCGCTTCCAATTGAATTTACTTCGGTTGAATATAAAATTGAAGATTTAACGATTCAGATTATCTTCAATGTAAAAACAGTTTACAAAACGGGAGTTGAGGTTGAAGCGATGCACGGAGCTTCAATTGTAGCATTGACAATGTATGACATGCTAAAACCAATCGATAAGGAAATCGAAATTTCGACAATAAAATTAATCAATAAAGAAGGCGGAAAATCGTCTTTTAAAAATAAGTTTCCAAACGTAATCAAGGCAGCAGTTTTTGTTTGTTCCGATTCGATTTTTGCCGGCGATAAACAAGATCGTTCCGGAAAAATAATAGTTGAAAAACTAGAATCTTATGGAGTTGAAACGACACATTATGAAATCATACCTGATGAAATTGATGTAATTCAGGATAGGACTAAAGCCTTCGCAAAAGAATGCCAATTGGTTATTTTTACCGGAGGAACAGGATTGTCACCGAGAGATGTAACTCCCGAAGCCTTGTCACCATTGTTGGAAAGCCGAATTCCGGGAATCGAGGAAGCGATCCGCAATTACGGACAGCAGCGAATGCCGTATGCCATGTTATCCAGAACGGTTGCAGGAACATTAGGAAAAAGTTTAGTTTTGGCTTTGCCGGGATCAACCAACGGAGCCAGAGAATCTATGGATGCCGTTTTTCCGCATGTAATGCACATTTTTCATATTTTAAAAGGAAAAAATCATGACACTCTCTAAAACCATTTTAACGGATGATTTTGGGCGAAAACACAATTATTTGCGTATTTCGCTGCTGGAGAAATGCAATTTGCGTTGTACATATTGCATGCCTGCAGACGGAATCACATTGTCTCCAAAAGCCAGTTTAATGACGGCTGATGAGATTTTTTCCATTGCTCAGACTTTCGTGGAAAATGGTGTTGATAAAATTAGATTAACTGGTGGAGAACCGCTTTTGCGAAAAGATTTCCCTGAGATTATTTCAAAATTATCAACTTTAGAAACTTCGCTTTCGATAACAACAAATGGTATTTTAATCGATCGCCATATTGATGTTTTAAAGCAATCTAACATCAAAAAAATCAATTTAAGTTTAGATACTCTGGTTTCATCTAAATTTCATACTATAACGCTTAGAAATCAGTTTGAGAAAGTGATTGATAATCTTCATTTACTTTTGAATAACGATTTTCAGGTAAAAGTAAATGTCGTTTTGATGAAAGGTTTTAATGAAAACGAAATCATTGATTTTATTAAATTAACTGAATTTTTGCCGGTTTCTATCCGATTCATAGAATTTATGCCTTTTGCAGGAAACGAGTGGGACAGAAGCAAAATGGTATCGCAAAATGAGATTTTATCGCAAGTTGAAGAATGTTTTACTTTAGATAATGTTCAAAAACTGGAAGATGAAAAAAACTTCACCGCCAGAACTTATAAAATTGAAGGTTTTCAGGGTAATTTTGGTATTATCAGTTCTATTACGAATCCATTTTGTGATGGCTGTAACCGAATTCGCCTGACAGCAAACGGAAAAATAAAAAATTGCCTTTTCTCTAATTCAGAAACAGATTTACTTACGGCCATTAGAAACGGAGAATCTATTGCCGAATTAATTTCAACTTCCATCAAAAAGAAGAAAAAAGTAAGAGCGGGAATGGTTACAGTTTCTGAAATGGATGATCCTTCGCTTCACTTTGATAATCGAAGTATGATTGCGATTGGAGGGTGATATGCTGAAAAGCCAGACATTTTTACACAATCATCTTGTCATTCTGACAGAGGAGGAATTCCTGTGATACAATTTCGTACCGTTAAGAAAAATACTTTGTAGAGCTCCTTGCGGAGATTCTTCGTTTCTCAGAATGACAAACTATGAATACAAAATTATTAAAAAAAGGTTTGACTTATTGAAGTCAAACCTTTCTTATATATTATTTTTTCTTTTTCGCTTTTGCTTTCTTTTTAGACTTTGCTTTCTTCTTTGCTATTTTTTTAGCTTTAGCCTTTTCCTTTGCTTTTTTTGCTTTTTCTTTTTTCTTAGCTGCAGCTTTTAATTTTGCTTTTTTAGCTTTTTCTTTCTTTTTGTCCTTTTTGTCTTTATCTTTTTTCTTAGCTAGTTTCTTTTTTTCTTTTTCCTTGTCTTTGTCTTTCATTTTCTTCTTCTTTTTGTTATTAGATTTATCTTTAGATTTTTTTACGGTTGCAATAGCTTCTTGGTTGGCTTCAATATTTGATTCAGTAGCAGCAGTTTCAGTAATTGTTGTAGTTTTCTCTGGTTTTGCAATTGGTGTTACTACTTTTTTTGCAGGTGTTCTTGCTGCAGCAGGTTTTGGTGTTGTCGTTGTCACTGGTTTTACAGTGGCGGTTTCAGGCTTCACAGTTTCAGTTTTGACTGGTGCTTTTTTAACAGGTGTGTTTTCAGCTTTTGTTGGTTTTGTAACAGGCTGTACAGCTTCAGTTTTTGGAGAATCAATTTTCTCAGGATTTGTTTCTTCAGTCTTGTTTTCCATAATTATAGGTGCATTTAGATGATGATTATCTTTACGAATGTAAATAAATTGTTAATTTACAGTTAAGTAAAGATAATTATAAAACAAGCTTCCCAATGTTAAGCTTTTCGGTAAAAAATAAGAATAAATTGTTGAAAATGAGTTGTTTGATTTTTTTACTGAAAATAAAAATCAAAATTTCTTAACAATTCTACATGGAAAATGAGGGTAATTTACTTTAACATAATACTTCTGAGATTTATTTAAAAGGTCTTAGAAACAGACCTACTAGCCCAGATGGAAACGGCATCCTTTTATGGTCTCGTTCCAAAAACGAGACCATAAAAGATATAGTGTACAGCTCGAATAAGCTCCTTATGTAACGAAAACTATTCTAATTCTTTAGGATCTTCGTTATCATCTTCAATAAAATCCAATTCTAAAGCTCTTACGGTCTGCACAGCATTTCCGGCAATACCGCGAATTGAGCCGTACATTCCTAAAGTATTGTGAACTACTTTCTCAATTTGTTTTTCGCGTTGTTTCCAGATTCTTTGCATGGCTCTTTTTTCAGCATCAAGATCGCCTTGCATTTGCGTAAAACCTTCTACAATTCCTTCAATTTGCAGGCGGAATTCATTGCTTGTCAAAAAATCATACAACATCGACATTTTATCGCCTTTGTTTTCCTGAGCCTGAACCGCTTGGTTTACCTGGATCAATGACTGACGCAAAACGGCGCTTAGGCCTTTGAATTCCTCGTAAGTACAAATCCAGATTCCGTCTCGCATACCCATTCGGTCCATTCCGGCAGGCATAACCTCGGTAACTAAAACACCAATATTGGCTCTTTTGGTTCGGATATCATTTTTGAATTTTTCAATCCATGCAGGTTGAAACGCTTTTGTACGTTTGCTTTCGTAATAAATACAACCACAGTTTTGATGTTCACGCGTGTTTACTATTTGCAGACAATCTGCTCCGTTGGCGCCCTTTTTAACTTCATCGATGCTATCTAACGGGAAATTATTTGCCAGCCATTCCTCAATTGCCAATTCCATTACTTCGCCTTGTAATTGCATAGAACCCTGTTCCTGCTTGCGTTTCATTTCTTCAATTAGCTTTTTCTGGTCGTCAGATTGTTTCTGATATTCTTTTATTTTTAGTTCGTTTTTTTCTTCTTCCTGTTTACGGATTTTATCACGCTCCAAAACCAAAGTGGCGTTCAGCTGCTTTTGTGCTTCTGCTTCAATTGCTTCTTTCATCTCCAGTTTTTCACGTTGGAGTTTGGCAATTTCACCTTCCATTTTATTGAGTTCGCGAAGTTTTTCTGATTTTTCAGAAAGCTCTTTTTCCATCGAAAGCAAACGATCTCTGTTTTCTTCTTCGAGTTTGTTTTTTAGTTTTTCGGTAATATCTTTTTCGGCTATCTTTTTTTCGCGTTCCAGACGTTCAGCAAAAAGTTCGTTTTCCTGTTTCTTTTTGGCTTCAAATTCTAACTTGGCTTTTTCGAATTGCTCGTTTTTAAGCTCTAATTCTCTGGTTTGAGCATTAGCTTTTTGTTGGAATTCTTTACGGATACTATCTTCTAACTGATGTTTCAGAATATCATTTACATCGATAGTTGTTCCGCAATTCGGGCAAATAATTGAAGATTGCTCAGCCATTTTTATTGATTTTATTTAGGTAACGTAATTTTATGCTAAGATATTTAAAAGTTGAGGGTTTTTGCCACGAATTTCACGAATTTTCACTAATTGCTTTGCGTTTAGTTTTTTGAAATTCAGTTTTAAAGTTTGCAATTTAAATGCTTTTTGTTATTAATTTTTACGGATTACCATCATTTTAGATTAATTCGTAAAATCAGTGGCAAACTTTATTTTTTAGAAAATTTCAATAAAAAATCAACTGCCGATTTTGTAATTTCTGAATTGTCTTCTTTTGAAGTAATTAGCGAAACATCAGTAAATAAATTGACTTTTTTCAATTCGATAAAACCTATTTCAGTATCCAGATTGTTTTTTGCAATGTTTGACGGAACAATAGAAATTCCTAATCCGTTTTTTACCAATTGAACAATCGAGTTTATATTGTTCGATTCGTGAACGACTTTTGGTGTGAAACCATAAAAAGCACAAAGCTCAAGCAGAACTTCATGATAATGTGGTGCATAATCTTTATTGAAAAATACAAAAGTTTCGTCTTTTAGGTTTGGAATTTCTTCTTCGGATTTAATTTGAATTGAACTTTTATTGTAAACCACCGAAAAACCATCCTGAAACCACAATTGCGATTTTATTTTTGGAGATTTTGTGGGTGAACGAATAATTCCTAAATCAATCTTTCCATGTTCCAATGCTGCAATTTGTTTGGTTGTAGATACTTCAAATAGTTTGAAATTCACGTAAGGGAATTGTGCTCTAAGGTATTTTATAAGTTCTGAAATTTCTGCAGAATAAATAGAACTGATGTAAGCGATTCTGAATTCACCCGAAATGTTTTCGGCAATTTTTTTTGTTTTTAAAGTAATATGTTCCAGATTTTGAAACAGTTCTTTTATTTCTTTTTCGAAATATTTCCCCGCTTCTGTAAGTTCCACTTTTTTATTATTTCTGATAAATAAGCGTGCCTGAATCTCGTTTTCCAGCTCGATAATCTGACGGCTTAACGGTGGCTGCGAAATACAAAGTTTCTCAGAAGCCTTAGTGAAGTTTAATTCTTCGGCTACAGCCAAAAAATATTTTAGATGACGTAATTCCATAAATAGCTATTAAGTATTGATAATTGACAAAATAAGTATTTTTGAAGTATATATCAAAATGGTAATTTTGGTTAAATGTTAAAAGTTAGACGTCACGTGTTATCGTGGAAGTTAATTTCAAAAATGGAACGAAGTACAAACAAATAGCTTATAACTTATAACTAAAAAGGAAACTATGAAAAAATCAACTATTAAAGAAATCAGAGAGCGTTTTGATAATGATGTCGAACGATTTTCGAATTTAGAAACAGGACAAGTCGCGACAATTGACGCTACAATTTCTTTGGAATTAATTACGGAAGTTTCTAAACGAATTATTCCAAGTGCAAAAAATGTATTGGATATTGGGTGTGGTGCCGGAAATTACACTTTGAAAATGTTGTCTAAGTTGCCAAATTTGAATTGCACTTTGGTCGATTTGAGTTTGCCTATGTTGAATAAGGCTTTGGAAAGAGTATCAAAAGAAACAAACGGAAAAGTAGAAGTAAAACAAGGTGATATTCGTGAAGTTGAATTGCCGGAAAATCACTTTGATATTATTTTGGCCGGAGCTGTTTTGCATCATTTAAGGGATGACGAGGATTGGGAAACAACTTTTACTAAAATATTTAAATTATTGAAACCGGGAGGATGTTTTATGATTTCAGACTTGATTACGCAGGATACCGAATTATTGAACGAGTATACATGGCAGCGTTATGGCGATTATTTAGAAGGAACAGGAGGTTCAGAATACCGAGAAAAGGTTTTGGATTATATTGAAAAAGAAGATTCACCAAGATCAATGAATTATCAATTGGATTTGATGAAAAAAGTTGGTTTTACCAAAGTGGAGATTTTGCATAAAAACATGTGTTTTGGTGCTTTTGGCGGAATTAAATGAATAGTTTGTACGCAGATTTGAACGGATTGAAAGTTTTTTAGCCACGGATTAAAAGGATAAATTGATTGTTAAAAGTCCTTGATAAGTGTGAAATGGTGAAAAAAATTATATAATCTTCTTGATTACACGTAATTTATGAGTGTGCTTATTCAATTCAGGATTATAAATTCCTAAATGATCCAGACGGTCAATGCGGACTTTTCCACTGGCGTGAATGATGTAATTGTTGTCCATAATGATACCAACATGGATGATATTCCCTTCTTCATTATCAAAAAAGGCCAAATCTCCTGCTTCGCTTTCTTCAATAAAACTCAAAGGTTCTCCTTCAAGGGCTTGCTGGGAGGCATCACGGTGTATTTTGTAGCCGTTTAGTTTGTAAACCATTTGGGTAAAACCAGAGCAATCGATTCCAAAAGGTGTTTTTCCGCCCCAAAGATAGGGAGCGTTCAAATACATAAATGCTGTATTTATTAAAGCGCTTTTAGGTTTTATACCGCTGGTTTTTGTGCCTTCGAAATCAAAGTTTGAAGTGTTGATTTCGTTATTGTTTAAAAATGATAAAGAAGCTCCAAGCGGAATTGGAAGTAATAAATTATCCTGTGAAGTGATATAATCAATCAGATCGGCATTTAGAATAATCGCTTCATTGCTTAACTGATTGAAATTTGCTTCAGAAATTACCTGATATTGCTTGGAATCTACCCAGCCTTCATAATCATCATATTGGATTTTTATTCGGGACCATTGATTCTGACGTTCTAATATCTCGATGTGTTCGCCAAACAAAAGTTGTGTAACGATTTCACTTCTGTCACTTGGTTCAGACCGAACGGGTACTATGGCAAGATTGCAAATTCCGAACATTTAAGGTAATTTATAAGTTGAAAAATCAGGAGTTATTTACAAACAATAACTCCTGATTTCATGTAATATTTTAAGCTCTTTCGATAACAATTGCCGAAGCACCACCACCGCCATTGCAAATTGCTGCAGCACCGGTTTTAGCATTGTTTTGTTCTAAGACATTTAATAAAGTTACGATAATCCTGGCTCCCGAACACCCGAGTGGATGTCCTAATGAAACAGCACCGCCGTTTACGTTTACTTTATCATTATCAAGATTTAGAATTTTTGAGTTGGCTAAACCAACAACGGCGAAAGCTTCGTTGAATTCGAAATAATCAACATCTCCAATTGCAATTCCTGCTTTATCAAGAGCTTTTGGTAATGCTTTTGCCGGGCTTGTTGTAAACCATTTTGGTTCCTGAGCTGCATCAGCATAACCTTTTATGTAGGCTAAAGGCTTTAATCCTAATGAAATTGCTTTTTCTTCAGACATTAAAACTAAAGCTGCAGCACCATCATTTATTGTTGAAGCATTTGCGGCAGTTACTGTTCCGTCTTTTGTGAAAACTGTGCTTAATGAAGGAATTTTATCCAATTTTACGTTGGTATATTCTTCATCTTTTGAAAATATAACTGGCTCGCCACGTCTTTGCGGAACTTCAACAGGAATGATTTCATTGTCGAATTTTCCGGTATCCCAGGCTTTTGCGCTTCTTTCGTAAGATTGAATAGCATAATTATCCTGTTCTTCACGGCTGATGTTGTATTCAGATGCACATAAGTCAGCGCAAACTCCCATTGCGTTGTTATCGTAAGCATCTGTCAAACCATCTTTTTGCATTCCGTCAAGCATGGTTGCCGGACCAAATTTGTTTCCGTTACGCATTTGTACATAATGCGGAATCAAACTCATGTTCTCCATTCCTCCGGCGACTACAATTTCGGCATCACCGCAGGTAATAGCCTGAGCAGCAAACATAACGGCTTTCATTCCGGACGCACAGACTTTGTTTACAGTTGTACATGCAACGTTTTCAGATAATCCGGCAAAAAGTGCTGCCTGGCGCGCCGGTGCTTGTCCAACTCCTGCCTGCACTACATTGCCCATGAAAACTTCATCAACTAATTTAGGATCGAGATTAATTTTTTGAAGTGCTGCTTTTATAGCAGCAGCACCTAATTTTGGTGCGGGTACGGTAGATAAACCTCCCATGAAACTTCCGATAGGTGTTCTAACGGCAGAAACGATAACAACTCTTTTGTTCATTGTTCTGTATTATTAGTTATTCAAGCAAATTTAATCTTTATTTGAACAAATTCAAATTTTGGATCAATTCGATTGGATTTTAAATTTAAGATCAATTTTTTGTTAATTCTATTCGTTTGATTGTGAAGTGTTTTAAAAAAAAGATTGCAAAAAGATTAAAAAAACCTCAAAAATAGTTGTGAGAAATATAATGTTGTGTTACATTTGCAACCGCAAAATAGGGCATGTTCCTTGAGCTTGGAGAGTTGCCTGAGTGGCCGAAAGGACTTGTTTGCTAAACAAGCGTATGGGAAACTGTACCAAGGGTTCGAATCCCTTACTCTCCGCTTCCAATTAGCTTACGGGGTGTAGCGTAGCCCGGTTATCGCGCCTGCTTTGGGAGCAGGAGGCCGCAGGTTCGAATCCTGCCACCCCGACCAAAACTTTGCCATAAAGTTTTAAAACAAATGGACGCATAGCTCAGCTGGATAGAGCACCTGCCTTCTAAGCAGGCGGTCGAAGGTTCGAATCCTTCTGCGTTCACTTAGACTGATTTTTAAATCAATTAAAAATTGGTTAAAACGCTGAAAACCCGCATCTTAAAAAGGTGCGGGTTTTTTTATTCTTCATTTTTAATTTCAAAAATACTCAATATTGTACATAATTTTGTGGCAGATTCGTGGCAATTTATTCCGCTGAAAAAATTGCCACAAAAAGTTAGCTAAACTATTATTAGTCAACATGTAAATCCCGTTAACGACTTGATTTAGTGATATTATAATTCGACCTTTATTAACTTATTAAATTGTTGAATTATGTTGGAAAGCAGTTTTGGAATCACCTTCTTCCTGAACGTTTTAAAAAAGTCTCCGTCCAAATTCTTCCTAATCCACGCGAAGCTCCTGTTATAAATATTGTTTCTCATTGTACTTTTATTATTGTTTAATAGTAAGGCAAATCCCTGTTCATTTCTCTAAGCAGTTATGATACAAAAGTGGACAATAATGAAACATTTTAACAAAACTAAAAATCATATGTTCTTTATTCTTTATTTTCATGCTGATATTCAAACACTCAAACTATTTGGAGCTAAATTGTAACTCCTAAAATTATAATTCTTAGATTAGATTAATCTTGTGAAAAGTGTTTATTTTCCTGCTTTTTTGCAACGATTTTATGTATTTGATATCAATTGCTTCCTTAGACTGCTGTTTTAGTTATTAAAAATATATATTTGCTATAATAAAAGCAGAAAAAAATTAATCCAGAGCAGCAACATATTAAAATTGACGAGGCATATTATAAGGAGCTTTTTTATTCCTTATATCCAAGACTTGTAAGCTATAGTTTCAAATATTTGAAGGATAAATTTGAAGCAGAGGAAGTAGTTGAAAATGTCATGCTGCAATTATGGGAGGACCGTTTGAAGTTTGAAAAAGTGGATGATGTGAAATCGTATATTTATAAAATGGTCAAAAGCGGTTCTATAGCAGTCTTAAAAGAACAGCAGAAAAAAGTTAAGCTTGAGGATGAAGCCTCTGATAATGCGCTTGATTTTGATTTTAATATTCTCGAAGAGGAAGTATACGCTGTGCTGATCACTGCGTTAGATTCTTTACCCGAAAAATGTAAAGAAGTTTTTGAACTTTCCTGTTTAGAAGGAATGAAATATAAAGATATTGCATTACAGCTTAATATTTCTATAAACACCGTAAAGTCCCAGCGTTCACGAGCTATCGAATTGTTAAAGACAAAACTTACAAATTACCCGGAATTACTATTTTTTTTATTTTTTTTGAAAATTTAACTTAAATCTTTCCACCCTTTTTTGGTGTTTCGTACTCTTACTTATATAACATTTAGTTAAAGTGTTAGTAATAGATACTTAATATTAAAAAATATGCCTTTAGGGAAAAAAGAATTTGTAATCGCTGATCTTATAAGAAAAGAACTGTCTGTGGGCGGTTTATCTGCGGAAGAAAACGCTGTACTGCAGCAATGGCTTTCGCTGCCTGAAAATCAGCAATATTATCAAAAACTGATTGGTTTTGAAACCTTAAAATCAAAAGAAGCTTTTTACAGCAGTATTGATACAGATGCCGCTTTTGCAAGAGTCAGAGAAAAGATCAGCCAGGATCATACACCTGTAACTTCTTTTTTAAACTACAGGCAATTGCTACAATATGCGGCAGTTTTTGTTGTCCTGCTTGGACTTGCCGCTGCATTTATTTTTAGAAATAGTGACATCAATCAAAAAAAGGAAGTGGCAGTTCAAAGCATTACTCCAGTATACCATAACCCAACTTTGGTTTTGGCAGATGGGACGGTTGTTTCCTTAGAACCAAAAAAAGAAAAAATTGTTTCTAAAAATGGTGTGATCTCTAATGTAAACAGCGTTTTGGTTTATGATGCCAAATATTTAAACGGAACAACTTCAACGGGGGATAATACTTTAATAGTCCCTGTGGGCGGTATCTATGCCGTAAACCTTTCGGACGGAACAAAAGTCTGGTTAAATTCAAAATCATCGCTGAGATATCCAGTTGAATTCAGCGCAGACAAAAGAACAGTAACTCTAGAGGGAGAAGCTTATTTTGAGGTGGCCAAAAATCCCAACAGCCCTTTTACTGTAAAAACAAAGTCAGGTAATGTAACGGTATTAGGAACACACTTTAACGTGAGTTCTTATACGGAAGATCGAGTATTTGCCGCAACTCTGGTGGAAGGAAAAGTTAAGGTTTCAGGTACTGATTCAGAAAAAACGTCCGTTATTTTAACGCGGGGACAGCAGGCGAGAATATATCATAAAAATGAAGAGATCAAAGTAGCAGAAGTTGATCCTGTTGCATACACGGCATGGAAAGACGGCAGGTTTTATTTTGAAAACGAAAGCCTGAAAAGTATTTTGACCAAGATGTCCAGATGGTACAACTTTAATGTCAAGTTTGAGAATAAGTCTTTGGAGCAGATTAGGTTTACAGGGATTGTTTTAAAACAAGAACCTATAGATCGTCTTCTGGATATTATCAGTAAAACATCGAATGTGAATTATAAAATAACCAAAATAAACCAAAACTATGAAGTAACCGTAACTAAGTAAATAAAAAAAACCGGAAAATATTGCGAGTATTTCCCGGCGAGTATTTGTTCAGTCGAAAAAAAGAGTTCGAAATCCATTAACCAACCAAAACATTTTAAAAGTATGAAAAAAAACCTATCCGCAAAAGATTGTGGGGTAAAATCCGCTCTTTGGGATAAATTTCTTTCAATTATGAGGAAATCCCTAATATTATCCATTTTATTCAGCAGCATAGCTGCATTTGCTTATTCCCAGAAATTAAGTCTAAAGGCTGAAAATAAGTCGGTTGCAAGTGTTTTAAAATCAATTACTAAAAAAACTAATGTCGAGTTTTTCTACAGCGATGATGTTTTTGATGCACAGAGAAGAATAAATATATCAGTGAATAATGCTGATATCATCAATGTCTTAAAAGAACTGATCGGAGATGATTTCAAAGCCGAATTTGTAAATGATAAACTGATTGTCATCGCTTTAAAAAATAAACCAAGAACAGCTCCCTCCTCTGTAATGGTAGGAAGGGTTAAAATTAAAGGTGTGGTGACAAACGCTAAAAAAGAGTTTTTAATTGGCGCAACTGTTTGGGTAAAAGGCACCCAGGACGGAGCCATTACCAACTTTGACGGTTCTTACGAAATCATGGCCAAAAAAGGCGATATACTGATTTTTGAGTATATGGGATATAAAAAACTAGAAGTGACCGTTTATGACAATATGATTATTAACCCCATTATGCTGGAGGATATCAGTAAGTTAGAAGAGGTAAAAATCGTTTCTACAGGATATCAAATGATTGGCAAAGAACGTTCTACAGGATCTTATGCTGTACTAACTGCAAAAGATCTGGAAAAAGTACCTGTCAATAACGTATTACACAGACTGGAAGGTCAGGTTGCCGGTCTTCAGCTGGATTTATTAGATTCAGATAATACATTTGTATATGGAAGAAAATTTGGTTCGGGATCTGAAAAAACAGCTTATAATATTTCTATCAGAGGAAAATCTACTATATCGCCCACATCCAATGCAATGCCATTAATTGTACTTGACGGAACACCTACGGAATTGGACATCAGAACGATAAATCCAAATGATATAGAGAAAATTACTTTCTTAAAAGATGCAGCAGCTGCTTCTATTTATGGTGCAAGAGCAGCAAATGGTGTAATGGTAATTAATACCAAAAAAGGAAAACAGGGACAAACCAGAATTAATTTTTCTCAAAATTACGGTTTCTCTAATAAACCTTCTTTATCAAAATTACCATTGATGAATTCGGCTCAGGTCTTAAATTTAGAACAGGAATTTGTAGATAAAAATTTAGTTACAGATCCGGCAAGTGTAACATACATGCTTACTACGCCAGTTAGCCAGGGTATGGATTTGATGTTTCAGTACAAACGTGGTCAAATAACCGAGGCTCAGAGAAATGCAGGTCTGGATGTTTTACGTAATCGTAATACTTATGGTCAGGCAGAGCAGTATTTGCTGCAAGCTTCAACAAGTCAAAATTATGATTTGTCTTTTAGCGGAGCAGAGAATGATTATTCGTATTTCATGTCAGGATCCTATTCTAAAGAAGAAACTCAGGCAAAAGGAAGTGACGGACAACGTTTGACTTTATTATCTAATCAGGATTTTAAGCTTTTTAATTATGTAAAAATGACAACCAGTCTAAGAGGTTCGATTTTTAAATACAATGAAAATAGTTTAGGACTTTCTCCGTTAGGAACGTCATTGAATACTTTACTGCCTTATAACCAGATTGTTGGAGATAATGGTAATTCAGTTGATTATTATCGTCATTTTTATGCCGGACAAACTATTCCGTTAGAACAAGCCGGATATTTGCCGTGGACTTACAATTATATTGATGAATTAAATAATAAGGATAATGCGATAAATGAGCAAAATTTTGGTGCTACCGTTTCTGCTACACTTCCTTTATTAAAAGGTTTAGATGCTGTGGGTACGTATTCTGTAGAAACTTCAACTTCATCAAATGATAATATGTATAACGAAAATACATATTACGCTCGTGATGCGATCAATTCTGCTACGTCAATAAACAGTAACGGTGATTTAGTATATGGAATTCCGTTAGGAGGGATTTTTCAAAGTAATAAATTTGGAAAAACTAGTTCTACGATGCGAGGACAATTAAATTATGATGGCATAATTGGTCAGGATCATTTGATTAATGCTATGGGAGGTATTGAAGCAAGAGAGACTGGAGAAACCCAGGATTCGAGAACACTTTATGGCTACAATTCAAAAACTCAGACTTCTGTAGATATCCCGTCAAAAAATTATGTAGATGTTAACGGATATAATTATACTATAAGTAATGGTAATGTGCATAAAGATTTCCACAGAAGATTTTTATCTTATTATGTTAATGCAGGTTATACTTTCAAAAATAAATATACGCTTACAGGAAGTGCAAGATTAGACGATTATAACAATTTTGGGGTAGATAAAAAATTAAGAAGAACGCCATTATGGTCTACAGGTGCAAAGTGGAATATTAAAGAAGAATCTTTTCTTAAAGATGTAAATTTAGTTAATGATTTAGCTTTAAGAGCGAGTTACGGATTTAACGGAAATATCAACTTAGAGGTTTTTCCTTTTACAAATATTAGTATAAGTGATTTAGATAATTTTTCGCAGCAGCCTTATGCTTTTATCTCGCAGCCTGCAAATCCAAATTTACGTTGGGAGAAAACAGGGATTTTAAACTTTGGAGTAGATTTCTCGCTCTTAAACAGCAGATTAAACGGTACAGTTGAATATTATAAAAAAGACAGCAAAGATTTAATTGTAGAATTCCCTGTATCACCCTTTTATGGTACATCAAATAATATGTTGGTACAAAATGCAGCAACTTTAGCAGGACATGGAATCGATTTAAGTTTAAACGGAACCATCCTTAAAGCAAAAGATTTTTCATGGAATTCGGCTCTTGTAGTTTCATTCAATAAGACAGAAGTTACGGATTCTCGTTTCCAAAATTACAGCCAGTATTTAAATGGCTCTGGAACAACTCCGCCTGTTGAAGGCTACCCACTGAACAGTATTTTTGCTTTTAGATCAGCAGGATTAGACGCGACGGGAAGAACTCAGGTGTATGACAAATCAGGCAAAATTGTAAATTCTTTTACTTCTCTAAAAGATATTGCCGATATGAAATACATGGGAACCAATATCCCTTCATATTACGGAAGTTTCAGCCACACCTTCAATTACAAAAAATTGTCATTGTATATCCTGGCTACTTACAAATTTGATTACGTATTGTTTAAACCAACTTACGGAGGTTACGTTAACAGACAAGGAAGATTTAACCAATACGATTTAAATACTGATATTGACCAAAGATGGAGAAAAACAGGCGATGAAGCCACAACTTCTGTACCAGGAATTCAGGGTTCAACAGGATTAAGTTATGTAAGATATATTTATGGGGAAGATCAGATTATAGATGGAGATCATATTCGTTTCAGAGAACTTTCGTTAAAATATGATATGACAAGCCTTATTAACAGAGGAATAGTAAGAGGAGCTTCTGTAACTTTTACTGCCAGAAATCTTGGTTTCTTCTGGAGAAAAAATAAAGATGGCTTAGATCCTGACTTTTTACCTTATACAGGAACTAATATGAAACTGCCTGCAATGGCAATCTATTCAATTGGTTTTAATGTTAATTTTTAATTTTTTAAAGATGAAAAAATATTTAAAATATATTGCAATTGCTGCGGTAGGAGCCCTTGTTTTAAGTTGTGATAATTATGTGGATATCAAAACAGAAGGGAAACTAATACCTGAGGAAACATCAAACTACCGATATCTTCTAAACAATACGTCTGTATTAGACAAAACTTATGGTAATGTAGATATACCATCAGATGATATCAGTTTTCAGAATGAGGCACAGACCACTGCATTAGGGGCTGCAGATTACCTTCGTCCTTTTACTAATTTGTATAAATGGTCTGATGTTGTCTATTTTGACGGTGAGACGGATTATGATATGAGTAATCTGTATAATGCATTATACAATGTTAATATAGTGATCAATGAAGTAATGAAAAGTACAAATGGAACGGAAGCCGAGAAAGCAGCCATAAAAGGTGAAGCAGAAGTACATCGTGCCTTTATTTTTCTTACTCTGGTGAATACTTTTGGAAAAGCATATGATACCAATACTTCGGCTACAGATCTTGGAATTGTTCTTTTTACAACACCAACCGTTTCAGATGATATCAAAAGAAGTTCTGTACAGGATGCTTATAATGTAATTCTTAGCGATCTTAATGATGCAGTAAATTCAGGATTAAAGCCTGTAAATTCTGGTAACAATGTGGCATTTCCATCCAGAGCATCGGCATATGCACTTTTGGCGAGAACATATTTGTATATGCGTAATTATCCTCTGGCTTTAGAAAATGCAGAAAAAGCATTAGCTATTCAAAGTACACTTATAAATCTGGAAGATTATGAATTCGCTGCTTATCCAACAAGAAAATTAGATAAAGAATTGATGTTATCAAAATGGAATGGATATGGTACTTACTCTTATGCACCGCAAATATTATCGTTAAGTAATGAATTGATCAATTCATTTGATACCAATGATTTACGCTACGTATTGTTTACACAGCCATCAAGCAGTTTTAATTCGGAATATACTTTAGGAAGAACGTATTCTAAAGAAGGCTTAACGGGAGAAAGCAGAAATGCAGGGCCGACTGTACCTGAAATGATGCTGATAAAAGCAGAATGTCTGGCGAGAGCAGGTTCTGGCGATTTAGCAATGGCTGAAATAAATAAATTAAGACAAAAAAGATTCAGAGCTGCACAATATGTTGCCATGACTGCAACAGATAATAAAGATGCTTTAATCAAAGTATTGGCAGAAAGAAGAAGAGAGTTAATGGGAACCGGAGGTTTTAGATGGTTTGATTTGAAACGTTTAAACAAAGAACCCGAATTTGCCAAAACCATTACTCATGATTTTGCCGGACAGACCTTTACACTTGCCCCAAATAGTGATCGTTATCAAATGCCTTTTGCCCCAATTTATTTTGAATATGCACCAAACTTACAACAGAATCCATAATTAAGTTAATTAAGAATGTGCACTCAATTTTTTTGAGTGCACTAAATTCAAAAAAAAGAAAATGAAAAAATTAAAATTGGTACTATTTTTTCTAAGTATCACAACATGTTTATTAGCTCAGGATGCAGCACCGATGCTGAAAATTGTTCTGTCTCCTGAACATCCAAATCCGGGAGATGAGATTACCATAACCTATAATGCCGCCAACGGCCCATTAGCAAATGCCATGTATGTAAATGGGGTTGTATATACTTATGATAATTTTAAATGGATTACAAACGATATTACTTTAAAAGCCGCAGGAGATAAAAAATGGGAAGCCAAAATGAAACTTTCAGATCATGCTTCGTTTATTAATTGTGTTTTCAAATCTGATACAATAGTTGACAGAGGGGAAAGGATGCCTCACGCTTACATGTTTGCACAAGTTCCCGGAGCCTATACAGGCTGGGGAATTTTGAGAAGCAAAGCGTTTCAAAATGAAGTTCCAAATGTAGTACACGACAGTGCATACATTGCAGATCAGGTTGGATTGATGTGGATCAACTATGAATTGCAATACCATCCCGAAAGTCGCAAAAAAGTTTTTTATTACGGATTAAAGTTAAAACAGCTTTCAACTGCAAGCGATCAGTCTGTCGCCATCAGGAAAGAATTACATGGCTTATTAGCCGAAAAGAATCTGGATAATACAGCACAATATGATATTCAAAAAACATTGTATTTATTAGATAATTCAACAAATAAAGTATTTACAGATTCTGTTCAAAATGTTTTGGAAACGAAATATCCTTTTGGGGTTTTAGCCAGAGACAAAGAAATTCAGGAAATATTTAAGGAACCTGATTTTTCTAAAAAAGTAAAATTATATGCTGAATTCAGCAAGAACTTTCCGCAAAGCAAATTTGAAGATGTTTACACTGATGTAGAAAGTTTGTATTATGATAAAATGATTAAATCAATCGTTTATGGCTATATCGTAAATTATAAAGATTACAATTATGCTCTTAACAGTGTAAAATCAGTTTCTTTTACAAACTTATTGGACTACCACTGGCATTTAGTATCTATTCCTTTTGACAGAGATCATGAAGGAACCGAAAAAGCTTCTATAGAAACTTTAAAAAAGCACGCAGATATTTTTATGGGAGAAATGGAAAACAGACTAAGCTATGTTCCAAAAATGTTTGCTGGAAAATTATCACTAAAAGAATGGCAGGAGCAGGCTTTACAAATGATGGCCAGAGAATATTTTACTTATGCTAAATTAGCTGAAAGTACAAAAAACTACGATACAGAAGAAAAATATCTGGCAAAAATTAAACCTTTATATGGCTATAATGATGCTGTATATAATGAGGTATATACCAGAATGCTGTTACGAAAAGGACAAACAGCCGATGCTAAAAATTATATGGCACTTGCGGTAAAACAAAATCAGGTAACACCACAGATGTTGGCTTCTTTAAAAGAAATTTACATAAAAGAAGGCGGTGCGGCTGCAGGATTTGAGGCTTACTTAGAATCTTTAAAATCTTTAAGCAATATTGAAGAACATAAGAAGAAAGTAATTTCAGAATTGATAAACCTTCCAATTGCAGGTTTTGATTTAGAAAGCAGCAAAGGCGGCAGAGTAAAACTGGCTGATCAAAAAGGAAAAATTGTAGTTCTTGATTTCTGGGCAATGTGGTGCGGACCATGTAAAAATGCCATGCCGGGAATGCAGATGGCAGTTGAAAAATACAAAAAAAATGCGAATGTAAAATTCTATTTTGTAGATACTCAGGAATACATCAAGGATTATAAAGAACAGACTCAGGCATTTGTCAAAGAAAAAGGATTTGATTTTAATGTACTGTATGATGGGAAAAATCCCAAAACAGGGAAATTAGATCTAGTATATGAGCAGTATTCGAAAGCATTTAAATTTTCTGGGATTCCAGAGAAAATGATTATTGATGCTGATGGAAAATTACGCTGGATGTCAAACGGTTATTTTGGAAGTCCAAGCGAATTGGTAGATGAAATTTCAATTATTGTTGAGTACTTAAAGTCAGAAAAAAAATAATGAAAAGATTATTTAATTTAAAGAAAACAAATCTTCTTTTAAGATCGTTAATTTTCTTGATGATGACCAGCCAGTATAGTTTTGCACAAACTATCTGGCAGGGCCAGCATCATTCGTACCGTATTATTTTATCGGGAAATATGGACAGCTGCCAGACAGATTCGCTGAGTGTCAGTATGCCCGAATTAGAAATCAATAAAAAAGTAGTTACTGAAGTAAAAGGAGACAGCCTGTCTTTTAAAAATGAGATGTATGGCTTTTCTTTTAAAGGGAAATATAACCCGGAGAAAACGGCTATTTCAGGAATTTTTAATTATTACTCCATTCCAAATACAGCAGTTGTTTTAAAGAAGGAAAAAGAAATACAGCCTTTGTTTTTTGCTCAGCATCCTAAAAAGCCATATCCGTATCAGGTTATTGATATGACTTTTCTGGGAAAAAGCACCAAACTAACCTATGGAGCAACCTTAACAATTCCACAGGATAAAAAGAAGTATCCTCTGGCGATTTTAATTTCCGGAACTGGACAGCATGACCGCAACTACACCTATATGGGCAGGGAATTTTTTACAGTCCTGGCTGATGAACTTGCTCGAAAAGGAATTGCTTCTCTGCGTGTTGATGACAGAGGAACAGGTAAGACGTCGGGCGATTTTAAAAATGCAACAACAGGAGATTTTGCAGATGATGTTGATGCGCAGATTGCATACTTAAAAAGTGATAAAAATATTGATGCTTCTCATATTGGATTAATCGGCCACAGCGAAGGCGGGATGATCGCTTCAATTGTGAGTGCAAGAAATAAAAATGTAAAATTTATGGTAAGTTTATCAGGTGTTGCAGTAAGCGGGCTCGAAATGCTAAACCTGCAAAACAAGTCTATTCTCAAGAATTTTGGTTTTTCGGACAAAGTGGTGAATAAACAAATGGAAATGTATAACATCATGTTTAAAGCCGTTTACGATACAAAACCAACAGATTCTGTAACACCGGTACTGCAATTAAAACTGGATCAATGGATCAAAACACAGGATTCGACTACTCTGAAAGAGATTCATATGTGGGGCGGACGCGAGAAAGATTTTATATACCGTTACGGTAAAGATGCAGAACGAAGATGGTACCGTTACACGATTCATTACAATCCAAAGGATTATCTGCCAAAAATTGAAATTCCGGTTTTGGCTGTAAATGGAGACAAAGATATTCAGGTTCCGGCACAGGAAAATCTGGAAAGTTTTAAAAAATACCTCAAAAGCACCGATGTCACAACCAAAATCTATCCGGATCTCAATCATATGTATCAGCATTGCATAACCTGCAAGCAGAGTGAAAGTAAAGAAATCGATGAGGTTTTTGCCCCCGAAGTTTTGCAAGATATCTCTAAGTGGATTCTGTCGAGGTATAAAAAATAATGATCTGAAAAACCTATCCCACATCCATTGTCAGGGTTTGAAATTTGACAATGGATACGGCGGATTGAAAGCTGCACAAGGCAATTTTAAACATTCCAATAACATGAAAAAAATATTTCTTTTTATCGCAATTTTCTTTGCGGTAAGTAACCTTACTGCCCAAATTTACGATCCAGTTTCGTTTACTTCTTCCGTAAAAGAAATAGGAGAGAACAAATATACCCTGATCATAACGGCCAGGATCGATAAAGGCTGGCATATTTACTCTCAGAATGTACCAAAAGGAGGACCGGCACCAACGAGTTTTACTTTTCCTAAATCGAAAAATTTTAGAACTCTAGGGGCTGTTGCAGAACCAGAGGGACATGAAGTAGATGATCCGGTTTTTCAGATGAGGATTAAATACTTTGCAGACAAAGCAGTTTTCACACAAAATATAGAACGAAAATCAGCAGATGCTTTTACCATTAATGCCAGCATATTTTTTATGGTCTGCAATGATAACAGCTGTCTGCCTCCAACAGATAAAGAAGTAAAATTTACATTCAAAAAATCAGATCTGCCGGTTCAAAAAGAGGAAAATCAGGATGTAAGCACCACTCAAAAAAATACCGATTCACCTGTAAAAGACGAATCTACAGTTAAACAGGATACCACAAACAACACAACAGATTCTGTTTCTACTACCAGCACAGAGATTCCTAAAAATGTAAATAGTGTGGCTGAAAAAGCTTCAAAAGGAAAAACAGCACCTGAAGAAAGTTTATGGACATTATTTTTCTTGAGCTTTTTAGGAGGTCTTGCGGCTTTGTTTACGCCCTGCGTATTTCCAATGATTCCAATGACAGTAAGTTTCTTTACCAAACAAAGTAAAAACAAAGCTGCAGGAATTAAAAATGCAGTGATGTATGGTATTTTTATTATCGTGATTTACGTGATTTTAGGAAGTCTGGTTACAGCCATTTTTGGTGCAGATGCACTGAATGCTTTAGCTACAAATGTCGTTTTTAATATAATTTTCTTCCTGCTGTTATTGGTTTTTGCATTATCATTTTTAGGAGCTTTCGAAATTGTACTGCCAAGTTCATGGCTGACCAAAATCGACCAGAAATCAGAAATTGGCGGCGCTCTTGGCATCTTCTTTATGGCATTAGCCTTAGCTGTAGTTTCATTTTCATGTACGGGACCTATTGTAGGAACCTTACTCGTTCAGGCAGCAAGTCAGGCGGGAATTGCGCCAATTGTTGGAATGCTTGGGTTTTCATTAGCAATTGCATTGCCATTTGCCTTATTTGCAGCATTTCCAGGCTGGATGAACTCACTTCCTAAATCGGGAGGCTGGCTGAACTCGGTAAAAGTAGTTTTAGGCTTTTTAGAATTAGCTTTAGCCTTTAAATTTTTAAGCAATGCCGATTTAGTTTTACAACTGCATTTATTAGAAAGAGAAGTATTTCTTGCGATATGGATTGCCATTTTTTCTGTACTGGCTCTTTATTTATTTGGGAAGATCCAATTATCGCACGATACGCCCGTAACACATATTTCTGTTGGGAGATTAAGTTTAGGAATTATCGTCTTGTCATTTGTGGTGTATATGGTTCCTGGACTCTGGGGAGCGCCTTTACAATACATCAGCGGTTTTCCGCCGGCAAAACAATACAGCGAATCACCAAATGGTTTTGGAAATACAGTTGTGCAGAGCACAGAAAAACAAGCATTACCGGAAGGTGCGGAAAGTGGTCCAAACGGAATTCAAACTTTTCACGATTATGAGCAGGGTTTAGCTTACGCCAAAAAAGTAAACAAACCCGTAATGATTGACTTTACAGGATATGCCTGTGTAAACTGCCGTAAAATGGAAGAACGCGTATGGCCGGATCCTAAGGTTTTGAATGTTTTAAATAATGATGTGGTTATGATTTCCTTATATGTAGACGACAAAAGACCACTTGCAACTGAAGAACAGGTTGTTTCCAAAATTACCGGTAAAGTCTTGAAATACACAGGACAGAAATGGAGTGAACTGCAGATTTTAAAATATAAAACAAATGCGCAGCCTTATTATGTTTTAATGGATCATAAAGAAAATGATCTAAATAAACCTTCTGCTTATAATCCGGATATCAATAGCTATTATCAGTGGCTGCAGGAAGGGATTAGGAATTTCAAAAAATAATCTGATCGCAAAAGAAAAAATATCAAATATCATGTACTCCATAATGCTTTTCCAAAAGACCGTGCCAGTTTTTATTTTGCCCAAAATGTTGGAGCCATTCTGAAAACATTAAACAAAATAACCGTATCAGATATAAAGGCTTTTGCAGAACAGTTTTTTGCACAGCATAAAACTGTAGAAGTGGTTATGAAATCGAAATCTTAAACCGTTTAGCGGTCATATTATACTTATTGGTTTTTCATTCATTATCATTTTAGAAGTATTTGAATTAGTAAGCTTGTACACTATTTGAAAAACCTGAAAGAGCTGTTTTTACCGGCAGCTCTTTTTAATTTGTATTAAAAAAATTTGAAGTTGGTCTTTCGTCTAAATTCAATAAGGATTTAGTTTTCTATTTTAATCTGTTTTAAAGATATTTTTTGTTTGTGCCTTACCAACATTATTAAGCATCTTTTTTCTTAAACCATCTTCTCGGCGCATCACTTTCATGAAGCACAATTTCGGAATGTAAAAATTGTGCGGCTTCTGCTGAATCTTGTACTTTAGAAGCACTACGCTCTAACATTTCTGATTCAAATTCGGTTAGTACATTTTTTCTTATTCCTGCTTGTCTCCAGTTAGATAAAGGTTTACATCCTTTAAAAATGCCCCGTGCAAGTGTAAGGGCATCCAGCAACGCCTGATTTGCACCTTGTCCCTTAAATGGACTCATTGGGTGTGCAGCATCTCCGATCAGGGTCACTTGTCCTGACTTTTCCAACAATTCCGGCTTGAGCAATTCGCGGTCATATACAGGATAGCCGGAAATCTGAGCTTCCCGGGTTGCCAATAAAATCTGAGGAATAGGGTCGTGCCACTGGATTCTGCTACATGCTTCTTCCCTGAGTGCCTGAGGCCCTTTAGCACTTAATTCCTTAGCTTCTTTTTCAGACATTGGGAAGCTAAGTTGCCACATCACGGAATCTGATGCATAAGGCATAATATAGATTCGTTCGTTGCCATTGGCGGTTTGAAATACTGTGGCCGAGTCCAGTAAAGAACTATTAAGATTTTGGAGCATATTCAAAGGGCAAATACCCAATATCACAATACAGCCCAGATAACGTAAAGGGGTACTGTCTTCACCAAACAGCAGTCTTCGTACAGAACTACGAATACCATCGGCTCCAACCAAAAGATCTGCCTTGGTGTTCATTATCTTCCCATCGACTTGAAAGTTGAGATCAACACCTTCACCCTCACATTCCTTAAAATCTATTAATTGATGTCCCCACTGTACCGCATTATTTCCTCCGAGCTGCTCAAGTAAAGCCAATCGTAAAGATTGTCGTGCGATATGCACATTCGTACGTTTCGAAGACGTTTTCACATCAGACTGAAGCCACTTTCTGGTTCCCCATTCCCCGATTATTTTTCCTTCCGGAGTATGAACCAGATGTCTTGTTGAAATCACCCCTTCTTTTAAAGAGAAAATACCTAATCCCTGAATTGCTTTGCTGGCTTGTTGCAAAGTGAGTCCGTAGCCCTGAGATCGGGCATCGAAATCTTTATCGCGTTCGTAAAGTGTAAAAGGAATTCCGCGGTGCAAACAAGCAACAGCCAGAGCCATTCCGCCTATACCACCGCCAATGATTGCAACGTGTGGATAGTTTTCTTTATCTGCAATAAGAGGTTTGGCAGCAGGCAGCAACCCGGACCCGCAACAATTTAAGCATGAGTACAGATTTCCTTTGGGAGGAAGTGGAGCTATACCTTCGCCTTGCGTTTTTTCAAATTTATCCAATGCAATCTGATACTGAAGCCGTACTTTTTTACTTATCCTTCGACTTTTTTTACCGCGTCCCTGACATTCCTGACAAATAGTCCAGCTTACTGGTTCATTTTCCACTTTTTTCACTTCCACTTTTTTTGACTGATCTTAATTTAATTAAGGAAAAATCAGGAGATACAATTGATGCTGAACTTAATACCGTAAATGATTATGACTCCTAATACGTAAGCTTGTAAATTTTATATTTTTGAGTGTTTACGCTTACAGGTGTGCAAAGTTAAGATAAAAGATAAGTCCACCGAAGCTGGACGAAAGATTTTCATCTACGGCATGTAGCCTTATCGTAATAATATTAAAAATTAGAAATTTTAATATTTACAGAATATATTTTTTTAGTATTTCTCAGGGATATTATGAAAATAGAGATTAATACTTTAATACATTAGGGAAAGCAAGATTAGAATATAATTATTTAAGCTAATTTAGTAATGCCAATTAAATTGCTTGATTAATATGATTTTTGAATTTACAGCAGCCCCTGGTTTTGACTTTATAACACAGTTTGCACAGCAAATTAATGTTCCTGTGAGGGATAATGTTTTGGAAATTCCAAAGAGTATGGGGGAGGGCTATGTACGTAAAGTTGGGTTTGGAGATGATTTCAGATTAACCATCCATCGATATATTTTAAAAGAAGATTTAATTATTAAACGCAATCCGGCTTTAAAGTCTAATAATGTACGTACCATTTTCTTTTATAGCAATAAAGATGATTTGGAAGTTACCTATAAGAATGAGGAAAATATACCTTTCTCACAAAAAAATGATTCTTCCATTTTGTTGTCGACAAATGATTTGCGAACCGAAATTCGTTTTCCTGCCGGCAGTAATATTCAATATATAGTAGTGGGTATTACTGCTAATAGATTGCAATCAGTTCTGTCGATTGAAAATCCAAACGGTACCATAAAAACCATTACGGCAGAGAATGCATCCTTTCTCTTTTTTGAAAGTTTAGATCCGGAAATGCAATTGCTTCTTAAAAACATTGTATCTGTTGACATGAATAATTCTATGAGCAATTTTTATGTACAGATTAAAGTACAGGAATTAATGTACCTTCTTTTTAGTAAGCTGTCGCTGAGGGAAAACACAACCTTTAAGAGTATAAATAGCAATGATGCAGAGAAACTTTTGGTCATTCGCAACGAAATATTGACTGATCTCAGCACTCCGCCCGTTTTAAGTGAGCTGGCCAGTATAGCTTCGATGAGCGAAACAAAACTTAAGCAGCTCTTTAAGCAGACATTTGGAGATACAATCTATAATTATTACCAGAAGGCGAGGATGGAAGAAGCCGCTTTTTTATTGAAACAAGCCAAACATTCCGTTTCTGAGGTTGGCTATGAGTTGGGATTTTCAAACCTTAGTCATTTCAGCAGGTTATTTGAAAAGCAATACGGCATTACGCCTAAGAAGTTCTCCTATACTGCATAACCTAATTTGCTCAATTTTAAAATTGTAATTGTCGGATAGGACTATTCTTATGTCTTTTTCGGTTATTTTGCCCACTTATTAACTTCTAAATTTGTTCATATAATTAAATATGACAAAATGAAAAAGTTACTTACGCCTTTTGAGAAAGGCTCGCTAAAATTTAAAAATCATCTGGTAATGGCGCCGATGACCCGAAGCAGGGCTATCGAAAATCTTCCAAATGAACTAATGGCAAACTATTATGCACAACGCTCCGGTGCCGGATTGATTATTACAGAAGGTACCTCACCAAGTCCTGAGGGGCTGGGTTATCCGCGTATTCCCGGAATTTATTCTGAAGCACAGGTTGCGGGCTGGAAAAAAGTCACGGAAGCAGTGCACCAAAACGGATCAAAGATTTTCCTGCAGCTCATGCATACCGGACGCATCTCTAACGTTGCGAACCTGCCCGAAGGAATGCATCCCGTAGGTCCTTCAGATATTAAGGCGGCCGGTGAAATCTTTACCGATTCTCTTGGTATGCAGGAACACTCTGTTCCGAAAGCCCTTAGTCTAGATGAAATTACGCGTGTGATTGCCGATTTTGTACATGCTTCCAAAAATGCAATTCTTGCAGGTTTTGATGGGGTAGAGCTTCATGGTGCCAATGGGTATTTACTGGAACAATTCTTAAACCCAAATGTGAATAACAGAACGGATCAATATGGAGGAAATCTAATAAAAAGAAGCCGTCTTACGGTAGAAATTACTGAAGCAATTGCAGCAGCTATTGGACCTGATAAAGTCGGAATTCGCTTTTCTCCGTTTTCACAATTAAGCGATCAAGGGGCTTACGATACAGAAGAAGTGCATCAAACCTATGCCTATCTAAGCAGTGAATTGGATAAATTGGGAATCTCCTATATCCATCTTTCGACCAATCCTCAAATTCCTGAAAAGACATATAAGGCAATCCGTGCAGGGTTTAATAATACTATCATAATCTGTAATGGACTAACCCCTGAAACAGCGGAAGAAAAGCTGCTGAACAATTCTGCAGACCTTGCTGCCTTTGGTCGCGGATTCCTTGCCAATCCTGATTTTGTAAAGCGCATTGAAAAAAACGCCCCGCTCAATGATGTTGACTTCGGCACATTGTATTCTCCGGGAGAAGCAGGTTACACCGATTATCCACTTTATACTTAAAATCATGAAAGCAATTCAATACAAAGATTATGGAAGTTCAGCCGTGATTGAACTGACTGATGTTTCGATACCGTCGATCCAAAGTGAAAACGATGTTTTAATCCGGGTGAAGGCAGCAGGCGTGAATCCGATAGATATGAAAATACGAATGGGATTTATGAAAGAAATCCGTCCTGTAGAAATGCCTTTTATACCGGGAGGCGAAGCTTCAGGGATAATTGTTGCCGTTGGCGGTAATGTATCCAAATTTAAAGCGGGTGATGAGGTCATTGCCCTTACAAAGAAAAATGCCTATGCAGAATATGTGACTGCAAACGAAAATTTTGTTTTGCCTAAACCGCAAAATTTGTCTTTTGAAGAAGCAGCTTCAATAGTTGTCAATATAGGGACTGCACAATCAGTACTATTTACAGAAGGACAATTAGAAAGAGGCCAAAAAGTTTTAATTCAGGGTGGTGCCGGTGCAGTTGGCGGTGCTATGGTACAAATGGCAAAGGCTGCAGGTGCATACATTATTGTAACAGCATCGGGACATGGGGTGGCATTAGCAAAAAGCCTTGGTGCTGACGAAGTAATTGATTATAAATTACAGGACGTAGCCAATATTGTCAGAGATGTTGATTTGGTAGCAGATACAGCTGGTGGCGAAGTTCAGGAAAAGCTTTTCAAGGTTTTAAAGTCAGGCGGTAAACTATTGAGTATTGCTACACCACCATCACAGGAGCTGGCTGAGCAATATAATGTGAAAGCTTATTTTGTAGTTTCCGACATATCGCCTAAGACCTTACAAAACGGAATTGACCTGATAGCAGCCGGAAAATTTCAAACAATTGTTTCCAAAATATTTAAGCTTGAAGAAGCGGCGATAGCTCAGGATTTCTTAACAGCTGGTGGAGTAAATGGGAAGGTTGTTCTCCTTGTAGAATAAAGAAATAAAAATAATTTAAACATATAAAAATGCATACTAAGAAAGTTGTCGTTGCTGGTGCAACAGGATTCCTTGGGAGTTAGATTGTGAAGGAGTTCCTAGAGCAGGGGCAGAAGTTACTGCTATGGTCAGGGCTGGCAGCGATAGAAGTGAGCTCACCAAAATGGGAGTTAAAAATTTTGTAGTGGGAGATGAAGGGTCTGTCTTCTTTAAGGCAGGCTCTTTCTCCTGAACATAGCTTTGATGCCATAGTAGCCAGTGCAGTGGGATTATCATTATCAACAAGAGTTTTTGGTCTATATAATCAGAATTACTCTCTCCAAATTCTGGTGTATGCCCTTTCTTAACTTCTTGCTGATATTGATCTTCGCTTTGAATTGAGTACTATCAACAGGAGTATTTTGATCAATAAAATCGGATCTGTTTGACCATATTCATGGTTGTTTTGCTTTTTTCATAACACTATTTTTAGAATTATTATATTTTTGCGGAGTGAATTCTTCGGATTCTTTTGTTGAAGGTTTAACACTATTTAGCCTTCATAGCTATTTTTAAAGTTTGTATTTTACAAATTACCATAGAATCCATCCGACCCCTTACGGAAAAATAAATTATAGTCGCATAATTATAGTCTTTTTAAAGTTTATTTGACTTCCATGCCAATAATCAGAGATTAATTCAAGAATTGTTCCCGGTACTCTGTCGGAGTTAATCCTACTTCTTTTTTAAACAACCTGGAAAAATAAGGGGGATTTTCAAATCCTAATTCATAGGCAGTTTCAGAGACAGTATTGTCAGTACTTACCAGTAGATTTTTGGCTTCTGTAATTAATGAAATATGAATATGATCCAAAGCTGTTTTACCGGTTTCCTGTTTCAGTAAATCACTTAGATATCTTGAAGACAGCGATAGTTTTGATGCCATATATTTTACGGTTGGCAATCCTTCTTTTTGAAGTTTTCCACTTTCGAAATAAAATTTAAGAATTTCAGTAAATTTAGTAATTATTGTTCCTGATAATGAGGTTCTGTTTAGAAATTGTCGCTTGTAATAACGTTGTGAATATTTTAAAATTGAATCAATATGGGTCAGCATAATGTCTTTGCTGTAATCATCCTGATTGTTATAATATTCTAACTTTATTTTGTAGAATAAATCCCAAATAGTTTCCTCTTCTTTTGGGGATAAGTGTAAAGCTTCATTTACTTCATAGTCAAAAAAGCCATATTTTTTTATTTCTGAATGTAGATTGGTATTCATTAAAAAATCTTCATGGATATAAATCATAAAACCTTTTTCGGTTAATTCAATATCGCTCATTGTAATTTTCTGCCCGGGATTTATAAATGCCATCGAACCATTGTCATGATCGTATTTCGTCTTTCCGTATAAAATTGTCCCGGATTTTACTTTTTTTAAAGCTATTTTATAAAAGCCCATCGTAAATTCTGTTTCGGCAAATGTGCAGCCTTGCAGCTCTTCAAAAGTTACCAATCCAAGTAAAGGATTTTCAGGAGGTGGAAAACCGTTCGCGATGTATAGTTCACTTATTGTTTTGTAATTTTTCATATTTTATCATTTTACAAATTATAAATTTACGTCTTAAAGGTTATATTTTACTTAATGGGTTTAAATTTCTTCTAAATAAATTACCTCTGGTTCAGCAATAAGTTTCCCCTGTAGAAAAGCGAAAAAATTCTTTACGTAATATTGTTCAAGATGCCAGTCATAAGTTTCTTTTGAAGTATAAACTGCAAAGATTACGATGGTATCCGGTTCTTCAGCTTTTTTCATTAAAATAAAGGTTTCACAGCCTTCTTCGATTAAGATATGACTTCTTGTTTCACTTGCGAATGGTAACACATCATCAATAAAGTTTGGATGAATTTTTAGCGTTGCGTTAGTGATAATTTTATTTTTCATTTTTTCTTATTTGAAATAAGATTGGAATGCTTTTGATAGTCTGAAAACATTCCAACTTATAAATTAATTTTTTGATTGATCATTACAAAAACTTCTGTTGGAGTAGATAAAATAATTGTTTGATTATGCTGTTTTTACGCTTTTTAATATTGAATTTTCAAACATTTTTGGGGCAAAACTTTGAAGAAAGGCAATCATTCCGGACATTTTACCAACCGGATTGCTGAATTTTGGTTCTTTAGTTCCAATTAATTTAGTAATAATGTTTACTACGGCATCCGGTGACTGTGCTTCATCTAATCCTTTTTGTGTAACAGCATTCACTTGTTTTCTATAAATATTGTAATCCTGGATGTTTCCTGTTGAAGAAACTGCATTATGACCCAAATTTGTTTTAAACCAAACTGGTTCAACTACACTTACCTTAATGTTAAATTGATTTAATTCAAATCGTAAAGATTTAAAATAACCTTCGACCGCATGTTTTGATGCAGAATAGTAAGATAAATTAGGAGGCCCAATCAAACCCACGATAGAACTTACTGTTATGATTTGTCCAAATTTTTGTTTTCTGAATTGTGGCAGCAATGCATTAGTTACCTTAACCGTTCCCCAAAAATTAGTTTCAAACTGCTTTCTTGCAACATTGATTGGTGTTTCTTCAGCTAAACCAGTAATCATGAAACCGGCATTATTTACCAAAACATCTAATTGCTTAGTTTCTTTAAATACCTGTTCTGCAAATGAATTAATGGAGTTATCGTCATCTATATCCAAACGCAACAATTTGAATGCAAATTTACCTTTGTATTTCTCAGGTTCTCTGCTAGTACCGATTACATTAAAACCTTTTTTATGAAGGTCGTTTGCCAGCATCAGTCCAAACCCTGATGATGCTCCTGTGATTAAAATTGTTTTGCTCATTTTTTTATTTCTTATGTTATTAATAATGAGGCAAATTTAGAGCAGGAGTCATTGTTACTACTTATACAAAAGTCGGAAGACGTTATACATTTTTACAATTGTATTGGTGGAAGTTTGGTGTTAAAGTAAAAAACAGCTGAATTTATTAGATTAACAGATTGTATGAAAAATAGAGACCAATGTTTTAATGGATTCGATAAAAATATAAAATATAATTATTTGAGTTAATTTAGTTTTTTCTATAGCTTATCTATATGATTTTGAATTTACCCTTAATCCGGATTGAGGTAAAAGGTTTATATTCAATCATTAGCCTTTAAAATTCTCTGATTTTTAAGGGTTTTTTTGGTTCGAAATCAATCTAGTGTTTAGATTGATTTTTATTGAGTTAACTCTCCTGTTTATTGAGTTAATATGAATTCATTAAATAACATACATTCGCATAAATACTAAAAAAAATCCCTAATCTATACCATAAGAATGTACTTGAAATACCTATTGATTTGTATCATTTTATTTTCAATTAAAACAAATTCCCAAATTTTAGAACATAAAAAAGATTTCCGGGCAGCAGATTCACTGTTGAAAGAACCTAGTTTTTCTGTTCATAAAGACAATTATTTTTTAACAGGTATACCACTGAATACTGGAATCACCCGCAACTCTGCTGATGTAAAATATCAGGTAAGTTTTAAGCTTCGATTGAATTCAAAGCCTTTATGGGGTGGTTTTTTTCCTTATTTGATGTACACTCAAAAAGCTTTTTGGGATATGTATGCAAGCTCAAAACCATTTTCAGAAATTAATTTTAATCCTGGTGTGGCCATCGTCCGTCCATTTTATTTAAAAGGCGGAAGGCTGACGTATGGAACAATTTCATTAGAACACGAATCAAATGGCAGGGACTCCATTTATTCCAGAACATGGAATATGCTTGCCTTCTCATTAAAGTCACAGATTTCTCCACGTTGGACTATCGGACTGAGGGGATGGTTTCCTATTATTGATAAGGAAGATAATCCTGAACTTACCAAATATCTGGGCTATGGCGAAGCGAGTGCAACTTATCAGATAATGCCGGGACGATGGAGTGCAGATATTCTTTTCAGAAAGGGTAGCGGCCTTATCAATTACGGATCTTTACAGACACAGGTAAACTGGAAACCATATAACAATGAAAACTATTATCTCACACTTCAATGGTTTGTAGGTTACACAGAAAGTTTGATTGATTACCAGGAGCATAAAAGCATGCTGCGTTTGGGATTTGTAATCAAACCTGAAAATATGGGGATTTTTTAAATTAAATAGAAAAAAAGACGAATTTGATAGTGATAAGATAATTTTTTGAGAAAAAGATGAACTAGTTCATCTTTTCTGTAATAATTTATACACAATTTTGCGGTTTAAATTAAATCCCCAAATTAATTATTATGAAAATTAAATCTACATTCTCAGTGCTTCTGGTAGCATTGATGTTCGGTTTTGCAAGTTGCAATAACGAAGAAATTACGGATCAGAATGGTCAAAGTACAGTCTCAACAAGTCAGAACTTAACAGCAAAAGTTGGAAATTGTGCCCAGGTTCCCGGATGGGCATCACAAAATGGAGGAACAACGGGAGGAGGAGCTGCAGCGGAAAAGGCAGTAAACACTTATGCTTTATTAAAAGCAGCTATTGAAAATAAGGATGTAAAAGTTGTAAAAGTTTCAGGTACTATTACTATACCTTCCGGAGGAAGAATCTCTTTTCAGGATCAAACGGGAAAAACAATATATGGTACAAGCGGTGCAAAATTGGTTTCTAATGATCAAACCAAAGCGGGCTCAGGTATTATATATGTTAAAAGATGTAAAAACATCATCATTAGAAACCTGATTTTTGAAGGACCGGGAGCCTATGATACTGATGGCTGGGATAACGCAACTTTAGATGATTGTCAAAATGTATGGATTGACCATTGTGAATCAAGAGATGGTGTTGATGGAAATTTTGATGTTAAAAACAAATCAGATTATATTACTTTTTCTTATACCAAATTCAATTATTTGAAAGCGCCAAGAGCTGGAGGTTCAGGAGGTTCTGATGATCATAGATTTTCTAATTTAATTGGATCTGGTGACGATGCTACAGGCGATCGCGGAAAATTCAGAATTACATTTGCACGCTGCTGGTGGGCTAGTGGATGCAAAGCCAGAATGCCAAGAGTAAGATTTGGTCAGGTACATATCATTAATAGCTATTTTAACAGTACGGCCAGTGCCCAGTGTGTTATGGCAGGTAAAGAAGCCAGTATTCGTGTAGAAAAAAATGTATTTGAAAATGTTAAGACTCCAATTGATTTAATGACCGGTTTTACTGCTGTTACTGCTGTTGGAAATATTTTTACAAATACTTCAGGAAATATTGCCGGAAAAAATACTGCTTTTACACCTCCATATTCAATCGTAACTCTTGATGCATCAGCTGTTAAGGCAGATGTATCAGCAGGTGCAGGTGCTACATTTGCAGGAAATACCTGTGGCTCTTTTTAATTAAAAAATGAATTTATAATCCTGAACTTCCCCCAATACAGGATTTATACAAGGCCAATTCTTGTATAATTTAGATTTTTTTAATAATTGCACAATAGATTACTCACTTGTATATGATATGAGTGGGTAATTTTTTTTTTTTATAGCAAAATGTTTTTTTAATTTCGAACTGTTTTAAACCAAATTTACTAACAGGTATTAACCAATGTATGTATTTGTTTTCTTGTATACAAAGAAAGCTCTTCTACAAAATCAAAAAACTTCCTCTAAAATTTAGCCGGAAGTTTTACAAATCAATATATAGTATATTAATGAAGCGTCTCTTTATGGATTTCTTTCCAGACTATTCCCAGTTTTTCACAATTATTTTTTCTTATTTTATTTGCCAAAGGGATATTATCCGATAGTTTTTGTCCATAAGACGGAATCATTTCTTTAATTTTTGCCTGCCATTTTGGAGTTTTTAATTCATTTTTATAGCACTGTTCAATTACTGTAAGCATAATCGGAACTGAAGTGGAAGCACCGGGCGATGCGCCAAGCAAAGCTGCAACACTGCCATCTGAAGCAGTAACAACCTCAGTTCCAAATTGCAGTATTCCGCCTTGGGTTGTTTCATCTATTTTTATTATCTGAACCCGTTGACCGGCGATTTTAAGGTTCCAGTCTTCCATTTTGGCTTTTGGAAAATATTCACGAAGTGCCGCTAATCGCTGTTCAGGTGTTAGCACAACTTGTTCAATTAAATATTTTGTAAGCGGAACATTATCAAGTCCGGCTTCTAACATGGGCCTGATATTATAGAAATTAAAAGATTCGGGTAAATCACCCCAGGTACCATTTTTTAAAAATTTAGAGGAGAAACCTGCAAAAGGGCCAAATAAGAGTTCCTTTTTACCATTAATAATTCGTGTATCAAGATGCGGAACAGACATAGGAGGGGAGCCAACGGAAGCTTTTCCATATACTTTGGCCTGATGCTGTGCTATTATTTTAGGATTATTGCACACCAGCCATTCTCCGCTGACAGGAAATCCGCCATAACCTTTTGCTTCCGGAATATAGGTTTTTTCAAGCAGGGGCAGTGTTGCACCACCAGCTCCAATAAAAACAAACTTTGCAGTGATTGTTTTAGTTTGGTTATTTTTTAAATCTTTGACATAAACTTTCCAGGTTCCATCATCATTTCTTTTAAAATTTGTTACCTCATGATTAAATTCCAATTTCATTTTACGGGCTTTGACGAGATTCGAAGCCAGTTCACTGGTCAATGTACCATAGTTTACATCTGTACCAATATCTATTTTTGTCGCAGCCACTTTTTGAGAAGGGTCTCGTCCGTCCATTATAAGCGGAATCCATTTCTTGATTTGTTTTTGATCATCAGAAAATTCCATTCCTGTAAAAAGTGGTTCTTTCTGAAGCGCCAAATATCTTTTTTTTAAGTATTTGACATTCTCTTCACCAGTAACAAAGCTCATATGAGGCGTTGGATTGATAAAGGAATGTGGAGGCCCAATTTTACCTTCGGACACTAAATAAGACCAGAATTCTTTTGAAATTTCAAACGATTCATTAATCTCAACAGCCTTATGTGTATCAATAGTACCGTCTTTGCGTTCAGGCGTATAGTTTAATTCACAAAGTGCCGAGTGTCCCGTGCCCGCATTATTCCATGCCGATGAACTTTCTTTACCAACGTCATCAAGCCTCTCGTAAGTTACAATAGATAATGAGGGATCAAGCTCGTTAAGCATATTGGCTAAAGTTATGCTCATAATTCCGCCTCCCACCAAAACCACATCTACTGTTTCTTCCGGATTATTTTTCTTATCAGTGCAGGATCCAAATATCAGAATCCATGACAAACAGATTATAGCTCTTTTCATTTTAAGCTGATTTCAATTAGAATGGCTATAATTTTTGAAAGGGAAAACAAAAACAGAAAAACGATTAATCCTGCCAAAAAGCTAAAGGCGGGTAGAATCCATCCTCCGATACCTCTTGGAGTCAATAAAAGATACAGAGTGCCTGTTAATGTACTCAATCCAATAAGGTAAGATAAAAATAAGAATACTGATGCCAATATTTTTAGTGTTTTTTGTTGTTTCAAAATATCATTCGAAGTTATAGAAGTCATGAGTAAGTATTTTATAAATTATTAATAATAAATTATTTGTGTTTCCTAAAGATAAATAAAATATTTTATCTCTGAATCCTAAAAATTGCGAAATTCAGGCAATGAATTATTCTTATGGATAAACAGTTCAATGCACTGATTGATTGTCTGTGTGTTTTTCTTTAATATATCTATAAAAGCTTAGGGTTTGAAACTATAATGCAAACAGAAAATTTTGCAACCGCATTAATAAATGTGACATTAAACGAGCATAGTTCTGCCAGTTATGAAATCAAGTATCCCTCAGCCTGGGATAAAATCATATTGAATGATTGGGCAAGAAGTTTGGTTGCTGATGCAGACGTTTTAATTTATGGCGGGAGTTAACCCTGATATTTTGCATTCTGAAATTGAAAATCTGATATTAAAAACGAAAGATAGCCTGAAAGATATTTTAATTGCCCTTAAACTTAATATTTAAGGGCTTTTTTTAATGAACATCCATAAAAACAAATTGAAGACATTATCATTTTCAATTAAATCTCTAATGGAGCCGCATCGGTTATGTTTTGCAACTCTTCAGGTAAATAGGGTCTTCCGCCGGTTGCTGCAACACATGTTCCTGTAAATACTGCTGTCGCCATTATTTTTCCGTCTTTTATTATAGATTGCTTAAAATGCAGACGAGGCAGGCCCTGAGCATCAGTAAATACAGAACAGGTAACATCAAAATTATCATTCTTTTTTAAAGACCGGATAAATTTAATGTTATACTGGGACAAAACCATATTTACGCCTTTGCCTGCCTGCTCTGTAAAATCAAAGCCCAATACCTCTCTAATATAATCATGGCGGCAATACTCCATATAAAAAGGGTAATATAATCCATCCATGATTCCTTGTACATCTATATGCTGGTCTTCAGCAGTATAATTTTTCGAATATTCCATACTATTAAATTAAGATTTGAATCTACTTGTAAACATACTTTTTTATAGCTTATTATCCTCTAAAATCCACTAAATAAATTTACCTTTATTGGAATACTATTCAGCAATTAAAAAAAGTAAAAATGAAAAAAATATGTTTTATAGTTTTGGCAGGAACAGCTTTGTTATTATCTGCTTTCACAATAAGCAAAACTATTAATTGGCAAATTAAAGAAGGGTATTCAATTAAATTTTCCGGCAGCTATGCTGAAGGAAGTTTTGAAAAAATAAAAGGAAGTATTTCTTTTGATGAAAATGATTTAGCAAGCTCTAAATTTTCTTTAAATGTTGAAGTAGGATCAATTGCAACCGGAAACTGGTTAAAAAACAGACATGCAAGAGGCGATAATTGGTTTAACGCAGAAAAATATCCTAATATCAATTTTGTATCAACTCAATTTACAAAAACAAATCATGGTTATTTGGTTGTTGGAAACCTTACTATGCACGGAGTTCAAAAAGAAATTACTATTCCGTTCACTTTTGTAAATAATATTTTCAAAAGCAGTTTTAGCGTAAACAGAATGGATTACAAAATTGGCACAATGGAAGGAATGTCTAAAAAAGTATCTAATCAAATTAAACTGACTGTAACAATACCCGTCACCAAAATTTAATTTGAGAGTAATTGTAGCATATTAGAAAGTCTTCGACCCCGCTTAGGATGACAATGATTTCTGAAAGTATAAAGATGTTTTACTCAAATTTATACTTTTGATTTATTTGTTTTTATATCAAATAAGAGTTAAATCAATTACATCAATGAGTAATAATTAATAGTTTTTTACAAAATGATTTACTTAAAAGATTTTATATCATTCAATGAATTGATTGGTTTACCTAAACCTTTGGATAACGATATTGATGTTGGCTATTATGATCCTCCACATATAAAAGTGTGTTCAGAACCTGTGATGGTGGATTTTTACCGAATTTCAATTAAAATTAAATACAGAAGTAAATCTACACCTGATGCGGAGCTGCTTTCCGCTGTTTTTTTCAACACGCCAAATTTAGTAATTGAACCGGGATGGGATGCAGAGCCAACCTATAAGGGAATGTATTTGCAATTGTCTAAAAAAGTTATAGAAGAAAATAGATTCTTATTCAAAACGTATCTGGATTATGGTCAACACGAAGCCTTATATTTAACTGAAGATGAGGTTCACGAAATCAGTGCTGTTTTTGAATTAATGGTTAAATATTATAAAGGCGAAAAAAAAGATTTTGGAGTTTTGCTTTCTTATGCAAATGTATTGATATGTTTGGTAGAAGCATTTTATAAAAGACAGTTTTCAACCGACCTAAAACAGTACAGCAGGATTGTAACGGATTTTCAACAAAGTTTAATAGATTATTACAACCAGCCTGTGAATCAGCTTCCAACAGTACAGTATTTTGCTGATAAATTAGGTTTGACAGCCAATTATTTAGGAGACATCATGAAGCATTTTATCCAAAAATCTGCAATAGAAAATATTCATGAATTTGTTATTAAAAAAGCTAAAGAACTAATAGAACAAAACAAAGGAATGAACACTACCGAAGTCGCTTATGATTTAGGTTTTGAATATCCCAATTACTTTTTTTCAAAATTTTTCAAAAAAATGGCAGGGTTCAGCCCTAAAGAATATCGTCTGCAGCTTAATAAAAAACTTTAAAACCAATAATAGTAAACGTTTTCAAAACAGCGTTTTCTGTATCAGTAATTTGTTTCTTTTTTATTGGTAATCTGTTTCCGAACCTCATAAAGTCAACTTTTATATTTGTACAATAATTTAAAGAGGACAAAATGAAAGAAAATAAAGTTTGGCTGATAACCGGTGCAAGCAGCGGAATAGGATTGGAAATTGCTAAAGCTGCACTTGCTGCGGGCAACAAAGTTATTGCAACCGGCAGAAATTTAAGCAAAGTAACAAAAGCATTTACCGACACTTCTGAAAATTTATTGGTGGTGCAGCTGGATGTTACAAATCCACAAGAAATTAGTGTTGGTATAAATACTGCAATTGAGAAGTTTGGAACGATCGATGTATTGGTCAATAATGCAGGTAATTTCTACGCAGGTTTTTTTGAGCAATTGAGTCAGGAACAGATAGAACGTCAAATCTCAACTAACTTATTTGGTCCAATGAATGTAACAAGGGCTGTTTTGCCAATTTTCAGAAAAAATAAATCAGGACACATTATAACAATTTCATCTACTGCCGGATTGGTGGGCTATGAACTTTGTACTGCCTATGCTACTTCTAAATTTGCATTAGAAGGCTGGATGGAATCTTTACAGTTGGAAGTGTTACCATTTGGGATCAATACGACTATTGTAAATCCGGGTTTTTTTAGAACTAATTTATTGGAGCCATCTTCAACAATATGGTCTGAAAACAAAATAGCAGATTACGCAGAGCGTACATCTATGCTTCGCCCGGCTTGGGAAAGTATAAGTGGTACACAAAGCGGCGACCCTGTGAAATTGGCTATGGCATTAGTTAAAATTGCCAGTGAAAACAATCCCCCAAAGCGCTGGATAGCTGGTGCAGACTGCATTGCGGAAGCAGAGAGAAAGATAAAAGAACTGCAAGAACAAGCAGATGCTTACCGTGACTTGTCTTCTTCTTTATCATTTGATTAATAATATTAAAAATTAATCTAAATGACCTTGTTCAAAGACATTGAATCGTTCAATAAATACCTCGGTTTACCAAAACCTTTAGACAACAACATTGATATTGGATATTATGATGTTCCTAATATGCGTTTAAAATCAGAATCTGTATCAATTGATTTTTACCGGATTTCGATCAAGAGCAATTTCATAGATAAATCTGCTTCGGACTTTAATCCTGACGAAAAGAAACCCGTTACGGCTCTTTTTTTCAATAGCCCTGAGGTATTGAACGGTTGGGATATAGAACCTGCATTCAATGGAATCTATTTACAGTTTTCTAAGAAATTCATTGATGATAACCGTTTTCTGTTCAAAAACTATTATGATTATGGAGAACATGAACCATTATTATTGCTTGAAAAAGAAGAGCAGGAAATCAGGACTATTTTTGGTTTGATGCTGAAATACTATGATACCAGAAAAGAAAATTTATCAGTGTTACTTTCTTATGTTCACGTTTTAGTTTCGTTGGTGGAATCATTTTATAAAAGACAATTTTTGTCAAATCCTGTACAGTATAGTCCTATCGTATCTGAATTTCAGCAGCTCCTGATCAATTATTACAATCAGCCAGTTAATCAGATCCCAACAGTTCAATACTTTGCAGAAAAATTAGGCTTGACACCAAACTATTTAGGCGATATTATTAAGCATTTTACCCAAAAGTCAGCGATTGAAAACATCCACGAGTTTGTTATGGTAAAAGCAAAGGAAATGCTCGAAAAAAGGAATGACTTAAATACCACAGAAATAGCTTATGCGCTTGGTTTTGAATACCCGAATTATTTTTCTAAATTTTTTAAAAAGCAGCTAAATCTCGCGCCAAAACAATATCGTTCACAAGTAGTAGTCAAAGAATAGTATATTATTTCAGTAAAAAAGACGCTTTTACAAAAACGCCTTTTTTTATAAGTAATTTGTTTCTTTTTTATTGGTAGAATGTTTCTTTCCATTTTTTTTATGGCCTATATCTTTGTCTAATAATTAAATAGGACAAGTAATGAAGATAAAAATCATTTTTCTAATAGTGATAACGATGTTATCATTCGGAATGAAATCAATTGGACAAACGACACCGTCAAAAGAAGCAATTAAACCCAAAACGGTATTAATAATCAATACGCATTTAACCTATCCGGGTTTATCGGAAGGTAAGCTAAATAAAGCTTTTTTTGATAAGGCTAAAGAATTCTTCCTTTCACAAAACTTTAAAGTTTTGGAAACAAAGATCGAGAGCGGTTATAATATTGATGAAGAAGTAGAAAAACATTTGCAAGCCGACATCATTATTCTGCAGACTCCCGTAAACTGGATAAGTACACCCTGGATTTACAAAAAATATGTAGATGAAGTTTTTACCAGCGCAATGTTTAGTAAAAAATTTCTTTCAGGCGATGGGCGCTCAGAAAGAGACCCTTCCAAACAATATGGGACAGGCGGAAAAATGCAAGGGAAAAAATTTATGATTTCTGCAACCTGGAATGCTGCTGAAAAGGATTTTAATGACCCGGCACAGTATTTATTTCAAGGTAAAAAACCAGCCGATGTATTTTTTAATGTCACAACCAATTATCGCTTTTCGGGTTTTGAAATTCTGGATGGCTATAACTGTTTTAATGTTTTTCATAATACACATATCAAGCAGGATTTAGAGAATTATCCAATTCATTTGAAAAAAGTTTCAGGCTTATAAATTAACTCAGAGAAGACAATTTAAATCATAATAATTACAATGGAAAATAACAAAAAAGTATTGTTGATCAATACTCATTTAACCTATGCCGGCTGGACGGAAGGAACCTTAAATAGTTCATTTATTCAGAAGGCAAAAGACTTTTTTGAAGCGAAAAGTTTTGAAGTTTTAGAAACAAAAATTGAAAATGGTTACAATGCTGACGAAGAAGTAAAAAAACATATGGAAGCAGAGATTGTAATTTTACAAATGCCTGTAAATTGGTTTGGTGCACCCTGGATTTACAAAAAGTATGTTGACGAAGTATTCAATAGCGGACTGATGAGTAAATCATTTTTAACAGGTGATGGCAGAACACCTGAAGATCCAACAAAACAATATGGAACAGGCGGACTTTTACAAGGAAAAAAGTTCATGATATGTGCCACCTGGAATGCTCCGGCAGAAGCATTTGACAATCCTGAACAAAAATTGTTTGAGGGTAAAAGCACAGCAGAATTTTTCCTGTCAATAACAAGTAATTATCGCTTTTGTGGTGCCGAAACTTTGCCCGATTATAATTGCTTTGATATTTATAAAGAAGGAGATATTACAAATGATCTTAATAATTATCCTTCTCACCTGGAAAAAGTTTTAAACTTATAAAACGATACAAAAAAACACCAATAATACGATGGAAAACAATAAAAAAGTATTGCTCATTAATACACATTTAACCTATGCCGGCTGGACAGAGGGAACTTTGAATAATTCATTTATTCAAAAAGCAAAAGATTTTTTTGAAACAAAAGGTTTTGGAGTTTTAGAAACAAAAATTGAAGATGGATACAATGCTGATGAAGAAGTAGAAAAACATTTTGAAGCAGATATTGTGATTCTCCAAACCCCTGTAAATTGGTTTGGGGCACCCTGGATTTACAAAAAATATGTTGATGAAGTATTTAATAGTGGTTTTGCAAGTAAAAAATTACTCCTCGGTGATGGCAGAACAAGAGAAGACGCTGCAAAACAATATGGTTCCGGCGGACTGATGCAAGGAAAAAGGTTTATGATATGTGCCACCTGGAATGCACCAGCTGAATCATTTGACAATCCTGCAAATAAGACATTTGAAGGAAAAGGAGTGACAGATATTTACTTACCCATTACAAGTAACTACCGTTTTTCAGGCTACGATATTGTAGATAGTTACAACTGTTTTGATATATTCAGAAGTAACGATATAGAAAAAGACCTTGAAAAATATCCGGTTCATTTGGCAGAAGTTTTCGGTATATAACCGAGGGAAAACTATAACAAACAATTTTTTTAACCCTTTTTGCATTCAGATGGCTTTTTGCCAGTAAAAGTTGAATTTAAAAAGCCTTCAAAATTATTAATTTTGAAGGCTTTTATTCGAAATTGATTGAAAGCAGAAATGATTTTAAAATATGTTAAATTATTAATTTAAATTTTGCTCTCTGAATATATTAGGCGTAATTCCAACCTCTTTTTTAAACAAACGCGAAAAGTACGTAGCATTTTCAAACCCCAGAGAAACAGAAATTTCGGTAATGTTCATTTTTCCTTCCCTCAATAAATTTTTTGCTTCTGAAATCAAATAAAGATGAATAAGTTCCAAAGCTGTCTTTCCGGTTTCCTGTTTTAGCATATCACTCAAATAACGTGGAGAAATATTTAGTTTTTCAGCCATATAACTAACCGTAGGAAGTCCTGAATCATTATTTCTTCTATTTTCAAAATACGAAGAAAGGATATCATTAAACCTGGTAAATGTTGCCCCGGATAATTCCTCACGATTGATAAACTGTCTTTTGTAAAAGCGCTGTGCATATTTAAGCATCGTGTTAAGATGACTGAGAATAATCGTTTTGCTGTAATCATCAACGTTATTGTGGTATTCTTTTTCCATCGCATACACCAGATTCCAAACTGTTTCTTCTTCACTGGGCGAAAGGTGCAGCGCCTCATTTACTTCGTATTCAAAATAAGCATATTTCTTGATTTCATTATGCAAAGTTGTTCCTGATAAAAAATCCTCGTGGATGAGGATTACGAAACAGTCTTCCTCTAAACGAATATTTTTACATCCGGTAATCTGTCTCGGCTTGATGAATGACATTTTCCCCTGGTTATGATCGTATTTTGTTTTTCCGTATTGCATACTTCCAGATTCGACCTTTTTGAAAATAATGATATAAAAGTCAGCAGTAAATTCAGAGTCATTGCCAACACTACAACATTCCATATTGCCCCGGGAAATATAAAACAACGGATGCTCGGGAGCCTTAAGTCCGATAGCCTGATTGTAACTACTTATTTTATCGAAATGATTCATCTGTTTAATTTTAAAAGAAATGCAGAACCCGACGAATCGGATTCTGCAAATTTAAACTTTATTTTCCATGTGCCGCTTCAGAAACGTCCTGCCATTCTTCCCAGGTTTTCAAACGTTCACCATAAGCGTATTTAGTCCATTGTACACCAGCTTTGCCTAAAAGCAATCTTAACGGAGGGTTTTCTGAATCTACCAGTTTTAAAACAGCTCCTGAAGTTGCTTCAGGGACACCATAATCTTCTTTTTTGTTTCCTTCCTGAAGTGCTGTTTTTACAGCATCATACTGTGGCAAAGGCTTACTTTGTATAGCAGAAGATACGCCAAAATCGGTTTCATAGCCATTTGGTTCTACAAGAGTGACTTTGATTCCGAAACCTGCAACTTCAGCAGCCAAAGATTCAGTCAGGCCTTCAACAGCAAATTTAGAAGCACTGTAAATCCCTAAAGTAGGCAATGCAATAACACCCAAAACACTTGAAACCTGAATGATATGACCTGATTTTTGTTCACGCATAATAGGAATAACTGCCTGAGTAACCCAAATCAATCCAAGTACATTAGTCTCAAACTGTGCACGGATTTCCTGCTCTTCCAATTCCTCAATGGCACCAAAATGCCCGTATCCCGCATTATTAATCAATACATCAATTGCTCCAAAATGACTTTTTGCTTTTGAAACCGCTTCAAAGGATGCTTTTTTATCAGTTACATCTAATTGCAGGACCAATAAATTTTGTTGATATTCTGACGCCAAATCCTTTAGTGATTCTGTATTTCTTACTGTTGCTACAACATTGTCGCCACGTTTTAAAAATGCTTCAGTCCAAATTTTCCCCAATCCACGGGATGCTCCTGTTATAAAAATTGTTTTTTTCATTGTAATAATTTTATTGTTTTAATATCAAGGCAAATCTCCGTTAATTGCAGCTATCGATTATGATACAAAAGTGGGTAATAATGGAACGTTTTAACGAAACATAATTTATTTACATAAGGGTGCAATTTGTTTCTTTAATTGTCGTGTCGTTACCTTAATAAATTCGTTCTTATCTTTTTTTGCTTCCTTTATCATTACTTTTAAGTCGGCTGGAATGTCAAAATACTTTTCTGCCCACAAATGAACTTCTACAATTATTGGTAATAAGTCTATTGCCTTTTGAGTAAGTTTATATAACACTTTTGCCTTACTGTCCGGGTGTTCTAACTTTTCGATGAGTTTGTTATCTTCTAAACTTTGAAGTCTTGATGCTAAAATGTTTGTCGCTATACCTTCTGCTGATTTTAAAAAGTCACCATAAGTTGATTTATTAGCAAACATCATATCTCTAATAATCAATAGTGACCATTTATCGCCAAAGATGTCAAGTGAACAACTGATTGGGCATTGGGATCTTTTTTTAACTGTTTTCATTCTCTTATTTATAAAATTTTTAAAAATAATTTAAAATAATCACTTGCATTTTAAAAGTTATTTATATTTTTACACTTGCAAAACGAAAGTAAATTTACAAATAAATAGTCAAAGTATAAAATGAAACAAACAATTTTAATTTGCTTCGTCAGGCTTTGGTTTGATAGAAGACCAAAATCCAGCCATCTTGTTGGCAAAGGTGTTTCGTTGTTTTTGGCAATTCAGCATTTCACTTATAAAACATTTGAAAAATCATTAATCAAAATTTAAATAATAATAAAAATGAAAGCATTCATAGTAAAACGCTACGGCAAAAAAGAAAAATTACATTTAACTGATTGGGCAGAACCAACAGTAAATGAAAATGAAGTATTGGTTCAAATCAATGCAGCAGCCATAAACTTGTCAGATACACTTCTTAAAAATGGCGACTTTAAACTATTTCTGCCCTACAAAACACCTTTTGTCAATGGACAGGATATGGCAGGTGTTGTTACAAAAGTAGGTGCAAAGGCTGCTAAATTTAAAGTTGGCGATGAAGTATATGCAAGACCATCTGATTTTAAAATTGGCACTTTTGCAGAATATATTGCTGTAAATGAAAATGATTTGGCTTTAAAACCGAAAAATCTTTCAATGGAAGAGTCTGCCTCTATTCCTGTGGTTGGGCTTACTTCTTGGCAAGTACTTGTTAAAATTGCAAAACTCAAAAAGGGTCAAAAAGTATTTATTCAAGCAGGTTCTGGTGGTGTTGGTACATTTGCTATTCAACTGGCAAAACATATTGGTACTTATGTTGCTACCACCACAAGTACAACAAATATTGAATGGGTTAAAAGTTTGGGTGCTGATTTAGTAATTGATTACAAAAAAGAAGATTTTGTCAATATTTTAAAAGACTATGATGTTGTGCTACATAGTAATAAAGATGCAAAAGTGCTTGAAAATTCTTTGAAAATTTTGAAACAAGGTGGTACATTGGTTTCTCTTACAGGTCCTCCAACAGCCGAATTTGCCAAAGAAATTGGTTTGGGTTGGCATTTACAAATGCTCACCAATTTGCTGAGTTTTTCTGTAAGACGAAAAGCAAAAAAATTGAATGTCAATTTTAAGTTTTTGTTTATGAAGCCAGAAGGCAAACAATTAAGCGAAATTACAGCTTTGATTGAAGCAGGAAAAATCCGTCCAATAATTGATAAAGTATTTCCTTTTGAACAAACCAACGAAGCAATGTCTTATGTTGAAACTGGTCGTGCCAAAGGAAAAGTTGTTGTCAAGATAAGGTAGTTTGCCTGTTTGCTGAGTGTTTGAACCGTCGCTCATAGGGTGACGGCTAACATTTGCGCCAGCCTTTAGATTGAAATAACTTTGCAGTTTCTTTTCCAATGCCACTGCTTGCACCAGTAATTAAAATTGCTTTGTTTTCTTGCGAAGGAGTATTATCTGCAGTTCATTTTTTTGTTGTCATTTTTTTAAGTTTAAATTATTATGCAAATTTCAAGAAACTTTTAATTGTGGTATTAGCCAAATCTCTGAATGATGTATCCAAATCAAGGTTTTTTAAATTCTAATCCCTGATACATTTTAAACGTATCAGGCAATCAAATTTTAACAAATTTAAGAAATAAGGTTTATTTTTTTGTGTATATTCAAATACTATAAAGAGCCTAAAAGAATATAAACTATTGCCATGTATTCAAGGATGATAAAGGCTGAAGTACAAATTTCAATAAGTTGTATACAGAATGTGTCTACATGATTATCTTCATTTCACTTATAACAAGATTTGATGTTGCGGAGGCTATAATTCTTTTTGAACTAAACATATCAGCTTTTACATTGATTACAGATTTTCCTCTTTTTACAACATTTGTTTTTACGATTATAGTATCTCCTTCTTTTACCGCACCAAAAAATTCCACGTTTAGATTAATAGTAGGGAAGAAATTTTCTGTGCCCAAAATCATGAAATTAACACCTATACAATCATCAAACATTCCACAAATAACTCCACCATGAAGTGTGCCAGCAGGATTAGTCATCTCTTTTCTTACCTCAAATTGAAATTCAACTGAATTTTCATCAACAGAAATCACCGTCCCATTCAGCCATTTGGCGAATGGGGACGGGCTTCCTGAAAATGGTTTACCAATGAAACTTTGAAGTAGCTGAAGTCTTTTATTTTCCATACATTTTTTATTTATTTAGCTAAAAAATCTTCTTCTGCCATTGCATTATTTAAGAATACTCCTGTATTATTCCCTGTCGATACAGCATATGATACAGCACGAATAGGATTGGTACTGTCTCCACAAGCGAAAACGTTATCCACTGTTGTTTTCTGAAATGCATCCACTTTGATAAGTCCCTGTTCTGTCAATTCACAACCCAATAATTCGGGGATTTTACAGTGTTGTTCAAATGGAGGTCTTGAATAGATAGCTTTCAATTCAAAACTTGAATTGTCTGAAAAAATTATTTCTTCAACAACACCGTTTTTGTGTTTCAATGAAGCGATTTCCTTTTCAACTATTGAAATATTGTGTCTTTTGATTTCATCGGTTTGCTCTTGTGTCAATTCCGATTTTCCATTGGTAAATAGGGTTAAATCCTTTGTCCAGTTACGAATGAGTCGAGCTAAATGAAATGCACCATATCCATTTGCCAATATCCCTGTTTTTTGATTCTTTACTTCATATCCGTGGCAATAGGGACAATGAATTACGGTGATTCCCCAACATTCAGAAAATCCATCAATGTTTAGCATTTTGTCTTTTAAGCCTGTTGCAAAAATGAGTTTTTTAGCTGAAAATAATTTCCCTGATTGCGTTGAAATCTCAAAGCCTTTATCGGTTTTCATTCCATTAACGGCAAGGTCAGTTACGAATTTTACTGTGTCGTATTTCAACACTTCTCTTTTTGCTTTTTCCGCAATAACGCCTGGTTTTTCTCCGTCCTGCGTAATGAAGTTATGTGAATGAGGTGTTTGTCGGTTACAAGGCAAACCGCTGTCAATGATTAGAACATTTCTTAATGCCCGTCCCAAAGCCATTGCTGCCGAAAGTCCTGCATAGCTTCCGCCAACTATGATTACGTCAAAATTTTTATTATCTGTCATTTCGTTAAAATTTAAGAATGTTGTTAATGGAAAAGGTAAAGCTAAAACTGATAAAGCAAGTCCACTTTGTTTAATTAGTTCTCGTCTTGATATTTTTTTCGCTTCGACCATTTGTTTTAGATATATAAATTATTTGATGGGCAGCATAAATTTATTTATTTTGCCGATCTTACACTTTTATGAATTGCATTTTCAAACATTGGATAGGCGTAATTATTAAGGAATAGTACCATTCCTGCCATTTTTCCTACGATGTTCCGGAATTTTGGTTCTTTGGCATTTATCACTTTAATAATTTTGTCAACTATTACAGAAGGCTCATCTCCATTTGCCAAACCATTTTTGATATACTTATTCACTTGCTCTTTATAGTTCTTGTATTCTGTTATATTTCCATCAACAGAAATCATATTTGTGCCAAGATTTGTTTTTGCCCACATAGGCTGTACCATACTAACCTTGATATTAAATTGGCTTACCTCAAAACGCAATGACTTAAAGAATCCTTCTAAGGCATGTTTGGATGCAGCATATATTGGGTGCATAGGTAAAGATATAAGCCCCATCATTGAGCTCACTGTAATAATTTGACCAAATTTTTGTTTCCTGAAATAAGGCAAAATTGCTTTTGTTACATTTACTGTTCCCCAAAAATTAGTTTCAAATTGAAGTTTTCCTGCCTCTGTTGAAGTTTCCTCTGCTAATCCAGTGAGCATATAACCCGCATTATTCACCAGAACATCTAATTGCTTTACGGTTTCAAATAGTTGCTTTGTAAATTCTTCTATCGATTTTTCATCTGTAACATCTAAAGCCAAAACCTTGAAAGGAACTGTGGCTTGCAGTTTTTCTGCATTTCTACTAGTACCAATTACATGGTGTCCTTCTGTGTACAACTTGTTTGCTAACATCAATCCAAAGCCTGATGATGCTCCTGTTATTAAAATTGTTTTTTTCATTTTATAAATATTTAATAGTTGTTATTCTTTTTCTAAACTTGGCGGTATTAGTTTATACATTACCGGTGTTACAATTCTTGCAAGGATTGTTGAACTTATCAACCCGCCAATTAGCACAATCGCCAATGGAGATATTTGAGGATTGGGATTCACCGCCAGGGGAATCAAACCACAGATTGCGGTAACTGATGTCAAGACTACCGGAAGAAAACGGGTTTCTCCTGCAATAGCAATCGCTTCGTCAATGGACTTTCCTTCTTGTCTTAATTGATTTGTAAAATCGACCAGAAGAAGGGAGTTTTTGACCTGAATTCCCGACAATCCAATGAAACCGATAATAGAAACCAACGACATTGGATTCCCAGATGCTATTAAAAATAATACACCTCCTAAAATACCTAATGGAATGATTGACATTACGATAATGATTCCTTTAAATGTTTTAAATTGAAGCAATAAAACAGCAATAAATAAGAACGTACTCAATATAATTACAGAAAGAAAGTTACCTCCCAAGGCATCACCTTCTGATTCTTTTTCTCCGGATAGTTTATAATAATAACCTTTTGGCATTTCAAGTTTATCCAATTTTGGTATAATATCTACCAGCAGGTCATTTGCTAAATAACCATCTTTTGTCATGGCACTGACTTTAGAAAAGGGGGATTTATTAAAGTGGTTTATTGCTGTTGGTGCTGTTTCAAAAGATACTGTTGCAATTTGATTCAATGCAATTGGTGTTCCCTGAACATTATTTACATATAAATTTTTCAGTGCATCAAGATTAGAAAACTTATCCCTTGGTAAAGTAATGGTCACGTTTCTTGCATCTCCACGGTCGTCTATATAATCTCCAACTGTTAAACCGGCAACAGCAAGTCGAATTACTTTATCGACCTCACTGGTCAGTACACCCAATGTTCTCGCTTTTTCTTTATTAATCTTTACTTTGACATCGGTTTTATAGGTATTCAACTCGTTGTTGATATAAACTGTTCCTTCCTGATTTCTCAGGATAGTTTCTACCTGAGAAGATAACTTACGTAAAACCGCTTGGTCTTCGCCGAATAACCGCACTACGATATTAGCTTCCAATGGCGGTCCTTGTTCAAAATCTTTTACCTCCACTTTAGCATAAGGCATCGTTTTAAATTTTTCACGCAATTCTTGTATAAGACTAGTTTTATCTGAAGGTTTTGCTTCATCGTCCAATTGCACGAAAATTTGGGCAAAATCAGATTTTCTGTCCTGAGGATGCACGTTGTAGTAAATCTGCGGGTTTCCGTGTCCCACATTTGAAGTGTAAAAAATAATTTCTTTGTGGTTTTTCAATTCTTTTTCCACAAGTTTTGTCACCCTGTCACTTTCCGAAATATTAGCTTGAAGTGGCATTTTTATGTTGATTAAAAACATTGGTTTTTCCGAAGTTGGGAACAATTTAAATCCGGCTACCGAAAACAATCCAAAAGCAATAACACTTAAAAACAGAGAGATGGCAATAGTCGTTTTTGGAAATTTCAATGCTTTTGGCATAATATCCCTGTAAGCTCTGGTAAGAAACTTTTGCAAATATTGAAGAAAGATGTTTCCTTGAGCGTGTTCGTGTGTTTTTAAAAATCGGCTTCCCAAAAACGGAACCAATGTCAGCGCCACAATCATAGAAGCCAGTACACTTGTGATAACTGCCATAGGCAAGCTTTTTAGAAACTCACCTGCCATATCAGGAAGAAAAGCCAGTGGTAAAAAGGCTATAACCAAAGTAGCCGTAGTACCTACAACCGCAATACCTATCTGCTGTGTACCTTTTAAAACGGCATCCATTTTAGAATGTCCTTCACGGAGCCAGCGCTCTATGTTTTCGACAACCACAATACTGTCGTCGACCAGTAATCCTAAAGCGACCACCAACCCCACAATACTCAATTGGTTTAAGGAATATCCCAAGGCATTCAGTGCAATTAATCCCAAAGCCAGTGACAGCGGTATGGATATCATAACAATAAGCGACGCTCTTCCTCCTAATGGAATTAATGTGATAACAACCAAAAGAATAGCTAATCCAAAATCAAAACCTAAATGTCCCAAACGCTTTGATACCATATCGGCCTGGTCAAAGTTTTTTATTAGTTTGATGTTAGCAGGCAAATCTTTAGAAAATGCATCTATTAGTGGCAAATATTCTTTTTGAACATCGCTAATGTTTACATTGTCTTTCATTCCGGCAGTAACCAAAACGCATCGGTGTCCGTTAATTCTTGTAATATGATTTACAACTTCAGATTTATAGTTTACTTCGGCTACATCTTTCATATAGATGATTTTTCCGTTGGCATTGTAAACCACCGTATTGGCAACATCATCTGCATTTTTGAATTTACCACTTGTTTTTACGTTGAATACTTTGGTACCCAAATCAATACTTCCACCAGGAATATCGGCAGCTTCACTTTGTAAACTTCCCATTACTACATTTAATGGGATTTTTAATTGTGCTAATTTTTCCAAATTCAAATCCACCCGAATTTCCTGTTCCGGAATTCCTGAGTATTTCACTTCTTTAAGATTGGTTATTTTTTCAATTTTTGCCTTTAGTTTATCTGCTTCATCACGCAATTTTTTGTCGGATGCATTTTCGGAAACCAAGGCTACCTGAAGAATTTTTACATCCGAAGACGAATTTTTTTCGGTTTTTATCTGATAAATATCTTTCGGAAGTTCGCTATTCTTGAGGGCATTCATTTCAGTAGATATTTCCTGATATTTATTGTCAATATCCACTCCATATTTGAATTTTACCTGAAAAGCGGCTACGCCATCTTCTACGGTTGTTAGTATTTTTTCGATATTTTCCAATCCGTAAATCTTATTTTCAATAGGTTTTACGACTTGTTCCTCCATATCTTTTGGACTCGTACCGGGATAAATAACGGTAATCAAATATTGTGGCGGATGTGTTGAAGGATCCTCCGATCTTGGCATTGTGAATAAGGTAAGGATCCCTACCACAGCAACTAATAGCGCCAGAATCAGTGTGAACTGATAATTCTTAACGGAAAAGTTTGTAATTTTCATACGATTCGTTATTTAATGATTTTGATAGTTGATTGTTCGTTGAGATAAGCACTGTTGGAAATAACAATTTGATCGGTTTTTTGAAGCCCGTCTTTGATAGATACTTTGTCCTTTTCAAATTTATTAATCGTAACAGGCTGGCGTTTTACTTTGTTGTTTTCTACAATAAATACAAAGGCTTTATTTCCGTCGGCTTCAATAAGTGAATTATAAGGAATGATGATAAAATCTTCGGCTTTATCTGCTTTAATTTCTGCCTTTCCAAACATACCAACTGCAGGCTTGCTGTTTTTCATATTCAGTCTTAATTCTACCTGAAAAGAACCCAATGCAGCATCTGCCGCTTGCGACTTTCTAAAAACAGAGGCATCAAAACTTTCGTCAGGATAGCCATCAAGGGTAACAGTCGCTTTTTGACCTATTTTTACAGCTGCCCATTCTTGGTCTGTCAGGCCGACTTTTAGCAAATAATTGTTGTTTTGGCGGGTTTCGTTTATTGCCAAAATTGGAGATCCTACACTCACAACTTCACCTTCATTAGCAATTTTTGAAGTAACAAAACCATCGGCTGTGGCATAAATTTTTGCATAACGGGCATTAAAAGCAACGGCATCTTTCTGTTTTTTGGCAATGTCAAGAGCTGTTTTTGTGTTTTGAAGCTGCTCTAAAGTATATACGCTGTCTTTATAAAGGTTTAAAGCCCGGGTATAATCACGCTCGTATTTCTTAACATTCAAATCAGATTGATTCAGGCCTGAACCGATTTCGGTTGCGTCTAAAGTTGCCAAAAGTTGTCCTTTTTTGAAAAACTGTCCTTCTTCCACAAAAATATGGTTGACAACTCCACCAATTTTGAACGAGTAATTGGCTTGATTTTCTGTTGTTACCAATCCTGATGCACTTATATTATTCGTAAGTGCCAAAGATTCGGCAGTTGCAGTTTTAATGGAAATAACATCTGCAGCTTCGAAAGGTGTGTGTCCTTTTTTTTCTTCTTTGCAAGCGAAGAAGAGAGGTAATGCGAATAGGGAAATAATTATTGATTTATTACTCATAAGTGTAAAATTGTTTTTTTGGTATTCGTGACCCGAGCCTGAAAGGCGAACGGATGTAATAATCTTTGATTTCATGATCTTAATTTTTAATTGTTTAAAGTAAAAGTTGCATTGGCTCTTTCTAATTCTGCAAAAGCGATCCAGGAATTATAAAGGGCTATATTGGTATTAAGTTGGGCATTTACCCATTGATTTTGTGCATCCAGAAGTTCAATGTAGATAGCCTGACCTTCTTTATATAATTTAGTTATATCCTCATTATATTTTTTGGCGGATTCTTTTTGATTTTTATCAGCGTAGAATTGCTCCAAAGCAGATTTTAAATTATTCCGGGAAACCTGAAACTGAAGCAGTAACTGCTGTTTTACATTGTCGATTTGCGAACTTATTTTTTTACTGTCCTCTTCAGTTTGTTTGAGTTTGTATTTGTTTTTGTTTCCTGAAAAAATATTCCATTCTAAACCTACTCCTGCAAAATAGTAGCGTGATTGTTTGTTTACTTCAAAATCAAAATCCTGAATTCCAAAATCAGCAAAACCATTCACCTTTGGAAACCAATACGACTGCGTGAGTTTGCTTACATTATCGTTTATTTCTTTTGCCTGGGTGAGTTTTTTTAATTCTTCCCTGTTTTGAGTATTCTCTGAAACAGCGTCAATTGGTGGCGTTTCATTTTCATCGATTTCAATTACAGCATCCAGCTTTTCATTAAGCAAAAAATTAAAATAAGACCTGGCATTATTACTGTTTTGCTTTGCCGTTTCAAGGTTTGCCTGTATGCGTATTACCTCATTATCACTTCGTAAGACAGCTGTACGGTTTATCTTTTCATTTTTAAATAAGGATTTGTTTACTCGTTGGTTTTCTTTAACCAATGCTAAAGCATCCTCATAAATTTTAATTCCTTCAATCGATTGAAGGTATTTGTAATAGGCTATTTTTATTTCCTTGGCTAATTCCCTTTGATATATTTCCAGTTCTATTTTTTGTAATGAAGTCTGCTGGTTTTTGATTCTCTTGTTATAAATAATTTCAAAATTCAGCAAAGGCATTGTGGTATGAATTTTAGCATCATAGAAATTATCCGGATTAATTAGAACAGACTGGTTCTCTAAAGTTGGAAAAGCATTCGAATTTGTAATTTGATTCAAAGTGTTGTATACCGGATTCAGCATATCGCCAATCGGAATATCAATTGTTCTTCCTCCTTCAGCCTTGGTATAACTTCCATTTAAGGAAACGGTAGGGTAGAACAGGGAGCGCGCTTCTTTTAAAGCATACATACTTTTGTTAATGTCAAAGTTATGCTGCTTTATTACTTCGTTATTTTTTAATCCGGTTTCAATGTAACCGTCTAGTTTACTCTGGGAATATCCATAATACCCAAGTAAAATTGTCATTAGAATTAGTGTTTTTTTCATTTTATCACATTGTTTGTTTATTGAACATTGTTCATTTTTTTGAACAAAAAAAAATTATAATTTATCTATTATTTTCAAGTAGGCATTATATCCGTCAAATAGGATAGTATCAGGGTTCGTGAATTTCACACCTTTTGTTCTTTGTCTGATTTCAAGACAACACATACCATGTACTAAACTCCAAATCATAAACGAAAGCGATTCTACATTATGTCCTTCAAAATGTCCTTTATTGATACATTCTTCAACTGTTTTTTTAACCAGGTCAAAAGTTACAACGCCTTCATCCCAAAGATCGCTATCGGATTTTTCAAGATACTCCATTGGTGCTTTAACATTAAACATTAAATCATACATTTCCTGGTTTTCGATTCCGAACTTGATGTATACAATCCCCATTTTTCTTAATCTCTCCATTGGATCTTCAATAGTAAACAATTCCTGAAAATTTCTTCCAAGTTCTTGAAATCCAATAGAGTGCAAATCATGCAGAATAGCATTTTTATCTTTAAAGTAAACATATACGGTTCCAACACTATAATCTATTTCATCAGCTATATTTCTAATAGTTGTTTGCTCAATTCCTTTTTCTAAAAAAAGTTTTTTTGCTCCTTTTAAAATCAATGCTTTTAATGCTTCTTTTTCTCGCGCTTTTCTATCTGCTACACTCATAAATATCATTTTCTTTTGCAAATATATGTATTTTTTTTGAACGTTGTTCATTTTTTTTAAAAATATTTTACTTGAAGAATAAGAAAGTAAAATCCATTTTTATGATTCAAGAAAAAGTATGGATAAAGTGCTTATTTACTAAACGTTATTCTATAATTATAAATGATTACAGATTATTACAATTAAAGAAATTTTGAACTATTGTGTTTTAAGTAGATTAATTCATTGTTTTTTAACGAATTATACAAATAATTCATTTTTATTATATCATTACACTTATTGTACAACTAATAAATTTAATCTATTTTAAACTTCAGATTAAGATTTTTTTTGAATTATTCATAACAAAACTTCGTAATTATTTTCAGCACTTTCGCGTTGACGGCTTCTACTCTTATGCATTCATTTTTTTATCGGATTTATTTTGTTATTTTTACAAATGTAATAAATACACTTATTTTTTTTTAAAAATAAAATTTATTCCAAATAATAGAATGTTGTAATACTTAATAACTTATCCAGTCTGATTAAGTGATAATTGGTTTTAGAACCAGTAAAATGTAAAAGTATAGGCTAAAATTATCATGAAATTCTTCCCGGAATTTCAGTTCAAAATTAATATTCATCCTGATTAGTGCACGAATCAGGACAATATATATCTGCATACTAACTTTAACCAAACCACTTATGAAATTACGATTTCTCCAATTCGACCAGAAATTCAAGCAATTTCCGGCAAGCTTTTTTACTAAGAATGCTGCGTTCATTCTTACACTCACTCTATTTCTCTGTACAGTAATGCCACTGTTTGCTCAACCTGGCATACACGATCCTTCATCTACCGTTAGAAATACTGATGGCAGATATTGGCATTTTGCTACTGGTAATGGTATCTACACAATATCATCAACGTCTACAAGTTTTGGCACCTGGCAAACAGAAAACACTGTTTTTCCTATAGGTACCTGGCCAAGCTGGATTGCAAACTATGTTAGTGGTTTTGCCGGTAATTTTTGGGCACCGGATGTTATAAAAATAGGAAGCACCTATTATTGTTATTATTCCTGCGCAGGTGATGGCGCTCCTGCTGCTATTGGTTTGGCGACAGCTACCAGCTTATCGGGTCCATGGACGGACAAGGGAATGATAGTTGCCGGAAATAACGCTATTGATCCTGCAGTTTTAGTAGATGGCTCAAATATGTATATGGTTTATGGCAACTGGCAAAGCGGTATTGACCTGATACAACTTAACCCTTCTACCGGATTAAGGCTTAACTCCAGCCGTTGGGATCTTGTGGCAGGAAATGTAGAAGCTCCGTATATTATGAAAAACGGAAGCTATTACTATGTGTTTTTTCAAAGAGGCTTATGTTGTAATGGTGTAAATTCCGGTTATTATACTCAGGTAGGGCGTTCTACAAGTATTACCGGACCTTATTTAGATCAAAACGGCATCAGCCTTATGAATGATGGCGGAACCACTTTTTTGCCAAATAAAAATGGCAGGTATATTGGTCCCGGGCATGTGGGATATGGCGAGTCGACGCTGAGTTATCATTTTTATGACGGAAATGATGGTGGTGCTCCAAAACTTATGACCACAACACTGAGCTGGTCAAACGGATGGCCAGTGCCGGGCAGTGCAAGCCAGATAATACCAAATGGCACGTATAAACTTGTAAACCGTAATGGGGGTAAATATTTAGACAATATGGGAGCTACGACAGATGGTGCAAATGTTGCGCAATGGGCAGGCGGTTCGTCTAATAATCAGCGTTGGGTAATTACTTATTCCGGAGGTTATTATAAACTAAAATGTGTTACAGGCGGTAAGTATCTTGATAATATTGCCCATACTGCCGATGGTTCTACTGTAGGGCAGTGGACAGGAGGATCAAGTACTAACCAGCAATGGACGATAAGTGCTGCCGGCCCTTATTATAAAATAACCAACAGGTCAAATGGTAAATGTGTAGATAATGGCGGTGTAACGACTGATGGTGCTGTTATGCAATTCTGGCCAAGCGGTGTAAGTTTTAACCAGCAGTGGACACTCGAATATATTAGCTCGTCAACTGCAAGAATGACAAATACAGACGATATCGCATCAGACGAACCCTTTACTGATGAAGATGGAGGCCTTTCTATTGTACCTAACCCTGCAAGCGGTAATGAATTTGAAATAATTATGTACAATAAATCAGAGGCAAGCATTACCGTTACATTAACAAATATGTCGGGACAGACTGTTTATACTAAGAATTTGGGACTTACAAAACCTGGCGAATTTAGGTATACTGTAAATGCATCAACACTTTCAAAAGGAGCATACATAGTGAACCTGAGTTCCGGAACAGGAAATAAGACGGCAAAGGTTATTCGAAACTAATCATTTGAAAAAAGTAAGTTATCTAAATAAAATAATAAAGAAAGAAAACTCCATTTTTAATGGAGTTTTTTATTGGGTTAATTTCACTTATGATAAAAACTATTAGTGTCAAACTTTAATTACGGAATACTCAATATGCCTTAATTTACAGAAGAATCCATGAGAAAAAAATAAAAAGAAGTAAAAAAGTATCTAATTTTGAGCCACGAAAAGATCAATAAAATAATAGTCTGCTTTGCTCCGGAATAATCATTAAGCAGACAGCCGAAGGTTAAATCCTTCTTTTCTTAAAGTCGCAATTTCGCATGAGCATTTAAAAATAATAATAACGGACATGCTGAACACCGTTTTACAAAGTAGGCAGATTTAATTTAAAAAAGAATGGAGAATCAATTTAAATCAATAGTAATGCTATCCGCAGCAGTACTTTTGTTTTCTTGTGACAACGGAACAAAAACAGAGAAATCAAATTCGCCTTCTATCATAAAAGAAGATGTAAAGCCTGTAATTTCTCATGTAATGACTAAGGAAGAACAAACCAGGCTCACACCTGATGCAATTTTGCAGGAATTTATAGAAGGAAACAAACGTTTCCAAAGTGGTACAACTACTGTAAGAGACCATAGTAAACAAGCCAGAAAATCAGCACCGGGACAGTTTCCAAAAGCAGTTGTGTTAAGTTGTGTAGATAGCCGTGTACCGGTTGAAGATGTATTTGACCAGGGCTTAGGTGATATTTTTGTTGGAAGAGTAGCAGGAAATTTTGTAAACGAAGACTTATTGGGCAGTATGGAGTTTGCTTGTAAAGTGGCAGGAGCAAAATTAGTTTTAGTAATGGGACATCAACATTGTGGCGCTATAAAAGGTGCAATTGATGATGTGAAACTTGGAAATATTACAGCTATGCTTTCAAAGATAAAACCGGCAGTGAAAATGAGCCAGGATTTTACAGGTGATAAAACCTCTAAAAATGACGAATTTGTAAAACATGTTTCAGAAAACAATGTGCATTATGCTATTGAGCAAATTCGTGAAAAGAGCCCTATTCTTAAAGAGATGGAAGACAAAGGAGAGATAAAAATTGTTGGCGTATTTTATAATTTAACAGATGGAAGTCTTGAATTTATAAAATAATAAAATCATTGCAATCGTTTTGTCTGACTTTTTCAACAAGTTTAGACAAAGAATATTTATAATAAAAAAACTCTAAACTCTTGTGAAGAGGGTTTAGAGTTTTTTTGTGGGCTAAATTTATCCCAATGTGTTTGATGATAACAAGTCATCTTAAGAATAAAATTTCAGTTTGCTTATTTGACAATTCTTACTTAAACATTAAAAAGTCTTTACTTCAATCCCGTGTTCTTTTGCATAAGGTAGTGCAAGATCCCATAATTTTTTATATTTCTCATCAAAAGTAGCAAAGGTTACTGTTTCCATTTCAAAAACAGCTTTCTCAATTTCTTCTTTTGGAGCCTTGCTATCCATCAGACGGGCTATTTTTACATAATCTGTTTGGTATCTTTCTTTTACATAATTAAATAGATCTAATGAAGCATTAATCATGGGAGTAGTTTCTTCTGTGGGTTTTAAATCCTTTATTTTTTCAATAGTTTGATTAATATAAGGAATTTTAAATCTTAGAATATGGTCTTCGTAAGATTTTGCAGGAAATGTACTTTTTTCATCAAATGCCAAAAGTTGGCTGGAACTTTTTGCTTCTCCCATTCTTTTAAAATCCCTGGCACCAAACTCTGCTACCAGATTTGTATTTAAAGAGGTTATGTCAAAATATTCTTCGGGTGTATTTTCCATTTTACAAGATTGTAAGACAAAAAATAATAAAGCAGAAACTATAAGTGTAATTTTTGTTTTCATTTTATATTTTTAAATTTTTAGTGCCTCGCTATATTTGAATTTACTTTAAACAAATCTTAAAATCAACTATAAAATTAAAATTAAAAGTTCGCCAAGAGTTTTTATCAAAACCAGCATAATGGTAGTAATTAATTCTATCATAATTAATGTTTAATTTATTCCATTTCAATTTGAAATAATGCCATTCCGGACTTTTGACTTCCTTTACTAACACCAATATTCCATTGTTCTTCAGCTTTTTCTTTGTTGCCTAATATATAATAATAGGTGCCTAATACCGTATGACCTTCAGGTTCTCCCTGAGCAATAATTTTATTTCCAAGAGCAATAATTTCAGGATTAAGCGGTTTTGCCTTTTCATTTTTTTGCGGATCCAAAAGAGCTCCTAACCCCTGATCTTGTATAAGCAGGATCCCAAAATAATCCAAACAGGCTTTACTCAAACCCTGATTGCACAGTTTATTTATTTTTTCAGTTTTTGCTTTTGCAGCTGCATCATCCAGCATAAAATCAAGTGCTGATTTAGTATCGGCAATCTTATAATATTCATGCAATAAAGCTGCTTTTTTCTTAGATAAAGCTGCATCTTTTCTGTTATTGGTAACGGTGGTATCTTTTTTAACCCATGTTTCGTTTTCAACCCAGCTTGAAACTCCAACCAGTGTATTGTTTTTTATTTTAAACTTAAAAATACTTTTGTCGGGATATATAATCAGCGAGTCGCCTTTGGTAAAATAATCGCCGGTCCCCAATCCGACGATATTTACTTTACCATTCCCGTCAAACTCAAAAAACGAATACATATTTGAATCGGATTTGGCTTGATAGTATCCTTGAATATTATTATCTATAACCTGACAGTTTATCAAATTAGAGAAAGAAATTAAGAGTAATAAAAGACAGCTTTTTTTCATTTTAGTTGCTTAGTTATTTTTTCATTAAACCTGTTGCGGTATCCAGAATATAGCCTTTGCCTAACAAATATTGATATTCAAAATGTGTATAGCTTAAAACCCTGCTAATGTTTTTACCATCTTTTGTGGTGTTAAAATTAGCTCCATGCGGCTTTTCTGCATATTTGTTCTTATCCAGTCTGGGGTCATTTATCCATCGAATTTCTGCATTTAAAGCAATTGCTTTATCAATAAATGGTTTATTCGTTTCTTCCCAATAACGTTTGGTTTGTGCTTCATACGCATTCTTTTTCCATGCAGCGTCTTCCGGGAATGGTGTTTCAAGAACCAAAACATCAGAGAACTGCTGTTCATCTGCAGCTCTTTTTACTGCAAGAGTACCTGTTCCCACAGCTGCTTTTCCCAAAATGCATAAAGGAAAATCTCTTTTTTTAATTACTTTACCTCCAAATTCTACAGCAGAATTTAAATATATTTCTTTACATGCCGGCTCGTCGCTTAAACTTTCCGGTTTATTATTATTTGAAGCAACTCCTTCAAAATTCCATGATTTTCTTTCTAATAAAGAAGTTCCATTTGATGAACGACCACTGATTACTGCCGGTTTTTCATATAAATTCAGATGAATATCCTTCATTCCGTTATTATCAGAAGAAGGGCCTTCGCCAAAAATCATAGTATTTCCATTTACCGAAAGATCGCTAATGGTATATGAACCTGCACTGGAAGAAACTTTAACTTTATTCTCTCCAATTTTTGTTATGGTAACTGTCCCGGTTGATTTTACGTAATCGCCGCTGCCACCATATTTTATTGTGTTAATTTCGCATTTGTACTGACCACTGATTATTTGTGCCAAATCCTGCTTTTGCTTTTCGCAATCACTTTGCGAATAAATAAAATTACTGCTCACCAATAGCGTAAGACAAAATAGTATTATTGATTTTTTCATTTTTATAATTGGGAGAATGTGTAATTTTCAGTTAAAAAAACCAGCACAAAACATGAGGTTTTATACTGGTTTAATTTAATTTTTATTTAATGAAATCGAATTTGTCTGTAAATAATTTACCTACAATTGGAACCGGAATTTCCTGTTCGTTATTTGCATTAATAATTCCCATAACCCATAATACTAAAACAACAAGATTTACTAAACTTAAAATGCTGGCCAAAGTAGGTACTACTACTGCAATGATACTTAAGGCAACTGAAATTATAATTCCTACGATAGCAATTCCTAATCCTTGTTTTAAATGGAATCTTGTCAGAGAATCTTTTACAGTTAATTTGTTGTAATTTACATAAGCGATAATCCATCCGATAATAGTGATGTACGAAATAATGGAAAGAGTCTTTTTGTTCATGATTTATAGTTTTTAAAATTCAATACAAAACTACTCATGCAATTGCAAAAAAAATTAAATCTTGTATATACTAACCATCTACAGAGCTTATTTTGGGTATCTATTTTGTATCTACAAAGAGCACAATATTCTGAATTAAAAACGCTGTATCTGTTGATTTTACTGGACTGAAGTGATGTAAGAGTCCAGATCAGTTTCCCTGTCAAGATTTAATTTTTGCTTAATTCGGTAACGTGCCATTCGCATACTTTGGGTTTCTATATTCATATGATTGGCAATTTCTTTGGTACTCATTCCTAATTTTATGTAACCGCAATATTTAAAATCAAGCTTTGTAAGTGTACCTGAAGCTTTTTCCTGTAAAGTCGAAAAAAAGACAGGATTTGTATTTTCAAGACTTGTTTTAAGCAACTCAAATTCGTCATCTACTTCCATACTTTTATCAATGGTTTTAGAAATCGTTTTGATGTCTGTAGATTTTTCTGCTTTCATTACCGATAATTTATTTTGAATGTCTTTCAAAACTTCATTTTTCTTTTCTAACTGTAAATTATTGGTCATTAATTCCTGCTGCAATTTAATTTTTTCCTGTTCGTTTATTTTTTTTTCCTGAATGGCAATTTGAAGCTCTTTCTCTGTTAATTCAGTTTCCAGCAGGGCAATCATTGCTTCTTCCTCTTTTATTTTGGATAAAAGTGTAGCTTCTTCATTTGCTTTTTGGAGTAACAGGTTTGTTTTAATATATGATTTTTGTCGGAAATGGTACGAACGCAGCATGAATAAAAGCGTAAAAAAACCAAAAATTAAAAGTGCGATATACAGGTAATTAATTTTTTTTCGTGATTCTAAATTATCTGTCAATAATTGAATTTCCTGCGACTTTTTCTCAGCCTCAAAGCGTATAGAAGCATTGTACTCTTTGGCAGTGTTTTCCTTTTCAATCATCACTCTCAACGCTTTATCGTATAACCCAAAGTATTTTCTGTAAGAAGGAAAGTCATTTTTTATTTCGGACAAATCCATATAATTTTTATATAATAAGACATAATATCGGGAGCTTATTTTTGGGTTTTTCGCAATGTTCTGTTCTACTTTTTCCAACACTTTTTCAACCTTAGGTATGTCATTTAAGTTCATATAAAATTGAGCTTGCTGACCATACATTACCATTAGCTGTATTGGCACATTAAATTTAAGGCAGACTTCTTCGGTTTTTTTTAAATATTCTAATATTTTGTCAGGGTTGGTTTCAAAATGATACAAATAAAGATTCGTCAGGTTTAAGCAGGTTCTGCCATAAGATAAATTTATATTGCCTTTCTTTTTTTCATCTTCAAATATGGCTATGGCTTTTAAATAATCTTTTTCGGCTGTTTTTAGTAAATTTAAATCAGCAGGTGATTTTTGTTCTGCACTATTTACAAGAAATAAGGCCCAAGTAGTCAATGCATTTGCAATATTGACCTGATTTTTACTTTCGTAACTTAATTCCAGGGCTTTTTTACTGTATTTCTCAATAAATTTCAAGTCGTTAGTATCGCCAAAACTTGCTGCCAGATTTTCATATCCATTCACCAGTTTATCATATCTTATTTTATGTTTTTCAAAGTATGAGAGGGACTTGAGCATATAATAAATGTACTTTTCTATGTTTCCGATGGTTTCATGTTTATAAGCAATCGCATAATTTGCATAAGCCATTGCCTCCGGATCTTTTGATTTTGATGCTAATAGGTAACAGGAATCGGCAAATTTTATTTGTTGAGGGATATTCTCGAGATATCGTTCCAGATCTGATAAAACTTCATAAGCAATAGCTTGTTTGTTTACAGCTTTTGTTTCCCGGGCAATTTTCAATGCCTGATTAGCATAGCCATAAGCTTTTATGGAATCTGTTTTTTTATAAATGCAACTTAATTCACATAAATAATCTCCTTTTTTTTCTAAAGACAAATCTTTTTGTTCAATTAATCTGAGTAATTCCTGTTTGGTTTTTTGCGCAAAGGAATTACTAATCAAAAAAGAAAATAGTAGGATAGAAAGTACTTTAGATAGTGTCATTTTAGTTGTACTTATTTAAATGGTTTAGTTAGGATACAAGGCAAAAAGCATCAAAGGTATATAAAAAGTCCTATAAAAATTTCATTATTTCTATGCTTAAAAAAGTCATTATTTAATTCAAATAAGAAAATGACAGCTTATGGAGATGTAATTTTATGCCTAGATGCGATGAGGTCAATTTTAATAACAAATTGGATATATAAGTCAGTCATCTTTTATTTTTATTCTCTGTAATTTAATAAGAAAAACATGAAAGATCTATTAGCAAAAATCAATGCAGAAATCGAAATATTTAAAACAGAGTCTGAATCACTTACTGAAAAGGTATTAAAGGAGCAGGAGCAAGGGCCCGTAAATCAACTTTGGAGTTGGAGAAACTATTAAAAGAGTTTAGAAAAGTTTTTATAAAATCAAAGAAATAATATTTTTAAAACTGCCTCGTTTAAGGAAATTTAAATGAGGCAGTTTTTTGTTAGCACTTTACATTACAAAGATTCAAATTTGTTTTCTACTTTGGTTAACCATTTTTTTCTTTTTTCATCTGAAACCATCTTTACCATATTGAAACTAATCCATTTTCGGTTTTTATAACCGATTTTCCAAAACGTACCAAGTATCATAGCCTTTTTGATTGCATTTCCAAAAAGCAAATAGTAGAGCCAATTCGGTGTGTTCATTGTGGTAATCATTGTTATGCCTTTTACTTCTTTCCACAAAGGTTTCATCAATGTATTTTTAGCGTTTTTGTAATCGTATGCGACACCCGGAAAAATAACTTTATCTACAAAACCTTTCATCATTGCCGGCATTAGCTCCCACCAGATTGGAAATATAAAAATTATATGCTCAGCATCCTGAAGTCTTTTCTTATATTCTATTACTTTTGGATCAACAGGATTTTTATCCCTGAATGCTTTAAGGTCATTAGCTGTCATTACGGGATTAAAACCTTCTTTATCAAGGTGGATTAAATCTGTTTCGTGGTTGTTTTTTTTAAGTCCTGTCATTACAGAATTTAAGATGGCATTGCAATAACTTCCATCGTAAGGATGATTGAAGACGATTACTACTTTCATTTTTGTGTTGTTTAAAATTTTACAGCACAAAAGTCCCTCTTATTAAAAATCTGAACGATAACAATTGTTAAGAAATAACTATTGTCTGTTTCAATTTGCATTTTATTAGTTAGATATAACAGAAAAAGGAAAGAGATTAGTCTCTTTCCTTTTAATAAACCTAATTATTTAACATTCATAACCCGCTTTTCGCAAGTATTTAATTACCATTTTAAAAAACCAAAAACTTTATTGTTTTTATACCTTCTTGTGATTCAACTTTACCAATATAGACGCCTTTGGTTTTTGGAGATTCTATACTTGAATCACTACTAATGATTGATGATTTGTGTACTTGTTTTCCGGTTAAGTCATAAATTGTTAATTTACTGTTTTCGGGAGCATTTTCTATCTTAATATAACCATCTTTTATTGTCCATTGTAATTGGTTTTTCGAAAAATCATCTGTGGATAAATTTGAGGCCGGCATAGCCATTCCATGAATCTTAACATCTGCGAGGCATATTGTTTTTCCTGTAGATGCTGAGCTATACCAAGGATATACGCGTAGTTTTAAGGTTTCTCCATTAACAAGTTTAATAACCGGTATCTTTGAAACAGCGTTCATCGTATTGGATGTCATACTCTGAAATTCTCCTGCAACAAATGTAGTAGCGAAATCGTCTTTTGAATAAGAAATACGACAACGCATACCGCTTCCTCCTGCGCCGCCAACATATAAACTGATCAAATCAATATTTAATTCTGTTCCGGCATTGGCTTTAATTCCAAATTGAATATAACGTGTTGAGACTTCATCAATCTCTCCTGCTGGCCACGCACCACCATCAATCAGGTTTCTTTGTGTTTTTCTTGTGGTATCATACCCACTCCCGGCAGGCCATATAGTTGAAGTCCCGTTAGGTGCAGCATACGACTGAACAGACATGCCTGAATGAGTTTGATCAACAACAGTAGCCGGACCTTGCAACACCGGCGTATTATTTGTAATTAATGGCCATAAAACACTTACTTCAGTTCCTCCTGTCAATGTAATAAAATTAGCTGTCAGAGGAACTGTTTTTGTCACGGTTCCATTAGTAACAGTAAGTGTTCCGGTTTTAGTTCCGCCAACAGACTGAGTTACTGAAATATAAAATTTCGTAAATGCAAGATTACCGCCTGTGTAATTCATATTGATAGAAGAACCAAAAGTGTCTGTCTTATTTGCAGCAATTAAGAAACCATCGCTCACGGATAGGCTAAAGGCTCCTGCATCGGGAACAAGATCAAAACCGGTAATAGTTACTTCTTTTGTAAGTGTCTGACCTGTGTATGCATCCCCAAAATCACAGCTGGTCGGATTAATCAGAACATCTGTTGATGTATTGATATAAGAAGCTAAAATATTTTGTTTTACCATTTCCTGAGCACATAATCGGGCAGTTAATGTTCCTAATAGTGCCGTGGGATGTGTAGAATCTGCAGATACGTAAAGTTGGGCAGTACTGGCAGCATCGCCATAAGATTCAACCAATGCTTTTGTTAAGGTCGTTAAGTCGATAAGCTGCACTCCTTTTTCTGTTGCAACTTCTTTCATAGCATAGGCATAATCATAAGTATGATCTGTTGCAGGAAGACTAAAGTCAGCACCTAAATCATGAGCACCTTTACGCGTAATAGTACCTCCGCTAAAATATTTTCGGCATAAAGAGGTTGCTAAAATTGGTGTAGCGTTCAAAGCACGGGTCTCATCAATATACTTTCTAAGATAATCTTTATAAGTTGTTTGTGGATTTGTCCCTCTATAGTCAGTTCCGTTTATTGGATTTAAAGCGTCAGTCCCGCCATCGAGACCTCCGTTTTTTTCATCATTATGAGCAAATTGAATGATGACATAGTCACCGGTTTTTATCTGTTGCTTTACGGTTGTCCAATAAGGTGCTTCCATATAAAAACTTTTACTGCTGGCGCCATTTTTTGCACGATTATTAATCGTGACTCCTGAAGTGAAAAACTGTTGAAACATCATACCCCAGCCTCGTATATCGGAAGTACTTTCGTCATAAGTGGCCATGGTAGAATCACCAATGGTATGAAGGGTAATTTGTGCATTCGCAGAAATAAAACTGCAAAAAGCAAAAACACCAATGAATAATTTTGAGAATAATGATTTCATTTTATTTTATTTTATGTAATTATTGGGTATATGAAACAGATACTTTGTGTGTATTTATTTAAAAGAGGTCGTCTTATTTTTTATAAACCTTAACTGCCCCTTGTTTGCCATTAATTTTATAACGAACAATATAAATTCCTGTCTTTAACCCATTTAAATCTATTTCCGTAGCAGACTTGGTATGGTATACGCGCTGGCCGGTAAGGGAGTAAACGTCAAGATTTTCAAGTGTACCATTTACTCTCAACATACCATATTCTAAATAAACCTTTTCATCTACACTTAAATTAGCAGAATTTACAGTAATTGAACCTGTGCCTGTAAACAAACCGGGATGTGTTGTTGCACTATATGTTCCGTTTGCAAGCTGAGTTCCGTTGAAAGTAAATTTCTTAACCGTAACAGCTACGTTTAATACTGCTGAAGCTGATCCGGCTATATTCATAGTTAATTCATCCCCGGCACACTTCGCATGATTAAAAATAGCTTTATTAGTGGAAGCCAGGTTAATTGTTCCTTTTCCAAAAGCATTTTCTACTGTTCCGTTAATTGCAGTTGATCCTCCAGCGGTAGTTGCGGCGATACTCAAGTCCCACGTTCCTATGAAATTACTATTATTTCCACCTAATTTTACAGTTGCTGTATTTGCAGTTCCGCTTTTATTATTATTTACTTTTATTTTATAATTGCCTGAAAAGGTGCCTGGCAAATCCATAGTACTGCCCGCAACATTAGAGCTGCTCATAAATAATGTGATATCACCATTTAATATGACAGGAGCATTTAAATAAAAGCCTGTACCGCTTGTTGCATAATTAATGGAAGTGCCTTGTTCCATTGTTACAGGTCCTTTACATTCAGACAAAGTTGAGGTTGTTCTTAACAGAATGTATTTGCCATTACTTAAATACATATTTCCTTTAAATACAGATGCTACAGCTTCTATGTAAGTTGTGCTCACATTTACTCTTTCTCCCAGTTCTGGTAATAAAGCCGGAGAATAATGAGCTGAATTATCCCAGTTTTTATTTACTGTTCCTCCAACAAAATTAAACTGACTTGGCCTTCCTATAATTATTTTTCCAGTACCGCTAATGGTGCCTGGATTAGTGGTTGCATCATATTGCCCCATTACTTTCAAAACACCGTCAACATACCACTCACTAATGGTAATGTCTTGATTCAATACGATTGACGCTGTTCCTTCTGTATAAAGAGCCGTTTTTGTTTGAATGGCTGTACTAACATCTATAGTTAGCTTTCCAGTGGTTTTAACAGTTATTTTTCCAGCATTTCCAAGTGAATTTGCTGCTTTGGCTTGTAAATCACCTGATTCAATAATTAAATTGCCGGTGTAACCTGAATTATTGCCGTTCAATTGTGATATTCCAGTGCCGGTCTTGGTTATTTGGTGCACTCCAGTAATAACTGCAGTAATATTAAGATTACCAGAAGTATTGATAGTTACCGTTCCTTTTGTTTTAATAGTACCAGATAATGATGCACTGGCTGATGAAGAAACAGTTGCCTGATTCAGTGTAAGCAAAGTGGCTGAACTATTTGCAGAAACGTCAATGGCTGCGCCATTCATTAAGTTTAAATCTGCAGCAAAATTTCCACCATTTGCATTTATTGTAAAATTACCGTCAACATTTGCTGCTTCTGAAATTGCCGGCACACCATTAGGATTCCAGTTGTCTGCTTCCAGCCATCCTGTATTAGCGGCACCTCCATCCCAATTAAATACTGTTACTGTTGGAGGTATAGCAGTAGGATCCCAATTATCTGAACCTGCCAATACAATTTTTGGTTCATAAAGATTAGCTTCAGTTTGGTCTGTCATGGCTCTAAGACCTGCCCAGTTTGCCCTGCCGCTCATATCGGCTCCTGCACCTGTATTCATCCATTCATATAAATGCAGATCTGTACTTGTATCTGCATAGTCCATATTCCATTTATCTCCCCATCCTAAAGGATCAATTTCTGCAGGCATTGTACAATAAAGCCATGCCACCTTGGGATAGGCATGCCATGGACGCCCAAATTTGATTTTCATTCCATCATCGCCCACTCTTGGACTATTTGGCTGATACGTTAAATTACACTTATAAAATACAAAGCCATAGGTTTGTGTTATTTCAGTTGAAGGTGCTGTTATCCACGCTCCGCCGTAACTTCTAATTTCACATTCGTTAAAAACAGCTATGCCGCGGCCATAGATATAATCAGTACGGCCTAAAATCATACAGGATTTAAAATAAGCACGTGAAGTTTCGGCCATCCAAAAATAAATGGTATCCTGATAGGCAGTGATGTCACAATTAACAAATACATTTCTGTCTGACTGAACTGTTAGGGCTTGCGCCTGACCTACATTTCCTGCAGTGTTTCGAATAGTTATGTTTTCGGCTTTGAAATCATTTGCCATGATGGTAAGCGTAGCAGCTGTTTTTACTAAATCAGTATTACTGCTCCAAAGTGCCACCTTATTGTCAGGACATAAGCCATCACCGCCATCATTACAGTTGTATATATCATAAGAAATAATGGTTTCTGTCCTGCTTTCTCCAATTAGGGTAATTTTAGTCTTATTGGCAGGAACAATTAATTTTTCCTTATCGTATAACCCCCTCTTTACATAAATAATTGTCGGCGTGCCTGCCGGTACTGCATTAATAGCCGCCTGTATGGAAGTAAAATTTCCTGATCCGTTGATATCTACTACAATATCAGGATTAAAACTTTGCGCTCTAGATTGATTAAATGATAACAGTCCTATAATAAAGAGGACAAGAAAGTCAAGTTTTTTCATAAATTTTTGGTTAGATAGTAATTAAGTTTGGTTTAGCTCTTTTTGTGTATTTGTGATAAAACACTAATCTGATAAGATTTTATTTTAAGTGTAGAATTGATAGATTTATAAGGTATAAATGCAATTAATATTTATATTTGGTCAAAATAAATTATCAATACAGTTTTTTTAATGCCAAATTTTTGATTGATTAGTAATTTAATCCTGCGTCAAATGTATTTTAATAAAATAGTAATGACTTTTAAATTTTGGTCATTTACTTCTAAATTTTGATCACCGGATCTGTTTGGTAAGGTATGACTGACAGGTTCTGTATTTAAATAATGATTTTGAATAATAGACTTTAAAAAGAGGAAGGAAATATTGATGATTTTCCAGAAGTCATCCTGAGCGGAGTCGAAGGATTTTTAGATGAAAAGGGCTTCGACTAAGTTTATCCTGAGCGAAGCCGAATGGACTCAGCCTGACATCTATTTTGTGTTGTACCAATGGGGTAATATAGTCAATTGTATATATTTTATAAAAAACCAGAATTCCTAAATGAAAAAACTTCTATTCCCTAAATTTTTAATTGCACTTTTATTTATTAGTTCAGCAAATGAATTAAAAGCTCAGATAAAATGCAAAATAGAAAATTACTCTACAGAAGACGGGCTTTCCCATGATGCTATCAGGGATATAATAAAAGGCAAAGAAGGTTTTATGTGGTTTGCAACCTGGGATGGCATTAATAGGTTTGACGGGAAAAATTTTATTACTTATAAGGCAACTGCCGGTGATAATAGTAGTTTGGGCAACAATCGTATCGACTTAATCAAGGAAGATTCTTTCGGGTATATATGGCTTAAGGCTTATGATAATCAGATTTACAGATTCGATAAAAGTACCGAATCCTTCCTTTCTCTCGCGAATATTTTAGGAACCAACAAAATTGAATTTAAAGATATTTATACAGCCGGTGACGGAAATGTCTGGCTGACTACAGATAATAAGGGTATTTATCTGGCACAAAAAAAAGACAACAGCCAAATTAAAATTATTCATTTCGAACAGGGTTCCAAAAACAATTTTTCAATAGCTTCCAATGATTTAAATTTTGTTTCCGTAGACAAAAACAACACTGTTTGGGTTGGCTCTGACAAGGGATTGGATATGATAATAAAATCTAAAAATCAGGATTATAAAAGGAAAAATATATCAAAAAATAATATAAAATGTTTCTTTTCACAAGATGATAGTGTTTGGTTTGGTACCAATGAAGGGGAGTTGTTCTGTTATAATAAAATTCATAAAAATTATTCGAAAACTTCTATTTCCAAAAAAAGCATAAACTCAATAATAAAATCAAAAAATCAAAATTTATTATTTATTACTTCTTCTGCAGGAGAGCTCATTACTTTTAATATAAAAACTTTAAAAACAGAATCTATCCTTAAAATTTCAGATTCCCCGGTTTATAAAATTTATCAGGACAAAGGAGGCTTGTTGTGGGTTGAGCCCGAAGATAACGGCGTTCTGATGGTTAATCCAAAGAAAAAAAATATTCAATTCCTTTCACAAAAAAAGGATGCTTCTCTTTTACAGACAAAAAATAGTTTTGGGATTTTTGAAGACAATTTTGACAGGGTTTGGATAAAATTAAAAGGCGGCGGTTTTGGATATTACAATCCCAAAAGTAATGCATTGGAGTATTTTTTTAATAAACCGGGAGACGAAAACCAGAAATTTTCAAATATCATTTCCAGCTTGTATTTTGACCATTCGGGGATTCTTTGGATAAGCTCTAATGATGGAGGTATTAATAAAGTTATTCTTCAAAAAGATATTTTTCAGCAAAAAATTTTGGTTCCGAATGCTAAAAATAAATATGAGAATGAGATCAGGGCTATTTTTACAGATAAAACAAATAGATTATGGATTGCCTCAAAAGCAGGAAAATTAAAAGTTTATCAGGATAATCAGGAATTAAAAAACCTGTTTTTGAATTATAAAACCAAGGATATTGGTCTTATATACACCATCACCGAAGATGCAAAAGGAAATGTTTGGCTGGGTACAAAAGGAAAAGGTTTGTATAAGGCAACTCCTGTAAATATTCAAAAAACGCAATACATATTAACACAATTTAAAGCTGATAAAAATAATCCTAAAAGTATAAGCAGTGATTTAATCTATTCTATTTTAGAGGATAAGAAAGGACATATTTGGGTAGGGACTTATGATAATGGAATCAATTTGGTGGAAGAAAATCATGGTGAATTTAGTTTTACACATAATTTTAAAAATTTTCCTGTTACAGAGTCCGGCAAAGTAAGATATCTGACTGAAGGTTATAAAGGTCAAATCTGGGTGGCAACAACAAATGGATTGGTAACGTTTAATCCTGGAAATTACAATCCAAATGAGTTAAAATTTTCAAGATATGTAAAGGTTTCCAGTGATAAATCCAGTTTGGGCAGTAATGATGTATTGTTCATGTATAAAGATTCAGAAGATAAAATGTGGATTTCAACAGCCGGGGGCGGGCTTAATTTGGCTGTTGAAACGAAAAATAATCGATTAAAGTTTGAAAATTTCACAAAAGAAAATGGTTTACCCAGTGATTTTATCCTGAGTATGATTGAGGACGATCAAAAAAATCTATGGCTGGCTACTGAAAATGGTATTTCAAAATTTAATTTGCGTAATCACGCCTTTAGAAATTACGATTCCTATGATGGATTGCTTAAAACCAGATTCTCAGAATCATCGAATTCAAAATTACAAAACGGAACCTTGATTTTTGGTTGCAAAAATGGTTACTTAACCTTCAATCCAAAAAAAGTTGAAAATCAAAAGAATACAACAAAAATGGTTTTTACTAATTTTGAAATCAACAATAAAATTTCAAATGTAAAATCTGCAGAATTTCCTTTAAAAGCAGATATAAATTACAATAACAATATTCAATTAGATTATCGGGAAAACACCATTAGTATTTATTACACGGTTTTAGATTACAGATCCAATAATAAGCAATTGTATGCCTACAGATTAAAAGGTCTGGATGATACGTGGCATCAGGTAAAAAACCAGAAAAAAGCAACATTTACAAATTTACCGCACGGAGATTACCAGTTTGAAGTGAAATGCCTAAACACGGAGCTGTATACCAATACACCTCAAAAAAGTTTGTCGTTTACAATTGCTCCTCCATTTTGGAAAACCAATTGGGCTTATTTTTTATATGCCATAATCATTGTTATTTTACTTGAACTGTCAAGAAGAATAGCGTATTCTATGATTCGGTTACGAAACAAAGTTGTGGTAGAACAAAAAATGACGGAGTTAAAATTGAGTTTTTTCACCAATATTTCGCATGAATTAAGAACACCGCTTACCCTGATCGTTAACCCGATAGAGGAAATTGCCCGAAACGAAAAATTAAGCCCCTTGGGTAATGATTATATAGAGACAGTAAGAAAAAACACTAACCGGCTGGTACGATTTGTGAATCAGCTGCTTGATTTTAGAAAAGTCCAAAGCGGCAATGAAGAGCTTAATATCGAGCCTGTTGAACTGGTATCCTTTATAAATGAAATAAACACGTTGTTTATCCAGGCTGCATATGAAAAAAACATAAAAATTAAAACACTATCCAATTCTGAAACTCTTACTGTAAATCTGGACAAAGAAAAAATGGATATTATAATTTATAATTTATTGTCTAATGCTATTAAATTTTCTTCAAATGATAGTCTTATTACAGTTGAAGTTAAAATGGATGGTACTTTTTTAAAAATCAATGTTGCGGATCAGGGAACCGGTGTAGATGAAAATAAGCTTGAAGATATCTTTAAGCTTTATTATGAAACAGATACAGGCAAAAGTAAAAATGTAGGAACCGGAATTGGCCTGGCACTTTGTAAGGAATATGTACAATTACACCAGGGTACTATTTATGCCGTAAATAATGACAGGGGAGGTCTGACGGTTTCTATAGAAATAGATTTAAGCAACAAAATTTTTCAAAGCAAAGCTGGTAAGGTAAACTTAGCAGCAGAAGAAAAATTACAGCATATTGCCAGTAAGCAAAATAAGGAAGATGAGGTATTTAAAAATAATGATGATACTAATTTACCGGTGGTTCTTATTGTAGAGGACAACAATGAATTAAGGGCATTTTTGAAAAGTCAGCTGCAGCGTTTTTACCGCATATTAGAAGCCGAAAACGGAAAAGAAGGTTTGGCGATAGCCGCAAACAAACTGCCGGATTTAATTTTAAGTGATATTATGATGCCTCAGATGGATGGTATCGAGCTGCTTGATGCGCTTAAAAATTCAACCGAAACGAGTCATATTCCGGTAATTTTATTAACTGCAAAATCTTCTGTAGAGAATAAAATCGAAGGATTGAATTATGGAGCAGATTATTACATTACAAAGCCTTTTGATACCAATTTCCTAATGGCTTCTATTGAAAATTTAATTAAACAAAGAAAGAAAATTTTTGAACGCCTGCAGACTAATGTAAAAACTATTGCATTGGAACCGGGAGAAATAATCATTACAACCAAAGACGAGCAGTTCTTAAAGGATATTATAGCTATAGTGGAAAACAGCTTAACTGATCCGGAATTTAATATCGATGTTATAGCAAATTCACTGAATATGTCCAGAGTAACATTTAATAGAAAATTTAAAAGCTTAACCAATATGACACCGGTAGAATTTGTCAGGGACATGCGGATAAAAAGAGCCAGACAATTTCTTGATGCGGGCGAAACAGATATTGCCAATATTGCCTATAAAGTCGGGTTTAATGGCCCCGGATATTTCAGTACGTGCTTTAAGGAATCCTGCAAAATTTCTCCGTCGGATTATTTAAAACAGAAACAAGACAATATTTAAGCCCGTTGGGAATAATTCAAAAATAGATGTCAGGCGGAGTCGAAGGCTTTTTACACGAAAAAACCTTCGACTCCGCTCAGGGTTACAATGATTTCTGGAAGTATATTGACTCGAATTTTTACTTTTTGATTGATTTGTTTTATATCAAATAAGATTTTAATCAATTATATTCAATCAGTTATTTAATTTAAAAAATAGAATTGCAATAATGAAAAACTTCCAAACAGAATTTATTTAAATCTGTTTTGGGAGTTTTTTTTAAAATTCAATAGAAAGCATCATTTGAGCTCTTTTCAATGTTTGTGTTATTATGATGTATTTTTATAAAATGGTATTTTATGTGTTGTTTTTGTTGTTTTTAATGATATTTTTTTGAATAAAATATAAAAATTAAAAACTCATTAATTGTATTTTAAAATGTAGTTTAATTAAAAAAATTAACGATTTAATTATATAATTATTAAAAATAAGCAAAACTGCCCCCTTAATTTTTCAATTTCATCCCCTGTTGAGTGGGTAAAATAAGCATATTTTTGGCTTTCATTTTTAACATTAAATATCTTATTTTATGAAAAAACTAAATTCGTTTTTATTTTTAAGTGTGGTCTTATTGGGATCATTAAATTCTTGTACTCAAAATGAGTCGGATACCGAAGCCGCACAGGCGGAAGCCGCTAATGCAGCAGTTGCACAACCTAGTCCTACAGGCAAGTCTCTTGGTGTTAACGGTATAGCAGGTGTAAACTGGGCAGACGGCAGGGATAATTTTGTTGATGGCTGGGTAATTCCGTCCGGTTTGGAAGCTAGTGACAGTTATGCTACAGTTTCTGCAAAAACTGATGCTGTATTAAATGCTTTTGCAACTAATATAAATGGTGTAAATACCATTCGTATTCCAATCAATCCGCCATCAGTTTCAGAAAGCTGGTGGAATAGTTACAATGCTGTTATTGACAAGGCAACGAGCAAAGGATGGAACGTGATTATAGGTTGTTGGGAAGCTGCTTCGTCAAAAGATGGAAAAATAGATGATACCACTAAGTTTTGGAATATGTGGACAACTGTAGTTAATAAATATAGTGGTAATAGCAGGGTGTATTTTGAAGTTTTTAATGAGCCGCATGGTTATACACTTAGTCAACTAACACCTATTTATGCTGAATTTCTTTCCAGATATCCGGGTGTGCCAAGGGGTAGAATATTATTATCTGGAACCGGATATAGCGAAGATGTAAAAGGTGTTGGTGCTGATAGTCGTTTTACCAGTTGTTTATTATCATTGCACAACTATGCATATTGGGCAACACGCAGTGCATCTGCCTGGCAAACAGATTGGCGTAACAGAATCGGAATTTATGGTGCCCGTACCGTTATTACTGAATTTGGTGCTACTATGAATTCAGGGAAAGATTATCAAAACGGACCACAGACTGATAATGAAATAGCGTATATTGTATCTACCAGCGATGTATGCAGAAACGATAAAATTGCCAGCGTTTACTGGCCGGGATTAAGAGATGGTGATTCGTATAGTCTTCAATCACGAGGAGGAAGCGGTACTAACATTACACTGCAAACAGTAAATGCTTCGGGAGTATTCAGATTAAGATATGGATGGGGACTTTAATTAAGTTATTCTCCAATTAATATTTAACCCCTATTTTGATTCAAAATAGGGGTTTTTGTTTTTTAGGATAAAGTCTATTTGAAAGAACCTATACCGAATGGCTAGGAAATAAATTATACTATAAAAATAGAAAAGTCCCACCGAAGCAGGACTAAAGGTTTTCACCTACGGCATATAGCCTTATTGTGATAAGATTAAAGATTAGAAAACACGATATCAATAAAAACTATCGATCTTGATTACGAAACGTTGTGGTTTGATTAAAGATTAGAAAACACGATATCTGTTGGCTTATTATCTCCTAATAATCAAAGGATTGAATCGAAATATCGTATAAAAAAATGCTTCTTTTTTGGATTGATACCCCAGGATTGAAGCATTTTTTTATTTGTAATGATTGTATTGCTGTATTTTTATTATGAAAATCACAATTAAATATGGCTATGTCAGGTAGTATCTGCCTCTGTATACCAGAAATGTTATAAAATTATGAAGAATAGAAAAAGAAATCGGATGAAAGGATTTGATTATTCAAGTGATAATTTATATTTCGTCACGATGTGTGTTCAGGATAGGTTGTGTTGTTTGGGATCGGTAATTTTAATCGAATCCGCGGTAGGGACAGGTCGCGACCTGTCCCTACATAATCCAAATGAATCCAATCCAAATGAATTTTTAAAAAAAATGGAATTAAATAAATTTGGAGAAATTGTACAGAATCGAATGTATTGGTTGTCGGAGCAATATCAATATGTTGATATTCATAATTTTGTTATAATGCCCAATCATGTTCATGTTATTATTGAAATTGATAGTAGGAAATCATCTGGAGCAAGTCGTGACTTATCTGTACAGAATGAAGAAATCAAAATAAAATCATTGTCGGGTTTAATAGGAGCTTTTAAAACAACATCATCTAAAATAATTCATGAATATGGTTTTTTAGATTTTGCCTGGCAGCGTTCTTTTCATGATCATATTATACGAAATGAAAAATCATACCTAAACATTAGTAATTATATTGACTCAAATCCTGATAAATGGACAGTTGATACTTTTTTTGAAAATAATTTAAAACAATTCTAATTGTGTGGGCTGAGGTGCTGAGGGTACGGCTGCTTTTCCCCAGAAATTCAAAATATTACCAAACTGCTTATCGGTTATTCGGAGTACACTTACTTTTCCTAAAGGCGGCAGCAGTCTGTGGATTCTCTTTTCATGTACATCGGCGCTTTCGCTGCTCGCACAATGGCGTACATAAACCGAATACTGCATCATCGAAAAACCATCTTTCAGTAAATTGTTTCTAAATCCGGATGCATTTCTTCTGTCTTTTTTTGTTTCTGTGGGGAGATCAAAAAAAACAAACAGCCACATTATTCGGTATCCGTTAAGCTCCATAATTCCGGATATTTAATTTTTTTTCGATTTCCTGTAAAACATTGCTGTAAAGAGCTAGCTGTTTTTTGCAGTGCGATCATTAACGGACTTTTTTCTTCTTTAAAATAAACAGTCCTTGTCAGGATTTGTAATAACTCGGCCTTAATAGCTGTGGTTAGTTCCTGTTCATTAAAAAGCTGCATGATTTCAAAGACTTTTTCGTCTACAACAGGACGAAACGGTTCCATAATATCATCGGCAAGTGCAAAAGCATTGTATTTATTTTTATGATGGATTCCTAACGTATTTAGTAACCCGCTTCCGGAAAGGGCTCTTGCCGTTGCGGCTCTTAAGATGGCATAGCCGTAATTCAGGAAATTATTAGGATAGTCTCCATATCGTTCTCGTTTGATTCCGTTCATTTCTAAGTTAGGCTGCGGAAAATGTTTCCAGTACTGCTGTGCAGCAACTCCTTCCATATTAGAGGAATCTCCGCTTAAAACCTTACTTGCCAGAAAGCCAAAACTATTTTTGGAATGGGTTATTTTTTCAAGTAACTGTCCTTGGTTTTTAATTTTTTCAACTATAGTCTGCTGCCATAATTGTTTCTTTAAAGGTATAGAGGCTTCAATTTGATTTTTAAATATTTCCTGCTGAATGTGATGGCTGTTGAGGTTTAGCAACATTCCATTAGGAAGATGATTTTTTCCACAGATAATAATAGAAGTGTTATTTTCAACAAGTAAATTCATGGCAGGAATGCTGAGGTAGATTTCATTATGGTCAAGAACAAGAAAGCCAATGTCCTCAATTGGGACAGAACTTTCCTTTATTTCAGATTTTAAAACTAACTGGTTATTTTTTGTAGTTATCGAAAACTTGTTTTCAATTAAAATAGTTCTTTTTAGCATTACATTTTATTATTTGCCTAAAGTTCGGTTTTTGAGTAATGCTGTTTTTACGGTTTTCCTTAATTTAAGAATTTTAGTTCATCATTAGAGGGCGGATAAAAAAAGGCAAAATTTAAAAACCCTTTAAAATCACTGATTTTAAAGGGTTTTTTGGAATTTGAGAAATAATTCTCTTAAAGTTTTACAACTGTTTCTTTTCCATTGTATGAAACGGTCTTGATTAGTTTTGCAGGAGCATCGCCTATTGCCTGCTTAGGACCGGCAATAGCAACATTGAACTTACGGGATTTGAGCATACTGGCAAAATTGCCTTGTCTGTTTTCTATAGTAAGTGTTTTTTTGGTATCATTCCATTTGAATTTGATCGTAGAATAGCTTCCTTTTTCGTAGTTGAAATTATCATTTTCGTCTTCGTACAGTACAAATTCACCATCGGCTCCCGGATAAATACGAATTTCAAGATTATCCCACTTTTTTTCGGTGGAATATTGTACTTCCGGTCCAAAAGGGAGTATGGAACCAGCCTTTACATAGAGTGGAACCATATCTATAGGTGTATCGGTTTTTACTGTCTGTCCGCCTTTAAAATATTCATTTGTCCAGAAATTATACCAATCACTTCCTTGTGGCAGGTAGACAGGCCATGTTTTTGCTTTATATTGAGTTACGGGAGCCACGAGAAGGGAATGGCCGAACAAATACTCATTACCAATGTTATGTGTTTCCTTATCTGCTGCAAAATCCATAATCAACGGACGCATGAATGTTCCGTTATTGTGGCTGACATCCCAGGATGTACTGTAGATATACGGCAATAATTTATAACGCAGCTTAATAGATTTTTCCTGTGCATCAAAACACCATGTTCCGCGATCGCCAAAGTTCCAGATTTCACGGGGAAGATCAGTTCCATGTGAACGCATCATTGGACAAAAGGCACCAAACTGCATCCAGCGGACATATAATTCCTGAAATTCCGGGCTTTTATTGCCTCCGTCTTTTTTCCAGCGATCAGCAAAAAAGCCTCCTATATCACTGTTCCAGTTAGGAATCCCCATCAAAGTATAGTTCAATGCTGCAGGAATTTGTTTCTCAAGCATTTCCCAAGAGGAAACCACATCACCACTCCAGGTATTGGAGCCGTAAAGCTGTTGACCGATAAATCCTGATCTGGTTAATATTACCGGGCGAATGTTGCCGTTTGTTGCGCGCTGGTTAGTTGCTATTCCTTTATTATGCATCATACTATAGGCATTCTTTACACTGCGGTACGTACCCAGATGGGTTGGAAGTGTAAAATCTGATTCTTTTTTGTTGATATGGTCAGGTTCTGTTGAATCGAGCCACCAGCCATCATTTCCAATATAACTGAATATTCCTTTGTTGAGGTAACGCCAGTAAATATTCAGGGCTTCAGGATTGTATACATCATAAGGCCGCGCACCGCTGTTTGGCGGCCAGGTGTCAAAGTTGATTATCATCTTTTTACTGTCAAATTCTTTACGCTGCTCTGTCTTTGGACCAAATCCGGGCCAGGTAACGATCAATAGTTTTGCATGCAGCTTATGAATTTCATTGACCCATTCCTTAGGATTTGGAAACCTTTCCTTGTCAAAACTTTGTGAGTTCCATGTACTGTCGGTCTTGTTATGTTCAGGCCAGTAGCGCCAATCCTGAATTACCACATCAAGAGGGACTTTAAGTTCACGGTATTTTTTTAAAACGTTCAGGCTTTCGTCTTGCGTATGGTAACGTTCTTTACTTTGGAAAAAACCATAAGCCCATAAAGGAAGCATAGGAGCCTTGCCTGTCAGGTCACGAACTTGTGAAATAACCCCGTCTGCATTTTTGCCATACATAAAATAATAATCGGAGCAATGTCCCAGACCTTCAAAAGAAAGTTCTTGCAAATTATCTTTAAATTCCGAAATAGAATAGTTATCCCAAAAAACGCCATATCCTTTTACTGACATAAAATACGGAGAGTAAGTTGACATGTTTTCATTCTGCATGTGATGCGATGAGTTGCGGCGATTAAACTTATTATCCATAATCTGCCCAACACCATACACAGCCTCATTTTTGTCAAGCAAAAAGCCTTCCCGTACTGTATAAGACGGAATGCCAGCATCATCTAACGGAGAAAACTGTGCACCATAATCTTTATCTTTAAGCAGCAATTTTCCCGATGCATCATAAAAGGAGATACCTCCGGTTTCAGGATTAACTTCAACATGGATGGCATTGCTTTTTAATAAGGTGTTGTTTCCTTTTTGCTCAAATTTTACCGAGGTTGTTTCGGGAGATTTGACAACAGACAGACTTTTTTTGTCATATGGGACACCTTTGGGAGTTTTGTACACCCGTACAATATTATTCGAATAGAATTCGATTTGAATATCCTGGTCCTGTACAGAAAATTTTACTCCTTGTTTTGTTGGCTGGATAGTTTGAGCGTTTCCACTCATTGCCAAAAATGTTGCGAAGACCATTAAAAGGCAGGTTTTTTTATAAAATTTCATAAGTTGTTAATTATATGTGGTTCTTACTGTCAAAAGTATTCAACAACAAACAAAATGGGACAACAACCATGTTGAAATAAACAGTAATTATGTTGATTTTTTCATCTTTTCAGCGTATTCCGACGGGCGACAGCCATACATTTCCTGAAAACATTTGCTCAGGTAACTGGAACTGCTAAAGCCAACTTTTTCAGTAATCTCTGTAATGCTGAGTTCTCCTTCGAGTATTAAACCGGCTGCTCTTTGCAAACGAATATTCCGAATAAACAAAGAGGGTGATTTATCTAATAATGCGATTAATTTACGATAAAGCCCTGTCCGGTCCATGCAAAGGTCACGGCTGAGCTGCTCGACAGAATAATCCGGAACATCAAGATTCTTTTCCACTTGTTCTAAAGCGCGTGCTAAAAATGCGGCATCTGCCCGGTTTTCATTATGGTTATCCTCAGATTGAGTTGTGTGTACATTTGTTTTTGAGAGGTAAGTTTCGTTTTCCGCCTGGAGGAAATCACATTGTTCGATCAGGTTTCGAATACGAACCAGCAAAATGTCTTCTTTGTGGCTGCGTTCAAGTTTTTTTCTGTTATAATAAATATACAAATATATGCCTGTACCCAGCATAACTATAAAAAGTGCTATGAATAGAATATATGCAAAAGTAGTTTTCCACCATGGCGCGTGAATGGTGATACGCAATTCAGAAACCAGCCCGTTCCATTGACGATCATTGCCCGAAGCGATCACTCTAAGTTTGTATTCTCCCGGAGGCAGATTGGTATAGGAAGTTTTAAGAATACCATCCATACCCGCGTTTTTATTTTGTCTGCTAATAGAAGTTTCCTGCCAATTATTATCGATGCCTTCCAGCTGATACCGATAGTAGGTCTGAGAAGGATTTTGATAGTTGACAGCTGAAAACTCAAAAGTCAGGAAGTTCTGATCATAAGAAAGTTCTATTTCTTTAGTGTATGGTGCAGTTTCCGCCATAATAATACGATCATCGTATCTGTTTCCTGCTTCGATTCTCTCTCCGCGTAAAAAAAGGTTTGTAAAGACAGGTCTGAAGGGTAGTTTTTGCTCAGCCATGTTGCCCGGATTCAATATACTGAATCCATTTATTCCTCCAAAATAAAGAGTCCCATTGGCTGCTTCAAATGCTGCCCCATTGGTATATTCTCCTTCTAATGTTCCTTCATCTGAACTAAAACTGGTGAAATGAACTTTTTTAGTTATGGAATCTATCTGTAGTTTTGTTATTCCGTAACTGGTCGTTACCCAGATATTATTGTTGCGATCTTCCAATATGGCATGCACAAAATTATTTGATAAGCCATCTTTGGTATAAAAGATTTTTTCTTCTTTTTGATCAGGGTCAAAAAGCTTTAAGCCGTCTTGTGTACCGATCCATTTCCAGTGGCGCACATCTGTAAGTGAGGCAGTATGATTTTGATTTAATTTTTTTAATACATCTTGTGGTACTGAAGAAGCGGGGAGGGCTGTCAAGATCTTATTATTTTTTGCAGAGGAATAATATCGATATATCGCCGATTGAGATTTAATGTATATATTTCCAATCTGATCTTCGGCAAACGCCTGCACTATGATATCCTTTGTAGAAGACACCGGGAAATACGAACGTCCTATGTTAGTGAACTTGTATCGGAAAGGATGATAATAAAGCAGTCCCTGATTAATAGTTCCCAGCCATAAACCATTTTGTTTGTCATAAAAGAGAGTGCTTATCTCAGTATCCAGAATGCTTCCGTCAATTTTTTGTAATGTTGGAAGATATTGCTTTTCTCCATTTTGGCAATTAATTATCCAAATACCATTGGTGCAACTGATATAGGCAGTGTCATCGGAATTAACGATCAATGTATTAAGTGTGTAGTTGGTTTCGAGTATTTTTTTCCAAATGCGTTTTTGGGTATCAAAGAAGAAAAAGCCGCCTTTACTTCCGTTTCGTAATTGATAGAAACCATTTTTTCCTTTTACAACCAGTGAGGTATTCTTAAAAAATACCTGTTGCTGTGACGGATAAGCAGCATTGCTGTAAAGCTTTCTTTTTGTTTTTAAATCATAACACACCACCTCGCCAGTATTATAAAACAGGTATAGGTTGTTATTTTGAGATGTTAAATCCTGTAATTTTTCATGATTAGCCCCTATGTTCAAAAAATCAGAAGAATTATATTGTGATAATCTGCCGGATGTCAGAAGCCATAATCGCTGGTTTGAATCCATGAAAAGATCTTCAACAGGTTGTTTAAAACCTTTTTTCTTAAAATAAGAATCCAGTCGTGATATGTATTTTTCTGTACGAAGGTCAACACACATCAGTTTATGAGTGTCTTTGATCCAAAGAAGAGAATCTCCGCTTTGATAAATCCGATAGAAACCATCGTAACTCTTTAATGGATAAATGTGCCGGGAAGTCTGGTGAATATATTTAAAACGTGCTCCATCATAGATGTTTATATTGCCGCTTGTTTTGAAAATCATCCTTCCATCAGGGAGCTGCAGTATATACCGTATCTGATTATCACTCAGTCCATGTAAAACATTAATCGGAGAAAATATGAAATTGTTAGCCTGAGCAATAGACATTGATAAAAGAAAGATTGTAATTACTCTGGTTACTGGATTCATTTTTTATATAAATATTGTTTTAATCCTTTGACAAATGTTCAGATGTCCTTTTTACTATATAGTAAGACTATTAGGCAGAATGTTCGATTATCCTAGCAAACATCTTTTTTGCCTAAAGGTAATAATTCTCTAATATATTATATATTTAACTCACGAGATTGATTAAGTTGCCATTTTTTACATTCGGCAGCGCAATTATAGCAGGCTTCGGCACATTTCCTGCAATGATCCATATCAGAATACTAAAACCCAATTCGTATGAATTGGGCTTTTAGTTTTGTGCCCCACATGGTACAAATTTCAAACTATGTTATGCAGGATTTGAAGTAATTTCCTAAACAGAATTGGTGAAACGTTTCTCTTTTTATTCCTAAATTATGAGTTATTGTATGAATGCTTAATACGGAATTTGTAGATCCAATTAGATAGATTGTATAAATTTTACCTGCAGTATATTCTTCAGATTCAAGGGTAGTCAGGGTTATGATTGTCCTGCAGTGTTAACTTATATTGTTAACGAACCGGCATTAATTTTCATATAACCGCTTTGACTGTAGTATTGATATATGAAAACATCATAATAATCTCATTAATATTGTGTTATGCGTTGTTAAGACGTATAATTTTATTATATTTGATATAATAAAATTACCTTGATTTTTTGAAATAAGGAGTACAAAATGAAGTACTCTTGTTTAGGAATTCAAGTTGTAAATTCTGATAAAGGCTATATTCTGCCTCCATATCTGTTTAATATATTATTCTGATAATTTTTAATCTATCAGAATATAATGGTTTTATGTATCATTACAAATATATTTTAAGTAAAAAATGCTCTAATAATTTTTTTTTGATATGAAATCATCTGTTATAAAAAAAGTTCTCCTGATTCTTTCTTTTATTGCCTTAGTAGTTTTTTGTTTCATCAATTTTTATGTTTACAAAGATCACCGTGATATAAATTCAGAATCAGCAAGTTTCACAATATCAGTAACTCAGCTTCATGATGAGTTTTTGAAAGATGCTAATGCCGGCACAAAAAAATACGCAGATAAAACTATTGAAACTTATGGGACTATCACTTCATTAGATTTAGAAAGTAACACAATTGTTTTAGATAAAAAGTTATCTGTAACGATGGTCGATAAAATTTCCGGTGATTTGAAAACGGATCAAAAAATTAAAATTAAAGGGCGCTTTGTTGGTTATGATGATTTATTGGAAGAATTAAAAATGGATCAATGTAAAATATTAGACTAATTTAAATAAAAATATACTTACTTTTTTAAGTGCACAGGTACAAACAAAATCAACAGAAATAGTAACACTCCCTGTTTTTGGAATGATAGTAAAACTAGATTTAAATATTTAATATTATGAAAAAATTAATTCTACTTCTACTTTTTTTACCCTTATCAATTTTTGCACAAGATGACCTGCTGAAGGAAATCGATACTGTTGAAACAAATGTAAAAGTTGAATCAGCTTTTAAATCATTAAAAATTATTAATTTAGAATCAACTAAATTGGCAGCAAAAGGCGATTTGTATCTTGTTGTTGCACATCGTTTTGATTATGTAAAAAATGGTTTTGATGATTTTTTTGGAATGGATAATGCTAATACACAAATTAAATTTTTGTATGGCGTAAATGATTGGCTGACTGTACATGCTGCACGCAGTGGTTTTCAGGAAACCTATGATTTGGGTGTGAAATATCGCTTGAAATCACAAATAAAAAATGGATTCCCTTTTGCCATTGTAGGTTTTAGCAGTGTAGCTGTTAATTCTGAATTAAAAAAGGAAGATTACCCACTTCTTAAATTTGCAAACAGGCTCAGCTATGTAACACAAATTTTAATATCCAGAAAATTTACTGAAAAATTATCACTGGAAATCGCTCCATCTTATTTCCATGAAAATACTGTGCGTGATATTCTGGATACTAATAACCAACCTATCATTCCAAATCCGCAAAATAATAGCCAATTTGCCCTTGGTTTAGGGGGACGTTATAAATTCGCAAAGCGCTGGTCGGTAAATATTGATTATGCTGCTCATTTGAACAGAGCCTCTGAATCTATATATAAAAATCCGTTATCGATAGGTGTTGATTTAGAAACAGGCGGTCACGTCTTTCAAATGCATTTCACTAATTCAAGAGCAATGCATGAAAGTGGCTACTTAGGGCAAACTTCGGGAGATTGGAGTAAAGGAGAAATTGCTTTCGGTTTCAATTTAGTTCGTGTTTTTTAATCTATAATATTAAAAAAATGAAAAAGCAATCAATAAAATTAATTATTCCGGCACTTTTTAGCCTTTTATTGAATAGTTGTACCAATGATAGTTTATCAGATTTAACAACTGTCGATGATATTGAATCAGCTACCTATACTCAAAACGTAAAACCAATTATTGATAACAATTGTATTTTTTGTCACGGATCAACTCCCACCAATGGAGCTCCAATGTCCTTAACTACATATACATTTGTTAAGCAAGCTGTTATTAACAGAGGACTATTAGATCGAATTTCCAGAGCAGAAGGTACGTCTGGTGCCATGCCTTTTGGAGGGCCAAGGCTTTCGCAAACAAATATAGATATTATCATTAAATGGAATACTGACGGATTACAAGAATAAATTAATAATTAGTTATGAAAAAAATCGCCCTACTCTTATTTTTATCTTTTGGATTCATTCATGCACAAGATAAATTAATCACTAAAACCGGAAAAATTACTTTTGAAGCATCTGTACCCGCTTTCGAAGAGGTAAAAGCTGTAAATGAAAGTTCTTCATGTGTTTTAAATACTGCAACCGGAGAAATTGCATCGTTATCTTTAATGAAAGGATACAAATTTAAAATTGCTTTAATGGAAGAACATTTTAATGAAAATTACATTGAGAGTGATAAATATCCAAAAGCAGTTTTTAGAGGAAAAATCGAGAATTTTGATATTTCAGCATTAAGCAAAACCGCTAAAGATTTTAAAATTACCGGAGTATTAGAGCTACATGGAAAATCAAAGCAAATTACTGTTCCGGCAAAAATCAAAAAAAATGATAATAAAGTAGAAATTGCAGCCAATTTCAATGTAAATGCTGATGATTTTGATATTAAGATTCCAAGTATTGTAAGTAAAAAAGTTTCAAAGAAAGTTAATGTGTCCATAGATTTTAAATTAATGTAGGAAGTGTTTACCGATAGTTATTTCATTCCCGAAACTAGTGATGAAGTTTAAATTTATGAACAGATTTGTTATAAAACCTGTAGTATACATTTTATACTACAGGTTTTTTTATGACTTCAGAGTAGATAGTTTATGAGCTCTATACAGTAAATTAAAGAAGCGTTAATAGGTTAGGGGCAAAGTGCTATCTCCAATTTTCCGCAGGCATAATTTAAAAATGTAAAATAAACACTTATATTTACCGGAAATAATTTTAACCTATGAAAGCTAATTTTTTTCTGTTTATTAAAATCGTATTTATATCACTAATTTTCACTTCGCATCTTAAAGCTCAAAATAAACCGAAACTCTTATATGGTGTTGCTTATTATGACGAATATATGCCATATGAACGACTTGATAAGGATGTCAAAATGATGAAAGAGGCAGGTATAAATGTTGTACGAATTGCGGAGTCTACGTGGAGTACAATGGAACCTCAGGAAGGGACATTTGATTTTTCGCATATTGATCGCGTACTAAATGCAATGAACAAAGCTAACATAAAAGTAATAATAGGTACACCCACTTATGCAGTACCTACCTGGCTTGTGAAAAAATATCCTGATGTACTGGCTATTACTAAGAGAGGTCCAAACCAATATGGACCGAGACAGAATATGGACATAACAAATCCTCATTATCTACATCATGCAGAGATTGCTATACGAAAGCTTCTTGAGCACGTAAAAGATCATCCGGCAATAATAGGATATCAGGTAGATAATGAAACAAAAGCATATGATACCAGCGGTCCTGAGGTTCAAAAACAATTTGTGACTTACATGAAAGAAAAGTTTGTAAGCCTTGATAGTATAAATAATGCATTTGGACTTGATTACTGGAGTAACAGAATTAATAACTGGAATGATTTCCCTTCTGTTAATGGTAGTATTAATGCAAGCCTTAGCGGTGAGTTTGCCCGTTTTCAACGTGGGCTTGTTACTAAATTTTTAAACTGGGAAGCTAATATAGTAAGGGAATACAAAAAAAAGGATCAGTTTATTACTCAAAATTTTGATATGGACTGGCGTGGTCATTCTTTTGGTATACAAACCGAAGTGGATCATTTTGCTGCAGCTAAAACTCTGGATGTAGCAGGAATTGATATTTATCACCCTACGCAGGATAAGCTTACCGGACTGGAAATATCATTTGGAGGTGATCTTACAAGATCAATGAAAGCAGGTAAAAACTATTTTGTCATGGAGACAGAAGCACAAGGTTTCCCCGAATGGGTTCCATATCCGGGACAGTTAAGATTACAGGCATTTAGTCATTTGGCATCGGGAGCTAATATGGTTTCATACTGGCACTGGCACTCCATACATAATTCTGCTGAAACCTATTGGAAAGGTTTATTAAGCCATGATTTTGAACCTAATCCAACTTATCTGGAGGCTAAAACTATTGGCGCTGATTTTAGCAGGCTTAGTGATCATTTGATTAACCTGAAGAAAAAAAATAAAGTTGCGATACTTTTTAGTAATGAAGCTTTAACAGCATTTAATTCATTTTGGATTGGAGACAGCTATAATGGCGTTTTGCGCAGAATGTATGATGCGCTTTATAATATGAATGTAGAAACTGATTTGATAGATCCTTCGTCAACAAACATAGATGATTACAAACTTATAATTGTACCCGCCTTATATGCTGCTCCGGACAGTCTTCTTCAGAAGCTTGATGAATTTATTAAAAAAGGCGGTAATGTAGTTTTTACTTTTAAAAGCGGTTTTTCAAATGAGTATGCAAAAGTAAGACATACTATTCAGCCGGGAATCATAGATCAGGCTTGTGGTATTAAATACAGTCAGTTTACTGTTCCTGATAAAATAGGTTTAAAAAGTGATTTTTTTAAGGTTAACGATAAAGATAATTATATTGAAAAATGGATGGAACTTATAGAACCGGTTACAGCAAAAGTGCTTGCTTATTATGACCATCCTCAATGGGGTAAATATGCTGCAGTAACACAAAATCAGTTTGGTAAAGGCACGGCAACTTATATAGCAGCCTATACAAGTCCGGCACTTACAGCCAAAATTATTGAAAATGCAGTAAAAAAAGCAGGATTATGGGAAGCTGATCAGGAAATAAGTTTTCCTGTTATAGTAAAAACAGGTAGTAACCAGAACGGAAAAACTGTTCGTTATTATTTTAATTACTCGGCAGCTCCGGTAAATTTTACTTATCCGCATGACAATGGAACAGAGCTTTTAGGCAATAAAAAGGTTTCAAAAAATGAGAAAGTAGATTTGGCTGCCTGGGGTTTTGTAATAATTGAGTCAGAAAAATAGAATTATTTAACAGAAAAATATTCATCATTTTAAGAAGGAGGCAGAATCTTAAAATAAAATATTTCAAAATTGTATTTTAACATTATTCGGGGGTTATATAAAAAAAATAAATCGGAACAGAATTAATTTCTGTTTCGATTTATTTTTTTTGAATCGTTTTATTTTAATTTAATAATTTTAATTTGGGAGTTAAAAAAAACTTCAATAGAATCTTTATATTTCTTTTTAACAATTAAACCATTTACAGGATCATTGAGTTTTAATTTATAGAGCTTGGAATCTATTTTTAGTAAAATTAAATCTTCATTTCTTTCTTTAGATGCAATATATCCATAATAAATTAATGTTGGCCAATCAATATTTGGAACCACTTTTTTGTTTACAGGAGGAGCTGTTTTCTTTGCAGATGAAAAACCAGAAACATGTTTTCTAATAGGAGTAACAGTACTTTGAAATTGTTTATTCAGAAATGGATCCCGATTTATTTTTTCTAATTCAAAAGTATCTTTATTGATTTGGCTGATTGTTATATTCTTTGTTTGGTTCTGCTTTTCCAAAAGTACTTCATCACCGGAAAATTGACGGTAAATATATCTATAACCGACTGTTCCCCAGAGTCCTAAAACTATCAGGATCAGAATTATATTTATTTTCTTTTTAGCCATTTTTAATTTACAGTAATTTTAAATCCTGTGCTGTTAGTACCAATATTACCTGCTCCATCGATAGCTCTCACCCTCCAATAATAGATACCTGCTGTTGAAAAAGTTTTTTGAAGTGTTGTTGAATTACTGTTTTGTGTTTGAACAATCGAGTTAAAATCAACATCACTTGCAAATTCTGTTATATAAGAAACAGGGGATTTAGTAGTGCCAATATCAGCTGCAATACTCCAGGTATAAGTGACACTTGAATTGACTGTTTGAGTAGAATTATCTGCGGGTAATGTGTTTTTTGGCTGATTAGGAATCGTGGTATCGATATTGAATTTACGGGCAGAATACTGCTTCGTTTCGCTGTCGTTATTTTTAGCTGTTAATTGCCATTCATAAGTCCCATCAGCTAAAGAAGGCAGATCAAGCGTTAACGATTTAACAGTCAAATCGGATTTAGAATATACTTCCGCACCTGTTGTGGCATTAATAACTTTGACATTATAGGTAGTTGCATTTGCAAGGAACTCCCAATTTAAGGTTATATTGATAAAATTTACAAATATATTATTTTCCGGACTCAATAAAACAACCTGCTGATTGGTTAAATTATCAGGAATAATTGTTGAAAAAGCAGATGGTGATGAATAAATAGATTCATAAGCATAATTTTCTCCCCGTACACTCCAGGTGTAACCTCCTGTATCCAGTGGCAATGTTATACTGGTTTTTGAAGTTAATGAATCGAGTAACAGAGCCTCGTCTTCATATATCTGAATCCGATATTTATCAGCTCCTTCAAGACTGGTCCATTTAAAATTTACGACATTACTTTCTATTACAGCACCTCCTGTTGGCGAAATAATCTGAACAGTGTCATCACTGATGTCTTCTTCAAGAATATCATCACATGAATAGGTAAGGATTGCTAATGCGATGAATATTATTTTATTTATTGTTTTCATAGTTTTGAAAAATCATTTTTAGATGTAAAACTTCTGATTTGTTATTTTTTTTTGTTGTGTAAAAATTCATGCTCACTATTCTGGAAAAGCTGAATCTCTTTTCAAAATTATATGCCAGGTTTAAGAGCTGATTGCTATTCCCCGTTACATCCAGCTGATTGGTAATGACGTGATAGTCATCTTCCGGAAAATCATGTATAGGTTTTAAATCACTTATTGAAACTTCAGGAGAATTTTCAGAAGCAAAACTTACGATGCCTTGCTGTACCATTTCTTTTGTAATTCCTTCTTTTCCAATAATTTTATCTAAATAGGCAATATCCTTAGTTAAACCATCAGTACTTTTAGCTTTTTTATTAATATCACTGGTTTTTTTTGATAGTGTCTGATATTCGTTAAGTACATCAAATAAGGTATGAAATGATCTCTTGTAAGCTGTTATTGACAGCATACAAAAAAGCACAATCAAGGCATAAAATTTTTGTTTATACGAATAATTTTCAAACATTTTTAAGGGTTATTTTTAGTTCGAATATTGATTTGTTTTTCTTGTCTTTTTTTAAGCTGATGATTTCAAAGCGCTGCAGCCAGGCCATTTTTTTTAAGCCTTCTAACCAGTTGTTAAATGATGCTTCCTGAAAAGTTTCCCCTTTTATAACTATAGTTCTGTTTTCAAAAAAAACTTTTTTGTTTTCTTTGTATTCTTCTTTTAACGGAATGATATTTAATTCATTTAATGAAATATTTGATGGAATCGATTTTATAAGCTCATATCCATAATAAGAAAGAAATTTTGAGGACAAAACTCCCGATTCTTTTAGAATATTCAGTTTTTTTTCTTTTTGAGCTTCTAAATCCAATATCAATTTATACGACTGATTTGAATATACCGTCTGGAGATTCAGTTCGGAATTTTTTGTTCCATAATACTGAATCAAAAAGTAGCTGATTAACAGAGAAGTCAGAAAACCAATCAACATGGCTATTCCTAAAAATCCAAAAGCTTTCTTATAAATTAATTCTTCACTGCTCAAAGTTGGGTTTATAGTCTTTGAAACTTCTTTTGGTCTGACAAAAAAATGAATAACCGCACCGTATAATGGTAAAAAAGTATTGGAAACAGTTTCTTCTCCAACCTGATATTTTATTGTTTCTGTACCTTCATTTTGCTTGCTGAAACTCAATAGCTTTTCATTTTCAAATTCTAAACGTAAATCAGTCGAAAACAGAACTTCTTTTTTCAAAACATTATTTAGTAAGGAAGCCAGAAAAGAACCTATATAAACATCAATAACCTGAAAGCCGTTTTTTTGAAACATCAAGGTTGTTTCCTCAACAATGTTTTTGCGGCAAAAGCTAATAAAATTAGATTTTAATCCTTTTAAAGCGGTATAATAAATAGCGTTATAATCAATATTTTTCTGCCAATTTAAATCGGCTTCATTCTCAAAATCGATTTCTTTATTTAAAACGCCTTTTCCTTCTGTAACAATTAAAAGGGGCAATTTTTTATCTGCCGATTTGCTTAATTTTTCGAAGGTTTCGAAAGTATGCATAGCAACAATAGAAATCTTATTGGCTTTCTTTTTAATGGTAAGCAAATTGTAGATTTCATAATCTTCTTTTTTGATTACTCCAACAACATTTAAGTCATTTAGTTTTATAAATTTAGATAAAGTAGCTACCATTAATAAATAACCGTTGGTTTAATAAAAATATGAAGTTTAGAATCACTTTTTCCTTTTTTTCTGCTGCTGAAAAACCATTTTATAATTGGAATTCTTGATATTAGAGGAGTTCCGGTTCCCGAGTTTTCTTTTTTCAGCTCATCTAAGCCGCCTAATAAAATCATTTCGCCATTTTTAACTCTTACCAAAGACTCGAACTTTTGAGTAGCTTTTCCGGGAGGGGCATCTTCACCGGCTCTGGCCAGAAAAGAGCTTTTTTCTACAGCAATGGTTAATGTTACATTTTCATCAGTAGAAACATATGGTTTTATTGATACGCTCAAATTGGCATCGGTAGACTTCCATGTTCCTGAATTTAGAATATCATTTCCTATATTGCTGTTTATTAATCGGTTATTTTGTTCAAAATAATAACTGGTTTCCCCAATTGATAGTTTAGCCTCGTGTCCGCTTATGGTTGCGATTTTAGGCGTAGATTCAATTTTAAGGATTGAATTGCTTTCTAAAAGCTTCAGGTTGAGATAAAAAGCTTCTGTTACTTTTCCTAATTTAAAAAGACCAAAACCATTAAAAGCATCAATTAAACTATTTACAGAAGATCCGTTTAAAGTTACATCAGTGCTGGGAAACAGTACTCCGCCAGTCTGAACCGAATTTATTTTGTCTAAACCCGCTTTCATTCCGGTCTGAATTTCATATGCTTTATTATATTGTACGATGATGACTTCAATTTGCACCATTGGCACAACTTTATCAATTTGTTTGATGTATACTTTTAATTCTTCGAGTATAGATCTTGATCCGGAAACAATTAATCCGTTTAATTCTGTAAATTCTTTTATTTCTAATTTCTCCGAAAAAACTTTTGGTAACGTATTAACTATGGATTCAATCGATCTGTTTTCTAATTGGATCATTTCGGTTACTCTTAATCCTTCTGTCGCTTCTTCACCAATTAGATAAAAATTATCCTGCTTTTTAAAAGTATATTTTTTTCCCTTAAAAATGTTGGCTAATAAATCATCAAAAGTGATATTATCTGCAGAAAGGGTTGTTTTTTCGTTTTCCGGTTTATTGTATAAAAAATAATTAATATGAAGTTTTTCTGCTGCTTCCGTTAATAAATCCGAAGCATCTGCGATATAGGCATTTACTTGTAAAAAACCATTTTTATTGATATTAACTTCATAAAAACCGGGAACTCCAAGGCTTACTTTTGGTTGCTTTATTTTTGTATTGCTATTTAGCGTATTTATATTTGAAACGGTATTTTTTTGCAGAAAATACAGTCCGTTATCATCTTTTACAGCTGATAAATCATTTGATTTCGCCATCATTTCGATAACCTGATCAAAAGGACGATTTAAGATATAGGAAGAAACCCTAATATTTTTTACGTCCTGGGCCAAAATCAAATTCTTGCCCGATTTATCAATAATAGCTTTTGCTACTGAAGATAAAGTATCGTTTTCCAGTTTAACAGATAAGAAATCATTTTGAGGATTATAGCTGACATCTATTATTTTGGATTGCTTTTTTTCGACAACAGCTATAATTTTTCTTTTTTTGAAAATTATAATGTTGTTCATAAAAGAAATTTCCAGATCATATTTCTGAGCAAGATGTATAAAGACATCTTTTACCGTGACATCAAAGAAATTATTGGACACAGGCTGATTCAGCTCAACATCAACATCAATATTTAACTGATGTTCTTCGGCTATTGAAGAAATAAAATCGTGCAGGGTCAGACCTGAAACATCAATTTTAATCGTTTCATTTAATCCTTTTTTCTGTAATGATAATTCGTCAAATTTTCGGCCTAACTCATTAATATCTTGTTGGGCAACAATAATATTTGAAAAGAATAACGCAGCCAGTATGTAAAAAAACTGTTTAAGCATTTATTTATATGTTTATTAAAATTGAATATATTTCTTCAAGAGATGTTTCTCCTTTTGCTAAAATTTCAAATGCTTTTTCAGGCAGTGATTTATAGTTTTTGTCATTACCGTACAATTTGGTAATGGTATTGTTTTTTATTGTTTCAGCAATTTTGTTGTCGATATTTAAAATTTCATAGATTGCCGTTCTGCCTTTATAACCGGTATGAAAACATTGATTGCAGCCTATTGGTTTATAATAGGATGGAACTTCATAAGGAAATTTAAAATTGAGAGGAAAATCTTTAGTATTGCAAACAGTCTCCTTTTTACAGTTATCACAAAGTTTTCGAACCAGCCGCTGGGCTACAGATACATTTAAAGTTTCAGCAATCAAATAGGAGGGGACCCCCATATCAATTAATCTGGAAATAGTTCCTATTGCCGAATTGGTATGTATTGTAGATAATACTAAATGTCCTGTTAATGAAGCACGAATTGCCATTAGTGCAGTTTCGGAATCACGAATTTCTCCCAACATAATAACATCAGGATCCTGACGTAAAAACGATTTTAGTGCCGAAGAAAATGTTAACCCAATATCTTCTTTCAACTGTACCTGATTAATTCCTTTTAAAGTATATTCGATCGGATCTTCAACAGTCACAATGTTTCTTCGACTGTCATTGAGTAATCTTAAAGTAGCATAAAGCGTAGTTGTTTTTCCGGAACCTGTTGGGCCGCTTATCAAAATAATCCCGTTAGGTTTTTTTACTGCTTCCAGGTAGCTTTCCAGTTCTTCTTTTTGAAGTCCTAAAGTACTCAAATCAATATTTGAAGCATCTTGACCTAAAAGACGCATTACTATTTTTTCTCCAAATAAAGTTGGTAAAATAGAAACCCTGATGTCAAAAGATTCGTTGGTAATCCTCCCATCTTGTGGAAGCCTTTTTTCTGTAATATTTAATTTGGCTTTAATCTTGACCTTATTGACCAATTCAAGATAATTATCGCGTTCTATTTTATAACGTTCAATCAGTTGACCATCAATTCTAAAACGAATTCGCGAAGAATCTTCATAAACTTCAAAATGAATATCACTGCATTTTAAGGACTTTGCTTCTGTCAGTAAGTTTTCGAGAAAATCACCTTTGTCTACATTTAAGGATTTGTTTGACGTTAATGCTCTCTCTTTTCGATAATAAATAGATAATGCTTTTTCTATTTCGGATGCATTTACAGGATAAAATACAATGTTTTTTCCCAGAAAAAGTTCTAATTCATCTTTTGCATCTTCGTTATTATTAGAATCATCAACATATAATTCTAATGTGTTTTCCAGCATTAATTTAGGTAATATCCGGTACTGGTTTGCTAAGTCATTAGACACAGTATGCTGAATTTCAGGAAGGATTATGATATCTTGTGTCATTATAATAAAGTGATTTTTTGAAAATCAATAAAGCTGTCTTTCAATAGTATAATGAATAAAAATAAGGCTGCAAATCCTGCCAAAGGAACAGTTTCTTCCCGAATAATTTTTTTTAATACAAATTGCATCAAAATCGCAAAAATCAGGGATAGAATAAAATATAAGATATAATTTTTTAATAAAAATAAAGGAGTAACAGCCACATAAAAAAGCAAGTCGCCCAATCCAAAATAATGATGGAACGGGTTCAGGAATTTTTTAGATTTCAGACTCATATAAAGTGTCAATATGCCTAATGTGATGAAGAAGAAACCTGTATTGAAGAGTAAAATTTCTAATAGATCATATTTTTTTACAGGTATTACAAAGAAACATGCGGCGAAAATTACTATGGGTAAAATAACGTGTATTTTTCTGTATTTTATGTCCTGAATAAAAATAAGTATTAAACAAAGTAACAAAATTGTCAGGGCTATTTTCAATTTATTCTTTTGTTACTTCCGTTAATATTTTTTTACTGTCGATTTCCCATGTATTAAAACTGCCGTCGCTGTCTAAATCTGATGTGGCGGTTGCTCTGGCAGAAAAGGAATCATTTGAGGCATCTAAAATTTCTATTTTATAAACAGCCTGTCCTCCCTCTTCAACCGTTTTTTCCTGTTCGAAGCCTATTTCTTCCAAACTGCCGGAATATTTTGAATGTCTGTAGAAATAACTTTTTTCCAGCCCGTAAACCTGATTTAGCATAGCCTGAGCTTCAATAGCTTTTGCCTGGCCAATTACCGAGGTCTGGTTGGGTAATACCATCAGTAATAATATGCCAATGATGCACAGTACAATTAAAATTTCTGTCAAAGAATATGCTTTAACATTTAACTTTTTGTTTAATTTGTGATATTCTCTAATCTTATTTAACATTGTACTTTTTCTTTTGTTAAGAATGTGTTAATTGTTTGGCGCAAAAATACAAATTGAATTGAAATAACTGCTATTTATTTATGATTTTACTTAAGTCAAACATTGGCGCATACATTGAAACCATAATTACCCCTACAATTGCTCCAATTACAATGATAATCATGGGTTCCAGAATCACTCCAATCATTTTGGTCTGATGGCTTATTTCTTCATTATATTGCTCTGTTAGTCTTTCAAACATTGTTTCAAGTTGATTCACCTGTTCGGCAACTTCTACCATAGAAACCATCTTGTTTTCGAATACAGTATGCTTTTTTAAACTTTCATTTAAGGAAGCTCCTCTGGTGATGTCTTCTTTAATTTGGAAAATTGCAGTTTCAATTGGGTAAAAACCAATCATCTTTGCCGTTAATGTCAATGAATTAATCAAAGTTGTTTTTGAAGTAATCAATAAATTCATTGCCTGGCAAAATCGTGAAATGTAAATTTTCCTAATCAGGTTTCCAAAATACGGAATTTTCAAAATCAAACGAGTCGTAAAGGATCTGTAACTGTCTTTTCCTTTTAACAGCATGTGAATCGTAATTAAACCAACTATAACTCCAATTACAACAGAAAAAATCATTCCCGAATGATTTGATATTTTCAGGATAATTTGTGTGCTTTTTGGCAGTTCGCTTCCAAATTGTTTAAAGACAGAACTAAACATCGGAACCACTTTATTTAGCATAAAATAAAGAACCAGAACAGTAACCAGCATTACGATTGTCGGATAAGTCATTACCGAAATGATTTGCCTTTTCATCTGGATTTTTCGGTTGAAATACTTTTGCAGTTCGCCCAGAACTTCTTCAAGTTTTCTCGTTTCCTCACCAATTTGGATACTGTAATATTCGTAAGCAGAAAACTGATTGCTTTCGCGCATTGACTCATAAATGCTTCTTCCTTCGACTACTTTTTCCTTGATTTGAAGAATAAGCTCTTTCTCGAATTTATTGCCCGATTGATTTCCAAGGATTTCCAATGCTTTCTTAAAATCGACACCTGATCGTAAAAGCATCCCCAGTTCTCTGTAAAAAATTTCCTTTTTTTTATCAGAAAGTTTTTTAGAGAACTGAAAAGAACCGGTTTCAATCCTGAAATCTTTCTTTTCTGCTTTAGGCGTTTTGTATGTAGTTAAATCAAAACTCATTATTTTTTTATTGTTTGTAATAATTCATTTGGATAGACTCTTTTATAAAATCGTAAATCCAGTTCCTTTTCGTTTGCCTCTATGTTTAATTTTATTTTTTGGAAAACAAATTGTTCCGATTTGCTTTTTACGGTATCCATTATCATCCTGTTAAGTTTGATTCGGAATGTATCAATAAAAGTTTCACTGTTTCTCAGGATATAATCGTCAGAAAACTGATAAGAAACCCTTTCTCCGGCATATCCGTTAAAATAAATTTCATTTTCCGAAACCGTCATTTTTTCCTTTTCAAAAATATCTTTATTTAGGCTATAGGTTAGTCGGTTTAAATCATTTACCAATTGATTTTGGTTTTTAAAATCCAGCATTCTTCCTGTAACAATCGAAAAGATAACAAACAAAACGCCCATGATAATAGCTGTTATGGCCATACCTACAACTGCTTCAATAATAGAAAAAGCAGGTATTGATTTTGGGCAATTACGGATTGTTCTGAACATAGAAACTTTTTTCAAACTTAAATTGTGTACTGTCTTTATATTGTACTGAAACCTTTTTGAGTGTTTCATTTACCGTTTCCTCTTCTATCAGCAGGTTTTCATTTTCACTTTCATTAGCTAATGAATCATTTTTTAGTTCCGATAAATAAAAAAGTTCGTTCACTTTATTTTGCGTACTGTAAAATTTAGCAGACGTTTTTGGGGTGTAAACCGAGGCAAAAATCATTATGGCAAAATACAAACAGATCGAAATAATGGTCAGGGCAATAACCGATTCTAATATGGAATTGGCGGGCAGATTATAATACTTTTTTGATAACACCATACGTTGTTTTTTGAGTGTTAAACAATGGAATCGAAATGAAATAATCAGGTCGTTTGCCAGTATTGATTTCAATATCGCTGATCATATTTTCATAAGAAGAAGAACTTGTTCTCAGAAAAAAACGATTGGTATAAACAGAGCCGTAGACATTGCTTTTAAGCATCAGTTTTCCGCTGCAATACAAATCGCCAAACAATAATCCGTTTTCGTCTATTTCGATTATATTTTTATCAATCAGGTCATTTGTATTGCCAAACAAAACCACGGCACCCGTTATTTGGCATCCCTTTTTTATTTTTATTTTGGATTCTTCCGTACTTTCATTATACACGCAGATTACCGACGGATAATTTAAGGTTACTTTTTCTTCGAGTTCAATGCCTTTAGTTGCAAATGCCTGAACGGTTCCCTTAAAACCTTCTTCAAAAGTTATTTTTGGGGCCATTAAAATTACATCTTCGAGAACTGCATTTCTTTTCACCCGGATAGAATCATCAGATCGTAATATGAAATTGCCTTTGAAAATAATATTTCCTAAAGATGACCTTACCTGAATTTCTTTGGTTGTATTAAAAAAGGAATTGTAATACAAAGAATCTTTTGGTTTTTCGATCTCAGAGAGTTTTATTTCTTCTGATTTTATACCTTGAAAAATCTTTTTGAAATTTGAATTTATTTCCGGTAACTGAGGTTCTGAAATAGTGTTTTTTCCTTGTGCAATAAGCTGATTCAGATTGTTGTTGATATAAGAGGTTTCGATAAAAGTACTTGGTAATTGATTGTTTCCAATTAATTTGACTTTTCCCGAATAATATAATGATTTTGATAAGTTGGTCAGATAAACAGCATTTTTGTCCTGATTTCGCATGCCAACAAAATGAACAGATGATACAGTATCATTGGCAATGTACGATTTGGCCAAAACCAGAGAAAGCAAACCATACTGTTTTGTTTCATAACTGCCTTCTATTCCGGAGTTTTCGTCCTTTTCAATTTCCGTTGGAATGATATTATTGCCCAAAGCAAAGTTTAAAACCGATTGATTCTGGATGTAAAGTTCCTCTTGCAGGTTATAATACAAATTAAGCTGATTGTATAAATTTGAGAAATACAGCAGCGCTCCGCAAATAATAGAAACAATCAGACAAATATAAATGGCATACAACAGACTATGAGCTTTAACCATTATTTGGGAGCTTTATCTTTCTTTTTGAAAAGATTGTTAAAGAAGGTTGTTACTTTGGAATCTTTTTTAGGCTCGTTTTTCGATTGTTCCTTAGCGGATTTTTTCGCTTCTTTTTCTGCTTTTTTGGCAGCAGCTGTAGCTTCTTTTTCTTTCCTGGCTTTCTCTTTTTCTAACGCTTTCTCTTCTTTTTCCTTAGCTTTATAACTGGCCAGTTTTGCAGCATCAGAAATTGCTTCTGATTCTTTTTGAGTTTCCTGTGCCTTTTCTAATTTGGTATTTTCCTGTTTAATTCTGTATTTTTCAGATTTAGTAAAAGTTTCTTTTTGCTTAACAATTACACCTTTTCTGTAGGTAGTTATTTCTTTGTTCTCCGTATTGGTCCATTTTCCGGTTTTTAGGTTTGAACGGAATTTTCCGTTTTCGATTAAATTACCGCTTTCGTCATATCTGAAATATTTTCCCGAGCGCAAACCTTTATTGTAGGTTAGGGTAGTGGCCAACACGCCATTTGGATGCCAGGTTTTCCATAAGCCTACACGAAGGCCCTCTTTAAACTGTCCTTGTTCCGCCAGCTGGTTGCTGTGGTACATTTTGGTAAATTTATCATCAAGTAAATCACCGGCAATACCGCCTTGTGCTTCGTGAATGAATCCGCCTTTGAACCAAAAATAGGTTCTGTCAGTTTTGGGTTTTATTTTTTTTACTGTAGTATAAAATTCATATCTGAAATCTTTATCAGAAATTCTTTTAATGGTATAGGGATCGCTAAAGGAAAGCAATGCAAAGGCAAGAAAGAGAAGGATATAGCGGGGTAAAATTATTGTTTTCAAGAAGGCGGTTTTAATTTATTGAAATGCGCGCAAGATACCTTTTTTTATTTTCTTATAAAAATAATTTGTACGTTTGGGAGGACTAATTTTTTATTAAAATTCAATAGATAAGATCGTTATTTATTTTAGGAATTTTCGAACCTTCTTTTCTTATTTTTATTATCATTCTTATAATCATATTGAGAAAATCTATATCACACAAATGACTGGATAATTTGAAACGCCATATCTGCGCCATCTTGTATTATTTATCACTATGTCAATACAGTTGCAACTGCTGGATTTTTACTGATTAATTCCTTACATTCATCAATTGAAAAGGATAACGGCATCTTTGAAAATACATAGTCTTTTTTTAAAACAATTTTTGCTGATTTATAGGAAAGCCAAAATTCAAATTCCTTATTAGTTAAATAATGAACCCCTCCATAACACTCACGTTTTTCACTGTCAATTAATCTACTGTAATCATAATCAAAAGTTATGACTTTTACATTTTCAAAAATTATAAAACAAAAATTCAAAAATGAATGTGCATTTTCATTGAATAAAATATCATCACCACAATCCATTATTAATACGTTAGAATAAGGAATAATTAAATTAGTGTTGATCATTAAAATATCACCACAAATGGCTTCGGCGGTATTAATTCTTTTTATGTCTTTAGAAATATAGTTCATAATTTTAGATAGGTTACTTTGCAATTTTCAGATGATTATTTAGGTAATCTTCTAAAAAAGAAGCCAAAGAATCATATTTTATTTTAGGTTCTAAATTACCTTCAAAATAATAATATATAGGAGAGTTTTCATTTAATGAAGTGTCAAAAAAAGCAAAAATATAGCCTTGATGAGAATAAAATACAAAATGCTCTTTTTTAAATTTAAATTGGCTGTTATCATCGGCCAACAACTCATTTGCATATTCTCTCAACTCAAAGATTCGATCATAAAAACAGTCTTCCCCTCTTAAAAATTTATCTCCTGATTGTCCCATTTTCTCCAAGAAAATTTTATAGTCAAGAGGTAAAGAGACATCATAATATTTTTCAATTTTTTTTATCTTTTCATTGTCAATTCCTTCTGTTTTGTACCCTAACTCTTCAATTCTTGTTATTATACTATTTATATGCATATTTTTTATTATTTAATACCATCAGCTCCCGCAGGCGAGAGTGTCCCGCTCGTGAACACAATAAATCATTTTTATCTTCATAAAATAGGCCATACTTAATGCTCAGGCAGTGAGGTAAATTCTTATTATATTATCTTCTAAAAAATCATAACTTAAATTCAACCTTAAAATAGATTCTTCTAAATCATTTTTCAGATTTTTTAAAATTGGTTTAACTTTTGTTCCAACTCGTATTTCTTTCACAAATAGAATATCAACAGCCTTTATTTCATTAATATTATACGGTTCTGTTCCAATATCTAAATAACCTTTTTCTGGTATTGTTATCCAATTATTCCAAGAGGTAATAAAATCCTGATTTGTTAATAGCCGGCTTTTTAGTTCATGATTCCCAATAAATCTAATTAAATCATCAATCATAATATTTTTTTTAAGCTTAAGGTTTTTATATTACTGGAAAAAAACAAAAAAAGCAACTCCTTTTAAGAATTGCTTTTTTGTTTGACTATGTTTGTGGCTCATCGTTGCAGATTATTATTTTTTTTCTAATAAAGCTTTTACCTGAATTTTTAATTCTTCAATTTCTTGATTTTGTTTCTCGTTGATTTTGTTTTGCTCAATGATATATAATATTAACTCCTCAATTTTTTCTTGTTGAATTTTAGTCATTTCACCAAGTTTTAGACCATTTTCCGTAACTTCTTTGGCAGAGGGTACGTTTTGTAAATGACCATTAGCTGCAATATAAGTTTCAACTTCTTCTAAACTTGGTAACTTATAATCTTTGTTAAAAACGTAATCTGCCCAAGTATTATAAACCTTAATCTCCTCAGCTCTAATTTTTCCTTTTACCGACAAGCGATAAGTTTCTGTTCCATCTGTAAAATTATAAGTTCCAATCCCAATATTCGAATCTGTAAGAATGTCCCCTTGTATTAAAGAGCTTCCTTTAACAACAAACTTATGTGAAGCTATAATAGGGTCGCTTGACCAACCACCAATAATTACTTTAGTGTTGGGTTTTCCCATCTGTAGATAAGCACCTTTTACATCTCCATAATCTTTAACCTTAAAAAACTCTGCTTTTTGAGCATCATTTAATACAAGTTCAGTAGTAGAATTTTCAAATAAATTAACAACAAATCTTTCTTTACCTGTTCTATCTGACATATTAAACCCTACTAACTTTACATCATAAGGACTTGCCATTGACATATCATACATATTAAACAAACGGCGATTCGGATAAACGGGATTTATTGTTCCCCCGGAAAAACAAATACTTTCATCAATTCCAGCATCCCAATTAGCAAAAGTTTGATTGCTAAACTCATTTCCGGGAAAAATTCCTTTCGTCCCTTTTATATTTCCTATTACTTCTAATTTTTGAGTTGGATTGTTTGTACCAATTCCTACATTAGTATTTGTTGCTGGAGAATTGGGTAATATATTTGGTGCACCACCTGTTCCTGTACTAATTTGGGCTTGAGATAACCAAGTAACTAAAAATATTAAAAAAGTTAGTTTAAGAGAATTGTTCATATTATATTGTTCTATAAGTAGTTAATATATTACAAACATAGAAAATTAATTAGGGGAATTTTATTAAAAACAAATATATTTCAATACATTAGCCTTTATGAACTGGAGAATAAAAGCATCATTACAAAAGATATTGGCAATAAGTAAATTGGGAGATCAATTAAATCATCTCCCAGTGACTTTTAATAAAGAGTATCATAAAAATGTTTTTCTTTACCAAACTCATGAATGTTTGAGAAAATTCAGTTATTGTAGTTTAGATCTTAAAGTTCAATCTACAGCATTAGAAATTGGAACTGGCTATTCAATACTTTCTGCTATAGTACTTTCTTTATTAGGCTTCCAAAAAATAATAACTGTTGACATCACTGAAGATTTGAAGTTTTCAACCTATAAAAAGCAAATTGCTTTTATTGAGTCACCTTCTTTTTTGAACGAAATCGTATCAAAAAGCGTTTATGATGAAAATCAAATAAAATCGATGATTTCTTCAATAAAAGAAAAGAAATCATTTTCAGCACTTTTTGAGTTTTTAAATATTACTTATCTTGCCCCGTATACTTTTGAGGAAATAGAGAAATACACTCAGTCATTCGATTATATCTCTTCGCAAGTGGTTTTAGAACATATTTCTCCGGATGTTTTAAACGAGTTATTTCAAAAAACTAAAGCATGGCTAACTAAAGGTGGGTTCTGTATACACACTGTAAATTTTATTGATCATTTTGCTAATCCGGGATTTTTTCAAGACAAATCTATTTCAGAATTTAACTTTTTAAGGTATTCAGATAAATATTGGTCATTTTGGGCAGGTAATTCAATTACTTATACAAACCGGCTTTCTTATGTCTATTATCTACAATTATCAGAAAAATATAATTTAAATGTAGTTGACTTTATTGGCGAGAATTACAGAAAGCGAGTAGAGTTAGATTTAAGTTTTATCCATAAGGATGTTATAAATAAGTATATTTCAAATCCAGAAATGGAAGATTTGACTAAGTTTCAGAGAGGAACTTTTATCATAAAAACTTAGAATAGTTTAAATTCTTCGTTGAGGGTACGAAAGAATTTCCGCCTATCATTGCGTTGATATATCCACGTCATCTGGGATATACTAACCTGAAATTTCAATTCCAATTAATTCATTATTCGCATTTAAATCAAAATATATTGGTATCCCATTATAATTTTCTATTAATTCACTTATAGCAATTGTTCTATGAATTTTGTTATCTCCATTACCGTTTAAAGGCATAAAGATATACCCGACAGATTCATCATCTGGACTAATTTTAACTACTATTTTTTGATTTTCTTCCATTTTACTTTGTTATTAATTGTTTTTAATTTTACTGCTCCATTTAGAAACCTGATAAGCAATTATTACACCATCAACAATACCTTCTATAACTTGACTGCTTCCAAAAATCTATTAAAGAAACGTTTTTCTTAAAGGATAAACTTATTGTTTAAAAATTCAAATCCAAAAGTAAATCTTCAAAACTGAAATTAAAATCACTAGACTTTTGCTAAAACAAATTGTTCGACGATTTAGTCTTTTTGAGATGGGTTCTCAGCGTTAAATTTTTCTTTTCAATATGATTCGTGCCAAAACGTTTTACAGAATGTAATTTCTCATCAATCAAATATTTGTAGTTTTTAAAGCTGTCGGTAAATATTTTTTTAGCTTCTGATAATTTTAAAGTATCTAATACACGGCTTAATGTTTTATTCGTTCGTTTGCCGACACTAAAACTAACAACACGTTTAGAATTCTTTTCCAGAGCATAAACCAGCCAGATATAATTTCGTTTGTGTCTGATATAAGTACACATTTCATCGACTTCATAAGTTTTCCCTTTACTGATAACTGGCTGATGAATGTTTTTAGCAATAGCTACGATTCTTTTTAATAATGTTGTAGTTGAAATTTGTAATATTCTTGCTGTACTTCTAATTCCTGAACCCTCTTTGGTTAACTGAATAATCTTTTTGTTTGTATTTGATTTATATGCCTGATAAGTGTAATTTTCTATAAATCGTTTACCACAGTTTTTACAATAATACTGTTGTTTTTTATTTTTAGTTGTCCCATTTTTTACGATTTTTTTCTCTCTGCATCCTGGACAATTAATATCATCACTAACTCTGGAACACGAGGTAGCATTTTCGCTCATTTTAATTCTTTTAAGGCAATATTAAAACAAAAAGGATGAGCTATTATTGCTCATCCTTTTCTAAATTATTTTCAATTATCATTCTTTATCAGCACATTATAAATATAAAATCTTATATCACTAACTCTGAAACACTACCCTTTGCGGGCACAGAAAAAATTTCTGCGCTATCGTTGCGTTGATATATCCGCGCTATCTGGTATCTAATTTATCTTTATACGATTGGCATATTCTGTGTTTTTCGAAGAAACTAATCCATCAAAATCAAACTCTTTAAATTTAATTTTTATCTTCCAAATTTCTTTATTTAAAAGTTGGCCTTCGATTATACCAGTACCATGTTTAACTGCTTCACTTTTAAAGTTATTGTTTTTTGAAGAATATGAATAGGTAAAACGCACATCACTCGCATCATTTAAAGAAAATTTGGTTTTATTTTTAGGAATATTAATAACTAAACTTTTTAAATTTTCTTTATTTGTTTTTTCTTCAATTCTATTGATATAAAATAAAAAAGAAATTCTGTTTATACCTCCTTTATTCATTAAAACTTCTGGTTCTTCGCATAAATAAGTAAACTCTGTTTTATAACATTTTTCATTTTCTTTATAATTTGTACAACTAATAAAAAATAAAACTACACATATAAATAAATATTTTCTCATGTCTATTATTTTAATACCCAATCTTTTTTGAGTTCTCTTCTATTATTTTTTTTATTTTCCCTGCTGGTGACTTAGGGACTACTTCATCATAAGTAGGAGAAAATTCGTCCTGTGATGCATCATGATAAAAGTTAGGGTCATTATAAAAGCTTTTATGTTCTTCACCAACTGGCACATTATTAATCCTATCTTTTTGATCCATCACATGAACTATAAATTCATGAGCAATTGTAAAAGCGATTTGCCTAGAAAATTTTAAATTTTTCTTAGCTTTTAGAACAAAAGACTCATCTACATTTACAATAATAGCAGTTCTTCCTGGTTTTAGTGTATTGTTGTTTATGTACTCAAGGTTTTCTGATTTTTCTTTTGGATCATAATCTTCCATCTGACCAGCAATATCCATTAAATCTATTGATGCGTTTTTACTTTTTCCTTTTACCTCAGTAATAAATGGAACGTGAGTATTTCCTTTGGTTCCTCCGTCTTTTTCAAAATTTAACCTAGTTACGTTAATATATACATCAGTTAAGTTATTATCCGCTTTAAATTCTTTAACTATTTTTTGTAAAATTCCTGAGGCACTTAGAATTTTGAGAGCCACATCAAGACCAATATACTTTTTTCTTTGCCCCGTAAAATAATGAATTTTTTCCAGACCTTCTAATTCAATAGCATCAACCACTCTGTTTTCACTAAATGCATAAGGGGAGTTATAAGCATAATCTTTAAATAAAGGGTCAACCGCAAAAAACCTTCCAATCCTAGGGTCATGCATCCTAAAAGTATAATTCAAAGAATTCCCTTCGCCTTTAAGCTCGTTGTCCATTTCCTGTCCCTGAAACCCATAACGATACGTATTACTATCGGCATGACGGTTCGGCACCAAGCTTCCAAAAGGATAATAATCAGAGTAACTAAGAACGTCAGGATTAAATACCCCGGCAGTAGCGGTCGGAATTTTCTTGTCGCTTACCACAGCCAGTACATTTCCTAAATGATTGGACAATTCAAAACGTTTGTCTCCAATCAAAGATAAGAAATTTGTTGGAACAGGGTCTACTGTCGTGCTGGTATTACTGCTATTGTATACCACCAGGCTTTTAGCTTCCAGACCTAGACGGCTGCTTCCGAAAATATGGTGTTCCTTAAGGGTGAATTCCGACTCGTTGTTATTGGCCTGTACCGGTGTAATCTGGGCCAGGAAGGTACTGCCAATTAATATCATCACTAACTCTGAAACACGAGGTAGTATTTTCGCTCATTTTAATTCTTTTAAAGCAATATTAAAACAAAAAGGATGAGCATAATTGCTCATCCTTTACTAAATTATTTTCAATTATCATTCTTTATCAATACGTTATAAATATAAAATCTTATATCACTAACTCTGAAACACTACCCAATATGTAAGAAGATTATTTATCTCTAAAGATTCTTTTTACATTGGGATAAATAGTTTTTTATCTTATGTCTTAGTTTTTGATTCAACCATTTCTCATTTAACTTTTCACTACAAAAAATAGACAATTCGGTCGAATAAAATCTTGATGATAGTAAAAGTTCCAAGCTTAATTCGCTCCAATATGCAGACTCAGAATTCAAGCATGTTTTAATGACTTCATTTATAGGAAATAAATCCACCCACTGGTATTCGCTAAGTTTGTTATTGACTATTGTTTTTTCAATTTCGTTAACAAAATCCTTAAATGGAATTTCAAGAAGCTTAACAAAGCTTATATAGTTAGTATCGGTACTAAGAATTAAAGTGAATTTTTCATGTTCTTTAACTATCCATCCTTCTTTAGAAAAACCATAGCTAAAATGCAAATCTTTAAAATCTGCAATATGAAAATAATCATACTTTTTGTTTGATATTTCGATTATTGAATTCTTATGTTTTATTAACTCTAATATTTTCATAGTAAAAAAATTAAAAAGTGGGACCGTCGGTATGTTTTATAACCTGTCCTGTTTGTGAGGTCATGAATTTTTCAAATTGAGCTCTAATAGCGGGTGTCCAATTTTGGTGATAGTGACCAGAAAATTCATTTGTTAAAATTTCACCATTAGCACCTCTTTTAAATAGTCCACCGACTACTTTATTGTCAGCACCAAGAACTTTTACTAATTTCTGATGGGGAGAAAGACCTGCTAATACTTGGTTAACTTTTCCAACAACAAAAGTTTCGGTTTTTGGGTCAAAAATAAATTCAATAGCATTTTTTGGGTTATATTTCTTAAATAAAGCTAAAGATTTGACTCTTGAACTAACTTCTATTAATTCAGGTGCTGGACCAGCCCCCTTAAGTAAATTTGTTGCTCGTGCAACAGTACCTATTTTTGAAGCTTTATCTGCATTACCTGCGATTCTTAGACCATTTACGATTTTACCTCCTCCTCCAAGTCCTCCAAATCCAGGTGCAGGAAGAACTAAATTTCCTTGAATTTCAGTATTATTAAATTGTTTCAAACTAAGTTCCATATCGTCGTTATCTGAACTTGTTAATAAAGACGGCATAATACTTGTTGTCTTCTTACTCATTCTAAAAATTGAAAATCTAGTCTCGTAATTTTCCAATATTCTAATAACGACATATGTATCATTTTTTAAAGAAATAATATTTTCATCAGGAATGTCATTTTTGGTAATATAGTCATTTAGTCTATTAAGATAAAACTGACCTCCCAGTGCATTCATTGCTTTGGTAAATAAACTTGGATTTTTTTCTTCTAATCCTTCTAACTCAACAAATCTAATAACCTTATTACCTCCAAAACTATATGGAGAATACCAAGGATACTCATTAGCTAAAGGGTCAATCGCAAAAAACCTACCAACCCTAGGATCATGCATCCTAAAAGTATAATTCAAAGAATTTCCTTCGCCTTTCAGCTCGTTATCCATTTCCTGTCCCTGGAAGCCATAACGATACGTATTACTATCAGCATGACGGTTAGGTACCAAACTTCCAAAAGGATAATAGTCACTATAACTAAGAACGTCAGGATTAAACACCCCGGCTGTAGCGGTCGGAATTTTCTTGTCGCTTACCACCGCCAGTACATTTCCTAAATGATTGGACAATTCAAAACGCTTGTCGCCAATCAAAGATAAGAAATTTGTTGGAACTGGGTCTACTGTCGTACTCGTATTACTGCTGGTGTATACCATCAGGTTTTTGGCTTCCAGGCCCAGACGGCTGCTCCCGAAAATATGGTGTTCCTTAAGGGCCAATTCCGACTCGTTGTTATTGGCCTGTACCGGTGTAATCTGGGCCAGGAAGGTACTGCCAATTAATATCATCACTAACTCTGAAACACGAGGTAGTATTTTCGCTCATTTTAATTCTTTTAAAGCAATATTAAAACAAAAAGGATGAGCATAATTGCTCATCCTTTTCTAAATTATTTTCAATTATCATTCTTTATCAATACGTTATAAATATAAAATCTTATATCACTAACTCTGAAACACTACCGGAACTGCAATTTTTTCATCAACCTTAAATGTTTTGAAATCTAAAGGTCTTTCATTAGTTCTACCAAAATTTGGGCTTGAATAATCACTAAGTAGCATAAACATAATCCCACCATATTCGGCTACTGTTCCTAAAATCTTTTGCCCAACACCTTTAACAGCCTGTTTTTTAAGAACTTGTTTACTACCTTCTTCAATCATTGCACTTTTCATTCTTTGTTTTGCCAATTCTGCAGTGATATCTTCGGTTGCTTTAGTAAGCACTACCACACGTGGAGCAAGAGCTTTACTAGTTGCGTCAGCCTTCTCTCCACCTTCTAATTCAACATGTGCAATAACATCATTTTCAGCAAAAGAATAAGGGCTATTCCAAGGATAATCTTTCTCAAGAGGGTCTCTGCTAAAAAACCTTCCAATCCTCGGATCGTGCATCCTAAAAGTATAATTCAAAGAATTCCCTTCACCTTTGATTTCGTTATCCATTTCCTGTCCCTGGAACCCATAACGATACGTATTACTATCCGCATGACGATTAGGTACCAAACTTCCAAAAGGATAATAGTCACTATAACTAAGAACGTCAGGATTAAATACCCCGGCAGTAGCGGTCGGAATTTTCTTGTCGCTTACCACAGCCAGTACATTTCCTAAATGATTGGACAATTCAAAACGTTTGTCTCCAATCAAAGATAAGAAATTTGTTGGAACAGGGTCTACTGTCGTGCTGGTATTACTGCTATTGTATACCACCAGGCTTTTAGCTTCCAGACCTAGACGGCTGCTTCCGAAAATATGGTGTTCCTTAAGGGTGAATTCCGACTCGTTGTTATTGGCCTGTACCGGTGTAATCTGGGCAAGGAAGGTACTGCCAATTAATACCATCACTAACTCTGAAACACTATCTATACATTCCTAAAGCTCACTTACTTTTAATTTAGTTATAGAATTTTTAGTAGAATTGTAATCTAAGCATAAGATAAAATTATTTTTATAAAAAGAAGAAACAAGTTTTAAAAAAGAAATATATTTTTCCCTGCTTTTTTCACTCATAGCCTCTAAAGACGTTACAACATTATGAGTTTTTATTTTAATAAGAAAGTCTAATCGTTTTAAATCTATAAAATCTAAAAACTTAATCTTCAAATTTAAATCAATATCTTCCAAAAAAGAATAATAATTCAGATTTAATAAACTTGATAATTCTAATAAATTTATGTTCTGATACTGCTCTCGTAAATATTCATATTGAGTGTCTTGAATAATTATTTCAGCCCCATCTAAAAATTCACAGTGCTCTAATAAAAAAATATCAAAATCAATATCTTCAGGCAAGTCTATTTTATAGACTTGTCCTTTTCTAAAAGTAAATTTATTTGTTTTCATCTATAATAATTTAAATAATTTAGTCCGTACTTACTGAAAAATTATATGTCTTGGCTGTTGGAGCTTTTGTTGTCCAGCTTCCCGTTTCAAGAAATTCATCAACATATTTTGAACTTCCTGTTTCGATTTGATATTGAATAGCTGCTGCCATACGATGATTTCCTTCATTTATATAATATATTCCTTTATCAAGATATCCTCCTATAGTACTCTTAGAGACATCTAATCCTTTGGGGGATTTCATCTGCTTTAAAAAGTATTCTACTGTACTTTCAAGTCTTAATCCAGATTGCATGCTTTTGATATTTTTTCTTGATGCAATACTAGATACCTTTTCAAGATTAGTAAATACACTTGTATTTTGGGCTACTTCCTCTCCGGTTTTAGCAATTATTTTTTTTGAGGATTCTAAGGTTGATGTTACGAACTTAGATTTAACATACTTGGCAGCACTTTGATATAATTTTGTTCCAGCAATATATGCCCCAATTATTTCACCTCCCATAAAATCGACAGCAAAACCACTTCCACTAAACCCATGCCTTGCTTCATTAAAAATCTTATAGCTTTTACTATCAGCATAATTGGTTACCTTGTCATGCTTAGCCATTAATTTGACATTTGGATCGAAACTGTCTGTGTCATATCTGGTGAATTCTAATCCTTCCAACTCTCTACCGTCAATAACCCTATTTTCACTAAAAGCATAAGGTGAATTATGAGGGTATTTTTTTTCTAACGGATCCGTTACAAAAAACCTACCAATCCGAGGGTCATGCATTCTATATGTGTAATTCAAAGAATTCCCTTCCCCTTTCAACTCATTATCCATTTCCTGATCCTGGAAGCCATAGCGATACGTATTGCTATCTGCATGGCGGTTCGGCACCAAGCTTCCAAAAGGATAATAATCAGAGTAACTAAGAACGTCAGGATTAAATACCCCGGCAGTAGCGGTCGGAATTTTCTTGTCGCTTACCACAGCCAGTACATTTCCTAAATGATTGGACAATTCAAAACGTTTGTCTCCAATCAAAGATAAGAAATTTGTTGGAACAGGGTCTACTGTCGTGCTGGTATTACTGCTGGTGTATACCATCAGGTTTTTGGCTTCCAGGCCCAGACGGCTGCTTCCGAAAATATGGTGTTCCTTAAGGGTGAATTCCGACTCATTGTTATTGGCCTGCACCAGTGTAATCTGAGCAAGGAAGGTATTGCCAATTAATATCATCACTAACTCTGAAACACGAGGTAGCATTTTCTCTCATTTTAATTCTTTTAAGGCAATATTAAAACAAAAAGGATGAGCAGTAATGCTCATCCTTTTCTAAATTATTTTTAATTATCATTCTTTTTCAATACGTTATAAATATAAAATCTTATATCACTAACTCTGAAACATTACCTATTACTCTAAATAGTTGACTTTCTGTAAATGATATATCAAATAATTAGCCACCACCACATCTGATACATTACCTAAATATAAAATCTTATATCACTAACTCTGAAACACTACCTATTTTATAATCCAAAGAAAAAATTTAATTTTTCATCATCTATATTCTTTTTAAAATTAGGAGTATTGATAGGAACCCAATGATAATCAGTAATAACACTGTCTGACAATAGCTTTAAAACTAAATTATTACTTCTGATTTCTATATCAAATATTTTATTATCTAAATCATAACCTCCAAAATAATAATGTTCCGAATCTTTGTTTTTATTAATAAAAATCATGTCATTAACTTTTAGATAATCGATATCAGTGCATATAATATAACTTCGATCTATGTACTTAATTCTTTTAGAATTATTAAGTTCATGATTACTGACTCCTAAATTCATATAAGCAATTATCAATAATTCTTTATTGATGATAATTTTTCTAAAATAAGATTCAGAGGAATCAATTTCATCTAAATTTTTCTTCACTATCATTATTTCTTTTTTAAAACAATTTCATTTATTTGGCCTATTACTGGATTACCATCGGTTCTTTTATAATTCTTGTTTAGAACATCTTCAGTTTTACTAATGACTGTATAATGATTCATTCCTTCGGCTGTTCCTTTAAAAACTTTATTAAAGAATGAATTACTCATTCCTCCCCTTACAGTAATAATCGCATCTTGGCTTAAACCTCCGGCTATTTCATTTAAAAAAGGAGCCTGAGGATTATTTATTTGCATCTTATTAACAGTATTAACAGAACTAGTAGAAAAATATTTTGTAAAATTAGCAACATCGTCTTTTATTCCTTTCTTGGCATACTTATCAAAATTTACATATCCTGAAGTACCTTCTTCACCACCCATCAAATCAACTTTCCACTTTTGTGTTTTACCTCCAAATGGCAATGATGTTTCTGCACTCGCGTTTTGAGATTGAACAATAAGATTAACATCTGATGCTGCTTGTGAATGTTCATCATCAAAATATTCAAATTCAAATTTTAATGGATCTACCTTTCCCTTTAAATAATCGTTTTCAAAATCTTCGAATTTTTCTGAATTAGAATATCCTTTTCCGTACTTAGCGAATCCAATATGGTAGGATCTCCCTTGGTAACTCACTATATATCTTTAACCTCAATTTTTGTATCAAATTCAATTAGTCCACCAAACCAAGAATGATGATTAAATCTTTTGACATTTGTTAATTTTAATTGCGCTTTTCCACTTTTTTCAATCATCGTATAATGATATTCTTCAGCTCCATCTAAATCAATTGCCTGAATTGGAGTATTACCAGCAAATTGATAAGGCGAATAAAATGGAAATTGTTTTGCAAGTGGATCAAGAGACAAAAATTTACCTAAACGCGTATCTTGCATTCGAGCTTCATAGTTGATACTATTGCCTTCCCCTTTCAATTCATCGTCCTTCTCCATTCCATTAAACCCATAACGATACGTATTGCTATCCGCATGACGGTTAGGTACTAAACTTCCAAAAGGATAATAATCAGAATAACTAAGAACGTCAGGATTAAATACCCCGGCTGTGGCAGTCGGAATTTTTTTATCACTTACAACAGCCAGTACATTCCCTAAATGATTCGACAATTCAAAATGTTTGTCGCCTATCAAAGATAAGAAATTTGTTGGAACCGGATCTATTGTCGTGCTGGTATTACTGCTATTGTATACCACTAGGTTTTTGGCTTCCAGACCAAGACGGCTGCTTCCGAAAATATGGTGTTCTTTAAGTGCCAATTCAGATTCATTGTTATTGGCCTGTACCGGTGTAATCTGCGCCAGGAAGGTACTGCCAATTAATATTATCACTAACTCTGAAACATGAGGTAGCATTTTCGCTCATTTTAATTCTTTTAAGGCGATATTAAAACAAAAAGGATGAGCAGTAATGCTCATCCTTTCTTAAATTATTTTCAATTATCATTCTTTTTCAATACGTTATAAATCTAAAATCTTATATCACTAACTCTGAAAACATTACCGGGTTTCTTTTTTAATTGCTTTGTCGAGTTTCTTTGTGGGTACGAGTGGGACACTCGCACTAGCCGTTGTAATTATTTCTGCTCGGACCAGCTGGGGGGGACAAGAGGAGGAAAATCCATTTTATAAGTATCTTCTTCATTGACTAATTCACTGTTTAAAAAATATTGGATTTTTGTTGATGAATTAGCTTGCATAATGTATTTAGAATTATGTAAAGATAATTGATTAAAATAAATCAATCTTTTATATTGTTTCTTAACACTATTCAAAGATAAATACTTTGATAAATCTATCTCATTGTATATATATTGATACAAATATTTCCCTTGATTACTCTTTTGATAGCGATATTTTATCAATTTGGTTTTGGTAAATCCATCTATATTAAGAAATTGCTCTTTTATGATAAAATCTGATTTTAAAAAATATCGAATACGAACTGTAGATATTCCAATACAATTAGTTCCACAACTTTCTTCTTCAATAGCTATTTTTTCAATCTCCAATTGTTTGTTTATATTATTACAACTTTGCAATATAACAATTACAAAAACTAAGCTCAACAATCTAATCATCTCTATTTGATTTTCGTGCATCTAAAAAGGCCTTTTTAGATGTGATTTTTATTTTCTCCTTATCGTTCATTAATTCATTGTAAGCCTTTACATTATTAAAGTATATGTCGTATGCCCGATTAAAATCTTTTGAAGTAACAATTTTGGAATCGGATATACTTCTTGATATCTCATCAATATAACCTGAACCAACATTATTAAGAAACTTCTTGTATCCATTATTTAATTTTGAATATGTTCCATCTGCTTTAATTTCCTTAAAAGTTTCAACCCAAACTTGAAAATGCTCAGTCCAAGGGTCAGCTCCCATACCTTTAAAGTGCTTTTCTTCGTGTTTTAAATTGGCACTTGCGGAATAATAATCACCATTACCTATCCCTCGTTTATTTGTACTTGTATTACTGCTCGTGTATACCACTAAATTCTTAGCTTCCAGGCCAAGACGGCTGCTCCCGAAAATATGGTGTTCCTTAAGTGCCAATTCCGACTCGTTGTTATTGGCCTGTACCGGTGTAATTTGAGCCAGGAAGGTACTGCCAATTAATATTATCACTAACTCTGAAACATGAGGTAGCATTTTCTCTCATTTTAATTCTTTTAAGGCAATATTAAAACAAAAAGGATGAACATTTACTGCTCATCCTTTCCTAAATTATTTTCAATTATCATTCTTTATCAATACGTTATAAATATAAAATCTTATATCACTAACTCTGAAACACTACCCATCTGATACATTACCCCAATCTGATACATTACCAATCTGAAACACTACCCCCGCTACTGAGAATTTGTATTAATTCATCATCCTGTATTTGTACTGCAAAATCTAATGGAGATTTATTCACATTATTTTTATTATTAGGATTCGCATTATGATCAATAAATAATTTTACTATCTCGTAATCACCTCTAGAGTTAAACACTGCTACCCATAAAGGATTATTTCCATAATTATCACTAATATTTAAATCTGCTCCAGCTTCTATTAAAGTCTTTGCGATTTTTACATTTAGATAATTAGCACAATAGTGTAATGGGGTTTTTCCGTCCTTATCTATTTGATTAAAATTTATTCTCCTATTTATCAAATCTATTGCTATATCATTATTTTCAAAAGTAATAGCTTCGTGAAGTAAATTTTGATTATATTCATTTACAATATTAATATTAATTTTTTCTATTCTTTTAAAATATTCTTCTATTTTGTTTAATCTTACAATTTGAAATATTTCTTCCATAATAATTTATTTTTTTTCATACTTATGACTTCTATTTGGGCCTGGTGCTTCTGGTCTGTAGTTTTTAGGATTTCTGTATTCATTTAAAAATTCTTTTTTTGTGATTTTACCATCCATATAATCTTTATGCAATTTTCTATATTCTTTACCAGGAGTGTGACCCATATCCCAGCCTCTTCTTGTAGATTTATCCCAAAATAATTCTTCTCCAGTGTTTGGGTCATAAACTTTACCATTCTTTTGCTTTGCTGTTTCCCAAACTTCCTCCACTTGATTTGTATCATATGATGGTCTTGATTTTGAATAAGGTTTTACTATAGAGCTTTCTTCTTCATAATGTCCTCCTGACCCTCCACCAGGCCTACTTTCGTGATATATTTCTTGTATATTACTAAGATGATGTCCAATTTGATCAAGTGTTGAATAATTGTCATCGTATCTCTGTATATCACCAGGTACATTTTGAGAAACCCATTCAAGCATTTCCTGTCGGTCGTCAAATGTTTTAGTAATTTCCATTCTATAAATTTGACTATTATCGGGAGTAAGACCTTCGTGTACTTTTCCAGTATGAACTACAAACTTATGATCTTCAGTGAAATATCTTTGTGGAATCGGTATGTCAGCTCCCAAAATATTTTTTGATCCCCACTTCCAATGCTCATATCTAAAATGTGTTTCATCTATATATTTTAACTGTGGTTTTCCTTTTTTATCAAAACTTAAAGTATAATGATATTGTTCCAGACCATCTAAATCAATAGATTGTATAGGTGTATTACTCGCAAATTGAAATGGGGTTAATTCAGGAAACCTTTTTGTAAGTGGATCAACGCTAAAAAATCTACCCAAACGAGTGCTATACATTCTCATTCCATAATCTTCGAAATTTGCTTCTCCTATTATTTCATTATCATTCTCCTTACCGTTGAACCCATAACGATACGTATTGCTATCCGCATGACGGTTAGGCACCAAACTTCCAAAAGGATAATAGTCACTATAACTAAGAACGTCAGGATTAAATACTCCTGCGGTTGCAGTCGGAATTTTCTTGTCGCTTACCACCGCCAGTACATTTCCTAAATGATTGGACAATTCAAAACGCTTGTCGCCAATCAAAGATAAGAAATTTGTTGGAACAGGGTCGACTGTCGTGCTGGTATTCGCGCTATTGTATATCACCAGGTTTTTGGCTTCCAGACCCAGTCGGCTGCTTCCGAAAATATGGTGTTCCTTAAGGGCCAATTCAGACTCGTTGTTATTGGCCTGTACCGGTGTAATCTGGGCCAGGAAAGTACTTCCCTGAACTGCCGTGAAATTCTTAAGGGTAATGGAATTGCTTGCCTGCAGGGTTAAATTTCCGTTGGCACCCACACTGGCACTGCTGCCGTCGTTGGTGATAAAGATATTATTGATCGCGCGTTTTAAGGCTACGCTATTAACACTGTAGCTGTTTAAGACCAGGTCGTTCTGCAGGTCGGTTTCCTTGGGCTTGAATTTCTCTTCATATACCCCAAGCACATTCCCCTGGGCATCGGGGGCATAATAAGTGGTGGTGATAAGGCCCGGTTTGACTTCTTTTTTGGCTATTCGGTTTCCTAAGCCATTATATTCAAAAGCATAGGTCACGGTCCCTTTTACGACACTCTTTACTTTTCCGTCCACACGCCAGTTGATCAGTATCCCTTCTGTCTTATCTTCGATAAGCTGTCCGATCTCATCATAAATATAATTATGGGTGGCCGGTGTATTGATGTCATAGGTTATGGCAGGCGTCAGGGCAGCGAGTTTGGCCACCTGGTCTTCCAAATCTCCTACAAATGTTGCAGCCGGTATCGCAGCAGCATCTTTCACCAGGGCCAGTTTATTGCTGTTTCGGTACGTCTGTCCGGTTTCGTTAGGATACTCATAAGTCAGTTTATCCATGTCGGTCGGCACTCCGGCACTGTTAGGCGCTTTTCTGTTTAAGGTCAGCAGGTTTCCGTTTCTGTCATACGAATAATTCGAATCGTAACTGGTGCTTCCCGAAGTGGCATTAGGCACAATAGCACTGGAAGTCATGGCTTTTATACGATTGAGCTGGTCATACGTATAGCTGTTCTTCTGAATGTTCAGCAAAGTACCGTCCTTTTTGCGTATGGCGGTAGTCATTTGCTTGATGTTGCCATTAAACAAATCTTTTGAATTGGGCTGAATAGTAGCATTTCGGCTGTACATCAGGGGTTTGAAGCCTGAAGTCTCATCCGCAGTACCGATAGACTTGTAATCGTTCTCGTAATAGTTTAAGGAATACCCAAAGGCATCAAATGTTTTGGTGCTTCCCGCAGCCAGTCCGTCCTGTCCCATATCGTTGGCGGCAGCGGTGAGGTTTTCCCCGTTTACTGCTTTGAGCCATCCCTGCAACGTATAGGCATAATCGATACCCTGTACTTTTTTATTCCCTAACTCCACCCGTGCCAAAGGACCATGGAGATAGTATTTATAATTGGCTTCTTTTTCCCAAATCACATTGTCCGAGGAGGTCTGCACATCGACAATCCTGTTATCTGCATCATAAGTGTACTTATGAATAAATAAATCGGGTTTATTGGGCTGAAAGGTTACCGTATTTACATTCCCGCTGATAAGATCATAATCGTATACGACTCTTTTTACATGTTTCTCGCAATCATTTTTGGAAGAGGCAATACAGTTTACATCCCGGAGCGCCGAATAATAATTGACCACTTCTTTTACATTGCCATGAATATCATAATTGTATAAAATGGCATTGTTGAAATTCAATGGAGATGCTGCTATATAGGTATCATAATAAAAAACTGCCGTTACCCTGTTTATATTATTAGTGGCCATACTGCCACTTGTAAAGAAATAGGATGCATTTCGGGTATTTACAGGCGGTGTTACATTGGGAGGAACCGGAGGGCTCCAGTTTTCTACGGGAGTATCATCAGAATACACCGTCCTGGTCACTTCTGTCCTGCTGACTGCATTGGTGGTAAAGGCATCCACTATGGCGGTGCCTCCGTAAACTAATTTTCCTTCGTCGCTTATGGTGTAGGTGGTGGCTGCCGTTCCGTTTGGGTTCAGCACTTCGCCGGCTTCCACAATACGGCCTAAACCATCGTAGGAGGTATAGCTGAATTTAACGGTTCCAAGCTCGGGCTTGCCCTGTTTGGCATTCTGCGAAGCAATGATCCGGCCCAGTTTGTCATAGGCGAACCGGGTTTCACCGCCATCGGGTGTTTTCTGCCACACCAGCTGGTTTAAGGTGTTGTACCTGTATTGCGTCTTGAAGGTATGGACAGGCTGCAAAGCGGTATTTTCTACAGGATTGTTGGCTGTCCTGTAGGCATTTATACTGTCGTTTAGTGCCTTGTTCAAAGCCATGCGTTTTACTCCCTCGGGCGCTACAGTCTGGGTAAGGTTTCCTGCCTGGTCATAATAGTACAGGGTATATTGATATTCCTTATCCGCATAATTCATATCAAACGTTTCCGTGGCTGCCATGGCTTGGGCAATATAGTCTTTTATAAATTTTTGTCTTTTGGCTTCTATAACACTGTTGTAGATATCATTGCCAAAGGCACCATCTGCGTTAATATTAAAATGGGCACAGGCTGCTGCAGTATCCAGCGGCATTGCGAGTGTGGAAGTATTTGATATCGGTGCCGGCGGACACTGAGTATTGCTTGCCCTGAAAAGGGTATTTACCCAGTTGTTCCAGTTTAATACATTGGGATCCGCTGCTTTTGAGACGTAATAGGCTGAATATTGGGTAATGGCATTGCCAATATCTGTAAAACCATAATTGAGATAGGTATTCCCAAATTCGGAAATGGTCCTGAAACGAATATCGTAGGCGGATGTGAGTCCGATACTTTTCATTTGATTGATATAGGCCTTGTAACTGTCAAAGATATATTGGTAGTTGTTTTCGCAAAACTGTACTGTGGCAGGATCTATAGTATAATTTGTTAATGCTCCGGCCACGTCGATTTTACCATTTATAAATTCGATATATTCCGTTTTTTTGGCACTGTCACAAGCAACGGGTGCTACCGGCTGCGGGATACATTTCTGGGCTGGGCAGCTTAAATTATTGCCCGACAGGGTCATAATTCCATGAAATGTAGTAATTGCTGCATTAGTCCTGGAATAATCTACTAAAAAATGATTCCCTGAATTTACAGGGCCCCCAATTGCAAAATTAGAAAATGTGCCGGTTGTTGTGCCTATAAAGGGATTGCTATCATCAAAATCGAATGTTGCAACTATTGTATTTCCTTTTTTTATGTAGTAAATAAACTTTGCAGTATCTGTATCCTTAACCCAGACAGTTGAGGGATCGGCACCGAATAACTGTTCTAAAAAGGTACCTTTATAAGAATATGTATTTGACAGATTAATCGGTGTGGTACTGTTTAAGAGTTGGTTATTACTTAACTCACTTAAAAAGACTATAATTGCGCTATTAAATTTAGATGCTTTATCCTCACACCTCACATTGCTATAAGCAGTCGCATTGGGGTTCAATACTTCCCCAATACTACCGGTAGAAACCCCGCATTCCCCAATTGGGGCAGCGGTTGTACCTGTTAAGAGTATTTCTCCTATTTTTGTTTCATTTTGCCCATTGCTGATTTCGGCAATTACCTTATAATTGTAAATCCCGCTTCCAGGGGTGGAAGTTGCTTTGTCGTAAAAAAATTGTTTCAGTTTGAGGATTTTCCAGGTCGTGACATAATTCGTCCATTTATAGGTAGGCGAGTCAGTAATCAAACTGATTTTACTGCTGGTCAGGCTCGGGGTCGTACTGGTAAACCAAATATCCAGTTTTGTATCCGTAAAACTTGCGTTTGTAACCAGGGTAGTTGTTGGGATCGCAATTCCCGGAGACAGGGCTTTTAATAAATTGGAGCTTAACTGTTTTTTATTGATGATCCAGCCATTTAAAAACAAATCGAAATCGGACAAAAGCGGACAATTGCCTGTTTGGGCATAAACCTGGTAGTTGTTTACTGCCTTATTATTGGCCACTGCGACATCTGCGGCTACTGAGGAGTCATAACCGAAATCTGCAGGAATAAAACGTCTTTCGAGTTTTGCATACAGCGGCGCACTGGCACTGGCACATAACGTGTTTGTAGTAGAGATTGCCTGAATTGCATCGTGTATAGCTGTTTTTTGAGTTGCAAAACTGCTGCCCAGCACATCGCTTACATATTTGGATTTTTCCGTGCCGATACAGCCATTATATGTTTTTTTCTCTAACGCATAAAGATTTATATAAATGTGCTTGATATTGGCTTTCAGCCCTAAATATAAGGCTTTGTAGACATTCCAGATATCATCTTTTTGCTGGGGTGAAGCACCGCTGAACGTGGAAGCACAAGCACTTACCAGCGGCGAGCACATAACGATTTTAACCGCATTTTGAAACATAGTCAGGTTTCCTGACACAGTCTGGTCTCCTGAATAGTTGCTTTTTAACGCCTGGTACATGATACTGGTATTGCTGCTGGTAGTCCTTGAGTCATACCGCAAAAGGGGCCATGTTGCCGTTTGAATACTGGCAGCATCACTACCGAGAGTTGTAAAATCCTGAAAATAAGGGTCATTGGTATAAATCAGGTCAGAATTAGTTCCGTCGGCATTAATAAATCCATCTAATTGTGCCTGTGCAAAAGTGGTGGCATACTGAATGCGGTTGTCATAATCGTCCGTGGTAACTATAGTACCATTAATCGTATTGGTTTTTGTTATTCCGCAAAGCTTTTTACCATATACCAGATAGTTGTATTCCGGATGATAGGGTACCAGCGATGCAGCCCAGCCATCATTCCAGTTGGCAATAAAATCAGCACTGTTTTTCAGATACTCTGGTTTTACCTTATAGGTAACGGAACCGTCAACAAGGCTTGTGCTTTTTTGTCTCCCTGCCTCAGGGATATCACTATATTTTCTATCTATATTGGGAATAAATGTAATTTCTGCATCAGTAGTTTCTACCTCAATCCAGGCCAGAGTCCCGTCATCATTTGTGTATGGCGTTACGGGTTTTTTCCAATTGTTTCCTGATGTGGTATTGGCAGCAGCATAAAACAATTGATTTCCTCCTGTAGGGTTTTCTGGCGTATGCCCATTAAAAACACTGAGTTTATAATACGGGTTTGGGGTAACAGGAAGGTCAATACCATTATTGTAGGTATCGCTGGTGGCCCCATATTGCCCCTCCGGGCTTACATCACTAAGGAGCATCTGATCGCTTACCGCACAGGAAGGTGTATATACGGGAGAAGTGGGACAATATTTACTGCCCTCATCCATCAGCAAATCCCATTCTTTGGAAAAACGGGTAATCAAACCCGCTTTCTCAATAAGATCAATAGCCGTACCATCAACATTGGCAACCCCATTAAGCTGAACGTCAATGGGAGTATTGCCGGTATCGGGACCGGAGGCGGTAATAAGAGTACCACTGGAATAAAAAGCATTAAATGCATTTTGGACATATAATGCTTTTGTCCCCAATGTGGTCTTGTAATTAAGACAGTCAAAGTTACAGCTGTCAGAGAGCAGGCTGGCACTGATCCTGTAGTTATTGGGATTTATATAGCAGGAAGAACCTGTTTCGGTCAATTTTTTCAGGTAATGGGCCGTATAGGATTTTAATGCTTTCTCATTGACTTTTAATTCTTTTGCCAAACTATACTTGCCTTTGGTGAGTGGTAAATCAATTTGGCCTACATCAAATGTTACAGGTGCACCCGTGCCATCTAATCTAAAAGTGCCTAATGTATTTTTTAAATCACCAACACTAATACCACAATCATTTTTTAAAGATAAATTCAGATCATAGACAAAAGGATAAGAAAAAGCAGGGGTCTGGCATTCAGGCTGAAAAGAAGTATTCTGGTTTAAAGTATAATTAAAGTGATAGGTTATAAGATCATTAACCGTCATTTCTTTTGTGATGTTTTTTTTGTCCGGATTGCCCGGGAATGCACCGGTTGCCTGTAAGGTATTGCCGGTAATTAAATTACTGTTGATCTGACTGATTGCGATTGCCTCATCAGGCAGGCTTTCCAAATTGGACGTATTGCTCCCTGCCAATGCTGTGGCGATTGTTCTGCCTTGCGGGTCCAGGTAACTTACAGAGATCTGGCCGTTGGGATCAATTACTGTATTTTTCTTGTAATGTGAAACATTTCCCACCTTATAACCAAAGAGCCTGTTAAGTTCCAAATCTTCTGGTACGGAGTAAAAGTATTTCATTTCATGGCCGGACCCCAGTTTGTGCTTGTCGCCAACACCCCCTTTTCGGGAAATCCTCCCGGTATTGTCAGGAGTATATTCAGTCTGGGAGAAAGGAAATAATTTTGCGTCCGGAATAAAATTCCGATTTACCGAAGACGGGAAACCATTATTTTCCGAGTAATACCTGCTTGAACCTGAAGCGGTATCCATTGGGGCTGTGGCGGTTACACAGGCAGCAGGGTCATAATCAAAATTTTTATTGGAATACCGGGTGGTGGCATTAAACAGATTGTAATTTGGATAATAATGAATGCTTGCATCCCCGTTTGCAGGAGTTGGCAGCACCTCAATAGCGGGCCTTCCCTGGGTATCGTATATCACCTCGCCAACAACAGCCACATTGTCTGAGTTTATTTTGGTAACGGTCTGACGGTTTCGAAGCGACCCGTCAAAATAACTGATCACTTCTTTTTTCTTTCCGTCCTCGGCATAACTGGCCTGAAATTGCCAGTTTTTATTGGTTTCATGTTCCGTTATCGTGATTTGATTTGGCCAGTCGGCAACTGTTGCTTTTGCAGCAGTTCCCGAGCTCCAGGTACCATATACTTTGGCGTTTTCGTTAGCCGTGTTTCGTCCTATTCCCCTTACCCGGTACAGCAGATAGCCCCTGCCGTAAATTTGCGGGATCTCGTAGCTGTTTGCAGCTCCATTTGCCCTGATTACAACCCGGGTGTTGTTCAGATCGAAGTCCCTGTCCGTAAACGGAATGTTTTGCGGTGCATTAATAGTGGTGCTGTTTGTCTCACTGTAATTGTCTACCCATGTCCATTCCAGTTCGTATTCGATGGCCCCTGTCAAAGCACCCCATGCAATGTTAACGGCTGTTGCATTGGTATTTGGTGTCGCGCCCGGATTAAGTACTGTAGTGGCAGCTAAAGGATAATATCTTTTGGCCCTGAATCCCATCTTTACGGTAACATTATTCAATTGGGCAGTGGCATTAGCAATTGGAATAACAGTATTGGAAAGATCTTTTACCACTATACTATTGGAAACCAAGACCACTCTGATACCAAATTTGTTTTTGATTTTGAAATAGTTAAGGTCACTAAAATTAGGACTGTTGGTACTAAAGTTAGGATTGTAGTTCACCGTCATGGTTTTGGTCACTATTTCAGACAGAATCAAAGCCCCGGTTTGATCGTAAGGCGTAATCTCAAAATTCGCCGTAACGCTATAGCCCGTATAAGGGGCTTTATCATTGTCTATTGCCAGGGAAAAATAGCAATAGGTATCTATATTTTTTTGATTGGCAGCAGCCAGCTCCGAGTCCGTAAAGTTCCCGCTGGTAAAAGCTGCTAATGTTGTTGGGGTAAAATTGCTGTATTCGAGTTCCTGTACCTGGGCTTGCAAAACCAGGGAAAAACAGAATGCAGCAGGCAAATAGATTTTTTTGATCCAATTTTTGAATATAATGTTCATATATTTTATAATATTATTAATTGGTAGTTGAAAGTTTTTGCTAAAAAAGGAAAATCTCTTTATGGAGTAATTTTAGCAGTGCTGCTTCTGGTTTCCTGAATGGTAAACACGCCTTTTTCGGTTTCTTTTTTTACCCGGATCAGGCCTCCTTCCAAGTCATATTCATAAAAAGTGGCATAATTGTTTTCATCCAGCTCGGCCATAAGCCTTTGGGTATCCTCATCATAAACAAAGCTTTTGAGGCTTCCATCGTAGGGATAAAACCGGATATCGTCAAAATAGCATGGTGTACTTCCGCTACATTTTAAATCAATTTTGATATTTGCATTTGTATCTAAAGTTGTGATAGGCGGAATTTCCAGGATACCGATAATACGCTGCCATCCGTCAATAATAGCCCCCGAGGGAGTGTAGGTTGTACTGGTTGCCGAGACATTGGTAACAGTAACCATAATGGAACTGTTGCCATAGCTTACCGGCAATACCGTTTGCGCTTCCTTAACCCAGCCGCTTACAATATATTTTGTAGTGAGGGTAGTTGAAGTAAGGGGCATGAAAGATCCCTCGCTTTGGGCAAAAGAGGCTGACGTGATGATCAGCAATAGGATCAAGGTGTATATTGTTTTTTTCATTTTTTTTATTTTTTTGATATTTACCACCCTATTGAACTGTTGCAGTCATTTGTCAAAGTGCCGGAAGCTGGTTTATACCCAGCCCTGACAGTGCTTATTGGGGTCCCGTTTACATAATAAATAATTGTAGTATAGAAAGGCTGCCCGGCATACACCCCACCGCCTTGATGCTTAATTAATTCAGTTTTGTTAATACCGACATACACTATATTATTAACTTTCTTAATTGTATATAATGATATTGGATAGTTTCCAGATTGAGGACCTGATGTGTTGATATTTGGATCAGAACCATCTCCCACAAGGCCATAGGTAAGCCTGATCACCCACATACTATTATCCATCCCAATATTCGTTAATGTCGCTCCATCTACAACTGTTCCTACAGGACAAAATAAATTAGGATCAACAGCACAACTTATATAGGAATAAGGCGTATAGGTCTGGGTGAGTTTTCGGGTTAATGATTTAGTCTGACCATTCTGTACTTTTAAACTGCTTTTACCTGTATGTGATTCCGTTGAAACAAAATCAGCTGAAACGGTATTGAAACCAAAATGCTTATCGGTTTTTCCTGTCTTGACTTCTTCGAACCCTTCAAACCCCATTTGCTGGTATTTGGAGTTGGAAGCCACGGCCATTGGCAGCTTATACCCATAGCCGTATTGGGCGGCGCTATAACGTTCCAGGGCATCCTTGTTTTCCAGTTCTGCCCCATACGGGCTTACTTTTGTTACACTGCTGGCATAGGTCCAGTTGGTTGTATTGGCGGTCCATACCCCATTAACGAGCTGGTAGAAAGGGGAGAAACTGTTAAAAAAGCCCTCGTTTCGGGGATCGTTGGCATTAGCGGCAGGAGTTGAATTTCTTCCGGCCAAATACGCATATGATTTCTCCGCTTTCCAGTTTCCTTTTATATTCCATAAATACGGATTTGTTTTAACATCAAATGGATAAGCCGGATTGCCATTTTCGTCCGTATAAGGAGCACCTCCATATACCGTTACCGGCAGGCCTCCGGGACCGGGATTGGTAATATATTTACTTGGATCTCTTTCGGGATACGGTTTCAGACCGGATTCCTTCTGGGGGTTCCAAAAATCTTTGTATGCGACAGCGCTTGCATTTATAATTCTCGGGTTGATGCCTGAAGAACCGGAATACATAAAACTATTTGCATTTAAATTGCCGTTTGCAATCGGGTTTGTCATCGTTGTTATGGTTGACATGGCTGCCGATTGCAGGTTGCGGTATCCGGATCGCATAATTTTAAATTTAATAGTGTTGTTGTCAGCACATGGATTGGTATAGTTCCCATCCCGGTCCATTAATAATATACCACTATTGTCTACTCTGATAACCCATAATTTGTATACGATTGGCTGGTTTTGTCCAAATGTGGAAGAGGATTGTGTCAATCCGTCTTTTATGTAAAGTTCATCCCCCACATGAAACAGGCTCTTTAAGGGTCCTATATAGTCTTTTAATTTGTATCCTGCATCTGTTGATGAAGCAGACATACCGGCTGGCGCTGCCAGGGTATTCGAAATCAATTCCCCTTCAATGCCGATATTTTTACTGGCCATGCCCATACCATCATACATCCAATAGGCGGGATAGGTAAAGGAATAATAATTGTTGTCGTATTCATTTTGGGTCTGGGTCAAAATAACCTCTCCGGTATCGGCATCCCAGGCGATATTTTTCGTCGATATGGTGGAGCCTAAATCGTAGGCTGTTTTTTCAATCAGGATACCTGTTTTATGAACGTGTTTTGTCGTGACAGCGGTTCGCAGCACGTTTTCATGGTAGGATAATTTAGGGATAACCATGGGTACAAATACAGGAAAAATACCAAATAAGACCGTGGCGACATTCGCATCAAACCCTACAAGATTGGTTTCGGAATGGCTTTCATTAAAATCATTGATCAGGTCATAATCCACCCCCACTAATTTTGTTTTTACCTCTCCTGCCGAATTGATAGTCGTTAAATTATTGTCTAAATTTCCATCTGCACCAACATTGTATTTGTATTCTACGGATGAAATCGGCTTGGCCGGAGTCTCAGGGTTCGGTTGTAATAACAGGTCAGCCTGACTCTCGGAATATACATATTGGGATTTTATTTTGCCGTTCATGTCATTGGTTTCAATCGAATATCCCTGTGTGAGGGTAAGATGGTTCCTGACCCTGACATTCCCTGTTTTAACTATTGCGCCTAAAACAGTATTATCGACGATGTCGGGTCTGGTATCGATTTTTGTATAACTGACTTTTGTTGGAAAATCATAGCTGGTATAATGTTCCGTAACGACCAGGCCTGTAGCGTGTGTTTTTACCTTAAACTGGGTTGCCCCATCTTTGCGGTCCAGATTTTTTACCAAAACCCGGGAATAGGTAATTCTTGGGGCAGGAAAAAAGTTTTGTCCAAATGGTTTCTCGACATAATTATTTTCTTTTGGTGCCGCTATATTCTCCGCATAATTACCCTGGTTGTTGTAAAAGGGTTCCACCAAAGGATTTTCGGAGCATGAATTGGGCTCAAAAGTGGCCACTCCGCTCGATTTTCCAAATTGATCGTTATAGGTATACGTTTGGCCGTATTCCATACTATCGGTATCCGGAGATGTCGTATTACCGAGCATTTTACCCCAGTTATCGCTTAATTTTATAGATTTTACCCGTAGTCCGCCGCCTAATTTTCGCCCGTTCGGGTTTTCCAGTCGGATCCATGACTTGTTTGGATCAAAATTACTGGCACAGCCTTTATCCTTTAATGCCTTGTTCGGGCCATTGAATATCTCCGAAATAGCCTTAATGCTTCCTACCAGGTCTTTGACAATGGAAGTAAAATCATCATTCACGCTGTCGCCCCCTATACTGTAAACCACCCTGTTAAGATAAGTTCTTCCAAATCCCCACCCGGCTTTTGCTATAGGATTAACGTCAGCATTGCTGTTAACTCCGCCATCGAGCTTTAGGAATTCCAATGGGATTGCCACTATAGGACCTCCTGTTGTCTGATCTGTAATTGCTATTGGAGTGGTTCCTGCATTTTCATTGATTTTAAAGTATCCCGAAACATACTCCTTCTGCCAGCTTTGGCTTGTCATATTCAATAAAAAGCGAAACTGAATGGGTTTGTCTAAATTTTCTGCTAAGTATTTGGCGATAAATTCCTCCTTGGTTAAACCTGATGATTCATTATCTAATTTGATATACAAATATCTATTTGATTTAGTTTTGTCATATAATGTACTGGTTACAGTGGATGGCGGAACTGGTGTTTCTCCACAGCCTAAAACCTTGAACATCTGCATGGCTTTTTTGTTCTGGACATATTGATAGTCGTCACTTTCGGTTTCTATTGCAATTTTTCCTCCTGAGGGCAAAGTAATCCTTTTTAATGTCCAGGCAGCCGTATATAAATTGGCCTGGGCGGTATTTTGTTCTACAAAAGGAAATTCTGCTGTTGACAACGCAGATGCAGGTACTTCGCTGTTGCCGCTTAGAAGGGGATTATTTTTATAATTACCCCAGATATCAAAGCCTTTTATATCATAATCAGGGTTGTTGGGATTAAGATTAGGATTAGTAGGATCAGGATTAGGAATATAATCAGGGTCGTTGGGATCCGTAATTTCACCATAATTAAAAACATACGGGGTATATTTTCCCATTTTGGACCCCCTGTGTGTAAAATAAACGCGTTTTAATGTTAGCTTCCCACCTGCATTATCATTTGCAAGGGCTACTGCAGTTCCATCATTATTGGGCATTCCTTTGCATAAACTATAATTGTAAACGAAATAAGCCGTTTTTATGGGTTTGACAACTCCGTTTTCACCCGGATCAATAATATCTCCTGCTGTATTGGTTACTTCAGGCAATGCATATAATCGGATTGATTTTATTTTATACATTTTTCCGGAACCCATACCACCGCTTTCTCCCTGAACACCTCTGGCATCTTTTCTTTCATCCAGATCAAAAAAAGCTACATGCGTTTTAGTAACGATTCGGTTTAAATATTTTAATTCTTTTTCACCATACAGGTAAGTTCCCTTTTCGTCCTCGGTTTTAGAAATAAGCCCTCTGTTATAAGAGGCCTTTTCATAAGGAACTCTCCATCTGTAATTAGAATTTCTACTTAGATACTCAAACTTAGTATAACTTCCCAGGTCATTTATCGTGGGACCGTTATCGTCAATATCCTGGTAATCAGAAGACAATACGGAAGTTAATAAATAAGAGTGTGCATATGGGTTTGTCGTAATCTTATTTAAATATTGGTCACTATTGTTGCTGTAATTTTTAGTTAAATCTACATCATAAGGAACTGATCCCTTTGTATTATCTGCAAGTGCAAGTTTACCTGACACATCAAAAGTAGCTTCTACCTTTCTTGAGTTATAAACGGTGCTGCCATATACATAAGTGCTACCGTCATTCTGTACTACTTTTATTGCAGCAGTATGATCAGGCTTGGCAAAGGTATTCCTTTCAATAAAAGGATCTTTAATTGCCTCCGCATTCGTAATTTTCTGAACCAGTTGGTTTCTCAAAACCCGTTTGGTCCTTTTATTGGGAATAGTACTCGTATTGGCAGTTTCATTAAAATATCTTGGTATTACAGTCCTGTTTTTGGATACCCCGCCAATTCCGAAACGTAATGGGTTTGTGTTTTGAATTCCGTCATAAATGCTGATTTCCGGATCTACGGCCATACTTCCAACCAACCTGAAACTTACCGGTTCATAATCCGGTGCTTTTTTATCTGTATTTTTTTCTGCCAGATATTTTATTGCATTATTATTTTTAAACCATCCATCCGTAGAACTGACAGTCGTTGTTGCTTTAAAATCAAAGCCAAAATGGAATAATTCCCCAATGCCGAATTCTGCTCCTGTACTAATACCTATTCCTCTGTCCACAACGGCATCATTGTAAACATAACTTACTTTGGAACGGTACGGCCTGAACATTCCCGAAACGCCCTGTCCTTCAATATTATAAGTATCATACGTATAGTTTGTTACGGGAAGTGCAGTTGTATTTTCGGAAACAGTTCTTTCATTTTCCCTGTTGAAATCTAATATGCCTGATTGGTTTTTTTTATATTCCGTGTATTCATAACCAAAAGCTTTTTCTTTGCGATATTTATATTCCGGGGCTATTTCCTGATAAGATCCGTATCCGGTCATTTGAAACTGTGGTTCTAAAAACCATGTTTCAAAACCCACGGCACCATTAAAACTAAAGCTGTAATTTTTAAACCCTATTCGTTTACTTGGTGTAAAGCTCTGATTATTAAAAGATATACTTCCTCCAATACTCCCTTTTGATTCTATTTTCGTGTCATGATTAGATTCGCAATTGGCTATATAGGATTTGTTTTTTACTGATGCGGACAGATTAAGGTTCTCTATTCCTTTTCTGCTGTTTATGCCTAAACCAATTGTACCTGTACCATCAATATAATTCGTTGAGGAACTTGATGTTGTTGTTAACTTTTGAGAAATGCTGAGCGAAGGGGTTACAGTTGCACCCTCAGCTACTGAGCTGGAAATATTTAATCCTACAGACACTTCGTCGCTTAAATTAAATCCGACTCCAAATGAAGGCCGAAAAGAAACACCTTCATAATTGTTATATTCAACTCCAATTCCGGCTCCGGCTGTAAACAGCTTACTGTCGTTTCCTGCAAAGGCTACATTTACACCTAAATTGGTACCTACGGTTATATTCTTTTTAAGGTTATTTTCGTAAATCATTTCATCACCGTTAAAATCATCGGGTAATCCGCGGACCTGGCGTTCAATCTGACCGACATTCAGATTCCATCCCAAGCCTACCCAGGATGCTTCCTGATCCATGCTTATTCCGGAATTATAGGAAAGGTTTAGCGGATATCCCCCTACATCCATTATCGGGATATTGTAATTGAAATCCCCATTGGTTAAATCCACCATATCGGAAGTGCCTATGGGAGTAAATGAATTAAATTCCGGTTGTGTCGGACCACTTGTCAGTGCATACATCTGCATTGGCTGTAATGTTTCCAACAGAATCATCATGGCTAAATAAATAGCGATTGTTTTTTTTATTTTGCTTATTTTTTTTTGCTTGATCATAAGGCTATTTGGGTAAAGGGATCTTTAAATTTAAATTTCAGGGTTCCTTTTCTAAAAAGGAAGTCGTTGTAAACTAATTGTATTTTGTCGTTTGGATCTATTTCGGAGAAGAACAGCATCACTTTTTGATAAGGAGCAATTTTAAAGTTGCGTTCGAAAGTAACCCCTGAACAGGCAATAGTATCATTTTTTGAGGTAACCACATAAAAGTCTTTGTTCAGGCCAAAAGACATGTACTTTACAGCATCCGTGTATTCCATTGCTGTAAAATCTTTGGATAATAAATCTTTTTCTTCGTCTTGTTGAAAGGTAAATTCAATAATACGCTCTCTTTTGTTTTCTTCATACAGGGAATCTACCGTTTTTAAGTCTTCTGTTCCCAGATCTTTCAGCAAATAATACTGGATAGGAACTTCGACAGCAGTAAAACCAATGTCTTCTACTGTTTGGGTATACATACGGGATTTCCAGCCTGTTTTTTCCAGATTGAAGTAACGGTTCCTGATTTCTGAATCGTCTGAATTGGTTGATTGAACATCTTTTTTACAAGAAAACAAAGCAAAAAACAGTAAGACAAAAATAATCTTATTTAAGTCCTTCATATTTTTTGTTTATGTAAGTAAGTAAATCGTTGGTTACATCAATATCTTCATCAGCAAATAAAACGTTGCTTTTGTTTTCTGAACCAATAATAAGTTTGTATTTGTTTTCTTTTGAGAATTCTGAAGTATAACTTTTAATTCTGTTCCAAATTTTGGAAGATTGTTCAGAAGCAAAAATTTGATTAAATTGTTCGAGTTCTTCCTTTTTCTGGATAAATTCCTGCATTACTGTTTTTTTTTCCTGAGGAGAAATTTCTGAAGATTGTAATTTTAAATATAAAGAATCAATATATGTTTTTTTAGAATTGAATTCTTTTTCACCGGAGGACTTTAACTCTTTTGTCATGTTAAAATCGTTAAAAATTTTAACATTGTCAACATAGACAACTTTAGACTGTGAATTGAAAGTTAAAAAAATAAAAATGACTATTGCACATATTAGAAACAGGTTTAATATAAATAATGCTTTTGTAGAATTTTTTATCACAGATTAGTTTGTTAATTTTTTGTAAAACTAATTCTTTTTATGAATTGATTAAACATTTCTAACTATTTTTTTAACAGTTTTACAATTTAATTTAAAAACAAAATCATATGTGTAAGAGTTGGTATTTTGTTGTTTTTTTTTGTGAATAATTTAATTAATAGCTTGTTTTTTTGACAATCAAATTTGTTTTTTAAAAAGTATCAATAAACCAATAAAAATAAAAATATCAGAATAGAAAATTATTAGTTAATCCCGGCTGTAATTTGTTAAATTTGTTAATTCCGTTATTATAATTTTATAACCAAAATGGATAGATAATCATTAAATTATACCGTCGATGATACGAAACATAAAATTTTTATTACTTATTATTTGTTTTTTATTAGTAAAAATTTCAAATGCACAAATACAAACTTCAGATAAAATAGCAGACACAACTTTTGTGAATCTAAAAGAGTACAGTAAAGATTTTGTCTATGATATGAAGTACGCGACAGACGATAATTTTCTAAAGGCAAAAGTATATGATTGTGCTGAATGTTTTTTGCGTTTAAAGACTGTTGAAGCTTTAATTTCGGCTAATAAAGATTTTATGAAGAAAGGATATAAAATCAAACTTTTTGATTGTTACAGACCTTTATCTATTCAGAAAAAAATGTGGGAGATCGTATCGAATCCGGAGTATGTGGCTGATCCAAAAAAAGGCTCCATCCATAATAGGGGTGGAGCCGTTGATATTTCTATAGTCGATGCTACAGGAAAAGAAATGAATATGGGAACTCCTTTTGACTTTTTTGGAGTTCAGGCCAGTCATAATTATACTAAGCTTTCAAAAGAAGTACTTTCGAACAGAAAATACCTTAAAAAAATAATGGTTAAAAATGGCTTTAATTCTTTTGATTCTGAATGGTGGCATTACAATTTAAAAACCGGTTTACAAGATAAAGTTTCCAACCAAAAATGGAAGTGTGATTAAAATTACTGAACACATCTGATGTTTTCCATAAAATATGTATTTGGATGAGTGACTTTGCCATTTAGTTCTGATATCAGTTCTCCTTTTACAATATAATCTACTGTATCTGTTAAATATTTAATTCGCATAATCGAAACAGGAGATTTTTTCAGTTCTTCAAAATTATCCTTCATAAACATAAAAATCCCAGTATTTATGCGATTATCAAAACCTTTATCATCACGAACAAGAGTGCCGCAATTTTCCTGATTGATATGCATTAAACTCACTATTTTTCCGTTTTCTAATTGTAGAAAAATTTTTGAATTTTTGTCAAAACAATTTGCTTTTATAAAATCTTTACTTTTTTGAATATACTGCAAATTTAGCGTAGGTAAACCATCAGTTTGCGCTAATGAAAAGAAAATATAACTAAAACTTCCTCCAAAGTATTTCTCACTAATCAAATATTCATTTGTTACTTTATAGGTACCAATTGAATCTGTTACATTAGTGCTGTATTCACATGGTTTTTGGGCAAATCCGGTAAAGGTTAATAGGAAAAAAGTAAAAGTAATTAGTTGTTTCATTTTTAAATTATTTTTCTGCAAATTAAAACTATTTTGTTATCATTTTTATCAGTTGTAAAAAAACAATACAGATTTCCTCCATTTTTTATTTTCCATTTTTTTCTGATGTTTTCCACAGTGTCCGGAAAGTTTCTGGTAGTAACATTTGCCTGTTGATTTATGAGTACTGCTTTCATGTCATTTTTATTGTAGGAAATGACTTTTTCTATCTCAAAAGCTCTTCCCGGAAAATCAATTAAATCCTCGGAAGTATATAAGTGAGAATGCTTATGGAGTTTATTGATATTGAAAACTGCACTGACTTCATCAAAACCACCAGATTTCATAATCGCAGCATTGGGTTCGTACAAATATTTTTGAGGTAGATGGTAAGAAGGCAAATTGGAACCATCTAAAACAAATTCGAATGTTTCTGTTTTGTCTTTTAAGATATTGGCTGTTTTAATGGTTATTTCACCTGAATAATGATTGTGAATTTCAAAAAGCAATTCTTTTACTTCATTTTCAAGTGCAATAATATGAATGTTTTTTACGAATTTCAATTCTGATAAACCTGCTGAAATATCTAACAGGGGAGCAGTTTTTATTAGAATTGAATCTGTTTTTTCAAAATAAAAATCTAATAACTCCGGAACATTTGGCAAACAGTCTTTAAGCATGAAAACCTTGCCTTTTGCATCATTTCTGCGGGATGGATCAATGTACATCCAGTCCCATTTTTGGTTTAATTGATTTAGAACATTTGTAGAATCATCAGCATAGAAGTCACAATTTTTTACTTGTAATTGCTCGAAATTATGTTTTACAATTGCCGATAAATCTGTATTGATTTCGCAATGTGAAATGCTTTTGAATTTTCTGGAAAAGTAATAATCATCAACTCCAAAACCTCCCGTAAGATCAATTAAGGTTTCTCCGGAAATTAACGAAGCTTTGTAAGCTGCTGTTTTTTCAGAAGATGTTTGCTCTACGGAAATTTTGCCCGGATAAATAATGTTTTCTGTTGAAAACCAGGTAGGTAATTTATCTTTCGCTTTTGATTTCGCCTCAATTTGATTTAAAATTAAAATCCAGTCGACTTCAGGAAACGGGTTTTTCTGAAGTGCTAATTGTGGAATCGAAGCACCGCTATTCTGAGTTATAAAGTCCTGAATATTTTTGCTTAAAATAGAAGTGTTCAATGCTAAATCCTTTCAGTTAATACGGAGACAATTTTGTTGTCAGGAAAAAATTCTTTTAAGATTACTTTGATCATAGTAAAAACCGGAATTGCTATAATCATTCCGACAATTCCAAAAGTTATGCCACTGATTAAAATAATCAGGAATATTTCTAACGGGTGCGAATTTACACTTTTTGATGAGATTATTGGCTGGCTGATATTGTTATCAATTGCCTGAACTACTAGAAAGCCTATAATTACATAAATTGTTGTTGGTAAAATTTCTGATTGGAAATCTTTTCCAATTAAACTAATCATGGTTAGGATTCCGGCTAAGGTTGTTCCTATAATGGGTCCGATATAAGGAATTATGTTTAAGATGGCACACAAAAATGCAATAACGAATGCATTTTTATTTCCGAAAATAATTAAAACAATTAGATAGAGAATAAAAACAACTGTTAACTGCAATAGCAAACCAACAAAATATCGGGTTAGTAAATGATTTGTTTTGGTAATCGAGTTTAAGATTTTATCTTCATTCGTATCCGGAAGAATTCTTCTTACCTGATCTTTAAAGATTTCCTGGTCTTTTATGAAAAAGAAAGTAATAAAAAATACAGAAACCAACCCCATTCCCATATCTGCCATAAACCCCATAATAGAGTTTATGAATCTTGTAAAATAAGTAAAATCAAACATCGTAGTTATTTTTGAATCCTTAAGAACTTTGTTTAAATCTACGTGTTGAATGTTGAAATAGCTTTCTATATTTTTTTCTGTTTGTACAAATTGCTCTTGTAAATGATTGGTGTCTAATAATGATAAATTGTTGGCCTGAGAAATGATTAACGGAACAAAAAGCAAAATAAACCCAACCATTGCTAATATAAAAAGAATTATAGTAGTTGTAGCAGCTAACGAATTACTGAACTTCAGTTTGTTTTTTAAAAATTGCACTAATGGATTTGCAATTAAACACAATATCAGGGAGATACATAAATAAACAATTACTGTTTGAATTTCATATAAAAAATATAAAATACCTCCAACAACTAGTATTGTAGTCAACGCTCTCAGAATTCCATTAGAAATAATTCTTGATGTTATCATATTTGGTTTTTAGACCATAAATATAGGGAAAAAGCCATTAGATTTTTAGTTTAATAAAAATACCCCCGGAAAGTTAGACACTATCCGGGGGCAGTTTATTATTGTTAAGGGCTTTTTTGCTTCTTAGGGTCTGAATTTTACAGATCACGTTTCAAAGGGCATATTACCAGGTGAAAGGCAGGTACCAGTTATTAACATTCATTAATTTAGAGCGTACTTCACTTGCTTTACTGTTTCCTTCCTTGCTAAGTTTGTCATATACTTTATCAGCTAAAAAAGAAGGATCATTTCGGCGTAAAGCCACTCGAACCAAATCTTCCCAACGGTTTCCTTCGTAGGCAAGTTCCAGTGCATCTTCTTCAATAATGTGGTTTTCAGTTGTGATCATATCATCTCCCAGTGCTCCGGCAGCTTTTGTATAGGCACGGCCACGAATTCCTGCGCCACGATGCCAATTTCCTCTAAAAAACGGATAATCTCCCATGCGGGCATCGAAATCATAAGGAAATGGTAACTTGGTTTGTTGAATATTGGTAACGTCTGTAGGTTCCGGACTTATGGTAAAAGTATCATTTATGCCATAGTTTAAAATGGCATAGGCTACTTTTTGCTGGTTATCTCTGTTGGCAGCTTCTGCATAACGCAGGTGTAATTTTGCTGCACGATATAAAAACCATTGTCCTTTTGTATTTGCAATTCCAGTTGAAGCTACAGCTTCACTACTATAAAGATATTTCATAATAACGGGATCACCATTTATGATGTTGTAAGTGAATTTTGATCCACGTGCATCGTAAGGAATATTATTATTTTGGACTTGACGGTTCCACAAATCAATAGCGCTTTGCGATGGTTTAACTAAATAGTTTCCATTTTTGTTGGAAAACAAAGTGATAAATGGATTTTTAGGGGCAAAATTATTTTCAAAAGGCAAAGACCAAATCCATTCGGTATTCCACAATATATCTCTGTCTCGTGCAAAAATAGATCTCCATCCCTGAGTATTGCTATTAATTAAGGTAGTAGCATCCTGTTCAGAATATCTTAAATAACCAACTGCTAAATCATCATGTGTTGTAACTTCAGCAAATTTTACACGGTAAGTATTATACAATTCTGTATCTGCACCTCCTTTAGTCCCTGTTTCCATAACGTTTTTGTAATGGGCAGCTGCTGCGCTGTAATTTCCTTTCCAAAGCTGTAAATCTCCCAACAAACATTCTTTATTGATAAAGAATTTTGCAGTATTGTAACCATCAATATTAATTACCATAGAGCTTGCTGTCGCATATAAATCCTTGTAAGGCAAATTCTCAGTAAATAAAATCAGTTGGTCTAACAGTTGGTTAAATGACAATTTAGGATATTTCGAAATATTTTTGACATCCTCTATAGTTTCAATAGGTTCTGTGATGTAGGGAACACTTCCATAATGAATTCCTAACTGTAGATAAACCCAACTGCGAATTGCTCCAATATCAGAGTAACGCTGGTCATACTGTTCCTGGGTAAATCGCTTTTTTTCGAGCATGATATCGAAATTTTTAAGCACATTATTGCAGTTCTGAATCACCACATAGAAATCTTTAGGATTTGCATAAGGATTATTTGGTGAAACATTGTGCTCTGAAATTTCCTTCAGGAAAGGGCTTGAATTTCGGGTTGTCGTCATCAGGTCAGCACGCATTTCATTCAAAATAACGTTTTTCTCAGCAAGCGCCATAAATTTTCCATAAACACCTATTACAGCTGCATCGGCATCATATATATTGCGGTACATTTGCTCTTCAACAAGCTTATCCTCAGGCTGTACATCTAAATAGTCTGAACAGGAGCTCAGGCTGAACACGAGAGCCATCACCCATAATATGGTGCTTTTTTTTGTTTTTGTACTAATTGTTATCATCTGTATGTTCTTTCTAAGTGTAAAATAATTAAAGGCCTAAACGTAATCCTAACTGAAAACTTCTGAACTGAGGCGCTAATCCTATGTCTGCTCCCTGCCCAAATATAGATGAGGTAGGGCTAAATTCAGGGTCATATCCAAGATAGTCTGTCAGGGTAAACAAGTTATTGGCAGTAGCATAAATTTTTATAGCCTTTATATAATTCATTTTTTCAACATTAAAATCATATCCAAGCACTAAAGTTTTAAGCCTTAAATAAGAACCGTCTTCAATCCAACGGTCAGAAAAACTTGCATTTCCCATTGGATCACCCCATGTTGCTTTTGGCATATCAGTTTGTTGTCCTTCGGCTCTCCAGCGATTTGATACAGCAACGCTTTGATTTTCGTAACCACTCATTTTTTCCAAATTGTAACGTACGCCGTTGTAAAGGTCGTTTCCTACAGAGAAAGTAAACAAACCCTGAAGGCTGAAACGTTTGTATGTAAAATTAGTCGTAAAACTTCCGGTTAAGTCAGGGTTTGGATTACCGATATTCATACGGTCTTTATCATCAATAACCTTATCTCCGTTAGTATCTGTAAAACGTATATCTCCTCCCTGAAAAGGAACAAGTTCGCCATTAGTCAAACGTCTGGATAATCCATCTGCCTGTGCTTCTGTGGTAGTTGAATAAACACCATTGGTTTTTAAACCATAGAATAAGTTAGCATCATGCTCAACTGATGTAATGTAGGTAGCTCCGCCAAATTGAGTAAGAATATCACCGTTTGGAAGACTTTGTACTTCGTTTTTATAGGTAGCTAAATTCAAACCAAAATCAAAAGTGAAATCAGGTGTACTGACAACACGCGCATTTAAAGACGTTTCAGTTCCTAAAGTTCGCATTTGGCCACTATTAGACACTACATAATCAAAACCGCTTAACCCACTAACAGATTCATAAATAATCATGTTGTCCGTTTTCTTTCCGTAAAAATCCATAGAAAGATTGATACGTTCGTTAAACAAGCCTATGTCGGCACCAAAATTGATTTTTTTAACGGTTTCCCATTGCAGGTTTGGATTTCCAATGTTGCCGCTTACCAAACCTTGTACACCCAATAAATTTTGAGAAACATAATATTTTTGCGCAGTAAAGTTTCCGATATCATCATTTCCACCTTCGCTAATGGTTCCTCTCAATTTTAAATAGTCAATAATTGGTGAATTTTTCATGAAATTTTCTGCAGAAACCATCCATGCTCCTGTTAAGGCTGTCATTAAAGAGAATTTATTAGTTCCATCCAGATTATCACCAAAACGGCTTGAACCATCAACAGCATAACTTGTGGTTAGGAAATATTTATCAAGATAATTATAATTGGCACTGGCATAGATGTTTAACCAATTCCATTCTCCTAAAGCTCCGCCAACTTGACGTAATAAGTTAGATCCTGCTCCAACACTGGTAAAATCATCTGTAGCAGAGTTGTATCCTAAACCTAAATCACTTTCAGAATGATTGCTTTGAGTTCTAAAACCAAAACGAACGTCTACTTTATGATTTTCCTTAAATCTTTTAAGATAGTTAGCATAAATATCGGTATAAATGCTATTATAAATTTGCACTTCACTTCCTGAACGGTTTTTTGCTATTGCAGTGGGAAGAATAACGTCGGCTACTCCTTTATCCGGAATAAAGAAAGTTTCGCGCTCTTTATTGTAGGTAAGTCCGAAAAGAGCGTTTACATTGAATGCATTGTTAATGTTATATTTAAAATTCAGATTACCAAAAAAACGGTAGTTTTTGTTAATTCCAATTCCGTCATTGATGATAGCTTTTGGATTACTTATATTAAAATCATCTGTATCTGCAAGATTTGGCGAAACATTTCCATCGTCGCCAATAGCATTAGCAGCTAAAAATGGAGATTTTGTAAGTGCCAGATATATGGGACTGGTTTTATAAGCAAAACCCTGGTCTCTTTGATCCTGAAGATTATTGATAAAAGACATATTGGCATCTACCGATAGTTTTTCTGTTAAGCGTAAAGCCGCGTTTAGACGAGTACTGTAACGAGTTGATTTGGTATTTTCTACAATACCCTGATTGTTAAGATAACCTACAGATAAACCATATTTTGCAATATCATCACCTCCACGAACTTTAAGAAAGTAATTTTGGCTTACACTCGATTTGAAAACTTTGTCCTGCCAGTTAGTTTCGTTATGGTATCTGTAATATCCCGGAATCTGGGGATTATCGTTCATGTAAGGAAGATTGGCAATTTGATCTTGCGAAAGTCCACGTGAAGCTTCTAATTGTGAAATATGTGTACGGTAAGCATCTGCGCCCATAACCGGTAATTGGTCAGGGGTTTGATTAGCGCTTCCATACATGGTGAAATCAATTTTTGTAGTCAATTCTGTTGGGCGTGTGGTGTTGATAATCAATACACCATTAGCTCCCTTTGTTCCGTAAAGGGCACTGTCGTCTTTAAGGACAGTGATGTTTTCAATATCTTTAACATCAAGATTGTCCAGAGGAGAAGAACTATTATTTTGTATAATTCCTGAACCATAATCTTCATCGTCATAAATCATTCCGTCAACAATGATTAAAGGTTTGTTTGATCCATATAAAGAAGTAAAGCCACGCAGGTTCAGATAAGCACCTGAGCCAGGAACTCCGGATCTTCGGATACTGTTTAGCCCGGCAACTCTCCCCTGAAGAAAGTCTCCAACTGATTCTTTAACAGGGCTTGACCATTGATTGGTTTTGAAATTCACCACACTAACGGCTTTTGTACTTCCGTATTGCAGTTCTTCTCCCGTAGGCATATTGGCTATTTGGTAAGCAGGGGAATAATAGGCTTCGTATAAGAAGATTTCTAAATTTGTATTTCTATTTTTAAGTGGAAAAACTTTAGTTTGAAATTCCTGTCCGCTTACAGTAAGAAGTGCTTCTAAATGAGGTACATTTATTTCAAAGCTGCCGTCATCATTTGTAATTGCTGCCGAAAAGTCTTTCACTACTACATTTATCCCTGATAGGCCTCCTTTGGTTTTAGCATCTTTAACAATACCTTTAACTATAATTCCATTTTTTATTTTTGGAGCCGCGGTTACAGTTGTTGCAGTTGAATCCTGATCGGTTTGAGCGTATAAGGATACACTAAGGCTTCCGGCAAAGAAGATGGTTATCGCACAGGTTAGTTGTAAATTTTTTAACATATCTATTTTAATAAAATATTATTTAACGACAGGAACAAATTTTAAATAATCAAGGGTAAGGGAATTGTTACCGTTTGTAGTTGTATTGAAAGCCATTAACGAAATCATATCGATATTACCCGATTTTGACAAACTAAAATCACCCAGATAGATTTCATTATAATTTTTTACTTCTACATTGGTATAAGGAAAAGCTTTGATTGACGCTCCCGTTACAACATCATTTGTAATTATAGTACCTATCATTAGCCTTTGCTGAAATACATTGGTTTGAACATCGTTAATGGCTCTCCAGTAAACTTTGTAAGTAGTACTATATAAATCAGTAGCTCTATAATTAATTAAAAATGTGGAAACTGTAGAGTTTTGAGACATAATATCATTAAATAGTACGCCAAAAGGATCTCTGACTTCACGATAAAAAACCTTGCTGCGTAAATTTGGAAATAATGAGGTGTTTTTTTCTCCTTCTATTTTAGTGGTTACCAAACGATTGATCAAAGGGACATCCATTTTTTTCATGCGATATATAACCCCATTACTCAAAATAATAGGCTCTCCCACAATTTGGGTTTTGTCTATTGGCACCGTTACACCAAAACGAGTAGTTAATTCGTTTGGCAATTCACTTGGCATATACGCTTTTGGAAAAACCATATCCCTAACTGTAAAATACCCTGAGTACGTGGCGGTTGAATCAGCAGTAGGTTTGTTTAAATAAGGCTTAAGTTTGTCTACCTCAGTAGTATACCCTTCATCCTCAATCAAAAAAAGTGTATAAGAATTTTTTTCGTTATTTACATTATATACATTTTTTAAAAAAGAGTTACTAAGGGAATCTGCCAATGCTCCCGGTATTGCATTTTCTTTGGCAATAATGTCTGAATCATAAATGTTTAATTCATTTAGGCTTACCAAATAGTTGCTCATTGCTGAAGTGGCCGTTATACTATTCACATACTGCCATATATTTTGTTTTGGAATCAATGCTTTATTTATTATGTGAAAAACGCCATTTGCCGCATATTTATCGGCAGTAACAATTGTGGCATCGCCAATTGCTGTTGTTCCTTTAAACAACAAATATTTATTGGAAAGCATTTTTATTTGCTCTGATGCCTCATTTCTTATAGAAGAATATGCTGTGAGTGCAATATGGTTTTGTACAAAAGCTTCAAGTTCTTGCGGGGTATCCAGAAAAGAAGCGTCAACTTGAGCCATAGCTGCATTTGTTGGTGCAAAAACAGTATAAGTTTTAGAAGCCGACAAAATTTTGTCATAACCCGATTGTACTAACAATTCTGCAAACCTGGATGTTTCAGATGTATTTGTGATGGCTTCGGTAAGAGTAGCATTTAGATTATCGTCTCCATTATTTTCACGATCTGACCAGGGATCAGAACAAGAAACTAATGCTATTGTCAGAATACCAACAAAGAGTTTTTTATTAATTAATTTTAATAATATCATTTTTAGGTGATTAAGTTTTTGATTAGAATGTTTTCGATTTATTCAGTTATTATTAAGGGGCAAAACCTTCTCCACCGGATTGAAATCTTGGATATAGCTGATCCATGTCTACCGGGCGGAATTCTACTGTATCCATCCAGGCCGTATCACCAGGATTAGAAAGCGATTCAAAAGTTATAGTATGCCGACCTGTTGTTTGTACATCTATAACACCACAAAGTCTGGTATTGAACCTATTGGTAAATGGGCTAATATGGCTTTTATATCCTTGTGATTCTAAAACTCTCTCGTCAATATTATTAACCCCTTGTTCTTGAAAGTTAATGAGTCTAGGTAGTGCTACACCATCAAAATAGGCTCTAACCGTGGGATTTTTAGTGCTTTTCCATCTGTAAGATACCCAAACTTTATATTTTCCTTTTATAATTACAGGTGTTTTAAAGGCAATATTTTGAGTGTTATTATTTCTAAAACGGAATATTTCAATTATATCTCCTTTCCATGCACGATCCTGGTAACTTGAACTTCCTTTGGCTGCACAAACATAAGTTAATGCATCAGTCCCATCCCAGGTTACTTCACTAAAAACAGATTTTGCAAGAGTTACAAAATTACCCGGTTTCCTAAAAATCGCACTCAATTTTCTAAATTCCGGCTGGTCACCCAAGTCAAAATAAACCGGAGCAGGATTTCTTTTTTTAATAAAGAAATTTTGATCAACAGCATGAACTACTCCATTTGAGCTGGTAACATCACTTGCTGCGCGGTTTACAGGAATTCCTTTTTCTAAAACTCCATTGAAAGTTTCTTCATTTAATAAAATATTACCCATAGCTAATTTTACACTAATTACTTCCAGTGGCGCTTTGGTTTCTAATGATGGAGAAACGGCTAAATCAGCTAAATATTGAAGCTTTGGTAAAATACGGTAGCTCACAAAAAGGTTCAAACTGTCTTCAGGATTCAAAGGGTCATGCAGGTGACTGTATTTTGCTTTTAACTCTTCAAGGTTGTTGATACCTGCAGCTTTAAATACTTCATTTGTTTCACTCAATACTGTTAGATGACCTGTAAGAGTAGTTTTCCCATCAACAGTTGTAGAGGTCAACGGCTGGTTTAATTTTTCATACCACCCTGTTGCTTTTAGTGCTTCGGTAAACAAAGAAAATGATTCATTTTCTTCTAGAGTCTTCGCTAAAGTTTTATTGGCAACACGCAATACTTTGTCTATTACATGTATTACTCCGTTTCCTACTTTTACATTTGACGATGTAATTCGGGCTGTTTTATTAACTGTAATACTGGAAACGCCTCCAATATTAGCAGCACCAGTAATGATGAACTGCCCTTGCTGGCTTGGAGTTGCAATCTTTCCATCAGTAAATGATGTCGTAACTACTTCCTGATCAAGAATATGGAGTTTTACTAAATCCTGTAAATCCGCTAATGGTACTTCTTTAACAGAAGCAGCACCAATATCAGTTAAATACTCTTTTACCGCAGTATTGGTTGGCAGGAATAAGGTATATGTACCGTAGGTATTCATAAACGAAGAATAGTTAGTGATTTCTAACATTTCCAAAAACATGGAATATTCATCATTTTGCCTCAAAAAATCAGTAATATTTACTGTTTCGTCTGTACGTTCATTAATTTTCTCAGAAGTACAGTTAAGCAATGCCAGGGTTAGAAAAACCACTAAAGTAAGTCTCATCAATTTTGGGAATGTGGAGTATCTTTTCATGACTTAATTATTTATAAAATGGGTTTTGAACTAGTGCTTTATTGGTATATAATTCGTATTCATTAATTGGTAAATAATGACTATTCGGATCCTGAAGTTTGGCTATAATAGATTGTTGTTGATTTGCCGGAGCACTAATCAGTGCCATACTAATCAATAAATCTAATCGTTCGTAATTATTTCTTCGTGCATTTCGTAAAACATCAAACCAGCGTTTTCCTTCAAAAGCAAATTCGCGTGCACGTTCTGCTAAAAGATAGTCGGTCATTTCTGCTTTATTAGTAGAATTTACATTTTGAGCGGTTTGACTGATTGCTCTGCGTTTTGTGCGAATATTTTCAATAATAGCAAGGGCTTCATCTCCTCTTTCTAATTGAATTAAGGCTTCTGCCTGTAAAAGTAAAACATCTGAATATCTGTAAACAAACCAGTGTGTATTCGATTCTTGTAATGTCTTACGATCTTGTATATTAAGGCCGGTAAACTTATAGATTTCATTAGTTCCGGAAACCAAAGCACATCTTTCACCGCGTACGTCTCTATTCAACGGATTATCGAAGTCAATTCCAAATATATCTTCCAAAACCATAGGAGAAGCTATAAATTCCGGTCTTTGAAAAAACATTTCGTAAAACGGATTGAGGTTTTGTGTGGTATATTGAAATTCAAAAATGCTTTCGGTAGTATTTCCTTGTGCAAATACACTGCTGAACCAACTGTTTGAGGCGGGAATTAACTCAAATTTACCCGAATCCTCTATCTTTTTAGTTGCAGCCAGAGCTTCTGTATATTTATTCATCCACAAATAAACATCAGCCTGCATTGCATTAATAGTATAAATGGTAATCCTGCCTTTGTTGGAAGGTACATTTCCATAATCAACAACAGCATATTCTTCTGCTAAGGCTAAGTCTTTGATTACCTGTTCAAAAATTTCATTTTGTGGTGTTTTAGCTATTTGAAAATTATCCTTGTCCGAAAGTGTTGCCGTTAATTTAAGAGGCACATCTTTAAAAGTACGAGCTAACGTAAAGTACAGATAGGCCCTGATAGCCAAGGCCTCAGACAGATAATTGTTCAATTGGGTTTGTGTCAGAGTAGGGTCGTTATTTCTCACAGCCGGAGCCAGTTCAATAACTGTATTACAGTAATTTATGGTCCGATAAAATGCTGCCCAGCTAGTCAGGTCATTAGAAGACAGTATGTTTGATGTCGTGATGTCTCTTTGATCCGGAGTAGTATTTCCGGCAGGGGATATCATATCTGCTCTGATTTCTCCATACATAAACAAATACTCACTGATATTGTAATCAGTTCCATCTGTCGGGACTTGTGCTCCCGGAGGCCTTTTTAATAAAGAAGAATAGATACCGATAACGGCAGCCTGAACATCTTCTTTGGTTTTCCAGAATTCTTCGCGTACGATTCCGTCTTCAGGTCGTAAATCTAAATAATCGCTGCAGGATGTTACAGTAACAAAAATTAGAAAGATTGCCAGTATGGATTTTATTTTAGTTTGCATAATCAATTTTATTTAGAAACGTGTTGTGATACCTAATGATATACGACTTGTGGGAGGAGTTCTGGAGTTATCGATCGCAATTCCGAAAGGATCGCCGGATTTCATACTCACCTCTGGGTCCTGACCTCTATAGTTTGTCCAGGTATATAAGTTATCAGCTGTTATATAAGTTCTTATTTCATCCATTCTTAAGCTTTTCAATATTTTTTTTCCCAAAGAATAACTGAAAGTAACTGAACGAAGACGAAGGAAAGAAGCATCTTCTACATATCGATCAGATCCTAACCAGTTGTAACCTGCTCCATAAATTGCTCTTGGCATATCTGTTTTGTCGCCCGGATTACGCCATCTGGATAATGTTGCAGTACTCTGATTACCCCAGCCATACATGTTTGTTGTGGTCATATCAGTTCCGTTTACAATATCATAATTCATACGGAAGTTAAAGAACAGTAATAATTTAAATTGATTATTAAAAATTATATTAGGTCCGAATCCTCCTGTAAGTTTTGGGTTACTGTTTCCTAAATAAACCACATCACGACTGTCGATGTTACCATCTTTGTTAATGTCTTCATAAATGGCATCTCCAGGCTGAAAAGTATAATCAGTATTTGGATAATTAAAGCGCATATAAACCGTTTGACCATTAGGGCCTGTAATCACATTTCCATTTGTATCTCTGGCAAGAGTAGCTTCTTTATCAGTATAAACTCCTTTGAAACGGTATCCGTAGAAAGATCCAAACGGGTTATCTTTTTGAAGGAAACGCTTGTATTCTCCATTACGATCCGTATTTCCGCTTTCATTTGGGAAGTATTCTGAAATCTCACGAATCATGTTTTCATTGCTGGCAATGTTAAAGTTGAATTCTACCTTCCATTTGTCTGTTTTGATCGGGGTTGTAAAAAGACCTAGTTCCCAGCCCTGATTATCCATAGTACCCACATTCTGATCCATTTTACTGTATCCTGAAACAGTGGTGATATCAAGATCCTGGAATATCATATCTTTTGTAGTGTTTCGATAAATTTCTACGTCCAGTTGAACCCGTTTATTAAACATTTGAAGATTGAACCCTAAATTTTTTCCGGTCAGTGTTTCCCAACGGAAATTACTCAATTCAATATTTTGAGGATATACTCCATTAAGACCTAAGTATTCAGAGGGAAAGTTTCCATATACATTATAATAACGGTAATCATATCTGGGAGCTTTTCCTGATTGTCCATAACTAAATCTCACACTCAAATCATCTACCCAACTCACATTTTTCATAAAAGATTCTCCAGAAACTCTCCAACGGGCAGATGCCGAAGGAAATAATCCGTACCTGTTTTCCTGGCCAAACCTTGAATTTCCATCTCCGCGTAAACCAACGTTTACAATGTAACGATCTAATAATCCGTATTGTGCATTTAATAAACCGCCTACAGTTCGGGTCTGACTATTACTGGTATATAAATTCAGTTCTGAATTTTGTGTTCTGGACGGATTCGAAGGATCCGTAAGTAATGAAGAGGCTGTGTTAGAGGTTATTACCTGATGTGATTCATAGCGGGAGTCATTCGATTGCAAAGATAAAAGTACGGATAAATTTTGTTTTTCACCCAGATCAGGTGTATATACAAAATTAGTTTTGGTTGTAATATTAGCCATATCAACATCTACATCTGAAGCACGGTTAACCACAGTTTCTGTAATGGGACGTCCTGTGGCATTTTGAGGTAAAAAAGATTTAGCTTTTGTGCTGTTAAAATCAAATTGCAAATCAAATGTAGAGATGAATCTTTTTGGTATAATGTCAACATTTATATTAAAATGCGGAACAACTCTATTGCTTACCTGATTGTTTGTTGCAAATTCTGCCATTGCAACCGGGTTGTAAGTACTTGGATATCCTCCCTGAACGTTTTGTGCAGGTGAGAAATAATTAGGGGTAAGCACTCCTGATTGATCATATTCAAAAATTCCCATATTCGGCATTTTTCCATAAGAAACACTTCTAAGTAAGTCTTTATCAGTGCCTGAGAAATTATTTACATAATTACGATCTGTACTTGAGAAAGTGTAAGCTATATCCGTTTTAAAACGAATACGATCTGAAACTACGTAATCTAAATTTAAACGAGTGCTGATACGTTCGAAACCAGTTCCAATAGTAACCCCTTTTGAATTGTAATACCCTACAGAACTGAAATATCTTGCTCTTTGTCCGCCACCTTGTAAAGACAAGTTATGATCATTTACCAAGCCAATCTGAGATATTGCTTTTGTCCAGTCGGTATTGTTGCTATAATTTTTATAATAATAAACTTCCTGAGGATCGTATTGAAATTCTTTGATATTTTGCGTATTTAAGGGTATTCCGTTTCGATTCATATATTCTTCCGGAATCAATTGTGAGTATTGATCTCCGTTTAACATTGGGATTGCATCCGGAACTTTTGAACGGGTACCCACAAAAGTGTAGCTAATTTTTGGAGCGCTGACTCCTCCACGTTTTGTATTGATAATAATAACACCACCTGCAGCGCGGGAACCCCACAAAGCAGTTGCAGCTGCATCCTTATCGATAGTAATAGTATCGATATCCGAAGGAGCAATATTTAACAATGCGGCATAACCATCATCATCTGCAGTTCCAAAGTTAAAATCTGCAGGAATAGAGGTTTCGTAAGGCATTCCGTCAACAACAATTAAAGGACTGGAAGATCCGGAAATAGAAGAAGCTCCCCTGATTTTTATTTGCATTCCGGCACCTGGATCACCACTGGAAGCAATGATATCCACACCGGCAACACGTCCCTGCAATTGTTCGTCAATAGAAGCGGCTTGAGAGTTGGCTATATCGGCTGCTTTGATGGTAACAGAACTAGTCGTTTTATTTCTGTCTGCAATGTTTAGCAAACCGGTTTCCACCTTTTTTTGTCCTGTCACAACTACAGCATTTAAAGAGGTAACAGTAGATACCAAAGAAATTTTTATTGTGGTTTTACCATTAATGGATACTATTTTAGATTTATATCCAATGTTTGTAATTAATAATTTATTGTTTGGGTTTTTAAGGTGTATGGCAAAATTTCCATCTATATCAGATAAAACACCTCCAACGGTACGATTTTCTGAATCCTGTTCAACAATAGTAGCTGAGGGAATAGGCAAATTATCATCTGAATCGACAACCTGACCACGCACTAAGTTATTTTTAGATTCTTGTGCTAAAGATGGTAATGCTGCCATAATAAGCAAGGCAAATGAAAAACGGTAAAGCAAATTGGTTATTTTTTGTTTCATTTTATTCCGTATATAAAAGATAGTTGTCTACTAAATGGATTAAGGTTCTGTCGGCGAGATTGTTACTTTTGTTCGGGATGAAGTTGGCTGATCTGTTTGCCTTATCAGTAAAAGTTAATACCCCTTTATCACTCATTACTCCTACATAAGTTTTTTCATCACGACTATCTTTTCTTAAAGTTTCAACCTGTCCTCCAAAAAGGCCATCGTCAGAAACGGTTTTGTTAACCAAAATATGATATCGAATAAAATCAGCTACTAAATCTTGTTCTCCTAAGGTAGCCGGGGTAAAGTTGGGAGCACCGGTTGTAGTATTGCCGGGAAGTTTTCCATCTTTTACAGCTTGTACGATAGCTGCATTATTTGGAATTACAAATGTGTATGAGCTTCCAACGCTTACTCCTCTGATTTGGTCACCTGCAAAATAAATATTAGAGTTTTTCAGATAACTGTAAAAATTAAAATATTCAGAACCGGCCACAGCTAAATTTTTAAGATCCAGACCTGGTGGTTCCTCGCTAAATTCAAGTAATTTGTCAATATAATAAGTACGTCCGTTTTGCTGATCTTCATATCCGAGAATATTTGCCATATTTCCCAAAACTTCATTTCCTGCAGCATACACTTTATTATTACTCCATTTTATGTATTCACCGGGAATATCCATATCTCCTGAACGGATAATTCCGGAACCGGATAAATTATTTAATTCTTCTTCAGGTGTGGGAACAATAGAATTGTATAATACTCTTAACAAACGTAATCGGGCAGGAGTACCTGATAAGGCAGCGCCATTTATAGGCGAAACATAATTCCATTCTGATCTGGCCGTGTTATATTCATACCCAAGAGCACGCAACACGGTATCCGATGGGAGAAACAAAGTGAATTTTTGATTGATATTACTGATGATTTCTCTATATGAAGAACCGTCATTGAATAATCGTGTAGCCAAAGTAAATTTAGGATCCAGATAAGCTGAGGTATAAACGCTGTAAAACAAATTAGAAGCCTGTACTTTGTTAGTTCCGTAAAAGAAACCATTGCTTAATACTTTAGCCTCTTTTACATCAGTGCTTAAGTTGAATCTTAAATCCTCATCAAGTCCGTTATTAAAGGAGCTCAATTTAGATGGCCATACCGCACCGGCCACCATATGTGCTTTAAACAAATCCTGAAAAATATATTTAGGAAGCTGGTCAATAGAGGTGTAGTTTTTAAGTAAAACTTCATTAATAAATTTTAGTAAAGAAGTGTTATCCGGAGCAAACAAAGTATAGGCGTCACTTTGTCCATCATTGTCCGCTTGTTTTAAAAAGTTTTCATTATTAAGGGAATAAGGCAAAGTGGGATCATAAAACTTTATATAAACATCATCATTTTTACCAGTGAAATTACGATAAGTAGTAGTTACAGACTGATTAAAAGTATAAGTAACCAAATTGTTCTCAAGCAGTTTACGAAACTCGCTGTACTCACTATTACTTTCTAAATATTGATCCAGATTTACTAACGGAAGTGAAACCCGACTAACTTCCTGTATAATACCATTTTCCGCAATAATGTCAGCATTTTTTATAGTCCCGCCTAATACGTTAAAGTCTGTGTATGTTGAATTTGGAAAGAAAAAATTATAATCATTAGAATTTAAACTTTGTGCCGCAAAATATTCTTTTTCAAAATAAGAAATGTATTTATTGTTATTATCCCCCGGAACGTATCCTCCATTTCGGTTAGATCCTACAATAATCATTGGTTTGCTGTTAATTGTCTTGGTTTGAAACCCGTCATAAAAAGCGGTTCTTCTTCTAAAAGCCATATCAGGTACCCATCCAATTGCAGATTGGTAGTCTGAAAGCTGTTCGGTACGAAAGGCATTGTATATAAGTGCATAACGAACAATTTTTGAAGCAGTTTCAGCATCAACTTTGTTTACATCTGAAATACCTTGTTCTTGAAAAAATTTAGAAAAGGCTTCATCATTTGGAGCCATCATTGTCCAATAGCCGGCTTTGCCCAATATGTCTTTGTATCCGGCTTTATCAATTAAGATTAAAAGATTCTTAAAATTACCACGTGCTTCCAATTGTTGATAAATTGGAGGCTCCAGAGTATCAGGTCGTTCATAGTATTCATCAAAGACGTCTCGGCTGCAACTTGCCAAAATGACTAAAAACGAAAAGGCAAGTAAATAGTAGTGTATTATTTTCTTCATTCTTGTTTAATTTATTGTAATGGAAAAGACTGGTTATATCTTTCTTAACTTTTTTTTAGTAAATATTAACATATCAAACGTAAAAGGTTATGTTGCTAATTCTATCCTGTAGTATCCTGTTTTTTTTAATATGTGTTTTTTAATCTGTAATTAAATATTAATATCATAATCTGTTTGTTAATATTTTAATAATGTATAAAATCTAGTATTTGTAAGGGTTGAAACTGTCAACGTTCCTTTACTTAATGTAAAAAAGAACACTTCAAAAAAAAATTGATATTTCTTGAAATTCATGAAAAAAGTATCCATAAAATAAAAAATTAATGATTTTCAAGAAAATTCAGACATTGATAATTCCGGATTAATGGCAGATTTATGCTAAAAGCATGGCAATTTATAGTTAGATTCATTTTTAAAAAGAATCTAAACTGATGGAGAAGGTTAAAAAGTATGATTCATATAAAAAGCCGGATACTGAGTTATTGTTACATCATTAGAGTTAAGTACTGATACCTGTTTTTTGAATTGCATCCAACGGATTAAATTTATAAGTAAATCACTATAATTGATCGCTTACTGTTTATTAAAGTGTACATTTGGTGTAAATGATAAAGAACTAATGGATAATAAAGAGAATATACGGATTTTACTTGCTGATGACGATCAGGATGACAGGGATTTTTTTGCTGATGCAATAGCGGATATTCATCTTAATTTTCCTGTTGAATTTTGTAAAAATGGTGTGGAACTTTTAGAGCGTCTTTATGATAAAAATCTTTTTGTCCCGGACATCATTTTTTTGGACCTTAATATGCCAATAATGTCCGGTTTTGAGACGCTGCAGCAAATTAGGGAAAATGTTATGTTTAAAGACGTTCCGATAATAGCTATCTATTCCACTTCAGCATCAGAAGAAGGAATAAAAAACACTTTTGGATTAGGTGCCAATGCCTATATTGTCAAACCGGTTAATTTTGATGATTTAAAAAAATTATTAAGAAAGGTGGTCGAAATGGACTGGAAACAAAGGTTGAAACATTCAGGATTGGAATCTTTTATAATTACGGTTTAGGTTTTAAACAATTCTACAACTGTTGCGTATTGATTTATACTTTTTCATATGCTTTCACGAAATTAATATCAAAATCATGCATAACAAAAAAAACGTTCTGCCAAAAGCTACGATACAAGATTTCCCTATAGTAGGTATAGGAGCTTCGGCAGGCGGACTTGAAGCTTTTAGTCAGTTTATTGATGCTATTCCTAATGACTCTCAAATGGCATATGTAATTGTGCAGCATTTACATCCAACACACAATAGCATACTCACAGAACTTCTTTCCCGTGTGGCCAAAATACCAATTAATGAAATTACAGATAATATTCATTTGGCTCCAAATAATATTTATGTTATCCCGGAAAACAAAATGCTCACTTCTTTTGATGGGGTTTTAAAATTAAGTCCACGTATAAAAGACACCAAAAATCAGGCAATAGATATCTTCTTTACTTCATTGGCCGAAGTCCATCTTGACTTAGCTTACGGTGTATTGCTTTCCGGAAACGGATCTGACGGGACAATTGGCTTAGAAGCAATTAAAAAGCACGGAGGTATTACTTTTGCCCAGGATATTGATGCTGCTAATAATGAAATGCCGCAAACTGCTATTAATGCAGGAGTTGTTGATTATGTGATGTCACCGGCAAAAATAGTAGAGAAATTGATTGAGTTTTCACAAGCGGAAGCCGTTGCAGGTGAAGAAAATGATCCAAATGATGAAACCGTATTTCAGGAAATTATTAAAATTCTGCATAATCATAGCGGAGTTGATTTTATGCGTTACAAACAAACCACTATACGCCGGCGTATTGCAAGGAGAATGACTTTAAGTAAAGTTGTCAGCCTTAGCGATTATCTTAAAATTTTGCAGGAAAATAAACTGGCATCTGAAGATTTATTTAATGATCTGCTGATACCGGTAACGGAATTTTTCAGGGATATTAAAATCTTTCAGATAATGAAAGAAAAAATTTTCCCATTGCTGGTCAACAGAGTAACAGAGGGAAATTCGATACGTATTTGGATTGCAGGCTGCTCTACAGGCGAAGAAGCCTATACTTTGGCAATTGCCCTTCATGAGTTTTTAGGAGAGAATCTTGAAGGAAAGGAAATTCAGATTTTTGCCTCTGATATTTCAGAAGTTGCTATTGCAGAGGCAAGGATTGGCTTTTATAAAAAGTCGCAAATGCAGAACGTTTCCGAAACTATTCTGGCGAGTTATTTTACTTCAAATAAAAACGGATATACAATAAAAAGACATATTAGGGATTTGTGCATTTTTGCTGTTCATAATTTTTTGACTGATCCGCCTTTTGCTAAAATGGATTTAATTACCTGCAGGAATGTATTTATTTATATGGATTCAGTTTTGCAGAAAAAAGCATTGACTACATTTCATTACGCCTTAAAAGAAAATGGATTTTTGCTTTTAGGAAAATCAGAAACTGCTGTTCCTGCCGCTGAATTTTTTCAGCCATTTGATGAAGCGGGAAAAATTTATACCCGAAAAGTGGCTTCCGGAAGATTTGTACATTCAGGTTTAGGAGCTAATAACAAATTAAAAAGCTTTAAAACTGACATTCAAAGAAAAGAAATTATCAAAGAGGATTACAGAAAAAGTGCAGAATCGCTACTGCTTTCAAAATATACGCCGGCGAGTGTGATTGTAAATGAACAAATGGATATTGTACATATAAATGGAAGTATTGCAGAATTTATTGAACTTTCTCCCGGAAAACCTACCTTTAATCTGCTCAAAATGGCCCGTGAAGGGCTTGCTTTTGAATTACGAAACGCCTGGCACAAAACCAAAGAAACGGGATCGTTAATAATAAAAGAAGGAATTCAGATTAAAAATAAAGGAAGTATAAGTGAAATCACTATTGAAATACAACCCTTGGAGGATACCTCTGATCCTTATTTCTTAGTATTATTTTACAAAAGTATCATTAGAAAAGAAGATATGCCGTCAAATGGATTTACAGCTGAAGAAATACGGGATAATGTAAATTTAAGAAGGATTGCACAGCTTGAAAAAGAATTAGCCAAAATACACGATGACGTAAATGCTATTAGCGAAGAGTGTGAAGCGTCAAACGAAGAACTGCAGAGTGCTAATGAGGAACTATTGAGCGGAAGTGAGGAATTGCAAAGCCTTAATGAAGAATTGGAAACCTCTAAAGAAGAACTACAATCCAGTAACGAAGAACTTTTGCAAATTAACCAGGAGCTTTTAAACAAACAGCAGGAAATTAATATTTCAAAAAATTATGCAGAAGCTATTGTGGCTACTCTTCGGGAACCTATTGTAGTCCTGGATAGCATGTTAAGAATAAAAAATATTAACAGGGCATTTGCTAAAAAATATAATATTGCAAAAGAGGAAGCAGCAGGCAAGCTGATTTACGAAATCCAAAATCATCTTTTTGATAATCTTCCAATGCGTGCGATGCTTGAAAAAGTACTTAAGGAAAAAACGCAGCTTGATGATTATCAAATATCAGTGAATCTTTTACCTTATGGTGAAAGTATCCTTTTGTTAAATGCCAGGCAAGTAACCAATGAAGCCAGTCAAAAGCAATTGATTCTGCTCGCTATTGAAGATATTACGGAACGGAGGATTATCGAAAAAAGATTGCAGGTATTGTCAGATGAGCTTGAGGCCAAAGTTCAGGAACGGACTTTAGATTTGTTAATAGCTAATGAAGAGCTTGAAAGTTCTCTCAAGAATTTGAATGTTGCCAATGTTCAATTACAAGAGTATGCATATATCGCGAGTCATGATTTGCAGGAACCATTACGGAAGATATTAATGTTTATAAGCAAGCTTTTAGGAATGGAAGAAAAAATTTCTGATGAGGCACTTGTTTTACTTGAAAAAATCAGCAAATCTTCTATAAGGATGAACACGCTTATCAAAGACTTACTGGCTTATTCCTCTCTTAATAATCCGGACAGGCAATTCGTAGTTACAGATTTAAATGTGATCATAGCAAATATTCTTATTGATTTTGAGCTGTTAATCCATGAACATAAGTTTGAAATAAAAGTAGAGCAGTTGCCAATTATTAATGCCATTCCGCTGCAAATGAATCAGCTTTTTTATAATTTAATAAGTAATGCGCTTAAGTTTTATAAAAATGATGGTTCAGTTCCTAAAGTGCAGATAAGTTCAAAAAAACTTACTTTAAAACAAATTAAAAATTATCCTGTTTTGGATACCAGATTTGATTATTGTGAAATAATAATTAAAGATAATGGTATAGGTTTTAATAAAGAGTATGAAAATAAGATTTTTACAATTTTTCAAAGGCTTCACAATAATGAAGTGTATATGGGTACTGGTATTGGACTATCGATTGGTAAAAAAATTGTAGAAAATCATTTGGGAATTATTTTTTCCAAAGCAGAAGAAAATATTGGGGCAGAATTTCATATTATATTGCCGATATAAAACATGTTACATTATTAGAAAAAAAACAGCCCAACAATACAAGCACCAAAAGTAATTACTTTAATTCGTTTTGACGGAGAGAATTAATTTTAAAAGCCATCTAAAAATATTTTAGATGGCCTTTTTTTAACTTATGTCTTTTTTAATTTTTAGATTCCAAAAGAAGCTCTTGGCCCTCCTGATACAAAAATAGCAGACATTCTGTTTTTCTGTCCTGTTGAAAACATATACATTGCATTATCATCAGTATAATCCATGTAGTTCATAGTCATTTCTACCGGAGTTCCTGAACATGTACTGTAATGAGGGTAAGCTGGTACACCAAAATTAGGATCGTTATGAGTTGGAGTATCAGATACTAAATCGCTTCCGCAAGTTGCATCTCCCCAAATATGACGTAAATTCATCCAGTGACCTACTTCGTGAGTTCCGGTTCTTCCTAAGTTAAATGGTGCATTTGCAGAACCAGATAATCCAAAAAATCTGTAGTCAATTACAACACCGTCAGTTGCAGAAGATCCGCCAGGAAATTGTGCATAACCTAAGATATCGCCACCAATAACGCAAGACCATAGATTCAGTTTTGTTGTTGGAGAAGTTGGTGCTAAACCACCCTGAGCAACTTTTTTCATTGCATCATTTGTGCCCCAAGAACTTTTTGTAGTAGATTTTCTGATTACCTGATCTAAAACAAAAGTAATTCCTACATTAGCTTTCACGCCTGAAAATAATGCTGGTACATTATTGTAATCTGAATTTAATGCATTAAAATCTTTGTTTAAAACATCAATTTGAGATTGAATTTGAGCAGTAGAAATGTTTTGTGCAGTAGTTTTGTATAAAACATTTACTACAACCGGGATTTCGATTTTTCCATTTACTAAACGGCCGGTAAAGCCATTAAGAAGCTGTTTTGAAGTAAAAGCTTCGATTTCATTCATTTTGATAGCTAACATAGGATCAGCTTTTAGTTGTGCTTCTAAAACTTCCTGAGAGGCACATCTGCGATGTGTGATTGCACTCATGTTTGAATCTGTAGATTCTGCTGTTTGGTCATTTTGACAAGAAAACAGCAACAGTGCTGCAACTGCAGATAAGAGAACTTTTTTCATAATAATAGGGGTTTTTTTGTTATAAAATTGTTTATACGTTAACATTAACGCAATTTTATAACAAAAAATACACCTAAACAAATTTTTTAAACAATTTATTATCATAAATTTAACAATCCCTTGTATAGTCTACTTCTTACAAAAAAATAAAAAATAATTTAAGAGGTTAATTCGTACAAAACTATACTTGTAGCTTGTGCAACATTCATACTGCTGTTCTTACCAAACATGTTTATATGAATTATTTGATTCGAAATTTTTAAAAGTTCATCTGAAATCCCATCAATTTCATTGCCTATCAAAAGTGCAATTTTTTTATTTTCGGGAATTATAATTTCTTTTAGAGGTTTGCTGTTGTTTGTAATTTCCAAAGCAATGATTTCAAATTTATTTTCTAATAAATAAATAATCAATTCAGCTGTTTCTTCGATTATCTGATGTGGTACATGAAGATGGGTACTTCTTGATGTTTTGTTTATTTTACGTGGAGTAAGCGGGATATCTTTTCCTAAAAAGATGATATTTTCAACTCCAAAAGCTTCACTAATCCTAAAAAGAGAACCAATATTTTGCTGGAAATAAATATGATCGCAAACCAGTGTTATCGGAAACGTTTTTCTTTCAAATTGGTTTTCTTCGTGAGTAAGCTGCACTTTTTAGAAATTAATTAGTGAATATATAGTTGATAATATTTGCGCCCATTTTTAATGCTTTGTCTCTAACATTTGCAGGGTCATTATGTACTTCTGCATCTTCCCAGCCGTCACCTAAATCACATTCGTACGTATATAACAGCACTAATTTATTTTCAATAAAAATTCCAAATGCCTGTGCACGCGTACCATCATGTTCATGAATTTTAGGCAATCCGTTAGGAAAAGGGTAGGGCTTTTGAAAAATGGCATGATTGGCCGGAATTTCAACTAAATTATTATTAGGGAATATTTTTTTGATTTCTTTTCGAATATATTGATCCATTCCGTAATTATCATCGATATGCAAAAAACCCCCGCCGTTTAAATAATTTCTCAGGTTGCTTACATCAGTATCACTGAATACAACATTTCCATGGCCGGTCATATGTACAAAAGGGTACGAAAGTAGATCAGGATTGCCGGGTTCAACCGTAGATGGTTTTGCTTTTATTCTTGTATTGATATTAGAATTACAAAACCTGATTAAGTTAGGCAATGAGGTAGGATTGGCGTACCAATCACCGCCACCGCTGTATTTTAATAAAGCAATTTCCTGGGAAAATGAAGTAACAGAAACAAACAAAAACAAAAAAAATATTTTTCTCATAGCAATTTATGCATCAGTTAATTTGGGGTTTCATTAAAAAACACAATACTATGACAAGCAACAATAGCTGCAGTTTCAGTTCTCAAACGAGTATTCCCTAAAGTTACCGGCTGAAAATTATTTTCTAAAGCCAGTGCAATTTCTTTTTCTGAAAAATCTCCTTCAGGTCCAATCAGCATTGTGACATCTTCGTTTGGTTTTAAAATTTCTTTCAACGATTTTTTATCAGTTTCTTCACAATGTGCAATCAAATTTAAACCTTCATTTTTTTGTTTAATGAATTCTTTAAAAGAAACAGCCGGATTTAATTTTGGTAAAAACGTTTCATTTGATTGTTTCATTGCCGAGAGAATAATTTTCTCAAAACGTTCCGGATTAATTGCTTTTCTTTCAGATCGATCGCAAAAAACCGGTGTGATTTCCTGAATCCCAATTTCGGTAGCTTTTTCCAAAAACCATTCAAAACGATCATTCATTTTTGTTGGTGCAACTGCTAAATGTAAACGGAATTTTGGTGCATCAGCTTTTTTAACAGAAAGAACCTGAACGGTACATTTGTTATCTGAGGCCAAAGTGATTTCAGTTTCAAATAAAAATCCCAATCCATTTGTAACGTGTAAAATATCCGAATCTTTTTTTCGTAAAACCTTTATAATATGACGGCTTTCTTCTTTGTCAAAAGAAAAGCTTTCAGTAGTTTCGTCAATATCCGGATTGTAAAATAATTGCATAATTTAAAATTGAATTCGTGCTTTCGAAACAACAGCTGATGTTTCAAAATGATTTGATAAATATTTTTGATACCCTACAATTCCTATCATTGCAGCATTGTCTGTAGTATATTCGAATTTTGGAACAAAGGTTTTCCAGCCGTATTTACTTTCACTTTCTTTTAATCTTGTTCTTATTCCTGAATTTGCAGAAACTCCTCCGCCAATTGCAATTTGCCTGATTCCGGTTTCTTTTACGGCTAATTTTAATTTATCCATCAAAATTTCGATAATCGTATATTGAATAGAAGCACAAATATCATTTAGGTTTTCTTCAATAAAATTTGGATTCTCTATTTTTTTCTTCTGAATGAAATATAAGATTGCTGTTTTTAATCCGGAGAAACTAAAATCTAATCCGGGAACTTTTGGTTTTGTAAAAGCAAAAGCTTTAGGATTTCCTAACTGGGCATATTTATCTATCAGAGGGCCTCCGGGATAGGGAAGCCCAAGGATTTTAGCGCTTTTGTCAAAAGCTTCTCCAACGGCGTCATCAGTAGTTTCTCCAATGATTTCCATGTCAAAAAAACCATTTACTTTTACAATTTGCGTATGTCCGCCACTGATGGTTAAGGCTAAAAAAGGAAATTCCGGTTTATCAAAACCTTCTTCGTCTATAAAATGGGCCAATATATGTGCGTGCATGTGATTTACAGCAATTAACGGAATTTTTAGGGCCAATGATAGTGATTTGCTGAAAGAGCTTCCAACTAAAAGAGAACCCATTAATCCAGGTCCCTGAGTAAAGGCAATGGCTGTTAGCTGTTCTTTTTGTACATTTGCCTTTCGAAGCGCTGCATCAATTACCGGAACAATATTTTGCTGATGTGCCCTTGAAGCTAATTCTGGAACAACACCGCCATATTGATTGTGAATTAACTGATTGGCTACAACATTTGAAAGAACTTTATCGTTATGTAAAACCGCGGCGGCAGTATCATCGCATGAACTTTCGATGGCAAGAATAAAAACCTCTGAATTTTGCATATAAAGGCACAAATTTTGGATTATATTTGACAAATCAAATTTTTAAATTTATTTGATTAAAAATAGAAGCCAAAATTAAAGAATTTTTATCAGAAACAGCTGTTCTTTGCCTGTTCAAATAAATTTAAAAGAAACTTAAAATAAAAGCAGTTATCAAAAAAGTAAAAAAAATAGTATCTCGTACCCTAATTGGGCTAATTTTACTATTATTAGTACTTGCTATTGTTTTGTCCTTGCCTATAGTACAGACTAAAATTGCCCATTATGTTACCGATACGCTAAATACTGACTTTAAAACAGATATTACTATTGATAAAGTGGCAATAAATATTTTTGGAGCTGTTAAGCTTAAAAAAGTATTGATTTTAGACCATCACAAAAAAACTTTAATTTATTCAGATATTATTACCACTGATATTTTAAGCGTAACCAGATTAATTGACGGAGACTTAATTTTTGGGGATATTCGTTTGACGGGATTGATTTTTAATTTAAAAACGTACAAAAACGAAGGTGAAAACAATATTAATGTGTTTATACGATTATTTGAATCGGGCAAACCAACAAAATCAAAGAAACGTTTTTTATTGACTTCTAAAAATGCCTATATTTCTCAAGGTACATTTTCTGTAATTGACGAAAATAAGAAAACGCCAACGATTATAGATTTTAAAAAACTAAATGCTTATATAAGTGATTTTAAATTATATGGTTCTGAAATAAACACGAACATTCACAGATTTTCCTTTTTAGATCATAGAGGATTATATGTTTCAAACTTAATATCTAAGTTTAGTTACAGCAAAAAACAAATAAAACTTGAAAACTTAACTATACTGACCAAAAGATCTAATCTTTATGGAAAGGCAATTTTAAATTATAAAGTCCAGGATTTTTTAGAATTTACAGATAAAGTTAGATTTAATGTGACATTGGATTCAGCTTCATTGGCTTCAAACGATATCCGGTACTTTTATAATGGATTAGGTAAAAACCAGCATTTTAAAATTAAAACCAAAATACAGGGACCTCTCAATAACCTTAATTTAAATGGTCTTAGATTGAGTGATAGAAATGGCTCTAGAATTGTAGGGAATATTAATTTTAAAAATCTTTTAGGAAATAAATCCCAAAAGTTTTCTATGTATGGAAAGTTTAACAAACTGGTTTCAAGTTATGATAATTTAGTTGTTTTATTGCCAAATGTTTTAGGGAAAAAATTACCTAAAGAATTGCAGAGAATTGGCAAATTTAATATTGTAGGAACTGCAAATGTATCGACCACAGATTTAGAAACTAAGTTTAAAATGGCGACCGATTTAGGAAACGGTCAGGTCGAATTGAATATGAATAATATTGATTTTATTGATAAGGCATCCTATTCAGGAAATATTGTTTTAGATAATTTTGACATTGGTGCTTTACTGAACAGAAAAGATATTGGCAGAACAACTTTAAATCTGGATGTTGACGGAGTAGGTTTTACTAAGAAATATCTAAACACCATTGTAAAAGGAGATATTGCCAAATTTGATTATAATAAATATACTTATAATAATATTGTTTTGAATGGTAATTTTAAATTGCCTTATTATAAAGGACAGGTTTCTGTAAATGATCCCAATTTAAGTTTGACTTTTGATGGTTTGGTTGATTTGAGCAAACGTGAGAATAAATATGATTTTCACTTAAATGTTGAAAATGCTGATTTAAGAAAACTCAAATTAGTAAAAGATTCCATTTCTTACTTTAAAGGTGATGCTGTTGTAGCTGTTACAGGAAATTCTATAGAAAACCTTCAGGGGAATATTTATATAAAAGATGCTGTTTATCAAAACCCGCAGGCAACTTACGCCTTTGATGAACTTAGAATAAATTCCAGTTTTGGTGCAGATAGATTGCGTACCATAACCGTTAATTCAACAGATGTTATAAATGGAGAAATAGTCGGTAAATTTCAATTTGATCAGTTAGATAAATTGGTGCTTAATTCTGTAGGGAGCCTTTATACGAATTACAAACCTTATAAAGTTAAAAAAGGGCAATTTTTGAAATTTAATTTCCAGGTATACAATAAAGTGGTCGAAATGTTATATCCGGATATAAAAATTGACTCAAGTACTGTTTTTAGAGGTAAAATTGATTCTGATAAACAAGAATTCAAGTTTAAATTTAATTCCAAAAAAATAACAGCTTCTAAAAATACATTTGATAATATCCGAATCAATATCGATAATAAAAATCCATTATACAATGCTTTTGTTGAATTGGACAGCATCAAAACGCCTTATTATAAGGTTCGGGATTTTAGTTTGATTAATGTTACTTCAAAAGACACTTTATTTGTCCGTTCTGAGTTTAAAGGTGGAAATAAAGGTGAGGATTATTACAATCTGAATTTATATCATACCATAGATAAAAATAAAAATAATATAGTTGGAATTCATAAATCCGAAATGAAATTTAAAGACTATTTATGGTATTTAAACGAAAATGATGAGCACAACAATCAAGTAGTTTTTGATAAAGATTTTAAAAATTTCACTATTGATAACATCATATTATCTCATCAGGACCAAAAAATTGATTTAAACGGGGTTATAAAAGGAACCGATTATAAAGATCTGGTGTTAAATTTTGAAGATGTTGATATTAATAAAATAACCCCTTTGAATAATAAGTTTGTCGTAAACGGGAACTTAAACGGAAGTATAAATTATAAGCAGAATAAAAATATCTATCAGCCAACTGCCTCAATTGAAATTGATCATCTGAATTTAAATAAAATTGATTTAGGAACTTTAAAGTTTGATATTGCGGGAGATGAAGCATTTAAAAAATTCACAATAAATTCTTCTATAGAAAATGGTTTTACTGAATCTTTTAAAGCCGAAGGAAGTTTCGCAATTCAAAATAAAGAAACATTTTTAGACTTAAACCTAAAACTTGATGGTTTTAATTTGGCAACTTTAGGAACTATTGGAGGTAATGTACTGTCAAACATAAGAGGAACTGCATCAGGGAATGCTGCAATAGTAGGAAACCTTAAAAAACCGGAAATCAACGGAAGGCTTTATGTAGAAAAAGCGGGTATGACGGTTACCTATCTTAATACAGATTATGAATTAAACGATCGTACTGTTATTGATTTAACAGATGAAAAGTTTTTGTTCAGAAACAATCAATTGACAGATACTAAATTTGGAACAAAAGGTTTGTTGAATGGAAGTATAGAACATAAAAATTTTGGTGATTGGAAATTAGATCTAACAATAACCTCTAAGCGATTATTGGCATTAGACACAAAGGATAGTGAAGATGCCGCATATTTTGGAACTGCTTTTATTAATGGTACAGCGAGTATAAAAGGACCAACGGAGGGATTGTTTATTAAAGTAGATGCAAAATCAGAAAAAGGTACAGAGATAAAAATACCTATTAATAATGTACAGAGCGTAGGAGAAAGTAGTTTTATTCATTTTGTGACACCAAAGGAAAAATATAATTTAGCCAATGGTATTATCGAAAAAACAAAAAATTATAACGGTCTTGAATTAGAATTTGATTTTGATATTACCCCCGATGCTGAAGTAGAGGTAATACTGGACCGAAATTCAGGTCATGGTATGAAAGGAAGAGGTCATGGATCATTGTTGTTTAAAATCAATACGCTTGGTAAGTTTAATATGTGGGGAGATTTTCAGGCATATGAAGGAACCTACAATTTTAAATACGGTGGTTTAATTGATAAAAAATTTGCTGTTAGAAAAGGAGGTTCGATCATCTGGGAAGGAAACCCTATGAAAGCACAGCTAAATTTGGAAGCTGTTTACAGAACAACTGCAAATCCGGCAGTTTTATTAGAGAATTCTTCATTTAATAAAAAGGTTCCTGTAGAAGTTGTCATAGGATTGAAAGGGGATTTAGCAAGCCCGGATCCAAACTTTGATATTGAATTTCCATCCGTAAGCAGTGTTTTGAAATCAGAAATCCAATATAAATTAGATGATAAGGATGTTCGTCAAACACAAGCTTTATATTTATTATCGACAGGCTCTTTTATGAGTACAGATGGCTTTAGTCAGGGAGATTTATCAGGAACATTTACAGAAACGGCAATGAGCCTGTTAGGAGGAATCATTAAATCGGATAGTGACAAATTCAATATCAATTTGAATTATATATCAGCTGATAAAAGAATAGGACAAGAGGCGGATGGTCAGGTTGTAGCTACAGTTTCATCTCAAATCAATGAAAAAATCAGTATCAACGGAAAAGTAGGTGTACCGGTTGGAGGTATTAATGAATCAGCAATTGTTGGAAATATAGAAGTACAATACCGAATTAATGAAGATGGAACTGCTAACTTACGTTTGTTCAATAAAGAAAATGATATTAGTTATATAGGTCAGGGAATTGGTTATACACAAGGAGTAGGTATTACTTATGAAGTAGATTTTGACACTTTTAGTGAATTAGTCAATAAAATTTTTAAAAAGCATAAAATAGAAAAGGTTAAAGATTCTTCTAATGATTTGCAGGATTCTAACCTGAATCCGGATTATATAAATTTTTCAAATTCTAAAAAAGAATCAAAAAAGAACCAAAAAGATTCGAGGAAAAAAGATTCAGATAAAAAAGAAGAAGAAAAACAGCAACAAAATAATAATCAGGGTTTAATACCAGATGATGATTATTAATTTTATAATTTTGGCTCAGCGTTTATTAAATTTTTTTATTTTGGGAATTGCTTTTTATAAACGGCCTGTAAATTCAGAGAATTATAACAGTTCATTTGTAGATTGTTAATTTTACATTTTTAATTAAAAAATGTGCCTTTTATTATTTTAAATGAATTTTTTGGCATAGAAAAACTTATTAACCGAAAACGTTTGAATTGAATGTTTTTATTAATTTATTATAAGCATCTACTGAAAAGTGATGAATGTTTGCTAATTTTACACTTTAATACTTAAATAATGCCAAAAACAATAAAAAAAGTAGGTGTTCTTACCTCAGGAGGAGACTCGCCGGGAATGAATGCCGCAATAAGGTCAGTTGTTCGAACATGCGCATATCATAATATAGAATGTTTGGGAATTTATCGGGGATATCAGGGAATGATTGAAGGAGACTTCAAAGAAATGGGACCTCGAAGTGTAAATAATATTGTAAATAAAGGAGGGACGATTTTAAAATCGGCACGCTCAACTGAATTCAGAACACCAGAAGGCAGAAAAAAAGCCCATGACAATCTTGTAAAAGCCGGAGTAGATGCTTTGGTAGTTATAGGTGGAGATGGAAGTTTTACCGGAGGTTTAATTTTTAATTCAGAATTTGGTTTTCCGGTAATGGGAATTCCAGGTACAATTGATAACGATATTTTTGGGACAAGTCACACCTTAGGATATGACACAGCCTTAAATACAGTTGTAGATTGTATTGATAAAATCAGGGATACTGCAAGTTCACATAACCGATTGTTTTTTGTAGAGGTTATGGGCAGGGATGCAGGTCATATTGCTCTTAATGCAGGAATCGGTGCCGGTGCCGAAGAAATTCTTATTCCTGAAGAAGATTTAGGTCTGGACAGGCTTTTAGACTCACTTCAAAAAAGTAAAGCTTCAGGGAAATCATCAAGTATAGTAGTTATTGCCGAAGGTGATAGAATTGGTAAAAACGTTTTCGAATTAAAAGATTATGTTGAAGCTAATCTGCCTGAATACGACGTAAGAGTTTCGGTTCTTGGTCATATGCAGCGTGGAGGTTCTCCATCTTGTTTTGATCGTGTTCTGGCCAGCCGTTTAGGTGTTAAGGCTGTAGAATCACTGATTGAAGGTAAATCAAATTATATGGTTGGATTACAACAGGACAAAGTAACTTTGACACCATTGGAACAAGCCATTAAAGGAAAATCTGAAATCGACAGAGAATTGTTGAGAGTATCTGATATCATGTCAACATAAAAAAGAAACGAAGTTTATAGTGAGAAAATTAAACTTTAAATTAGTTAAATAAAAACAAAACAAAATCAATTAAAATGTCAAAAGTAAAATTAGGAATAAACGGATTTGGACGTATTGGAAGAATCGTTTTTAGAGAGTCTTTCAATAGAGATAATGTTGAAGTAGTTGCAATAAATGATTTATTAGATGTAGATCACTTAGCTTATTTATTAAAATATGATTCAGTTCACGGTCGTTTTGACGGAACTGTAGAAGTAAAAGAAGGAAAACTTTATGTAAACGGAAGAAATATCCGTATCAGTGCAGAAAGAAACCCAGCTGACTTAAAATGGAATGAAGTTGATGTTGATGTAGTTGCTGAGTGTACTGGTATCTTCACAACTATCGAAACTGCTAATGAGCACATTAAAGGTGGTGCCAAAAAAGTAATTATTTCTGCTCCATCTGCAGATGCTCCAATGTTTGTAATGGGTGTAAACCACGAAACTGCAAAAGCTTCTGATTTAGTTGTTTCTAATGCTTCTTGTACTACAAACTGTTTAGCTCCTTTAGCTAAAGTTATTCACGATAACTTTGGAATTGTTGAGGCTTTGATGACTACTGTTCACGCAACAACTTCAACTCAAATGACTGCTGACGGACCTTCAAGAAAAGACTGGAGAGGTGGACGTGCTGCAAGTATAAACATTATTCCTTCATCTACAGGAGCAGCAAAAGCTGTTGGAAAAGTTATTCCTGATTTGAATGGAAAATTAACAGGTATGGCTTTCCGTGTTCCTACTGCTGACGTTTCTACAGTAGATTTAACTGTAAAAGTAGCTAAAGAAACTTCTTATGAGGAAATTATGGCTGTTTTGAAGAAAGCTTCTGAAACTACAATGAAAGGTATCATGGGATATACTGAAGATGCTGTTGTATCTCAGGATTTTATTTCTGATAAAAGAACTTCTATCATTGATGCTACTGCAGGAATTGGTTTAAATTCAACTTTCTTCAAATTAGTTTCCTGGTATGATAATGAGTATGGATACTCTAGTAAATTAATTGATTTATCTGTACATATTGCAGGTTTAAAATAATATTTTATAATTTTAGAAAATCCCGTTATTTCAAAGTAACGGGATTTCTTATTTTATTACCTCTTTAATTAATGTAAAAAACACACTTTTTAATTAAAGAAACTAATCCAAAAACTAAAATAAAATGAAATTAATAGTTGATAGTGGGTCTACCAAAGCCGATTGGATTGCAATTGATGATAATGGAAAGGTATTATTCACAACACAAACTTTAGGGTTGAATCCTGAAATTCTTGATGGTCCTGAGATTATCGAGAGATTAAATGACCGTTTTGATATTTTACAAAATAGAAAAGAAGCTACACATTTGTTTTTTTATGGAGCAGGTTGTGGTACAGACAGAATGAAACAATCTTTATCTCAAATGTTTCAGGAATATTTTGTTAATGCAATTGTTGAAGTCCATGAAGATACGTATGCTGCCGTTTATGCAACTACTCCAAAAGGAGAGCAGGCAATTGTGAGTATTTTAGGTACTGGTTCCAACTGCAGTTATTTTGATGGAAAAGTATTGCATCAAAAAGTACAGTCATTAGGGTATATTGTTATGGATGATTGTAGTGGGAATGTTTTTGGAAAAGAACTGATCAGAAAATATTATTTTAATAAAATGCCTAAAGAATTGGCAGTTGAATTTGAAAAGGAATATGATTTAGATCCTGATTTTATTAAGAATAAACTTTACAAAGAGGCAAATCCAAATGCTTATTTGGCAACTTTTGCTAAGTTTTTAATTCAACACAAAGACTCTGAATTTTGTAGAAAAATCATTTTTAAAGGAATGAAATCTTTCGTAAAAAATTATATCAGACAATTTGAAAATTGCAAAGAAGTTCCTGTGCATTTTGTGGGTTCAATCGCTTTTTATTTAAAAGACGAATTACAGGAAATATTTGATAAATATGAACTTCAATTAGGTAATGTTTTAAGACGTCCAATTGACGGTTTGATAGCGTATCACGTTGCTAATAAATAATATTTTATAATGGAAATTGCAATTATTGCTCATGATGGTAAAAAAGCGGATTTGATTAATTTTTTAATTAAAAACACAGTTGTTTTACAAAATGAAAATATAAGCCTGATTGGTACGGGTACTACCGGAGGAAAAGCTGAAGCTGCGGGTTTTAAAACCAGAAGAATGCTTTCAGGACCATTAGGAGGTGATGCTCAGATAGCCGGAAGAGTGGCAGAAGGAATTACAAAAATGGTTTTCTTCTTTAAGGACCCTTTGTCGAGTCATCCCCATGAAGCTGATATCAATATGTTAATTCGTGTTTGCGATGTACATAACGTGCCGTTGGCAACAAATGAAGCAACGGCACAATTATTATTAGATGCTATTGCACAGCAATTATAGAAATTTCAACATTTACATTCTTTGGCAGACAAGCCACCTGAACCGTTTCACGAGCTGGAGCGGTTTTTTCATTAAAATAAGATCCGTAAACAGTATTTATAGCTGCAAAATTATTCATATCCATAATAAAAATAGATGCTTTTACAACGTTTTCAAAAGTCATATCCGCAGCTTCAAGAATTGCAGCAATATTTTTCATGACTTGATGGGTCTCATCATTGATGTTCTCGGTAATAAGCTCTCCTGAAGCAGGATTTATAGCTATTTGTCCGGAAGCATAAAGTGTGTTTCCTGATAATACAGCCTGGTTATAAGGTCCGATAGGAGCCGGAGCTTTTTCGGTAAAGATTATTTTTTTCATATCAAAAAGGTATTAATTTTTATTTGACGATTATCGGTTAGAAGTGCTTCGTTTGTTCCATTTTATGTCACTAAGCATTCCTGATTTTATTCCAATAAAGAAATTCCAGTTAGAATAAGCTCCAAGTGGTGTCCAGTTAAAAGACATTCTCCAGCTTAATAAATCCCTTTCAAAACGTAACTGAGTAAAAGTAACTCCTCGTTGCACAAAATCATAACCTGATGAAATTCCCCCTTTCCATTTAGGAGTAATATCAATATTTGCAGAAACCATTAGAGAGTTTCCTGTAATTTTATTTTCCCTGCTGGTATTTGAATAGGTTAATGAATAGGCCATAGTCATATCCCAGGGAAGCTTAGAATTAAAGAATTCAGTAATTACGTTTTCTTTATCATCTTCTGAAAATTGGCTTTTTCTAGTATCATTCAAATCGGTATTGGTACCAAACAAATCATCACTACGTCCTCCGTTTCGCTCACTTTGTTTATTTTCATCCTTTTTTTCATTTTTGTTTGTAAAAGAATAATTCAAAGTCATATTGGCGCTGGTCATTCTAAATAAACTTCCTCCATTATTGATATTGAAGACATTAATTTGCTGTCCGGAATTATCAATAGCATAAGGATTTAAAGTAGCTGCAAAATTGACATTCATTTTGTTGTCAAACAATTGGGTTCCCCCACTAACACGAACCGGTTCGAAAGCAAATGTTGTCTTGCCGTCAGCATTAAAATTATAGCTGGTGCTAAAGTTTAAATTGTTTAGCAGCATCATTTTTTTAGGCTCGGTTTTAGTGCTGTCACTGTCTCTTACTTTGGCTTCAAAAGTATTGCTTAAATCAAATCCTACTATATTTGAGTTTGATAGTCCCGGTTGTCCGTAAACTCCATTTTCAAATCGTGTATATTCCTTCATAGTAGTACCTGTAGCATCTATGGCATAAGTATCATAATATCTCTCGAAACTAGGAGTGTAGGAGTATGATATAGATGGGCGCATGACATGACGTATGGCTTGTATCTTTTTGGTATCACCAAATTTAAAAGTACCGTAAATAGTAGTTCCCAAACTAGAACTAAAGTTGTATGTTCTAAAAGCGTCAAAACCACCCACTGTTTTATCGACAACCTTATTCAAATCCTGGTCATACGATCTGTCAATGGTTTTTGTTACCCATGTTTCCTGATAATTTGTAGACGCACTGGCACTAAAATATTTGAATATTTTAAAATTGGTGCTGATAGGGATACTGTGTTGCATACCGATTTTTGCATTATCAAACATTTGAGGTTTAAAAAATAAAGAATCGTTAGTTACAAAACTATTTTTTCCGCTCAGGCTATATTGTAAATTGATGTTCTTAATTATACCTTTTTTTACACCATCTTTTCCAACAAAAGGATAAATACGATCAATACTTGCCTGTAATGAGGGCAATGTCATGTTTATTTCTTCTGTTTGTGTATTTTGGGAATGAGTTGCAGTTAATGCTATTCTGGCTTGTGGGATAGTATTAAAAGTTTTGTTATATGAAATAGAAGAGCTAAGAGTGTTGTTTAAGTTTGATCCAATATTTGCCTGATTGATGGATTGCTTAAAATATTTACTGCTACCCATATTTACAGAAGCAGAAAAACTCGAATTAGGATTTGCTTTGGAATCTCGTGAGTGAGACCACTGAATGTTGTAAATATTTTGTTTTGAGTAATCCGGATACCCTCTTTCACTTGAAATTAAATTTTCAAAACGTATATTAACATTTCCCCTGTATTTATATCTTTCAGCATAAGAAGATTCGAAACGCATGGCGTAACTACCGTTCGTGTAATAATCTCCTAATACGGTTAAGTCATAATTATCGGTTAAGGCAAAATAATACCCCATATTCTGGAGTGAAAATCCACGGGTATTTGAGTCATTATAACTTGGTATAATAATCCCTGAAACGCTTTTTTCCTGACTCATAGGAAAATAAGCAAAAGGTAAAGCTATAGGCGTTGGAACATCAGCAATAACCATATTGGTTAACCCGGTAATTACTTTTTTTCCGGGAACGAATTTTACTTTACTGGCCCTAAAATAATATTCGGGATTGTCAACATCTGTTGAAGTTGTAAAACGTGCACCTTTTAAAAAGTATACGGAATCGTTTTCTTTTTTTGTAATAGGAGCTTTTATTTTAAATTCTCCCTGTTCTGTCCTTGAGTTATAAATTAAAGCCTTCTTTGTTTTAAAATTAAAACGAATAGAATCCGGCTGAACTTCGCTTTGGCCTTGCTTGAAATTTGGATATTGGTATAAAGTCCCTGTTGAATCTTTTATTCGGCCTGCATATACTTCGTCTTTTGCATAATCTAAGACTATAATTCCCGATTTAAGTTCTACATCTTTATAGTATAATTCGGCTTCGTTATAAAGCGTAATTATTTTCTTTTTCTGATCAATCTTAGCATAATCTTTTGCTTTGTACTTTACTTTTCCATCAAGAAAAGCCTTTTTAGGTTTAATACTGTCTACCTTTACAGTATCAACAACAGTTAGTTTAGGTTTTATACTATCTGTCTTTATGGTATCGACTACAGTCGGTTTAGGTTTATCTGTTTGTTTTCCAGTTGGTAACGAAGTCTTTTTGGTTTTTATATCCTGTGAATATAAATTACCATATCCTAAGCTTAGGAAAAATGATAATAAAACGATATTAAATAAGTTTGTATGCAAAGGTTTAAATGCTATTTTTGTAAAAGTATGGCTTGTTTTTTGACATGTCAAACTTACATATAATTTTTTGGCAAAAATAAACAATTATAAAAATTATAGCATTTGTGGTTTATTAAAATTAACTTTTATATTTATGAACATATATAACAAAACTAAACTAATATTTATTTTATTTATAAATATAATGTCTTTTTGTGCATACAGTCAATCTAATGTTTTTAAAGTGACACTTGATGCGGGACATGGTGCTCATGATTTTGGAGCTGTTTATAGTGGTCGTATTGAAAAAAATATAGCTTTGGCAATTGTTTTAAAAGTTGGGAAAATTTTAGAACTTAATCCTAATGTAGATGTTATATATACGCGTAAAACGGATGTATTTATTGATTTAGTGGAAAGGGCAAATATAGCTAACAGGGCCAATTCTAATATTTTTGTTTCCGTACATTGTAATGCTAATAAAAATACGGCGGCAGACGGAACTGAAACGTATGTAATGGGTTTGAGTAAAGTAGCATCAAATCTTGAAGCTGCAAAGAAAGAGAACTCGGTTATTACTCTGGAAAAAGATTATAAGCGTAAATACGAAGGTTACGATCCTAATTCTCCTGAATCAATGATTGGAATGACATTGATGCAGGAAGAATATCTTGATAACAGTATTTCGCTGGCCAGTAAAATCGAAGATAATTTTGAAAAACTTGGAAAAAAACTTCGTCACGGAGGCGTAAAACAAGCTCCGTTTATGGTACTGCATAAAGCATATATGCCAAGGGTTTTAGTTGAAACCGGATTTGTTTCAAATCCTACAGAAGGAGATCTCTTAAACTCCGAAGCAGGGCAGGATGATATCGCTCAGGCGATTGCCCAGGCTATTTTGAGTTACAAAAGAGAGTATTTTGGAAATGGTAACTCTGATGCTGATAATGTTAAACCTGTAAAGGATACTTCAACACCTGTAAAACCAAAAACAACAGTACCGATTACAGTCACTAAGACTGCTCCAAAAGGAACTTTTTTTAAGGTGCAGCTTATTGCCAGCATAAAAAAGACACCTTTGGAACCTAAAAATTTTAAAGGCTTAAAAAACGTAACCATGATATATGAAAATAATATTTATAAATATTTCTATCAGGAAACTTCAGATTACGAAAGTGCCAAGAAATATTTGCAAGAAGCTAAAAGTAAAGGATATGGAGCTTCTTTTTTAGTTGCAACTAAAGATGGTGAAAAAATCAGTATTCAGGACGCTGTCAAATAATACTGGTAAGTTCGAATATTTATATTAATTTTGTACAAACACTTACAATTTTGAAACTAACAAGAGAAATTAAAACGGCTATTTTAGTCATTGCGTCAATTTTATTATTTATTTGGGGTTATAGTTTTTTAAAAGGCAAAGACCTTTTTACTGATTATAAAACATTATATGTTGAATATGATAATGTTGAAGATTTAGCACAATCAGCACCAGTAACTTTAAACGGACTGGGAATTGGTAAAGTAAATAAAATTACAATCAATGAAACAACAGGCAGATTATTGATAGAACTTCAGTTAAAAACTGACTTTCCAATTTCTAAAACCAGTAAAGCAGCATTGTATTCTCCAAGTTTAATTGGAGGAAAACAAATCAAAATTATTCCAAATATGGCAGATAAAGATCTTGCTGTTGATGGACAAACTCTTGAGTCGGCTGTAGAATTAGGATTGACAGAATCGTTAGGCGGTAAAATTGAACCAATTCAGCAAAAATTAGATCTAATGCTTGCTAACATTAATACTCTGGTTGCCGGATTAAACAATGTTTTGGATAAAAAAGGTCAGGAAGATCTAAAAAAATCATTGTCAGAATTGAGTCAGACGATGGAGCAGTTTCATAAAGCTTCCGGAAGTCTTAATTCTATTTTAGATACGAATAAGTCCCAGATTAATGGAGTAGTGACGAATTTTAATAAAATGTCAGGCAATTTCAATAAAATATCTGATTCCCTAAATAAAGCTGATTTAGGAAAAACAGTTAGAAACCTTAATCAGACATTGGCTAAAGTGGATGGCATAATGAGTAATTTAAACTCAGGAAAAGGTACAGCCGGAAAATTATTAAATGACGATGCTTTGTATAATAATCTGTCTAAAACTTCAAAAGAGTTAGAGTTATTATTGCAGGATGTACGTCTTCATCCAACACGTTACGTAAATGTCTCTGTTTTTGGAAAGAAAAATAAACCTTATACAGCACCAACTGAAGATGAAAACTCATCTACTAAAAAATAAAAGGAATGAATTATTTAGATAATATTTTATTCGCTATACTTCTGATAGCAGGTTTAGGTTTTTTTGCATCCAGTGTTAAAAAAATCATTCGAAACATCAATTTAGGAGTGGATGTTGATAGAAAAGATAACCCTGCCGCACGTTGGAAAAATATGGCAATGATTGCCCTCGGGCAGTCTAAAATGGTAAAACGTCCCATTGCCGGAATTTTACATATTGTGGTTTATCTTGGTTTTATTATCATTAATATCGAATTGCTGGAAATTATTATTGATGGTTTATTCGGGACGCACAGAGTTTTTGCACCTTACTTAGGAGTGGTTTATGATGTTCTGATTGCTTCTTTTGAGATTCTGGCACTTTTAGTTCTGGTAGCTGTGATTACTTTTTGGATAAGAAGAAATATTATCAGATTAAAACGATTTATTAATCGTGATCTGGATGGATTCCCTAAAAGTGATGCCAATTACATCTTATATTTTGAGATGGTTTTAATGACATTGTTTTTACTGATGAATGCCTCAGATTTGCATCTGCAAAATGTTCCTGGAGGATTTTCACATTTTATAAAAGCAGGAAGTTTTCCTGTGAGTCGGTTTATCGCACCAATTTTTAACGGAATGTCAAATGAATTAGTAATGTTGCTTTCAGAAGCTTTCTGGTGGCTGCATATTACAGGGATTTTGATTTTTATGAATTATTTATATTTTTCAAAACATTTGCATATTCTTTTAGCTTTCCCAAATACCTATTTCGCCGATTTAAATTCGAAAGGGAAATTTGATAATCTGGAGTCGGTTACCAAAGAAGTGAAACTAATGATGGATCCAAATGCTGATCCGTTTGCTGCTGCTCCGGTTGATGAAAATGCTGTACCGGGTAAATTTGGTGCAAGCGATGTTCAGGATTTAAACTGGGTACAATTACTAAATGCATATACTTGTACAGAATGTGGTCGATGCACATCAGCATGTCCCGCAAATATAACAGGTAAAAAATTGTCTCCCCGCAAGATCATGATGGATACGAGAGATCGTTTGCAGGAAGTTGGAAAAAATATAGATACTAATAAAGGTGTTTTCGTTCCGGATAACAAAACATTGCTGAACGATTACATTACCCCCGAAGAATTATGGGCATGTACATCATGTAATGCCTGTGTAGAAGAATGTCCGGTAAATATCAGTCCGTTGTCTATTATTATGGATATGCGCCGTTATTTAGTAATGGAGCAAAGTGCGGCACCTATGTCATTAAATGCGATGATGACCAATATCGAAAATAATGGAGCTCCTTGGCAATACAATCAACAGGACAGATTGAATTGGAAGAACGAAAATTAGAAAAGGTTAAATTGGTTAATCGTTAATTCGTTTAATTGATAGAATAAAATAATTTTTCGGTTTTTAGTGAGGTTTAGAGTTGAATTCGTTTGTAACGATTAACCAACTTAACAATTAACCGATTAAACAAAAAGAATATGTCAGAAAGTTTAGTAGTACCGACGATGGCCGAAATGCTTGCCCAAGGAAAACAGCCGGAAGTTTTATTCTGGGTGGGTTGTGCAGGAAGTTTCGATGATAGGGCAAAGAAAATTACAAAAGCATTTGTGCGTATTTTAAATCGTACGAATGTTTCTTTTGCTGTTCTTGGTACCGAAGAAAGTTGTACTGGTGATCCTGCAAAACGCGCAGGAAATGAATTTTTGTTCCAGATGCAGGCTATGATGAATATTGAGGTCCTGAATGCATATGAAGCAAAAAAAATTGTTACTGCATGTCCGCATTGTTTTAATACCTTAAAAAATGAATACCCGGAACTAGGAGGTCAATATGAGGTAATTCATCATACTGAGTTTTTAAAATCATTGATTGATGATGGCAGATTGACTGTCGAAGGAGGACAATTTAAAGGTAAAAAAATCACTTTTCATGACCCTTGTTATTTAGGAAGAGCTAATAAAGTTTATGAAGCACCAAGAGATTTAATTCAAAAATTGGATGTTGAATTAGTTGAAATGAAGCGTTCCAAAGCAAACGGATTATGTTGTGGAGCAGGTGGAGCACAAATGTTTAAAGATGCTGAACCAGGAAATAAAGAAGTGAACGTTGAAAGAACCGAAGATGCTCTTGAAACACAGCCGGATATTATTGCAGCCGGTTGCCCGTTTTGTAATACGATGCTAACAGATGGTATAAAACATAAGGAAAAAGAAGGTCAGATTAAAGTAATGGATATTGCTGAATTAATCGCAAACGCACAGGATCTGTAATGAGAAAAATATTTTTACTCCTTATTTTAATGTGTTTTGCCAACACCTATTCTCAAGTAGGTTTAGATCTTATAGCAAAAGAAAGCTGTGAATGTTTAGATGCCAAAAAAGTCAAAGATCCAAATTTATCAGGCGATGAACTAAAAAAGGATGTTGGTATCTGTATAATTAAAAGTTATTCCGATCATAAGTCTGAGTTGAGTAGTGAGGAAAAAGAAAAATTTAACGACACGGACGGAATGGGGAAATTAGGTGAAACCGTAGCTTTAAAAATGCTTGCTTTTTGTCCTAATATAATTATAGAATTGGGTAAAGACGCGAAAGAGGATGAGGCAGATGCAAAAGAAGACGCTTTCATTTTGGGTGAAGTAATTGATATTCAGTCAGAACAGTTCATTACTTTGCAAATAAAAGATCAAAACGGAAGGAAATATAACTTTCTCTTATTAACCTACTTTGAGACGGCTCCTTTGTTGACTAACAATGATATAAAGAAAAAAGATAAACTTAAAGTAAGTTATACTGAAATTGAATTATTTGATTCAAAAGCTAAAGAATTTAGATATTTCAAAATCCTTACTAAATTAGAAAAACAGTAATCAAGACCTTAAGTCATAAGTCTGCAATCTAAAATCAACAATTTAAAAAAATTAAAATGTACGTACCTTTTGAAAATTTACCTGGCGAATCCAGAATCTGGATTTACCAATCGAACAGAAAATTTTCTGAGGAAGAATTTTCTGAAATTGAGTCTGACCTAAAATCTTTTATTGATGGCTGGGCTGCACATGGAACAAGTTTAGAAGCTTCATATCTATTAAAATACAACCGATTCATTATTTTGGCTGTAAATCAGGATGTTCAGGCGGCTACAGGTTGTTCTATTGATAGTTCAGTTGAGTTTATTCAGGGCTTAGAGAAAAAGTATAATGTTGATTTGCTGGATAAAATGAATGTTACTTTTAAACTTGGTGAACATATTGCACACAAGCCTTTAATTGATTTTAAGAAAATGGTTAAAGATAAATCGGTTTCTGAAAATACGATTGTTTTTAATAATCTTGTAAATAATATCGAGGAATTCAACGAATCCTGGGAAGTTCCTGCTGTAGATAGCTGGCATAGCAGATTTTTCTAAGAGAAAATGATATAATATATTTGAAAGGCATAAAATTTAGATTTTGTGCCTTTTTTGGTCTTAATTTAATTTGTTTCAAATTTCAGGTTTCAGGTTTTGCTAAAGTTTGTCATTCCGAGGAACAAGGAATCTCCGCAGGTAACTCCACAAAGTAATGTCTTTGTAGGTCTGGCAACGTAGATTCCTTGTTCCTCGGAATGGCATGGATGGGAAAGGTTCTTATAAAACAGAAATCTCTAATCTAGCCCTGATGGAAACGACATCCTTTTATGGTCTCGTTCCAAAAACGAGACCATAAAAGATATAGCGGACAGCGGGACTCGTGGTGTTTTTAAAATAAATGTATTGCTCCTGATGAAAATTATGAGTAAAAGTCCTTCGGCTTCGCTCAGGATGATAGTAAGAGTTAATTATCTAAAAATCCAATAATCTAACTGTCTATTAATCTGATAAATCCAAGATTTACAAAAAATCTAACATTCTAAACCTTCAATTAAACGCTATTTTTAAGTACTTTCGTAGGACTAAATTTAATACATGAAAATAGCAATAGTTTGTTATCCGACTTTTGGCGGTAGTGGGGTAGTAGCCACAGAATTAGGCCTTGAATTAGCCAGACGCGGACACGAAATCCATTTTATTACTTATAGCCAGCCTGTACGATTGGCACTTTTAAATCCTAACGTTCATTATCACGAAGTTAACGTTCCTGAGTATCCTCTTTTTCATTATCAGCCTTATGAATTGGCTTTGTCAAGCAAATTGGTTGACATGGTGAAATTATATAAGATTGAGCTGTTGCACGTGCATTATGCAATTCCACACGCATATGCGGGCTATATGGCGAAGCAAATGCTAAAAAATGAAGGAATAAATCTTCCGATGATTACAACGCTTCACGGAACTGATATTACATTGGTTGGAAATCATCCTTTTTATAAACCGGCGGTAACTTTCAGCATCAATAAATCAGATTATGTAACTTCGGTTTCGCAGAGTTTGAAAGATGATACGTTGAAATTATTTAAAATAAAGAATAAAATTAAGGTGATTCCAAATTTTATTGAGTTGGATAAAGTCAAAAGAGATCCATTGGCACCTTGTCATCGTTCTGTGATGGCAAAAGAAAATGAACGTATTGTTACCCATATCAGTAACTTTAGAAAAGTGAAACGCATTCCGGATATTATTAAGATTTTCTATAATATCCAAAAAGAAATGCCGGCAAAATTAATGATGGTCGGTGATGGTCCTGAAAAGGAAAAAGCAGAGATTTTATGCCAGGAATTAGGAATTCATGATAAGGTGATTTTCTTTGGAAACAGTAATGAAATTGATAAAATTTTATTGTTGACCGATTTGTTTTTACTTCCGTCAGAAACAGAAAGTTTTGGTTTGGCAGCTTTAGAAGCTATGGCTTGTGGGGTACCGGTAATTTCGAGTAATTCAGGTGGTTTGCCGGAAGTAAATTTTGATGGTTTTTCAGGATATTTAAGTAATGTTGGAGATGTTGATGAAATGGCTTCAAATGCGATTAAAATCCTTAAAAGCGATGCAGTTTTAAATGAGTTTAAAAATAATGCTTTAGAAGTTGCAAAAAAATTCGATATTAAAAACATATTACCTATATATGAAGCGTTATATCAAAAAGCAATAGACGATTATAAAGAATAGAAATTTTAACCTATAAATAAACGGTAATGAAAAAAGTAATTTCGGTTTTAGCAGTTTTCGTTTTAATTTCCTGTGGAGGGGCAAAAAAAACATCTGATTCAAAAGGATTATATGAAGTTTTAACGGAACAATCTAATGGAGGAGGAAACATTAAATTTTTTGAAATACTGAGTGAACCCAATGAAATTAAAATGCTGGAAAATGACCCGCTTTTAAAAGATAAAATGAAGAGCCCGGATATCAGTAATTCAAATTATGTGATTTTGAATATGGGAGAGAAGAATTCCGGAGGATATTCAATAGGAGTTGAAAAGGTAGAGGAGACTGATAAGAATATTATAATTACTGTAAAAGAAAACAATCCTTCGTCGGACGCTATGGTAACTCAGGTAATCTCTTATCCCTATACAGTTGTAAGGGTACACTCGAAAAAAGAAATCATAATTAAATAAAAAAATCCTGTCGCTTTAAAACGACAGGATTTTTTTTATAAATAGTTATGAAATTTAGAACTTAAATTTGACACCTAAACCTACATCAAAACCAAAGTTGTCATCATCATAATAACCTGATCCAATTTCTGGTCTTGCATCTAATGATAATAAAATTGGCACTTTGTCAAAACCATATTCGATACCAATATCACCGGCAGCAAAAACATAAACTCCATTATGATCACCATCATAACCTACATTATTATCGTTATAATCCCATGCAGCAACACCTCCACCAACACCGGCATACCAGTTGAAACCACCATCAATATTCCAAACCCATTGATAAAGAGCAACTCCTTTAATGGCATCTACATAACGGCTGTCTCTCCATCCTAAATCGAATTCAAGTCTGTTGTTTTTAGATAATCCTCTTTGGTATGAAACCTCTCCTCCAAATCCATCATTATCTCCTAAACGAAGACCCAATGCATTTTTAGCAATTTCTTGTGATTGTGCCGAGAATGCTAATCCTAGTAGCATAAAGGCTGATAAAATAATTTTTTTCATAAAACGGTTATTAATTTTTTCAAAAATACAATTACTTATAGGTATAAACGTATAATATTATATAAAATTGTTATATAATTTACACTAATTGTAATTTAAAAATGAAGAAAGTCTGGCTTGTTGTAACGCATTTATAATTAATGTGTTGCCATTATTTGATAATTGAGGTAATTAATTGTGAAGTTAAAATATCTTCCATTTCAAAAAGATTTTCTTCCTCCATAATATTCATTTCTGAATAAGAAACTAACTTCCATCGTTTTTTATGATACTCCAAGGCAGTTAAATTTTCGACCCAGTCTCCGGAATTTAAATATAAAGTAGAACCGTATTTGTTTTCTTTCTCAATAATTTTAGGTTCATGAATATGTCCGCAAATTACATAATCATATTTTTTTTCGATTGCTAAATCAGTAGCAGTAGTTTCGAAATCAGAAATAAATTTGACAGCCTTTTTTACACTGGCTTTTATTTTTTTAGAAAATGAATAGGGCTCTCTTCCTAATTTGGATAAAAACCAGTTTACTAATCGATTTGTCAAAATTAAATAATCATAACCTAAACCGCCTAATTTTGCTATCCATTTTGAGTGTTGTACAGAAGCATCAAAAACATCTCCGTGAAAAATCCATGCTTTTTTGTCGTCTAATTCCAATATTAATTTATCAACTAAGGCAAAATTTCCCATATTCATGTTGCTGAATTTTCTTAGAATCTCATCATGATTTCCGGTAATATAATACACTTTTGTGCCTTTAGAGGCCATTCCAATTATTCGTTGAATGACTTTTAAATGTGATTTAGGGAAGTATGATTTTCTAAATTGCCAGGCATCAATAATATCACCATTCAAAACTAATGTTTTTGGTTTAATACTTGAAAGGTAGTTGTTTAACTCTTTGGCATGACTGCCATAGGTTCCTAAATGCACATCTGAAATGATGACTAATTCGACATTTCTTTTTTTCAATTTTTCTTAATTTGAAGTTTAACAAATAAAGCAAACTTAGATTGGTTTTGTTTTATCAAAAGGTTATCAATTTAGCTTTGATTTTAACAAATTGTGATTTTTAAACAGGTTAACCTTTAGTTAATAATACTAATTTTAAATTTTTTAATTTAATTCATAAAACTTACATTTGCTCAAAACTAATTATAATGGCAGGAAATAGCTACGGCACACTATATAAAGTTACCACATTTGGAGAATCTCATGGGGAAGCTTTAGGCGGAATAATTGATGGTTGTCCATCTGGAATTCAGCTTGATTTTGAAGCAATTGAAGTTGAAATGTCCCGAAGAAAACCAGGACAGTCAGCAATTGTAACCCAAAGAAAAGAACCGGATGCAGTTCAGTTTTTATCCGGTATTTTTGAAGGAAAAACTACAGGGACTCCAATAGGATTTATTATTCCGAATACCAATCAAAAATCTGATGATTATTCACATATAAAAGACAACTACAGACCAAGTCATGCGGATTATGTTTATGATCAAAAATATGGTTTTCGTGATTATCGCGGAGGCGGAAGAAGTTCAGCACGTGAAACAGCAAGCAGAGTAGTTGCAGGCGCAATTGCGAAACAAATGCTGCCGGAAATTAAAATTAATGCTTACGTTTCGTCTGTTGGACCAATTCATTTAGATACACCTTATCAGGAATTGGATTTTTCAAAAACAGAAAGTAATCCTGTCCGTTGTCCTGATGAAAAATCAGCTGCAATAATGGAAGAATATATTCGCGACATCCGCAAACAGGGAGATACTGTTGGAGGTGTTGTATCTTGTGTAATTCAAAATGTTCCGGTTGGTTTAGGCGAACCTGTTTTTGATAAATTACATGCAGAATTAGGTAAAGCAATGCTTTCTATTAATGCTGTTAAAGGTTTTGAATACGGAAGCGGTTTTTCAGGTTCAGAAATGAAAGGAAGTGAACATAATGATTTATACAACCCTGACGGAACTACAAAAACGAATCTTTCAGGAGGAATTCAGGGTGGAATCAGTAATGGTATGGATATTTATTTCAGGGTAGCTTTTAAACCGGTTGCTACTATTATGCAGACTCAGGATTCATTAGATAATAAAGGTAACATTACACCAATGACCGGAAAAGGGCGTCATGATCCGTGTGTAGTACCAAGAGCTGTACCTATTGTTGAGGCAATGGCAGCAATTGTTTTGGCTGATTTTTATTTAATCAACAAAACATATTAATTTAAAAGCAGGCAGTGAGGGTCTTAATTTAATTTAAAAAACAATTAATGAATACAATTCAAAACCAAAAGAAATCATTTATTTCAGGACTGACAGGTCAAATTTTAATTGCAATGATTCTGGGTGCTATTTTAGGCATCATTTTGCATAATTCGATTTCGTCTGAGGCGGCACAATCGTTTAGCAATAAAATAAAAATGTTAGCGACTATCTTCATCCGTCTGGTGCAAATGATTATTTCACCGCTGGTTTTTACCACTTTGGTAGTAGGAATTGCAAAATTAGGAGATATTAAGGCAGTAGGAAGAATTGGAGGTAAAGCTTTAGCATGGTTTTTTACTGCTTCTTTTATATCGTTATTGATTGGGTTATTTTATGTAAACATATTAGAACCGGGAGTAGGACTAAAATTAGGACATGTCGATTTGGCAACAGCTTCTGAGGTTACAGCTAAAACAAAATCAATTTCTTTTGAAAATTTTGTAGAGCATATTGTTCCTAAGAGCATTATTGAAGCTATGGCAACCAATGAAATTTTACAAATTGTAATATTTTCTATCTTTTTTGGATTGGCAGCCGCTTCATTAGGAAATACAGTCAAGCCGGTTATAAATGCTTTAGATAAAACATCACACATTGTTTTAAAAATGGTAAACTATGTAATGAACTTTGCTCCAATTGGAGTTTTTGGAGCCATTGCAGGTGTATTTGCAGTGAGGGATTTTCAGGAATTAGCTATTACTTATTTCAAATTTTTTGGTTCATTTTTAATTGGAATCAGTTCTTTATGGGTTATTTTGATTGTGGTAGGTTATGTTTTTCTGAAAGGAAGAATGAATGAATTACTAAAACGTATTGTTGGGCCCTTAGTTATTGCATTTGGAACAACCAGCAGTGAAGCTGTTTTTCCTAAATTAACAGAACAACTGGAAGAATTTGGCGTAAAAGACAGGATAGTATCTTTCATGCTGCCTTTAGGATATTCGTTTAATCTGGATGGAAGCATGATGTATATGACTTTTGCCAGTATTTTTATTGCACAGGCTTATGGAGTGCATTTAGATATAGGTACACAAATGGTTATGCTTTTGGTTTTAATGTTAACAAGTAAGGGTATTGCGGGTGTTCCAAGGGCAAGTCTTGTTGTTGTAGCAGCAACATGCGGTATGTTTGATATTCCGGTAGAAGGAATTGCTTTAATTTTACCAATCGACCATTTTTGTGATATGTTCAGAAGTGCAACAAATGTTTTAGGAAATGCTTTGGCGACTTCGGTAGTTGGACAATGGGAAGCAGATAAAGAATTAAAAACGATTGTACAAAAAGATATTTAATTGTTTGATTTAAATGCTTTAGGTTTAGTTTTTTATGGCTAATTAATTTATAAAAAAAGAGTTGTAATTTGTTTATCAAATACAGCTCTTTTTATTTTAAAGTGTATATTTGAAAAAATTAGCCGATTATGCCCCGAATACGGATTTTTTTACTCTTATTGTTACTGAATTGCTTTTGTAATTCGGCAATAGGGCAATATGGAGAAATTCCGGATGTTAAAATTTATGAATTAATAAAAAAAGCCAAGTCAGATTTTAAAGATTCAAATTTTGAAAAATCATTAATTAATTCAAGAGCTGCTCTAAACTATGCTTCCTTAAAAAAAAATAATTATTTAATTGCCAGCTGCTATAAAATTATAGCGGATAATTATAATGAATTATCAGAGTTTAACAGAGCAATTTTTTTCTTTAACAAAAGCTTATTCTATGCCAATAAAACAAATAACGATTCGATAAAGTATTGTCTTTATAATAATTTAGGAAATGTATATTGTTTTGAGAAAAAAGAATTCAACAAAGGCATCAATTACTACAAAAAATCTATCGCATACGGTTTAAAAATTAATGATTTTAAACAAGTGTATTTTACAAACGTAAATATAACCTGGGCCTATTTTGATATTGGGAATTTTAAAGAAGGAACCCCTTTTTTAAAATATATCAATATGTATCAGAAAAGAGATGGTGGCAGATCAACAGCAATTGTTGTAAACATGCTTAATGGGATGTATTTGAGTTATAAAAATGACTATAAAAATGCAAATACCTATTTTAACAATGCAATTGAATCAGGAAAAAACAGCGATGAGAAATCCGATTTGTCTTTTGCACATTTAGAATATTCCAAATTTTTAACCAAAACAGAAAAATATAAAGAAGCATATGAAAACCTGTCTCTTTATAATAAAATTACAGAGGATTTGTATAGTCGGGAAAAGCTAAAAAAAGCTTCGATAGCAGGATTTAATTTAGAATTGGATGAATATAAAAGGGAGATAGATAAAATTGAAAATGAAAAAATAATACAATCTCAAAGCCTTAAAAAATCCAAGATAATTGTCGTCTTATTTATTTTGATATCGTTTATTTTTTTAATCCTGATTTTTACTTTATATAAAAATATTGTTATTAAGAAAAAGGCTAATGAAGAGCTTTTAAAAGCTAAAGAAATTGCAGAAGAAGCCTCATTATTAAAAACACAGTTCATCTCAACGATAAGTCATGAATTGCGTACACCTTTGTATGGAGTAGTAGGAATTACGAATATGTTGCTGGATGAGCATAAGGAATTGTCTACAAGCCAATATTTAAATTCATTAAAATTCTCCGCCCGTTATTTATTATCTTTAGTAAACGATGTTCTCCAGATAAATAAAATAGAAGAGAACAGGGTTGTCCTTGAAAATTCAACTTTCAACATCAGAGAGGAAATCAATATGATTAAAAATTCATTATCATTTTTATCCAGGAAAAACAATAATCAGGTTTTAGTAAATATAGACTCAGATATTCCTCAGGATTTAATTGGTGATAAACTCAGGCTTGGTCAGATTTTGATGAATTTGGTGAGCAATGCGCTTAAATTTACCAAAAATGGTGAAGTCATAATAATAGCTAATTTGATTAAGATTGAACAGGATAATTATTTTATAGAATTTCAGATAAAAGATAATGGAGTTGGTATAGCAATGGCTGATCAAAGTAAGGTTTTTGACAAATTTGTGCAAGTTGGCAGAAAAGAAGAAGATTATCAGGGTACAGGTTTAGGACTGAGCATTGTAAAAAAACTTTTGCAGCTGTTTGGAAGTACAATTTCCTTAAAAAGTAATATAGATGAAGGGACATCATTTACTTTCACAATCCCATTTCAATATAATCCTGCAGAAACTCAAATAACTACTGATGAAATTGATTTCGATTTGGAATCAAATCAGTTGTATAAAATTTTAATAGTCGAAGACAATATTATCAATCAGCTTATTACTAAAAAGATTATAGAAAAAAATAATTATAAATGTAGTGTTGTTAATGACGGATTCACGGCAATTAATTTATTACAAAAGGAAGAATTTGATGTTATTTTAATGGATATTAATATGCCTGTAATGAATGGATTTGAAACTACAAGACGAATTCGCTCAAATAGAATTTTAACCCCAATTGTAGCTCTTACTGCTTTTGATAAAGATGAAATTGAAAATGAAGCTTTTTCTTCAGGAATGAATGACATTATCATTAAACCTTTTGAATCGGAAAAATTATTTAAGATTATAAATAACCTTATTTTAGAAGAAAAAAACGTTGGTTGTTAATACCAACGTTTTTTATTTTGCTTAGAAGCATTTGATTTTCTGGATTTATGGGCACTTCCGCTTCTGTTTGAATTTTTGGGTTTTTCAGTAGTTGCTTCAGGACTGCCGTCATGCCATTGATATTGATGATCACTTACAGTTTTAACATCTACTTTTATTAATTTCTGAATGTCTTTCCAGTATGCAAGCTCATCTTTACCACAAAAAGATATAGCAATCCCGCCGTTTCCTGCACGTCCGGTTCTTCCAATTCGATGGACGTAAGTTTCAGGAATATTAGGGATATCAAAATTAATAACATATGGCAACTGATCAATGTCAATTCCTCTTGCTGCAATATCGGTAGCGACCAGCACGCCAACTTCTTTGTTTTTAAAAGCATCTAAAACACGTTGTCTTGCATTTTGAGATTTATCCCCATGAATTGCTTCGGCAGCGATATTGTTTTTGCGAAGCGCTTTTACCACATTATCAGCACCATGTTTCGTTCTCGAAAAAACCAATATATTTGATAACTCTTCTGTTTTTATTAAATGATAAAGTAAATTTCTTTTTTCGGTTTTATCAACAAAATAAACACGTTGTTCTACATTTTCGGCTGTAGATGAAACAGGAGATACAGTTACCGTTTCAGGATCTGTTAGAAACATTTCGGCCAATTCACGAATAGCTATAGGCATAGTCGCCGAAAAAAGTAAAGTCTGTCTGTTTTTAGGTGTCAGTTTTACGATTTTTTTCACATCGTTTACAAATCCCATATCCAGCATTTGATCAGCTTCATCTAACACCAAAGTGTGTAAATGGTCCAGATCAAGAAAGCCTTGTTTCTGCAAGTCTAATAATCGTCCGGGCGTAGCTACTAAAATATCAATTCCTTTTTTTAAGGCGTCAACCTGAGGATTTTGCGAAACGCCGCCAAAAATAGTCAACTGTGTTAAGTTGGTATATTTGCCATACGTTTCAAAATTTTGTCCAATTTGAACGGCTAATTCACGGGTTGGTGTAACTATTAAAGCACGAATTTGTTTGGCTTTTTTTGTTGAGCCAACAATGCGGTGTAACTGATGTATAATCGGAATAGCAAATGCTGCCGTTTTTCCGGTCCCTGTCTGGGCACATCCAATTAAATCTCTGCCGGATAAAACTATCGGAATAGATTGTTCCTGAATTGGAGTCGGATTTAGGTAGCCTTCTTCAAATACGGCTTTTTGTATACTTTTTGAAAGTGATAAATCTTCGAATAACATAACTTAGGTATTAAGAACTTAGTTTTAAGTACTAAAATTCTGTGCAAAGATAGGTTTATTCGGTCAATCGTTTAATTGAATCTTGGTTTATTTGGTAAAAGTGTCAATTTCAGATAATTAATATCACTTGTGGTTAAAGTTTTTCGTGATTTGCCTTGATGAAATCAGTTACTAAATAACCAATTAATTTACCAATTAAATGATTGTTTGGCGAGTTGTCCAAATCTGGCGCTCCTTCACAAATATGCAAATAAGCCGCATTTTTATGTTGTCCAAAAAACGAAATAAACTGACGCAATTCTTCAATTGAAAATCCGCTGATTGTCATGGCACTACTGGCAATATTTGGAATCGCATCCAGATCAATTTCAATTCCGAACGAATCTGTTTTTATAAATTCCAAAGCAGCAATCATTTCTTTATTAAAGTCTTTTTCTTTGCGGATATTGATACTGTCATAAGTATTGTAACGAACACGGTCTTCGAGTTTTTTTATGATATCAAGAACACTTTTTGAAGTATAATTTTCGTGTAAACCAAAAATAAAATATTTTTTCAGGAATCCTTCTTCATAAGCATAAGAGAAACCATTACCACTGTGACGTCCTTCCAGAATTCTAAAATCTGAATGGGCATCAAAATTAATAGCATTTATCGGTTTTCCATTAGCAAGAGCCGAACCTTTTATGTTGCCATATGCATTATTATGGCCACCTCCGATTATAATAGGAGTTTTTCCGGCTTTAATTAAAGTAAAAATTATATGCGAAACTTCTTTGTCAATTTTTTCGACAAGCTGACTTAGTTTTGATCGGTCGTCAATATCATTGAAATCAAGATTTTCAACATCCCGCATTTCTTCAGATACATTAATATGTCCTAATACAATAATCTGGCTTCCTTTGGAAAAACGATTATGCTGAATGTTTGCAATACTTTTTATAGCACATTCCCACGCAGATGCAGCTCCGGGTCTTCCATAATTAGCCCTTACACCAATATCCTCGGGTATACCTAAAAGAACATACCTGGCATCACATTCTTTCAGGAAATTAACTATATCAGTCCCCTTAGGAATAATAATCATTTTTTCCCCAAATTTTATTTCGCCGCTTCGGTGATTGGTCACTTTTGCTAAATCATTAATAGTAAAAGGGATTAATTTATCCATAAAAAAAAATTATTCTCCAAAAATACTATAATTGTGTTAACTTACGTTATTACCTTATATTAATTATTAAATTTGTTTATTAAGAAAATTATTAAATATGGAAAACCCAAACAAAAACAACTCGAGCCTAAAGGCGGTAATCGCAGTTTTAGCAGTCCTACTAATTGGTAGTTTAGTGTACATTTTTAAACTTTCTTCGGATACTGATGTTGTAAAAACTGAACTTACAACAACCTTGACAGAAAAAGAATCTGTATTGAAAGATCTTCAGGAATTGAAATCAACTTATGATGCTGCTATTGCTGAAAACACTTCAATGTCTGATGAATTAATTCAGGAGAGAGACAAAGTTGTGGCTTTGATGGATGACTTGAATAAATCTAAAGGGGATTTGTCTAAATTCAAATCTCAGGTACAGGCAATGCAAGGTAAAATGAAAGTTTTAGTTGCAGAAAATGACGAATTGAAAAAACAAAATGGAGTTTTAACAGTTCAGAGAGACAGTACGATTGTTGTCTTGGGAGAATCTAAAAAGTTCAATGAAGTTTTGGTTGGTCAAAACGAAGAGTTATCGAAAACAGTTGAAAAAGGAGCTAAATTATCTGTTTTAAATACAAAAACTGCTGCTTACAAGTTGAAAAGCTCAGGGAAGCAAGTAGAAACAGACAAAGCCAGCCGTGCTGATATTTTAAAAGTAAGCTTTACTATTGCTGAAAATCAAATCGCTAAATCGGGAGACAAAACGTATTATGTACAAGTTATCGATGCTAAAAACAATGTTTTAGGAGATAAAAAAACTGAAAGTTTTGGGGACGGTAAAACATTAACATATAGTTTTAAAACTACAGTGCAGTATGAAAACAAAACTGTAAACGTTTCTGAAGACTTACCTGGTAAAGATTTTGCTAAAGGAACTTATTTTATCAATATTTTTGATAATGATGAGTTGGTTTCTAAAACTAGTTTTTCTTTGAGATAAGAAGAAGAGAGCATGTTAAAATAAAAAAAAGAGGAGTTTTTAAAACTCCTCTTTTTTTATGTAAAAACTTTTCCTTCCACAAAAACACTTTCAATTAAATTGCTTCCAAAAGCATATGGAATTTGATAATAAGAAGAAATAGGTTTGGTCAGGATTAAATTGGCCTTTTTACCTTTAGTAATACTTCCGTGGGTTTCTGAAATCCCCATTGCATAGGCACCGTTTATTGTGGCAGCATTGATGGCTTCTTCAGGAGTCATTTTCATTTTGATACAGGCAGTGGCAACAACAAAATTCATATTTCCGGATGGAGTAGAACCAGGATTGAAATCTGTAGCTAAAGCTAAAGGCAAACCTGCTTTTATCATTTCACGGGCGGGAGTGTAGGGAATACTTAAAAAATAAGAGCATGATGGCAGAGCAACAGGCATTGTTTCAGTGTTTTTCAAAGCTTCAATATCTTCAGGCTTCATGATTTCAAGATGATCAACAGAAAGGGCTTTAAATTTGATTCCGGCCTGAATTCCACCAATAGAATTAAATTGGTTCACATGAATTTTTGGCTTTAAGCCGAATTGAATCCCGGCTTCCATAATTTTTTCAGTTTCTTCTACAGAAAAATAACCTGTTTCGCAAAAGATATCTATATAATCTGCCAGCTTGTTTTTAGTAATTTCAGGAAGCATTTTGGTTATAATTTCATCAATATAACCTGCTTTGTTTTCTTTATAATTCAGTGGAAAAGCATGAGCTCCCAAAAAAGTAGCCTTTATAGCAATTGGATAACTTTTTGCCAGTTTTTTAATAACGCGAAGCATTTTCAATTCTCCTTCTACCGTTAATCCGTAACCTGATTTTATTTCGACAGCTCCGGTTCCTAGGAGCATTATTTCTTCTAAGCGAAACCTTGACTGCTCATAGATTTCTTCTTCGGAAGTTTCATTTAATTTCTTTGCGGAGTTTAGAATTCCACCGCCGCGATTTGCGATTTCTTCATATGAAAAACCGTTAATTCGATCTACGAATTCCTGTTCGCGATTGCCCGCATATATAATGTGGGTGTGACTGTCACACCAGGCAGGTAAAACGATTCGGCCAGTTGAATCTATAACTTTATCAGCTTTTATTTCAGGAAGATCTTCCATAGATCCAAAATCACCAATCAGATTATCTTTTATAATCAAAAAAGCATTTTGTATGGTTGGAAGAATTGCCATTTCAGCTCCGGAAACTTTAGAAACAGATGTTTCACGAACCTGAAGCAGTTCTTTTATATTTATAAGCAGAGTAATCATCAATTGGTTTAGTTATATTTAAGTAACGCTATTAAACACAAATTTGCTTCGCCAGTTCGTCCTACGTTCTCGGGTCACAAATTATCACCAAACAATTCGTGAAATTTGTGAATTTTGTATTTTAAAAAATAATGTTTATTCTGAAACCGTGATTTCAAACATTTTGCTCCAGTTCTTACCTGTTACAAAAATAGTTTTGGTTTTAGGGTTATAAGCAATTCCGTTTAAAACGTCGTCTTTGGTAATGTCTTTCATGAATTTGCGCAAACCTGACATGTCTAAGACGCCTTCGACAGCTCCTGAAGTTGGATTAACCACTGCGATTGCGTCTTTCTGCCAAACATTTACATAGAATTTTCCGTTGATTAATTCTAATTCGTTGATCGCTTTTATTTTTGAAGTTCCTGAATAAACATTAATGTAATCAATTAACTTTTGATTGTCTGGATCCATTTTCCATATTTTTTCAGTTCCGTCAGAATGATAAATATATTTGCCATCATTTGTCATTCCCCAACCTTCGATATCTTTTTCATAAGTAAAAGATTTTTCCAGTTTTAATGTATTGGCATCATATATAAAACCAATTTTGTCTTGCCAGGTCAATTGAAATAATTTACCATTAATAAAGGTAATCCCTTCTCCGAAATATTTTTTATCTAAATCAATTTGTTTAAAAACTTTTCCTGTTTTGTAATCGTACTTTCTTAAATAAGAAGTTCCCTCTTTTCCTGTACTTTCATACAATGTGTCTTTGTAGAATTCTAAGCCTTCTGTAAAAGAAGCTGTATCATGAGGAAAAGTATTGACGATTTTGTATTTTAATGGTTTGGCTTCAACGTTAGAAACCAATTCGATTCTTTTGGTTGCATCAGATGAATCTCCGCCAAAATAAACAGTCGCTTTTAGGTATTGGTATCCTAGTTTTTGGTCTTTTAATTCAAATTTGAATTTTTCGACACCTTTAGTGCTTCCCATTTTTTTGTCATTTACAAAATATACGATGCTGTCAATTTCTTTAGAATTTGGATTTAAAATGGCTATAGAAACTGCTTCGTTAGATGTGAAATGTGCAGGAAAAGCCGAATCATCGATTGTAAATAAAGAATTTTCACCTTTTTTTGCACCGTTGCAACCAATTAATGTGATTCCTAATAAAATGACAGCTAGGAAGTTATATTTTTTCATAGTTAAAATTTTGAATAAGCCAATATACGACGATATTTTTATAGCAACAAAGCTCTTGCAAAAATATAAAAAGATTGTATATTTGCATCGGCAAGTCCTACACGACCAGCTCCTGCAGACTCCCCCAGGATGGGAACATAGCAAGGGTACGTGGTTGAGCGGTGCGATGTAGGTCGCTTGCCATTTTTTATTTTATCGAAATTCTTTTTAGAATTAATACAAAAGCGGTCTTCCTTCGGGAGGATTTTTTTATTTTTGGGACTTTGTAAAGTTAGAAGTTATTAGTTAGAGGTTAAAAGTTTTATCTCATTAATCAACGCATAACTTTTAACCCATAACCATAACCTATTACCAAAATATGAATAAAGTCGTTTTAATTACCGGAGGATCTTCAGGGATCGGAAAATCTATTGGAGAATTTTTGCAACAAAAAGGTTTCGTTGTTTATGGGACAAGCCGTAATCCTGAAAAAGTACTTAATTCTGTTTTTCCTCTTGTGGCTTTGGATGTTCGAAATGTAGAGTCAATTAAAACTGCTGTGGCAAAAATTATTGCTGTAACCGGACGACTTGATGTTGTGATTAACAATGCAGGTGTTGGAATTACCGGACCTTTGGAAGAAATTCCGATGGAAGAAATCAAGAATAATTTTGAAACTAATTTCTTCGGACCAATTGAAGTGATGAAAGCTGTTCTGCCACAAATGCGTGAGCAAAAATCGGGTTTGATTATTAATATTACTTCTATCGCAGGTTATATGGGATTACCGTACAGAAGTGTTTATTCGGCTTCGAAAGGTGCTTTGGAATTAATTACGGAAGCATTGCGTATGGAAGTAAAATCTTTCGGAATACATATTACCAACGTTGCACCAGGCGATTTTGCTACGAATATCGCTGCGGGACGTTATCATGCTCCTGTAATTTCCGGTTCTGCTTACGAAAAGGTGTATGGAGAAACGCTTTCTACAATGAATGAGCATGTTGATGCCGGAAGCAACCCGAACGAAATGGCTGAAGCAATCTATAAAATCATGCAGGCTAAAAAGCCAAATGTGCATTATAAAGTTGGGGCTTTTATGCAGAAATTTTCGATTGTATTGAAGCGGGTTCTTCCTGATACAGTTTACGAAAAGATGTTAATGAATCATTATAAATTATAGAGTTAATAAGTTTGTGTTGAGATTCCTACGGAATGACAACATGGTGTACAGATTGTGAATGTTTTTTTGTATCGTTTTTCGTAAGCAGTTTGTTTTAAGATTTATATTCAAGGAGTTTAAATTATAATTTCTGAATTGAATTTTGAAATTGTAATTGTTATTGATATTCATTTCGTAATTTTGCACCGATTTTGCGTGAGGGATAAAAACGATATCCTTTTGTTTTTGCTGCCAAAAAACAAAAGATATAGTGAATAGCCCGACCCTTAGGTCACGCCCAAATTATGAACACAATTAAATTTAAATAATATGAAATTTTTTATTGACACAGCTAATTTAGCTCAAATTAAAGAAGCACAGGCTTTAGGTGTTTTGGATGGTGTAACTACAAATCCATCATTGATGGCAAAAGAAGGGATTACCGGAAAAAATAATATTTTAAAGCATTACGTTGACATTTGTAATCTTGTTGAAGGTGATGTGAGTGCTGAAGTTAATGCGCTGGATTATGACGGAATGATTAAGGAGGGTGAGGAGCTGGCTGACTTGCATGATCAAATCGTGGTGAAATTGCCAATGACGAAAGAAGGCGTTATGGCTGCTAAATATTTTTCTGATAAAGGAATTAAAACAAATGTAACTCTTGTATTTTCTGCTGGTCAGGCTTTATTGGCTGCAAAAGCTGGTGCAACTTATGTTTCACCTTTTATTGGTCGTCTGGATGATGTTTCGACTGATGGTTTAGCATTAATCGAAGAAATTAGATTGATTTATGATAACTACGGTTATGAAACTCAGATTTTAGCTGCTTCAGTTCGTCATACAATGCATATTGTAAACTGTGCTAAAATTGGCGCTGACGTTATGACCGGACCTCTTTCTGCTATTTACGGTTTATTGAAACACCCGTTAACAGATATCGGATTGGCTCAGTTTGTTGCTGATTTTGAGAAAGGTAATAAGTAATTTTACTGAAGATAATAATTTAAAATGCTGTTTTTTCATAAGAGAAAACAGCATTTTTTTAATAAAAAAAGTCCCCTAATTACACTTTTGTAATACGGGACTTTTTATTTTGTTAGGAGATTTTAATGTCCTCCGCCTTCGCTTATAACATGGCTCACACCTTGTTTTTTTAATATTTTAGGACAGTAGAAACCATAAAATGCCAAATATGCAAAACCAATAAGTGGTACAATGTATGAGAAGTGTGTATAAGTGATGCCTAATATTCCGTTTGGATGTGTTGCATCCAAATCACAAATTCCTCCTTGTACTAATGGAATTACGCCACCGCCAAGAATCATCATAATCAGGAAAGACGAAGCTTTTCCTGTGTTTCTTCCTAAACCTGCGATGGCTAAATCGAAAATGGATGGCCACATGATTGATAAAAACAAACCACCTGAGATAAAGAAGAATTTAGCAATTTCCGTATCTGGACAAACTAATCCTGCCACCATCATTACTAAACCGGATATTCCGAAAAGCATTAATGTTTTTCCGGCATTTTTTCCTCCTACAAAACTAACAGCAATAAATAGTAAGATCCAAAGCGGGTAAATATAGAATGAAGAAACGTCATGTGCAGCAAAAATGTTGGCTCCGATAATCACTCCAAAAGCCAAAGCCGGAACAATAAATTTAAGGGCAGTGTTTATTAAGTTTGATGTATTGAAAACATTCACTCCGCCATTCCAGCGACCAATCATTAAACTTCCCCAGTATAGTGCAATAAATGGAGAAATAGCATCTTCCAGAATGCTGCCAAATTCTTTCGTTTTTAATAATGCCGGTAAATTACTGATGATTGTAACTTCTGTTCCAACATAAATAAAGATTCCTAGCATTCCTAAATATAACTGTGGATAATCAAGTATGTTGAATTTGGCATGTTTATTTTCGATTAGAGCCTCTTCTATTTTAGCTGGATCTTCGATTTTAGAAAAATACATGAAAACTGCAACAAGTATAAATGCCAGTCCTAAAATGATAAATGGTAATTTGATGTCTTCTAATGAAAGATTGGTTTTTTTGTTGTCACCCATTCCAAATAGGGCAATTCCAAGCAAGATGGCACCAATAGTTGTTCCGAAAGAGTTCACACCTCCTGCTAAAGTTAGACGGTGAGCCCCGGTTGTTGGGCTACCCATTTTGATAGCAAGCGGATTTGCAACAATCTGCTGAATCGAAAATCCTAAACCTACCGTAAATAAAGCGGTCAGGAAGAAAGGAAAGCTTTCCATTGTTGCTGCAGGGACAAATAAAAATGAACCAACGGCAGAAAGAATCAATCCCGCTGACAGTGTTTTTTTATATCCGAATTTTTGTAAAACATCTGATTTTAGTGATACTAAAAAAAAGATAATGGATCCTACAAAGTACGCAGCATAAAAAGCCCATGCAACTAATTGTGACTGTACCTGAGATAATGTAAATACTTTTTTGAACACTGGAATCAGGATATCATTGGCTGAGCCAACAAAACCCCAAAAGAAGAAGACTATTATCAAAGAGATAAATTGCCCCCATTTGGTTTGAACATTTTCTGAATTCATAATTAAGGTTAATTTTTTGTTTTATTGTTTTTTTGAAGTGCGTAAATATATTTGTTACATTTTTCAAAAAAAAATAAAAGAACACAAATAATTTTAAAATTAAACAAACAGCATAATTTATTCAACAAAGTGTTGTTTTTTTATATAATTATGAATTTTCAGAGATAAAATAAGTTACTCTAAAATTTTATTTTTTACTTCTTTACTGTAATTTCTTCCAATGGGTATAATATGATTTAGAATTTGAATTCGGTTTCCTTCAATTGATTTTACTTTGTCAAGAGCAATTACATACGATTTGTGAATGCGTAAAAATTTATCATTAGGAAGTTCTTCTGATAATGAGGTAAGCGATTTATGGGTAATGTATGTTTTGTCCGGAGTAACTACTTTTATATATTCTTTCATTCCTTCAACGAACAGAATTTCTTCAATATTAATCTTCATCATTTTTTTATCTACTTTAATAAAAATATGTGAATCGCCTTTGCTGGCTTCTGTTCTAATATTGTTTTTTAAATTGTATTCGGTTGTAATTTTGTTAATGCATTTAATGAATCTTGGTAGCGGAATTGGCTTTACCAGATAATCCAAAACATCAAGATCATAGCTCTCGGCAGCAAATTCCCTAAAAGCAGTGGTAATAATGACTTTAGTTTTGTTTTCGATTAAACTAATTAATTCAAAACCGGTCATCATGGGCATGTTTATATCTAAAAAAACAGCATCGACAGGGGTACTGTTGATAAAATCGAGCGCTTCAAGAGAATTATTGAATGTACCTATGATTTCAAAGTCAGTAAAATTGGTGAAGTAATTTTGTAAAACTTTAATAGCTAAAGGTTCATCATCGATTAACAAGCATTTAATCTTCATTCTTAACAGGTATTTGCAAACTTATTATATAGTAATTCAGCTTTGTTTTGTGTTCCAGTATAAAATCATTTTTGTAAATTAATTTTAGTCTTTTCTTGGTATTAACTAATCCAATTCCGCTTTTGGGGTCATTTTTTTGTGAAATTACAAAATTATTCAGGACTTCAAAATGAAGTAATTTATTCTCAAGAACTTTACAGTTGATTTTAATTTTTAAATTCTTGTTGTTTAATCCGCCATGTTTAAAAGTGTTTTCGACTAATGAAATAAATATTAAAGGAGGCACTTTGATATCTTCAATATTTGACTCTAAATTAATGGTAACTTCAACATTCTCAAAACGGAGTTTCTCAATTTCAATGTAATTCTGGATGTAATCAATTTCTTTTATCAGAGGAACAAATTTGGTCCCTTTTACATCGTATAGTACATATTCCATCAAATTTGATAACTTAATAATTACATCCGGAACCTTATCGGAAGATTCTAGTGATAATGCGTATAAATTATTTAAAGTATTGAAGAAAAAGTGAGGTTGTATTTGATTTTCAAGGTATTTCAGTTTTATTTTAAATTGATTTTCTCTCAATGATCTGTTTCTTTCGCGTTCACGCAACCATGTTAAAGTAAGATAAACAGATGATGCCATGGCTAAAACATATAATTCCCCAATACAAACTGCTACAATATGGTTAATCTCAAACGGATGATATTCGCGATTTGCTTCCGGCCAGATGTTTTCGGATATAAGATAGTAAGTCAGAGCTGTTTTTAATAAATAGATTCCAAAAAGGCTTATCAGCAAGGAAATAGTATATTGAATGTATTTTTGTTTCAGAACATAACGGGGTACTAAAATGAAAAGATTAAAATATACTAAAGGGATATGCAGTGAAAATTCGATTAAGTTAGATTTGAATGAATAAGGATAATCATTGAAGTAGGCTCCCCATCTTAAAAAGTTCAACGTAAAGTAAGCTCCCCAAAACCAAATATGATTTTGAAGTTTAATATCAAAGTTTAGTTTTTGAATTTCGCTCAATTTAGTTGCGTTTTAGACGTATTAGCTGAATGTTAAATTATATGCAACTTTAAACAATTAGTTGGTAAAACACAATTTTTTTGAATAAAATTTTAAAGAAAACCATATTCGGTATGTTTTTTTATTTAAAAAACGTTTTCGTAAAACGTATTATTGATTGTTTTATGTCGTTGGTTTAAAGTTTAAGGCAGTTTGTATAAATTATTTTTTTTAACAATACCTTAAGAATAAATTTACACCATAACTAACAAAAATAAATAAAACATGAAAAAATTTTTCTTAATCTTTATGATTGTTTTTACAGCGCAGGTTTCACTTGCTCAGGTAAAAAGTGTCAAGGGAGTGATTACAGATTCTGACGGGATGCCATTACCAGGGGCATCTGTTGCTGTACAAGGAGGTCAAAGAGGTACCACTACCGATTTTGACGGTTTGTACGCAATTGAAGTGCAAAAAGGACAGACTTTAGTTTTTACTTATGTAGGTCTTGAAACACAATCAATAGTTGTAGGTGATGCTGCTACAATTAATGTTAAAATGATACAGGCAGCATCAAATGCATTGAACGAAGTTGTGGTAACTTCCTTAGGTATCAAGAAAACAAGAAAATCTTTGACTTATGCAGCTCAGGAACTAAAAGGTGAGGAGTTAACCCGCGTAAAAGATGCTAACGTCATTAATACTATCGCAGGTAAAATTGCAGGTGTTGCCGTAGTTAGAAGTGCTGGTGGTACCGGAGGGTCTACTAAAGTTACTATTCGTGGTAATTCATCAGTAAGTAATAACCAACCACTTTATGTAATTGATGGGGTGCCAATTTTAAATGTTTCAGCCATACAGCCTAACGATTCTTTTGGTTCAACACAAGGTGGAAACAGAGATGGTGGTGATGTAGTAGGATTAATTAATCCGGATGATTATGATGGTATGACAGTTCTTAAAGGCGCTTCAGCAGCTGCCTTGTATGGAAGCCAAGGTGCGAGAGGTGTTATTTTATTATCATCTAAAAAAGCTAAAGAAGGTGTTGCATCAGTTAAAGTAACATCAACGACTAATGTAGAAAGTGCTGCTTATTTACCAGAATTTCAAACATCTTATATTGCTAAACCAGGAGCAGATGAATCTTGGGGAGCCAAAGGTACATCAAATGATCATGTGAAAGATTTTTTCAATACGGGGGTTACACAAATTACTTCTTTGGGCTATTCTACAAGTGCAGCTAATTCAAGTACTAGTTTTTCCTATGCTAATACTACATCCAGTGGAGTAATTCCAGGAAACACTTTAAGTAAAAATAACTTTGGGGCCAGACAATCAGTAAAACTTTTTGATGATAAATTAACAGTTAATACAGCTGCAAATTTAGCTATTCAAAATGTTACAAACAGACCTACAAATGGCTTCTATTTTAATCCTTTAACTGGTTTATATTTGATGCCAAGAGGAAATGATTTCAATAATTATAAAAATAATTTTGAAAAATTTGATCCTACAAGGAATATGATGGTTCAAAACTGGATGACGGATAGAGATATTGAACAAAACCCGTATTGGGGAATAGAACGCAATAAATCAACCGATAGAAATCAGTATCTGAACGCTTCCTTAGGTTTAGTTTATAAATTAAACAATTGGTTATCTATTGGTTCCCGAATTAGTTATGACCAAATTACTAATTCATTTGACAAGAGAATTTATGCTTCAACTCAAGGAACTTTATCTCACATAAACGGTAGATTCATCAGTATCGATGATGTGAGCAGCCAAACTTACGGAGATTTAATTGCAACAATCAATACAAACTTCAACGAAGATTTTTCTTTTACTGCTAACATTGGTGCCAGTTTAACTAAAACTAGCATAGCGGATCAAACAGTTTTGGATTCGGACCCTTCAGGGTTGAACAGAGCGAATTGGTTTACTTTGGCTAATTTCAATTCGAATAAAGGCAATTATCACAATTTTGGAGCTAGAAAAGAAGTTCAGGCAGTTTTTGCCGCCGCGACTTTTGGCTATAAAAGTATGTTGTATGTTGATGTTACCGGACGTAACGAATGGTCTTCTACTTTAGACAAATCGTATTTTTATCCTTCTGTGGGTGCTACAGCAATCTTATCTGAAATGGTTGATATGCCAGATGCAATAAGTTTTGGTAAAATACGTGGTTCTTATGCGCAAGTTGGTAATGATATTCCAGCTTTTAGTAAAGATCCTGTGAATTTATATCAGACAACTGTCCCTGATAGTCAAGGTCCTTTATATGGCCCGCAGTTTGGAACTATTTTAAAACCAGAAAGACAAACATCTTATGAATTTGGAACTGAATGGAGATTTGCAGGAAACCGTTTTGGTTTAGAATTTACATATTACGCAAATACAACTAAAAATCAATTACTAAATGTACCAGCTCCTTCTACAAATGCTGAGGGTGTAACGAATTATACTTTTAATGGAGGTGTTATTAAAAACAATGGTGTTGAAGTTGTGTTGAGTGCAGCAATAATAAATAATGATAAGTTTAAATGGGATACAAGTGTTAACTATTCACAAAACAAAAATGAAGTAACAGAATTACCAACTGATGGTGCAGGTGGAGGTAAAGTGATATTAACAGCCGCAGGTGTAAACAGTTATAGATACTCGTTAATCAACGGACAGCCATTTGGCGTTATTGAAGGTATTAATATAAAGAAAGATGACCAGGGCAGAATGTTATTGAATGAAGATGGATCTATTCAAAAGACTGAATTTGAAGCGGTTGGAAATGCTAACCCGGATTTTATGTTAGGATTTGCAAACTCATTCAAAATAGGTTCTTTCTTTGCAAATATTTTAATAGATGCTCGTTTTGGAGGGGATGTAATGAGTTTGACTGAAGCAACAAATGATCAATTTGGGGTTTCAAAAGTTTCAGGTGAGGCTAGAGATGCCGGAGGTGTAGTTGTTAATGCCGTTTATGCTGACGGACCTAATAAAGGAACTGCTTTTTCAGGAAAATATGATGCTGAAAAATACTATTCTCAAGTAGGTGGAAGGGCAGGTATTTCAGGAGAGTATATTTATGATGCTACCAATGTAAGCTTAAGAGAGTTTGCGTTTGGATATACATTTAACCTAAAAAACAATAATTTTTTCCAAGCAGCCAGTTTATCTTTAGTAGGCAGAAATTTATTCTTCTTCTACAAGGATGCACCATTTGATCCTAACGTTTCTTTAAGTACTGGAAATGGTTTACAGGGAATTGATGTTTATGCAACTCCTTCTACAAGAAGTATCGGTCTTAATTTAAATGTAACTTTCTAATAAAAATATTATGATACTCAATAAAATAAAAACTACTGCGTTTTGTGCATCATTGCTTATGGCTATGGGATGTACAGGAGAATTTGATGAATTAAATAAAAATCCAGAAGGTTTTACAAATGAGCAATTGGAGCAAGATTTTAATCATATAAAAGCGCCATTAAATGCTGAATTCTTAGGGATTTTTAATACAACGCACTGGAAATATCAATTGCAGCAAAACTTAAATGCTGATATTTGGTCTGGATATATGGCAACACCAACTCCTTTTAAAGGAGCTGCCGGGGATAATTCAAATTATAACTATGTGAATGGTTGGAATGGATTTATTTGGGACTTAGGCTATACTGATGTAATGGCAAATTCTTATAAATTAGAGCGATTAACAAAAGGAAAATACGATCAGTTTTATGCAATTTCCTTAATCTTGAAAGTAGAAGGAATGCACAGAATTACTGATGTTTTTGGTCCTATAGTTTATTCTGAGTTTGGAACTACTGGTAAGCTAGTAGGATATGATTCTCAAGCTGATGTGTACACACAAATGTTTAAAGAATTGGATTTTGCAGTAGCAGAATTAACTAAAAGAGCAAATGCTGGTGAAATTTCTACTCTTACAGGTCCAGATATAAGTACTTACAACGGAGATTATAAGCAATGGGTTAAATATGCCAATTCACTACGTTTACGTTTAGCGATGAGAATTGTAAAAGTTAATCCGGCTTTAGCAAAAACAGAAGCTGAAAAAGCAGTTAGTCATGCATTTGGAGTATTGACAACAAATGCAGATATATGCAAACTAATTATTCCTAATTATATCGATCCTCTTTTGACAATTTCAGGTGCTTGGGGGGATATTAGAATGTCTGCTGATATGGAATCAATAATGGGGGGATATGCAGATCCTAGATTAGCAGTGTATTTTAATAAATCAGAAGATTTTCCTAGTGAATACAGAGGTATACGTACAGGCATCAACATGATTGCAAAATCTGATCGTACTGGTATGTCTCAACTTGGCTCGATTGTGTCTAAAAACGAAAAAGTATTAATGACTACTGCTGAAGTATATTTTCTAAGAGCCGAAGGAGCATTAAGAGGATGGGATATGGGCGGAACTGCTCAGGCTTTATATGAAGCCGGTATAACAGCATCATTTTCACAACATGGAGTTTCTGATGCTGCGTCTTACATCGCTGACAATGTAAGTATGGCTAAAGATTTTGTAGATGTAAAAGATGTTGCGAATAATGGAGTAGCGGTAAATAAAGTCACTATCGCCTGGGATGCTGCAGCTGCAAATGAAGTGAAATTACAAAAAATAATTACCCAAAAATGGATTGCTAATTTTCCTGAAGGTCAGGAAGCATGGTCGGAATATAGAAGGACTGGGTATCCAAAATTATTCAGAATCTTACATAATACAAGTGGAGGTACAATTACTACTGAATTTGGACCACGAAGAGTAAATTATGTGCAATCCGAAAAAGATGGTAACCCGGGTGGGTTGGCTACAGGAGTTGCAAAATTAGGAGGCCCGGATACTGGTGGGACAAGAGTCTGGTGGGATACTACAGGAGCTAACTTCTAATAAAACAAGACAAAGATTAAACAATATATAAGTGTGGTTTGTAAATGGTATAGGCGATGCAAATTGCCTATACCATTACTTAGAAAACTTACCTTTATAATACATAAAAAGAAAAAAATGAAAAGTGCTTTAGAAATAAAACCTGATATCAGCTATAAAAGTGCGGGGAAATTTGAAGAGACCAGATTCGAAAAAATTCACAATGAAACCTTCAAAAATTCAGCAGAAGCTTCAGTAATTGTTGCACACGAAATTGCTCAGTTAATTAGATCTAAACAAGAAAAAAATAAATCTTGTGTATTAGGTTTGGCAACAGGTTCTTCTCCTATAAAAGTCTATGAAGAATTAGTGAGAATGCACAGAGAAGAAGGACTAAGTTTTAGCAATGTAATCACTTTTAATCTGGATGAATATTATCCGATGACGAAAGAAAACAATCAAAGCTATCATTATTTCATGCACCAGCATCTTTTTAATCATATTGATATTAACCCTGAAAACATAAATATTCCGGACGGTACAATTGCTATTGACGAATTAAATCAATATTGCATCGACTACGAAATGAATATTAAAAACGCTGGAGGACTTGATTTTCAATTATTAGGAATTGGGCGTACAGGTCACGTAGGTTTCAATGAACCGGGATCACATATCAATTCCGGTACACGTATTATCACACTGGATCATATTACAAGAGTAGATGCATCATCAGATTTTAATGGTATAGATAATGTCCCAAAAAGAGCGATTACTATGGGAGTTTCTACCATTATGAGATCCAAAAGAATTGTATTGATGGCATGGGGACAAAACAAAGCCGGTATCATCAAAAGAACCATTCAGGGAGATATCAGTTCTGAAGTTCCGGCAACCTTTTTACAAAATCATCCTAATGCCACTTTCGTTTTAGATCAGTCTGCAGCTTCAGAATTGACTCGTTTCAAAACACCCTGGTTGGTTGGAGAATGTATTTGGACACAGGAATTAAAAAGCAAAGCGATTGTTTGGTTATGTCAAAAAACAAAACAATCCATTTTAAAATTAACAGATCGTGATTACAATAATAACGGAATGTCTGATCTTTTGGCACTGGAAGGTTCTGCTTATGATTTGAACATCAATATGTTCAATGTATTACAGCATACCATTACGGGATGGCCGGGTGGAAAGCCAAATACTGACGACTCACATCGTCCGGAAAGAGCCAATCCTGCAAAAAAACGAGTAATTCTTTTTAGTCCGCATCCGGATGATGATGTGATTTCTATGGGAGGAACTTTTTCAAAATTGATCAAACAAGGACATGATGTACATGTAGTATATCAAACCTCCGGAAATATAGCCGTTACTGATGATGAGGCATTAAAATTTGCTGAGGTGTGTAACGATTTTGTTGGAGATGCAGAGGGTAAAATAAATTTTAAATCTGTAATTGAATTTCTGAATAATAAATCTGAAGATCAGGTAGATTCGTTGGAAGTTCGAAAATTAAAAGGACTCATAAGAAGAAGAGAATCGTATGCAGCGACAAGATACATTGGTTTAAAAGATGAGAACACTCACTTTTTAGATCTTCCTTTTTATGAAACAGGACAAGTAAAGAAAAATCCGTTAGGTCCGGAAGATATTGATATCGTAAAGGACATTATCGCCAAAATAAAACCACATCAGGTATTTGCCGCCGGCGATCTTGCCGATCCGCACGGAACTCATGAAGTCTGTCTGAATGCCATATTTGCCGCATTAAAAGAATTAAAATCAAAACCTTATATGGATGATTGCTGGTTATGGTTATATCGAGGGGCATGGCACGAATGGGACATTCACGAAATTGATATGGCAGTTCCGTTAAGTCCATCAGAAGTATTGTTAAAACGCCATGCCATTTTGTACCATCAGTCTCAAAAAGACAGGGTGATGTTTCAGGGAAATGATTCCAGGGAATTTTGGGTTAGGGCAGAAGATCGTAATAAAAATACAGCCATCCTTTATGATGATTTAGGTTTGGCAGAATATGAGGCGATTGAAGCTTTTAAACGTTTTGATTACTAAGATTATTTTATGGTTCGTTTAGAGCGGATCAAATTTCGAAATTCAGATTGATTTATAATGATAGTGAGGATCAATAGAGATCTTTCTGGATTTTTTTTATTTATATGAATGTTATTTCAGGATAACATTTTTCAAGCGACATAAAATGAAATATATATTAGTCCTACTATTAGCGGGTTTAGCTTCTAATGCTCAAATTCAAAAAGAGCAATTAAATCTTATGCCCTGGCCTCAGAGTATTGTTTTAAATGAAGGGAATTTTGCTTTAACTAAAAAATTTAAAGTAAATATCACAGGAGATCCTAATTCAAGAATTTTTGGAGGAGTAACTCGTTTCTTAAGACGATTAGATAGCAGAACAGGTATGTTTTTCGAACAGGGTTTTATTACCAAACTGAATGAAGTCCCAATCGCTGAACTTCAGATTAACTGTACAAAAAACGGAAAAATTGGTTTGTATGAAGATGAAAGTTATCATTTGGATATTAAACAAAAGCAGATTACAATAAATGCAACCAGCGATTTAGGGGCTTTGCACGGTCTTGAAACCTTACTGCAAATGCTGCAAAATAATAGTACGTCATTTTATTTTCCAAACTCCCAAATTTCAGATTTTCCAAGATTTACCTGGAGAGGTTTGATGATAGATGCTTCAAGACATTTTCAGCCGGTTGACGTAATCAAAAGAAATATTGATGGATTGGCAGCAATGAAAATGAACGTTTTTCACTGGCATTTGGTTGATGATCAGGGCTGGAGAATTGAAATGAAAAAACATCCAAAATTAATTGAATTAGCTTCGGATGGGCAATATTATACACAAGAAGAAATTAAAAATATCGTAAAATACGCTGATGAGCGCGGTATTTTAATTGTTCCGGAAATAGATGTTCCCGGTCACGGATCGGCTATTTTAACAGCTTATCCGGAAATTGGAAGTAAAGTGATTACACTTATAGGAGGAACTTCAGAAAAAAACATTCAGGGAACGGCAATTGCCACCTATGGAATTGAAAGAAATGCAGGTATTTTTTCGCCTACATTAGATCCTTCAAACCCTAAAACATACCAATTATTGAGTGAGTTATTTGATGAGGTTTGCCCATTGTTTCCCGGGGCTTATTTTCACATTGGCGGAGATGAAAATGAAGGAAAAGATTGGGATGCGAATCCAAAAATTCAGGAATTTAAAAAGAAACATAACTTAGCTACAAATCACGAATTGCAAACCTATTTTACCATGCAATTAGCCCCAATGCTTAAAAAACACGGCAAACAATTAATGGGATGGGAAGAAATTTTGACAAAAAATATGTCAAAAGAAGCTATTATCCATTCCTGGAGAGGACCGAACGAAGGAGTGGCTACTGGTCAGTCATTAATAGACGCAGTTAAAAAAGGGTATAAAACAGTATTATCAAACGGATATTACATCGATTTGATGTATCCTGTTGAAAACCATTATCTGAATGACCCAATGCCAAAAGAAGCTAATTTAACAATTGAAGAGAAGGCAAGAATTTTAGGCGGAGAAGCGACAATGTGGACAGAGCTTGTGTCACCAGCAACAATAGATTCCAGAATTTGGCCAAGAACAGCTGCAATTGCCGAAAGGCTTTGGTCGGCAGAAAATATTACGGATTTCGCTAATATGCGTAAACGTCTTGAAACTGTTTCGTTTAGATTAGAAGAATTAGGTTTGACACATATTAGTAATAAAGCTGTTATCCTTAGAAATATTGTCAATAACCAAAATATGGAGGCAATTAATGATTTTTCAAATGTTTGTGAACCTTTAAAAGGATATTCCCGAAATAAGGACGGAACAGAATATCAGATGTATTCTCCACTGACACTTTTTGCAGATGCCTGCACGCCCGATGCCAAAGATGCTATAATTTTTGATGAGGCAGTAAATCAATATCTGACGAGTAAAACTCCTGAAAATAAGGCAAAAATTGCCGCGTTTTTCAACAAATGGATCGCCATAAATAAAGATTTGACTGCGCTAAGTGCCACTGCTCCTTTAGTACAGCCAATTTTGCCTTTGACTAAAAAATTAAGCGATGCATCGCAAGAGTTATTGTTTGTTTTAGAAAATAAATCAACTTTAAAAACAACCGATTTAAAAAGCCTGATTGAGCAATGCAATACAAAAGACCATGCTGATGTTGAACTCGCTGTTTATGCGAGTTTAAAAAAATTGATATAATTGTTTGAATTGGTTTAGTAAGTTTTAGTACCGCAATTGTTTAGGTTAATTACCTCTACCGGAATTCCGGTAGCGGTAATTAAAACTTCCCCGAAAAATCTTTTTCAGACTGATATTCTGATATTAAATAACCAATAAAATAATAATAACCATTTAAACCAAATAACGAATAAAAAATGATAAAGTAAAATTTTTTAAATTGATGAATTAGCGCCCCAAATTTATCGGTTTTTATTTAATACTAATTTTTAAACAAATTATACATAAATATAAATCACTATTTGCTTATGATTATGGTAGAATCAGTAATAGTAATATTTATTTATAGAAGTAAGAGGATTATTTCCAATGAGTTGCAATGTTTTCTATTTGCAGTTTGTTGAATCCCAGTTGTGCTTTTTTATATGTTGTATCTGACATGTAATTAAGTGAATTGGAATACTTTTTCTATTAACCAATATTAATTAATTATGAAACATTATTACAGATTACTTTTTTTGTTACTGTTTCCCTTACTCGTGTCAGCCCAACCAGCTCACGGTAAAAAAGTAGTGGGATACTATGCGCAATGGTCTATTTATGCGCGGGACTTCAATGTTCCGAAGATAGATGGAAGCAAATTGACACATTTGAATTATTCTTTTTATGGGACCACTTTTGATGCTGCCCATCCTGAGAATACAAAATTAAAATGCCTGGATACCTATGCTGATTTTGAGCATACAGAAGGCGGAATTCCTTGGGATGCTCCGGTAAAAGGAAACTTTTATGATTTGAAAAAACTAAAAGAAAAGTATCCGCATCTAAAAATTCTTATTTCTGTTGGAGGATGGACGAAAGGTCAGGATCTTTCCCCAATTGCTGCAAGTCCGGTAGCAAGAGCTGCTTTAGCTGCAGACATGGCAAACTTTATAGTGACTTATCCTTTTATTGATGGTTTCGACATTGATTGGGAATATCCTCTTTCCGGAGGAACAGACGGTACTGAGGTCATTAACGGATCGCCTATTCCTCCACAAAAGTATAGTCCGGACGACAACAAAAATTTAGTATATTTATTAAAAGCAATGCGTCAGGCAATGCCAAATAAATTAGTTACAATCGCTGCAGGAAATAATGTCCGCAAAGTTTCATCACAATATTTAGGACCAAACAACAGGGTGCAATACGGAATGACAGAAGACATTTCGACTTATTGTGATTACATTACTTATTTTGGATATGACCTTGGCGGTAACTGGTATGATAAAACATGCTATAATGCTCCTTTATATGCAAGCGGAAATGCAAATGATCCACTGTATGGTGCAACACAATCAGAATCATTAGATGAATTAACAACTCAATTTCTAAATGTAGTTGGTTTTCCTGCCAATAAGTTAATCATGGGATTGCCTTTTTACGGAAAAAAATTTGACAATGTTGCCAATAACGGAACCAATCCTAATCTCCCGGGATTGTTTGTTGCAGCACCAAGATATACAGTTTCAGGTTGTACAAATCCACAGAATCCTACAGGAACTTGGGATGGTCCTGCAGCATGCGAAAAATCCGGAAGTATCGAAATCTGCGATTTAGTTGGAAATCCGGTAACCAATTCACACGCTTATTTAGATCCAAATACCATGTTAGTCACACCAACCGCAGCTGCTGCAGGATGGGCACGCTATTTTGACAATACTACTAAAGTTCCTTACTTATACAATGCTACTTTAAAACAGTTTATCAGCTATGAAGATAAACAGTCAATGGATTTAAAAGTACAGTATATCAAATCAAGAAATCTTGCCGGAGGAATGGTATGGGAATTGTCTCAGGATACCAGAGGTTCGATTCCAAATTCATTATTAACTCAGGTTGATACTTCGTTTGGAAGTACGGTTATTGGATCTGTAAGTATTTCCGGATCAGTAAAAAACGGATCAGCTTTAGTGCCTGATGTTACCGTTGAATTGCGTAATGGAAGTAATGCAGTATTACAAACTATTGTTTCTACTGGAGGTAATTTTACATTCAGCAACTTAACTTCAGGACAAAATTATACACTTACAGCCTTAAAATCGACTTATACTTTTACTCCTGTAACATTAACCAATGTTACAGTTAGTCAGACAGCAGTTGTTATTAATGGAACTCAACCTTTATACACAGTAAGCGGAACAGTTCTTGACGGGACAACTCCAGTTTCAGGCGTAACCGTTACGGCAACTTCAGGATCAACAGTTTTAACGGCTGTTTCTAACGCAAGTGGAGTTTATAGTGTTTCAGGTTTAGCCGCGGGATTAAATTTCACTCTTACAGCTGCAAAAACAGGATTCTCTTATACGCCGGCTTCAACAGTCTATAATACAATTGATGCCAACAAAACGTTGAATTTTACTCAGGGAGCGGCAGTTGTAAATTACACAGTAAGCGGAACTATTTTAAACAATACAACTCCGGTTTCAGGCGTAACCGTTACAGCATCTTCAACAGGTGGAAACTTCACAGCTGTTACCAATGCAAGTGGTGTTTATTCACTTAGTTTGCCTTCTGCAGGAAATTATACGGTTACAGCTGCTTTAACAGGACAGACCTATACTCCGGTTTCAACAGTTTATTCTAATTTAAATGCCAATAAAACATTAAACTTCTCTCAGGATGTTGTGGTTATTGGAACCAATAAAATTAGCGGAACAGTTAAAAACGGAGTAACTCCGGTTTCAGGTGCCAAAGTGGAATTGGTATTGCCATGGACAGATAATACACATAGCTGGAAAAGTGTTTTTGCCACTACAGATGCACAAGGAAAATACAGTTTTGATAATGCAGTAGTAAATGGATATACTACAATTTCAAGTTTAAAACTAAATGCCTGGGAAAATGGAGACGTGGTATATTTACCATCAAATTTGACAAATTTTGCTGTTCCGGCAAATCCAACAGTTTACGATTTTAATACGAGTGTTGTGGTGACACCAACATATTTCACGGTAAGCGGAACAGTTTTAAACGGAACAACTCCTGTTTCAGGAGCGACAATTTCAGCAGTTTCAGAAGCAACAACTTTAACAGCAGTTTCAGATGCTTCAGGAAACTATAGTATTGCAAACTTAGTTTCAGGATCAGATTATACGGTGACTATTGCAAAAGCAGGGGTAACATTTACTCCGGCTTCAACAGTTTATACCGCTATAAATTCAAACAAAACACTAAGCTTTACTCAAACTGTTATTAATCCAATATATTACACGGTTAGCGGATCAGTTTTAAACGGAGCAACTCCGGTTTCTGGTGTAACGATTTCGGCAGTTTCAGGAACTACAACTTTAACAGCAGTTTCAGATGCTTCAGGAAATTATACAGTTTCAAATTTGGCTGCAGGATCAAATTATACTGTAACGGCTTTCAAAACAGGAGTGAGTTTTACTCCGGCTTCGACAGTTTATTCTGCAATCAATTCAAGCAAAACATTAAATTTTACACAGAATGTTGTCAATGGATATTTAATTAGCGGTACTGTTAAAAATGGAACAGTTCCGGTAGCCGGAGTAAAAGTAGATTTAATTTTGCCATATGCTAATGATACTCACGGATGGGTTAACTTATCAACTTTGTCGGATGCTCAGGGAAATTACCATTTTGAAAATGCTGCCATTAATGGTTACATTACTTTTTTAAGTTTAAAGATTAATGCTTGGGAAAATCAGGATGTTGCTTATTCACCATCTTATCCACAAACAAATCTTCCAACTTCACCACAAGTATTTAATTTTAATACTCAAACGGTTGTTGCTACTACTCCGGTGGTTGCAATTACTGCACCAACAAGTTCAGCGATTTCCTTAAATTTAGGAAGTGCAGTTAATTTTACAGCAAATGTTGGATTAAGTGCCAATGATGCCACTACAATTTCGTCGGTTGTATTTAGCTTAGATGGTCAGAATTTAAGTGTTACAAATGCTGCAGGAAATTATAATGCAAGCTGGACACCAGTTGCCAGTCAATTTTCAGCAAGCCATACGTTAACCGTTACAGCTACTGCATCAAACGGAACAACAGATTCAAAAACATATAGTTTTACATTAAGTTGTTCAGGTGCAAACTGCCCTAATTCATTGCCGGTAATTACCTGGAATTCACCATCGAATACTACTGTAAACCAAAGTTCTTTTCAGGTTGTGCCTATTTCAGTTACAGCTGTTGATAGTGATGGATCTGTTTCGGGGGTTACTATCACAATCAATGGAGGTACTTTTAATATGACTGCTGGAGCAAACAATATTTATACGTATAATTTTACACCATCTGCTTATCAGGATTATCCGATTGTAATTAAAGCTACCGATAATAAATCTGCTGTAACTACATTAAACAATACAATTAAAATTGCTCCGATCAGCAGTAATAGGTTTATTCCACTTCCTGCAAAGGTACTTTTAGGATATGCTCACTCCTGGGAAAACTCTTCTGCTCCATTTTTATATTTTTCTCAAATGGTTGGAAGCAAGTTTAATGTAGTTGATTATTCTTTCATTGAAACCGTTAATCGTGATGGTTACACACCAGTACTAACTACAAATGACACCAGATATTTGACGAATGGCGTTTTCAATAAACAATTGTTGAAAAATGATATTCAAAGTTTAAGAGCCAGCGGGGTTCCTGTTATCATTTCTATTGGAGGTCAGAATGGCCATGTTGTTTTAGATAATGTAACTCAAAAAAATATTTTTGTTAATGGTTTAAAAGCAATTATTGACGAATATCAATTTGATGGAGTTGATTTAGATTTTGAAGGCGGATCCATGAATTTTAATGCAGGAAGTTTACGAGATATTTCTTATGCAGGAATCTCAGCTTATCCAAGATTAAAAAACATAGTAGATGCCTGTAAAGAATTAAAAGCATATTACGGAACTGGATTTTTATTAACTGCGGCTCCGGAAACACAATATGTGCAAGGTGGATATTCCAGCTATTCAGATACGTATGGATCATTCCTTCCAATTATTCAAAACTTGCGTAATGAATTGGATTTGTTAGCCGTACAATTGTATAATACAGGTGGAGAAAACGGATTAGATGGTCAATACTATGGCTCAGCTAAGAGAGCAAATATGGTAACCGCTCTAACTGATATGCTTGTAAAAGGGTATAATATTGGTACAACAGGAATGCATTTTGATGGTTTACCACCTTCAAAAATTCTTATCGGGTTGCCAGCTTGTCCAAGTGCAGCAGGTAGTGGTTATATCACTCCAGCCGAAGGAATCAGTGCTTTGCATTATTTAAGAACAGGAACTACTTTTTCAGGAAGAACCTACACTATGCAACTTGGGGGACCTTATCCTAATTTGAGAGGTTTAATGACCTGGTCTGTAAACTGGGACGCTTCTTCTTGTGGTAATTCGTCTGAATTATCAAAGGCATATGCTGCCTATTTTGCATCGCAATCCACAGCAAAAAAATTTGCTGACAAAATTGAATTAAACAGCAATACAATAGTGTATTTCAGAGACAATGTCTTATCAGTTGCAAATGGAACTGAAGATATTGCTCAGGTTGATGTTTTCAACACAATCGGGCAAGTTTTGGCAAGTCAGAAAAATATTCAGAATAGTAAAGAAGTACTGCTTCAAAGTCAAAGTTTCAACACCAAACAGTTGTTTATAGTGATTGTTACTGACAAGGGAGGAAATAAAAAATCATTCAAAGTAATCAATTTTTTAAATTAGAAGTGATTGAATAGAATGGAAAAGTTAGAAATAAAATTGGGACGGTTAAAATTGAGTTTGGTTATTTATTTTTTAATCTGATTTGTTTCTAATTAGATGGTCAAATTCAGGTGATTTGTTATTTGGTTTTCACCTGAAGGAGAGCATTATAAGCCTGGTAATTATATTGCCAGGCTTTTTTAATGCATACCACTTAATGAAAAATTGGCAGCACAAGTACCAAAACCAATTACAAAGGCTATTACGGAATACAAAATAATTTTTAATGAAATCTTCTTTTCTTCTACAAATATTAACCGTAAAATTCCAAAGAAAAAAGTGAGAACACTAATAAATGCCACAACAAAACCAATCAACCCTAACTCATCTCTCATAATTTATGCAATTTGTTTAATTTTTTTATTGATGTTTTATGTACTTTATATTATTAGTTAATACGATTTTGATATACATTTACGGGTTAATTACAGTTACCATTTTGCCACAATACAGAAAGACTAAAATGCTTTATATTAAATGTAAAAAGCAATAATTCTGATTAATACTATTGTGCGCTCCAAAGAAAACTAAAATCTTCTACATTTTTATTAGAATTACAAATTATTTAAAATCACTACACATGTACCAAATCCTATTACAGCAACAACTATTGGAATCAATAATAGCGTTAAAAATTTTTTTTTATTCCCCTTGCCTGAAATTAAACCGAAGAGGCCAATAAAAAATACCGTGCAAAGAATCAATCCAACAAATAGTAAAAATTCCATAAATTAATTAAAAAATTAAACATTTAATTTTTCCCGTATCTGATCAATTTTATGATCTCTGTAAAATAGATTCATTGTTTCAAAAGGAATGATTTTCATTTTATCACTTACAATATGTACACATGATTTTTTAACCGCCCTGACATCAAAATCATGGGCATCCATAAAATTCATAATCAAAATCCGAAACAAGTTGTTATAATTTAATGTGTCAGACTGAACTCTTGGCAGACAACACATTAATTCATTAAATTCACCTTCTGCACAATCAACAGAAATACCTGTGCTGAACAAATTCAGCATATGGGTTTTAAGTTTTTCATCATGCTCAAAAACAATCGTATTTTTTGAGTTATTCAACAAATCTTCAGGGTTTATCAAATGAGTCATCGGAAAAACTTCTCCATCAATTTTCAAGGCATAAGCCATGCACAAGGCGTCTGGATTGCAAGGAACCGGAATTAAATCCTCAGGTGTAAAAAGAGGGTATTGCTCATAAATTTTTCGGCGTACTTCAGTTAATGTTATTCTTCCTGAAAAGTCATCGTAATTATCATTTCTGCCGGCAACTTGCGTAGGCTGAAAAGTCACGCCACGGACACATTTTTGCTGTAAGGCATATTCAATTATTTTACCAATTTCATCATCATTTTCTCCTTTTTGCAGGGTGACTACCAATGTAGTAGAAATATTAAATTGATTAAGATGTTCTATTGCTTTTTTACGGACTTCCGTTAAATCTTCGCCTCTTAATTTTTCTAATACTTCAGGCCTAAAACTGTCAAATTGCAGATAAATCTCAAAATCAGGCATGTAGGTTGCCAATGTTTCTACAAACTTAATGTCTTTTGCAATTCGGATACCATTTGTGTTTAACATCAAATGTTTTATAGGTTTGCTTTTGGCGATATCCAATATTTTAAAAAACTCAGGATGCACAGTTGGTTCCCCTCCCGAAATCTGAACCACATCTGGCTCGCCTTCATTAGCTACAACGGTGTCAAACATTTTTTCAATTTCCTCTAATGTGCGGTGTCTTCCGTAATTGGGTGCTGAGTTGGCGTAACAAGTCGGACACGCCAAATTGCAGCGATCCGTAACCTCTACAATGGTCAGACAGGAATGCTGTTCATGATCTGTACACAATCCACAGTCATAAGGACAGCCGTAATGCACTTTTGTATTGAATTTTAAAGGCATTTCAGACTGTTTGTTGTAATTACGCAACTGTTTGTAATAGGTGACATCATCAGCAATCATCGCTCTCATTTCGCCATGGGTTTTGCAATGTTTCAGCATCCAGACTTTATCATCCTGAAATACAATTTTAGTATCTACAAGTGCTAAACAATGGTGACATAAACTTTTAGTGTAATCGTAAAATATATAATCGCGGGTTTTCATTGAAATTGTTTTATGGTGTAAAGTAAGATTTTATTTGCTTTTAAAGACCAATATTCGGTAAAGAAATTTCCAGTAATAGCCAAAAATAAAAATAGAACTCCACTGGATGCTGCTTAGATTAAGAAACAAGGGTTCGTAAGGTTTTATAAATTCAACTAAAAAACGGAATAAAAAATACAAGACCATAAAGAGCTTAAACCGGTCGCCATTAATCAAATTTTTATTTTTTATGCTTTGAAAAAAGAAGAAAAGCAAAATCATAAATAGCATTTCATACAAAGCGACAGGATGTCTGTATAATCCGTCACCTAAATTCATTCCTGTAAAAAAAGTAGTTTCGTTGCCATAAGTTGGTTCGGCTATGCCCATGGAAAAACAGCCAATTCGTCCAATAAATAAAGCGGCAATAATAGGAATCACATATAAATCGCCGGATGCGATCTTTACGCCAATGACTTTTTTAATTAATTCGACACCAAATAATCCTCCCAAAAACCCTCCTGCAACCGTTTTATTCTGATAGATGGTTAAAAAAGTCTGATTAGCAATTTGGGACGGATTTTCGAGCAAGGCAATTACTCTTGATCCTATCAAAGCACCAATCATGGCACCAATCATAATAATTAAACGATTAGTATCTGATATAGGATCCTGTGCTCTTTTTTTTAGAAAATAATAGATTCTTATACCAACAAAAAAAGCTAAAGTTTCAAATACAAAATGCCAGTAGAAGGTTTTTTCAAAGATTTCAAATTGAAAAGGAAATGTCATTTAATTAGGATTTTTAACGAATATAGGTAAATCTATTTAAAGATTTCCAAACTAATTTTTAAGTACTTTTGAATTCTAAATTATTCTATTAAATTCATGAAGAAACTAATCAGCCTTATAGTTTTACCCTTAATTATAATCTCTTGTACTGGCCAAACCAAATTTGGAAACCCGGAAGCAGATCCAATTCAGATTCAAAATAAATTTATTGACTGGTGGACGTATCAAAGCAAAAATATCATGCTTTCAAGAGATTTTGTGCCACTTGATGTTCTGTCAAAAGAAATTTCAAAAGAATCATTTTTGGATCAATTGGTTAACGGGAATTTTATTCCAATCCGATTAAAATCAACTGACTCGATTTACTGTTACAAGCTGTTTAAAATTCAGCCTAAATCAGATACCAGTATAAAAGCAACCATCAATCAAATTGCTTTCGATGCGCTTAAAAACTATAAAATGGAAGGCACCGCTTTTCCTGAATTCTCTTTTAATGATTTAGACGGAAATATAGTTTCAAACGAAACCATGAAAGGAAAAATCATTGTTATTAAATGCTGGTACATTCACTGTGCCGCCTGCATCAAAGAATTTCCGCAAGTCAATCAATTAGCAGCAAAATACAAAGACCGAAAAGATATTGTTTTTATAAGTCTGGCTGAAGATACTCCCGAACAGCTAAAAGCATTTTTAGTGAGAAAACCATTGTCATATTCGGTGATTCCAAACATGAAAGTGTATATGAACGAAACACTCGATTTAAATGCTTTTCCAACACATTTTATACTGAATAAAGAAGGTATAATAATCAAAGTAGTTAATAATTACGAAAGTTTAGAAGTTGCCTTGGCAGAAGAAAGTAAATTGTAGCGGAATTTTGCCCGCGAAGTCGCGAAGTCACAAAGTTTTTTTTGTAATTTTTAAATCATTTTGAGGATTTATGTTTAGTTTAAATGTATTTATGTAACTTATATGGTGAAGTTTTTCACATTAAGTTTTTTTTCTCTGCGCCTTGGTGTCTTTGCGAGAGGTATTCTTTAGGATAAAAAAAACTTAGCCCCTTAGCCCCCTTGCACCTCTGAACCTTTTTTCATACTTTTGCACAAAATTAATTAAAAAGACATTCATGTTAACAGTCAATAATTTATCAGTTCAATTTGGCAAACGAATTTTGTTTGACGAAGTAAATACTACTTTCACACACGGAAATATTTACGGCGTTATTGGAGCCAATGGTGCTGGAAAATCTACTTTTCTAAAAATCATTTCAGGCGACATTGACCCAACTTCCGGACACATTCATTTAGAACCGGGAAAACGTATGTCGGTTTTAAACCAAAATCACAACATGTTCGATGAGCATACTGTATTGGAAACCGTTTTGATGGGAAATAAAGTGCTGTATGCTGTTAAAAAAGAAATGGATGAACTTTATTTAGACTACAATGATAAAAACGCTGACCGAATTGGAGAGCTTCAGGTTCAATTCGAAGAAATGAACGGCTGGAATGCCGATTCTGACGCGGCTGCAATGTTGTCTAACTTAGGAATCAACGAAGAGCATCATTATACTTTAATGGGGGATCTTGAGGGGAAAATTAAAGTACGTGTGCTTTTGGCGCAGGCGCTTTTCGGGAACCCGGATTTGCTTATCATGGATGAGCCTACCAACGACCTGGATTTTGAAACCATCGCGTGGTTAGAAAATTTCCTGGCAAACTATGAAAACACTGTAATTGTAGTATCTCACGACCGTCACTTTTTAGATTCGGTTTGTACGCATATTTCGGATATTGATTTTGGAAAAATAAATCACTATTCAGGAAACTATACATTCTGGTACGAATCCAGCCAATTAGCGGCGAAACAACGTGCTCAGCAAAACAAAAAAGCCGAAGAAAAGAAACAGGAACTGGAAGAATTTATTCGTCGTTTTAGTGCGAACGTTGCAAAATCTAAACAAGCGACTTCCCGTAAAAAAATGATTTCTAAATTGAATATCTCAGACATTAAACCTTCAAGCCGTCGTTATCCTGCAATTATCTTCGATCAGGATCGTGAAGCCGGAGATCAGATTTTGAATATTGAAAATTTAAGTGCCTCCGTAGATGGAGAACTTTTGTTTAAAGACGTGCATTTGAATATGGCAAAAGGCGACAAAATCGTTCTTTTCTCTAAAGATTCACGTGCTACAACGGCTTTCTATCAGATTTTGAACGGTGAACAAAAAGCTGATGCCGGAACTTTTGATTGGGGAATCACAACCAACCAGGCATATTTACCGGCTGAAAATCATTCGTTTTTTGAAAACGATTTGACCTTGGTAGACTGGTTACGTCAATACGCAAAAACTGAAGAAGAGCGTGATGAGGTATTTATTAGAGGTTTCTTGGGGAAAATGATTTTCTCAGGAGAAGAAGCTTTAAAAACGAGCCGCGTTTTATCAGGAGGAGAAAAAGTGCGTTGTATGTTATCCAGAATGATGATGGAGCGTGCTAATATCTTAATGCTTGATGAGCCAACGAATCACTTAGACTTGGAGTCTATTACAGCTTTTAATAACTCATTGAAAAACTTTAAAGGTTCTGTAATTTTCACTACGCATGATCACGAGTTTGCACAAACTGTTGGTAATAGAGTAGTGGAGCTTACACCAAACGGAGCAATAGACCGTTACATGACATTTGACGAATATCTTGATGATGAAAAAATTCAGGAATTAAGAAAGAAAATGTACAATTTGTAACGTACACTTATAATAAAAAAAAATCCCGTTATTTGAATAACGGGATTTTTTATACTTATTTTCTGCCGAAGAGCTTGGCGAAAAGAAAAATAATTATTGCAACCACAACAATTACAATAAATATTCCGAAACCCATTCCGGCTTTAAAAATGTCTCCAATAAGTTCGCAGCTTGTAAATGAAAATAGTATAACGAATACCATTAACAATCTTGTAATTTTATTTTGCATGATTTTACTGTTTTAATTGTTTAAAAAGAATTTAGTATTCTAATTATCTAAAAAATAAAATTACTTTAAACAGTAAAAAAAGATGTTATATAATTTGGTTGAAAAGTTCTATGATTTGTAGAGCAGGGATTATAATTATGCTTAAAGTATAAATAAAAAAGTCGATTTGGTTCATTCCAAATCGACTTTTTTTATTTTTATGTTTTATATTTATGAATTAAATAGGCAAAGATTTTAAATCACTTAAACTTCTTTTTGCTAATTCTATCTTGTCAGCAAACAATTCTTTTCCTTTAAGGTTATTAGCAACAGTAGTCATCTTTTCTTTGGCTACAGCTGATGTAGCAATCACCTTAGCTTTTAAAGTTGGTTTAACTGTCCTCATAATTATTAATATTATTTAGTACTCTGATTGATAATAAATACTTAATTGCCAACAAAGTTAATTATTTTTTCTTATAAACCAAAATATCAACATAATCTTGATTTGGAATATATTGTACAAACGTACTTTCTGTATTTTTATTGCGTCCAAAGAAAATAAAATCCTTACACAGTTCATCAAAATTTTTATCTACATAATAGCGATACGTTTTTATTCTTCTTTGGTAATTTTTGCATTGTTCGACACATTTCTTTCTGCAATTTGGAAGGCAGTTATTTATAAAATCCTGATGACTGTCACTTCCGCTTACAATAATTACTGCATCAGGATTAGCTTTAAAAAAAATGGGTACCGTACTTAATACCGTATTAAATACAATATAAATATCACCGTTATTACTGTTACTGTCATCAATAATAGCGCCATTGATGTTTGTTTCATCATAATCTCCAAATCCAAGATTATAAACAGTTCTGGAACCAATAGTAGTTACAGGCGAATATTCAATGACTTTAATAATTGTTCTTCGGCCAACACTGGCAAACAAATATTGAATTTTAATTTCATCCTGGATTTGTTTAATATCATAAATTGGAAGGGCTTTCAAATACTTATTTTTTTAGAGTAGGTCAGCAAAAATAGTTCAAAAATGAGTTTAAGTTTTTTGTTTGTTTTCAAAGTTATCAACAATTTAAGTGTTGTTTTCCTACAATTTATTATTGCCGAAAAGGAGTAGTTTTGAATTAACTTAAAAAGAATACAAACCAAAAGATTTGCTTACTTTTCAAGGAAGTTGTAAGGGAAAGAAAGTTTTCTTTTATGTATTATTTTGTAACAGAAGATTTTAAAGCTTTTCTTAATTTCCAATAGTTTCCTTTAGTATACTTTCTTTTTAATCTACCTTTTATTTATTTTCGAATCTAATATAGGTAGTTGTTTTTTTATCTCCGCTTTTTTTGATAATTTGGTTTTCTACCCCTCTTTTCAAGTCTCTGCTGGCTGTTGCAGTTGATAACCCGCTAAAATGTTTCATGTAATCTTTTCTCGTGAATTCGCCCTTTATATTTTCAATAAATAATTCTAACCGCTCAGACTCGTTTAGTCTTTTTGTTGAATTTTGAAGTAACTCAGAAAGGGAAGTATCAATTATTTGCAACATATAGACTATAAATTTTGTTGATTTACCTTCTTTGTCGCAAGCCGACAAAACTTTATAATACTCTTCCTGATTTTTTGAGATTAAGGTTTCGAAAGGTAAGAATTCGAATAATGGATATTCGCTCATTAAAATCAGGGTTTGCCACAATCTTCCCATTCTTCCGTTTCCGTCCATAAAGGGATGAATAAACTCCATTTCGTAATGAAATACACAGCTTTTTATTAATGTAATTTCGGATTTATCTTTTAAATATTCGAATAATTCCTTCATAAGGAACGGAACATTTTCATAAGGCGGAGCAACATGCTCTACTTTTGAACCTTTTACAATTCCAACCCCTTTTTTTCGATATGCCTCTTGATTTTCGATTAGGTTTTTCATCAGCGATTTATGAGCTTTCAAAAAATCCTTTTCGGATTGGTATTTTAAAGAATTTAAATTGTTGTAAACTTCCAATGCATTTAAAACCTCAACGATGTCTTTTTCCGGGCCAATTACCCTTTTGTTTTCAAGTATAGCGGTTATTTGTTCTTCAGATAAAGTATTTCCTTCTATACTTAATGAAGAGTGAATGGTTTTTATTTTATTTTGTTTTCTAAGAGTTGAGTTTTGCTTAACTAAATATTTGGCATTTACTTCTCCAATTTTCTCCGAGACAGCTATAATTAGTTTTAATATTTCAGATGTTATTTCGTACGGTGGATTCATAGTAATAGTATCATTTGATAGTATCAAAAGTACTAATTCTGGATTAATTGATGCGATTTTGAAATAGATTTTTCACTGAACTCAGAAAGTTGATATACTTTGCAGGCACGGAAAAATTTCCGCACTATAGTTGTGCATATACGAGCGATCGGGATTTTAAAGCCTTTTTTTAATCTGCAATAGTTCCGGTCTTCACTTCACCGGCTCGTTTGTAACTCACAGCAATGACGCCGCTTGGTGTAACCGTACTTTCTGTTAACGTAAAGCCTGAAGGAACAGAACTATCATCAAATAATTTCTTGCCTTTACCCAGAATTACAGGATGAATTTTAAGAGCCAGTTCATCAACCAAATCATGTTGAAGCAAAAGCTGAACAAGTGTTGCGCTTCCCCAAACTTTAATATCGCCGCCTTCTGAATTTTTGAGTTTTTTGATGTCTTCTATAGTGGAAAGGAATTGGGAGTTTTCCCAATCAGAGTTTTTTCTGGTGGAGGACAAAACGTATTTGGTAACCTCATTAATTCCCGGCCAGCCTTCTGCATGTTTGGGCCAATAGGCTTCAAAAATATCAAATGTTTTTCTGCCCAAAAGAATATCGGCAGGTTTCATTTGCTCCTGCATGACGTTGCCATATTCTTCATCTCCAAAAGGCGCCACCCAGCCTCCATATTCAAAACCGCCAGAAGTATCTTCTTCAGGGCCACCAGGTGCCTGCATTACGCCATCGATTGTAATCATGGTTATGACGATTATTTTTCTCATGATGTTTGGAGTTTTTTGTTTGTTTATCAAATATAAGAAATTGGTAGGAATTTTAAGCTGATCTACTTTGCGGGCACTGAAAGAATTTCCGCGCTATCGTGCGTATATCTGAGTGGTAGGATTTTTTCTTTGTATTCAAATTATTTTATTCTACTTATGTTTTGGCAATGTAACTTTTAAATCAGGGAGATAAATTCTTATAGGGTTGTCATCAGCAATGTCATTTTTAATATTATTAGTTTGTTTGTTGATGTGCTCTTTGAGTTCTTTTCTTGCACTCTCAAATCTATCCATAATTGTATATATATCTGATGTGTCTATTATAATTGTTCTTCCTTGTGAAACGTCAAAAGGTATTTTGTCTCCCTTTCTAATTACTTGTACGGTTGGTAATTGACACACATGCCTAACACCGAGTTCATAAAAAACATTTGGATTGTTAAATGATAAATCAGCAATGCAATACGCAGATCTAGCTATATAATCAAGAATTTGATGGGTAATTAATCCTGCCTTGTCAATTGTATCCGCTCTAACTACATGTAAGCCTAATTCTTCACAGACAGGCTTAATTAAGTGATTTAACATCATATTTGCATGTTTTCTTTCAAGTGAATCATCAGCACCAATTGGTGTAATGATAAAACATGTTTTTGAATAATCTGCTAATGTGGTTTCTTGATAACTTGGTACCAAATCGATGGTATCTGATCCAGCTTGCATAACTGTAGGAACATATGTTGTGATAACATTTGTTGATGATCCTTTTATATCACTATTTAAATTTAATAATCTTGTGTTTCCATCGTTTGAAAGTGTAATTATACCTGAGAATTCTGCATTTTTGATAAGAACATCTTTAATTTCTGATGCCTTGGCTTTTGTTACACCATATTTCTGCTCTAAAGCATTAAGAAAAAATGAATCCTCGGGAATTGGATGCTTATTATAATCAGAATATATTTTACTCATCAAAGTTGGAGTCAAAATAGCTTTTCTAATAGCTTCACTATCTTCACCTTCATAAGTTGGCGCTACAATTTTTCTTCCAATTTCAGATAAAGCATACCCTTCTTTACTGATTTTATCTACTATTCCGTATGATTCACAAGCTTTGATTACGTAAACCATATTTGTTGACTTTTCACCTAGTCCAATAATTTTAGCAATCGTACCTAAAGGAGTTTCTCCACCAGCAAAATTTTTATAAATAATCTCTGCAACTGGAATCACATCTTCTAAAGTCCTCTGTGGCATAGCACTTGATGAAAGAGGTTTAGTAGCATTTTTCTTTTCTTTTTCTATTACCTTTGGAGGAGATTTTTTGCTCATAATGTCGCTGTTTAGTTGTTTTTGAGAAATGTTTAATTAAGGGTGAATTATATAAAGTTATTTTTCAATAAATCAATATTATATTTAGCTAAAATATAATTTTTTAACTAAAATAATCTTCAAAAAGTAAGATTTATTTTGTAATTCAAAATACCCAAGTTGCTTATAAGTACTAGCTTTCAAACCTTCAAAATTTTAAACCGAATCAAAAAAATATTTCCCCACCCAACACCCCAACAAATAAATTCTGATTTTGTATATTTGCCCAACCAAACATCACACTTAATTATGAGCCAAAAAGTATTACTTAATTCAAAAGAAGTTACTATCATACTCCATCGTTTGGCATGTCAGTTAATCGAAAAACATCTTGATTTCTCTGATACTATTTTAGTCGGAATCCAGCCAAGAGGCGTTTTTTTAGCGGAACGTTTAAAACAAATATTAGAAAACGAATATCAGACTCCGGAAATTCCTTTAGGATATTTGGACATTACTTTTTTCAGGGATGATTTCCGTCGTACGAATAAACCGCTTGAAGCCAATAAAACTCAAATCAATTTTATAGTCGAAAACAAAAAAGTCATTTTTATCGATGACGTATTGTTTACCGGACGAAGCATTCGTTCTGCATTGACGGCAATTCAGTCTTTCGGGAGACCATCAGAAATTGAATTGTTAGTGTTAATCGACAGACGTTTTAGCCGTAATCTGCCAATTCAGCCCGATTATCGCGGCCGTCAGGTAGATGCCATAAACAATGAAAAAGTAGTAGTGAACTGGAAAGAAAATGACGGAGAAGATGTTGTTTACCTGGTTACCAATTAAAATATTGAATTCTTAAAAATTGAAAAATATAATAATGACAGAAAACGAATCGTTTATTTATGAATCAATTTTTAATCAGGTCAGAATGGGATTTCTTTCTCTTGATGAGATTCAGGAAAACATCTTAGAAGAAATTGAAGACAACGAATTTGAAGACGAAATTTCAGAAGAGTGGGCCTTTGATAAAATAAAAGAGGAATACCAAAAGTTACTGTCAGAAAGTAAAAAATGGGAAAGCCCAACAGATACGGAAAGGCTGATAAAAGCGTTTGATGAATTATGCGATGAGAATATAATCGCACTTCATAATGCGGGTTACACCACAACCGACGGTGAATATGAAGTAGTTGAGGTTGAAAGAGAATTGCAGGAAAACGAAATAGAGTCTGATGGTTATTGTTTTTATCACGAACAAGACTTGGCCAGAGCAATAGATCTTGAAAATCCGGGTTTGTATATCGCTTTTCAAAAAGTTGATAATTCTGATGATGCAGTTACAATAGAAGTGGGAAAACAAGTTGCCGAAGTTTTAATCAATAATGATTTTAAAATAAAATGGGACGGCTCTCCAAGATCTAAAATCGAAATTCCGGGTTTCAGATGGCAGAAAATTTTTGATGAAGATGCAAGGGATCTGCAGGATTATAGTGAAGTTGTAGACAGAATGGTTCAATAGAGAAGCTTCTCTTTAAAAGCATTGAATGACTGAATATTTTCAGAAATTCAAAAATTTGACAAATAATTAAAGAAACAAAAATGAAAGAATTAAGCGTAAATCATTTATTAGGAATTAAATACATCAACGAGAATGATATTAACCTAATTTTTGAAACGGCAGATCATTTTAAAGAAGTCATCAACCGGCCAATTAAAAAAGTTCCTTCATTACGAGATATTACCATTGCCAATATTTTCTTCGAAAACAGTACCAGAACCAAACTTTCGTTTGAGTTAGCCCAAAAACGTTTATCTGCAGATGTAATCAGTTTTTCGGCAGCCCAGTCATCGGTTAAAAAAGGAGAAACCCTGATTGATACTGTAAATAATATCCTTTCCATGAAAGTTGACATGGTTGTAATGCGCCACTCCAATCCCGGAGCGGCTTATTTTTTATCCAAAAATGTCAAAGCCAGTATCGTAAATGCCGGAGACGGAGCACACGAACATCCAACCCAGGCATTATTGGACAGTTATTCGATCAGAGAAAAACTGGGAGATGTAGCAGGAAAAAAAGTGGTTATTGTGGGTGATATTTTACACTCAAGAGTAGCTTTATCAAATATATACGCTTTGCAGATGCAAGGTGCGGAAGTGAAAGTGTGCGGACCAAAAACCTTGATTCCGAGATATATTGAATCGCTTGGAGTTACGGTAGAACCAAATTTGCGAAAAGCCCTTGAATGGTGCGACGTTGCCAATATGCTTCGTGTTCAGAACGAACGTATGGATGTGAACTTTTTCCCTTCAACACGTGAATACGCACAGCAATACGGAGTCGATAAACCATTACTGGATTCTCTTGGAAAAGAAATCGTCATCATGCACCCGGGACCAATCAACAGGGGAGTTGAGATTACTTCTGAAGTAGCCGACTCAAATCATTCGGTGATTTTGAATCAGGTGGAGAACGGAGTAGCAATAAGAATGGCGGTTATTTATCTTCTGGCTTCTAAAATTCAATAGTTTTTTTTAAAAATTTCTCTTTTCCCGAATGTCACCCTGAGCGGAGTCGAACGATTGTTGGTTAAAAAGGGCTTCGACTAAGTTTATCCTGAACGAAGCCGAATGGACTCAGCCTGACAAAAGTGAACACTGAGACTGAAAAACTGGTACTGAAAACTAGAAAAAAACTTTGTACCTTAGCTCTCGAATTATTATTTTTATATTTGACCCCCATAAATTATAAAATGAAAGTAGATCAAAAAGGACATACCGTTACTATTAAAGACACTCAGGGAGATTTTAATGCTTTTCTGGAAAAAGTAACGCAACAGTTTAAAACCTTTGAAAAACAAAATATTATCATCGATTTATCATCAGATTCGGGATTGTCTGAAAAGGATTTAAAACTTTTTTTACCTCTTTCCAAGCAACAAAAAAAAGCTAAAAAGTCGTTTGTACTTGTAGTTTCCGGACTTGATTTTAATGCCGTTTCTGATAAATTAACTGTAGTGCCTTCGCTTTTGGAAGCCCATGATATTATCGAAATGGATGAAATTGAAAGAGACCTGGGGTTTTAATTTTAGATTTTAGAGTTCAGATTTTAGATTTGGAATACTAAATAATCTGAAATTTAAATTCCCTAATCTAAAATCAACAATCTAAAATCTAAAATGAAATTAACCATACTTGGCTGTTATGCCGCAACACCCAGAACGATTACCAATCCGACCTCGCAGGTTTTAGAAATAAAAAACAGAATGTTTTTAATAGATTGTGGTGAGGGAACTCAGGTGCAATTGCGTAAAAACAAAATCAAATTTTCAAAAATTAATCACATTTTTATTTCGCATTTGCATGGCGATCATTTTTTTGGGTTAATTGGTACTATTTCAACTTTTGCACTTTTAGGACGTACAACCGATTTGCATGTTTACGGACCAAAAGGAGTTAAGGAAATTATCACGTTACAATTGAAATTATCGAATTCATGGACAACTTATGATTTGTTTTTTCATGAATTGGAATCGAAAGAAAGTGAAGTGATTTTTGAAGACCAAAAAGTAATCGTAAAAACGATTCCGCTAAAGCATCGTGTATATACGAATGGATTTTTATTTCAGGAAAAGCCAGGAGACAGAAAACTAAATGTTGATGCTGTTCAAAACTACAATATTGATAAGTGTTATTACCAAAAAATAAAAGGCGGCGGAAATGTTACCCTCGAAGACGGAACTGTAATAGAAAACGAGAAATTATCTTTTGATCCGATTCCGGCAATGAGCTATGCCTTTTGTTCAGATACGGTTTATAACGAAGCAATAATTCCGATTATAGAGAATGTTGATGTTTTGTATCATGAATCGACTTTTTTGCAATCTGAAGAAGATTTGGCATTAAAAACACTGCATTCTACAGCAAAAGAAGCTGCAGCCATTGCTCTTAAAGCCAATGCTAAAAATCTTGTTTTGGGACATTATTCTACACGTTACGGTGATATTAATATTTTTAAGGAAGAAGCACAAACAGTTTTTGCAAATGTATTATTAGCAGATGATGGCAGGAGTTTTGAGTTTTGAAAAAAAGTTAAAAGTTAGGGGTTGAGTTAGAAGTAAGAAAAACACTTTTCAACACATCGCACACACGTTTAACCTTTAACATCTAACCTATAACATTAAAAAAAAAATGAGTGATTTAAGTAATTATAGAAAATCATACGAAAAAAGTGAATTGCTGGAAACTACAATTCCTGAGGACCCGATTAATCTTTTTAACAGATGGTTTCATGAAGTGGAAGATTTCGGAGGAATGGGAGAAGTAAATGCCATGACGGTTTCGACTATTGGTTTAGATGGTTTCCCTAAGTCAAGAGTTGTTTTATTAAAGAAATATTCTGAAGAAGGATTTATTTTTTATACCAATTATAATTCCGAAAAGGGCAGGGCAATTGCTCAAAACCCACATGTTTGTTTGTCTTTCTTCTGGCCAAATATGGAGCGTCAGGTAATTATAAAAGGAATCGCCCAAAAAACTTCCGAAAATATATCAGACAGTTATTTTGATTCCCGTCCGGACGGAAGCAAATTAGGTGCAATTGTTTCAAACCAGAGCGAAGTAATTCCGTCAAGAACTTTTTTAGAAGAGAATCTAAAACAGCTGGAAAATAATTTTGAAGGGAAACCAATTCCGAGACCGGAACATTGGGGAGGATTTTTAGTAGTTCCTTCAGAAGTAGAATTTTGGCAGGGAAGAGCGAACAGGCTTCATGACAGAATTCGGTATAAAAGTCAGCCTGATTATAGCTGGCTGATTCAAAGATTAGCTCCTTAGACGTAGGAATTTTATTTTGTAAAACGCACAAAACGTGTTACTTATCGATTAACTTTGGTCATTAAGCGAATAGTTTGTTATTTTAAACTGATTCTTTTTACGTTTACAAAAAAAATCTATTAACATATTTAAAATAGTTTGGCCCCCAATCTACTTTATATATAAACTATTATTTTTATGAGGAAATTGCTTTGTACAATTGTGCTTTTTTTTGTTGTTTTTATTTTTAATTCCTGTTCATCGGATTCTGCTGAGGCGAATACCAATGAAACTACATCAGCGAAACTTGTAACAGATTATACTTATAATGATACAGAATTAGAGGTTCTGCAGTTAATTAATAAATATCGTGTAAGTATTGGCCTGAATACTTTAGAAAGAGTGAATCATATTTCTTTTAAATCAGAAGAGCATGATATCTACATGATTGAAAATAATGTTGTTAACCATAATGATTTTGTAGCCCGTTCAGAGAATATTATTGCTGTTCTGGGAGCAAAAAAAGTAGGCGAAAATATAGCCTATAATTATCAAACAGCCGAAGCTGTTCTGAAAGCCTGGTTAGAAAGCCCGTCACATAAACAAAATATAGAAGGAGATTATACCCATTTTGGTATTGCTGTAAAAATTGATGCAGAAACAGGTAAAAAATACTATACCAATATATTTGCAAAAATTTGAAAAGATAGTTAGTATTCATTGTTTAGTTAAATAAGCCATTGTAAATTATTATGAATCTGCAACGGCTTATTTTTTATAAAAGTGAATGTGTGTCGATAGTTAAATTATTGTGTTTCATTATTACAAAGCCATAATAATAAATTCACTTCGTCTGTTGGCCTGATGCTGTTCTTCGTTACAGTTTACATCATCAGAACATTCATTTACAAGCTGGTTTTCTCCATAGCCTTTGCCTTTTAGTCTATCAGAAGCAATACCATTTTTTACAAGCCAGTCTATGGTTGATTTTGCTCTTCTGCCAGATAAAGCTTCATTGTATTGATGCGTTGCTCTGCTATCGGTATGAGATCGGATATCGAGTTTCATGGTTGGATTTTCATTTAAGACATCTAATATTTTTTCTAAATCAAGAGCCGCTTCTTCTCTGATATTAGATTTGTCAAGGTCAAAATAAATCATTTTGATGCCAAAACATTTCCCTAAATCATCACCAATTGCTACTTTGCATTTTGCATTATCTAAAGCTATCGGGAGATTGGTCCGGCCATTTTTACGAGGAATTTCAATATTTACTTCTTTGGTAGTGTAATCAGTCATTTCGGCTCTGACATTATATACTTCTGAACATTCAACCGGAAAAGTATAATTTCCTGTTACATCGGCAATGGTTGAGGTTTTCAGATTTAAATTTCTATCGTATAAACTTACTTTTGCTCCAGATAAGATTACACCAGTCTCAGCATCAGTAATAAGTCCGTAGAGTTCCTGGGTACATTTTAATCTTCTGGTTTCCAGAAATTTATAGATGTCATCAGAACCTTGCCCGCCATCTTTGTTCGAACTGAAATAACCCTTTCTTGAAACCGGATCAATTGTATAGGCAAAATCATCTTTTGGTGAATTGATATCAGCACCAACATTTTGGATATCACTAATGCCTCCGTCAGGATCGATTTGGCCGGCAAAAACATCTAAACCACCAAGTCCCGGATGACCATCAGAAGCAAAATAAATTTCGTTTTCGCTGGTTACAAACGGAAATGTTTCTTTGCCTTCCGTGTTAATAGTTTTTCCTAAATTCACAGGAGTACCGTAACTTCCATCTTCATTGATACTGACTTTATACAAATCAGATTGGCCAATACTTCCCGGCATATCTGATGCAAAATATAAAGTTCTTTCATCCGGACTTAATGCAGGATGTGCGACGCTGTAGTTGTTGCTATTAAATGGAAGTTCCATTATTTTGGTCCAATTATTATTTTCAAGGGTGGCTTTGTATGTTTTAACTAAAGTAATTTTCTCTGCATTTTTTCCTTTTTTTCCATCATTATAATTGTTTCTTGTAAAATAGATTGTTTCGCCATCTTTCGAAAGAACAGGAGAAGATTCATGAAATTTGGTATTTAAAACAGTTCTGAATCTTTTTACTTTTACGGAATCTATATCAACAACATACAGGTTCGTAAAATATTCTCCTGTCCATTTATGTTTACGCTGTGAAAAATTACCGGTATCCCTGGCTGAAGCAAAATATATTTTGTTTTTGGATACAAAGGTGCTGTAGTCAGAATATTTAGAGTTGATACCGGCGTTTTCAATTTTATAGCGTCCTGAATTTTCCTTAATCAAATCCAGATAATTTACATTTTGTTTATAAAGTTTACCTCTGTTATCATTTTTATATTTGGAGTTAAATACTTCCAGGATACTATTTGCTTTATCAGTTTGCCCTATTGATTTTAAAGACTGGGCATATCTGTAGTAAAATTCAGGTTCAGGATTGGTATTCATGGCTAATAATTCGCCGTACCATTTTGCAGCCCCTTCAAATTCAGAATTGAAATAATAAGAGTTCCCCAGTTTTTTAAACATATCTTCAGACTTGTATCCTTTCTTGGCTACTCTTTCATAGGTCTTTATGGCATCAACATAGGCATAACCATCGTATTCTTTATCAGCAGCGCTCATTTTCGATTGTTGAGAATAACTATTGAATGAAAAAACACTTACCATTGTCAGGCAAAGGAGTATAAAATTTTTCATAATAAATATTTTTAGAAGAAACGTGGAGTTGTCATTTTATCATTTTTTCTGAAGAATTCATAACGCAGGAATATTTCATGCGATCCTGAATTATAATTGTTTAGGTTGGTCGTTTCACGATCATAACCGTATCCCAGATAAAGACCTTCTGTGATCTGAAATCCAGCCATAGCACTTAATGAAGCGCTCCATCTGTAAGCAATACCGACAACAAATTTATCGATGAACATAAAGTTTGCAGAAACATCTACCTGTAATGGTGCACCTTCAACCATTTTGGTGAGTACAGCCGGTTTGAATTTTATATATTCATAATGATCCAGATCAAATACATAACCGGCCATTAAATAATAATTGATTTTATCTTTATAAATAGCAACATCATTATCATTATAACGATTGGTTTCAATAAAATTCGGTATCGATAAACCTATGTATGCTTTATCTGAATGCCAGTAAACCCCGGCTCCGACATTTGGAGAAAATTTACTGTTAAAATCCTGAAATTGAGGGTCTCCCTGGTTTTCAGGGTTCAGTTTATCGATATCAAGATTGAATAAATTTGCTGTTCCTTTAATCCCAAAGGAAAGTTTGAAATTGGCTGATGTTTGAACGGTATAAGAGAGATCGACAGAGAAATTATTCTCATTCGTCGGCCCTATTTTATCATTGATTAATGAAACTCCAACTCCTAAATTACTATTATTTATAGGAGTATTTACAGAAAGACAACTCGTTTCCGGCGCACCATCCAGACCAACCCATTGAGTACGATGTAATCCGAAAATGCTCAAAGCTCCACGTGAACCAGCATAAGCAGGATTGATATTTATGGTATTGTACATATATTGTGTAAACTGAGCATCTTGCTGTGCAAAACCTGCAATGGTTACAAATATAATGACGAGGGAAAATAATTTTGTTCTCATAGTAGATAGTATTACTTCAATTATTACCTTATTTTGATAAATAGAGATAGCCCGCTTTTTTATTAGATTGAATTACATCGTTACCATCCAGAAAGGTGTAATTAATAATATAAAAGTATGTTCCGGTTGGCAGTCCGTCAGACTGTTTAATAGTAGTTCTGCCTTTGGAAGTCCCGTCAAATGCATTGGTAGTATTGTTGTAATTAACAGTTTCAAATACCATTATTCCCCAACGATTATAAATTTCTACAGTGTTTTCAGGATAACAGATTGTCTGATCAATATTATCAATTTTGAAAACATCATTTATTCCATCCCCGTTAGGAGAAAAAGCATTATGGATTATAATATTTTCACATGCTAATACCCTGCAATCATCATTTATTGTCAGATTCAGAAAAATACTTCTTTTACAATTTTCATCAGTTATTTGGTACTCAAATGTATAACTGCCCAGTGCCAGACCAAATACATTAAGAATATTTCCCTGTAATGCATTCGTACCGTCTGTATCAATCCAGGTTCCTGTTGCCGGAGTATTTTCCGGTAATAAACTTAATAAGTTAACAGGTGTTGAATCATAAGTACAAGCCTCTCCGGTTACATTGGTTACACCATACGGAGGTTGTGTTATGGTCACTGTTGTTGTCGCTGAACAGCCCTGATTGTTATTATTTACAGAGGATGTTGCAGTAATTGTATACGTTCCGGCTGGTAAATTGGTATTCCCAACAACTTCATTATTTCCATTTGTTATAGTTACAATAGAGCCTGGACTATTAGTTACTAAAATAGAACCGTTATTTGCTTCAAAACAAGTTACATTTGATGCTATTGCAGTTACTGAAACTTTATTTTCGACAGTAAACGTTTGTACTAACTCTGTTTTATTACCGGCACAATCTGTTAAAATATAAGTTCTGGTTAAGATATATGCATTTCCATTGCAGCCACTTCCTCCATTATTAGAATCAATTATCTTAATGTTTACGTTTTCGTTGCAATTATCTGAAGCATCTTTTATGTCTGCCGGACTTCCAACAGGAATGTCAGCAATACTTTGTAAATTAGCAATATTAGAAGGAGCTGTTCCTGTAGGCGGTGCTGTATCTCTTACTGTTATAATTTGAGAATAGGAAGAGGTATTTCGACTGCAATCAGTAATAGTCCATTTACGTGTTAATGTGTAATTTGTTGTGCATTCGTTTTGAATATCACTTTTGATTTCTGAGAAAACTATCGATAAATTGCTGTTACAATTATCAGAAGCTTCAACAATTGCAGGTTCAGGAACTGCATCACAAGAAACTGTAATATCTGCAGGAAGATTTCCTGTAAATATTGGCTTGGTAGTATCTTCAATGGTAATCACTTGGGTGAAAGTATCGGAAGTATTGCCACAATCATCTTTGACCGTCCAGGTATTGGTATACGTTCCTGCATTGGCGCAACCTTCAGAAGCCATGAATTGACCACTTACCTTAACAATATTCAAAACATTGGCATCGCACAAGTCGGAAGCCACCGGGAATAACGCTTGTGCGGATGCTAATGCTTCCTGGTTGCTGCATTGTACAGTTTGGTTAAGGGAATTTATTTGAGTAATCCATGTCGGAGCCGTAGTATCTTCAATGGTAATTACCTGCGTGAAAGTATCGGAAGTATTGCCACAATCATCTTTAACTGTCCAGGTATTGGTATACGTTCCGGCATTTCCACAACCCTCGGAAGCCATGAATTGGCCACTTGTTTTTACAATGTTTGAAACATCAGCGTCACACAAGTCAGCAGCCACAGGGAATATAGCCTGTGCAGCAATCAAACCAGCACTATCACTGCATTGCAAAGTCACATTTAGGGAAGCCATTTCAGAAACCCATGTTGGTGCAGTAGTATCTTCAATGGTAATCACCTGGGTGAAAGTATCGGAGGTATTGCCACAAACATCTTTGACTGTCCAGGTATTGGTATATGTTCCGGAATTTCCACAACCCTCGGAAGCCATGAATTGGCCACTTGTTTTTACAATGTTTGAAACATCAGCGTCACACAAGTCAGCAGCCACAGGGAATATAGCCTGTGCAGCAGTTAAACCAGCACTATCGCTGCACTGCAAAGTCACATTTAGAGCTGTTGCTGTGGTTGTCCATGTTGGCGCGGTTGTATCTTCAATGGTAATGGTTTGTGTGAAAGTTGTTGACGAATTATTGCAGACATCTTTGGCAACCCATGTATTGGTATAAGTTCCGGAATTGATGCAAGATCCTGCAGAAAAAGTTCCACTGGTTTTGGTATAAGTTACAATTCCTCCGCAATTATCAGTGGCTACCGGGAATGCTGCCTGAGCAGTTGTCAAACCTGTAGTATCGTTGCACTGCAAAGTCACATTTAGAGCTGTTGCTGTGGTTGTCCATGTTGGCGTGGTTGTATCTTCAATAGTAATGGTTTGCGTGAAAGTTGTTGAAGAATTATTACAGACATCTTTCGCAACCCAGGTATTGGTATAAGTTCCGGAATTGATGCAAGAACCTGCAGAGAAAATTCCACTGGTTTTGGTATAAGTTACAATTCCTCCGCAATTATCAGTGGCTACAGGGAATGCTGCCTGAGCCGTTGCCAAACCTGTAGTATCGTTGCACTGCAAAGTCACATTTAGAGCCGCAGCTGCGGTTGTCCATGTAGGGGCAGTAGTATCCTGAATGGTAATTACCTGCGTAAAAGTTGTTGAAGAATTATTGCAGACATCTTTCGCAACCCAGGTATTGGTATAGGTTCCTGAATTGACACAAGAACCTGCAGAGAATGCTCCGCTGGTTTTAGTATAGGTTACCGTTCCTTCACAATTATCTGTAGCCACCGGAAATGCTGCCTGTGCAGCAACTAAATCAGCACTATCACTGCATTGTAAAGTAACATTCAAAGCTGTTGCTGTAGTTGTCCATGTTGGAGCCGTTGTGTCTTCAATCGTAATCACTTGGGTGAAAGTATCGGAGGTGTTGCCACAATCGTCTTGTACGGTCCAGGTGTTGGTGTAGGTTCCTGCATTGGCGCAACCTTCGGAAGCGATAAACTGACCACTTATTTTTACGATATTCAGAACATCAGCATCGCACAAGTCGGAAGCCACAGGGAATAATGCCTGTGCGGATGCCAATACTTCCTGGTTGCTGCATTGTACAGTTTGGTTAAGGGAATTTATTTGAGTAACCCAGATTGGTGCGGTGGTATCTTCAATCGTGATCACTTGTGTGAAAGTATCGGAAGTATTCCCGCAATCATCTTTGACTGTCCAGGTATTGGTGTAGGTTCCGGAATTTCCACAGTCTTCGAAAGCCATGAACTGACCACTTGTTTTTACGATATTCAGAACATCAGCATCGCACAAGTCGGAAGCTACAGGGAACAAAGCCTGTGCAGCAGTTAAACCAGCACTATCACTGCATTGCAAAGTCACATTCAAAGCCGCTGCCGCAGTTGTCCATGTTGGTGCGGTTGTGTCTTCAATGGTAATTACCTGTGTGAAAGTTGTTGAAGAATTATTACAAACATCTTTGGCAACCCAGGTATTGGTATAGGTTCCTGAATTGACACAAGAACCTGCAGAGAATGCTCCGCTGGTTTTAGTATAGGTTACCGTTCCTTCACAATTATCTGTAGCCACCGGAAATGCTGCCTGAGCTGTTGCTAAGCCTGAGATATCGCTGCATTGCAAAGTAATATTTAGGGCCGCAGCTGCGGTTGTCCATGTTGGAGCTGTAGTATCTTCTATGGTAATTACCTGCGTGAAAGTATTGGAGGTGTTTCCACAATCATCTTTAACGGTCCAGGTGTTGGTGTAGGTTCCTGCATTGGCGCAACCTTCAGAAGCCATGAACTGACCACTTACCTTAACAATATTCAGAACATCAGCATCACACAAGTCAGCAGCCACAGGGAATGTAGCTTGTGCAGCAGCTAAACCAGCACTATCACTGCACTGCAAAGTAACATTTAGAGCTGCAGCTACGGTTGTCCATGTTGGGGCAGTAGTATCCTGAATGGTAATGGTTTGTGTGAAAGTTGTTGAAGAATTATTACAAACATCTTTCGCAACCCAAGTGTTGGTATAGGTTCCTGAATTAACACAAGAGCCTGCAGAGAAAGTTCCGCTGGTTTTAGTATAGGTTACCGTTCCTCCGCAATTATCTGTAGCCACCGGAAATGCTGCCTGCGCAGTAGCCAAACCTGAGATATCACTGCATTGCAAAGTCACATTTAGGGCCACAGCTGCGGTTGTCCATGTTGGTGCGGTAGTATCCCGAATGGTAATGGTTTGTGTGAAAGTTGTTGAAGAATTATCACAGACATCTTTCGCAACCCAGGTGTTGGTATAAGTTCCGGAATTAACACAAGATGCCGGAGCAAAAATTCCACTGGTTTTGGTATAGGTTACAGTTCCACCGCAATTATCAGTAGCCATCGGGAATGCAGCCTGAGCAGTTGCCAAACCTGTAGTATCGTTGCACTGCAAAGTCACATTTAGAGCCGCAGCTGTGGTTGTCCATGTTGGCGTGGTTGTATCTTCAATAGTAATGGTTTGCGTGAAAGTTGTTGAAGAATTATTGCAGACATCTTTCGCAACCCAGGTATTGGTATACGTTCCGGAATTGATGCAAGATCCTGCAGAAAAAACTCCACTGGTTTTGGTATAGGTTACAGTTCCTCCGCAATTATCAGTAGCCATCGGGAATGCAGCCTGAGCCGTTGCTAAACCTGTAATATCACTGCATTGCAAAGTCACATTTAAGGTAGCCGCTGCGGTTGTCCATGTTGGTGCGGTAGTATCTTCAATAGTAATGGTTTGCGTGAAAGTTGTTGAAGAATTATTACAGACATCTTTCGCAACCCAGGTATTGGTATAAGTTCCGGAATTGATGCAAGAACCTGCAGAAAAAGTTCCACTGGTTTTGGTATAAGTTACAATTCCTCCGCAATTATCAGTAGCCATCGGGAATGCAGCCTGAGCAGTTGCCAAACCTGTAGTATCGCTGCACTGCAAAGTCACATTTAGAGCTGTTGCTGCGGTTGTCCATGTTGGTGCGGTAGTATCTTCAATCGTGATCACTTGCGTGAAAGTATCAGAAGTATTTCCGCAATCGTCTTTTACAGTCCAGGTATTGGTATACGTTCCGACATTGGCACATCCTTGAGTGATAAATTGACCACTTGTTTTTACAATGTTTGAAACATCGGTATCACATAAATCGGAAGCTACAGGGAATAATGCCTGTGCAGCAGCCAAACCTGCAATATCATTGCATTGTAAAGTTACATTTAGAGCAGTCGCTGCGGTTGTCCATGTTGGTTTTGTAATATCTTGTATTGTTATTGTCTGACTAACAGGAGCTGAAGTATTTCCACAGGCGTCTTTAGCAGTCCAGGTTCTAATCTGAGTATAAGAATTGATACAATTATTTGTAATTGAATCCACAAATGTTAAAGATGATATTACGCCACTATTGTCTGTTGCAGTAGCTGTTGCAAATACAGGTAAAGCGGGACAATCTATAGTTGTTGGAGAAGGTAACGGATTTATTATAGGAATAATAGAATCGCCGTCAATAATTGTTACTGTTTTAGTTATCGTGCAGTTGTTTGTATCGGTAACAATAATACTATAATTTCCTGCCAAAAGACTTGTTGCTGTAGTATTTGTTCCTCCGGAAGGTGACCATGTATAAGTGTATGGAGCAGCTCCTCCCGTAGGTGTTACAGTTGCAGTTCCGTCAGAACCTCCAAAACAAGTTACATTTGTTTGCGAGGTTACAGCACTTAAACTAATTGGTTGATTAATGATAAAAGACTGAGTTTTTGTACAGCTGTTTGCATCTGTAACCGTTACCGTATAAGTACCGGGAGGAATATTCGATAAATCTTTAGTGGTGGCACCGGTATTCCACAAATAGGTATACCCGGGAGTTCCGCCTGTAACTGTTAAAGTTAAAGATGTTGTTCCTCCGCTGCATCCTATATTTGTATGACTTTCACTTAACATTATTTCAGTAGGCTCAACAATTGGAAGAATGTAAGTGTTGGTTAAATTTTGTGTATCGGTTACTGTTAATTTTGCCGAATTATTAGATGTTGTATACGTATAGGAAGGATTAGCAATGGTAGAATCAGGAGCCCCCCCGTCATTATTAAAATCCCAGGCATAGGTATAAGGTGCAATACCTCCGTTTGTTGTAGATGTGAATTTAACCGTTGTGTTTGTTCCGGTTTTACAGGCTTTATAAGTAAATTGAACTGCCAATGGTTTAGAAATTGTAAAAGCATTGGTAAAATCACATTGCGAATTTGTATAACTGCTGCAGGAATAATTGGGTCCCGGATCATTATTACTGTTAGTTTTCCAGGCAATTATGGTATTGCTCAGGCTTAACTCATCGCCACAAGTCCAATTAAAAGGACCGTATAACAATTTTTTGTTATCACCCGGAACTATGGTTCCCAGTAAAACATTTACAAAAGTAGTTACACCCGCTATGGTAAGGTCAGAGTTTAATCTTGCAAAATAAATGTTTGAATTAGAATTTGAAGAATAATTAAGAAAAATATATACCTGCCGTACTTCTCCTATGGTACAGGTAGTATTGGTTATCGGCTCACCGTTTACATTAGATAAACTCAGATAGACATCTTTAAGGGTGTAATTATTAGACGTGCAATCATAATTGCAGGTTCGTAAATCAACTTGTGAGTATGAGAAAAGAATGTTAAATAGTAGAGTAAGCGTTATAAAAACGTTTCTAATATTTTTGGATGTAAATAAATAAGTAATGATTTTCATAATCTCTAATTTTATTAAGTTAGGATTAAATAATGCTTTTGAATTTTTTGTTTTTTTATCAGGTCAAAAAAACATTTGGATCTATTCAATTTGAGTAAAGAAGTAAATTATTGATATCTCAAATTTTTAACATAAAATTTATTAAATCAAAGTTATATAGATTGGATTGATTTGCTTTTTTTTGTCTGTAACTAACCTGAAAACTCGTTGAAATGTGCTTTTTTTGTTATATATTTTTTCAAAATAGTTGTTTTTGATTCTTTTTATAACGTTCAAAAAGATGTTTTTAAACTTAAATATCTTTAAATGTGTAAAATTTAAATTGTTTTAAATAGCTGTAAATCAGATTATTGAATTTGTTTTAAAGTATTTTTAAAGCATCGATGAAATGTTGTTTTTTATAGTTGAAATTCACTTATTACTAAAAACGAGCTTTCAACTTTTTATAAAATATTAAAAAATGTATATTTCGCATTCATGTACTTCTTTTTGGCAATGTTAACAGAATTAAAAAAAGGAGGACTATTAGAATTTCTTTTGTAAATTAGAAGATGAATTAAAATAGTAACCTCTTTTATCTTATAGCAAGATTATAAATACACACTGTTTATGAAAAATTTAATTTTAATACGTCATGCAAAATCAAGCTGGGAAGCACCACTTAAAGATTTCGACAGACCTTTAATGAAAAGGGGTATTCAGGATGCGCATAGTGTATCAGGAAGTATTACAAAGTTTCTCCCTAAAACATACATAATCTGGAGTAGTACAGCTGCACGTGCTACAGAAACCGCTCTTATTTTTGCACAAAACATATCTTATCCAATAGAAAGCATTCTGTACAAGGATGAATTATATACTTTTGATGACAGGCAACTCGAAAAAGTTATTAAATCGTGTGATAATAGTTTCGAAAGCGTTATTCTTTTTGGACATAACGAGGCTATTACAAATTTTGTTAATAAATTTGGGGATGTTTTTATTGAGAATGTCCCGACTTCAGGTTTTGTCTCTCTGAGATTTGAAGAAGATAGTTGGGATAAAATAAATAAAGGCAAAACTCATAAAACAATTTTCCCCAAAGATTTAAAATAAATAACGTGCACGAACAGAAATATATAGACAGAGAAAAAAGTTGGTTAGCGTTTAATGCAAGAGTACTTCAGGAAGCCGCAGATAATACAGTCCCATTATTAGACAGATTGCGCTTTGTTGGAATTTTTTCAAATAATTTAGATGAATTTTTCAGGGTTCGTTATGCTGCAATCCGAAGATTGAGTCTTTCCGGAATTTCCGGCGAAAAATACTTAGGCGGGGTTTCTGCTCATCAGTTAATTAAGGATATTACCGAAATCGTAATTCAGCAGCAGTCTGAAAGTTTACGTATTTTAGGTAATATAGAAGCTGAACTTGAGGCCGAGAACATCTTTATTATCAAAGAAGATGAAATTACAAAAGAACAGGAAAACTACCTGAAAGACTTTTTTATTCAAAAACTAAGTCCGGAATTAGTAACCATTATATTAAACGATTTAGCAGAATTTCCTGTTCTTAAAGATACTTTAGGATATTTGGCAGTCCGGTTAGAAATGAACACAAATGATGAAATTCGATATGCCATAATCGAAATTCCAAAAACTATAAACAGATTTGTGGTTTTACCGTCTAATGATGATAAGCACTATGTAATTCTGATTGATGATGTGATTCGTCATAATCTGAAAAACATTTTCAATATTTTCGATTATAAAAGTGTATCGGCACACATGATTAAAATTACACGTGATGCACAGCTGGATATTGACAGCGATTTGAGCAAAAGTATGCTCGAAAAAATTGCAACATCTGTAAAAGACAGACGAATAGGGGAGCCTGTCCGGTTTATTTATGATAGTCAAATTGAAAATGATACTTTACGATTTTTTCTGGATAAAATGAAAATTGTAGAGACAGACAGTATAATTCCCGGCGGAAGGTATCATAATCGACGTGACTATATGAATTTTCCAAACCTGGGAAGATTTGATTTACTCTATAAAACAAATGATCCACTGCCAATTCCCGGCTTGAGTCTGGGAGGAAGTATTCTGGAAAAAATTAATAAAAAAGATTATTTATTACATGCCCCATACCAGTCTTTTTCATACTTAACAAAATTTTTGCGTGAAGCAGCCTTAGACCCAACAGTAACAAGCATAAAAATTACATTATATCGCCTTGCCAAAAATTCACAGATTATCAGTTCTTTGATCAATGCAGCTAAAAACGGTAAAAAAGTAACCGTTCAAATAGAATTACAGGCACGCTTTGACGAAGCAAGTAATATTTCGTATGCAGAACAAATGCAAACGGAAGGAATTGAGCTTATATTTGGGATAAAAGGCTTAAAAGTTCACAGTAAAATATGTGTAATAGAGAGAATTGAAGATGGCAAAACGCGTCGTTATGGTTTTATTTCGACAGGAAACTTTAATGAAGCAACAGCTAAAATATATACAGACGTCACCCTTTTTACCTGTCATCAGCAAATTCTGAAAGACATTTCTAAAATATTCGAATTTTTCGATATCAATTACAGAGTAAACAGATACAAACATTTAATTGTATCACCACATTATACACGTTCTAAGTTTGTTAAACTCATAGATCGCGAAATCCTGCATGCCCTTGCCGGGAGGAAGACACATATAAAGCTCAAAATGAATAGTTTGTCCGATTTTAAAATGATCGATAAATTATATGAAGCCAGTAATGCAGGAGTAAAAATACAGCTTCAGGTAAGAGGAATTTGTTCTTTGATTCCGGGAATTCCGGGAATGAGTGAGAATATTGAAGCAATTAGTATAGTCGATAATTATCTGGAACATTCAAGAGTTTATATTTTTGGGAATGCCGGTTTAACAGAAGTTTACATTTCGTCAGCTGATTTTATGACCAGAAATCTTGATGGAAGAGTAGAAGTTACCTGTCCAATATATGATCTTGAAATTAAGAAAGAACTAATAGATAATTTTAATATTGCATGGAAAGGGAATGTTAAAGTGAGGTACCAATCCTATAAATTAGATAATAAATATAAGCCCCGAAACCATCATGCCCCGTTCAGAGCACAGCTTGAAACTTATAAATATTACCAAAATAAAATTGAGGCAATCGAAGAAGTTGTTCAAAAAATAAATTAATTAAACCTACAAATTTCAAATCATAAGTGAGCATGATTAAAATAAAAAAATATGCAGCAATAGATATTGGTTCAAACGCCATGAGGCTATTGATATCGAATGTTGTAGAACAAGAAGGAAAAGAGCCTCAATTTAATAAAAGTTCGCTTGTTCGTGTACCAATTCGTTTAGGTCAGGATGCCTTTACGGTGGGTGAAATCTCAGAAGAAAACATAGATCGAATGGTGGATGCCATGACAGCATTCAATCTTTTGATGAAAGTACATAAAGTAGAACGTTATATGGCTTTTGCAACTTCGGCAATGCGTGAGGCATATAATGGGAAAGAAGTTGTAGAATTGATAAAGAAAAAGGCAGATATAAATATCGAAATTATAGATGGTAAAAAAGAAGCAGCCATTATTGCTTCGACTGATTTGCATCATTTGCTTAAAACGGATCAAACTTATCTTTTTGTTGATGTGGGTGGAGGAAGCACGGAGTTTACTTTATTTTCTAATGATAAAATGATTACTTCCAGATCTTTTAAAGCAGGAACAGTTCGCTTGCTGAACGACATGGTGCATGATGTTGTCTGGGATGAAATTGAAAAATGGATTAAAACCAATACTAAAGACTACGAAGAGGTAACGTTGATTGGTTCCGGAGGAAATATTAATAAATTGTTTAAAATGTCCGGAAAACAGCAGGAAAAACCGCTTTCATACATTTATATCAGTTCACAATATGCATTTTTAAACTCCCTGACTTACGAACAGCGAATTGCTGAATTGGGTTTGAACTCAGATCGTGCCGACGTAATTATCCATGCAACAAGAATTTATCTAAATGCAATGAAATGGAGTGGGGCCAGACAAATTTATGTTCCTAAAATTGGACTTTCTGACGGAATTGTAAAAGCAATGTATTACGGTAAAATATAAATTTTTAAAATGAATAAAACAAGACTTGAAGCCTTTAGTGACGGCGTTTTAGCCATTATAATCACCATTATGGTTTTAGAAATTAAAGTGCCGCATGGTGTTGACTTTGTAGATTTGAAACCTTTGTTTCCTAAATTTTTAAGTTATGTCCTGAGTTTTATTTATATTGGAATTTACTGGAACAATCACCATTATTTGATCCACGGAATGAGTAAAGTCAATGGGAAAATCCTTTGGGCAAATCTACATTTGCTTTTTTGGCTTTCACTGGTTCCAGTAGCTACAGGCTGGATGGGAGAACATAATTTTGCAAAAGCTTCAATGACTTTATATGGAGTTGTACTGGTGTTCTCTTCAATAGCGTATTTTATTTTGCAGAGAATTATTATTATCAATGAAGGAGAAAATTCAATATTGGCAAAAGCAATTGGGAAAGACTTTAAAGGAATAGCTTCTACAATTTTATATATTCTGGGAATTATTTTCTCTTTTTATAATGAATGGATTTCAGGAGCTGCTTATCTGGCGGTAGCTTTGTTATGGCTTATTCCGGATAAAAGAATTGAGAGAGTTTTTGCTTCAAAAGATTAAATTATTCTGAGTTTGTAATGAAATCCATTTTTCATCAATTCAAGTTTTATCTCAGATGGAAAGGCTTTTTACCTGAAAAGGCTTCGACTGAGTTTATCCTGAACGAAACCGAATGGACTTAGCTTGATATTCGTTTAAATTACATCTAAAAGTAAATCAATCTTAAGTATGTAAATCCAATCCAAATGTAGAACGTAAAAGTTCAATATTCGGATTTATTTCTAATAACCGATTGTATCTATCCTGATCATTAAAACTACGTTTGCTTTCAATAGCTTCATTTACTACAACTTCAATTGTGATGTCGTGATTGTGTAAATGTCCTTTCAAATGCCCTAAAAGCCCGTGAACCTGACTTTCAAAATCCAGTTTGGACCCTTCATTAGGCAACTCTAAAGTAATGGTAGTTCCGTTTAAGGTTGGATCGTTGATTAATAATAACGATTCCATGATTTTGAAACCTTTTTCACCCAAACGCTGGGCATATTTGTTCCAGTGCAATAACATATCAGTCTCCGTAAATTCTTCGGTTGGCAGAACAGAAGAAGGCTTTACGTATGATTTACTGCTTGCTTCCAGTTCTTTTTTCTTGCGAATGCTTGATAAAGAAAAGGCAGAAACTTTTGGTTCATTATTAACTTCCGGTTTTGGAGTTACAGAAGAATTTACAACAGTTTCTTCAGATTTTGGAATTTCAGCAGTTGCAGTATATGTGTTGCCATCGTTACTTTCGTTGACATTGTTGTTAACTTTTGTTTCAGTATATACAACTTCAGAATTTGGAATTTGCGAATTCGCATTTGAAATTTGAGTTTTTGGCTGTTGAACTTCAACTATAGAATATCCGCCATTTTTAAAGTAAGTGGGTGGAATTATGAATTGCTCAACTTTTTTTTTTCTCCATCAAAGTTGATAGAGGCCAGTTGCATTAAACATAATTCGACTAAAAGACGTTGATTCTGACTTAATTTGTATTTTAAATCGCAATCATTTGCAATGTCAATTCCTTTCAGTAAAAAGTCCTGAGAACATTTTTGCGCTTGTATTCCATACATTTGTTGTGCCTGTTCACCAACTTCGAGCAAACTTAAAGTTGCAGGAGTTTTGCTCACTAATAAATCCCTGAAATGTGAAGCCAGACCGGCAATAAAGTGATGTCCGTCAAACCCCTTTGAAAGAATATCGTTGTATGCTAATAAAAGATCCGGAATTTTATTTTGTAAAAGTAAATCGGTAATCGAAATATAGGTTTCGTAATCTAAAACGTTTAAATTTTCGGTTACGGCCTGACGTGTTAAGTTAGTTCCGCAGTAGGAAACCACACGGTCAAAAATCGATAAGGCATCACGCATGGCACCATCAGCTTTTTGAGCAATAATGTGCAAAGCATCATCTTCAAAATTGATTCCCTGACTTGCTGCAACTTCAGCCAAATGTTCTTTGGCATCTTTTACTGTAATTCTTTTGAAATCGAAAATTTGGCAACGGGATAAAATCGTTGGAATAATCTTGTGCTTTTCTGTTGTAGCTAAGATAAAAATAGCATGTTTTGGCGGTTCTTCCAATGTTTTCAAAAAAGCATTAAAAGCTGCCGAAGATAACATATGAACCTCGTCAATAATATAAACTTTGTATTGCCCGGTTTGCGGAGGGATTCGAACCTGATCAATCAGGCTGCGAATATCATCAACCGAGTTATTGGATGCTGCATCTAACTCAAAAACGTTAAAAGCGAAATCTTCGTTGGGATCATCATATCCGGGCTGATTTATTTTTCGGGCCAGAATACGTGCGCAGGTAGTTTTTCCAACACCACGCGGTCCTGTAAATAAAAGGGCAGAAGCAAGATGGTTGCTTTCTATGGCGTTCAGCAAAGTGTTGGTAATGGCTTTCTGACCTACAACATCCTTAAAGGTTTGCGGGCGATATTTACGGGCCGATACTACAAATTGTTCCATGTTCTTTTATTAATCGATAGCAAATATAGAGTATAATTTAATGATTTGAAAATTTAAAAATTGAAAGATTTCAACTGTTTGAACAACTGTAAGTTTTGTTATTTGTCATTAAAAGAATTAGATAAATTGAAGTTTATTTTCTAAGGAATTCACGTTTTGGTTTTATTATTTCTAATGAAAAAAAGATTAATTTTAGAAGGAAATATAATCTGTTGACTATTCCTGATTTTAAAAAAAAATGAACAAAGAATAACGTTTAGACTGATTAAACTAATAATTGCTTTGGTTAGGAAAAAAATTAAATTATGGATGCCAAATTATTCAAAATCATTGAATTCAGAAAAAGAGATTTAAATTCATTACGTGAGTTATTCCTAAAAGTTCGTCAGAGCGCTTTTGTCTGGGCAGATCCGGCAACATTTGATTTGTTAGATTTTGATACCCAAACCAAAGGAGAATATATTCTAACGGCATTACATGATGAAAAAGTAATCGGATTTATTTCTGTTTGGATGCGGGACAGCTTTATTCACCATTTGTATATTGATGAATCCTATCATAAACAAGGAATAGGAAAAGCGCTTTTGAAAGCTGCAACAGAGAAAACAAAATTCCCCGTAGCATTAAAATGTCTGGAGAAAAATATTGACGCTATTGAATTTTATAAAAAATTAGGATTTATTGAGAAAACCAGAGACAGGAATGAAAACGGTTCTTATATTTTATTTCAATTGAACAAAAAAATAGCATAAAAGTACACAGATATGAAAATCATTACCTGGAATTGTAATATGGCTTTCAGAAAAAAAGCTGCCTGTATTTTGGTCCATCAACCAGATATTCTTATAATTCCGGAATGTGAAAATATCGAAAAACTTAAGTTTGCCAAAGATGTTCCACTGCCAACCGATATGCTTTGGTATGGCACAAACCAAAATAAAGGTCTTGGTGTTTTTTCATATAGCGATTACAGGTTTGAACTTTTGGATTGCCATAATCCCGATTTTAAAAATGTATTACCAATTTCTGTTACAAAAGGCAAAGTAAATTTTATTTTGTTCGCCGTCTGGGCAAATAACCCTCAGGATAAAGATGGACAATATGTGACCCAAGTTTGGAAGGCAATTAATTATTATGAAAAACTGCTTTCAGGTAATAGAACAATTTTGATTGGAGATTTTAACAGCAATACGATTTGGGACAGACCAAGAAGAGCTGGTAATCATTCTACAGTTGTCGCCAAATTAGCGGAGAAAAATATATTTAGTGTCTATCATAAATTCTATAATCAGGAACAGGGAAAAGAAATGCATCCGACATTGTTTTTGTATCGCCATGAAAATAAACCGTATCATCTTGATTATTGTTTTGCTTCAAATGATTTTATTGAAGTTTTGGAAAGCGTTGAAATAGGAAGTTATGAAGATTGGAAAATGTATAGCGATCATAAACCTTTGATTGTAAAGTTTGGAATATAGTTAACGTTTTAAAGAACTTTTCAGAAAGTCCTGAAATTTCTAAACTACAATTTTTTATGGTTTAATCTGAAAGTGAAATTACAGTATTATAAAACCACAATTTCTTTTGGTATACTTTCTATTCTTACTGGAAAAAATATAAATCTTCTAACATTATTATATAAATGGTTGATAATTAATTGCCTTAATTTTAAAATGGTTAATTAATTAAAAATAGCATTATGAAAATTAAATCAGTTTTGTTGGGAATAGGGCTTGTTGTTTCTTTAGTGGCTTGTGCACCTAAAGATGAGGATATCGAAAAAGAAATTAATACAAAATTAGGTGATACTCCGGAAGTACATGTTACAGTACATGAAGGTGTTGCTACTATTGTAGGAACTTGCGATGATGAGGCTTTTAAAAAAAATATTGAGCGTTCTGTTAAAGCGGTTAAAGGAGTAAAATCGGTAGTGAATAACTGTCAGATTCCGGAGCCTAATGAAGAACCTGCTGCTGCAGCTGTTATAATTAATTCTGATAGTGATTTAGATAAATCGGTGGGCAAAATAATAAAAGATTATGATGGAGTGAGTGCAACTGTTGTAGGTGGTGTGGTTACTCTTTCAGGGGAAATTAAAGGAAGCCAATTGCAGTTTTTAATTCAAAGCGTGCAGGAATTGAAACCTAAAAGAGTCGATAACAAGTTAACTATTAAAAAATAAGAGGTTATGAGTTTACGGGATAAATACAAAGAGTTAACAGATTTAGCGGCTAATTTAGGTATATCGAATTTACAGGTTAGAGAGCAGGATAATGTGTTGTATATTGATGGAACAGCTAAATCTGCAGAAGACAAGGAAAAGATTTGGAATGCTTACGGCAAAATTGATCCTGAGTTCAGATCGGCTGATATAGTGATGAATATCGCCGTTGCTGAAGGTTCTACAAAAGATTACACCGTTAAAAATGGAGATTCATTATCGAAAATAGGAAAAGCACATGGCGTTTCATGGCAGGCTATTTTTGAAGCGAATAAAGATATTATTAAAAACCCTGACCTGATTCAGCCTGGTTGGAAATTGAAAATACCAACGGCGTAATTTAGTTGCGAGTTGTTTAAAAGTCTGTCATTTTATGATGGACTTTTTTTATGTCATTGCGAGGAACGAGGCAATCTCGTTTGCTGAATCAATTTTTTGTTTTTAGTAGTGTGATCGCTTCGTTCCTTGCAATGACTTAGATTGGGGTTACTTTGTGAAAAACATAATTTCTTGTGAAACCTAAAGCCTTAGCCCTGATGGGAGTGGCATCCTTTTATGGTTTCGTTTTTTGGAACGAGATCATAAAAGATACAGCGGATAGCAGGAACAGCTCCTGAAAAATCACCTGCCTCTTATGCTTAAGTCGAGTAACATTTGTGCGGTTTCGGAATCTGAATCTGCCGAAAATCCTGCTACATAAACCCCTTTTTTGCCTGTTGTGGATTTGATCCCGTAAACGACAGCCTCATCGCCCGGATCTGATTCGCCTTCGTATCGATACACATGTACAATTTCAAATTTTTCAGGATTTTTTTTTATCATGTCTGCGTTTCGATTGAAGTCGCATGTAAATCCTTTTTCATTCAGCTGATCTAAAGCTTTTGAGACCGTTGCGTAGTGATACATTTTAGCCATAATAAATGAATTTAAAATTAGGATTTTAAAGATAACCATTTTAAAATTAAGCCGTTGCAAAAGCAGTGTTAAAGTAAACTTATTATGACTGTAAAATACCCATAAAAGAACTAAATTTGCCATGCAGACCGCCTTATCGTCGTCTCGTCTTTGGGACGAGAGGGAGGAAAGTCCGGACACCACAGAGAAGCATAGCGGGTAACACCCGTCGGTCTCGTTTTTACGGACGAGACAAGGACAAGTGCAACAGAAAGTATGTACAGGTAATGCTGTAGTGAAACCAGGTAAACTCTATGCGGTGAAATACCAAGTATATCAGCATTTAAGGGCTTCTCGTCCGTTGCTGAAGGGTAGGTAGCTTGAGTCACGCAGTAATGCGTGATCTAGATAAATGATAAGGTATTGTCTCGTTTTTTGGAACCAGACAAGAACAGAATCCGGCTTACAGGTCTGCTTTTTTTATATATTTGTGAAAATTCCTAACTATTTTTCATGAATATAAGTACTCCAAAAACTATTTCCAAGCCTAAAAAAGGTGTTTTTTATACTATCATTACCAATCTTACTTTTTGGGTTTTGATTGCCATTATTGCCGGAATCCTGCTTGGGCATTTTTCACCGGCGAATGGTGTAAAAATGGAGATTTTAGGGAAGAAATTTGTTGATATTATCAAATTATTTATCGGCCCAATTATATTCCTGACGATTGTTTTGGGAATTTCCGGAATGGGGGACCTGAAAAAAGTGGGCCGCATCGGCGTAAAAGCTTTAGGATATTTTGAGGTGGTTTCGACGGTGGCGCTGGCAATTGGAGTAGGAGTTGCCTATTTTTTTCAACCCGGAAAAATTGATAAATCCGGACTGACTTTGGGAGATGCAAGTCAATATACAAAAGGAGCTGCGGAGCACTTTTCGTGGCTGCAGTTTTTTCTGTCAAATTTTACTTTACAGGTTTTATTAGCCGCAATTGTTTGTGGTATTCTACTGAATTTTTATAAGAGACGGCAGCAGACGATTTTGGTTTTGGAACGCTTTTCGAAAGTAGTTTTCCTCGGATTGAAATATGTAATGTATCTCGCGCCATTAGGTGCTTTTGGAGGTATGGCATTCACGATTGGTAAGTTTGGATTGGAGACTTTGATTCCGCTTGGTAAATTGATGCTGTGTGTTTATCTGACTATGGCACTTTTTGTTTTTTTAATTTTAGGAAGCATTCTGCGTTATTATAAAATCAATATGCTTTCGATTCTAAAATATATAAAAGAAGAACTCTTACTGGTTCTCGGGACATCTTCTTCTGAAGCGGCGCTGCCAAGTATTATGGTCAAATTAGAACAAATGGGCTGCAGTAAGTCGGTTGTGGGTTTAGTGATTCCGACCGGGTATTCTTTTAATTTGGATGGAACTTCGATTTACTTGTCAATGTCAGTTATTTTCCTCGCACAATTATACAATGTGCATTTAAGTTTTTTCGAAATTCTGACAGTAATTGGTATTTTAATGGTTACGTCAAAAGGTGCGGCAGGAGTTACCGGAAGCGGTTTTATAGTTTTGGCATCAACATTGACAGCGCTGCATAAAATTCCGGTCGAAGGTTTGGCTTTTTTATTGGGAGTTGATAAATTTATGAGTGAAGCCAGAGCAATAACCAATTTAATTGGAAATACTGTAGCAACGATTGTAATCTCGAAAACGGAACATGATTTTACGGAATTGAATCTGGAGCCTGTTGCGGAAGATTGATAACATTGTGCTTGACAGGACGCGGATTAAACTAATTCGCTAAAACGAAGATGCGGATTTGTGCGGATTTTTTTTGTTTGAATTGAACTCATATTATCTATCAATTTTTGCCACAAAATGACAACTAACTGATTAAGAAAATATAAAACAGAAACTGCTTCGCTAACCATATTTCGGGTTAACGAAGAATAATTCTGTTTATGAAAAGTACAGCCTTTTATAATATTTACGATTCGTCTTTTGTAGTACGAACCAGGCTTATACCCGACATGAAAAATATAATTCCTAGTATACCGTAAATAATCAACGATTTAACGTCTCTTGTTTCGCCTGAAGTACCTGCAAATATAACTGCAGTGTAAATAAGGCCTATTATTCCGAGAAGGGTAAGTAATCCTCCGAAAAGTCTTTTTAGGTTCATGATTTTTTTGATTTTAATGTTTCGTCAAATATATAATGTTAATGCCTTCTATATGTTATAGAATTGTGGTTTAAACTTATATCATTTGCAGGGTAAATCTACACGGATGTTAAAATTGAAGCAAGGGGTTAAATATTTGGCACAATGCAAATCAAACCCAGCTTTTAAGAATGTTATTCTTAAAAGAGATGCTTAGTGGATCGAATGAATATTTGAAATTTGTCTTACTCTTTCGAAATGTTTTTTATTGCAATGTTTCTGAAGTCAATAGGTGAGCCTTCATAATTCAAAGAAATTTTACCTTCTGTAGAGGAAGCTTCCACACATTCGTTTATCAATTTTCCGTTTAGATATTGAGTGATTTTTCCGTTGAAGGATTTGATAATAATAGAATTCCATTCGCCATAAGGTTTCTCATTACTGTTAAACTTTGGAGATATTACGCTTGCGCCGGCTTCAACGAGTTTTCCATTTACTTTTGCGGTTACCTGATCTAAAAAGATAAAATCTCCGGTAGTATTTTCTTTGATTTGAAACTGGATTCCTTTTGGCCAGATCTTATCGGGTGAATCTGCGGGTATATTGTACATGACCCCGCTGTTTTTCTTGCTGTTTGTTTTAAACTTCTCTTCTGTATTCCATCTGAATTCTAAACTAAGTTCAAAATTTTTATAGCTTTTTTTAGTCATTAAATAACCATTGCTTTCTCCATACATTCTGATCATCCCATCAGAAAATGCATAGGCTTTTGAAGGATCGAGCCTTTCAGTACTGGTTTTTGTAAAAGCATACCAATCATTTATTGATAAACTTTTTTGTTGGACCACGCATGAATTTAAAACTAAAAGAAAGACAAAAGCAAAAAATGTTTTTTTGAGCATAATGTAATTTAAAAATTAAAGTTTTTTAAAAAGAAATGATAAATCAGCCTTCGTCTTCTTCAGTAGCTTTGTTTGATGAATCGGTTAATTCTTCATCTTCGTCAGTTGAATTTAATTCAAAGAAACTAAAGAATGAGCCTCCGTAGTTTTTCTGAAAGGAGAAATTACTCAAATGTTCCATTTTGGTATATTTGGAGTGCTCAATAATCATCATTCCTTCTTCATTCAGTAGATCTCTTTCAAAAATAGTTAAAGCAATTTTTTCGAAAGAAGCCTGATCCAATCCATATGGTGGATCGGCAAAAATAATGTCGTAGGATGTTTTACAGTTTTCCAGAAACTTGAAAACGTCACTTTTAGTTGCTGCAATATCAAAATCATATTCTGATGCAACTTGTTTGATAAATTTTACACAGCCAAAATCACCATCTACAGAGGTTATTGGTGCGCTTCCGCGGGAAGCGAATTCAAAACTAATATTACCGGTTCCTGAAAATAAATCTAAAATCTTTAAGCCATCAAAACTAAAATGATTATTCAGAACATTAAATAATGCTTCCTTACTCATATCAGTAGTCGGTCTTACAGGAAGGTTTTTTGGTGGAAAAATGCGGCGTCCTTTATATTTTCCTGAAATGATTCTCATGATTGAAATAAGATATAATGTTTTTGATTCTGAGCAGTTGAAAAGCTGTTTTTTTGTTGTAAAGAGCTTACATCCAAAAATGAGATATTACGAATATATTTATACGCAATCGCATAAAACGGATCGTTTTTGTCAATAGTACCCAATAATTCGAGTTGAAAGCTTTCCGGATTTAAACTCAATTGTTCGGCAGTAAAAAGTAAATAATAAATGAAATCTTCAGGAGTCTGATATTCAAATGAATTGAATAATAATAGCTTTTGATTTTGTACCACGATAACTTCAAAGTGCCCGAAATTAAAATTAACAACCATTTTCTTTTCGTCATTATTTCTGGAAGCATCTAAGATTTTTTCCACTAAAATACTGTTGGCATGTTTATAATCAAACGCACCAAATTGATCAATAAAAAAATTATTAATATTGACATAGGGAATATAAACGGCATTCATTTGATAATTCGAAATCTGGTCGTAAGCAAAAAAATCAGTTTCAAAAACTTTGGTATTGTACTGCAAATAGCTGCCAAGGTAATTTTCATCAAACAAAGCCGTTGGTACAAAAGTAGAAAGGTTATTGTTGTGAATCACTAAAATTTCGTCGTAAGTATCTTTTAATTCAGGATTGTTGTTGAAAGCATCCCCAAATAATTCTTCAATTTTGGTTGCTTTATGAAAAGTTTCAAAATGAATTTCTTTCAGGGAAGTTATGGTGTTATTTAAAGTATCAAAACAACAAAATGATAATCCGGTCAATGAAACCTGAATAGAGAGTTTTTTGTATTTTTTTGAAGTGATATTAGTATTTTGCAATGACATATTTTAATTTACAATTCGTTACCTGTTTAGTATCAAGAAAGAATTTATGACAACTACAAACTTACAAATAAAATAAATAACAATTTCAATGGCAAAAGTCAATTTCAAAAATCAATGGCAATATAAAAAGTCAGGTACAATGGCGGAAATCAATTTCAAAAATCAATTTCAATTTCAAAAAAATAATCCCCTTATGTATGTTTTCAATTATAGTTCATTTGACATTTCTCAAGTTTAATTATTTAAATTGAATGTTATTATTGCCATTTTAATTGTTTTTTACCATTGCCATTTTAATTGATTTTTGATATTGACATTGAAATTGCCATTTAAAATATCGTTCTTTGTACTTCAATTTTACCCTATGAATTCATCACTGTTTTACGGCGTTTTACAAAAAAGATTTCCTTTTGCTCCAACCTATAAACAGGATATATTTTTTCAAAAAATCGCTATTTTTTTGACTGAACCTGCAAATGACACCATTTTTGTGCTGAAAGGGTATGCCGGAACGGGAAAAACAACAGTGATTTCGACAATAGTAAACAATCTGGGCGATATCAATAAGAAGTTTGTTTTGCTGGCACCAACCGGGCGTGCTGCAAAAGTGATTGCTAATTACTCCAATACACCGGCTTTTACGATTCATAAAAAAATATATTTTCCTAAAAAATCATCCGGTGGAGGTATTGCTTTTACCAGACAAGTCAACAAACATAAAAATACCATTTTTATCGTCGATGAGGCTTCGATGATTTCAGACAGTAATTCAGATTCAAAATTGTATGATAATGGATCGTTGTTAGACGATTTGATTTCATACGTATATTCCGGAACCAATTGCAAAATGATCCTTTTGGGAGATACGGCTCAGCTGCCTCCCGTAAATTTAGACATTAGCCCGGCACTTGATATTCAGACTTTAGGCATTCATTATGATAAAGAAATCGAGCATATTGAACTGGATGAAGTAATGCGTCAGGAAGAAAATTCGGGGATTTTATATAATGCAACTGAATTACGTGAATTGCTGAAAGAATCGTTCATTACGGAATTTAAATTCGATGTGAAAAAATTTAAGGATATCGTCAGACTTACAGATGGATACGATATTCAGGATGCGATAAATACGGCTTACAGTAACTATAGTATTGAAGATACAGCTTTTATTGTGCGTTCTAACAAAAGAGCAAATCAGTATAACGAGCAAATCCGAACCAGGATTTTGTTTAAAGAAAGTGAACTTTCTGTTGGGGATTTCCTGATGGTAGTTAAGAATAATTATTTCTGGCTGAAAGAAACGGATGAAGCCGGATTTATTGCCAACGGAGATATTATCGAAGTTCTGGAAATGTTCGGAATCAAAGAATTATACGGATTTACTTTTGCGAATGTAAAAATCAGAATGGTCGATTATCCGGACCAAAAACCTTTTGAAACAGTTTTACTGTTGGATACGATTAAAAGTGAATCTCCATCACTTACATATGAAGAATCAAATCGTTTGTATGAAGAAGTAATGAAAGATTATGAAGATGAAACCACGAAATACAAGAAATTTCAAAAGGTAAAAAACAATGAATATTTTAATGGCCTTCAGGTCAAATTTTCCTATGCCATAACCTGTCATAAATCACAGGGAGGGCAGTGGAATACCGTTTTTATAGAGCAGCCATATTTACCGAACGGAATCGATAGGGATTATATCAGATGGTTATATACGGCAATGACACGTGCTAAAAATAAGTTATATTTGATAGGATTTAAAGACGAGAGTTTTGAGGAATAAAAACACTAATTTCACGAATTAGCACGAATTTTTTTTGAGATTTGCATTAGTAAAAACCTGTGAAATTGTGTTTAATATTATACAGTAATGACAACACTAAACGACTTACATTCGATTTCATCGACGTTTTCGAATACTGATAAAATGCCGGTTCTGTTTTTAGGACACGGAAGTCCGATGAATGCTATTGAAGAAAATCAGTTTGTGGCTGGTTTTCGTGATTTGGCTAAAACCCTGCCAGAGCCAAATGCTATTTTGTGTATTTCAGCACATTGGTTTACGAACGGAACTAAAGTAACTTCGATGCAGATGCCAAGGACTATTCATGATTTTGGCGGTTTTCCACAAGCACTTTTTGATGTTCAGTATCCTGCAAAAGGAAGTCCTGAACTGGCTATGGAAACAAAGAAAATATTAGAACCAGTTGCTGTAGATTTAGATGAACACTGGGGTTTAGATCACGGAGCTTGGAGTGTTATCAAACATTTGTATCCGGATGCCAACGTTCCTGTAATTCAGTTGAGTATTGATTATACCAAGTCTGGCCAGTATCATTTTGAGTTGGCTCAGAAATTACAATCCTTGCGACATAAAGGAGTTCTGATTATTGGAAGTGGAAACATCGTTCACAATTTGCGTTTGGTTGATTTTAGGAATTTTGATAAAGATAATTACGGATTTGACTGGGCAATTGAAGCAAGGGAAATCATTAATAATTACTTATTGGATGGGAATTTCCAGCCTTTAATGGATTTTGAGAGAATGGGTAAAGCAGTTCAATTGGCGATTCCAACCCCTGATCATTATTTGCCGTTGCTTTATACTTTAGGTCTAAAAGAAAAGTCGGAAGAATTGAACTTGTTTAATGATAAATTACTGGCAGGTTCTTTGAGTATGACGTCAGTAAAAATTATGTAAAAACCTTTGTGAATCTCTGAAAATCTTTGTGCAGCTTTGTGTTATAATTTTACCACAGAGATTCGCAAATATTTTCACAGAGAAAATAAATTTAAAAATATTAGAATGAAAGTAATAGCTGTAATTCCGGCGCGATATGCATCAACACGTTTCCCTGCTAAATTAATGCAGGATTTGGGAGGGAAGACTGTAATTTTAAGAACTTATGAGGCCTCAGTTGCTACTAAATTATTTGATGATGTATTTGTGGTAACCGATTCGGATTTGATCTTTAATGAGATTGTTTCTAATGGCGGAAAAGCCATTATGAGTATCAAAGAACACGAATCCGGAAGTGACCGAATTGCTGAAGCTGTAGCCGATCTGGATGTTGATATCGTAGTAAACGTACAAGGTGACGAGCCTTTTACAGAAGCCGGACCGTTGGAACAGGTTTTATCGGTTTTTAAGAATGATCCGGATCATAAAGTTGATTTGGCTTCATTAATGCGTGAAATCACCGATGAAGATGAAATCAATAATCCGAATAATGTAAAAGTGGTTGTAGATCAATCGCAGTTTGCATTGTATTTCTCCCGTTCTGTGATTCCATATCCGAGAGATAAAAATGCTGGTGTTCGTTATTTTCAGCACATCGGAATTTATGCTTTTAGAAAACAGGCGTTGTTAGATTTTTACAGCCTGCCGATGAAATCATTGGAAGCTTCTGAAAAACTGGAACAGCTTCGTTATCTGGAATTCGGAAAACGCATTAAAATGGTCGAAACAACTCATGTTGGAATCGGGATTGATACGGCTGAAGATTTGGAAAAGGCGAGGGATATTCTGGCTTTGAAATAAATTGCGAAATGGTACACGGATTTTACGGATTCGCTAAAGCGAAAACGCGGATGAAAACGGATTTCGTAACCCTTTAACCGCATTTTTGTCATTTCGACAGAGGAGAAATCACATCCAGAGAGCAAGTGTACTGTATGAATTTCTTGTGTATTTTGACGTTAATAGTTTTTGAAATACGTAAAGTCCTAGCCCCGATAGACGTGGAAATCCTTTTGTGACGGAGTTCGGCAGAAAAGATTGCAACAGATAGCGGGAATAGCTTCTAACAAATATTAACGCTAATTTGTTATATCTAAATAATCGAAAAAGCTCCAAAATCAATTAAGATTTGGAGCTTTTTTATATCTGAAATCGAACTAAATTCTTAGTATAAATCTGGGAATTTAGCCGGATTTGTTTCACTCATCATATCGTAAACCTTTTCGAAAATATCTTCGGCAGAAGGTTTAGAAAAATAATCGCCATCAGTTCCGTAAGCTGCTCTGTGTGCTTTTGCGGCTAATGTATGTGGTTTACTATCTAAATATTTATAGGCATCCTGTTCTTCGAGAATTTGCTGTAAAATATATGCTGAAGCTCCACCGGGAACATCTTCGTCAATTACTAAAAGACGATTTGTTTTAATGATACTTTTTACAATATCCTTATTGATGTCAAACGGAAGTAAAGACTGAATATCAATTATTTCGCAGTCAATTCCTAATTCGAATAGCTCGTTTGCAGCTTGCTCTACCAATCTTAAAGTTGATCCGTAAGAAACTAAAGTAATATCAGCACCTTCTCTGATAGTTTCAACCACTCCGATTGGCGTTTTGAATTCACCAAAATTAAGAGGCGTTTTTTCTTTTAAACGGTATCCATTTAAGCATTCAATTACCAAAGCAGGCTCATCACATTCTAAAAGTGTATTGTAAAAACCTGCGGCCTGTGTCATGTTTCTGGGAACCAAAACGTGGATTCCGCGAATAGCGTTGATAATCATTCCCATTGGAGAACCAGAGTGCCAGATACCTTCTAAACGGTGTCCACGGGTTCTGATAATTAATGGTGCTTTTTGTTTTCCAACTGTTCTGTATTGCAAAGTAGCCAAATCATCGCTCATGATCTGAATAGCATATAATAAGTAATCCAAATACTGAATTTCGGCAATTGGGCGTAAACCTCTCAGTGCCATTCCAATTCCCTGACCAATAATGGTAGCTTCTCTAATTCCGACATCAGCAACCCGAAGCTCACCGTATTTTTCCTGCATGCCTTCTAATCCCTGGTTTACATCGCCAATGTTTCCGACATCTTCACCAAAAATCAATACTTCAGGATATTTGGCAAACAAAGCATCAAAGTTATCACGCAAAATCATTCGGCCATCTAGATCCGGCCTGGCATTATCGGCGTATTCAGGAAGCACTTTTTGTACTGAAAATACATTTTTCTCTGACTCAGAGTATAAATTGCTGCTGAATTTTTTTTGTGTATCTGCAATATAATCAGTAATCCAGTTTGATAATAACTTTTTACTGTTTGGTATTTCAATAAAGCGTAAAATTTTTCGGGCTATAACGAGCATTTCCTTTTTTAAAGGAGCTTTTATAGCATTTAATTCAGAGATATATTTCTGAATTTTATCTTTATGATTGATGCTGGCATTTGAAATTTCCTGCAATAAAGCCAAAAGATTTTTTTGATCTTCTATTATAGGATTGATGAATAAATTCCATGCTTCTTTTTTGGCTTCAAGAACTTCCTTTTTTATCTGAGAATCAATCTCCTCCAATTCTTCGGGAGATGCTATATTAATGGCAATCATCCATAAACGCATCTGGCGGATGCAATCGTAATTTTTTTCCCAGGCCAGTCTTTCTCCGTTTTTATAACGTTCGTGTGAGCCTGAAGTAGAATGCCCCTGAGGTTGTGTTAATTCGTTTACATGAATCAAAACCGGAACATGCTGTTCGCGTGCTATTGCTGCAGCTTTTTCATAAGTAGAAACCAACTCGGCATAATCCCAGCCTTTTACCCTGAAAATTTCATACCCATCTGCATCTTCATCACGTTGATACCCTTTTAATATTTCAGATATATTTTCTTTGGTAGTCTGATGTTTGGCATGAACCGAAATTCCGTATTCATCATCCCAAACGCTCATTACCATTGGAACTTGTAAAACTCCGGCAGCATTTATGGTTTCAAAAAATAAACCTTCGGATGTACTTGCATTTCCAATAGTTCCCCACGCGATTTCATTTCCGTTTACTGAAAATTTGTCTTTGATTGTGATACCATCAACATTTCTGTAAATTTTTGAAGCCTGGGCCAATCCCAATAATCTGGGCATTTGCCCTGCTGTTGGCGATATATCTGCGCTTGAATTCTTTTGCTTTGTTAAGTCTTTCCAGGAACCGTCTTCGTTTAGACTGTGCGTTACAAAATGTCCGCCCATTTGTCTTCCGGCAGACATCGGGTCATAATCTATATCGGTATGACCGTAAAGACCGGCAAAAAATTGTTTAGGGGTAAATTCACCAATAGCCATCATAAAAGTCTGATCACGGTAGTATCCTGAACGAAAATCACCGTTTTTGAAAGCTTTTGCCATAGCAAGCTGCGGAACTTCTTTACCGTCACCAAATATTCCAAATTTGGCTTTTCCTGTCAATACTTCCTTACGTCCTAAAAGGCTGCATTCCCGACTGGTAGCTGCAATTTTGTAGTCATTCAACACTTCAGTTTTGAAATCTTCGAAGGTTAATGTAGTATTGCTTTTTTCTTTAATCATAATCTGGAAGGGTCATGTTTAGAGTGCGAAATTACTCAAAATCTATCAATAATCATAATTCATTAAAATAAATATAATTTAATTATTTACACTTAAATTCTAAAAACTACGTATATTTTTTGATTAATTTGTAATAAAAATAATGATACGCTAATAATAACTTATGTTTTTGTTTAAAATTTGATTAATTAAAACCATTTTCGGGTAAAAAGATTGATTAATGTTTTGGGTGACAATGTTATTACAAATCTTATTTTTTCGTTGTATTTGTTTTGAGAAATTTCCCACCCATTGTTAGAATAAACCGGAAAATAGAGTTCAAAATAGTCAGGAACAAGATTTAACCGGATACCACTATCATAAACAAAACGTTCTTTTTGTTGCCTGCTTTTCATAAATCCTACATCACCATAAGCTTCAATCCAGTTCCAGATTGAATAACTGGCGTTTAAAGTGGTCATCCATCGATTAGCAAATTGCGGTTCCAGTTTAGATTTAAATCCTCCCTCGGCCATGACGTACTGCTGACTAAAAAGACCGGTGCTTTCAGATCTTCCGTAAAAATTATAATCAAATAAATAATCCGTTGGACGATTTAAAGCAAAACTAAAATAATCTGAATTCGATTTGTTGTATAAAAAACTTCCAGCGTAGAGCCTTAAATTTAGCTTCCGATTGTTTTCAAATAGCCTTCTGTACTCAATTTCTCCGGACAATTTTCCAAAATTCCCGGAAAATTGTACATCTGTCATAAAACTAAAATGATTAATCAATTCGGTTTTTGTATTCATGTAGCGGACATTAAAAACAGAATAATTAGGGCTTGAATTATCTGTTATATATTCGCTTGCTTCACGATTTACAATCACCTGGCGCAGCATAATAAGCTGTTTTCGGTTATCCCTGAAATTTTCTTCTCTGATCCGCAGCTGCACCATAGGATTCAGTCTGAAATATGTGGCATCCGGTGCGTAATGAAAATAATTTTGACTGATAGAATACCTTACATTATAAAGTGTACTGTTCCTGTAATTTTGGTTTAATGAAAAAGCAGATGAACCTGATATTGTCCCGGCATTAAGTGAATAAGCAGGATTAATATCAAATGTAAAAGGCTTGTCTAATATCGTTTTATTATGAAAACGTATTCCCGGCGTAAAACCGTCATATAAGTTATAAGTGAGCGTAGGAATATACAAAATCTGATTGTAGTACGGGTCTTCTAAGTCTTTAGCGAAATTAAATTTTATCGGACGATTTGTTATCGCTACACTTTTCAACGATTTCCAGTTATTTCTTAAATTATATTCGGGAACTTCGTTATCATAATTTAAGACTATTTTATCGGCATTTTTTCTTTCGAAAAAGTAAATCGAATCATTGTTTTTTGGTTCAATCCATTGTTTAAATACGACATTATTTTTTTTGAGTCCATAAACCGGAATTGGGACATAATTTCCTGTTCTATTTCTTATTGAAAATTGGATACTGTCTTTAGTTCGGGACATATCCGAAAATTTATAATCTATAATTTCTCTGGAATCAATAATCGTTTTAAAAAACCAATCGATATTTTTTGGACTGTTTTGAATTAGTATTTTTTCAAAATCCAATCTATTCGCTTGATTATTTTTATTCAATTCATAAAATTCCTGAACACTTTTAAGTACATTACCGTTGTTTAAATAATCGTCTAAATAACTCAAACTTAAACCGGCCCTGTATTTACTGGCAATTTGCTCATTAAATTTTATTAATGTGTTTTTTGGATTTCCAATTGGCTGGTCCAGGTTTTTTCGGGCCATTAACATATAATAATAACTGTATTGCTCGTTAAAAGTCAGGTTAGTGATATTATAGCTTTTAAAAAGTTTCATGCTCGAAAGCCTTCCTAACATCTTTTGGTCCGGATGGTGTTCGTCCATGTATTTCATCATGGTGTAAATTTGAATTCCATCATAAATCCAGTTGTCTTTTCTTGGGTCGAGGCGCAGACTGCTTTTTAAATAATTATTCAGATATGTTTTTAAAAAAGTAATCTCGAAAATAAATTCATCAGAAAACGGACTTATAAACGAAGGCAGCTGATTAAGACCATAAAAAGGATTTCGGTCATAATCTGTCTGGGAAACAATAATTTTTTCATGGGGAAATTTTCCAATAAAATCATTTGTAAAACTGATAACCCTGTCAATGATGATGGCTTTTTGTATATCATCAACTTTTTTGTTTTTTAAATTTGAAAGAACCTCAACTGTACTACGGGTATAACTATTGAAAGTATTTTGTTTTTCAATGAATAAATTAAAATCAGTCCTGTTGCTTCCGGAAAAGTGATAATTACTGAATGAAGGGTTGGAAGAATCTTTTGTAACCGAATTCAGATCTGTTGTAAGCGTATATTGATTGGGAATTTTGATTTCTAATTCATAGTCCGTCACTGCATTTGCAATGTCATCGAGATTAAGATTATGGTATTTCACAAAATCATGATTTTCAAAACGAGCAGGATTCAGAAACCAGTTTTTCAAATTCATTCCGCCAGTTTGAGTATAGCCATAGCGGGTGAATTTGTCACTCGGGATTTTAGCAATATAGGTGATATGTAATTCAATTTTTTGATTTGGAAGTAATTTTTTATTCAGTTTAACTACAATAAAATCCGGATCTTCATTAGTTCTTTCCCATTCAAAATCCACACCCTGCGCATCTGTTAACGCAAGTATAACAGTACTTCCGCGTTCTTCAGGTTTAGCCAGATGAAAACCTTTGTAAAATTCATCCGAAAATCGTTTGGCTAAGGGAGTGTTTTTATTCGAAAAAGCATTATTCCAGTCGTTTAGAACAATCGAAGACAAAGAATCATTTGAAGTATTATAAAAAGTAATATCCTGTTTTACATTCAGTGTTTTAAGCTCAGGATTTACTGCCACTTCCATCTTGGACTGATGTTGCGCGTATTGTTTTATTGAACTTAATAAAACTAAAATGAAAAAAAATGTATTATAAAATGATCTCAATTTTGGCTTAAATGTTTTAGGATATATCCTTAATTTACGAGTATTGGATTGTTTCGGTTTTTGTAAAAATAATATAAAAAAAGCTGTTTTTTAAAACAGCTTCAATTTTTGTAATACTTAATGTAATTTAATCATTTAGGTGATAAATTCCTATAAGATTACTTTTGTCAGACGTCAAATTTAAATTAACTTCAATGATTGATATGTTTAAAATTAGAAGTTCGGACTTAGATCATATTTCTTGTAAAACTTATCCAACACGTCAACTACTTCATCTTCAGTATCTACGATTTTGAATAAGTTTAAATCATCAGGACTTACAGTATGCATTTTTTCTACCAATACCGTTTTTACCCATTCGATTAGTCCTGACCAAAATTCAACTCCGACTAATATAATTGGGAATTTTCCAATTTTTTTGGTCTGAATCAGCGTAATTGCTTCAAACATTTCGTCCAAAGTTCCAAAACCTCCGGGCATAACTACAAATCCCTGAGAATATTTTACAAACATAACTTTTCGAACAAAAAAGTAATCAAAATTAAGGTTTTTATCGTGGTCGATATAAGGATTGAAATGTTGCTCAAAAGGCAATTCGATATTCAGTCCAACAGAAGTTCCGCCTCCTAAATGTGCCCCTTTATTACCGGCTTCCATTATTCCGGGACCGCCGCCTGTAATAACTCCATAACCGGCTTTACTAATTTTATAGGCAATTTTTTCGGCCAGTAAATAATATTTATCGTCCGGTTTTGTTCTGGCTGATCCAAAAATAGATACACACGGACCAATACGTCCCATGCTTTCGTAACCATTTACGAATTCCGCCATGATTTTAAAAATCGCCCAGCTGTCGTTGGTTCTGATTTCATTCCACGTTTTTTGTTTCAAACGATCCTGAATTACTTTATCCTCATCGTTATCAAAATCTTCTAATCTCATTTTTTGTATATTAATTTGTTTTTCAGGAGCTCATTCCTGCTGTTCACTGTATCTTTTGTGGTCTCGTTAGAAAAAAACGAGATCACAAAAGGATGCCGTTCCCATCAGGGCTAGGCACTTGTTTTCAGTTCAGATTTTATCTAAGCTGTCGTACTAAATTAACTCTTTTTTTGAAAGTTGTTATAAAAATGTATATTAATTAATTTCAAGGGTAACTCTGATAAAAAGTTTTGTTTCGATTTTATCTAATTATCAGCTGATTGAAAATAATACGTCGGGTGTAATTCAAAATAGATGTCAGGCTTAGTCCATTCGGCTTCACTCAGGATAAACTTAGTCGAGGCCCTTTCCACCTAAAAAGCCTTCGACTCCGCTCAGGGTGACAGTAATTTCAAATTTATACTTTTGATTTATTTATTTTATATCAAATAAGAGCTTCAGTCAATTACACCCAACGGGTTAAAAATAGTTTTTGAAATGTAATTTTTAATGAAACATATTTGAATCCTCCTGACTTTAAACCTTCTGGTTCTTTCAACAATCAAAATCATTTTGGTTATTAAAACAACTCTAATTGATTATTAGGGTTTATCGGTTTTGGTTTTGGAGGTTTTGCTTCTCCAAAAACAGTCCTTCCGCCATATTTGTGTGATTCATCTCTTTCTTTTTGTATGAGGACATCAAAGTTGGTGTTGGGGGTGAAACCTTCTTCTGCTTTTCGCGAAATTTCAGATAATTTCCGAATGGCTTCTATTTTATCGCTATTGCCAATTTTAGCACGGTTAATAGCTCTTTGCAGCGTATCGATTGTTTCATCATAAATTTTTATCGGAACAGGAAAAGGATGTCCGTCTTTACCGCCATGTGCAAACGAAAAACGCGCAGGATCTTCAAATCGGGTAGGAGTACCATAAATAACTTCACTTACCAATGCCAATGACTGCAAAGCTCTTGGCCCCATTCCTTTTAAAAGTAAAAGTTCCTCAAAATCTTCCGGTTTGTTTTCATGTGTTGCCCATAACATAGCGCCAAGCCTTTTCATATTCACATCTTCAATTCTCACATCATGATGCGCCGGTAAAGAAAGATGCTGCATTTCTTTCATAATTTTTGTTGGAGACTCTTTGGATAATTCTAAAATACCGGCTCTGGATTTTTCGGCAGTTCCGGCTGTAAGGTTAAGAATAGAACCCTGATTTTCTCCATATATAAAAGTATGCGGTTCATTAATAAAGGATTTCAAATCCTGTGAATGCCAATGATACCTTCGTGCTGTTTTAGAGTCAGGATTCATTCCCTGCTGAATAACAGCCCATTGCCCTTTATTATCAACAATAAAATTGTGTTGGTACAATTGAAATCCGTCCTGAATGGCTGTGTTGTCAACTTTGGCAGTTAGCCTGCTGCAATTTGCCAGGCTATTGCCGTCAAGCCCTGTTTTTTCACCTACATATAAAAGTTCCTGTGGCGTTTGCATGGAATGTTTTCCTTTGCCTCCGCAGATATAGATTCCGAGTTCTTTCGAATGCGGATTTACTGATTTTTTTAATGCACCAAGAACAGAAGTCGTAATTCCGGAAGAATGCCAATCCATACCCATAACGGCACCAAAACTCTGAAACCAAAATGGATTACTCAATTTACTGATAACTTCCGATGTTGAAAATTCCATTGCAATAGTTTCAACAATTGCAAAACCAAGTTTCGACATACGATCAGCCAGCCATAAAGGAACATGGCCATAATGTAATGGAAGATCTGCAGAGCCGGAACGTTTCATTGGAGAAATTTGGATTTCGACAAAATTAAAAAAAATATGGATGGTAGGCTGTTAAATAAAATCAAAGATGGAAATGAAAACTCCAAAGGCCTAATATTATAAATTTCATTCTTAATTATGTAAGTTCCTGTATTTCTGTTTTTCTAATTTTATAAGAATGTTTCAAAAATATTATTTACCTAAATAAATCAGGAAAGTTTACATCAATAATCCTTTCATTTTTGAAACGAAGTTTAAGAATTTATTATATCAAAATTTTAAAATATGATATCTCCTAAAGTTATAGAATGCAGTAAAGCGATTATAAAACAGGGCTGGAAGATAACGTTTGTTGAAAGTGCTTCGGCAGGAAAAATGTGTTATGAATTTTCCAGAGTTCCTGATTCGGGTAAAATCCTGCTTGGCGGAATGGTTTGTTATGATGCCTGCATGAAAGAAGAGATACTTGAAATTCCACCCGAACTTATAGATATATTTACACCTGAATCTGCTGAAGTAACCGAAGCAATGGCACATAATTTCTGTAAAATTATCGCTTCAGATGTATGTGTTGCCATTACAGGACTCACAACTCCGGGTGGAAGCGAAACTCCTGAAAAACCTGTTGGGACTATTTTTATCCATATTATTTTTCCACATAAACAATTAGCAAAACGATATGAATTTAAAGGTACCGCTGAAGAAATTGTTACTCAGACAATTGATGCGGCAGCTTCATTAATTATCGATGAAATTAATTTAAATTTTTAATCTGTCAGAATTATAAATTTAGGCAATATCGATAAGGAATAATTTAAAGCCATATTATGCTTAAAAAAAATGTTGTTTTTTCGCTTTAAAATATACTTTTTAGTATATTTGCATTTCAAAACTGAATGTGATGCTAACAAAAGCTGAAAGAACAAAACAATTTATACTCGAAATTGCGGCCCCTATTTTTAATCAAAAGGGAATTTCGGGTGCGAACATAGATGACGTGCTTGAAGCCGCAAAATTAACAAAGGGTTGTCTTTATGGGCATTTCGAAAGTAAGGAAGATTTATCTCTTCAGGTTATTAATTATATGCTTGAGTGTAATGGCAGTAAATTAGCAACAGCTATTAGTAAAGGAAAGACAGCCAAAGCGAAAGTATTTGCCTTTTTTGATTTTTATAAAGATCCTTTAGAGACTCATATCAAAGGTGGCTGCCCGGTTATGAATATCGCTGTAGAGTCAGATGATAATTATCCTGCGATTAAAGAAAAAATTGCAGTGACATTCAGAAGCGGACTGGAATTTTTTGTTTCAATCCTTAACAAAGGCATTGAGGATGGGGAATTCTCCAATCGTCTGGATTCGGAAGTATATGCCTTTAAGGCATTTGCGGCTGTTGAAGGGGCAGTAATTATATGCAGAAACATGAATACAGCCAAACCTATGCGCGGTCTTATTAAAAATCTGAAAAAAGAATTAGAAAGCTTTGCAATCTAATTTTTTTTCAAAACAATATACTTTTTGGTATATTTTATACAATGGTTAAATGAATGGACCTAATGGTTTTTAGGAATTAAAAATATACTAAAAAGTACAAAATTTAAATTAAAACAATTGTTAATCAAGTAAATAAATAATAAAATGAACACATCAGGAAATACAATATTTATCTCAGGCGGTAGCGCCGGAATAGGTTTAGCATTTGCTAAAAAATTAATTGCAGCAGGAAACAAGGTTATCATTAACGGACGCAGTGAAGACCGACTACAGAAAGCATTGAAAGAATTAGACGGTGCCAAAGCCATACAAGGGGATTTAGCAATTCCTGCGGATCGTATTCGTATTGCAAAAGAATTAACGGAGCAGTATCCTCAGGTAAATATCGTGATCAATAATGCCGGTGCTGCCTTTCTAAATGATTTGAGCGACAATACAAATAATGCTGCCGAAAAAGCATTTCAGGAAATCAATACCAATTATTTAAGTGTTATAGATTTTACACAATTGGTATTGCCTCATTTATTAAAACAGAAAGAGGCAGCTGTTGTAAATGTTACTTCTATAGTTGCTTTTAGAGGAAATAAATACCTTCCTACGTATTCCGCCAGTAAAGCTGCCTTACACAGTTACACGCAAGGGTTAAGAGATACTTTTGAAGAAACCCCAAATTTAAGTATTTATGAAATTTACCCTCCTTTGGTAAATACAGAATTCTCAGCTGAGATTGGCGGAGCAAACGGGATTCCTCCTTCAGAAGTAGCAGATGAATTAGTTTTGGCATTAGAGAAAAACCAGTTTGATATTTTGGTCGGGGAATCAAAAACGTTTTCTGATAAATTATAAATAGACAATCATGATAATAAAGAATAAAACAATATTAATTACAGGAGGAGGTTCAGGAATTGGTCTTGAAGCAGCAAAACAATTTTTACAGTTGGGTGCCAAAGTGATTATTACGGGCAGAAATCAGGAAAAACTGAACAATGCAAAAAAAGCATATCCTGGCCTTACGGTTATAAAAAGTGATGCTGCCAATGCAGAAGATGCAGTTACTCTTTTCAAACAGATTAAGGAATTGGGCGGAATTGATATTTTTTATCATAATGCAGGGGTATTAAGTCCTGTGTTGAATTTAGGTATTGCAGACGATAAACATGCCGAAAGTGCTGCTTATGAAATGGAGGTTAATTATATTGGTATTGTTCGTTTGAATAATCTTTTTATGGAGATGCTGCAATCCCGAAGCGAAGGTGCCATTATCAACACAACCTCTCTTCTTCGTTATGTACCATCAATCACAGAAGCTACATATTCTGCATCTAAAACCGCTTTGGGGTTTTATACGCAATCGCTGCGAAAACATTTACAGATTTTGAACAGCCGTGTAAAAGTATTTGAACTACTGCCTCCGGTTGTTGCTACTGAAATGACGGCAGAAAGGACAGGTAAAAAGTTAACTGCGGAACAATTAGTAAAAGAGTTTATCGATGCCCTTAAAAAAGATCAGTATACGATTCGAATAGGGGATACAAAAACCTTGTACTTCCTGAACAGATTCTTTCCTAAATTAGCTTACAGTTTAGTGAATCCTAAGAAAAGTTACAAATTATTACAGTAAAAATTACACCTTGAATTATCAAACTCTTAATACAAATTAATATGAAAGCATTTATTATAAATAGTTATAAGCCTAAAGGGGGAATGAAGAAAGTTGAAGTTCCGGAACCGCAGCTGAAAGAAAATGATGTATTGGTACAAGTGCATGCTGCCGGTGTAAATCTCTTGGATTCTAAAATCAAAAGTGGGGAGTTCAAAGCAATACTTCCTTATAAAATGCCTCTCGTTTTAGGGCATGATGTTGCAGGAGTTGTTGTGAAAACCGGCTCAAAAGTAAAGAATTTCAAGGCAGGAGATGAAGTGTATTCACGTCCGCAAGATTATAGAATAGGTACTTTTGCCCAATTTATTGCCATTGATGAAAGTGATGTTGCGATAAAACCTAAAGATATTTCAATGGAAGAAGCTGGCTCTATTCCGTTGGTAGGATTAACGGCATGGCAGGCACTGGTTGAAAAAGCGAATCTAAAAAAAGGCCAAAAAGTCTTTATTCAGGCAGGGTCAGGCGGCGTAGGGACTTTTGCTATTCAGCTGGCAAAACATTTGGGTGCTACTGTAGCCACGACTACGAGTACAGCCAATATTGATTTGGTAAAAAGCCTGGGAGCCGATATTGTTATTGATTACAAAAATGAAGATTTCGAAACTATACTTAAGGATTATGATGTTGTTTTGAATAGTCAGGATGCTAAAACCCTGGAAAAATCATTACGCATATTAAAACCTGGAGGAAAGCTTATCTCAATTTCCGGTCCTCCGGATCCTGAATTTGCAAAAGAAATTGGGCTGAATGCAATTCTCAAAATAGTACTGTTTTTTTTAAGTTATGGAATTAAGAAAAAAGCAAAACGATTAGGTGTACATTATTCCTTTCTATTCATGAAAGCAAGTGGAGCTCAGCTAAGTAAAATCACTGAGCTTATCAATTCCGGAATTATACGTCCGGTTGTAGACAAAGTGTTTTCATTCGATGCTGCCAATGATGCTCTTGCTTATGTAGAAAGCGGTCGGGCTAAAGGAAAAGTTGTTATTAAGGTAAATTAATTTATTTATTATTTCCTGATAATACAAGTAAATAATAATTTGTTTTGTCGCATCTGTGATGATTTTTACCTTTAGGCTTTAAAATCATTTTATTAAGTATTTTTAATTGACTGATGCGGCAGGACTCTTTTTTTTCTTCTTTTTTCCTAACCAAATTAATAGACCTGTAATTGGCAAAGTGACAGCAAAAAGTGTTACCAAAAAAGCAATTATTTTGGTTGGATACCCATAAATATTTCCCGTGTGTATCGGATAGACAAGTCTCCTTAGTTTGTCTCCATTACTAAAAGACGCATAAGGTCTTTTTTCAATATTCTGACCTGTGTATTTGTCAAAATAAGCTGCGCTGGATTGGTTTGGAATGCTCATTTCAAGGTTTTCCTTTAGAACCAGAATACTGTTAATTGTATCTGCAGGCATTCTGATTTGAATATTTCCTTTGTATGGAAAAATGCTGTCCGTTTTTTGATAAATGCTTTGATAGAAGGCTGTCTGATCAAGTTTAGGATCTGTTTTTGTTGGATTTTCAACTTTTGGAGACGCTTTTTTTATGGAACCATCTGCAAGGAAATACATTCCGTTCTCAAACCATTTAAAAGACCATGTTAAACCCGTCAGAGCTATAATCAACAGAAATAAAAAACTGTAAAAACCAATAGTGGAATGAAAGTCCCAATTGAATCTTTTGAATGATCCGTTCCATTTGACAGTTAATCTTTGCTTTAAATTTTTAATTTTTTTCGGCCACCATAAAATAAGACCGGAGATTAACATAAAAACAAAAATCAGACAGGAACAGCCTGTAATAATTTCACCTGCATCTTCTATTAATAGTTGTCGGTGTATTGATAAAACAACAGAAAAAAATCTGCTTTCTTGTGCAACTGTACCAAGTACTTTTCCAGTATAGGGATCCATCGAAAAAATCTGTACTACTTTGTCTTTATCTTTTCCAACAATTATCAGAGTTCGTTGGGGATCATTAAATGTAAGGATACGATTTATTTTTTTAACAGCATACTCTTTTTGTAATACGTTTGTACAGTAATCAATTGTCTTTTTTGTCTGACCGATATTAGAAACGGTGTAAAATTCCGGGTTTATGAATTGGTCGATTTCTTTTTCAAAAACCAACAGGCTTCCTGTAAGTGCTACTATAAAAACAATTAGCCCCGAACCAAGTCCCAGCCACAAATGTAAATTCCTGATTTTTTTCTTAAATGCTTTATTCATGTGTTTTTGGAAACATTAATTACTTCAATTTTGAATCGCAAATTTATACTTATTTAGATTAAATACGCATAGTAGTGCAAAGATTATTTAGTTTAACTCATTGGTTGTAATTCAAGATAGATGTCAGGCTGAGCATTCTATGATAAAAAACAACAAAAAGTACTAAAAAATTACGATGCAAATTTATAGGTATTTATATATGGAGTTTCCCTTGCTATAACAGCAAAGACCCTGCTTATAAGTTTGCATCTGATATTATTTAAAACCAACATTGAGTTTTTGCCTTCCACTTTTTTCTTATTGTAATATTCCTTTAATTGTGGATCATATTTTAATGTTGTCATAGCGCACATTTGCAATAGTGACTTCATTTTTTTATCAGCCATATGATTCACTCTGGTCCTTCCTTTTACACTGGAACCAGAGCTATGTTCAAAAGGGGCAACACCAGAGTAACAGGCAAATTGCCTCCAGTTTTTAAACGCTGTAAATCCTTTTGTTGCAATAATCAAATACACGCTGGTTTGTTCTCCGAGCCCGGGAATTGATCTGATAAGTTGGATTTGTTTGGTTAATTGATCGTTTGATTTAATTATTTCTTTAATTCTCGACTCAATTTTATTGATCGAATTTTTAATAGATTTAGCCAGAGCCTGGTTAATTTGAGATACTTCCCTGAAAATTATTTTATCTGTAAAATCTTTATTTTCTTTTGTAGCTTGTATAAGCAATAAGGCTTTTAGCATTTTTCTCTTTCGGTATAAAGAATTTTTAGTTTTTGAATCTCTATGCCTGTTAAAGTAAATAGTTTTAATTTATCTATGTTTCTGTAACTGTAATAAGAAATATCCCTGGCATCAATTTTATCATTTTTTCCTCTTGAAATTCCTTTTGATTTTTTTATTTCAATCGCAGGAACAATCCATAAATCCAGATTGAGTTTTACTGAAGCACTTGATATATGATTGGTATAAATACCTGTGTTTTCACAACAAAAAAGAATATATTCTTTATTAACCTGCCTGCTCATATTTTTGATAAAAACAGAAATGTTTTTGATATTATTTTCTATGCTAAAATGCTCTGACCTAAGAGTTGAAGCATCAAGAATATTAATATCTAATTTAGCTTTTGATACATCAATGCCGACATAAAATGAATACTTTTTCATAACTTTGAATTTAAGATAAACAAAAATGTTGAACTTCTTTAGAGCCTTTATTAGACCGCTATGTCTATCATTCTATTTGAAGCAATTCAACGGGATTCAAGGGGAAGGCAGAGGACTAATGCACAGCATAGTTCTTAACTAGCGGAGTCGAAAGTTCACCTCTGCTTTCCTTTGAATAAATTTAAAGCTTTTTATCAAATCCAAAGTAAAGGCGGAGTCGAAGCCCTTTATTACTTAAAAAGCCTTCGACTCCGCTCAGGGTGACAATTATTTTTGGATGGATGAAGAAGTTTTACTCAAATTTATAATTTTTGATCTATTCGTTTTATATCAAAGAAGAGTTCAAATCAGTTAAACCACATAGGTAAGTTTAAAATTTTTTAAGTGATTTGGATATCAATTATACATAAAGCCATAAGTGTAATTATTGTGTAGAATAAATCTAAATAATCCTTGTTAAACTAATATTAATTTTTATTTTTGCACTGTTTTTATTAATTCTAAATAAAAACAAATATTAATCAAAATTAAAAATCAATGAAATATCTTACTTTAAGAACATCAAAGTTTTTATTTATAATTGCCTTCTTGTTTTCAGTCCTTTTTTCTTTTGCTCAACAAAATCACGGAAAAATTAAAGGTCAAATCACAACTTCAGACGGAAAACCGGCAGCAGATGTGAATATCATTCTTAAAGGCTCAAAATATAATACGAGTACAAATGATGACGGTAGTTTTGAACTAAACCGTGTAAAACCAAATACTTACATCTTACAAGTGTCTTTAAATGGTTATGAAACATCAGAACAGGAAGTTAGAGTGGCTGAAAATGAAACAGCTTCACTTAATTTGCAACTAAAAGTTTCTAATAAAGAGTTAAAGGAGGTTGTAATCAGTAATAAAAAAAGCATTCTTTCTAAAAAAACGGAATATGTGGCCAGAATGCCTTTAAAGAACCTGGAGAATCCACAGGTATATAATGTGATACACAAAGAACTTATGCAAGAGCAGATAACAATCGATATTACAACGGCTATGAGAAACGCTCCGGGTATTGTACCTCTTAATTACCCTTCGGGAGGATTTGCCCTTATTTTCAGAGGTTTTACTGTTGGTGTTAATGCCAGAAATGGTATGGAAACTTTATCAGGCCGTTCTACTGTTGGGATTCAAAATGTTGACCGAATTGAAGTATTAAAAGGACCTTCAGGAACTTTATTCGGATCTTCGGCCTCTTCTTTTGGAGGTGTAGTCAATTTGGTTACTAAAAAACCGTTTGAAACCAAATCTGCCGAAATAACATATACTGGCGGAAGTTATGGGGTTAACCAGCTTACGGTAGATGTTAATGCACCTCTTACCAAAGATAAAAAGGCCCTTTTCAGGCTGAATGTAGGGGTTAACAGAGCAAAAAGCTTTTTGGATTATGGTTTTTCTAATACCCTTTCTTTTGCTCCAAGTCTTACTTTTAAAGCTACAGAGAAACTTACTTTTAATGTAGATGCAGAGTTATATAATGTTAAAAGTACCAAACCTTTATATCCTACTGTGGCTGCTACATCGGGTATAACAAATCCCGGGGATATAAAATTAGACTATAAAGAATCTTTGGTTCATGATGATGCCGATGCTAAATCTACATCTTCAAAAGCTTTTGTTCAGTCAGAATATCAAATATCAGAGAACTGGAAATCTACCACTTTATTTTCTTATGTAAGTGAGAACGTAGAGTATAGCTACCAGGTTTTGCCAACCTGGACTTCTCCAACTACAGCGACTATTCGTGCTACGATGTTTGGGCCAATATCGAGTAACTATACCAATATTCAGGAAAATATTAATGGAGAATTTAAAACAGGAATCTTAAAGCATAAATTAGTTGCAGGAGTGAATTACAGAAATTATTCGGATACTTTTTCATCTACGCCAACACCAACTGCTCCATTTAGAACGATTGATGTAACAACTAATTTTGTACCAATTAGAAAAAAAGATATTGATGCAATATTATTAGCTCCGGTTATACGCGCAGGCAGGGACGAAAATACTTATAGTGCCTATGCTTCTTATGTAATGGGTGTTGCAGACAGGTTACATATTATGACAAGTTTGCGTTTGGACGATTTCGAACGTAAACAAAGTGGTACGGTAGCGGGTTATAAACAAACATCAGTATCACCTAAATTTGGATTGGTATTCCAGATTCTTAAAGATCAATTATCTGTGTTTGGAAATTACATGAATGGTTTCCAAAATCTTGCACCTGTAAATCAGCCTGATGCAACACAATTTGTTCCGGACCCTCTTTATGCTAATCAATGGGAGTCAGGGATAAAAGCTGAATTGTTCAACAAAAAATTAAGCACAACAGTTAGTTATTATGAAATCACTAATGATAATGCATTAATAAGACAAGCAGATTTAGTTTATCAACAGGATGGAAAACAGGTAAGTAAAGGAGTTGAAGTTGAATTCCTTGCGAATCCTGCCCCTGGTTTAAATATTACAGCTGGTTATGCCTATAATGATAATCGTATTGTAAAAACAAGTGATACAAATAAAGCTATTGAAGGTAATAAAGCTGCTGATGCACCAGAAAATGTAGCAAATTTTTGGACTTCTTATAAACTTCAAAATAGTTTAAAAGGACTTGGTGCCGGTTTCGGAGCTAACTATGTGAGTAAAAGTTATATGAGTACAAGCAATACTTTTTATATTCCTTCCTATACAATTTTAGGCGCGACGGTATTTTATGAACAGCCAACATGGAGAATTGGGGTTAAGGTAGATAATTTAACAAATGAAAAATATTGGAGCACATGGGGAGCACCACAAGCACCAACAACAGTTTTAGCAAACCTGACTTTCAGATTTTAAGTTAGTTTTAGTTGAATCAAAAACACCTCTATTCGTAAGGATAGAGGTGTTTTATTTAAGGTTGAATTTTCTGGATTATTGCACCAGACTTTCAGATTCAAGCCATTCCCTGATCATTGGGTAATTCACTTTTCCGTTGGCAGTCAAAGGTAAATCATCCATATGAATGACTTTTAATGAACTGGCATGAAGGCTTAGTTTTTCTTTTAGAACGCCTTTAATCAATTCTTTATCTAAATTTTTGTCTGTATACAAAACAGCTAAATTCTTGTCACTTACATCCAGGCAAATAAAGGTTTTTCCGTTCAGGTTATCCTTCAGAAGCAATTCCATTTCATCGAGATTTATTCGGGTACCAAATAATTTCACAATTCGTTTTAGTCTGCCAGTAATATAATAATAACCTTCGTCATCTACTTTTGCAAGATCTCCTGTATGCAGTTTTTCTTCCTGATCATAAAATTGCAAATCGGCTCGTATATTTGCATAACCGCCAAAGATATTTGGGCCATAATAGATAAGTTCGGATGTTTCATTGTCTATTTCAAAACGTCCATTATGAATAGAACGTCCGATAGAAGCTCTTTTTCTCAGCAAATCTTCAGTTGGTAAAAAAGCCATTCTTCCGCTTGCCTCTGTTTGCCCGTACTGTGCAAAGAATTGCTTTCCATATTTTTCGGTGTATTCTGAAATAACTTCTATCAATTTATGATTCAGCATTCCTCCTCCATGAGTAAAGTATCGGAGTGAAGGATGATCCTTTTTAAAAAAACCGATACTCTGAAGTATTTCATAAAAGTAGGGTACTCCTCCTAAGGTGGAATACTCATACTTTTTCAAATCAGACCAGAACTCTTTTTGAAACACATCTTTGTCAGTACAGACAATTTGCTGTGATTTTATACAATTGGTTGTAAAAATTGACAATCCGTAAACGGAATTTACAGGTACATTCAATGGTACGACGTCATCTGCTTTAATCGGCTGATATTTCAGGATAGATTTGGCATTTTGCACCAGATTATCATCTGAAAGCCTCACAAATTTTGGAGATCCTGTTGTTCCGGAAGTACTTAGCAGCAGCTTAACTTTAGGATGGATAGGATAAATGGAGTTTTCATTGCGTTTAAATAATACTATCGTTTCAGAAGCATTTACCGCGCTGTATCCTTCAATGCTGTTACGGGACGGATCGTAGATGTAATAAGGCGTGTATTTTTTTTCTAAATTTTCCTTAAAGTCAGTATTTATTCCTAATCCCTGTAATGCTATTGTATATCTGCTTTGATAAAAGTTTAAAAAAGTTTCAATAGCCGGCAACTGATTATCGTTATAAATAAAGACAACCGATCGCAAATCGTCAATTTTCAGGGATTGATGCATTTCCTTTATAGATTTAGAAACACCGGTACTGGAATCCGTAAAGGTTAAATTTTCATTTTTTCTGATTAAATCATATAGTTCCATAGTTCTTGTGCTATATTCTAATTAATTTCAAATCCGTGTTTTTTAAGCACTTCCTTTATTTTTTCGACATTTCCCATATCTAAAATATCTTCCATTTCTATTGAGATGTTATAGGTACTTTCAAGTTCTTCAACCAAAACAAGATGGCTCATAGAATCCCATTCGGCTATTGCCTGATATTCCAATTGGTCGTTTACTTCTGTAACAGGTATTTCAAAAGCTCTTGCAAATACACCGTGTAATTTTTCTGTTGTATTCATATTTTTATTTTTTAATTAATTTGGGTCTGATTAAACTCTGGTATTTTTCCATTTTCCTTTACGGAAGACAATTATGCAGGCAACAGCCAATACAATTTCTGATATTAAGATGGCTGTAAAAACACCATTTGAGCCCAGGTTGAAAGTAATTCCCAACGCATAGGCAAGCGGAATCTGTACGATATAAAACATTAGAATATAAAGCCAGGTAACGACTTTTACCTCTCCGGCGGCATTGAGCGCTCTTGAAATCACCATGGTATATCCCAAAAGAACATAAGCCATAGAGATAAAATGAATATACATGGTACTGTGGGAAATCACTTCCGGAATATCTGTAAAGATTTTTACCACGGGAACTGCGAGAAATATCCAGCAAACAGCAATTAAAACAAGGAATCCCATGTTTAGCGTTCCTGCTCTCCAAACCGATTTTTCTGCCCGATCAGGCTGTTTTGCTCCAAGATTTTGTCCAGTTAATATTCCGGCTGCGTTTCCAAGACCCCAGGCAGGCATCGTGGCTATTGAGGTTACTCTTTGGGCTAAAATATATCCGGCCAAAGCATCTTCCCCAAAATGGGACATAATTTTTATCATAAATACCCAGCTCGAAGCAGGGATGATAAATTGAACTGTCCCGCTAAAAGCCAGTTTGAGTATTCTTTTGAAAATATCAAAATGGAATACCAATTGTGCCATTCCGATTTTCATTATCGTTTTGCCTTTTACCAGATACCATGCCTGATAGAGTACTCCAACCATTCGCGCGATTAGTGTCGCAATACCTACTCCGAATAACCCATAAGCAGGAATTGGTCCCCAGCCAAACATGAATATTGGGCATAATATTATATTTATTGCGTTAGACAACCATAATATTCTCATGGCTGTGGAAGCATCGCCGGCCCCACGAAATATTCCGTTGATTACTATCCGAAGGATTAGGAATCCGCTTGAAGCAAACATGATCATTCCGTAGGAAGCACCTTCCTGAACCATAGCAGGAGAGAGCCCCATTAAACTCATTATCTCTGTTGTCCAGATACTGCAGACCAAGCTTATAAGTGCAGCAATTGGGACAGTTACATAAATAACCTGCATAGCGGTTTGTCCTGCAGCCTTAAACTTTTTTTCACCAATCCTTCTTGAAATCATGGCCGAAGCAGCTATACCAAGACCTATGGAAACGGAGTAGCAAAAGGTGATAAAAGTAGTTGTCGCACCGGCAATAGAAATAGCGTTGGTTCCCAATCTGCTCACAAAGAACAGATTGGAACAAACAAACAAAGATTCCATTAATAATTCTGCAACCATTGGCACAGACATTAAAATAATGGTTCTGTTGATGCTGCCCGAAGTAAAATTACTTTCACTGCCGGATAAGGAACGCTTTAAAAGACTAAAAAAGGAGCGTGTCTTTAATATCGTGGTTTTCATGAATTCTCTTTTATTGTTAGTAATTCTTCTGTTACCAACTGATATAAAGGGTTCGGAATAAAACCGCTTTTTTTCATGTGTGGAAAACCTGAGGTTTCCTCATAACCATTAAACAAACGACGACTATTGAAAATAAGACGTTTGAATTCGGGAATCAACAAATCATATTTTTCAAACATATCTTTTAGCTCAGGGTGTTCTTCCTGATATTCTGTGATGATTTCGTACACACCATTCCAAAAAGAAACTTCAGGAAAATCTGCAGTAGTAATTAAAACATCACTCAGGTATCTGAAGAAAGCGTCGAAGACAGCGATAAGAATAACTAAAGGAGCATTTTCGGGATTTGGAGAGGCATTGAACATGTTTTCAATGAATTCCTGCGGCAGTTTTTTCTTTCCTTCTTCATTAATTAAAATATCACCCACAAAATCCTGCAAGGCTATACGTGTAGGCACATAATCCTTTAAAATCAAAATCACATTCTGCCCATGCGGATCTATACATAAAGAATGCTGGTAATAAATCTGCAGTACTGGTTTAAGATATGCTGTAAAATAAGCCTTTAACCATTGCTCCGTAGAAAGACCTGATTTTTCTATAAGCTCCTGAACCAGGCTTTTTCCCTGATCATCTACATATAATAATGAAGCCATCGTCATCAGATTTTCTCCGGGTTTTAGAAAATTGATCGGACTTTCTCGCCACATGGCTCCTAAATATTCATTATACTGATAAGGAGTATCTGTGATTTTGCTGTAACTCGGATGTGTATAACTAACAGAAACTACTTCACCCAGAAGTACAACATCCATTTTTTGAAGGTGTAAGTCTTGCTTAAGCATGTCTTTGATCCAGCCTGTGAGGCGTGGTGCTATTGATAATTGTTTTGCACATAATCCTCTTATATGACTGGTATTTAATATAGACATGGATGTTTTTACATAATGTCTGTGTGGCTCACTTTGATTGAAAAACGTACGGATGCTTTGTTGAGGACTGTACAAATCATCTGAAAGTCCTAAAGGAATCAGGTATTTCGCAGCAATATCATGGGCAAACTGCATAACCAGTTTATTTTGCCATTGCCATGAATGTATAGGAATAAAAATGTAATCTTCCGGATTTACCTTTGCCTGAGCGAGAAGGATTCTAAACGAAGTTATTTTTTCTTTGCCCAATTCATTTTCATAAAAATTTTGCTGATCCATACCTTCCAATAAACGAAAAACAGCGCGTTCTTTATGAGCCGCAATCCATACCAGACGTGTATTCTGACCGGATTCAGGAGCAAAATCTTCGTAATCCTGTGAATCAAAACCAATTCGGCCTTTGTTTACAATCACCCACGGATGCCCGTCCAGGCTGTGTTCAATAGTTTGAAAATCTGAATCTGCAAGTTCTGCAGCAGACAAACGACCTTTGGAATGGATAAAAGCATCAGCATATAAAGTGTGCAATAATTCCTCAACATAATGTGCCAGCGTGAAGGAATTTATACCAAAGGTATTTTGCAGTTCTATAAAGAAATTAGGGACATCAATTGTGCCTGATTGCTGTCCATCTTCATTTTTATAAATACTTTCTTTAACGATATGCCAATAATTAATAAATCTTGGATACCCGGAAAAAGTATAATAAATATTCTCTTTGTCTGTTTCTAATTTAAAATGCGTAAGGCTGTTTTTTTCCTTGCTTACGATTAGCGGTTTTGCCAAATCCTCACGCATCAGTTCTGCGATACTTTTTGCCAAAAGGTTACGATTTACTTTGTTCCAGATATCTGTATTGAGATGTTGTGCATCTTTGAATATATTTTCAGAAGTTGTCATTCTAAATTAGTTTTTTATTAATGTCTGAACATCTAATTGTTCGTTTATTATGTCCATCGTATTGGTTTGTGAAAAGGCTTCTGCTGATTTTTCTACACCGAATTCCTGAAAAGCAATACGTTTTTCAACTTTATAAACTTCGCGGTTAGCAAGTTGATTAATAATGTATGAATTACGATAAGCACCCATTCCTAAATCCGGGGTAGAAAGCCCATGCGTATGTAGTTCCGCATTTTGAACAAAAATATCCTTACGATTTTTATCAATAGTATAATTACGGCCTACATTAAATAACCCATTTTCCATACGATCGATTTTATCTTCAATTCCCTGAAGAATGTCCGGTTCTTTATATTTATAGCCGGTAGCCAGAATAACATAATCGCTCTGGTTTTGATAAGGCTGCTCCAGTTCGGTATGTGTGAAATCCATATCATAAGAACCATCCGAATCTTCAGTTACAGCTGTAAGACGCAGATTAGAGCGCAATTCGACATTTAAAGGCGTATTGTCCAAACTCATTTCATATAAGCTGTCAAAAATCTCGTTAATCAATTCCTGATCAATTCCTTTGTAAAGCCCATGCTGTCTGGCTAAGAGCTGCTTACGTTTTTCATATGTCAGATTATAAAAATGATCTACATATTCCGGAGATGTAAGCTCCAGTGTAAGTTTCGATTTATTATCTAATGGAAAAAAATGCGAAGAGCGCGTAAACCATTTAAGCTGCAGGCCATTTTGGGTTTCAGGTAAAAGGTCACGAAATACTTCTGCAGCACTTTGTCCGGAACCGATAATACTTACTGATGATTTTTTGTGGATTTGTGATTTAAAATATAAATATTTTGAAGCATGGATCACATTTGGCAAAGCTTCCTGATTAATAAAGTCTGGAATATGCGGAGAGGTTCCTGTTCCTAAAACAATTTTTTGGGTGTAATAAGTAGCAGTAATGCAGGTCTGTGTATTGATGACCATTACTTTATAGAGTCCGTCGACATAGTCAAGAGACACTACTTTATGGGAAAATTTACAATTATGGAGCTTAGAAGCTACCCATTTGCAATACTCATTATATTCCTTTCTGAAGATAAAGAAGTTTTCCCTGATATAGAATTTATACAATCTTCCACTTTCTTTGATGAAATTCAGGAAAGTGTATTTGCTTGTAGGATCGGCCATCGTTACCAGATCGCCTAAAAAAGGAACCTGAAGGGTAACATTGTTCAGCATTAGACCGGGATGCCAGTCAAAACCATCCGCCTGATCAAAAAATAGGGATGATAATTCTTCTACGGGTTCCATAAGAGCGGCAAGACCAAGGTTAAAAGGACCAATTCCGATACCTATTATCGAATATATTTTTTCTGTACTCATTGTTATTTTTTTATTGATTAAACTGGGGTGCTGTAACCGGAATATTCTGAAAATCTTTTGCTGCCGGAAATTTTGCCCAATACCATTCTCTATAGCAAAAGTTGAGGTTGGCTTTTTTATCCGGCATTTCAATTATTTTTTCGATTTTGAATCCCATTTGTGCTTTATTGATCATAGATGCTAATAAGGCTGTTGAACCTTCACCGACCATTTTGCCTACTTTTGGTTCTGCAAATACAAAATCCATCATAGATTGTGTGGCCGGAGAAGTGAATTTTAATTTAGGATCAGCTGGTGCTATAAACTGATGTGTACCATAATCCGATGGCAGTGCATCGTAGTATTCTCCAACCACATCACGATTAGCCCAATACACTTCAATATTAAAAGTGGGCACACCATTAACTTCGCCAATATAACTTTGTACAATATCATTTGGAAGTAACGCACGATAATAAGCTTCTAATTCCCGAATTGGCCAGTTCATTTTCCAGATTTGCAAAGCATGCTCACGATGGAACCATTCATGCAGCATTTTCAGATCTGTATTAATATCCACCGGTCTCAATGTTACAGTTACATTTTCCTTTTCAAAATATCTGCTAAAAACGACATTAGTTCCTTTTGGATTAATCAGATTTTCAGAAAAGAAGTATTTGTTTAAAGGGTTGGGATAACTTTTGTAAACTGCAGGATTAGTTCTTGGAGCACTGGCTTCATCCATATTATTAAGACTGGTCAGTAAATTACCTTTTACAACCAGTTTGACACTGTTGGTTAAATGCGAAACCAAACCTGTAGTATCAGATTGTTCTTCAGCTTTTAATGCTTCATATAACAGGTTTATAAGTAATTTTTCTTCTGTCAGTCTGCTTTTACCTAAAGCATTTATAATTCCAAATAAATGGTTTACCAATAAGTAGTATCCCAGAAGATCTATAATCCTGGTTTCGGCTATAAACGATCGGCTGTCTTTTCCAAAATCAGGCAGGATGCGTTGTAATTCTTCGACTTTTCCCTGACGGAAAAAATAACCCTGATTGTCCCTGAAATAAAGTTTGGATGGGAAAAGTTTATCATCAAATTCAATCAGCATGTTTTGTTGATGGAATTCTGCTCCAAATCCGTATTTATTAAAAATACCGATCAAAGGACGGATGGTAATGTTCAGATATTGCTTAAACCATTCAACCGCAACATCGGATGCCTCTGTGCTTTGTCGATTTGCCGATTCTGAGATGAGGTTCAATATTCTTGATGGTTCACCCAAAATACCATCCTGGGAAAGGGAGGCAACCATGCTTACATTTTTTTTGGAAGCTGCACCTTTAAATGGATTCTGACGTACACTGGTACTAAAACCATCAATAACACTGTCCTGATAAACAACTGTAATAAATGCAGGATCACAAATAAGTTGTACTTCAGGATATTCTTTTTGCACTCCTTTTCCCCAGTCGGTTTTCATAAGTTCACTGGCGTCATAACCACGATTTAATTCATGGAGATAATTCACGCGATAAGAATTCGTAATTTTAACATGTAAGGAGAATTTATACATCCATTCACTTTCATCATTGTAAACTGTACGAACAGAAGATGTTGCTGTATAAGACGGACCAAACTGACCTAAACTAAACAGGATTTGTTTGGATTGCATTTCTTTTACTTCTGGTTGATTCAAAAGATATTCAGCTTCCCACGGATGTGCAGGGACTACTTTCCATTCTGGATAACGAGCCAGTAATTCTTTTGCATTGTTATCTGCATATGCTGCAATTTCTTTTCTCAGGTATTCTGTCATCAGATAATCCTCAGCACTTTTTTCCAGTACATTATCGGGATGAACCAAGAAAAAATGCAACGGAAATTGTCCGCCAGTTTCCGGAGAATATTTCTCTAATTCTTCACTGTTAAAGCCTTCTCTGCTTTTAGGAAGAGGATGGACCGAATGTCCCAAAATAAGGGATTGTTCGGCTTCTATAAAAGATTGCTCAGGATTATTTGCAATCCTGCCACTGTTTTTATAATGAGCCAGATAAAAGGCTAAATTATTAATACTGTTTTCTAAACGTTGTTTGGTTGGAGCAGCATCAATGTCCGGATAGTCGGTTTTTGAATATGCTGTTACAAGGTCAGTAAAATGCAAAGGGTCAATTTCTTTGATTTTGTCAGTGGCGCAATCGCGTACTACAATCGGAAAACCAAAAGAATGTATTCCACTTTCCGAAAAGTATTCCAAAGGAGCAAATACTTCCTGACCAATATTGGTAAAATCAAACCTAAGAAAAATGCTATGGCTAATTGACTGCATATAATCTGCTAATGCCGGATCGTATTTAGGAATGCCTTCATAACGACCCCAGTTCTTGAATTCCCTGCAATAACAGTTGAGCAGGGATTTAAAATTAACCTGTTCTGCCAGCGGGTGAAATTTAGTTAAGTCGTTGGTAGTCATTTGCATTTTGTTTTATAATGTTAAGAATATGTTTTATATCGTCAAGAGTTGTCAGAGGATTGAAAATGGTAAACTTGAGGTAGAATTGACCATCTACTTTAGTGCTGGCAACCAAAACTTCTCCGCTGAAAAACAGTTTTTCTTTAATGTATTGGTTAATATTACAATAATTAGCCTGATCAGGAACATTGATGTATCGGAACACTAATACGCCCATATCTGAATGGCATAAAAGTTCAAAATCGTTATCAGAATCAATATGATTGGCCGCTTCTTCTGCAGTTTCTATAATGGTATCTGTATATTTTCCAAGTTTTTCTTTGCCCATATAACGGAGTGTACACCAGAGTTTTAAGGCATCAAAACGACGGGTACTCTGAATGATGGATTTATTAATCTGTGCCGGAAGCTCTTCATAATTCTGCTCCTTAGGATTCAGATAATCAGCATGATGCTTGATGATGTTCAGATGTAGTTTATTTTTAACTATGAAGGCACTGCTGCTGATAGGCTGGAAGAAAGACTTATGATAGTCAATCGTTACCGAATCGGCCAGTTCAATACCTGTTAAAAGATGTCTGTATTTTTCTGTCAGCAAAAGACCGCAGCCATAGGCAGCATCAACATGAAGCCATAGGTTATTACGTTTTGCAATACTGGCTATTTTATGAAGCGGATCCACATTACCAAAGTCTGTAGTACCTGCTGTAGCAGTTATAGCAATAGGAATATTACCTTTTTCTATTTCTTGTGCTATTGCTTTTTCAAGCTGTTCAGGATCCATACGATACCTGCTATCTACTCCGACATGCACAATAGATTGTTCTCCAAGGCCTAAAATCCAGGCGTTTTTATGGTTGCTGAAATGTGCTTTATCAGACACAAAAATCCTGAATTTATTGGCATCAGGTGGAAGACCATCCAATTTGATGTTCCATTTTTGGTATTCCAAAGAAAAGTAATCCCTGGCCAGCAGCAGACCCATTAAATTACTTTGAGAACCTCCAGCGGTAAAAATACCGTCAGCGTTGTCAGTATAACCAATTTGCTCACTGGTCCAGTCTATTAGTTTTCGTTCAATAAAAGTTCCTCCGGCACTTTGGTCGTAGGTATCCTGAGAAGAATTAATAGCACTTATCAATACTTCGGCAGCCAATGCAGGTATTACCACAGGGCAGTTTAGATGCGCAATATACTCAGGCAGGTGATAAGCAGTAGCATGTTTTACATACAATTCGTCCACTTCATTAAGTAAACTTTCATAATCCGGTAAAGGTATTTTTAAATCTACACATTCTACTTTTGCTTTCATTTCGTCAGGTCTGATTCCGCTGAAAGGCTTGCGATTATTTTTTAGAAAATTAGAAACCCGGTCCTGCGCCAATTGTATTGCCTGCGCATATTCCTCATTGGCATGTTGATGAAAAATGTCCTTGTAGAAGTCCTGATCGGGGATAAGCACCTTGTTTTTTGGTGTCTTATCATTCATTAATGTAGTGTCCATGATAGATAATTATTTAGGGTTTATTAATATTTATTGCAGATAAATCACTTTTTTAGATATGGGAGTCCTCTTCTTTTTAGAGAGTCTGAGATCATCAGGATAATATCCCAGATAAAGCAGGCCTAATGATTTTTCGTTTTCGGCCAGATCGAATTGTGAAACATAATCGATGGCAACGCTTTTAGTACTCCAATAATTTCCGATGTTATTTGCGGTACAGGTCAAAGCCATGTTTTGTACTGCAGAAGATACAGCAGCAATTTCTTCCCATTCGGGCAGGTTAATTTTTGTGTTTCGAACTAAGATTATCCCAATCATGCAGGCAGCATTTAAAGGATAATCGCGTAAATAAGCCAGCTTTTCTTCAAGCGCTTTCGGTGGAAGCTGTTCTGCATAAAAATCCTTGTAGTATTTGGCCATATACTGGCCATATTCGGGAAGATATTTACCCTTAAAAACTATAAATCTCCAGGGTTCTGTCATTTTATGATTTGGTGCCCAGGTTGCATTTGTGAGAATCTCGTCAAGGAGTTTTGCAGGAATATTTTTTTTAATGAACTGATCGGCAAAAATGCTTCTTCTTCTGCGAATGTTTTTAGAAATTTTTCCAATATCATCTGAAGATTCTGATGTATTTATTTTACTGGGAATTTGGGCAATTTTCATAATTTTTTTAAATTTTTTCATCAAAATTATTGTTATTTAGATTAAATAAAAATATATTTGTAAGTAAATCTTATTTAGACTAAGTAAAAACAAATGTATAAATTAAAAGCAATAAAAAAAATAAATATGAAAAATTTTATCCGAATGCCCGTACATAATCACTTTGAAGCCCCAAATCAAGTTGTGTATATAGCTTGTTTTAAGTGTGTTGTATTTTATATTTCAATTATCTATTAATAACCATCAACTATTAAAAATGAAATCACAAACTATTATGTCAGCTGAAAAATCCGCTGAGACAAGTTTAGCTTTAAAAATTCCTACAAGTCCTCTAATTATTAAAATAACACAGAAGGAGAGAAATATTTTATCAAACGTTGGTAATCTGTTGGTAAAAGCATTTGGCAATTATGAAAATCCGGATTATATAGCCTCTCTCCATCTTCATGCTTTTCAATTGCTTCCTGAGCGAATAACCAGGATTTTAAGTCAGTTTGGTTCGGATTTTTCTGCTGAGCAATATGGTGCGATAGTCTTTCAGGGACTTATAGAAGTAGATCAGGATGATCTGGGACCAACACCCCCAAACTGGCAGGGTACCGATTATGGAAAATTAAATAAATATGGTTTTATCTGTTCGCTCCTGCATGGTGCTGTGCCTTCTAAACCGGTTCAATATTATGCTCAGAGAAAGGGCGGAGGTCTATTGCATGCCGTTATTCCTGATGAGAAAATGGCAGCTACGCAGACAGGGTCAGGCTCCAAAACTGATTTATTTGTGCATACAGAAGATGCCTTTTTATCGAATCAGGCAGATTTTTTAAGTTTTCTGTATCTGAGAAATGAAGAAAGAGTACCTTCTACATTATATTCGATTCGTTCTCATGGGAAAATGAACCCTGTGATGAAAAAATTGTTTGAACCTATTTATCAATGTCCAAAAGATGCCAATTATAATGATGAGGATGTAGCAAATTCAGGGCCTACAGCCTCTGTATTATATGGAAACAGACAGCTTCCTTTTATTCGTTTTGATGCTGCTGAACAAATATTTAATGAAAATGCAGGACAGACTTCTGAGGCACTTGGCAACTTAATGGATTTTTGGGATGAAGCCAAGACTTTAATTAATAGTGATTATATTCCTGATTCCGGAGATCTTATTTTTGTGAATAATCATTTGTGCGCACATGGAAGAAGCGCTTTTGTTGCCGGACAACGAATAGAAAATGGCAGAATTGTAAAATGTGAGCGTCGCCAAATGCTCAGGATGATGAGTAAGACAAGTTTAATCCATATCAGATCAGTAACTCGTACAGATGATCCTTATTTTATTATGGAAGAACACTTAGGGAAAATTTTTGATCTGGATTAGGCAATTAATATGTTTGTGATTCCAGAAATAATTGTCATCCTGAGCGGAGTCGAAGGCTTTTTATCTCGAAAAGGCTTCGACTCCGCTCAGCTTGACACTTCTATTTTGAATTACACTAGTTAGCTTAAATTCAGCTAAATCTAAAAAAGCAAAAGCAATTCAATCGGATTGCTTTTGGCTTTTTAGACTTAATTTGACTTAACTCTCTATATTCCTATCGGATTGTATTTTTTGTAAAACCAATGCTTAAAAACCGGAAACTTCACGGCAACTGATTCTCTTTCAAAATAAAAATTAGTCAGATTCCAGATAATCATAATGGCCGAAAAATAATAAAGGTTCAATACCAAAGCAATTCCCAGATGCATGGAAATGGTAAGCATTAGCCATGTTTTTTGTGTTTTAGGAATCCAGACAAAAACCGGATACAGCATTTCGATGATGACAGTAGACCAGCCAATAATAATTAAAATATAAGAATGGTCTGCCATCCACGAAAAATCAAAATTAAAATCCCTGTTGGCATAAGGCAGATGAATGGCTTTCCAGATAGATTCACCATTTCGCCAATTGTACCCGAGCAATTTATCAAATCCTGAGAAGAAATAAGCCATACTGATATGGATTTGAAACATTCTTTTGACAGGCATAAAGTTTACTTCTCTGGTCTTCTTTTTAAAAATAAAACGAAGCACTGAAAAATAGGCATCGGAAGGCAATAAAATCAAATAAAACAAAGACATGCTGGTAAAAAAATCGACTCCATAAATAAAGAATGAACTTCCTTTTAGCAAAGCAACCTGCAAAAGCAGTAACAAAAAAGCGCTCATTCGGGAATAAAACCCAATTATGATATTGATACATAACATGATAAATATTATTTTAGATCCTAAAATAACTGTATTTTCAGTAACTCCAAAGGATTCGAAAAAATGAGTAATTTTTGAAAAAGTAAGCAGCCAGCGGGGATGAAAAACAGACATTATATCCTGCGGAACAATACTCTTACTGGAAAAAAACTTGTCAAAATCGCTTATGACAGATAAAAAATGCAATAATACCATTGTTCCTATTGAGATTCTGAAGAAACCCAGAAATTCGGCATTGCCTTTGTTTTCAAAAAAGAAATTTTCGACTTTTTTATATAAGATAGCAGCTTTTCTCATGATGTATTTTTATTTTATTTGACTAATTAAAATCAGATTATCTGTTTTTTCTCCTTTTTTATATCGGTCCAGAGTAGGATAATCGTAGAGATAAAGTTTGGCCGTACATTTTGTGGCACCATGAGTTTCATTAAGTACGCTTTTTGCAATTTGTTTCAGTACCACATCCAAATATTCGAAGTATTGAGATTCGCTTTTCTTTTTGGAAGAAACCACTTTATCCATAAACATATTAAAAACCGAAGTATATCTCACGATACCTTCTTTACTCTTCAATTCCGGCATAATACGTTCTTCCAAAACATTTCCGTCCGCGTCCTGCAATTCAAAAAGCAGTACAAAATCGCTGGCAACATTAGGCGCAAAAAAACCATACCCGGTATCAAATCCGGTATAAGCCGTAAACATGCTGACAGGTTCGAGCTCTACAATTTTGTTTGTGAGTTCATAAATGAATGGTTTTTTATATTCCTCTTTATCATAGTAAAAACCGTAATAACCGTCAAAAGTTCCTTTTAATCCAATAGTGAACACCATAAACAGTAAAAGGAATATCCCAAAAAGCTGCCATTTTCTTTTCATTTTTATTGTATTTGATTAAAAATAGTATAAAAACAAGGACAAACCTTATTGATTGGTCCTTGTTTCAGTAATTATCGGTATTGCTGGATAACATTGATAACCTGTTGATTTAATTTTTGATCAAAAGGTGTTCTGGTAGTTCTGGTCAGCACTCTGCTAAAGGCTTTGGTTCCCATATAATCATTACAGATATTATTTTCATCAATTCCTACTACGGTTAATCTGTTGAAAGTACTAATGTCTTTTTTAGATAGTTTGGTGGCATTGACCACAATTTTATTGGCTGTAATTCCAATATTTCCATCCAAAGAAGCATACTTGTATTTTGATAATATCTTATCAAGTCTTACTTTGATGTCCCCATAAGATTTCCAATCAATATCTGCTCTTTCAAAACAGCCTTTATGGATGATGTTCAATTTTGTGAATTTTGTTACATGATCCCAGGTCTGTATTCGGGTAATGTGCTGGATTTTTTGCGTATTAACGATGTAATTCAGGAAGCCGGCACCTCCAATTTTTGCATATTCCTTATCAAGAGCGATAAGTCCGTTAAGATCTGCTCTGGACATTTGCTTAGCATCTTTAATCAGGAAATTATTGTCAACAATATAATTTCCATTTTCGCTATAGATCAACATTTTTTGGGGTTTGCGTTGGGAAAATAATACTAACCCAATGGCAATAACACCAATAACTAACAGTGTTTTTGTTTTCATAATTTTGATTTTTTTATAGTACCTACTCTTTTTTTGGCTTTTCGGTTTCCTCCATTTAAAAGTTTAATTTATAATTAATATAAAAGTACTTCTGTTTAAAATAATGATATAGAGGAGTATAGCCCTTTTTGAAAGGGTGTTTTTCCCCTAATTCAATAAAGTTTTCTTTATAAAAAGATAACCCCTGCAAGACTGACATGCAGGGGTTAAAAAATTAATTTCTTTATATTTTAAAATGTAAATTTTTCGGCTAAAGTATTGTACTTATAACCTGACTTCATTTCCTGCAAGGTCTTTTTTTGATCTTGCAGATATGTTTCTTTAAACCTAAATACCTGCAAGGTTTTGGGAAACCTTGCAAGAGTTCAATTTCTTTGTAAATCAACTATTTAGAAGTAGAATTGAGGTTTATATTTAAATTGAAGATTCTAATAGAGTACTTCTTTTATTGTAATGATATTTAAAACGCTGTTCGTTCCAAAGCCGGATGTATCATTTCATTAATGATAGATAAGGTAAGCGGATCAAATTTACCTGAAAAAAAAGCATCTAATACTTCCTGAAACACAGGATCATTATTATTAGTTAAGCTAAAAAGGGTCATGGAAGAATGTAGTTTTCGGGCATCCAAATCTCCAAATATGCCTTCAGCTGACTTCATCTTAAAACTTAACAGGATCTGTGAAACTTCAATAAGATGTTTGCCAAGTACAGGATGGCTAAGATAGGCTTCAGCTTCTTTAAGATTTTCGATCGCATATAATGCCGACATTTCACTTTTGCCTAATCCTTTTATTTGAGGAAATATAAACCACATCCAATGGGTTTCTTTTTTTCCTTTGCTAATTTCCGTAAGTGCTTTAAGATAGAGTTTATTTTGTGCCTCTAAAAAGCGTGTTAAATCATTTTTTACTTCTGCCATAATGGTAAAATGTTATTGGAAAAAGTTTGAAAATTACTAAAAAAGATAAGTGCTGCCTAATAAAAAGTACAAGAAACTGCAATTTATTTTATAGTGCTGATTTTGAGGTTTTTTTCTGATGTAAAACTGTGTTTTTAATAAAAAAAGTAAAGATTTTTTTGCATTTTATTATAACTTTTAAGACCTGTTTTTAGCGTAATTACTATAAAATAGTTTAAAAAGAGGACTTGAATTAATAGAAATATATTCTGAGTAATCGAATAAATTGATTTTAAGAAAAAAATACTTTATAAAAAGATAAGTAAGTAATTTAATGACATATGAGAGATAAATTTAAAGCTCTGCCAATATTTTAATATCTTCTATTTCTAATATTTGTTTAGGATATCCTTCTTTTACAGTATTAATCATGGCTTGTCCCACGTCTTTTAGGGTTAGTGTTTTTTTAGGAAACAAAACCGGAAAAAGCGGAATCATGATTTTGAGAATTGTCTTTACATTTTTTTGTTCCTTAAAAGGTTTCATAAATCCCGGACGAAAGTTATATTGCCCTTTAAAAGGCAGTTTCATCAGATCATTTTCAGTTTTTCCTTTTACACGTGCCCACATGATTTTACCATTTTCAGAAGTATCGGTATGACTTCCGGTGACAAAATTAAAAACCATATTTGAATTGATTTCTGATAAAGCTCTGGCAAAAGCCAAAGTGGTATTGTAAGTTACATACGTATATTTTATTTCATTCATTCCAACAGAACTTACTCCGGCACAATAAAAACAAGCATCATAACCCTGTAAAAAATCTGCATATCTATTTAGCTGCATAAAATCCAGTACAATTAATTCTTCCAGTTTAGGATGTTTGAGAACAGAAGGTTTACGGTTTATCATTAACACCTTTTTTACAGCGTAGTTTTCAAGGCATTCCAACAAAACACCTTCACCAACCATACCTGTAGCACCTGTAATAATTACATTCATTTTTTTTATTTTACAATTTTATATTGAATAATATTTTTGGTTTAAAACCAATATAAAGTTATTTGATACTTTATTTACTGCCTAAATTTGATTTTTAAGCTCACGTTAAAGATATAATTTATTTCTTCTGAATCTTAAAGCAATTTTATTTTGGAATGATAGGATAAAAATTGAGTCAAAAGAAACTACATGATTATAATTTTCTTTTACAAATCTCTTCTTTTAAAATAGGACCTCCTATTTTCAGCAGTCCAAAAAAGCTTATCAGAATCCGGGGTATTAATAAAATTATTGTTACAGGAGAATAATGTATTTAGAATCATATATAAAGTATTCTCCCGAAAGCAACATGCTTTTGGCTTTTTTGCTATTAAATTATTTAAATAATTTTCAGATTTAAAAAATATTCAGAAAAGATTTTATTTTTTATTATTTTTATTGAACAAAAGCAAATTTAATAGTAACGGTATGGATCTTTAATTTTAAGTAAATGAAATTATCTACTCAAATTCTTGTAGCGTTTACTATGGTAATTTTATTGTCTGTTGCGGACTCATATACAAATTATATGCTGTCGAAAAAAGTATATCTCAACTCGCAGTTTTTAGCCAGATCAGAAGAAATCATTCGTAATTCTAATAGAACTCATAAGGCAATTATCGAAATGCAAAGCTCTTTTCGGGGTTATCTGCTTACTGATGATCAGGCATTTCTGGATTCTTATTTTAAAGGGCTTAAAAAGGTGCCAATTTTAATAAACGAACAAAAGCTGCGTATTGGTAACCAAAGGATACAGCGCACTATATTAGATTCCATAAGCATACTGCATAACAATTGGCTGCAATATTCGAAGCAATTAATAGAATCCAGAAAGGAAGCATCTGAATCTTATCAAAATCTTTTCGAAAATTCACTTAAAAAACATATTGGAAAAAAAATTAACGATGCTATTACCCAAAAGTTTTCAAGTTTTGATAAAATAGAATATAAAAGAAGGAAACATCATACTGATATGTTGCTTACCTCCTTAAAATATACCCGTACTTTTTCCCTTATTTTCCTTACTATGACAATTATAGTGGGAATTTTCAGTACTATTTTTATTATGTTCATTGCCAATAAGAGAATCACGTCAATGGTAAGTCTTGCCGAAAACATTTCAAAAGGAAACTTTACATTTGTTAAGGATACACGAAATGATGAATTGACAGCTCTCGCTACTTCACTTAATAAGATGTCTGAAAAACTCGATAAAAATATTCACGAACTAAAAAACAGAAATGCAGAGCTCAATAAGTTTGCCTATGTAGTATCTCATGATCTTAAAGCTCCAATCCGGGGTATTCATAATGTAATCAGCTGGATTGAGGAAGACCTTGATAATGAGCTTTCACCCGAACTTAAAAGATATCTTAAAATTATTCCTCAAAAGACCAGACGAATGGAAGCGCTTATCAACGGGCTCCTCGATTATGCGAGGTTAAATATAAAAGCGCCATCTGAAAATATTGATGCAAATGCATTGGTCCATGAAATTGCAGATTCTATCGTTCCAAGAAATTTCAGGCTCGAAATCGGAGATCTTCCAAATTTATTTACAGAAAGGATTAAACTGGAGCAGGTATTTACTAATCTAATCAGTAATGCGGTTAAATACACGCCGCAGGAAGAAGGTCTGATTCAGATAAACTGCAAAACATTTCCGCACTTTTATGAATTTTCAGTAAAAGATAACGGAATTGGTATCGCAGTAGAATATCACCAAAAAATATTTGAAATATTTCAGACACTTCGTGAACGAAATGAAGAAGAAAGTACAGGAGTGGGATTAGCAATTGTAAAAAAAATAATTGATGACCAGCAAGAAAATATTATCGTTAAATCGGAATTGGGACACGGGACCGAATTTATTTTCACCTGGAGAAATAACAAAGCTTTATGAAAATAACAACAATTTTGCTGATAGAAGATGATGAACTTGACATCATAAGTGTAGAACGATCCTTAAAAAAAATAGAAAGCGGATACGAACTTCATACAGCTTATAACGGAATTGAAGCATTAAAAATGTTAAGGGATCCAAATTCTTTGATACCGGATGTAATTCTTTTGGACATAAATATGCCAAGAATGAATGGAATAGAATTTTTGAAAGTAATAAGGGAAGATAAAAATCTTAAAGATTTGAAGGTTTTTATAATGACAACTTCTTCAGAAGGAAATGATCGCTCTGAAGCAGAAAAGTTAGGAATATCAGGATATATTATAAAACCCTTAAATTATACCGAAAACACAAAACGGTCAGACTCTATGGATGCTTTTGTACAATTTCATTTAAGGAAAATATTGCTTGATGAAAGTACGTAGCAGTTTGTATACCTGACTGAAATTAAAGTATCTTTAAATTGGTGTATCGGAATTTTTTTAATCATTTGATAAAGAATTGGGAATATGAAAAAAAGAAAAGAAATTAATGCTGAAAAATCCCAGGAAGCCGTTATTGTACTTCCGGTAGTTTCAGTAGAAAAATCGGTAAAATCTAAAGTAAAAAAAAATAATTCGGAAGAATCTGTTTTGACAGACGCAGAGTTTTTAAAGATTTTGCTAAAGGTTAAAAATGGTAATTTTACCCAACGTTTCCCAACAGATCAAAACGGAATAAAAAGATCGATCTGTGATACTTTGAACGAAATCATAGATCTTAATGAACGAATGGTTTTCGAGTTTCAGAAAGTGGGTAAAAGTATTGGTAAACAAGGTAAGCTTACCAATAGAGTTGCCCTTGACGGAGCAAGAGGATCCTGGAGCTCCTGTGTAGATTCGGTAAACACACTGATTTCAGATCTGGTGCATCCAACTATTGAAATTGCCCACGTAATTACTTCTGTGGCAAAAGGAAATTTATCACAGGAAATGCCGCTTTCTATTGAAGGAAACCCGCTTCAGGGGGAATTCCTAAGGATTGCCAAAGAGGTAAACGGAATGGTAAAACAGCTGAACCTGTTTTCGATGGAGGTAACCCGTGTAGCGCGTGAAGTAGGTACAGAAGGAAAACTGGGAGGCCAGGCAAAAGTAAGAGGTGTTGGAGGGGTTTGGAAGGATTTGACCGACTCGGTAAATAAAATGGCGAGTAACTTAACCGGCCAGGTTCGTAATATTGCCGATGTAACCACGGCGGTAGCAAAAGGGGATTTGTCTAAAAAAATCACCGTTGACGTAAAAGGAGAAATCCTGGAACTTAAAAATACCATCAACACCATGGTGGATCAGCTGAATTCATTCTCTTCTGAGGTGACTCGTGTGGCGAGAGAGGTAGGAACAGAAGGAAAACTGGGAGGACAGGCACAGGTAAAAGGAGTTGGGGGAACCTGGAAAGATTTGACGGATTCGGTAAACCAGATGGCATCGAACTTAACAGGTCAGGTTCGTAATATTGCCGATGTAACAACCGCGGTAGCAAAAGGGGATTTGTCTAAAAAAATTACTGTTGACGTAAAAGGAGAAATATTAGAATTAAAAAACACCATCAATACCATGGTGGATCAGCTGAACTCATTTTCTTCTGAGGTTACGCGTGTGGCGGTAGAGGTTGGATCTGAAGGAAAACTCGGAGGTCAGGCTAAGGTTCGTGGAGTTGGAGGTGTGTGGAAAGATTTGACGGATTCGGTAAACCAGATGGCATCGAACTTAACAGGTCAGGTTCGTAATATTGCCGAGGTAACGACAGCGGTGGCAAAAGGAGATTTATCTAAAAAAATTACAGTAAACGTAGCGGGAGAAATTCTCGAACTTAAAAATACGATCAATACGATGGTGGATCAGCTGAACTCCTTTGGTGCCGAGGTAACCCGTGTGGCACGTGAGGTAGGTTCAGAAGGAAAACTGGGAGGTCAGGCGAAAGTAAAAGGAGTTGGAGGAACGTGGAAAGATTTAACGGATTCGGTGAATCAGATGGCATCCAACTTAACGGGTCAGGTACGTAATATTGCCGAGGTAACAACTGCCGTAGCAAATGGAGATTTATCTAAAAAGATTACTGCCGTTGCCGAAGGGGAAATCCTGGAGTTGAAGAAAACCATTAATACGATGGTGGATCAGCTGAACTCGTTCTCGTCTGAGGTAACCCGTGTGGCACTTGAGGTAGGTACCGAAGGAAAACTGGGAGGTCAGGCGAAAGTAAAAGGAGTTGGAGGAACCTGGAAAGATTTGACGGATTCGGTAAACCAGATGGCGTCGAACTTAACCGGTCAGGTACGTAACATCGCCGAGGTAACAACCGCGGTAGCAAAAGGCGATTTATCACGCCAGATTACCGTTGATACAAAAGGGGAAATTCTGGAATTGAAAAATACCATTAATACGATGGTGGGCCAGCTAAACTCCTTTGCATCTGAGGTAACCCGTGTGGCGCGTGAAGTTGGAACCGAAGGAAAACTGGGAGGTCAGGCACAGGTGGAAGGTGTTGGTGGAACCTGGAAAGATTTAACAGATTCGGTAAATCAGATGGCATCCAACTTAACCGGTCAGGTACGTAATATCGCCGAGGTAACAACAGCGGTGGCAAAAGGCGATTTATCATTACAAATTACAGTAGACGTAAAAGGAGAAATCCTGGAGCTTAAAAATACGATTAATACGATGGTGGATCAGCTTCGAGGCTTTGCATCTGAGGTAACAAGGGTTTCGCGAGAAGTTGGTACAGAAGGAAAACTGGGAGGTCAGGCGAATGTACCTGGAGTTGCCGGAACGTGGAAAGATTTAACAGATTCCGTTAACCAGATGGCGGGTAACTTAACCGCTCAGGTTCGTAATATTGCCGATGTTGCGATTGCCGTGGCAAACGGCGATATGTCCCGAAAAATTACCGTTGACGTTCGGGGGGAGATTCTTCAATTAAAAGAAACCCTGAATACGATGGTGGATCAGCTTCGTGAGTTTGCCTCTGAGGTAACCCGTGTGGCACGTGAGGTAGGAACAGAAGGAAAACTGGGAGGTCAGGCAAATGTACCGGGAGTTGCAGGAACGTGGAAAGATTTAACGGATTCCGTTAACCAAATGGCGGGTAACTTAACAACTCAGGTACGTAATATCGCCGAGGTAACCATTGCCGTAGCAAACGGGGATATGTCGAAAAAAATTACTGCCGACGTTCGTGGAGAAATCCTTCAGTTGAAAGAAACCGTAAATACGATGGTGGATCAGCTTCGAAGTTTTGCTTCAGAGGTAACAAGGGTATCAAGAGAAGTAGGAACAGAAGGAAAACTGGGAGGACAAGCGTTTGTACCCGGAGTTGCGGGAACATGGAAGGATTTAACGGATTCGGTGAATCAGATGGCATCTAACTTAACAGGCCAGGTACGTAATATTGCCGATGTAACTAAAGCGGTAGCGAATGGTGACCTTTCAAAACAAATTACCGTAGATGTAAAGGGAGAAATTTTGGATTTGAAAAACACCTTCAACACGATGGTGGAACAGCTGAATTCGTTTTCATCCGAGGTAACCCGTGTGGCGCGTGAGGTTGGTACCGAAGGAAAACTGGGAGGCCAGTCTGAAGTAAAAGGTGTTGCGGGAACGTGGAAAGATTTAACAGATTCGGTTAACTTGATGGCTTCCAATTTAACGTCTCAGGTACGTGGAATTGCGAAAGTGGTAACATCCGTAGCAAAAGGAAACCTGAAACAAAAACTATCTATTGATGCAAAAGGAGAGGTTGCACAACTTACAGATACAATCAACGAAATGATTGATACGCTGGCAACCTTCTCGGATCAGGTAACAACTGTTGCCCGTGAGGTGGGAGCAGAAGGAAAACTGGGGGGGCAGGCAAATGTACCGGGAGCTTCCGGAACGTGGAAAAATTTAACAGAAAACGTAAACCAGCTTGCAGCGAATCTGACGACTCAGGTACGTGCAATTTCAGAAGTTGCTTCTGCGGTAACACAAGGGGATTTAACACGAACAATTGGTGTTGAAGCAAAAGGGGAGGTTGAGGCTTTGAAAGATACCATCAACCAAATGATTTCAAACCTGAAAGCGACAACACTACGAAATCAGGAACAAGACTGGCTGAAATCGAATTTAGCGAAATTTACACAAATGCTTCAGGGGCAAAAAGAACTGAATTCGGTTACCAAAAAAATCCTTTCTGAGCTTGCAACCGTTGTAACCGCACAACATGGGCTTTTCTATATTTTGCAGGAAGATGAAGAATTCATGGATTCTAAACTGAATCTGATTGCCTCTTACGCTTATATCAAAAGAAAAAACTCCCCAACCCAATACGCAATGGGAGAAGGGCTTATCGGACAGGTTGCGATAGAAAAAGAAAGAATCATTCTGAGCAATGTCCCTAAAGATTATATCAAAATCAATTCAGGTCTTGGCGATGCAAAACCGCAGGATGTTATCATTCTTCCGGTACTTTTTGAGGGCCAGTTAAAAGCTGTTATCGAGCTGGCTTCTTTGGATACTTTTAGTCAGACCCATTTAGATTTCCTTGAAGGATTAACAGAAAGTATTGGTATCGTATTAAATACGATTGAATCGAACTCCAGAACAGAAGAACTTTTGGTACAATCTCAATCATTGGCAAGCGAGCTTAAAAGTCAACAGGAAGTTCTGAAAAACACCAATGAAGAACTGGAAGAGAAAGCCTTCTTATTGGCAAATCAAAAAGAAGAAGTAGAGCTTAAAAACCAGGAAGTTGAGGTGGCTAGAAAGGCTTTGGAAGAAAAGGCAGATCAGCTGACTTTAACATCAAAATACAAATCGGAGTTTTTGGCAAACATGTCGCATGAGTTAAGAACACCACTGAACAGTCTGCAGATTTTGGCCAATGAATTAATTGCTAACAGAGACGGAAATCTTTCAGAAAAGCAAATACAGTTTGCCAAAACTATTAACTCATGCGGGGATGACCTTATTCAGCTGATTAACGACATTCTGGATTTATCTAAAATTGAATCCGGTTATATTTCTGTGGATTATAATCCGATTAGTTTTCAAGATATCAGCAGATTTGTTGAGTCTACTTTTAATCCAATTTCAGAAGCGAAACATCTGCGTTTTAAAATTAGTATGGATGATTCCCTTCCGGAATTAATAGAAACCGATTCGCAGCGATTAAATCAGATTCTGAAAAACCTTTTGTCAAATTCTTTCAAATTTACGGAGAAAGGAGGAGTACAGCTCAAAATATATAAAGCAAATAATAATTGGAAAACCACAAATGCAAGCCTTGATAATGCTGAGGCTGTAGTAGCTTTTGAAATTTCAGATACCGGTATTGGTATTTCCAAAGAAAAACAAAATATCATATTTGAAGCTTTCCAGCAGGCCGAAGGTTCTACCAGCCGTAAATATGGAGGTACAGGTTTAGGATTATCTATCAGCCGTGGACTTTCAGATTTATTGGGAGGAAGTATTGAGCTTGAAAGTGAAACCAATGTAGGAAGTAAATTTACATTGTTCCTTCCTTTAAAATATGTTCATATTCCTGAAATAGAAAATATTGATGTAGAAGAAGAAACCGATGTTAAAGGCCGTATAAAATCATTGCCTTCCGAAAAATTTCACCGGTCTGATATTGATTTATTCTTTGTTGATGAAGTAGGAGACGACAGGACCGATATTAAACCGGACGACAAAGTGCTCCTGATTGCCGAAGATAATCTGACATTTGCGAAAATTATGCTGGAACAGGCCCATATTAACGGAATCAAAGCTATCGTTACAACAAAGGGCAATGATGTAATTGATTTTATCAATCAGTTTCATCCACATGCCATAACTATGGATCTGAATATGCCTGATACGAGTGGATGGAAAATCCTTGACAGATTAAAAACCGATTTTAACCTGCGACATATACCGGTTTATATTATTTCTGGTGAGGACGAGAGAAACAAAGGCCTTAAACGCGGAGCCAGAAACTTTTTTCTTAAACCGGTAAAAAATGATTCGCTAAATTATTTATTCAATGATATTCACGATTTTAAAAACAAAAAGGTAAAAAACCTGTTAGTGGTTGATGATAATCAGACAGAATTAGACAGAATACTGAAGGCTGTTGATGGTGATGATATTACGGTTTTTTATGCTAAAACTGCTACGGAAGCGGTTGCACTTATTAGAGATCATTCATTTGACTGTATTATATTGGATTTAAAACTGCCGGATGCAGACGGACTTGACATTATTACCGACTTAGAGAATAATATAACAGGACAGGAAACTGCCATTATTATTCATTCTGCAGGTGATGTAACCAAGAAACAAAAAGCGAGACTCAACAGATTTGCCCATAGCATCATTACAAAAAGTGCATCGTCAATGGATGAACTAATAGATCAGACAGCTTTGTTTATGCATCGTGTCCATAAAGAATTGCCCGAAGCTATGAGGGAAAGTATTGAATCTTTTTATCTGAAAGAAGATGTACTGCCAGGCAAAAAAGTACTATTGGTTGATGATGATGTTCGTAATCTTTTTGCCCTGACAACTGCTTTAGAAAGATATGGATTAGATGTCATCAGTGCAGAAAGTGGTCAGGAAGCCATTAATATACTGAATGAAGATAAAACTATAGATATTGTTCTGATGGATATTATGATGCCGGAAATGGATGGATATGAAACTATGAAACGTATTCGAAAAGATGCCAGACATAAAGATTTGACGATTATTGCAGTAACAGCAAAAGCGATGAAAGGAGACAGACAGCGTTGTATAGAATCGGGAGCCTCAGATTATATGACAAAACCGGTAAATGTAGAACAGTTATCTTCGCTGATGCGCGTGTGGCTTAAATAAATAATTTTATATTCAATTCAAAATAATGGGAGACAACGCAATTAAAATCTTAATAGTTGATGACAAAAAAGAAAACCTGCTTTCTTTGCAAGTCATTCTGGCTAATCGCGGTTATCAGTTTGTTGAAGCAACATCAGGAAAAGATGCTTTGCGGATTCTTTTAAAAGATCAGAATTTTGCCATTATCCTCATGGATGTGCAAATGCCGTTGATGGACGGTTTTGAAACAGCTGAATTAATTCGCCAAAGCGAAAAACTGAAACATGTTCCTATTATTTTTTTAACAGCCAATATGGATACTGCAGAATATATATTCAAAGGATATCAGTCAGGTGCTGTTGATTATATGATTAAACCTTTATCTCCGGAAATATTACAGGCCAAAGTCATGGTTTTTACGGAACTATTCAGAAAAAATCAGGAATTGAGACAAAAAGAAGAGGAAACGAATGCACTTAATGAAATAATTTTAAAATCCAATAAAGAACTTGCTCTTCAAAATTCGGCTATCGAAAAACATGCTGAAGAACTGAGAAAGAAAAACATGGAACTGGATGCTTTCACTTATATATCAAGTCATGATCTTCAGGAACCATTGAGAAAAATTCAAACCTTTGCCAATCTGATACTTTCCAACGAATATTTAAATTTGTCTGAAGACGGAAAACTTAAGTTTAACAGAATCCTGTATGCCACCAATAGAATGCGGGAGCTCATTAATAGTCTGCTTACTTTTTCAAGAGCAACACTTGTTGACAGAAAATTTGAAACAGTAGATCTTAACACCATTATAAATGATGTGAAAGAGGCATTACATGAAAATTTATTGGAAAAGAATGCTGTTGTTATAACTGATTTTCATGATAATGTAAAAATTATTCCTTTTCAGTTTGTTCAGTTAATGGAGAACTTAATTCATAATGCCATAAAATTTGCCCAGCCCGAAGTGCCACTAGAAATTACCATAAAAAGCCGTTTGGTTGACGGTCCGGATTTACATATCGGAAAACTATCCAGAGACGTCAATTATTGCCATATTACTTTTGGAGATAACGGAATCGGATTTGAACCACAGCACAATGAAAAAATATTTGGTGTCTTTCAGAAATTGCATAGCAGGGATCTTTATGAAGGAACGGGAATTGGACTTGCCATCGTCAAGAAAATAGTTGAAAATCACCATGGTTATGTAGATGCCGTTGGTGAACCCTTAAAAGGAGCCACTTTTAATATTTATATCCCTTATAATTAATCTGCAGGGAAATCATTAATGACATTGTCTATAAAATAAAACAGACTCATTATTTGAGTCTGTTTTTGTATTTAATGTTGATAAAAATTAGTTACTGGTGACAGAATAACTGTTGCAGGTAAAGTTTAATCCGCCTCCGTTTGTACCGTAAGATGAGGTAATTTCAAATCCAAATTGTACATCACCAACAGTAATATTGCCAATCCATCCTTTGTTTTTTATCCAGTTTAAAATGGCTTTGGCATCAATAGTACCGCTGTTTGTTTTTGATGTGCGTAAAAATGAATATACATTATTTGAACCATTATGGCCTCTGTACACATTCCAGGTGTGCCCACCAATACTTTGATTAGTATAAACAGCAATTGCACCTCCGGTAGCTGAATAATTATATGAAATTGGTTTTACATTACCGGTACCATTTGCATTTCCTGTATAATTCATCCATAGCATTATTTCATGGGATTTAGCGCTATCCCAGATGTCATAACAGGATTCCCATGCACCACCGGCAGGTGTAGTGGCATTAAAGCTGGTACTAAGCGTATTTACTGAACTAAGAGCTTTACCAATATATCTGGTAGAATTTGGATATGATTTAATACCACCAGTATTAGGGTGATTTGCCCAAACTCCCCATTGACTGTAACTGTTTGCCCAGATAGACTGACCGCCTGCACCAGCCCCCCAGACATTGTTGTAGACCGTATAGCCTCCATTTGACCAACTGCCATACTGAGCAGATGATGACCAGTTTGCTTTAACTTCAGGTTCGTCGTTAACATCGGTTGACTCGCAACTGATAAACATAGCACATAACGCAGCAAATAAAATTGATTTTTTCATAAAATAAATGGTTTATAGTTAATAATAAGTTATTACCAAGATACTGATAATTAACTATTTGTTTAAATATTGTCTTAAATAAATTGTAATTTTTAAGTTATTATCATAAAAAATTAGCAATTACATTTTTAAATGCAATAGTTTTATTTAGTTATGGTTAAAATGACCATAATTAAAATAAAAAAAATGTGAATTTCGTAATTTATAAGAAATGTAAATTAAGCAACTGATCTATCCTATAAAAGTATGGTTTTGTATTGCATTGATTCTCTGATCGATAGAAGAGTGAAGGTTTTTTTGTTTAAATAAACGAGGAGAAAAGTAAAAATCAGAACAGATTTATTTTCCTAAATTGGCAACCCACACATTATCAGATCTTCCTGCACCCATTTCGATATAAGTACTGCTCATCATGGCTTTGCAATGATCTGTGCTATTTTTCCATCCGTTTACAACTTCTGCAGGATTATTATAATTGCGGGCAATCACTTCCCCTACGTAGGTACCTGTATAGCCTGCTGCACTGGCTCTTTGTATAGGACTTGTCCCTTCCGGGGATATATGAGAAAAATAATTGCGGACATTCATATCATGGGCATGATTGATTGCTGTCTCAGCTAATATTGAGTTACTTACCAATTCAGGAACAGGTGGCATATCTTCGTCGCCGCACTTGCATCCTGTTACTCTTAATTTATTGATTTCGATCAAAACAGGATCGGTAACATTTGTATCAACAACAGGGACAGCAGCATCATTATTATCACAAGAAAAAAATAATGCTGCGAAAATGAAAAAAATAAAATATTTTGAAGACATCGAAAAATATTATTAATTAAGATATAAAGAGCCTGTGAATTGTAAAGATATTTGTTTTATTTGTTCAAACAAATACGAACAAAAAATATAAATGGAAAAACCGCAATTAGCATATTTATGATAACTAAAAAGTATTTGAAAATAATTTTTAAAATTACAGGTAAACTTCAAAAAAAATACAAATTAATGTACAGACTCTTCCTTTTTTGTTTTTTCGCCTTTATTTCATGTAAAAAAGCCGGACATCCAACAGAACATTCAAAAACTATTGTTCTCCAGCCTTTAGGAAATTTTCAATCTAATTCTGCAAATGAAGTATTAGAAAAAATAAAGGAAATTAATCCAAATGTAGTGCTCAGAAAAGCAATAGATTTTCCTTCAGGATCTTATTATAAACCAAGAAACAGGTTTCGTGCCGACAGTATTATTAAAAATTTAAAAACAAAAATTGGTCAGGATTCTGTTATTGTCGGTCTTTCAAGTAAGGACATAAGTACAACAAAAGGCAATATCAGGGACTGGGGAATAATGGGGTTGGGTTATCACCCCGGAAAAGCATGCGTTGTTTCTGATTTCAGGTTGTCGGAGAAAAATAAAAAAGAACAGTTTTATAAAGTCGTTCTGCATGAATTAGGTCATACCGAAGGTTTACCGCACTGTAAAATAAAAGCTTGCCTGATGTGCGATGCCGAAGGTGGTAATCCGATAGATCAGGAAAAAGACTTTTGCAGGGATTGCAGGAAATTTTTAAAATCCAAAAACTGGAATTTGCTCTAAGGTCTATTTGTACTATTTGCAATTGAAGTTTTGTAATAACAATTAGTAATCGTGTAAAACTTTATTACGTGCCGTGAATTAAATTTAATGTTCTGTAAATGAGAAAAATATTTTCATTTTTAGATTTAAAAATTCACATTAAAGCGTAAAGATGAACCCTCCATTACTAGCATTTAACGATAAAGGAATATACTGCCAGCAGGCCAATGTTTATCTTGATCCCTGGCGGCCTGTAACCAACGCCATCATTACGCACGGGCATTCAGATCATGCACGCTGGGGACATAAAAACTACATTACACATCACACCAATGTTCCGATTATAAAGCATCGCCTTGGTGATATCAGCGTTACCGGCAAAGACTGGAATGAAACTTTTACTATCAACGGAGTTACATTTTCGCTTCATCCCGCAGGACATATCATTGGTTCCGCGCAGATACGAGTGGAATATAAAGGCGAAATCTGGGTTTTTACCGGGGATTATAAAACCGAAGATGACGGAATTTCAGTCCCTTACGAAGTCGTAAAATGCCATGCTTTTATAACAGAATGTACTTTTGGATTACCCGCTTTTAAATGGGTACCGCAAGCCGAAGTGATGACCGACATAAATAATTGGTGGGCAGAAAATCGTGCCGAAGGAAAAACCTCTGTCCTTTTTGGTTATTCGTTAGGGAAAGCACAGCGATTATTAAAATATTTAGATACCGATATCGGAAAAATTTACACTCATGGTGCAATAGAAAACATGACAAATGTCTTGCGTCCGTTAGTTGATTTTCCGCCAACAACAAGAGTAACTTCAGAAACTAAAAAAGAAGATTTATTGGGTAGCATAGTACTTGCGCCTGCAAGTGCTCACGGAAGTATATGGATTAGGAAAATGACTCCTTTTGTTACCGGTTCTGCCAGTGGATGGATGGCTTTTCGCGGAGCAAGAAGACGCCGTGCGATAGATCGCGGGTTTGTTTTAAGCGATCATTGTGACTGGACTGGATTACTCGAAAGCATAAAAGCTACCGGTGCCGAAAAAATAATTTCTACTCACGGTTATTCTGATATTTTTTCGAAATACCTCCAGGAGTTAGGTTATGATGCCCGAACGGCACACACCCAATATGAAGGGGAAGCAGGTGAAATGGATGCTAAAAAAGACGCTGAAGAAGCTACAGTAGAGCAGGATCTTTAATGTTGCTGATCATGTAAAAAATAAAAGTATGAAAAACTTTGCCGAACTCATAAAAGCACTCGACAGTTCCAATAAAACATCGGTAAAAGTAGATGCGTTGACCAATTATTTTCGCAATGCCAGCGATGAAGATAAAGTCTGGACCATTGCAATCCTTTCGCATAGGCGTCCGCCAAGACCTGTCAATACTACTTTATTGCGTTTATGGGCAAATGAATTGGCGGGTATTCCACTTTGGCTTTTTGAAGAAAGTTACCATATTGTAGGCGATCTTGCCGAAACAATTGCATTGGTAATTCCAACCACAAAAGAGCATTCCGACAGAAGTCTGACCGAATTTTTACAGGAAATCATAGCCTTAAGGAAGAAAACAGATCTTGAAAAAAAAGAATATCTGCATACCAATTGGCTGGCCTTAAATTATTATGAGCGTTTTGTTTTTACCAAATTAATTACAGGAAGTTTCAGGATTGGTGTCAGTCAAAAATTAATGACCAGAGCACTTTCCAAAGCAGAAAACATTGATGAAGATGCTTTGGCCCATAAACTGATGGGGGACTGGAATCCGAATAAAATTACATTTCAGGAGTTGATTCTGGACGAAAAAAGCAGTGATTATTTATCAAAACCATATCCGTTTTATCTGGCTTATCCTATTGAAGGAGAACCTCCCAGCCTTGGAAATGCAAAAGATTGGATTGCCGAACATAAATGGGACGGGATTCGTTCTCAAACCATTATTCGTGATAGCGAAATTTATGTCTGGAGTCGGGGAGAGGAGCTGGTTACAGATAAATACCCCGAATTTGCTTCTTTTATAGGAATCATTCCTGATGGAACTGTAATCGATGGAGAAATTCTTCCTTTTAAGGATAATGAAATTGGTACATTTAATGACCTGCAAACACGAATTGGACGAAAAACAGTTTCAGCAACAATTTTAAAAAAATCACCTGTAATTATAAAAGCATACGATTTATTAGAATGGAAAGGTGAAGACATTAGAAATCGTCCTTTTGAAGAACGGCGAATTTTACTCGAAGAATTATACGAAGATATAAAGCATAATGATATTCCGCTGCAGCTTTCCGAAAGGATAGAATTTTCGACATGGGAAGAATTGACAGAAGAAAGATTGCGCTGCCGCGAAATGAAAAGCGAGGGTTTGATGCTGAAGCGAAAAGATTCTCCCTATCTCACAGGAAGAAAAAAAGGAGATTGGTGGAAATGGAAAATCGAACCTCTGGTTATTGATGCCGTGCTTACGTACGCAATGCGCGGACACGGACGGCGCTCGAATTTATTTACCGATTATACTTTTGCACTTTGGCAGCAAAATGATAACAATGAAAAGGAACTCGTCACTTTTGCCAAAGCGTATTCCGGTTTAACTGATGCAGAGTTTAGGATGGTGGATGACTGGATTAAGAAAAATACGCTGGAAAGATTTGGCCCGGTTCGAAGCGTAACCCCACAACTGGTTTTTGAAATTGGTTTTGAAGGAATAGCGCTTTCCAAAAGACATAAAAGCGGAATTGCAACAAGATTTCCAAGGATTTTAAGATGGCGTCATGACAAAAAAATTGACGAAGCCAATTCTATTGAGGATTTAAAAAGCATGATTTTGTAAAAATGGAACGCAGATGACACGAATTCGCTAAGCGAAAACATAGATAAAAAGGATTTCTTCATTTTCTTAATATCTTAATGATTTATAAAAAACAAATGAACAGAGAGCAACTTTTTGCTTTGGCAAATGAATGGTTTCATCAGCAGGGATGGAAACCTTTTCCGTTCCAGACGCAAACCTGGACGGCTTTTTTGCAGGGTAAAAACGGTCTGCTGAATGCACCAACCGGAAGCGGAAAAACCTATGCACTCTGGTTACCAATTGTTTTAAATTACATAAAAAATAATCCGGACTATAAAACGAAACATACTTCCGGACTCAAGGCAATCTGGATTACGCCTTTACGATCGCTTTCGGTAGAAATAAAACAAGCTGCTGAACGTGTTGTACATGATTTGGAAACCAAAATGACTGTCGGAATTCGTTCCGGTGATACATCGGCAGGAGAAAGAGCCAAACAAAAAGACAAAATGCCCGATTTGCTCATAACCACACCGGAGAGTCTGCAGCTGCTGCTCGCAACCAAAGGTTATGATAAAATATTTGGTAAATGCGAAGCAATTGTAATTGATGAATGGCACGAATTATTAGGCACAAAACGCGGTGTACAAACCGAGTTGGCTTTGTCCCGATTAAAAAAAATCGCCCCGAATATGCGTATCTGGGGAATTTCTGCCACAATTGGAAATTTACAGCAGGCACAGGAAGTTTTACTCGGAGTTGACTCAGAGGCCTATCATAATTCGGTTTTGATTAAAGCAGTTATTCACAAAAAAATAAAAGTCATTTCGATTATTCCTGATAAAATGGAGACTTATCCATGGCGCGGGCACATGGGATTACATTTGATTGATGAAGTGGCTAAAATCGTAAAAGCCAGTAAAACAACACTTATTTTTACCAATGTACGTTCTGCCTGCGAAACGTGGTTTCAGCGTTTACTGGAAAAATATCCTGAGTTTGCAGGAGAAATGGCGATGCATCACGGGAGTATCAGCAGAGAAACAAGGCTTTGGGTAGAGCAGGCAATACGTGATGAAGAACTAAAAGTAGTTGTTTGTACTTCGAGTCTGGATTTGGGGGTAGATTTTGCTCCCGTAGAAACCATTATTCAGGTCGGAGGTCCAAAAGGAGTTGCCCGTTTTCTGCAAAGAGCCGGACGAAGCGGTCACCAGCCGGGAAAAGAAAGTGTTATTTATTTTCTTGCTACCCATGCTATTGAATTAATCGAAGCCTCGGCATTAAAAAAAGCAGTCGAGAATAATGTTATCGAAGACAGAATTCCTTATTTGAACAGTTGGGATGTTTTGGTTCAATATTTAAATACGCTGGCAGTGTCTGATGGATTTTTTCCTGATGAAATTTATAAAGAAGTCAAAGGGACATTTTGCTATCAGGCAATGACGGAAGATAACTGGAATTGGATGCTCAATTTTATTTCAAACGGAAGTCAGAGTTTACAAGCTTATGACGAATATAAAAAGGTGGATGTTGATGAAAACGGCTGTTTTAAGATCAACAGCCGATTGATCGCCATGCATCACAGAATGCAGATCGGAACTATTATTGGCGATTCGGTTTTGAATGTAAAATACATGAGCGGCGGTTACATCGGAACTGTTGAAGAATGGTTTATAACCAAATTAAAACCCGGTGACACCTTTATTTTTGCCGGAAAAAGACTCGAACTGTTTCGAATCAGAAATATGCAGGTTCTGGTAAGAAAAGCAGATCCTAAAAAAATAGCTAAAGTGGTCAGCTGGATGGGCGGACGCATGGCACTTTCCGCACAAATGAGCGAATTGCTTCGCCAGGAATTATACCGTGCCAATACAGATAATTTATCTCCGGAATTAAAAGCGCTAAAACCATTATTTACGAGACAAAGAAAAGAATCTATTGTACCCAATGCAGATGAATTTCTAATTGAGACTTTCAAAACCAGAGAAGGATTTCATGCTATTTTTTATCCGTTTGAAGGTCGTTTTGTACATGAAGCTTTAGCGAGTTTACTGGCTTACAGAATTAGTTTATTGGTGCCAATAAGTTTCTCGCTGGCGTATAATGATTATGGTTTTGAATTGCTTTCGGATCAGGAAATCAATATGCAGGAAGTGTTGGATAATAATTTATTTTCTACGGAATACGTACATCATGATCTGCAAAAAAGTTTGAACGCAACCGAAATGGCCAGAAGAAAATTCAGGGATATTGCCGTGATTGCCGGATTGGTTTTTACAGGCTTTCCGGGAAAAATGGTCAAAACAAAACACCTGCAAAGCGGTTCTCAATTGTTGTTTGAAGTATTTCGGGATTATGAGCCGGATAATTTATTATTTCAGCAGGCCTATCTCGAAACCTTTGAGCATCAATTAGAAGAGGGACGTTTGATTATGGCATTGGAGCGTATTCAGCATCAGGAAATCGTATGGAAACCCTGCAGTAAACCAACACCTTTTAGCTTTCCGGTGATTACTGACCGATTGAGAGAAAAGCTTTCGAGCGAAACATTAGCAGAACGAATCAAAAAAATGACAGCATCATATATGAAATAATACTTATGGAAATTACAATAAAAAATCAGGCATTCATTTTACATCCAAGCGGAGCTTTGTTTTGGAAAGCTAAAAAAATGCTCTTAATTTCTGATGTGCATCTGGGAAAAGTTTCACATTTTAGGAAACACGGCGTTGCAATTCCGAATAATGCGATTATTGAAAACTTTACAAGGCTGACAAAAGTTGTTGAATTTTTTTGTCCTGAAAAAATTATTTTTCTGGGAGATTTATTTCATAGTTCCAAAAATAAGGAATGGGATTTATTTGTTGAATGGGTAGCGGGATGTGTCAGCGAAATTATGCTTATTGCCGGAAACCATGATATTATAAACAAAAAAGAATATACGGATATTAATATCAATGTCTTGCAATTCCTCGAAATAGATGACTTTTTACTGACCCACCATCCTGTGGAAAAAAAAGGCTGGTTTAACTTTTCCGGACATATTCATCCCGGAGTTATATTGCGGGGTTTAGGCGGCCAGTCTTTAAAGCTGCCTTGTTTTTTCCAAAATGAAAATCAAATGATATTACCGGCTTTTGGTGAATTTACAGGCAAACACCTTATGAAGGCAGAACAGGATGACATTATTTATGCTATTGCAAAGGATGAAATTTTTGTGCTTTTTGGAAAATTATAAATTTAGATAAAAAAATAATAAATAAAAGAACGTTCATTCACTTATTATTTTATCTTTGTAAAAAAAACAGAATGCGAATAAGAGATATTGATAAGGAGAAACTGGTTATTGCAAATGCGATAGATCAGATTGTGCAGGATGGTTTTCAGGGTTTCAGTATGAATAAGCTGGCAAAAGCCTGTAACATTTCTGTCGCTACCTTATATATTTATTACAAGGACAAAGATGATTTAATCCTGAAAATAGGAGGAACCATTGCCCTCGATTTTTTTACAAGTACAGTAAAAGACTTTTCACCAGAAATGTCATTTGAAGAAGGATTATGGAAACAGTGGGAAAACCGGTCTCTATTTGCCCTGAAAAACCCTAAGGAAGTTGCTTTTTTTGAAATTATAAAGCATTCGCCATACGGAGAAGCCATATTAAATTCTTCAACAAAATTTTCAGATTTCAGAATGAGTATGCTTCAGTTTATTGAGAATGCATTACGAAATAAAGAACTCGTTCCAATGACACTCGAAGTTTTTTGGTCTCTTGCATATGGGCCATTATATACTTTGTTAAACTTTCATAAGGAAGGAAAAAGTTTAGGAGGAAAACCATTTACACTGACCAATAAAATGATAAGGGAAGCCTTTCAGGCTGCCATTAAAGCTTTAAAACCATGAAAAATTATGGAAACAAATTTAAACACAATACACATTTTTAAAACAGACGTTTGGAAAAAAAATCCGGACTGTCCCATGCATAGCACATTTGATAATCATTCAGGCATACAACAATGGAGCATTGATTATGAAGATGTTGATTGCGTACTGCGAGTAGTTTCAGAAGTACTTAAACCTAATGAAATCATTGGTATAGTTAATGAGTTTGGCTATCAATGCCACGAATTGCCTTAATCAAATTAATCAATCAAAAATCAATCAGTCAAAATGGAAAAAAATACAATAGAAATTCCGCCCTTTACCTCACATCAAAAAATTATTATTGCCATACTGGCGCTTTTACAATTTACGGTTATACTTGATTTTATGATTATTTCCCCTTTGGGAGATATATTAATGAAAAAGCTTGATATGACTACATCAAATTTCGGTTTTGCAGTTTCCGGATATGCATTCAGTGCAGGAATTTCCGGATTGCTTGCAGCGGGTTTTGCAGACAGATTTGACAGGAAAAAACTCTTGATTTTCTTTTATACAGGATTCATTATTGGTACCGTTTTCTGCGCTTTTGCTTCCAACTACTGGTGGCTTCTTTTTGCAAGGATTTTTACAGGCCTTTTTGGAGGTGTTATTGGTTCGGTTTCTCTGGCGATTGTAACAGATTTATTTGTAATTCATCAAAGAGGGCGGGTTATGGGTTTTATACAAATGGCATTTGCAACAAGCCAGATTTTAGGTATACCGCTTGGATTATATTTTGCCAATAATTGGGGATGGCATTCGGCCTTTATTATGATTGCTGTTTTAGGAATATTGATTTTGATTGCTATTGTTACTAAAATGGAGCCTATAACGAAGCATTTAGAACTGCAGTCTGATAAAAACCCTTTTCTTCATCTTTGGCATACACTAGGTAATAAAAACTATCAGATTGGCTTTGCAGCTATTGCATTTCTTTCTGTCGGAGGTTTTATGCTGCAGCCATTTGGAACTGCTTTTCTGGTGAATAATATTCATATAAGCCAGCTTCAGCTACCTATGGTTTTTTTCTTTACAGGGCTTTCGGTACTTTTTATAATGCCGATAATTGGGCGGTTAAGTGATAAAATAAGCAAGTTCAAATTATTTTGCGCAGGATCATTAATTTCGATCATTATGGTTTTAATTTATACCAATCTTAGTCCAATACCATTATGGGAAGTAGTGGTAATCAATATGATTTTGTTTATGGGTATTATGAGCCGTATGATTCCTGCTACAACACTCAATACAGCGATTCCCGAAATGAAAGACCGTGGTGCTTATATGTCGATAACATCATCATTACAGCAAATTGCAGGCGGGATTGCGGCTGTCTGTGCAGGTTTTATTGTACATCAGAGAACGAAAACTTCTCCTTTGGAAAACTATGATATTTTAGGGTATGTAATTGCTGTTATTACATTTTGCACTGCACTGTTAATGTGGAGAGTGAATCAATTAGCAAAATCAAAAGAAGCAATCGAAAAAAAATAAAAGAGTAATAATAATAATATTATTATTATTATTATTATTATTGGGAATCAATTGGCTTCGTTGCGGATAACTTAGCGAAGGGTTTTTAATGTAAGGAGTGGGCTTTGACTTCGCTCAGCCTGACACCTGTTTTGGATTCGAGCAAGAGTAAGTGTTTTAAAATAAATATTTTGCAAATTAATTGAAAGATTGTATAAAAATTTTAAAAAATTATATAACAATAATTATTCTCAAGATTTTAAATTTGAAGATGCTACAAATTTAAAAAACGAATATTATGAAAAGATCTTTTAAATCCACAATTGCTATTGCCATCATGATAATAGGAATTGCAGCTTCTTGTAAAAAAAAGGAAACTGCTGTTGATACAACAACTACTTACGATTCGACAGCAACAACTATTGATAGTGTGCAGACACCAATTGATACAACGATGACAGATACAATGAGAACTGATACTACGAAAACAACAACGCCATAAGATTTTTATATGCCTAGCGTAGAACAGTAATTATTAATTAATTATTTAATTCTAAAAAAAAGCCAGCAATGTTTATTCATTGCTGGCTTTTTTAATTCGATGATTCGACATTAGAATTTTATCATCACTCAATACTCGGACAATAGTTAGTACAATTCACTTCATATAGCATAATGTCTCCTTTTTTCTTTTCGGTAAAATCAATAATATAAAAGACTTTCAATTGAGTAAACAATTTACATACAATGTCATTATATGCATATTTTTTTAAAGAATCAATTCTAACAATATTCTTTTTATATTTTTTTAAAAATGATTTATTTACTTTTCTTGATTCAGAAACAATATTAGCCTCTTTTTTTTTCCAATTTTTATATTTAGGGTGCTGAAAGTAAAGCTCCCACTTATCTTGTACAGCAAAATTATACGCTCTTTCATTGAAATTAATTGGTTGTATTTGAGTTTGTATTGAATACTTCTTTTCATTTTTATGACCCTTAAATTCGATGTAAATTGTATCTAATTTTTTTAGGCATTCAAAATCTTGACTATAAATAGTCATAGATATAAAAAATATAGCGATTGTATGTATAATAGTTCTCATAATCATTTAATTTTTATCAAGTCTCGCACGACCTGCATTAATATAATTGCCCAATAAAAATAGAGAATCTGATGGGATTTGGAAAATCTACTTTGTAACAATGGTTTCTTCTAATCCATTTATACTTATACATTTATAATAATTTGTCCAATTCCATATTTCAAATGCAGACAAATCTGTTTTTGTGTAAATTTTTAAATCAGAAACATCAGCTCTCCTGGCTTCAGTTGTTACCGAATCCCTAATTTCTCCAAGCACCTTTTGCATCGTAAGAATCATAAAACTGTACATAAAATTATGCTGCTCATTAGCAGGAGGATACATAGTATTTAAGATTTTTACAAAATCTGCCCCTACTTCAGGATTAGTCGCTTTCACAAAAAGATAAGCATGAATGCATTCATGTAAAACTGTTTTGGCATTCTCAATATTGGTTCGATTTTAGTCTTATACTAAAAATTTTAAAGCAGTTTTAGTGTTTCACTAAAACTGTTTTTTGATATTACTCTCCTATTACATACGAACTACTTTTTGTTACTTCATACAAAGTAATTTGTCTATTATTGATTTCTGAATTATCAATGATGTAAATTACTTTGCATTTTTCAAAAGCTTCATACATGCTTCTGTATACGCCATACTTTTTAAAAAAATCTATTGAGATAATCTTTTTTTTATTTTTCCTTAAATATGATTTTTTAACAACCTTTACATCCGATTTAACGTTCATCTCTCTTCTTACATAATCTGGATATTCACTAACCCAAAATTGTAAATACTCTTTCTTCTTATTCTCCTCAAAATAGATAATGTACCATCTCTGGAACCCCTTGCTATTTACAGGGAGGACTGTTTTAATTTGAGACTCACTCTGTTTGAAGTTTACAAAAATAGTGTCCAAAGTTTTTATATACGAAATGTCTTGACAATAAGCATTGGTTGTAAATGATAATAATAATAATAATAGGTGTATGTTTTTCATGTTGTTATCTATCTAATTCTATTTTTCCTGCTCTTATATATTGATTAAATAATGCAATCTTATCAGAAGATTCAAAATCTACTTTAAAACAATCAACTTCCTCTAATCCGCTTAAACTAATATATTTGTAGTACTCAGTCCATATCCAAGGTGTTGAAGTCATAGGATTTTGTGTTGGAAATTATTCGCCCATACTATACGAGCTTACTTTTGAAACTTCATATAAAATGTATTTACAGTTTTTTCTTTCAGAATTATCAATGATATAAATTACTTTGCAATTTTCAAATGCTTCATATGTACTTTTTAGAATACCATATTTCTTAAAAAAATTAACACCAATTATATTTTTTTTATATTTTCTTAAAAATGATTTTTTTACAACTTTTATATCTGATTTTATTTTTAAATCTCTTCTTGTAGAATTTGGATATTCACTAAAATAAAACACAAAATACTCTTTCTTTCCATTGTCTAAAAAGTTGATCACAAACCTTCTTTCTCGAAAGCCAATGTAATCAACTGGAAATACAAATTTGGTTTGCTCACTATCTTCCTTAAAATTCACAAAGATTGTATCTAGTGTTTTTATGTGTTCAATTCTTGCGAATAAGTATAGCACGAAAAGAACAAAAAAAGTATAACAATTTTTTTCATAGTCTTATTTTATTTATCTATCTAATTCATTATGACCATTTCTATAATAATCATTAAATAATCTAAGTTTGTCCGAAGGGTTCGGAAAATCTTTTTTGAAGCCAACAGTTTCTTCCAATCCTTTTAAACTTATGTATCTATAATACTCATTCCAAATCCAAGGAGTTGATGTTAGTGGAATTTCTGTTGGATGCATAGTAACTTCATTATCTAAAACATTCCTACCCCTTTGAGTTGTCACCGAATCCCTAATTTCAGAAAGTACTTTCTGCATCGTAGGAATCATTTGATTATACATAAAATCATGCTGCTCTTTGGGTGTTGGATACATCGTATTTAAAACTTTTACAAAATCTGTCCCTGCGAAGAATTTAGAACATTTGTTAAAATTGCTTTTATATATACTTATTCTCCCATGCGATAAGAACTAGACATTATTACTCGATATAACATAATTTTGCCGTTTTTTTGTTCATCACAATCAATAATATAAATTACACTATTTGCCGAAATAGCTTCATATGTGCTCTTTTCAATACCATACTTTTCAAAAAAACCAATTCCAATAATATCTTTTTTATGCTTTTTAAGAAATGATTTCTTTTCTATTCTTGGCAAATATTTTTTGGCCGTTTCTGTCGAATTATCTTTAAAATCAGGTTTAGTAAAATATAAGCATGTTCTGTCTGAAATTTGCCCTAATCGAATTGTATAAAACCGATAATCTTGTGAACCCTGTTTTGTTTGATTGACAGATTTTTTGAACTTTACGTAAACAGTATCAAGTTTTTTTATGTACTCAATATCTTGTCCATAATTATAAATAGAATAAAGGAATATAATTATAAAAGTTGCTTTTTTCATTGTTTTAAACCGTATAATTCGCACTTACCAGCATCATCATATATATTCTCTTAATGGATTAAGCCTAAGAATATAATTTTTTTCAAAATTTGAAACCCTATGAATTTATATAGGGGCGCTTTTATTCATAAACTGGGCAATTATATATTAAATAGACTTTGTATAATACAATTTTTTCTTTTTTACTTTCAGTTAAATCAATGATATAAAGTGTTTTAAATCCTGATAATAGTTCGCAGGCAATATATTCATCTTCGAATTTTTTTAAAAAATTAATATCAATTATATTTTTTTTATTTTTTTTTAAAAATGCTTTATCTTCAATCCTTGGAAGAAATGAATTTCCATTTTCTGAAAGTGAATTTTTATAATCAGGTTTTTCAAAAAGGAGATATTTTTTTTCCTTCTTTTTTAAATAGAAACGATAATCCCTATAATTACTTGTATAGATATTTTTTTCTGAATTCTTTTTTTTTGTAAACGAAATATAAATTGTATCAAGTTTTTTTATATGATCAATATCTTGGCAAAATCCAAAATTTGAAATAAGAAATAGAATAATTAACTTTTTCATATTTATTAGCTTTTTATTATTATTTATCCAATTCATTATGCCCATATTCTATATATTTGCTTAATAGATTCCACTGATCTGAATTTTTAGGATAATCTACTTTAAAGCAATTAGCTTCGTCCAATCCTTTTAAACTAAGATATTTATAATATTCACTCCAAATCCAAGGTGTCGAAGTTAATGGATTTGTTGTAGGATGCATTGTAATTGAATTATCTACCACATTTCTGCCAGTAGTGGTTGTTACCGAATCCCTAATTTCAGAAAGCACTTTTTGCATCGTAGGTATCATAAAACTGTACATAAAATCATGCTGCTCATTTGCCATTGGATACATCGTGTTTAGGATTTTTACAAAATCTGTCCCAACAGCAGGATTGTTTGCTTTTACAAAAAGATAAGCATGAATGCATTCATGCAAAATGGTTTTGGCATTTTCTATTTTGGTCTGGCTTTTAGATGTTCCTGGCACCAATATTTGTTGACTTATTTTTATAATAATATTTTTGGTAACCGGATCCTGGCTGGTTGTTGCGTTTACTTCTTTTTTTGCTGGATCATTATCTTCATAAACATGCTCGGCAATTTCAAATTTAACATTATATCTGGTGCTGCTTCCAAAGATATCAATAAATAATTTTTTAAATTCGGGAGATTGTGTTAATGCCTTATCATAAATTTCGTTAAACTTTTCACCTCCCGGAATATTGTTTGTTATGGCGGATCTGTCAATATTCATTGGGGATTTAAAAGAAGCAGCAATATCAAATTGCAAAGCAGGATTTAAAATCATTTGTTCCAGTAATTTTTCAATAAAAATCTTAGCTTCGGAAGAATTATTTTGATCTAAAAAACTCTTGATAGCTACTGCCTTATCATCATTATTCAATAAAAACTCTAACTGCTCATAATTAAGAGTACTTCCTAATAAATCATTTATATCATTGGCAAGTATCTGTACATCACAATCTTCAGACTGACATGACGGAGGCAATGATATTCCAGTATCAACAGGACCACCACCACCACCGCTTCCGGAACCACCACCTCCTACGCCCGGATCACCACTACCACCACTGCCGGGATTTCCTCCACCAGTTCCTTCACCGCATGCGTCCGAAAAATAGGCAACAACATGATAAGTAGAGTAAGGCAAGGAGCCATTGCCATCGCAATTATCTGCTTCGGAAGCTCCTGAATGATTCCCGCTATAGCATTTATGAGGTATTTCTACTACATCATAATAATAATAAACACAGCTTGATTTTGAGGTCTTAGTGGTAAGAGAAAAAGTTTCACTATTAATTTCCTTAAATCCAGTAACGGTAAAATTATTATGTTCGCTTGCTATTCCGTCAGGAAAATAATAGGTAATGATGTACGCCTTAAACTTCTCATCTCCTAAGTTTCTGGCCAAAATTAAATTATCTATTATTTTATTTGAAGCATAATTGTACTTCTCGATATAAAATGTATAGGATTCCTTTAAATTATCAGGCCTTTTGGTATAGGTAACCTTATCTGTAAAAATTTTGAAATCTTCGGTTTGGATATTTTTACTTTTTAAAGTTGATTTTTGGGTATCCAGGTTTGTCAGCTTATTAAAAAGAGTGCTATTTGATTTTAAATAATCATAATTTTTATGAAGTAATATAAAATTTTCCTTTTCCTGATCTGGATTTTCAAGTTTGTCAATTTCACTACTACATCCATATAAAGTTAAAAAAAGCATCAAGACTAGAAATTTTACAATAAATGTTTTTCTTTGCTTTTTAATTTTACTCATGATTATTATTTAAAATTTATAGATCGTTAATTAATTTTACGGACGCAAATATATAAATAAAGTATTACAAGTTTTATTTTTTCACGAATCATCTTGCTGCTTTTTTGACTTACTTAATTCTAAAAAAAAGCCGGCAATGAATAAACATTGCCGGCTTTTCTATTTTAAATAAATCGTGTTTTATTTATTCATGACCCGATTCTAAATAAGATTTTAAATTTTGAACATCATCTTTTACGATTTTCTCGAAAAATGGATTTAAAAGTTTGGCAGCACTTTCTCCTGCAACACCAAGCGGAGCACGATAGGAGATGGTGATATCAAGTTCTGTTGCTTTTCCTTTTGATTTAAAAATAACTTTTCCGACATTTTCAATCGATGCATTGTGTAAAGATTGCCAGCTTAAAAGTTTTTCCTTTTCGTCTTTTATGATTTCGGCTTTCCAGGTTAATTTGCCAATTCCGGCAGGACCTTTTGCTGTCCATTCTGATGTTGTACTGCTGATTGTCTTAACAGATTCTAAGTGATTCATAAATTTAGGCAGGTTTTCCAGATTTCTCCAAAAAGCATATACTTCGCTGATAGGTTTATTGATTACGCTGTTTACTCTGATGTTTATAGTATGTGCTTTATCATTTTTAAGATGATCGACCGCATCATATACCGGACAATAGCCGCTAATACCTCTTAAAAGCATGGTGCCGCCAATACCGCTTTTTGTCATATTCTTTTCTTTTTTGGCTAATCCGTTATATAAAAGATAGGCGCCGCTTGTAACCATTATTATTCGTTCAAGCGTCGAAACATTGTTTTTAATTTTTGGACTGTGGTCCTTTAAAAATTTTAATGGGGTTTGTGTTATTGCTTCCATAATTTTTATATTTATTGTTTACCGTTTTTTAGATTTGATTTCTATTGATTCATTAATTGGCGTTTTTATTATCTTTTTAAATCGTCTTCGTCTTCATCAAGATCAGCATCATCCATATCACTGTCTTCTTCAAAATCATCATCAGGATTATAGAGCAGACTTGTATCCCAATCTCTATTATTATTATTATTATTATTATTATTATTATTATTATTATTATTATTATTATTATTATTATTATTTCCAGAGTTTGAATTATTTACATCCTGATTCCGGTCTTCATCATTGAAACGATTTGGCTGGTCATTCGTAAATTCTTCTAATCCTTCTTCATTTTCTGGCTGCTGATTCAGGTCAGTATTCAGTTCTGATTTTTCAAGATTGGTATGGGGTATATCCTGGTCATTGCGATCCGGATGATTATAACTACGGTTTGTATTATTTTCCATGATTACTATCTGTTTAAAGAATAATTTACTTTTTTGCAGGACTTTTTTTCACAGCTTTAGTGTCTTTTCCGGATTTATTATTATCAGCCGTACTTTTTCCTGTTTTTTTATCATCCGTTTTTTTATTTGTGTTCATGACATTTAATTTAAAGTTAATTTCAAATTTATAACGGAAAGCTTTTTATCCTTTTATAGAATTAAAATTTGTAATTATATAATTTTCAGAGTAATAAGAAATACTTAGAATATTTAAGACAAATATTAAAAGAAGCTACAAAGGATTTGACTTGAGAAGTTTGAAGGTGGGTTTAAATAAGGAAGTAATACTAAACCTGACACAGATTGATTAAAAAACAGGCTTGATGAAATCATGAAGATTGATTCCTTATAATTATGAACAAAAAAAAGGTCAAAAATGAATTCATTTTTGACCTTTTTTTTGTTTTATTGCTGAGGAAGATAAAGATTAATTGTAGTCCCTTTATTGACTTCGCTTGAAGCGGTGATAAATCCTTTGTGGTTTTCTACAATCTTTTTAGATAGAGTAAGCCCAATTCCGCTGCCTTGATATTCATCGTAGTTGTGCAATCTGTAAAACGGATCAAAAACCCGGTTTTGATATTCTTTACCAAATCCTATTCCGTTGTCACTTATTATAATTTTGCTGTAAGAAACATCGGGATTTCCCTTAATTTCTTCAATTTCCATTAGTGTTGCCTGTCGTGCTTCAATTTTAATTTCTGGCTGAACACCAGGTTTTGAATATTTTACAGCATTACTGATCAGGTTGGTAAAAAGCTGCTGCATCTGATAAGGAATAACAGTAAGCTCGGGAAGAGCCGTAATGTCAATGACCGCATTTTTATTGGCGATAATACCTTTCATGTCCTGGATAGTTTTCTTTATAAGGTTATTCAGATCTGTTTTTTTATATTCTTTTTCTATAAGATCAATTTTAGTATAATTAATAAGATCAGAAATTAACTGATTCATATTGGTAATCGAAAATAATATACGCTGTACATTATGTATTGTAGATTCTGATAATTTTTCTTTATCATCCAAAATTCGTTTACAAAACATAAGTACTTTACGAAGAGGCTCCTGTAAATCATGACTTGCAGCCGAGCTGAATAATTTCAGTTCATCATTATATTTTTGAAGCTTATTGTTTTTTTCAGTAAGTAATGCATTGGCACTTTCCAGATCAGTAATGTCTTCTAAAGCTAAAAGAATCAATCCTGCAGGTTTAGAATCAATAATACGGCGCGCATTTACCATCATAGTTTTTTTACCGATACCTTTGCAATTGGTGTTTACTTTAAAATCTTCAATAGAAACTTTATCATTAAGCATTTTATGAAGTAATTCTTTAAACTCCGGAATATCCCATTGACAATCACCAATCTCAAAAAAAGAATAACCTTCTGTTTCCGATTCGGTAGTATTAAAATATTTATAAAAAGAAGGGTTTGCACTTTTTACGACAAAATCTTTGTCTATGATAATTAAAGGTTCCCGAATTGTTTTTACAATAGATTCAGAATAACTGCGAAGAGAAATAAGTTGTTCCTGACGATCCATAAGTTCGTCATTTACACACATTAGCTCTTCATTATTCGACTGTAGTTCTTCTGTCGAAGTTTCCAGCTCTTCGTTCATTGCCTGAAGTTCTTCGCTGCTGCTTAATAATTCTTCATTTGTTGTCTGCAGTTCTTCAAAAGCGGTTTGCTGCTCTTCGGTAACACGTTTTATATCTTCACGTAAAAGTGAAAGTTCATTTTCCAGATCCGTAATACGCTGCTGATCTGCATTTTTCCTTTTCAGTTTAGAATTCTCTTCCACTTCAGGTAATGGTTTTTTATGAAAAAGAACCATAGTATGCAAATCATTTGTGTCAAGGGGAACAACCTCAAATGAAACGAGATAAGGCTGATTTTTTACGATAATATTTTCTTTAAGAATATTTTCTTTCTGTTTGGCTGCTTTTAATAACGCATTTCGTAATTCAAAACTAATTCCTTCCCGTGCCATTTTCAGGACATTGAAATTTGGCTTTCCGGGAGAAGGCAATAAAAATGGACTCGTATCACCATGAAAATGAACAATTTCCTGATGTTCATTTATCACAACGCCGGCCGGTGTATATTTCGTAAATAAAATATCTGAAGCAATTTTTCGAAAATCGGTCTCAAGTATATGTTTTTTATCGTTTATTTCAACTCTTTCACGACTGGTGCCAGCTGCTTTGTAAGGCTCTGGAACATAGCGTCCCGGAGCATATTTTCTGGAATATATTTTTTCATTTTTTTCAAATGGCTCGAATAAATTCTGAACATTGGCAGCAGTTTCTGATTTCCCTAAAAATAAAAATCCTTTTTCTTTAAGGGAATAATGAAAAGAGGTTAATACCTTATTCTGTAAATAAGTATCAAAATAGATTAATACATTTCGGCATGATACCAAATCAATTTTTGCAAACGGCGGGTCTTTAATAAAATTATGAATTGCAAAAACACACATATCCCGAATTACTTTATTGATATGATATTGGCCATCCCGTTTTGTAAAATAATTATGAATCCGGGATTCGGATATTTGTTGTATGTCTTGTGGAGAGTATATTGCTGTACGTGCTTTTGTAATGCATCTTTCTGAAATATCCGAAGCAAAAATCTGTACCCGTATTTCCTTGAAATTATTTTCGGTTAAAAATTCGTGAAGACAGATTGCCAGCGAATACGCTTCTTCGCCGGTTGAGCAGCCCGCAACCCAAATACGTAAATTATTGTCTACCGCATTTTGTACCAATTGTGGAAATACCGTTTTAGGCAGGGATTCAAAAAAACCGGAATCCCTGAAAAAATAGGTAACCGGAATCAGTAAATCGTTAAATAATAAATCCTGTTCTGTCTTATCATTTCGAAGTGCATTATAATAATCTTCCAGAGCGTCTTTTTTTAAATTGACCATGCGTCTGGCAATACGTCTTCGTAATGTTGCCTGTTTATAATGGCGAAAATCATTTCCGCTTCTCAAAAAAATGATATTAATTATTTTTTTAAGTGTTTCATCTTCATTTACAGAGAAATTTTCATCGTCACTATAGCCATGATTAATTTTATAACTATCATGTATTTTTAATAATTGTGCCGGAATATTTTCGGGAGCAAGTACAAAATCGGCAGCATCGGCTTCAATAGCACTTTGTGGCATGCTCTTAAAAGCTGCTGTTTCAGGATCTTGTGCAATTGTTGCACCACCTTCTTCTTTTATTCTTTTAAGTCCAAAAGTTCCATCATAAGCTGTTCCGGACAGAAGAACTCCAATAGCGAAACTTTTATGAACTTCGGCAAGCGACTCAAAAAAGATATCAATACTGTTATTCCTTAATTTATTACGGCTGCGTTTTTCTAATTGCAATACGCCATCATGACTAATTAAGTTATTGTTTTCAGGAACAATATAAATGTTATTTGGAACTAAATTTATATTATGAATTATTTCATGAACCGGAATATTGGTCGATTGAGTTAATATTTCGGTCAGTTTGCTGTCGTAATCCGGTGATAAATGCTGCACAATTACGTAGGCCATGCCGGAATCTTCAGGAATTGCCCGTAATAATTTTTTAAAAGCATCCAGCCCTCCTGCTGAAGCTCCAATACCAACTACCGGGAATTTTTGGGGAGCCTTTCGAGATGTTTTTTGTTCTGATAATTTCATGTTGCAATTTATTGTGATCAAAGATAAGAAGTCTTTTTAAACCAAGTATACGGTAATATGGAAATGATGTAATTTGAAAGTAAAAAGTTATAAAAAAACATATTTACAAATTGTAAAATTTGTAAAAAAAGCAAAAGGTTTTTGCTTGTAAATCAAATGTTTAAAGTTAAAAAATAGAGTATTATGAAAAATTTAATTATGACAGTGGCAGCACTTTTTATTTTTGGCTACGCGTCGGCACAAGACAGTACACAAACGTCTTCGCAACGTTCTAAAACTACTAAAGATACAGTTAGAAGCCATAAAGTGCATAAGTCGAAAACAACAACCTATAAGAAAACCAAAAAGGGGGATGCGACTACTTATGACAGAACCAAAAAAGTGAAAACCACCAGGGATACTGTGGGAACTTCACAACCTAAAAAATAGCAATTGTAGTTTACTAAAAAGCCTGCTTAGTTAAATTCAAAAGCGGGCTTTTCTTATTATGTTATTATGTGGTGGTATTCAAGGAATTATTTTTTTTAAAAGAAATTATTTTTAGTGAATCTTGTTGTTGTTTTATAACTGATTCTTCGTGCTCATCTCTTGTATAATCTTCATCATCACAATGCCCGGAGCAATTTGTATTTAAAAATGCAGTCAACAATACACAGGGGATAAATTTTAGTAAAGATACCTTTTTCATTTTTTTTTTTAGATTAAATTTCTTATATCTTTTTTCTCAAAAATAAAATGCGACCTGACGAACTTTTTATATAATTATATTATAAAGTTATATAATTTCCATGTTTTAATAGGTTTATCTGATTAAAATAGATTTAATATTATAAAATCCATAATGAATTATGTAAAACATTAGCAAAATGAATGTTTTATTTTTAGATAATATCATAAATCATTTAGTATGACGCTATCAAAATACAATCAGAAACGTAATTTTAAAAATACTGCCGAGCCACAGGGAAAGATTGGAAAATCAGAAAATGAATTGATTTTTGTAGTTCAAAAGCATGCAGCCTCTCATCTGCATTATGATTTTCGTTTAGAAATGGATGGCGTTTTAAAAAGCTGGGCTATACCAAAAGGTCCGTCATTAGATCCGGAAGTAAAGCGTCTGGCGATGATGGTAGAAGATCATCCCTACAATTACAAAGATTTTGAAGGTACAATTCCGGAAGGAAATTATGGGGCCGGAAATGTCATTGTCTGGGATAACGGAACATATCTTCCCACCGATGATAATTATAAAGGTACTGCAGAAAATAAACTGCTTGCAGATCTTAAAAAAGGACATTTGAGTTTTACGTTAAAAGGCAAAAAACTTAAAGGCAGCTTTTCGCTGGTTCAATTAAAAGGGAAACAGGAAAATGCCTGGCTCCTTATTAAAAAAGAAGATAAATATGCTACAACGGATGATGTTCTTAAAAAAGACAAATCGGTAATTTCAAAATTGAGCCTGGATAATTTAGAGAAGAAAACAGCCAAAGAAAAAAGCAGCAGCAAAAAAAAAACAGCTGAGAAAACTATTGTCTCCGAAGAAATAAATAATGGAGAGACAGATAATGAAACGACTCTGGCAGGTTTTAGTACGCCTATGCTTGCAAGCATTACAGAAAAACCTTTTGACAGTCCGGATTGGGTTTTTGAAAACAAATACGATGGTTATCGCACTCTTGCAGTTATTAATGAAGAGGAAGCAGAGCTCTTCAGCAGGAATAAAATTTCATTCACCAATAATTTTAAACCGATTTCTGAAGATCTGAAAAAAATGTCGCATAATGTAGTTTTGGATGGAGAAGTAGTAGTTGAAGATGAATCCGGACGCTCTAATTTTCAATTGCTTCAAAATTATTTAAAGACAGGAAAGGGAAGTATCAAATATTATGTTTTTGATATTTTGAATCTTGACGGTAATGATACTACCAGGCTGACTTTACTGGAAAGAAAAGAATTATTGAAAATGTTATTGTCGAAGTTTAAGTTTTCGAATACTTTTTATTCAGATCATATCCAGGAAAAAGGAATCGATTTTTTTGAACTTGCAGCTAAAAATGAAATGGAAGGCATAATTGCCAAAAAAGCAGACAGTCCGTATACCATAGGAAAACGAAGCGGCGACTGGCTGAAAATAAAATTATCACAACAGGAAGAAGCAATCATTATCGGGATTACCGAACCTAAAAACTCACGTGCTTATTTTGGCGCTTTGCTATTAGGGCAGTATGAGGATAATAAGCTAAAATTTATAGGCAAATGCGGAACCGGTTTTACACAGGAAATCCTAAAAGAACTGCATGCAAAATTTGCTCCGTATTTTATGGATAAATCACCCCTTGAAGAAAAAATCCCTCTTCGCGATAAAATACAATGGATTAAACCAAAATTTATCTGTCAGGTTAAATTTACGGAATGGACTGAAGGTGACCACCTGCGACAGCCGGTTTATCTGGGACTTAGAATAGATAAAAAGGTTAAGGAGGTTGTTTTTGCCGGAAAAAATAAGGAAACAATTATTGAAGAAAAAAAAGAAGAGATGGAAAAAAAGGATAAAAACAATAATCAGGAAAATGATTATGATTTAAAAGCAGGTAAAATAACATTGCATTTAACCAATCAAAACAAAATTTATTTTCCGGATGATAACATTACAAAAGGGGATGTTGTAAACTATTATAATGAAATTGCCGATTTGATTTTGCCTTATTTAAAAAACCGTCCACAATCCATGTATCGTTTTCCTAATGGAATTAAGGAATTTGGTTTTTACCAAAAAGATGTCGATCAGGATAAAATTCCGTCATGGCTTAAAACGGAGAAGATTTTTTCTGAATCTAATAATGCTGATATTGATTATCTGATTTGCAATGATAAGGCTACTTTATTGTATATGGCAAATCTTGGATGTATAGATATTAACCCGTGGAATTCAACTATTAAACATATCGACAATCCTGATTGGGTTGTGATTGATATTGATCCCGAAAAAGATGATTTTAAGGAAGTAGTAAAAACTGCCTTGGCTGTAAAAGAAGTAATGGACAGTTTTGAAACGGAATGTTATTGTAAAACCTCCGGTGCTTCAGGCCTGCATGTTTATATTCCGTTGGGAGGACGTTATGATTATGATTCCGTAAAAATATTTGCAGAATTAATTGCCCGTGAAGTCCATTCAAGATTGCCTGAAACGACAAGCCTGGAAAGAAGTATCAAAAAGAGAAACCACAAAATATATATTGATTATCTGCAAAACAGAAAAGGGCAGACCCTTGCAGCTCCTTATTCGGTAAGACCAAAACCGGGTGCCACAGTTTCTACACCTTTAGAATGGAGTGAGGTAAATGAAAAATTGTCGCCTTCACAATTTACCATCAAAAACGTACAGAAACGATTTGAAAAAAAAGGTGATTTATGGAAGCCTGTTTTAGGAAAAGGAGCCGACATTCAGGCAATAATCAAAAGCATTTCCTAAGAGGATTTTTTCTTCTTTTTGTTTTCAAGGCTGGCTTTAAGCATGCTCATTAAATCATCATTTTGTTTGTGAACCACTTTGAGTTTAGGTGCAGCCACTTTTTTGCCTTTGGCTTTGTCTTTTATGATTTTCAAAAGCTTATCGGTATATTCATCTTTATAACAGGAAATGTCAAATTTTTCGGTAAGCTGTTCTACTAATTTAGTAGCCATTTCCATTTCCTTAACTTTCGTTTTGGACACAGGAGGCAATTTCAATTCGGACGTATCTCTGATTTCCTGTTGAAAACGAATCCGGTTAAGGACAATAACATTTTTATATGGCTTTAAGATAGCAAGGCCTTCCTTGTTGCGCAATACAAAACTGGTAACCCCAACTTTTCCTGAAGCGTCGAGTGCATCGCGTAATAAGGAATAAGCTTTCATTGCCCCTTTGTCAGGTTCAAGGTAATAAGGATGCTCATAATAAATACTGTCGATTTCTTTTTCAAGTGCAAAGCTCAGGATTTCTATGGTTTTTGTTTTTTCTGCATCTGCTGCTTCAAAATCTTTATCTTCGAGAATCACATATTTGTCATCAATTTTGTATCCTTTAACAATATTGGCAAACGTTACTTCCTTTCCGGTAGTTTCATTTACCCTTTTGAACTTAATATTCGAATGGTCGTTTTTATCAAGCATATCCATGTCTAGTGTACTTTCCTGTACAGCCGAGAATAATTTAACAGGGATATTAATTAACCCAAAACTGATTGAACCTGTCCATATTGATCTCATAATATTGATTTTAAAAAATTTTTATCAATCATAACTCGCAGCAATTAAATAGGCGATTAACGCAATGCTCATAAAAAACAATGTCATCGTGATAAAGGTCAATAAAATGGTAGAATATTGATACCTGCCCTGTTTCAGGAGTTTTATTGTGCGCATATAACGCAAATAGGATAATAGTATAGTTAATGCACCTGTAATAAGCAGTCCGATGCCCAAATAAACACTGAAATTGCTCTTTGCTATTGTAGTTTCAGCTAAATATTTTGCAGGTAGTTGTTTTATAAATAAGGAAAACTTAACGGCCACAAAACCAAAAACCATTATTCCAATCCCGGTTCGTATCCATGCTAATAAAGTTCTTTCATTAGATTGATACTCGTTCATAATCTGTTCGTCATTCTTTGGTGTCATTTGTATATAACTTTTAGAGTGCTTCTTCAGATACCCATGTTATTGCGGGATCGTATTCTTCTTTTTTAAAACCTTTGAATTCGCCCGGAGCCAGATAACTAAATTTATTGGTCAATGAAATTATTGTAGCAGAATTGGTGACAATGGCGACTCTGTTCCATTTTCCAATGTTTTTAAGACCCAGCAGTGCATCCTGAATCCATGCACCGGCTGTAAAGTTTTCTAATTCAGTGTCGAGAACCAGCAGAAAATTAATATGGCCAATTTGTTTTATCAAGCGTTCAATTTCGGGCAATATAACATTTTGATAATCTTCTTTGGTAACTTCTCCTATTGCACGAAAGCCGGCGACATTATTTGATATATTGGGGATTAATTCTATCATGATTTTTACTTTAAATAATTCTCTTAAAATTACTTTAAGTGTATTTCCTTTTGCTTACACATAAAAAACAAAATCTTATAAAATCACAATGCTTAAGATGCCAGAGCATTTACTAATACAGATATAGTTGATAAAAGATAATAGGCAGCAACCGCAACAATTGCAAAAATAATATGGGCAAAGAATAGCTGAATATAATATCCTTTGAAATCAATATTGGGTTTGTAATCAGCCATTTTAAACATAAGAACCCAGCCAATAATACCAATAATGCCGCTTAGAGCGCCCAGTAATAAGGTATTTAAAATTGATATAGTAAGAACATTGTAATACCAGAGCAGATGATATGCTATTACAAAAATAAATCCGATAAGATAATGAAGTAACCAGGCTAAATATTTTTTTGTCTGCATCGATACTTCAAGATTTATTTTTGCAAGTATAAAACTCAATAATACAGGTTCCTTATAAAGTTCCCTGAAACTTGCAGACATTGCATAACTGAATAATGTCATGGCTGAAGTTGCCAGAACTGATGCTGCTATTATTTGAAAAAATGTGTAAAAATCCATAATTGATATTTTTGGGTGCATGTCAAATACATGACTGCATACGGTTTGTAATACAGTGATTGTTTCCTAATTTAGTTGGAGCGGAAGATTGAAACAGGTTTGCAGTTATTGAAATTTTGCAAATGAAATAAGTTCCTTTAGGTTCTTTTATTTTTGCAAAATACTTTTTTGTAATCTTAGAATGACTTAGATTATTTGTCTTAGTACATTCTTTAGTTCATTAAAATTATTGGGTTTAGACAGATAATCTTTTGCACCCAGAATTTTTGCTAATTTTGGTGGTACGGGTGATGTAGAGAATAAAATGACAGGGATGTTTTTGATAATATCACTTTTTTTAATTTCAGCCAATAGTTCTAAACCGGTCATCATTGGCATGTTTATATCCAGAAAAATAAGATCCGGCTCAATTTCTTTGCTTGTCAATTTTTGCAGTGCTTCTACAGGATTATGCATGGCCATATAGACTGCATTGGAAACTGCTTCTAAAGCCTGTTGAAAAAATTCACAATCATCAAAATCATCATCAATTTGCAAAATATTTTTATATTTCATAGCAGATGTTTTTTAAGATCATTATTTTTTATTCTAAAGTTATCCTCAAATTTAGTTATTTTTGTAAGATTATGGTTATTGTTCTAAATCTATTTTTATAAAAAAAACTTGTTTTTTTAAAACAAGTTTTAATTTTTTTATTTCGAGTTATAGCTATAAGAACTTCAATAATGTTTATTAAAATATCTATCGGCTTATATCTTAAAAATTGCTTTCGTAACAATTTTACAAATTTACAAAAAAATTATATGAAAATACGTTGATAAAAAATAATTTCACACTTATATACTACATTTATAGTTAATAATTTATTAAATATTGATAAAAGTATGATCGTGTTAAAATTTCATTTTATATAATTTTATCCGTTTTCTTATATAATTTCCATGTTTTGCGTTTTTTTGTTTACTAAAAAGTTTAAAATTATTATGTTTGAGATGACACATTATCCTGGACTTCTTCTCTTTTGTAATAGCATTCTAATAAAGAACGCATTTGATCAGGGTTATCTACTGCGGTAATAAATTCCTCCCATACACGATGGCGGATTAAGGGCAAGAGCGGCTGGCTAACCTCTAAAACATGTGGAGCATTACTTTTAATAAGCAAATCCCACTCTGCATGAAAATGCAAAAGATCATCTGGGAAAACAGTTTTGCGATCAGTCCCTTCATCTATAACATCAAAAGGTTCACTTACATTTAGATAACCATAGTCATCTGTCAGTTCCTCTCCGGGCATAATATCCCTAATGGCAATTTCGAAATCATAAGCAGTACTGAAACAGGTTGGTTTAAAGCTATGATTAACATATTTTCCGTTGTCCCAACACAGGACCGACTCTCCAAATTTATTTGTAAAACAATATTTGTTGAGATAGTCTTTGATAAAAGGATTCATTTTGCTTATTTCCGACGGTTTAAATATTCTGTCAAGATCGTCCTGAACCCAGGTGATGGTACCTTTGGGAATTAACTTTGTAGCCACAATGCCGTAGCCTTTTTCAGGACTTATAAAACTGATTTTTGTATCTGGATGGATCATTTTTATACTTTTTTAAGAGATTCACATTGATATACTTCTTTTCTTAGGCCGCTGCTCGAGAAGCGGTGATTTCGTTTATTGAATAAAAGCTTAATTCCCGCCTTTTCACAATATTCACGGCCTGTAAAATTCTTGTCTTTGTATTCTTCGCCTAAAATGCGCACGTTGACAGGATACGCCCGAAGTATATCATCCAAATCCTGCTCTGTGGTATAAGGGATTATTTCATCAACAAATTTGCAGCCTTTTAGCTGAATATATCTTTCTACAACAGTCTGTGCCGGCTTATTTTTTTCCGGGCGGTCCAGTGTGGGATCTGTCTGCAAACCAACAATTAAATAGTCACAAGCCGATTTTGCTTCTTCGAGCATACGGATATGCCCGGCGTGCAGTAAATCGAATGCACTGAAGGTTATTCCTGTTATTGTTTTAGTCATTTCCATTTTATTATATTTTAAAAAATTGAACAATATTATCCAGAATATTTTCTTTGGGGGCTTTAACTTTTTTCTGAGCTTTAAGCAAAGCATTAATATAAGGAGTATGAGGTATTCTGTTGCCTGATTCATCAAGATCCCATATTCCGCAATTACAGTAATCTGTAAGATTGTCCCAGTCCGGACGGTCAGTCACCGGATAAATGCAAATACCTTTGAGGTCAACGCCATTCTGTTGGGCTATTGCACATTCACTGATTACTTCTTCAAGCCATTGGGTTCTTCGGGGTCCGAAATGCCCGGTTTCGGAAAGAAAAATTGGTTTTTCATACCGTTTATAAGCCAGTTGTAATAATTCGGATAAAGGAATTCTTTTCACATCCGTTTCAGGCCAGGGTAGCGGCTCCCCATTAAATTCCCATTGGCAATTCCAATAATAATTAAAGCCAAGAATATCAAGAAACTCTTCAGACCCGCCAAGTTCAGGGCACATTCGTCCGGCAATAATATCCATCGCCTGATATTGATGTTCCGTCTTCTCCTTGCTGCCAATAACTGACGATTCATTCCAGGATGACGGATGTACTTTTACCAGGGGTTCGACAAGAATAATGCGACAGAAAGGATCAGTTGCCTTAAGAGCTTTAATTCCTGCAATCGCTGCTTTGCATAAGTGGTATTTAATATCCCAGCCGCTATTGACTGCAAAAGGTACCGTACCTCGTACGTCTCCCGAGTGCCAGGAAAGAAAATTAATTTCATTGATAGGTACCACAAATAACTCTTGTGTCGAAAATTCCGTATAAAAAGAGGCGAAAGCTTTGCATAAAAGGGTGAAGCGGTCACAGAAATTGGGATGGGTAGGGTAAATACCATCCGGATAACCAAAATGAATCAAATCCCAAATTTGCTGAATCCCGTATTTTTCGGCTGCACGCATTCGGTTTTGAACTTCCCGAAAATCAAAAATATGAGGCTTCTTTTCTACATTGCTCCAACAGATTCCTTCGCGTACCGTTTTTATTCCCAGGGCAGCCAGTGCTTCATAATCTTCCTCAACACGTATGTCATGTTGGGTTTCTTTCAGCAGATTTATTCTTTCACCGAAGCGGTTAATATGATCAGCACATTCGTAGCCGCCCATAAAGAATGTATTAAAGAGTTTCATACGGCAGTTTTGTATTTTGGTTCCGTTATTTTTTCAAGACTATTAAATAAATCAAGGGCATTCATAAAAGCCTGGTCCATATTAAAATATTTATAGTTGGCAAGCCTTCCTACAAAGTAAACATCAGGTAATTTGTCGGCTTCAGCTTTATAATGATTATAAATTTCCTGATTTCGGGGGTTGGGAACCGGATAATAAGGTTCTCCGTCATCTACAGTATATTCTTTTACAATTGTTGTTTTAGCCGACTTTTGATTGCCAAAATGTTTATATTCGATAATCCTGGTAAAATCTACCTCAGTTCCGGGATAATTAACTACTGAATTTTCCTGAAAGAATTCTGCATCAACGGTTTCGCTTACAAAATTGATGGAGCGGTATTCCAGTTTTTCAAAACCGGCAGCTTTAAGATCAAAAAAACGATCAATAGGTCCGGTATAAAATAATTTCTGATAGTTTTTGTATTCGTTTTTTACATCAAAATAATCTGTATCCAATAGTATTTCAATATTTGGATGATCTAACATACGCTCAAACAATTTTGTGTATCCGCCTTTTGGCAATGCCTGGTATTTATCAGAAAAATAACGATCATCAAAATTGTACCTTACCGGAATTCTTTCAAGAACAGCAGCATCCAGTTCAGCGGGATATTTGTCCCATTGTTTTTTGGTATAGTGCTTAAACATTTTTTCGTAAAGGGTAACTCCTACACGGTTCAGAACAGCTTCCTCACCGTTAGCAGGTTTTGCAAAAGGTACCCGGTTTTGCCTGAGCCAGTCTTGCATTTCTTCTTCTGTTTTTATGTTGGTATTAAATAAGGTATTAACAGTTGTTATATTTACCGGAATAGGAACTGTTTTGTCATCAACCCTTGCAATTACTTTGTGCTCCCATGGGTACCAGTCTGTAAACCGATTTACATATTTCCATACTCTTTCTTCATTGGTATGAAATAAATGGGCTCCGTATTTCGAAACTAAAATTCCGTTTTCATCTGTATAATCATAACAATTACCTGCAATATGATTCCGTTTTTCTATAATCAGCACTTTTTTTCCTGATGATGCATATCTTTCTGCCAGAACAGCTCCCGAAATTCCTGCGCCAATAATTAATACGTCGATATATTTCATTTTTGCAATTTTTTAATTAATACTTTCATTTTTTCAACAGTTGCATCCCATGAAGTTTTTTTAAGTATTTTATTATATTCCAACAGCATGGACAGATCTTCTTTTTGATCTAATAGAAAGTTTATTTCATCGGAGAATTCATCTGCATTTTCAATTAAGCTTACACAAATGCTGTAATCCCTCACCACATCAGTAATTTTTGTTGAAATAATGGGCTTTTGAGCAGCCATATATTCTAATGTTTTTGTGGGACTGATATATTTTGTTGCTTCATTCAGGGCGAAAGGCATCATTGCAATATCAAATGCATGGATATACTGCGGAAGTTCCCCATAGGTTTTCATTCCCAAATAATGAATATTGCTTTCTTTTGGCAAATCATTTTCTTCAATTTTTGCCAGCGGACCAATCATTACAAAAGAAACACCCGGCATTTTTTTTGCCGTTTCCTGTAATAAATTCAGGTCTATACGTTCATCAATGACACCAAAATAACCAACTACAGGCGAAGGAATATGAACAATATCAGCCGGGATATCTGACTCATCCGCTTTGATTGAAAAATGGTCACGATCTACAGAGCTTGGAAAACAATGTACATTTAAATGGAGTTTCTGCTTTGATTCATATAATGATTTTCCTCCTGTAAAAATTATATCAGCATGTGCAATAAGATATTTTTCCTGATTTATAAGATGTTTGGAAGCTCCTTTAAACAAAGAAAGTTCATCCATACAATCATATACGACTGTTTCAAAGTTTAATGTTTCTAATATTGGACTAAAAGAAGGGGAGTAGAACCAGCCTATCGGAATATGTTTATTTTTTACATATAATGGAATTATGTCTGCAATAGATTCAATGTTATTTACTTTGGGCTGCAGAATGTGTAAATAGTCATTGATAATGATCAGATTTGCCGGAATATCGTTCAGCCCGTCATTAGCTATGGGCTCTTCAATAAATAATATTTTCATTTCAGGAGCCATACGGCTGATAATATGTTGTGGACGTTGATATACAAATTGCCAGCGTAAATGACAAAATACAATCACATCATAGTAAGCTGGCCTTTCGTCGCGGATATTGATCTTTTTTAAGTCTTTCTGTTTGGTTTTTAAATTTTCGATCATAAAACAAATTTTAAAGGGTTATATAAAAAATCTAAAGAAAACTAGGATAAGTTTATTTGTAAAGATTTTTTGTTTTTCAGAATCGGAAAATTAAATATGAATAACAACCTTTTCTTACAACATTATTAGCTAATGTTACACAATTTTAAGGCGGGCAGAAAAACTGTCAATACTTTTAAAATCAATGCTTTCGCTAAAAATAATATTATAATTTTATAAGTGAAGTATTATAATTGTATAACTTTTTTGTACATATATTTTTTTTATTTACTGTCTTCTAACTTTTTAAAAAAATCTGTATTATGAAGAAAGTAAATTCCAAGTCTACCAATCATCAGGACGAAAAACAGCAAGATTTACAATTTGATAAATCTGATGGAACAAATAAGTTCCTGACAACAAATCAGGGTGTAAAGATCAATGATGATAATAATTTATTAAAAGCCGGAGAAAGAGGTCCATCCTTATTGGAGGATTTTATTTTTCGCGAAAAAATGACACATTTTGATCATGAACGCATTCCGGAAAGAATTGTGCATGCAAGAGGTTCGGGTGCCCATGGTTTTTTTGAAGTAACAAATCCAATACCTGAAATTACCAAAGCAGGCTTTTTGCAGGAAGTAGGTCAAAAGACACCGGTTTTTGTAAGATTCTCTACTGTCGCAGGATTTAGGGGTTCTACTGATTTGGCCAGGGATGTCCGCGGATTCGCTGTAAAATTTTATACCCAGGAAGGAATTTTTGATTTGGTAGGCAATAATATGCCGGTCTTTTTTATTCAGGATGCCAATAAATTCCCTGATCTTGTTCATGCCGTAAAACCTGAACCGCATCACGAAATGCCACAGGCAGCCTCTGCCCATGATACTTTTTGGGATTTTATTTCCCTTATGCCCGAATCGATGCATATGGTTATGTGGCTTATGTCAGACAGGGCAATTCCGAGAAGTTACAGAATGATGGAAGGCTTCGGAGTTCATACTTTTCGCTTTATAAATGCTGAAAATGAATCTCACTTTGTAAAATTTCATTGGAAACCAAAACTAGGAACTCATGCTGTTGTGTGGGATGAAGCACAAAAAATATCAGGTAAAAATCCGGATTTTCACAGAGAAGACCTTTGGCAGGCGATTGACATGGGAATTTTTCCTGAATGGGAGCTGGGTGTTCAGATTATACCGGATTCAGATGAACATGACTTTGATTTTGACCTTCTGGATCCTACCAAACTGATACCCGAAGAGCTGGTTCCTGTTACCATCGTCGGAAGAATGGTTTTGAATAAAAACCCTGATAATTTTTTCGCAGAAACCGAGCAGATAGCTTTTCACCCCGGGCATATAGTGCCAGGAATCGATTTTACCAATGATCCTTTACTTCAGGGAAGACTTTTCTCCTATACTGATACGCAACTTAAGAGATTAGGAAGTCCAAATTTTCATGAAATTCCTATTAACAGAACGATTTCGCCAACCCATAATAATCAGCGTGACGGACATATGCGCCAGGAAATTAATATAGGCAGGGTAAGTTATCATCCAAATTCACTTGGAGGAGGATGTCCGTATCAGGCGATGGTTTCAGAAGGAGGATTTACCAGTTTTAATGAACGTATTGAAGCACATAAGGTACGTGAGAGAAGCGAAAGCTTTTCAGACCACTTTACTCAGGCCCGTATGTTTTATTTAAGTCAGACAACCGTAGAGCAAAATCATATTGTCAGAGCTTTAAGTTTTGAATTAGGAAAAGTAGAAACTACAGCAATTAGGGTACGAATGCTTGGATTATTGAATCAGGTTGATGCAACGCTTGCCGAAAAAGTAGGCGAGGCATTAGGGGCAATAGTACCTGAAAATCCTGAAAAACCAATGAATAAAGGTGTTGGCGCAGATGCGGTACCCGGAAAACAGGAACCTAAGGAAGTTGAAGAACCGGTTATAACTTCGGATGCATTAAGTATGATAAACAATCCAACTGTAACACAAACTATTGAATCAAGAAAAGTTGCTTTTGTTTGTAATGACGGGATAAGTGAAATCTCGGTAATGAATCTCAAAAACGAATTGCTGAAACTGGATGCAAAAGGATTCATAATAGCACCGCATCTTGGTTTTATTACTTCTGATACAGATGCTTTAATTCCGGTAGATTATACTTTTCTGACGGCTTCATCCGTATTATTTGATGCCGTATTTATACCGGATGGACAAATTTCTTTTAGTCTGCTGGAAAATAGAAATGTCATTGAATTCCTTACTGATGCTTACAAACATTGTAAAATTATTGGAGCAGAAGCCAATGGTACTCAATTGCTTAGTGAGGCAAAACTGGAAGATGAAGGTATTTATGATGACGGAATTATTATTGGTGATACTGCCGGAGACTCTGATTTTGCCATGGAATTTATTACAGCAATGAGCAATCACCGTTACTGGGAACGTGAAGCTGCATTGTAATGAATAATATATTAAAAATTAAAATAAACAATCATGAAAAATTCTGATAATATTAAAACAGGTACGCCTGCTAACATAAACAAAAATGAGTATTATGTTGATGCATCCTCTGATGCAGCTTCAGACTTGAGAGAATTGTTTCTTACAAGTCTTAAAGATATTTACTGGGCAGAAAATGCATTATTGAAAGCCTTACCCAAAATGGCTGCAAACAGCAGTTCAGGAAGCCTTACCGCTGCCATTAAGGAACACATTCTTGTGACTGAGAATCAGGTAACCAGGCTGGAAAGGATTTTTGATTTTTTAAATGAAGAGGCAGAAGGAAAAAAATGCGATGCTATGGCCGGACTCATAAAAGAAGGAGAAAATATTCTGTCAGAAACAGAGGCCGGACCTGTTCGTGATGCTGCCATTATAGGAGCATCACAAAAAATTGAACATTATGAAATAGCCAGTTACGGTATGTTATATGCATTTGCGGTAACTCTTGGAGAAAATGATGCAGCAAAATTGTTGCGTCAGACTTTATCTGAAGAAAAAGAGGCAGATATGATTTTAAGTGATACTGCCTATAATTCAATCAACTTTAGTGCTTGTATGGGCAACATCATTTAATTTTTTTTGCAGATTAAAAAAACTCATATTAATTCTGTTTTTATGAGTTTTTTTAATTCTGTTGTTTAGGATTTCAGTTTATGAAAAAGATTAGAAATATAATTGTAATAGGAGCATCTTCCGGAGGGATTACGGCTATTAAGGAAGTAATTAACGGGCTTCCAAAAAATATTAATGCAGCTGTTGTAGTTGTTCTACATGTTTCTCCAAATTCAGATTGCGGTATAATAACTTCAATTTTACAAAATTACACTTCCTTAACCTGTATAGTTGCTTCAAACGGAATGATTCTGGAAAAAGGATTTTTATATTTAGCACCTGCAGGACAGCAACTGATGTTAAAAGAAAACAGTATCGTATTGACACAAGGCCCATATGAAAATAAATACCGTCCGGCAATTGATGTTCTTTTTCGATCTGCAGCAGTATATTATGCCAACAGGGTTATAGGAGTAATACTTACAGGACTGTTGGATGATGGGACTTCAGGGATGTATGCTATTAAAAAAAGCGGTGGATTATGCATTGTTCAGGATCCTTCGGATGCTTCTTTTCCGGATATGCCAAAAAGTGTTTTAAATAAAATTGCGGTTGATTATATTCTGCCTGTAACAGAAATAGCCGAAGCTATAATGTCATTTTTGGCAGTACCGCTTCCTCCAAAAATCCCAATTTTAAAAGAAATAAAAATCGAGGTTGAAATTGTTGAAAAGATGTTTACAGGCGATTCCAATCTAAAAAAAATTGGTGAAAAGAGTGATTTTGTCTGCCCGGATTGTGGAGGTGAACTTTATACATTAAAATATGAACCATTGCATCGATACAGATGTTATACCGGTCATGTATATAATGAAAAAGTGCTTAATGAAATTCAGGACTATAAATTAGAAGAATCACTTTGGGTATCTATTCGAATGCTCGAAGAAAAGGCAAACCTGATGCAATTAATGTCCAATCGTAATGATGACCAATTGATGTCAAAAAATTATCAGACACGGATATCTCAAATTAAGCAGCACATTAATTCACTGAAGTCATTTTTGCTTTTCTTTAATAACCTGAATCCTAAGATTCCGGAATAGAAAGGTGGAATAATATAAATCTCAATTAAAATTATATAAAAATAAGCTATCCATCTACTATATTTTTGAATTTAAGATAGTTTATTAATTATAAAAAACATGTTATGAAAAAGTCAATTAAATTTATTGGTTTGATATTGATGGCAGGAATATTAACTGTTTCCTGTAAAAAAAACAGAGATACAACCAACTCTGAAACTTCTGCTTATGATACGGATACAACCAGTACGACAACCACAGACAGTATAAGTCCAAACACGGATACTACTAATGTGAATTCCGGTACAACCGGTACTACGGGAGCTACAGGACAAGGTACAACCGGTTCCGGATCTGCAGGTACAACTGAAAAAGGAAATACTAATAATAACGGTAATACCAACGGTTCAGGAACAGGAACAGGCTCAGGAGGTTCAAGTTCAGGAACAGGAGGCTCAGGAACACAAAGATAATTTTCTCTTTTACTTTTTGTTATTTATTCATTCGCTAAAAACCTGTAATGCAATTGTGTGTTACAGGTTTTTTGTGTTTTGGAGATTGTGCATGAATTCTTGCTAAACAATTTTTCTGTTCCACAACAATACTTCTAATTTTTTGGAAAAATGAATTTTATCAGGGTTAATGTTCAGGGAGAAATTTTTAAAATCATAGTTGACATCCGAAATTGAAATATCTATTTCTTCCAGTTCCCATTCCTTATGATGTATGTCGTGGCGATATAGTTTATTATTTTGATAGTTGTATAAGCAATGGCGTTCTGTTAGCCAATAATCAAGTTTTGATTTCACAGTAGGCAGACCAACCAGCGTTAATGAATAATTCAGAAAATAGTTATGATAATTATTAACGGACAAAACTTTATCTGAAGATTTTTTAATGAGCGATTTTTCATAAGGAAGTCCGATAAAAGCTCTCGTAAATAAAACTTCAATTATTTTATCTGTTTCTATAGAAAATAAATAGAGACCTCTAATTCCTTTATGGATCACATAGGTACGTACATTTATTTCCCTGAAATTTGAAATATAAGGAAAAGGCGGAAGATAACGGACCTTCATTTTCTGTACTTCGAATTCTACCAGCGAAACCCAGGCATTGCCTTCAAAAGTGTCAAGCTGCAATCCTGGTGGGAGTAACCCTGCAATTTTTTCTGCAGGAATACTCCAATGCAAAAATGTTGTATTATGCCATTGCTGATAATATTTCCAATTTTCATCCGGCAGCGGATAGGTTCTTTGTGAAGTATCTGCTAAAATTGTTTTCAGATCCATACTATTTGTTTTTAGAACTAATTATTATATTTAAATGGGGCTTGATATGTGATTTGGTAAAATAGTAATGAGTATAAATTTAACAGCAAAAATGGGACGTTTTTTTACAGAATTATGATTAGGATTTTATATGATTTAATGTAGTTTCTGCTTCATAAAATTCCAAAAATAAGATTCTGCCATACCATTTTTGATGCTTATATCCAATTAACAAAGTTGAATTATGTAAGTATTACAGCATAATAATATAAAAACCATATAGATAAATTAAAATAATTTTAAGTAACATTTAACTTGGTAAACATTAAAGCAACATTCAATTAATACTATCATAATGAAAAATACAGCGACAACAACAGCAAAAAAGAGACAATCTAAGACAAAAGCCAAATCAACTGCAGCAGATGGGCTTAGAGAATTATTTGTAGACCAACTGAAAGATATTCTGTGGGCAGAAAGAGCTTTGGTTAAAGCGTTGCCTAAAATGGCCAAAAATTCTACATCGCCAAATCTGATTACTGCAATTGATGATCATGTTACTGTTACAGAAGGGCAAGTTGAAAGATTACAAAAAATCTTTGAAATTGTTGGTGAAACAGCAAGGGGTAAAAAATGTGAAGCAATGGAAGGTCTTATTAAAGAAGGAGAAGGTGTACTTGAAGATACTGAACAAGGACCTGTACGTGATGCGGGTATTATTGCAGCTTCACAAAAAATTGAGCATTATGAAATTGCTTCTTACGGAACACTCGTTGCTTTTGCTCAGACTTTAGGAGAAGAAAAAGTAGCCGATTTGCTTATGGAAACTCTTGCTGAAGAAAAACAAGCGGATATCATACTGACTGAATCAGCTTATAACACCATTAATTTTGACGCAGCAAATGATGAAATCTTAGGTTAATAATTACTATGTGTGATAAAAATACCTGATGATTCGATTTTTCTTCGGGTATTTTTTTTGAATTATCTGATAATTAAAATTAAGTATTTATGAAAAACTTTATTAGGAATAACGGATTGTCAATTGCTTTTTTTCTCTTGTTTGTGTTATCGATAGCGGGCCAGATTTATTTTGGTTTTGCAGAATATAATAAAGAACGCGCAGAAGAAGGTGCCGCAGTAATTGATTTGTTTCCGTATTTGAGTTCGGGGCATTTCATTCAGGCTACCTTCGAAAACTGGGAAAGCGAGTTTTTGCAGATGGCTCTATTTGTTGTATTTACCATATTTTTAGAACAAAAAGGATCTTCTGAATCTAAAGATTTTGACAAGGAAGAAGAAACAGACCGTGAACCCGACCCAAATAAGAAAGATGCACCATGGCCGGTGAAAAAAGGAGGATGGATTTTAAGTATTTATAAATATTCGCTGACTATTGCATTAACTACATTTTTTCTGATTTCTTTCTGTATACATTTTTATGGAAGCCTTAAGGATGAGAATGAGCAATTGGCAATTAAGGGCAAGCCACTAGAAAATGCAGGAGAGTATATAACTGATTCCCGCTTTTGGTTCGAATCATTTCAGAACTGGCAAAGTGAGTTTTTATCCGTGCTTGCCATTGTATTGCTTTCGATATGGTTAAGGCAAAAAGGATCATCACAATCCAAACCTGTTGATGCTTCATTTGATGAAACCGGTTCATAATCTTCATTTTAAACTCATGACAAAATATAGGTGAAAAGTAATTTTATTGTGAAAAATATTAAAATAATCCCAAATTGTTTGTGCTTATTTATAGTGTTGATTCGGAAACCTCTTTTAGTGATTACTGCTAAAAGGGGTTTCGTGTTTTTGTATTGAATGGCAGTACTTAACTGACTTATTAATTTCATAATTTTTAATTTATGCAAAAAAATCCGTTGTAAATTGATGGTAATTTACAACGGATTTTTATGGATATATACTCTAGGTTCTTTGAAATTATTAAACCGTTTGGTTTGTATCTGTACCTGTATCAGAATCTGTATTGCCGGAGCCGGAGGTTTTTCCCGTAAATTCATTTACTTTGCTTTTTAAGCTGCCTAAATAATCTGATTTCAAATCAGCTATTTTACTTCTTATATCTTCTCCTTTTTCAGGAGCGTATAACACGCCCAATGCTGCTCCTATCGCTGCTCCTGCGAAGAAAGCGCATATTGTTTTTTTATTTTCCATGGTTTAAAATTTATGTGAATAATTAATTGAAATAATTTAATCTGTTGCTAATATTGAGTCCGAACTAATCTGATTATCCTTAAATCGATCTTCAGAATAGTTTTCTTCATTGTTTTCATTATTATTCTGATATATCTCATCTTCATTGTCCAGATTGTAGCTGTCATAAGGATTTGTGTCATCGCGTTCAGGGTAAGGAGTATTATCCTCCGCCAGATTCAGTCCGCTTTCTATTAACTCCGAAGCATCATTTTTCATTGCATTTTGCTTATAGCGTAAGTTGGTATCCGGATCTTCACCACTTGTAAATTGCTCATCAAGGGCTTCATTCTCATTAGCAGTAGTATCATTATGAGGTCTGCTGCAGTCATATGATTTTTGGTTTGCATCTATACCAAAATCATTTTCTTCCTGATTTTTTAAATTGTCCATAGCTGTCTGACTTAAAATTGATTATGCTTAAAAAAAAGTATTTTACATTTTCAAATTTGTATAAAAATGCTTTAAAAATGTTACAATTTTTTTTTAAAATCTTACACAATTTTAAATTGAGGAGTGTGTTAATTCATTTGCAATTGGTAATTTTTCATGTCCATCAGTGTTTTTTCAATGCCTGAAAGTTGATTTTGCAGCACTAAGGACAGGGACGAATAAAATTTGGCTTCTTTTAAAGATGCTAAATATTTGCTTCTCAATTTTTCTTCGGTTTGTATACACTTACAAAGAAAAGTATTGAAAGTAAAAGCATTTTTAAAACTATTCCAGGTCTTGTGTATATAATATCCCGAATCATTGTACGGATGCCCCAATTTCTCCATTTCATCCTGCAGCTGTAATAAATAAAATGCACGTTCCCGGGAATTTATTAATAAATAGTCTTTCATAGAAGGATTGTCTGCGACTTCTGCAGCATTTTGATAGCTGTCATTACTATCCTGAAGGATAAAAATAATATCTTTTAGTGTTTTTAGTGTTTCTTTTAAATTTTCCATAAATCATTTTCATTTTAGTTACACATTTTATTGTTGAATCAAGCTTTATTCATGGTATATCTTTTTTATACGGGGAAATAGACATTAAAAGTGGCGCCAACTCCTGGTATCCCTGTAGCATCTATTGATCCTTTATGATTATCTGTTATTTTTCTGCAGATGGCAAGACCAATTCCCGTTCCCGTATATTCACTTTCATCGTGAAGACGGCTAAATATGGTAAAAATACTTTCGGTATGTTCCTGATTAAACCCAATTCCGTTATCAGCAAAGGAAATCTGATAATATTTCAGTGTTTTATTTCTTAGTCGGGGAATATCATCCCCGGAAACTATTTTTGTTGTAATCGAAATAATAAGCGGAACATTTTTTTTAGCATATTTTATGCAATTACTTATTATATTATTGAAAAGCTGCTGTATCTGAAACGGAATTGCTTCAATAGTTGGTAGAACACCGCCGGATATTTGTGCTTTTTTTTCGCTTAAGCTTTCATCAAATTCCTGAATGGTATTTTCAAGAATTTCATTAAGATTTGTTTTTTCCACGTCCTTGTTTAATTTATTTGAACGGGAAAACAGCAGTAAATCATTAATAAGTTTTTCCATCCTGTTGGCAGCAACCTCTATTCTGGTGAATGAATCCTTTAGCGTTTGTGGAAAGGATTCAAAATGTGTAGTCCTTATTCTGGAGATGAATAGCTGTACCTTGCGTAATGGCTCCTGTAAGTCATGGCTTGCCACATAATTAAATGCAGAAAGTTCTTTATTTGAAATTTCGAGGTCAAAAATTTTCTCTTCCAGTTCCTTGCCTCTTTTAAATTCATCTGTTACATCTGCATAAATTCCAATAAGAATTTTTTTATCAAAGGAATCTGAAATAACTTTTCCTGTAGCTTTTAAATGGAGGATGGTTCCGTCTTTTCGAATAATACGAAAATAATTTACAAAAACATCTTTACCCGAAATTATCTTTTGGCGTAAATCATGCGCCAAATGACGGTCATCAGGATGAATAAATTCAGTAAACTTTGTAAATGAATCAAATTCTCCAAAAGAACAGCCAAGCATTTTATAACCATTTTTTGAAAAAACTACTTTATCGGAATTAATATCGTTGTAAAAATGACTCAGTCCCCCAATTTCTTCGGAGTATTCATAGATTATTTTGTTGACTGTTAATTCGTTATTGGCTTTCTTTAATTTGCTGTAACCGGATTGGATCTTCCAGTACGAGATGCTAAATACTAAAATTGTAAATAATGCTGTGCATAAAAAGTAAAACGGCGGCAGTGTCCTGTCTTGCAAATGAGTGACTTCTTTATTGTAAAGCGTGAAAATTTCCATGCCGGCCATTTTATTTGCATGAAGTAATAATGCTTTAAGGATGTTTTTATTTTGTTCTGCCTTATTTTTAAAAACGGTGAGATCTGTTGGATCATCAATCATTTTAGGATTCAATAATTCGAATTTTTGATTGATATAATTTTTTAAAGTATCCAGATTTTTTTGCTGTACAGAATTTGTTTTCAGTTTTGCTTTAAGATCATCATAAGAATCCTGAAGTTTTTGTACTGCCAGATTGTATTCAGATAAGGACGTGCTGTCTTTTGCGTCAATAAAATCACGTTGTTTTACTTCTGTTTCATTTATATTTGAAACAAGGCGAATAGTCGACAGATGTACATTATAAGACTGAATCATTGTATTTTCACTTTCAATGTTTACCATTGTTTTCTGGTATGAAATAGCGACAAGGACAAACAAGGTAATCAGGGCAATTATAAATACGAAAGTGAGTACAGATTCTTTTTTATTAGTATTAAGCACGTCCATTAATTTTTTTTTATAGCGTTAATAAAAAAGTTTCCCTGTTGAGATCACAAATATGATATTGCCAATTTATTGTGACTACTTTATAAAGAACCTTTTTTAAAGTATCAAAATTGTTAGGTTTTTTGATATAAATATTGGCTCCCAGAACAAATGCGTTCTGTATATCTTCGGGACTGGAAGAAGTAGAATATATTGCTACTGATAAATCCTTAAGCGTTTCATTACTCCGGATCTCTTTTAAACAATCAATTCCATTTTTACGAGGCATGTTTAAATCCAAAAAAACCACACTCGGCAATGTTATATTGGGTGTTTTAAGATACTTCATAAGTTCTTCACCATCATTGACTATTTTTAGCTTAATTTTTAACGGCAAATCGTCAAAAGCATCTGAAAAGAAAAGTCTGTCATCCTGATCATCATCAGCTAAAAGTACCTGCATAGTAATGTTTGACATTTTCGTAATTTTTTAATAATGATAAACTAATTAAGTTTCTATTGTGTAGGTATCAATTGTAACAAGTATAGAGGCGAAATACCTGTTTTCTATTTTCAACTTGCTGCTTTTAAAATACTGTCTGCTGTATTTTATTTATTCTTATATATTTCCAAAACTATCAGTTTTGTTAAAATTGATTATAGAACTAATCTGGGGTCTTTAGATAAGAATTATTAGTACAAATTTTATTATATATTCTGATATGTATTTACAAAATTCACATTCATTTTTATATTATTCTAAGTACTGTAGTTGAAAATATTGTAATAAATAAGGGAAAAGTTGTAACAAAAAAGGGAGTAATTTTCAGAAATTGTGTTCTTAATTTTAAAATAACAATACTATGGAAACTTCAAAAAAAGATTCAAAATCAGGAATGAAAAGTAGTAAAACTCAAAAATCAGATTCTGGTTCAAGAGGAAAAAGTGACAATAAATCTACAGGATCAAAAGAAAGAGGAAGTCACTAATTTTTTGCTTTAAATTATAAAAGCGAAGCTAAAGATAAAAGCGTGCTGTTTAATTGTAAACAGCACGCTTTTAGATTTTATACATAAGCTTTATAAAAGTAATTTCTTTTATATAATCTGCAAATGTGGCCGTATCTGCATACTTACAATATCACATCTTTCATGCTGCGACAAACAAAATAAAACACTCATAGCAATATCCGTTGCTTCGAGCATTTCCATTTTATCTATTTTTTCCTGATGTTCTTCTTTTGTACCTGGCTGCATATCACTCGTTACTGCACCTGGTTCTATAAGTGAAACCTTAATTCCCAGCGGATTGATTTCTTTTCGGAGTGCGGCACTAAAGCCTCTTATGGCTGTTTTTGTTGCGACATAAATGGTACTGGTTTCTTCACGAGTTTCAGCACTCATGGAGCCAATGTTGATAATATGTCCTGATTTTTGGACCGACATTCTTGAAACCGCTTCTTGTGAAAAGGTAAGATATCCCATAATATTAGTCTCTAATGCATATGTCCAATCTTCTAAATTAGAATTTGTAATTCCATCGACAGACAATGCCGCATTGTTGATCAGGATGTCTATTCCGCCAAGGGATTCATCAACCATTTTAAAAATCATTTGGATATCTTCTTTTTTTGTAACATCGGCAGGAGTACCATAGATTTCGCATTCAGGAAATTGAGTTTTGATATCGTTGATGGCCTTTCTAAAATCCTCCGGATTTCTTCCAAAAATAAGTACACGGCCACCAAGTGAAACCAGTAAATCAGCAATTGCTTTTCCGATACCGGTAGTACCTCCGGTAATAACAATGCGTTTGTCTTTGATGTTTTCCCCAAAATAGTCTGATAAATTTTTCATGTTTATTTTTTTTTTGAGTTATGTAAAAATGTTATACTAAAATAACAGAGAAAAGCATGATGTTGCCAGTCAGACCGTCATACAAAAGTTCAGAAATCCTATTTTGCAATCCTGCTTTTATGTCTTAGGTGTTGAACCTGATTTATGGCAAATTGTTCTTCAAAATTTTATACAGCCATTACCTTGTCAGTTTTGGACGGAACTTCCACATGCTTTATTTTTTGTTATTTTATATGGATTTTTGATAAATTGGTCAGGGCAGGACCATTAGTTACGGTACCGTCAGCTGCGAATCTTGAACCATGGCATGGACAATCAAAAGATTTTTCGTCAGAGTTCCATTTCACGATGCAGCCTAAGTGTGGGCATACAGCAGAAAAAGCACTCAATGTATTGTCATAATCACGATATACTGCAATTTTCTTAAGCCCTGAAGTGAGTATGCCTCCTTCGCCCGCCGGTAAGTCAGCAGTATTTTCTAAATCTGTTGCTTTTACCCAATCCAGATATTGTACAGCCATATTTCCCGCTTCTTTTAAAAAATCAACCGAAGCTCTTAAAGTAATTCTTGTTGGGTCGTATAAATCCTCCCATTTGTTTTTCCTGCCGGTAATAATGTCACTGATAATCATGGCACCTATAGTAGTATGTGTCATTCCGTTACCGGAGTCTCCTGTGATGATATAGATATTATCGTCACCGGGATTTTTCCCCATAAAACCAAGTGAATCAACAGGCTCCATTACCTGGCCGGACCAGCGATACGTAATTTCATCAAGCATAGGAAAATGTTTTCTTGTCCATATTTCAAGATTGTCATATCTTGTAATTTCAGGAATATCTTCCTCATCTGCCTGACCTGTTTTATGATCTTCTCCTCCTGCAATAAGTAAATCATATTTGTCATCAAAGTTTTCCAGACGAACATAATGATAAGGCTGCGAAACCCACTTAGAATCCAGATCTCCCGTATCCCACCACAAAGCAAATGGCAATGATCCTTTTGGGATCTTACCTGCAATTACATAAGTCCTGTAGGCATGCTGTTTGGTATGCATTGTAACCCGGTCATTAATTGGTGTATTGGTGGCTACCACTATATGTTGGGCAGAAAAGGTAAATCCATTTACTTCAGCTCCTTTTACAGAAATATTTTGAGCATGGGCTTCTGTATAGATAATTCCGCCTAGATTTGTGATAGCATCGGCTAATCCTTTGAGGTAATGCAGGATATGAAACTGTGCCTGATTTCTATATTCAATGCATCTCATCCCTTCTCCATTGGCTATAAAAGGAGTGTTTTGCAATAATAGGGTTTGCAGACCGGCTCTTTGAGTAGCATCATATTCTTTGTCCAAATTTTTCTCTTTGTCATTAGGATGCAAAAACAAATATCCATTTACTCTTTTAAACGAGCAATCGATGCCTAAACTGGTAACATTTTTCTCGATTTCATCAATTGCTGCAGTATGACTTTCAGCTGCAAGTGCTGCGGCTTCTTTTCCTAAGATACTTTCAATGTAATAATAACGATCGTCAAGAGCATTCGTTAAATGAGCAGTTGTTCTTCCTGTTTCACCGCTTCCGATAAAACCATCTTCAACAAGCACAACTTTTTTTCCTTTTTGCAGTAGATTGTAAGCTGTTGTAAGACCTGCAATACCACCTCCAATTATTAGAACTTCGGTCTCTATGTCCCGATCCGGTTTATTGCAGGATATAAGTGAAGCAGAATCAATCCAAAACGAAACATTATCTCCTGAAGTTATGGTTCCGTCATTCAATTTGTTTTTCAAATCATCCATAATAATAAATTTTTATAGTTGGGAGAAATATACCTTTTGATGAAGTATCAAAATGAGCTTATCAAAATTATTAACCAAATAATCTGAAAGCTTACAACTTTAGTCTATAATTTTATAGGATTGCCAGTTATATTTTTTGGATTAACTGAAACATATTAAATAGTTGATTCATAGGGCAGAACACTTATAAACTAACTAATTCTTTTAATCGGATTGCGTTGAATGCGGCATATGCTTTTTCATCATTGTCAAAATAGATAAAAACATCTTTATTTACTGACCAGGACTTAATTTGATCGGCCCATTTCTGCAGTGAAGATTCATCATAATTTCCCTGATATTTATTTCCCGGTCCATGAAGCCTGACATATACAAAATCAGAAGTTATAACAAAAGGAGTTAAATGCCTGTCTAATTCATAAATACAAAAGGCGCAATTAAATTCCCTGAGCAAATTATAAACCTCTTCAGTGTACCATGTCTGATTTCTGAATTCAAACACATACCTAAGGTGTGATGGTAAAGCCTTTAAAAAAATATGCAATCTTTCAATGTTAATTTCCCAGCCGGGAGGCAGCTGAAACAATATTGGTCCTAAAGTATTTTTTAAAGCCGAAACATTCTCCAAAAATTCAGAAAGGCTTTCTGCCGGATCTTTAAGTTTTTTCATATGGGTTATAAAGCGGTTTGCCTTGACCACATATATAAAATTTTCAGGAACAGCTTTTCTCCAACTTTCAAATACTTCTTTGGAAGGCAATCGGTAAAAGGAATTATTTATTTCTACAGTATCGAAATACTGCAGATAATATTGAAAATGTCCTTTTGTTTTTAAATTATCAGGATAAAAAGTTCCTTTCCAGTGTTTATAAGACCAGCCTGATGTTCCAATATAAATATTACCGGACTTATTCTTAGTTTTACTCAACATAAGCGATAATTTATTTTGTGAAATTGTAACTCCCGGGTGCTTAAAATATATTACTTGTTTCTATCCCTGATTTTAGAAGCAGAAACAACTAACAAACATGCTTGATTATGATTTTATCAATTTTTTAAAGAAATTATTCACCTTCATGAACGGGTTCTTGTTGTTTTTTTATCATTTCAGCATTCGTACTGTCAGGGAGTATATTACTCATGCCTACTTTCATTTTATTTGTAAATCCGGATACGATTTTGTCTTTTCCCTTCATAAGTGCCTTATAGCCGTCTCTGGCAACATCTGCAGGTGATGAAAGGGAATCCTTATCCTGGACTTCCTTACTGTTCAACATATTGGCTTTGTTAAAAAAGTCGGTATTGGTAGGACCTGGCATGAGTGCTGTTACAGTTATATTGGTATCTTTTAATTCAGATCGCAGTGCTTCAGAGAAAGAGAGTACAAAGGCTTTTGTGCCATGATAAACAGATTGCCAGGGTCCCGGAAACTTACTTGCAATTGAAGCTAAATTGAGGATTTTGCCTTCATTTCGCAGTAACATTCCCTTCAAAAAGTGTTTCGTCAGTATAATCGTAGCGGTAATATTCAGTTCAATGATATCAAGTTCACGATCAAGATCTGTATCTTTAAAAAGTCCATACACACCCTGACCTGCATTATTGACTAATATATTTACCTCGATATTTTTTTCCTGCAGTTCCTGACATAAAGCCAAAGTCTCTTCTCTTTTAAAAAGATCTTTTGTAAACGTAATCACTTCAATTCCGGATTGCTTCAGTTCTTTTGCTGCGGTATCAAGTTCATAGTGGTTTCTGGCAACAATAATAAGATTGTAGTTGTCTTTTGCGAATAATTTTGCCAGTTCATAACCAATTCCTTCTGTTGCGCCCGTAATAAGGACGTATTGCTGATTGTTTTCCATAACAATTGTTTTTTAATTGAACAAGGATATAAAATGTACATTCTAAAATTAGATTCGGCATTTTATAAATTCTTATATAATTTAACGCTGAGGTTATATTATTTACCTGTTCACAATGTTATGTGGAATGTTGAGTATTAATTGAGAATATTAATCTATGTAATTAATTGATAATCAAAAGTTATTGACGTCATAGTCTAAAGGAAGGTAAATAAGGAATTCTGTACCAATTCCCGCTTCACTTTTTACTGTAATGAGGCCACTATGGTTTTCGATAATTTTTTTGCATAGTGCCAGACCTATCCCAGTTCCCTGCTGAGAGCTGTTTAATCTTTGGAATAATTTAAAAACCTGATCACTATATTTTGAATCAAAACCAACGCCATTATCACGGAAAATTAGCTGTAGGTAATTTGTGTTCTCCTTTAGTTTGAGTTTTCTTGCATCAGCTGCGTATATGATTTTGCCTAATACAGAAATAGTTCCTCCCTGATTAGAATATTTTAATGCATTTGTAATAAGATTGGAAAATAACTGATGCATTTGAATCGGAATAGCATTAATAACCGGAAGTGGTGTGTGCTCGATTGTGATATTCTTTTCCAGGATCCAAAGTTCACAATCTTCCTTAACATTACTCAATACTTCATTCAGGTCAGTTGGAGCAAATATCTGTTCGCCTTGTGCGATTTCGGAGTAGGCGAGAACATCCTTGATAAGCATTGTCATTCTTGAAGCCGATGATTCAATCTTTCGGATGTCCCGTAAAGCGTCTTCATCTTTAATTTTATGTGAGAGCATTTCTGCAAAAATCCGTATCTTCCGTAATGGCTCCTGAAGATCATGCGAGGCAATATGGGCATACTCTTCAAGCTGTTTATTTCGAAATTCTATATTCCGGGCATTTTCCTTTAATTGATCTTCAAATAATTTCCTTTCGGTAAGATCTCTCGTTACCTTAGAAAATCCGATAATAGTACCCTCATCATCATGCAGCGCTGTGAGAACTACGAAGCCCCAAAATCTTTCTCCATTCTTCTTAAGCCTCCAGCCTTCGTGCATGGCTTTTCCTTCGCGTGCCGCCCGATTAATAAGTGTTTGCGGCAGTTTTTTTTCTCTGTCTTCAGGAAGATAAAACACACTGAAATTTTTACCAATAATCTCTTTTTCAGTATATCCCTTTATTTTTTGCGCTCCTAAATTCCAATTTTGTACATTGCCGTCAGGATCAAGCAGCAGGATGGCATAATCTTCTACCTCTTCCACCATTTTATGATAGCGGTCTTCACTTTTTTGAAGGTTCAGAGTTCTTTCAGTAACTTTTTCTTCTAATTGTTCGGATAAATTTTTATAGCTGTTTTGACTCTGTATAAGATGTTGATCCCGTTCCTGTTTTTCAGATATATCAACAAGCATATTCAGGGCGCCTACTATTTTTCCGTCATTATTCAAAATGGGGCTGGGATAGGGCAGAACATGTACACGGATGCCATTGGGCTTTTCAATAATAATTTCAACACCTTTAACAGCTCTGCCTTCCTTCAAAGTAATTGCCATAGGACATTTATCCAGGTCTAAAACTGTTCCGTCAGGATTATAGATTTTCCAGGAACCACACCACATATCCTTGCCTATTTCAGGGCGGCGTCCCCATAAATCTGCAGCTGCCTGATTAAAAAACGTAATTTTTCCTTGTAAATCACAAGTATAAACCGCTGCAGGCAGGGCTTCCAGCAGTTGCAGTGAGTTATAATCCACTATATGTGTTGTGTTCATAATTGTCATACTGATAAAGATAAGCCAATTAAAAAAAAAAACAAATTTAAACTAAGAATTTAATTGATAGGCAGTACGATTGCCTTCAAAAAAAGAAATAAGTATTGCCACCAGACTATTGAGGCTTGTAGGTTTTATAAGGTAATGAGAGGCACCAAGCCTTAAAGTATCTTCGATATCTTTTGTATATGAAGACGTAGTAAATATTATTATAGGAACATCTTGTAATCTGGGTATTTTTCTTAATGCTTTCAGACAAGACCGTCCGTCCATAAAAGGCATATTGAGATCTAAAAAAATAAAATCAGGAACATAGTCCGGCTGTTCTTCCAGAATACGTAATGCATCCTCGCCATTTATGGCTGTTATATAGGTAGAAGATGAATTGGCTGTGCTAAGGGCTAACGAAAAAATTTCTCTGTCGTCTTCGTCATCGTCAATTAAAAAACACTTCATAATCGGTTAGTAGCATTAGTTTGAGAAAAACAAATATAAACAATCGTAATAAACTATACCAATTATTTTAATTTGCTTTATGATTATTTGACGTCAGATTTTAATAACGAAATTTCTTTCGGAAATAGATTTAATGATTTGTATAGAAGAATAAAGAAAATATGTTTTTTAAATGATGAACAGCAAAAACAGAGTTTAAATTAATCCAATATTTAATGAAGATGTAAATCCTATAAGCTTGATAATTAATTCTGTAAAAAGCATACAGAATTTGTTCTATAAATTTGAAATACAAATTATAAAAAAAATATCATGAAAACTGCAACAAAAAATACAAACAGTACAACAGGTTCTAAAACGAAAGCAGCTACCACTGCAAAAAAAACAAACAGCAAAGGGGCGACTACAGCAAAATCAAGCGCAGCAGAAGGATTAAGAGAATTATTTGTAGATTCTCTAAAAGACATCTACTGGGCAGAAAAAGCACTGGTAAAAGCACTTCCAAAAATGGCAAAAAATGCTACATCGGATAATCTTATTTCTGCTATTAACGATCACCTTGCAGTAACAGAAGAACAAGTTACAAGACTTGAAAAAGTGTTTACATCTATAGGTGAAAAAGCAGTAGCCAAAAAATGTGATGCGATGGAAGGCCTGATAAAAGAAGGTGAAAGCATTATGGAAGAAACAGAAGTTGGACCAGTACGTGATGCCGGTATCATTGCAGCTTCCCAAAAAATTGAGCATTATGAAATTGCGACATACGGTACATTAGCCGCATTTGCACAGACATTAGGCGAGGATGATGTAGTATTATTACTGGAGCAAACCCTGGCAGAAGAGAAAGAGGCAGATAACCTGCTTACAGAAGCGGCTTATAATACGATTAATTTTGATGCAGCTGAAGAAGATAGTAATGAAGCTTAGAAGTTAAGACTGAGTTTTGTTAGAAAGCCTGTGGTGTATATGTTATGCTGCAGGTTTTTTTATTTTAGATAGATACTACAAATAGTTCTGCCAATTTTTGACTTATAAAAGTTTATTTATCCTTTTCATTGGTTCTGACTACTTCAGCCAATATTTTCCAGTTTTCAATTTTTTCGGGGAGTGAAATTCCTGCATATAAACCACTTGTTGATGGAAGTGTACAATAAGATATACCGGGATGAGGTGTAATGTATTTGTGGAAGAATTTGGCAGCAGATTTACTTTCGAAGAATACATGTTTAATGTTTGGATATCTAATATGAAGACTTACAAAATCATTAACGGTTTCATTTGTAATTTTAGAATCACTGCTTCCTTCTCTTTTGCAGCTGCTCAGTACATGCCATAAAGCAATATGATGTTTTTTTAGTAAAGCCTTTCGATCCTCATACGACTCACTGAATTTTTCGTTAAAAATTGTGAATACTATTTTCCAGAAATGGTTTCCATTATTTCCGTAATGCTGCTGTTTGGCAATAGACTGGTCACCAGGCATAGTTCCAAGAATAAGTACTTTGCTGGAATCATCTATAAATGGCTGTAGGGCTTTTTTATACATTATAAAAGTTTATATTTTTAAGGCTCCGTTCATTTATTCTGAATCAATTTCGATCCATACGGGAGCATGGTCGCTTGTTTTTTCCCATCCGCGCACATGACGATCGACTCCTCCGGAAAGTAACTTCTCTGCTATTTGCGGACTTAGCAGGAAATGATCAATTCTAAGACCTGCGTCCCGTTGATAGGCATTTCTGAAATAATCCCAAAAGGTATAGATTTTTTCAGTTGGGTATAATTTACGAATGGCATCTGTCCATCCCTGGGATACAATATCCTTAAAAGCCTTACGGACTTCAGGCCTGAAAAGAGCATCATCAATCCATCGTTCAGGTTTGTAGACATCGAGTTCTGTTGGCATTACATTATAATCACCAACGAGAATCACAGGTGTCTTTAAGCTCAAAAGCATTGCTGCCCGATTAGACAATCTTTGAAACCACTTCAGTTTATACTCTAATTTTGGACCGGGTGCAGGATTACCGTTTGGCAGGTACAGGCAGGCGATAACAATTCCGTTTACAAGAGCTTCAATATAGCGGCTCTGGATATCTTCCTGATCACCGGGAAGTGTTCGTGTGACTTCTTCTATCTCCATATTTCGGGCCAGAATAGCGACGCCATTCCATTGTTTCTGCCCATGCCATATCGCATTGTAACCTGCATCGGCAATAACTTTTTCCGGAAACTTGTCCTGTGGGGCTTTTAATTCCTGAAGGCAGACAATATCCGGAGCCGCTTCTCCAAGCCACCGAAGTAACACATTTATACGGCCGTTGATTCCATTGACATTATAAGTAGCTATTTTCATAATGCATTGATAATTGATTTAAATTCTAAGTTACAAATTATCTTTGGCAGTCCTGCACTAAAGGAACTGCATTTAAACTAAAAAAATTAAAAAAGCATATAACAATTTTTTTTCCTTAAATTTGAAAGGATATAGAAATCAATTAAATAGCCATGGTCGCTGTTTTGATTTGAAGTTTTTATGACAATCGATTTTTGAAATTATTGAGTTAAAGATGTGCTTAAAAAATATTTAATGAAAAGATGACTAAAATGAAAAATAAAATTATACTTCTGTTTTTTATTCCTTGTTTGTCCTTTGCCCAGATAGGCATAAACACTACCGATCCCAGAACAACTTTAGATGTAAATGGTGCAGTTACGCACAGAGAAACAAGCTTTGCAGTGGCTTCTAATGCAGTGAACATTAATACAGATACTTCACTGGCCAATATTACGGGTACTGCTACGGGTACTGTAGCGGTAACGGCATTTGTTCCGACTATCAGTGGACATTTATTAATCATTTCCAATAATACTACTGGTGGTTTTGGCGCAACGTTTTCAGGAACGACAATTCCTAATGCCCAGTCCATAGGTTTTGTTTATACCAACAGCGCGTGGAAAACTACAATGGGATCATCGACAGTATCAACATCCAATCTGTACAACAGTGATGGTACCCTGACAGGTAATCGTACTGTTGCACTGGGATCTAATACTCTTACTTTTTCAGGTACAGGAAGAGTTGAATTTTCAAATTGGTTTGGATACGCCAAAGACACACGAAAGGGGATTGTAGCATCGTATAATGATGGTAATGGTGATGTGTATGGTATGGAGCAGGCTTCAACTGGCCAGACTGGTACATCTCCTGCATTGCGTTTATTTACAGCAAATGCTGCTTCAGCTCATCTCGCTTTTGGTAAATATACCACTGCAACCGCTTTTACTGAATATGCCAGGTTTCATTCTAACGGTTTTTTTGGTATCTGGACCGGTACCGGAGTAAGTTCCACCTTACATGTAAATGGCAGTATTGCCACCAGTATCACGGTTATTTCCGGAAATTTAACATTAACTGTGAGCCATAAAACAGCAATCATTCCGCTTGGGTCTGCTTTTACCGTTACGTTGCCAGCTGCTAACTCAGGATTAACCGGGAGAGTTTACACCATTGTCAATAATACAGTTGGTGCAAAAACCATAGGCAGTTATATTAATTTAGCCGGGGCTACTGTAACCACTATTGCTGCAGCAAGCAGTGTAGAAGTACAGAGTGATAATACCAACTGGTATCAGATACAATAACTTAAAAACAACTAAAATGAAAAGTAAAATTCTGCTGCTGTTTTTTATCACCTATTTCTCCTTTGCCCAAACGGGAATAAACACCACCGACCCCAGAACAACACTAGATGTCAACGGAGCGGTTACCCGCAGGGAAGTAAGTTTTACTGTGGCTTCTAATGCGGCCAGTATTAATACACAAACTTCACTGGCCAGTATTACAGGTACCGCTACCGGTATAGTTGCGATAACGGCTTATACACCGACTATCAATGGGCATATATTAACCATCTCAAATAATATTACAGGAGGTTTTAATGCAACCTTTGCAGGTACTACTATTCTCAATGGTCAGGCCCTGCTTTTTATCTATACCAATGGGGCATGGAAGACTACACTGGGATCATCAGTAACTGCAACCGATATTTATAACAGTAACGGTACCCTCACGGGTAATCGAACAGTAACAATGGGAGCTGATAATCTTACTTTTTCAGGCTCTGGAAAGGCTGATTTCCTGGCTCCAGTTCCGGTAGGACTTCCCAAAGATACACGAATGGGAATGGCAGCATTATATACAGCCGCCATAGGTGATGCTTATGGTCTGGAGAAAGTTTCAGCTGCCCAGACTGGAACAACAGATGCATTGCGTGTGTTTACTTCAAATTTTAACGGGACACCACATCTCGCTTTTGGTAAATATACCAGTTCAACCGCTTTTACTGAATATGGAAGGTTTACTAATGCTGGAAATTTTGGAATCGCTACTACTGCACCAACTTCGACTTTGCAGGTCACTGGCAGTATTGCCAATAGTATTCTGGTGATTTCCGCAGATCTGACATTAAGTGACACTCATAAAACAGTAATCATTCCGCTTGCGTCTGCATTTACCGTTACGCTGCCCGCAGCAGCAGCAGTACCGAGCCGAATTTATACGATTGTCAATAATACAGTTGGTGCAAAAACCACAGGCAGCTATATTAAGTTAGACGGGAGTTCAGTAACCACAATCAATGCTTCTAGCTGCGTTGAAGTACAGAGTGATGGTACCAACTGGTATCAGATCCGATAAACAGATTGGTTTAATAATATTAATTAAATTGATTTTGTTCTTTTTCCATTAAGAGATGTTTCTTAAAAATAACTTTACCCGGATATTTCTTTGCATAGGCAGCTATCAAATTCATGATGTATTGGTTGCTTTTGTAGGGTGTTACAAAATCCTTTATCTCTGACGGATCCGTAAATCCAACATCAGATGTGATGTAACCCATACCATAAAAATGACCATTTTCTACCCAGATACAACTGCGCTCATCTGTTGACCTGCCTTTGTCTATAATAGCGAAACTTGATCTGTTGCCCAATAAAAAATCAATTGCATTTTCGATTTGACCATTGTGTGACAAGACATCAGGTAAATTTTCGACATCATTCTTTTTGATGAATTCACCTTCCGGTGGTCTGGAATATTTGCAGAATCGATAATCAATTCCAAACTGCTGAGCCAGGCTGCGCAGTAAATTTATGGCATCATACTCACTGCTAAAAGCTTCAATACAACGCTGAAATTTATTCAGTTTTCCAACAACGAGATATTTGTATCCGCTACGGGCCTCATAATAATAAAGTCCGTATTTTGGTTCAAATCGTTTTAATGCCCTGTTATATGCCGGCCAAAGTTTCTTGATTTCAGTACATTCGAGTAATAGCGCCATTAATTCAGTAGCACAGACTTCAAACGAAATTCCGTGTATATCCCTTAAGAAGTGTTGTCTTTGCGGTTTGACATTATGGCCGCTGAAATGAGAAGCCACACGTTTTTTTAAGTTGACGGCTTTGCCGACATAAATTACCTTTTTTGCTTCATTGTAGAAATAATAGACACCCGGTTTTTCCGGTAACCGCTCAAAATCTTCTGGCGGCAGGTTAGGAGGTAAACGTTGATCCTGTGAGGTGTTCTTAATCATTTTTGCGATCTCTCCTTCGCTGTCCCATTCCAGTAATTTAGAAAATAATATGGCGGTTGCATCTGCATCACCACCTGCACGGTGTCGGTCTTTGACAGGTATATTCAGTGAAGTACAAAGATTTCCCAGGCTGTACGATCCAAGTCCCGCCCTGATTTTTCTTGCTGCACGAACGGTGCATAATTTCCTCGCTGTCCACTTAAATCCTGCTTCTTCAAGTTGGTGTCTGACAAATGAATAATCAAAGTTGACATTATGGGCAACGAAGATACGTCCTGTAAGCATTTGTAGTACTTTTTCAGAGATATCATCGAAGACAGGGGCATTTTTTACCATTTCATTGTTAATGCCGGTTAAGGCAAAAATGGGAAGCGGTATTTCCTTTTCGGGGTTGACGAGAGTTTCCCAACGATCAATTACCCTTGTTCCGTTATGAATGATAATCGCAATTTCTGTAATGCGGCTGCCACTGGCATTACCGCCTGTGGTTTCGATATCTACTATGGCATATTCCTGTGTTTTCATCTAAAAAAAAATATAACGCAAGCTTGTTCTTAATTTATTGAACATATAAAAATCTCCTATTTTTTTATTGGGTCTTTTTATGAATATATAAATCTGATGTCTCTTAGATTAGGCAGTTGGATATTATACTGTGAAATCTTTCTTGTGTGTTAATTCTCTTGCTGTCTTTGTTGGTATTCAGATTTGGAATAAAAAATATCATGGATATTTTAATTATTGTTATGGCAAACATCAACTTAAAAGAATATCTGAGCCAGCTTATCTATAAAGTGAACCCTTGTTTCTGCTTATGTAATAGAGCAAAATAATAATTTTGTAATTCACATTTGAGGTTGCAAATTTAAGCAAAATATCATATAATATCCAAATTAAATAAGAAGCGATAATGTATTAATATGTTGTTTTTTAGTGTTTTAAAAAGTTTTATTCTTCATGTTTTGAAAGTTCATAATAATTGTTTATTTGAAATTTAACATAAATCTGAAACCTAAGTTATTTATCATAAAACAAGATTTTGTTTATAGAGATAGCTTAATTAATTTGACAGTTACTGCCCGTCTTCTTTTTTTATGTTCAGTCGCTTCTCTACCTAAAACGAGGAATATAAAATACTGCTGTTTCAATTGACAGTTTTAGATTATGCTATTCTTTAATCAAAGTGTATTACTGCTTTTGGATCATTGGTATAATTGATTCTTTCCAATATTTCACTTCTTCAAAAAGCAGTTCCGAAATCTTCAGCGCTCTATTAATTGTTTGTAAGCTTCATATTTTATATCCGAAAAATGATTTTATGGGATATTATTACGGCTGTTTTTTGAATAAATGATTAAAATGTTAAAAATCAGGTATTTATACTCTTTTTTGATTTGTTTAGTTTTACGAATTTTGATATAATTAAAATATAATCTTACATAATTAAATTATTTTGTAAATAAAATTGCATTAATTTATCTTCAGCAATCAATTTTATCACAATAAATCAATTCTTATTAACTTTTAAATTAAAAAATTATGAAAATGAAAACAAACTTATTCTTTCAATTCCCTGAATTTACCAATAACAGAAGCCCTCCTTTTTTTGATTTTAGACTTTTAAAAATATTAACCTTAAATCAAATCACATGAAAAACTTATACAAAATTATTGTCTTTTGTGTATTCGGAATAACGTATTCCCAAACTCAAAATGATATTGAAAAAATTAGATCTAATACAAACGTGGCAGAATTGGAATCATTAAGTGTCAGATATAAGACAGAAGCGGATAAAAAGAAAGAAAGGGCTTTAAGTTTAGCAAAAACCAATGGATGGAATGTTACATTTATTAATAGAGACGGCACCTTAAGTGAACTCATAGATGTTTCCCCCGACGAAAGAAATCCAATTTATTTTACGCCCGAAAATGTAAATGCTGCCAAATCAACCAGAGCAAATTTTTTGAATTCTGGCGGTGCTTTAGGGCTTAACCTTAATGGGCAGTCTATGACTGCATATGTATGGGATGGAGGAGCTACACTTCCTGCTCATAATGAATTTGGGGGAAGAGTTTCTATTTTGGATGGCGTAACAACTATTGTAACAACCAACAACAATAGTCAACATGCTAACCATGTTACGGGTACTATTGTTGCAGCAGGTTCAGTAGCAGCTGCAAAAGGTATGGCTAATCAGGCAAATGCAAAAACCAATGATTGGAATACTGATTTATCTGAAGCTACAACTGCTGCAACAAATGGGATGTTATTATCTAATCATTCTTACGGATGGGGGCTAAGAAATGCTTCCGGAGTTGTTATTATGGCACCGTGGAGATTTGGAGCTTATGAGACAGTGGCAAGAGACTGGGATAATGTAATGTTTAATGCGCCCTATTACTTAATGATTAAAGCCGCCGGAAATGATGGCACTGATAATACTGCAAATACAAGTCCATTAGGAGGAAATACAAGTTATGATAAACTTACCGGATATGCTACCTGCAAAAATAATCTGGTAATTGCCAACGCCAATGATGCTGTTATTAATGCTTCCGGAGCATTAACCAGCGTAACTATTAACACTTCCAGCAGTCAGGGGCCAACAGATGATTTAAGGATAAAGCCTGATCTTACAGGAAATGGCACTTCTGTATATTCGACCGCTACACTTACATCACCAATAACACCATTAACCAATAGCAGTTACGGTAATGCAACCGGAACTTCGATGGCATCTCCAAATGTTACCGGGACATTGCTTTTATTGCAGCAACATTATAAAAATGTGACCAGTAATTTTATGCGTGCGGCAACATTAAAAGGGCTGGCATTACACACTGCGGATGATGCAGGAGCCACAGGCCCTGATGCTATATTTGGGTGGGGTTTGTTAAATGCAAAATTTGCAGCAGAAACAATTACGAAGAAAGGAACACAGGCCATTATTGAGGAAAACACTTTAAACAATGGGAGTTCATATAGTTTTCAGGTAACATCTGATGGAATAAACCCGTTAATTGCCTCTATATCCTGGACTGATCCGGCTGGTGTAGCTTACACCGGCAGCACTGCAAATATTAGTACTGCAAAACTTATCAACGACTTAGATATACGTGTAACAAACATATCAGGTACTACTTTTCCTTACAGACTATTATCGGCCACAACAAATGGATTGGGAGATAATACTAAAGATCCTTTTGAACGAATAAGGATAATTGGCGCTGCAGGTAATTATACTATAACCATTAATCATAAGGGAACTTTGGTTAACGGCAATCAGAAATATTCTGTCATTGTTACCGGTATAACAATACCTATAGCTGATTTATATATAAAAGACAGACCATTTGATACAGGAATAGAACCAAATCCGGATTCAGGCCCAATGTGGATAAGTGAAGGTATCTGGGTTAGACAAAACATAGATGCAGGGCTTACGCATCAGAACCCGGAATATAAAACAAGTTCACCAAACGGAGTGTATATAAAAGTTTATAACAGGGGAACATCTGCAAGTTCGGCTGCAAAAGTAAAACTCTATTTCGCAAAAGCATCTTCAGGACTAACATGGCCTGTTAATTTTGTGAATTTTAATGTTGGCGGTATCTTGCATGGCGATGAAATTGGAGAAGTAAATATTCCATCTATAGCAGCAGGCAGCAGTACAATAGTTATGATTCCGTGGTATCCGCCAAACCCGGCAGATTTTACTTATGACCAGCATCATTTTTGCTTAACAGCCAGAATTATATCTTCAACAGATCCAATGTTTAATGAAGCAACTGGCGTCGGAATTAACGTAAATGTTAAGAACAACAATAATATTGCATGGAGAAACCTGAGTGTTTATAATTTAGTAACAACTGATGTTGTTCCTCCCACAGCGATATTTATCAGAGGAATAAAATCTAAATCTATAAACATAAAATTTGAAGATAAAGGGTTTAATGAAGAACTAAAAAATAATTTCTTTGATCTGGGAGGAACAATTGAAGCAACCCTGGATGAGCGGTTATTTGAAAGAGCACAAACAAACGGAAGCCTTAGAGGAGTAAAAATTATAGATAAAAATAAGATACTTATTGACTCCAGAGAAGCATCGATTACAAACTTACCTATTGATATTGATGAAACTTTTGGAATAACATTCGATTTTAGAGTAGCAAAAGACTTTCCGGCTGATGAACAAATCACATTAGATATTATTCAGGAAGATGCCCAAAGAGGTGAACTGGAAGGAGGAGAGCGTTTTGCTTTAGTTAAAGCTGACAAATCTAAAACCGAGAGTAACAAAATAACACTAACAGAAGCAGAGTCCGGGGTTTTTGTAATCTATCCTAACCCGACTGATGGAATATTTAAAATAAATGTAAACAATGAGGAACAGGGTACTTTAAAAATAATCAGCATTCATAACACTATTGTTTTTGAGAAAAAAACCAACAAACAGAAAGAGTTTAATGTAGATATTGCAAAACAAATTCCCGGAATTTATATAGTTCAGTTTGTTTCTGATAAAGGAACAATAACTTCAAAAAAAATAATTAAAAAATAATTATAAAAAAGAAAAATTCCTCAGTACCAAAAGGCTTTTCAGGAATTCAATATCAGGATGTCGTATTTCGATCCGTGTCCGAAATAAATCAGGAGGGCTGTTTTACTTATTGTGAAACAGCTCTCTTATTATATTTTTGCAGAATTCGTTTACATTCCCATTTAAACTGATATATGGTTTGAGTCATCAGTATCTGCAAGTTGCAGGTGCACAATTTCTATAACAAATTTATTATTTCTCTTCGAAAAGTAAAAACTGTTACCACTTTGCTTTTCTATACAAGAGGTAAAAGCCGCTTCGGTTTTATAAATTTTATTTCGCAGGGTCCGGTTCTTTCTCATCTGATAATAATTTTTATCTTTAGGTTTTAAATTATCCGATTTATGAATGACAATATGTTTAAAAAGAGATCTATAAGCATTTTTAAGTACCTGTTAAGTGTTGGTTTAGCGATAAATTTAATTTCCTGCAGTGTAATTAAAAAAGAGAACAAAGCAGCAGAACTAAAAAAGGGTGTAAATGTTATAGTGATTATAGCTGATGATGCCGGCTGGAATGATGTAGGTTATAATGGGTCTGAGATTAAAACACCCAACATAGATTTATTAGCAAGTAAAGGCGTAAGATTAGATCGTTTTTATGTGGCTCCAACCTGTTCTCCTTCCAGGGCCGCACTTTTAGTAGGAATGCCTGCCAGTAGAATTGGGATTTTAGCACCTATCGATGGCAGAAGTAAAAAAACACTTCCTGATTCTATAGTAACTCTTCCCAAAGCCTTAAAAAAACAAGGATATCAAAGTGCTTTAATTGGCAAATGGCATTTGGGACTGGATATTGAAAATGGCCCGGGCGCTTTCGGATTTGATTACTCCTATGGTTTTTTGCATGGACAAATAGATCAGTACTCACATGTTTATAAAAATGGTGACAAAAGCTGGTACAGAAATGATAAAATGATTACGGAAGAAGGTCATGCTACCGACTTAATCACAAAAGAAGCAATTAATTGGCTCACCCAAAAAAGAGACACAACAAAAAACTTTTATTTGCAGATAGCTTACAGTGCACCACATTATCCACTGCAGGAAGAAGATAAATGGAAAGAGCCTTATTTAAAAACAATTAAAGATAATTCACGCAGAGATTATGCCGCAGCCATGTCACACTTAGATTATGCGTTCGGTGAAGTTTTAGATGTTATAAAACAAACAAAACTTGATGAAAACACCCTGATTGTTTTTATGAGTGATAATGGTGCCCAGCGAAACTGGTTTCCTGTAAAAGAATACAACTTAATACACGGACCTAATTCGGTATTAGGAAGCAATGCACCATTGCAGGGTTTTAAAAATTCCAATTACGAAGGAGCTATTCGGGTACCGGCTATATTGTATTGGAAAAATCATTTAACTGCCGAGGATAACAAAAATTATATTTCAGTTACCGATATAATGCCAACGATACTTTCTCTGACGGGTGCAAAAATTCCGGAAGGAATTGAAGGAGTTAATGTCTGGCCGTCTATTACGGATAGCAAAATAGAAACGAAACATGATATTTATGTTAGAGGCAGTAAGCAGGAAAGTTTAATACACAAACCATGGAAACTGATCAGGCAGCGAAACAATAAAGGGAAGTCGGTTATTTATCAGCTTTTTAATATTGAGGCAGACCCTGAAGAAAAAGAAAATTTAATTGACAAAGACGCTTCACTTACCGCAAAAATGAAAGTATTACTGGAAAAACAATTTGCTAAAGATGATAAAAATGTAAATGCCGGATTAGATCAGGGGGAATAAATATTTGAAATCATTTCAGGGTTCTTTAAAACGGAAATATAAACAGTTACTCTTAACCTTAGTTTTTATATTTTTTTCGGTATTCACGAGGAGAAATTTCCATTTCTTTACGGAATGATTTTGAAAAATGATAAGGGTCGTAGTAGCCCAGATGATAAGCAATTTCATTTATTTTCATGTTGCTGAATTGCAATAATGAACAGGATTTCTGGATTTTTAATTTGTTTAAATATTCAATAGGGGTAAACGATGTTTTTTCTAAAAATAAATTGCGAAAATAAGAATCCGAATAGCCTACGTGTTTTGCGATTTGACTCAGCGTTAATTTGTTGGTCAGGTTATCCCTCATGAAAATAATACTCATAGGAATGGTATCCAGATCTGATGTATTAATTGATTTTATTCTGATATATTGATCAATATATTTTATGCTGGACAGAAAATGTTTTAAACAAATACTTGAATATTCTAAGTTATCAGCATAGAATCCCATTTCTAAATTTTGATACATTTCCTCAAAGAGATCCAGACGATTGGATATTCTGACATCATTTAGAGTTATAATTTTCTCAGCAACAGGAGCGTATAAGGAGGATTTTGTACCTCTAAAGTGAATCCAATAGATACTCCAGGGGTTTGAAGCCTCAGCCTCATATGAATGGGGTTTGTTTGCAGGAATGATTAAAATTTGATTTTCTGTAAGCTTAAACTGTTCGTTTTCTATGGTTATGGTTCCTTTTCCTTTTTCGCAATAAATTAAAATATCTTCAAGTGCTCCTTTTGAACGTTTGCGAAAATGATTTTTTGCATTTGGATAATAACCAATGTGGGTAATATAAAGCGATTTGGTTAATTCATTATTGGTTTGAAAATTTCGAATACTATAGGGTAACACAATTGCTCTTTCTCCTTTAAAACCATCCGCTATATGTTCCATTTGTTTAAAAATTATACTTGTAATAAATAAGTCGAAAAGTACAGGTTTTTTTAATTATTGTTGTGCAAAATTAGTTTTGCATATATAAATCATTGTCACCCTGAGTCCATTCGGCTTCGCTCAGGATAAACTTAGTCAAAGGCTTTTTACCTGAAAAGGGCTTCGACTCCGCTTAGCCTGACACCTATTGTTTTTAATTCTCCTTAAATTTAAACAATGATTTATATTTGGCTAAATTAGTTGTTTTATACATCTTTTTATTTGTTTTTTGCATTTTTTGACTACTGTTATACTTCTAAATTTGTCTTTCAATACTATAAATTTTAAATCATGGGTAAAAATAATTCTTCTTATTTGCTTTTCATTGCTTTGGTTTCTGCTTTGGGTGGATTGTTGTTTGGATATGACTGGGTAGTTATTGGAGGTGCAAAGCCGTTTTATGAAGTTTTTTTCGATATAACCGATGCTCCTTCAATGCAGGGCTGGGTAATGGGAAGTGCTATTTTAGGTTGTTTATTGGGAGTAACAATTTCAGGAAGTATGTCTGATAAATACGGGAGAAAACCATTGATGATTGTCGCCTCAATTTTATTCACATTGGCAGCAGTTGGGACAGGATGCGCGAATGAAACAGATATGTTTATTTTTTGGAGAATAATAGGAGGGATTGGGATCGGGATTGCATCTAACCTTTCCCCAATGTATATAGCAGAAATAGCGCCAAGTGAATCAAGAGGTAAGTTTGTATCCATTAATCAATTAACAATTGTTTTTGGTATTTTGGCTGCCCAAATTGTAAATATGCTGATAGCAAAACCTATTATTGATGGCAGTATTCTGCTGGATTCATGGAATGTACAATGGGGCTGGAGATACATGTTTTGGGCTGGAGCAATTCCTTCCGTAGCTTTCTTTGCCTTAATACTAATTATCCCGGAAAGTCCAAGATGGCTGGCCAGTCAATATAAATATGATAAGGCGGAATCTATTTTTACAAAAATTGGAGGTATCAAATTTGCTTCAGAGCAAATCGAACAATTGAAATCTGCAGTTAGTACTGCAAAAGAATCAGTTAGTTATAAAATGTTATTTGAAGGCAAAATGCCTAAAATTCTTTTATTGGGTATTGTTATCGCTGCTTTTCAGCAATGGTGCGGAATTAATGTTGTTTTTAATTATGCTCAGGAAATATTTTCTGCTGCCGGTTATGGTGTCTCTGATATTCTTTTCAACATCGTTATTACAGGTTTGACGAACCTTATATTTACCTATGTCGGAATGCTGCTGGTTGATAAATTAGGCAGAAGACCCCTAATGCTTTTTGGATCTATAGGATTGGCATGTATTTATGCACTCTTAGGCGTTTGTTATTATTTTGCTGTTACCGGCGCGGCTGTTTTAATACTTGTAATTCTTGCTATCGCTTGTTATGCCATGACACTTGCTCCGGTAACCTGGGTGGTTTTATCTGAGATATTTCCCGTAAAAATTCGGGCAATGGCAATGGCTATAAGTACCTTTTCATTATGGACAGCCTGTTTTGTACTTACCTATACATTCCCGTTATTAAATAATAGTTTAGGGTCTTACGGAACATTTTGGCTTTATGGAATAATTTGTTTTCTGGGGTATCTCTTTTTACGGATTTATTTAGCAGAGACAAAAGGAAAATCATTGGAACAAATTGAAACAGAATTAACAAAATAACAACGGATACTAAATTAAGATGGAAAAATTAACTTCAGTCCAATCAAATACAATTGAAGAAGGTGAATTACTTTCAAATTCTCAGCCTATCACAGAAATAAAAGATGAAGAAATTACTGCTTACCTGATTCAGTCTACTGTTTATGAGGATGGTGTAGTTCGCGCATGGGAAGAAGATATTATGCTGCCTACTTATGAAATTGGTGAAGAAGAAAAAAATCCTATTTTCCTGGAGAAGAGGGTTTATCAGGGAAGTTCAGGTGCCGTTTATCCCTATCCGGTAGTTGAAAAAATATCGGATGTAAAGAAAGATAAATTATATCACGCCTTATTTACAGAAAATAAATACATTAAAATAATGATTTTACCGGAGCTCGGAGGCCGTATCCATATGGCTTATGATAAGGTAAAGCGACGTCATTTCGTATATTATAATCAGGTAATTAAGCCTGCGTTAGTAGGGCTTACCGGGCCCTGGATTTCAGGAGGAATTGAGTTCAACTGGCCACAGCATCACCGCCCAAGCACTTTTTTACCTACGGATTATAGTATTGAAGAGAATGCTGACGGAAGCAAAACTGTTTGGTGTAATGAAGTAGAAAGAATGTTCAGAACCAAAGGAATGCAGGGATTTACCTTGCATCCTGATAAGGCTTATATCGAAATAAAAGTCAAAATTTATAACAGGACCGCTTTTCCTCAGACTTTTCTTTGGTGGGCAAATCCTGCTGTTGTAGTTAATGATGAATATAAGTCTGTTTTTCCGCCGGATGTAAATTTTGTATTTGACCACGGAAAGCGTGATGTATCAAATTTTCCCATAGCAACCGGCGAATATTACAAACAGGATTACTCTGCAGGCGTGGATATTTCGAAGTATAAAAATATTCCTGTACCAACATCGTATATGGCTGTTCAGTCTAAATACAATTTTGTCGGAGGTTATGAAGATGGTGTACAGGCAGGTTTGCTGCACGTTGCCAATCATCATGTATCGCCGGGTAAAAAACAGTGGACATGGGGTAATGGGGACTTTGGACTTGCCTGGGATAGAAATCTGACTGATAAAGACGGACCTTATATTGAATTAATGACAGGTGTTTTTACAGACAACCAACCTGATTTTTCCTGGCTGCAGGCTTATGAAGAAAAATCGTGGATTCAATATTTTATGCCTTATGCTGAAGTTGGTTATGTGAAAAATGCTACTAAAGATGCCATAATCAATATTGAAGTGGACGGAAATAAAGCAGATTTAATTTTGTTTACAACCAGTCTTTTTCAGAATTTAAAATTAGAATTAAAAAATGTTCAGGGAAATGTATTGCATCAGGAAGTAATTACTATTTCGCCATATAATCCATATAAAAAAACGGTATCAATTGGTAATAATTTACCGGAGAATTTAATTTTTAGTATTCATACCGAAGAAGGTAAAGTTCTTGTTGAATATCAAGAAGAAAAACCGGAAATTAAACCTGCACCGGATCCCGCAAAAGCAGCTCATGATCCTAAAGAAATAGCTTCAATGGAACAATTATTTCTAACAGGTCTGCATCTTGAACAATACCGTCATGCTACCTATAATCCTTTAGATTATTATCAGGAAGCCTTAAGCAGAGATTCTAAGGATGTACGCTGCAATAATGCTGTTGGTTTATTAATGCTGAGACGCGGGCAATTCAAAAAAGCGGAAGCCTATTTTAGAACAGCTGTAGAAGTATTGACAGAACGCAGTCCGAATCCTTATGATGGTGAGCCGCATTATAATTTAGGATTCTGTTTAAAAATTCAGGGGAAACTGGATGAGGCTTATACCGCTCTTTTTAAATCTACCTGGAATGCTGCCTGGCAGGATGCTGCTTTTTTTGCTTTGGCACAAATAGACTGCATCAGAGAAGAATGGGGGGAAGCCTTAGAACGTATTGATTCTTGTCTGATACGCAATTGGCACAATCATAAAGCACGTCAATTAAAAACTTCCCTATTAAGAAAATTAGGAAGAACAGAAGAAGCTCTTCTTTTAGCGGAAGAATCAATTAAAATCGATCGTTTTAATATGGGATGCCGCTTTGAGAAGTACCTGCTGACTAACAATGAAACAGAACTTAATGAAATGAACACGATCATGCGTAAATGGCCGCATGGGTATATCGAATATGCGCTTGATTTTGCAGGAGCAGGATTATATGATGAAGCCATTCAGTTTTTACAGGAATGTACTCAGGAAATTGATGCTGTTTATCCAATGGTTTTCTATGCAATAGGTTATTTTGAATCTATGAAAGGAAATAAAAACGAAGCAATTGAATGGTATAAAAAAGCCTCAGTATTGTCTCCGGAAAAATGTTTCCCTAACCGAATTGAAGAAGTTAATATTCTGCAGGACGCTATTTTATTGAATCCAAATTATGCAAAAGCACCTTTTTATTTAGGTAATTTTTGGTATGCATTTCGTCAATATGATGAAGCAATACAATGCTGGGAAAATTCAGTAGAGATTGATGATGAATTCCCTACGGTTTTAAGGAATCTTGCGCTTGCCTATTTCAATAAACAAGGAAATAAAATTCGTGCTCAGGAAGTATTAGAGCAAGCATTTGAACTTGACACAACAGATTCCAGGATATTTATGGAGTTAGATCAACTGTATAAAAAAACAGCGAAATCGCCTATTGAGCGACTGGCACTTTTTGAGAAATATAGTAATTTAACAGAAGAAAGAGATGATTTGTGTATTGAGCGGATAGGTTTGTATTGTCAGATTGGTAAATATGAAGAAGCAAAAAAACATATTGCTGCCAGAAAATTTCATCCCTGGGAAGGTGGCGAAGGTAAAGTAACGGGTTTATATACTTTGTGCAGGGTAGAATTAGCTAAAATAGCAATAGTCGAAAAACGTTTTTCTGAGGCAATTCAGCTGCTTAAAGAAACAGAAATATATCCTCATAATTTAGGGGAAGGAAAATTAAAAAATGCGGAAGAAAACGAAGTCCATTATTACAAAGGATTAGCTTATAAAGGACTTGGTGATGAAGAAAATGCCAAAGCAAATTTTATGCAGGCGACACTTGGATCACCGGAACCTGTTCAGGCATTTTTCTATAACGATCAACAGCCGGATAAGATATTCTATCAGGGACTAGCCTGGCGTGAATTGGGAGATGAAGATAAAGCCCGCAGTCGTTTTAATAAATTAGTTGCTCATGGCGAAAAGTATTTATTTGAAAAATGCCGTATCGATTATTTTGCCGTATCGCTTCCGGATCTTGCTATCTGGGAAGATGATTTAAACATTCGTAACCAGGTACATTGTTATTATGTTATGGCATTAGGGCATAGCGGTTTAGGAAATGATGAACTTTCAGAAAACTTCTATCAAAAAGTGAAGCAATTAGATATAAACAAATACACGTTTAGAAAATAATTATTTCTGCCGGCAATTTAAATTTTAATTATCAAAACATTCAAAATGAAAAATATTTTATTGTTAGTCCTTACGTCATTTTTACTTTGTTCATGGAGTGCCACAGATAAAAACGTAATCGATATTTCCGGTCAATGGACAGTACAATTAGACAGTACCGATATCGGATTGCAAAATGGCTGGCAAAATACCATTTTTAAACAAACAGTAAACCTGCCGGGAACAACAGATGATTTTGGGATTGGAATTCCGAACAAACTGAAACCAGGTCTCTCAAAACCTCAGTTAAGTCATTTAACAAGGAAAAATAGTTATACAGGAGCAGCCTGGTATACCCGCGAAATAGAAATCCCCAGCGATTGGAAAGGAAAGGAATTGATATTGAAATTGGAACGTGTGATTTGGAAAACGAATATTTGGATAGATGGCAAAGAGGTCAAATCGGAACAAAATAGTTTGGTTTCACCTCATTATTTTGACTTGTCTAATTATTTGGTTCCTGGAAAAAAACAAAGGATAACCATACGTGTTGACAACAGAAAGCACTTTGATATCAGCCTGGACAATATGGCGCATGCTTATACGAATGAAACTCAAATTATTTGGAATGGAATTATTGGCAAAATGAATATTGAAGCTGTAGATCCAATTCATATCTCTAATGTACAGGTATATCCGGATATTGATTTAAATAAAATTAAAGTAGCTGTTACTTTAAATAATAGCTCGAAAAATACTCAAAAAGGAATGTTGAATGTTGTCGCTGTTAACAAAAAAAGCAAAGAATCGGTTACTGCCCTTGAACAAGCGGTTCAAATAAAAAGCGGACAATCTGTTGTAAATCTTGATTATGATATGGGTAAGGACATAAAGCTTTGGAGTGAATTTTCTCCGGAACTATATGAATTAAAAGTCCAATTCAAGGCAAAAAAGTCGATATCCGAAAAAGCAGTCGATTTTGGAATGAGAAAGTTTTCAAAAAAAGGAACTGTTTTAACGATAAACAATAAAGCTGTTTTTTTAAGAGGAACTTTAGAATGCAATATTTTTCCACTTACCGGTCATCCTCCAATGGACAAACAAGGATGGCAAAAAGTATTTATAACGGCTAAAGAATGGGGTTTGAACCACCTTCGTTTTCATTCCTGGTGTCCTCCGGAAGCTGCTTTTGAAGTAGCAGACGAAATGGGTTTTTACCTGCAGGTAGAACTTCCGGTTTGGGTTTTAAATATTGGAAAAGATAAAAAAGTGACTGACTTTTTATATTCGGAAGCCCAACATATGATTGATGAGTATGGCAATCATCCTTCTTTTTGCCTGTGGTCTATGGGTAATGAATTACAAGGAGATATGGCACTTTTAACAGAAATGGTCAAAAATATTAAAACTCAGGATCCAAGACATTTGTACACTAGTACTTCTTTTACTTTTGAAAAAGGACACGGTATTTTACCTGAACCGCAGGATGATTTTTTTATTACACAATGGACTAACAAAGGATGGGTACGCGGGCAAGGGATCTTTAATAGTGAATCCCCAACGTTCAATAAAGATTATAAGGTCGCTTTGCAGGATGTTACTGTGCCTTTAATAACACATGAAATAGGCCAGTATGCAGTTTATCCTAAAATAGATGAGATTCCGAAATACACCGGAGTTTTAGAACCATTAAATTTCATGGCTGTAAAAGAAGATTTAGAACGTAAAGGATTAATCGATAAAGCTGCTGATTATACCAAAGCTTCCGGAAAATTGGCTGCTATACTTTATAAAGAAGAAATAGAAAGAGCATTGAAAACAGCCGGAATCAGTGGATTTCAGTTGTTGGACTTACATGATTTTCCGGGTCAGGGTACAGCATTGGTAGGATTGCTGGATGCTTTTTGGGATAGTAAAAATTTAATTTCGGCAGAAGAATTCAGACAGTTTTCTTCTCCTGTTGTTCCTTTGCTGCGTTTCCCAAAAGCAACATATACCAACAATGAATCTTTTACCGCCAGCCTGGATGTAAGTAATTTTTCGGGTGATGCCTTAAATGATAAAGTGATTGAATGGAGTATTATGGAGGATACCATTCTAATGGCATCCGGATCAGCAACAAGTACCATTATTTCAGGTTATAATCACGAATTATTTACGATTAATGAAAGCCTTCAAAAAATAAAAGAGGCAACTAAGCTTACTCTTAAAGTAAATATAAAAGATACTGATTATAAAAATCAATGGAATATTTGGGTTTACCCTGAGCAGCAAAGCATCAATTATGGCGATGTGGTTTATACAAGAAGTCTTGAAGAAGCTTATAAATCATTGAAGAAAGGCCGTAAAGTGTTATTAAATCCAGACTGGAAAAAAATAAAAGGAATAGAAGGGAAGTTCGTCCCTGTTTTTTGGAGCCCTGTCCATTTTCCAAAACAAGCAGGAACTATGGGAATACTTTGTAATCCTTCGCACAAAGTTTTTACTGATTTCCCTACGGATATGCATACCGATTGGCAATGGTGGGATTTAAATGTGAATTCTACAACGCTGATTGTTGATAGCATTATTGGCGGCAGCCCTTTAGTGGAAATGGTAGATAATTTTGCCAATAATCGTAAACTGGCATCGCTTTTTGAAGGAAGCACAGGTTCGGGGAAACTGGTAATCGCTTCTTTTGATTTATCAAAGGATATAGAAAAACGCCCAGTTGCAAAACAGATGTTGATTTCGATCCTTAATTATATGAACAGTAAATCTTTCAATCCTGAAGTTATAAAGAATCCGGATATTTTGAAATCAATTCTGGCTGATCAAAAGGAAAAAGATAAAGAAGCAGCTACAAGTATTTATTAGAAAAAAACTTAATCCTGCCGAATCCGTATAAACAGTAAAATGAAATGTGTACTTCGTTTGCTGTTTATACGGATTTTATTTTTTTAAGATTATACGCTTTCTTATAAAAGAAATTATAATAATTTTCTGTTCTTTGTATCTCAGAATTTATTTAGAATAAGTAAATAAGTTTTGCGAGTTAAGGCTAGTCAAGAGTTACGTTATGGACAACAGAAAGTTTGTATTAAGTTTAAAAAAAGGTAAGGAAGCTTCTTTCAAAGAAGTTTATCTTAATTACTATGACAGACTGATAAACATTGCCAGACGATTTAATTTTTCTGTCCTTACCCCTGAAGACTTTGTTCAGGAGACTTTTTTAAGACTATATGATAAAAGGGAATTACTCAATGAAGAGGTCTTATTTGATAAGCAGCTGTTTACTATATGCAGGAACATCATTATCAATCATGTTAACAGGGAAAATAAAATAATTCAGCTAGATCCGGAGTACGAAACTGCACAGGAAGATTCTGAAACAGGAATTTTTGAAGAAAGACAAGAAAAATTATATGCCTTCATAAATCTTCTTCCTGAACAGCAGCAAAAAATATTTACTTTACACAAACTGGAAAACCTTAGCTATAAGGAGATTGCAGCAATAACGGACCTTTCTGAAAAGACGATTGCCAATCATATTTATCTTGCCAGTAAATTTATTAGAAAAAAAATCGAAAACCATTAGGAACTTTTGTGTTCTCGTTTGTTATATATAAAACGAGGCATAAAAATGAATATTGAAATTTATAAAACGGATATCAGCACTAAGGAAGAAGCAAGCTTTATTACAGCTCTTTTGCAATTTGTCATTCCTGACTGTAAAATGAATTTTGATCTGGAAGATTGTGATCATATATTAAGAATCGAAACCAACAGGGATATTAAAGAAATGGTTTATCGTGTTTTTAGTAAACAGGGATTTTATTGTCAACAACTTTAATACAAAGACATGGATGAGAAAAAAATAGAAGAGGAGTTGAAAAAGATCTGGGATGAAACTCCCGTTTCACATTCCGATAATGTAAAAGAAGCTTCTTGGGAACAATTTCAGTCTAAAGTCTTTTCTTCAAAAAAGAAGAAATTTAAAGCCTGGCATTTCGCAGCAGCGGCAGCAGTTTTAATTTTCATGTTTATCGGAACTGGAATTTATTTTAACAGAAGTCCATTACAGGATGATATTTTCCTGGCTTCAAATGTGATCGAAAATCATACTTCGAAAGTAAAAAACGTAGTCTTACCGGACAGTTCAAGGGTAGAATTAAATCCGAATTCTAAAATTGTCTATGCGAATAATTTCCAGAGCAACAGAAAAATTGAAGTTGAAGGTGAAGCTTATTTTAAAGTCAAAAAGGATAAAAAACATCCTTTTCAGGTTTTTTGCAATGAAACAGTCACTACAGTATTAGGTACTTCATTTACGGTGAATGGATATCCAAAAAAAGAAATCAGTGTAGAACTTTATGAAGGAAGCGTTCAGATGACGGTAAAAAACCAGGATAAAAAATGGATTTTGGTGCCCGGCGAGAAATTCACTTATGGAAGCAAAACCGCTTCAGTAACTGAATTTAAAAGGTTTGCCGATTTTGAAAACGAAAAACTTACTGTTGTCAGTGCTTTTATTGAAACAAACTACGGTTATAAAATGGCAGTTCCGCAGAAATATCATGACCAGCGAATTACAATACGAATAAATAAAAAAGAAGATTTAAAAACGATTGTCCAATTAATATCAGAAATGTATAACCTAAACTTTGAAGTAAATGAAGATTTAAAACAAATTACTTTTCAATAGAAAAGAAAAGGATGCACTAGCCGCGAAACTAAACATCCTTCCTTATATCGAGTACAGTATAAAACTGTGCTATTTAATAATATTCAAAAATACAAAATTTTATGAAGCGTATAATTTCAGCATGCTTTTTTTTATTCAGTTTGTGTATGTTCTCTCAAAATGTAACCGTAACTGTAGATAAAACTGTAACGCTAAAAGAATTATTTAAACAAATTGAAAATCAAACCGACTATAAATTTGCCTTTACGGATCAAATTAATACAGGTCAAAAATATTTTGCCAAAAAAAGTACTTATAGCCATATCGAAATACAAAACCTGATCAGCGAACTGAATAAAAACAATTCGATTCAATTTTCGATTGTAGGGAATAATATTTTTGTAAAGCAAAAACCTTCGAAAGCAGCCAAAAAAAAAAATAATGTAACAGGTCAGGTTCTTGATGATAACAATGAACCTGTTATTGGTGCCAATGTTTTTATCAAAGAATCTGGAACAGCTGCCACAACCGATAAAAACGGAATGTTTTCCATGGCATTGGACAAAGGAACTTATACTGTTCTGATTAGTTATGTGGGGTTCAAAAATGCAGCAAAACAGATTACGGTTGATGATGATCTAAGAATAGATTTCAGCATCGAGACTGACAGCCAGCAATTAGAGCAGGTGATTGTGACCAATACCAAAGCAGTCGATATCAGGAATACTCAAATGAGTGTCAATAAACTTACTATGGAAGACATCAAGAGGATTCCGGTTGCTATGGGTGAACCGGATCCTTTAAAATCGATACTGACATTGCCGGGAGTTACCAATGCAGGGGAAGCTTCTTCCGGTTTTAATGTCCGTGGTGGTGCAGCCGATCAGAATCTGATTCTTCTGGATGGCGCTCCGGTTTACAGTGATTCGCATATGTTTGGGTTCTTCTCGGTTTTTAACGCCGATATTGTCAATGGACTGGATTTGTACAAAGGAGGTATTCCGTCTAAATATGGAGGACGTGTTTCCTCAGTTCTTGATGTAAGTCAGCAAACAGGAGATTTTGAAGACTTCAGGGTAAATGGAGGAATCGGATTAATATCGAGCCGTCTTTTGGTTCAGGGACCCATAAAAAAAGAAAAAGGATCCTTTATCATCGCCGGACGTGCTTCGTATGCCCATTTATTTTTGAAGCTGGCAGACAATAAGAACTCTGCCATGTTTTATGATATCAATGCTAAATTAAATTATCGGTTAAGTGCCAATAACAGTGTTGCTTTTTCCGGATACTTAGGGAATGACGTTTTTGATATAAATGAGCGGTTTTCAAGTACCTACGGAAACACTATGGGCATCTTAAACTGGAAACATAAATTTTCAGAACAGTTAAACACCAATTTATCGGTTTTCTACAGCGATTATAAATTTAATCTGGGATTGCAGACGGAAAATTTTGAGTGGGAAAGCAACATCAGCAGTTACGGACTTAAATACGACTGGGATCATTCCCTGTCAGAAAAGTTTAAGCTTAATTACGGGGTCGACGGTTTGTTTTATAATTTTAATCCCGGTACCGCAAAACCTACCAGCCCCGGTTCACAGTTCAATTACAGGCAGCTGGATAAAAAATATGCCTTAGAATCCTCGGCCTACCTTGATTTTGAACATCAGATTACAGAAAAGCTGAATCTTCGTTACGGACTCCGCTATAGTTTGTTTTACCGTTTGGGAGGGGAGGAAATCAGCACGTATGAAGATGGTAAAGCTGTCGCATATAATCCGTTATATAATATTTATGAAGAAGGAACCCCAACCGGGAGCATCTCCTATAAAAGTGGTGAAACGATAAGTAAATTCAATAATTTTGAACCGCGATTTGCACTGTCATATGCTTTTAATGACGATACTTCCGTGAAAGCAAGTTATAACAGGATGGCCCAGTATATTCATATTTTATCCAATACCCAGTCCCCGTTGCCAATGAATATCTGGACGCCAAGCGGTCCGTTTACCAAACCGCAATTGCTGGATCAGTATGCAGTAGGTTATTTTAAAAATTTTAAGGGTGGTGATTATTCTTTTGAAGGAGAATTGTTTTATAAGAACATTCAAAACCGAATTGATTATATTGACGGGGCAGATATAATCGCAAATAATAATATCGAGAGGGTTATTCTCAGCGGAAAAGCCAGATCATACGGTTTGGAATTATTATTCAGGAAAAACACCGGCAATTTCACAGGATGGGTTTCTTATACCCTGTCCAGAGCAGAACAGAAAACTCCCGGAAGAACACCGGACGAACCGGGTATAGCAAATGGCGGATGGTATTTGTCAGGCTATGACAAATTACATAATTTAAGTATTGTCGGAAGTTATAAATTTAATCCAAAATGGTCTTTTGACGCTAACTTTTCATTGCGTTCCGGCCAGCCTGTAACGTATGCAAATGGTTATTATGAATTTGGGGGAATCAATATCCCTAATTACTCACTGAGAAACGAAAACAGGCTGCCGCTTTACCATCACCTGGATCTTGCTGCGACATATACACCTAAGCCCGACAAAAAGAAAGGATGGCAAAGCTATTGGGTATTCAGCATTTATAATATCTACAACAGGCAAAATGCTGCCTCTATGACCTTTACAACAAATGAGGATACGGGAGCGAACGAGACCAGAAGATTATCCATTTTTGGATTAGTACCTGGTGTTTCTTATAATTTTAAATTTTAATAACATGCAAAAGTTAAAAAAATATACCTTAAAAAATAAAGCACTGGCTTTATGCAGCCTTCTTATTGTCTTGCTTTTTTCATCGTGTGAAGACGTCGTAAATCTTGATTTAGAAACAGGAGAAGCCAAAATAGTTATAGATGCCGAAATAATCTGGAAAAAAGGAACAAGCGGTAATGAACAAACCATAAAGATTACCAAAATGGCTCCTTATTACAGTACTGCTGCACCAAAAGTGTCAGGAGCACAGGTGAGGGTTGAAAATAGTGACGGAACTGTTTTTACTTTTAATGAAACACAGCCCGGTTTGTATGTATGTACCGATTTTATTCCTGTACTTAATACGGATTATACGCTGTATGTTCAGGCAGAAGGACAAAGCTTTACAGCAGTTGAAAAGCTGATGTCCGTGACACCGATCAAAAGGGTAGAGCAGGGTTTGGTTCTTGAAGGCACCGACGATATAATCGAACTGACATTCTATTATGATGATCCCGCAAATGAAGTCAATTATAATCTTTCAGATTTTAAAAGTGCCTTCCTGCTCTTTCCGGAATATAACCTGATGGATGATGATTTTTTTAATGGGAATGAAATTAACATTCGATTCTCTAACGAAGATATGAAGGCGGGAAATACAGTTGAAATTACAAATCGTGGCATTTCCAGAAATTTTTATAACTATATGAATTTAATTCTGGAGGCATCCAATGCAAATCCTTTTGCAACTCCTCCGGCCAATATCAGGGGAAATATTGTAAATGCCAATGATGCCAATAATTTTGCTTTAGGTTATTTCAGGCTTTGTGAAGCTGATAACGTTTCTTATACAGTAAAATAAAAAGTTTAAATTTTAATCCTGTTTAATTACATCTGACATATAAAAATAATAATAACATATGTCAGATGTATATTGTTTAAAACCAGTTGGTTATTTGTCTTTATTTGAAGCAGCAGCAGAACCAATTCCTGCAGCATATTTAATCCCTTCTGTCAGGTGTTTGAGAAACAGCGGTTCAGCATAACTGGCTTCCGTATGGCCTCCGCCTGTATAGAAAGCTCTGCCGCCTTCAAAGGAATGATACCACGCTATGGGATGATTTTTACCATTTGTACCCCCCGAATAAGTACTTTCATCCAAAACCGCTATAACTTTTATGTCTTCCGAAATATTGGAATAGTTATACCATTCGTCAGTTCGTTCCCATCGCAAAGGAAGCCCTTTTGTAGCAGGGAAATGTGTGTCAGTAATGTTTATGACCGCTTTCAGAACGTTTGGATTATTAGGATGCCCTGCAAACTTAGCTCCCGTAAGGCGAATATACCATGGCCAGTCCTGCTCCGTATCGGCAGCGGAATGAATACCTGCAAAACCTCCTCCGGATTTTATATAGTGTTCAAAAGCTTCCTGCTGGCTGTTGTTTAGAACATCGCCGGTAGTGTTTAGAAATACAACGGCACTATACACCGCTAAACTGTCTTTTGTAAAATCGTCTGCATTATCCGTTACCTTAACTTTCAGTCCGTTTTGACTGCAGATCAGTTTGACAGCTTCGATTCCCTGTGGTATTGACGAATGGTGAAATCCGGCAGTTTTGGTGAAAACTAATATTTTTTCCCCTGTTGCATCGGACTGTTTTTTTATGCTGCACGATAAAAATAGTACAGTTGCTAACAAGATTCCTGTAAAAAGCAGGGATATATTTCGGGGCATTTGTGAATGAGTCATAAGTTTATAAATTCTTTGTGGGCAATTATTCATTTCTGTTTACAGGCTAATTTCTTATGTACGAAACTTAACGTTCCCGTACATATTAAAATTTAAGGTATAGACGAAATTAATTAAAGGACTAAAATAATATTTTTTTACTTTAGGCAGGCGTTTTATTTCGAACGGACTATTTTTGTAATTTATTAGCTAATTTAATGGAAAATTTTGTTTCTCGGGATGTTGTTGAAAAGTGGCTTAAAGCCTGGTCATTGTCAAGGGAATTGCCATTACCGGTTAGTTATAAATCTGGTTTTCAAATCGATGTTGGTTATGAAAAGCAAAAAACCAGATATGTATTTTCTGAACTTAATGAGGATTTTATCCGGCTTTCAAAAAATATCGATGAACCCTGGATTTTTCTAAAGGTTTGCGCGTCTGCTCATGAAATCAAACCTGTCATTTCTGAGAAATGGATAATTCAGCCACAAGGTTTTATGATGTATTGTTTTCACACAATGAATATTCCGATAACCGGTTTAAGCGATGATTATAAATTGGAATTCGATTATTATAATTCAACTTACGTTGTTAGAGTAGTGGATAAAAAAGGAGAGCCAGCCGCAATTGGCCGTGTTGTTCTTGTTGACGATTGGGCTGTTTATGATAGAATTTCAACCGAAATTAATCACAGAAGAAAAGGCCTTGCAACATTTTTGATGAAAGAACTTGAAAAGATCGCATTGTCAAAAGGTGTTTTCAAAAACTTTTTGGTTGCAACAGATCAAGGCAAATTTTTGTACGAATCCTTAGGCTGGAAATTGTACAGTCTTTATACGTCTATTGTTATTACTGCCTGATGTATTAATGAATCCCTTTGTTTTACTGTGCTATAACTTTCAAGGGATTTGTATTTTACGAATATACACAACCTATTAATAATATCTTCGATTACATTTGTGCTGTAAAACAATGAAGCATTAAGAAAAACAATACACTATGAAATTCATCACCACCTTTTTTCTTTGCCTTTCCATACAGGCTTATAGTATTAGTTTATACAAAAAGGGAGATACATTATACAATTGCAGTCCGTCTGACATTCATTTATATGCACATTCAAATGCTGGCAGTAAGATTGTAAGCGTATTAAAATTTGAAGAAGAATGTGTTGTTATTGATGACGATTTAAAAAAAACGCCGTATACAGTTCTCGAAATTAGTCCCAAAGGAGATGCGGAAGATGATTTTAAAGGATTCTCTTTATCCGGCTTTTGGGTAAAAGTAAAAACCAATGACGGAAAAGCCGGCTATGTTTTTGATGCCTGTCTGTCAAAAATAAAGCATGGTTTTGAATTCAGTACCTCTTATTTTGATCAGGAATTTAAGCTGATTAAGGAAAAAGCTAAAAAACCGGATCCTAAAAAAGACAATGCCTATTCTAATTCCTATTTGTATAAAAATAGAGCTTCCATTATAGAAAACGGCAGTGATTATGACATTTCCACTTGTTATTTTATTCCCAATATGTCTTTAGAAGAAGGGTATTTTCTCCTTAAAAGCACTGATCATATTCCTGTCTCCCAAGATTCCGGAGCTTATGGAATTTCAATTCAGTTTGATGGTACAGCGTTAAGTTTTTCTTCCATAACAGAAAATACATCCATTAAAAAAATCGATACTAAAACACGGAAAGGTGTTGAGATATGGTTTGAGGCTGCTGATTAGGTTGTGAGTAGTAATAAATTTATGTAAATTTTACGGAGCTAGAAAAGAATACATTTGTTGTTGACTTTACAACTTTCCTCTTTACACTTCAGTATATATTTGATACTTTAGCACTCAAATATCAGATTAATCAAATACAATAATTGCTTAATGGCAGTCCCAATGATGATATACTAAACATTTCCCTTCAGCCTGATGGAAAAATTATTATTGGCGGTTATTTATATACTTACAACAATGCTGTTATAAACCGAATGGCTCGCCTAAATTCTGACGGAAGTTTAGATACTTCATTTAAACTTGGTTTAACAGATGTCTATTCGATTCAGCGTACACTCGTTTTACCAGACGGCAAGATTCTTATAACAAATGATTTTGGAGATAGCAGATTAATCCGCTTAAATTCAGATGGAAGCTTAGATACGACATTTCCAATTATTACAGCTAGTTCCCAAATTAGAAACATAGTACTGCTGCCCGATGGAAAAATTATAATTGCTGGCGACTTCAGTGCTATTAATAACAACACAACTGGAAATATTGCCCGTTTAAATGGAGATGGGACTATTGACACAAGTTTTAATTCTGATTTAATTTTTCTTCATGATAATAACGGTGTTAATTTAGGGGGCATTATTTTTACCACATCTCTGCAGACAGATGGTAAAATTATTATTGGAGGATTGTTTAATACGATTAGTGGTATAGTTAGAAATAATATAGCACGTTTGAATACAGATGGCAGTTTAGATTTATCTTTCGCGCCAGTTGAAGGTGTTTCCCATTTTGGTACAGGTGGTGCTTATCTTACTTCTTCTGCAGTTCAAACGGATGGAAAAATTATTGTTGGAGGCCAATTCACTAATTATGATGGTATCCGTACCAATACAATAGTTCGTTTAAACAACGAATTATTACCTCCTTTTGCCACACCGCAATCTGTTTGCAGCAATTCTACTGTTGCTAATTTAACTGCGATAGGCACAGACTTAAAATGGTATGATACCGAAATTGGAGGTATACCGCTGACACCGGATGTAATTTTAAATACTGCTGCTTATTACGTTTCACAAACTGTAGGGGGTATTGAAAGCGCAAGAACAAAAGTACCAGTAACTGCTGACACACCCCTTATACCAGTTTTTACACAAATAAATGATATTTGTTCAGGTACAGTATTACAGCCATTATCAATGCTTTCGAACAACGGAATTTCTGGAAGCTGGTCACCGGCTTTAGATAATACTGCTACAACAACCTACACTTTTACCCCAGCATCAGGATCATGTGCTGTACCAGTAACAATGACTATTAAGGTAAACTCAGGCATGATGCCCTATTTTACACAGATTGCTCCTATCTGTTCAGGAGAATTAATGACTCAATTACCTGCAATTTCAAACAACAATATTACAGGCAGCTGGTCTCCAGATTTAAACAATACCGCTACAACAACCTACACATTTACCCCAGCAGCCGGTTCTTGTGCTGCTATAGCTAAGATGGAAATTGAAGTGCTAAACCCTCCAAATGTAAAGTTGAATAATGAGGAAGTAATTTGTCCTGAAAACACAGAATTAGTAAAGCTAAATGCAGGTTTACTTTCAGGTTCTCAATCTCAATATAGTTACCAATGGTCAAGAAACGGTCAATTGCTGCCATTTAATAATCAATATTACATAGACGTAAGTCAGGACGGTACATATACCTGTCAGGTAACAGACAATATAACTTTTTGTAAAAGCATCAGTACGAATACGGTAATTTATTCAAATCCATTAATTATCGAAAAAATTATAATTTCGGATTTAACGGAAAACAATACAATAACGATCATAGCTTCTGAGATGGAAAATAGTGAATTCAGTTTGAATAATCCATCAGGACCATTTCAACTTTCCAATAAATTTGAAAATGTTGAGCCTGGTTTTTATACAGTATATGTAAACAACAAAAATAGCTGTAGTACTATTTCAAAAAATATTTCTGTTGTTGGTGCTCCTCCATATTTTACGCCAAATGATGATGGTTACAATGATACTTGGAATATAAGAGGAATAAACAATGAATTACTTAAAAATTCAAAAGTAGTTATTTATGACAGATATGGAAAAATCCTCAAAATAATTCCTAATGCCGTAAGTATTGGCTGGGACGGGACCTATAACGGTAACCCTTTGCCTGCTACTGATTATTGGTTTGTTGTTAATTTGGAGAATGGCAGAACAGCAAAAGGCCATTTTTCATTAATAAGATAATAATAAAAACACTGCAGTGTTTTGAGAGATTGCCCAAAGAAGCTTGTTTTGTACAATTTTAAAAAATGAAATTGTTTTTTCGTCTTTTGCATCATAATCAATACTTGTAGTGTAAATGTCTTTTATTTTTTGATAGAAGAATTTTTCAGATATTCGTATTTCACGAATGCGTTGTTGCAATTCGTTGAAGTAGTTCATGGTAGTGCCAGACTTAAAGCGATCATCATTTAATGCAAAACCTTTAACGATATATTCTTTTAAACGTTGCGTTGCCCAAATACGAAATTGCGTTCCTTGTTGCGATTTTACGCGGTAACCAACAGAAATGATGACATCAAGATTATAATGTTTAACGTTGTTTTCCTGTGTTTTTCCCTCAACAGCACCATGTAAAGAGGTTAGTCGGAAATCCCGACATACCACTTTTTCGTCTAGTTCACCTTCTTTAAAAACATTAGCAATATGCTCCGTAATGGTAGATCTTCCTTTGCCAAAAGCAACGCAATTTGAGCTTGCGTCAGCCAAACTGTTTCTTCATTAAGTCGAACATCAATTTTAATATTGCCTTCCTGATTTTGATATATAAGTATTTCCCCTGTGTTCATATTACGCTGTTCTTTCATAAAACTCACTCCTATTATTCTTTAAACAACTATTCCGTTAATTTGTTTGGCAAGCTTCGGGAATACTCGTATTAATGCACAAGAATCTTCGTTGAAAGCCATTAAGAATTTTGTAAGGTTAAATTCAAATGCTAAAGTATTGAATAATTAATTAAGATGATTAAGGAAACTATAAAGGATAAAAAAGATTTTTTGAAACCTAAACCCCTAGCCCAGATGGGAGGTAAAATCCTTTTATGCCGGGGTGGGTTGGCACAAAAGATTTGGAAGGACAGCAGGAAATAGCTCCTAATAAGAATCTTTGTAACTTAATTTAATGGAAAATTTTGTTACTCAGAATGTTATTAAAAATAACAAAAGGCATATGTTTCGATACATATGCCTTTTTGTGATGTGTAATTTCTTCATTTATTGATCTGATTCTTTTTTTGATAATAATTTGAATCCGGAGTATTCGAGTTATTTTTATTAGGAACCCGATTTGGACTATCATCTATAAATTCTTCAACAGTTTGGGTATTTTTATTTTTTTCAGAATTTAATTTTAAACTTTGAAGATGTTCTATTGTGTCTTTTTCCGGACAATTCTCGTTGTCGGGATCATAATTTTTTTCTACCATAACTTTCTGATTTTTAAATTATATTTTAGAAGAACTCTTTTAATAGTAGTTTTTTATTGAAATTTTTCGAGTCTTTTTGCAGAGATTGATTTGTTTTTATATCTGTTCTGTGCCAACTTGATGCAGAACCTTTGTATCATGACTAAATTAAACCTAAAGTTATAAAACTAATCCTTGTTCAGTTTTATAAAATTGAACTTTTTAATTATATAATTATCAGTATAACGCCTAAAAACTTACGGAAAATCGGTACATAAATTCGTTAAAAACATATAACTACCTGATAATAATATAATTGTAAATGTAAAAGATATAAAACTTTGTTTTTTGCAGGTTATAGATTTGTTACTTCAAACTTTAAATATTTCAAAATCCCTTCAGGAAAATGATCCTGTAGGTTAATGAGCATCAAAAAGATCTAGGTGCACAAGATGAATAGTATACTCATGATTCAGATGACGATTAAGGTCAAAATATGATTCAATTTTTTTAACCCGTATAACTTTAAACAGTACTATTATGCCAGGAAAAAATCCCGGTCCGCAAATTAAGGATAAGGACCAATACGAAGCACTCCGTGACAAAGGCTACAGCAAACAAAAGTCTGCACGAATAGCGAACAGTCAGGGAGCAGAAAAAAGAGGCGGAAGCAGCAGTGACTATGGCGAAAGAACCAAACAAGATCTTTATAAAGAAGCTAAAAAAGCGGATATAAAAGGAAGATCCAAAATGACTAAAGAAGAATTAATGCATGCGTTACGCAATAATTAATCATAAAAAAATAAGTCTTCTGCCGGAAGACTTATTTTTTTGATTCACGTCGATGTAACTAATTTTTATTATTAATTGAGCTGCCTTTTTCGGACAGGCACCTCTAAAATTATACAATACTATTTCTCCGGAAATACTGTTTTACCGGTAATTCTGAATCGTCCATTTTGTGTGTCGTCAGAACCATCAGGCTGTTTTCCTCCCACTGAGATCGTAAACCAACCGGGTTCTATTACACGCTGGCCTTTTTTATTTATTAAGGACAGCTGTCTTGGCGTAATGGTAAAACGAACCGTTTTTGTTTCCCCTTTTTTCAGGTTAATACGCTCAAATCCTTCTAATTGCAATATCGGGCGTGGAGTAGACGCTTTTTCATCTTTCAGGTACAATTCAACTACTTCATCTCCGTCACGGTCACCTGTATTGGTTACGTCAATTGATACTTCAAAATCTTTTTCAGAACCCGGATTTACGGGAAGTTTTAAGTTACTGTATTTGAATTTGGTATAGCTTAAACCAAATCCAAAAGGGTAGAGAGGTTTCTCATGAAAATAGCGATACGTGCGTCCTTTCATATCATAATTTTCGAAAGCCGGAAGCTGATCTACGGATTTATAATAAGTAACCGGCAGTCGGCCGGCGGGATTGTAGTCTCCAAAAAGTACATCAGCAATGGCATTACCGCCCTGCTGACCCGGATATCCGGCAGTCAAAATTGCCGGCAGATTATCATTTGCCCAATTTATGGAGAGCGCACTTCCGTTTATTAAAACCAGGATGACTGGTTTTCCGGTTGCTGCCATCGCTTTCATTAGTTCTTCCTGATTAGCGGGCAAGTTAAGACTGGTACGGTCTCCGCCTTCAAAACCATCTGCTTCGACTTTCATTTCTTCACCTTCCAGACGTTCATTCAATCCCAATACTAAAACTATGGCATCCGCCTGACTGGCAGTCTGAACAGCTTCCTTTAATATGTCTTCTTGTGGCTCAGCCCATAAAAGCTGCGCGATTGCGTCGCCATAGAAGTTTTGGTATTTGACCTCTATTTTGTATTTTTTTCCGGCTTCCAGTTCAATTTTCTGTGGACGGATTCGGGGATTGTGTTTGTTTTTTCCGCCGGATGTTTTTCCGCCTTCGATTTCGATAGTCATAAAAGGTTTTGACCATTCGGAAATGTTGTAAATCCCGGTTTTTGGTGCGACAATATAACCTGTCCATCTGACACTATAGTTTCCCATTTTCAAGCGCGGGTCAGGAGTATCAATATCCCAGTGAAAATCTATTGTATCATCTGTACGGGTAAAAAGCGGTTTTCCCTGCCATTCCGTATTATCAAAATATTCTGCTTTCAGACCTTGCGATCCGTTTTCGTTTTGAAGGTAAACAGAGGGAACAACTTTCATTGCGGGAACTCCTTTTGCAAGATCAGTTCCCTTTGCATACAGCACTTTGGCGTTAGGCTCCAGTTTGTTTTGAATACCTTTTAGCACCGTTACAGGATTGCTTGGCACGCCGCTGTAATTTCCCCATAAAGACTGGACATCATCGGCATTTGGTCCTATTACGGCAATTGTTTTGATTTCCTTTGAAAGCGGAAGTGTATTATTCCGGTTTTTCAAAAGAACAATACTTTTTTGAGAAGCCACACGGGCCAGCGAATTATGAGCAGAGTTATTGTTTACCGAATAAGGAATCTGTGCATAGGGAACCATTTCTTCAGGATCGAACATGCCTAATTTAAAACGGGCCGTAAACAAACGTTTTACAGTAATGTCAATATCAGTTTCGGTAAGCAATTTACGGTCCAATGCTTCTTTTAATGATTTATAACTGCTTCCACACTCCAGATCTAGCCCTGTTTTTACAGCCAAAGCTGAAGCTGACGCTGCATCGCCGGTAATTTTGTGGTATTTCCAGATATCTGTTACAGCACCACAATCTGATACAATATAACCTTTAAATCCCCAATCATTTCGAAGAATATTGAACAGGAATGGGCTTGCACTGGCAGATTCACCTCTAAAACGGTTATAGGCGCCCATAACGGAATAAACATGACCTTCTTTTACCAAAGTACGAAAGGCAGGAAGGTACGTTTCATAAAGATCAATATCGCTGGCTTCAGCATTGAATTGGTGACGGGATGGTTCCGGGCCCGAATGAACAGCAAAATGTTTGGCCGTGGCAATCACTTTAAAGTACTTTTCATCAGTTCCCTGAAGACCGTTAACGTATTTAAGTCCTAATTGACCGGTAAGGTAAGGATCTTCGCCATAGGTTTCGTGTCCGCGTCCCCAACGCGGATCACGAAAAATATTGACATTCGGTGACCAGAATGTCAATCCCTGATACATACCGTGTTGTCCCCGTCTCAAATATTCGTGATGTTTGGCACGTGCTTCATCAGAAATAGCACTGGCAACATCAAAAATTAATTGGCGGTCCCAGGAGGATGCAATTGAAATAGATTGTGGAAAAACAGTTGCATATCCTGCACGGGCAACACCGTGTAAAGATTCGTTCCACCAATTGTATTCCGGTACGCCAAGACGTTCGATGGCAGGTGAGGCGTCCATCAGTTGGCTGATTTTTTCATCTACAGACATTCTGGATACGAGATCATCAACACGCTGTTCGATTGTTAAATTCGGATTTTTAAACGCGAAGTTATTTTGAGCGAAAGTGCTTAGTGTTAGAAAGTTCAACATAAACACGAGACAATATACTTTTCTCATTGAGTTTTCCTGAAAGATTTAGGTTATGGTTTGGGTATTTTAGTAAAGATTAGGATAGTCCGGATACTTACTGACTGCAAAATTAAATGTTTATATCTTGCAGCCTGGGATAAATTGCTATTTGAAGGAGGCTGTAAAGCTTGTGGCTGCGTTTTTTAATTTTCTTTACTCATAGAAAAAGGGTACAAAATACTATTTAAGGGGTGGTATTTAACTACTGAGAGCAGGTATTTTAGGTTAGGAGAAGAATTTTGATATTTTTGTGCTTTAGCAAATAAAAATATAAATGTTGAAACAAAACGTAATTGCAGTTTTCTTTTGTTTGATTTGTGCCCTGTGCATGTCTCAGCCGTCCGGTATTCTGACTCATTTTGCCCATGATGGAAAATTAAGCCAGTCACGTGTTCTTGGTATTCAGCAAGATCAGAAAGGATTTATCTGGCTGGGAACTTTCAATGGACTGATTCGTTATGATGGAAACATTTTTCAAAATTTCAGGGTAGAACAAAGTGCCTCATTTAACTTAATGTCGAATCGGGTGTCCAAATTTAAGTTTGATAAAAACGGGAGAATTTGGATTCAGTCTGAAAAAAATGACATTTATTATTTCGATACCCATCAGTTAAAATTTCATTATCCTATCGAAAGAAAGTCCGTAAAATCTCCCAATATTGCTTTTCAAAAATTTAAGATAATGTCATCGGGGAGAGTATGGCTGTTTCCTGAAAATAAAAACTGCCTGATCGCTTTCGAAACTGATAAGCAAATCAGACAGATTGATTTTGATCCTGCAAAACATTGCGGCAGCATCAACGATGTTTTTGAAGATGATTTGGGAACAATCTGGTTTATGGCAGACGCCGGCATTTGCCGATTAAATAAATCGGGTACCAAACCTCAATACTTCTTTTTGAATATGACCGAACAGTCCGGAAAGTCTTATTCGTTTACTTCTTTTATGGAAACGAAAGAGGACATATGGTTTGGGGGAGCCAAAGGCAAATTGACACGTTACACTAAAAATTCAAGTACGTTTTTTGACTTTGAGCTGGGCATAAAGGAAGATATTGTTCAAATAAAGCTTATGAAGCATAGTAAAGTGCTGATAATAACGAAAGGACAAGGCTTTTATTTTTATGACATAAAAACAGGTAAACTGGATCTTTATAACAGCAAAACATTATCGGGTCTTTCGGGTGAAAAGACTAATTATTTAGGATTGACACGTTCGCGGCAGCTTTGGTTTGAAACTTCGGCAGGTGTTTATCAATTTGATATAGCCACCAAAAAGCTAAAGCAGATGAAAGTGGATTCAAGTGATCCTGCTACCATGGGTGCAGAACGAAAAAGTTTTCTGCTTGTTTCGCCTGACGGAACAGTCTGGATCCAATCAAGGAGAGAGGCGTTTGCTTACTGGGATGAAAAGCAGAATAAGTTAATTTCTATCATGCAATGCATTAAGGAATCGAAAGAAACGATGTCTGATGTGATGCATACAGCTATGTTTGACAAATTAGGAAACCTGTGGTTTTGTTCGTACAAGCAGGGACTGGACCTGATCACTTTTAGCAACAGTAATTTTTCAACATTAAACTTAGATTCAGGTAATCGTCAAAAGCATAACGTTCGGAGCCTGATGACAGACAATAAAGGTAATCTTTGGGTTGCCGGCCGTTCTGAAAAAATTACACTTTTTAATGCTCAAAAAAAGAGGATAGGAATGTTAGGTGCTGATGGAACACTATCTGCAAACAGTCCAGGCTGGGGAGCGGATATTTACAGCATGATGCAGGATACCCGGGGCAGGATATGGATTGGGACAAGGGGTAATGGATTATTTTGCCTGGTGCCCGGCGAACAGCCTTTTAGATATAAGGTAAGCCATTATAAATATAATGAGAAGGATCCTTATAGTATTAATTCGGATAATATTTATAAAATTTTTCAGTCATCAGGCGGCCAGGTTTATTTAGCTACCTGGGGAGGAGGAATTAATCTTGTCCGGGAGTCAAACAATAAGTTTCGTTTTATCAGCTATAAGAACGAACTAAAGAACTATCCAATAAAAAAGGCTGATAAAGTTCGTTCGATTGTGGAAAATAAAGAGCACGAACTGTTTTTTATTTCGTCTTATAAATTGTTTTCTTTTTCCGGAGAAAACCAATCGGCAGGTAAATTGCAATTCAAAGAATATTCTCAGGTTTCAGGTAATGATATTTTGGATATTCTGGTCACTTCTGATAACCGGCTGGCATTGGCAACCAATGGTAAGGGGTTAGTCCTGGCTGATTTAGATAAGCAGGGACAGTTAAAAGTTACGGCTGTCCGAAACGAGACTATCGCTTTTCCTATCGAAGGAGTTGTGGCTTTGCAGGAAGATAAAGCAGGCAAAATCTGGCTTATGGGTGATGATCAGGTTGTTCGGTTCGACCCAAAAAAAAATAGTGCAGAAACATTTCCTGAACTTAAATCCATTATTGGAACCGAAATATTTTCAGAGGCGACAAAGTGCAGGCTTCACAATGGTGAAATTGTGGTGGGATATTCCGATGGGGTTATTTATTTCAAACCTGAAGTTATTAAACCCTTTCAATTTAAACCGTATTTGGCGATATCGGGATTTTCAGTCAATGATAAACAATTACACGAAATAAATCCTGAAACTCCCGGAAATCCGGATTTACTTAAGGAAGTTACGCTGGAACATGACCAGAATTTTTTCAGAGTGCAATTTTCAGCCTTAGATTACATTAAAAACGAAAATATTGTATATCGTTATAAGCTGGAAGGAATTGATAGTCAATGGAATTATCTTAAAGGCGGACAGTCCATTAATTATACGAATCTGGACCGTGGAAAATATACTCTTGTTGTCTCCTCTACAAATGGTCATAATTTGTGGGCGGATAATGAAAGGCGGATTAAAGTCACGATTCGCCCTTCAATTTGGGGAACTAACTTCGCTTATTTCTGTTATCTGTTATTGGCTGTCGGGTTGTTTTTAGTGGTTCGGCGTGCGATTTCAACGATTTTGAAACTGCGTAATGACGTGAAACTGCAGAAGCAAATGGGAGAATTAAAGTTGAAATTCTTTACCGATATTTCACATGAAATCCGGACTCCTCTTACCCTGATTACTGCTCCGCTGGAAATAATGCTTTCTGATAATGATATAAAACATTCGGTAAAAGATCAGCTTCGGGTTATTGAGAAACATAGTAATAAGCTGCTGAATCTGGTCAATCAGATTTTGGATCTGAGGAGAATCCAGGACAGGAAGCTGGTGGTGAGTGAAATAGATTTAGGTGATTTTGCGACTAAAATATGTGAAAATTTTAGTGAAATGAGCCTGCAGCGTAATATAGAATTGAAGGTAAGTATAAGTGCTTCAAAACCAATTGTATGGGCTGATCCGGATAGTCTGGATAAAATTTTGGTAAACCTGCTTTCAAATGCTTTTAAATATTGCCATAAAGGAGATACTGTTCAGGTGGAAGTAGAGGAATCTGAAAAACAGATTGTTTTAAAGGTTAGTGATAACGGGCCGGGTATTAGCCCGATACTTCAAAAACGATTGTTTATACGTTTCTCAAACTACAACGAAAATCCATATAACCCCAGTACGGGAATTGGTCTTTCTATTGTGAAAGATCTGGCGGATAAACATGGTGCTGCTATTTTGGTTGAGAGTGTGCCGGGTAAAGGTAGCAGCTTTCAAATTTGTTTTTTAAAAGGATATAAGCATTTCACTGAAGATGTGGATATTTTGTTTGAAGAGTCTGATACGGATTTGGTGAATGATATAAGATTTGAAAGTGAGCCGGATCTAACACCATTTGAAGAAGTGGAAAAAGAATTGCCCGTAGGGCTGATTGTAGAAGATGATCCGGAATTGAGAGGATTTATCGTTTCAGTTTTAGAAAAAGAATATACTATTTATGTAGCGGAAAATGGTGTTGAAGGACATTTAAAAGCCGCAGAATTATCTCCTGATTTTATTATCAGCGATATCATGATGCCTCATATGGATGGTATAGAAATGCTTAAATTAATTCGGAATAATTTTGCAACCAGTCACATTCCGGTGATTTTGCTTAGCGCCAAAACAGCGATTGAAAGTAAATTGGAAGGGATGGAATATGGTGCTGATGATTATATAACCAAGCCGTTTAACGTGAGTTTTTTAAGGGCAAGGGTTAAGAATGTTTTGGAACAGCGCGAACGCCTTCAGCTGTTGTATTCTTCAGGTAATATTACTGAAATACCTGAAGAAGAACCATTACAAATCTCCAATAAGGATCATAAATTCATGTTTCAGGTGATTAAACTGGTAAAGGAAAATAGGTCTAAATCAGATTTTTCAGTGGATGAATTAGGGAAATTAATGTGCATGTCGCGAGCCAGTTTCTTTAACAAACTTAAAAGTATTACGGGAGTTTCACCCGTCGTATTCATTCGGGATATGCGACTGAATGAGGCCGCAGAACTTATCAAAAAAGAAGATCTGCTGATAAAAGAAATTTGCTTTGAAGTCGGTTTTAATGACCTGAAATATTTTGGAAAATGTTTTAGGGCGAAATTTAATTGTACTCCGGCTGAATATCGCCGGCAGTTTCGTTCATAAAATCTTCTGAATGGAACTTTAGTGTCATCCTGAGCGGAGTCGAAGGCGCACCAATCAGAACGGACTTCGACTACATTTAGACTGGCAATAAGACCTAAGAAAATCAACTGAAAAATAAATTTTACATACCTACCTCATTCTGAGTGTAACTAGAAATTCTGTGAATTGCCTCCTTGCTTTAGCTGGAGGGAAAATATATTTAAAGGTAAATTGGCTTTAGCCGAAAACACACAGCTGTTTCATTTGGCTAAAGCCTTACTGCATTTCATTATAATCCTCCAGCTAAAGCAGGAGGCTACCCAAATTTTCTTACTGTAGAATTCAGGTTATCTTTAGCGAAGTCGAAGACCCACCAATTGGAATGGTCTTCGATTTTGCTCAGTTTGATAATAGAAGCTAAGAAAATCTGTGAATTGCCTCCTGCTTCAGCTGGAGGTAAATAAATTTCAAGGGTAATTGGCTTTAGCCGAAAAAAACACAGCAAGTTACATTTGGCTAAGCCTTTATTGTATTCAAATTATAATCCTCCAGCTAAAGCAGGAGGCAACTCAATCTTCTTCTTAGAATTCAGGGTTGTAATATCATTTTACATACTAAAAATCGTTTTATTTCAAAAGTTAAGGATTGTATTGATTTTCAATATCCACTCTAATGCTTCAAAAACTTGTTTGAGGTATATATGAATCTGCTTTTATTTATACTTATTTTTTTACACTATGTAAAAAATATCCTAATTATTTGTCAATTCACCAATTTAAACAGCTGAATTAGCGATTTCACCCTCCTTGAAAAGCAATATTTCCACCAAATTACGATTCACTATCTCTAGTTTTGCTCCATAACCAAAAGCATTTAACTATTTCTTAACTAACTATTAACAAACCAACCTTATGAAACAAACCAAAACTTTCATCCTATTATTAACTGATATATCTGTTGTCTCTTATAGGCAAATATTGACTAGACAGTAACAGTTTTCAATTTAAATAATATGATATGAAAAACATAAAAAAACTAATACTTGGAGTAGGTGTCCTTCTTTTTATGATGAGTTCCTGCTCCGGCGATGAGATGAAATATGAAGCTTCTGTTGTGAGAGATTATGAGCTTCAGCTGAACGGCACCCCTTGGAATATAAATGTTGGGATTTCAACAAGACCTATTTTTATTTATAAGGATAACGGTGATTATTTTGGTAACTACAGTTCGCTTTATCGTTTTGCTCTCGAAAAAGGAAATTACAAGTTTATAGCATCTGATATCCCGGCAGAAATGGTCCCTTTACCGGTTAATCTAAATGATTTTGTCGTTCCTCAGTCAATCAATGCTGATCAGAGGGTGGATCTGTCTGCTGCTATGCCATACCAGTCTCCATTTGAGGAAAAACTTACTATGAACATTCTTACGAGAACAGGTACATTGCGTTTAAAGTCAAAAGACATTGTAGCAGATCCGAGTTATTCTGTGATAAAAACAACAGTTTATGTAAAACGTACCGGATACAAAGTCTCTGACGAAAGCTTTTTGAAAGGGGATATGTCGGTTTCCAGGTCTAAGAAAACGACCACAGGCGGAATTAATTACTTAGATGATTTTATTGTATTTCAAACTGATGATGCGGCGAATAATGTTACTGTTCGTATAGAGTTTATGACTGCGGATTTAGCTGTGGTAAAAACAAAAGAATTTGAAGGCTCTTTTCCAATCTTAGGAAACGGGGTTACTAATATCGATTTTAATCTGAATGATGCGGATACACCCATTATTAAAGACTATGTAGTAACCATTAATGGAGTTATACAGACCAAATAAAAATCCAATGATGAACAGATTTAAAAAATAAATCTAAATCTAATAAAATATAGCAGTTATGATAAAAAAACATATCATGAGCACCTTAATCGTCCTGTTCCTGACAATTAGCGGTTATGCTCAGGAGCAAGTGACCGTGTCGGGAATGGTAAGAGATAAAATGGGCTCGATTCCAGGTGCAACGGTTAGTGTGAAAAATGAAAAATCAAATACTTCCACTGATTTTGACGGAAAATTTTCCATCAAAGTAAACAACCCTAAAACAGCTGTTTTGCTGGTTAGGTTTATTGGTCTGGAAGATATAGCGGTGCCTTTAAACGGGCGTACTTCCGGAATTAACATCGAGATGAGGGAATCGACAAGTGAATTGAATGAAGTAGTGGTAATTGGTTATGGTACACAAAAACGCGGCAATCTGACCGGTGCAGTTTCCAGTATAAAAGGAACGGTATTAGAAAAAGTTCCAACCAGTTCTGTAGCAGAAGCATTGGTTGGTAAATTGCCGGGTGTTCAGATTACTTCGGCTGATGGTTCTCCGGGTTCTGAAATAATGATACGAATTCGTGGAGGAGGTTCTATTACCCAGGATAATTCCCCTTTAATTTTGGTTGACGGTTTTGAAGTTGCAACTCTAAATGATATTCCGCCAACGGATATCGAATCGGTAGAAGTATTAAAAGATGCCGCATCTACTGCTATATATGGTGCCCGTGGTGCTAACGGAGTTATTTTGGTAACCACAAAAAATCCTAAAATAGGAAAGGTTTCTGTGAATATAAACAGTTATATGCAAATCAAAACATTAGCGAATCGTCTGGATGTAATGGATCCGTATGAATATGTTACGATGCAATATGAGTATGAAAAAGGAAAAACCTCAAACCCAACCGCTTTTTACAATCGTTATGGGCAGGCCAATGAAATGTATATTTATAAAGGTGATAAGGGAGTAGACTGGCAGGACGAAATTTTTGGCAGTAATCCAATTGCCAAATACCTTGACTTTAGTATGAATGGCGGTAATGAAAAAACTAAATTTAAGTTTGCGGTAACCAATCAGGATCAGCCCGGGGTATTAATAGGAACCGGTTTAAAGCAGACCAACATGAACCTGACTCTTAATACTAAATTGTCTGATAAATTTACTTTTGAATTCCAATCCCGTTTTATAAATCAAACAATTGAGGGATCAGGTACCGAGGGAGTTAGTTTGCTTAGCGCAATACGTCAGGCACCCACACTTGGTTTGCAGGATTATATGACATTGCCTGAAGATGATACTTATTTTGATCCGGAAGATTATGAGCCTGTTAAACGTTTCAATCCGATTCAGGAAGCTGAAAGGAATTATCGCAATCGTACTAAACGTACATTCAATACAGTTGGAGCATTAACCTGGAATATAATGAAAGGACTGAGTCTTCGCAGTTCGTTCGGTTTTGAATACCAATATGAAGAAGACGGACGTTTTTGGGGTGTAGGTACCAAAACAGCAAATGAGAATAATAGTCTGCCGGTAGCGGGTTGGCAAATGACCCAAAGCCCTCGTACACAATTAAATAATGTCTTAAATTATAATTTTAAAATCAATACACTTCACGATTTTCAGGTTATGGTGGGGCAGGAAATGAAAGATCAGCGTAGTGCCAGTAAGACTTATACCACTCGTTATTTTCCGGAAACAATTACAGGAGAAAAAGCATTGGATAATCTTGCTCTGGGAACTCCTTACCAAAACGCATCGAAAGAAGGCTCGCCAAATAAAATTTCATCGTTCTTCGGCCGTGTAAATTATGGCTATGATGACAGGTATCTTGCAACATTTACTATTCGTGCGGATGGTTCGACAAAGTTTGGTCCGGATAATCGCTGGGGATTGTTTCCGGCTGCAGCATTTGCCTGGAGAATGTCAAATGAAAAATTCTTAAAAGAGAGTGAAACCATTTCAAATTTAAAATTACGTTTAAGTTACGGAGTTTCGGGTAATGACCGAATTGATGGCGATTTGTATGCAAAATATTATGGCGTTTCACAAGAGAAATCAGTAGGTTGGGGAGAGAGCAGTCATTACTACTATAATTTTTATAATCCTAATGGTAAAACTGCGTATTTGAATAATCCTAATGTGAAATGGGAAACAACTTATACTGCAAATTTTGGTATTGATTTTGGTTTTTTTAAAGAAAGACTTACCGGTAATATCGAAATTTACCAAAACACTGTAAAAGATTTGTTAGTGCCTTCTGATATTCCCGGATCATCCGGTTTTAGTAAAATCATGACCAACGTGGGACAGACATCTAATAAAGGAATTGAATTTGCTATTAATGCTAATGTGGTTCAGCAAAAAGATTTTCACCTGGATTTAAATTTCAATATCGGATTCAATAAGAATAAAATTGATGCACTTTCAACCGGAGAGAATGAATGGATTCTTAGTTCAGGATGGGCAGGAACACAATTGTTAAATGATGATGATTATCGTGCTTATGTTGGAGGTACAAAAGGATTGATTTACGGTTTTGTAAATGATGGTTTTTATACCATGGATGATTTTGACTCATTTGATCCATTAACAAAAACATGGAAACTGAAAGAAGGTGTAGCCAACTCCAAAAACCTGTCAGGTGATCCGCGTCCGGGAAATGCTAAATTTAAAAAGCTTACACCTGTTGATGCATCAGATGCAAATACATATGTAATTGGTGCGAACGACAGAAAAGTTATTGGTGATACTAACCCAAAATATTCAGGAGGTTTTGGACTGAATGCAGTATGGAAAAGTTTTGATTTCTCTACTTTTTTCAATTTTGTATATGGGTTTGATGTTTTTAACGCAAACAAAGTCATGATGACTTCCTGGTATCAAAATACCCAAAATAATTTAGGAATGGAAGTATCGCTGGATAACCGTTGGAGAAATTTTGATGATATGGGGAATGATCTTCGTTACTCACCGGCACTTTTGGCCGACTTTAATAAAGATGCCACTATGTGGAATCCAACTTCAATCGGTCGTCCTATTGCTTCGTCTTATGCAGTTGAAAAAGGTTCTTTTTTACGATTGAATACACTTTCTGTAGGATATACAATTCCTTTGGATGTGACCAGAAAATTAATATTTAACAGAGTTCGTCTGTATGCAACCGGTTCTAATTTATTTGTCTGGACTAATTATTCAGGCTATGACCCGGAAGTTAATCTATCAACAGGATTAACACCTAACGTTGATTATAATGCTTATCCAAGAACAAGAAACTACACTTTTGGAGCTCAGTTATCATTTTAATTAAATTAAATTTTAAAATTATGAATAAAAAGATATTATTAAGTATGCTATTTAGTTTCGGACTGTGTTTTACAGCTTGCGATGATTATTTAGACGTACATCCGGCAACCGGTTTTACCGAGGCTGAAGTTTTTAGTTCTGAAAGTGAAATACAATCAGCTGTTGCGGGAGTATATACCCTTATGCTTACTGACGATGCATACTCTAATCGCCTTGCCTTTGTTTTTAATCCGAATACCGATGTAGAGATGTCGGGAATTTCAACTAATACGGTAAATGTTAACGGTTCTGATATTGCCTGTTTTGAACCTAAACCTTATTGGACAACTTTGAATTCTACCTGGAATGCCATGTATAAGATTATTAATTTGTCTAATGATGTTATTCAGGGAATTGAAAATTCGGCTATTTACAAGGCAGATACCAAAGACAAGCCATCAGCGATAACGCAGCTTTATGGAGAAGTTAAGACACTTCGTGCAATGGTATATTTAGATATGATCCGAATTTGGGGAGATGTTGTGTTTCGTACCACATCGTCATCAGGCGATGAGGATTTTAAGGTAGGAGTTACTGACAGAAATACAATTCTTGAATTTCTAATAGATGATTTAAAGTCGGTTGAGCCGCTAATGCAATATGCAAGTGCACTGGATTATGGTCCTGAACGCGCATCAAGAAGTTTTAACCAGGGTCTGATTGGTTTGCTTGCGCTTACCCGCGGAGGATGGACTTTACGTCCTGATAGTGATGCTGCCAGTATTGGACACATGGTTCGTGGAGAAAATCATGAATTGTATTATGATATTGCCATCCAATATTTAGGTAAAGTAATTAATGAGGGTCAACATGACCTGAAAATGAGTTACCGTGATTTTTGGGTTAAACAAAACAATTGGGTAACACCGGTTAATGATGATGTTATGTTTTCATTACCATTGTTGAAAAATACATCCGGTGAATATGGCTATGCTATTGGTATTCCGATTCTGGAAGGAAGCCATCCTTACGGAAGTGCTTCAGGAAGCCTTAGTTTATCAGGAACCTATTTATACTCATTTGACAACAAAGATTTGAGACGTGATGTTACCTGCGCACCTTATTCGTATGATGCAAACCTGAATCAGGTAATTCGTCTGGATTTAGCTAAGCTGGCTGTTGCAAAATGGTCGAAGCTTTACTCAACTTCTCCACTAGGAGGTACAAGTACTAAAGCAACTGGTATCAATTACTCATGGATGCGATTTGCTGATGTGTTGTTGATGTATGCAGAAGCTGTAAACGAACGATTTGGTCCGCGTCAGGATGCTCAGGAATGTTTAAAACGAGTACGCCGCAGAGCATTCAGTCAGGCAGACTGGTCAGCAAAAGTAGATAGTTATGTAGCTTCCAAATCAAATCCTGATTTATTTTTCCAGGCAATTATGGATGAACGTGCATGGGAATTTGGCGGTGAAAGTAAGCGTAAGTTTGACTTAGCCCGATGGAATAAATACAGTGAAGTAATTTATAATCAATATAACAAATTTGTAAACTGGGGGAAAGTAGCTAATGGAGCTTATGTTCCCGGTATAGATCAGGTTCCCGGAAGTGTTTACTGGAAAAATATTCCGGATCCTAATAATGCAAGCAGAACAATTTTAGATATCAAAGGAATTGATGAAATTCTGCAGGCGAAACCGGCAGGTTATACAGAACAGGTATTTGCAACAAGTTGGTATGCGTTAAATAATGAGACTGCATCTTATGAACCAAGAAACGATATTAAATGGAGTTTTAGAGGTTTTATAAATTTCAACAATGCTACCAGTAAATCTCCTAATGACCCATTACGTTATTTATGCCCTTATCCGTCTAAAGTGATTTCGGACCACCGTGGAGCTATTCAGAATTATTATGGTTTTAACTATTAATTGAATTAAGTATGAAATGAGCATATCTAAAATTGGCCGCAATACCAATTATGAAATGCAAATTACATATGACCAATAAAAAACAATAAATATCCACATATGAAAAATTCAAAAAGAGCAATTTATATTTTATCATTTTTCAGCATGATTTTGTTTGGAGGAATGTTAAACTCTTGCCAGGAAGACAATTTGACTTATACTAAGGTCGGAGATTTGTTTCAGCCCAAGTTTGTACTTACCGCCCCTGTGGTTAAAAATAATTCTATTGCTGTAGTATGGTACAAAGTAAATGATGCTGTTTCCTATACTGTAGAATTGCATTTGGACAATTATTACTCCAGTCTGTTCAAATCGTATACTATTACAGATACACAAATTTTGATGGATGATATTCCGTATAAAACACAGTTCTATATTCGGGTTCGTGCTAATAGCGACAACGCTAAATTTAATTCACAATGGACAAATACAAATGCACTGACAGCAGACCGTCCGGCATATGCCCAAATATTGAAACCTGTTGAGAAGGTAAATATTACTGAAACTGATGTGATCGCAAGTTGGATAATTGATTCGGCTAATCCAGTGGACAGTATTTCTGTCGTACCGGCACAGTCTAAGGAAATTCCGGCTATAGGACGCAAGTTAACGGAAGCAGAAAAAAGCAGTGGACAAGCTAAAGTTGAAGGTTTGGAAAAAAATACAGTTTATAATGTAAATGTTTATGACAATAATAAGCCACGTATTTATGACAGGCCTTACAATCAGGTAAATTTTCGCTCTGCAGGACCATCGGCTTCAACAATTTTGGTGGCAAAAGGAACGGATTTAGGGGCACTTTTGAAAGCCAACAATGCAGACCCGACAATTCCGGAAGGAACAGAATATTTTCTGGAAGCAGGTTCGTTATTTAAGATTACTCCTTTTACTATTTCAAAAGGATTTAAACTTACCGGCGGAACTCAGGGAGAAAGACCTCAAATAGAAATGAACGGAAACTGGAATATTACTGAAGGATCCTTTTTGAGTTCATTAGCGTTTGAAAACATTCGTTTTTATCAAACAATTGATGCCAGTTATTTCTTTAATAGTGGTACCTCCTGGACAATAGGAGAAGTTACTTTCTATAACTGTGTATTTAATAATTTTAAACGCGGTTTCTGGAGACATCAGGGAAACGGGAAATATAAAGAAGTAGGCAACTTTGAGATGACATATTGTACTTTGGATGAAGTTGGCGGTCATTCCGGAACCTATGGTACTTTTGTTATGGGTTCTGCCGGAGCAGACAATTTTAAAAGAGCAGTTTTCAACAATTGTACTTTTATGAGAGATTATTATGGGACAACCAACAATACGTACAACTTTAAAAACTTGTTTGATTATGGTACGTCTACGTATCCGATTTATTTAGAATACAGCAATGTAACGATTTATGATTATGCTTATAATCGTTCCTTAATTAATATCCCGGCAGCCGTAGGGTCTACGTTGGTTTTCAAGAATGTATTATTAGCTTCTGCTTGTGGTAAAGTAATTCAGGCAATTGCTGCAGGTTGTACAACTTCATTCAGTAATAATTATACCACTACAAATTATCTGCTGGGACCTACGAGTATTCAGGGTACCGCATTAGGAATAAGTGCACAAGACTTATTCGTGAATCCAAAAGCAGGAGATCTAACAATCAAAGATGCAAACTCTCCGATTGTTACAAACAAAGTAGGCGATCTTAGATGGCTTCCTTAAACCCTGCCGGTTAATTTTTTAGTTTAAAAGAAGTATCCACACGGATACTTCTTTTTCCTACCATGTTTCAAAATCAGATTAACTGTAAAAAAGTAAGTTTTGAATTGCCTCCTGCTTTAGCTGGAGGATTTATTTGAAGAAAGTAAGAGGCTTTAGCCAAAAAAGGCAACAGTTTATTTGGCTAAAGCCAGCTTATACTTTTCCTTAATTTACCCCCAGCTAAAGCAGGAGGCAATTCAAAAAAATATAATTCTGGTATCAGTTTATCTAAATCTAAGGCACATATCTGACGCAAGTTTTTAAAAAACTTGATTAAATACTATTTAAAATGAAATTAAAACAATTATTGCTGTCCATAAGTTTGGCAGTTTATGGATTAGGAGCAAGCGCTCAGGGATGGAATGGTGACTTAGGAAACGGAAAGTACAAGAATCCCATTTTACATGTGGATTATTCAGATCCGGATGTATGTGCCGGAAAAGAAGGTTATTATATGACTGCCTCCAGTTTTAACAGTTCTCCGGGACTTCCAATTCTTTATTCAAAAGATTTGGTGAATTGGGAGTTGATTGGATATGCATTGCAAAATCAATTTCCTGTTGAGCATTTTCGTACCGTACGCCATGGCGATGGTGTCTGGGCTCCATCAATTCGGTATCATAATGGTGAATATTATATTTATTGGGGTGATCCTGATTTTGGAATCTACATGGTCAAAACTAAAGACCCCGCAGGTACATGGGAAGAGCCGGTATTGATTAAAGAAGCAAAAGGAATTATTGATACCTGTCCGTTTTGGGATGAGGATGGAAAAGCTTATTTGTCTTATGCCTTTGCAGGCAGCCGGGCCAATGTAAAGACCGTTTTAATGTTATCAGAACTTACGCCCGATGGTACCAAATTGATTGGTAATCCGGCGATGGTTTTTGATGGACATAATGGTCATACCACTGTCGAAGGTTCAAAAATGTACAAGAGAGATGGTTACTATTGGGTTATGGCCCCGGCCGGAGGCGTAAAACCCGGATGGCAATTGGCAATGCGTTCCAAAAATGTTTGGGGGCCTTATGAGTCTAAAATTGTGCTGCATCAGGGTGATACAAAAATGAACGGACCACATCAGGGGGCATATGTCGAAACTCCAAACGGAGACGGATGGTTTATACATTTTCAGGATCGTTGGGCTTATGGGCGCGTTGTCAATCTTCAGCCAGTTACCTGGAAAGACGGCTGGCCAATCATGGGAAAAGACTCAAACAAAGATGGTATTGGTGAACCGGTTATGGAATGGACAAAACCAAATGTGGGGAAAAATTATCCTGCTACACCCTTGGTTTCTTCTGATGAATTCAATGGACATCAATTTGGGTTACAATGGCAGTGGCAGGCCAATCAAAATCCTGGTCAACAATGGGGATGGTCGTCGGCTAATTTGGGATTTATGCGCTTAAACTGTATTCCTCACAGCGAAGAGATAAAATCGATGTGGATGATGCCCAACTTGCTGTTACAAAAATTTCCCGGTGCCAATTTTACAACAACAACAAAACTCAGTTTCGAAAATAATCCAGATGCGGAAGAAAGCAGCACAGGTTTAATTGTATTTGGTGAAGATTACGCATACATCGCTATAGAGCAAGGCAAAGATGGAAAATTAAAATTGGTACAGCGACAGATGAAAGACGCCCGTACTTCTAAAGATATCGAGACAGAAATAACTTCTATGCCGATTGACCAAAAAAATGTGTTTTTCCGTGCCAAAGTTGAAATGCTGCAAAATATTGAGCCTTTTGACGCGAAGGTTACTTTTTATTATAGTACTGATGGCAAAACATTTAAAGCATTTGGAAAACCTTTCAAACCAAGCGCAGGACGTTGGGTAGGAGCAAAAATAGGACTTTTTGCAACAGGCACCAAGTCTATTAGTGACAGCAGTTATGCTGATTATGATTGGTTTAGAGTAGAAGAAGATAAGTAATAAGCAAATAAAAGGTGTCAGGCTGAGTCCGTTCGGCTTCGCTCAGGATAAACTTAGTCGAAGCCCTTTCCGTTTAAAAGCCTTCGACTCCGCTCAGGATGACATTCACTTCTGAAAGTATAAGATACATTACTCAATTTTATGTTTTTGATGTATTTGTTTTATATCAGGATAGATTTTCAAACAATTACAACAGGTAAGTAATAAACAATGATAAACAAAATTAAATATTTCATTCTCTCAATTCTGGTTTGTCATTTGGCTTCATTTGGACAATCAAAATTAAAGGATAATCAAATTTTACCGATTGAATGGGCTAAAAAAATGGCTGATTCTGATCAAAAACGTACACCAAATGCAGTGTTCCTTGACGGAGTAAAATTTCCTAAATGGAACTATACAAACGGATTAGTAACGCTTGCAAATCAGAAGCTCTATGAATATACCAAAGAGCAAAAGTACTGGGACTACGGACTTTCATATGCCAATCAGTTGATTGATATGGAAGGAAAAATATTAGGAGGTTACGGACTGGAAAAGTATAGTCTTGATTTAGTAAACTCCGGAAAAATCCTTTTTGAGATCTACAAGAGAACAGGTGATGAGCACTACAAAAAAGCAATGGATACAATCCACAAACAACTGGAAACACACCCGAGAAATTCAGATGGAGGTTATTGGCACAAGAAAAGTTATCCGTGGCAAATGTGGCTGGATGGTGTTTATATGGCAGATCCGTTTTCTGCACAATACGGAGCAGTTTTTAATGTTCCGAAGTCAATTGATGATGCCATTTTGCAGGCAGAATTGATTCAAAAACACACTTTTGATTCAAAAACCGGCCTGAATTTTCATGGTTATGATGAGAAGAAGGCACAGTTTTGGGCAAATAAGGAAACCGGGCGCTCTTCTCACATATGGGGACGCGCTCAGGGCTGGTATTGTATGGCTTTGGTGGATATTTTAAATTTTGTTCCGGCAGATCATCCAAAACGCAAAGATTTAATAAAAATATTGCAAAAAGTATTCACAGCTGTCCGCAAAGCACAGGAAGCCGATTCAGGAGTTTGGTGGCAGGTAATGGATCAGCCCGGGCGCAAAGGCAATTATCTGGAATCAACCTGCTCAACCATGTTTGTTTATTCGTTTGCAAAAGCATATCGAAAAGGATATGTAGGTTCAAAATTTCTAAAATCTGCCAGAATTGGTTTTAACGGAATTCAAAAACAATTCATAAAAGAAAATCCCGATAGAACTATTTCGATTACAAAATGTTGTGCTGTTGCCGGATTAGGAGGAAAAAATCCTAAAGATCGTGACGGGTCATTCGAATATTATATTTCAGAACCTATCAGGGATGATGACGCTAAGGCTGTTGGTCCGTTTATTATGGCGGGTATCGAATTGCAAAAGATTTTGGATGAAAAACAAAGTAAGAAACTCCGGTAATTAACACACTTCGACTCCGCTCAGTGCAGGCTAAAAACATAGTTACTAAATGCTTAAAGACGTTTCACTTGCATCAATTCATATAGATTGGCTATGCGTGGAAGCTAGCTTCTTTTGCAATCTTAAAGAAGAATAGAAAAAATCTATGTTTCTATATGTTAAAAAACATGAGTTAAGAAATTAAAAAATACAATTGATTATGATAAAAACTAAAACAACTTTCCTGATTTGGATAGTAATATTCTCTATTTTCTGCAACAATAAGATCGTTGCTCAAAATACATCTAAACCAGAAGATAAGGTTTCAATAGACAAAAAACTTCCTTTCGATATGCCGGAAGTCCAGATTCCAAAATTTAAAAAAGATACTTTGAATATTGTTGATTTCGGAGCTGTTCCAAATACGGAACAACTTTGTACGAAAGCGATTAACGATGCCATCACGAAATGCTCTGAGTCGGGTGGAGGCGTTGTTGTTATTCCTTCAGGATTATGGACTACAGGCCCAGTATACCTGAAAAGTAATGTCAATCTGCACACAAAAAACGGCTCTTATATTTTGTTTACAGGCGATTTAAATCAATACAAATTAATCAGTTCCTATTTTGAAGGCAATAAGGTCATTCGATGCGAATCTCCTATTATGGGAGTTGGTTTAGAAAATATAGCCATTACAGGAGAGGGAATTTTTGATGGAAACGGCTCTAAATGGAGACCCGTTAAAATTGGTAAATTGTCTAATGAGCAATGGAAGAACCTGATTAGCTCAGGTGGTATTCTTTCTAAAGATGGTAAGACCTGGTATCCTTCTAAAGGTTCCTTTACAGGTAATGAAGAAAGAAATAAGCTTCCCAAAACGGCTACTGTTGAAAATATGGAACCATACAAACACGCCCTTCGTCCGGTAATGGTAAGCCTTGTTAATTGTAAAAAAATGTTGTTGGATGGGGTTACTTTTCAAAATTCTCCTGCGTGGAATGTAAATCCGTTAATGTGTGAAAATGTAACGCTAAGCAACCTGAATATTCGCAATCCGTGGTATTCACAAAACGGTGACGGACTTGATTTGGAATCCTGCCGAATTGGCACAATAACAAACTGTCGTTTTGATGTTGGTGATGATGCTATCTGTATAAAATCGGGTAAGGATCAGGAAGGACGTGAACGCGGAAAACCAACCGAATTATTTGTAATCAAAGACTGTGTGGTTTATCACGGTCATGGTGGATTTGTAATAGGAAGCGAAATGTCGGGTGGAGTTCGTAATCTGTTTGTTAAGAACCTTACGTTTATTGGTACGGATTGCGGATTACGGTTCAAATCAACCAGAGGTCGCGGCGGTTTAGTTGAAAATATCTGGATGGAAGATATCAGGATGAGTGACATTCCTACAGAGGCAATTCGTTTTGAGATGTACTATTTTAATAAGACTGGGGTCGAAGATCCTTATACAGGTGAAATGATTGTAGAAAAGGCTCCTGTATCTGAAACAACTCCTGTTTTCAAAAACATGTATTTTAAAAATATTTATGTTGATGGAGCTAAACAAGCCATGAAAATTATGGGACTTCCTGAAATGCCTGTTGAAAACATTCAATTTAAAAACATGATTGTTCGATCGGATATTGGGGTTCGAATAAATTATGCGAGTAAAATTAATTTTGAAAATATTGATTTAAAACTTGATAAACCAGGCATAGCGGTAAGTCTTTCGAATAGCCAGAATATAAATGTCGGAAGTTTTAAAGCTGCCGGAGAAAATCAATTGTTTTGGATTGGAGGTACTTCCACAAAAAAAATAGCATTGAAAAAGGATGGTAAGAAAATGAATTTTGATACAGATGTAAAAGTGCTGGAATCGATTAAAGATCAGGTGAAAATAATTGAATGATTAGTTCTTAGTAACTAGTCCTTAGTGATTAGTTCTAAAACGTAGGATTATCATAAATATACTGATTTTTAACTTTTGGGCGGGATTACTCGAACTGACAAAAAAATTTATCATTAAAAACTAATTAAATCAGAGAAAAAATTAAATATGGATGAGCCTCTTTCTGAAATCTTACTTTATTAAAATTTTAGAGCAGGAAAAAATAAGTTACTAACTAAAACCAAACCACAAATGAAAAAACAATACTGTATGTTCTTGTTACTGACACTCTTTTCAGTAATGGGATTTTCGCAAACCACTCTCAAAATTGAAGCCGAAAGTTATAATTTAAATTCAGGTGCAAAGTCAGAAAATAACGCTGCACTATCGGGAGGAAAAAATGTTGGGTATATTAAAAATAATACCTGGATTAGTTTCACCGGACATGTATTTAGTCAATATGATACTAGTTTTAATGTAGCAGCCGCCGGAGCAACCGGAGGAACTATTGAGTTTAGACTGGATTCGACAACAGGGACATTAATAGGAACAGCAACAGTAAGCGGATCCACCGGATTTAGCGATTACAAAATGTTTTCGGCTGCAATTACACCTACAACCGGGACACATGATTTATACCTTATTTTTAAGCATCCAACAAATACGGGGTACTTATTCAATATAGATTATTTAGAAAAAGTCACTACTATTCCGGATGCAGTTACTTATACTTTGGTGACTACTGTTAGTCCCGCTTCATCAGGAACAGTTTCTTCGAATCCCGCCGGCAGTGCATTTAATCAGGGAACCGCAATTACATTAACCGCAAATAAAAACTTCGGATATAATTTTGTTAGATGGACAGATGGTAATGGAACAGTTGTTTCAACGGCAAATCCATATACTTTTACTATAACTTCAAATACTACCCTTACTGCAGAATATACAGCAGTTAATACATATACTTTAAACGTAAATGTTGCAGGTGCATTCGGCTTGGGAGAATACACAGTTTCTCCTGCCGGTAAAGATGGAGCATTCTCTGTTTATGAAGCAGGAACAAATGTTACAATTACCGCTGTTGAAAATAATATTATTAAGTTCAATAATTGGTCTGACGGATCAACAGAATTGAGCACTTCTGTAACAATGAATGAAAACAAAACTATCACGGGTACTTATGATAATGCAACATTTATAGCGGGATGGACATTTAAGAACGATCAATATGCTAATCCAAGGGTTGCCGAATTATTTTCTAATGTGGAAAACAAACCCCAGTTATCAGCTTATAATGTTACGGATAATGTTTTTGCTCCGAATGTGAGGCTTTTAAACAGAGGCGGAATAAATGGTGTAGGAGTATGGAACACAAACAGAGGTGAATTCTTCTATTTTATGACCTCTTTTTCAACTGTTGGATATAAAAATATTGCTATTTCATCGGGACTGATTGGTTATTATTACGGTTGCAATGAATGGACTTTTCAATATTCACTTGATGGTGTAAACTTTCAAAATATCTCGGCTTTAACTACAATAAATACAAGCTCGGTTACTTCCATTGGAGGAATATTGCCTGTGGATGCAGAAGGAAAAGAAAAAGTATATATCAGATGGTTTCCGAATGTGAGCGGACCAAAACACGGAACTGCCACAGATGTAACGGCAACGGTTTTATCAAATGTTATGGTAAAAGCAGAGGAAGTTTTTGTTTCAGATGCAACTGCTCCGGTACTTTTATCTTCACTTCCTGCAGCTGCTTCAACTACAGTTGGTGCAAGCGGAAATATTATCCTTAATTATGATGAAAAAGTTCAGTTAGGTACCGGACAGGCAACACTTAACGGGAAAACTTTAAATCCGGAGTTTATAAATAAAACGGTGAAATTCAGTTATTTCGGTTTAAACTATAATACACAATATATATTCAGTATGCCAGTCGGACTTGTTACAGATCTTTCGGGTAATCATGCCCAGGCAGTGAATTTGACATTTAAAACAATGGAAAAACCGGTTCCTGCAAAACGTGTATTTAATTTGATTGTAGATGTAAATGCAACAGCAGAACAAGTGGCTTCCGGAAAATATGTAAAAACCATAGCCGAAGCATTTAATGCGGCACCTTCCAATTCATCAGCCCGATTTCTGGTACTGATTACTAACGGAACTTATAATCTTGGAGGAGATGGTACAAATCCACAGGGAATTTTGCTTCAGCTTCCTTCAGGAAAAAATAACGTGTCATTGATTGCCCAATCTAAGGATAAAGTAATTCTTCAGGGAAATCCTGGTCAGGGAATTAAAAACCCGGTCCTTTCGATTGAAGCCAATGATTTATACATGGAAAATATAATCATTGAGCATAAAGACGGAGTAGTTAATTCTGGTCAAAAACCAGCACTTAATCCTGCCGGAGACCGAAATGTATATAACGGAATCAAACTAAGAAGCAGACAAGATACTCAGGTTACGGGCGGAAACAGAAGTTTTTACTATAAATCAACCATTGAAGGAGATGTGGATTTTATCTGCGGAGGCGGAACACATTGGTTTGAAGAATGTAAACTGGTTTCTGTCGGAGGCGGCTATATTGTGGCTCCAAATCATACTGTCGACAATAAGTACGGATATATTTTTAATAACAATACCATTACTGCGGCTACCGGTTATTATTTAGGACGCCCTTGGCAAAATGCTCCAAGAGCTGTTTATCTGAATACTACAATGATAAATGAACCTAATACCCAAGGTTGGGCAAGTATGGGAACATTACCGGCACTTTTTGCAGAATACAATAGCGTAAATGCAAATGGAGTAGCAGTTAATACAGCTAACAGAACCAATGTATTCACAGTAAGCGGTATTGCCCAAACGGGAAATTATAATCCGGTTTTAACCAAAGCACAGGCGGATGAATATACGATTGAAAATGTCCTTAGCGGAACAGACAAATGGGATCCGCGTTTGGTGGTAGAACAAATTGAAGCACCGGCTAATCTTTCGAATCCTGGAAACAACACTCTTAAATGGGATGATAATCAATATGCTATTTGCTATGTGGTGAGCAGGGATAATAAGGTGTTGGCTATTACAACAGATGATACCTATATTGATACTACCGCAGCAGGAGGAAATTATGTATATACGGTACAAACGGCCAATGAATACGGTGGTTTGAGTGCTGTCAGTACATTCGCTACTTTGGGTTTGGGAAAGAAAAAAGAACCAAAAGAAGTAAGCGCATATCCAATACCTACAAATAATGCTGTCAGCCTGACATTGCCTGAAGGAATCGGAAGCCTGAATTATGAAGTGTATTCGGTTCAGGGACAGAAAGTTAAACAAGGCGTATTGGCAGCTAATATAACCAGATCAGTAGATTTAAGCATGTTGACTTCAGGTGTGTATATTGTTAGTATGAAAAATGCAGAAGGAGTTGTTTATAAAGTGAAAGTTATTAAAAATTAGTGCAGGAAGGATCGGATAAATTATTTAAACCAAACAATAGCAAAATGAAAAAACAATATTTTATTTCCTTATTACTGGTACTATTTTCAGTAATAGGATATGCGGAAACTATAACAAGAATTGAAGCCGAAACTTATAGTGGAAATTCCGGAGCAAAGAAAGAAACTAATGCTGCTCTTTCCGGCGGAGGTAACGTTGGTTATATTAAAAACGGAACCTGGATTAAATTTACCGGGCAGGTATTTGATCAATATGATACTCGCTTTGATATACTGGCTTCGGGAGCAACTGGCGGGAATATTGAGTTTCGATTAGATTCGACAACAGGGACTTTAATTGGAACAGCTGCTGTATCAGGAAGTTCAGGGTTTAGCGATTACAAAATATTTTCTACAGCAATTACGCAAACAACGGGTACACACGATTTATATCTGGTTTTTAAGCATCCAACAAATACCGGTTACTTGTTCAATATCGATTATTTTGAAAAAATCACAAGTGATCCTAATGCTGCTGCTTTTACTTTGACAACGAATGTCAGCCCTGCTTCAACAGGTACTATTTCTGCGAATCCGGGAGGTACTTCTTTTCTTCAGGGAACAGTAGTAACATTAACAGCAACAGATAATTTTAGATATAATTTTGTTCAATGGATAGATGAAAATGGAGCAGTTGTTTCTACAAATAGTACAATTGCGGTTACTATGACTGCAAACATTACTCGTATTGCACAATTTCAAGCGGTTACTTTTCCTGATATCCCTTCTACTCAGATGCAGCCAAACATACCTTCTACCCAGTATGTAATTACAGAGTTAATATATGGAGGCAGTACTTCCAATCTTGATAATTCGGCAGCAATAAATGCTGCTATTACTGCTGCAAACGCTGCAGGAGGCGGTACCGTTGTTATCCCTGCTGCTGCTTCCCCTTTTTTGAGTGGTCCTATTACCATGAAAAGCAATGTTAACCTTTTTATTTCAGCCGGAGCCACTTTGCAATTAATGCCTTACGGAAATGGAAACGGACTTCCTGCCGGTTCTTATCCAAATAGTGGAACGACAGATACTTATACAACCTTTATTTATGGAGAGAATCTTACTAATATTAAAATAAGTGGAAAGGGTACTATTGAAGGAAATGGCAGTGCCTGGTGGACTGCTTTTGATGCAACAGGTATCGGTCGTCCTGGTATAATACGTTTTAAGGCCTGTAATACAGTTTTAATTACTGATATTACGATACAAAACGCTCCAAATGTTAGCATTACTATGGGAAAAAGCGGGAGCGGTCAAGGATCAAAAGGGACAATTAAGAACGTTACTGTTATGGCACCTTCATCTGCACCAAACACAGATGCCCTTGATGTCTGGTACTGGAACGGACTGGATGTATTAAACTGTTATTTTTCTGTAGGTGATGATAATATAGCATTAGATACTAATACTCAAAATGTTATAGTTAAAAATTGTAGTTTTGGTGATGGTCATGGTGTTTCGGTAGGAAGTTATACCTCCAACGTAAGCAACCTTATCGTAGATAATTGCAGCTTTATAGGGACCTCCAACGGATTTCGTCTTAAATCCAATAATACTCGTGGTGGAGGGGAGACTTCATTTACCTATTCGAATGTTACCATGAGAAATGTATCAACTCCTTTTGCCATTACCAGCTGGTATCCCAAAGAACCTACGGCTGCACCATCAACTTTGGTAGCAGGAACTGTCACGAGTACTACCCCGGCCTGGAAAAATATTACGTTCAAAAATATTACTGTAACCAATTCTGATAATGCAGGTATAATTTATGCTTTACCGGAATCCTTTGCCATCAACGTTGTTTTCGATAATGTGAAGATTAGCGCAAACACTAAAGGAATGGTTGCCAATTTCGTAACAGGGCTTGTATTCCAAAACTGTTCCTCAATTACTATTCCTGGTGGTAAAGGGGATGCGATTATTCCTTATAAAGCAGAAACAGTAAACGGCAGCAATATAATAAACGGCATTAATACAACGACGGGAGCCTCGACATCATGTAATTTATCAGTGGGGGATGTAAGTTTTACTAATAAATTTTCTTTTTATCCAAACCCGGTAAAGGGAGGTAATTTTACTGTAAATACGGATTCAGGGATTGAAAAAATTGTAATTTATAATTTTTCCGGTGCAAAAATAAAAGAGCTGAACGGGAATAATTCAACTCAACAAACCATTGATGCTGAAGGATTTTCTGCCGGTTGCTATCTTGTACAAATTATGTTGGACAATGGGAAAATTAACACAGCGAAGTTTATCAAAGAATAATCGATTTACGGTCAATACTTTTAATGCTTTTGGACTGGAAACAGTAAAAGAATCAAAAGAGGTAAATACCTGTAAAAGTGTTGTAAATCTAAAATTGCCCGAGGAATCGGTAGTACTAGTTATGATGTTTATTCAATGTAATGGGGATGGAGCTTGGGCTTTGTCCCAATTATTTCAAATAATCTATTGAAAATAAATTGTAAAATTATGAACAACGATACAAGAGTAAAACCTGTGTTAAGACCAATTTATTTGTTGACCAAAAGCCCTTTTGTTTTTCAACAAAAAGGCTTTTGGTTTTAATAGTGCTGCTTCAAATTTATTTATTTTTTTTCTCTTTGATAATAGGCTACAATACTTGCTTTTGCGATGGTATTCATCCATAGATAGTAACCGACAATAGCAGGATTTGCATTGGAATCCAAACCTAATTTATCAGTCTTTAAAGCGTGTACAGTTATTATATATTGATGTATACCGTGGTTTTCAGGAGGGCAAGGTCCGCCATATCCGGCAACACCATAGTTTGTAACACTCTGGATAGCTCCTTTAGGTGTAAGATTTAACGTTAAATTCCCTGCGTTTGTAACTAATTCATTAATATTTCCGGGAATATCAAATACAACCCAGTGCCAAAATCCGCTGCCTGTTGGCGCGTTTGGATCATACATGGTAATTGCAAAACTTTTAGTGCCTTCGGGTGCATTTGCCCATGATAATTGAGGTGACTGGTTTTTTCCAGTGCAGCCGAAACTGTTAAATTCTTCAATCTTTGTGGCTTGTCCGCCTAAATCTTTGCTGGTTAAAGTAAATGACTTTTGAGCAAAAATTATACTTGTTGAAAACAGCAAACAAAGTAATACCAAATTAATCTTTTTCATCTTTTAATTATTTAAAAAGTTAGACTGTAAAGATAATTTGGTGTAAAACTTTTTAGTTACTCTTAAAAGTTCTAAAAGTGTTTCCAAAAGTTCATTATTCCAGTTGAAATTGTTTCGGAGTAGTGTTGTATTTTATTTTAAATGCCTGAGTGAAACTCGATAAGCTTTCAAACCCAATTTCGGAATAAATATCAATAGGACGCATTTTTTTAGTACTTAATAAGTAAGCGGAATGTTCTAGTCTTTTTTCCTGAAACCATTTTATGGGACTGGTTTGATAGTGTTTTTCAAAATTTCTCTTGAAAGTAGAAATGCTCATATTACATAAAAAGGAAAGCTCCTGAATCGTTAGATTATTCAATTTATTACTTTCAATTACAGCTGTAAAATGCCTGCTTTGACTGTCTTGGCCGGTAAGTATGTTATCTAAAAACGCAGTACCGTTTTTGTGCAATAAATACAGCAATATTTCCTCAAACTTAGTTTTTAATAATTTATTTTTTAGTGTATTATCGTGTGTTTTTATTTTAATTAAACTCCTGACAAAATCATGAATGTAATCATCATATTGGAATATCTCATAAGGTTTAGAACTTGAATTAACCGTTTTTGAAAGATTGTTTTTTTGCGCTAATTTCAGGAGCATATCATCATTAAAAAAGAATAATACGCTTCGATAGGCATTTGTTTCAGAAAGAATATGCTCAGTCATTAAAAAATTTCCTGATTTTATCAGTAAAAACTTGTCATTATTAATAGTTATTCTCTCATCATGCGTGATGAGTTCTTTTGTTCCTTCAAGTAAAAAGCTAAAAATATGCTTATTCAGCATAACTTTATTCTTGACACTGGAAGTTGCTACGTGATAATCAAAAATTTGCACCTCACTTTGGCTATCAATATTTAAATCATTAGGAAGGTTTTGAATGTTCATTATGTTGTGAGTGTCATTTAAATTGAATTGCACTTAGCGTCAGCCTGTGAAAAACTTCAGTTTTTGGTACAAACAAATATATGAAAGTATTGGTTTTTAAGGAAAACTATGAAATAAAAAAATAAAAGTACACTTTGTTTAAAGTTGCTCCTGTTTTTAGCTGGCCGCGTTGCAAACGCTATATTTATCTATTAATGTAAGTAGGTGTTCGATGTAATCGAGCCAGGGTGGGATCAGAGGGTAATTTTTAAAGTTTTAATTCAGTTATTTAAAGTATAATGATTTGTTGTGTTTTAAATGACTGGGTATAATTTGGTGTTTTTAAATTATACCAAATTCAGATTTTGCCAAGGCATATCTATATTAGTATTTGACCTTATAATCAGTTTTTTACTTTTTCCTTATACCAATCGATTATCTTTTTTTGAAGAATCCCTTCATGTACTTCATCTTTGGTAGCTTGCTTAAAATCATCATAGAAACTTTTATAGATAACATTTTGATTAACAATTTTAAGTGTAATTGGAAACTTTTTTAATTTTTCATAGCTAATGAAACGATGAATTTTATCTGTATCATAAATGGATTTTACTGTACCAGATAAAAGTACAATATGAATTATTTCTTTGTCGAGCTTTTCTATTATTTGATTATTTATGCTTTGAAAGCCTTTCTTATCTGTAGTAATATACAATGATTTTCCTTCAAGTTTTTTCTTAAAATCATTATGCTTTTTTGCACTTATTTTATTTATTAAATAAATGTAGGTAAACAATAAAACTAAAATTAAAAGAAGAACTGTAGCTAAGATTTTGATTAGTATCAATTTATTACGTTTTTTGTTTAATGTTCTCGCCTTTCTATAGCTATTTGTAATTTATGAATGATTACTTTTCAGCAAAACAAAAATCTGAACTAAGCGGCTATTACTGCTTAATAACTTCTAATTTAGAATGCGCCTTTTCTTAGTCCCATATGAGTAAATAAAGTAAGACTGATAAGGAAAGTGTTAAACCGATTATCAAAATAATTGGTATAAATTTAGTTCTTTTTCTATTTTCATTTTTAATTATTCTCCATAGAATGAAACTAATAATTCCAATAGGATATGAAATGAAAAGTGCTGCATTATATGTCCAAACCATTCCAGTCCAAGCAAACCAAACTGCAAATAGTAAACTTATATAAAACAGAATGTCATTTTTATGGAGTCTCATTTGCTCTTCTTTAAGTCGATATAATTTAAAATATGTTCTTATGTGTAATTTTTTATCTGTTTGCGGGAATATTCCGTGGCTTGACAGTTACGGATAAAGAAGTCTAAACTTTCTGATATGACTAATTTACAAGTACAAAATCACCTTTAAATTAAGTCTAAATCCGCCATATTACCAAACGGTGGTTATATACTTTTCTTTTGTCTAATTTAAATTGCCTAAAATTTTCTGATCATAATCATAATCAGGTTCATTTGGAAAATGTCCATTTAAGTCTGGAAATATTAATTGCAAGTATTTGAATTCATTATTATCATAATATTTTATTGAACTTAAGACATGTTCTGTTAGGGATTCATTTTCAACTTCAATAAAATAAATCTGGAATCTGTCAATTAAATCATCAATTTTTTTGTTGATGGGTATTATTCCAAACTTATATTTTTCAATGTAATTTTTAATTAACTCTGTAGTTAGACCATTAGGTAATCCAGATATAAATAATTCAGGAATCTTGAAATTTTTGTAAATTCCAGTTGAATAACCAAAAGGAGTAAAATCAATGTTTTCTGTCACATAAGTAGTGTGGAATCCATTTTGATTTATATTTTGATTAACTTTTTTAAAATATCTTTCTTTTTTTTCTTCCTCCATTTTTTAAATAGCATATAACGTCTTGACGATAAGCGAAGCTGCTGATCTTAACGAATTGAGTTTTTCTTGCCAAGATAAAACTTTCTTCGTGAAAAAGAAATTTCAAATAACAAGCTGATATAAAAAAGATTTGTACTGTACAAAAATTATTTAATCTGATAAATGCATTTATCAAAATAATAATTCTTTCGTAATAGATTTTATCTATCAAAGTAGATTAATATAATATAAATAGCACATGCAACTCTTTTATATAGTTCGTAATTTAGTCATTCGAAAAAATAACAAAAATCAAAAGAATAATTTATGGAAAATCAATCAAATGACATTAGCAAGTGCCCCTTTCATAACGGAAGTATGGATAATGCGGCTGCATCAGGCACAAAGAATCGAGACTGGTGGCCAAAACAGCTAAAAGTAAGTATCCTAAGACAGAATTCCCCATTATCAGATCCGATGGGAGGCAATTTTAATTATGCAGAAGCTTTTAACAGCCTTGATCTTGAAGCAGTAAAAAAAGATCTGCATGATCTTATGACGGATTCACAAGATTGGTGGCCGGCAGATTTTGGTCATTATGGAGGTTTATTTATTAGAATGGCGTGGCACAGTGCAGGAACGTATCGTGTACATGATGGACGCGGTGGTGCGGGTGCGGGACAGCAGCGTTTTGCTCCCCTTAACAGCTGGCCTGATAATGTGAGTCTTGATAAAGCCAGAAGACTTTTATGGCCAGTCAAACAAAAATATGGTAAAAAAATCTCGTGGGCCGATTTAATGATACTAACCGGAAATGTTGCTTTGGAATCTATGGGATTCAAAACATTTGGTTTTGCAGGAGGAAGAGCAGATGTTTGGGAACCGGACGAATCGGTTTACTGGGGTGCTGAAACTACATGGCTGGGTGGGGATGAACGTTATAAAGATGGCTCTGAGGGCGTACCGAAAGAGCATGGTGTTGTGTCAGCTGATGATAATGCAGATGGCCAGATTCACTCCAGAAATCTGGAAAAACCTCTTGCAGCCGTTCAAATGGGACTTATATATGTAAACCCGGAAGGACCGGACGGAAATCCTGATCCTATAGCTGCTGCCAAAGACATAAGAGATACTTTTGGACGTATGGCAATGAACGATGAAGAAACAGTAGCACTGATTGCAGGAGGACATACATTTGGAAAAACGCATGGAGCAGCTTCTTCTGATCACGTAGATAAAGAACCGGAAGCTGCAGGTATTGAATTGCAGGGCTTTGGATGGCAAAATAGTTTCGGTTCCGGTAAAGGTGCTGACACAATCACAAGCGGACTGGAAGTTACGTGGACAAAAACGCCAACGCAATGGAGTAATAACTTCTTCGAAAATTTATTTGGTTTTGAATGGGAACTTTCTAAAAGCCCTGCCGGTGCACACCAATGGGTAGCCAAAAATGCCGAAGCGATTATTCCGGATGCTTTTGACAGTACCAAAAAACATCTCCCAACAATGCTTACAACTGACTTATCATTAAGGTTAGATCCTGCTTATGAGAAGATATCACGCCGATTCCTGGAAAATTCGGATGAATTTGCAGATGCCTTTGCACGTGCCTGGTTTAAGCTAACGCATCGTGATATGGGACCACGCAGCCGTTATCTGGGGCCAGATGTACCTCAGGAAGAATTGTTATGGCAGGATCCTATTCCGGAAGTTAACCATACATTGATTGATGAGAACGATATTGCTCAATTAAAAGGAAAAATATTAAATGCAGGATTAAGTACATCCCAAATAGTTGCAACTGCATGGGCTTCGGCATCTACTTTTAGAGGATCGGATAAACGTGGGGGTGCCAATGGAGCACGTATAAGATTCGCTCCGCAAAAAAACTGGCAGGTTAATAACCCTGTTCAGCTTGGTCAGGTTTTAAACAAACTTGAAAATATCAAAACAGAATTTGATGCTGCACAAGGAAATGGAAAAAAAGTTTCACTGGCCGACTTAATAGTTTTAGCAGGATGTGCAGGAGTAGAGAAAGCGGCTAAAGATGCAGGATATTCAGTTACAGTACCTTTCTCTCCGGGTCGTATGGATGCCTCTTTGGAACAAACAGATGCTGAATCATTCGGATATCTGGAACCTAAAGCAGATGGTTTCCGTAATTACAGAAATACAAAATCGGCGGTTTCTACAGAGGAACTTCTTATTGATAAAGCAAATTTATTGACACTTACAGCACCGGAATTGACAGTACTTCTGGGAGGATTGCGTGTGCTTGATATTAATTCTGACGGTACAAAAAATGGTGTCTTTACTCATCGTCCGGGTCAGCTTACCAACGATTTCTTTATCAATCTGCTTGATATGAATACACAATGGAAGGCAGTGTCTAATGATAAGGAACTTTATGCAGGAAATGATCGTACCACAGGTCAGCCAAAATGGATTGGAACGCGCGCCGATCTTGTTTTCGGATCTAATTCAGAATTAAGAGCTGTTGCAGAAGTTTATGCAAGCAGCGATGCACAAGAGAAATTTATAAATGATTTTGTTGCCACATGGAATAAAGTAATGAATCTGGATCGATTTAATTTAATTTAACTCGTTTAGTTAATTTAAAATAGTTGTCAGGCTGAGCATTCTATGATAAAAAACAACAAAAAGTACTAAAAAATTACGATGCAAATTTATAGGTATTTATATATGGAGTTTCCCTTGCTATAACAGCAAAGACCCTGCTTATAAGTTTGCATCTGATATTATTTAAAACCAACATTGAGTTTTTGCCTTCCACTTTTTTCTTATTGTAATATTCCTTTAATTGTGGATCATATTTTAATGTTGTCATAGCGCACATTTGCAATAGTGACTTCATTTTTTTATCAGCCATATGATTCACTCTGGTCCTTCCTTTTACACTGGAACCAGAGCTATGTTCAAAAGGGGCAACACCAGAGTAACAGGCAAATTGCCTCCAGTTTTTAAACGCTGTAAATCCTTTTGTTGCAATAATCAAATACACGCTGGTTTGTTCTCCGAGCCCGGGAATTGATCTGATAAGTTGGATTTGTTTGGTTAATTGATCGTTTGATTTAATTATTTCTTTAATTCTCGACTCAATTTTATTGATCGAATTTTTAATAGATTTAGCCAGAGCCTGGTTAATTTGAGATACTTCCCTGAAAATTATTTTATCTGTAAAATCTTTATTTTCTTTTGTAGCTTGTATAAGCAATAAGGCTTTTAGCATTTTTCTCTTTCGGTATAAAGAATTTTTAGTTTTAGAATCTCTATGCCTGTTAAAGTAAATAGTTTTAATTTATCTATGTTTCTGTAACTGTAATAAGAAATATCCCTGGCATCAATTTTATCATTTTTTCCTCTTGAAATTCCTTTTGATTTTTTTATTTCAATCGCAGGAACAATCCATAAATCCAGATTGAGTTTTACTGAAGCACTTGATATATGATTGGTATAAATACCTGTGTTTTCACAACAAAAAAGAATATATTCTTTATTAACCTGCCTGCTCATATTTTTGATAAAAACAGAAATGTTTTTGATATTATTTTCTATGCTAAAATGCTCTGACCTAAGAGTTGAAGCATCAAGAATATTAATATCTAATTTAGCTTTTGATACATCAATGCCGACATAAAATGAATACTTTTTCATAACTTTGAATTTAAGATAAACAAAAATGTTGAACTTCTTTAGAGCCTTTATTAGACCGCTATGTCTATCATTCTATTTGAAGCAATTCAACGGGATTCAAGGGGAAGGCAGAGGACTAATGCACAGCATAGTTCTTAACTAGCGGAGTCGAAAGTTCACCTCTGCTTTCCTTTGAATAAATTTAAAGCTTTTTATCAAATCCAAAGTAAAGGCGGAGTCGAAGCCCTTTCATTTAAAAAGCCTTCGACTAAGTTTATCCTGAGCGAAGCCGAATGGGTTCAGGATGATAATGATTTTGGAAGTATAAAGATATTTTACTCAAATTTATACTTTTTGATCTATTTTTAATAAAAATCATAATCAATATAATAAAGGAGCCAAATTATGGCTCCTTTTTATTTTACCAAAAGATTTGTATTAAATATCTCTTTAGCTTTTTTTAAATTTATGCCAATGTCAATAAGTACCCTATAAATGAACCGCCCAAAACAATAAAAGCACTATTTATTTTTTTGTATCCAAATGTGATTGCAATACTTAAAACCGCAATGAATATTGTTCTCCAATCTGTTATAGTCACTTTACCCATGTCAAAACAAACAGCTATAATAATTGCTACCGAAGCCACATTAACAGCATCAAGAAATGCAGAAAATGTTTTTGAGTTCCGCATTTTCCTTACAATTGGATTTAGCAATGCAACAAATATAAAGGAAGGCAAAAATATAGCGATTGTCGAAACCACTGCACCAGCTAGTCCGTTGATTTGATATCCAATAAATGTTACAGAAGAAAAAACGGGACCGGGGGTAAGCTGACCAATTGCAATTGCATCAATCAATTGCTGTTTATTTAAAAGCCCTGTAGAAACTAATTCCGTGTCTAGGAAAGCAAATAAAACATAACCACTGCCATAAAGTATGGCACCAACTTTCAGAAATATCCAAAATAGATTTGAATTCGTTACGGAGAGAATAGTTGCATTTGATACCTGCAAAAATGTAAATGGAAAAATACTGTTTGTATTTGTCATTTTTTTGCTTCTCACTGAAGCCAGAAACAAGGCAAGAAAACCTGCTCCGAACATTAGATAAATTTCACTGAAATTCAGCAGGGAAGCTATTAAAACTAAAATTCCAATGACTGCCAATTCAATTGATTTTATTGATTTTTTTGCCAATGGAAAAATTGCACCAAGAATAATGGCGATAATAGCAGGTTTTATACCATAAACAAAAGGCTGTACTTCCGGGAGCTGTCCGTATAATCTGTAGAGCCAGGCAAAAATTCCTGTAATAAAAACCGCCGGCAGTATAAAACAAAGTCCGGCTGTAATTAAACCTTTCCAACCCGCTTTTTCGTGTCCGATATGGATTGCCATTTCAGTACTGTTTGGACCTGGGATCAAATTTGTAGCACCAACTAAGTCAAGAAAATGCTGTTCGCTCAGCCATTTTTTTCTTATAACAATCTCTTCCCGCATCATGGCAATATGAGCAGCAGGACCGCCAAAACCAATTACTCCAAGTTTTAGAAAAAGCTTCGCTATTTCTTTTAAGTCAGCGTTATCTTTCATTCTTCATCATTCTATTATCAAGTGACCACAAGCCGCCGCCTTTTATTAAAAGAAAGATATTGCTTAAAAGCATTGCCCAATCGGTTCTGCTTTCGTGAAGCATTGCCCAAAAACCTTTTTCGGCTAAAATTTCTGTCTTTGTTGTGGCAATGGCAATAAGTATAATGATGATTAACGGAATGCTCGCAAGCCTTGTCAATAGACCAAGTAAAATCAAAGCACCACAAATAATTTCAAAACTACCGACAAAACTTCCTAAAAACTCAGGAACAGGTAATCCGATTTTTGCAAATCGGCCAGTGCCTAAACTGTCCGCAAATAGAAATTTTTGAATGCCTTCGGATAGAAATACTGTTCCTGTCATCAGTCTGATCAGGATCGTAGTTTTGGAATTGTCTGTGTTGAATATTGTATATTTCATTTGTCAGTTCATTTTTTGAAACATTCAGAGGTAAAGGTCGTAATTGCTTAAAAATATTCAAAACAGATCGAATAATAAATAGTCTTTTTTACATGCTAATGCAGCTAATTTGCTAAAAATAAAATGATTTAGAATGCATCATACAGTTGTTTAATTGCAATTTATCTTCAAACCTTGCAAAAAATGGTTCTTAAAAGATCAGTAAGGATCATTAAAAAATAAACCTCCAAAGGCATTGATTTTGGAGGTTCTTTGATAAACAAATCAAATACTGACAATAAGAAATTCGAATTAAGAAATTTAGTTCTTGATTAGATTCTTGCATAGTATTTTTAAAAAAGTTTAATGTCTCTTGACTTAAGAAGTTAACTGTTGTTGTTTAGTTTTAAATTTTTCCATTGTTTTTTCCACTTTTTTTCATTTACTCTTTTCTGAAAAACGATTAAATCAAAGTCGGGAGTAGGTTTAACTATTAAATTAAACAAATCACTTAAACCGTATGGTGCCAAAATTTCGATTTCATCATTTAAATTTAATCTCACCGCAATAGCTGTTGCAGTTTCTGGCCAATAGGAAATTGCATTTTCAGTGTTAATATATTTCAGATGATTATTACGAAAATGCATTCGTGCCTGATTTTTAACAGACCACTTAATCTTTTGATTTATTTCAGTAAGTTTTTGCTCTATTTCTTTTTCTAACGTTTCTGAAACATTCGTTTCATCAAAAAAGACTACGTCTATATCATTAAGTTTTATTGTTTTTTTCTCATGTAAAACATCCCAAACTTTATTTCTTATAAATCCAGCTCCAACCCAACAATCATTTAGTTTTAAATTTTTAACGATATTAAGAGTTTCAATAATTAGTTCATCCTTTGTTATTATGTCAATTAATTCATTTCGATATTCCATTGCTTAGTAGGATTTACTATTTATTTTTATAAAATTATTGAGTTCTCCATTGTCATATAAAAACAACAGTGAACAGTTGTGGATTTGGTGAAGGTTGGGATTCAAAATCCAAATTTTTGTCAGACCATGTTAGTATTACATTGTTCTTATGATTATTCGTTCTTGTTTCAATTACTCCCAAGGCAGGACATATATATTGTTCCATCTGCTTTTCATTCCACATTTTCATTTCAACCAGCAGAAGATTATCCGTATATTGAATCAGTTGAGACTCGATTAATACTGTTTTCATCGTAGAAGCCGGTTTCAAATAACATATCTGATTAGAGGCAACAACCCAGCTAAGCCCAGTTGTCTGCATGTACTTAAATACGTCAAGGTCATAGTGCTCTGCAATTTGGTCTTCGCGGGCGTTAATGAAGTATTCCAAATACTTTGAGTTGTTTAAATGATTAAAAGGATCACAATCCTGAAATCTGATTTTTCTTTTTGTCTTTAATATTTTTTCCATTTTCCAAAATATATTTATATCACATACCAATCGGTATCTGACGGGTTAAATTTTTTTTATTTCCTGATGCTGTCAATTATTGTATTATCTATAAAATCCATAGCGGTGGTTATGTATGTTTGATCACTATGGGTAAATGCCAGAAGGGAGCTTCCTTCAATTAGTGATAAAATTATTTTTGCATATTTAGCCGGATCAGTATTTTGCTGGATTTCATTATTACTGATACCTTCACTGATAATATTGGTCAGGCCGGCAGTAAATTTTTGAGACAAATTCTGTGCTGTTTTAAATAATAACGGATTGATAAATTTTGTATCAACTCCCACTCGTAACATCGGGCATCCACCTCTGTCTTTGACTAAATCATAATAGCTTCGTTGATAATCTGTTATGGCAGACAGCTTATTTATACTGCCTTCTGTAGCAGCAACCAATTTGAATAAGGGTGTTATTGCCAGATTTATATTTAGCTGAAATGACTTTAATGCTAAATCTTCTTTGTTAGAAAAATTGCAATAAATAGCACCCTTTGTGAGACCGGTTGCCTTAGTGATATCAGTCAGGCTAGTTCCAACGTATCCTTGTTTGTTAAAAATGGGCGCTACTTTATCTAATATAAATTCTGAAGTATTCATATATTTTTGTTTGAATAAAAAAATCAGAACAAATATAATATTAAATACCGATCGGTATTTAATAAATGTAAAAAAAAACAATCATTAAGATTCCAGTAAAAAGAAAGGAGGGATGCAGATAAATGAACCTATTTACTGCTAGCTGCCTGATATTAGGTTATTTATTGAATGTTGCTATGCTTAAATGTGGGGTAATAGGTAAAATTAATATATGATTAAAATTTACACATACTTGCTTTGATTTGGGTATATTTGTATGATTTGTCATACATATAAATAAGTTGACCAATTTTTCTTCACGAAAACGTTTACATTATGAAAAAAATATTTCTTTCGCATGCAACCGAAGATAGACCATTTGGTTGAGCATATATACAACAAATTAAAAAAGAAACATCCAGAATTAGAATCGTGGCTTGATAAATTTGAGATTGTTGGCGGAAGCAGTTTGATAGATAAAATTGCAAGTGGAATTGAATCAAGTGAAAGATTTGTTACTTTTCTTTCAGACGTATCAATTCAAAAACCTTGGGTTAATAAAGAAACCCGCTATAACACCAGAACATTATCGGTAATATTAAACAACACCTAAAAGAAATGAAAACACACAAAACAAGCCGAACGGCTCAGTATATGGCTTTATTTAGAGCATTGGAAACAGAACGTGAGGCAAACGATAAATTATTTTCTGATCCTTATGCTATACACTTTCTTGAAGCCAAATTGAGATTTGCAGTCCGAATGTCTAAGTATCCAGTTATTAGAAAATATATTAGTAATACAATTCAAAAGAAAATCCCGGGAGCATTTTCCTCAGGAATAGCCCGGACAAAATATATTGATGACTTACTGAAATCAACAGTCGCCAAGGGGGTAACGCAGGTAATAATTCTGGGAGCAGGTTTTGACACAAGAGCATTACGTCTTGATTTTTTAGAGTCAATACCAGTAATAGAAATTGACCATCCAAACACATCCAATTTTAAAACCGAAACTTATAAAAGCCGTATTGGTAACCTTTCAAAAAACATTGAGTTTTATCAAATTGACTTTAATAAACAAAGTCTTGAAGAATTGGCGGCTCAACATAATTTTGATTTTACAAAACCTACTACAGTTATTTGGGAAGGTGTCACAAATTATCTCACAGAAGACGCCATAAAAAGTACTTTTAGTTTTATTGCAAAATTTACAACAAACAGTTATGTTATTTTTACTTATGTTCACAGAAAAATTCTTGAAAATCCACGTTCATTTTTAGGAGGGGAAAAGCTTTTGGAGAACCTTGACAAACTTGAAGAAAAATGGACTTTTGGTTTTCAGCCAGAGGAACTATCAGATTATTTAAAGCAATTTGGCATGTTGCTTCTTGAAGATATGGGCGCAACTGAATATCGTGCTAAATATTTACCAAATCGGGCTGAAAATGGATATGAGTTTTATAGAGCAGCAATAGCAATAAAGCAATAACCACAAAGCTAAAAGCGGTTTTGTGCAATAGCTGGCTTTATTTTCCTTAGCGGAAATTTAATATCGTAAACCACTTTATCAAGATTGTTTTTGTCCCTTATTATTTGGGTTGTAGGAAATCCTTTTTTCCACCCGCCCTGTTCTCAACTGGATGGTCAGGGAGCCGTTAGCTTCTTTAGCTTCCTGTCGTGCCTGGCTTATCGCCTCCTTTTTGGTATGAAATGTTTTTTCAACCTTTTTTCTGCCCTCTACCTTGATTGCCCATTCTTTATTATAAGGAATCACGATACGATCCTGGCCATGCTTTTTGATATCTGTGATTTTTGATTTTTCCGGATTATCTGTTTTTTTGCCATGTTCTGCGGCCCAGTCCTTGGCTCTGCTGATGGCGGTGGCTATTGCAATCCCTTCATCCATGTGTCTTTCTTCGAGAAGGGCATTCGCTATTTCTACAGCTTTATTCCGTACTTCAGCAGGAAGATTTTTCATGGAAAAAGGGTAATTGGTTTTTGTCCATGGCATAATAATACTGAATTTAGATTGTCTTATTAAAAAGGCCTATAAGCCCGCCCGAGGCAAGGATATGTTTATCCATTGCCTTGAGAAGCATATTTTTGTCTGAACTTGCAGGCAAATCCAGTTTTGTATCGAGAGCATATATTTTGAAATTGTAATGATGTGTGCCGTTTGCCGGACAAGGTCCCATGTATTTGTTTTCGCCTTTTCCATTTTTACCCTGAACGCCGGGTGCACTGTTTTCATTAATCTTGCCGGTTACCGGAATATTCCACATAACCCAATGATCGAAAGGACCGTTGGGCGCATTGGGATCATCAATGATAAGAGCCAGCGATTTTGTACCGTCAGGTATGTCGGTTATAGTAATTGCCGGATTGATATCAGATCCAATACAGGTGTATTTGGACGGAATAATTTCGTTATTTGCAAAAACCGGACTTGTCACTACCAGCGGTTTATTAAGGACTTTTGTCATAATATTGCTTTCATGAATTTATTATTTGTTCTTTTTGTCCGCATTTGTTTTTAATCCCCAAAGTTCCAAATGTGCCCTGTTGCCGGCATTGCCTGCAGCTGTGTTATATCTGAACGTTACTTTTCTTATGATTCTTTCTCCTTTTCCATCCAATTGTATGACACGGGTTTCGCCCGGCGCTTTAATGTTTTCTCCAATAGTGACGCTTTGGATGTCACCTTTATCAAAATGGATGTCAAATGATTTTAAGTTCACCGGAGCCTCAGTTACTTTAATCTTAATTGCGCTGAAACGATTGGCACCAATGACAATGATTTCGTCAGTTTCGGTTTTGAAATTAACTTTTGTTTCACCGATTTTATGCCATCCGCTTTTATCACTAAGTACAACTCCCGGCTGCTGTGCAGATACAGTGGTGTAGTTTGCTGCTAAGAATAAAACAAATAATATTATTTTTAAATTTTTCATAATGTTTGATTTTTAATAGTTTAATACTTTTTTCAGGTACTTATTTAATTTAAATTATTAATGTCAGAAACGGTAATCTTTTCTTTGGATTTGGAAACTGTTACTTTCTTTTTCGGAATGGTTATCTGCAGTATTTCATTATCATATTTTGCATTGATATTGTTTTCATCGGCATCATCGGGTAGTGTAAAGCAGCGGGAAAAGCTGCTGCATGAAAATTCTTTATGCTTGTACTCTTTGCTTTTTTCTTCCTTTTCACTGCTGATAATGAGAATGCCATCTTTAATATCTACTTTAAAATCATCTATTTTCATGCAGGGAACTGAAAGATTGACCCTGAAATCATCATTAGTTTCAGTTATATTAGCAGGAGGGACGGTCATAGTGGCGTTAAAAAAATCATCATCGAAATCAAAGAGATCTGAAGTGAAAAACCTGTTAACCGGGAAATCATTTCTTAAGAAAGGAAACAATTCATTTCCGTTTCTTCTTTTTGTTAGTTGTGTCATAAATTTTAATATTTATTTTTAAATGCTTGGTTCATATTGCTTTAAGGCAAATGAATTGTTTGGTGACTTTATTTTTTTTTGGTGACTTTATTTTTTTATTTAAAGAGCATTAAAATTACAGTAGCAGAAACCAGAAGTATTACATAATTTCACGAAATCTTTATAATATTCTAAGAAATTATAACAAAAGTTGCAGAAAATTTTTATTAAATTAATTTTTAACAATCAGATTTAAAGCTCGTGGATCTAATCCATGTATTTTGAATATTGTTGCTTAAATTGCATAAGTATATTTACTGAAAAACTATTATAAAAAAAACAAGGTTCAACTTTAATTAAAAGTCAAACCTTGTTTAAACAGTGTTTTTTACATTATATATGTGGCAGATTTTTATGATTTAAGGCATAAATATCACGGTCCCGCCATTTGCTGAAAGCTTTAGATTGAAGCTGGTATTGTTATCAAATTTCTTATTGTCAAGTTTAGATTCCATGCCTTCACCATCCTGTATGATACTCGTTTTTTTACCTTTAAGCATAGGCAAATTTACAGTAATCTCTTTTTCGTTTTTCTCTCCGTTGATAGCTGCGATATACCATTTTGCACCTTTACGGCGGGCTATGACACAATATTTACCCGGATAACCGTCAACCAGCAGGGTTTCATCCCATACGGTTGGAACTTTTTTAAGAAAATCAAATAAATAAGCCGGCTTTTCTTTTAAATTTTCAGGTGTTAATCCCCAATGCTGTACTGCTGAAAAAAACACAACAGCCGTTGCCATCTCAAAAGCATCTGTAGTTTTGCGTATTGTTCCTTTGTCAGGATCACGGTTTAGACGTTTATTAAGAAACACAGGACCAAAATCCATAGCTGCTACGGCATTTCTGGTAAAAGGATAAATGGTTGCAGTTGATGCATATTTATCGCTGAAAGATTGCTGAAAAACCAGGTTTTCAGAAGCCAGTACAGCTTCGCTGGTCATAAAATTAGGATACATTCTTTCCCAGCCGCGAGGAAGGGTAGTACCGTGAAAATTCACACTCAGTCCAAAGGCTGCAGCATCTGTTAGTATATCCTGATAAAGCTGCATGGTGGCTTGTTTGTCTCCGCCAAAAAAATCTATTTTTAATCCTTTTACCCCAATTTGCTGCAGCCACTGCATTTCTTTTAAGCGGACTTCATGAGTATCCATTCGGTCTTTGGGTGTCTGTGGTGCTGTATTCCACTGGCCATTGGAATTGTACCACAACAATACGCTTACATTTTTTGATTTAGCATAATTTACCAGTTCAGCCATTTTTTCTTTTCCAATATTGACGTCCCAGAGTGCATCAATCAATATGAATTCACATTTGAGGGATGCTGCCAGATCAATATAGGTTACCTGATCATTATAATTACAGCTGGCATCCTGCCATACAATCCAACTCCAGCTGGCTCGGCCGGAATCAAATATTTTTGATGAACTTACAAGAGGTTTTACAACATCGGTTGCAACCGTAGATTCAACAATGGGCTTTAAACTTTTTCCAAGTGTAATGGTTTTCCATGAAGTCTGCATAGGCAATGCAGCTGTGGCTGTAACGGCTCCTTTATAATTGTTTTCACCTTCCTGAGGGAATGTGACTGTATATAGTCCTTCTGCAGTAGCATCACTTAACCTTGTTCCGACATAATTACCGCTGACACCAGTCTCAGAAATTAGCAGCCATCCTTTATCAGCCAGATGAAAAAGTGCAGGATAAGTATAACCCAGTCCATATTGTGATTTTGTACCTACAGGCTGTTCTCTGGTATATTCTTCTTCGTAAGATGGTTTTGTCTTTTCATAACCGCTTAAAGGTGGCGCCTGCGGTGTAATAAAGGCAGTTGACCCTGCAGGAAGTTTGAAACCTGTTATTTCTTTATCAACAGTACAGTCGGTAGAATTTTTTCTGCTTTTTGGAATAAGATAAGTAAATGCTACATCTGTATTTGTGACCCTGAAAATAAAGTTTATAGTGTCATTGGCAGTATTTGTAAATAGGCATTTTATTTCGTTTGCCTGATAGTTTACATGACTCATTTTAGAACGATCCAAATTATAGGATTCTTTTACTTTACCCGTAGTATGACTAATCATTTTGAGTCCTTTAGTAAAATCTCCTGCCGAGCTTATAAGCCCTAGAGGTGATTTACCAAGAAATTCATCATTTAGGTAAAATACATTATAATAGGCAGAACCATTTATTACTGTTATGTCCAGTTTTATATTTTTATCGGGACTTGTGGCAGAAACTGTCTGTGCATGAAGGATATTAGAAAATAAAAGGAAAAAATAACTAATTGTCAATACTTTCATAAGCAATATTATTTTGTTTAGATTATATATTAGGGTCTAAACAAAAGTACAATTATCAAGTGTAAAAACAACACTTTATTTTTAATTGAATTTGCCGATAATGTGTATCAGGACTACTTTAACAAATCACCAGCGAATATTGGTGAGTCAAATATATTTACATATTTAAATTCAGAGATTCGTTTGGGTAAATGGCTGATTAATCCTGCCATTCGGTTAGATAAATTTAAATTTGGTTATCAGGGTAAGTTGCCTGCTAATTACCAAATACAGACCGAAAGTCAGGTAAAAGTATCACCAAAACTATTGTTTATTAACAAAAGAATGATTTACAATTTTACCTCAAACAGGAATAGGCTTTTGCCCGAATGATGCGAGAGATGTCACAGCAAAATAATGGAGAGGAAAGTTTACATATGCAGGCGATGGAAGAATTGCAGAACCAAGCCCTTTTTGTTTTATAAGGATTCCGTTATCGGAATGTATATATTAAATGTAACCCCGTTATTCAGCTCTCCGTCAGCAATTATAATCCCATTGTGATTTTCTACAATTTTTTTAACGATGGCAAGACCAATTCCTGTTCCGGAATATTCTGCAATATGGTGCAGCCTTCTAAAAATTATAAAAATGAGCTGGTTATATTCGGCTTCAAAACCAATTCCGTTATCTTTAAAACTCAGATTCCAATAATCACAGTTCTGTAGGCTGTTTGGCAGGTTAAGCCGCCTGAATTCATTGCTTTTAAGGATATTAGATTGTATGGTAATATGGAGTTGTACATCAGGAATAGAGAATTTTAAGGAGTTGCTGATCAGGTTGTAGATAAGCTGTCGAAACTGGAATGGCATTATACGTACAGGTACTAACTCATTTATTTTAAAAAGTGCTTCTTTTTGATTAATCGTATCGGATAGCTCTGATTTCACTTCTTCAATAATATCCTCCAGATCGTTCATTTCGTAATTATGATCTGCAGTGCTGACCCTTGAAAAATCCAGCAGATCTTTAATAAGCTGCCTCATTCTTGTTGCTGCGGCATGTATGCGATTCAGGTGGTTTTTGCCGCCTTCGGTCATTGTTTGCGACTCTTTATCCATAATAATAGAAATGAAAGTCTGGATTTTCCGAAGCGGTTCCTGAAGATCATGGCTTGAAATGAAATTAAAAGCAAGCAGTTCTTTATTTGCATTGAGTAATTCAACTGCTCTCTTTTCCTTTTCGGCATTTTGGATTTCCAGTTCCTGATTTGCCAATAAAAGTGCGGCAGTCTGTATTTTCAGTTTTTTGATCAGATCCTCTTTTTCAATCAGTTCCTCGGCTTCTTTAAGGGCGCGGCTTATCTTTTGTCCTAAAGGGGCTAAATTATTTTTAGAGATATAATCTGTTACGCCTTCTTTTACAAGCATTACAGCGTTTTCTTCGCCGATTGTACCTGAAATTATTATAAAAGGTATATTGAGATTTCTGTTTTTGATTATTTTAAATGCAGAAACGGCATCAAATGCGGGCAGCGAATAGTCTGATAATATAATATCCGGTAAAAAAGAATCGAGAGATTCTTCAAATATTTTCCTTGACTCAACAATTTTTGAGATAAAAGACATACCTGATTTTTTCAAATGGCGTACGATTAAATCCGCATCTGCAGTATTGTCTTCCAATACCAATACTTTAATGTCTTTATTCATTTGATATGGAATCATTTTTATAATTATAAAATTTCTTAATTGGAAGGCTGGCTGAGTATCATCCAGTACATTCCCATTTCCTTTATAGCATTAAAAAAATTATTACTGTCAACAGGCTTAACAATATAGCTGTTCGCCCCCAGACTGTAGCATTTGGCTATGTCAGGATCTTCTTGCGAAGAAGTGAGGATTACGACTGGAATTGATTTTAGGTCATCATCACTTTTAACTTTTTCCAGAACCTGCATACCGGACATTTTTGGCATTTTTAAATCCAAAAGAAAAAGTTTGGGATATGTTTTTGGGTTCCTTTCAGAATAAATTCCCCGGCAGTATATAAAATCAAGTGCTTCGGCGCCATCTTTTACATGTAAGAGTTTGTTTTTAAAGCCGCTTTTATTAAGCGCACGAATTGTTAGAAGGGCATCTTCCATACTGTCTTCAGCAAATAAAATTTCAATATCGTCGTAGTTCATTTTTTTTATTTTTAATGTTTAATAACGGGCAGACTGAAGTAAAAGACGGCTCCTTCATCTAATTTTGATTCTGCCCAAACTGTGCCGCCGTGGCGGTTTATTATTTTTTCAACTATAGCCAGACCAATGCCTGTTCCCATAAATTCCTCCTGTGAATGCAGGCGCTGAAAGACTCCGAATAATTTATCGTAATATTCCATGTCAAAGCCTGATCCCCAGTCTTGTATACTGTATATGATTTTGTCCTTTTTGTGAGTTGAAGTAATCTTAATTTTAGTTTCTGCTTTATATTTTGAATATTTAATTGCATTAGAAATTAAATTGATCCAGACTTGTTTGATAAGTGATGGATCTCCGGCAGCCTGTTTAAGTTCTTCCATCTCAAAAACCGGAGTATTTTCATCTTCTTCAATCGTCATTTCACTTATGACCCCTTGTATTAATTTGGTCATGTTTATAGAAGTAAAAGTTACCTCTTTACGTCCTAGTTTACTGAAAGAGAGGAGGTCATCTATCAGTATTCCCATTTTCTTTGAATTTTGAATTATGGCATCAAGGATTTTTTGTCCATCTTCATCAATGGAATCTGCATGATCCTCAACCAAAATTTGTGTATATCCATTAATTGCACGAATTGGGGCCCTTAAATCATGTGAAACTGAATAAGAAAATGATTCCAGTTCTCCCTGCGCTTTTTTAAGTTCGTCATTGGCCAGTGTCAGTTCTGTACTTCGCTTTTCCTGATAGGCAAGTTCCCGATTTGTAACAATGAGTTCGGCGGCCTGTTTTTCCTTCTCTGCTTTTCTTTTCTGTTTCAGAATATTTTCAGCAGCTAATTTCTTGTTTGCAATAATCAACTCAGCGGCACGTTTTTCTTTTTCCTTACTCTGAAAGGCAAGTTCTTTATTGGCTATAACCAATTCTGCTGCACGTTTTTCCTTTTCCTGATTTTGAAAGGCGAGTTCTTTATTAGCAATAATCAATTCTGATGCTCTTTTTTCTTTTTCCTCACTCTGAATGGCAAGTTCTTTGTTGGCTATAATTAATTCCTGTGCGCGTTTTTCTTTTTGGACATTCTGAAATTTCAATTCCTTATTGGCAATAATTAATTCGGCTGCACGTTTTTCCTTTTCCTCATTCTGAAAAGCAAGTTCTTTATTAGCGATAATTAATTCAGAGGCCCTTTTTTCTTTTTCCTGCGCCTGAACTGCAAGCTGCAGAAATTGTGTTTTGGCAAGAGTAATATCGGTGGCAATTTTTAAGATCTTATAAAGGTTGCCTTTTGCATCAAAAATCGGATTGTAGCTGCCAAAGAGCCATATTAATTTACCATTTTTGGCCACCCGTATAAATTCGTCTTTTTGATAAATTCCTTTTTTTAAACTATCCCAAAATAATTGGTATGCCTGAGATTCTGCATAAGATGAATCAACAAGAAAACGATGGTGCTTTCCCGTCAAATCAATTTCGAGGTAACCCATAATTTCGAGGAAATTTTTATTGGCACGAAGAATATTGCCTTCCAGATCGAATTCTATTGACGCATTTGTGGTGTCAACGGCATTGATATAACTGCTTAACTGCTGGTCCTTTGCGATAAGCTGTGCCTGAAAGTTTTGTGTTTCCTGCTTTATCTTATTTTGAAATTCAGGATCATTATAGGCTGTAATAAGTTCCGTAACGCTATTTTTCTTTTTTGTACCCGGAGTGATCTGCAGTTCTTTTGCTTCACTGGATGACCCTGCGTTTGGATTATTTTCTTTTTCAGCGAAGAGAATCTCTTCTTGGGTAAGGATGATTTCCTTATTACCATTTTTTTCTTTAATGCTCATAAAGCGAGTTTATATGTGGAAAAATAATGGCAGTAATTTGCTGGAAAAGTACCTATATTTTTAGTTAGTATTTAGAACGGATACCAGAAATTTGAATAAGATCAGGTATATGCCACGAATATAAGCAATCTTGACGACTAATGTATTGTTTCAATGCTAAATAAACTGCGTGGCTGCTATCTGGCTGTCTTCCGGCAAAGGAAAAACTTTGAAGAAAACAAAGTAATTGAATCAATATTTACAATCAATTTCGTATGTCGAAATTAGACAATTCCCAAATAATTTTCAAACAAAAACATTCTGATAATTAAATGACTGAACTCATTTTTAGAATTTTAAACAAAGAAAAAAAGATAGGCGGTTAAATTCCTATCTTTTATTTATCTAAAGAATATTTCTGATTGAATTTAAATTTTTTATTTTACAGCAGGAATAATGTCAATTATTACGGTACGGTTATAAAAACGCTCTTCTGGAAGATTATTTTCAAAAGGAGACATGCTTTCGTCTTCTCCAAAACCATGTACTTTGAATTTTACATCTTTTCTGCCGGAATCTGATAATGCCTTTTCTATGATATTCTTTACCTCATTGGCTCTGTCTAAAGACAAATTCAGATTATAAGACTCTTCTCCAATGATATCTGAGTGGCCATGAATAATGACAACACCGTTTTTAGGTATCTTAGGTGTAACTACTTCCCGCAGATATTTCTCATACATAGCTATCGCTTTTGATTTATTAAATTCAAAAATTATGCTGTATCTAAGTCCTTCGTCTGTTTTAGACGGTGTCCAAAGCACCATATGAGTAGTGGTTGTTTTTTCTACAGTCTTGCCATCTTTGGTTTTTCCGATCATTTTCACTTTATAGTCACCCTCAGCACGGGTTCCCATAATATTTTTACCGGGAATACTTACTTTTTCCTGGGTATAAGGACCAAAAACTTTTACATTTCCATCCGGATCAGTAGTTTCTAAGGACCATGATGAATATGCCTGGCCTGCACCGGCTGCATCAACAGTAATATAACTGTCTATCGGAGCTTCCTGAACAGTAACAAACTCTAATGGTTTTAATGGGGCATCAGGACCAGCTTGAAATTCCATTAATAATTCAGGCGAATTACTTTCGATAGAAACTCTGCGATCCCCTTCGCGAAGCAGTGTTAGTTCTTTTGTTCCTCCAGGCTGTTCAGATGGAATATTAGGTTTTAACTGTCCTTTAGTTGTTATTCTTGCCGAATTTATTTCGAATACATTCACTAAATAGGTTTTGATAGATTCAGCCATTGCAACACCATCTTCGGATCCTTTTTCTGAAGAACCCACAAGTGTAATCTTTGTTGAAGGATTTCTAACCATTCGGCTTCCAAGAATATTAATTACATTATAATAAACCGTCATTTGTCTTGCAGAACGGCCTGATGGATTTACAGTAGCTGTAATTCCGATCTGATCTTCATTGAAGTCTTTTACATCTTCTTTTTTCAATAATTTGTAACGGCTTGGTATTTTATTTGATTCAAGATCATAAAAAACATAATTGCGTAAAGGAAATACTTCGCGTACGTTACGTTCTCCCGGAATATTTTTAGGAGCATTTACAGAAAACTGTACCTGAGATTCTACAGCTTCAGGGGCGCCAACTTTACTTCCCTGTCCAAATTTAAGTGCCATACCTACTCTAAGAGCAGTCACATTCCAGGTCTCTGTTGTGCGGGGATGTTGTCCAAAATAAGGTTGAAAATTTATAAAAGGGGACAAAACAAATTGTGTTTTATGATTTTGTGAGGATAACGGAATATCGAAACCTGCTCCAACTTGCATAGAAATAAGCATTTTGTCTGTATCATCAAAATCACCTCTTACCACAGTTGATGGCCCCTGGTTTGGAGAATCAAGATTAGTTCCTAATGAATATTTAAATGATTTATCTATATTGAAAGCCAAACGCGGGCCACCATATAAATAAAAATTAGATTTAAAAGGCGCAAAACGAATGCTTGGCTCAACAGTAATATAACTTAAACCTGTAGATAAATCTGCCGGGCAGTTACAAGAAGTAATTTTCTGATCAAAAGAACCTTTTCTACTGTCATAACCTGCCTGAAACATGAATCCCAGTCTGGTATCCGGCTTATGAAACTCAACAAGCGGTGCCAAATAAAGTCCTGCACCTTCTCCGTTATGAAAAGTAACGGGTGAAGTCAAGTTCGAATTAAGCTGCTGTGTTGAACCACGGTAAAAACTATAGTTGGTTGCACCTGCAACACCAAAGAACCATGTAGGCTTGGTGTAATAAACTTCTTGTGCCTGAAGCGTTGTATGAGCACTTATACATAATAAAGTCAATAGTAAAAGTCTGTTTAATAAGGTTTTACCTGAAATACACGTTATATATAATTTTGTTTTAAAATTAGTTTTCATTTACGTTTATTTAGTTGTTATTTTTTTATTGAGAATAATCCCGTCCGAAAACGGGATATATTATTTAGGAATGTTATTGTGGGACATTAATGGTTGTATTTACCATAGTTACAGATGAGACTAAAGATATTGCTCTTCCGTTAAGTACTGTTTGTTTTGCATTTCCGGCAGTAGAAAAAGTAATACCTGAATTAGCAATAATAGTTCCAACCATTATTCCACCTCCGGCACTGTTGATAGTAGCCGCACTACCCACATACCAAAAAACGTTTTTAGGTAATCCACCATTTGTCATTATTACACTTTTGGCACCTGTAGGTCCTGCAATTCCAACCGTAAGTCCTGCAGCTGTCTGAAAAATCCAGGTAGCATTTGGATCACCTTGTGCATCAAGAGTCAGATTACCATTGCTGATCTTAAAAGTACCGCTTGCTGATTTATAAACTCCCGGAGCTAATGTTAATCCGCCTAATTCTCCGGCATTTGGATCTGAACCACCTGGTTTTGCTGCTGGCGAAATACTTATATATGCCGCTTTTGCCTCTAGTAATGCTTTTTGTGCAATTGCTAATGATGTGGCTGTTCCCGGCGCAGGAGGTCCGGTAAAGATATCACCTGTAACATTTCCAACATTTAAAGGAGTTTCGGTATAAATTACAAGACCATCATGAAATCCTGTGATTAGGGTTGAAGCTGCAGTTGTCCCGATACTTCCATTGTTTATTACGGTATTTAAACCCTGGTTTGTTACTCCGGCGTTTCCACCAAAAGTTCCAAACATAGCTGCTGTTCCAAGCTCCACGATTATGGGTGCAGACGGTACCAGCATAGTTGTAAATTGCCAAACATAGTCATTATCCAATGGAATTCCGGATGCAGTTTTTGCTCCTTTTGTAATTGTTGCTGTGTAAACCTTTCCTAATACCAGCAAATTTGCTGGTTTAAACGAAGCTGTAGTACCGGAATAAGAAACCGTTCCGGAAATAGTTGTTGTTCCTTCTTTCAAAGTAAATGTAGTTTCGTTGATTGTAGAACCATCCATTACAGTATTAAAATCAGCCGTTACTGTTTGATTTAAGGCAACATTAATAGCATTGTTAACAGGATCTGTCGCAGTTACTACAGGTTTTAAAAGTATACCTGTAGAGAATGTCCACACATACTCTTGCTGCAAAAAATTTCCCATTACGTCTTTGGCTTTTGTAGTAATCCTTGCCGTGTAAGTGGTATTCTCCGCAAGCAAAGCTGCTGGCTTGAATGATACGGTTTTTCCCGAGTAATTAACTGTTCCTGTAACAGGAGCTGTTCCTGTAACAGTAAACGAAGAAATAACGGAACCCGGATCCATTTCCTCGTTGAATGTTGCGGTAATGATTTGTCCCAATGGAACATATAATGCATTACTCAAAGGCGTTGTTGATTCCACTACAGGACATACTCCAATGACTTCTTTATAATCATCGCTTTCGCATCCTGTAATTAATGCAATACATAATATGGCAAATGTGAATAGTAAAGTTTTAATTTTCATTTTATTTTGTTTTTAAGAGAGTTAGATTCATTTGGTAAAGGTGATGGTGCTATGATGCAGATCTATTATACAATTATCACAAAGTCTTGTATTATTAACACTATTTTACTTTTTAAAAATTTGATAAATTATTAATCAATTGGATTGTTGTTGAGTTTTAGAGAATAAAACACCAACAAAAGCGTTCATTATTTAAACAAAAACTATATTATGGGCTTATTTGATTTTATGATAGTGGAAATAGCTATGGATTTAGGAACGGCTAATACTTTAATAATTTATGATGGAAAAATTGTTGTCGACAGTCCTTCCATTGTAGCAAGGGATATCAGAACAGGGAAAATTATTGCAGTTGGCAAAGAGGCCAGTTTAATGCAGGGTAAAACGCATGAGAATATTAAAACAATCAGACCGCTTAAAGATGGTGTTATTGCAGATTTTGATGCTTCAGAAAAAATGATCAGTTCGCTTATAAAAAATATTCCTGAATTAAAGAAAAGTTTTTTTACTCCCGCATTGCGAATGGTGGTATGTATTCCCAGCGGTATTACTGAGGTGGAAATGAGAGCCGTAAAAGAGTCTTGTGAACGTGTAAACGGAAAAGAAGTATTTTTAATTCATGAGCCTATGGCCGCTGCTATTGGTATTGGCTTAGATGTGATGCAGCCAAAGGGACATATAATTGTTGATATTGGAGGAGGGACTACGGAAATTGCGGTTATCGCCCTTGGGGGAATAATTTGTGACAAGTCTATAAAAATTGCCGGGGATGTTTTTACCAATGATATCTTGTATTTTATGAGAACCCATCATAATTTGTATATTGGAGAGGCTACTGCAGAACAGATAAAAATAGATGTGGGTGCCGCAATGGAAGAACTCGAGGATACTCCCAATGATTTAATGGTCCGGGGAAGGGATTTGCTTACCGGGAAACCCAAAGAGGTGAGGATTACTTCCAGAGAAATTGCAAGAGCTTTGGATAAATCAATACTCAGAATTGAAGATGCTATTATGGTAACACTTTCCCTGACACCGCCGGAACTGGCCGCAGATATTTATAATACGGGCTTGTATCTCGCAGGAGGAGGGGCAATGTTGCGTGGTCTGGATAAAAGGATTTCTCAAAAGACAGATTTGCCGGTTTATATTGCAGAAAATCCTTTAAGAGCTGTAGTTATAGGTACCGGTATTGTCTTAAAAGATATCCCTAAATATAAAAGAGTATTAATCTAGCCATCTTTGCCGAATTTATTGGATAAAATAATTATTAAAAAGTAAATCAGGAAAAAATAATTGACAAGGAGCTGCCATGATAAGGCAGCTCTTTTTGGTTTCAGTCTGTATGTTGCTTCCTGTAATTTTTGACTGCACGGATTTGTTAAACTTTGGTTTGAATTCTTGAGAAATTAAGCAGCTGTTTTTTATTAGACACGTAAAAAAATACCTTTTTATTTACAAAATAGTTGATTTGACCCTTTTATAATGTTGTAATGCCCCCCCTTTGCTTGTAAGTGTAATATTAGATTTACAATGTGAATTACATGTATCAGAGATGAAGTATTCTTAAAAAACTTGTAAAAAAGTAAAATTTAAGCAGTACTGATTTTTTTAATGATGTAGCTATAATTCATAAACTTAACTATCTATTAACCAAAATTACAACCAAAGATGACAAATTTTATTAGGAAAATCAAGGCTCCTGATTATGTATCCGGATTTGATTTTAAAAAGAAACTTACCATATTTTGTGTATTGGTTTCTTTTTCTCAAATGCAAGCTTACACTATTAATTCCAATAGCATAACAAGGCTTGAAAAAGTACAGGCGCAAAATAGCATAAGCGGGCAAGTTAAAGACCAAAATGGTGTGCCGATGCCAGGTGCTTCTGTGTTGATAAAGGGGACAAAAATTGGTACCACAACAGATTTTGATGGAAAATTTAGTTTAGCAGGAGATGAAAATTCAGTATTGATAGTTTCTTTTGTTGGGTATGTAACACAGGAAATTATCGTAAAAAACAAATCTAACATTCTTGTACAATTAAAAGAGAATGCCGCTTCTTTAGAGGAAGTTGTAGTCGTAGGATACGGTAAAATGAAGAAAAAGGATTTAACGGGGGCAATTGTTCAGGTTAAACCGGAAGCTTTAGCAAATCAGAATCCGCAGACTGTCCAGGATATATTACGTGGCGTTCCCGGTCTAAAAGTTGGGTATTCCGCTGATGCAAAGGGAGGAGGGTCTTTGCAGATTCGTGGACAGACTTCTGTTTATTCTGACGGAGGTCATAATTCACCACTTATTATTTTAGACGGAATGCAATTCTATGGTGAGCTTTCAGAAATTAATCCTGATGATATTGGTCAGATAGATATCTTAAAGGATGCATCAGCAACGGCTGTATATGGATCTAAAGCAGCAGCAGGAGTTATTGTTATTTCAACAAAAAAAGGAAAAACCGGCAAACCTGTTATTAATATTACTACAAACACTACAGTTGTCAACAAAAGTGCCTACCGGGACGTGTATTCTCCGCAAGGGTATGTAAAATATCGTCAAGATTGGGAGACTGCCAAAACGTATGGTCAAAATACAACGTCAGGGCAGTATGAAGCTTATATTGCAGCCCGTGTTGGTCAGGCGGGGTATTTCTCAAACCCTGACCAATTAGAGCAGTATGGTATAACTCAGGCTCAATGGTTAGGATATCAACCCGCCGGACAAACGCAAGGGAAGAGTCTGAATGAAGTATGGGGACTCCGTTTGGGCATTACTGATGCCATGCTTTTGAAAAATTTTACAGAAGGAAAAACACACAACTGGTATAGCAGTACTTTTAGGACAGGAATAAATCATGACAATAATTTAAGTGTTTCCGGAGCAAGCGATAAAGTGAATTATTATATGTCTTTGGGGTATTTAACTTCAGAAGGAGCTATTCAGGGCAATGATTATGCTGCAGTTCGTGCGAATATGAAAGTTGATGCCAAAATTACAAGCTGGCTTGAATTTGGAGCAAACGTTAATTTTCAGGATCGTACAGACGGAGACATAGCTGTTGGTACCGGGACTAATTATTGGGATGCAAATATGTTGAGAAACAGCCCGTTTTCTAACTTTAAAGATGCAAACGGTGATTTTGCAAGACAACCAATGGGACCAACTATCGGAGGGTATAATTATTACTATGATCGCCAATTTATGGAACTTGAGAAAGGATATACGGTGTTGAATACAATTTTCAATACTAAGGTAAATTTGCCTTTTGGTATTACTTATTCATTTAATGTTGCGCCACGTTATCAATTTTTTTACAATCGTTATTTTCAGTCATCAGGTCATAAAGGCTGGAATCCTGTCAACATAGGAGCAGATAGAGAAAGCGGTAAAAATTTTACATGGAACCTGAATAATACATTAGCATGGGATTATACATTTGCTGAAAAGCACCATATCGTAGCAACTTTTGTTCAGGAAGCTGAAGAACTTCAAACATGGTCTGATATTATAAGAGCACGTAATATCCTGCCTTCAGATGCATTAGGGTTTCACAATACTTCTAATGCAACACTTTTAAACAGCTCATTTTCTACTACAGATACACATCAGACAGCCGATGCATTAATGGCGAGACTTTTCTATTCGTTTGATAATCGTTATATGATAACAGGAACAGTACGTCGTGATGGATATTCCGCATTTGGAGCTTCGTATCCTTATGCAACTTTTCCTTCTATAGCATTAGGATGGAACTTTGATAAAGAAAGCTGGTTCAATTGGACTCCTATGAGTACAGGTAAATTACGCTTGTCATGGGGTAAAAACGGAAACAGATCGCTTGCTGATCCATACTTGGCTTTGGCAAACTTAGCTTCAGGTACCGGAGCAACAATGGGGTATATCGATGCTTCAGGAAATATTGTTGATATGAAATATTTAGGAATTGATCGTATGGCAAATCCAAATCTTCAATGGGAAAAAACAACTGCAACAAATATCGGTCTTGATCTGGGTTTCTTAAATGACCGAATTACAAGTACTATAGATATTTACAGAATGATTACCAATGATATGATTATGAGTCAGCGTTTGCCTGAGTTCACTGGATTTTCATCAATTGCAACCAATCTTGGCGAGGTTGAAAATAGAGGGATTGAAATAAGCCTAAATACTATAAATATAAAAAATCCAAATTTTGAATGGACCACCAGCGTTGCTTTTTCATATAACAAGAATAGCATTAAGGCATTATATGGCAATATGGAGGATGTCAAGGATGCCAATGGTAATGTTATTGGAACTAAGGAGGCAGATGATAAAACTAATGGATGGTTTATTGGCAAACCTGTTTCTCAAATCTGGGATTATAAAGTGATTGGAATCTGGCAGAAAGAAGAGTGGGAAGAAGCTGCAAAATACGGACAGCGGCCCGGTGATCCAAAGGTTGAAAACAAGTACACTGCCGACGATGTTAATGGAAAACCAACCTATAACGAAAAAGACAAACAATTTTTAGGACAAACGGCGCCTCCAATTAACTGGTCGCTTCGCAATGAATTTAAATTTTATAAAAATTGGGATTTGGCCATTAATATGTATTCCTACATGGGGCACAAATCGCTTGATGGACGTTATATGAATAACTATAATGATGGTAGTTTGTATACAAACAACTACAATCCATTTGTAAATCCATATTGGACAATTGATAATCCAACCAATGACTGGGCACGCCTTGATGCCAGAGGGCCTGCAGGAGCCGGAACAGCAAAATTATACGATCGTAGTTTTATTCGTTTAGACAATATTTCCTTAGCCTATACACTCCCTAAAGATCTTTTAGATCGCCTGCATGTGAGAAATTTCAAAATTTATACTTCGGTCCAGAACGTAGCCACATGGTCTGCTTCCCGCGAATGGAAATATTATGGGGACCCGGAAACAGGGGGACTGGCGACACGAATGTTTAATTTAGGTTTTAACGTTTCACTTTAATAATACTCAACAATGAAAAGATATATAAAAAATAGAATATCAACATTTGTACCTTTAGTAGTGGTTACTGCTCTTTTGGTTTCTTGTTCAAAGGATTTTCTGGATCCGGATCCGCTTTCGTTTTACGAACCTGAAACCACATTTACTACTGAATCCGGGTTGCAGGCAGTTTTAGCAAGTGCCGATAAACAATTGCGTAATAATTATATTCATTATAATGCTGCCGGTAATAGTGTGCCTATCGGAACGGAATATGTTTTCTCTGATATGGCAAAATATGGAAAAACGGATAATAGCAGTACCATTTCTGATTTTGCTAATACTATAGTTCCTACCGGAAGCTTTAAAACAGCCACAAATGATGATTTTTACCTCGGATTTTACTGGGTTGAAGGTTATAACGGTATCAAGCATGCCAATACCGTATTGACGTACATTGATAATGTGACAAGTTTAACTCAGGAAGTTAAAAATAAGTATATCGGTCAGGCCTATTTTCATAGAGCATACCGCTATCTGAATTTAGTATATCAATTTGGAGATATACCTTTAATTACTAAAATTTTGGAAGTTCCAAAACAAAGTTATTATTCTACTAAAAAGGAAGCGATTATTGAAATGATTACAGCAGACATGGAGAAGGCTGTAGAATGGGTGCCGGAGCAGTCAAAATTGCCTTATTTGGGTTTGGTCAATAAAGGGGCATGCCGGCAGTTATTGATTAAGTGTTATTTGGCTTCCGGCAGATTTGCAGAGGCTGAAGCACAAGCAAATATTCTTATTAACCAGTCAGGTTATTCTTTAATGCAAAGCAATTTTGGAACTTTTGATCCGGGAGGAAATCCACAAACATGGGCAATTACAAGAAATGTCGTTTGGGATTTACACAGACCTGAAAACAAGATTATTGCTGCTAACAGAGAAGCCATAATGGTGATGCCAAATGGTGGAGTACAGTCATTTTTAAGTTTTGCATCCATGAGAATTTTTGGGCCAAACTGGAATTCAGGTACTCTTACCACTCCTGATGGTAAACAAGCAGCAGGTCGTTTTGCCTCGAATAATGCTAATTACCAGGCTAAATATGATTATGCAAGAGCACTGGGACGTGGTATTGCTACTATTAGTGCTTCCTATTATTCACAGCATCCTATGTGGGTCGTAAACGGTATTGAAGATAAGCAGGATCTTAGGCATAATAATACTGTCGGTAACTGGGTAAATATGGAAAATCTTAAATACAGTGATAAGACTTCGGCATATTATCAGCAAAATTTTAGAATGAAAGAAGGAAATGTTTTATTATCAAAGGATACCCTTCGTGAATGGTTTGATTTTCCGTTGTATAAAATATATCTGCATGATGTTGTAAATGAAACCAATCCAAATGCAACTGATTTTCAGGGAGCGAGTACGGGAAGTAAAGCCCATTGGTACTTATATCGTTTAGCCGAAACTTATCTGTTAAGGGCAGAAGCACGTTTTTATCAGGGTAATATTGGCGGAGCAGCTCAGGATGTAAATGCAATCAGAGCCAGAGCCGGTGCATCACAAATGTACGGACAGGTAACGATAGGTGATATTTGTGCAGAAAGAGGAAGAGAACTTTACCTGGAAGAATGGAGAAATGTAGAATTAAAACGTATCTCGCACTGTCTTGCTCTTAGCGGAAAACCGGATGAATGGGGACAGACTTACAATAAAACGGATTGGGATAAACAGTCCGGAACTGATGCAGCCGGAGGCAGTTACTGGTACCAGCGTATTGTACATTATACACTCTACAACAAATATCCTAGTGGGATTGTTGTGCCAAACGGTACTAAGTTTTATACCATGGACAAACGTAATAACTACTGGCCTATTCCGAATAGCGCCATAACGGCTAATACTAAAGGAAAATTAAGTCAGAACTACGGTTATGATGGTTACGATCCTAATGTGAAGGTTTGGGATAAATGGCAGGATGCTGTTGCAGATGAAAGTGTATTATAGTATGCTAAAAAAACACCAGTTTGAATGTACAATACCACAGCGTTGATAGCTAAAACCCCCTAAAGTTTTAAGCTTAAACAACCTTACATTCATTTTCAAAAGATTTAAATTTTTGCCCCTCAATTAATAGTTTTAAGAAGTATTGACCACGAAGGCGTTATTCGTAAAGAATAATGCCGGTGGTCTTTATGAAATTGGATTGCCTGCTCTGCCTAATTCAGTTATAGTTCCCATGAATCAATACATTTTACCGGTTCCTAACTGCAGGAGTCGTTTGGTTTCTGCATCAGATTAATTTGCCACTAACGAAAGAGTAAAAACAAAAATTTTAAAACAATTTTTAAATAAGACTTTATATGAAAAAATTATACACCTTTTTATTAGCCTGGTTATCGGTTTTTTTATTCCGGATACAGGCACAGGCTCCTAATTTGCCAGTCAAAGTAAATTTAGCGACATCATTAAGCGGTTCTAAGGCATTTAGCAATAGTGCAACTTCAGATGTTATATCATTTCCATTATCCAATCAGACAGAATTTACATTGGAAGTAAAAGCAAAAATCAATGCAGCACAGGGCAGAGGATTGGATGTGGAAGTTAAAAACACAGCCGGACTTGGATTCAGGACCTCTTTAGACAAAACAACTTTTAATAATACAACAGCTTTATCATTAATAGATAACTTAAGCACTTCAGTTGATAATGCCCAGGAACAGACTTACAGATATGCTGTGAAAAATGGTGTTGCAAATATTTATCAGGATGGTCATTACCTGGCTTCAAAACCATTGGATTTTGTACTTGATAATTCAGCAGCACCTATTGTCTACGGACCTGATAACCTGCTCGGAAGATGGGCCGGAGTTACAGGCAATAATTCAGGAAAACCTAATGATTACGGCTGGGCGAATACTGTGGCAAGTATTCCGTGGAATACAGCCAATTCCACTAGTGGCGTCCGATATCTGGACGTGACTTCCGGACATACATTCGAATCGGACAATACGGCTTATAACGGAAGAATCATGTACATTCGCTGGGATAACAGCGCTTACTCAACTTCAACTTACAGTTATCCTGTAAAATTAGAAAAAGACCTGAAATATGAGTTTTCATGGATTTATGAATATATATCCAATTCGGCTCCGGGAACTAATATTAATGTTGCGATAGCAACAGCTGCCAACGGAACAGGAGTTTTAGCATCTAAAACATTTACAACCGGAAATGCCAATAAATTAAGAAAAGGAAATTTTTCTTTTATCTCAAATGCTGATGGTATCTATTATGTGACAATTACTGCAGGATCCGGACTTATGGCAATTGGAGATTTAAAACTTAAATCTTCAAATTTAATTAATGTTTGGGATGGTTTTGTTAATGATAATTTAGGGACACCAGCCGCTTATGGCTGGACAAATTCTGCTTCTTCCGCAATTTTTAATGCAGCAAACTCAGCAAGTGGTGTACGGTATATGGATGTGACTTCGGGACATACCCTTGAATCGGATGGTTCGAATTATTCCGGAAGATTACTGTATGTCAGATGGGATTCCGGCATGGAGAATTCCGTTTATTCATTTCCGGTACAATTGGAAGCTTCCAAAGATTATCAGTTTTCCTGGCTATACGATTATATTTCAAATTTAGCTCCCGGATCTCAAATGAATGTATCTGTTTCAACAGCAATCAATGGCGGAGGGACAGTTCTTGCGACTAAAAGTTTTACAACAGGCGATGTTAATAAACTAAGAAAAGGAGATTTGTCTTTTCAATCTCAGGCTGGCGGTACTTATTACATTAACATAACCGGTGATAATGCGCTTTTTGGAATAGGAGATTTAAAAGTTCAGACACAACAAATGGCCAATATTGTGATTGGTAAAAATTATGCCACGGGCGCCGTTGATATGGTCGTTAGTTCGGTAACTTTTGAAAATACAGCTTATGCGCCTGAAAAAGTTGTCAGTCCTTCAGCCGAAACTGTGGAAATTACAAGCAATCTGAATGTTGGAGCTTATGCAAAATCAAAAGTGGTTTTAAATGCGGCGGCATCTTTATATTTAAAAAATGCCTACAATCCGTTAATTAATTCAACAGTAAATCTAAATTCGGCAAATGCACGATTGTATTTTGAAAACGTTAAGCCTAGTGAAGTTATTAATTCATATCTAAAATTTGTATCGATTAACGGCGTCCTTGCTGGTAATGGCGTTAATGCAAATGTTTCCAATTATGCAGGAGGTGCCGTAGTAGCTCCTTATTCTGTAGATGAAAAACCATTAGAAGTTTTTACTGCCGAAAATTTTGGAGGAACTTCCCGGCAATATGCAACGGTTACACCATTTGATAATTTAGATACATTTGATAATACTATCAAATCATTTAAATTGAAAAAAGGCTATATGGCAACCTTCGCTACCAATGCAGATGGTTCCGGCTACAGCAGGGTTTTTATAGCAGAAAATCAGGATTTGGAAGTTGCCATTTTACCTGTTAATTTAAACGGAACCATTTCGTTTATCAGAACAATGAAGTGGCACGAAGTCAACAAGAAAGGTCTTGCGGGCGGAAGTACAGAAGCTATGAATGCTACGAATATTACGTGGTATTACAACTGGAACACCGGAATGGATACGACACCAAATATTGAATATGTACCCATAAGGCAAACTAATTTCTGGCCATCATTTACTCCGGCCTATACAAAAGAAGGTTATACGCACCTTTTAGGATTTAATGAACCGGACAGACCCGATCAGTCCAATATGACGGTTGAAGCGGCTATAACTTCCTGGCCTGCATTGATGAAATCCGGTTTACGATTGGGCTCTCCGGCAACATCAGATCCTTTCAATCCGTGGATGGGCAATTTTATGACTCAGGCAGAGGCTAATAATTACCGAATTGATTATGTAGCGATTCACTGTTACTGGTATAAGACTGCGGCCCAATGGAAAAGTGATCTTCAAAATGTATATGACCGATACAAAAGGCCTCTTTGGATTACAGAATGGAATGTAGGCGCAAACTGGACAGGCAATAATTTTCCTGACGGACCTACTGTACTTACTGATGCAAATGCTATTAAACACAAAAATGATCTGGCAGCAATATTAACTGTTTTGGAAACTACAGATTATGTAGAACGTTATTCCATATACAATTGGGTACAGGATGCAAGGGCAATGTATGTTACTATAGACGATGCCTTTAAAACGAGAAATCCAAACTGGCAAAATTACGTGTGGCTTCAAACCGCGCCAGTGATTTCAAGTACAGCTACAAGTTATGTGGTTTTAACCCCGGCAGGAGAATATTATGCCAATAATGCTTCGGCAAAAGCTTTCAGTTCAAATAGAGAATTCATTCCAACCTGGAAAACAAAAGTTGAAACACTGAGTTATGAATTGTCATCAGATTATCAAAATATTACCATAAACTGGACAGGTACCAATCAGGATTTAGTAAATAAATATATTGTTGAAAGAAAGTTAACCGGCGAAAATGATTTTTCGGTTTTCTATGAATCAACAGATTATAAGGTTATTAAAAAGGCTGATCAGGTTCATTCAAGAGCAGAATACCGAATCAAAGTCGTCGGTAAAGACAATGTAGAGTCAGCATATTCGGCGATATTAGTATTTGAGCAAGCTCCAATTGCAGCTACACCAACAAATATTGAAGGAAAAGCATTATCGAGATCAATAATCAATTTGAAATGGTCAGCGATTGCAGGAGCAGAATCTTACACAATTAAAAGATCGGCAACTGTGGATGGCACGTATGAAAATGTTGCTGTATATCTTAAAGAGACCACTTTTGATGATATCAATTTAGAAGAGAATACAAACTATTTTTATAAACTGGCATCAGTAAATACGGGAGGAGAAAGTCAGTATTCTTCACCTTTACAGGTCAAAACATTGTCGTTTGCAATTCCGCCCGCCGTTACAAATGCTAATTTGGCATACGGTGACACAAAGGTAAATCTTGATTGGGATTTTATGTATGACGCTAATTTTTATGTAAAAAGATCCAACTCACCATCAGGGCCTTTTACCGTTATAGCAACCGTTACGACAAATGAATATCAGGACGCAGCTGTGGTAAACGGAAATCCTTACTACTATAAAATTTCAGCTTTTAATGCGTTGGGAGAAGGTCCTGATTCCGGTATTTTAAGTGCAACACCAGCACAAGGGCAAAAGATTACGGGTACTATAATTGGTCATCAGGGATCGTACCAAAATAGTGGCTTGACAATCGAAAAGGCTTTTGATGGAGATGTTAGCACTTTCGTGGATGGTCCAACAGCCATAGGCTATCTGGGTTACGATTTTGGACCTGATAAAAAAGCCCGTTTAACAGACATCAGATATGTTCCCCGAAGCGGTTTTGGTGCACGCGTAAACGGAAGTGAGATTCGAGGTTCGAATAACGAGGATTATCTCAATTCTTATGACGTTTTACATGTAATCACGCAGACGCCGCCCAACGATATTTTTACAACGGACAGCGGTTTGGCAACCCAAAAATACAGATACATATATTGGTATACGCCTAATGGTAATGGAAATATAGCTGAACTTGAATTTTACGGCAGTATTGATACTACCTTATCTACAAGTAAATCACTGGCAGAATTTATTGAGAATATAACGGCTTTTCCAAATCCTACATCGGGGCAGTTGGATATTAATTTTACGACGAATCAGGATTTGCAAAAAATTGCAATTTATACTGTAGAGGGTAAATTAATTTCTGAATCGGATTATAAAGTTGAAAATGGTAAAATTCATTTGAATCTGGAGAGTAACACAGCAGGATTGTATTTTGTAAAACTTCAGTCTTATCCTGATAAAATAATCCGAATTATTAAAAAATAGATTTATCAGACAGAAAGAAAGTTAGTTTTTATAGTGTTTAGTTTTGTAGTAATTATGAGGGATCTCACAATCCCTCATTTTTTTTGAGAATATAATTTTATTCTTATTTGGAATTAATAAAAATAGTATATTTTTGCCAAAAATTAACAATCCAAATAATGAAGACCAAATTATCTTTAAGCTTATTCTTTAGTTTAATAAGCACTTATATGTTTTCGCAAACAGCAGGCGTTTCGGGTAGTGTGAAAACTGCAAATATTGATTCCCCTGAATTAATAAATATTAAAATCAAAGGAAGTTCAATATCTACTACAACTGACAATAGTGGAGCATATGAAATCAAAAACTTACATGCCGGAAATATAATTCTTATCCTTTCTGCCACTGGTTATGAAACCCAGGAAACAGCTGTTCAACTAAAGGATAACGAAATTACGGTTGTACCTGAAATTGTCCTGATTGAAAAGACAAATCAGCTCCAGTCAGTTGAAGTTACAGGGCGAAAAAAATCATCCTATAAAAATGACAATACATTTTCGGCAACCAAGCTGGAAATGAGGGTTATTGATGTCCCTCAAAGCATATCATTTGTAACAAAAGAGCTGATTCAGGATCAGCAGGCACTACGTTTAAAAGATGTCGGTAAAAACGTGGCAGGGGTAAATGAATTTAGTACTTATGACGATATAACTATCAGAGGTTTTAGAAATAACGACAGCAATGGAAGATTAATAAACGGACTTCGTGGTGTAAATAACTTTTGGACCAGTCCTTTGTTGGTTAATATTGAAAGAGTCGAATATATAAAAGGACCGGCATCGGCTGTTTTTGCCAACTCAAGCCCGGGAGGAACTATCAATATGATTACCAAAAAACCATTAGATGAAACCAGGCAGGCAATTCAGTTTACAACGGGAAGTTTTAATACATTTAGGACTTCTGCAGATTTTACCGGTGCTGTAAATGAAGACAAAACACTTTTATACCGATTAAATTTAGGATATGAAAATGCTGATACCTATCGAGATCAGATCAGTAATAAATCAATTGTGATTGCTCCATCTATTTCTTTTATACCAAAAGAAGGCACTCGTTTTAATGCTGATTTGGTTTACACGAATCTGGACACCAAACTTGACAGAGGAAGAACTATTGTACAAGGTACTACAGATCTTTTTGCAACTCCTATTAGTTTTAACATTGCCCAGCCTAATGATTATTTGAAAAGCAAAACATTAGCATTGACTTTATCTTTTAGCCAGGCAATAAATAAATATTTGACATTTAACGCTTCTTATTTGAAAGTAAGATATGACGAAGAATTAAATGAGCACGGTTTTAATGGATATATCACACCAACCTTGATTGCGATGTATTTTAATGATCGAAAGACAGTCCAGCATGGAAATAACCTGTCAACTTATTTCTCTTCCAAATTTAAAACGGGAAGTCTGGAACATCAGGCAGTTGCGGGATATGATTATATCAGCGGAGAAATTAACCAGTATCAAAGAGATGCAGAGAATGAAACGGGGAATGTAAGCAACTTTGATTTATCTAATCCGACTTATTTTATCCGTCCTGTTGAGAAATATAATTTTAATGATCCTACGAATGAGATTAGTAAATATTATACAAACGGCTTTTATGTTCAGGATTTAATTAAGTATAAAAAAATTCAGTTATTATTAAGTCTGAGACAAGAATTTTATACTTTTCCCGAAAACGCTTCAGCCGGTATTACTGAAGGGAAAAAATCAGAAAAAGCATTATTGCCAAAAGTCGGGCTTACTTACAGTATTACAGATAATATAAATGCTTACGGGACATATGCTACAGGTTTTGAGGCACAGGATGCTTCAATTGTGGGCAATGCAAATATAGGCGGTCCTTTTGACCCGATGACCAGTAATTTATATGAAATAGGTTCAAAAGGGGAGTTCTTTAACAAAAGACTTTTTATCGGTACAGCTATATATCAGATTACGAGAAATAATATACTGGTAAGTGCCAATGACGCAGCAAATCCGGATTTATTAGAACAAAGAGGACAGGAACGTGCCAGAGGTTTTGAATTTGAAGCAACAGGCCGAATCGATAATAACTGGAGCATTAATTTAAGCTATGCTTATAACAATGCGATAATTACTAAGTCTGCAAAAGATGACACGGATAATAATGCAGGCAGAACCAAAGAAAATGCACCGAAAAATATTAGCGGAAGCTGGATAAAATACAATTTTACTGAAGGAAAAATTAAAGGATTTGGCCTTGCAGTGGGACACAGCCAGGTTTCAAAAAGAGAGACTTTTGTGCGAACACTGCAGCTTCCTTCATATGTTGTTTTTAATACTGCGGCCTATTATAAAGTAGACCGTTTTACAATTGGAATTAATTTCAACAACATTTTTGATAAAAAATATTTAACAGGAGGTTATAACTATCAGCGAAATTTTACAGGAGCCCCAAGCAATTTCCTTGTTAATGTTGGTTATACGTTCTAAATTTTATCTTAACGAAATGAGAAAACTGTTTAATAAAATACATTTATGGCTCGGGCTTTCGTCCGGGCTTGTTGTATTTATAAGCATGCTTGCTGCCAGTATTTTTGTCTGGGATCAGGAATTATCATCATGGTACCATAAAGACAAGTATTTTGTGCCAGAGGTTAAAAGCATTGTTTTACCATTAGATTCCCTGACTAATATTGTAAAACAAAAATATCCTCTTGCTGACTATGTAGAAATTGACAGCAATCCCAAAAAGAGTTACGTTTTTACAAGCTATAAAGAAAGCACTAAAAAGCATTGGACAGCGGCTTCTGATTACGAAAATTATAGCCGTATTTATATTGACCAATATACGGGCAAAGAATTAGGTGAGGTAGATTTAAGGTATGATTGGATATTTAATTTGAGAATACTGCATCAAAATCTGCTGATAACTTATGACGTCGGTCATTATATCGTAGGAATTTCAACTTTAATTATTTTTATTCTGATCCTTACTGGCATTTATTTATGGTGGCCCAAAAATAAAGCGGCACTGAAACAAAGAGTATGGTTCCGATGGAAAGACACCACAAAATGGAAACGTAAAAACTATGATTTTCACAATATTGGGGGGATTTATACTTTTTTGTTTATTTTGATTTTTGCAGCTACGGGATTAGTATGGACATTTGACTGGTGGACAAACGGAATTTATAAACTTTTGGGAAATGATCCTGAAAAAGTATGGAATAAAGCTCCTAAAATCAGAGATAACAGTAATAAAACAGTAGCAAACCCACTGCAATACATCGTTTCGGATACAAAAAAGAAAGTTCCGCACTGGTCTTCTATTGGTTTATCACTGCCGGAAAAGCCCGGTGGAATTTCAGTTCCCGTCGCATCTTTTGTAAGGCATAAAGGTAATTCAGGCTGGGATGAATCTGACAGTTATACTTACAATAGCAGGTCAGCTGAAAATTATTTTACAGTTACACACAAAGATAAAACACTGGGAGCAAAATGGAGAAACAGTAATTACGCCATTCATACGGGCAGTATTTATGGTTTGCCAACCAAAATTTTAGCAACGCTGGTTTCTTTATTTTGTGCTTTTCTCCCTGTCAGCGGTTTTCTGATTTGGTGGGGACGGAATAAAAAAAAGAAACGTAACTGATCTCCTATTTTTTAAGTAGTGAAAAAATAGAATTTATGATTCGGATTTTTTATCACCCACAACAATTACAAACCTCCAAAGTCATTTGATTTTGGAGTTTTTTTTTAAACTGTCTTGTCTTAACAGGAAAGCGGATGCCGGATCAAAATAGGATCGTGGCATACTGTGAGTGCTTAATTATAAAATAAATATTTATGTAGGGTATTACTGTGACAAAAGACACAGAGACTATGCTGTGGATAGCTTACTTTCGTTTTCATAAGTAATACTCGTATAGAAAATAGCTGCAGTCATTATATCTTTTATAGAAGTTAGCTACTCTTTGGGATGAATTTGTAATAATTTATTGCGCAGAAATTTTATAGTATTATTATTTTATGAATAATGAAAACAAAATATATTAATTAATCTATCATCCATGACATTCGGGAGTGAGTCTGAATAAAGAGGATTTTAAGCATCATATATTAAGAGATCAATTGTTGTTACGTTATTCAAAATGATTTTTTTGGATATTTAACTTAATTTATTACCATGAGAGTAATTTCTAAATTATTAGTTGCAAATAGAGGAGAGATTGCACTACGTATTTTCCGCGCTGCTGCGGAACTCAAAATTAAAACTGTTGCAGTCTATACTTATGAAGACAGGTATTCACTGCATAGGTACAAAGCCGATGAGGCATATCAGATAGGAAAAAATACAGAACCCTTGAAACCGTATCTTGACATTGACGAAATTATTAAAGTAGCCAAAGAAGAAGAAGTCGATGCCATTCATCCCGGTTATGGTTTTTTATCCGAAAATGTCCAGTTTGCGGCTAAATGTATTGAAAACGGTATTCTATGGATTGGACCGGATCCCAAAATTATGGAACAGTTAGGCGATAAAGTAGCTGCGAAAAAAATTGCACTATCTGCCGGCGTGCCTTTGATAGAAGACAGCAGAATAGATCTTTCTTCGGCAACTGTTGCGAAGCAGGAAGCTGATAGAATAGGTTATCCTTTAATGCTAAAAGCTGCTGCAGGCGGCGGTGGCCGTGGTATGCGTGTGGTAAGAAGAGCCAGTGAATTGGAGGCATTATTCAATGATGCTAAAAGAGAAGCAAAAACGGCTTTTGGCGATGATACCTTATTTTTAGAAAAATTCATTGATAACCCTAAACATATTGAAGTACAGTTGTTAGGGGATAAGCACGGAAATATTGTTCATTTATTCGAAAGAGACTGTAGTGTTCAGAGAAGATTTCAAAAAGTTGTGGAAATAGCTCCTGCACCTAACCTAAGACAGGAAACCAAGGATAAATTATACGGTTATGCTATTAGTATTGCAGAAAAAGTAAAATATAATAATGCAGGCACAGTCGAATTTTTGGTTGATGCAGACGAAAATATATATTTTATTGAGGTAAATCCCCGTATTCAGGTTGAACATACCGTTACAGAAGAAATAACCGGAATTGATATTGTCAGAAGTCAGATTCTTATTGCCTGTGGTCATAAGTTGTCCAGTCCCGGCATACATATTCTTGATCAGGGAAGTTTAAAATGCAGTGGTTTTGCAATTCAATGCAGAATCACCACAGAAGATCCTGCGAATGACTTTACCCCTGACTATGGGACAATTATAGCTTACAGAAATGCAGGCGGTTATGGAATCAGGGTTGATGAAGGAAGTTCCTATTCGGGCGTTAAGATTTCTCCTTTTTTTGATTCCATGTTAGTGAAGATTACTTCCAGAGGAAGAACATTGGAAGGAGCAAGCCAGCGGCTTTTAAGAGCGCTTAAAGAATTTACCATTGAAGGCGTTAAAACCAATATTCCTTTTCTGGAAAACTTAATTATTCATCCTGATTTTCAGAACGGAAGCATTACAGTTAATTTTATAGGAGAGAATTCTTCTTTGATGAACATTAAAACAAAATCTGATGATGTAACTGAAAAATTATCTTTTATAGGTAATACAATTGTAAATGGAAATCCGGACGTCAAATTTATTTTGCCTGAGAAAAAATTCCTGACACCAAAATTACCGGTACCTTCAAATGCATTCCATGCTGATGGAACCAAGCAGTTGCTGGATCAGTTGAAACCCAAAGCATTTTCAAAGTGGATTAAGGATCAAAATCAAATATTATTCACAGATTGTACTATGCGGGATGCACATCAGTCTTTATTGGCAACAAGAGTCCGAACAATTGATATGATACCTTTCGCATCGACATTTACAAAAGATTTTCCTCAAATGTTCTCTATGGAAGTATGGGGAGGAGCAACTTTTGATGTTGCTATGCGATTTTTACATGAATGCCCCTGGGATCGTTTGGAACAAATGCGTAAAGCAATGCCTAATGTACTGCTTCAAATGTTAATCAGGGGATCCAATGGTGTAGGGTATACTGCTTATCCTGATAATTTAGTTGAAAAATTCATTGAGATTTCTGCTCAGAAAGGGATAGATGTTTTTAGGATTTTTGATTCGTTAAATAGTATAGCGAATATGAAAACCAGTATTAATGCGGTACTCCAAAATACAAATTCTATGGCTGAGGTTTCCATGGGATATTCCGGCGATATTCTTAACCCTGAACGCCCGAAGTATAATCTCAACTATTACCTGGATTTAGCAAAGAGAATAGAAGATACCGGTGCTCATATTTTATGCATTAAAGATATGGCAGGATTATTAAAGCCTTATGCCGCTGAATTATTAATAACCGAATTAAAGAAGTCTATTGAAATTCCAATTCATTTACATACTCATGACACAGCCGGTATTCAGTCTGCGACTTATCTCAAAGCTGTAGAGGCAGGAGTTGATATCATTGATGTCGCATTGGCTTCTATGTCAGGGCTTACATCACAGCCAAATTTTAACGTCTTTCTGGAAGCACTAAAAGGAACCCGAAGCGATTTGGGCTTTGATATTGAAAAGCTAAATCAGTACAGCAATTATTGGGAAGATGTCAGAGAGTACTACTATCCTTTTGAATCGGATTTGAAATCAAATACAGCTGAAGTTTACAAACATGAAATTCCCGGCGGACAATATTCAAACCTTAAGACTCAGGCATATTCGCTGGGTCTGGAGACCAGAATGACAGATATTAAACAAGCATATCAGGATGCGAATAGTCTCCTTGGAGATATAATAAAGGTAACACCGTCTTCTAAAGTGGTGGGAGATTTAGCGATGTTTATGGTTAGCAGTAATCTAAGTAAACAAGATGTGTTCGATAAAGGAAATTCCTTGTCTTTTCCGGATTCTGTAAAAGGAATGCTCAAAGGAGAACTGGGTCAGCCTGATGATGGATGGCCGGCAGATTTTCAAAAAATGGTATTAAAGCAGGATAAACCTTTTTTAGATCTGCCCAATGCACATTTAGCCCCTATTGAATTTGATAAAGAGTTTGAAGCTTTTCAGGAAAAATTTTCTTCACACTGCACACTGGCTGATTTTTTATCATATAAATTTTATCCAAAAGTTTTTGAAGACTATTTCATGACAAAGGAAAAATATGGAGATGTTAGTGTTATTCCCTCTCCGGCATTTTTCTATGGACTAAAACCCAATGAAGAAATAATTATTAATATTTCTAAGGGAAAATCCATTATCGTAAAATTTTTATACAAGTCCGAACCAGATTTGAAGGGAATAAGAACTGTTTATTTTAAGCTGAACGGACAGACGAAAGCTATTGAAATAAAAGATAAATCGATAAAAAGCGGGGTTGCCCAAAATCGAAAAGCAGTGACAGATCTTGAAGTTGGCGCACCTCTCCCTGGATTACTGAGCAGAATATGGGTAAAAGAAGGAGATATAATTAAGCACGATCAGCCTTTATTTACTATTGAAGCGATGAAAATGGAAAACACCGTACAGGGATGTGCAGGAGTTATTAAAAAAATTCACCTTGTTGAAAATAGCCTCGTAGAAAAAGGGGATTTGTTAATAGAATACGATGTGCTGCATTAAAGCATACAAATGCTTTTAAGGTGTTTCAATCATGAGAATAATCTCTTATGATCTGTTAATTAAGTTTGATTTTAAAGATTTTACGGAATAACTGGCACGTTTTTGTAAAGTTTTGGATTGTTTTTGATACGCATTTCTGAACTACATTACGCTAAATTTGAAAGTAAAATTTTACATTTTTTATTTATGTGCTTATGTATTATTGTTTTAAAAACTTTTTTTGACTAAATTTATTCCAGTTGAATAAGATAATTTATGAAGTTAAAAAAGCTGGTAAAAAGTAATCTAAAACAGCAAACCTTAGACTTTTTTTGGTCTCATAGTATTAAAAATTCTTTCATGTTAAGACTATATTTTTTTTTATTGTTTTTTCTTTTAAGTCATATCGTTAGCGCTCAGAATGATATTGTTATTAAAGGAACTGTCATTGATGTTAAGACACAATTGCCCGTAGAGCTTGCAACAGTTTATTTTACTACTGCCAAAGACTCTGTTATTGCATATGCAACAACAGATAAAAATGGTTTTTTTAGCATAAATACCAGAAAATACAATAAACCGGTTATTTTGAAAATAAGTTATCTGGGATATCAGCCTTTTTATGAGAAGGAAAAAGGATTTCATGCAAGTAAGGATTATGGGAAGTTATATTTGCTGGAAAAAGCAAATGCCCTGGAAAACGTGGTTATAAAAAGTGAGGCTGCACCAATTAGAATAAAGAAAGACACACTGGAGTTTAATGCTTCCTCTTATAAAGTACGCCCGGACTCGAATATCGAAACTTTATTAAAACAATTACCCGGCTTTAACATTGATAATGATGGCAAAGTTACTGTAAACGGAAAAAAAGTGACTCAGTTTCTGGTAAACGGAAAAACTTTTTTTGATAAGGATGGCGCTATCGCCATAAAAAATTTGCCTGCAGATATTATAAAAAAGGTTCAAGTATCTGATTTTAAAACCAAAAAAGAAGAATTGTCCGGGCAGGAATCGACTTCGGATCATTCGAGCATTAACTTAACTATAGACGAGAATAAAAATAAAGGTTTCTTTGGAAAGATACTTGGAGGTTATGGTTCGGATGATCGGTATGAAAGCAGTCTTATGATGAATCTTTTTAATAATAAACGAAAGATAAGCGTTTTGGCTTCTTCGAATAATATTAATTCTACCGGATTCTCTATGGATGATGTGTTTGGTGCTATGGGAGGGGGAAGAAATAATAATGACAAAAACGCAGCTTCCAATCCTGTAAGCAGGAATGGAATCACACAGTCTAACCTGGCAGGATTTAATTATTCGGATGAATGGTTCAAAGATCTGGAAGCCGGGACGAATTATAATTTTTCGAATACAGTCAATAAAAACAAAAACAGATCGGATCAAACCAGTTTTTTGCCTGCAGGAAGTATCCGAACGAGCTCGGACTCGAAGACGAGAGATGAAAATACCGGGAATAAAGCAAATCTTGAATTAGGATATAAAATCAATCCGACTGCACAATTTTTTATTTCGTCTCAATTCGATCAGTCCCGTAACCATAATAATTCTGATTTTTCCAGTTTTTCTGAGGATGAAAACGGACAATCCTTAAACGAAAGTAATTCAAAATCGTATACAGAAACTACAAATACTAGTTTTAGTAACAGTATCAATTTTAATAAAACTTTTGAGAAAAAATCCCGTAATCTAAGCTTGATTTTTTCTACTACCAACTCCGGGAGCAACTCGGATGCATTAAATCTTTCGGAAACTATTTTTTATCACGACAGCAAACCTAATGATGAGAGAAATCAGAATACAAAAAAGGATACTAAGAATGATGCTTACTCATTAAATTTTGAATATACTGAGCCTCTGACAGATTCGTTGAGAATAAGACTTGGGTCAGAATTTAATTTGGCAGATATTAAAGACGATGAAAAAACATTCAATTTTGATCCGGCCACGCAATCTTATTCGGATTTAAATTTGTCATTGACCAATTATATAACTTCCAGGCAAAATACGATTAGTCCTAAAGCAGGAATTACATGGGAAAACAATAAATTTACCATAAACATAAATTCCGGAATGGCTATCACTAATTATGATAATCATTCTTTGTATTTAGATAAAGTAACCAATTTGAATAAGAAATACGCTTTACCCTATAGTGATTTTCTTATAAGATATAAGTTTAACCAGTCGAAAGATTTAATGCTTAATTTCAATCATTTCAATGTTCTTCCTGTTTCGAGTCAGCTGCTGCCGGTCCGGAATCTGAGCAATCCTTTGAATACCATAACTGGAAATCCGGATCTGAATCCTGTTGAAACAAGCAGTGTTAATTTAAATTTCAGGAATTTTGATATCCCTAAACGCTCCGGTTACATTGTATATGCTAATGCTAATTACTATAACAATAATGTGATCCCAATTTCAGACTATGATGACAGCGGAAAAAGCACCACTACTTATGCAAACATTTCAGGAACTTATACAACTTCTGGTGGGGTATACTGGTATCGCTCTATAAAAAAGGGTGCTCATGCTTTAGTTTATAGTGTAGCACTAAATGGGAGTTATTCTTTCGATAAAGGATATACAAATACTGTTTTGTATGATGCAAAATCAACAGCAATTACCCCTCAGATAAATTTAGCATACAATTATGGCGAGCTGCTTACTGTTTCTCCATCATACAGTTTGTCTTATAACCAAACCAATTACGAGAATTATTCTACAAATGCTAGTTCTAACGTAATTCATAAAATTGATTTAGAAACAACGTCCTATTGGCCGGAAAATTTGGTTTTCGGGAATGATTTTGGCTATACGTATAACTCTGCTCTTTCAAGTGATTTTAAGAAAGGTTTTTATTTGTGGAATACTAGTTTGGCCTATGGATTCCTGAATAAAAAATTGTTTTTAAAAGTAAAAGTTTATGATGTTTTAAACCAAAATCAAAGCGCTGTAAGAACAATTTCTTCGACATCAATCCGCGATGAAGAAAACACGGTTCTAAAAAGATATGTGATGTTTTCTTTATCTTATAAAATTGGAAATTTTGCATCCGATAAAAAAGAATCCAGACGAAAAGCAGAAGAAAATTAATTAGACTTGATGCTTAATTCAAATATTTGCTTTTTTTTGGTCTTTAACATCAAAATTCCACTATAATTATATTATGCTTAAAATTTTGGTACTTAGCCTGTTGGTGCATTCATGAAATTTTTGTTTAACACATTTCGACTCCGCTCAGTGAAGGCTGGAGTAACATTACCGTGCTTCTTCAAGATTTAATTGCATTTTAGACATTTTGGTTCCGTATTTTTAAAATTACCGAAATTTATTTTCTTATTTACACCTTTCTTATTTTTTGTTCAATAATCTGCTCACCTGATATTGTGGTTTTTGCAATTGCAGCCTGTTTTTTTATTCTATATGATTAATCAGGGTGTTTATTTAAAAATGGCTTGTTTTTGTAAGTTTTTGCCTCGTTTTTAAGATTGAATTTTGATTATGATCAAAGTAACTTTGTAAGTGTATTGATCGATTTATTAATTATTTAATGTAATTCCTACTAAACATGAAATTATTTAAGAACCTCAACATGAGATTATTTAAAAACCCCAAAGAGACATTTTTAGATGTAGTATGCCTGCTGTATATATTCTTATTAGTTTATGCAGCAATGAACAAAGGGCTTGATTTTGAAAACTTTAAAGTTCAACTGGGGCAATCTCCTTTATTAAGTGCTTTTGCAGATTGGGTCTCCTGGATGGTCCTGATTATAGAATTTCTTATTGCCCTATTCCTTTTTTTTCGCAGAACACGCTTAATGGCACTGTATGCCGGATTTGCCTTAATGACAATGTTCTCAGTCTATATTTTTGTTATTTTGAATTATGGCTCATTTATCCCCTGTTCCTGTGGGGGTGTATTAGAGAAAATGAGTTGGAAGCAACACCTGGTTTTTAATATTGTTTTTGTATTATTAGCAGGATCAGCACTCTGGCTGAATCATCCGCGGGATAATTCCGGCAGAAAAAAAATGGTATCGTATCCTGTTCAGCTCTTATTGACTGTTTTAGGTAGCAGTGCAGTAGTTGTCCTTTTATTTCTTTACTCAGAAAATATCATGCACTATGAAAATCCTTTTATCAGACGATATCCTCAGCATCCGGCACAGTATAAAAGGGAAATAGATTTAAAGTACAATTCATACTATTTTGCAGGAAAATCTGCAGGGCGGATATATCTTGCAAATTATACGGCTCCATTGATGCTAAAATCGGTGGATAAGAATCTGGATGTAAAAGTTGAAAAAATTATTTTTAACCCGGGGAAGAAAATTCCTTTTCAGAGTACTAAAATTTCAGTAAGGGAATCTTATTTTTATTTGAAGGATGGTAAAGTACCGACTATTTTCAGAGGAAACACGAGAGACTGGAAACTCAATCATCAGATGCAGGGAGTTCCCTATTTTACGCTGGCAGAGCCTATGGACAGCAGCAGCATCACATTTAGATCCAATACCAAAAATATGGCTAACATACTCGGAGTCTATAATGAGAATAAGAAACCTCAGATAAAATTTAAAAATGCGCTTCTTCAGAAGCAGATAGACGGCTTTTTTGATACAGATGGCATGCTCTTATACGATGAGGAACTCCAAAGACAGCTGTACTTGTATTTCTATCGCAATCAATACATCATTGCTGATAAGGATGGAGAGTTAATCCATCGTGGTCATACTATCGATACGATTTCGAAGGCACAAATTAAAGTTGCTTATTTGACAAAGGACAAACAGAATGAGCGAACAATGAAAGCACCGCCACTTACGGTCAATGCACATGCTGCTATTTATCGGAATCTTCTTTTTATAAATTCCAGGATAAAAGGAAAATTTGAAGATGACACGTTATGGGAACAGGCCTCTATAATTGATGTTTATGATATTAATAAAAATGCTTATCTCATGAGTTTGGCAATCTATAACATCGGAGATGAAAAACTTAAAGATTTCGTAGTCGCTGGGGAGAATTTATATGCATTAATTGGAAACAAGCTTGCAGTTTATAAGTTCAGGAAAATCTTAGCTAATGAAATAAAAAATGGAAGTTTTGATGTAAAAAACTAACATTTCAAAAATATACCGGCCGGTATCAGGTAAAAGATCGAATACCTGTAGGAAAAATAGATCAAAGTTTAATCTAAAATTTAATATTATGAAAACGTTATTTTTTAAAAATGTAATGCCGGTTGCCACAGCTGTTTTGGCAATTGCAGGGGCCTTTGCCACTACTTCCATGCAAAGCGCATCAAGCGCTTATCAACTAAAATTTGGCTACATATTGGAGGCTGATTCAACATGTGACGTTCCAGTAGCATGTAGTACTATCCCAAATGTAGTTTGTAGATTTTCGTATCCGTTAGGTGATGCGGCTTACGAGAAAAACCCTGTTAATGGGAGCTGTGTAAGAGTCTTGTATCGTCCTTAATTAATGGATTAATAGCAGCGCAATGCTGTTCCATACTATATGGAACGGCATTGCTGGCTAAGCAGTCTTACCTAATTTAATCGGCCTGCTTTCAAAAATGCCGGGATTCTTTTGTTTATCTTTTTGATCGTATTTGTGCTGGATTGTATCCAAAAGCAAAACTCCGGTTAAAACCGCCATATAAAACGGGAGAATGGTCAGGAAATAGGCAATGCCTGTAATTGGCAGGCAGGCCAAAGTTTAACCTGAAATTCAATAAAGTTTAACCTAAAATTTAATATTATGAAAACGTTATTTTTTAAAAATGTAATGCCGGTTGCCACAGCTGTTTTGGCAATTGCAGGGGCCTTTGCCACTACTTCCATGCAAAGCGCATCAAGCGCTTATCAACTAAAATTTGGCTACATATTGGAGGCTGATTCAACATGTGACATTCCAGTAGCATGTAGTACTATCCCAAATGTAGTTTGTAGATTTTCGTATCCGCTAGGTGATGCGGCTTACGAGAAAAACCCTGTTAATGGGAGCTGTGTAAGAGTCTTGTATCGTCCTTAATTAATGGATTAATAGCAGCGCAATGCTGTTCCATACTATATGGAACGGCATTGCTGGCTAAGCAGTCTTACCTAATTTAATCGGCCTGCTTTCAAAAATGCCGGGATTCTTTTGTTTATCTTTTTGATCGTATTTGTGCTGGATTGTATCCAAAAACAAAACTCCGGTTAAAACCGCCATATAAAACGGGAGAATGGTCAGGAAATAGGCAATGCCTGTAATTGGCAGGCAGGCCAAAGTTTAACCTGAAATTCAATAAAGTTTAACCTAAAATTTAATATTATGAAAACGTTATTTTTTAAAAATGTAATGCCGGTTGCCACAGCTGTTTTGGCAATTGCAGGGGCCTTTGCCACTACTTCCATGCAAAGTGCATCAAGCGCTTATCAACTAAAAATTGGCTACATATTGGAGGCTGATTCAACATGTGATATTGCCGTGGCATGTAGTACTATTCCATCATCTCAAGTTTGTAGATGGTCGTATCCGCTAGGTGATCCGGCCTTCGAGAAAAACCCTATTACGGGGAATTGTGTAAGGGTTCTGTATCGTCCTTAATTAACGGATTAATAGCAACAGCAATGCCGTTACATATTATATGTAACGGCATTGCTGGCTAAGCAGTCTTACCTAATTTAATCAGCCTGCTTTCAAAAATGCCGGGATTCTTTTGTTTATCTTTTTGATCGTATTTGTGCTGGATTGTATCCAAAAGCAAAACTCCGGTTAAAACCGCCATATAAAACGGGAGAATGGTCAGGAAATAGGCAATGCCTGTAATTGGCAGGCAGGCCAAAGTTTAACCTGAAATTCAATAAAGTTTAACCTAAAATTTAATATTATGAAAACGTTATTTTTTAAAAATGTAATGCCGGTTGCCACAGCTGTTCTGGCCATTGCAGGGGCCTTTGCCACTACTTCCATGCAAAGTGCATCAAGCGCTTATCAACTAAAAATTGGCTACATATTGGAGGCTGATTCAACATGTGATATTGCCGTGGCATGTAGTACTATTCCATCATCTCAAGTTTGTAGATGGTCGTATCCGCTAGGTGATCCGGCCTTCGAGAAAAACCCTATTACGGGGAATTGTGTAAGGGTTCTGTATCGTCCTTAATTAACGGATTAATAGCAACAGCAATGCCGTTACATATAATATGTAACGGCATTGCTGGCTAAGCAGTCTTACCTAATTTAATCGGCCTGCTTTCAAAAATGCCGGATGCCTTGAGTTTATCTTTTTGATCGTATTTGTGCTGGATTGTATCCAAAAGCAAAACTCCGGTTAAAACCGCCATATAAAACGGGAGAATGGTCAGGAAATAGGCAATGCCTGTAATTGGCAGGCAGGCCAAAGTTTAACCTGAAATTCAATAAAGTTTAACCTAAAATTTAATATTATGAAAACGTTATTTTTTAAAAATGTAATGCCGGTTGCCACAGCTGTTCTGGCCATTGCAGGGGCCTTTGCCACTACTTCCATGCAAAGTGCATCAAGCGCTTTTCAATTAAAAGTTGGCTACATATTGGAAGCTGATGGAACATGTGATGTTGCCGTGGCATGTACTACTATCCCGTCACCTCAAGTTTGTAGACTTTGGTACCCTAGTGGACCGCAGGCCTTCGAGAGAGATCCTGTTACGGGGAATTGTGTAAGGGTTCTGTATCGTCCACTTTAATTAATTGGATTTAATAGCAACTGCAATGCGTTACATATTATGGAAACTGCATTGCAGGCTAATGCAGTCTTACTTAATTTAATCGGCTGTTTTCAAAAATGCCGGATGCCTTGAGTTTATTTTTTTGATTGGCTGGAGCGGGATTTATCCAAAAGCAAAATTCCGTTAGAACTGCCATATAAAACGGGAGAATGGCCAGGAAAACGTAATGCCCGTAACGGGCAGGCAGGCCAAAGTTTAACCTAAAATTTAATATCATGAAAACGTTATTTTTAAAAAATGGAATGCCGGCTGCCACGGCTGTTCTGGCCATTGCAGGGGCCTTTGCCACTACTTCAATGCAAAGCGCATCAAGTGCTTTTGCACCAAAAATTGGCTACTTATTACAAGCTGATGGAAGCTGTAGTGATATAGCCGTAATGTGCAGTGATATCCCAACTCAAACTTGTAGATTTGTTTATCCGAATGGTCCACTTGTCTTTAATAAAGATCCTGCTACCGGAAATTGTACTACTCTCTTGGGACGTCCACAATGATAAAGGATTTAGAGCAGCTGCAGTGCTGTTCCATAATCCGTATCGGCATTGCTGCTAACGCAATCTTATAATTTAATCTGTTGGAGTGGGATTTTTACCCTAAAAGCAACAGTTCTGATTAAGACCAGCATATATAATATGTCCCATCAGGATCCATTTGCCGTAGGGATCAATGGATCGATAGCTTTTGCTAAAATCCCACCTGATGGGACATTAAATACATGTCATAGGTGGGAAATATGTGTCGCAAGATTTAGTATAAACTGTAGGGGCATTCCTTAACCTGACAGGTACTGCAACTAAGTAATATTATGATTTTTGTACCGATCCGCGTTTTAAAACGTCAGGATACCTTGAGTTTACCTTTTTAATCGGCTGGGACTGGATTTTATCCAAAAAAAAAGCAAAACTCCGGGTAAAATTGCCATATAAAAACCGGAGAATGGTCTGGAAAACGCAATGCCGGTAACGGGCAGGCTGGCCAAAGGTTAACCTGAAAATTCAATAAAGTTTAACTTAAAAAAATACTATTATGAAAACGTTATTTTTAAAAAATGGAATGCCGGTGGCTACGGCTGTTTTGGCAATTGCAGGAGACTTTGCTACTACTTCGATGCAGAGTGTCCCCAGTGCTTTTGCACTAAAAACTGGTTACATCTTAGATACGCTGGGCGAATGTGATGTTGCCGTGATATGTAGTGATGTTTCACAACCTCAAGTTTGTAGAATATCATATCAATTTGGTGTGCAGGCCTATGGAAAAAATCCTATTACGATGAAGTGTAATCAAGTCTTGTATCGTCCACAATGACGATGTATTTAGCAGCAGTTACATCGCTGACGCAGTCTTTCTAATTTAATTGGCCTGTTTTCAAAAATGCCGGGATGCCTTGTGCCTATCTTTTTGATCGGTTGGAGCTGGATTTTATCCAAAAATAATAATTCCGGTTAGAACCGACATATAAAAAGGGAGAGGGGGAAGGAAAACACAATGCCCGTAACTGGCAGGCAGATAAAAGTTTAACCTAAAAATCAATAAAGTCTAATCTAAAAAATATTATTATGAAAACCTTATTTTTAAAAAACGGAATGCCGGTTGCCACCGCTGTTTTGGCCATTGCAGGGGCTTTTTCCACTACTTCAATGCAGAGCTCATCGAACGCTTTTCAAATAAAAGTTGGCTACGTATTGGAAGCTGATGCAACATGTGAAATTCCCGTGGCATGTACTACTATAGTTGGTCCTATTTGTAGATATACGTATCCGATTGGTTATGCGGCTTATGAGAAAAATCCTATTACGGGGAACTGTACAGCAGTCCTGTATCGTCCATGATGATATGGATTTAGCAACAGCTGCAATGCTGTTCCATATTATATGGAACGGCATTGCAGGGGTGACGCAGTCTTCCCTGATTTAATCGGCCTGTTTTCAAAATGCTGGGATTCTTTTTTTGTGCTTACCTTTTTGATCGGGAGTAGGATTTTATCCAAAGCAAAAAATTCCGGTTAGAACCGCCATATAAAAAGGGAGAGCGGCCAGGGAAAATGCAATGTCCGTAACGGGCAGGCAGACGAAAGTTAACCTAAAAAATACCATTATGAAAACACTATTTTTAAAAAACGAAATACCGGCTGCCACGACTGTTCTGGCCATTGCAGGGGCATTTGCCACTACTTCCATGCAAAGCGCATCAAGCGCTTATCAACTAAAAGTTGGCTACGTATTAGAAGCTGATGCAACATGTAATATTGCCGTGTCATGTGCTGATTTAGGAAATCAAGTTTGCAGACTTTGGTATCCGATTGGTGATGCGGCCTACGCGAAAAATCCTATTACGGGGAGCTGTACAAGAATCCTGTATCGTCCATAATGACAATGCATTTAGTAACAGCTGCAATGCCGTTCCATATTATATGGAACGGCATTGCAGGGTGACGCAGTCTTCCCTGATTTAATCGGCCTGTTTTCAAAATGCCAGGATTCTTTGTGCTTACCTTTTTGATCGGCTGGAGCTGGATTTTATCCAAAAGCAAAACTCCGGTTAAAACCACCATATAGAAACCGGAGAATGGTCGGAAAAACGCAATGCCTAACTGGAGGCAGACCAAAGTTTAACCTGAAATTTAATAAAGTCTAATCTAAAAAATACCATTATGAAAACACTATTTTTAAAAAACGGAATACCGGTTGTCACCGCTGTTTTGGCCATTGCAGGGGCCTTTGCCACTACTTCCATGCAAAGCGTATCAAGCGCTTATCAATTAAAAATTGGCTACGCATTAGGAGATGGATCATGTGATATTGCCGTGATGTGTAGTACTATCCCATCATCTCAAATTTGTAGATATTCGTATCCGATTGGTGATCCTGCCTTCGAGATAGTTCCTGCTACGGGGACCTGTCTAAAAGTCTTGTATCGTCCATTATGACAATGTATTTAGCAGCAAGCTGCATGCTGTTTCCATAACATGGAGCAGCATTGCTATTAATGTAGTCTTAATAAGTTTAATCGACCTGCTTCCAAAAATATAAGGATTCTTTGTGTTTATCTTTTTGATCGGTTAGAATGGGATTTTATCCTAAAGCAACAGTCTGATTAAAATCAGCATATAAAAGTCTGGACATGATATGTCCCATCTGGGTTCATTTTTTGCCGTTAGGGCTCAATGGACCGATAGCTTTTGCTAAAATCCACCTGATGGGACATTAAATACATGTCATGGGGGCATGTGCCATAAAGTATTTAGTAGCAGCTACATATCGTTCCATATAATATGAAACGGCATTGCTGGCGAATGCAGTCTTACCTAATTTAATCGGTCTGCTTTCAAAAATGCCGGGATGTCTTGAGCTTATCTTTTTGATTGGTTTAAGTGGGATTTTATACAAAAGTAAAATCCGGTAAAACCGCCATATAGTTTAACCTGAAAATTCAATAAAGTTTAACCTAAATTTTAATATTATGAAAACATTATTTTTTAAAAACGGAATGCCGGCTGCCACGACTGTTTTGGCCATTGCAGGAGCCTTTGCCACTACTTCAATGCAAAGCTCAAGCTCATCAAGCGCTTTTGTACCAACAGTTGGCTATGTGATACCTGAATGCGAAATTGCTGTTCTATGTAGTGATGTGCCAAGTTCACAAATTTGTCGTTTGTCATATCCTAATGGACTGATTGCTGCTGGTAAAGATCCTATTACGGGGGAATGTGTTCGTACTTTGTGGAGATATTAGTATAACAAAAGTGCCATTCCAGATTGTGGAACAGCACTTTTGTTATAATAGTCTTATGAATATTATGCTTATATGTTTTCAAAAATATCAGGATTTTTTGTATGTGTCTTTTTGATTGGTTTGTATGGGATTTTTATCTAAAGATAAAAGCTTTGCCAAAACCAGTATATAAAAACGGAGATGATCTTAGGAAAAAATAAATACCTATTAGGATGAAGAAGAGCAAAGTTTAATCTAAAAATAGTATTATGAAAACCCTTTTTTTAAAAGATGGAATGCCGATTGCCGCAGCTATTTTGGCCATTGCAGGGGGCTTTGCTACCGCTTCAATACAGATTGCCTCCGGCACTTTTACACCAAAGGCAGGCTACACATTAAATACGCAGGGCGAATGTAATATTCCCGTGTCATGTTGTGATGTTCCAAGTGCACAAATATGTCGTTCATGGTATCCTAATGGACCAATAGCTTATGGTAAAAACCCCCAGGGTCAATGTGTTCAGACCTTGTGGATTTGCTTTTTTTGATTGGCTTGAATGGGATTTTATATGGAAGGCGGAAGGTGTGATTAAACCAACATATAAATCTAAAAGCTGATCTCAGACCGAATATGGGTAGAAGAAAACAGATCAAAGTTTAATTAAAAATTTAATAGTATGAAAACGTTATTTTTTAAAAATGGAATGCAGATTATCACGGCTGTTTTGGCAATTGGAGGAGCATTTGCCACTACTTCAATGCAAAGCTCAGCAAGCGCTTTTGCACTAAAAATTGGCTACGTAGAAGAACCTGATGGAACATGCGGTATTGCCGTGACATGTAGTGATATCCCATCAGCTTATGTTTGTAAATTATCGTATCCTGCCGGACCGACAGCTTATGGTAAAAGCCCTATTACAGGGACATGTATTACTGTTTTGTATCGTCCACAATTATAATGGATTTAATAAAAACCGCGGTTCCGTTTCATAATCAGGAGCAGCATTACTGCTAACGCAGTCTTATATTATTTTAATTGGCCCTGCTTTCAAAAATGTCAGGATTCTTTGTGTTTATCTTTTGATCGGCCTGATCGGGATTTTCATCCAAAAGTAAAACTCCGGTTAGAACCACCATATAAAAATGGAGAGAGACCAGGAAAAACACAATGCCTGTAATTGGCAGGCAGGGACAGGTCAAAAGTCTAACCTAAAAATTTAATAGTATGAAAATATTATTTTTTAAAAATGGAATGCCGATTGCCACGGCTGTTTTGGCAATTGTAGGAGCCTTTGCCACAACTTCGATGCAGAGTACCTCTAAGAATTTTGCAAATGTCATTGGCTATAACTTAGATTCAGAGGGCTACTGTGACATTTCCGTAGAATGTAGTAATGCTGTATCACTTACCATGTGCCGTATAGTATATCCTAATGGACCTCTGGCTTTTGGTAAAAGTCTTCACGGAAATTGTCATAATATTTTGTGGAAGAGTACCCCATAAAAGATTTAGTATAAACTAATGCTTAAAAAACAGAGTAAAGTTTAATCTGAACTAATAGTATAAAAAACATTTTTTTTTAATAGAATGCCAATTGCTACAGCTGTTTTGGCTATTGAGAGCCTTTGCAATCACTTCAATGGAGAGTAATGCTAAGAGTCAGTAGCTGGATACACAAATGTAAAGTTGAATGTAATATTGAAGTGACATTTGGTGTCCGGTATTCGTTTTTGCTGCTTAGGAATATTAGGGCCAATAGCTTATGGAAAAGCACTCAAGAGTCTTCATACCCTCAACAGCCATAGGAATTTAATATATAAACAATGCCATTCCATTAGGAATGGCATTACTCTATACTTGCTTCCGGAATTACTTAATTCCGTTGTTGATCCATTCGGTGTTTTTTTCTTCTCTTAAAAAATATCCGAACCATTGTAATACTCTGCGAGTCACATCTTCCTGATTGGATGGTTTTGTAAGAGTGTGTCCTTCTTGTGGATAAAGAAGCATTATTCCTTTTTTGCCCAGACGGCGCATTGCCAGATAGTATTCAATACTCTGATGCCAGTCAACCAGTACATCTTCTTTGCCGGTCCATAACAATAAAGGTATCTGTAGATTCGTTATAGAAGCCAGTGGAGAATTACGACTGTAGTCTTCGGGGTTCTCCAATGGTGTTTTCCCCTTCATTCTCCACTGTTCACTATAAAAACGCCACATATCAGGTGCGCCGTTTCTCCATCCAATAGTAAGAAAAAAGCTAGTCAGATCTGTTATGGCGCCGCTGGCAATGGCGGTTTTAAATAGTTTGGTATGATTGATTATAAAAGTAGTTTCATACCCTCCGAATGAGTGACCCATTAATCCTATTTTATCCGGATCAATCATTCCCAGTGAAATTACTTTTTCAGTTCCTGCAGTAACACAGTCCAAAGCCGAAGGGCCGACATTTTCATCTTCGTGTAAAATATCGGGCAGGAAAACAAAATAGCCCTGTGAGGTAAAAATCGCAGGATTAAAACCAGTCTCGTTATACATAGTGGGTATTGAATAATTGTGGATATTGTCGGACTGTATTTCATAAATATTAACAATCATTGGGTATTTCTTTTGTGAATTATAGTCAGCAGGATAATATAGCACACCTTTTAATTTTTGATGTTTTGAATTTTCAAAATGAATCAGTTCGGCTTTTCCCCAATGGTAATTTTGATGCTGTGGATTGCTTTGCAGGAATGTATTTTCTTTACTTTTTCCATCTTTGAAAATTAGCTGTGGAGGAAGATTAAATTTCTGTCTGCGATACATTATTTTCTTTTTATCGGCAGTGTAATGCAGCTGATCAATATAGGAATCTTCAAAGACTATTTTTTCAGTACCGCTGTTTTTCCATATAAAATAACCGGTTTTTCCTTCACTGCTTTTAGCATTTAAAATGAGCTGCTTCTTTAAATCATAGTTGCCTGCTGTGTAACCATCATATATAACATACAGCCTGTTGTTGTTTGGAATGTCTCCAATACGATAGGTGATTTCTTTCTCACGTCCGTAGGTCAACCTTCTCGATGCGCTGCCATCAGGTTTTAGAGCCCATATATCATATTGGTCATAAAGCAATATTTCTTTATTGTCGGCACTCCAACCCGGGTTTCCAAATACGGAATTGCTAACTAAAAGTCGTACTTTTCCTGCGAATGCAGTGCCTGTACTGCCAGTGAGATTGGTATGAATGTCTTGCAGAATATCGTATGTCCACCAATTGTTGTCTTTAAAATAGGCAATATAACGTCCGTCAGGTGACGGAATAATATCAGGATAAGAGAAGGAAGCCTTGTTAAAGATTTTCTTTTTATCCATTGTGGTAAGATTCAGAAGATAATAATCACGAGGGCCTTCATAATTGAACTGCGGTTCATAGTCAAGCGGGTTGGATAAAAGTACATGCTGCTGGTCTCCTGAGAGTATAATTTTAGGAAGTTCTTCTGTCGTGAGCAGCGAAAATCCTCCTGTCATAGGCCGCCACATCATTACTTTTTCAGGTTCTGCCTGTTTACCGTCATTATTTTTCAAAGAATAGACCAATTTATCATTCACATTCCAGATTTCTGGTTCCGGAGAGGAGGAGTCGGGAAGTAAATTTGTTGCATTTTTCTTAATATGGAAAAAGATGCGCTGCAAATCATCTGAAATTATAACTTTATCCGATGACCTGATAATTGATGAATTTTCAGGAAAACCATTCTGTAAAGTAGGGTTAAATTCAAAAAGTTTCTCAAAATCAGGTCTATAACAAAAAAGTGATTCTATGGTATTATTTTTAGATGTCGAGAAAAAGGCAGCAGCTTTACTGTTTTTGCTCCAAACAAACTGGGTTGGTTGGTTTGAATTTGAAGATATAATCCATTTTTCAAAATTTATTTTTTTTAGATCTACAAGTAATAATGCATATTTTTCGTTCTTAAAAACGCTGTATATCAACTGTTGTCCATCGGGGCTGATTGAATATTGTACTGCATTGTCGATTGATTTCAAAATTTTCCCTGATGGCGACTGAATATGAAGTGTTTTATTCTTTGGGGAAGCCTTGTTGAGATATATAATTAAATTGTGTTGCTGTGAATATTGATATTCTGCTACACTAGGAATAGTTTGCTTTTTTCCATTTTTCAGATTTATGTATTGAAGGTCCTTTCCAGCCTGACAATAAAAAAAATCATCTTGTGTAAAAACGGAGTTCCGGCCTGAAGGTATAAAATAGGTTTTAGCATTGAATGTATTTCGTACAAATAAAGTGTCGCTTCCGCTAAGGAATGCCGCGATATAACTTGCCCAGTGCCCATCAGGAGAAAGCTTATCCATTTCGGTGTATTCCCATAGAGCGTAGTCTGTTACTTTTAGATCTTTTTTTTGCCCTGCCTGCCCCCGCAGAGGAGAGTTTATTAATGGCAAAATAAATAATAAAGCTAAAAATAAAAAGTGGTGTAAGATTTTGGGACCTGTGTATAAAGCTGTTGATAAGTGTTTTTTTTGCATGACTATTTTATTTAATACCTTAGATTCTGCAGCAGCAGATTAGGAATTGTATTGAATTCATTCTGTAAACTCGGAAAATGCCTTGTCTTAATCTTCCATTTTTTTTGCCCCACTTGCCCTCAGAAGAGAAAGGCATCTAATAATAAAACTAAAAATAAAGCGTGTAAGTAATATTTTGGAGATTGTGTATAAAATGGACTGACAGATTTTTTTGCATGATTGTTTTTTATTTAATACATGGGATTGGATTCTGAGGCAGTAGATTAGGGTTTGCATTTAATTCATTCTGTGGAATTGGAAAATGTTTCTTCTCACTGTCCATTTTTTTACCCAGCCTGCCCCCGTAAGAGGACAGGCATCTAATGGCAAAATAAATAATAAACTAAAAAATAGATATAAGGTTTATGACTCGCGCATAAACCAGAGTTAAATGTTTTTTGACATGCTTATTTATTTAATTATACCCGGGATTCTGCGGCAGCAGATTAGGGTTTGCATTTAATTCATTCTGCGGAATCGGAAAAAGCCTGTCATTACTAGTCCATCCCGGTTTTACAGCTGACAATGTATTGTCAAGCTCTCCGAAACGTTTGAGATCGAAAAAACGATGGCCGAATTCACTAAAAAGTTCCCATCTTCTTTCCTGCAGGATGGCATTTAAAATTTCAGCCTGGCTTTGTGCCGTTGTCTGACTAAGTCCTGCGCGTTCCCTGATTTTGTTTAGATCCTCTTTGGCTCCGGTAAGATCGCCCAAATGAGCGCGAGCCTCAGCGCGTATCAGGTACTGTTCTGCTAATCGGAACATAATTGAATATTCCCGGGAAGTAGGAGTATTATCACGCTCTTTATATTTGAAAGCATGATACCAGGTTGTGGTACCATCCGTAACAGATTTAATCCAACTGGATTTTCGAAGATCTGTAGCTGAAAAGGAATTTACCAAATTATCAGTAAGAGCAATAATTGGAGGACCGGATTCAAAAATAAATACGGTACCTTCTACGGTATTATTCCCAGGACTGGCCGATTGCAATTGCCAGATTGTTTCTTTTGAATTTATTAAAAACACACTATTCAAATCCTGCTCCAGTGAAAACAGTGCTGTCTGGTTCAACAGGACAGAAGCTTCACTGGCAGCCTCGGCATATTGGTTGTTGTACAGATATACGCGAGCCATAAGAGCGCGACAGGTAAACCTATTAGGGCGCACTCTTTGAACGGGACTATAGGTATCAGGCAGCATAGAGGAAGCGTTTTGCAGGTCTGCAATCAGGTTCTCATATACCTTTTGGGTACTCGTTCTTGGGACTTTACTATTTTTTCTGTAATCGGTCTCGACGATATAAGGGACATCTCCAAACAGGTTTACCAGATAAAAATGAATAAATGCCCGAATAAAGAGTGCTTCTCCCTGCAATTGTTTTTTATTTTGGTCTGAGAGATTTTTGCTGTTTTGTACCCCTTCGATTAGAGTATTAGCTGCATAAATCTGGTTATAGGCCACATTCCAGAAATCCTGTAATGTTGAAGTGGAAGGAAGTAGCCTGTTGTGATAGAAAGCTTCAGAAGGACTGGAGGGATCTTGGTAAGAATCGGTTTCATCAGTATAGTTCCCCAGCTGCAGAGATAAACCACCTCCATTAAGCATTCCGTTATCCCTTATTTTGGAATAGATGTCGGCTAGGGCAGCAGAGGCTGTCGCATAATTTTCAAATACGGCTGCATTATGGAGTTGCGATTTCGGAAGATCGGTTTCTACAAAAGAATCACAGGAAATCAGCAATAGCGAAAAGCTGGCCAAATATAACAGTTTTGTTATTAAATTTTTCATTTTTATCGATTTAAAACGTTAATTGTACTCCAGCACTAATCACTTTTAGAGGAGGTAAAAAGCTGGAAATAGATTCAGGATCACCATCTTCATATTTAGTAAAAGTAAGCAGGTTCTGTCCCTCAATCATTATTTTACAGGTTGTATCCTTAAGAGGTAATGGAAGATTATAGGAAAGCGCTATGTTTTTAAGACGGATAAAAGAGCCGTCAGTAACCGTTGCGCTACTGGTCGAATAATTATAATCAGCAATTACAGCGTCGTAGTTGTAGCCGGTGGTAAAGATTTGATAAGCCGCATTATCTCCGGGCTGTACCCATGAATCTTTTATTTTTTTATACTGGTTTAACATTGTTCCTGCCAGACCCAGTGGATAGCTTCGTTTTTTCTGTTTTGTGAACTGGAAAAGAAAATCAAGGTTCCATCTTTTATAGGTCAGTTGGTTCTGCAGACCGCCGAAAAATTTTGGATTAAGGTCAGCTATAACTTTAGCGTCTTCAGAAAGCGATATCACTCCATCCTTATTGAAATCTTCAAATTCATAGACACCAGTCTGAGGATTAACACCTTTATATTGATAAAGTATATTGATGTTTAACGGCTGTCCTATACGATATTGTTGGCTATAGGTAGAACCTTCCAAACCAGGGAAGCGCAGCAGTTTATTTCGGGCAAAACTGATGTTAAGATTGGTAGACCATTTAAAATCCGTTTTATTGAAATTGACCGTTCTAAGAGTCAATTCGAGTCCTTTATTTTCAACCTCTGCATCAAGATTGGCCTGTAAAGAGGCGAAACCTGTTGTTCCGGGCAATGGTATTCCTACGAGCTGATTGGAAGATCGGTTCTGATACCAGGATGCTGTTGTGAAGATGCGGTCCTGAAAAAAGCCCAATTCGAGTGCAACTTCCAGTTTTTTGTTGATTTCCCATCCAAAATCCGGATTAAAAAGTCTCGAGGGCTGAAGTCCGATCATCCCGCCATAGTCAACCCCGGTGGTGCTATACGTGTTGAGATACTGATAGTCACCAATCTGATCATTACCTGTTGTACCGTAACTCGAACGTATCTTTCCAAAACTTAGCCATTGGCTGTCTTGTAAAAAATTCTCACGAGAGAAAATCCATGCGGCTCCAACTGCCCCGAAGACCGCAAATTGATTCCCGGGCCCGAAACGGCTGGATCCGTCTCGTCTGGCTGTCAGGTTCAGCATGTAACGTTGTTGCCAGTTGTAGTTGACCCTTGCAAAGAATGCCTGATATTTGTATTGGGTCTGATCATTATTAGTTACTGTAATGTTTTTGGCTGCTGCCAAATTGTATATCAGGCTATTGGAGATGAAGCCAGATCCTAACTGATACAGGGTATTTGTAACCTGATTCTGAAAAGTCCCGCCAAGAAGAATATCCAATTTGCCTCCGCCAATTACCCTTTCGTAATTGATTTGAGGTTCTATGATCCACGAAGACCTGTCTGTATTATTGAAAAAAACTGACGAACGATCGCTTCCTACATTATAGATAGGATTATAAATTGTCGAAGGTATAGTTCGGGTTTCAATAGTATGCAGGTCAGTAAAGCCAAAACTGCTTTTTACAGTAAGATTGTCTATAATTTCATAGGACAGAACTGTATTGGCAACAAGATCATTGGTTTTGGATCGGTATTCGGCATTTAGATTGCGAAGAGGATTTTGCCAGGTGCCATTTTCCCAATTGAGGCTGCCATCAGCTTTGTAAAGAGCAGGACCATTGGGTGGAATAAACCGTACAATTGAGCTCAGATCAAAAGACGGCAGCTTATTGTTTTGGCTGTTATAGCCTCCCGAGAAAGAAAAGCGGAACTTGCCGTCTTCAGAGATGTGGTTTACGTTGAGCTGGGCCCCACCCTTTTTGTATCGGAAATCTCCAGGATAAATGGTGGATTCCTGATGGTAGCTGCTGCTTAACCTGAATTGGGTTTTATCGGAACCTCCTGATGCACTTCCCTGTACATCGTTTATCTGGGAGGTTCCTCCCAGGATTTCTTTTTGCCAGTCTGTATATCGATTTTGGTCCCAGGTTCCATTGATATCGTAATCGCGTCGACCATATTCTGTAAGACCGTCATTAATAAAAGCTTGTCTGCGCATGGCAAGATACTCCTGGGTATTCATTAATTTAATAAACTTGGTAGATCTGCCTGTTCCTGTAGAACTTGTAATATTAAAAGTTGTTTTTCCTTTTTTTCCTTTTTTTGTAGTGATGAGCACTACACCATTGGCTCCCCTGGATCCATATATAGAGGTTGCATCGGCATCCTTAAGCACTTCAATGCTTTCTATATTATCGGGATTAATGCTGTTAAGAGGGCTCGAAAAAGTTGGATAAGCGGTTGAAGTCTGACTTTCTCCGATGGGATCCGAAGAATAGGGCACACCATCAATGATATAAAGCGGTGAGTTTGCATCGCTGCGCAGGCTGTTTTGTCCGCGGATTTTGATGTCGAAACCTCCTCCCGGGGTTCCTGTGGTTTGTGTTATGTGAACTCCTGCCATTCGGCCCTGCATGGTAGCCAGCACATTGGTAACAGGCTGGTTTTCGATGTCTTTGGCTGTAACCCTGGAGATACTGCCCGTACGCTCGCTTTCCTTTACGGAATAGTATCCGGCGTTGACCCGGACCTCTTGCAGAGCCGTAATGTCAGGCTGTAGTGTTATGTTTAAAGTTCGACGTCCATTTACAGGAACCAGAGCGGTTTTGAACCCTATAAAAGAAACTACCAGCGTATCTGAGCCTGCAGCAATAATGTCATATTGTCCGGTATAATCGGAAATAGTACCTGAGTTGGCTTTGTTTTTTATGGCAATGGTGACTCCCGGCAAAGGATTGGCGCCGTCCGTGATAATGCCGTGAACAATGTTTTGCGAAGGATTGGGTTGCTGTTGCCTTAGTGAATTAGTTGCCAGAACAAAGGATGAAGACAAGAAACAGCCGAAAAAAATTAGGCAATAAAAAGCCTTCCAACCTTTGTAGTATGAAAAATTATTCATAATATTGGTTTAGTTAAAGTGAAACATTGATTTTGTTAGCTACGGTCCTCTATACTAGTTTGGTGACGAATTAGAGGGCCTTTTTTTATGTGTTAAATTTTATGGTATGGACTACCATTTCTGTTGAATCATAGGCACTGGTTTTTTGTTTGTTGAGTTAATTAAATGTTAATGAAAAGTCTAAAAAACAATGAAGATTGAATGCCAGAAATGAAAGCTGAAGAGTTTTGCCAATAAAAATGGCTCCGAACTCAGCTTAATCGCTGTCAAAGCTATTGAAATTACCGGGGAACAATGAGTGTGCCCACGACTGGTAAGACGTGAGCATTTTCACTTATTGTCTCAAGGTTATTTAAACGCGGTTTTCGATAACGAGATCCAAAGCGAATGCTTCAATGTTTTATGTAAAAAAATAACAAATACGCTAATTTAAACGGTGAATTATCACAAATATATAAAAAAAATATTCATGGTGATATATCACCATAAATATTTTTATTAAAAGTTAAAAATTGTACGTTCAAATTATGAATATGGCTAAAGAGGAACTACTTAAGGATTATAGAAAAAGATTTGGTGAAAATTTAAGAAAAATTAGAGAAGAAAAAATAAAAACCCTAAGCGGTGTGGATAGTCTAACAAGATTTGATGCCAGTAATTATAATAAATATGAAACAGGAGAAGGCAACCCAACACTTGAAACTATCGCAAGAATTGCTACTGGTTTAGGTGTTCATCCAAAAGATTTGCTGAATTTTGATTTTGAATTAAGATTTGATGATTTGCATAAGTGAAATTGCCTGAATGCAAAAATATAAAAACCATAAACCAGCAAATTTTTTAGCCTATTGAATACTTCTGTTTTTATTTATATGATATAGGCTCTACCTCTTGCAGTATCTTTTATAAATTCAGAGAGTTATTGCTACAATTGTTGCCGTTCTAACTCTTTGATGAAAAAAGTAGGGGAAATTTTTACTCTTGAATAAAAGGCATTAGTGAAGCGTTGTGTTGTGCTAAAACCAACTTCTTCAGCCAATGCTTTATTGGTATAATTCCGTATGACTTTATTTGTTTTCAAAAGTTCAATCAGGTAATCAATTTTAAGGTCGTTTATGTAATCTACAAATTTTTTACCTCTGTGAAAGTAAATTACTTTAGAGAGATATTTGGTATTAGAGTTAAAAGAGGCAGCCAGTTTTACCAATGTCCAATCCATTTCCAGGAATTTTTTATCCCGTTCAAATTTTTCCAATTGTTTCAGCAGGGCAACCACGGCATCAGGGTTGATATCCAATTCATCCAAAGGTATTTTTTTAAGCTTTGCCGTGTCTTTTGTTTTTTCATTTTCATCCATCAGCTCAGCGAATTTTTTTCCGTAATTTTTTCTATTTCTAAGATTTCTATAGGTTAGATAACAGGAAGAGCAGACCAATAAAGAAATAATAGAAATAAAAATTATTTCCGTATATTTTTTTCGATTCAAAGCTGTCTCTATTTTCTTCTTTTCTGTCAGCAATTTTTTGGTATCATAGTCTTTGAGCACTTTACCGTATAAATATTTATAAGTGACATTTGAAATACTATCTGTTTTGAGCAACTTGTTAATATAATAGAGTCCTGCTTCTGATTTTTTCTTTGTAATGTAATAATCAATCAATAGCTCGTACATTGCCCGAAGTTCAGGATGGATATACTGCTTTTCACTAAGCATTTTATCTGCCTTATTAAAATAGTATAATGCCTGTTGGGTGTTTTGTAATGCCCAATAGCTTTTACCAATATACAGGTAGCCTACCGTTTCATTTGCGAAATCTTTATTTGAGCGAATGCCCGGTAATGCGCTTTGGATAATTTTTATGGATAAAACATAGTTTTGCTTGAAATATTGGTTAACTCCTTCAGAATGATGGAAGTAATGTTCCATTTCACTAATGTTAAGTCTTTTTGTTTCTTCTAACCCTATTTTATTTGTCTCACTGCACAGGCCATAATTGCCCAATTTATTGTATGTAAGTCCAAGGGAATGTAATGAATTCAGATAGGCTCTGTCATTGTTGTTTTTAAAATGATTTACACAATCTTTAAACAATACCAGAGATTCATCATACAAACCGAGGTAATATTTAATAAGCGCCATATTGTATTTTATCTTGTAAAACAAATAATCGTCTTTTGTTTTGGAGATAAAGTCATTAGCTATGATGTAATTATCCAGAGCATCGGTATACTTCTTCTGCGCATAATAAACGACTCCTCTGGAGAGATATGCTGAGCCAATCAGTGCATTATTTTTAGACTTTTTTGCAGCATATACCATACTGTCTGTATAGATCAATTTTGATTTTTCGTCACGTTGCAGTAAAAGATGGTTTTTGTAACCATTAACAATTTCCTGCGAATTTTTTTCTGATTTCGCCTTTGACAAATAAGAAATAATATAAGGAGCTGCTTTAGAGGGATCTCTTTTAAAAAGATCAATTCGCTCATCTAAATATTCAAAATTTTTAGATTGTAATGAGTCCGAAATAGCATATGTCTTTTGTTGTGCAACAGTAAATTGTGTTGCCAATAATACAGACATGATTGGGTAAATATGCATGATATATAGATTTGGGGGGAGATATTCATAATAGTACGACCAAGAAATTTGTGGTATTTATACTTCAAAAGTAACACAAAGAAGTTATAAATAAAGTATTATTAAAATAAAATTATGTATGGATTTTCACGAAATCAATAGTACAATTCGCGGAATCCAATAAGCAATGATTTGCGGGTGATGATTTCTAATTTTAGTTTTGTTCTGAATTCAAATAATAAAGTTTGGTATTGTGCCAAATAAAAATTCTGCTTACCGGGTAAAATGAATTGAGCAAAAATAAAATGTTCAATAATATCTAAAAAACACCAAGAATCATGAAAAGACATATGCTAATTGGGATTTTAATTTTCCCATTGATTATGATTTCCTGTACTTCTGAAGAAAATATAGAGGATTTGACAATTGATAAAAAAAACAATTTTCAAAAACCTGCTATGATTTTATCAAACCCAGAAAACACATTAAACCCCTATGATAGTATAGGAAGACTTCACAATGAAGTCCTTGAAATATATTTGTCAACCAACTCTGATAATTCATTGTCAGAGAATATATCGACAGAAGACATTATGACACAAGTTCAATTGATCGCTTGCTCTGGTACCATCAATATTGCCAAGGATTGTAGCTCACCCTTTGCATATAATACTATTAATACTATTGTCACCAACCCAGAAAACAGTACTGTTAGTATTATTGAAAATTCAATATTGACTTTCCAGGGCAAGGCCGATCTTAGAACATTGATTGATTCCTTAGCTGCGATTAAGGACGAGTCATATCAGGATATTCATGAATTTATCGCATCATATGAATCTGAAATTCTCTCCAGTACTGTTTTGAATAATGAGGATAAGAGAATTATACTGACTACCTCATCAATTGCACGATATTCTGCTTATTACGATGAGATTAGGGATAGAGATTGGGATAGTTCAGTCGGAAACATTATAGGAGGAACAGTCGGTGCACTAAATTCATCTTTATCACCAGTTACTATGGCCTTGGTAACCGGACTCAGATGTAAGAATTCAACTGCCAATTGATACTTTAAGAATTCTGTACAAGCAATAATTTATCTTATAGTTATTTTCTACCTTCATGACTATAATTAAATAATTATTGCTTGTCTTATTAATTTTTGTTTCAGGCATATGCACAATAAATGCAATATGCAGTATGTACTTCATTAAATCATTAAAAAGAGAACCACCATGATTGAAGATTTCATAAATAACAAATTTGAGTCAGATAGCAAATTAGGACTGTTTGTTTGTTTTATTAAGCAAATTAAGGGTTACGATCCAAATAAATCTTTTAAGACTATCAATTTTACAATACTGTTGATTCGGTCAGGCAGTATAAAACTTCAGCTGAATAATCGAATTCAGGAATTTTCCGCACACGATTTAATTCTAATACCAAAGGATACCGATTGCCGTATACTCAACATGGATGAAGAGCTTCAGATATGTGTTATGGTATTTTCATGGGAATATGTAGTTAAAGAGAATTTGGTTGCACAGCAAAAGTTCTTTTTCCATTTTTTAAATTCAATAAATTCTCCAAGTATAAGTCTTGATGCTACAGACTTTAAATTGATGCTATGGCTTTTTAAAGTAATACATCTTAAAAGTAAAAAAGAAGAGCATTCTATTAACAGCAAAGAATTGGGACAGAACTCCATTACTCTTTTTTTGCATGAGATTCGAATGATTTATAATAAATACCAAAAAAATGATATGATTTTTTCACAAACAAGAAAAGGGCTTCTGGTATCACAATTTCTAAGCCATATTACTACACATTGCAAAGAGCAGCATAGTGTTGAGTTTTTTGCAAATGCGCTTTGTGTCACCCCTGCGCATTTAAACAAAATTGTAAAGAAGGTTACACATAGAAATGCCAAAGATCTCATATCTGAAGCCTTGATTACCAAAGCTAAGGCATTATTGGATAATCCCGAAATAACTATTGTTGACATAGCTGACGAATTAGAATTTAGTACTCCTTCGTCTTTCAGCACTTTCTTCAAAAGACGTACGTCACTTTCACCTTCTGAGTACCGCTTAACAATTGCCTAAAGGATTACATTCGTATTATAAATTAAGGTAGCTATAATTTATACCTAATTGCTATTTAAGGAGGTAAATTAGTTCATACTCATTTATGATTCCATCTGGAAGGTGAGAAACCAACAGTAATTCCGCCCCAGGTATGAAAAGATTTTCCTCCTTCATATTCTTTACTTCTGCCATAGAACGAGTATTTGGCATAGAAAAAATCACCTATAAGTACATTTAATCCGCCATTGATCTCAAACAATAATCTGTTAACCTGCGTATGTTCAATTTTATAAATACTTTTATCATTAAACATTATTCCTTCCAAAGTTGCATTATATGCTGCAATTCTGAAATCAGGTTCAATAAATAAATTAAATCTAATATTTTTTTTGGCTGTTTGTTTTGTAATTGTTGGAACTTCCACAATATAATCCTGCAATATATTAGAATTAAAGTTTAATAAATTCAATTTTATGCCTCCCTGTAGATTTATCATGTAGTTTCCGATATCTGCTTTGGCAACCCAGGAAGGGATAATCCACTGAAAATTTGATTTGTTTTTTGTGATTTCAATCAATCCTTCTAACTGGGAATTGTAATTAATGATTAATGAACCGTTAAAACCAATTTGATTATTCCAGCCTTGAGGTTCAGGTCTGTCTGAACCAAACCAATGATGTTTATGCATATAAGCCTGCACATTGCCTGGTTCCGGGGATCCTATTGAACCAATTATTAAATCGGACTGAAGAAACAGTTTTTTAGTTTTATTGTAAGAAGCATTGCCAAAACTAAAAAAAGTTAAAGAAGCGTAGGGGCGATCTCCCATAACTACCTCGCTGGTTCCAATGTCTTGTGGAGTATAAGCCGTTCCTCCAAATCCAAAACGCTGAACATTCAATACAGTTGGATCCTGTTTGAATTTGAAAAACGGCAACCATTTCCATTTTATTTCAGGAGTAAGTAATTCTATTTTAGCAGCACCAGTGTAGTTCTCATCTTTGTTATTAATGCCCAAAAAATCATTTTCAGTTGTCACTAGTACCTGAAAACCTGATTTACCCTGAGAAACAATATTAAGTGAATAAAAGAATATTAGAATTATTAAATACTTTTTCATAATTGATTCAGTTTTTAATTATTAAATCATTTTTCACCAACTAAACCATTGTCTTACATTTTCGGACAGGCTGTATTTGTATTCCATGTATTAGAATAACATCTGAAAAAAGAGCGAAATAATCAGCAATGGTATTTATCAGATATGGACAATCTTTATGTTTCATGAAGTCATTAATCCTGTAGTTGAAACAAAATACAAAATTAATAATATATTATTATTTGTAAGAATATTTCACCTTAATTTATTTGCTTATTTATAAGTATAAAACAAAATGTTAATTTGAATACATCAATTAAAGTTTAGAATGTATATTAAAAATATACAGATCTTGTTTTATTTAGTAATTGCAACAAATGAGACAGCTTTTTGATACAAAACAATACCATAGTTTGGTGAAGTTTTTATGATGTTTGCAATACAATTTTTTATTGCATGACAAGCTGAACGGAAAGAATGTTTTTAAATATTGACTTTAACTTAATTTGGTAAGAAACGCATTCATTATCATTTTTTGACAGAAGTTTTATTTGGATTAACGAGTTCTGCATTCTCGCAAGAGATAGTAAGAATTTTGAGATTATAGAAACATCTGCTTCTTTGCTGTAGAATTAATGTAAAAGGAGTTGATTGAGCCCTCTCCAATATACATTGAACATGACAATTTTTAAATTGAATGGTTAAGTTTAAGTTAGTTTGCTTTTTAAACTAGGGAGTTTTATAGTCTCCCTAGTTTTTTGTTGCTATTTTTGGATTTTTAATGATCAGTATTTCAAAGTATTGAAATTTTTAAAGAGAGTTATTAAAAATAAAGGACAAAAAACAATTGGTAACCTTGCAGAGGTATTAAAAAGAAATTAAAAACATTAGGCAACATGAAAAAAAAGAATCGTAAAAAAGTTATTTACGTTTTGACCAGTCTGGTTCTAATGATGTTTTTTGCCTGCAGCTCCAGCAGTTCAGTAAAAAAAGAATCAGGTGCAACCGTTCAGATCCTTCAGCAAGCCGGAGTTAATCCGATTGTAAACAGAGAATATCCAAATTATAATACAAGTCCCCTTCCTGCTGATGCAGCCGGTATGAAAAATACTGCTCCCGAAATTGCTGCAAAAATGGGCTTAGGCTGGAATATTGGAAACGCATTAGAAGCCATAGGAGGAGAAAGTGCCTGGGGGAGTCCAAAAATCACTAAATCATATATAGATTTTTTAAAAACGAAAGGCTTTAATTCCATAAGAATTCCTTGTACCTGGAATCAATATTCAGATCCAAATACCGGAGAAATCAGTAAACCATGGCTTAACAGAGTTAAAGAACTGGTTCAATATTGTGTAGATAACAAAATGTATGTATTAATTAACATCCACTGGGATGGGGGATGGCTCGAAAATAACGTTACCGAAGCCAAGAAACTGGAAAATAATGCAAAACAAAAAGCATTTTGGGAACAAATAGCCACTCATTTAAGAGATTTTGATGAACATTTAATATTTGCCAGTGCCAATGAACCAAATGTGGAAGATGCAGCACAGATGGCAGTTTTAACATCATACCATCAAACTTTTATTGATGCCGTTCGTGCTACAGGAGGCAAGAATGCCTATCGTATTTTGGTAGTTCAGGGTCCTGCAACTGACATAGGAAAAACGAATTCCCTAATGAATGTCCTGCCTGTTGATTCAGCAGATAAACGTTTAATGGTAGAGGTACATAATTATTCGCCTTTCCAGTTTACACTTTTGGAAAAAGATGCAGACTGGGGAAAAATGTTTTTTTATTGGGGAGAGAATCATCATTCTGCTATTGAACCTAATCGCAATGCGACCTGGGGTGAAGAAAAGGATCAGGATAAAAGTTTTCAGGAACTTAAGACAAAATTTACAGATAAAGGTATGCCCGTTATCTTAGGCGAATATGGTGCCTACAGAAGAGATGGACGTTCCCGGCTTCCTTTAGATATGACGGCTCATCAAAATGCCGTAGATTACTGGATAACTTATATTACAAAAAAATCGATAGATACTGGGGTTGTACCATTTTTTTGGGACATAGGTGGTGCTATAGACAGAAGTAATAACAAAATCCTTGATCAGCGTACAATTGACGCTATTAAAGCAGGGGCAAATTAAATTAATATATGTTTGCTTGCTTGCTGATAAAAGTTTGCCTAATCTATTGTTGATGAGCTTATATGAATTAGGGATTAAAAAAACGCCTGATGTTATTCTGAATGTAAACGGCAAGGCAGATAGATAAAAAACTTCGTTATATTTGATTTAGCAGAGAGTCAAAAGAGACAGAAACGAAAAGAGAATCAAAATACCTTTTTGATGAAAATTAAAAAGGCATTTTTACAATCGCTTCTTATTACCTGAGCTTATTAAAATACAACAGGACAAAAATTTCCTGATAAAAGAATAGAATGTTTGAAAGGATTTTATTTCTAAATAAGATCTTTTTGAATAAATACAGAAAAATTCAGCTTACCTATTTGCTTATAATACTCTAATTTTCTATTGACCATTTTAGTATGAAAAAAAATCTAAGACAAATCCGCATACATCTGCTCGTAACATTTTGGATTATTTCTTTCCAAAATAGTATTGGGCAGTCATCCTATGTTTTTCATCATTTAGAAACTAATGAAGGTCTTTCAAATAATAATGTAAAAACTATTTTGAGAGATAGTTACGGATTTCTTTGGATAGGTACAGAGTCTGGACTAAATAGATACGACGGATATGGATTTAAGGTTTATAAAATGCATCCCGGTGTATCTAATGCTCTGTCTTCAAATAATATAGTTGAACTGCAGGAAGATGGCCTGGGTAATATCTGGATAGACTTAGGATATTCTTACATGGTATATAAAAGAGATAAAGATTCTTTTTCAGACACAAAACAGTTGTTACTCAATCTGGGCATAGAGCCGGATCTTAATGCTAAAATTTTTGTCGATAAAAATCGTAATCTCTGGGTGTTGAACAAAAAGAAGGTGTTTTTTTATGATATTAAGAAAAAAAAGACTTCTGTATTCCAATTAAAAACTCCTCTAAAAGAGGGAGTCTCTATTGCTGATAATGGTGAATTTCTGTACGCAATTCAATATGATTCAGGGATCTGCTGGAAACTGAATAAAAAATCCAGGGTTTTAACCTTCATAGAATTACCTGATTTTATAAAACAGAATGCCATTAATGCCACTAATATAATTTATATAGACAGCAATAATGGGCTGTGGATTTGTTCAGATAAAAGTGAACAGGTTTTTTACAAAAAGAACTCAATTGAAGAGTGGAAAAGATTAGAATTGCCTTCAAAATTAAAAACTGAAGCCAATCATATAACAAGTATTATCGAAAACCAACCGGGACAAATCTGGATAGGAACAGACCACAAAGGATTGTTTATCTATGACAAAGCAAAAGATTTATTTAAAAATGTAGCATCTGATCCATGGGTTGAAACAGGTCCGTCATCGAACAGTGTGAAGTGTCTGTACAAAGACAACAATGAAACCATCTGGATTGGATACAATAAAAAGGGACTTTCGTTTTATCATGAAAGTTTTCGGAATTTTATCAATTTCCGACACCCTGAATGCTCCGATATTATGTCTATAATGGAAGATCATCATGGAAATATTTGGTTGGGAACAGATGGAAACGGATTGTATATAAAAGAAAAGAACTCAGAGACCATTAAGAAACTCCCAATTCCAAACATCGCGATAATATCTATACTGGAAGACAGGAAGCATCGTATTTGGATTGGTACCTATCAAAAAGGACTTTTTTGTTATGAAAATGGCAAAATGATCCAGTATACTACAAAGAACAGCAAAATAACCAGTAATAGTATTTGGAATTTAGAAGAAGACAGGTATGGAAATCTATGGATAGGATCATTAGGGGGAAAAATTCAGGTATTACAATCGGACTCGGATAATTTTAATGCTGTGATTACCCCATTTGATGATATTGTTTATGCGCTGGATATGTCTTATGATGGCGGTGATAAAATGTATGTTGGTACTGTATTTGGCCTTTTGGTAATTGATATCACGAATTATAAAAAGACTTTGTATCTTAGTAATAAGAAAGGAAATCAAACTTTTCCCCAATCTCTGATTTCAAATGTCTATAAAGATAAACGTGGCATTCTATGGTTAGGCAGTAATGAAGGACTGATGATCTGGAATCAAAAAAAAGACACTATTTATTATTTTGATAAAGAAAATGGATTATGTGATAATTCAATTAAAGGGATAACAGAAGATAATCTCAATAATATTTGGGTAACAACCAGTAATGGGCTTTCAATACTTACTGTTACGCCTGCATCAAACGGAGGATTTACTTTTTCAAGTAAAAATTACTCAGTCAAAGATGGCCTTATGAATAATTATTTTAATGATCGCGCTGTTTGCAAATTACAAAATAGTGATATTCTGCTTGGTAATGTCGAAGGATATACTATTTTGAATCCGAATAAAATATCTGAAAAGGACCAAACTACACCAAAAGTTATATTTACTGAATTGACAGTAGGTAATAATACTATTCAGGTAGACTCCTATTATGATGGACGCAAGTTGCTCGAACACCCAATGCAATTAACTTCCGAGTTAAATTTCAGGCATGATGATAAACTTATTTCCTTACAGTTTACTACAGGAAATTTATTGAATGCTGATAAAGTAAAATATATTTATCAAATAGAAGGCTTTGATACACAATGGGTGCCTACTCAAAATAATAAAATTGTAATATCCTCACTTCCAACAGGTAATTACAAACTTTTAATAAAAGCACGAAATGGTGATGGTGTTTGGAACAATGTCCCTACAGAATTATTTATAAATGTAATGCCTCCTTTCTATTTTTCAGTCTGGGCTTTTATCATATATGCCATTTTAATTATTAGTGCACTGACATTTTATGTGCGCAGAACAAAAGAAAATCATGTTGTAAAACTGGAACAGCAGCGTATGCAAATGGATCACGAGAAGGAAATACATATTAACGAGATAAAATTAAGGTTTTTTACTAATATCAGCCATGATTTGCGTACACCACTTACACTCATTATTACCCCTTTGCAGATTTTATTGAAAGATGCAGCCAACGAAAGCATGAGAAAAAAGTTGGGTATTATGTATAAAAATGCACAACAGCTAATGGCATTAATAAACTCACTGCTTGATTTTCATAAACTGGATGTTGGTGTAGAAAGGCTGAATTTAAAGTCCGGCGATTTTGTTAGTTTTATTAATGAAATTTACACTTCATTTTGTGTTTATGCAGAAGAACGTAATATTAATTTATTGTTGTTCACAGATATAGAAAGTTTAACAATGTCATTTGACCGGGATAAAGTTCAAAAGATACTTACAAATATACTTTCAAATGCATTCAAGTATACTTTAGACGGCGGTACCATCCGCATTCATATAAAACAAGCAAATGATACTGTTTCTGTAAGTGTTTCAGACACAGGATCCGGTATTAGCAATAAAGAAAAAGAACATATTTTTGAACGGTTTTATCAGGCTCAGCAAGAACAGGAAAAAACCGGGGCAGGTATAGGATTACATATTGTACATGAATATGTCAATCTTCACGGAGGAACAATAAATGTTACAGATAATGTGCCACGGGGTAGTATTTTTACCTTCCATATTCCAATTAAAATAGCTGAATTAGGTACGGTAGAAGAGTATTCAACAGAAATTTTTTCAGACGAACTTACTATTCAGGAAGAAGAAGGAACAAATAGCATTACAGATAAAAAAATATTATTATTTGTAGATGACAACAATGATTTTTGTGAATTTATTAAAGATAATCTGGAGGATGAATATTATGTGATAACTGCCAATAATGGAGAAGAAGCCTTGCAATTGCTGCAGAAGTTTAATGTAACCATTATTGTAAGTGATGTAATGATGCCTGTTATGAACGGAATAGAACTTTGCAGACAAATAAAAACTAATATTTATTGGTCTCATATTCCGGTTATCCTATTGACGGCACGTACCGCTGAAGAACATGTAATGGAAGGTTTGGAACTAGGCGCTGATGATTATATAACCAAACCTTTTAATTTTATTTTACTAAAACTGCGCATTCAGAAATTTGTAGAATGGACAGAGAAAAGTCATGTCTCGTTTAGCCAAAAATTAGATGTCTCTCCTGCAGAAATTACCATAACCTCTTTGGATGAAGTCCTGATCGCCAAAGCTATTAAAGTTGTAGAAGAACATATAAGCGACATTGATTTTTCTGTTGAAACCCTTAGTATAGCTTTAGGCCTGAGCCGTGGTCATTTATACAAAAAATTAATTGCCATTACCGGTAAGGGACCTATTGAATTTATCCGAACAATACGATTGAAACGCGGGCGTCAGCTTCTTGAAAAAAGCCAAATGCAAATTGCTGAAATAGCATATGAAGTAGGGTTTAATTCCCCGAAAAGATTTGCTAAGTACTTTAGAGAAGAATTTGGGTCCTTGCCTTCTGAATATCTGCGCATATATAAACAGCAATAATATCTGTTGAGAGGGATTCCCAAATGCCTAACTAAAAAAGGATACAGGATTAAATAACAAATACAAAACAATTTTAGAGAGTAGTAGGCTTAGGTTTACTACTTTTTTTTGATACTACTTATATTTTTAATCCGGTCAATGAATTATACTATTTCCAAAATCTTATTGGCATAATTCCATAAAATTTCAGACTGATTTATAAATGTATTTGATATAGGCTTCATTTAATACAATTAGCGCACTTTTTTGATACAAAAGGAAACGTTGTAAGGTATTGTTTTCTTGTTATTTTGTTTATTGAAACCATTTACAAACTATTGACCAATTTTTAAATTATGAGAAAAGAAATTAGGCCTATTTTCGCCTTCCTTGTTTTGCTTGTTCAGGCCGTTGGTTTGGCGCAAGCCAAAAATCCAATAATTTTTGCTGATGTACCTGATATGTCTATGATCAGGGTTGGTAAAAATTATTATATGGCCAGTACAACGATGCACATGAACCCGGGTGTGCCCATTATGAAATCTACAGATCTTGTCAATTGGAAAATCATCAACTATGCCTATGATACTTTGGCAGATTTGCCGGCACTAAATTTGGAACAAGGAAAAAACATCTATAGCAGAGGTTCATGGGCAAGTAGTCTGCGCTACCACAAAGGTATGTATTATCTAACCACTTTTGCTCATGACATACCAGGTGAAACCTACGTTTTTAAAACAAAAGATATAGATAAAGGAAACTGGCAAAGAGTTTCTTTTAAGCCATCCCTTCATGACAGTTCTTTGTTTTTTGATGATGATGGCAAAGTATATATGATTTATGGCGGGGATTTACTAAAAATTGTTGAATTAAATGACGATCTGACAGAGATTAAACAAGACGTTCCGGAGAGAGTTCTCATCAAAAACGCCAGTGCACCAACAGGAAAAGAAGTAGGCCTTGCAGCTGAAGGTTCTCAATTATTTAAAGTAAAAGGGAAATATTATCTATTTAACATTTGCGCGCCACGCGGTGAAATGCGAACTGTACTTATACATAGGGCAGATAATATCAACGGTCCCTGGGAAGGAAAAGTTGCTTTTCAAGATAGAGGAATTGCTCAGGGAGGATTGATAGACACTCCCGATGGACGTTGGTTCTCTTATCTTTTTCGCGATTATGGTCCTGTTGGCCGCGTTCCTTATCTCGTTCCCGTAAAGTGGGAAAACGGTTGGCCTGTATTAGGAGAAAATGGTAAAGCCCCGGAAATATTAGACCTGCCAGCCAGTAAAGGTTTGATTCCGAATTTGGTTGCTTCTGATGAATTCAATCGAAAAAAAGGACAGGCAGCACTTTCTTTAGTATGGCAGTGGAATCATAATCCGGATAATGCGCTGTGGTCTGTAACGGAAAGAAAAGGATTCCTGCGCCTCAAAACAGGAAGAGTGGACACTGATTTTCTTCAGGCCAGAAACACACTTACACAACGTACTATTGGTCCAACAAGTTCAGCTTCTGTTGTCCTGGATGTTTCCAAAATGAAGGAAGGTGATTTCGCAGGATTATGTGCCTTTCAAAAAAAATACGGACAGGTTGGAGTGAAGGTCGAAAATGGTCAAAAATCGATAGTAATGGTAAGTGCCGGTTCAGATAAACCTGTAGAAGTACAGCAAATTCCTTTAACACAAAAGAGCGTTTATTTAAAGATTGATTGCGATTTTACAGGCATGAACGATGAAGCTAATAGCCTTTACACTCTTAATGGGAAAGATGAAGCTAAATTCTCGTACAGCTTAGATGGAAAAGTGTGGAATCCTATTGGAAATATATTGAAAATGAAATATGACATCCCGCATTTTATGGGGTATCGTTTTGGCTTGTTTAATTATGCAACAAAAGAAACAGGCGGTTATGCTGATTTTGATTGGTTCAGAATTAAATAGTAAGATAAAATCATGTATAACTATCCAACCGAACGGAGGATTTAATAACTAAATAAAATGAAACATACCTATAAACTTATAGCAACACTTATAACGATCTTAAATTGTTCTATTGGAGAAGCACAAAATCCTATAGTGCAGACCAAATATTCGGCAGATCCGGCACCAATGGTACATAACGGCACAGTGTATTTGTATACAAGCCATGATGAAGACGATGCCAATGCCGACGGCAAGGGTTTTAAAATGCTTAATTGGTCGCTTTATACATCAACCGACATGGTCAATTGGACAGACCATGGAATAGTTGCTTCCCTAAAAGATTTTAGTTGGGCAAAGCAGGATAATGGAGCCTGGGCAGTTCAGTGTATTGAACGAAATGGCAAATTTTATTTGTATTGTCCCATGCATGGCGGAGGTATAGGGGTTTTGGTTTCAGATAGTCCTTATGGTCCGTTTAAAGACGCTATTGGCAAGAAACTTATCGATCATCATCCCTGGAATGATATTGATCCTACCCCATTTATTGATAAGGACGGTCAGGCGTATTTGTTTTGGGGAAATCCCGGCTTGTATTATGTAAAACTGAATAAGGACATGATATCCTGTTCGGGCGAAGTGAAACAAGTACCCAATACTATAGAATCTTTTGGTAAACGCGAAGGAGAAAAAAATGATATAAGACCTACCACTTATGAGGAAGGACCATGGCTGTATAAACGCAATAGTCTGTATTATTTATTATTTGCCGCAGGGCCAATATCGGAACATATTGGTTATTCAACCAGTAAAAGTATAACAGGACCCTGGAAATATCAGGGTGTCGTCATGCCTACACAAGGAAATTCTTTTACCAATCATCCCGGTATAATTGATTTTAAGGGAAAGAGCTATTTTTTCTATCACAATGGTGCATTACCGCAAGGTGGTGGTTTTACCCGTTCAGTATGTGTAGAAGAAGTCACGTTTAATAAAGATGGTTCGATTGTGCAAATGAATATGACTGAAGGTATTAAACAGAGTTTAAATCCATTAAACCCTTATGTCAAAACGGAAGCTGAAACCATTGCCTGGTCCGAAGGAGTGAAGTCGATGGAAGATAATGTGGTTGGTAATTATATTATGGCAAAATACAATGACGCTTTTATCAAAGTAAAAGAAGTGGATTTCCGTAAAGGTGCTTCGAAATTCACGACAAGAATTGGCACAACGCACAACGGAAATGTTTCAGTGGAGATACGATTGGACTCTAAAAATGGAGAGTTGCTCGGAACCGTAAATGTACCAATGACGGGAGGCAATGACAAATGGGCATCGCAAACAATTGATGTTAAAAAAGTTTCAGGAATTCACGATTTGTATTTTGTTTTTAAAGGAGAAGCCAAGACCGATATACTGTATTTTGATTATTGGAAATTTTTAAAATAATTTTTTATAAAAAAAGCAATTGGCCAAAGCAGACCACGATGATTTTGAAGGTCCAAACCGTATCTATTTGAAGTAGGAGACTCTTTGGGATATGTTTCTGATGTTAAAAATAAGGATGCCCGTACCGAAGAAATGTCATATGGAATGATACTTATTAAACAATTATAATTATGCGTAAATTAATACTATTATTGACAGTCTCTTTATCTTTTTCGAGTATTTCGGCTCAAAATAAAGTTGAAAAATGGCGTATTTGTGAGATTGTTCTTAAAAGTGATTCAAAAGGCAATCCGTTCACTGATGTACAGCTAACTGCTAAATTTACAAATGGTGAGAATATAAAAATAGTTTCAGGCTTTTATGATGGAAACGGGACATATAAAATCCGTTTTATGCCACAAGCGACAGGTGCCTGGACTTATATCACATCAAGTAATTTAAAGTCACTCAATAATAAAAAAGGCAAATTTGAATGTATTTCAAACACCGATAGCAATCACGGACAAGTGATAGTGAAAGATACTTTTAATTTTGCTTATTCAGACGATAAACCATATTACCCTTTTGGTACGACCTGTTATGCATGGGTGCATCAGGGAGACAGTCTTGCCCGATTAACATTGAAAACCCTTGCTAATGGATATTTCAACAAAATGCGTATGTGTATTTTCCCTAAAGACTACGATTGGAATAAAAACGAGCCACTCTTGTATCCTTTTGAGGGAAAGCCTTTAACTGATTGGGATTACACGAAATTTAACCCTGTATATTTTCAGAATATTGAGAAAAGGATAGCGCAATTGGATTCACTTGGCATCGAAGCCGATTTAATTGTTTTTCATCCTTACGACCGTTGGGGGTTTCAAAAAATGGACAGAAAAACCGATGATTTATATATCAATTATATTATTGCCCGCTTTGCTGCCTATAAAAACGTATGGTGGAGCCTGGCCAATGAATATGATTTTATGAAGTCTAAGAAGACAGACGATTGGGACCATTTTATTCAGTTATTTGCCGAAAAAGACCCCTACAATCACTTGCGTTCAATACACAATGGAGCTGACCTCTATGACCAGACAAACCCCCTGATTACACATGTGAGCATACAAAATGAAGACACTCATAAAGCAAAAGAATTAAGGCCAAAATATAAAAAACCAATAGTTTATGATGAATGCCGGTACGAAGGAAATATTAATTGGCCGTGGGGGAATTTAACAGCTCAGGAGATGGTGAACAAATTTTGGCGTGCTGCTGTAAATGGTGGCTTTGTTGGGCATGGAGAAACTTATGTTACTGAAAATCCCGTTAAATGGGGATATGAATCGCAAGATATTTTGTGGTGGTCAAAAGGGGGAGTTCTCAGAGGGCAAAGTCAGGAAAGGATTAAGTTTCTAAGAAGTATAATTGAATCTGCCCCAGGATATTTAACACCAAGTATCAATACGGAATTTTGGGTGCCCTATTCATATGTTGCTTTTAAGGATGAATATTTTCTGCACTATTTTAGTGTTGACCAGTCACGCAGCCAAATTGTATATTTACCCGAAAATTCAAAATATAAAATTGAAATTATCAATGCATGGGATATGACAATTACGCCTGTTAAGGGAGAATTTAGCGGAAAAAATTTAATTCAGCTTCCGCAAAAACCTTTTACAGCATTGCGCATCACTAAAATAATGTGATTAGTTTCACTACGAATTTTGCTAAGAAACTCAGGTGTAATGCCAAGATAAGAAGTTATATTAGGCAATCTTAATGCAAGTTGTGGATATTGTTCCAAAAAATCTAAATAATGTTGATTGCACTTGAGCTAATATTTTGTAATAAACGATTTTTAAGCTCAATAAATTTTTTCTTCAACAATAACCCTGAAATTTCGATCAAATTTCGACACATTAACGAATAAGTAAAGTAAGTCTCCATTTATTCCAAATGCACCAAACTATTGGTAAACTCAGATAAGCTTACATGTTTAAATCGGTTTTGCTTCTACAGTACTTTGGTATTTAAATTATAATCCTCCAGTTAAGGCTGAAATCAACTCAAAACCTTCTTTTTAATAATCGAACCCGGATTAAAAACAAGTATTATCAGAAGAATACTGAAGGTCTTTTCTAAAATTATTTTGAAGTTTACTCAATAGCTTCTATTTCCATTTTGCCTTTTTAGCATGACTTTAATTTGTGATGCATCAACTTTCATACAGTTCTATTTTTCAGCAAAATTAATTTTAAAAGGGATAACAAATAAAGCAGCTTTTATGGAGACAAAAGACTCCTCCAAAATCTATAGAATTCTGTTAAAGAATCTCCCTCCACAATGCAAACTAAATGTTAAAAAATTAACTTTTATATATTGAATTTATTTCGAATCAGAGCTTGTTTTAAATTATTGAAATAACAATTTTTTGTGAGATTAAATATGATAATGAAATATTTATAGGTTTTTTTTTATGGCTCTTGTACAAATGCAACAATTGATACCGTTTTTTGATACAAAATGAGCCGTAGTTTGGCGCTGCTTTATTGTTAATTTGTTCCTAATGTTACATGGAAATGTATGACAAAATGAAATAACCAACATTAAAAATATTTCATGACAAAAGGCATCTTTTCATGTAAAATTAAACCACTTATTTTTTAACTAATTAACTAACTTAAAACTAATTTAATTATGAATGAAAAACACGTAATTCAACGCTATGTAAAAGCAAAAAAACTCTTTGGCAAGTATGCCTTGTTGTTTATGCTTTGTTCGTTTAGCCTTGCATCAGCCCAAAATTCTGATGTAAAAGCTACTGGTATAGTATTAGAAGATTCGAACAGTCAGCCACTTTTTGGAGTCACCATTTTTCTTAAAGGAACCAAGACAGGTGTAACTACGGACGTAGACGGGTCATTTTCTATTAAAGCTAAAATTGGAGAGACACTTGTTGCGAACTATCTGGGCTATGCAAGTACAGAAGTAAAAGTTACAGGCAGCCAATTAAAAATTCGTTTAAAAGAAGATCGAAAAGCATTAGACGAAGTAGTAGTAATTGGATATGGTAAAGCAAAGAGAAAAGATCTTACGGGATCCATATCTTCCATATCCGGTGAGGAGCTTCTTAAAACACATCCAGTAACATTTGACCAGGCTTTGCAGGGTAAAGTGGCCGGTGTAGTAGTGCAGCAGACTTCAGGCCAACCTGGAGGTGGTGTCAATATACAAATACGAGGCCTGTCTTCCTTTGGCAACAGTTCTCCCTTATATGTAATTGATGGCGTTATAATTGGCCAAAGTTATGGTACAGGGAATGGTACAAATCCATTGGCAGCTATCAGCCCTTCGGATATTCAGTCTATCGACGTCTTGAAAGACGCATCGGCAACAGCCATTTATGGTTCACAGGCAACTAATGGTGTAATTGTTATTACTACCAAGAGAGGTAAAGAAGGAGCGCCAAAAATCACTTATGAATTTACCACCGGATATCAGGAGCTGATCAAGAAATATCCAACCATGGATTTAAGGGAATATGCTAAGTTTATTAACGACAGGGCTGCTGTTTGGAATTTTGATACCAGACCGGAATTTGCCAATCCACAATATTTGGGCAAGGGTACAAACTGGCAGGACGAATTATTCAGAAAAGCTCCAGTAAAAAGCCATACCCTTACTTTGAGCGGCGGTAATGATAAAACGCAATATTTATTGTCGGGGTCTTATTTCAATCAGGATGGTATAGCAATTGGGTCTGAGTTTACAAGGACTTCATTAAGGCTGAATTTAGACAACAAAACCACAGACTGGTTAAAAGTAGGAACCAGTTTACAGTTGACCCATATTGATGAGAATGTAAATTCAACAGGTTCAAATGTTATCGCAGAGGCATTGGGTCAGACACCGGATATTCCTGTAAAAAATCCTGATGGCAGTTATGCCGGAGAAGAAAGCAGTGAAGGATGGATTGCAAAGCGTGTAAATCCTTATGCCCTTGCCCTTATTAACAAAAATAACCCTAAAAGAAATCAATTATTTGGTAACTTATATACAGAAATAGCATTTTCAAAGGCCTTGTCTTTTAGAAACGAAGTGTCAGGAAATTTTTCATTCAGGACAGAGGATAGATATAGTCCTACTTACAAGTTTGGGTTGGCGGAGAGAGTAGTGAATGACGCATTTTATTCCTATAGTCAGGACTATTTTACGACTTTCAGAAGTTTCTTAACGTATGCTAAAGTGTTTAAAAGCAAATATAATGTTAATGTGCTGGCAGGACATGAGGCACAGTTGTCCCAGTACGAAGATGTTTCTGCAGCAAGAAGAAATTTCATTTCGGATGATATTACCAATATAGGCAGCGGTGATGCGCTGACAGCAACCAATGGCGGGACTAAAAGAGAGAGTGCACAGGAGTCTTATTTTGGGCGTGTAAATTTTATTTATAACGACAAATATTTGTTTACGGCTAATGTCCGTGCAGACGGTACTTCAAAATTTGCAGCAGAGAACCGCTGGGTGACCACTTATTCAGGGGCATTTGCCTGGAAATTAAATAACGAGAAATTTTTAAAAGGCTCAAAAATTGTCAATGAATTAAAGTTAAGGGTAGGTTATGGTCTTACTAATAACCAGAATGCCGGAAATAATGCCAATTTAACTTTATTGACTTCAACTCAAAATGGTTTGGCTGGTAATGCACAAGTTACTTCTAATTTAGGAAACCCTGATCTTGAATGGGAAAAAACACAATACAGCAATGCCGGAATTGACGCAGCACTTTTTGGCTGGAAACTTAATCTTTCAGTTGATGTTTATAATCGTCTTACAGACGGATTGTTGATCCAGGTTCCCTTGCCATTGTATTCCGGAACGACTACCGGGTATTCTCCGGGAGCAATTGCAGCCCCGTATATCAATGCAGGAACTGTTAGAAACCGAGGGTTAGACCTTCATTTGAGTTCAAGAAACATAATAGGAAACGGAGAAGATTTTAACTGGAGTACCGATTTTACGTTATCCCATAACAAAAATAAAGTAATGAAACTAAATACAGACGGTGCTTCATTGCCTGGATACCTTGGAAATGACATTATTGCCCAAACGAAAGTGGGTGGATCTATTGGTGATTTTTACGGCTATAAAGTAGAGGGGATATTTGCAACTCCGAGCGATTTTCAAACGCATGCTTTGCCTACTGATACCGATGGCAATGTTTTGCCAGTCACACCAAATTCCGGTGGGGTATGGTATGGAGACCTTAAGTTTAAGGATTTAAACGGGGATGGCGTAATTACAGAAAAAGACAGAACCTATTTAGGTTCTCCTATTCCTGATTTTCAACTGGGCCTTGGTAATAACTTCAGCTATAAAGGTTTTGACCTGAATATTTTCTTTAGTGCCAATATTGGTAATGAAGTAATAAATGGTATGAGAATTACCGGAGAAAACCCTTTGACACAATATGGTTACCTGAAATCATTAAATGACTATGCTCAATTGGCCTTAATTGATCCAAATGGTTCAGCTTCAGATCCCAATAACGTATATGTTACCAACCCAAACACCACAATTGTAGGGCTTAGAAATAGTGACAGCAACAGAAATAACCGTTTCTCTGACAAGTACGTTGAAAATGGATCTTTTATCAGATGCAAGAGCATGACTATGGGGTATACAATGCCAAATGAGTGGATGCAAAAAATGCATATAAGTTCCCTGCGTATGTATGTTAGTGTAACCAATCCTTTTCTTATTACAAAATATACAGGAATGGATCCGGAAGTAGGTTCATGGAACCCGTTAGCAGCCGGAATTGATTATGGCTTTTATCCACAGGCCCGAACATTTACTTTGGGAATTAATGTAGGATTAACTAAATAAAAAATTAAACTTAACAGATATGAAATCAATTTACAAAATAACTATTTTAACCCTGTTGGGCGTACTGGTTTTGAGCGGCTGCGCGGATGATTTTCTCGATCGTCCCAATCTGTCAGAGACAAACACTGAAAATTTTTATAAGACAAAACAAGAAATCAGGTTAGCTACGGCAGGACTTTATGGCGGTAAAGTATGGGGTCAATGGCATAATAGCGCATATATTCCATTAGGGGATATATTAAGCGGAAATCTTTATCTTCAATATCAGGGTACAGACCTGGTGCAGCTTAATACTTTTACCCTTTCAGGATCCAATGGACGTTTAACAACCGGCTGGACAGGACTATATATTATAGTTGCACACTGTAATGCTACAATTAAGGGTATTGAAAATGCGCCGGCAACAGTTTCCGCCGCAGATAAAAATGCAGGATTGGCTGAGGCAAGATTTATACGTGCCATGGCCTACTACCACCTTGCCATATTGTGGGGAGAAGTGCCTATCATTGAAGATAATACGAAGTTGATCCAATCGCCTTTGGTAAATAAAAATAAAACAGCAGATGTCTACAGATTTATTACTGAAGATTTGACTTTTGCTGCAGAGAATCTTCCTAAAACTGATGAGAAAGGCAGGGTTACCAGCTGGTCAGCAAAGGGAATGTTAAGTAAAGTATATTTAACCTGGGCAGGATTAGGACAATTGGGAGGTACACGTAATCAGGACTATTTAGACAAGGCAAAACTGTATGCAAAGGATGTAATCGAAAACAGTGGTTCAGTTTTGTTTCCAAGTTATTATGATCTTTTTAAAACGCAAAATAATGATAATTCGGAATCATTATTTGCACTGCAATGGTCCAGTGTCAGTAGTGGATGGCTGGAAGGTAATCAATTGCTGACTTGGTCACCAAGTAACGAGATTAATCCACAAAAATCATCAGCCTATGGATCTCCGGCACCTAGTTATGACCTATTTTTAGCTTATACAAAGCAGGATTCTATAAGAAGGAAAGCGAGTATTATGATGACCGGTGACCATTATGCCGAATTAAATGCTGCCGGTGGTGGTTATACTGCAACAGCACCGGGCATGAAGAAACATATTATTGGTAATGAAGCAGATAATAATTCACCTGCAATGACAGCTACATCTTCTATAGAGCATAATTCATTATTAAGATTAGCAGATATTTATTTAATATATGCTGAGGCTATCCTTGGCAATGATGCATCTACAAGTAATGCTGATGCGTTATTGTATTTTAATAAGGTAAGAAAGCGTGCAGGTGTTGATCCGGTAACAGTACTAAATACAGATATCATTTTAAATGAAAGAAGAGTTGAGTTTGCGTGTGAAGGACAATATTGGTATGATTTGGTAAGATTGTCTTATTATAATCCTGTAAAAGCGGTTAATATTCTTAGTAATCAACAAAGGGTTCCGTTTGATTATAATGCTGATACCGAAGTAGCTACGCCTAAAGATCCTATTGGGCCTATTTCTCCTGCTACCTTCGGCACTTTTACTTTACAGTTGCCGGCAACAGAGGTGATTGCGAATCCTAAATTGAACGAGCCATCAGTACCGTATTATGAATAGTGATAAAAAATATATAAACATGAAAAAATTATTAAATAACCGTATTAGTCATTTGCTTTTTTTAGGCATGATGATTATGATTACAACGCTGACATCTTGTAATAATGATGATGATTCAAATGGTGCTCCTGTTATTACAGAGATAAGGAATTATGCAGCCGCTCCTAATGATACTCTTGTAAATAAATTGGTACCGGGTCAGTGGGTAGTCCTGAAAGGTTCAAATTTAAAAAATGCTGTTAAGATAGCCTTCAACGGTGTGGCAGCTCAGTTCGATGCAGGATTGTTTTCGGATACTTATGCTGTTGTACAGATCCCTTATGTAATTCCTTTTCCTTCGGTTCCTGAAAATCAGCTAAACACTATTGAAGTTGCTACGACAGGCGGTTCAACTATTTTCAATATTGATATCGTTGCGGGACCACCTGCACTTGCTGGTATTTCAAACGAAAACCCTGTTGAAAACGATTCGGTTACTGTATATGGAACAAATTTATTTCTTATAAAGGAGTTAAGTTTTGGAGGGGTAGGAATAACCGATTATATAAGTAAAGATGATGGAACTGCTATTAGCTTTGTAATGCCTAATAGCACAACTAGCGGGCCTTTAAAAATAACTACAGCATCAGGTGAAATCCTTACAACATTTAATGTAAATGATTTAACAACAGGCATGCTTTGTAATTTTGATACTATTGGCAGCATGGCATGGGGTACATCGACCAGTAATAACGATCCCGATTTCCCGGGTAACCATGGTTGGTATCCTATCCTAAATACTGGTGTTCTTGGTGCCGGTAATGGGTCATGGTGGGAAGGTGGCCGATGCATTAATATTGAAAATGGGTCAGAATGGGTTTCAGCAGCTGATTTGGATTTAGATATAGATCAATTTGTGCTTAAGTTTGAACTTAATGTTCCCGGAAATTGGAAAGACACTTCTATTTTTATTCTTAGAGATTACAATTGGGATTTTATAGCACGTTTTGAGCCATGGAAACTTTCAGAAACTAAAACAACTACTTTCACTACAGCAGGAAAATGGGTAACAGTAACAATTCCATTGACTGAATTCCGCACAAAAAAGGATGGCAAAGATGGTACGGGTAATTCGGCAGTAAGCTTGTCAGAATTATTTGGCACAAAAAAGAAGACTATAAATTTCTTTACCATGAATAACAGTGACAAGCCAACAACTGGTCTTCGTGCAGGCATTGATAATATTAGGATTGTGAAAATAAAATAACTCTTTAATTTAATAAACAGATTAATAGTCATTAAAAATTAAAACCTGCGGATATTCCATAAAACTTGAACTTCCGCAGGTATTGTAATAAAAAAAATATTAATTAAAAAAAACAAAAAATGAGACTTAAACATTTTTATAAAATTGTTTTACTGCTGATCATTACCGGATTTTCGGTCTCTTGTTCAAAAAACGATGACGAAGCCCCACAATTATCGGTTTCAGCAAAAACAGTTTCTTTTGAACCGGACGGAGGTACATCAGAAGAAATCACCATTGAAGCAAACAGTACATGGAGTGTTAGTAATTCGGCAACATCCTGGTTACAATTAACCAAAACAAGTGGCAATAGTGGCGCTACTGTAACACAATTTACAGCTTTAAGTAATGAAACCGGATTAACTCGCTCTGTTATACTAACTATTGAGGCAGCTAATGGTCAGGCCCGAAGAATTACCATTACACAAAGAGGTAATTTATATCCAACATATAACTTAACGCCTAAAGCTCCCGATGCAACAGGAATGGGCAGCACAGCGATGCAATTGTCTGCAAAAATGCATTTGGGAATAAATTTTGGCAATACCATGGAAGCACCAACCGAAGCTGAGTGGGTGAATAGTAAAATTACCGAATCGTATGTGAAATTTGTAAAAGCATCAGGTTTTAATTCTGTAAGGATTCCTTGTGGCTGGGTTTGGACCCATTTAAGCGATCCTGCAAAAGCAAAAATTGACCCTGCGTGGCTTAACCGCGTGAAAGAAGTGGTTAAATGGTGTGTGGATAATGATATGTATGTGATGCTAAATGCTCACGCGGATAATGGCTGGCTTGATAATAATATCACTAAGGCAAAGCAAGAGTCCGTTAATGCAATGCAAAAGGCGATTTGGGAACAGATTGCTACAACCATGCGTGATTTTGATGAGCACCTTATTTTTGCCGGTGCAAACGAACCTCCGGCTGATGATGCCGAAAAAATGGCTATACTTAATGGTTATCACGAAACATTCATCAAGGCAGTTCGCGCTACCGGAGGAAAAAATAGTTACAGGGTGCTGGTTGTGCAGGGACCTAGAACTGATGCTGTTTTAACTTATGATCTGATGAATACGATGCCAACAGACAACATTCCTAACAAATTGATGGTTGAGGTACATAACTACACACCTTCTTTATTTACGATAGTAACGGATGCAGATGTAAGTTGGGGCAAAATGATTTATTACTGGGGAGCTGGAAATCATTCTACTATTGAGCCGGAACGCAACGCTACCTTCGGAGAAGAGGATGTGATTGATTCTGAATTCCAAAAGATGAAACAAAAATTTGTTGATAAAGGTATCCCTGTGATGCTGGGTGAGTATGCAACCTGGAGAAGAACTGAAGGTCTCGGTAAGCCTGTTCCTAAGGATATGGCTATGCACAACAAGTCTGTGGATTACTGGTCATATTATGTGACCAAACAGGCTAAAGCTAATGGTATTGTACCTTTTTGGTGGGAGATAGGTTTTATGTTAGACAGAAAAAATAATGCGGTAAAGGACCAGGCTATGCTAGATGCCATTATTGCAGGAGGTAAGTAAAAAGTAAGACATTATAACTAAATAAAAATACAGTTTTGCGTATCATGTATTGGTACCCTTAAGCATAGACTGAATTTAAAAAAATCTGTGACTCTTAGGAGTCACAGATTTACTTATAAAGAATTCTCAGTGAAACAATGACAATAGATTTTAAGCTTAAAATTTATTAATTCTAAAAAAACAAAAAATGAGACTTAAACATTTTTATAAAATTGTGCTACTGCTGATCGTTACCGGATTTTCGGTCTCTTGTTCAAAAAACGATGACGAAGCCCCACAATTATCGGTTTCAGCAAAAACAATTTCTTTTGAGCCGGACGGAGGTACATCAGAAGAAATCACCATTGAAGCAAACAGTACATGGAGTGTTAGTAATTCGGCAACATCCTGGTTACAATTAACCAAAACAAGTGGCAATAGTGGCGCTACTGTAACACAATTTACAGCTTTAAGTAATGAAACCGGATTAACCCGCTCTGTTATACTAACTGTTGAGGCAGGGAATGGTCAGGCCCGAAGAATTACCATTACACAAAGAGGCAGCTTATATCCAACATATAATTTAACGCCTAAAGCTCCCGATGCAACAGGAATGAGCAGTACGGCGATGCAATTGTCGAATAAAATGGAAATGGCAATAAACTTTGGCAATACCATGGAATCTCCAGTTGAAGGGGAGTGGAATAGTAAAATTACCCTAGAGTATGTGAAATTTGTAAAAGGATTAGGTTTCAATGCTGTAAGACTTCCTACTGGATGGGTTTGGAGTCATTTAAGTAATGCGGATAAAATGACAATTGACCCTAAATGGCTTGATCGTGTGCACGAAGTGGTTAAATGGTGTGTGGATAATGATATGTATGTAATGCTGAATGCTCACGGAGATGATGGCTGGTTGGAAAAAAATGTCAATGCGGCAAACCAAGATGTGATTAATCAGAAGCTAAAGGCGATATGGGAGCAGATTGCTACAAAAATGCGTGATTTTGATGAGCATCTTATATTTGCCGGTACAAATGAACCTTCGGTTGAGAATGCCGAGCAGATGGCCATACTTAATAGTTATCACGAAACTTTCATCAAGACAGTTCGCGCTACCGGAGGCAAGAACAGTTACCGGGTGCTGGTTGTGCAGGGGCCTTCAACTGACATTATTAAAACTTCTCAGCTGATGACTCCGACTACGCTTCCTCATGACCCGGTACCTAATCGTTTGATGCTTGAGGTACATTTTTATGGACCTTGGCATTTTAATCTACCAAAAGATGGAGTATATAATGCGGACACCAAAGCGAGTTATTACTGGGGGGCTGGGAACCATTCTATTATTGAGCCATTGCGCAACGCCCCTGATGGAGAAGAGGATGATCTCCGTGTAGAAATCGGAAAGATTAAAAAGTTTGTTGATGCAGGTATCCCTGTGATGCTGGGTGAATATGGAACCTGGAGGCGTACTGCCGAGTATAACGGGCAGATTCCTCTAGATACGGAGATGCACAACAAATCTGTAGATGCCTGGACAACTTTTGTGACCAAAACGGCTAAAGCTAATGGTATGGTGCCATTCTTGTGGGAGATAGGTTTTATGTTAGACAGAGCTAATAATAAGGTAAAGGATCAGGCTATGCTAGATGCCGTTAAAGCAGGATATAATTAAAAAGTAAGACACTCTAAATAAAAATACAGTTTTGCAGGGCATCATGTATTGGTACGATTAAGCAAGGACTGAATTAAAAAATCTGTGATTTTTATGAGTCACAGATTTACTTATAAAGAATTCTCAGTGAAACAATGGATTTAAAATTTATTGTTTCTAAAAAAAAACAAAAAATGAAACTCAAACATTTTTATAAAATTATTTTACTGCTGATCGTTAGCGGTAGTCTTTCCGCACAAACTGTTTGGTTGGATCAGCTGGATCTTAGCCCGGCTTCACAGGGTTGGGGTGTACCTAAAAAAAACAGGTCGGTTGATGACAACATCATGACCATTGCAGGCAAAACTTTTGAGCGTGGCTTCGGCACACACGCAGAAAGCTCTCTTTTTATTCAGCTCGATGGTAAGGCAAATTCGTTTATCGCGCAGGTTGGCATTGATGATGAGGTGAAAGGGCGTCAGCCCGCCGCAGAGTTTATTGTATACGGCGATGGAGCGAAGCTTTGGTCGAGCGGTGTAATGCATGAAGATGATGTTGCCCGGCTATGTAATGTGAAACTTTCGGGTGTGAAACAACTTGAGCTGCGGGTAACTGACGGAGGAAACGGTGACAACAGCGATCATGCCGACTGGGCAGATGCAAAATTTGAGGCGGTCGGTGTGGCAAATTTTGCCACTTATTATCCTGTCCCAAGTGAGCCCTACATTCTTACCCCTGAACCATCGGCAAAACCGAAGATCAATAGCGCAAGCGTTTTCGGTGTCCGCCCAGGCTCTCCGTTTCAGTTCAGGATACCTGCCACCGGAGACCGGCCAATGACCTTTCAGGTTACCGGCTTGCCTCAGGGACTAAAGCTGGATCAAAAAACAGGATTTATCACCGGTAAGCTTGAAAAAGCCGGCACTTATGCTGTTCAGTTGAAGGCAAAGAATGCGAAAGGCATAGCCGAAAAAAGTTTACGCATTATCTGTGGTGATAAAATTGCACTAACCCCGCCAATGGGTTGGAATAGCTGGAATTGTTTCGCTCATGAAGTTTCCGGTGAAAAAATTAAGCGCGCTGCGGAAGTAATGGTGAAAACCGGGCTTATAAATTATGGATGGAATTATGTAAATATTGACGACTACTGGCAAAATAACCGCGATTCGAAAGATCCTTCCCTGCAGGGCAAGCTGCGGGACGAGGCTGGTAATATAGTTCCTAACAAAAAGTTTGGAGACATGAAAGCCCTGACAGACTATGTGCATGGCCTGGGTTTGAAGATCGGCATCTATTCCAGTCCCGGCCCCTGGACATGTGGTGGCTGTGCCGGTAGTTATGGTCATGAAAAGCAAGATGCCGAAACGTATGCCAAATGGGGTTTCGATTATCTGAAATACGATTGGTGCAGCTATGGTGGAGCGGTAAATGGAATACCTGACAACGACCCAAACAAAGTAATCTCTATATCTTACAATGGAGGTTATCAATTGTCTACCGCCGTCAAACCATACAAACTAATGGGAGAATATATCCGTCAGCAACCCCGCGACATTGTTTTCAGCTTGTGTCAGTACGGAATGTCGGATGTTTGGAAATGGGGCGATTCGGTAAGTGGAAACTCCTGGCGTACAACGAATGATATTTTGGACACCTGGTCCAACGTTAAAGCCATTGCATTAGCTCAGGATCGGACTGCAGCCTGGGCCAAACCCGGTAACTGGAACGATGCGGACATGCTGGTTGTAGGAACAGTAGGCTGGGGCAGCCTGCATCCGAGCAGGCTTAAACCAGATGAACAGTATCTTCACGTCAGCCTTTGGAGCCTTTTCTCTACTCCCCTGCTAATTGGCTGCGATATGGAAAAGCTGGATGCCTTTACCCTGAATTTATTGACAAACAATGAAGTGATTGCAGTTAATCAGGATGCTCTTGGCAAACAGGCTACCTGTGTTCAGACTATCGGAGATCTGCGCATTTATGCAAAAGAATTGGAGGATGGCAGTCGTGCAGTAGGCTTTTGCAATTTTGGACTGGAGAAAGTGGATATCTCTTACAAGGATCTGAATAAGCTTGGTATTTCAGGAAAGCAAAAGGTGCGTGATCTTTGGCGTCAGAAAGATATTGCAACAATTCATGCGGACAAAGAAGCTCTTTCGGTGAAGGCTCCGATGCATGGAGTAGTTCTGTACAAATTTACGCCGGTTAAATAGCAGGATAAGATCTCTTAACCTGAGCTCGATTTTATAAGTAAAGAAGCTTACTGGTTATCATTTGGAATAAACTTAATATGAAGAATTTAAAATGAAGGTTTTAAAGTTGAGGCGGGATTATTTAATCTGATCGGGAATCCAAGTTGGGAGATAAAAGTGAATATTATGGTTATGCGGTCTGATGAAACCCAGGTTTATTGACAAAGAGATTCCTGTGATACAATAACTAATTAATTGAATGAACCCTTAACGAGTATCCGTTTTTTGGGTAAAATAAAAAAACATGTTTAGAAAAAAAGTATTGTTAAGTACAGCCGTTGTTATGGCTTTTCTGGGCGGAGAATTCGCAGAAGCCCAGACTAATGCAGGTAAACCAAAAAAGGTTAAAGAAAACCTGGCAGAAAAATTTGCAAATGTTTCGCCGAAACTTACCTCCAATGATGCGAATCCATTATTAGATTTTATGTTTACAGCCGACCCGACAGCTGTAGAATACAATGGAAGAATTTATGTGTATGGCACGAATGATCATCAACAGTATGAGCATGTAGGAAAGGATGGAAAAAATACATACGAGCATATCCGTACACTGGTCATGATGTCTTCCGATGATATGGTCAACTGGACGTATCATGGTCTCATAGATACTGCAAAGCTGGCACCATGGAGTCAAAATTCCTGGGCCCCTTCCATTACATCCAGACTGGAAGCAGATGGGAAGACGCACTTCTATCTGTATTACTCCAATGGTGGTGGTGGCTCCGCTGTGCTTACCTCCACCTCGCCCGTTGGCCCGTGGAAAGACCCATTAGGAAAGAACATAGTCGACCGTTCTGTCCCAGGTGTGGATGTCGGAGCTCCATTCGACCCCGGAGTTTTGATTGACGACCAGGGTACAGGCTGGCTGAGTTTTGGAGCCGGAACGCCTAAAACGAAATATATGCCGGATAATGCCAGAATTGTCAAATTAGGAGCAGATATGATCAGTTTGGCAAGTGATATTGCCAAGATACCCGCTCCTTATTTTAATGAGGCCAGCGACCTTAACTTTATCAATGGAACCTGGGTTTATAGCTATTGTACGAGTTGGGATGAACGCACTGAATGGCCTTATAGCAATATTGATAAACCAACCGCGTGCAACATATCTTATATGACCAGTAAAACACCCTTAAATCCGGATAGCTGGAAGTATCGCGATAATTACTTTAAGAATACCGGCGACCTTAACGTAGGTCCTATGACAAACAATCACAGTCACGTGTTCAAGTTTAAAGAGAAATATTATTTTGCTTACCATGCCATGTATTTACAGGATTATTTTGGCACTAAAGGTGGTTTTCGTAATGTGGGTATCGAAGAAATGCAGGTGGATGAAAAGAACGTGAATTTCCCTATGGTCAAAGCAACTTTTAAAGGCCCGTCACAACTTAACCCCTTGAATCCATTCGTTCTTCAGCAGGCAGAAACCACTGCAGGCACTTCAGGGCAAGTGCAGTTCGAAGCCGTTGGTAATGTGGGCAATATGGTTGCCAAAGGAAAAGCTGATAACCAATGTCTTATGGTCAGAGGAGCTGATTTCAGCAAACAGATTCCTAAAAAATTCGAGGCCAGGGTGAAAGGAAAAGGCAGAATTGATGTGTATGTAAACAATCTTAAAGATAAAGCTATTGTTTCCCTCACATGTGATGGGAAGGATTGGATTACACTCTCAAAGAAAATAGGCCAGAAAATAGACAAAGGAACAGGGAATATCTATTTTGTATTTAATGGAGAGGGTTTTTTGTTTGACGAATGGAAATTCATTTATTAATTAGTATAGTGTCAATTATAGCATAGGTTATTTTCCTTCCTTGAAATTTAAGCGTTTGCCAGTTCCAGGGAAGATTAACCTCTTTGTTACAGGAGCTTAAAGATAATTAATTGAAAAATTAACCCTTAACGAGTATCCGTTTTTGGGTAAAATAAAAAAAGCATGTTTAGAAAAAAAATATTATTAAGTACAGCCATTGTTATGGCTTTTCTGGGAGGCAGAGAATCTGCAGAAGCTCAGACCAGTGCAGGTAAACCGAAAAAGTTTAAGGAAAACCTGGAAGCAAAATTTGCAAATGTTTCGCCGAAACTTACCTCCAATGATGCGAATCCATTATTAGATTTTATGTTTACAGCCGACCCGACAGCTGTAGAATACAATGGAAGAATGTATGTGTATGGCACGAATGATCATCAACAGTATGAGCATGTAGGAAAGGATGGGAAAAATTCATACGAGCATATCCGTACACTGGTCATGATGTCTACCGATGATATGGTCAACTGGACGTATCATGGTCTTATAAATACTGCCGAGGTGGCACCATGGAGTACGAATTCCTGGGCGCCTTCCATTACATCCAGGCTGGAAGCAGACGGTAAGACGCACTTCTATCTGTATTACTCCAATGGCGGTGGTGGTTCAGCCGTGCTTACTTCCACCTCTCCTGTTGGTCCGTGGAGTGATCCATTAGGAAAGAACATAGTCGACCGTTCTGTTCCCGGTGTCGATGTAGATGCTCCGTTCGATCCCGGAGTTTTGATTGACGACAAAGGTGCAGGCTGGCTGACTTTTGGAGGCGGAACGCCTAAAACGAAATATATGCCGGATAATGCCAGAATCGTCAAATTAGGAGCAGATATGATCAGTTTGGCAAGCGATGTTGCCAAGATACCCGCTCCATATTTTTTTGAGGCCAGCGACCTTAACTTTATCAATGGAACCTGGGTTTATACCTATAATACGAGTTGGGAACAACGCACTGAATGGCCTTATACAAATATTGATAAACCAACCCAATGCAGTATGTCCTATATGACCAGTAAAACACCCTTAAATCCGGATAGCTGGAAGTACCGCGATAATTACTTTAAGAATACCGGCGACGTTAATGTGGGTCCTTTGACAAACAATCACACGCACCTGTTCAAGTTTAAAGAGAAATATTATATTACTTACCATGCCATGTATTTACAGGATTATTTTGGCACTAAGGGCGGTTTTCGTAATGTAGGCATCGAAGAAATGCAGGTGGATGAAAAGAATGTGAATATCCCCATGGGCAAAGCAACTTTTAAAGGTCCGTCACAACTTAGCCTCTTGAATCCATTTGTACTCCAGCAAGCAGAAACCATTGCAGGCACTTCAGGGCAAGTCCAGTTCGAAGCTGTTGGGAATGTGGGCAATATGGTTGCCAAAGGAAAAACAGACAAGCAATGTCTTATGGTTCGGGGAGCCGATTTCAGCAAACAGCTTCCTGTCAAATTCGAGGCCAGGGTAAAAGGAAAAGGTAAAATTGATGTGTATGTAAATAATCTGAAAGGTACTCCTATTGTTTCCCTTATAGGTGATGGAAAGGAATGGGCTACACTTTCAAAGAAAATAGGACAGAAAATAGACAAAGGAGTAGGGAATATTTATTTTGTATTTAATGGAGAGGATTTTTTGTTTGATGAATGGAAATTCATTTATTAATCCGTTACAGGTCTTGTAACTAACAGCACAGATGTATCCCCATACTTCTTTTTGGTCATAATAAAAAGGATGAAAGGCAATAAAGCTTTTTTGAGTTCAGATGATTCAGAATTTGAAACAAAAAGGTAGAATAATATTTAAAGTGTTTCTATACTATCTAACCAATTAAACCATTAAAATTATGAATTTCAAACATTTTCACAAAGTATTAGTATTACTTATTGTTAATATGATTTTTCTTTCTTCATATTCACAAACCGTGAGCTATCCGTCTTATAATACCAATGCCTTGCCTTCAAATGCTACGGGTATGTCCAGTAATGCCGTGCAACTGGCGGCAAAAATGCATTTGGGAATAAATTTTGGCAATACGATGGTATCCCCAGTCGAAGGGGAGTGGAATAGTAAAATTACCGAATCGTATGTGCAATTTGTAAAACAAAAAGGTTTCAATACTGTACGGCTTTCTTGTAACTGGGTTTGGACTCATTTAAGCGATCCGGCAAAAATGACAATTGACCCTGCGTGGCTTAGTCGTGTGAAGGAAGTAGTTGGATGGTGCGTGGCTAATGATATGTATGTGGTACTAAATGCTCATGCGGATCTTGGCTGGCTGGAAGATAATGTTAATGCAGAAATGGCAGTGTCGGTTAATGCGAAGCAAAAGGCGATTTGGGAACAGATTGCTACAACCATGCGTGATTTTGACGAGCACCTTCTTTTTGCAGGCACGAATGAACCTAAGGCTGATACTCCTGAGCAGATGGCAATTCTTAATGGTTATCACGAAACTTTCATCAAGGCGGTTCGTTCTACGGGGGGAAGAAACAGTTATAGAGTGCTGGTTGTGCAGGGACCTCACACTGACCCTAACAAAACTGCTACTTTGATGACTACGCTTCCAGCAGACAACATTCCTAACAAGTTGATGCTTGAGGTGCATGATTACACACCTGCTACATTTACGATATTAACGGAGGGAGATGCAAGCTGGGGCAAGATGGTTTACTATTGGGGAGCCGGGAATCATTCTACTATTGAGCCAGAGCGCAACGCCAGTGGTGAAGAAGAGACTGCTATCGATGCTGAATTCAAAAAGATAAAAGAGAATTTTGTTGATAAAGGGATCCCTGTGATACTGGGTGAATATGCAGCATGGAGGAGGAATGCCATTAACAATGCGAATTATCTTCCTAAAGATCTGGATAAGCATAACAAGTCTGTGGATTACTGGACAAAATATGTGACTAAACAAGCTAAAGCAAATGGTATTATACCATACTATTTTGAAACAGGTTTTATGTTTGACAGAGCTAATAATGTAGTAAAGGATCAGCCTCTGTTAGATGCCATTATTGCAGGATATAATCAATCTATTACCTACGTTACTTTAGCCAATCGGGCTACCGGCTTGCGTATGGATGGAATAGGCAGAACCACTAATGGCTCCAACTGTGGACAATGGAGTAGTGGCGGAAGTTTTAACCAGCAATGGTCAATAGAAACGGTTGGAAACTATGTGATGCTGAAAAACCGGGCTACCGGGTTGTATCTTGATGGCATGTACAAAAAAACAAATGGCTCCGCTGCGGGGCAATATAGTTATAGTGGCAGTGATGCCCAATATTGGACACGCGAAACTGCAGGAAGCTATGTTAAGTTTAAGAATAAGGCGACCGGATTATATCTTGATGGAATGGGTATAAAGACCAACGGTGCTGATTTAGCGCAATGGAGCTCGAGCAGCCATTTTAATCAGCAATGGTCAATAAATATAGTAGGTACTCAAACTGCAAAAATGGATTCGGTGTCTATAGATGATATTGCAGAGGAGCCAAACTTTTCGATAAATTTTTCTCCAAATCCATTTGTTAATGATTTTAAGATTGAAGCTACAAAATTGAATGAGCCAATTCGTGTCAGCATTTTTGATATGATGGGAAAAAAAGTAGAAACAGCAGAATCCTCTCCTAAATCAGGGCAATTGTTAATGGGATCTTCATTGAAACCAGGATTATACATAGTGCAGGTTGAAGGAGTAAACTTAAATTTCTCAAAATCATTTAAGATTATTAAAAAATAAATAATTGTTTTATCTCAGCAATGTTGTTGGAACGATTTAATAGGGTCTGTTTGTTGAGATTTGAAAAAAGTATAAATATAAAGGCATATGAAAATTGACCGGTTTATAGTGGTTTGTATCCTGTTTTCACATTTTTTGACAGCTCAGGAAAATTACGTATCCCCGATAAGGGAAGGTAATGAACCTGTTGCTGCCGGAAAGTTTGCGCCAACGTGGCAATCGCTGCAGCAATATAAAACTCCTGAATGGTTCCGCAATGCCAAGTTCGGGATATGGGCGCATTGGGGACCTCAATGTCAACCGGAACAGGGAGACTGGTTTGGGAGATATATGTATAATGAAGGTAGTGGCCAATATAAATGGTTTGTTGAACATTACGGGCATCCATCCAAAGTTGGATTTAAAGAAGTCATTAATGATTGGAAAGCCCAAAATTGGGATGCTGAAAAACTTGTAGCACTGTACAAACGGGCTGGAGCCCAATATTTCTTTGCCATGGCAAATCATCATGACAATCTGGATTTATGGGACAGCAAATATCAGGAATGGAACTCTGTACGTGTGGGACCTAAGAAAGATATTATCAGTGGTTGGTCAAAAGCAGCCAAAAAATATAATCTTCCATTCGGACTTAGTGTACACGCTTCACATACATGGACATGGTTTGAAACATCTCAGCAATCAGATAAAAACGGAACGCTGGCAGGTGTTCCATACGACGGAAAGTTGACCAAAGCCGATGGTAAAGGAACATGGTGGGAAGGGCTTGATCCTGAGGGACTTTATGCCCAAAATCACCCTTTAAGCACAGGAAGTGATGATATATTTGGCCTTTGGAAACAGTGGGATTGGAACAATGGCGCATCGATCCCTTCACAGGCTTACTGTGAAAAATTCTATAATCGTACCATAGACCTTATCAACAAGTACAATCCCGATCTGCTTTATTTTGATGACAGCGTATTGCCGCTTTACCCGGTAAGCGATGCAGGATTAAAAATTGCGGCTGATTTCTATAACCATAATATGGCAACCCACAATAACAAGCTGGAGGCTGTCCTGTTCGGGAAAATGCTGAACGATGAACAAAAAAAATGCATGGTATGGGATGTTGAAAGAGGTGCTCCTGATAAAATTGAAAACCCCCCATGGCAAACCTGTACCTGTATCGGCGACTGGCACTACAGCAAATCAGTTTATGAAAATAATGGATACAAATCCGCAGCTGCAGTAATCCACATGTTGGTTGATATTGTCAGTAAAAATGGAAACCTGCTGCTCAATATTCCTGTTAAGGGAGACGGCACAATCGATGATAAAGAGGTTGCCATTCTTGAAAAAATAGCAGCCTGGATGGACGTGAACAAAGAAAGTATTTTTGATACACGACCATGGAAGCTTTATGGTGAAGGGCCAGCTTCAGATGCTGTAAAACCTGGTGAATACAAAAGTTTCAATGAAGGAAAAGTAAAGTTGTCTGCCAATGATATTCGCTATAATCAAAATGGGAAAACTCTTTACGCCACTCTTTTAGGAGTGCCTTCCAGGAATATCTGCTTAAAATCGCTTGGCAAAAATAAAAATAATGCCAAAATCAAAAGCATCCGGATCCTTGGCAGTAAAGAAAAACTTTCATGGAAACAATATGCCGATTCGCTGGTAATTATAAAACCGAAGATTATCCCAAACGATATTGCAATAGTGCTTAAAATAAAATAAAAATAAAGAAAAATATATAGACTTATTTTAGTTTAAAAGGCGAAAATATTTCAAAAAAATTGTTTTTAATAACTGGGTTCCGGATAGGTTTAAATGATTGACTTTAAACTATTTGTCTTGGTTTTTTAAACAAATTATCACCTATTTCTAATCAATATTTATTAACTAAAAAAACAATTACCATGAAAAAAATTACACTATTATTTTTGGCTTTAACAGGGATGTTAAATGTAGCCAACGCTCAAATGCTTTTTGATTTTGACGCTGTTAATGCAAATCAGGTTTTTAAAGAGGGATGGAATGGTACCTGGCCAAATACAGCATTTGCAAAAGTAGCTAATCCAAATATTTCGGGGATTAATACATCTGCCAATGTAGGCAAATTCATAGCTAACGGTGGTACGAATGCACAACTTAGTTCTGAGGATGTAGGAAGTGCAGTTCTTCCTAACTTTGATTTTACTGCTACTCCATATTTTACTTTGAAAGTATGGGTAAATAAGCCGGTAAGCGTAAGTATTGAATTTAAAAATAACGGCTATTATCCAGAATTTACAACGAAAACCCAAAGCGTGACTACTATTAACCAATGGGTAACAGTCGAATTTAATTGTAGTGACATTCAATACGGGGCTCCTGGTAATTTTTGGGGATATTATAATATAGTTGGAGTATCTTTTGACAAGGATTTAACTGGCGGAACTGTGGCAAATGATGTTTATTATTTTGATGATATGAAACTATCTGCTACCACTACATTATCCACAAAAGATTTTACGGCTAATTCTGTTCAGGTTTATCCAAATCCATTTGCCAACGAATTTAAAGTTGACGCAGCAAATTCAGAAGGGCCGCTTCAAGTTAGCGTTTTTGATGTTTTGGGAAGAAAAGTAGAAACTGCAAAGTCGTCTTCAAATCAGTTGTCAATGGGATCTTCATTGAATTCAGGAGTGTATGTAGTGAAAGTTGAAGGTGCAAATGCAAAGGATTCAAAATCATTCAAGATTATTAAAAAATAACAATTGAATTATTGATTAGAAGTAAAAAAAGTTGCGTGTAATTTACACGCAACTTTTTAAAATAATGGCATTCCAAAAAAAATACCCAAACAAGACTGTTTACGAGTTGTGGAGCAGCCTTATATTATAATCCATTAAAAAATGAAATATTCTTCTGATTCAAGAAGAAAAGAGTACCGGATGATTGCATTAGAGAGCTCCTTCGAGCATAATGATAAAATGTGGCGTTAACCAGCCGTTAGTGGTTATTACCAACAAGTGTTGGTTTTTTAAATGAGAAAATTATCCATCAAATTCGATTGATGGTCTAGTATATAAAATGGAAGTTGTTATAGTTTTAAGCAAAATAGTTTATAAAATAATATGAAGGAAAATATGCAGACATTATTCAAACGTTACTGTAAAACCATGGAGTTGCTTAACGATCCAACACTAATCGATGCCTATAAAAAAGCGCATGCCAAAGGGGCTGCGTGGCCTGAAATAACCCAGGGCATGAAAGAGGTCGGGATTATCGATATGGAAATCTCTCTTTTTGGAACAAAACTTTTCATGATTATGGATACCACAGCAGATTTTGATCACGACAAGGCAATGACAGAATTAGCACTAAAGCCTCGCCAAAGTGAATGGGAAGCACATATGTCGCAATTTCAGGACAGCTCTGCCGAGGCAACCGCCGACCAAAAATGGCAATTGATGGATCGGATTTATAAAATGGACAAATAAACGAGTGATTGTATATATGATGAACCAGTAAATAGAATAGTTAGTAAAAATATTGACAGATTTTATTTTAGCATTGGGCAGATTGGTAATGAACAAGACAGGAGTTAGAGAACCCCTTGTACGTATTCCCGTTCATTTATCCAACGGATTGTATTTTGTAAAAATAAGTAATAATTCGCAACACCAACTTAAAAAATTTATAGTAGTAAATAAATAAATTAGATATGAATTTGAAATTTTTATTCTTGAAAAAATGTTTTTTTACAGTAAGCTTTTGTTGTCTTTCCGGCACTGTAACGTTTGCTCAGGCTGTTCAGATTACGGTAAAAGCAACTGAAAATAAAAAAAAGGTATCACCAAACATCTATGGGAAAAATGATTTCTTTGTTGATCACCCTGTCCAATTTTATAAAGATGCAGGCTTGCGCTTTACCCGTCTGAATGGTGGTAATAATGCGTCAGCCTATAACTGGCAGACAAAACTTACTGTTCATCCTGACTGGTATAATAATGTTTATGCTGCTGATTGGGATGTATCAGCACAAAAAATTAATACAAGTTTTCCTGATATGCAGGGGATGTATGCCTTTCAGTTACTGGGCAGAGCTGCATCCAACACCAATAATAATTTTAATGACTGGGGGTACAACCAGGCGCAATACTGGTCAGGGGTTAGTCAGAATTTGGCTGGTGGAGGAACTCCAGATCCAAACGGCGGGGGTAAGGCTCTCGTTGATGGAAACCCTAATTTGTTTAGTCAGGCATGGCCAGCCGACTCTTCGGTTGGCATTCTTAATCATTGGTTTGGGGCCAATGGCTTAGGGCTGAACAAAGACCAGTTTGTGTACTGGAATATGGACAACGAGGTAGATATATGGAATGGCACGCATGATTGGGCTATGCCAACGCTGTTATCTGCTTCTGACTTTATGGATCGCTACATCGAATTAGCAAAGAAAGCAAAAGCTATATATCCAGGTATCAAGCTTTGCGGGCCTGTTACAACCTCCGAGTGGCAATGGTATAAATGGTCAAATGAAAGTATATATATCGATGGCCGTTATTATCCGTGGATTGAGTATTTTATAAAACGTCTTGGCGATGAGTACAAAGCAACCGGTATTAAACTAGTAGATGTATTAGACATTCACAACTACCCTTGGTATAATGGTGATGATGCTGCGGCACTGCAAGGACATAGAATTTATTATGATCAAACTTATGATTATCCGGGTTCAAACGGTATTAAAACAATTACCGGTGGTTGGGAGAACACACCTCAAAAACAATATATTTTCAAGCGCATCGACGACTGGTTGACCGAGCATTTTGGTGCCAATCACGGCATAACTCCCGGTGTAAGCGAATGGGGAACCCAGTCAGGCAGCAACCCAAGCCTGGAATCGGTTATATATGCTTCACATTTGGGCACGTTTGCCAACAATGGTGTTGAATTGTTTAGCCCATGGAACTGGTCTGTAGGTATGTGGGAAACTTTACACCTTTTCAGCCGTTATGCCAAAGATTATAGTGTTTCCAGTACTTCTTCACTTGAAAATACAGTTTCGGCTTACACCACTGTCAGCCAAACTGCAGATGAAATGACTGTAATGATTGTGAACAAGGATATGAATGCATCACGTACTGTAACGGTAAACCTTAATGGTTTTTCTGCAGAAAACGGAAATTCAGAAACACTACAGCTTTCCTCATTACCAGCAACGGAAACATTTGTATCTCACACTGATAATGCCTTAAAAAAGAGTTCTGTAAGTGTTAATTCAAATACATTTACTATTACTGTACCTGCTTTGTCAACAACTGCAGTTTTGCTTAAGGCAACAGCCCCATTGTCGGTTGGTGATATAAGCACACTGCCGACTAGTGAAACAGTAATGATTTATCCTAACCCGGTAAACGATAAACTTCAGGTAAAATTTGATTTGGCAATTGCAGAACCAACCGAAATGGCAATATATAATCTTGCAGGTCAAAGGCTAAAAGTCCTGACTGTAAATAGTGACCGACAAGTCGTACAAACCTTGGACGTGAGTGCATTCTCTGCCGGTTCGTATTTCTTATCAGTAAAAAACAGCAGGTATAAAAAAAGTATACCTTTTATAATTGCCCGATAAAAACAGCTTTAAAAATATTATTTCAAAAGGCAATTCCACAAACGATAGCTTAAAGAGTCAGATAAAGCCATACAAACAGGAACTGTCAATAATCTGGTGGCGGTTAATAAACTGCCACCTTCATTACAGTTAGCTGTAAATGAAAAAAATTAATAAACTAATGAAAAAAGACATAAATAAAAAGCTTATTGCGGGTTTATTCCTTTGCGGATTGAGCACTGTTCTAAACGCTCAGACGAACAAAGCGGATAAGGCTAAAATCACGGTTGATGTAAACAATCCGGGGCATGCAATTTCACCTACTTTGTTCGGTATTTTCTTTGAAGATATTAACCTTTCTGCCGATGGAGGATTGTATCCCGAAATGGTAACAAACCGTTCGTTTGAAGATGCTGATATCCCTCAGGATTGGAAGTTTACAAGTGCCGATGGTAAAAGTACGGCTTCGATCAGCAATGCCGACCTTTTCGCGAAACAAGTGATACCGCCATTAAACTCCTTCAATCGTAAAGCATTGTTAATTGATGCTTCTGGTTCTTTTAAACTGGAAAATTCAGGCTACTGGGGCATGAATATGGTGCAAGGCGAAAGTTATACGCTGAAGTTTGCCGCACGTGCAATTGAAGGTTTTTCTTCTCCTTTAAAAATAAAAATTCTTAATGCAAAAGGTAATGAAATAGCAACTGCTGAAATAAAAGGAATTACCGGAGACTGGGCATATTATACTGTAAATCTGAAAATAAGTACAGGCGATCCTAAAGCAAGCCTGCAAATTTCAGGCGAAGGCAATGGTAAACTATTTCTGGATATGGTTTCGTTGCTCCCAGATAAAACATGGAAAAATCATGGCTTACGCACCGATCTTTCCGAAGCACTTGATGCTCTTCATCCCAAATTTCTGCGCTTCCCGGGAGGTTGCTGGGTGGAAGGTGACGATTTAAAACACATGAACCACTGGAAAAATACAATCGGAAGCATTGATACACGCACAGCACTCTGGAATATATGGGGTTACAATGCCACTAACGGACTTGGGTTTCACGAATATCTTCAACTTTCCGAAGATTTGGGAGCCGAACCACTTTATTGCATAAACATTGGAATGTCACACAAAGAAGTAGTTCCGCTCGACCAAATGGGACAATGGGTGCAAGATGCGCTTGATGCAATCGAATATGCCAATGGACCAGAATCTTCGGTTTGGGGAAGTCTTCGGGCAAAAAACGGACATCCGGAACCATTTAATATGAAATACATTGAAATTGGAAACGAAAATGGCGGAACTCCTTACAACGAACGCTGGCCATTGTTTGTAAAGGCAATTCAGGCAAAATACCCGTACATGAAACTCATTGCCAACGAGTGGGCTGGTGGGCACCCTAAAGAGCCAAAGCCAGAATTAGTTGATGAGCATTATTACAACAATCCCGATTGGTTTATCTGGAATTCAAATAAATATGACAGCTACGACCGCAATGGTTTCAAAGTTTTTGTTGGTGAATATGCGGTAACTTCAGGCACACGAAACGGTAACCTGCGCGGTGCAATAGGCGAAGCTGCCTGGATGACAGGCATGGAACGAAACTCGGATGTAGTTGTCCTGGGAGCTTATGCACCGTTGTTGTGCAATGCAAATCACAAAGCATGGCCGGTAAACCTAATTAATTTCGATAGCCACCAGTGGTTTGGCTTGCCAAGCTATTATGTTCAGGAAATGTTTTCAAACAACCAGGGAACGAATGTATTGCCTTTCTCTGTAGAGAATAATCCGGTCATTGAAATGCCTGTAGGAATGGGTTGCATTGGTTTTGGCACCTGGATGAATTCGGCCGAATTTAAAGATGTTGTGGTTACAGCTCCTAACGGGGAAATTTTGTTTAAACCCGATTTTGCGGACCTTGGTAAGGATTGGAGACAAACCGGAAAAGGTGAATGGAGTGTAAAAGATGGAGTTCTCAAACAATCAGCAATAGAACCAGGAGTGAGCATTTTTATGGGAGATTCTACGTGGAAAGACTACACGATCACTCTGAAAGCTCGCAGGATTTCGGGCGAAAACGGATTCCAGATATTGTTCCATAATAGGAATAATGAGGAACGTAACCGTTTCGAAGTAGGAGGTTGGAACAATTCTGTTACGCATCTGGAAATGGGCATGGCTGTTACAGAAATGAAAGGAGAAGCCAAAACGGAACAATGGTATGATGTGAAAATTGAAATCAAAGGAGGCAACGTAAGAGCCTATCTTGACGGAAAGTTAATACAGGAAATTTTAGAAAAAAACCTTACTGTTAAGGGATTGATTATGAGTGCTGTGAAAGACGATAAATCAGGCGATGTGATTCTTAAAGTTGTAAATGCTTCAGCCAAATCAATAAAAACGGAAATTGATTTGAAAGATACAAAAGTTTTTACTGGGAAAGGAAAAGCCATTGTGCTTACATCAGCCAGTCCGCTCGATGAGAATACATTGGAAAATCCAAAGAAAGTGTATCCGATAACAGAAAATGTGAAATTAAATGGAGCTGGTTTCAAGCGAACTTTTCCGGGAAATTCACTAACAGTAATTAGGGTGAATACAAAGTGATAATTTTTTTCTAATATTCAATTTTTAATGTGAAAAATAAAATAAAATATATTGGGTTGTTTTTGTTTGTTTGTCAGACTGTTTTTGGATAATTATTCCTTGACAAGGCGAAGCAGCTGTTTTATGGGCCGGTTTTATTAGCATTTCAAGTTAATGAAGAAACAATATTAAAAGGAAGTGAGACAAATATTTTGAAAAGTATCTCTAAACGAGAGAATTCTATGTCATTTACATTGAAAAATAATGGAAAAGAATATACACTTCTGCCTTTTTAAAAGTAACTAATGAGTCATATGGAGTGTATGCCACTATACTAAATGAATATTAGGGATTAGTTTGATTAATCTCGGTTTGATGTGGTGTTAATAATGAACTTAATAATATGAAGAGGCTAAATATTTTCATTTTTACTGTTGTAAGCTTATTCGTTTTGAATACGGGAGCTTTTGCGCAAGATCGTAATTTTTACATCTTTATCTGTTTTGGACAATCAAACATGCAAGGTGCGGCTCCAATAGAGAGCCAGGACATGAAAACAAATAATCGGTTCAAAGTGTTTCAGGCACTGGATTGTCCAAGCCTGAATAGAAAAAAGGCTGAATGGAGTCCTGCCATTCCACCAACATGTCAATGCAATTCGGGGTTATCGCCAGCAGATTATTTTGGAAGAACTTTGGTTGCCAATCTCCCGGATAACATTACAGTTGGTATTATTAACGTTTCTGTTGCCGGTTGTGACATCAGGCTGTTCGACAAAGATATTTACAAGGATTTCGATTCGACCTACAAGGACAAATGGTTTACCTCGCTGGTAGCATCTTATGATGGAAATCCTTATCAATATCTTGTTGGGTTGACCAAATTGGCTCAAAAAGATGGAGTTGTTAAAGGAATCCTTTTACACCAGGGTGAAACGAATGCAGGACAAGAACAATGGCCATCATATGTCAAGAAAATTTATGGCGATATGTTGACCGACCTTTCGTTAAATGCAGATTCGGCTCCACTTTTAGCAGGTGAGTTATTATCTGCTGATGGCAATTGTTGTTCAAAAATGAATCCGATTATACGGAAGTTACCCGATACTATTCCATCAGCACATGTTATTTCTTCGGAAGGCTGCACCGGATTTGACAATGCTCATTTTGATTCCAATGGTTACAGGGAATTAGGAAGGCGATATGGTCTTGAAATGCTTACTCTGTTGGGATACGAAGCCAAATATCCAAAGAGTGAATAAGAATATTTGGAAACAATAGATTATTGTGACAGATAAAAATACTTCAAAGAGTTGGATTTGTTGCGTTCCTAAACCGAATAATTAAAAACTAAAATAGAAAAACTATAATATTACCTAATTAAAATAAAAATGAAATATAAGCTTACCCTGGTTTTGGCACTTGTTTTTAGTGTTATAAATGCACAAAAGGCGCAAGAGTATCATCAATGGGCATCCACACCACCTCTTGGGTGGAACAGTTGGGATTGTTTTGGAACAACGGTTACTGAACAGCAAATAAAAGAACAGGCAGATGCGATGGCAAAATACCTTTTACCAAGCGGATACAACTATCTCACAGTAGATATTCAATGGTATGAGCCTGAGTCAAAAGGACATGCTTACGATCCCAAGGCGATGCTTACCATGGATGAATATGGCCGCTTAATGCCAGGTTTGAAAAAATTTCCTTCGGCCGCCGATGGAAAAGGTTTCAAACACCTTGCAGACTATGTGCACTCCAAAGGACTGAAATTCGGCATTCATATTATGCGCGGAATTCCCCGTCAGGCTGTCGAAAAAAATACACAGGTACTCGGCACAAACGTAAAAGCTCAGGATATTGCCATTAAAAGTTCTACCTGTGGATGGAATCCTGATATGTACGGTGTTAATGCTAATAGCTCTGAAGGTCAGGCTTACTATAATTCCATTGTGCAGATGTATGCCGACTGGGGAGTGGATTTTATCAAGTGTGACGATATTTCACGTCCTTATGATGATGTGCAAATGGCCGAAATTGAGGCTCTTCGCAAAGCAATAGACAAAACCGGGCGGCCTATTCTGTTAAGTTTATCGCCAGGAGCAACACCGGTTAAAATGGGCGAACATGTTATGAATCATGCCAATATGTGGCGTATCACCGATGATTTTTGGGATCGCTGGGGATTGTTGCAAGGCATGTTTGAGCGAATGGATGTGTGGACACCTTTTCGTGAATCCGGACATTTCCCTGATGCCGATATGTTACCCATTGGAATTGTTGAATTCAAACGTCCAACCAATTTCACTAAAAACGAACAATATACACTTATGAGCCTTTGGGCTATTGGCCGTTCGCCACTTATTTTTGGTGGAGATATGACCAAAATTGACAATTTTACCAAGGAAATGCTCACCAATCCCGAAATGCTCAAAGTAAATCAACACAGCATAAATAACCGTCAGGTGTCTCGCGAAAAGAATCTGATTGTGTGGACAGCCGATGTGCCTAATAGCAAAGACAAGTATGTAGCCCTTTTCAATGCGCAAACCAAGGGAGAAAATCTTGATTTAAACAATGCTGATTATGTAAGTCCAATAATTGCCGGCAAAGGAAGTTCGCAAAAGATAGAAGTATCGGTAAAAGAGGGTAAAAGACTTGTTCTCTTTGTGAAAGATGGCGGAAACACTAATGATTGGGATCATATCGTTTGGGTCGATCCGGTACTTCACGGTTCCAAAGGCGATTTAAAACTGACCAGCCTCAAATGGCTGGGCGCAACTTCGGGCTGGGGAGAAGCGAATGTCAATCGTACCTGCGACAATAACCCAATTATTATAAATGATGAAACACGGGAGGGAATTGGTGCTCATGCAGAGTCAGTGATCGTTTATCAATTGCCTGAAGGATATGATTCTTTTACAGCAACCGGCTACGTAACAACAGAAATAGGCTCAGTGAATTTTGGAGTTTTGGTTGATAAAGGAACATTAAATTTCCACGACCAGGCCAGTGTAAAAGTAAACTTTGAAGCTATTAATATAAAAGGCAAAGTAAAAGTGCGCGATTTGTGGAATCACAAAGATTTGGGAACCTTTAAAGGGAGTTTTGGACGTGACTTACCACAACATGGGGCAGGATTGTATAGGATAACTCCTTTGCGATAAGATAATATTCCTTGCAAGGCGTTAAGCGCTGTAAAGTCTTTATTATAATTACATACCATGAATGAATTAGAAATATAAAAACAACAAAATGAAGCGCTTAAATTCATACAAAAGACAATATTTTGCAAAACAAATAGTATTCATATTTATACTATTTATAAGCTTTTTTTCAGGTTATGCACAAAATGGGATAGAAAGAAAACAGTTATTTGATTATGACTGGAAATTCTTTTTAGGCGATGCTCCGGAAGCAAAGACAAATGATTTCAATGATGCGGGCTGGCGTAAACTCGACTTGCCCCACGATTGGAGTATCGAAGGAAAAATCCATCCTAAAAATACTACTGGCGGAGGTGGCGGATATTTTCCGTCAGGAATTGGCTGGTACAGAAAAACCTTTCTGGCACCCGATGAATGGAAAACAAAAAAAACAGCTATTTATTTTGAAGGTATTTATATGAACTCTGAAGTTTTTATCAACGGAAAATCGCTGGGTGTTTATCCATATGGCTACTCCTCATTCAGTTACGACCTTACTCCTTATCTGAATTTTGGAAAAGAGAATGTTATCGCTGTGCGGGTCGACAATTCACAACAAATGAACAGTCGCTGGTACAGTGGCTCGGGAATCTATCGTCATGTCTGGATGATCGCTTCCTGTCCTGTACATGTGGCACATTGGGGTGTTGCTATTTCAACTCCCGATGTATCTTCAAAAAAAGCAACAGTACAGGTAAAAACAAAGGTTAAAAATGAAACAGCATCCGCCCAGAGCATTATTGTAAAGACTTTTCTTTGGAATAAGAATTCTAAAAGCGCAGGAAATGGTCAGGTGAAAGTTGAACTTCCTGCCAATAGCGAGAGAGAAATAAGCCAAACCATACAAGTGTCAAATCCTATGCTTTGGACACCGGAAACACCGCATTTGTATCAGGCTCAGGTTCAGGTAGTAAAAGATAAAAAAGTGCTGGACGATACAAAAAACAATTTTGGAATTCGTTCCCTAAAATTTACTGCCGAAAATGGATTTCAGCTTAATGGAAAAACAGTGAAAATAAACGGCGGTTGTGTGCATCACGATAATGGCTGCTTAGGAGCTGCTGCTTTCGATCGTGCCGAAGAACGCAAAGTTGAATTGCTTAAAGCCGGTGGATTCAATGCCGTTCGAACTTCCCATAATCCGCCTTCTGAAGCATTTTTGGATGCCTGCGATAAATTGGGTTTACTGGTAATGGACGAATCTTTCGATTGCTGGAAAATTGGAAAAAACAGTAACGATTATGCAAAGTATTTCAACCAATGGTGGAAAAAAGATTTGCAGACAATGATTTTGAGGGATCGTAATCATCCATCTATTGTTATGTGGAGCATCGGTAACGAAATTGCAGAGCGAGGAAAACCCGAGGCTGTTGAAACAGCTAAAATGCTTTTGCAGGAAATAAAAAAAATAGACACTACAAGACCTGTAACTTCTGCAGTTGTGAATTTCGACAAATGGGAAAACCTGGATCCTTTGATAAATGTACACGATGTTGCCGGTTATAATTACAACCTGCATACTGCTGCGGAGGATCATAAAAGAGTGCCTTCGCGTATCATCGTTCAAACCGAATCTTATCCTAAAGATGCTTTTAATAACTGGAAACTGGTGCAGGAAAACAATTATGTAATCGGGGATTTCGTTTGGACAGCCATGGATTATTTGGGTGAGTCAGGTATCGGCCGTTATTATTATTCGGGAGAAGTTCCAGGCCAGCACTGGGAAAATGATTTCTTCCCTTATCACGGTGCTTACTGCGGTGATATAGATTTGATTGGCTGGAGAAAACCTATTTCGCATTACAGAAGCATGCTGTATAATACTAATGAGAAACTTTACATGGCAGTTCGTGAACCAGCCCCGGAACCGTTAGAAATCAAAGAAACATGGTGGTCAGTTTATCCAACATGGGAAAGCTGGACATGGCCCGGTTTTGAAAATAAAACGGTTCAGGTTGAAGTATATTCAAAATATCCGAAAGTAAGGTTATACCTTAACGACAAACTCATTGGTGAAAAAAAAATCAGTAAAGAGGAACAATTTAAGGCTACTTTTCCGATTCCATATGCTGCAGGTTTGCTTAAAGCTGTCGGAGTAGAGAATGATAGGGAAATGGAATCAGCCATTCTGCAGACTGCCGGCGATGCCTCAAAAATAAAATTGACAGCCGACCGAAAAGAAATATTGGCCAACGGACAGGATTTATCATTCATAACTATTGAAATAACAGATAAGGAAGGGATATTCCAACCGAATGCCGCCAACCGCCTTGATTTTAAAATTGATGGACCGGGTGTCATAGCAGGTGTAGATAATGCTGATCTGAAAGACTTCGAACAATATGTAGGAGATACACGCAAAGCATGGAAAGGACGGGCGCTGGTAGTAATAAAAAGCAATCATCAGACGGGCGAAATTAAATTATCGGTAACATCCAATGAATTGGAGGGAAAAAGTATAATTATTAAATCAACGAAAAATAATTAGTATATGAGAGTATTAATGAGGCAGACCATTTCTTTCCTGTTTTTTATTTTAAGTTTAAGTATAAATGCACAGGAAATAATTTCACCCAACGGAAAAGTAAAAGTTGTTTTGAATTTGTCTGAAAAAAATGCTGCACACCATCTTTTTTTTAAAGTATTGTATAAAATTGAAAACAAGTTTACAGAAGTATTACCCGATTCAAAACTAGGTATTAATCGTATCGATGAACAGTTTGCAGATAACTTGCATTTGATTGCCATATCAAAACCTGTCTCCATACACGATAAGTATAAAATGGTTTGTGGCAAACGCAAGCTGTGCGAGAATTTAGGTACTGAAAAAACATTCCGTTTTCAGAACTCCAATCATCAGCCATTGGATATTATTTTCAGGGTTTATAATGATGGTATTGCATTTCGCTATATTTTTCCCAATCAGTCAGATTCAAAGGTTAATATTATTGGCGAAGCTACCACTTATGTATTACCCGAAAATACAGACCGTTGGATGCAGCCTTATGATGTTTCGTATGAAAAATTTTTCCCATTAAGTAAAACGGGTTCGACTGGTAACAAAGAACACGAATGGGGTTTTCCGGCTTTGTACAAAGTGAATGGCAAACCAGTTTTTGCGCTAATTTCTGAGGCAGGTATAACAGAGAATAATTGTGCCGCAAAATTATCTAACCTGACAAATGCTAATGAATATAAGGTTACATATCCTTCTCCCCGTGATAATTTTAAACAGACAGGAGTCGAAACTACATTACCATGGAATTCCCAGTGGCATACCCTTATCATTGGTAAATTGTCAGATATTGTCGAATCAACCCTGATTACGGATGTAAGCGAACCGAACCAATTAAAAGATACAGACTGGATTAAACCAGGTGCGGTTTCCTGGGTTTATTGGGCCAACAATCACGGTTCAAAAGACTACAAAAAAGTAGTTGAATATGTTGATCTTGCCGTGGAAATGAATTGGCCTTATGTGCTGATCGACTGGGAATGGGATGTAATGGGCAATGGCGGCAATATAAATGATGCAGTGAACTATGCAAAAAGCAAAGGAATAAAACCATTGATGTGGTATAATTCCGGTACAATCTGGCTTGACCCGACGCCGAATGACCGTTTGCTTACAGCAGAAAAACGTGCCAAGGAATTTTCATGGCTCAATAAAATTGGTGTGTATGGAATCAAGGTTGATTTTTTTGCCGGTGACCAGCAGGATATGATGCAATATTACATTGATATTTTAAAAGATGCGGCAAAATATCATCTATTGGTGAATTTTCACGGTGCTACAGTATCCCGCGGCTGGGCTCGCACGTATCCCAACCTGATGACTACCGAGGCGGTGTACGGCGCAGAATGGTATAATAATAATGAGGTATTGACTGATAAGGCAGCAGGTCATAATGCGACGCTTCCGTTTACACGAAATGTAATCGGATCGATGGATTACACTCCGGTTACCTTTTCAAATTCAAAACATCCGCATATCACATCTTATGCTCACGAATTGGCTTTGTCTGTTGTATTTGAATCAGGGTTACAGCACTTTGCCGACAGGCCACAAGCGTATGAATCTTTACCAACAGAACCAAAAAACTTTTTGAAACAGGTACCGGTTGCCTGGGACGATACAAAACTAATCGACGGTTATCCGGGAGAAAAAGTAATCATTGCCCGTAAGAAAGGAAATCAATGGTATATCGCCGGGCTGAACGGAAAAGATGAGTCCCAGACTTTAATAGTAAGGTTTGATTTTCTTGGCAAAGGAAACCATAGTTTTCAGCTTATCAAAGACAGAAAGGATGATAAAACTTTTTCTTCAGAAATAATAAAAGTCAAAAAAGGAGATACATTAAAAATTGAATGCCTTTCAAGAGGAGGGTTTGTTGGGATAATAAAATAAAGTAACGATGTAGTTTGATAAATAATAGAAGAGAATACAATATCATGAGAAAAAGAAAAATTAACGTTTTCGTAATACTATTTACGCTGTTGTCTGCTAGCGGATGGGCACAGGAGCCTGTTTACCTGGATGAAAGCAAACCAATAGAAGCTCGTATAAAAGACGCATTGTCAAGGATGACATTAGAAGAAAAAGTAGCGCTCTGTCATGCTCAGTCGAAATTCAGTTCAAAAGGAGTTCCCCGATTGGGTATTCCGGATGTATGGTCTGCCGATGGGTCGCATGGTGTGAGCGATGAGAAATTATGGGATGAATGGAGCGGGGCTCAGTGGACGAATGACTCCTGCACCGCTTTTCCGGCATTGACATGTCTTGCGGCAACATTCAATCCCGAGATATCGCTGCTTTACGGCAAATCTATTGGAGAAGAAGCCCGATATCGAAACAAAACCATGTTGTTGGGACCGGGAGTCAATATTTATCGTACCCCGCTCAATGGCCGGAATTTTGAATATATGGGTGAAGATCCTTTTTTGGCTTCACGCATGGTGGTTCCATACATTCAGGGGGTACAGTCTAATGGAGTTGCTGCCTGCGTAAAGCATTTTGCGCTCAACAACCAGGAAATTTCCCGTGGCGAAATTAATGTAAATGTAAGTGGCCGCGCATTGCACGAGATTTATCTTCCGGCCTTTAAAGCTGCCGTTCAGGAAGGGGAAGTGTGGTCAATCATGGGGGCATATAACAAAATATGGGGCGTGCATTGCTGTCATAACGACATTTTGTTGAATAAAATCCTGAAAAATGACTGGAAGTTTGATGGCGTAGTGATCAGTGACTGGGGCGGTGTACATAATACCGATGAAGCTGTCAATGGCGGACTTGACATTGAGATGGGCACCTATACCAATGGATTGACCACACAAGGTCATTTTCCTTTTTCCAGTTATTATTTAGCCGATCCGTTTTTGAAAGGAATTAAATCGGGGAAATACGAAATGTCGAAGCTTGATGATAAAGCAAGCCGAATTTTGAAAATGATTTTTCGCACGACGATGAGTGCCAATCGTCCTTTCGGTCGTTTTGTGTCGCCAGAGCATAGCGTAGCAGCACGACAAATAGCACAAGAGGGAGTTGTTCTTCTTAAAAACGACAAACAATTTTTGCCTATTCCTGCAGATAAATACACAAAGATTGCTGTGATAGGCGAAAATGCCGTACGTAGCCTGATTGTTGGAGGAGGTTCTACATCGCTGAAAGCCGCTTATGAAATTACACCATTACAGGGATTAAAGAATAAATACGGTGAAAATCATATTGTTTACAGCATGGGATATGCTTCAGGTCCGTCGCTATATGGGGCAGAAGAACCCTCTAAATTAAATACAGACTCCTTGCAAAACGCAGCCGTTGAGGTAGCCCGTCATGCTGATGTGGTACTTTTTGTTGGCGGTTTGAATAAAAATTATTTTCAGGATTGCGAAAGTGGGGACCGTAAATCCCTTAGTTTGCCATTCGGACAAGATAAACTCATTGAAGCGATACAGAAAGTCAATAAAAACGTTGCCGTAATTTTACTAAGCGGAAATGCGGTTTTGATGCCCTGGTTAGATAAAACACCAGCTGTTGTGCAGGGATGGTATCTTGGTTCTGAGGCCGGAAATGCTTTGGCGGATATTATTTCCGGTGAAGTAAACCCTTCAGGAAAACTCCCTGTTTCTTTTCCTAAAAAACTGGAAGACGTTGGGGCACATGCCTTTGACAAACTCAGTTATCCGGGTGATGGTGTCAACGTATATTACAAAGAGGATATTTTAGTAGGCTACCGCTGGTATGATACCAAAAACATCCCTGTTCTTTTCCCCTTCGGATATGGATTGAGCTATACAACATTTCAATACGGGAAGCCTGCTATTTCTTCTAAATCAATTACAGCAGCCGATTCATTAGTTGTGACAATTTCAGTAAAGAACACGGGCAAAGTTGTAGGAAAGGAAACAGTTCAATTATATGTTAATGATGAGAAATCAAGTTTGTCTCGTCCGGTTAAAGAATTAAAAGGGTTTAAGAAAATTTCTTTAGAGCCTGGAGAGGAAAAAACGGTGAGCTTCACTTTGACAAAAGAGGACCTTTCTTATTACGATGACAAAAAAAATACCTGGATTGCAGAACCCGGCAAATTCAAAATCATGATTGGAGCTTCGGCCACTGATATCAGGGGAACAGTAGACTTTATTTTGAAATAAATAGGTCATTGTAATTGATTTTAAATAAATTTTAAATATGAAAAAAATAATTGTTTTTATAATTTGCATTTTTGGTTTCTATCACTATTCTAACGCCCAGGGATATAAAAATCCTGTCATTTCCGGTTTTCACCCGGATCCGAGTGTGTGCAGGGTTGGTGATGATTATTATCTGGTAACCAGCAGTTTCGAATATTTTCCTGGGGTTCCGGTCTTTCATAGTAAGGATTTGATAAACTGGGAAAAGATTGGGCATTGCCTGACACGTCCTTCTCAGTTCCCATTAGAGAAATGCCTGCCTTCTGCGGGGATCTATGCACCTACAATCCGTTATCACGATGGTCTTTTTTATATGGTGACCACAAATGTATCTACTGGAAATTTTTATGTGTATACAGCTAATCCTGCCGGTGAATGGTCTGAACCTGTTTATGTAGATCAGGGAGGTATTGATCCTACGTTATATTTTGAAGATGGTAAATGCTACTTTGTGTCAAACGGTAAAGGCATCACCATTTCTGAAATAGATATTAAAACAGGAAAAAGACTTACGGAAAGCAGGATTGTATGGAATGGTACAGGAGGACGTTATCCTGAATCACCACATATTTATAAAAAAGATGGATTTTATTATTTACTGATTTCGGAAGGTGGAACTGAGTATGGACATAAAATGACAATTGCGCGCAGCAAATCTCTTTATGGACCTTATGAGTCTAACCCTTCTAATCCGATTTTTACGCACATAAATGAAATTGCACAAAACAATCCAATTCAGGGTACCGGGCATGGCGATTTTGTTCAGGCACATGATGGTTCCTGGTGGATAGTATTCCTGGGCTTTCGTCCACAAAGCTTACTGCATCACGTATTAGGACGTGAAACATTTTTAGCTCCGGTAAGATGGGATACTAATGCATGGCCTGTGATAAATGGCAACGGTACAGTTGATATTGACATGAATGTACCTACTTTACCGTTAAAACCTGTAAAGCAACATGACCTCTCTACCGATTTTGATGAAGCGAAGTTAGGTATTGACTGGAACTACCTCCGAAACCCATTTATGAATAATTACTCCTTGACGGAAAAAAAAGGCTCATTGAGGCTCAAAGCAAGCCCGGTTTCTTTGGATGCTGCTGATTCCCCAACTTTTGTGGGACGCAGACAGGAACATATTGATTTTTCGGCTACCACTGTGCTGTCGTTGAATGATGCCATGGAAGGTGACGAAGCGGGAATGACAATTTACTACTCACCTCAGGCTCATTATGACATCTTTTTAAAAAAATCGGAAAAAGGCAGGCGTAAACTGGTAGTACGTTATCATATGGGAGTACTGAACCACACCGCATACGAGATGGAAATTCCCGGCGATAAAATTTATTTAAAAGTAAAAGGGGATAAGGACTTTTACTCGTTTTATTATTCTGTGGATGGCAAGCAATTTAATTTCTTAAACAAGATGAACGTATGGTACTTGAGTTCTGAAACCAATGGGGGATTCACCGGAGTTTATATTGGATTATATGCCTCATCCCAAGGTAAAAATACTAAAGCTTCTGCTGATTTTGATAAGTTTATTTACAAACCGGGAAATTTAGAGTGATCCAGGTTTAATAGCATTTCGCCTGGCGAAGTGATTAATAAAAACAACCAAAAGTAATCTGGATGAAAAGTAAATTAAACCAAAAACCACAACTATTAATCAAATTAACATTTATGAATTAAATTTTATCAATTATTATTAACTATCAACCACTAATTATTATGAAAAAAAAACCGGTTACTTTTATTCCTCAATTTAGAAGAGGTATTCGTTTGGCAATTTTTGCTATCGGACTTTTAATGTTCACGAACGGGTGGGCACAGTCAGCCACCATAACTGTGGATGCCACCAAAAATAAGCGTTTGATATCGCCGAATATCTATGGAAAAAATGACTTCTTTGACCGCCCTGACCAATTTTATAAAGATGCAGGCTTGAACTTTGCCCGCCTGAATGGAGGTAACAATGCATCATCCTATAACTGGCAGGCAAAACTTACTGTTCATCCCGACTGGTATAATAATGTTTATGATACTGATTGGGGTGTCGCGGCGCAAAGAATCAATACCAGCCTTCCCGGTATGCAGGGAATGTTCGCCTTTCAGTTACTGGGCAGGGTTGCATCCAACACCAATAATAACTTCAATGACTGGGCATTCAACCAGGCAAAGCAGTGGTCTGGTACTCACCAGGATTTAGCCGGTGGAGGAGTTGTTAACCCAGCTGGTGGTGACAAGGCCCAGGTTGACGGTAACCCTGAGTTATTCAGTAAGCCATGGTCGGCAGACTCTTCTGTGGGAATTCTAAATGATTGGTTTGGAGCCGGTGGTAAAGGGTTTAACAAAAACCAGTTTGTATACTGGAATATGGACAACGAAGTAGATATATGGAGTAGCACACATAAATGGGCTATGCCAACACAGCTATCGGCGGCTGCTTTTATCGATCGTTACATTGAGTTGGCAAAGAAAGCGAAAGCAATCTATCCGGGTATCAAACTTTGCGGACCTGTTAACACCTCCGAATGGTTTTGGTACAACTGGGCAGATGAAAATATACGGATAAATGGCAGGTTTTATACATGGATGGAGTATTTCATCAAACGTCTGGGCGATGAGTACAAGGCAACCGGTATGAAACTGGTTGATGTAATAGATATTCACAATTACCCTACTTATAATAATGATGCTGAGGCACTGCAGGGACATCGAATTTATTATGATGAAAACTATGATTACCCGAGTTCAAATGGTATTAGCAAAATTAACGGGGGATGGGATACCTCAATTAAAAAACAATATATTTTCAAGCGTATCGATGGCTGGCTAAATGAACATTTTGGGGCAAATCATGGCATAACAACCGGTTTAAGCGAATGGGGAACCGGGTCAAGCAGCAATCCAAGTCTGGAATCGGTTATATATGCTTCGCATCTTGGAACGTTTGCCAACAATGGCGTTGAACTTTTTTCTCCATGGAACTGGTCTGCCGGTATGTGGGAAACCTTGCACTTATTTAGCAAAAATGCAAAAAAATATAGTGTTTCAAGTGTTTCTTCAGTAGAAAATACAGTTTCTGCTTATTCCTCGATAAATGAAGCCGCAGACCAGATGACGGTAATAATTGTGAACAAGGACATGAACTCTGCCCAAAATGTGACGGTAAATCTTAACGGATTTCAGGTAGCCAACGGAAATTATAAGACTTTGCAATTATCGTCTCTGCCTAATGAAGAAACTTTTGTATCGGAGACACAAAATGCACTTAAAACAAGTCAGGTAGGAGTGAATTCAAATTCGTTGACCATATCTGTGCCAAAACTTTCGACTACTGCAATACTTTTGACAAAAACGACAGCACCTTCTGTTACCTATGTTACTTTAGCCAATCGAGGTACCAATTTACTGATGGATGGTATGTATAGGTCCGACAATGGTTCCAATGCGGGGCAATATAGCAACAGCGGCGCCACGGCACAACAATGGTCAATTGAAACGGTTGGAAACTATGTGATGTTGAAAAATCGTGCTACAAACTTATATCTTGATGGTATGTATAGAAATTCCAATGGTTCCGTTGTAGGACAATATAGTTATAGTGGCAGTGATGCACAATATTGGACACGCGAAACTGCAGGAAGCTATGTTAAGTTTAAGAATAAAGCTACAGGTCTGTATATTGATGGAATAGGTAATACGACCAACGGCGCTGATTTAGCTCAATGGAGCTCAAGCAGCCATTTTAATCAGCAATGGTCAATAAATACAGTATCCTCTGCAAAAACGAGTTCAATATCCAAACAGAATAATCTGGAAGAATCAAGTTTACCGATAATGTTGTATCCAAATCCATTCTCGTCAGCCATTACTCTTAAAGTTGATGAACCAAATAAAATAAATGATATTTCAATTTTTGACATGACTGGTAAACTAGTTGAAAGTATACAGCATTCTGAAATTACAAGTTCCATGTCTATAGGTTCTTCCCTAAAATCTAATGTCTATATCGTTAAGGTTTCTGCTACTGATGGGGTAAAAACTTTCAAAATTGTTAAGAAATAATGAGGATAATTAATAAACAGCGCTGGATTGCTGAATATTGATTTTCAAAGTTGTTTAAAACTCTGCAAGGTTTTCAAAGTCTTACAGGTATATGTTTCTAAAAAATCTAATGCTATAAGGTCAAAAAACCTTGCAGAAAAATAAACAAAATAATCATCATTGTTCCTGAATTAGGATCAGTTCATTATTTACAAAACTATTCTGGTTTTGAATTTTTAAAACTAGAATAGTTTAAAAAAATGCAATAATATAAGATTATGAAGCAGTATTTAATGGCATTAATGTTAATAATGATTTCCGGAATGACCGTGAAATCACAAAATACCAGCTCGTATTTTCCGGATAAAAATCTGGTAACAACCGGAATCTATTACTATCCCGAGCAGTGGAAAGAAAACCAGTGGGAGCGGGATATCAAGAAAATCGCCGATATGGGTTTCGAGTTCGTCCATCTGGCGGAATTTGCCTGGTATAAAATGGAACCCGAAGAAGGCAAATTTGATTTTGCCTGGCTGGATAAGGTAGTTGACCTGTGTGTAAAAAACAATTTGAAGGTACTGATGTGTACCCCTTCGGCAACCACTCCTACATGGATGCGAGTGAATTATCCTGAAACTTTTATCATGTACAGCAATTACATCCGAGGCGAGAATGGTACACGGGGATTAGGCTCGATCACCAATCCTAAATACCGCACATTTGTTGAAAGAATCGTGACCGAAATGGGCAAGCGTTACGGGCAGAATAAAAACATAATTGGATGGCAGCTTGATAACGAGCCTCCCGCAATTTCCGACTATAGCCCTTCTTCTCAGGAGGCTTTCAGGCAATGGCTTAAAAACAAGTACAAAAGCATCGATACTTTAAACGCTGTCTGGGGAACGGCGTTCTGGAGTCAATGGTTCAACAGTTTCGATCAGGTAATCATTCCCAACACAGACTTGGTAGGATGGTGGGGTAACAATCCTCATGCGCTGCTCGATTTTAAACGTTACCTGGCAGATGCACAGGCCGAATTCCTCGATTTACAGGCAACTGTTTTGCGTAATTCGATTTCGAAGGAACAATACATTACCACAAATTATACTGCCATTTGTACCGGAGCGGATCCAAGGCGAACAAAGAAAATGGATTTTGCTACCTATACTGCCTATCCTAACAGCGGGACTGATAATATTGGTGACATAGGGTTTCGATTAGGCAATAGTAAGGTCGTTCTTTTTGCAGCTGAGTATTATAAATCGGTCGGAGGTATTTCCGGAGTAATGGAAATGCAGCCGGGACCGGTTAACTGGGGCTCTTATAACCCGCTCTTGATGCCCGGTACGGTGCGTATGTGGCTGTATCACAGCTTTGCTGCCGGTGGGAGGATTGCCTGTTCCTATCGTTTTCGTCAGGTTTTGTACAGTTCTGAGCAGTACCATGCCGGAGTTATGCAGACCGATGGCGTGACACCATCAGCGGGAGGGGAGGATTATATGCAGTTCATAAAGGAAATAAAAGAGCTTAGAAAGCACTTCAAACCCAATACAAAAATACCCGAAAAACTGACTGCAAGGTCAACAGCCATTCTTTGGAATCTGGAGAATTTCTGGTCCATCGACAGACAAAAGCAAACCTTCCAATGGGACGCATGGAACTACCCTGTAAAGTTTCTTGAAATGGCAAAATCCTTTGGTGCTCCTACAGCTGTGATTCCCGAAACTGCGGATTTTTCAAAATACAAATTTCTTATTGTTCCGGCCTATGAATTGGCCGATTCGGCATTAATAAAGAAATGGAACGATTATGCAGCAAACGGTGGTCATTTGATTATTACCTGCCGCACGGCGACCAAAGATCGCGCAGGACATTTCTGGGAAGGAGAATGGGCGACTCCCATTTCTGATCTTATTGGTGCACATGTTAAAGCCACCGATATGCTTTCGGGTTATGCCAAAGGAGATATTTTGATGAGATCATCCCATTATAATTGGAACAACTGGGCTGATCTGCTCGATGCCGATAAAAATACCGAAGTGCTTGCTACTTACAATAACCAGTTCTATAAAGGTAAAGCAGCAGTCGTACAACGCAAGATAGGAAAAGGAACAGTTACTTATATAGGTGTAGATACTGACGATTCAAAGCTTGAAAAGGATGTTTTACGTGAGATTTATGCGAAAGCGGGGGCCACCACAGAGGATTATCCTGAAGGAATATACGTTTACTGGCGCGACGGATTTTATATGGCTGTAAATTATTCCTCGAACGATTATACAATGAATTTGCCTGCAAATGCCAAAGTACTGGTTGGGGAGAAAACGCTGAAACCTGCCGGTGTGATGGTTTGGAATGAATAATGAATTTCCGGTAAAATAAATAAAATGAAAACAGCGAAATCTGTAATTTGAAAATATAATTTCGTGACTGTCATCTTATACTTATTGTACCAAACTGCCTGATGTTAAATTTAGCGATAGCAATTTAATAATCTAGAAATATATGTTATGAGTAAGATTGCCATAAACACTGCTGTTTTTTGTTATGATGATGGCACTCTTAAAGTTCTATTATCAAAGGAGAACATTTGTACAAATGCCAAATGGGAAATTTTAACCGGCACGCTTCAAAATAATGAAAGTGCCGATGATGCGGCATCTCGCCTGATGCAGGAATATGGAATTGGAAAAAATATATTTATAAGGCAGTTAAAAACTTTTATCGATTTTGGACAGAAAGAGTCAGATCGGAAGGTAACAATAGGATATTATGGACTGATAAATATTGAAGAGTATAAAACGATTTTTGGCATCAGTCAGTACTATAAGAGATGGTGGAAGTCACTGATGTACCGGATTTATTGTTTAATCATAATAAAATTCTCGATTTTGGTCTGTATCAATTAGGTAATGATTTACGTGAATTAGCAGTGGGTTTTGAGCTTTTACCAAAGGAATTTACATTATCTGAGCTAACAAATCTTTATAAGGAAATATTGGGTTTTGAGGCTAATGAATCAGGTTTTTGTAAAAAGATTGTACAGAAAAAAATTATACTGCCTCTTGTTGATAAGCAAAGAGGTACTACAATTGAAACTGAAAGACGGTATAAATTTAATGTCAGGGATATGAAAAGCTGGCAATTGAAAAATATTTTTTCATTTTTTAATAGAAGTAATCTCTTTATTTATTGATAGTGGAGTTATGTAAATACATCATTTGTTTTGTATAATGCTTCAAATGTACTATTCTGATAACTACTGGTAAAACTACATTTACAGCCTTGAATTTTATTGATTTCATGTTAAATGAACTTGCAGAATTATACTATTCAAAATAAATTATAATAAAAACATATAATCTAAGAGATAGTTACATGTTTAACGACTTTATTAACAACAATGATGAAAAAACAAATTAAAAAATATGCATTTTTATTGCTAATCGTTTTTGGAAACGGGTATGCTCAGACAAAAAAGCATATGGATGCCAATAAACCGATTGAAGAGCGTATTTCACTTTTGATGAAAGAAATGACTTTGGAAGAAAAAGTAGGACAAATGAATCAATACAATGGTTCGTGGGATTTTACAGGACCAAAACCGGAGTCGGGTTCTAATGAAGAAAAATACAATAACATAACGAAGGGTTGGGTAGGATCTGTGTTGAGTGTAAGAGGTGTTAAAGACGTCAAGGCAGTACAAAAAATGGCTGTAGAGCAAACCCGTCTTGGGATTCCGTTAATTTTCGGATTTGATGTTATACATGGTTACAAAACACTTAGTCCTATACCATTGGCAGAGGCCGCAAGTTGGGATTTAGAAACAATTAGAAATTCGGCAAGAGTGGCTGCAGTTGAAGCTTCTGCTGCCGGATTGAACTGGACTTTTGCACCTAACGTAGATATTTCGAATGATGCCAGATGGGGAAGAGTGATGGAAGGTGCCGGTGAAGATCCTTATCTGGGAAGCAAAATTGCTACCGCCAGAATCAGCGGTTTTCAAGGAAAAAACTTAAGTGCCAATACTTCTATCGTGGCTTGCGCCAAACATTTTGCAGGTTATGGTTTTGTAGAGGCAGGCAGGGATTATAATAGTGTAGATATGAGTAATTCTAAGTTATACAATACTGTATTACCGCCTTTTAAAGCAGCAGTCGATGCAGGAATTCGCACTTTTATGAATTCATTTAATACTCTAAATGGTATTCCGGCAACCGGAAACAGCTTTTTGCAAAGAGATATTTTAAAAGAAGCCTGGGGATTTAAGGGTTTTGTTGTTTCTGACTGGGCTTCTATTGCCGAGATGATTACACACGGTTACGCGGCTGATGGTGCCGATGCGGCTAAAAAAGCAGCTATTGCCGGTTCTGACATGGATATGGAATCAGGTATTTATGTAAAAGAGTTAGTTCAGTTAGTAAAAAAAGGATTGGTTAAAGAAAGTGTGATTGATGATGCCGTTCGCAGAATTCTGCGAGTAAAATTTGAATTAGGGCTGTTTGACAATCCATATAAAAATTGTGATGAAGCCCTTGAAAAATCAAGTATTGGCAGCAAGGCAAATAATGATGACGTTCTGGACATAGCCAAAAAATCGATTGTTTTATTGAAAAATGATAAAAAATTACTGCCATTAAAAAAGGCAGGAGCTAAAATAGCTTTAATCGGTGCTTTGGCAAATGATAAAAACAGTCCTTTGGGAAGCTGGAGAATTGCAGCTGATGATAATACAGCAATATCGGTTCTTGAAGGGATGCAGCAATACAAAAACAACACGTTAGTATATGAAAAAGGAACTGATGTGGCTCTAAATAAACAAATGTTTGTTGACGAAGTAAAAATTAATACCACTGATTTTTCAGGATTTGAAGCAGCTAAAAAAGCAGCAAAAGACGCTGAGGTTGTGGTAATGGTTTTAGGAGAAATCGGTTTTCAAAGCGGAGAAGGACGCAGTAGAACGGAATTAGGCCTGCCGGGTAATCAACAGCAGTTATTAGAGGAAGTTTACAAAGTAAATCCTAATATTGTTTTGGTTTTAAATAATGGCCGCCCGTTAGCATTACCCTGGGCTGCAGAGCACATTCCTGCTATTGTTGAAGCCTGGCAGTTAGGAACTCAATCCGGGAATGCAATCGCTCAGGTTTTGTATGGAGATTATAACCCAAGCGGCAAGCTGCCAATGTCGTTCCCGAGAAATGTAGGTCAATGCCCAATTTATTACAATCTGTACAATACAGGAAGACCGACAGATAAAGATCAAAATGTTTTTTGGTCACATTATACTGATGTAGAAAAAACACCTCTATACCCGTTTGGATATGGATTAAGCTATACTTCTTTTGAGTATAAAAATCTTAAAATGGCAAAGACTTCCTTTCAAAAAGGAGACAAAATTGAACTTTCTGTTGATGTTACCAATACAGGAAATCTTGACGGAAAAGAAGTGGTCCAATTGTATATAAATGATGTTGCTGCGAGTGTAGTTAGGCCCGTTAAGGAATTAAAAGGTTTTGAGCTTGTTGCACTAAAAAAAGGCGAAACTAAAACTATTCAATTTACATTAACTGATGCAGCACTTGGTTTTTATGACAATAACGGCAAATTTTTAGTTGAACCAGGTATGTTTAATGTCATGGTCGGCTGGAATTCTAATGAAGGACTTACCGGCAAGTTTGAACTAAAATAATGTTGAGGAACTCGAAAGAAAACTCTCAAAAATAGTATATTTTTTTTTGAAAAGATCCTATATCCTGAGTACGATTAATCTTTGTGAATCGTACTCAGGTTTTTGGCAATACGGCAGAATTTGTATAGAAAAAGTAAGTATTCTGTTTAGTTTTATTAATATTGTTTTATATATGTTTAAAAATAGAATCAGTTTGTAAATTTTATTTTCAGATAAAATTGGTAAATAATAATATTGGATGTAAATGAAAAATATTAAATATATTCTTGTATGCTATTTTGTGTTTGTAAACTATCTGTTTTCTCAGGATAAATTTGACAACTACCAATTTAGAAGCATACAGGAAACTACATCAAAAAGAGCTGTTTCCTCTATTATTCAGGATAACAATGGTTTTATTTGGATAGGTACGAACGGTGCGGGCTTGTATCGATATGATGGGGTGAATTATTTTGGATATGAATACAATCAGAAAAAACCAGGTTCAGTAAACAGCAACTTTATTTATGCCACTTTTATTGATTCTGATAATAATTTGTGGGTCGGCACTGATGAAGGTTTGTGTTTGTACAATAGAGATCTTGATAATTTTACTAAAATCAATATTGAGGATGCAATTGTAAAAGGTTATAATCAGCCAATTACTGTAAAAACAATTATTCAGGATAATAACGGTAACCTAATCTTAGGGGCTTATGGTTTTGGGTTATTCAAGCTTAATATAAAAACTTTAAAAGCTTCTTTAGTTCACTCAAAGGTATTGGACAGACCAAATTTTCTAATAAAATGCTCGGCAAAAAATAAGCAGGGAATTATTTATTTAGGAACTAGTTATGGCCTTTTAGAGATCGATTTAAATGGAAAAGTTAAACAGGTTTATAAAGACAAATTTAAAAGAGAGCCTTTATTAGATGACATAGAAAATCTTGTTATAGATAAATTTGGATATTTATGGCTGGGAACGACTGAAAATGGCCTGATAAAAATTAAACCTGAAACAGATAATTATCAATTTGAAAATTATTTTATTACCAAAAATAAAATCTTATCTATTATACAAAGCAGTCACGATTATATAATTTGCGGCACCGAAAATGATGGATTATTGGTTGTAAATTATAAAGGACAAGTACTGCAAAAATATTTGCACAGTAAGTATAATAATTTCAGTTTAAAATCTAATTCCGTTTGGTCCTTATACGAAGATAAAGAAAAGCGGCTCTGGTTAGGTTATTTTAATAAGGGACTTGGCGTATTTGATAAACCTAATAACAAATTTAATTCACTTGAGTCACTTGTAAATAATGATAATTCGTTACAGGCCAGTCATGTAACTTCGGTTATAAAAGATAAAAAGGGTAATTTATTAATAAGCAATGAAGGCGGAGGACTCGATATTTATAATTTTACTGACAAAAGTTATATTCACGTTAACAAAAATACTCAAAAGTACTATTCAGGTTTAGATGCTGTTGATATTCAGACCATATTTATAGACAGTAAACAAAATATCTGGATAGGAAGCTGGGATCGTGGAATCTATTTTTTGAAAGATGGAACTACCAGATTCATAAACTACAATACAGCAAATACAGCAGGATTAAAATCGAATCGAATTTTTAGTTTTTCGGAAGATTCAGAAGGCCGAATCTGGATCGGAACTTTTATAAAAGGATTGCATTATTTTGACAATAAAAGCAACACATTTGTCCATTGTGACTCTAAACCATTTGTAGAAAACTCTTTGGATAAAGCTTTTATTCGCAGAGTTTTTGTAGATTCTGATGATATTTTGTGGGTGGGAACAATTTTAGGATTATATCAGGTAAGCTTAAATGCGGACTCAGGTTTTAAAGTGACAAATATGCGGGATGCAATGTTCAGCGATAAAACGAAGTATAACAGTATTCAAACTATTTTATCAATTTATGAGTCTAATGATAAAAAAATATGGATCGGAACAGATGGCGAAGGATTGTTCAGTTATAATAAAAAAAATAAGGTATTTTCAAATTATGATGATTTTCCCGGTTTTAAAGAGAAATCAATACGTGCTATAATTTCTGATAATAATGGCTCTTTATGGATAAGTGGCGGATCCGGATTAACAAAACTCAATTTTAAAAGTAAAAAAAGCACCAATTTTAACAAAGATGATGGTCTTATTGATAACGATTTTAATAATAATGCAGTTTTTAAAGATGGAAATGGAGAGCTGTATTTTGGCGGATACGAGGGAGTAAATTATTTTAATCCTAACGAAATCAAAAAAACAGAAAAAGCACCAAGGCTCTATTTCAGTGATTTCAAATTATTCAATCGATCCGTAAAACCAAATGAAGATTCTTCGCCGTTAACCAAAGTAATTTCTCAAACCAAAGAAATTATTCTCAACCATGCACAATCCGTTTTTACGATTGAATATGTGGGAATTAATTATAATAATTCTAAAAAAAAACAATATGCCTATTACCTTGAAGGTTTCGAAAAAGATTGGAATTATGTTGGGAATAACAGAACCGCAACCTATACAAACCTGGAGCCCGGTAATTATGTTTTTAAAGTAAAATCCGCTAATGCAGATGGTTCCTGGGGCAATGCTCAATTAGAACTAAAAATAAAAGTTCTGCCTCCCTGGTGGAAAACCATTTGGGCCTATTTAATATATGTATCTATTTTAGTTTTCCTGATTATATACTTCAATAAAATTTATCAAAATCGTTTTAAGGCCAGACATGCAATAATTTTAGAAAAAGAAAAAACGATTCAGTTAGAGAAATTAAATAATAAAAAATTACAGTTTTTCACCAACATTTCGCATGAATTCAGGACACCATTAACGTTGATCATTAACCCCCTGGAAGATATTTTAAGAATCAAAAATTTGTCTCCTGAAATACATAATAAATTAAAAATCGTACACAAAAGTTCGGACAGGCTTTCCAGGCTGATCAATGAGCTTATGGATTTTAACAAATTAGAGTTTAATAAAATCTTCCTTCAGGTGAAAAAAATTGAAGTGGTGGCATTTACAAAAGAAATTATTAGCTATTTTAAAGAGGAAGCAGCTGTCCGAAACATCACTATTAATTTTGAATCACCAGATGAACTTGAAGATTGGTTAGACCCTAAAATGCTGGAAAAAATAATATTTAATATTATTTCAAATGCATTTAAGTTTACACCGGACAATGGCTTTATTGCTATTTCTATAGATGAATCAGATGAAAATAATTTGTTGTTAATTAACGGAAGTAAAGTTCCTTCATTTTCAATAACAATTACAGATACAGGATCAGGAATTGACAAAAAAGATCTGAATAGAATTTTTGACAGATTTTATCAGCTCAATAACGTAAATAAAGATTATTACGGCAGCACAGGAATCGGATTAGAGGTTGTAAAAGAATTTGTTGAGCTGCATAAAGGAAAAATTGATGTGGAAAGTAAGCTGGGAGAAGGCACGAAATTTACGGTACTATTTCCGTTAGGTAAATCTTTTTATAAGGAAAATGAAGTAGTTGATGAGACTTTTAAAATAGAAAAAAACAAAAATAAAATGTCACCTGAATCTGCTAATGATCAGGACGATGAAGATGATTTTGCTGATCAGGAAATTAAAAATTCTGTAGCTGAAACTGCAAAAGCGTATACTGTTTTGATTGTTGAAGATAATTCTGAATTAAGAAATTATTTGAAAGATGAACTCAGTACATTATATAAGGTTATTGTAGCCGAAAATGGTCAGAAAGGATACGAACTTGCTGTCCAGAAATTACCCGATTTAATCATTACAGATGTTATTATGCCTGTAATGGACGGTCTGCAATTATGTAAAAACATAAAAGGAGATTTAAAAACAAGTCACATTCCTCTATTAATGCTGTCGGCAAAAGCAATGGTGAAAGACAGATTAGAAGGTATAGATTCGGGTGCCGATATGTATTTGAGCAAACCATTCGACTTAGAGATTTTAAAATCCAGTCTGGCACAGCTTATTACAAGCAGGCAAATCATGTTTAAGAAATTTTATAGCGGAATCACAAAAAACGGAAAAGAAAAAACGACTTCACTGGATAATGATTTCATTCAAAAAATTCTGCATTTTATCAATGAGAATATAAGCGAATCTCAGTTGACGGTAGAGTTGCTGTCTACTAAAATTTTCCTGAGCAGGAGTCAGTTATACCGAAAAATAAAAACCTTAACAGGTGTTTCAGTAAATGAGTTTATTAGAAATGTACGATTAGAAAAAGCAAAACAACTAATCGAACAGGGGAATAATAATATTAATGAAATCAGCTATAAAGTTGGGTTTACTTCGCCTTCTTATTTTGCCAAATGCTATAAAATTAAATACGGGCACTTGCCTACACAAGAAAAAAGAACAAAGGAATGAAACGCTAAAGCAAGCCGTTTTGAGAGAAAAACGCAATAAAAAGAGCTTCGATTTTAAAATCGAAGCTCTTTTTTTTGTCAGTCAATTTTTTCAAAACTGCTGCTTTTGAGCTCAAATAAAAAGTCATATATAAAAAATAGTATTGCTTTTTTTTAACGAATGCTATTTTTTCACTAAAATTTTTACCAATACTTCAACAGTTGTATTTTGAATTTTTGTCTTTTTTAATGATTATAGGGTCTCAGAAGTTTTTTTCGCATCATTTGTTGCACAATATGCTTCATCTGTTCTATAATAGCACTCCTCTACATTTTACTTTCGTTAAGAAATATTTAAGAAATGATTTTTGCTCACAATTCAAGAATGAGCGATAACAAGCCATTAATATTAAATGTTTTCTAAACCAAAAATTAACTAATTATTTAATTAACTCTAAAAGAACCAAATTTTATGCAGAAAAGAACATTAAAAAAACTATTGTGTTTAATAGTATTTATGTGGGGGAATTTTTTCTTTGCGCAAACTGTTAAAGGTAAAGTGACATCAGGCGGTTTCAGCTTGCCAGGTGTTAGTGTAATAGTAGAAGGAACAAAAAAAGGAACAGTTACCGATTTTGATGGCAGTTTTGTTTTAAACAATGTGGAAGCAAATGCTATGCTGCTTTTTAGTTACGTAGGATATAAAAATTTATCATTGCGGGCAAATACAACATCAGTGATGCAGGTAACTATGGTCAATGATCTTGAAAAATTAAATGAAGTAGTTGTTATTGGATATGGAACTTCAAAAAGGAAAGATATTAATGGTGCCATTTCCTCTATTAAGGCTTCCGAAATTCAGGACAAGCCTTTTACCTCTATTGATCAGGCACTTGTGGGTAAAGCGGCCGGTGTAAATGTTACTCAAAATTCAGGCACGCCCGGTGGTGGTATCTCTGTTCAGATTAGGGGAATTACTTCTATTAATGGTAATGAACCATTGTATGTTATCGATGGAACTCCGGTTTTTGCGGATAAAAATAATGACTCATTTTCGTTTAGCGCATTAGGCGGAGGAAGTGGACAGACTAAAAACTCTGCATTGTCAGGTTTGAATATTTCGGATATCGAAACTATTGATATTTTAAAAGATGCTTCAGCAACTGCAATCTATGGTGCAAATGGTGCAAATGGTGTTGTTTTGATTACAACCAAAAAAGGAAAAAAAGGGAGATCAAAGTTTGCATATGAAACATATTTAGCTACTCAGGAAGTAACAAATTCTGTTGATGTTTTAAACTTACCGCAATATGCTAAGTATCAGACAAAAATTTATCAATTAAATGGTGAACCTGTTCCGTATCAATATCAGAAACCTGATTTGTTAGGAAAGGGAACAAACTGGCAGGATGAACTTTTCAGATCGGCTACAATGTACAACCATCAATTGTCCTTTTCCGGTGAAAAGGAGGGAACACGCTATTATACTTCCTTAAATTATTTTGATCAGGAAGGAATTGTTTTAAATTCAAATTTTAACAGATTATCTATGCGATTAAACATAGATTCTAATGTTAAATCCTGGTTAAAGATAGGTAACAACTTATCGGTAAGTAAGTCGTCCCAACAAGTTGTAAGAAACGATGACAGAGGTGGTTTAGTTATGAACACCTTAAGACAATCTCCTGAATTACCGGTCAGATATGCTGACGGTTCTTTTGCAGGTCCTTCCGGTACATTGGGATCTTCGGCAAATGAAGCAACAAATCCTGTGGCACTGTCGGAATACAATAATTCAACCAGTGAAAGATTTAAAATTAATGGTAATTTATTTGCTGATTTTACGCTTATCAAAGGTTTGGTTTTCAGATCAGAGTTAGGATATGATTTAAATTTTTCAAAAAGCAGTGCTTTTGCACCTAAATATACTTTAGGAAATGTATCTGAACTTTTAAACAAATCATTCAAACAGCAGGATCAAAGCTATTATTGGAACATTAAAAATTATTTGACTTATAATAAAACAATAAACGATAAGCACAATTTTACTTTTTTATTGGGTCAGGAAGCGCAGGAAAGTCAATATGAGTATTTAAGCGGTTACAGAACGGGGGAGTTTTTAAATAAAGATTTTACCAACTTAAACATAGGTGATATCGATACTGCACTGAATGGAAACGGTTCCGGAAGATGGTCTATGGCATCTTATATTTCGAGATTAAATTATAGCTTTTCAGACCGATATTCTTTTTCAGCTTCATTAAGGGCAGATGCTTCGTCAAACTTTGGACCTAATAATAAATGGGGTTATTTCCCTTCATTTTCCGGAGGCTGGACAGTCAGCAACGAAAAATTCTTTGAGCCTTTATCGACTACTGTAAATTATTTGAAATTTAGAGCCGGGTACGGATCGGTAGGAAATCAAAATATTCCGTCAAACAGATATCAAACCATTCTGACGTTAATTTCATCTCCCTTTGGAGGAGTATCTCCAACAATTGATAATTTAGGAAATCCGGATATTAAATGGGAGTCACTTAAGTCTTTCAATGCCGGTTTTGAATTAGGATTGCTAAATGACAGAATAAAATTAGACTTTGATTATTATGTTAAAAATTCTTCGGATTTCCTGACAAAACAAATCAATGATGAATCTAATCAAAGCGCCCTTAATTACTATCTGAATACAGGTAAAATTGTAACCAAAGGAATTGATCTTTCACTGAATACAAGAAATATTGTTACCGATAATTTTACGTGGGACAGCACAATTATTTTTTCAAAATACAATAATGAGCTGACCAGTTTTCAGGGTGACGGCAAATCTTTATTAGGAAAAGTACAATTCGATTTATATAACGTTACCAGAACAACAGAAGGACAGCCAGTCGGACAGTTTTATGGATATGTTACCGATGGACTATTCAAAAATGCTGCTGAATTAGCAGCAGGCCCAATTCAGGAAACGGGAACCGGAGTTGGAGATATTCGTTTTAAGGATTTAAACAAAGATGGAAAAATTGACAGTAAGGATCAGGCAGCTTTAGGAAGTGCAATTCCTGATTTTACTTATGCATTCACCAATAACTTTAAATACAAAAGCATCAGTTTATCAGTTGTTTTAACCGGAAGCCAGGGTAACGAAATCTACAATTTTACGCGTCATTACACAGATGGTATTTACCCGGGATTTGGAGATCGGTTTGCAAATGTAAGTACTCAGGCCTTAAATGCCTTTGAAGCAGGAGTAAACGAAAATACTGATGTGCCAAGAATTACACTTAATGATCCAAATGGTAATGGTCGAATTTCGAGCAGATTTGTTGAAGATGGTTCTTATTTAAGAATTCAAAATGTTTCTTTGAGCTATGATCTGCCTGATAAGATTTTCGAAGAATCTATTTTTTCTAAAATTAGATTGTATGTAAATGTCCAAAATTTATACACGTTTACAAAATACTCCGGATTTGATCCTGCTTTAGGAAATTTAGATCAAAATATAACACTGAGTGGTATTGATTTAGGGCGTTATCCTGTGCCAAGAACGACTTCTGTAGGAATGAATTTAGAATTCTAAAATTATAAAAACATACATTTTAACTTAATGATTCATATCGTTAACACAAAAATACCAGTTATGAAAAAACTTTTTAAACTTTTTATGATGGGAATGCTTATACCATTACTGTCTTTACTTTCCTGCTCGGATGAATTTTTGAATGCACCGTCTGAAAATCAATTAACCCCGGGCGATTTACCGGAAGGAATTACAGCTTTTGACGGAATCGCTGAGAGTCTGTACTTCAAGCCCTGGTTTACTTTTAATGATAAATTCCTAATTGCTGTAGGGGATATGTACGCCGGCAACGCTTTTACATTTGATGGTGCCTATGCACAATTTAAAGATGCCCAGGTAACCTCACAAAATCCAATCTTAACAGAAGGATACGTTTCGTTATTTTCGGTTATCGATCAATCCAATAATCTAATGAGTCTGGTTGAAGAGAGAAAAAGTGAATTACCTGAAGCCTCGTATAAAAACGCTATTGCAATTTCAAGATTCATGAGAGCAAATGCTTATTTCTATTTGGTAAGAACTTTTGGAGCTGTGCCGATTATTAATAAAGCAGGTTCTGCACCGCAGCCAAAAAGAAATATTGTTGCAGATGTTTATAAATTTATAAAACTGGATTTGCAATATGCCATCGAAAATTTACCTGAAACTTCAGCAAAGAAAGGATATGTTAATAAAACGGTCGCCATGGGTATTCTTGCAAAAGTGCATTTAACCCTGCATGAATATGCAGAATGTACCGGTTTAACCCAGCAAATTATCGGAAAACAGTATACTTTAATTCAGGAATACGGAAACTTATTTAGCAGTCCGGAAAACAATAACAGTAATGAGAGTATGTTTGCTTTGCAATGGAAAGCTATCGCTACAGAATGGGGAACTCAAAATACCAATCAGGCATATATTGTTCCTGGAGGCACAGGAATAACCGGAGGCGGTGACGGCTGGGGAGTTTATCTGCCATCTATTTCATTGCAAAATGGATTCGAACCAAAGGATAGCAGAAAAAAGAGCACGATCATGACTGATGGCGACTTTTATCCTGAATTGTTAAAGAATCAGGGCGGGTTTCTGTATAAAAAAATATATTCTTCTACTGCGGCTAATTTCAGAAAGTATATTGTAGGTTCTGCAGCCGAAAGAAACGATGTGTTTTTTATGAGAACTTCACAAAACACGATTATATTAAGGTATTCTGATATTTTATTAATGCATGCCGAAGCCGTTTTGGCTGGAGCCAATTCTACAACAGCGGCGTCTGCATTAAGTGCCTTCAACGAAGTGAGAACCAGAGCGGGATTACCAATTAAAACAGTACTTACAAGAGACGAATTGTTTAATGAAAGAAGAGTTGAGTTTGCACTTGAAGGGCAGTATTTCTTTGATTTAAAACGTCGCGGCCTGGCTGAAGCAACAGCAATTATTTCGAATCAGGAAGTTGGTTTTTATTCTGATGATGCCAGAACAGAGCTGGTTTCCAGAAAGATAACTCCGGGAAGTAATTATTTTGAATTGCCATTACCGCAATCTGCCATTGATACTAATCCATCATTATTAGAAGCTCCGGTTCCTTTTAACTTTAATTAACTTATACTATGATCAATAAAATTAAATACAGAATTATAATTCTTTTGGCGTTGGCTTCTTTTACGGCTTGTCAAAATGATGATATGGTTACAGCAAATGTAGACGCAATGGTTGCTGAACCCGGAGATTTACTGAATCAGGCCTTTCCACTTAATAAAGTCAGAGTGGAAGGCAAAGGTTTAGAGGGATTAAAAAAGATTACACTGGACAATAAAATTGATGTCAGTTTCAATCCAAACTATAATTCAGATAAAGCGTTTATTTTTACTATTCCGTTTGATGAAAAACTGGGGAGCAGATTTGGCGTACAGCCCATTACATTTGTAACGGGAACTGGTTCAGTAACTAAAAATATTGAGATTTTACAGCCAGCCCCGACTATTGTAAAAACAATTCCGGCTGTAGCAACTCCGGGGTTTCCTCTGGAAATTGAAGGCACCTGGTTTTATAATGTTTCTTCGATAACGTTAGCAGGAAAAGCAATCAGTTATTCTGTAAATTCATCTTCTTCAATCATTATCGGTTTACCTGCAGATGCAGTTTCCGGATCAGAATTAGTAATCACTACGCCGGGAGGTATGGCAAAAAAAACAATAGAGTTTGCTACATTAATTCTTGTAGTTGATTTTGACGGAGCTGGTCTTAGAAAAGATTGGAGTGCTTATGGTGATGTCGATACTTTTAACACAAACACGGCAGGCGGCCCAACAGGCAATTATGCAACATTCGTATGGTCAGGTTCAACTGCCAATGGTTACAACGGAAGCAGTGGTGGAGGTGGAGCTAATTTTTTAAGTGCATCTAATACTGACGCAGCAAGGGCTTTTCTGGATATTGATGTAAGCGCGAATGTTCCAGGTGTTCAATTTGCTATTCAATTGAATACTATTGATGGCGTAAACTACGGCTATAATTTTAAAATAACTGATGTGAATTGGGCTACAAAGACAATATCATTAGCAGACTTTAAAGATAATTATGGATATGGTTCGAATCCGGCTACTACATTGAATGTTTCTAAAATCAATGAAATTAAGGTGGGAATCGCTCAGGGAGACACACCGAACCCAAGTGTAATAAAATTTGATAATATTAAAATTCGGTACCAGTAATTGATGTTTTGTATTAGTTTCCTAAAAAAAGGTTGTGGTCAAAAACAGCCTTTTTTATAGGAGTAATATGCAGTCTCAAATAATATAACAGAAATTATAAATAAAGGAGTATTCGCATTAACTAAGAGAATATTCTATAATAAAAAACAGTATGAAAATTAAATTTTTACTAGTGCTCTCCAGCATTATCTTTTTTTTAAATTCTTGTTCAAAAGAAGACAATGCAGTTGCCAATAATTTAGAAAAGCCAGTTGCAAATGCACCAAAAGAGGTGAATGATACTGGTTTTAAAGCTAAATGGAATTACGTTTCCAATTCTAAAAGCTATCTTCTGGATGTTTCGACCACCGAAAATTTTGCAACTTTTGTGTCCAATTACAATTCAAAAGAAGTTACTGATTTAAACGAAGTTGTAGTTGGTCTAATAGGAGGGACGCAGTATTATTACAGAGTCAGAGCCAAAAATGAGGCACAAATTTCGGAGTATTCAAATGTTATTAGTGTTGTAACTACAGGTTCCAGTGGTATTCCCGAAGACCCTACATTTTTAAAGGTAAAAGCAAATAAACTGGCAAACCCATTTTTTGTAGGCATGGCAGTAAAGGCTTCGCAATTAACCAGCGGAAGCCCTTATGATGTAATTTTGAAAAATGAATTCAGCAGTATTTCTGCCGAATACGAAATGAAAATGGATCCCATTTCTACTGCAAGCGGGGTTTACAACTGGACAGCTGCTGATAAAATTGTTGCTTACGGAAATGCAAATGGCATCAATGTTCATGGTCATGCTTTGGTATGGCATAATGCAGTGCCAGCATGGTTAAAAGATTTTTCCGGGACTGATGCTGAATTTGCGTTGGAAGTAAAAAAATATATTACTGCTGTTGTTACCCATTATGCAGGAAAAGTAAAATCCTGGGATGTGGTTAATGAAGCAGTAGATGACAGCGGCAATAACCTGAGAAATACTATTTTTCTTAATCGAATGGGACCTAACTATATAAAAGATTGTTTCCAATGGGCGAGAAATGCTGCAAATGCCGCAGGTGATACAAACTTATTATTGTTTTATAATGATTATGCCACTTCAACTAATATCGCAAAGCAAGACAAAGTTTTTGGCATTGTAGATGATTTAAAAGCAGCTAATCTTATTGATGGTCTTGGTTTCCAGATGCATAATAAGTATTTAAGCCCAACCAAAGCTCAAATAGAAACGGATATTAACAGAGCTGTAGCAAAAGGTTTAAAAATCCACGTTTCGGAGTTAGACATACAAGTGAATCCATCTAATGACATCTCTGTTTTTACAAATGAGAGAAGGTTGGCACAGAAAGAAAAATACAAAGAGATGGTGAAAATATATAATGCACTTCCGGCGGCAAATAAATATGCCTTAACGATTTGGGGGATGAGAGATATTGACTCGTGGATTCCATATAGTTCAGAACTGAATCATGTTGGAAATGACTGGCCTTTACTGTATGATTCAAATTTTGCTGTCAAAAGTTCACATACAGGATTTCTGGAAGGTTTAGATTAAATTTTAAAGTTTTGAATTAGGATATTTTAATAAATTGCAAGAAAAAAAGGCATTAACTCTCCTGAATTAATGCCTTTTTTATGTTTTAAAGCCTATTTTTCCGATGCAGAAATTAACAATCTGTTTTTACCGGGACTTGTAGACGTCGAATTTTTTTTACATTTATAAGGCGTCTAACAATGAATTTCCGGAAGAATTACCAATTTAAGAATATATTTTCCAGATTCAATCATCCGCTTTTTTTGTAATTACATCATAGGTTTTGTGATTATTTTAATGTAATGGTTTGTAAATGGCCATCATAATTGACAACTTGCCCTTGAGCATCATATACAAAAGCTTTACGGTTTTCTTTACTTACAGCTATAATAACGAACCTTCGGTTTTTTAACATTCCTTTAAATTCTCCTTTTCGCTCGCCAATAGTTAAGACACCGTTTGTTTCATTATAACTGATTGGAATATTGGAATGGAATCCTTTTTCATAATTATAATTTACACCTTCGTCCTCATATAAATTAAAACTTCCGTTCTTGCCTTTATATACATACAGAAGAATAGTATCAGCTGGTTTTTCATCGGTATATTGTATTTCAGGTCCAACAGGAATAATGGCTCCTTCAGGAATAAATAGTGGAATGCGGCCGTATGGCGCGTCTATAGATAAAGTTTGTCCCCCTTTAATATAATTTCCTGTATTAAAATCATACCAATTAGTTCCGGCAGGAAAATATACATCTCTTTTACGAACCCCATAATTATAAACAGGGCAAACCATAAAATTTGGACCAAACATAAATTGATCATTACTATTAACAACTTTTTTATCATTAGAAAAATCCATGATTAATGGACGCATAATTGTATAATCGTCAAAATGAGTCATCCCCGCCATAGTATAGATATATGGCATTAATCTATAACGCAAATTGTCATAAAACAAAATAGACTCATAAGCCGGATGTCCTTTTGGAGCTATATTCCAAGGCTCACGATAAGGAAATTGTCCGTGCGATCTGTATAATGGTGCAAATACACCAAATTGATGCCAGCGTGTATTCAATTCTCTCCATTCTTTATTGTCTGAATTTTCTATTCCATTTTTATCATATTCATTTTGAGCAGCTACATAGCGATCTTCGACACAGAATCCTCCAATGTCCATAGTCCAATACGGAATACCACTAATTGCAAAGTTTAAACCTGCTGAAATTTGTGCTTTCAAATCTTCCCAGCGTGTTGCAATATCACCACTCCATGTTGCTGTTGAATAACGTTGTAAACCTGCAAAACCTGATCTTGTTAATAAAAACACGCGTTTGTTTGGTTCTACGCTTCGTTGTCCGTCATAAATGGCTTCAGCATTCATTAAAGCATAGGTGTTGAAATATTCTGTCGCCGGGCCCAAAGCGGTAGGTCCCTGCAATGTTTTACGGTAATCCATATCTGTACAATCCAGTACATTTGGTTCACTGGCATCCATCCACCAGGCATCAACTCCAATTGGATATAAATTTTCGTAAATTTGTTTCCAGAATAGTTTTCGGGCACCGCCAGAATAAGCATCATAGAAAGAACCTACATAGCCAGGACCAACCCAGTCACGAACATTATCTTTTATGGCTTGTTGGTACATCCATCCTTTTTGGTCAAATTCTTTGAAATGTTCGGTAGTTTTATAAAACTTAGGCCATACTGAAATCATCATTTTACCGTTCATCGCGTGGATAGAATCTACCATCCCTTTTGGATCAGGAAAACGTTTTGGGTCAAATTTATGGCTTCCCCAAGCATCTTCTTCCCAGTAATTCCAATCCAGTACAATATTATCAATAGGAATTTTACGCTCTCTAAACTCTTTTAAATTGCTTAGAATTTCGTCTTGAGTTTTATATCGTTCACGACTTTGCCAATAACCCATTGCCCATTTTGGCATAATTTGAGCTTTTCCTGTCAAAGTACGGTATCCTTTAACTATTTGATCCATAGAACTGCCATGAACAAAATAATAATCTATTTTTTTATTCATTTCGCTCCACCAGACCTGATTGCTTTTTTCTTCAGTTAGTTGAGGGGTTCTTACTCTTAATCCGCAGTAAGATGTACCTCCATTTGGTTTCCATTCTATTCGTAAAGGAACTCGTTTTCCGGCTTCTAAATTCATTGAAAACTTGTAGCTGTTAGGATTCCAGGCGGTTCTCCAACGCTCTGGAACTACTAATTGATTGTTCAGATACACTTTAACATAACCTGAATAATACAAAGTAAATTTATATTCTCCATTTTGTGGTGCTTCAATATCGCCTTCATAAGTAACGTTAGCATTTTTTAAAGGGAAATTTTCCGGTAAGTTTTTAAAACTTTTAATATCTTCAAAGAAAATGGATGCTTCTTTTCGAACCAGATTTATTTTACCATTATCCGGCGTGTTATAAGTACCCGTTAAACTATTAGCTTCACCATTTTTATCATATAATTTAAAAACAGCATTTAATTGTTCATAAGGACGGCTGTCTCCAAAACGGCTTAATGAATAACTATCCCATAAAAGCCCATAGTTCTTATTGGAAATAATAAATGGTACAGAAACTTTAGTGTTGTATTGAAATAATTCCTCGCTTTTGTCTTTGTAATTAAACTCGTCTGACTGATGCTGCCCTAAGCCATAAAAAGCTTCATCTTTTGGTGATTCAAAAATTTGGCGAACTGTATACCCTTTATTCCCTTCAACTTCCACCGGACTGAATGTTTTACCACCACCGGCACTTTCGGACAAAATAAGTTTTCCGTTTTTATCTTTAAACTTAACGCCGCCATCTTTTTGGGAAATCATTACATTTAAAGTTTCAGTAACTAATTTAATAGAATCTTTTTCATTAGAAACATTAAAAGGAACATTATCGATCTGAGGCACAATAATTAAACTGGAGTCTTTTCGAAATTCATTTTCTGGTGTTGCAGACACATGAATCAAATCATTTCCTAAAACCTGTAAGCGTAATTTGCTCAATTGATGTTCTTTAGGATGGCTTATGTTTACAATTATGCCATTATCCGTCTTTTTGTAATGTTTAGTAGCGCAAGATGCGAATACCAATCCGGTGATTAAGCCTAAACATATTTTATTTCCTTTCATAGATGATATTTTTTTTATTGGTCATATAAATTCGCATAGCTGCTATTGGCGTCAGCGGCCAATTTTCTTTTGCGATTATTTTTATTATAATTATTTAGTCGATTAACAGCTTTATCTCTATTTCTCAATTTTGTTTCAATAAGAAGCAAAAATATTGGACGTAAAAGTATTAATTAAGAAAAAATTAAAGTGCTTGAAATGTATTCAATATTGGACATGAATGTATTATTTTTAATATATGTATAAAATAATGTTCAAATTATTATAAATCCAGCCATTGAACAAAAGTACTACATTCCATTCAGGACTCAATAAATTTCATTGGCAGTATTAAATTTTTGGAATAGATATTTGCAATACCCTGAGAAATACTATTTTTCTTAATCGGATGGGGCCTAACTACATAAAAGATTGTTTTCAACGGGCCATAAATGCAGCAAATGCCGCAGGTGATGCAACTTATTATTGTTTTATAATGTTTATGCTACTTCAACTAATATCGCAAAACAAGACAAAGTTTTTGGCATTGTAGATGATTTAAAAGCAGGTAATCTTATTGATGGTCTTGGTTTCCAAATGCATAATAAATATTTAAGCCCAACCAAAGCTCAAATAGAAACGGATATTAACAGAGCTGTAGCAAAAGGTTTAAAAATCCAGGTTTCGGAGTTAGATACAAGTAAATCCATCTAATGACATCTCTGTTTTTACAAATGAAAGAAGATTGACACAGAAAGAAAAATACAAAGAGATGAGGCAGCTATATAATGCACTTCCGGCAGCAAATAAATACGCTTTAACGATTTGGGGATTGAGAGATAATGACTTATGATTCCATATAATACAGAACTGAATCATGTTGGAAATGACTGGCCTTTACTGTATGATTCAAATTTTGTTGTAAAAAGTTCGCAGACAGGATTTCTGGAAGGCTTAGATTAGATTTTTGATCAGGAAATTTTATAATTGCAAAAAAAAGGCATTAATTCATGAATTAATGCCTTTTTTAATGTTTTAGTCTATTTGCCAATGCAGAAAAATAATCTTATTGATCACCCTTTTCTGTTTTTTAGCTGCTTGCCTTGTTCTTTAAAATAAGCATTTTTAATAGAATCCATTTGTCGCATCATTTTACGCATGTATTCCTGATTTAACTCCATTCGCTTACTGAAAAAATCATCATGGAAGAAATCATTATACAGCAAAGAGTCGTTATAGAACAAGTTGTTAAAACTTTTGTCTTTCATAAGCGGAAATTGTTTGTCAAATTTTGGCTTAAATTCCCGAAACAGACTATCCATCAAAACTTTGTCCCCCTTTCTGTTGGAATAAAATGAGGTGTAAGTTGAATCATAAGAAATCAAATTTCCATTTTTGTCATATTTTTTATTGACTTTAATGTTAACCTTTGGCTTTTCAATAGCAGTTTTTGGAGTTACATTTTCTTTTTTCTCTTTCTTATCCTGAGCATTGCATGAAGTAGAAACCAATGCTGTTGCAAACAAAAGACTGATTAATTTTTTCATGATTTTAAAGATTTTGTTTTTATTCTATTTTTTTTACTGCTGTTCCATTTTGAACATTATATCCGATTTTTTTAATGAATTAAAATTATAATAGCCAAATATTGAAAGCTTATATAATTTTTTAAAATTTTTATAACATTATAATGCTTGAATAAAATTGTAAATTGTAGCGCTTAAAATTATTTTTTATACGAAAAAATTTGAGGATTTACATTAATCATTACCCAAGCCCAATTGTTGGTGTGATCTACATCACCTCCTTTTAAAATCTGCATCGAATCTGTTCCAAACATTTGCGAATAACCACCCGAAATGTTTATATATTTATGAACGGAATAAGCTGCTGTAAAATCAATTTCTGTTCCAAGATAAGAACTCATTTTATTGCCATTAACATCTAAAACAGTATTCGCAGAATTAAAAGTATGAGGCAATAAAGCAAATTGCCATTGATCTGTTTTGTACTGCAATTTCAAAAAAGCATCCTGCAGACCTACTGAATTTCTATAATTTCCGACATAGAAATAATCCATATAGCCATTAAAAGCATGATTGGTTCCAAAAACAGGGTAAAATGATTTTATAGCCGAACTAGTATTTTCCTGACTTTTTCCGGAAAGATATTCGTATCCGAAACCAACTTTAAATTTATTGGTTAGCGCATAATTAAAATTAAAAGCAGCATCAAAAGCACTTACCGGATTATTTGCATTTTTTCCTGTTTGTCCATAAAACCATAAATCCCCATCCCAGGATTTTCCTTTGGTGTTCCAATAGGTTCCAAAAGTTTGCATATAATCTACTTTTAGCTCCGGAAGCGGTGTCGGAATTGGTGGGGTTAATTTATTTTCGTAGCCGGTATTTAGAAATAAAAAACTCATATTTATTTTTCCTGACTCAGTATGATACCATGCATATTGCATCGATTTGTAATTTGCTACGGTATAAGGAATTGCAAGTTCAGTTTCGGTATTTGCATTATACGCAATCGCGATATCCAAATGGTTTTTGTTACTTTTAAAAGTTGCCATCAAAGCATCATGACTTTGTGCTTGTTGTGCCCAATCGGCTTCACCAAAAATACGTTGGTTGTCATACGAAATCACTTGACGGCCTAAACGTACACTCCATTTTTGATTAAAGTTATATTGTACCCAGGCTTCATATAACTGAATTCCATTTACATCCGATTTAGTATTTATGGGTACATCTCCCCAAACCCGAACATTTTGCAGACTAAGTTTAGTAATAAATTGATCTTGCAAGAAATTCAAATTCAAACGGGTTCTGGCTGAAACAAACTGAGCAGGCGTTTCTCCATAAAGAATAGGTGCTTTATAACCATTTCTAAACTCATAACGAGGTCTAATTTGCAAATTCGCGTCCAATTCCTGAGCAAAAGTATTGCTGCTGACTACTAATATAAGGGTCAGAAAAATTATTTTTAGGATTTTCATTTTTTTAGATTTTATAAAAGTTCTAATTTATCTTTTCGGCTTCTTCAGTAATTTTTTTAATTGTTGCATCAGAATTTACGCCCAGGCCTTCTTGCTGAAATGTTAATTCTCCTTCAGCATTAAAGACACTTATAATATTAGAATGAGAAAAATCTAAAGGAGCGATTTTCTTGTAATTTACGGCCAAAATTGCTGCAAATTCCCGGGTATTTTCTTCGCTAGATCTCAAAAACTCCCATTGCTCACCATCCATTTTATTGGCAATAGCAAATTCTTTTAAGCGTTTTGGGGTATCAACTTCCGGATCAATACTTACTAATACAAGTTTGACATTTGGTTTGATATTACCAGGCAAACGGGATTCTATGTTTCGCATATCAGCTACTAATCTGGGACAGGCTGCTTTGCAGGAAGTATAAATCATTACCATAACGAGTACTTTCCCTTTTAAATCCTTCATTTCAAGATTTTGTCCGTTTTGATTGGTCCATTTTGAAGGCAGATTGTATATGGATAAATCCGAAATTGGTTTGTCTTCGGATTTTTTATTAGTTGTACACCCTTGTAAAACTAAAAGGATTAACGTTAATCCCAGAAACAGTTTTTTCATTTTTTTAATATAAATGGTTTAGAACCTATTTTAAATCTTTGGCACAGCGGAAACCCAGATTTTTGGTAGTATAATTGGCTTTCAGGCTGCCTCTGAAAGCATAACGCATAAAAGCGGCATAATTCATTAAATCGGTGGCATTCACGGATCCGCTGCCGCAAAAGAGATTTTTATCAGTAGCCTTATCTTTTCTGGATTCGCCGGAAAGAAATATACTGTTGAAATCTCCTGTCCATTCCCAAACCAAACCGTGCATATCATAAACACCCCAATAATTCCTGAAGGTTTGACCCACGGGATTCAGATAGGTTTTGGGTTTTTCATACCAGGACATAATGTATTTATTGAATTCTTTTTTAGAACGGGCATCAATACGTTTTTCATCGGCCATGGCTACATATTCCCATTCGTCCATTGTTGGCAGTCTTTTGCCTTGACATTCGCAATATTTTTTGGCAGCGAACCAGGAAACATTGGTTATTGGAGCATTGCTTAAATTGTTTGAGCCATAATCAAAATCACTTACCCATTGCGTTAGATAACTTTTATCAGCAAAAATCCCTTTCATTTTAGAACGACTGTAAGCGGGGTATTTTTTGACAAAAGCAAGAAATTGTGCATTCGTCACCGGATATACATCGATATTAAAAGAGGCAATATTGACCGGTTTTTCAGAAGTGGCTCCATAAAGAGGCACAAAATTACCACTCTTTATGGATACCATTTTTATTTCTTGAGCAAAAAGAGTACCTGTACAGAATATAAAAAAGACTGTTATTGTTTTTAGTGCTGTCATTGGTACTCTTTTACTTATTATTATTATTTTCTTTGGGCTTTTACCATAGCTGTTGTTATCACTTTTTTATTATTCCCCCAACTGGAATATACATAGGTTAGAACATCTGCAATTTGTTGGTCACTCAAAGCCTGAGCAGGCATTGGTGTGGTGTATTTTTTACCATTAACAACTATCGGACTCTTAGATCCTTTGATTACTTGTTTGATGGCACGATTTACATCGGCATTCAAATAATCAGCTTTGGCCAATGGAGGAAATGCTCCTGGAACTCCGGCTCCGGTTGGCTGGTGACAAGCAATACAGGTTTTGGAATATACTGATTTACCATTGGCTGCATTTTGACTGTAACCATACAAACCCATTCCCATCAATACGATACTTAATACAAACTTTTTCATTTGATTGATTTTTTTAATTTATTTTTTTGCTTATTTTATTTTTAATGCTCTGCAGTAACTTTTGGTGCTGGCCTGGCTCTGATTGCTTTTACTTTTGCCGGAGTAATTACTGTTTTATTGTTACCCCAACTACTGTAGACATACGTCAAAACATCTGCTGCCTGTTCATCAGTCAGGTTTTGGCTGGTCATTACATTATTGAATTTCTTGCCATTAACGGTGATTTCCCCACTTAATCCGTGCAATACCGCACCAATTGCCCTGTCCGGGTTAGCATTTAGGAAATCTGATTTTGCCAATGGAGGAAAAGCATTCGGAATACCTTGTCCTCCAGATTGGTGACAGGCATAGCAGGTTCTGTCAAATAATTCTTTACCTGATTTAATTTGTTCAGAGACGGTTTTTGCAACAGTGCTTTTAGGAACGGCTTTTCCTTTTGGCATCCCTTGAATTGTTCCCCCTTCTGGTAAATAAATTCCATCTTGTATGGTTCCGGAATATAATTTTTTATTTTCCGGGCCTTCGACTTTCAACATTCCAAGTGCTCCTTTATTAAAAGCTCTAAAAATTGAGTGATCAACTAATATAAAAGTTCCGGGAACATCCACCTTAAACTCAACAATAGCGGAACCTCCCGCAGGTATTAAAGTAGTTTGGACATTTTTGTTGATCAGATCTCCTCCTTCAATATGTACTTTGTCAAAAATTTCTCCAATAACATGGAAAGAAGACACTAAATTCGGACCTCCGTTCCCCATATAAATACGGACAGTTTCTCCAACTTTGGCCGTTAAAGCTTTATCTCCGACTATAGCCCCAACTTTTCCGTTGAAAACTACATAATCAGGTTGTTCCTTAACTGCTTTATCCATATCAAACGGTTGAGAGCCCTGCTCGCCATAGCTGCCTTTGGTATAAAAATCACCTTGCATAACATAATATTCTTTATCAACAGGAGGCAAACCTCCTTCCGGTTCAACCAAAATCAAGCCGTACATTCCGTTTGCAATGTGCATTCCAACTGGTGCTGTGGCACAATGATAGACATACAAACCTGGATTCATGGTTTTGAAACTAAACACTTTTTCGTGTCCTGGTGCTACTAACGATGAAGTTGCTCCTCCTCCCGGTCCGGTTACCGCATGTAAATCAATATTATGCGGCATTTTGTTATCCGGATGGTTTTTTAAGTGAAATTCTACCTCATCACCAACTCTGGTTCTGATAAAACTTCCCGGTACGGAACCTCCAAAAGTCCAATAGGTATATTTAACGCCATCAACCATTTCTCCTTCAATTTCTTTAATTTCCATGTTGACCACCAATTTTGTTGCCTCACGATTTCCTACAGGTTTTGGAACCAACGGAGGTGCCGTGAGTTCGGCTGCCTGCTGTCCGTTGACCTCAATATTTTCGTAGTTTTTTGCGTTATCATTTTCTTTTTTGCAAGAAAAAAGTCCGACAAGAGTAAGCAACATCATAAAAATCACCCTTATTTGTGTGTGTAATTTAACCCTGGTTTTCATATTATTTTGGTTTGAAATTTATGATGTAAAAATAAAGGACAAAAACATCCTTTATTATGATATTTATCATGTTCACCATTTTTTTTAAATAAATCTGTTTGAAAAAAACTACTTATAACTGATTATTTTTTTGCAAAACACATTTAAAAAAAGCAGAATATGATTTAAATCATATTCTGCTTTTAAAAGTTAAACGAATTTTACAGTATTAAAATAATACACTAAATAATAATCACACAACTGGATAACAACGAAGTAATGAAGTGTTTTTAATTAAAAGACAAAAAACTCTTTTATTGAAGCAGTCATTGTTTTGCATTAGAAAATTTTAACAGATAAATAAAATTATGGAAACTTTAGAACAAATTACAATAGGAGAATACGTGGCAAAAGATTTTAGAACAGCAGCCTTATTCTCAAAATACGGAATAGATTTTTGCTGTAACGGAAACAGAAGCATTGAAGAAGCTTGCAAGAAAAAAGCAGTCAGTCCAGATGTTTTATTACAGGAAATTGAAACAGTTCTGTCTTCAAAAAGTGATTCCGGAATTGATTATAATGCGTGGCCGATTGATTTATTAGCTGATTATATTGAGAAAACACATCACAGGTATGTGTCAGAAAAAACACCAATACTGCTGCAGTTTTTAGACAAGTTAAGCAGAGTACACGGAGCTAATCACCCTGAACTCCTTGAAATTAACGAACTCTTTAAAGGCTGTGCCGGAGAATTGGCACAGCACATGAAAAAAGAAGAATTGATTTTATTCCCTTTTATCAAAAAAATGGTTCATGCTGCTATATCTGATGAATTAATTGAGCTGCCACATTTTGGAACAATTGAAAACCCAATCGCCATGATGATGCACGAACACGATGCTGAAGGGGTTCGCTTTAGAAAAATAGCAGAGCTAAGCAGTAATTACACACCGCCGGCAGATGGATGCAACACCTATAAAGTAACATTTGCAATGTTGGAAGAATTCGAACAGGATTTACACAAACACATTCATTTGGAAAATAATATTTTGTTTCCAAAAGCAGCTAAACTTGAAAAAGACTTTTCAACTCAAAATAAGTAACACTAACCACTAAGAATCAACAATTATGGAAAAGTATGTTATCAAAAGAAATGGAAAGTACCAGCCATTTGAAAGTTATAAAATTAAAGATGCAATTGAAAAAAGTTTTCAGAGTATCTCCGTAGTTGTTGATGAAAGTGTTTATGAAAGTATATTTATTTATTTGAAAAACAAAAAGGTATGGTCTGTGGAAGAGATTCAGGATTTAATCGAAAAAGAATTATTCGATAGAAAACATTTTGATGTAATGCGTTCCTTTATGCTCTTTCGACACACCCGAAAGCTGCAGCGCGAACATCTTGAAGGCCTGAATGATGATACAACTTATGTCGACAGCACCCAAACAATTGAAGAGTATATTCAACAAACAGATTGGCGCATTAATGCCAATGCCAACACCTCATATTCGAACGCTGGACTGGTGAGTAACGTAGCAGGAAAAGTTATTGCTAATTATTGGCTGGATAAAGTGTATTCAAAAGAAGAAGGATATGCGCACCGAAATGGTGATCTTCACATTCACGATTTAGATTGCCTGACGGGTTATTGTGCGGGTTGGAGTTTGCGTGTGTTACTCAATGAAGGTTTTAACGGTGTAAGAGGCCGGGTGGAAAGCAAACCCCCTTCTCATTTTAGGGAAGCTTTAGGACAAATGGCCAATTTTTTGGGTATTTTGCAAAGTGAGTGGGCGGGTGCACAAGCTTTTAGTTCTTTTGACACCTATTTGGCTCCTTATGTATTCAAAGACAATCTCCCTTATGATGAAGTTTTAAAAGCCGTACGAAGTTTTGTCTACAACCTGAATGTGCCTGCACGATGGGGACAGTCTCCGTTTACCAATATCACATTGGATTGGGTTGTTCCTGAGGATTTAAAAACACAAATCCCGACCAAAAATGATCGTCATATTTTTGAAAGAATCAATACTTCAGACCTTTTGTCAAGAGCCCAAAAAAGAGGTGTTTCTAAAGTAACCGATTTACGCTATGAACATTTTCAAAAAGAAATGAATCTCATTAATAAAGCATATTATACCGTAATGACCGAAGGTGATGCCAATGGACAGCCTTTTACATTCCCTATCCCAACGGTAAATATTACCGAAGAATTTGATTGGGATGGCGAAAATACAGACTTACTTTTTGAAAACACAGCTAAAATTGGTTCTTCTTATTTCCAAAATTTTATTGGAAGTCAATATGTTTTGGACGAAAATGGCAATCAAACAGAAAATAAAAATGCTTACAAGCCCAATGCTGTTCGCAGTATGTGCTGTCGTTTGCAGCTTGATTTACGCGAATTATTAAAACGCGGAAACGGACTTTTTGGAAGTGCTGAAATGACGGGAAGTATTGGCGTAGTAACCATCAATATGGCTCGTTTGGGTTATTTATACCAAGGAAACAAAGCAGCATTATTTCATCAATTAGACAAACTTTTGTTGATTTCCAAATCGACTTTAGAGAAAAAAAGAGTTTTTATTCAGGAAATGTACGATCGTGGATTGTATCCGTACACCAAACGTTATTTACAGCATTTCAGAAATCATTTTTCGACTATTGGTGTGAACGGGATGAATGAAATGATTCAGAATTTTACCCATAATAAAGACGATATAACTTCTGAAACCGGTATTGAATTTGCCTCTGAAATTCTGGAGTACATCCGCAGCCTAATGAAACAATTTCAGGAGGAAACCGGAAATCTTTACAATTTAGAAGCCACTCCGGCCGAAGGAACCACTTATCGTTTTGCCAAAGAAGACAAAAAACGTTTTGAAGATATTATTCAGGCGGGACAGGAAGAAAATATTTATTACACGAATAGCTCTCAAATTCCGGTAGATTTTACCCAGGATCAATTGCAATGCAAATACACCGGAGGAACCGTTTTGCATTTGTATATGAGCGAAAGAATCAGCTCCCCAGAAGCCTGCAAAAATTTTGTCAAAAAAGTGATTACCAATTTTAAATTACCATACATAACCGTAACACCTGTATTTAGTGTTTGCCCTCTTCATGGTTATTTGAACGGAGAATATGAATACTGCCCAAAATGTGATGAAATTATTATTGAAGAAAAAGCGAAGTTTATTGAGATTTGAAAAAAAATTAACCGTAAAGGATTGCTAAGCTTTTCGCTTCTTTGTGACCAGCAATAAACCTATAATCCATAACCTAAAAACAGTAAAAATGAAACTAACAACCAACGCGATTTTAGAACAAAATCAGGAATTACGCACCAAATGCCTGGTGTACACAAGAGTAATGGGCTACCACAGACCTGTAGAGAGTTTTAATATTGGTAAAAAAGGAGAACACAAACAACGAACCCATTTCAATGAAGGAAAATGTTAGTACCCCTATTTACAGTATTACGCCGTTCACGTTATTAGATTATCCGCACCAATCGGCTTGCATTCTTTGGTTTGCAGGCTGTAATATGCGGTGCCTGTATTGTTATAACCCTGAAATTGTATTTGGAAAAGGAAGTATTTCTTTTGACAAAGCACTTCAGTTTCTCAAAAGCAGGATTCATTTGCTGGATGCTGTGGTTTTTAGCGGAGGCGAATGTTTGTTGCACAAAAGAGCTGTTTCATTTATTACAGAAGTCAAAAAAATGGGGTTTTTAATCAAAATTGATACCAATGGTTCGCACCCTGAAATACTGGAAGAACTGATCAAAAAAAAACTCATTAATTATGTAGCACTTGATTTTAAAGCAATGCCTGCAAATTTCGAAAAAATTACCCGGTCTAAACTTTTTATTCCTTTCTCAAAATCATTGCTTTTATTGCTTCAAAACAGCGTACCTTTTGAAGTTCGTACAACAGTACATTCAGCTTTATTAAAGAAGGAAAATATTCAGGAAATGATTTTCTTTCTGGAAAACCTGGGATATTCGGGAGATTATTACATTCAGCACTTCGTAAATGGTGCCTCGACAATAGAAAAACTTGGACATTCTTTTAAAGAATTAGAAAATCATAATCTTTCTACAGAAAAAATTAAAATTAATTACAGGGGATAAATTATGAGAAAGAGTTGGATTCTAATCTGTTTTGTCAATTTTTTTATCGCTTCATTGATGGGATTATGCCTTCGTTGGATGTATGTAGCACCAATGGAAAAAGTCAATTTTCAGTTTTTAATGCACGGTCATTCACATGTAGCGATGTTGGGTTGGGTGTATTTGATGTTGTACTGTTTGATTTTTCATTTTTTTGTTCCAAAAGAAAAACAACAAAAACCCATCTACAACCGATTATTTTGGATAACAGAACTGGCAGTAATTGGAATGATGATCGATTTTCCGGCGCAGGGCTATGCTTTTGCTTCTATTCTTTTTTCGACTTTGCATATTTTCTGCAGTTACTATTTTTGTTATTTAATAAAGAAAGATGCCGGTTCCGCGACCTTGACTGAAAAGAAGATACTTCGTACGGCTTTGTTTTTTATGATTTTTTCTACGTTGGGTGTTTGGTGTTTGGGTCCCACAGTAGGATTGTTAGGAAAAGCAAGCGCTTTTTATCAAATTGCGATTCAGTTTTTTCTTCATTTTCAATTTAATGGCTGGTTTCTGTTTGCTATTTTGGCTTTATTTTTTAAACAGGCAAAACTTATTATTGAAGCTGAAAAATTTCGTTTGTTTTATAATTTATTTGTTGCTTCGACTATTTTAACACTGGCTTTGCCGGTGAGCTGGTATTTGTCTAATCCTGTTTTTTATTGGTTAAATGCTCTTGGAGTAGCGCTTCAGTTGTTTGCTGCTGTACTTTTTATACGATTTATTCGTCGGCAATTTCAATCCTTCTTTACTGCTTTGCCAACGATAACAAAAACGGTTTATGGTTTTGCTTTGTTTTCATTGGCTTTAAAAGTAGTTATTCAATTGGTTGTTTTGGTTCCCGAATTGGCACAGGTATCGCATCAGATTAGGAATTTTGTGATTGGCTATATCCATTTGACGATGTTGGGAATTATTACGGGTTTTCTTTTTGGATTTGCCCTGCAAAATGATTTTTTAAATTCGGGAAAACGTATACAAAGATGGGGAATCGTAACTTTTTTACTGGGATTTGTCACAACCGAAATTCTTTTGTTTCTTCAGGGTATTTGGTTTTTGTTTGGTAAAGGAGTGTTTCCGAATTATTATCAAAATCTATTTTTATCGAGTATCTTTCTGCCGGCAGGTCTTTTATTGTTATCTGTTGAAATTTTAAAGCTTAAACAAAAACACATATGAACCACCATCTATTGTTAATCATTCATCTTTTGAGTGCCGCCATTTGGGTTGGTGGTCATTTGTTGCTTGTATTTGGCTTTTTGCCACAAGCTTTAAAAGAAAAAAATCAAAATATAATTCTGAATTATGAAAGAAAGTACGAACCTGTAGGAATGACTGCTTTGGTTTTATTGGTCATCACCGGGATTTTGATGGCTTATCAATATGGTGTTAGTATTGAATATTGGTTTCAATTTGAAACACCTATAGAAAAAATCGTTTCAACAAAATTAGCTTTGTTATTATTGACGGTTCTTTTTGCTTTAAGTGCTCAATTTAGAGTGCTGCCCAAGCTTGAAAAGAGTGCTGAGAAATTGCCGGAAATGACTTTTCATATAGTTTCGGTTACCATAATTGGGGTTTTGATGGTTATTTTTGGATCTTTTGTGCGTTTTGGAGGATTGTAATTAAAAAAAATGTTGTCGTTTAGCAGCTGCTCGCGTGAGGGGTTGCAGTGGAGCTCTTTTTTTATACCGTTTTTTACGGGATAAAAAAAAGCGGGAACGAAAAACCCGACCCGAAGTTTTTACGCAGGGACACGCCCTGATAAAATTTTCATTAAACTTCCTTTTAAAGTTGGAATAGGGATTAAAACTTAATTTCTTAATATTGTAAAAAAACGATTATGTTTTCTAAAACCTGTGAATACGGCATTCGTGCTACTATTTTTATTGCTTCTCAATCGTATCAGGGCAATCGTACCGGCTTAAAAGATATTGCAAAAAAAATAGATTCCCCAGAGGCTTTTACAGCCAAAATTCTTCAAATCCTATCGAGAGACAATATCATCAATTCTATAAAAGGAGTGGGCGGTGGTTTTGAGATCCCTAAAGAAAAAATGAAAGAAATTAAATTGGCGCAAATAGTAAATGCGTTGGATGGCGACAGCATTTTTACAGGTTGTGGGCTGGGATTGACCAATTGTTCTGAAGACCATCCTTGTCCGATGCACGATAAATTCAAATCGATTCGAAACGATTTGGTTTTTATGCTCGAAAATACCAATCTCGAAGAATTGGCTTTGGGAATTAAATCGGGTGATACTTTTTTGAGGTATTAATTTTTTGTGCCAAAAATGAATCTTTATTTACAAAACGCAACAAAATCATTCTAAAATTTCAGGTTTAAAAAATCAACCTAAAATTATAAACACCTAACTGTTTTCCTTTTAAAAAAGAGAGAATTACTAAAAAAGAATACTAAAATTGATTATAATGAAGAATCTTAAAGAACGAATACTGGAACTGAAAAAAGAGAAGAATGCGGTTATTTTGGCGCATTATTATCAGGAATCCGATATTCAGGACGTTGCAGATTATGTAGGCGATAGCCTGGGATTGTCTCAGGAAGCAACAAAAGTGCATGCCGATATAATTGTTTTTGCAGGGGTGCATTTTATGGCTGAGACTGCAAAAATTTTGAATCCGTCCAAAAAAGTAATTCTTCCCGATTTAAATGCAGGCTGTTCATTGGCTGAATCCTGTCCTGCTGATTTGTTTCAAAAATTTATCGATGCACATCCGGACCACATCGTTATTACGTATGTGAATTGTTCTGCCGAGGTTAAGGCTTTAACAGATATTGTGGTAACTTCTTCTAATGCCGTTAAAATCGTAAATTCTATACCAAAAGACAAACCCATTATATTTGCTCCGGACAAAAATTTGGGAAAATATGTAATGGAACAAACGGGCAGAGAAATGCTGCTTTGGGACGGTGCTTGTGTAGTTCACGAAGCATTTTCATTGGATAAATTAATTGAATTGTATAAACAAAACCCTGATGCTCAAATTATTGCCCATCCGGAATCTGAAACCCATATTCTAAAAGCGGCCAACTATATTGGCTCGACGGCAGGAATGATTGAATATGTAAAAACCAATCCAAACAACAAATTTATCGTAGCTACCGAAGTGGGAATCCTTCATAAAATGAAACAGGAAGTTCCTGATAAAATATTAATTCCGGCACCTTCAAACGAAGACAATACTTGTGCCTGCAGTGAATGTGGGTATATGAAAATGAATACTTTACAAAAATTGTATGACTGTTTGCTGAATGAAGCTCCGGAAATTACAGTTCCTGCTGCTATTATGAAAAAAGCATTGCTTCCTATTGAAAGAATGCTTGAATTATCTAAATAATGATCCATACCAATTACTTAATTATAGGTTCGGGAGTAGCAGGATTGACTTTTGCCGTAAAAATTGCAGAACAATTTCCGGATAAAAAAGTTACGATTGTGACAAAGGCAAACGAAAACGAATCTAATACCAGATATGCGCAGGGAGGAATTGCTATTGTTACCGATATCGTGGGCGATTCCTATAAAAAACACATTGAAGATACTTTAATTTGCGGTGATGGCTTGTGCGATGAATCGGTGGCAGAAATGGTAATTACAGAAGGGCCAAGACGATTAAAAGAGTTGATAGAATGGGGTGCTAAATTTGACCAAAATACTGAGGGAACTTTGGATTTAGGCAAAGAAGGCGGGCATTCTGAAAATAGAGTCGTGCATCACAAGGACCAGACAGGTCAGGAAATTCAACGTGCTATTTTAAGCCAGGTACACCAAAAAGAAAACATCACTGTTTTAGATTATCATTTGGCAATTGATTTAATTACAAAAAACAACCGCTGTTCAGGAGCTTATGTCTTAGACCAGAAAACCAAAGAAGTACTCACTTTTCAATCGGATTTTACCTTACTCGCTACTGGCGGGATCGGTCATTTATACGGTCATACGACCAATCCCATGATTGCAACCGGTGACGGAATTGCAATGGCTTCGAGAGCCAATGCTGTGATTAAAGAAATGGAATTTATTCAATTTCATCCCACCGCCTTATATGATGCTTCTTCCGGAACTTCTTTCCTGATTTCGGAGGCGGTTCGTGGTTTTGGCGCTTATTTACGTACTAAAAATGGGCATCGATTCATGCCTGGTTATGATTCCAGAGGTGACTTAGCTTCGCGGGATATTGTTTCGCAAAGTATTGATTTGGAACTCAAAAAAACTGGTGATGATTGTGTTTATCTCGACTGTACGCATTTAGATTTAGATGGTTTCAAAAAACATTTTCCAATGATTTACGAACGTTGCAAAAGTATTGGTATTGACATTGCCAAAGACTGGATTTCTGTTGTTCCTGCGCAACATTATCTTTGTGGCGGAATTGTAGTGGACAAAAACGGAAAAACATCTATAGAAAATCTGTTTGCCTGTGGTGAATGTTCCCGAACCGGACTCCATGGTGCGAATCGTCTGGCATCCAATTCATTATTAGAAGCTTTGGTTTATTCGGATAAAATTTATCATTATTTGGCTCAAAATTCTGCTATAAAAAATCAAGCTGCGGAAACAGTTTCTAACTGGAAATTCACTAAAAATCCGGAAATCAATATAGATTATGTTACCAAAACGAAAGCTGAATTACAACTTTTGATGCGTCAAAATGCCGGAATTATTCGTAATGATACTGATTTAATAAATGCCAATAAAAAACTTTCTTATTGGAAAAAAGAAATAGAGCAGCAAATAAAGAACTATAATGTAAGTGCCGAATTGTATGAATTACACAATATGATTACTATTGGTGATTTAATCGTTCAACAATCTATTAACAGGAATGAAAATCGTGGTGGGTTTGTAAAAATTTAACTCACTAACCAACTTTTAAAAAAAATCGGTCAATTGCTTAAACTTATTTGACAAAGCTGCAAAACCTGCGCAGCTGGCTTCATTATTTCAACTATTCATTACGACAAAAAAACCGGCAAACAACATTTAAAACGCTCTTTTTTAAGTGTTTACTAAAAACATTATCCTGACCTTTAATTGTTTAAGTAAATAGTATTGTTTTTATGATTTGACTCATAAACCTTTTATTAAGGGAATATTATTTTTACTTATTATAAATAATTAAACGAATTAGTTTAAAAATCAATAAAGATGAGAAGAGAAAAAAAACTATGGATTGCGTTTGCTCTCGTTATGAGTATTTCATTTGCAGTTTTGGGATACTATGGCTATGAAATTTACCAAAAAGCCCCTCCAATTCCGCTTAAAATTGTTTCTACTGACAACAAAACCATTTTTACAGAGGAAGAAATTAAAGATGGCCAAAACATCTGGCAAAGTATGGGAGGCCAGGAAGTGGGGTCAATTTGGGGACACGGCGCTTATGTTGCTCCAGATTGGACAGCCGACTGGCTGCATCGCGAAGCAGTTTTTATACTGGATAAATTATCGCAGGAGGAATTCAAAAAAAACTTTGTCGATTTATCTGATGAGCAGCAAGCTATGATGAAGATCCGCCTGCAAAATGACGTTCGAAAAAATACTTATAATGAAGAAAACAAAACGATCACTATTTCTCAAAACCGAATTGAAGCTATTGCTTATTTGAGTACTTATTATGAAGGTTTGTTTATGAATGATCCAAAGTTTGATCAATTGCGAAATGACTATGCCATTCCGAAACTGTCTATAAAAGACAAGGGAAGAATGCATAAAATGAGTGCGTTTTTCTTTTGGGCAACTTGGGCAACGGTAACCAATAGACCGGATTCTGACATATCTTATACTCACAACTGGCCTTCAGACGAATTAGTGGGCAATGTGGCTACAAAAAATTTACTTATTTGGTCTGGTGTCAGTATCATCCTTTTAATTTTATGTACCGGTCTTTTAATTTTCTATCATGTTAAATCCGGTGCAGATGAGCATCTGGAAACGCCTGCTTTTGACCCTTTATTAAAACAAGGGATGACACCTTCGATGTATCAAATAAAAAAATACTTTTGGGTAGTCAGTTTACTCATTATTTTGCAGGTTATTTTTGGTGTCATTACAGCCCATTATGGTGTAGAAGGAAATGGTTTTTACGGAATCCCTCTGGATGAATTCTTACCGTATGCCGTAACCCGAACCTGGCACACTCAATTAGCCATATTTTGGATTGCGACAGCCTGGCTTGCCACAGGATTGTATATTGCTCCTGCTGTTTCGGGAAAAGATCCTAAATTTCAGGTTTTTGGAGTTAATTTTTTGTTCTTTGCCTTACTGATTATTGTTTTGGGGTCAATGGCCGGACAATGGTTTGGGGTAATGCAAAAATTAAACATGGTAGATAATTTCTGGTTTGGGCATCAGGGATATGAGTATGTAGACTTAGGCCGTTTTTGGCAATGTTTCTTATTAATTGGTCTGTTCTTATGGTTAGCTTTAATGATTCGCCCATTAATTCCAGTGCTTAAAAAAGGTACTGAAGAACGCAATTTGATTATAATGTTCTTAATTTCATGTGCCGCCATAGCTTCATTTTACGGAGCCGGTTTAATGTGGGGAAGACAAACAAATTTAGCCATTGCAGAATACTGGAGATGGTGGGTAGTACATCTTTGGGTTGAAGGATTCTTCGAAGTATTTGCAACGGTTGTTATCGCCTTTTTATTCGTTCGTCTTGGACTTCTCAAAACAAAAACAGCCACACTAAATGTGATTTTTTCAACCATCATCTTTATGTCAGGAGGTATTTTAGGTACTTTTCACCATTTGTATTTCTCCGGGACACCTACTGCTGTGATGGCTTTTGGAGCTACATTCAGTGCTTTGGAAATTGTTCCTTTAGTATTGATTGGATATGAAGCCTACCACAATTATAGCCTGTCTAAAGCTACACCATGGATTGTAGACTACAAATGGCCAATATACTTTATGATTGCTGTAGCATTTTGGAATTTCTTGGGAGCCGGAATATTTGGCTTCATTATTAATCCACCAATAGCTTTATATTATATTCAAGGATTAAATACCACGGCTCTTCATGCACATACTGCTTTATTTGGCGTGTACGGAATGTTAGGAATTGGATTGATGCTATTTGTTTTAAGAAGCTTATATCGTCATGAAATTTGGAATGAAAAATTACTGAAATTTATATTCTGGTCAACCAATATTGGCCTTTTGACAATGGCATTGCTAAGTTTACTTCCTGTAGGTGTTTTGCAGGCTGTAGCGAGTATTGAACACGGTATGTGGTATGCACGCTCGGCAGAATTTATGCAGCAGCCCACAATGGTTACCCTGAAATGGCTGCGTGCTATTGGTGATGCTGTTTTTGGTTTTGGAATTCTTGCTCTTTGTTATTTCGTATTTGAATTGACATTTAGAAAAACTAAAAAGTAAGATATTGTAAGGAACATTTTTGGCGAATATCCTGGTAAGGTTGAAGCCATTATATGTGCATTAAAATACGCATGTTTTTAGTAATCCTTTGTTATCCGACTGACTTTTGAAGAAGTGGAATCTAAGTGTATCATGATTTGACAAAATATATTTTTGTACCTTAAAATTTCGAGCTACAAATTTAAATCAAAACATTGGATAGTATTTAAAAGTAAAACATGAATAAAATGATTTAAAATATTTATTATTAGTATTTTAAATCATTTTTTTGTTTTTTATTATTTAATAATATTTACTTTTTCACGAGACATGTCTTTTCTGTGGGGAAATTGAGTAAATTCAATTACAAACTTTCTCTGTTTAGTTGATGCCTAAACATAGTCTCATCCTTCTTTTAAACAGTCTTAAGAAATAAGGAGGATTTCAAGTCTAATTGAATTGATAAGTGTTCAACAATTTGGTGGTGGACTATTATTCTGGACCAGAATCGATTTGTTTAATTGCAGTCCAAAGGCAAATAAGATTAGCCTCACTTATTGTTTTGCTGCTCTTCCTTATTTTTAACTTTTCATTTTTTATCCTGTTTCAACCAGCACTTGACTCCCTTTATGCCAGCAAAATATTGGATACAGGAATAATTTGGATTTAGCCTATTATCTTACCCAATACCAAATAATGCCCGGATCTGAATTACCGCAACAACCAAACCACGGCGCAGGATTAAAACCACAAACAGATACTAAAGTTCCCCACCAGTTCCCATTAGAATCGTTACTTGTTGTAATGGTCCCGCAAGCACCAGGTGAATACCAGGGCATTATTTCTTCTATTCCACTGTCTTGATAAGACCATGAATCAAATTTAGTATTTAATGTAATATTGTTTTGAGTATTATCTGTCTTAACAAAACTATAGGCTTGATTAGCTGTCCAGATTCCACCCCAATGCCCTCTGGCAGTTGCATCTATCATGTATTGAAAACCGCTTGGGCTCTTTTTAAGATAATCCGCATATGCTATGATTGAATATTGTCCATTAGTAGTAGGGGCAGTTTCATTTCTTAAAATAGCATTGTCTGCATCCCATCCTGAGGGATTGTTATTACATAATATCAAGGTCCATCCACCGCCATCAGTAGTCATATCGGCATAAATCTGAAAAGGATTACCACCATTTATATTTGAGTTTTTAATCCAGTATAATCCATCTGTGGCTCCCGGGAAATCACTTTTTATTTGTGAAGCACTTGTCCCGGCCGATGCTGCTGATAATCCATCATTAGACTTAACAGCTATTATTTGTCCGTTAATAGTCAATGAATTGCTTGTGGCCAAAGCCCCATTTTTATTAACGTAATTAAAATCAGAAGTCGAAACCCTACCGTTTTTGGTCAAAGCAGAAATAGCATTTACAGTCAAATCGGCAGTTATAGTATCACCATAGTGTGTGGCATTGCCTGCCTGAGTAGCTGTAATCGTGGTCATTCCTGGTCCTGTTATAGTAACTGTTGTACCACTAATTGTTGCTACTGCTGTATTACTGCTGCTATATGTAATAGCGCCAATACTATCACTGCCTGGAGGTGAAATTGTATAAAAGCTATCAAAATAGGTTTTAATCTGCGAATTAAAATTATTTAAATTGGGGCTTTTTAGTACCGTCACTGTTACGGTATTGGATACCGAACAGCCTTCATTAGCTGAGTATCCTAATAAATCATAAGTAGTGGTTTCTATTGGTGACAGTATAATTGATGGGGTGTTGGCTAAAAATCCTCCTCCATAAATTTCATAATAAGAAGCTGAACTTTTCTCGACAGCTAATCTGTCATTAGTTGATAATACCGAATCAAAAACAAAAACCTCTGCAACATCAGCATCTGAAGATTCACTGTCATTAATTCTTAAACCGTTTGGTCCTGACAAACCGCCATTTTGTGAGACAGTCTTAGAAACTCCATTTTCAAAAAAGGCTGATTCACTGCCATTTCCTGTTCCTGTATAAACATACGGATCATTATCCGCAGTAATACCACCTGGCTGTGAAACCCAACCATCAAAATGAGCCTGACTTTTATTGCCTCCCCACCATCCCAGTAACCAGTTATTATTGGCATTTAATACTCTGCCCCTGTTAGGGCCGGTTTGTTTTCCGGCATAAATAACAGTATAGGGTGGAGTAAAATTTACGTTGTTCTTTAGATTTTGACTGGTGTTGAATCTTAATACAGGTTTATTATTTAAACCATCAAAAACATATAATGGCTGTGCACCATTATAGGATGCAATCATGTCATTCCCGTTACCTGACTGATCATATAGTTTTACACAATAGCCGGTTGATCCATTTAACCAGGCAGTTATAGCGGCTGTATTCAAATTCGTTCCTGAAAATCCAAAATCAGCTTCCATATCATCATTCGCTCTTCTCAAGCGGATTGCATTACCGGAATAGGCGGTTCTTAAAAGTCGTAATCCTACCGCTAATTTATAGCCGGATACTTTATCCAAAGGGGTGGCATTATTAAATCCCCATGTATAACTACTCGCCCCGGAGGCTGTGAGTGTTACTGAATCTCCTGAATTAATGGTGACTGTGGCGGGGTTAATACTAACCAAAGGCATGGCATCTACAATAACAGCACCTGAAACAGTACTCGTTATTGGTGCTCCGTATGAGCCTGATATTTCGACATAAAAATAAGTAGTCCCTGTAACTACAGTAGGAGGGATGAAAGAATTACTGTTAGCACCATTAATAAGTGTTCCCCCAATAGTACTGGCTGTAGTATTACTATACCATTGATAAGTTAGATTAATGCCAGAAGCTTCTACCGTTAAAGGAGTTGCTGAATTTCCCATACATTCAGAATGACTGGCTGATGATGGTTGTACATTGACTATAGTATTACAGTTTGTTGAAATAGCATAATAATCTCCCTGACTACACTCTAACTGTAGCCGGTCATTATTAGAAATCAAAGAAGAGAACGCTATAGCTTCTGTTTCTAAAATAGAACCACCATCGCCGCCGCCGTCATAATTTCCGATGAATATTTGATTTACATTGTGAGTCTGTGAGCTAATTGATAAAATCATTGCCTGGTCAACAGGTGACAGAGATTCTGAAGTTGTTTTTGAAATACCATTTTTCCATATGCCAAGCTGTGATAAATCCTGCCAAAAGTTAGTGCCTCCTGATGTCAATATTCCTCCAATTCTAGGAGTAGCATCTAATATAGAATGAAAACTGGGCCATATTGCAGATTCGGATTTTATAACTGTCGAAATACTAAATAAATTTAGTGAACCTGTATAAACCAACCCTTTATTTCCTGAAAAATCAATTGTAGCTCTTAAACTAATTAATTTCAAAGCCCCAGAGAATACTATTTGTGGCTGAAAATTATAATCAGTTTTAATCATGTCTCTGGCATTTCCACTCTGGTCATACCAAATACTCACATAACCATTATCTCCATTTACAAAAGTTAATAAGGCACTTGTGTCTAAATCTCCGTTATTATCAAAACCAATTTCCTCAGTGGTATCATCGCTGCTGCGACGCACTTGTATAGCATTGCCAGTATAAGAACTACTTAATTTTCTCAAACTATAGGCTACTGCTGCAGGTGTGCTGCTCGTTAGTCCTAAATTGTCTAAAGTGTTTTGTGCAAATCCCTGAAGGCTGGCAAAAATAAGAAGATGACAAAATATTTTTTTATAAAACTTCATAGTATAATTTTATTAGAAGTTATTAATAAAAATAATCAAACTGAATTCTATCACTTACAGTTAATATGTAGGAACCATTATTGGAAGGAATATAAGTTAATGTAGTTCCACTTAAGCTATAAGCAGAATTACTGATCCGAATTCCATTGATATACATTTTAACTTTACTATTAATTGAAGGAATTTGATTTAAAGTGAATTCTGTTTGTGAAATAACTGAACTAAATTCATCAGTTAATTCTCTAACTAAATTAGAAGCTACCTGCGTATCAACATAAGTTTTTGTAGCTTTTTCGGTTGGAAATTTTACATCAGAATCTGAGTCAAATGTTCCATCAGTACTTTTATTAGCTAAATCTTCTTTTGTCGCTTCAGTTAGAGTTGCCCTTGTAGTTTCTGTTGCCAGATCAGTTGTCAAAACACTTTCTGCTGTTGTTGCCCTTGCGGTTTCTGCTGTCAGATCTGCTGTTAATGCGGCATCGGCATTGGTTCTTGCATTGGCCTCAGTTGCCAGATCAGTTGTCAAAGCACTTTCTGCTGTTGTTGCCCTTGCGGTTTCTGCTGTCAGATCTGCTGTTAATGCGGCATCGGCATTGGTTCTTGCATTGGCCTCAGTTGCCAGATCAGTTGTCAAAGCGCTTTCTGCTGTTGTTGCCCTTGTAGTTTCTGTTGCCAAATCATTTGTTAATGTGGTATCAGAATTGGTCCTTGCGTCGGTCTCGGTTGCCAAAGCTGTCGCCAAAGCGCTTTCAGCTGTTGTAGTTCTTGTATTTTCGGTTGCCAGATCAGTTGCCAAAGCACTTTCTGCTGTTGTTGCCCTTGCGGTTTCTGCTGTCAGATCTGCCGTTAACGTAGCGTCGGCATTGGTTCTTGCATTGGCCTCGGTTGCCAAAGCTGTTGTCAGAGTACTTTCTGCTGTTGTTGCCCTTGTAGTTTCTGTTGCCAAATCATTTGTTAATGTGGTATCAGAATTGGTTCTTGCAGTGGCCTCGGTTGCCAGATCAGTTGCCAGCACACTTTCAGCCGCTGTGGCTCTTGTAGCTTCTGCTGTCAGATCAGCCGTTAATGTAGCATCGGCATTGGTTCTTGCGGTTGTCTCTGTTGCCAGATCAGTTGTCAGAGCATTTTCTGCTGTTGTTGCCCTTGCGGTTTCTGCTGTCAGATCTGCCGTTAATGTAGCAACGGCGTTGGTTCTTGCAGCGGCCTCGGTTGCCAGATCAGTTGTCAAAGCGCTTTCTGCTGTTGTTGCCCTTGCGGTTTCTGCTGTCAGATCTGCCGTTAATGTAGCGTCGGCATTGGTTCTTGCAGTGGCCTCGGTTGCCAGATCAGTTGTCAAAACACTTTCTGCTGTTGTTGCCCTTGCGCTTTCTGTTGCCAAATCATTTGTTAATGTGGTATCAGAATTGGTCCTTGCGTCGGTCTCGGTTGCCAAAGCTATTGCCAAAGCGCTTTCAGCTGTTGTAGCTCTTGTATTTTCGGTAGCCAAATCAGTTGTCAAAGCTCTTTCTGCTGTTGTTGCCCTTGCGGTTTCTGCTGTCAGATCTGCCGTTAATGTAGCGTCGGCATTGGTTCTTGCATTGGCCTCGGTTGCCAAAGCTGTCGCCAAAGCGCTTTCAGCTGTTGTAGCTCTTGTATTTTCGGTTGCCAGATCAGTTGTCAGATCACTTTCTGCTGTTGTTGCCCTTGCGGTTTCTGCTGTCAGATTTGCCGTTAATGTAGCGTCGGCATTGGTTCTTGCGGTTGTCTCTGTTGCCAGAGCTGTCGCCAAAGCGCTTTCAGCTGTTGTTGCCCTTGTAGTTTCTGTTGCCAAATCATTTGTTAATGTGGTATCAGAATTGGTCCTTGCGTCGGTCTCGGTTGCCAAAGCTGTCACCAAAGCGCTTTCAGCTGTTGTAGCTCTTGTATTTTCGGTTGCCAGATCAGTTGTCAAAGCGCTTTCTGCTGTTGTTGCCCTTGCGCTTTCTGCTGTCAGATTTGCCGTTAATGTAGCGTCGGCATTGGTTCTTGCAGTGGCCTCGGTTGCCAAAGCTGTTGTCAAAACACTTTCTGCTGTTGTTGCCCTTGCGGTTTCTGCTGTCAGATTTGCCGTTAATGTAGCGTCGGCATTGGTTCTTGCGGTTGTCTCTGTTGCCAGAGCTGTCGCCAAAGCGCTTTCAGCTGTTGTTGCCCTTGTAGTTTCTGTTGCCAAATCATTTGTTAATGTGGTATCAGAATTGGTCCTTGCGTCGGTCTCGGTTGCCAAAGCTGTTGTCAGCACACTTTCAGCCGTTGTGGCACGAGTTACTTCTGCTGCTATCGCCATTAATCCAATTGATGAATTTGTGTCAATATAGGTTTTAACAGATTTTACAGTAGGGTATTTTATATTTGAAGTACCATCAATCGTTAGATCTGTGCTTTTATTAAAAAAATCCTCTTTCAGATTTAGTGCAGTTTGGGCAGCTAAACTAATTGGTTTATTCAAATCACTTGTATTGTCAATATTTTCAAGTGCTAAATTTGTCTTTGCACCAATAACTGTTGCAGCATTAGTTCCTCCATTTCCAATTGGGACAATTCCTATAACGTTTTCAGCATTTATTGCAGAAAAAGCAGAAGGAACTGAAGTAAAAGGCTGATTGCTGATTTCTACAAAATTTGAACATTGGCCATTTACATCCAATGCTACTTTCAGACTTTTTTGATTAACACTCCAATATATATTTGAAAACGATGATGCATAACCTGCTGATTGATTACCCGACCCAATAATGGTATTTACCATACCAAACTCATCAGTTGATGTGTTTATCGTTTCTTGATATTCCATACTGGATCCGGCATCTACAATTGTGAATTGTAAACAAATATTTTTATTTGCCAATGGGGTATTGATATTTGTCCCCGGTATTTTTCCTCCGTTAGGATTTATAATAACAGCCTGATAAGTTATTCCATTTGTTTGAGAATAAATTATAGATGAAACAAATAAGAGTAAAAGTAAAGTTATCTTTTTCATAATTTTTTATATTAAATAAATGCAAATAGAATTTGATTCGGATTAAAGGCAGGATATATTTAGAGAGCTATTTTAAATGATCTATACTTTTTAAATATATATCAGATTCTATTAGTGAGAAAACATTTAAATTATGCTCCTAATAAATTAGCTGGTTTTTTTATTGTTTGATAATTTTAGTATAGTAATTGAGATTAACAGCGTTTAATCGTATTAGATACCCAGAGGTCGGCAATTTTGCCAAATTAATAGTCAGAATATTATTGATGGCATTTTTCTTTTGTTCGTAAACTAAACGTCCTGATGAATCAAAAACATAAATAGATACAATATCATTGATAGTTTTTGAAAATTGGAAATTAATATTTTCTGTAAATGGGTTAGGATAAGTTACTATTTTAATATTCTCGATAGGATCTACATTATTTGCATTGATATATTTATACCAAAAGCTTTGTTGAAATCCGTGTATTACAATATAATCTTTATTAATAGCAGAGCCTGTAAGACTTTGTTGGCCAATAGTTTGTTGTACCATCAGACCATCAGCTGTCTTTATTGATTTTCCTTGTGAAGAAAGCATTTGATGGTGTAATATTTGTCCATAAAAAGCTGTTGAAAAAAATAAAAATATATATCTCATATAACTGCTATTTAAGGATTATTAGCTAAGTTAATTAATAAATCAAACGAATGTGAAAAAAATCTGATTAAATATATATTTTAGTAATTAGTAAGACTTTTTGTATTTTTTTTGTAAGATTTTTACCGGTTTTCAAAAATTGATGAGACAAATATTTTCTGAATTCTTTGATTAAAATGTTTAATTTTATTAAAATGATAAAAATTACAGGATATAATGAATAAAGAGTAATTAGATATAAAGAAAGGTATTTATACGGATTTTTTAAAAATTATGCCCTAATAGGTGGTAATGGCGTCAAAAATTCTGGAAAGCGGTGGTAATTCGTTTTTTCGGGTTAATCGGCCGTGGATGGCTGTCGAAACACTTATTAAGGGTTATTCCATGAAAAAAAAGAGATAGAATAGCAGACTGTCAGCAATAAAGTGAATACTGATATAATGTAAAGTTTTCTATATTACAGGATTTTTATATTCATAAAATGAACTGCTTACAATCAGGCTTCTTTATTGGAGGCTGACGGAAGTCAAATTGATTCTTGGAATATTCCGGACCATTTGATATTTCTTTTATAGAATGTGGAATTATTATTTGAATTGCTCGGCAACATTATTTCGCTTACGATGTTTGAATTTATGGCAAGTTGTATTATATGACCTTAGTTCCCGTGGCTTTATGGGTCTATTAAATTTAATATCTCGGATTGGTATATAAAATGATGATAAACCAACGAGCATGATCAACATATTTTTCGATGAAGCAATATGATTTTATATATGGTGTTCTTCTTTTAAGCCAATAATAAATTGATTATTTTTGTATGAAGATGGCTTTTAAGATCTGGGATTTAGATTCGCCAGAAATTATAATTTTCATTTATGCTTTAGAATAACTAATTTAAATAGCAAAAATGTTTTATTGGTTTTACTGAATTTAGTAATATTTATTGCGCTTTTATTACTTAAAAATAATTTTATGAATGCACGTTTTAATGAAATAATTAATGCAAAAACACCTGTATTGATTGATTTTTATGCTACATGGTGTGGTCCATGTCAAGTACTTAGTCCTGTCTTGAAACAGGTAAAAGACAGTTTGGGCGAACGTATTTCCATTATTAAAATTGATATAGATAAAAACCAGGAAATTGCAGCTTCCTATAATGTTAGAAGTGTTCCAACGATAATGTTATTCCAAAACGGAAAACAGCTGTGGCGCCAGTCCGGTGTATTGTCAAAGGATGAGATAATAAAGATAATACTGGAGAAATCTAATTAATAGTTTAGTATGAACAGGTGTGTCTGCAAGCAGAATTAACAGGCTGTTTTTTTAACTATTCTTCTAATTGCATCACAACTTTGTGCGGTTTTTTATTTGGTGTGGAACTAAAGGTTTACTTTTCTTGCCTTGTTTATTTTTGAACCCCAATTTTAACTGCTTTACAGCAATTTTTTTAAAAAAATATAATAATTTTCCTTTAAAGTATTATTTATTACTCAAAAACTTTTAGCAATTTGATGACGATTTAATTTGAAAAATATATTATTATATTTTAGTAATTAATGTAATTTGTTGCATTTAAAAAAAATATATATATTTGATTTTCAATATTCTATTTTCAATTTGCATGAAAGTAGAATGCTGTGATAAAAATGGCTTCTCCCCAAGATGCTGTTTAATGTGATTCCCAAATCACAAAATAACCTACATATAAAACAAATGACGAAATTTATAATTAGAATTTTATTTCTAGTAATATCGCTTATTCCTCCAATTCTTAATGCCCAAATTAAAAAAATCGGAGTCCCCTTTATCACTAATTATAACCCGAAAACCTATAAGGCTGCTTCAGAAAACTGGGATGTTCTCCAGGATTCCAGGGGAATGATGTTTTTTGCGAATCATTTCGGAATTATGCAGTTTGATGGTGTGAGATGGAGTATTGTTTTGCAGCCTGAAAACAGAAGTATGGTTCGCTCTCTGGCGATTGATAAAAAAAATAAAATATATGTTGGAGCCCAGGGCGAGTTTGGATATACGGTTCAGCTGGCAAACGGACAGTATAAATATACTTCTTTAGTAAAATTAATTCCGGATGGCGCCAGAAATTTAGGAGATGTATTCCATACCGTTGCCCGTAAAAGTGATGTCGTTTTCTTTACTAATGACAGAATATTTATTTATAAAAACAACAAAATCAAAGTCATCTTTTCCGAAACTAATTTTGATGATTTTTATGAAGTCAACAAAGATATTTATGTGTCAGATAATACAAAAGGTTTACTGAAACTCGACAATGATATTCTGAAAGCAATTCCGAATAGTGCACAATTTTCAGGAATGAAGATTAGTAAAATATTTCAAACAAAAAAAGGTTTATTACTTCTCACACAGAAAAAAGGATTTTTTATTTATAAAAATAATCAAATACAGCCTTTTGCAACAGAAGCGGATTATTTGCTCAAACAAAATCAAATTACAGTTGCAATTCAGCTTTCTGATGGTTATTTTGGAATCGGAACACGTCAATCCGGATTGATAATAATGAATAGTTCAGGAGAATTGATTCAGCATATCAACAGGCAGATGGGCCTGCAGAATGAATATGTAACCAATCTTAAAACTGATAAGGAGGGCAATTTGTGGGTAACGATGAAAGAAGGGATTTCATTGATCCAGATTTCTTCACCACTGTCAAGAATATTGGATGTATCAAATTCGGAAACAAAAATATACTGTAGCCACATTTATCAAAATAAATTGTATATCGGTACAGACAATGGTTTATTCTGGATTGATTGGGAAGCTTATAAAAGTGGAAAGCGTGAAAATGCACATTTTCAACACATTACCGGAATGTCTGAAAATGTGTGGAATATTGGTTTTTTTGGCAGTTCCCTTTTGGCTTTTGAAAAGAATGGTGTATTTGAAATTTCCGGTAATTCGGCAAAATTAGTAGCCAAAACGGATGGAGCGTGGAAGGGTATAATTATCCCTGAAAATCCTGATTTATTGCTTGTTGGCGGTTACACCGGATTATATTTATTAAAGAATATAAAGGGATTATGGGTGTTTCAAAACAAAATTAAAGGCTTTGGTGAAAGCAGTCGGATAATAGAAACGGATAAAGAAGGAAATATCTGGATAGCACATGGATACAAGGGAATTTATAAAATTAGGTTCAATGCAACATTCGACGCCGTTTCAAACATTATATTCTATAATCAGGCAGATGGTTTTCCTTCGAGTTTGTTTCTGAATACTTTCAAAATTGATAATGAGATTCTTTTTGGAACAACGAAAGGGGTTTACAAACAAGATGTAGCTTCAGGAAAAATGATTCCGGATCCGGTTTTTAAGAAATATCTCGGTATGGAAAACCATATTCGTTTATTGAAAGCAGATAATCAAAATAACACATGGTATGTTTCGGGAGAAAATACAGGAAAAATAAACCGGAGAAAACAAGGGAATTTACATTTAGAAGAATTGCCTTTTAGAAAACTAAGGTATTTATATATTCCGGGTTTCGAAAATATCCAGACCACCACAAATGGAGATGTCTTTTTTGGTACACAAAATGGATTAATTCATTATAACGTAGCCAAAAACAAACTTTATCAGTCGAAGTACAAAGCCGTAATTTCAGAAGTTAAAAGTATTTTTCCCAAGGATAGCCTGCTCTTTTCAAACAGGTTTAATGTGCTTCCTGCCAATATTAAATCAGGAGAAGAATTTTCTCCCGTTTTATCATATTCGAATAACGCACTGCATTTTGCATTTGCATCTCTGCATTACGATGAAACCGATGCGACAAAATACGAATATTGGCTGGAAGGTTTTGAACCCAAATGGTCGGATTGGAGCCTTCAAACTGAAAAAGAATATACCAATCTGCCTGAAAATGAATATGTTTTTCACGTAAGGGCAAAAAATATATATGATGTTGTAAGCGAAGAAGCTGTTTTTAAATTTGAGATTTCACCACCCTGGTACCGTACTATCTGGTCTTATATACTGTATTTACTGCTTTTTTGCACTTTGATTTACGCCATTATAAAAAATCAAAAAAATATTGCAGAGCGGGACCGTGAACAATTAATTCTCAATCAGGAAAAAGAACTGTTGCGAAATCGTGCCGAATTAAACGAGCAAAAACTCGCTTTAGAACAGGAAAATATGGCCATTATGCGCGATAACCTGGAATCTACAATTAATTTAAAAAATGCAAAAGTGGCTTCAAATACTGTCAACCTCATCCATTTAAATGAAATTCTCCTTTCGATAAAAGAATTGATTAGCCAGATTGACAGGAAGAATGATGTTAATGTGAACTTCAGTTTATTAACCAAAATAAACAAATTGATAGATCACGAATTGCAGGGAGATAAACACTGGGATGAGTTTGAGGAAATCTTCAATCAGCTGCATGATAATTTTATGCAGAGACTCAAAACAAGCTATCCGGAATTAACGCCTCGTGATATGAGATTGTGCGCTTACTTGCGAATGAATTTCAATACTAAGGAAATTGCTCCGCTTTTGGGAATTTCTGTCAGAGGGGTTGAAGATACCCGTTACCGTATCCGAAAAAAACTTCAGCTTCCATCCGATGCCAACATCACTGAATTTATTTTAAATTTTTAGTTTTATTATTAAGTAAAATCCCAGGCAGTTTTACTTTTCTGAGGGTTTAAGATTACATTTTTTTATTAACACCGTAGTCAAACCGTATAGTAAAATACAGATTTTACTTAGTTTATTTGTTAATATTGGCAATTATTGGTAAAATAATAATCCATTTTTTCGGAGTTTATTTTATTTAACCAATAGCACTTTACTAATAAAAACTAAAAAAATGAAACAAAAAAACTCTGTCTTCGGCCGACCACCGAAATCAAATTACCATTATTTAAAAAAAATTACCATTTTGGCATTTATGCTATTGTTGCCATTATTGAAAACCCAAGCGCAATGTAATACGCTTATTTGGGCAGATGAATTTAATGGCACAACCGTAGATTTAACCAAATGGCAAAGTATTTCCGGAAACGGCTGCCCTTCGCTTTGCGGATTCGGAAATGCTGAGGCACAGCGTTATGATCCTAATCAGGCAACCATTGTTAAAGAAGGAACCAACAGCTATTTGAATATTCAGGCCAAATACGAACCTAATTCACAATTTCCTCAACAGCCGTATGCTTCTGCAAAATTAACTACGGAAGGAAAATACGCCATCAAATACGGAAGGATTGAAGCCCGTATGAAGTTATCAACCGGAATGGGAGCATGGCCTGCTTTCTGGATGCTACCGGCAGGCACAGCAAATTGGCCATACACTGGTGAAATTGATATTATGGAAGCCAAACACAGGAATCCAAAATCCATAGACGGTACAATTCATTACGATGGTGGAGGTTATCATTATACCGGTAGAAGTTATACTTCGCCAACTGATTTATCCAACGAATTTCATGTATATGCGGTAGAATGGGGACCAAATATCATAAAATGGTTTATTGACGGAAATTTATTTCATACGGCTACGCCAAATACGACTGTAAATGGGGGATGGCCTTTTAATGATCAGCAGTTTTATATTATTTTAAATTTAGCTGTTGGAAGTTTAGGAACACCTTATACAAGTGTTAATGGTGCTGGAGTTGAGCCAATTCCGGCTGATTTTCCGGCAAAAATGCAGGTTGATTATGTTCGTGTTTACAGTGGCAGTTTTACATACGGCGTTTTGGGAGATGCCAAAGTATATAATAACGAAACAAATAAAACATACTCTATAAATGCTATTTCCGGAGCCGCTTATAATTGGACAGTTCCTACGGGAGCGACAATTACGTCAGGACAAGGTACTAACACAATTACAGTAAACTGGGGAACATCCGGGGGAGATGTTGCCGTAGCTACTACTGTTTCGGGATGCGCTGCCAATACATATAAACTAGCTGTCACTACAGAAGTGCCTTTGCCGGTAGAAAAGATTCAGGAAGACTTTCAATCAAACCGAAATATTGTTTACGGAAATAAAACGGGAGTTCTGACAGAAGCTGTTGCGAATCCTTCGGCGACGGGAATTAATACTTCTACATTGGTAGGGAGATATGTCCGCAACTCATCCGAGTTATATGATGTGATAAATATCAAAAACGTAGTAATCTCTAATGCCAATGATTATGTTTACGGCAGAAAAAAGATTTCTTTTGATATCTATACTTCTGCACCGGTTGGGACTAAAATTTCCATGCAGCTTGAAAACAGTCTGGTAACAACAGCCATTAATTTTCCGTCAGGAAGACATAGCGGTTACAAAGCCACGACTACCGTACAAAACAAATGGGAAACGATTGAATTTGAATTTGAAAAAGTAATCGATCCAAACACAAGTGCTTTAACCATTAACACCGTTGTTTTCCTTTTCGAATCGAATTCGAATTCAGGAGCTACTTATTATTTTGATAATCTCCTTACGAAAGCAGCACCTGAAAAGCCAGTTATCGCAACAGATGTTTTACTGAATTATGACGATACCAATAGAATTATTAAAGGAACTACTACCGGAACGTATTCTGTGGTAGCAAATCCGGGTTCTAATTCAGTTAACAGTTCTGCCAATGTGGCGAGATATGTTCGAAATGTAACGGAACAATATGATGTTCTTTTCTTTAATGCACAAAGCACGATCGAAGATGCCGGTTTATTGAAAAACCAAACCAATAAAATCATGATTGATGTTTACACTTCGGCGCCAATTGGAACTGTAGTAAGTATGAATCTGGAAAACAGTGCAACATCACTTCCCACCAATTTTCCAACGGGAAGAAACAGTAATTATGTGGCGATTACCACTAAACAAAATCAATGGGAAACATTGACTTTTTATTACAATGCAAGTCCGGATTTAGGAACTTCCAATCTGGCAATCAACCAAATGGTTTTATTGTTTAACTCAGGTTCCTACACAAGCGATACGTATTATTTTGATAATATCAGAATTGGTACTACCAAACTTCCGGATACTTTTACGCCTGGAGTAATTTACGAAGATTACCAAAATACACACAATATTACGTTTAGGGATGCCATTGGAACCTATACTCCAAATACTGTAAATCCAAGTGCGACAGGAATCAATACTTCTTCAAATGTTGGGAAATATGTTAGAAAATCGACCGAGTTGTATGATAACTTTTCATTCAATACAACTTTAACTAATATTGCAGACTTCAAAAACGGAACAAAAAAATTCGCTATGGATATCTATACATCTGCGCCGGTTGGATCAATAATATCCTGGCAGGCAGAAAGCAATGCTTCTATTCCGTCTAATTTTCCAGCAGGAAGACACAGCGTTTATCAGGGAGTTGTAAAACAAACCAATACATGGCATACGGTAACTTTTACCTATGCAAGTTCACCGGATGCTTCGACTTTGGATAGTGAAGTAAATCGTTTTGTATTCTTATTCGAACCGGGAACAAGTTCCGGAAATACTTATTTCTTTGATAATATCAGGGCGCTGAATTTAGTTTCTACAGAAAATCCGCCGGCAACTTTACCGGCTCCATGGGTAAGTACAGATTTGGGTGCTGTAACACCAGCCGGAGAAGCAACTCACGCTAATGGAACTTTTACCATTAAAGGTGCTGGAACAGATATTTGGGAATCGAGTGATCAGTTTCAATATGTATACCAACCGATAACAGGTGATGCAGAAATTATTGCCAGAGTAACTTCATTGACCGATACCAATACGTATGCTAAAGCAGGAGTGATGTTCCGTGAAACGCTTACGACAACTTCTAAACATGCTATGACCACTATTACGGCTGCAGCAGGAGTAGAATTTTTATCGAGAGATGCGGTTTCAGTGCCAACAATTCAGCAGGGAGCAGCAGGAACTTTCCCGAAATGGATTCGTACTGTCAGGGCAGGAAACGTATTTACGTCTTACATATCAGATAACGGAACAACATGGACTCAGGTTGGTACAGCACGAACAATTGCAATGGCCAATACAATTTATGTAGGAATGGCAGTAACATCACATAATAACGGAACTTTGACAACAGGTGTTTTCAGCGATGTGATTGTTAGAAATAATACGCCTCCAAATATCAATGTCAATTTAGCTTTAGGAAAAACGGCTACAGCTTCTACAGAAGAAAATGCTACTTACACCGCCAGTCAGGCAACGGATACTGATTCAACTGTGTCGAGATGGGCAAGTTCGTTTGCCAATGCAACAGAATGGATTTATGTTGACTTGGGAAGTAATTATAATATCAACCGTGTGGTACTAAAATGGGAAGCAGCTTTTGCCACCCAATACAAAGTGCAGCTTTCTATAGACAATGTCTTTACAGAAAACGAAACGATAAATACGCAAACTTCCGGAGATGGAGGTACAGACGACTTAACGGTAAGTGGAACAGGAAGATACCTGAGAATCTTATGTACTGCAAAAGCTCTGGCTCCTTATGGATATTCATTGTATACAATAGAAGCTTACGGATCGGCATCAACAGCTAAAAAAGCAGTAATTGCTGAACAAGCTGAAGCAGAAACCAGAGTATTTGCCATGTATCCAAATCCTGCCAGCAATTATGTTCAGCTTTCAATACCTGAAAAATTAGATAATAAAATCATTACGATTTATGACAATTCAGGGAAACTGATATGGCAGACTCAGTTAGGCGATAACGCCAATGAAAGTCAAATTGATATTAGCAAGCTGTCAAGAGGAATTTACATTCTGAATTTTAAATCAGATCAAAAAAGCTGGACTAAAAAACTGATTAAGCAATAAAATAAAAAATCCATTGGGTGTAAGTTGTCTGGAATATTATTTCAATGTCCCCAAATTAGAAATAAATTCAAGAAAATATTTGCACCTGACGGATAATAAGTTATTTCGAAAATGATATTAAGATTTATTTACGTAACCCAAAATTATCTACATATGAATAAAATTAAACTTACAAAAATTTCTTTTCTGACACTGTTTCTGGTGTTTTCAAATTTAATGTCCGGTCAGGGAGCTATTCCTTTTACAATCAGCAATACCTCTACATTTAATGATAACGAATTATATGTAGCCATTGTTGGAATCGATTATACTACCGGAAATCACGTTTGGGTCAATGCCAAAACGAGTCAGGTTTTACCAATGAGTTCTTCTTACAATACGGTTACAGGACCAACGATTGGTGGCAATACCGGCCCGGGACAAAACTCGAAATATGCCGCTTGTTTTACCAAATTAAGCGAAATTCCGAACAAGACTTTCACACTGCCCTTAATTGCAGGCTGCAGGGTTTTTATAGCCAAAGGACAGCAACTGTATTTTTACTTTTTTGGAGCTAATGGTGCTCCTTCAGGGTATACTTCGCCGAATCCGTTGAACGTCACAGATCCAAATCAGGGTATTTTATATGAAATTATCGAATTGACGAATAATCAATATGGTTTCTTCGGAAATCCATCAAGGGTGGATTCGTACAAATATCCAATGGGACTGGAATTATTTGGTGCAAACGGTTATCAAAAACGAGTGGGTGAATTAAAAAAACACGCTGATATTGTGGCGGCTTTCAAAGCCAATGTGCCATCAGAATTTCAGGGTTGTGTAAATGAAGCAACCGGCGAAATTACAGCTCCGTCTAAAACACCAGCTTTTGCAGACGGAACCGGAGGAACTTCTGTAGGACCTCAGGCGAATTATTTAAAACCGTATATTGATGCTATCTGGAATAAATATAAAAATGAAGATTTGATATTTTATGCAGGAGATGCCGGAGTTTTTAAAGGACGTGTTATTGGAGAACAACTTGAAATGGTTGGACAATCCGGGGGTTTTACTGGCCGTACAGGAAGAGTTCAAAACAGGCCAACAACTCAGGAAGCATTGGAAGGAAAAGGTGTTCTGGACAGAAGACTGGTTGACGGCGATTTGGATCTTGTGATTCAGGCACAACTTACAGCAGCCATTAACAGACATGTTGTGAATACTACAACTGCAAATCCGGGTCAGCAAAATTGGTATGACGCCACAAAATTTTATCAGGTAAACCCAACCAATCATTATTCAAAATTCTGGCATTTGCCGGGAATCAGTGTTGATAATCTGGCTTATGGATTTGCTTATGATGACGTGGCTGACCAATCGCCATCGCTTCATACGCCACAGCCGACGAAAGTAATTGCTGCTTTTGGAGGTTATGCAGGAACGGTTCCTTCAATTCCGGCTTCTACAGATGTAATTACGGTTTATAAAGATTGTAATTATACAGGATTTTCCGGAGGATTGACTATTGGTGATTATAATCTGGCCCGTTTGAATACTTTGGGAGTTCTGAACGATGATATTTCGTCACTTAAAGTGGCACAGGGTTTTAAGGTGATTTTGTATCAGGACGATAATTTTACAGGAGCTTCAACAACGATTACTTCTGATAATACTTGTTTGAATGCAACGTGGAATGATAAAGTTACTTCTATCCGAATTTTGGCAAACGGAGTTACGACTTTAGGAAATCAGACTTTCTTTTTGCAAAACAGAAACAGTAATTTAAATATGGATGTCTGGAATGCCAGTTTATCTAATGGAGCCAATGTTGCTCAGGGGACTGCAAATTCAAACGCAAATCAGAAATTTACATTTACACATTTAGGTGATGGATTGTATAAAATTGTGGCAAGTCACAGCGGGCAGTCTTTGGATGTAAATAATTTCAGTAAAGATAACGGTGCTAATGTTGAGCAATATCCATACAATGCAACTCCAAACCAGCAATTTATCTTGATTGCTACAGGAGATGGATTTTATAAAATCGTTGCCAGACATAGTGGTAAATTGGTAGAAGTGGCAGGAGCAAGTACAGCAAATGGTGCTAATGTACAGCAATGGCAGGATAATGGACAGGTTTGCGCACAATGGAAACTGGTTCCGGCAACCACTTCACAAACATCTGTTTTAATTCAGGCTGAGGATTATTCAGCCATGAACGGAATTCAGGTAGAAGCTACTACAGATACGGGAGGAGGTTCAAATGTTGGTTATACAGAAACAGGCGACTGGCTGGCTTATAACAGTATAAATTTTCCAACTACAGGTTCTTATCTAATTGAATATAGAGTTGCAAGCGCCGTAGCAGGTGGTAAATTATCATCTGATTTGAATGGAGGAACGATTGTGTTAGGAACTGTTAATGTACCTAATACCGGAGGCTGGCAAAACTGGCAGGCCGTTTCTCAAACAGTAAATGTAAACGCGGGAACTTACAATTTTGGTATCTATATTCAAAATACCGGAATGAATATCAACTGGATTAAAATTACGAAAGTAGATGCTGCTTCAACTATAAAACCGGCTTCAACTCAAATTACAGAACAAGAAACTGTGATTGAAACTCCATTAAATATTTATCCGAATCCGGTTGAGAGTACGCTTTTCTTTACAACAGAAATTTCCGGAAATGTGAGTATTGTAGATGCCCAGACAGGAGTTTCGGTTTCCTCCCAAAAAATCAATAGCAACAGCGTAGATGTTTCACATCTAAGAACTGGTGTTTATTTGATTGTTTTGGAAAAAGACGGACAAAAAACGACAAAACGTTTCATTAAAAAATAGTTTTAAATAAATAAAGCCTCAGACATTCTGATCAAAAGCAGAATTGTTTGAGGCTTTTAATTATTCCCCAATATTTACAAATTTATTAATCTATTAAAAAAGTTACCATGAAAAACAATTACAAGATGACCCAGTTAAGATGGGTCATAATTTTCGTTGTGGGTATTTTCAATTTGTCAATGGCCCAAAAAAAAGTAATCGCTTACATTCCAAACTGGATTGATCTGAATTCCTTTTCGACTACTATTCAATACAGTAAATTAACCCACATTAATATTGCGTTTGAAAATCCGGATGCTAACGGATATCTGACTTTCAATTCAGGTTCTAATACAATTATTAATGCAGCTCATGCACAAAACGTAAAAGTTTTTGTTTCGCTTGGAGGAGGTGCCATTTCTGAAGGAGGAGCCATTCGGGACAATTATTTTAATCTGATTACGCCAGGTAACAGAACGGCATTTATCCAGAAAATCTACGATTATGTGGTAGCGCATAATTTTGACGGTGTCGATGTAGATTTGGAAGGGCCTGCAATCAATGGCGATTACGGAGGTTTTGTAATTGCTTTGGCGAATAAATTGCATTCAGGAGGAAAACAAATTACTGCAGCATTGTCTGAAGGATATGGCGGAGCCAACGTACCATCATCTACTTTTGCGGCTTACGACTGGATCAATATTATGGCCTATGATGCAACCGGACCTTGGGCTCCTGGAAATCCTGGACCGCATTCTCCTTACAGTATGGCAGTTAATCAGTTTAACTACTGGACAGGAAGAGGTTTACCGGCAGGCAAAGCCATTATTGGATTACCTTTTTACGGATATGGTTTCGGAGCAGCAGCCAATCAGGGCATTTCTTATGCGAATATTATAGCGCAATATCCGGGTTCGGAAAATCAGGATCAGGTAGGGAATACTATTTACTACAATGGTATTCCAACTATTAAAGCAAAAACAACATTCGCAATTCAAAATGCAGGAGGTGTTATGATTTGGGAATTATCTCAGGATGCTGTAGGTTCTAAATCTTTATTAACGGCAATCAATCAGGTTATTACGGGAAGCCAGCCGCCAGTGGGTACAGGAACTCTAATACAGGCAGAAAGCTATTCTTCAATGAGTGGGATTCAAACGGAAGCAACAACAGATACTGATGGAGGTCTGAATGTAGGTTACGCAGATACAGGTGACTGGATGGCCTATTTCAATATCAATTTTCCAACATCAGGTAATTATGTAATTGAATACAGAGTAGCAAGTGCTGTTTCAGGTGCTAAATTATCATCTGATTTAAATGCCGGAACTATTCAGTTAGGAGCTGTAAATGTACCCAATACAGGAGGATGGCAAAATTGGCAGACAATATCTCAAACTGTAAATGTGAATGCCGGAACCTATAACTTCGGAATATACATTCAAAATTCGGGTGTGAATTTAAACTGGTTCCGCATCACAAAATCAGCATCTGCTCTGGCTGCAAAATCTGCTTCCACAGGAAAAATCGAAAGCCTGGCTGTTTATCCAAGTCCGACAGAAAGTGAGCTCTTCTTTACTGCTGAGGTTTCAGGAGCTAACATAAGTATTATAAATTCTCAGGATGGTGGAACTATTTCTTCTCAAAAAGCAAACAGCAACAGTATTGATGTTAGTGGTTTAAAAACCGGAATCTATTTGATTTTGGTAGAAAAAGACGGCATCAAAACAGTAAGACGTTTTGTGAAAAAATAAACTTTCTTAAAAGTACTGTTTCTTCTTTGTTAAGTTCAATAAGGAAGGACAGTGCTTTTATATTTAATTGTAACCCTTTAACCCCAAATCAATATGAAAAACAATTACAGACTTACGTTAAGTTTACTCGTGTTTCTGGCTTTTGGTTATTTTGCCGCAGCGCAGACTTCTTTAGGTTCAAGCAGAACTTTTATGAATAATTTGAAAAAAGAATTAGTCAATTCTGTCACTGCAAAAGGCACAAACAAAACCATTTTGCTTGAAGTTGAAAATTCAAAAACATTCAACGGAAAAATTAATTATAAAGAATCGAATGCATCAAGTGAGTTTTTGATTGGAGAAATAAAAAACGTGGCAGAGTCTTCGTTTTACATTAAAGTCAAAGATCAATCGCTCGAAGGACATATCATTTTGAAGAAAACAAAAGAAGCATACAAATATTACTCTGATTTAAATGGAAATGCTTTCGTCTCAAAAGTAGATATCAACACACTGATTTGCGTGAATTATGAAAATGTTCCCGAAAAAAGCCAGATAACAAATAAAACAGTCGCAGTTCAAATTGCTCCGGCATTACTGAATTTACAAAGTTTACCGGGAGCGGCAGGTTGTGTCTTTTTAGATTTTGACGGGTATAATATGCCGGCAGGGAATCTTTGGAACAACGGAAACGCAATCAATGCAGCGCCATCCGGAATGAGCGATGCGGCCGTGCAGGAACATTGGGAAGTTGTGGCTGAAGACTACAGACCTTTTAACTTGAATGTTACAACAAGTGAAGCTGTTTTTAACTCATACCCAAGAAACAGAAGAATGCGTGTGGTGGTGACTCCAACCAATACTGCGGCTCCGGGAGCAGGGGGAGTTGCGTATATTGGCTCCTTCAACTGGGACAATGATGTGCCTTGCTGGGTATTTATTACTTCGGGTAAATCTGGTGGTGATGCCTCTGCGCATGAAGTTGGACATACTTTCGATCTTGGTCACGATGGGCGTACGAATCCTGCCGAAGATTATTTCGTAGGGATCAACAATACTGCGTGGGCGCCAATTATGGGTGCAGGTTATTACAGGCCTGTGGTTCAATGGAGTAAAGGCGAATACGATTATGCCAACAACAAACAAGATGACGTTGCGATTATTGCAGGCAATAAATTTGGCGTAGGTTACAGAGGAGATGATTACGGAAACACAATCGCTGCTGCAGCCAATTTAGATTATAATGCAAGCGGAGCCATCAACCAAAAAAACGGAATTATTTCGAGCGATGCAGATTATGATTTCTTTACGTTTACTACTGGCGGAGGAAATGTTTCGATCAACGCCAATACCGTTTCAAGACATGGAAATCTTCATCTTTTAATTCGATTATATAATTCCGCTGGAGCAGAAATGGGAACCTACTGGAACTCCGATCCGTTTGCTTTGAATGCTTCTATGAATGTTAATTTGCCAGCCGGAAAATATTTTATTGGAGTTGATGGCAATGGCGCAGGAAGTGCCGGTTATGGCGGATATTCGGCTTATGCATCTATCGGAAGTTATTCGGTTACAGGAACAATTCCTCCCGGAGGAAACATTGCTTCTTCTACAGATTTAATTACGGTTTATAAAGATTGCAACTACACCGGATTTTCTGGCGGATTAACGATTGGAGATTATAACCTGGCACGTTTGAATTCTTTAGGAGTTTTAAACGATGATATTTCTTCGTTGCGAGTTGCGCAGGGATTTCAGGCAATTTTGTATCAGGATGATAATTTTACAGGAGCTTCAACCGTAATTAATTCTGATAATTCTTGTTTGAATACAACGTGGAATGATAAAGTTACTTCTATCCGAATTTTGGCAAACGGAGTTACGACTTTAGGAAATCAGACTTTCTTTTTGCAGAACAGAAACAGTAATTTAAATATGGATGTTTGGAATGCAAGTTTATCAAATGGTGCCAATGTGGCTCAGGGGACTGCAAATACAGGAAACAATCAGAAATTTACATTTACGCATTTGGGCGACGGATTGTATAAAATCATTGCCAATCACAGCGGTCAGTCTTTAGATGTAAATAATTTTAATAAAGATAATGGTGCCAATGTAGAGCAATATCCGTATAACGGAACAACCAATCAGCAGTTTATTTTGTACGCAGCCGGCGACGGATTTTATAAGATTATTGCCAGACACAGCGGTAAAATTGTAGAGGTTGCAGGAGCGAGTACGGCAAATGGTGGCAATGTACAACAATGGCAGGATAACGGACAGGTTTGCGGACAATGGAAATTAATTTCAACTACAACTGCGCAGACTTCAACTTTAATTCAGGCCGAAGATTACGCAGCCATGAACGGAATTCAAACCGAAGCAACAACAGATGCCGGAGGAGGTTTGAATGTGGCGTATACCGATACAGGCGACTGGATGGCGTATAACAATATAAATTTCCCAACAACAGGTTCATATTTAATCGAATACAGAGTGGCGAGTGAAGTTGCCGGAGCCAGAATATCCTCTGATTTAAATGGCGGAACTATCATTTTAGGCAATGTTGATATTCCTAACACCGGAGGGTGGCAAAACTGGCAAACGGTGACACAAACCGTAAATGTAAATGCCGGAACGTATAGTTTTGGAATCTACATTCAAACCAGCGCGGTAAACATCAACTGGATAAGAATAACCAGTATTGGTACTGCAGCAGCTACCCCTGAAATTGCATCAGGCATTATGGATGGGGCTACTACTGATGCTGTATTCAATATATATCCAAATCCGGTTTCAAATACACTTTTCTTTACAGCAGATATAACCGGCAGAGATGTTAGCATTGTGGATAGCCGCACTGGACGTTTGGTTTCAACACAAAAAGTCAATGACGATAACCTGGATGTTTCTAATCTAAAAACCGGAGCTTATCTCATTGTTTTTGATAAGAACGGTAAACGAATAGTTAAACGCTTTATCAAGAACTAAACCACTCTGTACTGAAGTGCGGAGGTTATTTTAGAGGGACTTTGGTCCCTCTTTTTTATTTCATTCCTGAATGAATTTTGAATTATCATCTACTTTTTTTCTTCTGCATGTTCCAGATAATCATTCACTATTCATCTGTAATATTTTCTATACTCCAAACTCCATGGCTTTTAATCAAAATATCGCCAAATATCTAAAAGAAAGTATAAATAAAAACGAGTTAAAATATTGATAATAAATAATTTAACTTATTTATTTGTTGTTGTTTTGTGATGTTTTGCTACTTTCCGATGCAAAAGTTGGCAAAAATATTCCCCAATAATTCGTCATTGCTGACTTGCCCCGTAATAAGACCGAATTGGTATAAAGCTTCCCGAATATCAAGGGCTATTAAGTCGCTTGATAAATTTGTTTCAAGACCGAATTTTACTTTTATAATTTCATCCAATGCTTTTAGTAATGAGTCATAATGTCTTGTGTTTGTTACAATTGTTTCATTATTTCGAAGAGCACCTGTATTCACAAATGAAAGTAATTCATTCTTTAAATCATCAACTCCAATTTTTTCTTTAGCAGAAATTTTTAAAAGTTTCAAATTTAAAGTTTCAAGTTTTTCGTTGATGTTTTCGATTTCATTTTCGCTTAATAAATCGACTTTATTTACAACAACTAAAATCGGTTTAAGCGGATACTTATTTTTAACTTTTTCAATTTCGGTAATATAGTCAGAACCTGAAACCTGAAACCTGAAACCATCAAACAAAAAGACCACAACTTGTGCCTGTTCTATTTTTTCAAAGGTTTTTTTGATTCCGATGCTTTCTACAACATCTTTAGTTTCACGGATTCCTGCAGTGTCAATAAATCTAAAACCTATTCCTCCAATAACTAGTTCATCTTCAATAGTATCACGTGTGGTTCCTGCAATTTCAGAGACAATTGCCCGTTCTTCATTTAACAAAGCGTTCAGTAAGGTTGATTTTCCAACATTGGGTTCTCCAACAATAGCCACGGGAATTCCATTTTTAATTACGTTTCCAACTGCAAACGAATCAATTAAACGTTTCAATACAAACTCAATCCTGTTTAATAATTCATGAAATTGAGTTCTGTCAGCAAATTCTACATCTTCTTCTGCAAAATCTAACTCCAATTCAATTAAAGAGGCAAAGTTCAAAAGTTCTTCACGTAATTTGGCAATTTCATTACTAAAACCACCACGCATTTGCTGCATTGCAATTTGGTGTGAGGCTTCATTGTCTGATGAAATCAAATCGGCAACAGCTTCTGCCTGAGATAAATCCAATTTTCCATTCAAAAAAGCTCTCAGCGTAAATTCACCGGGATCTGCCATACGGCAGCCTTTTCTTAATAATAGCTGAATAATTTGCTGTTGGATATAAGCAGAACCGTGACAGGAAATTTCGATTGTATTTTCGCCTGTATAGGAGTTTGGTCCTTTAAACACAGATACCAATACTTCATCCAGGGTTTTGTTATCATCAACGATATGCCCTAAGTGCAGTGTATGTGTTTTCTGTGTGGTTAAATCTTTATTTTTTATGGATTTAAAAACGGAGTTCCCAATAGCGATAGCTTCTGAACCTGAAATTCGAATGATGGCAATAGCTCCGGCTCCGGAAGGGGTAGCCAAAGCAACTATAGAATCTTGATTTATCATAAGGCAAAGGTATAAAAAAAGGCTCAAAATCTGCGAACGAGGCTGCTCATACTTAAAATTCTGTTTGAACTTTCAAAAAGCAGTTTTAAGAAATTATTAACTGTTAAATAACTGATAATTATCAGGTTTAAATGTTTTCAGAATCGTTAAATTTGAGTAATTAACCTTAATATAATGTAAGATGAAAAAGATATTATTCCCTACCGATTTTTCTGAAGCAGCCACAAATGCATTTATTCATGCTTTAGAGTTTGCCAAAATTGTTAATGCTGAGCTTATCTTACTTTATACTTTTGAAATTCCGGTATATGACAGCCAGTTTTTTCCTGAAAATTATGCAGCAATTTATAGTTCTATTGAATTGGCAAAATTTGAAATGTTTAAAGATGAAATACCAAAATTGAAGGCTATAGCAGCAGAACGAAATTTAGAAGATATTGTGATTAAACATCGCTTAATGGATGGTGACTTGCTATATAACTTAAAAAATGTTGTTGCCGAGGATAATATTGACTTTGTAATTATGGGTACAAACGGAATTTCTGACTGGACAACATTCTTTTTTGGATCCAACACAAGCTCCGTAATTTCAGGAGTGGAAGTTCCCGTTTTATGTGTACCGATAGATGCGAAATTTAAAAAAATAAAAACGATTGGTTTTACTACGCGTTATCGTGAAAAAGATAAAAAAGAACTGAGAAAAGTTTTGAAGATAGCCAAAAAAACCAATGCAAAAGTTAAAAGCTTATATGTAAAAACTACAACGTCAGATGTTTCTGTGGAAACCATTAAAGAATGGGAGAGAGAGTTTGCTGATGAAAATGTAGAATTCCTGGTCCTGCCAAGTGATGATGTAAAAGAAACAATAATCGATTTTATTCTTTTTAAAGATATTGATATCCTGACCACAATTACCCACAAAAGATCCTTTTTTGAAAGTCTTTTTTCTTCCGGTTTTAGTAAAAAAATAACTAAAGAGGTTTCAATTCCGGTATTGATTATGCATGATAACTAATTTCCGGAGCAAGAGCAATTTTGTACCGGTAAAACTTATATTTGTGTTTCATTAAATCAAAAACATGGATTTTTATCAAAACAAGGTTGTTCATTACACAGACGTATTAAATAAAACCAATAAAAAGTATAACAGTATTAGTGTTTTAAGGCTTTTCAGCATTTTTATTTGTCTGTATTTGGGGTTTTATTATATCAAAACAAATGAAATCTTATACTTAATAAGCGTTTTTATATTTTTTATCGGGTTTGTTTTTTTAATGCGTTTTCATTCGCGTTTATCTTTTCAAAAACAACTTACTACAGCACTTTTGAAAATTAATGAAAACGAAATTACGTATTTAAAAAGAGAAAAGATTCCGTTTGAGAATGGTATTGAGTTTAATGATTTTCATCACCCGTATGCTTATGATCTGGATATTTTTGGTGCTCATTCATTATTTCAAAATTTAAACAGGACAGCTACTTTTATTGGAAAAAAGACACTCGCAAATCAATTATTGTCACAATTTCCAAATAAAACAATTTTAGAAAATCAGCAGGCTGTCAAGGAACTCAAATCAAAAATAGAATGGCGTCAGGATTTTCATGCCCTTGCAGCTGTCAGTACCGACACGAAAGAATCATATGAGTCTTTAATGTATTGGAAGTCATTTAAAAATAATAATTTACCTAAAGTTTTAATTGTGTTTTCTGTACTGCTTCCAACTTTGTTTTTTGGGCTTTTAACCGCCTATTTTGTCACTTCAAAAACAATTTTATTATCTTATTTAACATATGTCTTTATAGCCAATTTGGTTGTTTTGGGAAGATCATTAAAACGGATTCAATCAGAAATTGCTAAAGCGGATAATATTGATAAAATTATTAAACAGTATAGTTTATTAGTTCAGAAAATTGAAACGGAAAATTTTCAATCCAAAAAATTAATTGATTTGCAGCAACAGCTTATTTTTAAAAATGCAACTGCAAGCAGTCATTTAAAAGATTTATCCGAATTGTTTTCGAGAATGGATACCATTGGAAATTTTGTAACGGCAATTTTGTTTAACGGGACATTTTTATTTAATCTTCATGTATTGAGATCGCTTTTGAAATGGAAGGAAAACTATTCAGGAGAGCTTGAAAAATGGATTGCTGTTATTGGTGAATTTGAGGCTTTAAACAGTTTAGCAAATTTGAGTTACAACAATCAGGATTTTGTTTTCCCGGAAATTAATTCAGAATATAAAATTGGTTTTAAAGATTTAGGCCATCCATTGCTGAATCCGGCAACACGGGTAGGTAATGATACTCATTTTTATCCGGAATCGTTTATGATATTAACGGGTTCTAATATGTCCGGGAAAAGTACTTTTTTGAGGAGCTTGGGTATAAATATGGTTTTGGGAGGGATTGGCTCTGTTGTTTGTGCTTCAGAAGCAACAATTCACCCTTTACCGGTTTTAGTTTCGATGCGATTATCTGACTCTTTGGCTGATAGCGAATCGTATTTTTTTGCTGAAATAAAAAGATTAAAACAAATTATGGATGTGTTGGAAGAAAAACCTGCTTTTGTTTTACTGGATGAAATTTTGCGTGGTACTAATTCAGATGATAAACGCAACGGAACTATTGAAGTTGTAAAAAAAATAATCGAAAGAAAAGCAATTGGGGCAATTGCAACACATGATATAGAAGTTTGCCTGACAACGAATGATTATCCTCAAATTTTAACGAATCAATGCTTTGAAGTAGAAATTAAGGATAATGATTTACACTTTGATTATAAACTCCGAAGCGGAATCTGCAAGAATAAAAGTGCTACTTTTTTAATGCAAAAAATGGGTGTAATTTAAATTTGTGGTTATAAAAAAAACTTTTTCTGCTTTCGAAAATAAAGGAAGGCAGAAAAAGTTTTTAACAGATAAAACCAAATTAGGTTTTGTGGCTATTTATAAGTTTGCTTTGATTTTTTCAATAGTAGTTTCATACTCGGTATCAGTCAAATATGTTTTTTGAGGATTCATTTCAAAAACGCTTCCAAATCCGTAACCATCTTTGTATTTAGGAACAATATGAACGTGTAAATGTGATAATGTGTCACTAAATGCACCATAATTAATTTTGTCAGGATTGAACGTTTTTGCAATTGCTTTAGCAACAACAGCAACGTCTTCCATAAATAAATTACGTTGTTCGTCACTTAATTCATAAAGTTCAACAGCATGATCATTGTAAACTACATTACAGCGGCCTGTATAGGATTGTTCTTTAAAAAGGAAAAGCTGTGATACTTTTAAATCTCCTATTTTTATCATTAATTGATGTAAGGTGTCATTATTTTGACAATAAAGGCATTCTGAAACGGGACTAGGCATATTTTTTATCTGTAAGGTTTTGTAATGATTGAAATTTCTTTCCGCAAAAATACTTTTTATTTTAAAAGAAAAAACTTTTTCTGCTTTTCAAAATGAAAGAGGCAGAAAAAGTTTTTTAGATAAAACCAAGTTAGGTTTTTTATAATTTATATCGCAAGCTTGCCATAATCTGGCGTGGTGCAATTGGGTTAACACTGTAGTTTTCGTGAACTGTATAATTCAACTCGTTTGTAATATTGGATAACTTACATAAGATTGAGAACTTTCTCCATTCATAACCGGCAGAAACATCAATTGTAGTATATCCTTCTATCGGAACTTCTCTATACCAAATTCCATCAGGGTATTTAGTAAGATCAGTATTGTATTGATTGTTCCATCCACCAATTCTTTTTCCAATATAATTTCCAATAGCTCCAACAGAAACGCCTTTTAAGAATCCTGACTGCAAAGTATAAAAGAAACTTAAATTAGCAGTATTGGATGGTGTTCTGGCCACACGGTCACCTTCAATAAAACTTCCATTTTTACCAGATGTTTTAGTGTAACGCATATCATTATAACTGTATCCGGCAATAATATTCAAACCATCTAGTGGTTTAGCTGTAATATCTACTTCAATACCTTTACTTTTTGTTTCTCCACTCAAAACTTTTAGACTTGTGTCATTATAAGGTGTTCCATCAGCTTGTAAGGCGGTTTGCGCTAAATTGCTGTTGGTGATTTGATAAACAGTTACGTTAGTGCTCAATAAACCTTTAAAGAAATCTGTTTTAACACCAGCTTCGTACTGATCGATAATAGAAGGCTTAATTGGCTGTAAATCTACAGTTGTTCCTGTGTTTGGTGTAAATGAATTAGAATAGCTCGCAAATAAAGAAACATCTTTTGTTGGCTGGAATACTAATCCTGCTTTAGGAGAAAATGCATTGTCTAAACGTTTCGGAGCAACAGTTGGTACTGCATTTTCTGGATTTCCGGCACCAGTAGATGTTTCTTTGTATGTACTAACTTCTGTTTCTTGCCAGGACCAGCGAACACCTGCTAATACTTTAAATTTTTCTGTAATCGAAATTAAATCCTGAAAATAAGCACCAAAACGATTTGTATCTGTTTTTGCTATTTGAGAATTTCTAGCGGCTGGTTCATCCATTCTTTGAGTAGCAGGATCAAAATTAAAAAGATTAATAGTGTCATAATTTGCAGGGTTAAATACATACGTATAAGCCGTTGCAAGAGAATTTTCCCAATCTGCACCAGTATATATCTGATGTTTAACACTTCCTGTATTAAAAGTACCCTGTAAGCTTAACTGATCTCCAACTATTTGCTCCAGGTTTTTATTTTGCACTAATGGTCTGGTCCAGTCACCATTATCTTTTATAGTTGATAATTGAGCTGTCGATTTTGAGCGTCTGTCATAATCCTGAAAAGAACCGTTAAAATTTAATTTCCAGTTTTTATTGAAATCGTGGTTTAATAATACCGATGCACTTGCAGATTTAGTGTTTCCATTTGACCAAAGAGATCCATAAAAGTTGTTACGTGGCAAATCTAAAATCTTTTTTCCAATAATTCCGGTTCCAAAATCCGGAGTCCAGTTTGCTGTTAAATAATCTCCTTGTACTGTAATTTGTGTTTTTGGACTGATTGCAAAAAGTAAGGAAGGATTAACATATAAACGTTCGTTTTTTACGACATCTCTAAAGCTTTCAGAATTTTCGTAAGAACCATTAATTCGGAAAGCAACTGATTTGCTAAGAGGTCCGTAAAAATCGATGGATGGTTTATAGTAAGCATAGCTTCCCATTTGCATTGATATTTCGCCACCACTTGTGAATGATGGTGTTTTGGTAACCAAATTTAATATTCCGCCCGGCGCAACATTTCCGAATAATAAAGCGGCACCTCCTTTAAGAAATTCAACTTTATCTAAACCCGAAATATCCGGAATTGAACCTGCATTATAGCGAAATCCATTTTTAAACATATTATTGGCAGACATATCATATCCTCTGGAGAAAAATGATTCCTGAGCTCCACCACGAGCAGAACTTACATAAACACCATTGGCATTTTTTAAAACTTCACTTAAACGAATAGCTTGTTGTTGACTGATAACTTCTGAACCAATAACCTGAATAGCTTGTGGATTGTCCATTGGTTTTAAGCCTGAACGGACAGCTGTCACTGGTTTTGGTTCTCTGTTGGTTGTAATGATTACATCTTTCAGGATTTCCCCTTTTTTATTTTTCACAGTGTCGTTAATTGCAGATGCAGTATCATTATTTGAGTAATCCTGACTGTATGAGGCTAAACTTAAAAATGATAAACTTAAAAGTAAGATGTATTTCATATCGTTTATTTAGAATAATTTAAAATAAAATTTTCTGCAAATATAATGGGTAAGTTTTTTATTTAAAAGTTTATTTAGATTAATTATTATTAATTTTGTAACTCTTTAAGTGATAATTGTTTGTAATTTTTTTTATAGAGTAAAAATGAAAATGATTAAAAAAATCATGTTTTTGGCGACAATTTAAAACAAAAAATAAACCTCTTTCAATCAGAAAAAGGCTTAGAACTAATAATTTTTAAAATTCTCCGAAACAAATTTTTAATTATTTTACAGTAATTAAATAGGTTGCTATTTTCCAGATTTCATCTTTTTTTCAGTATATGCAAAACTCTACCATATAATTATTTGACTAAATCAATATAAAAAGAGGTTACTCCCTTGTCATTTGTCCATAATTCTTTTCTAGCCATTTAGTGTAATTGCTTTTACTTTTTGTTTTTTTACTGATACACCTTCGTATAAAGTGCATGATATGTAGTAGGACGATAATTTATTTGAATTAAAAAAATAAGCCTCAAAATCTTAATTGATTTTGAGGCTTTGTATATGACTAAAAAGAGATTTAAAACTTATAAGAAAAACTGGCTACTACATTTCTTGGCTTTTGCGGATTTACAGTAGACCAACCACCATTAAAATATTCTTTATCAGCTATATTGTTTACATTTAAAGCAATACGGAATTTCTTAGTACTGTAAAAAACTGAACCATTCATAACAGTATATTCCGGAAGAACAAATTTGCCGGTTGTTGCTCCATCCAATATTGCATTTTCGCTGGCATAATTTCCTCCAAATCCTAAACCAAATCCTTCAAGCGTACCATAATCAAATTTATAAGTTGCCCATAGGTTTATTAAATTTTTTGGACCGGCCCAAAAAGGTCTTCTTCCGTTTTCAAGCCAGACATCGCCAGGATTTCCTTTTGTAATTTTACTGTCGTTATAACTATATCCGGCAATAATACTCAGTCCTTTTATTGGAGCAGCATTCAGATCAAATTCAAAACCTTTGCTTTGTGCTTCACCTCCTTGTGTGCTGGACATATTAGAATTGATAACCAGATTTTTTACATTTATATCATAATAACTCACAGTTGCATTTAATTTATCAGAAAGAAGATTTGCTTTGACTCCAAATTCCAATTGATTTGCATGTTCAGGCTCAAAAGTTTTTGTTCCTAAAAAATTTCCTCCGGCATCATAAAGTCTGCCTGGTGCCACATTTCTAAAACCATCCATATAATTCGCAAATACAGCTAATTTATCTTCGATAGGCTGGTACAACAACCCGAATTTTGGTGAAAAAGCAGTTTGAGTATAGTCATCACCATCAGTTGTAATATTGCCTTCCGTATCAAAATAGTCAACTCTTAAACTTGCCATTGCTAACAAGGCAGGCGTAATATTAAGAACATCTGAAGCATAGGCACTGTATGTTGCATCTTTTGAGTTATAATTGACAGGCTCTTCTTTAGATAACACATTATCAACAGAGGTTTGTGACAGGTAATTTGGAGCAGTATCATCAAATTGTCTAATTTCTCCTTGCGGAGTAATATTATAAATTCTGGCATAACCTGAACCGCCAAACATTACATTTCTTTCAAAATAATCAAGACCCACTACAATACGATTGCGGAGGCTTCCTATTTTAAAATCACCTGTAAAATTTTGTTGAATATCAGTAGTACTGGTTTGTGATTGTTCTTTGGTAATCCATAATGCAAAATCTCCGTTACCATCTTCATTATCATAAATATAGGAATAGTATCCGTTTGATTTAGAAGAGCCTCGTGATAATACAGTTTGAGATGTCCATTTATCAGATATTTTATAATTCATATGTCCTTGTAAACTGAAACGAGGATTTTTAATGGATAAATCATTACTGTAAAAAGACAAGTCTGTATTATAATTTAATTCGTCTAAGTTTGCAAATTGCAGTTGTGAATCCCTTCCTAAAAACAACATTGACGGTGTTGTTTTTTCTTCCTGCATAAATTCAGTATTGATAAGAAAAGATAGTTTATCGTTTACTTTATAAGAGAGGGAAGGGGCTACAAAAAAAGCAGTACGAAACCCCGTATTCTGAAAACTGTTTTCTGTTTGATAAGAAGTATTTATCCTGAATAAAATATCACTATTATCGTCTAATGAGGTATTAACATCGGCAGTTACCCTGTTAAGGCCAAAACTTCCGGTGGTATATAAAAATTCTCCGCCAAAACCTGTGTAGGGCTTTTTAGTAACCGTATTGATAAGACCTCCATAACTAACTAAACTGCTACCGAATAAAGTTCCGGATGGCCCTTTTATTACTTCAATTCTTTCTATGTTGGCAGGATCAAGACTTCCATGGGTTAAACCCGGTAATCCGTTTACGACACTGGCCTGAACTTCAAAGCCACGCAAAGTATAATAAGATCCTCCATCACCGCCACGCCCTGTAGATTCCCATAATTTTTGAATTCCGGGTACATTTTTTAAGGCATCTTCATAATTAGTAATGGCTTGTTCCTTCATTATTTCTGAAGAAACTACATTGTAAACCTGTGGATTTTCAATGTTTTTCAAAGGCATTTTAGAAACATACACACTTTGCTTCGGAAAAGCTTTTCCCCTGCCATTGGTAATAATAATCTCTTTTAATTGTTTATTAGAAATGGTTAATTGTAATTGGAGCGTTGTAGTTTGATTTTCGGTAACCGTTACATCCTGTGTAAGTGTTTCATAACCGGTTAATGAAATTTGTAAAGAATATGTGTTGGGTTTCACCCTGCTAAATTCAAATGCACCATATTCATTGGATATAGTCGAGTATTTTGAATTTTTAAGAACAATATTTACACCAGCTGCAGGATCGCCATCTGATGTGGTTATAATCCCTTTTATTTTTCCGTGGCTTTGTTGAGAAAAAACACTGGCAGAAGAAATTAAAAATAAACAAATTATAAAAATAAAATGTAAAATTCGGTGGTTAGAATAGTTCATAGAGTTGTAGTTAGTTTAAGTGGTATTAGTGGTTTTTGGAATAAATCAGTCGATACAAATGTAAAAAATTACCTTATATGAAAAAAAACTTAATTTTGCAGCCAAATTAAAATAGAAACAACCCGATGATTATCCCATTTTTTAAAAAAATACAGAACACACCCAAAGGGTATAGAATAGCCAATACTGTATTTTTTTTCGTTTCAGGATTTGGATATTCTTCCTGGGCATCCCGAATTCCTGATATTAAGACACAATTAAATTTAACCGAAGCCCAATTTGGAGCTGTCTTATTTGCTTTCCCGATTGGATTGATGTTTACGATGCCTTTTACCGGAAAGCTGTTGAATAAATACAGCAGCAGATTTTGTATGGTTTTGGGAGCAGTATTATTTAATATTATGGTAGCATTGCCCGGGTTTGCAGCTTTTGTATGGCAATTGATACTTATACTTTTGATATTTGGAGCTTCCAGAAATATTTTTAATCTATCGATAAATGCTCAGGCTCTTGAAGTCCAGAAACTGTATCCTAAATCAATTGTGACCCGTTTTCATGCTGTTTGGAGTCTGGCAGGATTTGCCGGGGCAGGTTTAGGGTATGTGATGGTAACACAGCATATAGCACCGTCTTATCATTTACTTGGAATAAGTGTTGCGATGATGGCAATAACAGCTTGTTTTTATCCGATGGCGATTCTTACCGAACCGATACCGCAGGAAAAAAGGAGATTCCTCACATTGCCTGATAAAAACATGATTAAGTTTGCCTTAATTTGTTTTGTTTCGATGGCATGCGAAAATACTATGTACGACTGGAGCGGAATCTACTTTCAGAATATATTGCACGCTTCTCCAAAGATGACAACTGCAGCATTTGTATTTTTTATGACAGCTGTAACTTTAGGTCGCTTTTTAGGTGATTCTGCAGTAATGAGATTTGGAGTTAAGCAAATCCTTTTTTACAGCGGAGTCTTAATTACTATTGGATTTTTCATTTGTTTTATAATGCCTTATGTCTACCCAACAATCTTTGGTTATGTTTTAATTGGAGTAGGAGTTTCCTGTGTGGTGCCTTTAGTTTTTAGCATTGCCGCAAGATCATCAAAATTAAGCAATGGTTCAGCTTTGACTTCTATTTCAACGATTGGATATTTAGGCTTTTTGTTAGTTCCGCCAATGGTGGGTTTTATCTCTGAATTTCTAAGTATGAAATGGGCTTTTTTGGTAATGGCTTTATTAGGCGGGCTTATGATAATGATGGTGAATAAGATTGGGGCTGACGAGTAGCTTTTTTGTTTTTGTAAAGTCACAGAGGTGCTAAGTTTTTTAATAAAATTATTTCTTGCATCTCTGTGACTCGTGAGAGATTTACTTCTTCACCATAATAAACCTTTCGGTAGTCACTTTTCCCTCCAACTTTCCTGTAACTTCAGCAGTTAGAGTATTATTAGAACCTTTAGTATATGTAATCTTTTGAGGATAATCATGTTGTGGGTTTTCGAAAATCAATTTGTTTTCGGTTTCATTAGTAGAAGTAAAAGCCACAGGTTTGTTGTCGTTTTGACCTTTTACAGTGGCAAAGTAGGTTAGTGTTTCTCCTTTTTGTGCCAAAACAATGTTCTCCAAATGTATGGTATCTTTTCCTTTTATTAAATAGGATGCTGCACTAAAAGTACTGTCGTTTAGTTTTTGCCAGTTTTCAGTCAGAATGCCATCCGGAGAAGTATTTTCCCAATTTCCGATCAGCCAGTCGGCTATTTTGATTTTATCTTTTTCGGCAGCATCTTTTTTCTGACAAGAAACAACGGCTGCTAAAACTGCTAAAAGAGTAATTTTCTGAAACATATATTTGAATATTTAGTGTTTATATTGAAGTACTAAAATATAAAAAATAGAATTATAAAATTGGATAATTAAATAATTAGAGATTGTTAATTGTCGCTTCTAACTCATAACTTAACACTTAGCCACAAAGAATAGCATAAACCAATTCTTTAGTAGGTTTTTGATCTTTTAGTTTCGTTCTGACGTCATCAAAAGTTACTTTAAAATCACAGCCCAATTTATAATCGCCACAGCCATATGCGGTTTTACCTTTCAGAATCGTTCCTTTTTTACATTTCGGACATATTAGTGTATCTGATGTTGTATCTGAATTTGCTTTTGCTGCTGTTTTTTTAGTTTCTAATTTAAGTTTAAAATTTTCTTCAAAACGAATCAGGCCTTCGACTGTACCTTCATCGGTTTTAAAGTCTTTTAAATTTACCGTAGAACCTTTTTGAACTAATCGTAAATATTGGCCCTCTGATATTTTTTTACCCGCAAAAACATTGGGTAATAAAAAATCACAGCCAGACTTATATTCGCTGCATCCAAAAGCCGATTTTCCTTTTATGAGATTTCCTTTTTTACATTTCGGACAAGTTTCCGCCAAAATACCTGCAGCTTTCTTTTTCTCAACTTTAGGAACCTGTTTTTGAATATTTCCTGCATGCGAAATATTGGCGTGCGTGGTTTCGCTGCGTACTTCATATACCAAAGCTTCAACCATGCGTTTCATGTTTTTAATAAATGCAGCAGCGGTAAAAGTACCTTTTTCAATATCTTTCAGTTGCTTTTCCCAGGAACCCGTAAGTTCAGCCGATTTTATTAATTCATTCTGAATCGTATCAATCAGCTGAATGCCTGTTGGTGTTGGCAATACCTGTTTTTTGTTTCGAACAATGTACTGACGTTTAAAAAGCGTTTCAATAATATTCGCCCGTGTTGACGGACGACCAATACCGTTTTCTTTCATCAATTCGCGTAAATCCTCATCATCAATCTGTTTGCCCGCAGTTTCCATAGCACGTAACAAAGTAGCTTCCGTAAATTGATTCGGTGGTTTGGTTTCTTTTTCTAAAAAAGAAGGTTCGTGCGGACCTTTTTCTCCCACAACAAAACCTGGTAATAAATCAGCTTCTTTTTCTTTTGCGTTTGGGTCTTCGAAAACAACACGAAATCCTTTTTTCAGGATTTCTTTTCCGGTGGTTTTGAACATTACATCGGCTGCTTTTCCAATTACTGTTGTATTGGCAACCAAACAATCGTCATAAAAAACAGCAATAAAACGTTTTACAATAATATCATATACTTGTTGCTGATTGTATGGCAAATTGCTCTGTACGCCAGTTGGAATAATCGCATGGTGATCGGTTACTTTTTTATCGTTGAAAACCTTAGGTGATTTTTTTATTTTCTTTTCTAAAATTGGCTCTGTCAGTGGTGCATAATCCGTCAATTTCTGCAGTATTCCCGGTACTTTCGGATAAATATCGCTTGGTAAAAACGTAGTATCGACTCTTGGATATGTAACAACTTTTTGTTCGTATAAACTTTGTGCTATTTTAAGCGTTTCATCTGCCGAAAATCCAAATTTTGTATTGCAATATACTTGTAAACCTGTTAAGTCAAATAGTTTTGGTGCAAACTCATTTCCGTTCTTTTTTTCAACAGAAACAATTTCAAACTCACTTTCTTTAACTTTATTGGCTAAAATTTCACCGTCTTCCTTTTTCAGAAATCGGCCTTCTTCATAACTAAAAAGTGTTTCTCTGTATAAAGTCTGTAATTCCCAGTAGGGCTGGGGCTTAAAATTTTCTATTTCTTTAAAACGGTCAACAACCATGGCTAACGTTGGTGTCTGTACACGTCCGATAGACAAAACCTGTTTGTAGCCGCCATGTTTTACGGTATACAACCGTGTGGCATTCATGCCTAATAACCAATCGCCAATAGCCCTTGAAAATCCTGCGTAGAATAAATTATCGTAATTGGCAGATGGTTTCAGGTTTTCAAAACCTTCTTTAATGGCTTCGGTGGTTAGGGACGAAATCCATAAGCGCTGTACTTCGCCTTTATAACTGGCTTCATTCATTACCCAACGCTGGATCAATTCTCCTTCCTGCCCGGCATCCCCGCAGTTGATCACCACTGTAGCCTTGTCAAATAAGTCTTTTATGATTTTAAATTGCTTTTCAATACCTGAATTCTGCACCACTTTGGTTTCAAATTTTTCAGGAAGCATGGGCAGGTTGTTCAGGTCCCAGCTTTTCCAATGCGGTTTATAATCGTTAGGCTCTTTCAAAGTACATAAATGCCCAAAAGTGTAAGTCACGGCATAACCGTTGCCTTCATAATAACCATCGTGCTTGGTATTGGCTCCCAAAACGGATGCAATTTCACGTGCTACACTTGGTTTTTCGGCAATACAGACCTTCATTTTTCTCTTTGTAATTTGAAAGCGAAATTAGGGATTTAGAATTTGGTATTGAAATTTTTTGTGGATTTGCCGCCAAGGCTCCTGACACAAAGTTTTTCCTTGCTATTATTTCATTTAAACTTAGCGACTTGGCGCCTTTGCATGAAAATTTTGTATTTACATTAAAAGCTTTTATATCACGAAAGGCGCGAAAGCGCAAAGTTTTTTTGCTTAGCAACTTAGTGACTAAAAAAAGAAAGCATCGTTTTCAATGAATCTTTAGAGTGCATTTTTTCGCCGTTTTCTAAAGATTCCTGTGCTGCTTTTGATGCTCTTTCACGCATATTTGATTCATAAAAAGAAATAGCTTCCTGAACCGTTTTATATTTATCAGATGTTAGACATTCACTTAATTCCAAAGCATCAAGCATAGCCATATTGGCACCTTCTCCTGCAAAAGGAGGCATTACGTGTGCGGCATCACCAATCATTGTTACATTGGGCAAAGTTTCCCAGGTTTGATCTAAAGGCATGCAATAAATCGGACGTGGAATAAAAGGTACTGAAACATTTTCGAATAATTCGTACCAAATGCTGCTCCATTCAGGATATTCTTTTTTGAACCATTCCAGCATTTGTGTTTTATCAGCATAATTCAATTCGTTGGTTAAAGTCCAATTTTCATTTGCTTTAAAACTCGCGTAAAAACCAAGGGCGCCACCACCTTTTTGTCCCATTAATATGTTTTTTGTATTTCCGAACGCCATTATTTTACCGCCATTTAGTAATGAATCCATATAAGGTGCTGCTTTTTTGGATTCGTAAATATTGCCTTCAAGCATTGTTATGCCTGAATAGAATGGTTTGATGTCTGTAATGTAAGGCCGGATTTTAGAATTGGCACCATCAGAACCAATTACAATGTCTGCGTAAGCATATGAGCCATTTTTGAAATGCAGTAACCAGCCTCCATTTTGTTTTTCCATCGAAATAAAATGACTGTTCCATATTACTGTTTCGGGCAACAAGGATTCCAGCAATATTTTTCGCAGTACACCACGATCAATTTCAGGACGAAAATGTTCATTGCCAAAATCTTGTTCAGAATTAGTTTCATGGTCACTGAAAAAAATAGTGCCATTTTCGTCCAGGATCATCATTTTGTCTGCGCCGGGCATAAAATTATTTTTAAATTCTTCAAATAAATTGGCTTTATGAATAGCAGCTAAACCTGATTCATCGTGTAAATCTAAAGGAGAACCTTGTACTCGTGCATTTTTATTCAAATCTCTTTCGTACACTTTTACATTTACGCTTTGCAATTGTAAAAGTCTGGCTAAAGTAAGTCCGCCCGGACCGCCGCCGATGATGGCAACTTGTTTGTTTTCTGGTAACATTCCGTATAGTTTTTAAATACGGTTCAAAATTATTGTTGTTTCAGGACGGATAATAGTATAAATCGGTCATCTTTATTTTTTAGCAATTCGCTGGGTACAACGCCTGAAAATTTTCTGATCTCTTTTATGAAATGGGTTTGATCAGTGAAGTTTAGTTCCGGGAAAAGTTTTCCTTTTGCAATATGCTTCAATGATGCTTTAAAACGTAAAATTTTGCAGAATGCATTTAACGAAAGTCCGAATTGCTTGTTGAAATAGCGGTTGATCTGTCTGCTGCTCCAGGTTATTTTTTCTGAAAGTGCTTCTACTTTTATTTCGCCGTTTGAAGCGTAAATCAAATCGAAAAGTTTGCGCTTTCTTTCGTCAATTTCAGTGGGTAAAAGGTCTTGCGTTTTTTGTGTTATTTTTTTATGAAATCTATCAAAATCTTTCAAATCATCGATAGTAAAATCCCAAAAATCTACTGGTAAGTTTTTTGCGCTGTTTAAAATATCAGCAATAGAAGTTTGCAAAATATATTCAGCTCCCAGTGGTTTAAAACTGACTTTAAAGGCAAGTGTGTGTGGCGGAATAATTCTTTCTTCCGGTACTGTTTCCAAACCAATAAGTGTAACATGAAAGGAGTCTGATTCAGACTGCATAAAAAACAAATCAACTCTTCCATCAGGCATCAGAACCACTTCTTTTGCTCTGTCTGACTGATTATGAAACATCCCGATATTTTCTATAAAGTCAGCTAGCAGCTTATCCGGGAGGATGAATTTGTAATAAAAGTCATTATTCATGTTTTTGATTGATTTTTGCTGTTACAAATGTTAAATCCTGCAATAACAATGTCAAATTTATATCAAAAAAAGGAAGTTTATACTTCCATATTTCAATCAAAAATATGATTTGAAGTTAATCTTTTAATATCCATTAAGTTATGGTAGTAATGTCGTAACAAAAAGCAGTGGTTGTATTATAAATTATTATTGGCGCTCGTTTGTAACGAGCGCCAATAATAATAAATTTACAATACAGGAACCCAGCCATTGAATATTTTAGAAACAGTATATTCTTTCACTTGTGTATCTGTGATCTTATGTGCCCATTTTACTCTTGAATCCATATTACCGCCCAATCCTGTGGATTTATATTCGCCATAAAAAGTGGTTGATTCGGCTTCCGGTTTGCTCCAGTTATGCCATCCCTCCGGTTTGATATGATTGGCCATGTCGCAATTTATAAAAACTGTTTTTGCATAATTACCCCATGGACGGCCCAAATAATAAGTTGCCTTGCCCGAATCTGTGATTAAAAAACAATTAAGAAAGACATACCCAAATTTACTGGACTGACTGGTACTTGCGGCTGTGATGTAGGTGCCGCCTTTTTTGGCAAAAATTTGACATTGGTCAAAAATCGCTGTCGATGCGCCAAAAATAAAATCGGTGGCTCCCGCAATGTAACATTTGTAGTAATATTGTCGGCTGGTGTCTGTTCGTGTGTATAAGGTGTCCTGGAATCCTAAAAAATTACAATTGTTAAAAATGGCTTTGTCGCCATCTACACGAACTGCTACTGCCTGTCCAACATTGCCCGAACTGTTTTCAAATGTAACCGAATTGGCTTTGAAATTACTCCCCGCAATAACAAAACTTGCCGATCCGCTTGTGCCTATTGCTGTTCCCGAACTATTGAGTTTAGACGCATAATCGTTATAGGTGATAATCACGCCATTTTTGCTTTCGCCCACAATGGTGACATTGATTTTGTCTTTTGGCAGTACCAATTTCTCCTTATATCTTCCGTTTTTTATAAAAATTTTTGTTTCGGCAGTATTGTTTGCGGTTACAGCAGTAAACGCTTGCTGGATTGTTTTATAATCTCCTGTACCATTGAGATCTACAACCAGGTTGTATCCAGCCATTTTTTGTGTCGATATGCTGGTTTTGATATTTGACTCCGGCGCTTCTACATCTGATTCCAATGTTGGATTTGTACACGCAACAACTGCGGTTGCCAGAATACACTGGGTTATTGTAATAAATTTTGATTTCATAATCGGTTAAGTTTGGTTAATTGGTTAGTAATGATTGTTTAAAAAAAAATAAATTTAACGTTTTTTTTGTAATTGTAATATTTTTCTTCTTCTTATTTTGAATTATCCGTATATTCGCTCCGCTTAATTAACCATAACTAATAATGAATATAAAACAAGCCACTACTATAGATGAAGTTATCCAGTTATTGGATGAAATAATTGAAATATCAAAACTGGAACAAAGCGCTATAGGTTTGTTTACAATATTATACCGTGAAGTTACCCTGAGAATAAAAGAAGGAATCGGTAATGGTTCTTTTCAAAACGGGGAGCGAATGGAAAAACTCGATGTTATTTTTGCTAATCGGTATTTAAAAGCCTATTATCAATATAAAGCCAAAGAAAAACCATCCGGATGTTGGGAATTCTCCTTTCAGCAGGCCGAAACTTTCTGGCCAATAGTAGCTCAGCACTTATTGCTTGGAATTAATGCACATGTGAACCTGGATTTAGGAATAGCATCAGCCCAGGTCAGTACAGTAGAAAACATAGGGGACTTAAAATCTGATTTTGACCAAATAAACACCATTCTTAGCAATCTGGTAGCAAGTGTAGAAACATGCTTAATCAAAATTTGGCCAACGCTCACGATTATACTAAAATTATCAGGCAAAATAGACAACTTCTTTATCGACTTTAGCATGAAAACCGCCAGAGACGGTGCCTGGAAATTTGCCAATGAATTTGTAGCACTTCCGGAAAACCAAATAGAAGCCTGTATACAGTTAAGAGATGAAAGAATCACAGAAATAGCCCGATTAGTTTCAAACCCGGGATATTTTGTTAGTGCCATTTTCAAGTTCATTCGCTTATTCGAAAAAGGAACTGTTGCTCAAAAAATAATCGATTTGAAAATAATTCAGGAAAAAAAGATTGAGTGTGCTGTTATATGATTTCAAAAAATAACACAAATAAAAATGGCGAAGTTTGTTTGTCACTGCGAAGTTGAGAAACTTCGCAGAGCAATTGCAACTTTTACAAAGAACACTCGCAGAGCATTAAAATATATCTATAATTTCAATATAACATTGTTCTTACCAGCATATTCCTTTATTTCATTTTTATAAATTGCTTTTGCTGTTTCAAAGTTTTTTAAAGAAATTTTTGCTTTTTCTATTTCTTCACCGCTAATGTCTTCGCCCATTATGAGTTTATACATTTTATCAAATAAAGCTAGCAAGACAATTTCTGTTTTTTTTATAGATTCTAAATATTTTATGCCGGTATTGTAAATTTCTTCGTTATTATCATTTTTAAATCTATTTTTCAAAATTGACAAGCCTTCATTATTATTGTTTTTTATATTAATTGTAAGTATTTTGATACTATCAAATTTTATTAGATTTGATTTTTGCTGAGACGAATCAAAATTGAATCTTTTAATAAATTCATTCCTTTTATTAAAATCTTTAACTACATTTTCAACAACATCAAGAACAATAGCTATTTTTTCTTCTTTTAGCTCTTTATCGTTTTTCTGTGCACTGCAAATAGGAGTAATCAATAATAAGATTATAAGACTGGATACTTTTAAAAATTTCTTCATATTTTTTTGGGGTTTTAAATTACGTTGGATTATTCAATAACTTGTCATAACGTTCCGCGACTTGGCGAAGCGACTATAAAATTATCACTAATTATTCCAAGCACAAAGTTTTTTTTTCTCAAATTCTAAAGAATTCGTGATGTGGACTACTATGTGCGCCAAACGACTGCTAGCGGTAGTTTTACTTAATTAGATTATGTAAAGGACTACTTATTATCTTCAAAAAAACTTTTTAAATCCTGCTCAGAGTTTTTAAATAGGTTCACATATTTAAGGTGAATAGTTTCGATTGAATTTCTAATTCTTTTAATAAATCTTCTTTTGTTGCCATGGTTTTATATTTTTAGAATTTTCCAGGTAAAATTACCCGGTTATAAAATTCTTTAATATCGTATGAATAACTATAGTTAATTGAAAGTTTCCCTTTTATTATAGTAAGTTGTTGAAAATTTGATGTTTCAATTAACATTTTTCTCAATCGATCGCGCGGATTTGCTGTTATTTAGTTTATAAATAAAGTGTAATACTTTAAAATAAAATTTATAGCTGAATTATTTCCTAAACCGGTATAATATCCCATGAATAAAGCATAAAAAAAACCACAAACAGAAGTTTGTGGTTTTTTGTACTTATAAATTTTTGCAGTACATTAGAAGATAAAGTAGCTTGCTATTTGGCTATTTTAATTTTAGACGTAAGTTGTAATCTTCCATAATTTCATTAACATGCTCCTGTTTGATTTGTTTTCTGTTTAAACCCTGCAGGCTTCCTACATATCCTGTAAAAACATGGCTAATATAAAGAGGCGAAAGATTCGATTTATGAGACGTGTTATGACAGGAGAAGCAATTAACAATATTATCAACTGTATTCGCATGTATAGACGATGGTTTTCCAAATCCTGCCTGAACATAGGTTTCCATGGTAATATTGTAGGCTGCAATGGAGCCTCTTGTCAATTTCCCTGGTGTAGATTCTGAAAGAGTACCACTTAACGAGTCTAATAAAGCAGCTTGTGCCGGAGTACCATTGTATCCTTCTGTATTAATCCATAATGAACCGTTGTAAAAATAATTATTCCAAATACCTTTCAACTGTGACTTAACACTCTGGTTAATAATCCGAATATTGTTGAAATTCTGCGAACCATTTTGACTTGTTTTCATATAAAGCTGAACGTTAAATGAACCTTTCATTGCTTTTTCTACAGGGACACCATATTTATAAACAGAAAAGACATCTGTATAAATCCCGTTTTTTGAAGTTATATTCGTAACCGTTGCAGTGCTGCTTTTATTAAAAAAAGGATAATCAACTGTACTCGTCACCGGCGCATCAGTAGTTGGTGTAGCTTTTGACCAGTCGTAAGCAGGTGCAAGATTTTCATGTTCAAAAGTAGCCCATACAAATTCGGGATGATTCTCTACAACTCCAACTACATGCATTCCTAAAAGTGCCACTTTTGTTTTTACTCCATTGATTACTCCCTGAGTAATAAAATAAGAAGAAGGATCTTTAAGAACGCTTGCATCAATCCAGGAGGTTTTAAGTTCTAATGATCCTACAGGAAAAGTGATGTCTTTCACTTTAGAAGGGTCATTTTTTGCTATTGGACCATATTTTAGCATTGTTGTGTACATAAGTTTGTCCATAAATATAGAATAATAGACCGTAGTAGATTTAGGAACACCCGATGGATAATTAGGTGTTTTTAAAATATCAGAAGTAGAACTTGCCTGAGCAGTATCTGTCAAAACAATCCCATTACCGGGATCTAATCTTTGACCTGTTGAATTCACCTGAATCAGATTGGTCATAAAAAATGGCACTCCATTGACCTCATTGGTGAGCCAAAGAAATTTTTGCCAGGACCATTGATGAAAATCACAATTAGTTACTGTTGCATTGTTGGCAAATACGCTTGTTGGTCCTTCATTTGGCGGAGGAGTCCGGCGGGTGTTGTTTACGATCGTAAACCAATCAGCAGGAGCTAAACACTCAGAAGCAGCGGCACTTTTTTTTATAGTTGTATAATTGGATTTTTCTCCTCCTGATTCCTTTTTACAGGCACAGAATGAGATTAGCGTGATTAAAAGTAATACCTTTTTTGTAGTTTTCATATTGGGTTTCTTTGGTTAATTTTTGTATTCATCTCTTTTGAAGACTTGAAAGTAAGCAATTAAGAAACTGACTTCTGAAAAAATGTCTTAAGCCTTCCATATTTAGGTATAAAGACAAGAAAAATGGGTATAAATAAAATAGTATGACCTGTTGGGTGTAATTGATTGAAAATCTTATTGGTTATAAAAAAATAGATCAAAAAAATATAAATTTGGATAAAAACATTCTTTATATTTTTAGAAATTAATGTCAGGTTTAGTGTGCTGTGCGAAGTCTCCCGACTTCGTACCCGCTCCAATATTCCATTGCAGTTTTTCAAATTTAATACTCATTGTATCTTATGAAGTTATTCAAATTTAGCACATCAACAATAGGAATTTCAGCTTTTTCTATTTTTACTAAACCTGTATCAGAAATGTAATTACTGGCACTCGAATAAATATAATGTGATGCTTTTTCGACAATACCGGCACGAACAGGATTTAGATGTATATAATCTAACTTTGACCACATAAATTTGGTACTGTAAATCTCTTCGGGATGATTGCCATATTGCCAAAACTGATAATTTTTGTTCCTGGAATGACTTTCGGTGGCTAATTTAAAACGTTCCAACATCCATTCTCTTTGGCTCTCCGGATCAGATTTAATTTTTTCTATAATTTTTGCAGCAGTAAATTTTTTAAAATCCCGCAATAAATCCGACAATTCTCCATCGCTGGATTGAACAATCATATGTATATGATTACTCATAATTACATAGCCATACAAAATCATTGATTTGTTTTTGATACAATAATCTAAAGATTCTACAACTATGTCTCTGTAATTTTTTCTAGTAAAAATATCTACCCAATCAACAACGGTCGCCGTTATAAAATGTGGTAAAGTTTGGCTTCTTATCTTATATCCTTCTTGCACAACTTTTTTATCAAATATACAGATTTTTATTACAAATAATCATTTTTACACATAGTTCTTTGCTTATAGGAACGGGTACGAAGTCGGGAGACTTCGCAGTGATCGCGATGATGGGAACACTTCGGAGAGTAAATCTAGAGACATTTTCCAGCATTTTAGACATAGTAAGTAATCAAGGAGCAGGGTGTTAAACGCCACAGTGGTTTGAATTTATTTGAAATAAAATGGTTTTATTGACGCTGTGCATTCTATGATAAAAAACAACAAAAAGTACTAAAAAATTACGATGCAAATTTATAGGTATTTATATATGGAGTTTCCCTTGCTATAACAGCAAAGACCCTGCTTATAAGTTTGCATCTGATATTATTTAAAACCAACATTGAGTTTTTGCCTTCCACTTTTTTCTTATTGTAATATTCCTTTAATTGTGGATCATATTTTAATGTTGTCATAGCGCACATTTGCAATAGTGACTTCATTTTTTTATCAGCCATATGATTCACTCTGGTCCTTCCTTTTACACTGGAACCAGAGCTATGTTCAAAAGGGGCAACACCAGAGTAACAGGCAAATTGCCTCCAGTTTTTAAACGCTGTAAATCCTTTTGTTGCAATAATCAAATACACGCTGGTTTGTTCTCCGAGCCCGGGAATTGATCTGATAAGTTGGATTTGTTTGGTTAATTGATCGTTTGATTTAATTATTTCTTTAATTCTCGACTCAATTTTATTGATCGAATTTTTAATAGATTTAGCCAGAGCCTGGTTAATTTGAGATACTTCCCTGAAAATTATTTTATCTGTAAAATCTTTATTTTCTTTTGTAGCTTGTATAAGCAATAAGGCTTTTAGCATTTTTTCTCTTTCGGTATAAAGAATTTTTAGTTTTTGAATCTCTATGCCTGTTAAAGTAAATAGTTTTAATTTATCTATGTTTCTGTAACTGTAATAAGAAATATCCCTGGCATCAATTTTATCATTTTTTCCTCTTGAAATTCCTTTTGATTTTTTTATTTCAATCGCAGGAACAATCCATAAATCCAGATTGAGTTTTACTGAAGCACTTGATATATGATTGGTATAAATACCTGTGTTTTCACAACAAAAAAGAATATATTCTTTATTAACCTGCCTGCTCATATTTTTGATAAAAACAGAAATGTTTTTGATATTATTTTCTATGCTAAAATGCTCTGACCTAAGAGTTGAAGCATCAAGAATATTAATATCTAATTTAGCTTTTGATACATCAATGCCGACATAAAATGAATACTTTTTCATAACTTTGAATTTAAGATAAACAAAAATGTTGAACTTCTTTAGAGCCTTTATTAGACCGCTATGTCTATCATTCTATTTGAAGCAATTCAACGGGATTCAAGGGGAAGGCAGAGGACTAATGCACAGCATAGTTCTTAACTAGCGGAGTCGAAAGTTCACCTCTGCTTTCCTTTGAATAAATTTAAAGCTTTTTATCAAATCCAAAGTAAAGGCGAAGTCTCCTGACTTCGTACCCGCATGCTATACCAGTTCTGCATTTCTCGTTCCAATAAAAATCTTATTTGAAGTAAAATACTTGCCGAGTAGCAATTGCTTATTGGAACGGGTATGAAGTCGGGAGACTTCGCACAGCAACCTATGACATTTAAGAAGAACACTTCGCACAGCTGGGGTATTATTTATTAATTTTTTGTTTGTAAGTACTTCAATGATTTTACAACATTAGGAATGTTGTCGACTTGCGATTCCGTCCAAAAATATTTTGCAGGATAATCTGTATTATTCATTATGACAGAGAAAATCTGTGTCTTATTTATGATTTCAAACTTTAACATCATTTCTTTACAATTGAAAATATATTTTACAGTTTTCTTTTTCCCAGCTGCATCTTTCAGATTTGGAATTACATAGTTTTCAAACCATATTACTAAATCAGAGATTTCATCTAAACCTATCCAGGCAGTTTCTTTTGCCCAAATGTTACTCATGCCTTGTTGACCAATTATAAATCGACTTTCTACTTGCATTCCATTCATTTTGTTATTGCTTTTTAAATCAATAATTTGACAAGGATAAAACTCTGCAGACTCTCCTAGTCCAGACTTGAAGCTAGCTTTTTCCGTTTCATCCATATTGATTTGAACATATGAAGATCGTTCTATGAATTGTGAAGGTTCGGAAAGTTTAGTTTGGGCGTTTGAAAAACAAGAAAATAGTGTAAGGAAAAGTAAAAATCTCATAAATTATAGTTTTAAAATTAATAATAGAATAATGAATAATAATGAATTAATAAGTTAGGTGAGCAATATTCTTTGCTTATAACGTTCTGCAACTTGGCGATGTAGCGAGGCTCTTGCTAGCGGTGGTTGACTTTTTCTATGGGAATTAAGGCAAAATTATATTTATTACCAGAATCAATACTTGCGTTGAGTTTTTTTACATCTTCTATGTTGTCTGTACTTCCAGTAATAATGCCTTCTGGAGCATTTTTTAGCAACAATATAGTTTCTTCCGTAAGTTCAATACGTTTAGTGCTAATTGTTGTTGTGATAGCGATATCTTTGACAAATGCAGTAGGAAAATGCTCTTCAACTTCTTTTATGAAAAGTCCCTGTATTTCTTCAGGAAAATAAGTTAAAAAATCTTTAGCATTTAGAGTCTTATTTGTATCATCTAAAAATGCGCGATCGATATTTTTTAAAACAGTATATCTGTCTCCATAAGCAATGTGTTTTAAAGTAAATTTAGACAAATGCTTATGTAATTTATTTGTTTGGAGTTGGCTATTTTTTTCAGTCGAAAAACCTAGAAATGTGTGATAAAAATAATATGCTAAATCTTCTTTAGATGGCGAAAAGGAATCGTCATAAACAAAAAATCTATAGTTTGTTACAGCTTTGCTTTTTTCATTATAATGAACTGTAAAGCCAATTTTATAAAGTGCCTTGTCCGAAGAAAGAAAAATATCTTTAATTAACTGTACATTCGTTCCTGCCATAGAAAAAGCATCTGATTTTTCAGCTTTGATTACAATTACACATTTTAAATTGGATACCATACATTCAATAACAACTAATAGACCATCAGGAATATTTGCATTTTTATGTGCTGTTGCAGCTTTGTCAGCAATATCTTGTGAAGTTTTTAAAAAAGCGCCATCATTAGAATTCCAAAGTGGCTTTTGAATTGTGAAAAAATTTGATGTATCTGCAAGATCTGCAAGATGCAGTTCAAAAAATTTAGACTTGTGATTTAAGCAAGATCCGATTCTATCGTGTAGCGTTTTTAAACCTTCACTGCCCAATTTTGCAAACTCTGTGCAATCGTCAGCATACGGTTCCGTTACAGTTTTAGATTTTGCAAATATTTTGTGTATTGTTACTCGTTTTATTTGTAGATTTTCAAATTTCATTTTAGAGGATGTATTGATGTTTGGTTGATTTGAATTAACGATTTTCCGTATTCCATTGATGACACTTTTTCTAAAATAGTGTCATTGATATGTTGTGTAATCATAAATATTAAATAAGCTAAATTTTGTTCAGGCTCAAGAGTTAACAAAATCCAGCTATATTTATCAAAATCACTTATAAATTCCGGATAAAGAATAATTGATAGTTCATTATGTTTTTCCAGTTTTAATTTATCTATACAAACGACAATTCCGCGATTTAATATAACTGAAATGTTTGGTAATGATTTCCAATTGTTTGTATCTTCATAGATTTTCATAATTTCTGCCTCGTTGTAAGTTTTGTCAAAATCTATTGAGAATGTAAAACAAAAAAGAGGGTTTCTAAATGAATTGTTAGTCAGCGATTCTGAAACTTTTATGAAATTCGATCCAGTTGACATCACATCTGATGGAATCGAGTAACGTTTCAAGACTTCTCTATTTCTTGTAATAGATTTTATTGCAGCAGTTAACTTAGATTGTGACCAGGTTTTTTTTACCTCGCCACTTCCAAATATTGCTTCGAAAGGAAAAAATTCGGTTCCATCTAGTGATTTAATTAAGCTTTTAGTATAGAAACTTTCTGCTAGCAAAATATCTTGCTGGTAACTAATATTTGTTGTTTTGTCTACTATGTAACCATGTGTAACCGAAACTCTTTCAGGAAGAAGTTCTTTTAAAAGTATACGGACTGAGCCTTCTACCTGTTCACCAGCCGAATCGATATTAGTATTGTCCAATAAGATATTGGAAATATCGCCTGCTAGCTGAAGTTGGCTGACATAAGTTTTATAAACCTTGTTGAGTTCAAAACGTACGTTAGGAATGCTTTTTCCCATATCCAAGAAAGTTTATTATTAATTTATGGTTGCATATCCTTGCAAATGGTTAGCGCAGATTTGCTATTACTTGTTACTAATTAAACAAGCTTGTTTGAGAAGATGTTATATTTTTAATTGTTGTTGTCTTTGTAATAATTTCTTTTACAGTTTCGTGAATATTGTTGTCTGAGATAATTGTAATATCTTTTTGTTCGTCAATAAGCTCTCTGTTTAAATCAAACATTGGATTATTTTTATCGAAATTTTGGTCATACATTATAGCACGAGGAATGTTATATTCTTTTGCGTAACCCATTGCTAAACGCGCTCCACTATCAAGTTTTCTTCCAAGGATTTTCCATTTTTCAGCCGAATTCTGTGCATAACTCGCAGCCAAAACGATTGTATCACAAAACAAAGCTTGTAACCGATCACGTTCTTTATAGCGAGTGCTTAATTCCATTGGACTTTTAAAATCATTACCGTACTCTGTTACAAGCAGCCCTCCTTCTTCTACAATTTGAAATGCCAAAGATTTATTTTTTGTGGGTAAAATATTATTTAGGGGACTTGGTAAGATTGCAACTGTATTTCCATTAGAATCTAATGCTTGTTGATGTGAAATACTATCGCAACCAAAAGCCAAACCGCTTACTATTGTTGCACCATTTTTAACAAAATCAGCGACAATCTTTCTTTCTCTTTCTTCTATATCTCCGTCTGGGTTCAAAAGTCCAATTACAGAAATATTTTTGTTTTCAATACTTAGTAAATCTATATTGCCCTTGTAATAAAGAAAAATAGGTCTCTCACTATCTTTTACATTTCCTCTATACTGTGGAAAATTTGGGTCTCCTAAAGCAACAAAACCATCACAACAATCTTTAAATTTTTCTAGAAGTTTAACTTCAAAACTTTTTTTTAGGTTTTCAAATTCTTCAGAAGTGGTTAGTTCACCTTTAATTGTTTTGTTTAGTAAGGAAACAATAATATCAACGCTTTCGTTTCCTTTTAGATTTTTCACTATCCAAGCATTGCCAATTCCTTTGTATGATTTAGCAGTCAGTATATTGAGTGTGTTTTTTGTATATTTCATTGTTTTTAAATTATTATAAAGTTATAAAAATATACTTGTTTATAGGGTTTTACCAATAGAATAGAATACGACTGAATTAGCTCCATTATCGAATAATGATTGAATGGCATCTTCATCAATATTAACTGATTTAGTATATAAATCATCAATCAATAAAATATCTTTACCATCAACTTCTGATGAAATTTTACAGGTTTCATTTGTTATTCCAGGGTAAGGTAAATTCCCTCCACCACCATGTCCTGACCTAGCCAAATGTGTTGTTTGCGTATCTGTATGTCTTATTATATAATTTGTTCCATCGATAAAGCCATTCAACTTATGTGCGACATTAGCAACAGATAGTTTAAATGTTAATTGATTTTTTGTATAATTTTTTTCTGCTCTTGCTCTTGGGATAACACAAATATAGAGATTATTTTTTCCTGTTTCTTGTAGAATTTGTGGTAAATCTTTTTCCAAAATTGTAATTAAATTTTTCTCTGCCTGTTCTAACTCATTTTTACTTTTTTCATGAAATTGATTTTTTAGAGTGCAAATGATATTTTCAGTCGTTCCTATTGTATTTCTAATACTTTCATTTCCTCCGTGATAATCAGAGTGATAAAATGCATCAGTAGATTTTGAAATAAATCGCCCAAGTTGTCGATTATTCGTTGTTGGATTTGTATACCAACTTCTTTCTGGAAGAATTTCAAAGCTATTCATTTCTAAATGATTATAGGGTTAATAATTTCAATGCCTACTTTTTTTGCATCAGTAATTTCTATTTCTTCATTTTCAAAAATGACAACTAAATTTGATGGAATACCTAATTTAAAAATTGCGTTTTGAAATTTGTTTATTTTTTCGTTTTCATTAACGACTAATCCTCGGTAAAAAAGATTATCAAATTTATCAAAGAGACCATGATACTTTAATGTTACCCTAGCCCTTTCTTCACGACAATTTGTAACTAAAACAGTTGTATTTGTTTTTGAATATTTAAAAAGAATATCTGCAATTCTTGTAATAAGTTTTGTTTCTGACAAAAAGTCTATATAATAGTTTTCTTTTTCTTGAATTATTCTTTCATATTCAGTTTTACTCAAATTAGGAACTGAATTTTTAAGATCACTACGGCTAAATCGTTTATCGTTATTATAAATTAGATCTAGATCTAATTTCGTTACTGATTTTATCGCTTTCATGTAAGAAAGAAAGTTAGCAAGATCTGTATCAATCAATGTTCCATCCATATCAAAGAATAAAACTTTATCAGTCGTAATTTTGTTTGGAATATTTTGTTGTATTTTAATTCTTTGCTCCATTTGCCTTTAATATTTGTTGGTTTTATAGTTACAATAATTAAGTTCTTATAAAAAACAAACATCGCCTTTAATTTAAATCAACCACCAAGTAAAAACACCTGATTTTTTGCTAAAGTAAATCTCTTCAGTGAATTGATTTTACGGAAAACCATAAACGAAATTATAAAAACAAAAATCCCTAGCCCTGATAGCAGCGGCATCCTTTTTAGGTAAACGAAAAATATCTAATTCAACCGTAAACATTCTGCCTAAAAAGATATAGCGGAGAGCAGGAAACAGCTCCTGAAAAAACCATCAACGAACAACTTTTAACTATCAACTATTTTTCGTAAATTTGCACTCCAATAAAAGGAATTAGAAAATGTTAGATAGACTTCAAATAGTAAAACAGCGTTTTGACGAGATTTCGGATTTGATTATCCAGCCGGATGTTATTTCTGATCAGAAACGTTATGTGCAATTGAATCAGGAGTACAAAAACCTGAAAGCATTGGCTGAAAAGCGTGATGAATACGTGCTTTTGATGGCTAATATAGATGAGGCAAACGAAATTATTGCGGATGGAAGTGATGCAGATATGACCGAAATGGCCAAAATGCAGCTGGACGAAGCAAAACAAAGATTGCCGGAACTGGAGGAAGAAATCAAGTTTATGCTGATCCCTAAAGATCCTGAAGATGCTAAAAACGTGATGGTCGAGATTCGTGCCGGTACGGGTGGGGATGAAGCGAGTATTTTTGCCGGAGATCTGTTCAGAATGTATACCAAATATTGTGAGAACCAAGGTTGGAGAACTTCGGTTGTGGATATGAACGAAGGAACTTCGGGAGGTTTTAAAGAGGTTATTTTTGAAGTTACCGGAGAAGATGTTTACGGAACTTTGAAGTTTGAAGCGGGTGTTCACCGTGTTCAGCGTGTTCCTCAGACGGAAACTCAGGGTCGTGTGCATACATCGGCTGCAACAGTGATGGTTTTACCGGAAGCAGAAGAGTTTGATGTTCAGATTGATATGAACGATGTTCGTGTAGATTTCTTCTGTTCATCAGGGCCTGGAGGACAATCGGTTAACACAACAAAATCGGCTGTACGTTTAACACACATTCCAACCGGATTGGTGGCGCAATGTCAGGATCAGAAATCACAGCATAAAAATAAAGACAAAGCTTTGACGGTTTTACGTTCCCGTTTATATGAGCAGGAATTGGCCAAAAAAGAGGCTGAGGATGCTACAAAACGTACATCGCAGGTAAGTTCGGGAGACCGTTCGGCTAAGATTCGTACGTATAATTATGCGCAGGGTCGTGTAACGGATCACAGAGTTGGCCTGACACTTTACGATTTAGGAAATATCATGAATGGTGATATTCAGAAAATTATTGCCGAGCTGCAATTGGTAAACAATATGGAGAAACTGAAAGAAGCTTCGGAGGTGTTCTAAAATTTTAGAGAATAGAAAATAGAGTAAAGAATAACATAAAAGCCGGACTAATGTTCGGTTTTTTTACTTGGGAAATTGAAAGAAGCTTCTGAGGTTTTCTGAATATTAGCACTATAATAGCAAAACTTAACTAATCTGCAATTAGTTAGGTTTTTTTTTGTCATTTTTTGTTTCATATTTGCGTGCCCTTAAATCACAAAATTATTAACTAACCAATCACTTAATAATAATTTTATGAAAAGAACTTTGCTGTTTTATTGCTTTTTGGGAAGCATTTTTTACGTTAACGGACAATCGTATTTTGGATTTCGGGATGATAATTACGCCGGAATTCAGGGAGTGTTGTTTAATCCATCTTCTATTGCAGATTCAAAATACAAAGCCGATATTACTGTGTTTTCAGTAAGTTCGACAGGGCAAAACGATTTGTATGGTGTTAATTTTACCGAGGCATTAGGTGGTGGGTATGATTTTGAAACACAGGCCCGCAAAAATATTAAAACGAATAACAGAGGGAATTTTAATGTCGATATTCTGGGGCCTTCCTTTATGATGAATATTACGCCCAGGCATAGTATTGCTCTTTTTACCCGCGTACGAAGCATAACCAGTCTTGTTAATGTAAATGGTGCGCTAATTGATGAACTTAATCAGGACGCAGATGCATCGAACAGTTTTTCGATAACAGGAGGAAACCCCAATGGAGTCAGTAATTCCTGGGCAGAAATTGGAGCGGGGTATGGTACTGTATTATTGGATGATGATGAACATTTTATAAAAGGCGGGATTACATTAAAATATCTAATGGCGGGAGCAAACGCTTATATCAACGGAAATGATCTGAGTATTACTTTTAATAAAAATGATATTGATCCGGCATTGAGTGAATTTCACTCAACAGGGACATTAAGAACGTCTGCAAGTTATGATTATCAAAACGGACAAGATCCGGAGTTTAATGGTTCATCAGCAGGCTTAGGCATTGATATAGGTTTTACCTACGAGTATCGTACCAACTGCCATACCTGTGAAGGAAACAGATATAAACTTAAAACTGCAGTGGCTGTAACTGATATTGGCAAGCTTAACTATAAAAATACTATTGAAAATACTTACAACCTAACAGGAACGGTTACTCAGAATGATATTGATAATGCAAAAGATATTTTTGAGTTTTTTGATACAAATTATGCAAAAACTTCTGCAAGAAAAGGGGTAAAAGCAAATTTGCCAACCGCTTTGCATACTAACTTTGACTGGAATGTAAACAATAAATTTTATTTGAATCTAAGTGGTGATTTTGGACTGGTAAATGCAGAAAAAATAAACGGAACAGCAATTGCTAATTCGGTTACATTTACACCGCGATATGAAATCAGACAATTTAGCTTTTATGTTCCATTGACCTGGATGGAATACAGCGGTACTCAGGTAGGAGCCGGTTTTAGAATTGGTGCTTTATTTATTGGTTCCGGTTCTGTTGTTTCTAATTTGTTTTCAAACAATTCTAAAGCTTGTAATCTTTATGCTGGTTTGAAGCTTCCAATCTATCAAAATTATAAATAACAACAAAAGACAAATATTCAATTTTAGTTTGGTTTTATTATGGCAAAAAAGCAAAGTTCACTAATGTAAACTTTGCTTTTTTTTATAAGGCTCTAATTATAAAAATTAGGGTTTATAGTGAAGGTATTAACTGTTTAACCGTTTGTCTATAAAACGTATAAACGGGTTAGATACCTAGAAATACTCTTGTGAATTCAAAACATTTATATAGATTTGAGTAAAGGTGTACACCGTTTTTTATTATTATTTCATTTAACTTTTCCATAATATTTGTAATTAAGGTTTAACAATTACTCTTGTGATGCTTCTTCATGTGATGGTTCCTGCGGTTTAGAAATTAAAGTGGTAACGGCCAGCTGTATTAACGACCCAAGGATATTTTTAAATGTCGAATGGGTTTTTCCTACTACCAGTTTTTTTGCCAGATAACCTATTCCAATGCTTATTGCTGATTGGGCCAGATTACTTTTAAATCCTATACTTTCATTGATTTCTTCCACAGTATTTCGAATCAGGTTAAGAGGTTTTAAATTCTCTTTAATTTCATCGATTTCATCTTTAATATCACACCATTCTCTATCTTGTTGCTCTTCTAAAAGTTTAATTTTCTGATTTAATGAATCAATAGTGTAAATAGTTTCCATAACTGTCTTTTTCTTTATGAATTATTAAATCAGTTTTTAGAATCTTTTAAAATGCTGGAAACAATCATGTTTCCAATAGGTGTTTTTATTAGTTTATGCTGTGTTTTATGCAAAACAACAGCCACAATGAGATAAAATAATGCCACTATAAAAAAACCGTAATAATACTCACCAAGTATTTTTCCAAGCCATAAACTGATTCCTATATTCAGGAACAGGGTAAAAAATGCAACAACAGCTCCGACTGCTATTCTGGATGTTACTGTTGACAGTGCGTCAGCAGAGGCTAATACCGTTTTGAGTTTAATTAATTCTAAACTCGTTTTAGCATAATTTTCTGCCTTTTCATACAGATTTAAGTTTTCATTTGTTGTTGCATTTGATTCCATGGTAAAAAATTTTATGATTTGAAAAATTCACTTTTTTTAATAGTTCGTTTTTACAGTTTTTGCTTCAGAATTGAAGTCGTCTTTTACAGAATTGAATTTGGCTTTTCCTTCTTCAATAATGTCTTTACCATTTGAAGTAATAGTATTTATGATACCATCTACTTTGCTTTTTAAATTATCTCCGTAATCTTTTGATTTATCTGAGATTTTTTTTCTTGTATTGGTTCCTTTGTCCGGTGCAAATAAAACTCCTAAAAATGCTCCCGCCGCTGCGGCTCCTAAAATTCCTAAAACTGTTGTGCTAGTTTTCATAATATTTGATTTAATAGATTAATATAATATTTAATAATGTTGATTTTTAAATTTCACGACCTTTGATAAGTCTGAATAATATTGCGATTACAGCAATTACTAATAATACGTGGATAATACTTCCTGCGCTATAAACAAAGAACCCGAGAGCCCAAAGAATAACTAAAATAACTGCAATTGTGTATAATAAATTTGACATGGTCTTTAAAATTTATGGTTAATAATTAATTGTTTAATTTAATTTGTATGAAAGGTATAAGGACAAATTGCTGTTTTTTAGATCTGATGAATCATCTCCATCTTTTTCTATAGTTGTCAATCCGTAATTATAACGTAATCCAACGCTAATTGGGTTAAAATCTACTCCAACACCGGCAGCTATACCAGCATCAAATTTGTTAAAGTCGTCGGTATCGTATTGATCTTCGAATTCGAAATCTCCATCACCTGTCGATTTAGCACTAACCATATAAGATGCGTAACCACCAGCGTGTATATTGAAATTTTTAGTAATATTTACTCTTACCAACAAAGGAAGTTCAATATAATTTAATTTTAATTTTACATTTCCTTGGGCCAGGGCATTGTTATACTCTAATTTTGAACCTCTTGTAGTGAATAATAACTCTGGCTGAATAGCAATAAAATCTGATACAGGTAATGTAGCATATACACCGGCATTAAAACCGAATAATACGTTTTCATCATCAGCATCGTCCGTATATAAATTAGACATGTTAAGTCCTCCCTTTACACCAAATTCAGTATTTACATTATTATCCTGAGCATGCAGCATTCCGAATGAAGCTGTTAAGAAAAGTGTTAAGGCGCATAAAATATTTGATCGCATTTTCATAATTTTAAAATTTAGTTAATAATAATTGTAGGCTTTTAATTGATTTCTTTTTTAATTTTTTCGGCTTCTCTTAAAAAATCATATTGTTTTGGTAAATAATGAACAATTAGGCTTAATATTTCCATATCTTCTGTTTTCTTTGAAATAGATTCAAATAAGTCTATTTGCTCAGATAAAGATTTTATGATCGAATTGACGTATGATTTATCAAAACCTACTTGTCTTTTATCAACCAGTTCATATAGGTCTCCAGGAGTAACCGTTGAATTTATTTCATTTGTTATAATGAGTTTTTTGATGGCTATTTTATTAATTTCCTGCAGTAACAAATTTTGATTGTTTTCTATTTTAATGCTGATACCCTTTATAGTATTTCTTAAACTCCTATGTTGTGCCAGCTGACTTTTTGAAATAATCGATTTTGTTAAATTTGCAACCGCTATAAAAAAATAAGCTTCAATTTCTTCACTATTTTTTGTAAGAACGTATTTATTATTTACCTTTTCGGAACCTTCATTTTTTTTACAAGATGAAATAGTTATTATTAAAATCACTATGCAAATTGTTTTTAAAAATGATGATTTTAGAGGCATTGTTTTATTACTTCATTATTACATTACAAAGATGCAAACCAAGAGTAGGTTTTACTTTACAGCATAAAAAAGAAACGTTATATAATTCCCATAATGGAAGTTATATAACGCATAACATGGTGTTTTTTTTGAAGAATTATTCGGGAAGGAACACAGTAAATACTGAGCCTCGGGTTGGTTCACTGTCTGCAGTGATATAACCTTTGTGGTTCTCAACAATTTTTTTGCAGATTGCTAATCCAATTCCGGTTCCGGGATAATCAGTTTTCGAATGTAACCGCTGAAACAATATAAAGATGTTGTCCTTAAACTGTGGATCAAATCCCATTCCGTTATCAGTGAAAGAAATTTTGTAGAATTTTTTAAAAGACTGGTCTAATAATTCAGGATACTCAATTGAAAGAATTTTGTCACATCCAATAGTAATCTGAGGTGTAATACCAGGCTGGCTGTATTTTAGGGAATTTCCAATAAGGTTAATAAAAAGCTGTTCTATCTGATATGGAATTACTTTAAGTTTGGGTAATTTATCAATTTTAAAATTTCCTTTCTTTTCATCAATTATTACGGCTAATTCTAATTTGGCATTTTCTAATAATTCATTCAGATCAGATTTAATGAATTCTTTCTTGGTAGTATTAGTTTTTGAAAATAATAATAAATCATCAATCAGTACACGCATTCTTTTGGCTGATGTTTCGATTTTTGAAATATAATCTTTGGCATTGTCAGAAAGAGTGGCTTTGTCGGCATCGGAAATCCTGGAAATAAAAGTTTGGATTTTGCGAAGAGGCTCTTGTAAATCATGACTGGCAACATGATTAAAAGAAGCTAGTTCCTGATTGCTTTTTTCAAGTTCATTATTGCGTTCCTTAAGTTTGATGTTTAATAAATGTTCGTCGGTAATATCAAAATTAATTCCCAGTAAAATTTTACTGCCTTGTTTGTCTATAAGTAATTTGCCTGTAGACTTAAAATACCGGATTTCATTATGAGGCTGAATAATTTTATAGTAGATAAAAGGTAATTCCCCATTATTGATTACGCCTTCCATCGATTCAGCAATTGCTTCTTTATCGTCAGGGTGTACAAAGTTCAAAAAAGTATCTTTATCAGGAATAAATGCATTGGGTTGGAATCCCAGAAGACGGAATTGATTTTCAGAATAATCAATTCTGTCAGTAGCCAAATCCCATTGCCAGGTACTGAATTTACCTATTGCTTCAGATTCTGCTATTAGGCCTGACGAAATTAAAAGCTTTTTATTATATACCTTAAGACGTTCTATATCATTGCTTATTTGTCTGTAAGCTAGCAAAATAAAGGTTAATGCTGCCAGAAATAAGGAAATTGAAAAAACAGGACCAAGAGAAATTTCTTCGTCATATTCTCTTAAACTTTTCTCTAAAAATGTTTTTTCGATGTCATTCATTTCATCAACCTGAAAACGGATGTTTTCCATCAGGATACGACCGCCAAACATATGGTTGTCTAATTTTCTTTTATCGTAAGTTTTAGGATCACTGTATTTTAAACAATTTTCAAAAGAAACATACCGCTGAATAATTAATTTGAATAACTTTTTGAGATTTTGTTTTTGCTTTGGATTATCAGCGGTAAGCTTCTTTAAAGTAATGAAAGATGTATTTACCTTGTCGCGGGAAAAGAGATATGGAGTGAGAAATCGGCTGTTTCGGGTAATCATATACCCACGCTGACCAGTTTCAGCATCTTTAATAGCTGACATCAGCCGCTCAAGTTGTATGTTTATCTCATACGTGTGCATTAATAACTTAGTGGACTTGTTTAGACCACGATTGTGTTTGTAAGTTATCGATGAAAGAAATAGTAAAATGAAAATAGCTATTATAAAAATAACTCTCAAATAATTTGAGGAATTAAACTTAGGTATCCATTTCATTATTATTGCAATTATTTAAGGCTTAAAAGAAAGTTATCACGATTTAATCCTGATGTATGATAATGCCAGTTTAGCGTTATAACTTCATTAATAATTTTTTTAAGCGCATTAAAATCACTCGGTTTTTTGATATAAATATTAGCTCCCTCAATAAATGTATCTTCAATATCTTCATCGGAAGACGATGTGGAGTAAATTGCAATTATTATGTCTTTTAAATGTTCTGTTTTTTTTATTTCGATCAAACATTCTTTACCCGTTTTTTTAGGCATGTTTAAATCCAGAAATAAAATATCAGGTAATTTTGTATCAGGATTCATAAGATGTTCCATTAATTGTAATCCATCGAAAACAAATTCGACTTTCGTCTGCACTTTTACTTCTTCAAAGGCATCTTTAAAAAAAAGTCTATCATCTTCGTCGTCATCAGCGAGCAAAATGTGTAATGCGTTTTTCTGCATTGAATATAGGTGTTTGGTTTTACTTTAAATTTTCTCTTCGCTTCTTAATAATTCTGAGAAATGCTGAAGGTGTTATTCCGGTTGTGTTTTTAAACTGAGTACTTAAATGTGCAACACTCGAATAATTCAGTAAAAAAGCAATTTCGGTTAAACTCATTTCATTAACAATCATTAACTGCTTTGCTCTTTCTATTTTTTGAATAATAATGAAATTTTCAATAGAAGAATAGGTTACCTCAGAAAACACATTGGATAAATAACCATAACTATGATTTAATTTATCAGCTAAATATGCTGAACTTTTAAAATTATTATTATCATCAGTGTAAACTAATTCTATTATTGCATCTTTTATTTTTTGAACTAAAACACTTTTCTGATTTTCTACAATCTCAAGACCTAAAGGACTTAAATTATTTTTCAAATCCTCCAATGCTTCAGCACTAAGATTTTCATCAAGTTCAATTTCTCCGAATCCTAAGGTAGAAAAATTTAAATTTTGTTCCTCCAGTTTTTGTTTTAAAAAAAGAGTACAAATAGTATTAATATCAAATTTTATAAATAACTTCATTTTTAAAAAATATGGTTAAAGATAATTAATTTATTTTTGGTTTTTTAATTTAAAGTAAGCTTTTGATAAATGTAAATCTTTAAAGTTTGAAAATCAAAAAAATACCGCCTAATTTAAATTAGGCGGTATAACTGGTTTAATTTGAAAAAGTTTACAATTCTGACAAAATCTGATGCAATTCTTCCTTTGTTTTACCTAATTTTTGCTGAAGGTTTCCATACATTTCGTCTTCTTTTCCTTCGGCAAACATCAAATCATCATCAGTCAATGTAGCATATTTTTGTTTCAATTTCCCTTTCAATTCATTCCAGTTTCCTTTTATTTCGGTAATATTCATAACTATTAAAATTAAATTATTTGTGTTATGTAAAATTCCGAATTATTAACCGGGTCTGTGTTATATATATTTTCGTGACTGTTGTATAATTCACATTATAGCGTATTGCCGATTGTTGTGTGCATCTTCAAATTTAAAAAATCAACTTTTTTTTGTTTTACATAATTTATTAAAGATGTTACATCAATTCAATGTAAGATACTCTATTTGTAAATCAATTATTGTAGTTTTGCGCCCAATTTGAAACCCAAAAAATAAATCTTAATGAAAAAGACATTTTTAATTTTACTATTCTTAATTTTCGGTTTAACAGTAACTGCGCAATCTTACACAGGCTATTTTCATGATAATTATGCCGGTGTACAAAGCGTACTTTTTAATCCGGCATCAATAGCAGACTCTCGTTTTAAAACAGATATTAATTTGTTTTCTGTTAGTGGTACAGTAGGAAATGATTTGTATGGTGTTAAATTTTTTGATGTTTTTAAAAAGGATTATGATATCGACAGTGAAGCCAAAATAACTCCCTCAAATGCAAATAATGCCCGTATTAATTTTGATATTATGGGGCCATCGTTTATGTTTAATATTGCACCAAAACATACATTGGCAGTTTTTACAAGAGCGAGATCTATAACAAACTTAAGAGATATTAATGGAAACCTTATTGATCAGGTTAAAGACGGATTAGATGAATCGAGCGATTTTAATCTGAATGCAGGGAACGCAAAAGGAGCTTCAAATACATGGGGAGAATTAGGGATTTCTTATGCTGCCGTTTTATATCAGCACAACCAGCACTTTTTAAAAGGAGGTTTAACAGCCAAATATCTGCAGGGTGGCGTAAACGGATATATTCAGGGAAAGGATGTTAATGTAACGTATGCAGAAAACAATATAAATCCCAGTGCCGGAGTCTTGATTTCTAACGGAGAAATTACCATTGGTGCAAGCCAGGATTTTGAAGCCAATGAAGATTATAAGTTTGATGCTGATTCAAGAGGATTTGGCTTTGATTTAGGACTTGTTTACGAATGGAGACCTAATTATACAGATTATGATTTAAATAATGCAAAACCGGCGGATAATAACTTTAGGGACCTAAATAAATATAAAGTACGTTTTGGATTGTCTGTTACAGATATTGGATCGATAGATTATAAAAATGCAAAACAGGATACTTATGATGTAAATGGTATTGTAACACAGCAAATGATTGATGATGCGGATAATTTGTATGATTTCCTAAACGAACATTATACTAAAACGTCAACTTCAAAAGGAGCAAAAACAAATTTGCCAACGGCACTTCATGCTGATGTAGATTGGAATATGTACAAAAAATTCTATCTAAACCTGAATGGAGACATTAATATGGTTTCTACAAATAAACTTAACGCTTACGGAATTGCCGACAGGGTATCTTTGACACCTCGTTATGAAAGCAGATGGTTTAGTTTTTATGTGCCAATGACATGGATGGAATATAGCGGAATGCAGGTAGGTTCCGGAATTAGACTGGGAGCTTTCTTTGTCGGTTCGGGTTCTGTACTTAGCAACGTAGTTTCTAAAGAATCAAAAGGGGCTGACTTTCATGTTGGTATGAAGATTCCGGTTTATGAAAAGAAATTTAAAGATACTGACGGAGATGGTGTTATTGATAAAGAAGATGGTTGTAAAAAAGTTGCCGGACCAGTTGAAAACCATGGTTGTCCTTGGTCGGATACAGATGGAGATAAAGTTTTTGATAAAGATGATTCTTGTCCTGAAATTGCCGGTCCGATAGAAAATAAAGGTTGTCCATGGAAAGATTCTGACGGAGATACTTTACTGGATAATGCTGATGCTTGTCCCACAGTTGCAGGTCCCGTAGAAAATAAAGGATGCCCTTGGAAAGATACTGATAAAGATAGCGTTTTGGATAAAGATGATGCCTGCCCGGAAGTTGCCGGTTTAGTTGAAAATAGAGGATGTCCGAATTTGGATGCCGACAAAGATGGTGTTTTAGATAAAGATGACGCTTGTCCTGCAATTGCCGGTCCTGCAGAAAACAAAGGCTGTCCGGTAGTTAACAAAGCTGTATTGGAACAGTTAAAGGTAGAAGCAAAATCTATTTTCTTCACATCAGGAAAAGCTGTTTTAAGTAATGCTAATAATAATGAAACTTCAGCAAGATTAGATGCTATCAAAGAAATTTTGAAAAACTATCCAAATGCCAGATTTGCAATCAATGGGCATACTGATAATGTAGGAAATGCTAAAGTAAACCAAAAATTATCAGAGGCAAGAGCAAAAGTTGTTATGGATGCCTTAATTGCAAAAGGGGTTAATCCTGCAAATTTAACTTCTCAGGGATTTGGAGCTGCAAAACCGGTTAAATCAAATAAAACTGCTGCAGGAAGGGCAGAGAACAGAAGAACCGAGATTGTTTATTTAGGTAATTTTTAATCACAATTGAATATAATATCAAAAAGCCATTCTTAATTGAGTGGCTTTTTTTATTTTTGCATACTTTCCAAAAAAACAAGAATGACAACACAACAGCTGCACGAACAAATTCTTCTGAAAAAATCATTTTTATGTGTCGGATTAGACCCCGATTTATCAAAAATCCCGTCTCATTTATTAGAAACCGAAGATCCTATTTTCGAGTTCAATAAAGCTATAATTGATGCCACACACGATTTAACTGTGGGATATAAACCAAATACTGCTTTTTTTGAGGCTTATGGCATAAAAGGATGGCTTTCACTTCAAAAAACAATTAATTACATCAACGATAATTATCCTGATATATTTACCATTGCCGATGCAAAACGCGGTGATATAGGAAACACTTCGAGCATGTATGCAAAAGCTTTTTTCGAAGATTTGAATTTTGACAGTGTAACCGTTGCTCCTTATATGGGGAAAGATTCTGTTGAGCCTTTTCTGGCTTTCGAGAATAAACATACAATTATGCTGGCTTTAACGTCAAACGAAGGTGCTTTCGATTTTCAGACATTGACTACAAACGGAAAAGAATTATACAAACAAGTTTTAGAAACTTCCAAAACATGGAAAAATAGTAAAAATTTGATGTATGTTGTTGGTGCTACTAAAGCAGAATATTTTGCAGAAATTCGTAAAATTGTTCCGGACAGTTTCTTATTAGTTCCCGGAATTGGCGCTCAGGGCGGAAGTTTGTCCGAAGTTTGCAAATACGGAATGAATGATAAAGTTGGCCTATTGGTAAATTCTGCCAGAGCCATTATTTATGCTTCCAAAGGAACAGATTTTGCTGAAAAGGCGAGGGAAGAGGCTTTGAAAGTGCAACAGGAAATGAAAAGTATTATTGGTTTAAAGTTTCAGGTTTAAAGTTTCACGTTGTTTTACTTTGAACATAATTTACGGCAAAGCAAAATTTCGTAAAGAAATAACTTTGCGTTACAGTAGTGTAAACCTTTACGAACTTTTACTGTAAAAGACAACCCAAAACTTGAAACCTGAAACAAAGAAAACATGAAACAATTAATTGATCAAATTGGTAATTCGCATTCTTTTGAAACAGTTCCAAAACGTATTATTTCGTTGGTTCCTTCTCAAACCGAATTATTATATGATCTTGGTTTAGAAGAAAAGATCATCGGAATAACAAAGTTCTGTGTGCATCCATATCATTTAAAATCAACTAAGAAAGTTGTTGGCGGAACTAAGAAAATTCATTTTGAGAAGATAAAACTATTACAGCCGGATATTATTATTTGCAATAAGGAAGAAAACACTAAGAAAATTGTTGAACAATTAAATACAATCTGTCCAGTTTGGGTCACAAATATCATTACGATTGAAGATAATTTTCAGATGATTTCAGATTTCGGACAGCTCTTTAATTGCAGGACTGAAGCCCAAAAATGGAATAACAAATTGGCTTTTGTTTTAAGCGATTTTAAAAAATATGTTCAGGATATTCCACAAAAAAAAGCTGCTTATTTTATTTGGAAGAATCCTTATATGGTTGCAGGAAAGGATACTTATATCAATGAATTATTAAAATTGAATCATTTTCAGAATATCTACGAAGATAAAGGGCGTTATCCTGAAATCGAACTTAAAAAAATGCGTTTAGAGGGTGATCCGGACCTGGTTTTACTTTCTTCAGAGCCATATCCTTTTAAGGAAGAAGACGCTTTTGAAATTGGAAGATTTACACATCACGCCAAAACCGTTTTTGTTGATGGTGAAATGTTCTCCTGGCATGGAAGCCGATTATTAAAGGCTTTTCCGTATTTTAAATTACTACACGAAAGATTAGGAAATTAGTTTAAAGTTTTCTTTGTTTCAGGTTTCAAGTTTTTTGGATTGTGTTTTTTTAATCGTAAAGTTTGCTAAGATTTCGCAAGGTTTGCAAAGGAATATATTTGCATTTTTAGGTAAATCTTGTACGGTTAATATTTATGCTCAAAGTCAAACAACCTGAAACCTGAAACAAAGAAAACCTGAAGCAAAATTTGTACAAAAAAATGCCGGCATCTGGAAGACGCCGGCATCATTTAACTAACCAAAACCAAAATAATAAATAACCAGTTTATTACATTACAAAGATCATATATATATGAATCTTTTGCTGTTAAGGTTTTGTTATTACTTTGTTGGACATAAGTTAAGATTTTTTAAAACGCTTTTTTGAGCCTCCAAAAGCATAAAAACAGCTTTTAGTTAAATTTGTTACATTGTTTTAACGGCTATTTAATTTTGCCTTTTCTTTCATGATATCGGCAATTTTTCTGTTTTCTATTTTACTTTCCAGCCAGGAAATAATGTCCAGATATAGGAAAGCCCTTTTTTCATAAGTGTTTTTTTCCAATTCAATAAAACGCTCACGCATTTTAATAAATTCTTTTTTAATATCGGTTGGATAGAAATTATTCAGGTTTTTCAGGAACTTAATGATTTCCTTCTGAACCTCGTGTAAATCATTCATTTTCAATAAAAACTTGTACGTGTTTTTCAAATGATTTTCTAAATAATAATCTTTTCCAAGCTCATAATGTACAATTAACGACAAGATACGTGCAAAGCACATTAAGTCTTCGCGCATCGTTAAGTTTTTGTTATTAATGATTTTATCTAAATAAAAAATAGATTCATTATACTTTTCATTTCCAAAATAAATACAGGCAATTTTATAGTAAAACAGCATTTCATGATGCTCATCGAGGTGCTCGCTGTGTAATTTTATTTTGTCTAAAATCTCAGGAATCAAATATTCGCTTTCGGCAAAAGTTCCCTCCAGAATATGATAATTTAACTTATTATTATACACATATAAGAAGGATAGTGATGCAATATTATCATTCACAGGAAATTTCGAATCCTCAATAGTTTCTTCTAAAAGCGTTAAATATTTTTTGAAATTTGATTTATATTTCAACATATAAAGAGATTCCAGGAAATAATGGTTTCCTTTTAGAAAGAATACAGGATTTTGATAGATCATATTTGGGTTGTCATAAAAAAGGCGAACCCATTTATAAGCATATTTATAACTTGCGAGGAAATCCTGAACAAGGAAGCTACGCCAAAGATTAGCATTATAGAACCAATACTTTTCTCTGAAACCAAACTTGCTTTCGTCTAACTTTGAAATATGTTTATTAAAATAATCATCAATATATTTGTATTCCTCATCACTTTTTACATAGCCGGTTTTAAGCATTATTCCATATAATTGAAGCGATAAATTCGATAATTTACTTGAAATAGTATTCCGATAGTTTAATTCTTTGGCCTGAATAACCAATTCATCGGCACGACCCTGAATACTTCGTGTAATATATTGTGATTCGATGAGTTTTTCGAATTCGACAATTTCATATGCCATGTATTTTTCGTCATTTTCAAGCGCTATGATTTTGGTTTTATCCAGAATTTTTAAACTTTGTTTGTATAATCCTTTATTGTATAAAATAACAGCAAAATCAATCTGTTCACGCAATTGGTAACGAATGTTCTGACTGGGAATATTCAAACGTATGCTAACTAAAATCTGTTTGTACAGATATGACTTTAAGTTAGATAACTGTACTTTTTTGATGATTCCGCTTTTTAAAATAAGCCTCTCATCATAGGTTTCCGATTTATCTAAAATATTAAATAACTCAATGAATTTAGTGTTCGAACTCGTTTCTAATCGGCTTGCAAAAATTTTAAACTGTCTTTTCTCAGATTTTGAAAGGGATTTAATCAGAACAAATAAGAAATCTTTTTGATGGTTAGCCATTGTAAAATATAATAATGTAACTTATTGGTTGTTAGTTATTTAATACGTTATAAATTGTTTTATGAACAGTATAATTTCATTAAAATGAATTTCATACTGAAGTAGTACAATATATATTTGTTATCAAGATGTGAAATTACATTAAATAAATGAATATGAATAGAGAGAAAGTTCAAATTTTTGACACCACTTTGCGTGATGGAGAACAGGTTCCGGGATGTAAGTTAGATACTAAACAAAAATTAGTTATCGCTGAACGACTTGACAAAATGGGAGTTGATATCATCGAAGCAGGTTTTCCTGTGTCAAGTCCGGGCGATTTTTTATCGGTCTCTGAGATTTGTAAGATCGTAGAGAATGCAACCGTCTGCGGACTGACAAGAGCCGTGAAAAACGACATTGACGTTGCTGCAGCTGCTTTAAAGCATGCTAAGAAACCCAGAATCCATACCGGAATCGGAACTTCACAATCTCATATACTCCATAAATTAAACACTACTCCGGAAGATATTATTGCCAGAGCAAAATTTGCAGTTTCTCATGCTAAATCTTATGTCGAAGACGTTGAGTTTTATGCAGAAGATGCCGGTAGAACTGATAACGCTTTTTTAGCAAAAGTTTGTGAAGAAGTAATCAAATCAGGAGCAACCGTATTAAATATTCCGGATACAACAGGATATTGTCTGCCTGAAGAATACGGAGCAAAAATTAAATATTTAAAAGAAAACGTAAAAGGTATAGAGAATGTAATTCTTTCATGTCACTGTCATAACGATTTAGGAATGGCCACTGCGAACTCAATTTCGGGTGCTATAAATGGAGCCAGACAAATCGAGTGTACAATAAACGGTATTGGTGAAAGAGCCGGAAATACAGCACTTGAAGAAGTAGTGATGATTTTTAAACAACATCCTTATTTAAATTTAGATACTAATATCAATACAAGAGAATTAAACGAAATGAGTCGTTTGGTTTCTGAAAGTATGGGTATGATGGTACAGCCAAATAAAGCTATTGTAGGAGCAAATGCTTTTGCACACAGTTCCGGGATTCACCAGGATGGAGTAATCAAAAACAGAGCAACCTACGAAATCATGGATCCATTGGATGTTGGTGTAAATGAATCTTCGATTATTCTTACTGCCAGAAGTGGAAGAGCTGCATTGGCATATCGTGCTAAGAAAGTAGGTTATGAACTTACAAAAGTACAATTGGATATCGTATATATTGAGTTCCTGAAATTCGCTGATATCAAAAAAGAAGTTTTAGACGAAGATATTCATCAGATTATAGAAGCATCTAAAATTCAGGGCGATTTAATAAGAAATTAAATTTAGAAAAATAAAATTTTAAATACATAAAGAACGAGGCATTATGAATTTGAAAATAGCAGTTTTAGGAGGAGACGGAATTGGACCGGAAGTAATTTTGCAAGCCAAAAAAGCTTTATATGCAATTGGTGAAGTGTATAATCATGAATTTGTTTTTGAAGAAGCCCTGATGGGAGCTGTAGCTATTGACAAAACAGGAAATCCGCTTCCTGAGCAAACACTGAATCTTTGCTTGAATACAGATGCAGTTTTGTTTGGAGCTATTGGAGATCCTAAATATGATAACAATCCGAATGCAAAAGTCCGTCCGGAACAAGGGTTATTAAAACTGCGTAAGGAGCTGGGTTTATTTGCAAATATTAGACCTATTAAACCTTATAAATCGCTAATTGATTCTTCTCCATTAAAAAGAGAAATTATTGAAGGAGCTGATTTTACTATTTTCAGAGAATTAACAGGCGGAGCTTATTTTGGAGCAAAAACATTAAATGAAGAAGGAACTCATGCTTCAGATTTATGTGAATATTCAGAAGAAGAAATTACCAGAATTGCACATTTGGCTTTTAAATCGGCACAAAACCGACGCAAAAAGCTAACTATGGTAGATAAAGCAAATGTTTTGGAAACCTCAAGATTGTGGCGAAAAGTAGTTCAGAAAGTAAGCGAAAGCTATCCTGATGTTGTCCTCGATTTTTTATTTGTAGATAATGCAGCAATGCAGATTATCTTAAATCCAAAACAATTTGATGTGATTTTGACAGAAAATTTATTTGGAGATATTTTATCAGATGAAGCAAGTGTTATTACTGGTTCTATCGGTTTATTGGCTTCGGCATCTTTAGGAGAGAAAAATGCATTATTTGAGCCAATTCACGGATCTTATCCACAAGCAAAAGGAAAAAATATAGCTAATCCAATTGCCTCTATTTTATCAGCTGCAATGTTGTTAGAACATTTTGGGTTGTTTAAAGAATCAAATGTGATTTATAAAGCAGTCGAAAAAGCAATCGAATTTAAAGTTGTTACTACTGATTTAAAATCGGATTCAAAATTTGGTACGAATGAAGTAGGCGAATTTATTTCAAACTTTATTTTTAGTAAAGATGACCTGCTTTATTTTAATAATGATAATGTTCATATCGGACAATCAACGATTGTTTAATGTTTTTTGTTAAATGTTGAAATAAATAACAAGAAGTATTTAAAATGTTGAGATTTATTTTTTTAGTCCTATTAGTTTTTATACTTTTGTGACACCAAAAAAATAAATGATGCAAATCTCAATTATTATTACTTCTGTCATTGTTGTCAATGTGTATAGCACATCTGCATCGGGAATGGTATAAATATAATTGAAAGATATATATTATAACCTCCCACTTAGTTGGGAGGTTTTTTTTAGAAATAAAATTAAATTACAAATATTACATAATGGAATTAAACAAGTACAGCAAAACAATCACGCAAGACGAAACACAACCAGCTTCTCAGGCTATGTTCTACGGAATTGGCTTGACAGAAGAGGATCTTAAAAAAGCGCAGGTAGGAATTGTGAGTATGGGTTACGACGGAAATCCTTGTAACATGCACTTAAACGACCTGGCTAAAGATATTAAGACAGGCGTCTGGAAAGAGGATTTGGTTGGCTTGATTTTTAATACTATTGGTGTAAGTGATGGTATCTCTAATGGTAATGATGGAATGCGTTTTTCTTTGGTTTCACGTGATGTAATTGCAGATTCTATCGAAACGGTTATGGGAGCACAATGGTATGATGGTCTGATTGCCGTTCCGGGTTGTGATAAAAATATGCCGGGAGCTTTAATGGCTATGGGAAGAGTAAATCGCCCTTCTATTATGGTTTATGGAGGATCTATTCATCCGGGAAAATGGAAAGGGGAGGATTTGAATATTGTTTCTGCTTTTGAAGCTTTAGGTAAAAAAATCAAGAACACGATTACACCTGAAGATTTCAAAGGAGTAATTCAAAATGCTTGTCCGGGTGCCGGAGCCTGTGGTGGAATGTACACTGCAAATACAATGTCATCTGCAATTGAAGCATTGGGAATGAGTTTGCCTTACAGTTCTTCTAATCCTGCCTTGAGTCCAGAAAAGAAACAAGAATGTGTTGATGCAGGTAAAGCCATCAGAATATTATTAGAAAAAGATATTAAGCCTAGGGATATTATGACTCGTAAAGCATTTGAAAATGCAATTACGATGGTAGCTGTTTTAGGAGGTTCGACCAATGCAGTAATGCACTTAATTGCAATGGCTCACTCCGTAGGTATTGAATTGACACTAAAAGATTTCCAGGATATTAGCGATAAAACACCATTATTAGCAGACTTGAAACCAAGCGGTAAATATTTAATGGAAGATTTACACAATGTAGGTGGTGTTCCGGGAGTAATGAAATATTTATTAAAAGAAGGTTTATTGCACGGTGATTGTTTAACTGTAACAGGAAAAACAATAGCAGAGAATTTAGCTTCAGTTCCTGATTTACAAGATGGGCAAGAAGTAATTTTTGAAATTCAAAAAGCTTTAAAAGCTACCGGAAATATTCAGATTTTATACGGGAATATAGCAACAGAAGGTTGTGTGGCTAAAATTAGCGGAAAAGAAGGAGAGTTTTTTGAAGGTACAGCTGTAGTTTTTGAAGGTGAAAAGGATGTAATCAGAGGAATACAAGCAGGTGAAGTGAAGCCTGGAAATGTAGTGATTATTCGTTATTGCGGTCCAAAAGGCGGTCCCGGTATGTCTGAAATGTTAAAACCAACATCTGCCATTATGGGAGCAGGCTTAGGGAGTTCTGTAGCCTTAATTACTGACGGACGTTTCTCTGGAGGATCTCACGGTTTTGTTGTGGGTCACGTTACTCCGGAAGCATATGAAGGCGGTGGAATTGCATTGATAGAAAACGGCGATGTTATTACAATTGATGCTGTAAATAATACTATTAATATGAAGATTTCCGATGAAGAATTGGCAAAACGTAAAGCCAATTGGAAAAGACCGGAATCATTAATTAAACAAGGAGTTTTACTTAAATATATGCGTTCGGTCTCCAGTGCCTCTGAAGGATGTGTTACTGACAAATAAATTTAAAAAAAATAGAAACCTCTAGATTCAAAAAATATTCAGAGGTTTTAAAAAAGATATAAAATGGAAACAATTAAAATATCTGGCGCAGAAGCCGTTATCAGGTGTTTATTGGCAGAAGGAGTAGATTTGGTTTATGGATATCCGGGAGGAGCCATAATGCCGGTTTATGACGAATTATATAAATTTCAGGATCAATTGCACCACGTTTTGGTGCGTCACGAACAAGGTGCAGCTCATGCGGCACAAGGTTTTGCAAGAGCTACTGGTAAAGTGGGTGTAGCGATTGCAACTTCGGGACCAGGAGCAACAAATTTAGTAACTGGTATTGCCGATGCTCAAATCGATTCTACACCATTAGTGTGTATTACGGGTCAGGTTGGAAAACATTTATTAGGTTCTGATGCTTTTCAGGAAACTGATATTATTGGAATTTCAACTCCAGTAACCAAATGGAATTACCAAATTACAGAAGCTCACGAAATTCCGGAAATTATTGCAAAAGCGTTTTATATTGCAAGATCAGGCCGTCCAGGTCCGGTCTTAATCGATATTACTAAAAATGCCCAGTTTGATGAGTTTGATTTTAGTTATGAAAAATGTACGGGGATTAGAAGTTATCACCCAAAACCGGTGTTGGATCTGAAAAAAGTACAGGAAGCTGCTGATATTATTAATAATGCAAAAAAACCATTTATTGTTTTTGGTCAGGGTATTATATTAAGTGAAGCAGAAGAACAATTAAAAAGATTAGTTGAAAAATCAGGGATTCCGGCTGCCTGGACAATTTTAGGCCTTTCAGCTTTACCGACAGATCATCCTTTGAATGTAGGTATGGTAGGGATGCACGGTAATTATGGACCTAACGTTCTGACTAATGAATGTGATGTTTTAATTGCACTTGGAATGCGTTTTGATGACCGTGTTACCGGAAATTTAGCTACTTATGCTAAACAAGCGAAAGTAATTCACTTCGAAATTGACCCTGCTGAAGTTGATAAAAACGTAAAAACTGAAGTTGCTGTTTTAGGAGATGTTAAAGAGGCATTGACTGCTTTGATTCCATTAATTGATAAAAAATCACATGATTCATGGCATAATGAATTCAAGGAAAAATATAAAATTGAATTAGATAAGGTTATTAATGAAGAGTTAGCTCCAACAAATGGCAAAGGAATTTCCATGGGAGAAACTATAGAAATGATTAATAAGCACTCGAAAGGTGATGCAATAATGGTTTCGGATGTAGGTCAGCATCAAATGTTTGCCTGCCGTTATGTTAAATTCAATTCAACTAAAAGTAACGTTACTTCAGGAGGATTAGGAACAATGGGATTTGCTTTGCCTGCTGCTATCGGTGCCAAAATGGGAAGACCAGATCGTGAAGTGGTTGCTATTATTGGTGATGGTGGTTTTCAAATGAATATACAGGAGTTAGGTACAATTCACCAAACAAAAGTCCCGGTAAAAATTGTCGTGTTAAACAATGAATTTTTGGGAATGGTACGTCAATGGCAAGAATTATTTTTCGACTATAGATATGCTTCTACGGTTATGATAAATCCAAATTTTTGCGCTATTGCTGAAGGGTATTATATCAAATCAAAGAAAGTAACTAAGAGAGAAGATCTTGATGCTGCTGTGGCAGAGATGATGGCTTCTAAAGATTCGTACTTTTTAGAGGTTATGGTAGAGAAAGAGAATAATGTATTTCCAATGATTCCAACAGGAGCTTCGGTTTCTGATATCAGATTAAGTTAAAAAAACATGGAAGATAAAACATTTACCATTTCGGTATATTCGGAAAATAATGTGGGCTTGTTAAATAGAATATCTGGGATATTCTTAAAACGCCACATCAATATATTAAGTTTAAACGTTTCAGAATCAGAAATAGAGAATGTTTCAAGATTCATCATAGTAGTTGAAACTACTGAGAAATGGGTTAAAAATATAGTAGGGCAAATAGAGAAACAAATTGAAGTTATAAAAGCATTTTATCATACAGATGAAGAGACAATTTATTTGGAAAATGCCTTATTCAAAATAGCATCAGGTTTATTGTTTGATGAGAAACAAATTCAGAATATAATCAAAGACAGTCAATCTACGATTGTGACTGTTTCTCGCGATTTCTTTGTGATTTCAAAATCTGGAAGACGTTCTGAAATTGAAGAATTATATGCAAAATTCAAACCATACGGCATTATGCAATTTGTACGTTCAGGAAGAATTTCAGTTTCTAAAGAAAAAATGGAAATTTCATCATTATTATTAAACGAATTAAAATAGTTACAAAATTAAACATCATACTTATTAAATATTAAAAAAATGGCCAATTATTTCAACACATTACCACTTAGATTACAATTAGAACAATTAGGGGTTTGCGAATTTATGGATCAATCAGAGTTTGCAAATGGAATAGCAGCATTAGCAGGAAAAAAGGTTGTTATCGTAGGTTGCGGAGCTCAGGGTTTAAACCAAGGTTTGAATATGAGAGATTCAGGTTTGGATATTTCTTATGCTTTGCGTGCAGATGCAATTGCTGAAAAAAGAGCTTCTTATAAAAACGCTGCCGAAAATGGTTTTAAAGTTGGTACATATGAAGAATTAATTCCAACTGCAGATTTAGTTTGTAACTTAACTCCGGATAAACAACATACTGCTGTTGTAACTGCAATTATGCCATTAATGAAAAATGGTTCAACTTTGGCATACTCTCACGGATTTAATATAGTAGAAGAAGGAATGCAGATCCGTAAGGATATTACTGTAATCATGTGTGCTCCTAAATGTCCCGGATCAGAAGTGCGTGAAGAGTATAAAAGAGGTTTTGGTGTGCCAACACTTATTGCGGTTCACCCGGAAAATGATCCAAACGGATTAGGTTTAGACCAGGCAAAAGCTTACGCTGTAGCAACTGGCGGGCATAGAGCAGGAGTTTTAAAATCATCATTTGTTGCTGAAGTAAAATCAGATTTAATGGGTGAGCAAACTATCCTTTGCGGGTTATTGCAAACAGGTTCTATTTTATGTTTTGATAAAATGGTTGAGAAAGGAATTGATGCTGCATATGCTTCAAAATTAATTCAATACGGATGGGAAACCATCACTGAAGCTTTGAAACATGGTGGTATCACAAATATGATGGATCGTCTTTCAAATCCTGCAAAAATTGAAGCTTACGAAATTGCTGAAGAATTAAAAGATATCATGCGTCCGTTATTCCAAAAGCACCAGGATGATATTATTTCCGGAGAATTCTCCAGAACTATGATGATTGACTGGGCAAATGACGATAAAAACTTATTGACCTGGAGAGCAGCTACAGGAGAAACTAACTTCGAAAAAACAGCTCCACAAGAAGCTCCAATTTCAGAACAAGAATATTTTGACAATGGAGTATTAATGATTGCAATGGTAAAAGCGGGCGTTGAATTAGCTTTTGAAACAATGACTGAAGCCGGTATCATTGAAGAATCTGCTTATTACGAATCATTACACGAATTGCCATTGATTGCAAACACTATTGCAAGAAAGAAATTATTTGAAATGAACCGTGTTATTTCAGATACAGCAGAATATGGCTGTTATTTATTTGATCATGCTTGTAAGCCTTTATTGACTGAATTCATGAAAAAAGTAGATACAAATATAATAGGAAAACCATTCTCAACTTCAAACGGAGTAGATAATGCAATTTTAATTGCCGTGAATAAAGAAATTCGTCAACATCCTATCGAAGAAGTAGGAGCATGGTTGAGAGCATCTATGACAGCAATGAAAAAAATCGGATAATATAAATTAGAATTACACACCACGTTGTGTGTGGGGGATTTTGCACTGTATCTTTGTTTTATATAATATTTTGAATTAGTAAGCACTTATTAAGATAATCCGGGTATAGGCATATTACATTCACTTAACTTCTAATTTATTGGTAAGTTAAGTGAAGTAATCCCTAATTATTGAGGTATGTTTAATTAAATATACTTGTAGAATTTCTGTTGTAATTAAATAATATTACTGCTGTTTTTATAAAGCAGATTAATGTTTAAGAAATTAATTGTTATTGAAATTGTTAAATTTAAAAGGCATGATGTTTAAATATCATGCCTTTTTTAATATCTATATTTTGATTAAATTTTAAAATTTTATATTAAATATACTAAAAGACATTCTTTTTTTTAAAATGTGTTTTTTTTTGATGAAATTTATGAATTAAATAATTTTAAGAATACATTGTTATTTAATACATTTATAAAAAATTACAACAACTATGAGTTATTATAAAATAGAAAATTTAGAACAATATTTTAAACATTACAATAAGTCAATAAGAGAGCCAAGGAAATTTTGGGGTAAAATAGCTGAAGAAAATTTTACCTGGTACCAGCAATGGGAAAAAGTTGTTGATTTTAATATGGCTGATGCCGAAGTAAAGTGGTTTACTGAAGCAAAAGTTAACATTACAAAAAATTGTATTGACAGACACTTAAGTAAAAGAGGAGAAAAGACGGCAATTATTTTTGAACCGAATAATCCGGAAGAAAATGCTTTACATATTACTTATAATGAATTATACGAAAGAGTTTCTAAAATGGCAAACGTTTTGCGCGAGCAAGGTGTTGTTAAGGGAGACAGAGTTTGTATTTATTTACCAATGATTCCGGAACTTGCAGTAGCAGTTTTGGCCTGTGCCAGAATTGGTGCTATACATTCGGTTATTTTTGCCGGATTTTCAGCTTCTGCAGTTTCTGCAAGAATAAATGATTGCGAATGTAAAATGGTAATCACTTCAGATGGAGGCTACAGAGGAAATAAAACAATTGATCTTAAAGGAATCGTCGATGAAGCTTTAGATACCTGCCCATCAGTTACAAAAGTTTTAGTTGTAAAAAGAACCCAGACAGAAATAAAAATGCAGGAAGGTCGTGACATTTGGTTACAGCCTTTATTGGATGCTGCCCTTGATTACAATGTGGCAGAAATCATGGATGCCGAGGATCCTTTATTTATTTTATATACTTCAGGTTCAACAGGGAAACCAAAAGGAATGGTACATACTACCGCCGGATATATGGTTTACACAGCTTATACTTTTAAAAATGTTTTCAGTCATGAAGAAAATGATATTTTCTGGTGTACTGCCGATATTGGCTGGATTACCGGACACTCATACATTTTATATGGTCCACTATTGAATGGAGGCACAACTGTAATTTTTGAAGGTGTACCATCTTATCCTGATTTTAGCCGTTTTTGGGAAATTATAGAAAAACATAAAATAACACAATTTTATACAGCACCAACTGCAATTCGTTCATTGGCAAAAGAAAGCTTAGATTATATCCAAAAATATCCTCTAAAATCACTTAAAGTCATTGGATCTGTTGGGGAACCAATCAATGAAGAAGCATGGCACTGGTTTAATGACCACGTTGGAGATAAAAGATGCCCGGTTGTGGATACTTGGTGGCAAACAGAAACAGGTGGGATTATGATTTCGCCAATTGCTTTTGTAACACCAACAAAACCGACATATGCAACTTTACCATTACCGGGAATTCAGCCAGTTTTAATGGATGAAAAACGTAATGAAATTGAAGGAAATCAAGTAGTAGGAAGTTTATGTATTAAATTTCCATGGCCAGGAATCGCCAGAACTATCTGGGGTAATCATGAACGTTACAAAGAAACTTACTTTTCAGCTTTCCCTGGGAAATATTTTACAGGAGACGGAGCTTTAAGAGATGAAGTAGGATACTATAGAATTACCGGTAGAGTAGATGATGTTGTAATTGTTTCGGGACATAACTTAGGAACTGCACCTATTGAAGATGCTATTAATGAGCACCCTGCAGTTGCTGAATCAGCAATTGTTGGTTTCCCTCATGAAATAAAAGGGAATGCTTTGTATGGTTATGTAATCTTAAAAGAAACAGGTGAAGTTAGAAATAAAGAAAACTTAGCTAAGGAAATTAATCAATATATAGCGGATCATATTGGTCCGATTGCTAAATTAGATAAAATTCAGTTTGTATCAGGATTGCCAAAAACACGTTCAGGAAAAATTATGCGTAGAATCCTGCGTAAAATAGCTGAAGGAGATTTTTCTAATTTTGGAGATACTTCAACTTTATTAAATCCTGAAGTTGTCGAGGATATTATGAATGAAAGAATTTCATAATAATGAAATTGATGATTAAAAAACAAAAAACCGTCTTAAGACGGTTTTTTTATGTAATTAAAAGAGATAATAATTTGAGTTTACCTATTAATCTTTCTTTAAACTCAATCCCATTGGAACCATCAAAACACCTTTTTCATAAATATTTAAATAAAGTGTAACCGGCTTTTTTTGTCCTTCCCATTTCAACTCATAAACATTCAGGAATCCGGCTCCCATATCGCTTCGTTTTGTCGGAAATGGGCAACAGGCCTCTAATCTTGTATATGTGATTTTTTCTCCGTTTGGTCCAGCCAGAGCATTTAAAAAACGGGTTTCGTTGAGTGCTTCATCTTTAGTATTTCTGTAAAAGATATTAATTGGATAATCAGGATTGTAACCATATTTTTTGTCTTTGCTGAAAAGTGTAATGACAAACGTATTATTTTTTGACAAAACTAAATCCGGAGCATTATCGTCTACATTCTTTAAAGTTGATTTTGTGCTCACACAAGAAGTTACAGTAATTAATAAAAAGATAAAAGCAGCTATTTTTTTCATGATTAATGAGTATTGGTATACAAATGTAATAGGTTTTTTTGAATGCAGGAATTTTAAATTATTTAAAAAAAATCAACGCAAATCAGTTTTATACGGATAGTGTAGTCTTTATTAGTTACATATATTATGCCATAAGATAAAGAGGCTTTGGTATTCTTCCATAAAAAAACATTCTGTTTTACTCCAATATAGAATAAAACAGAATGTTTTTGAAAATATTTGCAATTAAACGATTTCGGCACTAAGTCCAGCTTCCAGAAGTTGTGTACATTGTGGTTTTAACTTATCCATCGGACCTGTTTTTACTGTGCATTTTCCATTATAATGAACAATTAAGGAACATTGTTCTGCTTGCTCGGGAGTGTGGCTGCATACACGCATTAAAGTGTCAATTACGTGATCAAAAGTGTTTACATCATCATTATAAACAATGATTTCGTTATTGAAACCTGTAGCTTCCTTTTCGCGAACTTTTTCTCTTACTTTTTCTTTAGTACTCATGTTTTTAGGTTTTTGTACTGTTTGTAATAAACTATCTAATTTACGTATTTTAATGAAACCCAGTTGTTTCTTTGAAACTTTTTTACATACGTTAAACCTTTTTCAGTGCAGGATGCATCAATAAAAGGAATGTCTTCCTCATAAAAACCACTTAAAAGCAACGTTCCTTTTGGGTTTAAACAATTTACATAACTTAGCATATCGTTCAATAAAATATTACGGTTTATATTGGCAATAATCAAATCGTATTTTCTGCCCGGTAATAAATCCGCATCGCCTTCATAAACAGTAATATGTTGACAATTGTTACGTTCAGCGTTCTCAATCGAATTCAAATAACACCAGTTATCAATATCAATAGCATCAATAGGCTGAGCACCTTTCATTTCAGCTAAAATAGCTAAAATTGCAGTTCCGCAACCCATATCAAGAGTTTTTAACCCTTCAACATTAGTTTCCAGTAAATGCTGAATCATCATATGGGTAGTTTCATGATGTCCCGTTCCAAAACTCATTTTCGGCTCGATTACAATATCAAATTCAGCATCGGTTTTTTCATGAAAAGGAGCACGAACATGACATTTTCCATCAACATCGATGGCCTCAAAATTCTTTTCCCATTCTTCATTCCAGTTTACCTGATCAATTTCTTCAACTGTGTATTCAATTTTAAATTCTTCAGATTGTAAAATATAAATGTCATCCAGAATATTCTCGTTCCATAAATCTTTTTTCACAAAAGCCGAAATCCCATTTTCAGTTTCCGTAAAACTTTCGAACGCTTTTTCGCCTAATTCAGCAATTAAAATTTCTGATCCCGATTCTTTTGGTTCAATTGTAAAATGATACCCTAAATATATATTTGACATAAATAATTTTTTTGCAAAGGTAAGAATCGAAAGTTGAAGTTGTTTATAAATAATCAATATCCTTACAAATATTAATGTTAATTTTGAGTAAGATTTATAAGAGATTATTTTATATGAAGAATGTCATTTTTGTTTTGCTTTTCGTGGTGCTGAGTTCAGGAAGTTGTGAGAAGGAAAACGAAGCCGAAGTCATTCGGTCGTTTTGTTATTGGAAAACTGATTTATCTTTCGGGAAAGAAGAAGATTCTATTATTAAAGATATGAAAGTGAGCCATCTTTATGTTCGATTTTTTGATGTAGACTGGAACCCTTTTTTAAAACAGCCCTTACCCGTAGCTACGATTCATGACATAAGATTGAATGAAAGCAATCCTGAAATTACACCGAGTATTTTTATAACAAACGAAGTTGTTTTAAAGTCCGACAAGAAACAATTGGATAGCCTGGCAGTGCAAATTACCAAGCGTATACAGCAAATTGGTACTAAAATGAATGATATTAAGGCAGAATCAATTGCTTATAAGATTGTATATCCGGAAAATTATAACAATAAGAAAGGCTTTAAGCAACTAAATTATGACTCTGTAAAATCTGCTGAATTAACTAAATTAAAAATGGGCTTCAAAGAGATCCTGCTTGACTGTGACTGGTCAGAAAAATCGAAAGAAAATTATTTTTATTTACTCCAAAAAATAAAAAAAGAAAATCCCAAGTCAAATCTTACTGCTACAATTCGGCTATGGCAATATAAATATGCTGAAAAATCCGGAACTCCTCCGGTTGATAAAGGTCTGCTGATGTGTTATAATGTATCAAAACCGGATGATTTTCAAACTAAAAATTCAATAGGAACAAGTGATGAATTAGCACAATACATTACGCATAATCAATATAAACTTAAATTAGATATCGCTTTGCCGTTGTACAGTTGGGCGGTTGTTTTTAGAGGAAATAAATTCAAAGGAATTCTATCCGATTATGAACAGTTGATGAATGATACCATTAAATTAAAGAAATCAGCATCTGATAAATATATTTTACAGGATGATATTCTGATTGGACAAACTTATCTGAGAAACGGAGATGAAATCAGGATTGAAAAGATCTCGGATGACGAGTTGGATAAAATGATTTCTATTGTAAAAGACAAAATTCAGATTGACAATCAAACCCGAGTGACGTTTTTTTCCTTTGATAAAAAATATATAAATGATTATGGAACCCAAAATATCTCCAGCTATTATGCGCGTTTTTAGCAGTTTAATTTTTTTACTGTTAAGTTTTCAGGTTTCTTTTGCCTGCGGATGGAGCGTTTCGCCCGAAACGAGCAGATTGGCTTTGTTTAAAGCACAGCGTCAGGTTTTTTTTAAGCTTACTCCTTTTTATTATTCGGCAGATTCTTATTATTCTACAGATGCAATTTCTAATGCAGATCGGGAATTGAATTGTTTGGAATGGAAGAAAAAATTAGACGGCCAGATAAACCCTGAGGATATTAATTTTATTTTATATCAAACAGATGCAGAAGTTTTTCAAAATGCTTATGATGACAAGACTTTAAAAGATGTTTTTGTTAGAAACACTTTTGTTGAAGCTTTATTACAACCTAAAAATAAAGCTTTTTTAGAATATATTGTATTTGCCAAAAAGTTGGAATACGATAAGAGTCCGGTTGAGAAGTGGGAATCCTGGGGAGATATCGGTTCAGGCAGTAATGGAAAAAAATGGTTGGATCCGGGAAATTTTGAGCAAAAAATTACGTCTGCAAAAGATGCTTTTTTAAAACAGCGTTATGCTTTTTTAATTTTAAGATACAGTTTCTACGGTCAGGATCCAAATCAAGTGATTCGTTTATATGACACTTATTTTTCTAATAATAAAAATACGATTTTAGCACCCTGGGCTTTGTATTATAAGGCTTTGTGCATTGATAATTTACCTTTGCAGAATTATTTGCTGAGCAAAGTTTTTGCTGCCTGTGAAGAAAAGTCTTTTGCCGTTGTGCAGCATTATAACTGGAAATTAACTGCAGAAACTTTGGCTTTGGCCCGAAATGATGAAGAACGAAGTGTTATTTTATCTATTGAAAGTTTGCGCAATCCTGCACCGGATTTAAAAGCGATAAAGGAAATTTATCAATTAAGTCCAAATAGTCTGTATTTGAGTTTTTTGATTGGAAGAGAAATCAACAAGCTGGAAGATTGGATTTTTACGCCACAATATACCAGTGGTGGTCCATCGGTTGTCTTTGATGGTACAAATTGGTATGAAGATTATGCCAAAGCAAAACAAGAAAATCTGGCTAAGGATATTTTGTATTTAAGAGAATTGAAGGATTTTTTGATTAGTATTCATGGTCAAATTTCAGGAGAGCAAAAAGATTATGTAACAACTGCAATTGCCCAACTTTGTTTTATTGATGATGAAGTTGATTTAGGAAAAAAATACACCAATATGATCTCTGATAAAGCAAATGCATCAATACAGATGCAAAAAAATATTCAGTTGGCTTTGGTTGCTTTAAAACAAAATGATTTGCACGACGAAAAAGTTCAGAATCAACTTTTTGGTTATTTTAATTCTGTTGAAAATTTGATAGAAAGTGATAGTGGTTTATTTAAAAATTTATATAGTTTGTATCGAATTGCAAGCAGTGAATTTTTTAAGCAAGGTGACAGAGTAACTGCGGGTTTATTGCTTATGAAATCTGACAGTAAAAATGCAGGAGAATATTCGATATATGATACTCCTTATTTTTACAGCTATATTGGGTATTTTGACCGCTCTGCAACTGTAAAGGATATGGATCGCCTGATAGCTTTGCAGCAGAAAGTAAATAAAACACCTTTTGAGAAATATATTTGTGCCGGAAGTATAGCGCCAAATGTAAATTATTATAAAGATTTAAAAGGAACGCTTGCTTTCAGGAATAATAATTTAGAATTGGCTTATGCTGTGTTTTCAAGTATGCCAAAAGATTTCTGGGAAAAGAATTATTCATTTACAGATTATCTGAATGAAAATCCATTTATTCCTAAAATTTTACAAAAAACTAAAGAGCGTAAATTCAATTATCGTTTTAATAAAGCCGAATTTATTGCAAAACTGATTCGTTTAAAAAAACAAAATACAGCCAGTAGTCATTTACAATTGGCGCATGCTTATTTTAATGTTTCGTATTTAGGAAATTCCTGGATGATGACTGCTTATGACTGGACTTCAGGAGAATCTTATATTGATTATATTTATGGAGATAATACAGAAGCCGAAAAAAAGTATCAAAATGGTAATTATTATAATTTGACAATGGCTAAACGATATTATGAAAAAGCTTTGCAAATGTCTAAAAATAATAATGAAAAGGCTTTGGCCAGTTTAATGATTTTCGAATGTAATTATTATGATTTTTATGCTAATTATGTGTATTCTGATCAGGAAAAAATACCATTTAAAGCAGGGCAGGAGCTTATTAATTTTTACTCGGTTTATTCAGGAACTGCAAATTTTAAAAAATATAACTGTCCCCTTTTGGATTCTTATATTAATTAAAAAAACAAGTATTTGATTTTTTGATGATTCATTTATCCATATGAGTAAATCACAATCTTAACACAAAAAGGCATATTTTAATTTACAGAAGGCTATCTTTAAGAAAAGATAAAAATATGTCAGATAAAAACAAAAAGTCGTTCGGAGTCTGGATGGATTCGCATGACGCTATAATCGTAGGAAAAGAAAGTGTTGATAATGGAGAATTTACTATACTCGGACATGTAAAAAATGCAGGACCGGATAATAATTCAAATGAAAAAAATGCAAACAATCAGGAAATTAGCCTGATGCACAAATTTTTCAAAGAGATTGCAGGTAAAATGCCCAACATTGATCAAATTCATGTAACCGGAACTGGGCAAAACCAGGAACAGTTTATAAATTTTTTAGCTGAAACTCCACAATATAAAAATGCAGTATCAAGTGAAAGTACGTCTAATAAAATGAGTGATGAAAATCTCGTGGCATACATTACCAAATATTTTAATTAAATATTTTTCATAATTATATTATCATCAAGGCCTTAAATGATTCATTTAAGGTCTTTTTTTTAGATTAATATTTCAGGTTACATATAAGATAATTAGAAAGTTTATTTTTAACTGATATAATTCCAAATATTTTTTTTCTTGGTTAATTCTATGAAAACTGCTTTTAAAACCGCATGTTCAGGTTTTTGTAATGGAGCATCTTCTCTTAAAATTTTCAGGGCATAATTTCTGGCTAAAATCAAAATATCGCGATCCCGAACAATATCAGCAATTTGAAGGTTTAAGACACCACTTTGCTGTGTCCCCATCAAATCCCCCGGACCGCGAAGTTTTAGGTCGACTTCGGCAATTTCAAAGCCATCATTGGTATGAACCATTGTTTCCATACGGGTTTTACTGTCAGAACTCAATTTATGGCTTGTCATCAAAATACAATAACTCTGTTCGGCTCCACGACCTACACGCCCACGCAATTGGTGCAATTGGGATAATCCGAAGCGTTCAGCACTTTCTATAATCATTACACTGGCATTCGGAACATTCACTCCAACTTCAATTACGGTTGTGGCTACCATAATATTGGTTTTTCCTTCAGAAAAGCGTTTCATTTCGGCATCTTTATCAGCCGGTTTCATTTTTCCGTGTAAAATTGAAATTGAATATTGAGGCAACGGAAAATCACGGGAAATACTTTCGTAGCCGGCCATTAAATCTTTGAAATCCATTTTCTCAGATTCCTGAATTAAAGGATACACAATATAAATTTGTCTTCCAAGGGCAATTTGGTCACGAAGAAATTTCCAGACTTTTAACCGGTTACTGTCAAAACGATGAACGGTCTGAATGGGTTTTCTGCCGGGAGGCAATTCATCAATAACAGAGATATCCAAATCACCGTACAAACTCATTGCTAAAGTTCTCGGAATAGGGGTTGCGGTCATTACTAAAACATGTGGCGGAATTTCGTTTTTCTTCCATAATTTAGAACGCTGTTCTACACCAAAACGATGTTGCTCATCAATCACTGCCAATCCCAAATTTTGAAATTTCACCTTGTCTTCCAATAAGGCGTGTGTTCCGATTAAAATGTGCAAAGTACCATCCTCAAGTTCTTCGTGAATAATTTTTCTTCCTGAAGTTTTAGTTGAGCCTGTTAATATTTTTATATTGATATTTAGTGTTTTAGCTAATTCAGATAACCCAATAAAGTGTTGATTTGCCAAAATTTCTGTAGGCGCCATCAAACATGCTTGGAACCCATTATCGATAGCCAGAAGCATACTCATAAAAGCCACGATCGTTTTTCCGGAACCCACATCTCCTTGTAATAAACGATTCATTTGAGCATTACTTCCCATATCAGAACGGATTTCTTTTACCACTCTTTTTTGGGCATTTGTAAGCTCAAAAGGCAAATGATTCTGGTAAAATTCATTAAAATATTCTCCCACCTTGGTAAATGGATGGCCCTTTATTTTATGCTTTCTAATTAAGTTTTTGGTAATCAATTGTAGTTGAATAAAAAACAGTTCTTCAAATTTTAAGCGGAATTGCGCTTTCGCTAAAGCATCGGCACTTTTAGGAAAATGAATATTGAATAAGGCTGCTTTCTTCGAAATCAATTTTAATTCTTCAATTAAATAGGAAGGAAAAGTTTCGGTAAATAAAGCCTGTGTTTCAATAAATAATTGCTCCATTAGTTTGTTTACCGTTCGGTTAGAAATGCCGCGATTGGTCAAAGTTTCTGTTGAAGGATAAACAGGCTGCATAGCTGAACGAAGGCTTTTTTCATGCTCGCTTAAAAGCTCAATTTCAGGATGTGCCATGCTAAACTGACTTCCGTATAAAGAACATTTTCCAAAAATGACACAAACTTCATTTAGTTTTAAGCTTTCGCGAATCCATTTATGTCCCTGGAACCAATTCAGATCAATTTGTCCGGTATCATCCACAAAAGTGGCTACAAGACGTTTTTTATTCTTTGCAAACTCAACAGTTTTTATGTTGATGATTTTACCTATAATCTGAACCTCTGTACCGGTATTTTGAAGTTCATTTATTTTATAATAACGTGTTCTGTCAATATATCTATTTGGAAAAAAATTAATTAAATCCCCATATTTATGAATTCCTAACTCCTTGCGAAGCAATTGACCACGACTGGGACCAACGCCTTTTAAGTATTCGATTGGAGTATCAAGGAGATTATTGGACATTTACTGATTGTAGATTTTAGGTTGCTGATTTAGAATAAAGAATATAGAAAATAGAGCATAGATTTTTGTTATTTTTTTGTTCTGTGTTCTTTTTCCTTTCAAAAGCGAAGATAGATTTTAATTGGGAAATTTGAAAATCTATACTTTTCATTTTTCTGGAACCTTCATTATGAAACGATTTTTTATAATTTTTATGTCTTTTTTTTTGGAAAGAAAAAACTTATGTTTGCATTCGGATTGAAATTTAGGATTGGATAATAATAATCTAATGCAATTAATCAGCAATTAGCCATAATAACCTTAAAAAAATAAAGATGTTCATTTTCGTTTATCAAATAATCACAAAACCTTTAACCTCAAGAATTCTTTCTGAAGAAACTTGCCCTGCTTGTAATAAAAAAGATGACCTACAATTAACCCTGTATATGCGATACATAGCACTGGGAATACCTTTTTTTGGAATGGGAAGGCATACCGGAGTGACTTGTACTAATTGCGAAAATGTGTTGAAAAACCCGTATGCTTCAATATTTGCAAAGAAAAAGTATTCAAACACAGTGGCTGCTGCTATAAAAAATATTCGCGCCAATCATAAAAGAACCTTATGGCAATTATTATATCCCTGGTCAATTTGGTTTGTTTTGCCTTTTATAATTTTGTTTCTATTTGCTTACGGTTCTATAATTAAAGAAAACCGTAATGACAATGCTAAAAAATATGCGGAGTTAATTAACCATCCGCAACCGGGAGATATTTATAAAGCAATGTGGTCTGAAGAAAACAGTATCTCACAAGGAGCATTAATAAAATTAATGCGCATTAACGGGGATACTATGTATGTTGTTCGAAGTAAAGAAATGATTCCGATGAGCTTTTCTGAAGAAGAGTGGAATAAGCTTTCAGCAGATCCTGGTGCATTCAATACTAAAGAATATAAAGTAAAGAAATTTGAGGACTCGAAAAATAATAATTTGGGCAGTTTTTTTATGTATAATAAAGATGAAAATGGCAAAGAGTACCCTATATATTTGGGTGGAATCCTAAACAGCAAATCTGAAATGGATTTGGATTTTGAAACTATCGAACGTAAAAAATAAAAATACGGCTTTATCTGACGAGTTATAATAAATTCAGTAACAAGGTTTTAGGTTTTTAATTTTATATAAGCAACCATTTAATAAAATGGCCATCTATTAAGTAGAACCTTAAAAACAATATAGATGAAAAAATTTGGAGCAGCTTTTATTCTAATTTTAAGTTTTATTTCTTGTTCAAGTGATGATACAAAGCCGTCTTTAGCTTTAGATTATTACGGAAAATGGCAATTAATCGAAATATCAGGTTCAATTGTCAACTCTGTAATAGTGGGGCCTGAAATGAGTTGGCAGGAATTTTATACTTTTAATACTAATGGAGAATTTGTAAAAACAAGAATAAAAGATAATATCACTACAACCGCATCGGGAACATTCTCAATTATTAAAACATCAGATGAGACACATTTAGAATTGACTTATTCAAAAAGCAATACTCTGGTAGGAAGTTGTTATGGAAATTTAAAAGAAGATTTTTTCATTGACGACAATAATTTATTAGTAAGTACCTGGCAAAATTGTGACGGCCCTCGATTGGTTTATCAAAAGAAGAAATAAAAAACTGTAAGTTTGCAGATGAATAGAAAGAGTGTTCGATTTTAATTATTGAATACTCTTTATTTTTTATTTTAAACTTTAGAAATGACAACACACTTAGCACTTTTACGAGGAATTAACGTCTCTGGTCACAACATGATGAAAATGGAAGCATTAAAACTGATGCTTGAGAATATTGGTTTCTCAAATGTTAGAACTTACTTGCAATCCGGAAATGTTTTTGTTGATACAGAAGAAGAGAATGCCTCTAAGGTAGGGTTTATCATCAAGCAGGAAATCTTTAAGGTTTTCGGGCATGAAGTACCTACAGTTGTTATCACCAAAGAAGACTTAGAGGCTTGTTTTAAAAATAACCCATTTCTAAAAGAAAAGAATTTAGATACTAAAAAACTGTATGTAGCTTTTGTTTCGATTGCTTTAAAAAGTGAAAATATAAACGACCTGAAAATCAGTCAGTTTAAACCGGACGACGCTAGTATTGATGGAAATCGAATTTTTATTAAATATGCTGTTGGAGCCGGAAAAACCAGATTTGATCAGAAATATATCGAGAAAAAACTAAATGTAATCGCAACAATTAGAAACTGGAATACGGTAACAAATTTGCTAAAGATGTTTAATGAATAAAAATAGCAGAATCCAAATTTGAATTCTGCTATTTTTTGTGTCTTGTAAAAGTATATTTAAATTCTGAAAATTCCTCCAAAAGCAACAATTCGCTGAAAGAAGAAAAAATCTTGTGAAGCACTATCATCTTTACTTACGGTTGTTCTGATATCCTGCATGTTAATGTAACCTCCTTTTAGTTCACCCTGAATATAAAAATATTTATAAAAAGTAAAGTTAATTCCAGCTTTAGCAGATACACCATAACCGGAAACATGAAAATCATCATGACGATCTTTACCTAAAAGTTTAGTATTTGTTTTAGGATATAAGAGTCCGCCACCAAAACCTTCGGTTAAGTTAATTTGAAATTTATCCGTATTTGGAAGATGAATACATTGTGAAATATCATCATGTCTTGAAACTTCTGTATTGACATAATTTAAACCATCAGTATGTTCGTAAGTTAGAAATTTCTCAGTCAAAAGTACCTGATCCGGTTTACCTGCAATCTGTTCATCATAAGTACCGGGATTTGGATAATAACCATCAATGTCAACTGCACGATCTTGATACATTACATATTTCATGTGATCCCAACCAATTGCAACACTGTAATGATCATTAATAAAATATCCCATTCTGAAATTAGTTTGAGGGATAGTCATTCGGGAAGGATTAAGATAATCAATATGCCAGCCTTTCGGTTTATCGTGGGCTGAAATATCATGCAAAGTAAAATTATAATCTTTTCCTCTGAAGTTTACATCTGATTTTGTGTAGCTGTCTCTGTTTCCTCCCCAGGAAATAAAGAACTTTCCTTTGTTGTGTGCTGTGTATTTATCTTGTATTGCAATTTCTTCCTGAGCAAAAGTGTTAGCAAAGCACATTAAAAAGAAAAGCAAGAATAAAAATTTATTTTTCAATTATTAGTAAGAATTAGAATGAATTAACTGTTTTTCTGATAGCAACCAATTTGGTCATCAGATCTTCAAAATAGTCTAAATGCAGCATATTGGCACCATCACTTTTTGCATTGGCAGGGTCAAAGTGAGTTTCAATAAAAATACCGTCAACACCTACAGCAATTCCTGCTTTTGCAACAGTTTCAATCATATCAGGTCTTCCACCCGTAACACCAGCCGTTTGGTTAGGTTGTTGTAAGGAGTGCGTTACATCCAGAACTGTAGAAGCATATTGCTGCATAGTAGGGATTCCCCTAAAATCAACAATCATATCCTGATAGCCAAACATAGTACCACGATCTGTAATTATTACATTTTCGTTATTACAATCCAATACTTTTTGTACTGCATGTTTCATGCTTTCAGGGCTCATAAATTGCCCTTTTTTCAGATTTACCACTTTTCCTGTATTTGCAGCAGCCACAACCAAATCAGTTTGACGTACAAGGAAAGCAGGAATCTGTAAAACATCAACATATTGTGCCGCCATATCAGCATCTTCATTGGTATGAATGTCTGTTACAGTAGGAACATGGAAAGTTTCTGAAACTTTTCTTAATATTTTTAATGCTTTTTCATCCCCAATTCCGGAAAAACTATCAATTCTGGAGCGATTGGCTTTTTTAAAAGATCCTTTGAATACATAAGGAATCTGAAGTTTGTCGGTAATACCAACTAATTTTTCAGCAATTCTAAGAGCCATTTCTTCTCCTTCAATAGCGCAGGGTCCCGCCAATAAAAAGAAGTTGCCACTATCAGTATGCTTAATTTGTGGAATATGTTGTATGTTCATAATATGATTTTTTTGACAGTGCAAATGTAGTTATGATTTATGAATCGCAGATGAAGATTTAAGATTTTTTTATGAAGCTAATCCTGCTATCCGCTTCAATATTTTTCTCCAAATCCTTTTTTCCAAGTCTGCTCAGGAGCTTCCGCTGGTCGCTCTGCCCAGTCAGGAAAAAACAGGCTTTCTCAAAAAATGATTTCTGCTGCTATCAGGGCTAAATGACAACAATTCAAATAGGTTTAGAAATAATTTTCAGCAATGCAATTTAGTGTGCAAATGTTTTTATTAATAAGAAAAGTCGTTAAATTTTATTATTTTTGATTAAAACAAAAATTATGCAATGGACACTTATTGAAAAACTTTGGAAACGTACTGTAAGTTCTCATAACAGCAAAGATGACTCTACATGGAATGAAGAAATTGAAATGCTTTATAGATTAGGTATCAGTATGGAAGACACACTTCAATATTTGTATTTTAATAAACCTGATTTTGAGTCTTTTAAAAACTGGATATTGCAAAATAAAAATGAAATAAAGAATAAAGAACAAATTGATTCTGAAGATGTTCTTTCAAAAGAAGACCTTGACTTTTGGGAGGAAAATGGATATGTAATAGTGAAAAATGCTATTACAATATCAGAATGTGAGGAAACTCAAAAAGCCATTTGGAATTTTTTGGAAATGGATCCTGATGTAAGAGAAACATGGTATAACAGACATAAGGAGCAGAAAGGACTTATGCTTAATTTTTCTAATCACCCAACTTTAAATAAGAACAGATCATCTTTACGGATACAGAAAGCTTATGAACAGCTTTATAAAACAACAAATATTTATAAAACCATTGATAAAGTAAGTTTTAATCCCCCTGAATCAGAACACTTTAAATTTTTAGGAAGTCCGCTCCATTGGGATGTTAGTTTAAAATTACCTATTCCATTTGGCTTACAAGGACTTTTATATCTTACAGATTGTGCCGAAAATGAAGGAGCATTCCATTGTGTACCGGGATTTCATAGAAAGATAGAGCAGTGGCTCGGAGATTTAAAACCAACGGATAATCCAAGAGCAGTAGCTGTCGAAACATTAAAATCAGCTGCTATAACCGGAAATACTGGTGATTTTATTATCTGGCATAAAGCTTTGCCTCATTGCGCTACTCCCAACCATGGTTTATTCCCCAGAATGGTGCAATATCTTACATACCTTCCGAATAATTATAAGGAAGTTTCAGAATGGATTTAATTTATTCAAAAAGGTGTATAATAAAAAAGCTCTGGAAAACCCAAAGCTTTTTGTATATGTATCAAAAGAAAAATAGGCTCTCCTTTCAATTATTATTTTTGTTGTCCAGGGGCATATGCTCTGGCACTTTTGCTTCCTGACATTTTTTTGGCCTGTCCGGGTGGTACTTTTCGAGAGTTACCGTTTGAATGTGAGTGATGTATGACACAGCTTAACATACTCACCATTACAAATAATAGGACCATAATAATTACGGCAAATTTAGTGTATTTGGAATTTTTCATAAAATTATTTTTATTTTGAATTACAAATATAATGCTTACCAGTATATTTGTTCATACTTTGAATTTGTTTAAAATCATTATAAACAAATGGCTCTGAAATACAAGGCTTCGTATTATCAAAAGGAGAAATTATTCTTCCTTCATTGTGTGATAAACGTTCATTACGTCATCATCTTCTTCTATTTTTTCAATTAACTTTTCAACATCGGCAATTTGAGCTTCGGTAAGTTCTTTGGTAATTTGCGGGATACGCTCAAAACCGGAAGATAAAATTTCTAAACCTCTGTTTTCTAATTCTTTTTGTAAAGCTCCAAAGCTTCCAAAAGGAGCATAGATTAAGATCCCGTCTTCGTCTTCAAAAACTTCTTCAGCACCAAAATCAATTAGTTCCAGTTCCAGTTCTTCAGGATCAAGATTTCCTTTTGCTATACGGAAATTACAAGTGTGGTCAAACATAAACTCTACTGAGCCCTGAGTTCCCATTGTTCCGTTACATTTGTTAAAATAGCTGCGGATATTAGCAACAGTCCTATTATTGTTGTCAGAAGCTGTTTCAATCAAAATTGCAATTCCGTGAGGAGCATATCCTTCAAACAAAATTTCCTTATAATTGGCAGTATCTTTATTACTTGCATTTTTTATGGCACGCTCAACATTATCTTTAGGCATGTTGGCCGCCTTAGCATTTTGTATAACGGCTCTTAATCTAGAATTGGCATCTGGGTTAGGACCACCTTCTTTAACGGCCATAACGATATCTTTACCAATTCTGGTAAATGTTTTGGCCATTGCAGACCAACGTTTCATTTTTCTTCCTTTTCTAAATTCGAACGCTCTTCCCATTACTAATTTTTTATTTTGTGATGCAAAAATACGGTTATTCCTTATTTTTCCAAAAACAAAACTATTCTTTTTTAAATTATGTTTTTATGATTGATTATAGCATATACGAAGCCATTTTTAACTTCAAAAATCATCCTTTATTTTAACTATATTGAGCACAACAAGAAACAGAAAATTATTTTGAGGAATTGAATTCATTAATAATATTCACAGCCTCATTCAGATAAGGATTGGTTTTAAGGTTATTAATCTGATATTGGTTTATTGTTTTTTCACTTGGGTAAACGCCTAATAAAAACTGATTGACTGTTGAATTATAAACTTCCAGGGGATTGTTCTCATCATTAAAAGTACTAATTTCTGTCCATAATCCATCCCTGATTTTTTTTTGCTCGAAAATTGCATCCAGAGTTATCGGAACTTCAGCTTTTGGAACATTTACCATTTGATCAATTTTTACATTTATTTTTTTAATTTCATTAAAGTAAAAATTATCAGCCAGTCTTGCAGTGCTGTTTTTTGCAATCTTATCAATTAAGTTCCTTTTTACATAAGGCCTGTATTTTAAGAAAGAGTCAATACTGTCGTTCTGAATTGCCGTCGGGAAATTACTTTCTTTTTGGTAAACACTTTCATAAAACTCAGGAAGGACAACATCAGGTTTTACGCCGATATTCTGGTGACTTTTACCAGTAACCCTGTAGAATTTATTAACTGTAATCTTTAAAAAATCTGTAGCTGTATTTTCGTCAAGCGGAAGAATGGTCTGCATAGTTGCCTTTCCCAATGTATTACTGCCTAATATTAAAGCACGGTTGTAATCTTGTAAAATTGAAGAAAAAAACTCACTGGCAGAAGCTGTATTGCTATTAACTAAAACTACAATCGGACCTTTATAAATTAATCCTTTGTATGGGTCATTAATAACCGATTTATTTTTTTTGTTATCTACAACAATAGAAATAGGTCCATAATCAATAAACATCCCGGCCAGTCTTATGGCTTCCTCCATTGAACCGCCTCCATTATCAATTAAATCAATTACCAGACCTTTTACATTATCTCTTTCTAACTTTATAATTTCCCGGGCAACATCATCTGCACAGCCTTTTTGACCTGTAGATTCTAAATCGGCATAGAAGCTTGGAATTTTAATGTATCCAATTTTACTTTCTTTGCCAATTATAAAACTGAAAACCGAATTATCCTCATCTTTCATCAATTGTTTTTCAATATAAACATCGAAATTTTTACCTGAATTTCGCTTCAGCGTAAGGGTAATATTCTTATTTGACTCAGACAAAATCATGGTAGAAATTGATTCCAGAGAAGAGCAGGAAACTTCCAAAGTTTCTTTTTGATTAGAAATAGAAACAATCTGATCTCCCTTTTTAATTTGTCCTGTCTGATAAGCAGGGCCATTAGGATCTAATTCTTCAATGATGATTTCGTTTTTCTCATTTAATTTTACACTCATTCCCAAAGACAAATGTTCTTTTGATAATGAAGCTACAAAACTGGATTTAGAATCGTTGCTAAAATAAGTTGTGTGTGGATCGAAATAAGTACAAAAAAAGTTATAAAGTTTTTCCTGTTGTGTATCCTTTCTTTCCAGGAGGGTATTAATTCTGCATATCTCATTTGATAAAATTGCTTTTTTTGATTCTGATTCTATCGATTTAAAATTAGATTTAAGAGAATCCAGATCGTTACTCTTTTCAACAATATCATCTAAAATCTGATAACGTAATTTTTTCAGCCAGACTTTTTCCAAATCCTCTTTTTTGAGATAAAACGAAAAAGCGTTTTTGTAGAACCGAATCGTATCTTTTTTATTGTAATCAATTGTTCCGGCTTGAATTTTCTCTAAAACATTTTTGGTTCTCGTAAGTCCATTTATATATTTAGTGGTAATATCACTTAAAAAATCACAATCATTTCCTAAAATTAAATTGTCTAAATTCAAACGATATTTTTGCGCCATTTCATCATATTCTGACTTTAAAAAAATATTTCTTGACGGATCAAGTTCATCAATAAGATTGTCAAAAACAAAAACCGATAAGCTGTCATCTACTGGTTTGGGTCTTACATGGTCACTTTGAATAAGCGAATTTATTTTGGTAAGTATTTCGCATGTCTGATCGCTATTTTGACTAAATAGAGCATTTGTAACCAGTAAAAATACCAATGATAAATTTTTCATAAATAAATAATCTTCGCTTATACTAAAATTACGTTTATTTTTCGACAAATAATAGTAATTCTCTTAAAATGTCGATGATATCTATTTTTAATAATCAATGTCACTCTGAGCATTCTATGATAAAAAACAACAAAAAGTACTAAAAAATTACGATGCAAATTTATAGGTATTTATATATGGAGTTTCCCTTGCTATAACAGCAAAGACCCTGCTTATAAGTTTGCATCTGATATTATTTAAAACCAACATTGAGTTTTTGCCTTCCACTTTTTTCTTATTGTAATATTCCTTTAATTGTGGATCATATTTTAATGTTGTCATAGCGCACATTTGCAATAGTGACTTCATTTTTTTATCAGCCATATGATTCACTCTGGTCCTTCCTTTTACACTGGAACCAGAGCTATGTTCAAAAGGGGCAACACCAGAGTAACAGGCAAATTGCCTCCAGTTTTTAAACGCTGTAAATCCTTTTGTTGCAATAATCAAATACACGCTGGTTTGTTCTCCGAGCCCGGGAATTGATCTGATAAGTTGGATTTGTTTGGTTAATTGATCGTTTGATTTAATTATTTCTTTAATTCTCGACTCAATTTTATTGATCGAATTTTTAATAGATTTAGCCAGAGCCTGGTTAATTTGAGATACTTCCCTGAAAATTATTTTATCTGTAAAATCTTTATTTTCTTTTGTAGCTTGTATAAGCAATAAGGCTTTTAGCATTTTTTCTCTTTCGGTATAAAGAATTTTTAGTTTTTGAATCTCTATGCCTGTTAAAGTAAATAGTTTTAATTTATCTATGTTTCTGTAACTGTAATAAGAAATATCCCTGGCATCAATTTTATCATTTTTTCCTCTTGAAATTCCTTTTGATTTTTTTATTTCAATCGCAGGAACAATCCATAAATCCAGATTGAGTTTTACTGAAGCACTTGATATATGATTGGTATAAATACCTGTGTTTTCACAACAAAAAAGAATATATTCTTTATTAACCTGCCTGCTCATATTTTTGATAAAAACAGAAATGTTTTTGATATTATTTTCTATGCTAAAATGCTCTGACCTAAGAGTTGAAGCATCAAGAATATTAATATCTAATTTAGCTTTTGATACATCAATGCCGACATAAAATGAATACTTTTTCATAACTTTGAATTTAAGATAAACAAAAATGTTGAACTTCTTTAGAGCCTTTATTAGACCGCTATGTCTATCATTCTATTTGAAGCAATTCAACGGGATTCAAGGGGAAGGCAGAGGACTAATGCACAGCATAGTTCTTAACTAGCGGAGTCGAAAGTTCACCTCTGCTTTCCTTTGAATAAATTTAAAGCTTTTTATCAAATCCAAAGTAAAGGCGGAGTCGAAGAGATTTGTAAGTATGAAGGGCTTCGACTCCGCCTCAGCCCGACACTTTTTGAACTAACCTAATGAATGTCATTAATTTGACAATGAAAGAAATGAGAGAAAAACAGTTTTCCTTACATTGAATTCACAGCAAAAAAAATGCATTACAACTTTATCAGTGCAATGCATTTTGAGGTATTAAAATTCTATTGCAAATAATTAAAAAATTTGCAGCGAATAAAAAAATCTATTTTTTATAAAATGGCAGTTTTACCACTTTCGCAGGAACATCATTTTTTCTAATTCGGATAAAGATATCATTGTCAATGGCACTATTATCCACAGTAACATATCCTAAACCAATCCCTTTATTCATAGAAGGTGACATAGTTCCTGATGTTACAATACCAATTACAGCACCCGAAGCATCAACAATTTCATAATCATGTCTTGGTACTGCGCGCTCCTGCATTTCAAAAGCCACTAATTTGTTAGTAACGCCTTCTTCTTTCTGTTTTTTCAGGTTGTCTGAGTTCGTGAATTCTTTATTGAATTTTGTGATCCAGCCTAAACCGGCTTCAAGAGGAGAAGTGGTATCATTAATATCGTTTCCGTATAAGCAGAATCCCATTTCTAAACGCAAAGTATCACGTGCAGCTAATCCAATTGGTTTGATTCCGTAAGCAGCCCCGGCTTCAAAAACTTTATTCCAAACTTGTTCTGCTTCGTTGTTTTTGCAGTAAATCTCAAATCCGCCTGAACCGGTATAACCAGTTGCAGAAATAATTACATGCTCGATCCCTGCAAAATCCGCCACTTCAAAATGATAATAAGCTATTGCCGATAAATCTATAGAAGTAAGACTTTGCATAGCTTCGACTGCCTTTGGTCCCTGAATTGCCAATAAAGAATAATCATCAGAAAGATTTTTCATATCTACATCCAAATCATTGTGTGAAGAAATCCAATTCCAGTCTTTTTCAATATTCGAAGCATTTACTACTAATAAATATTGCTCTTCTTTCATTTTATAAACAATCAGATCATCAACAATTCCTCCATCATTATTAGGCAGACAAGAATATTGTGCTCTGCCGATTGTTAATGTTGAAGCATCGTTTGAAGTTACTTTTTGAATCAAAGCTAAAGCATTTGGTCCTGTAAGTAAAAATTCGCCCATATGTGAAACGTCAAAAACGCCTACACTGTTACGAACCGTTTCGTGTTCAGCATTAACGCCTTCGTACGTAATTGGCATATTATAACCTGCAAAAGGCAGCATTTTTGCTCCTAAACTTTCATGTATGTGCGTAAGCGCAGTATTTTTCATTGTGATGTTTTAAAAATTGTGTCGCAAATTTATTCAAAAAATACCGAAAATAAGCTGTCTGAATTATAAAATTCGCAATGATTAGGAGCTATTTCCTGTTATCCGCTATATCTTTTTATTTTTAAAGGAAAAACAAAAAGGATGCCGCTGCTACCAGGGCTATGACTTTACGTTAGCAATTACAACCCTTATATCCCCTTTTTTATGTAACTTTAATTTATAAAAAAACCTAAATGAAAACTTCATTTTTAATCACAAAAGAAGAAATTCTAAAATTTTACAAACCTGTAAATCCACAGACACATAAAGGGCTTCAGGGTCATGCTGTGATCATTGCAGGAAGTTACGGCAAAATAGGAGCGGCAGTTTTAGCTTCAAAATCCTGTTTAAAAGCCGGCTGTGGACTCGTTACGGCTTTTACACCAAAATGTGGTTATCAAATCCTGCAGATGAGCATCCCGGAAGTTATGGTAATTACTGATGAAAATGTAAATTTCATTACCAATATTAATCTCCCGCTGCCGCCACAAGCAATCGGAATTGGTCCGGGAATAGGGAAGGAGCTGGCCACACAAAAAGCATTATTCGGGTTTTTAAGAATCAACAAATCCCCTTTGGTCCTGGATGCTGATGCTTTAAATATTTTAGCCGAAAATAAACCCTGGCTGGAATTAGTGCCGGAAAACACAATTTTAACTCCGCATCCAAAAGAACTCGAACGTTTAATTGGCAATTGGAATTCTGAATCGGAGAAGTTTCAGAAAACAATCGCTTTTTCTGAAAAATATAAAGTCATCATAGTGATGAAAGGTGCGCCAACATTCATTATCAATAAAAATAAAATCTACGAAAACACTACTGGTAATGCCGCTTTGGCAACTGCCGGAAGCGGTGATGTACTAACAGGAATTATTACGGGATTATTAGCGCAAAATTATGAACCTGTACAAGCGGCAAAATTAGGAGTTTTTCTTCATGGACTAACAGCTGATATTGCACTGCCACAAACAGGTTGCCAATCTTTTATAGCATCGGATATTATTCAAAATCTTGGAAAGGCTTTTTTGATTCTTGAAAATTGAAATTATTTATTTAAGGTAACTAATATAAAAATAGTATGTCGTATTTTCTTTTGCTAAGAATGCTTAATATATTTTTCTAAACTTTCTTTCTCCATTTGTGCAATAAAAAGTGCAAAATCTTCATTGTTGTTTTTTATTTTTTCAGTCTTTAATGATTGATATTTTTTGTAATCTTCTTTTTTTATATTAACAATCAGATACCCTTTTTGCATTAAAATGAGGTTTAACATTAATCTTGAAACTTTTCCGTTACCATTAGCAAAAGGTTGGATTTTAAAAAGGCGTTCGTGCATTTCTGCAGCTAAAATTATCGGATGAAGTCTGTTTTTATTGATTTCATACCAAATAAAAGACTCTTCAATCTCTTTGGAAATCATAAGTGGTGATGCAGAAATAGCAATACTGTTATTAATTTTGTCTTGTTCTTTTCTGTAATTTCCTGCTTCTTCCGGAATGATTCCTCTCAGGAGTAAATTATGGATTGATAAAAGATCCCGTTCGTTCAAAGAATTATTTTTTTTGACTAAATCTTTTATAAAACCAATAGCTTCCTGATGGTTGATTATTTCAAGATGTTCGCGCATGCTTTTTCCGGAAATAGTTAATCCTTTATTTATTACCATTTCAGTTTCGAGAAGAGTCATGGTATTCCCTTCAGTCCGATTACTTTCAAAAGTATATTCGAGTTCAAAAGTTTTTATATTTTTAGAATCATCATTTTGGCGAAAAATGTCGACTTTGGTTTTCAGGTTATCAATTTCTTTTACTATTTTTTCTAACGTATCGGATAATTCTATTTTAGAAACGGTTTTTTTATATTTAAATTCTTGTTCAGCAACAGCAAGTGCTTTTAAAGCAAATTCTTCGTTTTCAATTTCATTTAGAATTTTTTCTTTTAGCCAGGCAATTATCAAAGTTTCATAATCAATTTCTAAAAGTTCGGCTAATTTGATTACTTGTTCTTTGGTTGGTTTTCGTGTACCGCTTTCAAATTTACTTATCAAAGCCTGGTCGATACTGAGTAATTGTGCTACTTCTCTCGTTTTTAGTCCCTTTTTTTCTCTGCCGTTTTTAAGAAGTGATTTCATAATTTAGATGTTCTGAAATTGTCGTGACATATTTTGTCATAAAATTTTAAACAAAAAAAGCAATATTAAAAAATATTGCTTTTTAGAATTCTATTTTTAAAGCGAATACTTTAGATTAATTGTATGCCTTTTTAATTCGGTCCAAATCACGTTTTGTATCCTGTTCTTTTAAAGATTCACGTTTGTCGTAGTTTTTCTTTCCTTTGCAAAGACCAATCTGAAGTTTGGCAAGTCCTTTTTCGTTTGTAAATAATTTTAGAGGAACTATAGTCAATCCTTTTGCCTGAACACTTTTTTGAAGATTTTTTAATTCTTTTTTATTTAAAAGCAATTTTCTTTCGCTTCTTGATTTATGGTTGAATTGATTTCCAAAAGCATATTCTTCAATATAAGTATTGATCGCAAAAAGCTCATTATTACTGAATTCACAAAAACTCTCTGTAATATTTGCTTTTCCTAACCGGATAGATTTTATTTCAGTTCCTGCCAAAACAATTCCAGCAGTATAGGTGTCGATTATTTCATAATCAAACCGGGCTCTTTTATTAAGTATATTGACAGTTTTTAACATAGTTTGACAAATTTAGTAACAAATAAATGAAAGCGCAATTGTTTTTGGATAAATGATATAAATTTGCAATATGGAAAAGCAAAAATCACAAGATCCGTTACACGGGATTACACTTCAAAAAATAGTAGAAAAGTTAGTAGATCATTATGGTTTTGATACTTTGGGAGAATTAATTCCGATTAAGTGTTTTAATGAAAATCCCAGTGTAAAATCAAGCTTAACTTTTTTAAGAAAAACCGATTGGGCCAGAAAAAAAGTGGAAGAACTGTATTTAAATTCGCTTTCTAAATTTTCAGGAAATTAGTTTAATTTATAAGAAATCATAACTCCGCCACGATAAGGTAACCATTCACCGCTTTTATCCCAATTTTTTACCTGCTCGTAACTTCCGGGAGTTCCGTCGTTATAATGGCCTTCGTAAAACCCCTGGTGCCAACCGCCACCTACAAAAATGTCCAATAATAATTTGTCAGTCAGTTTTTTATTATAACCTATTGTAGCTCCTAATCTATATCCAAAACCTGTTTCATATTTATTAGAATCCCAATAATTCCATTTTTGAAGTTCATAGGTGTCAAATCCTGTATTAAGACCCGCATAAAATCCATTATATTTTTCTTTAAAGTGATAACGGATCTCAGGAGTTAAAAGGAAAAATTTCATTGGTTTTTTTCCATCAAAAGAATCCCAAAAAGAAGCCATTACGTCAAAACTAAAAGTAGTTTTTTCCCCAATACTGGTTTCTACTCCAATATTTGGAACAAGGACTAATGTTGTAGCGGCATTAAATTTTATGTAAGTTTGGCTCTGTAATTGAAGAGATAGTATAAGTACAATTATAAAAAATACCTTTTTCATGGAGTTTTGTAAATATTATTTCGCGTGCAAATATAACGCAAACAAATAATTACTGTTGCCGAAATAAAATTATTTAATAGATTTATTTCTGAAAATTACTTACTGTTTAATAATGAATAAATTACCTTATCGAGAAATTTTCCTTCATAAAATTCCGCTTCTTTTAAATGTGCTTCTTTGACAAAACCACATTTTTGTAAAACCTTTTCAGAAGCAGCATTTTCAGGATCAATTACAGCCTCAATGGAATGTAATTTTAAATCATCAAAACCATAGGCAATCAATCGTTTTAGCGCTTCGGAAATAATTCCTTTTCCATGAAAATCAGGGAGTAACATATAACCGATTTCGGCGCGGTGATTTTCTGGCTGTATTCTGTAATATCCAATAATACCCAGAACTTTAGAATTGCCTTTTAAAGTTATTCCCCAATTAATACCAACATTTGTAACGATTTTTTCTTCAATCATGGCTACATGTTCGAGTGCATCTTCAGTAGTTTTTACCAAAGGCCTCGGAATATATTTCATTGTTTCCGGATTTGAGCGTAATTCAAATATTTCGTTAGCATCATCATTTGTGATTCTTCTTAAAATTAAACGTTCAGTTTCTATAACCGGAAAAGGAGTAAAATTAAAGTTCAGCATATATAAGTAGTATATTATTTGATAAGCAAATTTGAAATAAATTATTTGAATTGATGTTTAACTTAGGTCATAATTCATTTAACTCAAGATCATCCCTCTTGAAAAAAGCAATTTGCATAAAAAGCGATAACAAAATAGTTAATATTGCCCCAATGAAATTTAGCCATAAATAGCCTAATTTTTCCTGACCGCTTGGATAAATATATATCATAAAATAATAAATGACAAAAATAGTTATCTGACTGAGAATGGCACTGTAAAACATAGGTTTGGCCTGAACACGCCTTAAATAAAATCCAACCAAAAAGATTCCTAAAACAGTTCCGTAAAATATAGAACCGATAATATTTACGAGCTGAATTAAATTTTCGAATAAAGTTCCTATGCAGGCAAAAAGGATGGCAATAATTCCCCAAAAAAGAGTAAAAAATTTGGTAGCATTCAGATAATGCTTTTCCGATTTTTCGTTTTTGAGATTACGTTTATAAATATCAATTGCGGTAGTAGAAGCTAGTGCATTTAGTCCTGAAGCCGTTGAAGACATTGCTGCCGAAAGAATCACAGCGAGTAATAAACCGATGAGTCCTTTGGGTAAATAATGCAGGATGAAATGAAAAAACACATAATCTTTATCGTTAGTTTCACTGTTACTGTCAGCTTTAGAAATAATTTCTTTGGCACGGTCCCGCAAATCTTTTTCTTTATTGGATAAGGCAACTAATTCTTTCCTAAGAATCGGATTATCATAATCCTGATTCAATTGTTCAATATATAAGAGATTGATCACTTTTTTATCTTCAGAAAGTGTATTCAATTTAGCTTCCAGAGCATGATACTCATCTTTATAAGCTGATTTTTCAATGATGATCTTATTGTTGGGATTAAAATTCAGTGGCACAGGATTGAATTGAAAAAATACAAAAACCATCACTCCCGTCAGCAATATAAAAAACTGCATGGGAACTTTTAACAGCCCGTTCATGATTAATCCCATTTGGCTTTCCTTAACCGATTTTCCGGACAAATAGCGTCCTACTTGTGATTGATCTGTTCCAAAGTAGGCAAGCATCAGGAAAAAACCACCTGTGATACCGCTCCAAAAAGTATATCTTTCTTCAGGATCAAAAGAAAAATTTACAATATTCATTTTGTCATTTGCACCGGCAATATGCATTGCACTTGAAAATGTCATATCCTGAGGTAAATAATGAAGGATTAGGAAAAAGGTAATAAACATTCCGGTCATGATCACAAACATTTGTTGCTTTTGAGTCACATTTACGGCTTTTGTGCCTCCTGAGAAAGTGTAAATTATAACCAAAACACCAATAATGATGTTCATCAAAGTTAAATTCCAGCCTAAAAGTGCTGATAGGATAATTGCAGGAGCATATATAGTCAATCCTGTTCCCAAACCTCTCTGAACTAAAAACAAAATGGCTGTCAACGAACGTGTTTTTACATCAAATCGTTTCTCCAAAAACTCATACGCGGTAAAAACTTTATGTTTATGATATAGCGGAATAAAAGTTACACAAATAACGATCATTGCAATTGGCAATCCGAAGTAGAATTGCACAAACCCCATTCCGTCATGATAAGCCTGACCCGGAGTAGATAAAAAAGTAATCGCACTGGCCTGAGTAGCCATAACGGACAGACCTACAGTATACCATGGAGTTTCGTTATTTCCTAAAATAAAGTCCTCAACATTTTTACTGCCTTTTGTTTTCCAGGAACCATACCCTACAATAAATAAAAGAGTAACAATCAGTACAAACCAATCAAATAATTGCATAAGTTAAGAGTATAATTGCATGATTAAGAAAAAAATAACAATGTAAATTGCATTAGCAACCAATACATAGGTGTAACTTTTTTTCCATTTTTTTTGTTTTTTAGCTTCCATCTTTGACTGTTTTTTAAGGCTTTAATTCTTGTTTAGGAGCTTCTATAGGTTGTTTTAACGAAATAATATTCGATAATAATCGGTAAGCACCTGAAACCCCTTCCGGCAATTCTCTAAAAAAGCTTAGACCAGTGTAAATATAATATCCTTTTCCATAAGGAGCGACTAATAAGGCACCATCTTTAGAAGATTCACCTTTATCGTGTGAGGATATAACAGGAGTAAAGGCACGATCATATTGATCGGGATAATATAAGCCTTGTTCTTGTGTCCAGCCTTCAAAATCTTTTGTACTGATTTTGTTTGGCGTGTTCAAAACAGGATGATTAGGAGCTAAAAATGTAATTTTTGCATTCTCTTCTGTTACACGATCATTTGAAATTTTAAGTGGATATGGCGCAATTTTATCCGTAATAAGTTTTCCATTTGTATTGTATTGCACAATCATTGTTTTCCCTCTTTTTACAAAATCAAAAAGAATCGACTGTTTGTTAGCCAAAGCGTTTACAGTATTATAGGCGCGTATTCCTGTTATGACGACATTAAACGAATCCAGTTTTTCAGGTGTAATCTCTTCCGGTTTCAAAATGGTCACTTTATATCCCATCTGACTCAGGCTTTCCGGAACCTCATCGCCTGCACCCATTATATAACCAATGGTATCATCTGTGGTTTTTAAATCGATTTTTAAGAATTTTGATTCGGCTGGTTTCAAAACCATTTGTTTGGTAATATGCTCAAAACCGATTATAGTTTCGTCTTTATCAAAACGCTGATTATCAATAATAACAATGCTTTTTGCAATAGCTTCTTCCGGGTTTGACGGAGGAATAACTTCAAAATAAAAAGTTTGTTCCATGCCTTTTTTGTCTAAAGCAAACGGAATTTGTTTTGGAGAAACTATCCAGCTTTTTGGTAATTCCAGTTGTAAATTTCCCTTGATGGCATCTTTACCGGCACGGACTTTTACCGGAATCATTTTACTTTTATTATCTTTAAAAATGAGAACTTTTTCAAGTATAGAAGAGGTAACTTCCGGTACAATATCAAGAAAATTATACATTTCGCCTTTTACTCCGTCGTTGTATTTATAGACTACAGTTTTTTCAAAGGGAATGTCAACACTATTAATTCTCACATTAAAAATAACTTTTACTTCTCGAATAATATCCGGAATTCCAATGATTTCCTGATTAGAAACCGTGTACATTCCTGTGCTTGCTTTTTCTTTTAGCCAATAAGGCTGCGTATATTCGATTGTGTCTGGAAGCTGAATTTCAAGTTTAAATCGCTGGTCGTTATTGTTTTTTAAGAAAAGCTTATATTTAACAGTGGTTTTGTTATCCGGTAACGAAGTTAAACCTGTCAATTGCATTTCAACTGCACATCTGTTGATCGCTTCAATATTTAATTTAATAGTGCTTCCGGGCGTAGCTTCCTGTTCCTCTGCAACAGCCTCTAAATATAAACCCGAACTGGATGCGATGATGTTTTTTATAGCATCCGATTTTATATCTTTCCAATGGGTATCTTCCAAATCCTGAATCATTGAATACGCTTTTACCAAATCCGGAATACTGGCTGATGGATTGCTGAAATTGTAATTTGCAATAATTTTAGAAATCAGTTCGCCGATAGGTTTTCCATTTTTTACACGATTCCATGAAGTGTCAATTCCATCAAACAAATCATTGCGATTTTGTGGAGTTTCACCATTGATAAGTTCCAAATATTCCAATTCATCACCACGGCTTCCTGTACTTCCGAAACCTTGGGACTGATGACGGCTACGGCTTAAAGCAGCAATTTCCTGATTAGATTTTCCTATTCCGGAATAGTAAACACCTGTTTGTAATGTGGTAAATTTGGACTTATTAGCAGCATCAAATTTTTCCTGGCTTCCGTAAAACCACCACGAAGTATTAAAAAATTGACGTTTAACCTGCCATGGAGTTACATATTTTAGCTGCTCAGGATATATTTTAGCATTATTTGCTAAATCAAAACTCTCCACACTTAACATCGCAGATGAAGTATGGTGTCCGTGGGTTGTTCCCGGTGATCGATGGTCAAAACGATTGATGATTACATCAGGCTGGAATTTCCTGATCGTCCAGATGACATCGGCAAGCACTTTATCCTTATCCCAGATTTTTAAAGTCTCATCAGGGTTTTTTGAATAACCAAAATCATTGGCACGCGAAAAAAACTGTTCTCCGCCATCAATTTTTCTGGCTTCTATTAATTCCTGCGTTCTGATAACACCCAATAATTCACGCAGTTGCGAACCAATTAAATTTTGACCGCCATCACCGCGGGTTAAGGATAAATAACCTGTTCTGGCATTAACTTCATTCGATAAATACGAAATCAAACGCGTATTTTCATCATCAGGATGTGCTGCAATATATAAAACAGAACCTAAAAAGTTTAATTTTCTAATTTGATTATAAATCTCAACAGAATTAGGTTTTTGTGGCTGCTGAGCAAAAGAAATTTGAATACTGATTAAGAAAACTAAAAATGCCTGTATCTGAGTTTTTCGCATAGTGTGATTAGTATTTTTGAAAGAGCTTCAAAAATACTAATTATATCTTTCAACAGTATTTAAATGAAATGTTAATGTTCAATTTTTATTAGAAGCTATTTCCGGCTGTCCGCTATATCTTTTGTGCCAAACCCCGGCACAAAAGGATGTCGCTTCCATCCGGGCTAGGGTTTTAGGTTTCATTAGAAATGTTTAAAAATTACTCAGACTTGATAATTTAGAAAATCAGAACCTCTAAGAAAAATATTTTTTCCTAAACCAAAAAGCAACATTTACAAGCGCAATCAAAGCAGGAACTTCAACCAAAGGACCAATAACACCCGCAAAAGCCTGTCCGCTATTAATTCCGAAAACGCCAATGGCAACAGCAATTGCCAATTCAAAATTGTTTCCTGTGGCTGTAAATGCAATCGCAGTACTTTTCGAATAATCAGCACCAAAATACTTTCCGATAAAAAAGCTGATTACAAACATCACAGCAAAATAAATCACCAAAGGAATAGCAATCCGAACAACATCCATCGGGATCTGAACAATCAATTGTCCTTTTAAGCTAAACATAATCATAATTGTAAATAACAAGGCAATTAAGGTTATAGGAGAAATAAAGGGAACATATTTATTCTGAAACCATTCCTCACCTTTAAGTTTTATCAGACTATAACGGCTTATGATTCCAAGTGCAAAAGGAATTCCTAAATAAATACCAACGCTTTCGGCAATTTGACCAATGCTTATATTGACATTAAAACCGGTATAACCAAAATAAGGAGGTAAAATTGTAATAAAAATATAAGCATAAACACTATAAAGCAAAACCTGAAAAATACTGTTTAAAGCAATTAATCCTGCAGCATATTCACGGTTTCCGTCTGCAAGGTCATTCCAGACAACCACCATTGCGATACAACGCGCCAATCCAATCAAAATTAAACCAATCATGTATTCCGGATAGCCTTTTAAAAACAAAAGAGCCAGCGCAAACATCAAAATTGGCCCTACAATCCAATTCAGGAATAAAGAAGCGCCAAGCACTTTTGTGTTTTTAAAAACTTCGCTCATTTTTTCATATTTCACTTTTGCCAAAGGCGGATACATCATCAGTATGAGTCCAATTGCCAGTGGAATATTTATAGTTCCGCTGGAAAAGGAATTAATAAAATTTCCACTCGACGGAATTAAATAACCAATAGAAACGCCAATTACCATGGCTATGAAAATCCATAATGTTAGAAATCTATCCAGAAATTCCAGTTTTTTTCTTTCTGCAATTGGTGTACAATGATTTGGAGCCATATTATTTTTTTATTTGAGAAAAAACATAAAACATTTCAGTAGCAATTTGATGACTGCGTTCCTGATATTTCTCTGCTTGCTGTGGTGTGTTATCAAAAACTTTTGGGTCTTCAAACGTAACTGGAATTCTTTTTTCTGCCCCGGCAATAAAAGGACAGCCTTCATCAGCTTGCGAGCAGGTCATAATAGCTGCAAAACCACTTGCAGGATTAAAATCATCGTCATACGTTTTGGAAAAACCTATAACCGGAGCCTCGTTTTCTGTAAATTTTATAGCATATACCGGATTATTCTCTTCTGAGAGTTTTTGAATTTTAAATCCTGTATTTTCTAAAGTCTCAGCAACTTTAGGGAATAAGGCCGTAGCTTCTGTTCCGCCCGAATAGCAAAAAACATTTTTTATTCCGTAATAATATGCCGCTGTTTGTGCCCAAACTTGCGATAAATGACTACGCCTGGAATTATGAGTGCAAATAAAATTCAGCCGGATTTCTTCTTGATTTTCAATTTTTAATTGAATAAAATCAATAAGCGGTTGTAAAATATTTTTGCGTTCAAAGTTAATTTCTTCAAAACTAAAAGACAATGCAACTTCTTTTATTTTAGGTAATAATGTTTCTTTATTTAACATATTAATTTAAAATTAGCAACAGCTTCCGCCGGGAGTGCATGAATTAGTATTATTGGTATTAAGCTGGGTAAGGTTCAGTTTTGTTTTTTCAGCAGGAATTCCGCATTGTTCCTGAGCTAAACAAGCCGTTTGCTTGTTAAGCAATAAGAAATCTTTTCCGTTGAAACCTAAATCATATTTACCAATGGTTGTATCCTGATATTCAACTTCGATTTCAAAATCTTCAATCCCAAGAATTTTTTCAGAGAGTTCAATAATATGAATTAGTTTTTTCGGTTTTAAACGGTGCTCAAAATCATTGGCATCCCAAAGCTGAAAATTTACAACGGTTTCTTTGCGGACTGTTCCGCCACAATCAATAAAGTTTTTGGTGATTAGACCCACTTCCGTAACATGAAAGTGTTCGGGAACGAAGTTTCCGTTTGGTAATTGAAAATTTACTGTTTCTACAGTTTCCAGTATGGTTTTAATTTCTGAAAGTTTCATAATTTTTCATTTAGTTATTTATTGCAATATTGCGATTTAATTGGTTAAAAAAAGGTTTAACAACATTTTTGATTCGTAACAGTTAAAATAATTTTTGAAAAATAATCCTTTAAAATAGAAAAGGCCTTTTCATCAATGCAATAGCAAATAGCAGTTCCTTTAACGTTTCCCTTAATAAGACCCGCGTTTTTTAGCTCTTTCAAATGTTGTGAAATTGTAGGCTGAGCCAGGGGAAGCTCGTTTACAATATCTCCGCAAATGCAGGTATTTACTTTAAGTAAATATTCGATAATAGCGATTCTGGCAGGATGTCCCAATGCTTTTGCAATTATGGCAATTTGATTTTGCTTGTCGGTAAAATGATCAGTTTTAGTTGCGCCCATTTATAAATTTTTATATTGCAATATTACGATATATGTTTTTATAAAAAAAGAAAATAACTAAATATTTTCTTCAATCTTAATATTGAATCAACTATCCTTTTTAAGATGCAAATAATACTGACAACAATAAGTCAAGGGACATTCTTCGCATTTAGGTTTTGGACGGCAGATTTCCCTGCCGTGAAATGAAATAGCCATACCAATTTCTGACCATATTTTTTTTGGCAGAACCTCCATCAATTGTTTTTCGACCTTATTGCCATCTTTACTTTCCTGCACGATTCCAATTCTGGGAGCAACACGGATTACATGTAAATCAGTGATAATTCCTTCGGCTGGCTGATGTGTTTCCCTTAAAATAACATTGGCTGATTTTCTGCCCAAACCTTTCAAAGCCGTCAAGCCATCCATCGTTAATGGGATATTTTTGTCATCTTTAATAGTTTTGGCAATTTCTAACAGCCATCCGGTTTTGGTTGCATGATTTCGAACTTTGCTTACATAAGGCATGAAAGTTTCAGAATCTGCATTTGCCAAACTTTTTAATGTTGGAAATTTAGCAAACAGGGCAGGGGATATAGCATTTATATTGGCATCAGAATCCTGAGCCGACAATACAACCATTACCAATAATTGATAGGTATTTTGATACTCCAAAGGATGTTTCTTTCCTTTATATTTCTTGAGAATGGGTTTTAAATCATTTTCCCAATTCTTTGTTTCTCCAAATAGATCCATGATAATTCAATTAATTATTGTTTTCTGTGATGAATTCTATAATTTTTTTAATTACGTTTTGATTTCCTAAAATTTTTCGATGCCCTAAGCCTTCTGTCAAATATAAACTCCCGTTTTTAAGATGTTTATGAATGTTAATCCCAGCTTTTACATGAACTTCCGGATCATTTTTATCATGAATTACCAAAGCAGGAATCTCTAATTCTTTTGCCGCTTTGTAAGCTGAAAAGTCATCCATTTTTACTTTATATTTAGTTTCGAAGTGATTACGCAAACGAATACTAATTTCGGGTTTTAATCTTAATTTAAAAATAAAATCATCCAAAATATCTTGTACAATATCGCCACTACCAATGATTACAGCTTTTTTCACCTGCAAACCGTTTTTGATTGCATTCAAAACCGACATTCCGCCCAACGAGTGACCGATGGCAGTTTCAAAAGGACCGTATTGTTTTTCGATTTCTAAAATTGATTCGATGAATTCAGACATAATGGTTGTTTTGCCTTCTGATTTTCCGTGGGCCGGAGCATCAAAACTAATTACGGAATATCCCTTTTCTAATAATGCATCGGCAATTTTAAAAAGTTGTGTTCCGCGCCCTGACCAGCCATGTACCAACAATATTTTTTTATCACTTTTGCCATATTCATAGACCATAATGTTTTTATTAATTGATGAAATATGAATGGTTTTTTGGATACTTCGGGAGTCCATTTCCAATTCTCTTTTTGGAATTTTATGTTTTATAGGTGTTGTAAAAAGTTTTGCTGCATATACTGTTACGAGTTTACTGGAAATAAAGGCACATATTCTACTTGAAATAACAATAAACAGAGGGATTTTTAAAGATTTTGTAGGATTTGGTGTTTTTTTTGGCATAATGATAATTTTTATGATAAGGCTCAATTTCGCTTATTTTTTCCTAAATTTAAAAAACATAAAAGTACCACAAATAATAAAAGTTTACATACTAATTTAGTTATCATCATTTTTTAAATAGTAGTCTTAAATGAAAATATTTCATATCAGTGCAGAATGTTATCCAATGGCAAAAGTGGGCGGTTTAGCTGATGTTGTTGGAGCATTGCCAAAATATCAACAAAATGCGGGTCATGAGGTTAAGGTAATAGTTCCGGGTTATGATACAAAGTTTAAAAAAGAAAATATTTTCGAAAATGTACATTCTGGCAGTATTACTTTAGGGAATTTTGATTTTCCATTTAATGTACTAAAAGAAGTCACAGATAAATTGGGTTATGAATTATACCTGATTGAAATTAAGGAATTATTTGACAGGCCAGAGGTATATGGATATGAAGACGATATCGAGCGTTTTTTATCTTTTCAAATTGCCGCTTTAGACTGGATTTTGACTGAGAATATTGTTCCTGATGTTATAAATTGTCACGATCACCATACCGGACTTATTCCGTTTATGCTTAAGTACAGCTATAAATATGAACTATTAAGTACTATCAGAACTGTTATCACAATTCATAATGGTTTGTATCAGGGTTGGTTTGGTTATGATAAAATGAATTACCTGCCGGAATTTGATGTACGTCATGCTGGTTTCTTAGAATGGGATAATTGCCTGAATTCATTAGCCGTAGCGGTTAAATGTGCCCATGCGGTTACAACTGTTTCCCCGAGTTATCTGGATGAAATTAATGTGTCAGCAAATGGACTGGAATCATTATTTAATAAAGTCCGCAATAAATCAAAAGGAATTTTAAACGGCATAGACATTGAAGTCTGGAATCCTCTAAAAGATAAAATGCTTGAGGAACATTATTCAATTGAGGATTTTGAAACCGGAAAACAAAAAAACAAGGAAAAATTATGCGAACGATTTGATTTAGATCCTGCAAAACCATTATTTAGTTTTATAGGCCGTTTGTTTGATGAAAAAGGCGGTGATCTTTTGCCTCAGGCTTCGGCATTAGCTTTATCTGAGAATTTTGAAAATATTAATATCCTGATTTTAGGATCAGGGAATCCTGATATTGAAACGCAATTATTGCAATTACGGGAAGATTATAAAGGAAATTACAATGTTTTTATTGGCTATAATGAAGAACTGGCACACTTGATTTATGCCGGTTCCGATTTTATTTTAATGCCGTCACGGGTTGAGCCCTGTGGATTAAATCAGATGTATGCTTTGCGCTACGGAACAATTCCTATTGTGAGAAGAACAGGAGGCCTCCGCGATACCGTAATTGATTTTGGAGATAACGGAAACGGTATTTGTCATGATCAGGCTTCAGTTGGTGATGTTTGTTATTCTATTAAACGTGCGGTAAAATTATATGCTGATCCTGAAGAATTTAATAAAATAAGAAAAACAGGAATGTCCATTGATCATTCCTGGGAAAGAGTTTGTCAAGAATATATCGAAATATACAACCAAATAATTCAAAAAAATGAAAGTTAACAAAAAAGGAGTAGTTGCCATTATTTTAGGAGGTGGTCAGGGATCACGTTTATATCCATTAACAGAGACAAGGTCAAAACCCGCTGTTCCGATCGGAGGTAAATATAGATTGGTAGATATTCCTATATCCAATTGTATTAATTCGGATATTTTTAAAATTTTTGTGCTTACCCAGTTTAACTCGGCTTCGTTAAATGCACACATTAAAAACACATTTAATTTCAGCATTTTCAGTCAGTCATTTGTTGATATTTTAGCAGCTGAGCAAACTCCGGATAACCCAACATGGTTTCAGGGTACGGCGGATGCTGTTCGTCAGTGTATGTCACATTTCTTAAAGCACGATTTTGAATATGCCTTAATACTTTCCGGTGATCAATTGTACCAAATGGATTTTAACGAAATGCTGGAAGCTCATATTGCAGCAGATGCAGCCATTTCTATAGCTACTTTACCTGTAAATGCTAAGGATGCACCGGAATTCGGAATTCTTAAAACCAATCATGAAAGTTGTATTGAAGCTTTTATTGAAAAACCAGACGCATCACTTTTACCTGAATGGGAGTCTGAGGTGAGTGAACAAATGCAGGCTAAAGGCAAAAAATATTTAGCCTCAATGGGAATTTATATCTTCAATCGCCAATTGTTGATAGATTTGATGGCCAATCCGGATACTAAAGATTTTGGAAAAGAAATTATTCCTCAAGCCGTAGGGAAACATAAAATTTTAAGTTACCAATATGAAGGATATTGGACAGATATTGGAAACATAGATTCATTTTTCGAGGCAAATATTGGTTTGACAGCAGATATACCCGAATTTAATTTGTTTGATAATGAGAATAAAATTTTCACACGCCCAAGATTACTGCCTCCATCAAAATTTAGAAACTCAAACATCAATCAATCCTTAATATCTGAAGGCTGTATCATCAATGCACAGGAAATCAAAAGTTCTGTAATTGGTATTCGTTCCCGAATTGGAGACGGAACTGTGATTCAGCATTCGTATGTGATGGGGAATGATTTTTATCAGGATCTTGACGAAATGAATCAGGATACCGCTAACAATAAAATACATGTTGGAATAGGGAACAATTGTTTTATTAAAAATGCTTTGGTTGATAAAAATGTTCGTATTGGAAACAATGTTCATATTAACGGAGGTAAACATTTGGAGAATTTTACCAATGATTTATACAGTATAAAAGATGGTATTGTTGTTATTAAAAAAGATGCTGTCCTTCCGGATAATTTCAGAATAGATTAATGTTTTTTAAGTCCTTAGTAATTAGTGCCTAGTGATTAGTAAAGAGTGTTACTTTGTGCTAAAAACTAATTACCACGAACTATTACTACATATCAAGAACAAACAAACAACTAATTACTAAGAACTAATTACTAGGTACTAATTAAACTAAGTACTAGGTACTAACTATTAAGAACTCAATATATGTCCAACGTTATTACGCATTCTCTATTTACTGATTTTGATATCGATTTATTCAAAGCAGGGAAACACTTCAAATTATACGAAAAACTAGGGGCACACTTAGTAGAAGTTAATGGGGCAAAAGGCGTTTATTTTGCCGTTTGGGCACCCACAGCGCAATCTGTTTCAGTTGTTGGTGATTTTAATTATTGGACACAAGGGGAGCATTTACTTCAGGTACGTTGGGATTCTTCGGGTATTTGGGAAGGTTTTATTCCAAATTTAACCAAAGGGACAATTTATAAATATAAAATCCAATCCAGTATTGACGGAATTGTAACAGAAAAAGCAGATCCTTTTTCTTTATACTGCGAAAAACCTCCCCATACTGCTTCTGTTGTCTGGGATTTAGATTATAACTGGAAAGACGATAAATGGATGCAGTCCCGTCAGGAAAATAACATTTTGGATAAGCCCTATTCAGTTTACGAAGTACATTTGGGTTCCTGGAAACGTGGGGATAATAATCGGTTTTTAACGTATTTGGAATTGGCTGATGATTTAGTGGCTTATGTTAAGGAAACGGGTTTTACACATGTAGAGTTTATGCCGATAATGGAATATCCTTATGATCCGTCATGGGGTTATCAGCTGGTTGGATATTTTGCGCCAACATCCAGGTTTGGTAAGCCACAGGATTTTATGGTTTTGGTAGATAAGCTGCATCAGGCCGGTATAGGTGTGATTCTGGACTGGGTTCCATCACATTTTCCTGACGATGCACACGGTTTAGGATTTTTTGACGGTTCGCATTTATATGAACATCCGGATCGCAGAAAAGGCTATCATCCGGATTGGAAAAGTCTTGTTTTTAATTACGGGCGTAATGAAGTTCGTGCTTTTTTAATAAGTAATGCTGTTTTTTGGCTTCAGCATTACCATGTCGATGGCCTGCGGGTTGATGCTGTAGCTTCAATGTTATATTTGGATTATTCCAGAAATGAAGGGGAATGGGAACCTAATATTTATGGCGGAAGAGAAAATTTGGACACGATTAGTTTTCTTAAAGAATTTAATGAAGTTATTTATGCTAATTTTGATGGAGTTCACACAATTGCAGAAGAAAGCACTTCTTTTCCAATGGTTTCAAGACCAACATTTACCGGAGGATTAGGTTTCGGAATGAAATGGATGATGGGATGGATGCACGATACTTTAAAATACTTTCAGAAAGAAACAGTCTATCGAAAATACCATCAAAATGATTTGACTTTTTCGATGACATATGCTTTTACCGAAAATTTCATGCTGCCTTTTTCGCATGATGAAGTGGTTTATGGAAAACAATCTATTTTGAATAAAATGCCCGGTGACGAATGGCAGAAATTTGCCAATTTAAGGTTGCTTTACGGCTATATGTTTACCCATCCGGGAACCAAATTGTTATTTATGGGTTCTGAATTTGGACAAAGTTCTGAATGGAATTTCGAGAACAGCCTGGACTGGCATTTATTGCAATACGACTATCATGCAGAAATTAAAAAGGTAATTACAGATTTGAATCAATTATATAAATCACATCCGGCATTGTATGAAAAACAATTCAGCGGAGAAGGTTTCGAATGGATTAATTATTCAGATCATCAAAACGCGGTTTTATCCTATATCCGAAAAGGAAATAATCCTGAAGAAAATTTAATTATTGTTTGTAATCTTACTCCCGTTATTCGCGAAAATTACAGAATTGGAGTTCCTAAAAAAGGAATATTAAAAGAAATTTTCAATAGCGATTCTCAGCTTTATGGCGGAAGCGGAGTTGGTAATTCAGGAACATTAAAAATTGAATCTTCACCATACGACGGCAGACATTTTTCTATCGAATTGATTCTGCCTCCTTTAAGTGTTACGGTTTATTCATTTGTGCAGTAAAAATTATTTTTTCAGGCGCTGTGATTTTGTGATTTTTTCAGATATAAATTACTGAATTACTTATTTTTTGACAAGTAATTTATCACTCAGTCAAAAAAAACGTTTTCGTGAATAAACCTAATATTCATGCAGGCTTACTTAGTTTTTTTGTATGTTTGGAACTGAGATAGAGTTCTTATAATTAATTCATTTAGTATATGATTGTAAATACACAATTAGAATATAAGGGAGATTTGTATCCAACGAAAATTGTGTCGTATGAGCATCAGGGTGATTCCATTTTTTTTCATACCGACAATAAGGTAATTTTAAAAGTTACGATTTTAAGAGATAGTTTAATTCGGTTTCGATTTACTACCAAAGGCTATTTTAGTAATGATTTTTCGTATGCTATTGACAAAAGCCAGTTACACGGATACAACTTTCTTGAACTCACGGAAGAAGAAACTTTTTTCCTCATCAGAACCAGTAAGGTTAAATGTAAAATTCAGAAAATAGATCTTCGCTTATCCATTTTTGATTTGAATGATCAGCTGATTCTTGAAGATGAACTTGGATTTCATTGGGAAGAAAGTTATGAATATGGAGGGAATATCGTAAAAATGAGTAAGTCATCAAAAGACGGGGAATGTTTTTACGGTCTTGGAGATAAAGCCACGCAAATGAATTTAAAAGGCAAAAGAGTAGAAAATTTTGCTACCGATCAATATGCCTATCAAAAAGATCAGGAACCGTTATATAAAGTAGTTCCGTTTTATATTGGTTTGCAAAATAAACAATCATACGGGATTTTCTTTGACAATACTTTTAGGACTTTTTTTGATTTTTGTCAGGAAAGAAGAAATGTTACAAGCTTTTGGGCTGAAGGCGGCGAAATGAATTACTATTTTGTTTATGGTCCTCAAATGCAGGATGTAGTCACCACTTATACAGATTTAACCGGAAAACCGGAACTGCCCCCGCTTTGGGTTTTAGGATACCATCAATGTAAATGGAGCTATTATCCGGAAAGCAAAGTCAAAGAAATTACATCTAAATTCAGGGAATTAAAAATCCCATGCGATGCCATTTATCTGGATATCGATTATATGGAAGGGTTCCGATGTTTTACCTGGAACAAAGAATATTTTCCGGATCCAAAGAAAATGGTTGCAGAATTAGCCGAAGATGGATTTAAAACAATCGTAATTATAGATCCGGGAATTAAAATTGATAAAGAATATTCGGTTTATAAAGAAGCTTTAGAAAAAGATTATTTCTGCAAAAGAGCCGATGGACCTTATATGAAAGGAAAAGTCTGGCCGGGTGAATGTAATTTTCCGGATTATACCAATCCTGTTGTCCGTGAATGGTGGGCAGGTTTATTTAAAGAATTAATTTCGGATATTGGCGTAAAAGGGGTTTGGAACGATATGAATGAACCTGCTGTTATGGAGGTTCCAAACAAGACTTTCCCCATGGATGTCCGCCATGATTATGATGGAAATCCCTGCAGCCATAGAAAAGCACACAATATTTACGGTACACAAATGGCAAGGGCAACCTATCATGGTGTGAAGCGATTTGCTTATCCGAAACGTCCGTTTGTTATTACCAGATCAGCTTATTCAGGCGCTCAGCGATATACGTCATCATGGACAGGAGATAATGTAGCAACCTGGGAACATTTGTGGATAGCCAATATTCAGGTACAGCGTATGAGCATTTCAGGAATGGGTTTCACAGGCTCTGATATTGGCGGATTTGCCGAACAGCCAACAGGTGAATTATACACTCGCTGGATTCAGTTAGGCGTATTTCATCCTTTTTGCAGAACACATTCTTCAGGAGATCATGGTAATCAGGAGCCTTGGGCTTTTGATGAAGAAGTGATTAATATTACCCGTAAATTTATCAATTTGCGTTATCAGTTATTGCCTTATTTGTATACTATGTTCTGGCAATATATTGAAGAAGGCATTCCGATGCTGAAACCTTTGGTGTATTATGATCAGGATGATACTCAGACACATTATCGCAATGACGAATTTATATTCGGAAACCAAATATTAGTATGCCCGATCCTTGAGCCTAATGCTGTTGGAAGAAGAATGTATATTCCAAGGGGGGAGTGGTATAACTATTGGACAAATGAATTTGTAACAGGAGGAAGAGAAGTCTGGATTGATACTAAATTTGATGAAATCCCTGTTTTTATAAAAGCGGGCGCTGTAATTCCAAAATATCCTGTTCAGCAATTTGTTGGGGAACTTGAATTTGATGAACTGACACTTGATTTATACTATAAAAACGGTAAGGAGAAATCTGTAGTTTATGAGGATGCCCAGGACGGATATGATTATAAAAAAGGGCGTTACAGCTTTCTGTCTTTCAGGACTATCGGAAAAGAGAAAGAACTTATTATTCAGTTACATAAAGAAGGTAAATATGATACACCTTACACTAAATATAAAATCAACTTAATTGGATTGCCTTTTAAAGTTACAAAAATAGAAATTGATAATGAAAAAGTTGAATTTGATTCAATTGCTTTAGAATCAAATCATTTTTTAATTGTTGATAAGGAGTTTGCTGAACTTCATATTAGTGGAGAATAAGCGATAAGACATTTTTTTTAAAAAATAAAAGCGAAACTTTTAGAGTTTCGCTTTTTTGTTGCTATCTGTAAGGAAACCAATAATCCCCAAAATTTATCAAATTCTAATTATTTCCTTGATTTTAACCTGCTCAACGTTTCCTGCGAGATATTTAAAAACGAAGCAACGACCTTATTAGGAAGTCTTTTTACAACAATCGGCCTTTCTTTTAACAGGTTTTCATAGCGCGTTCGGGCGTCCATAGTAATAAAGGACATCAGACGATTCGTATTGGTAACATACGCAAATTCTAAATAATACCGATAGAATTTCTCCCAGGCGGGATATTTCTCCAATAAGTTGAAAAAGTCATTCCGGTCAATGTACAGCAGTTTCGAATCTTCAAGTGCCTGAACATATTCTACAGCAGCAGCTTCGGTAATGAAAGACACGAGTGCAGAGGCAAAATGATTTTCAAAAGCGATAAAACGGGTAGATTCCTGACCTTCTTCATTGATAAAAAAAATACGAAGGCATCCTTTTTCTACAAAATAAAGCCGTTGGCCAAATTCGCCATGGCTAACCAAAAATTCATTTTTTTTAGCAGAAAGCGTTTTGAAGAAAGGCAAAATAGAATCTATATCTTCTTCAGAAATACTAACTTTGTCTTTAATAAATTTGGCGAGTTGTTCATACATATTCAATGCTTTTTACAAATTTAAACCAGATTAAAGAGAAACAAAAAATCCGATTGATTAAAATCGAATTTTTTGTAGTCTTTTTAGAGACTTATTTTTTCAGCCAGTTTTCGGGCTCTCGGAATGATTAAAAATGCAGACAGGTAAGCAACAGGAAGCATGATCGTCCATGCATTTAAGAATTTAAAAAACCAATCTTCCCCAAAACCATAATTCCGAATCAAGCCTACAAATGCCATAATCAAAGTCATTGGTAAAACTACAAATAGTGTATTGATATACTTAAAATACTTTTTATTCATCTTTTTTTGTTTTTAATGTTCATTGCAAAGATGAAATTTATGTAAGTGTGAAAAATTGATGTAAGTCAATAAATAAGGCTTAACTCTGAATTGTAATGTAAAGGATACTGAATATTTTATCTCTTTAATTAAAATTACAATTGACTGCTTTTAAGTTTGGAACTTTTTACTAATTCTAAAAATCCTGTTGTAAATTAAAAAAGCTACAAATTTTAGGCTTGTAGCTTTGAATTAGTTTTTTCTAATTTAAAATTTTTGTTCTAATTTGTTACGACAACAAGTCATAAACTCAATATTGCGTCTGAGCTAAAAGTTAACCCATCGTTAAGAATTTTTTCCTTGTAAAAATCCACCTATTGTTTTCCTTTCTAAAATAATATCGATCTTTAACGCTACTTATTCCTCTAACTTTTGTAACAATTATTTGTGCTTTATCTCCTTCAATTTTAAGATTTGAAAACGCAATAAACAGAATATTACCATCATAACTTTCTGCCTTGATCAAATTAAGCTTGTAAGGTGATATAAAATTTGATAAATCATTATTTTCAAGTTTGAATGTAAGGAAATTGCGTGTTCCATAATCATATCTTGAATATTTTTCATCAATAGATATCGAATCAAGCAGCTTTACAGTAAAGGACTCTAATTTTTCATTCTTTCTTAAGAATCTTAAATCATATCGATCTAACGAATCAATTAATATATTACTGTTTTCTTTTATTAAACTTCTTCCTTCTAAAATTAAATTGTTTTTATCGGAGTCTAATTTTTCCTCCTTTTTACAGCTTAAAATTGCTAAAAATAAAAAGACAAAGACTATTTTTTTTAAAATCCTATCCACGTTATTTTGTTTGATAAAAAAGCTACAAATTTTTAGGCTTGTAGCTTTGAATTAATTATGCCTTTTTAAATATTTATTCTAATCTATTCAAGCAAGCAAGTTACAGCTTGGTTTAAGGATTAACCCATATTTAGTGTATTTTACATTTACCCCATCTTTGAGAACTCTTTTTTTATGAAAACCCATTTGCCATTTTCTTTTTTAAAATAGAATGTATCTTCAATCATACCAATTCCCCTAACTTTTTTAACTACAACAAACGCGTGATTTCCTTTTATACTTACCTCAGAAAAAGTTATAAGCAAAATATTGGTATCCTCTTTTTTTACTTTGACTAAATTAAGTTTGTATGTTGATCTAAAATTAAGTAAATCAGCTTTTTCTAATTTGAATTCAGCAAAAGTATCTCCATCAGACCTACCCATGCGTAAACTCATATCTCGTTTAGGGATAGAATCCATTAAACCAATTGTTAATTTTGGTATGACTTTTTTTCCGTTTGGTAATGGTGGATCAAATTGTTCCACAGAATCAAGAAGTATATTACAGTTCTGCCGAATTAAATTTCTGGCTTCTGAAATTAAAGTATTATGATTATTATTAGAAATTGGTTTTTCGTCTTTCTTACAGCCTAAAATCAATAAAATTAAAAATATAGCAATTGATTTTTTAAAAATTCTATCCATGTTAATTTGTTTTAAAAAAAGTTACAAATTTTTAGACTTGTATCTTCTTGATTACCTTTATCTTAGCTTATAGGTTATCTTGTTATTTTCATTTTAGATGGAATCTCAAATTCATATCTGAATTTACATTTTCTCCTCTTATTTGAGCAGGTGTCCAATTTTCTGTTTTTATAAATTTTTTGATTTCTGCTTCTAAATCTCTTTTAAACTTGTCATTTATTTTTATATCGAATATGAACCAGAAACTTAATATTTTTGCTTCTCCTTTTTTGTTAACATAAAATTGGATGTCGACAAAGGCTGAATCGTCATGTTTTTTCTTTTTTATGTAGCCTTTTGGATAAGTTATTTTCTTTTCTAATTCATTTTGTAATACTTCACTATATTCATCTTGATCTTCGCTATTATCATTCGGATAGTTTGGATATTTATCACAATCTGCATAATATAAAGTATCATTGATACTATTTTTAAGATATAATTTATCTGAAAGAACTAATATGGAATCAATAAATCTTTTTCCATATTTTTCTTGAATTTTTTCTTCCATAAATTCACAATAGCAGTGAGTTTGGTTTTCATATTCAACGTCAGAAACAATAACACCTCTAAATTCAATGTTATTTTGCTTTAAGACTAAAGTAAGCTCTTTTTCCGAACGTAATCCATGATATAATAGACCGCCCATTGTATAACAGTAGATTAACTTGCCTTTTTGAATATCAATTTTTGCATCATTAACATCTTTTATGCAAGTAGTGTCTTCTTTTGAAATGTTGTCAAATTTGCTTTTGTTTTGTTTTTTTACAAAATCACAAGAAATAAATGTTATGCAAATTAATATTAAAGTTATTTTTTTCATTATTTAGGTTTTCATTTAGTTTCTATGTGTCTTTTTAGGGCAGCCTCTATTTTTTTCTTATTATTTAACATTATCCAACATATCTACAGGTTTTGTCCTACTTTCAAGCTTTAGACGCCCTTTACGAATAGAGATGAGCTGTTAAAGTAAAGAGGTTGCCTTAATATAGGCAACCTCTATTTTTTCTTACTATTTAACATTATCCAGTGTATCTACTGGTTTTGGTCCTTGCGGTGTTTGTTCCCACTTTGATAGTCTTACGAAACATTTTATACCCTTAAACTCATGATTGTAGTACGATAATAAAATTTCATTTTTTGTAAATTTCTCTATTTTAAAGACCCCTTTATCCCTAACAAACGTTGAGTCATTTTTTATAGACCAAGTTCCGGGGTCATTTACCACATCACCTTCACTGTTGGCGAGCGTAAAATCTTTATTTGTTACCAAAAATATATCATAACTTCCATCTTCATTAAAGTGAAAACAGTTACCTCCGGTATTGAAGCAATAATCATGGTGAACCCAGTATTCGTTTTTATCGGCGATAAAAATAGACTCGATATCTCCTTTTTTGCTGCATGATATACTCGATATCAGTAACAATATTATAATTATTTTATTCATTGATTGATTTATAAATTATATATCCTGACTTTTTGTGTGTAGCTATTTCAGGAGTAGATAAATATTTAAGAATAAAGAGGTTGTCCTAAAACAACCTCTTTTATAATTATTTCTTAATATTACTTTGCTCATCTAAATGTTTTGGACCTTGCGGTGTCTTGATCCATTTTGATAGCCTCACATAACATTTTTTATCTTTTATATCATAGTGATAATAAGATAATAAAATTTCATTTTTTGTAAGTTTTTCGATTTTATAAACCCCTTTATCCCAAACAAATGTAGAGTCATTTTTTATAGACCAAGTTCCTGGATCACGTATCAAATCACCGTCATTGTTGGCTAGTCTAAAGCCTAAATAGTTATTGTACAGTATATAACGATCGTAACTTCCATTTTCCTTAAATTTAAAAAAATTTCCACCACTATTATAACAATAATCTGCGTCATCCCAGTATTCGTTTTTATCGGCGATAAAAATAGACTCGATTTCCCCTTTTTTGCTGCATGATATGCTCGATATCAGAACCAGCATTATAATCATTTTATTCATAGATTGGTTTATAGATTATATATCCTCACTTTTTTGAGTATCGCTATTTCTGGACTAGACAATATTTAAAATAAGAGGTCGCCTTCTAGGGCAACCTCTATTTTTTTCTTATTATTTAACATTATCCAGCGTATCTACTGGTTTTGGCCCTTGCGGTGTTTGCACCCACTTTGATAGTCTTACGAAACATTTTATACCCTTTAACTCATAATGATAATATGATAATAAAATTTCTTTTTTTGTAAGTTTCTCTATTTTAAAGACCCCTTTATCCCAAACAAACGTTGAGTCATTTGTTATAGACCAAGTTCCGGGGTCATTTACCAAATCACCTTCACTGTTGGCAAGCGTAAAACCTTCGTGTGTTACCAAAAATCTATCACAACTTCCATTTTCATTAAAGTGAAAACAGTTACCTCCGGTATTGTAACAATAATCATGATGTACCCAGTATTCGTTTTTATCGGCGATAAAAATAGACTCGATATCCCCTTTTTTGCTGCATGATATACTCGATATCAGTAACAATATTATAATTATTTTATTCATTGATTGGTTTATAAATTGTATATCCTGACTTTTTGTGTATAGCTATTTCAGGACTAGACAATATTAAATATAAGAGGTTGTCCTAAAACAACCTCTTATATTTACTCCTTACTTTTCTCCTACCACTTTAAGTAATCTTATTGAACATTGTTGTTTTTTATCTTTTGGTAAAAAATAGGATAACACAATTACAGTATGATCAATATGTTCTATTTTATATTTAAAACCATTCCATATTAATGTAGAATCTTTTTTCACATACCACCTTTGAGGTTCATTTGAAATATCACTACCATGAAATCCTTCATTTAAAGTATAACCTTTTTTTATACTGAAATCATATCGATGAGAATATCCATCTTCTTCAAATCTAATATTGATACCAGCGCATGCAAGATCATAACAAGTATTATTATATTGCCAATAATAATCCTTTGGAGTTATAAAAATATCCTCAATTTTATTTTCTTTAGTACATGAAATTAAAAGAGCGAAAAATATTATAGATAATAATTTAATTTTTTTCATATATGTATTTTATAGGTTGTGACTCAAAGCCCTTCATTCTAACATTTAACCATAGATTTCCAAGACTATATTGTCCAAATTCGGGTCTTTCAATAATAATTTCACCCTTATGTTCTAAATTAAACTGATTAATTCTATCAAGAACTATATCATGATTATAGTTTTCATTTAATCTTTTCCTCTCCTGATCTATATTTAATAAATAGATGCAGAATGCCCCAGCATTATGAATTCGAAAGTCAAATGTTGCATTTTTAAAAGATTCGTGTTCCATTTGTTTTAAATATACATCGGCATGCGTTTCGTAATTTTGTGGAACATTATGAATATAATCATCCACATGGAATATTTCATGTTTTAATATACTTTTAAAATTATTCACCTTGTTAAAATCTCGATTATAACCGCCATTAGTATTTAATGTTATAATGTTACCAGTACTCCAGGCCTGGTTTTCTAAGGATAATTTCTCTCCAGGGTTAGATACAATTTTAATATTCTTATTCATTCCTTTAATAGTGCGTGCCAATGAAGCAGCAATTTCGTTCATTGCCTTTCTATCAACTGCAGAATTTGGATTCAATTGCGATGGCTTTTTGTACGTGCCATCTTCTGATTTTATATAAACATTACCATTAATATCAACGTAGCCATAATCAGCGGTCTGTACTGGCAACACATCTACAACTGCTACTAAAGATGTTACCTCGGGACATTCTTTACAAGTGTTAGGCCTGCATTGGATAGTTATCATTGGATCATATTTATCACAATCTATTCCTTTTGTTTCAAGAGCCCATCCAGCACCCGGAGAATCTCCGGCCACAATTTCATCACTATGAAAACCATCGCCATCCAAATCCAGATACCACGTTTTGCGTCTGCATTGATCAGTTATGTCCGGATCACTTTCTTCACAATCAGTACCCTTTGTGCTAAGAACCCATCCTATACCCGGAGAATTTAATTCTTCAGTTTCATCGCTGTGGTATTGATCTTTATCCTCGTCCAGATACCATTTTTTCCATCCACAGTCAGTGCCTAAATTTTTGAAACGGTTGTTATCATCACAATCAAATCCTTCACCGCTTTCTTTATAATTTCCGAACGGTTTGTCTATTGCGAACACATATGAAGCATAATAGCCGTCTCCATCATCATCCAAATACCAAACTCTTCTAGTGCCTGGAGTATCTGGTGTAGGAGGATCATTAGTTGGTATATTATTAGGATCATCAGGATATGGATATTGATCATCATCTCCAGTACCATTCTCATTGTCATAATTGTGAGTATCTAATAGTCCATCAAATATATCAATAGTTTTACCTTCGGACGAATGATTAACAAGAAACCATCCTTCCGTGTATACATAATCATAAATAGTTCCGTCACTTTTTTCTATTGTTGTCCCTACCAGGTCTGAATCGATATAAGTGCCATATTCCCAATCATTGTATGAATCACCATCGCTATTTATTGCTTCTGCGTAATCCTCTGCGTCATTGAAATAATCAACAGTACCACCCTGATCTACATAATCCTGCACAAAGTCATTTGTAGCATCGTCCCAGCCCATGTCCTGCCAGTCTTGCGAGTAACTGTTTTGCGCCGCCAACAAGCATAAGAACGTAAAGACTAATATAAAGTATTTGTTTTTCATCGTTCTTATTTTTTAATTAAAAGTGTAGTTTTTATTTCAGTACCATAGGTCAATCTCAAAAGATAATAACCAGGAGGAGCATTTAAGGCTAAAGTTTTGGTTTGTTTTCCTGCGATCAAACCATTCCATTGCTCATGGTATAATTCTCTGCCGGTTATGTAATAGATACTCATAGTTGCATCTACATCTTTGGCTAAATCAAAACTAAGGTTAAAATCAGACACAACGGGATTAGGATATATCACAACAGAAGAAAATAGTTCTTTTTCCGCACTTGCGTTTTCCTGCTTTTTATCCAATATAAGATACATCGGTCTTTCATTCTCACGCTCTTTTATATTATAAAGCGCCAGATTGCCTACTATAAATAACGACTCATCAGTCTGCAGCAGTTGTAATTTTGCTTCTTTGAATTCATAGGCTGCCACAGTATCTTTATAAAAATGTTCCGTTCTGTCTATTCTGGAATCCTGAAATACGATTGCATTCTCCTGAATTTGGGCATTAAATGTAACAGTATCACCGGCTTCTTCCTTCCATATCCCAACAAGCTGTGTTCCATCTTGAGCAAAGTCGATTTGCAATGGCGTTTTGCTTATGATATTTTGTCCGCTCCAGTCATAACGTACTAAATGTCCTGAATAATTACCGGAAATATTAGCAGTTATCGGTGCTTGTTTCACCTTCTGGAAGGTTTCCGGAACTTCTGTTTCTGTAATAGTAATCACCTCAGGAATTGTCTGGGAAACCGTTTTTATTTGGTTGGGCTGTGCATTTTCTGCCTCAGGAATAGAAAGTTCAATTTCAGATTTTTTCAATCCCAAAGCTGCGGATTTGTTTAACCAGTATTTGGCTTTTTCTGCATCAATAGCGACACCATAGCCATTGCGGTAGCATAAACCAAGCATATACATGGCAGACAATCCTCCTTCTACTGATCCTAATTCAAACTGTTGAACAGCTTGGGCGTAATCCTGCGTACATCCTAATCCTTTATAATACATGTATCCAACTGAATATGTTGCTCTGGAATCTCCCTTATATGCACCTTCTTTGAAAATATTTAATGCCAAAGGATAATCCTGTGAGGTGCCTTTCCCTTCATTACCATTCCGCCCCATTCATGATAGGCTTTAGTGTAACCAGCTTTTGCTGCTTTTTCAAAATAGCTTAATGCTTTTGTCTGATCCAAAGGATTATCCGCATCTTTAAGCAATATCCCTAAATTATACCAGGCTTTGGCATATCCTGCTTCGGCTGCCTTTTCGAGCCATTGGATTCCTTCCTGCTCGTTTACGGCAACACTGATTCCTTTGTTGTATATCAGGCCTAAAGCATTCATGGCTTCGCCATTTCCTAAATTAGCCAGTTGTTTGTAAGTCGCGATTGCTTCTTCAGGATTATACGTCTTGCTGCCTTGCAGCAGCTGCAATCTGGCCGCCAGTAAGCTTTTTTTAATATCAGGGCTTTCTTGTGCCTGACATAGCGCACCTGCTAACAGCAGCAATAAGACTGCCTTCTTGGTAATTTTCTTCATATTTATTTAGTTTGGTTATTAATTTTATTTAAGATGTTATTGTGATTTATAATTTGCAGGAAACTTACTTCTCTTTATATTCATAATTAGTAAGTTTCTTGCTGCTTTTCTACCACGTCAGAGCTTGTTTTGTCTTGGTGTTTTGAGATTTCTTTTGGTTAATAGCATCAAGCTGTTTTAATAACTCCGGCTTTTTCTTCTCGATGTCACGTTTTGCAAAAATGTTTTCCTGGGTATGGTACACCATTGCCCTGTCTTTGGTTACCAGGAATTGTAATTGGTAGACCGCAAATTCGGTCAGTGTTTTATCCTTATCCAAATCTTTGGTTAAGCCTTCCGCTTCGAGTTGTTCCCAACTTTTTAGCGCTTCTTTTTTAGCAGCTTGTTTATTTTTTTGAATCAGCCATTTTTTTACTTGTTCCGAGTTTAATATCTGGGCAATATTTTCATATTCTGAAGGGACCACTTTTGGAGCCTCTGAAGATGATTCTTTTTCTTTGTTTTCCAGCTTAATCCGTTCCAATTGTTTGTACTTTACCAAAAGTGTGTCTATCTGGCTTTTGGTAAGTTCGACTTCTTTTTCGTATTTGATTATGGAGGAGTATTTATTACTGGTGTACGAACCGTCGGACAATATACTGGCATGTACTAAAATAGGCGGTTCGCCCAATGCTATTTTTTTCGCTAAAAGGTCTCTTTTAGTCTTCTCATACCTATCCGCTTTTTTATCCAAAAAAGCGTTTTTGGTCATGTGATAATGCAAAACATTCATGTATTCAGTTTTGTCATTTTTATCGGCAACCAGCTTGAGCTTTATTATTTTTGCCCAGTCACTTTTTGCCTCTTCTGTTGATTGCTCCTGATATATTATTTTAAGTAATGATATAAATTGCTCTTTCTCTAGAATACTATGCAGTTTTTTATTGTAAATACGGATCGTTTCTTTTGACGATATTTTTGGAACACCAGCCAGAGAGTCATTTTGTTTTCGTATTTCGTTTATTTGTGAGGGTTCCAGTTTTAAATCTGTTGCAAATTTTATGGCGGTCAAATAACGATTGTCTTTATCTGTTTCATATCCATAAGTATCTAATTCTTCGGGAGATAAAATGGATTTTAAAAAATTGGCATCAAGATTATAATACGATTTTAATTGGGCAACAGGTTCACCTTTAGCAAGACTGACATTTGCCAGGCTGTCAGCAGTATAAAGCTTTCTGGCTATTTTAATTTGTTTGTCTTCAGACAAGTTTACTTTTGAATTTACTTCATCTATTTTGTAGACAATGTGCGCCGGAAATAGTCTGCTTATATTTTGGCTTACTTGTGCCTGACTTATCATAGAAAAGCATAATAGAGCTAAGAATAGTATTTTTGTTTTCATATTTGAAATTGTTAATTTTATTGTTTTATTCATTTCAAAACAAAGTAATCGATTACATTGTTTTGAAAAAAAAAGCGTTATAATTTTATTTAAAACCATGTTCTGTTACCCTGATCATCTACTATAAAAGGACGCTCTAATTTTTTAGAATCACTGGCCAATAATATCAGCAAAGCATTTTTGGGTACTTTAGAAAAAAGCATAGAGGTAACCTGTTCTTTTACTTCCCGTGCCTCTATCAGTTTCCAGCCGTTGTTCCAGTAAAATAATTTATAGGTCACACCCATTTTAAATTTTAAGTATTTATCGGCTTCGGCAATCAGAACTTCTCTGGTTTGCGTAAGGTCAGGGAGCAATACTTTAGATTCTTTATCGCCAACAATTACAGGAGCTCCGGCAGGAACCAGTTTTCCATTAGTATAATATTGCGGAATCAAAACTGTTTTCTTGCAGATAGAGTTAAAAGTAGTTTTCCCGTTTGCTGCTTTTCCCCACCAGAAAGGTCTCCATGAGAGTCCGTTAAAAGTAGTGGCGTATACAATTTTGGATGGGCTTGCTGAATCATATAGCGGGCATGTTACATCTGTAGTCTCCCAGTAGTCTTTAGTAACATCTATATAATTTTGCTGTTTCAAAATTGCAGTGGGGATATTGTTTTTGTCTTCAAAACTGGCCAATGTTTCAGGCTGTTTGGAATAGGTCAGGCGCAGGACTTTGGCAGGTTCTCTTTTTAAATCTTCCTCATAATCTTTTGCCCCAAAATCACAATTGTAAGGATGCATTTTATCATCAAAAAAAGTATTCGTAAAATGGCCTCCCGTGGCGGTTGCCCAATACGAGATTACATTTACAGCCGCAGGTATTCCCTGTGAACGCATCACAAATACCCCAAGATCAGCAATGTCAGGACAAGGTCCTTCTTTCCTGAACAATAATTGCAAAGCACTTAATCGAGGCAAAGGCTCTTTACGCTGTTCACCCCAGGTATTGGTAAACCATGTGCCGTAATCATCTTTGACAGCAAACAAGACTGGCTTGAATCCTTTGGTTGGTACTTGCTCACTGATCCATTTAAACTTATCTGCATAAGCTGTACGCCAATCCTGTAACGGTTCTTCGCTCACCCGATAAGGCAAAATATATTCGCAAAAATCAGTAAATGAAACATTCTTCATTGCAGATGAATGCCATGCTGTAAAAGCCTTTTCAAGGTTCTGAATTAAGTAATCGCCTGTAATGGTTTCTATATCCTGATAGATAACGGGTTTGGGCTTCAGTCCCGGATTTTTTTCTTTAATCACGGTAAGAGCCGTTTTGGACTGAGAAAAGTCTGGGTATGTCAACTCATCATAGTTGACTTTTTCCTTTGCTTCGTTCTCCCAATAATAATCAGATGAAGAATGAATATCCATATTGCTGATTAAAAACTGCATGGCGCTTATTTTTTGCTCGTCCTTAGTTTTGTCGGTGTATTGTAGTGCCTTTTCAAGTTCTATTCGGTTACTGCCTGCCTTTTTTAAAACTGCTTCGACGTCAATTGGATATTGGGCATGTAATATAAAAGGGAATAAAATAAAAATTACTTTTTTAGTGTTCTGGGCTATTTTTCTGGTAAAATAATTAAACATATTTTTTTACGATTTAATTTTGATTGGTTGGGCTATTAATTGACTATTGATGCTGGCAACTTTTTGCTTAGCTGTTCTGTCAAATTCTATTTTATTTAATAAACTCCTGGCTGTTTTTTTATACTGTTCTACCTTAGAGGATGGAATTTTTGGTTCAAGAGCCAGAATTTCTTTGGCTGTTATCATAGTATTGACCATGTCATTGTTTTTGTAGTACGCCTGCATCAACCTAAAGCGATACCCAAATTTTGAAGGCAGTAACAAAACGAGCTGTTTATATTCAGCTATAGCTTTTGGATAATCGTGAAGCTTTTCATAACACATACCGGGAGCAAAATATAAATCAGGGAGTGAGCTCCATTTCTTTGCTCTGTTAAAGCAGTCAATCGCCTGTTGGTAGTTTTTTGTTTTGATATAAATGACGCCCAGATTTCTCCAATAATTCCGATCGTCACTTAAATGGTTTTCCAGACCATGCATAATCTGTAACGCCTCTTTATATCGCTTCTCTTCCTGAAGCAGGGATGCCTTTTTATTTTCTCTGTCTGCCAGGGCAACTCCGAAAACAGTCCACACAAGAAAACAGCTAAAAGCAATAGTTGTAATCATCAAAATGATTGAAAATGCAGTACTGCTTATACGAAAATTGAGAAAAAATGAGGGAAGCTGCAAGGGGTTTAGCGTACTGCAGATAATACCCGCATAAATAATCAATAAAGCCATTATGGGAATGATTTGAATCGTAGAATTGACCATAGACATGGCTATGAATGCAATAACTCCCGCATAACTTATATTAAAAAAACTGTTTTTTGTTTCAGGGTTATTTGATTTTTCTCCATCAGTTTTTTTTCGCTGTTTTACGGCAAATAAAAGAGAACCGAAAAACAGTCCGGCAAATAACAGTCCTATACATCCGCCTTCCACTAAATTATGCAGCAACTCGTTGTGGGGCATGATTACTGGTCCGGCATTCTTGAGTTCTTCCGGTGTTGTTTTTCCGTTTTTTATATAATTGGCCTGATATAAATTGTATTCTTTTTCAAAGTAACCATAACCATACCCTGCTAAAGGTTTTTCCAGTGCCATTACGCCTGAGACTTTCCAAATAAATTTCCGTCCGTCAGCAGAATCCTTTTTGGAATTATACAAATAGGAACTAAATGGAATTATAATAAGAAAGCTTAAAATAAACAGGGCTTTTGCCGTGGGTTTGCTTTTGTTGTTTTTTATCCAGGAAATCAGATTGTATTCCATGCCATAAAAAACGACTACAGAGATAATTGTACCTATAAATGCGGCACGGCATTTAAGTAAAAGAATAGCTGTCAGCAGAATAAGGAAGCAGATGCGGATTAACCACTTGTGTTTTTTCCTGAAGAAATACAAGAAAACGGGCATTGTTAAGGCTAAAAAGATTGCTGTTACATTTGGATTATTATAGCTTCCGGTAACAGGAAAAAGCAGGCTATGGCTTTTACAAAATCCCAAGGACTGTAAAATGCAGTATAGTGATTCAGTCGTGGAGAGTATTGTTATGCCATAAAATAAGATATTGAACTTAAATCCTGGCAAACTAAATAGGGCAGTTGTACTGATCAGCAAAAAGAAGAGCGCAAAAAAGTATATAACAACTAAAGGAATTGCTAAATTAGTACGGTATTGAATAAGAATAAAGAAACACCAGAGGCCAAAAAAGAGAATTGGTGTTTTAAGCAGCGTCGATTTATTACTCTTTAAACAAAGAAAAGAGGATATGATTGTAAAAAGGAATATTGTGATACAAAAACCATAATAAGCAAAACGGGTTGGATCATAAAAAAAATCGGTAGAGATTAATCCTAATGCTATGGCTAATAACAATAAAATTATTGGTGTCAGTCTAGAGAAGTACGTAAGGTCAATTTAAATAATTTATTATTAATTTACGTACAAATCTATAACTTAATTTCAATATTTTCTTCGGATATGTTATTTTTACGAAATTAAAACAAATTCGCTTTTAAATTTTCATTTTCGAATCCTACATCGATTAAGGGCTCAATAAATACGTAATAAACAATAAATATAAAGTGTAATATTACATAAATAAATATTTCAACACTATTATTCAATCAAATTTTATTAAAAAAAGGATTATTCTATGTGAAATTCCAGATAGCCTTCATAATACCAAAAAATAATAGCATCGTGTATGCTTTGCATGACTAATTAACATATATTTTTTATTCTTACTCCTTTTTCAAAGCATTAATTTCCTCAAAAGAAACCTTTAAAACAGTTCCATGACGCGTTCCTGCAGGAAAACTAACCTGTTCTGAAATATCTTCCCAGCCTTTGGATGTTTCTCTAACAGCTCCATATTTCTTTTGAGTGTACTTATCAAAATAAACAATCCATTTGTTGTCTATTTTGATGGCTGCTGGACCTTCTGCCCAATAATCTCCTGTGATTGGCTTACTTGCTTTTGTATATGGACCTTCCAGTTTTTTGCTGGTGGCTATTTTTAAATTTTTCTGAACCGGAACTTTTGTTTCATCTTTTAAAAACATTGTAAATCCACTATCTGTTTTTAAAATTGTAGCATCGATTACGTTGAAACCAGGCTCGTAAAGCAATTTAGTTTTGGAGAATTTTTTAAAATCCTTGGTTGTGGTATAGTAAATCCTGTGATTATACCCTTTTTCTTCCTCTGATTTTGTCTCTAAAAATTTTCCGTCAATGGTTGATGCCCAATAAATCATATATGTTTTTGATTTTTCATCATATGTGATTTCAGGCGCCCAGGTATTCCTTGCTTTTTCTTCATGTGCCATAACCGGAATAAATTCCTGTTTTGACCAATGAATCAGATCTTTTGAAGAAGCATACCCAATACCTTTATCTGTCCAGCTCACTGTCCAGACCATGTGATATAATCCGTCACCACCTTTAATTACACAAGGGTCTCTCATAAGTTTGTCTTTTCCAACTTCCGGAGTTAAAAAAGAAGTATCGTTTTTTAAAGTATTCCAGTTATAGCCATCTTCACTGTAAGCCAAATGCAGACCGTCTTCACCATTGCCTTTAAAATACGTAAACACGTAACCATCCGATTTTAAAATGTAATTGTTGACAGCCAGCCATTTTTCGCAGGTTTTTGGCCAGGATGCATTGGTTCCTTTTGTACCCAAACCAAAACCGTGACCTCCGTTTTCATACAAATGCATTTCTGCCGGAACTTTTTCTTTTTTTAGGGCCAAATAATAATTAATACTATTTTCTACAGGAACAGCTTTATCATCTGTCGCATGAACTAAAAATGCCTTTGGAGTATCAGCTGTTATTTGTTTTTCATTCGAATATTTCTCGACTGCTTCGTTACCGGCATTTTTTCCTAACAAATTATCTTTTGAGCCTTGATGCGTAATTCCTTCCTGCATTGAAATTACAGGATAAATTAAAATTGAAAAATTTGGTTTGGCACTGGTTGTGTCTGAAGGAATATAAACCTTATCGTTGTAATGCGTAGATAAAGTTGAAGCTAAATGACCACCAGCCGAAAATCCCATAATACCAATTTTGTTAGGATTCAGTTTCCATTTAACGGCATTTCGGCGTACCAGTCTTACTGCTTCCTGAGCATCCTGCAAAGGGGCAACCGTTTTGTTTTTCATAATTAAATCGCTCGGCAATCTGTATTTTAAAACAAAAGCATTTATTCCTAAACTGTTAAACCATTCGGCAACTTTAAAACCTTCTTTATTAATTGCCAGCATTCCATAGCCGCCTCCGGGACAGATTATAACCGAGGTTCCGTTTGATTTTTCCGCATCTGCAAAATAAGCTGTAAGAGCAGGCTGTGTTACTTTGCGGACATCTTCTGCAATACCGTTTTTATCAGTTACGATTTTTTCTGAATATTCTTTGGATTTAATTGCATCAGGGACTTTATCCCATAGCGGAATTTCCTTTTTTTGAGAGAAAGCAGACAGGCTCAATCCTAAAGAAATACAAAATAATACTTTTCTGATGCGGTTAAAATTATTTGATTTTTTCATAAAATTCTATTTCGACAATGCATAATTGTCCTTTTGCATTTACTGCTGTTGGGTCTTTAAATAAATCTAAATCTTTGTTTGCTTCAACTTCAACAATTTTAGAAAATCCATCTTTTTCAGTGTTTGATCCGATAAGTTCAATTGTGATTTTTTTAGCTAAAACAGGCTCTACAGGAATCGTAATATATCCTAAACTTTGGGTTGTATTGCCTTTAAAAACTTCTTTTCCATCTGCTAAAATACGAATTGGATAGCTTTTAGACCTCCATCCGGTTAATTTTATTACACATTCGTTCACTATTGAAGGTTTTGACAGCGTATAGGTTATTGAACCGTTTTTTACATTCCCATCATTTTTCCATTCAGTCAGTTCATTATCATCATAACTTTTAAAGGTATCATTGTTATTTGATGGTGATGAAGCGCTTACAATAGTAACAGGATTTCTTTTTATGGTATAAGATGGTGTTGCAGGAGTTAGCCCTCTTTCTAAGTTTGAAGCTAAATGAATGCCCGGCACTGCTGTCGAAAGCCCGTTTTTAGTTTTTGTAGGTTTGCTTTTAAAAGTTAATTCAGCAGATTTTAATCCTTTGGCTGTAGCCGAAATTTTTATTTTTCCGCCAGTTATCATGGACTGTAACATGACTCTGTTTATACCATTTTCAACCGGAATATTTTTAGAAAGTATATAATTTTTAGGTCCCTGAGCGATTCCGCCTAACCAGGTAACCGGACCATCAACAGAAAAAGTTATCATGTCATTACTGATTGGACAGCGATTTCCATTTTTGTCAACAACTTCAACATCAATCAATGCTACATCTGCACCGTCTGCTAAAAATCCTTGCTCTTGTGTAATTAATTTTAATTTGATTGCTGCCGGATCTCCGACACTTATTTTTGAATCTTCAGATAAAATAGTTCCTTTTTCATCATAACCAATCGCTTTTACAGTACCTTTTTTAAATGCAATATTTTCAAAAGTAAACAGAAACTGATTGCTTTGTTTTCCAAAACCCTGTGAAATTCCGTTGATAAAAAGTTCTACTTTACCTGCTGTCGAAACCACATACATATTTTTAACCACTTTATCGGCGTAGTTCCAGTGTCCCATGATATGAGTGCGGTGTTTTTCGATATCAACCCAGCCATCCCACATAACCTGATGAGCCCAAAAGCCATCTTTTGGAATCCGCATGGCATCAACTTCACCACTGGTTCTGTAATTCGATTCACCTCTGTGATGGGTATTGGAATCAGAAAAAATAATATTGACACCACCCGAATTTACTCTTTTTCCTGTTCCGGGTCTTTCTCTGTAATAATCATACCAGCGTACAACATTTTCAATCGCATGACGATCCTGATTATGATTGTAATCTTCGGCAGGTTTATCACGATATAAGGGACCAACGCCTTCCTTGTGAAAAGGAGGAGAGAATTCGTCCCAATATTTGCGTAACCCTTCATCTCTGGAATATTCAGTTGCCCAAAGCGGTTTTTGTGCGCTTTTATTAATGTAAAGCATCTCTCCGCCATATTCGGCTTCCTTGCTGTCCAGCATTTCACGGGAACCAATTGCGCGTCCGCCATTCGGATCATAAAGATTTCGAATGTCTTTCATCTCTTTCATGTGTTCCTCGCTGATAGACTCATTACCACTTTCGTAAAAAATAATACTTGGATTATTTCGGTTGTAAATAATAGCATCGCGCATCAGATTTACACGTTGGTTCCATTGTTCACCTGTGGCGTCTTTTTCGGCATCACCGGCTGGCATTGCTTGTAATAATCCAACTCTGTCGCAGGATTCTACATCTTGTTTCCAGGGTGTAACATGCATCCAGCGTACTAAATTTCCGTTGCCTTCCACAATCAGTTTATTGCTGAAATCACTTAGCCATGGCGGGACTGACATTCCAATCGCCGGCCATTCATTGCTGGTTCTTTGCGCATACCCTTTGACCTGAATAACCCGGTCATTAAGCCAGATTTCACCATTTTTGAATGCTGTTTTTCGAAAGCCTGTTTTGGTTGAAATTTCATCAATAACTTTTCCATCAACTTTCAGAATTGTTTTTACTGTATACAAATACCCGTAACCCCAACTCCAAAAATGTAAATTATTAACCAATTTGCTGGCTTTTATAATTTTAGTTTCATTGGGAAGAAGCTCCGTTTTTTCACCGGTAAAAGAAGCAATTATTTTGCCTTGAATATCTTCAATAACAACATTATATTCTACTTTTTTTGTCGTTTCAAATTCATTGCGAACCTCAGTTTCTGCATGAATAATGGCGTTTTGTTCCTGAATATTGATATCAGAAGGATAAATATAAACTCCCGTAGTTTTTAGATTTGAATAGAGTGGAAGGGTCTGGTATAATTTGCCTGTAATATGAAGGAAAACGTTTTTTGGAATTCCGCCATAATTAGCATTGAAATTCATATTATTCCATTGATAAGTGGCGTTGGTGGCTATTTCTCTGTATTTCCAGTCATTGTCGATTCTTAATGCAATCGTATTTTCTTCAGGGAAAGGCTTTACATTTTTAGAAATATCAAAACCAAAGCCCATTACGCCATTTTCATGAAGTCCAACTTTTTGTCCGTTGACATAAATAACACCGCCCTGGCGAATTCCTTCAAATTCTATGAAAATCTTTTTGTCCTTTATCCCTTTGGGAAGTTTAAATTTCTTTCGGTACCAGACAATTCCTGTGGTATGATTTTCAATATCCTTTTCAAAAGCTTCTTCCTGATTATAGGCGTGAGGCAATGTAACTTTTCTCCATGCAGTATCATCAAAAACAGGAGATTCCGCATTTTTGGAATCTCCTGTTTTTAATTTCCAATCGGAATTGAAATTGTATTTTTCTCTTTTAAATTCTTGTGAAAACAGGCTTGAATTGAGAAATATCAAAACAAGACAAAAGAGTATTTTTCTCATGATGGGTTGTTGGTTAGTTTGCGTGAGGGATGGAAGTGGAGCTCTCCCGATTTTTCATCGGGAAGCGGGAACGTACAGCCCGACCCGACCTTTTCGGAAGGGGCACGCCCAAATTATTTCATTTTATAAATTTCTGAACCAGCTAATAGAAAACAACCTAGTCCGTAATCTTCAAAATCAGGAATTTTATCATAAGATAAGGGCTGTCCGTCTTTTGGTTCTTTTCCTGTAGATTGCAAGTAACCTAAGAATCCATTTTCATGTAAACTTTCTTTGGTTATTGCATTCCATGCTTTTTGAATTACGGGTAAATATGTTTCTTTCTTTAAAATTCCGCTGTTTACGCCATATGTCATTCCGTAAATAAACAAAGCAGTTCCGGAAGTTTCTTTTTCACCAAAATTCGTAGGATCTTGTAAACTCACATTCCAGAATCCATCAGCTCTTTGAATCGGAACCAAAGCAGCTGCCATCGCTTTTAAATCTTTTACATATTGTTCTCTGTGAGGCGCATTTTTCGGAATAATCGTTAAGACTTTTGCCAAGGCAGCAATTACCCAGCCATTACCGCGGCTCCAATAACAATTTTTGCCATTAGGTTCTTTGTACGGAGGGTCAAAATCAGCGTCACGCCACCACAAACCATCTTTAGGGTTGAAAAGGCCGTTATCACCGTGATTATTTCTGGAATACATATACATTTGGTACATTTTTTCGAAATATCGGTTGTCTTTCTCTAAAACTCCCAATTTGGCAAAAACAGGCATCCCCATCTGAATAGCATCAATCCACGACCAGTCATCCAGTTGTGGAGTATTCAGTAACATGTTCATGTTTGCTTTCGTATTCTTCAGTTTTTTAGCATCCGGTTCTAAATTGTACAGATCAATATAGGTTTGAGCTGCACAATAATTGTCGGCATTTCTGGTAGTATTTCCGCTATTGAAACCCCATTTATGAAATTCTGACCATGAATACGCATAATCGTAGTACGCATCTTTTGGGAAAATTTCATACAAGGCCATTAATCCTTCATAATAAACGCCGCGAGTCCAGATATTACTTGGACGTTCTTTATTTGTAATGATTGTTTTGCCAGTTTCCGGCCATTTTTGCATAAAATAATCATTGGCAAGTATCATTTGTTTTAGTACCAATTTTTTATCAAATGGTTGTTGTGCACTTGCAGAGTTCACATATAAAAAGCATATCGTGAAAAATAAAACTAATTTTCTCATTTTTATATTCGTTAATTTGGGAATTAATTTTGTTGTTTTAAAGGTGTAATGGTAACAGGACCTAATAATCCTGAAGGCATTGGATTCCATTTAGTTGCATCAAATTTTTTATAATCTTTATCAACCATATTTATTTCATAAAAGATCTTCCATTCTTCGCCTTTTAATTCTTTATCACGAATTCGGTTTGCAGAAAGGTTTGTTACCTGAATTCTTAAAGTGTTTTTTCCCGGGTTTAATTTTCCGATGTTTAATTGATAAGGAACAGACCAGGCGGTACCAATGAATTCGTTATTTAACCAGACTTTTGCACTTTCGCGGACATCACCCAGATTTAAACTCCAGTTTTCTGTTTTATTATTTGGATTGTCAAATTGTAGAGAGTATGTCGCAGTTCCTGAAAAAGCTTCTGCTTCAGGGCCTAATTTTGTCCAGGATTCTAAATTTGAAATTATAGCTGTTGGAGGTAATGCCGGTCCGCCTTTGTCAAAATTTACTTTCCAGTTTCCTTTTAGAGCAATTGCATCAGCGGTTGGTTCATAATAGTTCCATTTTTTTTGCGAAGCATTATTTTCTGTCTTTAAGAAGTAAGATTGTCCTGGTTCTATTTTTATTTTAACTAAAGTATTTTTGGCTGATTTTTGAACAATAGCATTTCCAAAATCCCTGCTTAAAGGATCAAAGATTATCACTTCTTTGTTGCCAATTTCTAACGGAATAAATTCGTCAATTGTTTTGGCAGTATGATTAACCAAATAGTAAATTTTTTCCCCGTCAACTGTTCGTCGGATGTATTTCAAACCTGTGTTTACAAGCGTTTCCGGGTAAATTTGAGCATCTGTCAAAGTTTTGAAAACATCTGTAGCGGGCTGTACCAACTCTTGGTTAGAAGCTAAAATTGATTTTAATTCTTCTTCTTGTTCTTTGTAATGATTAAATCCGGGGACTGATTCCGGTAATCCTTCGAAGATAATTTTCGCTCCCGCTTTTTGTAAGGCGATGATTTTTTGTAGAGTAGCCAAAGGCATTTTTTTGCAGGCAGGAATTACTAATGATTTGAAGGTTCCGCCCGGTAAAATAATTTTTCCGTCTATTACTTTTGCTTCTGCAATAAAATTATCAGAAATAAAATCAACTCCGTATCCTTTTGTCATTAAGTTTTTAGTCGTGTCATAAAAAGAGGTTTCATGTAACCATTCTGATAAAGAGTGAATTTTGAATTGAAAAAACAAAGTACCTTTATGAAATTTATCCCAAGTATCAAAAATTGGCCAGTAAAGCAAAATTTCATTGTCCGGTTTCCCTTGCTGCAGCATCGATTGACAGTTAGCTATATACGAAAATAGCGCAGGAGAATCTTCCCAAATACTATTGTTGCTATTAAAATTTACAGAGGCATAAAATTGCCATCCCGGCCATACAGCTCTCGCTGGTGAGTAGGTAGAACCATGCAGGAAAATGTGATTTACTCCGTTAAGCATTAAATCCTCAGCTTCCGGTTTGCATTGTGATAAAGCAGTTTTAAAATGTTCACGCAACCAGGTAAAAGTCTCAGATGAAATTAAATTTTTACCTGAAATATGAGCAGCAGATGACGAAAACTTAAGCATCACCGGATCTGCATCGCCTTCCCGTATATCTTCTTTATCACGTCTGAAACCCGGAATATCAAAAGGCATAGAACCAAAAGTTTCACACTCGGGAATATCCGCAGAAGCATATAAATCAATCAGATTGCCCGGTGATCCGTGTGCCTGAAGTTTGGTTTTAAAGTTTTTTGTATGTGCCCATTGAGTCCATGATTTGTCAAATTTATTCAATAATAAATCCGATATGGTTTGCCGATAATCGCTTCTTATTCGGTTACTTTCTTCGGTATCTTTTTCATTGAGTAATTGAGGAAGTTCTTTTTTTAAATCATAACCTCTTAGTTTTTTAAATTCTTCAAAAAAGTCAGGTGTAAAATCAGTTCCGTAAACTTCATAACTGTCATTAAAGATAGCCCTTATTTTTCCTTCGCGTCCTTTAAAAGCGTTATTAAAAGGAACTACATATTCGTTTAGTGCTTGTTCCGAATAATGATCTAAAGTGTAGCCTTTACCTCCTGGCGCAGCTCTTTTTACCTGTTGTCCGGTTTTACCGCTAAAAACAGCATAAATGGTGTAATCTGTTTTTTTTGCTTTCCATTTTAATTTATTTGGTTCTAATGTTCTTACAGAAGATCCTTCAATGCCATTGTCGCTTAATTTAATCTGTTTGTTTTTTAACTGATTGGTTAAATTTATATAACTGCCGTCGCTTCCATATGCTACTACATATAATAGCTCTGCAGGAGTTTTTTCCTTAGCATCTTCCAGTTTAATAGCCCGGTCAATTGTTTCATTCTTTTTTAGCTGGTATTTTTCGACTATCAACTTTGTAGCTGCGTGAGGTAAAGTAACATGAGGACCTCCGTAAGGCCAGCCAGTTCCTAAAACCATATCAACCTGCATATGAAGGCTGTCAGAAATATGAATTGTATAATCAAGCATTTCCATCCATTTTGGAGACAAATAATCAATAAAATTGTTTTCTTCTCCCTTTACTCCGTATATCGGAGTAATTTCGACGCCGCCAATTCCGGCTTTATGAAAATCTACAAGACTCTTTTTTAAGTTAGGTTTATCTACGGCACTTCCCATCCACCACCAACGCGCCCAAGGCTGATTTATATTGCTGGATTTTGGCCATGGTGACACATGTTTTTCCTGAGAGAAAATATTCGATGTAAGTAAAATCAAAAAAAGTAAAGAAAGTTTTGCTTTGGAAAATTTCATTATAATTATTGTATTCAATGGTTGATACGAGTTGGACTGTTTTATGTTAAATGAAAACCTGGATATTTTTAAAAATGTTAAAAGTAAATATAATTTGGTTTTGTGAAATTGCTATCCTGTTCCGTCCTGTTGCTTATTATTTTTAATAATTTGATAAATAAACAGTAAAGAATATTTTTTTTGAATTAGTAGTTTTTTATTAAAATAAGTAGAAATGCCTGAAAAAATAATTAATATTTTTTTAAAATGATATCTCTCAAAACGGGTATCTGTTGGGTGTTGTTAATCAGTAAGTTGTCTTTTCCTGTTAATTAAAAATTAAATAAAAAATATAATATACTGAGAGTTAACAGGATACTACAGGATGCTGTGGAAACCTCTTCTAAATAAATTTGGAGAAACTAATATTAACCAAATTTAACTTTTTATGAAAAACAAAATTAATCTTCTGCTCGCTATAGCCATGTTTGTATTATTGCAGGCATCAGGTTATTCGCAGAATAAAGAGGTTACAGGAACAGTTACTGATCCGGCCAAACTCTCTATACCAGGAGTAAACGTATTAGTAAAAGGGACGAATCGGGGAACCAGTACAGATTTTGATGGTCAATACAAAATATCAGCTTCTCCGGGAGAGACTTTGGTTTTTTCTTTCGTAGGATTTATTAAAAAAGAACTGAAAGTGGGCGCTTCAAATAACTATAATATTTCTTTGGAGAATGAAAGTTCCAACTTAAATGAAGTTGTAGTTATTGGTTATGGTACACAGAAGAAAAAATTAACTTCAGGTGCCATATCTGGTATTAAAACAGAAAATTTTACAGAAAGGCCTATTTCAAGAGTTGATCAGGGTATGATTGGCCAGATTGCCGGGGTTCGTGTAAAACAAACTACAGGATTACCGGGTCAGCCTTTTAGTATAGAAATTAGAGGGGCCGGTTCTATTACTGCCGGAAATGAGCCTTTGTATGTAGTAGATGGCTTTCCTATTTCTACGGAAGGAACAAATGCGAATGGGGGTTTTTCAAATGGAAGTCCATTAGACAATATGAACCCAAATGACATTGCTTCGATTGAGGTGCTGAAAGATGCAGCAGCAGCCTCTATTTACGGTTCAAGAGCAGCCAATGGTGTGGTTTTGATTACTACCAAAAAAGGTAAAAAAGGAAAAGCCACATTTACTTTTAATACCTATGGCGGTATAAATAAAGAAGTTAACAGAGTGGATATGTTATCGGCTGAAGGATGGATTAAAAGAGCAAAAACGATGATTGATTCACAATGGGTAGGTTCCGGGATTGCAGGTGCCTCTGCAAGTCAGACAAATGCGGAGCGTATTGCTGCTTATAATTCAGCAAATCCATCAGCACCACTTATTACAAGCAATAACAAATATTTCACCTATTTGTATGATGAAAGATGGGATATGCCAGGACATCCGGGATTAGATTATATTGACTGGCAGGATAAAGTCTTTCGCACGGGAGAATTTAGTAATTATCAATTATCTGCTTCCGGAGCAACTGATGTAGTTAATTATTATGTGTCTGCCAATTATCAAAAAAACACAGGATATATTGTGGGTACAGATTATACTTTATTCTCTGCAAGAGCCAATATTGATTTTAAATTATCTGATAGCTTTAAAATCGGAATTAATTTTGCTCCTTCTTATTCTGAAAAAAACGACCCGGGAGTTGAAGGAAAAGATAATACATTATTTAAAGCGCTTACTGCCACTCCTGTTTTTGAAAGCGCTGTTAATGCTGCAGGTGAAAAATATACAACAAGATATGCATGGGGTAGCAGTACTACCAATATGCTTAATGCTTTGGCCAGAAAAGGGAAAAATTCGATGTACAGAAATTTAGTTTCTACTTATGCTGATTATAAATTTGCAAATGCCTTTACATTGAAGAGTACACTTAACTTCGACAATTCTGATAATGTATTTGAAAGTTACACACCAAATGATGTTCAGGCAAGTATAAGGGGAGCGTACAATACTTACAGAAGATTAAATATTGTAAATGAGAACACTTTAACTTATAATAAATCTGTAGGAAATCATAATTTTAATGTTCTTTTAGGAGAATCGTTCAGTTCTTATAAAATTACAAGATCAAGTCTTTCTTCAGGAGGGCTTTATAGCAGTTCAACTATTGAAACACTTCCAACAGGGTCATTGGGTTCTACCAATGCGGAAAAAAATACTTTATTGTCTTTTTTTAGCAGATTTCAATATGATTATAAAGAGAAATATATGCTTTCTGCAAGTATTAGAAGTGACGGTTCTTCTAAGTTTGGAAGTGATAAAAGATGGGGAACATTTTATTCCTTATCATTGGGTTGGAGAGTTAAACAGGAGTCATTTTTACAAAATGTAGATTGGTTAAGCGAATTAAAATTAAGAGCAAGTACAGGAACTAATGGCAGCAATAATATAGGTAGTTATTCATCTTACTCAACACTGGGACCATTTAATTATTCAGTGGGAGGAGCTGTTGGAATTGGCCAGGGAGTAAGTTCTATAGGAAATCCTTCATTGCACTGGGAACAGTCTAAAAGTATTGATTTCGGATTGGATTTTTCAATTCTACAGAACAGAATTTCTGCAACATTCGATGTGTATAGAAAAACTAATAGTGATTTATTGCTTAGACTTCCAATTCCTGCAGCCTCAGGATTTACAAGTTATCTTACTAATGTGGGATCGGTGCAAAATCAAGGGTGGGAGTTTGAATTAAATACTGTAAACTTCAAGACTGATAATTTTGAGTGGAGAACATCAGCTAATTTAAGTCATAATGAAAATAAAGTGTTGGCATTAGGACCGGATCAGACTAAAATTGAAATTAGTAATGCTTTTGACGGAGGAGTTCCATTTATAAAATTAGAAGTAGGGAAACCGATGTATATGATTTTCGGTTTACAGCAAAATGGTGTAGTAACCCAGGCGGATGTTGATAATGCTAATACTAATGGTAATACTACTATTGGCGGTAACAAATTAGTTTTGGGAGATCCGAGATATATTGATCAGAATGGCGACAAAAAAATCAATTCAGAAGATCGTGTTGATTTAGGAAATCCAACTCCAAAATATACCTGGGGTATGACAAATACTTTTAAATACAAAGATTTGGATTTAAGTGTATTGGTGCAAGGACAAAATGGAGGAACAGTTTATGGATTAACAGGAAGAGCCATTAATCGTACCGGAATGGGATCAGTTGAAAATGCATTAAATGTAGATCCTGCTGTTAGAGGAAACTGGAAAACTTCTTTTGGATATCAGGCAAATTCGGATTGGATGTATAAGTCGGATTATGTTAGTATCAGAAGTATTTCTATTGGATATAATTTAAGAGAGGCTGTTAAAAATATAAAAAGGATTGATAATATGAGGCTTTACATAACTGGTGAAAACTGGTTTTACTGGAATAAATACAAAGGAGGTTTTAATCCTGAGGCGGTAAATACTTCCGGAAGTTCAAATAATGATTTTGCTGTTCCTGTAGATTACGGAGGAGCTCCTTTAGCAAAATCAATCGTTTTAGGTCTTAACGTTAATTTTAATTAAAATGAAAAAATATATTTATTTACTGGCAGCAAATCTGCTTTTGTTGGGAACTGTTTCCTGTACAGATGAACTTACACAAATCCCGTTATCACAAGGGACTGAAGAGAATTTTTATGCTACTCCGGGAGATTTTGTTCAGGCAAGAAATGCAGTATATTCAGTTGCATTTCATGGAACAGGTACTTATGGTTATGCAAATCGAGTGTTGAATTTAAGCGAAACCAGATCAGATAATTTGTTGGCATTAACAACAGCTTCCAGGGATTGGGAAGGAATTAATAGTTTTTATACTTCTATCAGTTCTAATGCTTATGTAAAAGAAGCTTATGTGAGTAATTTTAATGCTATTTATAAAGCAAATCAATTATTAGAAAAAATTGCTGAAAAAGGAGATGTTATTTTTACAAACCCGGCAGATAAGGCATCAATGGCTGCCGAAGCCCGTTTTTTAAGAGCATTTTGTTATTTTGATTTAATCAGATGGTTTGGAAGGGTTCCATTAATAGACAGAACAATGACAGCGCAAGAAGCGTCTAAAATCGGAAGAAGTCCGGTTGTGGATATATATAATTTGATTATTTCAGATTTGCAATTAGCAATTCCGGATCTTACAGCTTCAACTACTGATGCTGCTTACGTTGGCCGTGTTACTAAATATGGAGCGAAAGCATTATTAGGTTTAGTATATATGACACGTTCAAGTCCTACTTACGGAATTGATGGAGCTATGCTTGGCTTGAATGAATGGGATAAGGCATATCAACAATTAAATGATATTAAAACGAGTGGCTCGTTTGTATTTGGTACAGATTACGCAACCATATTTAAAACAGAGGGAACTGCAAATAAAGAGAATATTTTGACTATCCCATATACACAAAGTTTAGCAAGTTCTATTGGAGGAAATTTCATGGTTGAAGTTGGTTATGAGCCTTACTTTGCGTCAGTAGGTATAACATCAAATCAGGGATCATTAGAGGGCAGACCTATTTCAACGGGTTTTTTAAATATGTTTGCTGCAAATGATAATAGAAAAACTGCAGGTATAGCCACAAGTTATACGGTAGCTTCCGGAACTTATAAAGGAAGTTATACATTTCCGGTTTATAAAAAATACATTGATGCGACCAGATACGGAACCGGCGGTCGTGAAGACTGGGGTGTGGATTTTATAGTAATTCGCTATACGGATGTATTAATGATGATGGCTGAATGTACGCTTCATGGCGGAGGCGGAACTCAGGCAGATGTTGATGCAATAGTAAATCAGGTTAGAACGAGAGCCGGTGTCCCTGCAAATGCCTCAAATATTACTTTGGATCAGTTATTTGATGAGAGAAGAAAGGAATTCTTTTCTGAAGGTACAAGATGGTTTGATTTAATCAGGTCAGGGAATGCTATAACTATTATGAATGCATGGAAAGCAGCCGAAGATACTGGTAATAAGATTAGAACAATTGATAAGAATTCATTGTTATATCCAATTCCGTTATCAGAAATTTTAGCAGTGCCGGGTTTATATGATCAGAATCCGGGTTATGATTAATAAAATTTTGCCCCCAATTTTTATTTTTTTGTTTTTTGAAAACCGTCCCTGTGACGGTTTTTTTTGTTCAATTATTTAAACATGTGCCAAGAGTACAGTATTTTATTTCAATTGTATTATAATTAAATATTCGAATTATTTATCTGATATTGATATTATTTTGATAACAAAAAAATAAATTACTTACAAAATGAGCCTTATTATTTTGTTTTATGTTTTTATTAAATTCTCAGTTCTTTCATCTTATAAATCAATTAGTTGAAGATTTTTTTGGTTAAATAAAATACAACTTTTTTTTGTAAAATATTGAAAATTAACACTGTATGGGTTAAAAACACAGGATACTACAGGACAGTACCGAAATTTCTTCTGGATAAATTTGAGTTAACTAATTAATTAACCAAAATTAACTTTTATGAAAAACAAATTAAATTTTCTGCTGGCTATAGTAATGATGGCATTGCTCAATGCTTCCGCTTATGCTCAGAGTAAAGTAATTAAAGGAGTCATTAAAGATGCTTCCGGACTACCGGTACCGGGAGTTAATGTACTAATTAAAGGAGGGCAGAAAGGAGTAAGCACGGATCTTGACGGAAGTTACTCTATTAATGCAGCTCCGGGAAATGTTCTTGTTTACAGCTTTATAGGCTTCAAGAAACAGGAGATTACTGTTGGCAATGCAAATGTTTATGATGTTGTACTTAAGGAAGAGGATAATTCACTCGAAGAAGTTGTTGTTGTAGGTTACGGTGTGAAAAAGAAAAAAGATCTTACAGGTTCTATTGTGAGTGTAGGTGCCGAAGAAATTGCCTCAAGACCAGTTTTAAATGCAGTTCAGGCCATGCAGGGTAAAGCAGCCGGTGTAGATATTGCTTCGAATGAGCGTCCTGGAACAGTTGGTGCAATTACTATTCGTGGTGCCCGTTCCATTTCAGCTTCTAATGCACCGCTTTATGTGGTGGATGGTATTCCTTTAAACACGAAACTTGTAACTGATGCTACTACAGGAAAAATCAGTGTGGATCAAAATACAGGTGGAATTGATTTTTTGAATCCAACCGACATTGAAACAATTGATGTATTAAAAGATGCTTCAGCTACTGCTATTTATGGTTCCCGAGGTGCTAATGGAGTTGTTATCATAACAACAAAAAAAGGTAAAAACGGAAAATTTACTTTAAATTATGATACTTCTATAATGATGGAAACCATACATGAGAATGCTCCAATGATGAATGCCGCAGAGTATATCGAATTCCGTCGTTGGGGAAGATATTACTCTAATCCAAGTGCTTTCCCAAAGGGTGATGCTCCAACTATTGCGAATGATAAATTAATTTTTTTGCAGTCTGCGGACCCGGCTGCATGGGCAAATATTGAAAAAGGATGGGCATCAGGAACCTGGGATGGCTCTAAAGTAAAAACTACTGATTGGACAAAATTTGTTTCCCGTACCGGAATTACACAGCAGCATACCTTGAGTGTTAGCGGAGGTACAGAAAAAATGAAAGCGTATGGTTCATTTGGATATCTGAACAATACAGGTACATTATTTGGGCAGAGTTATGTACGATATAATGGTACCGGTAATGTTGATATCACACCAACAAAATGGTTCTCAATGGGAGTAGGTCTTAATGCCAGTTATGGTACAAATGAATATGGCCAGTCAAATGTAGGAAGAACAGCTGTTACAAGTTCCACCGGAATATATGCAACAGCCCGTACCAATCTTCCATATGCAGTTCCTTTTGACCTGAATGGAAAGAGAATTGATAATCCGGGAGGAGATTCTACAATCAGAACTCCTGTTGATGAATACAAATTATCTCAGGATCAACGTATAACATTGCGTGCTTTTGGTAGCTTATACGCACAAATTGATTTAGGAGCGATTTCTTCTAAACTTGATGGTTTTAAATACCGTCTTAATTTTGGTCCAGATATTACATCTTTCCGTGATGGCGTATTTTTAGATGGAAAATCAGCGATTCGTTCAGGAACAAGTTTTGCTTCTTTAACTAATGAATATTCAATTTCATATACGTTTGATAACTTGTTTTTATATAATAAAACTTTAGGTAATCATAGTTTTGGAGGAACTTTTTTATTGAGTCAGACAAGATATCATAATGAAACAAATTCCATGTCTGCCAATGATATAAAAAATCCAAAAAACAAATGGAATGCTTTAACTCCTGCTAATGTAACACTTGCCGGATATTCTTCCGGCTTAATAGAGTCTGGGTTGTTTTCGTATATGGGTAGAGTAAATTATAGTTATGCCGATAAGTATTTGATTACTGTATCTGGCCGTAGTGATTCAGCTTCTCAATTGGCAGAAGGACATAAAGAGGCATTTTTTCCAAGTGCTTCGGGAGCATGGGTACTGAGTAAAGAAAAATTTCTTGAGGATGTATCCTGGATTGACCAGTTAAAAGTAAGAGTTGGTTATGGTGTTACCGGAAATGCTGCAGTTCCTGCATATGCTACTACACCTCCATTAACAGGAATCGTTTATCCAAATGGCTCAGGTGTGATTAATAATACATCTTTAGGAAATCTAGGCTTGGGTTGGGAAGAAACTGCTCAGTTTAACTACGGTATTGATTTCTCTATGTTCAATAGCAGGATATCAGGTGCTTTGGATTATTATACAAGTAAAACGACTAATTTACTGTTAAAAAGATCTCTTCCAACAGTAAATGGAATTAAAGATATGTATCAAAACATTGGCGAAACTGAAGGAAACGGAGTTGAGCTTACTTTAAATACAGTAAATGTAACATCAAAAGATTTTGAATGGACTACCAATTTTAGCGGTTCTTACCAGCAAAACCGCATAGTGTCGCTGCAAAATGGAAAATTTGATGATATCAATAACAACTTATTTATTGGAAATTCTCAAAATGTAATTTATGGTTTTGAATCCAACGGAATCTGGAAACCTGAAGATGCTGTCGAAATGGCAAAATTCAATGCGGCTGCCGGGTCTACTGTTTTCTCCTTTGGTAATGCAAGGCCAGTAGATCAAAATGGTGATTATAAAATTGATGCTAATAACGACCGTGTAATTATAGGTTCTAAAGATCCAAAATATATTGTAGGATTAACCAATACTTTTACATACAAAAATGTCGAATTATCATTTTTTGTATACGGTCGAATGGGCTATCTGTATGATACAGGCGGAGAGAATGAAGGAGCAAAAGGAAGTCAGAGAAAAATTAATTATTATACAGATAATAACACTAATGCCGAATATCAAAAACCAATTTATTCAGCAGGTACGGGAGATTCTTATTTTCCTATTTTGGGATATAGGGATGGTTCATTCTTAAAAATACGAAACATTTCTTTGGGGTATCACTTCGATAAAGAATTGGTGGAGAAACTGGGACTTTCAAAATTGAGATTATATTGTCAGGCAACTAATCCGGGTATGATTTTCACAAAGGTTAAATGGACTGATTTGGACACTCAGACAACAGCATCAAACAGAGGTATGGCTTTAGGGTTAAATGTAGAATTCTAAATTAAATTTTTAAAAAGATTATTATGAAAAATTATAAAAAACTATATATCAATTTAATGCTTGTTGCTGCATTGACCTTAGGAAGTTCATGTAACCAGGATTTTCTTGATGAAGAGCTGACAACAGCTTACAATCAGGAATATTATAAAACGGAAGCCGGAATCCAGGCATTAGCAGTTGGTACTTACTATCAGGTTTTTGCCGCAGAGTTTCAAGGCGAAGTTCCACTTACAGCTACAGAATCGGGTACAGATGAGTTTCATGCCGGAGGTGATCCCTCAAATTGGACATGGAATTCTTATTCAACTGGTTTTAAGGCTTTTGTGACAGTATCGAATGCTAATACAGTAGCAGCAAATACGAATTGGGATAATTTATATATCGGAGTTGGAAATGCAAACCAATTAATTGAAGCAGCTACAAACATTGTTTCGACTAATGATGCAATCAAGAAAACAGCATTGGGAGAAGGATATTTTTTGAGAGCTTTTAATTATTTAAAATTAGTAAGTCAATATGGTGCAGTCCCTTTACAATTAAAAGCCGTCACTAGTTCTACTGTTCAATTAGAGTTTACAAGAGCTACACCACAAGAAGTTTTAGGACAGGTTATTTCTGATTTTACACAAGCCTATAATTTGTTAGGTAATGCAGGTGCACCTGCTAAAATTACTAAAGATGCTGCTGCCCATTATTTGGCAAAAGCTTATTTAGCTCGCGCCAGTGAAATTAATGACAGTTGGAATTCTACTACAAAAACGGCTGATTTGCAACAGATAGTTGCTTTATCAGATGAAGTGATTTCGCACCATCCGTTAGCAACTAATTATGATAATTTATGGAATTATACTATTGCTGATGGTGTAAACGAAAAACTTCCTGAATTAATTTTGTCTGCTCAGTTTAACGCCAGTACATTAACTACAGGCGGTAATCAGCAACATTTATATTTCCTTTCTACTTACGATCAGCTTCCTCAAATGAAACGTAATCTTGCGGGAGGAAGACCGTTTAGCCGTTTGGCACCAACTTATTTTGTTTATGACGTTTTTGATCATGTAAACGATTCTCGTTTTTGGAAAAGTTTCCAGACAAAAAGCATCGTAAACAACGCATCAGGAAATGTTTATAAAAATGGCGATTTAGGTATTATGTATATTGTAAATACAGCTGCCGATACACGTTTCGCCAAAACCAAAAATACGGATGCTATAATTTACCCAAAAACAGGAAAAACAATTCCAAGTGCATATGTTGCTTATGCAGCTGATAAAATTGGTTTAATGGCCGATGTACGATTTCCATCCCTAAGTAAACATATGGATGGTAACAGGATAGATTTAAGTAATATTAAAGGGTCGCGTGATATCATATTGGCCCGTTCTGCAGAAACATATTTGATGGCTGCTGAAGCAAAAATACGTCTGGCTAAACAAGGGGCTGCTACATTTGCTGATGCATTACCGTATATCAACACAGTTCGTACCCGTGCAACTTATAAATCTGGAGAAAACCGCGCTGCTTATGTAGATGGTTCAGCGGCATGGACGGTTACGGGCCAGGCAGGAATTCCTATTTCTTATATTCCTGAAAACTCATATTATGAATCAAATAATATTGCAGTTTCTACAGCTTCAACAAACTTAACGATTTTAAGTATTAATGCTTTGCCTGCAGAGGATGAGGCTGTGATTTCAAAATTGGGATATGGAAGTGATTATGATCGTATGTTATGCTTAGTGTTGAATGAACGTACAAGAGAGCTTTGTGGGGAATTTCATCGTTGGCAGGATTTAAGCAGAACTAAAACTTTGGTTGCCAGAGCAAGAGCTTACAATATAGAAGCCACTTCAAATATTCAGGATTTCCATAATTTACGCCCTATTCCTCAGACTTTCCTTGATGGAATATATGCAAACGGACGACCATTGACACCTGAAGAAAAACAAGCAATGCAGAATCCGAATTATTAATTTCCTTTTTTGTCTTGTAAGCAGGGTATAACAGGATAGTTATCAATTAGTTAATGATTAAATTTAAATGTTTAATTTTTAGAAGACTAGTTTACAATTAAATAATAATTTTTAAAATTAGATAGTTTAGTTTTAGTTTAAGTTTAAGAGGCAGTAACTTTAGTTATTGCCTTTTTTTTATGTAATTCTGATAAACAGGAAAGCACAGGACACCTATATTGTCTTAGTCGGTTATCTTTAGTTTTAAATATTAAAATAGCATTATCTATGATCTGCATAAAAAAATTACTGTCATTATTAATTATTTTAAATATACAATTATCTGTACAGGGACAGGTTAAATTACCGGCTCTCGTAAGTGATAATATGGTTTTACAGCAAAATGCAAAAGTTAATTTATGGGGATGGGCATCTCCAAACGAAAAAATAAATATCCGGTTGGGATGGCAAAATACTCCAATAGAAACTACTGCAAATTCAGAAGGAAACTGGAAAGTTACTGTAGACACTCCACAAGGAAGCGAAACAGCATATTCAATACAAATTAATGCAGCAAATAAAATTGTACTCAACAATATCCTTATCGGGGAAGTATGGATTTGTTCGGGACAGTCGAATATGTATTTTCCTGTGGGAAAGGAAGAAGTAACCTGGAAAACAGGGGTTAAAAACTATATTGAAGAAATCCAAAATGCTAATTACCCGACAATAAGGTTATTTACTGTTTTGACTAATGCTTCCCCAAAACCTCTTAATGATGTTACAGGAAGCTGGGCAGCATGTTCTCCCAATACTATTAAATCATTTTCGGCTGTAGCTTATTTTTTTGGCAGGGATTTATATCAGAAATTAAAAATTCCAATTGGTCTGATCTCAACTTCATGGGGCGGAACAAAAGCCGAAGCCTGGACTTCACAAAACGTTTTAGAAAGCAATACGGATTTTTTGCCTATTCTGGAAGAAGATGCTAAAAACGAAAAATTGTATCAGGAAAAACTGGAAACTTATTATTTGAATCTGAAAAATGAGAGGCTGGCCAATGATAATGATTTGTCTAAAACCGAACTTAAAAGGCCTAAAAAAGAAGCCAATAAAACCTCGTATGTACTTTACAATGCCATGTTACATCCTCTAATAAATTACACAATGAAAGGCGTAATCTGGTATCAGGGAGAAAGTAATTCAGGTAAAGCAAAATTGTATCAGACATTATTTCCGGCTATGGTAAAAAATTGGCGAGATGATTGGAAACAAGGAGACTTCCCTTTCTATTATGTTCAGATTGCACCACACAAAGGGCAGACTCCGGAAATCAGAGAAGCACAATTATTGTCATTAAAAAAGATAACAAACAGCGGAATGGTGGTTACTACAGATGTCGGTGATGCAAACAATATTCATCCAACAGACAAACAAACTGTAGGTCATCGATTGGCATTAATAGCTTTGGCGAAAACCTATAATGAAGAAAAGCTGGTTTACTCGGGACCAATTTTTAACCATATGAAAATTAAAAAAGGACGTATTCAGTTATTTTTTGATTATACTGAATCCGGATTCAAAAAAACAGAAAAAACTCTAAAAGAGTTCCAAATCGCAGGCGAAGACAAAATCTTTTATCCGGCAGACGCTAAAATTGATGGAAAGACTATTGTTGTTTCTTCCGAAAAAGTAAAAAATCCAATAGCAGTCCGTTTTGCATGGAAACCTATTCCTGAGCCAAATTTATTCAATGCTGAAAATTTGCCTGCATCTCCTTTTCGTACAGATGATTGGTAACTAAAAATTATACGGGCGAATTTAAATTTCGTCTTATTTAATATTCCCGTTTATTTCTAATTTTTAAGAAATAGACGGGAATTTTTTTTGTGAATAAATCGTGATTTTGACTTGCTAAGTATTTATAAAAATCAGAAATAAAAATTGCAATATTAATTTTGTTAAAATGTAAGTGTATAAAAAACAATAAAAACAAAATAGCATAAGTGATTGATTTTTAATTAATTAAAATTTGGTTATTGCAAAAATATATTTTAAAAATCTGGTTTACAGAAAATTAGCAGGGTAGTGCAGGATAGTATTAATTGATTATCCGAATAATTTTAATACAACTAACCTCAAATCAATCATTTATGAAAAAACCAATACCTTTTAAGTCAACACAAATTTCTTTTCAGAAAATATTCTTTGGAATTATTTTTTTTACAGTTTTATTTTTTTTGACTACTCAGAACACATTTGCCCAGAATTGGAATATTTTAGGCAATGAATCTCAGATATCTTCTGCAGCCTCTTCTTACACTTCTATTGCAGTTCTAAATGATGTTCCTTATGTAGTACTCAGAGAAGGAACTGGGCCTGTTGTCAAAGTAAAAAAAAGAAATGCTGCCACAGGAAGTTGGGAACAGCTGGGCAATGACATTGGAACGAACCTTACGTATTCCAGAATCTTATTCGATAAGACAAATCGATTATTTGTTACTTATACAGATGCAGCGAACGGAAATAAGTTAGCCGTAAAAATTTACAATGCTGCTACAGATACCTGGGAACCGTTGAACAACGATAACAATAATCTTTATGTTTCAACAGGTTCAGTTACCAATACTGTTTCACAATATGGTTCGACACCTCGTTGCTCATTAGCTTTCGATTCAGATAACAATCCTTATATTGCTTTTGGTGAAGGTGCATCTTTAACTCCTACTGTTAAAAAATTTGATGGAACTTCCTGGTTTACTGTAGGCACAATACCACTGAATACTACCACAAATGCTTCACAAATAGCTGTAGCGGTAAGTCTTGTAATTGATGAAGCCGATATACCATGGTTGGTATTTTGTAGTTTGGCATCAGCTACATCTTCGACAGGAACGATGGCTTTTTATAAATTTAGCAGTGGAGCATGGAATTATATTACTCCAACAGTTACAGCCGCAATTCGCCATACCAGTATGGCAATTAATTCAGTTGGCAATCCTGTTATTGTCTATTTTAATACAGCTGATTCTAACAGAGCTACAGCTGTTGAGTATAATAAGACTACTGCTGCCTGGAGTTCTACTACGAGAATAGGTTCCAGAGATTCACCAAGTTTAAGTTTAATCAAAGATATTTCCGGAAATTTATATTGTTCTTTTATAGATAACGTAAGCAGTACTCCGACTTATTCAGCTCGTGTATTTAAACAAGCTGCCGGAGCAGCTGTCTGGACAGAAATGAAAGACCCGACAGTAGTCAGAGGAATTGATGAACCCACAGGAAATTTGACAATTACCGCAGGAAGCTTGTATCCGTTTGTCGTTTATACAAAAGCAAATTCAGGCAGCATCGTAACGCCTATTGTTAGAAGCTATGCTCCGGCTCCTCCGCCAGCAGTACTTACCACAAATGCTGTCACTAATCTTACTCCAACTACGGCAGAAACCGGAGGTGATATTACCTCAGATGGAGGAACGGCAATTACAGAAAGAGGAATCGTTTACAGTACCAGCAATAATCCAACAGTAGCGAATACTAAAATTGTCGCTGGAACTACTGGTACAGGTAATTTTTCGGTAAACATTACGGGGCTTACACCTGCCACTTTATATTATGCCAGAGCTTACGCTATTAATGGTGGTACCACTTATGGCGAAAATATTAGATTTAATACGCTGGCATTACCTGATGTAGTAGTTAATACACCTAAACAAGTAGAATTTTTGAATAGAGGAGTAGTCGCCTTGCGTAAATCGGCAAATGAGGTTTTTATTAGCTGGCGATTATTAGGAAATGACCCTTCAGATATTGCTTTTAATGTGTATAGAGATAACGTAAAAATCAATGCGACGCCTATCACAACTTCTACAAACTTTATTGATAACATTTCAACGAATGGTACTTATTCAATAAAAACGGTTATCAATGGTACGGAAGGAATTGCAACAGCTCCTGTTTCGGTATGGGCAAATAATCAGTTGTCAATTCCTTTGCAGATTCCTTTGGGAAGTACTATTCCGGATGGAACAGCTTACACATATACAGCAAATGATGCAAGCGTTGGTGATGTTGATGGAGACGGGGAATATGAAGTTTTCTTAAAATGGGATCCTACTTTATTAAATCATAACGGAGGGGGATTTTCGGGAGAACAAATTTTCGATTGCTACAAATTGAACGGTACTTTACTATGGCGTATCAATTTAGGTAAAAACGTAAATGCCGGTCCGCACTTCAATCAGTTCATGGTATATGATTTTGACGGGGACGGAAAGGCGGAAATAATTTTAAAAACGGCTGACGGAACCATTGATGGTACGGGAGTTGTCATTGGAAACGCTTCTGTCGATTACCGAAATTCAGGAGGATGGGTACAGCAAGGTCCTGAGTTCCTGACTGTTTTTAACGGTTTAACCGGCGCAGCTATGGCGACGGCAACGTATCAGCCGGCAAGGGCTAATACCACAGATTGGGGAGATAATTATGGTAACCGTCAGGATCGTTTTGTTTCTGCTGTAGCGTATTTAGATGGTGCTCGTCCGAGTCTGATTGTAGGGCGTGGATATTATGATAAACTGATGCGTGCCGCTTATGACTGGCGTGATGGACAATTGACGCTTCGATGGATTTTCGACAGTAAAGATACAAGTGATCCGGCGAATAACGCTCTTTCAAGTCAGGGAAACCACCAGATGACGATTGGAGATGTTGATGGCGATGGAAAAGACGAAATCATTAACGGTTCAAGTGCTATTAATGATGATGGTAAACGTCTTTGGACTTACGGTCAGGGGCATGGAGATGCGCTTCATATGTCAGATATGGATCCGGATCGTCCCGGACAGGAAATTTGGCAGTGTCTGGAGTCTGAAGGGCAATATAGTCCTTATGGAATCAGGCTTAATGATGCCAAAACCGGTAAAATGATTTTTGGTGCCGTTACAACAGGAGATGTTGGTCGTGCTTTAGCGGCAGATATTGATCCGAATCACAGAGGTTATGAGATGTGGAGTTCTTCCGGTAATTTGTATAATGTACAAGACGGACAAATTGGTACCAGCAAACCAACTGGTGGTAGCCAGGCTGTGAATGGAGCCGTTTGGTGGGATGGGGATTTAGGTCGTGAATTGCTTGATGGAACCATTATGGACAAATGGAATCCGACTACGCAATCATTGAATCGTTTATTTACAATATATCAGGCAGCTCCGGTTTCTTCAAATAATGATACTAAAAAGAATCCGGCTCTTACCGCTGATATTTTAGGTGACTGGAGAGAGGAAATTATTCTTCGCCGTTCAGATAATACCGCCTTGATTCTTTTTACAACAAATATTGCTACAGATTATAGAATTTATACTTTGATGCATGATCCTCAATATCGTACGGCGATTGCATGGCAAAATTCAGCTTACAACCAACCGCCGCATCCGGGTTTTTTCCTTGGTTATGATATGGCTCCCGCCCCTGTACCAAATATTGTTATAAAAGGCATTTCCGGTTTGGGTACTAAAAAGCCAACTGGTTTAGCAACAGTAGAAATATTGGTATATCCAAATCCATCGCCGGGGCAATTTAATGTTCGATTTAATGGTTTTAAATCATCTAAAGCAACTGTCGTAATTTCAAATATCACCGGACAAGTTGTAGCCCAAAAAGAAATTGAACTTACCGGTAATAATCAAAATATAGCACTTAGTATTCCTAACCATAATCAGGGTGTGTATATTCTAAAAGTAACCAGTGAGGAGGGGACAAAAACGCTTAAAATTTTAATTGAAAAATAATATATGCAGCGGTTTAGTGATTAGTGAGCAGTTATTAGTAATTAGTTTAAACGAGGTTTTAAATATAAATATTACATCACGTATTACATCACGGACGACTTAATTCAAATCTATTTAGTAGTTCTAAAAAGCTAATCACTCTTTACTAATTACCAGGACTGAATGGTAACTAATATTTATAAAAAGAGGGCTTACAGTTTTTGTAAATCCTCTTTTTATTTTCACTTTAAATGACAGTATAGCACAGGACAGTATTAGAATAATAAATAAATATATTTGAACAAAACACTTATTGTATTTTCATGAAATTCATCTTTAAAAGCTTAAGAAAAATAGTTTTCATACAACTTTTATTTTGTCTTCCCGGTTTTTCTCAAAATGCCACGCAAAAAGTAAAAAAAGAAATCGCCGATAAACCTTTATTTCGCGATCCTGTTTTTGACGGAGCTGCTGATCCAACTATTATTTGGAGCAGGAAAGACAAAAAATGGCTGATGTTTTATACGAATCGAAGAGCTAATATTGGCGGTAACGGTGTGAGTTGGGTGCATGGGACTCCCATTGGTATTGCCGAATCATCAGATGGTGCGCATTGGAAATATAAAACCAATTGCAATATAAATTACAAAGTTAATGATGTCACGTACTGGGCTCCGGAGGTCATTAAACACAAAGGAAAATTCCACATGTACTTAACTATTGTACCTGGTATTTTTGAAGATTGGTATCATCCGCGCTATATCGTGCATTTGACAAGTAAAAATTTAGTTGACTGGAAATTTGAGTCGCAGTTAAAACTGGCTTCCGAACGTTGTATTGATGCCTCAGTATTTCAATTGCCGGACGGAAACTGGCGCATGTATTACAATAATGAAAATGATGGAAAATCAATTTATTATGCGGATAGTAAAGATTTATACCATTGGACAGACAGCAGAAAAAAGGTCGTAAAAGATAGGGGCGAAGGCCCGAAAGTCTTTAACTGGAAAGGAAAAAACTGGATGATTACAGATCCGTGGAAAGGCCTGGCTGTTTTCTCTTCTGATAATTTTATAAATTGGAAACGACAGGAGAAAAACATTCTTCAGGTTCCGGGAACAGGAGAAGATGACAAAGTAATTGGCGGACATGCTGATGTTATTGTAAACGATGACAAAGCTTATGTTTTTTATTTTACACATCCCGGAAGAACCCCTGAAAATAAAGGAACCGACAGTTTTGAAACCAGAAGAAGTTCGATACAGGTTGCAGAATTAGAATATGTTAATGGAGAAATTATCTGCAACCGTGATAAACCGGTTCAGATTAATTTAAAGCATTAATGAATTGTTTTGAGAATGTTTTACTCTTTATTTTATAGAAAATTAAATGAATAGAAGAAAATTTATAATAGGAAATTCTCTTGCTCTTATTGGGCTGTGTCTTCCGTTTTCACTCAGAAGCAGTAGTTTTGTGATTGATCCAAAACTGTCTGATTTTGAAAAAAAGCTTAAACCTGTAGGACGCGCACTTGAATTTGAAGATTATTATGTATGGTGTAACAGTCCTATTGAAGGTCCGGATGGTAAAATTCATGTATTTTTTTCCCGTTGGAAGAAATCTAAATCGATGAGCGGCTGGATTAACGGTTCAGAAATTGCTCATGCAACAGCAGATAGGCCTGAAGGACCCTATACATATGTAAGTACCGTTTTGGCACCTCGAGGGGAAGGTTTTTGGGATGCAACTACCTGTCATAATCCAGGTATTCATTTTGTTGACGGAAAATATGCGTTGTTTTTTATGGGAAATTCGAATGGCAAAATGAATACAAAACGTATTGGATTAGCCACTTCAGATTCTCTTTACGGACCCTGGAAAAGACCCGATAAGCCTTTGTTGCTTCCCGGAAATGAAGGTTCCTGGGATGATCTTTTAACCACAAACCCTTCTTTTTTAAAACATCCAAACGGAGAATACTGGCTTTACTATAAATCATTGGATACCGAAAATTATATCCATCCAAAATTTCCAATTAAAGGAAATAGAAAATATGGATTAGCCATTGCTAAATCTCTTGAAGGCCCTTATAAAAAATACGAAGGTAATCCTGTAGTAGATTTTTCTAAATTGGGCGATAATAAACAATGTGAGGATGCTTTTGTCTGGTATGAAAATAATATATTTAAAATGCTGGCAAGAGATCTCGGAGTTTTTGGACAGGATAATGGTCTTTATATGGATTCAGAAGACGGAATTCACTGGAACAATCCTTTGATATCCTACCAACCGCTCAATAAATATATAAATCAGCCGGAAGCACCTAAACATCTTAATCGATATGGACGTGCAGAACGGCCGCAGTTATTATTTCAAAACGGGAAGGCGACTTATATGTTTACAGCTTCACAGGGAGGGAAATTTGAAACAGCTTCTTCGTTTTTTTTTTAAATAGTATAAAAGATTTTATTTATAAAAACACAATTAATTTAAAATATTAAAAATGCAAAATACAATTAGAAATGCTTTTAAAATGAAATTAAAACCGGGTTTTGAAGCTGAATACAAAAAACGACACGATGAAATCTGGCCGGAATTAGCAAGTTTACTTTCGGAAACTGGAATACAGGATTACAGTATTTTTTTGGATGAAGAAACCTTAATCCTTTTTGCTGTTCAAAAAATAAGTGCTGATTTTGATTTTGATTTGCTGCCAAATCATCCCATTGTAAAAAAATGGTGGGCGTATATGAGTGATATTATGGAAACGAATCCGGATAATTCGCCGGTTGCCATTGGTTTAAAAGAAGTTTTTTATCTAAAGTAAAACAGATTTTTTTGAATAAAAATATATTCCAATACCTTTATCTCTGATAGAAAATACAATTAAATACACTACGCATGAAAAATAAATTTAGGTTACACTTGTCAATAGCTCTCGTATCGATGCTTTTTATAGGCTGTAAAGTGGAACAAAAATCGAAAACAGCAAAAATTGTTTTGACTAATGATTCTGATTTGGAATTATCAGATAAAGCAATTTCCATAAAAAGGAGTTTACTCAAAAGCAGTATCGAAAATTCTTTCCCAATCATTTTACACAATTCAGATACAATTCCGGCTCAGGTAAATGACCTGGATGGTGACGGAAAATGGGATGAGTTATTTTTTGTTGCCAATTTTTCTGCACAAGAAAAGAAAACAGTGGAACTTAAATGGTCAAATACAGATCCTAAATTTACTGTAAAAACCAGTGTCAGATTTGGAAAAAGAGAAGCTAAAGATCTGCCTGTACAACCCGCAACCGAAGAAGTTTTATTGGCCAATCAGGTTCATAAAAAACTTGGCTTTCAAAAATATCAAACCGATGGTCCAACCTGGGAAAATGATAAAGTAGGTTTCAGACATTATCTGGACGGAAGAAATTCAAAAGATGTTTTTGGAAAAAAGACTCCCGGAATCACGCCAGAAAATGTAGGTATTAACAGCAAAGGAGCCGTAGAAGATAATTACCATCAAATGCACGATTGGGGAAGGGATATTTTTCCAGTTGGAAGTTCAGCAGGATTGGGAGGTTACGGATTGCTTGTTGGGAGTGAAATCAACAGGCTTGGAATTATCGCAAATGATACCTTAAATAATGTAGAGAAAACGACTTTTAAAATTGTAAGCGAAGGCCCTGTAAATTCTGTTTTAAGTTATAATTATCAAAATTGGCAAGCGTCAGGAAATAAATATCAGGTACAGGAAACAGCTTCTATCTGGCCGGGAATGTACGGTTATAAAAATACAGTTTCCTTAAACGGACTGAAAGGTAATGAGATGTTGGTAATAGTATTTTCTAATATAAATAATCAGAATCCGTTACAGGTGACTGATGCAGGAGATTATGTTTGTTTTATCCAGCATGATAAATTAACATATGAGAGACAATGGATTTTGGGAACGGCTATCATAATTCCGAAAGATAGTTATAAAGGATATATAGAAGCTCCAAAAACAGGCAAATTAACAGATTCCTATTTGATAAAAATAAATGCAAAAAACAATCAGTCAATAAGTTATTATCCAATCGCAGGCTGGGAATTAAGTGCTGATAAAAACTTTAAAGACTCTGTTTATTTCAGCAATTATGTAACCACTTTGGCGAAACAGCTTTCTGCCAAAATAAAGGTTGAAATAAGTAAATAAATTGAATTCCTACTAACTAAAATCGCTAACCATGACTTATAAATCGACCAAAATTATAATATTATCCCTTTTCGGAATATGCAGTACTGTAAATGCCCAAAAAACAGATGCAACTGCACCATTACATTTAATGCAGCCGGATTATCCAACACCATATGTTATTCCGCAAAAAGAGGACATAAAAGTTGTGTTGGATAGAGTCTATAACTTTTTAGATAAAAACTCGGCTTCTAAAATTCTCAATGCCACAACAAAAGCTGAAATTACGGATTATAAGAAAAACAGGGAAGACATCATTTTTGAGCCGGGAGCTTTTAGGTTGACCAGTTACGAATGGGGAGTTACCTATGCCGGAATGCTTTTGGCTTCTAAAGCTACAGGTGAAAATTATTTTGCAGATTATTCGAATAAAAGAATAAAGTTAATCGCTGACGTTGCAGAAAATATTCAGGAAAAAAACATCAAAGACAAAGACATGCTGAAGACGCTTCATCCGGAAGCATTGGATTTTGCAGGAGCGCTTTGTGCAGCCTTTATTAAAGCCAAAAAAGACGGTTTAAAAGCAAATATCGATCCTTTGGTAAACAATTATATTGACTTTATAAGCAATAAACAATTTAGATTAAAAGACGGAACCTTAGCAAGAAACAGGCCTCAGGACAATACGCTTTGGTTAGACGATATGTTTATGAGCGTGCCGGCTTTAGCTCAAATGGGAAGCCATACAGGAGATGTTAAGTATTTTGATGATGCCGTAAAACAGGTAAATCAGTTTTCTAAAAGAATGTTTAACGAACAAAAAGGTATTTACATGCACGGCTGGGTGGAATCGATGGAAGTACATCCGCAGTTTCATTGGGCAAGAGCAAATGGTTGGGCAATAATGACTTTGGTTGAATTACTTGAAGTTTTACCAAAGAATCATCCGGGATATCCTCAGGTTTTGGTACAGTTGCAAAAGCACATCGCCGGATTGGTACAGTATCAGGACGGAACCGGTTTTTGGCATCAATTATTAGACAGAAATGATTCGTATTTAGAAACTTCGGCAACTGCAATTTATACCTATTCGATTGCCAGAGCCATTAATCGCGGTTATATTGATAAAATGACATATGCACCCGCTGTTTTATTGGCCTGGAATGCAGTAGCTTCAAAAGTAAATGATAAAGGTCAGGTTGAAGGAACCTGCGTAGGAACAGGAATGGGGTTTGATCCTGCATTTTATTATTATCGTCCTGTAAATGTATTCGCAGCTCATGGTTATGGCCCTGTTTTATTGGCTGGAGCCGAAGTGATTCTGTTGTTAAAAGACAGTCAGTTCCAGATAAACGACAGTTCCATACAATTAAAAATAGAAGGAAAAAACAATCTGCATAAATGATAATTTGGAAAGTTAGAAGGTAAGTGTTAGAAGTCAGAAGTTTTTAAATTTTTGTATTGAATCGTCTCCAGCTTTAGCCAGAGATAAAATAAGTACAACAAATAGGAGCGGTTAATTTTTTAGAACCAAAAGAGCTAATGGCGAAGCAGTAGCTGTTTATGAAATAACCAGTATAGCACAGGACAGAGAAAGCTATAGGAAAAAGTAAATTTGGTTATGCCCTAAGAATTTAAAATGCAAAAAATGTTCAGGAATAATTACTCTATTTTCAGATATTTAACAAGAAGAATAATTTGTACTGTACTATTATTGAGTGCTTTAATTTCATTTGCACAACAGCCGGGAAAAATGGATGCTATCTATTCAGGAACTCCCTGGTTCGATCAAAACGGAAATATTGTAAGTGCTCATGGTGCCAACATTATTAAAGAGAAAGACACATTTTATCTCTTTGGAGAAGCGCATACTGATACCAGCAATGCTTTCGCCGGATTTAATTGCTATTCTTCAAAAGATTTGTATAACTGGAAATTTGAAAACATTGCACTTTCCTTACAAAAGTCAGGTAAATTAGGCCCTAATCGTGTTGGAGAAAGAGTAAAAGTGATGAAATGTCCTAAAACCGGAGAATTTATCATGTACATGCACGCCGATACTTTAACGTATAAAGATCAGTTTGTGGGTTTTGCTGTTTCCAAAAAAATAAAAGGGCCATATCAATTTAAAGGACCGCTTTTGTTTCAGGGAAAACCGATAAAAAAATGGGATATGGGAACTTTTCAGGATAGCGATGGTTCAGGTTATATTTTGGTTCATGGAGGTGAAATTTATAAATTAGGAGATGATTATAAATCGGTTACGAAGAAAATAAACGAAAATATTACCTCCGGATTCGAATCACCTGCCATGTTTAAAAAAGATAGTCTTTATTATTTTATAGGGTCACATTTAACAAGCTGGGAGAAAAACGACAATTATTATTATACCTCAAATTCCCTGAAAGGGCCATGGATATCTCAGGGTTTAATTGCTCCCGAAGGAACATTAACATGGAATTCCCAATCTACTTTTGTAATGCCAATTCAGGGTTCAAAAGAGACAACGTATATGTTTATGGGTGACCGTTGGTCTTTTCCTAAACAGGCTTTGGCAGCTACTTATGTCTGGCAGCCACTTGTGATTTCAGGAAATTCATTATCGATTCCTAATTATCAGGATGCCTGGCAAATTGATTTATTAACTGGAATTGCATCTCCAATGGAAACTTCGGATACGATCATAAAAAACACTGATAAGAAAATTCAATTTTATGGCAATTGGAAACATACGGATTTGGAAAGCAAATCAAATGAAAAGGATGCTTCGTTTTCAATAAAATTTACCGGTCAGCAAATCGCTTTGTATAGCTTAGTTGGCTTGGAAAATGGTTATGCAAAAGTTGTTTTGGCCGATGAAAAAGGCAAGGTAATTGTGACAACTCTTGTCGATATGTACAGCAAATTTTCAGTATCGGCACAAGTATTCAGATCTCCAATTTTGAAGAAAGGCAATTACAATTTAATGGTTTATAATACAGGCGAAAAACCCAATTGGTCGGATAAAAAGAAAACAATGTATGGCAGTACAGGAAATTATATTTCTTCGGATAAAATAAGCATTAGAAATTAATCAATTACAGTCAACAAAATAATTGCATCAAATAAAAAATCAATATCAAAAGCAAAAGTAATAATGAAAAAAATCTTAACTCTGGTTCTTTACATTTTGGGAATTTCCCAGTCTGCATTTTCTCAAAACTATAAAAATGACACTTTTCCGGACGGAAGTACCATTACCCCCTGGTTTAAGGATTACACCAAACTCCAATTGAAAGATTTAGGGAAACAATACACCATTACCGATTTTGGCGTAAATAAAGACAGTACCAAAATTCAGACTGTTGCCATTCAGAAAGTTATTGATAAAGCGGCTAAAAATGGCGGTGGAGTAATTGTGATTCCAAAAGGTGTGTTTTTAAGCGGTGCTTTGTTTTTTAAACCTAAAACAAGTTTATATGTTTCTGAGGGAGGAACTTTAAAAGGCTCTGATGATATTGCCAATTATCCAATTATGGTTTCACGAATGGAAGGACAGAATCTGGATTATTTTCCGGCTTTGGTAAATGCTTATGGTGTAGATAACTTCTCTATTTCAGGAAAAGGAACTATTAACGGAAATGGCTATAAATACTACGAAGCTTTCTGGGCAAGACGTAAAATAAACCCAAAATGCACCAATCTTGAAGTTTCAAGACCAAGATTAGTTTTTGTATGGAATTCAAACAATGTGCAATTTCAGGACGTAAAACTGATTAATTCAGGTTTTTGGACGAATCATTTTTATAAATGCAATAATGTAAAATTACTGGATTTATACATTTTCTCTCCACATTTAGAAATTAAAGCCCCAAGTACAGACGCAATTGATATTGATATTTGTTCTAATGTTTTGGTAAAAGGATGTTTTTTATCTGTAAATGATGATGCAATTGCATTAAAAGGAGGAAAAGGACCTTATGCTGATCAGGATAAAAACAACGGGCCAAACTCTAATATTATCATTGAAGACTGTAGATTTGGATTCTGTCATTCGGCATTAACAAACGGAAGTGAATCAATCCATAACCGAAATGTAATTATGCGTAATTGCCAAATTGATGGAGCAACAAGAATGCTTTGGTTAAAAATGAGACCGGATACACCTCAAAGATATGAGTACATCAGGGTTGAAGATATAAAAGGACAGGCAAAAAACTGTCTGGTTGTTTTGGCATGGAAACAATTTTTCGATTTAAAAGGCCGTCCTGATGTTCCATTGTCTTATGGAGATCATGTTACTTTAAAAAATATAGATATGAAATCGGATACTTTTTTTAATGTGGAAAAAGATCCAAATGTTCGTTTATCCAATTTTACATTTGAAAATTTAAAAATTGAAGCGACAAAAGCAGCTATCGACAAAAGCATTGTAGATGGGATTACTCTAAAAAATGTTTATGTGAACAAAGTGTTGGTTGAGTAAAGGTTTCTGTAAAGGCTCACAGCAGTGCGTCTAACACAAAGAAATATTTTTTGAATTGCCTCCGGTAAGTAATCATAAAGTTTGTCATTCCGAGGAACGAGGAATCTCCGCAAGAAACTAACATACAGCATTTCATAAATTGCCGAGCTACTTACGGAGATTCCTCGTTCCTCGGAATGACAAAAATGAGAATAAATCTGAGTGTAATTGCAATGTAAAAAACACTATCTAATATGAATAAAATCATAGCATTTATTTTCGCAATTTCAACTTTGTCATTATACAGTCAGGATAAAATTTCTGTTGATTTTTCAATAGCAGATTCAAATCAACTGACCTCAATCTATATTGATAAAAACACGGATCCCTTAATTGTTTGGGCTGTAAATGAATTGGCTGATGATGTAAAAGAAATAACAGGAAAGAGACCTGAAATAATTCAATCTGATAAAATATCAAAAAGTGGAATTTATATCGGAGAAGTTTCTTCTGAATTTTTTCGATCAAAAGCAATTCAGAAAGAACTATCAAATCAATGGGAGAAATTTTCTATTAAAAAAGAAAAAGAATACCTTTTAGTCGTTGGGAGCGATGTAAGGGGAACCGTTTTCGCCATTTTTGAAATTGCAGAGCGTTTAGGAATTTCGCCATGGAAATGGTGGGCAGACGTAAATGCTATAAAAAAAGAAAAATTAGTACTGAACATTCCTCAAAACGGAATAGCTTCATCACCATCAGTTCAATACCGCGGTATCTTTTTAAACGATGAAGATTGGGGATTGGAACCTTGGGCAGAAAAAACATTCGAACCGGAAGTTGGCAATATTGGTCCAAAAACCTACGAGAAAATATTTCAATTATTATTACGCTTAAAAGCCAATACCATCTGGCCGGCGATGCATCCGTCTGCAAAAGGTTTTTTTACCCTTTCGGGAAATAAGGAAATGGCGCAGAAATACCATATCGTTATCGGATCTTCTCATGCAGAGCCAATGCTTCGCAACAATGTTGATGAATGGAAACCAAAGGTTTACGGAGATTACAATTATTTTACCAATAAAACCAAGGTCGATAAATACTGGCAGGATCGTTTGGATGAAGTAAAAGCATTTCAGAATGAAACGATTATGACTTTAGGAATGCGAGGTGTTCACGACAGCAAAATGGAAGGTGCCAAAGATTTGAAAGAATCAATCGAAATGGTTGAAAAAATCATTGTAAACCAACGTGAAATGCTTTCGAATACTTTTAAAAAGCCACTAAAAGATATTCCTCAGGTTTTCGTTCCATATAAAGAAGTATTGGAATTATACGATAACGGACTTAAAGTTCCGGATGATATTACGCTTGTTTGGCCGGATGATAATTACGGCTATATTCGTCGTTTGAGTACTGAAGAAGAACAAAAAAGGGCAGGGGGAAGCGGTGTTTATTACCATATCAGTTATTGGGGAAGACCTCACGATTATCTTTGGCTGAGCACTACACAACCGGGATTGATTTGGTATGAAATGACTAAAGCTTATGAAAATGGAGCAAAGAAAATGTGGATTCTTAACGTAGGAGATATAAAACCTGCAGAATACGACATGGAACTTTTTCTTGATTTGGCCTGGGATAATAACAGTATAAAATCGGATGGAATAAATGATTATTTGAAGAAATGGATTTCAAGGGAATTCACAGGAAAGATTGCCTCAGAATTGAGCTATGTTTTGAAAGAATATTACCGCCTGGCATTTTTAAGAAAACCGGAATATATGGGCTGGAATCAAACAGAACCGGCAACGCCCGTAAAACTTTCTGATTTTTCTGCAGAAGAATCTTTAGACAGAATAAAAGCATACGATAATTTGATGCAGAAAGTTGACAGTTTGTCAAATTTTATTCCGTCAGAAAGAAAAGATGCCTGGTTTCAATTAGTGGTTTATCCTGTAAAAGGAGCTGCTTATATGAATCATAAGTTTTTGTATTGGAAACTAGCTTCAACAACTTCTGATGCAAACCAGAAGAAAAAATACGAGTTGTTATCTGCGGAAGCCTACCAAAAAATAAAGGAACTGACTGATTTTTATAACATAAAAATGAGCAATGGAAAATGGAATAATATGATGTCTATGAAACCAAGAGATTTACCTGTTTTTGATACTGTAAAACAGACTGAATTTTCAAAAGAAGTAACAATTAAAGAAGCTTCAAATAAAATATTCATTCCGGCAAATCAGTTTGTTTCTAAAAAAGAGACAAAAGAATACCAATGGGAAACGATTAACGGGTTGGGTTACAGTAACAATTCGGTTACTTTATTTCCGTTGATACAGCGCTATTTTAAAACCGAAAAACCTTCTGTTTCTTATGAATTTGAGATTGGAAAAGCCGGTAATTATGAAATAGAAATTCATTTACTGCCAACACATTCAAACAATTTCGACCATGAAATTGATGTACAAATAGACGGAAATAAAGTACAGTCTTTTTCGATTAATACGAAAGACAGAGATAAAACATGGAAAGAAAACGTACTACGAAATAGTACCATTGTGAAATTACCTGTTTCCATTGCAAATAAAGGAAAACATACCATTAATATTGCGGTAAATCAAACCGGAATTGTACTCGATTATATAACTGTAAAATGATTTTTTTAATCATTAGAAGACAGTTTATTAAGGAAAGATATTCGAAAATATAATCCTAAATTTAATAGAAAAATCCAACATTATTTCAATTATCAAATAATGTTGGATCTCCAAATATTGTTTTTTAGCAAAAAATGAATAGAAAACTAACCGATTTTATTTTAACGGTACTGAACTATTTTCAGTGCTAACATCTTTATTTTTTTATAATTTTTAAAGTCACAGGAGTTTCTAATCCTACTTTTGCGAAGTAAATCCCGTTAGCCTGATTTTCTAAACTTAATTGGGCTTTTCCATTATTTACAGGATATGTTTTTTTGGAAATTAACTGCATTTGTACCGTATATAATTCAATAGTGGCCTCATGTATTGAATCAGGGAAGGAAGAGATTTCAAAAATTCCTGTTGTCGGGTTTGGATGCGCAATAATTTCTTTGGCTGTATTAATGACTTTTGTGGATACTGCCAAATCATTAGTATTTGTTATCGCTTCAAAACTGATATAATCATACATCAAATGGCTCACATCGCCTGAATTGGAGGGCATAACCAATTGTATATAATTGCTTCCCGAATGCAGTTTATTCATTGGAATATTAACTACTGAAGTAGTATATTTAGCATGGTTTGATTGTCGCAAAAAGGCATTTCCATCGGCTATTGTTGGGTAATAACTGATCGGGGTTCCACTTCCTGTGTTTACGTATATCCATTGTTGCGCGTGGTCTGCGCTGGCATACGCTATAGTAAGCTTTGCATTACCGGTAGTCGGCATTCCGACAGGCAAATCAAAATTAATTTTCCAGATCCAGTTTCCGGCAATTGTACCATCTGCATTGTAATATTTGGAATGTACATAAGGCAAAGCGGTATTCCAGTTTTTATCGGCAACATTATAAACTATTGGATTAGTAAACACTGCATCGAATTTTTTTTGTACAAATCCTTCACAATAATCAAAATCTCCAAACTTATATTCGGCAGCAGTACGATTTGGAACACCAATTTCCCATATCAGGCTTCCGTTCGGACGGGGAATTGACCATTCTACAGTACCTAAATTATTTGTTCCGCCAGCAGTTACAGTAACATTTGACATAGAAAACTCTCCTGTAACACCATCACTGAAAGCAAACAAAGTATAGGTTCCGGGTCTTACGTTTTTGATGTCAAAATTTCCAGAAGCATCAGTTTTTACCCAATATTGATAATTTTCTTCCTCAAATTGCCATTGTCCCTCAGAATCATCACTCAATTTAGTAACTCCTATCCAGGCATTTTTTCCGGTAACGGCAGGTTTATAAGGGTCATTAATTACAAAATTTCCCGTGATATTTCCGCGTCCGGCTGCAAGAGGATATTCAGGTGTGTTAGTAAGCCAGGAAAAAGGCCATTCCGTTTCATCTTTGGCTGCCCTTGCTTTTGCATCATCCCAATTAGCAGCAGCAGTTGATTTTTGATTGGCATAAATTAAATAAGGACCATAAATTTTCGACCATTCTTCACCCTGAAGAACCTGAAAACCTTTTGAATTATAATGCACTCCATTCATACAAATATGAATAATTCCTGCCGCTGCATTCAAATCGTGATGGGTTGGTCCGCTATTAAAATATTCATGATTTGCAGTAACAGCCCAAATCCCTAATGAATTTTTATCCGTTGTATGACCGTAAGCTTTCAAATCAATCAGGTTTTCACTAAACTCATATTTGCCATCATATTTACCCGCACGTACCCCTGAATCTATTTTAATAATTTCCGGAATTGATGTTGCCGACCAGGCATCAGTAGGTTGAGGCATTTCCCAGGTTTTCAAATCAGTTACGCAAATTTTATCTGTAATGGTAGTATCAATCCAGAGCACTTGTCTCCACGAACCTAAGTCAAAATCAGGATATGCTGCTTTGTGTTTCAAAATGGAATAGGTATACAGTCCTGCATCTCCTTTTTTAAGCACATAATGAATGTCAACATCGCAGCGAGTTACATTTGTTCCGGGGGTGTAAGGTCTAAATAATGAAATATCAATATAATCGGCCGTTTCTTCTTTTACTGAAAAAGTAGCTCCACTGATTTGTTCAAACCCCTGAGAAGTTACAAAATCATAATAACCTCCTGTTCGAGTGGTGGAAGTTGATTGATATAAAGTTTCTACCCCATTGATTTTCATTGATATCAGGTTACTTGTGTTTTTATCAATTTTTGCTATTAAAGTTCCATTATCCAGTGTAATATAAGAAGGATATTCTCTTAGCATACTATTTGGATCCTGATGAATATTTACAGAAGTTCTTGTGCCATTATACACTACATCTAAGGTTTTACCGCTGGTACATGTAATTTTACCACTGGTAATGTAAGCCTGCAAAGCTGTTGTTTTATCTCCTGTAACGATGAGCTCACCTATCCCGCTAATAAATATATGACCATTAGTGCCAATATTTACAGCAGTTGCAACATCTACAGTTCCGCCTGTAATATTCAGATTCCCCGTTGGGTTTCCGGTTCCGTTTCCCACTTCTAAATAACTGCTTAAATAAAGTGTTCCTCCATTTACATTTACCAAACCATTTCCACCCGCAGCATAACCAATATAAAAAGTGTTTTTGCTTGCCGCACTTCCCGAATTTATGTTTAATATTCCGGCTGCTCCCTTACCTAAATAAACATAATTTCTGTTATTGAAATTGGCGTTACCATTAAGTGTAATAGTTCCATTTAAATTTGAAACTCCATTAGGGAAAAATGTGCCTGTAACAATGATATTTGCGCCAACATTTGTTGTTAATGTAGAAGGTCTTTTAGCAATGACATCATTCCCTGTATGTCCTACATTTATGGGATTGTTAGGATTTCCGGCGCCTATAATTAAATTTGACGAACCTAAACTTGCAAAATTAATGCTGGGGTTGTCCCAGTTATTTACATTATAAAAATCGTTACTTATACTACCAGTCCAATTAAATGTCTGAGCAAATGAAGTATTTATAATACCGAAAAATAAAATTGTGAAGATACAAGCTGATAGTCTTGTTTTTGGTAAAGTTTTTTTCATGGTTAAAGTAGTAATGGGGTTAAATAACTTTTTAAGGTTTAAAAAGGCATAATTACGAACACAGTTTCTGCAAATTCTTTCTAAGAAATCAATTGAATATCGCTAAAATAAATAGTCATGATTTCTTACTAAAATAGGAGTATATATTTTTGGTTGTATCCTGTTGTATCCTGTATGTACGAAAATAACAACTTCATTAATAACTACATACGTTTACTGATGACTTGTTATGTAATACTCTCTTTAAGACTTTTATATATTATTCAGGATGCATTTCTGAATTGCATTATAAAGCGTAACAGACATAAATATTAAGTATTGAAAATAAATTAATTTTATAATGCATTGATTATTAAGTCTAAAGTATTTGATTTAGTTTAATATTAACTCTATAAGGAAAAAGTGTGATAATTTTAACATTAAAGTTGCGTTAACTATAAAGCAAACTTTTATTTTTGCGTCTTAATTTAATAAACATAAGCATGAAAGATCTATTAGCAAAAATCAACGCCGAAATCGACACATTTAAAGTAGAAGCTGAATCACTAACTGAAAAAGGGGTTAAAGCAGCAGGAGCAAGAGCACGTAAATCAACTTTAGAAATTGAAAAACTTTTAAAAGAGTTCAGAAAAGTTTCTATCGAAGAATCAAAAAAATAATATCCTTATTTATTATGAAAAACCTCGTTTAAACTTTAAACGAGGTTTTTTTATGGAATTGTGCAGGAAGATTAATAATAGTCAATTTGTTTTTTTGTTACATCGACCTTCGGCAAAAAGCTCAGGACATGTAAAGTTGAGATGCATTAGAGTTCCCTACTTTAAAGGTTCTCGACTCCGCTATTGATGACGTTTTTTTTTTGTACTATATATCTCTTTGACTGAAATGTCACCCTGAGCGGAGTCGAAGGCTTGTCAATTGGAACTGGCTTCGACTCCGCCTTTACTTTGGATTTGATAAAAAGCTTTAAATTTATTCAAAGGAAAGCAGAGGTGAACTTTCGACTCCGCTAGTTAAGAACTATGCTGTGCATTAGTCCTCTGCCTTCCCCTTGAATCCCGTTGAATTGCTTCAAATAGAATGATAGACATAGCGGTCTAATAAAGGCTCTAAAGAAGTTCAACATTTTTGTTTATCTTAAATTCAAAGTTATGAAAAAGTATTCATTTTATGTCGGCATTGATGTATCAAAAGCTAAATTAGATATTAATATTCTTGATGCTTCAACTCTTAGGTCAGAGCATTTTAGCATAGAAAATAATATCAAAAACATTTCTGTTTTTATCAAAAATATGAGCAGGCAGGTTAATAAAGAATATATTCTTTTTTGTTGTGAAAACACAGGTATTTATACCAATCATATATCAAGTGCTTCAGTAAAACTCAATCTGGATTTATGGATTGTTCCTGCGATTGAAATAAAAAAATCAAAAGGAATTTCAAGAGGAAAAAATGATAAAATTGATGCCAGGGATATTTCTTATTACAGTTACAGAAACATAGATAAATTAAAACTATTTACTTTAACAGGCATAGAGATTCAAAAACTAAAAATTCTTTATACCGAAAGAGAAAAAATGCTAAAAGCCTTATTGCTTATACAAGCTACAAAAGAAAATAAAGATTTTACAGATAAAATAATTTTCAGGGAAGTATCTCAAATTAACCAGGCTCTGGCTAAATCTATTAAAAATTCGATCAATAAAATTGAGTCGAGAATTAAAGAAATAATTAAATCAAACGATCAATTAACCAAACAAATCCAACTTATCAGATCAATTCCCGGGCTCGGAGAACAAACCAGCGTGTATTTGATTATTGCAACAAAAGGATTTACAGCGTTTAAAAACTGGAGGCAATTTGCCTGTTACTCTGGTGTTGCCCCTTTTGAACATAGCTCTGGTTCCAGTGTAAAAGGAAGGACCAGAGTGAATCATATGGCTGATAAAAAAATGAAGTCACTATTGCAAATGTGCGCTATGACAACATTAAAATATGATCCACAATTAAAGGAATATTACAATAAGAAAAAAGTGGAAGGCAAAAACTCAATGTTGGTTTTAAATAATATCAGATGCAAACTTATAAGCAGGGTCTTTGCTGTTATAGCAAGGGAAACTCCATATATAAATACCTATAAATTTGCATCGTAATTTTTTAGTACTTTTTGTTGTTTTTTATCATAGAATGCTCAGCCGGACACCTATTATTATATATCACATTGAGCGGAGTCGAAACTCTTCGTTTACAAATTTCACTACAATTTTGTCATTCCGAGGAACGAGGAATCTCCGCAAGAAACTCCGCACCCAGAATCGCCAATCTTTGTAGAGCTAATTGTGTAGATTGTTATCGCTCGTGTCCTCGTTCCTCGGAATGACATACTTTGAGCAAACAATCATGCTAAACCCGACAGGTTTTTAAACCTGCCGGGTTTGTTGTGTGGCTTTCGACTTCGCTCAATGTGACATTCTGAAATAAAAAAAAGTGCCATCAGTTACGATGGCACTTTTCGGATATAATTTGAACAATGAATTATAGCGCTGATTTTACAGTTTTGATAATTCTTGCAGCAATTTTGTATGGATCACCGTTTGAAGCTGGTCTTCTGTCTTCTAACCAACCTTTCCAACCTTTTTGAACAGTCATTAAAGGAATACGGATTGAACATCCTCTGTCAGATACTCCATAAGAGAAATCGTGAATAGAAGCAGTTTCATGTTTACCAGTTAAACGTTGGTCGTTGTAAGCTCCGTAAACTGCAATGTGCTCAGCAGTAACTGGACGGAAAGCCTCACAGATTCTTTCGTAAGTAGCCTGGTCTCCACATGTTCTTAATACTTCGTTAGAGAAGTTAGCATGCATTCCTGAACCATTCCAGTCTGTGTCTCCAAGTGGTTTTGGGTGATATTCGATATAGTAACCATATTTCTCAGTCAAACGATCTAATAAGTAACGGGCAACCCAGATTTCGTCTCCGGCTTTCTTAGCGCCTTTAGCGAATAATTGGAATTCCCATTGTCCACAGGCAACCTCCTGGTTAATACCTTCAAAGTTGATTCCTGCAGCGATACATAAATCAGCATGTTCTTCTACTAATTTTCTTCCGTGAGTGTTTTTTCCACCTACTGAACAGTAGTACATACCTTGTGGAGCAGGATATCCCCCAACAGGGAAACCTAATGGCAATAAAGTTTTTGTGTCCATGATAAAGTATTCCTGTTCGAAACCAAACCAGAAATCACCATCGTCATCAATAGTAGCTCTACCGTTAGAAGAGTGTGGAGTTCCGTCAGCATACATAACTTCTGTCATTACCAACCAGCCATTAATACGGGTTGGATCCGGGTAAATTGCAACTGGAACTAATAAGCAGTCAGAAGAACCTCCTTCGGCTTGTTTTGTTGACGAACCATCAAATGACCAGTTTCCCAGTTCTTCTAATGTTCCTTTGAAATTTTCGTGCTCTTCAACTTTAGTTTTACTTCTAAGATTTTGAGTTGGTTCATATCCATCTAACCAAATGTACTCTAACTTAATTTTAGCCATAATAATATAAATTAATTTTTTTTTGTTTTTTTCGCTGGGTCAAATATAGATTTATTTTTTTAGTCATAAAAATAAGGGGGTGTATTTTGTCTGACTAGTTATAATTTTTTACATAAGCGCAATTTTGGCAGGGGTATATTTGAAAAATAGCAATTTTTTAATGTTTAAAAAATAAATTCGTAATAAACGAACGGATTTTTTGATTTTAATTATAATTAAATTACGAAAAATTGTTTATTTATTGAGTATTGTCTGACGATTTTGTTATATTTCTATAAAACATTTTCGTTATTCTTTGTAAATGGATGCTTTTATTGAAAAATCGCTTCTTGAAATTCTAAAAAGTTATCTTTTAAAAAGGCTTTTTTATTCTTTATATTTGTTCTTCTTTTCAATTAAATTATTACGAATTTTTAAAAATTATATACAATGTCTACATTACGTTTTCAAGCTTTGAAAGAAGCTTCATCAAGAAAGCCTGTTCATTTTGAAGAAATCGATAAAAAGTCAACCATTTTTGGTTCAAACGTTTTTAATGAGAAAGCAATGAAGCAATATTTAACTTCAGATGCTTTGAAAGGAGTGAGGGATGCTATTCAGCACGGAACCAAAATAGACAGAAAGCAGGCAGAGTATATTGCAATGGGTATGAAAGAATGGGCTTTGGCAAAAGGAGTTACTCATTATACACATTGGTTTCAGCCGCTTACCGGAACTACTGCAGAAAAACATGATGCTTTTTTTGAAACATCATTTGACGGAAGTGATCCTGTAGAAAAATTTGGAGGTGCCCAATTGGTACAGCAGGAACCTGACGCATCAAGTTTTCCGAACGGAGGAATCAGAAATACTTTTGAAGCCAGAGGATACACCGCCTGGGATCCGACTTCTCCTGCATTTATCTACGGGACAACTTTATGTATTCCTACCGTATTTATTGCTTATACCGGTGAGGCTTTAGATAATAAGATTCCGTTGTTAAGAGCTTTATCTGCAATGGATGAAGCAGCAACTGAGGTTTGTAAATATTTTGATAAAAATGTCAAAAAAGTTACTGCTACTTTAGGTTGGGAACAGGAATATTTCCTGATTGACAAAGCTTTGGCAAATTCACGCCCGGATTTAATGATGACAGGAAGAACTTTGTTGGGACATACATCTGCAAAAGGGCAACAGCTTGATGATCATTATTTTGGTTCAATTCCGACCCGCGCCTTAACCTATATGCGTGATTTAGAGCAGGAATGTATGTTATTGGGAATTCCGGTAAAAACACGTCATAATGAAGTTGCTCCAAATCAGTTTGAACTGGCTCCAATTTTCGAGGAAACAAATCTTGCGGTTGATCATAACTCTTTATTGATGGACGTAATGCAAAAAGTAGCTGAACGTCATGATTTTAAAGTTTTATTTCATGAAAAACCTTTTAAAGGAGTAAACGGTTCAGGAAAACATAACAACTGGTCGTTGGCAACTGATACCGGAGTGAATTTATTGAGCCCGAGTAAAACGCCAATGAGTAATTTACAATTTTTGACTTTCTTTATTAATACAATAAAAGCAGTTAACGATTACGAAACTTTACTGAGAGCTTCTATTGCGACAGCCAGTAATGATCACAGATTAGGAGCAAATGAAGCACCGCCGGCTATTATTTCGGTTTTTATTGGAGAGCAATTAACAAAGGTTTTATCTGAATTGGAAAGCGTTACAACCGGTAAATTATCTCCCGAAGAAAAAACAGACTTAAAACTGAATGTGGTAGGGAAAATTCCGGATGTTCTTTTGGATAATACGGACAGAAACAGAACTTCACCTTTTGCTTTTACTGGAAATAAATTCGAATTTAGGGCAGTAGGTTCAAATGCAAACTGTTCCAATGCGATGACTACTTTAAATGCTATTGTAGCCAAACAGTTGAAAGATTTTAAGATTGAAGTAGATGCTTTAATCGATTCCAAAGACATGAAAAAAGATGATGCAATTTTCAATGTTTTAAGAGAATACATCAAACAATCGAAGAAAATTTTATTTGAAGGCGACGGTTATAGCGAAGCTTGGGAGAAGGAAGCAGCTAAAAGAGGTTTGAGTAACTTTAAAACTACTCCCGAAGCCATTAAAGCAAAAGTTTCAAAACAGGCATTGGATTTATTTGATGAAATGGGTATTTTGAACCATGTTGAAGCTGAAGCACGATATGAAATCGAATTAGAAGAATATACTAAAAAGATTCAGATCGAAGGAAGGGTTTTAGGGGATATTTCCAGAAATCATGTGATTCCGACAGCTATTCGTTATCAAAATACTTTAATTGAAAATGTAAAAGGACTAAAAGAAATTTTCGGAAAAGAATTTGAAACCATTGCCAAAGAACAAATTCTGTTGATAAAAGAAATTTCAGGTCATATTGAAGGTATCAGTTCAAAGGTTGCCGCTATGACAGATGAACGAAGAAAGGCAAACCAATTAACAGATGCCCAAAAAATGGCAGAAGCATATTGCAATAATGTAATACCTTATTTTGACAATATCCGTAACCATTGTGATAAACTCGAATTATTAGTAGATGATGAAAGTTGGACATTGACTAAATACAGAGAATTGCTGCTTACGAAATAGAATAATTTCTGTACTAAATTAAATGCCTTTCCAGTTTTTGGAGAGGCATTTTTTTATTTTCAAATTTAGGGGTAACAATTGTAAATGAATTCTGATATAGAGATGTGTTTATACAACTATTATTAACCTCAAAATCATTTATTATGAAAACAATTGTACATCTAATTACGACGGGATTGTTCATTTTAATGTCCGGGTCTGTTTTTGCACAGAAATATCAGGACACATTAATAACAGTCAAAAATGCTAAACTGCATTATGAATATGATTTAAGTTGGACTAAAGAAGTTAAAGCGAGGAATATTGACCAATTTATCAAAAATCAATCTGAACCCTCCATTAAATCTTCTGCACAAATCCAATCTATTTTGCAAAATATAAAAGTCTCTAAAGATCCTTGTTTTAATTCGGGATTTGAAAGCGGTTACAGCGGATGGACCGGTTTGAGTCTGAAACACGGACTTTCAACACTTCCGATTGAAAATGGCTTAACATTAAATCCGGGAGTTTCTGTATTGCCTTTTACCGGTTTGGGATATGGGCAAAATTTTACTTCAATCGAAACAACAGGAACAGATGCTCTTTTATTAGCTTCAAGCCCTTCTTTTTCAATGTCTAAAACAGCACCGGGTTCCTCTGGAACACAATCAATTCGTTTAGGAAATGACCAGCAAGGTTACGGTGCAGAAGGTGTTGCTAAACGTTTTGTTGTAACAGCAGCAAATGCGAAATACTATTTTCAGTATGCTGTGGTAATGGATAAAAGCCACTCCAACCCAGACGGGAGTGTAAACGGTTCTGAAGTCTTTTTTGTAGCTGAAGCTGTAGATATGACCGGGGTTACAGTTGATAAAATGGTAGATATTGCGGCTCCGTCTAATCCTTTTGTCAGTGCGACTAATTCTACTGAAGGGGTAAAGTATTATAGAGACTGGCGTTGTGCGTATTTGGACTTGTCAAGCCATATCGGGAGAGAAGTGGTGATCATGTTTATTAACTCGGATTGTGCTGCGGGTGGTCATAATGGCTATACCTACATTGATGATACATGTACAACTTGTAAAAATACGGCTGAGGGAGCTATTGATTTAGATTTAAAAGGGCGCGATTGTATTAAACCGAAACAAACTTTTAACGGAACATTTACTGTTCCTGCAGCGGCAACCAATGTTCAGATTAGTTTTGAGATTTATCAAAGCGGAGCTTTGTTGAATACCATTGCTGCTACAACAGTCGTAGGTTCCAATTATACAGTTGATATAGCCGCAACTGATTTTCCAAATCAGACACCGGGGACTTGTTATGATGTAGTAGCAAAACTGACTTTTAACTTAACTGACTTAAATGGAAACGTGCAAACAGTTGTTCAGTATTCTGCAAATCCTGTTTTAGGGGTACAATATGGACAAACGTCAGGTTTTAATAATGACATCTGTTTTTGTATAAATAATTTAGGTTCTTATTGTTGTGATTCTGAGAATTTGGTGGTAAACGGAAATTTTGAGGCTGGAAATACAGGTTTCTCCAGTACTTATACACTGGATGCATCCACTTATCCGGGACAATTTAATGTAACAAATTCCGCATCAGCTTTTGGAGCCACAGTAACAGATCATTCGTATTGTGCTGATCCTGTAGCGTATGCTTCAAATACTGAATATTTGACAGTTAACGGAAAAACACAACAATCCGGTTCTTCTGTGGTTTGGGAACAAACGATAACAGGATTAAGAAAAGGAGTAAACTATCGTTTTTGTGCCAATTTCAAAAATATGAAACAATGTACTTTTGATATTCTTCCAAAAGTTAGAATGGAAGCAGGAACTACCAGTTCAGCTGTCTTTACAGTAAATATGCCGACAGCTAATGCTTGTGCCTGGCAAAATATAGACGTAGTTTTTACAGCAACAGGAACGAGCGAAACCGTTCGAATTTATCTTGACGAAACAGGAAACGGAGATGGAAATGATTTAGCAATTGATGATATTTATGTAGGTGCTTTAAGTGATCCGGGGCTTGCCATTACCGTGCAGCACAATGGAACGAATAATGCGATTATTGCATCGGTTAACAGTATAACAACAACAGATGATACTATTAAAGGAAATTGTCGAAAATACCATTGGTATGTAGCTGAAGTAACTTCGTATCCATCTATTGCGATTGACTGGAGTACTTTTGCTCACGGAAATAATGCAGGAAGCAATCTGCCTCCGTTTGCCGGAACTTCATCGGCTACAGCCTGGAATCTTACCACTACTTTTCCGGGTTATACTTTTGCAAATAATAAAATGTATATAATTGGAATGTACACACCGGAATGTGATTGTTATGATAGTGATTTTACATACCAGTTAACTTTTAATGCCACAGCGAAAAATGCAAATACCGGAAGTATTACAGAACAACAAAAAGCAGAAATTATTGATGCTATCCTAAATGGATTAAAACCAGGAAAAACAGATTCTTCGACTACAGATGATATTGAGAATGATATTGAAAACAATGTTCAGCTTTATCCAAATCCTGTAGCCAATGATTTGACTATTTCCGCTTTGAACGAGATAATTTCAGAAGTGGTTATTTCGGATTCAGCAGGTAAAATAGTTAAAAAGCAATCTTTCTTATCTCAAAATGCTATTGAAAAAATTAATGTCTCAGACTTAGCTCAAGGACTTTATTTTGTCAAAGTTATAAGTGATAAAAATACGTATATATCGAAATTGATTAAAAATTAAGTATTAAAGTTTGCTGTAAAAATGGGCTATCTATAATTATAGATAGTCCATTTTGTAGTAAGTAGAAAAAGAATTGTCGAAATCAGTAAATAAAACTTCAAATAACACAGAAATATTAGTTTCTGATAAATACTTATTAATATACTTTTGTTGGTTTTAAACTACCATTTGGAAACGGTTTTGAAAAATAAAGTTATGGTTTTAGGTTTATTTTTAATTGTATTTAACAAATAAAAATATGTTAATTAATATTGCTGTGTTAATGCTTTAATGCAAATTGCAGCCAATTACCAAAAACCAAAATATTTAAAAAAACCAGAATAAAATTGTTGAAAAATACATTTAAAATATCACTTCATTTCTATTTTTCATTAGGGGTAATTATTGTCTCTAGTTTTTTTATATCCTTTGGTCAATCTATTGATTTTAAAAGAGATGTATCAATTAAAAACAGCAGTTTTGTTTCAAACCTTGTTTTTCAAAAAAAGACAAACGCCCCAATCGCTTTACCCTATCAGAAACATAATAATAAGAGAAATTCTCATAACAAATCCCGGGTGAATAGTTTCCTCAAAAAAAAAGAATATAAAAATCCAGCAACCGAACCTTTTTGCTGGCTTAATTATTTTGGCTAACCTGCAAAACAATATCCTTTCAAATTATTTTTTCAGGTTTATTTCTTCAGTTTTTCGTCCGCCACATTTTTAATTTAATTGTCCGTTAAATCTTTAATTCAAATCAAAGACAGATCAAAATAGATTAATCTGGAAGTAAGCTTCTATTTAAATCTCTTTTTAGATGTTCTTTCTATTGGTTTTTAAAGAAATTTCCAAAAACAATAATTAAATAAAATACACACACTTAAAAGATGAAAGCATATATCAAACAAATAAGTATTGCATTAATAGTAACTGCAATGTTCGTTTCTTGTAATAAAGATGAATCAAATGAAACAAATACGGAATTTCCTGAAGGCATAGTAAGTTATAATTATCCTCTTGGAACAACCAATATTCAGGGACAATCGCCTATTAGCATCAACACAAGTGCTACCGAAAAAATGAATACTACGGATCCTGTTATTCATTATAATGCAATAACATTAAGCAGTGTAGAAAACACAAGCGAAAACCTAAAAGTAAGTTTATCAACTACCGATAAAGCAAACAATTATATTACGATTAAGGGAATGAAATATGAATTGCAACAATTTCACTTTCACCGTCATAGCGAACACAATATTAATGGAGAATATGGTACCATGGAACTTCACTTTGTAAACAAATCAGCAACAGGAGCTTATGCAGTTTTGGGAGTAGTTATCAAAACCGGAACTGTTAATAGTGCTTTGCAAACACTTATCGACGGATCTCCAACAGATAAAGGTATAAATGCGATGAGCGATACTTTTTATTTGAGTTCTATCATGCCTTCAGATACCGGAAAATATTATAGCTACAGTGGTTCGCTGACAACCCCAAATTTGGATTCAACTCCAAACCAGGGACCGGTAATATGGATTGTATTCAAGAATAATATTCAGATGACAGGTGATCAATTAGAGGATTACGCGGATATTTACGAGGAAGAAAATTTCCGTGCAATACAGCCAGTTAATAACAGAACTGTTTATGAAAACATCAGATAAATTTTTAATAGTGGTGAATTGAAAACAGCACTTGATTATTAGAATCTTCCAATCTGCAGATAATTTGTGCAGATTTGGAAGATTTTTATTTACACATAATTTAAAGATTATTATAATGTTGTTGTAAATCAATGAACTATAAAGCATAATAACCTTGTAAAGCCGTTAAATTAATAAGAATTGATTAAAATTATATTACTTTTTCCTCAAATTGTATAAAGGAAGAATGTTTTTTTAAACTAAATTCGCTATATCAAAAATCCAGAATCATGAAAAAATATTTATTTCCATACGCTTTTACTATATTTTTAATTTGCTCTTGTGCAACGAATCCCATCACAGGAAAAAAAGATATTAATTTTGTTTCAAACAGCGAATTGTTTCCATCTTCTTTTCAACAGTACAATGCTTTCCTTAAAGAAAGTAAAGTTATTTCAGGTACATCGGATGCCAGAAGAGTAGAAAATGTGGGAATGAGAATAAAAGCTGCAGCCGAAAAATATTTAAATTATTTAGGACAGTCTCAATACCTCAAAGATTACAGATGGGAATATAAATTAGTTGAAAATAAAGAAGTTAATGCCTGGTGTTTGCCTGGCGGTAAAATCGTTGTTTACTCCGGAATTTTGCCAATTACACAAAATGATGCCGGCTTAGCTACAGTAATGGGACATGAAGTTTCGCATGCTCTGGCAAATCACGGAGCCCAAAGAATGAGTGCAGCTCAATTGCAACAGTTGGGAGCGGTAGGAGTAGCAGTTGCTACAGGAAACCAAAGTGCCGAAAATCAGCAGATGTGGCAGAAATATTATGGACTGGGTTCAGAAGTAGGAGTAATGCTTCCATTTAGCAGAAGCAATGAAAGTGAAGCTGATAAAATAGGATTGACACTTATGGCAATAGCAGGTTATGATCCGGATGATTCTATTGCATTTTGGACCAGAATGTCTGCTAAATCAGGAGGAGCCGGAACTCCGGAATTTTTGAGTACTCACCCTTCAGATGCTACCAGAATCGCTAATTTAAAATCATTAATTCCACAGGCGAAAGCTACAGCAGCAAAAGTGGGAATTGTCAGAATATAAATTCTTTTGGAGTTTTATCATTAAAATTATCTAATTTTTTAATTAAAATTTTATTTTGAAGATATTCCTGATAGCTCATATTTTTATCAAATAATAATATAATTTCAGGGTTAATGGCAAAATTAATAGCATAAAAATAATTTAGAACGTTTGATTTTTTAACTTCAACATCCTTATTAAGTAAAACAAAATTATTTCCTTTTCTAAAGTAAAATATAAATCCTTCACCTAATGATGGTTTGTCCATTTTATAATACACTTTCGTGAAAGGCAAAAAGGCTAAATTTTTCCCGACAGAATCGGCGTACGAATAATAGTTTTCGGCTTTTTCATTTTTATGAGCTTTTTCAGCCCGTTTTTTTTCCTGAAGTTTCATTACTTCAGGAATTACTAGTTTAAGTGGCAGGCGTTTATCTATATTGAAAATCCAATTGGTCGAAATAATACTGTTTTTACGATTTACTTCTGCCAGGGTATCTTTTCCCTTTGTTTTAAAAAAGATATAAACAGGCGAAAGATCTTCGACATTTTTAATTATTGAAACATTTGATTTTGGCAATAAAATATCTTCTTTGTTTCCACAAGAAAAAAGAAGACAGACAAGAATTAAACTAAAGTATTTCATAATTGTTATAAATTTAGTTTACTGAATAAGGTCACACATTCCATTGCTTCTTTAACATCATGAACACGGAGTATTTTAGCACCTTTTGTTAATGCAATTGTATTTAGAACCGTTGTTCCGTTTAGAGCTTCCTGAGCCGAATTATTCAGCGTTTTATATATCATGGATTTTCTCGAAACACCCGCTAAAACTGGTAATTCTAAAAAATTGAAAAGTTTCATTTTTTGTAAAACCTCATAGTTCTGATCGATTGTTTTTGCAAACCCAAAACCCGGATCTATAATTAAATCGTTAATTCCGAGACTTCTGGCTTTTTTTACTTTTTCAGAAAAATACAACAGCATTTCTTTTATAATATCATCATAATGTGTCAGGCTCTGCATTGTTTGCGGGTTTCCACGCATATGCATCATAATATACGGAACGTTATATTGTGCAATAATATCAAACATTTTCTCGTCTAATTCTCCGGCAGCAATATCATTTATAATGGCTGCCCCATTTTCGATACTTATTTTTGCTACTTTGGACCTAAAAGTATCAATCGATAATAAAGCTTTAGGAAAATGCTTTAAAATCAACTCGATCACAGGAACAATTCTGTCAATCTCTTCCTGTTCTGAAACAAATTCGGCACTTGGCTTACTTGAATAAGCACCAACATCTATAAATGTGGCACCATCAGAAAGCATTTTATCTACCTGTAAAATAATCTCATCTTCATTTTTATATTTGCCTCCATCAAAAAATGAATTTGGTGTTACATTCAAAACTCCCATCACTTTAGGAATTGACAAATCAATAAGCTGGCCTTTACAGTTAATTGTCATTTTTATTTCAAGTTTTATTTGTTTCAGGTTCAAGTTGTCGGAATTTCAGGTTCTTTTTAAAAACTTGGAGTAAAAGAAAACCTGAAACTTGAAACTCTTTAATATTATCCTTATTTTTGAAGAAATTTTAGCAAATATACAGCAATAAATGAAGAATACTTCCCTTGAATATGATAATGTAATTACGGTTTGCCGTACTTTATTTATCAATAAAATGAAAGATTATGGCAGTGCCTGGCGGATTTTAAGACTGCCTTCATTAACAGATCAGATTTTTATAAAAGCCCAAAGAATCAGAAGTTTGCAGGAAAATGAAATCCGTAAAGTTGATGAAGATGAAAAAGGAGAATTCATCGGAATCATTAACTATTCGGTTATGGCGTTGATTCAGCTAGAATTAGGAGTTGTTGATCAGCCGGATTTAGATGTTGAAAGAGCAACCGAATTGTATGATGCCAAAATTAAATTGACAAAAGAATTAATGGAGGCCAAAAATCATGATTACGGGGAAGCCTGGCGAGATATGCGTGTGAGTTCACTGACCGATTTAATTCTTCAAAAACTACTTCGCGTAAAGCAGATAGAAGACAACAAAGGTAAAACTTTAGTGTCTGAAGGAATTGATGCTAATTATCAGGATATGATTAATTACTCCGTTTTTGCCTTGATTTTAAACCCAATTAAATAAATTATAAATTCTAAACTACGCCTAAGATAATTGAATTTGGAATTTGCATTAAACCTATACCTATGAAAAACATCATTACTCAATTCTCTCGGCTATTTGTCGGTGTATTATTTATCATTTCAGGATTAATAAAGCTAAATGATCCTGTTGGTTTCTCTTATAAACTGACAGAATATTTTAGTGAACCTGTTTTCAATATGCCATTTTTAGAGCCTTTTACGTTAGGGCTGGCACTATTTCTGGTAATTTTAGAAGTAGTTTTGGGAGTTATGCTGCTTGTCGGTTACAAAGCTAAAGCTACAATTTGGTGCTTATTGCTTTTAATTATTTTCTTTACTTTCCTGACTTTTTATTCCGCTTACTTTGATGTAGTTAAAGACTGTGGCTGTTTTGGCGATGCCTTACATCTAACACCTTGGCAGTCATTTACAAAAGATATTATATTGCTGTTCTTTATTCTGATCTTGTTTATCAATAAAAAATTAGTAAAACCCTTATTTTCAAATACTGTAACCAATATCATTACGTATGCAAGTATTATTTTATGCATTTTTATGGCTGTTTGGGTTTTAAACCATAATCCAATAAAAGATTTTCGTCCTTATAAAGTCGGTACCAATATTGAGAAAGGAATGGAGATTCCTGAAGGTGCTCCAAAATCAGTAGTTGAAATGATTTTTATCTATAAAGTCAATGGTGTTAATAAAGAGTTTAGCGAAAAAGATTTAATGAATATTCCTGAAGGGGCAACTTTTATTGACAGAAAAGATAAAGTCATTACAGAAGGTTATGTGCCGCCGATTCATGATTTTACAATGACTAAAGATGATTCTGATTATAAGGAAGAACTTTTGAAAGAACCAAAATTATTAGTATTTGTAACTTATGATTTGGCTTTGTCAAATCCTGATGGGATGAAAAAATTGGAGAAACTGAATCAGGAAGCCAAGACTAAGGGTTACAAAGTAATAGGAATGACAGCTTCGGGAACAGATCAAATTCTCAAAGCTAAAAAACAATTTGGTTTAAATTTTGACTTTTATTTTTGTGATGCGACGGCTTTGAAAACAATAGAAAGAGCAAACCCAAGTATTGTTGTTATTCAAAATGGTACAATAATTCAAAAAGTACACTATAATGATATTGATGATTTAAAACTTTAAATTAAGTTTATCAATATTTTATTTACAAAACATTTAAATAATTCAAGTTCAGTAAATTAGGATGAAAAAAAATCCATTTTTTGGGCTTGTTTTTTGTATTTGTAATTATTTTTTTTGTAATTTTGCCGTGTTGTAAAAAAGTTATATTTAAAAATTTAAATGTTTCAGAATTATAATTTTATCTTCGCATTTGCGTTATAATGCAGATTAAGCTCTTAACAAAATGTTGAAAAAATTTGTTCTGTTTTTTTTATTTTTTGTGTCCGTTTCTTTCGGTCAGATAGGAGGGCGGTATACATATCAATTTTTAAACTTAACAACCTCCCCAAGACAGGCAGCCTTAGGAGGAAAATCGATTACAATTTATGATGAAGATGTTAATCAGGTAATGTTTAACCCTGCCACTTTAAATGCTGATATGGATAATCATCTGGCTATGAATTACGGTAATTATTATGGAGAAGCATCTTATGGAACAGCTTCTTATGCCTATACATATGACAGACATCTGCAAACCTTGTATGCTGGTATAAGCTATATAAATTATGGTACTTTTGAAGGTTATGATGAAAATGGCCAGGCTACATCAGATTTTACAGGCAGTGAAGGAGCGCTTTCTGTTGGTTATGCATACAATATTCCTAATACAGATATACATGTTGGAGCAAATGCTAAATTAATAACATCGACTTTAGAAAGTTATAATTCTGTTGGCGGTGCATTAGATTTAGGTTTTTTATTTATAGACGAAAGAAATGATGTAAATTGGGCATTGGCAATTCGTAACATCGGAACCCAGTTTACAACCTATTCAGGTGTAAAGGAAAAATTACCACTTGAAATTATTGCAGGAGTTTCGCAAGAATTGGATCATGTGCCAATCAGATGGCATCTTTCTTTAGAAAATTTACAACAATGGAATATTTCGTTCTCGAATCCGGTTCGTGGAGAAGGCAATATTGATGGTTCAGCAAATGAAGAGAAAGTTTCATTTGTAAATAATGCTTTGAGACATGTGATTTTTGGAGTAGAACTTTTTCCGCAAAAAGCATTCAACATAAGATTAGGATATAATTTTAGAAGAGCCGAAGAATTGAGAATCGAAGAGCAACGCAATTTTTCAGGAATTTCATTAGGTTTTGGATTAAAAATGAATCGATTAAAATTTAATTATTCGTATTCTAAATATACATTAGCAGCAAATACAAGTCTTTTTGGTTTAATTATTAATCTTCAATAGTAATTATGAAAATATTTAATTTTATTTTATTTGTTATAGCAGGAGTTCTTTTCACAAGTTCAAAACCTTACTTTAAAGATGAGCCCAACAGTTTAGAACTTGAAAGAATTAATTATCAGATTGATGGAATAAAAACGATGATTAATAATAATCCAAAGTACAATTCTAAAATTGCTTTTTTTGTTGATATGAAAATTCCATCAGGAAAAAATCGTTTTTTTGTTTATGATTTAGTAAACAATAAAATTTTAGATCAAGGCCTGGTTGCTCATGGATGTGGTTCTGAAACAGGGGTAAAGGGCAGTTTGAAGTTTAGCAATGAACCTAATTCTAATTGTACTTCTTTAGGCAGATATGCTATCGGAAAAAATTATCAGGGAATTTTTGGCAAAGCATACAGACTGGCCGGTTTAGATGAAACCAACAGCAAAGCAATGGAAAGAGCTATTGTTTTACATCATTATTCAGCAGTTCCTTACGAAGAACAAGATCATTATATCAGCCGTAGTCATGGATGCCCTATGGTAAATGAGCAATTTTTTAAAAGAATTGAAAAAATTATTGATACTTCTAAGTCAAACATACTTTTAAATATTTATTATTAAGCAATAATAAATTCCTATAAATTAAAATCACCACTTTGAAAAAAATCACGATTGCTATAGACGGCTTTTCCTCTACCGGAAAAAGCACTTTAGCAAAACAACTTGCCAATGAACTTGCTTATGTCTATGTTGATACTGGAGCAATGTACCGGGCAGTTACTTTCTTTGCAATGAAGAACAATCTGATCAAATCTGATTTTTTTGATAAAAAAAAATTAATTGATTCACTTCCTCAAATTCAATTGGATTTTAAATTTAATTCCAACTTAGGTTTTGCAGAAATGTATCTGAATGGTGAGAATGTTGAAAAACAAATTCGTACCATCGAAGTTTCCAATTTTGTGAGCAAAGTTGCCGAAGTTTCTGAAATACGCTCCAAATTAGTGGAACAGCAGAAAGAAATGGGTAAAAACAAAGCTATAGTCATGGATGGGCGAGATATCGGAACCGTAGTGTTTCCTGACGCCGAACTAAAAATATTCATGACTGCCAGTGCTGAAACCCGGGCACAAAGACGTTTTGATGAATTACAACAAAAAGGTGATAATGTATCTTATGAAGATGTTTTAAAAAACGTAGTCGAAAGAGATTATATAGATACACACAGAGAAGATTCCCCATTAGTTATTGCTGAAGATGCTATAGAAATTGATAATTCTTATTTAAGCAGGGAAGAACAATTTGCTGCAGTATTAGAATTGGTAAATGAAGTTGTTAAAACTGTTTAATTGTTTGTAGATTTCATTTTTAATAGTAGTTTTACACTTCATTTATTTAAAGACAATTTCATCTATGGGAATTAAAAACAGATTAATTGTAATGAGCTTTCTTCAATTTTTTGTTTGGGGAGCGTGGCTTATCACAATTGGAAATTATTGGTTTGGAACTAAAAACTGGGAAGGAACTCAGTTTGGTTTGGTTTTCGGAACAATGGGAATTGCTTCTTTATTTATGCCGACTTTAACGGGAATCATTGCCGATAGATGGGTAAATGCAGAAAAGTTATATGGAGGTTTACATATACTTTATGCATTAGTTTTATTTGGCATTGCCCAAGTCACTACACCGGATAATTTTATATATGTAATGCTTGCTGCAATGTGTTGCTATATGCCAACAATTGCGTTGAGTAATTCAATTTCCTATACTTCACTTAAATTAAACAATAAAAACATCGTAAAAGATTTTCCGCCCATTCGTGTATGGGGAACAATAGGTTTTATTGTTGCTATGTGGATTACGAATTTAAGTGGTAGTAAGGCAACAGAATACCAGTTTTATATTGCTGGAATTGGAGCCTTAGTTTTAGGAGTTTACGCTTTTACATTGCCAAAATGTGAACCACAGCGCTTAACTAAAGAAAATGCCTCATGGGTAGAAACTTTAGGACTGGAAGCTTTTAAATTATTTGGAAATTACAAAATGGCTTTATTTTTTGTATTTTCTATGTTTTTGGGTGGAGCTTTGCAGTTAACGAATGCTTATGGAGATGTTTTTTTAGATGAATTTAAGCATTTTCCAAAATATGCAGATTCTTTTGTGATAAAATACTCGACTATTATTATGTCGATTTCCCAGGTTTCTGAGACTTTATTTATTTTGGCAATCCCGTTTTTTTTAAGACGTTTCGGAATCAAGCAAGTAATGCTGATTAGTATGTTAGCATGGGTGCTGCGTTTCGGATTATTTGCTTTTGGAGATCCTGTTACAGGTTTATGGATGATTATTTTATCATGTATTGTTTACGGAATGGCATTTGATTTTTTCAATATTTCAGGCTCCTTATTTGTAGAGAGCAATACCGATTCTAAAATCCGATCTTCAGCACAGGGATTATTTATGATGATGACAAATGGGGTAGGCGCAGTCTTGGGAAGTTTGACATCAGGTTGGGCTATTGACAAATATTTTACAAAATCTTTTACAACTACTTCTGAACTGGCAACATTTTTACAAACTGATACTTCAAATTCAAAAATGTTGGATTTTGTAAAATCTCAGGGAAATTCAATTTCGGCTGAAGGGATTTTTAGTAATCCGATTTTAATGAAAGACTGGCACACCATATGGCTGTCTTTTGCAGCATATGCCTTGATTATTGCAATTGCTTTTGCAGTTTTGTTTAAACACAAACACGATCCAAAAGAATTGGAAAATTTAGGACATTAGATATATAATCAGAATTAACTCCTTCTAAAAGGGTAGTTAATTGGATTAAAATTATTTAGATTGCTGAAATTTCTTAAGGGATAATAAAGCCTGTTCTTTTATTTTGTTCTGAAAAAATCCAGTCCATCCTAATAAATATCCGGTAAACCCAAAAGCTTGTTTCGACCATTTCCAAACATCAAAATTATCAGTGTGTTTAATAATCAAACCATCCTGAAAAAGAAATTCAGCAGAAATTTTATTCACTACTTTCCGATTGGTTTTACTAAAATTATATGTAGCAACCCAACGGGCAGATCCTGAAAATTCATCAGCTCTTACATTTGAAAATTCAATTTTTATGTCACCTTTACTTTTTAAAAGCAGCATTTCCCACATTTCAGAAACTTGCTCCTCTTTTAAAAGACCAAATACAGGATCAATAAAATGTACTTTAGGATGATAACATTCGCTCATGGTTTTAGCATCACCATTTGCAAAAGCAGTATAAAATTTAGTAATTAAATTTTCGTTCGGATTCATTTATATAAAATTAGACTATAAATGTAAGATTTATTTTGGTTAAATAATACTTATAAAAGACTAATTGCTTTGGCGGTATCAAAGGTTTTTTTAGATTTATCGAATGCAGTAGAAAAATAATTCTTTTTATTAACAGCAGTAAAATAACCCGTTTGATTTCCAAAAGTATTTGAACTACCTGCAACAATAAATCTAATTGCCTGAATATCAGTTTTCTTAAGTTTTAATAATTCAGTTGGTGTAAAATAATAATAAGAAGTGGTTTTCCCATCTGCTGTTTCCTTACTGTTCTTGTCCACACAAGCAATCACATCTCCATTAACTAAATCAACGTAGACGCCTCCTGAAATTCTTGTTTTATCATTCGTTGTCGCAATTGTCAGTTTTAAAATACCTCCTTTATCTGTTTTTGCAATTTGCACATCAACTTCTCCAGTCAGTACATACTTCTCACAAATAAAAGTATAATTTTCAGTTGCCGGAAAAGGCTTTGATCCCTTAACACTCATAGTCTGTTGAGCATTTGCAAATGTTGAAAGTAAAAGAAACAAAAAAAAGGGTAATTTTAAATTCATAACAGTAAATTTATTTTTCAATTATTTTAGAGTCGAATTTTTCATCCCAATCCATTGATTTTATGGCAGTAATTAAATTTTCCTCATTCACAAAAATTCGAAGTTCTTTGTTGGCAACTTTTTTTGTGTACAAAGCATGATAGCGATAAATGGTTTCTTGTTTAGTTTTATAAACACCGTCCAATTTCAAATCAATAAAGCTTCCGTAATATTGTCTAAACCTTAAACAAGTTTTAGTCAACCGTTCTTCAGTTGTATTTTCCATCACAGATTTAGTCACTTCGGTTTCATTAAAAGGTTTAAACTTGGATGTATTGCAAGTTTCCAGAACTCTTCTCCCTAATTTGTAAACTTTGTTTTGCTCATTTGAATCTACTTCAGCAGCTGAGACTTTTTTTATTTTTAAATCTTCCGTGTCTCTGCTGGTTGTTTTAGATTTACAACCAATTAATAACAACAAACATATAATCAATCCTGCTTTCTTCATAGCTATTTATATTATTTTTAATAATAAATTTGGATCAGGACAATTTTCAATATAAAAATTTAAATCACCTGTATTGCAAACTCCCGGATAATCTCCCCAATAATCTTCTATATTTTTAATAATCTGAAAATGTAAATGAGGTGCATAATTTCCGTTAACTTCTGAATTTCCAATACGTGCTAAAAATTCTCCTTTTTTAAAAAATTTCCCAATATTGATTCCTTCTATACTATCTAACGATAGATGTCCATATAAAGTATAAAATTTTTGATTTTCAATTTCATGCTCTAAAATTATTGTAGGTCCATAATCTCCTAAACTTGTATTATTTTTAAAACTATGTATTTTACCATCAAGAGCTGCTAAAACGGGAGTGCCGGCTTCTATCCATAAATCAAGACCAATATGAATGTTGCGCTCAGGAGACAAGTCATTATTAAAAATGGGACTCCGTTGGTATAAAGCTCTACCTTCAATATAACCACCAAAGGCTACTTTGCCATTATTCTTTTTTAAATAATCGGCAATAAATTTTTCAAAATCAGCTGAATTTTTAGATTTTATTTTAACCAATTCCTGATTTGTCATAGATAAATCTAAGGCAATATATTTAGAATAATCAATAGTTGAATCGATAACTTTCGCAGGGGGAAGGGTTTTTAATATGGTTACAAGAGGTTTCATAAAGAGTTTAGGTTACTTTTTCAATAATAATCAATTCATTATGATGTTCTACACGAGGTAACATTTTAGTAGAATATAATTCCTGATTAATTTCAGAAATGTATTTCCTGTTTCTGATATTATGTGCTTCATCAAGAATCATGGTATTAAAAAGCACAAAGCCCTGATTTTTTAACATTGAACATATTCTTTCGCTAAAAAAGCGTTCGAATAAAAAGTTGGGCATATTTGTATCTTCAAAAATATCTATAATAATTAAGTCATAGAGATTTTTAGTTTTTAAAACAAATTCAAAAGCATCATCAATAATAATTTCTAGTTGTTTAATTTGACTGAGATTAAAATATTCATTTGCAATCTGAATCATATCCGAGTCAATTTCAACTCCGGTTATCTTGCCTTTATATTCAATTTCATTCACCAGGGTTTTTATAACACTTCCACCGGCAACTCCCAAAACCAATACATGATTCATTTCCTGAATAGTTTTAAAACCAATATTTTTTAAACCATACCTTAATATACGCTGTAAACTTCCGTAAGAGTAATTGGTGTTTTCAGAATCTAAAACCAATTCGCCATTAGCCCAGGTAACCTCAATCATTTTACTGCGTTTTGATTTTTTTGTGAATATTTTGATTGGAATTAAATAGCTAAATATTTTTTGAATCATTTTTATGCTTTTACTCAAATTTAGTTTAATTTTTTTTTATTTTGTGCGAAATATGAAATTTTAATGAAGAAACAATTCTATAAATTCCTTTTTTTTAAGCTAATGGGCTGGAAAATAACAGGGATTGAAAATGCTGAAGTAAAAAAGTGTGTGATGATGGTAATGCCGCACACCAGTAATCATGATTTTTATTTAGGAATTTTCACAAGAGGCATATCTGGTTTGGAGATGAATTGGGTAGGCAAGAAAGAATTGTTTAAATTCCCGTTAGGCTATTATTTTAGAAGTGTAGGAGGTGAGCCTCTGGATCGTTCCGGTGGTTTGAATAAAGTTGATGCGATAGCTTCTATTTTTGAAAGAAAAGAAGTTTTTCGCCTCGCCGTAGCTCCCGAAGGAACCCGTAAAGAAGTTTCGGAAATTAGAAGCGGATTTTATTATATTGCCTTAAAAGCAAACGTGCCAATTATCCCTGTTGCATTTGACTGGGGCAAAAAAGAAGTAAATCTTGGAAAAGCATTTTTCCCTACCGGAGATTATGAAGCGGATTTACAAATTTTAAAAAAACATTATGAAACCGTTTTAGGGAAAATTCATAAAAACGGATTTCAGCTTTAATTTTTTAAGTATTTTAAAGTTACCTGAGAATCGCTTAAATGAAAAATATTTTTAAAATTTTTCAAAAACGCGCTAAATTTCAAATTACGGGATATATACCTTAAATGTCCCGTTTTTATAAAAGAACACAATTTTTTCTATTTCATTTTCTTCAGGATCAAATTTTGTGTTTTTAGATTCCTGAATATTTCCTGACTGTGTTTTTTCCTTTTCGCTATTATCAATTTTAGAAAATAAATCTTCAGTAATATAATTTTCATTTGAAGACATAGAGGAAGGAGCTGTTGCTAAAATGTTATCAGCAATTTGCTTTTTTGAAATCACATTGTCATCACTTTTAGGAAAATCTCCTTTACCATTTAAAATCCAATATAAATCAACTTCGGGGAAAACTTCTGAAATCTTTAATACAAAATCTAAACTGGGTTTGTTTCTTCCTGAAAGAAGATGCGACATACTTGAGCGCTGAACACCAATTTTGTCTGCAAAAGAAGAAGCATTTAGCGTATAATAATCCAGTATAATTTCAAGCCTTTTTACAAAATCATCGATGTTTACCATTGTAAATTATTATTTATAAGTTAGCTGTTTACAAATGTAATTAAAAGAAATAACATAACCTATTTTCTATATTAGAATTAGATTTAATACTCAATAAGTTCTAATTTATAACTATACATGATACCATTAAACACATTAATTTACAGTTATTTATGTGTTTCAATTAACACCAGTAACATTTGTCAACTATTAGAGAATTAAAGCTTTTCCTAGGATTAAAAAAGATGTTTACATTTCTAAATTTCAGTAAATTTTATATGTTTACAATTGTAAAAATAAAGATGTTTACTTTTGTAAACTAATCAAAAGATCATGAATTTAGAAGAATTATTTAATCAAAACAAAGAGCAGTCTATTGAAGGACGCTACCTTACTATAGAACACATTCAGCCTTTATTAGAGAAAATTAATATAGATAATCAGGTTAAGATTATTGGCAAATCGGTTTTGGATAAACCAATATATAGTTACGAAATTGGAACTGGTAAAACCCGAATTTATCTTTGGTCGCAAATGCATGGAAATGAAAGCACAACTACCAAAGCTTTATTTGACTTTATTAATGTCTTAAACAGCGGGTCGGAATTTGCTGAAAAAATGCTTAAAACTTTTACTTTTTACTGTATACCGATATTAAATCCTGATGGTGCAGCGTTATATACTCGTGCAAATGCAAATGAAATTGATTTAAACAGAGACTCCCAAAACCTGACGCAGCCTGAAAGTAAGGTGCTGCGTGAAGTTTTTGAAACTTTTAAACCGCATTATTGTTTTAATCTGCACGATCAGCGTACTATTTTTGGTGCGGGCGAAACGGGTAAACCTGCTACTGTTTCATTTTTGGCTCCTTCTTATAATGAAGAAAGAGAAATTAATGAAAACAGATTAAAAGCCATTAATTTAATTGCTGCCATTAATGATGAGCTTGAAAAACATATCCCTGGACAAATTGGACGTTTTGATGATTCATTTAATATTAACTGTATAGGAGATACATTTCAGTATTTAGGAGTTCCTACTATTTTATTTGAAGCCGGTCATTTTCAAAATGATTACTCGAGAGAAGTAACCCGAAAATTTATATTTTTCTCACTTGTTACAAGTTTTAAAACACTTTTCGAAAACGATATAGTTGATAATAGGATTGCTGATTATTTGAATATTTCACAAAATAAAGCGGTTTTTTATGATTTTATGTATAAAAATGTCAAAATAAATTATGATGGTATCGAAATTATTACGAATTTTGTCGCACAATACAAAGAAGAATTGATTAACAACAAGATTGAATTTAACGCTTATATAGTTGAAGCAGGTGAGTTGGAAAATTATTTTGGACATTATGAATACGATGCAAAAGGTGCTGAGTATTCGGATGAGTTTAGTAATTTTCCGAAAACGAATCAAAAAGCAAATTTTTGTTTAAACAAAAATGTTAAATTTGTTAACGGATTGATAAAAAGTTAAATTTTTTACGAATTTGTTGTTTTTTATATATATTTTTATACTTTGTAATACCAATTAGTAATATTAATTAAAGAATTATGAGTAAATTTCGTTTAGATGAAGTAGATCACCAGATTTTAGATATGTTAATAGATAATACGAGAGTTCCGTTTACTGACATTGCCAAAAAATTGTTGATTTCTGCTGGAACTGTACATGTTAGAGTAAAAAAAATGGAAGATGCAGGGATAATAATGGGATCTTCATTAGCCTTAGATTACGATAAATTAGGGTATTCATTTATTGCTTATGTTGGAGTATTTCTTAATAATACATCTCAGACAAAATTTGTATTAGAGAGAATTAATCAGATTCCATTCGTAACTGTAGCATCTGTAACTACAGGAAAATTTAATATTTTCTGTAAAATTAGAGCTAAAGATACCAAGCATGCTAAAGAAGTTATTTTCATGATTGATGATATTGAGGGAGTTTACAGAACTGAAACAATGATTTCATTAGAAGAAAGTATTAACGATAAGAAGCGTTTGATGCATACTATTTTTAAAAATATGTAATATTTTCTTGAATGCTATATTAAAATATAACCTCAAGTTTTCTTGGGGTTTTTTTATGACTAATTAACCAATCAACTATAAAAGGATTATGTACACGTTACCTAAAATAGAGCGTTTTAATCAAGATGTTCTCTCTAAATACCACATTTATAATAGTGTTTTTATAACATTACCTTTTGATTCTATAGATAATACAGGGGTTTTGCTGCCTTTATTTACAGAAACTTGCGAAACCGGATTTAAAAAACAGGAAACACCAAAAGAAATTTTTGATTTTTTTTCAAGCAAATATTTAAATAATGCTTCGGAAACTGAAAAAATAGATTTGATGTTTAGGTTTATTCAATATATTGAACGTCAAATTGTATTGTTTGATGCAATTGAAGACGCTGCTTTTCCTGCAGTAAACAATATGGAAGGACGTGGTTCTTTACGTGATATTAAAGAAAAATCAGATGCAAAAGAAAAAGACGAGGAATTAATTGAATTTCTTGAAAATTTTAATGTCAGAACGGTTTTAACGGCACATCCTACGCAATTTTATCCTGGTCCGGTTCTTGGAATTATAAATGATTTGACAGAAGCGATTCGGTTAAATGATTTATTAAAAATTAAACAATTACTGGCGCAACTAGGTAAAACTCCTTTCATACAAAACGAAAAGCCAAATCCATATGATGAAGCAGTGAGTTTAATTTGGTATTTGGAAAATGTGTTTTATGAAACTTCGGGTGAAATTGTACATTATCTGCAAAAAAATATTCTTCAGGGGAAAGCTATTCAAAATCAATTAATAAAACTTGGTTTTTGGCCGGGAGGTGACCGTGACGGAAATCCGTTTGTTACAACAGAGATTACTTTAAAAGTTGCTGAACGTCTTCGTACTTCAATTTTAAAATGTTATTATGTTGAAATGAGGAATTTAAAAAGAAAGTTAACCTTCTCAGGTGTAGATACTTTGGTTGCTGAACTTGAATACAAGCTTTACCGTTCTGTGTTTTATTCCAAAGAAGGTGAAATTTATATTACTCTGGAAGAATTATTAGTGGAATTGAATAAAATCCGTAACATAATAATTGAAAAACACCAATCTTTATATTTACACGAATTAGAATCTTTATTAGTTAAAATTAATTTATTTGGATTTCATTTTGCTACTTTGGATATTCGTCAAAACAGTAAAATTCATGATGCCGTTTTTCATGATGTAGTAAATTATTATTTAAATTCAGATTCAAAAATATTCCCGGATAATTATTTTGACTTATCGGAAGAAGAAAAATTAGTTGTTTTATCAAAAGTAAAAGGTAATTTGAATCCGGCTGATTTTGATAATGAAATTACTAAATTGACTTTGGAATCAGTTCAGGCAATTAAAACGATTCAGGAAAATAACGGAGAATTTGGTGCTAACCGCTATATTATTAGTAACAATGAAAGCGCATTGAATGTAATGGAAACTTTTGCCATGATTCGTTTGAATGATTGGGAAAATCCAACAGTTGATATCATTCCTCTTTTTGAATCAGTTGATGATTTACAAAAAGCACATGAAATAATGGAGCAATTGTATACAAATCCGGAATACGCAGCGCATTTAACCGCGAGAGGGAATAAGCAAACTATTATGCTTGGTTTTTCAGATGGTACAAAAGATGGTGGTTACTTAATGGCAAACTGGAGTATTTATCAGGCTAAAATTCAACTTACCGAAATTTCAAGAAAATATGGAATAAAAGCTATTTTCTTTGACGGACGTGGTGGACCACCTGCACGTGGTGGTGGAAAAACCCATAAATTTTATGCGTCTTTAGGACCGAAAATCGAGAATAATGAAATTCAAATTACAGTACAGGGGCAAACTATCAGTTCTAATTTTGGAACTCTGGATTCCTGTCGTTACAATATCGAGAATTTATTAAGTGCCGGAGTAACAAATCAGGTTTTTAGCAAGGAGAAAAATGAATTGAGCCCGGAAGAAACCGCAATTTTGACTCAATTGGCAGGATTAGGATATGACAAATATTTAAGTTTTAAAAATCATCCTAAGTTTATACCTTATTTGGAGAAGATGAGTACATTGAAATACTATTCTAAAACAAATATTGGAAGCCGTCCGTCAAAAAGAAGCAAATCTGAGCAATTGGATTTTGCGGATTTAAGAGCAATTCCTTTTGTGGGTTCCTGGAGTCAGTTGAAACAAAATGTTCCTGGATTTTTTGGTGTTGGATCAGCTTTAAAATATTTTGAAGAAACCAATCAATGGGATAAAGTACATGATTTGTATCATAATTCTTTATTCTTTAAAACGCTTTTAGAAAACAGTATGATGTCACTGGCAAAATCATTTTTACCATTAACAGCTTATATGAGAAAGGATCCTGAATTTGGTGAATTTTGGCAAATTATCTACGATGAGTTTTTAGAAACAGAGCGTCTTCTGCTTAAAATAGCAGGTCACAAAACCCTAATGGAAAATTATCCTGATGGTAAAGCTTCAATTCAAATAAGAGAGCGTATAGTGTTGCCATTATTGACAATACAACAGTATGCTTTATTAAGAATTAATGAATTGAATAAAGAGAAAATCCATAATGAAGAGCTAATCAAAGTTTACGAAAAAGTGGTAACACGTTCTCTTTTTGGAAATACAAATGCAAGTAGAAATTCAGCCTAAAATATTAAATTATGAAAGCCAGCGAATTATCACCAAATGAATATTCAATTTTTAATGCTACTTATATTAAAGCCACGACCGATAAAACTTTAATAGAAGGTTTGGTTGAGGGTTTACCTCATTTGATAAATTTTGTAAATAAAATTCCGGTTGAAAAATTGGAATATCGTTATGCGGAAGGAAAATGGACTATAAAGGATATTATTCTGCACATGACTGATACAGAGCGAATTTTTGCATATCGGGCATTAAGAATCAGCAGAGGAGATAAAACACCTTTGCCGGGTTTTGAAGAAAACGATTATGTGCCTTTTGCATTTGCAAATAACCGCTCAGTTGAAAGTTTACTTTCGGAATATGAAAATGTCAGAAAGGCAACTATTAGTTTTTTTGAAAGTTTGAATGAAGAACAGCTTGTTTTTTTAGGTACGGCTTCAAATACTGCTATTTCGGTAAGGGCAATTGGATTTATTATTACCGGCCATCAAAATCACCATTTGAAAGTGATTGAAGAAAGATACTTGTAATAAATTATCCTAAAGCACGAGTAGTTACAAAATAACGATAGCCAATAATTGCCATCTGCCATTTTTTTGCTTTCGAAATATCCACTCCTTGTTTGGTGAAACTTGGTAAAAGGATTTTGTTTATTTTGGCTAAAATTTTATACATATCTCATATATTTTTTCAAAGATATAAAAAAAGACTTTGCAGTTAAGCAAAGTCTTTTTGTTTTATGATTCTAAATTGGGTTAAGATTATTTGCTTTCCTGCTCCATTTTCTTCATCTCTTTTGCATGTTGTTTCATGTCTTTTGCATGTTGCTTCATATCTTTTTCATGTTGTCTCATATCTTTTTCGTACTGCTCCATATTTTGTTTATACTGTTTTGAGTTTTCTCCATATTCCTGCTCTATATTTTGACTGTATTTCTCCATATCAGCATTAAACTTTTCCATTGCTAAATCATATTTTTCCATTTCTTTCTCAAAGATAGCCTCACGCTTAGACATAATTTCTTCTACTTGTTTTTCATAAGCTGACATATCGGGTTCAAAGGATTCCATTTTTTTCTCAAATTCGGTCATTTCTTTTTCGAATTTTTTCATAGCCGCTTTATCTTGTGGATTGGTTGGAGCTACAGGTGGTTTAGGCATTTTTGACATATCAATTGCTGGAGCTTGTGGCATTGGACCTGTGGGGAAAGTAGGCATTGTTGGAGGCGCAGGAGGTGTAGGAGGAGTTTCTTGATTTTCAGTCTCTCGAACTTCTACTGTATGATTTTTGATAATCATTGGTTTATCCATTTCTCCATCAGTAACTAAATTAATTTTTTTAGAGCCATTGTCTTCAGTTGTAATAATAATTCCACAGCTTTTAATAGCTTCGTTTCCTTCAATCTGGATAGTTTGAACTTCTTCTGTTCCTTTTTGAATATCAACTTTGATTGAAGTCAATTCGTTTTTTGAGTTTCTTTTGACATCTGAGATAATAACATCAACATCGTGATTTTGCTTCAATTTTTCACTCATTGTTTTTAATTCCTGATCGGTTGTTGTTTTTTTAATTTTGTAAACATCAACGGATGATATTTTTTCAGAAACTTCCTGAATTTCTTTTTTCTCCTGTGCTATAGTTTTAATTTGGAATACAAGCACAAATGCGACTAGTGCAGGAATTACTGCATAATATTTCCAATAATTCCTTTTTTTTGATTGATTTTTGTTTAACATGACAATTCGTTTTTTGATTAATGATTGATAAAAATGATTGGTAATGGCAACACAACTTTCATGTGTTGTTATTTTTAAAAGCGTGTATTGATACGCTTTTTTGTCTGATATTTTTTTTGAGGCTTCATTATCGGCAATGAATTCGAGGTTTTGCAGTATGGCTTTTTTGTACAGCCAAATAATTGGATTGAACCAGAATAAAACACAGAAAAACCTTGAAATTATTACATCAATCGTATGATTCTGATCGCTGTGTACCTTTTCATGCTCAATAATACTTTCTAATTCTGAGTCGGAATACATTGAGGAATTGTAAACGATGTAATCAAAATAAGAAAATGGAGCAATGTTTTCCTCTACATCAACAAATTTAAAATCAGCTTGTTGCTGTATTTTTTTGCCTTTCAAAACAGAGTTTAAACTATAAAAATCTATAGCGAATTTTATTATAAAGGCAAGAAATCCAATGCTGTAAATTGCAAGGAATACATAATTCCAATTAACCTCAAAAGATCCTTCTTGAATTGTTTGAGGAATATAAGCCTGGGAATAGTTTAGATTCTGAGTTGGAACTGGATCAATCCAAACAATTTTGGTATACACTAAAAATGGTAAAGCGACAGATGTAACCAAACCTGCCAATAAAAACCAGCGGTTACTGTTGAAGAATGTTTCTTTGCGTAACAAAAAATAATAAGCACAATAAAACAAAATTAACAGTCCGCTTGATTTTGCGATATAAATGAAAAGTGTTTCCATAAACGGTTATTTTTCTTCTTTTGGTGTTTCAATCATAGCCAGGATTTCACGTAATTCGGCTGCGGATATTTTTTCTTCTTTAGCAAAAAATGAAACCATATTTTTATAAGAACTGTTGAAATAATTATCAATTGCAGTTTTCATATATTTTTTGCTATATGCTTCCAAACTTATTATTGGATAATATTGATGTGTATTTCCAAAGGCATTGTGCGCGACAAATCCTTTTTCTTCCAAATTGCGAATAATTGTCGAAAGTGTATTGTAATGCGGTTGGTCTTCGGTAATTTCTGCCTGAACTTCTTTTACGAATGCTTTTTTAAGCTTCCATAAAATGTGCATGATTTCTTCTTCTTTGTTGGTTAACTTTTGCATGTGTTCTAATTTTAATTCAAACCTACAACTATTTTTTTAGTTACACAACTATAAAAATAGTTATTTAACTTTTTTTATAGTTTGGAATACGTTTTTGTAAAGGATATTTAAACTAAGGGCATAGTAATAAAAAAGGCTGCTCAGTAAGGCAGCCTTTAAAATATAATTAAATGGATTGTAAATTAGTATAAACGTGTAAATAAACCTTTCCCATTTCCGGAACCTCCACTGCCGGTAATAGTAATATGTCCAGTATTTCCGTTTCCGTCATAACCCCAGGCTAAATTATTTGTAGCCGTGTTATTGGTTACTGTATGAGGAACATTTTGACCGGCACTTCCTAATTTAAATCCATTGCCATCTCCATTAGATCCGAAGCCATTGTTGCTCGCTGTACAGCCTTTGATTGTTACTGTATATGGCTGACCATAAAGATCCCAACCATCATCAGAATTATGATTAGCAGTGCATTTGTCAAAAACGTTATTTTTTCCGGCTGATAATTTACAGGCAAAACCATCAGCATTTTCACCTGCATTTGCAGCATCATAGTTGTCATTTGATTTGCAAGAGGATACATAATTGTCATGCCCTCCATTATAAATTTGCAAACCTGAGTCTCCATTAGCAGAAGTAGTTACATTATAAACATAATTATAACCGCCGCCTTGAAAAACTATGCCGCAATCAGGTGCATTTTTAATTGTCATGTTAGTAATATTCCAGTAACTTCCGTTTACTTTTACTCCCCAGCTGCCTGATGGTTGACCTGAACAATTTAGAACACCTCCTGTTAGATTTATTTTCGAATTCGAAGTACCGCTTTTTGCAAGCTCTAAGGTTTGTGTCAGGTTTATTGTACCACTGATTGTAATGACATCTCCTGCAACTGCAGATGAAACAGCAGATCTTAATGCAGCTTCATTTGTAACTGTTGTACTTTTTGCCGTAATAGAGCTGTTGTCCGGTATAATTTCCTGATTATCAATTGCAGTTTCGTTGTCAGTTACTGGAGCTTCGCTGGTTTCACACGCTGTGAAAGAAATAATTGAACACAATACAAATAATTTAAATTTTGTTTTCATAATAATTAAAGGGTTTGATAATTTGGGTTAATAAATGTGGTTAATAAAGTTTTTTGTTATTTTAAATTACTCGATTCTAAAAATCAATAAAAAATAAAGTATTGATAATCAGCATGTAATCGATTACGCAAACTTATAAAAAAAATAATACAAAATTACATATTATTTAAAAAAAATCTATCAAAAATGATTATTACTAAATTATTTTGATTAAAAAATTGAATTAGTTCAATAATTTAACTAATAAATATTTTATTTTATAAGTGTGAATTTAGTTTGCCCTGAATAATTAAATCCTGATTGTTTTAATATGGAATAAGATTGTTTTAAATAGAAAGGATTGTATAGACAAATAATTAATTGTTTTTGGTTAATTTTGCTAAAATTTTAATAATGAAAAAAATCTTTATTCTTGCAGTGTTTTTAACTTTTAATTTCGGCTTTTGCCAAAAGAAGTTTGATCGAACAGATGCAGAAAAATTTCAGAAGAAGATTAATTCAGAATATGCTGATGCGAAGACAAGTCCGTTAATGGAGGCGGATTTAAAAACTTTTAAAACTTTAGACTTTTATCCATTAAACAGCAAATATTTTGTGAATGCTAAATTTGTTAAAGCGAAAGATGAAAAAGTTTTTGAAATGAAAACGTCTACAAACAGAAAACCTAAATATATAAAATATGGTACAGTTTTCTTTTCTATTGATGGTGTAGGTTTAAAACTAAATGTTTATCAGGATATTGAACTTTCAAAGTCTGATGAATATAAAGATTATTTGTTTTTACCTTTTTCAGATAAAACTTGTGGAAAAGAAAGCTACATAGGCGGAAGATATATTGATTTGAAAATTCCGCAGAGAAATACGATTCTAATTGATTTTAATAAAGCTTACAATCCGTATTGTGCCTATAATCATAAATATTCATGTCCAATTGTACCTTTGGAAAATGATTTGAATGTTGAAATTAAAGCCGGAGTAAAAACTTTTCATTAATGGAATTCTTTAATTTTCATACACATCAATATACAAATCAGCCTGATGTTTTAGAACTGGTTAATCAATATCCACGAGAATTTGATAATTCTATTCCGTTTTATTCTATCGGAATTCATCCTTGGTATATTGAAGAAGATCAAATTGATATTGATTTGAAAATTATTGAAGAGAAATTACAAACTCAAAACTGTCTGGCAATTGGAGAATGTGGTTTAGATAAAAGGATTGAGATTTCTTTAGAATTACAAATTTCAGTTTTTGAAAAGCAATTGGCTTTGGCTGAAAAATATAAAAAACCAGTTGTTATACATTGTGTAGCTGCTTTTCAGGAATTGATTGCTATTAAGAAAAAAATGAAAATTTCGGTTCCGATGGCGGTACACGGTTTTTCAAAAAATAAACAGCTGGCAGTTCAGCTTATTAAGGAAGGATTTTATATTTCGTTTGGAAAATATTTACTGAAAAATCCCGAATTAAAAACTGTTTTTCAGAATATTCCAAATGATTTTTTTTTCCTGGAAACTGATACAATTAACGAAAATATTCAAATGATATATGATTTAGCTTCAGAATATAAAAACATATCAATCAATGAATTAAAAGACATTATCTCAGGTAATTTTAAAAGTGTATTTAATTAATAAAGTCATCAAACTTTAAACAAAAAAACAAAATATAAATAACAAAAGAATATGGCAGAGTGGACAGAAAGAGCTGAGCTTTTATTTAAAAAAGAAGGATTAAATAATTTACAAAACTCTAATGTTTTGGTAGTAGGATTGGGTGGAGTAGGCTCCTTTGCAGCTGAGTTTTTAGCAAGGGCGGGAGTTGGAAAAATGACAATTGTTGATGGTGATGTAGTAGATATTACGAATATTAACAGACAATTACCGGCTCTGCATTCTACTGTCGGACAACCAAAAATTACTATTGTAGGTGATCGTCTGCAGGATATTAATCCGGAATTAAAGCTTACCAGAGTACAGGAATTTTTATCACCTGAGCGTGCTTTTGAGATTGTTTCGGAAGAGTTTGATTATGTCTTGGATTGTATTGATAGTGTAACTCCAAAATTAAATTTAATTATTGCTGCCAAGAGAAAAAGAGTTAAAATAATCAGCAGTATGGGAGCCGGGGGAAAAATGGAAGCCTCGAAAGTAAAAGTTGCCGATATTACTAATACAGTAAATTGTTTTTTTGCTAAAACGATTCGCAGACGCCTGAAAGAAGTGAAAATTGATAAACTAAAAGTGGTATTTTCTTCAGAAATTCAGGATGAATCAAGTCTTAAAATGACAGATGGTTCAAATTATAAAAAATCATTCTATGGAACCAATAGTTATATGCCGGGTTTATTTGGCTTATATGCAGCTGAAACAGTAATTCGTTATTTGATTAAAAAAAACAAGTAAAATCTAAATTTCATATAAGTTTAAAATACCACAATTATAAAATGATAAAAACAGTAATTTTTGACATGGACGGTGTAATTGTCGACACGGAACCTGTTCATCGCTATGCCTACTACAAACAATTTTCAGAATTAAATATTAATGTTACTGAAGAAATGTATACCTCATTTACAGGATTTTCGACCCGTAACACTTTTCAAACATTAAAAGGCTTTTTCCCAACAATAGAGCATGGTGTTGAAGATTTGATTCAAAGAAAAAGAAATATTTTTAATGATGCCTTTGATACCAAGGAAGATTTGTATTTACTGAAAGGTGTTGAAGATTTAATAAAGGATTTATATCATAGCAAAATTCAGTTAATTTTGGCTTCTTCGGCATCAAAAGTAACCATTGACCGCGTTTTTACCCGATTCAATTTACATCAGTATTTTTCAGCGATCGTTAGTGGTGAAGATTTTCCACAATCAAAACCTAATCCTGCAATTTTTGTACATGCGGCTTCTTTGTCGGTTGCTCCGAAAGAAAATTGTATTATAATTGAAGATAGTACCAATGGAGTAAAGGCTGCAAAAGCTGCAGGCATTTTTTGTGTCGGATATAATAGTGAAAACTCCGCAATGCAGGATTTATCAGAAGCTGATTTGATTATAAATCATTTCAATGAATTAAACGCTCAGAAAATATCACAACTATGCTCTTGAATTAAGTAAAATTTAACATTTTTGCCCTTTTTGAATTTGTAAATTTGGAAAAAACAAATAAACTATAATAATGAAAAAAATTCTTATTGCATTCGCTATTATTTTAGCACCATTTGCTACAGAAGCACAAATAAAAGTACCTCAGGCAAGTCCTAAAGGATATATCAAGCAAACTGTTGGTTTAACAGATGTTGAAGTTACCTATTCAAGACCTGGAGCCAGAGGCAGAGCCGTATTTGGAAATTTGGTTCCATTTGGAAAATTATGGAGAACAGGAGCCAACGAAAATACAATTATTAATTTTAGTGATGATGTTGTAATTGATGGAAAAACATTAAAAAAAGGAAAATATTCAATTTATACTATTCCAAAAATAGAAAGCTGGGAAGTGATTTTTTATCTTTCAACAGATAACTGGGGATTGCCGGAAAATTGGAATGAGGCTTATGTAGCTTTAAGAACAACTGTAAAAGAAGAAGCATTGCCGACTCCTGTTGAAACTTTTACAATCGGAATCAATGGTTTGGATCAGAATTTTGCTTATTTGGAAATGGCTTGGGAAAACTCTCACGTTGCATTGAAATTTGAAGTTCCTACTGCAAAAATTGCTACTGCTAGTATTCAAAAGACTTTGGCCGGACCAACATGGAATGACTATTATGCGGCATCTCAATATTTATTTCAATCAAATGGAAATATGATCAGTGCCAGAGATTATGTTGATAAAGCTTTGGAAATGAGTACAGAGAAACCTTATTATCTTACGAGATTAAAATCGTTGATTCAGGCAAAACAAGGTGATAAAGCCGGCGCTATAGAAACAGCTAAAATTTCTTTGGCTGCTGCTGAAGCGGCTAACAATCAGGATTATGTAAAAATGAACAAGGATAGTATTTCAGAATGGAGTAGATAGTATGTAATTTGTTATAAAAATTAAACCCATTTTGAAATATGTATCAAAATGGGTTTTTTATTGTTTTTAATTAAAGATTTCAATATCAAATGAAGTGTTGAAAGTTTGATTTGCTTCCAAAACTATTATTCCTTCTTTTTTAAACAAATCCCCCGATTTTTCCAGCGTATCAGAATAACCAAACCAAGGTTCAATACAAATAAAAGAAGCATTTTCTTTGGTCCAGATTCCTAAATTGGGAAAATCTTCAAAATCAACTTTAATATATGGTTTTGAATTTTCAAGAATGGTTAATGAATTTGATTCTAGGGTTTTAAAAACCAAGGCATCGTTTTCAAATAACTTGTAATTTAAAGAAACTGCATTATTTGAAGTTTCTAAAATTTCAGTTGTATTAGAAATTAGACCATTTTCAAGAAGTGAATACTCGAGTTTTTCTTCTTTTTCAAATTGAATACTGTAATTTGAAAATTCTTTAGGTAAAGCAAAGGCCGGATGTGCACCAATAGAAAAGGGAATTTGAATATCTCCTTTATTGATTACTTTGTAAGCCACATTCAATTTGTTTTCCTGAAGTTCGTAAATAATCTGCAATTCAAACTTAAAAGGATACTTCTGAAGCGTTTCTTCATTGTAAGATAAAGAAAAAGTAGCCGAAGATTCTGTTTTTTTGATCAATTGAAATTCCATATCGCGAGCAAAACCATGTCTTGGCAAATGATACTCTTTTTCATTAAATATATAAGTGTCATTTTTTAAACTGCCTACAATTGGAAAAAGTATAGGGGAATGTTTTGGCCAGAAGTCCGGGTTTCCGTTCCATATATATTCTTTTTTTTGATTGTCAATTAACGAAAATAGTTCAGCTCCGGCGTGTTTTATGGAAGCCGTTAATATTTTATTAGAAATAGATGTATTCAAAATAGTAAATGATTTTAAGTTGATTTATTAATGTAAATATATTTTTTAAATTTTAGTTTTCAGTTTAGAAAATGCTAAATTATTATTTTGGTAAAATTTTACTAAAATTGAATTATAGCTTTTGTTTTTCTCTGTAAATAGCTTTTTTTTTCATTAATTTGTTACACAAATAGGTATAAATATGAAAACAAATTTTCCAAAAGCCTTATTAGGTATGGCTTTATTTATTGGAATTTCTTCTGTTTGGGCACAACAAACCCCAGCTACAACAGCAACAAATTCAGTTAATAATTATGATTATCATGATGCATTTGCACCACATTTTTACACAAAGAACGGTACTTCGACCCGTTCAGCGAGTGGTCAGCCGGGTGCTGAATATTGGCAAAACAGAGCCGATTATCAAATAACTGCAAGATTAAACGCTCCCACAAATGAGATTATTGGTACTGATGAGATTACGTATACCAATAATAGCCCGGATAAAATGTCTTTTGTGTGGCTGAATCTAGATCAGAATTTATTCAAAAATGATTCAAGAGGAAATGCTATTGTGCCTTTGACCGGAAGTCGTAACGGTGCGCAGGGGCAGATTTTTGATGGTGGAAATAAAATAAAATCCGTAAAAGTAATTTCCAGTGGGAAGAAAAAAACAGAAGTTGTAGCAAAATATATTGTTACAGATACCAGAATGCAAATTTTTCTTCCAGAGGAATTGACTTCAAAAGGAGGTTCTGTAAAAATTAAAATTGAGTTCTCGTTTATTGCACCTTTTGAGGGATCGGACAGAATGGGGGTTTTAGAAACCAAAAACGGTAAAATATTCACGATTGCACAATGGTATCCGCGTATGTGTGTGTATGACGATGTAAGAGGCTGGAATACTGCGCCATATTTAGGTGCATCTGAGTTTTATTTGGAATATGGTAATTTTGATGTAAAAATTACGGCACCTGCAAATCATTATGTTGTAGGTTCAGGAGAATTGTTAAATGGGGCAGAGGTATTGCCTGCGGAGCAATTTAAACGTTATAAAGAAGCTGGACAAAGTGATAAAACAATTATGATTCGTTCAGCAGAAGAAGTAGCTGCAACGGCTAATTTAAATGCTGCAGCCGAAAAAACATGGCACTATCAAATCAAAAATGCACGTGATTTTTCATGGGCTTCTTCTCCGGCTTTTATTTTAGACGGAGCAAAAATAAACTTGCCAAGTGGTAAAAAAGCATTGGCTTTATCAGCTTATCCGGTAGAAAGCGCCGGTAATGATGCTTATGGGCGTTCAACTGAATATGTAAAATCCTCTATTGAAAATTACTCTAAAAGATGGTTCGAATATCCTTATCCCGCAGCTACAAACGTTGCCGGAAATGAAGGAGGAATGGAATACCCGGGCATTGTTTTTTGTGGATGGAAGTCTAAAGGAGAGGATTTATGGGGTGTAACAGATCACGAATTTGGGCATATTTGGTTCCCGATGATTGTAGGTTCAAATGAGCGTTTATTTGCCTGGATGGATGAAGGTTTTAATACTTTTATCAATTCTCTAAGTTCAATTGATTTTAATAAAGGAGAATATAAGCAAAAACCTGCTGATTTGCATGAAGATTGGGAATATTATACAAGCCCGAAATTAGAGACTATTATGAGTTCTCCTGATAATATGAAGGAAGCTAATATTGGTGTTTTGTGTTATTCAAAACCAAGTGCAGGATTGACAATTTTAAGAGAACAGGTTTTAGGAGAAGAACGATTTGATAAAGCATTACGCACTTATGTTGAACGTTGGTCTTATAAACACCCGACTCCTGATGATTTTTTCAGAACTATCGAAAATGTTGCCGGAGAAGATTTAAGCTGGTTCTGGAGAAGTTGGTTTGTAAATAACTGGCGTTTTGATCAGGGAATTAATTCTATTAAATATGTAAAAAATGATCCTGCCAAAGGTGTCGTGATTACAGTAGAAAACTTCGATAAAATGCCAATGCCGGTTATTTTGGATGTAAAAACGAAAAGTGGAAAGATAACAAGAGTTAAATTACCTGTTGAAATTTGGCAGCGTAATAAAGATTGGTCGTTCAAACATAATTCAACAGAAGAAATCGAAAGCATAACACTTGATCCTGACCATGCTTTTCCTGATTATAATGAAAACAATAATGTTTGGACTGCAGGAAAAAGTAAAGTGGAAAAAGACATTATTTTAGATAGTTATGTAGGAAGTTATTCAACTGCAAACTCCCCTTTAAAAATTGATTTTACAGAAAAAAACAGCACTCTTTCAGTTGAAATTACAAATTACCCTAAGTTTTCTGTTGAGCCTGTGGCTGACGAAAAAGATACTTTTCAATCCAACAGAGCAGGATTGAAATTTAAGTTTAATGATGCTAAGACTGGATTTGACATGATTATTTTAGGTAATGGACAAAAAATCCCGTTCACTAAAAACTAAATAAAAATTTATAAATAATTCAGCCCGATAGGTTTAATAAATCTATCGGGCTTTCTTTTGCTTTAAAAATAACATTTAACCAAAAAAATGTTAGAATTCTAAAAAATTAATTTGTAAACAAAAAAATAGTGTACTTTTGCACCAATGAATAAAATAAGTTTACATATAATTTCTATTACACGGACAAACCTGCCGATTACTTCTCCCGAAGTACGGATGCTATCTATATAGTATTCACAGAGTTTTTCGTCGCATATTTATTTATATTCATTTTCATTTTGAAATCATCCAAATTGTCCATAGGGCATACATATCCTAAAAGCATTTATTATTTAAACTTCACTCACAATCATTTTGTTGATTTAGGGTTGATAGTCGATATACTATTTGATTTTACCGGATTATTTTTTGGATTTCAGAAAAAGCAATCAGTTTTTATTTTTAACACTAAACTTCAACTATTGAAATGAAAATCTCTATTGTTGTTACTCAAGAAGAACATTTTAAGTATGCGCAGGAAATTTGCGATACGATAGAATCATCGGCTTTGCTGAGAGGTACGGGGATTGCTAAAAGAACTCCTGAGTATATTCAGAAAAAAATGTCGAACGGTGATGCGATGATTGCTCTGGCAGACGGAAAATTTGCAGGTTTTTGTTATATCGAAAGTTGGCAGCACGGCCAATTTGTGGCACATTCGGGTTTAATTGTGCATCCTGATTATAGAAATCATGGTTTAGCCAAAAAGATAAAATCAAAAGTTTTTGACTATTCTTTGCAAAAATATCCGGACGCTAAAATATTTGGGATTACCACTGGTCTGGCAGTAATGAAAATTAATTCTGACCTGGGATACAAACCTGTACCTTTTTCAGAACTTACAACCGATCCTAGTTTTTGGTCAGGCTGTAAAACCTGTACCAATTATGAAATTCTAAAAAGCAAAGAAAACAAAATGTGTCTTTGTACCGGAATGTTGTATGATCCAAAAGAAAAACAAAAAGATCCGCCAAGACATCCTTTTAATGAAGCTGTTTTGAAAAGATTGAAAAAAATTAAACAAGCTTTATTCTTAGGCAAAATTCTTTCTTTTGGCTTTTTATCCTAAGAATGAATAGATAAATGAATCTCAAACTTGCTAAATACGAAAGTATTGGCCTAAATTATAAAAAATGAAAAAAGTTGTATTAGCTTATAGTGGAGGATTAGATACCTCGTATTGTTTGAAATATTTAAAAAATGAAAAAGGATACGAAGTTCACACCGTACTGGTAGATACAGGAGGATTTGATGCAGAAGAATTATCTGCTATCGAAAAAAGAGCTTACGAATTAGGGAGCGCACAACACGCCAACCTTACAATCGTAGATAAATATTATGATAAAGCAATAAAATATTTGATTTTCGGGAATGTATTAAAAAACAATACGTATCCGTTATCAGTAAGTGCAGAGCGTGTTTTTCAGGCAATTGAAGCCATTAAATATGCTAAAAAAGTAGGAGCAAGTGCCATCGCACACGGAAGTACTGGCGCAGGAAATGACCAAATCCGTTTTGATTTGATTTTTCAAACAATCGCTCCGGAAATCGAAATTATCACTCCAATTAGAGATTTAAAACTTTCAAGACAAGAAGAGGTTGATTATTTAGCACAAAATGGTGTTCACTATTCTTGGGAAAAAGCACAATATTCTATCAATAAAGGACTTTGGGGAACGAGCGTTGGAGGAAAAGAAACTTTAACTTCAAGCCAGCCTTTGCCAAGTGAAGCTTATCCTTCGCAATTGCAAAAAGAAGGAGAAGAAAAAGTGACTTTACATTTTGAACAAGGAGAATTGGTTGCTTTAAATGGCAAAAAAGATGCTCCTGAAAAAAATATTGTAAAACTTGAAAAACTGGCAAACGCTTACGCAATTGGCAGAGATATTCATGTAGGTGATACCATTATCGGAATTAAAGGAAGAGTTGGTTTTGAAGCTGCTGCGCCATTAATTATTATCAAAGCACACCATTTACTAGAGAAGCATACACTTGGTAAGTGGCAACAATATTGGAAAGAGCAATTAGGAAACTGGTACGGAATGTTATTTCACGAAGGCCAGTTTTTAGATCCTGTTATGCGTAACATAGAAACCTTTTTGCAGGACACGCAAAAAACGGTAAATGGAACTGTAACCGTTTCATTAAAACCATATCATTTTTCGCTTGACGGAATCGAATCTAAAAATGATTTAATGAACACAGGTTTTGGTCAATATGGAGAAATGAACAATGCCTGGACGTCTGACGATGCAAAAGGATTTATTAAGATTTTAGGAAATGCTCAAAACATATTTTCATCTGTAAATCATTTAAATCATGATTAATATCGGAATAATTGGTGGTTCGGGCTACACGGCCGGAGAACTTATCAGAATATTAATGTATCATCCCAATGTAAACATCGATTTTGTTTACAGTACGACAAATTCGGGTAAACCACTTTCTGTGGCGCACCACGATTTGATGGGTGATATTGAAATGAATTTTACTGATACCGTCAACCCCAATGTAAATGTTGTTTTCTTGTGTTTGGGACATGGAAAATCAATTTCATTTTTGCAGGAAAATCAATTTGCAAGTCACACTAAAATTATCGATTTAGGAAATGATTTCAGATTAAATGCAGCTGCTCATTTTGAAGGAAAAGATTTTATTTACGGTTTACCGGAATTGAATAAATCTGAAATTAAAAAAGCAAATTATATTGCAAATCCGGGTTGTTTTGCTACAGCAATTCAGTTGGCTTTATTGCCTTTGGCGAAAAACAGTTTGCTGAATAATGATGTTCATATTAATGCGACAACAGGAAGTACCGGAGCAGGAGTTGGGCTTTCAGAAACGTCTCATTTCAGTTGGAGAAACAATAATATGTCTCATTACAAAGCTTTTGAACATCAGCATTTGGGAGAAATCTCAGAAAGTCTGGTTCAATTGCAGGATGATTTTGAAAGTGAATTGCTTTTTATTCCGAATAGAGGAGATTTTCCAAGAGGAATTTTCGCAACCCTATATACACTTTCTGATGATAGTTTGGAGCAATTGGTTGCTAAATACGAAGATTTCTATAAAGATGAACCATTTGTAACGGTGACAACGACAAACATCAATATGAAACAAGTAGTTCAAACGAACAAATGTATCATCAGTTTAATGAAAAAAGGAAACCGGGTTTTAATAACATCAATAATTGACAACTTAACCAAAGGTGCTTCAGGACAAGCAATTCAAAACATGAATTTAATGTTTGGATTGGAAGAAACCACCGGTTTACATTTGAAACCAAGCGGATTTTAGGAAAAAAGTTAAAGGTTAATAGTTATATGTAAACGCCTACATCTTAACTCTTAACCTCTAACAAATAACATTTAACTTTATAGAAAATGAATTTATTTAACGTATACCCACTTTACGACATAACTCCTGTAAAAGCGCTAGACTGCACAATTACAGATAATAACGGAGTGGAATATTTAGACTTATATAGCGGACATGGTGTAATTTCGATTGGCCATACGCAACCTGATTATGTTGAAAAACTAAAGAATCAATTGGATCATTTAGGATTTTATTCGAACGCTATTCAGAATCCTTTGCAGGTAGAATTGGCTCAGAAATTAGGAAAACTTTCAGGATTAGAAGATTACGAATTGTTTTTATGCAGTTCCGGGGCTGAAGCAAATGAAAATGCTTTGAAATTAGCTTCTTTTCATAACGGAAAATCAAGAGTTGTTGCTTTTCATAATTCTTTCCACGGAAGAACTTCTGCTGCAGTTGCGGTTACAGATAACAAAAAAATTGTAGCACCGATTAACGCACAGCAAGCAGTAACTTTTTTACCTCTTAACCAAATCGAATTGGTTGAAACAGAACTTGCAAAAGGAGATGTTTCTGCTGTAATCATTGAAGGAATTCAGGGAGTAGGAGGTTTGGACCAGGGAACAACAGAATTTTTCCAGGCTTTGGAAAAAGTGTGTAAAAAACATGATGTAGTTTTGATTTTGGATGAAGTACAATCCGGGTACGGAAGAAGCGGGAAGTTTTTTGCTTTCCAACATCACGGAATCAACGCTGATATCATTTCTGTTGCGAAAGGAATGGGGAACGGTTTTCCGGTTGGAGCGATTTTGATTTCCCCAAAATTTGAAGCAAGTTTCGGATTATTAGGAACTACTTTCGGCGGAAGCCATTTATCATGTGCAGCAGGAATTGCGGTTTTGGACGTAATAGAAAAGCTTGATTTACAAAAGAATGTTAATGAAATTTATGTCTATTTCTTAGAAAAAATCAAAGAAGTTGAAGGAATCAAACAAGTAAAAGGAAAAGGATTAATGCTCGGAATTGAATTTGATTTTGACGTAAGTGCCTTGAGAAAGAAACTAATCATTGAGAAACACATTTTTACGGGAAGCGCGAACAATAAAAATCTATTGAGAATTTTACCTCCGCTTACTGTGAAAAAATCAGATATTGATGCGTTTATTGTGGCTTTACAAGAGTCGCTGGCTGAATTAAAATAATATTTTGATTGCGTGAGGGATAGCAGTGGAGCTCTTTTTATAATTAGCGATTTTTCGCGAATTATAAAAAAGCGGGAACGAATAGCCCGACCTGATAGGGACACGCCCAAAAACAACTAATTAAAGATGAATACATTATTATCCATAGAAAAAAGAAATGCTGTTTTAAGTCGGATGGCTCAACTTCTGGAACAGGAAAGAGCTAATCTTAAAAGTATTAATCGACAGGATTTAAGCAATTATTCCGGTGATGATCTGGCTATGGAAAAGCGTTTGTTGGTGGACGATGCCAAAATTGACGGAATGATATTGTCAATGCAGCAATTGGCCAGCCAGCAAGATCCTGTAGGTGTTGAGCGATTTCATTTTGTACACGACAACGGAATGAAAATCATTAACAAAACGGCAGCTTTTGGAACAATAATGATCATTTATGAATCAAGACCCGATGTAACCGTTGAAGCTGGCGGAATTGCATTCAAGTCCGGAAACAAAATTTTACTGAAAGGCGGAAAAGAATCTTTGTTATCGAATTTAAAAATAGTTTCTCTTTGGCATCAGGCTTTGGAAGAAAATGAAGTTTCAACGAATTGGGTTGAATATTTGAATTACAATCGTGCCGAAACTCAGGCTTTTTTGGAAAATCCAACGCAAAGAGTTGATTTAATCGTGCCTCGTGGCGGTGAACAGCTGATAGCTTTTACAAAGAAACATGCTACTTGTCCGGTAATCGTTAGTGGTCGTGGCAATAACTTTGTTTATGTAAACAAAGAAGCTGATTTGAAAAAAGCCCTTGATATTATTATTAACGGAAAAACCACAAATATAGGTGTTTGTAACGCTTTAGATAAAGTTTTAATTGATGTTAAACTTTCTAATTGGGAAGATTTTGCAAAACAATTAGTTACTGAACTGCAAAAATATAATGTTACTGTTTTGGGTGATTCAGCTTTTGCAAATGCTACTCAGGTACCTGCAATTGAAAATGATGAAATTTGGTACGAAGAGTTTTTAAATTATAAAATTGTTGTTGGAATTGTAAATTCTGACGAAGAAGCTATTTCAAAAATCAATAAGTATTGTGGTGGTCATTCTGCTTCCATAATTACACAAAATAATGCCGTTGCCCAGGAATTTATGGATAGTATTGATTCGGCAGCAGTATATCAAAATGCCTCTACCAGATTTACTGATGGAGGACAATTTGGTTTAGGAGGAGAGTTGGCCATAAGTACCGACAAATTACATCAAAGAGGTCCAATTGGTTTACAACATCTGGTTACGAATAAATGGTATATTTACGGAGAAGGACAAATTAGATAATTTTAGATTTAAGAGTTCAGATTTTAGATTTAAAAAACTTAGAATCCTAGTAACTCAGAACCTTAGAAGCTAAAAAATAATGACTAAAAAAAGGATTTTATTAAAAATAGGAAGTAATACCTTAACCAAAGAAACCAATCATATTTCGAGAGGAAAGATTGAGGATATTGGTGTGCAGATTGCCGCTTTAAACAAAGACTACGAATTTGTAATTGTGAGTTCAGGAGCGATTGCAGCTGCCAAACAATTTGTAAAACTTGAAAGCAAAGGCAAAGAAATTATTGTCAAACAAGCTTTGGCTTCAATTGGGCAACCTCACTTAATGCGGATTTTTCATGAGAATTTCAGCGATTTAGGCCTATTGACATCACAATGTTTACTGTCTTATTCTGATTTCGAAAAAGAACAATCGAAAGTAAATATTGTCAATACAATCAATGTTTTGATTGAGAATAATTACATTCCGATTATAAATGAAAATGATACTGTTGCCACGGATGAGATTCAGTTTGGGGATAATGATAAATTAGCAGCTTTAACGGCAGTTCTTTTAAATGTTGATATTCTGATAATCGCAACTAATACTAACGGAATATATACAAAAGCTTCCATTCATAATGAAAATCCGGAAACGATTGGTTTAGTGAGTGATTTAAAAGTTTTAGAAAAAGAAATCGGTGAATCAAAATCATCACACGGAACAGGGGGGATGCAGTCCAAAATTGAAGCAGCAGGCATTGCAAAAGCGGCAAACATTGAAACCTGGATCGTGAACGGATTAAATGATAATTTTATTTTGAAAGCTTTAAAAGGCGAAATCCCTTTTACTAAGATTGTGTAATTATAGAACGCGGATGAAACGGATTCGCTATCGCGAAGACACTGATTTAAACTGATTTTTTTAATTATGGGATTATTACACGAGGAGTTAACAAATTCTATTATTAAAATTTTTTATGAAGTTTATAATGAATTGGGATATGGTTTTTTAGAAAGAGTTTATCAGAATTCTTTATATTTAGAATTAAAAAATAAGGGATTTAAAGTTGAAGCTCAAAAGAAAATTGAAGTTTATTATAAGGGAATCGAGGTTGGACAATATTACGCCGATTTGATTGTTGAGGATTTAGTTATATTGGAATTAAAAGCAGCTGATTGTATAATAAAAGAATTTGAAAATCAAATTTTGAATTATTTAAAAGGAACAAATTGTGAAGTAGGTTTGCTTTTAAATTTTGGAACAAAACCAGAATTTAAACGGAAAATATTTGAAAACACTAGAAAAGTAAGAATATGAAATATAGAAATAAAATCAGTTTTCATCCGCGTCTTCGCGATAGCGAATCCGTTTCATCCGCGTCTAATTTTAGATACCAGTAAGAAAAAATAAAAAGAAAAGTTATGAACTATATTTCAATAAAAGATATCAACTCATTATCAAAATGGGTAAAAAGCGCATTAAAAATTAAAAAGAACCCGCTTAAAAATCAAAGTTTAGGAAAGAATAAAACTTTAGGAATGTTATTCTTTAACCCGAGTTTAAGAACGCGTTTGAGTACTCAAAAAGCGGCTTTAAACTTAGGAATGAACGTTATGGTAATGAACTTTACCAACGAAGGCTGGACATTGGAGTTCGAAGACGGAGCTGTGATGAATTCCGGTGCTTCAGAGCATATTAAAGAAGCGGCTGAAGTCGTTTCACAGTATTGTGATATTATTGCTATCCGTGCTTTTGCAGGTTTGGCAGACAAAGAAAAAGATTATGCTGAAACAGTTATTTCAGGGTTTTTGAAACATGCTACAGTGCCAATTGTAAACATGGAAAGTGCTGTTCGTCATCCGTTACAGTCTTTGGCTGATGCCATTACAATGGAAGAATACAAAACGAAACACAAACCAAAAGTGGTTCTTTCATGGGCGCCACATCCAAAAGCATTGCCTCAGGCAGTTGCAAATTCATTCGTAGAAATGATGCAGATGCAAAAAGACATGGATTTTGTCATCACGCATCCCGAAGGTTATGAATTAAGCCCGGAAATTACAAAAGATTCTAAAATCGAATACGATCAAAATAAAGCTTTCGAAAATGCCGATTTCGTTTACGTAAAAAACTGGAGCAATTTCAACGATTACGGAAAAGTGACTAATTCAGATTCAAATTGGACCGTAACTGCTGAAAAAATGGCATTGACTAATAACGGTAAATTCATGCATTGTCTGCCTGTTCGTCGTAATGTAATTGTAACTGACGAAGTTATTGACAGCGAGAATTCAATTGTAATTCAGCAGGCGAATAACAGAACCTATTCGGCACAATTAGTTTTACAGAAGATTTTAAAGAAATTGTAGTTTAAAGCTACTTAGTATCTTAGCAACTTATGGAAGTTACAGTAATAAAAATTGGCGGTAATATAATAGATAATCCAACTGAATTAGAGCAATTCTTAACGGATTTCTCTAAAATTGAAGGATATAAAATGCTGGTTCATGGAGGTGGAAAATCAGCTACAAAAATGGCACAAAGTATTGGTTTGGTTCCTCAGATGATTGAAGGCCGCCGAATTACAGATGCTCCAATGCTTGATGTTGTGGTAATGATTTACGCTGGTCAAATCAATAAGCATATTGTGGCGCAATTACAGGCTAAAAGCAATAATGCGATTGGTTTTTCAGGTGCTGATGGAAATTTAATTCAATCTACAAAGCGTAACCATCCAACAATCGATTACGGTTTTGTTGGAGATGTAAAGCAAGTAAATACAGCATTATTGAAAACGTTACTTGAAAACGGAATTGTACCCGTTTTCTGCGCTATTACGCACGATAAAAACGGGCAATTATTAAATACAAATGCTGATACGATTGCAAGTGAACTATCAATTGCTTTGTCAGAAGTTTTTGATGTTACACTGACTTATTGTTTTGAAAAACAAGGCGTTTTACAGGATTCAGAGGATGATTCTTCTGTAATTACAGAAATTAATGAAGAATTATACAACAAACTAAAGTCCGAAAAAGTAATTCATTCGGGCATGATTCCGAAATTGGATAATTGTTTCAATAGTTTGTCGAGAGGCGTCAAGAAAATCAAAATCGGACATCATAAAATGCTGCAAAACCCGGATGTTCTGCACACGACAATTACATTATAAAAAAAAAAGTTGCTAAGTTCCCAATAAACCAAGACTTTTGCAATCTCAGCATCTCAGTACCAAAATAAGAAATGAAAAATATAGAAACGCTTACCCAGGAAGCCATATCATTATTAAAAAATCTGATTGAAACACCTTCATTTTCAAGTGAAGAAGATCAAACGGCACTTTTAATAGAAAATTGGTTCAATCAAAACGAGATTCCCTTTAAAAGAGAAAACAATAATGTGTGGGCTTTCAATAAATATTTCGACCAAAATAAACCGACACTTTTACTGAATTCACACCACGATACCGTAAAACCAAATCAGGCATATACCAATGATCCATTTAAAGCCATCGAAAAAGACGACAAATTATTCGGTTTAGGGAGTAATGATGCCGGTGGATGTTTGGTTTCGTTATTGGCGACTTTTGTTCATTTTTATGAAAATCAAAATTTGTCACATAATTTAGTAATTGTCGCTTCCGCCGAAGAAGAAAGCAGCGGAAAAAACGGTTTAAACAGTGTGTTAAAACATTTACCGAAGCTGGATTGCGCGATTGTAGGCGAGCCGACATTAATGCAATTGGCTGTTGCCGAGAAAGGTTTATTGGTTCTGGATGTAAAAGTAAAAGGTACTGCAAGCCACGCCGCGCATCAAAATGATGATAACTCATTATATAAATCTATTCCGGTAATGGAATGGTTTAAAAATTATAAATTCGATAAAATCTCTGAGGTTTTAGGTCCCGTAAAAATGACCGTAACACAGATCAGTGCAGGAAAACAACATAATGTGGTACCATCAGAATGTGATTTGGTAGTGGACATTCGTGTAAATGATTGTTACACAAATGCTGAAATTCTTGAAGTAGTGAAAGCCAATGTAAATGCCGAAGTAACGCCAAGATCCATGCATTTAAACGCTTCGTCTATTTCAATTGTACACGACTTGGTTCAGGCCGGAATCGCTTTAGGAAGAACAACTTATGGCTCGCCAACACTTTCAGACCAATCCGTTTTGAGTTGTCAGTCTTTGAAATTAGGGCCTGGAGAAACACTTCGGTCACATTCAGCAGATGAATTTATTTTTATCAACGAAATCGAAGAAGGAGTAGAGTTGTATATCAAAATACTAACTGATTTTTTTAAATTATAATTGTCATCCTGAACGAAGTCGAAGGGTAAGGAGCTAATCCCGCTATCCGTTTCAATCTTTTTTGCCGAACCCCGGCAAAAAAGGATTTTCACTACTATCGGGGCTAGGACATTTAGGAAATAAGAAACATAATAATAAAATAAAACTTTGTGAATCTTCGAGTTTCTTTGAGTAACTCTGTGAAACAAAAAAAAATATACATCTTATGAAACTTTGGGAAAAAGGAATACCAACAGATAAACAAATAGAAAAGTTCACAGTCGGAAACGATCGTGAACTGGATTTGGTTCTTGCAAAATACGATGCTTTAGGTTCAATTGCACATGCAAAAATGCTTGGACAAATTGGATTATTAACTTCAGAAGAAACTACTTCTTTAGTTGATGCCTTAAATGATATTATTGCAGATATCGTAGTTGGAAATTTCGAAATCGAAGACAGTTTTGAAGATGTACATTCCAAAATCGAATATCTACTAACAGTAAAATTGGGTGATGCGGGAAAAAAAATCCACACTGCGCGTTCCCGTAACGACCAGGTTTTAGTTGATGTTCATCTGTATTTAAAAGATGAATTGAAAGCCTTAAAAGAACAGGTAAAAACACTTTTTGACTTGCTAATGGAATCTGCAGAGAAACATCAAAATGTTTTATTGCCAGGTTATACACATTTACAAATTGCTATGCCATCCTCATTCGGAATGTGGTTTTCTGCTTACGCAGAGAGTTTAATTGATGATGTAACGATGTTAAATGCCGCGTCAAAAATTGTAGACCAGAATCCGTTAGGTTCTGCAGCAGGTTACGGAAGTTCTTTTCCAATCAACAGAACTTTTACAACCCAGGAATTAGGTTTTGAAACTTTAAAATTTAATGCCGTAGCCGCACAAATGAGCCGTGGAAAAGCAGAAAAAACGGTTGCCTTTGCCATGAGCAGTGTAGCAGCAACGCTTTCAAAATTTGCAATGGATGTTTGTCTGTATATGAGTCAGAATTTTGATTTTATCAGTCTACCGGCACATCTTACGACAGGTTCCAGTATCATGCCGCACAAGAAAAATCCTGATGTGTTCGAATTAATCAGAGGCAAATGCAATAAGATTCAGGCACTTCCTTACGAAATTACTTTAATTACCAATAATTTGCCAAGCGGTTATCACAGAGATTTGCAATTATTGAAAGAAGGTTTGTTTCCAGCAATTCAAAACCTGAAAGCGTGTCTGGATATTGCTATTTTCTCTGTAAAAGATATTACGGTAAAAGACAATATTTTAAAAGATAAAAAATACGATTACTTATTTACGGTTGATACATTAAACGAAATGGTAGTAGCCGGAATGCCTTTTAGAGATGCTTACAAAGCTGTTGCAGAACAATTGGAAGCCGGAACCTATCAATCGCCAAAAGAAACAAAGCACACACATGAAGGCAGTATAAATAATTTATGTTTAGAAGCAATTAAAGATAAAATGAAAAATTCCTATTAAAGAAAAAAGCGTTATGATTTCATAACGCTTTTTTTCGTATAAGATTTTTAATAAAGCAGAAAATTCATGCTAAATCCATATATTTGAACATAAAAGTTATCATACATATGGCAAAGTTTGACGAGGAGTCGGTTCAAAATCTCTTTGAGAAAAATTTCATTACAAAAGAACAATTTCAACAGATAAAAAGTTATAAAAACTTAGGCATTTTTTCGCTAAATACGGAATTGAAAATGTTTCTCTATATATCTGTTTTACTTTTTACATCCGGAATAGGAATTTTAATCTATAAAAACATTGATACAATTGGGCACATTGCAATTTTATCTTTATTGTTAATTGTCACGGCAATCTGCTTTTATTTTTGTTTTAAAAATTCAAAGGGATTTCAGAAATCAGAAACAACTTTTGAAAGTCCTGTTTTAGAGTACTTAGTGCTTATGGCGAATATTTTGACCTGCATTTTTATAGGTTATTTACAATTTCAATACAAGCCTTTTGGTACTTATTACGGATTAGCAACGTTAATTCCGACAATTGTCAGCTTCTTTTGTGCTTATTATTTTGATAATAAAAGTGTTTTGACCATTGCTATTACTGGTTTGGCGGCTTATGTAGGCTTTTCGGTTACGCCTCAGGACTTATTGGACAGCGATTTTTATTCTCATCAAAATTTAAGTTATTCGGCAATAATGTTGGGCATTTTATTAATTCTATGGACAATTTACAGCACCCGAATCACTCTAAAAACACATTTTAATTTAATTTATCTAACATTTGCATTACACATAATCAGTATTGCATTAATTAGTAATTTACTAAAGTTTAATTCTGATTTATGGCTGCTGACTATAATTCCGTTAGCAATATCTTCTTATTATTTTTATAAAGTCAGCTATCCAATAAAAGCAATTTCCATATATGTTTTTATGATTATTTATGCTTATATCGGAATTTCGATTTTTCTTTTTAGAATTGTAGAATTATTGGATTCCAGGAATTATGGGAATTTAGACGATTTCTTTTTATTTATAAGTCCAATTTATTTTGCAGGCTCAGTGATTTTATTCATCAAATTAATTAAGGATTTTAATAAGGGAATAGCGCTATGATAGTATATGATAAAAAGTTATTGGAAAATTTAACATTACATGAACAAGCTGATTCTTTGCTGCAAGGCGGTTTTATAAATAAAGATCAAAAACGTGTAATAGAAAAAGAGCTGCAGTCTTTTAAGGTTCATTATAATATTTTAATTCGGATAGGTTTTTTTCTGTTAGGTGTATTTTTATATTTTTCTATCGGAGGTGCGATTTCATTATTTGGATATAACACTTACCCTGGTGATTATTTAAATGTTTGTTGCTATATTTTTGCTTTTGTTGGATTGGCAGGTTCTGAATTTTTTGGAAGAAATAATTATTACAGACATGGATTGGATGAAGCCTTTATTTTTGGAACAATATTAAATGCTGGTATTGCGGTTGCAATTTCAACAGATGGAGATAATTTTTTAGCTGTTTCAATAACTATAGCAATAGTTTCACTTATTTTGTTTTTACGCTATTTGCATTTATTGTCTGTATTCGTTTTTTATTTAGCATTTACGGTAACAATAGGATATGCGATAATTGATTTTAGAGAATCAGCAAAAGAAGTTCTACCATTTCTTATGATAATTTTTAGTATTGGAACTTATTATTTTTGCAGAAGTCTTATAAATAATCTAACAGAAACTTTTTATAATAACGGGATTCTTTTGATAAAAAGCCTTAGTTTAATATTGCTGTATCTTTCAGGAAATTATTTTATTGTACGAGAGTTTTCGGCATTTTTAATAGAAAATTATTATGCAGAAAGTCCGGAAATTCCATTTGTCTGGATCTTTTGGTGCTTTACATTTATAGTTCCGGCGTTTTATTTGTTTTATGCGCTCAAAAGCAAACAAAGAATTTTGCTTTGGATTAGTCTTTTGTGTCTTTGTTTTTCACTTTTTACTTTTCGGTCTTATCACCATATTTTGCCTTCTGAAGTTGCATTGATATTAGGCGGATTAGTTTTATTTGGAATTGCTTATTTTTCAATAAAAAAACTTAAAAACAAAGAATCAGGATTAACCTTTAAACCAGACAGAATTTCAAATTCAAATACTTTTTTGAATGCAGAAGCTCTAATTATTGCCTCTACATTCGGAATGAAACCTGAAGTAAAATCTCCGGAATCGCCAATGGAATTTGGCGGAGGTGGTTTTAGCGGAGGAGGATCAGGTGAGAGCTTTTAATAATAACACACTAATTTATATAGTAATTGAATAATTGCAAAAACAATTAATATTAGACTATAAAAAAACAGTAGTAAACTTAAGTCTACTACTGTCTAAAATAATTACGCACATTTTTAATGAATGAGCTTTAGTTTTGTTTTAAAACTAATTTTTTATAACCTTAAAAGTTTTAACTCTGTTTTCAATTTGTACTTTACAGATATAAACTCCTTTAACGAGGTTTCCAATGTTTAATTCTAATTTTTCATTAGCAGTAACACTTTTTGAATGGTTATATACTTTGCTTCCGTTAGCAGAAAATATATCAACAAGTGCAGTACCATTTTCAATACTTGAAAATTCAATGTTCAATAAATTATCCACAACTGTTGGATAATATTTAAGTTCTAAATCAGATATATTATCATTAACACCTAAATTAGGACAACTACTAGAAATTACACCGGCTGAAGTAACCTGAAGTGTAGCACCCGCACCACAAGTGGCATTTGGAATATAAGTAGCTACATCTCCTATAGGCAGTACGGTATAGGTATAAGTTGGTTTTGCAGGTGCAGTTCCGGCATCCAGACCTGTAACAGCTGTAGAAGTTGGTGTTCCTTTAATACAACCGTCAAATTTTACCTGAACTGTTCCGGTACCTTCCGTAACAGGGCTGGAAATAGTGCCCACTTTTTCAAAATTACAATTCTCAACATAACAAGTCGTACCTTTATTTCCTGCACCTAAACCAACAGCAGTGGATCCTGAAACGCTGGTTTTGTAATAACAATTTAATAAATGCAACTCAGCATTTCTGGCTCTTGGCATTCTGGCCTTGCAGCCTTCTGCCCAATAGCAGTTTTTAAAGGTAATACTGAATCTTCCATTAGCATCTGTTGTTGGAAAATCATCAATTCCTGAACCCACTAAATTCGTAAAGCGGTGATCAGCAGAACCTCCTGACCCTCCAGCAGTTGGCGCTTTCAAATAGGTAAATTTACACCATGAAATGGTCACATTATCTGCATCACCTTTATTGTCAAAATTACCGTCAATTCCGTCCTGAAATTCACAGTGATCTACCCAAACATCTGTACCTTCGTTAGTAAGATTATCGCGGCCATCAACGTCAAAAGCACCAGGGCCTTCAAAAATAAGATTTCTAATAATAACATTCTTAGAACCGGATTTTATATAAAGAATTCCTGAATTAGCAGAAGATGTTGAAGAATCACTAGCTGATGGGGGGGTAGAAGTTACTGTTATCTGAGTATTTCTAAGTTTAGCTCCCGGTAAACCAATAATGGTTTTATTGGTCAATAATACACTAGTATAAACACAATCAATAGTTCCGGAAACCAAAATTACTGAATTAGCAGTCGCAATTGAAGTAAGAGCAGCTTTTAAAGCAGCATAAGTTGAAACCGTCACAGTATTAGAAACAGTCGGGGTTCCGCCTCCGGTTGCTGCAGCACCAAATCCTTCGGGAGCCGACATATAATAATTTTGTGCAAAAACGCTGGATAAACTTAGCAGGAAAAAGAATAAGGGGAATTTTTTTCTCATTTTAATTTTTGTTTAATTGTTTAAGTTAATTTAACGATTGTGGTTAATGTAATCGATTGCACAAATTTAATTGAATAAAATTTAAAATAAATATTTTTATAAAATAATTATAATTTATGATATACTTTTGAATTAATAAGTGCTTAATTCAATTATTTATAGAAATAAAGCATTTCTAAGAACTTTTTTTAAAAAAAATATAAAAACCCTCTATAATTAAAAGAATAAAATAGAACACTAAAAAAAATATTGTAAGAAAAACTCATTTAAAATTAAGTCAATCTTAAGACTACAGGTATAAGCGAGTTAAATTGCATAAATAAATAAAAAACCTAATTGAAATTTGGGTCAGTAATTTTTATAATTAAACTTTTCCTAAAGTATATAATTGTTCCATTGTTGGCGAAATGCTTCCACCTTCCGGTTCTAACGTAATACCAAAAGCTTCAGCATAAACAGTTTGATTTACTGCAAATATTTTTTGATCATTTTTTTCAAAATTACTTAACAAACCAATACTTGTTGGTGTTAGGGTTGGGCTTAATTTAAGTGCCCATACCTGATAAACCATTCCTTTTGGGGGGTTAGGCAAACCTGCTGCATCAATGTAAGTTGTTTTAGTTTCTTTATTCCAATACACTTTTGCAAATGATTGTGGCGAAACCGCTTGACCTCCCAGAGTTACACCTGTATTTTTAATATTCCTGACAATAGTCAGGCTTTTTTCGACAGCTTTGCTTTTTTCTCCTAAATAGGCATATTCTCTTTCAATCTTACTTTTTTGGGTACCAATAACTGAAATTGCCTGTCTGGTTTCATTTAACTGTAATGTCTGATATCCAATACCCAGAAGTAATAATACGGCAGCAGCCCATCCGGTATATTCTGACCAGCGGGATACCGGCTTCATTTCGACAACATTGCCATATTTGAGGTCAAGTTTGGCTTTTATTTTTTCATAATTAGCTACCGAATGAAAAGGTGAAAAGCTGGATGACAGTGCTACAATTGCTTTTTCTATAGAAATTATTTCGTTGTCAATTTCCGGATTACTTTTTGCCATTTTGACAATTTCTATGTTTTCGTCTTCGCTTAGTAATCCATATACATAAAGTTCTAAAATACCGGATTCTATATAGTCTTTTGCTTCCATTAGATTTTCAAATAATTGCGTAAATCATTAATACAGTTTCTGTTTTGTGTTTTTACTGTTCCTAAAGGAATAGCTAATTCTTCGGACGCTTCTTGTTGTGTATATCCTTTAAAGAATAACAAATCAATAATTTCAATACATTTTGGTTTTAGTTTTTTTACAAACTCCTGAATTCCAATTGTATCAATTTTATTGTTCAACCTGTTATTATCTTCTAAAAGATGTACGAAATTATCAGAACTTAGGTTTTTTTGACTATTATTAAAATTTTTAGAACGCAATTTGTCAATCGATGTATTTCGGGCGATATTTAGGATCCAGGTATAAAACCGGCCTTTACTTTCGTGATAAGAATCAATGTTTTTCCAAATTTTTACAAATACTTCCTGAAGCACATCTTCTGCTTCTTCTCTGTTTTTTACAAGAACGTTAATTACAGAAAATAAGCTTTTAGAATACATATCGTATAAATGTGTGAAAGCTTTTTCATCTTTCTTGTAAATTAAAACTAATAATTCTTCCTGATCCATAAATTTTTGTTTTAGCTATACAAACATATACATTTCAATTAATGAGCACAAGTGTATGAAATATCTGAATTAAAGATAATTTATTTTTTTATAGAAATGCTTTTTCTTTATGCATGAAACCCTTTGTAAAATAAGGGATACTAAAAATAATTAGTTTTTTTATGACATTTTTTAAAACCAAAATTTAATTTTTTACGTACGTGATTATATAGTAAAAATCTGATGTTAATTCTTGTAAAAAGTAAAAAATATCAATATTAATTATCTAAATCCAAGGGTTAAGGAAGAAATAAAATTTAATATAGTTTGATTTGTTTATATGCCTGAAGCCTAACGCCTGATTAATGTTAGGCTTCTTTATTTAACTTATATTTAATAAAAATAAAGCACTCAAAAGCTTCATGTAAAACTGATTTTAATTAATTTTATAAAAAAATTAAAACGATGAAAAAAATATTATTTCTGTCCTGTGGTTTACTATTTTTATTTAGTTACCAAATTCAGGCACAAACAAATAAAACAAAAACGACTAAAACAGATAAGGTTATGACAAAAGAAACCATTTATCAATATAAAGTTGAAGATTTATCAGGAAACCCTTTTGACTTTGCTTCTTTAAAAGGTAAAAAAATAATGATTGTAAACACCGCTTCAAAATGCGGACTGACACCTCAATATAAAGGCCTTGAAGCCATTTACAAAGAATATAAAGATAAAGGTTTTGTAATAGTAGGTTTTCCCGCAAACAATTTTGCTTCACAGGAACCTGGAACAAATGAAGAAATTGGTGCTTTTTGTCAGCAAAATTATGGAGTAACTTTTCCTATGATGGACAAAGTTTCTGTAAAAGGTGACGATATGTGTGAAGTATATAAATTTTTGACTCAAAAATCTAAAAATGGCCTGCAGGATTCTGAAGTAGAATGGAATTTCCAGAAATACCTAATCAACGAAAAGGGTGAATTGGTGAAAGTAATTAAGCCAAAAACATTGCCAACCGATCCGGAAATCATCAATTGGATAAAAAGCTAATATTTAGACTATCTAAACCAAAAAATCCACAAATTTATAATAAGATATAAGTTTGTGGATTTTTTATAAACTGTTTAGCTAGCTATTGCTCGTGTTACTCTTGTCAGGGCAAGGTAATCGTTTAAAATTTACTTTAATATCAGTTGCATAAAAACCAGATCAAGCCAATGATTAAATTTATAGCCAACTTCACGAATAGTTCCTATTGCTGTAAACCCAAATTTTTCATGAAAAGCAATACTTCCTGTATTGTCGGCGTCGATAGCACCAATCATCACATGAAAATCTTGTTCCCTGGCCAATCTTATTAATTCGGTTAATAGTTTAGAACCAATCCCTTTTCCAATCACATTATCAACTACATACACAGAATGTTCGACAGTATATTGGTATCCAATTTTTTCCCTGAACTGTCCATAACTGCCAAAACCAACGACTTCACCATCTAAATCTGCCACAATAACAGGCATGTTTTTAGTTTTTTTATCCTCAAACCATTTTGTCTGAACTTGCAAAGTCTGGATATCATAATTATAATTTGCAGTTGTGTGCAAAATAGAATGATTAACAATTTCCAGGATTTTGTTTAAATCATCTAATTTTGCAGGTCGTATCGTTAAATTTGCCATGTTTTATAAGATTGTTAAATGCTTACGAAATTTATTTTATTCGAAAATTTTATTTTTTACAAATATATTCTCTTTTCACAAAAAGAGACTTAATATCTTTCCTGTTTATAATGTGAAGTTTGTAACTTTGTAGCATAGGAAATTTATAATTTTCTTTAAAAAATAATATACCATAACGAATGATTTACCCCAAAATACCGCTTGCTCAAAGTATTATAGAAATTTGTTCAGCAAAAGGCATTACCAACATTATAATTTCTCCCGGATCAAGAAACGCGCCTTTAACTATAGGCTTTGCACAAAATTCTAATTTTAATTGTTACAGCATTGCAGATGAACGCTGCGCTGCTTTTTTTGCATTAGGAATTGCCCAGCAAACTAAATTCCCAACAGCAGTTGTTTGTACTTCAGGGTCAGCATTATTGAATTATTATCCGGCAGTTGCGGAGGCATTTTATAGTCAGATTCCGTTAATTGTTATTTCGGCAGATCGTCCGCAAAATAAGATTGATATTGGAGACGGTCAAACAATCCGTCAACAAAATGTTTATGAAAATCATTCGGTATTTAATGCCAATTTAACTGAAGAAGCTTCTGAAGAAAATGATTTAAAAATTAATAAAGCTATTGAAACGGCAATTCTTCAAAGAGGCCCGGTTCATATTAATGCACCTTTTGAAGAGCCTTTATATGAAATGGTTGAAGCACTTTCGGTTTATTCAAAAATTACTTATGCTGAGGAAACCTTTAAATCAAAAGTAATTGAAAATATAGAAGATTTTGTTTCTATTTGGAATTCGGCTAAACGCAAACTTGTTTTAGTTGGTGTAAATGAAGCAAATTCAATTGATGAGAAAATAATAGAGAACCTGGTTAAAGATCCATCGATTGTCGTGCTGACAGAAACCACTTCTAACTTACATCATCCGAATTTTATTAATAGTATTGATACTTTAATTACACCCTTTGATGATATTGATTTTAAAGAGTTTGAACCGGAAATTTTAATAACTTTTGGAGGAATGGTCGTTTCGAAACGTATCAAAGGTTTTTTACGAAAATATAAACCGTTGCATCATTGGCATATTGATACTTTACGTGCTTATGATACATTTAATGCTTTAACAAAACATGTTGTAATGCAGCCAAATGATTTTTTCAATGATTTATTATCCAAAACGGTTTTTGTAAAAAGCGATTATTTCAAACAGATAAATAAGATTTATGAATTGCGAAAAATTAAAAAGCAAAAGTATTTGGATAAAATCCCTTTTTCTGACTTTAAGGTATTTGAAAAAGTAATAGCATCTTTGCCTAAAAACAGCCAATTACAAATAAGTAACAGCTCAGCAATTCGATATGCGCAATTAATTGATATTGACCCATCCATTGAAGTTTTTTGTAATCGCGGAACAAGTGGAATTGACGGAAGTACATCAACAGCCATTGGTGCAGCTGTAGCAAGCTTAAAACCTAATATTTTTATTACTGGTGATATCAGCTTTTTATATGACAGTAATGCTTTATGGAATTCTTATATCCCTAAAAATTTTAAAATTATTTTGATTAATAATGGAGGAGGAGGGATCTTTAGAATTTTGCCAGGACATGAGGAAAAACCTGTTTTTAATACCTTTTTTGAAACCTCACATCATTTGACTGCTGAGCATTTGGCAAAAATGTATCAGTTTAATTATTTGACGGCAATAGATTTACCTTCATTAGAAAAAAGTATAACTTCATTTTATGAAATAAATGATAAACCAAATATTTTAGAAATTTTCACTCCAACCTTCGAAAATGATGTTATTTTAAAGCAATACTTCAAAGAGTTGATTTAAAATTAAAAGCATCATTAGACGCTTTTTTATATAAATATTTTTTCGCTTTACCATTTTCAAACTTCGTACATTTGCACTTTAAAACTTAGCTAATTTAGAGCTTAGAACTCCAAGAATATGATTGAAATAGGAAAATACAATACACTTACCATTTTACGTGACACCAAAGTTGGCTTATTTTTAGGAAATCCTGAAAAAGACCCCGAAGGAATTCATGATATATTATTACCAAATAAATACGTTCCTAATGAATTTGAAATCGGCGAAGAACTCGTTGTTTTTGTTTATTTAGACCATGAGCAGCGTCCCGTTGCAACAACACTTGAGCCTTATATTTTGTTAAATGAATTTGCTTTATTGAGAGTGAATTATATCAATCAGATTGGTGCTTTTATGGATTGGGGGATGGAAAAAGATATTCTTGTTCCGTTTAAAGAGCAGGCCCGTCCAATGGAAAAAGGGAAACGTTATTTGGTCTATCTGTATATGGATGAGAAAACGAATCGTTTAGTAGCTTCAAGTAAATTAAATCAATTCTTAAAGAACGATGAGCTTACAGTTGAGAAAGGTGAAGAGGTTGATTTAATCGTTTCGCATATTACCGAATTAGGAATCAATGTTATCATCAATGAACAGCATAAAGGATTGCTATATAAAGATGAAGTCTATGATGATGCGATAAGAACCGGAGACAGAATGCGCGGTTACATAAAAAATATTCGCCCGGATAACAAAATAGATGTTGCTTTGCAGGTACAGGGCTATCAGAGTATTGAGCCTAATGCAGAGAAAATCCTGGATGAATTAAGAGCTAATCGTGGATTTTTACGCCTAAATGATAATTCACATCCTGAGGACATTAAAACTGTATTAAAAATGAGCAAAAAAACTTTTAAAAAAGCAATTGGAGCTCTTTATAAGGATAAATTCATAGAAATTAAAGAAGATGGAATTTATCTTGTAAAAGAATAAATTATCTAAAATTAATTCAATGAAAAGCCCAAAAGAGAGATTACTTTTGGGCTTTTTTTATTTTCTGTGTTTCCATCTTTTGTGCGTCCATAAATAATATTCCGGAGCTTCAAGGATTTGTTTTTCAACTTCTTTCAAATACATTTCAGTAATTTCAAAATTTGGATAATCATTTGGATTCTCGCAAATCGGAACTATTGTTGCTTCATAATATCCTCTTTTTATTTTTTTTACCTTAATAAATAAAACACTTAAATCATATTTTTTGGCGAGCATTTCACCACCGGTATGAACCGGAACTTCAATTCCCATAAATGTTTTGGAATGAAAAATTCTATCCATTTTAGGTGATTGGTCACTGGCTAAGCCATAAAGGCTTAAAACTCCATCTCGCTGATTTTGTGCCATTAACGGAATAGTTTTTTTAGTTTCAACTAATTCCGTCCCGTATTTTGAGCGTATTTTTCGGACTAATTTATCGAAATATGGATTTGCAATTTTTTTATAAACACCAATAGCTCTGAATTTTAGTCTTTTGGTAAGGCTTAAAAGCCATTCCCAACTGGCATAATGAGAAGCTAATAAAACAATACTTTTACCCTTTTCTTCGTAATCTCTCATTACTTCAATATTGGTAACAGTAAATCTTTTATCCATTTCTTCAGGAGAAATATTCATTGTTTTTATCATTTCCAAAAACATGTCGCACATATGCTGATAGAATTTTTTTTCTATGACTTTTCGTTCTGTGTCATTTAAATGCGGTAAAGCAAGAGCAAGATTTTTACGTACTATTTTTTTGCGGTAACTTAAAACATGATACACCAGAAAAAAAACACAGTCTGAAAACCAATAAAATATTCGAAAGGGAAGGATTGAAATAAACCAAAGTATCGGATAAGCTAAAATATAAACGAGAAATTGCATCTAACTTTTTTTCCACAAATATAAAGTAAAAATGAATAGACGCCATATGTTTTGGACAGTTTGAAAGTTGTCTTCAAGATTGACTATATTTACAATTCAAATAAAAATAAAATTTATGAATACCATTTTGATAGGGATTATTGTTGCCAATGTGTTGATTAGTTATAAAGGATTTAACGATCTTGCTTTTTTTAGAAAATACGAATTTCATGTTGGAAGTATTCGTTCCGGCGAGCAGATAAGAATGCTTTCTTCGGGTTTTTTACATGCTGATATAATGCATTTAGCGTTTAATATGCTGACACTTTGGTTTTTTGCACCTACAGTGATTGATTATTTAGGCAGTTTTTCATTCATTTTAGTTTATTTTGGAAGTTTAATTTTTGGAAGTTTACTTACGATGATATTCCATAAAAATGATTACAGTTATCGGGCCGTTGGAGCTTCAGGGGCTGTAACGGGTGTTTTATATTCAGCAATATTATTGCAGCCTGATATGATGTTGGGAATTTTTGGAATCATTCCTATCCCGGCTTATCTTTTCGGAATTTTATATTTATTGTATTCTATTTATGGAATGAAAGCCAAAAACGACAACATTGGACATACGGCGCATTTTGGAGGTGCTGTAGGAGGTTATTTGATTACTTTGATAAAAGAACCGTCTTTAATTATGGACCACAGTTTAATGACGATCTTACTTGCGATTCCAATTTTGATACTTTTTGTGATGGCTAAAATGGATAAATTATAATGTTGGCACAACTTTTGAAATGCCATTATCAAATAATTTAAATATAACAAAAATGAAAAAACTAGTATTATTTATAACAATCATGTTTATGACAATGACTTATGGTCAGGAAATCAAGCAAATTCCTCAAATTAATGTAAATGGGGAAGGAAAAATAAAAGTAACACCTGATCAGGTCAGTATTTCTGCTACCGTTGAAACAAAAGGAAATAATGCTAAGGATGTTAAAAAACAAAATGACGAAAAAATAGATGCAGTTTTAAAATTCATTAAAAAAATGAACATTCCAACAGCTGATTTTAAAACGAAACAGGTTGCTCTAAATCCGCAGTATGATTATGAAAAAAAGAAGACCAGCTACAATGCTATCCAAACTGTAGAAATTGTATTGAAAGATTTATCTAAATACGATGAGTTGATGGAAGGCTTGGTTCAGCAAGGAATTAATCGTATAGACAAGGTTTCTTTTGAATCTTCTAAACTGGCCCAATATCAGTCAGAAGCAAGAAAACTGGCTATTAAGGATGCAAAAGCAAAAGCAGAAGACTATGTTTCGGTTTTAGGACAAAAAATAGGTAAAGCAATTACTATTTCTGATAATTCACAAATTTACCAACCGCAGCCAATGTATGCAGGTATGAGAATGAAAGAATCAGCTGATGCGGGGGCTTCAAACGAAACTTTAGCGATTGGAGAAATAGAAATTACAGCAAATGTAAGCGTTAGTTTTATTTTAGACTAACTCAAAATAAATTACATAATTAAAAATTCCAAATCCCAATCTTAAAAAATTGAGATTTGGAATTTTTAATTATATAGCATAAAAAAAGTCCTAATTTTCATTAGGACTTTTTTGTGGGGAGAGCAGGATTCGAACCTTAAGTCGGAAACCCTTGCCTATACTGCATTTGTCATTTTTTTTTAACCACTGTGCCACGATTTTGCCACGAAATTTAATATGTCAATTATTAACAATTTAAAAAGGATAACTTATTTAAATGAGAGCTATAATTCATGTTTTCAAAATCAAAAATAAGTAATTTTAATGATAAATCGAAAGACTTTAATACTTTGATTTAACCAATGTTTAATACTCATGGTTTTTTAATTGATGCGAAAAGACCTAATTCCTTCATATATCTGGCTGTAGTTGAGATTGATAAAATATAACCGCGCTTTCGAAGTTCAACAGTTATTCTCTTAGAGCCATATCGCTTTTTTTTAGTGATAAATAATGTTGTTATCACCTGAAGGAGTTCTAGTTTTCTTTTTTTTCTTTCAGAGACGTAATGATTTTTCCATCTGCTGTATGAGCGCTGTGCAATGCCTAGAACTTTGCAGATACATTTTGCAGAGCAGTTTTTTTCAAAGTTCTGAATACTGCCTTTTCCACAGAAGCATCCTGCACCAAATTTTTCATAGGTATATCGCCAATAATGGAGAAACCTTGATGGTATTTTTAGTTCCCTGTCGAGCTCTGAAATATTGTTTCTTTGATAACCTTATCAGGACTGCGCTTTCTTTAAAAGCTGAGTCGAAAAAACGAGACTTTAATTTTATATTTGTTTTAGATTGCCCGGTACTTGTTGTACTTTGCAACTTAACTTTGTATTTTCCTTTACCTTGGAAACAATCACCTTGATATTTGTAATATTCCCGCTGCCATTTATGTAGCAAACCCTGCGTTATATTGAGTTCTCTTTCAAGCTGTGTGATATTTTTTCTCTGATAACTTAGGCCTGAGTAACTGATAATGGCAGTTTTTTAATAAGATTTAATGCAAGATAGGTTTGTTTTAAATTGTAGAGAAAAGTCCTTCATAGGAGAGTATGGCTTTCCATTGGTTGGCAATAACTTGGTCAAAGATGTTTTTAATTAAGGCTTATTTCATTTGAATAATAAAAAACAACATTTAAGATTTTTTTTCCGCTTTATCATCAATGTAAAATTTTTCAATTGTCAAAAAAAACAAGCATTCACTTCTTTTTCTTAAAACCGTCTTAGTTTTTTTGTGGCATAGGCAACTCCCGTATCATGATTTTGACATGAAACTCAAAGCAACAATATTTCAAGTTGGATTTTTTTGTAATAGATTAACTTTTTTAAAATAAATGATTTGTTTGTATTTTTAAGAATGCTTTTAACTTTTTGAACCAAAAAAGGATTCAACTCCAATTGCTTGTAACAATCCTAATTTTTTAGCTTTTTCAATTAGATCTTTATCACTCCCTTTTCCTTTTAAAAGTTGATCTTTTATGTTTGCTTTTCTTTTTTCTATTGAACTCATTGAAAGAGGAATGTAGTTAGGAAGGTTAACAGTTTTAACTCCTTGGTTAATTAAGGTTAAAATTTGATTATCATGTTTATCCCAATTTATATTTTTTTTAAATAATCTTCTTTGAGATTCTATGATGGTATTACTATGATATATATCTCCGTCAAGAATTTTCTTGCAAATTATTGGGAACAATTCAAAGTTAATATCACTTTTTGAAATGAACCCTTCGGGTTTTATTTCTTTAATGATTTTATCTACAGTTAAGGGATCACTATGCATAGTAAGTAGTACTATTTTGCAATTTGGAAATTTTTCTCTAATAACTATAGCTAAATCAATACCACTATTAATATTAAACTCTTTAAAAGGAGGCAGGCTAATATCTAATAAGGCAAAATCTATATTTATGTTTTCTATTCGTTGCAGTTTTATTTTATTATATGCATCCTCACAATTATAGCTCTTTATAAAACTTGGTTGTTTTTTTTGAAAATCCGTGTCAGATAGCAGATTAATATAGCTATCAACTGTCATGGGGTGATCATCAACGATCAAAATCTTAAGGCTAATCTTCATTTTTTTTTAATAGGGATGTCAAAGATAATTAAATATTACGGATTTACCGTACAATTTAAGCAAATCTAATATGTTTTTTTGCCCGAAATCAACTTAAATACAAATTTTTATGAGAAACAAATTATACATTGCAGGACTTATAGTCCTTTCTTCATTAACTTATTCATGCTCTAATGATGAAAGTTTTGAAGCTCCTGAAGCTAAAAGCAATAATTTAAAAATCGTTCCGCATACTTACTTGAAAAATAAGTTAAATGAAAAAAAAATTGATTCAACGACTGTAAATTTAAAAGTTGAAATAATTAATGTAGATGGAGATCCAAGTAATCCGCTACCCCCAAGACTTAATTAAGTTGTAATTATTTGAAGATAGACTATGTGATTTATATATGAATTACATAGTCTTCTTGTTTCATAATAGTATATTTGAAATTTAAAATAATAATTACAATTTTGAGAACTCGAGCTACTATAATTTTTCTATTTCTGCTACTATTATTTTCATGCAAAAGAAAAGAATCTGTTGATTTTGAAAAAAATACAGCTATTTTTTTAGATAAAAATCTGATAGATAAATTAGATAAAAATAAAAAAGAAAAATATCTGGATTCAATAGTAGATTTATTAAAATTAAAAAAAAATGATTCAATTGTAAGGAATTTATATTTAAAAACTGCAACAGAGTATTATTATATTAATAATTTTAAAAAATCTTTATCTGCTAGTTTAAATGCATTACGACTATCAAAACAGTCAAACGATAGCGTTAGAATGGCAAAAGCATCTTATTATGTTGGTGATTGTTATCTTAACAAAAAAAAAGACAGTGCCTACTTTTATTATTTACTTGCAGAAAAACTGTACTACAATATAAATGATTATGATAATGTTGGTCGAATGTTATTTAGTAAAGCCTATGTTTTATTTTATAATGGAAATTATGTAGAATGTGAAGTTCAAATTGCCAAAGCATTCCCATATTTAAAAAGATCTACAAATCATCGCTTGATATTTTCTTGTAACACTTTGATGGGTAATTGTTTAGAAAAACTGGTTGATTATAACGAGGCATTACGTTATCACAAATTAGCTTTAAGTGAACTAGAAAAAATGAAAATTAAAGATAACGATAATATGGAGATAGACAATTGTTACGTGTCTTCTATGATTAACATCTGTAATTTATATGATTTAAAACGTGAATTTCCGAAGTCTATTAAAATATTAAAGAGTCTGCTGTCAGAAGATTTAAAAAAGAGTAATCCAAGATTATACGCTAATGTTTTAAGCAATTTGGCATATTCCAAAATGAAAAACGGGAATTATGAGAATATTGGGTCGATGTTTTTTGAATCCTTAAAAATTGTTGATAGTATTGGAACAGAATCAGATATTTTGTATAAAAAGATACATATTGGGGAGTATTTTTTAACTCAGAAAGATACTACAAAAGCAATTCGGATTTTAAAAGAAGCCAATCAATTAGCTGTTGAAATTAAGAATGGTAATGAAATTTTAACATCATTAAAGTTTCTCTCTAAATTAGATAAAAAACAGAGATTGTTTTATGCAAATGAATATATAAAATTAAGCGATAGTATCAATACGGTTCAAAAAAATGCTCATAATAAGTATGCCAGAATTGAATATGAAACCTCAAGAATCGAGGATGAAAATAAAATTTTGACAAACAACAACTTTTATATTTTAATTATTTCATTTGGGTTGATTTTATTATTGATAATAATTATTGTTTTAAGATATTTAAAATATAAAAATAAAGAGTTAGAGTTTTTAAAAAAACAGCAAAAAGCTAATGAAGAAATACATCTGCTGCTGACTGAGCAAAATGAAAAAATAAAAGATGCAAAAGAGGATGAAAAAGCTAAAATAGCAAAAGAATTGCATGATGGCATAATGAATAAAATTTATGGTGTTCGAATGAATTTAGGTTTCTTTAATTCTAAAAGTGACAAGGAAATAATTGAAAAAAGGAAAGAATATATTTTTGAATTACAAAATATTGAAAATGAGATTAGAACTATTTCACATGATTTGAGTCGAAGTTCTTTTTTGGAAGATAGCGATTTTAATGTTTTGCTATTAAATTTAATTGGAAATCAAAAAGAGATAAGCAATACCCAGTTTGAGTACCTAAATGATGGAATGTTTGATTGGTCAAGCATTCAAAATATATATAAAATAAATTTATATCGTATAATTCAGGAAGCTATTTTGAATGTTAACAAATATGCAAATGCTAAAAACTGTGAAATAAGTGTTCAAAAGTTTAATGATACTTCCTTAATAATCTTTATTGTTGATGACGGACAGGGTTTTGATGTTAAAAGTAAAAGAAAAGGTATAGGTTTAACCAATATAAAAGAGCGTGTGAATTCTCTTAAAGGAGAATTTCATATAGAATCTAAAATTGGGATAGGAACCAGAATTAAAGTTATACTTCATTTTTAAATCGGGATCTTAATAATTTAAGATTTTCTTTTAGGTTATTCCTTCCTTCTTTTTTCTTTCCTCTTTCCTTTTTCTTCTTCTCCTTCTTTCTTTCCTCTTTCCTCTTTCTTCTTTTAAAGAAAGATATTACTATTAATTACGATTTTAAATGGTTTTATCTTCAGGATTCTAATTCCGTAATTTTTACACTTAAAACCCGTAATTTTTAGCTACATGATACTGCTATTTTCGTGAAGGAAAAACCAACAAATGTAGAGTTGTAAAATAGGACTATCAGTTATGTCAATTTTATAATTTAAGATTAATTTTTACGAACTAGAACTCAGAATATATAGAAAAACATACACAATTATTGCATTTGCAGGTGGAAACATTTGCTCTTTCACTTTCTTAAAAAAATAATCGCTTTTCCGAATTTATCTTTTTAGAATTATCTAGAAGTGTTTGTGGTATCAGGATTTTTTTAAGAAACTATAGACGATAGAGAAAGGTTTTTTTTATTTGAATTATTGTATTTGGTTGGTTTTTATGTAATTGATTTAGTGTTTTTAGAGAAGTGGATATTAGCAATAATAGTGCTTTTATTAAATCTTCTGAGTTTTACTAAAAATAAGAATAAAATTTTCTTTTTCAAATAAAAAAAATAGGAAAGCGTAAATGAAATTTACTATGAGAAATAATTTTCAAGATATATTAAAATCAGAATCCGAAAAAACAAACTCGATGAAGGATGTGCCTGAAGATGTAAATTTAGATATTATAGGGAATGATTATACAAAAATTAGATTAATCACTTCAAAAAATCAACAATTGGGTTTGAAAGAATGGATTCAAACTAATATAAACTTTGTAAATGCACTTTTTGAGAAAGACAGGATTTTGCTATTTAAAGGTTTTTCTGCTTTAACCCAAAAAATAGATTTTTCGGAAATTGTTACTATTACATCACAAGGAAAACCATTAAATTACACGGAGCCTTCTACACCAAGAACAAAAGTGACGGATGAAATATATACTTCTACAGAATATCCAAAGGAACAAAAAATAGCCCAGCATAATGAGCATTCTTATTCTGATTTTTGGCCTAAAAAAGTATTCTTCTATTGTGAAAAGCCTTCCGTATTAGGTGGGCACACACCCATAGCGGATAGCCGTTCGGTTTATAAACTAATTCCTGATGAAATTACAAAAAAATTTGAGTCAAAGGGTGGTGTAATGTATGTGAGAAATTTTAGCGATGAAATGGATATTAATTGGGAAGTTTTTTTTGATACATCTGTAAAGAGTGAAGTAGAGCAATATTGTGAAAAAAAGAATATAAAATTACAATGGGGGGAAGGCAATAAACTGAGGATTTTTCAAATTTCTCAGGCTATACTTAATGATAGAGATGGCAATGATAAAAATTGGTTTAATCAGGCCCATTTATTTCACTATTCTAATTTAAACGAGGAAATCTCACAATATTTAATTGAAACTTACGGTCTGGAGAATTTACCTAGAAATACATATTACGCAGATGGTTCTGAAATTGAACTAAAGGATTTAAATGAGATCCGAGAAGCTTATGAAAAAGCAATGTTTCGATTTGACTGGGAAGAAGGAAATTTTATTATGATTGATAATGTTCATTTTACACATGGGCGTGATCCTTATCAGGGCGAGAGAAGCATACTGGTTTCAATGTCCGAAGAAGATTCTATTGATAATTATTGAAAAAAATCAAATGAATGATATAACAAATACCACCAAAAATAATTAATAGTACCATGTCTTTAGAAAAAAATAGTTATTACAGTTTATCCCCTCAACAAAATTTTATTCATTTTAATAGCTTAAAGAGCAATAACCTACTAAACAGAATTGTACTTGAGATTAAAAATAGTAGTATAGATAATTTTATTTTAAGTCTAACTTCTATCGTGAAGGATGAAATAATGCTTAAAATGGATGTATCTATCTTAAAAGAGGAAAATACAGCCTGTATAAGACTTGGCGAAAAAAACAGGTTCCTGATAAGACAAGAAACGGATGAATCTGTAAAGAATAAAGAAAATCAAAAAGATTTGCCTTGTGAAGAAGTAAATCTGAAAGTAACGATATTAAAGATAGATGAAAATATATCAGAACTTATTTTAGAATCTCCAGCTTTTTATTCGGACTTGTGGAGTTTATTGTCAATAGCCGATAAGTCGATGCATTATGCTAATGGTAATACTGAAGAAGAATTATCTATTAATTATTTACAATTCGCGGAGTGGAAAAATCAATTGTTATTGTCTGATGATGGAGCAGAAAGTAAAAACTACTGGAATGCTAAGATTAAAAACAGTAAAAGGTTAAAAGTTAATTTTGAAACTGTTGCTAAAAATACTAATGTTTCACAAGTTTCTAAGATTATTAATAAAGAATTAATCTTGAAATTAGATGCCAATCATTTAGACAAAGAGTTATGTTTTTTATCGGCATGGTATTATACATTATCGCGTTTGTCAAATGAAAAAGACGAACCTGGTACTTTAGGATATATTCATAATGGTAGAAGTTTCGAACAATTATATGGTAATTTAGGAGCATTTTCACTTAATATTCCTTTTAGGCTGCTTCCGACTGAAAATAGTCTGTCAATTTCTGAATACCTTAAGAATGTTGAAAAGGAATTAAATACTATAAATACACACAAAGAATACCTGTCAATTGATAAGGAATACTATGAATATACTTCTGATTTTTTAACGTATCAATTTGAATATATTGATTATAAGCTGTTTTGTAAATCTGGTGAACTTAAATTAAACGAAGTATCGATTTATGACCAGCCTTTAAAACTCAGGATTCAGATACATAATTCTGACGATAATATTAAAATTGTCTTGTTTTTTGACGAAAATGTATTTCAGTTGGAAGAGGTAAAATACATATTAGATTTATGGGAAAGCTATTGTATTCAAATTACAGATAATCTTGACCAAGGGCAAATAAATGATATTATTTACCATCAGTATGGAGAAATACCAAAAAATATAATTGATACAAAAGAATCTATATTAGATTTATTTGACTATCAGGTAAAAAATCATGCAGATAAATGTGCAATAACAGCGGATTATAATTCTTTGACTTATAAGGAATTAGACATAAATTCTACATTGTTGGCTGTTTATTTATCGGAAAAGGGAGTTGAAAATAATTCTAAAATTGGTGTTTTATGTGATCCGAATCATAATCTAATGATTTCAATGCTTTCCATTTTAAAACTCGGATCAGCATTTATACCAATTGACCCAAATGACAACAGTAACAGGATAAATCATATTGTTTCAGACTCAGGGATAAAACATATATTAAGTATAGAGAAATTTAGCTATCTGTTTGAAAATATTGAAAACAGTGTTCCCATTTTTTTAGATACAATTGACTCTAATGAATTAGGGAAGTATGATTGCCATCTTCCAAATAGGTCTTCGGAAGACATAGGTTACATCATATACACATCCGGAACTACCGGAAAATCTAAGGGAGTTTGTATTAAAGACAGCTCATTGGTAAATTATGTGAAGTGGTTAGGTACTGATTTTGGAATTAACGAAACAGACGCTTCAGTACTACTATCGTCGTATGCTTTTGATCTTGGATACACTACTATATGGGGTACGATATTGACTGGTGGTACACTGCATTTTGTTGACAGAGAGTTAATTTATCAAACGGATTCGATTATAAATTATATTACAGATAATGGAATTACGTATATTAAAACGACACCTTCCTATTTTAACGTTTTAAGTAACTCATTTAATGTTTCAAAAGTAGGAGATTCGAAGCTTAAATTAGTTCTTTTAGGTGGAGAAAAAATAAATACAAAGGACATTATTTCATTTACTTATAATAATTCCGGAATTCAGTTTATCAATCATTATGGACCAACTGAAACAACTATTGGTTGTATAGCCCATAAAATAGACTCAACAAAAATTGAGCAATATAAGGCCAGGCCGGTAATAGGTAAACCTATTTCAAACAATTTTGGGCTAATTTTAGATAAAAAAGGCAGAGAAGTCGAGTTTGGTGTAATTGGAGAGATACATATCGGAGGATCTGGATTAGCGCATGGTTATCTTAATCAGGTAGATTTGACTCATACAAAATTCATTGAACATCATATATATGGTAGAATTTATGCAACGGGAGATTTAGGAATTAAATTTTTAAGCGGAGATATATTATTTTTAGGAAGAAATGATAATCAGGTAAAAATCAGGGGATATAGAGTTGAGCTAGATGAGGTCAAAAATGTATTGGAAAATATTCCTGATATTGACCAGGCAGTAGTTGTAACAAGTCAAGAAAATAATGATGTAGAGATTATAGCTTATGTAATATCAAAAGATTCCATAGATGAAATCGTTATAAAAAAATATCTGATAAATCACTTACCAGAGTATATGATTCCTTCAACGATTATTCAGTTGAACAAAATTCCTATTACGGCTAATAATAAAATTGACTATAAAAATTTACCATTAAAAGCAACTGTCAAAGATGATAAACAGTATGTGAGCAATTCTACAGAAGAGAAAATAATCTCTTTTTGGAAGGAAATACTGCAAGTAGAAGAGATAAATTTGCATGATAATTTTTTTGCTTTAGGAGGTCACAGCCTAAAAGGGATTCAATTTTTAAACAGGGTTCATAAAGAATTTAATATACGATTAAGTTTAAAGGAAATATATGAATTTCCAACTCCTAAGGAATTTTCTTCATTATTGAATGTAGAAAATGAAACTGTTTTTCATGAGATAGAAACTATTTCAATTCAGGAAAATTATAGCGTTTCCAACGCTCAAAAAAGATTTTGGCTGGCATCACAAAGAAAAGCAACCAGAAATCTATATAATGTGCCATTGAGATTTAAAATAGATGGAAATATTGATGTAGATGTACTTGCGAAGTCTTTCTTAAAAATGATTGAACGCCACGAAACACTCAGAACCTTGTTTAAATTCAAAAGTGGCGAATTAAGGCAGTATGTCTTACCTATTGAAGAATTAAATTTTTCAATTGAGGTATTAAAGAATGTTGGAAATATTGATAGTGCAATTCTGGAAGAAAATTCAAAATCTTTTAATTTAGAAAATGAAATCGCCATAAGAGCGAAACTCATTGAAATCAATGCCGAAGAATATATATTATTATTAACTCTACATCATATAATCAGTGATGGGTGGTCGAGAACAATTATTAATCGTGAAATACCTGTTTTTTACAATTCCATTCTAAAAAACGAAAAAGACAATCTTCCTTTATTGAAAGTACAATATAAAGATTTTGTGTATTGGCATGAAAAAAACTGTAAAAAACAAGAGGAATTCTGGCAAAATTTCTTTATTTCAGAAACAGAGCCTCTTAATTTTCCATTAGATTTTTCAAGACCCAAAAGGATGACTTATGCAGGTAATAGCATTCAGGCAATCATAAATGGAGAGAAATTTAACAATCTGAAGAAAAAATTAGAGTTGAACAATATCAATGTAAACGATTATTTTATTGGTATTTATGGTTTATTAATTCATTTGTATGCCAAACAGGATGAGTTTATTATCGGAACAATTGTATCAGGAAGAAACCATGTTGATTTAGAGCAAATTATAGGTGTGTTTATTAACTATCTGCCATTAAAAATTAATGTTAATAATAATTATACTGTAAAAGAATATTTAGAGGAATTGCATAAGGATATTTTACAAGTTTATGAAAATCAGGACTATCCTTTCGATTTAATGATTGAAAAATTTAATAAACAGACCGATTATTCCAGAAACTCGATTTTTGATACCATGATTGTATTTCATAATGAAGAAGATCAGGACTCAAAAGTAATGTTATCAGATGATACAGAAATTACAAGGTATATTGATACAACAGAGAGAGATTCGTCTAAATTAGATTTTAAATTGGACGTAACTATTGGAAAAGATGAAATTATCATCGTTTTAGAATATAATTCTAATCTTTTCAGAAATGATTCGATGGAAAACATGCTGAATGATTTTGAATCTATGACTTTAAATTCTGTAACTGATTTAAAAAATCCAATTAAAAATTTAGAAAAATCCAAACCTAAAAATTCTCAAAAGTCAATACAAATATTTTCATCTTTTGTTAGTAACCCGCTAAGCGAGCATTTAGATTTTTGGTTTAAGGAGTTTAGTATAAACGATACTATTTCTTTTTTTGATTACAATCAGGTTTTACAAGGGCTGGATGAAATTCATCGCTCTTCAGTGCATAATGATTTAATTGTTGTATTTAATCGTTTTGAGGATTACATTGATCAAAATAATACCAATTCTTTACCCTTGGTATATAGTAAATTAGAAGAATCATTGGTAAGAGTTTCTAAAGATCAAAAGGTATTGCTATTTATTCTTCCTGTTGCTCATGATCAATATAACGAAGATACAAATGAACAATTAATTAGCTATTACAATAAATTGACGCACTTTTCTAAAGGGAAAGATAATGTTACGTTGATTAATTTATTGAATTTTTCTGAAATTTTTCCGTGGGTCCCTATTTTTGATAATTACAGAAATAAAAATGCAAATATTCCTTATAAAGAAGAATTCTATTATTCAATAGCGTCTTATATCACTCGCGCAATCCTAAATAAATCGACAATCCTGTCAAAAGTTATTGCTTTAGACTGTGATAATACTTTATGGGCAGGAGTTTGTGGAGAAGATACTATAGAAGACATAAAAATAACAGCAGGGCATAAATATTTGCAGGAGTTTATCTTAAAAAAGCATGAAGAAGGATTTTTGATAGTGCTTTTGAGTAAAAATAATGAGGAGGACGTTTGGAATATCTTTCAAAATCATCCTGATATGCTTCTAAAAGAAAATCATATTATTTCTTCCAGAATTAACTGGAATGAAAAGGATCTTAATATAAAGGAAATCGCAACTGAGTTGAATCTATCTTTAAATAATTTCATTTTTATTGATGATAATGTGATGGAGTGCCATACTATGATTGTAGGAAACCCTGAAGTATTGACATTGCAGCTTCCTGAAAATGAATCGCATATTGCTGGTTTTTTTAACAGTATTATTTCTTTGGACAAGTTTGATATCACATATGAGGACAAACTTAGAAACGAAATGTACCTTTCAGAAAAGGAAAGAAACAAATATGCAGAAAAAAGCAAGGATCAAAACATTGATTTTTTATCCAAATTAAATCTACAGCTATATTTTAATGAAATTGATGAGAGTAGTCTGAAAAGGATGGTTCAGCTTTCTAAACGAACCAATCAGTTCAACATGAACGGAGTAATTCTAGAGGATTCCGATTTGCGTAATATGATGGCTCGAGGATATAAAGGATATTCTATTACTTTAAAAGATTTATTTGGTGATTATGGTATCGTTGGCTGTCTTATCTTAAAAGAAGACCAGGGAGATTTAACAATTACAAATTTCTTCTTAAGCTGTAGAGTTTTAGGTAAAGGTGTTGAATATGAAATCTTATCAATAATAAAGGATTTGTATTTTGAGAAATCTAAAAATTTAAAATTCGTATTTAAAGAAACTGGTAAAAATTCGGCATTCAAAAAGTTTTTGGACACACTAAATCTTCCAGAAAATACCAATTTTGATTTGGAATTAGAACATTGGGAAAGAAAAAATACAACTATAAATGTATCTATAAATAAACCTTACGAAAGTCCAAATGCCTTGCTAAGTAATCATTTGAAGGTTGAAGATTATAATATTAAAAAATCTGAAACTCTAACTTCTGATAGTGTTGGATGGATTTGGGATGATAATGTAATAAGAAACAAGAATTCTGATCAGCATTCTAATATTTATAAAACATTAAGATTATTAGATTATACAAAATTCAATAAAGCAACTCTTATTACAGTAGGATCTACAAACTCTATTGAGACTATCTTATTGAACATTTTTTCAGAAGTCTTAAATACAAATGAGATAGGTCTTGATGATGATTTCTTTGATCTGGGCGGTAACTCTTTAAAGGCAACCCATGTACTTTCAAGAATGTATTACAATCATAAAATAGAAGTTAATTTGAACGATTTTTTTGATAACAGTACTGTAGAAAGTTTGTCAGGTTTTATAATAAAAAATGGACTTGAAGTAATGAATACAGAGAATCAATCAAATGAAATTCAGGAAATGATTTTATAGATAATAAAAGATATTATGCCAAAATTTAATAATAAAATTACTGATTTATTACTTTCTTTAAATGAAAGAGGGAGCAATGTATCTTTAGATGCCTCAAAGAATAATTTGAAGTTAAAAGGTAAGATCGAAAACCTGACTGCAACAGACAAAGAGCTCATCTTAAGTATTAAAGAAGAACTTATTCCAATATTATTAAAGAATGAAATTGAATTAATTGATGAAGATATTTTTTCGATCCAGAAAGCAACCAAAGAAAAGTTTTATCCATTAACTTCTTCTCAGAACAGATTATGGTTGTTGAGCCAGTTAGAAAATGGATCCCAAGCTTATAATGTTCCTTATGCTTTAAAGATTACGGGCGAATAAAGATTAATACACATCTGTATTATATTTAAAATAAATAAAAAGATAAATTAAAAAAAACAATGAAAATACTAGGAATAAAATCAAGTCATGACGGAGCAATTGCATTAATTGATAATGGAAAATTAATTTTTTCATATGAAATGGAAAAATTAAACAACAATTTTAGGTTAGCCGATTTTAATCTAACTTTTGAAGAGGTTGAATCTATATTAAATAAATATAACTACAGTTTTGCAACTTTAGACAAGATCGCTATCGATGGATGGAGAAATGATAAACAAGAAGTATTAAAGTCAGAGCAAGAAGATGAGGTGACACTTTTAAAAGATCTTGAATTGTCAAAAGATTTCTTTATTGATTTAAAATTATCCAAATATGGTGTTTTATTGTCAGAAACTGATAATGTTTTGCAATCTCATGATGCCAAAATTGATGCCTTAAATTTATCTTATTCTAGTTATATGCATGTTTCAGGGCATATTTTTGGTGCTTACTGTTCAAGTCCATATGCAAAAAACAATGAAAACTCATATATATTATCATGGGATGGTGGAATGGTTCCTCAACTATTTTATTATGAGGCAAAGGAAAAAAAGGTAGTAAACTATGGACCTGTTTTTTTAATGTTTGGCGGTGTTTATCCAGAATTTGCTTATGAATTTAGTCCATTTAGCGAAAACAAAAAAGATTACTCTATTTCAGGGAAATTGATGGCATATATCGCGCTGGGAAATAAAAACGAAGAATTATTACAGCATTTTTTCAGAATCTATAATGAATTAGAGGCAGACATAAATGGTGTAATAAATATTAAAAATGTCAATTGGATTACACAACAATTCATTAGTCAATCTAAACAATTATGTGATTCAATGGGATTAAGTAATGAAGATGTATTGTGCACTTTTCATATTTTTCTTGAAAATCTTTTAATCGAAAGATTAAAAATTATAGTAGGTAATCTTCCTTATTCAAGATCAAATTTTTGTTTTGTAGGAGGATGCGCTTTAAGTATAAAATGGAACAGTAAATTACGTAATGCTGAGATTTTTGACACAATGTGGGTACCGCCTTTTCCTAACGATTCTGGAAGTGCAATAGGGGTTGCGTGTTGTGCTATGGTCGATAAAAGTGATACAACTATTCTGGACTGGAATGTTTATAGTGGTCCCGCAATTATTGAAAATATTGAGGAAAGTGATACGTATTTAACCAAGCCATTTTCGATTAAAGAACTTGCTGCACTTTTACATGAAAAAGACGAACCTGTTGTAGTTCTTAATGGTCGTGCAGAGTTAGGTCCAAGATCATTAGGGAATAGAAGTATTATTTCGCCTGCTACAAACATTAAAATGAAAAGTTTGCTTAATAAAGTAAAAGGACGAGAATTTTACAGACCTGTAGCTCCAATTTGTTTGGAAAATGATGCACCAGAAGTATTCTTTCCTGGAAATCCAGATCCATTTATGCTTTTTGAACACACAGTAAAAGAAGAATGGGATAGTAAAGTTCCAGCCATTGTTCATCTGGACGGAAGTGCCAGATTACAAACGGTGAATGAAAATGAAAATAATGTGATTTACGAATTATTGTCGCACTATAAGGATATAAGCGGAATTCCATTACTGTGCAATACCAGTGCAAACTTTAGAGGTAAAGGATTTTTTCCTGATTTAAAGAGTGTAATGGAATGGGAAAGTGTCAATTATTTTTGGTGTAATCACAAACTTTACGAGAGAAAAGAAAAAATTGATTTATATGAAACTTTATAAAACATTTTAAAGATCTGTTTAACGGAAAGAAAATAAAATAATGCTAAGTATTTGTAAGTGTTTTTCAAGTCACTTATGGTTAGTTTATTATGTTACTAAACCATTGCGATTAACACAAATTAAAGCTTAAACAATAATAAAAATATTCAATTTCTCAAAATATGAAAGATTTATATTCCATTGATAAAAATCTTAAACAAGATAGAAAAGAAGAGCTGATATCTTTCATAGGTAAAGAAAGATATCAAGCTTCTGAAGAGTATTGGCTGAATCAGTTCAAAGGAGAAATTCCAATATTAGATTTACCCAGTTTCAAAACGCGTCCCTTAATTCAAACATTTACTGGAGATTCGGTTACTCATAGTTTTACAAATGATTTTCTGAAAAAAGTAAAGAAATTTTCTCAAGAGCAGCAAACGACCTTGATTACAATGTTAATGGCAGCGGTAAATGTTTTGCTTTACAAATACACAAAGCAGGACGATATTATAACGGGAACAACTGTAGGAGGAAGAGATCATTTTGGTTTAGAGAATCACTCTAATATGCACATGAATATATTGGCTATTAGAACTCAGATTGATAAAGAAAGCACATTTCTGGAATTTTTACAATTCCAAAAAAAAGTGTTGTCGAATGCGTTTGAGCATCAGGAATATCCTTTTGATGAACTAAGAAATCAATTGAATAAAGGCAGTCACCATTCCGGGCTTTTTAATGTATTGGTTGTTTTAAATGATAAAGAAGTACTAAGAGAAGATCGGATAATTGATAATAAATGGTCGGAGCCTGATTTAAAAAAACATATCTGGGATATTTCTTTTAGTTTCATTGAAACTGAAAAGTTGGATCTGATAATTGAATACAATGCTGATATCTATGAATATGAAATTATAAATAGAATATTTGGTCATTTTGAAAAAATTGTGACTAGTATTATTGCCGATGATAGCCTAGTAATAAAAAAAATTGAATGTATCACGGAACAGGAAAAGCATGAATTACTATCCTTCAATCCTAGTGTTAAAGAAGAAACAGAAAATTACACAATTCTTGACCTTTTCAAAAAACAGGTACAAAATTATCCTGATAATATAGCAGTAGTTTCTGATGGAATAAGTTTGACTTATAAAGAATTAGATGAAAAGTCAAATCAGTTAGCTCATTATTTGATCAGCGAGGGAATTGAAAAATATCCCAATGTATTGCTATGTTTTAATACAACTATGGATAAATCCATAATAGGAATATTAGGAATAATGAAATCAGGCGGAATATATATACCACTTGATTCTGATATTCCTGAGGATAGGATATCTTATATTATAAAGGATACAAAAGCTAAATTTGTAGTAAGCAACCAGGTTGATTCAGTAGTTTTTGCCAATAAAGATATTGAGATAATATGTTTGGATGACAGAAATGAAGATTGGAATCAAATGCAGCATACACAAACTACTAATATTGTAGATCCTGTTGATTTGGCTTATATAATTTATACTTCAGGAACTACTGGAAATCCTAAAGGTGTTATGATAAGCCATGAGAATCTTTCTGATTATTTTATTGGATTGAACGATAAGATTAGCATCGGGAAAAACAAAATTAATTGCCTAATGTCAACTTTGTCAACAGATTTAGGAAACACAGTACTGTATAGTTCGTTAATTTATGGAAATACGCTACACCTATTTTCAAAAGAAAAATTACGCGATTCCATGTACATACACGATTATTTTGCAAAACATGAGATCGACTGTATTAAAATAGTTTCTACTTATTGGAAATCATTGGAGTATGATAATAATTTACTATTGCCTCAAAGTATGATAATTTTTGGAGGTGAAGAATTGTCAAGCAGCATCATAAATAAAATAAAAAAGGTAAAACCGTCAATACGTATTATTAATCATTATGGACCAACAGAGACCACAATAGGAAAATTGCTGCATGAAGTAAAAGATGATCTTATGGGGAAAAATGTGCCAATTGGTAAACCTTTTTCAAATACGAAGATTTATGTAGTGGATGAAAATTTAAACTTATGTCCAAAAGGGATCTGGGGCGAACTGTTAATAGGAGGAAAAGGAGTTTTTCGTGGTTATTTAAACCAGCCTTCTTTAACAAATGAAAAGCGCATAAAAAGCCCATTTCAAGACGACGACCAATTATACAAGACAGGTGATCTTGTAAGAATGAATTTGAACGGGGAAATTGAATTTGGATCAAGATTCGATAATCAGATAAAAATTCAGGGATACAGAGTTGAATTAAGTGAAATTGAAGCAACAATTATTCACCAAGATTATATTAAGGAATGTAGTGTTACTATCATTGATAATTTAAATTCAGATAAAATACTGGTAGCATATATAGTGATAAAAGATGGCTATAATGAGCAGAAATTCAAGGAAAGTCTGAAGAAAAACCTTCCAATGCATATGATGCCTGCTATTATTGTAGAGATTGATAACATACCGGTGACATCAAATGGCAAAGTAGATAGAAAGAAGTTGCCAAGTGTAGATTTGCAAAAAAACAATTCTATATTTATCAGTCCTGAAAATGATTTGCAAAGAAGAATCATAGTAATACTTGAAGAGATTTTTAATAGAAAACCCATATCTATAAACGATAATTTCTTTGAATTGGGAGGAGATTCTATAAAATCAATACAAGTAGTTTCAAGATTGAGCCAGAGTGGTTATTTACTTAGCCTGGGCGAAATTATAAAGAATCCTGTAGTAAAAGATTTTTCAGAAAAGGTAAAATTAAAAAAGACAAACCAGAACAAGGAGGATATTTTTTCCGGAGATGTACCGCTTTCGCCAATTCAGAAATTATTTTTTGAAAAAAAGAAAGGGGATTACAACCATTACAATCAATCTATTGTTTTAGATGCTCATGAAATACAAGTAGAGAGTATTAAAAAAGCAATTAAAGAGTTAATTCAATATCACGATACCTTAAGAATTAAGTTTAAAAAAGTTGATAATGAATGGACACAGTATTACGGAACTTTAGAAAATGTATATCGTTTTTCTACTGACTTTTATCTGGATGAAAATGATTTTATCGAGAAAAACAGAGCTTTAAGCAAACAACTCAATATTGAAAATGGGCCTTTGATACAAGTTTGTTTACTGAAAAAAGAAAAGCAGGATAGACTTTTATTTATTGTACATCATTTATTAGTTGATGGTGTTTCGTTTAGAATTCTTGCGGAAGATCTATCTAATTTGTATAATAAATTTTTATATGATACCCATTTTGAAATGTCTCAAAAAGGAAGTTCACTAAAAGAATGGCAAGGAAAACTTATCGAGTATTCAAATAAATTTAGTCTTATAGGAGAGAGTGTCTATTGGCACAAAATCAACAAAAAGCCTTTTGAAAAATTACAGATTAATTTTCGTGCTGCAAATACAATAGCAGAAAGAGAAAAACATCTGATAATTCTGGAGGAGGATAAAACACAAGATTTAATTACTAAGTGTTATAAAAAGCATCAAACAGAAATTAATGAAATATTAATCACAGCTCTTGCTTTAGCGGTAAATGAAAGATTTGGATTCAAGCAAATTTTAGTGAATTTAGAAGGACATGGCAGAGAAAATATAGGTTATGATTTAGACATTTCAAGAACCATAGGTTGGTTTACCTCAATGTTTCCAGTCCATATTGACTTAAAAGAGAATAATAAGGATGTTATAGCAACTTTACTTGAAATTAAAAATAATCTCAATACTATTCCAAACAAAGGTATTGGGTATGGAATTTTGAAATATTTAAAAAATGAAGACTTAAATGTTACTCCGGAAATTACATTTAATTATTTAGGAGATTTTACGTCAAGTATCAGAAACAATTTAAATAATAGTGTTTTTAAAGGGATAGAATTTACTTATCAGGACGCTTCTGAAAAAAGTGAGTGTAGCGACATTCTTAATTTTACCGGAATTATAAACGAAGGCAAGTTGTTGCTCTACATCAACTTCAACAAATTTCATTTTACAGTTCAGGAAATCGAAATGTTATCTCAGTCGTATAAAAATCATTTGATAAACATAATAAAACAATTAATCTAATAATAAAAAAGATATGACAATTTTAAAAAAATATATTTTATTGCTCTGCATTCTTATTTCTTTGATTTCCTGTTCAAAGGAAAGAAAAAACAATACGGAGTATGATTATGATCATAAAATAGATTCTGTTTTTAATAGCTCTAATCAGGGCCGAAAATTTAATGGTGTAATTCTTATTGCAGATAGTACAAAGGTTAAATATTGTAAAAGTTTTGGTTACTCAGATATTGAGAATAAAATACCACTGAAAAAAAATGATCAATTTATAATTTTGTCTATTAGCAAACAAATTACAGCTGTACTATTATTAAGATTGGTCGAAAAAGGAGATATTGCACTTGATGACCCAATAAATAAATATTTAAGTGGTTTAAACCCAAAATGGTCTTCAGATATTACGGTTAAAAACTTACTTAATCACACATCAGGTATTGTAGATTTAAACGAGCCGTTAATTTCTAAACCCAATTCATCTTTTAAGTATAACAATGCAAATTATGTATTGTTGGGTAAAATAATTGAAAAAGTTTCAGGAAGAACATTTAAGAATTTGTTTACTGAACTAATGCAGGAATGTAAAATGAAAAACACAATATTTCCTGAAAAAGATTTCCAAAATTTTGTACATAGTTATAATTATATAGGTGAGACCCGATCTAAAATTGATAAAATAACATTTGATCCGTCTGAAGTTCCGGCAGGAGGAGTAATATCAAATGTTCAGGATCTATTAATATGGAATAACAACTTATTTGGTGGTAAATTAATTTCGAAAAAGTCATTTCAGGAAATGGTCACACCTTACTCTGAAACCAAACACTCCGTTTTTGGAAATACAAAGATGCATTATGGTTTTGCACTTTATCTAAATGATATAAATAAAGAAGTTGGACATACTGGTTATTCTGATTCTAAAGGATTCACAGTTTTAAACTTGTATTATTTAAATTCTAAAAGGAGTTTAATAACGATTGAAAATCAATCTTATGAAATTGATAAAAAGCCTTTTTTGTATGAAAAAATGCTACGTGATCTAGTTATTCAAAATAAAAATAATTAATTATAATTTAAATAATGAATAATATACAAGATCTAATTTTAACATTTAAAAAGAAATCTATAACCATTTCATTAGATAATTCTGAGGAAAATCTTAAACTTATCGGGAATATTGCGAATGTTACATTAAGTGATAAACAAGAGATCCTTAGCAAAAAGCAAGAATTAATTGCATTTTTAAAGCAAGAATTAATTGAAGGGCAAGAAAGCCACAAGACCGATATTCGTTTTGATGATGTAAATAAATCAAACGTGTACTCAATTCCAAAAGCACCACAATCAGAATCGTATCCACTAACTGCTTCTCAAGGTCGTTTGTGGATCATAAGTCAGTTTGAAAATGGTTCATTAGCTTATAATATGTCTACTTCAATAAAAATTGAAGGTGATTTTTGCGTTGATAAATTTGAGAAATCTTTTCACTATTTGATCAATCGTCACGAGATACTTCGTACCTATTTTGTTGCGGATGATAAAGGAGAGGTAAGGCAATATATCTTGCCAAAAAATACATTCGATTTCAAAATAAGTTTCAAAGATTATTCTGATTCTGCCATTCAGGCACAAGAGGTAGATTCTTATTTAGAACTAAAAAACAATGAAGCTTTCAAACTGGAAAAAGCTCCGTTGTTAAGAGTTTCAGTAATTAAATTAGCAGAGAAAAAGCACATATTTTCGCTGTGTATGCATCATATCATAGGAGATGGATGGTCGATGCAAATACTTATGTCTGAGGTAATAGAATTTTATAAAAACCTGATTCAGGAAAAAGCAATACAAGTTCCTGAATTGTCCATTCAATATAAGGATTATGCAGTGTGGCTTGCGGCCGAATTTAAAAACAAGAAGTATCAGAATGCGGAACAATATTGGTTAAAACAATTTTCTAATACTATTCCTGTATTGAATTTATCAGGATTTAAAGGACGTCCATTAGTTCAAACTTACAATGGGAATACTTTTAGTCATCGATTTTCTGAAACTTTTTTAGAAAATTTAAAGGCATTTTCTAAAGAAAAAAAATCGACTTTGTTCATGACCTTACTTGCAGCGATTAATATCGTACTGCACAAGTATACAGGTCAGGATGATATCGTAATAGGAATTCCAATTGCAGGTAGAGAACATCCTGATCTGGAAAAACAAATAGGATTGTATCTAAATACATTAGCTATTAGAACTCCCTTGAATAAGGAAAGTAAATTTCTGGATTTTGTGGAATTGCAAAAAACAATATTGTTAGATGCCTATCAATATCAGCAATATCCCTTTGATGAGTTAGTAGGAAAGCTAAATTTAAAAAGAAATACTGGGCGCTCTGCACTATTTGATGTGATGGTAATATTACAAAATCAAAACCAGTCTTTTCAGAATCCGAATCACAATTCTGATGAATTGAAAATAAGTAAATACGAAAATAGTCATAAGACCTCACAGTTAGATATGACATTTGCATTTGTTGAGCAAGGTACAAATGGCTTATTGTTAAATTTGAATTACAACAGTGATATATATGATCATCAAATTGCAAAAAGAATAGCAGGGCATTTTGAACAGGTGATAACTCAGGTTCTGGCAGATCAAAATGTATTATTAAAGGATATAATATGCATCACTGAAAATGAAAAACTGGAATTATCAAAATTTAATGCTACTGAGAAAGATTTTCCAAAAGATAAAACAGTTATAGATTTATTTCGTGAACAAGTAACAAAAGTTCCTGATAATATTGCCGTAAAAGATGATTTTAAAAGTTATAGTTATAAAGAGTTAGATTTAAAATCAGATAGAATTGCGTGTGAGATTGCAGCAAATTTTGGTAGTAATTACGAGCCTATTGGTGTTTGCATTAAAAGGTCAGCAGAACTTATACCATTATTATTGGGTATTTTTAAAGCAGGTAAATCGTATATTCCAATAGATCCAAATTTGCCTGAAAAGCGAATAAAATATATTGCAGAAAATAGTGGTATAAAAGTCATTTTTACTAATGAATTTCACGATGACTCTAATGAGATTAAATGCGTAAATAGTGATCAACTAGGTAAAGAACAGGTTACAGATACACCCTATAATTCAAAAGTAAAACCGGCGGACACTGCTTATATCATCTACACTTCTGGTTCAACCGGTAATCCAAAAGGGGTGGAAATTGGACATAGTTCACTATTTAATTTTCTTTTAAGTATGAAAGAAAAAATGAATGTTAAAGTTCAGAATTTATTTTTTTCTGTAACAACCTATTCATTTGATATTTCAATTCTGGAATTTTTTCTGCCATTAATTTCTGGTGCAGAAGTATATATTGTAAATCAGATATTGTTTTCTGATCAAAAAGAATTATCAGATAAAATAGAAGCACTAAAACCAACATTTATTCAGGCAACACCAAGTTTTTATCAATTATTATTTGATGCCGGCTGGGAAGGAGATAAAACTATTAAGATTCTTTGCGGAGGCGATATGTTAAGTGAAAAGCTGGCAGAGAAATTACTTTTAAACGCAAAAGAGGTCTGGAACATGTACGGACCTACAGAAACTACTATTTGGTCCAGCACTAAAAAAATAGAAATCCCCTCAGACGCTTTAAATATTGGAACTCCTATTGATAATACAAAATTTTACATCTTAGATGATGGGATGAATATGGTGCCAATAGGTATTGCGGGACATATTTTTATAGGTGGCGATGGTCTGGCAAAAGGATATTACAATAATTCAGATTTGACAAAAGAAAAATTTATTACCAATCCTTTTAACAAAGCCGAACGGATATATGATACTGGCGATCTGGGACGTTGGCTGCCTAATGGAAATATAGGTTTCTTAGGAAGAGAAGACAATCAGGTAAAAATTAGAGGGCACAGGATCGAGTTGGCAGAAATTGAAATGGCATTATTACAATATTCTGAAAACCTGCTTCAGGTAGTAGTAGACACCAAAGAAGTTAATGCAAATAAAGTGTTGGTGGCCTATTTTATTGCAGATAAAAAATTAGATAAATCAGAAATCAGAAACTATCTGCAAAGTAAATTACCTGAATATATGCTTCCCAATTATTTTATAGAGCTGGATATTTTGCCACTCACAGAAAATGGAAAAGTAAATCGTAAAGCTTTACCCGAAGTATCATCAGAGGATTTTATTAAAAAAGAGTATATCCCTCCTACAAATGAAATTGAAGAAAAATTAGTTGAGATATGGCAAGAAGTTTTAGGTATCGAAAAAATAGGAATTACAGATGATTTCTTTGAGTTGGGAGGACATAGCCTCATTGTGATGAAACTAAAAAGTATAATTGAGAGTCATTTCTTAATTAAAATAACAACAGTTGATGTATTTAATAACCCTACTATTCAAAGAGTATCAATATTAATCAAGGAACTGAATTTTATAAATAAAAAGAATAATGTTCGAAAATCAAGAACAATAATTTAATACAATAGCATGAAGAAATTAGTTTATTTAAAACCTAACGTAGTAATTGAACCCTTAATTGAAAGATGGTTTGCATGGGCTCATTTAGTATCGCCTTCAACCGCAGCAATGAATATTACAGGCCGACATTTGGAGATAATGAATTCGTATATAGAATCGCCGGAACTTCATAAAGAAATGGTCAATAATCCTAAAATGCTTGGCGGACCTTTTATGGATTATAATGAAAACAGGACTGAGGACATTAAAAAATTAATGGAATCTACTTTAATAAATCAAAGAGATTCTATAAGCTTTTCATTAGCAGTTAGAAAATTAGTAAAAATGCTAAAAAAAGAAGCAAAAGGACAATCATTGGAAGGGCTTTATGAGCTTGTACCAGAGATTTTGAAAGGATATGTTGAACTTATCTATGATTTGAATGGAAATGCATCATTTAGATTTTTTGAGAATCTTTTATATAAAAGCAAATATTATAATAAAAATAGCCAAAGTATTGCCTTATGGGTTACCAATAATGATTCTCGTCCTTTCTGCTTAAGCACACCAAAATTAAATGAGGATGATGTCTTGCATTTAGATATACCTTTTGATGATAAATTTATTGACGAATTAAGTAAAATGCGTCGAAATCCTCAAGAATATGATGTTATACGAGGGTATTTAGGGGATTTAAGTGAAAATGAAGAGACTTTATTTCAATCTTTTTTTACTGAAGAAACATCAGTTCCTTATGTTAAATATACTGGAGATAAGATCAGAATGAGATATTTTGGACATGCATGTATTTTAATAGAGACAAAAGATGTAAGTATATTGGTAGATCCATTAATTAGCTATTATGGCTATTTATCAAGTGTTGAGCATTTTTCTGATTATGATTTGCCGGATTCAATTGATTATGTTTTGATAACTCATAATCATCAGGATCATGTTTTATTTGAGACACTTTTGCCTTTGAGACATAAAATAAAAAACTTAGTTGTGCCAAGAAGTGGTGGAGGACATCTTCAGGACCCTTCAGTAAAATTGATGTTTAATAATATTGGTTTTAAAAATGTTATTGAAATTGAGGATTTTGAAACTGTGGAGTTTTTAGATTGTAAAATTACTGGTGTTCCCTTTACAGGAGAGCATAGTGATTTAGATATAAAAGCAAAATTGTGTTTCCATATTGAAATATCCAATTTCTCTCTACTTTTTGTTGCTGATTCGAGAGTTTTAGAAAAAAAAGTATATGAACATACACAACCTATAATTGGTAATATTGATGTTCTTCTTCTGGGAATGGAATGTGATGGAGCTCCTTTAACCTGGCTTTATGGCCCTTTACTTGTAGAAGAGCTACAAAAAGAACACGATCAATCAAGAAGACTTGCCGGATGTGATTTTAATCGTGGGATGACTTTGGTAGATATATTTAAACCAGAAGAAGTATATGTATATGCCATGGGGCAGGAACCATGGTGTGAGTTTATTAGCAGTATTAAATATACTGACGAATCGAACCCTATAGTTCAATCTAATTTATTAATAAATGAGTGTCTTTCCAGAGGATTGGTCGCTGAGAGATTATTTGGAGAGAAAGAAATACTTTACAATAAAAAAAAATAAAAAACCATGAGTAAGGTTAGAGAGTTACTTGTTCAATTAAAAAATAACGATATAGATATTCAACTGGAAAATGATAATCTGGAAGTATACTATGATGGAGAAGAATTAGATGAAATTAGTTATAACCTGATAAAAGATAATAAAGAGGATATAATTCAATTTTTTAAGAATTATAAAAGCGACTCAGATACATTTTTTTCTATACCATTAGCTTTACGTCAGGAAAGTTATCCATTATCAGCTGCTCAAAACCAATTATGGATATTGAGCCAGTTCGAAGGGGGTAACTCAGCATACAATTTATCCAGTGTTCATGAGCTTGAAGGAGATTTAGATATACAACAGGTCGAAGCATCTTTTAGATTTTTAATAAAAAGACATGAGTCGTTGAGAACCGTTTTCAAAGAGGATAAAAATGGAGAAATAAAGCAGTATATTTTAGATTTTGAAGACATTGATTTTTCTTTGCCTTTCGAAGATTTTAGGTCAATTGAGCGTTTAGATGCTATAAATCAAAGTATTGAAAAAGAACAAATAAACTCTTTTAATCTTGCAAAAGGATTACTATTCAGAGTAAAAATATTTCAGACAGGAGAATCAACATTCTTGTTGAGCTTAGTGATGCATCACATCATAAGTGATGGATGGTCGATGGAAGTGATGGTAAAAGATTTATTCAGCTTTTATAACAACAGCTCAAAAAAAGAGGGAAAAGTTTCATTGCCGGAACTCATAATTCAATATAAAGATTATGCAGTTTGGCAGCAGGATATGTTAAAAAACAATAAGTTAGAGAAAAACAAAGAATATTGGTTCAAACAATTTAGTGGTGACTTGCCTACATTAGTGTTGCCATCACAAAAGCAACGCCCTGTTATAAAGACTTACAACGGAAAAACTTTAAATTTTGAACTAAATTCAGCTCTTTTAAGCTCCCTAAAGGAATTAAATAAGTCACAAGGAGTAACTTTATTTATGAGTTTACTAAGTTTAGTGAAACTTCTATTATCCAAGTACGCTCATCAGGAAGATATCATTATAGGAAGTGCAAGTTCCGGAAGAGAAAATGCAGATTTAAAAAACCTCATTGGATTTTTTGTAAATGCATTACCATTACGAACCATAGTAAAAAGAGAAGAAAGTTTTATTGACTTATTAAACAATGTTAAGACAGTAACTTTAGAATCTTCTGAAAATCAAATTTATCCACTCGATGAATTAATGAGGAACCTAACACTGTATCGTGATATGAGTAGAAGTGGATTGTTTGATGTCATGCTTGATTTAAGACAGTCTTTTGCTGTTTTAGATGAACAGGCAGATAAACAACCCGATAACTTTACTATAAAACCATATAATGCGGTTGAAAATCTAAACAGTAGATTTGATTTGTACTTTAATTTTATTGAAAAAGACAAAGGGCTTGGGTTATCACTTACATATAACACCGATATATACAGTCAGGATTTTGTAGAACAATTATCAAAACATCTGGAGCAACTTTTAGGAGAGGTATTAAGAAATCCTTCTATGCCAGTTTCAAAAATCAGTTATCTTAATAGAGATGAGAAAATACAGATATTAGAAAAATTTAATTATACTAAAGAAAATTTTCCTAAAGATAAAACCATAATTAACTTATTTGAAGATCAGGTAGAAAGTACACCAGATAAAGAAGCGTTGTTTTTTGATAATAAACGTTTTACATACCGTGAGTTAAATGAAAAAGCCAATCAGTTAGCGGGATATTTACTAGAAAACTATAATATAAAACCTAATGATATTGTAGGAATAAAACTGGATAAATCAGAGACTTTTATTATTGCTATTTTAGGAATATTAAAAGCCGGAGCAGCTTATTTACCTATAGATATAAATTATCCGGAAGATAGAGTAGACTTTATCGAGAAAGATAGTAAATGTAAACTGGTGCTGGATGCAGAAGAAATTATGCTTTATAATTTTGAAAGATTTAGATACGGAAATGAAAATCCAGTTGCTGCAAACACAGCATCAGATCTGGCTTATGTTATCTATACTTCCGGAACAACAGGAAATCCAAAGGGTGTAATGGTAGAACACGGGAATCTTGTAAATTCAACTTTAAGCAGATTAAATTATTATCAGGTAGACAGAATTTTACTGATCTCTTCATTTGCATTTGATTCCTCTATAGCCGTTATCTGGAGTGGCTTGCTTGGAGGCACCTTAGTAGTCGAAAAAGATGAAGTATTAAAAGATATTGAGGATATTACCAAAAGAATAATAGATAATAAAATAACAGACATGCTTTGTGTACCAAGTTATTATTCGGTACTATTTGAGGCATTCAAAAAAGAAAAAGCGAATCTCAGCTTACGAAATGTTATTCTTGCCGGTGAAGCAATTAAATTAGATGTAATTGCCACACATAACGCACATTTTGATAACATTGGCTTATATAATGAATATGGACCTACAGAGTGTACAGTTTGGGCAACGGTAGCAAAAGTAAATAATTGCAAAAATGTAATTCCTATTGGTAAGCCTATTTCCAATACTCAGATTTATATTTTAGACAAAGATTTACAAATCGTTTCCACAGATATAACAGGACGGATCTATATTTCTGGAGACAATGTCGCCAGAGGATATTTAAATCATCCTGATTTAACAGCCAAAAAATTCATCGAAAATCCTTTTATACCCGGACAACGAATGTATGATACGGGAGATTTGGGAAGGTGGTTACCAAATGGAGCTATTGAGTTTCTGGGAAGAGAAGATCATCAGGTAAAAATTAGAGGATTTAGGATAGAATTAGAGGAGATAGAAGCTGCTGTTTTAGATTATTCGGAGCTAATTACTCAAGTAGTTCTTGAAGCTAAGGATGTTAATGAGGAAAAAACACTTGTCGCTTATTTTGTTTCGAATTCTGAAATAGATAAAACAGAATTAAAAAGCTTTTTACAAGAAAAACTTCCGGAGTATATGATACCGGTTTTCTTTGTAGAGCTTCAAATTTTGCCCTTAACTCCAAATGGGAAAATAGACAGAAAAGCATTGCCTGATGTTGGTAATGATGACGTAATAAAAGGAGAATATATAGGAGCAAGATCTATAGAAGAGAAAATATTAGTACAAGTCTGGGAAGATGTATTAAAACGAGAATCTATTAGTGTTAAGGACAATTACTATAATTTAGGCGGTGATTCGATTAAATCAATCCAGATTATATCTAAATTAAAACAAAAAGGATATAGACTTACGCTTTTGCATTTATTCAACAATCCTATACTTGAGGATCTCGCGCAATATATTGAAGTTAGTAATAAAATCATCGATCAGTCTGATGTAGTTGGACCAGTAGAGCTGACACCGATACAAAGTTATTTTTTCAATGATTCTGTTTTTAAAGCGCACAATTATTATAATCAATCAGTAGTATTAAAAAGTACAACCGCACTGGATCTTGAAATTCTGGAAAAATGTTTTACCAGTATATTAACCCATCATGATGCACTAAGAATGGGTTTTAGTCATGAAAATGGAATATGGAAACAAAAAAACAGAAGTAATCTTGAAGAAAACCATGCTATAAATTTTTACGACCTTAGAGAGGATAAAAATGAACTTGAAACAATCTCTAAGATTGGAGCAGAAATGCAGGCGGGCTTTAAACTTGATGAGACAACGTTGATTAAAACGGCACTTTTTAGATTAAAAGATGGCGATCGACTGGCAATTATTATTCACCATTTAGTTATTGACGGTGTTTCCTGGCGCATTTTATTAGAAGATTTGACATTATTATATAATGAATACAAAAAAGGAAAAGAACCAAAACTACCTTTAAAATCAGATTCATTTCAAAAATGGGCATCATCACAGAAAGAATATGCAAACGGGGAAAAGTTAAATGCAGAGAAAAACTATTGGAATGCAATAGCAAATGAAGCTATTCCTAATTTTCCAACAGACAGCGAAATAAAAAGCAGAGAATTTGATATCAAAGATGTATTGACTTTTACTTTAAGTCCTGAGATCACTAATTTACTGCAAACCAAAGTAAATCGTACCTATAAGACAGAAGTTAATGATGTTTTGCTTACGGCATTAGCGATTGCACTACAGGAAAGCCTGGGTATAACTAAAAGTATTTTACATATTGAAGGCCATGGAAGAGAAGATATAATTCCCGATCTTGACATTAGCAGAACTATAGGATGGTTTACGACCGTTTATCCTTTTGTTTTAAAAACTGCAGATACAAATGTCTTGACAGACAATTTGATAGATGTTAAAGAAAGTTTAAGGAAAATTCCAAATAAAGGAATAGGATACGGAATTTTAAAATATTTATCCCCGCATTATATCCCTGAAATTAATCCGTCAATTGCATTTAATTATTTAGGAGATTTTGGCAATAATGCTGATAATAAAAAAGAAGAATCCATATTAAAATATGCTTCAGAATTTATTGGTTTAAATATTGATGCTCGAAATAAAAGAGATGTAGCTTTAGAAGTTATAGGAATATTGGTCGAAGGAAAACTCAATATCAATTTCAGGTATGCTAAAGAAATCTATAATACAGAAACAGTACAAAAAATCATCAATTCTTACGAAAAAGCCTTAATAAAGCTTATTGAGAAGTTGGCAAGTTTAGATATAAGCTATCTGACACCTTCTGATTTATCTTTTAAAGAAGTAAGTGTTGAAGATTTAAATCGAATAAATGCCGATGGTAGAATAGAGGATATTTACAAACTTTCACCTTTACAACAGGGATTATATTTTCATTGGACATCAGGATCTTCTTCCTCAATGTATTTTGAACAAATGTCGTACCGTATAAATGCGACTAATTTAAGGATTGACAATGTTAAGGAAGCATACAATAAACTTATTGATAGACACGGAGTTTTACGAACAAGTTTTACAGAAAATTTAGCTAGTGAACCATTACAGATTGTAAGGAAAAATGTTGAAGGTGATTTTTCATTTTTAAAAATAGGAAACCAAACTAGTGAAGTTTTTGTAAACGAAACAAAACAAAAGGATAAGCAAACAGGATTTAATCTTGAAAACCCTACTCAAATGCGTTTGTTGGTACTTGATTTAGGAAATAATGAATATGAATTTATCTGGAGCCATCATCATATTCTTATTGACGGATGGTGTATGAGTATATTAATTAATGATTTTTATCAGATACTTCATGGCATAAATCAGGGTATTTCAGTAGAGCTTCCCGTAGCAAAACCTTATTCTCAGTATATCGAATGGCTGGATAAAATAGATAGTGCAAAATCTTTATCATTTTGGAAAGACTATCTGGCAGATTATTCAAATGTTGCTCAAATTCCTTTTAAAATTGATAATTCTGTTGATTACGATTATAATGAATCAGTAGAAACACTAAAATTAGAAGGCGATTTGTTCAACAAAATGAATGATTTGTGTCATGAAATAGGGATAACCCAAAACACCTTTATTCAGGGAATATGGGGATTTTTGCTTTCAAAATATAATAATACTCAAGATGTTGTATTTGGTTCAGTAGTGTCAGGAAGACCGGGAGATTTACCGGGAATAGAGACGATTATTGGTCTGTTTATCAATACTATACCTGTAAGAGTTAAGTATAATCCTGAAGACACAGCTACATTTTTTCTGAAAGAAATTCAGCATGCAGCAGTTACTGCCCATGATTATCATTATCTTAATTTATCACAAGTCCAGTCACAAAGTGAGTTAGGAATGAGCTTAATAAATCATATACTTGTTTTTGAGAATTATATGGTTCAGGAAGCAATTCAAAATGATTTGTCAAATACAGAGGAAGAACTAACAATAAAATCCGTTGAAATATTTGAGCAAACTAATTATGATTTTAATTTAATAATTGTTCCTGGAAAATCATCACTAAAAATTGATTTTAAATACAATGATAACAAATATGATACAACGCTAATTAAAAACATAATTCATCATGCTCTTAATTTAGTTGAGCAAATTTGTGAAGATGTAAATCAGCCATTAAAAAATCTCTCCTATCTTACTGCATTAGAAAAAGAAAAGCTAACAATTGATTTTAATAATACTCAAGTTTCTTATCCTGATGATAAAACAATAGTAGATTTGTTTGAATCTCAAGTAAATAAATTTCCGGAGAGAATAGCTATTTTAACCGATAATAAAGGTGTTACATATCAGGAATTCAATAAGTTGTCCAATCAATTATCAAATTATCTTATAAGTAAATATGCTATTACAGATAATGATGTTATTGGAGTAAAACTAGAAAGAAATGAATGGTTAATAACATCAATATTTGGCGTGTTAAAAACATCAGCGATTTATTTGCCAATTGACATTAATTTACCTGAAAAAAGGGTAGAATATATAAAAAATGACAGTCAGTGTAAAGTGATTATTGATGCTGCTTTTATAGAAGAATTTATAAAATGCAAAAATGATTATTCTGATCTTAACAAAGTAAGAAAGAACAAATCAAAAGATGTTGCTTATATAATTTATACATCAGGAACAACAGGACAGCCAAAAGGAACTTTAATAGAACATCATTCTTTAGTTAACAGATTGCTTTGGATGCAGAAATCATATTGCCTATCAGATACTGATGTGATTATGCAAAAGACACCTAATTCATTTGATGTTTCAGTGTGGGAATTATTTTGGTGGGCTATAGAAGGATCAAAAGTTGTTTTTTTAAAGGACGGTTATGAAAAAGATCCGGCTCAGATCATTGAGCATATTGCACAATTCTCTGTAAGTGTAATGCACTTTGTGCCCTCAATGCTTACACAATTTTTAGAATATGTGGAAAGCGAACCTGAATCAATCAATCAGCTAAAAAGCCTTAAAATAGTCTACGCAAGCGGAGAAGCTTTAAGTGTAGCAACCAATAATAAATTTCATGAATTATTAGAAAGCACAAAACTAATTAATTTGTATGGTCCAACCGAGGCTACAATTGATGTTACGTATTTTGATTGTTCTAAAAATTTGAGTTCTATACCTATAGGCAGACCAATTGACAATACAAAAATGTACATTTTAGACAACCAGCACAACATTGTTCCGGTAGGTGTTGAAGGAACCATTTTTATAGCTGGAGTTGGTCTGGCAAGAGGTTATCTGAATCAGGCTGAATTAACCAGCCAAAAATTCATAGACAATCCATTTGTTTTAGGACAATCCATGTATAATACAGGTGATGTAGGTAAGTGGCGCTCAGATGGAAATATTGAATATTTAGGTCGAAATGATGACCAGGTAAAAATAAGAGGAAATAGAATTGAACTTGGCGAAATTAATAAAACACTAGAAATGCAGGAGCAGATTAAAACTGCGCATGTATTAAAAATAAAAGATAAACTAGTTGGTTTTATACAAGTTGATGATGTAGTAAAACTTGATTTTCAATTAGAAAATCATTTGAGAAGTGAATTATTAAAATCTCTTCCAGCATATATGATACCACACCATTTTCAACAAATCAAGGAAATACCCCTGTCTTCTAATGGTAAATTAGACAGGAAAAACTTAATCAGTACATATAAAGCTTCCATAAATGGAGGAAGCGGGCAAGATACTATAAAACTATTATCTCCCAAATCACTTGAGATGGCAGAGATATGGTCAGAAGTGCTTGATATTTCAATAAATAATTTAAATCCTGAGCTGAGTTTTATTGAACAAGGCGGAGATTCTTTAACCATGTTGAAAGTAGTTGCAATATGTAAAAAGAAAGGATATCTGGTAACAATCAAAGATTTTATGATGTCGCCTTATCTTAATTTTTTAGAGACTACAGATAAAAAAGAACATTCTCCTGATAAAAAGGTAAATCAAGAAAGAGATAAAAATCAAGATATACCTTTTGTTCTATCTCCAATCCAGCAATATTTTTTTGATGTCAATAAGCATAAATTAAATTTTGTCATGCATGCATCTTATTTCATCAGTCCGGAATATGATTTAAAAAATATTGATAAAAGCTTTGACACCTTGACCCAGGATCATGACTCTTTTAGTCTTAGATTTAAAAAAGAAAAAGGTTTATGGCAACAGCATTATGATTACGAGAGTCAACGATATTTATTGGAAGAGTCAACAGAGGAAGAAATGAATGTTGAAAAAGCTATTGAAAAGGCAATCTTGTCAATAGATATAGAAAAGGGACCATTACTGTACATAAACGTGTTTTATGAGGAAGAAAAACCTGTCATGTTCATCGCCTGTCATCATTTAGTGATGGATGCAGTTTCATGGCAAATACTTCTTAGTGATGTACAATTAAATTATATTAAATAAAAAAAAGCGCCAGTAATGAATAGCTATAAAAATTGGATATTTGAAAATCAAAATGCAGTAAACAATCTATTAGATACAGAATTAGAGTACTGGTTGTCACAAATTGATTTTTCAGATGGGTTTGAAAAAAATGATGGCATAAGCTTCAGAGATATTGTGAAAATTAAAAAGGGAAATCATGAATCAAATAAAGATTTACAGGATAAAATAATTACAGCACTTTTGTTTTCATTTTACGATCTTACTAAAGCAGAAACTTGTGTAATCGAAAGAGAAGGACATGGAAGAGATTCCATTACTAATCATGATGTGTCAGATGTAATAGGTTGGTTTACATGTAAGTACCCTACTAAGTATAACATTGTTAAACAATCTCTTGAAGAAACATTAAGTGCTGTCAAAGTAAGCAATGGTGAAGTGCCAAATGGCGGAATAGGCTTTGAAATTTTAAAGTATTACGGACCGGTATATATCAGTAGACAAATGGAATCTGAATCTATACCTGTTATACTTTTTAACTATTTGGGAGATTTATCATATAAAGCAGGCAGCCAAAAATCAGAATCAGTAGTAAGTAATAATAAATTGATACTCTCTTCGCATTCTGCATTTTCATCAACTATTGAGAAAACAGACAGGTTCAGTCAAAATAAACTTAATAAAATAATCTTTAATGCATGGATTCAGGAAGATATTATTAATTGTGAATTTAATATCAGTGAAGAACTGGGATTCGATCAGGAAATGTGCAATAATTTTATTGATTTTTTTAAAGATTATCTTGAAAAACTAGTCAATAAAAAACAAGATAATTTAAAAGATAATATAACCCCTTTTCAAAAAGGGTTAGTGGGTTATGCATTAAATTATCCCGATAATAAGAATTACATCAATCAAAATAGTTATGAGTCAGAGGAAAACATATCGTATGATTTTTTTCGTCAGGTATGTAGTATTGTAACCTCAAAATATGAAATTTTAAGGACTTGCTTTACCTTTAATTACGATACAGGAAATTTTGCGTCTATTACTTTAGCGCCTGGAACTGTAATATGCGAACATTTTGAAATAGAGAATGATTCCGACTCAGAAGAATTGATAAAACTCCTGAATGAGATAAAATTTAAAGGCTTTGATATCGAGAAAGAACCTTTGATTAAGTTTTCATTAATAAAAATAAAAAACAATAAAAGTATAATAGTAATAACCAGCCATCACATTATTATTGATGCAACATCTATTTCTTTTATTCTTAATGAATTGATGCAAGTTTCAACCGAATTGAAATTAGGAAAAGAACCTTTGATAAATGCCTCATCCACAGTACAATTTTCAACTTATGTTGATTGGATTAATTCAAAAGATGAGAAAAAAGCAATAGATTACTGGACAGATCGCTTAAAAGATGTTGAACCAAGCTTGTTAGAATATAAAACAGTAGGCGAGTCTGAACTGAAAGAAAACACATTCTCTGATTTAGAATATAATTTTGATATAAGTACAGTCTCACTAGACATTTTAAAAAAGCAAAATATCACATTATCGGCTACATTTAATTTTTTAGTAGGTTTGATTTTCTCAAAATGCAATGGAACAGATTCATTTGTTTGGGGAAATACTGTTACCTTACGACCTTTTGGTCAGGATGATATGGAATCAATTGTAGGGCCGTGTATTACCACAATTCCTGTCAAAGTAAATTTTAATTCAGAGAAAACAATTTTAGATGCTATAAAAGAGGTACAATTTCAGGTTTTAGAATCACAGGAATATGCTTATCTTACATTTAATGATATTATTAGAAATACGGGCCATCAAAATTTGTTTAGTATTTCCTATGGATTTCAAAACTATATAAAATTTGGAATAAATCAGGATGAGGATAATTTCAGTTTGACTCAAATTGCTCACGATAGTAATATTTCTTCCCACTTTCCTATAAATATAATGTTCATCGAAGAGAAAAGTGGATTAAAAGTGAAGCTAAGATATAGAAATGATAATTTTACAAGCTATTTATTAAATGATATTACTCACGGAATTGTCAAAATGTTTAATAATTTAGACAAAATTAAAGATAAATCACTTAAAAATATATCCATTTTTGAAATTGCAGAACTTAAAAAAGCAAGTTTGGATGGACCACATTATGATTTGTCAAATATTACTTTACACGGGCAGTTTAGCGAGATTGCAAAAAAGTATCCTCAAAATATTGCAGTAATTGATCTTGATCAAAAACTTACTTATCAAGAGTTAGATAAAATGAGCAATGGTATTTGCAATTTGCTTCTTAAAAATAAAATATCAGGTCCGGTTGGTATTAATATGAAACGTTCAGCAAATTTAATAGCATCAATTATCGGGATATTAAAAGCAGGCTGTCATATCGTTAGTATAGAAAAAGACTTTCCTCAGGAAAAAGTAGAATGGATAAATGAAAATATAAAACTATCAGCGATACTTACCGATACTGAATCAAAAGTAAATTTGGAGATTAAACATTTTGTAATTAATGAAATTGATCTTGTTGATGATATTACACTGCCGGTAGTTAATCCAAGTTCGCTTTGTTGTATAAATTATACTTCTGGTTCAACTGGAGTACCTAAATTAGTTAAGATTAGTCATTCCGGGCATGTTAACCGAATATTGTGGTTAAAAAATAATTTTCCTGCTACTCCGGAAGATATATATGGTTTTAAAACACTATTATGTTTTGGACCTTCGTTAAGAGAAATATTTGAACCACTTATGCAGGGAAGCACCTTATTTGTATATTCTGATGAATCAAATAATAATCCAATATCATTTCAGGAATTATCGCGAACAAATACAGTAACAAGACTTTTTTTAACCCCAACATTTATTCAGTTATTGTATGACTGTGAAATGGAAAATGCTTTATCATCATTGCAATATTTGGAGATAAGCGGAGAGCCTATTTCAGTTGAACTTTTCAGAAAACTAAAGAACTCTTTTCCAGCTTTAAAAGTAGTAGGCAGATATGGCGCGACAGAAGCACCGGGAGTAGCCTATTATACAAAAGACACTACAGATAGCCAAAGAATTTTGCCATTGGGTATGCCTATACAAAACACCAATATTAAAGTATTCAACGAAAACCAGGAACTGCTCCCAAAGGGAATTATAGGAGAAATAGCCATTTCTGGTGCTAGTATTTCTACAGGTTATTTTCATAGTGATCTCGAAGAAAATACTTTTATGGAAAGCGAAGGAATCAGATATGTAAAAACGGGCGATTTAGGTTTAATCGATAATGAAGGAAAATTAGTTCTTCACGGGCGTAAAACCAGAATGGTAAAAGTTAGAGGATATCGGGTAGAACCAGGTGAGATTGAATATAACCTGAAACTTCATCCAAAAATAATTAAGGCTATTGTAGTACCTATAAAGGATAAAAACAATGCAAGACTAGTTGCATTTTATACACAAAACAAACCTTTAGATCAAGGCGAACTAAAATCATTTCTTGAGAAAAAAATAGCCCATTATATGATTCCCCATGAATTTGTTGAAATAAATAAAATTCCTTTAACAGATAGTGGCAAAATTAATTATATCGAATTGACAAGAAGTATAGATTTAATTACTGGAACAAATTTAATGGAACCCGATACAGAAACTGAAAGAATAATTTTTGATATAATACATGAACTTATTCCATATAAGGAATTTGGTATTCAATCTAATTTTTTCGATATCGGATTAGACTCAATTTTAGCATTAAGAGCCATTCACAAAATTAGAAAAATGTTTGATGCTGAAATACTCGCATCTGATATTTACAAAAATCAATGTATTAAAGATCTTTCATTGTTCATAGATAAACAACTCAAAAATGATTTTAACCTTTATGAAAATAATTTCTATTGTATTAATTACAATGTGCAGAATGAGTTCCTGTTTTTTGTACCGCCAGTAGGGTATAACACCTTAAACTTTAAAATTTGGGAAGAAATAATTCCGGAAAATGTAAGCTTGGTCGTTTTTAATTCAGTTACCGTTGATGATGCAGTAAATACCACTATTGAAGATATAGCAGCAAATTATATAGATTCTGTCAACACATTTGATTTCTTAAAAAGTATTAATGTTTGCGGATGGTCGCTTGGAGGAACAATTGCCTATGAAATGGTTTCACAATTAGAAAAATCGAATAAAAAAGTAAGAAGTGTGATATTATTTGATCCTGGGTTTTTTACACCTTCTTACGATGAGAATCTTAATGAAGATAAACGTAGGGAATTAATAAAAAGATTACTCTCTGATCAGACCCAAATCAGTTCAAATGTAAATGAAGACCTAAGTAAATCATCAAAGGATAATAAGCTGTTAATTTCGGAAATAGAAGAAAATGTTGTAAACGGAATGGCAAACGCCAACAAATTAGTGATGAATTACAGACCAATGAATTATTCAGGTAAAATTACATTAGTTAAACCTTCAAAAATAGGAGCTGATGAACGGAATTATAATAAACAATTTAATGATTTGGATAAATATTGTTCAGGAATTATAAACCTTAATATAGTAGAAGGAAACCACATGAATATGATAAATAATAATTTGGAGGTAATCAAGGCAATAATTACTGAAGAGTTATTTCAGAACAAAGAAAAATCAAAGAAATACTTAAATAATATTTAAAATGGATTATCAGCTATTTATGCTACACTTTTCAGGCGGAAGTAAATATTCTTTCAACTCATTTACTAATAGATTGAAAGATTCATTTTCATTAGAGCCTGTAGAATTACCTGGGCGAGGACTTAGGTATGAAGAAGATTTAATTTATGATAAAGAAATGGCGGTCAAAGATTTATTGTTTCAAATAAAGGAAAGAAGAAATGAGAAACCATTCATTTTATTTGGACACAGTTTGGGTGCAGAATTGGGTTTTTTAATCACTAAAGAATTAGAAGAAACAGGAGATTTTCCATCTTACTTGGTAGTTTCAGGAAACCCCGGACCGAATATGAGGAAAAACGAAAGACTATTTGAAATTCCGAATCCTTTATTTTTTGAAAAACTAAAAGAATTAGGGGGACTATCAGAAGAGATATTAAATAATAGAGAACTTCTGGAGATATTTGAACCGATATTAAGAGCCGATTTTGAAATTATTGAAAAGAATACTGTAACCCCTGCAGCAAAAATTAAAACGCCAATTTTTGCTCTGATGGGAAATGAAGAAAGATCAGCAGACTTGATATTGAATTGGAAAAATTATACAGAAAGCAGATTTGATTATAATATTTTGCAGGGAAATCATTTTTTTATATATGAAAACAAAGATATCATCTGTGATATTTTGATTAACTGTAAAAATACACACGAATGAAGAGGATGAACACTTGGTAGATTTTTGTTTTCGTCATGTTCCGATGGCACTCAATTACATCACGATTGCTGGTGTATACTATGAATTAAATGATCTTTCTAAAAATCAAAACAAGTGTCAATTCTAAATTAGATAAAATAAATATATTTAAATAAAAACACTATCAGATGAAAAAAATTCAATACTTACTATTCATTTCATTTCTTTTTATGTCTTTTAATGGAATAAATAATTATTCAATATGGGGAAGATTAGTTGATCATGGCTTTAATCCTGTATCTACATTTACAATTAAAATTTTTAAAGAAAAAGACAAGGTTTTTGTTAAAGAGTTGAGTTTTAGTGATAAAAACGGAGAGTTTGTGATAAATGATTTACCGCCAAATAAATATATTTTAGAAATAACTGTTGAACAATATACTAAGTACAGTATAACAAAAGAAATAATAAACAAAAATGAGTCAGTTGGGGAGATTTGTTTGCAAAACACCTGGTAAAAAACAAAATGAGAATTAGGTAATAAATATCAATATAAAAATTTCCCATTGTCAAAAAAACAATTACAAAAGTGAGCGCAAGATTAGCTAAAAATTATATATTATTTTAAATAAACGAATGAGAATTAAGTCCAACATTAAAAAACTATTTATTTGCATCATTTTTTTTCATTTATTTTTACACATAAATGCACAAAATTCAAATAACACATATAGACTTCAAACTGCTGCAAGTTATTTTCCAGACTGGAAGGAAGTAAATAGCCAGAATATAAAATGGTTTTCTCTAAGTGTTCCTGAAAATTGGGAAAATACCAGTTCAAATAAAACTGTAAAATTAGCTATAGCTGTATTACCGTGTTTTAAAAAATCAAGTAAAAACGTAGTGCATATTTCTGGCGGCCCTGGCGGTTGGTGTATAGGCCCTATCAAAAAATGGTTAAATCATCCCCTAAGAAATGAAGCAAACATTATACTTATTGATTTAAGAGGTACTGGTTTTTCTGAGCCTAGCTTATGTCCTAAACTAGGAGAAGACATCCTAAGGGTGCTTGCCGAAAATAATAATACAACTAAAGATATAAATGAAATTGTCAATGTTTCAGAACAATGCAAAAATGACCTTATCGAAAAAGGAATAGATATAAAAGCATATAATAGTTTAAATATTTCAAAAGATTTGCATGCATTAAAAAAATCATTAGGCATAAATAAATGGTTTGTCTATGGGGTATCTTACGGTACTTATATCTCACAGGTTTATTCTCATCAATTTCCAGATGATTTCGAAGGCATTATTCTAGATTCTCCGATTAATGACCTTAATGAATATTATAAAAATAATACATTCAATTATATTAATAGTCTGAATACTCTTTTTAAAGAAAGTAAACAAAAATACCCTGATTTAGAATCAAAATATTATTCAGTAATAGATAAATTGAGCAAAAAAGGTATAGAGGTAAATGTTGAGAGATCTATTGTTCAAACAGGAAGATTCACCTATAATGCTGACGATTTTAAAATAATTATCCATCAATCTCTTTATAATAAACAATTAATAGAGATGATTCCTTTAATAATAAACGGTTTTTATACAGAAGATAAATTTGTATTGGCCAATTTAGTAGATGCTTTTTCTGAGGCATTAAAAAGAGACTTTGGGACCTATTATTGCGTTTCATGTAATGACGGGTTTACAAATAAAAGTATTGAAGAATATGACAAAAATACTCTTGCATTTAAAAAAAATAAAGGGGGAATATTATTTTATCGTTCAGATCTGTCTGTTTGTGAAAAATTGGAAATTGGCGCACAAAAAATAAATGATTCAACGCAAAAAAATAAAAGCATTAAAGCTTTGATTTTTGCTGGAAAATATGATCCAATTACACCTTTACAGAATGGTAAGGAAATGGCAAAAAAATATAAAAACAGCTTTCTGTTTGAAATGCCATACGGTCACGCAACAAGTTTTTCAAAAGCTGGAAAAGGTATAGTAGAACGTTTTATTAAAACACCTGATAAGAAGCCTGAAATAAAAGAAGAATTAACTCAAATTGAATTTATTTCTAATATTAAATATAATAGCGGAATATCTAAATTGGCAAAAAGTCTAAATAAACCCATCTGGCTATTTATATCACCACTAATTATTGCAATAATGATTATTTTTGGTACATTATTATACTGTATTTTTTCAATTTTCAGGAGCAAAAATAAAAGTTTGAACGTATTGAAATACTTATTTATAGCAAACTCATTGTTGGCAATGATTGTAGTATTTGGTTTTATTTGGGCTATTTTTCAAACTTCTAACTATAATTTGTTTATTCTACTATTTGGATTGCCTGAAAAATATAGCTTTTTGTTTATTTTAAATTATGTGTTTATTGGAACAACAATAATTAATGTATTATACTTACTATTTAAGATAAAGATTATACCAAATTTAGAAGTAGTTTTTTCGATAGCGTTTTCTTATTTATTAATAATTATTTATTTATTTCATTGGGGAATCATCTAATTACGGTATGGTTAATCTCCAATGCCAATTTAATTGTATTTCTCTGTAACCTTGTTTTAGTATAAACCTGAATCTGATTAATAAAAACACCTATTTTTTAATCTAATACTTTTTTAGGTTGCTATCCTGATAGGTTTTCTTAAACCTGTTAGGTATTCCTGGAATTAATCATCATATCTACAAAGTTTTGTCTTGAAGCTCAATGTCATTAAGTTAAGGGATTTTGTATAATGTTTTGTTGGTTAAATTTCAGATAAATCCATATTTTTTAAGCAAATGATTAAGCGTATAGTTTGTCATTTTCGACCGAAGGGAGAAATCTCACTAGAAACTCCGCAAAGAAAATTGCCAATCTTTGTCGATTTACATGTGTGATTTCTCCCTTCTGTTGATATTGACTACGTCTAATAATACAAATTACAGACTTTCAACTCATAATGTTGTCTTGATAGTTTAAGTCTTCGTTAATAAATTCTATATGAAGATTTGATTGCTCCTAAGCCTATCAATAATCTGGTATTTAAAAGTATTGTATTGAATCAGTTTTAAAGAGGTGTAATAATTTATTGATTTTACTTTTTTACCTCAGTTTTCTTTTGATAGACAAGTGATTTTACTTTTTTACCTCAGTTTTCTTTTGATAGACAAGTGATTTTACTTTCACAAATTGCTATGAAGCTTCATTCAGTAAGGGTTTTGCATTGATTTTTGATCCATTTTTACCTTTTCCTTCTTTAAAATAATCTCTTGCGTAGTAAAATTTAATCTTTCGAAATTATCTTCTATTCATTTCTAAATTCAAGAACTTCTATCATTTACAAAAATGATTCTATTGCAAGATTTTATTAAAAACTGTAAAAATACTTTTTCCAAAACAATTTTATCAAAACTTAAGCAGGGACGGGAGAAGCCCGTAATTTTTAGCTAAAAAGCCCGTAATTTTTTACTAAACGCAATGTTATTTTTGTGCTATATGCATAATGAATTTTATGCATTATTAATGAATTTGTTAAGAATAAGTAACGGTTATATTAATAAGTATGAATCGTCATTTTTGATTTTAGAATTACTGATAAAAATTTTGAGCTGAATAAAAAAAATATTTCGTTCACAACAGATACATACACCCGTTAAATAAAATATTAGAAGTTTCATGGAGAATATTAATAAAATTGCAGAGCTTTTTTGGAATACTAAGATTAAGGATAAAGAGCTAATATTTCCATCAAATAAAGAAGTTAATTCCTTTAAATACACGATTGAACTGAAAGAGTTGTGGTATTTACAAAAGATATCCAATAATAATTGTCTTTCACAATTTTCAATAATTACTGCGATATATTCTATATTACTGCACAAATATTTTTATAATTATACGGGTATTATTACCTCTTACAACTCTTTAACAGGAAATAAAGATTCTAACCCATTTTTTTTGGAAGACGATAGCACATCATTAAACAAATCTTTTAAAGAGCATTTGCAGGTGATATCAGAAGAAGTTCAAAATAAATTGAGTTATGCATCATATGACTCAGAGTATTTAAATTTAGATTCTTATTCTCATTTTGGAATCAGTTTAAATGATGCGTCAATAGGTGCGAGTAAATGCAAAGGCGTTTTGTTAAATTTTAATATAACCAATGAAGCATTAGAATTAGCAATTTACTTCAATGAAGATTTTGTAGACAAGTCATTAATACAACATTTAGGTTCTGGCTTTACGAAAATTTTAGTTCATCTTCAGGAATTTATTAGTGGTGGCACAAATGAGTTTGATTTATTAGGCTCAGAAGAGAAGCACCAATTATTATTTGATTTTAATAATACTACAGTAGATTATCCGCAGGATAAAACCATCATCGAATTGTTTGAAGAGCAGGCAGAAAAAGCTCCCAACAACGTAGCAGTTGTTTTTGAGGGAACGGAACTTACTTACAAACAACTTAATGAGACAACCAATCAATTAGGCGCTTATCTAAGAGAAAAATACAATATTGAGCCTGATGATCTGATAGGTATAAAATTAGAAAGAAGCGAACGTATGATCGTTTCTATATTGGGTATTTTAAAATCTGGTGCAGCTTATGTTCCTATTGATCCTAATTATCCTCAGGATAGAATTGATTATATAGAAAGTGATACGAAAAGTAAAATTATTATTGATGAAACTGAATACGGAATTTTCTATAATCAAAAGGAAAACTATACGAATTTAAATTTAGCTAAAATCAATTCTCCCAGAGATTTAGCTTATATAATTTATACATCTGGAACAACAGGAAATCCTAAAGGAGTAATGATCGAACATACTTCTTTGGTTAACAGATTAACCTGGATGCAAAAAGCATATCAATTAGATTCCGGTGAAACTCTTATCCAAAAAACGACATATTCTTTTGATGTTTCTGTTTGGGAATTATTATGGTGGGCTATCTATGGAGCAAAACTTTCTGTTACTAAGTCTGGAGTAGAAAAAGATCCTGCTCAATTAATACAAAATATATATGAAAATCATGTAACGCTCATACATTTTGTTCCTGCCATGTTATCTGTTTTTTTAGAATATGTGAAGGAAAATCCGAAAGAAAAAGAACATCTAAAAAGCTTAAAACAAGTATTTGTAAGTGGTGAAGCACTAACATTACATCAAAGGGAGTTGTTTTATAATGAGTTATCAGCTATTTCTTTGATGAATCTTTATGGTCCTACAGAAGCAAGTATCGACGTAAGTTATTATGATTGTGCAGAGCAGCATAATATTAATTCTGTTCCAATTGGTAAGCCTATTGATAATATCAGCTTATACATTCTCGACGAAAATTTATCTTTAAAACCCATTGGTGCAGTTGGTAAACTGTACATTGCCGGAGTTGGTGTTGCCAGAGGTTATTTGAATAAAACAGTTCTTACAGACGAAAAGTTTGTCAATAACCCTTTTATTCAGGGTACAAAGATGTACGATACAGGAGATTTAGCCAAATGGCTTCCTGATGGAAACATAGAATATATTGGACGAAAAGACCATCAGGTAAAAATTCGTGGTTTTAGAATAGAATTGGGCGAAATAGAAACGCATTTATTTCAATATTCAAAGGCAATAAAAAATGTAATTGTTGAGATTAAAGAAGTAAACCAAGAGAAAGTAATTGTTGCTTATTATGTTTCAGAATCGAAAATTGATAAAATAGAAATCCATCATTATCTACAGGAAAAACTTCCGGACTACATGATTCCGAATTTCTATATTGCATTAGAGAGCATTCCTTTGACTTCTAACGGTAAGGTTGATAGAAAAGCACTGCCTTCTGTTACCGGAGATGATATTATCAGAGGTGAATATGTAGCGCCAAAAAACGAAACCGAAGATAAATTAGCAGCAATCTGGCAAGATGTTTTAGGAATTGAGAAAATAGGAATTACAGATAACTTTTTTAATCTGGGAGGAAACAGTCTAGTCATTGGACAGGTTATCAATAGAATACATAAAGAACTGCATCAGGGTATAACCTTTAAAGAGTTTTTTTCAAGCCCGACAATTGAAGAAATTAGCCAAAAATTGCTGGCACAAGATTTTACCTTCATTACTAAAGCTCCGGAGAAGGCATCATATCCTGTAACCAAATCTCAACACAGATTATGGATATTGAGCCAGTTAGAAGGAGGTTCTTTGGCTTATAACATGCCAGCAGTAGTAAAGTTAAAAGGAAATATCGATAAAATTAAATTTGAAGAATCCTTTGCCTTTTTAATCCAGCGTCATGAAATATTGAGAACCTATTTTAAAACGAATGAAGAAGGAGAAGTACATCAGTTTATAGTACCGACAGAAGAAATTAATTTTAAGATAACAGAAAAGGATTTTACATCTGAAAAAGACCAAAACGCAGTATTTACCTATTTACAGGAAAACAACGCAATTGCTTTTAATTTAGATCAACCTGTACTGATTAGAGCAAGCTTGATTAAATTGAAAGAAGATGAATTTGTGTTTTCCCTGTCGATGCATCACATCATTGGCGATGGATGGTCAATAGAGTTATTGGTATCAGAAATAGTAAAAGTCTATAATTCGTTAAAACAAGGAATAGAAGCTAAGCTGCCTGAATTAAGTATTCAATATAAAGATTATTCAGTATGGCTTAATGAAGTACTGCAACAGGAAAAAAGCCAGGAATCTAAAGCATTTTGGTTACAGCAGTTTGCCGGAGAATTACCCGTATTAGAGCTGCCAAGTTTTAAAACACGCCCATTGGTTCGCAATTATAATGGAAACAGCGCCACGCATATTTTTTCGAAAGAATTTCTAAATAAACTGAAAACCTTTTCAAAAGAGTATGATGCGACCTTGTTTATGACCTTAATGGCTGGAATCAATGCTCTATTGCACCGATATACAGGACAAAATGATATCATAATTGGAACTCCGATAGCAGGAAGAGAGCATCTGGATTTAGAAAACCAAATGGGATTATTTTTAAACACTTTAGCAATACGAACTCAATTTGAGGAAAAAAATAGTTTCCTTGATTTATTAAACAAAGAAAAAAATATTCTGCTGGAAGCCTACGAACATCAAAATTATCCGTTTGATGCGCTGTTAGACGAATTGAATTTAAAGAGGGACACCAGTCGTTCTGCTTTATTTGATGTTTTAGTAGTATTACAAAATCAAAAACAAGTAAAAAGCTTGGTGAATGAAGAAGAATTAACAGGTTTACAAATAGAAAATTACGAATTTGAAAGCAAGAATTCTAAGTTTGATATCACCTTTACTTTTTCGGAATCAGATGTTTTGACCTTGTTAATAAATTATGATTCAGAAATTTATGATGCATTGTTGATTAAAAAAATGTTTTCTCATTTTGAAAACATTCTGATAAAATCATTAGAGCAGCCGCAAAAGCCTGTAGAAGAAATTGATTTTCTAACAGCAGAGGAGCGACAAGAACTTTTAGTTGGATTTAATGATATATTGGTTGATTATCCTAAAGATAAAACACTTATAGATTTATTTGAAGAGCAGGCTAAGAATATTCCTGATGCTATTGCCGTTGTTTTTGAAGATGAAGAACTCACTTATAACGAGCTTAATGAAAAAGCAAATCAACTGGCGGATTACCTTTTAAGCAATGGGCTAAAAAAAGGAGGTTTTGTTTTGCTTTGTTACAATTCGCATATGAGTATGTCAATTGTGGCCTTACTGGGAATCATGAAATCTGGAGGCGTCTATGTACCTCTCGATGCTGATATGCCAGAGGAAAGAGTGGCATATATAATAAAAGACACCAATGCCAATTTTGTTGTAACAAATGATGCTGATTCAGGAATTTTTGTAAATCATAATATTCAAATCATTACATTAAACAATAAAGTTGATAATCAATTTTCAAAAGAAAAAGGATTAAATATTAATAACACAACACTGGATAGTTTAGCGTATTTAATATATACTTCAGGAACTACAGGCGCTCCAAAAGGAGTAATGGTGAATCAACTGAATTTGGTAGATTATTTTTATGGGCTGAATTTTAAAATTCAAATCGATCAGGCTAAAACATTTTTATTAATGTCTTCTTTGTCAACAGATTTAGGTAATACTACTTTATATAGTTCCTTAATTTATGGCAAAACATTACATTTATTATCTAAGGACTCTTTAAGAAATATAGAATATGTACATCAATATTTTGATCAAAACGATATTGATTGCATAAAAATAGTGCCTACTTTTTGGAAAGCATTAGTGAATAACAATAAACCTTTGTTGCCGAAGAAAATGATTGTTTTTGGAGGAGAAGAATTGTCAAAAGGGATCATAGAAAAGATAAAAGAAGTAAATAATCAATTAAAGATTGTTAATCATTATGGTCCTACTGAGACAACTATAGGAAAGCTTATTTATCCTGTGGATGATAAACCACTACAGGAAAGAACACCTCTGGGACGTACTTTTTCGAATGCCTCAGCTTATGTTCTGACAAGCGATTTGGTTCCGCTGCCGATAGGGATTATTGGAAATCTTTACATTTCCGGAGCAGGAGTCTCTAATGGGTATTTAAACAATCCGGATCTTACGAAGGTTAAATTTATCGATAATCCTTTTGTTATTGGTGAAAGAATGTATGATACCGGCGATTTAGTTAAATGGCTACCAGAAGGAAATATTGAATTTATAGGTAGAAAAGACGGGCAGGTAAAAATACAAGGAAACAGGATAGAACTCGGAGATATCGAAGTAATGATAGCCAGGAATCAATATATAAAAGAAAGCTGTGTAAAAGTCGATAAAAATTCGAATTCAGAAAATATACTAATTGCCTATTTAGTGACCAAAGAAGGATATGATGAAGATGAATTTAAAGAATATCTGACCCAAAAAATGCCTGTTTATATGGTTCCTGCCATAATCGTAACAATGGAATCATTGCCAATGACTTCTAACGGTAAAATTGATAAAAAAAGATTGCCAAAAATAGACAGTACAAAAGAGAATGCCGAAATTATACTTCCCGAAAATGAAGTACAGCAAACTCTTGTTACTATTTTAATGGAACTCTTTAAAAAAGATGCTATCTGTATTACCGATAACTTTTTTGAATTGGGAGGGAATAGTTTGTTGGCTATACAATATATAAATTCAATCAATAAAAAACTTATTCTGGATCTAAAACTAAAAGATATTTTTAGTAAGCCAACTGTCAGAAGTCTAAGTAAGTTTATTAATGGGCTGGATTTAAAACATAATGCAAACCTGACAATAGTAAAATCTAAAACAACATCATCATTATTATCCAGCAATCAAAGAAGATTATGGATTTTAAGTCAGGATGAAATAGAATCCAGCGCTTACAATATTTCAACAGCATTGCTGATTGAAGGAATTTTTAGTGTCAAACATTTTATAAATTCATATAACGAGCTTATTAAAAGACACAATAGTTTTAGAACAAGATTTGAATTTGATGGTGAAAATCCTATACAATTTATACAAGAAGAGGCAACGCCAATAATTGAAATTGATGATTATGACTATACACCCGATAATGAAGAATTATTAAAAATTTTAAATGCAGAAAACTTAACAAGTTTTGATTTAAGTACTGCTCCTTTATCAAAATTAAAGATACTTAAATTACCCAATGATACTTACTTTGTCATCATCGTCATGCATCATATTATAAGTGATGGATGGTCTTTGAATATTTTAATAAACGAATGGGTTGAAATATATAATGCATTCGTAACGAACAGAAAAAATAGTTTACCGGAAGTTGATTACACCTATCTGGACTTCGTTTCATGGCAAAACGCTATAAAAGAAAATGATGAGCATAATGAAAATGTTCAATATTGGAAAAACAGGCTGGAAGGCGGAATAGAGAAATTAAACCTGATTAAAAATCAGCATCCTGTTAAAAAGGATAGTAAAAGTGAAGGTAATGTTACTGATTTTTATATTGAAGATGAGGTTTTTACCCTGCTGAAAAAAATCTCAATTGAGCAAAATGTTTCCCTGTTTTCAATTTTACTGACAAGTTTCAGTGTTTTATTGCATCATATTTCAGATCAAAAAGATATCGTGCTGGGGAGCTCTATTACCGGAAGAAACAGAAAAGAATTTGAATCTATTATAGGCTTTTTTGTAAATACATTACCAATAAAAACAACAATCAATCCCGAAGAAACATTCATTGACCTGCTTATAAGAGCCAATAATGATATAATGCAGGATATTGATCATCAAAATCTTTCTTTGGAAGAGTTGGTAAAACTGAATTTGAAAGGAAAAAATGATTCGAATGCATTATTTCAAGGCAGATTTGTGTTTAATGAAGAATTATATGATTTAAATAATATTGCCGAAAAAATTCAGGTAAATAAACTTGAAATTTTTACGCCAAAAGAATTTACCGCAAAATTCGATTTTAGTCTTGTTATGAGAATTAAAAAAAACAGGCTTTTAGGATCTCTGGACTATAAAAAAGAATTGTTTGATACTGAATATATGGACTTGATTGTAGATAGTTATAAAGATGTTCTAGTGCAGATAAGCCAAAATCAAACAGAAAAAATACATTCATTAAATTCTTTTGAAGGAAAGTATACCGCTTATATGGAAACTAAAACGCAACAAAAAAATAAACAAGTGTTTGATAGTTTTCTGAATTACATGAATAAATAAAACATACCGGAAAAAGGATTGTCAACATGGAAGAATTTTATTGACAACGCCCAATTTAAGGCAATAACAAAGTGATGATACAATAATTTTGACAGCGTTTATTATTTTAAAATTGTAATAAAATAGCTTAAAGAAAAAGTAATTAAATTGAAATACTAAATGATTAAAATTAATCTAAATAAAATTTTACTGTTAATATTCTATTCGTTAGTTAATACCTTATTAACGCTTGGAATTATATATATACTAAATGTCGCAATAACAGATGAAAATTTTAAATCTAAGAATTATCTAATAATTACCTTCTTTTCTTTTATTGTTTATTCTTATTTGTTGAACCTGTTTTTTCAAAAAAAAATAATTGATTACACCTACAATTTTGTGTATGATAATGAATTATTCCTAGCTAAAAAGCTTCAAAGTTCTTCCTTAAAACAACTGGAAACTTTAGGAACTGAAAGAATATATGGAATTATTGAAGAAATGAGAGTTTTTATATTTCTACCCGGAATTATGACAAATACGCTCAATTCTTTATTAATGATCTTATTATGTATTGGTTATTTATTTATACTATCCTATAAAAGCACATTAGTGATTGTTGTCTTGATTGCTATCATAGCCTATGTGTACTTTCTTGTCGGCAAAAAATTATCAAAAAAGCTGAGTATTTTAAGAAGTCAGAATGATTTTTTTAATAAATACATTCATGATATTATTCAGGGATTCAAGGAATTAAAGATAAGCGAAACAAGAAAAAATAACTTATATAATAGTGTATCTGCCAATAGAACCGACGCCAAAGATTTAGATAAATTTTTAGCTAATAATTTTAACGCTATCAATATATTAAGCCAATATGGGCTTTATGTAGTTTTTGGTGTCATCCTTTTTTTGCTTCCTGCGTTTGGCATAATTCAGGCAAAAGAAATGGTCTCTTTTGTAACGGTACTGCTATTTATGTCAGGTCCTTTAAATAAAATAATTACAATGCAAAACATGTACACAAGGACAAGAATTGCAATAAAAAGAGTAAAATCCTTTTTTAAAGAAATTAACACAAACGAAATTGAAGAGAACAAGGAGCAATCGCAAATTATTGATTTTCAAAATTTAAAATTTAGAGACTGTAAATTTGAGCATAATTCTTCTTTCGGATTAGGTCCAATAAATCTTTCTATAAATAAAGGTGAGACCATCTTTATAATTGGAGGAAACGGGAGTGGTAAAAGTACTTTCATCAATATGTTAACCGGATTGTATAGCCCTTCATCTGGTGAAATTTTATTAAATAATACTCAGATTCAATCCAATACGCCCAATTATCAAAATTTATTATCTGTAATATTTACAGACAACTATATTTTTTCTCAGAATTATGATAATTATTCTCTTAAGAATAATAAAGAATATATCTCTTTATTAGAATTAATGGAGCTGGATAAGGTTCTTTTGGATGATGAAGAATCATCGGCAAGAAGAAAATTTTCTAAAGGTCAGAGTAAAAGAATGTCTATGATATTTGCGATGCTTGAAAAAAGTCCGATACTAATTTTAGACGAATGGGCAGCAGATCAAGATCCTTATTTCAGAAAGTATTTTTATGAGAAATTAATCCCAATGTTCAAACAACAGGGCAAAACAATTATTGCCGTTACTCACGATGACGCTTATTTTCAACATGCAGATCGGATTTTAAAATTCGAATATGGAAAAATAATAAAAGATATAAGCATAGAAAAAAATGAATTTAGTCAAGCTATTTTATGGAACAATTAATCAATAATTTCCCTCTCACACTTCCACAGCAAGATATTTATTTTGAACAGATTCTCTACCCAAACGACGCTATATACAATATTGGGGCAAAAATTGAAATTAGAGGAAATATCAATGTAGATGCTTTTAAAGATGCTTACATTCATTTAATAAATCAACACGATGCGTACCGAATTATTATAGATTCAAACAACGACATCCCTTATTTTTATATACTTGATAACCATAACTCTCAATTAGAATATATTGATTTTTCTAATGAGGCTGATGCTGAGAAAATTTCTCTGGAATTTATGCGTAAAAATTTCCAGACAGCATTTGACCTGAATAAAAAAGAGCTGCTGCATAAATTTATTTTAATTAAAGTACAGGACGATTTATATTATTTATTCTCTAAATACCATCATATTATTACAGATGGCTGGGGTACATCTTTAATGTTTCAGCGTTTGGTTCAAAATTATAATGAGATAGTGGAGCATGGAAAAATACTATCTGATTATCCATTTAATTATGTTGATTTTGTTCATGATGATATTAATTATCAAGGTTCTGATGCTTTTTTTGAAGACAAAAAATTTTGGGCTAAAGAATTTTCAAATTTACCGGATGCACTAATTCCGTTGATTTCTGAAAAAAAGAATGAAAGTAAAAGGAAGGAATTATACATTAAGAGAGCAATATACAATGAAATCAACGAGCTGGCAGGTAAACATAATGCTTCTGCTTTTCATATCATTTTAGGAGTATTGTATGTTTACTTCGGAAGATATTACAGAACTGATGATTTATCGATAGGTGTTCCGGTATTAAACAGAGGGAAGTCAAGTTTTAAAAAAACGGTAGGGCTATTTATGGGGGTTGCTCCCCTGCGTCTGGCATTGGATTGTGACAATTCTTTTCAGGAATTAATTTTACAAATTAAAAATAAATTACGTCAGGAATACAGACATCAAAGGTTTCCTTTGGGCAAACTTATTCAGTCATTAAATATTTTTGAAGAGACAGAGCGACTATTTAATATTACATTATCTTATGAAAAGCAAAACTATTCCAGTCATTTTAACAAGACAAAAACAACCGTTATTCCTTTAAGCCATGAGTCTGAAAGAGTAGCATTAGCTGTTTATATAAGAGAATTTGACGAACAGGAAGATGTAAAAATTGATTTTGATTATAATGTAAGTTACTTAAGTGATTCTAATATTGATGAATTTGCTATTCATTTTGAAAATATACTACAGGAGGTATTAATTGATTCCTCTCAAAAAATAAAAGATATAAATTACCTTTCTGTACAGGAAAGAGAAAAAATCATAAAAGAATTTAATAACACTTCTGTTTCCTATTCTTCTGAGACTTTTGTTGATATTTTCCTGAAAAATGTAAAATTATTTCCGGAGAAAATAGCTGTTAGTGATGGTGATCAGGAATTAAGTTATTCGCAACTGGATTTTGAATCCAATAAAATAGCAACTTATATTCTTCAAAATATCGATTCGCAGGAAAAAAAGCCTATAGCAGTTTTGTTAAACAGATCTGCTAATTTAGTATGCGTATTGTTGGGCGTTATTAAATCCGGGAGACCTTATATTCCTCTTGATCCTAATTTTCCTAAAGATAGATTAGAATATATTATAGAAAACAGTAAATGTGAAAGCATTATTATAAGCGAAGATCTTTCTGTTAGTTTTGATTTTAAAAATACGAAAGAATTTATATTAGAAGATATACAAGATTTTCAAGCTGAAAATTATATTACGGCATTGCCGGTTTTTGAAGATACGGCCTATATAATTTACACATCTGGTTCGACTGGAAATCCTAAAGGGGTTGAAATTGGGCACAAATCCTTAATTAATTTTTTATGGAGTATGCAAAAGGAGCCAGGTATGACCTCAGATGATATTTTTTATGCAGTCACAACTTATTCATTTGATATTTCAATTCTGGAGTTATTTCTGCCTATCATTTCAGGTTCGGCTTTACGTATTGTTAAGAGCGATGTACTTTCTGATTTAACCAAAGTTATTTCAGATATAGAGCATACAAAACCAACTATTGTACAGGCAACTCCAAGCTTTTTTCAAATGTTGTTTCATGCCGGATGGAAAGGGAATAAATCCTTAAAAATACTTTGTGGAGGAGATTTACTAAGCGAAACATTAGCTGGGAAACTTATTAGTACTTGTAAAGAAGTTTGGAATATGTATGGTCCAACGGAAACAACAATCTGGTCAAGTACAAAAAAAATAGTACAACCCTGTGATGCTAAGAACATTGGGAAACCAATAGATAATACCTCTTTTTATGTTTTAGATCAATGGCTTAATCCGGTTTCGATTGGTGCAATTGGCGATATTTATATTGGTGGTGATGGTCAGGCCAAAGGATATTACCTGAATACTGAATTAACAAATGAAAGATTTCCTTATATAACGGCTTATAACGAAAGATTATACAATACCGGAGATTTAGGTAAATGGAATGATAAAGGTGAAATCGAATTTTTAGGAAGAAATGATTTTCAGGTTAAAATAAGAGGCTATCGAATCGAGTTAGGCGAGATTGAAGAAAAATTAGTAAAAATATCTACTATTGACCAAGCTATTGTAATTACTAAAAAAATAAATGACGAGGCTTTTTTGGTTGCTTTTGTAAAAACGAATGATCTGTTTCAGGAAGATTTGGTTACTGAAATTCTGCAAAAAGAATTACCGGAGTATATGGTACCAAAAATCATTGTAAGATTAGAAAATTTTCCATTAACGCCTAATAATAAAATTGATAGAAAAGCGCTGGCAAACCAAAGTATAACATATAGTCTGGATAAGGTAGCGTTGCCGCAAACTGAAACAGAGAAAAAGCTGCTTGAAATATGGTTGGGAAAACTGCCTGTAAATCAGATAAGTATCACGGATAACTTTTTTAAATTAGGCGGTCATTCCTTAAATGCAGTTCGAATAATATATGAGATCAATGAGTTATTTGCCTGTAACTTGTCTCAAAAAGATATTTTTATTAATCCAACTATTAAGTCTATAGGAGCATTAATCGATAATGCGTCTAATGAAACTATAATCAATCCAATTTCAACTGCTCCTGAGAAAGAATTTTATGATCTTACTCATGTACAAAAAAATATATGGTTTGCATCTCAGCGAACTGAAGCATCGATAGCCTACAATATGAATGCTGTTTATGAAATTCAGGGAAGTCTTAATATATCTATTTTAAGTCAGGCGTTATCACAGGTTATTAATAAACACGAGAGTTTAAGAACGAACTTTTTTGCATTGGAAGGAATTCCAAAACAAAAAATAAAGTCTGCCGCTGAAGTAAATTTTGAATTGAAAACTATTGAGGTAGAAAGGGAACAATTTGATACTGTCGCAGCTTCAATTTTATATAAAGAATTTGAATTAGAGCAAGACTTATTAGTAAGATTATACCATGTTGTAACAGATGAATTAACACAGTATTTGTTGTTTTCAACACACCACATTATCATGGATGGATGGTCTGTTGAAGTCTTTATAAAAGAGTTAATGGCTATTTACAACCAATTGTCTGAAGGAAATGAATATGAAATCAGCCAATTACCATTTCAGTTCAAAGATTATTCAGAATGGATAAATAACCAGCCTTTAGATGAAAATGCTGCTGCATATTGGGGGAAAGAATTGAAAGGATATCAGACCAAAGATTCCTTTTTTAGAGACTTAAAACATGATGAAGTTTCGTTTAATGGCAATCAGGTTCATTTTATAATTGATGCCAGTGAAAAAACGGAGCTGGTTAAATTAGCAGACACGCTTAATTTAACGGTATACTCCATATTAATTTCATTAGTAGGTTCGTTCATACATAAGTATTCCAAGCATAAAGATATTTGTATTGGCACGATAAATTCCGGTCGAAATTCGACAGAATTATTTCCATGTATTGGAATGTTTGTAAATACAGTTCCATTACGATTTATGATAGAGGAGGAGGATACTTTTAGTGAAGTCTCCTATACTATAAATCAAAAAATTATTGATTCATTTGAGAATTCAAATTTCCCTTTTACAACATTACAAAATAGGAATTCACCATTGTTCGATGTAATGATTGCATATCAAAACCCGGATTTTTCATTAACTAATATTTCGGGATTTAATGCAGTTGAAACAAAGCTGTTTCAATATAAACACAAAGTTAGCAGATTTCCTTTAACATTTAATTTTTATTATGATGATGATAAATTATGTTGTGACTTAGAGTACAATTCAGATTATTACTCGCTGAATAATATTACAATTATTATTGAAAAATTTAAAAAAATAATAAAGGAAATCATAAAAAGCCCTGACGATAGATTGGCAGATTATGACATTTTATTACAAACAGAAAAAGAACTTAAGCAAAACATCGAAATCAATTTTAATTTTTAAATCAGAATATCAAAAATATGAAACGTATACTATCGGTTATTTTTTTATTTATCATTTCTACAAATTGTATCGCACAATATAATATATCGGGTAGAATAAAAGACAGTAATGAAAGCGCTGTATCATTGGCAAAAATTGAAATTATTGCAGTAAATGATACCGTAAAGATTCACCCTGTCCACTCAGGGATTGATGGCACATTTAGTATTAAAAACATAAAAAACGGCAATTATATTTTAATCGTTTCTGCTTTGTCTTTTCAGGAATATAAAACAGATATCGCTATAGAAAATAAAGACGTGGACATTAGCCCCATTATATTGATAACGGATAATGTTTTGAAGGAAGTTGTGATATCAACAAAAAAACAACAAATGGTTCAAAAGACTGATCGTTTGGTTGTTAACGTTGAGGGTACTCCAATAGGAATTTCCGGAAGTGCATTAGAAGTATTACAAAGAATGCCCGGAGTAGATATTGGTTCAAACGGAAGTGCAATAACGCTGAATGGTAAAACAGAAGTGGGTATAATGATCAATGACAAGCTGGTCAGAGTTCCTATTGCATCTCTTTTGCAAATGTTAAGCAGTACCAATGCAAAAGACATTGATAAAATTGAATTAATATCGAATCCGCCATCTAAATATGACGCAGAATTCACTGGTGGATTAATAAACATAAAACAGATTAAAAAAAATACAGAAGGAACAAATGGCGGTGTCCTTTTAGGAATAGGTTATGGGGAAAAAGACAAGGAAAAAGCGGGAATAAACTGGAATACAAGAAAAAAGGACATTAATTTTTTTGGAGATTTAAATTTTGACAGAAATAACAATCCCCGACAATTTACGAATTCGTCTACCATACAATCAGATAATAATACTTTTTATAATAAAACGGTTAGCGACAGATATCCGGTAATAAACGGCTATTCCGGAAGATTAGGTCTGGATTATTATATAAATGGTAAAACCACACTTGGATTACTTATTAATGGTAATACAAGTAGATTTAAACAAGAAGTATTTGGGAATACAGTGCAAACTGAATCAACCGGCAATAATTCGACGATCGTTTTATTTAATGATGAAGATAGTCAGAGAGATTTATTTAGTACAAATATTAATTTCAATACGAAAATTGATGATTCACAATCCTTAAACTTTGATATTGATTATTTAAACTATTATAACGGAGCTCCCAATAACTACCAAAATATTTATTTTGATGCTACAGGAACTGAGTATAAAAATGAAATTTTTTCGGCAACAAAAAAGACTCCCGTAAATGTTTGGGTTGGGAAAGTAGACTATTCAAAAGAAATAAACAAAAATGTAAAATTTGATTTAGGATCAAAATATACCAATTCAAATCTCGATAATAACGTACTTGTAGAGGATCTGATAAATGGTGCCTATATAAGGAATGAAGAATTTAGCGAAAAATCAGATTTAGTTGAAAATATAGCTGCGGCCTATTCTTCTGTCGATTGGAAAGCAAATGACAAGACTGATATTAAACTTGGTCTGCGTTACGAATATTCGACGCAGAATTTAAACTTATTAAGCAAAGGAAATGTTCTTGATTCTAAATTAAGCGAGCTTTTTCCATCATTCTTTTTATCCAGAAAACTAAATAAGAACAACACTTTGCAATTTTCTTATGGAAGAAGAATTGCAAGACCTACTTATTTTGATTTGGCTCCCTTTGTTTTATTCTTGGATCCAAATACTTATTATTTTGGTAATATTGGGCTTAAACCATCCATTAGTAATGCACTTTCAACAAATTATCAATACAAAAAGTATATAGTGTCGCTGGAGTACACAATTGAAAAAAATGCAATAGCCAGATCACAAGCCACATTTCTGGGTAACACAACCCAACAAGTTTTAACGTCCTTGAATATAGATCATCTGAAGGTTTTAAATTTTTCTGTGTCTTTACCATTTAAGATTGCAGATTGGTGGGATATGCAAAATAACCTTCAATTATCCTATTTAGATCAAAAAATGAATGATAAAAAAGATGGTGATACATTTTATGTTTTAAGAACCTCTCAAAACTTCACATTGCCAAAAGACTTTTCTATTCAGGTATTTGCTTCCTATAATTCAAAAAGAATATCAGGAGTAAGCAATATAGATGATTTTCAGAGGGTAAATTTAAGTATAGATAAAAAAATTCCAAAATGGGATAGTAGAGTTCAATTGAGTTTTAGCGACATTTTTGGACGTGATTATAGTTTTGAGTCTACAGATAATTTGAACAGATCTTATGTTCTATATAGTTATGAACCAAGAGTTATAAGGTTAACGTTTACTTATAATTTTGGAAATAACAAGTTAAAAAAACAAAGAAAAAGAGAAACTGGTTCAGATGAAATTAAAGAACGAATAGACTAAATTATTATGAATGCATCAGAAAGAATAGATACTATAAATAAAGGCATTGAATTATTATTATCCGTCAACGAAGATATTATTTCATTGGTCTCAATAGGGAGTTTTTCTCAAAATTCGATAGATCAATTTTCAGATATAGATTTATATCTGTTTACTAATAATCCTAAAAAATATTTAGACAATGAGAATTGCTCATGGATTAATCCCTTAGGAAAGATAATATCAAGAAGAGTATTTAAAGACTTTCAAGAAGGAGTCGATAAAAACAAAGTGATTTTAGAAGATGGTTTAATGTATGATTTAACAATTATCGACATAAAAAAAATTAAGCTGATTAGCTATTATTTAAAACTAAATAATATTGGCTTAAAATTTATGTTGCCTAGGTTTTTACAAAAAGGTATTGAGGGAAGTATTGTAAAATTCTATGAGACTATAAAAAGAAGTTATAAAATTCATATAGATAAAATTAATCTGAAAAACATTTTAGAAAAAACTATTGCTTTTTCTGAGACTATTATTTTGGATAAAAAATTAGATCAAAATACATTTTTCCAACATTATATTTTTTTTTGGCAATCTTGTTATACCGCGTCAATAAAGCTAGTAAGAAAAGACTTTTATTTTACAATTCTAACCTATGATAATTACATAAAAAAAGAATTAATAAGAATGATAGAATGGGAGGCAATGCTAAACAAAAAATCAATAGATGTTTTTTATAATGGTTTAAAAATATATGATTGGAGGGGAGAAGAAATTTATCATGATTTGTATGGAACGTTATTATCTGATAATATAAATAACATGCAAAAGTCATTGATTAAAACAGCTGAATTATACCAACAATTTTCAACGATTGTGGCCAAAGAATATAAATTTTCTCTGAATAAAGAATTTGAAAGCTTTGTAATTGATTTTATTAAAAATGTGGCTATACCAGAAAATGAAAAGCAACAATCATCTTCCTGTCCAAATTAAGTATCTATTTATATCTGAAGAATTTCATATTAAATATTTTGACTTCTATTTGTCAAAATTGCCCTTTAGAATGAGAGATAAAATAATGAAATTTAAAAGATGGCAGGATGCACAGGCTTCATTATTAGGTATTTATTTAATATTGAACAATATTCTCAATGGGGATATTCATAAATTAATAGATATTGAATATAACAAATACGGGAAACCTTTTATTTTGGGTTTTCCACATTTTAATATATCACATTCAGGTAATATAGTGGTATTTGTTTCTTCAGAGTATAAAGTAGGAATTGATATTGAGCTAGTCAAAGATATTGATATTGATGATTTTAAGTTACAAATGACAAATACGGAGTGGAATAAGATTGAGTTATCTCTCAATAAAACAATTGCTTTTTATGAGTATTGGACTCAAAAAGAGGCAGTTATTAAAGCGACTGGTAAGGGATTAAGCATCCCTTTGAAATCTTTTGAGATTAATGAGGGACTTACCTTAATTGAAGAAGAAAAATTTTATGTAAAAAAAGTACCCATAGATCAAAATTATATATGTCACTTGGCAATAAAAAATATTTTTCAAAGTGATGTTTTTTTAAACATAGAAAAGATTGTGTGTCCACAATGTGGATAGGATGCACGACAAATTGCATTTATAAAAGGCTATTGTCACTGACCTAAAGAAAACCAGGTATTTTGTGATTTAGATAAAATAGTAGCTATTGTTACAAAACCATCAGCAATGAGGGAAAAATTCATTATGAAAAGAAAATGTTATTAGTACAAGAAGCCTACTTCTCTTAGTATAATACAGGAGGTACATCCTGAAAAAATAATAAATAAAGAAACAAAAAAATCATTTGATAACTTTTAAATAATATAAACAATTAAATCACACACAACATGGAAAATAGTTTTAGCAGTCTTATAAATATCCAGCCTAAGGAAATCGGTGATAAATATCCTAAAGATATAAAGTTTGAAATAGTTGGAAATGAATATACAAAAATAGCAGTTATAACCTCGGTTGAAGATAACGAACTGGAAGGTTGGCTGGAAAAAAATAATGATTTTGTAAATGAAATATATGAAAAAAACAGAATCATTCTATTCAGAAAATTTAAAAGCTTTGCTTCTAAAACAGAATTTTCTTCAGTTGTAGACAATTTGTCTTCAGGAGGAGCTTTAGAATATGCAGAGCCTTCTTCTCCGAGAACGAGACTTGAAGATAAAATATATACATCTACAGAATATCCTAAAGAGCAGTCTATTCCTCAACATAATGAGCATTCGTATTCGAAATCATGGCCAAAAAAGCTGTTTTTTTATTGTGAACGTCCTTCTGAAATTGGCGGTTGTACACCTATCTGTAATAGTTCGGCTGTGTATAATAAAATTCCGTCTGATATTTCCAAAAGATTTGAAGATAAAGGAGGCGTAATGTATGTTCGAAATTTCAGTCAGGAAATGGATATTCCGTGGGAAACTTTTTTTGGAACATCAGATATAAAAGAAGTAGAGAAATACTGTAAGGAGCATCATATGAATCTTACACAGATTGACCAGACCAGACTTAGAATTGATTATGTTGCACAGGCTACACTTCTCGATAAGGCTACTAATAAAAAAATATGGTTCAATCAGGCGCATCTTTTCCACTATAGTAACCTGGATAGTGATGTGTACAACTATTTGATAGATGCATACGGAATAGACAATCTTCCGCGCAACAGCTACTACGGAGATGGTACAGCCATATCTATCGCTGATCTGGAAGCGATAAGACAAGCGTATGACGATGTTGCTTTCAGATTTGATTGGGACAAAGGCGATCTTTTGATGATGGATAATATTAATTTTACTCATGGTCGTGATTCTTATGACGGAGCAAGACAACTCTTTGTATCAATGTCTGAAGAAGACAATATTAATAACTACGTAAAAGCCTCAGCTACAAAAAAAGTGACTGAAGCCAGAAAAAATACAGCCTCTTTCTTTATCACCAACGAATCCAAATATGGAGACAGTAAAGCAATGCTTAAATATAAACTTGCATTATCGTGTAGAATGCTGAGAAGTCTTCAGCTTGATGAAGGAAGTATCAGTGGACATATCAGTATGAAAGTACCCAATGAGAAAAACCTGTTTTGGGTAAATCCTTTCGGTATATTATTCGATGAAATAACACCGGACAATCTGATATTGGTAAATAACGAAGGTGAAGTTATTGAAGGAGAATATCCTATTAATGTAGCAGGATTCTGCATACACTCAGAAATACATAATACCAGTAGAGAAGCCAACTGTATCGTGCATACACATTCTCCTTGGGGAACACTTTTTTCATCACTGGAAAAACCTGAAATCCTAATGCTTGACCAGAATAGCTGTATGTTTTATGATAATTATGTTTTGTATAATGAGTTCGATGGTCCAGTTAATACAACAGATCGTGCTGTTAAATTAGCTGAAAAGCTGAGAGACAAAAACGTTGCCATTTTGGCTAATCATGGGGCAATTGCTTGTGGAGAAAGTATTGAAACGGCTATGATGTATATGATCAGTCTGGAACGTACCCTTAGACTAAACGTACTGGCAAGACAAATGAACGAAAAAGTAAATCTTATAGACTCTCAAACAGCACAAAATTCTAAAGAATGGATCAGCAATCCTATGGGCTTTAAAATTGAATTTGATGCTTTGGCGAGAAGAATCGAAAGAGAATACGTGGATATCAAAAACTACTATCCAATTTCTTTGAGCATATGATAAAAAGATATAATTTGTCACCCCAGCAAAACCTTACGTATCTGTCGGCGAGTAAAGGTGATTTGTATAATGTAATGGTTTTTTCTCTGGAGAATATTCAGGGACAAAAGCTCTGTGATGATATAAATGAAGTTCTGAAGGATGAGTTATGTCTTTATATGACTATTACTTCCCCAGGAAAAGAAGCCTTTTTAAATATTGAGGAGGAAAGAAATTTTGATGTAGAACTTGTACACAAACAAGAGATTGAAAATGCAGAGAATTCCGTATCCAAAGAACATAATCTGAGCATTACCATTGTTCAGGATAATGAAAATGCTGTGTCGATAGCCTTCAGATACGGACTTTACTTTTTTGACAAGTGGAGTATAATAACACTCTACCACCGTATTTTAGAAAAATACTACAAAGGTACTTATGATAAGGCTGATATCAGTTACCTGCAATATTCTGCATGGAGAGAGCATATCATCAGTGAAGAAGGGAATGAAGAAAATTTGGAATACTGGAAAGATATAATGAAAAATTTTCAGCCTTTCAAAACAAACCTGGAATTGAATGTTACTGAAGCCGGAAAAAGGAAAACTCAGTTTTATAAACTAAGCGACAAGCTTATACAATTACTGCAAAATGCCCCAATTGATAAAGAGATACTGCTATTATCAGGTTGGTATTATACGCTTTGCCAGATATCTGCAGATAAAAATACAGCATATGGCGCGGGATATGTAAGTCATGGCAGAAGCTTTGAGCAGCTTTACAAAAATATTGGACTTTATGCCAACACTTTACCTTTTAATGCAGAAGCAGCAAAAGATTTTTCAGGAATAGAAGAATACTGTGACAGTATAGGGAAACTGGTGATATTACTAAACAGCCGCAAAGAATATATTCCGAATAATCAGGAATATGCAGATTTTATAAAAGCAAACTTCAGGTATATTTTTGAATTTATTGATCTGAGTAAAATTACCGGGGATAAAACTCCTTTGAGTCAGATTACAGATCACCAAAATGACCATTCAGATTTTATCGCCCAGATTTATTCTGCAAAAGAAGAAACTACTGTTGCGCTGCATCATAAAGATAACATCAAAAGTGAAGATATAACGTACTTTTTACAACTGTGGGAGCACAATAGTATTCAGATGATAGAAAAATATTCTGAAAATATAGCCGCTATCGAACCTTACGAAACTGGTACTCAAAAACCGCTGAAGACAGAAAATACAGTGACCGGAGAATCAGTTTTAGAAAGATATGTAGGAATAGTAAAACAGTTTGCAGACCATATTGCTATAGAAGATGAAAATGGAACTTATAGCTATAAACAGATCGATGAGAAATCAAACGAGCTGGCAGCGTTAATTCTGGATAAAATAGCAGATGCTTCATCGCCAACAATAGGCGTAATGTGCGATTGGGATCATAACGTGATTGTTGCTTTTTTGGCGACATTAAAAATTAATGGAAGCATAGTTCCTATAGATCCTAATGATTCCCAACAAAGAATCACGCATATACTGAACAATTCGAATGCTCAGCTTTTGATCACGGGAAGTCACTATCAAAAAGAAGAATTTGAACCAAAACTCTTTATTGATATACTCAATTTTACGGGTGATACATCCGTCATCAGTAATTTCATTCGTACGCCGGACAGTACTTCGTACGTTATATATACATCAGGAACAACCGGAGTTCCCAAAGGAGTTTGTATTCAGGATAAATCTTTGATAAACTATGTCGACTTCCTGAACGGATCACTTGATATAAATCATACAGACACCTCTATACTACTTTCTTCGTATGCCTTTGATTTGGGTTATACAAGCTTATGGGGTACTTTACTTTCAGGAGGAAAATTACAGCTGGTAAAAAAAGATTTCCTGTATGATGTAGATGAGGTAATCAGTACGATTACAGATAAAAAAGTAACGTATATAAAAACGACTCCGTCTTATTTTAACGCCATATTAAATGCAAAAAACTTTAATAAGATTGAAGGATCAGATCTTAAAAAAGTCATTGTGGGAGGAGAAAAAATAAAGACAAAAGATTTAGCAGACTTTAAAAAAACTTTCGGGACAATAGAAGTTATCAATCATTATGGCCCTACGGAAACCACTATTGGAACTGTTTTTAAAAAAATAAACAATATAGAGCAATACATTCAAAGGCCTGTAATAGGATCGCCGATTCCCAATAATTTTGCTGTTATTTTAAATGACAGAAAGAAAGAAGTTTCAAAATATGAAACAGGAAACGTCTTTATTGGAGGTGCAGGACTTGCAAAAGGGTATTTGGATAATGAAGAACTGACCTCAGAAAAATTCATTGTTCATCCCGATTATGGAAGAATATATGCGACAGGTGACATCGGTTTCTTTACGATGGAAAACGAAATCATGTTCCTTGGAAGAGGAGACAGTCAAGTAAAAATAAGAGGCTACAGAGTTGAACCGGATGAAGTGAAAAACATCATCAGGACTTTTGATGGAGTAACAGATTCTGCGGTATTGGCTGTAGAAAACAACGGAGATAGTGGACTTTGTGCTTTTGTAACTGGGATCGCCAAAGAAAGTTCTTCAGATTTGAAAGAATTCCTTAAAAATTCTCTGCCAGAATATATGGTTCCAGCTGAAATTTTATTTGTGGACAAAATTCCGTTAACGACAAATAATAAAGTAAATCAGCAGGCTCTTAAAGATATTTATGTGGAACATAAATCGGATAAAGCGATTCATGATTCTTCTAAAGAAAATACGTTTTTTATAGCCTCAGATTTACAGAAACATTTATTAAGGATCTGGAAAGAAACCTTAATAACGGATGAGATAACCGGAAGCAGCAACTTCTTTTCTTTGGGCGGACATAGCTTAAAGGGAATACAGATGCTCAACAAAATATACAAAGAATTCAATGTAAAAATAACTTTGGGTGATATTTACAAATACCCGGATTTTGAAAGTCTTTCAGGATTTCTGTTAGAAAAAGTAAATGAGAGTGGAGAATCTCCTTACACGAAGATTTCTCCCGTAGCGGTTCAGTCCAGATATGAAGTTTCAAATTCTCAGAAACGCATGTGGCTTTCGACCATTAAAAAAGAAAGTGCAGCATTGTTTAATGTTCCTATGCATTATTCAATCCATGGTTCTTTGAATATTGAGGCGATCAGGGCTTCTTTTGTGGCGCTTATACAAAAACATGAAACCCTTAGAACGATATTTAAATATGAAGATGGAGATATTTATCAGTACATCTTACCAATCGAGAATATTGATCTCGAAATTCCTGTTGTAGTTATACAGGATATGCCGTCGATGATCGAATTTTTACGTCAGGAAAGATACAAACCTTTTGATCTCTCAAAGGAATTGCCTATCAGGTTAAACCTAATAAAAAAGGGAGAGACAGAATATACGCTTGCTACAACGCTTCATCATATTATTTCTGACGGTTGGTCGCGTGAGATTTTATATAAAGAAATCAAAGAAAATTACAATACTTATCTTAAAGATAAACATATCAATGTTGAGCCTTTGACCGTACAATATAAAGATTATGTAAACTGGCACAAAGGTAAATATAAGACGCATGAAAATTTCTGGGAGAACTTCTTTGCAGAGGATTTTCCTTCCCTGGATTTTCCGATAGATTATGCGCGTCCCGGAATGATATCGTACAATGGTACCGCCGTAAGTACAAAAATAAAAGAAAACTTTAGCAGCCTGAAGCAAAGCATTAATGAACAATCTCTTTCTCTGAACAATTATCTTGTTGGAATATATGGACTGTTAATACATGCTTACAGCAATCAAAACAAATTCTATATCGGAACAATTTCTTCTGGAAGAACCCACGTAGATACAGAAGCCATTATAGGATCTTTTATAAATTATCTGCCTTTAAAAATCAAGGTTTTATCAGGAATGAATTTTCAGGAGTTCCTTCAAGAAAATATTAAAGGATTTGTGCAGGTGTATGAAAATGAAGACTATCCGTTTGATTTGATGGTGGAAAAGTACTTGCCGAATAATGATGCATCGAGAAATCCATTTTTTGATACAACAATTATTCTTCATAATGAAGAAGAAGTTTCCCGTACAATACTGCTTGATGATGGCGTACAGATAGAAGAATTTGTACATGAAGAAGAAATAGGTACACACTCCAAAATAGAATTCAAAATAGATATAACGGTAAAAAAAGAAGAACTCGTAATTCGATTGGAATATAATACAGACATTTTTTCTGAAAGTAAAATGACAAAATTACTACAGTTATATACCGATTTGATTGAAAAAATGGCGAATAATTCAGGAGATACTTTAGATGAGGTTCTTGAGGCATTAAGAATGGAGATGAATCAGGATCAGGAATTTTTAATATAATTTATAAAATAAATATGAAAATCATAACTATTTTAAAAACGCTTGGTGCAAAAGGAATAAGCCTGGAAGTTGAAAACACACAGATCAGGCTTAAAGGGAATATAGCTCAACTTTCTGTAGAAGAAAAAACATTTTTGAAAGAGAATAAAGAAAAAATAATAGAGTATCTCATCAGGAAAGACTCATTTTATTTCTTCAGGGATGTTCTTTACTTTGGACATGAAGAATTGGATACACTGGATCTGAATGATTTGAAGAATAGCGGAGAAATTCAGCATACCGTTTCCTCAGTAATAAGCAGAGATATCTCAGGCACGAAGTATAATGAAATAAAGAAGTTTACTGAAGAACATCATATTACTTCGCAGGCTTTGTTTCTTGCAATTTACAGAGCACTATTATACCGATATACGGGACAGAAAAACTTCATTCTTTGTACTAATTTTTTAAGTAAAGAGGAAGAGAAAACACTATTTATAAAGAATAAAATTGAAGATAAAGACACGATAGAAAATCTTATTCGAAAAGAAGATGAAGCAATTCACGTTGCATCGGAGGATGATCAGTGGAAAGATTTATTAGCAGATGGTGAGAAAAATAAACTGCTTGGGGAAATTGTAAAAACAGGAATGTTTTTTTCATACACTTCCGAAGATAAGATACACGGCAAGAGATCTGATGACAGAGGCAATTCCTATATTGATATTCTGGTTCATGATGATTGTAAGCAGCTGAATATTAGTATAGATTCTCATCCTTCATATAAACACGAACAAGTTCAACGACTGCTGGAACATCTGGTAAATATAATTAATACTTTACCGGAAAGTCTCCATACCGTTCTTAATGAGATTGGTTATATGTCTGAAAGTGAAAATCAGATTGTTGAATATTTGGCTTCTTCCGAATCACAAGTATTTGAAAACGAAAGTCTTATTTCGAAATTTGAAGATTCTTTTGATAGATATTTTACCAAAACAGCGATTGATTTTGAAGGGAAATCGTTGACCTATGGAGACGTAAAATACCTATCAGATAAAGTATCACACTATATCAGCAGTTATACAAAAAGCGAAAAAAGTCATATTGGGATCTGTATCAATAAATCAGAATATTTTATTCCCGTATTGATCGGAGTCATAAAATCAGGAAATGCCTATGTTGTAATTGATCCCTTTATTCCTGAAGAAAGGAAAAAGTCATTGCTAGAAGATATTAAATGTAAATTGATTTTTGATGAAGCACAGCTTCAGGATTTTTTAGATAAGATAGAAGAAATTGTTCCTGTAGAGCAAAGTCAGCCTATTACTCCGGAAGACCCTGTGTATCTGATGTGTACCTCGGGATCTACAGGAAAACCTAAAGTAGCGATTAATACCCATAAAGGTTTTCTGAACCTATTAGAATGGTATAAAAACGATATAGGAATTAACGAGAATGATAAAGTAGGTATTATAAGCAATATCAGTTTTGACCTTACCCAGAAAAATTATTTTGCGCCGCTTTTAGCCGGAGCTGCCATTTATCTAGAAAATACAGGGCTGTATGGTATTACTTCGTTTATTGACAAAAATAAAATAACGGTAGCCAATGCAGCTCCGGCAATATTCAGCTCTTTTACAGATGCAGAGTATCAAGTCCTAAAATCGCTGCATAAAGTGATATTTGGTGGAGAAAAAATAGATCCGGTAATCGTAAAAAACCTTAGAAACATTGTAAGTGACATCAAAATATACAACTCTTACGGACCAAGTGAAGCAAGTGATGTTTCTTCATTTTATGAGATAAACGAAGAAAGCATAAATATTTTTCCTATAGGAAAAGCCATTCCAAATGTAAAAGTTTACATTATGGATCATAACTATAATGTTCTTCCTTTAGGATTGAAAGGCGAAATTGTTGTAGGCGGAATAGGTGTAGGACTTGGATATGCAAACAATGCCAACGAAACAGATATTCGTTTCTACGAGCATCCTAAATACGGAAGGTTATACAGAACCGGCGATTTGGGAAGGCTAATGGAAGATTATAATATTGAATTTTTAGGAAGAAATGATTTTCAGGTAAAACTGAGAGGAAACAGGGTAGAACTACAGGAAATAGAATCTGCTGCAAGTAATTATTCCAGCGACATCAGAACCGTTTTGGCTAATGTTGTTTCTTATAATTCGGAGCAATATATCGCGGTATATTACTGCTCGGAAATGCCAATTAACACTGCTGAGCTGAAAAAATATCTGATGAAATATTTGCCGGATTATATGGTTCCTACCTATTACATTTCATTAGAGGAATTTCCGCTGACTCCAAACGGAAAAATCGACAGAAAAGCTTTGCCGGAAGTGTCGTTTAAAGATACTATACAAACAGAATATATTGAGGCTAAAGGTGATTCTGAAATTAAAATCAGAAGAATTTGGGCAGCGCTTCTAAATCTTGAAGAATCTCAGATAAGCACAAATGCCAATTTTTTTGAAATAGGAGGTACTTCATTAAAGCTTTTACAGTTGGTAAAAGAAATTAACCAGTTGCCAGAAATAAAAAGAGAAGTAACTCCAGTTAATATCTTCGAGTTTCCTCAGATTTCAAAACTGGCGGCTTATCTTAAAGGTGAAACAGCCACATCTGATCACAATAAAAGTATTGAAGAATCTTTGAGTACTATAGATGAGACTCTTAGCATATTAAATAATTTTCCAACAGAATAACATGAGCGAATATACAGGTTTAGAAATTGCAGTGATTGGAATATCATGTAAAGTCCCCGCTGCAGAGAATCACAATATTTTTTGGGATCAGCTTAAAAAGGGATTTGAGCCAATGGATGAACTTACTATTGATGAAATAGTAGCTTCAGGTGTGCCAAGAGAGCTGGCTGAGAATAAAGAATACGTTTGCAAAAGCAGACGATTAAAAAGCAAGAAAAATTTTGATTATTCTTTCTTTGGATATAATAAGAATGAAGCCCAGTTGCTTTCGCCACAAACTAGAATGCTTCATCAGTCTATCTGGGAAGCAGTGGAAGATTCAGGAAGTGATATTAAAAAATTAGAAAACAGTAGTTTATTTGTAAGTATCATAGAAGATTTTACCTGGCAGATGCATGTACGATCACTAAGAGATAAATTGCCTATAGACTTTTATTCCTTTAATTTTTTATCGGCGCATCATTTTACTCCGGCACTTTTATCTTATAAATTTGGATTTACAGGATTGCCCCTGCCTATTATGAGTGCATGTTCAAGTTCATTGGTTGCGATTCATGAAGGATGCAAAAGCCTTTTGCTTGGAGAATCAAAATATTCCATAGTAGCAGGAGTCAATTTTTTCAACAGTAAAGAAAAAGGCTATCTCTACAAAGAAGGTGTAGAATCGAAGGACGGACACTGTAGAGCTTTTGATGCAAATTCATCCGGGACATCTTGGGGAGAAGGTGTAGGAGTTGTAGTATTGAAAAAATTAAAAGATGCTATAAAAGATAAAGATCATATTTACGCTGTTATTAAAGGGAGCGCATGTAATAATGATTCAAACAGAAGAATCGGATATGCAGCACCAAGTGTAATCGGGCAGAAAGAATGTATTGAAAAAGCACTGAAATTCAGCAGAGTTTCACCTGAAACAATATCTTATGTAGAAACTCATGGTACAGGAACAGCTTTGGGAGATCCTATTGAGGTTGAGGCTCTTACGCAAGCATATGGATTAGGAAAAGAAAATAAAATCCCAATTGGTTCTCTAAAAAGCAATATCGGGCATACGAGTTATGCTTCAGGGATATTAAGTTTTATAAAAGCAGTATTGTGCCTAGAGAATAAACAGATTCCTCCAAGTATTAATTATGAATCTCCAAATCCAAACATCAACTTTCAGCAAAGCCCTTTTTATGTAAATAATAACGTTATAGACATAGAAAAAAAGAATTCACCTTTAAGAGTGGCTGTAACTTCGTTGGGAATAGGAGGTACAAACGCTCATATTATTCTGGAAGAGGCTCCGCTTGTAGAAAAAAACAGATTAGAAGGCAACTTTCTGGATGTTTTTTCAATTGCTGCAAAATCTGAGAAAGCACTTAAAAAAATAGCTTTAAATGTTTCAGAATTAATAGAAAATGAAAATGTAAATATTCATGATCTGGCATATACGTACAGAAATTCCAGATCGAATTTTGATCTTAGAAAAAGTTTTATATTCGAATCCAGAGGAGATCTAATCTTGAAGCTGAGAGAGTTTTATAAAGGAAATTCACGCGTACAAGCAATATCTCCTGCCAGCAAACCACTAGTTTTCGGATTCTCTGGGCAAGGTTCCAGTTATATGGAAATGGGTGTACAGATGTATCTTAATTCTGAAGTATTTAGGAATACTATGGACTTGTGTTTTTCTACATTGGAAAAGCTTTCGGATATAGATTACAGAAAAATATTCTTGGATGGAAAAGAAATAGATCAGAGAAAAATAGATCACACGAATCCTATAATTTTTGCTTTCCAGTATTCGTATGCCCAACTATTAATAGAAGTGGGATTGACACCATCATATATGATTGGGCATAGTCTCGGAGAATACGTATGTGCATGTTTAAGCGGGGTTATTTCTTATGAAGAAGCACTAAGCATTATATATAAAAGAGCAAAATTACTTGCAGGCTTACCGGAAGGCAGAATGATAAGTATTCGCATTCCGTTATCACAGCTTGAAGATATGATCAAAGAATATAATAATGTATTTATATCTGCATACAATTCACAGGATAGTTATACTATTTCTGGTTTGAAAGACGATATAATTCTTTTGATAGAAAAGTTGAAAGAGCAAGATATATACTTTACTGAACTGCAGGCTGCCGGACCGTACCACACTCCTTTTACAGGAATTATAAAAGAGGAATTTAAGTCATTTTTGGATAATTACACATTCAAAACCCCAAAAATTCCTTTTACTTCCTGTGCCGGAGGAAATACTATTAATGAAAATTCTGTCATAGAATCAGAATATTGGCTTAATCATATGTCAATGCCGGTTTTGTTTGACAAATGCATCAGTACGATTCTTCCAAATAAAGACAATCTTACCATTATAAATATTGGTCCGGGAACTACAGTATCCAAAATATTGAAAAATGTAGATATCAGCATCCAGACTCATGATACCTATAATAAAGAAGAATCCGAATATAGCCAGATGCTTAACCTTACCGCATCATTGTGGGAGAAAGGATATGAGATAGACTGGGAAAAAATCTTTCCGGAGGCCAATATCATATCAGCACCGACATATCCTTTTGAAAAAGTGGAGTTTATAGATGAAATTATAACGAATCCTGTATTTCAGAGAGAAGAAGCTAGTGAACCTGAAAAAGAATATTATACTTATCGTGAAAAATGGGAAGTTCAGGGAACAGATATTTCAGAAAATAAAAGCAATATAGAAGAAGAGCAGATTATTGTGATCTCTGATGACAGCAATATATACGAGAAGCTTTCCTTTTTTGGTAAAAAGACCATTTACATCTGTAATCAGGATAAAAACTGCTGTTCGGCCGAATTATCTGAGAATATTTTATGTGCTGATTTTTCAGATGAGAAAGAGACCTCCGCGTTGTTCTCTAATTTAAAGAAAAAAGGCATTGTACCGAGAATGGTTTATTTTGTATGGTTTGGAGATAAGGAAACTGAGGACGGACTTTCGTACGGATATCGTTCGATTTATCATTTCGTAAGAGGATTTGATAGCGTATTCTTTGATAAGGATTTGAATATCTCTTTAATAGGGGATTCATTCTTTAAGGTTAAATCAAATGAAAAAACAAGCGCAATAAAAGCAACTGCATATAATGCCCTGAAAATGGTGAATGTGGAATTTGAGAATATCACGGCTACCTGCGCAGATGTTCCGGAATTTGGTAGTTTATCTCAGGATATATTGTCTCACATTAAAAAGAATGGTAAAGCACATTTTGAATATGCTGTTAGGGAAAAAGAGCTTCTCATCAAAAAATTTGAGGAAATGGAATTACCGTCAGATCTCTTTCAGGTTTCCAGCCCAAATACCTATTTGATAACAGGTGGTTTGAGAGGACTTGGTTTTGAAGTAGCCAAATATATTGCAGAAAATGCACAGGCTAACCTCATGATTATAGGAAGAGGAGAAGAAAATACAGAAAACAGAAAAATACTTGAAGACTACGGTACCAAAGTAATGTACCTGCAGGCAGACCTTTCAGATTACGACCTGCTAAAAGAAAAAATTGAAGCTGCGCAACAGGAAATAGGTGCTGTAACCGGCGTTATACATGCTGCAGGAGTAGGAGACTATAACGGGATCATTTTAAGAAGAGGAACAGATGATTCTTCTGTATTTAATCCTAAAATATATGGTAGTAAAAATTTAGTGGAGATTTTAAAGAATAATTCTCTTCAGTTTTTCTTAGGATATTCATCACGTGCTGTATCAAAACCGTTTATAGGACAGTTGGGATATATTGCAGCAAACTCATATCTGGATAACTGTATATCAAATAATAATGGAGTAACGGTGCACTGGCCTATTGTAGCCGGCGTAGGAATGATTAACGAAGCGTTAAAGAACGTCCCTGAATACAGGCATAAATCTATTTTAAGCAGATCAATCACCGTTTCTCAGATGCTTCAAATACTTTTTAAATCTATATCATCAGGAGAACATCTTGTAATTGCTTCCAGAAGCAGAATGGATGTAGAGACCGGATATTTGGAAGTTACAGAAGAAGAAGATCTGGACCACGTTACTTTCTCTAAAGAGCGAATATTTACAAATAGAGAATACATAGCTCCTGAAACGGAAACAGAAATCAAATTGGTAAATATCATCAAGGAAGTACTGTGCTTAGATGAGGTAGGAATAAAAGACAATATGTTTGAACTGGGAGGTGACTCTCTTAAAGCAATGGTGATTCTGAATAAAATTAAATCAGAATTTAGTTTAGAATATAGTCTTAAAAACCTTATGGATGCTACAGATCTGTACCAAATTTCACAAGAGATACAAACAATAACCGATAACAAAATAACATTAACTTTTTAACTAATGGAACTAAAAGAATTATTAACATATATTGAGGAGAATAACATTGATGTAAGCCTTAATGAGTCTTATAACTTAAACATTGTCTTAAATAAAAAAGACGCCGAAAACAAAAAATTAATTGACTCTATAAGAAGCAACAAGGAACATCTTATAAAACATCTTGAAACAAAGAACAGTGAAAGCCTTATTCCTGTTTACAGAATGACACCTTTTCAGGAAGGTCTGGCGGGGTTTGTAAAAAATAATCCGGATAGTTCAAGGTATATTATCCATCTTACTTTTAAATCTGAAAAAGAAATTGATTTTGATGCTTTTAAGAAAGCATGCGGACTTTTGGTATCAAGCAATGAGATTTTAAAATCATCATTTGATTATGATTCTCAGGAGCAGGTTTTTAAGTCGAAAATTATTGACACAGACGATTTTTTCTGCGAACAGATATCTTCAGAAGATGAGCAGTCTTTCAGGCAAGGCAGCTTTGATATCTCTAAAGAATCGCTTATAAAATTTGCATTGATAGGTAAGTATATTATCATTATAAAAATTCATCATATTATAGCAGATGTTGTATCGGTACAGCTGATGTTGCAACAGTTATTTAGCTATTATAACAAATTTCAGAATAATGTTACTCCAGAGACCCTGCAATCAGTTCCTTTTTCTGAGTATACAAAATGGCTGTTAAAGCAAAACAAAGCAAAAGGATTGTCTTACTGGAAAAATCTGTTAGAAAATTATGATGCGACACCAATAGAGCAAATTGTTCCTGCTAAGAAAACTCTTCGGGAAACTTATGGTGAACTGAATGTTACCTACGATCTGAATACTTTGACTCAGGAAATACTGAAGAATAATAAACTGACTAGCAATACGGTGATCAACTTTTTATTTGGAATGGTGTTCTCTAAATATTTCAGAAATAAAAAATTTGTGTGGGGTAATACAATAACACACCGATATATGGATCATGATAATTTTAGAGATATTATTGGCCCTATGATTACAACAATACCAGTGGCTAATGATTTTGAGAAACAGGAAACTATTATGAAATCTATTTCTGATTTTCACTATCAGCTTTTGGATTCACGCGAGTACTCGTATATCTCTACGCCTGAAATTTATGAGGCTATCAATGCTAAAAATCTGTTTAGTGCTAATGTAAGTTTTCAGGATGTTTCAGAAAACAATAATGACACATTTAATGATGTAGGTATCGAAAGACTGGTTTCTGAGAGCCAGAGTATATCGCATTTCCCACTGTCTATTTTGGCATCTGCAAAAAAAGATAAAATTTCATTTAGCATCAGTTACAGATCAGATATATTTTCTGAAGATATAATAAAAGATATGACTGATATTATCATGGGACTTTACAACAATCTGGAAAATCTTGCTGAATTGAAGTACTCTGATCTTGATATTTTTGAGTACAAAAAAGATATTGAAAGATCTGTTATTACCGGAGATAAATATGATCAGAAAAATGTTTCTCTGCAAAAGCTCTTTACAGAAGCACTAGGAAAGCATAAAGAAAAAACAGCAATAGAAGATATAGAGGATAATTCTCTCACATTTGCTGAACTGGATGCCAAAAGTAATTATATCGCAAATCAACTTATAGCGAAAAACATTAATGGAGCCGTAGGGGTTCACCTTAAGTATTCGACCAATCTGGTTGTAAGTATTCTGGGAATCTTAAAAGCAGGATGTACGGTGATTAGTTTAGAGCACGGTTATCCGATAGAGCAGCTTAATCTCATTACTCTGGAAACAGATTTGCAGGCATGCATTATAAGTTTTGAAGAAAAAACGCTCTTTGGAGACCGTTTACCATATGTAAAAGAAAACTGTATATTGATTCATATTTCAGATAATATTCCTTCAGAAGATAATCTTACCGAAGATAGAGAAAGCCTGACAGATGATATTTTATCGATTTATTACACATCCGGATCTACCGGAATTCCTAAGATAGTTAAGGTTTCTAATGAAAATACCCTAAACGGACTATTATATCTTCTGAAAACTTATCCGGCCAGTTCTCAGGATATCTTTTGTCTTAACATAAGAGTTTCTTTTAGCCCTTCAGTAAGAAATATACTGGAATCAATTATTCAGGGAAATAAAATCGTTATCCTTCCGGAATATTTGTACCATAATATAGATAAGTTCGTAGAGACCGTATTTCAAAAAGAAATATCAAGACTCTCACTTACTCCAAGTTTTATTAAGCTTCTTATTGAAAATGACAAAGAAAGTTTCCTAAATAAGCTTAATTTCTTAGAAGTACGTGGTGAGGCAATTTCTATGGATGACATGGTGTTATTTAAAAAACTGATGCCAACAACCGCAATCGTAAGCAGATATGGATCTACAGAAGCATCTTCTACAGCTTATAACGAAGCGCTTGAAAATAATCTTAACACATCGTCAAGATATTTTGCTTTGGGTAAACCAATACACAATACTGTGTTTAAAATTATTGATGATAACAGCAATGTCCTTCCATTAGGAATTATAGGAGAAATATATGTAGAAAGTAAAAGTGTGGCACAAGGTTATATTGGAACTACAAATAACAACTTTATATATAAAGAAGGTCAAATTTCAGGATTAAAAACCGGTGACTTAGGATATATAGATCGGGAAGGTATTTTACAGTTTATTGGAAGAAAAGACGCAATGCTAAAACTAAGGGGATACCGTATTGAGCCTGAAGAAATAGAACTTGCGATGGAAAAGTTTGAGGGAGTGATGAAGGCGAAAATAGTTCCTGTAGACGTAGAAGACCCGACTATGGCAAGACTCGTGGCATTTTGTCATGTGAAAAAAGTGGATGAGTTCACGGATATCAACCTTAAACATTTTTTGAAGGATATGCTGCCGAACTATATGATCCCCAATAAAATACTTTTTCTTGATGAACTTCCAAGAACCAGTACAGGTAAAATAGATATACAATTTTTGAAAAGACAGATAAATGTAACAGACAAAAACAGAACCGAAACTAATAGCATGACAGAACAAAGGATAAAAGATATCTTTACTGATATTATGCCAAGTTCTGTAATTTACATTGATGAAGAGTTTTTTGAAATGGGAGTAAATTCCATTTTGACAATGAAAGCTGCATATAAATTAAGTACAGAGTTTAATATAAGCCTAAAAGGGGCAGAACTTTTTCAGCATGATACTATCGAGAAATTGGCGGTATTTATAGATACAATGATTGCCAATAAAAACTTTAAAAGAGAAGAGATATATCACACCCTGAATCAGAATGAGGCTAACGAAGATGTTTTTTTCCTGATACCACCGCTTACCGGAACATCACTGTTTAACACATTAAAACCATTTATTCAGGAAAATGTAGATTTCTATGTTTTCGAAACTATTGCCATTGAAGAATACCCACAACTGGCAAAAGACTTAGAAACATTGGCTGGTTTTTACAAAAACTCTATCCTTCAAATGTATAAAGGTAAAAGAATACATATGGGCGGATGGTCTTTTGGAGGAAGCACAGCTTTTGAAATAGCACTCCAGCTTCAGGCACTCGGAGTAGAAGTAAGCTCTCTGGTATTATTGGATCCTAATATGTACAGACCGGAATTTGACAGTGATAATAAGCAGAGAGAAGATTATGAAAAAATAATCAGAGCTTTACTTATCCAGGAAAATATAGATCCGGATTCGATAGGTATGCACAGATTTATTGAGCAGGCATATCATTCTAATTATGTCATAAAACATTACAGACCCGGTACAATATATAAAGGTGATATTGCTCTTATTAAACCTGAACTTACTTCAGAATTTGAGAGAAATCATGATACTCCCTACAATGGTTTCCGTGAATATTGTGAAGGCGAAATTAAGATAAGCTTCACTCCTGGAAATCATATGACTATGGCTACAGGCCCTGCAAAAGTGGTTGCTAATCTTATATTTTCGAATTTAAATCTGAAAGTTAAATAATCATGATAAAAAAAGGATTGTTTTTTTTTACAGGAATATTGCTCCTTATCGGGTGTAAAATGCATCATGCTGCTTATTCATTAACAGAAAATAAGTTTTCTATGAACGAAATAAAGGAAAAAAGGGCGGAAGTAATGAAGTTAAACGATTCGTTATATAAGTTTGAAAAATTTGCTTATAAAGACTCCATACTTAATTATAGGATTCTGGAACCGGTTTCAGTAAAGGATGGAAAATATTATCCGTTGGTTATTATATTTCCCCACTCAGGTGGAGTGGGGAATGACAACAGAAACCAAATGACGACCCTTCCGAAATACTGGCTTCAGGAAAAAGTGCGTAACAAATACCCCGCTTATATAGTAGCAATACAATATCCTGTACGCTCTTCCAATTACCTTTTTGATCAGTCCCAACGGATGTATTCCGTACCGAATGATTATTGCTTGGATGCCACCTTCGCGCTTATAAAAAGCCTTACTATTCAGCTTAGGATCGATGAAAAGCGTGTTTATGGAATAGGTTTTTCAATGGGGGCTTCCACACTATATAACCTGCTGGCTAGAAATCCAGGTGTGTTAAAGGCCTCTGTAAGTATTTCTGGGATTCCAGATAAAGACTTCAGTGAAAAAGCAGCAAAGTCACCAATATGGATTATTCATGGAAATGCGGATACCGAGAATCCTATAGAACCAGACAGAATGTTGGTAAAATATCTTAAAAAAATGAATAATAAAAATTATAACTACTGGGAGATTTCAGGTTTGGAACACACAATATACCCAAATCTATATAACAAGGACATTATCCCAAAATGGTTATTTAACACAAAATAAAAGTTTACTATTAAATTATAATGATGAATATAATTTTTTTCCCTTTTGCCGGAGGCCATAAGTTTTCTTACCAAAGCCTTATTGAAAACATCGAAAACAAAGATAAAATTAAGGTGATAGAATATCCGGGCAGAGGAACCAGAATGAAGCAGGAATTTGCAAAAACATTTGAAGAATTAATAGAAGACTGCCTGCGTCAGATTGGAAGCATCTGGGATAGTAACGAAAATTATATCCTCTATGGACACAGTATGGGAGGGTTACTGGCATATGAAGTATCGGTGAAGCTTCAGGAAATGCATCGTAAAATGCCTGAAAAATTGATAATAACAGGAAGAACACCTCCTTCTAGGGTTCGTAGTACGAAGTACACCAATCAATCAGATGATATGTTTTGGACGGAGGTATGTAATTTAGGAGGGATACCAAAAGACTCCAGAGACAATGAGGATTTCAAGAGTTTTGTAATACCTATTTTAAGAGCTGACTTTTCAATTTATGAATCTTATACATATAAAGAAGATAAAGATAAACTAAGAATTCCAATTGATGTTTTTTACGGTTCAGACGAACATACAGACGGAGATCATATAATGCAAGGCTGGAAAATAGAGAGTGAAGCTCCTGTTCATATTTCAGAACTTGAAGGTGATCATTTCTTTATTTTTAATAATTTGGATTTTTTTCAAAAATATTTTAGAAGCTTCTGATTTTAATATTGAATGTCTAACGTAATGAAAGTATTACGTTCTCAACTGATGATAAGAAATGCAAAAAAATCAATCTAGCAATTATTATCCAAAAAACTTATGTAAGAAAAAATAAAAAAATGATATCAGTTATTATAATATCAAGAAATAGACATCATTTAATGAGTCATCTTTTAAAATCGTTGGAAGAGCAAACATTTATTAATTTTGAAGTTATCATTATCGATAATCATTCAAATGAAGAAACAGTAATGTAGAATTATAGCATCAAAAAAACAAGTCGTTAACCTCCTTAACCCCTTTGTGTATAAGGGTTTAGTTCAAATTCTGTGGCAGTTTTTCTTTCCAGACAAAAGTGCCACGATTCTGCCATAGAAATTTTGGGCATTTTTACAAAGATTGAAAAGTGTCTTAAAAGCAAAAAGCCTGCGAATCATACGATTTGCAGGCTTTACCACGTTTTTTGAGGGTTTTTGAAAAGATTGAAAAACTTGCGTTTTCGCTTCTTTTACCCTTTTTGTGGGGAGAGCAGGATTCGAACCTGCGAAGTTCACACAGCAGATTTACAGTCTGCCCTCGTTGGCCGCTTGAGTATCTCCCCGAAGCTTGTATTGATGCGCTTTGTTGTTCTAAGCGGTTGCAAATATATAAACGTTTTTGATGTTTACAAACTAAAACAGAACTTAATTTCAAGTTATTTTTTAATCCATTGGTAGTGAATAAAATAATAATTTATTTTTTTTGTTTTTTCATTAAATAAAAACTTTTGTCAGGTTTGAGATACTTGTTTTAATTACCGTATTAAAAAATCACTTCAACAAAAGTGATTTTTTAAAAATATGAAATAATTTACTAGTAGTAAAAATTCAAGTATTTAACAACATTCTTTAATTAAATTGAAAAAAAATGCTGATAAAATATTTTTTCGCACTCACTTAAACGGTTATTTATGTTGTTTGTCGAGTAAATTTCTTCAAAGATTGGTTTCGGTATATTTTAGTAATAAATAGAATGATAAAATACCACAATCATACATGAAAAAATTACTGCTTATATTTATAATTGTCATCTCTTTTAATGTTGCCGCTCAGGTACCAATTCACGAATTTAATTTTAATGGAACATTACATAATATGAAAAACACTATATCTTTTGTGGGAGCAGAAAATTATGTAATGGACAGAATGGGAAATGAAAAAGGCGCACAAAGATTGACAAACAAGGGTTTAGAAGCTGTAATTGATAACCTTCCACAGGGTGATAAACCAAGAACGGTAACTCTATGGATTAAAATGAATGATCTTTCGTCTGCAAATTATATTTGGGGGTATGGATCAGCGTTTAATGGTCAGTATTTTGGACTCCTGCAACAAGGTATAAAAAACTCTAATTCTGATTTAAACCTGGCTGGCTGGGGCGTTTCAAATAATATGATAGTGAACACATCCTTGGTTAAGGATACCTGGTATCAATATAGCGTTATATTTGATGGCAGTATTTCAAAAATATACAGAAATGGTGAATTATTAAAAGAGACAAAAGAGATATCCCGGGATACTCAAGGGAATATTTTTAGATTAGGGGAGTTCAATACAAAAATAGGTATCAATGCTGATTTTGATGAATTAAAAATTTACGACATTGCCTTATCAGATCAGGAGATACAGGCGTTATATAATGCTTCAAAACAAGTTATCACGGTTGCGGCAGCAAATTCTAATTTAAATGCGGCTACAAAAGAAAATCCAAAAACGAATACAAATTCAACGGCTATTATAAAACCAAAGCCTTTGAATACAAAGAAAATTGAAGTTTTTTCTCAGGGTCAGAAAGTCTTAAGTAATAATTCACAGGAAATAAATATAAATCAACTTCCAGAGGGAATTTATTTATTAAAAGTTACTAATTTGTCTTCTAAAAAAGCTATATCTAAATAAAGTTTTCCGAATATTTATCAGAATCAGAAAGTTTTTTTTGCTTAACACAAGAAAGGCTATTCATTACGAATAGCCTTTCTCTTTTTATTCTAGTTTTAAAAAATTGTAATTAAAAAAAAACAGAAATAAAATAATTCTAATTAAAAAGTAACTTTAAAAATTTTAAGCATTACTTTCCAGGTATGTCTTTTAAATAATCAATTCATTTTTTTTCAAAAACAAGGAATCAATTTCACAGTTTAACCTTTGGTTTGATATAATATTTATAGAAAGTTTTTCAATTTTGATTTTCTATTATCATAATCATTTTTAATAAATTGAATAAACAAATCTAGGATTTAACCTTCGGTGTTACTCTCTTTTTTTTGAAGTTGAAGCATATGAATAAATCATTTGCCCATTATTTTTTGTTTTATAATTAAAAACCGTAAAAAAATGAGCGACAAATTTTTTAAATTTTCTCAAAAAAGTCATTTTTTAGGTTAATAAATCAGTGAAAGAAAATCAATCTTGAAACCAAATAAAAAATGTATCTTATTGATTTCTAGACTGTAAAAATACTTATTTTTTTTGAAAGCGAGTGTTAAATAATGTTATTTTTTATTTTAAAAGTGTAATTGATTTTATATAATCAAATTTCGAAAAAGACTTGTAGTAAATTGAGTGATAAAAATGTAAAAATGATTTATTTTTACACTAAAAATATTTCAAATAAAAATAAACAGAAATGGATTGGATAACTGCCAGAGAATTCGAAGATATAACGTATAAAAAATGTAACGGAGTTGCAAGAATAGCTTTTAACAGACCAAATGTTAGAAATGCTTTTCGCCCAAAAACAACCTCAGAATTATATCAGGCTTTTTACGATGCACAGGAAGATACTTCAATAGGAGTAGTTTTGCTTTCGGCTGAAGGCCCGTCGACAAAAGACGGAGTCTACTCTTTCTGTAGTGGGGGAGATCAAAATGCACGCGGAAATCAAGGTTATGTTGGAGATGATGGTCAACATCGTTTAAATATTCTTGAAGTACAACGATTAATTCGTTTTATGCCAAAAGTAGTAATTGCAGTTGTTCCGGGTTGGGCAGTTGGCGGTGGACATAGCTTACATGTAGTTTGCGATATGACTTTAGCCAGTAAAGAACATGCTATTTTCAAACAGACCGATGCTGATGTAACGAGTTTTGATGGCGGATACGGATCTGCTTATCTGGCTAAAATGGTAGGACAAAAAAAAGCCCGTGAAATTTTCTTTTTAGGCAGAAATTATTCTGCTCAGGAAGCAATGGACATGGGAATGGTAAATGCGGTAATTCCACATGATGAATTAGAAGCAACAGCTTATGAATGGGCTCAGGAGATTCTTCAAAAATCCCCAACCTCTATTAAAATGCTAAAATTTGCTATGAACTTAACTGACGACGGAATGGTTGGCCAGCAAGTTTTTGCCGGCGAAGCAACACGCTTAGCTTATATGACCGAAGAAGCAAAAGAAGGAAGAAATGCTTTTTTAGAAAAAAGAAAGCCTAATTTTGGCGAAAATAAATGGTTACCATAAAAACATTTTAGATTGCAGATTTTTGATTTTTAAAATCTGTAATCTAAATTCAGAATCTAACAATCTAAAATAAAAACTCTAAAATCTAAAATAAAAAGAATGAAACATTGGATTGAAGCCGCGAGATTGCGCACATTACCTTTATCAGTTTCCGGAATTATAATAGGGAGTATTTATGCTTTATCTAATCCAACAGAAACTATCAATACCCCAACAGAAGTATTTAGCTGGAAAATTTTTGGTTTAGCACTCTTAACAACGCTTGGTTTACAAATCTTATCCAATTTTGCAAATGATTATGGTGATGGAGTAAAAGGAACGGATAATGCTGATAGAGTTGGCCCGCAAAGAGCTATACAGAGCGGTGCAATTACGCCTAAGGCAATGAAAAAAGCGATTATAATTACGGCTGTATTGACACTATTATCAGCAATTATTTTAATTTATTTTGCTTTTGGAAAAACTAATTTTATCTATTCCATTTTTTTCTTATTGCTCGGAATTACAGCCATTGCTTCGGCAATATGTTATACAGTAGGGAATTCAGCATATGGCTATAAAGGTTTTGGTGATATTTTTGTTTTTGTCTTTTTTGGATTAGTCAGCACTTTAGGGGTTAACTTTTTATATTCAAAAGAAGTTGATCCACTTTTGATTTTACCGGCAATTTCAATTGGTTTGTTGAGCGTCGGAGTTTTAAACCTGAATAATATGCGTGATGAAGAATCTGATAAAAAATCAGGAAAAAACACCATTGTAGTTCAAATTGGAGGAGCAAAAGCTAAGATTTATCATTTCACATTGATTATAACAGCTATGTTTTTGGTTGTAGTTTTTGCTGTTTTAAGCCACTATAAATTCGATCAGTATTTATTTCTATTAGCTTACATCCCTTTAACCAAACATTTAATTACGGTTTATAAAAACCAAGATCCTAAGTTGTTAGATCCTGAATTAAAAAAACTGGCACTTAGTACATTCTTGCTTTCCATATTATTAACAGTATGCATGATATCCTTAATTTCTGATATTGTTGTAAATCTTTTTTTAGGAGGAAGATAATTGTTTTACTCAAAATTTAATTAATATGAAAATCACATTTTACGGTCATGCATCATTAGGGATTGAAGTAGGAGGAAAACATATTATTGTAGATCCCTTTATTACGGGTAATCCTCTGGCTTCAGCGATTGATATAAATACATTAAAAGCTGATTATATTTTGCTTACGCATGCACATGGCGATCACGTCCTGGATGTTGAGGCAATTGCCAATCGTACACAAGCTGTCATAGTTTCAAATGCCGAAATTGCAAGTTATTATGCCAAATTAGGCTTAAAAGCACATCCGGTGAATCATGGCGGAAGCTGGAATTTTGACTTTGGAAAAGTTAAATATGTTAACGCAGTTCATTCCAGTTCATTTCCTGATGGAAGTAATGGTGGAAACCCTGGAGGTTTTGTAATTGAAGGCGAACATAAAAACATCTATATTGCCGGTGATACAGCCCTTACGATGGATATGAAACTCATCCCGATGCGCACCAAATTGGATTTAGCAATTTTGCCAATCGGAAGTAATTTCACAATGGATGTCGAAGATGCCATTATCGCTTCTGATTTTATAGAATGTGATAAAATACTTGGCTACCATTTTGACACTTTTGGATACATCGAAATCAATCATGAAGAGTCCATTCGTAAATTTTTCGATAAAGGAAAAGATTTAATGCTTCTCGAAATCGGAGAATCTATAGAATTATAAGAATGTCATCCTGAGCCCATTCGGCTTCGCTCAGGATAAACTTAGTCGAAGGAAGGAGCTGTCTCCTGCTGTACACTATATCTTTTATGCCGAACCCCGGCATAAAAGGATGCCGTTTCCATCAGGGCTAGGGCTCAGTTTTCATAAAATATTTATGGAAGTCCTTTTTAAATTATTATCCTGAAGTTAAAAAAAATTAAACGTGCTGAAAAGATTGAAGTAAAAATCCTTTTAAATCTTTGCAATCAGTGAGTAAAAGTAATTTGGGATAATTAGTGCCCATTAGTCGTAAAAAATCTAAAATCTAAATTCAGAAATCTAAAATAACAATCAATGTCTAAACAATTCTCATCATTAGGAATTTCAGCACCAATTTTAAAAGCACTAAGCGAATTGAATATTGTTGAGCCAACAGAAATTCAACAAAAAACAATTCCGTTACTTTTATCTGAAAATCATGATGTTGTAGGTTTAGCCAAAACGGGAACCGGAAAAACTGCTGCTTTCGGATTGCCATTACTGCAATTAATCAATACAAAATCTTCTGATATCCAGGCAGTAATTTTAGTACCAACGAGAGAACTTGGACAGCAAATTTTTAGGAATCTGCAAGACTTTTCAAAGCATATTCCAAATATTTCTATAGCTGCAACCTGCGGTGGAATCCCAATAAAACCACAAATTGAAAGACTTACAAGCCCAACACATATTGTTGTTGCAACCCCGGGACGTTTAATTGATTTGATTCAGCGTAAAGCCATCAATTTAAAACAAACCCAATATTTAGTTTTAGATGAGGCTGATGAAATGGTTTCAATTTTAAAAGAAAGTTTAGATGAAATCATTGTTGAGCTTCCTAAAAAACACAGAACTTTATTATTTTCGGCCACTTTACCCGGAACAATAAAACAACTGATTCAGAATTATCTGGACAAAAATGTAGTTCAAATAAGTGCCAACATGGAAACCGTTGGTAACCAAGGAATTGATCACGAATATATTGTGGTTGACCCTATTGAAAAGCTAGATGTTCTGATGCACTTTTTGAATTCAAAAGAAGGAGAACGAGGAATCATTTTCTGTAAAACTAAAGCTGCTGTCAACAAATTAGCTAAAAATCTGGCTATAAACCGATTTTCATCGGGAGCACTTCACGGAAGTTTATCACAAGGAATCCGTGACAGGATTATGGAACAATTTCGTGAAGGTCATATCAATATTTTGGTTGCTACAGATTTGGCAGCCAGAGGAATAGATGTTAAAGAGATTTCATATGTTGTGAATTATCATTTGCCGGATACTTATGAAACTTATGTCCACAGAAGCGGAAGAACTGCAAGGGCAGGAGCAAAGGGGCTTTCTTTAACAGTTTTACAAGAAGAAGAAATAATTGAGATCCCTGATTTTGAAAGAGAATTAGGCTTGAAATTTACAGAATTTAAAAAACCTACTGTTGCAAGTTTAGAAGAAAATAATACCCTTTTGTGGGCAAAACAAATCTTTAAAACAAAACCAAATCACGATATTTCTACTGAGTTAAAAACAAAAGTAAAAACTGTTTTTCACCATTTGACCAAAGAGGAATTAATTGAAAAATTATTAGCTAATTATGTTCTGCAGAACAAAAACGATATAGTTGAAAAACCTGTTAAAAAATTCAAAAAGTAAGTTATGCCAACTTTGTAACTGTTAAATTATATTGTACTTTTATGAGTAATTAAAACAACACATATGAACATAGTCATTATTGGAGGTGGCTTTGCAGGATTAAATCTGGCAAAGGAGCTTGTTGATCATCCTCAAATACAGGTTACACTTGTAGACAAAAATAATTATAATTTTTTTCCGCCACTTATATATCAGGTTGCTACGGCTTTTTTGGAACCTTCCAGTATCAGTTATCCTTTTAGAAAATTTTTTGCAGGTAAAAAAAACCTTCAATTTCGTTTAGGCGAATTATTATCAGTTGTTCCCGCAGAAAACAAAGTAATTTTGAATAATGGTGAATTATTTTATGACCATTTAGTTTTCGCTACAGGTGCCGAAACGAGTTATTTTGGGATGGAAAATGTAATGAAGAACGCGATTCCGATGAAAACCTTAAATGATGCCATTGTAATGCGAAACACATTGCTTAAAAATCTTGAAAAGGCATCCATCTGTAAAGAAATTCGTAAACGCCGTAAATTATTAACGATTGTTGTAGCAGGAGGAGGACCAACAGGAGTGGAGGTTTCAGGTATGTTTGCAGAAATGCGAAAAAATATCTTACTGAAAGAATACCCGGAATTAGACACTACAGCCAGTAATATATATTTGGTTGACGGTGGTGATGCCTTACTGGCGCCTATGAGTGAAGCTTCTCAAAAAGATACTTTAAAAGCACTTACACAATTGGGCGTTATAGTTAAATTAAATAGTCGGGTGACTGATTATGTTGATGATACGGTATATCTCGAGAACGGAGAAACCATTAAAACCAGAAATTTAATATGGGCTGCCGGCGTTACTGCCAAAATATTTGAAGGCATGCCGGCTGAAAGTTATGGCCGTGGCAGACGAATGGCAACTGATGCTTTTAGTAAAGTGAATGCAACAGAAAACATATATGCAATTGGAGATACAGCTATTTTAACCGGAGATAAAAATTTTCCTGATGGACATCCTCAGGTTGCTCAGGTTGCAATTCAACAAGGAATAAATCTGGCAAAAAACTTTAAAGCTTTAATTCAGAACAAACCGCTCAAACCATTTGTTTATAAGGATAAAGGATCTATGGCTATTATTGGAAAAAACAAAGCAGTAGTAGATTTACCAAGTCCAAAATGGCATTTTAATGGATTTTTTGCGTGGATTATTTGGTTATTTATTCACTTAATTTCATTGATTACATACAGGAACCGAATAAACACTTTTTATAATTGGATGGTTGCCTATTTCGCCAGAGATCAGTCTCTTAGAATGATAATCAGGCCAGATAAAAAACAATAATAAAATCAAAATCCGGAATTAATTCCGGATTTTTTATATAATTTAATGCCCGGTCCTAATTCCATCTCCAGAGGAAAATTCTGCTTTTTGTTTAATAAAACGTTTGCCTACATTTAGAATAATAAATGCCAATAGGGTTGTTGCTGTCATGATTGCTACCATAGGAGCTACAGAATCCTTAACAAAAATTCCGATAGCAAAAGAAGCTAAAGCTCCCAAACCAAGCTGAATTGCACCCATTAACGCAGAAGCGCTTCCGGCATTTTTAGCAAAAGGAGCCATTGTAAGTCCTGCAGTATTAGGATTTGAAATTCCTAAACATGCTAAAAACAAAAATAACATCCCAATTGTCTCATATAATCCTAAAAGATTATTTAAGGAAAGAATTAAAAAAACAATGCTTATTACAGATTGAGCTATTAAAGCACTAAAAATCATTTGTTCACTGGAAAATTTCTTTAGTAAAATCGAATTTAACTGACTTGAACCAATAAAACTTACAGACATAAACGCAAAAATCCATCCGTATGTTTTGGCATCAACATGGTAAATATCCATAAAAATGATAGGAGATGCTGCGACATAAGAAAATAATCCTGAAAATGCTATTGCACCGGTGAATGCATAAGTAAAAAACTGAGGTTCTTTTAGGACTTTTAAAAAGTTTGAAATGATTGGCTTTGGTTTTAGTGAAATCGAAGTATCAGGTTTATAAGTATTTGGCAAACCTAGCTGTGATGCCGCGAGAATAGCAATTCCCATGCACATCAATATTAAAAACACTACATGCCATCCATAATCTTCAGTTACATAACCTCCAATTGTTGGTGCCAGCATTGGCGAAAGCCCAAGAACAAGCATTAATAATGAAAAGACTTTAGGAATATCTTTTACAGGAAATAAATCCCGTACCATAGCTACTGAAGCCACGGTTGCAGCACAGCTGCCAACAGCCTGAATAAAACGAAAGAATATAAAAGTATCAATATCTGTAACATAAACACATCCTAAAGAGGCCAAAATATAAACCAATAGACCAATAAATAAAGGTTTTTTGCGTCCAAAGCGGTCTAATAACGGGCCATATAACAATTGTCCGGCAGAAATTCCAATAAAATAACTGGATAAGCTCATTGATACTTTAGCTACAGTTGTATGTAAATCTTTTGCAATTCCCGAAAACCCGGGCAAATACATATCAATTGAAAAAGGACCAAGTGCAGTCAAAGAACCTAAAATGAGGATGAGTTTAATGTATTTTTTGGTTGTCATTTTCTTAAAATATTGCTTTTAATTTCCTGCAAAGATAAATATTTCTTATCTTGTTGCATAAACTAATCCATTTTATATAAAAATGCATTGTTTTTTAACATATTTGACTCAATAATGATTCAAGTATTAACCTTATAAATTATAATTATGAAAAATTACATTTTACTATTTGCTTTTATCTTTACAACAATGTCATTTGCTCAGACAATTTCATCAAAACAAGAAGATGTAAATTCGGCACAATATGATCTCCTTAAAAAAGTAAATGAATATTATCCGGATATTACATTAAATAAAACTATTACGAATTTTTACGCTGAAGGCAAAATTATTGATTCACAACAGCAATTTGATTTGAAAGGAACTAAATTTTCCAGCTACAAATTAGGAATTGAACCGGATAATAAAAAATTATTATTTGAATATGTTTCTGATGAAAATGGAAAAATCTACGGTGATGTTTCAGTTTTTAAGGGAAATGTTTTAAGAACAACATTTAATGAACAAAAACAGGAGATAGAAGTTTCATTAAACGGGAAGGCTGTCTATTCTAAAAAAATATAAATCCTTTAATTAAAATAAAGATATAATTCTGTACTAAAAACATAAAGTGTGTAATTTTTTACTTACATTTAGTTGTTATTAACTTTAAATTAAAAAAAATGGGATTTATTACAGTAAACTACGGTGCAGAAACTTGTTTGGTATTGAAAGAAGAAATACTATACGTAGCACCAAGAGATGACATGCAAGGAGTAAATATAATCAAGTTCAAATCCGGACAGGAAATTTATTCAACCGATACGATTGCGGAGATTTCGGTGTTAATAGAAAATGAAGCATAATAAAACAACTAAGCCTTTGTAGATTAATACAAAGGCTTTTTATATAATAGTCCCAAAATACTTTGTGAATTGGCGATATAGTACATTATATAACTGCATAACAACTGAACTATAATTTATATTATGTAAAATAGAGTGTTTAAATTTTTCCAAACAAATAAGAATTTCACAAATTAATCGTTTTACTTTATCATTGGTAGTATTATGATTTTTTATTATTATTTTTACATCAGACTATATTAAATTCACTATGAATACAATTGCTGAACACATTGCAGATTTTTTAAAAGAATATCCACCATTTAATAATTTAACTTTTCAGGAATTGTCTGATATTGCTATCAGCATCCGTGTAATCAATTTAGAAAAAAATGCTATACTGTTTCAAAATAACGATGCACTTCATGATAGTTTTTATGTAGTATCTTCAGGAATTATTAATCTGACAACGATTGCTGATGCTGAGGAAACTATAATCAATAAATGCCACGAAGGTGATATTTTTGGTTTACGTCCGTTTTTTGCAAAAAACAATTACATGATGACCGCCAAAGCACGCGAAGAAAGTATTGTTTATGCTATTCCAATTGCTGCTTTCAGACCATTTGTGGCGAATAATGCAGATGTTTTAAATTTCCTTTTGGAAAGTTTTGCCATAAATTCCCGACATACAAAAGACAGCGTAAGTCCTGGAGGGAAATTGCCTACTGAGAGTGTATTTTATGCAGATCCACAATCAGATATGCAATATATTCAGTCCCTGAACTATAATAATTCGCCGTTAACAACTACAGGGGACAAAATCGTTAAGGATGTTGCCATATTAATGACTAATTCAATGGTTGATAATATTGTTGTTTGCGAAAATAACAACCCCATAGGTATTTTAACCGATGGCGATTTATCATCAAAAATAGCTACAGGACGTTATCCTATTACGGAGAGGATTGATAAAATTATGTCTTCTCCTGTTGTTACTGTAATTGAAAATGTATCATTAGCAGAAGCTCAGTTATTAATGCTAAAACATAATGTGTCTCACTTATGTGTTACCAAAGACGGAACTAACAAATCGGCTGTTAAGGGAATTATTTCTGAACATGATTTAATTGTTGCTCAGGCCAGTAATCCCGGTGTGTTAATTAAAGAAATAAAACGTTCGCAATTACCAAAAGATTTAAAACAAATCCGTGAACGCTTATCAGATTTAATTCAGAATTCAATTCAAAAAAATATTCCGATCTCGCACATCAGCAATATAGCGAGCGAAATAAATCTGGCTCTTATAAAACGTGCCGTTGAGCTGACAATTTTAGATTTAGGCTCCCCTCCTGCCCGTTTTGCATGGTTAAGCATTGGCAGCCAGGGAAGAAAAGAACAGCTTTTACTGACTGATCAGGACAGTATTTTGATTTTTGAAGATGTTACTCCGGATAAATACAGAGAAGTAAAAGATTACTTTTTAAGGCTGGCAAAAAGAACCACATCGCTGTTAGAAAAAGTGGGTTATGAATTTTGCCCAAATGGCCATATGGCAAGTAATATGCTTTGGTGTAAATCATTGACAGACTGGATAAAACAGTATAACAGCTGGATGAATACTCCAGGTGAAAACAGTAATGATTTAAGTAGTATTTTCTTTGATTATGAGATTGTTTTTGGAGAACCAAAAATAGAAGAAGCAATAGAAAATATCATTTATAAAAATGCAATTAATAATCCATTATTTTTTGATTTTTTAGGAAATGATGCCTTAAAAAAGAATTCACCATTAAGCTTTTTCAAAAAATTTATTTTAGAAGAAGAAGGTCCCCATAAAATGAAATTCGATATTAAAACAAGAGCATTAATGCCTTTGATAGACGGAGCACGATTACTTATATTAAGTTCAAACATAAAAGGGATTAAAAATACTTATTTAAGATTTAAACAACTTGCAATTTCAGATTCTAAAAATGCTGAAATATATTTAAGCTGTGCTGAAGCCTTTATGACCTTAGTCAAATTTAGAACGGTTGAAGGATTAAAGAATGATGATTCCGGACAATATATAAATTTAAAGGATTTTTCTAAAACAGATAAAGAGAAATTAAAAAATGCATTGGCTCCTATGCGAGATCTTGAAGAGTTAATTAAAAGCAAATTTCAACTTACACAATTTTCATAATATGCTGGACTGGCTTAAAAATATTAACAAAGAATATCCGGATTTTTGGAAAAACTATCTGGAAAAATTTGAAACGAAACCAAGCAGGTTTGTAGTAATATCTACTGAAACCTCAGGATTAAACCCTGACAAGGATGTAATTTTATCCCTGGGTTCATTTGGAGTTGTAAATGATAGCGTAATTATTCAGGATAATTTCGAGGCAGTTTTATTACAATATAAGTATTTGCATGATAATGGTTTGTCAAATGAATTCATAGTTGACAGCAAAATGACAAAACTTGAGGAAAATGAAGCTCTTGAAGCTTTTATAGATTACTTAGGAAATGCAGTTTTAGTAGGTCATCATATTAATTTTGATATTGAAATGATAAATGCGGCACTGGAACGATTAGATTGCGGCAGATTAAAAAATGAAGCATTGGACATTGATGTTATGTATAGAAAATTGCATGATATTAATGATAAACAATTTTCTTTGGATGATTTGTGTGAGATATATAAAATTCCAAAAAGCGATAGAAATTCTGCTGCCGAAGATGCTTATAAAATTGCATTGTTGTTTTTAAAACTAAAATCGAGACTGGGAATTAAATAAAATGCTATAAAAGCATTTTTTTAAAGCCTTTTTTATCTTTCAACAAAATTTATCTGAAAAATGTTTTTCAGGAATGTGCTGACTATCATATATATAATTTTAAATGTAAATTTTATTTAGTTTTTATAGTATTTTTATTTTGTGCATGTCACATTTATGCCTATATTTGCACCCGCATTAAGGCCTCGTGGCGCAACTGAATAGCGCACTTGATTACGGCTCAAGAGGTTACTGGTTTGAATCCAGTCGAGGTCACTACTCGGGACAAAAGAAAAATATCATCTTTTGTCCCGTTTTTTTTTGCCCGTAATCGATTGTTTACCAGGTAGATACAGTTGATGATTTCATTGACTCGGGCGGTGCGGATTTTATTTTCTTGAAATGTAAAATTTTCAGGGAAAATTAAACCAATTATCTCCCTGGAATCTGCTAAGCTCGCATTATCAAAGGCGTCACCGAGTTTTAAAAGGTTTTCCAGTCCTGAGTTCGTTAAATTCTCTATATTCCCTTTGTCGTCTTCTACATTTCCCATCTCTTTTTCCAGATTAATGATAATTTCATTGTATTCATTCTTCATTAGATTATAATCCTCAGCATCAATTTTCTCACTTACTAATAAATTTCTGGCAACCGATAACTTCTTTTCGTAAGCTGAGATTTGTTCAAGGGACTTCTTTTTTTCATTCGCTATCAATCCTGTATGTTCTCTATATCCTTCAAGCAGAATTGCTGCATATAGTTTCTTCACTTCCGGTAACGGCTTGAATTTATTTAAATGGTCTTTAAATATTTTATTGGCAATCTCCGAGTTAACTCTCCATTTACAATCTTTATGACAATGATAATAGTAGTAATATTTATTCCGTCCTTTGCATTTGCTCCCTGTTAGCTTCTGACCGCACTGTGGACAGAGAAAAAAGCCTCTTAATGGAAAATTTTCGATAGTCTTGACCTTTGGCCTATATGTCCTCGCTTTACTATCAAGAACGTCCTGTACGCGATAAAACAAACCATCGCTAATGATGGCATCATGTTGGCCATTTACCCATTTTTCTTCTTCATCTCTATATTTGGGAACAACAATTTTTCCGCAGTAAAGTGGATTCCTAAGAATGACCCACAAGTTGCTCTTGGACAGAATAAGCCCTTTATCCTTTGCCATCTGGTAAATAGATTCAGTACTAAAAACATTTCTTGCAACCTGTTCGAATATCCATATAAGTTTTGCCGCTTTATCCGGTACAATGGCAATATATTTTTTTCCATCCTCAGTGATTTTATTTGCGTATCCATAAGGAGCCATACCCATATGCCTGCCTTCTTTCTTACCTCTTCTAAGCCCTTGAAAAGTATTTAATGCTCTGCGGTCATTTTCAACCTCAGGTGCAGCCAGATAAAAAGCCAGCATCATTTTGTTTTCCGGAACACTCAGGTCAAGTGGCTGTTCTATAGCCTGCGGCTCTACACCAAGTTTTCTTAAAATATTTATCATTTGGTAAGCATCACCCGCATTGCGACTGAACCTGTCCCACTTCATAAAAAGAACTAGATTAATTTTATTTTTATTTTTTTTTACATTAGCCAGAAATTTTTTCCATTGCGGCCTGTTAAAAGTCTTTGCTGAATGATCTTCATAAATTACATTTCGTATCTGTATTTGGTTTATGCCGCAATATTTTCTTAGCATTTCCTCCTGATTCCGTTGGGAGAAGCCTTTTTCTGCTTGCTCGTCAGTACTCACTCTGATGTATAAGTCCGCTATCCTGCTCATTTTCTTTCGTTTAAATATTTTAACACAGCGATATTAGCAATTATTCTCAAGAAATACAAAATTTCCTCGGCTTGTTCAATGGTGACATCTAATCCCTCAGACTTTAGCAGTAGTAAAGCTTTTTCTGGGCTTAACTTTGAATTACTGTAATCAATATCTTTCTCCATAATTTTACTCTTTAAAAATTCATAAAAAGTAATTTAAATGCAAAAATGTTTGAAATTTAAATAACAACAGTACTTGTCCTTAAAAGGAAGTCTATTTCTGACTTGCTACTTTTGTGTCTGATAATAATTAAAGAAGATATTTAAAAGAAAAAGTTTTGATTGATCGAACTACTGCACGTAAATGCATTACGAAGTTATTAAGTGATAGTTTATCGAAATCAAAAAAACAATTATAAGTGTTGCTAATACATAAATAACGTAAGGAGAAATTGTGATGTGTTGCTACATGAATCTTACTAATTATATTCGATAGCTAACATTCTAAAGAATCTAATTATTGAAAAATGATATAAAATTTCCAGACTATAATATTTTGTTGGAATAGTTTTCTAACTAACAAAGACAGATTTTAATTTATGAAGAAGTATTTGTATTTTATGTCAAAAGCAAACATCGATTTTGTAGTTTCAATTATATAAAGAATTACTTAAAGTTTTTGTATTTACCGCAGCAATAAAAATAAGTATGGTAAGTGCCATTTGAGTAGCGTTTAAATGAATTCTCATCTACCTCGACCTTTTCAATAAGACAAACTTAAAATATTTATTTTAAAGTAAAAGTCGTTAATTGCAACAGAGTTGAAACGATAATATTTCTATACCGATCTACCGGCGATAATTAAATACTGATAATGGAATTAGCTACTCTCTTTTCACCACCAATATGTGTAGTGTAAAACCTTTGTTCAATTCCCCAAAGAACAAATTTCAAATCATCATCGCTTTCGATTTTAAATTTACCATCCTCAAATGATACTTGCCCATATTCATTCGTGTAGTCATATATTGCTAGCTTTTCCTCATTGGATAAATTATTCAAAGTCTCATTTACTAATGCAATACGTTTTCTGTTAGGAATTGTAACATTCTTAGCAACGAAATCAACTCCTACATCAAGAAAGTCACTATTCAAAAATGTTTGCGTCTCTCCTTCTGTTGCTTCTTTATATAATTGATCCATCCCTTTAAATATTTTTTGCGCAGCCGTTAATTTTTTAAAATATAGTATATCACTATTCTTATCGTATATAGCGTCCGCAAAAGGATTAATAGTAATAATTGGTTTTTCGGTTTCTAAAGTTAATTCATCAATTGAGAACCATTTTTTACTGATATAAAAACTTGAATTTATAATTTGAAAAAAATAGAGGTTGTCTTGCACTGTACAGATAAAGGATAACTTTTTTAAATCTGGTTTTGTTATTTGATTCTGGTTCACTGTGGCTAACTCGTGTTTAAGAAAATCTAAAATAAAATCCGAGGTTGAAAAACTTGTAAGTTGGTATAGTTCTTCATTCTCAATTAGAGTTGCAGGATTATAGTCAATGCCATTTAAGGTTAGCTGTTCAGTATTGTAAACTTCAGTTTCTGTCTCAATAACGCGAAACATATTTTGCTTTCTTTTGACCTTTCCAAAGATATAATTTGCCATATAAATTAATTAGAGTTCGATAAATGTATAGTTATTAATTCTTCTCAATTTTTCAAAACTATTTTCGCCAGGTGTTTTCAATTGCTCTCTTGTAATTAAGAAAATTTTGATGTTTTGTGAAGTTTTAATAAAATAGAAATGATAACCAAAAAGCAAAAAAATAGGATTAAAATAGAGCGTCTGAGAGAGAAACGTGAAAATGTATATAATTGAAAAAACTACAATTAAAGTAGGAACATCTTCTATTCCCAGTGATACAAAAAAATACCCTAGATAAGTTGGTAGAAAATTATTATTTGCTAATTCAATTTCACTAACAGAGTTAGCATTTATTATATCCTTCGGTAAAGTAATTGCAATTAAAAAGCTTAATGCTGTTAAGATAATTGGAATAGCTGTAAAAACTCCCCAAGAATAATTAATTGAGTATTCGGCTAAAAGATTTAGCTTATATTTTTCTTTAACTAAAAAAACGACAACTATTAGCCAAGTTGAATTAAAAGCTAAAAATAATTGATATAAAATTTTCATAGCTAAGTAGTTTAATAATTATAAAAATGTTTTCAAACAATTTTAATTTATACAAATTAAACCTATTTTAAACATAAAAAAATACGTGTAAATACCTGTTTTTCATTCTATGAAAGTAAAGAATGCATAGAGTTCGAAGAAAGTTACATTACACTACTATAATATTGAATTGGAAATATTAATTTGAAAGAATCTCAATAAAATGAATAAATCGAAAAAAATAAAATTAGTCAACATAAACAGATTGTCAACTATATTAAAGCGAGTAAAGTCTGAAATTCGGTACATATCATAAGAACCTAATAATAATTTTTTAAAAGTGAGCGGCCTACGAGTTCATTTTTCCTTATCCAAATATGGTTCAAAGAATTTCAAATCAACTTCAAAAATAACTTTAGGAATTAAACCTAATTGAACTTTCTCAAATAAATCAACTAATTTAGATGCATCAATTAATTCAATAGGAGGCGCTCCATCTCGTGATGCTTCACGTTTTGCATCCTCGGAAAAAGTACCAGTTGTTAAGATTATACCTTTTTCTGCACGACCTATCATTGCATTTCTAAAATCTCCAACTTGAGCTCGTGAAACAGTTCCTTTGTATCTTTTGCATTGAAACAATACCTTAATACTTACAAAAGGATTTAATTCCAAGGTTCCATATCCATCTATTCCACCATCATGTGAGCCACCAGTGACCTCTACATTCTCAAAACCATGTTCCCGTAATAAACGCTTACAAATATTTTCAAAACCTTTAGGTGATAACCCTTGTAAAACTTCTAGTAAGTTTGGTTTAAGAGTATGTTCAATATTTTCGGGTTCATCTTCCTCTTGTTCTTTTAATATTTCCGTCTTTGATTTCGCTTTTCTGGCTTTTTGATTTATTTCAACCCACTTTAAGAAAATTTCACGGCCTTGTTTTTCGTTTAAATAAGTTTCATTTCCTTTGGGTGTTAAAGTCCAAATACCTTTACTAGAGGCATCAAGAAAACCTTCCCAAACTAAATACTGTCTTGCCCATGCTACCTGATTGTAAAATCTAGGGATTCCAGTTTTGGTAGTTTCTTCCAAAGTTTTATCCGAAATTTTTAAATTTTTTGCAATAGTATTTGTAACTTCTTTCGGCCTGCCTGAGCCCCCTAATTGACGCAATGCTTCTAATAATGGCCCCATCCATTTAGGAAAGGTTGACTGTTTGTTTTTATTTTCTGTCATATCTATTCGCAAAGAATTTAAAGTTAAATATTTATACTTATAAAAACAATTAAAAGTACTAGACCTGATGATAAAAAAACAATCATCATTATATTAAAATATTTTGTAACAGAATTAAAACTCTGAGAAAATCTATCCTTTTTTTTATTAATATTTTGAATTTTATAATTGATCGCTTTTAAGGATGTATAATGTGAAATTACATTAATCAAAATAACTAATCCAAAGCTTATCCATGACAATAATAACAATTCTTTATTAGTTGCTTTTGAAAGAACTACAATATCTTTTATAAAAGCTAATGATAATCCTAAAGCTCCCGAAGCTACAAAAAGTAATTGCTTGTCAAACTGGGTTGAACTTTCAAAATACACTTTATTAAGTAAATCTAAATATTCTTTATCTTCTTCTTTCATTATTTTTTAGGAGGTGTAGGTCTACTTGGTAATTCTAACCCATTTTTTATAAATAAAGATTTTTCAAAATCATCACACATTTGATTTACAATATCTTTTGTTTCTCTTTTGAAAAATTCTCCTAAATCTTTATTCATTATAGTATATTTTCTATAAAGTTTATTGAAATCGGTATATATTTCATCTTGAGAAAATGCTGAGCCCTCATCTTTAATTTTGGCAATTAATCTTTTTCCCATTTCATCTGCTTTAATGAAACTAAAAAAAGCATCTATTTTATTTTCAAAATCTTCTATTAACTCCGCAATTGCTTCTTCCTCTTGATTGCGTTTTTCGATAACTTTAAGAATATTATATTTATACTTGTTATCTGAACCAGATGGAGCACCTGTAATTTTGTTTTTTTCTTTAGCTTTATAATCTTGTGGAGCGACAATACCGATTTTGTTATCGAAGTATATTTCTACATCATCAATATCATTTTGGTCTTTATTGATTTGTCCGTATATAATACTAAATTTTCTCCAAAATTGTAAAAATAATTCTTCATTGTATTTATTATCAATCTCAATAACAAACTCTATAAGATTTAATATTTTGAAATAATCATTTATGACTTTTTTTAATTTTTTTGCTTCTTTCTTTGAAGATGTTATAAATCTTGTAAAGTCATTATCTATCCCTAGAATAATAGTTATATCATCATTGGTAGTATTGTATTCTTGAAAGGCCTTAAAATGTGTTTTAAATAAATCTTGGTCTTTTAATTCCTTAAGATAAATATCTAATCTTTCTTCATCACCTAATGGATCAAAATCTGAAACAACAACATTACTAAAATGTTCAAAAGCTTGTTTTATATTCTTAACATTGACATTTTTATATGAAAAATCGATAATCTTGCAATCATTTTTATATTTAGTAGTTCTATTAACCCTTGATATAGTTTGGATTGCATTTATACCTCTTATCTCTTTGTCTAAAAAAAGTGTGTGTAATTTAGGCTCATCAAATCCAGTCTGAAGTTTATCAACGACAATAATTAATCCATTTTTAGCTAGTTTAAAGTTTTGTAAAACTTGTTTTTCATTTATACCATCATTAACACTATTACTACTTGGTTGGTCTTGACTATCTGAGTAAACTATATAAATAGGAGCTTCTTTAAATCTTTCGTATTTTTTTTGTTCCACTAAGTCCTTATAGTGTTTATCAATTAATCGTTTGTATCTGATTGCGTTTGGAATTGAGGAAACTGCCAGCATAGCTTTTGCTGTACCTCGAATATTATGATATACCGTTGATACTAATCTTTCTGCAATAAATTTTGAAATTGCTTCAATTCTTTCTTTATTTGAATAAATTTTCTTTTTACGAATTGCATACTTTTTACCCTCATCATCTATACCAGTTTCTGTATTGTCTGGTATTTCTTCATATCCAGAATCACCCTCAAAACCTTCTAACTCATTATCAGGTATTCCAAATTGCATTTTTGATGAAACTGGAACTATACCTCTAATAGGATTTAAAATAAAACCATCTTCAATGGCTTCTTTCATAGTGTAACTATCAAAAGGGATCCAAATTTTTTCTGCTTCCGCATATTTATTATACTCCCCAAAACGAGCTAAAGTAATATCACTTGGTGTAGCAGTGAAACCTATTATCAAATTTTTTTTATGAATGGTATTTGTATAAACTTGGCTATTATCAAAGCCACTTTGCAGTTCATCAAAAACACTTATCATTTCTTCGTTTTGTGAACCACTATTACTTCTGTGAATTTCATCAATTAAAAAAGCAACTCTTAAATTAGATAATTTTGATGTAACCTCATTATCTAGTATTTCTTTTATTGCACCAAACTTTTGTATATTAACAACGATAACTCTTTTATCACTACTTAATGCAGTCATAAAACTTTTCTTGTCTGAAGCTTCTAAAAACATTCCTTTTTGAATGTTCATATTATGTAACATACTATCCAATTGGTCACGTAATTGTAACCTATCAACAACTAACATAATCTTATCATAGATGTAACTTCCATCTTTACGCAAGTCTTTTAATTGTAATGCTGTCCAACCTATAATGTTACTTTTACCAAAACCTGCTGCATATTGTAATAATAAAGAATATACATTTTTGTTGTTTTGATATTTTTGTCTTTTTGCAATTAATTCTTTTATTTGGGCTTTTCCAATACCTTTTGCTTTTAATTCTTTTTCAAGTTTATTAATAAAGTAATCGGGTTCGTTTTCGTGTTCTAAAAACTCGTTGATTTTTGAGATAACTTTATCTGCACCAAATTTTTGTTTTGGCCTAGGACTGATTAATCTACCATCATTATGCTTATATTCTTTTACTTTACTACCTTCTTTTTTAATTAATTCACGCTCAATAAAATTATAATAGAGTATTTCTTTTTCTATCATTTTTTTATCGTACAATGCTTTGAATACTTCTTCGAACTTTAGATTTTTGTCCGCATCTTTATTTATTAGAGGATATGGTTTGAAATCTTTGAAAACCTTTTTCTCATATTCATCAAAATCGTACTCACCAGAGATAACTGTGTTTTTTATTTCATCAAAATGATTTGAAATACTTCTTATAATAAATGTTTCGTTAATATCTGTAGAAGTTATATGAATTGCTTTTTCAAATATTTTTAAAAAATCTTTTCTTATAGATTGAGATAAATCATTACCATCAGCAATTTTTAAATATTCTTGTACTGCTGTTTGATAATCCATTGCAACTTTCTTTCTGCCATTTTTTTTAGCATTTTGATTGTTCCAATTGCTTTTTAACTCGCTATATCCTAAAAATATACCATTTAAAAAAAAAGATAAATCGGGACGAAAAGAAAAGTATTGTTTGCCTTGATGTTTAAAAGTATAAGGTAACTCCTGAACGATAGAGAAAATATTTTCATCAAACAATTTATCTTCGTGCGTTTCGCTACCACTTGGATAGAATAAATGAAATTTTAAACCTTCAAAAGTAACTGACTTGTTAGTATTAATAAACAAAGCCATATTCATCGATGACTTTACTTTTTCATCCAAAAACAAGCTGAAAGCTTCTATTAACTCTTTTTCACTCGCAAACTTTTTTAATAGTTTTTTATAATTGTCTTTGTTTAATGAAGTTTCAGAAAGAAAGTGTTTTAAATCTTCGTTTATAAAAAAATGACTTGAAACTGTATTGGCTTTTGCTTCTTTGTATTGTAAACCATCTGGACGCTCACAAAAAAAGTTTACTAAATATTTATCTTGTAAATCTAACTCATTCATATTAGTCCTCTGTTAGTTTTATTTTACCTGTAATTACATCATTAATTAATGTTTTACGAAGCTCTTTTAACATTGTTATTTGAATATTTATATTTTTAATAATATTGTCAATTGTTTGGGTTTTAGAATCAATATATGCAACAATTTTATTTTGTTCATCTAAAGTCCTAGGAATAAAAACTATAAAGTCATTTACTTTTTCCATTTTTAAATTTATTCTCGTAAAACCTTTTCCTTCAATGGTTAGTAATTTTCTGTAATTATCAGATAATAATAAATAATTTAAAAAATATGGATTTACTTTTTTATGTGCAGTAACTCTATATCCTTTACAAAAACTATTCAAATATGTTTCTTCTAATTCATCATCCAAAATTGCAGATTTTCCAACATCTTCATAACCTTCAGAACTCATTAAAAAGAATATATCCCCTTTTTTAACTCTGTTTTGATTTTCAGTTTCATAAATTACAACTGTTCCTAAATAGTCTGCTTTTAGATATGTATTATTAGCAATGTTTGTGAAAGGAATAAATCCTCTACTGTATGGGTTTTCATCCTGATTAAAATCTCCTCCGCTTTTTCCAGATAAACCACTATATAAATAACCCAAATCCTTTAATCGAAATCTATTGAAATTTATATTGGTCTTAAAACCAAATTCTTTTTCTGAATATTCTACATTTGTATTCAACCCTTTACAAACAGCATCGTTAATAATACTTTTTCTGTATTCTTTATAATAATTATTTTTTTGAGTTAATAAATCTATTTTTTTATCAATCGCTTGGGTTTTCTGCAGAATATAATTAGCAATAATATTTTGAGTTTTGTGGGGAACAAAAGGTAGTTCTAATCTTTTAATCTTATCAACGGATAATCCTGGCTGTGCTGCAGATAAAGCATATTGATTTAAATTCATAACCCTTAATAATTCGCCAAACCATATTATATTAATATCTTTTTTTAGATATACTACAACTGCATGTTCGGTAGCCCAAAACTTATTATTTGCATAATTAATATTACCACACAATGCCCCTTGTCTACCAATTAAAATATAATTCCCATTATGATTATATTTTTTGCAGAATCCTCTAATACCATTACCTCCATATACAGGAAATTCAGCTTCTTCATCAAACTCCATTGCATCAATATAATAACCACTTTGATAATCAGCAATATCTTTAATCCTTTTTATTTCCCAATCTTTTGGAATTATCGGTAGCCATTGTATTTCAGTAGGTATGTAATTATTATATTTTATCATATAGCTAATTGTTTTTCAAGGTTAGCTAAATCAAGCTCTAATTGTTTTAAATATTCTTTGATTTTAGCTGTATCTCTTAATTTTTCTGGAATGTAAAATACTTTGTTGAAATTAATTTCTACACCAATTGTGTTGTCTAAATATTCAAACGGTTTGGTAATATATTTATCCATAAAAGTGGCTATATTTTCTTGATTTTGCTTTTCATCTGGACTAAAAGGAATTACTTCATAATCTTTTTGAAGATCTTTAGTTATTTCGGCCGTAACTAGAATATGTTCTTCTTTAGTTGATGTCTTTTTCTTGTAAGTAGATTTAACAATTATTTTTCCATTTCCTAAAAAGCTTTCTTTCTGGTCTTTGTCCTTTACAACAATAGTTTCTTTGTTGTTGTCATAATGGAATGAATTGCCTTGTTTATCAATTAATATAAACGCATCAGCCTTATAATCAAAATCGTTTACAAAAGACTTAAAATAACTCTCATAATAATTGGATAAGCTAGAATAGTTTTTATCCTCAAACTTTGTAATTACCATTTCATTAATCGCTTTAATTCTGTTTTCTTTAAAACTGTCTAAAATCGCAATTGTTATAGGTTCTAATTTTATACTTTTTTCTTCTTTAAGATCACCGTTTCTATCTACTTTATTAGGCATTTTAACAGATTTACCAGCATCATCAACGTTAGTTAATAAAATTGATTGTTTATTGAAATAAAAATGCCACTTATCAAAGATTTTACAATATTCGTTATCTTTAAATTCAGTAAAAGCCTTTACAATTTCAATTCTATTTTCCTCGCTCATTTGCTTTCTCTTTTTACCTTTACTTTTCTTTAAAGGCACAAATAAATTAGCTGCATTAATAAGCATCACTTTATCTTTTCTATCCGAGGGTTTGTTTTTATTGAATATCCATAGATAAGTATAAATTCCAGTATTGAAAAACTCATCTGTAGGCATTTGGATAATTGCCTCAACCCAATCATTATCTAGAAAATATTTTCTAATAGCACTTTCACCACTACCTGCATCACCACTAAATAATGTTGAACCATTATGAACCACAACAGCCAAGCCATCATCAGCCAATTGGTATAGAATATGTTGTGTAAATAAAAATTGACCATCAGAAATAGACGGCAAAGCAATAAATCTTTCAGTTGTATCGTTTACAATATCTTTTTGATATCCTTTCCAATCAACTCCGTAAGGAGGATTTGCAACAATTACATCAAATTTCTTTTCGATAAACTTAATTTCTGTTAAAGTATTTCCGTGCTCTATTTGAGACCCAACCCTAAATCTACTTTCGATTTTAGCTAAAGCGTACAAACTATCATTCCAGTCTTCACCATAAGTAGCAGTTGGTCTTTTAAAATTCTCTTTAATTTTATCTTCAACACCAAACAAAAGGTTTCCTCCACCACACGTTGGATCGTATATTGTTAGAAACTTTTCATTGTCTTCAATTTTAGAAGCAATAATATCAGTTATTAAAGAGATAATATCATCAGGTGTATATTGTTCTCCAGCAGTTTCTGCTGAAATATCTGCCCATTTTCTTTTAATGTGCTCTTCTAAAGTTGTTATTTCAGAATTATTAAAAGGTGTTAAATCAATTTCACTCCACGCTTGAACAGTTTCAAATAATATCCTTTTCTTTTTTAGCAAACCACTAATACCAGATATATCCAAAAACTTTTCTTCTTCAGTCCCTTTATCTACTCCAAGCAAATATTTAGTTTCAGGATCGAATGCTTTTAGGTAAGCATGAAAATCAACATCAAACGTCTTATCATTTTTGCAGATGTCTTTTAGTGTTTTATTTTTTCTAATAACAAAATCATTATACCCTAATCCTTCTAACTGGAACATCTCAATAAAGTCTTCAATATCAGTTTCTCCTATATCTTCTTTTAATCTTTTAGCTTCTCTTACTAATCTACTTTCAACCATTAGTAGCGCAAAGAAAGGCATCATGTATTTTGGGAAGTCACTTTGTTTTATTCCAGAGGCTATAAGTAAATCGGCAGTTTTCCAAACGTCTTTTTCGTATTGTAATATATTTATGCTCATTTTGTGTTTTAATGTTAGAATTGGTAAATATAGATAATTCTAATGCTTATTCTCCTCAGAAATTATTGATAAAATTGCTTTTTTTTAAACTAAATAGGGCTTCTAGTTTATATTTGTGAAAGAAGTGTATGAGCAAATTAAAAAAAAATTTAATTAAGAAAAAATAAAAGTAAAAAGTAAATTCTGATACACAAATAAATAGAGTGTTATTACATTTCTATTAAATAAAAAAGATGCTTACGCATCTTTTTTATTTAATCTCCTACTCTACCAAATATCATTTGATGATAATTTCTCATGAATTAGTATACTGTTCCTCTTGCGTATAAACCAACTGTAATTTTAATAAGTAAAATATTCATACCATTCCATAATCAAATACTGGAAAATAGTATAATTTAAAATCGTAGAGATCTTAGTTTTTATTTTTCAAGATCAAAATCTAGTAATTCTTTAGGATGCTTTCCTAATCCTTTTGCTAAATCTAAAAGTGTTGTAAATGATAAATTTCTTTTCCCATTTTCTATGTCACTTATTGTAGCTTTGATAAGCTTATCACTATTTAAGGCAACAGTGTCTTGACTTAAATCTAATTCAGTTCTAAGCTTTTTAACATGCAAGCCAAATTTTTTTAATTTTTCCTCCTTATGTTTTTCCATCTTTTTTAAGCATTTAAACAAAAGGCGTGATAATTCCATTAAAAAATGTTATAAGATCTTATAACAAATAAAAAAAAATTGTTATATTTGTTTATTATTTGAATTAACATTTAATATTATTTGCATTTAGCATATAATTAAATAATTTTGCGATTCTTCATGTAAAAATATTTGAAGCATTCGCTTTGATTCTCGTTTTCAAAAACTGGCGTTTTATTAACCACGAGAGGATAAGTTAGATGCTCACGTCTTATGGCGTGGGCTCACTTATTTGTGGTAGGGTGCCGCCAGTGCCTTGAAAACGATAAGCTGAGTTCTGCGCCTTTTTTTTGCTCACAAACTCACTTGTTATTCTTAGCGTACTACTAATTATTTTTTTAAAATTCGCATCTAAAAAGTCGAACCTTTTAAAATTATCATTGCCTGTGTATTGAACAAATCTTCCTTATGCCTATTAAGTCGTTTACTTAATACATAAAAAATGGCCCTCTGCAGCAGCGACTAACTAGAGCAGAGGACCGTAGCCAGTCAAATCATATTTAACTAACCAATCCCAAAATTATGAATAATTATTCATTTTCCAAGGGTGGAATAGATCTCTATTGCCTAATTTTTATAGGTTTTCTACTGTCTTTTTCACCATTGTCTGCCAAAAATCAATCTCGGCAAGGCAATTTATTTCCCCAACAACATAACGTTCAGGGCACTGTCACAGACGGTACTAATCCCCTGCCCGGAGTAACTGTTGGTATTAAAAACAAAAAAAACAAGGCCGTAATTTCTGATTATAGCGGTCAGTTTATACTGTTATGCTCTCCTAGTGACACACTGGTAGTATCTTATATAGGTTTTAAAACTTCGCTGGTTCCAATTCAGGGACGTTCCCTTGTGAATATCATACTTTCCTACGATACAACAACACTGCAGGAAGTACGTGTGAATGCGGGATATTATTCAGTTAAAGAAAGCGAGCGCACTGGCAGTATCGCACGTATAACTTCAAAAGATATCGAAACCCAACCCGTTACCAATGTGCTGGCAACCATGCAGGGCCGCATGGCTGGTGTCTCTATAACTCAGACAACAGGAGTTCCTGGTGGTGGATTCGATATAAAGATACGGGGTCAGAACAGCCTGCGCTCTGATGCAAATGCTCCTCTCTATATTATAGACGGGGTTCCGTACGCGTCCAGCCCTATTGGCTATAATCAGACTTCGACCACATTTCCCACAGTTACCAGTCCATTGAACAACATTAATCCGGAATCAATTGAAAGTATTGAAATCCTAAAAGATGCCGATGCAACAGCCATATACGGTTCCCGCGGTGCTAATGGAGTAGTTTTAATCACTACTAAAAAAGGCAAGGCAGGCAAAACCACTTTTACCATCAAAGCATCAACAGGAGCTGGATCGGTAACCAAATTCATGAAACTGATGAATACGGAGCAATATTTAAACATGCGCAGACAGGCTTTTGTAAATGATAAACTTACCCAGTACAAAGCGCGGGATTATGATATTAATGGTACTTGGGATCAAAACCGTTACACTGACTGGCAGGAAGAACTTTTGGGAGGAACGGCGATGATCAACGATATGATGGGAAGTGTATCGGGCGGCTCAGAAAAAACCCAGTTTCTTCTCAGTGGCAATTATTATACCGAATCAACTGTTTTCCCTGGGGATTTCCTCTACAAAAAAGGTGGCAGCCACTTTAATTTAAACCACCGTTCAGACGGTAATAAGTTTCGACTCACTTTCTCAGCCGGATACAACGTACAGGATAATAACCAGCCTGCATTTGACTTTACGACAGAATCACGAACGCTGGCACCTAATGCACCGGCCCTTTACAGCGAAGACGGAAGCCTGAACTGGGAAAATAAAACATGGAACAATCCACTAAGAAATCTGAATGCCGAATTTAAATCCAAAACCCATGATCTTGTCGCCAATACTGTTCTTTCTTACGAAATACTTCCGGACCTTACAATTAAAAGCAGTCTTGGCTATACCAGTTTGAGTACAGTTGAAACCAGAACTTCACCCTCAACACTATTTAATCCCGCCAATAATATTACAAGTGCAAGATCCGGCATTTACGTCAACAATACTAATCGTTCTTCCTGGATTGTAGAGCCCCAGATGAACTGGCAAAAAGATCTCGGCGAAGGGAAACTTGACGTGCTCTTAGGTTCAACATTCCAAAATCAGACCACTTCAAGACTGTTCCAGTCTGGCGACGGATTCAGTTCTAACAGTCTGATATATAATCTGGGGGCAGCTTCTGTTGTAACAGTGCTACTGAATGATGAGACAGCGTATAAATATCAGGCCTTTTTTGGAAGACTGAATTACAACTGGCAGCAAAAGTACATCATCAATTTCACAGCCAGAAGAGACGGATCAAGCCGTTTCAGTCCAGAAAACCAATTTTCGAATTTTGGTGCTGTTGGCGTTGCGTGGCTGTTTTCCAATGAAAATCTGTTGAAAGAAAGCCACTGGATCAGTTTTGGAAAGATTCGCTCAAGTTACGGCACGACGGGAAATGATCAGATAGGCGATTATCAATTCTTAGACACCTACACCACCTCAGGGGTAAATTATAACGGTATAATAGGCCTACAGCCGACAAGGCTGTACAATGAAAATTTTGGATGGGAAGTTAATAAAAAGTTTGAACTTGCTCTGGAATTGGGATTTCTAAAAGACCGTGTTTTTGCTACTGCTGCATGGTATCAGAACCGCTCTTCCAATCAGCTGACGGGCATTCCGCTTCCCGGCACAACGGGCTTCACCGTTCTGCAGGCCAACCTTGATGCGGTAGTAGAAAATAAGGGACTGGAATTAACTTTCAGAACTGTAAATTTTAAATCTTATAATTTTAACTGGACGACCAATCTTAATATCACATTTGAAAGAAATAAGCTGGTCAGATTTCCCGGATTGGAAAGTTCTACTTACAGCCAGCAGTATCGTGTCGGCCTACCTTTAAATATCAAATTGCTCTATAATTATCAGGGAATCGATCCTCAATACGGCTTATATCAATTTGAAGATCTAAATGGCGATGGCAAACTATCTTCTCCTGATGACCAGCAGTCTGTATCCGATTTGAACCCTAAATATTATGGTGGTCTTCAGAATCAGCTATCCTACAAACGCTGGAAATTAGACTTTTTATTTCAATTTGTCAATCAGAAAAACAAAGCTTATCTGATAGGCCAACCTGGACAAATGACAAACCAGCCCGCACGAATGACTGACAGCTGGCAACAGCCCGGAGACGAGGCCGCGTATCAGATGTACACATCCGGTACAAACTCAGCTGCCGTCAATACCAATTATTTATACTCAATCAGTAATGCAGGGATAGAAGACGCTTCTTTTATTCGGTTAAAAAACATTGCTATCACTTACGATGTCCCACTTAATTTAAAAGAAACCCAGTGCCGGGTTATGCTGCAGGGCCAAAATCTGTTGACTTTCACCAATTACAAAGATGGAGATCCTGAATTTGTAATATCCGGTTTCCTTCCTCCTCTTAAGGTAATTACGGCAGCCGTACAACTCACTTTTTAAATCCAGAAAAAATGAAATTAGTATATCCAAATATAAAACTGACAGCACTATTGATCTGTCTTTATACAATGAATGCATGTGATTCATTTGTCGATGTAGATCTTCCAAAATCTCAGCTTACAAGCGAAAGTGTTTTCCAGGACTACGCTACCGCTGATGCCGCGCTTACCGACATATATGCAAAAATAAGAGACAAGGGAATGCTAACAGGGCTTAGTTCGGGATTATCAAACCAGCTCGGAAACTATACTGATGAACTTACCGCGTTCGGCACTGCCTCTAGTCCAACGCTGAATTTCTACAATAATTCCCTTCTTCCTTCAAATGCTGTTATTTTGGACTATTGGAATTTAGCTTACAATCAAATATATGCAGCCAACTCAATACTAGAGGGGATTGAAAAAAGCACTAGCATTTCGATCGATAACAAAAAGAAGCTAAAGGGCGAAACATTATTCATCAGGGCTTTATTATATTTTTACCTTGTCAACCTTTTCGGGCCCATCCCTTACATCCAAACAACAGATTATAAAATCAACAGCAAGGTGATCAGAATGTCTGAAAGTGACGTCTATCAAAATATTATCGAGGATCTTGACAACTCAGCTGCTCTACTCCCCGCTGCTTATAGCAGCACTGACAGAGTGCGTCCAAATCAATATGTAGCAAAAGCACTGTTGGCAAGAGCATATCTCTATAATGGCTCCTATGCTGAAGCATCCAATGAAGCGTCTGCCATTCTTAACAGTACTGATCTTTTTATATTGGAAAAAAACATAAATCAGGTATTTTTAATAAGTTCAAAAGAAACGATCTGGCAGTTTAAATCAGCTGCCTCGGGACAGAATACCAAAGAAGCAGAGACTTTTACAATTTTATCTGCACCACCAACTGTCACAGCATTAACTCCTGAACTGGTCACTTCATTCGGACTTGGAGATTTACGCCGATCCAGTTGGATCAAACAAATTAATCAGGGAACTTCAGTATGGTATTATTCCTATAAATATAAGGAAAACAATTTTACTGGTACTTCAGTAGAGTACTCTATACTCTTTCGTCTGGCTGAGCAGTATCTTATTAGAGCCGAAGCAAGGGTAAAACAGGGCGATCTCCTTGGCGCAAAAGAAGATTTAAACCATGTCAGACGCAGAGCTGGCCTATCAGATACGGCAGCTATTTCGAAAGGCGAAATTCTGCAGGCGTTGCTTGAGGAAAGAAAATGGGAGCTCTTTACTGAGGCTGGTCATCGATTTTTTGATTTGAAACGATTTGACACAGTCGACCAGGTACTTTCAGTAGTGAAACCCGGCTGGAATACTACAGACCGTTTATTTCCTATTCCGCAAAATGAATTAAATGCCAATCCGAATCTTTTACCGCAAAACGCCGGATATTAAAATTATATTATGTCAACACTTTATGATAAAACTGCAGTCTGTAGCAGAAAGTTAAATGCCCTGACTCACGTCAGAATTTTATTTGTTTTTTTTATTTTGCCATTAGTAGCCTGTCCTCTTTGGGGACAGGCAGTGCAAAAAAAAGATTTAACCGCTTCAGATTATCATTTATGGGGCACGTTACAATTAGAAAAGATAGCACCTGATGAGAATTGGGTGAGCTTTAAAATACAGTATGAGAATGGGAACGATACACTCTTTGTTAAAAACTCAGATACGAATAAAATCTATCACTTTCCAGATGCAAGAAATTCAGTATTTACAGAAAAAAATACATTTGTCTGCATGATTCAAAACAATCTTCACATATTGAATTTAAAAACGGGCAAAGCAGAAATAATTAAATCGGTCAAAAAGTATTTGTACTCAAAATCTGCCGATTGTCTAATTATTATTTTTCGACCTGAGGGAAATTGTAATAAAATAGTTCTCCGTAAACCAAATGGAAAGACTATAAAGGAAATTCAGAATGGAATTCAATTTTCATTAAGTCCAGATCAAAAAACATTGGTCTACAGTACTTATTTTGAAAATATTTGTAATACCTATTTATTGAACCTTCAAAAAGCTGATCAGGAAAAGCAGCTTATAGTAAGTGGAGATGAGAGTTATAAGGATTTTGCCTGGCAGAAAGAAGGGAAATCACTTGCATTTATTGGTCATACAAAGGATCGTTTCAAGAACTCTCTTCTCTATTATATAGTGGATAAAGAAAATCTCTACCGGCTTACACCGAGTGAACTGATCACTTTTCCAAAAGATAGCTACATAGCAGATGGCAACAATTATGATTTAGTAGTGTCAGATGATTTACAAAGCGTCTTTTTCAATTATAATAATAAAAATACTAAGGAAGAGAGCAAAATAAATTCTAATGTGGAGATTTGGAATGCAAATGATAAATGGGTATATCTACAAGAACAGCTTATCGGCCAGATTGAAAAATCAGTCAAGATTGCTTTATGGATGCCATTATCAAACAATGCTATTCCTGTTACAACTGCAGAGCTTCCTAAAATGATGCTTAGCGGTGACCAGAAAAATGCCTTTCTGTCCAATCCCAAAGCGTATGAACCTCAGTTTGAAATAGAAGGTCCAAGAGATTTTTATATTATGAATCTCGGTACTTTGGAAAGAAAACTTTTTCTAAAAAAACAATCTCCTCTCTCCGAATATCTAATGCCTTCTCCCAAAGGAAAATATGTAGCTTATTATAAGGAAAATAATTGGTGGGTTTATAACATAGAAAAGGGCACTCACACCAATATTACCCAAAAAATAAAAATCAAATTTAAAGAAAATCATCCACTTTTGGTTTCAGAATTTGCCTGCGGCACTCCTGGCTGGAGCACAGACGATAAAGAACTCTTATTGTATGACCAGTACGATATCTGGGCAATAGCAGCTGATGGTAGCGTCTCAAGAAAGCTCACACATGGACGAAAAAGAAAAATAAAATACCGTATTGCGGATTTTTTAAATAAACCCTTAAAGCTTGTTTATGATAGTCCAGCATCAGATAGTTTTAATATCAATAAGGAGCTTATACTGCGCGCCGAAGGAGAAGATGGAAAAACAGGATGGTTTATTTGGAATCCGTATTCAGGTGAAAAACAAATTATTTATGAGGTAGCGTATACAGACCAGTTGTATTGTGATGCCAAGAAACAAAACTTCTTCTATAGGAAACAGCGTTTTGACCTCTCACCTCAACTGATAGTAAAAAATCATAAAAAGGAAGCCAAAGCCGTCTTTCAAAGCAATCCCCATCAGTCAAAATACTATTGGGGTAGATCTGAAATAATTTACTACCAAAATTCAAGAGGGGAAAATTTAAAAGGAGTTTTGCAATACCCTGCAAATTATAACAAACAGAAAAAGTACCCTATGATCGTTCATATATACGAGCAGCAGTCAAGACTGGTTCATCACTACAATAACCCCTCATTAAGCAACGCAGACGGATTCAATGCAACTGTATTTACCTTGGAAGGCTACTTTGTCCTACTGCCAGATATTCGTTACCAATATGGCAATCCTGGCATATCTGCTCTGGACTGCGTCACTGCAGCCACAAGAAAGGTGATTGATAAAGCCATCATTGACACTGACAAAATTGGGCTGATTGGACATTCATTCGGAGGCTATGAGGCTGCCTTTATAATTACACAGACAAGTTTATTTAAAACCGCAATCGCGGGCAGCAGCATAACTGATCTGACAAGCTTTTTTCTGACTGTGAACCAAAACACAGGAAAGCCTGATATGTGGCGGTTTCAAAACCAGCAGTGGTGGATGGGAAAAACGCCATTTGACGCACCTGAAGTGTTCCATAATAACTCTCCGATACATAATGCACAAACAGTTAATACACCTTTGCTGTTATGGTCCGGAAAAGCAGATAAGCAGATTGATGTGCGTCAGAGTCTTGAGTATTATTTGGCCCTGCGACGATTGGGAAAGAAAAACATCCTATTGCTTTATCCAAACGAAGGACATGTTTTTAGTGCTAAAGAGAATCAGATTGATCTGTCGCTTCGGCTACAGCAGTGGTTTGACTACTATCTAAAGGAAGGCACATCTGCGCAATGGATTAGTGTCGGTGTACAACAATAGGCTTAAATAAAAATACAATGCAGTTCGGTTGGAACTGCATTGTACCTTTGTTGCATTCATTTGTTAAATACATCAATTTTGTTTGTACAGCGTAACATTACAATTGCCCTGAGCATTTACATCAAAGGCTTGCTGCCCAGAAGCACTATGTAGACAAATCGTCCCACTTGTGTCATTACAAGGAACTTCTACCGGCTCGCATTCATCATCCTCATTTAGAATATAGGCAGGTCTGAATGTACTGCTGTTGGAGACACTCTGCATTGAAGTTGTTACAAAAGCTCCCGAGATTCCCAAAGCAATAACTGCAGCAGGAACCATGTTTTTCAAAAATGAATTTTTCATAATAATAAATATTAAATTAAAAAATCTGACCTACTTTTTTTTACAGGTATTCGATCTATTTTCCTGATATCGGCCGATATATTTTCTGCTGTCACAATTTGTTATCTATGACACCGTTTATCTCTTTTTTTATAATATCGCGTAACTTGTAAACGACAAGTTCATTCTCCATTAATGCATACAGGTGATCATCGGTAACAAAAAATGACAAAAGCTTTTTATTCTCAATTTTATCAACCGAAAAACTCATCAAATAAGATTTTTTTTTCAAATCGTAAACATCAATAATAAATGTGCGTTTCCATATCTTTTCATCTTCAAACTGACCTTGTATTTTGGAATTAATGAAAAGGAGATTTCCTGATATCGCTGCATGTGCGTTGACAATTAATGGTGGTGCTGACATCTTTCTTATTGTGCTATTTTTAAGATAAGCTACCTTTATCTTTGCTTTTGTAATAGTATCTATAGTATGTCCACGGTAAACTAGAGCGACATCGGTTCCTGCTACAATGAACTCATTGCGGTAATAATAAACATAAACCATTTTATTCAGCTTATTACTGAATAGCAACATTCCGTCTGTATCAAATATACCGTCTATCTGTGTCTGAAGAAGTTTTGAATTATATCGGGTGGCAGGGGATTTATATTCTTTATAAACACCAAGTGTATGTGAACCATCTTTGCCGTTACCAGCCCGGATCATAACAGTGGCGCTGTCAACGGGTTCCGCTAAAGTAAAATATGGAAGTCCTTTAAAATCTTTGTTAATTTTCCAATCCATGGTTTTCCCACTGAATAAAACTGGAACGGTACCGTCCATTAAATAAAAATCCGGGTCACTTATCTTGATTTTAACCATCGTAAAACGAAGCTTCTTTGAATCAAAAACTACCTTTATGGTTGTTCTGTCCTGCAATCTGGAATCCATAGATAAAATTTTAAGAGGGGTGGTATAATTGCCAAGGTAAATTCTGTTATTGCTGAAGCCAGCAAAATAGTAGGAATTGAACTTTAAATCCATACTTCTTTCAAACATAACTGGATGCTGGGGAAACCTTCTTATGAAAGGGTTTTTATTATGAATACTCTCTTCGGAGATAATAAATAAAACGACAATAACTACAATGCTTAACAAAACATTTACCATCATAACTTTACCTGTAACTATGGGGGGCAAATTTAATGCGGAAATTGTACCTATATGTCTTCTTAGAATAAGCGCAATGCACGCGAGTATAATAAATATTACATTAAATGCAAGGTGCGCATTCCAGCTCATCTTCTCTAAAACACCCCCGCATGAACAGGGAACAAAATCACTAAAATGCAGTATTATAAAAATATAAACACTAAACATCGTCATCAGACTTAAGGCTATGAAAAGACCTAGAGTACGCAGTTTTGGCACTACAAGAAATACGGCCGTCAGCAGTTCTGTAAAAGGCACCAGCCAGGAAACCCAAACAGCAAAAACACTCAAAAGGGGAGACTGCCCTAGCTGAACCTGAAAATTTTCAAAATCCAACAACTTGCTCACAGCGGCATATACAAAAAGAAGTATATATAAAAGACAGATAACCTCAACTACGTATTTTTTAAATCCCTTATTTTTATTAAGTATCATAACAAGTCGATTTGAATTCAACAATGTAAAATTCTGAATTACATATCAATAACACTTATATTATCGGGAGCGAGTATTACTCAGAAAGGATTAATCTTTTTCGATTAAAAAAAAATCACCTGTTTTGTTTCGGCCTATTTCTTTTGGGGAGATCCCAAATTGTTTTTTAAATGATTTGGAAAAGTTAGGATAACTATTAAAACCGCTCATAAACGAAATGTTTTTCAAAGGAATATCAGTTTGCTCAATCATTAGGTAAGCCCGTTTAAGCCGCTGTTCGGTATAAAACTTGTAGACGCTTGTATGGAAAAAATACCGGAATCCATCTTTGAGTTTAAAATCATTTGTACCAAAAAGTCTAGCAATTTCCTTTATTGAAGGCAAAGGCTCCGCCAAATTCGCAAGTACGTAATCGTAAACTCGTTGCATCAGGCGCGCATCGGCTTTTCTAAAATTATGCTGCTTTTGCACTTTTGTTTCGTAAGATTCCGGAACAGCGTCATCAAGCTGGAGAAAGGGAGCTATGAAGCTGAGTACTGTAAACTTACCTTCAGACAATCTTGATACTGAGCATTCTGCACTTACTATCAGTTTTTTATATGTTATGAAATTTAGCGTAATGATTTCACCTGATAGAAGAAGTTCCTCCAGTGCTTTTCTCTCCAGATCAGTCATTTCGGTGAAATCATCCAGTAAAAATTCCTGTATTGGCCTACTGAGCATCTCTATCGAATCATAACCCAAAATTTTCAACGCCCCTTGATTCACATCTTTGATGGAATGATTTTCATCTAGGATAAAAGTTGCAGGTGTCACCATCCTGTGAGTAATATATGGATTGACAAAACCTGAATGAAAAGCGGACTCCTTAAGTTCTTCCGCTACCATGTTGACAAGGACGACTAAGGTTTCAATTTCGTCGTCATAACTGCTCAAAGGGATTTGGTTATTGAAATTGCCCCTTGCCATTTCAAATAACATCTTGTGCATCGATACCATCCGCTGGCGGTTGTGAGGGCTTTTCATTTGTGTTAATATTTAATACTTGTGTCTATCTGTCTAAGAGTGATCCTAAACGAAATCCCTTAGATAATCTAATGCCTCCTGCTCCACGGTAAAAATTCGCGTAGGTACAGACGGCTTGCTGATTTCAAGATAGAAAGTGCTCATAGTCATGGAAACATTTTCACTGCCAATGAGAGCGACTGCTTTTGCAAGCAGTGATCCAGATTTTGCGAGATAGTCTCGGGCTGCTTTGTCAATTGAGGCAATTCCCCTGGTATCGCAAAATACAGGAAGATTCCTGTCATTTTGAAATGCAATCCTGTCTGCAACCACGCGCATAGCGACTTGCAAATCTATTGCAGTATTAGGTTTATATTCGAAAAAGAGGATTCCTTTTTCAATCCAAAACCTTGCATTTTGATTCTCAAAAGATTCATGTGAGGCAATCATGACCTGTTTGTTTTTAAACTTGAAATTTAACAAAATTATAAAGATTTAGAAACATTGTCATTGTCAAATATGGATTATTTCTTGCAAAACACTGTAATTTGTTGTCAAATCGGGAATTACCCTTGCCAAAATGGGAATAAAATATCTGCAAGTAAAAGCGCTTTCGATTTTTATAATGAATTTTAGGTGTCTAATTTTCAGACAATTACAAAAACACAGATTTAAACCTAAAAATTTAATAAGCGATGGCAAAAATCAAACACAATAATTTTATCGATACAGTAGACACTGTTTTTACTAGTGCAAAGGATCAAGGAATGCTACACCTATACACAGAAGGTGAATATTTAAATGGCCGGACCATAAAAATTAACGGAAACGAAATGCTCCATTTTGGCACAACGGGATATTTAGGACTCGAACAGGATGAAAGGTTAAAAGAGGCTGCAATAAATGCAATAAGAAATTACGGGACGCAGTTCCCTCTTTCTAAAACTTATCTTTCGCATCCACTATATGCTGAATTGGAAAGCAAGATAGAACAGATCTATGGTGTACCACCCATCATAACCAAGAACAGTACCCTTGGACATATTGCAATTATCCCAACTTTGATAAGGGATGAAGATGCAGTAATTCTCGACCATCAGGTGCATTGGAGTGTGCAGAATGCCTGTCAGGTTCTTAAGCTTAGGGGAATACCTGTCGAGATGGTACGCCATAACAATCTGGAAATGCTTGAAGACAAAATTCGAATGTTCAGCGGTAAATCGGGCAAAATCTGGTACATGGCGGACGGTGTTTATTCTATGTACGGTGATTATGCACCAGTACAGGATCTTTTGAACCTTGCTCGAAAATATCCGCAGCTCCACCTCTATTTTGATGATGTACATGGAATGAGCTGGAAAGGACAAAACGGTACTGGTTTTATCTTCGATGCCATTGGAACACTGGAAGAAAATATTGTTGTTGTCAGCACGCTGAGCAAAACTTTTGGTGCCAGCGGTGCTACATTTTTCTGTAGCGATCGTAAATTACGTGAGAAGATCAAAACTTTTGGAGGTCCTCTTACCTTCTCGGCTCAGCTTGAACCTGCATCAGTTGCCGCTGCAATTGCATCCTGTGACATACATCTTTCTGCAGAAATCTACGAGCACCAAGCTCAACTTGCAAAAAAAACAGCACATTTCAGCACGCTACTTTCAAACTCCAGCCTGCCTCTAGTGTCTGATAATGATTCTCCAGTTTTTTTTCTTGGAATGGGCACCCCAGCTACTGCTTATAATTTTACCAAGCGCCTTTTCTCAGATGGATTTTATCTCAACCTTGGCATTTATCCGGCAGTACCTATAAAAAACACCGGGATCCGTATCACGATATCTGCGCATAATAAAATTGAAGATATAACAGATCTTGCCCGTGCAATGGATCACCACTTCCAGAAAGCCGTGGAAGAAACCGGAAGCAGTGATGAAAAGATACGGCAGGCTTTTAGAATGGATCTCAGAAACAAACTCCCTGCTAAAAAGGAGCAGATAGAACTTCTGCTTATTGAAGAGAAAACAACAATAGAAAATATCGACAAGCAGGAATGGAACAAGTATTTGGGAACTCACAATATTCTTGATTGGGCTGGAATGCAGTATCTGGAGCGTACTTTCTCACGCAGCCAGGATAAAGCCAATAAATGGGATTTCTTCTATTATATAATCAGGGACCAAAACATGCAAGTTGTTTTAATGACGTTCTGCACATTCGGGATCTGGAAAGATGATATGCTGTCTACAGAATCAGTTTCAAGGCACCTTGAAGAAATTCGAAAAACAGAGCCCATGTATATGACTTCCAAAGTACTAAGTACTGGCTCGTTGTTCACTGAGGGGATGCACTGTTATATTGACCAGAGTCATCCTCTGGCCGAGCAATCATTTCGAATGCTATTGAACAAGATGGAAGAAACATACAATTCCTTAGGGGCTGATATGGTCGTTCTGCGTGATTTTGAAAATGGATTCAAATGGGATGAAATGGTTAGAAACCAAGGGTATTTCCAGATTGATATGCCAGAATCCTGTGTTATTGAAAATAAAAACTGCTCCACAATTGAGAATTATGGTTCCCTGCTTTCAACCCGTTCACGCCAGCATTACAACAGGGAAATATTGCCATACGAAAAATTCTACGATGTTGAAATAAAGGATTGCCTCAATCAAGAAGAAATAAACAGGGCTTACGAGCTATACTGCAATGTAAAGGATCGCAACCTAGCCATAAATACCTTCACATACAACAGACAAGTATTTGAAAATATGAACAGCTCTCCAAACTGGGAGTTCTTAATTCTGACCCTTAAAAATGCAGTTGAAAAGAATTTCGTTGGAATAATGTTTTGCTATAAAAATTCAGGAAATGTATATGTGCCTGAACTTATCGGCATGGACTATATTGCCGGAGAAGGTTTCAATCTATACAGACAGCTTTTATACCAAACGATCAAAAGAGCGCGAGAGCTTGAAATTGAGCGAATTGATTTCGGTATATCGGCAAGCTTTGAGAAGAAAAAACTTGGCGCTTCCATCATAACGAAGGTCGCTTACGTACAAGCCAAGGACAACTACGCTATGGAACTGATGCAGACACTGCAGAATGAAACCAATACCGCGCGCTGATATAATATATTTAAATTCTCCAACGAAAAGTAACGTCATACCGTATTTGGGCATAACTGCCCTCACTTTTCCTTGTTCAAATAAATCAAAATTCTGTTGCCATGATAAGATCTACATGTGAGAACGCCCTTCAGGTTATTCGAAAAGCAGAACAGGAATTCAGCTTAGATCCTGAACATATAATTGAAAAATCCTACCACATGACTACCGTTCTTCGAAGCTTGCTTTGTACGGTTAAAAAAAATGTTTTAGAAAAAGGATTCTCCGATGAAAATGAAGAGATTAATTTTTTTAAAATTATCAAACCCCAAATACTAGGAAAACTTATTTTCTATAATAAAGTTTTCCGAATTGAAGCATCCTGTCCGGTTGTAACGGGAAAAATGCATCATAAATATTTTTCCAATGAGCTTAATCTCCTCAAGCAGGAGTATAAAGAGCACTTTTATAACACAGATTTTTATCGCTATTATCGCACGGGAAGAACCGAATGGGACCATCATTTCTTTTGTCGAGGAAAAATAGACCTTCATGAAGGAGTTAATAGTTTTGTTTTTGAAATTGACACTCAATTTTCTACCTATTATGATTATAAGGTAGCGCGTATAATTGCTAACGAACTGCTTAACAGTTATCTCGTTTCTAAAATTGAACCTGACACCCAGCAGGCCACCATTTTTTCAGACGGAAATGTAGCGAACAGAGATTTTTTCTGGACAGATTCAAAGAATGCTCTGATCGAATTAATTTACGCACTTCATGCATCTGGTAGTATTTCTCATGGAAAAGCCGGCATCCGTAAAATCAGTATGGTTTTCCAGTTGCTTTTTAGGATCCAGCTCGGTGATGTACATCATGCCTACCATCGGATGAAAGACAGGGCTGATAGCAAAAGTATTTTTCTGGATCAGCTGAAATTATCGCTTAAACAGCACATGGAAAAAGAGGTCTAATTTTTTTAAAACTTGCAATTTTCTTGCCAATGAGGTGCAATTGGCATCAAATGGCTACTGGTATGTAATTACTTCTATATGCTCAATTATCCCAGTAAATCAGCAACTCATCTTAATTTTTTATTCAGTTAAAATTTTCATAAAACAACATTTTACATTGGCTGCTATTGGCAATGAAAAACTTTTGCCAGTAGCAATTTTGCATCACTAATGTAAAACACACAGCCATGAATATAGACAGAATGGAATTCATTTCCTGGATGGAACGAATTATAGAACGTTTCGATCTTTTGAGCGCGCATATCAGTGAACTTGAAAAAAAACGCGGAAGTGTTGACGGCGAAGAGCTATTGGATAATCAGGATATATTGCAGATGCTTAAAATAAGTGGAAGATCACTCCAGCGCTACCGATCAATCGGCAAGCTCCCCTACTATACCATCAGTGGAAAAATATATTATAAGTTATCAGATGTACACCAGTTCATTAGAGAAAGCATCAATGTCCGAAAGCCAAAAAACTATGCCAGAGAGTGAAAAATAGCGCCAATAGATTCCAGCTTTTAGTGAGCACCTTTTCACCTTTTAATTTCGCATATGAATCTAAAATTTAAAATTATGAGCGAAAAAACTAAAGATGCATTTAACACTCCCGAAGAATTATCGGATATACTGTTGGTATTCGATAAAGAAAAAAAGAAAATCCTAGCGGTAAAAGGCATTGACCAAGATGGTAATCTGGAAACCGTTGAACCTACCAACAAAAATCAGAATCAGTTTATGCGGGTAGACAAGCAGGGAGATGTATTTTCAAATTTCTTTTCAAATTTTTTCAGCCAGCTGAAGGACCCAACTAATTTTTCGTTCTTCAAAATCCCTGCTCTGCTGGCTGTTGATACTTCAAAAGAGATGCAGAAACAGATTGATCGTCCGACATCTGAAGGTGAACAATTAATGAAACAACATGAAGTTAAAGAGCATAATCAAAAAAATGAAAATAATATGGAAACAGCACAAACAAATCCGGAATCAAGTGAATACAAATACAAACCGGAACAGATCGATTGGGAAACATTAAACCATTTGGGTTTAAGTAAAGAAAAACTTGAAAAAATGAGCTTGCTTGATCCGCTACTCAAAGGATACAAAACAAATGAGCTTGTACCGGTAAGTCTTAATCTTGGTACTGCAGTTACAAGAATGGATGCCCGTTTATCGCTTAAGCAAAACGACGAAGGACAGGTCGTATTGGCCATTCATGGTATCCGAAAAGAACCTAATCTGAATTATCCTTTTTTCGGTCACGAGTTCAGCAAGGAAGATAAAGACAATCTAATGCAAACGGGCAATATGGGACGCGTAGTGAATCTCACCAATCCGAAAAACAATGAGATCATGCCTTCCATTATCAGTATAGACAGGCTGACCAATGAGGTAATCGCACTGCGCACAGATTTCATTAAAATTCCCGATGAAATTAAAGGTGTAAAACTAAGCGAAGAGCAAAAACAAACTTTATTTGAAGGCAAACCGCTTACATTGGAAGGTATGGTTTCAAAGAAAGGTACTGCATTTGATGCATCTGTGCAATTTAATGCAGACAAACGTTTTGTTGAATTTCTCTTTGACAGAAATGATCCTAACAAGCAGAACCAGACGCAGGGAGCACCAAAAAACTTTAGAGATAAAGAACTCGATAATGATCAATATCAAAAACTCAAAGATGGTCACACGGTTTATATCAGCGGCTTAGTGGATAAAAAAGGAAAAGAATATAATGGATATATCACCTACAACAAAGAAACCAATAAAACAGATTTTTCATTCCAAAATCCAGATAAAATCAAAGAACAAATAAAACCTTCTGAAGCCCATAAAACACAGACTGCTGTCAATTCCGAAGGCAAAACTAACGAAGCTACCAAGAACATACAAGAGCCATTAAAATCAGCACAAACAAATCCCGATGACAACAAACAACAGCAGCAACAAGAAGAATCAAACGCACCTGCTAAATCAAAAGGGCCTAAAATGTAATAAGATATGATAACAATTATTACAGAAAAGCCTAGTGTAGCAAGAGAAATAGCCGTTATAATCAGAGCCACCGAAAAAAAAGATGGCTACCTGACAGGTAACGGCTATTTTGTTACATGGGCACTGGGCCACCTTGTAGGATTAGGAATGCCCGAAGATTACGGCATCACAGGATTTGACAAAGCATCACTGCCGATACTTCCAAACCCTTTTTTACTGACTGTCAGAAAGTTCAGTAAAAATCAAGGGGAATCTGTAGATACAGGAGCGCTAAAACAACTGAGAATCATAAGAGAGCTCTTTGACAACAGCGATAATATTATTGTTGCCACCGATGCAGGACGTGAGGGCGAACTCATTTTTAGGTACATATACGAATACTTGAAATGCAATAAACCCTTTAAGCGACTTTGGATAAGCTCCCTTACCGAAAAAGCTATTAAACTAGGTTTTGATAATCTCAAACACGGAAAAGAATTTGACGGATTATATCAGGCAGCACAAGCCAGGAGCCGTGCCGACTGGCTTGTGGGTATCAATGCCACACAAGCACTCTCCATTGCAGCAGCTAACGGGGTTTATTCACTCGGAAGAGTGCAGACACCTACATTGGCTTTAATATGCAAACGCTATATTGCAAACGCTAGTTTCAAAGTAAAAAATTACTGGCAGATACAGTTGTCCCATAACAAAGAAATGATAGATTTTAAAAGTATCTCAAAAATCAAATGGGAAGACAAAAAATTAGCCGCTGATGTGTTGAAAGCCATTGCGCGAAACCAAACGGCAATAATTACATCCCAAGTGACCAAAAGCGTTACAGAGCAGCCACCTCTATTGTTCGACCTTACCGGCCTGCAAAAAGAAGCCAATAAAAAATTAAACCTTTCGGCCGAAGAAACCCTTAACATTACCCAGAGCCTTTACGAACAGAAGTTTATCACATACCCACGGACCGGAAGCAAATACATTCCCGAAGATTTGTGGGCAGAAATTCCCCACCTTGTAAGAGCTTTACAAAAGAAGGAAAATATTAAACAAAACCTATCTCAAATAAAATGGCGCCGTTTTAATAAACATATCGTCAACGATTTGCGTGTTACTGACCATCATGGATTATTAACTACCGATAAAATCCCATCAGCGCTGAATCCAAAGGAAAATGCGGTTTATAATTTGATTGCTCTCCGATTACTCGAAGCCGTTACCGAGCCCTGTATCAAAGAGATAACTGATGTCGACTTACAGGTACTGCATTATGATTTTACATCAAAAGGCTGTAAAATTATAGAATCCGGGTGGCGTTCCATTAGCGGCAGTTTCCTTGATGATGATACAGAGCATTTAATGGATTTGCCTGAGTTGAAAAAGTACGATGAACTTAAAATAAAAGAAGCTTCCGTTCTGGAAAAGAAAACCAAACCTCCTGTGCTTTACACTGAAGCAGGCCTTTTGTCAGCTATGGAAAGTGCCGGAAATGATATCGAAAATCAAGGTGAACGCAAGATTTTGCAAAATTTAGGTATTGGTACTGCAGCTACAAGGGCATCAATTATCGAAATATTGTTCACCCGTAATTACATAAATAGGGAAAAGAAATCTTTGGTACCAACCGAAAAGGGATTATTAGTATATGAATTGGTAAAAGACAAAAAGATAGCAGATGTGGCAATGACCGCTCAATGGGAACTCGTATTGGAAAAAATCGAAAACAACGAATCGGATGCCGGAACATTTCAAAAGCAAATGGAAAATTACGCTACATCTATTGTCAATGAATTGTTGCAAATTCCCATTGCAAAAAACAATCTGCTAGACCTCATATGTCCCAAATGTAAAAGCCAACAGCTTATCATACGTGACAAAATCGTGAAGTGTCCTGAAGAAACTTGCAGCTGGATGCAGTTCCGCAATGTCTGCGGTGCGCAAATCAGTATAGACAATATTAAAAGTCTTGTCTGCAAGGGTACAACTTCACTCATCAAAGGAATGAAAAGCAGGTCAGGAAAGAAATTCGATGCGTACATCGTACTGAACGATAATGCCAAAACTACCTTTGAATTTGCCAAAAACAAAAGCTTTCCAAGTAATGGAAAATAAACCTACCATTAGCACTACGGAAATCAGAAATCTGATTTATTCCATAAACGGAAAGCAAGTGATGTTGGATAGCAACCTTGCTTCCTTGTATCAGGTGGAAACAAAGAATCTAAACAAAGCCGTAAAAAGGAATATAGAAAGGTTTCCTGCATCGTTTTGCTTTCAACTAAACGAAGAGGAAGCCGAAATCTTGAGGTTCCAAATTGGAACCTCAAGCTTGAGTTACGGTGGAAGACGCTATTTACCTTATGTTTTTACGGAACAGGGTGTTGCAATGGCATCTGCTATACTCCGTTCTAACATTGCCGTTAAGGTCAGTGTAGAAATTATGGAAGCCTTTGTAGAAATGCGTAGAATCCTTATGAGCAACGCCTCTCTTTTTCATCGATTAGATAAGATTGAATTCAAACAATTAGAAGCGGACCAAAAATTTGAAGAAATTTTTAAGGCTTTGGAAAATGATAAGCTCCATAGTGAAAAAGGGATTTTCTATAACGGGCAGGTTTTTGATGCCTATGCCCTTGTTTCCGATATTATCCGAACTGCCAAAAGTTCAATCATCCTGCTTGATAATTATGTAGATGACACCGTACTAACTTTATTAGGTAAGCGGAACAATGATGTTAGCGCGACGATCTATACCAAGAACATCAGCAATCAGCTACGACTGGATGTGCAGCGATACAACAATCAATATCCTCGGATTGAAATCGAAATTTTCCCTGATGCTCACGACCGTTTTTTAATAATTGACAATACTGAACTCTATCACATCGGAGCCTCGCTCAAAGACCTCGGCAAAAAATGGTTTGCCTTTTCAAGAATGGATATTGAGGCTGGCAGAATGCTGCAGATCTTGCACAATTCCTAAATGAACCCTCTGAAAATTCAGAGGGTTTTGTGTTCCTATCGGGCATTACAGCAGCATTCTTGTTGACAAATCCTGCCTCACAATGCCAAAGTATTCAGCTTCAGCTATGTCTCTTACCTGTTGTTATAATTTAGGCTTAATGCAAATTCTAAAAAAATTATAATATGAATACACAGCGAAAAGACCTATCGTATTTCAGCTTACGATTGCAAGAACTACTAAATACCAGTTTCCCCGAAAAAGCTACTGATCAAATGTTTATTGAACAGCGTTCCTTATTTGCTGCCAATGCTTATGAGAGCGCATTTAAGTCGGGAAACACAATTGAGCAATGTGGCGAAATAGCGAATTACATCCTGTTTGAAAACCTACATTTCTCCAGATTTGACACTGTTTTTCAGGTCGTGTGCCATGAGTTTGATACCATAATGGCAGACGAGGAACTGCGACCATTTGCACTGAAAATGTTTCCGGTCTGCGCGACTGTTTTCTCCAGTTACGAGCTAAACGATGACTTTGCATACACTAATGAGTTTGACTTGCTCTATACGGAAATAACCGGAACCATCGCAATATGGATACAGGAAAATGGGCTTCAGTAAAAAGCAGCATCTCCAACAGAACATTGATGCCCTGCGAATTGCTTTTAAACTGGAAAAGGAGAAACGGCAAGCCACCGCAGGTGAAAGACTGCTAATGATGCAATACAGCGGATTTGGCGGTCTTAAATTCGTATTGAACCCTGTGGCGAACGAAATAGACATCAATAATTGGAGAAAAACAGAACACGATCTTTTCCCGATTACGCAGGAACTCCATCAACTACTCAAAGAAAATTCAGAAGACGAAAAGCAATACCGCAGGTATGTGGATAGTATGAAAAGTTCTGTTCTGACGGCTTTTTATACACCGCCACAGGCTATAGATGCCATTTCTGCAACCTTGCGTGAAAGCGGTCTGAACATTGATAAATTCCTAGAACCCTCCGCCGGTATCGGGTCATTCATACAATCTTTTACACAAAATCAAAAAACCAATGTCACTGCTTATGAAAAAGATTTGCTAACGGGCAAGATTTTAAAACAGCTTTATTCAGAAAGCAATATCCGCATTACTGGTTTTGAAGATATCCCAGAAAAAGAACAAAACAGCTATGATGTAGTAGCCAGTAACATACCTTTTGGTGACACTTCGGTTTTCGACCTTTCCTACTCCCGAAGCAAGGACAGTGCAAAAGTACAGGCAGCGCGAAGCGTTCACAACTACTTTTTTCTCAAAGGTACTGATATGCTACGTGAGGCCGGCCTGCTTGTTTACATTACCTCGCAGGGCATTCTCAACAGCCCGTACAATGAGCCGATACGCAGGGCGCTTATGAAGGATAGTAATCTGATTTCGGCTGTTCGTCTGCCCAACAATTTGTTTTCGGATTACGCCGGAACAGCGGTTGGAAGTGATTTGATTATCCTGCAAAAGAATACTTCAAAGAAAAGTCTGACCCAAAGGGAAGATCAGTTTTGTCAAAGCAGGCAGACAGAGTACAACACACCAGGCAATGCACTCTTTCAGGACAGTACAAGAGTTGTGCATACCGAACGTAAATTAGATACCGACGCCTATGGGCAGCCTGCAGTAATCTATACGCATAAAGAAGGCCTTGAGGGAATTGCCAAAGACCTCAAACAAATGCTTTCTGATGATTTTGGAATGCACCTGAATTTTAGTTTGTATAAAAGTGAAAGTAACGCAGAATATACAGCAAAAATTCCGGGTGAAATAGCCGTTACAGCTGCAGCATTTGAACCTGTGAGCAATCAACAAAAATCGTCATCTGTTGCAATTTCTCTAACCAATCGGGGAAGCCTGCCGGAATTAAAACAATTAAGCATTTTTGACCTATTCGAAAATGAGGACGAACCTGCAATGTTAACTGTTGAACCTAAAAGAACACCCAAAGTTAAAAGGCAGAATACAAAAAAAAACAGCCGTGCGGCAGGGCGGCAAATCGACCTCTTCAGTGCGATGCAGCAACCTTACACTCCATCACTTAGAAGTGTAAATAACTTAGCAGACGAAAACAAGCAGGTAGCTACTGGAGACCTTTTTTCCAGTATTAGTAGTAATGGTCTAGCTGATTTACCAGTTATTCCCGAACCTGCTATGTATAGCGGGGAACTGCAGTCGTTCCATCGTAATGACTGCCTTGTTGTAGATAATGGTTGGGTGGGTCATCTGCAAACTGTAGATACATCAGGAAGTGTTCCTCTTTTCCACCCATTGAACTTGCCGGCGTTACAGAAAGCAAGAGCCGAAGAATACATAGCTGTACGTGATGTTTATCTACAGCTTTACAATAAGGAAGCAACGTTTCAGACTGAACAAAAAGAAGAAAGAGAAAATCTTAACTGCCTTTATGATGCTTTCGTCAAAAGATACGGCAGCCTTAATAATACCGATAATATCAAGCTCATTAAAACAGACAGCGCGGGCAAGGAAATCCCTTATTTGGAACGTGTAGTTGGCGGTGTTGTACACAAAGCCGATATATTCAGCCGTCCTGTAAACTTCTCAACCTTAAAAATAACAGCAGAGAATCCTGAAGAAGCGCTATCGGCGTCGCTGAACAAATACGGAAGGGTGGATTTGGACTATATGTGCGAAATCAGTGGTATGACGGACGATGTTTTGAAAGATGCATTATCCGGGCGTATCTACTACAATCCTCTGCAAAGGGAATATGAAATATCCGAACGCTGGATTGCAGGAAACGTGGTTGAAAAAACACAAGAGGTCAAAGCCTACCTCGAAATCAATCCTGCAGATGGCCAAGCCAAAGTAAGCCTTACCGTTTTGGAAGAATCCCGTCCAAGACGTATCGAATTTGAGGAACTCGATTTTAATTTAGGTGAACGCTGGATACCCACCGGCCTTTATGCCCGTTTTGCTTCACATCTTTTCGATGCAGATGTACATATAAATTACTCAGAAAGCTCCGATGACTTTTCGGTAAAATGCCATCAGGGGAATTTGCATATACGGGAAAAATATGCTGTCAAAGCTGAAAGCCGCACGTTTGACGGGATAACCCTTCTCAAACACGCCCTTCTCAATACCACGCCGGACATTACCAAAAAAATAATGGTTGGCGACCAAGAGGTCAAGGTACGCGATATGGAAGCCATACAAATGGCAAACACCAAAATTGATGAAATCCGCACTGCTTTTAACGAATGGCTTCACGCCCAAAACGATGAGTTTAAAAATATGCTGACCGATCAATATAACGATACCTTTAACTGCTTTGTCCGACCAAGCTATGACGGAAGCTATCAGGATTTTCCGGGACTAGACCGCAAAGCATTGGGCATTGAAGACCTGTATTCCAGCCAAAAGGACACTGTTTGGATGATAAAGCTCAACAACGGCGCTATATGCGACCACGAAGTAGGCGCAGGAAAGACGCTAGTAATGTGTACGGCTGCACAGGAAATGAAGCGTTTGGGGTTAGCCAATAAGCCTATGATTATCGGGCTAAAAAGCAACGTTCACGAAATTGCCGAAGCTTACCGCACTGCCTATCCACATGCTAAAATCCTGTTTCCGGGTAAAGAAGATTTTACACCCCAAAAACGCCTGCGAATTTTCGGGGATATTAAAAACAATGATTGGGATTGTGTCATCCTCACACACGACCAATTTGGAATGATTCCGCAATCGCCGGAAATGCAAAAGGAAATTCTCGAAATAGAATTGGATAGCGTAGAGCGTAACCTTGACGCACTGCAGTCGCAAGAAAAGGAAATTACAAGAGGTATGCTTGCGGGAGTAATAAAGAGGAAAGAAAACCTTGAAGTCAAACTTAAAACCCTGCAGCACGATATTGAAAACCGCAAAGATGATATAGTTGACTTTAAGATGATGGGTATTGACCATTTGTTCGTGGATGAAAGTCACCAATTCAAAAACCTGATGTTCAACACAAGACATACAAGAGTTGCCGGATTGGGTAATGTGGATGGAAGCCAAAAGGCAATGAATCTTTTATTTGCTATACGTACTATTCAGGAACGCATCAATGCTGATATGGGGGCAACCTTTCTTTCAGGTACAACTATAAGCAATTCATTAACTGAACTATACTTGTTATTCAAATACCTGCGACCACGAGCAATGGAAAAACAAGGTATTCACTCATTTGATTCATGGGCGGCTATCTATGCAAGAAAAACGACCGATTATGAATTTTCGGTTGCTAACAATATAGTGGCAAAAGAACGTTTCCGCTATTTTATCAAGGTACCGGAGCTCGCTCAATTTTATTCCGAAATCACGGATTACCGGACGGCAAAAGATATAGGAATTGACCGCCCCAATAAGAATGAGCTATTATATAACATTCCTCCTACACCAGACCAAGAAGAATTTATCAAAAACCTGATGGAGTTTGCCAAAACAGGAAATGCCGAATTGTTAGGAAGGCCAAAGCTAAGTGCAAGCGAAGAAAAAGCGAAAATGCTTATCGCTACGGACTATGCTCGCAAGATGTCACTTGATATGCGTATGGTAAGTGGGAAATATAATGATCACCCTGATAACAAAGCTTCGCATTGCGCAGCAAACATAGCAAAGTATCACAACCAATACAATGCGCAAAAAGGAACACAGTTCGTTTTCTCCGATCTGGGAACCTACAAGCCGAGCGAATGGAATGTGTATTCCGAAATCAAACGTAAGCTTGTAGAAGACCACGGGATAGCATCAAACGAAATTCGGTTTATACAGGAAGCTAAGACCGATAAGCAACGCAAGGAACTTATCAAGGGAATGAACGAGGGGAAAATCCGTGTGCTGTTCGGCTCAACAAGTATGCTCGGAACAGGCGTCAATGCACAGAAAAGAGCTGTTGCCGTTCATCATCTGGATACGCCGTGGCGACCTAGTGACCTTGCTCAAAGAGATGGTCGTGCTGTTCGTAAAGGCAATGATATTGCTAAATATTTTGGAGACAATAAAGTTGATGTCATTATCTATGCAGTTCAAAAATCATTGGACAGCTATAAGTTTAACCTGCTTTACAATAAACAGCTATTTATAGACCAGTTAAAAAACAACAATTTAGGCAAACGGACTATTGACGAAGGCAGTATGGACGAAAAATCTGGAATGAACTTCTCGGAATACGTAGCTATCCTCTCGGGGAATACCGATCTTTTGGATAAAGCTAACCTGGAAAAACAGATTGGAGGGTTAGAAAGTGAAAAACAAGCGTTTAACCGGTCTAAATTCAGTGCCAAATACAAGCTACGCGATTACAACGAATTACTTGAAAGCACCCAATCCCGTTTTAATCGAATGAGTCTTGATTGGGAAAACTTACAGCAACGAATTCAAAAATGTCCCGATGGTACTATCGAAAATCCTTTGAAATTAGAGTGTTTGCCTGCCAATGCTGATACGAAACAGATCGGTTCGAAGCTCAACGAGATTGCTGAGAAAGCCCGTACAGGAGGTCAATATGAAGAAATCGGTACATTGTACGGATTTACGCTTTTGGTCAAAACAGAAATGTCCGAAAAAGAAGATTTGGATAAACGAGTAAACCGATTTTTGATACAAGGTGAGAGTAATATTAAATATACCTATAACAACGGTTTAATCGCTAAAGATGAAAAGCTGGCTGCTATGAACTTCCTTAACGCACTGGAGAAGTTACCAAGCTATATAGAGCTGGAAAAAAAGAAGATTAACGAAATACAGAAAGATCTGCCGATACTTCAGGAAGTGATAAACGGTACTTGGTCTAAAGAAAGCCGACTGAGTGATTTTAAAATTGAACTTGCTGCTATTGAGCGAAAGATACAGCTGTCCCTAACTCCTGAAACCAGAGAAGAGCCTGTCGAACAGAGCGAAAAACAAAAGCAAACGTCACACATTTCGGAGGATATCATACGTACAAGTGGCATTAATGTTTCCCGTGGGCTATTGTAGTAAATAAAGTTTTTGCCATCCTTAATTCGAAACACTATGATAATACTTCTGCTATTAGTCGCTTAAGATTGGTCAAAGAAAGAACGGGGCCATTTTGCGGACTTCAGCTAGAATTTCATTTACTCGCTTTTTTTACCACTTTCCTTCTGTACCAAATGCTTTAAATCGGGATCATTCTTTATACGTTCCAATTCGGTTTGTATAACCAGTACAATATCCGTTTTTATCTGCCTGTAATTGCCCTCAATTTCCTGCTTCATATTGTCTTTCCCTTTTTCATCAATAAAAGATAAGATTTCCGGTATTTGTTGATATCCTTTAGTTTCTGAAGCAACCTTTTCATTATCCACGACAATTTCAGCATGGAAGATTTTCTGCTCGATGCGTTCATCAAAATTATCCGATACAGAACCAACAAAAAAGCCTTGTGTCAGGGTGGATATTTTGGAAGCCGGTATAAGACTGTCCAATTGAGTTGATATTGAAGTTGATGTATCGTTGCGGTTGATGCTCATGCTCTGCCTTTTCTGCAATACTTTCCCGAATCGTTCCGACAGGCTTTTTGCAGTTTCTCCGACCACTTGGCCACTAAAAATATTACCTACGGTGTTCTGAATTACCTTGCTCTCTTTGTCGCCATAATCCCTTGTAAGCTGGGAATAATCTTGAAAGCCCAAACAAACAGCCACCTTATTACTTCTGGCGGTTGCAATAAGGTTATCCAATCCTCTAAAATAGATGGTCGGCAGCTCGTCTATGATAACCGAACTTTTCAACTGGCCCTTTTTGTTAATAAGTTTAACGATACGCGAATTGTACAATCCCAATGCGGCAGAGTAGATATTTTGTCGGTCAGGATTATTGCCTACGCATAATATCTTAGGCTCTTTGGGATTGTTAATGTCCAATGAAAAATCATCGCCTGTCATAACCCAATAAAGTTGTGGCGAAATCATTCTTGACAAAGGGATTTTTGCAGAGGCTATCTGTCCCTGTAATTGGTCTTGTGCGCCTCCCTGCCAGGCATCCATAAAAGGCGATAAATAGTTTTCCAAGTCGGAATATGAAGTTAAAATCGTAAATACGTCTGAGTATTTTTTATTCAAGAGTTCAATAGCGTGTGGAAACGTACAATACTTACCGTCGTCATAAATTTTCAGATACCATATGATTGCAGCCAAAAGGATAATCGGGCTTTCGACGAAAAAATCACCCTGCTTCTGTATCCAGCTACGATTGAGGTTCAGCATTATCGTGTATGCTGCTTCGTAAGCATCCGAGATATCCGTCATGAAATCAGGATTAAGCGGATTGCAACGATGGCTCTTTCGGGGATTATCAAAGTTGATGACATAGAATTTTGGTTGTACTTTGTATTTATCGCTGTGCTTTAATAAATGATTATATGCAATGGTAGAAAGGTCATCAAATTTGAAATCGTAGATGTACATTGAGAAACCTTTCTCAATCTGCTGTTTGATATAATTGTTTACGATTGCATATGATTTTCCTGAGCCCGGAGTACCTAAAACGATCGTTGCCCGAAAAGGATTGACTATGTTAATCCACCCATTGTTCCATTTTTCTTTGTAGTAAAACTTCGTGGGAAGATTGACAGAATATTCGTTTTCCATCAATTTAGTTTCCTGCATAAAACTTTCGTTCTCGTTATTGAAAACATCGTCCATGAGATTATTACGAAGCAATCGGCTCATCCAGACTCCGGCAACCATTAAAGCGATATAACCTAAACCAGTTGTAACGATATAAGAAATTGTAGCGGTATTGACTGATAGCTTTAATAAAGCTGTGTTCAGAAAAAACAGAACAAATCCAATTGCCAAAGCAATATAAATTTTAGTCCAGGTTATATTTTGGTTCTTAACGCCCTTTGATCCAAGGCAGCTTAAAGCTAATAACACCAAGGCAAATACTTTGGTATAAAGAGTATGCGAGAACAATCCTGCGGTACGCTGAAAATTGCCTAATATTTTGTTGATTACCTCCAGTGTCCAGCCCCGATCTATAAAGTAACCGTAGCAAAACCAATAGATGTGCATCAGTATCAATAGGATACTTACTGCCCGCATAAAAGCCATAATTTTGGCTAATCCTCTTAAATCATCTTCTCCCTGCATTATTTTAAATTTTAATGTTCGGGCATGAATTTAAAAGCTGTGCAGCTAGGCTATTTCAATGTAGAAGTCATAGGCAGTGTGTGGCAGTGTTTGGCTGAATTCTTATTTCTGTCCTCTTTTGCGGTTTCTCTTTTTCTTCAATCTATTGGCAAAATCCTGCTCTTGGTAATCTTCCCCTTGAGCTTCTGGAAATAAGCCACCAAATGCATCAAACAAATTCTCGTCATGTTTTTCGGCAGTATTAAGGAAGTCGAACAAATGATGAGGTTCATTTGCTGGAAGATCTGTACTATTTGATGTCGATATTTTCGATTGTAGTTTAACCTGTCCTTTTATTTCAGGTTCGATATTGTTGTTCCAATAATCATTAAAAGTATTGGACGAAAACTCTTTGCCCAATCTTGAACCGTTCCACACTGTTTTAGAATTATGGTCTATAAAGGTAATTCCGTAAATTCGTCCTGTATCATTTCTCCGTGCTACCACGTTAATTCCTTGCTCCCCTAACCGTTTTTTAAAAGCCTCTTCGTCACTTGTTGATTGCACGGCAATGGTAACGACAGCTTTAATGGTCGGCTTTGCCACGTGGTCTTTTAATGTTTCTTTACATTTTGCATAATGCAATTCCAGAGCCGGCAGTCCGGCATTCTTTCCAAATAAAGAAGCCTTGAAAGGATGTCCGGCTCTTTCGCCTTTTTCATTCAAAGGGATATATAACAAACCCTGCTGCATTTTTCCTTTCAACTCGCCCTGCACTTTTTCGGTGGTAATATTAAAAAGAGAAAGCAAGGCATTAAATTCTCCTAAAGTTTGGAATTGATAGTAATTAGGCAGGTGACGAACTACTGAAGCTATCTGACTTTTAACATCACCTGCCTTATAATCTACAGGACGGAAAACCTTGTCTATCTGTTTATGCTCTTTATCTGTTGCTGGTATCAATCCGTATTTCCTTTCCAGTTCACGGCAGACGGTCATAGAGCGCATTTTCTCATAACTATCCGAAATCTTTTTGCCATGTTCATCAACGCACACCGATACAATATGGATATGGCTGCGGTCAATATCAGTATGTTTGAACACCACATAAGGCTGCTGTCCGTAACCCATCTCATGCATATATGTTTCTGCCATTTCTATAAACCTGTCATTACTTACTTTGTCTTTCGGATCGGGATTAAGCGAGATATGCAGCGTATGTTTCTCGGTATTGCGATTGGCTATCAGGTAAGGGGCAAAAGATTGGGCTAATTGCGCAACCGAATAAAGACCGCTAGCGGTTTCAATTATCTTATTGCCAAACAATATTTCCCCTTTTTCATTCTCAACTTTGAGCTGGTTGTAGGCTAAAGCTCCGTATAAATTTGCGCTTCTTCCGATTTTTGCTATCATTTCTAAGGCTGTTTTTTCAGATATTTTGCGTCAAATTCTTCAGTTATTTGGACGATTTTTTGGCATAGTGTCGCCATTTCAGCAGTTTGTTTTTCCAATTTGTAGAGAAAAGCCGCCGCCTTTTTCTCGGAAAAATGACGGTACAATAGCTTGACAATCTGATTATAATTCACCCCTACGGAGCGGAACTGACTATGAAACGAAGTCAACCGCATATAAAAATCAACTGTTCCTTTGTCAATTTTAATCGATTTCATCTCCTTGCTGAACAGCAGCGAGGTGATAAATTTTGCTTTGTTGGGAATACTCGATGTTTCAAAAAGCGATAAAAGTTTGGCATTTTCCGTATCTGTCAGACGAAATACATGACGATGGATGCTTGGATCGCTTTTGCGCTTGCGTCCACCCTTGTGTTTTTTGTTGTTATTGTTCTCCTTCATTATTTATCCATTATTAAATTTTATAAAAACCTGACTTCGGAAGGTTTTTTCAGCCCCCGGCCAGGCAAGTTGTTTTGAGGCACTAACTCGTTTTAGAGTGCCTCAAAACACAACTTGCCGTGTTCTGGTGAACACAAAAATCCGCCCTTCGGGACGGATTAAATGTAACAAGGAAAACGGCTCGAAGCCGTTCCGTTATTCTCCGTTTATTCATAAGTCGTTGCATAAATCTTTTAATAAAAATTTATTTCACAAAGTAAATCCCTGTTTATAAAAGGATTGCAATATGAATAGGTACTAAACACTTCCTTTGAGCGACAAGCAATGCCACACCCATAGAGTGCAACAAAAATGATTAGTCCTTTGTGTTTGAATGTTGGCAGGAGGACAATCAGCCTGTACTTCACGATAAGTGTATTGGGCACATTCTAGATTGCATATCATCTGGCTTTCATGATTGCAAGAATGCAAGATCGTAACAATGCGAAAATGTTGGAAAGCGTGACGGCTGGCCGTGAGACTATCCTGAATGAAGGGATGAAGGGATGAAAGAACAGAAGTAAGATGGAATTCCCGCCTGACTAGATACAGGGGTGAATGCAGTGATGCTGTACTTAAAAAAAGCAGGCAATCATAAATGTCGGCCGGCAGCCCTGACAGCTACCCTGCTAAATAGTAAGCTTGAAATCAGTGTGGCCTCCAAAACTGTATTGCTAGGATATATAAACTTTAAATTATAAAATATGAACACAAAAAAGAAACCTTTGTTTATCGCCTTTTCTTCTCAAAAAGGCGGTGTTGGTAAAAGTACATTTACAACCCTTCTAGCAAGTGTGCTGCACTATCGTTTGGGCTACAACGTAGCCGTATTTGATGCAGATTTTCCACAGCATAGTCTTGTGAAAATGAAGACAAGGGATTTGGCAATGGTAATGGAAAACGAAGCTTTGAAAAAGCTGGCGTATAGACAGTTTACTACCATCAACAAAAAAGCCTATCCCATTATGCCATACAAAGCGGACAGCGTATTGGAAGCAGCTCAAGAGTTTGTGAATGATTCTCCCACGCCGGTTGATATTGTATTCTTTGACCTGCCGGGAACCGTTAACACGCCCGGTATCCTGAAAGCATTGGCGGGAATGCACCACATTTTTAGCCCGATCACGGCTGACCGTGTAGTAATGGAAAGTACACTAATCTTCACACAGCTTTTGCAGGATGTGATTATGAAAAAAGGGGAAACCTCCATAGAAACTATTAACCTGTTCTGGAACCAGGTTGACGGCAGGGAAAGCACGCCTTTGTATGAAGTTTATAACCAACTTATTGAACAATTAGGTTTAAGCCTTATGCAAAGCCAAATCAAGAACAGCACACGTTTTCGCAAAGAAAGTGAAGTGGACAGCAAAACCGTTTTCCGTTCCACCATATTGCCTCCGGATGAACGCTTGATGAAAGTGTGTCAATTAGACCTGTTCATACACGAATTTTTAAAAATTACAAAATTGTAGATTTATGGAAAAGGAAAATAAGAGAAAAACCCCGCCGGACATTAATGAAGAACTGATGATGGACCTGATGGTTGACGGCGTTAAAAAAGAGGGGATACAGTTTCCGCCTGAACCAATCAAAGAGACGCAAAAGATAGATGTAAAACAGGAAGAGTTACTGCCGATTAAACCTGCACAAAGGGAAAAGAACCGAACAAAGAAAGGTTTTGACGGAAGTTATGGCGGCCACTTTTTGAAAACCCACTCAATGACTAAGCGTGGAGATAAGAGTATTTACATCCGTCAGGAATATCACGAGCGTTTGTCCCGCATTGTACAGGTAATAGGGAAAGATCAGATACCGCTGTATGCCTATCTCGACAATATTCTTGAACATCATTTTGAAATATTTGAGAAAGCAATTACTGAAGATTTTAATGAGAAGTTTAGACCCATTTTTTAAAATATTATGATTATGAAAAATTTATTTAAGAAAACCAAGCTGCCTGCACAAATTGGGCAATACAAAGACATTTTTTTACAACCGGCAGAATTTATAGCTAGAAACGGCAAGTCGGTGTATATCAGTGAGGATTTTCACAGGATGATATCACGTATTGTTTTTATCCTCGGCGATGGAAAAATCACAATCTCAGATTACATGTACAACGTGCTAAAGCAGCATTTTCACGATTTTGGAGAGGATATAAAGACGCTGCATATTGAAAAACAAAAACCAATTCTTTGATTATGGAAACAGTTATTGTGATATGCCTGCTAATAGTCATAGTCCTGCTTCTGCAGGGCAAGATTGTCATTAAGAAAAGCTTAAAGCAACAGCAGACTAAACAGGAAAAAATTAATCCAAACCTGCCCGATATTATGGGTCAGCCCAAGCCTGTAAGAAGCCTTTCAGTCCCAAACAATGCCACTAAAAGCCAAATTGAGGAAACAGCGGTGAATCCCGATAATTTTGACATTGAATACGACGAAAATGAAAACGTAGGTGTTCAAATTCCGCAGGAAGAGCTGGACGAAGTTTTCAGTAATATGCCTGATTTTGAACAGGAAGAAGAAGAATGGAACAGGTACGGAATATCCAGCGCAGATGACGGTTTTGCCCAAGGGGTTACCTTCGAGGAACTAAGCTCCGTGGGGATGCTGCTTCAAAAAGATAAATTGGAGCCCTCTCAACAGGAAACAGCGATAGCTTTAGTTCAGAAAATGCAGGGAACCGAATTATTTAGCCTGCTGGAAAATTCCATAGAAAGTGCCTCCCGAAAAATAGCTGAGCTGTTGGACGGGAGCCTTTCTTCTGAAAAGGATTCCAGCTCTTCCTATCTGCGGAAAATTGATTTGAATGAATTTGATATTGGGGAGTATGTTTGAAGGGCAATACTCCCCTTTCTCATTTAACAAAAAACGTCAAACTTAAAATGTTTGACGTTTTTTATGCTCAAACATTAAGAATAACGCCACAGCTAGTCAACTAATTCCACAGACAGCCACTTTACGGCAGGAACTCGATTTTCATCACACTTTTGTTGCCAGAGCCCGCATAATGCGGAAGTACAGTAACAATTTAAAGTGTTTCATTATGAAAAAACAAACAAAAAAATTCCTGCCGGCAGTAATCATAATGCTGTCATCCTTAAAGTTATCGGCGCAGGGAAACGGAACAGCAGGCATCACGGAAGCCACCCAAATGGTAACCTCCTATTTTGATCCCGCTACACAACTTATCTACGCCATTGGAGCTGTGGTCGGCCTGATCGGAGGAGTTAAGGTATACAACAAATTCAGCAGTGGAGATCCAGATACCTCAAAAACAGCGGCGAGCTGGTTCGGTGCCTGTATCTTTCTTATTGTCGCGGCTACCATTCTTCGCTCCTTCTTCCTTTAGCACCGTCCTATGAATACTTACAACATCAACAAAGGGATAGGAAGAACTGTCGAGTTCAGGGGACTCAAGGCACAGTACCTGTTCATATTCGCAGGCGGACTGCTTGGAATACTAATCCTGGTCATGATTTTATATATGGCCGGGACGAGTTCTTATATCTGCCTTTTTCTCGGCGCAGGCGGCGCATCGATGATTGTCTGGCAGACCTTCTCGCTGAACAGAAAGTACGGGGAACACGGACTGATGAAAATCGGGGCAAAAAAAAAGCATCCCCGTTACATCATCTGCCGCAAGCCTGTACGACGCTATTTAAAGTCAACTCCTAAATCCAGTGCCTTATGAGAAATAAAGCCAAGGACACAACACTGGAAAGCAGATTTCCTCTGCTGGCAGTGGAAAATAACTGTATCCTTTCTAAGGATGCGGATATTACCGCCTGCTTTGAAGTCCGCCTACCTGAACTCTTTACGGTGGCATCGGCCGAATATGAAACTATTCATTCTGCCTGGCATAAGGCCGTTAAGACCCTTCCCGATTTTACGATCGTCCATAAACAGGACTGGTACATCAGGGAAAACTATGATCCTGATATGGATAAGAATGACCGGAGTTTTCTGGCCAGATCTTATCAGCGGCACTTTAATGAGCGTCCGTTCCTGAACCATTACTGTTATCTGTTTCTTACCAAGACCACCAAAGAACGCATGCGGATGCAGAGCAATTTCTCATCACTGTGCAAAGGTATACTGATACCAAAAGAAATCAGGGATAAAGAAACAGTTCACCGTTTTATGGAAGCCGTTGGGCAGTTTGAGCGCATTATAAACGACTGCGGATTTGTCAAAATCAGCCGTATGAGCGAAGAAGACATCATTGGTGAGCAAGGCAGACCGGGACTGTTGGAACAGTACCTAACCCTTTCAAAGGAATCAGGTACCTCGATGCAGGATATTGTGCTGGGCAGCGAAGAGGTACGCGTAGGAAATAATAGGCTGTGCCTTCATACGCTTTCAGACACCGACGACTTGCCCTCATCGGTATCTGCTGATACGCGATATGAAAAACTCTCCACAGACCGCAGCGACTGCCGTTTATCTTTTGCAGCTCCTGTGGGACTACTGCTGAACTGCAATCACATTTACAACCAGTATCTGTTTTTAGGCAACAGTGAGGAGAACCTGCAGAAGTTTGAAAAGTCCGCCCGAAACATGCACTCGCTGGCACGCTACAGTCGCGCCAACCAGATCAACAAAGAGTGGATTGAACTCTATCTGAATGAAGCGCATTCTTTTGGACTGTCGTCAATCCGAGCGCACTTCAATATCATGGCATGGTCGGACGACCTGTCCGAACTCAAACAGCTGAAGAACGACTGCGGGAGCGCACTGGCCCTTATGGAATGCAAGCCAAGGCACAATACTACTGATACGGCGGCGCTGTACTGGGCGGGTATGCCTGGCAATGCAGGAGATTTTCCAAGTGAGGAAAGTTTTTACACCTTCATTGAACCGGCATTGTGTTTCCTCACAGCAGAAACGAATTACCATGATTCCCCATCACCATTCGGCATCAAGATGGCAGACAGGCTGACGGGAAAACCTATCCATCTGGACATTTCAGACCTACCGATGAAACGCGGTATCATTACCAACCGCAACAAGTTCATACTGGGTCCCTCGGGTAGTGGTAAGTCTTTTTTCACCAACCATATGGTGAGGCAGTATTATGAACAGGGCGCCCATGTCCTGCTGGTAGATACCGGTAACTCCTATCAAGGATTATGCGGGCTGATCAATGGAAAAACCAAAGGCGAAGACGGGGTGTATTTTACTTATACCGAGGACAATCCCATTGCCTTTAACCCTTTCTATACCGATGACGGGGTTTTCGATATTGAAAAAAGGGAAAGTATTAAGACGCTCATACTGACATTATGGAAACGCGATGACGAGCCTCCCACCCGCTCCGAGGAAGTGGCACTGTCCAATGCCGTAAGCGGCTATATCGAAAAGATTAAGCGCGATGACGCCTTTCCCTCTTTCAATGGTTTTTACGAGTATGTTCAGGGAGATTACCGAAGCGTGCTGATAGAAAAACAGGTAAGGGAAAAAGACTTTGACATTGCCAATTTTCTTAATGTACTGGAGCCTTATTACAAAGGCGGCGAGTATGATTACCTGCTGAATTCCGACAAGCAGCTGGACCTGCTTTCCAAGCGTTTTATCGTCTTTGAGATTGATGCGATCAAGGAGCATAAAATCCTCTTTCCAATCGTAACGATCATCATTATGGAAGTTTTCATAAACAAGATGCGAAGGCTTAAAGGCATCCGAAAACTCATCCTGATTGAGGAGGCCTGGAAAGCTATTGCAAAGGAAGGTATGGCAAATTATATAAAGTATTTATTTAAGACTGTACGGAAGTTCTTTGGCGAGGCCATTGTGGTGACCCAAGAGGTAGATGACATTATCCAATCCCCTATTGTTAAGGAAAGCATCATCAATAATTCGGACTGCAAGATACTTCTCGATCAGCGCAAATACATGAACAAGTTTGATGAAATACAGGCCATGCTCGGACTGACAGACAAGGAAAAAGCGCAGGTGCTATCCATTAATATGAACAACGATGCATCACGTCTTTACAAAGAAGTATGGATCGGGCTTGGAGGGACAAACTCGGCTGTCTACGCCACAGAAGTGTCCGCTGAGGAATATCTCGCATACACGACAGAAGAAACAGAAAAAATGGCGGTAATGCAGCTTGCCGCTGAACATGGCGGTAATGTAGAGCTCGCCATCAAGCAGATCGCCAGTAGGCGCCGCGAACAGGAAAAAAATCAATAATCAATAATCAATAACAATTTAAAAATCGATAACAATGAAAAAAATACTATTTATGGTGTCTGCAGCAATTATGCTTGCCTCGGCGCCATCAGCAAAAGCCCAGTTTGTGGTTACCGATCCGGCCAATCTTGCCTCGGGGATTCTCAACAGCGCCAACGAGATCATACAGACTTCCTCAACTGTTAGCAATGTGGTCAAAAATTTCAAGGAAGTAGAAAAGGTATACAAGCAGGGCAAAGAATATTATGACAAACTGCAGGCGATTAACAATTTGGTAAAAGACGCCCGCAAGGTACAGCAGACCGTCCTTTTGGTGGGCGATGTATCGGAAATGTATGTGCAAAATTTCGGTAGGATGCTTAATGATCCTAACTTTTCGGCAAGGGAGCTCACCGCCATTGCCAAGGGATATTCGGCGCTGCTGGGAGAGAGTACCGAGCTTTTGAAAGAACTCAAACAGATTGTCACCTCCTCGAGCCTGTCACTCAGTGATAAGGAGCGAATGGACATTATCGACCGTGTATACAAAGAGGTAAAAGAATACCACAGCCTGGTGCGTTACTACACCAATAAGAATATATCGGTGAGTATCCTGCGAGCTAAAAAGCAGAACAGCACCAAAAGGGTTCTTGAGCTTTACGGCACCCCAAACCAAAAATACTGGTAATATGGAATTCAGTAATCTTCATGACGTCCTTCGCTCGCTGTATGATGAGATGCTGCCCCTGTCCGCCGATATGGCGGCGGTGGCCAAAGGACTGGCAGGACTCGGGGCGCTGTTTTTTGTGGCCTTGAAAGTCTGGCAGGCACTCAGCCGAGCTGAACCTATTGATGTCTACCCTCTTCTGCGCCCTTTTGCACTGGGTCTCTGCATCATGTTTTTTCCGACGATCGTGCTGGGCACAATCAATGCCGTATTAAGCCCGATAGTTCAGGGAACACATAGCATTCTGCAAGATCAGGTATTGGACCTGAACGATCTTCAGGCAAAAAAAGACCTGCTGGAGCATGAAGCGATGATCCGCAATCCCGAGACCGCCTATATGGTATCGGACGCGGAGTTCGACAAGAAATTGGACGAACTGGGCTGGTCGCCTTCGGACATCGGGACTATGGCCGGAATGTATATGGACAGGCAGACCTATCAGATAGAGAAAATAATAAAAGAGTGGTTTCGCAACCTGCTCGAAATACTATTTCAGGCTGCAGCGCTGGTGATCGACACCATACGCACTTTCTTTCTTATAGTGCTGTCCATCCTGGGGCCTATCGCATTTGCCATATCAGTCTGGGACGGATTCCAATCAACTCTTACGCAGTGGATTACACGGTATGTCAGCGTTTATCTCTGGCTTCCCGTAGCAGACCTGTTCAGCTCGATGCTGGCCAGGATCCAGTCCCTGATTATTGAAAGGGACATAGAAATGCTTGCCGATCCCACTTTCATTCCCGACACCTCAAACACCGTATACATCATTTTTATGATCATCGGCATTGTAGGCTATTTTACCATTCCAACAGTGACAGGCTGGATTATCCAGGCAGGCGGCGCAGGAAATTTTTCACGCAACATCCACCAGACTGCCATGAAGTCCGGAAATATAGCAGGCGCCGGCGCAGGTTCGGCCGCAGGCAACATTGCCGGAAGGCTGGTCAATAAATAATCAATAAACATTCAATAAAATGGAATTTAAAACACTCAGAAATATAGAAAACAGTTTTCAGCAAATAAGGCTGTATGCCATCGTATTTGCCGTGCTCTGTGCATTAGTGACCGGATACGCGCTTTGGAGATCGTATGGTTTTGCCGAGCAGCAGCGCCAGAAAATTTATGTGCTAGACAATGGCAAATCGCTCATGCTTGCACTCGCTCAAGACGCCTCGATCAACCGACCTGTGGAAGCCCGTGAGCACGTAAGGCGTTTTCACGAGCTGTTCTTTACCCTGGCGCCCGACAAAAATGCTATTGAAAGCAATATGAAAAGGGCATTTAGCCTTGCCGATAAAAGTGCCTTTAACTATTACAAGGACCTTTTGGAAAAGGGTTATTACAACCGGATTATATCAGGCAATGTACAGCAGCGTATCGAAATGGACAGCGTGGTCTGCAATTTTGAGACATATCCTTATGTGGTACGGAGTTATGCAAGGCAAATTATCATACGCTCGAGTAATGTAACCAGACGCAGTCTGGTTACATCCTGCCTTCTGGTAAACTCGGTGCGCTCGGACAATAATCCGCAGGGCTTCAATATTGAAAAGTTCGCGGTGCTTGAAAACAGGGATATAGAAGTCATCGAACGCTAAAAAAAATCTTATGGAAGCATTATTAGATTTAGACACATTTGCGAGAATCCTGACTAAAAAAGGATTTAACGGCTATTTCCATACGCAGGGTGCGCATGCTGGAAAGTTGAAAGACAGCATCAGCGAATACCTTGAAGACTGCAACAATGGAAAAGACAGTTTGCCTAAAGAAGACTTGCTGCTGACAGGCTACCTGCAATGGTCAGGAGAAGACAAGCCAAGTATACGATGCATTATGCTGGTAAAATACCTGAACGGTAAATTTTCTCTCAACAGAATGGAGGTGGCAAGGAAAGATCAATTTGGACAGCTGCTGAAAAAAGCGGAACTGACAAACCTGTCTGTTATATCTGCGCCCAGCGCGTCGCAGGCAGTCGCCTTGGTCAATGATGAACAGTACCAAAAAATATATAAATGTCCTAAGCGGTTTAAGCTTTGAGAACAAAAATAGCAAGGTTATGAATAAATTAAGAACAAATATAAACCAATGGCTGGAAGGGCTTGACATAAACTGGGAAGCAATGCCGATAAAAAGGCAACATCAGGTGATACTATCCTTTTTTGCAGCGTACGTGCTGCTGACCGCAGTTGTTATTTTCAACGTATGCCGTGATACGGCATACGCGAGAAACAATATGGCTGTAGAACATATCGAAAGCCCTGCCTCGGCAGGAAAAGAAAGTCCGGCGTTTCTACAGGACTCCCTCAAGCCAATTAAAAAAAAAGGATTATGAAAGAAAATAAAAAAAAGGTCAGCCTTCTCTCAGAAGAGGCTCGCCAAGACGCTTCCTCGTTTCTGCCTGATGAAAAAAAGACAACTGTCGAGCGTATTAAAAAACCGCTGATTTTCACACTGATGGGAATTGTATGTATCTGCTGTATGTATTTGATCTTTAAGCCGTCGAAGGATAAAAAGCAGATCGAAAGCATCGGTCTGAACGACAGCGTGCCACAAGCAAGCGGATCTGTACTGCAGGCAGACAAGCAAAAAGCGTATGAGCAGGAAATGCTCGAAGACAAAGAAGAGCAAAAAAAGAACGCTTTAACCACACTGTCCGATTACTGGAATGAGGGCAACGCTGATCAGAAACAATCACTGCCCGATGACGCGGAAGGAACTAACAATCCGGCGCTGAACACTTACCGCACTTCACAAAGCACGCTGGGTTCTTTCTATCAGCAGGATAACGGAGAAACCAAGGAACTGCGTAGGCAGCTCGAGGAACTGAAACAGGAACTCGCTCAAAAGGAAATTCCCAAAGCTGCAACGGTTGATGACCAGCTGGCACTTATGGAAAAATCCTATCAGATGGCCGCTAAATACCTTCCCTCAGGCTCCGGTTCTGTCGAGCCTGCAGGCAAAAACACTACAGTAGCAAAGGCGGAATCAGAAGAGAAGAATTTTTCGGCGCTGGTTCCTTCAAAAAAAAGCACGGTATCCTCGCTGTATCGCCAGCCTTCCGACAGCACTTTTCTTGCAGAATGGAACACGGGCAGAGGGTTTAATTCTGCAGGTTCAATGCAAGAGAACCTGCAGCCAAAAAATAGCGTCAAGGCCTGCGTGCACCAAACACAAACTATTATTGGCGAGGCAGGTGTTTCCCTTCGTCTTGTAGAACCTGCAAGGATTTCAGGTCGTATCATAGCAACGGGCACAATAGTGACGGCAAATGCGAAGATACAGGCAGGCCGTCTGCAGTTGAAAGTCACTTCCATCGAACTGGAGGGCTCCATTATTCCGGTAGACATTACCATTTATGACCTTGACGGCCAGCAGGGAGTGGCAGTTCCTTATTCTGTCGAAAGAAGTGCCCTAACTGAAATGGCGGGCAACATGAGCCAACAGTCCGGCACGAGCCTTATGATGACACAGTCTGCAGGACAGCAGGTGGCCGCTGACCTAAGCCGCGGGGTGGTTCAGGGCATCTCGGGCTATTTCGCCAAAAAAGTGAGGACGCCTAAGGTGACCTTAAAAGCAGCACATCAGGTGTATCTGGTTTCCAAAAAATAACAGCAATCTAAAATCAATTAATTATGAAAAATCAATTTAAACTATTTTGGGCAACAGCCCTATTAATAACATATTCATTAGCCGCATCTGCGCAGGAAAACGAAGCCACTAGCCTTGATTTAGGAACGATACCGCCGTACCATATGCAGGTTACTTATGACAAAACTTCCCATCTTATTTTCCCGTCCGCTATCCGATACGTGGATCTTGGAAGTGAATACCTGACTGCCTCAAAGGCCAAGGATGCTGAAAACGTCCTTCGCGTCAAGGCATCGGTCAAGACTTTTGAAGAGGAAACCAACTTTTCGGTGATTACCGATGACGGCCGTTTTTACAATTTTAACGTGCAGTACAGCGCCAATCCGCCTACCCTCAGCTATGATCTTATGGCGATGCAGAAGAACTTCGACAAAGTCAGTGCAAGCGATGTTCTTTTTGAGGAGCTTGGAAAAACACCACCCTCACTGGCAGGACTGATCCTGGAAACTATTTACAAAAACAACAAGCGAATCGTAAAGCACATTTCATCGGAGAGTTTCGGCATTCAGTTCAGCTTAAAGGGCGTCTATATCCACAACGGCAAGTATTATTTCCATACGCAGCTTGAAAACCAAACCAATGTACCTTTCAGCATTGATTTTATGAGTTTCAAGGTGGTAGATAAAAAAACAGCCAGACGAACTGCCTCGCAGCAAAGGCCGATTGTGCCGCTCCGCATTTACAAAACCCTTGATGAGATTCCCGGAAAAGCCACAGACCAGAATGTGTTTCTCTTTGACCAATTTACAATAGCGGATGACAAACTGCTGCTAATTGAGATTTTTGAGAAAAACGGAGGGAGACACCAGACACTAAAGATTAAAAATTCAGATCTGGTAAAAGCCAAGTTGATAAACAGTATGCACCTTAAATTTTAATAACTATTAAAAAATTAGAAATTAAAAAGTATTACAGCCCGAAGCATTGCTTTGGGCTGTTTTGTTTCCTGAGCTTAAGCCTTTCCTGCAAATACATTGCATAACTCAATTAACGTTAGTATCTTAGCATTGAAACAAAAGAACCAAAACGTATTTGACAATAAGGATCTAACTTGTACTGTTATGCAAAATGTTATCGACCGCACCAACAGCTTTTATCTCGAAATGTCCAGAAAAGTACTTTCTGAAAAGGAATACGATGTACTTGAGAAACTCTTGATAGAAAAGATGTCCCTGAGCGATGTGGCGAAAAATTATGGAATTACATCCGAATACGTAAACGAGCTTTACGAGATAACATATAACAAAGTAAAAGCGGTGACCGAACTGTTTTTAGAAATTGACCACTACATAGCAAAACTGCAGGAGTTAAAACACTAATTGAATCCAAGTCCCGCTCAAATCAGAAAAGAAAAAGCAGAAAAAGACCGGCAGAAACTGCTTTACAACAGCGAATTTCCTTTCAGCAGAAGACTGCAAGGTGTACTTGAAACTTTAGAGATCAGAACTATTGGAGACCTTGCCGATATACCACTGAAGGATTTTCAACATTTCAGGGGATTTAAGATGAAGTGCAAGGCAGAGTTTATTGCCTTTATAGAATTTGAAAACATAGCCTATCTTTTCAAAGGCTTTTCCCGTTGGAAAACAGAGCCTATTGTACAATTAAAATAAAAGCCACTATAACAAGGCGGTCTTCTTTTGCTTCTTTTCTTTGGCCGCCCTCGGAAAGAAAAGAAGCCTGTCCAAAGATAGCAAAAGGGATGATAAACATCCCTTAAAAAACACCGCAGCGGGTTTGCTAAAATAGCGGGCACTGCATTTTGGCAAAGGCGCTCCACCGATTAAACGCAAAAAGACGCTCCGCCCGAGAGGAAGGAGTGTCTTTTTGCCGCCCGATTTCGGGCTTATATTGGAATGGGCTGTGCCCGGAAGTCTTTTAAATTCAGAAAAAATCCCCTGTTTGCGGTCATGCCCTCACGGAACAGATTCCATAAAAGCGAGCATCCCATCTGCGCCAAAGCGGAATTAATAAACAAATCCTGTTTCTCTAGTGCCTCGGCAAGTGAACAGCTCGGCGTGTCGTCCTTCGTTTCAGATTCCTGTAAAAGCTCCCCAAATTCCTCTGTCACAAAAGGCAGGCTCTCGAACGTTTCAAACTTTTCGGACTTGGGCTGTTTGATTTCCCCAATAGTGGACAGGATGACCTGTCCCGTATACTGGCTGTTGCCAAAATCCATCCAGTATTTCGGGTCGTCCCTGTGATGCCTTTGGTTGCTGTTTTTTAAAATATCGGCTATGTCAAAACGGGACTTTACACTGTCCGTGCAGGTTATATAAATTGTAGCCTTTGCATTACTCGGCAGTTTTCCAAAGCTGTCCCTTTCAAATTTTATGGTTTCCGCTTTCCAGTTTGTGCCCGTAAAACGGTTGGCACGGTTGATAAGTGCCACGGATTTATTAAGTCCGACCTCACTGGGCGCAAAACGCTGTCTGCCAAGGTTGGCATTTGTGATAATATCATCATCCCATAAGCGAACGATCAGCCCTGCATGCCCGAGCGATGTGAGGCTGTGGTTCATTTCCATAAGGGCGGTCAGCACTTTTGAGCCTGTACCGCCTGCCCCTATCAGGTTAACGGTAATGGGATTGGTGGGGCTAATCAGATACGGGTCTGTAAAATGCATTTTGGTTTTGCCTGTTTTCATAACAATAGGGTTTTAAGTGTTTTAGTATTGCTTTTTAAAACTTCCTTTGGAAAAGTTCTGCCTGTTGCGACAAGGTCTTTCCATAGGCTTACGCAATTGCCCTTTACAGTGCTTTCTCCCATAAGGTGGCTGAAATAGCTGTTAAAGAAATAATCCTCCCACGCCTTTGTAAACTCTTCCACGCAAGAAGATTCCTTAATACTAATATTGACCGAGCCCATACATACCCTGCCGTCCTCATAGATATTGAAAAATGGCGCAAAGTACAGCGGTGTTTTTTCCGTGGGTCTGCTGTTACTTGAAAGCGCAAATACCCGCAGGCTGTTTTTGCTCGCCTGCCAGACCATGGGAGGCACAAACCCCTGACCGCTCGGAATCCCTAAACCCTCTATAAAATAAAGCGGTCTTTTTTGGGCTTTGGTGTACCATATCACAGCCCCTTTGTCCCTGCTCGGATTGATATGCAGAATGTTTGTTGGCAGAATCCCGCCCGATTTCAAAAAGGCGGTCTGCTTCTGCTTTTCGGTCATAAGGGCTTTTGCGAGCGCCCCTGCTTCCCGTTCCGTAAGTGGGTGCGCATTAATTGGAGTGCCGTTTTTATCCATTTCAAAATGCTCTACATACATATGTTTATCTAAACCTTTACTTTCATAAAAAACAAGGGCGGATTTTGGGTGGTAAAGCGTCCCGAAATCCTCTATTCTATCAATTGTATTATTCATTTTCGTGGTATTTATAGTTATACAGTAAAGCGCACATATCATCCAAAAGGGCAAACAATCGGTTTTCAAAATCAAGGCTGTTCTCTGTAAGTTCCCTTCCGTCAAAGTATTTTATAATCGTCGGTTCATCCATTGTCCCGTACTCGTTAAACTCATTGTTGATGCTCTCCTCAATGCTTTCGTAAAGCCATCCTTTGGTATCGGAGATAAAGGAAATGTACTTTTCCATCCCGATGCTCTCGTTTTCCGTTTCTTCGTCTTCATCCCTGTCATTCATTGGTGCATTTCGAAAAATGCTTTCATGGGGATAGTCGCTATATAATGCAAAAGCTTTTTTTGCAATTTCAGAACACTGCTTATCCAAGACATCAAAGCTTTTAAAACCTTTTAAACGCGCTTCGAACACTTCTAAATTTATGCGGTTGAAAATCTTTTTTTCGATACAGTCCCCGATAAGTTCTGCCTTGTCAAACTCCCGAATATACCTCTCGTTTTCTTCCCTGTCCTCGTCCTGTTCTGTCCATTCCCTGTGCATTTCATAGAGCCAGTACAGATAACTGCCCTGCTGTCTGTAATACGGTACATCTGCAATATGATACAGATACGAGCATACCGACAAAAGCAGATGCGCATTTTTCCTGCGCTCGTGGTCTTTGAGCATTTGATAAATCGGTTCTATAGGGATATAATACAGCGTTGTGCCCGTGCTGTATTTTTCCTCGCTGAGCAAATACGTTCTGTGGCTGTCCTGCAATAACCTCAGTTCGGAAAAGTTTCCCACAGTTTTTTTGAGTTTCTCTTCCAAATCCCATACAGCCAATGCCATATTATAGGGATATTCAAAATGACGGGTCGGCAACGGCACAATATGGTAATGCTCTGCAAGACTGGCAAGGGAGGCATAAAAATCACTTTCCATTTTGGAAATATCCTGACAAGCCTGTAAAGTTTTATTCTCTTGCAGTCTGGGCAGAAATGAAACCTTTAGAAAACCATCGGTAGCATCCCCGCAGGAACTGACCTTGGTTTGTCTTTCTGCACCTCGTCTGCGTCCTTGGGTCTCTGCATCCAAACCATAAACCCTGCGAGCTGTGCGTGAAGCTGTTTTTGTCTTTTTTGCTCGGGCAGTTGCACTATTCCCGATATGATTGTCTGTTGCATAATTCATGGCTTTAAATTTTTGATTAACCTTTTGTTCCCATTATCGTTTCAAATCGGTACTCGACCGCATCGTCCCTGATGGCAGGGGCTGATATTTTGGCGGTGGTCAGTATCGGATAGGTCGGGGCATAAAAATTAAGTACCGCTTCGGTGCTCCATCTCGGTTCGGGGTCGGAAAGCCTGATTTCCTGCCCTTTGTCTTTGAGTATAAAAACCCGCTGTAATTGTGTCGCTAATAACATGATTTGTATTTTAGATTAGTATCGTTCCTCTTGGTTCTCGTCTTCCCAGTTTTCCATGTCCTCTGCCTCCGTTTCTTCCTCGTCCGTTTTATGCTCCTGTGCATCACTGCTATCATTAGCATACTCGGGAAAAAGCGCCTCACTTGGCGGTTCGGTCTTTGCAGGTTCTGTTGTACTGCCGAACAAATCGGGCGCAAATTGGGCTGATAATTCGGATTTTCGTCTGCGTATTTCTTCCGCCTTTAGGGGAAACTCATGTATTTCGGGCACTTTTATCCATGCCTCACGAAATTTCCCTTCTTTTTCCTGTTCATCCGCTTTCGCCATGGCATCACTGAATTTTTTGTCTTTGGCTTCCTGCTCTTTTTTCTGCTTGTCGTCTTTTTCCTTTTCCATAACCGACTGTTTTTTAGTATCTTCAAGCTGTTTCATATAGCCTTCCATGTCCACCATAAGACCCGAGGCAGACTCAATGGGCGTTGTGATATTCTCAAAAAAACCGCTGTCGAGTTCTTCGGCTGTTCCCCTTAGGTTTAGTGGCGGTATGCTGTGTTTGGCGCTGTCCCCGCACCCTTCGTTTTGAAGCATAACCAGTACGATAAGCCTGTCCTCTGCCCCTTTGGCAATGGTAATGTGCAAATCGCCTATGATCTGCAACTGCGCTATCTGATTGAAAAAATTAGTTGTCGTTTCCATAATTTAATTTTAATTTTTTAATGATTGACTCTATGACGCTCTGCTCATCATGCCCTAACCTGTAGAGGCGTTCGATGTAGCTTTTCATATTTTCCTGATATTCCTTTTCTCCCTCTTCCCCTTTTAAGATAAGCAGATGGGTGTTCCATTCCCCTACTGCTTCCCTTATGATGGCTACAAGCTTTTGGGCGTACTTTTTTTCGGCTGTCTGGCTTTTTTTTGAAAGCCCCACTTCTATATACTTGTCCAAAATATGCCAATACATACGTGCTTCCTTGCCTGTACTGCGGTGTTTGCTGACAAATTCATTATAGAGATACAGTATAAACTCAAAATTGTTGCTGTTCTTCCTTGCCATAATCCCTGCCTTTTATGTTATTCAATTGTACAGATGTCCAGCACTGCTATCGCAACACTAAAACCTGATTTTAAAGGCTGTCACGGTTTGCAACAGCCTTTGGTTTATCTGCCTGCCTAATTCAGGTTAAGGATTTCTGCGCCATCTGCCTGAAAAGCAGTACACAGTTCAAAAGCCTTTTGGGCTTTTCCCTGGGCTGTGCCTCCCATTACAATGGATTGAAGTTTCGCTTCGCTGTCCTTGTATTTACGCACATTCTGATAGTAGCCCGTAACTCCATTGTAAGCCCCGAAAAGCGTACCTTTGGTAGTTTCCATCTGCTGAGATTCGCTTGCCATGGCATAGGCAAAAGCATCCTCTACGGTATTTTTAAAGATGGCGGACACTTCATCTTCTGCCCCTTTTTTAATTAAAGAAAGTGTTTCGGTATTTGGACATAAAGCCAACTGAATAAGCTTTTTAACTTCCTTGTCTGTTACTTTTACTTTAGACCATTCATTAAAGATGCCCTCTAATTGACTGCTGAGTTTATCTGCAAGTCCCATTACTTTATGGGCATCATCCAAACGCTGTTTAGCGCCTGATGTATGTCGGATGCGCACCACGTTGCTCATCGAGCGAAGCGAAGCGTTAAGGGTATTTTGGCATACGATGCGGATGGGCGTAAAAGCCGCCGTGATGCTTCCGCTTCCGTCGTGCGAGGTGGTCAGGAAAATATATTTTTCGGTAACATCATCCCCTTTGCCCACACGGATATAATCAGGGAGTTTTGCCGTGATAAAAATGCGCTCTCCCTGCCCGAGTGCCCCTGCTGTTTCGTACAGTATACCGTCGCCCCCGCCCACAATGGCATCAAAGAAACTGAACGCCTCACGGTTCTGCACGATTTGGTAGTCTTTCCCAACAACGCCCAAAACGGCATTGCTGTCGGTGCGGATAGTGGCAAAGCAGTCAGGTACTGCCAGTTCGGTACTGCCCACTTCAATACCGCCCGCAGTTTGGATAATGCCCGATGCTTTTGTGTATAGAGGGCTTTTAGCCACCTCATAGTCAAGCCCCGCATGTCTGATGGCTTCTGAGCTTGTCGGGTACTGCTCCACGATCTGCCCGAGCCCGTGCCATGCTTTTTCTTTTACACTGAAAAAAGAATACTTTCCTGTTTGACTGTTGTAATTGATATTATGTGCCATGATATTTGATTTTAAAAGTTTGAAAAATAAAATTGTTTAGAACCCTTTACTACCTGCTCAAAACGGCATGTCGTCCTCAGGCTCTTTTAATGTAGCTTTTTTGTTTTCTCCCTGCTCTGCAGTCTGCCCCGTTTTCATTGCCTGCGCACCTTCGGATTTCTTCCCGCCCCCGTGCAGTTTGATGTTCGAAGTATTGAAATTCAGCCCTGCGCGAGGCTCCCCGTCATTGCCTTTCCACGCCCTTGCGCTTACCATGCCTGTAAGTTCCACCACCGTGCCTTTGGTCAGCCACTCGGCAACCCTCGGGCTTACCCAGTAGGCGCAATCAAAAAATGTGGTCTGCTCCACCTTGTCGCCTTTTCTGTTTTTGTAGCTCTCATTGATGGCTACTGAAAAATTTACTACCTGTCTGCTGTCTGACAATGTGTTTACTTTCGCATCTTTTGTCACTCTTCCTGTAATGTTCATGATTTCTAGTTTTAAAATTTTTACTTTCTTTTTTCGCCCCGCTTTTTCACTTTTCTTTTTTTTTTTGAAATTTTATTCGGCAATGAGAGCAGGTGCTGTTTTGTTTCATCATTGCTTTTTTCAATATTTCAATTCTCATTTCTGACATTTTTTTTTATTCGTCTAAAGAGCCGCAGTATGCTATGTTTTGTTTCATGAGCATAAAAAGGTGAGTGTCCAGCAAAAGCAAGGCTCTGGCAAAAAATACAACCCGAATGGGTGGAGATTTTTTGGCAGGACCTGAAAGGCCCGGCCTTGCTTTTGCTCAAGGACACGGACTACCTTTGCTCCTGAAATAAAACAAAAGCATACAGGGTCTTGGATAAAAAGTAAAAGGGAAGCAATAAAAATGGTATTGGTAAAAAAGAAATTTGATTATAAATATTAGAACTGTAGTCCACTAAAGGATTAATTTGACAGGCAGCATTTTTCTACGGCTCACAATAACAAAGATTAAAACAATAAAAAACAGGTGTTTATACGTGAAACCAATATTATTTTCATTTGTACATTTACTCCTGACTTACAGCAGTTTAAAAATCACACACAAACAAATTATAGACCCTAACCTTTAGCGTATGAAAACTATTATATGTTTTTTCTGCTGCTTTGTTTTACAAAGTTTGCTTGCCCAGACTCCAAAGACCTATATGCTTACCGTAGGAATGCAGCATATTGATGCTAAAGCTTATTACACCAATTATAATAAGTCATTTGATAACGCTGCCACAAGCGGAGTTCCCAATGACATTGCTAAAATGAAAAAGATTGCCCAACGGAATAGCCATATCCTTACAAAGCTTTACAATAGTAATGCTACCGCTGCTGAGATAAAGAAAAATATAGAAAAGATCGGCAAGATAGTTACAGAAGGTGATACTTTTATTTTCTATTTTTCAGGTCATGGGGATGTTCTAACCGACAAAAATGGTGATGAAATAACTGGCTTTGATCAGGCTCTTGTGGCATACGACGATTTTTTAATAGATGACGACATATATAACCTTCTTAACCAATACTTCAAAAAGACAAACAACGTGATGATTGTTGATGCCTGCCATTCCTCCACAAGTTATAAGCACAATCTTTTTTTTCTGGATTTTAAAATTGGTAAGAATAACGCTTTAAAACACAAGAATGAGGAGAAGGCAGTCAATGCGGAGACTGTTCAAGAGAAATCAATCGAAATGGCCGGTAAATGTGAATTTGGAAGGGATGAGGATATAACTGAAGCCTTTAATCTTATTTACATCGGAGCAACTGAGGATGAAAAAACTGCGCAAGGCAACATAAACGGTGGCCTTCTCACCATCTGTCTTGACAACGTTATCACTTCAGCCTTATCCACAGGAGCATGGAAAAATTATACATATCCCCAAATGGCCTGTGAGGTAGCCAAACGAATGGCGCAGCAGAAACAGAATCTTCAATATCATGAGATAGGAATATCAGTTGACAAATACGCAGAAAAAACACCATTTAAAACTTTTTAGATATGAAACTAAAATTACTAGCACTACTCTTTCTTGTAGCTTTAGCCCCTGCTATAGCCCAGGAATACCAGCACGCCTCGGCATCGAAGAAAATCAACGGAGACCAGGCATATATCCTTCCTAAGGCGGCATTAAACATTGAAGTTTCAATAGATAAGGCTACCTTAATACCGGGATCAATAAAAACAGTTTACACAGAAGATCAGCTTGCTATATTAAAAAGAAAATATGGAGTAGACTCAGAAAAGTATACCAATTCAAGATCCAAAAACCCTTATGTCACCTATAGCGTTGCCGAAGATTCCATTAAAATTAATCTAAAGTCAATGCCAGATTACAGCAAGATCTATTATGTAAATCCCAAAGCAAAATGGAACAAAAATCAGGTAGTTTCTTTCACCTATGGTGCAGACGGTATTTTAAATGAAGGGGAATCAAGTGTTGAGAACAAAACCTTTGACATTGTAGTTAAGGGACTTTCAGGATTGAGTGCAATTGTCGGAGCAGCGCTTAAACAAGCAGGAACTCAATCCACTGATTATACAATTCCAACAAATATTAAAGAACTCGACGATGCCCTTGTAAAATTCAATACACTTGAAAACCAAATCAATTACGATATTTACAAAGACCTTAAGAAGCGTTATGAAAAAGAATATTCTGCAATTTTTGCTGACCTTTTTTATAAAGAAAAAAAAGGGACTACTACGGTTAAATTTATTTACGTGCCCTCATCCTCGACCCCGGCCAATACTTCCATACCGCTTTTCAAATTGGACAATACTAAGGGAGAACTTGTCTTTAATAATGCACTACAGAACCAGATTATTACTAGTGAGGCCATTTTTGACAGTAATATTGGTTCATCATATAGTCTTTATTATGACAAGCTTTCTGAACAACAATCTGACTACAATACACCAAGATCAGATTCTAATACAGGCTTTGCATATAACATACCTCTCTCAGTATATCTCAAGCTGACAAATCCAAAAGCTAAGATTCTCTATTATGAACCTGCCAAAATTCCACAGTTGGGTATTGTTGGATTTACCAACACAAGAAAGGAGAAAGTTATCTTCCAGCTAGATCCTCTAACGGGTGAGCTCAAGAAGTTATCTATAGAAGGTAAGGCTATCTCTACAGATCAAGTCGGCAGTGTTAGTCCTTTAGTAACAGATTTTGTAGCGACAGCCAAAGGAGATAGCGATGCTACGAAGCTTGAAAAAGAGGTCAAAGAGCTTGAGATGGAGATAAAGAAAAGAAATTTACTCAAAGAACTTGATATACAATAATACATTTCTGCTTCATGCTTTAAAAATGATATAAAAAAGCGTCAATAAGTTGAAGGGCAATGCAGCCTAATATACATAAAATCCCTAAATCGATTTAACAATGAATTTAGAATCAATTAAACTCAAAAATTTCAGAGGTTATGCTGATGAAATTACAATACCTATTTCAAACTTGACAGCTTTCATTGGTAAAAATGATGCTGGAAAATCTACTATTCTCGAAGCTCTTGAGATCTTCTTTAATAATAAAATTGTGGTTTGTGAAAGAGAAGATTTGAGCAAAAATGCTGTTGGGAATAATATAGAAATTACCTGCATATTTAATGATTTTCCAGCTGAAATAATTATCGACGCAGCAGCACCAACAACATTGGCAGCAGAACACCTACTAAATGTTGAAGGAAAATTAGAAATAAAAAAAGTTTTTCCAGCTACAGCTGCTAAACCTAAAGAAAAAATCTACATAGTTTGTAATCATCCTTCTGCTGAAAATGCTAACGATTTGTTGGAATTAAAAAAAGCAGAATTGAAGGCTCGAGCAAATACTTTAGGAATAGTTGCCGCTACTTACAATGGGAATATTAACTCTTCAATACGAGAAGCGATTTGGCAACATATTGGAGTTTTAAATTTAGCATCAACAGAATTACTAATAGATAAAGAAGATTCTAAAAAAGTATATACTGCAATAGAAAATTACTTACCAATATATGCACTATTTCAATCCGATCGACAAAGTAATGACGATGACAAAGAAGTAACCGATCCAATGAAAATTGCTGTGCAACAAGCACTTCAAGAATTAGAAGCAGAATTGACGTACATAAAAGAGCAAGTTCGTAATAAAGCAATTGAAACTGCTAACCGAACTTTAGTAAAATTAAAAGAAATGGCGCCTGATTTAGCCGACGAATTAATTCCTGAATTTAAAACAGATCCAAAGTTTGATACACAATTTAAACTTACGATTAAAGCAGAAGACGATATACCAATTAACAAACGTGGAAGTGGTGTCAGAAGATTGATATTGTTAAACTTTTTTAGAGCTGAAGCTGAAAAAAGAAGACTAGGAAATGTTGGAGACAGAATAATATATGCATTTGAAGAACCTGAAACATCACAGCATCCTAATCATCAAAAAATGCTAATAAAAGCATTTATAGAATTATCGAATTCACCAAACACTCAAATTATTCTTACTACTCATACTCCAAGCTTAGCAGGGCTTTTACCATTACCAAGTTTAAGATTTATAAATAAAGAAGGTATGGTAAGAACTATAGAATCAGGAACTGATGAAGTTTTTCAAAAAATTGCTGATACATTGGGTCTTTTGCCTGATCCAATTTCTAAATCTGCAAAAGCAATATTATTAGTAGAAGGAAAATCCGATGTGAGCTTTGTAAATCATACTTCACAAACATTAAAAGATGCAGGACACTTGACGCATACGTTTTCAGAAAAAGAAATCGCAATAGTTCCAATTGGTGGCTGCGGAAATTTAAAGCATTGGAGAACTTTACAGTTAGCGGAACAGTTTAATATTCCTTGGTGTATTCTTTTAGATTCTGACAAAGGAACAGTGGAAGAAGTAATAAATACCACTGCAGTAAATGATCTAAAAGCCATAGGCATAAAAGCTTATGTTACTCGAAAACGAGAACCAGAAAATTATTTACACTTATCAACTCTAGCGTTACCTGCTGGTAGTACATTCAGCTTTAATGAGACAGATGATGCTAAACATTTAATTAGTGTTCAAAAATCGAAGAAAAAAGATCACGTGCTTGATACATATTGGCCCAATATGACTGCTGATTTAATCAGAGAAGTTGAAACTTACAACGATAATGGAACTGAAAGATATGAGTTTACGGAAATGTTCACAGATTATATTAGTATTTGTTAAATTCATTGGCCACAAAAACTGTTTTCGAGTCTAGATTTGCGATTGCGGTTAAAGGCTGACGTCTACTTTTTCTGGTATTATAATTTATGAAACGGAACATAGATATTTCCTGATTCGCTAGCTTTTCTACGTTTTTTAAATAGAAGATCGGGAAAACTTATTCTCCCTTCTAATACTGCCATAATATCACTTCCATCCATTATGATAATCGACTTAAAATGTGGAGAAATGGCTTCTTTAGTAACACCATCAATTGTTACAAATAATCCACAAGTTGATTTGAATTTACTTTCTACCTTTTGGCAAAAAATCGCTAATTCTCCTTGATTAACTTCTGATTTCCATTTTGCTTCTAACAAAAAATCCATGTTATCAAAAGTGAATGCGCCATCTATTTGTTCACCATAATTTTTAAATGAGCCTTTCGGTGCTAAATCATAAAGCGAAAATAATTGATAAAGAAATTTTTCTAAATTATAGCCTCTCTTTTGAAAATCAGTACCAATTGCAATTTTATTAAATAAATCTTTAAGTTGTTGAATATCTGAATCTAGAGATTTATTTTTATTAATTAGTTGCTCGGTTGCCATTCTTCTCTTCTGGGACTCTTCTTGCTCCCTAGTTTGATCAAAATGTCCCTTTGTCAACGCGCGTAAGTTCGAAACTGCTTCTTTTGCTTTTTTAATTTTTGTTTTGTCATCATCCCAATATTCAAGATGACTGAAATTTGTAATATCCGAAACAGCATGAATAAGATTTAATAAATCCTCACCGTAGATATCTTGACGATTTAGCATCCTTTCAACTAACTCTTTAATACTTTCTCTTTTTGTTCCTGACCAGTTAATAGTGGAAATTATCGTCGAATTCGCAATTGCAACTTTTAAAAAATCTTGTAACTCTTCTTTCCTCCAATATACGACAGATAATGCGTCCTTTAGGGCGATAATTGCTTGTGGTGAGAACTTCTTGGTTTGCATTTAATTTAGTTTCTACAAATGTACGAAGATTCTTTTGGTATGTTTACAACGCTTCAAACTAAACTCTCGAGCAGGTACAAGAATTAATCTGTCAAGACAGAAGATGAGACACTAATTTCAGATGAAACATTCGAATGATTGCATTTTGTGTAAGATAGATTTAAATAAAATGTCCATTAGTGAAATCATGGTCATTTAAAATTGCTTCATAAAATGCACTTTGCCACGAATTTATATTGGTAGCTAATCGGCTTAAATAACCTTCTTCTAAATGATCCCTAAGTAAATTTCTGCCCCCTTTATTATATAAATTTATAAACTCAATTCGTCTGTTTGAGAATTCTTCTAAGCCGTGTGCTCTATATAGATCATTTAAATTAAATGAGTTAAAGTGGTTTATAATTCTCTCGCTTAAAAGTGCATTTGTGCCTGGATCAACACTTACATAATACTCAATTACTAAAGGATTAACTTCAAGCACCCTGCATGACAACCATTTTAAATTTTCGAGATCATCATAATAAGGATGAATTGTTTCATCATTTGAAGCTCGCGGAAAGTCTGCTAGTTTTCCTTTATTGCAATCAGTACAGGAAGGTATAAGATTTAATGCTGAAACCGATAGTAATGCATATTTTGATTTTGGTAAATTATGATCTAAAGTAGTTGCTAATCTTACACCACATAGAGGGCATCTCGAATTAGGTGCTGATAAAATAAGTAAATCATAGTGCTTTCTTGCAGCATTCCCTTTCTTTGAGAATCTATCACTATACATTTCTTTCAGCACTTTTTTAGTAACAATCGCGCTTATTTCTGTTCCTCTTGTAATTTGATATAATTCATTTGTTCCCTTCTTTAAATTATATTCTATTTCAGCGGATTCAATTTGACTAATAGTGCGCACGATTTCTGCCTTTAAAGCGAGATCTGTCATATTTAATATACAGTCATTTACAATCTGTTTTATATCAATTGTTGGCTTTATTATTTTTCTCATTTCTTGTCATAAAGTAAATTTCTAAGTATAGCCCTACCCTCCATTCCTAATTGATTGTTGAGTTTCTCAATTGCTTGGTCATATGAATCAGCTTTATCCGCAATTTTATTAAGTAATGTATGAAATCCAGCTTCGGTGACCTCTAATCCAAATATCTCTTGGGTTAAAAGCCCTACATTCTCTCCAAAAGATTCAATTTCTAGTCTTTCTGCTTTTGCAAATGCGCCTTGCCTACGAATTTTCCAAACACAACTGCTTGGTACTTCTTGCAGAACTACAGGAGAATGAGTCCCAATTATAGCTACTGCATTACGTTTAACTAATAACTCTGATAGAGCCCTAATAAAAGCAGATAATAGCGGTGGATGTAAATAAGCTTCAGGTTCATCTAAAAGCACGAGGCTTTTTTCTTCCAAAGTTTCTACTAATTTAGTAATGGTTAAAAGTACAATCTTATGTCCGGAGCTTAATTTATTAAAAATATCTTCAGAAATATCTTCAAATTCCTCTTCAATAGTTAATTTTGCAATCTTTGAAACCTCTGCTTCTGCAAATATAGGATCACTTTCTAATACTTCCAATGCTGTGAGCCACCGTGCATTTTTAGCTCCCGCTCTACATTTTTCAACACTTTTAACAAACTCATTTTTGAGCATGGTCGGACTCTTAGGCGGAAGAATGCGTTCTTTATTTGCCGGAATTCTCTTGAGTCCGATATACGAATATTTAAGCCTTTTATTACCTCTTTCTTCGTTTAATGCCTGAAGTTCATCAAAGGCACTAAAAGACACTGAGATCAGATTAGCAAATAGACTGCTTATATCTGTGGTTTCTGTACTTGTAAATTTCCCAACCTTTACACGGGCAGGTGGTTTGATATCAAGCAATGACATGACAATGTTATTAAAAAGGTGAGTTTTCCCAACACCATTACGTCCAATAATTACATGAATATTTGTAGGTGGATTTGAATTAGGGGTAACATGGAAATCCAAAACCATATCTTGATAGTCTTTAGATCTTGATGGAAGGCTGAACATAAAATCATACTCTGTTAATGTACTGATACCCTGAGCTAACCGCCTGAATTGGCCTTCCAGCGAAACAGCACTTACATCCCTCATAAGTGATCTGGTGGTAACGAATTCTCTTTTCGCTAATTTATAAATCTCTTCACTAAATGCCATATCCCTAAGGGCATATAAGAAGGCATGGCGAAAATCTTCACCAAAAGAATTTAGTTTTTCATAGTATTCATCATCTTGTCCAACCGAAAAAAAAGCGCTATCAAGTTCTTCAAAATTATCAGGTAAATTTGGTGATCTTTGACTTGACTCCATATTAAACTGCCCAATCTTTACAGATCCTAAAGATGTAAGTATACCCTCACTACTATAGTAAGTAATGTGGTATACAGTAGAAAATCTAAACCAATCATCCCAACTATCTAAACTAAGGATTACAATATCTACCCTCTCAACTTTTTGAAGTTTAGTCGATGTGCTTAAATAAAATCTCATTGATATTCCATTAAATAATTATTTTAAATAAATCAGATTGTGCGCAGTTTGATAGAAAAATTTTAATTTTCATATCCTAAATGTAAAGTATTTCAATTAAAATCTTGGATCAAATTTATATTTATCCATTCAATTACGTATACGTAGAAATACTCATTTTAAAAGTTTAGAAATTTATATCTCATAAACAATTAACTGAATTAAAAAATTTAATTTATTTTCAAAAAGAATTAAGTTTTCTTATTCTCTTATATTATTAGAATAATAAATTGCCTCCTTATTTGCAGCAGCCCTAGCCCCGATAGCAGTGGAAATCCTTTTGTGCCGGGGTTCGGCACAAAAGATTGTAACGGATAGCGGGGAAAAGCTCCAAAAAAATAATATCAAACCTAAAAACCCGCCCCATTACCTGACCGTTATTTTATAAATGCAAATCATTATACACAGCAAAATTACCACAAGCACCACCGTAATTCCCAAAACCAAACCAAAGACCCAAAACGCAGCCAAAAACACCCAGCCCCTATGACCCGCAGAACCCCTATAAGGAACCCCAAAGCGACCCCAAAGACATAAGGAGGAAGGACATAGAAAAGTACCTAATAGAGAATGACCCTTTAAAGGGGTCTCAAACTGACATTGATACTCAGCGAAAATTTTAATCTACTCAGATTTGATGCCTATAAAAAAACCGTTATCGTTAACGGTTTTTTTATAGCATATTGGCTTAATCTGCTGCATGGGTGGAGATTTTTTGACAAGACCTGAAAGGCCAGGCCTTGCTTTTGCTCAAGGACACGGACTACCTTTGCTCCTGAAATAAAACAAAAGCATATCGCCTCTTTGATAAAAAGCAAAAGGGAAGCAATTGGTGTAGTTATGGATAAACAGCAGTCAGGAAGAAAGCGGTATGCACTGGGTGAATTCCAAAAGCTGGCCAAGGAACTTAGGAAGCACCGAAGCATCTTTAGTTGCACAGCTCCAAAGATTTCACATTTATTCTTATATTCGCTTAAAAAGCAATCGAATGACACAAAGAATGTTAAAAAAGATAGCATTGGTGCCATTTTATGGCTGGCATATACTAATTAATAGATCTGATTACAATGACACCAAATTGGCAAACAACATTCAAAGATTTTCCTGAAATTCCATTAAAAAAACGATGGAAAAAGAATTCGTTGATGTCTATAGAACAAGAAATTGCATTAAAATATGTAAAACAAGAACCAGTTTCTAAAGATGAAGAAGATACTTTCAAAGAAATCCTCGAATTTTATAAAGTTTTAGATCAAAAATTAAAAGATTTTGATTACACATCATTATCTGAAAGTGAAAGAGAATTATTTAAAGGATATATTCAATATGCATTTAATTATCTACCGACTGTTTCTAATAATTTAGCAATTTTCACAACTTATCGAATGGTTATAAATGAGTCAGTTTTAGGTAAAAATGAAAGAATTACTAACATACAATACCTAAAGCACCCTCCGTTCGAAATTATTCAAAAAATAGGCCGTTATAATAGAGCAAATTCAACAAAAACCAATGTTTTTTATTCATCTGAATCAATTGATACAAATCTTAAAGAATTAAAGCCTCCACTTAATAAACGAGTGACTGTTGGAGTCTGGCGTCCAAAAACTAATCGTAAATTTCGTGCATATGCAATTTCGCACGGAAAAGAAGCTATTATAAATAACGTTGGAGCTGCCAAAGCAACTCAAGCATTTGAAGAAATCAAACCATATAACTCACCTTTTTTTATCGAATACGTTGAAAATTTTTTAAATTTACTCGGTCGTGAATTCTCAAAAAGTGTTTTAAACCATTTAGAATATCTAACCAGCTCTATTTTAGCTGAACAAATACTTCACGGTAAAAAAAATGATGATTCAGAAAGTTTTGAATGTATTATCTACCCGAGTGTTGGTAATAATTTTAAAACGGACAATATAGCAATGCGCACTGATGTGTTTGAGAACAACTTTTATCTTGAGAAAATAATTGAATTTGAAATTACTGAGGCCTTTTATGATGAACCATCTGTCGCTGACGAAGCTGACGAAATTACATTGGCCGATGTTACTAATGTTTCCATTACAACTAAAATTGATAAGGATGGCAATATTCAATGGTAAAAGAAACATCTGCTAACAATCTTTACAAGAAATTACGAAAAGACTAGATCGAAAGATAGATTGTATTTGATAATTTTAGTAATGAAAAAAATCGTCTCTTTAATATCAAACCTCTTGTAGCGCTAAGAAGTTATCTAAAAATTATAAAGATTGATAAATGAAACATCACGACAATATCCCTGTTTGGGATGTACAAATTTCTGTTTTTGGACCAGTTTCCATAGAACAAATATTTGAGCTAAATGTGCGAAAAGATTTAGAGCACCCGGAAGCTTTTTATAGTAATGTTAGAGTGCAACATAGCGAAAATGGTTTTGATGCAATAGTAACAGCTTTTGCACCCAATTCAGAATTAGCTGAAAGTGCAGCAGTTCTCTGGTTTGGGCGTATGCTTGATTTTCTTACCTTAAAGCTGGATTTACCATTACAATTAGATTTAACAGAAAATTTTTTAGTTCAAAAAAATTTTCATAGAGTAAAAAGAAAAATAGATATTGATGATTTTCGTTTTGCATTTAGGGAATCACGAATTTTCAGTATTGAAGAAACTGTATATTCAAGATCTCTAAGTTGGTATAGAAAGGGAAAATACACTCAAGATCCGTTTGATAAGTTCTTGGCATTTTGGAATTCAATTGAAGCCGTTGCTAGTTATTACAATCCTAATAAGCAAGCTTGTGAAGGCAAGGGAACAATATGCCAAATTTGGGAAAGTTTTAAACATGTTTGGGGCGAATGTACGGATTGGGAATTTATTGGAGGTCAAACTCATTGGATCGATGAAGGAAATAAGATAAGAAAGAACATTGCTCATGGAATAATTCCAATAGAGATTGATTCTATTCAAACAATAATGAACAAAATTCCAGAAGTTGAAAAAGTAGCTCACAAATTCCTTAATGATTGGTTTAGGGTTGTTAGGCCAAAAATGACTCCTAAGTTGATCAATAAATTAAGATAAACTAGTTATAACAACAGTTTGAAGTAATAATTCTTTTTTTCGAAAAAGTAAATTTTTCGCCACGATTTTTTTTAAACAGAATATAATCATTTCGCTTACTACATTACCGCGTCAAGCGCAGAGCGTTGTAATTAATTTATCACACAATAATCTTTTATTATAATTTAAATATTGACAAATATGAAAGGTCTTTTATACACTCTATGCTTCACTTTATTTTTTACTGCATGCAATCAAAGTCCATCCCAAACCGAGAAAGATTACATCGAAAATTTAGAAAAGAAAAATGCTGAATTAGAGAAAGAATTACAGCAAATACGCAAAAATCCAAATGAAGAAACAAAAAAAGACAAAGCTAACAATGAAAGCTATTTTTCTATTGGATCAACAGAAGACGAGGTTCTTGAAGCTATGGATGATCCTAAATCATTAGACAAAGTTGGTCCATTTAAAACATACTATTACGGATTAAGTTATATTAGATTTAAGGATGGAAGAGTTGAAAGTTATGATAATACTGATGGAAATCTAAAAATAAAATTAAAAAAATAATGTCCTGCTTATTTAAACTAATCACCACAGCGATCTCGCGCAATAGGTGCATTTCGTTAATGGGACGGAAAGTACTAAACTAGAATTTAGTTATCTTTAAAACTTAATCTTAAAAAACTGATACTGATGCCTAGTCGCGAAACGTTAGCCATAATTCTACATATTCGCTTCAAATCAACTCCGAAAGCTAACTATAGGAAAATACTGCGTAAAAATATTAGTTAGAATTTATGACACAAGCACATTTCAAAGACATTAGAAATCAAATCATTGAACAAATTGGGTCTTCCAAAGAGGAAATACTAATTTTTGTAGCTTGGTTTACAAGCAAGGAGATTCTTGGTAAGTTAATTGACAAAGCAGAATCTGGCTGTAATATAAAAATTATTATAAGCGACCATTTTGAAAATAAGCGACTCAGTTTTAAAGAAATTCAAAATAAAAATGGTTTAATTAATATTCTGTCTGCAAATTCAGGCAGGTTTCTCCACGATAAATTTGCAGTTTTTGACAAAAAAAAGGTCTTAGTCGGCTCTTATAACTGGACAAATTCTGCAGAATTTTTCAACCACGAGAATGTAATTATTAGTGACGATGAAACTTTATTAAAACAGTTTTTAGGTAGATTTAAGCATCTTGAAACAATTGCAGTAAATTATGAAATTCAGAAATTATCAAATAACATTAGTACCAACTCAGAGTCTAAAGAAGAAGAATTTGAAAAAATTGAGAATGAATTGCTAAATGAACTTCTGCGATCTTTAGATCAATCGTTAAAAGCAGGAGCAAAAATCAATAAAACAACTATAACTGACATGCTATTTAGATATGGTGCAATTGGAACTGCGAGAAAACTTATGAAAGGCGGCGCGGAAAATATTCAATCAGGTTTACTAAAAATGTATGAAATCGAGCGATTGGACCTAACATTCGAGAACATTATATTAAAACCTAGATATAGGGTTCTATTTAACGATGAGACAATTAATAAAGCAATCGAAAAACTTGAAAAACTAGGTTACAAGAACTATGGCTAATCTGCTACAAGAGATTTAGGCATTTGGCATAATTTGAAAATATTCCTGTATTTGGCTGTTTTAGAAAATATGGATTAATTTAACTCAAAAACCTTTTGTAGCAAGGGGACGTTGGTGGCAATGCATAGAGGACACTCAGCGCGACAGAAACAAAACAATAATTATTAAGAAATAGAATTGATGACAATAACTCCGACTCAAAATACAATAAAACTAATCGAGTTATCAAAAGTAAAACTCACTATCCCTGTCTATCAACGACCATACAAATGGAGAGAGAAAAACGTAATTCAACTTCTGGGAGATATTTTTGAGTATGTAATCATTAAAAATAAAAATTATAGAATTGGAAATATCATTTTACACAGCGAAAATTCAACAAACAATGTAGTTGACGGACAACAGCGCCTAACAACAATTTCAGTTTTATTAAAAATTTTAGACGAAACTTATGACGGATTACTATTAAACGAAAAATTCAAACACAATATTTCTAAGGATAATATCGTGTATAATTATCGCATTATTGACAATTGGATAAAGACAAAATTTGAAAACAACGAAGAAAAAAAAGCAGATTTCAAAAATAAAATTTTGAATAAATGCGAATTTGTTCTATTTACAGTTTTCAGACAAGACGAGGCATTTCAGCTTTTTGACTCTCAAAACGCAAGAGGCAAAGCCCTCGAGCCTTACGACTTATTAAAAGCATTTCATTTGCGCGAAATGGATTTTGACAGTGAGGAAGAAAGAACAGAATGCGTTGAGCGCTGGGAAGCATCTGTTGATGAAGGAACTTTAAAACCAATACTTGGCAATCATCTTTTCAAAATTCGAAAATGGAGCAAAAACGAATGGAAGTACGATTTCACGAAAGATGAAATTGATGAGTTTAAAGGAATTTCAATACATCAAAAACAAAAATACCCTTATGAAAGTACAATGCGGATGCTAGACGCGTTTGTGGAAAATACTAACAATGATGATTTTGTGCGAAGCTCTAAAACTGCACCAACGTTTCCTTTTCAAATCACAAGTCCGATAATTAACGGTAAACGTTTTTTTGAATATGTTGATTTTTACATTACTCAACGAGAGAATTTATTTGGTTACAATAAAGAAGATTCTATTAATTCAGCGACTCCAGAATTTACAAAATTCTACGAAGATTATTGCTACCATTATTATGGCTGGTGGCGAAGCGGAGATGAAAAAGTGAGAAACCTTTATGAAAACATTTTAGTTGCATTTATTGATAAATTTGGCTACGTTGATAATTTTGAAAATTTCTATAAAGCGTTTTACAAACTTGCATACAATATCCGCTGCACAAAAGGCAGAATTACAGTAGAAATAATTATGAATAGCTCTGCGCGACAAACATTTGCCAAAATAAATGATTCGGTAAGTCCTGATGCATTCAAATATTTCCAGTATAAAACTTATCAGATAGATGATATTGCGGTGAAAGGGATTGAAAAGATTGTAGAATTTATCAAAGAAGGAAACTAAAGATGGCGCATAATGCAAAAAATATAAAAGAGATTTTAGAAAATGACGTTTATATCATCCCTCGCTACCAAAGAAATTATGCATGGGGAAAAGCAGAAATTTCGCAGCTAATAAAAGATATTGAGGAATTTTTCCCAAAAGAAAACAACCAAAATAAATCATATTATCTTGGTTCATTGGTCTGCTTCAAACGTGATGATGGAAATTTTGAACTCATCGACGGACAACAGCGCCACACAACTATTACGCTAATAAATCTAGTTTTGAAAAATTGGACAGATGAAATTAAAAATGCAGTTTGCGTTCCAAATCTAAAATTTGATTCACGAAAAAAAATACAGAATTACATTGAAGGTTTGTACAAAGTAGAATCAAAATCTTTTCTAAAACAGGCTAGCGAATTAAACATCTCGGGTACTGGAAGTTTTAAAGATGCCATTGAAATAATTCAAGAAGAATTAAGAGAAAGGGATGTGCAGAATTTTGCACAGGATTTTTACGAAAATGTATATCTATTTCGTGTGGAAGTTCCAGAAGATACTGACTTGAACCATTATTTTGAAATAATGAATAACCGTGGCGAGCAGTTAGAAAAACATGAAATAGTAAAAGCTCTATTAATGGGAGAGATAAAAAATGAAGACAAAAAAGTTGCAAGACAAGAACAAGAAAAGTTTGCTAAAATCTGGGACGCCTGTTCTGATATGAACAACTATGTGTTCCTAAATTTTGGCAAGCAAAATAGAGATAAACTTTTCACTAACGAAAGCGACCTTATCGGAACAAACTTTGAAGATATTTATATAGATAAAAACAGCCACAAAGACGAAGAATTATCACTGTTGCAAATCATCACAGAACATAATATTCCTACGGACTTTCCAAAAGAAGAAAAGTTCATTAAAGACAAATATAAATCCATTATTGATTTTCCCAATTTTCTGTTACAGGTCTTGAAAATCAAAAACGATAAAGTCTCGCTTGACGATAAAAAACTTTTAGAACAATTTAGCGAAATCAAGCCTGACGCTAAAGAATTTATTTTTGATTTATTGAATTATAGAAGTTTGTTTGACAAAATTGTCATCAAACAAGACTTAGCAGACTCTGATGAAAGCAAACAAAATTGGGGAATAAGGAAGTTAAACACCGATTTTGAAACAACAATTAAAACATTTGAAACTGATGAAGAGCTGACAAAACTTCAAGTTATGCTGTATTATTCAGATTCTACAAACACTTATAATAATTGGCTACAATTACTTTTGAAAAATACGGATTTTGATGCTGGCAAATATTTAGAGGAAGTTTGGGATATTGCTAAAAGTAAATTCAACAAAGACAAATTATCATATCCTGAAGTTAGTATTTTCAGTTTTTATTTTATTGACTTTTTACTTTGGAAACTATACAAGAAAGAGGAAGTAAACGAAAATTTGAAATCATTAAAAAATAAAATTGACAATTTGAAAAGTCAGTTCAATAATTTTAAATTCAGACAGATAAGTTCAAGAGAGCATTTGTTTTCCCAAGAACACGCAAAACGCTATTCTATTGACGAAGAAGTTTACAATGGAATTGGAAATTTGTGTCTAATTACCAATTCTCAAAATTCGGCAGGCAATAAAGAAAATCCAATCGACAAAAAGAAAATGTTTCTGCACGACAATTCAAGCTTGAAACGGCTGATAATGTTTGAAAGCTATGAGAATGACAAATGGGAAACTGAGCAGATAAATAAACATAAAACATCTATAGAAAATTTGATTAGAGAGATTGCAAAGAATTAACAAGAAAAAGCCTAATACCGTCAACAAGAGTTTGGCTCGATGAAGGGTTAAGTGGTAATTCGAATATTTTACCTCACTGCAATTTTTGTGTTAAATTGACAGTTTTATAAGTAGCTCGGGGCGACCTTGTATGCTTAACGAGCCAAACAAATTACCATTACACACTGCGATTGCATCCTGTTGCTGAGCTATTCTTATTTTTGCTGTACGTCCATCAGTTTAAATAATTTATTGTTTTTTTTTAAGAAGTTTTTCAGAAACAAAATATAAATTATTTTTTGTCCTGGTAATCGCAACGTAAAGTTTATTTTTGGTTGATGGGGCAAGATTTTGCATATCTCCCGTTAAATATTTTTTGAATGTTGTCTCATTCAATACTACACATACATCATAGTAATGGTCTTCTCCCTTGCAGTCCCCCCAGTTCTTTGAATAGCATCCATAGTTATAGTGCATTTTATAAAACAGCTTAATGATGCTATTATCTTCAAAAATGCTTTTTATTTCTGCCGGATCGGTCAGGTATTTTATTATACTGGTATCGGTCCTATTTGATTCAATCTCAATTTTTAAATGTTTAGAAATATAATCACAGATTGTTTTGCTGCATCTCCAGCTTTTTAAAAGCGTTGAGGTATCCACACTGATAGTGCCTTTTTCAAATTCTTTTTGGTAAGACAGGTAATCTGCATGCAGATTTTGTCTGGTTGAGCCGTCTCTGCTTGTATCGAAAGTATGCTGATAAAAATCGCCCACATAAAGCAGCTGCACATCAGCTTTGGCCAATTGGAGTATAAAATTAAAATCATTACTTGCAAAATCCTGAATCTCGTCAATGAAAATATTATCTGCATACTTGTTTAATCTTTCTACTATATCATCGATGATTTCAAAATCGATAAGGAATTTAGAAATTCTCGATGAAAACAATCGATCCCCTTTATCGATGTAATGCGCTCTGGTTTTTTTTTTCATAAACTGGCTGGGCTGTGTCGTATAATTTATGCCTTTGGTCTGTACAATATCCTGACAAAAAGGTTTGTAACAAAAGGAATATATAAATGAAAAATACGTATACAACTTTATATTCGTTGGAAAATAACCGAACTTACTGACTATCCTATCCTGCAAATTTTTATGATTGCTGGTCGTATAAGTTACGATATAAGAGTTTTTATACGTGTCCAGCTGGTCAATTATCAGCTTTGTTTTGCCCGATCCCGCAACTGCAAATACTACTTTTTTATCCATTGGAAAGCGTCTTTTATATATTGGGGAACAGCTAGTTCGTCCGCTTTTTTATCAAGTAGTTCATAGGCCACTTCTGCCTTATTTTTCAGCATATAGTCTTGTATAGAAAGGGTGCGTCTTGGAGTTATGAAGGTACTGTCGCAAATATCCTTATTTTCGTTATAAAGTGAAATTTCGAAGGTACTTATGGAATCATCAGTTTCAGAAAAAATAGCAATGTTTGTAAATGCTGCGTAATCTGAATAATTGTCGACACAATTTTCCTTGTATTTTCCATCATTATCCCTGATAACTGCGGTTTTTATATTTAGTTTTTTAGCAATGTTCAGGTACCTTTTAAAACTTGTTCCGTCTACTGAAAGTATGGTAATATCAGAGTTATGAAGCTCATCGCCGCATGTTTTTTTATAAAATGCTTCCATTAAGATAAATTCCGCATCTCCCTCCACGAGTATTACTTTTTTACTAAGCACAAAATCAAGAAGGTTTTTATCGGGTGCTTTCATAAAAAATTTTGCAGTCGGCTCATCGATACCACTTAACAAAATCGGAACTGTACTACTACTGTTAATTAAAATTGACTTTCTCAAATCTAATCGCGCACTGATAGAATTACTGTGGGTTGAAACCAAAATCTGCCTATTATTTGCATGACTTATAAGTTCAATCATTTTTTTCATATTAATATGACTGAGATGGTTTTCAGGTTCCTCTAATAAAACTACTTCCATTTCTGAACTTGCCCTGCTTAATGCAAATTTTGTTTTAATAAAGCACTGAATCCCTTTTCCTTTATTTTCGATATTTATTTGATTTTCAGATAAGATCAAATCTGTTTCCAGATTAGATTTTGAACTGCTCCTAATTAAAAATTCGAAGCCTCCCAATTTTGAATCTAAAATCTGCAGAGTATTTTTTCTGAATTCTTCTTTATGTTTTCGGTAATCATTTTGATGTTTATTTTTCTCTAAAGGAGTTGCAATGCTGGAGTAAATATCCCTGACATACTCTTTAATAGCGTACTCTGTACTCATTTGCGAATTATCGATTACCAAATGTCTCAGGTACTTTTTATAAGATGAATACGCATTTGCGGCAAAAGTTGTAAAACTGATTGTATAAAATTCAAAAGGAAAAATTGCCTCAGGATTCTTTAATATTTCTTTTATTTCCTTCCCCAGCGCATGATTGGGCAGACATTCAAACTTTATACCATCACAGGTTTTAAGATCAGAATTGTTTTTACCATTTAAATCAGGGTCAAACTGATCGCTTAAATACAATTCAACATATAATTCAGGCAAATTTTCATATTTCCGATCAGATTTAAGAAAATCAGAAATTATAGTAGCATTGAATAAATTGTCCAATCCTTTAGTTTCAACTTTGTGCCTGCTCCCGCTTAGGGTTATATCTATAGCCTCTAGTAAAGTACTTTTTCCAGATTCATTATCGCCAACTATAATATTAAGTTTAGGATCAAAAAAAACTTCAAAAGTTTTAAATCTTTTGAAATTAAATAATTTAATTTTTAAAATATGGTTCATAATATTGATTAACGTTTTTTTACTTTTCGGGAATTACACCTAATAGTTGATATTAATTTTTAATATTTTTTATCGTTAAATATCAGTAAATTATTATTCTGTTCTTTACGGAAAACCATAATTAATTAAAAATGTGTTAAACAAGTTTAGCTATAAATTAAAATAAGAAAATGCGTAGAAATACTGTTTTGTATATTTCTCTCTTTTATAATTTACTTTTTAAAGTCATTATCCAAAATTTGGCTGTCACAACCTTCCATGGATTGCGGTTGCTTATTTCCAAGAGGTTAAAAATTCAACGAAATCAAGAAAAAAGCCATTGATGATCTTACAATGGCTTTTGCTTTTAATTCAATAAATTTAATTTCGATAAAAAATATTTAAATACTTTAACAAAAAGAGAAAAAAAATAACCCAATAATCTGAATTACAATTCAATTCCTCGCAAATTTCTATATAGTTTTAATGCAAAAACATCGGTCATCCCTGATATAAAATCAATAATATGCATAGCCTTATTGTACGGGCTGCTTGTTTCATCAAATTCAAATTGTCGAGGTAGTAATTCAAGAATCTTTTTCTGTTCTTTATCTCGTTCAGCTTCTGGCGTTATTGCTGAAGTTACAAAGTCTTCTACTAAACCGGACATAATTCTAAATCCTGCAATTTCTAATTTTACGACTCTTCTTGTATTGTAAATTTTTTCTATAGATCTTTCTTCTATTCTTTTCATTACTATTTGTAATTCAGGAATATCTTCGATTAAACTTTTTTCGTATTTTCCCTGTAAAATTTTCTTTTTATTCTTCCAAAATACGTCAGCGCATTTATATATAAGAGTATTAATCGCTTTTGCCCTTAGATATGCAATAGATTCATTGGGGTCACATATTAATAAATCCGCCTGTTCAATTACCCACGCTAAATCATCCTTTGGACTTTCTTTTATGATTTCAAGAAAAGTAGTTCTAACTTCTTCATAAGATAGAATTCCTAATCTGTGCGCATCTTCAAAATCAACAATATTATAAGAGATATCATCCGCAGCTTCGACCAAATAAACAAAAGGGTGCCTTTTAAATGAAATACCAGCAGCGCCGCTATCTGGAATCATATTTAACTCCTTCGTGATATTTAGAAAAATCTTTTCATCAATTTTGAAAAAGCCATATTTTTTTCTATGCAAATATTTTTTGTCAGAAACCATTGATTCACATGGATATTTTAAAATAGACCCAATTGTGCTATATGTTAATCGAAAACCTCCCTTACTTCGACCAGGCTGTTCCATTGTTAAAACACGAAGTGCATTTGCGTTACCTTCAAATGTGATTAAGTCTTTCCATTCGGCATCGGAGAAGTTTTTTCTAAATTCGACATCTTCAGGTTTCTGCGTGTTCCTTTTAGTAAAGTACTTACTAATTGCCTCTTCCCCTGAATGTCCGAATGCTGGATTACCCAAATCATGTGCTAAACATGCGGAAGCAATAACATTTTTAAGGCTGTTTCTATAAAATGGTCGCCCTACATCATCGCTTGCAACTTCGGCGATTTCAGAAATTTTCTTTCCAATAATTTTACCTAAGGATCGTCCAACACTGGCTACTTCTAAAGAATGTGTTAATCTATTATGTACAAAAGCTTCTTCAGGCAGAGGAAATACTTGGGTTTTATTTTGGAGTCGACGAAACGGGCTTGAAAATATAATTCTATCCCAATCCCTTTCATATTCTGTCCGAATATCAATTTTTGTGTCTTCCATACCAAATCTCTTTGGTGAAAAACAATTATTCCATGTCATTTCCATTTTAGTTTATATATAGTAATATTTGAGAGAAGTTGATATTTTTAAAAGTATAATTTTGAATAGTCACAATTTATTAATAAGGGATAAATCTACAAATAATTTACGTTACTTAAACACCGTATATTTACCTGATTACTAAACAAGAAATAATCTTTTTAATTAGTAAAATTTGGTTTATATCAGGTTTTATTTGAAAGAATTAATTTATAAATTTCAAGATACTTACAAATTTTACTTGTTTTTCAACAAGAAAACCATTACGAAATGGCTGCAGATTGCAAAGGCTAGACACAAAAAAGGCAACTCTTTGTAATAATTAAAAGAGTAGTATTAATTCTAGTTAAGAATAAACCTGAGCAAAACATTTTCTTTTTGTTGAATTTGGAGTATTTCCAAAACTTATTTTTTAGTACTAATAAGCGCTTAGCGGCTAAGTCGCTTCATTAATCTTTTCGGTTTTAATGGATATTCCGGTCTAAACTGAACACCCTATTCCGATTCAAACTGAACAGTTGATTCCGAAGCAAACTGAACACTCCATTCCGGCGCAAAGTGAACAGTTTTTGATGATGATTTTTGGTGCTACTTTGTGATCTATTCACACGAGTATGGCCCGACCTCAAAGACATAACGGTGAAGGACATAGAAAAGGACCTAATAGAGAATGACCCTTCAAAGGGGTTTGAAACGGATATGGATATTCACAAGGGCGATTAGACAGAAAGCGCAAGCTTTGAGACCATAGAACCCGAAAAGGACAATCCCGTAAACAAGGAATTCGAAATTGGGCAGCTTGGAAATGAGGAGCTTCAGTAAGATGAACAAACCAGAAATGAAACTGGCCAGGGTGCACTGGCCAATACTAAACCTTCTCAGCGAAAATTTTAATATACCCAGATGGAATTCCTGAAAAAAGCCGATATCATTAACGTTTTTTTTATAGGATCTGCTAGCAATCCCCGCCATCGGGACTAAATCAAAAAGATTGATATTATTCGTATATTAGTGGCATATGCTGCCAAAATTACGAATGTGTAAATAATATGAAAGGAAAATTAATTAAAGACCCAAATTTTTACCCGGAAAATCCCATGCCCTATTCTTTAGTAAGAGAAAAGGAATATTTGATTCTGGGAATAGAAAATCGCAACTACTACATATATAATGAGTTGCATCAGGTAGACTTAGTTCCTTGCGAGAGAATAGAAATCACAGATAAAAATTATCCAAATTTTTGGCAAAGGGATAACTCAGCTACAAATAGGCTGGTTCCCAAAGAGTGGCATTGGGAAAATTTCTTAAGCTTTGACGGCGAACCTTATTGCGAACTTTGGGACTATGAAATATGGTCAGTGACACAATTTGCAAAAGGACTTGAATTATATAATTTGCCAGTTTTTCCCGAAAGATTTATTAAGGCGTATGATGCTCATCATAAAATCAAATTAATTGAAAATTGTCTTAAAATCGCGGGGGATTATGATTCATTAAAACAGGGAGATTTACAATACATATACAGGTTTTCAAGCTATGGAAAAGAAACGCAAAAAATTCTGGAAGATTCTAAAAATACCATCTTAACGAATAGTCTATCAGGATTTGAAGTTCTGAACTCTATTTTACAAGCCGTTGGCGAGCCATTGCAACGCTTGATTGGAGCTGAATTATATGAGCTTGAAGAGGTCAGAAAAAGAATTCTTTTTTCCATATGGGCACTTTTTGGAACAAAAGAATTTTATGTTTTAAAACAGGAGCAGCTCAACAGTGAAATTAACTATTTATTGACAAGGAACGACGAGAGTTATGTTCTTAGTTTCGATTATGTAACTTAGAATTAACCTGCCAATAACAGGCACTATAGGGCAAGATTAATTTCCCTGCATTAACATTCAAAGGAACCGCCCCATTCCATCAGCATTTGTATCAATCGCCAAAATAAAAGTAAAAACAATCTAATTAAAACTAAAAAGCAATCTACAAAATGGGCAGAGACACCGACTTCTTCATACTTCATAAAGATATAGCAAGAGCAGAACTGTATCCGGTTCTTATTTCATCCGATAGGTTCGCAGAGTCTTTCAAAGAATTCCTTACCAGAAGAAAAACTATATGCGATAATGACTACGATGTACGATATGAAAGCATTGTTGAAAAAGCAAGCACAGACATCAACAGTATTCTTCCCAGCGAGCTCTTTGAACTGACCTACTGGCTTGGAGAAATAGGATACGATTATGAAGGCAAAGGAATTGAGCTACTCTTTAATCTGCATGGCACTACAGCCTACAGTTTTATGTTCCAATACGGCAATTTCACAGACTATTTTCCGCTGGATGAATTCTACGAAGCGTGGAGTGGTAAAAGGGTAGACCCAAAAGATTTCATTCGCTTTCTTGACTATATGATCCTGCTAATGGGAAAGATTTCTGCTTCACAAATTGCTGGCTCAGAATATGGTCTCACGGATGCTGAAAAAGAATATATAAGTGTACTCCAGGAAGCCTATTCGGATGAAAAGTTGCTGCAGGAAATTATAGATGTTGAATTCCAATACCTGAAAAAAGAATTCACTACTTACATAGAAAACGGTTCTGAGTCAAAACCAAGCCCTGAGGTGAATTGTGTCTACTGGGCCTCAGGCTTTCAGGACAGCTGCATTGAAATGAAAGCCAGAATTGCTGAAACTGGCACAATGGTTCTGATTGTCGATTCAATATAGAAGAACTACATCTTAAAAGCATTTACTTTTTCCAAAACAAAACAGGTCTCTCCAGCAGCCCTAGCCCCGATAGCAGTGAAAATCCTTTTGTGCCGGGGTTCGGCACAAAAGATTGCAACGAATAGCGGGAAAAAGCTCCAAAAAAAAATATTAAACCTAAAAAACTCAGTACTCAGCAAATAAAACGACAAATTCCCATACAACCAAAAATTACCACAAGCACCACCGTAATTCCCAAAACCAGATCAAAGCCCCAAAAACACGCAGCCAAAAACACCCAGCCCCTATGCCCCGCAGAACCCTTATAAGGAACCCCAAAGCGGCCCCAAAGACATAACGGTGAAGGACAAGGAAAAGGACCTTATAGAGAATGACCCTTTAAAGGGGTCTCAAACGGATAGGAATACTCAGAGGAGCGATGAGGCTCAAAGCGCGTCCTTTGAAACCATAGCGCCCGAAAAGGACAATCCGGTGAATAGGAATTCGAAATTGGACAGCTTGGCAATGAGGAGCTTCAGGAAGATGAAATTACCAGAAATGAGCCCGGTCAGAGTACAACAGGCAATGCTAAACCTTCTAAGCGAAATTTTAATGATTGAGATTTTACACCAATAAAAAGACCGTTATTCCTAACGCTTTTTTTATTGGACCTTGGGAACCAACCTGTAAACTATAATTTATCGGGCAAAACCAAACTAAGACATTTGTGACGCGATTCCTTTCGCATTGCCAAGCCGTTAGAAAAAGCCATCTTTATCCCAAGCCTTTTTGAACAAAGTAGGATTGAATGAAGCATTTACCATCCAATAAACGCCAGTGCTTATATTTCCTCCATTCTAATTTAAATAGTGTAAAAAGACATAAAAAAAGTCCAGCTTTTACAATCCACTAGAATTATAAAAGTAAAATTTTGAATTACCATTCCATAAATCAAATTTTGATCATCAAGCAGAGCAAAATGATTCTAGGTACAACCAAAATAGAAATTGAAAAGTAAAATTAGAGCCCTAGAAGCAAACCAATTTTATATATAAACTTAAAAAAGTAAAGTATTCCAAGTTTTGTGGTAGAGTCTTGGCACACAGCGTTTTTTAAAAATGAAAAAACAGCAAAATCAAAGTCTCCCAAATTTAGGTTCGAAACTTTTAGAAAACTTATGGAAGATAAAATATTAATAGAGTATTAATTTGAATTTAGGTGCAGAATCGGTGCATCTAGTTTCAAGAAACAAACTACAACACTGTTAAACAAACACTTAAAAGCGTAAGTTCGAATGATTACTACAAAATTTTCTTGCTGTTCTATTAAACTTAAAAATTAATTTATATCAAACACATTGAGGAAGAAATTCAACCAATTGAGAAAAAACATATTTCCCCTGATTCATATTCATAATATTGATTTACGAACATAATAATCATTTCAAATCGTCACGCTCAAAAATGACTATTAAGATACAGATGTACAATAATTTAAAAGAACTTATTTTCTTTTTTAGTGGACACCAGTGTAATAATGTATATATTTATAGAATTGAAAACCCAAAAAATCTATCCATAACTAAAATACTTATGAGATTAAAACTAGTTGGTAAAAAAGAACTCACCTACATACTATTCCTTTGTATTACTGTGAATTATGCCCAAAATGGAACAACTGAAAAAAATAAAACTACACAAACCACTAAATCCAAACTAGAGACATTAGCTGCAATTGAAAAAGTCTGTCAAACCATAATAGACGATAATTACGCTAATCCGAATAGTACTTCTTTAACTCAAAGTACTTCCACAGATAAAAATTTGCTTGATGTATTCAGTGATATTTCAGTTGAACTTCAAAAAAACAAAAATAGTACTACCGAAAATCTGGGATCGGAAACTAAAGTAAATAGTGAACCGTCATTTAACGAAGTGTATCCAAAGGAAAAATATGAAGCTTTGATAGCTCATGGAAATGTTTTTGTCAAAAACTCTGAATTACTTTCACAATCGTTGCAAAAGAAAGCAACCGAATTTGATGCTGCTGCTAAAGCAAATAATATTGAAGAAGTTAAAAATATTTACACTAAAATGGGATTGGCATTTCATGTTATGGGTACTAAGCTTGATAGCGCAATACTTGAATTGAGAAGAACACAACCGTCTATAGTTGAAACTTATACAAAAATGACGGCTGTTAGCAACGAAACAGATGCCCTAAAAAAAGTAGAAACTACCGTTGATGCCACAAGCAGTATGGTTGGAATCCTATATTATTTATCGGCTATTAAAAATTGTAATACTGTTGTCTCTAAAATTCAAGAACATTTGGCACAATTATCTAAAGTGTCAGGCACCCAAAAAGGATGATTTCAGTAGCGGTCCATACAAATTGTTTAATATTATTTTGAAGTCTGAATACATCATAAATTAACCAACCAGGTCGAATATAAATATTACTTAAAATGCATAAAATAAAAATCCTACTACTATTTCTTTCCCTTTCGCTAAACTGCTTTTCACAGCTTAAAACCAATAATCAAAATGGAATTAATAAAGATCTGTATCGTTTAAATTTAAATGATTCGGTTAAATCAGTCGTGTATGACCGAACCTTTTACAAAGAAGATCTCACAGCATACGAAATAGATGATATCATAGATGTAGTAATATTCCGGAACTCATATGAATCATATGAGTTTAATAAATATGGTTTAATATCAAGACATTTTTCCGATTCGCTAGTATATGACCCAAAAGATCTCCAAAATAAATTCAAATACGAATCGGATAAGAAAGTCTATCGGGTACCTGATTGGAGCGGAATGGCTAATTTAAATATGCAAAATGTAAATAAAACTTCATTTAAAAGGTCTAGCTGTTTTAAAAATTCAGACTCGGATTTTGCGTATAAATATAATTTCGACAAAAACGGTAAAATAACTGCTGAAAAGGAATATTTTTTACAAAAAGATGCTCCTAATAATAAAATTGAAACTGAGCTATACCAAACCAAAAAATATATATACGATCTAAAAGGCAATTTAGTACAGCAACGATTATTCTATGAAGGTGAATACAAAAACGAGAATTATTATACGGAGAGAGATGGGGCTCATGAAAAATGGATCTTTGAATATGATGCCAAAAATCGCTTAATTAAAATGGCCAATACGGATGCTAAAGATCCGCAGATCGAACAAGAGCCCCTTATAGAACAGAAATACAAATATCATCCCACCGAAAATTATGTTACTGAAGTTGAAATATTTTACAGAGATGGTTTTAAATTAAAATATAAAACAGCCAGATTTTATTATAACAAAAATGCAGATCTCATAGCATGTGATTACGTAAATGATCTTATACAAAAACGAGAAAAAATCTTTTACGAATATGAGTACGATAGTCATAACAATTGGATAAAATGTAAACTCAGATACAATTCAATGCAGGACGAGGTACTTAAAAGTGTAAAAAGAAAAATTTCATATTATGGAAATTAAATTAAATATTGAAAAAGTTATTGCAGGTTTTGCATTGCTATGCAGTTGCCTTTGCATTGCCCAGGAAAACAAATTAAAAGTAAATAGATCGTTAAATTTAAACGGTCCCGTTAAGACTGTAAATACATTTTATTCCTTTTACAAACAAGACATTACACCATTAGTAAAATATCGTGTTTTATTTGAAAACGATATTGCGAATGATGATTCTTATGAATTTAACAAAGAAGGACTTGCTATACAAAAAGCAATTACTCTTAGATCCAAAGGTTATGAAGATCGGCCACAGGGGAGAATATATAAATATAAATATGATGACAAAGATTATATTTTAAAGAAAGATTTGTTTCCTTACTTGCGTATTTTAAAACCATTATCGATTGACTTGGATTTACAGATCCAAACTAATTTCAGTATTGAAACTAGATTTAAAAATGACAGAGATTATAAAATAGCCAAACTAGACAGTGTGAATATAGTTCTAAATCAAGATCAATATAGAGATTTAAGGCAGTTTCAATATCAATATAAAACGGAAGGAAATAAAATCATTGAAGAAAAGATTTATTATAAACCCAAACCTGAACAAAAAATATTTAAATCACCTTCAGAAAACGAACTATTATTAGTAAAGACATTTACATACGATTCGAAAGAAAACCTAATAGAATGTAATTTTGATTTAAAAAACATAGGGCCGTATCGGGACGGTAATTTAGACAATAAATTCAACTATGCTTGTGACACTAAATTTAAATGCTACTACGATGATAAAAGCAAAATTATCAAGACAACTTGGCGTAACTATTTAGGAATATTCCTTACTGCAATTTATACTTACGACTCTACCAATACCTATATTCAAAAAACACATATTACAGGTCATCAAACTTATCCCTACCCAAGTGATGACATAATTTTCAATTATAATGAAAATAACGATTTAGTGGAAGTTAAATTTATTAGTGAAGATGAAATAAATCAGCCAACAAACAGATATTATGAATATGAATATGATAATCATAAAAACTGGATTAAATGTAAGATGTATTTAGAAGGGAATAAAAATGAAGTAACAGCTACAATGGAGCGAAAGATTCAATATTTTAAATAGCAGATTGTTGAAAATCTGAAACTGGAGTTGATACCTTTTTTTTTGCGACTAAGCGCTTAACCCTCAAATTTTATATAATTAAAAGTGCAAATAAATCAATAGCGGTTACAGTATTTTAAATTTATTTGTATCACAAAAAAAAGAATAATATTACTCATTATTAATTCGTTGGTTTCCTATTACTTATACATGTAGATATTGAATAAATAATATACAATTTGGGTGCAGAATCGGTGCACAAAGGTTCAAGACATAGATAAAAGTGGCATATACAGGGGTTTCAAGCTTAAAGTTCGAATCCTGCTCTCTCCAAAGACAAATTGGATCTGTTACAGATCCTAGCCCCGATAGCAGTGAAAATCCTTTTGTGCCGGGGTTCGGCGCAAAAGATTGGAACGAATAGCGGGAAAAAGCTCCAAAAAAAAAATAAACCAAAAAAATCCCGCCCAACCTGCCCCGGGCACCCCTTTAAAAAAACAACAGCAATAATTAAATTTAAAAAATAAAATTACAACTTCACACGCGCCAAAAAATTACCACAAGCACCATCGTAATTCCCAAAACCCGATCAAAGCCCCAAAACACGCAGCCAAAAACACCCAGCCCCTATAACCCACAGAACCCTTAAAAGGAACCCCAAAGCGGCCCCAAAGACATAACCTGCAAGGACATAGAAAAGGACCTTATAGAGAATGACCCACCGGAGGGTTTGAAACTGATATTGATACTAAAAAGAACGATGAGCCTGAAACAGAAATGCAGCAAACAGGTTTGAATCAGCTTCAATATTATTTTATCTTTGCAGTAAATTCAGAAACTTAAAAACAGTCTGAATTTTAGTCTGCATCCACTGATGATATAATAACACTATTGCTGCGAAGGGTATGAAAAAGTTTGAAATAAAAAAAATTGACCCCGGCAGCTGGATGGTTTCCCACAATGAACTGCCAAAATTTACGTGCCGCTTTGAAGACAGGAAATTCAATTACAGCCGCACCATTACAGGGCTTTCAGACCCAACAGGCGACCCGAAAGAAATCCAGCTGCTCCAGAAAATGGAACAGTGGCTCAAGGGATATCATAAAGACAAAATAGACTAAAAGCTACGGCATAATAAAAATGTGCCTCTGACCGCCACTTCGGGAAGTAAGCAAACAGTAGTATAAATAATCCTTTTGGGTTAAATAAAGAATGTATTCATGTCAAAAAAAGCAGAAACCAATACCGATAGCTGGAGTATTTTCAAACCACTTTTTACTCCAATAGAGGTTCCTGCCAGGACCATACTGCTGGAAGAAGGCAGCATTTCCAAAACAATGTTTTTCATTGAAAAAGGGTGTTTGAGAACCTGGATAAACAATAACGGCAAAGACATAACAACACAGTTCTTTTTTGAAGGCGGAGGCGTGTCGTCCATTGAAAGCTTTATGACAGGCAAACCCAGCCTGTACACTATTGAAAGCATTGAGCCCTGTGTTATACAAACCCTCACACAAAAAGATTTTCAGGATACGCTCCAGAATTCCCCAGAACTAAAAGATACTATAGTGGAGCATTTATACACAAGGCTTCTAAAAAACCAGCAGGTTTTCTTTTCCTATTTAAAAAATACCCCTCAACAGCGTTATGAGCAGCTGCTGGCAGAGCATCCCGAAATCATACAACGTATCCCGCAGCATTATATAGCTTCCTATTTGGGCATCACTTCTGTATCGCTCAGCAGGATTCGCAACAGGCGATAAAAAGATTTTTCTTAACAATTGTTATCGATAGTCTGCCGAGTGTTTTACCAATTTTGTGCTTTAATCACCATACAGGGAAATCGCAAGGCTATGATACACGTATTTAAAACATCCGTCAAAAATAAGGCACAAATCGAAAAATTAAAGCCTGTTCTTGATTCAAGCTTTCAGGACATCAAGTGGAATTTTGACCTTGAGGATTGTGATAATATTTTGCGTATTGAAAGTAAAAAAAACATTTGCGAAAAAGTAATCACTCTTCTAAGGTCCTGTCATTTTGATTGTATTGAACTGGAGTAATCCAGCTTTAATTCATTCTAACAAGATTTTGCATTGTCTGTATTTCTTAACAATTGTTATCGTCCGAACACCCCTTACTGCTGCATCTTTGCCTTGTAAATAATAAACAATTCAAAAATGAAAGTAGTTATTGTGTTCAACCACCCCTATGAAAAAAGTTACTGCAGCGCCATTTTAGAAGCAGTTACCACAGGACTTCAAAAAGGGAAGCATCATGTAGACCTTATCCATCTGGATAACGATAATTTCAATCCGGTAATGTCTAAAGAAGACCTGAAAGCCTTTGTAGAGCACACTCCGATTGACCCTCAGGTTATAGATTACAACAATCGTTTAAAAAACGCAGATCAGTTGATTTTCATATTTCCAATCTGGTGGGATCTGATGCCTGCCATGACCAAAGGGTTTATCGACAGGGTTCTCTCCCCCGGTATAGTCTATGACCACCATCCCAGAGGTTTTGGGCTTATACCACTGTTGAAAAATTTAAAAGGCGTAACTATCATCACCACAATGAATAAACCCAGGATCATGTACTGGCTTCTAATCGGGAATTTAATTAGAAAAGCAATGCTTAGAAGTGTTTTCGAAACTATGGGATATAAAAATTTAAACTGGATCAGCCATAACATGGTAAAATCAGTTACGCATAAAAAGAGAGCAAAATGGTTATATGATTTAGAGAAAAGATTTACTTATTTTAGATAGACGTTAATACCCATAAAAATAAACTTTAAAAAACCGATAAGCCCTATGCTCTGAATTATAGCAAAACAAGAGTGATACCCCGCAGCATCCCTAGCCCCGATTGCTTCGCCAGTTCGCTTCGCTCGTGTGAAGAAGAAATCCTTTTGTGCCGGTGTTCGGCACAAAAGATTGCAACGGATAGCGGGAAAAAGCTCCTAAGAATTAATACTAAACCTAAAAATAATATTAAATACAATTGACAATGCTGATCATGAATTAGATTTTGCTAACAATTGTTCACATCCCATTAATCCAGCCTAAAACAAAACTAAACCAAAAGAAACTTTTTCTTTTCACTGATACTCCCAACAAGATTCATCGACAGCACCTCTTCAAGCAAGGATTTAAGTTTTTCAAAACAGCTGGGCTTTACCGCATAGAATGTAGCGCCGAGCTCTGAAGCCCTTCGGATATTCTCAGGATCACTGCTGGTGGATAGCATCACAATTCTCACGTCTTTAAGACCTCCGGAAAGATTTCTTATCTCCTTTAGGCATTCCATTCCTGTTTTGCCCGGCATATTGATATCCAGGAAAATAAAATCGGGAAGCTCCGAGGTGGAAAGCGCAAGAAGGTTCTCCATTAAATGCATGCCGCCCGTGGCCTGTTTTAGGACAACATCAAGGTCCATTTCGCTCAGCGCATCAGCAAAGAACTCCCTGTCATCGCTGTCGTCATCGGCCAGATAAATAAACCGCCGGGAATTGTAATTTTCAAATGCCATTTTACTACAATTTACGTTAACGGGTAATATAGGAAGCTGCTTTGGATAAACAATATTCCAAAGTAAAGGTCACGCCATTTTAAAACTTCAAAATGATATACTGATTTGATAAGGAGATTGTAAAGATAGTTCATAATTAGGAAAAAACACATAAAAAGAAGCTTTTACATTTTTTTATCTACCTGCCTAGCAAAATTTCCCAGACTGCAGGCTGATTGAGCAATTAAAACGATCCAAATCAATCTTTTTTTCGTAAATTTAAGTAAAGGCTTTATTTATGGAAACATTACCAATATTTCATATCACAGTTCTGCAGCTACTTGCAGCCCGATACGGCTCAAGCTGTACTTTAGAAGAGCTGGCCCGTCTGATTCTCCCAGTGATTAATACCCAAAGAGTTTTCAGCGGCGCTATATCTTCTGACAGGGAATTCGAGGCAACGGTGCTCGAGGCGTTACTTGCTTTGAATGACAAGGGCCATGTCTTTTTAAATCCGACTACCGATAAAAGCTCCATCGCCATTAAGGGCCTCATTGCAGTAAACAGTAAGCTATTGTCCAATTAATAGCGTAGGTAAATCCTTCAGTAAAATGCTTATTATAATTTTTAGCAGGGATTTGAGCATTATTAATGCAACGAAAGCAACAAAATTTCCAATAAAGTGCACCCGGCCAGGGCCGGTCATTATTTTTTGATATCAATGATGACTTTATCGGGCTTCCCCATAAAATCTGCCGATACCCCTTAATCGGCAACCCGCGTTCCATCATCGGCAAGATCATCAACAGAAAAGGCTCCGCTGTGTATTATCTAACTTCCTTTAGCAACCTATACCCGTCAAACGAAATACTTCCTAATTCTCCCTTGCCAAGACCACCTCCGGTATAATTAAAATGATAGACAAGGGTGTATTTTCCGGGTTATAATTCCCTGTTTGCCAGAATGCTACGGCTACAATCCGGGGTAATTATAGGCAAATGCCGGTTTTCCATCCCTGAGATAACATGAAATTCAGAATTTGCGATCGGCAGTGAAGCTAAGGGTAATTTCAAAAAGGGATATTTAGGCGATAAAAAAGATATTTTAAGAAAAGGCATATTAAATTCTTGTTTCCCGCATTGCTTTATTTTCAGTCCGTACTATTAAATTTTCAATGTTTCAGCATGTTTACGTTGTGCGAATATATTGCCTAAGAAAATTTGTTATAAATTAGAACATAATATCTTTAAATAATGTTACTAACTGTACTAATTTTGATTGGTATAAAATGCAAAAGAGGATGGAAAGGTCAATTGTGCACATCGATATGAATACGTTTTTCGTGTCCTGCGAAAGACTGACAAATTCCGAATTAAACGGAATACCACTTATAATCGGCGGCGGTGAAAGAGGTGTTGTGGCATCGTGTTCCTATGAGGCCCGCCGTTTTGGGGTACGCTCGGCCATGCCCATTCACATGGCTATGAAGCTCTGCCCTCAGGCCAAAATCATGAAAGGCGACATGGAATTATACTCCAAGCTCTCCCATGACATCACCGAGATCATTCAGGAAAAAGCGCCCGTTGTGGAAAAAGCAAGCATCGATGAATTTTACTTGGACATCACCGGCATGGACAAGTTCCATGGCAGCTACAAATGGACAGACGAGCTTGCGCAGATCATCACAAAAGAAACCGGCCTGCCCCTCACCTTTGCCCTTTCAATTAATAAGACCGTATCGAAAATCGGCACCGGCGAAGGAAAGCAGAAGCAGAACCTGGAAATACCCCAGCATCTGGTACAGCCTTTTTTGAATCCCCTTTCGGTTCAGAAAATACCCATGGTGGGCGACAAAACCTTCCAACTGCTCTCCAGGATCGGAATCAGAAAAATTGAAACGCTTTCCAAAATGCCAGCAGAAGCCCTGCAGAAAATGATTGGCAAAAACGGTTTAGAGATATGGAAGAAAGCCAATGGAATAGATAACAATCCCGTGGAGCCTCACAGGGATAGAAAATCCATTTCTACCCAGGAGACTTTCCCTCAGGATACCATCGATATCGCGATGATAAAAAGAATACTGTTGGGCATGGTCGAGAAACTTGCCTACCAGCTGCGCTCTGAAGGATGGCTGGCCTCTACGGTAAGCGTTAAAATCCGGTATGCGAATTTTGATACAGAACCCAAACAGTGCAAAGTGCAGTATACATCTGCCGATCACATCCTGACCCAGACCGCCATTGCTTTGTTTGACAAACTATACCAGCGACGCATGCGAATCCGTCTTATTGGGATAACCTTCAGCGGGCTGGTCCGAGGTACCTACCAGATTGATATTTTTGAAGATACCCAGGAAATGCTCGCGCTTTATCAGGCCATGGACCGCATGAAGACCAGGTATGGCTTTGACGCTGTGATGCGCTGCGCCGGGGCATCGTTTAAGCCCAACAACAAAAATGAAATTTTAAAACGCAAATCTGATAAATAAACTCACCACAGATGTATCTCAATTGTCATTCTTTTCACTCCCTGCGTTACGGCACCATTCCACTGATGGAATTGATCAGCCGTGCTGTCGCGTGTGGTGTGAAGGCCATGGCGCTTACTGATGTTAATACGGTGACCGGGATCTATGATTTTATAAAGGGATGCCAGGAGGTGGGAATCAAGCCTATTGTGGGAATGGAATTTCGGTCCGAAAATGAGCTGCGCTACATTGGCCTTGCCAAAAATACATCGGGTCTAGCTGAGATGAACCGTTTTCTGACCCGCCATAACTTTGAAAGAGCCTCCCTGCCCCTTGATGCCCCTGATTTTTCGGATGTTTTTGTGATTTATCCATTGGAGAATGCACCGGATCTGCTAAAGGAAAATGAATATATCGGCATCCGTCCCGAAGAACTGCCCAAACTCGTCCTTTCTGACTGGAAAAACAGGCAGGACAAAATGGTCATACTCCAGCCGGTAACCTTCCGTACCACAAAGGAATATGAACTGCACAAGGTGCTTCGGGCCATTGACCTGAATGTTATCTTATCCAAACTTAAACCTTCAGATTACTGCCGCAGTTCAGAAGTGATGGTGGATGTTCAGCGGATCTTTTCCTGTTATGCCCAATATCCCGGAATTATAGCCAATACGGAGAAAATCATCAGCGGATGCCATTTTGAATTTGATTTCAAAACGCCAAAAAACAAGAAATTTTATACCAACAGCCGCAAAGACGATATCAACCTTCTCACCACACTGGCCAAAAAAGGCCTGGAATGGCGCTATGGCAAAAACAATGCCCAAGCCAAAACCCGCATGTTCAAGGAACTTAAAGTAATTGACCAACTGGAATTCAGCGGTTACTTTTTAATTACCTGGGATATCATCCGGTTCAGCAACTCGCAGGGCTTCCTGCATATAGGGCGCGGCAGCGGCGCCAACAGTATTATCGCCTATTGCTTAGGGATAACGGATATCTGTCCGCTGGAACTGGATTTGTATTTTGAAAGATTTCTGAACCTGAACCGCAAAAGCCCGCCGGATTTTGATATTGACTGGTCCTGGAAGGAGCGCGACACGATCCTGGAATACATTTTCTCGCGTTATGGCTATGAGCATGTGGCTTTTTGCGGCACAAACGTAGAATTCAAGTACAAATCCATATTTCGCGAAGTGGGCAAAGTATTTGGGCTTCCCAAGGAAGAACTCGATATCCTGACCAAAAACCCGATGGAGCTGCACCCGACAAACAAGGTGGTCCGCGAGGTACAGCAGTACGGTATGCTTCTGGAGAAATATCCCAACCAGCGAAGCATGCATTCCTGCGGGATCCTGATCTCCGAGGAGCCCATCACCAATTACACGCCCCTGGAGATGCCCCCAAAAGGTTTTCCCATTGCGCTTTTTGATATGCATATTGCCGAGGATATCGGCCTTGAAAAGTTTGACATCCTGAGCCAGCGCGGCATAGGCCATATTGATGACAGCGTGAAGCTTATTGAGAAAAACCGCGGTATCCGCCTGAATATCCGTGATACCTTGATTTCAAAAAACGAGGCCAGCTGCAATGAATTTTTAGGAATAGGCAAAACCATTGGCTGCTTTTACATTGAAAGCCCGGCCATGAGGGGATTATTGCGCCGCCTGAAATGCAACAATTATAAAACCCTGGTAGCAGCCTCCTCCATCATACGCCCCGGTGTTGCCCAAAGCGGCATGATGAAGGAATATATTTTCAGGCACAACCATCCCGATAAGTTCGAATATTTCCATCCCGTGTTCCAGGAGCAGCTAGGGGAAACGTACGGGATTATGGTCTATCAGGAGGATGTGATCAAAATCGCCCTGCATTACGGGGGGCTTCCAGCAGCAGACGGTGATATCCTGCGCCGTGCCATGTCAGGCAAAGGCCGCTCGAAGCAGGCGCTCCAAAAGGTGAAAGATAATTTCTTTGCCTCGTGTAAAGCGCAGGGACATCCGGAGAAACTCAGCGAGGAAATTTACCGCCAGATCGAATCCTTTGCCGGTTACTCGTTTTGCAAGGCCCACTCGGCATCGTATGCCGTGGAGAGCTATCAGAGCCTCTACCTGAAAGTGCACTATCCCATCGAATTTATGGTAGCGGTCATCAACAACCAGGGCGGCTTTTACAGGACAGAGGTCTATGTGCATGAGGCAAGGATGTCAGGGGCCTGTATTCACAATCCGTGCGTGAATAAAAGCGAGCTGGAAACCACGCTGTACGGCTCCGATGTATATCTGGGTTTTATGCACCTGAAAAGCCTGGATGAGCAGACCGCCCGGCTGATCCAGTCCGAGCGGGAAAAAAATGGCCCGTACGGCTCGCTCGAAGATTTTATCAACCGCATCCCCATTGGAATCGAGACCCTGCAGATCCTGATTTTTATCGGCGCTTTCCGGTTCACTGGAAAAACAAAAAACCAGCTGCTGGTCACCGCCCGGCTGATCCTTGTCAATTTCAGGCCCGAGAACCGCGGCCTTTTGCTCATTCAGGAGCCCGTCAGGGAATTTGTACTTCCCGAGCTGGCGCGTTCTGAATTTGAGGATGCCTTTGACGAAATTGAGCTTTTGGGCTTCCCGGTTTCCTTCTCCCCTTTTGATCTTTTGAAAACCAAGTTCCGGGGCGATGTAATGGCCAAAGACCTTCTGAAGCATCATAAAAAGTCGGTGCGGATGCTGGCCTACCTAATTTCAAGAAAGCATGTTCCCACCAAGATGGGCGCCATGTTTTTCGGCACCTGGATTGACGCCCAGGGCGAGCTGTTTGATACGGCGCATTTCACGGGAAGCCTCAAAGAATATCCTTTTCAGGGCGGCGGCTGTTACCTGCTGCGGGGGAATGTGGAGGTGGATTACCACTTCCCTACCATAACGGTAACCCAAATGTCCAAGATGCCTTTTATTGCTGATCCGAGGTATTCGAACTCTGATGAGCGGCAGTTCACAGCGCACGAGCAGCTGCGCGAGGATATCTCAATGACCGACCGCCAGCCTTATCCGCAGGAGCATGAAATTAACCTGCCAAGGCTCAAAATGAGTACCGAAGGCATGCCTTTCATAGACCCGAAGGACCATATAATGAGTATAAATTAAAATCCAGAGAAGATGATGCTATTTGATGATACCGAAATTTTTTCATCAGGCAAAGGCGGCCAAAGAACCTTTGACGTCCCTGATGCGGACCTGATGCTGATTGATAATTTTTTCAGTAAGGAAGAATCCGATTATTACTATAACTTTCTATACCATACCACCCAGTGGAGGGAATACGAAATGCCGATGTACGACAAGGTCGTTACTGCCCCCAGAATGATTTCGTGGTATGGCGAGACAAGAAGGGCCGAGCGCAAGTCAAATCCCGACTGGCCCGCAGCACTGCTCCAGATCAGGGAACGCGTTGAGCAGCATACCGGTATTGAATTCAATGCCGTGCTGCTTAATCTCTACAGGGATGGCACTGACGGTGTGGGCTGGCACAGCGATAAAACCACCAGCACCAACAAGGACATGAACATCGCCTCTGTAACCTTTGGCGAAACACGCCTTTTTCGTCTTCGCCATAAAACCCTAAAACACATCCCCCAGATTGAAATACCGCTACACCATGGAACCATTCTGCTGATGGCCGGACATACCAATACCTATTGGGAACATCAGGTGCCCAAAACAGCGCGGGAAGTGCTGCCCAGGATCAACCTTACTTTTCGTCAGGTGAGATAACCCGAACTGATCTCGTTTTCAAATGAATTATCTCTGCTAATCATTGCAATCCTATAAAAATCAGCGTTTTTCCTGTAACAGGATCCCTGCACCGTTATGGTAACTTTAGATAAACTATTAAATGCAAAAAATCATGGATGATAAATCAAAAACAGGAAAAGCAGATGATTCGCAGATTAATATCAATGAATCATACGAGGTGCAGTACTGGTCTGAAAAGTTCAATGTGCCGACAGAAACATTAAAAAGTGCCGTGAGGGCCGCAGGCACCAGAGTGGATGACGTCAGGGATTATCTGGCAGAAAACAATTAAGATCATGCCGTGGTACAACGGGGACTATCCCCCATCTTATAAAAACCAGCCCGCAGAACTCCGGGAAAAGGCTGTCGAGATCGCCAATGCCCTGCTTCAGGACGGCGCGGAAGAAGGAGTTGCCATCGCTACCGGTCTTAAACAGGCCCGCGAGCTACTCAAAAACCATAAGGAGAAAACCCATAAAACTGAAAATCATGGAAACGAATAAAAACACACAGCAGGACCAGGAAAATACAAACGAAAATGCCAACAGTGCCTACAGTGGTTCGGGAAGCATGCAGCCCGGAGCAGGAACTGGAGAAGCCGGCCGCCTGAATGACTACGAGGAGGATGACCTGGATGATGCAAACAAAAAAAACAATCCTGAGGGAAAAAGCATTGCCGAGGCCACCGATCCTTCCAAGCTGTCTGATATTTAACAGTGATGTATTATATGCACCCGAAGATCTTGAAAAGAATTTACTAATTTTATGGTAAATTCTTTTCAGGATTTTTGATTTTATCCGACAATTTAGATACGTCCGGTACGATCCAAAAATACCAGCAATATCTTTTAAACCCTACAAAACAAAATGACCGATCCGATTTTAGAGAACCTAAACCAAAAACAGCTTCAGGCGGTAAAAACCACCGAAGGGTATGTGCGCGTGATTGCCGGGGCCGGATCAGGAAAAACAAAAGCCCTTACCTCCAGGTTTGCCTATATTGTGGACAGGCTTGGAATAAACTCCTCCAATATTCTCTGTGTGACCTTTACCAATAAGGCGGCCCAGGAAATGAAAAAAAGGGTAAAGATGCTCATAGGCGATACCTATGATGTGAGCCTTATTACCACCTATCACGGTTTTTGCGTGCGTTTTCTCCGCGAGGAAATAAACAAAATCCAGTATCCCAAAAATTTCATCATACTCGATGCGGAAGACCAGAAGACGATCCTTCGCGAAGTCTTTAACGAGCTGGACATCAACTCCAAAAACCTGACTTTCAAACAGGTCCTGCAGTTCATTTCCAAATCAAAAGGCACCTCTGACTATTTAAGCTACATTCTGGACAATAAAAGTTTTGAGGACGAAAAAACCGACACTTTATCGCTTAAAGTGTTTCATAAATATCTGGATAAGCAGAAGCGGAATTATGCCCTGGATTTCGACGACCTGATACATTTCACGGTATACATTTTAAATACTTTTAACGACGTGCTTGTAAAGTGGCAGCAAAACATCCATTACATACAGGTTGATGAGGCGCAGGACAGCTCCGACAGCCAGTTTGAGCTTGTTGAAATGCTCTCGCGCATTCATCAGAATTTATTTGTGGTGGGCGATCCTGACCAGACCATTTACGAGTGGCGCGGGGCCAAACCCGAATACCTGGTGGATTTTGACAAGATCTTTCCAAATTGCGAAACGATCATCATGAACCAGAACTACCGCTCTACGCCCAACATCCTGAAAGTCGGGAACCACATTATTAAAAACAACAAAATAAGGGTCGACAAGGATATGGTTACCGAAAAGCCCGAAGGAGTTGAAGTGGTCCATTTTCACGGCAAAAATGATTTTGAGGAATCCCTTTGGGTAGCCTCTGAAATCAAGGAAATCCTTAAAACCGAAAAGGCAAAGTATTCCGATATTACCATACTGTACCGTGCCAATCATATCTCCAGAAATATAGAGCAGTCCCTGATCAAGGAAAATATTCCCTATACCATTTTTGGAGGCGTTAAATTCTTTGAGAGAAAGGAAATCAAGGATGTTTTATCGCTGTTAAGGCTTATTGTAACGGGGGACAATATTTCATTCCTCCGGATGTTCAATCATCCTTCCCGAGGCCTTGGCAAGAAGTTTATAGAACGCCTGAGCTATCTGGGACGCGAGCAAAACCTTTCCCTGCTGAGTGCGCTTGAAAAAAACATCTCCGATAAGGAATTGGCTAAAAAAGGTGCTACTGAATTTCTGGATTTGATAGCCGAGCTAAAAGTGTTTGCCCAAACAAAATCCATATCGGACCTGGTCAAAGAGATACTGGAAAGAAGCGGACTGGCTGAATTATATCGCAAAGACGGTGATGAGGACCGACTCGAAAACATCAAGGAGCTGGTGAGTTCCATGCTGCTGCTTGAAAAAGAAAACAAAGAGCCTGTCAACGTGGAAGAGTACCTGCAGGAAATTGCGCTGTACACCGATTTGGATACCCATAATGAAAACCAGGATAAGGTAAAACTGATGACCATCCACATTTCAAAAGGACTGGAATTTCCGTATGTTTTCCTTTGCGGTTTTACAGAAGGTGTTCTGCCAAGCGCATTATCGATCAAAGAAAGAAGAAGCCGCGCCATTGAGGAAGAAAGAAGGCTTACTTATGTAGCGGTCACAAGAGCCGAGAAAAGATTTTATATCACCGATTCGGAAGGCTATAATTTTACCACAGGGCTCAATAAATACCCATCACGTTTTCTCTTTGAAATCAGCGAGGAGTTTTATATCCGTAAAGGCAAGCTAAGCCCTGAAATCCTGCAGGCCTCTAAAGTACCCTTTAGAAATTCAAATGCAGAAAACAACGAGCTTTTTGGCGTCGGTGATTTGGTGCTGCATGAGGTATTTAAAAAAGGGAGAGTAAAGGCGGTCAACCTGGATAAAAACCAATATACAATCGACTTTTTTGAAATTGGCAAGGAAAAGCCGATCGACTTCAATTTCCGCTTTCTGAAAAAAATAGACGCCGATTCCACTTCACAGTCCAATGAGAATGGTGCTGCAGATTCTGCCGTTGATTTACAATCTCATTTAAACTCTCAGGAAAATCCCTTTGACAAAGATGACAATGCTGGGTCAGATCCTTTTTCTGAGCCATTGCCTGAAAATGAAAAGGCAGTCCCACCTAAAGAATACACTGAAAACGACAGTGACACTTCTGACAAGAATAAAAAATGGTGGAAGTTCTAAAAGTAAAATTTCTATCGATAACTTATTCCTTTAAGCTATGCCCAGCTGCGCCGGTTATAGGTATACTGACAAAACAGGGCTCCTCAGGAGCCCTAGCCCCGATAGCAGTGGAAATCCTTCTGCGCCGGGTTTCGGCACAAAAGATTGGAACGTATAGCGGGAATAGCTCCTAAAAAACAGAATTATCCAAGATTAATGTTAATGATTTCTCTCGACTTACATAATTCTTAATACCCCGATTAATTCACATCCTTGCAATATCTCTCTACTTACTAGTGGACTGCTGCCTGCCGTCAAGCTGCTTTCGAACTTTCAGTTCGTCAGGCAAAGGAAAGATAGTTATATAATAATGTAAAACTTATGGTAAATTTTATAAGTAAAAGTCGATTATTGCGCCTATTTTTATAGACCATCCATGCCCATTATAATAGACCATCCATGCCCATTATATCTGTTAATTAAAGCAAACCCGCGCATTATAGCCTGCAATAGGGTATTATGGAATTTTGAAATAATACCGGTACGACCTTAATGAAACACAGTAGAAAATCAACCCATGTGTAGCAAAACAAACAGAGATTATAGATTATACTTTCAACAAAAACAATAAAACGAAAAATTATGGATCAGAAGTTTAAAAATTGCATTGATGCCTGTCTGGCCTGTGCAATAGCATGTAACCAGTGCGCAACGGAATGTCTCAAAGAAGAGGATATCAAAATGCTTTTAAGATGCATCGAGCTCGACAGGCAATGTTCTGTGGTATGCGTAGCGGCTGCAAACCTGATGAGTATCGGGGGGGAACATGCCTCTCATTTATGCGCTGAATGCGCTAAAATCTGTAGGGCCTGTGCCGAGGAATGTGAAAAACATGCCGCAATGGGCATGGATCATTGCAGGGAATGCGCCAAGGCGTGCCGCAACTGTGCGGAAGCTTGTGCGGCTATGGCAAGCTAATACTATACGCTATTAAACAAAAACCGCACAGATGTGCGGTTTTTAAAATATACTGTCTCAGCCCGGAAATGATATGTTAGTGCAATCAGAACTTCATTTTTTGAATCCTTACCGCATTTAATATCGCCAGGAGTGCAACCCCGACATCGGCAAATACCGCTTCCCACATAGTGGCAAGGCCTCCCGCGCCAAGGATAAGGACGATTGCCTTTACAGCAAATGCCAGTATAATATTTTGCCAGACAATTTTTCTGGTCTGTTTTCCTATATTGATGGCCATTGGAATCTTGCTTGGCCTGTCATCCTGAATGACCACATCAGCGGTTTCGATTGTGGCATCACTGCCGAGTCCCCCCATCGCTATACCCACGGTACTTAATGCCACCACCGGAGCATCATTGACCCCGTCACCAACAAAGGCCACTGTTTGGTTTTTAGCTTTGATTTCATTGACCTTATTTACCTTGTCCTCAGGGAGTAAATCCCCAAAGGCACTCGCAATGCCAAGTTTATCGGCAACAAACTGGACAACATTTGTTTTATCTCCACTTAGCATGGTTGTCTTGACTCCCATTGATTTTAGTTTGTCAATCGTAAGCTGCGCATCTTCCTTGATGGTATCGGCAATGGTGAGATAACCTGCAAATTTTTTGTCATATGCTATGGCAATCAGCGTATATACTATGGAATTTGGGTCAATATCATATTGAATTCCAAACTTATCCAAGAGTTTGAAATTACCTACATGAAGTTCTTTTCCATCAATTTCAGCCTTTAATCCATGACCTGAGATTTCCTCTACCTTATCCAGCTTTAGTGACGAATCAATTTCACCAACGTGATCATGAATGGCCGTAGCAACCGGATGGGTACTCTGGCTTTCCAGGGCATTGACCATTTTAAGGATTTCTTCTTTGTCAAACTGCTCTGAAATCACGACATCCTGAACTTTGAAAACCCCTTCGGTCATTGTGCCTGTCTTGTCCATTACCACATTTTGGATGTTGGCTATACTATCCAAAAAGTTACTTCCTTTGAATAATATTCCGTTTTTGCTCGCCGCGCCTATTCCGCCAAAATAACCAAGAGGTATGCTTATAACTAATGCGCACGGACATGATATTACCAGAAAAACCAATGCCCTGTACAGCCAGTCGTTAAAATCATAATTATCGACAAAAAAGTAAGGCAGCAAACAAATAGCCAGGGCCAGAAAAACCACTATCGGGGTATAGATTTTTGCAAACTTCCTTATGAACAGCTCCGTTGGCGCTTTTTGTGTTGTGGCATTCTGAACCATTTCCAGGATTTTCGAAAGCTTGCTGTCATTATAGGCAGTAGTTACTTTTACTTGTGCAATGGTATTTCCGTTTATCATCCCTGCCAGAACCGTTTCGCCTTTTACTTTGGTATCGGGTTTGCTCTCCCCGGTAAGGGCAGCAGTATTAAAGGAAGCGGTATCGGATAGTAACTCCCCATCCAGTCCCAATTTTTCACCGGCTTTAAGCTGTATTACAGAACCAATGCTTACCCCAGATGCTTTTATGGTTTGAACGAAATTATTGTCTATAATATTTACTTCATCGGGACGCTGGTCCAGCAGGCTTTTAATATTGGATTTTGCACGGCTGACCGCCAGGCTCTGAAATACTTCCCCGATGGTATAAAAAAGCATAACGGCAACACCTTCGGGATATTCACCAATTGCAAAAGCCCCAATTGTGGCAATACACATGAGTAAAAATTCCGAAAAGACTTCCCCTTTGGTAATGCTTTCAAATGCTTCTTTCAAAACCGGGATCCCAACAGGAAGGTAAGCGGCGATATACCAGGCTAGCCTTACAAATTTTGTAAACCAGCTTTGGGGGAAATAATTATCCAAACCAATGCCGATAAGCAGCAGAATAAATGAAATTATAGCCGGCAGAAACATTTTAAAGGTACTTTGTCCAGCATTCTGCTCATCTTCGTGCCCCTCATCATCACGATGCTGCTCCCGGTCATTGCAACGGCACCCGCTGGTTTTATTAGTTTGTGCATTGATTTTTTCTTCGAGCGTGCAGCAAAGCTGTTTGCCGTTTACATCGTATTTGTGCTCATGTGCCATAGTGTCTATTTTTAAATTCAAAATTTTAATTATGGAATGTTTGTTTTTATTATGTTTATGCTCCCTCTCGCCTTACTGCAGAAGAATCGTAACTCCTATTGCTTATTATAGAAATATTTATGTATCAAATTACGATTATATATTTATAACGTTATCCTTTCTAAAAAAAAATTAACTGCAATTTTAAGAAAATGTTCAATAAAAAAATGCTACTGCCAATATTATCTTTAAATTTGCGATGTGAAAATCTGGGTAACATTATTATCTATTGTTGTACTGTTTCTTTCAACAGTACCTTGCTGTGCATATTCGAAACATTCAGAATGTAATGTAGAGAAAAATTGCAAAAAGCAATCACATGATTGTGGGAACGATTGTAATGGAAAATGTTCGCCTTTTTATTCTTGCGGAAGTTGCGCAGGCTTTACCATTACACAAACTTCAATATTAATTTCAGAAAAAGTAGTTTTTACACCAAAAGAAATACTTCAGCCTGTATGCTACAATAAGGTCGTTGATTCATCTTTCTTTTGTAAAATTTGGCAGCCACCCAAAATTTAATACTTAAAATAATTTTACTTTCATGATTGTCAGATCATGAACCTATTTATGTATTAATATTAAGAAATTATAAATGTTTAAATATATTTTATTATTTGTAGCAATAGCAACTATTGGCACTACACAAGCACAGAATACAGTTAAAGTACTTATTAAAGATGCCCAAACAAGTGAGCCCCTTAAAGGAATAACTGCTAAAGTTGAGCAAATTAATTTAGCATCAGTATCAGATTCCGAAGGACTGGTTACTTTCGAAAATCTTCAGCAGGGAGTTTATAATATCTCTTTTTCTATGGATGGTTATAAATCGCAGACCGTATCCTTTACCATACCTTTCGATAAAGAACTTTTAGAAATTTCACTGGAAAGCGAGGCAGAAGAAATGGATGAGATCATTGTCACTTCTACCCGAGGTACACGAACGATAAGCAACATCCCTACCCGGGTGGAATTTATTGCAGGAGAAGAACTCGAAGAAAAAGCCAACATGAAACCAGGGGATATCCGAATGATGCTTAATGAAAGCACCGGTATACAGACCCAGCAGACATCGGCAACTTCAGGGAATTCATCCATTAGAATTCAGGGATTAGACGGCAGGTATACCCAGATATTAAAAGATGGTTTCCCTGTTTACTCCGGGGCTTCCAGCGGACTGGGATTACTGCAGACACCGCCGCTGGATTTAAAACAAGTGGAAATCATTAAAGGCTCTGCCTCTACCCTTTATGGCGGCGGGGCAATAGCAGGTTTGGTAAACCTGATTTCTAAAACCCCGACCGAGGAAAGGGAATTACGTTTTTTATTAAATGGAACATCCGCCCTTGGCCTTGATATTAATGGTTTTTATTCACAGCGGTTCGATAAAATTGGATTGACTGTATTTGCCTCCCATGACCGCAATGCACCATATGATCCTGCTGATATTCAGCTTACTGCTATTCCAAAGTTTGAACGTTTTAATTTTAATCCAAAACTGTTTGTTTATTTTAATGAAAACACAAAACTGAATTTTGGCATAAATACGGTTTTTGAAAATCGTATTGGAGGAAACATTGATTATATTAAGGACCAAAGCCAATATCCTGACAGTTATTTTGAAAAAAATAAAACACAGAGAATAAGCACCCAGTTTACCCTTACACATAAGTTCAATGACAAGGAATCCCTGACATTCAAAAATAGCTTCAATAATTTTAGTCGCATTATAACTATTCCGGACTATACTTTTGATGGTCTTCAGAGCAGTACTTTTTCTGAAATTACATATGCGCGCAATGGTGAGATATCCGAATGGGTGACCGGAGCCAATCTATATACTGATAAATTTACGGAAAACAGCGCTACAACTTTTCCTTCAAGGGATTATAACCAGATAACATACGGGGCATTTGTTCAAAATACGGTAAAAGCTAAAGAATGGCTGGATATTGAGACGGGTCTGAGAGGTGATTATGTTATGGATTACGGTTTTTCGCTTTTGCCGAGAATTTCTGCTTTATTCAAGCTTAGTCCCAAGCTTACTTCAAGGCTTGGCGGAGGCCTGGGATATAAAACCCCAACGATATTTACTGAAGAAAGCGAACGCATCCAGTATCAGAATGTATTGCCTATTAATAGTGATTTTAACAAACTTGAAAAAAGTTACGGCGTTAATTTTGATGTGAATTACAAAACCAATATTACCGAAGACCTATCCTTATCACTAAATCAGCTGTTCTTTTATACCAATGTAGACCATCCCCTGATCTTAACTTCGATCCCTAATGATCTTTACCAGTTCGTAAACGTTGATGGTTTTCTGGATACCAAGGGAGCTGAAACCAATGTAAAATTGGGATATAAAGATTTCAAGCTTTTTGTGGGTTATACCTATACTGATGCGTCAATAGATAATAATGGCATCAAATCCGAAAATCCCTTAACTGCCAAACATAGACTAAATAACGTCCTGATGTATGAAGTGGAAGATAAATGGAAAGCAGGACTGGAAGCGTATTACTACAGTCCTCAACAACTAAATGACGGAACAACGGGAAGAGAATATTGGATTTTCGGCTTTATGGTTGAAAAATTATGGGAGAACTTCTCTGTTTATGCGAACTTTGAAAACTTTACCGATACCAGACAAACTAAATTTGGAAGTATTTATACCGGACCTATTTCAAACCCTGTTTTTAAAGATATTTATGCCCCATTAGATGGCTTTGTAATAAATGCAGGGATTAAAATAAAAATGTAAAAAAACGCCAAATAGGTGCTTAAGGATGACATTTATCTTAGGAGCTGTCGAATGACAAATTCAAGTATATTTTTTGAACCAAAAAACCTCCAAAATCAAAATTAACTTTGGAGGTTTTTAGCATTAAGTAACCGGTAAGTGTTACGAACCGTAAATTAGAGCAACAGGATAACAATTTTAAAATCATTATCAATGATTATCTAGTAAATAACGTTTAGTGTATTTATAAGGCAATGTGACAAAAATTATTATAATTCTTATTCGTTTTGGGTCATCCACGTTTCCAAATCCTTTATATCCTTATTTTGGTCGGCAATCATTTTTTGGGTCATTACCCTGAATTTTGTGTTTTTTGCATATTTAAGAATGATCTGCCCCATCATGATACCGTCTTTATGGTGTTTTATCATCATAGTTGCAAAATCCCTGTCTGCTGAATCGCTTGTTGCCGGCATTTCCATCATTGACATCATATTGTCCATCATTGCTTTACCTAAACCCTGGTCGTCCTGATTATAATTTTTATCATCACTTTTGGATTGGGACATGATAGTTTCTAATTCAGTAATTTCTTTTTGCTGTTTGTCAGACATTTCCTGTGCCATGCCCTTAAGCTTTGTATCCTTTCCTGAACTTATTTCAACAGCAGCCATTTCAACAGCTCCTTTATGATGTTCCTTCATTGCAGCAGCGAGATCATAATCCGGATTCCCTGTTTTCTCTAATTGGTGCATCTTGTCCATCATACTTTTCATTGCATTTCCAACAGTTTGATCTGTACTTGGATTAGAATCTTCCGAAGGACTGATAGTTGTATCAGATACGGGTGTATCGATTGTGCTTTCTGTGGCAGTATTTTTTTTGCAGGCTGTAATTGATAAAAAAATCAATAGTGCCAATATTAGATGTTTCATGAGGTAATAATTTATATGTTATCTTATAAATTTCGGGCATGCACAACTATTAACTTTATAATATTATAGCGATTTATTACAGAATTAAACGACCTAAACTATTGTATTACATCACTTTATAATTCATAAATTTTAAAAAAAAACGCTCCAAAGAATGGAGCGTTCTGATTTTGACAATGAAATTCAAAAGAGATGTATAAATAGAAAAAAAGACTTTACAGCCTATATTTTTTTGCATCGTAATGCAGAATATTTTTAATAATTTAGGTTTATACCCATACCAAATCCCATATCGCTGTCATAGTGCGTTGTAGCACTAACATTTCTTTTGATAATATATCGCAGTCCTGCCATATATTCCTTATCTGTATTCCACATCAGGTTCATTCGAAGCCTTTTGGAAACTGGAATATCCATTCTCTCAAATTGCAATCTGAAATTTCCATCGGTAAACACTTCAGCCTGTGCCTTTATAAGCATTGGCAGGGTATACTCGATACCAGCACTAAAAACCGCGCGGTTGTTTTTTGTGTTTCCTTGATTAAAGAGGTTCTTTTCCATTTCTCCATCTTCCATTTCCCTGTACCTCCAGTCGAAACCAATAAAGGGCATCAGCCATTGCATTTTCCCAATGTATCTTCCAATATGGGTTTCGGTTTCATAGCCATGCATGTCATTGTATCCCAATCGCCATTCTGTGCCAATGCTCCATCGTGTATTGCTTAACATGGCCATACCGTCATTCCCGTTGGTGGCAAAATCATTTTCTGTCATAAAATGAAATTTTCTGTCATCAGCAAATAATTTGCGCTGAGCCAGTTTAGGGTCTGGTATTTCCGGATTTGACGGTGAATTTTCATAACTAAAAACCCTTCCCATCCCGCTCATCATGTGATACAGAATATGGCAGTGAAAGAACCAGTCGCCCCCGTCCTCGCTTGCGGCGAATTCAATAGTATCTGTCTCCATTGGCATGATGTCGATAATATTTTTTAACGGGGCATAATCACCATTCCCGTTAATTACCCTAAAATCGTGGCCATGCAGGTGCATTGGGTGGCGCATCATCGAATTGTTATGCAGGACAATGCGCAAAATTTCTCCTTTTTTGATCAGGATTTTATCTGATTCCGAAACCACTTTATTATCCAGACTCCAGACATAGCGATTCATATTTCCGGTAAGCTCAAATTTAAGTTCCCTTACAGGAGCATCTTTTGACAATGCCGTATTGGTAGGAGATTTTAGCATGGCATAATTTAATGTGACAATATCTGAAAGAGCATTGGCATTGTACTTATTTTCCATATTGTGCATTTCGTGCGAGTTGTCAGCAGTACTCTCTTTAGTTTCCATACTATTCATCTCCATTGGCATATCTTTGTCCACCCCTTTTTGGGGACCTGTAATTTCTGGGTACATTACGGTATTCATATCCATCTGGTTCAGCGACATCTGCATCCCCATATCATCCAGGTCTCCATTCATCTTCATCATATCGTTCATCATCTGCATGCCTTCAAAGTATTTCAGTTTTGGCAAAGGCGAGATGAGCTGCTTGACACCCTTACCAATATATAGGGAAGTCGATTTTGTCCGGTCCTCCGGTGTGGCCAAAAATTCATAGGATGTGTTTTCTGCCGGAATGGTCAGTATCACGTCATAGGTTTCAGACACTGCAATGAGCAGACGGTCAACCTCCACGGGCTCCACATCATTGCCATCACTGGCCACTACTGTAATTTTGCCTCCGGCATAGGTAAGCCAGAAATTGCTGGAGGCCCCTCCGTTAGAAACGCGTAATCTTACCTTATCACCTGCTTTGAACTGCGAAAGCTGGCTCTCATTTCTCCCATTGATTAAGAACTTCTCATAATAGACATCACTTACATCCATAGCGGTCATACGTTTCCATTCGTTGATGACCTTGGTTTTGAAATAACCTTGTTTTATGGCCTCACCATAGCTTTGGGTTGTGCCCTTTTTTATTGCAAACCAGTCTGAGGCATTGTGCAACAGCCTATGAACATTCTCCGGATTGATGTCGGTCCATTCGCTCAGTATAATGGGAACTGTAGGAAGATCATCTATGCCTTCCCTGAAATTTGGATCAGAGTTTCTTTTGTTCATCACAAAAGATCCGTACATCCCGATTTGTTCCTGCAATCCTGAATGGCTGTGATACCAGTGTGTGCCATGCTGTCTGATGGGAAAAGAATATTTATAGGTACTGTGCGGTTTTATTGGCATTTGGGTAAGATTAGGTACACCATCTTCCTTATTGGGTAAAAATAAACCATGCCAGTGTAAAGAGGTTTCCTCATCGAGTTCGTTATGAACATAAATCTCTGCGGTATCACCTTCAGTAAATGTTAATGTAGGCATCGGTATCTGCCCATTCACTGCTATTGCTCTTTTTGATTTTCCTGAAAAATTCACTACAGTATCGCGAACATATAAATCGTACCTGACTACTTTTGGCGGCTCGTCTTTTAATATCCTTTTTTTTACAGCAGGAGTTACTGCTACTTTTTCCATGTTTTTCATATCATGTCCCTTATCGGTATCGCGTTTATCCGCAATGGAAGATTTGCCTCTTTCAATTGTTTCCTTTTTAACAGTAGTTGTAGTTGTGGCCTTGGGTTTTGTAACTGCTTTGGACTGACCTGGCTTTGACTTTTCTTTTACTAATGCCATGCCGCATTTTGGACATTTTCCGGGTTTTGGTACGTGGATTTCGGGATGCATCACACAGGTATAAAAAGTCTGTGGTGAAGTAGCCTGAGCCTTGGCAATGTGATTTATAAAAAAAAGAAAAACTATAATTGATAATTTGCTTTTCATGACTTTAATTTTTTACTGTTATTTCCCAATCCGCTATTTTTTGCTTTAATAGCTCAATTGTACTGTTCTTTTTTCCCTTTTCGGCCAGCGCAAGTGCTTTTTTGGCGGCATCGATCGCAGTGGTATAATCTTTTAATTCTGAAGCTATTTTCTGTCTCAAATTTGGATAATAGAAATTTTCAGGATCAATTTTTTCTGCTTCTGAAAGCCATATTATTGCCTGTTTGTAATCTCTATTGGTACTGTAATAATAGTTAGCTGCCTGAAATAACAAACTGGCATCCCTGCTTTTTCCTTTTATGACATGTTGGTCTATCAATGCTAATAGACTCTGGTCCTCCTTACTCTTTATTGGTATTCTGACCATGGTATTTTCCCAAATTATTTTCAGAAATGCTTCTCCTTTGCTATTGATGTCATTTAATTCAACTGTAAATGTTTCATAAAAGCCGGGACTCTTTTCTACAGGGACCTTGAAACGCATCACGTCTTTTTTTTCATCATAGCCAGTTTCCCCATGTAAAGTCGTATCTGTATTAACAATTATAGTCCACTCATTTGTTGAAGGTATTGAAAATAAGGAATAGCTTCCTGCTTTCAATACATTGTTAGCAAATGAAATATCTTCGGAAGTTGTTATTACCGTACAATCACTTGCGCCAGTGCGCCAAAGTTTATCAAAAGGCACCAGCTCACCAAATATCTTCCTTCCTCGTACCAATGGCCTGCTGTATGCCATTTTTATTTTTGCACTGCCTATTTCCTGCTCAAAGGATGCTGCAGGGCTGGCTGCGGTTAGTTTAATTTGTACTTTGTCCTGTGCTGATAGTAATACAGACTGCAAAAGCAGAAAGCTTATCAGTATTCTTTTTTTCATTTTATTTATATTTTATAATGATTTCTTAGTTTTTATTGCGCTTTATCTAATTCATTAAGTTTCGCTTTCATTTGGTCAATTTCCGCCTGCTGGCTGGTAATAATGCCCTTTATCAATTCTTTTATTTCGGGATCATTTACTGATGCCTCTTTTGCCATTAATATTGCTTCAGCATGGTGAGGTATCATTGATTTCAAAAATTGTTTATCTCCTACAGCAGTTTGCTGCCGGATACCCATAAAAAAGGCAATCAATAAAATCAAGCCTGAAGCCAATAGTATATAATTTAATTTTTTGTTCTTATACATCCCACCCATAATTACAATTTCAATAATAAGCATTGGCATAGTCATCAATCCGGCCATATAAAGTTGGTTGACATTAGGTATTATATTTGCAAAAACATCTACCATTGCATACATAAGCCCATACATGGCACCAAATGATAATACTATCATCAGCGCTAATTTCTTGTACATCACACTTTCTTCTGTTTTATGTTGATGTTGCTGTGCTGCGTGTTTCATTTCCATATTTATTTGATTTTAGTTTATTTAGATGCTCATTATATCGGTCAGGATCAGATTCAACCTAAATTTTTTGTATCTAAATTAATATGCTTCTAAAGCTTCAGGCTTCGCAATCTCAAAGCGTTTACAATTACCGAAACGGAACTGAAAGACATTGCCAAAGCAGCGATCATAGGTGATAATAATATTCCAAAAAACGGATATAAGGCTCCAGCTGCAATCGGTAGGCCAAGCACGTTATAGAAAAAAGCAAAAAATAGATTTTGTTTGATATTTCTCATAACTGCATGACTTAGATTTTTAGCTTTTACAATACCTTGTAAATCACCTTTGACCAAAGTTATTTTAGCACTTTCTATAGCCACGTCGGTTCCTGTTCCCATTGCAATTCCAATATTGGCCTGTGCCAATGCCGGAGCATCATTTATACCATCACCAGCCATCGCTACAATTTTACCTTCGGCCTGCAAGCGTTTAATTTCATTTAATTTATCTTCCGGTAAAAAACCTGCCTTGTAGGATGACAGGCCTAATTCATCGGCAACGGCTTTGGCCGTATTGATGTTGTCACCCGTAATCATTATGACTTCCACACCCTGTCTCATTAATTCTTTTATGGCATCTTTGCTGGAAGTTTTGATAGCATCTGTAATGGTCACAAATCCTGTCCCAATTCCGTCAACGGCTATGTATGAAACTGTTTTTCCTAGTTTTTGTTCAGCACTGATTTCATTTTCTAAATCATCTGAAATTTTTGCCTGTACATGCTCCATCAGTTTTTTATTGCCTAATGCCACTTTTTTATCGGTGACCGTTCCGGTAACTCCTTTTCCGGTAACGGCTTGAAAATCGTTTACCCCGATTAAAGAAATTGATTTTCCTTTGGCATAATTCACTACAGCTTGCGCTAAGGGATGCTCACTGTATTGATTCAGCGAAGCTATGGCCTGTAACAAATCAACTTCGTTGTTATTGGCTGCATAAATTTTTTCTACTGATGGTTTCCCCTCTGTAATCGTTCCTGTTTTATCGGTAATTAAAACGTTTACCTTATTCATGTGCTCCAAAGCTTCGGCATTTTTTATCAAAACCCCTGATTGCGCACCTTTTCCAACGCCGACCATTACTGACATAGGCGTTGCCAGTCCTAAAGCACAAGGACAGGCGATAATCAATACCGCAATGGCATTTATAAAGCCATAGACCAATGCTGGTTCGGGTCCAAATTTTGCCCAGACTAAAAACGTAATTATCGATATAATCACAACAATTGGCACAAAGTATTTGGCTATGCTGTCCGCTAATTTTTGAATAGGTGCTCTAGAGCGTGAAGCGTCGCTGACCATTTGTACTATTTGGGAAAGCAATGTCTCAGAACCTACTTTTAAAGCAATCATCACAAATGACTTGTTGCCATTAATTGTCCCGGCAATTACATTATCGCCTTTCTTTTTGTCAACAGGTATTGGCTCACCTGTAATCATGGCTTCATCGATACTGCTTTCTCCGTCAGTTATTTTTCCGTCAACCGGAATTTTATCTCCAGGTTTTACTCGTAGCAAATCGCCTTCTTTGATATCATGGATTGAGATTACTTTGTCGCCTCCGTCTATTACCAATGTGGCCTCAGTTGGCGCTAGTTTCAGCAGTTCTTTTATAGCGCTGCTGGTTTGACTATGCGCCCGGGCCTCCAATAATTGTCCCAACAAAACTAAAGTAAGGATAACGGTAGTGGCCTCAAAATAGAGAAGGACTGTGCCGTGTTCTGTTTTGAATTCACTTGGGAAAATATCAGGAAAAAACATACCGACTAAACTAAATAAAAATGCTACTCCCGTGCCAATTCCGATTAGGGTAAACATATTCAGATTCCAGGTAATGATCGATTTCCATGCGCGTACAAAAAATATCCAACAGGCATAAAAAACAACCGGAAGAGATAAAACAAGCTGTACCCAATTCCATTTAGCGGCATCCATTAACTCGAGTAATGGATTGTTGTGTGCCATTTCTATCATGGCAATAACGAAAATGGGTACCGTAAAGAGTACAGCTATTTTCATTTTCTTTACCAAATCCTTATACGTCTTTTGGTCTTCGCTTTCGCTTGGTTCCATAGTCACTAAATCCATCCCGCAAATAGGACATGAACCTGGAGTTTCAGTAATTACTTCTGGATGCATCGGGCAGGTATATAAAGTTTTGCTGAGTGTTAGTTCAGGTGCCTTTACCAGATCCATTCCACACACAGGACAATCCCCTGGATTGTCATATACCTTATCGCCTTCGCAATGCATTGGACAATAATACTTCCCATGTGCATTTTTTGGTATCCCGATCTCTTTTTTATGATCCCCCGAATGCATGGAGCAGCATGACTTTGCAGAGGCTTCGCTGGTTGCTGCTTGCTCTGTTATCTTACCGTTATTCATTTCTATGGTGTATTTACCAACTGCTGTCAATGCTTGCTGCAGCCGCATTTCTGGAATGTGCTTTTCCATAGTAATCGTTGCCACTGGAGGCTGTAATGTTACAATAGCCTGGACACCGTCAACGGCATTTAATGCTTTTTCGACTTTAGTGCGACAGCCATCGCAAGTCATACCGGTAATGCTGTACGTATGTATCATATTTATTTCTTTAGTAAAATAGTATTATATGAATTATTTTTTTTCCTTTTCAATAATCGGCCGCGAGACTATCCGTTGTTTTCTCGATCCATTTAATAACTTGCTGCTTTTGATTATCTGATAGGATTGCATTTCGATGAATGAATGTATAAGAAGCCAATGGCATCTCATCAGACTTAATTTGTTTTACAATTCTGTCTAACTTATTTTTTTGCTTGCGTTTTCCATAATCTCCCCACTGGTCGAAATTCAAATTTTCTTTGCCTTCTTTGATATGGCCTTCCATAAAATAACGAGCAGGTTGAAGATACGAATAAATAGGGTAATTCGTGTTATTGCTGTGGCAGTCATAACACGAAGTTCTAAGGATAGTTTCTATAGGTCTGGGGACATGATAAACCCTGATAAAATTGACAGTTGTAGCCTGCTCATAACTTTCGTTGCGGGCAGGCTGATATAACTGTATCAGCAAAAAAACGAGCAATCCGATAAGAACTGATTTTTTGGCAGTACTTTTCATCTACAGCGTTTTTTTTACAGAACCGCAAGTAAGCATATCAGAACCATAATATGGATTTTTGATCTCTTTGATTTCACTAATCCATATAGCACCCTTTCCTTCATCAGCCATCGGACAATAATCCTGATATAACGTTTGACTCGTTTTGAATATTTTCAGCAAATCGTTAATGTCCTTGCTTAGCAATACAAAATGCTCCCTTTGGTGCGCAATTTTACCTGCATTGGCGCCAATATGTTCAGCATGCTCTCTAGCATCATCAGCAATGTCCATATATTCTTTTTTCAATTTTACATCCAGGGATCCCGGATCAATTGTATTGAAAGCTGCATATAATTTTTTACCTGCCTTGGAGGCCTGATTGGCATCATCTTTTGTCAACGCATTCTTTAAAGACAAATAATCCGCCACAATAACATCAATTGAAAATTCTGATTCAACAGTTTTAGTACCTGTTTTAACTTTTAAAGAATCTTTATCTGTTTGTGTTGTTGCTACTGGTTTTACCGGTTCTGTTAGTTCCATTCCGCATTTAGAACATTTTTCACCTTTTTTCCCTGTTACTTCAGGATGCATAGAACATGCATATGATTGTGATGCTGTTTCTTTAGGCTCTGGAGTATTGCTTACTGCTTCTTTATTTTTCTGATTACAGGACACTAGTAGTAATGCAGCTGCTGCTGTAGAGAGAATGATATTTTTCATTTTGATTATTTGTTAATTAGAATTACGCTTATTGAAAGGTTATTTGATTATTTTTTTGCACATCTTTTTTCTGCTTAGAATACACCTGGAAAAAAAAAGGATATTGTAAAGTGCACCCATCACTTTAAGATGCACTTTTTAAACATTATCTATTGTTTAGAAACTTGTTTTTGGATCAATTCCATTCCGCATTTAGGGCAGTCCCCTTTTGTATCTGAAGTATAGCCATCCATTGGGCAAACATATTTTGTTACAATTTTGCTTGTGGGCTGACTTCCCTTTAGCGGGTGAGTGTCAATTTTTTGAGTAACCTTTACCATATCTGTTCCACATTTAGAACATTTACCTTCAGTGTTCGAAGTGGAACCATCCTTAGGGCAAACATATTTTGTTACCGTTTTGCTCATAGGCTGACTGCCTTTTTGAGCGTGAGTATCAACTTTCTCTGTAGTTTTAACCATTGCCATTGCACATTTAGAACATTTACCTGGTTCGTCAGAAGTTGATCCGTCCATTGGGCAAACGTATTTTGTCACTGTTTTACTTTGAGGCTGACTTCCTTTCTGAGCGTGAGTGTCAACTTTTTTGGTGATTTTTTTCAATTCCATTCCACATTTTGGACATTTACCTGAGCTTGAATTTGCTTCGTCAGGATGTGTAGGACAAACGTAAATTATTTTCTGTTCATCCATTTTTGTAGCAGCTTGTGCTATTGCCATTGTATTAAATGCAAAAAAAGCACTTAATACGATAATTATTGTTTTCATCTTTTTAGTAATTTAGTTATTATTTTATTGTTTCTATAGTTTTACCACAACTCAACATTTGAGAACCATAGTAAGGGTTTTTAATATTATTTTCTCTGCTTAACCAGTTGGCATCCTGCATTGGGCAATATTGATAATAGACAGCTTGCGGTGATTTCGAAACTTTTATCAATTCATACATGCTTTTAGATAACGATTTAAAAAATTCCCTTTGCTTTTTCACATCCTGTGTTTCTGAAATATTTTTAGAATCTGCCGATAGGCTTTTCAACACTTTCATCCAGACCATATGCTCATCCATTTGCAATGTTTCCATTTTAACAGAAGAAATTGCCGTCAATAATTCCTTTGCACTTGCAGCAGCTAATTTGCCGTCAGTCTTAACCAAAGCATCTTTTAAAATAAAATAAGCATCGTAGACAACTTGCAGTTGATTCGATTCCTGATTCTGACCCATAGCAGAACGATCTGCCATGGCTATCTCAGCTAAAGGTTCTGCTTTAACAATTGATTTTGCCTCTCTCTCATATTGACAACATTTGGGTAATTTTAAGTACACCGTCTCAGGGGCAAGAAAGTTCTTATTGTCATATCCAGCTAATGCAATACGCTTAAGTATTTCATCAGGACTTGTTTTTTTTGCATCGTAGGTAATGGCAGCCATTTTGGTCTCTTTGTTCCAATCGACAGTAGCTGCATTTTTTATATTTCCTGCCTTTTCTATAGTGGATTTACACATATCACAATTCCCAGATATTTTTACCGTTTCAGTAATTGGGTTTTTGATTTGTGCGCCGAATCCAACGATTGATAACAATAAAGTTATTGCCATCATCAATTTTTTTAATGAATACATTTTGTGTGTGTTTAAATGAAATCGGTTATCAAATGAACAAACAGCAAACTAGTAAAAGCAGCAGCTATCGTCATTTTATGAACCGAAAAAAATGGATTGATTTGAGCAATATGCTCATAATTAGACATACCTATGGCTGTCTATTTTAGTATCAGCCTATTTTAGGAATAAGCCAGAGGGAAGAAAAACCTGAAGAAATAGGAGTTTCTAAACTATAATTTTTTTGTTTTTCGTTTGAAAAATCATAGTAGTTAGATTGTAAAGTAACCGCAAAAAAAGCTGAAGCACCGCTACAAGATGCAGCGCAAATACATTTAGAATGCTTGCACTTTCCGCCACAGGAATTATGCCTTTTATTTTTGGATTCACTACTGCTTTCGCAACAATCTTTTTTTTCTGTTTTGGAGGACATTTCTGTCTTCGAAGAATGTTTTTCTGATTTATTTCCACACGCAAAAACATGACTTGGCACCAGGAAGAAACCAAGCAATAAAATGAATATAATGTGAAAATTTTTCATCTGTGGAAATGCATATAAAACAAAATTAAACAAATTATGTTTATTAATTACCATTAAGAAGTTAAAATAATAATATAAAACAATACGCGCTCCTCTGTTTTATTATTCTATTAGAATTGTTTCAAAGTATTTTACTTTCTTTTTTTTGGTGAGGATGCCTCTTTGCCGCAAAAAGTTAAAGCCCAATTTACAGTTTTTTAGTAGAAGTTTTTATACATTGATTTAAAAAATTAGTTATAACATTCATTTTTACAAGTTAAAAGTTCAATATTAATATAAACAGCGACCATTTTTGTGACAGAATCGTGGCACATTAGATTTCGAACTCGTTAAAAAATATTAGAAATGCAGGATACAAATTTTTTGAATATAAACTACATTTTCAAAACCTGAAAGATACGACATTAACTGTATCTTACTTATAAATTTGTATCAATCCCCAACAGGACATCCAAACCAAAATCCTTACGACATATAAAGACAGCCGCTACTTCCAGTAAGCCAATCTCTTCAAATCTTCCATAAAATTTATAGAAATTTGTCCCGCTGGGGTCACCACACTGCCAAAAGGCGCCAATTGAAGACAATTGGCGCCTTTTTAAAAAAAAAAAAAACTTTTAATCAATACATTACTTAATTTTTTGTTTTCGTTTCCTTTTTTTATAGGACATAAACGACAAAATATTTTACGGAAAAATATTTTATTTTTTACACCTCCTGTAAATTAGCAATACAATAACTAGGTTCAATTTTACCTTCTCCAAAGACAAAATTTGACTCCGAGGCAACCTTAGCCCCGATAGCAGTGGAAATCCTTTTGTGCCGGGGTTCGGCGAAAAAGATTGCAGCGAATAGCGGGAAAAAGCTCCAAAAAACAATATTAAACCCAAGAAAAATATTAAATACAATTGACAATGCTGATCATCCCCGATTAGATTCCGCCAACAATTCCTGATACCCCGATTGAACCTATCTGCCTGATTACCTAGACAGCTGTTTTATAAATCAAGATCATAGCTCAATGTAAAAGCTAAGCTTAAAATATGCAGTCTGAAGTATAATATACTTCGGATAGCGATGCCCTTTGGTATTCATGAGTTTAAGAATTTAAAAAAGGCAAAGATAAAACTCAGCTATAAATGCGACAGGACCCATTTACAGAAATTCATTAATTACTACCAGCTGTATTTTAAAATTAATCGCGCGTTAAACGGTCTCCCTGCCGTAAAATGGATTTCTTCTACCGGATCTGTTTCGCTGGCCAGGCGGGATTCTGTCAGGAACTGTGTTTCTTTCCATTTGGTATTAAAAATATTGTCAATATTAATTCCTATAGAAACTTTTTTAATTTGATAATTGACAGAGAAATCCGTGATGCAGTACCCTTTTGCCGCTACAGAATTATCTTCGTTTGCAGGGCGGTCTCCTAAAAATCTTGTTCTGAGACTTCCTGAAAATCCTTTTAAATCTTTTACTGAAAATCCGTTCATTAAGGTATGAACCGGAGCAAGCGGTAAATACTCATTTCCTTTTGGTTCATCTATCGATCTTGCGTGTGTATAGGTGTAATCTGTATTCCAGAATAACCAGTTTGTCAATTGATATCTAAATCCAAAATCAAAACCTTTACGTTCTGTTTTTCCGCTTGGTTCTACAACAGCTTCATCTCCAACATAAACAAATTCCTGTGCCAGATATAAGTACCAAACTGCAGAGTTTAAGATCATTCTTGGAAAAGGTTTCCAGTTAATTCCTAAATCAGCACCATAGGTTTCCGGCAGAATTTTTTTGCCTTTTTGAGCAACAACTACACGGGTATCATTACTATGAAAGCCTTTTCCTAATTTTAAGAAATATTGAAGTTTGTCATTTTGTGTATAAAGAAAATTAAGCTTTGGGCTCACAATACCTTTTGTCTGCGTTTGATTGGTATATGTCGATGCGAGTTGATCTTCATAACCAAATTTAAAATAATCTAAACGCAAACCTCCGTTTATTAACCATTTACCTGAAACAAAATCTAAACTACTGTAAGAAAATAAATTCGTTTGATTTACATTTCCTAAACTCAAATACTCCAAAACTGTTTTACGATTTAAAGTATGTGATAATTCAACATCTTTATTATTGTCGTTTCGTAATCCCACACCTAATTTAAAAACCCATTTTTCATTAAGTTTTTGATTATATTCTGACTGAAAACCTACAATTGTTCTGTTTTCCTTTTGTTTTATTTGATCACCATTTATAGGATCATTCAGAAAAAAAGTAAAATTCGAATACAGCTCAAAGTCATATTTAGTCCAATATGCTGTGTTTTTAATATGCGAGTTTTCATCAATTATGGGATCATACTGCAAATTAAAATTGATCCTTCCTGTATTTCCTCCTTCATTTGAATCAATTGCACCATAATGAGAAATTGTTCCGTCGTTTACTGCACGATCAGGAATTTGCCCGCTGGCATCCCATTGGCTTTTAAAATGTGAAACTACAATAGCCAGTTTATCCCCGTTATTCATTTTCGCTGCATATTTTCCAAATAAATTAATGCGGTTAAAGTTTTGGGGCGCATCAAAATAACCATCGGTCATCATGTATTCTCCTGCAAAATAAGCCGACTGATTTTCTTTGTTTAGTAAATTGAACAAAGCCACGGTACGAAAAGTATCAAACTGTCCACCTTCAAAAGAAATAGAACTGTTTTGCAATGCATTTTTAGTATTAAAACCAACAAATCCTGCAGTTGTAAAATCACCTTTATCTACAAAATACGATCCTTTATCAAAATCTATATTGTCAACCGTTTCCGGAATTACAAAGTGAAGATCAGCATAACCTTGTCCGTGCGCGTGCGAAACCATATTTACTGGCATTCCGTCAACTGTAACATTTATATCCGTTCCGTGATCGCAGTCAAAACCACGCAGAAAAATCTGTTCTGCCTTACCTCCTCCTGCATGCTGGCCAATAAAAAGGCCGGGGACTTTCCGCAATAAATCCTGTGAATTTGATACCGGCTGAATTTCCAAATCTATTTTAGAAATTGTATTTAGGTATTTCAGGCTATTGGTAATTGTTACTTCCTCCAATAAAAAAGGTTTTTGTTCTAATTGAATTGAAAGTTGATCAGATGATAAAAGCTTTATTTTCTGAGAAATAAATCCTTGTTTGGAAATTTGAAGACTGTCCCCTATATTAGTTTCTTCCAAAGTAAATTTTCCACTTATATCAGTGTGGGCGTGCATTTTGGAAATCAAATTACGAATCAGAACATCTGAAACTGTTTTACCGTCAGAACTGCTTATCACACCGCTTACGGATTGTGCCTGAACAGAATAAGAAAAAACAAAAATTCCAAAAGCTAGCAGGGACCTCATAAGATATATTATTATAAAAAATTTTCGCAAAAATAGCATAATTAATATTAAAGCTGGTTCCATGGCAGAATAGTTGCACGTCCATATTTTATAAAATTTCCATTGCTAAATTAGAAAGTACAATATAAATTCGATAAATTTTCACAGCAATCCTCAACCGGATGTCAAAACCAAAATGTTGATGCCAAACAAAGACATGTCCTACATGTGATAAGCCAATCTCTTCAAATCTTCCATAAAATTTATAGAAATTTTCCCTGTTGAAGTAACCACAGCCAAATGGCATCAATTAAAGACAATTGACGCCTTTTTTAGTTTAAAAAATTATTAATTACTATTCTAGCTCATTTTTTGCTTTTGATTCCAACTAACTTAACTGCAATTATTAATTGCTCGATAGTGGTTAAAATTGGTTTATTCCTTTTCCTAAACATTAATATTAGTAATGTTTTTAAAATTCTAATTTTCTTCAAAATTCATTTGTAAATTGCAGCATGAAGATTCTCATTATAGAAGATGAACGCGAAATTTCCCGCGGCATCCAGGATTATTTTAAGACTAACGGCATTCACTGCGAAATGGCTGAGAATTATCAGTCAGCTGTTTCCAAAATTGACAGCTATGATTATGACTGCATATTGCTGGATTTAATGCTTCCTGACGGAGATGGTTTTGAAATTTTAAAAGAGCTAAAAGCAAAAAACAAAACTGAGGGCGTTATAATAATATCTGCAAAAGAAAATCTCGAGACCCGATTGGAAGGTTTTAACCTAGGGGCTGATGACTATCTTACAAAACCCTTTCACTTAGCTGAGCTTTTGGTGAGGATGCAGGCACTTATCCGCCGTAAAAATTTTAAAGGAAACAACAGCGTTATCTTTAATGAAATTGAAGTAGAAATTTTCTCGAAAACAGTGTCCGTAAAAGGTGTTAAACTGGATTTTACTAAAAAAGAATTGGATTTACTTTTGTTTTTAATCGGAAACGAGAATAAAGTACTCTCCAAATCAGCCATTGCAGAACATCTGTCAGGAGACATGGCCGATATGCTGGATAATCATGATTTTATATATGCCCATATAAAAAACCTTAAAAAGAAACTCACGCAGGCAGGCAGCGGCGATTACATCAAAACAGTTTATGGTCTTGGATATAAATGGGAAAATGAATAATAAAAAACTACTTAGCAAAACAACCGGAAGCTTTCTGATCTATGCAGTCATAATCCTGCTTACGGCAGCGCCTGTATTTTACTTTATTTGTCAATGGCTTTACATCTACGAAACTGATGAAGTACTGCTGTTTCATAAGGGAGCTTTTGTAAACGAAAGTCACAATACATATACCGCAAAGGATATTGCAGCCTGGAACAAATACAATCTGAATGTTTCTATCGTGCCGGACATGGGCGTAAAAAAAGATTCAATTGTCGGAAAAATGCTTTTTGAAGCCATTGCCAATGAGAAAGAACCTTTCCGTATCCTGTATGCTCCAGTGGAAATAAATGGAAAAAGATATACGTATATAGAAAAGCGCAATCTTGTTGAAATGGAAGGCATGGTTATTAGTGTGGCAATTATGTTTTTGGTGATTATTATTATTCTACTGGCCGGAATTATTTGGATTTCTAAAACGTCATCTGCAAAAATATGGAAGCCTTTTTACAATACTCTTGATCAGATACAGAACTTTGAAATTGACAAAAATAATCCTCCTCAGTTTATAGAAACTGATATTGATGAATTTGAACGCCTAAACAAAAGTCTGGATCGTTTGATTGAAAAAAATACCGCCATTTATAAAAATCAGCGAGAATTTGTCGAAAATGCAGCTCATGAACTCCAGACACCGCTCGCATTGTTCCAAACAAAGATAGACAGCCTGCAACAGCTTAATTTAAACCAGGAGCAGTCTGAACTTGTGGGATCGCTCAATAATGATGTTTCAAGACTTAACAGGCTCAATAAAAACCTGTTGCTGCTATCAAAAATTGATAATGAGACCTACGTCGAAAAGGAAATACTTGTCTTAAATGAATACATCGAAAAAAATCTCGCCTTTTTCACTGAGCAGGCAAGGTCTAAATCTCTTTCGATAAATACAAGATTTTATCAAACACTTCATATAAAAGCAAATCCCGCACTTACTGAAGTACTCTTAAACAACTTATTTCTGAATGCAGTCCGTCATAATATACAAAACGGAAGCATTACTATTAAAATTGAAAACAATAGCATCTCTTTTCTTAATACGGGAGCTGAAACGGCTCTCGCTGAGCAGCATATATTTAACCGTTTTTCAAAATCCAATCCTTCATCACAGGGAAATGGACTAGGGCTTGCCATCATAAAGAAAATATGTGAGGTCAGCCAGTGGGAAATCAACTATAGTTTCAGAGAAAATATGCATATTTTTGAAGTGACATTCTAAAATTCAAAGTTCCTACAGAATCGGCACTGAGTTTTGTACTATTCTTTTAAATAGTACAAAATGAAATTAAAAACACTCCTGCTGCTATCTTTTTTAGTATTACACTTATCACAACTAACAGCACAGAAAAAGTATATTTCCCTTTCTGGGGTTGTCAAAGACATACATACCAAAATCGCTGTACCATATGCAAATGCTACCATAAAATCTTCAAAAGATCCTAAAGTTTTCTTTGGAATTATCAGTGATGAAAACGGGCGTTTTACTTTTACAGCTGTAAATTCAGGAAATTATATTTTAGAGATTAGTGCCATTGGCTTTAAAAATCAATCCAAAACCATTTTTGTAGGCACACTCTCAGACTACCTCGAATTGGGCAATATTGAAATTGAACAGGATGTAAATGCGCTTTCTGAAGTAATTGTTAACGGACAGAGCCAGCATTCTTCTGTAACGCTGGACAAAAAAGTTTTTACCGTTGCCGACAATATTGCACAAAGCGGCGGGTCAGTACTGCAGTCGATGCAGAATCTGCCGGGAGTAACAGTTGAAAACGGAAAAATACAGCTTAGAGGGAGTGATAAGGTGGCCATACTAATAGACGGCAGACAGAATGCTTTGACAGGGTTTGGAAACCAGTCGGGACTTGACAACATACCCGCTTCTGCCATCGAAAGAATTGAGATCATCAATAACCCATCTTCTAAATATGATGCAAACGGAAACGCCGGAATTATCAATATCATCTACAAAAAAAGCAAACAGGAAGGCCTTAATGGAAAAATAGGAATCAGTTCCGGTTATGGCGCATTGTGGGAGCGCAAAGAAAATCTGCCCGATATAAGAGCACAGTATCACGTGACCCCTAAAATCAACCCCAGTCTTTCCTTAAATTACAGAAAGAATAAAATAAACACGTACCTGCAGGCAGATTATCTCTATACTGAAACGCTGAATAAAAATGAGTTTGTAACCAGAACTTATGATGATGGTATTGTTATCAACCAGCAGACCAAACGAAACCGCGATACGTACTTTACAACATTAAAAAGCGGTATCGACTGGAATTTAAACGATAACAATTCATTTTCATTTTCAGGACTTTTCGGCAGTGAAAAAATTATAGATCATGGCGATCAGCCATTTTTTAATGAGGATTACAGCCAGCGTCTGCGTTTATGGCAGTTTCTGGAAGATGAGCTCAAGACCACTGTTATGGCAAGCGCTTCTTATCAGCATAAATTTAAAGAGGCTGGCAGAAAAATAAGTGCAGGGATTAATTACACCTACCATCAGGAAGATGAAAAATATTTTTTTGATAATATTCTTCCGGCCTCTACAGGACGTGATGCTTTTAAGCTGCTTTCTGATGAAAAAGTAGTCGACGTAAATCTTGATTATGTGCAGCCTTTAAAACATGGTCGTTTTGAAACGGGAATAAAATTCAGAAACCGTGAAATTCCAACTAATATGCAGTTTTTTCCGGGACAAAACTCTCCGATCGATGCTAATGCAGGAGGCTGGGCTGTTTATAAAGAAATCATTCCTGCATTCTATGGCACCTATGTTTATGAGTCAGAAAAAATAGAAGCCGAGCTTGGCCTTCGATATGAATACGTTCAATTAAATTATGACGTTAATCCTGATCATCCAACCTATAAAAGTGACGGCTATAACTATACAGAACCTTTTCCGAGAGTTAAGCTGGCTTATAAAATCAATGATAAAAATAAAATTACGGCTTTTTACAACAGACGTGTAGACAGACCGAACGAGGTTGACATACGCATTTTTCCCAAATACGATGATGCCGAAATTATCAAAGTAGGAAACCCCGGTCTTCGTCCCCAGTTTACAACTGCCTTTGAAGCCGGTTATAAATGTGATTTTACAAAAGGATATTTTCTGGGTTCGCTTTATTACAGAGTCATAAACGATGTTATTACACGTATTGCCACAACGGTTCCCGGAAGTCCTCTGATATACAATGTATTTCAGAATGCTCTTGAAAGTTCTTCTGTTGGTGTGGAACTTGTTTATGCAAAAGAAATGACGCCCTGGTATTCATTTAATTTAAACGGAAATCTCTATAAAAATACAATTGATGCCTTTACTGTAACAAATTTATATCCCGTGCCGTCCGCATACACGGCCGAAGAGCAGCAGGCAGTTTCAGGAAATGTAAAATGGAACAATACTTTTCAGTTTGCAAAAACAGTATCGGGACAAATATCCATGATTTATCTGGCTCCGGATATTATCCCTCAGGGAAAAATTAACTCTCGTTTTTCTGTCGATTTAGGTCTTAAAAAAACGGTGCAGAAAGGTAAAGGTGAACTATTTCTAAATGCTACGGATATCTTAAATACACTGGTCATAAAGAAAGAAATCCAAGGCGAAACATTCAACTACACGGCGAGAGATTATTACGAAACTCAGGTAATTCGTTTTGGGTACAGCTACAAGTTTTAGCTGATTTTAAAAATTCAAAATTAATTCAGAATTGGATTATAAAATTTGTACTTCAAAAAAACAAACATGATTAAATCAACTTCAGCGTACGGCAGATATTCTCTGCTGGTGCATTTTGTTATCTGGTTTTTAATTCTTTCACAGGTTTTAAGGATTGTCTTTTTTAGCTGGCAGTGTAATGAGGTTTCCTGGAATTTATTTGACTTTTTAAGAACAATTCTTACCGGATTATTTTTTGATATAGGCACCATTGCATTTATCTCGATTGCCAGCGTACTGTATTATACTTGTATGCCCAACCGATGTATAGGTTCTATTTTGGACAGGGTGCTGGTTTATTTTTTTACAGCGCTGACAATGTTCGTGCTTGTTTTTACTTTTTTTGCAGAACTGACATTTTGGGACGAATTTAAAACCCGTTTCAATTTTATAGCAGTTGATTATCTGATCTATACCCATGAAGTCTTAGCGAATATAAAACAATCCTATCCCCTGCCCTTACTTATCGGCGGAGTTTTGCTTCTTACTTTTCTTTTTCTTCTCCTTTTTTACAAGAGGCAGGCTTTCACAACTGCATTTACTTCTAAATCAGGAATTAAAACAAGGCTGATTGTTTTAACAGTAAGCGTTATTATTGCCTTATTTTATGGCTTTTTTATCAACAATAGTCAGGCGGAGTGGTCTTCTAACCGTTATAACTCCGAGATTTCAAAGTCGGGTATTTATTCTTTCTTCGCTGCTTTTCGAAATAATCAGATGAAATATGCTGATTTTTATACTTCCATTTCTAATGATAAAGCATTTTCTCTTGTGAAAGCAAAACTGGCTGATTCTAAGTCGGCATATTTGAAAAAAGGATATTCGGTTCATAGAAAAATTACCGACAGCATCCCATCGGCTTCAAATAAAAACGTGGTTTTCATTCTTGTTGAAAGTCTGAGCGGAAGCTTTTTAAGCGAATTTGGAAACAAGGAAAACATAACGCCTTTTTTGGACAGTCTGGCGCAGAAAAGCATATTTTTTGAAAATTTGTATGCCACAGGAACCCGTACAGTCCGAGGTATGGAAGCTGTCACCTTATGCATTCCTCCCACACCGGGACAGAGTATTGTAAAAAGACCAGATAACCAGAACCTGTACACAGTCTGCAGTGTGTTTAAATCCAGAAAATATGACTGTAATTTTTTCTACGGCGGCGACGGCTACTTTGATAACATGAATGCCTATTTTGGAGGAAATGGATTTACGATCTATGACCGCGGACGCGGAAGTGTTTTAAGTGACGAGATTAAAACCGTGCGTCATAATATTGACGATAATGAAGTAACTTTCGAAAATGCCTGGGGAATCTGTGATGAAGACATTTTCAACAAAATGCTTAAAACCGCTGATGCTCAGTACAAAAACAACAAACCGTTTTTCAATTTTGTAATGACAACATCCAATCACAGACCGTTTACTTACCCTTCTGGAAAAATTGATATTCCATCGGGAACAAGCCGTGAAGGTGCAGTTAAATATACCGATTTTGCCCTAAAAGAACTCTTTAAAAAAGCTAAAACGAAGCCTTGGTTTAAAAACACGGTATTTGTCATTATTGCTGATCATTGTGCCAGCAGTGCAGGAAAAGATGAAATAGACGTGGCCAATTATCATATCCCGGCATTTATTGTAAACTTGCCGGAGAATCAGAACCAGAAAATAGAAAAACAGTGCTCTCAGATTGATCTTTGGCCTAGCTTGTTTTCGCTTTTTCACTGGAGTTATGAATCTGACTTTTTTGGAAAGAATGTTCTGTCTCCCGATTTCGAACAGCGCGCCCTTCTGGGTACATACCGCAAGCTGGTGCTGATGAAAAAAGAAAAAGTAATGATTTTATCCGATCAGAAGAAACAGGCTTTCTATTCCTGGAACAAAAAAGACAACAGTCTTATTCCGATGCCGATAAATCAGCACTTTCTCGAAGAAACAATTGCATGGTACCAGACCGCTGATTATCTTTTTACCAATAAACTTTTAAAATAATGATTTATATTCATTTTATTATAAATCCGATTTCAGGAGCCGGAAAACATAATTTATCTGCTTCATACCTGAAACAGCAATTCCCGAAAGAACAATATAAAATTGCGGTTGACTATACTGCTCAAAAAAAACATGCTGTCGAGCTTGCAGAAGCAGCCATTAAGCACAACCCGGATTATATAATTGCCTGCGGAGGTGACGGAACTATAAATGAAGTGGCTTCATCGCTGGCAGGAACAGCTGTAAAACTCGGTATAATACCGGTAGGTTCCGGAAACGGACTGGCATCAAATTTAAACATTCCAAGGGATTTTGAAAGCGCTATTGCGATAATCAAAAAAGGAAACTCAAAAGCTATTGATGTAGGAATGTTAAATCATAAATACTTTTTCAGTAATATGGGAATAGGTATTGATGCCTTAATTATCAAAAAATACGAACGCGCGGGAAAACGAACCCTGCCTGCTTATATAAAGGCTGCCATATCATCAAGCTTCGAATTTAAACCGCAGAAAGCTCTTGTGCGTTTTGACGACCAGATTGTAGAAACCAATCCGCTGATGCTGTTTGTATCAAATTCTAACGAGATGGGCTATCAGATGAGTCTGACGCCGCAGGCAAGTCTGCAGGATGGCTTTCTTGATATGATTATCATTCCAAAATTATCTTTTTTCGAGAAAATAAAATTGGGCTATAACGTATTGGGAAAATCAATACAAAAATTCGAAAAAGCGAAGCACTATATGGTAAAAGATATTCGGATTGAAATGCCTTCCAAAATTTTTATAGATGCCCAGATTGACGGTGAAAGTTATAATCTGAAAACAAATAAGCTGGAGGTAAAAATACTGCCGGAATACCTGCAGGTATTGGTGGATTAAAATATTCTGAAGAAAGACATTTTAGAACTCTCTCTGCAGAATATTTTAAAAATTTTACTTCATCTAGAACTGCCGTACAAAATTAAAACCAACCTGTTTTCCATTATAAAAAGGCATCACAAGTGACGAAGTTTTATTTTCATTCGAAGATTTAAAAACTTTTTCCTGCAGATATGGGTAGATCCAATATGCCGCTTTAGTACTTAGAATACCTATACCGGCACCTGCAACAACATCAGTAAGCCAGTGCCTGTCATTGTACATTCTGAAAAGTCCCGTACCAGTTGCTACAACATATCCCGCAACACCGTACCAGATAGACTGGTCTTTGTATTCCTGATACATAAACTCAGCACCCGCAAAAGCAGTAGCAGTATGTCCGGAGGGAAAAGAGTTATTCGAAGAGCCGTCAGGTCTCTCTACTTTGGTAATATTTTTCAGCGCAAATACCGAGACGCTCATCATTAAGTAAGAACTTGCCAGTATGATAGATCTGTCTTTCAAATTATTTTTTCCTTTTACTCCAAAAGTATTTAATGCATATACCGATGCAGCAGGTGCCCATTGAGAAAAATCATCAATTGAAATCTTATGATCTATATCCTCATTAACTTCTTTTTTTATTTCAGCATTGTAACTTTTCAGCTGGTCACTCTCCAGACCTATAAAACCATATCCCAGCAGCACTCCCGGAATAATAAGCTGTTTATAATTAAACTTTAAATTGGCCACACTGTCCTGAACGATAATAGTATCATTTACTGCTGTCTGTGCAGTAACGGCATTACTGAAAATGATAAATAGGAAAATTTTTAACATGTCAAATAAATTTAGATTTAGTACTTAATTAAAAAAATGTAATTTTCCCTCATGTACTGATCGAGTTTAATGAATAAGAAAGCAAATATAAATTGCAGTATAACGTATAGAACGGACTGCTTTTCTAATGCAAATTTGAGACTGAATTTTGAAGAAATTCTGTATTTCAATACGTTAAAAAAGATTTTATGAAGCGCGATATAAAGGGAGCAGTTTATTATTATCAGAGTATTTTTTTAAGTTTCGAAAATCAAATAGATTTATTTTTAAATCCCAGACAGTAATTCATAGACCAAAGAAAGACAATTCTGCCTTAAGCATAAAATCTTTTCAAATCCTCCATAATAATTGTAGAATTTTATATTAGTATAATTCTCTAAACCAATTGAGTTTTTTGCATTTTTTTGCATCAATCCCCAACGGGACATCTAAACCAAATTCACAAAGCCAATCAAAGACAGACACTACATATAATAAGCCAATCTCTTCAAATCGTCCAAAAATTTTATAGAAATTTGTCCCGTAGAGGTCACTACTCGGGACAAAAGAAAATATGATCTTTTGTCCCGTTTTTTTTTAGCCCGTCATCTATTGTTTACCAATAGATACCGTTAACCTTTCATTGACTCGAGCGGTTTTTATTTTATTTTCTTGAAATGTGAAATTTTCGGGAAAAATTAAACCAATCATCTCGCGAGAATCAGCTAAAGTGCCATTTTCAAAGGCTTCTCCGAGCTTTAAAAGGTTTTCCAATCCAGTGTTCGTTAAATGTTCTATACTGGCTCTGTTGTCCTCTACATTTTCAAACCATAAAATTTTCGTTCATTAACTAATTGAGGTCTATTCAAATATAGTTTCTCAACCAAATATTTTGTAGTACTTTTTAGCCCCTCTACTATCCCTGTCTCAAATCAGTATAATTTACCTTTAAAGGATCTGGATAAAAAGCCTTTTATCACAAAACCTTCAAAGCGGCAAATATCACCTTCGCGAAGTAAAAGCTTTTTTTTGCAATTGTTTTTTCTTGAAATAAATTACAAAATGATTTCATTTCATTTTCAGTTGCGAAATATGAGCGCTAATATTTTTTTGAAGCAATTCCATCATTTTGACTTTTTTGTAATGAGCAATAAAATTAATAAAATATAGATTAGTATTTATCTAATTAAAACTTCCTTTTCTAAACTTAAAAAAAATGCAAATTGATAATCACTAATGCACAGTGATAATATTCAGCAAAGTCTTTAAAATAACTTTGCATCATAATTGATAACAAAATTAAATACAATGAAAAATCAACTTCCACCGGCTAAAACCTATTTAGTCAAAGACACAGGACTGGTAAAAGTGCATTCTTTGGTTTCTCCAGCACCTATGTTTGCCAACGCAACTCATATTATTGAACTTCCTAATGAATTAATCCTAGTTGATGGACAATTCTTTGGCCAGTACGGACAGGAATTTAGAACCCTGGCAGACAGCCTAAAAAAACCTATTACTCGATTTTATGTAACACACGATCATCCGGACCATTATTTAGGTATGGGTGATGCTTTTGCAGATGTTGCGGTCTATGCACTTCCTGAAATAATAGATTCACTGGCAGAAAACGGACCGAAAGAATTAGAGGAAAAACAGCATCATATGGGCGATTTGATTGCCAGCAGACTTTCTCTGCCTACTGAAATTGTACATCCAGGCGAAGAAATCATAGATGGTATAAAATTTATTTTTGAACGCGTACTGAATACAGAAAGCCCAACTACTTTGGTTATAAAACTTCCGGAACTTCAAATTGCTATTGTGCAGGATATCCTTTACCATAATACACACTCATTTATTACAGGTTCTCTTGACGGATGGAAAACAGCTATTACAACTCTTTGTGAAGATGCAGCTTATGATATTTATCTGCCTGGACACGGAAAACCAGCTGATAAATCGGATCTGGACAATGCACTAGCTTATCTGGAAAAAATTGAAACGATACAAGTTAATACAAACGACAGCGAGCAGTACAAAAATGAAGTTATTGCAGCTTATCCTAATTACGCAGGGGCTAAACTGATTGATATCTATATCCCTATTTTATTCAAAAAATAATAACTATAGACTTATTATAAATTTAAATTAATAAAAATGAAATATTTCAAAATAACTGCATTGGCATTTTTAACCGGACTAACTGCTTTAAGCGCACAGGATTTACCAAAGGCAAGCGTTATTCAATCTGTCAAAACAAAAAAAATATCAATCTACACGGTTGTAGCGCCGCCAGAGATGTTTACCAATACCACACATGTTATTGAATTACCAAATGAACTAATTGTAGTAGACGGACAATTTTTCGCTCCTTATGCACAAGAAGTCAAAAAATTAACGGACAGTCTTCACAAACCCGTTACACGTTTTTATATCTCGCACGATCATCCAGATCATTATCTTGGTTTTGGAGATACTTTCCCTAATGTTCCCGTTTATGCTTTGGAAGAAACAAAACAAGTTATTGAGAAATCTGGACAGCAGGTATTAGAGCAAAGGCAAAAACAGTTTGGTCCTATTATCGCAAAATCATTAAACCTGCCAACGCATATACAAAAAAAAGGAAAAGAAGTGATAGACGGCGTAACTTTTGTCTTTGAAGAATCGTTAAATAATGAAGATGCTACATCGCTTGTAATTAAAATCCCTGAAGTAAAAGCAAATATTCTACAAGACATTATTTACAATAAAACGCATTTGTTTATTTCCGGAAATACTCAAGGCTGGCGCAATGCAATTAAAAAAGAACAAAACGACAAGAAATATACTTTAATCCTGCCTGGGCATGGTAAACCAACTGATCCGAGTATATTTCAAACTGATTTAAAATATCTTGATTTTGTGGATAAAGCACTTGCTGCTTCTAAATCTAAAGAAGAATATAAAGCAAAATTATTGGCTGAATATCCAGATTACGGCGGAGATCACCTTATTGATATTTACCTTACCTATTATTTAAAATGGGACTGGAATAAAAAATAATACCGAAAAACGGTCTGTTGCAGACCGTTTTTTATAATTTCGTACTATAGCTCTGTATAAGTTTAAATATCATTTTATTTAAAGATAAAAAATATGAATAAATTTCTTTTAATACCAGTATCGATACTGTTTTCTATATGCTCAAATGCACAGCAGACCACACCCTTTGCACAGCCGGAAAGCGTAAATTTTGACGGCAAATATTTTTATGTAACCAATATTGGTATTAATCCTGATCCGGGCGCAGTCGATGGTGATGGTTTTATTAGTAAAGTAGATCGTACTGGGAAAGTAATTATGAAAAGTATAACTGGTGAAAAACTGAATGCTCCAAAAGGAACTGCTCTTATCAATAACATTTTATATGTTGCAGATTTAGAACGAATTGTTGGTATTGATTTAACAACTGGCAAAAAAGTAAAGGAAATAAGTCTTGCCAGTAATCACACAGCTTTTACAAATGATATCTCAGTTAAAAACAACAATACCTTATTTGTTTCTGCAACCGATACAGATGCCATATTAGAAGTTAATTTAAAAACTGGAATGGCATCAGAAGTTGTAAAACTTAAAGGCGTTAATGGAATTTTTTATGATAAGAAATTAAATCGCCTTTTTGCCTGCAGTTTTATTTTTAAAGATTCTAAAGCAGGACAAATAGGGGAAGTAAAATGGGGAAATGGCAAAGCAGTTTACAACAGAACAGGTAATTTTGGCGGTGCTTTTGATGGCTTATGGCTCTTGGACAAAAACACACTAATGGTTTCTAACTGGGCCGCACTAGATCATCCAGCGGGTTATCTTGAAACAATCAACTTAAAATCCAAAACTTCTAAAAAACTGGAATTACCCCTTATGCACGGACCGGCTGATTTTTATGTTGATACCGCACATAAACAAATATTTATTCCGGTTGTCATGGAAGGAAAACTCGTCATTAAAAGCTATTAGTTAATAATAATATCAGCATGCTAAAGGTTAAATTTGAAAAAAATAAATACGGATCCGAATTATTACTAGACTGTGTTGATTTGTCTGAAATTTTGGACCACGGCATTGCTGTAAAAGAGATGCACGTTACTGCTTTTTATGAAATTTTCTTTTTTATGGAAGGCAACGGTTCAATAAATTTAGAAGGTAAACATATTGATATCGAAGCACCTTGCATACTTTTTCTTCGCCCAGCACAACCCCGCCAATGGGAATTATCTAAGGTAAAAAAATGTATGGTGATTTTTTTTGAAGGCGCTTTTATGGAAACATTTCTAAAGGATCCTTTATTTCTTCACAGACTGTATTTCTTTCTTGGTGGTACCTTTCCGATGGTACTTCCTGTAGAGCAAAAAACATTAGAATCTTTTGAAAATTTACTGCAAGCAGTAACACAGGAAATTGAGAATCTTAGAGATGACAGTCATCAGCTGCTTCGGGCTTATTTGTATCAAATTCTGATTCTCTTAAATCGTAATTATACGCAGCATTATGAACTAAAAGGCAATTTGTATGAGAATCTAAATATGTTGAATTTTAAGCAAATGCTTAAACAAAACATTAAAGAGAAACAAACTGTAAAAGAATATGCCTCGCTGCTTAACATGAATCGAAATCGACTTAATCGTCTATGTCATGAAATTTTCGCCAAAGACGCAAGTGCTATTATCAAAAACGAACTAGCTGAATCTTGCAAATACGATCTGCTCACCACAGATAAAACCATAACCGAAATCAGTTACGATCACAATTTTTCGGCTCCTTCTAATTTTGTGCGTTTTTTTAAATCTATGACGACGATTTCTCCGGCTGCTTATCGTGCAGAATTTGTTAAAGAATAATAATCAATTTTGGAGTTAGTCTTTTCTAATAATTTATCTCTATATTTTTCATCCACTTATACTGGATTTTGAGGAAGGAGATTTGGCCTTTTTAAAACCTAAACAAATCAAAATTTAGAGAGTCATTCAACTAAACTGGAGCTGCCTCCAATTTTGCCACAAAAAATTAATGCAGTATCTTTTACATTAAGTAAATAAAGTAAAAAATACCAGAGTGTATTTTGTGGCAAAATCAAAAATACAACGATATCAATTTTGTATCAATCCTCAGCAGGACATCCAAACCTTTTATGTCTTTTTTCTACTATTTAACAGCCTATTCTGGAATCATGCGCAAAAGATTAAATTATGGGGATTATGCGGATCAACACGAAATAGGTATCTTATTTTAATAATATTCTTTCAACAATTGTTTTATTTGAGGAGGCATCAATTCCGGTAACTTCCGCATACTTTACATTGGGTAACCAAAAAGAACCTCCTTCAATGCGTACAAATATTTTTTCTACCTGTATTTTTTTCTGATTTATATTTACAAAAACATGATATTTTTGATCAGAATCTGTCTTTTTCAAGGTTAAAGGCAACTGTTTATACGATACAAACTGAAGCTCAAAGTCTTCATTATTCAAGGCTTTACTTTCTATTCCGTATGCAAATTTGCGTTGTATATAAGTAAAATCTTTTTTTACTCCTTTCTCAGCATATCGAATCCAATATGCTTTTATAGGATTGCTTTTATCTATTTTTCCGTTTTCCTGATAGTTTATGGCATAAATTGCAGTGTTTATATTCGGGTCCCGCTGAATGTAAAACAGCATATTATCTATGTTTTTAGGCGTTGGAAAATGTAATGGCGATGGATTTTTGGATTGTGCCAATAGATTTCCGGAAATTATAGTTACTAAGATCATTATAACGATTAGTAGTTTTGTAAAATGTTTAAGTGATAATTTATTCATAACGAATCTTAATTTTTTTCTTTTTTGGATTATTGTAAAAAAGCAGAATGTTTTCTCCTAGCCCCGATAGCAGTGTAAATCCTTATTGCCCGGGGTTCGGGTAATAAGATTACAACGGATAGCGGGACCAATCTTTTAAAAACACACAAATCTTGTGCTCCAGGAATTAATAATCGAAATCAGTTTCTAACTAATTTGATTGAATGAAGTTCTGTTTTTCGTTTGCCTTAAAAACCCAATTCTTAATCAGAGGATAATTAAATCCATAGGAAACAAATAAATCCGTGATTAATCTTCCGATTTTGTAATCGATTTGAAATACTTTTTGCAACATAAGCGTACCAAATGATTTTAAGGAAATGCTTCCCAGTACAACCAACGCAAATTTAAAAAGCTGACTATTGATGGGACTTCTATAACCGGATTGATTTTTAAATACCCAAAATCTATTGATGCTGAAATTGATAATGGCACCAACGGTTCCGGAGATTAGAATAGAAAAGGTAAAATGCAGTTTAAATACTTCAGTTAATAAAATCATTACCCCATAATCGGTAATGCCGCCTAAAAATGCCGCAACTTGTGCTTGTAGAAAAGTCAAAACGGATTTTTTACTGAACATATCAGTCTTGGTTTTTATCTTTTAAATCGCCCAACTTTAAAAGTTTTAAGCTATCTATAGTGTTAATTATCAATAAAACAATGGTGATTAAGCCAGCCGAATAGGTAATTGATCCGGGAAATACAACTTCTGTAATTAAAATAAAAGCAATAATAAACCGAAGTTCTGTTGGACCAACAAATCCGGAATCGATACTGTATTCATTTGTAATTTTGTACCGTAACTGGCTGATGATGATAGACCAGCCATACAGTGCGACAAAAGCAAAGGCTACTATTTGTGTGCCGTTTTTAGCATAAATGTAGTAGCCAAAGCCTATGAGTACAATACCGATCCAATCGGCAATAATATCGAGTGCAAAACCATACCAACGGCGTGGAATATTTCTATAATAAGCCAGTCTTCCATCTAAAGAATCGCCTAACCAATTTATAACCAACCCAATAATACCAAAAAGTAAATACCAATTTGCTAAATAAGTACCTAAAACAAAAGCTAAAAAAACTAATCCCGAACCAAGTGTACCAATTAAAGTGAGTAAATTTGGCGAAATGAATTTAGGCACCCTTGGAAGCAAAAATACAATCGTTAACTGTTCTGCTTTTTTTAAAATATTAGTTCGCTTACGGTCTGAAAATGTTCTTTGTGCAATTGCACTATACTCTTCAACCTGTGTTTCTTTTTTCATCAGTTGCCCAATATTTGTAAACCTGATACTATAGCCAATTCTAGTTTAGCAATTTTTAGTTTTATTTTTCTTTGCGTATTTTTAAAAAAATAGGTCGTACGTTTTAGCTTACCTGATCTGACCAGATAACTAAATGCGATAATAAACAGCATGATTATTTAACAATTCCCGCAAAACGTTGATAGAAAACCGTTGGACTGTTCTCATCTTTAGGAGCATATTTTCCTGCTATAATTGGAACATAAATAACTCTTCTTCTGCTTTCTTCGCCACGGATAGTTGATTCTGCTACTCTGTGCCACAAACGGCCATCGTGAATGGTTAAATCTCCGGCTTCCGGAGTGATGGAAACTTCCTGTGGATCAGGTTTATTATCTAAAAAGTACTTTTTACGGAAAAGCATTTGATAAATACTTTGTTTATGAGTACCCGGAATGATTTTAAGGCCGCCGTTTTCGGGTTGTAAAGTACTTAGATGTATACCCACATTGAGCATCGGGTTTAATTTTCCACCATAAAAAATATCCCTCAAACCATCTGTATGCCAGCCCATTTTAGTAAACTTACTTTCCGGCCCATTGATATAATGATTAAAAACCATTCCGTCTTTTTCTTCAGTCCCTAATCTCGCGCCATCGCCTGCCAATGGCAATAAACTATTAAATCTTGGATCAAGTAAAAGACCGCTTAAGGTTTGATGATGTTGATTGATAAAGGCAAAACGTTGTACAATAGGAGAACCATCTAAATCTTTTCCATATTTAATGGGAACACCATTTACTTTTTGAAGGTCATTGTCAATCCATTTTTGCTCCACTTGTTTGGAGGCATCAATGATTGATGAAACTGTTTCCGGATTTATAAATTTTTTGAAATGGATAAAGCCATGTTCGTTAAAAAAGTTAATTTGCTCAGCAGTTAATTGCTCAGTAAGAGTAAAGGTTTTATAAGAAGATATCATGATAAATAGATTTAATAAATGAAATAATGAGTTTGAAATTTTATCTAAAAGAATTAGCAGCTGCTACAGCAACAACAACAACAGCACATTCGCATGTTTGCGTGCATTTGGCTTTTAGAAAAATTAAACATATTTCTTTTACTAGACATATTCTATCGAATTAGTAGATATTTAATACAAATGTAATATAATTTTTATCTTACAGTCAAATATTTTTTTACTTTTTTTTGAAAAAAATTAAATTTTATAGATTCCAGCTGCAGTTTTTTCGATAAATGCCTTTGGTAGTATGCGATTGGCATAAACCGAAATGATATTTGTAAAACCCGGAATAACTTCTGATTTTTTGCTGAACATGGCTTTTACTGCCATTTTTGCGACTTCATTTGGCTGCATATTAAACTTTTCAGCCATTTTGCTAAGAGCGTCTAAACCAGCTCTTGAAGCAAAACCGGTATCAACAGGACCAGGACTAAAACAGGTTACTGAAATTGAAGTTTGGGCAAGTTCGAAACGCAGGGCACGAGTAAACGATAAAACAAAAGCCTTTGTAGCTGAGTAAACAGCCAGCGTAGGCACAGCCTGGTATGCAGCAGTACTCGATATATTTAAAATGTAGGCTTGTTTTTCTTGTAAAAGTATGGGCACTAATAAATGTGAAAGTTCTACAACTACATTCATGTTAAGCTGCATCATGCCAAGCTGATCGGTTAGAGAAGACTGACTAAAATCGCCCCACACCCCATAACCGGCATTGTTAACTAAAAAGCCAACAGGATAGTTATTCATTTTTATCCAATCGGTTACTTTTATCGATGCACCATTTGTCGAAAGATCAATCGATAAAACAGGAGCATTGATGCCGTATTTAACTTGAAGATCATCAGATAGTGCTTTTAATTCCTTGTCACTTCTTGCAACAAGCAATAGTGAATAACCCTGTTTAGCCAATTCATAAGCAATAGATTTTCCAATGCCTTTGCTGGCGCCGGTAATTAAGGCATACGGTTTAGTTTTTTCGCTCATTTTATTAATTTAATTATCAAATATAAAGATTAATTGTAACGATCTACACTTTTCAGATAATGTTCCATATACAAATAATTAATCCTTTAAATTTAGAGATAATTAATCGTTCAAAAAAATTAAAGAAATCAACAATTGTAGTAGGTTATTTGCTTTTCGATCTAAAATAAAAAAAGAAACATATAGAAATAAATAAGTTATAAAAGAGATTTCAATCGAAATCTCTTCTACTTTTGCCAAATGTTAGAAATTCTTTACCAAGACAAATATATTATAGCTATTAATAAACCAAGTGGCTTGTTGGTTCACAAATCATTTTATGCGCGCGATGCAAAAGTTTATGCTATTCAGGAATTGAGAAATCAAATAGGCCAACACGTTTATCCTATTCATCGGTTAGACCGCAAAACATCTGGCGTCTTGTTATTTGCGTTGAATACAGCCGTTTTGAAAATTATGAATGATCGTTTTGCCATACGTGAAGTCGAAAAAAAATATTTAGCAATTTTACGTGGCTGGTCACCCCAAGAACTAACGATTGATTATGATTTAACGAATGATGATGACATTAAACAAAATGCAATAACACACTTTCATCGTTTGCAAAATGCCGAAGTTGCGTTAGAATTTAACAATAAACCAACGTCACGATATTGTTTGGTAGAAGCGATTCCTGAAACTGGACGTATGCATCAATTACGAAAACATTTCAAACATATTTTTCATCCCATTTTAGGAAGTCGTCCACATGGTTGTAACAAACAAAATAAATTATGGCTGGAGAATTTTGACCTCAAAGGAATGATGCTTCATGCACATCAGTTAATTTTTAATCATCCAATAAACAATGAACAACTGATTTTGAATGCAAAGATTAATGAAGAGTTTAGCAGAGTCGGTAATATTCTTAATCTGGATTTGAGTAAGTATAAATAGAATTTCCTTTAACAAATCAACAACAACCGATATTCCCCTTCGTTTTCTATTGGAGCTCTGTGAATACAAGGCAGCACTTGTTGTTTTGGATGATCTACGGCCAGCCTCCAAAGATGGCCTACCCCTAAATTAACAGGTTCTACATCCGTATGTGCCTGATAATGCAAATCAAAATAATTTTCCTTCAAAAAGTCTTCAAATTCTTCTGATGGTCCGTCATACAGCTCTTTTAGCTTTGCTCGGATTTCCGGAATTAAAATTTTTTGCTGTGCCTGCGAATTAGAAATAATTTCACTTGCCACTCCGTGATAGTTACATAAAAAAGTATCTGTTGCAATGGGCGAACGATCAACATGAAACGAATACACATCAGTCGATATGAAATCAAATTCATCATCACGTTCATAACACTTGAGTAAATTAAGAGAGGGCGAAGCTCCAAAATCAGCTAATAATTGTAAATCATTTAAGATTATTTCCCTTGCTATATTCCCCTTTTCTGATAGTTGAAGTGCGATTAGGTCTTTAGGATAAACTTCCGTTATATTTTCTTTTATGCATAACTGGGCTACAATTTCGTTAAAATCGCCATCTAAATTTCTGTACCAGCACAGCGCATTCATTTCTCCCTTGAAATCGGTATGTACAAGCTCAGAGAAAGTAGATACGATTCCAATTTGGCTACTGGCAGAAAATGTATTGCTCATAGTATAATATTGAGAAGTTAGTTACTTCATGCGTTACAAAATTATGTAATAGTAGGCAGTTGAGAAATTTTTACTGCTATAAACTTTTGGAGATGCGTCCTTTTTTGCTATAAAAAGTTAATGCTGTATCTTTTTACATTAAATAAATAAAGTAAAATTTATCAGATTGCATTTTGTATCAATCCCCACTTGGACAAATTTCTTAGCCTTTTATTAAAAACTTGTCAAAATAATACTTAAATTGCTTATATAGAAACAAATAAATGAAAGCTATTATTTTATTCATTCTGCTTTTCTTAACCGCTTTACCTGTCAGTGCACAGAAAGATGAGTTGCGCCTCCTGCAGGCAAATATTGATTCTATGTCTTATGTGAAGCCGACCAACGTAAGTATTGAACATTCAGATTATGCTGTGGTTGCCGGTGGCAGCAAGGGAATTGGTTATGGCATTGCCGAGGCTCTGGCAAAAAGGAAATTTAATCTAATCCTGATTGCCCGTCATCAGGATGCGCTGGATAAGGCAAAAGAAAGATTAGAAAAGGATTACAAAGTTCATGTTGAATTATTAAAACTGGATTTAGAGCACGAATCAACTGCCGATTCAATCGCCAGATGGTGTACAAGCAAAAATATCCACTTAAAAATGCTTTGTAATGTGGCCGGGTTGGGAGGGCCAAAGGATTATTTATCCTTACCTCTTGATTCATTGCGGTATATGGTGCGTCTAAATGTGGAGTCGTGCATGGCCTTGACTCTTACCTTGTTGCCGCTTCTGGAGAAAAACAAACCGTCTTATATACTGAATGTTGCAAGTATGGCCGGACTTGCCCCTATTCCTAACAAAAACATGTATTCTGCAACTAAATCAGCGGTCATCTCTTTCAGTTACGCTTTGCGCCATCAATTAAGAAAAAAAGATATTAGTGTGAGTTGCCTGAGTCCTGGTCCGGTGTTTACCAAGCCAGAGATTGTTCAATATACAAAGAAACAACTTGGCTGGTTTGGTATGAAGATGGCTGTACCGCCGGAAAGAGTTGGTGAAATTGCAGTTCGTGGTACGCTGCGGGGAAAAATGATGATCATTCCCGGAACTCTTGCGAGTATCAGTTCATTTTTTATTCGGATACTTCCCCGGAGGTGGATTGTATCCTTATATGGAACAGCTGCCGATTAAATACCGTTTCTGGGAAAACTTCCGAATCGAGAATAATTTGTGCGGGGGACACGCCATAATGGTTTAAGTAATTTCGTTCTTTATTGTTTCAATACTCCATCTACAGCCTGAACAGCGGTGGAATGATAACCCGACTTTGTTTTGCTCAAGCCTTTCCTTCCGGAGTTTTGACTATTTCTTTACATAAAAATACCCCCAAGCAGTGTCTAACTTTTTGGGGGCAGTTCAATTAAACATTTGATTTTTTTTAATTTTATAACAATCAGTTATTGCTGATGCAGGATATGCCAATCAGTAATATTACTTGTTGTCAAATTCCCTGCGGTTATAAAAAGCGTCATCATTACTATCATAGTTAGGATCATTTTCGGGATAATAGGACTTCATTACTTTTCTTTCATAGTCCCTGTCAAAATTATGCTGTGTATTGTATCTGCTTGTGTTTCTAAATGTATCATATCCTATATTGTTTGCCATAACAATTTTCGTATCCTTATTTATGTTTACAGATCCAATTGGTATGATAATATGGCTGTCTCCTTCTTTATAGATAAACTCCTTTCCGTTGTCGTTCGCTATAACATCACGCACCTCATTACGGTGGTCGTCATCTAGTAATCCTTTATCTAATTTCACATCCAGATAGACTACGCGCTGCATATCTTTATTAACCCAGAGATTATCAATTTTGCCTATTGTATGGTTGTCAGCATCCACTATCTTCCAACCTCTTACATCAGAATAATTTGAAGCAATTTTATAATCAGACAGTTCGTCCAGTCTGTATAAGTTTTTGTCTTTATTTTCCATAATTTTTTATAAATAATATTATCTACTGTATCCGAAGAACAATATTGGTCCCGCTGTTTTCCAGTTTATTGTTTCCTATTGTGCACTTGTACCGTTTTCAATTTCTATATTGCTTTCATTGTGAGCTTCCTGATCTTTTGCATAGATGTAGTATATAAGTGCTCCAATTATCAGCAGCGCCACAATCCATGGCCATATGGGTTTCTTTTTCTCAATTTTAATTTCTGCCATAACTCATTATTTTTTTTGATTATAAATAGTTTTAAAACACGATTAAAGATACAAATGAGAAGAGACTAAAAAGTATTTAATTTCAGCAGGATGTTACACAATTCCCAGTAGATTGATTTGAAAAATTATTTTATAATTATACAATTTCAATTCAATGAAAATCACTAAAAATCTATCATATAATATTAACGAGTCTGGTACAAAAAAAGCTAAATCGAAAGATTTAGCTTTTCATATTAAATTATTCTCTTTTCGGATCCAGCTTACTTTGCATCAAACCATAGTTTTGTAGTAAGCAAATCTTTTCCCTGAACTGCTATTGCAGCCTGATAACTATTTCCATTTAATGATTGCTCTGTGCCAGGATAGAAGAAACGCGAAGGTATTTTTCCATCCAAAACCGTTGCCGGACCGGCTGTCAATACCGGATAGTCCAGTCTTCTCCATTCAGCAAAGGCATCAAGACCTTGTCCAAAGAATGCAATCCATTTTTGCGTACCTATAGATTTGGCATAATTTGCGGCATCGTACTTCACACTTGCCTGGTTAAGATAATTAGAAATAATTGTTGCATTGGTAATGCCAAATTGATTTAACGATGCAGTAATTGCATTTTTATAAAGCTGCTCTGGATCTCCCGCAATATAACCACGGGCTGCTGCTTCGGAAAGATTGAACAGCACTTCGGAATAGGAAACTATTACAGCCGGCGATGACGATGTCAGGAAGTAAGTCCCCGGTTTTGATGTTTTGGCAAAACCCTGACTATTGGCATCACTGTTTGACAATCCATTGGCGCCTCCAACATATTTACCTACACTTGCATCTGATGGTAACTGGGCATAAACGGATAAACGCGGATCGGATAATTCATATAATTTATCAACCAATGTCTTTGAAATACGATAATCATCACGCGTTTCAAACCAGGCCGAGGCCGGATTTTGCTGTGGTGAACTGGTGTAAACAAACTGAAAGATTTCATTGTTGCTGCTAATTACTCCTGCAGCATCGGTTGTTGCATCAATCGCGGCTTGCTTCGCTAAAGCAGGTTCTTTGTCAGAAATTCTCAATGCTATACGCAAGCGAAGCGAATTCACAAGCTTTTTCCATTTTAAAATGTCACCTTTATAAGCCAAATCACCCGTTACAATACCGTTTGTTGTACTTAGCAAGGACTGGGCTTGTTTCAAATCTTCCAGCAATCCTGTATATACTTCTTTTTGAGTATTATATGCCGGTGTCACTTTTAGTCCTGCTTCTTTATAAGGAATGCTTCCATAAGCATCTGTCAACAATAAAAATGTCCATGAACGCAGGGTCAGTGCAATCCCTTTATAATTTGAATTTGCCTGCTGATCCGGGAAATTCAGAATCGTATTCAAATCTGTAATCAAGGTTGCGTATCCGGTATTCCACAAAGAAGTAAAAGAAGTATTGGAAACATCATATCTGTCCGGTTCAGTATATTGGATTTTAGCCCAATGCTGAACAAATAACAAAGACGAGTCAAAGTTATTTGTTGATCCCCAATATAAGTCGGCACCCTGTTTTAATGTTCCTGTTAACAGATAAGGTGCCAATGGCGTTTCGGTTGCATTTGGATTTTTATTAATTTCATCCAAAGTATCACTGCACGAGGTCAGTGACAATGTAAATAGAATTATATATGATAGTTTTTTTAGCATGATTCCGTGTTTTTAAAATTTAAGATTAACATTAAGGCTGAAATTTCGGGTACTTGGCAAGGATAAACTCTCCAATCCTTGTGCATTTCCAGTATTGAAAGCTGATTCAGGATCGATATTTGGCGCGTCTTTGTAGATAAATAACAGGTTACGGCTTGCGGCAGTAATACTTGCTCCTGCCAATCCCAGTCTCTTAATTAATTGCTTATTGAAATTGTAAGTAAGTTTTACTTCTCTTAATTTTACAAAAGTTGAACTGTAAATATAGGCTTCGCTGATATTGTATGACGCTTTGTAATATTCCTGTGCACTAAGTACTGACGTGTTTGGAGTTCCATCAGCATATACCCCGTTAAAGATAACTCCATCATCATATACTGTTACTCCATTTGGAGCGGTTCCTGTCACCAGGGTTTTTGTATTGGCAGTACTATTGCCTGGATAATAGTAGCTTAATCCACCATTTGCTGCATCCCTGCCCGGCATTGTCTGAGCTAGTACACCAGTATAATTACCCGTTCTGTTTGTTCCAGAAAAAATATCGCCGCCTACGCTGGCATCAATAAGGAATGAAAATTCAAGGTTTTTGTAGGTCAATGTGTTTGTAATACCACCTATCCAGTCTGGAGTATAATGTCCCAATACTTTCTTTTGAGGATCAGCTTTTGGTAATCCATTAGCTCCTACTACTATATTTCCACTTGCGTCACGCTGATAAGCTGTGCCATAAAGTGCTCCGTAGGCCTGCCCTACTGATGCCAATACATCAACACCTCCCGAAGAACCAATAGTGTAGTTTTGAATCTTTGCATCATAGTCAAGAATCTCTACTTTGCTTTTATTTGCTGAATAATTTAAACCTACATTCCATTTAAAATCCTGACTTTGAATAGGGTTTCCATCCAATTGAATTTCGATTCCATGGTTGTTTATTTTACCTGCATTGATTAATTGTGAATTATAACCGCTGGCAGCAGTTGTTTTTATCTCCAGAATCTGGTCAAAACTATTCGTGTTATAATAAGCGATATCAAAATGCAGTCTGTTTTTCCAGAAAGAGGATTCTATACCAAATTCGGTAGAGCGGGTTGTTTCCGGTTTCAGATTCTCATTGAGTTTCTTCTGGGCAGAGGTTTGAATTGGATTTCCGTCAAATGCGGTTTGAAAATTATAAACCGTAGACAATTGATACGGATCTGCATCGTTACCTACTTCTGACCAGCCTCCGCGTAACTTCAAGAAGTCAAGTGTATTGCTTTTCAGATTCAAAGCATCGGAAACTACTAAACTACCATTAATAGAAGGATAGAAATATGAGCGGTTATTACTTGGCAATGTCGATGACCAGTCATTACGTGCGGTCAGGTTTAAAAAAGCATAATTTTTATAACCCAGTTGTGCCGAAGCGTAGGCACTGTATACTCTCAATTTTGAGAATGAATTCGATGAAGTTAACGGATCCCGCGAATTGGTCAATGTATATAAATCGGGCACAGCCAGACGCGGTGCTTTTTGGTAATTGTTTGCATCGCTGCGGTTACGCACATTGTATCCGGCAAGGGCATCCAAACTAAAATCCTCGCTTAGTTTTTTGGTATATTGCAGGATAGCCTCTGTGTTTCTTTCGTTTACAGTATAAGCATCTTCAGCATACGATCCGAAAGGAGTTCCATTTGTACCATACTTAATCGTATATTTTCTGCGATCGTTATAATAGTCAACTCCGGTTCGGAATCTAAAATTAAGTCCATCGATAATTTTTGCATCCAAATGGATATCTCCTATTAAGCGGTTACGCTGCTGGCTGGTAGTGTTATAATTGGCATTCCAATACGGATTGCTGTAATAGCTGTTATTCCAGTTTCTGTTCCAATCATTATTGAGCTGATTGATATCTACCTGGCGTCCGAACCATAGAAACTGGAGCATCACACCTGCAGCGCGATTACCCGATGGACCACCCGGTAAAGCCGGAGCATCGGTAATAATATAGTTAGCCGTTACACCTACTTTTATATTTTTGGATAATTGATAATTTGAGTTAATCGTAAAATTTGTTTTGTTTACTTCACTGTTAGGCACTGTCCCTAATTGTTTTTGATTATTTACACCTAAACGGAAATCTGATTTCTCATCTGATTTGGCTACAGAAATGCTGTTATCATAAGTAACACCGGTATTAAAGAAATCCTTCACATTATCAGGATGAGCCACAAAAGGCACTGCCACATCATTTGAATAAAATTGAGGAATAAGGCGTCCATCCAATTTAGGCCCCCAACTTTCATCAACTCCATCATTAACACCGCCTCCCTTGCCATCTACATAGCTGAACTTTCCGTTTGATCCTTGTCCAAACGAGTTTTGAAATTTGGGTAAAGTAGTGACCTGAGCGATACTTATACCCGAACTGAAGCTTATTCCCAGTCCCTGTTGACCTTTTCCTGATTTTGTAGTTATAAGTACAACGCCATGGGCAGCACGTGATCCGTAAAGGGCAGCTGCATTAGGACCTTTCAGCACCGTTAATGATTCAATATCCTGTGGACTTAAATCGGCAATCGCATTTTTGAAATCACGGGTGGCCCCGCCAAAATTCAACTGTGAGTTATCTACCGGAACTCCGTCCACTACAAATAATGGCTGGTTATTTCCGGCTATAGATGTTTCACCACGAATAACAATACGTGAAGATCCCATGTCGCCCTGCGAATTTGTGATACGTACTCCTGCCAGTTTACCGGTAAGATTATTTAAAAGATTTGTTTCTTTTGTATTTTCTAAATCCTTGCTTTTAAGTGACTGAGTAGTATATCCTAAAGATTTCTTTTCTTTTGAAATACCCAGTGCAGTAACCACTACTTCTGATAATAGATTCTGTTCCTGAGAAAGACTAATGACAACCGAATTTGCAGTTACTACAGTTTCCGTTTTTTTATACCCCAGATAACTCACTATTAAGGTATAAGGTAATTTTTGTCCTGTCTGGAAAAAAAACTTCCCATCAAAATCTGTCAAAACTCCATGTGTAGTTCCTTTAATGTTTACTGATGCACCAATAACAGGCTCCTTTGTTATAGCATCGATTACTGTTCCTTCGAGTTTGGACTGGATTAACGGTTTGGTCTCCTGAGCTTTAATCCCTATGGAAATCAGTAAAATGCATAACCAGGTATATCTATTTAATTTTTTTTTCATTACTTTGTTTTGGTTTAATTAATAAGGTGAGCCGAAAATGGATTACTCCACTCTCACTTTCCTTATAGAGATGTACAATTTCTTTTAAGCCTCACCATTTCTGCTGCAACAGAAATGGTTTTTTTATCTACAACACATTCGCTTTTTCATTTCATTTATTTTAGATTATTATTTGATAGTTTATCTTTTCGTTTAAATTATACTAATTCTATAGAACAAAAGTATATTAAAAAATATTAAGCCAAAAAGTTTAATTGTTTTTTTTGAAAAAAAAATATTAATTCAAAATTTAGATTACTAAATCCAAGTGAGTTAAGATTTATGGGATGTTTATATTTTGTAAGATTTTCTTAATAAAAAGAATCAGATAATGACAGCAGCTGGATATGCATTATTTACAGTGGTATTTTATAACTTTTATAAATGATTATATAAGCATAGATTTCGATATTTCAGGTAATTTTAATAAAATTTAAAACTTACAATTATGAAAACAAATAATCAAAATCCGAAGAGCAATATAAAAAGCGGTTCTGATAACCGAAGTGATACGAGGAAACATCAATATAGAGATCATGATGAAGTTTTAACAAACGATGAAAATTATGATCGTGATACTCATAAATTTAAAGGCAAAGAACCAGATTTCGATGATAAATTGAATAATGAAGAAGAAAAATAAAAAAAATGCCAGTTTAATTTAGACTGGCATTTTTTTATACAATGTAATATGGATAGGTTACAGAAAAATTATTTTGAAAAAAACTAAAATTAATTTCAAAATAATTAAACAACTATTGTGACCAAATAAAATAATACTATCTTAGTGATAATGGGTTTCCTTATTGTAGGATCATATTAATTTATAAATCATTATATGAAGAAAATTATTTTTTCAGCTTTTTTATATCTGACTTTTTTTTCTGCTGTGGCACAAAACTCAATTGTAAAAGACAGTACGGCAATGGATTCTGTAAAAAATATTAAGTTCAGCTACAAGCAACTTATTATTCCTACTGTTCTTATTGGCTATGGATTTTGGGGAATCGAGAGTGGACAGATAAAAAACTTCAATTTTCAAATACGTGATGAAATTACTGAAAATATTGATCGTAAAGTTTCAATTGATGATGTTTCCAGATATGTTCCCGCTGTTTCAGTATATGCACTTAATGCTTTTGGTGTAAAAGGGAAAAATAATATGAGAGACCGTTCTGTAATTATTGCTACTTCAACAATTATTACTGTTGGGACTGTTTTTGGATTAAAATCAGTTACCAATGTTGAAAGACCTGACGGAACTTCGAATGATTCTTTTCCTTCGGGCCATACGGCAATTGCATTTGCTGGGGCAGAATTCCTGTATCAGGAGTATAAGGATAAATCGGTCTGGTATGGTGTTGCCGGATATGCTGTTGCTGCCGGAACCGGAATTTTTCGCATGTATAATAACAGGCACTGGCTCACAGATGTAGCTGTAGGTGCAGGAATTGGTATACTCGCTACAAAAACAGCTTATTGGATGAATCCCTATATCACCGGAAAATTATTTGGCGAAAAGCAAACTAAATCGACATCTTTTATTGTTCCTTCTTATGATGGCAGGCAGTTTTTAATCTGTTATTCAAAAACATTTTAGTACGCTTTAAGGATATTACCTCTTCTTATTTCTGCTTTCTTTTTTATTTTGCTTTATCCTTTCATTTGCACCATCATCAATTCCGCGGCCTTCAGGCATTGGTTTGTATATTGAGCCTTCGGTATCAGGAACTTCAGGCCCCATCTCCATTTGATATTTTGGGAAATATTGGCACTAACCATTCGGTAAAAACGCGGAAATAATTAGCGATAAAAGACGATCCTTGTCCCTTCCACCCTATCGGAACTATTTTTTTTGGTCTTAAAGATTTTCTGAGGACTGATCAGGTTCATCCATGAGCAGCATTTTGGGTTCTGCTCCACTATAATTGGCGGCATGTCTCCACAAAAGCATATCTACAGCCCGTAGCTCAATAGTACAACTTTAATTTTATTATAACTATTAAGCCATAATTCCCGATTTAAAACTAAATCTAAACTTTTTTTGAATTTATTTTTATATGATTTTATACGACATCTTATAATTCATTCTACAGTTATTCAATACAATCTGCGTGTAAATTTGATAACAATTACTGATTTTTTTATAAGAGAAAAATTGGCTTTAGCTGTAATTTTAAATTCTAATTTTTTTAAAAATCAAGAATATGGAAATTATAAACAGCTACGGCAACGAACACAAATACTCTGTTTACAGTCAGCATAAAGATTTGCAAGACAACAATGACCCCCGTGAAAATGCCAACACCGGTGATTGGGACAAAGAGCGTGATGATGCCGGCACAGATCCTGACCGCTATGATCCGGATCAATTTGAAAAAGGGGGTAATGACAATTCGGGAGGCGCCGGAAGTTCCGGAAGCGCAGCGACAAACAGCTAGTAATAAAATTTACTAACCATGAATTAGTATCAATAAATAGTTTATTAACACAAATAAAATATTGAATTATGTCAACAGAAAATTATAATACTTACAATCAGGATGATCGTGATTATCACGCAGACCAAGCTATGAATTCTGAAATTATGGAGTTGAAAAAGCCTTTAGTTAACTCATATAATAATAATTCTTATAATAAACAATCTAAAACTGATCATTTAAATAATGATATATATACAAATGATAATAAGGATAATATATATGATCCCTATTTTTATAATGCTCTTATGACTCTGGATCTCCTTGATGAATTTAAAAATGATAATGATCCCAACAGAAGAACCCTGGATGAGGAAAAAGCGGATGAAGATGAAGATATTTCTGATGATGACGATATTGATCAGAAAGACAAATCGGATATCTAAAATTTAAATTTACAATCTAAGAAACTATACAATAAATGCATATGATGACAGATAAAAAAGAAAACTACGATCAAAACGAACGTATTTTCACAGAAGACAGCCAAAGCTATGTTGAGCAATACCAAAACGATCATTTAGGCGAGCAACAAACCCGGGATGAAGATCTGCGTGCAAGTGAAGATTTGAACTATCTGGACAATGAATTCTCCAATGCACTTGAGAGAGATGATGAAGAAGATCTTGAACAGGATTATGAACAAGATGATTTAGAAGAAGAAGATCTTGAACAGGATTATGAAGAAAATGATTTAGAAGAAGATCTCGACGATGACCTTGTAGAAGATTATGATGAAAATGACCGTGAACCTGAAACTTTTGCCGATGATGGAGAAAAGATAGATTAATGACCAAAGCATATTGATACAAACAGCTATATAGTTAATCTGGTACAATGAAAAGCCATTAAACATAGTGGCTTTTTATTGTCATAAAAGGTATTTATTCTAATCTTCCTTTCCTAATATTTAGAATTCTTCCGCCCAAAGTTCCGCCTGATAAACTAGTTAACTATTTGAATTAAAGCATAAATTTTGTAAATTTTTTAAAGTATTATATAAGTTCTTCATCGTTCAAAAATGGAAATTTGATAGAAAAAATTAAAATCTTTTTTTTTCAGATTAAAAATTTATACTATGATGAATCCCGTTACACCTTGGACAGCCACCGTACAGGCTGATATAGTGGACAGCAGCCGCATATTTGAAGCGGCAATGTCACGATACAAACTACAAATCTATAATGCCGGCGATTCTATATGGCTAACAGCCAATTGGCCTGATGCAGGAAGAATCGCATTCAGACTGGCTTTCGGAATGAACAGTGATTTTGAGGAAGTCACTGTAAATAAGACTACTGACAGCATTTTAATAAATGCTTCTACAAGATTAGGCGATTATTCCATTACCTTATCTTTCCCTAAAAGCCAGTCTGCAATGTTTCGTTACACTACTACTTTTAAAGCTGCTTTACCAATTTTAATTCCTTTTTGGCCTCGTGATATTGTGCCTTTAACAGCAGATGGAAAGGTAGAAAATACCTCAGGAATAATCCATACACATCAGGTTGGATCCAGATCCGGTCATATATTCTTTAGCATGACCAAACCAAAAAATGGTTCAGTATTCTATTTTCAAAATCTTACAGCAATGTCACCATATTGCGAGGCATCAGAAACTTCACTGTCAGAAACTGTAGGTGGCAGCTGGCCGGAAATAGGTTTTGAATTTCCTGTAAACCGCGAAAAACCAATTCCTTCGGATGTCGAATTTACAATTTCTGACGCTTTCGTAATCCTGGATGAAAATATTGTAAAAGAAGATGGTGAAGTGACATCACAGTTTTTGAATTATCTGGCTGCCATATATCCACATCTTCCAAAACCGGAACCAGCTTATCAGGATTGGCATAGTATTGCAGAAAATGTTCTGAATCAACTGCATATGAATAAGGGATGCTGGACAATGGTAAACAGTTCATCCTATCTTAATGCTTATGTGGGAGATTATAAAACCCCTGCAGAAATTATGGTACAGCTTGCAGTGCAGCTTCCGCTTCATGAATATCTTACCTGGTCAGATAAAACACATCAGCTGTACGATGATCTTAATAAAGGTCTTACCGATTTTTATGATGAGAGAATTAGCAGTATCGTAAGATGGCATCCCGCACTTGAAGATCAGCTGGACAAATCTGAAGAACAAAAACAGGAGATGGTAATGGATTCCTGGTATCTGCACCATCCACTTTTAAATCTTGCACGTCTGGCACATAGAGGTGATAAAATTGCCAAAAAACTTTTTCTGGATTCTGTAGATTATGCTATTAAAGTAGCACACCATTTTGATTATGAGTGGCCTGTTTTCTATAAAATGACAACATTAGAAGTTATAAAGGCAGAAACATCTCCCGGAAAAGGCGGAGAAAAAGATGTGCCCGGATCCTACGCTCATGTTATGCTAATGGCCTATAAATTAACTAATGAAAAACGTTTTCTCAATGAAGCTGTCAAGGCATTAAAAAGCCTCGAAGGTCTGGCATTCGACATTTTTTATCAGGCGAATAATACGGTGTTTACTGCGGGAGCATTAGTAGAATTGTATAGGGAAACCCATGATGAAAAATACCTCAAACTTAGCTACTGCTGCCTTGCCGGAGTATTTAAAAACGTACAGCTGTGGGATTGCAATTATGGATATGGGAAAAACTTCCCTAACTTCTTTTCAGTTTTCCCTTTAAATGATGCGCCTTATACAGCAGCATATGAGGAATTTGAAGTATATGCCGCTTTACATCATTATATGGAAGTAACGGATGGAATTGATATTCTCCCTTCATTAAAAATATTAATACCGGAGTTTATTAAATATGCTGTTGGCAGATTAGCTTTTTATTATCCGCCATTACTTCCTGCAGATATGATTGCAGAGGAAATAAAAACCGGAGAAGTTCAAAAAGATCTATGGGTTCCTTTAGAAGACATACATGACGGATGGGAAAAATCCGGAGAAGTTGGACAGGAAGTTTATGGAGCCGGCGTACCATTTGGAGTTGTTTCACGACAGTACTTTATGCTTAAAGATATTAATGCAATGGGATTTATCAATTATCCCGCTGTGAATTTTAAATTCAGAAAAAACACTTTTACTTTCCAAATGAACGGCGACCCAAAATTTAAAGCATTATTGACATTATCTGGACTTTCTAAGGCTAAAATTTCAAAAGTAAAAGTTGAAGTTAAAAATAAATTGAGATATGGTGAGATACCAATTCAAAATTCTAATCAATTTGAGTTTCCCGGTGATTCTAAGGTTCGGATTAGCTGGGAAAATCTTTAAAATTGATAATAATTCTTATCGAATAAATTATGGATGATAAAATGACAGCGGCAGTAAAGACCGCAAAAGGTGATTTTTCAATTTCTGAAGTAGAAATTCCTCAATTGCAAAAGCAAGATTGGGTATTGGCACGAGTAAAAGTGGCCGGAATATGCGGGACAGACCTTCGTCATTGGAAAAAAGAAGATCCACATTTGGAATGTAAAATAATGGGACATGAACTCTCCGGAGAAGTTGTGAGTGTTGGTCCTGAAGTTACTAATGTTAAACCCGGCGACAGAGTTGTAATTGAAACAGTATTGGGTGATGACAGTTGTGAGTGGTGCAATATACAACAGTATAACCTCTGTCCTGAACTATATAAGGTACGTATGGAAACGATATCACAGGCCTTTGCACAATACGTCAGCGGACCAGCTAAGAAATTCTACAAACTGCCTGACCATGTGAGCTTTGAAGAAGCAGCTTTGCTTGATACCTTTTCTGTTGGATTACATGCAATTCAGTTAAGCGGACTCAAGCTTAATGATAAAGTAGCTATTATTGGTTCCGGTTCAATTGGACTTGGGCAATTGCAGCTTGCAAAAATAGCCGGTGCCGATGCAATTGTCTTTGATATCGTAGATTCTTCATTGAGATTAGCAAAAGAGCTTGGAGCAGATGTCGTCGTAAATACCAAAAATGAAGACGGTTATAAAAAACTAATGGAATTTACCAATAACCGTGGTGCTGATATTACGTTTGAATGTGCCGGCGGAACTGCCATGCAAATGACACTGCCTTTAGCAACAGATTTTACAAGAATTGGTGGTAAAGTTGTCATTTTAGGCGGATTTGATCCCGGAAAAACAACCACAGACCTTGAATGGCAGCGCATACAAAAAGGCGAGATAAAACTGATTCCAAGCGCTAGTTATTCGTATTGGGATATTTATCCTGAAATGCAAATTTGCTTAGACCTTTTGGCGAAAGGTAAACTAAATGCAAAAAAAATGATTACACATAGCTTTCCAATTGAAGAGATAAATACTGCTTTTACAGTAGCTCGGGATAAGGAACATTCAGATGCCTTATTTGTAGCTCTCACCATAACATAAAAAAAAGGAGTAATAAGCACTGAAGTTTAATTTAAAATACAGAAAATATGCTTGCAATGAATTATCGCGGACCGCACAGGGTCCGTATCGATCGCGATAAACCCATACCCGAAATCATTCATCCGGATGATGCAATAGTACGTGTGCTTCGTTCTTGTATTTGCGGTTCCGACCTTCACCTCTACCACGGTCTTGTTCCCGATACTCGTATTGGATCGACCTTTGGGCATGAATTTATTGGGGAAATTGTCGAAATAGGATCGGGAGTAGAAAAAGTAAAAATAGGAGATCGTGTCATGGTACCGTTTAATATTTCATGTGGAAAATGTGCTTTTTGCCGTCAGGAATTATACGGTAACTGCCATGAGTCGAACCCTGAGGCTACTGCTGTTGGGGGTATTTTTGGATATTCGCATACAGCAGGAGGTTATGATGGAGGTCAGGCGGAATATGTGCGTGTTCCATATGCCAATGTGGGACCTGTTGTAATTCCGGAATGGATGGATCCTGATGATGCCGTATTGCTTACTGATGTTGTTCCGACAGGTTATCAGGCAGCAGAAATGGGAGGTATTCAGCTTGGAGACACTGTTGTTGTTTTTGGCGCAGGACCAATCGGAATAATGGCTGCGAAATGTTCCTGGCTCTTTGGTGCAGGCCGTGTCATTATTATAGACCATATCGATTATCGCCTGGAATTTGCCGAAAAATATGCTCAGTGCGAAGCCTATAATTTTAATGCTATTGGAGATCCTGTTGTCTTTTTAAAAACCATTACAGATTCTTTTGGTGCTGATGTATGTATTGATGCAGTCGGATGCGAAGCTGCAGGAAATCTGATGAATACCATTACAGGACGCAGACTTTTGCTTCAGGGTGGTTCTACAACAGCATTGCACTGGGCAATAAATGGTGTTAAAAAAGGTGGAATCGTTTCGATTGTCGGAGTGTATGGACCAATTGATAGTTTGGTTCCGATAGGTAATGTAGTGAATAAAGGAATTACCATTCGTGCTAATCAAGCCTCTGTAAAACGTCTTCTGCCCCGACTTATAGACCATGTGCAATCTGGAATTCTTAATCCGAAAGGACTTATTACACATAGAATTCCTTTAGAAGAAGTATCCGAAGCTTATCATATATTCTCTTCAAAACTGGATAATTGTATTAAAACTGTTTTAATTCCGCCAACTGCGGTTAATTAACTTAAAGACTTATATTATGATTACAGATAAAACAAGTCCTGAAGATTTTGTAAATGCAAGACAGGGCAAATACAGCCACATTAAGGGTTGGGGAATAGATGCAAACGTAAAAAACGACCCTACTTATCCCATCAAAAAAAGAAATAATGACGAACACAAAGGATATTCCTGGGAACGTCCTGCTCTTCAGGAGGAAACCGTCGAAATACTAAAATCAGTAGAAAGGCCTAATCTTTCTGCCGTATATGGAACATCAAAACCACCGTCAGGATTAAGCGGAATTATACGCCGAATAGCTTATAAATTTAGTGAATCAAGCTATGGCCGCTGGCTTCCACTTATTCTTGCAGACCGTATAAATTTGATGGAAGGTGTTATAGATGATTTTTCTAAAGGTCAAATTCCTAATATTCCTAAAGAAATTGGATTAAAATCCGAATGGAAATACAACAGAGAAGAATTTTTAGTAAAAACTGCTGCCGGAATCCTAATTACCGGAGCAGTTCTAATGCTTCTTTTTTCGTCTGATCAAAAACATAAACAAAGTGAATCATAAATTATTATTAATTAAAACTTAGAAACTATGAAAATGATTGACACCAAAACTCATGGATATATAGACTATATCATGGGAATTTTTCTAATTGCTTCGCCATCTTTATTCAATTTAAACATAAATGGTATTGAAAGCACAATATTCTATATTGCAGGTGTTGCTGTAATATTTTACAGTTTACTGACAAATTATGAATTAGGGCTCATAAAAATAATTCCGATGAAAGGACATTTAATATTAGATATTCTTTCGGGAGTTTTTCTGGCAGCTTCGCCCTGGATTTTTGATTTTGCAAATATCGTATATGTACCTCACCTGATACTTGGTATTTTAGAAATTGGTGCGGCATTTTTGACAAGTTCGAAACCAAGAATAGAAATAAAAATATAATAAATTCAATAATTAAGCTGTCTTCGGGCAGCTTAATTTTTTTGTTCGCGACAATTCTTTTCTCTAAATACAGAAGTCTAAAATTTCCTCAAAAATAGAGTTCTTACCTACTATTAAACTGCGAAACAATCAATTGGAAACATAATATTGTGTAATATTTTGATACAATTTTATAAAGCATAGTTAATAAATAAATTGAAATTTGTAAAAGAAAATCAGGTTGTTATTTAGTTACTTTATGGAAATAATAAACGAATATTGGCAGAAAACGGCACACGCGGCAATGGCATTTTGGCCACATCTTTTATCCGCAGTTATAACTCTTGTAATAGGAATAATTATTATAAAGGTTTTCAAAAAAATCATGACACAGCTTATCGATAAGAAACGATTCGATAACACTCTTCTTAAGTTTGTCATGGATGTGCTGATCTGGACATTTCGGGCATTACTTTTTGTGAGTGTTATTACCAAACTTGGCGTCGAAACTTCTGTTTTCGTGGCTGCAATAGGGGCTGCAGGTCTGGCAATTGGACTTTCACTCCAAGGGTCACTGTCAAATTTTGCCGGTGGTTTGCTGATTATCCTTTTTAAACCGCTTCGTGTAGGCGATTATATCGAAGCACAAGGTGAATCCGGTACTGTTGCGGCGATATTTATCTTTAGCACAAAAATAATCACACCAAGCAATCAATCAGTATATATGCCCAATGGTCCTTTATCAAACGGCATTATTCGAAATTTTTCGAAAGAAATGCTTCGTCGAACAGATATTACATTAAGTGTTAACCATAATAGCGAACTTTCTCAGGTTAAGTCCGTAATTCTGGATGTCATAAAATCAGACGAGAGAATACTAAAAACTCCTGAGTCTCTGATCTTAATTAAGGATTTAACTGCTGAAGCTATGCTTATATCTGTGTTTGCCTGGACTTCTAATGCTGACTATGGATTTGTAGTTTCCGATTTTTTTGAAAACATTAAAAAAGCCTTTAAAGAGCAGCAAATTGATATTCCAGCTCCTAAGCGGGAAATAATCATTGAACAAAAAATTAGTGATAATTCATTAGAAAATAACTCAAAAAATAAAGCTGCCTGCTAAGACAGCTTTATTTTTTTACCGGCTCTTTCATTTGCCATCATATTTAGGATCAATATCCGATTTGGAGTGGGCGGAATCATTCTGTTCTAATTCATCCGGGAAATTTGTATCGATATCATTTCCACTCTCTGACGATCCTAAATCCTCTTCCTTTTCTTTATTGGGACCTTTTTGTTCATCCGGACTAAAATCCCCTGATCCGCTGTATTGATTTCTTGCATCAAATCCCTGATCAGCGGCTTGATTGTCTTCCGGAGAGCTTTTTTCCTGATTTTCCATAATTATTTTATTTAATTTTTATCCTCAGCATCATGACCTTCAAGCTTTACAAGCTTATTGTAGAGACCCAGCAATAAAAATGGAGCAGCCCACTGCCCTACAAATAATGCAGTATGTCTTTTTCCCAGAAACTTCAGGGTAAGTGATGTTCCCATGGCAGCCAGTGAGGCATACAAAAATAAATCCGATGGCAATTTTGAAGTTTGTTCTTCAATAGCTTTGGCAGTAGTACCTTCTTTTTTTTCGTTTTCTAATAACATAACATTTTTCTTTTAAAATTAATTCTCGAAAATTAAGGCAACTATAGCAGGACTTTTTACAGAATTTAAATCAAAACTTACAATATTTATGCAGTACATCCACGTTATCAGTGTTATAGTAAGAGTTTGTAAATAAAAATAAACGGCTTTAAATTTTAATAATATACTTGCAAATCCGCTGGTATATTTGAGATTTTTTTGCTAAATTGGAAATATGAAAACAAATCCGGATGTAATAATTATTGGGGGTGGTCTGGCAGGTTTGACAGGAGCAATACATCTGTCAAAAAAAGGATTAAAGATAACCTTAATCGAAAAATCCGAATATCCGCGTCACAAAGTATGTGGAGAATATATTTCTAATGAAATTCTGCCCTATCTTCTTTGGCTTGATATAGATGTCTCACAACTGGGTCCCGAAAAGATTTCCACATTTGAATTTACAACACAAAACGGCAAAATTGCCAGAGCAAAACTTCCTTTGGGCGGTTTTGGCATTAGCAGATATGCTCTGGATCATGTTTTATATCAGAAAGCATTATCAAATGGCTGTACCATCCTAAAAGAAACAGTTACTGATATTTCTTTTGTTAACGATGAATTTTCAGTTACAACGCCCAATCAAATTTTATCGGCTAAATTAGTATTAGGGGCTTTTGGCAAACGTTCTAATATCGATCAGTTTTTAGTACGGGATTTTATCACAAAAAAATCACCATGGCTGGCGGTAAAGGCACATTATTCCGGTAATACTCCTAACGATGTCGTAGCGTTGCATAATTTTAATGGTGGCTATTGCGGCGTTTCAAAAGTAGAAAACGATATTATAAACATTTGTTATCTGGCAGATTACGCTACTTTCAAAAAATATAAAAATATAGAAGAGTACCAAAAAAATGTACTTTATAAAAATAAGCAGCTAAAATCAGTTTTTGAAAATTGTGCTCTTTTATTTGACAAACCACTTACGATTAGTCAAATCTCTTTTGATAAAAAACAGCCTGTCGAAAATCATATATTAATGATTGGAGATTCTGCCGGTCTTATTCATCCTATGTGCGGTAACGGTATGGCAATGGCAATACACAGTGCAAAAATAGCATCAGAAATGATATTGGATTATTATATCGGAGAGACAGGATCACGCCAAATGTTAGAAAAAAAATATGCAAAACAATGGAAAAAACATTTTGGCAGAAGATTATTAACAGGCAGACTTTTATCGCAAATCCTAACCAATAAAACAATTACGAATGCTTTCGTTGGAATAGTTGCAGCAATGCCTGCGTTACTGTCTCAAATAATCAAACAAACACACGGAAAACCCATAGTAGTCAATTAAATGTCAATAAATACAAAATACAGAACACAGGAAACGGAAATAATGGATGATTTTGCGCTTCAGGGAAGGGAATTAAGGGCTGCACTTGATCAAATTGCCCGTATTAACCAGCTTTTAGGCGGTAATAATCTGACTTTAAACGGAATCAAAAAAATAATAAAAAGATCCAATATTTCTAAACAGATTGTAATTGCAGATGTAGGATGCGGCAATGGCGATATGCTGCGGATGCTGGCTGATTATGGATTAAAAAACAATCTCAATTTTAAACTAATTGGTATAGATGCCAATGCTTTTACTGTAAATTATGCCAAAACATTATCAAATGAATATTCAAATATTGAGTATTTGTGTTTAGATATTTTTAGTGAAGATTTTTCTGCTCTTCAATATGATATTGTTTTATGCACTCTTACCCTGCACCATTTTACTAATGAACAAATATTAAATATAATTACTATCTTTAATAATAACTCAAGCATAGGCATTGTTATCAATGATTTGCACCGCAGTAAATTGGCTTACAAGCTTTTTAAAATGATCTGTATGCTATTCAATTTGAGTAAAATGTCCCGTGAAGATGGTCTGGTTTCTATTTTAAGAGGATTTAAAAAAAATGAACTGGAGGAATTCTCCAAAAAACTGAATTTAAAAAACTATACCATAAATTGGAAATGGGCTTTTCGTTACCAATGGATAATTGCAAAAATATGAGTGTCAAAATAATAACCGTTGTTAAGCAACTACCACAATATTCAAGAACAACAGAAGAAATACTTCCGCTTTTGGATGGCTGGTTGGCTGGTCAGGATGAACGCTTTATAAAAAAAGTAAAAAAAATATTTGAAGGTGCAACGGTAAACAAACGGTACTCGATCATGGAGCCGCTGGAGGTTTTTACAGCAACATCGTTTGAAGATAAAAATGATATTTACAGCCGTGAAATGATTATTTTAGGCGAAAAAGTTTTAGAAAAAGCACTTTCAAAAGTAAACTGGGATCCGCAAAGCATCGATTATATTATTACCGTAAGCTGTACGGGAATTATGATCCCTTCTTTAGATGCATACCTGATCAATAAAATGAATCTTAGACAGGATATTGTGCGTTTACCAGTTACAGAAATGGGTTGTGCCGCAGGAATATCGGGTATTATATATGCCAAAAACTTCCTTAAAGCGAATCCCGGTAAACGTGCTGCGGTTATTGCGGTAGAATCACCTACGGCAACCTTTCAGCTGGATGATTTTTCGATGCCTAATATTGTGAGCGCTGCGATCTTTGGAGATGGTGCCGCCTGTTGTCTTTTATCATCGTACGAAGAAGATAAAGGCCCTGAAATACTCAACGAGCAAATGTATCATTTTTATGATGCTGAACATATGATGGGTTTTAAGCTTACCAATGGTGGTTTGCAAATGATATTGGATGTAGAAGTTCCGGATACGATTGCCGCTAATTTTGGAGCTATTATCCATCCATTTCTGAAAGAAAATAATTTAGAAATCAAAGATATCGATCATATGATATTTCATCCCGGAGGCAAAAAAATAGTCACCACAGTTGAATCTTTGTTTGCTGGTCTGGGGAAAGACATTGACGATACAAAAGAAGTACTAAAACAATACGGAAATATGTCCAGCGCTACCGTACTATATGTGTTAGAACGCGTTATGGACAGCAACCCAAAGTCAGGGGAAAAAGGACTGATGCTTAGTTTTGGCCCCGGATTTTCGGCGCAAAGGGTTTTATTACAATGGTAATTATTAGATAAAAAACAAATTATGAATGTAAACGATATAATAACAAAATTACCTTATAGCAAACCCTTTTTATTTGTGGATGAGTTGCTTCATGTTGATGAAAACAGTATTGCCGGAACTTATACTTTTAAGGAAGATCTTGATTTTTACAAAGGCCATTTTAAAGATAACCCTGTAACTCCCGGTGTAATTTTAACCGAAACCATGGCTCAGATAGGTATGGTTTGCCTGGGAATTTATTTATTGGGTGATGCCTTTGAAAAAAATACTGTTATTGCTTTTACATCAGCAGATATGCAATTTTTAAAAGCGGTATATCCCAATGAAAAAGTTACGGTAACTTCTCAAAAGACATTTTTCAGGTTTGGTAAACTAAAGTGTGAGATGGTGATGAAAAACGAAGCCGGGCAGGAAGTTTGTAAAGGTATTTTAGCCGGAATGATTACTACAAAATTATGAGTAAACGAGTCGTAATAACAGGTCTTGGCGTAACAGCTCCAAATGGAGTTGGAATTCCTGCGTTTACACACGCCATAAAAAACGGATTATCAGGTATAAGACAGGATACACAATTGCAGGAACTTCAGTTTTCATGTCAGATAGCAGGAAAACCTGAGATTACCGAGGAACTCAAGTCGCAGTATTTTACAGATCTTGAACTGCGCGGATTTAACAGTACCGGTATTTTATATGGTGTTATTGCAGGTATGGAAGCCTGGAAAAATGCAGGATTACCGATAGAGATTAATCCTGAACCGGATTGGGACAGCGGTACTATTTTTGGATCGGGAACATCCGGCATAGATAAATTTCGCGAAAGCATTTATAAAATAGATGAATTGCAAACCCGTAAACTCGGCAGTACCGTTGTGGCTCAAACCATGAACAGTGGTATAAGTGCTTATCTTGGCGGCAAACTCGGACTTGGAAACCAGGTAACTACAAACTCATCAGCCTGTTCAACAGGTACAGAAGCTATTATAATGGCTTATGACCGAATAAAATCAGGGCAGGCAAAACGTATATTAGCCGGAAGTACAGGAGATAGCGGACCATATATCTGGGGTGGTTTTGATGCCCTGCGTGTATGCAGTTCAAAATATAACGAAAATCCTGAACTCGGCTCCCGCCCTATGAGTGCAACAGCCGCTGGATTTGTACCTGGCAGCGGTGCCGGAGCTTTGGTTATTGAAGACCTGGATAGTGCTTTAGCACGAGGTGCCACTATTTATGCTGAAATTTTGGGTGGGAATGTAAACTCCGGCGGGCAACGTGGAAATGGAAGTATGACAGCACCAAACAGTATCGCGGTACAACGATGTATTACAGATGCAATTAATATCTCGGGAATTTCTTCAACTGATGTAGATGCCATAAATGGTCATCTTACCGCCACTACAAAAGATAGTCTGGAAATCGAAAACTGGACCAAAGCATTAAACCGAAACGGAAATGATTTTCCGTATATAAATTCCCTAAAAAGTATGACCGGACATTGTCTTAGTGCAGCCGGAAGTATCGAAAGTGTGGCTGCGGTACTTCAGCTTTATGAAGGTTTTTTATTTGGAAATACAAATTGCGAAGACCTTCATCCGGAAATTACGGCTCTTATTGATCCTTCAAGAGTGCTTTTTAAAACGATTAATACTGATCTGAATATAATTGCTAAAGCCAGTTTTGGTTTTGGCGATGTAAATGCCTGTGTACTATTTAAAAAATATAAAAACTGATATGAATAAAGAAGAACTGATTGCGAAACTAAAAGTCATCATAAAGCCTTATACAACCAATACTGATGCTTATGATAACCTTACGGAGGATACTGATTTTATTAATGATCTCAGTATTAACTCGGCTAATCTTGTAGATATTGTACTCGATATTGAAGAGACTTTTGATGTTGTAATTGATACTACAGATATGGAGCGAATGCTCGATGTTAAAACTGCTGTTGAAATTATAGAAACCAAACTGGCTGCAAAATGATTGGTAATGACGTGATAGACCTAATACAATCACGTCAGGAAAGTAATTGGCGACGCAAAGGTTTTATAGAAAAGTTGTTTACCGCTGAAGAGCAGTTGCTTATAAAACATGATTCCAATCCTGAAATTATGGTTTGGCTGCTTTGGAGTATGAAAGAAGCTGCCTATAAAATTTATAACAGACAGACAAAACTAAGGAAATATATTCCTAAAAAATTGATTTGTAAATTGTTATCAAATAATGACAATTTCATTACAGGACAAGTAATTTGTGGTGAAAATGTTTACTATACAAAAACAACTATTTTTACTGACAATATACATACAATAGCAGTTGGCTTTCTGCAGGATTTAAATAACGTAGTTGAGATTGAAAATACCGGGATTATTAAAGATCAGTATGGAATTCCCTATTTAAATACCTTGCCAAATAGAATTCAGGATGTTTCAATTAGCCATCATGGGCGATTTGAAAAAGTGGTTACTATTATTAAAAAATAATAAGGGGGAATTAACAAGATTTAGGTTTTAGATAAGATTAAATTTTACTGCACAAATTAATAAATGATAATTTTCATACCATATAACTTTGTTCTGCGTATTCCATAAATAAATACTAATCAATTGATTGAATAGAAATTGTTGGCCCTACTTCTACATCTCCTAAAGTAGTGTTTGTGGTATTACCTGTAGTGGTTCTAATGCCTGCTACCAATGGGGTCGCTCCTACTGTTACTAAATGAAAAAAGCCAAGTGTTCCGGCAAAAGCACCTCCATTTACTGCCTCACAATGTGCAACAGCAGATATTTTTGTGTTGGTTATATCATTATATAAAGCGAATCTAAGAAATGCACCATTATTAAAATGTATCCATCCTACTGCAAAATCTATTCGATAGGTTTTTCCTGCCGGCAGGGTAAAAGTCCGATTAGTAGAATCATAAGCTATTGATACACCGCCGGAAGCTATAGTCGTTCCAAATGCAATTTTACCTCCTGCTGAATTGGTTATCGTCTGACCTGATAAATTTGTAAACAAGCCATAAACAGGCGTATTATATATATCGCTTTTAACACGCAGCCAATTTGTGCTGTCCCAATAATAAAAACCGGGTGTAACGGCTGTTGCACCACTTCCGCTTGTGGCTGTATTATAAACAATTGTTCCGTTTATCAAAGAACCACTTGCCGGATTTGTTAATGGAGATGCACTGGTAGATGCTGTTAATGCAACTCTGGGCGCTAAAAGGCCTTGTGTATCTGAAGTTATGTCTAATATTCCATTTGGTGTTGTTGTACCTATTCCTATCTGGGCATTCAAAGAACTAAAAAAAAGTGTAAAGAGTAAAATTTTGATTTTCATAGTAATGAATTTAAAATTGATGATTTTTCACCAAAATAAATAATAAAACTCTAACGTCTTTACTTAAAGGTAACTTATCTAAAAAGAGTAATTGTATCTGTTAGATTTTCCTTATTAATGAATGCTGTAATAAACTCCTGAACTTCATTAGTACTTTCCATCGGAATTTCGAAAGAGTTGATATGAAATTCGTCATCCTGATCCAAAATGTGTATAATTTCGGTATATCCCTTCGAAATCAAACTACCTTTTAATTTAATTATATTGAACTGTTGTTGACCATTTAACTCTTTGCGAACCTTAAGTTTTATAGCTTTTTCCATTGCAAATGTTTTAAATTAATAATCTGTAACATATTACCAAATATAAATATTTATAAGTAAGTGTACACATAAAAAAATAAACATAATATATTATTTATCAACATATTGTAGGAATAACTAATATAATAGTTAAGATGCAATAAAGAAATATTAAATATATTTCCTACAATATTATTTATAGGTAATTTAAAATCTTTTTTGTTTTAAGGACGGCAGTCTGTAAATTAACTGTTGGATTATCATGAGCCAAAAAGTAGTTAGCAGCATCGTAAGCGTAATAACGGCTAAGGTTATCTGATAGGTATAGTTTCCAACTAAATTTAATGAAGCCGCTAAAGTTACCAGAACAAAACTGAATTCTCCTATTTGAGATAAAAGAGCACCGCCATATAAACTATCGCGCCACGTATTTTTTGTAAGCTTAAAAAGTATAGTGTTGATAAAGTTGTTAATGAGTATAATGCTAATGGTAACCCATATAATTGTCGAAACATTTTCAGTAAAAAAAGCAAGATCGAGCTGCAATCCTACTGCAAGGAAAAAGAAAGCCATAAAGAAAACCCTGAAAGGAATAAGTGATTTTCCCAGCCAGCGCGTTGCTTTGTCTTTTCCTATTATAATTCCCGCCACAAATGCGCCCAATGCCGGTGAAAGACCAAACCATGCTGTTATCCATGCCATGCCAAAGCAGATACTGAAACCTATAAAAACCTGCAACTCATGATCGGCAACAATTTCTCTTCGCATCGGAATTTGGAATTTTTTCTTACCGGTGGCTCCCTTCATAAATAAAATAATAAGTACTCCTCCGATACAGACTTTTATTAATTCACTGGCAGAAATATTGTTTCCTGACATAAAATTCAATGCTAAAATCATCGGTACCACCAGAATGTCCTGCATCAATAACACACCGCAGGTAATCAGGCCCAGCTGACTTTTAATCTCGCCTGTCCTTGACAAATATTGAAATACGATTGCTGAGCTGCTCAGGCTTATAATGAAAGCCATTAATACAATTGTTGAAATTTTCCAGCTCAGATAAGTACCAATACTATACATGCAAATAAAACTAAGAACAATTTGCACTGATGCTATTAAAAGAGGCTTATAAAAATTACGTGTAAGATAGTTGAGGTCTATTTCATTTCCTATGGAGAACATTAAAAGAACTATTCCAATTTCTCCCAATTCTGAAATTACTTCAGGATCATGAATGATATTGAAGACCTGAGGACCTAAGAGTAATCCTGATGCAATGTAAGCAATGAAGTAAGGCTGCTTTAATCGTCTTAAAAATAATATCAGCAAGAGAACTATAAAGGACAGCACAGCTATCCCGGAGAATAATTGTGACAACATAGATACCATTTTTGATAATAAGAAATAAGAAAGCTGCCTGTGCAGGCAGCTTCCAAAATAGGCAAACTAAACAGAATTTACAAAATGTCGATCATTTTTGGAGGTTTCTGTTTTGCTTCTTCTTTTTTAGGAATCGTTAAAAGCAACAATCCATTTTGATAGCGTGCACTGATATTTTCTTCATCCACTACATTTTTTGGTAACTCAAAACTTCTTTGGAAGGATTGATAGCTGAACTCTCTGCGGGTGAAGTTTTCTTCCTGTGTGTTTTGGTCTTGTTCTTTTACCGAAGAAATAATCAATAAATTTCCGTCAAGTGTTACTTTGAAATCATTCTTATCCAAACCTGGAGCAGCGACTTCAACTTCATAATTTTCTTCAGTTTCTTTGATGTTTACTGATGGCAGCGTTGTGCTGGTTTTTGAAAAATTGTTGTTTTCCCAATTGAAAAGATCGCGGCCAAAGATGTCATCAAAAAACAAACGTTGGAAATCTGGAACTCGATTTCCGTTTCTTTTAATTAGATTCATAACAGTTTACTTTTAAAATTGTTAGACAATAAATTTTTGAACTTGCACATAAGTAAGTGCAAAAGACAAAAAACAAAAAATATGCCAGCCGATTTAAGTGACAATTTTTCAAAAAATGACATGAAAAATTGTCATAAGAATCAAGGAATAAGGCAATTAATTATTTATTAAAGCTCTTTTGTTGAGCCCCAATAATAGATTCGTGACAATAGTCAATCCTTAACTATAAACAAAACTTAAAGATATTGAGGCTTAGCAATCATTAATTAGTATTTTTGATAATTCTAAACAAAAACATTCAAATAAAAATGTTTAATTTTCCTTATAAACTAAACGAATGCTTGAAAACTTTCCTTTTTACGTTGGTATACTAATAGTTATTTTATTGCTGATTATGTTGGCAAATAAAATAAAAGTCGCATATCCTGTATTGCTCGTACTGGCAGGATTAGTTATAAGTTTTATTCCCGGTGTGCCAATCATAACCATCGAACCTGAATTGATATTTTTCATATTTCTGCCTCCTTTATTATACGAAGCAGCATGGACTGTTTCATGGAAAGAAATGTGGCGTTGGAGACGCATTATTACAAGTTTTGCTTTTGTAGTAGTTTTTCTCTCAGCACTTTCGGTAGCATTAGTAGCCAATTATATTATTCCGGGGTTTTCATTAGCATTAGGTTTTTTATTAGGCGGAATTGTTTCTCCACCGGATGCAGTAAGTGCCGGTGCCATTTTGAAATTTGTTAAAGTACCCAAAACGCTTTCATCCATATTAGAAGGGGAAAGTTTACTGAATGATGCCTCTTCATTAATTATTTTCAGATTTGCAATGATTGCCGTTGCAACTGAGCAGTTTATATTTTACAAGGCAGCATTGAGTTTTAGCTGGATGATTTTTGGCGGTGTTGGAATTGGTTTATTAATAGGATGGATTTTTATGAAAGCCCATAAATATTTGCCTACTGATGCTAATATAGACATTGTTCTGTCACTGCTTACGCCCTATATTATATACCTGGCGGCAGAAGAAGTACATAGTTCCGGTGTATTGGCAGTAGTAAGCGGCGGATTGCTTTTGTCTAATAACAGGCACCGTTTCCTGACCAGCACATCACGTTTGCAGGGAATAAACGTTTGGGAAAGTTTTTGTTTTATCCTAAATGGATTGGTTTTTATGCTGATCGGATTGGATTTGCCTCAAATTACCAACGGCCTTGAAGAAGTAAGTATGGGAACAGCAATTGGTTATGGTATGGTGATAACAGCCGTTTTAATAGTTAGCAGAATACTGTCAGCATATGGTGCAGTAATTGTTACATTAATTGCCCGTAATTTTATAACGGTTGCCTACAGCGAAAATCCGGGTTATAAAACGCCTTTTATACTTGGCTGGACCGGAATGAGGGGTGTAGTTTCATTGGCTGCCGCATTATCTATACCCGTTTATCTGAATAATGGAAATGGTTTCCCACAGCGTAACCTCATTTTGTTTATTACTTTTATTGTTATTCTTTTGACTTTATTAATTCAGGGATTAACATTACCGTATTTCATCAGAAAGATTAAACTTGAGGATTTTGATGATACTTTACCTAATGATGAAGTTAATAATATCTTACGGCAAGAATTAGCAGAACATGCTCTAAATTATTTAAAAACAAATTATAACGATCAGATAGAAACCAATGCTTCATTGCAGCATCTTATTCAAAAATGGGAACAGCATAGTAAAGGAATCGACAATGAATCTGTTGGAAAAGATCTTAAAGTAATTTACCTTGATTTATTAAACCAGCAAAGAAAATGGCTGCGAAATAAAAACAGAGAAGATAAATCTTTAGACGAATCAATTATTAGGAAACAAATGCATTATTTGGATATTGAAGAGGAGAAATTACGATATATTTAGAATTATCAAAATGACGAGAAATAACTATTAAACAAAAATATCAAGATAAGTAACTTCCTCAGAGATTGGGATGATTCCATGTTTTTGCAAGGCATTAAAGTACAGGCTGTCACCTGTTTTAAGAACATATTCAGTATCGCCTACCTGCATTTTCATACTGCCTGCAACCACAAAAACAAATTCTTCCCCCTCATGAGAAACTTCATGTGGTATCACCTCTCCTTTTCTTGCTACAAATAAAAAAGGCTGCATTTTTTTTTCATGGTAAACTGATGCATAAGGAAAAATATGATACCCTTTTTCAGTCTTTACAAGTTTCTTTTCTGCTTCTTCCAATGTCGTTACCACTGCCCTATCCCAGCTGTCCTGTTCGAGTAATTGCGAAATATTAGTACCCAGGGTCTGGGCTATTTTGACTAATGTAGCTACCGAGGGTATTGTTTTATCGTTCTCGATTTTAGAAATCATACTTTTTGAAAGCCCACATTTGTCTGCTACCTCCTGCAACGTGCGGTTCTGTACACTACGAAGAATCCTGATACGTTCACCAACACCCAGGCTGTTTGCCATATTTGCTTTTAAATTATTTACTTTATTTTCCACAATAGCGATTTCGTTTATATCTTAATTCGGAATACTTTTTAGCCAACTTCTGCAAAGATAATTTTCCATAATAATATCTTTAACAAAATAACTCTATATAAAAATAAAAAAACACACATCAAATGTAATAACGTATCATTTTTTTATTCAACTTTGTTGAACAAAAGTAAACATAATATACAAACCCACAAATAATTTTAATATGCGTCAGCGATTGCAACATTATCTTCTTCCTTTTATTTGTCTGAGCTCTTTTTGTGTCCATGGGCAGGATACCCAAAAAAAAGCAACAATTACAGTAGATCTAAAAAAAGAAATTGCCCCCATGAAGCCAGTCTGGGCATGGTTTGGATATGATGAACCAAATTATACCTACATGAAAGATGGCAAAAAATTACTAACAGAAATTGCTGCGCTCAGTCCGGTACCGGTTTATGTGCGTACACATAGTCTGCTGGTTTCAGGCGATGGTACGGCAGCACTCAAATGGGGATCTACCAATGCCTATACAGAAGATGCTAATGGTAATCCGGTTTATAACTGGAGAATTGTTGACAGTATTTTCGACACCTATATATCACGCGGCATGAAACCACTGGCACAAATAGGTTTTATGCCTGAAGCTTTATCTTCACATCCTGTTCCTTACAGACATCACTGGAAACCCGGAGATCGTTATTCAGATATTATTACAGGATGGGCTTATCCGCCAAAAGATTATAACAAGTGGCGTAATTTAGTTTATGAATGGGTAAAACATTCCGTAGAACGTTATGGAAAAAAAGAAGTAGAAAGCTGGTATTGGGAAGTCTGGAACGAGCCCAACGGTGATTATTGGAAAGGAAGCCGTGAAGATTTTTTTAAATTATATGATTATGCCGCTGACGGACTTAAAAGAGCTCTTCCTACAGCAAGGATTGGCGGACCTAACATTGCAGGTACCAGAAGTAAAAATGCACAGGATTGGGTTAATGATTTTATTAAACATTGCATATCAGGCACCAATTATGCAAATGGCAAAATAGGATCTCCCATTGAGGCAATACTCTTTCATGCGAAAGGATCACCAAAAACAGTTAATGGAGTGGTTCGAATGAACATGGAACCACAACTGAATGATATAAAAACAGGATTTCAAATAACAACTTCCTATCCCGAAACAAAAAACCTTCCCATAATCATTGGCGAGTCTGATCCTGAGGGTTGTGCCGCTTGTGGTATGGCAACCAATCCTGAAAATGCGTATCGCAACGGTACATTATACTCCAGTTACACAGCGGCTTCTTTTGCCCGCAAATATTTATTGGCAGACCAGACAAAAGCAAACTTTCTTGGTGCAGTTTCATGGTCGTTTGAGTTTGAAAACCAACCATGGTTTTATGGATATAGAGATTTATCCACAAATGGTGTTGACAAACCAGTGCTGAATGTTTTCAGGATGTTCGGGATGATGACAGGCAAAAGGATTGCAACACAAAGTAACCGAATGTACCCACTGGAAGAAGTCCTTAAATCAAGTGTACGCGGTGAACTGTCTGATATTGGGGCATTAGCTGCAAAAGATAAAAAATCTGCTGCAGTAATGGTTTGGAATTACCATGATGATAATATACAAGGATTAGCTGAGAATGTCATGGTTACAATTGATAATGTTCCTGCAAAGAAAGCAATCCTCAGCATATATCTTATTGACGACACTAACAGCAATTCTTATGAGGTATGGAAAAAAATGGGTTCACCACAAAATCCTACAGAGCAGCAAATCAAAACTCTTGAAAGTGCCGGGCAATTAAAGTGTGTATCAACCGAAAAAACCAAAATCAATTCAGGTCAGATTATCTTAAATTTAAAATTAACAAGACAGGCAGTTGCATTGGCAAAAATTACATGGTAATCAATAACAATAAAATCTAATGACAGTAAATAAATATATTTCTAAATCCCTGAAATTCTCTCTTGTACTATTGAGTACTGCCGGCAGTTTTCAGGCGCAAAACAAAGAAAATGTAACATTGCCTGAGCCATATGCTACAAAATCAGTTCAAAATTTCTGTAAAGTAATTGGCTGGAAAGAAGGCGAACTGCCAATTGCCCCTAAAGGATTTACAGTAAGCAAATTTGCAGATGAACTAGAAAATCCCCGCTGGCTTTATGTTGCTCCAAACGGTGATGTATTTGTCGCTGAAGCAGGTACGAGAATCCCAAAGAAAAAAAGAGAAGATGAGAAGGACGAGTTTTTTAAATCCAAATCCCAGAACTTTGGCAGTGCTAACCGAATTACTCTTTTTAGGGATAAAGATAAAGATGGTGTATATGAAAGTAAATATTCCTATCTGAACAATTTAAACCAACCTTTTGGGATGCTGGTATTGGACGGTTTTTTCTATGTTGCCAATACTGACGAGCTACTAAGATTTTCCTATCAGGAAAAAGATACTGTTAATTCCGGTAATGGACAAAAAATACTTGATCTGCCTGCCGGAGGTTACAACAATCACTGGACAAGAAACATAATTACGAACCCGGAAAGAACCAAAATTTATATCACAGTTGGTTCGGCTAGTAATGTGGCAGAACAGGGAATTGAAACAGAATTCAAACGTGCTAATATACTTGAAATTAATCCTGATGGCAGCGGCGAGCGTATTTACGCAAGCGGACTTCGCAATCCCAATGGAATAGACTGGGTTCCGGGTACCAAAACATTATGGACGGCCGTGAACGAACGTGATGATTTAGGAGACGAACTTGTACCTGATTATGTTACCAGTGTGAAAGATGGTGGATTTTATGGATGGCCGTATTCTTACTTTGGTCAGCATGAAGACCCTCGACACAAAGGAGAACGTCCGGATCTTGTTGCAAAAGCCATAGTGCCTGATATAGCACTTGGTCCGCATACGGCATCATTAGGTCTGGCATTTTACAATAAGAAGGCTTTCCCTAAAAAATATCGCAATGGTATGTTTGTCGGCCAGCATGGATCATGGAACAGAGCTGAATTATCCGGTTATAAAGTGGTCTTCATTCCTTTTAAAAAAGGGAAACCTTCGGGACCTCCTGAAGATTTTTTAACCGGTTTTATTGTCGATGCATCAAAAAGCCTTGTCCATGGCCGGCCTGTTGATGTAGCAGTGTTACCAGACGGTTCTATACTTGTTTCCGATGATTCTGCTAAAACAATTTTTCAGATAAAAGCACAAAAAAGATAATGTATAGTTTCTTAATATGATAATACAAACAGGGACTCAGGAGAATCAGAAAATATATTTTCAGCCTGAGTTCTTGTTTAATCGTCTGCAATACAAGAACTTTGTAAAAAAAACATGAAACCATTAATTGTATTGCTGAGCGTTTTTGCTATCTGTCTTCTGACGACAAATCTATTCTACGGTAATTATGAATTTGCTTTGTCAGGGAGAATTGCAATGTCAGTTATGCTGCTTTTTACTGCTACAGGGCATTTTGCTTTTAATAAAGGTATGGCTATGATGCTGCCTGCATTTGTTCCATACAAAACACAAATTGTTTACCTGACTGGTATTATTGAAATCATTGGGGCTTTGGGACTCTTTTTTCCTGGTATCAGAATTTTGACTGGCTGGCTGCTAATTATATTTTTCATTCTTATTGTTCCTGCTAATATTTATGCTGCCCTTCACCATATCGATTATCAAAAAGGAAGTTCCGATGGAAATGGCCCCACCTATTTATGGTTTAGAATACCTCTGCAGGTTTTATTTATATTTTGGATATATTTTTCAGCTATTAAGTACTATTGACAAAATTTTATTTTCCCGAACTAACTTTTCTTTTATAAATACAATCTGGTTTATAATATAAAATACTCAGGCTGACCATCTTTTTTATGATATATTTATTTGAATTTTATAATTTTACGTTATGAATACGAAAGAAGATATCAACGGCTTTTACCAAAGGATTAATTATTCTGTAACAGGAAAAATTTCACAAGATGGACCGCATATTAATGTTTTTGAAAGAGCAGATTGTAAAACTGTCATACCTTATTCGAGACGGGATTATTATAAAGTGACATTACTTGTAGGGACAGGAAAGCTTGAATATGCAAACAGAACAATATATATTGATACTCCTGTTTTATTGTTTACAAACCCACTGGTTCCTTATTACTGGCAACCGGAATCTGAAAATCAGGAGGGCTGGTTTTGTATCTTCAATGATGCGTTTGTAAAACAACGGGATGAACTGCTTTCGGATCTGCCTATGTTTGATATAGATACAGAAAAAGTATATTTCCCCGATAAGCAAAGTATTGATCGTATTTCGGATTTTTATCGCAAAATGATGGAGGAAAATAAAAGCTCCTACCCTTTCAAGCAGGATTTGATGCGTAATTATCTGCATTTGATTATTTACGAGGCTCTAAAAATGAAGCCGGTAAAAGGTTACGAATTACAGACAAATGCTTCAGCACGAGTAACATCACTTTTTTTTGAACTATTAGGAAGGCAATTTCCGATTGATTCCATGCAAAATCAATTAAAGCTTAAATCGGCAAAAGATTTTTCACATCATCTTTCTGTACACACCAACCATCTCAACAAGGCAGTAAAGGAAATCACCGGTAAAACAACAACTGAGCATATTACTGCAAGAATTATATTAGAAGCCAACGACTTATTAAAGCATAGCAGCTGGCCTATTTCCGAAATTGGTTATTGCCTGGGATTTGATAGTCCGGCATATTTTACAACTTTTTATAAAAAATATACTGGCAGGACACCTAACGAAATGCGAAAAACTATTGATTGAATTTTAGAAGTATCCATTTGAATTTTTATACTTTCCAAAAACATAACGTTCTACCTTTGTTTTATTAAAAATATATTCAAATATGAAATACAGAACTTTAGGAAAAACAGAAATAGCTTTATCCACTATAGGATTAGGATGTATGAGCATGAATCATGCTTATGGTGAACCGGATGATAATGAATCTATTGCTACTCTTGAAAAAGCATTAGAATTAGGAATTAATTTTTGGGATACTGCGGATATTTACGGGGATGGCGCAAATGAAAAACTAATTTCAAAAGTTTTAAAACCCAATCGTCAGAAAATATTTATTGCTACCAAATTTGGCTTTGAACTTAATACAAGAGGCAAATACACCGCCTTCAATGGATCTCCTGAATACCTGAAGAAAGCTGTAGAAGACAGTTTGAAAAGATTACAAACGGATGTTATCGATTTGTATTACGCACATCGTGTCGACCCGAATGTACCTATAGAAGAAACTGTTGGTGCAATGGCAGATTTAGTTAAGGAAGGCAAAATACGTTATCTTGGACTCTCGGAAGCTTCTGCCATTTCAATCAAAAGAGCTCATGCAGTACATCCTATAAGTGCTCTTCAAAGCGAATATTCCTTGCTTACCCGTGATGTAGAAAAACAAATTTTACCGCTGTGCAATGAATTGGGAATCTCATTTGTTCCATATAGTCCACTGGCAAGAGGTCTAATTACTAATACATTGGATGTAAATAAATTAAGAGATACTGATTTTAGGAAAACTTTACCTCGTTTCCAGGATACTTATGCTAAAAACAATACTGATCTTACCACGGAATTTGCTGCTTTAGCAACAACAAAAAACTGCTCTCCGGCACAATTGGCTATTGCTTGGGTTTTAGCACAAGGTGAAAATATTATACCTATACCAGGCACAAAACGCAGAAAATACTTAATTGAAAATGCAGGCTCAACTGATGTGATTCTAACTAAGGAAAACCTTTCCGCTATTGAAGATATCTTAAAAAAATATCCAAATACAGGTGCCCGGTATAATGAAGCAAACAATAAATTTGTGGACAACAAGTAAATAATATGTTTAAACAAATTTACCTATTAAGTGTAATTCAAAGACGATTAGGCTATGGATTTTTTTTTTTAACTAACCTAATCGCAATGTTTTTATAGTTTGTCTTTTTCCGGAATTCTTCGGAAAGTTTAAAATCGTTACATTTGCTTCCTGGTTGACAAAATTACGTTGTGGAATAATCAATTTCTGTAGCGTTATGCCAATTAATTTTAAGTAGTCAAGATGGAAAAACATACTGTATCAGCAGCATCGTTAGCTCTGGGTGATAATCCGGTACCAAATAGCAAAATAAAGAAAGCCGATTTATTACCCGATCCGGAATCCCGATTAGATTCTATGGAAATGAAGGAAAAACCTATTGGAGACTCCTCTATTCCGTTTAGAGATTTGACGGATACTGCCAGTAAAAAAGAAAGTATTGGCCGACTCATCGAAAAACTGGATGTTGCTGTCAGTGCCAGGTATCAAAAAACTGTGGAAGATACTTACTGCAATGTGTACTCCTACGATTATTGTTATTTCTGTAAAGTGTACCTTCCAACGGTTTGGTGGACGGATGAGTCTCTGGAAAAAATACTTCAGGGACAGGAAGTAGAAACCATTTTTGAGCAAACTGTCGATCGTATTTACTCCAGTGCCATACACGATTGGTTTTTGCAATGGGGAACCAGTTTTGGCTGGGAAAGAATGTTTACTGCTGATGAAGTTCAAAATAAAGTAAATGCTAATGGCGGAATCGGAATAATTTGCGCCAAAAGAAAAATAAAAGGACTTTCCGGGCATATTGTTCCTGTTATTCCCGAAACGGATTTAAATAAAGCATACAGGGAGAATGGTGTAGTTGTATATCCACTGCAATCACAAGCTGGAAAGTTAAATTATAATTATTTTTCAGATGTTAGAAAAGATTGGTGGAATGATGATTTATATTCTTCCTATGTGTTTTATTATCATGAATAAATAAAGCATTTAGCAGGATTGTTCAAACTTCTAAAATATTTATTGATTATCAGTCTGTTAACTACTTGTAAATGACACAATAAAGTATTACTTTTGCAACTTAGAAAAACAAAGAATAGCAAAAATCGTAATTTAGCTATTTATCTGCTTACATTGTTGATATAAAAGTGATTACTAACAATAGTTTTATGACCCACATAAAATTACTTTCACGATACTTCAGTCGATACAAGTGCAAAATTTCTGAGAATAATTTTTTAAAGCAAAATCAGGCTTTTAATGGTTGCAAAATAATAATGCTTAGTCCGTTAAAGATTTTTTGGCTCTGATATTTAAAAGATTAGATTCCTATTACCAAATAAAAATAAGTTAATCATCATAAAAAGAAAGTAAGTATAAATGAAAGACAATCAGACAAAAAAATATTATTGGGGAATTGGATTAGAAAACGAAACCTACATGCAATTTGAAGAATCCCTAATAGTTTCTGGTGAGTTTATACAAGAAAAAATTGGTTTTGAGAAATACAGTATTGACTATAGAAAATGCTATAAGCCAGAAAGCTTAGCTCCTATTTTGGAAAAAGCTTTTGGACTGGATAAAAACTATAAAGTGAGCCGAATGATCAACAGTCATTCATTGGAAAAACTGGATGTAAACTACCAACACAAAACATTATCAGCTGTAAAGCCATCGGTTGAAACTTCAGAAACTACCGAAGTTAGCCCTCAGCCACTTGAAAACCCTGAATATTTGGGAAAATCAATCATGGAAATTTTCCTTGAGGATCAGCCATACAATATTCAAAGTATGATTACCCAAAGAAACAAAACAATGGGTTCTGTACATTTTGATGGTGATTCTATAGAGTTTGTTACTAAATATTTTGAAAACCGTACAATAGCAGATTCCTGCAAGGAGCTAAAAGCGACCAAAAAGTTATTCCTTGACAAAATCAATGAATCGTCTGTATTAAATGGTAAATTAAATTTTCCGGATTACAACAATGGTCTTAATATGTTTATGACCAATCAGGAAAACCTCGTTTTGTTTAATAACGGAACATATCACTTTCACATTACCTTACCGTCATTAACAGAAGACAGCAGAATTATAGATTACAATGATTTTGAAAAAACACATGCCAATGCTATTTATTTGCTGCAATGGTTTGAGCCTTTTTTTATAGCAACTCTTGGAAGTCCTGATATTATGGGCGTAATAAGTGATAAGTACAGTCTGGATGAAAAATTTACTTTAGGTTCTATGAGGAATGCTATGTCGCGTTATATAGGCGTAGGAACTTATAACAAAGCAATGCCAAAAGGTAAAATCCTAACCTATAATGTAGATGATTTTAGGAAACTGCTAAAATTCGAAAAAGAGGATAATATTTGGTGGCGAGATCAGATTGAAGCAGATATGGAGTATGAAATGCTTTCGGAAGTAGGTCTTGATTTCAATCAGGAGAAGATGTACCAAAGCGGTTTTGAATTCAGAAGCTTTGACGAGTTTCCGGCTGAGTATCTGAATGATGTTCTTTTCTCTATTATTCTAATTTGTGAGCATTCTTTAAATCTTTCCGATGTTCAATGGGGACATGACAGCAAAGCTTGGAATAATCTGGTTTTTAAAACTTTAAAAATGGGTTATTTAGCGGAAATTAATGAAGCTGAAAAGAACGAAGTTTTGGATTTACTGCAATTATTAAATCCATCAGATTCTAATTATACTATACTAAAATCTGAATTTGAAGCTATCGTAATGCTGGACGAATTTTTCTTTAAAATTCTCGCCGTTTTGCATGATAAGTACAAAGACAACAATATTTGCCTGGATTCCATGTATGGACAAAAAACAAGTTTTCCTCCAAAATGGGATAACTTTAATAAATACCAAACGGAGAGACATTTGCAGCAAATTGGCGCTTTTTGTGAGAATTAGGAAATTCTGAAAATAAATTAAAGCATGTAGCAAATGGCACAAATCCCCTGGTCGTGGAAAGATAAAAATACAAACCCCATTGATTTACAATGGGGTTTGTAGTAAAATTTAATTTACGAATTGAACCTTCATTAGAAGATTTGAAGCTTTGAGTGAAATATAAAAATCATACTATAGTTTTTAAATCTTTCTTACTGCAATTCAAAAGCAACGCTAACATTTTCATTACCAAGTGCTTTAGAGAGCTCGGTTGTATCATCAATACGACCGAGTTTTGTATAACTGTAAGATGTAGAAAATGTTTTATAAAAAAGCACAAATGTATTAGATCCATACATCATCAAATCTCCTGCTTGGATAGTTGAAGGATTGGATGAATTAACAGGCAGATTAGTCGGGAAATTATAAAACTTCTCATTACTATTCAGGTCACTCATATTAATCGTCATTGGTAACATTGCTTTGAATGCTGTCGCTGTAACGTTATTTAAAAGTGTAGCACTAAAAGTACCTGAACCAATCTTAATTCTTATTTTACTGCCCATAGTTTCATTATTACTATTCGTGTTTTCATTATTTTCAATATTACTATTATTTCCGGTTACATTGTCTTTGTTGCAGGATGCGAAAACTATAACAAAAGAAAATCCTAAAAAAAAATCATTAAAAATATTTGTTTCATATAAATTCATTTAGTTGAAATACTTATTATCAATTACTTACTTAGATTGTAATAATTTAGTTTTCATACCCCGGTTACTTTAAATATTTTTTAAAAAATGCTTCCAGCTTATCAAAAGGAATCAATTCTAATTTATCATAAAGGTCTACGTGACCCGCATTTGGAACATAATATAATTCTTTTGGTTCTGCTGCACGTTTATAAGCATCTTCACTGAACTCTTTTGAATGCGCTTTATCTCCAGTAATAAAAAGCAGAGGGCGAGGTGAAATTGTTTCTATATCATCAAAGGGATAGAAGTTCATAAATTTAATATTACTGCTCAAAGTTGGGTGTGTTGTAGTTAACGGTGATCCGCCTTTCGGAGTATATTCACCACGCGGAGTACGGTAAAAATCATAAAATTCCCGCTGAACCGGATTCGTGTTTTCATCCAGCTTATGCACAGTTCCACCTGTATATTTGACTTCGCCACCGGTAAACTCTACATAACGTTGCTCTGCAGCTTCAGCTATAATTTTCTTTCTCTGCTCGAGAGTTTGGGAATGATTCAGCGCATTACGATTGGCAGATCCCATATCATACATACTTACTGTTGCAATAGCTTTCAATCTCGGGTCAATCTTTGCAGCGCTGATAACAAAGCTTCCGCTGCCGCAAACACCAATAACTCCAATATTATTTCTGTCAACAAATGGACGTGTGCCCAAAAAATCTACTGCTGCACTAAAACTTTCCGCATAAATATCCGGCAAAACTGCATTACGTGGCTGACCTTCACTTTCACCCCAGAAAGAAACGTCAATTGCCATACTAATAAAACCTCGGTCAGCCATATTTGAGGCATACAGATCTGCGCTTTGCTCTTTCACGGCACCCATCGGATGACCAACAATGATTGCTGCGTGTTTGGCATTACGGTCTAAATTATCAGGTATAAAAAGATGTCCGGCAACATCCATTCTGTATTGATTTTTAAAAGTAACCTTGTACATCTTAACATTCTTACTTACTTTAAAAGTCGTATATCCTGTGGGTGATATCTGTTCCATTTCTGTCATTTTTTTGGTTTGTTCTTTTGTCTTTTTTTGAGCGTATGCACTTCCAAATAACATAAGTGATGCAATTGTTAAAATTCCTATTCTTCTCATCTTGTTTAAATTTTAATGATTATTTAGAATTTGAAGTTCCATATTTCTTCGTAGTTTATTATGGATACAAAACTATACCGAAACCTGATTTGCCCGGTAATAACAATCAAACTTATAGTTAAGATATTCAAACCAATCTAAGTCGGGAAATTTTAAGATTTGTAGCTGTGTTCATTACGGATATAATTGATTTTACTAATTAATTTTCTGCAAATGCAATAAACATCTATAACTAAATGTTATATAAAGAAATGTTATGTGTTTTAATTTATTGATTAAGAGTTATGAAGAATATATTGTTTTTAATGATTATGGTTGGTGTTTACATGCAAGGCTATGCGCAGCAGGAGCTGAATAAAAAAGAATATAGATCGATTCCAACTAAAGATCAGAAAATTGAAGAAATGATTCCTCCGGAAGAAATTACTCCTAAAATTGATCCTCCGACTGTTGAAAAGAAAGATTCTTTGATTATAAATCCCGAGGGACTTTTTAAGGATACTAATCTGTATAAAAGAGAGTCTAATACTGAGGGCATTTATTATAGAAGAAATCAATATTTAGGTGGCTTTAGAACTAAAACATTTGTTTCTACAATTCGTTATCGCGATGCAGCTTCCGTAGATGGCGATAAGATAAAAGTATATTTGAATGACAAGGTAATTAAGCCTGAAGTTATTCTGGATGGAGAATTTCAGGGATTCAAAATAGATTTGGTAAAAGGGATTAATAAAATTGATTTTGAAGCTCTTAATGAGGGCTATGCATCACCTAACACCGCTGAATTTCAGGTTTATGACGCTAATGGAGCTGTTATAGAAGCAAGCCAGTGGAATGTTGGTACTGGTTATAAGGCTACAATTATATTATACAAGGAATAAACACAGTAATCCTTAAAATAAAACAAACAAAGAGGTTTAATAGCCTCTTTATGTTTTAGTTATAGAATTATAAGCTCTTGCCTTAGTCTTATTTTAAATTATAATTTTATAAACTTACCACTTCTTTCTCGATGATTAAAATTGATTATATTTATGCTTTTTAATGGAAAAATATGATCAGACTTCTTAAAAATAATATCGCAGAACATATTTCACTTTCTGAAAAAGAAACAGAAGCGTTTTGCAATTTATTCGAGCACGAAACAATTAAGAAAAAAAGTTTTTTGCTCCGGGAAGGAGAAGTTTGCAAGTTTGAAGGCTTTGTTGTTAAAGGACTCTTTCGCGTATATCATATTGATCAAAATGGTTTTGAACAAATACTTTATTTTGCTGTTGAAAATTGGTGGATTACCGATATCGACAGTTTTACCACCGAAACACCGTCACGACTTTTTATAGAAGCCCTTGAAGATAGCGAAGTCCTTATCATTTCTAAAAAAGATAAAGAATATGCCTATTCAAATATACCTGAAATAGAAAAATTGTTTCGGGTAATGACCCAAAAAACACACGTTGCCCTTCAACGAAGAATGATAGACAATCTAAGCAAAACTGCGGAATTTCGATATCTTGAGTTTGCAGAAAAATACCCACATCTTATTCAGCGCCTTTCAAACATTCAAATAGCTGCGTATTTGGGAATCACCAATGTTTTTCTGAGTAATATTCGAAAGAAAATTGTCTTGAAAAAATAAGGTTCCCCTTTTATTTATTAAACTACTTTAATGTTTTTGTATCTCTTTTGATACCATCTTTGTATAGTATTACACTAGCAATCAATCACTAAATAAATTGAAAATTATTTCATCCGTTCACTTACGGGGTCGGCTATGAATGCAAAAAACACAATATAATGAGTAAACTAATTTATGTAATGGATCCGCTTTGTGGCTGGTGTTATGGAAACAGCACCAATACACAAAAACTATACGAAAAATATAAAGGTCTGATTGATTTCGAAATTTTGCCTGCCGGAATGTGGATTGGCACAAATGCTCGTAAACAATCAAAACAAATGGCACAGTTTATCAAAAAACACGATCCACAAGTACAGCAAACCACAGGAACTGAATTTGGTAAAGCCTATTTTGAGCTTATAGAGAATGAAAATATTGTTTTGGATAGCGAAGTACCATCAAGAGCCATTGTCAGTGCAAAGAAATTATGGGAATCGCAATCTATTCCGTTCGCTATTGAAGTGCAAAAAACGAGATATTGGTACGGAAAAGACCTCAATAGTGATGAAACTTATTTTAGTATTTGTGAAAAGCTGAGATTGAATAAAGAAGAGTTTCAAAAAACATTTCATTCTGAGATAATCAAAAAAGAAACACAGAAAACCTTCGCTTTGGCACAAAAATACGCCAGCTCCTATCCTACACTTCTGGCAGAAAAAGAAGGTAAAATCTATCTTTTAGAACAGGGTTATGCCTCTTTTGAAACTATTACAGAACAAATTGATACATTAGATTTATTAAACTAGTTTAATGGGTTCAGGTATTAGTTAGCTTCATATTTGTATTATAGTTTAATTTATTACTAAAAATAAAGTAATGGACAGAAAAAAATTCCTAAAGAATAGTTTCTTCGGCCTGGGGGCAATTGTAGCTTTACCTACTGCAATCAGCTCTTGCTCAAAGGATAATGACGCGGTAACCACTTCTGCAAATGGTGGCAGCAATAACCCAAATGATTGTGCAATTTCCCCAACAGAAACCGTAGGACCTTTTCCTATCCTTACTCCTGCACAATATGTCAGGGCCAGTATTATTGGCGACAGAACAGGCATCCCGCTTTTAATGACCCTGACCATACAAGACCAAAGCAATGGCTGCACGCCTCTTGAAGGAGTATTCGTAGATGTTTGGCAATGTGATAAAGATGGTAATTATTCCCAGTACGGCGGCAATCAATTACAAACTACCAATTATAGCGGCCAGAACTTTCTTCGCGGGAGACAAACCACAAATGCTAATGGGCAAGTATCTTTCATCAGTATCTTTCCGGGATGGTATCCGGGCAGAGCGCCCCATATCCATGTTGAAATCCTCACAACAAGTGGAACTTCGATTTTAGTAACACAAATTGCTTTTCCTGCTTCTGTCTATTCTGAGGTTTATGCAACTAATGGTTACAATGGTGCCCCGGACAGGTCTAATACACAAGACAGTATCTTTTCAGATAGTTTAAGCAAAAACATGTCAGATAGTGTTACAGGCAATACTGTTGACGGGTATACACTTTTGAAAAAAATTACCGTGAGATAAATCGAAGATTTCATCAATATAAAAGAAATAAAGAGTCATGAATAAATACAACATTTCAGCAATACTTTTAACAATCTTAACTTTATTTAATATGGAAGCACAAGCACAAAATTTTAAAACTATAGAAACTAAAAATTTAAAACTTCAGGTTTACAACGCATCAGAAAACAGTTTTGGTGTAGCATCGGTAATTGTATCCGGAAAAACAGATGCTGTTTTGATTGACGCACAATTTACTTTGGCGGATGCAGAAAAAGTAGCACAGGAAATTAAAGCAGGCGGCAAAAAACTGACTACTATTTTTGTTTCTCACGGTGATCCTGATTTTTACTTCGGACTGGAAGTATTCAAAAAATATTTTCCTGAAGTTACCGCTTATGCTTCGCCTGCAACTGTAGAACATATAAAAGCTACAGCTCAAAAGAAACTAGAAGTTTGGGGTGAAAGATTAGGCAAAAATATTACTTCAAATGTCATTTTACCTCAGGTTTTAAAAGGAAATAATATTGAATTGGAAGGCCAGAAATTAGAAATCATTGGTTTGGAAGAATTCCCAAATAAAACTTTTGTATGGATTCCTTCTATTAAAGCGGTTGTTGGCGGAATCAATATTTTTGGAACAACTTTCCATCTTTGGATGGCGGATGCACAAACCCCTGAAGCCCGTAAAAGCTGGATTTCAGTTTTAGACAAAATTTCAGCTTTGAAACCTGAAATTGTAATTCCTGCACATGCCAATTCAAATTCTCCATTCGATATAGCTGCCGTGAATCATACCAAAAGCTATATTCAATTTTACGAAGAAGCTTTGAAAACCAATAAAACATCAGAAGCTTTAATTACAACTTTGAAAACAAAATACCCGGCACTTACTTTTGAAACAGCATTACAGATTGGTGCAAAAGTAAATACGGGAGAAATGAAATGGTAAAAATCAATCCACTACAGTCTGACGATACTTTTGGTATTGTCAGGCTGTTCCTTAAATAAAAAGGCAATGACAAATCTTGAAATTATAAAAAGCACTTACGAAGGAAAAACTTCGGAAGAAAACGGTAAAAACCTGGCTAAATATGCAGCTGATGATATTTCATGGACAGAAGCCAAAGGTTTTCCGTACGGAGGAACTTATATTGGTTTAGATAACATAACCAAAAATGTTTTCAGCAGATTAGGAAGCGAATGGATTGATTATAAATTTACTCCGGAAGATTATGTAGCCAGTGATGATAAAGTGGTAGCATACGGAACATATACAGGTACTTATAAAATTACAGGCAAATCATTTGCAGCCAGAGTGGCTCATGTCTGGAAATTAAAAGACAGTAAAATTGTAAGTTTTGAGCAATTTGTGGATAGTCAAACTGTCAATGATGCAATTAAATAATAAAAGTTATTTTTTTCTATCTTGCACTGTTTTAAATATAACCATCAGCAATGCACGAAAATCTTTTAGCCTATATCAACCATTATAGTAAATTTCCGCTTACCGGTGAAGAAGAAGCCTTAATTGTAGCTGCTTTTCAACCCAAAAAGCTGAGAAAAAAACAATACTTTTTACAAGAAGGTGATGTTTGTAAATATGCGGGTTTCATTGTAAAAGGAGCTATGCGGCAATACAGCGTGGATGATAAAGGTGTTGAACACATTGTACATCTGTTTATCGAAAACTATTGGGCAAATGACCGTGAAAGCTCAACGATGCTTACGCCTTCTGTTTATAATATCGATGCATGGGAAGATACCGAACTTCTTATTATTACAAGAGCTGAAATGCTGGATTTGATGGACAAAATACCTGCTATGGTACAAATGGTGCGCGTAATGGATGAAAGAAATGCTATTGTCAACCAGCGTAGATTGAGCTCCACTATCAGCAATACAGCTGAAAAACGCTATGAAGAGTTCGCGATTCATCATCAACAGTTTGTTCAGCGGTTTCCGCAGCATCTCATCGCTTCTTATTTAGGCATCACCAAAGAAACATTGAGCCGAATTAGAAAACAAGGAACAAAATAAACACCACTTTAAGTTTTAAATAAAAAAACCGTTGACAAATGTCAACGGTTTTTTTTATCATATCTCATTGTCGCAAGGTCTGCCTTTGATGCACCTTTGCCTTATCAAAATCAATAAAAATATTAAAAAATAAAACAATGAGTTATTTATCAAAAATGTCTAAAACAGTTGTTTTCCATGAGGCTGGAAAATCGGAAGTATTAAAAGTTGAACAATTAGAAGTACCTGTTCCAGGACCACAGGAAGTAAGAATTCAGGTTAAATCAATTGGAATTAACAGAGCAGATGTTATGTATCGTCAGGGAATGTATATTGAAAACCCTGTTTTCCCTGCTAAGCTAGGTTATGAAGCAGCAGGAATAATTGAAGCAACAGGTTCTGAAGTCACTAATTTATTAGTAGGTGATGTTGTAAATGTCATTCCCGGGTTTTCATTGCATAATTATTCTTCTTATGGTGAATATATCCTGATGCCATCTTATGCAGTACATAAATACCCAGCCAATTTATCTTATGATGAAGCAGCATCCTTATGGACAAGTTACTCTACAATGTACGGAATGATAGTGCATTCAGGAAAATTAAAATCAGGAGAGTTTGTAGTTGTTAATGCAGCTTCAAGCAGTGCCGGACTTGCTGCTATTCAAATAACAAATTATGTTGGAGGAATTTCTATTGCTTTAACCACTTCGCCTAAGAAAAAAGAGGCATTATTAAAAGCAGGTGCTTCCCACGTTATTGTGACATCAGAAGAAGATATAGCAACTGAAATTTTAAAAATCACCAATAATATTGGTGCCCATGTAATTTTAGATCCTGTTGTAGGGGCTAAATTCAGTAACCTTTTAAGCTCGATTGCCGAAAACGGAAAAATATTTGTTTATGGTGCATTGAGTCATGAACCAGCAGTTTTTCCTGCGTTTGATGTTATGATGAAAACTCCAACAATTAGAGGATATTCTGCAATTGAAGTTTTAGGCAATATGGAAGTTTTAATGCAAGCCATCGCTTTTATTGACAAAGGTGTAGCCGAAGGAAAATTAAAACCAACCATTGATAAAGTATTTAATCTGGATGAAATTGTTGTCGCTCACAACTATTTAGAGTCAAACCAACAATTTGGAAAAATTGTAGTGAATATATAATTTGCTTTAAAATTCAAAGAAACAAATTCTTTAAAAGAGACAAAACCGTTGACAAATGTCAACGGTTTTTTTTATCATATCTCATCGTTTTATTACTTGTTCCTGTCGCAATTTTACATTATTAAATCAACAAAAATTGATCATCTAAAAATTAGAAAAAATGAACAAAAACAAAATTATTTATTGGACAACAACAGGTATTATTACAGCTATGATGCTTTTTAGTGCATTCGGATATTTTACAAATGCAGACATGAAAGCAGCCTTTGTACATCTAGGATTCCCGGATTATTTCAGAATTGAATTAGGTGTTCTAAAAATTTTAGGAGCTTTTGTATTAATACTTCCACTTATTTCAGATAAAATAAAATCATTTGCTTATTTCGGTTTCGCACTAACATTTGTTTCAGCATTTATAGCACATCTTTCAAGTGGAGATCCAATTTCTGTAGCCTTTATACCTATTGTCCTTTTAGTGATTTTGGGAGTATCCTATTATTTTAGGTTTAAAACGAAAAATAAATAAAAGAAATAATGAAAAAAGAAATAAGTTTCTCAACAAAAGGACACAGGGCAGATGTTGGACCTATTACAATCAATCGGATGTTACCAAACAGGTATGCCAATAAAGTTGGTCCATTTGTTTTTCTCGACCATGCTGCCCCCGTAATTAAAGAATCTATCCATAAGGATGGTATGGGTGCACATCCACATCGCGGCATTGCTACATTGACATATGTGATGCAAGGAGAAGAAGAACATTTCGACAGTGCAGGTAATCGCGGAAAAATACGCTCGGCGGCGTACAGTGAATGAAAGCAGGAAATGGTATCATTCATGATGGAAATATGAATTACGATTCAGAGACGGATAGTAAAATTATTCACGGTTTCCAGTTTTGGATAAATTTGCCTGCTAAAAACAAGGCTGAAAAGCCAGAATACCTAGCTATTCAGTCCAACGATGTACCACAAAAAAAATTACCAAACAATAGCGGTAAACTAAGAGTAATTGTTGGTAACTATGAAGAATTAAGTTCTTCGATTCCGAACTATTCTGAACAATTTTTGTATCACATTCAAGTAGAAGCAGGCAAGCAGTTTTCTATCAAGCTGGCTGAAAAAATTGAAGTTGCCGTATTTTTACCTACACAAAATGCAACCATTAACGGTATTGAATTTGATGCAGGTGAGTTTGTAGAATTCGACAGAGATGAAGGAGAAATTGAAATAAAAAACACCTCTGGTGAAACCATAGATATCCTATTGTTTGGCGGAGAAGAATATAAAGAACCCGTGGTGGCAGAAGGTCCTTTTGTAATGAATTCATCAGAAGAAATTGCAGATGCATACCGGGATTTTTATGCTGGAAAGTATGGTGAAATTAAATAAGAAATAAAATATCCGGCAGCTGGTCCGGGAATCTCTCTTCCTTGTAAAGCTGCTAAATAAAGTAAATATTTCCTGATTTAATTAAAGCTGTAATGTGAGAATTACGTTGTAATTAATAAGCATTAAGCATACTATAAGCCGTTTAAATTGTTGATCATCCGATTCAGCTGATTATTTATTAAATCCAACCCGCCTTCATAGACAGACTTGAGATTGCTCAGGTAAATTTCCTTCTATTCATCTGCCGGAATAAGCTGGGACTCCATAAATTTTCCCGTAACAATATTTCCTTCTTCATCTTCCCATTGGGTAATGACGTTTTCAATTAAATCAGGTTCAAACCCAATGATTTTCATTATTTGATTTCCAAATTCCTGTTGTACGTTTTGGCCTTTTTTAAACATATGTTTTAGTATTAACGTTATTAAAATCACTCCAAATTTTATTCCGTTTGTAAAATTACTTCAGTTCATATTTCGTTTTTTTATATGATTTTCTGAGATGTTTATATTATTATCCGAACTTATGATTAATGATAAATTACTTAATGCAAATTGTATAAAATGTCTGTTCAATTCTATAAAAATTTTAGTAATGAATTAACTTACTTTACAATACATGAATCTTAAATAGGACAGGCCGACCTTACCTGAAGAAATATTTTATCTAAACAAATAAAGTCATTATGACCGATATTGCCCGCCGTTTTCCCGAAAATCCATTGTTGATGCCTAAAGATTTAACTGCAAGTACTCCTGAACTTCAGATTATTAGTTTGCTAAATCCTGGTGTATTTGTATTTGAAAATAAAACGTGGCTGCTGGTTAGGGTTGCTGAATCCATTGCGCAAAAGGAAGGCGTAATTTTCTTTCCGGTTGTTAATGCAATGGGTAAAATAGAAATTATAGAAATACCCCTTAATGATCCTGATTTAATAGCCAATGACGCCAGAGTAGTTAAATATAAAGGTCTTGATTATCTGACCACGCTTTCTCACCTAAGACTATTATGCAGTGATGATGGAATACATTTTTATGAACCCGAAAATGCCGAAGCTATAATGGGCGAAGGCACGCTGGAACAATTTGGTATAGAAGACTGCAGAGTAAGCAAGATTGGAGAAACGTATTATCTTACCTATACTGCCGTTTCTGAAAACGGTGTAGGTGTTGGATTGCGTACTACTAAAGACTGGAAAAATTTTGAAAAAAAACACATGATTCTTCCTCCGCACAATAAGGATTGTGCTATTTTCGAAGAGTTAATTGATGGTAAATATTATGCGTTACATCGCCCGTCAAGTCCGCAGATTGGGGGTAACTATATTTGGCTTGCCGAGTCATACGATGGTATTCACTGGGGAAATCACCAATGCATAATAAAAACCCGACACGGATTATGGGATAGTGCAAGAGTTGGTGCAGGTGCTGCGCCAATCAGGACAGAAAAGGGATGGCTGGAAATTTATCATGGTGCAAATAGCGAGCATCAATATTGTCTGGGTGCCTTCCTTATGGATCTTAAAAACCCTTCGCATATAATTGCCCGTTCTGTGGAGCCTATCATGATGCCACAGGAAAATTATGAACTCAGTGGTTTTTTTGGCTATGTGGTTTTTACTAACGGTCATGTCGTAAATGGCGACCAGCTTACTATCTATTATGGTGCTGCCGATGAATTTGTATGCGGGGCACATTTTTCGATTGCAGAAATTCTGGCAACACTCCGATTTTAAACTCTTTAATTATAGATTGGATCAAATTTCTAAAATTATAATGAATCCCTGTCGATAAAATTAAAAGGGTTTTTAATTTTTCCTTTATTATTATTCATTATCATTGTTGCCGCCGTATTTCCCATTTTTTTAAAATCTGTAGACATCACAGCAATTCCAAGGAGTCTTTTTAAGGGAGTTTCATCATAAGATATTATTCCGATATCCTCACCAAGCTTGAAATTTTTTGCATTTGCAGAATCGATAAGTTTCACTAAATCATCATCTTCCACAACAATAAACAGATCTCCTTTATTAATTGCAGCTCCTTCGCTTATTTTATTCAACACCTCATAATCTATTGCTTTTTCGGTGCAGAACTTTGTAAATCCTTTTTTGATCTTATTGAGATACGTATAATGATAATCATCGGTTACTGCTAATTTAATAGATTTAAATTTTTTTATCTTTTCCAAACCGGCAATGAGGGCATTGTAAACATCCTCTTCAAAATCCTGAAAAATCTCAATTATATTCCCGTCAATTTTCAATTCATTATTATCCATAATAATGAGTTTTTCTGCAGGAATTCTTTTTATAACTTCCAGAGATTCACCGCTAAAATTGTTCTGACTCTGTTTATCTATTTTAAAATGAGGCATTATAATGTAATAATCATACCTGTTGGCATGTTTTTCCATTAAACTCTTAAAAAGAGATTCATCACAATTATAAATCTCAAAATCACTGTGAAAGTTATCATCAACAGTCGCACAGAAAGAATTATACATTTCAAGTTTGTAAGTACTCAGCTTATTGATCAAAAAAAGCACATTTATTTCAGCTATTAATTTGGTGCTGTCAATATAGGTTCCCTTTCCCGGGATGATTTTAATGGCTCTCTTTTCTTTTAGTACTTTATACCCTTTTTCAACCGTATCCCTGGAACATTTATATGCTTTACTGAATTCATTGATTGAAGGAATACGGTCGCCATTCTTAAGATTTCCCCTGGAAATATTGTCAATAAAACAATCTGCTATCTGCAGGTATTTCGGTTTAGTAGAATCCTCCAAATTCAAATCCGTAAGTATATCCATAGTCAGTTATTTAGTTGGAAATTACAAATATTAATGCCAAAACATTTTTTTTCTTTCCATTTTAATCCAATTTTAAGAATAGTAATACATTCTTCTGTATTATTTTTCCCAATTTATTAAATAATATAAAATATTCTGCAATATATACAAAAATAAGTGTAAAAATAACGTTAATTAAAAAAGCAACATAAATCCTTTAAAGATTCTCTTTTAAAGGATTTATGTTGCCATTTATTAGATGATTTTATATTACAATAGAATTAGTCACACAAATCTATTTATTTACTAATTTGTATGCAGCTCTTTATCTTTAATTTTCTTATAGTACGCCTGTAATACATAAAAAGTTTTTTTCTTTTCTCCATTTTTACTGATAAGCCCCTTTGTATTCCAGCCTTGTTGATAGGTTGGGTTGTTTCGTCTCGGAGAACGGAAGTCTGCCAAAATCCATGGTGACAGCCCACTGTAACTATCCGGAAAACGTTCTTCAAACATTTTTATTTGTTCCTGATAATACCATTCCTGATATTCTTCACTAAACCGAACTGTTTTATCAGCATGGAAACCAAGCATCCCCTCTGCACCTGTTTCACTAATAAAAAACGGTTTATCAAAAGCTACTGTCCACTTTGCAGTACGGCATGATTCGGGTGTTCCACCATACCATCCTAAATATTCGTTTAAGGAAACTATATCAGTATATTTTCCCAAGGGATCTTCTACATGATTTGCTCCTGCATTATAGCCGGCTTCCAATGCAGCAGATATAATTCTGGAGGAGTCTAATTTTTTTGCCAGCGTAACCAGTGAACCCATAAATTTTGTGCGAACATCTGATATCGGGGTTTCATTTCCTACAGACCAAATAATTATGCTTGCCCTGTTTTGATCTCTGGCAATCATTTCACTGAGCTGTTTTTTTGCTTTTTCAAGTACAGCATCACTTTTAAAATCAATTGTCCAGTATACCGGTATTTCACTCCATACCATAAGACCCAGGGAATCTGCAACTTTAATAGTCTGCTCATCATGAGGATAATGCGCCAGACGTACCATATTACAATTTAGTTCTTTTGCCCATCCTAACAATTGCAAAGCATCTTTTTTTCCATGGGAACGGCGGATTTCCTGAGGTATTTCTTCATGAATACTAATTCCTCTTAAAAAGACCTGTTTGCCGTTTAATACTATTTTTTTGCCTGATACTTCAATTTTTCTAAAGCCTATTTTTTCTGCTATCGTTTCTTTATTAAAACTGAATTTTACATCATACAGCTTTGGATTTTCCGGTGACCAAAGCTTTAATTTACTGACTTCAAAACTAAAAGATACACTATCTTCCTGAATATCAAACTCTTTTTTGAGTTTCAGTTCGGCAATTTCTACTGTAATTTTTCCTTGGGCTTTTTTATTTGTTTTCGCCCATCCGTTAAGTGTATATTTTCCCTTTTGCCCGGCTGTACTTATCTTTGTCAGCGGATCCAGCTGTAAATTATACTGCTCAATAAAACCCTGAGGTACAATAACCAGCTTAACATCTCTGGTAATGCCACCGTAATTCCACCAGTCTGTATTAACCGTTGGAATCTCATCAGAATGGCGTCTGTTATCTGCTCTGACAACTAAAAAATTATCTTTATCTTTAAGCAAACCGTCTGGAATTTTAAAATTAAAAGAAGTGAAACCTCCTTTGTGCGTGCCTAACTTTTTTCCGTTCAGGTATACATGTGCTTCATAGTTGACCGCTCCAAAATATAAGTATACATCTTCTCCGTTGGAAACTGATGGTTTATCAAATTCACGCTGGTACCATACACTTCCTTCATAATACTGAAATATGCGATCCTGGCTGTTCCAGTCTCCCGGCACTTGAATACTGTAGGGATCTTTGTATCCATGCTCTGTCCACTTGGTTGGATCCTTTGATTCGCTGTTATTCCAATAGGCACCTTGGTCATTCTCCGCTCTCTCTTTAAAACGGTAATCATAAAAACCAGTATCATAAGGATCAATTATATAATGCCAGGTTCCGTTTAAAGATATATTTTTTCTTCCTGATGTATTTACTATTAAGCCTTCTTGTGCCTCTGCATAAAAGACAGATGCTGTAAAAAGCAATACAATTAAAACTATTTTTTTCATGGTTATTTCTTGTGTAAATTATGATGTGGCTTCTGCAATATTGATTTCGAATAATTTAATCTAGGTTATATCTTTTTGTATCTCAAAAGAGCTTCAATTAAATAATAATCACCATAGCTCAGTGGTGTATCTATTTCGGTTTTATTAGGCATATTTCCGACTCCGTGTTTAAGTAAAAATCCACCGTTCGTTTTAAAATCCGCAAAATATTCATTACTCAGCAGCGTATTGATTATTGTGGCAGAGGCTTTACTATAATTCTCTGAAAGTGGCTTATCAGCATAATCACTAAGTTCAATTAGGGCGGAAGCAGTTATGGCAGCGGCTGAAGAATCACGCAGGGCGTTGGGTATACCGGGAGCATTATAATCCCAATATGGAATCAAATCCTTGGGCATATTTGGATTAGTTAAAATATAGTCTGCAATATGATTTGCCTGTTCGAGATACTTTAAATCTTTTGTTTCACGATACATAACGACATATCCGTAAAGGCCCCATGCCTGCCCTCTTGCCCATGAAGATTCATCTGCAGCTCCCTGATTGGTAATCTTCTTGGTAACTTTTCCGTCACGTGTGTCGTAAACTATTTCATGATAAGAACTGTAATCAGGTCTGAAATGATTTTGAAGTGTTGTATTGGCATGATTAATTGCAATATCCCGGTAGACAGAATCTCCGCTGTGTCTGCTGGCCCAAAAAAGCAGTTCAAGATTCATCATATTATCAATGATTACGGGCATTTCATCTGCTGATGCGTGATTCCAGGGAGCACTATCCCAGGATTTAATACACTTTGCAATAGGATTATAACGGGTGATAAGACTTTTAGCACTCTGCATCAAAATAGCTTCATATTCTTTGCCGGGATGTAAACGTTCTGCGTTTCCAAAACTGCAGTACATCATAAATCCCAAGTCATGAGTGGTAGTATTATTTTGTTCTTTTTTAAGGTCTTCCAAAAAAATTAAAGCCTGTTTTTTTAAATCCGGAGCTGTCACCGCTTCATTAAGATATAATAAGGTTCCGGGATAAAACCCGCTGCACCACCACTCAGAATTACTGGTTTCGAGCTTCTGCTTTTTATCATTCCAGGATTTTGGGTATTCTCCCGGCTGTACTTTTGTCGAAAGATACCGGTACTGCTTAACGGAATTGTCTAAAGCAGAATCAATTTTCTTTATAAGATCGTTATTTTTCTTTGTTGCGCATGCTTGGGCAATGAATAATATTATTATAAAAATTAAATATTTTTTCATTAGGTTGTTTTTATGTAGGTGGTTAGATAGTTAATGCAATTTATAAAATAAGTCTGCAACTTTTGTTCACAGTTTGACTATTATCAAAAGCTTCAGGTTATTTTATCATTTTTTCAAGCGTTTAATTAATATATTTCGTGCCAGGTATTCTGTATTTTCAAGTTTTTCAGCTGTTCCAGAAGATCCTTCCATTTGTAAGTTAATGATAAGCCACATCGGATGATTTGTAAAATTTGTCCAATGATCCCCTACTTTTTCTCCATCCAAAAAATAAGAAACAACGGTATGACTATCATCTATGCGTTTAAGCTCTACACTGTATTGATGCCAGTTGGCTGAAGCATCCGATATGTTTCTCTTTAGTGTTGTGCAGTTTTCAGGTGTAATAAACGTATTCATCCAGTTGGTACTGTCTCCTTTAAATTCCAAAATATCTATCTCCGGCGGCCATCCATTTACAGCAGTGAGCCAGAACGCTGGCCATGTTCCTTTTTTTATTGGTGCTTTAAATTCGCCTGATATGCGGTAAACAGGATATTCTTCTGTTACGGTTATTTTGTGCCTGGCATGTACGGCACCACTGTAATATCTAATATCATAATGCGGATGAGATTTGCTTTTCCCTTCTTTATTTGCTGAAGGAACAGCCGTTAATTTTAAAATGTTATTATTTAAATCGACCTGATTCCTCCGCATACGTGCTGTCCCGTTATGATCTGTTCCCCAGGGATAAAACATATTCCATTGCTTATCGAACATATTTTTGGATTTAAAAGAACCGGAATCTAAAACTACTTCCCATTTTCGTTCATCAGTAATCTTTCGATCATAATAAGCATGATCTATGGCTGTTTTTTTTCCGCTCCAAATCTTCTGTTGCGTGTAAGGTGTATCAGGTGCCTGCCAAAATGGGGTCTGCATGGGAAGTCCAAGAGGTAAAAAAGCTTCCGTACATAAATATAAACTTCCGGTACTGATATAAGGTTCGCCAATTTCAGGCTGATGCCCGTAAAATCCAATTGTTAACCAGCCGTCATCTGTAAAAGTGCCGGGAGCTTCCATCTGTTTTTTAATGATACTCAGTAAAGCACAACGCACCTGTGCCGGATTTAGTTCTTCAGGAAGTTCCTGCATAAGGGCCATCTGCGCTAAATTTTGAAATGCTCCTACCCGATATGCTAACGAACGGCCAATTGCCGGATATGTTCCTTCCGGAGAAATGAGCCGCTCCTGAATTGCCGCATAACGTTTAGAACGTTCTATGAATTGATTAGAATTAACTATAAATTCATTTTTGTAACGCCAGTTTGCAAGTGTATTTTTATTTTCCTTTAAAACTTTAAGAACGTCAAGCATCATTGGCTGAATTACATAACTGTTATAATAATCCCAATGATAATCCTTACCGTCTCCGTATGTTCCGTCACCGAGGTACCATTCACTATGTTTTAATAAGGCAAATTCTATGCGAACCATATCGGCTTTGCCTTCGTATTTTAGCAGTGCCGCTTCAATCATGGCCGTAAATAATAACCAGTTCGTATAAGCCGGCGATATTACTCTCGTACTTTTAAGCGCTTTTATAACATTTTGTTGTGTATCATTATCCAGCTTTTCCCATAACAAAGGAGCTCTAAGCAGACCTTGGGCAAAAAAAGCCGCATCTACCAGTGGCTGTCCGCCTTCGTTGAAATTCATATAGTCTTTTGAGGCAGGATCTACAGCATTTTTTATTCCGGCAACGGTAAGATTAATGTATTCTGCACGCAGTTTTCCTTCAGGTGTATCATCCGGTCCTAATTGCAGCCAGGGTGCTATACCGGAAAGTGTTCTCCCAAATGCTTCTAAATGTGTTACTTTGTCCCGGTCTCCATACGCATGTGGCGCAGTTTCAACCGGCATTACAGATTTTAAGCGACCCTCTGCTGTGGCCTGAAGAACAGGATGAGCAATTTTGGTCAGCATTTTTACAAAGTAAGCACGCTGTTCCAAATTATTATCCTTGTTAACCTGAGCGGTTAAAGAACTAAAAAAAAGAAACAAAAGAATCTGAGTACTAAAATATTTCATACTTAATTAATAAAAAAATTAAAAAGACCTGCCTGTCGCAATAACCAATTGCTCAGGCAGGTTGTAAAAAAAAAACACACTTACAAAACTAAACAAACTTTATCTTACTCAAGGATAAACTCTTCTGTGTGATATAGGACCATCTTTGAATCCCATACCCGAAAACTATTTTTTTGTATTAATTAGTCATAAATAATTGATTTTTCTGTTCTGATCTAATCTGTTCCTCTGACATTTATTCTATAATGAATGCCACTGATTTATTTTTCAAATTAACAAGCCTTTAAAAAAACTTAAAGGGGGTAAAATCACTATTTAAAAGGGGGAAAACATTTGAAATTATAACGATGTAAAAAAATGTATGAATAAGTATATTATGAGCATGTTTTAAATTGAAATTAGGTTTATAACTTTTGTATGATGTTCAATTCTGAATTAAATGAATTTCTGTATTTCTTTATAAATTCAGAAGGTGTTACGCCATAAAGTTTAACGAATTGTTCCCTGAAATGTTTTACATCCTCCATTCCAACCTGAGACGCGGCATGCGAAATACGGATATCTTCAGTCAGCAGAAGCACGGCCGCACGCCGCAGACGCACAGATCTGATAAAACCATTTAAAGTCTGACCAGAAATTTCTTTTATTTTAGTGTATAATCGGGTATGGCTCATTCCCATTTCTATAGAAAACTGCTTAATATTAAATTGTTGGTTGGCAAGATTTTTTTCAATGACTTCTATACATTTTTTTAAAAAATCAGCGGTCTCCGTGGGTACCTTTTGAGTATGTGGATTCAAAGTTATACTATCAAGAAAATAATTTTTCAACTGACTTCTGTTACGAAGCAGTGTTTCCACTTTTGCTTTTAATATGTCATCATCAAAAGGCTTGGTTATATAATCATCAGCTCCGTCAGAAATTCCCTGAAGATGGGTTTCAGGGTTTGTAGAGGCTGTCAGCAAAATCACTAAAGTATGATTAATACCTTCCTTGTTTTTGATTTTCCTGCAAAGTTCTAAACCATTTAATCCTTCCATTGAAATATCACTGAGAACGAGGTCAGGCAAAATCTTATTAACCATTTCATAGCCATCAACACCATTATCAGCACTATAAGTTAAATAATCATCTGAAAAAAGCGCTACTAAATAATCCCTGATTTCTTCATTATCATCAATAATGAGTATCGATTTTTTTTGTGATACGACATCATCTTTTAATTTGCTTAAAACATTTATATCAGTATCCTTTGAAGAATTTGTAATCTTCTGGTTGTAAACCGTTTCTGCTGCTAATTCTTTTACAATATGACTCCTTTTAACAGGATTCTCCGTAAGTGGTAAATCTGAGAAATGGTTCCTGCCTTTTTTTAAGGCTATTTTAAATTCTGTTCCTTCACCTATTTGGCTCGTGCAGTTTATGTAACCGAAATGTTTTTCAATAAAATGCTTCACAACAAACAATCCTATGCCGAATCCCTTGCCTGGACTGTTATTAAAATTTGTTTGCCTAAACTTATCATAAATATTATCAATTTCATTTTCACTTATCCCAACGCCTGTATCTTTTATTTTCACAATTGCTTCTTCATTATTTTCCTCCAGGCTAAGTAAAATTTCGCCTCCTGTTAATGTGTATTTAAAAGCGTTAGACACGATGTTAAATAAAGAAATTTCAATCTTTTCATTATCCCCAATTATATAAATGGTTTCTTGGGGAAGTAAAAGATCATATTTGATTTTTCGGGATTTAGCCTGCTGTGTAAAATATTGATACACTTCGTCACATAATTTATTTAAGTTAATCTCAGACAATACGAGCTGATCAGCATCATCTTCAGCTCTTCTGAAAAGTAACAACTGATCCATTAAACTTAAAAGTCTTTTTGCATTTCGATTCGCCACTAAAAGCTCAGGTGAAGCTTCCCCCGTTTTATTCTGCTGTTTTATTACTTTTTTTATGGGATTAATTATTAAAGAAAGCGGTGTCCTGAATTCATGGGAAATATAAGTAAACATAGAGATTTGTTTTTCCGAAAACTCTTTCTCCTTCCTGTTTTCCATTTGCGCTAACTTTACTTCGTAGCGCATTCTTTCTTTAGATTTATTATATCTAATATACATAAACACAACTCCGGCGCCTGCTAAAATATAAAGCATATACGCCCACCAGGAGCGGTGCCATGGCGGGAGAACCTCAATTTCGATTAATGTAATTTCTTTACCCCAGTTTCCATAATTGTCCGTAGTTTTTACTTTAAATTTATAGGTGCCTTCATACAGTCTTGAGTATCTGGCATTTCTGTTGGACACATAATTCCAATGCTCATCCCACCCTTCAAGATAATAGGCGTATTTAATTTTATCCGTGCTCTCATAATCCAATGCTACAAAGTCCAATGATAATGTTGTCTGGTCAAAAGGCAGTTTCAATACTTTTTGACCCCCTGATTTTATTTCAAAATAATTCAGATTCCCTAAAACCGAACTATTATTTACCTGAACATCATCAAGCAATACTTTATAATGCCGGTTTATTTCCTTTATGCTGTCAGGAAAAAAAATATTAAATCCGTTAATGCCTCCAAAAATAAATTCTCCTGAAGACAAAATTAAACCTGCATTATAACTGAACTGGTTGCTCTGCAGTCCGTCTGAGGCTGTAAAATTGTGAAATTTCTTTTTCTCCGGATTAAACCTGCTTATTCCTTTATAGGTACTCAGCCATAAATATCCTTTTTTATCTTCAAGAATCCGTAAAACTATATTAGATGGCAGTCCTTCAATGGTAGTAAATCTGCCAAAGGATTTGTTTTTACGGTTGAATTTCAGCAACCCTCCTTCTGATGTGCCAATCCAGAAATTAGATTTTTTATCTTCAAGGATGCATCGTATAGGATATCCAATCTTTGTTCTGGTAATTTTTTTTGTAACCGTATTGATTTCAATTAAATCTGTGTAATTACCGACCCATAAGTGACCATCGCTGCTTTCGCTTATGCATAATACTCCTGATATGTCTGAATTAAATACTTCGAATTTTTCAGATAACGGATTACGATAATAAAGTGTTCCTTCCTTTGTTGCTGCCCAAATTATATTTTTTGAATCTTTAAACACAAACCAAATACTGCGTTCCTCATGTTTCGTAACAGGATTGTATAAATTATAATGCTCAACCTTGCGGTTTAAAGTGTTAATTTTATTTAGGCCTCCATCCCAGGTGGCGACCCACAAATCTTTATAGTCTAAAACAATTCCAGGGATAAAGTTACTTGAGAGCCCATCATTTTCAGTAAATTTTGTAAAGGTATTTTTAGCTCTGTTCCAAAGACGTAAACCGGCTCCATCAGTACCAATCCATAAATTATGATCAGTGTCTTCACAAAAAGAAAGTGTGTAATTAAGTGCAGGATTGCCTCCAATGTTTTTTATATGGCGAAAACGACGTTTAGAATTTCCAATCATGCTCACCCCGCCGCGCAAAGTTCCAAACCATTTATTTTTATCCTTATCCTCGTATAAACCCCAGACTGCATCACTTTTTAAAATCTGCTGATCGCCCTCATCTTTAAATTGAACTGCTTTGTTTTGCTTGTTTATTTTAAATACCCCGGATCCGTCTGTTGCGATATAGATTTCTTTATTTTTATCAAATAAGACATTGGTAACTATAGTCTTATAATCAAAAATATTATCTCCATAACTTTTATGTTTTTCATCAAACTTAAATAATCCCTCATCTGTTCCTATCCAAAGACTTCCATTATTTTCATTTTTTAAATAATTCGCCTGCAACTTTTCACTGGAGATTGCTTCCATTAATTGTGATTTTATCCAGTACTTATATAAACCATAATTTTTAATAAAAACCCAGCAAAATCCTTTTTCAGAAACTGGCTCTATACTCGTAACATGATATTGAGATATTTTTTTGCCTCTGATCTTTAAATCAGCCTGCTTTCCTGTATATTTTCCTTTATTAAAAATTACCAAACCCGATTTTTCACATGCTGCCATCATGCATAAAGTTGAAAATGCTTTTATCTGCACTATGCTTTCTCCCTTAATTAACTTTGCATTGTTCCCAATGGCCATCTGAAAAACTTGTCCTGAAGCAGTATTAATAACACTCCCTCCATTTGCACTCCCAACCCAGATATTACCTTGTGGGTCACCATCGATACAAAATATATAATTGGCTGCTATTGAATTTTTCTTATTGACATCATTTCTGTAAACTTTAAAATTATAACCGTCATAGCGGTTTAGCCCGTCATTAGTGCCAAACCAGATATACCCTTGGCGTTCCTGATAAATGCATGTAACGGAATTATTGGATAATCCCTGCGATATATCCAAAAACCGAACTAAATATTCCTGACTGTAAACAGAAAATGTCAGCAGATAAATCAAGAAAATAATTTTAAACTTCTTTTTCATAAGTGATTGCTTAATTGGATATTAAATTATACTTCCGGAAATTATTGTCATTCTGAATTGATTCGGCTTCGATCTGGTAACATAGTCGAAGGTTTTTTACATGCAAGGGCTTCGACTAAGTTTATCCTGAGCGAAATCGAATGGACCCAGCCTGACACCTATTTTGAATTACACACAAGGAGTTAAATAATATTCGAGGTGTAAGCAGAAAATAACGGATAGTCTTCGTCTCATTTATATTTTGCTTAATAAATCGTTGGTTCGTTATTTAATTACGGGTATTTTTTGCAGTTCCAGAATTTGAACCGACTGAGCTTCTATGGTAGATAGCCCTTCTCCGTCGGGCTGGCTTACATTTTGAGAAAAAATATGCAGCTGTGTCTTTTCTTTCCAAAGTTCCTTATCAAAATTGGGTTCCCATTGTCCGACTGAGGAATCTGTAATATCAATGATTTTCCAATCTTTTTTGTTCAGATTGATTGATGCCAGGCTAATTTTACTCCCTCTTTCTTCAGATCTGAAAAGTAAATAGAGCATGGATTTATGCAGCAGAATTTCAGGACGTGAAATTGGAATCCTTTTGGTTCCTCCACCTCCTAAAGTAAAAGGATTTTTTTGAAAATCAGTATCGATCAGGTTCCATTTTCCTTTATCCAAAAAGACAATTTTATATTGAGGTATACCATTAACGCCCCAATAACTTGCTATATACGGATTACCAGATTCATCTACAGTCATTGCAGTTTGATTGATTAAACTGCTGTTCTGCTGTACACTCCAGGCCAATTCGGCAGTTGCCATTGTGATTGGAAGTGAGTAATTTTCTCCATTTGATTTTTTCCAGGTCTGGCCGCTATCTGCCGAAAAAGCGTAACAGATGTCATGATTGGTTGAAACATCCCAGCTTTCGCGCCATACCCAGGAAATATAAATTCCCTTTGTGTTGACATAAATCTGCCAGTAAGCACTTCGTTGGTTTTCTCCATCAATCAAATTATTTTGGAGCTGCTGCCACTGTTTCGTTTTTACATCATATAATTTCATAATCATATTGCCACGGCCCGAAGCCCCTGATCGGCAGCAGAATAATAATTTACCATTTGGCAGATTGTGAAATTCAGGATAGGTCACCTTAAGTTCTTCATTTCCTGTCATAGACTGCTCTTCGCCCAGTTCCAGGCTAAAAGGTATTTTGCTTTTTGCATAGCGAAGATGTGTATCATGCTGATCCCAGCTTACATGAAGATATCCATCAATATCCACTGCAATACTGATACTGTTATGAGCATCCTTGACATTCCCGCTATAAGGTGTAATTACTTTTTCCCACTTTGATGAATTTAGCCTTCGCTTTGCTATAACCATCTTTCCATCAGGATTGTAATAAGCGGTATATTGAATATTTTTAAATGTAGTTACGGCACTATTCCTAAAAATAACCGTATTGACCGAGTTGTTACTCCATCCCGGACCAATTTCACTGACTGCAGTTTTTAGCTGCGCATTAGTTTTGAAAGAAGATAAAATTAAAAGAAAAAAAAGCCATTCGATAATTACAAATTTTGTTTGGAGCCGACAGCGTAAATAATTAAGCATGAAAGGTTAAGTTTTGGTTAGCAAACAAATGTAATTAGAAGAATTAAAAAAACAAACCTGTACCTTCCGGTTTGTAGAGGGATGAAACTAAAATGATTATCAATATCTTAATCGTTGAGTATAATTCAGAATAGATGTCAGGCTGAGCGGAGGTCAAAACTCTTTTTAAATAAAACCATTTGACTAAAGTTTATCCTGAGCAAAGTCGAATCGACTACCAATGACGTTTTATATTGTACTGACACCTCTATTACCCAAGTGCCATCCTGAGCCCATTCGGCTTTGCTCAGGATAAACTTTAGTCGAAGAGTTGTCAATTGGAACGGGCTTCGACTTCGCTCAGCCGGACAAAGGTTTCAACGGGATTTAGTATCCTAATTTACTAACGCCATTCAATATTACTTTTTTTGAAAAAAAATTAGCCCTCAGGGTGACATCATTTATAAAAAAGAATAATTAGATCATTTGGTACTTTGGGAGATACCAATAATCTAATTATTTCTTCGAAGTGTAAATTATCTCTTATAAACTTGTGGAGCTATAAATCATTTAATGTCCACTGATTCTTCCAATATAAGACAGGATGCCCGTTTTCCATTTTTAATGGCAGCCATACATAACGCCCGTCTTTCGGGTTCTTTGGTCTCCAGCGGTCTGCCATAAAAATAAAAGCATTTTTCTTTCCTGCCACTGGCAGTATGCATGTACTTTGTGACTCGAAAGTAGTTTTGGTACCTTCTCCTCTGCAGGGATTACCAAGTTCTTCCCAGGGGCCCCAAATAGAAGAAGCCTTAAAAGAACGGGCAGCATTGGGTTCCCATCCTGTACAACCTGAAGTAATCATGTAATAAATTCCGTCCTGCTTATATATTGCCGGAGCCTCGTTATGACCTGCCGGGGCGATTGTAATATATTTACCTTCGAAATCCAGATAGTCTTCTGTCAGTTCACTTAAGTGCAGTGTAAGGTTCTCTTCCGATGAATGAATATGATATGCTTTTCCGTCGTCATCGACAAAAATCTGCATATCCCTTGCCATTTGACCTGATGTAAAATCTCTGCGGACAAAGAGTCCTTCTTCGACTGCTTTTCGCCATTCGGGAGTCCACCATTTCAGGCTTCCTTCACTCGCCATCGATTTTTTCCACTCTTCTTTAAATCCTAAAGGCCATTTGCCTGCATTCGGACGATAAGATTTAATAAAAGTATATGGTCCTGTCGGATTTTTGCTTATTGCCACAGCTGTTCTGGAGGCTTTGTAACTTTGTCCTTTCAGCTCCAAATGAAACCACATTACATATTTCTTAGTTTTCGAATTATAAATGACTTTTGGACGTTCGATGATGCATCCAGAAGTAATTTCAGAATTTGGATCATTTGAAACAGGCAGTGCTATCCCTTCATTTTTCCAATTATAAAGATCTTTCGAAGAGTAACAAGTAACTCCTACACGTGCATCATTTGTTTCACCCTTATGTTCTCCAAACCAATAATACTTTCCTTTTGTGTAAAGAATACCTCCGCCATGAGCATTGATATGAACGCCGTCAGTATCCTTCCAAATCTCACCGGGATAGATACTGGACGCTTTTTGATTTTGGGATTGGGATTTTAAACAAAAAAATAGCAATCCGCTGAGCAATAGTAATTTGGTATATTTCATCTTATTTTTAAACTGCATTTTAATTCAATTTGAACCTCTAATTAAAGCAAACTTAAAATGTAGGTGTAAGTATATTTTTGTCCGGTAAGAAGATACTGCGCATGCGGCAATGCCCCCCAACTGGTGTCTCCTCCTACTCCACGCTGGCCTAAGTCGATATGAAGATATACTTTATTTTCAGGTTTTACATCATTAATATGTCTTCCACTTTTACTAGGACCCGGATCAAGGCTTTCGGTAGAAACATTCAAAGCACTGAAGCACAATGGCTGATCTCCTTTTATTAAAAGCCCTTTTTTATTACTGTCAGCCAATTTTATCCAACGTGTATCGGTTTTATAGCCACAGTCCTGAGGTCGGATATATTCCCAGGTAAACTGTCCTGCTACTTCATCTTTATAAATTCCCATAAAAGAAGCTGTATTACGATCAACATAATTTTCCCATGGTCCGCGTCCATAATATTCAAGTCCGCTGTATTGCCCCGGAAGAATTACACGCATTCCAAAACGTGGCATTTCAGGAAGCTCCTTACCCGTTTTATCGATAGATGCGGTTACTTTTATATCACCATTCGGCTGAATCAAATAGTTAACCGTATATGGCACATTGACATCTTTAAGCAGATATTTAACTTCTAAAGGAAGACCTGTCTCTGTTTTTTCACCGACTATTACACTTTCCACCACAGGATTATTGTGTGCCTCTTTCCAGATTCCGAGTTTTTTAGGCATTTCATTACCGAAGTCGTTATCTGTCGGTGCACGCCAGAAATAAGGCATTGGAAAACCTGAAAGTATTTCTTCTTTTTCACCCTGTTTTTTGTAGCTGGTTAATATACCTTTAGTAAGATCAAAACTTCCAGTTACATTATCAGTTGCAAAGGTTAAAGCATTTCCGTTTTTCTTAAAGTTCAGCTTTCCTTTATTCGCTGCTGTAGTTGTAAAGAAGCTATTTCCACCTAATTTAAATTGCTCTCTCGCCATTTCATGTCCGCCGGGAACAAGATTCTTTTCCGTTTTGGTATAAGCATAAATATTTAAATAATACTCCCCATTTGCGGTAGTTTCCAAAGCTAGTGGAATTTCCGACTGCATCCCTGCCTGTGCGTTGGTATTAAAACTTCCTTCCCGGGCTTTTTCACCGTTTTTAAGAAGTTCCCACTTAAAATTAAAATCGCCAAGATCAGTATATAAATAGTTGTTTTTGATTCTAAGTATGCCGTTGCTAAAGTAAAAAGCAATATCCTGATATACCTTTTTCACTTCCGGCAATCCTGAATCAGGAACACGGTCTGCAGTAACAAGTCCGTCTGCACAGCCATTTTCATCATGCTGCAGTTTTTCGCCGCCAAGATCTCCTCCATATGCCCAGTAGTCTTTGCCATTAGCATCTTTTGCCTTAATTCCCTGGTCTACCCAGTCCCATATAAACCCGCCCTGCATGTGCGGACTTGACGATATAATATCCCAATATTCCTGGAAATTTCCGGTACTGTTTCCCATAGCATGCGCATACTCACACATAATATAAGGTCTGGTGGCAGTCGACGCAGCATATTTCTTCATGTTTTCTATGCTTGGATACATTGGACATACAATGTCCGTATCAGAGTTTTCTCCAGCTTGCTCAAACTGTACCGGGCGGTTGGTGTCACGCTGTTTAAGCCATTTGTAAGCTTCATAAAAAACCGGCCCGTTACCGGATTCATTGCCCATACTCCAAATAATAATTGAAGGATGATTTTTATCGGTTTCTAACATTCTTTTAACGCGATCAAGATGTGCCGGTGCCCATTCAGGAAGGTATGCCGGGTGTTTGCTTTTGTCAAAAGGGTTCTGCAGTTCGGCTCCCATATGATGCGTTTCAATATTGGCTTCGTCGACAACATACAGTCCAAATTCGTCGCATAGTTCATAAATGTACGGATCGTGAGGATAATGACTCATACGTATTGCATTGATATTGCTTTGCTTCATTAATGCAACATCCTTACGCATCATTTCTTTGTCAGGAGCATGTCCTTTTACCGGATGATGTTCGTGAAGATTTACTCCATGTACCATTACTGGTTTGCCGTTAACTAACAGCTGTGCATTTTTAATTTCTACTCTTCTAAAGCCTGTTCGCCCGCTGATATAAGCTTTTTTACCGCCGTCGATGTCCCATTCTATAAAATAACGATATAGATTGGGAGTTTCACTACTCCACTTGGATACGTTAGAAATTGCAGCTTTAAAAAAAACTTCTGTTACATTGGCAGGCACAGCTTTTACTTCACTGTATACTTGTTTATTATTAGCATCCAAAAGTGTAAAACATACATTGGTTTTTAAACCTTTTTTACTATTTCTTAATTTAACAGCCGCTGACATTTTACCGCCTGAATAAGCATCATCAAGTCCTGCTGTTACTTCATAATCTTGTACAGAAACGGCTGGAAGCGCTTGCAGGTAAACATCACGTTCGATCCCGCTAAGTCGCCAGAAATCCTGATCTTCCAAATAACTGCCATCGTGCCAGCGGAATACCTGTACGGCCAAAATGTTTTGACCCTTTTTTAGATAAGGTGTAATATTAAATTCGGCAGGAGTCTTGCTGGCCTTTGTCATTCCGGCTTCTTTACCGTTAATAAAAATACGTGCATATCCTGAAATAGAACCAAAATGCAGCATTACATCCTTACCAGCCCAGCCTTCAGGCAGACCAAATGTTTTGCGGTAGCTTCCAACAGGGTTATAATCAGGGGCTATAAACGGTGGATTCTTAGGAAAAGGATATACAATATTCGTATAAATTGGAATATCATATCCCTGCATTTCCCAGTTTGAAGGGACAGTTATATTACTCCAGTTATGGTCATCAAAATCAGTTTTATAGAAGTCCTGCGGTCTGTCAGCGGGCTTTTTTACAATATTAAATTTCCAGGGTCCGTTAAGGCTATGATAATAAACGGAAGCTTCCGGCTTATCGGCAGCTGCGCTTTGCTGTCCGTCATATATGACATAGGCGGTATGGGGCTGTTCTTTATTGCGATCCATAACTCCCGGATTTTCCCATTCATTCTGCTGCGCGGTAATAAGCTGTGCAGTTAACAAAAGGGAACAAGCTAAAACTTTCTTCATATTTGTTCTATTTAAAAGATGTTTGAATATAATCGAATACATTTATAATATATAGGCTGAAAAGCATTTTTTGTTGTGCCTTTTCTTTTGTCTTCCGAATAACTTTTGATATTAATATGACGTCATACCTACTCTAACAGGAGTTATCATAGTAATTCTTAAAAATATTGAATTCTCAACTGTTATGAAGGAAAGCAAATTACAATACTATCAATAAATTTTACAGGGGGTAAAATCATAAATTAAAGGGGGTTAAATCATATTTTACACATTCTTAATTGAGATAAAAGAATGATTTTATGTAACATTTTTCAATAATTACAATTGAAAACATTAAACAACCCTCTAATTTTGAATGTTTTAAGATTTAAATTTGCTCTTATTTTAGAGTTACGGTCTATGATTTTAGATTTATACTTTCATTCTAAATTAACAACACGGCAAATCAAAGAAGATGAATTTATACTGAATTCAAGCTCTTAAATACTGTTAAAATAATATCTAAATCATAAAAAATAATTTAATCTTACAAAAGAAACTCCTCTAAATATATAAACGATTAATCTGTCTACATTAAATTGTGATTTAATGATAAAATCAACTTTAATAAAATAAAAAACTCCTCTCAAATGAATTGAAAGGAGTCTAAAATAAAGATTTTTGTGGGGGCAAAAAATCTTTATTAGTTTTTAAATGACACTATTTAAAGGTTATATATTTGGAAATCACCAAAATTTATAAATTCATTTTTTTAGCATCTTCAACAAATTGCTTTAATCCAATATCTGTTAAAGGGTGTTTTAATAAGCCTTTAATAGCTGACAAAGGGCCTGTCATAACATCTGATCCTATTTTTGCACAATTAACAACGTGCATTGTATGCCTGATAGAAGCAGATAATATCTGAGTTTCATAATTATAATTATCATAAATTTCTCTGATCTCCGCAATTAAATGCATTCCGTCTGTCGAAATATCATCTAATCTTCCTAAAAAAGGAGAAACATACGTTGCACCTGCTTTAGCAGCCAATAAAGCCTGGCCTGCAGAAAATACCAAAGTAACATTAGTTCTTATTCCTTTATTCGAAAAATACTTACATGCTTTTACACCATCCTCAATCATTGGTAGCTTTACCACAATTTGTTTGTGCAAAGCAGCCAATTCTTCCCCTTCTCTAATCATTCCTTCATAATCTGTTGAAATAACTTCGGCAGAAACATCTCCATCAACAATGTTGCAAATATTAAGATAATGCTGTAAAATATTTTCTTTACCTGCAATCCCTTCTTTTGCCATTAATGACGGATTGGTTGTAACACCATCTAAAACCCCCATTGCCTGGGCTTCCTTAATATCTTCTAAATTTGCTGTATCTATAAAAAATTTCATTTGTCTTTATTTTAGTTTAAGTAATATTATGAATATTTAATTTTGAAGATAGATTGTTTTCAAATATCATTTAGGATTAAAATCCAAAAAAAAATTAAGGCAAGAGGAACTAACAACAAACCTCCGACCCTAATTTCTTCAGATAAGCATTTTTAAAAATTTAGAGCAAAATTTATTTTAAATCTGAATCGATTCAGATTTAAAAAATAATGCTATTATTCTTTATCAATATTAATTTTAAAATGTAATCTAACATTCATTAAATATTCTTTCTAAAAAATATTATATGTATTGATTGATAATATTTTCAAACAACTCCTGTTTACCACTTTGTAAAGGAAGTTCTCCGTTTTCCTGAGCAATTTTATATAAAGCCTGTAAATCCAGTTTTCCTTCTTCGAAAGCTTTTCCGTTTCCGGAATCAAAAGAACTGTATCTTTCTGTTCTTAATTTTTCATAAGGAGAAGAAGTAATAATTTTATCAGCAGTCAGTAAGGCTCTGGCAAAAGTATCTGCTCCGCCAATGTGTGCTAAGAAAACATCCTCCATATCTGTAGAATTTCTTCTGATTTTTGCATCAAAATTAATTCCACCACCTTGTAATCCCCCTGCTTTCAGGAAAACTAACATCGCTTCGGTAGTTTCCTGAATATTATTCGGGAACTGGTCTGTATCCCATCCATTTTGGTAATCACCTCTGTTAGCATCTAAACTTCCTAACATTCCGGCTTTGGCAGCCACTTCAATCTCATGCTGAAAAGTATGCTGTGCCAAGGTTGCATGATTTACCTCAATATTCATTTTGAAATCTTTCTCTAAACCATACTGACGTAAAAATCCAATCGCCGTAGCACAATCAAAATCATATTGGTGCTTAGATGGCTCCATAGGTTTTGGCTCAATAAAGAAATTTCCTTTGAATCCTTGCGCTCTTGCATAATCTCTGGCTTGTACCAAAAATTGCCCCATATGATCTAATTCTCTTCCCATATCGGTATTTAGCAAAGTCATATAACCTTCACGTCCTCCCCAAAATACATAGTTCTCACCTCCTAATGCAATAGTAGCATCCAAAGCCAACTTTACCTGACCTCCGGCTCTTGCCAATACGTTAAAATCCGGATTAGTTGCTGCTCCATTCATATAACGCGGGTTAGAAAAACAGTTTGCTGTTCCCCAAAGTAATTTCACTCCTGAAGCTGCTTGCTTTTCTTTCAAATAATCAGTTATGGTAGCTAATCTGCTTTCCGATTCTGCAAAAGTTGAACCTTCTCTAACTAAATCATAATCATGAAAACAGTAATGTCCAAAACCCATTTTAGTAATGAATTCGAAGGCTGCATCTGCTTTTTCTTTTGCTGCTTCAATTGCATCAGCAGGCTGATCCCATGCAAAATTTTGCGTTCCCGGTCCAAATGGATCACTTCCCTGTCCGCAGAAGGTATGCCAGTACGCAATTGCAAATCTAAAGTGCTCACGCATTGTTTTTCCGGCTACAACCTGGTCTGGATTGTAATATTTAAAAGCCAAAGGATTATCAGATTCTTTCCCTTCAAATTTAATTTGTCCGATACCTTTATAGTACTCTTTATTTCCTAAAACTATCATTTCTCTACTATTTATTTGTTAATATTAATTCTAATTCTTGTTTCCATTTTTGATAAGCCGTTTCATATGGCTCTTTGTTTTTTAGTGGCATAAAAGTCATAACATGATCATTGGTTGTAATGCCTGAACCAAATTTTTCAAAGTCACCATCAGTTAAGCCTACTGCCCTTGCCGCTCCTACTGCTCCTGTTGTGTTGTATATTTCTATTTCATGCCCAATTAATGTTGCTACTGTATTTGAAAAAATTTCGGAACGGAATAAATTATCATTCCCGGCTCTGATAACATTAATTTTGGCATTATCATCTTTTAAACATTCCATTCCATACACAAATGAAAAAGCGATTCCTTCTAATGAAGCTCTGAATAAATGAGCATTATTATGAATATTTAAATTCAGGTTTAAAAAGTGAGTTCCGATGTTTTTATTATTAAACATACGTTCTGCTCCGTTTCCAAAAGGAATTACCACTACTCCATCAGAACCAACTTCAATCTCTGAAGCTTTTTGATTCATTGATTCATAGGTTTCATTCCCCATATTATTTTTCAACCAGCGATATTGAATTCCTGCTCCGTTGATATTTAATAATTTACCAACCCGGGGATTTTTTTCTTCGTGATTAACGTGTACAAAATTATTTACTCTGGTACTTTTTCCTGAGGATATTTCGCTCACAGCGTAAAACACACCTGAGGTTCCACCTGTTGCAGCTACTTCACCTGCGTTTAATACGTTTAATGCCAATGCATTATTAGGCTGATCACCAGCCCTGTAAACTACAGGAATACCGATAGGAAGTCCGGATTCTTTAGAACCTTTTTCGTTTAAAACCCCTTGATTTGTAAAATTTTCTACAATATTAGGAGTCAATGACTGATCAATCTCGTAATAATCCAATAGCCAATTGGCAACTTTATTTTCTTTGTAATCCCAAAGCATTCCTTCAGATAAACCATTTTTTGTTGTGGTGATATCTCCGGTAAGTTTGTAGGCAATATAATCTCCGGGCAGCATATATTTATAAACCTGATTGTATATTTCAGGCTCATTTTCTTTTACCCATTTTAATTTTGAAGCAGTAAAATTACCAGGTGAATTCAATAAATGTTCCGAGCATTTTTCCTGCCCGATTTCAGCGTAAGCTTTATTGCCAATTTCTACTGCCCTGCTGTCGCACCAGATAATTGCGTTACGTAGTGAATTGCCGTTTTTATCCACGATAACCAATCCGTGCATTTGGTAGGAAATACCAATTCCCTTAATTTTTGAAGCATCAACATTAGCTTCCTTAATCGCTCTTTTTGTAGCTATACAAATGTACTGCCACCAAATTTCAGGATCCTGTTCTGCCCAATCCGGCTGTAATGACAAGATTTCCATTTCGTTTTGTGGCTCATTCAAAACAATTACTTTTTTTCCCGTTGCAGCTTCAACCAAGGCAACCTTGACCGAAGAACTTCCAATATCATATCCTATATAATACATAACTTATAATGATTCTCTTAATATTAAATTTGTTGGTATATAACACTGCATAACTTCATCGTGCGTGATAAATGCTGCTGCTTTTGTTCCTAATTCGTTAAAATCAGTTGATACAACTGAAATTCCTTTGTATATAAATTTTTTCATTGGTGTTTCGTTATAAGACAAAAAACCAACATCTTCTCCGGGTTCTAAATTTTTCTTTTTGCATTGTTCCAAAAAATGACCCAAAACTCTGTCACTCACACTTATATAGGCAATTCCTTTTTCTATATTAAACTTATTTGGGTCTGTAATAATTTCAGATTTAAAATTAAAATCTGAACAAAATTTCTTAAAAAACTCCAATGTTTCTTTAGGATGATGCGTATAATCAGGATAGATAAATTGTATCATTTTATACTTTTTAAATAAATCAACCACCATTGTCAAAGACTCATAAAATGCTTTTCCGAAATCCTGAAAAACATAATTATTCTTTTTTTCTGCATGGATATTCCAGTCAATCAACAGTAATTTATCATTAGGAATTACCGATAAAGCCGGTGTTATATCCTCATGATCAAAATTCATTACCACATACTTATAATATTTCCCGACACTATTATTAATTATTGTTTTAAAAACATCCATATTATAGTGATGAAATTGTACATCAGTAATAACATTATCCGGTAAATTATTTACAAAAGAATGGTATAAAACCTCTTTATATGCTTTAAAAGTATCCAGTACCAAAAGCACCTTTCTGGTTTCACCCGAAACATAGTATCCTTTATTTGGCACAGAGTCAATCGTCTTTTGATCTTTTAAAATGGAATATGCCTTAAAAACGGTATCTCTCGACAGCTGATTTGTTTTGCAAATACTATTCACAGAAGGAAGTAACTCTCCTTTCTGTAAAATATTCTCAGCAATAGCATTTGTTATCCCGTTTACCAGTTGCTGGTATTTAGGAATATCACTTTCGTGATTAATAACAAAGACAAATTTTTCCTGATTCTCGTTAATCATACTGTTCTGTTCTGGTCTGCTAAAGTAGTTGCTTCTCTTTAATAAAAAAAATTATTTTTATTAAAAATTGTATTTTTTATAACATTCGGCTAAACTAAAAATGATTGACTGACAAATACATTGCTAATAAGGGTTAAAACTTAAAATTAAATCCTCGTTGTTCCAGCTTTTCATAATTTTCAATATTGAATTTATAAAACTTAGCTGCGCGATGTGAAACATGTTCTTCCTTCTCGTCTACATCCAAAACTAACCCCATTTGAAAAATTTTTCTGCGAAAATTTGATTTATCCATTTCCACACCTAAGATTTCTTCATAAAGATGCATAGCCTGTAAAAGAGTAAATTTTTCCGGTAATAAATTAAATCCAACAGCACTTTGACAAATACGTTTTCTTAGTTCTTTTAGACTATAATCGAGAATCATGCGATGTTTATAATTCAAATTTAAAGCTTCATCAATTTTGCACCATTTGATTTCTAACGATTTTAAATCATTTTCTAAATAATGATTGTCTTTTTTTACCAGGGCATAATATCCAATAGTAATATCATCTGATGGCGAATATTCTGACGGGTAGCTAAAAGCCTTAAGCTGTTCTATATAAAAGTTATTAACACCAATATATTTTTTCAAAATTCGATTGGGAGTACTTTCTATAGTTTCACCTTCAGAAATCCAATGGCTTGGCAGCTCCCAATTTTCTTTTTGGTTCTGATCATTGACCAATAAAACTTTTAATCCGCCATCATCAAAATTAAATATCACACAATCAATATTAATAAGATATTTTCTGGCAGTATCTGTTTTTCTATCATCATTTGTTTCCATAGAAAAATAAAATTAAAGTACTTGCTTCTTTTCAATAAACAGAAATTTATCTATTCCTTTTTACCGTAAGGATCTATTGTATTTATCGAACCATCTTCGTTATAAGTAATCTCTGTTACTTTTATTGATCTTAAATGAGTTATACCTTTTGAAAGACTTGAATCATGATAAAACAAATACCATTTATCATCTACTTTACAGATTGAATGATGTGAAGTCCAGCCAATTACAGGATTTAAAATTCGTCCCTGATAAGTAAATGGCCCATAAGGATTATCTCCTGTGGCATAACAAATAAAATGAGTGTCTCCGGTTGAATATGAAAAATAGTATTTACCATTGTATTTATGCATCCAGGGACCTTCAAAAAAACGATGTTGATTATCTCCTGCCAATAAAACGTCTCCATTTTTATCCAGAATTTTAATTTCTCTTGGAGATTCTGCAAATTGTTTCATATCATCGGTCAATAAGCCAACGATAGGCCCCAAAGCAGGTTCATCGTCTTTAGGCTCATTGTTTTCTTCAGAAAATTTATTGTTTCTGTATTTCTGAAGCTGCCCTCCCCAAATACCTCCAAAATAAAGATAAAATTTTCCGTCTTCGTCTTCAAAAACTGCAGGATCAATTGTGTAGCTTCCTTTAATTGCTTGTGGTTCCGGAATAAATGGCCCTGTTGGTGAATCGCTTATGGCAACTCCAATCTGAAAAATTCCGTCAGCGCGTTTTGCAGGAAAATACAAATAATATTTACCATTTTTGCAAGCAGCATCAGGAGCCCACATTTGTTTTACTGCCCACGGAACATCTTTTACATGCAAAGCAATACCATTATCTATTACTTCCGATTCAATATTATCCATAGAAAATACATGATAATCCTCCATGCCAAAATGATCTCCGTTATCGTTAAATGGAATCCCTGCATCAATATCATGAGATGGATAAATATAAATCTTTCCGTTAAATACGTGTGCTGACGGATCAGCCGTATACATATGTGACACCAGTGGTTGTGAAATGGCTAGTTTATTAATTGTTTCAAAATTAATCTGTTCAGTACTATCTTCAGGCATAGTCGTATTTTTATATTTTAATGTATATAATTAAGCTCTTCTCTCTTTTAAGTCAGATTCTATCTGAACCTCCATTTTTTTGTCAATTTCATAGAAAAACAATAATCCTGTTCCAATTAAAAAAGGTATTGCAGGAAAAATGCTTACCAGTAATTTAATTCCGTTAATGGCAATATCAGTTTGTTCCGCAGCATTTGGAACATAGTCAAAATACCCTAAAAGTGATGTTGTTAGTGCACCGCCAATGCTCAATCCTGCTTTTAATCCCACCATCATAGCCGAAAATATAATAGCAGTTGCACGACGGTTATTTTTCCATTCAGAATAGTCTGCTACATCTGCAATCATAGCCCAAAGAAGCGGAATTGTAATGCCATAGAAGAAACCGTGAAAAATTTGAGAAAAAAACATCAAACCAACTGAACCTGGCGAAAAAAAGTAAAAAGCTATAATGAATAAGGTCGAAATAAATAAGAACAATCTAAATACATTTCTTTTGCCATATTTATCAGCGAACCTTTTTGATAAAGTAATTCCGATAATCATAAAAATTATTCCACCCGCATTAAACAATCCAAATCCCGCTGAAATTGGGTCATTCCCGAAAGGATTCAATCCTATTGTTGAAAGGAAGTCTAAAATGGGCTGGATAAAAATGGCTAATTGCTCCTTGTTTACATAATTTTCAAAATAATAAACATATGAACCGCCTTTCATAGCCAGTGTAATAAAAACCAATAAAGTTAATGTCAATATTATCAGCCAGGGCTTGTTTTTTACTAAATCACCTAAGTCTTCCTTAACACTTGATTTCTGTTCCGGTTTTGGTACAATTCGCTCTTTGGTTGTTAAAAAGGTAATAAGAAGCATAATGGTTCCAATAATTGCCAAGACAGTCATTACCTTTTCTATACCGATAGCTTTATCTCCATTTCCGGCACTTTTAATAATTCCAAGCATGAAAACCTGCACAAAAAACTGGGCAAACATCACTGCAACAAAACGATAGGAAGACATACTATTCCTCTCAGACATATCTCCTGTAATCACGCCGCTCAAGGCGGAATAAGGCAAGTTATTACTGGCATAAAATAAAAGCAGAAGAGAATACGTTACAACAGCATATATTACTTTTCCCTGATAGGAAAAATTTGGTGTAGTAAAAGCCAAAAGCGCAATAACTCCTAACGGGACTGCTGTCCATAATATCCAAGGGCGAAATTTTCCCCATTTAGTATGTGTCCTGTCTGCCATTGCTCCGATAATAGGATTGAAAATGAAAGCAGCAATTAAACCTACCACTAACATTATTATTGATGAATGTTGAGGAGATAATCCGTATATATCTGTATAAAAATAAGCCAGATAAGTCATTAAAGTTTGAAAGACCAAATTTGCAGCCAGATCGCCTAAACTGTATCCAATTTTTTCTTTTATTGATAATTTTTGAGAGTTAAAATTCATTGGTTTTGGTCGTTAGTTAGGTGTTAGATAATTTAGAAGCAAAAATATTTTCTACTTTATATTGTATTTATTTATTAGATATTAATCGTTATGAAATAATTGTATTGATGTTAAAAGCTAAGAATATCAATTAAACAATCGGTTGTGTAAAATTAAAAAAAAAAGCATACCAAACAAACTTAGTTTGCGTTATTACTATTTTATTTTAAAAATAGAGAAGGCTAATTTTTTTCTTCCTTCAGATCTATCACACTTTTATAAGCTTTTTTAGGTTTAAGATTCGCGTCAAATAGTAAAGGGTAATTTGTTCGGCCTTTAATTGGCCAATCATTTAACCACGATTGTCCATCATGAACTCCCCAAAAAGTTACACGGCTGATTTTGTCTTTGTGTTTCAGAAATAATTTAAAAATATCTGAATAACGTTGAGCCAGCTTACCCTGAACAGAATCAGGAAGGCTTTCAGGATAAGGATTCATTTTTGCACTTCCCTCAAAATTTTGATTTACATCTGCTCCTTTTAAATCCCAGGGATTTGGCAGTACAGTAATATCTAATTCCGTAAAAGCGACCTTAATCCCAAGTGCTGAATAAGCTAAAATACTTTTTTCAATTTCCTCTAAAGAAGGGGTTTCCAATCGCCAGTGCGCCTGAATTCCAACACCGTCAATCTTCCCTCCTGCTGCCTTTATTTTTTTAATCAAATTAATTGTTCCTTCTCTTTTTGCAGGCTCTTCATTATTATAATCGTTATAATACAAATCTACTTTCGGATCAGCTGCAGCAGCTAATTTAAAAGCATCCACAAGATATTGCTCACCCAATGTATTAAAGAAAATGGATTTTCTTAACGTTCCGTCCTCGTTTAGAGCTTCATTGACAACATCCCAGGAATCAATCTTTCCTTGATATTTTGAAACAATCGTTGTGATATGATCTTTCATGAAAGCTTTCATTTCAGTGCTGTCTTTAATTTCAGCCATCCATGGTGCTAATTGACTGTGCCAGATCAAAGTATGCCCATGAATAAACATTTTGTTTTTCTTACCATAGGCAACAAATTTATCTGTCAATGCAAAATCATATTTGTTTTTGGCTGGATGTACAAACATCGATTTCATAATATTCTCAGCTGTTATGGCGTTAAACTCTTTACGTATTAATACATCAGCTTTTGCATCTTTTTGTTCAATTTGATCGGCACTTAAAGCTGTTCCTATATAAAAATCTTTTTTATATGTGTTTTTCAAAGAACCGGATCCTTTTTGTGCAGTACAGTTCACAAATAACAAGATGCTGAATGCCAGTATATAAAGTTTAATTAATTTCATTATTTTTATTTTTTGGTTAATAGTAATTATTTACGCTATTTTTTACCGAATTAATTTCCTTGTGCAAATGGAAATTTTAATGATTTAAAATACTCTAAAGATTGTGTTGGTTTCTCAACTCCTGCAGGCAACTCTTTACCTGAATATTGTTGAAAATAAAGTAAACATGCATCCCGCCACCATTTTGCTTCTTTATATTGAATCCCCAGCAGCATCTCAACCTCTTTGAAACGTTCGCTGTCAATATATTTTTCAGTTTTATTCCAGGTATTTTGCATCTCTTTTACCTGATCAACACCTTCCTGATATTTGAGTGCTATTCCGTTCCAAAGCGTTTGCCCATTTTTTAATTTATAATCCCAGGAAACATGATGAAACCACAGTAAATATTTTTCAGGGCAGGCTTCCGGGTTATCAAAAATTTTCTCCACTTCGGGAGCATATTGCGCTGTTGCATTTGTTCCGGTTTTTGAGCGGTCAAAACCAATTCCGTTTTTATCGGCTTTGTGATAGTATACTGGATTCCACTCCGGTCGTGATAAATTTGAAACCCAAGGACCCGGTCCGTAATGGTGTCCTGTGTCCATAATATGATGTAATCCTAAAGGTGTCATATAATTTACAACCGCTTCACGAGATTGTATCATCATTTCTTTTACTGGCTTAATGAAATTTTCATCATTCGAAAAAGTAGACCTAAGCCATTCATCAGCAATAACTTCCGAATCTAAATAAGGATTCCATGCCAGTCTTCCAAAGCCATACCAATTGGCCTGTGCAAAAGGATGCCCGGTCCAGTTTAAATCATTTCCAATGTTGGAAACGCCAGCAATTCCGGTAATCCTGATTTTAGTTAAAGAGCCATCTATTACTTTGGCAACCGTAGAACCTTTTTCTTTTTGATGGGTATCAGATTCTAAAACTTCCTGAAATAATTTTGGAAGAAAAACCAAATGCGTGCTAAAACCTAAATATTCCTGAGTGATTTGAAACTCCATCATCAAAGGTGTTTTTGGCATAGCGCCAAACATCGGATGAAAGGGTTCGCGAGGTTGAAAATCGATGGCGCCATTCTTTACCTGAACAATTACATTCTCTCTAAATTTTCCATCATAAGGTACAAATTCAGCGTAAGCTTGTTTGGCTCTGTCATTTGCATCATGTTCAGAATAGACAAAAGCACGCCACATAATTACACCTCCAAAAGGTGCAACCGCATCTGCCAGCATATTCGCTCCGTCAACGTGATCTCTTCCATAATTTTGTGGGCCTGGCTGACCTTCTGAATTTGCTTTTACCAAAAATCCTCCAAAATCTGGGATCATTTTATAAATTTCTTTGGCTTTGCCTTTCCACCAATTTATTACATCAGTGTCTTTTGGATCGGCAGTTTTTAAACCTCCAATTTCTATTGGTGCCGAAAAGCGGGCTGTTAAATATACTTTTATTCCATATGGTCTGAACGCATTGGCCAAAGCCGCTACTTTTTCTAAATATTGTGGCGTTAAGATTAATGCATTCGCATTTACATTGTTCAAAACCGTTCCGTTAATTCCGATTGACGCATTTGCCCTTGCATAATCAATATAACGCTGATCGATAAAATCCGGAAGTTTCTGCCAATTCCATAAAGAGAAACCGGCATATCCGCGTTCGACAGTTCGGTCTAAATTATCCCAGTGATTTAAAACCCGGATATTTATTTTCGGAGCATCAACTATATTCAGGTTTTTGATCGATTTATCTGTCTGAATTAATCTTAAAAAATTATAAACACCATATAAAACCCCAACATCATTTTTACCACTTATTAAAATATGCTTTTTATTTTTTATTGAAATAGATTTAATAATAAAACCTTCTTCATTTATTTGATCGAAATCAATTCCAGCTGCTTTTTGAATTTCTGAATTTAAAACTGCTCTGGAGCCTATAATTATTTTATTCTCTCCTTCTAATTTTGTTGCAGAATCAATTTCGTTCCCTAGCATGCTTGTCAGACCCAACTTTAATTCTTTCAAAGAAATATTAGAAGTTTCAGATTTTCCCAATACAATTATTCCTTTCATATTTGAAAGATAATCTGAAATCATTTCGGGACTTGTTTTCTTTTCATATTGCAGCCATAGTTTGTAATCACTCTGGGCTGAAATTGACTCTGTAATTACGAAAAACATTGCGATCAATATTAAAAAAGTCTTTTTCCTTAAATTCATTTTCTTCAATTTATTTTTTTAATATCATCAATATCTCTAATAAAATATATGATAAATTTAATAACAAAAGAATACAGTATTAGAGTTATTAAATTGCAATCGGTTGCGTAAAAATATAATATTGTTGTTTATGAAAAAAATTTTAAGTTGCTTTTTTTGAAATAATAATGAAATTTCTTTTTTTGAAGTATAATATTAAAAAAATAATGCTTTTGGATTGTTTTAAAAACAATTCAAAAGCAAATTATAATACCGTAAGTTAAATGAAATGTAACTGTTAAATATATAGCAATTAAAAACTATTGCTAAGATTTCTATTTTTTAAACTATATATTACCTTCTACCCAATTCAAGGCTTTGTTAAAATCTATTTTTTTAAAACCACGAAATTCCCCGGGAACAATGTAACTGAATCCATTAGTGAATGAAATTATCTCATCTGAATCGGTAACGATAGCAGCCCTGTTCCATTTTCCTAAATGTTTAAGCCCTACCATGATATCCTGAAGCCAGGCACCAGATGTAAAATTTCCTATGTCCGTATCCAATACCAATAAAAAATTAATTTCATTAATCCTTTTCACTAATTTATCTATTGATGGAACTACAACTGCCTGAAAATCCTCTTTGGTTACTTCTGCCAATGCTCTGAAAGCAACTACATTATCTGCGGTATCAATCACGTGTATCATTTTTATATATTTTTTATAATTATTACCAAATTTAGAATACCAATAATGAATTGCTTTATATGATCTCGGCAAAGTTTTATAGAATATCTATCCTTTTATGCTGTAATAAGTTTTGAATATAAACCTTTAAAAATAAAAAATGCCTCAAATTATTGAGGCATTTTTTGAATTAAGCTGCTTATAATTAAGCTTTAGCTTTTCTTTTTACGGTACAGCCAATTTCTTTTGTTTGTGTTATGGCTGGTTTTTGATTGCTTTTTAAAGCTGCAATAACATCTTCGGCATATTTTATTTTTTCAGTCTTCGTGCCTTCGGGATCATTATCAATAGCACCAACGTATTCTATAATATTTCCTTTTGCTGTTTTGGAAACGATAAAAATATGAGGGGTGCGTTTTGCGCCATATTGGTCTGTTACTTTTTGTCCGGCATCAAATAAATAAGGGAAAGGGTATTTTTTCTCTTTGGCTAAATCCTGCATTTTATTAAAAGCATCAGCTGAAGAAGCTTCCGGGTCATTTGGATTAATAGCAATTACAGGATATCCCTGTGGTTTGAATTTTTTATCCAAATCAATAATTCTTTGTTCATAAGCTACTGCGTAAGGACATGTATTGCAGGTAAAAACAACAATATAACCTTTTGCATTAGGGAAACTTGCAAAAGAAACTTCTTTGTTATCTACATTATTAAGTTTAAAATCAGGCGCTGTATCTCCGGCTTTAAGAGTTGCAGTTTGTGCCTGGGTAAGAAAGGCAGAAAATGCCAGCATCATTAATAGAATTATTTTTTTCATAGTTACAGTTTTTTATATTCGGTTAATAATTGTTCGTAGGTAAATTCACTTTCGACAAACTTTCGCTTATCATTTTTAATAAAAATTGTAGCAGGAATACTTCCTGACCACGAAGGATCAATTCGGTCAATATATTCTTGCGGACTGCTTTCGTTAAGCAGAAAAACTTCACTCTTCAAATTTTTTCTTTTCACAAATGGAATCACGCCCGAATTCAATTTTGATTTAAAATCAACACTAATCAGTAATACTGCTAATTTCTCAGATTTATGTTCTGCTTTGAGTTTTTCGAAATTAGGTAATTCCTTAATACACGGAGCACACCAGGTTGCCCAGAAGTTGACCACATAGGTACTGTCTTTTCCATTCTTTATTCTTTCATTAAGCTGGTCAATATTAAGCAGCTTTACTTGCTGGCTATAAGCTGAAATCGAAAATGCGGAGAACAGAAAAATACAAACTGTAAAAGCCTTAAGTTTTATCATAAATTAATACACCTATATTATTGTTCTTACAAATATAACTAATGTGAATTATAACAGATATGCATTAATTGTTAATATAGATTTAAAATTACTTCAAAATAAATCCGTTTTCTTTTAAAGTACTCAGAACTTCTGCAATTATTTTTGAGCGATTTTCAGAACTTTTCGGATTTGTAGTTGATTCTACCCAATAACGGATATTCAACTGTGCTATTCCTGCAGTAACATCTGTGATCAAAGCCGAATCAGTATGCTCTTTATCAACAACTTCATGATTATCTGCAAGGACTTTTTTTACCAACTCTATTGCCTTGTTAAAATCAGCGCCGTATTCAAGTCCAACTGTAAAAGTCTGCAATAAAAAGCCACTGCTATTATAATTAATTAAGGTGTTTTTAATTAATAAAGCATTTGGAATATAAATAATTTTGCTGTCACTTTTAATTTCTGTATCACGAAGATTCAATGTAAGTACTTCGCCTTTCACACCATTACTTTCTATGATATCCCCCACAGAAAAAGGCCTTTTGAAGGCAAGAAGTATTCCGGCAAGAAAATTTTCGCCAATATCCTTAAGAGCAAATCCAATAATAAATGCTGAAATTCCGGCACCGGCCAGAATACTTTGTGCAATTCCGCTTAATCCAATAATCTTAAACATAATAAGGACGCCAATTATAATCAAAACAGATTTAATTAATCGGGCAATAAAAGTAGCAAGCAAAGGATCATGCATTCTAATTTTTAATCTCTTAGCGGCAATTATACCAATTCGTGAAGCAATAAACCAGGAAACTAAAATTACGACAACAGCTAATATAAATTTGGGTGTTAAATCAACAATGCTATAATAATACCCTTCTAAATGTTTGTATACGTCCTGAATAAAATCTTTCATACATTCAAATTTTATAACTGGCTTAAAATTATATAATTGAGAATTTACGGGTTTATACAATATCATAAAAATATTACAAATACTTAATCTAAAAAATATTTAGAAGTGGATAAAACATCTGAAAAACATTACGCAACTATTTGATAATATTTACATTACATTGAATTCATATTTATTTCCTTAATTTGATTAAAAATAAATAGTTATGAAATTCTTTAGTCTAAAATTTATAGTTTCATTCAAGGAGTGGCTTTTTCTAAGAGCGATGCATTCTACTTTTCTTCATTAATTTACTTTACAAACAGGAAAGCACATTTGAATGAATAAATTAGAGCGGTCATTTTTAAACAAAGACCAATTTGGTGAGGATTTTCTTTGGGGAGTTTCTACAGCTGCTTTTCAAATTGAAGGCGCACATGAAGCCGACGGAAAAGGTCTTTCTATATGGGATGTTTTTACCAAACAAAAAGGTAAAATAAAAAATAGTCATCATGCCGATAATGCTTGTGATTTTTATAATTTCTATAAAGATGACATCCAATTGGCACGTGAGTTAAACATTCCAAATTTTCGGTTTTCTATTAGTTGGCCGCGTATTATGCCTTCGGGAGTTCACCCGATAAATCAGGCAGGAATTGACTATTACAACAAGGTTATTGATTTTTTGTTTGAATGTGAAATCGAACCCTGGGTTACACTTTACCATTGGGATCTGCCCCATTCATTAGAATTAAAAGGAGGCTGGACAAACAGAGAATGTGTTTCATGGTTTTCAGAATATGTAGAAGTATGTGCACATCATTTTGGCGATCGGGTAAAAAACTGGATGGTTATAAATGAACCATCTGTTTTTACTGGTGCAGGATATTTTCTTGGTATTCATGCTCCGGGGAAAAAAGGAATCACAAACTACCTTAAAGCCATACATCATGTAACATTAGCTACAACCGCCGGTGCAAAAATATTGCGTCATAATATACAAAATGCTAATATCGGTACAACGTTTTCATGTACACATATCGAACCTGAAACACAAAAGCAAAAAGATATCGAAGCTGCAAAACGTGTTGACACTTTGCTGAACAGGACTTTTATTGAACCTTTATTGGGTCTTGGGTATCCGCAGGACGATCTCCCTGTATTAAAAAAACTCAATAATTATATTCTGTCTGATGATAAAAATAATATGGCTTTTGATTTCGATTTTATAGGTCTTCAATGCTATACAAGGGAAATTGTAAAATCTTCATTATTTACTCCTTACATCGGAGCAGAACTAGTAAGTGCCGAAAAAAGAAACGTTATTTCAACTACCATGGGATGGGAAATCTACCCTCCTGCCCTTTATTATATTCTGCAAAAATTTAATACTTATAAAGGAATAAAGAAAATTATAATAACTGAAAATGGTGCTGCATTTCCCGATTCGGTTTCCAATGGAAAAGTATACGATATTAGCAGAACTCATTTTATACAAGATAATTTAGAACAATTATATAAAGCTAAGCTGGAAGGCTGTAAAGTCGATGGCTATTTTGTCTGGAGCCTTACCGATAATTTTGAATGGGCTGAAGGTTACAATGCCAGATTTGGATTAATTCATGTTGATTTTGATACTCAAAAGAGAACTATTAAACAATCCGGTTTGTGGTTCCGGGACTTTTTAGAAGAAAAACAAAACAAATTATATAATTTATCGTAAAAATTATATAAATCAAAAAAGTGAAATCTTTGTAATTTAAAGTTTTATTAAATTAATTTCAAATGAATTTAATATCTCAAATTATATGGTTATTTATCCTGGCTATTCCTATTGCCTGTATTAGCTGGACTGTAACTCAGGAAGAAATATTTCGGGAACCAAGACAATGGTGTGTAAACCGTTCTCAAAATGACAGCAAGATTTTAATCAGGAAGTTTTTTTATCTTTTTACCTGCGAGTATTGTTTTAGTCACTATATCACTCTTTTTTTTATTCTTATTTGTGATTTTAAACTTCTGATACCTGACTGGCGTGGATATTTAATTTCTGGGTTTTCATTAGTTTTTTTAGCTAATGCCTACATGAGCCTTTTTGCTTTGTTAAGACAGGCCATTAAAAAAGAAAAAGTCGAAATAAAAAAAATTGAAACTACTACAGATACATAAAAACAAAACCACTCTAATATGGAGTGATTTTTGTTTTTATTATTTTGTGTTAAAGCCTATTTTTCAAAACTATTGTATTCTTCATCCGTTACACTTTTCAGCCAGATTCCTGATCCTTTATCAATTTCTGTAATAATAGTAATTTGCGAAAATTGACTATAAGGCACAGCACCATACCAATGTTCTGCTCCGGGCATTATAGTAACAACTTCACCCTTCTGCAACAAGCGTATTGCACTGCCTCTTTCCTGGAAATATCCAACACCATCAGTTGCAATTAGCAATTGTAAAGTTGGATTAATATGCCAATTGCTCCTTGAGCCGGGTTCAAAAGCCATTTCTTTGATGACAGTATTATCCGGATGAATATTGCTTGTTTGTTTTTTATAAAAAACTTCGCCTGTCATGTATCTGTTAGGAATTACTCCTTCTTCAATTACGGTGGTATAAGGTGTTGACATAAAATAATTGTTTTTTGAGTTTAGTTTTCTATTTAAAAAATTATCAGTAATAGGTTTGCCCTAAATAATTTAAAGCTTTTGTTTAATGGGAACTGAAACTAAATGAAGCAAAGAATGTGCTTTTGGAGTTATAATTTAGTCAGTCAAAAAATCTGATACATGATTGATTATCTGATGCAAATTTAAGTAAGCAAATTCAATTAGAAATAATAAAATTCAAACAAAAAATTAAGAATATCAAACAATTTTACATTCTTAATGATTTTGGAACTGTTCCCGTAAGCCTTTTGAAGTAGTTGTTAAAATAGCTTGGATATTCAAATCCAAGTGAATAGCCAATATCTGCAATACTCCAATCTGTATGCTGCAATAAAGCTTTTGCTTCGCTGATAATTCTTTCGGTAATATGTGCTGTAGTAGATTTTCCTGTAATTTCTTTTACAGAACGATTTAAATGATTGACATGCACAGCAAGGCTTTGCGCATAATCCTGCGGTGTTTTAAAAGCAAGTGGCTGATCTTTACTCTCTATTGGAAATTGTCTTTCTAAAAGTTCAATAAATAATGATGTAATTCTTGAAGAAGCATTTTTATGTTTAAAGAAGTTCTCCGAAGGCTGCATTTTCATTGATTCATGAATAATCAGATTGATACAATTTCGGATCAGATCATCTTTAAAAACATAGTCAGTATCTTGTTCAACAATCATTTTCTGAAATAAAGAAGTTACAAAGATCTTCTGTTCTTCTGATAAATAAAAGATTGGGGTTCCGCCAATTTTAAATAACGGACATTCATGAAGGCTTTCTGAACGGTCGTTTACCTTTAAAAATTCTTCGGTAAAAACACATGCAAAACCATGATAAGATGAAGAAAGCAATTCCCATGAATACGGAATATGCGGGTTCCCGAAAAACAATGTTGTCCCATTGGTTTCAATACCCCTGTCTGCATAGTGAATGAGGCTTTGAGAAGTATTCATACAGATTTTATAGAAATCCCTGCGATTGTAAGTTGGTATTGCGCTGCAATCACTTCCAATTTCATACACTTTAAAACCTTTCATTTTTAAATCTGAAGTATTAAAATCAGCCGGCTGAGAAATTGTTTGGTCGTTCATGCAACAAAGTTATGAAATTCAAATAAATAAAAATATTGTTTTAGGTTTCAAGTTTTTTTATTTCAGGCTCTCATCGTTGTCATTTCAATTTCTATGACAGAATTGCGCAAACTTTAGTTCATAGACAAAGTTTGGGCAACCTGGAATTTGAAACGTGAAACCTGAAACAACTTTAATATCTTTGTTAAATGAAGGACCTGCTGCCAGTAATAGATTATGTATCAAGATATGTTGATTTAACAGATGACGAAAAAAAGCATCTGGCTACTTTTTTGAAGATTACCAAAGTAAAAAAAAGGCAGTTTATCGTACAGCCCGGTTTTGTATGTAAACATAAAAGTTATGTTGTAAAAGGTGCTTTTAGAGGTTATCTGGTTGATAATGAAGGAAAAGAACACACGCTGTCATTTGCTATTGAAGACTGGTGGATATCTGATTACAGCAGTTTGATTTATCAGGAACCTGCCACTTTATTTGTAGAAGCTCTTGAAGATTCGGTTCTTATTCAAATTGAATACGAAGACGAGCAAAAATTTCTGAAGGAGATTCCAAAACTTGAAAAATTCGAGCGCATTATTACCCAGCGTTCGCTTGCTTTTCAGCAAAAAAGACTGCTGTCAAATTTTACAAAAACAGCCGAAGAACGCTATGATGAATTTATGAGTAAATATTCAGCAATTGCTAAACGTGTTCCTCAATATGCACTAGCTTCTTATCTTGGTTTTAGTACGGAGTATTTAAGTAAAATACGTAATCGTAAAACCTCAAAAAGTTAAACTGGTTCAACTATATTTCCTAAACCAGTTCATTTTTATTTTTCTTATTCTGTCCCAGATTTGCATTGTCAATACCGACGAATAACTTAAATTAATAAAAATGAAAAACACAATTTTGATTTCAGCTTTTTCAATTCTTTTCATGGCGTGCGACAGCGAAAAAAAAACGGGAGATCCTTCTGTTTCCCTGCAAAGCAAATACACCATTACAGCTATTGGACTTTATCCTGAAGGGATTGATTACGATACAAAAAATGAAAAATTCCTGATTAGTTCATTGTACAAAGGAGCTGTTTATGCTATGAATACCAAAGGGAAAGTATCCATTTTTGCAACGAGCAGCAAACTGGTTTTACCAACAGGAGTTTATACTGATGAAGTCCGAAACCGGTTAATAGTTGCTAACGCTGATTTGGGAATTTCTCAAAAAAGTACTGCAGGAAGCGCCGGATCTGTTGCTACGGTAAGTATTTTTAATCTTACTTCAGGTGAGTTGATCAAAGAGATTGATTTGAAGAATTTTACGCCAAATTCAGGATCTTGTCCAAATGATATTGCTGTAGATACTAATGGCAATATTTATATTACAGATTCATTTTCTCCCATTATTTACAAAATTGACAATAATTATGCTGCTTCTGTATTTGCGACTAACACTTTGTTTCAGCCCAAACCAAATGAATTTGGTCTAAACGGAATTGTTTTTCACCCTGATGGTTATTTATTAGTGGCAAAAACCGATACTTCTAAACTATTGAAAATATCCCTTTCAAATCCTGCCAATATTACTGAGGTAACAGGAACTACATTTAGCGCTCCTGATGGTATCGAATTTGACAAAAACAATAATTTGGTTGTTGTAGAAAATGGCTTAGCCCAAGGAAAAACATATACTTTGTCAAGTAACAACAACTGGGCAAGTGCTGTAAAAATAGGTGAAACTACTATTGGAAAAGATGAATTCCCAACTACTGCCGCTTTGGCTTCTGATGGAAATGTTTATGCTATCAGTTCGAAATTGGGTAAATTGTTATCAGGAGATAAGAGTCAGTCAACTTATATTATTCAAAGAATAAATTAAGTTTTTTGTTTCAGGTTTCAGGTATTTAACCGCAAACTTTGCGAACCTGAAACCTGAAACTTGAAACTATTTTTTCAATACTAAACTTCCTGCGTTTAAACCTTTGGCAGTTGCCGATAAAACAATCTCTTTTCCACTACCGTCTTTCTGAACAATTACCTGGGCATATCCGTTAAAAAGTTTTCGCTTCCAGGGTTCAGCTGGCGTAATTACCTGTATAATTCCCGGATCTGTATTCATAACGTCCCAGTCTCTTATTCTTTGTAATGGTGTTGCTACAATCTGAATTGTGTTTTTACCTTCTTTTAATATAGCTGCATTTAAAATGTACTTTTGAGCATCTTCTGAACTTGCTGCCAACTTATTTCCGTTAATAAAAATGACTACATCTGTTCCTATTTTTTTATAATAGAAGCTAACGATATTTGTATTTGCAATATTCTTCAAATCAAACTGTCCTCTATAAATATAAGATGGAGCCTGATTTTTATAATCCCTGTCCTTAAAAGCTGCTGTCCAGTTATTTTCTGAATCAGAAGCTAATTGATTTGGAAGATCGGCTGTGGTAAGTTTCTGTTCCTCCAGATTAGTTATAGAAACCAATGCAACATCATCAATAAATTGTTCTTTTTCTAATGATGTCGGATTACCATTTCCTGTACCAATTATTTTCCCTCCTATTATTGAAAAGTTTATTTCGTCATTTGCTGTCGGTACATGCTGTCCTTTTTTATCAGTAACTTCAACCGTTACTACACTAACATTCGAATTCAAAACATTTTCTTTATCGACCGAAAGCTTGATATTTTCAGCAATTCCGGTTGTTTTTTGAGTTTCCGTCAGAACTTTTTTTCCGTTTTTATATCCAATTGCTTCAAGAGTTCCCGAAGCGTATTTTACTTTCCATTCTAAATGCCCTAATTGCTCCATTTTCTTTTTGCCCAAACTCTTTTTGTTTAAGAAAAGTTCTACTTCATCACAATTCGAGTATGCCCAGACATCAATTTCTTTACCTTCCATACCACTCCAATTCCAATGTGGTAGTAAGTGCAATACAGGTTCTTTTCCCCACCATGATTTCAAATAAAAGACATTGTCTTTCGGGAAACCGCAAACATCCATCATTCCAAAATAAGACGTTACCGATGGCCAGCCATATGGTGTAGGTTCTCCGCGATAATCAAAACCGGTCCAGATAAACATTCCGGCCATGTGCGGACGTGTTGCATAAAATTTCCAGCCTTCTTCAATACTATAAAAAGATGGTCGCGGTTTTTTATCATAGGCACTTTGATAATGTTGGGCATCATCTGTAAAATAAATTCCACGGGTTGCAAACGTCGAACCTTCTTCAGTTCCCATTCCGGGTTGCTGTTTAAATTCATTTCGGTGCGCATCAATATCTCCGTTTCCAAGATAATTATAACCCATAATTTCAACTACTGAGGAGATACCGCTTCTAAAACCACTACTTACCGCTACCGTCACAGGTCTTGTTGGATCGATACTTTTTGCAAATCCCTGCATGACATTCGTGATACGTTCTCCAACAACACCACCTTCAATATTCCATTCTTCATTTCCTACTGACCAACAAAAAATACTCGGATGATTGCGATCGCGTTCAATTACTCGTTTTAAATCATTTAGATGATAATCGTTAATTCCCATCAATCGGGTTTCATCAATTACCAGCATTCCTAATTTATCACAAGCTTCAAGCAGCTCAGGTGTAGGGGGATGATGTGAGCAGCGATAGGCATTCGAACCCATCTCCTTCAATTTTTTGATTCGGAAATATTGCAATTCGTCTGGCAAAGCGGTTCCAATTCCCGCATGATCCTGATGATTGTTTGTTCCTTTCAGTTTTACCGATTTTCCGTTAAGGAAGAAACCTTTCTCTGCATCAAATTTAATTGTTCTTATTCCGAACGGAGTTTCATAACTGTCAATAATTTTTCCGTCTTGTTTAATCTCAGTAACTAAACGATATAAATTCGGATTTTCAATATCCCATAATAACGGATTCTTAACTTGTAATTTTGAAGTATAATCGGTTTTTTTGTAAAAATCAGGAGCTGGCACATTTTCAGAAACAGTTGTAATTTGTTTGCCTGAAGCATCCAAAATGCTTTGTGCAATTTCAATTGAACCTTTGTAGTTTCCTTTATTTTCTATAGTAACCCGGGCTGTAACTTCTGCATTATCATTTTGAATTTCCGAAGTAACATAAGTTCCGTTTGCAGTAACATGAATCGGATTTGTCTTTTGCAGATAAACATGTCTGTAAATTCCGGCACCTTCATAAAACCATCCTTCTTCCATTGAAGCATCTGCACGAACGACAATCGTATTCTCTCCTCCATAATTTACATACGACGTAACATCATATTCAAAACCGTTATAACCGCTTTCTTCTGTTCCGAGGTAATAACCATTGAAAAATACTTTAGAATTTCTAAAAACACCATCAAATTTTATTGAAATGATTCGGCCTTTATCAGCCTCCGGAATAGTGATTTTTTTTCGATACCAACCAATACTCTTTTCAGGAAAACCTTTTCCGGCTGTTTTAAATCCGTGGCTAAAACTTCCCTTTTCACTAAAAGGCTGCTCTACTGCCCAATCATGCGGAAGATCTAATTTTCTCCAGGCACGGTCATCAAAACCTTGTGCGGCAGGGCCATCCCCATATCCTGTTTTTGTTAAATAGGAAAAATAACTTGTAGCATGATTGAAATCTTTCTGGGTATCATATAGATGTCCGAGAGAAAAACGCCAGTCTTTATCGATTAAAATCAAATCTCTTTCTGATCTTTTTTGAGCAGCAGCACAAAAGGATATCAACAAAATAAAATAGAGAAAGATTCCTTTTAAAGAAATAGTTTTCATAAAGTATGGTTTAATAATTAGCAAAGGCTGTAAAGATAGCCTGTTTAATTTGGGAGTATTAATAGTATTTTATCAAAGTTTAATGAATTTTAGTGCTTAAAAACTAAATTATTTCATTTCTTCATTTTTAATGGTGATTTTTTAAGAAGCTAATCCCGCTATCCGTTGCAATCTTTTGTGGCTAACCCCACCACAAAAGGATTTCCACTTCTATCGGGGCTAGGATAAGCATTTTTACAAGAATATTTATTAGTACAGTTTGTCATTTCGACGAAAGGAGAATATTGCGCATTTTCAGCGGATTAAAATCCGCTGAAAATGCGCAATATGATCAAACAAGTACACAAGATTAATTTTTAACCAATGAAACATCGTCAACCTGGCAAGAAGCATTTGCTGTACCATCAGCCAGAAAACCAATTTCAATCTTTCCTTTCTTAGCTGATATATTATTGATGGTTATCGTTTTCCATGATGAATTTTCATCTTTTAAATTGTAAATGAGTCTTTTACCATTACTTAAAGCATACATTTCTAAATTTGTAAAACCTTTGGTATTTTTTACTTTGGCTGTAAGCGTATACGATCCGTCTTCAAGTTTGACATAAGGAGAAGAGACAATTGTTTGAAAAGTTTTTCGTTTAAAGTTAACCTTGTCATTAATATTTAAGCTTTTTTCGCCGATAACAATCCTTCTGTCGTTTTCAGTATTGAAGTAATTTATAACCGGAGAATTTATACTATCCAGTCCAATTTTATTTCCTTCAATTACCTCATTAGACCATCCGGTTAATTCTGTTTGTACAGGTTTAACAGGACTTGGAATATGCCTGCGATCGGCTTCAAAGCTTCCGTTTTTAATGTAATCATTATCTTTGGCTACTTTCCACTCGCCTGTTTTGGCATTAATATTCCATGAATTAAGCGAATTAAAATAAGGAGTTTCTCCATCAAATGAAATCGGACACCATTGGTTATATCCTAAACCGTTGCCTGCAAAATCTGCCCATCGGTCTCCACAGTATACTATTGTTTCCTGCTTGCTTCCTTTTACAGAAAAGAAAAAACCAGTTTGTGATACATGTGCAAAATCATCTGAAGCCCCGTTTATAACCAGCATTTCATTGGCAGGAAGATACGGTCCTCTAATATCATCAGCAACTAAATAATAGGCAAATGAAGCATCCCAGCCATAAATATTGGATGCAAACATATAATATTTATTTTGGTACTTGAACATGCAATTTCCTTCACGGCTTTCTCCTTTAAAGACCTGTGTGCAGTCTAAAAGGTTTACTTTCCCTTCTTTGACACCAATTTCAGAAACATATATCTTGTTCCTTCCTTTACCATAAGAATAAATCAAATAAGATTTTCCGGTATCTTCATCGGTAAATACGGTTTGATCGCCAGTATTGCTGGTTCCTATCATTTTCTCCATATTTATTTTTTGATTCCAGATAAATTGACCGGTTGGAGAATCCGAAAGCGTAATTAATACCTCACTTCCATGCTGAACAAACATCGCATATTTATTCAGCTCTTTTATATAAGCAACTCCTAAGCGCCCTACCCAGGTTTTGCCGAATTTATTCACTTCATCTGTAGTTACAACATCTCCTTCAAACGTCCAATTCACTAAATCAACTGAACTATAACAGGTTACAGATTTAAAAGTAGCATTCTTTTGTGTAATAAATGGAGCGTTTCTATAGCTGTCAGCCTCTTCATAATAAACACCATACCAGTAATATTTTTGTACTCCTGTCATAGGATCTGCAAATTTAAAAATACCACCACCCTGACTATTTATTGGCTGTCCATCTTTTGTATTCCAAAAAATATCATTTTTGATGTTGCCAGTCTGCGCATTGACGTTGCTCATTATACCTAAAATAATAACCAACATAAAAAAAGATGTGATTGCAGGATATATTTTTTTAATTTCCATGGTCTTATTTTTTTTTAATTAAAAATATGATAGATATGAATAAGTCATATAAGTTCGATCTAAACTATAGATTTATTCTACTATTTAAATGTACTTATATGACTTATGTTTCTTTAAAACCTGTTGGCTTTACAGATTATTTCACTTTAATAATAACTTCTTTAGGTTTTAATTATTGGCTTATAAATATGACAGTTATATTATTATTTTATAAAACTTACAAGGAACGAATTATACCTTCTTCCAAACCTCTTAACTCAGCTAAACCTCTTAATCTCCCAATAGCTGAATAACCGGGATTATTTATTTTTCCTAAATCATCCAGCATTTGATGGCCGTGATCCGGTCTGAACGGAATCGAAATATTGCTCTTTTTTTGTATTAGCAATAATTCTTTTACTACTGCATACATATCTACATTTCCATCTAAATGATCTGCTTCGAAAAAGTTACCTTCTTCATCCCTGCGAACATTTCGTAAATGAATAAAGTGTACCTTATCGCCTAAAGCTTTTGCAATTTCAGGTAAATCATTTTTTTCTGATGCTCCAAGAGAACCTGTGCAAAAACAAATTCCGTTTGATTTATAAGGTGCTTTTGAAAGAATATAATCATAATCTTCCATTGAGTTTACAATACGTGGCAATCCTAAAATATCAAAAGGAGGATCATCCGGATGAATGGCCAATTTTACGCCGCATTCATCTGCAACCGGGCAAATTTCATTTAAAAAGTAACTCAGGTTTTCTCTTAAAATGGCTCTGTTGATATTGGCGTAAGGTTTTAATTTGGCCTGCATATCAGCAACAGTCATCTTTTTTTCACCTGGAATTCCAAACATGACTACATCCGAAAGCGCCTGTAACTGCTCTTCGTTTGATGTATTGAAACGTTCTTTTGCCTGAGAAACTATGTTTGCAGGGTAACTGTTTTCAGCATTTTCTCTTTTTAAAATATAAATATCAAAAACCGCCAGATCAACCCAGTTAAAATACAGGGCCTGAGAGCCATCAGGCATTTCATAATCTAATTTTGTTCTTGTCCAGTCATTAACCGGCATAAAATTATAAGTAATAATTTTGATCCCACAAGCTGCAACATTACGAATACTCTCTTTATATTTTTCGATATAAACTTTATAATCGCCAGTTTTGGTTTTAATGTCTTCATGAACCGTAATGCTTTCCACTACATCCCATGTTAAGCCGTATTTTTCAATTTCAGCTTTTCTTTTACTTATTTCTTCAATAGTCCATATTTCTCCATGAGGAACATGGTGTAAAGCAGTTACAATTCCGGTAGCTCCGGTTTGTTTTATATGTTGTAAACTTACCGGATCATTTGGGCCGAACCATCTCCAGGTTTGTATCATTCTGTTCATACTTTCTTTTTTTTTTAAAATTATACACCGCTAAAGATTGTAAAACCGCCATCTAAAGTCACTTTTGAACCTGTAGCAAATTTTGAAGCATCGCTTAATAACCAAACCAATGCTCCTATTAATTCGTCGGGGCTTCCAAAACGTTTATACGGGGTATTTTGAATAATTAAATTTCCTCTTTCGGTTAAACTTCCGTCGGGATTTGTTAGTAATGTTCGGTTTTGTTCCGTTAAGAAAAATCCGGGAACAATTGAATTCATCCTGATTTTATCGCCATATCGTTTTGCAAGTTCAACTGAAAACCATTTTGTATAAGAATCGATAGCTGTTTTTGCCAGACTATATCCTAAAACTTTCGTCAAAGCCTGTTCTGTTGCCACGGATGAAATATTTACAATACTGCCAATACTGTTGTTATTTTTGATTGCTTCACCAAAAATCTGTGTTGGCAAAAGTGTTCCGAATAAATTCAGGTTCATCACTTTTTGCAAAGCATCCATATTCAGTTTAAAAATATCCTGATCCGGCTGAATAACAGCATCGGGCATGTTTCCACCTGCTGCATTTACCAGACCATCTATTTTTCCGTACTTTGAAAGAACTAAATCGCGTGCTTTTATCAAATCACTTTCGATAGTTACGTCAGCAATTAAAGCTAAAGCTTCTCCTCCATTTTTAATAATGGATTCTGCTCTTTCATTGGCTACTTTTTCATTTCGGCCTAAAACGCCAACTATTCCACCTGCAGCTGCAATACCGTTAACAAAAGCTTCACCCAATACTCCGGTTGCGCCCGTTACAATTATTACTTTTCCTTTTAATGTAAAATCTGTTTTCAAATCTTTATATTTTTATTTTTTAATTTAATCCAGTAAAAAAACAATTAATCCTCTTGCGCCATGTGCTCCCAAAACTAAAGACTGTTCAATATCTGCTGTTTTTGACGGTCCCGCAATAAAAGTTCCGAAACCATATTCCTGATTTCCAATTCTTTTATATGCCTGATGCATGGTTGCTAAAATTTCGCTTTTATTGACAATAATTGCTAAATATTGTGTAATAAAAGGAGTTACACGTTGTCCTAATATATCATCGGTCACCCAAAGCGCACTATTTTCGGCAACGCCAAAATGAGCTTTTATGATTGCTAATTCAACATTTTGAAGCGTATGTGGATCATCATTTTTCCAATCTAAAACCGCCACTTCAGAAAGTTCGGGAATAGTTGTAATTATTCTTTTATCCAGTGAATAATTGTTTTTTAGGAAGGCTAAAATTTCATTATAATCAGCTACTTCGACACTTTCTCCTCCAATATTTTTTAAAACCGTTTTATAGGTTTCCAAAACATTCAGATTTTCCGAAAATAAAACTTCTAAATCAGGTAAATCTGCACTTATAACTGGCTGATTTTGTTTTATTTTCTGTAATATTTCGGCTTTACTACTCATTATCCTTAGCTTTAGATTCTCTTGAATTTTTCTTGTACCATTCCCTAAATGATTCTTCAGGAACGGCTGGCATTTCACGTTGGTCATACCATTTGTTCATCTTGTTATTAACCATTGAAGGAATGTTTTTCATTACAAATCTTCCTGATTTTCCGGCTAAATTAAATATGGCAGGATTTGCCAAAACTGTAGCCATCGTTTTCATTGCGATCGTTTTTGCCTGCGGTGTATGGCCTTCTTTCACCAATACCTGACGCCATTTGTATAACTGATCGTGAATATCAATTTTTACAGGGCAAACATTGGTACATGAGCCGCAAAGTGTGCTGGCAAAAGGTAAATCAGCATTTTTGCTCATATCTAAATTAGGAGCTAAAATAGAACCAATTGGTCCTGCCACCGCATTGTGATAACTGTGTCCGCCGCTTCGTCTGTAAACAGGACAAGTGTTCATACAGGCACCACAACGAATACATTTTAATGAATTCCTGAAATCTTCTCTTCCTAATTGTGTACTTCTGCCATTGTCAACGATCACAATATGTATTTCTTTTCCTTCTCTTGGTTTTTTAAAATGACTCGAAAAAGTAGTAATAGGCTGTCCCGTAGCGCTTCTGGCCAATAATCTAAGAAAAACACCCAAATGTTTACGCTGCGGAATCAGTTTTTCAAATCCCATACAGGCAATGTGTACATCTGCTAAATGCGCTCCCATGTCTGCATTTCCTTCGTTGGTACAGACTACAATTTCACCGGTTTCAGCAATGGCAAAATTCACTCCGGTTAAAGCGACTTTTCGGGTTAAGAAAGTATTTCTTAAACTTAAACGTGCAGATTCGGTTAAATATTGAGGGTCAATGTTTCCTTTTTCCGTTCCCAAATGCTCGTGAAAAGTTTCACTTACATCTTCTTTTTTAAGGTGAATAGCAGGCAAAACAATATGACTTGGCGGTTCTTTACGGAGCTGTACAATGTATTCTCCTAAATCAGAATCGATAACTTCAATACCTTTTTCGGTTAAATAATCGTTCAAATGACATTCTTCTGTAAGCATTGATTTGGATTTCACCATTTGCTTTACGTCATGCTTTGCCATAATCGAATGTACTATTTCATTATGTTCTTTTGCATCTGTTGCCCAGTGGACAATTATTCCGTTCTTTTGAGCATTTGCCTCAAATTCAATTAAATAATCATGAATATTAGAAAGTACATTATTTTTGATTTGTGAAGCCGTTTCCCTGAGTAATTCCCAATCCGGAATTTGATTGGCAGATTTATCCCGTTTTTCACGGACAAACCAAAGTGTTTCATCGTGCCAGTCAACTCGTTTTACATCTTTATTAAAACGGGCTGCAGCTTCGCTATGTGGCATTATTTTTTTTGAAGACATTTTTTTAATAGTTTAAAATAAACCGGTGGTTAAAATTAAATCAATTTTTATTTACAAAATTCAAAACATTTTCATGAATGTTTTGATTTCCCTGGACAACATCGGCAGTAACATTTTTTAGAAATATATTCTCTACAGGAAGTTCTTTCTGTCCAGAAATTTTCGAAATAAACTTCACATTAGTTGCTTTTATATTATCCAGATATACATTTTTTATAGGTGTAAGCCTGCGCTCAATTGTTGGAACTAAATCTCTCCATTGGTATAATACATCAGTGTCAATACCCAGAATTCCTGCGTCAATTTTCCCTGAAACAATATTACTCATATAAATGTTATTGACATACCCGCCCCTGCGTTCATTTGTCTTTATAAAAAGAAGATGATTTAATTTTGCACCATCCACGACAGTACAATTATCAATAAATACATTTTCTATTCCGCCTGAAAGCTCGCTGCCAATGGCTACTAACTGATGTCCGTTTTTGACGGTACAATTGCGCATTATAATATTTTTTGAAGGAGTATTTAATCTCCAGGCGTCCTGATTACTTCCTGATTTTATGGCAATCGCATCGTCTCCCTGATCAAAAATGCAATTTTCAATCAATACGTTGTGACTCATTTCAGGATCAACGCCATCATTATTATGCCCGTGTGCATATACTTTAAGATTTCTAAGCACGACATCCTTAGATAAGAAAGGATGAATGGTCCAAAAAGGGCTGTTGGTAATCGTAACTCCGTCCATTACTATATTTTCACAACGGTTAAACTGAATAAATTGCGGACGAAAATGAGCACTGTCATTTACCATTTGACGTTCTTTCATGGGCTTGTTATAAGACGCTAAAAAATATAATCTTTTCAGACTTTCCATGTGTGCTTTTGGTCTGGCGAACCATTCTTTCCAGATATCCATTTTAGCTTTCAGCTCTCCTTCACCGGTAATGGCTATGTTTTTACATTTGTAAGCATAAATCAATGGAGAATAATTGTAGCATTCATAACCTTCCCAAGTTGAGTTAACTGCAGGTAAATAATCATCCGGATTTTCTGAGAAAAGTAAAACTGCTCCTTTATTTAAATGAAGGTTTACATTACTTTTAAAATGAATTTTCTTGGTCGGCCATTCACCTTCCGGTATTATGACAATTCCACCTCCATCTTTATTCGCTTTTGAAATTGCTTTATTTATCGCTTCAGAAGTTTTATTTTTATTTCCCTGAACGGCTCCAAAATCAACAATTGAATATTTTTTGCACTTGCTAAAGTTCGGTATTTTTATAGCTGGCATTTCAAAAGGTGCCTTAACCCCTACTTCCTCTAAAGTTACCAAAGACACATCGTTTTTAAACGATAAAGAAATAAGTGAAAGTAATAATGCAAAACAGAGCGTTAATTTTTTCATTATAAAGTCATCTTTTTCAATTTAAAACTCACTACAAATTTTTAATATTAAATTTTAATAGTTGAAGAATTTAATATTTCAGCAATATGAATTGTTTTTATATTGCTTTTTTGTCTTTTCAGGATTCCTTCCAAATGCATTAAGCAGGACATATCACCGCCCGTTATATAATCAACCTGATGGATTTCATGATCTTTAATTCGGTCCTGGCCCATTTTTACGGAAACAGCTTCTTCGGTTACACAAAAAGTTCCGCCAAAACCACAGCATTCGTCTTTTCTGGTTAAGGAAACCAAATCGAGACCTTTTATATTTTGCAGTAATTGTTCAGGTTTAGAGAAGAAAGGCGCATTTAGTTCAGTCATTTGCGAAAGTTTTAGTCCACGTTGTCCGTGACAGCTTACGTGCATTCCTACTTTGTGCGGAAAATTTCCTTCGATGTGCTCTACTTTAAGAATATCGGTAATAAATTCCGTCAGTTCAAAAACTTTTTTACGCATTTCTGTGGCCAAATCTTCCTGCTTTTCATCATGCAAATGGTCTTTTACATGCAGGACACAACTTCCAGACGGGCAAACGATATAATCAAATTCAGCAAAATTAGCTATAAAATTAGCGTCACAGCCTTTGGTTAAATGTTGATAACCACTATTGGCCATGGGCTGTCCACAACAAGTTTGTTTCATCGGAAAATAAACATCGCAGCCTAATTTTAATAATAACTCATAAGTCGCAATACCTACTTTTGGATAAAACTGATCCACATAACAGGGAATAAAAAGTCCAACTTTCATACGGAAATAATATTTTTAAGAATATCGCATGACGATTTTTCCTGAGATTTATCTCATAGAGATTAATAATTCTATTTTTATTGACTCCAAAATTAAAATAATAAAGGAACCAATTTTTTCATTCTGTAATTTTCTTTAAGAAATTGAGAAGTAATTTGTTTATCAGAAATTACCATTGCTGCACCCAAAGCTGAACCTAACGGTGAATGTGTAGATAAAACCTTGAACGAACTGAAATGATGTGACATTAATTTCATAAATACATCATTGTCCGTAAACCCTCCATCAATAAATATTTTTTTGATTTTGCTGTTTCCGATAGCCTTGTTTATAGTATCTACTTGCAATTCCATGAGTTCAATCATCAATTGATGATACGCTTCTTCGAAAGTATCAAACGGTTCTAATGCTGTTTTATGGGGCAGGCGCTGCAACGAAATGCCTTCAAATTTAAAATAAACTGCCGGCTTTTCAATCAAAGCCAAATAAATATCGGTATTAAAAGTCACATCTCTGTGATAACCGTATTCTTTGTGGTAATATTCACACAGCTTTTCTACCTGTAAACGATATTCATTACCCATAAAAAAACGGGAAGCTTTAACTCGTTTACCATCAATTCGAAGATAATTCAAACAATTGTCTGCAATATCTTTTTTACTTAAACTCTCAGAATTAAACGGATTTAGCGCAATACTCCAGGTACCTGTTGAAAGCAATAGAAATGGCTTCTTTTTACTTAAAATATAAGGCAGCAAAGCGGATGAACTATCATGTATCCCTACTCCGATTTTAAGTTTTTTGTCCTTATAAGTTGTATTGATGCTGGCTGACGTAGGAACAATTGGCGGTAATATTTTGTCTATGCCTTCATCATGAACCCATTTATGGTAATCTTCCTCATCGTAATTCCATAAATTAGTGTGACATCCGATGCTGGTATATTCACTTACAGGTATTCCTGTAAATAAATAGGAAAGATATTGCGGCAGATGCAAGCTATATTTTATTTGAGAAAACAGATCTGGTTTTGTTTTTTTAAGCCAATAAAGCTGCATTCCTGAATTCAGCATTCCTGAAGGAGGTGAAGCGGTTTCTGCTCCAATAGTCAATGCATCGCCATGCTGTTTATAAAAATCTTCCAAAATTTCCTGAGGAATCTCCTTTGTATAATTATATAGCGGAGTCAGTGGTTTTCCTTTATAATCAAGATGCACTAAACTTGCTCCGTAGGAAGAAAAATTTAAAGTCTTAATATCAAAACGGGAATCATCTAAAATTGCATCAAAAGTTTCTTTTATCCAATTACGCAGGGCTTCAAGATTCTCTGTTTCAAAACCATCTTCATCTACCGTAAGAGGCAAATTTACATAGTCACGATACACTTCATTATATTCTTCATCAAAAAGAAAAAACTTTTTGTTCGTTTTACCAATATCAAATACGGCGTTTACTCTAGTCATAACTTATAATCCTGTAGCCATTGTTTTTAATCCTCTTTCTGAAATCAAATTACTTCTTACAGCAAGATTACGATATAATTCTACCGGATTTAAAGCTGCTCCGGAACGCAAACGTGCTTCGGCAACTAATGCACGAACATCTGTACGGAAAGCGTTTTGTAAAATTTCCTGAGCTTTTACAACATCGTTTTCATCCTGAGCGATTTCCAACGCTTTTCTGTCAACCAAAAGTGCCTGAGCATAAGCAATCATAATAGCTTCAACAGATTGTAATAAATCTTCTAAAGGATCTTTAATATTATGAGAAGCATCAATCATCCATCCTAAATCTTTAGCATGATTCATACCGCGGGCATCCATTCCTTCAACCAATTCATTGAAAATTAAGAATAACTGGTAAGGTTTTAAAGCTCCGGCAGTTAAATCGTCATCTCCGTATTTTGAATCATTAAAGTGGAAACCTCCAAGTTTGTTCTCCATCAATAATAAAGAAACAATTTGCTCAATATTAGCGTTTGGCAAATGATGACCTAAATCAACCAATGTCTGAGCTTTGTCTCCTAATTTTTTTACATAAGAATAAGATTGTCCCCAATCTGCAACTGTAGTTGAATAGAAATTAGGCTCTGCACATTTGTATTCTAAAAATAATTTCCAGTTAGAAGGTAATGCATCATAGATTTCTTCTAAACTTTCTAAGGTATTTTGATATGCTTTTCTGAAATTTAATTGTCCCGGAAAAGAAGATCCGTCAGCCAGCCAAACCGTTAATGATTCTGAGCCTAAAGCAATTCCCTGCTGAATAACTTCGATATTATGGGCGATTGCCTGCTTACGTACTGCTTTGTTTACATTTTGCAAGGAACCAAATTTATACGAATGTTCCTGATTTTCCTGATTTTGAAATGTATTTGAATTTACAGCATCAAATTTCAAATTATGTTGTGCTGCTAAAGCTTTTATGGCATTATGGTCTGTTGGGATATCCCACGGAATATGCAAAGAGATTGCTCCTGAAGCATTATTTAAAGCATGAAGCAAACCTACATCCTCAATTTTTTCTTCGATTGAACGAGGTTCTCCTCCACCTGGGAAACGTCCAAATCTTGTTCCTCCTGTTCCTAATGCCCATGATGGAATTGCAATTTGAAAATCGATTAATTTTTGAATAATTGATTCTGTCTCACCAATTTCTGATGCAGTAAAAATTAATTTATTTTGGTGTTTTTTTAATAAACCATCATTATGTGATGCTATAGTATTTGATTGAATTAACATAATTATTCCTTTTTAATAGGGCTTACAATATATAACTATTCTATAAACTGAACCCTTGTTTTACTTTACTTTTTTATACTGTTTGCTTGTTTAAATGTGATTAATAAATTTATTTCTAAAAAAATAATTGCTATAAAAAATCTAACGTCCGACAGAATCGAACGTTAGAAAACAAAAACCACTTTGTTAAAATAAACTTAAAAAAAAACTAAACAACTTATCGGTAAAAGCCCATTGTTACCCCACCGTCTACATTCAAGGCATTTCCTGTCGATTTATTCAACAGACCGCCAACAAATGCAAAACAGGCGTTTGCAATATCATCAGGCAATATAATTTCATTTAATAAGGTACGTTTTGCATAATATGCAGGCAATTCCGCAACGGTAATTCCGTATGCTTTTGCACGACCTTCAGCCCATCCGCCAGACCAAATATTAGAATCTGATATTACAGCATCCGGATTAACAGTATTTACACGAATTTTATCAGCTCCTAATTCGGCTGCCATCAAACGTGTTAAATGTGCCTGAGCAGCTTTTGCTGATCCGTATCCAGGATTATTTGGCCCTGCTACGACAGCATTTTTAGAAACGATGTTTACGATATCTCCACCAAAGCCTTGTTTACGCATTACTTCAATTCCGGCTTTAGAAACAATAAATTGCCCTTTAACCAAAATGTCATATAATCTGTCCCATTCTTCAAGAGTATGTTCTGCAATTGATTTTGAAATACTGATACCGGCATTGTTTACAACAATATCAACACCACCAAAAGCTAAACATGCATCATCTAATGCTTTTTCAGTACTCTTTTCATCTGTAACATTTAATAAAGTATTTGATACAGCATCTTTACCAAATAATTTGATAAATTCTGTCGTAGCACCTTCTAAGCGTTCTTCATTAATATCGTTGATAACTACACAAGCTCCTTCTTCAGCGAATCTTTTGGCAATAGCTTTTCCAATTCCACCGGCAGAACCCGTAATTAGGGCTACTCTTCCTGATAGTGCTTTTGGTTTTGGCATACGCTGTAATTTTGCTTCCTCCAATAACCAGTATTCGATATCAAAAGCTTCCTGGTGTGGCAATGAAGTATATTCTGAAACAGCTTCTGCCCCTTTCATTACATTCACTGCATTGACATAATATTCTGATGCCAGGCGAGCCATTGTTTTATCTTTGGCAAACGTAAACATACCAACTCCCGGATATAAAATTACCACCGGATTTGGATCACGCATAGCTGGAGAATTAGACTTTTTACAAGCATTGTAATAATCTTTATACATTGCTCTGTAAGCTTCAAAAGCAGGAGTTAATTTTGCCTTAATTGCATTTACATCTGATAAATCTTCGTTTGGATCTAATTCCAAGACCAATGGACTGATCTTAGTACGCAAAAAGTGATCCGGACAAGAGGTTCCAAGAGGAGCTAATTTTGATAAATCATTTGAATTAATGAATTCCAAAACTCTGGCATCATCTGTATAATGACCAATCATCTGGCGCTCCGAAGAGCAAAAACCTCTTAAGATCGGAGCTACTTTAGCGGCTTTTAATTTGCGGTCAGCAGACGAAAGGCTTTCTGTTTTTTTTCCTCCAAAAACAGGACGTTTTTTACCGTAATTACTTTCTAAATATTCAGCACACTTTTCAATTACTTCAAGTGTATTGATATAACTCTCATAAGCAGTATCTCCCCATGTAAATAAACCATGAGATCCTAACATGATACCGCGTAATTTTTTACCTTTTTTTTCCGCTTCTTCCAAACAGCTTCTTAACTGAAGTCCAAGGTCAAAACCGGGACGCTGCCATCCTACCCATCCAATCTCACCATCAAATAATTCTTCAGTAATTTTTGCTCCGTCTTTTGCTGCAGCAATTGCAATTGCGGCATCAGGGTGCAGGTGATCAATATGTTTAAATGGTAAAAAACCGTGTAATGGTGTATCAATAGAAGGCGCTTTTGAAGCTAAATCAAATATACAATGGTTGAACAATTCTACCATTTCATCTTCAAACTCAATACCTCTGTATACATTTTCAAGATTACGTAATCTGTCTAAATAAAGGGCTGCACAACCTGATTTTGTCAATGTTCCGATATCTCCGCCAGAACCTTTTATCCACATTACTTCAGAACTTGTGCCTGTCAATGGGTCTTTATCTGTAATTTTAACTGAAGTATTTCCTCCTCCATAATTAGTAAGTCTTAAATCAGCTCCCAATAAATTAGAACGATAAATAAAAAGAGCTACTTCATCTCCTGCTAGTGCTGCAGCTTTAGCATCATCCCAAAGATAGCTTACATGCTGAAAAGTCATATTATTTGTGTTTATATTTGACATTATGATATATTATGTTTTGGTTATTATTTATAATGAGTTTCCAATTCCGACTAAAACAATGGATAACATTATCAGTACAATTCCTAACAGAAAAGTATTAAAGGTTTTTTTAGAAACACCTTTCCATTCTTTTAAGTAAAAACCCCAAAAGTTTGCAGTAAGAATAATTGTTGACATATGCAGAATCCAGGAGCTCGCTCCGTTTCCTAATTTACTTTCGCCCATTCCGTAAAAGAAAAACTGTAAGAACCACATTGTTCCTGCAATTGCCGAAAAAAGTATATTTTTTGAAATTGGTGTGCTTTTATCTGTATAATTTCCAAAAGTTTTGTTTTTGAAATTAAGATACATACACCATATAAAATTGGTTGTTAATCCTCCCCAAAGTATCACAATATAGGTTACATTATTTTGATACAAAAATTGGCCTTCATTTGGATTCAACGCTTTCCATGCCTCATTAGCCACATCAGCCATTGGTTTTCCTGCTTCAATTCCGAAGTTAAAAAATGAACTCAGAATACCTGATATTATGGCAATGATTAAACCTTTTACTAAACTAAATTCTTTGTCTTTATCTTCGTGGCCCGTTGCAAAATCTTTTTCTTTCAGCATTCCTGCTTTTCCTGAAATCGCAATACCAGTCAAACATACCAATACACCAAGCAAAACAAGGCGTCCACCTGTATTTGTAAGCATATCAGTAAAAGACACCTTACCTTCTGTGTGATAAAGATTATAATAAATTGGAGGGACTAAAGCTCCAAAAGCAGAACAAAAACCTAATACAATTGAATTCCCTAATGACATACCCAAATAGCGAACACCAAGACCATAAGTAAGTCCTCCTATTCCCCAAATCAATCCCATAGTGTACACTAATGCTTTTATATCAGAAGAGGTGGCTGCGATAATTTCAGTAAAATTCGGAATTGTTAAATAAGCAGCAATTGGCGGCACTATCAACCAGGAGAAAAACCCTCCAACAATCCAATAACTTTCCCAGGCCCATCCTTTTACTTTCTTAAAAGGCATATAAAAACTCCCTGAGGAAAATCCTCCTATGGAGTGAAAAATAATTCCGAGTAATGATTCCATTTAATAATTAATTTTTTGGTTAAGTCGATAGTTAAATTTGGCTGTGTAAAATAAGAGAATGTAAAAAAGAAAACTATCCTGTACTGTCCTTTACCCCAATGTATATTTATTTAAAATCATAAATTATTGCGAGAAGATTCAATTTATTATGATTTTTTAAATTTAAAATTTATATTTTAGCAAACGTTTGCGTAATTAATATCTTTTAAGCTTTTTTAAAGAAAAATATTACATATAATGCAATTTATAATTACATCTCCACCAAAAGAGATCTTTAGAATATACACACATGATCAAACTAATTAAAATTGATGACGATTCAAGGGTACCTAAATACAAGCAAATTGTAGATTCAATATTGCAGAATATTGCCAATGGCAACTTGAAAATAAATCAAAAAATCCCATCGATAAATAGTTTTAGCGAAGAATTTTATATGTCAAGGGATACTGTTGAGAAAGCTTATAATATTTTAAAGGAGCGTAAAATTATTTCTTCAATTCGGGGGAAGGGATATTATATTACGAGAACCAAGTTGGAATCGAAAGTTAATATCCTGTTTTTGTTTAATAAACTGAGTGCTTATAAAATGAAAACATACAGCTCTTTTATTAATACTTTAGGAGCAAATGCCCATACCGATTTACATATATATCATTGCGATGAAACGCTGTTTTTAAATTTGCTGGATAAATTTGAAGGCGCATACGATTATTATGTAATTACAACACACTTTAAAACAGAGGAACTAAAACATCTGAGTTTTACTGATGATGTAATTAAAGCTATTCAAAGAATACCACAGGATAAGTTGGTAATCATGGATAATATAAAACTTGGATTAAATAATGAGGTTATTAAAATTTACCAGGATTTTGAGAATGACATTTATAATGCATTAAAAGAAGGACTCTCTAAGATAACTAAATACAAAAGACTCATATTAGTATATCCGGAAAAAGCCGTTTATCCTTATCCAAGAAGAATTTTGCACGGTTTCAGGAAATTTTGTGTTGAACATGAAATTAATTTTGAAATCCTGAATGAAGTTTATGACGATATGATTCTGAAAAAAGGAGATTTATTTATTACTATTGAAGAATCTGATTTGGTTAATCTAGTAAAACAAATTAGGGACGAAGAATATGTTTTAGGACAAGACATTGGAGTTATCTCTTATAATGATACTCCTTTAAAAGAATTATTAGGAATAACCGTTATGTCTACCGATTTTAATGAAATGGGAGAAATAGCCGCAAGAATGATTTTAAACAAAGAAAAAGGAGAAGTAAAAGTTCCTTTTAATTTTATTGACAGGAATTCTATTTAAAAGATGAAGGTACTGAGAGACAAAGGTGCAAAGATTTTAAAAATAGCTTCTTTAATGTTCTTCCAAAGACGCGGAGTCCCAAAATATTAAGTATTAAATTAAAAAGCTTTGTGACTCCGCGTCTTTGCGAGATTAAAAAAATCAAAACTTTTAAATCCAATAACCTGAGTTCGATTCTATTTTTTTGAATTGCCTCCTGCTTTAGCTGGAGGTAAACTGAATTGAAGGATAAATTGGCTTTAGCCGAAAAAACTCGACAGTTTTATTTGGCTAAAGCCCTTTTTGTTGTATTGAATTATGACCCCCAGCTAAAGCTGGAGGCAATTCAAAACTTACTTACTTTTAATGCTTTTTTACTTTAAAGGAACCAAAACAATATTAGGCTTTGGCGCTGGCTCCATACCACTTCCAAAATAAAAACCGGTATGCGGCGGCTGGTTGTAACCTACATTTTGCCAGGCAATACTCAGGCGATATTGAGGATCGTGCATCAGTGTATATTGTCTTACATCTGTTGGAATTGTAGTCGAATAAATTCTTAATTCTCTATTATCCTCAGATCTTAGAATCAATTCTTCTCTCCAGTCTCCCAAAATATCTGCAGAAAGTGCCGGAGTTGATTTTGTTCCATTGTTTGAAACAGCTCCCGTTGCGGTAAACAATCTTCCCTTAGCATATTTGTCAATATAATTTGAATTTAGGAGTTCTCTTGAAGTGTCGCCATCCCAATAAATCAAAAAATTGATTGATTTAGGAGCATCCCCTATTTTATTTCCTTTGATGTCATATAAAAAAGGTGAATCAGACCACCAACATTGTGCGCCTTTTCTGGCTGGATCTATATTATCGGCCACACCTCTTCCAACATCTTTATTAAGAGAATCCGTGAACAGAACTTTCCCGTCAGCTGCAGAAAACAGTGTTACACCCGGACCTGTTGTGTTATTTTCAATTTCATGAATTCCAAAAACTTCTAATCCTGGAATTTCAGGATCCAGATCTGTAACATGTAACGCATCTCCATGTCTGAAACCTGTGGTATATAAACCTGTACCATTATTATCCACACACATGGAACCGTAAATAATTTCATCTTTTCCGTCATTGTCGACATCAGCTACAGATAGTCCGTGATTTCCCATTCCCGAATACGGATTTTCGGCATCTTTACTATCAAAAACCCATCTTGATGTAAGTTTGTTATTTTTAAAATCCCATGCAGCCAAAACGGTTCTTCCATAATAACCACGACACATTACCACACTTGGATGAATCCCATCCAGATAGGCTACACAGGCTGTAAAACGATCAATTCTGTTTCCTTTGGTATCGTTGCCTCCACTGCCTCCATGTCCTCCCCATCCGGCAAGATCACCTCTTTCTGCAATGTAGTTAACTGTTGTAACCAGCTTTCCTGTTTTTCCGTTAAAAACAGAAAGATATTCAGGACCTTTTAAAATTTTCCCAAATGTTCCTGAATTAGGATCCCGGTCAACCCAGTCTTTAGAAGCATCTCCTACTACATTACCCTGACTATCCGTTGTACCATCGGCCGTTTTACAAACCAATTCCGCAATGCCATCTCCATCCAGATCATATACCATAAATTGTGTGTAATGAGCTCCTTCGCGGATATTCTTTCCTAAACTAATCTGCCATAAAAATTTACCATTTAAAGTATAGGCCTGAAATATTGGTGGATCCGTAATTCCAGTATGTGAATTATCATGCCCTTTTCCGGTCATATGTACCACCAGATCGTATCTTCCGTCCCCATCTAAATCCCCCGTTGAGAGATCATTTGGAATATAACCTTCAACCGGCTTTATCACAATTGACAAATAATCCTTGTCAGGACTTGAAGCCGGAACAGTAAAACTTCCTTTTTCTTCTTTTTCTTTTCCTTTCAAAACCGTTTTTATAGACCAGGTATTTTCTTCTTTAGCATCAGCTTTTGTATCCTGAAAATTAGTCGCTCCGGTAATGGGTTTATCGTTTAATTTGACTGCTTTTTTAGAACCGCTTTTTCGATATAAATTAAAGGCCAGATCATCAGCATCAGTTCCTAAAACCCGCCAGCTGATAAAAAACTGACTATTATTTTTAATCGCAATAACGCCACGGTCTAAATTTTCCATTTGCCTTTGTGCAAAAATTGTACATGACAAAAGTAACAGTGAAAATAAAATTCTATTTCTTTTAAAAGACTTACTCATAAATTGTATTATTTATTATTGTAATTCAACGCACTTTTTTTGCTATTCAATAATTACTATTTACTATTCACTATTAACTCAACTTTAAAACATCTTCTTAAATCCTTCGCTTCTCACTTTCCATGTCCCGTCTTTAGGAAACCCAGGGTTTTCAATTGTATTTCCTTCCCAGCCTGCACACATCATTGCAACAGCTGTCAATAAACCTCCATTACCCGGAAGATAAAGTGTAAGTCTTGGCGATTGGTAATTATGACCGTTTTTCAAATAAGTATTCGTTACCACATTCATAAAAAGGGCATCAACAGCTTTTTCCGGCATTTGCAAACGTGCTGCAGACATCGCTGTCATAGGAAAATCCCATCCCCAGGTTTTGTCCCATGACCAGGTATTCCAAACCAAGTCAAACGTATTTTTCATAATTTTTTTATCCAAAAGAGACGTTTCCGGAAGCATTCCGTAAGTTCCTAAAACAGATGGGTGATCTGTTTTGAATTCCGAATTCGTGTAGGAGTCTGTACTACTTTCTGTTGCCAGATAAACATCTTTTGCAATTGGCAATGGCGATAGTTTTTTCAAAACATCTTCCCATTTTTCAGGTACTTTTTGGTTTAATTTTTTCTTCCAGCTAATAGCTGTTTTCAAAGCCCAGTTCCAATATGCCAGTTCATACGTTGGATTAAAAGTTTCGATGGCTTTGAATCTTTCCTGTGCCGGAATTACGCCAGGTCCTAAAACATAACGATTGTTTTTACTGTCATAATTAGCAAATGAAGCCATAAAATCTGCCGTTGCAAAAACACGCTCGCTGTATAAATTTAAAGTAGCTGTTGTTGGTTTTGCCTGATAAATCAAATCAGCAAAAGTAATAAAATGTGGTTGCTGCCAAATCAGGAATGCTCCCACAGAAGACGGGCTTTCATTACCATCATAATCTGTCATTTTTTGCCATCTTGCACCTTCAAAACCTTGTCTTTTCGCTATATTTTTAGCCTTTTCAAAAACTGTCTGATACCACGGAAGGCTTTTTTCCAGTAATTCAGGCCTGTCCCAAAGTGCAAAATGTACGCCGTGCCACCAATGCATTTCTAAATGTGGTTTCCCGAACCAGCTATTGTAGGTTAAACCGGTTTCTTGTGGCGGAACTTTTCCGGTACATTGTAATTTCGTAAGGTACTGCGAAAGAATCACACGTCGTTCCAATTCATGTGCACGTTTATCTGTACTGCCTGAAAAATCAACCGCTGCTCCGCTTTTCCAAAAGGATTCCCAACCAGTGATACTGCTTTTTTCAATTGCTTCAAAAGAAGGGTTTACAGCTTTGTTTTTATCTGTTTGGATGAACGAACAACTCAATTCGATTGTATTGCTTTTTGAAGGTTCTACAACAAAATAATGTTTTGCTTTTTCTTTAATCGATGCAGTGCCTTTCCATTTCAGATTAATATCATACGAAATGCTGTCCATTACGTGTGTAATGGTAGCTTCCGATTTATTTTTGATTTTCAGATTGCTTTTATAATCTTGTTTTCCTCCCCATTTTTTCCCCATCTCAGTTCCCGCAATAGCAACTTTTGAAATATCCACATCCTGTTTTTCTTCCCATTTCGTACCCATATCACCCCATAGACCTGTTGGAAAAGGGATTCGGACACGAATTTTCAGACGCCCTTGCTGAATTAAATCCGATTCTACTTTAATGCCTACAGCATCTTTTGTCTGATCGCAAGCCGTTATCACTTTCACGGAAGTACCTTCTACCTCAAAATAACTCTCAATTTTTCCTGTCCATAAATCCAGCTTTTGATTAATAGCTTTAATATCTTCCGGCTTTACCAAACTGCCATCTTTTTTGGTGATTTCAAAACCTATATTTCCCAATTGCAATAAATGCGGGTTCTGACGAAACCATTCGACTGCTTCTTTTTTTCGTGCAGGTTCTTTAATTTGCGTTGAATACGAAATGTTACGGCCATACTGATCTACGTCTCTCAAAGTTTCAGAGAACTTGTAATTCTCCGTATTTTTATAACTGTCCCAACCCCATTCCGATTGCGTTCCGAGCGGAATTCCGTTTTGGTATTTTTCAGGAAAACTTTGCAATCCGGTTGCATCAACTGTAAAAGCAAAAGTGCCATTTCCAACACTTAAAGAAGCTAAAGTATCTATTGCAGTAATCTGAACATTATGTCTTGTTACCAATGCTTTCCTATCTATTTTTTGCTGTGCCGAAAGCGAAATAGAAAACACAAATGCAACAAGTAATTGATATTTTTTCATCTGATATTAATTTATATTTTTTGATAGTTTCAGTTTCAGAATTGACTAATTTTCTAATTGTCAAATTATCTTATTAGAGTCGCACTCATCAAACCAATTACCACATCATTGGCAATCGTTTTTAAAGTAAGGCTTTTTAATGTTTTGTTTTTATCTAAAGGCAAATCCAAAATAGTTGCCGCTCCACCGTCAATTCCAAAATTAGAAAAACCTTTTATAGTCGTTAAGTCTTTAAACGTTCTTGAAATTTCACCTGATTTCAAATATACTCTTGGCGGTTTTGGTGCATCAGTAGTAAACGCGAGTCCATCTACAAAATAATCCTGCTCAATTGGCCACCAGTTTTCGGGATTTTTCAATTGCAGAATCTCGGAAGTTCCATCAGTATAATTGACCTCGATTTCACCATTTACAATACGGCTTTGCATCGGATTTGTAGTTCCGGCCAACATAAAATAAATGTGCGAAGCTTTTCCGTTTAAAGGAATACTAACGCTTTTTGGGAAATTATCCCACTGTGATGTAAAAATGATATTTTTCTGATTTTCATCAGAAGGTGTTTTAAAAGAAAAACCAAATGGAGTTGCAATTTCTCCTGTTGATTTAGCTTTTTCACGCAATCCTGAATCATCAATATTTACAGATACATTCGGATAACACCAATTCCCTATTCCGTTTGTTGGAAGCTGTAAAGTCACCGTTTGCGGCCTTGGAGATAAATATTTTTGATTGAAAACAGCGGTTACCTTCGAATTAAAATAGGAAGAAAGCGAAACTGTTTCTGTTTTTTTCGAAGCATCAAATGGAATATCCCAATTCGTAAAAGCGATTTTTTTTATAGTATTTGAATCTGTTTTGATTGAAAAATTATTAGTGCCGGGAACTAATTTCTGAAACGGAATTACAACGGTTTCTTTTTGATTTGCGCCTAAAACAATCTTTTGTTGATTTTCTTTTGCAGAAGCATCAAAAACTACAGTTCCTTCAATTTTACTTTCCGAATTATTCTGTAACGAAATTTCTACACTATTATCTTTTGACTCAATAATTTGGGATTCGATTTTAGGTTTCAAATCCATTTCGATAGGTTTCCACCACATTAAATCCCCTTGTTTCAACTGAACAAAAAAGGTTTTATGATTACTTCCGTAAACAATTGCCACATATGATTTATTCGTTTTTGAAATTTCACTCAGAATAGATTGAGGATCATAAACTGAAGCAATTTCAGCTTTAGATGTTATTAGAGAAACAGATTCTCCGGCAGTTGAAGGTAAATCTGACTGTACTTCTTCTAAAAGATCTCCTTTCCAGTTGATTTTTACATCAAAATTAGCTGCATAAGAAACTTCAATTGCAATTTTTGGATTTCCGATACTTTCCGGAATTGCTTTCCATTCAACAGTTTTACCATTCACAATAACATTTTCTACCCGATCATAAGGAGCATTTACAACCAATTTCAGGTTCATTTTTGTTCCAAAACGATTTTCGATTTGATAAGAATCTGTTTTATTTTCTCTTTTAAAATCAATTTTAACGTCTGGAATATCCAAAGCTGCATCATTCCATTTTGAAGGAAAGCCAGGCTTAATGGTTAAAACTCCCGCCAAAGCATCCGGCTGAATTCCGAATAGTCCTTCTACCAGTGTTCTTGAAGCCATTCCGATTGGGTCCGCAAAGTCACGATACAATTCTCCACGAATAGCATCCTGATACATTAGCTGTTCAAACCCTCCAGGTGAAGCGCCCAAATACATACTTTCAATTAAAGCACTTTCCCACATGGTGTATGCTTTTTCCGTTTGTCCGCCCTGCCAAAAAGCCAATGATGTGTGTAACTGTTCTGCCAAAGCCACATTATTAATTGACCAGGTATAAGGCTGCCAATTGGTCGTGCTTATCATATATAAGTCTTTCTTATCCAATCCTTCTGCTGAAATCGGGATATGTGGAATCTGATTATTCACATAAGAAAGCATCTGATAACTTTCAAACGGATTCGACAATTCTGAATCGATGGTATGATAGATACTCCAGATTCCCGGAACATCGTGCAATAATCGGTTTCCGAGAGCGTCTTTATATTCGGCAAAAATTCCTTTTTTCGGAATCCAAAGATGATCTTTCGAAGCTTTTAAGATTTTATCTGCTTCTTTGGTAAATTGAAGTTCATCCTTATTGATTTTTTTAGCGGTTTCAGCGACAATTTTATTCGCATAATAATTATATGCCGAAGAATGAATCACACCGCCTCCACTGTATTGCAAGGCATCACTTGCCCATATTGAGGCATAGGCATCATAAAGTCCGTCATTGTCCGGATCGAAATTTCTTTTTTCCCAATTCAAATGTCTTTGAATTGTTGGCCACATTTCGTTCATAAATGAAGTATCTCCCGTCCATTTAAAATGGCGTAACATCTGGTCGAAAAAAACCAGATTCATATCATAATGATGCGCAACTGTATTCTTATTCGGATTTCGGCTGATGTAACCACTGCTGAACATCGATGTCCCCAAAACTTCTTTCTGACGGGCAAAATTGCGAACCGTATCCAAAACAATTGGGCCGCTTTCCGGAGTGGTAACCTGCGAATTGCTGTAACTTGTAAAATGCGTTTTGGCACGATAATGCCACCCCAACGGATCAGCTGTATATGCACCGCGCCAGGCATTCAGGTGCATTCTCCATGCAATTGCCCCATGAAGATAAGCAGGACTTTCCCAAATTCCATCAGCCGCAATGGAAAGTGCGGAACCCAAGGTATTAATATAAGGATCTGGAGTTGTAACTTTAACTCTATTTGCCAAAATATGTGTTTCCTGAACCGATTTGTTATACAATTGCGATAATCCTTTCTGCGAAACATCAGCTTTTAAATCCTCACTTGAAAAAAGCCAGTACAATTCATTTTTTGAAATAGTATTTTTTCCTGTAATGAGTGTCAAAGTTTCCGGATTAGAACTATATAATTCCAATGGTTTTTTTTGCTGTTTTGGATTGGCAAGTTTTATATCTGATCCTGGAAAATACCCCACAAGACTTTTGTTGTTACCCGTTTTCTGTTTATTGCTTTCAGAGCCATATTCCAACAAAAAAGATTGCTTTTTTAAAGTGTACTTATTATTCAGGCAATATTCAGGCTGCAAATAAAATACCGATTCCGGATCTGCGCCAATATCGCCGTCACGACTGAATTTTTTACCTGTTGCTCCTCCATAAACCCAGACTAAATTTACTTTTTTGGATATATTTTCGCCCGATACTTTTACAATAAAACCTTCTTTTTCTTTTAAGGCAACAACATGCACAATTAGCTTTCCACTCCCTAAAATAGGGTCCTGAATTTCGTATTGCATTGTTCCCAACACATATTTTGTATCAATTTTTGAAGCCTCGGTGATCCATTTGCTCTCTTTACCATTTACCAAACCTAATTTAAAGTTCCCTCCCATTCCAGGCATGTACATGGCGAACTCCGGCAAATCTCCGGTTTCAACCCTAAAGCCTGTATTAGAACCATAAAGTGCACGGTTGAATTTTCGGGTACCATTTTTTAAAACAAAACTATTGTCTTCAGGAGCATAATGTATTTTACGCTTAGCTAGTTTTTCCTGCCCGATAATTAAAATAGGACATAACAATAAGCCAATAAGGATCTGAATAATATATTTTTTGGTTTTCATAAATTTAGGCAATCAGAAAGCAGGTATTAATGAAATCCATACTTATTTATTTTGATAATTTAGACGCAATTTCTTTGTTTTTTTACGGTATAGCATCCTGCACCTACCTGATTTTTGCAATATCATAATTTATATTCTTTCAATCTTTTAACATCATAGTACAGGATGCTATATAAAAAAGGAACCGTTAGTTTTGATTCTGTATAATTTAAAATAAAAAAACTTGATAGAAATTAAAACTTCCCTTTGTATTATTTTTTGTTTTGCGATACAGGTAAATTTATTTGCTTTAAATTTTAATACCTATTTAAGCAATCACAATAATTCATTAGCTAAAATTAATGATCAGGATACAGTAAAAAACAATACTGAAACTCAACTATTTTATTTTGGAAATACTTCAAAAAACAAAAAAGGAACATTAATAAATTCTTCATTAAGTTATAATTCTGCTACAGGTTATGGTTTTGATTTTAATTCAGCTTCCAATGTAAAAATCAATTCGAATACATTTTCTGCCAGTAAACCAACTTACTTTTCAGTAAAACTGCCCGAAGGAAATTATCAGGTTGAAGTGGTTATGGGAAGTGCAGAAAAACAATCGAATATTACGATAAAAGCAGAATCCCGAAGATTAATGCTGGATCAGCTTTCCATCAAAAAGGGAAAATCTGTTACAAAAATTTTCAATATTAATGTCAGAACTCCAAAAATTGATGAGAACCTGAATATTTCACTTAAAGACCGCGAAAAAGATATTTTTGACTGGGATGACAAACTTACATTGGAATTTTTAGGCGATGTTACTATTCAAAGCATAAAAATCACTCCAAAAGATAATTTAACTGTGGTTTATTTAGCAGGAGATTCAACTGTTACCGATCAGGATGTGGAGCCTTGGGCTTCGTGGGGACAATTTATCACGAACTATTTTGACGATAGCGTTGTCATTGCCAATTATGCGGTTTCCGGTTCAGCACTTAGTTCTTTTAAAGGTGGAAATCGTTTAAAAAAGATTCTTTCACTAATTAAAAAAGGAGATTATCTGTTTGTGGAGTTTGCGCATAATGACGAAAAAATAAAAGGTGAAGGAAACGGTGCCTGGGGTTCTTACTCTGCTCTTTTGGCTGAATTTGTACAAGCTACCAGAGATAAAGGAGCAAATGCGGTTTTGGTAACGCCTACACAACGCCGTGCTTTTAATGAAAATGGCACTCTAAAAGAAACCCATGGTGATTTTCCTGCTGCGATGCGAACTGTGGCTCAAAAAAACAATGTTCCCTTTATTGATGTTACCAAAATGACAACCGAATTATATGAAACCTGGGGCGATGAACCTTCCAGAAAAGCTTTTGTGCAATATCCTGCCAATACTTTTCCGGGGCAGGTAAAAGCTTTGGAAGATAACACGCATTTTAATAGTTTTGGGGCAAACGAAATTGCGCTTTGTGTTCTTAAAGGAATTCGCGAATTGGACATTCCATTAAAAAAACAAATTCAAAAAGAAGTTCCAAACTACAATCCAAAGAAACCTAATTCCTTTTTGAAATGGACACTTCCAATGAGTGATCGTTTTGAAATTACTAAACCAGATGGCAACTAACCATTATAGAAATAACCTTTTATGTTACTAAAAAACACCATCCAAAACTTTGCTATTACTGCCGTTTCATTATTCTACTGCCAAAATAGCGCAGCACAGCAAACTGATAAAGTCTACCTTTCCGGAAAAGATTTTGAGCATCCTGTACAATGGGATTTTTATTGTACCGGAGGCAATAACAGTCAAAAATGGTCCAAAATAAACGTTCCCTCGCAATGGGAATTGGAAGGTTTTGGAGAGTATACTTATGGAAGATGGTATAAGGAATTAAACCAAAAAGAACCGAGCAAAGAAGAAGGTTTATACAAATACGAATTTGAAGTTCCTGCCGATTACAAAGATAAGGAAGTTCTGATTGCTTTTGGCGCCGCCATGACGGATACAGAAGTAAAAATCAACGGAAAACTGGCGGGACCTATTCATCAGGGTGGCTTTTATGAATTTAAATATGATATTTCTACGCTGTTGAAATTTGGTTCTAAAAATACTTTAGAAGTGCATGTTTGGAAACATTCTGCCAATAAATCGGTAAACGCAGCCGAAAGAAGAGCCGATTGGTGGCTGTTTGGCGGAATTTATCGTCCGGTTTGGCTGGAGGTTTCTCCTAAAACCAATATTCAGCATATTGCCGTAAATCCGAAAATGGACGGTTCGATTACTGTAGATCTGAATCTTAAAAACATTTCTAAAAACACCACTTTAGAAGCTACACTTAAAACCTTAAGCGGAGAAAATCTTCAAACTTTTACTTTCCCGATTAAGGCAAAAAGCACTAAAGAATCCATTGCAGCACAATGGAAAAACATCAAACCGTGGAATCCGGAAAGTCCGAATTTATATGATTTGGAACTTGTTTTAAAGCAAAACGGAAACATCATTCATAAATACGATAAGCGAATTGGTTTCAGAACTTTAGAATTCAAAAAACAAGACGGAATTTATGTAAATGGTACTAAAATCATCATGAAGGGTATCAACCGTCACTCCTTCTGGCCTGAAGGCGGTCGAAGTACCAGCAAGAGAATCAGTGATTTGGATGTGAAGTTATTGAAAGACATGAACATGAATGCCGTTCGCGGACATTATCCTCCTGACGAACACTTTCTTGACGTTTGTGACTCTTTAGGACTTTTTGTCCTGAATGAATTAGCAGGCTGGCAAAACTCGTATGATACCGAAACCGGGACAAAATTAGCAACTGAAATGATCACACGTGATGTCAATCATGCATCGGTTATTATTTGGGACAATGGAAATGAAGGAGGCTGGAATTATGAAACCGACAAAGTTTTTGCCAATCTAGATCCTCAAAAAAGAATTGTTATTCATCCTTGGTCCGATTTTAATGGCTGGGATACACATCATTATCCAACCTATTTAACCGGAATGCATCGTTTTAATGCCGGAGAAAATGTATTCTTTCCAACAGAATTCATGCACGGAACTTACGACAACGGACACGGAGCCGCTCTGGAAGATTTCTGGACACGCTACAAACAAAGTCCGCTTTTTGCAGGGGGATTTATGTGGGCGATGTTAGACGAGGCCGTATTTCGTTCTGATTGGACGGGAGATGCGAAATTCGACTCAAAAGGTTCATTGGCGGCGGACGGAATCTTAGGTCCACACCGTGAAAAAGAAGGCAGTTATTACACCGTAAAAGAAGTTTGGGCGCCTATTCAGTTTCAGCCGAAGCAGGTCACTTCTACTTTTGACGGATCGTTTTTAATTACCAATGATTATCTTTTCAGTAATCTGAATTCCTGCAAAATGGAATTTAAAGTATTACAATCTGATAAAAATGTGCTGTATTCAAATGGAACTTCAAAAGAAATAAGTTCAGGTAAAATCGAGATTCCGAGTATTGATCCGGGAGAAACACGAAAAATACAATTCTCTGTTCCTACTACTTTTGCCGAAGGTGATATTTTATCCATCTCGGCTTACGATCAGTTCAATAAAGAGATTTATACCTGGACTTGGCCTATTCACAAAGCAAAATATTATGCTGAAAAATTCTTAGCAGTTCAAAATACAAAAGCAAAAGCTTCAGCAACAAAAAATGGTAATGAAATTACTTTAAAAGGAAGTGATGTAACGGTAACTTTGGATGCTTTGACAGGAGAAATCACTTCTGTAAAAAACGGAACATCTACTATTCCGTTAACAAATGGTCCTCGTCCGATTGGAATGAAAGCCAAGCTAAAAGACGTTCAGGTTTCACAGGAAGGTGACAAAGCTATCTGTAAAGTTTTGTATCTGGGCGGTTTATCATCTATCAAATGGATTATGGAACCGGATGGCCGATTTAAAATGGAAATCATTGCGTTGAAAAATTCAGAAAACAATGGCGGTTTTGATGGCGCTGCTTTTGAAGATAAAATAAATTCGTGGGGAGTTACTTTTAGTTTTCCGGAAAAAGGAGTTACAGGAATAAAATGGTTTGGAAAAGGTCCTTACCATGTTTGGAAAAACAGATTAAAAGGAACTACTTACGGTATTTGGGAGAAGGATTATAACACCACTATAACCGGAGAAAGTTTTGAAAATCTGGTGTATCCTGAGTTTAAAGGGTATCATGCGAATTTATTGGGCGCTAACTTAAAAGCAGGCGCATCATCGTTTAAAGTTTTCAGCGAGTCTGATAATTTATTTTTGAGGTTGTTTACACCTGATTTGCCTAAAAATGGTTTTGCAGGAAGTTATCCTCAACCGACATTTCCCGAAGGAGATATTTCTTTTATGTATGAAATTCCGGCCATGAGAGATTTTAAACCCTTAGAACATCAGGGACCTGAAAGCCAGCCAACCAACATTCGTATTAAAAGCGGCGATGACGGAATCAAAATGACTTTATGGTTTGATTTTAGGAAATAAAAATTTGTTTCAGGCTTTCTTTGTTTCAGGTTTCAGGTTTCTCTCTTTGTTTGTAATATATGTTCATAGTTGTGTCATTCTGAGGAACGAAGAATCTTAGCGGCAATTATCCATAACGATTGTCAATCTTTGTAGAGATACTTACGGAGATTCTTCGTTCCTCACAATGACAAACTGTACTGAATTACACAATTCACAATTTACAATTCACAATTAATATGAAATCAATTAAAATAATCACAATACTGTTTTTAGGTCTATTATTTTTCAATTTTACCTCAAAACAAAACAATAAACCTACTGTTTATACCGTAGGTGATTCCACCGTAAAAAATGGCAGAGGCGACGGATCCGGAGGACTTTGGGGTTGGGGAGATTATATTGGACAGTTTTTGGATACGACAAAAGTCAATATCGAAAATCACGCTTTGGGCGGAACCAGCAGCAGAACTTTTCAGAATAAAGGATTGTGGCAAGCCGTTTATAAAAAGCTTAAAAAAGGTGATTATGTCCTGATTCAGTTTGGGCATAATGATGATGGCCCATTAAACGACAGTCTTCGTGCCAGAGGAACAATTAAAGGAATTGGAAATGAAACTCAGGAAATTGATAACATCCTGACCAAAAAGCATGAAATCGTTCACAGTTACGGCTGGTACATTCAGAAAGTGGTTCAGGAAGCGAAATCTAAAGGCGCAATTCCGATTATTTGTTCCCCTATTCCAAGAAATGACTGGAAGGAAGGAAAAGTACCGCGCAACGACAAATCATATGGATTGTGGGCCAAACAAATTGCTGAAAAGGAAAAAGTAACTTTTATCAATTTGAATGATAAAATGGCTTTTGAAATGGAAAAGTTAGGCGAACAAAAAGTAACCGGAACATATTTCTATAAAAAAGATCATACACATCCATCAGCAAAAGGTGCTATTTTAGCTGCTTCGTTAATTATCAATGAATTGAAATCAAGCAAAAATTCTTTAAAAAAATATATTTTAAAAGACCCGAAAATTGTACTTCCTTCCAAGAAAAAAGTATACTTAATTGGTGATTCTACGATGGCAAACAACGGTAATAACCCCAATGCTGTGGGCTGGGGAGTTGCATTTCCTCAATATTGCGATACTACCAGAATTGAAGTTATCAATAAAGCACGAGGTGGAAGAAGCACCCGTACTTATACCAAAGAAGGATTGTGGGATGAAGTTAAAAATCAGTTGAAACCTGGTGATTTTGTAATGATTCAGTTTGGTCATAACGATGCCGGAGCGGTTGACAAAGAAAAATTCAGAGGTTCATTAAAAGGAAATGGAGATGAAACACAACAGGTTGTTCGTGACAGCTTAACCGAAACCGTTCATACTTTTGGCTGGTACATGGAAAAATTCATCAAGGAAAGTAAAGAAAAAGATGCTGTTCCGATTGTTTTAAGTCAGACGCCAAGAAACGAATGGCCAAATGATAAGGTGGAACGCAGAAGCGATTCATATGGGAAATGGTCTAAAACAGCTGCTGAAAACCAAGGTGCTTTTTATATCGATCTGAATGAAATTGTTGCCTTGAAATATGAAGCTTTAGGAAAAGAAAAAGTGAAGCTATTTTTCCCAAAAGATCACACGCATACCGGAGCTGAAGGAGCTGCTTTTAATGCACTTGCTGTTGCAGAAAGTCTCAAAAAAATAAAAGATTGCGGACTTAAAGACTATATCGAAATTCTTAAATAAAAAGTTTTTTATTGTATCCTATTAAACCCGGATTCACATTAGAAGTCTAATGATGAGTTCGGGTTATTTTTTGGACTAAATATTACATCGGTTGTTTTGTCACATCGAGCGGAGTCAAGATGCAATAGAGGCCCGCGATCCTAAAGGTACTCGATTTTAGCCTGTCCTGAGCTTTTTGTCGAAAGGCTCGAACTGACAATTGAGATATTACATAAATTTCTGCTCCTAAAAAAAGCAATAAATTAATCTCCAAAACGGAATTTACATGAAATCTAAAATTTTACTTTTTGTCTTTTTGCTAAGCTGTCATTTTTGCTTTTCGGCTGAATATTATGTTGCACCAAATGGAAACGATTCCAATAACGGAAGCATAAAACATCCCGTTGCAACAGTTAACAAGGCGCAGCAATTGGCCAGTTCAGGAGATATTGTTTATATCCGCGGAGGTGTTTATAAACTTAAAGAGGAACAAATAGCGCAATACCATCATATTTGGGCGTATGTGACCAAACTTGACAAGAATGGCATTAGTTATTTGGCTTATAAAAACGAAATGCCTGTGTTTAATTATGAGAAAATTAAGCCTGAAAACCGTCGTGTAATTGCATTTCTTATTAGTGGAAATAATATTACCGTTAAAGGAATTGAAATCACAGGTGTTCAGGTAACCATAAAAAGCCATACCCAATCTGAATGTTTTGAGATTCAGGGAAACAATAATACGCTGGAACAAATAAAGATGCATGATAATATGGCGATAGGTGTTTATATTATACGAGGCTCCAATAACCTGATCTTAAATTGTGACGCTTACAGAAATTGGGATTCGGTTTCTGAAAACGGAAAAGGCGGCAATACGGACGGTTTTGGATGTCATGCGCCTGCAGGGAATAAAAATAATGTCTTTAGAGGATGTCGTGCCTGGTTCAACAGCGATGATGGTTTTGATTTGATCAATTCTGCCGAGCCTGTTTTAATTGATCATTGCTGGGCTTTTTATAATGGTTATACTCCCGACTTTAAAAAACGTGCTGATGGCAATGGATTTAAATGCGGAGGTTATGCCAGCACCCCTCTGAAGTATCTTCCTAATCCGATACCCAGAAATACCATTCAGTTTTGTCTGGCGGTGGGAAATAAGCAAGGCGGCTTTTATTCCAACCATCATTTAAACGGGAGTAATTGGTACAATAATACGGCGTATAAAAACAGGGCAAACTACGATATGCTGAATAGAAAAGCTATAAAACCAGTCGAGTATCTTGAAGACACCCAGGGTTGGGATCATGCATTGACTAACAATCTGGGATATGGTGCCACAGGTGCAGAATTGGTGAATATAAATAAGTCGGCCTGTACTTTAAAAAACAATTATTTTGATCTTGGTTTAACGATTGGCGTTACAGATTTTTTAAGCCTGGACGAAGCTTTTTTAACCGCCCCCAGACAAGCTGATGGAAGTCTTCCTGAAACCCCTTTTTTAAGGCTTAATCCATCAAGTAATTTGATTGATGCCGGAATAAATATTGGACAACCGTTTAAAGGAAAAAGCCCTGATTTGGGCTGCTTTGAATCGGGAAAATGATTTTTGGGTGTCAGTTCGAGACTGATTTTTCAAAAAAAAAACAATATTTACCAAATTAAGATCCTAAATCCCATCGAAACCTTTGTCCGGCTGAGCATTCTATGATAAAAAACAACAAAAAGTACTAAAAAATTACGATGCAAATTTATAGGTATTTATATATGGAGTTTCCCTTGCTATAACAGCAAAGACCCTGCTTATAAGTTTGCATCTGATATTATTTAAAACCAACATTGAGTTTTTGCCTTCCACTTTTTTCTTATTGTAATATTCCTTTAATTGTGGATCATATTTTAATGTTGTCATAGCGCACATTTGCAATAGTGACTTCATTTTTTTATCAGCCATATGATTCACTCTGGTCCTTCCTTTTACACTGGAACCAGAGCTATGTTCAAAAGGGGCAACACCAGAGTAACAGGCAAATTGCCTCCAGTTTTTAAACGCTGTAAATCCTTTTGTTGCAATAATCAAATACACGCTGGTTTGTTCTCCGAGCCCGGGAATTGATCTGATAAGTTGGATTTGTTTGGTTAATTGATCGTTTGATTTAATTATTTCTTTAATTCTCGACTCAATTTTATTGATCGAATTTTTAATAGATTTAGCCAGAGCCTGGTTAATTTGAGATACTTCCCTGAAAATTATTTTATCTGTAAAATCTTTATTTTCTTTTGTAGCTTGTATAAGCAATAAGGCTTTTAGCATTTTTTCTCTTTCGGTATAAAGAATTTTTAGTTTTTGAATCTCTATGCCTGTTAAAGTAAATAGTTTTAATTTATCTATGTTTCTGTAACTGTAATAAGAAATATCCCTGGCATCAATTTTATCATTTTTTCCTCTTGAAATTCCTTTTGATTTTTTTATTTCAATCGCAGGAACAATCCATAAATCCAGATTGAGTTTTACTGAAGCACTTGATATATGATTGGTATAAATACCTGTGTTTTCACAACAAAAAAGAATATATTCTTTATTAACCTGCCTGCTCATATTTTTGATAAAAACAGAAATGTTTTTGATATTATTTTCTATGCTAAAATGCTCTGACCTAAGAGTTGAAGCATCAAGAATATTAATATCTAATTTAGCTTTTGATACATCAATGCCGACATAAAATGAATACTTTTTCATAACTTTGAATTTAAGATAAACAAAAATGTTGAACTTCTTTAGAGCCTTTATTAGACCGCTATGTCTATCATTCTATTTGAAGCAATTCAACGGGATTCAAGGGGAAGGCAGAGGACTAATGCACAGCATAGTTCTTAACTAGCGGAGTCGAAAGTTCACCTCTGCTTTCCTTTGAATAAATTTAAAGCTTTTTATCAAATCCAAAGTAAAGGCGGAGTCGAAGCCCCTTTTTATTATCAGTTCGAAAATAGTCGAGAACCTAAATTACATTTCGACTCCGCTCAATGTGACACCATAAATAATAATAATAATAATAATAACTCATCTTATTGTCAGTTCGGGCGGAGTCGAGAACCTTTATTACTCTGACTTCTCTCAATAGACACAAAAGATTTAAACGTTTATCTAAATTTGAAGCTAACTTTTCAATAATTAATTTTTAAGTTAAACTTCAAAACTTATCTTTGTAAATCATTTAAAAAAATATCTTCATAATGGTCTGGATTTTCTTTTTATTAGCCGTAGTACTTATTCTTGCTTTAGACTTGGGAGTCTTCAATAAAAACCCACATATTATCAGTACAAAAGAAGCAAGCAAATGGACATTGATTTGGGTAACACTATCTTTTCTTTTTTCAGGAGTGATCTATTGGCTTTACACTACAGATTACATTGCAAATCCAGATAAACTAAAACCGGCCGTTGCTTCAATGAAGTTTATTACCGGTTATTTAATTGAGCTTTCTTTAAGTATCGATAATATTTTTGTGATTGCCATTATTTTTGCTTCATTCAAAATCCCTCAAAAATACCAGCATCGTGTTTTATTTTGGGGAATTTTAGGTGCTGTGATTTTCCGTGGATTGATGATTTTCTTTGGCGTGATGCTAATCAATAAATTTACATGGACTACTTATTTATTTGGAGGTTTCTTATTGTTTACCGCAATAAAAATGCTGTTTTCAGGTGAGGAAGAAGATTTTCAGCCTAAAAACTCGTTTGTCTATAAAACATTAGGAAAAATTATTCCGATTACCTCAGAAATGGATCATGAGAAATTCTTCATCATAACTGAAAAAGGAAAAAAAGCAGCTACTCCTCTATTCGTAGCTTTGATTGTAATTGAGGTTATGGATGTTTTATTTGCTGTAGACAGCGTTCCGGCAATCCTGGCCATTACATCAGATCCGTTTTTAGTATTCAGTTCTAATATTTTTGCAATTCTTGGATTACGTTCTATGTACTTTTTCCTGGCAAATATGCTGGCTAAATTCAGTTACCTTGAATACAGCTTAATTGCAATCTTAAGTTTCGTTGGATTAAAAATGATTCTTCACGACTTTATTCACCTTCCGGAATGGGCTTCTTTAGGATTTATTGCCCTTTCACTTTTGGTAGGAGTTCTGGTTTCCTTAAAATTTGGAGAAGAAAAAGAACTTACTGACTTAGATGAAGAATAGCTTTTTCTATACATATATTCATAAAAAAAGGAAATCGCAAGATTTCCTTTTTTTGTATTCTAAAAATTATTAGTTTAATTTCTTAACATTACTATCATCAATATTATATTTTTTGATAACTGCATTGTAATCTGAATAATCAACTTTGCTTACAGATAATTTAGAATTTGGACCTCCAGAATTTACTCCATCATCACCTGGAACGATAACGATTCTAAATGTTTTATTTGATGTAAAACTCGTTGGCAGCTGAGATAAAGGAAAGTTTGCGTCTGCAAGAATTGAAAATTGATCATACGAAAATTCATAATTATATTGCGCAGAACCTCCTGTAAAATAATAAATCTGAGGTAGTAATGCCCAAGTATCGATTCCACTATTAGTATTTACCAATTCATAAACTAGAAGATTATCTCCTGAATAAATTTTAGGGCTTAAAGGAAATGTTTGTCCATAATTATTTGCTGCAGTAAAGCTCATTGTTACTTCAAAAACTTCAGCAACTGGTCCCATCGGCCCCGGAGGCCCTTCTGGTCCTTCACAACTAGAAAACGCCATTAATCCAACAATGGCAAATAGGGAAAGTATTTTTTTCATGACTTTTATTTTTTTAAGGTTTATATATAAAGGTATTTCAAAAATTAAACCAAAAAAAATAATTGAAAGGAATTTTGGTATAATTTTTTATCTTTTTTCGGTAACAGCTTGATTTTTAAGCAAAATTTTATTGAAAAATAATACATGATACGGCAATGCGTTTTCCCAATATTCCCAGGTATGCGCTCCGGGGCGTTCGGTATAATCATGATCTACCTTATTATAAACCAGTCTTCGGTGTAATTCACGATTGGGTTCTATTAAAAAATCATCCACACCACAATCAATTATTAAGGGCAATTTATTGGCTTTTATTTTATCCAGCATTCCTAAAACCGAGTATTTGGCATACATTTCAGAGTCAGCGTTTTTATCTCCAAAAACCGGCTCCATTAATTTAACTACCTGAGCAGAAGGATCACGATTAAGCATAACTGTCATATCTACCGCACCGCTCATACTTCCTGCAGCGCAAAACAAATCAGGATGTTTTGCTGATAAATACAACGCTCCATGACCACCCATTGAAAGCCCGGTAATTACACGGCCGCTTTTATCATTAATGGTCTTGTATGTTTTATCTACTTTCTGAATCACTTCCTGTGTAATGAATGTTTCAAACTGACTTTGTTTATTGACAGGACTGTCCAGATAAAAACTAAAGGTTTCGCCTTCCGGCATTACAATAATCAAATTGTATTGGTCTGCTAAGCTTTTTACCAGATTTTTATTCGGGGTCTTTTTTAGCCAGTCATCAAAATGTCCATAAGCACCATGTAATAAATAAAGAACAGGAAGTGATGTTTTACTTTTAGCATAAGAGTCGGGCAAAACAACAGCTATTTTATAGGTTTTGTTCATAGCTGTACTGGCAATTTGTAAAGTATCTGCTTTTGCGGCATATGAAATGCCTGAAAAGAACACGATACCTATAAACAGTAGAATTTTAAAATACTTCATATTTTTATGGTTTTGAGAAATGTAAATATAACTTTTTATGTTTTAAAATTATAAAAACCATTTAGCCTGAATATAAAAAACCATCAAAGAGTTGATGGTTTAGTTATTGCATTCCAGAAAAATTGTGATGCCACATAAATCCTTAAAAGACTTACAATAGTTTATCATTAGGTATTCCCACAAAGTTACATAATTATAACCGTATGTTCCTGACGGTATTGCGAAGCACTTTTGCCTGTATATTGTTTGAAAGATTTGCTGAAATGGCTAAAATTATTAAATCCGCTTTCATAACAAACTTCATTTATGCTAATTGCTTTTTCCGCTAAAAGTTTAGAAGCATGAACCAAACGGTATTCGTTCACAAATTCAGTAAAGGTTTTATTGGATATTTTTTTAAAGTAGCGGCAGAATGAAGGTGTTGTCATACTGACCAGACTTGAAATTTCATCAACTGAAATGGGTTCCTGAAAATGGTCTTTCACATAATTGAACACTACATTGATCCTGTCATTATCCTGTACCTGCATTTCCAGCGAAAAACCATCAGCATTTAAAATCGTATATTCTTCAGAAGATTCTAATTCATCTAAAATACTTAAAAGTGTTAATAAGCGCTCAAACGGAGACTTATTTTCCATTAATTCCATTTTCGTTCCTACACGCTTTTTGGTTTCACCACCAAACGCAATTCCTGCCTTTGCCTGATTAAGAAGATTTTGTATCTTTTTCATCTCCTGAGCGCCAAAAAAATCATTGCCCAGAAAATCAGGTTTAAAATGAATTACAATTTCATCCTTATTACCTGTTTTTTCATCTGTAAATCCACAATGAGGCAAGTTAGAACCTATCATTACCAAAGAACCGTTCGTATAATAGGATATATGGCTTCCCACCTGTCTCTTCCCTGCTCCGCCATTTACAAAAACGATTTCAATTTCAGGATGATAGTGTAATAAATGCGATTTACTGTTCGTCTTTTGGGCGTATTTAGTATAGGTAAAAGAACTTCCGTAAGAATTTGATATTAATTCAAGAGCTGGGGCAATTGTTTTCATTTCAAAAAAAGTTTAAAAAATATTAGCAAATTTAACAAAAACACCTAAAATAATTCAAATTTTAACCTATAACGCTTTCGTGAATAAGAATAACACATAGAAAATAATGAATAAGTCTGTACAAAATCGAATAATTTTAACAAGATAAAATTAGAACATTAATTAAAAACTAATGTCACGAAAAAGGTTTTTTAAAATTAAATTTTAGTCTTTATCGGTTAATTTAAACTATACAAATAATGGAGAAAATCAACTCCCGGAATTGAAAATTGGTTAAAAAAGCAGCTTTTTTGGTTATACTGACTCTTTTTTTATTTGGTCAATTACAAATAAATTATCAGAAGTTAATTTTTTTCTGACAAAAATTACGAGTAATAAATAAAATCAACTGATTGGTTTTCATATTCTCAATTTGATCAAAAAAATTGAAAAATAATAATCAAATTAACAAAAACGCCTACTATAATTTAAATTTTAACCTATAACGGTTTCGTAAATGAGAATATAGCACATATATCGGAAAATAGGCTTGTGTGTTTTACTGGTCTGTTAAAGTAATTTAGCACTATAGAATTAGAACAATAATCTAAAAAATAAAAATCATGAAAAAGATAAAATTAAGTTTAGTATGTGCAGTGCTTTTTTCAGGAATGAGTACTTATGCAATTGACGGGAATGAAGATTTTGCTCTTCATGTAATGAAAGGAAAGAATAAAGACAAAGAAGTAACTTTTGCATTAAACAATGTAAAAAAAGCTTACCTGACTATCTATTCTACTGATGGTACTGTAATTTATTCTGAAAATGCTTCAGGTAAAGACGGAATTTTAAAAACTTTCAGCTTTGAGGAATTTCCAACAGGAACCTACATATTAGAAGTTGAAGACAGCATAAAAAAAGTAAGACATGAAATTACTATTACTGATGATGCAACCGTGTTATCATCAAAAGCAATTTCATCAGTTTATAAAGCAGGTGCCTCTGCTGAAAATACAAGCGTAGCAGTACGCTAAAAAAGTTATACTCGCATACAGTATAAAATGAGGTTAGATAGTTAGTAAAGTTTAAAACTTAAATGTTTTTAAAACAGCTCTTGGTGGTTCTTGAGCTGTTTTTTTTTTGCCATTTTTTTTGAAAGACAAGCTTTGGAATAATGTTTTTCTACAATCAAAGTTAAATCTAATTCAAAAAAGTGCCGGGTTGAATCCGTTCGTCTTCGCTCAGGATAAACTTAGTCGGAACTCTTTCTATGTAAAAGCCTTCGACTCCGCTCAGGATGACATTAGATTTCTGAATGTATGAAGATGTTTTACTCTAATTTATATTTTTGATCTATTCGTTTTATATCAAATAAAGAGCCACAATTAATTACATCCAACAGGTTATTATAATGTTAGGGAAAAGTAAATTTCATAACATAGAAACTTTAAATAATTGTAATCAAATTAACATAAACAGTTAAAATAATTCAAATTTTAACCTATATCGGTTTCGTTAATGAGAATATAGCATATAAATCAGAAAACTCAGCTGTACAAAACAGCGGAAGATATAAGTAATTTAGCATCAGAGAATTAGAACTATTAATTTAAAAACTAATGCTATGAAAAAGATTTTAAAATTAAGTTTAGTATGTGCGGTACTTTTCAGCGGAATGAGTACTTACGCAATTGACGGAAATGAGGATTTTAATCTTCATGTACTGAAAAAAGGAAATGGAAAGCGAATCACTTTTGCTTTAAACAAAGTAACAAAAGCAAAATTAGCAATCTATGACCAAGACGGCAATTTAATTTACTCTGAAAATGCTTCAGGTAAAGAAGGCATTTTGAGAACTTTTAGCTTAGAAGAATTTCCGGAAGGAACTTATTTCCTGGAAGCTGAAGACAAAGTAAAAAAAGTAAGACATGAAATTACTATTACTGATGATACAACAGTTTTATCAACAAAAGCAGTTTCATCAATTTACAAAGCAGGTTTTTCTGCTGAAAATACGAACGTAGCAGTACGTTAAAAGTTATACTTTTATCAGTATAAAAATGGTTAGATAGTAAAAAAAATAAAACGTAACTGTTTTTTGAAAGCAGCTCATTGTGGTTAGTGAGCTGTTTTTTTGTGCCCTGTTTTTTGAAGAAAAAGATTCAGCCTGATTCCTTTTATACAATCAATAAGGTTACCATAAAGTTAGGAAAAAGCAAAATTTATAAATTCCAAAACATTAAATAATAATAAGCGAATTAACTAAAACGATTAAAATAGTTTAAATTTTAACCTATATCGGTTTCGTAAATGAGAATATAACACATAAATAAGAAAACTGGGTTGTGCACTAAACCTTATTATTGAAGTAATTTAGCACTATAGAATCAGAACAATAATCTAAAAAATAAAAGTCATGAAAAAGATGTTAAAATTAAGTTTAGTATGTGCAGTGCTTTTCACAGGAATGAGTACTTATGCAATTGACGGGAATGAAGATTTTGCGCTTCATGTAATTAAAGGAAACGGTAAGCTGATCACTTTTGCATTAAATAATGTAAAAAAAGCAAATTTATCTATTTATGATAAAGACGGTACACTTATTTATTCTGAAAATGCTTCAGGTAAAGAAGGAATTTTGAGAACCTTCAGTTTTGAGGAATTTCCAACAGGAACTTATTTCTTAGAAATCGAAGACAGTGTGAAAACTACAAAACATGAAATTACTATTACTGAGGATACAACAGTTGTATCAAAAAAAGCAATATCATCAGTTTACAAAACAGGGTTTTCTGCTAAAAATACAAACGTAGCAGTACGCTAAAAAAATTATACTTAGTCAGGTATAAGAATGGTTAGATAGTTAGAAATAAAACTTAATTGTTTTTTAAAACAGCTCACTGTGGTTATTGAGCTGTTTTTTTATTTTCTGTTTTTACCAATAAATTATTATAAACTAATTTTTTTCTGACAAAAATTACGAGTAATAAATAAAATCAGCTGATTGGTTTCCATATTCTCAATCCGATCAAAAACATTGAAAAATAATAATCAAATTAACAAAAACACCTACTATAATTTAAATTTTAACCTATAACGGTTTCGTAAATGAGAATATAGCACATATATAGGAAAATAGAGTTGTGTGTTTTACTCCCTTGTTGAAGTAATTTAGCACTATAGAATTAGAACAATAATTTAAAAAAATAAAGCCATGAAAAAGATGTTAAAATTAAGTTTAGTAGTAGCAGTACTTTTTGCAGGAATCAACACATATGCAATTGACGGGAATGGAGATTCATTTCTTCATGTAATTAATGGAAATGGCAGTAACGAAGTTACTTTTGCATTAAACAATGTAACAAAAGCAACCTTATCCATCTATGATAGTGAAGGAACTCTAATTTATTCTGAAAATGCTTCAGGCAAAGATGGAATCTTAAAAACTTTTAGATTTGAACAATTTCCGGAAGGAACTTATTTCTTAAAAGTAGAAGATAGCGTAAAAACAACAAAACATGAAATCACTATTAAAGGTGACGATATAATTTTATCACCAAAAACAGTTTCATTAGTTTACAAAGCAGGTTCCTCTGCTAAAAATACAAGCGTAGCAGTACGCTAAAAAAGTTATACTCGCATACAGTATAAAATGAGGTTAGATAGTTAGTAAAGTTTAAAAACTTAAATGTTTTCAAAACAGCTCTTGGTGGTTCTCGAGCTGTTTTTTTTTGTTTTATACTTTCATAATTTAAAATAAGGAATATAAAAATAATTTCAACAACCAATACATATATAAAAAGCAGCTCTTAATTGAGCTGCTTTTTTATGCTATAATCCAAGTATGTTATTTTAATGAAATTTTCTTTCGTAATTCACTTCCGTAATTTACCAGTTCCCAAAAAACTGAAGAATCAGATATAATTGGAATCCTGGCAGAATTGATCTCTGAAATTTCATTAATCGTAGAGTGCAAAACAGCAAAACAATAATCCAATAAATCTGTACTTGTAAAACTTTGTCTGAATTCGGGACGTAATTCGCTACTATTGATGAAACAAAGATTTCCTTCTGTTTCTTTTTCGTTTATAAATAGTAAACCTAAGCAATTTGAAACTTGATTTATGATTTCAGGGTTTAGTATAGTTTCTTCCCCATTTTTATTTTCTTGGTCGTCTATTAATTCCAGGAACAAATTAGAAAGATTAAAATAGAATTTATTAATATCTACAGAAATTTTCATGATAATATTATCCAGATCGGTATGATCAGGATTTTTGCAGATGCCTTCTGTGCATAAGGTTTTTATTTTATCTTGATATTGTTCGATTGTCATCATATATCCTATCTTACATATTCCTTCTATACTGCCCTCCCACTTCAAACAATGCCGAAGTAATCTGGCCTAACGAACAAACCTTTGTAGCTTCCATCAAATGATCAAATAAATTTTCGTTTTTAATGGCGGCTTCCTGTAGTTTGTTTAAATGCTCGTTTACTTTTTCTTCGTGGAATTGGTGTAAATTATTCAGCATCGTAATCTGATATTGTTTTTCCTCTTCGGTGGCGCGAATAACTTCTGCCGGAATTACCGTTGGAGAACCTTTTGAACTCAGAAAAGTATTTACACCCACAATTGGGAAATCTCCGTTGTGTTTCAAGGTTTCGTAGTACAAACTTTCTTCCTGAATTTTAGAACGTTGGTACATGGTTTCCATTGCACCCAAAACTCCCCCGCGTTCTGTGATTCGGTCAAATTCCTGTAAAACGGCAGCTTCTACTAAATCTGTTAATTCTTCGATGATAAATGACCCCTGAATTGGATTTTCGTTTTTCGCTAAACCTAATTCTTTATTGATAATCAACTGAATGGCCATGGCACGACGCACCGATTCTTCGGTTGGTGTTGTAATCGCTTCGTCATACGCATTGGTATGCAATGAATTACAGTTGTCGTAAATAGCATACAAGGCCTGCAAAGTGGTTCTGATATCATTAAAATCAATTTCCTGAGCGTGCAACGAACGTCCGGAAGTCTGAATATGATATTTCAGCATTTGTGCTCTTTCGTTGGCTCCGTATTTGTTTTTCATGGCTTTTGCCCAAATTTTACGCGCCACACGTCCAATTACCGAATATTCCGGATCAACTCCGTTGGAGAAAAAGAATGATAAATTTGGTCCGAAATCGTTGATGCTCATTCCACGGCTCAAATAATATTCCACGTAAGTGAAACCATTCGAAAGCGTGAATGCTAATTGCGTGATTGGGTTCGCTCCTGCCTCGGCAATATGATATCCCGAAATCGAAACGGAATAAAAATTACGTACGTTTTTGGTAATAAAATATTCCTGAACATCACCCATTAATCTTAGAGCAAATTCGGTTGAGAAAATACAGGTATTCTGTGCCTGATCTTCTTTTAAAATATCTGCCTGAACCGTTCCACGAACCTGTGATAATGTTCTGGCTTTTATTTCATTATAAACTTCCAAAGGTAAAACCTGATCTCCGGTAACGCCCAAAAGCATTAATCCTAAACCATTGTTTCCTTCCGGTAAATCGCCTTGGTATTTAGGGCGTTCCGTACCTTTTACTGCATATATTTTGTTGATTTTGTCTTCAACTTCTTTTTCTAAATCATTAGCTTTGATGTAATATTCACATTGCTGATCAATCGCTGCATTCATGAAAAACCCCAACAACATTGGTGCCGGCCCATTAATAGTCATACTCACCGAAGTCATGGCATGAACCAAATCGAAACCTGAATACAGTTTTTTGGCATCATCCAAACAACAGATTGAAACTCCTGCATTTCCAATTTTTCCGTAAATATCCGGACGGATATCGGGGTCGTTTCCATATAAAGTCACACTATCAAAGGCTGTTGAAAGTCGTTTTGCCGGCAATCCTGCACTCACATAATGAAAACGCTTATTGGTTCTTTCAGGTCCGCCCTCACCCGCAAACATTCTTGACGGATCTTCACCTTCACGCTTAAACGGATACAAACCTGACGCAAACGGAAATTCTCCGGGAACATTTTCCTGTAAATTCCAACGTAAAATGTCACCCCAGGCTTCGTATTTAGGCAAAGCAATTTTCGGGATCTGAATGTGTGATAAACTTTCGGTATGGGTTGCAATTTTAATTTCTTTATCACGAACCTTAAAAGTGTAAACCGGATTTTTGTATTTGTTTACTTTTTCGTCCCAATTCAGGATAATTTCCCAATTGTACGGATCTAAGTCCATTTTTACTTTATCAAACTGATTCAGCAAAAGGTTTAAGAAGATTCTGTTTTCGTCGAGTCCTTCGACTCCGCTCAGGATGACACTATTGTCGTCGATTCCTGCTTTATTGATCTGTGGAATTTTCCCTGAAACTGATTCAATCGTTTTAAAAATTCCGTATAATTTCTGTGCTACTTTTTGCTGCGAAAGAGCACTTTCGTCATAACTTCTGTTATTCTCTGCTATTTCAGACAAATAACGTGTTCTGTGTGGCGGAATCACGAAGATTTTCTCACTCATTTCGCGGGTAATTTCAAAAGTAGAATGTAGATCTGAATCCGTTTTTTCTACAATTTTATCCATAATCGCTTTGTAAAGCGTGTTCATTCCCGGATCGTTAAACTGAGAAGCAATTGTTCCGAAAACCGGCATTTCGTCCGGATTTTTATCCCATAGATTATGATTGCGCTGATATTGTTTTTTCACATCACGAATTGCATCAAGAGCTCCTCTTTTATCAAATTTATTAAGCGCTACTAAATCAGCAAAATCAAGCATATCGATTTTCTCCAATTGTGTTGCAGCACCAAATTCAGGCGTCATAACATATAAGGATACATCAGAATGATCCATAATTTCGGTATCGGACTGACCAATTCCCGAGGTTTCAAGAATAATCAAATCATATTTTGCGGCTTTTAAAACCTGAATTGCTTCGGCTACATATTTTGATAAAGCCAAATTTGATTGACGTGTCGCCAGCGAACGCATATACACACGAGAATTATTAATCGCATTCATTCGGATTCTGTCACCCAAAAGTGCTCCCCCTGTTTTTCTTTTCGATGGATCAACAGAAATTAATCCGATTGTTTTTTCAGGAAAATCAATTAAAAAACGACGAACCAATTCATCTACCAAAGATGATTTTCCGGCACCACCAGTTCCGGTGATTCCTAAAACCGGAATTTTAGAATCGATATTATTTTGATGAATCTGATCGAAAACAGGTTTTGCAATTTCAGGGAAATTCTCTGCAGCAGAAATCAAACGCGCAATTGCAGTTGGTGTTTTACTTTCGATATGATCGATTTCTCCGTTTAGTTTATTTCCAATTGGGTAATCAGATTGTTCTACCAAATCGTTAATCATTCCCTGCAATCCCATTGAACGGCCATCATCCGGAGCATAAATTCTGGTAATACCATATTCCTGTAATTCTGAAATTTCACTTGGCAGGATTACTCCGCCTCCGCCTCCAAAAATTTTGATATGCCCCGCCCCTTTTTCATGAAGCAAATCATACATATATTTAAAATATTCATTGTGTCCGCCCTGATACGATGTCATGGCAATTGCATTAGCATCTTCCTGGATAGCGGTATTTACCACTTCCTCAACGCTTCGGTCATGACCCAGATGAATTACTTCAACACCTGTTGACTGAATAATACGGCGCATAATATTAATGGCTGCATCGTGTCCGTCAAAGAGTGAAGCAGCAGTTACAATTCTTACTTTATTTTTAGGAATATATGGTTTTTGTTGTTCCATTTTATGAATATGATAATTTTAAGGGAGCAATTTACAAAATATTTTAATATTTGATCCCTATTATAGTTTTATGTTAACAAAAAAAGAATTGTTTTTGCAACATACTGATTCTTATCATTTCAAAATATTTTTTTGATGATAAAATGGAGTTGATAATAAATTTATTAGTACGGAAAGTTTTGTACTGATATGTATGTTGAAAGCGGCTCAAAAGCAGATAAGAACTTTAAAAAGTTTCAGTCTTAAAAGTTAAAAGCTTTTTTTGATTTTTGATAAAAACTCATGTGTCACTCCCAGATAAGAAGATAAATTTTTATTGTTTATTTTTTGAGTCTTTTGAGGATATTTTTTTATGAACTCGAGATATCTCTGCTTAGAAGTTTTGTTTAAGACATCCAAAAGTCTTTCCTGTATTGCAATGTTAGCCCTTTCAACCATTAAAATATGAAAGTGAATCAATTTAGGAACCTGCTTGAATAACATCATTTTACTTGATTTGTTAATCACTAATATTTCGCTGTCCTCAATTGCTTTTATATTATATTTTGTTGGTTTGTGATAATAAAAACTTTCTAAATCACATAGCCATTGATTTTCAAATGAAAAAAAAATAACACTTTCTGTTCCATTTTCATTTAAAACATATGTTTTAAAAGACCCTTTTAAAATAAAACCTTCATAAGAATTATTAGAATCCTGAATTTGTAAAAACTCATTTTTCTTTAATTTAATAAATTCCGTTTTATTAAGGATGCAACCCCATTCGTCATCTGTAAGATCAATCTTTCTTTCTATATTTTCCCTTAGTGCTTCGTACATGTTTTAAAATTTTTCTAATATTCATTAAGATTCTGAGACAATTTAAATAATGTAATCGATTACGTAAAAATATAAAAATTATGTTATGTTTAAAATAAATATCTATAAAAAATTAAATATTCAAACAAATCGTACTATTATTGAACTTGTTCAATAATTTTATGAAATTTAACAAACATATTTGCATTACTATAAATTTTACTATTAACCACAAAAAAACTAACATGAATTTTAAAACCAAATTAACTCTTTCATTGCTTACAATTGCTTTAAGCTTTTCAAGCTGTAACACAGATGACGTTGCTTCTGAACAAAATGAAAGTGCTGTTCTATCAACTGAAAATGTTTCTACTTCAAGAGTAGGAGTTTGTTCTGAAGTTCCGGGATGGGCATCACAAAACGGAGGAACAACCGGAGGAGGAACTGCAACGGAAAAGGCAGTAAACACTTATGCTTTATTAAAATCAGCTATTGAAGATCCTAATGTAAAAGTTGTAAAAGTTTCAGGTACTATTACTATACCTTCAGCCGGAAGAATCTCTTTTCAGGATCAAACGGGAAAAACAATATATGGTACAAGCGGTGCAAAATTGGTTTCTAATGATCAAACCAAAGCGGGCTCAGGTATTATATATGTTAAAAGATGTAAAAACATCATCATTAGAAACCTGATTTTTGAAGGACCGGGAGCCTATGATACTGATGGCTGGGATAACGCAACTTTAGATGATTGTCAAAATGTATGGATAGACCATTGTGAATCAAGAGATGGTGTTGATGGAAATTTTGATGTAAAAAACAAATCAGATTATATTACTTTTTCTTATACCAAATTCAATTATTTAAAAGCTCCAAAAGCAGGAGGTCCAGGTGGATCTGATGATCACAGATACTCTAATTTAATTGGTTCAAGCGACAGTGCTACCGGTGACCGCGGAACATTCAGAATTACATTTGCACGCTGTTGGTGGGCTCCTGGCTGTAGAGAAAGAATGCCAAGAGTGAGATTTGGAAAGGTACATGTCATAAACTGTTATTTTAACAGTGCTGTGAGTAATAAATGTATTGCCGCAGGTTTTGAAGCTAATATCCGTGTAGAAAAAAATTCATTTGAAAATGTAAACACCCCTATTGATTTAATGACCGGTTTAACAGCAGTATCTGCTATAGACAATCTTTTTGTTGGCACTTCAGGTAATCAGGCTGGAAAAAATACTGCATTTACACCTCCATACACAATTGTAACACTTGATAAATCGGCTGTTAAGGCAGATATTTCGGCTGGCGCCGGTGCAACATTTGCAGGTAATACTTGCGGTTCTTTTTAATAAAAAAATATTATTTATATACAGAAAAGCTATCCTATTTGGATAGCTTTTTTTTTATCTGCCAATTTGCAAATGATACTTTAAGAAAAGAATTATGCAACAAATAAATTAACTATGTAGAAAATAAAATATAACAAGTACTTTTATCATTATAATTTTACATATCCACTCATGAATTTACGACTCCTTTTTCTATTAATTTTTCTAAGTTTCAGCATTCCATTTTTCTCACAAACCTTAATTAATCAAAAAACTACATTAATAAATGAAGGACATCAAAGTAAAGTAACACAAAACACTTACATTAAAATACTTTGGCTGGACAAAAACAATACTATTCAGTTGAATGAAAATTATATTAAAACATTAACAAATCAACAGCGTGCAGCGTTAGGCTATACTGTTACTTTTATTGGTAATGAATGTTATTGGGATGGAGATAAAAAAACTGATGAAAGCAATTTAAAGTGTAAACTTCTTACCGCTCTTAACCTTGGTTATCAATGTTCTGACACACACTTGTCTTTTTTGAAAGAATGGTTCAAAGAAGATAAAAAAGTCCTTGAAGATTTGCAGAATTGTAAAAAAAACGAATCTTCAGCAAAAATTAGAGATCAGTTTATTGAATTAAAAATGGCGACTAATAAAAACATCATTAAAATTATTTATAGCGCAATTGGTATAGATATGATACATTCTAAAAAATGGAAATGGACTGAAGAATCAACTTATTCGTTTACAAAAACTGAAATCAAACAAACTGACAGAGAAAATATTGAAGGCAGTTTCCAGTAGTTTTACATAACAGTAAACTTTATTTTTTCTAAAAAACTTCGCATCTTAAAGAAACTAAAACTTCCGGAATAGCCCCGATGGCAACGATATCCTGCGCTTTTTTTTGCGCAGATTTAGTGAACAGCGGGACAGAAGTTAATTATGAAACAAAATGTTTGTGCTCCTGAAATAAAATTGTGGCTTTATTTTTGAATAAGTAGTATTTTTGAAAACTTATAAAACCCCAACATGAAAAAGATTATACTATTGGCCCTTACATTTTCGCTTGCATCTTGTGCTGAAATGCAACAAACTTTAAATCAATTTCCTCAAATATCACAGATTCCCGGAGTTGGAGGTGTTGATATTGCAGGCGGATTAAAAGAAGCCCTGAATAAAGGAATTACACAACAAGTAAGTAAACTGACTGCTGTTGATGGTTTTTATAGAAATGAAGCGGTGAAAATTTTAATGCCCGCTGAATTACAAAAGGTAGATGCTACTTTAAGAAAAATAGGTTTGAGTTCTCTTGCAGATGAAGGAATAAAAGTATTGAATCGCGCTGCTGAAGATGCAGTAAAAGAATCAACACCAATTTTTGTTTCGGCTGTTAAAAATATGTCGTTTACGGATGCTAAGAATATTTTGTTAGGAAACGACAGTGCTGCAACGAGTTATTTGCAAAATAGTACTACAACTGCTTTGTACGGAAAATTTAATCCTGTAATAAAAAGTTCTTTTGCAAAAGTGGGTGCTGATGTAATCTGGACAAAAATCATCAACAAATACAATACGATTCCGTTAGTGAAAAAAGTAAATCCTGATTTGACTGATTATACAACCAATCAGGCTTTACTGGGCGTTTTTAAAATGATTGCTGTTGAAGAAAAAGAGATCCGTAACAATATCAGCGCCAGGACCACTCCTTTATTAAGAAATGTTTTTGCAATGCAGGACAGAAAATAAATTTTATTGAAATGTTTATTGTTTAACCGTGCAGCTGCAGAAATTATTTGCAGACTTCGATTAAACAAATAAACTGTTAAACGATTAACCAAACGATATAATGCAAAAAATAACCATTCTTATTCACTGCAAAGACCAAAAAGGAATTATTGCCGCAGTGACCACTTTTATCGCGAAAGTAGAAGGAAACATTACCTACATCGATCAGCATGTTGATGTGGAGCAAAATGTATTTTTTATGCGATTAGAATGTGAATTAACAAATTACAAAATTACTATCGAAGGATTAAAAGCGGATTTTGACCAGACAATTGCAACAGATTTTAATATGTCATGGGATTTGTATAATCAGGAACAAAAACCAAAAATGGCATTGTTTGTTTCTAAATATGACCATTGTCTGTTTGATATTTTAGGACGTTACAGTGCAGGGGAATTAAATGTTGAAATTCCTGTTATTATCAGTAATCATAATGACTTAAGATCAATCGCAGAACGTTTTGACATTCCGTTTCATTGTGTTCCTTTTACGAAAGACAATAAAGAAGAAGGTGAGGCCAAACAAATTGAATTACTGAAAAAATTTCAAATCAATTTTATAGTCCTGGCGCGTTATATGCAAATTATTACACCAGGTTTGATTTCACTTTACGAAAATAAAATTATTAACATCCATCACTCTTTTTTACCGGCTTTTCCAGGTGCAAAACCGTATCATTCGGCTTTTAAAAGAGGTGTAAAAATTATTGGTGCAACAAGTCATTATGTTACCGAAGAATTAGACGAAGGACCAATCATTGAGCAGGATATCGCACGTGTTTCCCATATCCACTCTGTTGAAGATTTTATCATGAAAGGCCGTGATTTGGAACGCATCGTTCTGGCAAGAGCAATAAAACTTCATGCGGAGCGTAAAACAATGGTCTACAGCAATAAAACAGTAGTTTTTTCTTAAATACAAAAAAAGGCAGTTCGTTTGAACTGCCTTTTTTTTATATCAAATATATACTTATTTTCCTTTTCTTCTTTTGCGTTCTGCCTTAATCATTGATAATTCGCGGCTGGTTTGTCCGGCAACCGAAGTATTTTCTTCAGCGCGGCGAATCAGGTACGGCATCACATCTTTTACCGGTCCGAAAGGTAAATATTTAGCAACATTATAACCGTTTGCGGCCAAGTTGTAACTAATATTATCACTCATTCCGTACAATTGTCCAAACCAAATTCTATTGTCATTTTTTGCAATTCCTTTTTGCTCCATCATTTCCATCAATTTATAAGAACTCAATTCGTTATGAGTTCCTGCAAAAATTGACATCGTATCCAAATGCTCTACCATATAACGTACAGCTGCATCGTAATTTTCATCAGTAGCTTCTTTAGAAACACAAATTGGCGAAACATAATTTTTCTCTTCCGCTCTTTTGATTTCTTTTTCCATGTAAGCACCGCGAACCAATTTCATTCCGATGAAAAAACCTTGGCTTTTAGCAATTTCATGAAGATTCTTAAGATAATCCAGACGATCCCAACGGTACATTTGTAACGTGTTGAAAACAATCGCTTTTTCCTTATTGTATTTACGCATCATATCAGTAACCAAATCATCTGCCGCGTCTTGCATCCAGCTTTCTTCACCATCAATCAGCAAAGCAACATCTTTTTTATGTGCTTCACTGCAAACCTGGTCAAAACGAGCCACAACCCTATTCCATTCTTCTTGTTCTGCCGGAGTCAGAGTCTGTTTTTCTCCTAATTTTTCATACAACTCAAAACGTCCAAAACCTGTTGGTTTGAAAACTGCAAACGGAATCGCTTGGCGTTCTTTGGCAAATTCGATCGTTTTTAATGTCATTTCCAAGGCAGCATCAAACTGTTCTTCCTCTTCTTTTCCTTCAACCGAATAATCCAAAACAGATGAAACGCCTTTCGTAAACATTTTGTCAACTACTGTAATACAATCGTTTTCATTTACTCCGCCACAAAAATGGTCAAAAACGGTTGCACGAATTAATCCTTCAACAGGAAGGTTTGCTTTTATGGCAAAATTTGTAACAGCTGTTCCTATTCTCACCAAAGGCTGGCTATCGATCATTTTAAAAAGAAAATAAGCTCTGTCAAGTTCCGTATCGCTTTTTAACGAAAATGCAACCTGAGTATTGTCGAATATTTTTTCCATTAAATTTAATTTTGGGCAAAGATAAAGAGTGTTTTGAATATTATTTAACAAAAGAAAGATATTTTTAAAAATTTATAACATTCTTGCATAATTCCAAAATTAATCTGATAAATCCTCAATCTAAAAAAATAGTAAAAGAAAAAAATTACCACTTAAAAAACACGAAATGGTTTAAAATTTAAGCAGTGAAATTTATTTTTAATGATTATAAAAACTGATTTTTAAAACAAATTAGAATTGGTATTTGAATATTATTTAGTTAAAAATGCCTTATTTTGCCGATTCAATTAACCGAAGAATTATGCAATCTATTCAAGCCAATAATTATCTTGTGCATTTTAACCAAAGTGCATATGAAGCATTAAACAATCATTTAAAAGAAAACAAATACTCAAATTTGTTTATTATAGTTGATGATCAGACTAATGAGCATTGTTTACCTAAATTTTTACCTTTACTTGAAACTGATTTAACTACTGAAATTATAGAATTTGAATCCGGCGAAATCAATAAAAATATAGAAACCTGTATTCAGATCTGGAATGTGCTTACAGAACTGGGTGCCGACAGAAAATCATTGGTTATTAATCTTGGTGGCGGTGTTGTTACTGATTTGGGAGGTTTTGTCGCTTCTACTTTTAAAAGAGGTGTTGATTTTATTCATATCCCTACTACTTTATTATCTATGGTAGATGCTTCTGTGGGAGGAAAAACAGGAGTAGATTTAGGAAATCTTAAAAACCAGATTGGTGTAATTAATGTCCCTCAAATGGTTTTAATTGACACTCAATATCTTGAAACTTTACCCCAAAGTGAAATGCGTTCCGGTCTTGCCGAGATGCTGAAACACGGCTTAATTTATGATGCCCCTTACTGGAGACAGTTTTTAAATTTAGAATCTATTGATTACGCTGATTTTGATGAATTGATTTACCGTTCGGTTGAAATCAAGAATGAGATTGTAATGCAGGACCCAACGGAGAAAAACATCCGCAAAGCATTAAATTTTGGGCATACATTAGGCCATGCCATCGAAAGTTATTTTTTAGAAAGCGAGTCTAAAAAAACATTACTGCATGGTGAAGCCATTGCTGTTGGAATGATTCTGGAAAGCTACATTTCTTTACACAAAAATTTAATTACGGCTGCAGAATATTCTGAGATAAAAACTGCCATTCAGGGTATTTATGATGATGTGAAATTTGAAGAAAATGACATTGATCCTATCCTGGAATTACTTGTTCACGACAAAAAAAATGAATATGGTTTGATTCAGTTTGCATTGATTGAAGGCATCGGTAAAATAAAAATAAACCAATTGGTTGAAAATAAATTGATTCTGGATGCGTTTCAGGATTATAAATCTTAAACTTTTTTTTAATCAAAAGCATTGCGTTAGGTATATTTTATTTTTTACATTTGCCAAGATGAAAACAAATAACAAGCAAAGACATTTTAGTTCTTATAGAAACCGTCTCAATAGTTCTTTATTAAGAATGTTGAATCGTTTTTATTACAGTAAAAGTCCGTTTTGTTTTTACGTTTTTTTATGCTTAAAAGCAGAAAATGAAAAACTGGAAATTGTATTTGCCAATATTAGGGTTTGAATTAAGATTTAGAATCGTTTACTAAATTTAAAATACATCCTAATTCCTAATATTGAAAACTAAATGAATACAAAATACTCAGACCTAATCAATCAAACCTATTATTTCCCGCAAGAGGAATTCAAATTAAACAAAGACAACCTGCAGTTTCACAATATCGATTTGATGAAATTGGTTGAGCAATATGGCACGCCATTAAAATTTACTTACTTACCACAGATTTCTGAGAATATCAATAAGGCAAAGGCCTGGTTCAGAAAATCGATGGAGAAGAATAAATACGAAGCAAAATATTACTATTGTTACTGCACAAAAAGCTCTCATTTTGAATATATTATGAATGAAGCTTTTAAAAATAACATTCATGTTGAAACATCATCAGCCTTTGATATCAATATTGTAGAGAATTTACTGGAGAATGACAAAATCAACAAAAGCACTTATGTCATTTGTAATGGTTTTAAAAGAGATGAATATATTACAAATATTGCCAGATTAATCAATAACGGACATAAAAACACCATTCCGATTATTGATAATTATGAGGAGCTTGATCTGCTTCAGGCTGAAATTAAGGGAAAATTCAAAATTGGAATCCGTATTGCTGCTGAGGAAGAACCTAAATTTGAGTTTTATACCTCCAGATTAGGTATTGGATATAAAAACATCGTTTCGTTTTACAAAAAACAAATCCAGGAAAATGATAAATTAGAATTGAAAATGCTTCACTTCTTTATCAATACCGGAATAAATGATACTGCCTATTACTGGAACGAGTTGGTAAAGTGTATCAAAGTTTATATTGCACTTAAAAAAGAATGCCCTACCCTTGATGGTTTGAACATTGGAGGTGGTTTCCCGATTAAAAACTCACTTGCTTTTGAATATGACTACCAATATATGATTGATGAAATTATCAATCAGATTAAAATTGCATGTGATGAAGCTGAGGTTGATGTTCCAAATATCTTTACTGAATTTGGATCTTTTACTGTAGGGGAAAGCGGCGGTGCTATCTATCAGATTTTATATCAAAAACAACAAAACGACAGAGAAAAATGGAACATGATTGACTCTTCATTCATTACCACTTTGCCGGATACATGGGCCATAAACAAACGTTTTATCATGCTGGCGGTAAACCGCTGGAATGATACTTACGAGCGGGTTTTATTAGGAGGACTGACCTGCGATAGTGACGATTACTACAACTCAGAACAAAATATGAATGCTATTTATCTGCCTAAATACAATAAAGAAAAACCATTGTATATCGGTTTCTTTAATACCGGAGCTTATCAGGAAACTATAGGAGGATATGGAGGTTTACACCACTGTTTAATTCCACAGCCGAAACATATTCTGATAGATCGTGATGAAAATGGAATTTTGGCGACTGAAGTTTTTTCAGAACAACAAACTTCTGATGATGTATTAAAGATTTTAGGATACACAAAAAAAACATAAAAAAAAAGTGCAAATTGAAAACTTATATATTTATAAAATCATTAATTTGCAGTAACATCTAAAAAGGTTAACTTTTTAATTCAAAAAAAAAACATAAAAAACAAAAAATGAAAGGACCAATCAGTCAGTTTATTGAAAAACATTATTTACACTTTAATTCTGCCTCTCTGGTTGACGCTGCAAAAGCATATGAACAACAATTAGCAAATGGTGCTAAAATGATGGTAAGTATGGCTGGCGCAATGAGTACAGCAGAAATTGGTAAAATTTTTGCCGAAATAATCAGACAGGACAAAGTACAGATTATTTCATGTACAGGAGCTAATTTAGAAGAGGATATCATGAATTTAGTTGCACACTCTCATTATGAAAGAGTGCCTAATTACCGTGATTTAACACCGGAAGATGAATGGGCATTATTGGAAAGAGGTTTAAATCGTGTTACTGACACTTGTATTCCTGAACATGAAGCATTTCGTCGTTTACAAAAGCACATTTATAAAATCTGGAAAGACGCAGATGATAAAGGAGAGCGTTATTTTCCTCATGAATTCATGTATAAAATGCTGTTATCAGGCGTCTTGGAAGAATATTACGAAATTGATTTAAAAGACAGCTGGATGTATGCCGCTGCTGAGAAAAATTTACCTATTATTGTACCGGGATGGGAAGACAGTACCATGGGAAATATTTTTGCATCATATGTAATCAAAGGTGATTTGAAAGCATCGACCATGAAATCAGGAATTGAATATATGACATTTCTGGCCGATTGGTATCCAAAAAACAGCACAAACGGAATTGGATTTTTTCAAATTGGTGGTGGTATCGCAGGAGATTTTCCAATTTGCGTAGTACCAATGTTGTATCAGGATATGGAAATGCATGATATTCCGTTTTGGAGCTATTTCTGCCAGATTTCTGATTCTACAACCAGTTATGGTTCGTATTCCGGAGCAGTTCCAAACGAGAAAATTACCTGGGGTAAATTAGATATAAAAACTCCTAAATTTATTATTGAGTCGGATGCTACGATTGTTGCTCCGTTAATTTTTGCCTATTTATTAGATTTATAGAATATTTATGAAAAGAGTTATAGTAGACTACGCTAAACTTACCCACGAAATTTTAAACCTTTTGGTTGAAAAATTTCCTGATGGTTATGATGATTCGGATGTTATCCGTTTTAGAAATGCTAAAAACGAATTGATCGAAGCTGTTGAAGTTAAAACTGAAGACACTATTTATTTAGTAAAAATCAGTACTAAACTTGCTGACAGAATTGAAAACTACGACGAAGATGATGACATCGATGTTGATGTTGATGTTGACACAATCGAACCTGTTAAAGGTCTTGATCTTGATGATGACATTGATGACGATGATGAAGACGAAAATCTGGACAAACCGGATGTCGATGGCGGAGACGATGATGACGATGAAGATAAAAATGATATTGCCGACGAAGATGATGATGAAGACGATGAAGATTAATTTATATCTTTAGTATACTATAAGGAACTCTATTCGGGTTCCTTTTTTTATTCGTCAAAATACATTATTGCATTAAATTTAAAATAAATCACATTTATAAGAAAAATATTATAATTTATTCTACATTTACAAAATAAAAATACAAGCCAAATGACTTCAGAAATATTACACGCCAAACTAAAAGAAAATTTTGGGTTTGAAAAATTCAGGCCTAATCAGGAAACTATTATCCATACGATTCTGTCAGGACAAGATACGTTGGCTATTATGCCAACCGGAGGTGGAAAATCGATATGTTTTCAATTACCTGCCTTGGTTTTACCGGGAATAACCATTGTTATTTCGCCCTTAATCGCTCTGATGAAAGATCAGGTAGATAGTTTAAAAGCCAATGGAATCTCATCATGTTATATCAACAGCAGCCAATCCAGTGAAGAACAGCAGTTTTATATTGATAATTTAAAATCGAATACATTTAAACTGGTTTATATTGCACCGGAGAGTTTATCATATCTGGATATTATTTTTAATGAACTCACCGTTAGCTTAATTGCAATTGATGAAGCACACTGCATTTCGTCATGGGGACATGACTTTCGCCCAGCCTATACTAATTTGGGATATTTAAAAAACCGCTTTCCCTCTACCCCGATCCTGGCCTTGACCGCTACTGCTGATAAGGCAACGCGAACAGATATAACCAAGCAATTAAATTTACAGAACTCTAAAACATTTATTTCATCCTTTGACAGAAAAAATTTAAGTCTGGAAGTTCGTCCGGCACTTGATCGCGTAAAACAAATCATAGATTTTGTAGAAAACAAGCCTAATGAATCCGGTATTATTTATTGTTTAAGCCGAAAAACTACTGAAGAACTTGCTGAAAAATTACAAAAAAGCGGCATTACTGCAAAAGCATATCACGCCGGTCTGGAAAATAAACTTCGTGCAAAAACACAAGATGAATTTATAAACGACGATTGTCAGGTTGTTTGTGCTACTATTGCTTTCGGAATGGGAATTGATAAATCGAATGTGCGTTGGGTAATCCATTATAATTTGCCAAAGAATATTGAAGGCTATTATCAGGAAATCGGACGAGCCGGGCGTGACGGTTTACCGGCAGAAACTGTTTTATTTGAAAGTTATGCTGATGTGATTCAGCTTCAAAAATTTGCTTCAGAAGGTTTGAACTCAGATGTACAACTGGCAAAATTAGATCGTATGAAACAATATGCCGACGCCCTGAGTTGCAGAAGAAAAATTTTGCTCTCGTATTTTGGTGAGTTGGTGACTGAGAACTGCGGTAATTGTGATATCTGCAAAAAACCACCCATATTTTTTGACGGAACAGTTTTAGCACAAAAAGCATTGTCAGCAATAACTCGTTTGCAGGAATCAGAACCTTTGGCCGTAATAGTTGATTTTTTAAGAGGTTCAAAAAATGCTTACATTTACGAAAAAAATTATCAAAACCTAAAAACCTACGGAATTGGTGCTGAAATCTCATGGTACGATTGGAATCAATATCTTATTCAACTAATTAATTTGGGCTATTGCGAAATTGCCTTTCATCAGCACAACAAAATTTTATTAACTCCTTTTGCCAAAAAAGTTCTGTTTGAAGGTGAAAAAGTAAAATTAACTACGGTCGTTAAAAAAGTAATTGACAAAAACGAAATCAAAGAAGCAAAAGCTAAAACAACCAAAAACTCTCTTTTTGAAACCCTTCGAAAATTACGTTATGAAATTGCTAAGGAAGATGAAGTTCCTGCATATGTGATTTTTAGTGATGCTGCTTTGAGACAAATGGAAACTTTACGCCCTATGAGCGATGAAGAATTTCTTGCTATTGACGGAGTTGGAAAGGCAAAATTGGAAAAATATGGTTCTGAATTCATAAATGCCATTATTGAATTTCAAAAAAGCAAAAAAACAAATACAAAAGCAAAAAAAGAAAGCAGCACCTATAAAACTACTTTAGAGCTTTTTGAAAACGGCAATACGATTGAAGAAATAGCAGCAAAAAGAAATTTAGGTCTTTCAACTGTTATCTCGCATCTGGCAAAATTATATTTGGATGGAATTGATATCGATGTGAGTCAGTTTATTTCCGATGAAGAGGTTACACTATTACAAAAAGCCCAAATAGAACTTGAAAATCCAAATGCTTTAAAACCCTATTTTGACCATTTTGAAGAAAAAATGGGATACGATAAAATTCGGTTTGGCCTTGCTGTACTGGAGAAAAAGAAACAATAGAAAATAATACAATAAAAAAACTCCAAATTCCAATCTGAATTCTGAGATTGGAATTTGGAATTTTCATAATTGTCTTATTTGTCTAAATTTGATAAAAAAGTCTCCTGAAAATTTTTAATTATACTATTCATTTCTTCTTTTTGTTCAACCGAAACTTCATAAATTGATTCAAATTGTACATTACATTTATTTTCTTCTTGTGAAACAACTGTAAAAACACCTTCGTAATTAAATACAGGCATTGGTGTCGATAAGATAATAAATTTCATCTCTAATTTGCCTGAATCAATTGATGTCAATTGTTCAATAATCTCACCCCCGCCTTTTAGATAAATAGTACGAACAGCCCCAATTCCGCTTCCTTCTACAATAGTTTTTTCAATAAGTTCCGGTACAAATTTTTCTGTACCTCCAAAATCAACTAATTTTTCCCAAACTTTTTCTACATTAAGATTTACAATTGCCTCTGATATTTTACTGACTTTTACTTTACTCATTTTTTATATTTTATAATTTGAGCAAAAATAAAACTGCAAAAAAGAACTAAATTTAGATTATCATCGAAAGTATCAATATCAGTTCAAAAGTTTATCTGTTCTTCCTTTTATAAGAAACTGTTTTGGGGAGATACCAAATTGTTTTCCAAACAAATTAATAAAATAGGAAACATTTTCATAGCCAACTTCAAACGAAATTTGCTCAATATTTAGGTTTGTACAAGTCAAAAGTTCAATAGCTTTTTCAAGACGTTTCTTTATAATCCATTTTTTAGGAGGCATTTCAAATTTTCTTTGAAAGTCTCTGTTAAAAGAAGAAATACTTCTTCCTGCTAAAAAAGCGTAATCTTCAATAGATAAAGGTTTGTCGAAATTCTCCAGCATTAATTCTTCCAGATTTCTTTTTTTCTTAGTATTTAAGGATAATAAAATTTGAATTAAATGCTCCTGTTGTGGTGAATTATAAATTAAATACAGTAATTCTAAAAGTTTCAGTTTGGTAACCTCTTTATTTGTATTCTCAGTATATACTTTAAGGATGGATTCTGTAAATATTCTAATATTTTCTGAATAATTCAAAAGCAAAGAAGGTTTTGAATCTACTGAAGTTACGGATCTAATTTCTCTTAAAAATTCATTGATAATTTCTTCTTCAAAAAAATAAAAAACGGCCTCAAATTCTCCATCTTCAGGCAAGACATCCGAAATCATATATCTGCCTTTAGGTATAAAAACCAATTGATTTTGAGTTGCATAAAACTGCTCTTCGTCATAATAGGTCTGAATATTTAATTTACCTTTTAAAACAACAGATAAAACATGTGAAGAAACATAATGATCTGTATTCGTATCTATTGTATCCATCGTTTTATGCACGATACAGGATAAACCATTAACCATAATTTTTCTGACACTTTTGTGCTGATATAAAAGCTGAGGAACTACTTTCATTTTTCTTTTAATTTAAAATTCCAAATTCCAAACTGAATTATCAGATTGAAATTTGGAATTTATATTTGAGACTTGTAAAATTCTATGAGTCTTATTGAAATTTTATTTCAATGATTTTGCATTTTTTGCATTCTGATCAGTCAAAGCCAAAGTCAAAACCTCACTCATTTCTTTCACATAATGAAAAGTCAGGCCTTCCAGATATTCAGTTTTAATCTCATCAATGTCACTTTTGTTTTCGTGGCATAAAATTATTTCTTTGATATTTGCTCTTTTGGCAGCTAAGATTTTCTCTTTAATTCCGCCAACAGGCAATACTTTTCCACGAAGAGTAATTTCTCCCGTCATAGCAAGACTTTTCTTTACTTTCTTTTGTGTCAATAATGACACTAATGATGTCAGCATTGCAATACCTGCACTTGGTCCGTCTTTTGGCGTTGCACCTTCGGGAACATGTAAATGAATATTATATTTTTGGAACAAAGCTACATCAAGCCCAAGTTTTTTAGCATTGGCTTTAATGTATTCCAAAGCAATCGTAGCCGATTCTTTCATGACATTTCCAAGGTTTCCGGTAATTGTTAAAGTACCTTTACCTTCGGAGATCAGAGATTCTATAAACAAAATATCCCCTCCAACACTTGTCCAGGCAAGACCTGTCACAACTCCGGCAACATCGTTGTTTTCGTATTTGTCACGCTCTAATCTTGGTACTCCTAAAACTGTTACGATATCTTCGTCCGTAACTTTTTTATTGTATTCCTCTTCCATTGCAACTGCTTTCGCAGCATTACGAATTACCTGGGCTATTTTAGTTTCTAAATTACGAACACCGGATTCACGCGTATAGCCTTCAACGATTTTCTCCAATTGTTTTTTTCCAATTGTCAAATCTTTGGTAGTTAATCCGTGTGCTTCTAATTGTTTTGGAAAAAGATGCCTTTTGGCAATTTCTACTTTTTCTTCAATCGTATAACCTGACATCTTAATTACTTCCATTCTGTCACGTAACGCCGGTTGAATTGCCGACATATTATTTGAAGTTGCGATAAACATCACTTTAGACAAATCATATCCCATTTCAAGGAAATTGTCATAGAAAGAACTGTTTTGCTCCGGATCTAAAACTTCCAATAAAGCTGAAGACGGATCGCCGCTGTTACCGCTAGATAATTTATCAATTTCATCTAAAATAAAAACAGGATTAGAGGTTCCGGCTTTTTTCAAACTCTGAATAATTCGGCCGGGCATTGCACCGATGTATGTTTTTCTGTGCCCGCGGATTTCTGCTTCGTCACGCAAACCACCTAACGAAATACGTACATATTCACGTCCAAGAGCTTCTGCAACTGAACGCCCGATAGATGTTTTTCCAACTCCCGGAGGTCCTGTCAAACAAATAATTGGCGATTTCATATCGTTACGAAGTTTCAATACGGCCAAATGTTCGATCATTCTTTTCTTAACTTCTTCAAGTCCAAAATGATCTTTATCCAATACTTTCTGAGCAAATTTTAAATCAAATTTATCTTTAGAATATTCACCCCAGGGCAATTCTAAAAACAATTCCAAATAATTACGCTGAATTCCAAAATCTGGTGATTGTGGATTCATTCTACGCATTTTGGATAATTCTTTTTCGAAATGTTTCTGCGTTTTTTCGTCCCACTTTTTGGTTTTCGCCTTCTGCCCCATTTCGTCCATTTCTTCTTCCTGCGAAACGCCTCCCAGCTCTTCCTGAATGGTTTTCATTTGCTGGTGAAGAAAATATTCACGCTGTTGCTGATCTAAATCAAAACGAACTTTTGACTGAATATCATTTTTCAATTCTAATTTTTGCAGCTCTACGTTCATATAACGCAAAGTCTCAAGCGCTCTTTCTTTTAATCCGTTTATCGATAATAAATCTTGTTTTTCTTTTACGGATAAATTCATATTAGAAGAAACAAAATTGATCAAAAACGACTGGCTTTCAATATTTTTGATTGCAAAAGTAGCTTCTGATGGAATGTTTGGACTTTCCTTAATTATTTGTATAGCCAATTCTTTTACTGAATCTAAAATAGCGGTAAACTCCGTATCATTTTCATCAGGACGTTCTTCCGAAACTTCTTTGATAGTTGCAGTAATATAAGGCTCTTCTGAAACAACTTCAGCAATTTCGAAACGCTTTTTCCCTTGTAAAATCACCGTAACATTTCCGTCAGGCATTTTTAAAACACGCAGAATTCTTGCTACAGTTCCTATTTTGTGGATATCGTCTTTTGACGGATCTTCATCTTCTTCATTAATTTGAGAAACTACTCCGATGATTTTTCCACCGGCATTAGCGTCATTTATTAATTTTATTGATTTGTCCCTTCCTGCTGAAATCGGAATAACAACACCCGGAAATAAAACGGTATTTCGTAAAGGTAAAATTGGTAACGAAAGCGGAAGTTCTTCGTTGTTCATTTCCTCTTCGTCTTCGGGGGTTAATAATGGAATTAATTCTGCTTCTGAGTCAAATTCCTGAAGTGACAGATTGTCAATAGTAAGTATTTTATGGTTTGACATAATAATATATAAGTCGTTTTGTCATTAAAAGGTTTATTCTAATTTCAAATATTAACTACTTAAGCTATGTTTTAAATAAAATCAGGCTAAAAATTGTCTTTGAAAGTTAGGTCATAAAAATAGACAATCATTATGCCAAAAACAAAGACATTTCTTTTGAATTTTTATTTTAAAAAGTGCTTTGCATAAGAATGGCGGGCATTTCTAAAAAATACAATTAATTTTATCAAAAGTGTAACAAACCAAAAAAAGCAAAGTCATTATAAAAACCCATCAATCATTTAATTGAACACAACCAATCAAAATATCGAAGAGTTAATCAAACTTTGTAAAGAAAATAATCAAAAAGCACAATTTGAAATTTACAATCGTTACGGTAAAGCTATGTATAATGTAGCTTATAGAATTGTAAAAGACGAACATTTTGCACAAGACGTCATGCAGGAAGGTTTTCTGAAAGCTTTTACAAAAATTAACGATTATAAACAGGAAGTTTCATTTGGGGCCTGGCTTAAAAAAATCATCATTAATTATAGTATTGATTTTTATAAAAAGAATAACGCTTTCCAGATGGAAGACCTGAACAAAACACTTTATAAAATTGAAGAAAACGATACTTTTTTTTCTGAAAATATCGATTTGAATTCACTTAAAGTAAAACAGGTTTTAGATACTATTTTAGGACTGAAAGACAATTACCGAATGGTTTTAACGCTTTTTTATATTGAAGGTTATGATCAGGAAGAGATTAGTGAAATCTTAAATATCGGTTATGCCAATTGCAGAACTACATTAAGCAGAGCTAAAGAAAGTTTGCGAAAAAAATTAGAGGATATATGAAAAAGGAAAATGACAAATTAGACCAATTATTTGAGAAATTTGAAAATCAGTGGGATACGGAGGAAATGAATTCTGATCATCCGCTGGATTTCTTAAATAAACTGAATAATAAAAAGAAACCTGAAAAAAATTATTATGCTGTTTGGGGAATTGCTGCTTCAATTATTTTATTGCTTGGAATAGCTGTTTTTTACAACAATGAAAAACCTAAGGAATATAAATTTGCATCCAAAGAAACCAAAAGGACAGATTCTATTTTCAGCATACTGATTGATAATGAACTCGTTAAGTTAAAAGAAAAAAGTTCTCCTGAAAACGAGCAAATAATAAAGGACGCTCTTAAACAAATGAAAGTTTTTGATGCCGATTATGAAAAAATCATAAAAGAAGTTCAGAAAAATGGCGAAAACAAACAGATTATTTATGCTATGATCAGCAACCTGCAAACCCGAATATCTTTTTTACAAACGGTTTTGCAACGTATTGAAGAAAACGAAAATTTAAAAAATACTACACATGAAAAAACATTATAATACACTCATCCTGTTTATCTTAATTCCTTTTTTAGGGTTTGCAAATGACGATACTTTTATTTCAAAACAAAAAAATATTAAAAAAACTTATATTGTCAATTCGAATGCGGGAATTGATATTGACAATAAATACGGAAACATTTCAGTATCAACCTGGGATGAAAACAAAATTGACCTTGACATCACTATAAAAGTGACTGGAGGAAACGAAAATTGGGTAAACGAAAAACTAAATAGTATTGATGTTGATATTACTGCTCTAAAATCGATGGTTACTGCAATTACCAAAATTGGGAATTCGTCTTTAAAAAGCAAAGGAAGCAGCAGCTGTTTTGAGATTAATTATGTAATTAAAATTCCGAAAAACGGAACCGTCAAAATCAACAATAAATATGGAAATATTTCAGTTCTTAGTTTAGAATCAACAACTGATATTGCTTGTAAATATGGCAAAGTGACCCTTGGAAAACTAAATGGACCAAACAATCGAATTCAAATTGAATATTGTCAAAATTCAAATATTGATTACATTAAATCCGGAACAATTGAAGCCCGGTATTCAGGTTTAAAAATAAATGATTCCGGAAATTTGAATTTAGATACAAATTACACCGATTTGGTTATTTCAGAAGGGCAAAATATTAAATATGATTGTAATTACGGTAACTTTAAACTTCAAAGAATAAATTCGGTTACAGGTGAGGGAAATTATCTGACTGTTTCTATTGCTGAAATTTCAAACAATATAAATTTAAACACTAATTACAGTAAAATAAATATTGGTACTATAACTGATAAAGCTAATAATGTGAATATCAATTGTGGTTATTCTGATGTTTCTTTGGGTTATGACACCAATTATGCTTTTGATTTTGATATCAATACCAAATATGGAAACATAAAAAAAGATGGTTCTTTGGATATTTCTACTTCAGAAAACAAAAGTAATATTAAAAGGGTAAGCGGATTCAATAAAAGGAAAGGGCAAAATAAAATCATAGTCAATTCTAATTATGGCAATATAACCTTAACCAAAAAACAATAAATTTTTACTTTGTTATTTTTTTAATAGTTAAAACACCAGTTTGTACTGGTGTTTTTCTTTATAAGTAAATGCATATCATAAGCCCCTATTAACTCCCTTTGTCATTCCTTCAAAAATTACTATTTTTGCACTCTAAATTTTATGTCATGCCGAAAAGAAAATATAAAATAGCCGTTGTTCAGTTAAATCTTAATGACGTTGCCGAAAATAATCTTAAAAAATGTATCAGCTGGGTAAAAGATGCCGCCAATAAAGGTGCTGAAGTTATTTTATTACCTGAATTATATAGCAGCCATTATTTTTGCCAAAGTGAAGATGTAGATAATTTTGCGTTGGCAGAACCACTTTACAGCACTTCATTTATTGCTTTTAGCGAATTGGCTAAAGAATTAGGAGTGGTAATTATTGTTCCTTTCTTCGAGAAAAGAATGGCTGGAATTTATCATAACAGTGCTTATATTATTGATACAGACGGAACAGAAGCCGGATTATACCGTAAAATGCATATTCCGGATGATCCTCATTTTTATGAAAAATTCTATTTTACTCCAGGTGATTTAGGCTTTCAGGCAATCCAGACTAAAAAAGGAACAGTTGGAACCCTTATTTGCTGGGACCAATGGTATCCTGAAGCAGCCCGCATTACCGCTTTAAAAGGTGCAGAAGTCTTATTTTATCCTACAGCGATTGGATGGCATCCTAAAGAAAAAGAACAATACGGAGAAAACCAATATGGTGCCTGGATGAACGTTATGAAAGGGCATGCTGTCGCCAATGGAGTTTTTGTAGCCGCTGCAAACCGGATTGGTTTAGAACAATATATTGACGGAACTGATGGGATTCAGTTTTGGGGAGCTTCATTTATTGCCGGTCCTCAAGGAGAAATCTTAGCTCAGGCATCTCATGATAAAGAAGAAATACTGATTGCTGAAGTAGATTTGGATTTACAGGAAAATGTACGTCAGAACTGGCCATTTTTCAGAGACAGAAGAATTGATGCTTTTGGAGATATTACAAAAAGAGCGATTGACTGATTTTAGTTGATTTATAAAATAAAAAAGACTGTTTCAAATATTTGAAACAGTCTTTTTTATTTTATAATTAATTTTATTTCACCTGGAAAGTAACTCTTCTAACGATCTGACGTGCTTCTTTAGAATTTTTATTCACAGAATTATCTTCTCCGTTAGCAATTACATTCAGTCTTGAAGCATCAATTCCTGCATTTATAGCCACTTTTTTCACAGCTTCAGCTCTTTTTCTGGACAACTCAACATTATAACCTGAACTTCCAATTTCGTCAGCATATCCTATTACGTCTGCAGTTTTCGTTGGGTTATTTTTCAAATATTTTACTAAGAAGTCAATGCCGGATAAGGAAGCATTAGTAGGTTTAGAAGAGTTAAAGTCAAAATAAACATTTACATATCCATCATTAATTAATTCTTCCACAGTACTATCTGTAACTCCTTTACCATTTTGTCCATATGTTTTTTCTAAGTAACTTTCTAATTCATCCGGAACGCCATTTTGGTTATTATCAATAGATTGTCCTTTTGTATTTACAGCGACACCGGTAATAGAATTTGGCTCTAAATCATACAAATCAGCTACACCATCTTTATCAGTATCCAAAAGACCTGTTTCAATTAGATCAACTCTTCTATCCAATTCATCATATCTGTCAGTTTCACCAATCCAGTCAGCGTGTTTTTCATTTTTACCTAAATAAAATGTTAAACCAATAGATGCATTTAATATACCACCATCGAAAGGACCGGTTCTGACTACACTCATTCCGTCGAAGTTCCAGTTTTGTTTAGCATTGACTATTCCTGTAAGATCGCCAGTCAAAACAGCTCTGTTACTTAATTTAATTTGACCTGTCAAACCAAGAATTCCATTCCCCATATAGTCTTCATCATCAAAACCATCTTTTGATGTTAGCTGAGAAACTCCGACTCCGCCATGAATCAATAAACTAACTGTATTAGTCCAGTTTTCAAAGTTCAAAGCTCTTCCTATATTTATTACTCCTTGCAGACTTGTTCTTAAATAGGTACTTTCAAACGGAGCGGAATCATCGTGGTCCTGAAATTTATCATATCCGAAGTCCAGTTTAAGACCAAATTTTGGATCAAACATATATCTTACTCCTAAATCAGCGTGAAATAGATTAAGAGTTGGAGTAAAATAGCCTGGCGTCATTGTTCTAATAGGTTTATTGACACCGCCATTCAGTTCAATCGACCATCTGTTATAATCAGGTTTATCAATTGAAGGCGTTACTGAAGTTGTTGCTGTATCCTGAGCGTTAGCGATAAACGATAGGACTAAAAACGAGACTGAAAATAATAATTTCTTTTTCATAATGTTAAATTTATGTTGGTTTTTTATTTAAAATGTGAATCAAAATTATATTAGGTATATTAGAAATTGTTGCATTTAGTGTTACATAATTCCCACATTTTTAGGTCAATTCTATGAGAAAAAGTTAAATATATGTGAATATTTAGTATAAAAAATACAAATTTGATATTTCCTTCTCATTTGTTCTTACTTTTATAAATTTATTATTTGCCTACCTTTTTTAAATATTAAACTTCTGCTAAACTGATTTTTTTAATTGTGGCAAATCCAATGTGAAGGTCTTTTTGTTTTTATAATCCTTATGAATCATTATCTTTGTGCTCTTTTCAATTTAGAACCTTTGTATGTCAACAAATAATAGAAGATTCCCCGCAGAATGGGAAAAACAACAAGGAATTGTATTGTGTTTTCCGCATAATGGTAATGATTGGCCGGGAAAATATGAGGCGGTTCAATGGGCTTTCACAGAGTTTATTAAAAAAGTAGCTTCTTTTGAAACTGTTTTTTTGGTCGTAGCCGATGAAAAGTTAAAAGAAAAAGTAACCGGAATGTTGGAAAAAGCCAGAGTAAATATTACTAATGTTTCTTTTATCCTTCACAAAACAAACAGAAGCTGGATGCGGGATTCCGGACCAATTATTGTGAAAAATGGTTCAAAAAGAGAAGCTCTGAATTTCAACTTTAATGGTTGGGCAAAATATAAAAACTATCAGTTGGATAAATTTGTTCCCGGAAAAATAGCTGATTTTATAAATGTTTCCTTAACACAGGTACTATATAAAGGTAAACCGGTAATTGTTGAAGGCGGCGCAATTGATGTCAACGGAAAAGGAACTTTACTGACTTCTGAGGAATGTTTAATGCACCCGACAATTCAGGTTAGGAACGCAGGTTTTACCAAAGAAGATTACGAAGCCGTTTTTAAAGAATACCTTGGAGTCACCAATGTAATTTGGTTAGGAGACGGAATTGAAGGCGATGATACTCACGGTCATATCGATGATTTATGCCGATTTGTAAATGAAGATACCATCGTTACGATTGTTGAAACAAATAAAAATGATGCAAATTACAAACCGTTACAGGATAATTTGAAACGTTTGCAAAATGCAAAATTAGAAAACGGAAAATCTCCTGTAATTGTAGCTTTGCCAATGCCAAAACGTGTCGATTTTGAAGATTTAAGATTGCCGGCAAGTTATGCTAATTTCCTAATTTTAAATAATTGTGTTTTGGTTCCGACATTTAATGACAGTAATGATCGTATTGCTTTAAATATATTATCTGAATGTTTCCCTGATCGCGAAGTAATCGGAATAAGTTGTATTGACTTTATCTGGGGGTTTGGAACCTTACATTGTTTGAGCCAACAGATTCCCGCTTAAGTTTTAAAATAATCTCACAAAGCCGCGAAGTTTTCTTTCTTAAATTTTATAAAATTTATGTTTTGCGGGATTCAAACATAAAAAAAGCTTGTTAGTTTCATACTTACAAGCTTTTTTATTTATTCAGATATTTTATCTTCTCTTCATTGTCTCACAAAAGGAGGTAATAATTGACTGCAAACTTCTCCGAAACCTATACGAACTTCATTGCTTTCGCAGAAACCTCTTATGATTACTGTATCATTATCTTCAATGAATTTACGTTCGCTCCCGTCTTTTAATTTTATTGGATTTTTGCCGCCCCAAGTCAATTCTAACATGGAACCAAAGCTATCAGGAGTTGGGCCTGAAATAGTTCCTGAACCCATCATATCGCCTGAATTTACCCGACATCCATTCGATGTGTGGTGTGCCAGCTGTTGCGCCATTGACCAATATAAGTATTTGAAATTTGATTTGGAAACTACAGTTTCATCCTGATCCAAAGGCTGAATAGAAACTTCTAAATTAATATCAAAAGCTTTTTTCCCCTTAGTTTGCAAATAAGGAAGAGGAGACGGATCTTGTTTCGGTCCTTTTGTTCTAAAAGGCTCTAAAGCATCCATAGTTACAATCCAGGGCGAAATTGAAGTTGCAAAGTTTTTTGCTAAAAATGGTCCAAGGGGCACATATTCCCATTTCTGAATATCGCGTGCACTCCAGTCATTCAGTAAAACCATTCCGAAAATATAATCTTCAGCTTCGTAAGTAGGAATATTTTCTCCCATTACATTTACATCAGTGGTAATGAAAGCTGTTTCTAATTCAAAATCAACTAATCGTGAAGGGCCAAAAACAGGGTATTTTTCGCCTACAGGCAAAGTTTGTCCCATTGGCCTGTGAACCGGAATACCGGACGGAACAATAGTAGAGCTTCTTCCGTGATATCCTACAGGTATGTGTAACCAGTTAGGCAATAAAGCATTTTCAGGATCACGAAACATTTTACCAACGTTGGTTGCATGTTCTTTACTGGAATAAAAATCGGTATAATCGCCAATCAAAACAGGTAATTGCATTTCTACATCATCGATTTTAAAAATAACAATATCGCGGTCTTTTGTTGAATCTCTAAGTTGCGGGTTGTTTTCATCAAAAATATCAGCAATACGATTTCGGACTAAACGCCATGTTTTTTTTCCATCAGAAATAAAATCATTAAGCGTATCCTGCATAAACATATCATCAGTTAATTCAATTCCTGAAAAATAATTCAATTGTTGTAAAGCACCTAAATCAATAGCATAATCGCCAATTCTGGTTCCTACTGTAACGACATTTTCTTTAGTAAGAAATACACCGAAAGGAATATTCTGAATAGGGAAATCACTATTTTCTGGCACTTCTAACCATGATTTTCTTTTGGTATCGTTGGCGGTTATTGGCATGTTAATGTTAATTATTTGTTGAAAAATTACTTGTCAAATATATCATAATCTAACAGTATCACAAACGTTTTTTTGTATTTTTGCAGGAAATTAACGAAAAACGAAAAAATGCAACGCGACGAACAAATTTTTGGTCTTATCCTCGAGGAACAAGATAGACAAATTCACGGATTAGAACTTATCGCTTCAGAAAATTTTGTAAGTGATGAAGTAATGGAAGCAGCCGGGTCTGTTTTAACAAATAAATATGCTGAGGGATATCCCGGCAAAAGATACTACGGCGGTTGCGAAGTAGTTGACGTTATTGAGCAAATTGCGATTGACAGAGCCAAGGAATTATTTGGTGCTGAATATGCAAACGTACAGCCTCACTCAGGTTCTCAGGCAAATTCATCTGTTTTTCACGCTTGTTTGAAACCAGGTGACAAAATATTAGGATTTGATTTATCTCACGGTGGTCACCTGACTCACGGTTCTCCTGTAAACTTTTCAGGGCGTATTTACAACCCAACTTTTTATGGTGTAGATAAAGAAACAGGAAGATTAGATTATGATAAAATTCAGGAAATTGCTACTAAAGAGCAGCCAAAATTAATCATTGCCGGAGCTTCTGCTTATTCTCGTGATATGGATTTTGAGCGTTTCAGAAAAATTGCTGATAGCGTTGGAGCCATTTTGATTGCAGATATTTCTCATCCTGCAGGTTTAATTGCAAAAGGATTATTAAATGACCCGATTCCACATTGTCATATTGTAACTACTACAACTCACAAAACATTACGTGGTCCAAGAGGAGGTTTGATTTTAATGGGGAAAGATTTCCCGAATCCAATGGGCTTAACTACTCCAAAAGGTGAGATCAGAATGATGTCTTCTTTATTGGATTTAGCTGTTTTCCCTGGAAATCAAGGTGGGCCATTAATGCACATTATCGCTGCTAAAGCGATTGCTTTTGGCGAAGCTCTTAAAGATGAATTCTTTACTTATGCGATGCAATTGCAAAAAAATGCAAACGCAATGGCAGATGCTTTCGTAAAAAGAGGATATAACATTATCTCTGGAGGAACTGACAACCACATGATGCTGATTGATTTAAGAAATAAAAATATCTCCGGAAAAGATGCTGAAAATGCATTGGTAAAAGCTGAAATCACAGTAAATAAAAATATGGTTCCATTTGATGATAAATCACCATTTGTAACTTCAGGTATTCGTGTTGGAACAGCTGCAATCACTACTCGTGGTTTAGTTGAAGAAGATATGGAAACTATTGTAGCCTTAATCGATAAAGTACTTGCTGATCATACTAATGAAGCACTTATCGAAGAAGTAGCTAACGAAGTAAATGAAATGATGAGCGAAAGACCAATTTTCGTTTACTAAATATTGGTCATAAAGTCTTAAAGTCGAAGATCGAAAGTCTTGAAACGAAATGTGAATTTCTGTTTTAATTTTGATCTTCGACTTTTGTTTTTTTGACTTACAACCATAATAACTTTCTAACTTTAAGACTTAAAAGATGGGCGTATTAAGATTACAATTGCCAACAGACCCAAGATGGGTAAATATTGTAGAGAAAAACATTGAGGAAATCCTGACCGACCACGCCTGGTGCGAGCAAAAAGCAGCAACAAATGCCATTACGATCATCACCAACAACTCTGAGCATCAGGATTTAGTGAAAGATTTATTGGCTCTGGCTAAAGAAGAAATCGATCATTTTGAGCAGGTTCATAATATTATCATTAAAAGAGGACTGAAATTAGGACGCGAGCGTAAAGATGATTACGTAAACGAACTATACTTATATATGAAGAAAAGCGGCGACGGAAGCCGTGTTTCAGGTTTAGTAGAAAGATTATTGTTTTCAGCCATGATTGAAGCCAGAAGCTGCGAACGTTTTAAAGTTCTTTCAGAAAACATTCAGGATGAAGAATTAGCTGTTTTTTACAGGGAATTAATGGAAAGCGAAGCCGGACATTACACTACTTTTATAACATATGCACGCAAATACGGAGTTGGAATTGATGTTGAAAAACGCTGGAGAGAATGGTTGGCTTATGAAGAATCAATTATTTCAAATTACGGCAAAGGCGAAACCATTCACGGATAATTTTTCTCTGAAATTTATAAACTCAAACATAATATTGACAAATTTACAATCCAAAATTGTTATCCACAAAGCTTAAAAATATTTCAATACAAATTTCACAGTATAAAAAATTACTATAAACAGTTTAAATTTATACTATTTTTAATACTTTTTAAGTTCTATACTTTTAAATTGCATTAAAATTAATTGTTTATGGATAAAATAAAAATACTTTGGGTCGATGATGAAATTGATCTTTTGAAACCACATATATTATTTCTCGAGAAAAAAAATTACGCAGTAACTACCTGTAATAACGGATTAGACGCTATTGGTTTATTTGAAGAAGAAAATTTTGATATTGTCTTTTTGGATGAGAACATGCCGGGAATGAGCGGATTGGAAACGCTTTCTGAGATGAAAGAAAAAAAATCAGCTATTCCGATGATTATGATTACCAAAAGCGAAGAGGAATATATCATGGAAGAAGCAATTGGCTCTAAAATAGCCGATTACCTGATAAAACCTGTAAATCCGAATCAGATTTTGTTGAGTTTAAAGAAAAACTTAGATCATTCCAGATTAATATCCGAAAAAACAACTTTAGATTATCAAAAAGAATTCAGAAAAATTTCGATGGAACTTGCCATGGTAAATTCTTTTGAAGACTGGGTTGAATTATACAAAAAACTGATATTCTGGGAATTAGAACTTGAAAACATCAACGATCAGGGTATGATCGAAATTCTGGAATCACAAAAAGTCGAAGCCAATTCCCAGTTCGGAAAATATATTGAACGCAATTATGAAGATTGGTTTGCTCCTAAAGCTGATAAACCAATTCAGTCCCATACTTTATTCAAAGAACTGGTCGTTCCGGAACTTAAAAAGAAAGACAAACCTATTTTATTTGTTGTCATTGATAATTTGCGCTATGACCAATGGAAATCTTTTGAAACAGTAGTGTCCAATTATTATAAATTAGAAAAAGAAGTTCCTTATTTTTCCATACTTCCTACGGCAACTCAATATGCCAGAAATGCAATTTTTTCAGGTCTGTTACCTACTGAAATGGAAAAACAATTTCCTGAATATTGGAAAAATGACGTAGAAGACGGCGGAAAAAATTTATATGAAGCTGAGTTTTTGTCAGCGCAATTAAAACGTCTGGGATTAAATCTGACTGAAGACTATTTTAAAATAACCAATTACGCCAGCGGAAAAAAATTAGCCGAAAACTTTAAAGCTTTAAAAGGAAATGATTTAGTGACTGTTGTCTATAATTTTGTCGACATGTTATCGCATGCCAAAACAGAAATGGAGGTTGTAAAAGAACTTGCTTCCGATGACAAAGCCTATCGTTCATTAACTTTAAGCTGGTTTAAGAATTCTCCTCTTTTAGAAATCATTCAGCAGGCACAACTTTTAGGATTTAAATTAATTCTGACAACTGACCACGGGACAATTAACGTAAAAAATCCATCGAAAGTGGTTGGAGACAAAAATACAAGTCTAAATTTACGTTATAAAACCGGTCGTAGTTTAACCTACGAACAAAAAGATGTTTACGTAGTAAAAGAACCTAAAAAAATTGGTTTACCAGCCATAAACATGAGCAGTTCGTTTATTTTTGCCAAAAATGATTTGTTTTTAGCTTACGTAAACAACTACAATCATTATGTAAGTTATTACAAAAATACATATCAGCATGGCGGAATTTCTCTTGAAGAAATGATTATTCCGTTTTTGGTATTTAACCCAAAATAAAAATTTTCAGTCGCAGTTTTCAGCTGAAACTCAAAATCGAAAACTGTGACTATTATATAAATAATATAACAATGAATATCGTTTTTTCATTAGATCAAATTCAAAAAACAGCAGAGCAAATAATTGCCAAAAGTCCCAAAAAAATTATTCTTTTTAACGGAGAAATGGGTGTTGGAAAAACTACTTTAATTAAACAATTATGTAAAAGTTTAGGAGTTCAGGACGCGACAAGCAGTCCAACTTTTTCTTTAGTTAACGAATACTATACTTTTGACAATCATATAGTTTATCATTTTGACTTTTACAGATTAAATAAAGAAACTGAAGCTCTTGATATGGGAGTTGATGATTACTTATATTCGGGAAATTGGTGTTTTATTGAATGGTCTGAAAAAATTGCGGGTTTAATTCCTGATGAACATTCTGTGGTTACAATTGAATTGATGCCTGATGGAAAAAGAAAATTAGAACTGGTTTAATTCCACAGAGATTCACTAAAATTTCACACAGAAACACAAAGATTATTCTAATAAAACTTTGTGAACACTTTGCGAAACTTCTCAAGTCTCTGTGAAACTAATAATATATTTATAATGAACCTCCAAAATACAGTAGAAATAATCCCATTTTCATCTGATTTAAAAGAATCCATCAAAACTTTAAATATAGAATGGCTTCAAAAATATTTTAAGGTTGAAGAAAAAGATGAATTAACCCTTTCTAATCCACAGGAAGAAATCATTGATAAAGGCGGAATGATTTTTTATGCCAGATATTATGATGAGATTTTAGGTACGGCATCTTTAATGAAAGTTAATGAAACTACTTTCGAATTAAGCAAAATGGCAGTTTCTGACAAAGCCCAAGGGCTTGGAATCGGCAATAAACTTCTGTCCCATTGTATTGCTGCTGCAGAAAAAAAGAATATTAAAAGACTGATTTTATATTCTAATCGTATTTTACTTCCGGCGATTCATTTATATAAAAAATTTGGATTTACTGAGATTCCGCTTGAGGAAGGACTTTACGAAAGAGCTGATATTAAAATGGAAAAAATAATGTCTTAATTATAAAACAGTATTAGCAGAATTTTTACATTGATTTTAAAACTTTTTACGTAATTTGTACTCTTAATTTTTGCACCACTCATGTCAATAACCTTAACTCCATTTACGAAACAACAATTGTTGCCACAAGAAGAAAAACTTGAAATTGGCCGCCAAAAAAGAGAACTTTTTATAGGAATCCCTAAAGAAACAAGTTATCAGGAGCGTCGTATTTGTCTTACGCCGGATGCTGTTAATTCGTTAACATATGAAGGACATCGCGTAATGATTGAATCAGGAGCGGGAGAAAGCTCAAGCTATTCTGACAAAGAGTATAGTGATGCTGGTGCAGAAGTTACAAAAGATACTAAAAGGGTGTTTGGCTGTCCGTTATTGCTTAAAGTCGAGCCTCCTACTCTGGCAGAAATTAAAATGATTAATCCTGAAACGATTATCATATCAGCCATTCAGCTAAAAACAAAAAAGAAAACTTATTTTGAAGCTTTAGCACAAAAAAAGATAACAGCTCTTGCTTTTGAATATATTAAAGATGAAGATGGTTCCTATCCTGCCGTAAAATCATTAAGTGAAATTGCCGGTACAGCCTCAATCCTTATTGCTGCCGAACTGATGATTACTGATGAATTTGGCAAGGGGCTTTTATTTGGAAATATTACCGGCGTCCCTCCTACTGATGTTGTCATTTTAGGAGCCGGAACTGTAGGTGAATTTGCTGCAAAAACAGCAATTGGATTAGGAGCGAACGTAAAAGTCTTTGATAATTCTATTACTAAATTACGTCGTTTACAAAACAATTTAAATCAACGTATTTTTACCTCTACCATTCAGCAAAAAGCATTATTAAAAGCTTTAAGACGTTGCGATGTAGCTATTGGCGCTATGCGAGGAAAAGAACGCTGTCCGATTGTAGTTACCGAAACTATGGTGGAACACATGAAAAAAGGTGCCGTAATTGTAGATGTAAGTATCGATACAGGTGGTTGCTTTGAGACTTCTGAAGTAACTACGCACGAAAAGCCAACTTTCATAAAAAGCAATGTTTTGCATTATTGCGTTCCTAATATTCCATCCCGATATTCTAAAACTGCCTCACTTTCAATAAGTAACATAATAACTCCTTACCTTCTGCAGATAGCCGAAGATGGCGGTTTGGAAAGTGCTATCAGATGTAATAAAGGTTTAAAAAACGGAATTTATCTCTATCATGGAATCCTGACCAACAAAGCTATTGGAGAATGGTTTAATTTACCCGATAACGATATTAATTTACTTGTTTTCTAAAACAACTTTAGCGTACCTTTGCAAAAATTTAATTCATGAAGTTCGTACATCGTTTTGCTTATTATTTGATTGGTTTAGTTATGGGATGCTTTTTTGTAGCGCTCGTTTTTAGTGGAAAAGATACCCGCTGCAACTACTTTCCAAATGCCAGAGTCTTGAATAATTTAAGAACAAAACCATTTCAGTATTCTGAAAAAGCAATTCAAACCCTAAATGAAAAATGGGTAGATACTACTGATATCAAAAATACACTGACCTTTGGTGATGTCGACTTTGATCAAAGTAACGTTCCGTTCAACAAAGGAAAATTATACATAATAGAAGGGAAAACTATTAAAAACCAAGAGATTATCCTTAAAGTAACAAACTACGAAAACAAGGCAGTTTTAGAAGAAATTATTAAAAAATAATCAAATAAGAATAATTAAGAAAGGATAGTAAAAACTATCCTTTTTTTGTTTTAAATTTTATAATGAAAACTGAATCCATAGCCCTGATGGAAACGGCATCCTTTTGTGGTCTCGTTTTTGGGACGAGACCACAAAAGATACAGTGGACAGCAGGAATAGCTTCTGATTCTTCAACTACAAAACTTACAAACTTCAATTATTGTAAAACAAAAAAGGTTCAGCCGTAAAGTTGAACCTTTTTGTATATGAATTAATACTATTATTTTTTATAATATTTTCGATAGCTCGGATACGTTAAAACTCCAATTACAGAAATCGTTCCTAATGAATACCAAATCCAGTTTAGAGAATGGGCCTCTCCGCTTGCGTATGAGTGCAAACCTACCAAGTGGAAATTTACACCATAATAAGTAAACAAAATAGATATAAAACCAAACATACTCATTAAATTGAATATCCATTTTCCGCGTAAAGCAGGTACAAAACGGGCATGAATTATAAAAGCGTAGACCATAATAGAAATCAATGCCCAGGTTTCTTTTGGATCCCACCCCCAATATCTACCCCAACTTTCGTTGGCCCATTGTCCTCCCAAAAAGTTTCCAATGGTTAACATGATTAAACCAATTGTCAATGACATTTCGTTAATATAGGTAATCTCCTTAATGTTCAGATCCATTTTGGCTTTGTTTCTTTCATTGGTAAAGAAAATCAGTATTAAGGATACAAATCCTAGAATCATTCCGAGAGCAAATGGTCCGTAACTTGCTACGATTACTGCTACGTGAATCATTAACCAATAGGAATTCAAAACAGGCTGTAAATTGGCAATTTCAGGATCAATCCAGTTTGCATTTGCGGCCATGAAGATCATTGATGTTACAAAAGCTGCTGATGCTACGGTCAGTTTTGATTTTCGATCGAAAGCCAATCCGAAGAACATTGTCGCCCACGCCACATATACAATGGCTTCGTATGCGTTACTCCAGGGTGCGTGACCCGAAATATACCAACGGGCAATTAAAGCAAGTGTATGAAGCGCAAATATCAATCCGATTAAAATGTGAAAACCATTTACTGTAATACGTAAAAACTTTTTATCAAAGAAAATACTCAAAAGAGTAAAAATCAGCATGAATATTCCGGAAAGCGAATACCAATAAAACATTTTTGGCAAAATATTGTATTTGTTATAGGCAATTTCAAGATCGATTTTCTTTTCGCCTGGACGTACTTTACTTCCAAATTTCTTTTGAAAACCATTAATACTTTCTACCAAATCATCGGCAGTTTTAAAGTCTTTAGAAATAGAGCCATTGTTCAAAGCATTAAAATACAAAGGAATTATTTGCTTTACATAGGTTTCATCCATCCCTTTCAAACCTGCGTTGCCAATTTCTAAGTATGAAATCCATTTGTTATTCGGATCATTCGGAATCGGGAATATTTTCAATATACTTCCGCTTAAAGCAGATTCCATCAGATTTACTTTTTTATCCGTTTCGATAAAATCTTTTTCAAAGTTATTTGGATTTGCCGCTTTGTAAGCCGCATCTAAATACGGAGAAAGTTTATAATTACCATTTTCATCGAAAAACTTTACAAACGGGGCAAATTTGGCTTCTTTTTCAATTCCGATAATTCTACGGATGCTATCGTTTTCAGGTTTAATATAAATAATAGGAATCTGAATCCAAACCTGAGCATATTGTGTCATGGACAAAAACACCTGATCAGAATTCATTCCGTTATAATTATCTTTATGACTTACTTTTCTCAATAATTCTGACGAAAAAGTATTGATCGGCTTCATCCTTCCTCCGGCATCCTGAATAATTAAACGACCAAATTTAGCCGCATGGGCTTCCGGTGCTTTGTAAATATTCAGCAATGAATCTAACTGCTTTTGACTTGGCGGTGCTGTAACATGATTGGCATGATCGTTAGGATCTTTGGTATGGGCATGATTATGTTCGTGTACATGAGGCGCTTGTGCGAAACCATTAAAACTTAGCATTAAAACTAATATTGCAATTAATTTTGCTTTTTTCTCTTTCACTTTTTCAAGTTTACGCTTTAGATCCGCAAAACGCGAACCTTTGGTAAACATAATTGCCATTAAGCCAAAGAACAACATAAAATAACCCAAATAAGTTATTGAAGTTCCCCAGAAATCATGATTTACAGATAATACTGTTCCTTTTTCATCCGGATCAAATGAAGATTGAAAAAAACGATATCCTTTATAATCCAATACATGATTCATATAAATATCCGCATCAAAAGTTTCAGCAGAATCCTGAACAGTTACCTTACTTTCGAAAGCTGAATAACTTTTCTCTGTCCCCGGATATTTTGTAGCGATAAAATCGTTCAACTTTATTTTAAAAGGCAAAATGTAAGCTTTACTTCCGTAGAATAAAGAATATTCAATATTGCCAATTTTAACCGTTTTTGGTTCACCAACACTTCCTTTAGAACCTAAAAGGGTAATTTCTTTTTCTTTTCCTTCTGCTTTTACTTTTACAATTAAAGCATCATGATGTGATTTTGCTTTGAAATCATTAGATTCATAAGCAATAGTTCCTTTTATCGCAGGATCCGGAAAAACAATCCTAATATCACCAATGCTATATAAGGAACGCATCATTAATGGCTGAACATTATCTTTGGTAACTTTTCCTTCTAATTTATCAGCCATTCGCATAAAATTCCCTTCGAATGGGGTTTGAATTGTATACTTTTCGCCAGTTGTATTGATATTTATAGCTCCAGCAGTTGGCTTATTCAAAGTAAATAAAACATTGTGAATATTTTGAACTTCTCCTTCTTTCAGGAAATGTTCTTCACGTCCACCGGCTCCTGCTTCAACTAATTTAAGATATAAAGTTCCCTTTTGATCCGGTTTTACTACTTCTTTAGCTCCCATAATGTAGTTAGAATAGGTAACTTCAAAAGGAATTTGGTCAAATTTGCCTGACAGTGTAAAGTCATTATTGGTAATAGGAGATAATAAAAGACTTTTATCGAACACTCTGCGTTTCATTTCTCCTTTATATTCTCCGTCTGCAAAAACAGTTAAGAATGTTTTATCTGAATAGATTTGATTTTCAGCAGCTCCTTCCCGAATTGGCATCATACCTTCGTAACTGATATAACGTGTAATAAAAGCACCCAAAAGAATAAATATAAAAGCAACATGAAGTAATAAAGTGGCCCATTTTTCTTTCTTTAATAACTGATAGCGCTTAATATTTCCGAAGAAGTTTATCATAAAAAATACCATTATCGCTTCAAACCACCATGTATTATAAACTAAAATTCTGGCTGTATCGGTATTGTATTTACTTTCTATAAAAGTTCCGACACCCATTGCTATTGCAAATGTTAAAAAAAGAACAGCCATTAATCGTGTAGAAAACAAAAAAGAGAATATTTTTTTATCCATTTTTAAGGAATTACATTGTGTAAAAAGTGGCACAAAAATACTTAAAAATGTTGAGTTCTAATATTTGTCGTTTGTTAATTAAAACCAAAAAAGAGTTCTTTTCAATATCAAATTCTGAAATGCAGAAATAAATATTTTCTCTTTTTAATAAATCGAAAAAGAAACGTGAATTAACAGAGTCTTTGAATCTGGAATAAAAAATATATACCATAAAAATCAAAGTAAATCTCTTTAAAAAAAATGCTAATTTTGCGATATGATTCGAATAACGCTAATTGGTTCCGGAAATGTCGCCCAGCATTTGATAAAAGCTTTTTCAAAAAGTGATCTTGTTGAAATCGCACAGGTATTTTCAAGAAAAAAAGAAGCGTTGGAACATCTGCTTGATTCAGATAAAATCATAACTGAATATTCTGCTTTAACAAAATCTGATGTATACATTATAGCGGTTTCTGATAATGCAATAGCTGAAGTTTCAAAGCAATTCCTTTTTGATAACAAACTTATAGTTCATACTTCAGGAACTGCCTTACTGAATATTTTAGACCCTAAAAACCGAAGAGGCGTTTTTTATCCTTTACAAACTTTTTCTAAAAATAAAGCTGTAGATTTTTCGATAATTCCAATTTGTCTGGAAGCTGAAAACCAGTCTGATTATGCAATTTTAGAAACCGTTGCTAAAAGTGTTTCAAATGCTGTTTTTTCAATCAGTTCTGAACAAAGAAAAGCTTTACACGTTTCGGCTGTTTTTGTTAATAATTTTACGAATTATTTGTATCAGATTGGTCAGGAAATTTGTGAAGAACATCAGGTTCCTTTCGAAATATTAAAACCTTTAATTCAGGAAACTGCAGAAAAAATAAATATCTTAAATCCGATTGATGCGCAAACAGGTCCGGCAAAACGGAATGATTCCAACACAATTGAAGCTCATTTAGCGTATTTAACCAATGAAAATCAAAAAAACATCTATAAAATACTAACACAATCTATTCAGAATAATGGCAAAAAGTTATAAGGAAATAATGAATGACATCACAACATTTATTTTTGATGTTGACGGCGTACTTACGGACAGCTCCGTTTTTGTAACCACAGAAGGCGAAATACTTCGCACAATGAACATCCGGGATGGTTACGCATTGAAAGCAGCTGTAGAAAGCGGCTATCATGTTTGTGTTATTTCCGGCGGAAGCAATGAAGGCGTGCGTGTCAGATTACGTAATTTAGGTATTACTGACATACATTTAGGAACTCCGGATAAAGTGGAAACATTTAAGGAATACACCGATATTTACAATATAAAACCTGAAAATGTGTTGTACATGGGCGACGATATTCCTGATTTTCATGTGATGAAATTAGTAGGTTTGCCAACTTGTCCACAAGATGCCAGCCCTGAAATCAAAAATATCTCCCGTTATATTTCGCACGTAAAAGGCGGACGAGGAGCTGCCAGAGATGTGATCGAACAAGTTATGAAGGTACAGGGCAAATGGATGGAATATTTTAATGGAAAGCACGATTAGATAATTGATAATTATCAATTATTAATTCAAACCTTAGTATCTAAAAAAAATGAAATTTCTCAAACTCATCCGATATCAAAACTTACTGATGCTTGCTTTCATGCAGGTTTTATTTCGTTATTCTTTTTTAAAACAACAAAACATTCCTTTAGCTTTATCAGACTGGCAATATGGTTTATTGGTTTTAAGTACCATTTTAATAGCTGCTGCAGGTTATGTAATTAATAATATTTTTGATGTAGAAACTGATAGAATCAACAAACCAAATGATGTTATAATAGGTAAAGGTGTTTCAGAAACAAATGGTTACAATATTTATATAGCATTAAACATTACAGGCGTTGCGATTGGTTTTTATTTATCAAATGTTATACAGAGACCGGGATTTGCAACTATTTTTATTTTTATAGCTTCATTGCTTTATTTTTATTCCACAACCTTAAAACAAATCATGATTTTAGGAAATCTTGTTGTGGCATTTTTATTGGCAATGAGTGTTGTTATTATTGGGGTTTTTGATCTTTTTCCGGCAATAATTGCCGAAAATAAAGCACAAATGGCTAGTTTATTTTCTATCCTGACTGATTATGCCTTATTTGCTTTTATGATTAATTTCATTCGGGAAATAGTTAAAGATATAGAAGATGTAAATGGAGATTATAATCAGGGAATGAACACTCTGCCTATTGCAATTGGCATTAGTCGTACTGCAAAAATAGTATTTGTCATTTCAGTCATTCCGTTTGTTTTATTACTACTTTACATTAAAAATTATTTCGTAGAAAACAATTTGTTTATAGCTGCTTTGTATTCTTTCATTTTGGTATTGGCCCCGTTACTTTATTTTATTATAAAAATTTTTACGGCTAAATCAAAAAAAGATTTTCATCATCTGAGTACGGTTTTAAAATTGATTTTACTTTTCGGAATTTTATCAATTGTGGTTATTACTTTAAATATTCATTATAATGCTTAAAGAAAAATTAAAAAAATACACTTTAATTCTTGCTTCAGGTTCGCCAAGAAGGCAGCAATTTTTCAAAGACCTGGATTTAGATTTTGAAATTCGGTTAAAAGAAATTGAAGAAATATATCCTCCTGAATTAAAAGCTGTTGAAATAACCGATTATCTGGCACAGTTAAAAGCAAATGCCTTTGAAGGAGAACTAAAAACTAATGAAATTTTAGTAACCAGTGACACTATTGTGTGGCATCAAAATAGCGCTTTGGGGAAACCTAAAAATGCACAGGAAGCTTTTGAGATGATAAAATCAATGTCAAATGAAACCCATGAAGTAATTACATCGGTTTGTTTTAAAACCAACTCTTCTTCTGTTCTTTTAAATGATATTACAAAAGTTACTTTTAATGAACTCTCAGACGAGGCTATTTTATATTATATAGAAAACTATAAACCATACGATAAAGCGGGTGCTTATGGTATTCAGGAATGGTTTGGTTTTACGGCAGTAGCCAAAGTCGAAGGTTCTTATACAAATGTTATGGGGCTTCCAACTGCAAAAGTTTACAAATATTTGAGTACTTTAGAGTAAAATTTAATCTATGTTTTCTTTCAAAGAATATACACATGAAATGTTTGTCACAGGAATTTTAATAATTGCTTTAATATTCCTGAGAATTATTGCCGACAAACTTATTCGTCGTTATGCAAAAACGAGTCATATCCTGGAACACCGCGCTAATCTGGTTATTAAGTATATCCATATATTTATTAATCTGTTTATTATCATCAGCTTAATAGTTATTTGGGGGGTTCAGACTAAAGATATTTTTATAACAATCTCTTCAATTACTACTGTTATCGGAGTTGCACTGTTTGCACAATGGTCTATTTTAAGCAACATAACATCAGGAATGATTTTGTTTTTTTCATTTCCGTTTAAAATTGGCGATACCATAAAAATTCATGATAAAGATTTTCCAATTGAGGCCGAAATCGAAGATATTAGTGCTTTTCATGTCAATTTGAAAACAAAAGAAGGGGAGAAAATTATCTTTCCCAATAATCTTTTATTACAAAAAGGAATATCAATTATCCCTGCCCATTATGATGAAAAAGAGTTTTTTGATTAACTATTAATGGGAATTTTATAAACTATATTTTAAAAGCTAAAACAATATTTTAATTAATAAATCTAATATTTGCTTAGCTAAAGTATGAGTTTAAAAAATCCAAAATATGAATCAACCTTTAATACTGCCTTTTTACGCCAAGTTTGCAATTATTCTATTGAGTTTAATTTGTATTGGCGTTATAACATACATTGGAAGTAATATAATAACCCCTGTGATGCTGGCATTTTTATTTACAGTTTTACTGTTGCCTCTTCATACTTTACTACATACAAAATTACGTGTTCCCATCTATCTTGCTTCATTTATAACCGTAGTGATTTTTGTACTTTGTATAGCTGCGATTTTAACCTTCATTTCTTATCAAATAACAGATATTGCCAATGATTTTGATATCATTAAGAAGAATGCAATCGCTTTTTTCAATAATGTCCAATCTTATATTAACGAAAAATTTCAAATAAGTATTTGGGAGCAAAAAAAATATCTTAAAAAAGTAACAAGCGATTCTGTACAAAACGGTCCCGGAACGTTGGGAACTGCTATTGGCTCTTTAAGTGATGTATTATTTGATAGTATGCTTGTAGTGGTTTTTACTTTTTTGTTTCTTTTATACAAAACCCATTTTATTCTTTTTATGGCTAAATTATTTAATAAAGAAGACCATGGTAAGTTAAAAGAAATCATTACCCAAATAAAAATTTCAATCAACAATTATATCCTGGGACTTATTTTTGAAATGTTTGTCGTTTCTATTTTAACAGGTTTGGGTTTATGGATTATAGGTGCTAAATATTTTATTCTACTTGGACTTATAACCGGGATTCTAAATTTAATTCCATATATAGGAATCATGGTTGCAGGCATTTTAACAATTTTGTCCTCACTTACAGGAACTCCTGATGTATCCATGATTATAAGTATTCTTGTTGTAAATATTATTGTACAGCTTATTGACAATAATATACTTGTACCTTTAATCATTAACTCAAAAGTTGAAATTAACGCTCTGGTTTCAATAATAGGAATTATTATAGGCGGCAGTGCTGCTGGAATCTCAGGAATGTTTTTGGCAATACCCTTGTTGGCTATCTTAAAAATTATTTTTGACCGAATTGAATCTTTAGAGCCCTGGGGTTATGTTATGGGCAATCATATGCCTAAGAAATTTACCTGGAGAATTAGAAAACTAAAAGTTGAAAATTAAAACCAATAATATGTTTTTACCCTTATCGTTTTATTTATTCCATTTTAATAAAATTTCACCCTTAATTAAGCTAACTTTATTAGCATGTTTCAAAACCTAAAAATTATAGTTTTTCTTTTACTTTGGATTTGTTCACAAGGAGCTTTTTCACAAGAAAAAAAAGCTAAAAAGGATAGTACTGAAACCTCTTCTGAATCAAAAAAGATTAGTAAAAAAAGAAAAGTTACAAACTTCATAAAAAAAATAATTTTCAAGCCTTCCAAAATAAAAAAGAAAAATGAAACGTTGATTGTAAAAAAACACCTGCCAGGTGTTGATGGGAAAATTATTCGCAATATAAGAATCATAACTTTAGATCCTTTTGGCCGTTCAGATACTGATTCTACTATGGCTCCTAAAAATTGGGGGGAAAGAACAGGAAATAGGATGCATCTGAAAACTAAAAAGTTTGCTATTCAAAATTTATTACTTTTTAGAAAAAATTCCTTGTATAATGCCTATAAAATAAAAGAATCTGAACGTATTATCCGATCACAACGATTTGTAAGCAGAGTTACAATCTCAGAAGAACTAATTTCATCAACAAATGATTCCATAGATATTACAGTTCGTGTTTTAGATGCCTGGAGCTTATTACCTAAATTTTCAATATCAAGTTCAAAAATTTCAGTTGGATTCAATGATCGAAATATTTTAGGTACCGGTCAACAACTTGAGTATAAATTCGCCAATAGATTTGAAGATGGTCATAATGGTCATAATGCAACTTATACAATTCCAAATATCAAAAATACTTTTATCTCTACAAAATTCAGATATTACAAAGATTTAGAAGATAACTATAATAAAAGTATTGATATCGAACGTCCGTTTTATTCACCTTTAACAAAATGGGCCGGAGGGATCAAGCTCGAACAACAATTTAGGAAAGATACTTTGCCAGATGCAAGCTTAAATTATGAATTACAGCCTTTTAAAAATAATTTACATGATTTCTGGCTTGGGAAAGCGTTTAATATTACCGGTTTAAATCCCAAAAACGACAGAACCACTAATCTTATCATATCCGGGCGTTTTTTAGACATCGATTATACGGAGAGACCGTCGATAGTATATGATTCAATTAACTTTTTTTCAGATGAACAACAGTTTTTAATGGGATTCGGAATTAATACCCGTGAATTCGTAAAAGACAATTATATTTTTAGAAATGGGAATACTGAAGATGTTCCCATTGGAAGAATATATGGAATTACAGCCGGTTATCAATTTAAAAATAATATTTGGCGGCCATATTTAGGCAGCCGGTTTTCTTTTGGAGATTATTATAAATGGGGATTCTTAAGTACTAATTTCGAAATAGGTACTTTTTTTCATGAATCCAAAACTTATCAGACTTCAATTTCTCTTGAGGCAAATTATTTTACTAACTTATTAGAAATTGGAAACTGGAAATTGAGACAATTTATAAAACCACAAGTAATTGTTGGAATAAACCGTGCAAATTCTATTGGAGATCAACTTACAATAAATGAAAATTATGGACTGCAAGGCTTTAACGCTGCAATTTATGGCAAAAGTAAAATGGTCTTAAGCTTACAGACACAAACCTATGCGCCCGAAGAGATTTTAGGTTTTAGAATAAATCCGTATTTTAATTATTCTATAGCTGTATTAGGAAATAGTAATTCCGGATTATTTCAAAATAAATACTATTCAAAAATAAGCATCGGACTTTTGATCAGTAATGATTATTTAGTGTTTAATTCTTTTCAGATTTCACTTTCCTATTATCCGACTATTCCCAATCAGGGTGATTCAGTATTTAAAACGAATACTTTTCAAACTTCGGATTTCGGTCTTCAGTCTTTTGAATTGGCAAAGCCAAGAATTGTGGAGTATAAATAATTTCTTTTATAAAATCTAAAAATAATTATAAAGGCCTCAATATCAATTATTACTGGTAACAGAATGGAAAAAACAATCTATTTTAAAGATAAAGCATGTATGTTTTTATATCTTTGGCACAGTATATGAATACCACATATAGATTAACATAAAATCAAAAAAAATGAAAACAATTAAAATAGCAATCGCCGGATTATTTCTACTGCTTGCAAGTACGACACAGGCACAGGTATCTGTAAATGTCAATATAGGAACTCCGCCCGTATGGGGTCCAGTAGGATATACAGAAATGGAATATTATTATTTACCAGACATCGAAGCTTATTATGATGTAAGAGCAGCGCAATTTATTTATTTAGGTGGCGGAACATGGGTTAGATCAAGTCGTTTGCCTAGACAATACAGAAACTACGATTTGTATTCAGGTTACAAAGTTGTTTTAAATGATTACCACGGAAGAACTCCTTATGTTTACTATAACAAACATAAAACAAAATATTACAAAGGATATCATGGTTCTCCACAAAAACCTTTTAAACCAAGAGGAAATAATGGCCGTAATAATGATCATCATGACGATTATCACGATAAGGGTAATGGTGGAAAAAATGGTCATGGTAATGGCAACGGTCATGGTGGTCACGGAAAACACTAATTAAAATAATTTTTGCAATTCTTTTTTATACTAAAGAATTAAAATCAATAAAAGACTGTCATTTTGATGGTCTTTTTTTGTTTACAATTTGTCAAATCCAAAACAGGAAACTCCTATAAATAAAAACCCCGTCTAAAAATCTATTTTTTAGACGGGGTTTATTTTATGTAAGAACAAATTACATTGTAGCTTTCAATGCTTTTGCTTCAGCAGTCATTTCTAATGCTTTGTAAACACCTAATAATGTTTTAGAAACATCCTGATTTTTTGGATCTAACTCGTTTGCTTTTTTAAGATACGGAATTACACTTTTAAAAACACTTTCTCTCTGTGCTTTTAATACATCATAACGTTTCATATCTTTTGCAGAAGTTCCCAATTTATTCATTTCATCAATAATTGGTTTTTCAGCTTCTAATTTTAAGGCCGCAAGATTCAAATAAGCATTTGAATAATTTGGATTAATTTCAATGGCTTTCAAATAATATTTTTCAGCATCAACAGGATTTTTAGCATTAGCACTGATTACTCCCAAATTAAAAATTAAATCAGCATTGTTTGGTTCTTTTTGTAAAGCCTCTCCAACCAGTTTTTTATATGTTTCGAAATCTTTGGTTTCTAAATATAAATTAGCTTCTGAAAGAATTAAGGAAGTATCTTCCGGATTCGTTTTTCTTGCATCTGCTATCGCTTTTTTAGCATCTTCAATTCGTCCTTTCTGAACTAAGATTAAAGCCAAATTTTTGTAGATTTCTCCTCTTTTCGAAGGAATCGCTTCAGTTTTAGGTTTTTCGTGTGTTCCTAATTTTACTGCTAAATCTCTTTCATTTGCAGTATTAAAACCATCTTCGTTACCTGAAGCTTTGTTTACAGCAGTATAACTGGTTCCTTTTCCTGAATAATTTAATCTTTTTAATTCTTCATAACCTGAAAGAGCTGAATCATAATCCTGAGCGTTTACGAATGTTGAAGCAGCATAATATAAATTAATTGTGTCTTTTTTATCTAATTGATAAGCATCATATAATTTTTTTGCACCTTCAATACTTTTATTAGACTGAGTATCAGCAATAGCTGCATTAATCAATTTTCCTTTAATTTCACTTATTGATGTTGCTGCCTGAGTAGAATATTTTACCTTTCCTGAAGCTTTTTCAATGTCTATTAACTTTTTATAACTCTCTGCTGCAAGAGATAAGTTTTTACCTTCTTCTACTTTTTTATTTGCCAAATCTAAATGAGCATTTCCTTTTACAAAATAATATTGGGCCTGCTCAACATCTTTGGCGTTTACCACCATATTTTCAGCATCTTTTAATATAGTAATTGCTCCTTGGGCATCACCACTTTTTAATGCTTTTTCAGCACTTTTTATTTGATCTTTTTGAGCAAAAGTAGCTACCGAAATCAATAATGCTGATGCTAGTATTACATATTTACTTTTCATAATATTCAATTTGTGTATTTAATTTTAATTTATTCTAAATTTATTCCTCAGATTCTTCTTCTTCGGAATCATCCTCTTCGTCTAATTCTTCTTCAGAATCATCATCCTCATCGTCATCTGACGTGCCATCATCTTCAAGAACTTCTAAAACTGGTTTAACTCTCTCGATTGTTTCTGTTTCAATAACATTACCATCCTCGTCAACAACAACTTCTGCAGGATCATCTTTCATTACTTTGGTTACAGCTGCAATAGAATCTTTTCCTTTAATATTGATTAGTTTTACTCCTTGCGTAGCGCGGCCCATAACTCTTAAATCTTCAACAGCCATTCTGATTGTTAATCCGGATTTATTGATAATCATTAAATCATCAGCATCAGTTACGGCATTAATAGAAATAAGTTTACCTGTTTTTTCGGTGATATTAAGGGTTTTAACTCCTTTACCTCCACGGTTTGTGATTCTGTATTCGTCAAGACTGGAACGTTTACCGTATCCGTTTTCTGCAACAACAAGTATTTCGCTATTCATGTCGTTTACTGTAACCATACCTATTACTTCATCAGTATCGTCTTTTAATGTAATTCCACGAACTCCGGAAGCTGTTCTTCCCATCGGACGTGTTTTAGTTTCTTCAAAACGAACTAACTTACCAGATTTAACAGCTAAGATAATTTGGCTTTCACCATTAGTCAGTTTTGCTTCTAACAATTCATCACCTTCCTTAATCGTAATTGCAGCAACTCCATTTACTCTTGGTTTAGAATATTTCTCTAATGAAGTTTTCTTAATCTGTCCTTTTTTGGTTACCATAACCAGATTATGACTATTGATGTAATCTTTATCTTTTAAATCCTGCGTACAAATGAAAGCTTTTACTTTATCATCACTTTCAATATTTACTAAGTTCTGAATTGCTCTTCCTTTTGCCGTTTTACTTCCTTCGGGAATTTCGTAAACACGCATCCAGAAACATTTCCCTTTTTGAGTGAAGAACATCATATATTGATGATTGGTCGCAACAAACATGTGCTCAAGGAAATCCTGGTCTCTTGTTCCTGCACTTTTTTGTCCAACTCCTCCTCTATTCTGTGTTTTGTATTCAGTAAGGTTTGTACGTTTGATATAACCTGCATGAGAAATTGTAATAACCACATTTTCATCAGCAATTAAATCTTCGATACTTACATCGCCACCTGAATATTCGATTTGCGAACGACGGGCATCACCATATTTCTCACGAATTTCTTCAAGTTCTTCTTTAATTAAAGTAGTTCTTAAATCTACGTCAGCCAATAATGCTTTCAAATGATCGATTAACTTCATCAATTCTTCGTACTCAGCTCTTAACTTGTCTTGTTCCAGACCTGTTAACTGACGCAAACGCATTTCTACAATGGCACGCGCCTGAATATCTGATAATTTGAATCTTTCAATTAACTTTTCACGGGCCTCTTCAGTATTTTTTGAACCTCTTATTAAGGCAATTACTTCATCAATATTGTCTGATGCAATAATTAATCCTTCTAAAATATGGGCTCTTTCTTCTGCTTTGCGTAATTCAAACTGAGTTCTTCGAACTACAACATCGTGACGGTGCTCAATAAAATAATGAATCATATCTTTCAGATTCAGCATTTGTGGGCGTCCTTTTACTAATGCAATATTGTTTACACTAAAAGAAGATTGTAATTGCGTGAATTTATATAAGGTATTCAAAACTACATTTGGAGTAGCATCACGTTTCAGGATATAAACGATACGCATACCATTTCGATCTGATTCATCCCGAATATTAGCAATTCCGTCAATCTTTTTCTCATTAACTAAATCAGCCGTACGCTTAATCATGTCAGCTTTATTGACCTGATATGGAATTTCGGTAACGATAATAGACTCTCTTCCGTCTACCTCTTCAAAACCAACTTTTGCACGCATAACAATACGTCCTCTACCGGTTTTAAATGCTTCACGAACTCCTTCATAACCATATATAATTCCACCCGTTGGAAAATCCGGAGCTTTAATATGTGTTATTAATTCATCTATTTCAATATCATTATTATCAAGATAAGCTAATGTTCCATTAATAACTTCAGTTAAATTATGCGGAGGCATATTTGTAGCCATACCTACTGCAATACCTGTAGCTCCATTAATTAATAATGTAGGAACTCGGGTTGGCATTACTTTTGGCTCATATAATGTATCGTCAAAGTTAAGTTGAAAATCAACTGTTTCTTTTTCTATATCAGCCATGATTTCTTCCGAAATCTTTTTCATTCTTGCCTCGGTATAACGCATTGCTGCAGGACTGTCACCATCTACGGAACCAAAGTTACCCTGTCCGTCTACTAAAAGATAACGTAAACTCCATTCCTGTGCCATACGCACCATGGCATCATAAACTGATGTATCTCCGTGCGGATGATACTTTCCTAAAACTTCACCGACAATTCTGGCGGATTTTTTATGGGCTTTATTCGAAAAAACTCCTAAATCATACATTCCGTATAGCACTCTTCGATGCACTGGTTTCAAGCCATCTCTAACATCAGGAAGCGCTCTGGATACAATTACAGACATCGAATAATCGATGTAAGCTGATTTCATTTCATCTTCGATGTTAATAGGAATTAACTTTTCTCCTTCAGACATAAGTTGTTATATTAAATAATTATATTAATTTCAAAACGTGCCAATATACGGATTTTTGAAATTTTAAAACCTAATTTCTTACGCTAATTTCAATGATTTATTAACAACTTTTTTTTTGGTATCGGTTAATAAATTAAGCCTTTTTTAACTGTTTTATTACCTTTTTTTTTGTCTATTAGCTGACAGCTGTTACTGAAAGGTATGGTTTTTGTTTTTCAAACAGTAATTCACTAAATTTACAATACCTAATTATATATTATGGATGATAATTTTTCACCAAGAGTAAAAGATGTTATTACATACAGTAAAGAGGAAGCTCTCCGTCTAGGCCACGACTTTATTGGTACTGAACATCTAATGCTGGGCATTTTAAGGGATGGAAACGGAAAAGCCATTCATATATTAAACAGCCTGGCCGTCGATTTAGACCATTTACGCAGGAAAGTAGAGATACTGAGTCCCGCTAATCAAAGCGTGGAAGTAAATGCGGAAAAGAAAAATCTTCATCTTACCCGTCAAGCGGAAAGGGCACTGAAGACAACCTTTCTTGAAGCTAAGGTATTTCAGAGTTCCTCGATTAGCACAGCACATTTGCTTTTATGCATCTTACGAAATGAAAATGATCCAACAACCAAGTTATTGAATAAGCTAAAAATAGATTATGATATAGCTAAAGAACAATATTTAAATATGACTCCAAACGAAGAAGAATTCTTAGAAAACTTGCCAAAAAACGAATCATATAATGATGATTCAGGACAAGATGACAGTCTTAAAGAAAGTAGTTTTAACAATCCCGCCAATAAGTCAAACAAAAAATCAAAGACTCCTGTTTTAGATAATTTTGGGAGAGATTTAACAGAAATGGCCGAGGAAGGAAAACTAGATCCTGTTGTAGGACGTGAAAAAGAAATTGAACGTGTTTCACAAATCCTGAGCCGCAGAAAAAAGAACAACCCTCTTCTTATAGGAGAGCCAGGAGTTGGTAAATCTGCTATTGCTGAAGGATTAGCGTTACGTATCATTCAGAAAAAAGTATCCCGTATTCTTTTTAACAAACGTGTTGTTACACTTGATCTTGCCAGTTTGGTAGCCGGAACAAAATACCGCGGTCAGTTTGAGGAAAGAATGAAAGCCGTTATGAACGAGCTTGAAAAAAATGATGATATCATTCTTTTTATTGATGAAATTCATACCATTGTTGGTGCTGGTGGTGCAACAGGTTCACTGGATGCTTCGAATATGTTTAAACCTGCGTTGGCAAGGGGTGAAATTCAATGTATTGGTGCAACAACTCTTGATGAATACAGACAGTATATTGAGAAAGATGGTGCTTTAGAAAGACGTTTTCAAAAAGTAATCGTTGAACCGACTTCTGTTGAGGAAACAATTGCAATTTTGAATAATATCAAAGACAAATACGAAGATCACCACAACGTTACTTATACCCAGGAAGCAATTGAAGCTTGTGTTAAATTAACAAACAGATATATGTCTGAGCGTTTTTTACCGGACAAAGCTATTGATGCCCTTGACGAAGCCGGTTCCCGCGTACACATTACCAATATTGATGTCCCTAAACAAATTCTTGATTTGGAACGTCAGCTGGAAGAAGTTCGCGAAAACAAAAATATGGTAGTTAAAAAACAAAAATATGAAGAAGCTGCCAAACTTCGTGATGATGAGAAACGCATAGAAAAAGACCTCGCTATAGCTCAGGAACAATGGGAAGAAGATTCTAAAAGCAACAGAATCGAAGTTACAGAAGATAATGTAGCCGATGTTGTTTCGATGATGACAGGAATTCCGGTAAACCGTATTGCACAAACTGAAAGCAATAAATTAGCCAAATTGCCTGAATTAATTCAGAATAAAGTAATTGGTCAGAACGAAGCAGTTTTAAAAATTGCACGTTCAATTCAACGTAACAGAGCCGGACTTAAAGATCCTAACAAACCAATTGGTTCGTTTATTTTCTTAGGTCAGACCGGTGTTGGTAAAACACAATTAGCAAAAGTTTTAGCAAAAGAATTATTTGATTCAGAAGATGCGTTAGTTCGTATCGACATGAGTGAGTACATGGAAAAATTTGCTATTTCACGTTTAGTTGGAGCTCCTCCGGGATATGTTGGTTACGAAGAAGGAGGACAATTGACTGAGAAAGTTCGTAGAAAACCATATTGTGTGGTACTTTTAGACGAGATAGAAAAAGCACATCCGGATGTATTCAATATGATGCTTCAGGTATTGGATGATGGTTATTTAACAGATAGTTTAGGTCGCAAAATTGACTTTAAAAACACTATTATTATTATGACTTCTAATGTTGGAGCACGTCAATTAAAAGATTTTGGACAAGGTGTAGGATTCGGAACTGCCGCAAAAGTAGCTCAGGCCGATGACAATTCGAAAAGCATTATTGAAAATGCATTGAAAAAAACTTTCGCTCCTGAATTCCTAAACAGAATTGATGATGTAATCGTATTTAATGCATTAGAAAAACACGATATTGATTTGATTATCGAAATCGAGCTTAAAAAACTTTATACACGTATTGCAGAATTAGGTTATAATTTAAGCCTGACTGACAAAGCTAAAGCATTTATTGCAGAGAAAGGTTTTGACAGACAATTTGGAGCCAGACCTCTAAAAAGAGCAATTCAGAAATATGTTGAAGATTTATTGGCCGAAGAAATTATCACTTCAAAAATACATTCAGGTGATGAAATCTTAATGGATTTGAAGGATGATTCTCAAGAACTTTCTGTAGAAATACACAAAGCCGAAGAACCGACTAATCTGTAAATGAGTTTAAATTTTATAACAAATTTAATTTACCCGTTACGTTTTCATAACATAACGGGTATTTTTTTTAGATAAATCACTATCTTTAATAAAAGCAAATAGCTACTTTTGGATATTAAATTCTATAAAATAAATAATAACGTATGCTTCAAAACAAAGTCATTTTAGGTAGCGAAGAATGGTGTGCATTTCCGGAATTAGGAATTCCAACAATTAAGGCTCGTGTGGATTCTGGTGCAAAAACTTCTGCAATGCACGCTATAAACATTGCTCCTTTTATAAAAAATGATGCCAATTGGGTAAAATTTGATATCAATCCAATTCAGAATAATACTAAAACCATCATTCATTGTGAAGCTCCGTTAGTTGACAAAAGAATTGTAAAAAGTTCAAGCGGCTTCAGAGAACATCGTTATGTAATTCAGACCAATATTAAACTTGGTGATGTAAAATGGCCAATCGAAATGACCCTTACAAACCGGGATTCGATGGGATTCAGGATGCTTTTAGGCCGTGAAGCCATGAGTGGACGCGTATTGGTAGATCCTGAAGAAAAATACATGTTAGGACAGCCATCTCCTGAAACATTAAAAGAATTATACCAAAACTCTGAAAAAGCGACTTCCGGCTTACGAATTGGACTTTTAGCCAGTAATCCTGAATTATACAGTAATAAAAGAATTATGGAAGCGGGCGAAATGCGCGGTCATGAAATGCATTTTTTGAATATCAAGGAATGTTATATGAAACTGGACGCAAAGACTCCTGAAATTCATTACCGTGGCGGAAAAATATTAAACCAATTTGACGCTATAATTCCTAGAATTCGACCAAGCATCACTTTTTACGGTTGTGCTTTAACACGTCAATTTGAAGCTTTGAAGGTTTTCGTTTTAAACTCCGCTACAGCCATCACACAATCACGAGATAAATTATATTCGTTACAATTGTTATTAAATAGCGGAATTGACATTCCGACAACGGGTTTTGCCAATTCCCCTTTAGATACTGACAACTTAATTAAAATGGTTGGCGGTTCTCCTTTAATTGTAAAACTATTGGAGGGAACACAGGGAAAAGGAGTTGTTTTAGCCGAAACAAAAAAAGCTGCAGAAAGTGTTATCAATGCTTTTAAAAGCTTAAATGCCAATATTTTGGTTCAGGAATTCATCAAAGAAGCAAACGGAAAAGATATTCGCTGTTTTGTTATTGACGGAAAAGTTGTTGCAGCAATTCAGCGTGAAGCAATGCCTGGCGAATTTAGAGCTAACATTCATCTTGGAGGAACAGCTTCTGTCATAAAAGTAACTGCCGAAGAGAAAAAAATTGCCATAAAAGCTGCAAAAGCAATGGATCTAAAAGTGGCCGGCGTAGATATTATCCGTTCTTCAAAAGGTCCTTTATTACTTGAAGTGAATTCTTCTCCAGGCCTTGAAGGCATTGAAGGTGCTACAAACAAAGATGTTGCAGGGGAAATGATTAAAGCAATTGAGAAGAATTTTAAGTTATCATAAGTTTTAATCTAAACTTAATATTAAATAAATAATTTAGCAGCTTTGTCAAAGTTTAAAACTTCGGCAAAGCTTTTTTAAATTCAAAATAAAAAAAATGACACTATTCCCCTATCTTGATATTATTGGCAGAAGCGCAGCTGTCTATTTTTTTATGACAATCGCTCTTCGCATTTTCGGAAAAAAAGAACTTTCACAACTAAACACGGCGGATATTATCCTAATTTTATTAATCAGTAATTCGGTTCAAAATGCAATGGTTGGACCAGATACAAGCCTTTGGGGAGGTTTGGTTGCCGCTTTAGTTTTGTTTGTTATAAACTATGCAATTAAAAAACTGACTCATAAATACAAAATACTCAATAACCTGCTATTAGACAAACCTGAGATTTTAATTCATGACGGGAAATTAGATTTTAAATCTTTAAGCAAATTAGACATTTCTAATGACGAATTAAAAGAAGCAATGCGTGAACACGGACTGGAACATTTTGCAGACGTAAAGCTTTGTATGTTAGAAATTGACGGTACAATTAGTGTAATTTCCCAAAGCAAAAAAGATTTAAAACAGACTCATTACAAACGAAAACACAATCATAAAAACTTTAGAAAGTAAGCAGCTAGCTTAATTCAACGCTAGCCTTTTATTTCCAAAACTGAAACCATTTTTTTTCTCTATAATAATTGTCAATATCTATATTTTTAATCGTTGTAGTGGTAAGACCATATGATTTGAGCCTGTGATTTAAATTTACTAAAATATAATCCTGCTCTTTTTCGAATTTTTCAGCAAGCAACTTATAATGCTTCAATAGTTTTTTATCTTTTACTCCTTCAAGTGCCTGTAATGTTATATGAATAACTCTGTTTGAGCTGTCATTTAAGCCCACAATAAAAGTATCCGTATATTTGTTTTTATTATTTAATTGCCCAAGTGAATAATAAGCACTGACTCTAATATTATCATTGTCATGAGAGGTAAAAGGAACAATCAAATGTCCATAATCTACATCCATCTCTTTTAGCAAATAACTACAGAATCTAAAAGTTTCTTCATTATTTATTTTTTCGATATTTGATTCAATAATGGAAAGCCAATCACTGCTTTTATCTTTTGCATACCAAAATATAAACTGAAAAACATCTTGCAAGCTTTCTTCTACAAACTCAATTAAATATGATTTTGCTTTTTCATAATCGAATTTAGTCAATATTTGCAATGCTGCCTTCTTTTGATCAATACAACTTATTTTATATTGTTCTTCAATTATTTGTATTGTTTCATTCTCAAGTTTTTGTTTATTTAAAAGACCTTCTAAACAATTAATTTTTGTTTTATTATCTGAAGTAGAAAAATAAAGTTTTAGTATCTCTTCTTCCGAACCCCCCATTTTATAACCAAACCAGCTGGGAGTGTCTTTTATCAAATCACCGGAAATTACTTCATCAAGCCATCTTTCATACCAATCCAAAAAATTTAATTCAAAGGTAAATTTGGGCTTTTGCTGGTCAAGATCAATATTAACAATCCTTCCTTTATGCTCTCCGTTTAAAACAAGTGCGTGAATATAACTACAGCCTTGTGAACCAAGAGGTAATACTCCTGAATAGATTTTTCCTAATTCGTTTTCATAATCTTCATCAGAAATATCATTTTCGTTAACTTTTTTTGTTAAGTCATTCCAATATTCATCTGTCATTTTAGGATACAAAACACAATTTCTTTTTAAGTATTCTTTTGTATTTTCAATTAATTCACCTACATTTTTCCCAAGTGGATAAATACCATAAAATGGTCCGGCTCCTGAATCAGAATATGAGATTCCTCCATTACCAATATGAAGCAAAAATGCTTTATAAGATTCTGGTAATTTTAAATCATATTCTTTTTCAAATTTTAAAATATCTTCATTATATAAAGGTTCCCCTAAAATATATTTATGACTTTCTGCACCAAAAACTTTTAATTTTACATCATTATATTTTGCCTTGATAAGCTTATCTTTTATTCTCTGTATTTGGGCACTCATAATAGTATCTCCTTTAGCTTTTTTAATCTTATCACAAATATATTTATTTCACAAACTAAATCTACATAACAGAACAATATCAAAACGAAAAAGGATAACTTCTTTCGAAATTATCCTTTTGTATGTTTTAAAGCGTGAAAACTTATATTTCACATTTTACAAATAGTATTTATTAGATAAAAATACTTAATAAAAAGTAAACTATACCTGCTAAAATAGCCGAAATAGGAATCGTTAATACCCATGCCCAAATCAAGCTTACAGTTACACCCCAGCGAACAGCTGAGACACGTTTTGTTAATCCAACACCGATAATAGAACCTGTAATAGTATGTGTTGTACTTACCGGGATTTTTAAATGCTCAGTAAAATAAAGCGTCAAAGCTCCGGCAGTTTCTGCAGCAACACCTTCAAACGAGCTTACTTTTGTGATTTTAGAACCCATCGTTTTCACAATTTTCCAGCCACCACTCAAAGTTCCGGCAGCAATAGCAGAATAACACGCTAACGGAATCCAGCCTGGCATTACACTTTTTATTCCCAAATCCTCATTTGGCAATACAACATCCAACCAGGAATCCATATGAACACCCGGGTTTGTGTGAATATATACGGCTACAGCTGCAGCAATAATACCCATTACTTTTTGAGAGTCATTCCCTCCGTGGCCTAAACTAAAAGCTGCAGATGACAATAATTGCATTTTTTTCAAAGCTGCATCAGCCTGATGAAGATTTAAACTACTGAATATTAAACAAAAAACACTTACTGTCAGGATAATAAAAGCAACTAAAAACCATTTTATATTGTGTGGATCGAAAGCTACACTCCAAAAATGCGAATCAAAACGAGGTTTTTCAATTTCTGAATAAGGGACCATTAAGCTACTAACAAACCAAACCGTCCCAATCATTAGGGCTACAGTAAATATTTTGGGAAAAATACTTTTTCGAGAGGCATTTAATAACCAAATCGAAATTAAATAGGAAGCCAATGCCCCTAATAATGGTGCTAAAACGATGAAAGCAATAATTATAATGACTCCCGAAGGCATTCCTCCGTCTTTTCCGGCTTTATACCAGCTTACGATTTCGTACCAATAATGAGTAGCACCATCTTCGCCAATATAACCTAAAAAACCATGTACAGCTATAGCATGAGCAATTGCTGCTCCTGCAAAACCGCCAATCAAAGTATGTGAAGAACTTGAAGGAATTCCAAGCCACCATGTCAGTAAATTCCAACAAATTGCTGCAATAACTCCGGCGAGAATCACAACCAGATTAATCTCCATGGTGTGCGCCGTTTTTGCAACAGTATCTGCAACACCAAATCCGAAAACCCAATATGCCAGAAAGTTAAAAAATGCTGCCCAAAGAACGGCCTGAAAAGGCGTTAGTACCTTTGTTGCAACAACTGTAGCTATAGCATTTGCCGCATCATGAAAACCATTGATGTAATCAAAAATTAAAGCTAATACTATAATAATTATAAGTAGCGTCATAAATTATAACTTCAGAATGAAATAAATTGAATTAAGAATGTTTTACAGAAATAGATTCCAGTATATTGGCAACACTCTTACATTTATCTGTTGCAGATTCTAAAACAGACAATACTTCTTTATATTTAATAATATTTTTAGCGTCTGTTTCGTTTTCAAAAATTTCAAAAACTGCTTTGTTATATACGTTATCAGATTTGTTTTCCAGTTTATTAATTCTGGCACAAGCATCTTTAATAACTTTGAAATTCTTTAAATTTCTTAACTCTTTTACAGCGCTGTCAATGTTTTGACATGCCTCAAGGTTGATTTCTGTCATTTTTCTGATTGATTTTGTAATCTTATCAACCTGATACAATCTCATTCTGCTTGCAGCACCATGCAAATAATCGGCAACGTTATCAATAGAAGTAATCAAGGTGTGAATATCTTCCCTGTCAAACGGAGTAATAAAGTTTCTGCTCAATTCCAGATTGGTCTGACGCGTAATGTCTTCTCCTTTTTGCTCTAATTCATCAATTTTCTGAAAAAGAACTTCTCTTTCTTTCAATGGAAGATTTACGGCTTCGTGTAAGTTAGAAGCTAATTCAATTAAATTGCTTGAAGCCTCTTCAAAAAGTGGAAAGAATTTTTTGTCTTTCGGCACTAAAAATTGGAAAATACTGTTTATAGACATTTTTATATTTTTGATAGTGCAAAATTACTTCATTATTGTTTTGTAATGTTAAGCCATTGTTAACAAATCATTTTCAATTTGGAAACTATTAAGAAACAAAACTGTCTTTTCGATATCATAATGTAAAATTCTGTCTTCTTTTACTAAAGGAACCTCTTCTCTGTAACTATTCAGAAACATTTCGATGAATTCACTTGATTTCAAAGGTTCTCTGTACGCAATAGCCTGCGATGCATTTAATAATTCGATTGCCAGAATACGCTCCAGATTATCCATAACACGCAACGCTTTTGTAGCTCCGTTTGCCCCCATACTTACATGGTCTTCCTGTCCGTTACTTGATACAATACTATCTACACTTGCCGGAGTGGCCAGTTGTTTGTTCTGGCTTGCAATACTTGCCGCCGTATATTGCGGAATCATAAGACCTGAATTTAATCCCGGATTATCCACCAAAAATGCCGGAAGATTTCGCAATCCTGAAATTAACTGATAGGTTCTTCTTTCAGAAATGCTTCCTAATTCTGCCAAAGCTATTGCCATAAAATCTAAAGCTAATGCCAAAGGTTGTCCGTGGAAATTTCCTCCCGAAATAATCTGGTCTGATTCCATAAATATATTCGGATTATCTGTTACCGAATTGATTTCGGTTTTGAATACTTTTCGAACATAATCAATCGCATCTTTTGAAGCACCGTGAACCTGAGGCATGCAACGGAAAGAATACGGATCCTGAACATGTTTTTTCTCCTGAGCAATAATGTCGCTTCCTTCCAAAAATTCATTGATACGCTGTGCAGTGATAATTTGTCCTTTATGTGGACGAATAAAATGTATCAATTCATTAAAAGGCTCAATTCTTCCATCAAAAGCTTCTAATGAAATAGTACCGATTAAGTCTGCCAAATAAGAATACTTATAGGCTTTCATTAAAATATGAGCACCATAAGCCCCCATAAACTGAGTTCCGTTTAATAATGCGAGACCTTCTTTGGATTGTAAAACGATTGGTTCCCAGTTAAAATGTTTTAAAACTTCACCAGAAGCTACTTTTTTTCCTTCAAAAAGAACCTCTCCTTCTCCTAATAAAGGCAAGGATAAATGTGCCAAAGGTGCTAAATCCCCAGAAGCACCAAGTGAACCTTGTGTAAAGATTATTGGTAAAACATCATTGTTATAAAAATCTATCAAACGATTCAATGTTTGTATTTGGATTCCTGAATGTCCGTAACTTAAGGATTGGATTTTAAGAAACAGCATCAATTTTACAATTTCAGCAGGAACTTCTTCCCCGGTACCACAGGCGTGTGACTTTACAAGGTTTTCCTGAAGCTTGGATAAATTTTCATTCGAAATTTTGACATTACAAAGTGACCCAAAACCTGTATTGATTCCATAAATAGGTTCTGGATGTGAAGCCATTTTTTTATCCAGATAATCCCGGCATTTCTGTACATTTACTTTTGCTTCATCAGATAATTCAAGCTTCTTTTGATGAACAATTATTTCTTGCAGGGATTCCAATGTCAGGGTTTCAATACTTATATAATGGATATCACTCATTTGTTTATAATTTAAGACCGCAAAATTCAACAAATCAACCTTAAAAAACAACATTTTATAACAATATTAAAATATTTAATTTGTCCAATCCTGACATCTTATATATTTCATAAACTAATATTTAATATAGTTTTCACTTAACGATGCTATAGCTCTATTCCTTTTTGAATTCTATATCCAATAAACCAACGGGCTAATAAATTACTCAATCCACAAAAACAGGATTAAATATACGAATAAGTCAACTTTATATATTTAATTTTAACAAATACTCAATATTGAATTTTTATCATTAGATTTATTAAAATATTCGTAAAAAAGAAAATAAGGTTTCTAACTTTTATAAAAAACTGTACTTTTGGAAAATCAAAATGAACAGTAACAGCAATAAATATCAATCTACAATGACAACTCAAACAAGAGTTGCTACTGCTGCTACAATTACTTCTACTACAACAACTACCCCTTAGGGGTATCATTTTCACATATAATCCTGATTATCTATACTTTTTTTTCTGAAAGAAGAAAGGCTTTGGATACATAAAAATATTTGCATAAAAAGAAAAAAACATCAAAATGAAAGTATTAAAATTTGGCGGAACTTCGGTTGCCAATGCACAAAATATAAAACTCGTTCTCGAAATTATAAGCCAAAATTCTAAAGGAAATAAACTAGCCGTTGTTGTTTCTGCCTTGAGCAAAGTAACAGATATGTTACAGCTGGCAGCAGCAAAAGCGGCTGAAAATGATGAAAGCTTCCGTGAAATTGTAGCGGAAATTGAGAAAAAACACCTTGACACACTAAAAGAATTAATTCCGGTTAGCGAACAAAGCAGTTTATTAAGCCACATAAAAAGAATCATCAATCATCTGGAAACATTATTGGACGGATGTTTTTTATTGGGCGAATTATCACCAAGAACCGAAGATACAATCCTGAGTTTTGGTGAATTGCTTTCTTCTTATATTATTGCTCAGGCATACCAGCAAATCGATAAGGATTCAACTTACAAAGACAGCCGTGAATTAATTAAAACCAATAACAGCTTTGGAAAAGCAGTTGTGAATTTTGAAATTTCAAATCAGTTGATTCAGGAATATTTTGCCGAAAATCAATCGAAAATCAATATTTTGCCCGGATTCATTGCTTTAACTCTTGACGGGATTACTACAACATTAGGCCGTGGCGGTTCTGATTATACTGCTGCAATTATTGCCGGAGCACTTGAAGCTGACCAATTGGAAATCTGGACTGACGTAAACGGAATGTTTACTGCCAACCCAAAAATTGTAAAACAGGCTCAGCCAATTGCCAATATTTCCTATCAGGAAGCAATGGAATTGTCGCATTTTGGAGCAAAAGTGTTGTATCCGCCAACTATTCAGCCGGTTTTAAGAAAAAATATTCCGATTCTGATCAAAAATACTTTTGAGCCGAAAGCAGAAGGAACTTTAATTTCTAACCGGATTTCAGCACAAACTACTCCTGTAAAAGGAATCAGCCATATCGATCATATTTCGTTATTAACCCTTGAAGGTCCGGGAATGATTGGAGTTTCAGGCTCGTCAAAACGTTTGTTTGAAGTATTGTCACATGAAAAAATCAACGTTATTTTTATCACTCAGGCATCTTCTGAACATTCGATTTGTATAGGAATTCTGAATTCTGATGCTGATAATGCTGAAGAAGCGATCGACAAAGCTTTTGAAGTTGAAATTTTACAAAACAAAATTGATCCTTGTATTGTTGAAAAAGACCTTTGCATTATTGCTTTGGTAGGTGAAAACATGAAAAATCACCAGGGTCTGAGCGGAAGAATGTTCAGTACTTTAGGAAAAAACAACGTGAACATCCGTGCCATTGCTCAGGGAGCTTCTGAAAGAAATATCTCGGCAGTTATTAACGAAAGAGATGTTAAGAAAGCACTGAATACCTTACATGAAAACTTCTTTGAAGAAAATACCAAACAGCTGAATTTATTTGTTATGGGTGTTGGAAATGTAGGTGAAAAATTCATCGAGCAAATTCACAATCAAAAGAAATTTCTAAAAGAAAACTTAAAAATCAATGTACGTGTAATCGCTTTGTCAAACTCAAGAAAAATGCTTTTTGATGAAGAGGGAATTTCTCTAAAAGAATGGCAAGCTGATTTAGATAAAGGAGAACCGGCAAACAAAGAAGCCTTTATTAAGCGTGCCAAAGAAATGAATTTACGTAACAGTATTTTTGTTGATATTACAGCAAATGCAAGTGTTTCCGAAACTTACGAACAGTTCCTAAAACAAAGTATTGCCGTTGTAACCTGTAACAAAATCGCGTGTTCATCTGCTTACGATAATTACAAAAAACTTAAAAGCTTATCACGTCAATACAACGCTCCGTTTTTATTCGAAACGAATGTGGGTGCGGGATTACCGATTATTGACACAGTGAAAAACTTAATTGCCTCAGGTGATAAAGTACATAAAATACAAGCGGTTTTATCAGGAAGCCTGAACTTTATTTTCAACAATTTTGACAAGAATAATTCTTTTCATGATGTAGTAAAAGAAGCCGGAGTTCAGGGATTTACAGAACCGGATCCGAAAATTGACTTGAGCGGAATTGACGTTGCCCGTAAAATCTTAATCTTAATTCGCGAAAGCGGTTACGAAATGGATATCGACGCTATCGCCAACGAATCGTTCCTTCCAGCCGAATGTTTAGCTACAGTTAATAACGATGACTTTTTTGCTTCGTTAATCAAACATGCTGCTCATTTTAACGGAATTTATGAAGAGGCTTTAGCCAAAGATTCCCGTTTGAAATACGTAGCACAATTCGAAAACGGAAAAGCAAGCGTAGGTTTGCAATTCATTCCAAAAGATCATCCATTTTACAATCTGGAAGGAAAAGACAATATCGTTTTGTTCTACACCGATCGTTACGCAGATCAGCCTTTATTGATCAAAGGAGCCGGAGCCGGAGCAGCCGTTACCGCTTCAGGAATTTTTGCGGATGTAATTCGCATAGGAAATATATAATTTTTTGTTTCAAGTTTCAAGTTTCACGTTCCAACAACCTGAAACTTGAGACCTGAAACGTGAAACAACAAATAATGGAAGAAATAAAACTATTTTGCCCGGCAACTATTGCGAATCTTTCGTGCGGATTTGACGTTCTTGGACTTTGCTTAGACAATGCGGGCGATGAAATGATTGTTCGTAAAACAGCTGAAAAAGGAGTTCGTATTACTAAAATTGTAGGTGCCGATTTGCCTTTGGAAACCGAGAAAAACGTTTCGGGAGTTGCGGCTTTGGCAATGTTGGAAACATTAGACGAATTAGACTTTGGTTTTGAAATCGAAATTTATAAAAATATCAAAGCCGGAAGCGGAATCGGAAGCAGTGCTGCCAGTTCTGCCGGAGCGGTTTTCGGAATTAATGAATTGTTAGGAAGACCTTATTCACGTAAAGATTTGGTGCAGTTTGCAATGCAGGGCGAAAAATTAGCCAGCGGAAACGCCCATGCTGATAACGTTGCTCCTGCCCTTTTAGGCGGATTTACTTTGGTAAGAAGTTATGCTCCGCTTGACATTATCCGAATTGACAGTCCTGAAGAATTGTTTGCAACGGTGGTTCACCCACAAATTGAATTGAAAACATCGGATGCGCGTTCAGTATTGAAACAAACGGTTTCCCTGAAAAGCGCCATTATGCAATGGGGAAATGTAGGCGGATTAATCGCAGGATTATACACCAAAGATTACGATCTGATTGGAAGATCACTTCATGACGAAATCGTAGAGCCCTTAAGAAGCGTTTTGATTCCGGGATTTGATCTGATCAAACAAACGGCTTTAGAAAATGGTGCTTTAGGTTCGGGAATTTCAGGTTCGGGCCCTTCAATTTTTGCTTTAAGCAGAGGAAAAAATACCGCAGACCAAATCGCCAAAGCCATGAGTGATGTTTACGAAAAAATGAATTTGCCATATGAAATTCACGTTTCAAAAATTAATCCTGACGGAGTTAGGATATTGTAACTGGAAAAGAATTAAAAATTAAAGATTAAAAATTGTGCACCCGGATTGTCAGACTGAGCGAAGTCGAAATCCCGCAAAGTATGACATACAAGCATAACCATACAGTTTGTCATTCCGACGGAGGAGGAATCTTCGGTGCAAGATCGACAAAGATTGGTTCTATTGATTGTAGAGTTACTTGCGGAGATTCTTCTCCGTCGGAATGACAAGGAAACAGAATAATAATTATTTGGAATTTGGAACTTAAAAAATTTGAATTTGATTTTAAGAAAAGTCTATTTTCTATAATCTATTCTCTTTCTTCTAAAATCTAAAATCTAAAATCTAAAATAACATAATGAAATACTATAGTTTAAACCATAATGCCCCAAAAGTTTCGTTTCAGGAAGCTGTAATACAAGGATTAGCAAGTGATAAAGGATTATATTTCCCGGAGAATATCACGGCTTTAGATGCTTCTTTTTTTGATAAAATTGAAAGTTTAACCCACGAAGAAATTGCTTTTGAAGCAATCAAACAATTTGTGGGTGATGAAATTCCGGCTGCCAAATTAAAAGAAATTATTGCCGAGACTTTATGCTTTGATTTTCCGGTAGTCAAAGTGGAAGAAGGCGTTTATTCTTTGGAATTATTTCACGGACCTACAATGGCTTTTAAGGATGTTGGAGCACGATTTATGTCACGTTGTCTGGCGTATTTTAACAAAGATAAAAAAGATAGCAAAAACACGGTTTTAGTAGCGACTTCCGGAGATACGGGCGGTGCTGTTGCCAGCGGATTTTTAGGCGTTGACGGTGTTGATGTGGTGATTTTATATCCGTCAGGAAAAGTGAGTGACATTCAGGAAAAACAATTGACCACTTTAGGGCAAAATATTAAAGCGCTTGAAGTTGACGGTGTTTTTGATGATTGCCAGGATATGGTGAAGAAAGCGTTTTTAGATGAAACTTTGGCCCATAAAAACCTGACTTCGGCGAATTCTATTAATATTGCGCGCTGGTTGCCGCAAATGTTCTATTTCTTCTTTGCTTACAAAGCTTTGAAAAGCCAAAACAAACCCTTGATTTTCTCTTGCCCAAGCGGTAATTTCGGGAATATCTGCGCCGGAATTATGGCAAAGAAATTAGGTTTGCCAATTGAACATTTTGTAGCCTCTACCAACGTAAACGATACTGTACCAAGATTCTTAACCAACGGAAAATACGACCCAAAACCTTCTAAAGCGACAATTTCTAACGCCATGGACGTTGGAAACCCAAGCAACTTTATCAGGATTCAGGAATTGTACAACAATGATTTAAAAGCTTTTGAAAAAGATTTCTCATCGTACAGTTATACCGATGAAGAAACTTTAGCAGCCCTAAAAAACATTTATGAAGTGGATGGTTATATCGCAGAACCACACGGTGCTGTGGGTTATTTAGGTTTGAAAAAAGAACTGCAAAAAAACGAAAATGCGATTGGTATTTTCTTAGAAACGGCTCACCCAATTAAATTCCTTGATGTAGTTGAACCTGCTTTAGGCATTACACTTCCGATTCCAACACAAATTGAAAGTGTTATGAATAAGGAGAAAGTGAGTGTGAAGATTAAGACTTATGAGGAATTGAAGTGGTTTTTGGGATAATAATTATCTCTCTTTATAAAATATTAAAGTCACAAATTACACTAAAATAAATCGGTGCAATTTGTGGTTTTATTTTATTGTGAATTAGTTTTTATAAGGTAATCTACCATGTTTTTAAGATTGTCTTTAATTATTTTAAATGATATAAAGTTATATCGTTTAAAATACACATAGAAATCATCAAACTTTGCATTTGTTTCTTTTTTTCTCACAACATAACTTAAACTTTAGAATCAAAACCAGCAGCATTTAAAAAAATCCTTCAACTGGAATATTGGCTTGTTCTAAAGTTCCTGTTACTATTTCAAATTAAGGCATTTACTATTTCTTCTAAAGGAACTATTGTATGAAAACCATGTATACTAATGGTAAATAAGGAACAATTTTTCTTTTTATTATTTTGTCAAGTATACCCACATAAGGATTGATTTGATTATGCTTTGCAATACAAATTTCGTCAACTCTTTTTTATTTACAAAACAAGTTTAAATCACTTCGATAATAAATTGAAGATTTTTTATTTCAAACCTAAAAAATATTTAAAAAATTCATCTTTGATAATCGCCTTAAATTTAATGAAAAACTAGTATCTTTCATTAATATAAACATGCTTTTTTAGAAGAAATAAACTACATTTTATTAACCATAAAAACAACAAATGAAAAAAAGTATCTTCTTACTGTTATTAATTTTTTATTCCTTTACAACTCCTAAAGAGTTAATAATTATATCAGGGAAAATTACAAATACCGAAAATGGTAAAATTAGAATCAAAGGAGAATCATTCGATAAAGAAATTATTCTAAAACCAGATGGTACTTTTTTAGAAAATTTAGAAATTAAATATAACGGCCTTTACACAATTGAAACTACAAAAAATAACATCTCAATATATCTATGTTCAGAATCAAAATTAGCGTTAAATGCTGATGACAACAATTTCCTTCCAACTTTAAAATATAATGGAAAAGGGAGTATAGAAAATCAATACATTCGTAATAAAACAATTATAACTTCGAAAATTTCATATGAAGAAGTATATAAATTAAATGAAATTGACTTTTTAAATAAAATAAATGAAATTAAAAATTCTATCAACACTTTATACAACCAAACAAAATTTTCTGATGCTAATTTTAAAACAAAAGAAGCTAGAAATATTTATTATTTAGAACAAAACAACTTGTATGTTTATAAAAATTTTCACTATTTTTTTGCTGGTTTAAACGAATTTAAAGTTTCTGATAAATTTCCTCAAATTGACGATACAATTGATTTGGATAATGAAGTTGATTTTTTGTTTTCAAATGACTACAAAGAAATTGTGTTAAATAAGTTTTTCGAGAATGTTAAGGGTGATATTATAAATGCATTTATTACAGCCAAAAATGCAATCCCAAAAATAAAAAATCTAAAAAGTCAAAGCATAAAAAACAGATTAATTCAAAATGCTATCAATGATATTAACATTCAAAATTTGAACTATGAAAATATCTATAATGAATATATTTCTATAACAAATGACACCAAATTAATTGAGAGTTTGACTATTTGCTATAATAATGTAAAAGCCTTAGAAATGGGTAAACCATCTCCTAAATTTGAATATGAAAACCAAAAAGCTGGAAAAATATCTTTAGAAAGCCTTAAAGGAAAATATGTTTATATTGATATTTGGGCGACATGGTGTGGACCTTGTATTAAAGAAATCCCATACCTACAAAAATTGGAAGAGCTATATAAAGATAAAAACATTATTTTTATTAGTATTTCAGTTGACAACATCAAAAACCGAGAAAAATGGAGTAATATGATAAATGAAAAAAATTTTGGAGGTATTCAGTTATTAGCTGATAAAGAATTTGAATCTGAATTTATACAAAAATATGGTATTATGGAAATTCCACGATTTATTCTAATTGATCCAAATGGAAACATTGTAAATTCTAAAGCTCCTAAACCATCAGAACCTAAACTAATTGAATTATTTAACGAACTGAAAATATAATTTTTAACGTTCTCAGTTTTCATTGTTAATACTCAAGAAAGCTTCACCAGGCTGGCGCGAGCGTCCCGTTCGTGAACACAAACAAAATCAACTAAATTAAAAGATCATATGCTAAAAAAACTCATCATCCTTTCACTTATCCTTTTAACTGCTTGTGGAGGAAATGAATCCAATAATGAAAATCCAAAAAATGAAGTTCCTAAAGCCTTGCAAGAAGAAGGAGGAACTAAAATCTTGGGAAGATATAGAAGTCATGATGAATTAACTGAAGAACTATATCAGGAACTTGTGAGCAAAAATACTGAATTGAAAAATCTGGAAACTGACCTGGAAAATTTCAACGCAAGTGATACTCTAAATATATTTTATAATTATAATGGAAAATCAGAAGATTATTATCAGACTGCCAATAATCAGGCAAATTCTATAAAAGATAGTATTCTGAAAAATAAGATTCTTGCTTTATTAAAAATGAGCGATGAAAAATATGCTGTAAAAACTGCAGGATTAAATCAATTAGTAAAAACAATTCATCAAAAGCAAGGAGATCTAAATGATTATCATAATGCATTGAAAATTGTTTTGACACTTCCAATTATTGAAAAATATCAGAATGAAAATCTGCCTGAAAAATCTCCATTTGAAAAAGTAATAAAAGACGAAAATTTATTAATTGAAAAAATAAAAAAGAATACTCCGGAATACTAATTTCCGTTGCTGTGCGAAGTCTCCCGACTTCGTACCCGTTCCAATAAGCAATGCAAACGGAATATAGCAATGTGTACGAAGTCGGGAGACTTCGCACAGCATAAACGATAATAGTAACTAAAATAAACTTTCTATTTCCTCGTCCCCAATAAATACAAAATCTTCCCTGGCCCGGATTTTACTTTTCCAACTTCCCAGTTAAAGGTTTCTTTATTGTTTAAATTGGCAATAAGGTCATTCATTTCCTCAACCGAGTACGTTCTGAACGAAGACACTACGCCATCCCACAAAACCAACAAAGGAACAATCGGAATAAGATAAGTAAAAATTATTCTGCCAATTTTAAACGGACGTATAAAAGGCGTGGTTAATAAAACGCTAATGGGTGAAAAAATCATCGCTATGATACTTGGTAAACTTCTTTCCTGTGCCTCAAAAATAGCAATGGCACTATCGCTGTCAACAGCATTTTGCAGAATTTGCTGAGCGTCTTTGGGTTCAAAATGATGCAGTGATAAAAACTGTGTTCGGAGTCCGGATAATTGTCCCGGAACATTTCTCGCGTCTATTGGTACTGAAATAAATTCGAAATTATCAGCCTGTTTTTGTGTATACTGAAAAGCTGAAATATTAGGGAAATAATCTGTCAACAGAATTTTCAGATCGGGATTATTTTTTCTGAGTTCGTTGTTGAGCCAAATCAATCCGCCTCCTCCACCCGATCCTAAATCTACTATTCGGTTGGTATTGCTTTCTTTTAAACCTTTTTCTATAATTGGAACTATGCCTTTGTACATTCCGGTTTTATTGGACAGAAATTGCAAAAAATCGGTCATATAATTTCTAATGAATTTCGGAAGCCATTTTTGGTCCTCAAATTCGAATAAATGAATTCTTCCCATACTATTAGTTTTCGATTCCATTACAAATTTCTGTATTTTTTTAGACATTTCCTCATATTTAGCTTATTTTCATTTATTTATCTTTAAATAAATCATTTATTCCTGATAAAAAATTCCTTGTCAATCTAAATTATCACTCTCTTTAAACGTGCTTTCATAAAAAAAAGTGTACAAAAAATTGCGTAGTTAAATGACTTCGTATATATTTGTAGTCAAATAACGACACTATGAATTTAAGACGAGATGTATTTCAGGCTATATCAGACCCAACAAGAAGGGCCATCCTTTTATTGGTCACCACACAATCCATGACGGCAGGTACCATAGCTTCAAAATTTGAGACTTCCAGACCCACCGTTTCAAAACACCTGCAAATACTTACGGAGTGCGAGTTGCTCAAACAAGAACAAAACGGCAGGGAAATTTACTATCATTTAAACCCTCAAAAAATGAAAGAAATAGCAGATTTTATAGAGCCATTCCGCAAAATGTGGGATGACAAGTTTAACAAACTCGAGTCGGTCATGAAAAAATACATCCAATAATTATTTACAGCTATGGAACTAAAAACAAAAATAAATGCCGAAGACGGCAAACAGGATTTAATGATTACAAGGGATTTTGATCTCCCTTTAGAATTATTGTTCAAAGCTTATATCGAACCTGAGATCATCGAACAATGGATGGGTACGAAAGTGCTGAAACTTGAAAATAAAAACCATGGCAGCTGGCAATTTGAAACAACAGATCCTCAGGGAAATGTTGTATTTAAGGCAAATGGCATTATTCATGAGTTTGTTTTGAACCAAAAAATCATCAGAACATTTGAAATGGAAAATACGCCTTTTCCTGTTCAGCTTGAGTTTTTAGAGTTTGAAAAACTCACCGACAATACCAGCAGGCTCAATATGCAGATCGTATACAAATCCGTTTATGACAGGGAACAAATGCTGAAGTTACCTTTTGCCCAAGGCATTAACATGGCTCATAATCGATTAGAAGATATAGTAACTAAATTAAAATAACATATTATGACAAAACGAAATAAGATTATCTATTGGACTGCTACTCTTTGGCTTGCACTGGGAATGCTGTCAACTGCAGTAGTACAACTAATTAAAATGGATGAAGAGGTTCAAAATTTCACCAATTTAGGTTATCCTCTTTATTTAATGACCTTACTGGGAGTTTGGAAAATTTTAGGCGTTATCGCAATATTAATTCCCAAGTTTCCTCTGTTAAAAGAATGGGCCTACACAGGGTTCTTCTTTACGATGTCGGGAGCAATTTTCTCTCATATAATTAACGGTGATGACGCCATAGCACTTTTTGGACCGGCACTACTGTTAATCCTGACCGTGCTGTCCTGGTATTACAGACCTGCAGATCGAAAAGTAATTTCAGCTATACCTTAAAAGATATAAAGATGAATCCGAAAGTAGATTTTTATTTCAGCAAAAACGAAAAGTGGCAGAAAGAGATTGAGAAGTTAAGAACAATCGTTCTTGACTGTCAGTTTAATGAAGAGTTAAAATGGGGTGTTCCGTGTTATACTTTTCAGAAAAGCAATATTGTTTTAATACACGTATTTAAGGAATATTGTGCGCTTTTGTTTTTTAAAGGCGCTCTGCTCAATGATGCCAACGGCATTTTAGTACAGCAAACAGAGAATGTACAATCAGCCCGTCAGATTCGGTTTACCAATCTTCAGGAAATTATTGATCTGGAACCTGTCTTAAAAACATATATTTATGAAGCTATTGAAGTGGAAAAGGCCGGGTTGAAAGTAGAACTGAAAAAAACAAAAGAATTTAGCGTTCCTGAGGAATTTCAGACCAGACTAAACGAAGATCATAACTTAAAAACTGCTTTTTATGCTTTAACGCCAGGAAGACAAAGAGGATACTTACTTCATTTTTCGGCGGCCAAGCAATCGAAAACACGGGAATCCAGAATCGAAAAAAGCATTCCTCAAATTCTTAACGGAAAAGGTTTGGATGATTAATAAATCTGCAACTTTAAAATACAGACAAATCCGGACACGTCCAAAAATCAGTAATCATGAAAAGTAATAAAAAAGAATTGTCAGCAGAAGAACGTACCTGGCTTTTAAACACACTGAAAACCCGTTTCGAGAAAAACAAGAATCGTCATAACGATCTCGAATGGACTAAAATACAGGCAAAACTGGAAGCAAATACTTCGAAACTCTGGTCGCTCAATGAAATGGAAAGAACGGGTGGTGAACCGAATGTTGTAGCATACGATAAAGCAACAGATGAATACATTTTTTATGATTGTTCTGCAGAGAGTCCAAAAGGGCGCAGAAGCATTTGTTACGATCACAAGGCACTCGAATCAAGAAAAGAGCACAAACCTGTAGACAGCGCCGTTAATATGGCTTCTGAAATGGGCATTGAGCTTTTAACAGCAGAGCAATATCAGGAATTACAAAAACTTGGAAGTTTTGATTCAAAAACATCAAGCTGGGTAGCAACTCCGCCTGACATCAGGAAACTTGGAGGGGCACTTTTTTCCGATTTCCGCTACGGAACGGTCTTCGTCTATCACAATGGAGCCGAATCTTACTATGCTGCAAGAGGTTTTCGCGGTTCTTTAAAAGTCTAAATTTATAATGAAGATTATTAAATATTAGGTGTCAGGCTGAGCATTCTATGATAAAAAACAAATAAGTTATATCCATTAAAACACTCATTCCAGCCTCGTTTAAAATTGCTTTAAACGAGGTTTATTTTTTTAAAGTTAATTCAGGATTAGGCTTTTATTACGAGAATGTTAGTATGTAAATTAATTGTTTTTTCTAACAAACAGTCCGCTATCAATAGTATCCATTTGGTAATATACAATTCATTTTTAGTTTAAATGTTACGCATTTCTTTGTAAAAAATTTAAAAACTACCAAAAAATGAAAAAAACTATTTTACCATTGTTGTTTTTAGCAACACTGATTTCCTGCGATAATAATGATAAATCCGACACTAATACTGGTGCCAAAACAGATGTCGTATTGAGTAACCAATCTGTAACACCTGTATTACTTAAAAAACAAGCCGGTTTTGAGAACCTTGAATTATTTTCACTGCTTACTTCAGATGATGTTTTACCGGAAAGCCCAAGTTATATTTTTGGAGGTTCTGCAGACGGTTCCGGTTTATTAAAAAATTCAGATGGTACTTTTACTTTTTTAGTGAACAACGAAGACAATTTTGCAGTTTCAAGAATTACTTTAGACAAAACATTCAAACCGGTAAAAGGAGAATATTTGTTAAACTCTAACGGGGGAACCTGGAGATTATGCGGTGCTACTATGGCAACAGTTGCTGAACACGGTTTCGGTCCTTTGTATTTAACTTGTGGAGAATCCGGCGAAGAATCCCGCACGCATGGTGTAAATCCTTATGCTAATGTAGGAGGAGCATCAGTAACAAAAGAGTTGTCAGGATTAGGCAGATTAAGTGCCGAAAATGCTTTGCCTTTGCGTAAATCTGCTTATTCAGGAAAAACAGTTGTTGTTATTGGCGATGACGATTCGGGAACTTATGGCGGACAGGTTTTTATGTACGTATCCAATACTGTGGGTGACTTAGAAAATGGTTCATTGTATATGATGAAAAGAAATGACGATAACCAAAAAGAGAAAGATATGGTTACGGGTCAAACCTACCCTGTTTCTTTTGTAAAAATTGACAATCACACTACAATGACCGGGGCTCAGATTAATGCTTCGGTAAATACGCTGAAAGCCATTAAATTTGGAAGAGTTGAAGATTTAGATTACCGAAAAGGAGGAAATGATGCCGATCGTGAAATTTATTTTAATGTAACGGGACAAGCTGTTTCAGGAACAAATGCTGATGCTTCAAGAAATAAATACGGTAGAGTTTATAGATTGAATTTAGATAAATCAAATCCATTAGCTGGTAATCTGGAAGTTATTCTTGATGGAGATGATCGCACAGGAATTGCCGGAAAATTTCAGGATCCGGATAATATTTGTGTGACCAAAAACTATGTTTACATTCAGGAAGATGCTAATGGTTATGGAGATGAAACACATGATGCTTACATTTATCAATATGACATTGCCAAAAAACAACTAAAAGTGGTTGTCGAATTAGACCACCGCCGTACAGAAACTGATGCGGCTAAATACAATGTAGGCGGAACATCTGCTTTTGGATCCTGGGAATATGGTGCTTTAATTGATGTTTCTGAACAATTGGGCATCGAAGATACTTTTTTATTAAGCGTACAGCCTCATACCTGGACGGGAGATAAATACAAAGGTGTTGATGGAGGTACACTTCGTACTTCTGAAAAACAAGCGAGTCAAATTGTGGTAATCAAAGGATTAGCCAGATAAATTACACCATTTTTACACAAAGTCCACGGTTCTATTATAGAATCGTGGTTTTTGTTTTTATAATCAAGTATTTTTTAAATGAAAAAATTTTTCCTTATCCCCTTATTTTTACTCTTGTTTTCCTGTACTGATGATAAAACGACAGTTGAACAGATCAACGATTTGTTTAAAAGTGATATTACTGCTTTGAAAAAAGAAGTTACACAACTGGAACATCTTATTCAAAACGATGCTTTTGCGAAACAAATCCAACAGCAGTTTCTAAAATCGCACGAAGCATACAAAAAAGTGGAGATTTTAAGTGAATATTATTTCCCAACTGTTTCAAAAGCCATAAACGGTCCCGCTTTAGATGAATATGAAGTAGACGAAGGTATAACAGTTCCTCCGGAAGGGTTTCAGGTAATAGAAGAATTTATTTTTCCGAAATACAATAAAAAAGACAAATCGGAACTTTTAAATCAATTGGGAATTCTTAAAGCCAATCTGAATCGGCTTGAATTGATTTCGAAAACGAATACCCTGACTGATTCTCATATTTTTGATGCCATGAGACTGGAAGTTTTTAGAATCGTTACTTTGGGAATTACCGGTTTTGATTCACCAATTGTACAAAATTCGATTCCGGAAACGGCAGCATCATTCGAAAGCATTAAATCCTACTGCAAAATTTACGCTTCACAATTCGAAATAAAAGAACTGCAAACCACATTGGCTACCATAGACAAAGGGGAAAAATATCTACAACAGCATCAAAATTTCAATTCTTTTGACAGGGCTTATTTTATTAAGGAAATTACCAATCCGTTGAGTAAAAGTATTTACCAGACCCAAATAAAACTACAGGTTCCATTTCTTAAAGAAGTCAGAGGTCTCAAAACAACAGCACAAACGCTTTTTGATAAAGATGCTTTTAATGCAGAAGCTTTCTCCGGATTTCCGGATTACAAAACCACACCTGAAAAAATAAAATTAGGGCAGGAATTATTTAACGACCCTGTTTTATCTGGAACCAATACCCGCTCTTGCGCTTCCTGCCATCATGCCGACAAAGCTTTTACAGACGGTTTGGAAAAAGCAACAACTATAGACGGCAAATCTTTAATCAAAAGAAATACCCCTACTCTTTCTAATATTGCTTTTCAGCGTGCTTTTTTCTCCGATTCACGGGTAAGTTATCTTGAAGATCAGGCGGTAGCAGTTATTATCAATGAAAACGAAATGCATGGTTCTTTAGAAAAATCAGCCAATGAATTAAAGAAAAATAAACAATATGCTGCTAAATTCCAAAAGGCATTTCCAAATAAAGAAATTGATGTTTTTGCCATAAAAAATGCTTTGGGCTCCTATATTCGGTCATTAAGTTCTTATGATTCCAAATTTGATGGTTATATGCGTAATGAAACCTCCTTTACAACGGAAGAAAAAGCAGGCTTTAATTTATTTGCAGGCAAAGCCAAATGCGCCACCTGTCATTTTATTCCGTTAACCAACGGAACCGTCCCTCCAGGTTTTACAAAATCAGAAAGCGAAGTACTTGGAATACCGAATAAACAAAATAAATTAGATGCTGATTTAGGTAAATTTGAACTAACGAAAGCCGAAATTCATAAAAATTCCTTCAAAACGCCGACAATTCGAAACATAACACTAACAGCGCCTTACATGCATAATGGCGTTTTTAAAACCCTTGAAGAAGTCATTGATTTTTATAATGAAGGAGGAGGAAAAGGTTTAGGCTTTTCATTAGAGAATCAAACCTTACCCGAGAACAAATTAAAATTAACAGATCAGGAAAAAAAACAGCTCATTGCTTTTATGAAAACCTTAACTGATAAGAAATTCAGCTATTAACCTGAGTTCGATTATTAAAGAGCAGGTTTTGAGTTGCCTCCAGCTTCAGCTCAATGTCATTAAGTTAAGGATTTCTTGCCATACTTTTATAAATCCAGCTCTCGCAAAGACGCGAAGACACAAAGTAATCGGTTTTAAACTTTATGCTATTTGTCTTTGCGAGAAAAAACAAAGCTTAACTTAATGACACCTTAGTCAAATGAAACTCATGTGCTTTTTGGCTAAAGCCAAATTATCTTTACTTAATTTACTCCAGCTGAAGCTGGAGGCAATTCAAAGATTTACTTATAAGCTTTTTATTTTTCTTTATTATTTGTTAATCAATTATTTCCTATGAAGATGAGGTTATTAATAAACACTAAAATTTTATTACGCTGAAGCAAAAGTCAAAAAAAGCAGCAACCAATAGATAACTGTAGCCTGTATTTGTTATTTTTATCTTTTAAAATTATTAGCATAAAAATACCCATGATTACAAAAGCAATATTGGCAGATATTCCTGCATTAAACATATTAATCAATTCGGCATACAGAGGAGAATCATCTAAAAAAGGCTGGACAACAGAAGCTGATCTTTTAGAAGGAAAAAGAACTACCAAAGAAGAATTGATACAAATAATTGAGGATCCAAAAAATACCATTTTGAAGTTTACTGAGAATGATAAAATTATTGGTTCTGTTTTGCTGGCAGAGAAAGAACATCAATTGTATTTAGGAATGTTGACCGTTTCTCCTGAATTGCAAAATAGCGGAATTGGTAAAAAAATGTTGACTGAAGCTGAAAAACATGCTAAAAAACTAGGTTTGTCTTCGATTATTATGACAGTAATTTCAGTAAGGGAAGAACTTATTGCGTGGTACAAACGTCACGGTTATATTGATACAGGCAAAAGAGAAGCCTTTCCTGAAAGCCATATACATATTACCGTTTCAGAAGAACCGTTAGAGTTTATATTTTTGGAGAAAAAGGTATAAAGCTGTTTTAACTCAGACGCAAGCCTCAATTCAGCCGCTAAGTTTCAGGCAAAGGTTCTGAGGTACAAAGAAAGTCTTTGAACCTCAGAACTTTTGCTTTTTTGAACCTCAAAAAAGCTATATACTTTTCTTAATCTTAGACAAAAACTCATGTGAAACTCCAAGATAGGAGGATAAATTTCTGCTGCTGACCGCTTGCATTTTATGCTGGTATCTTTCTATAAACTCGAGATATCTTTGCTTAGACGTTTTGCTTAAAACATCCAAAAGCCTTTGCTGAATTGCAATATTGGCTTTTTCGATCATCATAATGTGAAACTGAATTAGCTTGGGCACCTGCTCAAATAACAGCATTTTATTTGCTTTACTAATAATAATTATTTCACTCTCTTCTATGGCCTTAATATTGTAAGTAGTAGGTTTTTGATAGTAAAAATTTTCAAGATCACACATCCATTCGTTTTCAAATGAAAGGAAAAGAATGACTTCTCTTCCGTTATCATTTAAGATGTAAGTTTTAAAAGCGCCTTTTAGGATAAATACTTCATAAGAACATTTTGAGTCCTGAATTTGTAAAAATTCGTTTTTCTTTAATTTAATAATCTCTGATTTTTCTGTTATGCATTTCCATTCGTCATCTGTTAGGTTAATTTTACGTTCAATGTTTAATCTGAGGGGGCTGGGGCTGTACATTTGTTTTTACTTTTATTCTTACTCGGGGCAAGTTTTGAATTAATTAAAAATGATGTAATCGATTACGCAAAAGTACTTTTTTTTTGAACTTTTTTTATGGATTAAAAATAATTTAAAGAACAGTTTTTGTGAATATTTTTTTTAAAGTTGTTGAACTTATTCAACCTTTTTAGAAGTATTTATACAGGTGATTTTAAAACACTTTTGCAGCTATTTTATTTTTAAAAGATGTTGAACTTATTCAACAATTTCAGAAGTAATTATTTACAGATTTGCACTTTAAATATTTATAACCCCAAATTTAAAATTATGAAAATTAAATCAACAATCTCAGTGTTCCTACTAACACTGATATTCGGTTTTACAGCATGTAATACTGAAGAAACTGCTGCAAACGAAAACAGCACTTTACCAGCTGCAAATTCTTCAGCAAATGGCTTTACAACCAAAGAAGGTAACTGTGACGATGTTCCGGGATGGGCATCACAAAACGGAGGAACAACCGGAGGAGGAACTGCTGCAGAAACTGTGGTGGCCACCTATGCTGACTTAAAGAAAGCTATTGAGAACACTACTGTAAAAGTGATAAAAGTTACCGGTACTATCACTATTTCTGCAAGATTATCATTTCAAAACCAAACCGGAAAAACAATCTATGGTGAGAGTGGTGCAAAAATTGTTTCAACAGACCAGACTAAAGATGGTTCAGGTATTATTTACTTTAAAGGATTAAAAAACATTATTATCAGAAACTTAATTTTTGAAGGTCCCGGAGCTTATGATACAGATGGTTGGGACAATGTAACTTTAGACAATTGTCAGAATGTATGGGTAGACCACTGTGAATTCAGAGATGGTGTTGATGGAAATTTTGACATCAAAAACAAGTCTGATTATATATCTGTTTCTTATACCAAATTTACTTACCTTAAAGCTCCAAAAGCTGGTGGTCCAGGAGGTACGGATGATCACAGATTTTCTGATTTAATTGGTTCAAGCGATACTGCTACCGGAGATCGCGGAACATTAAGAATAACATTTGCACGTTGCTGGTGGGCAAGCGGATGTAGAGAAAGAATGCCAAGGGTTAGATTTGGAAAAGTGCATATCGTTAACTGTTACTACAACAGTACGGTGAGTAACAAATGTATTGCTGCAGGTTTTGAAGCTGACATTTTGGTAGAAAAAAATTCATTCGAAAATGTTAATACCCCAATTGATTTAATGACAGGTCTTACTGCTGTAACTGTTAAAGATGATAATCTTTTTGTTGGTATTACAGGAAATAAACTTGGTAAAAATACAGCATTTACACCTCCATACACTATTCTGACACTTAATAGCGCTGATGTAAAAGCCAATATTTCAGCAGCTGCCGGTGCAACATTTGCAGGTAATACTTGCGGTTCATTTTAATTAAAAAAGAACTTTCTTTCCATAATTCAAATCACTTATTTGAAATTATGGGTAAGGTAATATAGAATTTGAATTAGTTTATTTTTAGTTAACCACGGATTACAATAATTTAAAGATTGTGTAATTCGTGGTTTTTTATTTAAAATCAAAAAGATTGATTCTTGGTTTATAAGCCTTTTCTTTTATGCGTAAAAACTATAAAACCAATTCTGCAAATAAACGTTGAATAGTGTTTTCCAAATCCTGACAAAGTCCGGGATGCGGTCTGGATGTCTGGATCGCCGAACTGCGTATCGCCGTTAACCATCGAAAACGGGACGGAATATCCATTTCTGCAATTGGTCCGCCATCTTTATCCCCTGTTGCAATTTTTTTAAATGCTGTTATATTGCAATGCAATTGCTCAAGATCAAAATCATTTGAAAGGGCTTCTATTTTTGCATCGTCAATGTGAGACAATACTTTTATAAATTTGGCTTTTTTACAAAACAAAATGATTCCGATATTCAGAAATTCTTCGCGCTCCACTCTTGGTACCACACGAATTACGGCATACTCATATAAGTGACTATCTTGCATTTTGAGCCTGGTTTACAAAGATTTCGGAATGGTTTAATCGAGTCTGCAAAAACTGTAAATAAATGTTTCGCAAGATTTCGGATGTTTCATCGGTATCTTCCCATTGCAGCCATTCAAGCGGAATCGTATTTACAATTTCTTCTAATATTTCGGGTGTTAAAAGTGCTTTAAACTCGGCATCAACTTCTTTCAGCAATGAAGCCTGTGGCAATAAAACATGGTCTTTTATGAGTACAAACGGACTTTTGGCATGCTGTTCCCAATTGTTCCAGGAGTGATGAAAATACAAACACGCTCCATGATCGATCAGCCATAATTCTTTATGCCAAATCAACATATTAGTGTTTTTAAAAGTTCGGTCAACATTGGTAATATAAGCGTCAAGCCAGACAATCTGCGAAGCTAATTTGGCGTCGACAGTTGTTACGACCGGATCAAAAGTTATAGCTCCAGACAAAAAGTGAAGTGCTAAATTAAGTCCCTGACTACCCTGAAGCAAATCCTGAATCTCTTCATCGGCCTCTGTTCTTCCAAAAGCTTCATCGAGATTCGCAAAAACCAATTCGGGAAGCTGTAATTTTAAGGCTTTTGCAATTTGACCGCCAACTAACTCGGCTATCAAAGCTTTTACGCCATGACCGGCACCTTTAAATTTCAGGACATATTTAAAATCGTCATTGGCTTCCGCTAAAGCAGGTAAAGAACCTCCCTCACGCAAAGGTGTTATGTAACGCGTAACATTTACAGTTCTCAAATCGAAATTGTTTTTCATAAGCAGTGTTTACTGAAGTACAAACTTACTAATTTAACTCATTGAGTACAATTATTAAAAACTTCAGTTCGAGTGTTTTTTGAGTAGTAGAACGGAACAAAAAATGTATCGTGAACCGTTTTTAATTCTAATTTGTCTTGTTCTCGATACAATCCCGCTCAAAACGGAATCACTCGAACTGACGAAAAATTAGAATTAAAAACTAACTAAACCTAACCGATTAATTAGTTTTATTGGACTCAAGTTCCCTTAAAAACATAAAAAAAGCCCCATTTAGGAGCTTTAAATTTTAAAAGAATTATCTAATTGACAAATTATCTCATTCTCTGGTTATTCCTCTTCATCCTCAACATGATGTGATTTCGAATAATTACGCCATTTTTCAAGGCAATCCTGAAAATCCTGCGGCAATTCGGTATCAAAACGCATCATTTCTTTCGTATTCGGATGAACAAAACCAAGTGTTTTAGCATGCAAAGCCTGACGTGGCAATGCCTTAAAACAGTTCTCTATAAACTGCTTGTATTTCGTAAACGTAGTCCCTTTCAAAATTAAGTGACCTCCGTAACGTTCATCATTAAACAACGGATGCCCAATATGTTTCATGTGTGCACGAATCTGGTGTGTTCTTCCGGTTTCCAGTTTACACGAAATTAAGGTTACATAACCAAAACGTTCCAAAACCTTATAATGTGTAATCGCGGGCTTCCCTATTTCAGGATCGACAAAAACAGCCATTTGCATGCGGTCTTTTAAGTGTCTGGCAAGATTTCCTTCAATGGTTCCTTCTTCTTCAGCAACATTTCCCCAAACAAGGGCAATATATTCACGTTCAGAAGTTTTGGCTTCAAATTGTTTAGCCAAATGCGTCATTGCCGCCTCGGTTTTCGCAATTACCAAAAGTCCTGAGGTATCTTTATCAATTCTATGAACCAATCCCGGACGTTCACTGCTGTTCATTGGCAGATTATCAAAATGATGTGCCAAAGCATTTACCAGAGTTCCTGTATAATTTCCGTGACCCGGATGTACAACCATTCCCGGTTCCTTATTAATTAGCAGCAAAGCATCATCCTCATAAACAATATTCAGCGGAAGATCTTCCGGCAGGATATGATTTTCAAACGGCGGATGCGATAACATCACCGTAATGATATCAAAAGGCTTTACTTTATAATTCGATTTTACAGGAATATCATTCACAAAAATATTCCCTTCGCTTGCCGCATTCTGAATCTTATTCCGGGTTGCATTCGGAATCATATTCATCAAATATTTGTCAATTCGCAAAAGCGCCTGACCTTTAGGTACATCAAATCTGAAATGTTCAAATAATTCGTCTTCCAGATCTAAATTTTCATTATTATTGTTCATCTTGTGGGGTTTCAGTAGTTGGCGCAGCTAAACTGTCTGTCGCCTGACTGTCATCTACATATGTTGCTTTTCCGTCCCCTAAAACCAAATCAATTTTAGAAGCTTTCAACACACGGTCACCTACTTTTAAGTTTCTGCCTTTATAACGCATCTCCAAAACCATATCTTTTCCTAAGTTCGGAATATAAGTAATCGTTCCTTCCTCAAGTCCTAAAGCTTTTAAAGTCGGAACAGCTTCACGATACGTTTTATCAATTAAATCCGGAATTTTTACAGAAGAAAATCCGGAAGCATTAATTTTAATATATATTTTTCTGCCTACTTTCACTTTCGTTCCCGGCAACGGATCCTGCTCAACAACACTGTATTTCGGGAATTCACTTCGGTAATCAACACTATCCAAAAGCACATAATCCAGATCTAATTCGTCCAGCTTCTCTTCTACCTGCTCTTCAGTCAGTTTAGATAAATTCGGAACAGTAATTTCATGTCCGTGATCAGTTGTAAAAGTCAGCCAATGCATAAACAAATAACCCAAAACTGCAATAATAGCAGCCGCACCTAAAACTTGCAAAAAAAACACACGGCTTGTTAAATACTTACGTAAACTCATAAATTTATTTTTAATTGTGGCAAAGATAAAGCTATTTCGTTTCAAAAAAAATGATAATTTTGTTTAAAACAAGAAAGCTTTCAATACTTGGTATCAGAAGGAGCTTTTTCCTGCTGTCCGCTATATCTTTTATGGTCTCATTGAAAAAAACGAGACCATAAAAGGATGTCGCTCCCATCAGGGCTAAAAAGAACCCTGGTTTTCAAAACAACATTAATTTAAAATCAAAATAATAACGCGAAAAAAATAATTTAAATATAAAGAATTAAAAAAATCGTAGGAAAGTCTAAAACTAAAATAAAAAAATCAACATATAAACATTAAAAAATGAAGAACATAGCCATTATCATGGGCGGATATTCAAGTGAATATAAAATTTCTCTTATCAGCGGAAACGTCGTACACCAATACCTTGACAAAACAAAATACGCAGGTTTCCGTATTCATATTTTCAAAGAAAAATGGGTTTATGTAGACGAAAATGATGCTGAATTTCCAATTGATAAAAATGATTTTTCCGTAACAGTAAACGGGCAAAAAATCACTTTCGACTGTGTTTTCAATGCCATACACGGAACTCCGGGCGAAGACGGATTAATGCAGGCTTATTTTGAATTACTGGGGATTCCGCAATCTTCCTGTGATTATTATCAATCAGCACTTACGTTCAATAAGCGTGATTTATTATCTGTTTTAAAACCATACGGAATCAAAACAGCAATTTCTTATTACCTGAACAAAGGTGACATAATCAATACAGATGAAATCGTAAAAAAAGTAGGTTTGCCATGTTTTGTAAAACCAAACAAAGCAGGTTCAAGCTTCGGAATCTCAAAAGTAAAAACCGCTGCCGAATTGCCTATCGCTATTGAAGTAGCCTACAAAGAAGATAATGAAATCATCATCGAAAGTTTCCTTGACGGAACCGAAGTTTCTGTTGGCGTAATCAATTACAAAGGTGAAATAAAAGTTCTGCCAATAACCGAAATTGTATCTGACAATGATTTCTTTGATTATGAAGCCAAATACGAAGGAAAATCACAAGAAATTACACCGGCCAGAATCTCAGATGAATTAACTCAAAAAGTAGGTGAAACAGCGAAACGTGCATACGAAGTACTGAAAATGAAAGGCTTCTCAAGAAGTGAATTCATCATCGTAGACAATGAACCCTATATGCTCGAAATGAATACCATTCCTGGATTAACAACAGAAAGTTTGATTCCGCAACAAGCCAAAGCAGCAGGAATTTCTCTTGAAGATTTATTTACAAATGCTATTGAGCTGGCTTTAAAATAGTAACTAAGATATTTAAGGTGCTAAGTTTCTAAGATCTTAGCACCTTTTTAATAGACAATCTTGTCAGGATTAACAAAAAAGTAAAAACCTTTGAACCTTTGACCCTCAAATAAAAAAATGAAAGAAATCTTTGAATGGAATAGAATATTTTACAATGGTTTACCGGAAATTTTTATACTGGAAGTCATATTTCGCTCAACAGTAATGTTCACCATTTTATTGTTGACACTAAAATTGGCGGGAAAACGCGGCGTAAAACAATTATCAATTTTCGAGACCGTTATTATTATTGCCTTAGGATCAGCTGCAGGAGATCCTATGTTTTATGAAGATGTCGGACTTGTTCCTGCTGCAATAGTTTTTACAGTAATCATTATCTTATATCGTTCTGTAACCTGGCTTACCGGGAAAAGTAAAAAGTTTGAAGAATTCATTGAAGGAAAAACCGAATGCCTGATAAAAGAGGGAAAATTTTCTGTGACTACTTTTAAAAAAGAAAGCCTGGCACAGGATGAGTTTTTCTCTGAGCTTCGTGTAAAATCTATCGAACATTTAGGACAGGTAAAACATGCATTTATAGAACCTAGTGGAGAAATAAGCGTATTTTATTATGAAGACTTCGAAGTAGGATACGGATTACCAATTTTACCAGCCTTTTTTAATAAAAAAAGTAAAAACATTCCAACAGACGGTACTTATTCCTGCACATTTTGCGGACATACCGAAAAACAAAAAGCAGGAACTGCAAAATGTACAGTTTGCGAAAAAGAAGAATGGGTGGCTTCCATAAATACCCTGAGAATAACTTAGAAACAAAAAAATGAAAAAAACCATATTTCCCGGATTATTTGACCAATCACTCTTGGACACGAAGATATCATCAAACGCGGGATTTTCCTGGAATATTTATTATTAATGCCATGAGTTGGTGCTAAACAATTAAAATTAAATGATTTTTTACGGAACAAAATCAACTGCAATTAAAAATGGAGTAGTCAGAAACGTTGCTTGTCCATATTGTCAAACAAATGCAGCAATGAATTATACTGTATTTGGAAGATATGTACACATTTACTGGATTCCGTTTTTCCCGATTGGAAAACAACAAATATTAGAATGCAATCATTGTAAATCGACTTATGAATTAAAAAATTTACCCGAAGTCATTAAACAAAAATTCCATAAAGAGCAAGAACAAAATCCTGCAAAAATCCCAATAACACATTTTAGTTTTTCAATTATAATTGGACTAGGTATTGCATTTGCCTTCTTTTCCAGCTTAAAAAGCAATTCTGACAGTAAAGATTTTTCAGAAAATCCGAAAGTTGGAGATGTCTTTTTCGAAACAACGAGTAGTGGAAAATACTCAACTTCGAGGGTTACAAAAGTAACGCAAGACAGTGTTTTTGTTGTAGTAAACAATATGGAAATAGAGCAAAAATCAAATGTTGGTAAAATAAATATTGACAGCAATTTTACAACTGTTAAAGATAGCTATAGCCGAAAACAAATCATAGATTTCTATAAAGATGGAAAAACAATTTATGAAATTCAACGAAAATAATGAAAAAAGCCATATTTCCGGGATCATTTGATCCTATAACATTAGGTCACGAAGATATTATCAAAAGAGGAATTTCCCTGTTTGATGAGATTGTAATTGCTATTGGTGTCAATGCCGAAAAAAAATACATGTTTTCTCTCGAAGAAAGAAAACGTTTTATCGAAGAAACTTTCAAAGACGAACCCAAAATTTCGGTCATCACTTATGAAGGATTGACAATTGATTTAGCAAAAAAACTAAACGCCAATTTCATTTTAAGAGGTTTGCGCAACCCTGCTGATTTTGAATTTGAAAAAGCCATCGCTCATACTAACAGAAGACTTTCTAAAATTGAAACCGTCTTTTTACTGACCGCTGCACAAACTTCCTTTATCAGTTCAAGTATTGTTCGTGATGTATTACGTAATAACGGTAAATATGAAATGCTGGTTCCGGATGCTGTTCGGGTTCATAAGTAATAACATACTTGTATCAAGTTTTTGCGAGTAACGAAGCAATCACACTAACAAAAAACCTAGCAGAAAAATATCCCTAAATAAACCATCATTCATAAATATAAATTTGTAGCCCTCCCAAATTAAAAGTAATTTCGGCCCATCAAATAAACACCAAACAATGAGCATAGAAAGAGAATTAAACAAACGCAGTGGATCGAAATGTGAGCTTTGTGGCGCAACTGAAAACCTAAGGGTATATACCGTTTTGCCAACACAAAAAGGAGGAATAGACGAAAGTGTATTGGCTTGCAATACCTGTATTGATCAAATTGAAAATCCGGATAATGTAGATTTAAATCACTGGAAATGTCTTAACGACAGTATGTGGAACGAAAATATTGCGGTACAGGTTGTAGCCTGGAGAATGTTAAGCCGTATGCGTGCTGCTGGCTGGCCACAGGAATTACTGGATATGATGTATCTCGACGAAGATACACTCGCATGGGCTCAGGCAACAGGAGAAGGGGAAGATGACGAAAACAAAATCATTCACCGTGACAGTAACGGAGTAATTTTAGAACACGGAGATTCTGTGGTTTTAATCAAAGATTTAAAAGTAAAAGGATCAAGCATGGTTGCCAAACAGGGAACCGCAGTGCGTAACATTCGTTTAGACCATGAAAATGCTGAATATATTGAAGGAAAAGTGGATGGTCAGCAAATTGTAATTATCACGCAATACGTGAAGAAAATATAATTCTCAGTCAAAGTCGCAGTTTTAGCAAGTAAACCAAAAACTGTCATAAAAACTGTAAACTAAAGAAGGCTATTCAAATTTGAATAGCCTTCTTTGTATTTCTTATTTTAGAAGCAAATTATTTTTGGAATAATTTATTGATTTGGTCTTTTACTAATGGTTCAGAAACGCTGTTTGTAGCAGAATCCCTGTCTTTGCTTGAAACCATAAATTGAACAGTAGCTTTATCCGGAACTACATTTCCAGTATAATGCAACCAGATATAATTGTTAGGCAATTCTAATTTAATATCATATAAAGGACTTGCAGTAAAACCACCTACAATAATATTATAAAGATTAGTATAATCATTATCAAGGTTTCTGAAAGAGAACTTTCTTAAATTTGAAGTATCATCATCATTTAAAATACTAGTATAATAAACTGTATATTCATCTCCAATTTTTTGAATATAATTGTTATTTACTTTTCCTAACTTTTCTACAGGCACAGTTTCTAAAACTTTAATTTGTGCAAAAGAGGCAAAACTACAGAACAAAATGGCAAGGGTAATAATCTTTTTCATAATGATTTTGGGGTTAATTTTTTAACTAATACAATATTCGCCGAAATTAATAAAAATTACCACTAAAATCATTATTTTATAAATATTAAATTGAGTTTTTTGTGCACTATCATTTCATCTCAAAAAACAAAAACAAATAACTTTTTGACAATCAATAAATTAAATATAAAACCACACCAAATATTAATTAAAAAAATTAAACATAAAGCTCAAAAAACTTCATTTACGGTTCTCAAAAATCTAAAATTTACAATCAAAAAATAAGAAAATTACTTCTCCTCTTCTTTCTTGATTACTTTTCTGGCGACTTCAATTTTAAATTTTTTCCCCTTCATTTTCTCATCTTTGACATTTTTAAGCAAATCTTGCACTTTATTGTATCTCACAGCAGCAAACGAAATAAAATCTTTTACCTCGATCAACCCCAAATCCCCTTTTTCAAGTTTTCCTTTTTGAGAAAAGAATCCAACAATATCAATTTTATTCAGTTTTGTTTTCTTTCCGCCACTAATATAAATAGTTTGGTATTCCGGTGGTTTAGGTAAAGTAGTTGTATTTTCTACATTCAAAACAGCCATTCCGTAATCGATATAATCAAGTTCTTTTTCACTTTCGTGAATGATGATGTACGCCGTTCCCGATGCCTGCATACGTGCGGTACGGCCATTTCTATGTGTAAATTCGTCTTCTTTTAAAGGAAGATGATAATGAATTACATGTTTCATTTCCGGAATATCCAATCCACGGGCAGCCAAATCTGTCGTGATTAAATAACTCACACTTCCATTTCTAAACTGAATCAAAGCACGTTCACGTTCATCCTGATCCATTCCGCCATGATAATAAGTGGCATAAATTCCTTTTTCGTTTAATGTATCACTAATGCGTTCAGCTGCATCACGATGATTGCAAAAAATAATAGCCGATTGCGATTTTAGAGAACAAATTAAATTGAACAGACTCTCCAATTTATCTTTTGAAGGAGAAATAACCATTTTCATGGAAAGATTTGTTTTTTCTTCTTCCTCAGGAATAAAATCTAAAATGGTTGGATTAACAACACGAGTATATCTCGGAATCTCAACATCTGAAGTTGCCGAAACCAAAACCCGTTTGTTCAGTTTCGATAGCTTCCCGATAATAAATGACATTTGCTCATGAAAACCTAATTGAAGCGATTTATCAAATTCATCAAGAATTAAGGTCTGAATTTTATCTAAACGAAAAGTTCCTCTGTCAATATGGTCTGCAATTCTTCCGGGAGTACCAATTAAAACGGCCGGAGGATTACTTAAGTTTTTAATTTCTGTATCAATAGAATGCCCACCGTAGCAAATATTTACTTTATAATCGGTTCCCATTTTTTTCCAAACCTGCTCAATTTGCAATCCCAATTCACGTGAAGGAACCAAAATTAGACATTGAACCGAAAGAATTTCCGGCTGTAATAATTCTAAAATCGGCAATAAAAAAGCCAGTGTTTTTCCTGAACCTGTCGGAGAAAGCAATAAAACATTATTATCATTAAGAATTGCGTCCTGCGCAACTGCCTGCATTTCATTCAGGCTTTCAATACCTAAATTTAAAAGTATATTATTGGAATGATGTTTCTTATTCATTTTGCAAAAATAGGAAAATTAGAATTGAGATTGTCCCCCTTTTTAGATTAACAGTGAATTAAGCGGATTTCTAAGAACTTTGATTAATTTTTATTCTTTAAATCCTATCCTCTTTTATATGTATTTTTAACTAATTTTAATCAATAACAAAACCGAATAAATATTGAAAGGCAATGAAAAATCTCTTTGAACATTTTAAAACAACAATATATTCTGAATTTGATTTCCTGAAAAATTTTGGTTTTACTGATTTTGAGGAAGAAGAAATTGCTTATGAGTATCATATTATTACCCGATCAAATAATAATATTGTGATTGACTTTCAAATAGAAATGATTTCCTCAACGCCAATTTGGATTACGATAAACGGAATTAATCTGGAAAAAATATTTGAATTACATCCGATTTTTGAAAACTACACTTTTGAAAGAGACCAATTATATGGTGATAATTTTGATAAATTTCTAAGTTCTGATAATTCACAGTTTTTAAAAAACAATCGGAAAATATTTTTGGAAAGAGGTTTTATATTAAATGAAAATTATTTAGTAGAAGTAAAAAACCTTCTTATTCAAAACATAGAATTTTTACAGGATCCGGCTATATATTCCAATATAAAAGAAAAAATTAGCATGCAAAGTGAATTAGCATTAGCAGAATATTATAAAGCCTTTAAGAATTTATTTGATAATGAACGTAATGTTCTTATTGAAGAAGGTTTTTTTAAATCACAATTTGAAAAACATTTACTTATTTTGGAAACAGATAAAGTAACTGTAGAATTTAACTCATATGATGAATATAAAGAATTTTTGGTTTCTTTTTCAGAAATGGAGATTAACCATGAAAGTGTTCTTTATAAATTTGAACCAAAATAATTAATGGCACGTTTCTCAATATCAATGACAATTTCAAAAATCAATATTAATAAACCCATTTAACTGCTAAATTTGATTTTTGCAATATAATTTGAAATGCTATTGGCTTTTTATGTTGACTTTCTCCTCTTCGAATAATAACTTGATGTTTTCGTAGGAGTTTTTTAAGGCTTCTTTGATTTGTTGCGGGTTTAACCATGCTACTTTTTCAATACCTTCTTCTATTTGTCCGTGTGGTGTGCCTTCAAAATCAGATTGCATTTCGAACCAATGTGTGATTTTGAGTTTGTACTTTCCATTACGTTTAAAAACGTGATACGTTTTTTGGAGCTTATCGGTAATGCTAAGTTTTCCAACGCCAGTCTCCTCTTCCACTTCACGCATTGCAGTATCTTCTATTTCTTCCCCTTTCTCGATTCCGCCTTTTGGCAGATCCCACTTTCCATTTCTGAAAATAAATAAAACTTCTCCTTTTTTGTTGTAAACCAAGCCTCCGCCTGCCTTACTTACCGGAATTTTAGCTTTTAAAGTCTTCATAATCTCCTTTTCATCAGGATGATACAAATAAGCTTTCTGAATTTTATTTTGAAACATTTTGACAATAAGATGCTCAATATCAATACTCTCCAGGAGAAATAATTGAAAATCGGTCTCTCTTGAGATTTCATTTGTCAAAAAAAGTGGTTTGTCGTTCACAAAAACTTTATACATTTGTACTATGATTTTTAATAAAGATACAGCCGAAAAAACAGCCGAATTGCTTTTGCAAATAAATGCAATTAAATTGAATCCAGAAAATCCTTTTACATGGGCTTCAGGATGGAAATCACCTATTTACTGCGATAATAGGTTAATTCTTTCATTTCCGGTCATCCGAAACTACGTTCGTGATGAGTTTGCGAAAAATATAGAAAAACAATTTGGAAAACCGGATGTTATTGCCGGAGTTGCTACAGGAGCTATAGGAATTGGTATTTTAGTAGCCGAAAGCCTTGGGCTGCCTTTTGTATATGTGCGACCTGAACCAAAAAAACACGGAAGACAAAACCAGGTAGAGGGCTTTTTGCAAAAAGGCCAGAACGTGGTTGTTGTTGAAGATTTAATCAGTACCGGAAAGAGTAGTTTGATGGCCGTGGAAGCGTTACGCAACGAAGGTGCTAATATTAAAGGAATGGCTGCGATTTTTACCTACGGCTTTAATGTTGCCGAAGAGAACTTCAAAAATGCAAATATCGATTTGTATACGCTAAGCAATTATGATAATTTATTGGATTTAGCAGTTCAAAAACAATATATTAGCGAAGATCAGCAGTCTACTTTACAAGAATGGAATACGAGTCCGTCAACTTGGGGACAAGAATAATTTTAGAATTTTGATTGCTGATTTTAGATTAATAATTTGAATTAAATAAAAAATAAAAATGAACTTAGAAAGTCCAAAAGTTACTGTTCAGAAATCAGCGCAGGATTTATTTGATCTGCTGACTGACGTTAAAAATTTTGAGAAACTAATGCCGGATAATATTGCTAAATTTGAAGTAATTGGCGAAGATGCTTTTATTTTTGGATTGAAAGGAATGCCGGAAATAAAACTGAAAATGAAAGAAAAAACAGCTCCAAACAAAATTGTTCTGGGTGCTGCGAGTGATAAACTTCCTTTTACTTTGGTTTCTAACATTGATAGCATTTCTGATTCATCAAGTGAAGTTCAATTATTATTTGAAGGAGAATTCAATGCTATGATGGCAATGATGATTAAAGGACCAATTAGTAAGTTTATCGAAACCCTGGCTACTAACATGACCAAGCTATAATTTTCAATTATTTGATTTTTATACTTGCATAAAATTTAAAGTCCGATTTTACGATCGGACTTTTTTTTTGCCACAGATTCAACAAGGGATTAAATAATTATTTTGGTTTCACAAAAAATTCAGTTTGTTTAGAGCTTCAAAGCCTTTGTTACTTTGAACCGTTCCTAATAAAGCATCTGAATTTCTTTGATATCGAATTCCGAAACTGAATCATCTTCAAGCAAAATTTGTATTTTCCCAACGGAAGAAACACCCTGAATGATTCCCATGAAGTTTCTGTTTTCGAGATTTTTAAAAGGCATTGGGATTCCTTTTCGGAACAAAGAGTTGAAGTATTCCTTCCAAAAATCAGCAGAATTTGCCTTCCATAATTCTATACTTTGCTTCATTTTTTCAATAATTAAAAATGGCAGGGAATCTTTATCAAATTCGGCTTTGCAAATTACCGCTAACGATGAAGCATTTGGTAATTCGTCGAAATTAGTCTGGTTTACATTCAGGCCCAATCCAACTACTGACACGATCCTGCCATCACTTTTGATGATATTTTCGATTAGTATGCCACCAATTTTTTTATTGTATGCCATAATGTCGTTTGGCCATTTTATACTTAAACCAGGAATATCAAATGATTTTAATGTTTCAATTACAGCTAATGACACTATAATGCTCAGATTAAAAAACTCTTCGTTATCGTAGAGAAAATTCTTTACCAAGATACTCATAATTAAGTTTTTACCCGGCTCAGACTGCCATTTAGAACCCATTTGCCCCTTGCCTTTTATCTGATTCTCAGCCGTCACCACAGTAAAATTATCCAGCTCATCCTGACTTGATAATGCTTTAAGAAAATCGTTTGTAGAATCTATGGCATCGAGTTTGATTAGTTTCATTAAAATAATTTATTTATACTTAATTTAATATTTTGTTAAGGTTCAAAATTAATCACAAAAATTGGTAACTTTACAAAATCATATAAAATAATTCATGGCGAAAAAGACTATTAATAATGACGTTCTATTAGCGAACATAATAAAAGGAATTGAAGAAGTAAAAGGAAATGATATAGATATTCTTGACTTAAGAGAAATAGACACGGCTGTTTGTGACTATTTTGTTATTTGCAACGGAAGTTCTAACACTCAGGTTAACGCCATTGTAAATTCAATCCAAAAAACAGTATCCAAAGATTTAAAAGATAAACCCTGGCACGTAGAAGGAACCGATAATGCAGAATGGGTCCTAATGGATTATGTGCACATCGTAGTACATGTTTTCCAGAAACACATTCGCGAATACTATAACATTGAGAGCCTTTGGGGCGACGCCAAAATAACTACAATCGAAAATAAATACTAAAGAAACTCTCTTCTAATGGCTAAAGATAATAATCCAAATCAGAATAAATTTAAAATAAGTCCCTGGTTAATATATACCGCAATACTTCTAGTTTTTTTATTTATTAGTTTTGCAACCGGAGGATCTAGCTTAAACGAACCTGCTCAATTAACTTCTTCTAAATTCAATAATTTATTAGAAAAAGGTCAAATTGAAAAAGTAATCGTTTATAATAAAGCTCAAGCTGAAGTTTACCTTACGGCAGCGGCTCTTAAAGATGCAGCTAATAAAGATGTCTCTAAAGATATTTTTAAAAATACAAATAAAGGACCACACTATGCACTGGAAATTGGTAACGATCAAATTTTTCAAACTAAATTAGAAAAAGCAGTTGCCGAAGGTAAATTGAAAGATTTTAATTTCTTGCAGAAAAATAACTGGAGTGATATTTTAATTAGTTTGTTGCCAATTATCATCATTATTGGTGTTTGGATTTTCATTATGCGTAAAATGTCAGGCGGTGCCGGTGGTGGTGGTGGACAAATTTTCAACATTGGAAAATCGAAAGCTAAGTTGTTCGATGAAAAAACAGACATAAAAACTACTTTTAAAGATGTTGCTGGTTTAGAAGGGGCAAAAGAAGAAATACAAGAAATTGTTGAATTCCTGAAAAACCCTGAAAAATATACAAATCTTGGAGGTAAAATACCAAAAGGGGCTTTACTTGTAGGTCCTCCGGGAACTGGTAAAACATTATTAGCAAAAGCCGTTGCAGGCGAAGCTCAAGTTCCTTTCTTCTCATTGTCAGGTTCTGATTTTGTTGAGATGTTTGTAGGTGTTGGTGCATCACGTGTTCGTGATTTATTTAAACAGGCAAAAGAAAAATCTCCTGCTATTATTTTTATTGACGAAATTGACGCTGTTGGTAGAGCAAGAGGAAAAAGTAATATGTCTGGCGGAAACGACGAGAGAGAAAACACACTGAATCAATTATTAACAGAAATGGATGGTTTTGGTACAAACTCAAACGTAATTGTTTTGGCTGCAACCAACAGAGCGGATGTTCTTGATAAAGCTTTAATGCGTGCCGGCCGTTTTGACAGACAAATTTTTGTTGACTTACCGGACATTCGTGAAAGAGCTGAAATCTTTAAAGTACACTTAGCTCCTATCAAAAAAGTTGAAGGCCTTGATTTAGATTTCTTAGCTAAGCAAACTCCGGGATTTTCAGGTGCTGATATTGCAAATGTTTGTAACGAAGCTGCCTTAATTGCTGCCCGTAACAACAAAACTGCTGTAGACAGACAAGATTTCCTCGATGCAGTTGACAGAATCATTGGTGGTCTTGAAAAGAAAAACAAAATCATTACTCCAGAAGAAAAAAGAGCAATCGCTATTCACGAAGCAGGACACGCAACTGTAAGCTGGATGTTAGAGCATGCTGCCCCACTTATTAAAGTAACTATTGTGCCTCGTGGACAAAGTTTAGGAGCTGCATGGTATCTTCCGGAAGAAAGACAAATCGTCAGAACAGATCAAATGCTGGACGAAATGTGTGCTACTATGGGTGGAAGAGCTGCAGAAAAAGTAACTTTTGACCGAATTTCAACCGGAGCATTAAGCGATTTAGAAAAAGTAACACGCCAAGCCCGTGCAATGGTTACAATTTATGGTTTGAATGATAAAATTGGTAATGTTACTTATTATGATTCAACAGGACAAAATGAATATAATTTCTCTAAACCATATTCTGATGAAACTGCGAAAGTTATTGATAAAGAAATTTCAGAATTAATTGAAGGCCAATATCAAAGAGCCATTCAAATTTTAGAAGAAAACAAAGACAAGTTAAATCAGCTTGCTGATATCCTGATAGAAAAAGAAGTTATTTTTAAAGATGACTTAGAGGATATTTTTGGAAAACGCACATTTGATAAAAATTTAGGAGAAGTAGTTTCTTAAATTTTAACGAAAATATCTATTATTTTTTAAAATCTTAATTCAAAATACCCTTTTGAATTAAGATTTTTTTATCTTTGAACGTTTTCAATTAACATGTAAAGCATTTCATATATAATGAGTTTTTTCAAAAAAATATTTGGTTCCGGCAATGCCTCTTCTGATCAGGAAAGTCAAAGTGAGTATAGCAGTAATCCTATTTCAGAAAGTCATTTGTCTATTGATGAACAATTCATTTTTAATTTTAAGAAAAATGGAGGTAAATTTTTATATTGCGAAAACAAACAAGAAGTTGAAGAGCAATTTGAAAATATTTTAGAGGAAAATGATTGGTTTGAAAGTGAAGTCTTATGCTATGAACCGGCTCTTTTTAGCATATTAGATGAAAACAAATTATTTTATAATTCACCTGCAAATCCAAAATTTTTATTAGCAAGTTGTGAAAACCTAATTGCTGATGAAGGCTCTATACTTTTTTCCTCCAAGCAAATCAAACAAAACAAACCAAACGAATTACCTGCAAATATTGTAGTGATTGCTACAACAAGCCAAATTCGCTGTATTAAAAGTGATGGATTAAGTGCGATTAAAAGAAAATACGAAAGAGACTACCCTACTAATATTACTACAATAAAATATTTCGAAAAAGCCAAAGAAGAAGATTTTACGCAATACGGAAGCGTTGCCAAAAATATGTATCTATTGCTCTTAGAAGATCTTTAAGATGAATGAAACACTCAAGAGAGCCATTTCCGGTGCTGTTTATATCGCTTTGTTACTAACATCTATCATGTTTTCTACTGAAAGCTTTATTATTCTTTTTGGCATTTTTCTAATTATTGCCACTTATGAATTTTGCAATTTAGTTAAACTCAATAAAGTTTTCTCAATTGTATTTGTATCCCTTTTTTATTCAACAGTCGCTTTGATTAGTTTTTATAGAATAGAGACCGAAAATTATATAAGCAATCTCCTGAAAGAAACTATTCAACTTACTGTTGATACTGATAAATTATTCTCTGCTTTGCTTCTAATTACATTGGCAATAGCTATAAAATGTATTGTGTTTTTATTTGACGATACGCAAACTATCAGTAAACTATCAAAATATATCTATTTATTAGGATATATTATGCTGCCGTTTATTTTTATCATCAAAATTTCATTCGGAATAAAGGATTATAATCCGAAAATAATTATTGGACTATTCATTCTGATCTGGACAAATGATACGTTCGCGTATTTAGTTGGAAAGTCTATAGGAAAACATAAATTATTTGAACGTATTTCACCAAAAAAAACAATTGAAGGTTTTCTTGGCGGAGTTGTTTTTGCCGCTTTTGCAGGCTTTTTAATTTCTAAATTATACATCAGACCCAATCCTGATTTCAGCCAAAAATCTATTTTAATTTGGACTATAATTGCTTTGATTGTTAGCATTTTTGGAACAATAGGAGATTTGATTGAATCTAAATTTAAGAGAATTGCAGGTGTAAAAGACAGTGGCACCATAATGCCGGGACACGGAGGTGTACTAGATCGATTAGATAGTGTTATATTTGTAGCACCAGTTATATTTTTATTTTACCAAATTTTATATTATGTTTCATAAAGAAGGAGCCCCATCAATTTTACTAGGTACAGCTTTTACTGTTGCCGTACTTTTAATAGCTGAAAAATTTATTGACATCAATTGGCTTAGAATGCTTGTTCAAATAGCTGCTCTATTGATCTTGATTATTATTCTGCAATTTTTCAGAAACCCTAAAAGAATCGCTATCAGAAACAGCGATCATATTATTGCTCCGGTAGATGGAAAAGTCGTGGTAATTGAAGAAGTTTATGAAGGTGAGTATTTTAAAGATAAACGTTTACAGGTTTCTATATTTATGTCGCCAATAAATGTTCATGTAACCCGTTACGCAATGGATGGTATTATAAAATTCAGCAAATATCATCCTGGAAAGTTTTTAGTGGCCTGGCATCCAAAAGCAAGTGAAGAAAACGAAAGAACGACAGTTGTGATTGAAAATGATACTTTTGGACAAATATTATACAGACAAATTGCTGGTGCTTTAGCTCGCAGAATTGTAAATTATGCTCAGGAAGGAATGCAGGTTATTCAGGGTACTGATGCCGGATTTATTAAATTTGGTTCAAGAGTAGATTTATTTTTACCTTTAGGTACTCCAATTAATGTGGAATTAAATCAAAAAGCAATTGGTGGAAAAACTATCATTGCTACAAAAGCTTAAATGACTGAAAAAGATTTAGATATTCGTTTTTCAGAGGCTGTAGAAACTGCTTTGAAAATGACGCAAGCCTCACTGCCACAAGATGTGCAGTTAAGGCTTTATGCATATTACAAACAAGCTACTTTTGGAACGGCTAAATATAACCAATCTGAAAATTTTGACTTGCGTAATGCATTCAAAACTAATGCATGGATGCAGATTAGCCATATATCAATTGAGGAAGCAAAAGAGAATTACATCGAAATAATTAATTCACTAACATCAAAATAATTTACATTATGAAGAAAAGCATAATACGTTTTACTATTTCAGCTTCATTATTGTTATTATTTTCCTGTAATGATAATAAGCTAACTGAAGTTGTTGAAGTTCCTTTGCCTACAAAAGAAGAAAAAATTACGATAGGCGTTCCGGCAGATGTAAAAGCAGATGAAGGTTCATTTGCACTGACAAAATTACCTTTTGGTTATGATGCATTGGCGCCCGGAATACGATCATTGACTTTAGAAACTCATTATTCTAAACATTATTTATCCTATACCAATAATTTCAATAAAGAAATAGCTACAACTGAATTTGAAAATGCTTCCATTGAAGATATCTTAAAAAAACTGGATATGAGCAATGTCAAGCTTCGTCAAAATGCTGGTGGTTATTATAATCATACTCTTTATTTTGATATATTAACTCCAAAAGAACAAACTCCAAAAGATACTTTAGCCGGTGCTATAAATAAAGAGTTTGGATCTTTTAAAAATCTTACTGCTCAATTTAAAAACGAAGCTACTAAACAATTCGGTTCAGGCTGGGTTTGGATAGTGGTGGATAAAGCGGGTAAATTACAAATTACAACAACCGAAAATCAGGATAATCCTTTAATGAGAAATGCTTTGATTCCCGGAACCCCAATTTTAGGAATAGATTTATGGGAACATGCTTATTATCTCGATTATCAGAATAGAAAGGGAAGCTACATAGATGCTTTTTATAAATTGATCAATTGGGAAAAAGTAAACGAAAATTATAAAACAGCTCTCACGAAGGTTAAAAAATATTAAATTTATTTTGCAAGCATAAAAAAAAGTTTGATGAAATGAATCATCAAACTTTTTTATTATGATAAGTGATTAAATTTTAACTATCAGATTCCTGCAATGACTTTTATCTCATCAATAATGCGAAGTGCTAAAACATCTGCCTTTTCCTGAGATGGAGCTTCAGTATAAATTCGGATAATTGGTTCTGTGTTTGATTTTCTTAAATGAACCCATTCTGCAGCAAAATCAATTTTCACGCCGTCAATTGTTGTAATATCTTCGTTTTTATATTTTTCAGTCATTGCAATTAAAATTGCATCAACATCAATTTGCGGTGTTAATTCAATTTTATTTTTACTCATATAATATTCAGGATATGAAGCTCTCAATGCAGAAACTGACATTTTTTTATTCGCTAAATGCGTTAAAAACAATGCTACTCCAACCAAACTGTCACGTCCGTAATGTGATTCAGGGTAGATTATTCCACCATTTCCTTCACCCCCAATAATGGCGTTATTTTTCTTCATTAACTCTACAACATTCACCTCGCCTACTGCACTGGCTTCATAATTTCCTTTATGTCCTACTGTTACGTCACGCAAGGCACGTGAAGATGACATATTAGAAACAGTATTTCCGGGAGTTTTACTCAAAACATAATCAGCACAGGCTACTAAAGTATATTCTTCTCCAAACATTTCTCCATCTTCACTAATGAAAGCCAAACGATCAACATCCGGATCTACCACAACTCCTAAATGCGCTTTCTCTTTAACAACCAATTCCGAAATATCAGTCAAATGTTCCTTTAATGGTTCAGGATTATGAGGAAAATGTCCATTAGGTTCGCAATATAATTTTACGACTTCAACACCCATTAATTCTAATAATCTAGGGATAATAATTCCTCCAGATGAGTTTACTCCATCAACAACCACTTTAAATTTTGCATCCTTTACCGCCTGAACATCAACTAATGGCAAGTTTAAAACTTCATCAATATGAATGTCCATATAAGCGTCATTAACTGTAATCTCTCCTAAATTGTCTACATCAGAGAAATCAAAAGCTTCAGCTTCAGCAATTTCTAAAATTTTCGCTCCTTCTTCTCCATTTAAAAATTCACCTTTTTCGTTCAGTAATTTCAACGCATTCCACTGTTTTGGATTATGCGAAGCAGTTAAAATAATTCCGCCATCTGCTTTTTCCAACGGCACAGCAATTTCGACGGTTGGTGTTGTTGAAAGTCCAAGATCAATTACATTAATTCCTAAGCCAATCAACGTATTTACAACTAAATTATGAATCATTGGCCCGGAAATTCTGGCATCGCGACCAATTACAACTGTTAATTTTTCTTTTGAAGTGTTATTTTTCAGAAAGGTTCCGTATGCCGATGCAAACTTTACAGCATCAACAGGAGTCAGGTTATCTCCTACTTTTCCACCGATTGTTCCTCTTATTCCTGAAATCGATTTTATTAAAGTCATTTTTGTGAGTTATGGTTATTTATTACAAATATAAAAAAGTTGCCGAGTTACTGAGAGGTTGTGACACTAAGATTTTAAAATAATCTTTAAATATTAAAGACACACAACTACTATTTTTTTAACAAAAATGATTTAAAAAGTTTTTTATACATTTACAATAGCAATTTTAGTTTCTTAACCCTTCAGAATGTTAATACCTCAAAAGCAATGAATTTCCTTGCCCACATCTATCTTTCCGGCGAAAATGATTTAATCAAAATTGGCAATTTTATGGCCGATGGTATTCGTGGGAAGCAATTTCAGCATTTTCCTGATGATGTGCAAAAAGGAATTATTTTACACCGTTTTATAGATACATATACTGATTCGCATGATATTTTTAGACAAAGCACCAAGCGATTACACGAAAAATACCATCATTATGCCGGAGTGATTGTAGATATTGTTTACGATCATTTTTTAGCGAAAAACTGGACAAAATATTCAGATGAAAAATTAGAAGATTTTATCAATCGTTTTTACAGCTCATTGCATGATAATTATTCTATACTTACTGAAAAAACGCAAAGTCTAATGCCTTACATGATCGAAAGAAACTGGCTTTTGAGTTATCAGACAGTTGAAGGAATTCATCAGATTTTAACTCAAATGGACCGAAGGTCGAAAAATATGTCCAAAATGCAATTTGCCAGCGAAGAATTAAAAGAATTTTATACCGCTTTTGAAGAGGAATTCACCTCTTTCTTTGAAGACATTCAACATCAATCCAAACAAAAGTTGCTTTTCTTATAAAATCAAATTGATTCTATACACCAATATTTTCTCAATATGAAAAAAATTATATTTTTATGCTGTTTTATTTCCGCTTTTAATTTTAGTGTCGCACAACAAAATCCAACCGGATTGGTTACTTCAAAGGCTATGGTAGTTTCAGCAAGAGAAGAAGCATCAAAAATTGGCGTTGAAATCATGAAAAAAGGAGGAAATGCTTTTGATGCGATGGTTGGAACCGAATTGGCTCTGGCAGTCGCTTTTCCGTTTGCGGGAAATATTGGCGGAGGAGGATTTATGGTGTACCGAAAAGCAAATGGCGAGGCAGGTTCTTTGGATTATCGTGAAAAAGCGCCTCTGGCAGCAAAAAAAGATATGTTTTTAGACAAAGAAGGAAATGTAATTAAGGGAAAAAGTACCGAAACTGCTTTGGCAATTGGTGTCCCGGGAACTATAGCCGGTGTGTTTGCAGTACACAAAAAATTTGGTTCACTACCAATCTCTGAAATTTTAAAACCTGTTATTGCTTTAGCCGAGAAAGGAGTTGTTGTAACCAAAAAACAAGAAAAAAGCCTGAATGATTATCACGATGCCATTGTAAAAGTAAATGGTACAACGACACTTTTAGCAGCTAATTTTAAAGAAAAAGACACTATTAAATATCCTGCTCTTGCCCATACTTTAAAACGAATTTCAAAGTATGGAAGAAATGAGTTTTATAAAGGTGAAACAGCAAAAATATTAGTTGATTATCTTCAGAAAAAAGGCGGGATTATTACCCTTGAAGATTTGGCTAAATATGAAGCAAAATGGAGAAAGCCACTTCAGTTTACTTATAAACATTTAAAAATTACTTCTATGTCTCCGCCAAGCAGTGGCGGAATTTGTCTCGCACAAATATTAAAAATGATTGCTCCTTATGATTTGGCAAAAATGGGACATAATTCAGCGGAGGCTATTCAAGTAATTGTTGAAGCCGAAAGAAGAGCTTACGCTGATAGAAGCCAGTTTTTAGGTGACCCTGATTTTGTAAAAATTCCTGTAAAAGCATTACTTTCCGATGATTATTTAAAAGACAGAATGTCAACTTTTAATGTTGAAAAAGCCAGTTTATCTTCAGAAATAAAAGAAGGAAATGTAACGTATAATGAAAGTACCGAAACCACACATTATTCTATTGTTGACAAATTTGGAAATGCCGTTGCAGCTACAACAACCTTAAATGATGGTTACGGTTCAAAATATTACTGTGATGAGTTAGGTTTCTTTTTAAACAATGAAATGGATGATTTTAGTGCCAAATCCGGCTCTCCAAATATGTTTGGATTAGTTGGAAACGAAGCCAATAGTATCGCACCGCAAAAACGTATGTTAAGTTCGATGACACCAACAATTGTAGAGAAAGACGGAAAACTTTTTATGGTGGTAGGAACTCCCGGCGGCTCAACAATTATAACATCTGTTTTGCAAACTATTTTAAATGTCTACGAATATAAATTCAGCATGCAGGAAGCAGTAAACGCACCGAGATTTCATCATCAATGGCTGCCGGATCTCGTTACTTTTGAACCCAATACTTTTAAGAATAACACCATTGATCAAATAAAAGCAAAAGGATATTTGATCAATGAAAAAGCAACTCCTATAATTGGTAAAGTTGATGCCATTTTGATATTACCAAATAGAAATCTTGAAGGAGGTGCAGATTTTCGGGGCGATGATACAGCGGTTGGTTTTTAAATTTAAAGATTTATACTTAAATTTAGATGAATTTGAATGGTAAGAACTAAATTTGCACCATCCCCTTAATTTTACAGATAGAATGCTAAAAAAATATTTCAGAAAACTAGAAAGTATTATTGCTTTGGCGCAATCCTTAATGACACCAAAGCAATTTATTTTTTTGTCAAGTGTTTTAATTGGTATATCTTGTTCGTTGGCAGTAATCGTTTTAAAAACTTTTGCCCATAGCGTTTTTTCTTTCGCTACATATATTAACAGCATTTTAAAACTGAGTTTCATCCCCAGTCTTTTCCCAATTATTGGAATTTTACTTACTGTTTTTGTTGTAAATAGAATATTAAACGGAAGCATTGAAAAAGGAACTTCTCAAATATTATATGCTGTAGCTAAAAAAGCGAGTATCATTCCTAAAAAACAAATGTATGCTCAAATTGTAACCAGCTCGCTAACAGTAGGTTTAGGAGGTTCTGCCGGCCTTGAAAGCCCAATTGTAATTACAGGAGCAGCTTTTGGATCAAATTTCGCACAAAATTATAAATTGCCTTATAAAGACAGAACTTTACTTATTGGCTGTGGTGTAGCAGCAGGAATTTCGGCCGCTTTTAATGCCCCGATTGCCGGAGTTCTTTTTGCTATCGAAGTTTTATTGGTGGATGTAAGTATTTCTGCCTTCACTCCTATTATGATTTCTGCTGCTACAGGTGCTTTGGTCTCTGCAATTCTATTGGATGAAACCATTTTATTGTCTTTTAAAAAACAAGAAGTTTTTAATTATCATAATATTCCTTTTTATGTACTTTTAGGTATATTAACCGGTTTTATGGCTGTTTATTATGCACGAAACTTTCAAAGAGTTGAGCATTATTTTTCAAAATTAAAAATGGATCCTTACAAAAAGGCTTTATTTGGCTCATCGCTCCTGGCATTACTCATTTTTGTCTTTCCTACCCTTTTTGGAGAAGGTTATGAAAGCATTAAGACTTTATCTGAAACTGATCCGGGCAAACTATTAGATAATACCTTATTTGGAGATTTCAGGAACAATCAATGGATTCTACTTCTTTTTGTAGGATGTGCGATGATGATTAAAGTTTTTGCTTCGGGGCTTACAATTGGAAGTGGCGGGAATGGAGGAAATTTTGCCCCGTCTTTGTTTTTAGGTTCTTATTTGGGTTATTTCTTTTCAAAATTTATTACTCTCATTGGTTTATCAAAACTGCCTATTACTAATTTCACCATGGTTGGAATGGCAGGTATTTTGAGCGGGTTGTTTCATGCTCCTTTGACCGCTATTTTCTTAATAGCAGAAATAACAGGTGGTTATAGCTTAATGATTCCGCTGATGATTGTGTCTTCGATAAGTTTTGCAATTTCTAAACGTTTTGAGAAATATTCACTTGATGTGAAAGGCCTTGCTAAAAAAGGCCACGCGTTTACAAGTAATAAGGATTCCAATATTTTATCCACTTTAGATATTGACACTATTATTCAATGTGATTATTTAACTGTTCATCCTGATGAATATCTAAGTAAATTAGTAGATCTTATTTCACATTCAAATCAAGTTGTTTTTGCTGTTGTTTCAAATGAGAAAGAACTTCTTGGTATTGTTCATTTTAATGACATCCGAGAGATTATTTTTAATACTTACCGGGTAAAATACACTTTGATTAAAGATGTTATGAAAACACCACCAGTTACAATTTCTTCCTTTGACAGTATGGAAATTGTGATGAGCAAATTCGAAAAATCTAAAACTGCTTTTCTTCCTGTAGTCCAAAATGGAAAATATTACGGATTCATCTCCAAATCAATAGCCCTTGAAGCCTATAGAACTAAACTTCGTTCAATGACAATTGAATAATATTAATATCGGATAGATTTATTTTTTTGTTTATCCGATAATAAGGAGTATCTTTGTTGAGTAATGTGGAATATAGACTTAACATATAGAACTGAATTTCAATCAACTTTCGATAGATTGTACCAAAAAAAGCTTGATTTGCAAAACAGCAGACCATTGCCAAATATTGCTTTGCATAAAATCCGCGAGAGTCTATCCTTAGAATGGACGTACAATTCAAACAGTATTGAAGGAAATACGATGAGTTTACGAGAGACCCAAATGGTTATTCAGGAAGGAATTACTATTAAAGGAAAATCGCTTCGGGAACATTTTGAAACTCACAACCACGATAAAGCAATTGACTATCTATATTCGATTGTAGATGATAGTTACAAACTTCGAAGCATTGATATTCTTTCGATTCACGGATTGGTTTTACGTTCTATTGAGGATGATTTTGCAGGTCGGTTACGAAATGGTGGCGTACGTATTTCCGGAGCAAATTTTATGCCTCCAAATGCCAATAAAGTTTCAGATTATTTAGATGAATTAATTGATTTTATCAATACCAATCCATTAGGTTTAAACGATATTGAACTGGCTACTATTTATCATCATAAGCTAGTCTGGATCCATCCATTCTTTGATGGAAATGGGCGAACTGTTCGTTTGAGTATGAATCTGTTATTAATGCGTTGTGGCTTTCCTCCTGCTATCATTCTTAAAAATGACAGAAAAAAATATTATGAAGCATTAAATCAGGCCAATAATGGCAATTATCAAAAATTAACGCTTTTGATGTGTCAGGCTTTGGAACGAACTTTAAATATTTATTTAAGTGCAATGCCTGGGACTGAATACGATTATCAGAAAATTTCAGACATTGTCAGTGAACCCGAAACTCCTTATGGTCAGGAATATGTTAGTTTATTAGCCCGAACCGGCAAAATAGATGCTTATAAAGAAGGCCGAAACTGGTACACAACCAAAGAAGCCATCGAAGAATATATGGCTACCAGAAAAAGAAAACGCTAACTAAAGTTGGCGTTTTTTGTTACAATTTTTAACATAAACTTCTATACTCTAGCATTAAAAGAACAAATCAAAGTGGTAACTTTGCGTTTTGCTCAAATTTATGTTAGAAAAAGACAATACTATTGAAGTTCTTGGTGCAAGAGTTCATAATCTAAAAAATATCGATATTTCTATTCCGCGTGAGAAACTTGTAGTCATTACAGGGCTTTCTGGTTCAGGAAAATCATCTTTGGCATTCGATACTATTTATGCCGAAGGACAACGTCGTTATGTAGAAACTTTTTCGGCTTATGCCAGACAGTTTCTTGGAGGTTTGGAGCGTCCGGATGTTGATAAAATTGACGGACTTTCGCCTGTAATTGCGATTGAACAAAAAACAACCAGTAAAAGTCCACGATCGACAGTAGGAACTATCACTGAAATATACGATTTCCTTAGACTTCTATACGCTCGTGGGGCAGACGCGTACAGTTACAACACAGGCGAGAAAATGGTTTCCTATTCTGATGAACAAATTAAGGATTTGATTATTCAGGATTTTAAGGGAAAACGAATTAATATTCTCGCGCCAATCATTCGTGCCAGAAAAGGACATTATGCCGAATTATTCCAACAAATTACCAAACAGGGATTTCTGAAAGTCCGTGTAAATGGCGAGGTTCAGGATTTGGTTTCAGGAATGAAACTGGATCGTTATAAAACGCATGATATCGAAATTGTAGTCGACAGAATGCTCATTGAAGATACACCTGACAATCAAAAAAGATTGGCAGAAAGTATTAATACTGCCATGCATCACGGCGAAGATGTCCTGATGATTTTGGATCAGGATACTGATGAAGTACGTTATTTCAGTAGAAATTTAATGTGTCCTTCAACCGGAATATCGTATCAAAATCCCGAACCGAATTTATTCTCATTCAATTCTCCAAAAGGGGCTTGTCCACATTGTAACGGATTGGGAACGGTTCACGAGATTAACATCAAGAAAATTATTCCAAATCCAAAATTATCCATTAAAGCTGGTGGTTTTGCTCCGCTTGGCGAATATAAATCTTCCTGGATCTTTAAGCAATTAGAAGTTATTGGAGAAAAATTTGGATTTAAAATTACAGATCCTATTGAAAAAATTCCGGAAGAAGCCATGACGATGATTTTGCATGGCGGAAAAGATAAGTTCGTTGTAAACTCAAAAAATCTTGGGGTTACCCGTGATTATAAAATTGATTTTGAAGGAATTTCTCATTTCATCAAAAATCAATATGACGAAAGCGCTTCAACAACCATAAAACGTTGGGCAAAAGACTTTATGGACGAAGTAAATTGTCCGGTTTGTGAAGGTTCCCGATTGAAAAAAGAAGCTCAGTTTTTTAGAGTCAATGGAAAAAACATCACCGAATTGTGTGATATGGATATCTCTGACTTAACAGCGTGGTTTCAGGATTTAAATAAACATTTATCAGACAAACAGCTTTTAATTGCTTCTGAAGTAGTCAAAGAAATCAAAGATCGTCTGAATTTTTTGATGAATGTTGGTTTGAATTATTTGGCTTTAAGCCGAAGTTCAAAATCACTTTCGGGCGGTGAAGCTCAACGTATACGTCTCGCTACCCAAATTGGTTCACAATTGGTTGGAGTTCTTTATATTTTGGATGAGCCGAGTATTGGTTTGCACCAAAGAGATAACGAAAAACTAATTCATTCTTTAGAGCAATTACGGGATATCGGAAATTCGGTTATTGTGGTTGAACATGATAAAGACATGATTGAACGTGCTGATTATGTGATCGATATTGGTCCAAAAGCGGGAAAATACGGAGGGGAAATCATCAGTATTGGAACGCCGGCTGAAACTTTAAAATCGAATACTATTACCGCTCAATATCTAAATGGTAAAATGAAACTGGAGATTCCAAAAGAGAGGCGTAAAGGAAATGGCAAATTTTTGAAACTTACCGGAGCAACTGGAAACAATCTTAAAAATGTTTCGATTGAATTGCCTTTGGGACAGTTGATTTGCGTTACGGGAGTTTCAGGAAGTGGAAAATCGACTTTAATAAACGAGACGCTTTACCCTATTTTGAACGCTTATTATTTTAATGGCGTGAAAAAACCACAGCCTTATAAAAAAATAGAAGGTTTAGAACATATTGATAAAGTAATTGATATTGACCAAAGTCCGATTGGGAGAACGCCACGTTCGAATCCGGCTACTTATACGGAGGTTTTTACCGAAATCAGAAACTTATTTACAATGACTTCCGAAAGTATGATTCGTGGTTATAAAGCAGGACGTTTTAGTTTTAATGTAAAAGGCGGACGTTGCGAAACCTGCGAAGGTTCAGGTGTTAGAACCATAGAAATGAACTTTTTACCGGACGTTTATGTAGAATGCGAAACTTGTCAGGGAAAACGTTTTAACAGAGAAACACTGGAAATTCGATACAAAGGAAAATCAATTTCGGATGTGTTGAACATGACGGTTGATGAAGCGGTTCCATTTTTTGAAAATATCCCGAAGATTTATAGAAAAGTAAAAACGATTCAGGATGTTGGTTTAGGATATATTACGCTTGGCCAGCAAAGTACAACACTTTCGGGTGGTGAAGCACAACGCATTAAACTGGCAGGAGAATTGTCTAAAAAGGATACCGGAAATACCTTTTATATTCTGGACGAGCCTACAACAGGCTTACATTTTGAAGACATTCGTGTTTTGATGGATGTGATTAATAAATTGGTTGATAAAGGAAATACAATCCTGGTTATCGAACATAATATGGATGTGATTAAACTTGCCGATTATATTATCGATATTGGTCCTGAGGGCGGAAAAGGCGGAGGAGAACTTATTGCAAAAGGGACTCCGGAAGAAGTTGCAAAAAGTAAAAAAAGCTATACGGCTAAGTTTTTGAAAAAGGAGTTGTCTTGATCCACAAAAATCATGTCTGAATACAACCAAAATCATAGAAAATTACAATTCTCCTATTATCTAAACCCAGATGTTCTTTTTCTGGCGAAAGATCTATTAGGTAAAGTACTTTTTACTCAAATAAACGGAGAAGTAACAGCAGGTGTAATTATAGAAACTGAAGCCTATTTTGGAGTAAAGGATAAAGCTTCACACGCTTATGGCGGAAGGCGTACTAACAGAACCGAAACGTTGTACAGTGAAGGAGGCGTTTCCTATGTTTATTTATGTTATGGAATTCATCATCTCTTTAATGTTGTCAGTTCTGTGGGAGGTGAACCTCATGCTGTATTGATACGAGGTATTGAACCACTAATAGGAAAAGATATTATGGAACTCAGACGTAATATGCCTGCTAGTAAGGCCGCCATTTCATCTGGTCCCGGATCTGCAGCTAAAGCATTGGGAATTGATCGTTCCTTTAACCAAAAAGATTTAACGGGAGAGGAAATCTGGATTGAGGATCACGGTATTCGATATAATGCAGACGAGATTGTTTCAACACCGCGTGTTGGTGTAGCATACGCACAGGAAGACGCACTTTTACCGTGGCGATTTTTTATTAAAGGCAACAAGTATGTAAGTAAACCTAACAAAATATAAACCTAAAATTAGAAAAACTAAACGAGCTGTTGCGCCAAATCATTTTTACTTTGTGGGCACAGAATGCAATTCTGCGCAATCGTTATGTATTTCTATCTGGTCGGGTTGCACTTTATGTATGTGATGTAAATCAGAATCTTGTCATAATCTTACTCGGTTCTTTTCAGTCCTCATTTTTATTTTTTTTATTTTTCTCTCAATATTGTAAACGCCCTATCTTCTTTTGTGAAGCCAATTTTTGGATAATATTCCATTGCAGTTGGTACTGAAAGCAATAATATCATAGATTCTTCTCCAAGTTTTTCCTTAGTTAAACAGACTAGCTTTTTACCAATACCAAATTTTTGATAGTCAGGGTGAATTGCCAGATCTGCCAGATAACAACTCCAAGCCCAATCTGTAATTGAGCGGGAAACTCCAACTAATATGTCATTGTCCCAGGCTGTAACAACCAAATTTGAATTATCATACATTTTCTGAATTCTTAGTTTATCCATCGTAGGACGAGGCAAGCCGGATTTTTCATAAAGTTCTATTATTTGCCCCGTTGTTGGGATGATGTCGAATTTATACTTTATCTCTGAGTTCATAAATCATAATTTATTTTAGTTTTTTTGTCATATTTAACTATTAATCGTTTTCATCTGGTTCATCTTTAATAACATCTCTGCACCAATCTGAATTCAGATCGTTTCTGTCCGCAAATTCACCATAGTCCAAATCAAACAATTCATTCAGGCTTTTGTCCATCTTGACCATTTCTTCTAAACAAACTAGCACTACATTCTTTTCGGCATTTTCCATTTCCTCTTCTGTTTCGATATTTAAAAACTCTTCTGTTAAAAATTGCCAATCACCGTCAAACTCATGAACGACACGAAGAATAGGCTTATCTAATTCAAGCCATTGTTTTGTTGTGAAGATTCCTAAATTCTTTTCTTCCCTAAATTTAAACTCTCCATTTCTGTCAAGTAAAGGCTGTCGCCATTTAAATTCTTTCTCATATTCTTTTTCCCACGGTAATTTATCATTCCGGTCGGCCCAAACAAGCTGTAATGCAGGGAAATCTTCAGTGTTATAAAAGTTTATGGCATTTCCAAAATAATTGTCAATATTTCGGCTGTCAACTTTTATGAATTCCGTTTTGCTATTCTCAAAAAAGTCATCATATGTCTTATTAACTTCAAGCCGTTGTCCTGACCTGACTATTTCTGCTGCGTCGTTTAATACTAAATGCAAAGTTTCAGCAGTCAGTCCAAACGAAATAAGCTCAGGATGTTTATAGTTTTTCCAAAGTCCAACTGTGTAAGCAAAAGAAGGCAAATAGTCAGTTGACGGTATTAATAGCTGTCCATCCAAAATTTTTAATGTCTGTCGAAAGTTTGTCTTCGTTAAAATGTTTATGTTCTTGTTTGTTTATCATACTATCATATTGTCAAACTGATGTTGTGTGCTGGATTATTCACCTTTTAAAAGTCAAGTGATATTTTGGCTTATTATTTCACGTTTATCTTCAAATACCTGGTGTGAACAATTTGGAATTACACAAAATTGACTGTTTTTAATTGCATTATGAATTTCATTGTAAGTCCCGTTCATTTTGTTATTCTGCGGTTATGTTCCTGTCAATGTTCTGGTATCCGTTGTAGCTGTTATAACCAGTTTTATTAATTTTCAAAATTTCTATTTCCAAAACTTCCACCAACTTTTTGTTTTTTATAGTTTTTCAGGTTCTACGCAATCGTTGTGTATATCTGCGTGATCGGAAGATGGCTTTTATATTTTATTATTTTCGTCTTTCTTTACTGCTAATTCTTTTTGCTCTTTCGCAACTTCTTCGACCCAATCTTTTTTATTTGAATCGTTAATTGCTAAATCATAATATTTTATTGCTTCATCAAAATTTCCAATTCTTCTTTCCATTTCAGCAATTAAATAATTAATATTTGCTATTACTGATTTGTCTTCATATTCATTTTTATCTAAAGCAGTAATCAAATTATCTTTAGCTTTTGATTGGAGTTCTTTTCTAAATTCAACTTGTTTATCATTGCTACGTAATAAATACGAACCTGTAACATAGCAAAAGGCAATTTCTTTGTTTGATTTTTTTTGTAATTCCTTGATTTCGCCTGCAATCAAACATTGTTTTGCATCATCAATTTTCGTGTTATCAAATTTTGTTAGATATTCTTTAATTTTAATCTTTTCTTCTCCATTGATTTTTTCTTTGAAGTCATCGATATAACCTGAAAAATGACATTTTGGACAAGTGTTTATTAGCTCTTCGTAATGCTCTCCAATTGCACCTTGCTTTTGAAAATCTTTAAAAGAGCCAAAAGTTGTCATGCTCATTGTTACACAAAATGTTACGTTTTTCCCATCTATTGGACATTTTACCGTTTCATTTTCACAAGTATGCGCATTTGCAAAATTTTGTCCCACTAAAAAGATTATTACGATTAAAATTATTTTTTTCATATTTATTTGATATTATTAAGGGTGTCTGTTTTTTAAGATATCTGCCAACGTTCTGAGTACTACAGCAGGTTTAGGATTAAATTAAACCCTATTTTTGGATTTGCCTAAACATCCAAATACAAGACCATTTTTAAATTAAGCCAAATACCCAAATCTCTTGTAGCAAGTGTTACCAGCTGGTTTTATTATTTCACACTTTTGTCTTTTCAGTTTCAGTCAATTCATTTTCAGTAACATTTTTCAATAAATAAATATCGATTAGAATAAATATGGATATTGAAAAGTTAATCAAAATTAGAGGCGTAAAGCCTATATCTAAATCAATAATCTTCATAAAGATTGAAATGAACCAAATAATAAAAAGATGCAAGTTAAAAATTCCTAAAAAAATATAGAAAAAATTATTCTTCAACTTCAGCTTATTTTTCTTTCTAAAAAACGTAAGACGTAAGAATATTAGAATAAGTCCTATTCCAAGTCCAAAGAATGTTCCAGTTATAAAATTAAAGTAAAGTGTAAGTTTACTGAAAGAATATTGCAAAGAATCATAATAATCAAAGAAATTGTATAAAACCCAAACATATATTAGCAATAATGAGAAAATTATATTTTTGAAAAGTTGTAGTTTATTCATAAGTTATTAAATTCTTCGTTTTTTTTCAAACTTACTGGTAACTTCTTGGCACTACAGCGGGTTTGGGACTAAATTAAGCCCATTATTCCGATTTGCCAAATCATCCCAAATACAAAACCACTTCCCATTAAACCAATTGCGCAAATCCGTTGTAGTAGCTGTTAGCAGAAGTTTTTATTAATTTAATTTTTCAATTATTAATCTATCAGAGTTGATATAAAAGATATTGTTTTCATGAAATGAATATGGTGTTCCAATATCGCGACCATAAAGAGAGATTTGCTCTGCGGTTTTGATATTATAACTTTCAATTCTATCATAAAAGATTAATAAAATTGAGTTATTATCCAATAAAATTAAATTTTGTGGGACGGAACTTTCCTTAGGGAAATATACATTAAATATTATAGCGTTTTCAAATTCATGCTCTGACAATTCTCTTATTATAATTTGTATTTTTCCAAAATCTAATGAACGAAAATATGCTATTTTAGTTCCTGTTTCATTAAATACATAATTTGTACCCCACTCATCAATTCGATATGAAAAAATAAGATTTGGTATTTCCAAGTTGTCCATTTCTAAAACAGTATGTTTCCCACGAGGTATTTCTCCATCTTTGTCAAAAAAAACTAATCCTAAAAGATTTTTATTTGGTAATGTAAAGATTGAATATCTCCTGTCAATATTGTGAATCCAATAAAAATCATCCTCTTCAAATCGATCATCGAAAAAATCTGATAAGTCAATTATATCATAAGTTTTTATATCTAGAAAAAGAAAATCTTCATTTATAGTATATTTTTTTAAAAAATGACATTTATCAAATGACTTTGCTTCGAAATCTTGACTTCTATTTACTATTTTCCCTTCGAAATCAATTTTTATATGCCAAATTTCTTCGTTTTTTTCAAAATTATTAAATCTTGCTTTTAAATAAAAAAACTCTAAATTTCCGAAAATATAAAATTCAAATATTTGATTTACAGCAATTTGAAATTCATTCCGAATACTTTTATATTTAATATGCTTGTTTGCCTGAAAATTACTTCCAGAAAATAAAAATGGTTCATCAAAAATAATTTTTTTTTTTGATTTATTAGAAAAATCCACTATTTCAATAAATAATTCATAAAATGGATCAACCTTAAGTAAAGCAAGTTTTTTAGAATTTGGAATAAACTGTATCTTCAGAATATTTTCGTAAGAGATGCTGATATTCTCGGTCAAATTATAAGAAGATAACTCCATAATTGTATAAATGCTTTTTTAAATTCTCCTTTTTTGAGTAAAATTTCTGCTAACGTTCCGCGGCTTGGCGCAGTAGCGGCTGAGTGAACGATTATTTTCTTGCTAAGATAAGATTCCCTTGCGGAAAATCGAACATGTGGTTTAAGACAAAAGTAGCTATTGTGCCAAACCGCTGTTAGCAGTAGTTCTATTATTTTATTTTAATTTCTTTTAAAAAATTGTCCCAATTTGATTTCTCTATAATTTCTGATGATTGGTAACCACCTTGAAATACAATTACTTTATTTTTTAACTTAATCGTATCTGCAAAGTATTGATTAGTTATTTTATTTCCTTGGTAAAAATTAATCAATAAGTTGGATTTAGAATTTGGACAATAGGCAGTCTTTTCAGAATTATTAAAAAGGTTTTTAAATTTTTCAATTTGAATTTTATTCGCCACAGAATATTTTTCAATAGAGTCAAATGCAGAATCATCACGAGAGTATTCGTGTTGGTGTGCTTTTTTTATTAAGAAAGTGATTTTCGTACTGTAATTTAATGCTTCTGAAAATTTCTTGTCTCTTTTCGGATGATAAACTTTCTCTTTCTTTTCAGTACAGTTACTGAGTGCTAATTGAATTATAACTAACAAGATTATTTTTCTCATGTCGATTCGTGTTAGGAATTACTGCTAACTTGTATATACCTGACGACATCCGACTTATCACTCCTAAATTGGGTGGCTATGTCTGACAAATGTCAGATTTTATTGTTGGTCAAATATATGACAATTTCCTGTTAATTATTAATTAGAGTATTAATTTGTCTAATACTTTGTAGTAAGAAATTGTAGTTTTAATAGTTTTTAGCACACATGATTTATGTGTTTCAAAACACTAACATAAAATTAGTAATGCACAAACATTCTTATGAAACCTAAAGCCCTAGCCCTGATAGAAGCGGCATCCTTTTTCCGGCTTCTTTAGCCGGGAAAAGATAACAGCGGATAGCAGGAATCAGCTCCTAATGCTAAAAACTAAAAATTCATAAACAGAAAAAAGCTGCTCCGGGGCAAATAGAGCAGCTTTTCACAACTAAACCAAACTCAAACTATTTGATTGCCGGTATTCCCTGATGAGTAGGGATCACTTGTTTTATGGTTCCGTCCGGGTTAAACTCTAATTTATCGATACAAACTTCGCGGTGAAAACCTCCGGCCTCACCCATTTTTATTCCGGTTGGATACGAAAATCTGTGATACGTGATGTACCATTCGTCTTTGTTCGGGATTTGCAATACAGAGTTATGTCCTGTTGCATAAATTCCCTGATCGGGGATTCCCTGAATTACAATATTGTTTTCCGGAATTTCAATTGGTCCCAAAGGCGATTTTGAAGTTCCATATCGTACTTTATAATTAGGGCTTCTGGTGTCGTCTTCACTCCACATGAAATAATAGGTTCCTTTTCTGTATATGATGTATGTTCCCTCACGGAAAGTTTTATCTATGGTAATTAATTTTGTGCTTCCTTTAAACGAAACCATATCCGTATTTAATTCGGCTACGGCCATATAATTATTACCCCAGTACAAATAGCTTTTACCGGTTTTAGGATCTGTAAAAACGTCCGGGTCAATTTCCTGCCCTCCTTTTACGCCTTCCGGTCTGGCTGCTACCAAAGCTTTTCCACTGTCTTTAAATGGTCCTGTTGGATTATCAGATACGGCAACACCTATTTTTTGTGCAGCAGTGAAATAATAAAAATACTTGTATTTGCCTTTTATCTTTTTCTCTACGATACAAGGCGCCCAGGCATTTCTGTTTGCCCAGCTCACATCTTTTTTAAGATCTAAAATTACACCTTCGTCTTTCCAGTCTTTTAAATTATCAGAAGAAAAGGTTTTGAAATAATAACCTGACCAGCCATCAAATCCATCGCTGGTTGGGTAGATGTAATATTTTTTTGTTTTGTTGGAATATAAAATATCGGGATCTGCGTAATATCCTTCCAGAACCGGGTTGTTATTTACTTTTGGAAATTTCGCCGGCATTCCCCATTTTGTTGTAATTCTTTTTAGTTCAGAACGTGTTATTGGCAGAATCGTTCCGTGACGCGGATTAAAATCCATTGAAATATCATTGTCGATAACGGTGAAATTTTCTAAATCCTTCGTTTTTGTAAATTGATATCTCCCTTTTGTATAAACATCATACATCAAAATATAATCATCTGAATTATTTAGTTTAAAAATACCGGAACCTTCAACTCCATCTTTGGTCTGTTGCAGGTAATTATCATTTTCTGTCCATTTTCCGGATGTTAAATCGGTTGTTGTGGCTACTTTTATTCCCGGGCTTTCAGTTTCAGTTTTGTAGAAAAGATGATAAACGCCATCTTTTTCAATAATATCGCCGTCAATACAAGCTTTTTCGGATTTAGGAACGAAAAGTAATTTTGGAGCACTTTCCAGAGCTGTAAAATCTTTATTCGCATAAGCGTAGTAAATTTTATCAGGACCTCCGGCATGCTGCAGGCTAAAATAAATCATATACTTACCGGCTTTGGCATCGTAAATGGTTTGTGGTGCCCAAACTCTTTTCAGGTTTTCGTTTCCGGGATATGTGGTCTGAATATTTACAACACTGCTTTGCCATTTTATCAGGTCAGTACTTTTTAGTAAAATCATGGCGCGATTACTGTCCCATCCTTTTGATGAAGTCATATCGGTCAATACCATGTAAAATGTTTTTCCGTCGTCTCCACGCAAAATATGCGGATCCCGAACGCCGCCTGTAGAACTGATTACTTTGCTGTCAATAACCGGTTTGTTATTGTTAAGGTGATAATAATGATATCCGTCTGCACTGACAGCATATCGAACTGCTTCATCCTCAACAGCATTTCCTGTGAAATAGACAAATAAATAGGCTGTTAAATCTTTGTCTGCAATAACCGGCGGGATTCCCTTTGTGTTGTTCTGGGCCTGTAAACCATTAAGGAGCATCAAAAATAATACGAGGGCTAGATATATTTTTCTCATTATTTTTTGCTTTTAATTTTATACAAAACTGAACTGTGAGGTTTCAATACTGATGAGATTTCGCCTGACGAAACATTCGATTTTTCTCCTGTCCATAAATTGGTCAATTCTACTTTTCCTGAAAGATTAAGGTCTGAAAGATTTACAACTACTTTTTCTGAATTTGCATCCGAAATATTGAACAAAGCCAGATAAACACTACCGTCTTTTGCATTTTTTGAAGTCACGGCTATTTTTCCGTCTTTCTGAAAAAGCTGTTTTACGGCAGTGCTTTCGTTATGCATTTTTACGACTTCTTTGTTCGTTAATAATGATAATGTAAAAGCATCGTTACTTGGTAAATCCCCTCCAAAAAACAATGGTGATTTGAAGATATTAAAGAACGTTATCAGCGTGTATTGCTCGTCTTTGGTTAAACGTGACATTCTGTCTTCGCCACGTTCTCCTCTTAATGAAATTCTTCCTAACGGAATCATATCGCAGTCCGGCCATGTTCCCGGAGCGATATACGGATACCATTTTTGAGCAACATCCATCAAGTGTGTAACGTGTGGCCAGGTATCCCAGACATCATCAACCATTCTCCACATATTGGCATGCTCAGTTACGTGTGATGCTGCAGAAATTGGAGTTTCCCCAGGTGATGTGCTTAAAACAATTTTACGTCCGCATTTATCAATTGCATTTCTGATCAGGTTGATTTCGCCTTCGTGATACGGTCTTGATAAATCATCTATTTTAATAAAATCTATTCCCCATTTTGCATAAAGCTCAAACAAAGAGTCGTAATATTCCTGCGCTCCCGGTTTGTCTGCAACAACGGTATAATTGTCTTTCAGCCATTCGCATTGCAAAGCTGTGGTATATATTTGGTCGGCAGTGATTCCGTTGGCGCCTTTAATCGGCATTTTGTCTTCTACTGCTTTTTTAGGAATTCCGCGCATGATATGGATTCCGAATTTTAATCCTTTTTTATGGATGTAATCTGCTAAAGGTTTAAATCCCTGTCCGTCTTTTGCAGATGGAAAACGGTTTAAAGCGGGCTGATATCTTCCATATTGATCAATTACATAACGAGGATCTTTTTGATTATAACCTCCTGCTTTATCATTTTCTACAAACCATCTGATGTCAACAACAATATATTCCCAACCGAATTTTTTAAGGTTTTTTACCATATAATCGGCGTTGGCTTTTACTTCGTGTTCTTCCACCGTAGAACCATAACAATCCCAGCTGTTCCAGCCCATTGGCGGTGTTTGTGCCCATCGCTTAAACTCTCCGTTTTTAAAAGTCTTCGTTTGGGCATTAGAAGAAACTGATACCAAAACAATTCCTAAAGCAAGAGCAATTTTATTTTTTATTCTCATTTTAATCTGAATAACGTTAATAAATGTAAATACTACACTTCAAATATAATAAACTTTACTTTATTAAATACAATTAACCTGTCAGCAAAACTATAAGGCAGACAGGCTAATTGGCAATTTAAAAAACTAACCAAAATTTTTTATTTATAAAAACTGCTTATTTCACATTTACAGTAACTTCAACCGGTTTTAACCACTGGCTTGTAAACGTAACTTTTATTGGTTCTGATGAATTTCCATTTGCCTGAATATAAGCTGCAATGTGACCATGGAAAACTCTCTGAACGTTATCTGTATAATCTGTCATGTCACTGTTGTTTCCTGCTTCAAGCCCTAACAATGTTCCCGGACCAGTAATAGTACAGGTAACTTCATTATCTGAAAGCATTACCGGCAGGCCATTTTGATCTTTCACCTGAACCATAATTTTGGCAACACCTTTGTCTTTTGCAATCGTGATGTCTTTATCTGCAATTGTTAATTCAACCGGCTGTTGCGTTGATGTAATTGCATAACGGCTCACTTCTTTATCATTGGCATCTAAACCAATTGCTTCTAATTTACCTGCAGCAAAAGGAATATCCCAGTAAATAATTCCGGTTTTTTCGTCATATAATTTAGTTTCTCCTACTACTTTTCCGTTTAATTCCAAACGTGCTTTTGCAGCATTGGTGTAACAAACCACACGAATTTTTTCTCCTTGTTCGTAATTCCAGATTGCCCACGCATCTTTAGAAACATCTTTTTCATTTTTCAAGGGATATGTTCCCAAATATGCCATTGGTTTATCTGACCATAATGACTGACGGAAATATCCTCTTGGCTTGATTACTCCGGCAAAATCAACTAATCCTGAATAAAATCCTCTTGAAGGCCATCTTCCTGATTCTCCCAGATAATCAATCCCTGTCCATAAAAACTGTCCAAAAATATGCTTGTTGTTTTTTACAGCTAGCCAAGGTTCCATATCATGAACATTTTCACTTCCAAAAATTACTCTGTTTGGGTATTTTTCGTGATCTGATTTGTATTTGCTTTCTGTATAATTGTATCCTGTAATATCTAAAGCTCCCGGATATTCTGTTTCGTTAGACATTGCAACTCCGGCTAAACCAGCGGTAGTCGGACGGGATTTATCATATTTTTTAACTGCTGCAACCAAACGTTTTGCAATCGCTCCAAGACGCATAGCATCCGGTGCATCTTTTTTGTAGCCTCCGTAAGCAGCTTGTCCAAAACCTTCTTTTCCTTTGTCTAAAACAGGGTGAGAATATGGATCATTTGGGTAATCTACTTCGTTACCAATACTCCATCCGAATACGGAAAGGTGGTTTCTGTCACGGCGTACAAAATCTTCCAGATCTTTTTCTCCCCAATTTGCAAAAATATCAAATGATCCTTCAAATCCCGGAGTTCCGTAATTCCAACCTTCTAACCATTTACGTTTAGGAAATTCCCATTCGTCATAAGCCTCATTCAATACCAATAATCCTAATTCGTCGCAAAGCTCATAAAAGTCCGGAGCCTGTGGATTATGACTTGTACGGATTGCGTTTACTCCAATTTCTTTAAGTGTTTTTAATCTTGTCTTCCAAACTTCGCGTGGTACGGCAGAACCTAAAACCCCTGCATCGTGATGTAAACAAACCCCTTTCATTTTCATCCATTTTCCGTTAAGGGCAAAACCATTATTCGGGTCAAATGTGAAATTTCTGAAACCGGTCTGTGTAACTGTTTTATCGATTTCTTTTCCGCTTTTTAAAACAGTTGTTTTAAGCTGGTATAAGTTTGGATTGTCTAAATCCCATAATTTAGGATTACTCACATTCATTTTAACCGAAATTTTTCCGCTTTGATTCGCCGCAACATCAATTTTGCTGGTCGATTTTGCAACTGATTTTCCGTCTTTTGCAATTAATTCATTTACAACGGTAAGACTTGTTTTTGCTGCGGAACCATTTTCTACATCAACTTCAACATTTAAAGTTCCGTTGCCTTTATTCATTTCCGGATAAGCATAAACTCCCCATTGTGCAATATGAACCGGGTTTGCATAAACTAACCAGACATTTCTGTAAATTCCTGAACCTGAGTACCATCTTGAATCAGCACTCTGACTGTGATCTACACGAACTGAAATGGTATTTTCTCCTCCGTATTTCACGTATGGTGTTGCATCATAAGCAAAAGAAATATATCCGTTTGGACGTTTTCCTAATGAATGCCCATTGATAAAAACTTCACTTCTGTTATAAACTCCTTCAAAATATAAATATACTTTTTCACCGCTTTTGCTTTGAGGAACATTAATTGATTTTCTGTACCATGCAATTCCACCGGGCAAATAACCTGTACAACTCGCTAATGTTGGGCTTAACTGTCCTTTTACGCTCCAGTCATGCGGTACATTTACCGACTGCCACTTGCTGTCGTCATAGGTGGCGGTTTGAGCTTCCGGAGTATCCTGAAGGTTAAACTTCCAGTTATCATTGATCTTTTTTGAATCTCCAAACGATATCTGGCTAAAAGCTGACAGGCAAGAGAAAATAAAAATGGGTAATAAGATTTTTTTAGTGATCACTATGTATAGTTTTTTGTTAATTAATTCAAGTATTTTAATTGCTTTTTAAATAAGGTTCTGCTATTGCAATTCTCCCACAAAAGTGACAATTGATTTTGCAGGGATTTCCAGATTATCAATTTTTTGAGCTCCGCTTCTTTTTAGATTTGAATTTTCAGCCGTAACATACGGTGTCAGTTCATTGTTTTTTAATGCCCCTTTCGATAAATCAAACTTATATTTCTGAGCAGAATTTCCACAATTTACAGCTACAACGATCAGTTTTTTGTTTGCTGTATCCTTGTAAGCAGTAAGCATTACATCGTTTGCTGATCCTAATTCATCCTGATTCGGAACATCAACTCTCAGCATTCCCGGACGTACAAACAGAGAATAATTTCCTAAAGCCCAAAGCAATTTTGAATCATGAAACTCCCCATCATTTCTTACATAGTCCGGTGTGGTTCCTCCTTTGCTTTTTCCGTCATCCAGATAAATCAATCCATCCTTATAGTCTACTCGTGTAATTGATGTCCACCATTGCCATGAAGCAGCGTTCGCAACTGCAATATCATTGTGTATCAAACGTGCAACAAATAATGCGGTCTGCATTCCCAGATCTCTTCCTCCGCCAGAACCTCCGGGGATTTCGGCTTCTCCGGGATTCTCTAATATACAGTATTCAGACTGCCAATATTTTAAACCTGGTTTTTGCTTTACCTCTGCAGCGATTAATTTTCTGCTTAAAACCTGTTTATCTACTGGCCACGTTGTAAAATAACTGTGTCCTAAAATGACATTTTTTACATTAGGAAGTTTAGAAATATTGGTTTTGGTTTTTCCGAAAAAATAATCAATTTGATTGTCGCGATTTTCACCATTTACATTTTCATATAAATAATTGATTTGTGCCGCTTCTGCAATCACAATTTCTGTACTCATTTTTTTAGCTTTGAGTTTTTCTGAAAGTGATTTGGTCAAATCGTAAATTTCCTGATTGGTTGCCGGCGTTCCTTCCTGACTGTTCTGATCACCGCTTTTAGGCATCCATTCCCATTGCGGCTCATTTATAGGACTCACATAATCGAATTTAATTCCTTCTTTTTTCTCTAATCCCTGAATACTTTGAACTAAAAAATCGGCAAATTTTGGAATTGCTCCATCTTTTAGATTCAGTTTATTCTTTTGAGTTGCAAAAGATAATCCGTTGTTTGTCATATAAACCGGCGGGCTATTGGTAAAAATCAGAAATTTTTCGACACCGCGTTTTTTAGCTGCCTGTAAAAACCATCTTTGTCCCTCCTGTTTAGAAAAATCATATGTTCCGTCGGCATTTAAAAAACATTCGCTCCTTCTCCATTCATCGGAAACTTTGCTTTTTTCTCCTTGTTCTGTACTTCCTGCACCCAGATTAAATCTCCAGATCGAAAGCCCGATTCCTTTTGGGTTTCCTTCTGCATCTATTTCTTTACTAAAAAGCAAATCAGCAATCGCATTCTTTTTCTGCTCCGGCCAATTTTTCCCAACGAACTGCATTCTCCAGGCATCAGAGCCTCCAAAACCATCCATGGTTTGTACAACATTATCTATGCTAATGATGACGGTTCGCTGTGCAAAAGACAACGAACCCATCAACAATAAAAGCGAGAGGTATACCTTTCTCATTTTTTTATATTCTTTCTATTTTTTGATTTTGAATAATGCTGAAAATCTCAAAAATAGTATTTCATTAAACTTCTTTCTTAAAAAGAACCCTTATTTACCCTTTGGTTTACTTTTAAAAACATAGAAACATAGTTTTTTGTAATTAGAAGTTTGTTCACTTTTTATAGCTGCCTCAATTGCTATTTGAAAATCTACAAACTTATCTATCCTATGTCTCTATGTTATAATTTCTTATTATTTATAAGTCCCTACGTAAGTTACAATTGATTTTGCAGGAATTTCAAAATTTGTGGCATCAACGGCTGCACCTTTTTTCAAACTTAAAGTTTCAGAAGTTGTGTAAGGTGTAAATTTATTATCTGTCAAAGCACCACCTGCAAGATTCAATTTGTATGTTTTAGCCGATTTGCTAATGTTAACCGCTACAATCACCAATTTTTTGGTTGCTGTATCTTTGTAAGCTGTAAGCATAACATTTGTAGTAGCTGCTGCATTATCCAACTCAGGGATTAAAACTCTTACCATTCCCGGTTTTACGAAAAATGAAAAGTTCCCTAATGCCCAAAGTGTTTTTGAATCTCTGATGAATCCGTCATTTTTGCAATAATCCGTATTTCCTGCTCCATTGCTTGCGCCATCATCTACGTGAATTAAACCGTCTTTGTAGTCACCACGGCTAATCGCTGTCCACCATTGCCATGAAGTAACACCACCAATAGCAATATCTGTACTGACAATACGAGCTGTCCAAAGTGCAAGCTGAATTCCTAAATCTCTTCCCGGACCTGCTCCACCAGGCAATTCTGAAGTTCCAGGAGATTCCAATACACAATATTCTGAAGACCATAAACTAAGTCCTCCAATTGACTGTACTCTTGAAGCAGCAGATTGTCTTGAAGAAATCATTTCGTTCAAAGGCCATGCCTGCCAGTAGCTGTGTCCTGATATTGTTTTCTTTACATTACTTAATCCTGCAATATTCTTAGCTGAATTAGCTCCAAAGAAATAATCAATTTGATTTGATCTGCTTTCTATTCCCGGAACTGTTTTGTATAATGGTTCGTAAGCTCCTGCTTCTCCAACTACAATTTTAGCTCCAAGTCCTTTTGCCTGTAATTTTGGCGATAAAACATTAACAAAGCTGTAAATATTAGCATTTGTTGCCGGAGAACCTTCCTGTGCTGAACCATCCCAATTGTATTGCGGCTCATTAAAAGGACTCACATAATCGATTGTTAAACCGTGCTCTGTTTTTAATTTATCTAATGAATTTACCCAGAAATCAGCAAGATCCGGCATTTTTCCATCTTTCAAATTATAAAATTCTTTGATAGAAGCATGCGCTTTTCCGTTTTGTGTTAAATAAACAGGAGCGCTATTTGTAAAAGCCAGTAATTTGGCAACACCACGTTCTTTGGCAGCTTTCATAAACCAAACCTGACCTGCTTGTTTAGTCATGTCATAAGACACTCCGTCTGTAGTAAAACACTCGGTACGTCTCCATTCATCACTAATATCACTTGCATTACCCTGTTCTGTACTTCCTGCACCAAGATTGAAACGCCATAAGGATAATCCGATTCCTTTTGGATTTCCCTCAGCATCCAATTCGTTACTGAATAATAAATCGGCAATTTTATTTCTTTTATCTGAAGGCCAGTTTTTTCCAATGAAATTACATTGCCACGCATCAGAAGCACCAAAGCTTTCCATGGTTTGAAGAGGCATATCCAAATTCACATTCAAAGTAGTAGTTGTCGCAGTTTCCGGATTTGAATTGTCTGAGTTCTCAGAATCACAGCTTACCAGTAAAGAGTTAGCGAAAAGCAAGCCTGCACATAGCAGACTTACTTTATTATTATTTATAAATTTCATATTAGTAGTTAGGGTTTTGAGTAATTAGACCTCCACTTAAATCTATTTCTATCTGCGGTATTGGCCACAACAAGTTCTTAGCAGGATCAAAATTGATTCCTTTGTCCTGTGATTCTCTTGTATTTGTTGTTTCGTAAGGATCAGTTGAACTTAAGTTGTATTGAACAAAAGTCCCGTTTGGTCCCATCAAAGACTCAATAACTCGTTTTCCTGTATTTGGATCTTTTTCACGACGGATATCAAATAAACGCAATCCTTCAAAAGCTAATTCTAATCGGCGTTCTTTGTAGATTTGTCTTAAAAGTGTCGGTCCTGAAATACCAACTTTAGGAGCCAATTGTACACGTGCTCTGATAATGTTAATATCTGACAAAGCATCTCCGCCTGTATAATAATTTGCTTCTGCTCTTATAAGATACATTTCACCAAGACGAATCAAAGGAACATTCAATGGTAAGTGTCCGTCTTTTTTATCTAATGCACGACGCGTAGCTATAGGGATATAATATTTACGACAAATACGTCCTGATTTATTATCATTTAAACTGAATTTATGAGTTGGGTTTAAAAGCTCATCTCCATAAGCCGGCTCACCCCATTTTGTAATGGTACTTTTACGACGAATTACATCATTCTCAGAAAGATAGGCGTTTTCCAGATCACTGGTTGGCATACACCATCCCCAGCCATCAATAACATCCTGAGCATCATTACTTGGAAAGTTTTTCTTGTCTTCACCCCTTGCTCCTGAGAAAGTAGGCAGCATAGATCCTAAATTTTTATCCTGTACAGATGAAGATTGTGCTTCAAAAATTGATTCTACTCCGTTATGGTTGTTTACATTCCAAATGTTTAAGAAATCAGCTTCAAGGGCAAAAGGTCCTTCTGTAATTACTTTGTTTGAATATTGTTTTGCTTCGGCCCATTTTTCCTGAAATAAGGATACGCGAGCCAATAAAGCATAAGCTGCCCATTTGTTAACTCTTCCGCTTCTATTTACCGGAATGTTTTCCAATTTTGCAGCAGATTCTTTAAGGTCAGCTTCAATTTGTGCATAAACTTCGGCAGCTGAACTGCGTTGTAATTTCAAATCAGCAGTTCCAAGCGGAGTTGTATATAACGGAACGCCTCCATAAAGGTTTACCAATTCATAATAGCAATAGGCACGAATAAATAAGGATTCCCCCATATACTGATTTTTTTGAGAATCAGAAATTGGTGATGTTGCCATTCTCGCTAAACCTATATTAGCCGATTGGATCGTATAATAATGTGCCGTATAAATACTATTCAAACCTCCCATTAACGAAGGGGTGATAATATATTGCGAACCAGGTCTGAAAGCACCATTGTCCTGACCGGTATTACCCATCCAGGCATCATCAGTCGCAGTTTCGTTAATTAATCTTGGGGCAAGTAATGTATACCAATCATTAGACAACAATACTCTATGTGTCAATTCATTCACATAGTTCTCACATTCCTGGGCTGTTTGAAAATAGTTTTCTAAGGTTTGAGTTCCTCTTTCCTCTTTTTCGATAAAATCACTACAGGAAACTGCAATTACCGAAAAAGCTATTATTGATAATATTATTTTTTTCATGTTCGTTTTTTATTAAAATGCTACATTAAGACCCATTAAAATTGTTGGCTGAATTGGATAATTCCATCCTCCAAAACCTGATCCTAAAACTCCTCCCCCTACTTCAGGATCTACTCCTGTGTAGTTAGTCCAAGTCCATAAGTTTTGACCTGACACTGACAATCTCAATTTCTCTAATCCGAATTGATTCATGAAAGTATATCCTAACTGAATGTTTTTCATACGTACGTAAGAACCATCTTCAACATAAAAAGAAGAGAATTTTGTAAAATTTTCGTTGTTATCATCTTTCGATAAACGAGGAACATAATTAGAAGTCCCTTCTCCATGCCACGCCATTTGGTCTAATCCGCTTACTTTGTTTGAAAGACTTGTACCATTGTATAAATCTGAAATATTTTGGTTTACAAGGTCATTTCCTATACTTGAATAGAAATTAGCAACTAAATCAAATTGTTTGTATGCAAAATTCAAATTTAATCCAATATTATAATCAGCCCATGGAGAACCAATTTTTGTTCTGTCTTTATCGTCTAATTTTCCATCTCCATTAACGTCTTTGAAACGAATATCACCGGCTTTTGCATACGGCTGTAATTTAGTACCGTGTTCATCTGTATGTGAGTTCAAATCTGTTTGGTTTTGAAACAATCCATCAGCTACATAACCGTAAAAATATCCCGGCACTTCACCTTCAACAGTCAAAGTTCTATTACTTGAACCGTAAAGTTTTTCTCCTTTAGCTGATAAATTTAGCATCTCAACATTTACAGTAGTAAAAGTCAGATCTGCACCATAAGAGAAATCTCCTTTTTTATTTTTATAAGATAGCAATAAATCGATACCGCTTGATTGCATTGAACCTACATTTGTCCAGATTGTAGAATATCCGGGAAAACCACTATATGTTGGAAACTGTTTTAAGAACAACATATCATTTGTCTTTTTCTGATAGTATTCTAATGATCCGGAAATTTTATTATTCCACAATGCAAAATCAAGTCCAAAGCTAATATCTTCTACTGTTTCCCATTTAATATCTTTATTCGCCATTGAAGACGGATAAGAAGTATCTGCAATATCATTACCAATTGGGTAAAATCCTTGTCCGATATTTGACTGATAAACAGCACCAGGTAAATTCTGGTTACCTACTTTACCCCAACCTGCTCTTAATCTAAGATCATTTACTACAGATTTTGTATTGTCCATAAAACCTTCATTCGAAATTCTCCAGGAAAGAGAGGCAGAAGGGAAATTTGCCCATTTGTTATTTGCCATGAATTTAGAAGAACCGTCACGTCTAAAAGTACTTGTGAAATAATATTTACTGTCGTAGTTATAAGAAAGACGGGAAATATAAGACATCAAAGAACTTGACCAGCTGTTACCGCTGCTATTACGATTTTTAGTTGCTGCGTTTAATTCTCTCATTGAATCAGAGTTGTTAGGAACTCCTTCTCCATAACCCCAAACATCAGATCCGTTATACTCCTCCATCGTATTACCGATCATGAAAGTAGCATTGTGTTTTTCTGCAAATTTTCTGGAATAGGTTGCAGTATTCTGCCATGACCAATTAAGAGTAGTCGTATTTTTTCTTTCAATGCTATTGATTTCAGCTTTTTCATGGGCAGCATCAATTTCAAAATCAGGGCTAAATTTATTCCATACATTATCACCAACCTCAACAGATGCCTGAGTACGGATTACCAAACCTTTGATTGGTGTATATTGTAGGTATCCATTTGTATTTAGGTTATACTGATCTGTATAATCATCATATCTTTTTACAGCCGCAACCGGGTTCCATACATATGAAGGAGAACGTGCATAAATGCTGTACTCATTTTCTGTTCCGTTTAATTGCTCTGCCGGTTTATAAATTGGTGTAATCGGATCAATTCTATCAAAATCAGCCCAGTTTCCAGGAGATCCCCAGGTTTCATAACGTGGGTTTACTGTAATTCCGACAGAAAATTTATCAGAGAATTTAAAATCATTTGCTATTCTCATTGTAATTCTTTCCCATCCTCCAATTCCGTACATGGATTCTGAGTTATAATAATTTAAACTTAAAGCATATGTATGTTTATCTGAACCTCCGGAAGCTCCTATTGAAGCATTTGTTACAGGAGTACCTTTTCTAATTCCGGCGTTCCACCAGTCAGTAGTTTTACCTCTGTATTGAGATGGGTTTATCAAATAATCTGCATAACCTGAATTGTTATATGCTGTATTCAAAATAGTAGCGTAGTTTTCAGCATTCGCCATATTATAAGGATTATTCATTATTTGCATCCCTGTACTCAAATCAAAATTGAATCTTGTCTTTCCTGCTTTACCTTTTTTGGTGGTAATAAGAATAACTCCATTTGAAGCTCGGGAACCGTAAATAGCACTTGCCGAAGCATCTTTTAAAACCTCCATCGATTCAATTTCATTATTACTCAGGAAGTTGATACTTGTTCCCATCGGAATACCATCTACTACATAAAGCGGATCTGTATTAAGATTCACTGTAGAGATACCACGAATCAATATTCTTGGTTGGGCTCCGGGACCTCCTGCACCAGTAATCTGAACCCCTGCAACTTTTCCCTGCAAAGATTCTGCAACGTTCCCAACGGTCATAGTCTGAAGTTCCTTTCCTTTTACTGAAGAAATCGAACTGGTAACATCACTCTTTTTAACCGCAGCATAACCAACCACAACAATCTCATCTAAAGTCTGGTTTAATTCTTCCATAACCACATCAATGGTGTTTTTTTCACCTACTTGTACTGTTTTATTTGAAAAACCGATGAAAGAAAATTCGATCTGGGAGTTTCTGTTAGGGACACTAATCGAGTAATTACCATCAAAATTAGATACAGTCGATTGTGAAGTTCCTTTTACTGTTATGTTAACTCCGGGAACCGGTATGGCGCCTTTATCCTTAACAGTACCTTTGATTGTTATTTGCCCAAATGTTGCAGCACTGCACAACACGGCAATAAATAACCATATAAATCTATATTTCATATTTAGATATTTTATTTATTAAATGTTATAACAAAGTATAACAAACTATTTTTTTGTTATAAAGGCTCTTTCCAACTCAGTATCAACAATAACTTTGTAAACACCTGCAGCTGCTGTGTATGCACCGTTACCGTTTTCACCTGGTGACATAGTGGCAATACCATTATTAATCAATCTCCATTGTGGATTCCACCACTGACCTGTGAAAGTAATTTTCACAGTTGATCCTGTAAGTGTAATCTCTCCAAGTAATTGATATGGATTATCCGGGTTATTAACCAAGTGTAAGCTTCCTGTAACCCATGCATTCCAAGTATCCCAGTTAGCGTCTTTAACACCTTCACCACAAACACTCACAAAAGTTTTTCTTAGCGCTTCATCATCATTCCATGATCCGTTGGCAATATCTGCCCAGACTTTACTTGATGGCGTATACTTAGTAGCTGTATAAGCCATTGTATTTGGATTTATTTTTATGTTGTAATATCCTTTGGTAGGCAAAATAATTGGTGCTGAAGCAGCATTATCAACAATATTTCCTGAGCCATCTAATCCAAAACAGTGTGGAGTAAAGTCAGATTCCTGTCCTAAGAAATAAATTTCTTTATTATCCTTATCAGCATAATATTTAAATTCAAAATCCTGTCCGTTTTTCACATGGAAATACATTGGAACACCAGCTGCATCAGTTTTAAGATTAGTTCCTTTTGGCTGATCACATAAATAAATTGCAGGATATTCATTTGTAGCTATAATATTTACATTTAAGCTTCCTGTATTAGGAATAGCAAATTTATCTTTAGCGGTAATTGTCAATACATAGTTAGCAGCAGTAACAGGTAAAGTATATTCTTTACTGAATGTATAAGATTGTGGGGCACCCTGTAACTGAACTGTTTCATTAATACCAAGAGCAGCACACTGAACCTGAACATAATCGATACCTGAATCATCATTAACTACAAAATTTACTGGCATTACATTACTCGTTGACAATAAAATAACGGCTCCGTCATTTGGGGTAAGCATACTTATTGCAGGAGCAGCAAACTCTCCGTCTAAGCGTAAGTCAATATCTTTATCAACAGCATTACCAGAAACATCTGTTATTGTCAATTTGATTTTAAAAGCTTCAGATGTACCTCTGTCCGCAGGAACCTCAAAAAAATAGCTCAAATCATATGATTTAAGTAACGGGTCTGTAGCAAAAGTGATCATTTTGTCTAAGGATAGTTCCGGAATTTGAATGCGTACACTTTTTAATCCTAAATCATCAGCCAGGGCGGCCTTGATTTCAAATTTTCTGGTTGGTGCACCGTAAATTTCAGTGGTAGCAACAACAACCGTTGGATTTTCTGAACTTGGAAAATCAGCTTCATTATTTTGGCATCCTGTAATCAGAATCGCAAAAAGGGCAAGAAAAAATAAAAATACATTTTTTTTCATTTCTTTAATTTTAAGGTTAGAGTTAGTTAGTTTTTTGTTCTAAGTTGATATTCTAAAAATGAATAAGTTCATTCTTGAAAGTGGTCTGAAATTGTTTTTTCTTTTTAATATTAGAAAAAGCAATAAAAATTAGGGTTTGTTTTTTGTCATGTTTTTAAGGTTTGGTATTTATTTGTTTTCTTTTTGGTACTTATAATATTTCTTTATTCTTAACTTAATTTACATCTAATTGTATTTATTTTTTAAACCCGCAGTTTTAAACTGCGGGTATGTGATAAGTAATACGTAAAACCAACTCTTACTATCTTATTTTAAAGAAGGCTCAATTCTTTAAAGAGATAAAAAAACTTATCGTAAAAAAAACACTTATAATATACACAGTAATACAACTAACTTATTACTAATAAGTGCAAAGTAATGTCTAGTTTAAAATTTTGATGAGGGGTAAAATGGAAAAAAAAGGAGGTCAAATTCGTAATCACAAGTTATTTTAAGGTAAAAATTAAGAAGTATTAAAAAATACTAGCTTTTTTTTACACAAAACACAATTACACATTACTTATATGCAATTCGCCTACAATGAACATTTTTGTTTCAATGAGGTGTTTTATGTTAAATAGGAAAAATAAAATTTGATTGAAATGCTTGTTTTTATGACCAATTGGGCGTAGTTCAAAAGGTATTAGACTGATCCTATTCCACTTCGCTCAAATAAACTTAATTAAAGAAGCCTTTCGAAGCAAAAAGCCTTCGACTACGCTCAGGATGACAATGGTTTTCAGACGTATAAAGATTTACTTGAATTTATGCTTTTGATCTATTTTATTTCTATATCAAATAAGAATTCAATCAATTACTCCAACGAAGTTATTTTATAATATTCAAATCTGCATTAAAAGAGTTTTTATATTTTTTGATATACTCTGAAGGTGTCATACCAAATAATTTTACAAACTGCTGTCTAAAATATTTAGGATCTTCAAAACCTACCTCAGCACTTGCCTGAGCAATATTCATCTCTTCGGTTAACATAAGCATGGCAGCTCTTCTTATTCTCACAGAGCGAATAAAAGCATTTAAAGTCTGCCCTGAAATGATTTTTATTTTAGTGTAAAGTGTTCTATGGCTCATTCCCATTTCAAGAGCAAAGTTTTTTATTGTAAAATCTCTTTTATGAATATTTGCTTCTACAATATCGATACATTTCTTTAAGATTTCCTGATATTCTACAGGGACTTTCTGTGTATTTTCTTTAAGCGTTATACTGTCCAGGAAATATTTGCGTAAGGTACTGCGGTTTTTTAATAACGATTCCACACGTGCTACCAAAATATCATCATCAAATGGTTTTGTAATATAATCATCGGCTCCGTCATTTATTCCCTGAAGGTGTGTTTCAGGATTTTTTGTTGCCGTTAATAATATTACAGGAATATGCGATAAAACATCATTTTCTTTTATTTTTCTACACAATTCAAGACCATCCATGTTTTCCATAGTGATATCACTAATGACCAGATCGGGCATGTGTTTCTTGGTTTGTTTTAAGCCTTCTTCTCCATTTTCTGCACTAAAAACGACATACGTTTTTGAAAATAATTTTATCAGATATCCTCTTATTTCTGCATTATCATCAACAATAAGGACTGTACGCTTGTCTGTCAGCATTATTTTCTGAAAATCACTTTCTGAAACTGTATTATTTATCAATTGATTATTTTCTTCTGAGTCATCTATTATAAGTTCATCAAATAACTGACTCCTTTTTGCGACTACATCCGTAATTTCAATATTTTCAAAATGACTGTTTCCTTTTAAGAAAGTCAATTTAAACACACTTCCTTTTCCAACTTCACTGCTGCAGCTTACTGCTCCTTTATGTTTATCTACAAAATATTTTACGATATAAAGTCCGATTCCAAAACCGGTTCCAACAGATACTTTTGAATTTATCTGTTTGAATTTTTCGAAAATTACTTCAATATCTTTCTTTTCTATACCATCACCACTATCTGAAATTTCTAATATCACTTCAGTATCATTCTCCTCAAGATTAAGATTAATTTTTCCTCCATCCGGAGTATATTTAAAGGCATTTGACATTAAATTGAATAAGGAAATTTCTATTTTTTCATAGTCTCCAATTATTTCAATGTTATGATCGGGAATATTAAAACTATAATTGATGTTTTTATCTTTTGCCTGATTTACAAAACACTGATATACTTCATTGCAAAGACTATTTACATTAATGGCAGATAATCTAAGCGAATCGGCATCATTTTCAGCTTTACGGAAAAGCAATAACTGATCTACCAGACTCAAAAGTCTTCTGGCATTTCTGTGCGCAATTGCCAAATCACTTCCTGAAGAACCATTTTGAACACTTTCTTTCTGAACCGCTTTTTTTAACGGATTTATAATAAGTGAAAGTGGTGTCCTAAACTCATGCGATATATAGGTAAACATAGACGATTGTTTCTCGGCAACTTCTTTTTCTTTCTTGCTTTCTAATTCGGCAATTTTTACCTTATACTTTAGTTCTTCTTTATTCTTGTTATATTTTATATAGGCAAAAATACTGGCTACACCTGCCAATATGTATAAGGCATATGCCCACCATGTTCTGTACCACGGCGGTAAAACAGTTATATTGATAAGACTTTCTTCTTTGTTCCAGCCGCCTTTAAAATTGGTTGTTTTTACTTTAAAAGTATATTTTCCTTCCGGTAATCTCGAATAATTTGCTTTCCGCGCCTGACCTACATAATTCCATTGCTCATCCCAGCCATCTAAATAATAGGCATAATTTATTTTATCGGCATTGTTATAATCCAGTGCTACAAATTCTAATGATAGAGTGGTTTGATCATATGACAGGCTTACTTTTTTTATTTTATCGGAATCCAAATTATTTACTACTTCCGCATTCGTATCTTCGATTGGCTGGTTATTTACGTAGAAATCCGTTAACAATAAATTATTTTCCTGATTAAAACCTTTTATAGCTTCAGGAAAAAAGATATTAAAGCCATTTATTCCTCCAAACAAAAATTCTCCTGTTGATAATTTAATTCCGGCATTAAAACTAAACTGATTACTTTGAAGCCCGTCATTTACAGAAAAATTCCTGAAAGTTTTTCTTTTTTTATCAAATCTGCAGATTCCGTTATAAGTACTCATCCATAAATTACCTTCTTTGTCTTCAAGAATTCTTAAAATGGTATTTGAAGGAAGACCGTCATCTGCAGTAAGTCTTTTAAATGTATTTGTTTTTCTGTCAAATAACAACAAGCCGCCCTCCTGTGTTCCTAACCACAGGTTTTTATCCTTGTCTTCGTATATACACCTTATTTGATTATCTATATTTATTTTAACAATTTTTCTGGTTGTTTTTTCAATAATAAACAAGCTGTTATAATTCCCGCCTAACAATTTTCCATCACTGGTTTCAGTAAGGCATTGCAAATTATTAATGGATGGATCAAAGAGTATAAAACTATTTTTCTTTCTGTCAAAAAGATACAGGGAACCTTCATTGGTTGCACTCGCCCATATAATATTTTTTGAATCTTTATAAACAAACCATATGTTTTTTTCGACTTGTCTGGTAAATGGATTATAACAGGAAAAATAACTTACTGTATTGTTTTTTGGGTTAATTCGGTTTACACCTCCTGCCCAGGTAGACAGCCAGATTTCATTATTACTATCCCGTATGATACCTGTAATAAAATTACTTGTAAGCTTATTGCTCGCATTCCCCGAATTGCTATACGTGATATATTTATTGTTTTTTCTGTCCCAATATTTTAATCCTGCACCATCGGTTCCTACCCATAAATTATTTTTTTCATCTTCACAAAAAGATAAAATAAAGTTTTCGGCAGGATCATTTGCATTATATCGGATACTTTTAAAATACTTAGGCGTATTACTCAGCATGCTTATTCCGCCACGCAAAGTCCCAAACCATTTGTTTCCGGATTTATCTTCATATAAACTCCAAACCGAATTACTTTTTACAAGCAGATTATTTTTTAAAGTGTTGTACGGAACTGCATTTTTATTTGTTCCGGTAACTTTATAAATTCCACAGCCATCTGTCGTTATCCAAAGTTCTTTTTTCTTATCCAGAAGAATATCTGAAACGCTGCATTTATTGGAAAAATAATTTTCTGAAAGTACACCGGTCTTTACGTTAAACAAAAAAAGGCCTTCATCAGATCCAAACCATAGATTTCCATCTGCAGAAAGTTCCATTGCCTTAACTCCTGTCGAAAGTGGAAAAACAACCTTTAAACTTCTGGACTTATAACTGTAACTGCAAATACCAATATTTCGAACATAGATCCAATAATAGTCCTTTTTCTTATCTTTCTGTATGGCTATAGCATCATAATTATCTATACTTTTCTTACCCGAAACTTTAAGCGGAACATGTTTTCCTGTAAATGATCCTTCTTCAAAAGCTATTAAACCCAAATTCTGAGAAGCTACCAATACCAGATTATCAGAAACAGAACTCGTTTGATGAATAATGTCTTTTAATATTTTTGGCTTATTGTTCGAGAACACATATTCAACAGGGTGAAATGTTGCATTGGTTTTGTCATAAATACATATTCCGTTAGATCCTCCAATCCAGATATTTTTTTTAGAATCGCCCTCAATATTATAAATTGTATTAAATAACAATGATTTTTTATCGTTGATTCTATTTCGATAAACTTTAAAATTATAACCATCATACCTGTTTAGTCCATCGTAAGTTCCAAACCACATATAGCCATCACTATCCTGATAGATTGTTGTCACCGAATTATTAGACAATCCATCAGAAATATCCAGAAATTTAACCGGGTATTCTTGCGAATAACCTGTTAAGGAAAAAGCTAATAATAATATAAGGTGTTCAAGAAAATTCTTCAAGAAAAATATGTTTTTAAAATTAATTTATTTGATTTAATGGAGAATGCACAATTATAAATCAAATTTGAATATAATTACACAAATAGCAATACAAAAAGTGCATTTATTTTTGTCTCTGTAAATAAATTTTGTATTAATAAAACAACTACTACATGAAACAAGGATTATGTATGAATTATTTTAAAATAAACATATCAATAATCATTAAAAAACTATTTCTTTTTTTCTCTAAATATTAAATTATTAATTCTGATTTTCACATAAAAAAAGGCAGAGTATTTTTTATACCCTGCCTTATAATTCTATTTTTTTGAAGTTATTTTTTATCAATCTTATAAAGTCTGCCCTGATCTGTAATTGCATACAAAGCCCCATCGTTTCCTTGTGTAATATCTCTAAATCGTTGATTTTCCTGAGCAAGAAGTCTTTCTTCCCCTATAACACGATTATTATTTATAGCCAAACGCACGATATGCATACCGCTTAATGCTCCTATAAATAGATTATTTTCCCATTCGGGTACACGATGACCACTATAGAAAGTCATACCGCTTGGTGATACCACCGGATCCCAATAGTAAATTGGCTGTTCCATACCTTCTTTTTTCTGGATAGCGTCACCAATAGGCTGTCCAGTATATTCTATCCCATAGGTAATGATTGGCCATCCATAATTAGCACCCGCTTTTATACGATTTATCTCATCACCTCCACGCGGGCCATGTTCGCTTAACCAAACTTCGCCGGTAACAGGATGAAGCGCAAGTCCCTGTGGGTTTCTATGCCCATACGAATATATTTCCGGTAAAGCCCCAGCCTGGCTAAAAACAGGATTGCCCGCCGCCGCTTGTCCTTCTTTGGTTATTCTGATAACTTTTCCAAGACTTCCTGTAAGTGACTGTGCCAATGGTCTTGTTTCTAATACGGAACGTTCTCCTGTACTTACAATAAGGCTTCCGGTTTTATCAAAAAGAATACGCCCTCCATAATGCAGATCACTTGGATTAGCAGGATTGGCACGAAAAATTACCGTTGCCCCCTCTATTTTTTTCTCATCAGCTGATAATTTACCTTTGGCAACTGCGGTAAGATTTCCGCCGGTTACAGCTTCAGAAAAAACCCAGTAAATCATACGGTTTGAGGTAAAGTCCGGATCAAGGCATAAACCTAATAAACCTCCCTGACCTGCAGGATTAACAGTAGGAATGCCGGTAATTGCAGCACTTACTTCTCCTGTCACTTTTACAATGCGCATATTTCCGGCTTTTTCTGTAATTAGCAGTCTGCCATCCGGAAGCATTTTTACTCCCCATGGATTAACCAGTGAACTGGTGATGATTTTTGACTCAAAATCTGTATCGGTTTCTAAACCGTTGATACGAGTTTGCCCTTTAAATGCAGGGCTATAAGTCGCATTGGGTGGATTATTTTCTACCGGATCAGTAACCGTCCCGGGATCAGGATCAGAATTATTATCATTAGAACAACTGCTAAACAAAGCAAGTAATATAACCGATAAAACCGTAATATAGTTTGTATTTCTCATCTATTCTTTCATTTAAAATTAAATATTTATATAAATTTTCTTAATTATTTATGTCCTAAAATTAAGACAATAATACATTTAATAAAATTGTAATCTTATTTAGCACTTCAAATTTCTAAAATTAAGATCAGAAAAAATTATATAATTCATCCCTGTCCTTATACAATTATATGTTTTACTGTTTTTTGTTTTATATGAAAGCTGAACAATTTATTAATTAAAAGCAATTTCATGACAAGAAAAACCGATTCTATGACATTTAATCAATTCCTTGTTTGCCCATTATTTAAATTTAAACATCAAAAATTTAGGTTTAGAAAATAAAAACAATCAAGACAGTCTTCAAAAATGCCTGAAAAAAAAATAATATTAATTGGATGTGATGATACTTTAGTTTTAACCCGGGTACTAAATACGTTATCCATAATATCTGATTTTACTTTTTCTACCGTCTCCGTTTCAAAAACCATTGATTTATACAGTACTGCAAAATCATTAAATCCTGACTTAATTATTTTGGGCTTTAAAAGAAACCAGCCAGTAATAAATGATCTAAATTTCAATTCCAATAAAATAGACATTCCGATTCTGTGCCTGACTCAAAATTATGAATGTGAATCGATGTGCTGGTCTAAAAATTGCATTATTTTTACTCATCCTTATAAACATATTAATAATGTTGATTTTTTAGTTTACAGGATCAAATCTATATTTCTCTTAAAAAAAACAGAGCCAAATAACAAACATACTTCATTTGCGCAGACAGCTTTACAAAAAAAAGACAGTGGCAGGGAACTGAGTCATTATGTTATGGAACTTGATCAAAAGGTAGAAGTGCTGCGAAAAGTAAAAGAACGCATTTCTTATCTTTATCCTAATGTAGATGATGCCATACGAAAAGAATTAATGTCTATTGCTAATTCTATAAAAACAGTTGCAAATGACACAAAACTTTGGGATGACTTTAAAATTTATTTTGAACAGTCTAATCCTGATTTTTTATTGACCCTTGCCAAAAAACATCCTTCTTTAAGCCCTAAAGACTTAAAATATTGCTGCTACATCAAAATGAATATGAGTAATAATGATATTACCAATCTTCTGGGTATTAACCAGGAAAGCGTTCGAACTCATAAATACCGCTTAAAAAAGAAATTAACACTTGAAAAAGAACAAGACATAATCTCCTATTTAAGAAGTGTATCCTAAAAGGCTAAAAAGACTGTCTATGTTTTGTCTACAAATACCCAAAAAACATTACTAATGTATACGAAAAGTACATTCTCAAAATATTACCCCCATTCAAATCTAAAGTACTTTTACAAATATAATCTGACTATCAATTTCTTTGGTCAATCTAAACGAATTTAGAATCAATTTATTATGATAAATCAATCGCTTCAATTTACGAGTAAATTACTGGGACAATTCTTAAAAAACCGTTTTGGGCTGGACGAAGAAAAAAATGTCTTAAATTATCTTGTTGACACAAACGGTATATTCCCAAAAGCAAATCAAAATAAAGTGGTTCTCTCATTAATTAATGTAGAAAAAGAAACGAATCAGCCTTTTTATATTAAAAACAAACAACTCGAAAATGGAAATTACTCCAGTTTTAATCCCGCAGAAAGATATAATCTGGATATTTTAATCAGCAGTAATTTTGATGATTATAATGAATCATTAAAGTTTCTGGATGCTATTATTTCTTTTTTCCAAATTAACAATTATTTAGATGCTTCCTCCTCCTCTTCTATACCTGAAGGCCTCAAAAGAGTGGAATTTGAATATGAGATGATTTCGTATCATCAAATGCACAGTTTATGGACCGCCATGGGAGCAAAATATCAGCCTTCTGTAATTTATAAAATGAAATTGATAAAAGTTCAGGCGAATGAAGTAGTAGAGATTATACCGGCTGTAACAAATACAAATAACAATATCATATCAAACAATATCATATCATGAGTCAGAGTAATTTCATAAAAGCATTTAGTGTCATGGTTTATCATACTTTTTTTGATAACAGCAAATGCAATTGCCTGCACTTTATCCCTAACAATAATACTGAAAAAGCATTCCGGAAATTTGGTTTCAGAATGAATAAATTTTCTAATGGATTTGATCTTCTTTTTAATGGAACCTCATCGATAACTAATGTGTTAGAATATATCACTGCTACAACTACACTCGATTACTTTGAATTTAATATAAAATCCACAAATCCTTATTTCATTCTTTTTACAGCATTGCCAATTAACTTTTCAGGACAAATTACATACACAAGCCAGGACAGTAAAAACCAAAATAGTAATGGTTCTATACTACTTAACGAAACATTAGAAACAAAAAAATCAATTTTATTTTTTGGTCTGTTAAGAATTTATTTTAACGATATTAAAAAGAGCCTGAACAATAAATCCCTGCTCAATTTTGAAATAGATTTTAAAGCCAGGGCAACACAATGGCAATATTATGTCATCAATAAAAATGCAGTTCCATTAAACAATCCTGTTATTATTGAAAAAGGAACAATACAATTTGACGGACCAAAACAAGTCGTTCTTCAAACAGGAGAAAAGGCACTTCTTTTTACATCAAATCAAACTGATATCCCACTTAGCGAAACACCTAAATATAAATTTGATTTAATAAATAGAAGTGCGCCTAATAATACCAGTCAAAAGAATTCAAATGGTAAAATAATAATTAAAGGATTGCCTGTCCCGGATGTTTCGCGAATCGGAATAATAGAAAATAGTGATCACAATCAAGTTGCATCACCCATGTATATCTATCTATAAAAAAAACAATTAAATGAACATTAAAAACTAAAATCAATGAATTTATCTACCATCCAAACTCCTGGTGTTTACATTCAAGAATTAAATGCTTTTCCAAATTCAGTTGTAGCTGTTGCTACAGCAGTTCCAGCATTTATTGGGTACACACCACAAGCCTCTTACGAAGGGAAATCGTACACAAATGTACCGGTAAGAATTACATCGTTTGCTGATTTTCAAGCCTTTTTTTGTTTACCGGATCCTTCTCCTCCAGCAAGCCCGGCAAAACAATACAGTCCTGAATATTATTTAGTTCAGCAAAAAAGTCAACCTGTCAAAGGAGATTATATGTTGATTAATGGATCGTATTATTCGATAGTACCGGATCCTAATACCGTATACTATCTGTACAACAGCGTGAGGCTTTTTTATGAAAATGGTGGCAGTGACGCTTACATCGTATCTGTTGGAAGTTATGGACCAGCATCACAAAAACCAGCAACTCCAGGTATTCCGGTTGTAAACCCGAATGTACAGTTAAACGACTTATTAGGAGGTCTTGCCCTGTTATTGAATGAACCTGAACCAACTATGTACATATGCCCTGAAGCTACTTTGTTAAGTGTCCAGAATAATGGTACGCTTATGCAGGAAATGCTTCTTCAGTCTACAAAAATGCAAACGGCAATGTGTTTATTTGATATTATTGGAGGCGATGACCCTGATCCTATTTTATATACACAAGACATTGGTAATTTTAGAATGAATACGGGTTCCGTTGGATTAAACTACGGAATGGCTTATTATCCTTTCATAGGAACCACAATAATGCAAAATACGGATATTGATTACACCAACTTATTTGGTGGAGATCTAAAACAATTAGAACCTATTCTTAATCCGGCGAGTGCTCCTAACCCAGCTGTTGCATCAATTATTGCTAATATTCAAAGTCCCGACAGCAGTTTAACAATTACTCAAAACAATAATGCACTTTTAATTGCGAGTCCAATTTATTCACTAATTATAAAACATGTATTAAGTGATGCTAATATCCTCCCTCCAAGCGGAGCCATGGCTGGAGTTATTACAACAACAGACAATGCGGTTGGTCCCTGGCAGGCGCCGGCTAATACCTCTATTGTTGGAGCAGCTTCACTGCCTATTTGCATTTCTGAAAGTCAGCAGGCTAATTTAAATGTAGATGCAATTTCGGGTAAATCCATAAATGCAATTCGATTATTTAACGGACTTGGAATTTTAATCTGGGGATCAAGAACTCTGGATGGAAACAGTCAGGACTGGAGATACATTCCGGTAAGAAGAACCATGATTTTTCTTGAACAATCTTGCAAGCTTGCTGCTCAGGCTTATGTTTTTCAACCAAATGATAAAAATACCTGGGAAGCTGTAAAATCTATGATTTCGAGTTTCCTTAATTCAATATGGAAACAAGGGGGTTTACAAGGAGCCAGTGCCGCTGATGCTTATTCGGTAGCCTGCGGATTGGGTTCAACAATGACCGCTGATGATCTTTTGAATGGTTTTATGAATGTTACCGTAAAAGTAGCAGTTGTTCATCCTGCGGAATTCATCGTTCTGACATTCCAACAACAAATGGCAACCTCCAGTTAATCGATAATCAACTCATTTAGTAAATTTAATTTAAAAATAAAATATTATGGCAACAGATGATGGAAGCATAGAAGGCGCAACATGGCCCATGCCTAAGTTTAGGTTTGAAGTAGACCTTGGAACAGAATTAACAAAAGTAGCTTTTCAGGAAGTTACCGGAATGGATGTAGAAAACCAAATCATAGAATATCGCAAAAGTAACAGTCCGCTTTTTTCTGTTGAAAAAATGCCGGGAATTACCAAATACGGAAATATTACTATGAAACGAGGCATCTTCGTTAACGATAATACTTTTTGGGACTGGCATCAGCAAGTCGTTATGAATACTATTAAAAGAAGAACTGTTCTTATAAAATTGTTAGACGAAAAAGGAAATGTAACCATGCAATGGACTCTTAATAATGCCTGGCCAACCAAAATTACAAGTACCGATTTGAAATCGGATGGAAATGAAGTGGCTGTGGATACTATAGAAATTGCGCATGAACAACTAATCATCACAAATGGCTAGTGATTATCCTGTAAGCTTTTATTTCACACTTTCATTTCCAGGTGTAGATGCGGCTTTTAAGGAGGTATCAGGTATTTCGAAAGAATTAAGCATGGAAGAAATTGTTTGCGGAGGGGAAAATCGGTTTAAATACCGCCTCCCAACTGTTTCGAGCAGTCAGAATTTAATTCTTAAAAGAGCCATTGTGCCTATAGGCTCGCTACTGGTATATTGGTGTGCAAGCTGCATTGATCAGGGATTATCGAACACAATTACGCCACATAACGTAATATTGAGTTTACTGGATGCAAATGGAATTGTCTGCATGTCATGGACTTTTCATAATGCATATCCTGTAAAATATGCTGTTTCTGACTTAAACTCTCAGGAAAGCGGAATTGTTATAGAGTCAATAGAACTGGCCTATACTTATTTTGATATTTCTCCAATTACAACTATTTCTAACTTTTTTATTTAAATAATTATGCCAATCGAAATCAGAGAACTAATTATAAAAACAGAGATCATAAGTACTAATACGAAGCATTCTTCTCTAGCAAAAGAAAAAGAATTATCCATTATGAGAAAACAAGTACTGGAAGAATGCAAAAGGTTAATTTCTGAAAAAAATCAGGAGAGCGGCTATAAACGATAAACAAATGGCAAGTTTAGAATTAATGAAAATAACAGGATATACGGACGAAGAATTTCAAAATAAATTCTCCGGAAATCCGTATGCCTTTATGATTAATCCTGACACCATAAAAATACAAAAAGCCATTGAGTACAATGAACAGCAGGCACCGGCAACAAGTTCAGCCTCACAAAAATACAAAAGCACACCCAGTAATAAACTGAATTTTGAAATAGTAATAGACTGTACCGGTATTGTAGATGCAAAACGAGTTGATATGGCTCAGGAAATAAAGGCCCTGGAAACTATTATTTACACCTACAACGGTAAAATCCATCGTCCGAATTTTGTAAAAGTACAATGGGGACAAAATATTACTTTTAATGGAGTCCTTGATTCTATAGACATTTCTTATACGCTGTTTAAACCTGACGGAAGCCCTTTGAGAGCAAAAATAACCTTAGCTTTTAGTCAATATATTTCTCCCAAAACGGTAACAATGACAGATGCACCACAGTCGCCTGACTTAACGCATATTGTCAACGTTTCTGAAGGAATGTCTTTACCACAACTCTGTTTACAAACCTGGGATGATGACTTGCTTTATATTCAGGTAGCCGAATTTAATAACCTGAATAAATTTAGAAACCTGAATGGTATCAGTAAATTAATATTTCCTCCTGTAAATCCATCTTAATAATGAGTACTTCAAACGAAATAACAAGCGGCGGAACCGCGACATTCTCAGTCAAAATTAACGGGAGCACAATACCTGATGAACTGAGTGTGTTTTCTGTTCATATTGAAAAAAAGGTAAACCGAATCGCCGTTGCAAAAATTGTGATTTTGGACGGAGAAGCCGATACCGGTCAGTTTGAAGCGAGTTCATCGACTATTTTTGCTCCTGGTGCATCCATTAGTATTGAAGCAGGTTATGATTCTAAAAATGAAGTAATTTTTCAAGGGTTGATCATGAGCCAGTCAATTCGTATTGACAGTTTAGTAGGATCAACTTTGGAAATTGAATGCCGTGATGAAGCAGTAAAGATGATCGTAGGCAGAAAAAGCCTTACTTTTTCTAATCAAAAAGACAGTGATATTATTTCATCAATTATCGGAACCTACTCAGGATTGACTGCTGATGTAACCGCTACCACTACAATCTGGCCTGAACAGGTACAATATTATGTAACTGATTGGGATTATATTCTGGCTCTTGCTGAAACTAACGGACTAATTGTAACTACAATAAACGGGAAAGTTTCTGTGAATACTCCCGACACTAATACGGCATCAGTACTCACTGTAACGTATGGAGACAATTTACTTGAATTTAATGCCAAACTAAATGCAACTAATCAATTAGGGAATGTCACTTCAAATACCTGGGATTATAAAAATCAGGCAATCATAAATAGTCAGGCAACACCAAATGTAACAGGATCGGGAAATCTATCTTCAAAAAAACTATCTGAGGTTATAGGTCTCTCTGCTTTTCAATTGCAGACCTCTGCCCCTTTAGAAACAGCTGATTTAAATACCTGGTCAAAAGCTCAAATCATTAAAAGTGAATATTCAAAAATAACAGGAGAGGCTAAATTTCAAGGCACAAATTTAATTGACCCCGGAAAATACATGACTTTTAATGGTCTTGGCGATCGATTCAACGGTGATTATCTTATTGCCGGTGTTGTTCATGACTTATCGCAAGGGAACTGGATTTCTGAAGTTTTACTTGGGCTTTCGCCCCTTTGGTTTACCGAAGAACCTGATATTATGTCACCGCCTGCTTCCGGGCTTATTCCCGGAGCGCGAGGTTTGTTTAACGGAACAGTCAAACAAATGTATGAAGATCCGGATTCCCAATTTCGAATTTTAGTAAATGTCCCTTTGTTTGATGCCAATGGAGCGGGAATTTGGGCAAGACTTTCTAATTTTTATTCTACCAGTGGTGCCGGAGCATTTTTTTTACCCGAAGTTGGAGATGAAGTTATTCTTGGTTTTTTAAATGAAGATCCTCGTTATCCGGTGATTTTGGGGAGCTTGTACAGCGGTACTAAAATAAAACCATTTACGGGTTTAGCACCCAATGAAAAAAATTCAATAAAAGGTATTGTTTCCAAATCGGGAATTTCAGTTCAATTTGATGATGAAAATATAGTTTGGACTATTGCCACTCCTAATAAAAATACCGTAATCATAAGCGATAAAGAGAAGAAAATTACAATTCAGGACCAAAACCAAAATACCATTGTAATGTCTGATAGCGGAATTGATATGTCAAGTCAAAAAAATATTACGATTTCAGCTCAGGAAAAGGTTTCTATCAGCGGGACACAAGGAGTTACAATTCAATCCAGCGGTGGCGATGTTGCCATTAAAGGAATGAATATAAAAGAATCCGCAGATATGCAATATTCCGCTCAGGGCGGACAAATGGCACAAGTATCCGGAGGGATGGAATTAACGCTGAAAGGCGCAATGGTAATGATAAATTAAATAAATAAAATATGCCACCAGCAGCAAGACTTACAGACTTTCACGAATGTCCGATGATAACTCCGGGAGTACCACCGATACCTCATGTTGGAGGGCCAATTACCGGGCCCGGAGAACCAACAGTATTAATAGCAGGATTACCGGCAGCCAGAGTTGGCGATATGCTGGTATGTGTAGGACCGCCGGATTCCATAATAAAAGGATCGGCAACAGTAATGATAGGCGGTGTACCCGCCGCAAGAATTGGAGATCAAACCGCTCACGGAGGAACAATTCTCCTGGGAGCATTTAATGTTATGATAGGTGGATAAATCAGAAGATAAAAATGTTTTTTTGGGTTCAGGATGGGCATTTCCCGTGTCTTTTTCTGTGGGCAATCATCAGGTAAATATATCTGCCAATGAAACAAATATCAACGAATCTATTAACATCATTCTGAACACCCGTAAAGGAGAACGCACTCTGGAATCCAATTTTGGCTCGGGATTGCAACAATTTATGTTTAGAAAAATTGACAATACCTTAAAAGGAGAAATTATAGAAACTATTCAGTTTTCCTTATTGCGATATGAACCCAGGATTCTGGTACAGGAAGTGCGGGTTGCAGAAACTGATTTAATAAATGGTTTTATAGAAGTATTAATTATTTATATATATGCTCAGACAAATACCAGACACAATTATGTTTTTCCTTTCCATTTGAAAGAAGGAACCAATTTAGCTTTAAAATAATGATTTTAATTGATCAAAATAGCGCCATAAAATCACTCAATGAGTCACTCGTTCCTAATCCATATCTAATTGATGGAAGGACAGAGCAAGACTGGTTGTACTTTCTTTCGGAATTTGGCAAGCTGATCAATTTTTATAATGATACCAATACAATTGAAGGAAACTGGAATCCCTTTTTACTAAAAGATCCAGTTTTTTTAATGGCATCCATATCCAAAACAAATTACAAAAACCTGCACTCTCTTTACAAAAACATCTGTACTGAGATTCAAAAAACAGCAGCGAGTGATCCCAATTTGAGTTCCTTCGCTTTGAATAGATTATTTGATCACATTACTTCTATTTATAAAATTATAGAACGCTGGACAAAGTACATGCAAAGTACAAATGAAGTGTACGACCTAAAAAATTATATTTTAAACGAAGTAAAAACAAAACTGAGTATAGATTTTTGGGCAATTCAATCGTTCAGACAATACTTGTCCAATTTGTCCCTTAAAGGAATATCAATTACATCTATACCGTACAAATTTATTTCTTTTGATACCAATATTTGGAGCATAAACAAGGATAAAAGTCCATTTTGGGAAGTTTTTGGATTTGAGTCTGAGCAAAATATTCTGAATGCAACAGAAAAAATGGGTACTTTCTGTTTGGATATTTTGACGAAAATCGGAGATCGATTATTTGATTTTTTAAAAACAATTATACATCATTCATCCAATGAATTTAAAAAATTAAGCCATAAGAAAAGTAAGTTTCCGGATACTACCCTTTTACGTTCTTTTGTAAATATCTTAAAAGTTCAACAGGATCAGTTAAATGGTATTTCGCAAAAACATCTTGATTTTTATTATACTGATATTTTAAAACAAACCCAATTACCTGCTGTTGCAGATAATGTATACTTATTTGCAGCCCTTGCAAAAAATAATTTAGTTTTTAATTTACCATCCGGTACTTTATTTAATGCAGGAGTTGATGCTCAAAAGAATCCGGTTTTATTTGCTTCACAAAAAAACGTAAATCTAAATCCGGCAATTATTACGAGTGTACATACGCTTTGTTATCAGAATAAACCAGATGTTCCGTCTTATAATTTACAATCAATAAGTAATCCGACAAAGGTACAAAGAGATTCAGATGGAAATGTGATAAGCTGGCCAACTTTTGGAATATCAGATCCAGCTATAAACCCATTATCTACAGGAATCGCTTTTGCGTCCCCAATGTTATTGTTAAGAGAAGGACAACGAAACATCACTTTAAGTCTGGAATTCAGTTCAGCAATTGACTTAACAGTATTACAGGGTGCAGCTTATTTTTTGAGTACACAAAAAGACTGGCTGAAACTCGAATTAGATCCTGCAAATTTTAAATTAGGCATAGCTCCATCAACCAACATTGTTCTCATAGAAATAGATCTTAAAGCTTCGGAAGCTGCAATTGAACCTTTCCTTATTAATCCCGACGGATTAAAGGCGGATTGGCCAATACTTAAAATCTTATTTGAATCTGTTTCAAACCCTGCTATAACTCCAAAAATAATTTCGATTACTATAGAAGTAAAAGTATCCGAAGTAAAATCTTTTCAATTATATAATGATTTCGGGGAATTAAATACCAAGAATCCCTTCCCGCCTTTTGGACCAATTCCGTTGGTAAATTCCAGTTTTATGATTGGAAATAATGAGATATTGAGTAAACCTCTTGACAGTTTTCTTATAGAAATTGACTGGGATAAAATCCCCTCAGATTTTCAGACGTATTATCAGACATATAATAATTATTTGGCTAATCCGGACTCAGCAGGTCCTTCAAAACCTAAAGGATCTTTGGCAAAGCTTTTTGAAGCAAAACAAGTAGTCGCAGTAGTTACCGAACCGTTTAATAATGCTGCCTTTATGGCCGATTTTAATATACTACAGGGAAAATCATGGAGTGGTTTCAAAATGACTAAAATCGAAAATCCGGTGACTAACCCAATGTTTATTCCAATAGACAATAGTCCTAATCCTATTTATTTATTTAATCCTGAAAACGGAGATCCGAAAGTGCCATTTATCAGTGATTACAGCAGTTTTTATACCTATTATAAACCTGAGACTCCTGCTGTTTTAAACACTCAGGAAAAGACTTCTGTAACTTTTCAGCCAGATCCAAATATTCAGAATGAATCTCTAAAATTTACTGACGCCAGTTCTTCAGGATTCATACAAATGGTTTTATCCGGACCTGAATACGGCTTTGGTTCAGAAATATATCCGAATGTTGTTGCCAATATTGCCTTGCAAAATGGTAATCTTTTTAATGCATCAAAAGGTGGTACGGTTTCCAAATTTGTAGCATCTGCCAACTTACCATTTGCACCAAAAATCAAAACAATTTCAGCAAATTATACGGCTAGTGTAACTTATAAACTTGATGGCACTTCCGGAGAATATCCTTTGCAGTATTTTATATATACACCATTTAATAATTACCAGATATTTGATAATACCAACGAACCTAATACAACAACAGTAAATACAGCTATTGTTGGTTCGTCTCAAACAGACCTTAAAAATGGCTTTCCTCTTTATCCCTCCTTTGAGTATACAGGAGCTTTATTTATTGAACTTAATCAATTAATCTGCAACAGCACTTTAAATTTATATTTTGAACTCATCAGAAATTCAACGACTATTACTTCCGGAGACAGCGTTAAATACTTCTATTTAAGTAATTCAGGGTGGAATGAAATACAAACCCTGTCTGATGAGACAAATCAATTTAAATCTTCGGGTATAATAGAACTGCCTATTCCGGATGATTGTAACAACAATGAAATGTTCATGCCCGGAAAAAACAATTGGCTTTCAATAGTTGTTACCGGTAATATTGAATCTTATTCCGAAGTTACTTTTTTGCAAACAAACGGGTTTAGTGCACAACGAGCCGGTACTTCTTTTTTATCAGATACACAAATTCCGCAAATAAACAGTGCTGTTATAACCAAACCGCAAACTGCAGTTCCGGAGATAGCAACATTGTCTCAGCCTTTTTCTTCGTTTGGAGGTAAAGCTGCAGAGAACAAAACTGATAAAAATCAAAGAATCAGCAATACCATAAAAACAAAAAACAGAGCCATTACCCCTGCCGATTATTATACTTTAATAACGGCAAACTTTACTGATGTATATTATCTGAAAGTGGTAAATAAAAAATCTGATAACAGCTGTAATATCTATATCGTTAAAAAAATAACTGATGATAATGCTGCAAATGCCTTTGCTCCTTTGATAACGAATTGTTTTGAAAGGGGGATCGAACAATTTTTAAAAAAGAATTCTTCTCCGTTTGTCAACCTGAATGTTTTGAATTTTAATATGGAATATGTCAGTATTACTGCTCAAATAGAAATTGAAAGCGGGTATCAGCAAACACTTATTCAGAAAAATGTTAACCGTGCATTAAAAATATATCTGTCTCCCTGGATTACAGGCGATATTCCTCAGATAGAAATTGACAAATCATTGAGCAATGCAAAAGTCAGTGCTTTCATTAAAAATATTGAAGGGGTTTCTACAGTTGAAAACGTGTCATTTTCCAGTTATTTTATTAATTCCGTAACAGGATTGCAAACTGTCTGCAAACAAAACAAAACACTCCTTAAAGCTTATGGCCCAACGACACTTTTAGTTTCTGCACCTGATCACAACATTACTTTTTAAATTTATTTATGGATACTATCAATCACATATCAAAAAAACAGCTTCCTCTGCATCAGGATTTTAAATTCCTGAAAGAGAAAGCGATTGGTTATATCCAAAACCATATTGGAAGTGAATGGACAAATTTTAATCCAAGTGATCCCGGAATGACAATTTTAGATCAGTTTTGTTATGCCCTTACCGAATTGGGTTATTGCACGGATTTTAGTATTCCGGATATTTTAACGGATTCTAATGGAGATATTGAAATTGACAATCAGTTTTATTTGCCTTATGAAATCCTTACTACTGCCCCATATACTATTAATGATTATAAAAAATACCTAATTGATGGCATAGAAAATATTGACAATGCGGTTATACTTTCTTATACCCGGAACATTTTTCCTTTTAATAAAGTATATCAGGTTTATCTTTATATAAGTCCTTCAGTTACCGACGTCAACAAACATACAAACATCTGCAAATCTGCATTTTACCTACTCAATAAAAGCCGAAATATAGGAGAACTATTTAATGAACCTATTGTCCTCCAGCCAGAAAATTGCTGGATTGGGGGAAAATTAGAACTTCAAAAAGATGCTGATCAGTATACTGTTTTACTGGAACTTCAAGATCAAATCCGCTCTTACATTTTTTCAAAAATAACACAAGCGGGTTATGAGAGCCTAAAAGAAAACGGCTACAATGCTGCTGAAATATATGACGGTCCTTATTTAAAAAATGGGTGGATCATAACCAAATCTTTAATTGCTAAAAAAGACACTATACGAGCCATTGATTTAGTTCCGGTAATCGAATCCGTAAAAGGTGTTGTCTCAATATCAGGCCTACAACTTTATCAGGAAGAAAAAATCGTAACTACGCTTGAATCAACAGTAAATCAAATACTGTCAATTGATATATCCGATTCTTATAAAAATAAAAAACTGATCTTGAGCTGCAATGGAAAAGATTTGCCTTTTGATACTTTTGGACCACTACAGATAACCAAAGATAATTTTGAAGAAACAACGGCGGTTATAAATAACACAAAAAAATTAAAATTACCGAAAAGTAATTTTAGGGATATTAATACCTATTACTCCATTCAAAATACGTTTCCGCAACAATATGGCATTGGATCTGATACTATTGAAGACCATTCAAAACCTGTTCAAATTGCGCAATCACGCCAATTAAAAGGATATTTAACCTTATTTGATCAAATACTGGCCAATCAGTTTTCGCAATTAGCCAATATTTCTAAATTATTTTCTTTTAAGAATTCGCTTTGCGGAGCACCTTCTGATGAAGATACTTTTTATGCCGTAAAAGATAAATATCAACAAAAACATTTGGAATATCCTGTTCCCTATAAAATGTTTTCTCCAAGTTATTTTTATCAATCGCTATATACTATTCCATATATTCAGCCTTTATTAAAAGACAGTACTACTTTTGATTACAGTGATAGTAATGAATCTCCAGTTGAGTTAAAAGAAAAAAGCTGGCTCGAATATCAGCAGGATCCTTATAACCCATATATATTCGGTTTGATGAAACTTATGGAAGAGGAGAATATCAATTTGGACAGAAGAAACAAATTACTGGATCACCTGCTTGCCAGACACGGAGAATCACCTAAAGTTATTAATTCGATTATTGATGACACTGTTTATACCGGTGACAACAAAAAAGACCAGATAATCTTAAAAAGTTTGTACCTGCAAAATCTTGGGCTATTATCATATAACAGACAAAAGGGATATGATTATCTAAGTGCATCAAAAATAGCGGATAGTATTAACGGAAATCCTGATGTAAGTCTTCCGAAGATTAAAGAAAAACATTTTCACTCTATAAATGAAAACACTGCCGATTTTATATTCAGAGCAGAGCAAATCAATAAAAAGGAAAAATTATATCAACAGGATTTTAATAATTTTTCGGGAATTGAGTTAAAACTGAATTTACTGTTCGGATTAAGAAATATATATTCAAATTTTATATCAGTTCAATTAGATAATCAAAAAAATATTACTGATAATCAATTAGATAGAAATACTTGTAAAATAATTCAGCAAGCATTATGGTTTACAGAAAAAAGAAATGGAAGTCTATTTATTGAAACGGTACTTTTTTTAAAGCAATTAAAATTTGACATTGAAATCATAAAACAAAATCAGGTAAACCATACTTCTTATATTATTGAAAATATTGATTTTCAAAAAGTTACAAGAATTAATCATATTTTAAACACCACTGATGAACCTACATTGGATCTTCAGCTTCAACAAGGTTATTTATTATTTTCTGATGCAAAATATTCTTTTACAATAAACAATGTCACAATAGAAAACCAAAACGATTATAATAAAACGGCTGTCTCAAATTATTTTTTTCGAATAACAGGTTCAACAGGAAATGAAAAAGCAGTTCTTGATTCAAAAGTTTTCAGGAAAAATGTCTTATTGGTATTTCCGGATTTTATTCCGCTATTTCAAACACCTGAATTTAAAAAACGATTAAAACAGTTTCTTAAAATTAATCTTCCGGTCAATGTGAGCTATGAATGTCTTTTTTTAAAGAGCCGGGAATTAGAAACATTCATTCCGGATTATATCTATTGGTATGAAAGCCTGAGATACAAAGACGAATTATTACCAATTAAAACAGACCATGAAAGTCTGTCAACAAACAATTCAGAGAAAGCAGTATCAATAAATCCTGCTCAATCAGCAATGAATCTTATCAGTAGTTTAACTTCAATTTTAGAAACAAAAAATGGAAGAGATTAATAGCCATATTATATCAAACTTAACGTGGAATACTACTTTTGATCAAAAAGAAGAAGGATACAGACTTCAGGAACGTTTGAGTACCTGGAGCAGAACTTCTTTACCAAGAGAAATTGCAAGTGTATTTAATGAACTTTGCCCTCCGGAACAAAGCTGGAGAATTCAATCTCTGGAACTTGATCTTGGTCCCTGTGATTATAATGATCTTGAATTTGATCTGAGTACAAAAATACGAAGTAAGCTGAGAGAGAAAATAGCTGAACTGATTATCTATCAAAAACAAAACCTGATTTCTGTTTACAACAAAGAGAAATCAATCCTGGAAAATCTTACTGTTTTCTTGATGGAAGGGTATCTTCCCTGGAATTATCAAAATAAGGAAGGATCCGTTAATCATCTAATGTCTGAACTGCTTCAGAATAACTTGCCTGAAATTATTGCTGTTATTAAAAAAACAGGATTAACTCATGAGCAGGTAAGAAAACGAATTTCCTGGCAGTTTGACGAAAAGAACATAACCACAATAATAGCTGCTCTTGAACCTAATAATAGTAATATAATAATCGAATTTAGTTCAATTATGACCAATTTACAGGTTAAAGAAACAATTATTCAGACTAGTACGGCCAGTTTCAAAAAAAATCTTTATTTTTTTATACTTAACTTTTTGTTATTAGAACGCGGCACCCTTTTCAATAAACTTGCTTTCTTAAAAAGCAGCATACTGCAAATGGCGAACCATTACAATATTGCCTACTCTGATCTTATTTTATTAATTGAAAATACAATTGTAAAACTATCTGACAAAACAACTCAAAATAACAATTTTATACTTTCTCTAAAAATCCTTACCCAGGAATACGAAGAGCAAAAAACAGATTATAAACAATCTGAAAAGAGCATAGATTACTGGAATATATTTGAACAATTATTAAAAAATAAAAGAGAATCTAAAACAGATAAGAATAATCTGAATGAGCTGATTGTTGTCCTGAACAATCAGGATACAATCAAATTCAACGCTGTAATTAATAGAGTTTTAAATACTGCTGAAAGTTCCCTGATTTCATTAATACAGGATTTAAATGAAACATCAGTTAAAATATTGTTTTCTGCATTGAATACTACCTCATCTTCATTAAACAAGGACATCATAATTTATCTGAATAAGTTAAGCAAGAGCCTTAAGTTGAAGACAAACAGCAAAATTTTATGGAAAATCGGAATTGCTTTTTTAATAAAATATAAAAATGCCAGCCATACTGCATTTCTATTGTATTGCATAAAAGAATTAAGCAAAAAAAATAATCTGCCGTATGAACAATTATTAGGGTCCTTTATTGGTGCAGAAATCCCTGCATCTGTAAAAAATAATAACTCTGCAATAATTTACAACACTTTAAACTCCATTTACCATGACGAAATAGATACCAATAGTTCGAATTATCCTGAAATACATTTCAAAAGCCTATTATCAAAATTAGAAGCAGAATTACAAAAAAGTCCTGCCAAAAGTGATTTTTTTAAAAGCTTGCAGACGTCACTCATCAAAAATATTTCGCTGCATCCCGAAATGGCTTTTGAAGTTATGCTTTCATATGGCAATAAAGAGTTATTAAAAAAAATGCTGCCATTCATTCTTAACCGTGAATTACTGCAATTACTTGTAAAAAAAGCCAATTATAAAAAAACAAAACTGGTGAAAACCATACAAATGGTTTATGAAATCCTGAATGCAAAGGAAAACTACGATTTTCCTGAAGAACTTCTTACTGATGACTTACTATTATTAGGAATGCAGGAAATATTGCTGCATCCTGAACATACTATATCGTTATTTTTTGAAACTGTTATTGTGCAATTATCAAAAAAAGTAACTAACACTAAACGTAAAGATTACTTTCAGTTTATAATAAAATTAATGCAGTCAAAAAAAATAAAATCTTTTGCAATTGAAATCAAAAAGACATTTTTAAATCAATTAAGAAACAATAATTCTATGGATGTTTTAGAACTCGCATTATTAATTCAAAGTACATCCCAAAATGCCCAATCCGAGTTATCCAATTTATTGATAACTAAATTTTATGATGCCACATTTATTCTGTTGAGAAAACAGGACAAAAAGCAGAGTGAAAATATTATTCATTATTTTTTAAAGAATGGAATGCGGCTAAAAAATGAATGGATCAAAAAAAGTATTGCGGTAGTAGCCAAACAATCCGTTTCAATTTCAGAAAATGAACATATTGAGGAACTGGATGAGTTGTTTTGGGTAACTATTTTAAGATACTCAAATTACAAAGGAAATGAAATTATCTTTCAGAAATTACTCGAAAAAGCTTTTACAGTTTATTTGGACAACAGTACTAATAATAAACAAAATCGGTTCATTAACGGAATAATACCCTTTGATAAAATAGCTCAGAATGCTATAATCACTCCATCTTTTATCGAAACCCCAAAGATAGACAGCGAGCAGAATGATGATTTGATTTTAGATAAAACAATATCAAATATTAATTTAAAAACAACCCAAACCAGCATTTTATTTACACGGCAAAAACTATCCGAAAAAGAAAAACATGACTGTTTTTCAATCATTGTTTGCCAAAAGCAAATTCCTGTTGATATTTTTGTTTCAGATACATTTGAGATTAAAGACCTCATCAATGAAATTATAGAAAAGCATCCCAAAGCATTCTTGAAAATAATAAGGAAAGAGTTTATCCCTGAAGCTCAAATGGATTGGCTGAGCCGAACTCTAAATTTTAATAATTTATGCACCGCCATTAGCGAGTTAGACAAAAACAGGGAATCTTACCTGAAAATTCTTGAAAAATTCTATCATACGCTGGGCAATGTTACCTTCAGAGGAATTGCCTCAAAAGAAATACAAAGCTTTGTGTTGAGAAAATTATTAAAAGCTGTTATCAACGATAATTGGAGACTGATTTCAATTGATAAAATTTGGAACGAACTGATTTGGGAAGTCATTACCAAAAAAGGAATTGCAAAGAAAAATTTTCTTACGGATGTTGAAAAACATATCTATCAATTTCCATTGTCTTTACAGCTTAGTTTCAGAGAAGTAATAAATGCTGAAAAACTAACCGCACAAACCCTGAAAAATGTTGACATAATTTCAAAAATTGAAACAATTAAAATCAATCAAATGCCAAAAACTCAAGTAAAACAAGGGATTACAGTTAGAAATGCCGGAATTATTCTCTTAAACAGCTATGTCGTTATGTTGTTTGAGCGGCTTAAATTAGTGGCCAATAACGAATTTGTCAATAACGAAAGTCAAATTAATGCCGTGCAATATTTACAATATGTAGTGACGGGCTTAAATAAAACAGAAGAAAATTTTTTACCGTTGAATAAAGTGTTGTGTGGTTTACCTCTAATGGATACAGTACCTGATGAAATTGAAATTTCTGAAGAAAATAAAGTATTAATAGATGGTTTGATAACAGCAGCCATCTCCTATTGGCAGGCAATTGGTGATTGTTCTGTAAATGGCTTCAGGGGTAACTGGCTTGTTCGTGACGGAATCCTGCTGGAATTAAACGACAGATGGGAACTTACGGTAGATAAAAAAGCTTATGATGTGTTGATAAACAAATCCCCCTTTGCTTTTTCTATTATAAAATATCCCTGGATGACTAAGCCATTGCATGTTAATTGGCCTTATTAACAATCTCAAAAATATAAATGCGATCCTTTAAAATAAAAATTAATCAATAAAAAAACAGTTATGAACAGCTACAGTGAAAATTTACATTCCAGTGTATTGGCTTCATTAGAAAGTCAGGAAACGAACAAGAAAAAATTGGATTCCCAATTGAATGCTTCCATGTTTACACTTTATTATGCCGAAGGCGCAGAGATTATTGCCAACGACAAACTTGCTTCTGCAACAAAAAAATACAACAAATCACAGAAGGTTAAGGAACAGGCCGTAAAAACTAAAAATATTTCTACCAATATTGTGATGTCGTCTGCACAGCAAAATAGTTATACCTCGCAATCGGTATCAAATCTAGCGGTTAGTGCATCAAATATCCAAATTGCTACAAATGCTATCGTAAGACTGGCAAGCGATATGGGAAGTATTTTTAGTATTATTAATGCCGCCGATTATGGCACTCAAATTTATCAGCAAAGTGTTGAGGCTTATAATTTGATGAACAGAACGGCTTATCTTGCCGAAGTGGCTTCGCAACATGCCATGGAAGCTTCTGCATGTATTGCCGAAGTAGCCTCGTCTACTGTTGAAGACAAAGCAAAAGCGACTGATACTTCGATCGATAATTTATTGAAAATTGCAGGAACTGATTTTACCAATATGTCGGCAGTTGTTGCTACAGAAAATGATGCAAAAGCTGCTGCAAGCGTCAATACAAAAGCGGCACAAGGTATTATTGAATCGAATAAAGTAGAGCTTGAGGCTGCAAAAGTGGCTTATAACCTTAACAACAAAAGACTTAATTATAATTTGAGAGTGAGACTTCCTAAAAAATCGGCCAGCTCTTATGAGGTTGCTTTTGATTATTACAGAGCTCCGTTTAGTACAGATGAAAAAGGTACCAATACGCCTGAACTTGGATTACAGAATCCGGTAAAAAGCTACAATCTTTTTCTGGTAAAGGACAGTAAAAAATCAATCTTTTCGACTTCTGCTGCTGAGGAGTTAATGGGCAATGTACTTCAGCATGTGCAAATTATTCCGCTGGCCAACAGTACTTCACAAGCTAATTTGTCTGGAATCAACAGTATAACTTCTAACTACAACACGTATTTTGAAGCTGTTATCAGCGAAAAATTATCAAAAGAAAAACTGGCTCTGGCTAAAGAAAATCTGCGTTTGGCAAATGCTGATCTGGCATTGGCTACTAAAGGAAAAACCGATGCAGATGATACTGTTGCCAGCCTTAAAGCTGAAATTACAAAATTAACAAAAGAGCTTGTCGAGGCGAAGGAAAAAGCGACAAAAGCGGGAGAAGAAGCCAAAAAAGAGCCTAAAAATCAGACGTTGGCAACTGCGGCGGCTGATGCTGTAAGACTTCAAAACGCATTAGAACAGCAACTTGAAAGCGCAAAACTTAATGATACTAAAGTAACTGATGCTGTCAAAGTAGCTGCAGACAGTTTAAAAATTGCGACTTCAAATGTTGCCAACTCAAAAACAGAAGTAACGAATGCCGAAACGAAACTAGCCACTGATACGAAAGCGGTTGAAGACGCAACTGATGCATCTGATAAATTAAAAAGAGAAGGTTTTGCCACGATTGGTCTTTTAGATTTAATGGATTCTGACAATGAAATGATCATTTTGGGAGAAAAATATGTAATCTTTCTTTTTACCGTATTTACAGATGAATATAAAAAAGGAATCAATACGTATGACGATTATTTATCAGCACCATCTGAAACTTTTAGTTTACAAAAAACATTAAAAGCAGTTAAAAATATTACGGTTCAGGAATATCCGGAAAGAAGAGATCATATAAATCCTGATTTGCCAACTTTAAAACCATTTGCGATTACTTTTCCGGTAGATAAAGATGATGCGGACATTACAGAATACAGATGTATATTTCTTTCTCATAACGAAAATACGTTTACCAATAATCAACTTGAGAATCTGGAGGAAAGCATAGAGATTTCGGTAGTCACAAAAGAACAGGAGACTCTGAAAAATGAAATGAATCAATATGACAGAGAATTGGTTTCTATAAATGAGAAAACTGCCGAGTTGAAAAAAGCTTTTAATGACGAAATAGCTAAACTTGATTCTGTAAAAGATAAAGATAAAATTGCTGCCGAAACTTCAAGATTCAGGAATATCGAAAGTAATTATAATGCTGTAATCGTTGAAACTAATTCGCGACTAAGTATCGTAAAAAACAAGCTGGATCAACTGAATATGGCTTTAGAAAGTATATTGACGAAAAAACTGCCTGAAATCAAAAACAAGCATGCCTTTTTCTTCAACTTAAAACTGGCCGAAAATATTCCTTCAGGTAATTATTCTACTGCCCTTAAAACAAAAGATCCGTTGGTTTATGAGGTAAAAATTGACCCAACAACTACTGATAATTTTGGTAATGCATTAATCGATTCTAAACCTTATATCCCGGTTATTCTCTCTATTTACAGAGGTGCTGAAACTAACAAAAAACAGTATATCAGCAACTTATCAGATTGGGAAAACGAAGACCATTTTACTTTTTCAATAACTAATAACAAATAATGCTAACCAGCTAAATCGCAGAATATGGAAACTACATTATTAAATTCAGGTCCAAAGAGATACGGAATTACAGAAAAGAAAAAATCAGATATCGATTTGTTAACTTCTATGGTTGCAGATGCGCAGGCTGTTGTTCAGCAGCAAACAACCGTTGTTTCATCGCTAAGCCAAAAATCATTAAAGTATCAGGGTTATTTACTTGATGCAGAAAGTAGCAAAACACAATCGTTAAGCAACAAACAACTTATCGATCAGGTTGTGCAAAACGCTTTAGATTTGAGTTCAAACTCTGAAATTGCTTTTTCGAAAATGACTTTGGCAAACGAAAACACAGAAGAAGTTGCCAAAGAAGTAACAGTTTTGATCAACAAGCTGATTTATTCGGTAGAAATAATCAATAAATTATCAAACCTTGTTATTCGTACCAAATCATTAAATCCTTTAATTTCTGATGATTTGATTACTAAAATAAACGCTTCCGGAACAGATGCAAACAATGCAATTGCGCTTACTTTAATCGCTTTAAAATCCATTTTTGCCGCCCAATCCTTGTGTTTAGAATCTGAAGCTGTAACAGCTTTGGAACAAAAACAGGCTTTAAATCTTTATTTAACCCTGACGGGGAAAAACAATCCGCAGGAACCTTTGATTTTAGATGATAATCATTCGGCGCAAGCCTTAATTTACAAGGCTGATATTGAAGCAAAAGCGTCATATCAGGAAGCAAATAAAGCAAATGACGAAACGACAAGACAATTGAATCTGGCAACTGTTAATTTAAATAAGGCTCAGATTGAACTTAAATCATTGCAAGCTGCTTTGGCGGCTGCAAATGCTGCTGCTTTGGCTTCGTAATCTGTATTACATTATTGAACAGCAGTTTTATATTTCATTATCTGCAAGGTTTTTTTCCCAGCCTTGCAGGTGTTGAATAAATTGAAAAATCTCATTTTCAACAATCTAAAATCTAACATTAGAAATCTAAAGTTTAAACATCCACTAATTTTTAAGTTTATGAATCGTAGTTATAAAAATTTTTACAGGCAATTTTACTTAAAAACAGGCGGTTTTATTCCCACCAAACCTTTAAATCAGTCTATGTTTCCAGGTGATTATTTTCAGATAAAAAATGGGGAAATTATTCTGCTGGGAAACTTATTTCGCAATAGGATTGTTAACGAACATGAAATACATGTAAGCGATGTTTTGGCACAAAATGCATCAAACTGGAGTTTTAGCGACGGGATTTCAAAACCTTATTCGGGCAGAGGACACGGTCATGGGGCAATTAATGGCGAATTTGAATTCAGCAAACAAATACTTGCTTTTGCTAATAAAGGCAGTTTTATTTTTAAAGCCGAAGAACCTGAAGCGGTAAAAATTAAAAACTGGAACGAAATTCAGCAGCAATTAATCATCAAATTAACGCAGACATTATTCACATTCAGAGAACTTTATGTGGTTATAGAAAGCGGTACGGCGGCAAACACAACCTTAGCTATTTCGGGCGAAGCAGCTGCGGAACTTGAATTGGTAAGTGATGCAGAGAATTTCGGATTGGTTGACATTTTTGGACATGAGAGTACAAAAACAATTCAGTCTAAAGACATCGATTATTATCATCGGGAAACTAAAAGAAAGCCCTCTTATTTTAAGGCTAAAAAACTGGCTGTACAAGACGAAAAGTTATCTTATTTCATAAGTGATTTTGTCAGTAAAAACAATAATCCGGGCGAATGGGCTGATCATTTTTTTGATTCGAATTTTCATTCGAATTCGGATTATAATCCGCAAATGATATTTCAAAATGCGCAGGGACATTTTCTGGATATGCTGCAATCCGGTGAGTTAAACCCAAATACGGCTTTGCTTTATTTTAAATGGGCAGATGCCAATTTGGATGATATCGAAAAACTGTTTGAAAATTATGGAAACTAACCCAAACATAACGGCTTTAAATCAGGAAATGGACTGGCTGCAAAAGGTAATCGATCAGGTTATTTGCAGTTATTTGCTTCAGGAAGGACATGAAAATCGCTGGCAGGATATTCCGTTACCGGAAAATGATTTAGACTTAGATTCTGAAATAGATTTAGAAGAAAGTGCGTATCATCAAAAGCTAAAAGATTGGGATTTAAATCTCTATGAAAGGCTTTGTTTGGCTTTGATTATGGCGCCACAGATAAAACCCGAAGTACTGGATATTTTCTTTAGCAAAAATGCAATGTACGATCGTGGCTTTACGGAGTTTGGAGGTGTAATAAATAAAAATCACAGTGGTTTTTTACCAACGGGACAAACTTTTTCTTTTTTGATTACGGCTGTAAATCCTGAATTACGACTTGAAATGCTCCATGTATTGCATCCTTCCAATATTTTATCGAAAGAACAGGTTTTGTTTTTGGATGCAACAGAGTCTAATATGCCGGTTTTAAATCATACTATTTCGATTAATGAAAGATGGCTGTCTTATTTTCTAACAGGAACGTTACCGCGTTTAGAACATAGTGTTTCGTTTCCGGCACAGCAAATTTCGACCAACATGAACTGGTCCGATCTGGTTCTTGAAGAACATGTTATGGGCCAGGTTATGGAAATTGATGCGTGGCTAAAATACGGATCTGCTTTAATGAACGAATGGGGATTAGAAAATAAAATAAAACCAGGATACCGAACACTTTTTTACGGTCCGCCGGGAACAGGAAAAACACTTACTGCAACTTTGTTGGGAAAAAGTACAGATAGAGAAGTTTATCGGGTTGACCTTTCGATGATTGTGTCAAAATATATTGGTGAAACAGAAAAAAACCTTTCCAAAATATTTGATGTTGCACAGCATAAGGATTGGATTTTATTTTTTGATGAAGCCGATGCACTTTTTGGTAAAAGAACCAGCGCATCATCATCAAATGACAGACACGCAAACCAGCAAACGGGATATTTATTACAACGAATTGAAGATTTTCCGGGAGTCGTCATTCTGGCATCTAATTTAAAAGAAAATATGGATGAGGCTTTTTCGAGAAGATTTCAGTCGATGATTCATTTTACGATGCCAACCGCAGAAGAAAGACTGCAATTATGGGAAAATGCTTTCTCCGGAAAATGCCAGCTCGATCCTGCCATTGATATAGAAAACATTGCAGAACAGTACGAAATCGCCGGCGGAGCTATTATTAATGTGCTGAGATATTGTGCCTTGAAAGCAATTCAGAAAAATGAAACTATTGTAGGTTATCTGGATTTACTGGAAGGTATAAGACGTGAATTTAAGAAGGAGAATCGAACTCTGAATGTTACACAAATGAATTGATATGAAAAAGATTGATGAGAAGCCCATATCCTTGCTTTCCAAAAAACGATTATACAATCATAAGGTGGAACTTAGGATAGAAAATTGGAAAAAACATTTTGATTTAAATTATGTAAATACCATAATTGCAATGACTTTAAATCATTGTACAAAAGACAAGGAATTTATAATCAATGGATATTTAATCACCGCCAAAACCATTTATCTGATAGCAAAAACAAATGAAAAAACATTTGATATTATACTAAATAAAATAGAAAGCCATATTAGCCTTTTACTTCGAATGCATAAAAAAGAAATACAAAATAACACTTATGAAGCTGATTTTATTTTTGAAGATGAAAGTATATTTCATAAAATCAAAAAACCATTATTAAAATTATATCCATTAAAAAACGAACATTTAGTACAACTCATAACAGGAAAAAAAGTAACACTACCCTATTTTGACAGGAAACTCGAAGATTTAAAACTGTTGATTCATAATCATCCCTTTTGTTCAGCCATCGATTATTCGGGTGCGATTGGACCTGTGGTTGTGATGTTACCAGAAGACTAAAAAATTATAGATCAATTTAAAAATAAGCAAATAAAAATAATTTAACTAAACAAAATCAAAATGGCTACAACAGCAACCGACAATTTTACAGTATTTGGTATTGATATTTCGAGATATCAGGGTAATGAAATCAATTTTCTAAACAAGCAGGTTAATAAACTATCTTTTATAATCTGTAAAGCCACGGAAGGAATAACATATACTGACTCGAGTTTTAAAACCAACTGGCCGGCAATTCAGGCAAGAGGATATGTTCGTGGTGCGTATCATTTTTATCATTGCAATGATAATCCTTCAAAACAGGTTGCCAATTATTTGGGCGTTATGGGCCAGTTTTTAGCATCAGACTTTCCTCCTATTGTTGACTTTGAAGAAAGCAGTATCGATGCTGGTGTTAATAAAGCCAGTATTCAGCCCAATTTGTTGCAATTCCTTACTTTATTAGAACAAAAAACAGGTCGAAAACCGCTTATTTATACCGATAATAATACAGCAAATGCTTATTTAACTGATCCTGCTTTTGCAGGTTATAGTTTATGGATTGCCAATTATAACAGCACCTTAAAAATACCTAATGTCTGGAAAAACTGGACAATCTGGCAACAAACACAAAATTACAAACTTAACGGGCAGCTTAATGATTATGATGTTTTTAACGGAGATGTGAATGTTTTTGCAAACTTTATTCAGTCGAGTTAAAATACTAAAACCATGTGTTTTTTAATCTAAAAAATAGAAAATGACAGAACATCACAATAAAATATCCCAAAATAAAACAGAAGTAACTGCCGCGAATTCAAATCGGGAAAGTAGTGCTGTGCAGTTAAAAGATAATCGTAAGAGTTCTGCCATACAGCAAAAACTTTCTGAAAAAACTATAAATCAGGAATCTGGTTTTGCTTCTATTCAAAGGAAAAAAAATAACACCGGTTTACCCGATAACTTAAAATCAGGAATTGAAAATCTTTCGGGTCATGCCATGGATGATGTAAAAGTGCATTATAATTCTGATAAGCCTGCGCAGCTTAACGCCCATGCGTATGCTCAGGGAACTGAGATTCATATTGCATCAGGACAGGAAAAACATTTGCCGCACGAAGCGTGGCATGTTGTACAGCAAAAGCAAGGACGGGTAAAACCTACTGTGCAAATGAAAGGCAAAGTGAATGTGAATGATGATACTGGTTTGGAAAAGGAAGCAGATGTTATGGGTGCGAAGGCAGTCCAATTGAAAAAAGAAATTAAGCAACCCAATACGCTTAAGAGAGGAAATAATAATGGAAGTAGCTCTGTAAGACAATTAAAAAGCGAGCAAACTACAGATTATGGAAAATTTATTGCTGATCCGTACCAAACCATTCCAACTACGGCACCTGTCTCAGGGGCACATATCGAGTTGAAATTTGAACCCAATGAAAAAGTTGAGGGACGAATAGGTCTTGTCCAAACAGTAAAAAGAGACCTTTATACAGATAAAGGTGAGCATGCTACAAAAGACAGCGACTTTGGGCTAATGAAAGGCCAGGTTCTTGAAGGGGATAACAAAGGCTGGAGAGTAGATCAACTTCCGTTTGGAGTAACAGGAGGAGTGCTCGGTTATGGGAAAAAGAAATTTCTGCAAACGACTAGTCCAGTAGCATATGGATTCGCAAACTATCATTCAGGTCATGAAGCATTGCCAGAAAAACTTTCCGATACACCCAACCCAAAAGATACCTTACCGTCTCATGGGTATAAAGGAAACAAAACTCAAACAGGTTATAGAAAAAATAATACGATAATACCTGCAATACTGGAAGATACCCCAACCCACCTAAAAAAAGGAGCCTCAAAATTTCTTGCAGAAACTGCGGCGATCATTCTGGATGGTCCAATGCAAAAGACTTATCTGGGTTCAATAGAATGGGGATATGAAGCAGAGGTAGGGAAATCGGCACAACTGCACCCTGGAGCTATAAATTTGAAGAGCATGGGTGTTCCATCACCACGGTTTATGGAAGCTGCACAAGCGTGGAATAGAGTACAGAAAATAAAAGATCCATATAGTGGGACAGAGCATTTAATTATTCCATTACCTGTTCAATATACTGGTTTCAAAAAAGCCAAAGATCTACCAAGTCTTATAGAAATTATCAGTGAATTTTTGCAAAGTAATCACGATGCTCCAGATACTAAGTTAGCCGCTAAGCAACTTCTGACAATGGCAGAATCTGAAGGTATTCATGCTCATAATCAAATACAAACAGGAATTCCTCAAAGCATAAAGAAAGTAGAAGATGCCCTTAATATGCCACTTGGCTTCCTAGGTTTTATATCAGGAATGCCAACGGCCAAACTTGTATTGTCATTGAATCAGAAACTCGAATCCCTTAAAATAGAATATGAGAGAGCAAAAAAATATATGACAGAGTTGGAATCTCTAGCTGAGAAGCTCGACTCTTTAATGAAGAAAACTAATACAGACAAAACACTAGAAGAAAAAAGCTCCAATTCACAGATTTAATAACGCGTTCCTAATATTTTAATACAATATGGAAAATAGTTATGAAAAAGCCAAAAAGCAATCTATTGCCAATACTTTGAACAAGAAAACCGTTCAGAATAAGGCAAGAGAACTTTAAGATAATCGCCCTGCTTCTCTCTTACAGAGGAAAGCAAACAATACTGGCTTGCCCAATAATCTAAAATCGGGAATAGAAAATCTTTCCGGTCATTCTATGGATGATGTAAAGGTTCATTATAACTCTGATAAACCTGCACAACTTAATGCTCATGCTTATGCTCAGGGATCTGATATTCATATTGCTTCGGGACAAGAAAAACATTTGCCGCATGAAGCCTGGCATGTTGTACAACAAAAACAAGGACGGGTAAAACCTACTTTGCAAATGAAAGGTAACATTAATGTGAATGATGATAAGGGGTTGGAAAAAGAAGCTGATGTTATGGGAGCGAAGGCTTTTCAATTACCAAAAAACATAGAAAAAAAATCTATCCATTTACAGAAAAAATTAAAGAATACTTCCGAAATATCCCAATTGGTAGTAATTCAAATGCAAAAAAAAATGGTGTCATATTTCAAAAGTAAATATGCAAAAGAAGCTCGGAAATTACGTGGAAATACTAGAGTTGGCGGAAGAAATATTGCAACGGTTGAATATCAGGTTAAGAAAGGAAAAAAATGGGGTCCGAAAGAACTACATACAGAAATCTCCTCTGGTACTCATTCAGAAAAAAACTTATATGACTGTTTAGAAGCTAATTTCACAGAATATAGGGTCAATTGGTTATTTACAGAACTGGAGCCATGCGGATCAGATGTACATAATTGCTCAGAACGTGTTGGAGAATGGTTTCCTAATGCTAAAATATATTACTCGATAGATTATCCAAATACTACCGAGGTAAGTAGCGACGATTCAAGTGATTCTGATAGTACAAAAGATACCAAGAAACGAAATAAAGCAAAACGAAGAAGAAAAAGAGGCCCACAAACTCTTAAAAGATTTGAAACTAAAATTGATCAAAAAGGTTATAATGCTGATATTGATGAAGTTGATTTCTCTCCACCTCTTAGAGACATTCATTCTCCTGTACACTATAGTTCTGGTTATAATGTATAATGTAACCGTAAATTCTAAAAAACTGCATTAAAGCTTTTTCTGTCTATACCATATAACTAAATTTTAAAAAATGGAACACTCCTATTACAAATCAGATAACAATAAGGCGAAATATATTCCGGCTAGTTTGAATAATACAGTCATTCAAAATAAAGCAATAGAACTACAAGATAACCGTCCCGCTTCTATTTTACAAAACAAAAAAAATAATGCATATTTTTCAGATATAAAATCAGATAAAATCATTCAACAAAAAAGAAGAAACAAAAAAGCAAATTGGAATCAAAAGCAAAAAGATCAAAATAAAAGATTGTTTGAAAGAAGAACAATTAGACAAGCAAGATATGAAGTGAATAGGCAAAGAGAAAATAAGCAAAATCAAGATTTTATAAAATCATGGTTGCCTGAAATCGATAAAAAAAAAGCTGAATTATTAAACAATGGTGAAGTTACCAGAGCTGCTAAAGATGGAAATCTGAATTTGAAAATCTGGAATGAAGCAATTAATGAATTAATTGAAAATTTAAAAAATATCCATTCATCAAACTCTGAAGCTACTAGAGTAAAACTCCGTGAAAGAATGGAATCCGCATGGAAAAGCAAACAAGTCGGTAAGAAAGGAGAAGAGAGGGATCTATCCACAATGCCTCCAAAAATATGGTATACAACTCAGGAAATTTTCGATGCTAAAACAATATTTCTAAACAGCAGATATGCGCTGACTCCCGGTGGTGAAAATCACAAAGATGTTGATGCAGGAAAAAAACCAGATTATTTCTCTGAAGAAGGTGTTGGTGATGCACAAAATGTTGATACCTCAAATATTCATGATGCAATCGAACAATCAATAGGAACTGTTACATCAAAAGTTGCTAAATATCCTAAAGCTAAAGTAACAGTTACAATTGGACTTCATAATTGTCCTGAAATATTAAATCCGGCACATGTTGCAACTTTAGAACAAAGAATTGGTAAACTTGAAAAAAAACCCGCGCGAGTTTATTTGGTATCCGGTAGCAACAGTAAATTAGCTTATCCATAGTAAAAAAACTCTTATTTATAAAAACGATTGAATTCCTCAAGATTTTGGAATCTTGGAGATATTCGCTCCTTGTGCTCTCCAATGCCTACAGAAAAGACTTTGGAAGAAAAGCCAGATATTTAATAAAAAACCGATACATAATTAAATTCAGGTTAATAATAATTACTATCAAAGTATCTGTCTAAAAGAACAACATTATTAAGTACTAAAAGATATGTGCCAACAATTCATCTAAAAGTTAACTTAGAAATTATAAGTTTTACAAACCTTAAAACCTAAATAAGCATTGGTATTCTAACATTTATTTTTATATTTGCGTTATTTTTATTTATTCTAAATAATTAAATAAAAAGTACAGCTAAATTAAACCTTTTGAGGACAAAAGCATCTAACAAGCGCATTATCCCTACCAGGCAAAACATTTATATGAAATTTATGAAAAATAACCTTTTTGTTTCCTTTGCCTTAATGGCTTCCTTATTCGCAAATGCCCAGCAAAAAAATACATTATTAGAACAATCCTTTTGGAAAACTACTCCTGATGTGAATACCGTTAAAGCAGAAATAGCTAAAGGCAACAGTCCGTCTGCCTCTACTGCAAATGCTTTTGATGTGGTCGTTTTGGCTATTAATAATGATGCTCCCACAGAAACAATTAAATTTTTATTAGAGCAACCGGGTAATGAAGTAAATAAACCAACTCACGATAACCGAATTTATCTTCACTGGGCAGCAGGAAAAGGAAATGTAGAAATCATAAAATACCTTATAGCCAAAGGTTCTGATATTAATTTAGAAGACAGCCACGGGGCATTCCCTATTACAGCAGCTGCCGGCAGCGGTCAAAGCAATACGGAAATTTATGAAGCCTTTTTTAAGGCCGGTATAGATCCTAAGAAAAAATACAAAGACGGTGCAAACCTATTGCTTATGGCAATACCGTATGACAAAAACCTTACTTTATCCAATTATTTTATCACAAAAGGATTATCGCTTAAAGATGTAGATAATAATGGAAATACGGCTTTTAATTATGCTGCCAGAACCGGTAATATTACTCTTTTAAAAACACTATTAGAAAAAGGAGTAAAATATACTGATAATGCACTTGTAATTGCAGCCCAGGGATCACGCAGGGAAACAAATACTCTCGGAACTTATAAATACCTGACAGAAGAGTTGAAAATGAAACCGACAGCAGCCAATAAAGAAGGACAAACTGTCCTGCATTTTCTGGTAAATAAACCCAATCAAACTGAAATTATCAATTACTTTATAGCCAAAGGTGCAGATGTCAACAAAGCAGATAATGAAGAAAATACTCCTTTGATGATCGCAGCGTCTTCCAGAGAAACATCTGCTGCACTGGAACAATTACTGCCAATTGTAAAAAACATCAATGCACAAAACCTGAAAGGAGAATCGGCATTGACAGCTGCTGTGAAATCCGGAACCCCAAATGCTCTTGAAATTCTTTTAAACAAAGGTGCGGATGTAAAAGTTCTGGACAAGGAAGGAAACAATCCGGGTTTTTATTTGATACAATCATATCGTCCACAAATGGAACGTGGTCCGGAAGGAGCTAACGCAAAACAAGATCCTTTTGCTGCTAAAATAAAATTATTGCAGGAAAAAGGATTAAACTTAGCTGCTCCTCAAAAAGACGGGAATACCTTATACCATTTAAGTATTATCAAAAATGATTTAGCCTTACTCAAAAAAATTGCCGATTTAAACATCGATATCAACGCTAAGAATAAAGATGGTTTAACCGCTTTACACAAAGCTGCTATGATTTCTAAAGATGATACGATCCTGAAATATCTTTTATCTGTTGGTGCCAAAAAAGAAATTATCACCGAGTTTGATGAGAGTGCTTATACTTTGGCAAAAGAAAATGAGTCTTTTGCTAAAAACAACGTATCATTAGATTTTTTAAAATAATATTACACTAGAATCACCATTCTTAACAAATCAGCATATTACAAACAAATAGAATTTACACATGAAATCAATATTTAAAATAAGCCTGACTACACTATTAATCTGCTTTTTATCTTTTCAGGCCACTGCACAAACAAGCAAATATAAATGTATGCTGCAAATGTCCAACTATATGGGGGAAGGCGCTTATATTGTTGTGTCATTACTGAATGCTAAAGGGGAATATGAAAAAACGCTTTATGTAATGGGAGATGACAAAAAATGGTACAGCAGCCTGAAAGAATGGAATGCCTTTCACTCTAAAAAACCAAGTAATATCAGTGCCAAAACCGGAGCTTCAGTTACCGGAGGTGATCGCAGCATTACTACTATTGAAATTGAAGATTCGAAAATTAATAAAGGATATAAATTACGATTTGAAACTGCTGTTGAAGATCAAAAATATTATGCCAATGATTTAGAAATTCCACTTACGACTCAGGGAATCGCTGAAAAGACAGAAGGCAAAGGTTACATTCGATATGTAAGACTGAATAAAATATAGTACAATTACATTTCTAGAATACACTCAATGACTCTTTCTTTCTGGCGTTATGCACACCTGGCTTTGGCCCTGTTCTCTTCAATATTTTTGCTTTTGGCTTCGGTAACCGGAATTATTCTGGCGATCGATGCCGCACAGGAAAAAACATTGCCGTACAAAGCAGCAAATTTTGACAAAATAACTTTAGGGGAAACATTGCCAATATTAAAAAAAGCATATCCGGAAATCACAGAATTGAGTATCGATTATAATCAGTTTATAACACTTCAGGCAATTGATGAGGACGGAAATGATATCAACGCTTATATTGATCCAAAAACCGGTAAAACTTTAGGAACCCCTTCCAAAAAAAGCGGGTTTATTAATTGGATCACGGGTTTTCATCGCTCTTTGTTTCTTCATGAAGCCGGAAGGTTTTTTGTTGGCATAATTTCATTTTTATTACTTCTGATTTCGATTTCGGGCTTCGTACTTGTTTTAAAAAGACAAAGAGGAATCCGCAACTTTTTCTCTAAAGTAATCAAGGAATATTTTGCCCAGTATTACCATGTTGTTTTGGGACGGTTAGCCTTAATTCCGATTTTGATTATCGCGCTTACAGGAACTTATTTATCACTCGAAAGATTTAACTTTTTTATGGGTGAGGAAAAAGCTAAGCCCGTAAAAACAGAACTTTCTGCAGAAGATAAAAAAACTTCAATCTTTAAAAATACGCTTCTCTCTGACGTAAAAAAAATAGAATTCCCGTTTACGGATGACCCTGAAGAATATTACATTATCGAATTAAAAGACCGTGAAGTCGAAGTAAATCAGGTTAGCGGTATTGTAATTTCAGAAAAACGTTCTCCCCTCACCGTTCAGTTAGCTGCATTGAGTCTTGACCTTCATACCGGACGAATACATCCAGTCTGGGCTATAATTTTAGCTTTAGCTTGTATCAATATCCTTTTCTTTATTTATTCAGGATTTGCTATGACTTTAAAACGACGATCCAGTCGTATAAAAAATAAATTCAATGCCAATGAAAGCAGTATAATTCTCTTAGTAGGCTCTGAAAACGGAAGCTCTTTTAGATTTGCCAATGCCATTCTTAAACAATTAATTGATCAGGGACACAAAGCTTTTATAACAGAATTAAACCGTTTTTCTGTTTATCCGAAAGCAGAACATATAATTGTATTTTCATCGACACACGGTTTGGGGGATGCTCCTTCAAACGGAAATAAATTTAAAGTGCTTTTGCAAAATCAGACGCAACAACAGAAAATCAAGTTTTCGATAGTAGGTTTTGGTTCAAAATCATATCCCTCTTTTTGTGGATTTGCAATTGAAATTGATCAGCTTTTAGGAAATAAAAACTGGGCAGAACGCTTTTTAGATTTACAAACGGTTAATGATAAATCGGCTGTTGAATTTGTAAACTGGGTAAAATTATGGAGTGCTGAAACCGGAATTCCATTAGCCACTACTCCATCTTTATACAATCATGTTCCTAAAGGTTTACAAAAACTAATGGTTTTAGATAAAACTGCACTTTCTGAAACGGAACATACTTTTATAGTAACATTGCGAGCCAGTGCGAGAACGAAATTTGCTTCTGGCGATTTACTGGCTATTTATCCCGCAAACGATTCCCGGGAACGCCTCTACTCTATCGGAAAACATTCGGGAAACATACAATTGGTTGTAAAACTCCATCCCAATGGATTAGGCTCAGGATTTTTAAATAATCTTGAAGCAGGAAATACCATTAAAGCCCGAATCATTAATAATAAGGCTTTTCACTTTCCTGCCAAAGCTTCAAAAGTGGCTCTAATTTCAAACGGAACCGGAATTGCTCCTTTTCTTGGAATGATTGAACAAAATAATAAAAAAACAGAAACTCATTTGTACAGCGGTTTTAGAATGGAAACCGAAACCGTTTCCGGTTATAAAAAGTTTTCAGGTGAAATGATTCAGAAACAAAAACTCACAAGTTTTCATCTGGCTCTTTCGCGCGAAGCGGAACATATGTACGTGATGGATTTGATAAAACAGAATGCAGTTTTTTTCGTCGATTTATTACAACAGGGAGGTGTTATTATGATTTGCGGTTCGCTTGCCATGCAAAAAGATGTAGAAGTAATTTTGAACGATTTGTGTCTTGTCAACAGCATTAAAAATCTTTATGATTATAAGAAAAACGGGCAATTATTAACTGATTGCTATTAATAATTTATACCAATGAAGCTGTCTCCTTATAAAATTTTGTTCCTTTTTATATTTTTCCTGAGTATTTCAGGACACTCACAGGTTTTGCGCAAAAGAACTACTTTACTAATGGGAGGGCGTTTTGATATTAGCATCGTCGCCAATGATTCCCTGACTGCTGAACAAAATATTAACGAAGTTATTGCAGAAATCAGCCGAATCGAAAATCTTATTTCAGACTGGAAACCGGATTCACAGATTTCTGAATTGAATCAAAATGCCGGAATAAAACCCATAAAAGTTGATCGTGAAGTTTTTGAATTAACTCAAAGAGCAATAAAATTATCACAACTAACCAATGGAGCTTTCGACATCAGTTTTGCCGCAATGGATAAAATTTGGAAATTTGATGGTTCCATGACCGAGATGCCTTCGGCGGCAGCCATAAAAAAATCGGTAGAGAAAGTTGGTTATAAAAACATCATTTTAGACAGTGTTCAGTCTACTATTTTCTTAAAACTAAAAGGAATGAAAATTGGCTTTGGAGCTTTGGGAGAAGGATATGCAACTGACAGATGCCGGGGTATCATGCAGGCTAAAGGAATAAAGTCAGGAATAGTCAACGCTTCCGGAGATATGACAACCTGGGGAAAACAAATTGATGGTACCGACTGGAATATTGGTATTACAAATCCTTTTAGTCCTGATGAAGTTTTTGCTGTAGTTCCATTAAATGAAGGTGCCGTAACAACATCCGGCAGTTATGAGAAATTTGTTGAATTTAATGGTAAACGATATTCGCACATTATCAATCCGGCAACAGGATACCCGGCAACAGGGCTTTGCAGCGTAACCGTTTTTGGTCCAAAAGCTGAAATTGCCAATGGATTCAGTACTTCTTTAATGGTTATGGGAAGAAAAGCCGGAATGGATTTAATTAATATATACTCTGATTATAGCTGTATAATAATTACGGATGGGGGCAAAATAATTAAATCAAAAAACTTCAAAATCAGTCAATTTGATTCTAAATTGAAATAAAATTAACTGTACCAATTATGTGTCATTATTTTTAACACACTTCGACTCCGCTCAGTGCGGGCTGGAAACATAGATTTTGTAAACTTAAAATAGGCATTTCACTTATTTAAAATACACAAAGCTATCTATGTGAAAGAAGTATTTCTTTTTGTATTCTTTTTTTCAACACATAAATCTATATTTCTATGTGTTAGATTTAACCCACCAACAAGTTAATATTAATAAGCTTATAATTTATTCCTGTTCGAAGATTCACGTACCAAAACCTCAGTATTTAAGAAAGTAATTTCTTTTACCTCATCTCTTTTAGAAGATTTTAGGTTTTTAATAATAATTTCGGAAGCTGCCTTGCCCATTTTTTCTGCAGGATGGGTTATCGTAGACAAATTAGGATCAATGATTTGAGAAATAGGGTCATTATTAAAACCAATAACAGCAACATCATCCGGTACTTTTATTCCTCTTTTTTTAGCCGTTTGGACAGCACTGACAGCAATAATATCTCCGGAAGCAAAAATACCATCCGGAATTGGGTTCAGATCAAACAATTTATTACTTGCCTTTACCCCTTCTTCATAAGTAACCGATTTTAAATTTACTATCAGTTCTTCATCCAAAGGCAAATTATGATCTCTCAGCGCTTCGATATAACCTCTTTTTCTTTCATTATATAAATTACCAAATTCAGATCCCGCTGTTAAATGAGCAATACGCTTACATCCCTGCTCAATAAGATGTTTTGTAGCTTTATAACCTGCGGAATAATTGTCGATGATTACTCTGAAAGTATTAAAATCCTTAGGAACCCTGTCAACGAAAACAAGAGGGATATTATTATTATAAAATTGCAGAAAATGTGAGGTATCCCTGGTTTCCATTGCCAGCGAACAAATTACACCGCTTACGCGATTACTATACAATGATTTGGCCATATTAACTTCTTCATCATAAGAATCATGCGATTGCATAATAATTACGGTATAGCCTGATTTCTGAGCCGTTATTTCAATACCGCTAATTAAAGATGATAAAAAGGGCTGTGTAACCGTTGGTATCAAAACACCAATAGTTTTGGTTTTGTTCCCTCTCAGGCCTGCCGCTAAAGTATTTGGCACAAAACCCATTTCTTCGGCAGTCTTTTTTACCTTTTTGATCGTTTTATCACTAATGGTATGATGATCTTTTAAAGCTCTCGAAATTGTTGAAGTCGCCAGATTTAATCTTTCGGCAATATCATATATTGTTACATGTTTATTCTCTTCCATCAATAAATAATAAGGAAGTAAATATAACTATTTTTCCAACAAGATAATCTTCAAAAAGGTTATCGTTGATTTGATAAAAACTATTCAGGCAAAAAAAATATTCATTTTTTCGCAATCGGTTGTTTTTTATTTTTAAATTTAAAAATTCTAATCTCATTTATAAAACAAGTCAAAATATATGAAATCAATACGCTTAGTTTTTCAGACTTTCCTATTTATACTTTTAGCAATACATTCGACTGCACAAAAAAACCAGAAGGAATTTATTTTTCAGCATCCTGATTTAAGTTTCGAAAAAAGAGTTGATGATCTTGTAAGCCGGCTGACGCTTGAGGAAAAAGTATCACAAATGCTTAATTCATCCCCTGCTATTCCAAGGCTTGACATTCCTGCTTATGACTGGTGGAATGAAACGCTTCACGGCGTTGCAAGGACTCCGTTTAAAGTAACTGTATATCCGCAGGCAATAGCAATGGCTGCAACTTTTGATAAAAATTCACTTTTTAAAATGGCAGATTACTCAGCACTTGAAGGGAGAGCCATTTATAATATGGCAGTTGAATCAGGACGTACAAACGAACGTTATCTCGGCCTTACCTATTGGACACCTAATATCAATATTTTTCGTGATCCACGTTGGGGACGCGGACAGGAAACTTATGGTGAAGATCCTTATTTAACCGGCGTTTTAGGAGATTCATTTGTAAAAGGTTTACAGGGAGATGATCCCAAGTATCTTAAAGCAGCTGCCTGTGCCAAACATTACGCCGTTCATAGCGGGCCTGAACCTCTGCGGCATACATTTGATGTAGATGTAACTCCTTACGAACTTTGGGATACTTATCTTCCCGCTTTTCAAAAATTAGTCACCCAATCGAAAGTTGCAGGCGTTATGTGCGCTTATAATGCTTTTAGAACCCAGCCTTGTTGTGCCAGTGATATCCTGATGACTGATATTTTGAGAAATCAATGGAAGTTTGATGGTTATGTAACGTCTGATTGTTGGGCGATTGATGATTTCTTTAAAAATCATAAAACACATCCTGATGCGGAATCTGCTTCTGCTGATGCTGTATTTCACGGAACTGACATTGATTGCGGAACTGACGCCTACAAAGCTTTGGTAAAAGCTGTTAAAGATGGAAAAATTAGCGAGAAACAAATTGACATTTCCGTAAAACGCCTTTTTATGATTCGGTTCAGATTAGGGATGTTTGATCCTGTTGAAATGGTAAAGTATGCTCAGACTCCTGCTTCTGTTTTAGAAAATGATGAGCATAAGGCACATGCCCTAAAAATGGCAAGGCAATCAATAGTTTTACTTCGAAATGAAAATAAAACTTTACCCTTAAGTAAAAAGCTGAAAAAGATTGTTGTATTGGGGCCTAATGCAGATAATGATATCGCTATTTTAGGAAATTACAATGGTACTCCTTCTAAACTAACCACAGTATTACAGGGCATTAAAGAAAAAGCCGGCTCCAATACAGAAGTTGTTTATGAGAAAGCCGTAAACTTTACAAATGATACTTTATTGGTCTATTCTGACGTCAAAAAACAATACTCTTTTGAAGGGAAACAAGGTTTCAAAGCAGAATATTATAACAACAAAGAACTTTCCGGGGCACCAGAAACTACCCAAACCGAATCTGAAATCAATAATTTATGGCAGGAAGGCGAAGTGGTTACAAAAAACATCAAAGCCAATAACTTTTCGGCACGCTATACTACAAATTTTACAGCTTCACAGGATGGTTCTCTCACATTTGAACTTACTGCAGATGATGGTTACCGTTTTTTAGTTGATGGAAAAGAAGTTTTGAATGCCTGGAATAAAAATCGTTGGGGAAGTCAAACCTATCAGTTAAAAACAAAAAAAGATGCCGTTTATAATTTGGTAATTGAATATTGGCAGGGAGACGGAAAAGCCAATGTAGCCTTACATACAGGAAATTATGAAAGAACTGATTTTAATGCACTGGTTAATCGCATGAAAGATGCTGATGCTTTTGTTTTCGTTGGCGGAATATCCCCTCAGCTGGAAGGTGAGGAAATGAAAGTTAACTTTCCCGGTTTCAAAGGTGGCGACCGTACTTCAATTTTACTCCCTGAAATTCAAACTGAACTAATGAAAGCTTTAAAAACAACCAGAAAGCCTATTGTTTTTGTAATGATGACAGGCAGCGCCATAGCTATTCCGTGGGAGGCAGAAAATATTCCGGCAATAGCAAATGCCTGGTATGGTGGTCAGGCTGCCGGGGCCGCTGTCGCTGATGTTCTTTTTGGTGATTATAACCCTGCCGGAAGATTGCCTGTTACCTTTTATAAAAGTGATACGGATTTATCTCCTTTTGTTGATTATAAAATGGATAACAGGACGTATCGCTATTTTAAAGGAACGCCTCTTTATGGATTTGGATATGGACTTTCGTACACTACATTTAAATATGATAATTTAAAAATAGCACCATCAGTAGTGAAAGGTCAAAATGTTCCTGTTTCCGTCAAAATAACCAATACCGGTAAAGTTTCCGGTGAGGAAGTTGTACAGTTGTATGTTGTGAATAAAGACTTATCAATAAAAGCACCTTTAAAAACCTTAAAAGGATTTGAGCGAATCAGCCTAAAATCGGGAGAAAGCAAAACAATAACATTTACACTTTCGCCGGAAGATCTTTCGTATGTTACTGCTGAAGGAAACTATCAGCAATATAATGGAAAGGTAGAAATTGCTGTTGGAGGTAACCAGCCTGATGAACCAAATAAAACAAGTAGTAACGTAATCACTAAAACAATTCAAATTCATTAGATTTGAAAACAAAACAAATATGATTATTACTATTTCCTTTGTCGATTTCCAGTCTTCTATTTACTTCCCGAAATCATTGTCATCCTGAGCGGAGTTCGAAAGCTCTTTACCTCAAAAGGTTTCCACTAAGTTTTTTGCACAATTTTTTTTTTTCAAAACACTTAATTTTATTTAAAAAGTTAAATCCTGTTATTTATATTTGTCCGAATATAAAATGACGGGATTAACTATCCTGTAAAATTAATTATTGAATATGAAGAAATTATTTTTTGCCGTTTTATTTATGTCTTTTTTTGCCAATAATATTCAGGCACAGGTTGTAGGACTTGAAATTGGAGATATTGCCCCTGAAATTGATCTTCCGGATACAAAAGGAAATAATATTGCTCTTTCATCCTTAAGAGGCTCAATAGTATTAGTTGACTTTTGGGCTACCTGGTGTGGTCCCTGTATTAAAGAACAACCGGAGCTTTTAAAATTATACAATACTTATCCTGAAAAATTTTCAATTTACGGAGTTTCCCTTGATACAAAAAAGCCGGCATGGACAGGAATGATAACAAAGCTAAAACTCCCATGGGCACAGGTAAGCGATTTAAAATACTGGAGTTCTCAGGCTGCTACAGATTATATGATACAAGCTTTGCCTTATAACTTCCTGCTTGACAAAAACGGAATTATCCTTGCAAAAAATATTCATGGCAGTCAGCTAAGTCAATTAGTAAAAGAATTGGCTGCTAATTAATCTTTAATAATTTTAAAGATTCACAAAACTTTTTCTTCTTTCAGTAATTATGCTCTGTTAGAGGATTTTTAAAACCTAAAACCACTTTTATTTTATATTTCTAAAAATAGCTGTCATTTTATTTGGCGGCTATTTTTTTTATTATTTACTTTGTATCTCAAAGTACTTTAATTGTACCGTTAAATATTTAAAATGAAAAAGACAAAATACATATTTCTCGGGATAACTTTTTTAATAAGTTTTGCTTGTGCCTTATATGTTACCATGCTGGTTTTTCCGATAAATTCGTTTTCGAAAACAAAATCGGAAAATAGTGCTTCAGGTAAAATTCAGGATGGCGATATTATTTTTCAAACCTCTGAATCAAGTCAGTGTGAGGCCGTAAGGATTGCGACTAAATCGAAGTTTTCCCATTGCGGAATAATTTTCTTTACAGATGATGGAAAGCAATTGGTTCTTGAAGCTGTTCAGCCTGTAAAAGTTACCCCTTTAGAAGATTGGATAAAACACGGAAGAGACAGCAAATATGTAGTGAAAAGATTAAAAAATGCTGCCACTATTTTGAACGCAGAAACACTTAAAAAAATGAAGGCTTACGGCAATCAATTCATAGGTAAGCAATATGATGCCTATTTTGAATGGACTGATAACAGAATCTATTGCTCGGAATTAATCTGGAAAATATATAAAAATGGGGCCAATACAGAATTATGTGATCTTCAGGAACTGAAAGATTTTAATTTGAAGGATAAAAGGGTTCAAAAAATACTGAAAGAAAGATACGGAAATGATATTCCGCTTAACGAAAAAGTAGTCTCCCCTTCTAATCTGGCTGATTCTAAATTATTAATAACCGTATTTGATAACTATTAAATCATAAAAGCTAATTCAAAACTCAGTTAGCTTTTTTATTTATTAATTTACTTTGAAATTCAAAGAACTTTTAACTAACAAACAATGAAAGACCATATTATCGAGAAAATGTACGAGTATACCAAACAGCCTTATCAAAAATACTTTAAAAGAAATAAGCCTTGGGAAATTGACAAATCAAAACTTCTGGATTATTCCGAAGGTAGTCTGGGACTTGGTTTAGGGAACTTTCTTTATAAAAATCATTTTGATATACAGCCCAAACTGGAAGATCATGACATCATTCATGTTTAACGGATACAGGTATTTCTGTTCGTGAAGAAATCGGAATGCAGTATTATCTTTTGGGAAATGGAAAAAAAAGCTTGTATCTGTTTTTAGTCATATTATCCGGTACACTGTTTTACCCTAAACATATCGGGTACTTTGCTCAGCAATACAAAAGAGGCCGTCACGCACATTCTTTTTATTATCTGAATTTTTCAAATATGCTTTTTATGTCTATTGAGACTATTCAAAAAACCTTTAAAATTTAAACTTATGAAAACTATCGACAGCAAACTTTTTGAAGAAATTCGATCTATTGAATTGGCAGTTGGAACTCTTATCATTAGTACCGTTTTATTTGCATTTTATATGATTTCAAACGAAAGTCCTAACATTTTGGTTATTGCTTCCCCGTTTGTTGTTTCAATCGTATTTCTGAATGCTGTAATGCTGTTTCATTTGATAGATAATTTTATAAGACGGTATGAACAACGAAAAGACATAGGTCTTAAAATACTGATATTGCTATCAAATATTCCTACAGCACTCTTGTATTATACTATTATTATGAAGCACTGATTTTAAAAAAATTTAATCATAAAAAAAAGCTATAAGTACAAACTCATAGCTTTTTAGATTTTTTATTTAAAACTTAATTAGAAGTTGGAAGAATAATTCCGTTCTGGTCAATTAAATACAATAAAGTTGTCATTGTAGCTGCTCCAAGTTCAAGTTCTCTTTTGTTTATGGCATCAAATTTATCGTTTGCTGCATGGTGATAATCAAAATAACGTTGTGAATCCGGTTTTAAGCCTGCTTTAACTATTGTTTTGGAAGTCAAATGATCAATATCTGAACCACTATGCCCAATTGTAAAGCTGTGAACTAAATAGGGCTCAAAAAAGTCTTTAAATCCCTGTATTTTTTTCAGGTTTGCATCATCTGCATCAATAGAAAAACCTCTTGGACTGAATCCTCCTGAATCACTCTCTAAAGCAAAAATATGATTTTCGCTTTTTTGTTTTGAGACTTCTTCATATTTAGCTCCGCCTTTTCCACCGTTTTCCTCATTCATAAATAATACAACACGAATTGTATTTTTAGGTTTGTAGTTTAAGTTTTTAAGAATACGAACTACTTCCATACTTTGCACTATCCCTGCTCCATCATCGTGAGAACCATCGGCTAAATCCCATGAATCAAGATGGCCGCCAACAACCATAATGTTCTCAGGGCGCTCCTTACCTGTAATTTCCCCAATCACGTTGTAGGACAATACATCAGGTAATGTCTCGCAGGATTGTTTAAAATAAAATTTTAAAGCCGGATTATTTTTTAAGGATTCACTCAATAATTCAGCACCATTAGTACTGATAGCTGCAGTCGGAATGTATTTTTCTTTTGGTAAATCACCATAACTTTGTGCTCCTGTATGTGGAAAATCATCCAAACGTAAATTCATCGAACGAACAATTGTTCCTACAGCTCCAAACTTAGCAGCTTCTTTTGCACCATCAAATCTTTGATCTACACAAGCACCGTAAGATTTAAAAGTTTCAATATTTTCAGGATCCATCGGTCTGTTAAAAAACACTATTTTGCCTTTTACCTTCTCTCCTAATTCATTCAGTTCTTTAATTCCCTTAACTTCGATAACCTCAGCGGTAAGGCCTGTCTTTGGAGTTGAAACAGAACCGCCTAAAGCACAAATCGGAACAACTGTTTTCGTTTTATTGTCTAAAATGTAGGCTGTCTCTTTTTCACCACGCACCCAATGAGGTACCATAACTTCTTGTAAATATACTTTATCAAGACCTAAAGTCTCTAATTGCGTTTTACAATACTGAACAGCCTTTGCTGCATTGTCAGAACCCGATAAACGGCTTCCGATATCATTAGACAGATATTCTAACCATGTATAACATTTAGAATCAGTTAATGCTTTTTTATAAAACAGTTTAATGTTTTTTTCATCATTTGATTGTGCAAAAGATGTCAATCCGCTTAAAATTAAAGCAGTTAAAAGAATTGTTTTTTTCATAGAAAATAAAGTATTTGAGGTTTTCCTAAAAATGAAACCGCAAGATAGTAATTTTTTAAAAATTAATTAATCAACCCTTTTGATTTCTGTTTTTTCTCCAATACCATTTTCATTAAAAGCTTCAATCACAAAATAATATTTTGTGCCTTTGTCCAAACCCCTAAAATCATACGAGTTATCTCCATAAACCATAATACTGTTATATAATTTATCCGGAGCAATTCCGTAATAAATATTATAGCCTATGGCATCAGTTTGTTTTTTCCACGAAATAATGGCGTTACGCGAATCAGATTTATTTCTGTTAACTTTAAAATCAGAAACAAATTTTGGTTTTTCTGCTAATCCGTTTCCAAAAACCCTGAAATCTGAAACTGCAAATAATCCGGATGCATTATGAATATTTACCATCTTAATGTAACGAGTCTCAATTGGTTTTGTTAATTCTACATAATCGTGGGGAACATCTTTATCATTTTGGGATTTATCAATTACCAGTTTCCAATTTACAGCATCATCAGACATGAAGATTTTATATTGGTAATAAATATCCATTGCTTTATTGTATTGCGTTGCTTTATGATCTGCATAATTGATTTGCAGCGCCCTAATTTCCATCTTTCTACCTAAATCAAGCTGTAGCCATTCGCTTGGTTTATCTGTTGTTGCTGACCAATAGGTCTGAATATTTTCATCCGTTAAATTCGAAGCATCATAACAGATTTTTTCGTAGACTTTTTTGCTTCCGTTATCCATTCTGTGTGTTTCGACATCCTTACATTCCTCAGAAGAAGAAACTGTTACCGGTTTTTTATACGAAAGTAACATCCAGCCTGAAGAAGCTCCCTTAGTCTGATCGCGTTGACTTGTTGGAAGCATAATAGGGAAATCACCGTAAGAAGTAATAGAATACATAACATCATCCTTATCAAATCCTGCCGGGAACATATCAATACGACGTTCAAAACGGTCTTTTATAGAAATTTTACAGGTTCCTGTATTCCAGTAATTACCATAATTATCTGCGAAAGTATTTCCGTGTCCGGCACCAATTACAAATCCTCCCGGTTTATACGACATTGGATTGTGTTTTTGGTATGTGAAAGGCCCCAGCGGGCTATCGCCGACATGAACACCATTCGCATAGCCTTTAAATTCTGTAGCCGGAGCGCCGTATTGCATATAATATTTTCCGTTGTGTTTTGTCATCCAGGCACCTTCAATAAAATTTCCCCAAGGCGCAGGCTCCATATCATTGTTAGGTCCAAAACGTTCCCAGCCGTGTGCTGCAGGATCCAAGCCTGCAACCGCTTTTGCTTCGCCATAAGGTTTCTGAATATCTTCAACTTCGGTTGCGACATACAATTTTGCATAATCTGCCTGATTTCCTTTGGGAAGCCATGTTTTATAATCTACCTCAACACCAACAAGCGGTAACTTTCCGCTTGAACCGTAATACATGTAAACTTTTTTATCATCGTCCTGAAAAATAGCAGGGTCCCAGGTTGGGAGCATGGCAACATCTACATGCCTCGTCCACCTGCCGGATTTTGGATCAGCAGTTTTCCAAACCGGATGATCTTTTTTCCATGTTGAGCCTACATAAAATAAAGTATCGTTTACAACCCAGGCAGTTGGTGCGCATTGGTCATCATCTGCCGGTTTTCTCTGAAAGCTTCCGTAAATAAATTTCCAGTCAGACATATCCTTGCTCCAAAAATATCCGGCCTGATTGGTTGCAAACAAATAATACTCCCCTTTATAAGTAATAATTACAGGATCAGCACTAGAACGTCGGGATTCAGGGATACCGTTATGATTGTAAGTCGTATAATTGTACCCAATATTGATTGGATTACAATACGTTGTTGCCGGTTTGTCAGGGTCAAACCATTCTGTTTTTCCATGTTTATTCTGTGCTGGTGCCTTAAAATTAAAACCAATCAGTAACAGTAAAAGCAGAATTGAATATGCTTTTTTCATTTTTTTTAATAGTATCATAAGACGCTGTTTCACTTTAAAATTTATTATTCAATAGTAATCTCCCCAATCTTGTCATTTCGACGAAGGAGACTCAAGCGTTAGCGAACAGACGAAGTAAATCGCATCCAATATTCTATTACAGTGCATTCTCTTCTTGTGTGATTTCTCCTTTGTCGAAATGACAAAAAAATGCATAACTTAACATTTTAGAGTTTCAAGCTTATAAAAAAGCCCTTCGTATAACCAGTACGAAGGGCAATTACCAATCAACAAACCACTTATTTAGTTAACTCAAAACTAATTTTCTTATCGGCATTTGAATTTGTTCCAACAAAAACATCAAACTGCCCTGGTTCTGCTACGAATTGTAAATCAGAATTATAAAATTTTAAATCTTCAACCGTGATTTCGAAAGTCACTGTTTGCTTTTCTCCTTTTTTTAGCGTTATTTTTTGGAAACCTTTCAATTCCCTAACCGGTCTTGTAACTGATCCGACTAAATCCCTAATGTATAACTGAACCGTTTCTTTTCCATCAAAATTCCCTGTATTTGTAATATCAACAGTCACATTTATTTTCCCGTTGAAGTTCATTTTATCAGATGAAATTTTCAAATTTGAATAATCAAAAGTGGTGTAACTCAATCCGAAACCAAAAGGGAATAATGGCTCGTTTCTCTCATCTAAATAATTTGACCTGAATTTTTCGAATTTGCCTTCTGCATTGGAAAGCGGTCTTCCTGTATTTTTGTGTGCATAATAAATCGGTATCTGCCCTATACTTCTCGGAAAAGTTGTTGTCAATTTTCCTGAAGGATTAACATCTCCAAATAAAACATCAGCAATAGCGTAACCTGCTTCACTTCCTGCAAACCAGACATTTAAAATAGCCGGAACAGTTGCTGTTTCTTCCTTTAAAACTAAAGGACGGCCATCAAATAATACTAAAACAACCGGTTTTCCTGTCTTAAGTAATGCCTGTAATAAATCTTTTTGCGCTTGTGGAATTTCTAAGTTCGTACGGCTGCTGGATTCTCCGCTCATTTCTGCAGATTCTCCAAGTGCTGCCACAATTACATCCGATTGATTGGCAATTTTTAAGGCTTCGGCAATTAATTCTTCTTTTGAATGAGGATCACGATTTAAGGTTTTACCAAACATTGTTGCGTTGGTTTCAAAAGTTTCATCGTAATCTAAATTGCTTCCTTTTGCATAAAGTACTTTAGTTGATTTTCCGCCTGCTTCCTGAATTCCTTGTAATAATGAAATACATTTATCACCAATCGTGGCTACACTCCAGGTTCCTGACATATTGTTTTTGGCATCTGCCAATGGCCCGATAAGTGCGATAGTTCCGGATTTTTTAAGAGGTAATAACTGATTTTTATTTTTTAATAAAACCAATGACTGTGCTGCAATCGTTCTTGCTTCTTTCCTGCTGCCTGCTGTGAAGATTTCTGTTTTAGCTCTTTTTTCATCACAATATTTGTATGGATCCTGAAACAAACCTAAATCATATTTTGCTTCTAAAATAAGTCTGACAGCATTATCAATCTGCTCAATGGTTATTTTTTTCTCCTCCAGAGATTTTTTCAAAGTACCCAGGAAACCTTCTCCTACCATATCCATTTCAACTCCGGCATTTAAAGCTAGGGCAGACACATCTTGTAAATTACCCATTCCATGTTCGATCATTTCCGGAATTCCTGTAAAATCAGTCACTACAAAACCTTTAAAACCCCATTGTTTTCTTAAAACATAAGTCATTAACCATTTGTTTCCAGTTGCAGGAATTCCGTCAACTTCGTTGAAAGAAGCCATAACTGATCCTACGCCTGCATCTACAGCAGCTTTGTATGGAGGAAAATAATCATTGAACATTCTGATATGGCTCATATCGACTGTATTATAATCACGTCCTGCTTCGGGCGCACCATATAAAGCGAAATGTTTTACACAGGCCATAATCGAATTGTTTTTTGAAAGATCATGCTGCTGATATCCATTTACCATTGCTTTTGCAATCTGGCTTCCTAAATACGGATCTTCTCCTGAACCTTCAGAAACTCTCCCCCAGCGAGGATCACGGGAAATATCAACCATTGGAGAAAATGTCCAGTTGATACCGTCGGCACTTGCTTCCTGAGCCGCAATCTGGGCACTCCTTTCGATCAAATTCATATCCCAGGTACAAGATAATCCTAACGGAATCGGGAATGTTGTTTCGTAGCCGTGAATAACATCCATTCCAAAAATCAATGGAATTTTTAAACGGCTTTTTTCAACAGCAATCTTTTGTACTTCCTTAATTTTTTGAACTGATTTTATATTGAATAAACCTCCCACTTTACCTTCTGCAATATTTTTTGCAACATTTGAGCTGTTTGCCTGTCCTGTTGTAATATCGCCTGATGTAGGTAAATTCAATTGGCCCAATTTCTCATCTAAAGTCATTTTAGACAATAATTCGGCAACAAATTCGGCTTTTGGTTTAATTTTTACACCATTTTTAGAATCCTTCTTTTGAGCAAAACCCAAAACAGTACAGCCTAAAAAAAGTATGATTAATTTCTTTCTCATATTAGATAATATTATTCTTTTTATGTAATCGCCATTGTTTATTCCTATTTTGGTTCGGACCAATGGCGATTTAATAAATGTGGTATTTATGTTCTTAATGTTTTTGAATGATTAAAATCCGTATTTTCCTGAATGAAAACCAAGTTTTGCTAAGCCCAGTTTAGTTTCCTGGGCATTCATGAATAATTTCCATAATAAACCTGAACGATAATTTTCTATCATAGGTGCAATTGTTCCCTGATCAATGGCTAAATAGCATTTTGTTACCCAATCATATTGTGGCGAAAAAGCATCGTAAGGACCTGCAATTCCAATATATTTTGCTCTATTTTCATCATATAAATAATGTAAAAACTTCATAGACTCTGTTGGTGTATACGGAAACGAAGATAATGCTGCAGTAGGCGAAATAACACCTGTATCATTATTTGGTTGATGAGCTGTATAACCCGTTGTTCCATCAGGATTACGAGTATAACTTGCTGTGAGTCCCCAACATTTATCTGAATAGTCTTTCCATCCCTTTGGGTTAGCGATACTATACTGAACCATAATTTTAGCGTGATTTTGTGTCAATTGCCAATAGTCTGCATATTTATCTGTTAAAGTATTTGGATCCAGACCTAAATAGGAATAATGTGACCAAAACATAGGGCCAACATTTCCTGATGCCCCGTTATAGTTTAAAACAACCGGAAATCCATATTGAGAACTTCCATTTACAATAGCACCGCTTCTTGCCCATGCCTGATGATAGGCTTCTGCCGAAATTGGATGTGTTGGTGATGAAGCAGCCATTACATAGGTAATTAAACATTCATTATAACCTTCCAGCTTAAAGTTCATTTCCCAGCCATAATTAGGTGACCAATGCCAATATAAAGCATTTTCTCCTTTGGTATACCAATCCCATTCAACACCTTTCCAGAGTTCATCCGCTTTTACGGCTAATTCTTTTTCAGTTGTACTTCCATTTTTAAAATATTCCCTAATGGTGATTAAAGCCTGACAAACAAAAGAAGTTTCTACCAAATCCCCTCCATTGTCTTTTGTTCCAAACGGAATAACTTTACCTGTTGTATTGTCCATCCAGTGTGGCCATGCTCCGTGAAAACGATCTGCTTTTTCTAAAAAAGTTAAGGCCGTTGTAAGTCTGGAAACAGCCTCTGCTCTTGGTAAAAAACCTCTTTCTACGCCAACAATAATTGTCATTAATCCAAAACCGGAACCACCGGTAGTTATAATGTTTGACTCAAAATCAGGATTTTCCGTAAGATATCTTTCGCGGGCTAATTTTGAATTAGGGTCTGCATAATCCCAAAAATATTTCATTGCATCTTTTTGAACCTGGTCCAATGCCTGCGTGTCCGTTAAAGGTGTAATTGGATTTGTTGGCAATGGTGTTCCTCCACTCGTTCCTTCCGGAGAAGAAGAAGAGCAAGAATTAAAAGCATTCAAAAAAAGAAGGATATATAAGCTGATTTTCATTTTTATAAATTTGTCGGATTACACTAAAAAAACACCTGGATACTTTCAATCCAGGTGTATTGAATTTATCTTTTATCTTTTTCTAATTTATATAAGGCTACAGCTTCATTATCTGTTAGTGCTGCATCATAAATTCTGAATTCATCCATTGATCCAGTATAATGAAGCATCCAGCCGTCAGCGCTGCCCCAGGGAGCGCCCAAATGCTGTTGATAGCCGCCAATGATGAATTTTGATACTTCGGAACTTGCCAAATCACCAAACCCGGCACCTCCTGTAGCAGGATCACTTGCATATCTTTTAGCAATAGAAGCGGGTAAATCCAGTTTTTGTCCGTCAATGTACATGCTGTAAGTAGAACTGGTTCCGTTATACGTCCATATCACATGTTTCCATGCACCAAACATATTATTTAAAACATTGGCTCCTCCATGCTCAATAAACTGACCAGACCATGGAATACTTGGTGTCACGTCTTTTTGAATATGATTTTTCATCAACATGGTTGTTGCCGGACCTGTGCCTTCAATTAAAGTAAAAATATTGCCCCAAAAATCTGTTTTTTTAGGGAGCATAAACAGAGATTGTGCTCCTCCGGTATGTGGTTCTGTTTTAATCCACATTGAAACTGTAATACTTTTTAAATTTATTATGGAATTAGCAACAGTATTATAGGCAATAAATGAACTTGCTGAGCCTTTATAAGCTTCTCCTTTTATACCTGTTTCGTATGTTACATTAGTTCCTGTGCCATCTGTTATGCTATTTTTTGAATCAGTAATATTCCCGTCAAAACTAAATTTTGATACTAAATGAGCAGCGGCAACCTCATCTGAATTTTCATAACCTCCAATTGACTCATACGGAATCGGGCTGTTTACTTTATCAATACTATCCTCGCAGCCAACAAACAATGCTGAAGCTAAAACAGAAAGCAGGAAAATAGATTTATTTTTTTTCATTTTTAATGTTTTAAGGATTAATAACCCGGATTTTGAGATGATAAACCATCGGCTTGTTTTAGGAATGCTGCCGGAATAGGAAATAATTCGTTTTTGTTTTCCGTGAAGGTTTTTCCATCTGCAGCAAAGGCAGCTTTGGCCTGACCAGTACGCACTAAATCAAAAAATCTGTCATGCTCAAAAGCCATTTCTACTCTTCTTTCTTTCCAGATTGCAATTCTGACATCTCCTTGTGATACAGCCGGAGTATCCCCTAAGTTAGCGCGGTGTCTGATTTGGTTTAATAACGGAATCGCCTCACTTGTTTGTCCTAATTCATTCAAAGCTTCCGCTTTCATCAATAAAACTTCGGCATATCTCAGGTATTTAATATCAACATCTGTTTCCCATGCATCTGTGTAAGCTGATGAGTAGGCTTTGTAATTGTATCTTTCGTTTTCAACCGTTACCGGTACCACTCTGCCATCATATAAAGTTGTTCCTCTGAAAATGATAGTAGCTGCTTTTCTGACATCACCGGCTTCATAAGCATTCACTAAACTTTGTGATGGTGTATTAAAGCCCCAGCCCCAGCCACCGGTACCACGAGCGCCTTGTGTATTAGAATAACCTTCGATTCCTTTAGCCGGAACAGTACCTTGTGCGTAAATTTCGAAAATTGATTCTGAATCAAATTTTCCCGCCGGTCTGTACATTGAAGCATAATCATTAACAATGGAGTAACCTGTAACTTTATTACAATTATCAACTACTTTTTGCCAGTTTTTTTGATATAAACTAACTTTAGCTAATAAAGCATAAGCGGCCCCTTTTGATGCTCTTGATTTTTCATTAGCTGAATAAGCTGTTTTTTCAGGTAAGGCAGCAATCGCATCATTTAAATCAGCTTCTATGAAAGCATATACTTCAGCAGATGTTTTACGGGTCAGCTGCATAATCCTGTCAGTATCTGAACCCGGTATTGGTAAATGATCTACAATAGGTACTCCTCCATAGCATTTTACCAAAGTAAAATACATAAAAGCTCTTAAAAACTTTGCTTCACCGGTTAATCTGGCTCTTAAATTAGCATCTGCTTTATCTAGTTTCGGAAGAATATTTAATGCCTGATTACATCTGTTTATTCCGTCGTAATTGGCAATAAAAGTACTCTCGGCAGAAGGATTAGAGGCATTATAAGTTAAAGCGTCCAACACATCTTTATCAGTACCTGTATCACCTGGCGAAGATCCTTTATCAGCATCATCAGAAGTAATACTCGACAGCCCAATCCAACCGAAAGAGGTCATGTCCCAATTTAAAAACTTGTTATAAATTGCCGTGACAAACGAAGCTGCGCCGGCATCATTATTGAATAATTCAATATCTTTTGTAGAAATAGATTCTGTTTGATCTACATCTAAATAATCGTCTGCACATCCTGTAAAAAAGAATGCTGATACTACAAACGCTGCTATATATATCTTTTTCATAATTTTAAAATTTTAGGTTAGCACCCATTACAAATGATCTCAAAGTTGGATAAGCATTCAGCTCAACTCCTTGAAGATTGTATGGATTACCGTCATCATTTAATTCTGGAGAAAATCCTGAGAATTTTTGAGTAATAAATGGGTTAATTGCATTTACGTAAATTCTGCAAGAGCTAATAAAACCACCTTCAGGCAAAGGCAATTTATAACCTACAGTAATATTATTTATTCTGAAGAAATCACCTGACTCTAAGTAATAAGTTGAAGCAACCGGAACCTGATTAAATGGTGCCGGATTTGAAGCTGTCAAATTATTTGGTGTCCAAAAATCTACTGCAAGAGACTCTTCTATGTTTTCACCAGAAAAGCGTTGTGCTTTTTTACCATTATATACTTTTGCTCCATTTGTTCCGTAACCATCAACAGAAAAATCAAAGTTTTTGTAAGCAAGACCTAATGTTACTCCATAATTTGATTTTGGTAGTATTGAACCAACGTATTTTCTATCAGTATTAATATTTAAAGCATCTTGAGTAACTTTTTGACCTGTAGCATTGTAGTACAGCATTTTTCCGTTTGAAGCATCAAAACCTGCATATTCATACATATAAAAACTTCCTAACGGCTGACCTATAGAACTGTTATCTAAAATTTTAGTATTTTGTCCATTCCCTAAATTTCCGCCATTTTGTATTGTTAATTCAACATCTTTTAATCCTGTAAGTTCATTTTTATTGTCCGAAAAATTACCACCGATCCAATAATTAAAATTTTCCCCTATTTTATCATCCCAACGCAACGAAATTTCATATCCTTTATTAGATACTTCACCAACGTGAGCAGGCGAAGCATTTGTAATTCCAGATGTAAAATAAGGTTTAGTATTTAAAATTACATTTGTTGTTGTTTTATCATACACATCAAAAGTTCCTTTTAACCTATTATCTAATAATTCAAAATCAAGACCTGCAGACGTTTCTTCTGTAATTTCCCAAGATAAACTAGGATCAATTTGTGAGCTAATAGTTGTTCCCTGATTTAAAATAGAACCACCTAAATAAGCATTTTGACCAGATGTATAACTTTGGTTATTAAGAGGTACATTTTGATTTCCTAAACGCCCCCAGCCTCCTCTTAATTTTAACAAATTGATTGTTTTTGAATCAGCCAGAAAGGCTTCTTTAGATATAACCCAACCTAAACCAAAAGCGGGGAAGGTTCCCCAACGGTAATCTTTACCAAAATTGGATGATCCATCACGTCTAATAGTACCTGTGATCAAATATCTATCCATCAATTTGTACTGGAAACGACCCAGATAAGATGCCAGTTTTATTTCGTTAAAAACTTCATCCTTATAGCTAGTAACATTAGTAGCATATTCTACGTCTTTTAACCCCCAATAATTAGCATTTGAATCTACATTTTTACGCACAATGGTTAGTTTCTCTCTATTCCCTTTAACGCTGGTTTCTATACCTGCTGTTACTTCTACATCATGAATTTCAGCAAAAACTTTGTTATAAGTTAAGTAGTTTTGTAAGTTCCAATTGTAATATTGTTCTCTGCCTTTAGTTAATGTATTTAAGTTCGCATTTGGAAATTCTTTTGCATAATCGCTTTCAACTTTATTGGGATTTGCAGCCAGCCAAATATTTTTATTATCTGCATAATCATATTGTTTCCAGCTATAGTATTCCCCATTAAATTGAGACGTGAATTTTAATGATTTCAAAATCTCATAATCCAATTTCAAACCTCCCTGAAGCATAATACTTCTTTGTTCTTCATTTTTAAAATCCAGTTGTGCCACAGGATTACCAACATTGTTAAATGCTGAACCTGTTTGACTAACAAAACCATCCGGACCAACTCTGGACACTCCATATTTCCCATCGGCAAAACGAACAGGAACTAATGGTGATTGTTTATAAGCATTTGTAAAGGCATCTAATGGCTTAGGTGTTGATTTGGTAGAGGTAAAACTAAAGTTTTGATTTAAAGTCAGTTTTTTAGAAATCTTATATTCATTGTTATTTCTAAAAGTAGTACGTCCATAATCCAATCCGTTTAAGATTGCTTTTTCTTCGTAATTTCCTAAACTGAAAAAATATTTAATACTTTCAGTGCCACCTGAAACAGAGACATTGTTTTGAGTGTAGCTTCCTGTTCTGGTAATTTCGTCAAACCAATCAGTATTTACAGGCTGATCTTGTGAAAAAGTAGTAGTCTGCAAAGCCGAGTTCGTATAATGTGCATACTTGTTACTTCCAGACATTTTTACCTTTTTTAAAGGCTCTCTTACTCCTGCAAAGCTTTCAATTTCTACAGAAACTTTATCTCCTTTTCCTTTTTTAGTAGTAATAATGATAACTCCATTAGCAGCCCTTGTACCATAAATTGCTAATGCGGAAGCATCCTTTAAAATATCATACGAAGTAATATCATTTGCATTAATATTATTGATATTTTCTGTTGGCATTCCATCAACAATAAATAACGGAGATCTTCCTCCTAGTGCAGTACCCAAACCTCTAATTACTACAGAAGGCGTACTTCCCGGCAAATCAGATGAAATCACCTGTACCCCGGCCGCTTTACCCTGAATGGCTTGCGAGGCATTCAGTACTTTTGTTTTTGTAATTTCTTCTCCTTTTATAGAACTAATTGCAGTAGTATTATCCACTTTTTTTCTTGTTCCGTATCCAATAACAACAACTTCTTTTAGGGCAGTGTCACCTGATTCTTTTAAGGTAATTGTCATTACGCCTGAAGTAGCTGCTACAGAGACAGCATCAAAACCTAACATGGAAACCTTTAATATTTCACCGGTTTTGGCATTTATTGTGAAGTTCCCATCGAAATCAGTATCAGCAGAAGTTCTTGATTCTGCAGCACTGATAATGGCACCCGGGATTCCCATTCCGCTATTGTCCACTACTTTTCCCTTAATTGCCTGTCCGGACATATAAGCCGGAAGCAGCAAGAGCACTAAAAAGCTAAAAATAATTTTTTTCATACAGTTCGTAATCGTTTAAGTTAGTAAAGCCAAATTAAACAATTACATCGTTGTAGTACATCAAATCATACTACTACACGGATACATCATTATGTTAAAAAAACACCGTATACTCATGTAAATCAAATATTTAAATGCTAATTATTTTTCATTAACATAACATTATGATGTAGTAATGATGTATTGGAATAATACAATGAACGGGGTTAATAAATAATATATGTATAAAAAACAAATACAAACTTTATGTACTTAATAAAAATTTTGAAAGATTTTCTTCCTGAGAGAGATTTAACTTCTTTCTTAGTCGATATCTGTGTAGTTCTACACCTCTGAATGAAATATTCATCAGTGGAGCAATTTCTTTGGAAGACAAATTCATTTTAAGATAAATACAGAGTTTTATGTCTTTTGGAGTCAGGTTTGGGAATTTTTTAGATAAATTAATAATAAACTCATTGTGAATTTGATTCAGGTTATTTTCAAAAATTTCCCACTCATGTTTATTCACTTCATTTATCTTAATTGCTTTTTTGATTTCGCTTTTAAGTTTATTGAAATCTTTTTCCGAATCAAGAATACTCTGAATATTTTCAATCATTTCGCTTTGCTTTGCAATAGATAAAGATTTTCCCGCCACCTCAGACGATTTTGTCTGTAATTCCAATTCCAGTATATGTTTTTCATATTCCTGAATATTCAGTTCATTCTCAGCTTTTAATTCCATTTCCAGAATTTCCCGCTGGTGTTTTAATTCTTCAGCCTGGAGTTTTAACTTTTGTATATAACGAAGCTTATTCCATTTATAATAAAGAAATAAAACTGTACCTATTAATAACAAATACAGTAAAAGCATCCAAACAGAGAAATACCACGGCTGAGCAACTTTAAAATCAAAACCGGAAACTTTATCATAATTGGCTCCATCATGTTTATAAACCATTATAGAATGATAGCCGCTGCTTAAATTGTTCAGTACAATTAGTCCGTCAGAAATTGGAATGAAATCCTTGTTTTTATTGATTTTGTAAAATAAATTAGGCTTACTGGCCCCGTAAATCCCGGAGATTACATTAATTTTTAATTCTGTGTTATATTTAATCTTGGACTCATCCGGAAGCAGATTTCCATTATTAAATGCCTCAATTTTGACATCTGTATTTTGTTTATTTTCATATTTCAGCTGAAGAGAAATAAATCCGTCATCAAGATTTAATAAATAATGATTTTGAGTTTTGAAAATCCTTAAGTTGTCATTGATTAACTTTCCTTTATAATATTTCTCCTGAATTATATTCCAGAGAAACTTATTTCCTCTGGCATAAATATGGTATAAAATTCCATCCTGAAGGACCATAAAGTGCTCTTCATCAATTGCTACAACATCTGTTATATCTTTAAAATTGGTATTAAACAATTCATTTTCCTCGAGTTTGTTGGTAATCGAGTTATAAGTGTACCATGAATTATTGATTAGAAAAAGGATTTCTTTTCTAAATTCAAAAATCTTAACCCCAAAATCATTTTCTATCTTGCTTTGCTGAGTAATATTTTCGACTTTCTTGGTCTGATAATCATCGTCGTATAAGACACGATATAAACCACGATAGTTATCCGCAGCAAAAATTTCATTTTTTTTATTCTGCGCTACATATTTTATAGGCTTCGAAATATCTTTAATTGTTTTGTATCCACTTGGTTTTGAAATATCATCATACACTAAAATCCCGCTATAAGTCGATTGAAAACAAGTATTGTTAATACTGCTTTTTGATAAATTCCAACCGCCGCTTACATTGTTCGTTTTAATTAGAGATCCATTATTATAGCAAAAGGTTCCATCGTTATGCCCAATAATATATTTATTGTCAAATTTTGTAATATTCCAGGCCTGCCCCTGAGTGTTGGGCAACATCTTGAATTTCCCCAAATCATATTCAAAAATACCATGATTTGAAGCAATTAAATATCCTTTGCTGGTTGTTGCAACAGAGTAAACGGAACCTAAAATTCCCGAATTGTCATAAAAAATTGATACCGGAGAATTTACTTCTACATGGGCAATACCATTATCTAAACCAAGCCACAAATCATTTTCTTTATCTAAACCAATGCTTAAAATTGAGTTATTCATCAATACATTGTTCCGGTCTATATTTTTGAAGGTATCCGTTTTGAAATCATAAATAAAAACACCTCTGTTTCCGGTGCCTATCACTAATTTATTATTTTTAATAAACTTCGCTACATTAATTGTAGCTGCCTTTAAGATTTCATTCAATGGATTATTCCAAGACCTTAAGCCTCCATCATTTTCAACAATAAAAATCCCTTTTTTCTGAGTAAAAATATAGGTTTTGTTCTGATATTTTTCGATAGCATGAACAACACATTTTTTTAATATATCCCACCTTTTTGGATTTGAAATCCGTGTAGCATTCATCTTAAAAACCCCTTTTTCTACAGAAGCCACATACAGATTTTGATCAACAACAAAACAATACGATATTAAAAAAGGAAATCTGATTTTTTGAATGTGATTATTTTTATAAATAAAAACATCATTAAAAGACTGAAAGTATATTGCCCCGTTAAACCTGAAAATTTTCCAGATTTCTTCGTTATCCTTTTCATCAAATAAACGAAGTTTTTTGGTAATCGAAACATAATGCATTTTGCCTTCTTTTCGATACCAGTAACCAAATTCTTTATAAGATCCGGAATAAATTTTATCACCTTCAATCATAATCGAACGGATGATGGTTTTATTGGGCAATGTATATTTTTCCCAAATCACTCCGTCATATCGCAATAAATAGTGATTATTGGCAAAATACATCGCATTATCTTTTCCCTGAACGACATTCCAAATTTGATTGTCTCCCTGATAATTTGATTTATTATAATTTTCTACGAAGGGAAGTAATTCTTGTGCCTGGATTTGTGAAGTGATAAAAAAGAGGAAAAATAATTTTGGAAGTATCGATTTCAAAATATTCGGATTTATATTCAAATATAATGACAAATATTGAATTTTAAGGCATAAAAAAGCTTCCAGACTGAGAAGCTTTTTTATAAAATACAGTATGACATTTTAACTCTCCAGCAAATGATAAACCTGATTTGCAATTTCAAATTCTTCATCTGTTGGTACCACTAAAATTTTAACTTTAGAATCCGGAGTATTAATCATTCTGTTTTCTTTAGAACGTATTTGATTTTTATCATCATCTAATTCTATTCCGAAATAACTCATATCCGTACAAATTAATTTCCGCATATAGGATGAGTTCTCACCAATACCTGCTGTAAAGACAATGGCGTCTAAACCGTTTAAGGCTGCTGTATACGAGCCAATAAACTTTTTAATACGGTATGCATTCATCAACAAAGCCAATTGACATTCCTTGTTTCCTTTTTGGGCATGAGATTCAATATCACGCAAATCGCTGTAACCAGTAAGTCCCAACATTCCGCTTCTTTTCTGAAGGATATTATTGATTTCTTCCAAAGAAAAACCCAATGTATTCGACATATAAAAAATAACCGACTGATCAATGTCACCAGCTCTTGTACCCATTATTAACCCATTCGTAGGACCAAATCCGAAGGAATGATCAATACTTTTGCCATTTTTTACGGCAGTCATACTACAGCCGTTTCCTAAATGAATCGTAATGATATTCTCCGCTGAATTATGTAAATCTTTTAGATAATCAATTGCCTGCTCTGAAACATATTTGTGACTTGTTCCATGAAAACCATAAACACGGATTCTATTCTCTGTTAAAAATTCATTTGGAATTGCATATTTATAAGCCACTTCTGGCATTGTTTGATGAAAAGCAGTATCAAAAACAGCAATTTGATGGGCAGTATCAAAAATTTCTTCAGCTACATTAATTCCTTCTAAATTAGCTGGATTATGCAGGGGGGCCAGATCAAAAAGCTGTTTTATTTTGGCTTTTACTTTTTCGTCAATTTTTACTGTTTCTGTAAAAGTACTTCCTCCATGTACAACTCGATGCCCAACAGCAGTAATTTCAGAAGTCGATTTAATAACTCCTTTTTCTGGATCCAAAAGCATACTGGCTACTTTTTGCAAACCAATTTTGTGAGTCGCAATCGGCATTGTTTCTTCATATGAATTTAATGAGGCTTTAAAAGTAACATTCGAACTTTCTAAACCAATTCTGTCAATCATACCGGTACAAATTACTTCGTTTTCCGGCATAACCATTAATTGATATTTTATGGATGAACTTCCTGAGTTTATTATTAATATTTTCATTTTTTTTATAGTTGCTAAGGTACTAAGACACTAAGTTTCTGAGTTTTTTCAAATGCTCAAAGCATTTCAATTTTTAATTTATTTTAGATAGGTCAAGTTTTTTTTGCAGTAGCTTGCCTTGCAAAATTTATCACTAATAATTCATAACTAACAATTAATAATTGATTAAAGTCCCTGTGCCTGAATCGCCGTAATTACTACAGTATTTATAATATCATCCACCGTACAGCCACGGCTTAAATCATTTACAGGCTTGTTTAATCCCTGTAACATTGGTCCAATAGCCAAAGCTCCGGTTTCACGTTGTACAGCCTTGTAAGTATTGTTTCCTGTATTTAAATCCGGAAAAATTAAGACACTCGCCTGCCCTGCAACTTCAGAATCCGGCATTTTGCTTTTTCCGACAGCGCGATCAACTGCGGCATCATACTGAATTGGTCCTTCAATTTTTAAATCGGGACGTTTTTGTTTTACTATTTCGGTTGCTGCTCGAACCTTATCAACCTCATCCCCTTTTCCTGAAGATCCTGATGAATAAGAAAGCATCGCGATTTTGGGTTCAATACCAAATGCCAGACTTGACTCTGCTGATGAAATTGCAATTTCTGCCAATTGTTCAGAAGTTGGATTCGGATTAATGGCACAATCACCAAAAACCGAAACACGATCTTCTAAACACATGAAAAATACAGAAGAAACTATCGAACAATTTGGTTTTGTTTTAATGAATTGCAATGCCGGTAAAATAGTGTGCTGAGTAGTATGTGCAGCTCCCGAAACCATTCCGTCCGCGTGACCTTTATATACCATCATTGTTCCAAAATAAGAACCATCTTCCATTAAATCCCTGGCAATTTCAAGTGTCATTTTTTTTGCTTTTCGCAGCTCATAATAAGTTGTCACATAATTATCATAAAACTCAGACTCTTTAGGGTTTATAATATTTACTTTCGAAAAATCGAATATTATTCCTAGTTCACTTATTTTATTCTCTATTTGTTTTTTATCGCCAATAATTGAAATATCAACTACATCCATCGCCAGCAATCTTGAAGCAGCGATAATGATTCTTTCATCACTTCCTTCCGGTAAAACAATATGCTTGCGATGTTGTTTGGCTCTTTTTACCATATTGTACTGAAACATTTTGGGTGTCATCCCTTCTGCCTGAAAAGTTATCAATCTTTCAGATAAAGATTCAACAGAAACATATTTCTCAAAAGTACTGATCGATGTTTCAATCTTATGGGTGTTATTAGCATAGATTTTCGACTTTATAGCACCTATTTTATTGGTAATATTATAGGTTCCTCCATCAACTGAAATAATTGGAACAATAGCAGAGAGTCCTTCAATAAGTTTAAGAATACTCTCTTCCGGAATAATATTACCGGTCAAAATAATACCAGAAATAGAAGGATAATTAGCTGATTCATTAGCCTGCAGAGCTCCCAAAATAATATCAGAACGGTCACCTGGAGTAATTACTAAAGCATTATCATGCAAGTGAACCAAATAATTATGCAATTGCATGGCACCAACGCTAAAATGTCCGATTTCATTGTTCAGATAAGTGCCGCCAAATAATACTTTTGCATCAAGTTCATTGACAATTTCCTGCATCGTAGGATTGTTTAAACTCGAAATCAACGGAATTGTATTTACCAGAACATTGGCAGGCAAACTTTTTTGTAATCCTTTTGTTACCAGTTCTATATTTTCCGGCTGTACCTTATTTGCAAAAACCGATAAGACCTCTACTTCTTTTACTTTAAAAGAATCATAAACTAAATAAAGGCTGTCAACTAATTCATCCAATGTTTTACCCACTCCTGAGCCAATAATGATTGTAGGTATTCCCAGATTTTTTGCAATTAAAACATTCAGATCCAATTCGATTGAAGTTCCTTCACCTGTAAAACTTGTTCCCTCGACCAAAACAAAATCAAACTCTTCTTCAAGTTTTTTATATTTTTCAATAATCAAATCTAAAACCTCTCCTATTTTTCCTTTATTTTTTTTCTTGATTAATTTGCTTTTGGTAATCGCATATGCATCTTCAAACTTAATGTCAAGGTTAAAATAAGAAAGTACTGTTTCAATATGATTGTCTAATTCGCCATCAATAAAATCCTCTACAATGGGTCTAAAATACCCTACTTTGGCAGTTTTACCAATTAGAATACTCATCAACCCAAGGGTAATAATTGATTTCCCGCTATTCTGATCGCTTGTGGCTATGTATATTGCTTTACTCATAATTATATTTTGAAACTAAATAATGTTTAGAAATAGTATTTTTATAATAAACAGCCTTAAAACCAGCGTCTCTTTTTAAAATAAATGATCAAAGCGATTACCAGGAAAAACATCGCAATCATGACGCTATGATAGCCATATTTATATTTAAGTTCGGGCATGTTCTCGAAATTCATTCCATATACTCCAACAATGAAAGTTAACGGAATAAATATGGCTGAAATAATTGTAAGCGTTTTCATAATCTCGTTCATTTTCCGGCTTTGTTCGGAAAAATAGAAATTAGAAGCACTTTCCAACGAACTCATATCCGAATCTATTTGCTCTAAAAGCTCCAGGCTTTTTTGATGCAATCTGATAAAAAAGTTAAAAGTTTCTTTTTGAATCAGATCATTAGTCTCATCCTCTCTAATGGTTTTCAAATAGTACAACGAATCCCGAAGTGGAACAATCGATCGCTTTAAAAAATTAAAATTATCACGATGGTTCTCAATCTTTTCAAGAATAATCGGATCCGCCCCCTTTTTGGTTAAATCAATGAGTTCTTCAATGCTTTCTTCCTCATCCTCTATAGTAATGTAAAAGTTTTCCATTACGGCATCCAATAATAAATAAAGCAAGTAATCGACTTTTTTAGTTCTTACAATTCCGGCATGTGTGCGAATGCGTTCTCGTATGTGTGTAAAAAAATCGCTTCGCTTTTCCTGAAATGAAATTAATATTCCGTCTTTCAAAATAAAACTAAGCTGTTCAACTTTAAGGCCGTCTGAGTATTCTGAAGGCAAAAGTGATTTTATATTAAAAAATAAAATATCTTTTTGCTCTTCTAACTTGGTCCTTTTTGTTGTATTTAAAATATCTGCCAATAAAAAATCATCCAGTTTAAAATGTTCTCCTATAGTTTTAATTAAATCGATATCGTTTAATCCGTGAATATTCAGCCAGTTATTTTTAGTATAATCGATGCAAGTATTTAAAGCCAAAATGTTAAACCTGTCATATTCAATCACATCTGCATCATCGTATACAAAAAGCTGCATCTCAGATTGATGGTCTTTATGTGTACCTGTATATTCTAAAGTAGTATGCTGTACCTTGCGCCCCTCCTTGTATTTTATCTTTCTCATCAAAATGATTTATATAGTAATATTACAAAAAAGATTCTGAACAGGAAATGACAATTATCATTTTGATGGGAAGAAATCCTAAGATAATTCAAAAAAATAATTACTTTTAAAAAATCAATGTGTTTAGAATTCAATTTGAAACAAAAAGCTAAGAATGGTAAACAAAATAAAAATCTCAATTCCAGAACCTTGTCATGAAAATTGGTTTGAAATGACTCCAACCGAAAAAGGCAGATTTTGCAACAATTGTCAAAAAAATGTTATTGATTTTACAAAATCATCTGATAGAGAAATTCTTTTAGCCTATAATAAAACTGATAACTTATGCGGTCAGTTTAAAGTATCACAATTAGAGAGAGAGATTAGTATTCCAAATCCTAAAAAATCAATTTGGATGATTGCAGCTGCGTCAGTAATTGCTTATTTAGGATTTGGAAGCCAAACTGTAAGAGCCCAAGGTAATGTAAGAATAGAACAAACGGATAAAAAGGCAATACAAGCTAATATTTCAATCGATAGTAGCAATACGGAAATAGAAATTGAAGGAAAAATTTTTCTTGGTGAAACAAATCCAAATTTCGAAGAAGTAAATATTGTTCTTTATGACAAAAACCAAATATTTCATCCCAATGCAGATGGAAAATTCTGCATAAAAGCAAATAAAAACGATAAGATATTAATTAGTAAAGCTGGATACATTAATTATTACACTAGAGTATTTAAATCAATCAATTTAGGTGCTATAGAGTTAGAAATTGATAATTGTCAAACATTTGTTGCTGGTGGTGCTTTTGCTGTAAAAAAAAGTTTTTGGTATCGTCTTTTTCATAAAAAATTAAATCATAAAAAAAAACCGAGTCATTTCTGACCCGGTTTTATACTATATAACACACAAAATATCAATTTATTTCGCTATAATTACTGTGTATGATAAATTTGTAAATACCCCGTTTGTAACTTCAAAAACTTCTGGAGTTACTACTTTAGTTTGTAATATACCAACTTTTTCAGTTCTAAAACTAAATGTTCCTGAAACTGTTTTTTTAACTGGGTCCATTGAGGTAACTGTTATTTTTCCTGATACCGGGAAGTGCTCTGTATATGTAGCTCCATCTATTAAATAAGTATTTAAAAATAGTGCATCACTCACTTCTTCTTCGTAAAAATTATATACCCTCAAAGGCATAGCGTCATTAGTAGTTAATTCACTTTCAAATGCTAATGAAAGCATTTGTGAATTGTCCTGAATGCTAATATCAAAACGCTGACCTTCCCCTGGAACTTTAATTAAAGTTACACTGTTAATTTTTATTGGTTTCCATTTAACATCATTAATAGTCGCTGAAATTGAGTTGTTTTCGTCATTGTTGTCATCACTACTGCATCCTGTCATTAAAATTGTTAAGAAGATTAACACGAAACCTAGAATTTTTTTCATAAATATTTATTTTGATTTAATTTTTTCCAAATAAAAGATTAAAATTCTTAATAAAAAAATCAAAAAACCACATTAATAAAAAATAAACAATAACCAAATTCAACATAAATATCAATTATCCTGATTATCAAACGATTCTTCTTTTCATAAAAAAAAAACCGAGTCATTTCTGACCCGATTTTCATATTCAATTGCAAAGATGCACAGTAGTGCATCTCTACCTACGAGTAAATTATTTTACTTCTTCGAATTCAACGTCTTCAACATTGTCACCTTGCGATTGTTGCTCTTGTTGTGGAGCTGCTTGTTGACCTTGTTCGCCTTGAGCATACATCGCTTCTGTAGCTGTTTTCCATGCTGCATTGATGTTGTCAAGAGCAGTTTGAATAGCTGGGATGTCTTGAGATTGGTGAGCCATTCTCAATTCAGTTAAAGCGTACTCTACAGCAACTTTGTGGTCATCAGCAAGTTTGCTTCCTAACTCTTTCAATTGACTTTCTGTTTGGAAAATCATGCTGTCAGCTTCGTTTAATTTCTCAGCTCTTTCTTTAGCTATTTTGTCAGCATCAGCGTTAGCTTCAGCATCTTTTTTCATTTTTTCGATTTCTTCAGCTGTTAATCCGGAAGAAGCTTCGATACGGATATCGTGAGATTTTCCTGTTCCTTTATCAGTTGCAGAAACTTTGATGATACCATTTGCATCGATATCAAAAGTTACCTCGATTTGAGGAACTCCTCTTGGTGCTGGTGGAATACCATCTAAGTGAAAACGACCGATAGTTTTGTTATCAGCAGCCATAGCTCTTTCACCTTGCAATACGTGAATTTCAACAGATGGTTGAGAATCAGCAGCAGTTGAGAAAACTTGTGATTTCTTTGTTGGAATAGTTGTGTTAGACTCGATTAATTTAGTCAATACACCACCCATAGTTTCGATACCTAAAGATAAAGGTGTAACGTCAAGTAACAATACATCTTTTACATCTCCGGATAAAACTCCACCTTGAATAGCTGCTCCAATAGCAACAACCTCATCAGGATTAACTCCTTTAGATGCTTTTTTACCGAAGAATTTCTCTACTTCGTCAGCGATTCTTGGCATACGGGTAGAACCTCCAACAAGAATTACTTCGTCGATATCAGATGTAGATAAACCTGCATCTTTTAATGCTTTAGCAACTGGCTCCATAGAACGTTTTACTAAAGTATCAGATAATTGCTCAAATTTAGCTCTTGATAATTTTTTAACTAAGTGTTTTGGTCCTGAAGCAGTAGCAGTTACATAAGGTAAGTTGATTTCAGTTTCAGCAGAAGATGATAATTCAATCTTAGCTTTCTCTGCAGCTTCTTTCAAACGTTGCAATGACATTGGATCTAAACGTAAATCAATACCTTCTTCAGATTTGAATTCGTCAGCTAACCAATCGATAATAACCTGGTCAAAATCATCACCACCTAAGTGAGTATCACCATTTGTAGACAATACTTCAAATACACCGTCTCCTAATTCAAGAACAGAGATATCAAAAGTACCTCCACCTAAATCGTAAACAGCAATTTTTTGATCTTTTCCTTTTTTATCTAATCCGTAAGCAAGTGCCGCAGCAGTTGGCTCATTGATGATACGCATAACTTTAAGACCTGCAATTTCACCAGCTTCTTTAGTAGCCTGACGTTGTGCATCATTAAAGTAAGCAGGAACAGTAATAACCGCTTCAGTTACAGTTTGACCTAAATAGTCTTCAGCAGTTTTTTTCATTTTTTGAAGTGTCATTGCAGACAACTCCTGAGCAGTGTATAAACGACCATCAATATCCACACGTGGTGTATTGTTGTCACCTTTTACAACACTGTAAGGAACTCTTTTTGCTTCTTCTGTAATTTCAGCAAAAGTGTGTCCCATAAAACGTTTAATAGAAGCAATCGTTTTTGTAGGATTCGTTACCGCTTGTCTTTTTGCAGGATCACCTACTTTAATTTCTCCACCTTCAACAAAAGCGATGATAGATGGCGTTGTTCTTTTTCCTTCTGCGTTAGGAATAACAACTGCTTCGTTACCTTCCATTACAGAAACACAAGAGTTCGTCGTACCTAAGTCAATTCCGATTATTTTACCCATTTTTTATATATTTAATTTTGATATACATTTTATAACTCAGGTGGCATAAGTCAATCTTTGTGCCAATATAAAAAACCAAAGTAAATTGTCAGTTTTCATGTCGGCACAATAAAAATCATCTGACAACATGACATTTTTAAAACCTGACAGCCGTGGCATATCAGTACTTTACGTGTCATTATCAGGAGCTGTTTACTTCGTCAGTTCGCTATCGCTCGTGTCCTGCTCCCGCTGTATCTTTTGTGGTCTCGTTAGAAAAAAACGAGACCACAAAAGGATGTCGCTGCTATCAGTGCTAAAACTTCACAATAGCAAGAAAAATATATTCCTGTAAATAATATTAAAATTAATTACATTCGTTGAAAATATAATTATGGAGGAAAAATACCCTTTTATGCTTGAAAGAATACAATCAATTTTAATTGACTCTGTTTTAATAGTCGCATGTATGATAATTTTCTCCGATATTTTAGCCGGCTTCAAAAATGTACAGGATTGGTTAAGAGCCATTTTGCTTATATCTTTATTTCTGTACGAGCCGATAGCAACAACTTTTGGAGGTACAATAGGCAATAATATAAAAAGAATAAGGGTTAGAAAAGATTCAGATGACACAAAACAAATCAATATTTTTCAGGCATTAATCCGATATTTTTTTAAATTGTTATTCGGCTGGCTTTCTTTTATCACTATCTTTTCCAGTTCAAAAAAAAGAGCTATTCATGACATTCTTAGCGGAACTGTGATGGTAAAGGTGTAAGATTAATTTCCAACTATAATAAAACAATTCAAAGAATAAAATAAAGAATAAAATGATGAATACAGAATTAGAAAACAACTTCGACGAATTTGAAAAGCCATTAATTATCCGCAGAAAGTTATTACCATGGTGGATGAAGATGTTCTGCTGGATATTTATGATCATGGGTGTTGGTGCAATTGCGGCATTAATTGTAAGTCCATTTATTTCAAACTTTCAATTATCAATTTATGGTTTCGAAACCAATACACCCCTTTCCGGAGTTGGAGTCTTTATTATTACAATTTTAATTTTCAAAGGATTTGCTGCATACTCACTTTGGTTTGAAAAACAAAATGCTATAACAATTGGTAAAATAGATGCTGTTGCCGGAATTGTTATCTGTGCGGCTTCTATGTTTATAATTCCGTTTATATCTGAATCCGGGTCCTCTCATTTTGATTTGAGACTGGAAATTTTACTTCTCATTCCTTATTATCTAAAACTAAATAAAATTGAATATGAGTGGGACAATTTAGAAAGTTTATAATTTTGATTTAAAAATAACTAAATTAGTATCTCAAAAAGTATATCATTTAGTAAAGTCTTATAATGAAAAATAGCATTGCAATTTATGGAGCCTATGGACACACCGGAAAATTTATTGTATCTCAACTTTACAGACAAGGCTACAAGGATCTGATTCTTTCCGGAAGAGATCAGGAAAAATTAATAGCTTTAAGCAAAGAATATCCTGATTTAAAAATAAAAACAGCAGACATTACTGATTCCAAAACATTAGATAATGCTTTTTTTGATTCAAAAATTATTATAAACTGTGCCGGACCTTATTTAGACACAGCAGAACCTGTAATTAAATCTGCTTTGCGGTTAGGGAGCCATTATATTGATTTAAGTGCCGAACAAAAAGCAGTATTAGATGTGTTCGAACAGTTTTCTGAACAGGCAGAACGCGATAAAACCCTGGTAATTCCTGCCGCTGCATTCTACGGAGGATTAGCTGATTTATTAAGTACATCATTAACATCTGACTGGAATCAGATTGACGAAATAAACGTTTATATCGGACTGGATTCCTGGCATCCTACAAAAGGAACAAGATTAACCGGGAATCGAAATCATTATAAAAGATTAACTTTCAAAGACCATCGTTTACAAGAACTTGTACCAGAGGCTCCAAAAGAATGGAATTTTAAAAATCCAATCGGAATTAAGGAAATTGTAGCTTTACCTCTTTCGGAAATCATTACGATTTCCCGTCATTTAAATGTAAATACTGTTAATACCTATCTTAGTCAAAACTCTCTAACGGATCTTAGGAATAACGATACTCCAGAGCCAAAACCTATTGATGAGAAAAACAGATCTTCTCAACAATTTTGTATAGAAGTCATAGCAACAAAAGACAATACAAAGAGAACAATTACAGCTCAGGGTCAGGATATATATGCTGTCACTGCTCCCCTGGTTGTAGAAGCCGTAAATAGAATTTTATCCGGAAAAGTAAAGAAAACGGGCGTAACTACAATGGGTGAGGTATTTGATGCAGCTGATTTTTTAGAATCCTTAAATGACGATGATATTGTAGTGTCATCTGTACAAGAATCTGAATTAAATCAGTAAAACTAATTACATGTCCAATATAAAACTTTAAAATTCTTATTCATAATATACTCTTTATTACTCATTTCATGTGCAGGCTGTTCATCAATATAAATCAGTTTGTGAAGCCTTAACGGAACAAGCTTCATTAGCTATACTTTAACTTTCAAAGCTATTGCTTTATAGTTTTTATTTGTAATTTCGGTTTTCAAAAAAAGGACTGCTTTCTCAGAAAATAATTTCTAAAATGATAGTCTGAATAACATTAATACAAATAAAAAATGGTTTCATTTATTAAAGAAATATCTTTTCGCTGGTCAGATCTTGATCCAAATTTTCATGTTCGTCACAGTGCCTATTATGATTTTGGCGCACAGCATCGTATCGAGATTTTGGAACAGTTAGGTTTAACATTGAGAGTAATGCAGACTCAGAGTTTTGGTCCTGTTTTATTTAGGGAAGAATGTGTTTTCAGAAAAGAATTAAAACTTTCAGATAAAATATTTATCCACACTAAAACTTCAAAAATGAAAACCGATGCTTCCCGCTGGTCAATCATTCACGAATTCAGAAAAGAAGATGATACCCTTTGTGCTGTAATTACTGTAGATGGTGCCTGGATGGATACCAAACTTCGCAAACTGGCTTCTCCAACTCCGAAAATTGCTATTGAAGCTTTGAGTATTTTCCCAAAAAGTGAGGATTTTGTCGGACTTTAAAATAAAATCCGTTTACATATAAATTAAAAGACCGTTACAAATTAATGTAACGGTCTTTTTTAATTATCAATAGTTTGCTTTTATTCTGTTATCATCTTAAAATTGCTGTTTAAATTTTCTCTCGAAACATTTAATATATAAAGTCCTTTTACTTTTTTGTTTGAAATCTTCAAAGTAAAAACTCCGTTCCCATCAGAAACAATTTTTTCCTTAATAATTACCTTACCTGTTATATCACTTAAAGTTGCTGTAACATACGGTTGGTTATAATTTGGAATCGTAATGAAAATTTGATCTTTTACAGGATTAGGATAAACGCTAACATTATTTTTGTTTTGATTAAATTTTTCATTGTTTAATGTTGCTTCTGTGTATGCTGCCAGTACTTCAGGAGCTGTTAAGGCATAATTAAACATTTTAAGTTCGTCAAATGCTCCTTTATAAGGTGCAGGAGTATTAGTTGCTGCCTTAAACTCTAATTCACCAATATTTCCAATTACAAAATCACTAGCCTCACCAATACCGGTAACTGCAGTTTCATCAAGCTCAGATGAAAATACACCATCAGTATATATTCTTATTTTATGAGCAATAACATCTCTCATTATAACTACATTCACCCAGTTTCCTGTAAAAAATTTAGCAGCACTTGTTGTAACTTCTTTTTTAGTTACATCATCATCAATAGCAAAACGCAACAGACCTCCTTTAACTTCTACATCAAAACGCTTGCCTGTCGCACCAGTTGTCACGTTTTTTGTAATCGAGCCTTTACATAACACATATATACTGGTTGTTGAAGAACCTGGCAACAAAGCTGGCGCTGCTTTCATCCAAAACGAAACCGTAAAGGAATGCCTATCAAACAATATATGATCCTGATTTGGAATACTCGCCATATACATACTGCCCGACGATGTTGTTAAGTCTAAAGCATTATCTTTCTTTCCTGCCACTCTTACATTCGCATTATCATAAGCAACATCCAATACGCCATGATTAATATAATTGGTAAGATCAGTAATTTGCTCCCCTTCTGATGCAGCTTCCTTAAACGGCCAATGACCTACAAGGCTTGGCGTCAGAGCACGGAAATTCCATACATCTCCTGTTGCAATTCCTTTAGCATTAGAAGCATCAATTCTCCAATAATAATTTGTTGACGAACTTAAACCGGTAACCTGATAAGAGGGACTGGCTGAATAAGCAACATCAGCTAACTTGCTTAAGTTTGAAGCATTTGTACCAAAATATACCGAATACGTTACAGTATTTGTACTGCCGCTCCATTTCAGGGTTAAATTACCATTTGTCAGCTCTGCGTTATTAAATCCTGAAGCAGGAATTGGATTAATTGCTTTGGTTGGTGCCGATGGAATTGGCGGTGTCGTTAATGACCCTGTTTCATATACTGATGATTCTGTACTGTTTTTTGCTTTAATACGATAATAATATTTAGTATTTGGAAGCAAACCTGAATCATTATAGCTTGTAACATTTGCACCAAGCGTAATGATTTCTGTAAAATCAGTACCATTAACAGAACGTTCCACCACATAATTATCTTCATTTGCAGCACCGTCAATCCAGTTAACAGTTAAAGAACTGGATGGTGGAACTTCCGTTGAAACTACATTCGTGAAATTGATATTTGATGGCGGAATAATGAAATCCGATGGAGTTCCATTTGTTAATCCGTTAATGTACACCTCAATATTAAGGTAAGGTGCATTTGACGTACTTACTGCTAAAGCATCAGCAGCATTTTTATTCAAACCATTGGCATCTTCCCAAGCATCCGGCATACCATCATTATCGGTATCCTGAGGAGCCGGTGCGCCATAAACATGCCCCGCACCACCGTTGATGAATCCAAATTTATTGGTTAAATCAGTTTGAACATAAACGTATGTAGCAGTTATTCCTTTAGACATCAAATCTGAAATCATTAAATTTTCTACCTGATCACGTCTTGGGTAAGAAGCTCCAACATTCGCTACGATTTTATTATAAGCATCCTCGGCAGTCAGCGTTGTATTTTTCATTGGATAATCATATGGTGTTGACAGAATTGATGCAGCATCTTCAGTTGGATACCCTGTTAAATCAGCAGGTACCAGAGTCCCATTTAATATACCATCCTTATTATTATCAAAATAGTTGCCCGAACCGTATAAAAAGAAATTAGCATTTCCTCTGTTAAAAGGTGTAGAAACTGTATTGCTGGTATTTGGACCTCCAATAAAATAGTTATTGATAATATTTACATCTGAACTCCCTGCAGAATCCCCACCCATAATGTAGGCATCTCCGGATTCAGTATGCCCGTACGTATTTCCATAATTTCCCCAATTATAAACAACATTGTTTACAAACTCATTTATACCTTTAATTTTATTGTTACGTGTCTTATTACAGATGTATAAATTTCCAATTAAACTTATTTTACCTCCAGAAGGCTGCATTAACCCTCCAGCTGAGTGATTATGACGATGTAACCCCTGCCCGATTATAGAATTCTGAATAGTAATGTTATCAGGACTCAAGCCTTTACTATCCCAATTTATGGAAAAAACTTCGTCTGTACCCCAAGTAAAAGTCATATGGTCAAAAATCATGTTTGCCCCATTTGACAGACCTGATGCATCCTGATTTTGCGCAGTACCTCCATAACGAATACGGAGATATCTTGCAATGGTGTTGCTTGCTCCTGAAAATGTGACTCTTGGTCCTAAAAACACAATGCCTTCCCCGGTTGCAGTTTGTCCTGCAATAGTTGTATTTGCCGCCACTACAATTTGAGACTGCAAATTAACAATACCTCCTACTCTGAATATTACAAATCTGCCTTCCTGACTTACGGCATCGCGAAATGAACCCGTCCCACTGTCATTTAAATTGGTTACTAAATAAATTTGAGGGTTTGCAGCACCTCTTGCTCCTGTAGTATATCTGCCAAAACCTGTAGCTTCAGGAAATGCCAATGTTTGGGCATTTAAATCGCCAAAGGAGGCAATTAGCCCGCAAATCATAAAAAATTTAAGCGCATGCTTAAATGTTAGAGTCCTTCTTTTCATAAAATTTGGTTATAAGTTAGTTATTACCGAATTTACTTATAAGCTAAAAAGAGACTGTCCTGTCCTATCCTGTTTTATTTTATTTTACTAATTATCAAAAGATTATACGGTTTACATTACAGAAATATTTTTTCCAATTAAAAACGATAATTTTGTTTATAACACTCATTTGTCATATCATGAAAAATTCAAAAATTATACCCATACAAACATCACATCTTTTTTCTGTATTAGATGAATTACTGATTGAACTTTTGAAATCATTAACAGAAGAAGAATGGAACGCACAAACAGTTGCTAAAAAATGGACGGTAAAGGATATTGCTTCTCATTTACTTGATGGAAATTTAAGAGGTTTATCCATTTCCAGAGATCATTTTTTTGGAGAAAAACCTGCAGCTATTAATTCCTACAGAGATTTGTTGATTTTCTGAACCAACTAAATATGACATGGACCGACGCCACTAAACGACTCAGCCCAACTGTTTTAATAGATTTACTGGAAACAACAGGAAAACAATATTCAGAACATCTTCAAACATTAAATGTTTTTGAGAATGCTGTATTTTCAGTTGCATTGGCAGGAGAAGAAACTTCACTCAATTGGTTTCATATTGCCCGCGAATACACAGAAAAATTTCTGCATCAGCAGCAAATTAGAAATGCAGTCAGAAAACAGGCACTCTTTACAAAAACCTTATTTTATCCGTTCATTAATACTTTCATGCAGGCTCTTCCATATGTTTACAAAAATATCCCCGCCAAAGAAGGCACCATTGTAACCTTAATTGTTAATACTGAAATTGGCGGTCGATGGAATATCATCAAAGAAGAAAAGCATTGGCGGTTTGTTGAATCGTTTGATACAGAACCAACTTCAATCATAAAAATTGACCCTGATGATGCATGGATGTTATTCTCAAAAGGAATGGATCCTGATGAAGCAAAACAAAAAGTAGAGATTCTTGGCGATAAAGAACTGGCAGAAATAGCTTTAAACATTGTTGCAGTAATGGCGTAATTTAAAATAAATCTTTTCTGATAATTTTAAGACTTTAATTTTTGGTTTTAAAATGGTAAGCTTTAATTTTAATATCTGTTGGATGTAATAAAATTATTAGGTGTCAGGCTGAACGGAGTCGCAGCCCTTTTATGGTAAAAACCTTCGACTGAATTTATCCTGAGCGAAGTCGAATGGACTCAGGGTGACAATTCAATTACACCAATGTTTTTTATTATATTATTATACCAATTTAATACGAATTGAAGATGAAAAAAATAAAATTTATAATGCTTTTACTTCCTTTTCTATGCTTTTCGCAGCAGGAAAATATAAAAGCCCTCGATATCAATTTAAGTAATTACGAATATCCCTTTCCGGTTCAATATTTAGAATTAAACAATCAGCGCCAGATTTTAAAAATGGCATATATGGATATTAAACCAGATAATTACAATAATAAAAACATCGTTTTGCTTCACGGTAAAAACTTCAACGGAGCCTACTGGGAAACTACAATAAAAGCTCTGACTAAAGAAGGTTTCAGGGTTATTGTACCGGATCAGATTGGTTTTGGAAAGTCATCAAAACCGGATAACTTTCAATATACATTTCAGCAATTTGCAGAGAATACCAAAAAATTACTGGATTATTTAGGAATTAAAAAAACTACGATTTTAGGACATTCTATGGGCGGAATGTTAGCCACCAGATTTACATTGATGTATCCTGAAACTGCCGAAAAATTAGTCCTTGAAAACCCGATTGGCCTGGAAGACTGGAAATTAGTTGTTCCGTACAAAACCGTAGATTGGTGGTATGAAAGCGAATTAAAGCAAAATTATGAAGCCATCAAAAAATACCAAATGGCAAATTATTATGACGGAAAATGGAATGCCGATTTTCAAAAATGGGCAGAACTTGCCGCTGGCTGGACAAAGGCTCCCGATTACAACAAAGTTGCATGGAATTCTGCTCTTATGTATGATATGATTTTTACCCAGCCTGTTTTATATGAATTTAAAAACATCAAAAGCCCAACGCTTTTAATCATCGGAACAAGAGATAAAACAGCCCTTGGAAAACAATTGGTTTCTGAAGAAGTCAAAAAAACAATGGGTAATTATGCTGAACTGGGAAAGAAAACACAAAAAGTAATTCCGAATTCAAAATTAGTCGAAGTTGCCAACACCGGACATTTACCACATATTGAATCTTTTGATCAATTTATAAAACCATTAATTGTATTTTTGAAACAATAAAAACTTTAACCTTAAAACCAATCCTATGTTTACAATAGAACAGATAAAAGAAGCCCATGCTAAAGTAAAAAGTGGTGCTGATTTCCCCAACTATATACAAGATTTAATCATTTTAGGTGTAAAAGGTTACGATACTTTTGTCCATGATGGTCATGTAGAATATTACGGAGTAAACAATTATAGTGTTATCTCTGAAGAAAAATATAATCCAATAGAAATTGCCAAATCAGCCAATAAAGAACGATTTATTGAATTTTTAGTGATGCATCAGGATGGACAGACCGATTATTTAACGTTCTGCAATCATTCCGCACAATGCGGTATAGCCAAATGGAGAGTTGATATTATAGAAATGACATGTACTTATTTTGATCTGGAAGGAAATGAAATTTTGATAGAAAAGATTCCGGGTGAATAAAAAATAAATAATCTGTTTAATTTTGAATGGATTTCTTTTCAGATGAAGTTTCAAAGTAAATTTATAAAATATGTCAGATAAACTTTCTCCAATTATAAACCCTGAAGAATTATTAAACCTAAAGGATTCAGCTGAAATTATTTTAATTGATGCCAGAGCCGGAGTTAATGCTGAAGAAAATTACCAAAATGAGCATTTAAAAGGTGCGCGATATATTGACCTGAATCGGGATTTAGCTGCTGTTGAAGATAATCCTGCAAACGGCGGAAGACATCCTTTACCCTCTTTTACAAAGTTTTCTGAAGTGCTTTCAAAAATTGGAATTCAGCCTTCAAGTCACATTATAATTTATGACGATAAAAACGGATCAAATGCCGCAGCACGCTTTTGGTGGATGCTACGTGCCATTGAGCATGAAAAAGTACAGGTTTTAAACGGAGGTTTACAGGCCGCAATAAAAACAGGTTTTCCGATAAGTTCAGAAATTGAAAATTTTGGCACAACTGAAAAATACCCAGTATCAGAATGGAAATTAGGTTTAGCCGATATCAAAGAAGTCGAAAAAGCCAGAAATAATACCGAAAATATAGTAATTGATGTGAGGGATAAAAATCGTTTTGACGGCCTCACGGAACCTCTTGATCTAATTGCTGGTCATATCCCGGGTGCCATTAATGTACCCTTTAGCGAAAATTTAAACGAAGACGGATTTTACCATTCTCCAGAAGAATTATCTGCAAAATATTCCCGAATAATTGGAAACAAAAAACCTGAAAACATCATTGTTCATTGCGGGTCCGGGGTTACAGCCTGTCATACTTTATTAGCAATGGATTATGCCGGAATTCCGATTCCAAGACTGTACGTTGGATCATGGAGCGAGTGGTCACGCAATGATTTGCCAATGGCTGTCCAAGAAACAAAATAGAAATTTTAAAACATAAAACATAAAATGCAACATTGGGACATTCTTTTATCCAATCAGGTAAATAAAAAAAAATATATAGATTCCTTACTTTCAGGAGAAGCCAAAGAGGAATTGTCGTTTTTAAACCATCAGAAAGGAATCCTTTTTTCGGATATTACCATCGAAAAATTCATCGAAAAAGAATACCAATATGACGTTGTTGAAGCATCTCCCGACTCTCACAGACAATTAAGAACCTTTTCATCAGGAGAACGCAAAAAGGAATTTTTAAAATACTGTATCAATCAAAATCCTGATTTTATCATATTTGATAATCCTTTCGATCACTTGGACCAGGCCTCACGTATAAATCTGGCTCATTCGCTGGAAAAATTAACAGAGAATGTTGCCATTATCCAGTTAGTAAACCGTGTTGCTGATGTACTTGATTTTGTTCCCAATAAAGCCCAGATTCAGGACAATTCATTTCAATTGCATCCGATTTCAAAAAACGAAAATCATTTTAAGACCTTAGAAACTTCATCAATTCCAAAAGCATTGGAAAATCATACTTTCCATGAAAATGTATTGATAAAAATGGATAAGGTCTCTGTAAGTTATGATGATCGAAAAATTTTAGACAATATCTCATGGACAATAAAACAAGGTGAATTCTGGCAATTAATAGGTCCGAACGGTTCCGGAAAAAGCACTATTTTATCTTTAATTACCGGCGATAATCCTAAAGGATTTGGTCAGGATTTATTTTTGTTTGGAAGAAAAAAAGGTAGCGGCGAAAGTGTCTGGGATATCAAAAAACAAATCGGAATCTTTGCCACTTCTATGACCGATCTGTTTCAGAAAAGCCACACTTTAGAACAAATGATTCTTTCAGGCTTCTTCGATTCTATCGGATTATATACGGAGCCGACTACTTTACAAAAACAAATTGTTGCGCAATGGCTGGAGGTAATTGAAATGAGTCATTTAAAAAAGAAACGTTTTATTGATCTTTCGATCGGGCAGCAAAGAATAGCACTTATTGTGCGCGCCGTTTTAAAACATCCGCCATTACTGATTTTAGACGAACCTGTTGAAGGCCTGGACGATGAAAATGTTAATCTGGTTATTCAGCTTATCAATACGATTAAACAGGAAACGAATGTGACAATTTTATATGTTTCTCACAGAATCGAAGCAGGTCTTGCTCCTACTTCAGTTTTTGAACTCCTTCCTTCAGTTGTAGGTTCAATTGGGAGAATTAAATAACACTTTTTTAAATTGAAATAAACACTTGTTTGTCATTCCGTAGGAATCTAATTTTATAGATTATGTGACGTTGAGATTCCTACGGAATGACAAGATTGTGGTTTAAGGATACACAAATCCTTTCTAATTTTTATCTTCTAACAAAGGAACAAATCGAAATTCCCCAAACTCGTGTTTCTCAAATTGTGTCTCGTTTTTTCGGATTAATAAAGTCATAATCTGAACATCTTCCCCAAGTGGAATGACAAGCCTGCCTCCTATTTTTAGCTGCGCCATCAAGGGTTTAGGGATTATTGGTGCTCCAGCTGTCACAATAATACTGTCAAACGGAGCATAACTCGGTAACCCTTTGTAACCATCTCCAAAAGATAAATGTTTAGGACGGATATTTAGCTTAGGAAATAAATTCGAAGTTTGCTTAAATAGCTCTTTTTGTCTTTCGACGCTGTAGACTTTAGCACCCAACATACACAAAACTGCTGTTTGATAACCAGATCCTGTTCCAATTTCTAAAATTTTGTGATCTTTTTTTACTTCTAATAATTGCGATTGAAAAGCTACCGTGTAAGGCTGCGAAATAGTCTGTCCTGCCCCAATCGGAAAAGCTTTGTCCTGATAAGCATAATCTTCAAAACTTGAATTTAAAAAAAGGTGTCTTGGAATTTTTTTTATCGCATCCAGGACAGCTTTATCAGTAATTCCTTTTTGCTCCAAAGTGTTTACTAACTGATTACGAAGTCCTTGATGTTTGGCAGTATCTTTCAAAATAGGTTTATTTTATTTTGGTAAAATTAATAAACTAAATAGTAAATCAAATATTGATTTTTAATTATTAAATCGCTAAATCTTTAATGCATTCACTTTTACTTTCAACAAATAAATTATATTTTTGTTCAAAATACTTTATCATGTTAAAAGTGGGAGTTTTAGGTGCTGGTCATCTGGGGAAAATACATTTACGTTTATTACAACAATCTGACAAGTACGAATTAGTTGGATTTTATGACGAAAATCAGGAAAACGCCGAAAGAATTTCAAAAGAATTTGGCTATACAAACTTCAGCACTATTGCTAAATTAATCCATGCCGTTGATGTAATCGATATTGTGACTCCAACGCTTTCACACTACAAATGTGCTAAAGTGGCGATCAAATCCGGTAAACATATCTTTATAGAAAAACCCATCGCCAATACCGTTGAAGAAGCAGAAGAAATTATTGCTTTGGCAAAAGAATATAATGTAAAAGGTCAGGTTGGTCATGTTGAGCGTTTTAATCCAGCATTTATTGCTACGAAAAACATGATCGAAAACCCAATGTTTATAGAAACACATCGTTTAGCCGAGTTTAACCCTCGCGGTACTGATGTTCCTGTGGTTTTAGATTTAATGATTCACGATATTGATGCAATTTTAAGTGTCGTAAAATCAAAAGTAAAAAACATCAATGCCAGTGGTGTTTCAGTTATTAGTGATACTCCTGATATTGCCAATGCCCGAATTGAATTCGAAAATGGTTGCGTCGCTAATTTAACAGCCAGCAGAATTTCGATGAAAAACATGCGTAAAACACGTTTTTTTCAAAAAGACGCTTATATTTCTGTTGATTTTTTAGAGAAAAAATGTGAAGTAGTACGTATGAAAGATGCTCCGGAAGTACCCGGTGATTTTGATATGATCCTGCAGAATGCCGAAGGTGTAAAAAAACAAATCTACTTTACAAATCCTGACGTAGAACAAAATAATGCAATTTTAGATGAATTAGAATCATTTGCAAATGCAATTATTACAGATACTACGCCAGTTGTAACTCTTGAACAGGCAACTGATGCCTTGCGCGTAGCCTACCAAATTATAAATTGTTTTGATCAATAATTAAAATACAAACTCATTATCTTTAAGGTTTAAAGCTTGCTGAAAAGTAACTTTAAACCTTAAATTTTAAAATTTAAATACCAAAATAGAATGAAAACTATAGCTGTAATTGGTGCAGGAACAATGGGTAACGGAATTGCCCATACTTTTGCACAAAGTGGTTTTGTTGTAAAACTCATTGATGTTTCTGAAAAATCATTAGACAAAGGAATGGCAACTATTGCTGCCAATCTTGACAGAATGCTATCAAAAGGCACTATTACTCAGGAAGATGTAGCCAAAACGATCACCAATATTATTACGTACACAGATATAAAAGATGGTGTTGTTGGAGTTGATTTAGTAGTAGAAGCTGCAACTGAAAATGTCGAATTAAAATTGAATATTTTCAAACAATTAAATGAAGCCTGTTCTCACAACACAATCTTAGCCACCAATACATCTTCAATCTCTATCACACAAATTGGGGCGGTTGTTGCACATCCGGAACGAGTTATCGGAATGCATTTTATGAATCCGGTTCCCATTATGAAACTGGTTGAAATCATCCGTGGCTATAATACCAGCGATGAGGTAACTAAAATTATCATGGATTTATCTGAAAAACTAGGTAAAACCCCTGTTGAGGTAAACGATTATCCGGGCTTTGTAGCAAATAGAATTTTGATGCCTATGCTAAATGAGGCAATTGAAACGTTATATAACAAAGTTGCCGGAGTTTATGAAATTGATACCGTAATGAAATTAGGAATGGGACACCCAATGGGACCGCTTCAATTAGCTGATTTTATTGGTCTTGATGTTTGTTTGGCCATTTTGAATGTAATGTACGAAGGTTTCAAAAACCCAAAATATGCTCCTTGCCCACTATTGGTAAATATGGTAAGAGCAGGAAAATTAGGCGTGAAATCCGGTGAAGGTTTTTATGATTACAGTGAAAGTAAAAAAGCCGAGAAAATTTCGAAACAATTTGTTCTTTCATAAAAAAGAAAAAAACATGTCAATCGCATCAAATTTAAATAGTATTAAAGCAGGTTTACCAGAACATGTAACTTTAGTTGCAGTTTCAAAAACCAAACCTGTTTCTGATTTAATGCAGGCTTACGAAGCCGGCCAGCGAATTTTTGGAGAAAATAAAATTCAGGAAATGGCTGACAAGTACGAAGAAATGCCAAAAGATATTCAATGGCATATGATTGGTCATGTACAGTCTAATAAAGTCAAATTTATGGCGCCGTTTGTAAGTTTGATTCATGGCGTTGACAGCTTAAAATTATTACAGGAAATTAATAAACAGGCATTAAAAAATAACCGGATTATTGATTGTCTGCTGCAAATGTATATTGCCGAAGAAGAAACTAAATTTGGTCTTGACGAAAACGAATTGAATTCACTCCTGTCTTCAGCCGAATTTAAGGAAATGAAAAATATTAGAATTCTAGGATTAATGGGAATGGCGACTTTTACAGAAAATCAAAATCAAATTAAAAAGGAATTTACACATTTAAAGTCTATTTTTGATTCGTTACAACAAAACAAAGATGTACAGAACTACGCCTCTGCAATGGATAATTTTTCAATAATATCAATGGGAATGTCAGGTGATTATCAACTTGCTGTTGAATGTGGAAGCACAATGGTAAGAATTGGGAGCAGTATATTTGGAGGAAGATAGAATTCAATGGCAATGGCAAAAATCAATTGCAATATCAATTCAAAATAAAAAAATTAAAATATTAAGTGGAAAAAATATTCAATTTTGAAGATAGATTAGTTCGCTTTGCAGGAGAATGTATTTTCTTTACAAGACAATTAGACAAATTATTTGAAAATGAATATTATAAAAATCAATTAATTAGATCCTCTGGAAGCGCTTCTTTAAATTTTGGAGAAGCTCAAGGTACCATAACTGATAAAGATTTTATTTTTAAAGTTTCATTAGTTGTGAAAGAGTTAAAAGAATCAAGAAACTCGTTAAAAATTTTAGATTACATACAAGAAGGTGATAACGGGAAAAGAAATTTACTTTTGATTGAAGTTGAGCAACTAGTTGCAATTTCTTCAAAAATGATAATAAATAAAAAATAAATTCAATTACAATAACAATGGCAATTACAATAACAATTACAAAAATTGAAATTGATTTTTGTAATTGACATTGCCATTGATTTTTGAAATTGACATTGAAAATGTACGCAATACTAGACATAGAAACTACCGGAGGCCAGTTTAATGAAGAAGGAATTACTGAAATCGCCATTTATAAATTTGATGGTCATGAAGTAGTTGACCAATTCATCAGTCTTGTCAATCCTGAAATTCCGATTCAGCCTTTTGTGGTTAAATTAACCGGAATCAATAATGCTATGCTGCGTTCTGCGCCTAAATTTTTTGAAGTTGCCAAACGAATCATAGAAATTACCTCTGATTGTATTATTGTAGCACACAACGCTTCATTCGACTATAGAATCCTCCGTACCGAATTCAGACGTTTAGGCTATAATTTTGAAGCAAAAACCCTTTGTACAGTTGAACTTGCCAAAAAACTTATTCCCGAACAGCCATCTTATAGTTTAGGAAAATTAGTCCGTGCCCTCGGAATTCCAATGGCAGACAGACATCGTGCCAGCGGAGATGCAATAGCGACGACAAAGCTCTTTAAAATGCTTTTAGAAAAAGATTTGGAGAAAACAATCGTAAAAGATTTTATAAAATTCGAAATCGAAAAAGGAATTGCTCCAAAATTAATGGATCTTTTGGGCCAAATGCCTGCAAAAACCGGCACATATTACATCCATAATGAAATTGGTAAGCTGATTTACATCGGCAAAAGCCAAAATATTCGAAAACGGGTTAACCAGCATTTTACCGGGATTACTACCAAAAGTAAAAAAATACAGGCTGAAGTTTTTACGATTACCTACGATGAAACCGGCAGTGAATTAATTGCACTTTTAAAAGAAAGTGAAGAAATTAAAATAAACCGCCCAATATATAATCGTTCTCAGCGAAAAACAATTTTTCAATATGCTTTATATGCTGAGAAAGATACAAATGGCTATATCAATATAAAGCTTGAAAAAGCAGATGGGCGCAAAAAAGAAATTACTTCTTTTGCCACTTTACAGGAAGGTAAAAATGCACTTTTCAAATTCACAGCAAAATATAATCTGTGCCAAAAACTAACTGGTTTATATTTAACCAAAAAAGAATGCTTTCAATATAAACTAAAAGAATGCGACGGTGCCTGCCTGGGCGAAATTACTCCAGAAATTTATAACACCCGCGTACAGCAATTCATATCCGAAAATAGTTTCGAAAACAAAAGCATGATCCTAATTGACAGAGGAAGAACTGTAAACGAGAGAAGCGCTGTACTAATCGAAAATGGAGTTTATCAGGGATATGCATATTTTGATCTGAATTATCAAATCATGAATATTGATATTCTGAAAAATATCCTGATTCCAATGCAAAACAATCGTGATGTTAAAAACATTATTCAGAATTACATCCGCAAAAGCAAATCACTAAAAATTCTTCATTTTTAAAATAACCTAATTTTGATTATCTTAGTGGGTATGGGAAAAATTAAATCGAAATACGAAACTTTTAGAGAAAAAATCAAGATAATTCTTTACGGTACAAATACTGTTTTGGGAAGGCTTTTCGATTTGGTTTTACTGGGATTAATTTTATTCAGCGTCCTTTTGGTCATGATGGAAACCGTACAGGGAATAAACCAAAAATACCATTCTGAACTCATGATTTGCGAATGGGTGATTACTGTTTTCTTTACCATCGAATATATTTTACGCATCATATCCATTCAAAAACCGGTCAAATATATTTTTAGTTTTTATGGTATTATCGATTTGCTGGCAGTATTGCCCATGTATCTGTCAATATTTTTCCCGGGCGCAAGCATCTTATCAATTGTCAGGGCATTACGTTTCTTCAGGCTATTCAAAATACTGCACATTCCACAAATTTCACATCAATCCATACAACTTAAGGAAGCGATAGAAGCAAGCAAGGAAAAAATCCTGGTTTTTATCTATTTTGTACTCATCAGTACGGTAATAATTGGTTCCATCATGTACATGATTGAAGGCAAAGAAACGGGTTTTACAAGTATTCCCATTAGTATTTATTGGACAATAGTAACGTTAACAACAGTTGGTTACGGTGATATATCTCCCGGAACACCATTAGGGCAGTTTGTCGCTTCTTTAGTTATGATTTTAGGATACGGAATCATAGCCGTTCCAACCGGAATCGTAACAGCTGAATTTGCTAAAAAAAGCCTCCGAAATAATACTGTCAGTACAAAAAACTCCTGTCAGATATGTGGTTCACAGCTTCATTTTGACAATGCAAAATACTGTCATGAATGCGGAAGTGAATTACATACTAATTTATGAAGCAATTCCGGTTGTACATTGTAACTCCTCCTTATCTTTATTGTTTTTTAAAGTCATAAAAGGAGCTTCTAAAGTCGCTCTTTTATTCCAAAAAAAACTAACAAACATAAGTCCGGGGTTTCCATTTCCATCCGGGCTAAAAAATATGAAATACTTAATCACCATTGTCGGACCAACAGCTATAGGCAAAACAGCCTTGAGTATTGCTTTGGCACAACATTTCAAATGTGAAATCATTTCGTGTGACAGTCGCCAATTCTTCAAAGAAATGACTATTGGAACAGCAGTTCCCAGTCAGGAAGAATTACAAGCAGCCACACATCATTTTATCCAAAACAAATCTATTTTCGAAAATTATACCGTTGGAGATTACGAAAAAGAGGCACTTCTTAAAATAGAAGAATTATTCCAAAATAATGATTTTGCCATTCTAATTGGTGGTTCCGGATTATATGTTGATGCTATTTTAAAAGGTTTCGATGAATTTCCTGAAATTGATCCTACAGTACGTTCCGAAGTAAACTCTAATTATGAAAAACTCGGAATTAGCTATTTACAGGAACAATTGAAAAACTTAGACCCCGATTATTATCAAAAGATAACAATAGAGAATCCGCAGACATTGCAAAACCCACAACGTATAATGCGTTTTACAGAAGTTTGTATCGGAACAGGAAAACCTTATTCGTCGTTTTTAAATCAGAAGAAAAATAACAGAAACTTCACTCCTGTCCTGATTGGTTTAGAAGCTGACAGGCAAGTAATTTACAATCGAATCAATCAGCGTGTTGACATCATGATTAACGCAGGTTTATTGGAAGAAGCAAGAACTTTATACCCAAACAAAGCGTTAAATGCACTGCAAACAGTTGGTTACAGAGAATTATTCAGTTATTTTGACGGAGAATTTTCACTGCCGTTTGCCATCGAAGAAATCAAAAAAAATACCAGGCGTTTTTCCAAACGTCAACTCACTTGGTTTAAGCGAAACGAAAGTACAGAATGGTTTGATTATTCTATAGATAAAAAAGAAATTATAAATTACATTGAAACTCTTTTAAGATAAAGCTCCGAAAAATCTATTTTCTTTCCTCTATTTTCTATATTCTAAAAAATTACAAAATGCCTATATCTCCAAATTTCACATCCGTTTTAAGCAAAGACTGGGAAATTAATTTCACACAATGTACACCAACCGGTTATTTAAAATATACCGATTTGTGTAATCTTTTGCAATTAACAGCAGCAGCACATTCTGAAGTTGGAGGTATCAGTTTTACCGATATGCAGGAATTCGACCAGGCCTGGGTTTTAAGCCGAATGCGGGTAGAAATAACTGCTTTACCAAAATGGCAGGATATGGTAACTGTAAAAACATGGATTAACAGCCTCGAAAATTCCCGATCAGTCCGTGCATTGGAAATGTATGTAAACGGCAAAAAAATAGTTGGAAGCGAAACATTTTGGGCAGTTTTTAATACCAAAGCCCGCCGTCCGGAAGCTTTGGCATTACCATACGACCATTTTGAATTATTCCCTGAGAACAAAGCCACAATTGAAGGTTTCTCCAAAATAAATGTCAATCCCGAAAAGGAATCCATTTTTGTGAAAACAGTTTATTTATCGGATTTGGATATTGTAAATCATGCCAATAATGTAAAATACCTGGAATGGTGTTTAGATCATGTAGCTCCAACCATGATTTTAAACCAGAAAATTGCAAGCTTTGAAATGAATTTCATGAAAGAATTGTCGTTAAATGACAATGTAGTTATTCATGAAAGCGAAACGGAAACCAATACTACTTTCAGTATTACCAAAGAAGACAAAACATGTTTTGCGCTACAACTCAATTGGAAAGAATAGAAAGTTTGAAATTATTCGCGCTTTTCTAAACTAATCCTAAGCTCCCTGCTTAAAAATTTATGAAAAATAAAAAATTAAACCTCCCTCCTGTTCCAGCAGTACTTTTAGCCATTATTAGTGTGCAATGTGGTGCTGCAATTGCTAAAAGTCTTTTTCCTGTTATTGGTGCGATAGGAACTACTTCAATCCGAATAGGCATTTCAGCCATACTATTACTTTTAGCGTATAGACCCAATTTATTTCAAATTACACCAAAACAATGGAAACTTGTAGTTCCGTATGGTTTGTGTTTGGGAGCGATGAATTTAATTTTTTATCTGGCCATTCAAAGAATTCCAATTGCGTTGGCCGTTACTTTAGAATTCATCGGACCATTATTGGTCGCTATAATCGGATCCAGACGTTTGATTGATTATTGCTGGGTCTTACTGGCAGCAACCGGAATTGTTCTAATTGCCCCGTGGAGCAATAACAGAATTGATGCTTTAGGAGTTTTATTCGCCCTTTTAGCCGGAGCACTTTGGGCTGCTTATATTGTTTTAGGTGGAAAAATTTCAAAAATTATGAATGGCGGTCAGGCAGTTTCTACCGGAATGCTCTTTGCTGCCATCTTAATCCTTCCATTTGGTTTTTACGAAAACGGACTTGTAAATCTTACTCCAAAACTTTTTGGTATGGGTATCGCGTTGGCACTCTTATCAAGTGCTATTCCGTTTACTCTCGAAATGAAAGCTTTGGGTCAGCTTCCTCCCCGTACTTTTAGTATTTTAATGAGTTTAGAACCGGCTGCAGCGGCTATTTGTGCTTTTATTTTTTTACAGGAGAGCTTGAGTTTTTATGAAATTTTGGCAGTTGTTTGTGTTGTAATTGCTTCTGCAGGATCGACATTAACAGCTAAACGATAATCATTCCTAATTTTATAAGTAAAAAAGTCCTGTATAAATATACAGGACCTTTTTCTGTAATAATTTATTTTTAAAAATTTCAAATCTTAACGTTTTTGTCTACTTTTTATAGTTAACTTTCTTAAAAAATTATTGTATATGGAAAGTCTGCCTAAAAAAGTAAGAAGTAAAAGTTAAGTCCAAGAGTTGATTTAACTGCAATGGTCAGCGTTTCTTTTTTATTAATTATCTTTTTTATGGTCGCTGCTGAATTATCAAAACCTCAAGCAATGGATTTAAGTTCGCCCGACAACGATTATGATGATGGATGGCGCTTTACAGGTTGTATACTTCATGATGAAAATCGTACTCTAACACTTTTGCTTGGTGATGATAACAAAATAATTACTTATTCAGGATTATTATTTTTTCCAATTGAAGCACCAAAAGAAGTGCAATACGGAAAAAATGGAATTAGAAAAGAATTATTAGAAAGAAATAAAAAAGTACTTGAATATTCAGCAGAAAAAGGTAAACCAGAAAGAGATGTAACAGTAATCATTAAACCAAGTAAGAATTCAAATTATGGTAATTTGGTAGATATTCTTGATGAGATGAAAATTACAGGAATAAACTCCTACTCTATTGTTGATTATTATACTCCGGAAGAATCAAAATTATTGGCTGTAAAATAATCTAAACTTCTTATGAAATGATTTTCCTAGCCCGGATAGAAGGAAAAATCCTTTTCCGGGGTTCGGCATAAAAGATTTGAATGATAGCCAGAAATAGCTTCTTAAAAAGAACTTTCAAATTATCTATTGCATTTCCCTTAGCTGTCACATTGAGCGAAGTCGAAATGCAAATAAGTTCTCGACTCCGCTCGAACTGACAAACATGAACCAAAACAAAAAGACAAAAAAAGTCCCACATTCCTGTGGGACTTTCTATTTAAAAAGCATTGTTTTATTTCTTGATAAACTTCATACTCGAACTTCCTTTATCTGACTTTACTTTTATAAAGTATGTACCAGTTCTAAGCTTAGAAACATCAATATTAGAAACAGATTTTGCATTTGGAACAGCAATAACCAATTGTCCTAAAATATCATAAATTGCCAATGATTGCATTTCTATATTTTGAGTAGCACTAATGCTCAAAACATCATTTACAGGATTTGGATATAAAGTAAAATAATTTGAAAACTCAAAATCGGGATTACTTAAAGTCGTTTGGAATTTTGATGTAGCTTTATTAGTAAGTATCGGAAAATTATAATCAAAATAGATATTCGCTTCGTTAGTAAATGAATCTCCTACTTTTAATGTTGGAAGTGTCTTAATTTTAAAAGCAATATATCCATCATTATTCGCATCATCAAAAGGAAGATTGACATTTTCGAATATAAATTCTACTTTATCATTCTCAGAGATTTTAGTAACAAATTGATGACTTGAACTTGTTGGGATCAAAGTCGAAATATCAAATTTCGTTAAATCAATCATATCTTTTACAACAATATTTTGAGCTGGATAAGTTCCGGTATTTTCAAAACGAATCATATAATGCACATACTCGCCTATTAAACTTGGAGTAATAACAGAACCTTCTAAACAAGTCTTATCATTTGGATCATAAGAGCCTACAACTGTCTGATTTAAAGTGAATGTGTTATCAAGTGGAGTTTCGTCTGCGTTTTGTGATGCTATTGTTGTTACAAATTTTAATATATCACCGTTGTTTACTGCAGGTATTTCCATTGGCGAATTTACATCTAATGTAAAAGTAATTTCTCTAGTCTCAAATGGTTTTAAATTAGAAAAAATCCAGGATAAGTTACCTTCAGTTTGAGTAGAAGCTACAGGACTAGCATCAACCAATTCCAAAACTGCATCTTTAAATTGTAAATTAATTGTCCCGTTTTCTATTCTGTTTCCTTTGTTTTTATAGATGATTTTATAATTAGCCTCAAAGCCTGGTCTGGCAGAGTTAACAGGAACAACTATTACTTCAACATCATGTTTGTCAAAATTAGAAACACAGAAATTTTGAATAAACGGACTAGTTTGTGTTGGAAAATTAACTGTAATATTTTGAGGAGTTATAGAAAAATAGCTTGGATTTTCTAGTAGTGGTGTTAGCGTGTATTCTCCAGCTTGCACAGGAATATAATAGGATCCAAAATTGTTTGCAAATAGTATTTGAGTAGAAGTACCATCACTTAATAAGTATTTGGAATATGGAATTAAATTATCATCACTATCACAACCGTCATTTAAAAAATCTAATTTTTGGTTACCTTCAATAGTATAAAACGTACCTCCAGGTGTAAAACTACAATAAGTATTTACATGACAATTTGGTAAATTTGAAGTCTCCTTTTGAACCAATGCTACATCTTCTTCATCTGAACATATATATCTTAAATATCGTTCACCATTATGAATAAATAAATTTGCCCAATCTTTGGTGTTGCCATTTTTAATATTTAAAAATTCTAATTGATTATAAAAAGATACTAACCAATTTAAATTTGGGCAATTTGATACATCTAACGAAGTAAGTTTATTGTCTTGACAAGAAATATTTTCTAAGCTTACATTCTTAGAAACATTTATCACGGTTAATTTATCAGATATACAAGTAAGTGTTTTTAAATTAATTAAATTAGATAAATCAATTTGACTTAAACTACCAGTATTGTTATTCATTTGAAATTGCACTAAACTTGGAATTAAGTTAAGTTCAGATAAATTTGATATTTTATTACTATGGCAAAAAAGTGTATGCAAATTACTAAAATACGATAAGCCTGTTAAATCAGTAACATTTGCATTAGAAATATCTAATGATTTAATTAATAATGCTTCACTAATTTGAATTTCACCATCATTATTTGTATCAATCTTATTGTAATAAGTTGGATATCCTGGATTAAAATATTGCACAGATGCAACCGGTACAGTATTTCCGACAGCTGCAGTTAAAAGTTTTGCTTTTAATTTAGCATCAGGAAAGTTAATAACCTGCGCACTCAATCCATTAAAAAAGCATAAAGCCAGAACCAAAAAGTAAATTTTCTTCATATATATAAATTTTCACACAAAAGTAACTTTTCAAAGTAATAATACAATTTTATTTGTTAAAAATAAATTATAAGGCATAAAAAAAAGTCCCACATCGCTATGGGACTTTTTATATGGATGTAGAGATACACTGCAGTGCGTCTCTACTAAGAATTATTTTTTCTCAGTTTTTTCCATTTTAGCTTTTAATGCAGCTAATACATCATTGTTATCTCCTAAAGTTGCAGCTGGTGCATTTGTGTTAGAAGAGTTAGATGAAGTATTTTCAGTTGCAGCTTTCACGTTTTTCTCTTCTTCTTCACGGAAGATAGCAGTGTGAGAAGCAACTACTCTTTTGAATTCTTTGTTGAATTCAATTACTTTGAAATCAGCAGTATCACCTTTTTTCAATTTCTTTCCGTCTTCTTTTTCAAGGTGACGAGTAGGAATGAAAGCAACGATATCATCTCCGAATTCTACAGTAGCTCCTTTGTCAACGATTTCAGAAATTTCACCATTGTGGATAGTTCCTACAGCGAAAGAATCTTCGTATTGATCCCAAGGATTAGCAGTAGTTTGTTTGTGACCTAAAGATAATTTACGTCCTTCAACATCTAATTCTAATACAACTACATCCAATTTTTCACCAACATTTACAAATTCAGATGGGTGTTTGATTTTCTTAGTCCAGGATAAGTCAGAGATGTAAATTAATCCATCAATTCCTTCTTCTAATTCTACGAAAATACCAAAGTTTGTAAAGTTTCTAACGATACCTGTATGTTTAGAACCTACCGGGTATTTAGAAGTAATATCAGTCCATGGATCCTGAGTCAATTGTTTGATACCTAATGACATTTTACGGTCATCTCTATCTAAAGTTAAGATAACAGCCTCAACAACATCTCCAACTTTTACGAAATCCTGAGCAGAACGTAAATGAGTTGACCATGACATTTCAGAAACGTGGATTAAACCTTCAACACCTTCAGCAACTTCGATAAATGCACCGTAATCAGCGATTACAACTACTTTACCTTTTACTTTATCACCAATAGTTAAATTAGCATCTAAAGCATCCCATGGGTGAGCGTTTAATTGTTTCAATCCTAATTGAATTCTTGTTTTCTCATCATCGAAATCAAGGATTACAACGTTTAATTTTTGGTCTAATTCAAGAACTTCACTTGGGTGATTGATTCTGCTCCAAGAAAGGTCAGTAATGTGAATTAATCCGTCAACACCACCTAAGTCAATGAACACACCATAAGAAGTAATGTTTTTAACAACACCTTCTAATACTTGTCCTTTTTGTAATTGACCGATGATTTCTTTTTTCTGTACTTCGATATCAGCTTCGATAAGCGCTTTATGAGATACAACAACGTTTTTGAATTCGTGGTTAATTTTTACCACTTTGAATTCCATCATTTTGTTTACATATACATCGTAGTCTCTAATTGGCTTAACGTCAATTTGAGAACCAGGTAAGAAAGCTTCAATTCCGAAAACGTCAACGATCATACCACCTTTAGTTCTGCATTTTACAAAACCATTAACGATTTCTCCTGTTTCATTTGCAGAAATAACTCTATCCCATGATTTAATAGTACGTGCTTTTCTGTGAGATAATACTAACTGACCTGTTTTATCCTCACGGATGTCGATTAATACTTCTACTTTGTCACCAACTTTTAAATTTGGGTTGTAACGGAATTCGTTTAAAGAAATAACACCTTCAGATTTAGCATTGATATCAACGATAACGTCTCTATCTGTAATTCTAACAACAACACCTTCAACTACTTCTTCCTGATCTGTAGCGATGAAAGTTTTAGATACTAAGTCTTCAAACTCTTGTAAGTTTTTTTCATCTACTGCATCAATACCTTCTTCGAAATTGTGCCAGTTAAAATTTGCTAAAAACTCTTCTTGTGATTTTAATTGTTCAGACATATGCTGATAAAAAATTTGTATTCTGTTTCCCTCGAGTTTCATAAAGCAGTAGAAAAAACAGAAGTTGTTTTACATAAATAGTTGATACCTAATGGAAACTCTTCTTTGCCAAAAGGTCTGCAAAATTAATACATTTATTTGTAATAGCAAACTAAAATCAATATGATTATCAGTCAATTGCTTAGAAGCACAACTTTTAAGGCTTTTCGAGGCCAAAAGTCCCGCTTTCGCCTATATCTTTCATGGTCTCGTACCAAAAACGAAACCATGAAAGGATATCAGCTCTATCGGGGCTAGGTTAGAAGTTTTGCGATTTTTAAGTTCTATACCTACTTAAACAAAACCCGACAGATTCTAAAAAACCTGTCGGGGTACATAAAATTTATTATTTCTAACTAAGAAGCAAACCACCCAGCCACCAATTCATCCTCAAACGAATTGGCATTTTTATGAATAAACTCATTCGTTTTTTTATCATACAAATAATCCTGTTTCCATACTTCATGGTTTTTAGCCAAATCTTTGATGCTTTCACAAACAAAAGCAATTTCTTTGTTTGTAGTTGTTGGATGAATTGACATTCTGATCCAGCCCGGCTTTTTCATCAAATCGCCAATCGTAATCTCATCAACCAGTTTATTTGAAGCTTCCTGATCAACATGCAGTAAAAAATGCCCATAAGTTCCGGCACAGCTGCATCCTCCCCTGGTTTGAATCCCAAATTTGTCATTCAGCAGTTTTACACCCAGATTAAAATGCAAATCGTCAATAAAAAACGAAATAACTCCCAAACGATTCTGATGCTGTCCTGCCAGAATTTTAATATTTGGGACATCATTTAATTCATTAAAAATAAAATCCACAATTTCATGTTCACGCTGCAGGATATTTTCAATACCCATCTCTTCTTTAAGCTCAATTGCCAATGCCGTTTTCATGACTTGCAGAAAACCAGGAGTTCCCCCATCTTCACGGTCTTCGATGTTTTCAATATATTTATGTTCTCCCCAGGGATTGGTCCAGCTTACCGTTCCTCCGCCCGGGCAATCCGGAATCATATTATTGTATAATTTTTTATTAAAAATTAATACTCCCGAAGTTCCGGGACCTCCTAAAAATTTATGTGGAGAAAAGAAAATTGCATCCAGATACGCTTCCGGATCTTCAGGATGCATATCAATTTGCACATAAGGACCTGAACAGGCAAAATCAACAAAACAAACACCATTATGCTGATGCATTAATTTGGCAGCTTCATGAAAAGGTGTTTTTAAACCCGTTACATTCGAACAAGATGTTATCGAAGCAATTTTTATGGTTCTGTCTTTATATTTTTTCAATAATTCCGCTAAATTCTCCAGAGAAAAAAGGCCTTTGTCACATGACGGAATAATTTCAACATCTGCAATAGTTTCCAGCCATGAAGTCTGATTGGAATGATGTTCCATATGCGAAATAAAAACTATTGGTTTTTTCTCTGCAGGGATATTGGTAAAAGCTTTCAGGTTTTCAGGAACTTTCAACCCCAAAATTCGCTGAAACTTATTTACAACACCTGTCATTCCTGTACCATCTGTAATCAAAACATCATCAGAACTGGCATTAGCATGACGTTTTATAATATGTCTGGCATGATGATACGCTTTTGTCATGGCAGTACCTGACACAGTGGTTTCTGTATGTGTATTCGCAACAAAAGGGCCAAATTCATTTAAAAGTTTCTCTTCAATTGGGCGATACAACCTCCCGCTGGCAGTCCAGTCTGTATAAATAATTTGTTTTTTTCCGTAAGGTGAAGTAAACTCCTGATTAATTCCAACAATATTTTTTCGAAAATTTTTAAAATAAGTTTCTAAAGTCATGGTATTATTTTTGCTGTTCATGAGTGTATCTTTTGTTTGAGAGCAAATGTATTATTTTTTTACAAAAATTGAGAATTTATCAATTATAAACTTTAAATTTTAAGTTATTTTTTAATATATTTAATCAAACACACTTTTTACAAGCAATTTAATAAAATACCCTACATAACTAATAGGACAAATCGATTAAAACACAAGCACAAATGAAAGACGTATCAGTAGCGACCTTTGGAGGTGGCTGTTTTTGGTGTATAGAAGCTGTAATTCAGCGTTTAAAAGGAATTGAAACCATACAGTCAGGTTATTCAGATGGTCAGATAAAAAATCCTGCCTATAGAGAAGTATGTACAGGAAGAACCGGCCATGCTGAAGTCATACAGGTTACTTTTGATCCTGACGTACTCTCATATCATGATTTGATTACCATTTTTATGACAAGTCATGATCCAACTACCTTAAACAGACAAGGTGCAGACAGCGGAACACAATACCGATCTATCATTTTGTACCATGATGAAGCTCAAAAATCAGTTGCAGAACAGGTTTTTCAGGAAATAGCGCCATTCTTTTCAGATCCGATTGTAACACAATTGAAACCATTTCAGGTTTTCTATGAAGCTGAAGAAGTGCATCAAAATTATTATAACGACAATCAGGAAGCCGGTTATTGCCGAATGGTAATCGATCCTAAAGTACAAAAATTAAAAAAAATGTACGCTGATAAATTAATTGAATAAATCAGAATGAAATATCTAAAAATAAATAATCGATTTACCTCGGAATTGCCTGCTGATCCTAATGAAACCAATGAAGTTCGCCAGGTTTCGAAAGCGGTTTTTTCCTATGTGAATCCCACAAAACCCTCCGAACCTAAACTAATTCATGCTTCTGAGGAAGTAGCCGAATTGATTGGAATCTCAGCTGATGAAATTCAATCTGAAGAATTTTTGAATGTTTTTTCAGGAAAAGAAATTTTACCGGATACACGTCCGTATGCGATGTGTTACGCAGGGCATCAATTCGGAAATTGGGCCGGACAATTGGGAGATGGCCGCGCCATCAATTTAACCGAGGTTGAACACAACAATCATTTTTTTACTTTACAATTAAAAGGTGCCGGAAAAACACCCTATTCCAGAACCGCTGATGGTTTAGCCGTTTTACGATCCTCCGTCCGGGAATATTTGTCTGCAGAAGCAATGCATTATTTAGGAGTTCCTACCACCCGATCGCTTTCACTGATGCTGTCAGGAGACGAAGTGCTGCGTGATATTTTATACAACGGAAATCCTGCTTATGAAAAAGGTGCCATCGTCTGCCGTGTCGCTCCTTCTTTTATTCGCTTTGGAAGTTTTGAAATGCTTACAGCCCGAAACGAATTGAAAAATTTAAAACAATTTACAGAGTACAATATCAAATATTACTTCCCGGAAATTAAAGGCGAACCAAAGGAACAATATTTACAGTTTTTCAAAACCGTAGCTGACAAAACCCGTGAAATGATTTTGCATTGGCAGCGCGTTGGGTTTGTACATGGCGTAATGAATACAGATAACATGTCGATTCACGGAATTACGATCGATTACGGACCTTATGGCTGGCTGGAAAATTATGATCCAAACTGGACGCCTAATACAACCGACAGCCAAAACAGAAGATATCGTTTCAGAAATCAGCCCCAGATTGCACAATGGAATTTGTATCAATTGGCTAATTCTCTTTATCCATTGATCAATGAAGCGGAGCCATTGGAAAAAATACTGGAATCATTTATTTCTGATTTTAATTCTGATTATAAAAAAATGATCTTAAGCAAATTAGGATTAACCACTTCAACTGAAAGTGACGATGAATTTATCACTTATTTGGAATCGAATTTACAACTATCAGAAACCGATATGACTATTTTTTATCGCAATCTTAACAAAATTAAAAAAACTGATTCAGCAGAAAAAGCTTTAAAAGCGATTGAAGATGCTTTCTATAATCTGAATGAAATTAAAGATACTATTCTGGATAATTGGCTATTGTGGTTTACGGATTATCTGGAACGTCTCATTCAGGAAAACACTTTAGATGAGGAAAGAATCCAACTTATGAATTCAGTTAATCCGAAATATGTATTACGAAACTACATGGCGCAATTAGCAATTGATGAAGCTGATAAAGAGGATTATTCTCTAATTGCCGAATTATATGAATTATTGAAAAAACCTTATGATGAACAGCCTGAATACGAAAAGTGGTTTGCAAAAAGACCGGATTGGGCACGCTTAAAAGTAGGCTGCTCAATGCTTTCTTGTAGTTCTTAATTTTTTTTCGCCACAAATTTCACTAATTTTCACTAAAAAAAATATTGTACTCATACACAATTGGTGTAATTCAGTTTTAACCCAATCTGTTTCGTGCAAATTTGTGAAATTCGTGGCAAACATTTTATTTCGAAGTAATATAATCTACAATCATATTGGCATGAACGCGGGAGTTTTCAATAAACCATTTATGAGTCTGCATTCCACCGCACACTACGCCGGCTAAAAACAATCCTTTTACATTCGTTTCCATCGTTTCAGGATTGTATGTTGGTGTTTTTAACTCATCTTCAGAAAGCCTGATACCCATTTTTTCAAGAAAAGACAGATCAGGTTTGTAGCCGGTCAGGGCCAAAACAAAATCATTTTCAACAATTACTTTGCCGTTCGGAGTTTCAATTTCTACCTCATTCTCCCTGATTTCAGTAATATTCGATTCAAAATAGCCTTTTATGCTTCCTTCGGCAATTCTGTTCTCTATATCCGGTTTGACCCAGTATTTTACGCGGTTATTGATTTCGCTTTTACGAATTACCATTGTCACATTTGCGCCTTTTCTCCAACATTCCAAAGCTGCATCAACAGATGAATTATTGGCTCCGACAATTAAGACGTTTCTAAAGGCATATTCATGAGCTTCCTTGTAATAATGTCGAACTTTAGGCAGCTCTTCTCCCTTTACATTCATTCCTATCGGAATATCATAAAAACCCGTCGCTATAATCACGTTTTTGGCTTCGTAAAGATCTTTATCTGTTGTGATTTTAAAAGACTCATCCTTAATCTTCTGAATTTCAATAACTTTTTCAAATAAATTTATATTGAAGTTAAAGTAGCGATGAATATTTCGATAATATTCCAATGCTTCCTGACGTCCCGGTTTTGGTGCCAGGCAATTAAAAGGAATATTGCCAATTTCAAGTCTTTCCGCTGTAGAAAAGAAAGTCATATACAAAGGGTAATTAAAAATACTATTGACAATTGCGCCTTTCTCTATAATCAAGTATTTGAGGTCTTTCTTTTGAGCTTCAATTGCGCAGGCCAGTCCAATTGGTCCGCCACCAACAATTATCAGATCGTATGATTGTGCCATAAAATATTATTTTTCCCAATCCTTAAAAGGATTTTTACTTAAATAAGCATTGTAGTATCGTTCGTCATTTGTTACCTCTTCACCCAGCCAATCCGGTTTTTCAAAGGACTCTTCTTCTGATTTTAACTCAATTTCAGCCATGACCAAACCTTCGTTTTCGCCATAAAACTCGTCAACTTCAAAAACATGATTTCCTGATTTTATTTCGAAACGCGTTTTCTCAATCTTTCCTTTTTCACATAATTTGAGCAATTCCTGTGCTTCACTAAGCGGAATTTCATTCTCCCATTCAAAACGCGACATCCCGCCATGATGCCCAATTCCCTTAATGGTAAGAAACCCTCTTTCGCCCTTAATCCGAACACGAACTGTTCGTTCCGGCAGCGAACTTAAGTAGCCCTGAGCAATTTTATTTTGGGCAAAAGCCTGTGCTTTGAATTGGTCTGATTTTACAAGAAACTTTCTTTCAATCTCAATCATTTCTTCTGATAATTAAATTTTATGCAAGTTACTCAATTTAATTCAGAGATAATTTCAAAATTCCAATTTCAGTTTGTAAATTATGAGATAACAAAAACGATTTTATTAGGCTTTTTCCAAAAAAGAAGAGTCCCAATTTTTAGAATTATTATACCACAATTGTCCGTTTAAAACTTCCAGCGGACAATCAAAGTTATTTGTGTAAAGTGCTCCGGTTCCCAAACCCTGAGACATATCTGAGTTTTGTAAAAATGTCCATTGCGCAATTGCATTCAATCCAATATTACTTTCTAATGCAGACGTGATCCACCATCCGATATTGTATTTTTCCGCTAACGTGATCCATTCCTGTGTACCTCGAAAACCACCTACAAAACTCGGCTTCAAAATGATGTACTGCGGCATGATTTTTTGCAAAAGCGCTTCTTTTTCTTCTAAAGAAAAGACGCCTATCAGTTCTTCATCCAAAGCAATAGGAAAAGGTGTTGTTTTGCATAGCTCTGCCATCCTGTCAGTATTGTTTTTTTGAATAGGCTGCTCTATACTATGAAGTTTAAAACCAGATAATTGAATTAATTTATCTAAAGCTTTATCTGAAGAAAAAGCACCGTTAGCATCAACACGGATTTCAACTTGTTTTTCTGAGAAATGACTCCGAATAAAGTGCAATAATTGCAATTCTTTCTCAAAATCAATAGCTCCAATTTTGAGTTTTATACAGGTAAATCCCTGTGTTAATTTTTCTTCAATCTGCTCCTTCATGAAAGCTTCCTCGCCCATCCAGACCAGACCATTTATTGCAATTGATTTAGAATTATCCGTGAAGTCTGAAGGAAATAAAAGATATGGATTTTTGCTTTTTAGAGATAAAAAAGCCATCTCGATTCCGAATTGAATTGAAGGGAATTGTAATAATTTTTCCCAAAGAACTGTTTCTCCTAAATGAATATTTTGGCAAACCCAATTTAGTTTTTCTTCATAATCATCTCTGTCATCTGCACTGAGTCCTCTTAAAATACCACACTCTCCTATTCCTTTTTTACCATTTTCTTCGAGTACAATAAACCAGGTTTCTTTCTCTGTCATAATCCCGCGAGATGTCCCGGAAGGACGCTTAAATTCGAGCATGTATTTATGGTAAGTTGCTTTCATGTGTGGTATTTTTTTTTAAACCATATAAGTGATTATAAGAAAAATTAAGTTTGGCTTTGAGAAAGGACTTCGACTTCGCTCAGCCTGATACCAGATCGCAGCTTTAAATTTAAATGAACTTATATCACTTATATGGTAAATGAAATATATGGTGGAAAACATTTTTTAATTATACAATTTCAAAACCCTCTCAAAGTCTGACGAAGGCAATCCTGCTTTTTGAAAAATAATAAAATCCTGTTTTGTTTTATCTTTCCAGCTCACGGAGTCGGTAACGTTTTGTGATTGGTATTTTTTATAAATTGCTTTTGCATCGCTATATTTATCACTTACCAGATAAGCATGTGCCAGATTTAGTTTTACCAATAATTCGGTATCGTCTAATTTCTCGCCTTCTTTTAAAAACTTAATTGCTTTTCCGTATTGTTTGGTCAGAATATAACAATAACCAATAGTCCCGTAGTCAATTGCAGCGGCTTTTCCGGCATTAATAATTGTATTTAACTTAGGAATAGCTTCGTTGTATTTCTGCAGCTTAATTAAAGTATTTGCCTGAGTTCTTAAATCATTAAAAACATTTTTAGAAATGGCTGCATCATTGTAACACACACTTCCGAAATCTTTATAGGCTTTGTTTTTTTCTATTGAAAGCAATTTTTGAAATTCACCATAACGATATTGCTTCATGATTTTCTCTAAAATACAGACACAAAAATCATCAGAGTTAGCCATTTTTTGAGCCATTGTAGAAGTTTTGCACAAACTGATAATTTCATTTTTATTGTCCTGGTTCCAGCCACGGTTAAGCTTCGTGTCAACCCAGGGCACCACTTCTAAAACTATTTTTTGTTTCAACAGCCAGTTTTTGCTTTCAAAACCAAACCAGATTGTATTGGTATTTACTTCTAAACAAGAAGATTTATCAAGTGAAAGACGTTTGGCATCCTTGCTTAATGGTTCAGCCTGAAAAAAACACGCATCCTTGGTTTTGCCATCAGCAACGTATTTTTTTGCATTTGCATCGGAGGTAAAAAGTGCATAGGTACATTTGTCATCTCCTGAAATTTTTGACATTAAAAATACAGCTCCGGCTGAGCCCTGACCAATGCCATATGGATCTGGAATAGCTTTTAGTACTGAAACCAAACTATTTGCCATTTGCTGATTTTCATCCAAAAGTGTTATGCGGTAAACAATTTCAGTTGTTCCTACAGGTAAGTCCTCGGTTTTTACGGTAATCCTGTCACCTGCTGAAACGATTATTTCTTTTGTAGTCGCTCTTTCTTTGTCCCAATAGCCATCTTTTTGCGCAAAAGCATTATAAAAAGAACTAATTAAAAACAAAACAAATATTTTCTTCAAATTCATCTTTTATGGATTAATACGTTTTAGCCCTGATGGAAATTAATATCAATGTCAAAATTAATATCAATGCGCTTCGACTTCGCTCAGCGCAACAAACTTAACTTTTTCAAATTTTATGCCACTAATCAATCCGGTTCGTTCATGATTTTCTCCCGATACTTTTTACCTATCAGTAAAACCATTTTTAGTTTGTAGTCGTCAACCAGCCATTCGCGGTAGTTTTTACTGCACTGGCTCAAACATTTTGCATAACGCTTGATACGGCATTCGATATCGTCATCTAATTCTTTTCCGAGTGATTTTGCTTCCTGCAATGTTTCGGTGTTATCGACGCACATTGCTGCGTGCTGTTCTAAGGATTTATCTAAAACTACTTTGGAACGCGAGTTTTGCTTGATGATTAATTTGTGTTCTTCATCAACGTCAAAAGTAACATCGGCTGTTTTGCTGAATTTAGCACGTAATTCAGGTGGCATAGTATATTTAAAATACAATTCGATTTCTGTATCATCACGCAGATTTTCTAAATAAAACTCAGGTGATTTAAAAATGTGCTGCCAGTTTACCGGCTCGCTCCATAAACCAAAACGTGCGGCATTGTTACCCAAATCAATAACCGTAAACTCGTCTTTACCAGGTAATTTACGAGATCCACGACCAATCATCTGATAATACAACGTTAGTGATTTTGTTGCTCTGTTTAAGATAATAGTTTCAACGGTTGGCTCATCAAAACCTGTCGTTAAGATTCCAACCGAAGTCAGAATAGCATCAGGCGTTTTTTTGAACCATGCCAAAATATCTTTACGTTCTTCGGCACTGCTGGTATTATCCAGGTGCCTGATATCGTAACCGGCTTCTCTAAAAGTTTCATAAACGTATAACGAAGTATGAATACCATTGTTGAAAATCAGGGTTTTTTTACCTAATGAGCGCTCTGTGTAAGCATGCAGTAATTTCTCCTGCATAACGGTATTGGTATATAAATCATCTGACGATTTTACGGTGTAATCTCCATTGATACCCACTTTTAAAGAGGTCAGGCCAACATCATAGCTATATGTAGTTGCTTTGGCCAAAAATCCTTTGTCTATCAATGAGCTAATGGTATCACCCACAATAAGTTCATCGTAGCTCTGGTGCATTGGTAATTTTATATTCGAACTTAAAGGTGTCGCCGTTACTCCAAGAATAAAAGCATTTTTGAATGAGTTTAATAATTTTCTAAAGGAATTATAATGTGCCTCATCAATAATCACCAAACCAATGTTATCTAAATGTAATTTTTCGTCATTGATACGGTTTTTTAAGGTTTCAACCATCGCAACAAAACACGAATAATCGTTCTGATCCGGTAATTCTTTTACTTTGCTGTTGATGATTTTATTGGAAACACCAAAACCTTTCAGCATTTTTGAAGTCTGCTTACAAAGTTCAATACGGTGTGTCAGAACCACTACTTTTTTATCATTATGAGTTAAATAACGGCGAACAATTTCGGAAAAAATTACTGTTTTTCCGCCACCGGTTGGCAATTGATATAACAGATGATGTTGCGAAGGAGCATTGTCTAAACGTTCAAAAATGGCATCTATGTCGCCCTTTTGGTATGCATAAAGTTCTTTTTTCTCTTCTCTTTCTATTTCTAAAGTGTTTTGAGACATTGTATTTTTTTGGATTTTTGCAAAAATACACCTAAAAAACAGTTATTCATCTTATTTTAACTTAAAATAAATGATTTTTTTAAATAAGTTTTTTTTATAAGAAAAGCTCTATAAGTCAATTTTATCTGCTATTGCTTCAAAATCATACCTGTTCTTCCATTTTTGCTGAATAGTTTCTTGTTGAATTTTAATAATCCTTTCTTTAAACTCATTTAAGATTCCGTTAGAAATTACAAAATTCACAGCCTGTTCAAAAGAATTCAACATGCTTTTATAAAACAATTCCTGCTTTATAAAATTTCCGGATGAATAAGTCTGTGCAATTTCGATATTATAAAACATAACATCGGCAGTTACGAAAGGATCTACACCGAGTAAAATGAAATGTTTGATATACTTTTGAGCCACAGAACGCCGCATTTTTGCTTTTGGTTTCCATTTGGCATTTGGCTTTTTTACAGGGAAATACTCATGAGAAATTTTAGTTTTACTTTCCTGCAAAAGTTTATCTTCTTTTGGATTAAAAACAAAATCGTAAAAAACTTTCACGGGACTAAATTTTTCATACAACTCAATAATTTGTTCTTCGAGCTGTTCTTTATTTAATTCTGCCAGATATTTTTTTAAATCGCGCTTGCTCATACTCAAAGTTTAAGAATACAAAAGTAAATTACTTTTACTATTCATACTTCAATAATCAACGATAATACTTAATTTTGCGGCACAAACTCAAAAAAAACATACACATGCTTAAGATTTTTAAAGTTACCGCAATTTTAGAAGGAATCTCTTATTTAGTATTATTTGCCAATATGCTTTTTATCAAAACGAATAACCCTGAACTTTATCATACTTTACTGCGTCCTCTGGGAATGGCACATGGTGTATTATTTATTGGGTATATAATTTTGGCATTTTTACTTTTAAAATCTCAAAACTGGGATTTAAAAACCTTCGGAATCATTTTGGTTGCTTCACTTATTCCTTTTGGAACTTTCTACATTGAGAGAAAATATTTAGAAAATAATAATGCATAAGCTTTTGGATAAAATATTCAACTTTTTATATCCTGTTTTCAGGGATTGGGGAATGAGCCGCAACTTTGCGTCTTATATCAGCCTGATCTTTAATATTGCCATCATGGTAGTTTTGGCTTATGCCATTTATTATGTGGCCAAGTTTGTTTTGGTCACGCTGACAGCCATTTTTGCACAGCGTACCAAAACTAAATTTGATGATTATTTAATTCACAATAAAACAACAAAATATACGGCATATTTAATTCCATTTTTCTTTATTTACAAAGCAGTTCCTGTTATTTTAGATAAATATGAATATTGGGAATCCGTTTTTGGAAAAATAGTGGGCGTTTACATCGTTTTGATTAGTTTATGGATTATCAGAACCATTTTTAATGCCTTACGGGATTACTTGAAAAACAAACCTGAATACAGCGATAAACCTATTGACAGCTTTGTTCAGGTTATTATGATTGTCCTTTGGATTTTTGGAATTGCCATTATTATTTCCAAATTATTCGGGATTAAACAAGGCGAACTGCTTACTATTTTAGGAACGCTTTCGGCAATTATTATTTTAATTTTCAGGGATACTATTTTAGGTTTTGTTTCAAGCGTCCAGGTTGCGATTAATGATATGGTTCGTATTGGTGACTGGATTACGATGGATAAATTTGGTGCTGATGGAGATGTAATCGAAATAAATTTAACGACTGTAAAAGTTCGGAATTTCGATAATACCATTACCACGATTCCAACCTATGCCTTGAGTTCAGATTCTTTTCAGAACTGGCGAGGCATGCAAAAATCTGATGGAAGGCGTATTAAAAGATATGTTTTAATTAAAAGCAGTACCATTCGTTTTTTGAATGATGAAGATCTGAATCAAATGAAAAAAGTACAGCTGATTAGTTCTTACATCGAAACCAGACAAGCCGAAATCGAAAAATACAATGATTTACGGGGTGTTGATAAAACGCTTTCGCTAAATGGCCGAAATATGACTAATCTTGGATTGTTCAGAAAATACATTATACAATATTTGTTAGATCATCCCGGTTTAAATAAAGACATGCATATTGTCTGTCGTCAGTTACAATCAACTGAGCATGGTGTTCCTTTGGAAATTTATGCCTTTTCGAGCGACAAACGCTGGGCAAATTATGAATATATTATGGCCGATATTTTTGACCACATAATGGCTTCCGTAGTCTATTTTGACCTTGAAATATTCGAATTGCCTTCTAAAATTGGGCGTTTAGAATAATTTTTTTGTTTCAAGTTCCAGGTTATTACGCTGACCATAAGTTGAAACTCACAATCATGTCATTTCTATAAAGGAGAAATCACACTCACAGTTAACACACAGTTTGTCATTCTGAGGAACGAAGAATCTCCGCGATAATTATCCGCAAAGTTTATCAATCTTTGTCGAGTTACTTGCGGAGATTCTTCGTTCCTCAGAATGACAAAATAATGAGAACATGAAAACAAAGAAAATCTGAAACTATTTTTTGATCTCTTCAAAAACAAATTTTGAATTATTATAATCTATTGGAGTTCCCGGCATAAAGCAGGGAAGATTCATGTAAGTACCGATTACTCCACTTCCTGAAAAAAGTTTATTTTCCTTTTTCAATAAAGCGATAGGTATTCTTTTCCAGCTTCCTCCATTAGATATGTAATGAAAATCTCCTCTTAAAGTATCACCTTTTATATCTCCTCTCACATCTCCCGAATCTTTTCCTACCAGATAGTACGCTATTTCATAACGTCCGTAAAAACGTTCATTACTCTTATTGATTGCTAAAATTGCTGTGTCTTTATTGTTTACAGCCCGGTAGACAACGTGATTGTAGCCTTTTTTTTCTTCCTTAGAATTACAAGACATTAGAAAAGCAAATAAGACAGAAACTGTTATAAAATTTTTACACATTTTCTAAGAATGTTTTTACCATATAAGTGATATAGGTAAATATAAACTTTTCGTAAAGTTACAGGAACTTATATCACTTATATGGTGGAAAATTTATTTTTACAAACGATCTTTTACGAATTCAATTTGAGTTTTTCCATGCGGTTTTGGTTTCCCATCTTCACCCAGACTGACCATTGTGGTATGGTCAATTGTAATTATAATTTCGCGTGTCATCATATTCCGGGCTGCACATTTAAGAACTAAGGATGTTGTACCAAATTTTACCACATCAATTCCAATTTCAACAATATCACCTTGTCTGGCAGAGCTTTTGAAATTAATTTCGGACATGTGTTTGGTAACTACCCTGGAATTTTCTAGCTGTACAATTGAATATAAAGCCAGTTCTTCGTCTATCCAGGCTAATAAATGGCCACCGAATAAAGTTCCGTTTGGATTTAAATCCTGGGGTTTAACCCATTTTCTGGTATGGAATCTCATATTTTTATTTTATACGAGTAAAAATAGTTTTTTACTCCCATAATCGAATTATGTTTTTTTATTAATTCTTAAGATTTCAATAATTCGAAAATTTGCTGCTGAATTATTTCAAAAATCATTTTTAAAAGTCCAAATTATTAAAATTACAGTCAACGAATATTTTAATTTATGAACTTATTTTTTGTAGAATTTGTCAGTAACTAAATCTGGAGAAAGTATTTTTATAAGATATATTTTTATAATTTTAAAGAAAAACCATGGCAGACAGAGACACTTTTTTAAAAGAATTCAGAGGCGAAACTTTAGGAGCCGTAAGTGCTCAATCATCAGCTGATGAGTTATTTCAAAATCAAACAATTAGACCTATTTTAAAACTTCAGAATGATTTATTCATAGCCGTTTTTATCAATTATGTAAATAAAAACAAGGCTGATTTTTATTCCTATACAGTCGAAAAGAAACTTCAGACTATTGAAAATTCCATTCAAAAGGATATTAAGTTCAGAAATTCTTTAAAAGGAATCGTCATGGCACTTTTTACTACTGAAGAATACAATACGTACATTCAAAATTCATCAAGCTTAAACAAACGAATGATGAATTTATTGATTGACCGATTGAAAAGTCAGATGCAGTTGTTTGAGCTGGAATCAGATTCGAAATAGATTTTAACTGATTGATTAAATTTCTTTTCAAAAATTTAATTCAATAAAATTAAAAAACGCGTTAAATCCTAAAAATTTAATGCGCTTTTAATTATTTTAACTTACTCTTCAGACAACATCAATTCCTTAATATATTTAACAGGAGCGCTTCCAAAGCTTAGGAACTTTTCGTGAAATTGCTTCAAATTAAATTTATCCCCTTGCCTTTTTTTAAGTTCTTCTCTTAAATTATAAATTTCTGTATAACCAGTAAAATAAGAACACAATTGGACTTGCGATAAGGTGACACGTTTCCATTTTCCATTCGCTTCTGCCTTTTGCTGAAATGCTTCTCTGGTCAGTAAATCCAACGCAGCTTCTTTAGACATATTTTTTGTATGAACACTAATGTCTAAAATGGTATTACAAGTTGCTCTTAAATTCCATTTATAATACATCAGCCACATTTCATCAGAATTTTTATAGCCGCTTTCCAGCATCATTTTTTCAGCATAAACTGCCCAGCCCTCTACCATAGCACCATTTCCAAAAATTGATTTTATAATACTTGGCGATTGATTGCTGTAAACCGATTGTGTATAATGTCCGGGAATCGCTTCATGGATATTTAAGATTTGAAGAATATAATCGTTATACTCACGCAAATAGCTTTCAGCATTTTCAGCTGTCCAGCCTGACATGCTTCCTACATTATAATAAGTCTTTGCATTTTTATCATAAGGACCGGGAGATGAAACAGAAGCTCCCGCAACGCCAGCCATATATGCAGGTTCTTTACGTACCTCCAGTGGTTTCGAAGGATCTATATACAATAAATCTTTCGCTTTTACATAAGCAGTCAACTCCGGGATTTGTTTTTCAATTTCAGATTGAAATTTTTCCGGTGTAGTATGCTGCAATGAAATCTTATCAATAACCTGTTTGATTAAATCTAATTTATCTGCTGGTTTTGGCTCATTCCCTTTATATTTAGTCCAAAGTTTATCTGCAAGAACAAACATTTTGCCATGTAAGTCTTTTTTGTGATCAATGGCAATTTTATAAATTTCGTCAGCACTATAACCTGATTGAATATCAAAATTGAACTTTTTAGCATACAATGTATTTCCTAACCTAAACGAACGAGGCGTTTTGTTTGGTAATCTTTTAAGCCATTCTGCATAATCTGTTATCGCTTTTACCGAAACTTTGGCTTTATCCATCATTTCTTTTTTCTCCGCTGCAGTCAATTTACTTTTTTCCAAAGCAACGTTTAAGTCACCTTCAAAAACAGATGATCCTCCTAAATTTTGTGCTATTGCAAGCTCTGTATGTTCAATCGTTGGGTTTCTGATGTTTTTTTTAGCTGCTTCGTAATAAGCCGGAATATTATCCATTTTTGAATTAAAAGCACGCAGACGAACTTCTGCAGTATCGTAATTTCCATTTAAAATTTCCGCAAAAGAACCGCAGACATTATATTCAGAAAGATCCCATTCAGATGATTTCAATTCTTTACTATTAAAAATGGTGGCTTCCAAGTGATTTTTTATCATATGAAAATCAGTTTTATTCTTATCCGATAAATCTTCAATAGGATATTTTTTTAAAGAATCTAATTGTGTATTTACAAAATCTAGCTGCTTTTTATCTGCTGTTGCATCTGGAATTATCAAAATAGTATCAAATTTATGATAACCAACAGCCGCAGCCCAGTCCGGATTAATTTGCCATAAAGCCGTAACAAAACCTGCTTTATATTTATCAAATTTTTCATCTAAAGCTTTGTCTTTATTAGATTTGGTGCTTTTGCTGCAGGAAAAAAGCATAGTAATTACAAAAATCGGAACAAACAATTTTTTCATATTATTAATATGGATGAGGTGAAAATATTAATATTTAGGACTATTCATTTTTGATTACTAATAGGCCAGCAAATCAAAAAGTTCCTTTTCGAATCTGTCTTTTGGTAAAAACTGATCTTCCAATGCTTTTGTAAACGGAATTGGTGAATCTAAACTTGCTACTCTTTTTACGGGAGCATCCAGATATTCAAAACATTCCTCCATAATCAAAGCCGAAATATCGCTTGCAATTCCGCCAAACATAGTATCCTCCTGATAAATAATTACTTTCCCGGTCTTTTTAACCGATGTCAAAATAGTTTCAGTATCCAAAGGCTGTAAGGTTCTTAAATCAATTAAATCAGCTTTTATTTCAGGATTTTTCCCTAATGTATCTAATGCCCAATGTACAGGAGCACCGAAAGCAATAATGGTTATAGCGTTTCCTTCTTTTAATAAAGCTGCTTTTCCTAACGGAATTGTATAATAATCTGTTGGAACATCCTGATAAACGCTTCTGTATAATTGTTTATGTTCAAAAAACAAAACAGGATTAGGATCATTTATCGAAGTATTCAACAAACCTTTGGCATCATAAGGAAAAGCCGGATATACCACTTTTAAACCCGGTGTTTTGGTAAACCAGGCTTCATTTGTCTGTGAATGAAACGGTCCAGCCTGAGTTCCTCCGCCACAAGGCATCCGAACTACAACATCTGCTTTTTCGCCCCAGCGATAATGTGATTTAGCCAATAAATTCACAATTGGATTAAAACCTGTAGAAACAAAATCGGCAAACTGCATTTCAACAATCGCTTTATAACCGTTAATTGATAATCCCATTGCGGCAGAAACAACAGCGCTTTCACAAATAGGTGTATTTCGTACCCGTGCTTTGCCAAAAAACTCAACAAAACCATCTGTTATTTTAAATGCTCCGCCATATTCTGCAATATCCTGCCCCATAATGATGAGGTTTTGATGTTGTTTCATAGATTGCTCTAAACTTTTTCTAATGGCATCTATAAAACGAATATTTTCTGACGATGAAGATGGATTAACTTCTTCATGCTGATAAGGCATATAAACATCATTTAACTCTCCGCTATAAGTCGGAACAATTTCAGGTTCAGCATTGGCAATAACCAGGTTTTCGTCAATTTCCTGTTTAATTTCAATATGTAATTCTTCATCAAATTCAGAAGTCAGGACTCCGATATCAGTTAAATATTTTCTATAATTTGATACAGGATCTTTAACAGCCCATTCATCCATTAATTCCAGAGGAACATATTTTGTACCGCTCGCCTCTTCATGCCCGCGCATTCTAAAAGTCTTAAATTCCAATAAAACAGGATGTGGATTTTCCTGCATAGAAGTTTTTAATTCGGATAATTTCGTATAAACTTCCAAAATATTATTTCCATCAATAATATGACTTTCCATACCGTAACCAACACCTTTATCAGCTAGATTTTCACAAAAGTATTGTTCGTTTGTGGGTGTCGAAAGACCGTAACCGTTGTTTTCAATAATAAACATTACAGGTAATTGCCAAACTGCAGCAATATTTAGTGCTTCATGAAAATCACCTTCGCTGGTTGCCCCTTCACCGGTAAAAACTGCTGTGATTTTCTTATTCCTTTGAAGTTTATTGGCCAGAGCAATTCCGTCTGCAATACCCAATTGCGGACCTAAATGCGAAATCATTCCAATAATTTTATATTCCTGGGTTCCAAAATGGAAACTGCGATCCCTTCCTTTTGTAAAGCCATTTGCTTTTCCCTGCCATTGCGAAAACAATCTGTGCAATGGAATATCTCTGGAAGTAAAAACGCCTAAATTTCTATGCATAGGCAACACATATTCCGATTCATCCAAAACCGATGTAACGCCTACTGCAATTGCTTCCTGACCGATACCGGAAAACCATTTTGAAACTTTTCCCTGCCGAATTAAGATCAGCATCTTTTCTTCGATTAAACGGGGTTTTAATATTTTTTTATATAAATCCAGTAATTGGTTATCCGTAAGGTCTTTTCTGTTGAAGTTCATAGTTAGATTTTTGCTTTTTCAAAGATAAAATTTTACAACAATAACAATTGTTTTTGTTTAAAATTTTTAATTTTAATATAACTTTTAAAATGCAAATCTAAAATATTCTATACCTTTGTTATGAAAGGTTATCAAAACACCTTTTTTCTTTAATAAAAATGTAAAGTATGCAAAACATTCCTAGTGTAGACTTACGTGATTTCCTTTCGGACGACCCGAAACGTAAACAAAAATTTGTAAATGAAATCGGCAGTGCATTTGAAAACATTGGCTTCGTAGCCCTAAAAGGTCATTTTTTGGATGATCAGCTGGTAGACGAGCTTTATAGCGAAATTCGAAAATTTTTCGCTTTGCCAGTAGAAACCAAACATAATTATGAAATTCCCGGAATTGGCGGTCAAAGAGGTTATGTATCTTTTGGAAAAGAACATGCAAAAGGACGCAAAGAGGGAGATTTGAAAGAGTTCTGGCATTTTGGACAATATGTGGACAAAAATTCCAAATACGCCTCAGAATATCCGGATAATGTTGAAGTAAAAGAATTACCCCGTTTTAATATTGTAGGGAAAGAAGCCTATCAAATGTTGGAGAAAACAGGTGTTTATGTGTTAAGAGCCCTTGCTTTGCATTTAGGTCTGGATGAATTTTATTTTGACCAGTATGCAAAAGAAGGAAATTCTATTTTAAGACCGATACATTACCCGCCTATTACTTCTGAGCCGGAAAATGCAATTCGAGCAGCCGCTCATGGTGATATTAACCTGATTACCTTATTAATGGGTGCTCAGGGCAAAGGATTACAGGTTCAGAATCATGATGGCGAATGGATTGATGCTATTGCAGCAGACGATGAATTAGTGATTAATGTTGGTGATATGTTGTCAAGACATACCAACAACAAACTAAAATCTACGATTCATCAAGTAGTTAATCCACCGAGAGAATTATGGGGAACGTCTCGTTATTCGATTCCGTTCTTTATGCATCCTGTAAGTGATATGCGTCTGGATTGCTTAGAAAACTGTATTGATGCAGAAAACCCTAAGAAATTTGAAGATATTACCGCAGGAGATTATTTATACGAACGTTTAGTAGATTTAGGTTTAATAAAAAAATAATCTTTAAATTTACGATAATCAATAAAAAGACATTGGGTTCATACTTAATGTCTTTTTAATTTTAAAAAATACACAATGGACTTACAAGACCAACTTAAAAATTTATTTCCAGAGCATATCGAATCAAATGAACCGGAAGAAATTCAGGAACAAGAGCATGTACTTTATGTACAAAAAGAGCCTATGATTTGTAAATTCGAAAAACGAAAAGGAAAAGCAACAACTATAATCGAGGGTTACGAAGGAAGCAATGAGGATTTTAAAATTCTGGCCAAAGAAATTAAAACAAAACTCAGTGTTGGCGGAACTTTTAAAGATGATTCCATTATTATTCAGGGAGATTATCGTGATAAAATCATGACTATTTTAAAAGAAAAAGGCTTTAAAACAAAACGTGTAGGCGGATAAACAATTGTACATTTATAATTTTAGATTTTTGAAATTAAATCAAAAAAACTTAGAATCTTCACCTTAGAACCTCAAAAAAAAATGATACAAGAATCAGAATTAATACTTAATCCTGACGGAAGCGTTTATCACCTAAACCTTCGTCCTGAACATATAGCCCACGATATAATTTTTGTTGGAGATCAAAACAGAGTTGAAAAAATAACTCAGTTTTTTGATTCAATTGAATATTCGACCCAAAAAAGAGAATTTAAAACCCAAACCGGAATTTACAAAGGCAAAAGAATAACAGTAATGTCAACCGGAATCGGTCCTGATAATATTGATATTGTCCTTAACGAATTAGATGCTTTGGTTAATATCGATCTGGAAACCCGTCTGTCAAAAGAAAAACTGACTTCTTTAAATATTATCCGAATTGGAACTTCCGGATCTTTGCAGGCAGATATTCCTGTGGATAGCTTTGTAATGTCCAAATTTGGACTTGGTCTGGATAATATGCTTCGCTCCTATTTGATTGATGATGTTTCACAAGATGCTATGGAAGATGCTTTTATTGTTCATACTAATTGGGATATTCGAAAAGGAAGACCTTATGCAATTCCATGCTCTGAAACCTTGGAAAAAATAATCGAATCTGATAAAATTTTTAAAGGAATCACCGCTACAGCCGGGGGATTTTATGGTCCTCAGGGACGTGTTTTACGCCTGAATATTCAGGATTCAGCATTAAATAACAAAATGGATAATTTTGATTTTGATGGCAACCGAATCACAAATTTAGAAATGGAAACGGCAGCAATTTATGGACTTTCAGCACTTTTAGGACATAATGCATTGTCTCTGAATGCCATTATTGCCAATCGTGCTTCGGGAACTTTCAGCGAAGATCCATATAAAGCAGTTGATGAGTTGATTGACTATACGTTGAATAAATTGGCGGAGAAATAATTAGATAATTTGATTTAAAATTAAAAACTATGATTTTAAGAGTTGCCCCGCATACAAATGATCTAATGTTCCTCGATCCTGATGGTTATCGTATTGTGATTTCTTCTTTAAAAGCAACAAATTAAATTAGAGAATGGCAGAAACACACACAAAAATCCTATTTAGATATTATAGTGATTTATTAGAAGATATAGTTGTAGAAACTATGTGGGCAGAAATTATTGATTTGGAAAAAGGATATTTCAAATTAGATAATATTCCATTTTTTGGACCTTTAATTGCAACAGACGACATTTTCTTTGCAGAATATGATGAAGATGAAGAATTTCTGACTTATAGAAAAACTATAGAAACTTCCGGAAACTCAATTGTACAGGTTGTAATTTTAGAAAAAGGTTTTGACAAACAAATAATCAGGAATAAACTAATGGAAGTTAATTGTGAATCTGAAGGTCTGAATGACACACTTTTTGCTGTCGAAATAACCGCGGAAGTGGATTATTCTGTTGTAAAAAACATTTTAAATGAGTATGTAGAACTCTCTGTAATAGATTTTGCAGAACCTTGCCTTTCTGAAAAACACCGAGCCGATTTATTAAAAAACTAAAACAAACAAACATATAATACGCATACCAAACTTAACTTAAACTTAACCATAATGAAAACAGTAAAAATTGCAGGTGTCCCTGAACACTTCAATTTGCCATGGCAGCTATGCATTGAAAATGGCGAATTTGAAGCTGAAAATATAGATTTACAATGGAAAAATATTCCAGAAGGTACCGGTAAAATGTGCCAAATGCTTCGTGATGGTGAAACTGATATGGCAGTTATTCTGACAGAAGGAATTGTAAAAGATATTGTTGCCGGTAATCCAAGTAAAATTGTCCAGATTTATGTTCAGTCACCTCTTATTTGGGGAATCCATGTGGCTGCAAAATCTGATTTCCATACTATAAAAGATCTCAGGAATAAAAAGGTGGCAATCTCAAGATTAGGTTCCGGATCACAATTAATGGCTTATGTAAATGCATCTGAACAAGGCTGGGAAACTGATAATTTAGAGTTTGAAATCATCAATACAATTGATGGCGCTGTTGAAGCTTTAACCAATGGAACCGCTGATTATTTTATGTGGGAACATTTTATGACCAAACCTCTTGTTGATCAAGGTATTTTCAGACGTGTTGGTGACTGTCCTACACCTTGGCCTTCATTTGTAATTGCAGTCCGGGATGAGTTTTTGAAAAAAAATCTTAAAATCGTAGAAAAAATTCTTGAAATCATAAACAGCACTACCCATGATTTTACCCAAATCCCTGATATAGACAAGACACTGGCAGATATTTTTAATCAAAAACTCGAAGATATTCAGGAATGGTTAAAGCTTACACAATGGTCACAAAAGAATTTAACTGAAAAAGCCTTTATTAAAATTCAAAATCAGTTATTTGATCTGGGAATTATTGATAAAAAAAGTACTTTTGTTGAAACTGTGAAAGCAATGTAAAACACTGCTTTTTAATGCTATGATAAAAATTCCTAAAATTGACTTTCCGCAATTAAAATCCAAATTACAGGTAAAATCTCCCTGGGACAGGGTTATTATTATGGTATTAAGTCTTTTGATAACAATTCCGATTTTTATCATTCTGCATCAAAATCTGATTGATTTAAAATGGCCTTTTAATTTAGATCGCATCTTTATTTTTTTATTTGTTTTTGCTGCCGTTTTCTTTCTTTTAATGTTATTAAGAACCATCATAATAATTTGCATAGCGCTTTATTTATTGGTTTTATTCTATGGAAGTGTGATTGGAAATTATGGCTTCAACGAAATCTATGAAGATTATAATTCGATGATCTATACTATGTCTGATAATCCTTACCCTCAAGATATTATTGTAGCAAAACTGTTGCCTTTTCCAAACAAATCAAAAATCATCAATGCTATAGAATATCAGGATCCAAAGGTTCGAAACTTTGCTATTATGGCTACTACAAAGCATTTTAAAAACATAAAAGGATATTCAGATTACAGAACAACAATTCAGTGTTTTGCTGTTTTTAAAGAAATTAATAATCGATGGAACTACGTTAACGACCCAAAAGAAGGCGATTATATTGCGACAGCAAGCGAATCATTACAATATTTTTCGGGTGATTGTGATGATCATTCAATTTTGATGGCTGCTGCGATTCGTTCTATCGGAGGAACACCAAGATTAATTCATACCAAAGGACATATTTATCCTGAGATACTTATTGGTTCCCTGATTGATCTGGAAAAGGTCAATTTTTTGATTAAAAATGTGCTTTTTGTAAAAGAAAGTAAAGGAAAAATAATTCATTATCACATTGATGAGCGCGGACAAGTATGGTTAAACCTTGATTATACTGCCCAATATCCGGGAGGCCCTTTTATGTACGAAGAAATTTTAGGGGCTTTAACTCTAAATTGATATTCGTAATGCATTTAATAATTCAGAAGCCTGTCAGCAATTAAATTGCTGACAGGCTTCTAATATTTTATTTTGTAAGCTGAGGTCGAAACTACTTCTGGCGTTTTTTCAAAACATTCACCACATCATTTAACTGAAAACCTTTTGCCTGCAATAGAATCAGATAGTGAAAAAGCAAATCGGCACTTTCGCTCAGGAAAAGATCGTCATTATCATCTTTTGCTTCAATAACTACTTCTACCGCTTCTTCGCCCACTTTTTGAGCAATTTTATTGATCCCATTTGCGAATAAAGAAGCTACGTAACTTTGTTCTGTATCAGCATTTTCTCTTCGGATTTTGATTGTATTTTCTAAATCAGAAATAAACCCGTAATTGGCTGCATTTTCTTCCTGCCAGCAGGTATCTGCGCCTGTGTGACATGTTGGCCCAACAGGTTTTGCCTGAATTAAAAGGGTGTCTCCGTCACAATCATTTTTGATCACTACCAGATCCAGAAAATTTCCGCTCTCCTCACCTTTCGTCCAGAGTCTGTCTTTTGAACGGCTGAAAAAAGTAACTTTCTTAGTATCCAGTGTTTTTTGAAGCGATTCTGCATTCATATAACCCAGCATCAAAACTTTTTTTGTCTCTGAATCCTGAATTATTGCTGGAATTAAACCGTCTTTGCTTTTTGAGAAATCTATTTTCATTGTAATTTAGATTTTAGAATTCAGATTTTAGATTCTGACTCCTATATTTTATATTTAGTTTTATTCTATTCTCTTTATTCTATTTTCTATACTCAGATTCTAACTTCTATATTATTATTTCTAAGTTCTTGTTTTAAGGCATTAATTTCGATTTCTTTAAAGTGAAAAACACTCGCTGCCAGAGCTGCATCTGCTTTTCCCAGTTTAAAAGAATCCACAAAGTGCTGAATATTTCCCGCACCTCCTGAAGCAATAATCGGAATATTAATCAATGCTGATAATTTAGCCAAAGCCTCGTTTGCAAAACCATTTTTAGTTCCGTCATTATCCATTGATGTGAATAAAATTTCTCCTGCTCCACGTTCTGCAACTTCAACTGCCCAATCGAATAGATTTAATTCTGTAGGTACTTTTCCACCCACTAAATGGACGATCCATTGTCCGTCAATTTGCTTGGCATCAATGGCTACTACAACGCATTGGCTTCCGAATTTCTGAGCCAGATCATTAATCAACTGTGGATTTTTTACTGCCGATGAATTAATCGAAACTTTATCAGCTCCATTATTCAAAAGAATTTCGACATCTTCCACAGACGAAATCCCACCGCCAACCGTAAACGGAATATTGATTTTCTCCGCAACACTTCGTACCATGTTGACCAAAGTTTTTCTACGTTCTTCCGTAGCCGATATATCCAGGAAAACCAATTCATCCGCACCTTCAGCCGAGTAAATTTCTGCCAGTTCCACTGGATCTCCTGCGTCACGCAAATCTACGAAATTAACGCCTTTTACGGTTCTTCCGTTTTTTATATCCAAACAAGGGATGATTCTTTTTGCAAGCATTTTTTTTAGTTGTTTCACAGAGATTCACAAAGATTCACAGAGCTACGCAAAATTTTGTGAATCTTTGCGCTTTCTTTGAGTGTCTTTGTGAAATAATCCTATTTATTTAAAATATAATTTTCAAGTTGCTTTAAAGTAATTCTGCCTTCGTAAATTGCTTTTCCGATTATTGTTCCTTCACAGCCTAATTCGGCTAATTTTGGCAATTCATCGAATGTTGAAATCCCACCGGAAGCGATTAATTTTATTCCTTCAGCTTCAGCTAAAATCTTAGCATATAAGTCAAAACTCGGTCCTTCAAGCATACCATCTTTAGCAATATCAGTACAGATTACATATTCAATTCCTTTTTTCATATAATCCTGAATGAACGGAATCAGATCTTCATCTGAATCTTCAAGCCAGCCTGAAACAGCGATTTTTTCGTCTTTTGCATCAGCACCTAAAATAATTTTATCTGAACCATATTCTGCAATCCATTTTTGAAATATTTCTCTGTTTTTCACTGCAATACTTCCGCCGGTAATTTGGTTTGCACCGCTTTCAAAAGCAATTTTCAAATCAGCATCCGATTTTAAACCGCCACCAAAATCAACTTTCAGACTGGTTTGCATTGCAATTTGCTCCAAAATTTTATAATTGACAATTTTGCTCGATTTTGCTCCGTCCAAATCTACTAAATGTAAATATTCGATTCCGTGTGCTTCGAATGATTTTGCTACTTCAAGCGGATTTTCGTTATAAATTATTTTGGTATTGTAATCCCCTTTTGACAAGCGAACACATTTTCCGTCAATAATATCTATGGCTGGTATTATTCTCATTTTTTATATTTTAGATTTCTGATTTTAGATTTTAGATTCTAAAAATTGATTTTTTGATTGATTTTTGATATTGCTATTGAGCTTTTACATTTTTAAAAAGTTCTCCAATATTTTCTCTCCTGCATTCCCGCTTTTTTCCGGGTGAAATTGAGTTCCGTAAAAATTATTTTTGTGCAAAGCCGATGCGTATTCAACATCATAATTTGTGGTAGCAATGGCTTCAGCACAATTAGGAGCATAAAAACTATGCACCAGATACATAAATTCATTCTCAGGAATTCCTTTAAACAAATCCGATTTCAAATCATAAATCTGATTCCAGCCCATTTGTGGTACTTTTACTTTTGGTGTGAATTTAATCACATCCACATCAAATATGCCTAAACCTTTGGTATCTCCTTCTTCAGATGAATGGCACATCAATTGCATACCGAGGCAGATTCCTAAAACGGGCTGTTTCAAATTCGGAATCAAACTGTCCAAACCGCTTTCTTTCAGTTTTCGCATAGCGTAGCTCGCTTCTCCAACGCCAGGGAAAATTACTTTATCTGCCGACTGAATTTCTTCCGGATTATTGCTCAAAACGGCTTTAAAACCAAGTCTTTCAATAGCAAACATAATGCTTTGAATATTTCCTGCACCGTAATTTATAATTACTATTTTCATTCTCTTTTGTTTCAGGTTTCAGGTTTCAAGTTGCTCTACAGAACTTAAAATCTTAAACAAATTTTTATTTTACAAATCAGTATAATGAGCGATCATTTTATTTACCAACCCGTTTTCATCAAAAAACATGACTTCAATCGCCATTTTATTCATAACCGATTTATAATACAGTGCCACCGAATCAATTCCTGATGTAACTTCAACCAATTCAAAATGCAAATCAGGAATTTTGGTCAAAGCTTTCTGCCAATATGCCCTTACCTGCTCTTTTCCCTGAAGAGAACCAGTTTCAATTCCGGCAGCCAGCTTCAGCATTGGTGTCGTAATTTCAATATCTTCCGAATAATGCTTCATAATGTCTTCTAAATCATGAGAATTCCAGGAGTCAATCCATTCTTTGGCAAACTTTTTCGCTTCCATATAATCTTTTGTTTTAGGTTTGTTTTGTTTAAGGTTTCAACTTGCTCAACAGAACATGAAACTTAAAACAAATTTATTACAACATTCCCTTTGTACTTGGCAAAATCATTTTCTCTGTATCACGTTTTACCGCCACTTTTATTGCTTTCGCGAAAGCTTTAAAAATCGCTTCAATTTTATGGTGTTCATTGATTCCTTCTGCTTTGATATTGATATTGGCTTTTGCTCCATCCGAGAACGATTTAAAGAAATGATAGAACATTTCAGTAGGCATTTTACCCACCATTTCGCGTTTAAATTCGGTTTCCCAAACCAGCCAGTTTCTACCGCCAAAGTCAATAGCAACCTGAGCTAAACAATCGTCCATTGGCAAACAGAAACCATAACGTTCGATGCCTAGTTTATTCCCCAAAGCTTTTGCAAAAACTTCTCCCAAAACAATTGCAGTATCTTCAATCGTGTGATGTTCATCAACTTCTAAATCTCCTTTTACCAAAATTTCCAGATCCATTTGACCGTGACGTGAAATCTGATCTAACATATGGTCGAAAAAAGCAATTCCGGTATCGATTTTACTTTTCCCTGTTCCGTCTAAATTCACATTAATAAAAATATCCGTTTCATGGGTTTTTCGGGTAATGGAAGCCGAACGTGCTTCTAATTTCAAAAACTCATAAATTGTTTTCCAATCCGTTGTCTGCAAAATAATCGTATCGCTCAGTTCCTCACGTTTAGAGGATATTTCATTGCTGCCAATTCCATCCGTCATATTCATGAAAATCGCTTTTGCACCCAGGTTTTTAGCCAGTTCAACATCTGTCAGACGATCTCCCAAAACAAAAGAATTCTCTAAATCATATTCAGGATTATTCAAATATTTTGTCAACATTCCGGTTCTCGGCTTGCGTGTTGGCGCATTATCTTCAGGAAAAGATCTGTCGATAAAAACTTCATTAAACAAAACTCCTTCATTTTCAAAGGCTTTCAAAACAAAATTCTGTGTTGGCCAAAACGTATCTTCCGGAAAACTGTCAGTCCCCAAACCATCCTGATTGGTCACCATTGCCAATTCATAATCTAATTCACTGGCAATTTTAGCCAGATATTGAAACGCTTTTGGATAAAACTCCAGTTTATCCAGACTATCCAGTTGCAAATCTGCAGGTTCCAAAACAATCGTTCCGTCACGATCGATAAAAAGTACTTTTTTCATATTATATTATTTTGGGCGTGTCCCTCCGGGTCGGTCTTTCGGCTATATCTTTTGTTCCGTTTCTCTTCACAAAAGGATACCGCCTTAATCCCTCACGCAAACGGTTTTCGAGATATTTTCAATTTCTAATTTCATCACTAATTGTGACAAAAAAATTTTACAGTGACTTCAATTCCTTAATCAAAACTGCATTTTCCTCCGGAATCCCAATTGTAAAACGCAGGCAATTTTCGCATAAAGGCTGAGTTGTTCTGTTTCTGATAACAATTCCTTTTGCTATTAATTCATCGTATCTTTTATTGGCATTATCTACTTTTACCAACACAAAATTAGCTTCTGTTGGATATACTTTTTCAACAAAATCAATATCTGCCAAAACTTTTAGCAATTCTTCTCTTTGTTCAATTATAGATGTGATTTCCTGTTTTATTTTATCAGAATCCTTCAAACGTGTAATGGCTCTTTGTTGCGTCAATTCATTTACATTGTAAGGAGGTTTGATTTTATTTAAAACCGTAATCACCGCTTCAGATGCATAACAGATTCCCAAACGAATTCCGGCAAGACCATACGCTTTTGAAAGCGTTTGAGTAATTACCAAATTTGGATATTCATCGATTTCTGTCAGCCAGCTCTCTTTATCCGAAAAGTCAATGTACGCTTCATCAATAACGACAAGACCTTTAAAGTTTTGCAATAATGTCACCACACTTTCATCCGAAAAAGAATTTCCTGTCGGATTGTTTGGCGAACATAAAAAAATAATTTTGGTATTGTCATCAACAGCGTCTAAAATCTTTTCAACCTGTGGCTGAAAATCTGTTGAAAGCAAAATCTCTCTGTTCTCTACTGCATTAATATTAGCCAAAACTCCATACATTCCGTAAGTTGGCGGTAACGAAATAATATTGTCAGTTTTCGGTTCGCAAAAAGCCCTGAAAAGCAAATCCAGAACCTCATCACTTCCGTTTCCTAACAAAATCTGACTTTGTTTTATATTATTATTTTTTGCCAAAATTACTTTTACCGAATTCTGCTGTGGATCCGGATAACGATTCACGCCACTTTGAAACGGATTTTCATTCGCATCCAAAAAAATCATTTCGGCAGTATCAAAATCCTCAAACTCATCACGGGCCGAAGAATATGGTTTTAATGTTTTTACGTTTTCACGTGTTATGGTGTTTATATTGAATTCCATTTTTTTATTTTTTGAGAAGAGAAAAGAATCAAGAGATAAAAATAAAGATTCATATCTAACCTTTAACTCTTTCATCTTGCTTCTTGTTTCTATTTTCTTTGTTCAATACTCTTTAATCTCAACGTTACAGCATTTTTATGTGCCTGTAATCCTTCGGCTTCTGCCATAATTTCAATTGCTTTACCAATATTCCGGATTCCTTGTTCTGTTATTTTCTGAAACGTCATTGATTTCATAAAACTATCCAGATTCACTCCGCTGTAATTCTTCGCATATCCATTCGTTGGCAAAGTATGATTCGTTCCTGAAGCATAATCTCCTGCACTTTCGGGAGTATAATTCCCTATAAAAACCGATCCTGCATTTAGAACTCCATTACAATAAAAATCATCAAATTCTGAACAGATTATAAAATGCTCAGGACCATATTCATTGATTAAATCCAACGCAATTTTGTCGTTTTCAACAAAAATTAATTTAGAATTTACTATGGCTTTTTTTGCTATGGCTTTTCTCGGAAGTTCCTCAATTTGTATCTCAACTTCCTTTTCAACAGCATCAATCAGTTTTTTTGAAGTCGAAACTAAAATCACCTGACTATCTGTTCCGTGCTCTGCCTGAGATAATAAATCTGATGCTACAAAAGCCGGAACAGCTGTATCATCAGCGACAACCAACAATTCTGAAGGACCGGCCGGCATATCGATTGCTACACCAAATTGTGTTGCCAATTGTTTTGCTACGGTTACAAATTGATTTCCGGGTCCAAAAATTTTATACACTTTCGGAATCGATTGTGTTCCGAAAGTCATTCCGGCAATTGCCTGGATTCCGCCAACCTTCAATATTTTAGTTACACCGCATAAATTGGCAGCATATAAAATTGCCGGATTTATTTTTCCGGATTTATCAGGAGGCGAACATAAAACAATTTCTTTGCAGCCGGCAATTTCAGCAGGAACAGCCAGCATTAAAACTGTTGAAAATAAAGGTGCTGTTCCACCCGGAATATACAAACCAATTTTCTGAATTGGTCTTTTTTCCTGCCAGCAGTTTACGCCTTCAATTGTTTCAACTGAAACTCTTTCTGTTTTTTGAGCAGTGTGAAATTTATAAATATTATTTTTTGCTAACTGAATTGCTTCTTTTAATTCAGTTGAAATTGAATTGATTGCTTCCTCAATTTCTTCTGATGAAACTTCATAATTATCTAAAGCAATTCCATCAAAAATAGAAGTGTATTTTGCAACCGCTTCATCCCCTTTTTTCTGTACTTCCTTAAAAATTTCCTTTACCGTAACTTCGATATCATCGATAGTCTTGGTTGGTCTTTTCAATATTTCTGACCAGGTATCTGGTTTTGGATTGTCTATTTTATTCATTTTTTTTATGCTTTAAGCTTTAAGCAATACGCAATAAGCTTTATTAACTTTGTGTGTTTTTTTGGCTTAAAGCATATTGCTTAAAGCCTAAAGCGGGCGAAGTCCTAAAGAACCATTTTCTCAATTGGGCAAACCAGAATTCCTTCAGCTCCGGCTTCTTTTAATTGATCGATAACATCCCAAAAAGTATCTTTGTCAATTACAGAATGAACACTGCTCCAGCCTTCCTGAGCCAGTGGTAAAACGGTCAAACTACGCAAAACCGGCAATATTCTGCCAATTTCGTCAATTTTTTCGTTTGGTACATTCATTAAGATATACTTTGAATTTCGGGCTCTTAAAACAGATTGGATTCTGAATTTTAAGGTATCTATGTGTTTTTGAATTTCCGGAGAAACCTTTGGAGAAACCGCTAAAACTGCTTCACTTTTCAAAATTACTTCTACTTCTTTCAAATTATTTTTGAACAAGGTACTTCCGCTCGAAACAATATCTACGATTGCATCGGCAAGACCAATGTTAGGCGCAATTTCTACCGATCCCGAAATCTGATGAATATCAACTGTTAAACCAAATGAACCAAAATATTCCGTTACAGTATTAGGATATGATGTTGCAACTCGTAAACCTGCCAGATCCTGAATAGAGTTATACTCAAAAGTCTTAGGAACAGCAACAGAAACTTTACATTTTGAAAATCCAAGTTTCTGGATTACTTCAATATGTTTTCCTTTTTCAACCAATAAATTATCTCCAACAATAGCAAGATCTACCACTCCGTCAATTAAATACTGTGGAATATCTGAATTTCTCAGATACAAAACTTCTAAAGGAAAATTGGAAGCTTCTGCTTTTAACTGATCGTTTCCGTTATTGATTGAAATACCACAATCTTTTAGAATTTGAATGCTGTCTTCGTTTAAACGGCCTGATTTTTGAATTGCAATTTTTAAAGTACTCATTTTTCTTTTTTGTTGTTTAATTAATAATTTGAGTACAAAGAATAGGTAATAAAAAACCCGTTTGATGTACTCAAACGGGTTTTAGAATATGATGATTTACACCCATATCATTAACACATCGCTTGAGAGCAATTATGTAAATGATGATGATGTAATTGATTTATAAACATTGTTGGTTGTTTTTATTCTTTGATTTCGGTTGCAAATATACTAGTTAATTTCATAAAAAAGCAATTTTTAATTTAACTTAACGATAGTTTATTGTTAAAAAAAAGCTACGGCCTATTTTTAATAGATTTTCACAGTACTTATACTTAGAAATTATTGTTATTCTGTGGAGAATCGAAGGCTTGTCAATTGGAACGGGTTTCGGCTCCGCTCAGACTGACACCTGTACTCAGATTATTATAACCCATTGGAATGTGATTCATAAAGGATGATTTAACACATAGAAACATAGATATTATTTAAAAAAAAAGAATACAAAGAAATACATTTCTTTCACATAAGCTGGCTATGTGTATTTTAAATCAATGAAACACCTTCTTTTGAGTTTACAAATCTATATTCCTATGTGTTAAAGATAATAGTTACTATTTCATTTTTTCATTAAACCCTAAAATCACTGTAGTTCCTTTATCAATTTTACTCTCTATCTGAAATGTAATCTGAAGCAGTTCTGTTAAACGCTTTACAATTGATAAGCCTAATCCTGTTCCTTTTATTTCCGGATGAACTGATGAATTTGATCTAAAAAAAGGATTGAAAACAGCTTTCAGGTCCTCATTTGCAATTCCGATTCCGTTATCTGAAATTTTACAAATTACTACACCATCTTGTCCGGAAAGAGAAACAGATACCTCACCGCCTGTATTTGTGTATTTAACAGCATTAGAAATAATATTTCTGAGAATTGTCAGCACCAGATAATTATCTGAATTGATGTAATAATCATCCTGAACATCGAGCTTTATATTGATATTTTTATTGTTTATTTTATCTGAATTTAAGGTCAGTACATCCAAAATCAAAGCATTCAAATAAATCGATTCAGGCAGAATATTTTGTTTCTGATTCTCGAAGCGGGCCAGCAAAAGCAACTGATCAACCAACATATTTAAATGGTCTACTTCATTAATACAATAATTTATTTTCTCTTCATATTCCTTATTATCCCTGGGTTTTCGGATCAACACTTCCAAAGTACCTTTAATAACGGTTAGAGGTGTTCTCAGTTCATGTGAGGCATCAGAGGTAAACTGTTTTTCACGTTCTATGGCATCTTCAATACGATTTAATAAATTGTTTATCGTTTCAGAAAGTGTATGCAATTCGTCACGCTTTTTCGGCAACGGAATTCTTGTTTTCAAATTATCTTTTGTAATACTCCTTGATGTATTTGTAATCGCATTTATAGGTTTTATACTTCTCCCGGCAAAAAAACGGGCAATAAAAAACAACAATAATAAAATGACCGGAAAAGCCAGACTCATAATATCAAATAAATTATCGAGCACCAGTCTCGAATCGTTTAATGACATGGCTACCATCAAATAGCCTATATTTTTTGATTTGATGATAAGCGGAACCTGAATTTGCCTAATTGTGTTATTACTGATTTTCGTATCGAAAAGTTCAAGATTTTCAACACTATCATGAAACACCAATACTTCATTTTTGAGATTTGGCGATTTTTCAATTACTTTTTTGTTTGGATCTAAAAACTGAACAAATACAGGATTAACATCTACTGTATTATGTTCACGCTCATCCCATTCTTCTTTATCAACCAGAATTACAACCTTATTTACAATCTTAATTTCATTAAGATGATTCTGCACTTCTATTTTAATATCATTATCAATATGACTATAAACAGCATGCTTTACTATGGAATAAAGTGTAAAAAAAACAACCAAAATCAACAATCCGGTTGTAATAATATAGTTTGATGCAATTCTGTTTTTAAAGGAAAGCTGTGTCATTTTTTAATCATTGGCAATGTATCCCACACCGCGTATAGTTTTTATATAATCTTCTTCAATCTTCAGATTAAGTTTCTTTCTGATGGCATTCATAAAAACATCAATAACACCGGTATCATATTCAAAATTTATCTCCCAAACATCTTTTAAAATCTGGTTTCGTGTACACACTTTTCCTTTATTCTGAACGAGATAGGACAACAATTCGAATTCCCTTTGTGTTAGTGAAACTTTTTCTTCATTTTTTAAAACAATATATTTCGACAAATCAATTTTAATAGTTCCCAAAGTCAAAATTTCTGATCCTTTTTGATATCTGAAATGAACTTTAATGCGTTCTGTTAATTCTTCAAAACTAAAAGGCTTTTTGATATAATCATTAGCTCCGGCTTTTAAACCTTCAACAGTTTCCTGAACGGTATCCTTTGCAGTCAAAAAAATAATTGGAGTTGTAGCGTTTTTAATCCTGATGGCTTTACATAAATCCAAACCATTAATCTTAGGCAGCATCCAATCTAATAAGATCAAATCAAATTGCTGGTTTTGAGTCAGTTCAAATCCTTTCAAACCATCATTGGCTGTTGTTATCTGATATCCTTCTTCTTCTAAGCCCTGTTGCAAAAACTGAACGATTCCTGACTCATCTTCAATTATTAAAATATGCATTTCTATTTTTATTAAGATTTTATGTATATATTTATAATACTTTCTATCTGTCAAAGATAAATATTTTGTGTTGCGGAAATGCGTAAACCATTACAATAAAAAAACACAGCTATCTTAAGTAAATTTTAAGGTTGTGTTAAGTAAGTAATAGCTCATCTTAATCTGAAATTAATCAGTCAAAATTAATTTTACAAAAAAAAGTACATGATATTTTACAAAAAACTTTCTCCTTTTTACAATCTTGCTGTCTTTTATTTTATTATCAGTTTCCTATTGCGGATTGTTTTATTTTTTCATCCTATTACACAAAGTTCATTTACGCTTATTGAAAGTCTGAAAATTTTTAGTCTGGGTTTATTATCGGATTTTTTTGTTTTTATAATTGCCAGTCTGTTTTTATGGCTTTATTTAATTTTTATCTCAGATTCTAAATATAACAAGCCATCAGGCTATATTATTCTGGGCATTTTTATTACCTTATTTCTGTATGTTGCTTCAGGAAAAAGTATTTTAGATGAGTATGGAGGCGCATTACCGAAAATTGTTCTTATTTTCATCGGAATCAAAACAATTTTATTTGCGTTGTTTTTGTTTTTACCAAGAAAAAGGGCAAAAATCAGGTTTTGGCTATTTGCCTTTGTGATCTTTTTATATGTTTTATTGATTCTTCAAAATGCAATAAGCGAATATTTCTTTTGGAATGAATTTGGTGTAAAATATAACTTTATTGCTGTAAACTATTTGATTTACACTAATGAAGTCATCGGGAATATTATGCAGTCATATCCAGTTGTACCTATATTTTCAGCTTTGTTTTTAATAACGGGAATTGTTACTTATTTTATTCTGAAAAATTCCAGAATTTATATTGACAAGATTCCAACTTTAGGCCAAAAAATAAAAATTTCGGCGCTTTATATCATTTTGTTTTTGATTTCATTAGCTGTTGTTCCACTATTAGCCAAAACAGAAAATTCTAAAAATGTTTTTGTTAATGAATTACAGTCTAACGGATTATATAAATTTTATTTAGCTTTTCAGAATAACAAATTAGATTATTTTAAATTCTATAAAACACTGGAAAGCAAAAGGTCTTTTGCTGTTTTAAAGCAGCAGCTCCCAGCTATTTCCGGAGAAAATATAATAAGGGTAATAAGCAGCGATTCGACAGAAAATCATAAAAATGTAATTCTTTTTACAATTGAAAGTTACAGTGCCGAATTCATGAAAATGTATGGAAACAAAGAAAACATAACACCATTTTTGGATAGTTTAGCTCAAAAAAGCCTTCAGTTTACCAATTTATATGCTGCAGGAAACCGTACTGTTCGCGGACTTGAGGCTGTTACTTTATGTTTGCCTCCTACTGCCGGTGAAAGTGTGGTAAAACGAGAAGACAATAAAAATAAATTTTCTACCGGTGCTATTTTCAAACAAAAGGGCTACAATGTGAAATTTATGTATGGCGGCGATGCTTTTTTTGATAATATGCAGGATTTTTATTCGGGAAACGGATACCAAATCATCGACAAATCAAGCTTTGCACCAGAGGAAATCACATTTTCTAATGTTTGGGGTGTCTGTGATGAAGATATGTATAATAAAGCCATAAAAGTTATGAATGCTGAAGCAAAGGAAAACAAACCTTTCTTTAATCATATCATGACGGTGAGCAACCACAGGCCTTTTACCTATCCTAATAATAAAATTGATATTCCCGGCGATATAAAATCACGTAACGGAGGTGTAAAATACACTGATTATTCGCTAAGGAAATTCTTCGAAATGGCGAGTAAACAACCCTGGTTTAATAATACCGTTTTTGTATTTGTTGCCGATCATTGCGCATCAAGTGCCGGAAAAACAGAATTACCAATGGATAAATACAGGATTCCGGCTTTTATTTACAGCCCGGAAATCAAACCTGAAAAATGTACAAAATTAGTATCTCAGATTGATCTTATGCCAACTGTTTTTGGGTTATTGCATTTCAATTACCAAAGTAAATTTTTTGGTCAGGATGTTTTAAAGTCAGATTATAAACCAAGAGCTTTTATTGCGACTTATGAAGATTTAGGTTTTATAAAAGACAATGTTTTAACCATTTTATCTCCTAAACAACAAGTAAGACAATTTGAATTGCATTTGAATCAGAAAAAAGGTATTGCTCCCGAATATCAGATTCATTATGATGAAAAACCGTTAAAAGCAGAAAGAACTGATTTGGTAAATGAGACTATTTCGTTTTATCAAATTGCTTCGTATATGTTGAAGGAGAAAAAATATCAAAAGTAGTTTCAGCTAATAAATTTGTAAACAAAGGTTATTGGGTTTTTAGATTGGGAAATTTCTTTTCTTTTTTATTTCTGATAAAAATCTATAATAGCCCTGATGGAAGCGGCATCCTTTTGTAGTCTCGTTTTTTTTCGAACGAGACCACAAAAGATACAGCGGACAGCAGGAACAACTCCTTAAAAAATCACAAATACTTATATGAAATAGGGTAGCTTGCCATTTTTCAATATGCAGTAAATTCTATATCTTTGATAAAGAGATGTTTATGAATTATTGACTAAGGTATAATGAGGGAAATTTTGAAAAAATATAGTAATAAGACAAAAGCTGCTTTTATTTTACTCATTATTATGCTGATCATCATATTGAGTAATTTTAATACGCTGCAAAATTCGAAAAAAGTTAATGAAAATATCAATGCGATTTATAATGACAGACTTGTTGTAGCGTATTACATTTTTCAATATGCCAATGAAATTGATTTTATTAAAACCGAAGCCCAAAAGGCAAAATTAAATGACGTAAATAAAAATAGAGAAATCAGTACTTCTTTAGAAACTATACATACGATTGATAAGTTGTATGTTAAAACAGTTTTGACACCAAAAGAAAAAATTCATTTTGAGGCTTTTTTATTATCCTGTTCTGAAATTGACAGGCAGGCAGCAAATAAAAATTGGGATTTGGTACTCCAATCGAGTGATGAGGCTTTAAAAACACTTAATTACCTTTCTGAAATTCAGGTTAAGGAAGGAAAGGCAAAACTGGCCAGTGCGAATGCAATGTATAATAGCAATAATAGTTTTGGACAATTGCAGATTGCTCTGCTTATCGTTTTAGGAGGTATTACTTTTTATTTACTGATTACAAAAAATCATAAAAGGAACATTAAGATTCCCGAATCCCCCAGCTTAAATTAAAACCTGATTTTAAGAATTCTATATATTTAAAAACCCTGTAAAAATAGTATTTTACAGGGTTTTTGGTATTAAGAAAATTTAGAAACTACATTAGTCATTTTGATTCTGCATCCCGAAAAGATTTCCTTTTTTATATAGTTTTGTATCTTGCCTTAAAGCTTTACTGTTACGTTTGGTCAATTCCGGAGCATCTAAATCACTTAAATCGGGTTTGCCAGCATTTACCCAGGCTGTGTACCAAAAACTTGCTGTTGCGGTGATTGCCTTTTTCATTTGATTTTCGACCATTCCGTTAAGTTCAGTGTGCAATTTTGCTGCATACTCATCTGAGAACTTAGCCGAATTGTATTTATTTTTAATCACTTTTCCGTCTGTATCAACCACAAAAACCTTATTTTCAGGAGTCGAAGTTCTTAATTTTTTATCAACTGCCAATAAAGGTTCTACTAAACTGTGTGTATCTTTAATCATGTCCCATATTGCATTGTGGACATTTTCATAATAATGAGCTTCCGGGACATTCAATTTATAATTTTTAACGAATAACTCCGGTAATCTGCTTTCCCAAAGTGCATGAATTCCTTTTTGGTCACTCAATTGTCCGTCATGGTTTGCAGAAGTATGCAATGGCATATGTGCATCACCAATATAATGTCCCAAATCTGCAGCCAGAAACAAAATTTCGGCTCTGTTTTTATCTTTGAATGCTTTGGTTAATTTTAACATCATATCTTCGATATACCAAGGCAAAATTCCGTTGTCATTCAGGAATTTGGAATCGTATTTTTTAGTTGCTTCATCCAGTGTTTTTGGCAGACTGTCAATTGAACCGAAATTTTCAAGATCAATATAATGTCTTGGATTTTCGTCTTTGTATTTTAAGGCATACTTACGAATGTCCGGAACAGAAGCTTCCTGAGTAATAAAATCAATATGATTATAAAAAAATACTTGTAGTGGTTGAGGTAAAGCCATAACTGCCGCTTTATTTATGCGTTCGTGACCGACGATTCCCCATGATAATGTCAAAAATCCAATTCCTAATGCAAAAAAAGCAAAGAATTTTGGTTTGATTTTAAAGTTTTTCATTTGAAGTTTTTGTTTGAGGCACAAATTTATTTCATTTAAAGATAATTCAAAAGAATACTAATTAATATTGTGTTAATTTAATTTTTGTGATTTTTAAAACCATATGAGTGATATAAGTTCATATTAAAAGTTTCTTTGTAAATTCGTCACAGTTTTACTTTAAATTTTAATATATGCGCCTGTTTCAATCTGTTATTTTTTTCCTGATATTCACTATTTGTTCAGCACAAGACGATATTGTGCAATTAAAAAATGTTAGTGATACCATTTTAAATACAAAACGAACGTTGAAAATAACTGATCCTTTGGATGGAATCAAAACAATGCAAGAGTTATTCCCCGGTAAATTATATAAAATGTCAGATCACAATACTTTTGTGAGCTGGAAATGCAAAAGCTGTAAACCTGTTGCCTATACTGATGTTAATGAAGTTGAAGGAGACCAGCTATTCCCATATACAGAAGGTGTTGCTACCAGACTTGATACTACCATTAATTATTCGGATTCAAAAGGAAATCAATTCAAAATGTTAGTTTTTAATCATTCTGTTTATGATGCTGATGGATTACAGACCAGTCGTTTTAGCGGAGGACTTTTGGGTTTAGCTAAATTTGCAAAAAACGGAAATACATGGGAGATGAAATCTTTTCAACCCGCAATTGCCGCTTTTGGTTCTTTTGCCAGTATCCCTGCCTTAAAACTTGTGCAAATTGGAGAAGATCAATATGCTTTTACATTAATACATGCCAATGGAGGCGCCGGTGCTCCTTATACCGGTTATCTCTATCTTATTGCAGGCTTTGATGGAAAATACCAACCCTTAATGGAGGTAAATAATTACAGACTTTCAAATAATGGTGAAGGGAATACAGAATGGTCGAGCTCTTTCAAGGTAATTAATGATAATAACAAAAAACATTTCAGGGATTTTGCTATTACAACAACCGGATTCTATAAAAAAGCAAAAGGCACTGAAGATGATTACGAGGTAGATGTGCCAAGCGAAGTTGCCGAAATGGCCAAGACGAAAAGACAATTTAATTTTGTAATTGAAAAACGGTTTTCATTTAAAGGAAAACGTTATAACATCGCAGGCAAACCTGTTGTGAAATTTTCAAATGTAAAATAAATATTTGCTCAACCCATTGGGTGTAATTGATGAAAAATCTTATTTGATATAAAAAAGAATAAATCAAAAGCATAAGTTTGGGTAAAACATCTTTACTTTCAGAAATCAATGTCAACCTGAGCGGAGCCGAAGGCTTTAGGATTCAAAAAGGCTTCGACTAAGTTTATCTGAGCGAAGCCGAACGGACTCAGCCTGACAGCTATTTTGAATTACACCTAACAGGTTTAGGCTAAATAGAGAATCGAAACCAAACCTAAACCTGCAATAAATATCCAAAGGAAAACACCCTGCAACAATGGCTTCACTCCTACTGATTTTAGAGTATTTACATTTAAAGTAGCTCCGATAAGAAACAAAGTAATGGTTAAACCAATTTTGGCAATACCAACTATATGCGGTGCAATAATGGCAGTTGCAGGCACATAAGTATTAAAAAGCATTGCCAAAATAAACAATCCAATAAAGTAAGGAATCTTGATTTTGCTGTTTTTATTTTTGAATAAAATGGCTGTAAAAATTGAAATTGGAATAATCCATAAAGCCCTTGCTAATTTTACGGTTGTTGCAATCTGCAAAGCTTCGGCTCCATATTTATTGGCTGCACCCACTACTGAACTGGTGTCGTGAATGGCAATGGCACACCATAAACCAAAATCTTTTTGAGATAAATCAAGTTGGTGACCGATGAACGGAAAAGCGAATAAAGCGATTGAATTTAATATAAAAATGACCCCCAAAGCAATTGATGTCTGATTTTCGTTTGATTTGATTACGGGAGAAATAGCTGCGATGGCACTTCCACCGCAAATTGCGGTTCCACACGAAATTAAATGTGACGTTTTTTTATCGGTTTTGAACCATTTTCCTAAAAGCGTTCCGAAAACCAAAGTGCTGAATATTGAGAATATCGTCAGCAAAAAGCCTTCTTTTCCGGCTGAAACTGCGCTTGCTGCATTCATTCCAAAGCCTAATCCGACAACTGAGAATTGTAATAAAAATGTAATGACTTTATGATTGAATGCCAGAAACGGATTTCCAAAAACATTCACTATTAAAACTCCTAATAATAAAGCAATTGGCGGTGAAATAATCGAAAACAGACATAATAAGATTACTGCACCAAAGATAATTTGCTGAAGAAAAAGGTTAACTTCAAATAAATGAGACGCTGTATATTGTTCTGTTTTCAAAATAAGGTAATTGATATTTACCTTACAAAGGTCAGCCCTTTATATTGAATTCGCCAATCGTAAAATACAATCGGCTATAATTTCAGGTTATAGTAAGAGGAGATATTTTGAATAAATAATTCTGATAAAGAATCCGATTTTCCGAGTAATGTAATGATGTAAAAATATCTTTCGATAGTTAAACCTTCAACATCCAAAACAATCAATTCATTATTTTTAAGCTCTTTATCAACCGCATGTACTGACATGAAAGCAAAACAATCTGAATTCAGCAAATACGATTTTATACTTTCTGTACTTCCCAACTGCATTTCGATTTGCAAGTCGGTTAATTTTACACCAACCTGTTTTAACGCATATTCTATAACTTCAAGTGTTCCTGAGCCACGTTCCCGGGTTATGAATTTCATCGATTTTAAATCATTCAATGAAATTTCATTTTGTTTTACCAAAGGATTTTTGGTATTGCAAACCAAAACCAATTCGTCTTTTATAAACGGAACATATTTAATGGACTGATTTTTAGACTGTCCTTCAACAATTCCGATTTCGATTTCTTTATTGATTAAGGCGTTTTCTATTTGCTCCGTATTTCCGTTCAGTAAATTGACTTTTATATCCTGTTGTTTTTGATGAAATCGCGCCAAAACCGGCGAAATAATATATTGCGAAATAGTCGTACTCGCTCCTAACCTCAATAAACCCTGGCGTTCATTGATAAAAGAACTCATATCAAAATCAATTTCGCGGTAAATTTCAAAGATGTTTTTAGTGTGTTTCAACAGAATTTTTCCGGCTGACGTTAAGGCAATTTTAGAACCATTTCGTTCAAAAAGCTTGGTTTTATAGGTTTCTTCGAGTTCCTGAATATGTTTGGAAACGGCTGGCTGCGTAATATACAATTCTGTTGCCGCTTTAGTAAAGTTAAGGCGGAGTGCAACGGTGTAGAAAACTTTTAGCCTGAAATCCATTTGATTTTTTTGTTTGTTTTTGTTTCAAGTTTCAAGTTAAGTAAAAACTTTGAACCTTTGTCTCTATGAACCTTTGCCACTATTTTAAAGCATCCCATTATATTTCCTAACAAACCATTCCATAGTTAATAAAACAGTAATTAAAATTAATAACCAAACCCAGTCAATTAAAGGTGTTTTGGTTGAGATTTTCTTCTCTATCGATTTGTATTCTTTATTTTCTAAAAGTGTATGAATCAAATCATCAATCTGATTTTCGAAAAAGGCTTTTCCATTGGTTTGCAATGCCAATTGCTTCAGTTTTTGAACATCCGGATTTACAAATTGCTTTTCGATATCGAAATCCAAAATCTCAAAACGACTGGAATATGAAGTGTTTGAATTTAATTCCTTAACTGTAAAACTATATTTTCCGGCTGGTAAACCGTCTAAATTTGCCGAGAAAGAATTATTGCCTTTTAGTAAATCATAGTTTTTAGTTTGCTTTGTCTCTGCATTTGTAACGGTGATGGTAAGTCTTGCTTTTTCATCAAACTCATAGTTTTTATTGAAGTATTGCGCATTGATTACAATGGCTTCTCCGGAATTATAAAAACTTTCGTGCTCTACCACCAAAGACTTTTTTGAAGCTGATGTTGACAAATACTGAATAATCTTGTCTATAAAAACATCATATTTTTCAAACGACTGATTATCGATATGACTTTGCAAACGCCATTTCCAGCTGTTTTCTCCTAAAAGAAAAGCAGTTCGCTTGCCTTGATTTTCGGCGAAAGCCAATAAAGGCGCATTCGTAGAAACATTTCTGATTTTAGACGAAAGTAAAACCGAGATATTTCCCTTAGTTGTAATTGTTCCAAATAGATTCTGCAACGGCGGAAAATTTTCAAAACCAATATTATCAATAGCAAACAAATTAAACTGGGATTGAAATTCGGATAAATAATCTTCTTTTTGATTACTCATTTGAAATGCCAGACTATTTTGCTGCTGGTCCAGAAAATTAAAATCGGTGTTGGTTCCGGTAATAATAAAAGTATTTACAGCTGCTAATTTGTTGTTATCAAAAACAGGTTTAAAAGCACTATTCGGCTGATATAAAACCAAAACCGAACAATCCTGCAGTAAATTCAATTCGTTAGGTTTCGCCAATATCACTTTACGCTGTGCATTAGTTTCAATTGAACGTTTCAGTGCCGCAATATCAGGGTGATTTATAGACGAAACTATAGCAATTGTCGACTTTTGATCGATTACTTCAACCGCAAAATTCTTAACATTATTATAGCTGTTTTTTTCTTTTGCGTTAGAAGAAACAGTCGCTTTAAAAACCTGTAAACCTACTTTATCAGCAGACAAAAGTAAATTTAAGGTCGCCGTTTTTTTAGAAGGTGAAAAAGAAACTTTTTCTCTCGCAACGACGCTGTTTCCCTGTGAAATTGTAAAATCAGCATTTATACTTTTATCTCCGGCATATTGCAGAAAAACTTCTACCGGAAATTTATTTTTATGAAAAGCGTATTTATTTACGTTAAGCTGATTAATTTTTAAGTCCAAAAAAGTGGTTGTATCTCCCACAACCAAAGGATAAACTTTATTGGCAGGATCAAAACGATAAACATAATCGTTTCCTGTCGTCTGGTTCCCGTCAGTAATAATAACTGTTGGAAAAATCAGATTTTTATTGATGCTTTTTAAATTTTTCGCAACCTCATCAAGATTGGTCTGCTTTCCTTTAAAATCAAACTTATCCGACGGTTTAAAATCAGCATCAAACTGATAGGACTGAATTTCAAATTTTTCCTGAAGTGCAGGGTTTGAAATCAGTTTCTGATATAATTCAGTTGCTTTTTTATCTGATTTTAAAGTGGTAATTGAACTCGAATTATCGACTGCAATTGCCAAAGGTGTTTTAGTAACTTCAAGTGTATTTTTGGTAATAATTGGGTTAATCAATAACAGCAACAACCCGAAAATGGCCAGAAAACGTAAAAAAGCCAAAAGGAAAATCACTTTGGATTTACTTTTGGCTTTGAAAAAATATTGAAAATACGACAAACCGCCAGCTATTACTAAAGAAAGTAATAATAATAGAATCGTGTTTGTAGTCATATAGTTAATTTAATGATTGAAAGATTTAATATTCAAAGATCTCAAAATAAAACCTTTGAACCTTTGCAACTCAGAACCTCAGTTCCTTATGTTAGCATTCCTCCACAAACATTTAAAACCTGGCCTGTAACATAAGCGCTCATGTCTGAAGCAAGGAAAAGACAAGCATTAGCAACATCTTCAGTAGTCCCACCACGTTTCAACGGAATCCCGTCTCTCCAGCCTTTCACTACATCTTCAGGTAATTTTGCAGTCATTTCTGTTTCAATAAATCCCGGAGCGATTGCGTTACAGCGAATATTACGAGACCCCAACTCTAATGCTACCGATTTTGTAAAACCTATTGCACCGGCTTTTGACGCTGCATAATTGGTTTGTCCTGCATTTCCGGAAACTCCTACTACTGAACTAATATTGATGATTGAACCGGCACGTTGTTTCAGAAAAGTTTTTTGAATCGCTTTTGTCATATTAAAAACAGATTTCAAGTTAACATTAATTACCTGATCAAAATCTGCTTCAGACATACGCATCAACAGATTATCTTTTGTAATTCCGGCATTGTTAATCAAAATATCCACTGTTCCGAAATCAGCCAAAACTGCATCAACAAAAGTCTGAGCTTCATTAAAATCCGCCGCATTCGACTGGTAACCTTTTGCTTTAATACCCAAACCGTTCAATTCAGATTCTAATGCCTGAGCAGATTCTACAGATGAACTGTAAGTAAAGGCAACATTAGCACCGTGTTTAGCAAAAACTTCGGCAATTCCTCTTCCAATTCCACGACTGGCACCAGTAATAATGGCAACTTTTCCTTCTAATAATTTCATATTCAAAAATTAATTTTTTTTTTATTTTTAGCTATTATCTTTTTAATGATTATTACATCACAAAAAGGTTCATTCAGGGGCTTTGAATGAGTTGTCAAATATATGATAATTCCCTTTTTAAAAAAATAACAATTGCAATAACCTTTAAACAATGTCATTTAAATTTTATATCTGACTAAAAAACGGTCTCTGCTCAACTCAGGGCATAATAATCGAATATATACACCATTATAATAATGATACAAACCATTTATCTTTTTGTGTCCGGTGTAATTATCTAAAGTAGTAGTTCTTTTGTTAGTTTAATTGTGTTTGGTGTAATCGTCATTGTCACAAATCAGGATAACAACCAGAACGAAAATTATAAACATTGCTATTCTCATAATTAGTAGTTTTAAGTTATTTTGAGGAAATATCAATTCTAAGACGATTTCGTATATTAAACGTGTATTTCAATACTCATCCTTTTAAAGTAAAATTTATTTAATATGAAAAAACCGCCTCAAATTTTAGGTTGAGACGGCTTTTAAAAATAGTAGGCACTTCTACCAGAGTTGGGATTGTTTGATCTCGCGTTTACCGGACAAATATTGGTATAATGCGGATCGTTTTATATCAGAACATAGTTTTCTCATCAAGAGTGTGACCGATTTGTTTTTGGAAGTTCTTCTCCAATAAAATCAGCAGTGTCATGACAACAAAACTTATGGTGTTTTTCTTTTAAATCGTGTTTAATTAATTTTTAAAGAGAGTTAGCAACCATTCTAAAAGGAATTGTAGTACTTGTAAAAGTATACCCTCTAAAGCCAATAGTCTGTATTTCAGCAAAATAAAAACCATAAGGATTCATAAATTCATCATCAAGCGCTTTTAAGAAAGATGGACGCGGGATTGCCGGCCCTTCTGGATCCATACCTGAAGCTCCAGCAAGTGCAGTACCTGATTTCCAAACACCCGGAATAAATGTAACGGTTTTGTTTGCATCATCTTCTTTTACGGTAAAGTAGTGATAATACCTTTTTTCAGTTTCGTCGTCAACAGATCTTCTGTATTCGATATAATTAGTCCCATCAGGATTATTAAACCAAAGCTGTGCTCTTATAAGCGGTACTCCAATGGCTTTCTCTATGTCTTCTAATAAAGATAAAAACAATGGAGAGTTTGCTGCTTCAGATTCTGTAAGACCACGCTGATAAGCATAGACATTATTTCCTCCTCCGGGTAACAGCAATTTATAATCATCCGTTAAAATCAAAGGTTTTGTACTATATTTAATTACAGCACTCACTCCGTCTGTACCGGTTGCAGTAAACCCCCCGGTACTATCATCATAAATAAATTCGGTTAATTCCTGGTTGTTGACTACTACAGCCGGACTTACAATAATACCTGTTTTTGTGAAAGCAATACCCATATTATAACTTATATTGTAACCTTGTTCTACAGAATTTGCAGTTGCAAATCGAGTATTTGAAGCATAATTAAAGTCTAATTTACGAATCCCGGTACCGTCATTAATTTCCAATAATCTAAAAAGAGGGCGCTCATCCGAACCTTTTACATTTTGGGCCATTTCAGTATGTAGTTCCAGATCTGTCCAATCTTCAGCTGTTGCTTTTACGAAGCGCAATTCCTGAAAACTACGATTGGTTCTAAAAATTATTTCACCATTTTCCTGTCCGTAATATAAAAACTGAAAATCTCCTTTGTATCCTTTACCTTTCAATAACTCCGTAGGATAATTATTTGAATCGGATAACAGGTGTATTCTGTTTTTGGTAGAGAATAATAAACTAACTGTGCTGCCCATCTCAATACTGTAATCACTGTTATAAGTATTGGTATCACTATCAAAATCAGATGCCATAGCTACTTTTCCGTCAGCAGAAAATTTAAACAAATGTGTAAATCCGCCAAGTTGTGTATTATCTGTAAAATAAACTGCCTTCCATCCATACTCAGACGAAAGCAAGACATCATTAAGTTCTTTTTTTTTGGCATTTATTCTTTCAACAGGCGTCTTATCAAATTTTTGTTCTGCTTCATTACTATCGCAGGATCCTAATTGTGCAGCAAAAAAGGCTATAATTAGAAACCTAAATATATTTTTTATTTTCATAATGTTTTCTTTTTTAGTTATCCTAAATTCAATTGGCTTTAATTTCCATTTAGTAAAGCAGTGGTATTTTTTTCCGCTTCATCCCTTAAAGCATAAAAATCCACATCGAACTCTTTTTTGAAATATTTTACAACAATAGCTTCTTTAGCTCTTATCGCAGCAACAGCTGTCTCACTCTGTATACCTGCCAAAAAGGTCTCATATTCATCTTTAGAATTAGTTAACATAACAGAAGCCATTTCAGCAAAATCCTCATTAATATTCGATTTCGCATAAGCTGTAATAAACCCTTGTTCATTAGCATCCACATCTGAAGTAAGATACCAGACTGCCGTGTAATCGGATGGTGTTATTTTTGCCATAGATTTTTCATCATATGGTTTATGCTGAGTCAAAATATGAATGTATTCATGCTGTATCGTATGGATAAATCGTTTTACATTTTCCCTGTCTGTGACATCTACATCATCAGTTTCAAAAAGTGCTACCCTTTGCCCTCCTTCTGCCAAACCCAAAATAATATTTCCGGATAAATCCAAATTCATTCCCCCAACCATTACAATTTCCCGGGGAGCAATTTTTTTTACAAAATCAGGGCCGGCAATTGTTGTATAACTATCCAGCCATATTTTTTGTATAATTTCTAAAACGGGCTGTACTTTTTCTTCCTGAGGCGGATACAGGTAGCGATTAACATCAACGGCATTCTGGTTCCATTTGTATTGAACATTTATGTTATAAGGATTTAAATAATTAACCGTAATCCAATTATCTAACGTAGATTGAGGGGAATTTGTGACATCTAATTGACTCCCTTCAGGCTGATCTTCATGTGTACATCCGGAAAAAGCGATTGCCGCTATTGCCAAAAAAGTCATTATATATTGTTTTACTATTTTCATATGCTTGCTATTAATTTATCTTGGATTTTTTTCGATACCATTTGTTGATGCCTGAAGTGGTATTTGTAATGCCCGGCGATTGTCATCTTTAGTTAAAATATTTGTTGGCTCATTATATATTTTATGTTCAACCTCTATATTAAATCGTTTAATATCAAACCATCTGATGCCCTCCTGTATAAAATCTCTCCTGCGGAACTCAGCTATAGCCTTTATATATGATGTCTGCAAATCAGTTAAAGCATAAAAAGGAGTATATTCATTTTCAATTACAGGGTATTTAGCAACTATTGATTCATCAGTTAAAATATCAGTTGCCGAATCATATTCCGCTGTTCGTATTCCAATAAAATATTGCAATGCTGTTCTGGCTTCATCTATTCTGTTTGCCATTACAAGTGCTTCTATCCTATTCAAATAGAGTTCATCATTACTGAATAATACCATTCCAACATATGCATTACCAATACCTGCATTGGCATTTGTATATTTGTAATATTCATTAAATTTGGGTACAAATATTGTATTACCATTATAACTTAAAATTGTATAAAGCCATTGTTTATTAAAAATATTGGTTGCGGAACCTAAAATTTCGTTCATTCTGGTTGACGTCAGCTGAAACCTGTTTTGATAAAAAGATCTTGAATAATTAGATCTCTCTGAGGCAATCAATAAATTTGTTTCCTGAGTTGGCTCTGCATAAATTTTTAATTGAGTATTATAATCAAGATTCAGATAAGATGTATAATCCCTTAGTTTTCCATCCGGATTAGCAGCTAATTGATCTGTAAGTTCAATAACTCTCTCCCAATTTCCTTTTATCAGGTAAAAACGTGATGCAAAAGCTTTCGCTGCCTCTTTATTAAAATGGAATTTACGCTGATTGTAATCATCGGTGACATATTTTAAGCCTTCTTCGATATCACTTTCAAGATAGTCAAAAACTTCCTTTATAGAATTTCTTTTGTATTTTTTGATCAGTACATCTTCCGGTTCTGTTAAATACGGTATCCCTAAATCTGTACCGGCTGTAGCCGGATCATAACGTTTAGACCAAAAAGAAACCAGCATAAAATGTGCATACGCCCTGGCCAGCAGAGCCTCCCCTTTTTGTGGATTAAGACTTGGAGGACTCCCAAGCTCCTCTATAGCCCTAAGGGCTGCATTAGCGTGTGCAATTGCACTATAACAGGCATCCCAATATCGCTCCTGGCTCTCAAAATCAGAACTATTACTGTTCATTTCCCAGTTATAATTTTCTGTATTTTGAGTGTTAAATAATCCTGGATCACCACTATCAAAAACATTGTCTGTCATGGTTTCAGCAAACTCCATATAACATGCGTTTGGATAAGCATTAACCAATAATTCAGAAATTTTTTCCGGGGTATCTATTTGTGTCCTGTTATCGGGTGTTTCAGAAAGAAATTCATCACAGCTACTAATACTTACAAGTAGTAATAATGCCAGTATAATTTTTATTTTTTTCATACTATTTATAGATTATAATGAAATGTTTAAAGCAAATGTATATTGAGTTGTAATTGGCAATGCTACACCTCCTGCATTACGAAATTCAGGATCCTGACCATTTAATCTTCTATCAGAATAAATTAATAATGGATTAATTGCTGATCCTTTTAATGTGAAATTTGCTACTCCTATTTTTTGCTTCAAAGCTTTCGGGAATTCCCAACTTAAGGATACATTTTTTAATCTTACAAAATCTCCATCTGCAATACGTACATCGGAGAAATTATATGTGTTATAAGCAATCCCCAATTCTTTGGACTGAGCACTATAATAATTAATTAAGGCTTTATCTGCAATTACGGGTACATTGGTATTATTTTCATCTCCGGGATTGATCCAACGATTTGTAAAATCTTTTGTAAAAACAGTCAAATCATTATAATTGCTGGAATAAACAGGATTTAAACGTACCTTATTTCCGGCTGATGCAACAACGAAAACGTATAATGACCAATTTTTATAAGTAAAAGTGTTCGAAAGTCCAAAAGATTTATTAGGTTCTATTGAACCCTCATATTTTAAATATTTGGTTACATTATCCCTATCATAAAAACTTGCTCCGGCAACATTATCCGATTGTCCATCCTTCATTACAAAAGTTGGCAGTCCCCGATTGTTTAATCCGGTAAATTGATATGAATAAAGAGAATTCCTTGGATGACCAATAGTATTTCCTCCCGTTCCTTCGATTAAATCAAAAGCGGATGCCTGGTTCTCTAATTTTGTAATTTTCTGGTTATATACAGAAAAATTAAAATTAGTAGACCATTTAAAATCGTCAGTTGCTATATTTTTGGTGGTCAGACTAATCTCAAGACCTTTAGTTTCCATATCGGCATTATTGCCTTGTTTTACTTTTTGTCCGCCAATTCCTGATGTTATAACATAATCAACTAAATCAAAAGCTTTACGGCTATATATATCAGTTGACAATTGTAGTTTGTTATTGAACACACCAAGATCAAAACCTAAGTTGGTTTCAAATTGTTTTTCCCAGGTTAAATCCTTATTTTGTAATTGATCTATACTAATACCTGATTCCCTGTCATCAAGATTTAAACGATCAGTGATGAAATTTTTATAAATCGCTAATGAGTTCGTAGCTGGGCCTGCCGTTGCTGTAAGTCCATAAGAACCTCTTAATGCTAGATTATTAATAGATTTAACATCTTTCATAAAATTTTCCTCCTTCATATTCCATTTCCCACTAAAAGTGTAAGTCGGAAGCCAACTGGCTGAATTATTGTTACCTTGTCTGTTTGAACCATCATAACGTCCGGTAACTGAGGCTGTATAACGGCGATCATAAGTATATCCTGCTTTTCCAAAGAAACCTACCGTTCTTTCTCTTTCTTCGTTAAATCCAAAATAAGAACTTCCCTCATTAATAATCTTCTCCAATATTCTCGGATCTGTAAAACTTGTAAGACCTTTATCGTATTGGATACCGTAAGCAGTAAAATTGTCGCTCTTTCTATTTAAAGATCTTAACTCAGTACCAAACAATCCCTCAAATTCATGTTTAAAATTTAAAGTACGTCTATAACTCACACTATTTCTTACATAAAATGAATTTAAATCATCCGTAAATTTTCTTAACATTCCGCCATTAGGAAGAACGGGTACTTTTGGTGCCGTTAAATCATTTGGATCCTGGTATAAAAAAATATTCGCATCTCTGACAGCAGTTGTTTCTGCAGCATTATAAGCCCCTACTATATTTGAATCTTCGAGTATTTTATGTTCTCTTCCAGTATTGGCATAACGAGCTGAACCCGTAAGATTATAAGTCAGGTAAGGATTAATTTTATATTCCAGATCCATTTGGAAACGGATATCTTTTACCTGGATTTCCATGAAATTATTTTTAAGTTCATTTAAAATATTAAAAGGTGCCCAATTGCTTCTATAATATTCCAGGTTTCCATTGTCATCGTAAGGCCTTAGAGTTCTGTTTGTATTTAAGGCATATTTAAAAGGATTAATATCAAAATTTCGGGTTGTCTTTCCATACAAATCATCATTTTCACTATCATAACTTCCTGGTGCACCCTGATTTCTTATAGAAGCCTGTGTAGTTAGTGTAATATTTAAATCATCATTAATATAAAAAGTACCTTTTAAGTTTGATGAAAGTTGTTTTACATGATCGGCAACACTCCAGCCCGGATCACTATAATAAGCTAATGAAGCATACATTGTATTATTTTTTCCTCCTCCGGAAAAACTCAGGGAATGATTTTGGGCAATCGAAGGTCTAAACAATGTCTTAAACCAATTGGTATTGGCTAATTCATATTTTCTTAAAAAAGCATTGCGTCCAGCCGGATCATTACTTACTAAATAGCTGTCTGTTTCGGGAACATACGTGTTAATTCCTCTGGCTAAAATATTATAAACTCCTCCATAACGTCCTTCTGCAGTTGAAGGTAAATCTAAAAATCCTTTTGCTTCAACTTCTTTCAAAACACTCATTGTTTCTTTTGAATTCAAAATATCATACTGGCTATAATTAGGTATCGCCCTGGCCGTGTTCTCTAATGAATATGTTATCTTCAAAGGAGAATCTTTTCGTCCTTGTTTTGTAGTTACAACCACAACTCCATTTAAAGATCTTGACCCATAAATCGAAGTTGCTGATGCATCTTTCAAAATTTCAATGCTTTGTATATCATTAGGGTTAATTCCTGCAACAGAGGAACTTAATAACGTTGCAGAATTTCCCGAAGCCAAATCAGATACAGATACATTAATAATATCTTCCTGAACAACACCATCAATAACCCATAATGGTTTTGTATCCCCAAAAATTGAAGAAGATCCACGAACCGTAATTTTTGGAGCAGTACCAAAGGTTCCTGAAATATTCTGTACAGTAACCCCGGCCGCTTTTCCTTCTATTGCTCTGCTTATATCAGCTAATCCGTCAACTTTAAGTTCTTCAATGGCAATTTTACTAACAGCTCCCGTAAAAGTTCTTTTTGATGTTTTTTCATAACCTGTAATTACAACTTCTTTTAAACTTTGTTCTAATTCATTTAAGACTATCGTTAGTGAAGTACCTTCTACTTCAACTTCTTTGGTTGCCATTCCTACATAAGAAAAAACCAGCTGATGACAATTCACCGGTATTTTGATAGAAAAAGTACCATCAAAATCAGTATATGCAAAAGTATTAGTCCCTTTGGCCGTTACTGTTACCCCTGGCAGGGGTACTCCGTTTTGGTCTGTAACTTTTCCTTTAATGACAGGATCAACATGACTTTCAAATTTTAGATCATTTTGCAAAATAATCTGATTGCTTATTTCTGTATAAGTAATATTCAATGGTTTCAGGATTCGATTAAGAATACTTGACAATGCTTCCTGATTGGCCTTTATACTAACTTTTTGATTTAGCTGCGGTAATCTTGAATTATACGAAAATTTTACATGTGCAGATTTTTCAAGTTTGGATAACGCATTATCCAGACTTAAATTTTCAACTGCAATAGTGACTTTTGTATCTAATTTTCTTTGCCCATTGACACTATTTGCCAGAGTAACACTTGAAAACACAAGTGCTAAGACAAACTGAAATAGTGTTATTTTCATGATTCGATAGAGTAATCGTTGTTTACCAACTGATTTTTTCATAAATTTGATTTGTTTTGATTAATACTGTTCAAGCGTATTTTAGAAACGCAATAAAATGACTCTTTCCAGAGAGTTATTTAATTTTATAAAGTGTCGGATGTTAGCGCATTTCGACACTTTTTTTTATGTATTTTTTTTACATAGGCAATAATTTGGTTTTATTAATTATATATAGTTTGATTGTATTATTACTTAATAACAGCCCTGTGATGTTATTATGATTTGATTTCCATTCATTTCGAAACTGGTACCGTTACCAATACTTTTACAAATAATCTTAAGTTTTTCTGATAGTGGCTGGTCACTTAATGAAGTTGTTAAATGACAATCTTTTAATTTATCCTTAGGAAAATCAATTCTGACCAGATATGCCTGCTCTAGTGTTTTAAAAATCTGATCTACAGGAATATCAGAAAATTCAAAACTTAATTGCTCAATATTTCCAACACTGTTCACTAATGTTTTATCTTCTGTAATATCTGTTATCTTATTAAAATTTAAGTTGCTTCTTACGAAACGTAAGGCTTGATTAGGAAGTAAGACAACCTCTTTTTCCTGATCTGAATTTGCAACCAATTCGTTTGATCTTACCCTTACCTTACCGGTACGAACAAGCACTTCAACATTTGGTTGATCCGAGTAGGCTTTTACCCTAAAACTCGTACCAACTACTTTTGTAATAATTTCGTTTGCGTAAACCAAAAAAGGCTTATGTGGATTTTTACTGATTTCGAAGAAGCCTTCTCCTGATAAGTAAACTTTCCTTTCGTTTCCGGTAAAGATTTTAGGATAACTTAATTTACTATTGGGTTGTAGTAAGACGGAACTCCCATCAGATAAAGTAATTACTTGTGGCTTGTCAGAATTATTTGTTTGCTCAACAAGTCCTTCATTATTATCACTAACAAGTTCCTTATAAGTCAAAACAGTATGATTGGCCCGAAATTGATTTTGATAAAACCAAACCGATAAAAAGGCAAAAAATACAGCAGCCGCTGCTCCCGTTAGCCAATACTTTTTTAAGTATTTAACCGTAAGATTTTTATTGGATTTATTACTATTTTCTAGTTCTTTAATCTTAATCCATGTGGATTGTAATACGGCATTAAGTTCCTCAGAAGAAATTACAGTATTAGGTACTTTCATTGCCAGCAATAAAAGCCTGGCATCTTCAACCAATTTAGCGCGTTGTTGATTTTCTAAAGTCCATTCTTCCCAGCCTTGTTCATCAACTTTGGATAAAATCCATGTTCGGAACGATTCGTCAGATAAAAAATCTTCAATTTCGATATAATAATTACGTTTTTGCATCTATAAATAAGGTTACAAAAACACAGAGGACAGCTTTCTTATTATATACTCACCAATTTGGATTTTTTTTAAAATAAATTAAAAAACGCCTGAAGACAGCAATACAACAATCGAAAAACTTCCCTTCCATTCCTTACGAAGAGTAAGTAGTCCGCGGTGTAAAAGATTACTTGCCGATTGATAATTAACCTCTAACATTTCTGCAACCTGTTCTACAGTGAGCCCTTGATTATATCTTAAAAATAAAGCCTCCTTTTGACGAGGAGGCAAATCGTTTAATAATTTATTGAGATGCAAAACACGTTCAGCAGTAACTTCATCAGCTATAAGTTCATGCTCCACCGAAAAATCAAAAAGAAATTCAATAGAATCTGTCGTTGTAGTTTTTCTAAAAATATGATCCCGTTCGTATAAACGTGCAATTCTTTTTCGAACACTTGACAATAAATAAGCCTTTACCACATCAGGTTCCTGCAAGGATTCACGATATAACCAAATATCTGCAAATACATCCTGAACACAGTCCTGAACTTTTTCAGCAAAAGGAGAGAATGAGTTTCCATAATTAATTAAATCACCATAGTACTTTTCAAAAAGCAAAGAAAATGACTTTTCATCACCTGCTTTAAGTTTATTCCAAAGTTTATTATCATCATAGTTTTTCATTGTCAGGATTTGGGTCTTCATAAAAAAATGTTTTTAGTAAAAATGCCATTCGATCTTTTAATCATTAGACAAAAAAGAATTTAAGTTCTCATCACTAATGGAGAGTGAAGAACTTATTAGAATCAATGTTAAAAACACCATTCCAGCTTGTCATGTGATAAAAAAACGCATCTGCAAACCTCTTTAAAACTTTTCTATGTTATGGCACCCTTTTGTATCAAAAAGCTGTCTCATTTGTTACAATTAACTATGTTTGAATAATTGCATCGACTAAACTATTGATTTATAGTAAAAACTTTTGTGAACGAGAACAGAAATAGGAACTATTAAAAACTTCCAAAATCTATTGGATTTTTCTGAAGCTACATTTTTTTTGTGGGTGAAGATATAAGTGCGAATAATAGTTATTAAACAAGTGGTATTCCCTGATTAATTAATAAAGCAATGTTATTTAATAAAGTCTAAGCATAAAAAAGCCCTACTAAAAAGTAAGGCTAATAATAAAATTTATTTTTGTATTGCTTAAAAAGCTACATTCCATCTTGGTAATTTTGCATTTTCATCTAAGAAATTTTGCAAAACCTGTCCTTCAACAGAAGTAGGGATAGCTTTTACATCAGCATTGAAAGTTTCATACCAAACAACTTCTAAAGCTTCAATATTTTCTAATTTCATTTGTGCAGGCCATGAATATTTTCTTCCGGTTTTAGCAAATTGGTGTCCGTTTACAATTTTATCGTATAGACCACCATTTTTGCTTTTTAAAGTTCCATCATTCTGAACAGTTCCTGTAGAACCAACCATAATTAATTCTTTTGCATCACCTTCAACAGCATATACAACAAAAACTCCTGCACCAGATTCTGGAGCATTACAAGCTTGTTCTAAACTATCTTCAATAGTAAAAGTAAAACTGTTGCTTATTTTAAACTTTTTTAATTCTTTATACATGTTTTTTTATTTTTAAGTTACTAAGGTTCTGAGAATCTGAGTTACTAAGTTTTTAATTTTATTCCATACATTTTAAAAATGTAAAAAAGTCTCAACAAAATATTGAGACTTTTTGGAATTTGTTATTTTAAATATTGGAGATTATCCCAATACTTCTTTTACTTTTTTACCAATTTCAGCTGGTGAATCAACAACATGGATTCCGTTGTCTCTCATGATTTGTTTTTTAGCAGCAGCTGTATCATCAGAACCACCAACAATAGCACCTGCGTGCCCCATTGTTCTACCGGCAGGAGCAGTTTCTCCGGCGATAAAACCAACAACCGGCTTACGGTTACCGTCAGCTCTTACCCATTTAGCAGCATCAGCTTCCAGTTGACCTCCAATTTCACCAATCATGATGATAATTTCAGTTTCCGGATCATTCATTAATAATTCAACAGCTTCTTTAGTAGTAGTTCCAATAATTGGATCTCCACCAATTCCGATAGCTGTAGTAATTCCTAAACCTTGTTTTACAACCTGATCCGCAGCTTCATAAGTTAAAGTTCCTGATTTAGAAACGATACCAACAGTTCCTTTTTTGAAAACAAAACCTGGCATGATACCAACTTTGGCTTCACCCGGAGTAATGACACCCGGACAGTTTGGTCCGATTAATCTTGAGTTTCTTTCTTTAACATAATTATTTGCTTTAATCATATCTGCTACAGGAATTCCTTCTGTAATAGCAATAATTACTTTGATTCCGGCATCAGCAGCTTCCATAATTGCATCAGCTGCAAAAGCTGGCGGTACAAAAATAATTGATGTATCAGCTCCAGCTTGATCTACAGCATCTTTTACTGTATTAAAAACCGGACGGTCCAAATGGCTTGTACCTCCTTTTCCAGGAGTAACACCACCAACAACATTAGTACCGTACTCAATCATTTGAGAAGCATGGAAAGTTCCTTCGCTTCCTGTAAATCCTTGAACAATTATTTTGGAATCTTTATTAACTAAAACACTCATGATATATATTTTATGTAGTTTTTAAAATTGTGATGCAAAAGTAAGGTTTTGTAACTTATTTTCAACTTTTTTATTAGCAAAAAATATCACGAAAATTGACTCATTTGATAACCTCTGTACAATTTACCGTCTTTTATTTGCCAAATTGTAAAAAAATGAGCCAACAGCATTTCTTCCCGAGGATTTTCAATCGTTTTTACAAAGTGAGAATAACGTACTGAAACCAAATCACCTTCGGCTATTATATGACTAATCCTAACTTTTGAGCGTACATATGCGCGGTTTAATTCATTAGTCATGTTTATTATCGAATCGTAATCCATATGAATCATCCCTTTACTGCTATTCCAATCAATAGTAACATTGGGATGCAGATAGGTTTTAAAAATTTCACTATCAATCAAGGCATCCGATTTATAAAATTTTTGAACAAATTCTTTAATAGACATATTATTTCAATTTATTTAGAATTTCAGGAATCTTTTTGATATTAGCTAATTGTTTTAACTTTTCTCTTGATTCTTCGATTGGAGTTCCGAAATAAGATTTTCCTCCTTCAATCGATTTGGTAACACCTGTTTGTCCCATAATAACAGCCTTCGCTCCTATTGTAATACCACTTGTTGTACCTACCTGGCCCCAAATAGTAACTTCATCTTCTATAATAACACAACCGGCAATACCCGTTTGTGAAGCTATCAGACATTTTTTTCCTATTACAGAATCATGTCCTACATGAACCTGATTATCAATTTTTGTTCCTTCACCAATTCTGGTATCACCGGTAACGCCTTTGTCAATCGTACAAAGGGCACCAATTCCTACATTATCTTCAATTACAACCCTTCCGCCAGAAATTAATTGGTCGAAACCATCCGGGCGTTTTTTGTAATAAAAAGCATCAGCACCTAAAATAGTTCCGGCGTGAATAATCACATTATCACCAATTACTGTATGATCATAAATAGAAACATTTGAATGTATCAGGCAATTTTTACCAATTGTAACATGATTCCCAATAAAAGAATTAGGCTGAATAACAGTTCCTTCTCCTATTTTTGCAGATGTAGAAATAGCTGCATTGGCAAATTGAAAAGGTTTAAAATGCTTTGTTAAAGTATTAAAATCCCTAAAAGGGTCATCAGAGATTAAAAGTGCTTTACCCTCCGGACAATCAACTTTTTTATTGATTAAAACAATAGTTGCTGCCGATTGTAAAGCTTTATCATAATATTTTGGATGGTCAACAAAAACAATATCACCGGACTCCACAACATGTATTTCATTCATGCCCAGGACCTCAAAGTTTTTGTCACCAATAAATTCGCAATTAAGCAAATTTGCAATTTCTTCTAAAGAGTGAACTTTTGGAAATTTCATATATTTTAATTAGAAAATGTGCCAATTTGAAAATGTGTCAATTAGAAATAAATTATACAATTTTAATAGTGTATTAGTCTTCTAATTGACTCATTGACAAATTATCTAATAGATAAACTACTCTTTTACACGTTCCATATAAGAACCTGAAGCTGTATCGATTTTAATTTTGTCACCTTCATTGATAAACAAAGGAACATTTACATTTGCACCGGTTTCTACTGTTGCAGATTTAGTTGCATTTGTAGCTGTATTTCCTTTTACACCCGGCTCTGCATAAGTAACTTCAAGAATTACAGATGCAGGCATATCTACAGACAAAGGTAAATCTGTTTCTGTGTTGATCTGAACCATTACATTTGTTCCTTCTTTTAATAGTCCCGGAGCATCCAGGATAGTTTTATTCAAAGAAATTTGCTCAAAAGTTTCAGTATTCATAAAGTTAAAATCATCTCCTTCAGCATATAAAAATTGATATGTCTGTGTTTCAACACGTACATCTTCGATTTTATGCCCTGCAGAAAATGTATTATCTAATACTTTTCCTGTTGTTAAACTTCTTAATTTTGTTCTTACGAAAGCTGGTCCTTTTCCAGGTTTTACGTGAAGAAATTCGATAATTTTATAAATATCGTGATTGTATTTAATACATAACCCGTTTCTAATATCTGATGTAGATGCCATTTTTTTAATTTTAGATTTTAGAATGTAGATTTTAGATTCCTAAAGAATTAATAATCTCCATTTATTATTTTTTATATTTTATTTGAGCTTTAATGATGAAGTTAGAAATCTAAACTCTAAAATTAATAATTCCCTGAATATCCTTTCATTACACCTCTTGATGAGTTTCGAATAAAATCTAAAATCTCATCCCTTTCAGGTGTAGCTTCCATTTCTCCTTCAATAATACTCAACGCTTGTGTTGTATTGTAATTTTTTTGATATAAAATTCTATAAATATCCTGAATTTCCCTAATTTTTTCAGTACTAAAGCCTCTTCTTCTAAGACCTACTGAATTTATACCCACATAAGATAATGGTTCTTTTGCTGCTTTTGTATATGGCGGAACATCTTTTCTTAATAATGAACCTCCCGAAATCATAGCATGATCTCCAACACTAATAAATTGATGCACAGCTGACAATCCTCCAATAATCGCATAATTACCAATAGTAACATGCCCTCCTAAAAGAACTCCGTTAACAATGATTGCATTATTACCAACATGACAATCATGAGCAATGTGAGCAGTTGCCATTATTAGGCAATTATCTCCTATAACAGTCTGACCTGAAGCTATTGTCCCTCTATTAATCGTTACGCATTCTCTAATCGTGCAATTATCACCAATGATAGCCAGAGAATCTTCTCCTCCAAATTTTAAATCCTGAGGAACAGCCGAAATTACAGCACCCGGAAAAATATTACAATTTTTCCCAATGCGGGCACCTTCCATAATGGTCACATTTGAACCTATCCAAGTACCATCACCAATAACAACATTATTGTGAATTGTCGTAAAAGGCTCAATTACAACATTTTTAGCGATTTTAGCGCCGGGATGAACATATGCTAATGGTTGATTCATCTGTATTTTTATATTTTAATTTAAAATAATCTAATTAGGGCAACAAACGTAAACAATAAATTTGATTAATTATTATTGTTTCCTCGCAATTTGAGCCATTAATTCTGCTTCAGCAACTAATTTCCCGTTAGCGTAAGCATTTGCCTGCATATGACAAATTCCTCTTCTTATTGGAGAAATCAAATCACACTTAAAAATTAAAGTGTCACCAGGCAATACTTTATGTTTAAACTTAACATTATCTATTTTCATAAAATAAGTCAAATAATTTTCAGGATCCGGAACTGTACTTAAGACCAAAATTCCACCAGTTTGTGCCATTGCCTCAACAATTAATACACCCGGCATTACCGGAGCATCAGGGAAATGCCCTACGAAGAAATTTTCATTCATGGTAACATTTTTCAATCCAACTACATGGCTTGATGACATTTCAATAATTCTGTCGATCAACAAAAATGGAGGTCTGTGAGGCAAAACTGCCATGATTTTATGGATATCCATCAAAGGTTCCTGATTCAAATCATAAACAGGGATATGGTTCCTTTGCTCGATTTTTATAATTTTTGCCATTTTTTTGGCAAATTGTGTATTTACGTAATGTCCTGGTTTGTTAGCAATGATTTTTCCCTGAATTCTAACTCCAATCAAAGATAAATCACCAATAACATCCAAAAGTTTATGTCTTGCAGCTTCGTTTGGATAATGCAAAGTTAAATTATCAAGAACACCATTTGGCTTTACCGAAATTTCATCCTTTCCAAAAGCTTTCTTAAGGTTTTCCATTGTAGACTCAGAAATTTCTTTATCTACATAAACAATAGCATTATTTAAATCGCCACCTTTTATTAATCCATTTTCCAATAAAGATTCTAATTCATGTAAAAAACTAAAAGTTCTTGAATTTGAAATTTCATTTTTAAAATCAGCAATGCTTTTCAAAGTAGCATTTTGAGTCCCTAAAACTTTAGTACCAAAATCTACCATTGCAGTAACCTGATAATCATCACTTGGCATAACCAAAATCTCACTTCCTGTAGTTTCGTCTGTAAATGAAATTACTTCTTTTACTACATAAACATTACGTTTTGCGTCTTGTTCCTGGATTCCTGCTTTTTCAATTGCTTCAACAAAATATTTTGAAGAACCATCCATAATGGGAAGCTCAGAAGCATTTAATTCAATAATAACATTATCTAAATCACAGCCAACCAATGCGGCTAAAACATGTTCCGGAGTTTGAATTTTTACACCTAATTTTTCTAAATTGGTACCTCTTTGTGTGTTAACTACATAATTGGCATCAGCTTCAATCACTGGTTGGCCCTGCAAGTCAATTCTAACAAAAGTGAAACCATTATTAATCGGAGCTGGTTTAAAAGTCATTGTAACTTCTTTTCCAGTGTGCAATCCAACTCCTGTTAGTGAAATTTCATTCTTGATGGTCTTCTGTTTAACCATTATTTCCATTTTTTGGGTTTATTATTTGTTTTTTTAATTCTTCTAATTCGGCAACAATCTTAGGTAAGTTCTTAAAATGAACATACGACTTACTAAAATCGCTATAACCAAATGTTGGGCTTCCCTGCAAAATTTCATCATCTTTAATATTTCTCGCCACACCTGATTGAGCCTGAAGCCTTACATTATTACCTATTATTAAATGACCTGCGATTCCAACCTGTCCTCCAATCATACAGTTTTCTCCTATTTTTGTAGAACCTGCAACGCCTGTTTGAGCTGCAATTACTGTATTTTTACCAATCTCCACATTATGGGCAATCTGAATCTGATTGTCTAATTTTACTCCCTTTCTAATTATAGTAGAACCAAGAGTTGCTCTGTCGATTGTAGTATTGGCACCAATATCTACATTATCTTCTATAATAACGTTTCCAATTTGTGGAACTTTATTATACTCACCATCTTCATTTGGAGCAAAACCAAAGCCATCAGCACCAATAATAGTCCCTGAATGAATGGTGCAATTATTACCAATTATAGTTTCAGAATAAATTTTAGCGCCTGCAAAAATATATACATTATTGCCAATAACAACATTATCTCCAATAAAACTGTTTGGATATATTTTTACATTATCTCCCAAAATCACATTTTGACCGATATAACTAAAACTTCCTAAATATAAGTTTTCACCATATTTAGTTCCTTCAGATATAAAAGTCTGTGGCTCGATTCCGTTTTTATTTAATTTTACCTGATTATAAAATTCTAAAAGTTTAGAAAAAGAAACATATGCATCTTCCACTTTAATTAAAGTCGTGGTAATTTCAGATTCCGGTATAAAACTATCATTAACAATTGTTACTGATGCTCTTGTAGTATAGATATGATTTAGATATTTAGGGTTTGCCAGAAAAGTCAGTGAGCCCTCCTCTCCTTCTTCTATTTTAGACAGTCGAAAAACCTCGGCATTGGGATTCCCAACAACTTCTCCTTCTAAAATTCCTGCTATTTGTTCTGCTGTAAATTTCATCTTATTTGATTATATTTTTTCTAGGAATAAGATGGAACTCTCTGCAAAACGTTCTGCTTATATTCAAAAAAAAATGTACTAGTTCGTTTCATTCCGACAAAAATATAAAAAATAGGTTTTAAATGTTAATTTTAGATAAGTTGTTTTGGGAAACAGATATAATATTTTGTTACCAATTTAGATAACGATTTCAAATTCAACTGGTCAGATGCTTCAACAACATCTTCAATTGTTTTATCTTTTTTTAAAATTCGTATCGGTTCTGCTTCTTTACTGTACGCTTGATTTTTAATTTTTCCCCTAAAAATAAAATAATCTGCTTCAAACTGTGAGATATTGTGTTCTTTGGCAAATTTTTCTTTTAATTCCAGAATTTCTTCAGACGGAATTTTTTCACCACTCAATTTAATTTTCAATAAGTCTCTATTGATAATCATTTTACTCAAGGTTGAAAGTATAAAGTCATCTTGCTTTTGCCAGGCTTTCAAGGCACTAATAATATCAAAATCATCTAATTGAGAAAACAAATCTAATATTTCCGCATCAAAATTTTCTAACGTAATCTTGTTTTGCATGAAATATAAAAGTGATTCGCTGCAAGGTAAACTCACTCCTTTCAAAGTCAATTCCTTGGCTCTTTTTAGAACTTTCGTTAAAATTAGTTCTGCTACCAAACTGGTTTTATGTAAATATGCCTGCCAATACATTAATCGTCTTGACAACAGAAATTTTTCTACTGAATAAATTCCTTTTTCTTCAATGACCAAAACACCATCAACCACATTCATCATCTGAATCAATCGTTCAGAATTGACATTTCCTTCGGCAACACCAGTATAAAAACTATCACGCTTTAAATAATCCATTCGATCCATATCCAACTGACTGGAAATCAATTGCAGCATGAATTTCCTGTGATAATCACCTTTAAAAACCTGAATTGCCAGACTTAATCTTCCGTCAAACTCCTCATTTAACTGATTCATAAATAATAAGGAAATTGCCTCATGATTAACATCTTCAACAATACTTTTTTCCATGGCATGCGAAAAAGGTCCATGTCCAATATCATGCAATAAAATAGCTATTAATAAAGCACATTCTTCATCATTTGAAATAGCAACGCCTTTAAAACGAAGCGTTTCAATTGCCTTTTGCATCAAATGCATACAACCCAAGGCATGATGAAAACGTGTGTGATTAGCTCCGGGATAAACCAAATACGATAATCCCATTTGTGAAATACGGCGTAAACGCTGAAAATACGGATGCTGGATTAAATCATAAACAAGCTCATTCGGTATAGAAATAAAGCCATAAATGGGGTCATTAAATATTTTTAACTTATTAATATGATTCACTATTCCGATTCTTTTTTTAGGTGAACAAATATAAGTAATTAAGTATAAACTGTTTTCTGTTTTTAATTTAAAAAAGAAATCATTTTCTGAAATATTTTTCATCAAAAAGAAAAGCACTGATTATATACCCTTTAAATAAAAACGCATATCGAATTTCAGTAATCTTAATTTTTCTAAAATGTTAATAACTAAGGATTAGTTTTAGTAATGTTATAAACTCAGTCATTTTCAAAATTGATATATTTGAAAGTAACAAAATTTAGAAAATCATGAGAATAGAAACCGATCTTAAATTAGGATTTAAAGATGTGATGATCAGACCCAAAAGATCTACTTTAAAAAGCAGGTCTGAAGTATCTTTAGAAAGAAATCTTAAATTTTTGCATAGTACAACTCTATGGACAGGAATTCCAATTATGGCAGCAAATATGGATACCGTAGGGACTTTTGAAATGGCTGCAGCTTTAGCCAAAGAAAAGCTTTTTACTGCCATTCATAAGCATTATTCACTTCAGGAGTGGAATGCTTTTTTACAAACTGTTTCCTCTGATTTTTACAATTATATCGCAGTTAGTACAGGAACCGGCAAAGAAGATGCTGTTAAAATTGCTGAAATTATTAAAGCAAATCCTTCATTGAAATTTATTTGCATTGATGTTGCCAATGGATATTCAGAACACTTTGTTCAATTTTTAAAACAAACCCGTAAACAATATCCTGATAAAGTTATTATTGCAGGAAATGTTGTAACAGGCGAAATGACAGAAGAATTGTTATTAGCCGGAGCTGATATTGTAAAAGTCGGAATTGGACCTGGTTCAGTTTGTACGACTCGTGTAAAAACAGGTGTTGGGTATCCGCAGCTTTCAGCCATTATCGAATGTGCCGATTCTGCTCATGGTTTAGGAGGACATATTATTAGCGATGGAGGATGCAGTACACCCGGCGATGTTGCCAAAGCTTTTGGTGCAGGTTCCGATTTTGTTATGCTTGGCGGAATGTTAGCCGGACATACTGAAAGTGGTGGCGAATTGATTGAAGTTAATGGTCAGAAGTTCAAACAATTTTACGGAATGAGCTCTACAACTGCTATGGACAAACATGTTGGCGGTGTAGCCGAATACAGGGCAAGTGAAGGAAAAACTGTTCAGGTTCCCTTTAAAGGTAAAGTAATCAATACTGTTTTGGATATTTTAGGAGGTTTGCGCAGTACCTGTACTTATGTGGGTGCTTCAAGATTAAAAGAATTGACTAAACGAACAACATTTATAAGAGTCAGTGAACAGGAAAATCAAATTTTCACGAAATAATTTTTCAACTATTACAACACATTTTAAATTGAATATGATTACAATTTCAGAAGCAACGGCAGAAGATATCAAAACCATTCAGGAAATAACCTATATAACGTGGCCAATTACGTATGGTAAAATACTATCCAAATCGCAATTAGATTATATGCTGGATTTATTTTATTCTGATGAAGCTTTAATTAACCAATTTGAGAAAAAAGAACAATTATTTTATCTGATTTCAGAAGATGAAGCAACTTTCGGTTTCATTGGAATTGAACATAATTACAAAAATAAAGCTGTAACCAAAATTCATAAAATATATCTCTTACCTGAAACACAAGGAAAAGGGATTGGAAAAAAAGTAATTGAACAGATAGAAAAAATGGCTTTAGAGAATCATTCAACTGTTTTATCTTTAAATGTAAACAGATTTAACACAGCCCTAAGCTTTTATAAAAAAATAGGTTTTGAAATTATTGATGAAGTTAATATTGATATTGGCAAAGAGTATTTGATGGAAGATTATGTGATGGAGAAAAAGCTATAATCAACTTACAACAACATCGTGTTTAAACAATAAACCTTTTACTTCATTCAAAGAAAAAACAGCTCTTTTAAGTTTGGTTTTGAATGGGTCAATCGTATAATTATAACTCGTTTTGAAATCGGCTTTATTCGCAATTGCTTTATTAAACTCAGACCGATACAAATCACAATTATCAAAAAGCACACTTGTAAGATCTGTAGCCATAAAATCGACGGCAACCAAACTGCAATTTGTAAAAGTCGTTCCTTTTATTTTTAAAGTATAAAATTTCGAAAAATCTAAAATGCAATCGTTAAAATGTATCTCAAAAATGAGTTTGTCGCACATAGCAAAATTCACCTCTTTGATTTCACATCGATTAAAAGTTGCCGTTCTAAAAGCCACATAATTGATTTTTGCATCATTAAAAATACAATCATTAAAAACACAGTCAATAAAAGTAACAGCTAAAAAAGTACAGGCGGAAAAATTGCAATTATTAAAAATACAACATTCAAAATCCTTAAAATTAGCCCCATCCCTATCGTAAATGATGTTATTATATTCTTTATCAAGGAAATATTGACTCGTCATTAAAGATCAATTGTTATTAAATTTAAAATAAAAACGCAAGAATCAAATATAGGATAATTGCGTTTAGATTGAGAATATTATTTTACTAATTATTTTTTATGCACTCTTCGTAAAAGGAAAATAGCAACCACAAAAAAGATTCCTAAAAATACAATCGCCAAACGAGGGCTTCCTGTAATCTGATCGATAATTCCGTAAAGGCACATTCCAATAACGATTCCGATTTTTTCGGCAACATCATAAAAACTAAAAAAAGAAGCAGTATCTTCTGTTTCAGGCAATAATTTTGAATAGGTAGAACGTGATAAAGCCTGAATCCCGCCCATTACAAATCCGGCTACTGTAGCCATAACATAAAAATGTATGGGTAAAGTAATAAAAAAGGCAAGTGCACAAAAGACCGCCCATATAGTATTGATTGCGATTAAAGTTGGAATATTACCAAATTTTGCTGAAGCTCTTGAAGTTAAAACAGCACCAATAACGGCAACTAATTGAATAATTAAAATACATTTAATTAATCCAATAGTACTTTCTTCTTCAGATGCCCATTGAATTTCCTGCGCTCCAAAATAAGTCGCTACAAGCATTACAGTTTGGACGGCCATACTTGAAACAAAAAAACCGCCTAAATATCTTCTTAAAGGAATATTATCTTTCAATATAGCCCAAACTTTCTTCAATTCCTTAAAGCCATTAAAAACAACAGATTTAGTTAGTTTTTCGTCTTTTTCTTTGCTTCCCTTTGGCAAATAATAATACGTATACTGACTAAATAAAATCCACCATACACCAACCATTACAAAAGAATATCGCATCGCTATATCCCTAGCCGATTGTCCTTCAATTCCTGTAATATTGAACCAGTTAGGCTTCATAATCATTGCCAGATTGACAACCAGTAAAATCACACTTCCAATATATCCTAAAGAATATCCTTTGGCACTAATTTTATCCTGTTGTTCAGGAAATGCGATATCCGGCAAATAGGAATTATAGAAAACCAAACTACCCCAATATCCAATAAGACCAAGAAAATAAAATAATAATCCAATGTAAATGTTTCCAAGATTAAACCAATACAATCCCATGCAGGATAAAGCTCCAACATAGCAGAAAAATTTCATAAACATTTTTTTATTCCCAACATAATCCGCAATACCGGATAATAACGGTGAAAAAAAGGCTACAAATATAAAGGCAAATGCTGTTGTAAAACTAATCAGGGCTGTATTTTTTAATTCTAATCCGAAAACTTCTATATAATGACTTCGTTTAGAAAATAAGGCTTCATAAAAAATAGGAAATACAGCTGATGCAATTGTAAGAGTATAAACTGAATTTGCCCAATCATAAAAGGCCCAGGCATTCAATAATTTTTTACTTCCTTTTGGTAGGTTTGTCATAGTTATGGTTTTGACGGCTAATTTATTTATTTTTTCTTATAATCATTATGAATCTTCATTAATAAATAATCAATGATTTGTTGTATTCAAAGTAAAGTATAATTTATTGATGATGATAAGGCTCATTTCTTAAAATAGTAAAACCACGATATAATTGTTCTATAAAAAACAAACGCACCATCTGATGCGAAAAAGTCATTAGCGAAAGTGAAATTTTGCCTTGCGCCTTACTGTAAACCGTTTCTGAAAAACCATAAGGACCGCCGATTACAAAAACCAGCGTTTTAATTCCAGAGTTCATCTTTTTTTGTAATTCTTCAGAAAAACCAACACTTGAAAAGTTTTTTCCGTTTTCATCCAATAAAATCAACTGATCGGTTGGGGTTAATTTAGATAAAATCAACTCGCCTTCTTTTTCTTTTTGCTGGCTTTCAGATAAATTCTTTACATTTTTAATATCCGGAATAATTTCTAAATCAAATTTGATATAAAACGACAAACGTTTAGTATAATCATCGATCAAAGTTTGCAATGATTTATTATCGGTTTTACCAATGGCAATAAGTTTAATATTCATCTGAAGAAATTATAATTTATTCAAAAAAGTTTCAATTTTAAATACTTAATTTTTAGGAAATTTATTTTCGAAAGTTTTAAATCTGGCATCCAAATCTTTCAATAATTGCTTTTTTACAGACTCATCCTGAATAAAACTGTAATTAATACTATTATAAACATATTTTTTGATAGTAGCATAAGAAACATCAGGATATCTTTTTGCCAATAAAACATATTGTTCTGTCATATTTGTTCGCAAAATTCCTGCATCATCTGTACTGATTATAATTGGCACATTAAACTCTTTATAAAGTGTAAAAGGATGCCTTCCTTCTTTTACTTTCAAAATAAATTCGTTACTGACTAAATTAATCTCAATTGGAATATTATTTTTTGACATATAACGCAGCAAATCATATGAATTTGCTTCATAAGCAATATCTACTCCGTGGCCAATTCTATTGGCTCCGGCTGTATAAATTGCCGAATTGATATGCCATGTTAAATCTTCAGGCTGTACTAATCCTAAAGTTAATTCGCCGGCATGAAGCGTATATTTTACATCAGGAAAACGATAATGGCAATATTTAAACATGACCATATGAAGCCAATAATCTTTCATTGAAGTTTCGCCATCTTCAGGAGAAACAATGTTTACACCGGCAACAAGTTTACTATTGTTAGCCGAAATAAAAGCAATAATAAGGTTTTTAAACAAATCTACAGGTTCCATAAAACGTAGCACAAAATTTTGATAACGCATCTTAAAACGCTCGTCGTCAATTTTTAAATCTTTATGCAGCTTCGCAATAAAGTTAGTATTAAAATCTTCCGCATATTTTTTAGCGTCTTTTTGTTCAATCGATTTATACAAATCATCTAAAGTTTTTAAAACCCCCTTTTCATCTTTTTGATTGGTGAATTGACGGAGTTTCGAGTTAAAATCAGCTAAATCATCCACCTTCATATCACAGGGAATTAATGATAACTGAGTTTCGATATAACTTACATTTTCTGAAAGTGCACGGTTTTTCAATTCCAGTAAACCCTCAGCAAAATGACCATCGATTACAGAAGAAAATTTACCAAAAGAATCAAAAAATAAATCATCTGAAGGTACTGTTACACCATTATAATCTTTTGCAGACCAGGTTTGCATGACTTGCTGTTTGTAAAAAGCAAGTTGTCCGTTATTTTTAAGAGAAGAGAAATTTTCCCAATTGCCTTTTGAGGGTTTATTTTTTGATACTTCCATCGTTTCTAAATTCAGATAAAAATCTTCTGAAATAGCTCTTTCCAGAAGAGGTTCTGCGTAAATTGATCCCGAAAAATGATGGTGTAAATCGCCTCCTTTTGGCATTTGTTGAAAAAAAGCGGTTAAGAGCGCTTCGTTATTTCTGATTTTTTCCAAATAGTTTTCAACAGATTGAGAAAAACTGATTTGCATTGCCAAAAAACAGAAAAGTGTAATTATCCTCGCCATAGTCTAAGTTTAAATTACATGCAAATATAGTTAATTTAGACGACTTTTTTAATCTATGCGAAAATTGCTTTTTGAAATATAACTTGATCCATCAGTCTATTTTAGCATTTATTTTTAAAATTATCAAGATAAAAAATCCAAATAAATAATTTTTCTTATTCACCATTTTAAGGAATCATTAAAAAAATAAAAAAATAGACAAGACTATTACGATTTCTTTTTTTTATTGTTTACACAGATTTCTTTTTTTGATCATAAAACTATGGCTTTTCCGAATTTTAATATTCTGCATTTTTGTTTCAATTTGTTTGTTTAACTTTGTTCAAAACATATAAAAATGAAACAATTAGTTATATTACTTATTGCCTTTGCTACATTCTCATGTACAAATGCTCAAAAGAACAATTTTTCAAAAGAAGCCTTATCTGAAAAATTATTAGCTGTTGATGGAAGTCAGATTGCATTTAAAGACATTTTAAAAAATTATAAAGGAAAAACTTTAGTTATTGAAGTTTGGGCTTCATGGTGTGGTGATTGCGTAAAGGCTATGCCTAAAGTAAAAGAATTACAAGCAAGCAACCCTGATGTTTCCTATTTGTTTATTTCAGCTGATAAAACTGCTGACAAATGGAAAATCGGAATTGAGAAACACGAATTAAAAGGTGATCACTATATAATGAATGATGGCATGAAAGGTGTTTTTGGAAAAGCAATTGATCTGGATTGGATTCCAAGATATATCATTGTTGACAAAAAGGGTAAAATTGTTTTATACCGTGCCATTGAAACTGACTTTGATAAAATCAATGAAACTTTAAAAAGCCTTAAATAGATTGCATTCTTAATTTCAATCTATTTTTTAAAATTACAAAAACAAAAAATTAATAACTATCCAAAATGAGAAAAAAAATTGTTGCAGGAAACTGGAAAATGCATAAAAATGCTGAACAAACCGAAGAATTATTAAACGAATTAATTACAAAAATACCGGCAAAAACTAATGCTCAGGTAATTGTTGCACCGACATTTGTAAATTTAGCTGCTGCTGTATCCAAATTAAAAAACACTCCTATTCGTGTTTCAGCACAAAACGTTCATCAGGCTGAAAGTGGTGCTTTTACAGGAGAAATTTCTGCTGATATGTTAAAAAGTGTTGGAGTAAACACTGTAATTTTAGGACACTCAGAGCGTAGAGCTATTTTTAACGAAACTGATGCTTTAATTGCTAACAAGGTTGATACAGCTTTAAAGCATGATCTTACAGTAATTTTCTGTTTCGGTGAAGAATTGAAAGATCGTCAATCTAATAATCATTTTAATATTGTTGAAAATCAATTGCGTGATGGATTATTTCATATTTCAAAAGAATCATGGTCAAATGTAGTTTTGGCATATGAGCCAGTTTGGGCAATTGGAACTGGTGAAACAGCATCACCGGAACAAGCTCAGGAAATGCATGAATTTATCAGAGAAACTGTTCGTAAAGCTTTTGGAAATGAGATTGCTGACCAAGTTTCAATATTATATGGAGGATCAGTAAAACCTGAAAATGCGAAAGAAATTTTCTCTAAACCAGATGTAGACGGTGGTCTAATTGGAGGAGCAGCCTTAAAAGCAGACGACTTTTTAGCAATTGTAACTGCTATATAAATTTTTACATAAAAAACAAACCCGACATATAATATGTCGGGTTTGTTTTTATAAACTATTCAGTAATATTAAAAGAAGCGACATAAAAATCTTTATCCACTAATAATGTTGATTTTTGAGTAGTTAGTTTTTCAACTTTCCATTCCTGAGTTGGCTTTAACCAAGTTTCAACTCCATTTAAGTTCACTTTTAAAGGCATATTAAACTTTTCTACGCAATTCGACCAACGGTATTCTAAATAACCTTCTTTAAAAAAATATTCGAAAGTTGGAATTTGGGTTGTTCTTAAATATTGATTGAAAATTTTATTTAAATCCAAACCTGTTTCACTACTCATATAATCCTCGATTTGTTTTGTGGTTACTGTCTGGTGATAAAAAGTTTTGTTCAAACCTCTCAAAATCGATTTCCATTTTGCATCATTATTTAAAATCTGCCGAATTGTATGCAGCATATTAGCACCTTTCGGATACATATCACCTGAACCTTCATTGTTTACATCATAATATCCAATAATTGGTTTATCATTTTCGATATTTTTACGACAGCCTCTGACATATTCAGCTCCAGCCGTTTTTCCATAATAATATTCAACAAAAAGACTTTCTGAATAATTTGTAAAGCTTTCGTGAATCCACATATCTGCAATGTCTTTATAAGTGATATTGTTCGCAAACCATTCGTGCCCTGACTCGTGAATAATAATAAAATCAAATTTTAATCCCCACCCCGTTCCACTTAAATCACGACCTAAATACCCATTTTTATAGCCATTTCCATACGTAACGCTACTTTGGTGTTCCATACCCAAATAAGGGGCTTCAACCAACTTATAGCTATCTTCATAAAAAGGATACGGTCCAAACCAATCTTCGAAAGCTTTTAGCATTTTTGGCACATCCTTAAACTGTTCCTTAGCCAGAACCAAATTATCTCTCAAAACATAATAATTACAATCTAAATCTCCTTTTTCACCTTTATATTTCTCTGAAAAATTAACATAATCTCCAATATTAATATTCACGCCATAATTATTAATTGGATTAGAAACATACCAATTAAAAGTTTTTGTACCGTCTTTTTCTTTTTTAATACTTTTCAATTTTCCATTAGAAACATCCGTCAAATTGCCAGGAACATTAACACTGATTAGCATATTTTCAACTTCATCATACATATGATCCTTACACGGCCACCAAACGCTACTACCTAAACCCTGACATGATGATGCTATAAAATCTTTTCCATTTTTATCCTTTTTCCAAGTTATTCCGCCATCCCAAGGCGGATTAACAGCTTCTTTAGGTTTTCCTCCAAATGAAATAATTATTTCTTTGGTTTCTCCTGCCTTTTGATCTGAAATTAACTGAATAAAAAAAGCATTTCCATTTCTTTCAAATTTTAACTCTTTTCCATCTTGTATTACTTTATAAATTTGCATCGGTTCCTGCAAATCGATTTGCATTTTTTTATACTCTTTTAATACTGCATATCGAACTGTATTTGAACCTATGATAGTCTTGTCAGCTGGATTTACTTTTATATTTAAGTGATAGTACTTTAAATCCCACCATACTCTTTCTTTTGTGATACTACCTCGTAGAGTATCCTGATTTGTAAACCTTTTCTCAGACTTATTAAGCAGTCCTTGTGCTTTTGATGTAAAAATTGTAAAAAAAGCAATAAAAATGATTATATTTTTTTTCATTAACTAGAAAATTTAGAAATTAAAAAGACTCGATTTACAACAAAAATAAACATTCAAATTGTGTTTTATAAGATATTTTAATTTTAAAAAATAAATCCTTTTAAGAATTTTCCAAAAGCATTTCAAAACAAAAAACCCCATCCGATTTGGACAGGGTTTTTTAAAAGAAAGGCGACGACATACTCTCCCACATAACTGCAGTACCATCTGCGCAGGCGGGCTTAACTACTCTGTTCGGGATGGGAAGAGGTGAGCCCCGCCGCAATAACCACCTTAAGGTCGTTGTTACTTGAGGTAACTTTTTAATTGACAATTGACAATTGATAATTAAAACAATATCTTAACATACTGAGATAAAGAAAGTTTTTATATTTTAGAAAGTTTCTTCCCCCCGGTTTGCACCGGGGAGAAAAGGGTGTACATAAGCTTACGGATTATTAGTACTACTCGACTATGACATTACTGCCTTTACATCTATAGCCTATCAACGTGGTCATCTTCCACGATCCTTAAAAGAAATCTCATCTTGTGGTGGGTTTCGCGCTTATATGCTTTCAGCGCTTATCCCTTCCAAACGTAGCTACTCTGCGATGCTCCTGGCGGAACAACAGATACACCAGAGGTTTGTCCAATTCGGTCCTCTCGTACTAGAATCAGATCCACTCAAATTTCTAACGCCCACAGTAGATAGAGACCGAACTGTCTCACGACGTTCTGAACCCAGCTCGCGTGCCACTTTAATGGGCGAACAGCCCAACCCTTGGGACCTTCTCCAGCCCCAGGATGTGACGAGCCGACATCGAGGTGCCAAACCCCCCCGTCGATATGAGCTCTTGGGGGAGATCAGCCTGTTATCCCCGGCGTACCTTTTATCCTTTGAGCGATGGCCCTTCCATGCGGAACCACCGGATCACTATGCTCTACTTTCGTACCTGATCGACCTGTATGTCTCTCAGTCAAGCTCCCTTATGCCATTGCACTCTACGCACGGTTACCAAGCGTACTGAGGGAACCTTTAGAAGCCTCCGTTACTCTTTTGGAGGCGACCACCCCAGTCAAACTACCCACCAAGCAATGTCCCCCGCAAAACGGGGTTAGGCCTCAGATAAACAAAGGGTTGTATTTCAACAATGACTCCACAACGCCTGGCGACGCCGCTTCAAAGTCTCCAACCTATCCTACACATCATTTATCCAAGGTCAATACTAAGCTATAGTAAAGGTGCACAGGGTCTTTTCGTCCCACTGCGGGTAAACGGCATCTTCACCGTTACTACAATTTCACCGAGCTCATGGCTGAGACAGTGTCCAGATCGTTACACCATTCGTGCAGGTCGGAACTTACCCGACAAGGAATTTCGCTACCTTAGGACCGTTATAGTTACGGCCGCCGTTTACTGGGGCTTCAATTCAATGCTTCTCCGAAGATAACATCTCCTCTTAACCTTCCAGCACCGGGCAGGTGTCAGGCCCTATACTTCATCTTACGATTTTGCAGAGCCCTGTGTTTTTGATAAACAGTCGCCTGGACCTCTTCACTGCGGCCAGCATTGCTGCTGGCGACCCTTCTCCCGAAGTTACGGGTCTATTTTGCCTAATTCCTTAGCCATGAATCTCTCGAGCACCTTAGGATTCTCTCCTCAACTACCTGTGTCGGTTTACGGTACTGGTACTAATTACCTGAAGTTTAGAGGTTTTTCTTGGAAGCCCTTAGGCGCACTATCTCTTTGTCCGAAGACTCCGAGTACTATCGTATTTCCCCAAGCCGCGTGGATTTGCCTGCGCAGCTTGTAGGTAGGTACTTCAACGAACTATTCCGTCAGTTCGCGGCGCTTTCATCACTCCGTCACCCCATCACAGTAATTAGTAGTACGGGAATATTAACCCGTTGGCCATCGACTGTCCCTTTCGGGTTCGCCTTAGGACCAGACTAACCCACAGCTGATTAGCATAGCTGTGGAAACCTTAGTTTTTCGGTGTGCGGGTTTCTCGCCCGCATTATCGTTACTTATGCCTACATTTTCTTTTCCAGCCGGTCCAGCATACCTTACGATACACCTTCAACCCTGCTGGAATGCTCCCCTACCACTTACAGTAAACTGTAAATCCATAGCTTCGGTAATACGCTTATGCCCGATTATTATCCATGCTCGTCCGCTCGACTAGTGAGCTGTTACGCACTCTTTAAATGAATGGCTGCTTCCAAGCCAACATCCTAGCTGTCTGGGCAGACAAACCTCGTTCTTTCAACTTAGCGTATATTTGGGGACCTTAGCTGATGGTCTGGGTTCTTTCCCTCTCGGACTTGGACCTTAGCACCCAAGCCCTCACTGCTGAGAAACATTATATAGCATTCGGAGTTTGTCAGGAATTGGTAGGCGGTGAAGCCCCCGCATCCAATCAGTAGCTCTACCTCTATATAACTTAAATTCAGCGCTGCACCTAAATGCATTTCGGGGAGTACGAGCTATTTCCGAGTTTGATTGGCCTTTCACCCCTACCCACAGGTCATCCGAAGACTTTTCAACGTCAACCGGTTCGGACCTCCACTGTGTGTTACCACAGCTTCATCCTGCCCATGGGTAGATCACACGGTTTCGCGTCTAACACTACTGACTAAAGCGCCCTATTCAGACTCGCTTTCGCTACGGATCCGTGGCTTAACCACTTAACCTTGCCAGCAACGTTAACTCGTAGGCTCATTATGCAAAAGGCACGCCGTCACCCCACGAAAGGGCTCCGACCGCTTGTAAGCGTATGGTTTCAGGATCTATTTCACTCCGTTATTCACGGTTCTTTTCACCTTTCCCTCACGGTACTGGTTCACTATCGGTCTCTCAGGAGTATTTAGCCTTAGCGGATGGTCCCGCCAAATTCAGACAGGGTTTCACGTGCCCCGCCCTACTCAGGATACCACTATCCATTACACTCGTTACCCATACGGGGCTATCACCCTCTATGGCTCAGCTTTCCAGCTAATTCCGGTTCCTTGTGCATAAAATCTCGTGGTCCTACAACCCCAGCCATGCCGTAACATCACTGGTTTGGGCTAATCCGCGTTCGCTCGCCACTACTTACGGAATCACTTTTGTTTTCTTCTCCTCCGCCTACTTAGATGTTTCAGTTCAGCGGGTTTGCCCACCTATCGGTGTACTATGTCTTCAACATAGTGGGTTGCCCCATTCGGGTATCTGCGGATCAATCAATGTGTGCTTGTCCCCGCAGCTTTTCGCAGCTTATCACGCCCTTCATCGCCTCTGAGAGCCAAGGCATCCCCCATACGCCCTTATTTTGCTTATTGTACCAATCTTAAAATTAATTAAGACCGTTTTTTTTGTCTCTTGCTATAAATAGCAAAAAACGCTTTCTACTTTTTATTATTTTCTTATCTCAATATGTCAATGAACTTTACAGCTTTAGGCTTTAAGCAATACGCTTTAAGCTTTTAGCTTATGGCCTACAGCTTATAGCTTACGGCCTTTGTGGAGAATAACGGAGTCGAACCGTTGACCTCCTGCGTGCAAGGCAGGCGCTCTAGCCAGCTGAGCTAATCCCCCAATTTTCTTATGAGTTATTAGTTATGAGTTATGAATTTTCAGCTCATAAGGTCTCAACCCTAGAATTTCCTTTTTTTTAAGCTTACAGTCTTTTTTAACTTATAACTCATAACTTATGACTCATAACGCTAAAATAGTAGTCCCGGGCAGACTCGAACTGCCGACCCCTACATTATCAGTGTAGTACTCTAACCAGCTGAGCTACGAGACTCTGTTTTACTTAAAATTTATTATTTGAACTAACAGCAAGAGTAAAATATTCTCAAAATCAAAACCTTTAAAGCTTCTTCTTTTTTCCCCATCGTGTGCAAGCACTAACAATTGGGGCTCTAGAAAGGAGGTGTTCCAGCCGCACCTTCCGGTACGGCTACCTTGTTACGACTTAGCCCTAGTTACCAGTTTTACCCTAGGCAGCTCCTTGCGGTCACCGACTTCAGGCACCCCCAGCTTCCATGGCTTGACGGGCGGTGTGTACAAGGCCCGGGAACGTATTCACCGGATCATGGCTGATATCCGATTACTAGCGATTCCAGCTTCACGGAGTCGAGTTGCAGACTCCGATCCGAACTGTGACCGGTTTTGTAGATTCGCTCCTGGTCGCCCAGTGGCTGCTCTCTGTACCGGCCATTGTAGCACGTGTGTAGCCCAAGGCGTAAGGGCCGTGATGATTTGACGTCATCCCCACCTTCCTCACAGTTTGCACTGGCAGTCTTGTTAGAGTTCCCGACTTGACTCGCTGGCAACTAACAACAGGGGTTGCGCTCGTTATAGGACTTAACCTGACACCTCACGGCACGAGCTGACGACAACCATGCAGCACCTTGTAAATTGTCTTGCGAAAGTTCTGTTTCCAAAACGGTCAATCTACATTTAAGCCTTGGTAAGGTTCCTCGCGTATCATCGAATTAAACCACATGCTCCACCGCTTGTGCGGGCCCCCGTCAATTCCTTTGAGTTTCATTCTTGCGAACGTACTCCCCAGGTGGGATACTTATCACTTTCGCTTAGCCACTGAGATTGCTCCCAACAGCTAGTATCCATCGTTTACGGCGTGGACTACCAGGGTATCTAATCCTGTTCGCTACCCACGCTTTCGTCCATCAGCGTCAATCCATTAGTAGTAACCTGCCTTCGCAATTGGTATTCCATGTAATCTCTAAGCATTTCACCGCTACACTACATATTCTAGTTACTTCCTAATAATTCAAGTCTGGCAGTATCAATGGCCGTTCCACCGTTGAGCGATGGGCTTTCACCACTGACTTACCAAACCGCCTACGGACCCTTTAAACCCAATGATTCCGGATAACGCTTGGATCCTCCGTATTACCGCGGCTGCTGGCACGGAGTTAGCCGATCCTTATTCTTACGATACCGTCAAGCTCCCTCACGAGGGAGTGTTTCTTCTCGTATAAAAGCAGTTTACAATCCATAGGACCGTCATCCTGCACGCGGCATGGCTGGATCAGGCTTGCGCCCATTGTCCAATATTCCTCACTGCTGCCTCCCGTAGGAGTCTGGTCCGTGTCTCAGTACCAGTGTGGGGGATCTCCCTCTCAGGACCCCTACCCATCGTAGCCTTGGTAAGCCGTTACCTTACCAACTAGCTAATGGGACGCATGCTCATCTTTCACCGTTGTGACTTTAATTATAAAATGATGCCATTTCATAATACCATGAGGTATTAATCCAAATTTCTCTGGGCTATCCCTCTGTGAAAGGTAGATTGCATACGCGTTACGCACCCGTGCGCCGGTCTCTCTGCCCGAAGACAAATACCCCTCGACTTGCATGTGTTAAGCCTGCCGCTAGCGTTCATCCTGAGCCAGGATCAAACTCTTCATCGTATATTGTTGATTTGATTTGCATCAAATCGTATTGTTATTCGAATCAGTCTCTATCGGTTCTTTTCAATCTCTCGATTATCTTACTCTTTATTCTTGTGTTTTGAAATCTCTCTCAAAACGGCTGTCAATTCAATATGTCTACGAACGTGTATTTCTTTTTTGTTTCGCTTTTCGTTTATCCCTCAAAGCGGGTGCAAAACTACAACTTCTTTTTTAATTAGCAAGAACTTTTTAAAGTTTTTTTTGAAACTTTTTTTTCGCCTCATTTCTTTATAATTCTCACCAATCTATCAAGGAACTTCCGATGTTTTGCGGGGTGCAAAGGTAACATCCGTTTTCAAATCCCACAAGCTTTTTTGAATCTTTTTTTGAAAAAATTTTTCAGTATCAATTCGTATGCTTGTCAGTATTTAAAGGAACGTCTGTCGCTGTTGCGGGTGCAAAAGTAGCACCTTTATTTACATTTGCAAGACTTTTTATTATATATTTTCCACCTTTTTTCAATCTTTTTCTTAACTCGCTGATAACACAAAACTTACGCTTCCCTCTTTTTTGGCATTTATAGGAATTTTCAGCATCACTCTGTCCTTGCCGCAGTCAGCCCCTATCGGAAGTGCGGCTTTTACGGACTCCACACAGCAGCGCTTTCTTTTCTGTGAGCCTTGCACGGGGCCAATCAGGCCAGGTTTTGGGGATTTATCTTTGAAATGGTGCCCGAAAAGGTGCTGTGGCGGATTTTTGCTATGTTTTCCTGGTTCCCCTAAAGGCGCTGAGTTTCCCGCCATACCGGGGGTTCCTTTTGGAAACTAGCGCCATAGCCCCGATCGAAAACGGAAATCCTTTTGCTTTTTCCTTTAAAAAGCAAAAGATTGAAGGGAATAGCGGGATCAAGCTCCTGATTAAAAAACAAATTATTTAAATTGCTTGTCTGTTCACTCTCGTTCAGTCCTACTTCCAATTTTGGGAAAATTTCGGCTTCGTTCAGCCTGACACAACTACTCATAATATATAATTGGGTATAATTTCCCTACTTATATATATGTATAAAAAACAAACCCGACAAGTTTTCAAAAAAACTGTCGGATTTGATATTCTATTATATATTGATTTTACTTCTTAACCGGGAACTTCCAATCGAATTCGTCTTTGTCATTAATGATTGCACCAATCTCAAATTTTACTACTTCATCAAATTCAGTTTGCAGAATGAACCAGTTATCTTCGTTGAAATAGTTTTCGAAAGTATCAAAAGTTTCCTGATTGTATTTTGTGATTCCTTTTGTCGCCAGGTCTTTTTTTACATCTGAAATTTTTCTTCCGATAAGTTTGAATCCGAAAACTTCTAAATCATTGCTGGAAGCAACCAAATATCCCAATTTCAAATCTTCTTCCTGATAGAAAGTTAATCTTATTTTTTGTGCATTGTAAGCAAAAATCACATTATCATCTTCGTCTTTATAGTTTTTATCAGGTTTTCCTAAAGCAGCTGTCACATCATTTTGCTTCATTCCAAAAAGCAACTTATCGATTCCTGATTTTAGATTTATTTTCATAACTGTCTATTAATTTTTAAAGTGTAAATTTCGTGAAGTTTTTTTCAAACTCAGCTATGTTTAGGTATTATTATTTTTGATAATTCTTTCTATAAGGCCTACTGTTTTTCTTTAGCCTATTTTTACATTCCCTCTATAAACTGGATTAAAATTCGACTCTACAATATGAGTTGAGCCTAACAGCCTTTTTTAAAGTTTCCGCTTTAGATTTTCTTTTACTTCCTCAAACCATTCGTTTTTTAGGATACTTAAAACAATCGAATCACGACGTACTTCTCTGTTTGCTGTTGGCATGTGGCTTCTTAAAACTCCTTCAACTTTGCAACCAATACTTTTCATCGCAGCAATACTTCGTTCGTTATCGTTATCAGCGCGGAATTCTACTCGCTCCATTCCCAAAGTTTCAAATGCGAATTGCAATAATAAAAATTTACAATGCTTGTTAAGTCCGGTTCCTCTGAAAGCTGAACCGTACCAAGTGTAGCCTAATTGAAGGGTTTTATATTCAAGTTGAATATCATAAAAACGGGTTGAACCTGCGTATTTTTGAGATTTTTTATCGAAAACTATAAATGGAAACTCTTTTTGATTTTCTCTTGCTTTTACAGCTGATTGGATATAGTTGATCAGGTTTTCTTTTCCGTCTGCTCCTACTAAAGAATATTTCCATGTTTCAGGTTCGTTGACTGAGATTTCAAGTAAGTTATCAACGTCTGATTCCTGCAAAGGACGCAAAAGAACCAAATCGTCTTCTAAAATAATATTATCTGAAAAGTTGAAATTATATTCCTGACTCATACTTTTTATAATCTTTTTAAGTTTTTTACAAATCACTGTAAAATATTTGTGTTGCTTTGCGAAATAACTATTACACAGAGATTCTCAAAATTTCACAGAGATTCGCAGAATAAAAATATATTTATTCACTCATTTCGTCATAGCGTTCGGGAACTTGCGGGTCGTATAAAGGGCATTTAAATTCTTCGAGTAATTCTACTAACTTGTTCATTGTTTTGCCTTCGGTTCCGTAGCAGTCGATTTTGATGCTTTGTGGTGTAGTGATTACCTGAAAAGCACCTTTTCCGGAATTATTTTTCCAGCTATTCTCATCCACTTTTTCCCATTGCGAGAAAACTGAATTAATTCGGTTTAGGATTACTTCTATCGAAAGTTTTTCCAGGCCTTCGACTTCTTGTTTTTCAATTAAGGCTTCGTAAACTTCGTGGTGATTTAAGTAAATGTCTTCTAAATATCTCCAAAAAAGCAGTTCATACATAACTAGGTGGTGTTTTAGCCCTGATAGCAGCGGCATCCTTTTGTGGCGGGGTTCGCCACAAAAGATACAGCGAATAGCAGGATTAGCTCCTGAAAAAGCTAATTGTTATATATTTAAAAAAGCCATCCAGAGTGGAGTCGAAATCTTTTAAGAAATAAGGGTTTCGACTCCGCTCAGCCTGACAATTTTTATGTTAATATTCAAATGTACCGTATTCACTGGTAATTGTAAGCCTTTTTGAATCTGCAGCTTCTACTCTACCAACGATTTGTGCATCGACATTGAATGATTTTGAAATGGCAATAATATCCTGAGCAATGTTTTCAGGAACATAAATTTCCATACGGTGACCGCAATTGAAAACCTGGTACATTTCTTTCCAGTCTGTTTTTGACTGTTCCTGAATCAGTTTGAACAATGGTGGAACCGGAAATAAATTATCTTTTATAATGTGTAAATCTTGAACAAAATGTAAAATCTTAGTCTGCGCTCCTCCACTGCAATGCACCATTCCATGAATTTCGTCTGGAGTATAGGTATCTAAAATTTTCTTGATAATTGGCGCATACGTTCTGGTTGGAGAAAGTACCAACTGACCAGCGTTTATTGGACTATTTTCTACTTCATCAGTTAAATTAACCTGGCCTGAATAAATTAATTCTTCGGGAACGGCTGCATCAAAACTTTCAGGGTATTTTTTAGCTAAATATTTCCCAAAAACATCATGACGTGCAGAAGTTAATCCGTTACTTCCCATTCCACCGTTATAACTTTTTTCGTAAGTTGCCTGACCAAAAGATGCCAAACCTACGATTACATCTCCGGCTTTGATATTGGCATTGTCAACCACATCGCTGCGTTTCATGCGCGCTGTTACTGTAGAATCTACAATTATGGTACGAACAACATCTCCAACATCAGCAGTTTCTCCACCGGTTGAATGAATCGTTACGCCAAAAGATTTTAATTCGTTGATTAATTCCTCTGTTCCGTTGATGATTGCTGAAATAACTTCAGCCGGGATTAGATTTTTATTTCTTCCAATAGTTGATGAAAGCAAAATATTATCGGTTGCTCCAACACATAATAAATCGTCAATATTCATGATTAAGGCATCCTGAGCAATTCCTTTCCAAACAGAAATATCTCCGGTTTCTTTCCAGTACATATAGGCCAAGGAGGATTTTGTACCGGCTCCGTCAGCATGCATAATTAAGCAATGTTCTTCATCCTGAGTTAAATAATCAGGAACAATTTTACAGAATGCTTGAGGAAATAAACCTTTATCGATATTTTTTATGGCGTTGTGTACGTCTTCTTTTGATGCTGAAACACCTCTTTGTGCGTACCTTTTGCTGGAATCTGAACTCATGAAACTTAGTTTGTGTTGATGTGGTGCAAAGATAATCTCTTTTTTTAATTCTTTGATTGATTCGTATGTTTGATTCACAAAAAAATCCAATATCATTCAATTACTATAAAAATCAAAGAAAACTGATTGTGCTTTTACCACTCAATTTCTTTAAGCCCTTTTGATTTCAGGAAAGCATTTGTCTGACTAAAATGTTTGTTACCGAACCAAAACCCTCTGTTGGCACTTAAAGGAGAAGGATGTCCTGATTTTAAAATATGATGTTTTGAAGCATCGATCAAAGCTGCTTTCTTTTGAGCGAAACCTCCCCAAAGTAAAAAAACTACATTTTCCTTTTCGGCAGAAATTTGCTTTATTACAGCATCTGTAAATTTTTCCCAGCCTTTTCCCTGATGGCTTCCGGCTTCGGATTGTCTTACTGTTAAAGTAGCATTTAAAAGAAAAACTCCCTGATCTGCCCAACGCTCCAAATTACCTGTGTTAGGGATTGGTTTACCTAAATCTGTTTCGATTTCTTTAAAAATATTATAAAGTGATGGAGGAAACGGAATTCCGTCATTTACAGAAAAACACAATCCGTTTGCCTGATTTGGTCCGTGATATGGGTCTTGTCCTATAATAACAACTTTTACCTCGTCGAAATGACAATGGTCAAAGGCTGAAAAAATCTGACTTCCTTTTGGATAACAAATTTTGGTGGCATATTCAGATTTTACAAAAGCAATTAATTCTTTGAAATATGGTTTTTCAAATTCTTCATTTAAAACCGGTTTCCAGGAAGAATGCATTTTTATGTCCATAATTTTTTTTAATGCGAATTTCAGAAATTTTTAAGTAAAATCATATTTACCGGGTCATAAAATTTAGATATGAAGTTAGTAGAATTCAATGATACTATTTTCGTACTTTTGCGTGTACTTTTTTAAAGAAATTAAATGATTAGCATTACCGAAAAAACATTACAAGACTTACAATTTCCAACAGTGCTTGAAACCATTTCCGCGGGCTGTAACACCGATATTGGAAAAGAAAAAGCTTTACAAATAACACCATTCAGAGATAAGGAAACTTTGATGCAGGCTTTGATGCAGACATCAGAATATGTTTCGTCTTTTGAAAATAATAACGCGATTCCGAATCACGGATTTGACGCCATCACACATGAAATCAAATTTTTAGCAATTGAAGACAGTTTCCTTGAAGTAGGCAGTTTTAGAAAAATTGCTACACTTTCATCAACTTCTAATTTTTTATTGAATTTCCTTAAAAAGTTTGATGATTATTATCCGAATTTAAATGCGCGAGCTTCAAGAGTTGAATATACCAAAGATATTGTAACCACAATTGACGCTATTGTAGATAAATATGGAGAGATAAAAGACAATGCTTCTCCTGCTCTTTTGAGTATTCGTCAAAACATGAATATTGTTCGCGGAAAAGTCAACCAAAGTTTTGGAGTTGCCCTTTCTCATAACAATAGCCTTGGTTATCTTGACGATATCAAAGAGAGCTTTGTGCAAAACCGTAGGGTTTTAGCTGTTTTGGCCATGTATCGCCGAAAAGTAAAAGGTTCTATTTTGGGAAGTTCCAAAACCGGAAGCATTGCTTATATTGAACCCGAAGCTACTCTACAATATTCCCGAGAACTGGCTAATTTGGAATACGAAGAAAAAGAAGAAATTACCCGAATCCTAAAACAATTATCAAATCAGATTCGGCCGTATTTGCCTTTGCTAATTGAATATCAGGAATTTTTAAGTGATATTGACGTTGTTGCCGGAAAAGCAAAATATGCAAATCGAATCAACGGAATCTTACCAACTATTACAGAGGAAAGAAGATTGTTTTTTAGAGATGCGTATCATCCTATTTTATATTTGAATAATAAGCAAAAGAATGAAATTACGCATCCGCAAACTATTGAATTAAAACAAGATAACCGAATTATTGTAATCTCCGGACCAAACGCAGGTGGTAAAACAATTTCGCTTAAAACAGTTGGTTTATTGCAATTGATGCTGCAATCCGGGATGTTGATTCCGGTTCATGAAAGAAGTGAAACTTTCTTGTTTGACAGAATTCTAACCGATATTGGAGACAATCAATCTATCGAAAACCATTTGAGCACTTATAGTTACCGATTAAAAAACATGAATTATTTCCTGAAAAAGTGTAATAAGAAAACGATGTTTTTGATTGATGAATTCGGTACAGGTTCTGATCCTGAATTAGGTGGCGCTTTGGCTGAGATTTTCCTGGAAGAATTTTATCATCGTGAAGCCTTTGGAATTATTACAACGCATTATTCAAATTTAAAAATTCTGGCGAACGAATTACCTTTTGCCACGAATGCGAATATGATGTTTGATGAAAAATCTTTGGAACCCATGTATAAACTGGCTTTAGGTCAGGCCGGAAGTTCGTTTACATTTGAAGTTGCCTTGAAAAATGGTATCCCGTTTGGATTGATTAATCGGGCGAAAAAGAAGATTGAAGTCGGAAAAGTACGTTTTGATAAAACCATTGCTACACTTCAGAAAGAACGTTCAAAGCTTGAGAAAACTTCTATCAATCTTAAAGAAGAAGAAACCAGAGCGCGTGAGGAAAGTAAAAAGATGGAAAACATCAATGTAAAAATCAAGCAAAAACTGGAAAGCTATCAGGAATTATACGACAGCAATCAAAAGACGATTTACATTGGACAGAAAATAGAAGATATCTCGGAGAAATATTTCAACAATAAAAACAAAAAAGAACTTATTGGAGAGTTTTTGAAAATTATAGAAATAGAAAATTCAAAGCGTAAAAAAGCAACTCCAAAAGAAGCTAAAGCCATAATTGAAAAGAAAAAAGAAGTGATTGCAGAAGTCTCTGTTCAGGTCGAAGAAATCCGAAAAGAGAAAAAAGAGAAAAAACTTAAACCAGTTGTAGAAAAACCAAAGCCAATTTTAAAGGTTGGGGACCGAGTAAGAATGCTTGACGGAAGGTCTGTGGGAAGTATCGATTCTATTGAAAAAAATAAAGCCACAGTGAATTATGGAATTTTTACTTCAAAGGTGAGTTTGGACGAACTGGAGTTAGTTGAGGCGGCGAAGAAATAGCCGGAAACTTTGAAAATCTAAAAAATTTGAACTAAGAAAACTTAAATAACAAATGCTAAACCTTCCACAAAATAAAAAAATAATCCTCTTTGACGGAGTTTGCAATTTATGCGATAGTTCCGTTCAGTTTATTATTAAACATGATAAAAAAGATGTATTTAGGTTTGTAGCATTGCAATCAGAGTTGGGAATTGCCATTTGTAATTATATAGGTGTAGATCGTACAAAAATTGACAGTATCGTTTTATACAATCCAGGAGTTGCTTATTACTATAAATCTTCCGCAGTTTTGGAAATTTGTAATGAACTAGGCGGTGTTTACAGTTTGATATCTATTTTTAAAATTCTTCCTGAGAAACTTCGAAATTACATCTACGATTATATTGCTAAAAATCGTTACAAATGGTATGGCAAAAAAGAAAGCTGTATGATTCCAACTTCTGAATTGAAGGCTAAGTTTTTATAAATAATTTATACGTATTTATGTCATTCCGAGGAACGAGGAATCTCCATAAGAAACTCCATAATTAAAATCGTCAAACTTTGTAGAGCTACTTGTGGGGATTCCTCGTTCCTCGGAATGACAAAATATTACATAAAAAAGCCTCAAATTCATATGAATCTGAGGCTTTCTGTTTATTAAATTAAATCACTATCTAATTAATTTCCTGTATTTCAAACGTTTTGGAGTTAAATCACCACCTAAACGTTTCTTTTTATTTTCTTCATACTCAGAGAAACCTCCTTCGAAATAATATACTTCAGAATCCCCTTCAAAAGCCAGGATGTGTGTACAAATTCTGTCCAGAAACCATCTGTCGTGAGAAATCACCACAGCACAACCTGCGAAGTTCTCCAGACCTTCTTCGAGTGCACGAAGTGTATTTACATCCAAATCATTCGTTGGCTCATCCAATAATAATACGTTTCCTTCTTCTTTCAATGTCATCGCCAGGTGTAAACGGTTACGTTCTCCACCCGAAAGCATTGAAACTTTCTTGTTTTGCTCGCCCCCGCCAAAGTTGAAACGTGACAAATAAGCTCTTGAATTCACTTGTTTTCCACCCATCATAATTAATTCCTGTCCGTCTGCAAAATTCTCCCAGATAGATTTGTCAGGATTAATATTCGAATGCGCCTGATCTACGTATGCAATTTTCACTGTTTCACCAACTGAAAACTCACCGCTGTCTGTTTTTTCTTCACCCATAATCATTTTGAAAATGGTTGATTTACCAGCACCGTTTGGTCCAATAATTCCAACAATTCCGGCTTGTGGCAAAGTGAAGTTCAAATTATCGTACAATAATTTATCTCCAAAAGCTTTGGCGACATTTTTAGCTTCGATAACATTTGTTCCCAGACGTGGACCATTTGGAATATAGATTTCCAGATTTTCATCTAGTTGTTTTTGATCTTCGTTTAATAATTTATCGTAGTTCTGTAAACGTGCTTTTTGTTTGGTTTGGCGGCCTTTAGCTCCCTGACGAACCCAGTCAAGCTCACGCTCCAAAGTTTTTCTGCGTTTAGAGGCTACTTTTTCTTCCTGAGCCATACGGTTTGATTTTTGGTCTAACCAGGAAGAATAATTTCCTTTCCACGGAATACCTTCTCCTCTATCCAACTCTAAAATCCAACCAGCAACATTATCCAAAAAGTATCTATCGTGCGTTACCGCAATTACAGTTCCGGCATATTGCGCTAAGTGTTGCTCTAGCCAAAGTACTGATTCAGCATCAAGGTGGTTGGTAGGCTCATCGAGTAACAATACATCTGGCTGTTGCAACAACAAACGGCATAATGCTACACGACGACGCTCTCCTCCTGAAAGGTTTTTAATAGGTGTATCACCATCGGGTGTGCGTAAAGCATCCATTGCAATTTCTAATTTGGTATCGATTTCCCAAGCACCGAGAGCATCAATTTTATCCTGTAAAGCTGCCTGACGATCCATTAACTTATCCATTTTGTCCGGATCAGAATAGTTTTCTTCAAGACCGAACAAATCGTTAATCTGATTGTATTCTGCCAAAACTGCCATAGTCTCAGCAGCACCTTCACGAACAATTTCTATAACAGTTTTAGAATCATCAAGAATTGGCTCTTGCTCTAAATAACCTACAGTATAACCAGGCTGAAAAACCACATCACCCTGATAGTTTTTATCAACTCCTGCAATAATTTTTAAAAGAGATGATTTACCTGAACCATTTAAACCCAGAATACCAATTTTAGCTCCGTAAAAGAAACTCAAATAGATATTCTTAAGAACAGGTTTATCTGCTCCCGGATAGGTTTTACTCAATTTTTGCATTGAGAAAATTACTTTCTTATCGTCTGACATTCTATTTATTTTTTATTTTGATTAATTATTTTCTATTGAATTTGATATTGTAATTGCGATTAATTTTGTTAAACTCTGCCTTTCAAAGCATTAAAAACCCAGGCATTAGCTAAAAAACCAACTCCTGTTGCTGCAAATCCCCAACCTGATACATCGCTGTATCTAAAAGCTCCAAGACCTATAAGCAATAATCCCATAAGTATCATTATAAAAGTTGCCCAACCTAAAACGGTATTTTTATTCATTCCCATAATTGTGTAAATAATTTTAACGTCGTTTAATTTTTTCGGAAATGCAAATATCGTGAATTTTCATGGCTTAATTAAATATTTTATACAGCATTTCTTTTAGCAAATCTGACTGAGGCAAAGCATTTGCTCCTACACCTTTACTTTTAACATCAACATCTCTCAAGGCCCCAATAATCTGACTCACTTTTCGCATGGGATAATTTTTGACTGCCAAATCATATTCCTTTAAAAAATAAGGATTTACACCAATGGCTGCCGCTACGTTTTTTGGATTTTTATCTTTAAGTCCGTGGTATTTTAAAAGCTGCACAAAAAAACCAAAAACCAATCCTGTCGTCATTACCAATGGATACTCTTTTGGATTATGTGCAAAATTTTCGGCAATTTTATACGCCTTAATCTGGTTACGTTCGCCAATTGCTTTTCGGAGTTCGAAAACATTATAATCTTTACTGAAACCAATATTTTCCTCAATATGCTGTGGTGTAATTACGGTTCCTTGCGGTAGAATAATTTGTAATTTCTCCAACTCATTATTGATTTTACTCAAATCTGTACCCAAAAATTCAACTAGCATGGCGTTCGCCTTTGGGTCAATTGTATATTTTTTTCCGGCCAAAATACGCTTTATCCAATCACCAACCTGGTTTTCATAAAGTTTTTTACTTTCATAAACGATACCATTTTGAGCCAATAATTTGGTTACTTTTTTACGTTTATCCAGCGTTTTATACTTATAGCAAAAAACCAAAACCGTAGTTTCCATCGGATTGTTGACGTATGATTCTATTTTATCAATGGTTCTTGATAAATCCTGGGCTTCTTTTACAATAACAACCTGACGATCAGCCATCATTGGATAACGCTTAGCGGTTGAAACAATATCTTCAACAGAAACATCCCTTCCGTACAAAACCGTTTGATTGAATCCTTTCTCTTCTTCCGAAAGAACATTCTGTTCAATATATTCAGATAACTTGTCAATATAATAAGGCTCCTCACCCATTAAAAAATAAATTGGTTTTATATTTCCCGCCTTTATATCATTAACAATTTTTACAACTTCATCCATTCAAATTCTTTTGTTTCAGGTTTCAAGTTTCAGGTTAGTTTCAATAACTTGAAACTTTAAACTTGAAACCTGAAACTATTTTAATATTTTTGCTTTATGCAACAACTCAATTTTCCTACTTATACTTTTCGATTCAAAAATAGCGAAAATAAAGTGTCTATTTTTGATGAAATAAGGAAAAAATTTATCATTCTTACTCCCGAAGAATGGGTTCGTCAGCATGTTGTTCATTATTTAATGAATGAAAAAAAATATCCCAAATCCTTAATTAACGTAGAAAAAGTTTTAAGCATCAACGGGTTACGAAAAAGATATGACGTTGTTGTTTTCAATCCGGATGGTTCTATCCATATATTGGTAGAGTGTAAAGCTCCTGAAGTTAAAATTTCGCAGGCAACATTTGATCAGATTGCCCGTTACAATATGACAATGCAGGCACGGTTTTTGAAAGTCACAAACGGTCTGAATCATTATTATTGCCAGATGGATTTTGAAAACGAAAAGTATGAGTTTTTAAAATCGCTACCAGATTATAAAGAGGTTTATTAAATTATAAAGAAATACTTTTGGATAAAATAGCTGTTGTCATTTTAAATTGGAATGGAATAAAATTATTAGAACAATTTTTGCCATCAGTAATCCAATATTCTCAAGGTGCTGCTATATATGTGGCGGATAATGCTTCAACAGATGATTCTGTTAGTTTCGTTCAGCAAAATTTCCCAACAGTTAAAATCATTAAAAATACGGGCAATCATGGCTTTGCTAAGGGTTACAATGATGCTTTAAAAGAAGTTGATGCTGAAATTTATGCTTTAGTCAATTCAGATATTGAAGTAACAGAAAATTGGTTAAAGCCGATTATTGAAACCTTTGACAGCGAAAAAAACACAGTTATTATTCAACCTAAAATTCTTGATTTCAAAAACAAAGAATACTTTGAATACGCCGGAGCTGCCGGAGGATTCATTGATAAATATGGTTATCCGTTTTGTCGGGGCCGAATTTTTGAGACTATAGAAAAAGATAATGGACAATATGATGACAATTGTGAAATACACTGGGCTTCAGGGGCTTGCTTTTTTATCAGAAAGGAAGTTTATGATGAATTAAAAGGTTTTGACGAATCGTTTTTTGCACATCAGGAAGAAATTGATTTATGCTGGCGTGCTTTAAACGAAGGACATACTATTAAATACAATTCACAGTCAGTAGTTTACCATGTTGGAGGAGCAACTTTGAATCAGGGGAATCCTAAAAAAACCTATTTAAATTTTAGAAATTCGTTATTAATGATGGTAAAAAACCTTCCTAAAAAAGGGTTGTTTTTTATAATTTTTTTCAGAATGGTTTTAGATGGCATTGCCGGTATCCGGTTTTTAACACAGGGGAAATTCAAACATACTTTTGCTATTCTTCATGCACATTTTTCCTTTTATTGTATTTCGCTAATGTATTTAAGAAAAAGAAAAGATTTTCAGATGCAAAAATACTATACTGTAAATAGTATCGTTTACCTGTATTATATGAAAAAATTGGTTGTTTTTAAAGATATCTTTAACAGTAATCAAAATATTAAAAACTAAATTTGTAAATAACGTATAATTAAATTTAACATTCATGAGAAAAATAGTAATTGCACTATCCGTATTAATGGCCTTAACTTCGTGTGTTTCTAAAAAGAAATATGCTGATTTAGAAGCCAAAAACAAAGAGATTCAAGATTTATTAAATTCTTGTACTGTAAAATTAAATTCTTGTCTGGAAGAAAAAGCCGGATTAGCTGCAACGGCACAAAGCTATAAAGAACATAATCAGGATTTAATCAGTACGTCTAAAGATTTAACTGTTTTGACTACCAAAGGTGCAGAAAACCTTGAAAAATCTTTAGAAAGTTTAAAAGAAAAAGATTTAAAAATTTCAAGACTTCAGGATGCCTTAACTAAAAAAGACAGTGTAACATTGGCTTTGGTAACAAGCCTAAAAGGTGCTGTTGGAATCAATGATCCTGATATCGAAATCAACGTTGAAAAAGGAGTTGTATTTATTTCTATCGCTGATAAATTATTATTTAAAAGTGGCAGTTATGAGGTAAGTGACAAAGCAAAAAGCGTTTTGGCTAAAGTTGCTAAAGTTGTAAATGACAAACCTGATTTTGAATGTATGGTTGAAGGTCATACTGATAATGTCCCATACAAAAGCAACGGAGTTTTATTAGACAACTGGGATTTAAGCGTAAAACGTTCTACTTCTATTGTACGTGTTTTAACTAATGATTTAGGAGTTAATCCTGCTAAATTAATTGCTGCCGGAAGAAGTTCATATGTACCTTTAGTTGCAAATGATACTCCTGATAATAAATCCCGTAACAGAAGAACACGTATTGTTGTTATGCCAAAAATCGATCAGTTTTATGATATGATTGAAAAAGAAATGAAAAAACAACAACAATAACAATTTCTGATTCTTACTTATTAAAAAGAAAAAGCAGGTCAATTGACCTGCTTTTTTACTATCCTTAAAATCATTCAGGGATAATATTTGTTTTAATTAACTAACTAAATTTTAACTAACACTAAAGTTACAAATAATATTTTTTAAAGCAGTTAATAGTTTAAGTTTTTTTTTACAAAATATCTACATCCCCTTTTCCTTCTCTTACAATTACAGGTTCATGCTCTGATAAATCAATAATCGTAGAGCCTATATTATCTCCGTAGCCACCGTCAATAACAAGATCAACCAGATTTTGCCATTTTTCAAAAATCAATTCAGGATCTGTTGTATACTCAATTACATCATCTTCATCACGAATAGAAGTCGATACAATAGGGTTTCCTAACTGACGGACAATTTCTAAAGCAATATTATTATCCGGAACACGAATCCCGACAGTTGTTTTCTTTTTAAATTCTTTTGGCAAATTATTATTTCCCGGTAAAATAAAAGTGTATGGTCCTGGTAAAGCTCTTTTTAAAATTTTAAAAGTTGCTGTATCAATCTGACGTACATAATCGGATAAATTACTCAGATCATGACAAATAAAGGAGAAATTTGCTTTTTCTAATTTTACTCCTTTAATCTTTGCAATTTTTTCTAACGCTCGAGAATTCGTAATATCACAACCCAATCCGTAAACCGTATCTGTTGGATAAATAATTAAGCCTCCGTTTTGAAGTACTTTGACGACTTTTGCAATCGCTGCTTCACTGGGTTTATCCGGGTATATTTTTATAAATTCTGACATTTGTATGTTTTTGTTTCAGGTTTCAGGTTTAAAGTTCTTTCAAAACTACTTTAAACTTAAAACAAATTTTATTACCCAACTACATCTAGTTTGGCAAATCGTAATAGTAATTTTTTAATTCCTCCGACTTCAAATTTAATTTCAGCTTTTTTATCAGCTCCAACACCTTCCAGATTGATTACTTCTCCTTTTCCAAAACGTTCATGCATCACTACATTTCCAACAGTTAATTTACTGTCAAATAAATTAGGAGCACTGCTATTTGGATTAGTCCCTGTAACTGGTTTTAACTTACGAATATTTAAATCCGGTTTAGGCTCATTATCTGTAATATATTTTGGAGGTGTTCCTCCAACTGGTTTCGCCAGCCTCAATTTTGATTTATCAATATCTCCAAAAATATCACTGTCAATCATTGGCTTATAACGGTAATTATTTTCTGTAGGGGTTAAGTATTCTAAATATTGTGCGTCAATTTCTTCAATAAAACGTGATGGTTCGCTGTCAGTCAGTTTTCCCCAGCGGTAGCGTGACTGTGCATATGTTAGATATGCCTGATGTTCTGCACGGGTCAGTGCTACATAAAACAGACGGCGCTCTTCCTCCAATTCACTCCTTGTACTCATACTCATGGCACTCGGAAACAAATCTTCTTCCATACCCACGACAAAAACATGAGGAAATTCAAGTCCTTTTGCCAAGTGAATCGTCATTAACGCTACACGATCTTCATCACTTGTGTCTTTATCAAGATCGGTTGCCAGTGCGACATCTTCCATAAATTCAGATAATGCTCCTCTTGCCCCATCAATTTCTTTCTGACCTTCAGTAAAATCTTTGATACCATTCAGAAGCTCTTCTATATTCTGAATTTTTGCCATTCCTTCGGGTGTGGCATCTTTCTTCAGTTCCTGAACCAAACCTGTTTTTTTTGCAACATGATCTGTAATATAAAAAGCATCCTGATTTTCGTTAATTACCTGAAAACTCTGAATCATGGTTACAAAATCATTCAGTTTTTGTTTGGTTCCTGAGTTCAGTTTCAAATCGATTTTGTCAATATTCACCATCACTTCCCAAATTGAACGTTTGTAATGATTGGCTGCAATAGTAAGTTTTTCGACAGTTGTATCTCCGATTCCGCGAGCAGGATAATTGATAACGCGAATCAGTGCTTCTTCATCTTTTGGATTGATTACTAAGCGTAAATAACATAAAACATCTTTAATTTCCTTACGTTGATAAAATGACAATCCCCCATAAATTCGATACGGAATATCGCGTTTTCTCAAAGCATCCTCCATTGCACGCGATTGAGCATTTGTACGATATAAAATTGCAAAAGAACCATTGTGCAATTGGTTCTGCATTTTTTGCTCAAAAATAGTGCTGGCAACAAAACGGCCTTCCTCAGCATCTGTTAAGCTGCGGTGTATTTTTATTTTTGGACCAAAATCATTTGCTGTCCAAACTATTTTATCCAGCTTGGTTTTATTTTTATCAATAATAGTATTCGCTGCTTCAACAATATTTCTTGTTGAGCGGTAATTTTGCTCTAATCTAAAAGTTTTTACACCTTCATAATCCTTCTGGAAATTCAAAATATTATTGATGTTCGCTCCACGAAAAGCATAAATACTCTGCGCATCATCTCCTACCACACAAATATTTTGAAACTTATCTGATAAAGCCCTGACAATCAAATATTGAGAATGGTTTGTATCCTGGTACTCATCAACCAGAATATAACGAAAACGGTTTTGATATTTGGCTAAAACTTCGGGGAAACGAGTTAATAATTCATTGGTTTTCAATAATAAATCATCAAAATCCATTGCTCCGGCTTTAAAACAACGCTCTACATACTGTTGATAAATTTCTCCCAATCTTGGCTTTTTTGCCATAGCATCAGCCTCTTGCAATTCGGGATTATTAAAATAAGCTTTCACAGTAATCAAACTGTTTTTATAACTCGAGATACGATTTAAAACTTGTTTAGGCTTATAAATATCACGATCTAATTGCATTTCTTTGATAATAGAAGAAATCAATCTGGCAGAATCCTGCGAATCGTAAATGGTGAAGTTTGAAGGATATCCAAGATGCTCTGATTCTGAACGGAGAATACGTGCAAAAACAGAATGGAAGGTTCCCATCCACAAGTTTTTAGCTTCACTGGCTCCAACAATAGCCGAAATACGGCTTTTCATCTCACGTGCAGCTTTATTTGTAAATGTTAATGACAATATATTAAACGCATCAACGCCCTGATGCATTAAATAAGCAATCCTGATAGTTAAAACACGTGTTTTTCCAGATCCTGCACCAGCAATAATAATCATTGGCCCATCCTTTTGTAAAACAGGTTCTCTTTGTGCTTCGTTTAGCTGGTCAATATATTTATGCATGAATTTTTTTCCTTTTATGCAAAAATAAGAATTTAAGTTTTAGAAATTTGCATCTATAAAAACCAAACTTGCCTCAAATAGAAAAAAAATGCAGAAAAATATTTTTTTTCGTACCAGTAATTTTTTGATCCATAATATAAATCAAAAAACCACTTCATTTTATTGAAGTGGCTTCTTAATTAAAAGGCAATAGCCTGTTTTATTTCATGATTACTTTTATTGTTTTTTGAATATCTGCTGATTGAACAGTAAGGATATATATACCTGCAGCAATTGTATTTTGATTAACTGCAATCACATTTTGCCCGCTTTCTAATACTTGTTTTTTCGAAAGAAGTATTTGTCCATTAATAGTAGACAACGTTATATTTGCTTCCTTAGCCTCAGCTGTAGTAACTGCTAAATTAATAGTATTTACAGCCGGATTTGGCGAAACAACAGCTTCAAAAACAGAAGTAGTTTCTGCAATAGCTGTATTAGAAGAAAGTGTTTTCTCAGAACTGCTGCAACTGGCTGCTGTTGGAGAATTTCCTGTTATTTCTAACCAATCAACATTAGCAAATTCTGAACTCACTGTTGTTTCTAATCTTATTCTGTTTATTCCGCTTACTAATGTTATTGTTGCGTCTGCTGTAGTTGACCAGGTTGACCAGCTGGTTGTTTTAGGAAATCCTAAACTTGCAATAGCAGTAGTACCGTTTACTACTACTTTGGCTACCGTAGCTGAGGAGCTGCTTCCATTAGCATATCTAAACTTAATTGTATAAGTTCCTGCTGAAGGTACATTAACAGAATAATCTATTCCTTTTGCTGCTGAATTAGAAAGATTGACGTAGTAACCGCCATCAGCACCGGTATAGCTGTTTTGAAGAGATCCGTCAGCACCACAATATCCATTTGTAATTGTTGCATTATCGTCAATTCTTAACGTCGTATTACCTGTAGTTATCGGATTAAAAGTTGCAGTAACTGCTGTATTTGCATTCATTGTAACTGTAGTAGAAGCCGTTGTCGCTCCATTACTCCAATTTGCAAATGTATATCCCGATGCTGGAGTAGCAGTAAGAGTTACTACTGTTCCGCTGGCATAACTAGTTGTATTTGGACTACGACTGATACTCCCTCCTGCTGTTGGACTGGCCGTAGTAGTCAACGTATAAGAAGTTGTTGTTGCAGTAAAATTTGCAGTAATTGTTGTGTTCGCATTCATACTAACTGTAGTTGAAGCAGTTGTTGCTCCGTTACTCCAGCTCGTAAATGTATAGCCGGATGCAGGTGTTGCTGTAAGTGTTACAACAGTACCAGCAGTATAAGATGTCGCATTAGGGCTGCGTGCAATACTTCCCCCTGCAGTTGGACTAGCAGTCGTAGTTAAAGTATAAGAAGTTGTCGTTGCGGTAAAATTTGAAGTAATAGTTGTATTCGCATTCATGGTAACTGTGGTTGACGCAGTTGTTGCTCCGTTACTCCAGCTCGTAAATGTATAACCGGACGCAGGAGTTGCAGTAAGTGTTACAACAGTGCCTGCTGCATAAGATGTCGCATTAGGACTACGTGCAATACTACCACCTGCTGTTGGATTTGCAGTAGTTGTTAGTGTATAATTAGTAACTACTGTTCCACCGGATTCTCTTGCACCAAGATCCGGAGCCGTACCGTTAAAAGTAATTCCCGTAGCAGTAACACCTGCATTTATTAAATCACTTGATGCGCTTAGTGCTAAAAAATTACCTAAATTAGGGCTTCCATCAGCATTTTTAGTAACTGTTGGAGTCAAAGTAACAAAATCGGCGCTGCTGACAACCAATGCTCCACCATTTGTACTAACGCTATTTATCCACCATACATTAGAATTTCCTACATCGGTTCCTGTTTTTTTATCACTGGCACCTGAGTTATAGGACAGATTATTTCTGAATTGATGGGTTCCGCCTGTTCGGAAATTAAAATTACTTTCAGCATTATTAAACGATGTATTATTAGACATTTCTATTGAACCTAAGTTATTGTTGTCTGTAAAACCGTGTTTTCCATTACCAAAAGCTACACAACGACGTACAATATGATTTACTCCAATACCTTCTCCTCCTAATTTGAACCCATTTTTATCTCCACTCCCAGAAGTCCCGCTAGTGGTTAGTGTACCATTATTATAAGCTACACAATTTTCAAATAAAATAACTCCGATTGGTCCTGTCTCTGTTTTGGTATATAAATCCCATCCATCATCAATATTATTATGAGAAATGCATCCTCTAAATATATTGCCCTGGCCACAGGTAAGTTTTGCAGCAAAACCATCTGCATTTTCTGAACCTGCATCTTTATTATCAAAAGATTCACAATTCAGAATCAAATTATTGGAAGGCCATTGACTGATTGCAGTATAACTTGTTGTATACCTGCTTAACTGAAGTCCTGTATCTCTGTTTTTTTCAAAAATACAATTGTCTATAGTATTGTTATTACCTGAAAGAAGCATACCATTGTCACCTGCATTTCTAATGGTAATTCCTTTAAAATACCAATAAAAACCATCCAGGACAATACCTCTGTTGGAAGCAGTTTCTGTTTGTGCAGAAAAATCAAGAATTGGAATTTCACTATTATAAGCTTCTATACGCTTAAGATTTCCTGATGTACCACTATTCGCTCTATCGATCAAGATTGTTGAAGCCATCGAATATGTACCACCCCGCATATAGATGGTTTGTCCCGGACTAACTGTTGTTATAGCATTTGCTACTGTAGTGGGACTCGCTAAGGTTCCGGGATTACTGGCTGTACCTGTTGGGGAGACATAGATTTGTGAAGACATACAAAGCGGAAAAAACAACAATGCACCGAATAAACTGGTTAATTTTTTTTTCATTTAATAGGGTTTTTAATGGTTAGTTAGTAATTATAATTTATTTTGAAATTATATTCGATTTTTGAAAACTCATTATTAAAATCAAAAACATGAACAGCATCATAATATGTAATCGATTACACAAAAATATATATTTTTTCCGACAAAAAACAATAAAACGTTAAAAAAACTTTAAAAACTGAAAAATTTAATTAAAAAAAGAGACAATATGTAATTATTATATTCGCAATAACTTTGGTAAAAGCCCGAAAATTCTATCAATTGTAATCGATGACATTAAAAATAATTATTTTTAAAAAAAATGAAAAAGATGAAATGAGAAGTAGAAAAATTTTTTTTACAATTTGAAAAATACATCATAAGCAAATCGGAGGAGAGTGCCGATTACCACAATCAAAAAGAAAACCCTAATAAAACCGTTTCCTTTATTTATAGCCAGTTTGGCACCTAACCAACCACCCAAAGCGTTACTTGCGGCCATAGGTAAAGCAATTGCCCAAATTATTTTCCCTTTTGAAATAAATAAACAAATAGAACCAAAATTCGTTGCTAAATTGACCATTTTAGCATTTGCAGAAGCATGCAAAAAATCAAAACCCATTAAAGCAATAAAGGCAACAACAAAGAAACTTCCTGTCCCGGGACCAATAAATCCGTCATAAAAACCAACAATTATACTAATCAAAACCGCATATAAAACTTGTTTTGCATACGAATGATCTTTTCCAACCTGCTGCCCGAAATTTTTCTTAGCGTAAGTATAAATTGCTAAAAGAGATAAAACCACAAGTAATAATGGTTTCATAAAATCATTATTTACATAAGTTAATATTGTGGAGCCCAAAAACGCTGATGGAACTGCCAAAAGCATCATAATCAACAATAATTTCCATTGGATTACAACTTTTTTCAGATATTGAAAAGCAGCAAAAGATGTTCCGCTAAAAGCAGGAATTTTTAAAGTCCCAATCACTGTAGAAACTGGCAGGTTTGGCAGCAAAATCAATCCCATAGGAGTCTGAATCAATCCTCCTCCTCCAACAATTGCATCAATAAATCCTGCAGCAAAAGCAGCTAAACAAAGTAAAAATATGATGTATGTTTCCATTTATAGGTGAGTTTCAGTTGGTTTTGAAATTGCTCACAAAAGTAAAATTACATTTCATTATTACAATAAATTTAAAGTGGATTTCTCCCCAAAAAGTATATTTTTGTTGAAAAATTAATAAAATGGATTTTACAAGAATTATAGAACTGGCAAGTTATACTTTACCAGCCATCGTTACCGGATTTGTGGCTTATAGTTTTTTTGAATTGCACATTAAAAACAATGATAAAAAACGTAATTTTTTATTAAACAGAGAAGCTCATAAAGAATCATTACCAATACGCTTACAGGCATACGAGCGTATGACTTTGTATTTAGAGCGTATTAACCTGACCAAATTATTGATTAGAATTGCTCCAATTTCGAACGAAAAACATGATTATGAAAATTTTGTAATCGACCAGATCGAACAGGAATTTGAACACAATCTGACTCAGCAGATTTATATGTCTGATGAATGCTGGACCATTATTACGACAGCTAAAAATTCAACTATACAAATTATTCGTAAAACTGCGATGAGCGATCGTGTTGATAGTGCTGATAAATTACGTGAAGTAATTTTGAATGATTTATTAGAGAAACAATCACCAAGCAATGCTGCTTTAGCATATATTAAAAATGAGGTTGCTGGTTTATGGTAGATTTTAATTTAGAATGTAGATTTTAGATTAAAAAAATATTGATTATCCGAAAATCTACATTCTAAAAATCTTTAACCTATCTTATTATCACTCATAATTTCAGATTTATTCTGAGCATACTCATACCCTTGTTCCCACCAGGTTTTCATCACTTCTTTATTAAAAATCAATGCGTTATTGGTTAACTTAGTTGGAGTATAGTATAAATTAAGTTTAACATTCTTATTGCTTGCCATCAGTTTTCCTATGGCAATATCGTGTTTCTCAACCTGATCCAGAGCTATTCGGAACAGATCAATCATCAACGAAAACGGATTTTTGCCTATCACCGTTTTATCCATATTGACTTCGGTTTCCAGAATAATTACATCTATTTCAGTGGCACCACGATTGATCGCCTCACGGATAGGAACCAGGCTCGAAAATCCGCCATCTCCATATTCATTATTATTTTTATTGACCAAACTCATAAAAGGAACATAATTACTGGATATCCAGGACCAATCACAAAATTCTTCATACGTACAATCTTTAATCGATTTATATTCAGCTTCGTTTTTTGTAAAATTAGTGACTGTAATTACAACATCTTTTTTCAGTTTTTTTAGTTTATTGAAATCCGAAAGTGTAAAATTATTCCTGATGTATTTACGCAAACCTTTACTTTCTCCAAAAGTTCTTTTTCCCTTAAAAAACTGAAGTAAGACGTTAAAATGGTTAATCGTAACAATATCAACACCATCCTTGACTTTGACGACAAAAGGACAGATGTTAAAAATTTTACTCATACAGACATTGGTATAAACTGAGTGGATTTTCTCAACATTTCCAAGTGCCAGATGTGGAATTAAAAGACTTCCGGTAGAAGTTCCTAAAAATAAATCATAATGATATTTTTTAACTTCTAATAAATATTGTGCAACACCACCGGCAAATGCACCTTTACTGCCACCACCGGAAATAACCAATGCTCTCATATTTTTTTTGGGGTTATGAGTTATGAGTTAAAAGTTATAAGTTTTAGATGCGTATAACACATTACTGCATTTTCTCAAATTTTCTTATTATTTTTTTTATTTTATACTTTCGTATAATTTACTCCATGACACTTAACATACAACTTCTAACTTTTTTCAGCAAGCAAACGACTCAATTGGAATTGTTCATCGGGGGTCAAATTAATCAAAATTCTTTCAAATGAAGCACGCATTTCAGTATTTTTTATTAAGAGCCGAATTGTATCTCTTCCAAATTTTGAAAACTGCCACATATGATGTATGGTCGCGTTCACCAGGTTAGTCAGGACTTCATCATTTATTATTTTAAAAGCTATAAGTTTTTCAAGTGCATTTTGTCGGGTTGTAGCTTCATATTTTGTTGAAGAAAAAGCAATTAATTCAGATATTAATAATTCCGGATTATCACTGTAACCGGGAGTCGATAAAGCCAGTGAAAGCCATAAAGTGCGAAGATTATAATCGTTAAAACCAATCCGGTCTTTAGATCTGTTTAAATATTCGCTTTGACGATCCGGAAAATTTTTCCACAGCCAATACAATGCAATTTCCTGGGTCTGATAGGATTTATCTTCAAGCAATGCTTCATATTCGACTCTGAAATCTTCGGGAATATTTGTTAAAGTTTCGGCAACGGCCTGACGAACCTGAACATTATTTGTCTTTAAAGCTAAAAGCATTAACTGTTTTTTTGATTCGTATTTTTCATTTTCCAATTGATCGACAACAGCAATTTTTACAGTATGATAAATATCTGAATTTAATGTTTTAATAAAAAAATCTTTTTTCTCTGCCAAAGATGTGTTCTTTAATTTATCAACTTCTAAACGTACCTGAATTGCTTTATTTTTACTCAATAAAGTATTTGCCGTTGCTGTATCAAAAGCAGTAGATTCCAGCCATGTTTTCTGAAACTGAACCAAATCAAAATTGGATACTTTTTTAATTTCATCAAAGAAATCCTGAGTATTTACAGATTGGTAAGCGTATTTTTTCAGATAGTTTTTTATTGCTTTTTTAAACGCTTTATCCCCTATTGATTCATGCAAAACAAACAATGCCCACGCTCCTTTTTCATAAAAAGTAAGGGAACTGGCTTTTGCGTTTAAAACCGGAATATTATCAGATCGTGAAGCAAACTTTATTTGTTGGGCAGTTTCATATAATTTCGAATAAAAATAATCATCTCCATAAATATTCCTTTCGGCAAGTAACGCATAATAAGTTGCAAAACCTTCCTGAAGCCAATGGTGCGTGCTGCTTTCTGCGGTAATCAAATCCCCGAACCAATGATGTGCCAATTCATGGGCATCAACATTGGTGTAATTTCGATCTTCAAAACCAATAGAATCCACTACATATCTGGTAGCAAAAAGTGTTGTAGTAGTGTTTTCCATTCCTGCATAAAGAAAATCACGAACCGGAATCTGCCTGTATACTTCCCAGGGGTACTTCACTCCTATTTCCTTTTCCAAAAAATCAAAAACACGCTTAGAATAGCGATAGGTTGGTTCAAAACGATTTGTGTCTTTATTTTCCAGATAATATTCTAACGGAATTTTAGATTTTGATTTGAATTCTTTTTTATCAAATTTTCCAATGGCAAGCATCAATAAATAAGAACTCATTGGTTTTTGCATTTTATACTGCCAATGCAAATTATTCTCTTTTCTAATTTTTTCTTCTAAAATACCATTTGAGATAACCTGATACTCTTTATCATAAGTAATTCTTAAACTAAAAATCAATTTTTCATTTACATCATCAAAACTCGGAAACCAATTGCTCGTATATCTTCCCTGCCCTTGTGTCCAGATTTGTACTTCTGAATTTTCAATAGCAACAAAATATAAAGCTTGCTTAGGTCTTGCCACATATTCAAAACTTAAATGGTTTTTACCTTTTTGAAAGTTATAAATGATTTGTAATTGTTTGCCTGTATTAAGAAAAACAGCATCTTTATTATCTATTTGAACATGGGAAAACTCCATGTTTTTAGCATCAATTTTTATCGTATCCAGAGGTTTCAGAACTTCAAATTGATAATCGACTGAACCCGAAACCGATTTTTCCTTAGCGTTTAATGTCAATTGTCCGGTAACTGATTTAAAATCTACGAATTGGGTTTGCTGTGCAAAAACAAAGCTGGTAATAAATAATAAGATGTATTTCATTTAAATAAATTTGAAGGCGAAAACCCAAAGTTACAAAGGTTTCACCAACAAATCGAATGAAATTTGTATGTTTACATTACAAAATTATAATGATCGTGCCAACACCAAAAAAAGCCTTATTTAACTGGAGCAGCGGAAAAGATTCTGCTCTGGCATTATACAAAATCCTTCAAAACCCTGAGTTTAAAATTGAATGTTTATTGACGAGTGTCAATCAGCAATATCAGCGAATTTCTATGCACGGTGTACGTGTAGAGCTACTTGAAGCTCAGGCAAAAAGCATTGGTCTGCCTTTAAAAATTATGCAGATTCCGGAAATGCCAACCATGGAAGTATATGAAAATGTGATGACTAAAACCTTAACTGAATTAAAAGAGCAGGACATTACCCACTCCGTTTTTGGAGATATATTTCTCGAAGATCTGCGAAAATACCGTGAGGATAAATTAGCACAAATCGGTTTTAAAGGTGTTTTTCCGATCTGGAAAATTCCAACGCACGATTTGATTCAGGAATTTATGGATTTAGGATTTAAAACAATCGTGGTTTGTGTAAATGAGCGTTTTCTTGACAAAAGTTTTGTAGGACGAATAATCGATCAGTCTTTTATTAATGATTTACCGGAAAATGTAGATGTATGTGGCGAAAACGGCGAATTTCATACCTTTACTTTTGATGGTCCGATTTTCTCAGACCCAATTAATTTCGAAATTGGTGAAACAGTATATCGTAAATACGAAAAACCAAAAACAGAATCCAGTAATACGGCTTGCGATACAAACGAAACGGATGCTTTTGATTATGGCTTTTGGTATACAGACTTAATTGCTAATTAATTTAATTCATGACAACAAAAAATCAATCCCCGGAATTAGAAAAAGTGCTGTCATTTTTAAGTGAGATCGGAATTGATATTGTTGAAAAAGAATTGCAGACTTCTTTTTTGCCCGGATTGAGTTTAGGCCCCAATTGTCTTTATATTGATTTCGAAAAATTATTATATCCCGGTGATATTCTGCATGAAACCGGGCATTTGGCTGTTACGACTTCTGCTGAGAGAAAAATTGCAGGAACAAATGAAATGGCAGCTGACTGGCCAACACAAGGAGAAGAAATTGCCGCAATCCTTTGGTCTTTTGCCGCAGCAAAGTATTTAGAATTACCAATTGAATTTGTATTTCATCCCAACGGATATAAAAATGATTCGGAATGGCTGATTTCAAATTTTACCAGCGAAAATTATATTGGTTTGCCTTTTCTGGAATGGGCAGGACTTGCTTTAGGCAGAGAACGCGCAACTAAAGAAGGCAAAGAAGCGTTTCCAAAAATGTTAAAATGGCTAAGAGATTAAATTATGGATAAATTAGTTCGTTATATCAGGTTTCCATTGCTTTTTGATCCTGAAAAACTCAAAAATGATGTTTCTAAAATCATCGAAAAAAACTGGACAAATCATTATAATACAAATGATTATAACGGAAAATGGACCTCTATTGCCTTAATGTCACAAAATGGAAAGTCGGATTCGATTTATGCGTTGCCAAATAGTGACGAAAAACTCGTTCCTACAGAAATTCTCGATTCCTGTACTTATTTTCAGGAAGTCCTTAAGAATTTTTTATTTGAAAAAACTGCCGTTCGTTTATTGAAATTAGACGTTGGTGCCGAAGTCAAACCGCATAGCGATAATTGCCTTGGTTATGAAGATGGCTGTTTTCGATTGCATATTCCAATCATTACAAACAGTGAAGTTGAGTTTATTTTAGATGGCAATCGTTTGATAATGAACGAAGGTGAATGCTGGTATATTGATGCTAATTTTATTCATTCGGTTGCCAATCGCGGAACCCGGGACAGGATTCATCTTGTAATTGACGGTATCCGAAATGAATGGACTGATAATTTGTTTTTTAACGAAGCACCTGAAAATGATTTTATAAAACCTGCTCAGAAAATGGACGAAGAGCAAAAACAACTTATGATTGCTGAGTTACAGCGTATGAATCTGCCTGCAGCAAATCAAATTTTGAAAGATTTGGAATAATATTTTATCAGAACCTTAATTATCATCTATTGATAAAATAAACTGAACTATTCCCTGAATACTTAAAACAAAATCAGGGGCAGTATTATGGATTGCATTCGTTGGCATAAAAGGCATTTCTGCTGATTCCGGATCCTGAATTACAATGGTTCCTCCTTCATTTTGAATTGCTTTTAAACCTTGTGTACCGTCAGAGTTTGAACCTGACAATAAAATCCCAATCAATTGATTTTTATACACTTCTGCTGCCGATTCAAAAGAAACATCAATACTTGGCCTGCTGTAATTTATTTTTTCAGAAATATCGAGTGACAACAGATTATTTTTTTCGAACAATAAGTGATAATTAGAAGGTGCAACATAAATAAATCCGGGTAAAAGAGGCGTTTTATCTTCTACTTGTTTTACTTCTATAACAGATTTTAATTTAATAAGTTCTTCTAAAGTTTCTTCATCTGTACTTTTCCTGTGAAGTACAATTACAATGGCAAAAGAATTTATTACCGGTAATTGGGGTAATATTTGCATCAGCGCCACTAAACTGCCGGCTGATCCTCCAAAAATAATTACTTTATGGTCTGATATTATTTCACTTTCCTCCATATTCTTTCTTTATCAAGCTGTTTGTAGTTGCTTTGGGATATGGAATATTTTATGGTTTCTTTGGTGCCTAATGCCAGAAATCCCTGAACGGATAAACTTTCATCAAATAAGGTAATGGCTCTTTTTTGCAGATCATTATCAAAATAAATTAAAACATTTCGGCATAAAATAAAATCAAACTCGTTGAATGATCTGTCTGACACAAGATTATGTTGTGAAAAAACCATTTTCTGAGACAATTCTTCATTGAATTTCGCAATCCCGTAATTAGCTGTATAATAATTTGAAAAATCTTCCTGCCCTCCGGAATCCAGATAGTTTTCTGAATATTCTTTCATCATTCTTAAAGGAAAAATTCCTTTTTTTGCGGTTTCCAATACTTTTTCATTAATATCAGTAGCGTAAATAAGGGATTTACTCAACAAACCGGCTTCTTTTAATAAAATAGCCATTGAATATACCTCTTCACCTGTAGCACATCCTGCGTGCCATAAACGAATAAAAGGCTTTGTGGCCAATAACGGAAGAATCTGATTTCGAATTACTTTATAAAAATAGGGATCACGAAACATTTCGGTAACATTTACTGTTATTTCGTTGATTATATGTTTAAAATAATCCTGATCGTACCTGACTTTTGATAAAAATTCATAAAAATCAGTGAATCCGTCCAATAGATATATCCTGTTTACGCGCCTTTTTAATGAAGCCCTGGAATAACTTCCAAAATCAAACCCGTAATATTCATAAATTTCATTAATAAGGGTTTCCAGCTCAATGTCTTCAATCATAGCTATTTCAAATTTTGCTTAAGATTAAAAGCAGTTTATCAACATCTACAGGTTTGGAGACATAATCATCAGCTCCGGCCTCTAAACATTTTTCTTTATCTCCTTTCATAGCCTGAGCCGTTACAGCCACAATAAACAGATCTTTTTGGGAAGGGATTTTTTTAATTAAAGGAATCGCTTCATAACCATCCATTTCAGGCATCATCATATCTATCAAAACAGCATCAACAGCTTCATCAGAGTTTAATATTTTTAAAGCTTCTTCGGCACTTAAACATGATAGACAATTAAATGATCTGGCACGAAGTGTGTTTTCCAAAGCAAAAATATTTCTTGAATCATCATCAATAATTAAGAGTTTTTTTTTATTCATTTTAATACATTTAATTAAACTTTAAAATTATTTCAACACATAGAAACATAGATTTTGCAAACTCAAAAGCAGGCGTTTCGCTTATTTAAATACACATAGCCAGCTATCTGAAGAAATGTATTTCTTTTATATTTTTTTTTAAAATAATACCTATGTCTCCAGCCTGCACTGAGCGGAGTCGAAGTGTGTTAAATCATTTTTTATGATTCGTCAAACTTTATCATATAGCCATACTCGCAATAACGAAAGCAGCTGATCGATATCAACAGGTTTAGTTATATAATCTGAAGCCCCTGCTTTGATACATTTTTCGCGATCGCCGGTCATTGCCTTTGCTGTTACGGCTATTAATGGCAGTGTCAAATATTTTGGGTTGCTGCGTATTTTTTCGGCTGTTTCATAACCATCCATATTAGGCATCATCATATCAAGCAAAACAATATCGGTATTTGGATGTTCTTCTAATGCTTTTATAGCTTCTTTGCCATCAAAAGCTGTGATCACATTCATTTTAAATACTTCTAACGCTTTTGTGAGTGAATAAATATTTCTGACATCATCATCAACTATTAAAACTGTTTTGTCGAATAAAATATTATTCATTAAGTTAAGTTTTTTATAACTTTCTTTTTTACCGTCTGTATTTTTATTCTCTTCAACCAAATGTAGAAAAAGCGATACTTCATCGAGCATTCTCTGGTAAGAATGTGCCGTTTTTACAATAATGGAATCTGTGTATTTCTTAATTTTCATTTCTTCTTTAGGCGACAGGCTTTTTCCGGTAAAAACAATTACAGGAAGATTTTCTAAGTCCGGGTTTTTCTTGACTTCTTCCAAAATCTCGTAAGCATGCTTATCCGGAATTCCCATATCCAATATTACACAATCAATATCGCTTTTATTAAGTGCCTCCAGACCGTCTGATACGTCACTTTTAATTTCAGAATTAATATTATAGGTCTCGAGGAAGTAGGCAAGTGCTTTTGCGTGTTTAGGATTATCTTCAATAATTAAAACTTTTTGTGCTTCATTGCTGATGATATGTTCTATTCGCATAAAAATCTCAGGAATTTTATCAAAAGCAACTGGTTTATCAAGAAAATCAACAGCACCTTTTAAAAGGCTTTCCTGTCTCAATTTGTGTGATGACATAATGTGCACCGGAATATGTTTTGTTTGTGGGTTATTTTTAAATTCTTCCAAAATCTCCCAGCCGCTTTTTACAGGAAGTTCAATATCTAATAAAATCCCTATTGGCTTATACATCAAGGCAAAATTTAATGCATAATCCCCTCTTACGGCAACAATTCCTTTATACCCTTTATTTCTGCTGAAGGTTAGCAATGATTTCGCAAAATTGATATCGTCTTCAACAATCAGAATTACTTTATCATTTTCAGAAATAGCGTTTCTGTCATCTTCAATCTCATCAGGTATAATAGCAGAGATGTATTTATCTTTTAAATCTGTTATTTTATTTTCTTCTTCTTCAATATTTTCAATTTCGATTGGAGGTAATTTTTCAATTGAAGGTTTTTTTATTGCCGAACCAACAATGGGTAAACAAAATGTAAAGGTGCTTCCTTCGTTTACAACACTGTGCAAAATTATTTCTCCATTTAGTAATTTTGCCAGTTCCCTGCTAATCGACAAACCTAAACCGGTACCGCCATATTTTCGTTTAGTTGAGCCATCAGCCTGCTGGAAAGCCTCAAAAATTAAAGGCTGTTTGTCTAACGAAATTCCAATTCCTGTATCTTTTACAATAAAACAAATTATGTTAGGGTCATCATCATTTATTTTAATTTCAAGGCTTACAGAGCCTTCATCTGTAAATTTAATAGCGTTCGAAATTAAATTTCTAAGAATTTGCTCTAAACGCATTTTGTCAGTTTTAAGGATAGCGGGAGCTTCTTTTGAAATAATTTCAAAATTGATGTTTTTTTCTTTTGCTACCGGTGCAAATAAACTCATGAGAGTCTCGGTTATTTCCTGGGTAGGAAACTCCATAAATTCAAGTTCCATTTTTCCGGCCTCAATTTTGGACAAATCCAAAATTTCATCTATCAAACCTAATAAACTGTTTCCTGAACTCTGAATAACTTTGGCAAACTCTATTTCCTCGGTATTCATGCCTTTACTGTTATTCTCAGCTAATAATCGGCTTAAGAGTAAAATTGAATTTAAAGGTGTTCGTAATTCATGCGACATATTTGCCAGAAACTCCGACTTGTAACGTGTTGTAAGTTCTAAAGCCTCTGATTTTTTTTGAATCTCGCTGTTTTTTTCTTCCAGTAAAACACTTCGCTCAGACAATTCTTCATTCGTTTGCTGAAGTTCTTCTTGTTGAACCCTTAACTCTTCTTCAGAAGCCTGAAGTTTTTCGGTTTGTGCTTCCAATTCAGAATTTATAGCTTCAAGTTCGCTGTGCTGAATTTGTAATTCCTCAGATTGTGATTGGGTTTCTTCAAGTAATTCTAAAACACGCTGTCTGTGTTTTGTTGATTTTAGCGCGATTGCAATATTGCCGGAAACGATTTTTAAAAACTCTAATATTAAAGGTGAAAACTCTGTAATACTTGCCAGTTCAATTGCACCTTCAATTTTGGTATTCAATAAGGGAACTGCCACTACATGAGCAGGTTTTATCTCTCCCAATGCATAACTAATCTGAATATCTTCAGGTACTAATGATTTTAATTCCAGTAATTTACCCGAAACAACACATTGCCCAATCAAACCTTCGCCTTTCCTGATACGTTCTTTATTTTTACTTGGAATATAACTGTAACCGGCAGCAGCAAAGAGCTCATCTCCATCAAGAACATATAAAACGCCGGCATTACAATTGACATAATTACATACAAACTCAATAACATCTTTTGACAATTGGCTTAATAATTTATCACCCAACATTACATTATTGAGACTGGCGACCCCGGTCTGCAGCCATTCTTTTTCTGATAATAATCCAAAAGATTTTTTTAGGGAATCACTCATATTATTTAATGATTCTGCTACACTGCCTAACGCATCTGCCTTGGTATCGTCTACACGAATGTCATAATTTCCTTTAGAAATATTACTTGCAATAGTGCTTATTGCCTCGATTCTATCGGCAATTTCCCTGTCTTTTCTTTCTAATTCCTGCTGTAGCAAGGTACGTTCATTATAATCTTTTAAAATTCGGATTAAAAAAACAATCGAGATAAAAAATGCAACAATAAAGGCTACAATAATTAAAATAACACTATAGGTACCGTAACGTTCTGAATTTTCATTTCGTTCTTTTAAAAGATTTTGTTCCTGTCTTTCAATTCGTTTAACATTTGATCGCAATTCTTTCATCATTTTTTTCCCTTCATCGAGATTAAATGTGACGTTATTTTTTCCAAATCGTTTTTTTACAATCTGATTGTTCAGGTATTTAAAAAAATTGCCCCGAAGAACTTTTAATTCTTTCAATTCTTTTTGTTGAGAGGAATTATCGACTGTAAGTTCGTCCAACCTATTAAAATAGTCATTCGATTTTGATTCGCAGTCATTATACATTTGTACAAACTGCTCGTCACCGGTTAAGAGATAACCACGCATATTGGTCTGTGCTTCGATAATTCTGGCTGATCCTTCGTTTAAATTATAAATTACTTCCTGGGTGTGATTGACCCAAAAATTACTTTCCAATAAATTTTTTATGCTAAGAAATGATGCTGTAGAACTGATCATTAAGACCAGTAATGAAATCATGGAACTTACAAGTAAATTTCTTTTAAAGTTGTTTTTTTTCATATAAACTGTTTTCATCTTGATATTCTAAAGGTAAAACCATAATAAAACTTGCCCCCTTGCCTACTTCACTTTTTGCAGTAATCAATCCGTTGTGTTTTTCGATTATTTTTTTTGCAATGGCGAGACCAATTCCCGTTCCTTCATAGGTTTTGCGGTCATTTAAGCTTTGAAAAATGATAAATATCCTATCCAGATAAATTTCATCAAAACCAATTCCGTTATCCTTAACAGTAATGCGGCAATATTTTCCTTCGGGTGATGATTCCGCATCAAAGCTTTTTGCTTCAATCAATTCAGAAGTGATTTCTATTAAAGGATTGTTTGTATTATTTGAAAACTTAAGGGCGTTTCCAATTAAATTTTGAAAAACCTGTCGCAATTGGCTCGGAATACTGTCGATAGTTGGGAGTACATTGGTTTTGACAGCAGCTCCTTTACTTTCGATAAGATAATCGAAATCGGAGAGAACTTCCTGCAGGACAATATTCAAATCGGTTTTTTCGGGCTGTACTTTGGATGATAATCTGGAGTAAGCCAATAAATCCGTAATCAGGGTTTGCATCCTTTCTGCCGATTTGATAGTTCTGTTAACATAATCAACAGCCTTTTCATCACTGGCCAGATACAAATCTTTTATAATTTTAATAAAAATCTGAATTTTTCTAATGGGCTCATTCAAATCATGTGAAACTACCCAGGAAAATTGCTGTAATTCATGATTTTTAAATTCCAGTTCTTCATTTTTTAAGACTAACTCTTTTGTTCTTTCCGCAATTTTTATTTCCAGATTATCCTGCGCTTCTTTCCTGATTTTGATTTCCTTCGAAAGCAGATCTTTCATCTCTTTTAATTGATTTTGCTGCTCATAAATCTTCAGGAAAGTTTTTACTTTTAAAATCAGCAGATCAGTATCTACAGGTTTGGTTATATAATCTACAGCACCACTTTCATATCCTTTAAAAATATATTTTTTTTCGATATTAAGTGCTGACAGAAAAATGACAGGGATGTCTTTTGTTTTTTTATTGCCGGAAAGAATTTTTACTACTTCAAAACCATCGAGTCCGGGCATCTGAACATCCATTATAATAAGGCAGTAATCAATTTGTAAAATTTTCTTTAATGCTTCTTCGCCTGACTCAGCAGTATCAACATCGATATTATGTAATTCTAATGTTTTTTTTAAGGCAATTATATTTGCCCGTATATCGTCTACAATTAATATCATCTATTTTAGGCTAAGGTGTATAATTTATAAATATTTTAAGTAAATATTCTTCTAATATTAACAATCAAAATACCAACAAACTTTCAAAATTATAAAAAAAACAGGTAATTGCATTTTACCAAAAATTTAATTCATTACATAATTCCCATCTTTTTAATTTTTTAAAATGTAACATTTATTGAGATAATTTTTAATTCAATGAAGTCAAATTTTAATAAGAAATCCAATTATTTTTAAAGTAAATAATAATTTTAAAAATGAAATATCATGAAAAAAGATAAAACATTTCCGGAACAAAAACAAACTCTTCCGGGCAATGAATATTTAATGAATCCTGAACCTGAGATCATTAAGGAAAGTTATGTTGGAAGCGGAAAATTGTTAGGCAAAGTAGCTTTTATTACTGGAGGTGATAGTGGAATTGGCAGAAGTGTTGCAGTACATTTTGCCAGAGAAGGTGCTAATATTGCGATTGTTTACCTGAAAGAAGATAAAGACGCTCTATTAACCAAAGAGCTGGTTGAACAAGAAGGGCAGCAATGTCTTTTAATCAGTGGAGATTTAAAGGATGAGAAATTTTGCATAGCCGCCGTAAAAAAATGCCATCAATTGTTTAGCAAAATAAATATAGTCGTCAATAACGCTGCAGTTCAGTTTCCTCAAAATGAATTGGAAAAAATTACGGCAGCACAACTTCAAAAAACATTCGAAACGAATATCTATCCTTATTTTTATATTACAAAAGCAGCTTTACCATTTCTAAAAGAAGGCGACACTATTATTAACACCAGTTCTGTTACGGCTTATCGCGGAAGTGAACACCTTCTTGATTATTCAAGTACAAAAGGTGCTATTTTGACCTTTACAAGATCCTTATCTGCCATGCTTTCCAAAAAACAAATCAGGGTAAATGGCGTTGCTCCCGGACCAATCTGGACTCCTCTTATTGTTGCTACGTTTGCTAAAGTTTCAGATTTCGGACAAGATACTCCAATGGGAAGAGCGGGGCAGCCATCTGAAGTTGGTCCTGCATACGTTTTTTTAGCATCGGAAGACAGCAGTTATATTACCGGCCAATTTATTCATGTAAACGGAGGCGAGCCTGTAGGCGGATAAAACATTAAAATTAAAAACTATGAATTTCATTGATATTATTGGTCTTTTTGCGGGAATGTGTGTCACAATTTCAGTAATTCCACAAATAATAAAAGTCTGGAGAACGAAAAAAGTAAAAGCAATTTCATTACTGACCTTTAGTATTTTAACTTTTGGGATCATGATATGGGTTATTTACGGAATTTTAAAAAACGATTGGCCAATAATCATTACCAATAGCATTTCGTTATGCCTAAATCTTACTATGATCTATTTTCTTGTTTATTATGAAAAAGAATAAAATAAAAAAAACAGCTCGGTAAAAGCTGTTTTTTTGATAAATGTAGAATATAATAGTGCTTTATAGCTAACTGGTTTTAATAAGATGACTAAATGCTAAATGGTATTTTTGTTTTAAAAACCGTGGTAAGTAATGGTTTTTAACGTTTTTTATACCATAAAAAGCTTCTAAAATATTCAAATTAGAAATTCTTTTAAATTCTTCTATCTGTTTGGTTGCCAAATTCAAAATTGGCAATATTGTTCTGATATAGGCGTGGCTATGCTGCATATGCTCACTTTCCAGGATATCTTCCAAAATTCTTTTTCTTACTAAATCCCCCACAATTCCTTTTTGTGGGACGCTCTTAAATTCATTAATTTTTTTAGTTATTCCCGGAGTAGTCTGCCCCACATGCATATATTTTCCTGAAGGACTTGTAAACATCGTTTTTAAGTCAGAAAATAAACCTGCGTTTTCTACAGTAGAAGCACTACTGCTGATAATAGAAAACTTAACCCGTTCATATCCTTTAAAAAATAAGATACTATTAATGTTTGATGTATTTCTTAAAATTCCGGTCTGATTCGGTTTTATACTTTTTTTATCTCCGTTAATCCCAAAACTATGGCTTAAATTACCTACAGAGCAATACGCAAATAAAATAGGCGAATCTGCAGAAGATTCCATACTTAACACAACATCTTCATGAAAATAACCATCAAATTCAATATATGCTGTTTGCTTGTTAAAAGTCATCCCGCTGATTGTTCCTTTTGCTTTTTTGGAATTAAGCTTTAGTTTATATTGATTGTTTTCTAAAGTTAGAGTTCCGTTCAGACTATCTTTAAGATCATTAAAAATAGTATTCATTTCATTTGTATTTAAGTAAAGTTTTTTCATCTGATAAGCATTTAAATATTCTATAATAAAAGAGTTCAAAACTTAATCATACTTCTCTCTTTTGAACTATTCAAATTTCGTAATACTTTGGATGTTAAATGTTATATAATTTTTCGTACAACTTTCATAATTAATACTTTATAAAAAAGATTATAAACTAAAAACAGCTGTCCAAACATCATATTTGAAACAGCTGTCTTATCAGCAAAATAAAAAAATCCTATATTTTAATGAAACTTAACTATGTCAGTTTGTGAATATCCGCATTAGTCGAATAATTTTCTTTTGGAACATTCTTAAAAAATTCGGCAGCTTCCAGGTCAGCAGATGGCCCGTATCCTGCTAAATAAGTTCCCTTTTTATTGTCGGCAGTTTCTATAACATACAGAATTGACATATCATCAGGATTACTGATTCCTTCGTATCGATGATGGGCGACAATAAATATTTCATCAGGCTGATACGGGTATTTTGATTCTGTTTCTATAAGCGCACCATCCTTAAACAAAAAATTACAGCAATATCCATTTTTTTGATACTCCTCTATATATTCTAACTCGTTTTTTGAAGAATCTTTTTTCATGATAATTTAGTTTATGTGTAGTATCGGAATATAAAAAGCAAATATTTTATTTGTTTTACAACAAATTTCATTGATTTTAGACCAACCTTTTAACTCAAAAAATATTTTTTTTATCCCATTAAATAATTTCTGTAAAAAATAAAAAAAGCAGGATTTTATGCTGCTGACATTTTTAAAATCTGTTTATAAATTATTATATTTATTGGACGTAAGAGTTTTTTTTCTTCTGAAAAGAATCAAAAAATATTTTTTCAATGACTATAATAAATCAGGATTTCTTAGCAAAAGGAGGCGAAATGGGAGAATTAACCCGAGCTAAAGACTGGAGTAAAACTTTAGTTGGCCCTCTTGAGTCCTGGCCTCAAAGTTTACGGACAACATTAGGACTTCTTTTAAATTCAAAGTTTCCGATGTTCTTATTTTGGGGTCCGGAACATATTTGTTTTTATAATGACGCTTATCGTCCCAGTTTAGGGAACAATGGGAAACATCCTTTTATATTAGGTCAAAAAGGAATTGATGCCTGGCCCGAAATCTGGGATTTTATAAAACCGCTTATTGATCAGGTTCTTTTAGAGGGTGAGCCAACATGGCATGAAGATCAATTATTACCTATTTATCGTAACGGGAAAATGGAAGATGTTTATTGGACATTTAGTTATAGTCCTGTAAACAACGAATCAGGAAAGCCTGCCGGAGTTTTGGTTATTTGTAACGAAACTACAGAAAAGGTAAATATGGTTAAAAAGTTAGAAGAAAGTAATAATCGCTATCTGAATAATATTATGCAAACCCCAAATGCCATGTGTATTTTTAGGGGACCTGATTTTGTAGTTGAAATTGCCAATGATTTTATGCTTGAAATTTGGAAAAAAGAAAAAAATCAAGCCCTAAACAAACCTATTTGTAAAGTACTTCCCGAAGCCTCCGGTCAGAGTTTAGAAAATATTCTGCAAAATGTTTATACTACCGGCGAAAAATTTACTGCCTATGAATTCCCTGTCACATTATCCAGAAATGGTAAAATTGATGAAAAGATTTTTTTAAATGTAGTTTATGAAGCTTTAAAAGAACCTGACGGAACTATTTCCGGTATTGTTGCTATTGCCAATGATGTGACTCTACAGGTAATTGCCAGAAATATTATTGAAGAAAGTGAGAAGAAATTCAGACTGCTTGCAGAATCCATGCCTCAGCACGTCTGGACAAGTGATGCAATGGGAAATTTAAATTATTTCAATCAGTCAATCTATACCTATTCGGGGATTAGCAAATGTGATATTGAAAAAGACGGATGGCTCCAGATTGTTCATCCTGATGACAGGGAAGAAAATATTAATATCTGGATGGAAGCCATCAAAACCGGGAATGACTTTTTATTTGAGCATCGCTTCCGAAGATATGACGGAGAATACAGATGGCAGCTTAGCCGTGCGATTGCCCAAAAAGATGAATTTGGAAACATTCAGATGTGGGTGGGAACAAGTACCGATATTCAGGACCAGAAAAACTTTACATCACAATTAGAAAAAGAAGTTTTTGAACGTACAGCTGAACTCGAATCAAAAAATAAGGATTTGATAAACATGAATATTGAACTTCAGTCATTTGCTTACATTTCCAGCCATGATCTACAGGAACCTTTAAGAAAAATACAAACTTTCGTGAGCCGTTTAGTCGATTTAGACGAGGAGAACATATCGGCAAAGGCCAAAATATATCTTAATAAAATTGATATTTCTGCAAAAAGAATGCAAACTCTGATTCAGGACCTTTTAATGTATTCAAGGACAAATTCTGCCGAAAGGGTTTTTATTGATACAAACCTGGATGAGATTGCCGAAGAAGTCAAAAGCGATTTTTTTGAACGTATTGAAGAAACAAATGCCATAGTCAATTTTCATCCTTTAGGCCATGCTACCATTATACCTTTTCAATTCAGGCAATTATTGCATAATTTAATTAGTAATGCCTTAAAGTTTTCTAAAAAAAATGAAACTCCTTATATTGAAATTAAAGCAAAACGTATAAAAGGAGAAGATATAAAACCTGACATTGATTTTCCTGAAAAAATATACCTTCATCTCCAGGTTTCTGACAACGGTATCGGTTTTGACATACAATATAAAGAGCGTATTTTTGATGTTTTTCAACGTTTAAATACAGAGAATGAATTTGCCGGAACAGGAATTGGTTTAGCAATCGTAAAAAAAATTGTAGAAAACCACAAAGGCTTTATTACTGCTAAAAGCGAAAAAGGAAAAGGCGCTACTTTTGATATTCATTTCCCTGAATTATAAAAACTGCCTAATCATCATACAGAATGATTAGGCAGTTCTTTTTTTAATCTAAAATTTATGCACAAAATTATTGCCGGCTGGTACAAATTCTGACCAGTCAACTTCCAGTGCATACTCAATTGATTTTATAATATCCCTCATTAAAACCGGTTTACTAATAAAATAATTGGCTCCTAATAAACGGCATTTTTCAATTATGGCCGGTTCATTTGAAGTTGAAAATATAATTACCGGAATATCATTGTTTGTTTCTGAATTTCGGAGTTCCAACAATACATCAAATCCATTTTTTCCGGGCATATTCAAATCCAAAAAAATCAAATTTGGTGTTGGCGGAGGATTGTGAATTGCCTTTAATAATTTATCTCCGCTATTATAAGTCTGAAGGTGTATTTTTTTTGGTAATAATTCTACTGCATCTGCAAAAATGTTTAAATCGTCTTCATCATCATCAGTATAAAATATAATAAAATCGTTCATAGACACGTAAAAATAAAATAATCTGCATCAAAGATAAATAAATTTGCAGAATTATCAATAAAACTGTAATTGCTCCAAAGTTTTAAAAATAGAAATATCATAATCCTGAAAATGAATTATATAACTCTAAAAAAAAATAAAAAACTGATCTTTAGTTTATAAAAATTAAATAAATAAAGCCATGGGAGATCATAAAAACCTTAGAAACGAATCGGCAGCAGAAAAAATAAAAAATCTTGCCAACGATATAAAAACATGTATGCTTTGTACCTACAAAGATGGAAAACTGCAATCACGTCCTATGTCAGTTCAGGAAATTGATAAATATGGAAATCTCTGGTTTTTGTCTGATAAACACAGCCAAAAAAATGAAGAAATAAGCCTGAATCCGAAAGTAGAATTATTCTTTGTCCAGCCACATGATAAATTCCTGACGCTGCATGGGACCGCCACTATTTCTTATGACAGAAGAAGAATCAAAGAATTATGGAATCCTATTATTAAAGTCTGGATGCCTGAAGGTGAAGATGACCCGAATTTAAGTATTATAAAAGTAATTCCGGAAGAAGGATATTACTGGAACAATAAACATGGGAAAATGATCGCTATTGCTAAAATGGCTGTTGCTTTTGTTACCGGAAAAACTATGGATGATGGGATTGAAGGGAACTTAGAATTATAAACATAATAAATGGTTATTTTTCAAATAAAAATAGCCATTTATAATATTCTTAAAGTTCTGAAACATTAAAACCTCTTTTAATATAACCATTTATGAATGAATATATTATATTATAATTTATTGAATAACAAACCACTCATCGGTTTTTTGTGTATATCAACGAGTTTTTGTATATATCAACAAGTTTTTGCGTAATATAACTGAATTAACATAATACTTTTTGGGACCATGGGAGAAAATTACAAAACCATAAAAGCAGAAGACGATCTTAAATTAGTGCAAAAATTCGATGATATTGACAAGGAAATGCATAAAAAAGCAGTAGTGCTTATCTGCCTGCTAATAACTTTTTTTTTGGTGTTGCTATTAATTCTGTTAAGTAAGATTTTTTCGTTTCAGTCTTTTTTGTAAATCTATGAGACAGAGTATGAATAACAGATTTAAAAAATCAATTGCATCATCTGTTTATAATTTTTTTGAATTCCAAAGCATTTAAAATTCCTTCTTCACTTGCCGTATTGTTAAAATATACAAAAGCATTTTTATCTTCTGTTTTATTTTTAATATAATCTAATTGCTCTGAAGAATATCCGGAATAAAACATTTTTGGAGTTCCATGAAGCCTGATATAAATTAAAGGAAAACTATCCAAAATAGTTTCAGGCAGCTGAGGATGGCTTACACTGCAAAATGTAATGTTGTTTTCTATAAAAAGATTCCAAACTTTATCAATCCACCAGCTTTCATGACGAAATTCGATTACATTTTTAAATTTTGGATTTAAATTACTGATAATCGCATGAAGCCTTTCTTCACTAAAAGAATAGCTTGGCGGAAACTGAAATAAAACACATCCTAATTTATCTTTGAAACCCGTATCGCAAATAGCATAAAAATCTGAAATCAATTCTTCGCAGTTTGTAAACTTTTTGATATGTGTAATTTCTTTTGGTGCCTTTACTGAAAATATAAAATGTTCAGGTGCTTTTTTATACCAGTTCTCAAATATTTTTACTGTTGGAAATTTATAAAAACTGCCATTAAACTCATAAGTATCAAAGTGCTGGCAGTAATAATCAAACCATTTAGAGGCCGGTAAATTTTCCGGATAAAAAACACCTTTCCAGAAGCGGTTATTAAAACTGGAACATCCTGCTAAAACTTCATTTTTCATTGATATAATTGTTGACAGTTAATACAAAAAAAGCTGCGTCTTTTTTTCGTTCCGGTATGCTTCTTTATGATAGGGAGATTACAACGCTCACAAACACTTTTGGTATGTGCTTTCCAATGTTTCTTTAATTCATAATTCATTTTCCAGGCCAGGAATTGAAAACTATAAATAACACTTTCCTCAATCAGACTTTCTATATCTTTAATTGGAATTTTACCTACTAGTGATTCCGGATGAATTTTACATCGGTATAAAACTTCATTTTTAATGATATTCCCAACTCCTGAAAAGATGTCCTGTTCTAATAAAGCATCGCAAATCATTTGGTTTGGAATTTTTTCCAGGCTTTTTTTAGCTTTTACGGGATCCCATTTTTCATTCATTACATCCCGGCTCCAGTCGTAATAATCATTGACATCCCCTTCTAAAATTTTAATTGAACAGGTATAAAAATTAATTTCTCCATCTGAAAAAATCAGGCTTAGCCTCGGCGTAGTTTCTTTTCTTTCATTAATCCGATAAGTACCAAACATCAGCATATGTATTTTGACGGTAAAACCATCAAAACAAATTAAAAAATGTTTACCCCAACTTTTAAATGCCAGTATTGTTTTATTTTTTAATCTTTCAATATCAATACTGGTATTTCCTGCAACATCAATAACTTCTTTCCCTTCAAATCGCCGGGTTTCTTTTTTTAATATTACTATTGACGGACCTTCTGGCATACTCTTTTGTTTTTTATTATCTATTCTGATTTTTTATTAATTATTCTAATATCTAAACTAAAAAAGCACAGCTTAAAAACTGTGCTTTCTTAATCTCTTAAATTTAATCTGCTTCAGCAGCTTCAATATTTATTGCATCCACAGCAACCGTTGTCAGTTTTTGATCGGCGCTTTTTTCTTCTTCCAGAGTTTGTTCCAGTAAAGTAACAGCTTCGGTTAAACCTAAAGTTTCTGCAAATTGTCTTAGTGTTCCGTAAGTTGCAATTTCATAATGCTCAATTTTTTGAGCTGCTGCAATAATTCCGGCATCACGCACCACACCAATTTCAGTTTGTTCCATAATTGTTTTGCCTTCTTCGATTAAGCCTTCCATAGCTTCACATTTTTTTGCTGTTGCTTTTTTGCCAATCACTTCAAAAACCTTTTCCAGACGGGTTATTTGTTCTTCTGTTTCGGTTAAATGACTGTTAAGCAACTCAATCAAATCCGCTGAAACAGCATTTTTTGCCATTAGAGGAATCGCTTTTGTCAGTGCTTTTTCGGCCCAATAGATATCTTTCAGACTTGATGCAAACAATTCAGTTAAACCGGATGCTGCATCACTTTTAGGTTTTGTGGCTTCATTTTGATTATCAGTAGTTTTCATATATCTGTTTTTTATAATTACTATTTTCAAAATTAATTTGTTTAGAAAAAATAGAACTTATAATATTATTAATAAAAATTATACTATAAGCACCTGTGTATTATGAAATTGTATCTAAAAATATTGTAAGACCTTTTTTTTAAAATCGGCGTAAATTTAATTTGAACAGCTAAATAATCAATTATGAAAACAGATGCCCAATCCGGTAACGAAATTAAATTTTATATACACGAAGAATATCAAGATTCTAACTTAGACATTGATGGTATTTTGATTGATTCCGCCATTGATAATCTTCTAAAAGATTCAAATATCATTAGAAATGAAAACATTCCGAATGAAGAACAGGTAATCAATGAAAATGACTATATCACAAACCATCAGGAAGATGATGATTATGATCTGCCGGAACCTTCAGATCAGGAAGAACAACTAAATGAAGAAGATCTTGATGAAGAGGATTGGGAACGAAACGATCATTAAAATTCTAAAAATATTCAGATAAATTATGAAAGCCTTTAAACGCATGATTTTAAAGGTTTTTTATTTAATAGAAACTTCACATCCCATAAACGACTGTAAATTATGGAATTAGGAACCAAAATTCTATAAATATTTGCCTGGGGTTCTAACTAGATTTGTATAACAAACAACAAAAATTAATATTATGAATACTATAGATCAAAACAACGACATTTTCAAGGATAAAAGAGATCCCAGAAATCAGAGCATTTCTGATAAGGAAACTCTTCTAAATGATGACTTCCAAAATAATGAATTTGAAGATATTCATCAAACCAATGAAGAAATTGCCAATCAGGGATATACGGTACGAAATGGGTATGATCCTAACAACCCAAATCCGGAGCAGGAAAAAATCACAAATGATGAGGATGACCTGGACGATTTAGATGATGATTTTCATTCAGAAAAAGATTTGGAACACGATGATGATGATGACTATATCGAAGAAGATCTGGATGATGACGGAGAAGATTTAAATATCACAAATGATGAATTTGATAACCCATCAGACGATTTTAACGAAACTGAAGACGTTTTAGAAGACATCGATGAAGACGATGATGAAGACGACGACTATAAAGAAGATGACGTGCAGGAAGAAGATGACAACTACGAAGAAGATGATATCCAGGAAGACGAAGAGGAAGATTATCCTGCGAATGATCCAAGAAAGTTTTAGATCATAAAAAAGAAACCCGTTAAATATTAACGGGTTTCTTTTTTATAATTAATCTCCAATTTTTTCCAAAACAGGAATATCGTCCATTTTTTCCAAACGCTCTGCCAATCCGGATCTGGCTTCTGTTAATTCTTCCTCAGCTTTAATTAATTCTTTGTACCATTTATCTTTTTCAATGGTGTTTATATTTTCAATTTTACGCATTATTTCATAAATTTCACCTTCAGCTTCCATCACCTTCAATCTTTTATAATATGTCAGGCTTTCAGTCATATGGGCAAGTGCAATCATAGCGGTTAAAAAAGGATGATTATTGGTTACATTAACATCCTTAATTTTCCCATGCTCAAGTTCCACTTTCAAAGCAAAGGCAAATTCTTCCATATTAAATGTTTCGTACTTGCTGTTCGGGTTTAAATATGCCTTTATTGACTCTACATTATTCATTGTCGATAAATCAACATCCGTATCTTTAGTATCATTCAAATCATTAAAAACAACCAGTCCAATTGCTCTTGCTTCAGCAATGGTTGGATCATTCTCCGGGTTTTCGAAATCGCGTACCGACCAATCCCAATTATCAGGATGAACGGGTTTTATGTATTTTTCGCAAAAATCTGTAACATCATTTTTTAAGCTTACCATTTCATCTTCCCTTTTTATGTAGACATCCTGATAAGCACCGCTTTTTGTTCCCATGATTTTTATTTATTTATTAAAATTACAAACGACACATATACCGAAATAGATGTGCCGTATTTATTTTATTTTGAAATTTTTTTGCTAAACTTTCCTTCTGCCGCTAATCAATGACAGTATAAATAATACAATAAATATAAAGAATAGGACTTTAGCTATACTTGCGGCTCCGGCAGCAATTCCTCCAAAACCAAATATTCCGGCTATTATCGCCAAAATAATAAAAATGACTGTCCAACGTAACATAATATAGATTTTTAATTAATACTGATTTGTTTGTCCTATCAAATTTCCATCTTTAACAGGAATTGAGTTAACTCAAAACATTATTTTTTTATCTCAATCGAATAGTCTTTCTTAATCTGGATTAAGTTGATTTTGGCTTTTATAAACTATTTTTGCAATGAAAATTACAGCATATGAAAAAATATGATTTTTTGATCCTTGGCAAAAACCAGCCTATACTCGAAATCTTAATCCGGCTTGTAAATGCCAATGAAAATTGGAATGCTGTTGGATTTAATCACGAAAAACTAGCTCAGGATTACTTTTTGGAAAATAAGCCGGATTTTGTTTTATTAAGTTCCGGAATTGAAAAAAACATTGAAAAAGAGTTCACTGACTTTTGCCTGGAAGTTCATCCTGATGTTGAAGTCATTGAGCATTTTGGAGGTGGAAGCGGATTGCTTCAATCCGAAATACTGGACAGGTTATATCAAAAAGGGAAACTTTAAAATGGAAAAGAAATATTCAGTTGCCATTTATCCTTCGCAGGACGTCATTGACTCTGTCAAAATAATGAAAGACTACCTGGAAACCAAAATCGGCTGGTATAACAGTAAAAACTCGACTGCACATATTACAATCTGCGAATTTAAAATGACAGAAGCCGAACTGGAAAAAATCAAACAAAAACTCCATAAAGTCTGTGATACCTTTACGCCATTTCCCGTACAATTAGATCATTTTGGCGCTTATGAAAATGGTGCTTTCTTCATCGCTCCAAATGAAGACTCCAAAAATAATTTAAAACCAGTCATGAAAAAAACCCAGGATGCTTTGCGGCTTTCAAATATGAAAAAAAGCAGCGATCCTCATATTTCCATTGGCCGAAGATTAACTCCTGAAAGTATAAAAATAGCCTCTCACCTTTTCACCACTATTAATATTAATTTTTCATGCAATTCGATTGTATTGCGTGAATTAGATGAAATCAAAAAGCAGTTTTTTGTAATCGATACTTTTACTTTTAATAGTAATCCGCTGCCTGAATTTGTTCAGGGAAGTTTGTTCTGAATTAAATTTCAATATCAACTTCAATGGCAATGCCAATATTTTATTTAAACTCGATTTTATTTCTATTGTGTCTTAATATAAAGTGAAAGACTTCAGTACAATCAAAAATCTGTGTTTCTATGTGTTGAATAAAATTAAAATATCAGTTTTTATATTCCTTACTATAATATTTTAAGATTTCGTATATTTGAATTTTACAATTTATTCATGAAATCATTAGATTCATTTTATCAGGACATCAGTCAGGGTTCAGTCGAACCAAGTTCTTTATTGCCAAACGATATCAAAAAAGAAATTGGTCATTTTAATGTCTTTGACATTAAAAAACTTATGGACAAACTTCAGGAAAAATGGGTTATGCCTTATGACCGAAGGGCTTTTTACAAAATAAGCCTGATTAAAGGCAAAAACATAGCTGAATACTCCGATAAAGTCATTCAGATAGAAAAATATGCACTCTTGTTTGCTACTCCAAAAATTCCTTATAATTACCTCCCGCAGGACAATAATCAATCTGGGCAATTTTGCGTATTTACGAATGAATTTCTCTCTAAAAACAAAAGCGGAATCGATCTTGATGAACTTCCAATTTTTGCAGCAGGCGGTTATCCGGTGTTTCAGCTTTCGGATGAAGAAGTTGTTGAGGTTGAACTGATATTCAATAAAATACAAAAAGAAATCAATTCAGATTATGCCTATAAATATGATCTGATTCGGAATTACGTTGCCGAGTTAATTCACTTCGGACAAAAATTACAGCCTTTAACGGCACTTTATTCGAAACATAATTCGGCAGCAGGGTTTCTTCTTTATTTGCTGAATTATTAGAACGACAATTCCCTATTGAATCTCCCCACCAGCGGCTTACACTTAGGACAGCTAAAGATTTTGCCAACAGGTTATCTGTTCATGTCAATCATTTGAATAAGGTTTTAAAAGAAAACACCGGAAAAACCACAACCGAATTAATTAGCACCCGGTTAATAAAGGAGGCCAAAATTCTCTTAAAACAAACTGACTGGAACATCTCTGAAATTGCTTATTCTTTAGGTTTTGAAGAGCTGGCACATTTTTCTAATTTCTTTAAAAAACAAACTTCTTTCACGCCTCTGGCTTTCCGAAGTTAATTTTAGATTTTGAGATTGAAATTGATTTTTTGAATTTTGAATTTTGATTTCCCTGATTTGAATTTCGCAAATATCGATTTGAAATTTACAATTCCCCAACGCTGCTTTGCTTCTACCTTTGTCTTATCAATTTAAAAACAAATTAAAATGGCAGGAAATACAAAAATAGCCTTAGTAACAGGCGGAAGCAGAGGTTTGGGTAAAAACATGGCATTAGCTATAGCAAAAAAAGGAATAAACGTTATTCTGACTTATAACAGCAAAAAAGAAGAAGCTGAAGCTGCAGTAAAAAAAATTGAAAGTCTGGGACAAAAGGCCGTGGCAATTCAATTGAATGTGGCTGAATCTGATACTTTTGATGCTTTTTTAGAAGAAATTTCTAAAGCTTTAAAAAGTACTTTTAATACTGATAAGTTCGATTTTTTGGTAAATAATGCCGGAATCGGGATTCATAAACCCTACATGGAAACAACCGAAGCTGAATTCAATGAGTTAAACAATATTCATTTTAAAGGTCCATTTTTTCTGACTCAAAAAGCGTTGAAAATTATGAATGATGGTGGTGGAATCGTAAATATTTCTACCGGTCTGGCTCGATTTTCATTTCCAGGCTACTCAGCTTACGCGGCTATGAAAGGCGGAATCGAAACCCTGACCAAATATCAGGCAAAAGAATTGGGAGAAAGAAAAATCAGGGTAAATGTAGTGGCTCCCGGCGCTATTGAAACTGATTTTGGCGGTGGTGCTGTTCGTGATAATGAGCAATTAAATAAAAACATAGCTTCATTGACTGCATTGGGAAGAGTTGGTTTGCCTGATGATATTGGCGGTGTTGTTGCTTTCTTATGTACCGAAGACGCCCGCTGGGTCAATGCACAACGCATTGAAGTTTCAGGAGGAACAAATTTGTAATATTTCGGAATCCGGTTATAAATAAAAACCCGACAGATTTATGGTCCGTCGGGTTTTCTCCTTGTTAATATATTGAGTTAGTAAGAATTCCTTTTTTTAGTTTTTTTGAATGATAACATTAAAGCCTCCATTTTTATCAAAGACAACATCGTAGAAGTTTGAGTCTTTTTCTATTCCGACTTCATAAGTTGTTTTGTTTTTATAATCGACAACCACACTGGCTTCCCGAATAGTGTTTTTTGGATAATTTTTCTTCAGGTAATTCAAAGCGGCAACCGGTAGTTTGGAAACAGGAATAGCCAGTTCAAAAGCTTTTAACACACCCAGATTATCATAAACGGCTAATGCTTCCCCATCATTGGTATTAAATTTTGCTTCATATCTGATTTCGTCGTTATCATCTCCAACATATTCCAATCCCCAAACCGGAATTTTATTTGGATATTCTTTTTGAAACGTTTCTATTACTTTTAGTGGAGGAGTTACTACACTATTGGGTGAAACTTCCGTCTGACCGATTAAAATACCGGTGTATAAAAAAATAATAAGACCTAAAATACTTTTCATAATTCTTAATTTAAATTAATAATCTTGAAAACTGTATACTAAAAGTACTACTTTTAAATGAAGAAAAAATGAAGAAGCTTAAAATTTAACAAGAAAATTTACTGATAACCCGTTGATGAATTCAAAACAGGTATCAGGCAGAGCGGAGTCGAAACCCTTTAGATGTAAAAAGCCTTCAACTAATTTATCCTGAACGAAGCCGAATGGCAAGGCTCTAATAAATTAAAAAGCAAAAAGCCTGCAGAACATTTCCTGGCAGGCTTCTTTTTTGAAATAATTGAATTAGTAAGCATTCTTTATTTCTAATTTTTATTTTTCAATCGATCAGTTAATTCTCTTCTGTAAGTAATCCCAATCGGTAGTTTTTCTTTTTTTATGATGACAAAATCCTTCTCGGCAGCTTCAATTTTATCCAGTGCCACTATATAGGATTTATGAATTCGCATAAAGTTTTTTTCAGGCAGGCATTTCTCCAGTTCGCTTGTGGTAATCGATGCCAGAAAAGTTCTTTTGATGGTGTGCAATTTCACATAATTACCAAAACTCTGCGCATACAAAAGCTGGTCTAATTCGATGTCAACAAAATAACCGTCAATTTTTACGTTTACTGAATTGACTATAATTTCGTCTTCTTTATTGATTGCATTTTCAGTTAGAAAAAAACGATCAACAGCTTTCAGAAATCTGGGAAAATAAATTGGTTTCAAAAGATAATCAATAACTCCGTAATCGTAGCTTTCGAGGGCAAATTCAGAATAAGCGGTTGTTAAAATCGTTTTAGGATGCACCTGAAGAATCTTCAGTAACTCCATTCCTGAAATCTCAGGCATATTAATATCCAAAAACATCAGATCTACTCTGTTTTCACGAAGGTAATCCATTGCTTCAATTCCATTATAACCTTGAAAAACAAGTTCTAAATTTGGGTTTTGCTTTATATAATTCGCCAAAACATAATGTGCTGCCGGCTCATCATCAACGATAATACACTTTTTGGATTCTCTCATTATACAAACTTTTTCAGTTGTAATTTCAAATCAACTATATACGTATTTTTATCATCCTGAATATCCAATTTATAGTCTTTCCCATAAATCAGGTTCAAACGTTCAATCGTATTTTTTAAACCGATTTTGGTCGAAACAACATCTGTTTTTTTATTCGGAATTGAATTGACTACGTGTAAATGAAGCAAACCATTTTCGACGGTAATAATAATTCGTACAAAACATTTTTCAATAGCGCAGGTTCCATGTTTAAAAGCATTCTCTATAAACGCAATCAATAACATGGGCGAAACTTTATAGGCATTTTCGTTATCAATTTTGCAATCATACGTAATGTCGCAACGATATCCTACTCTTTCTTTTTCGAGCTGCACATAACTGTTTATAAACTCCAGTTCGTCTTCAAGAGATACACATTGTTTGTTATTACTTTCCAGCTGATAGCGCATCAATTGTGATACTTTCATGATCAAATCCGGGGTTCTTTCAGGAAATTCCAGACTGATTCCGTAAAGTGTATTAAAGGTGTTGAATAAAAAATGCGGATTCAGCTGTCCTTTTAAGGAATTTAACTGCATTTGATTGAACAGCAAGGTTTCATCAGTCTGCTTTTTGTGAATACGGTAGAATTTAAAAACAATTATCGGGCTTAAAATACAGACCAAAGTACCTAAAACACTTGCAAGTTGATACACATAACTTCTTTGATGTGAATTTTGATACAAATGGCACTTGCTAAACATATCAAGCTTTGTTATTTCGTATAAAACAATCGAAAAAACCAATACACCAAACAAGGTCAGAAATACATAAGTCAGCGGTTTTTGTGCCTTAAATAATATGGGAAGCAGAAAAAAACGATTGAACTGGGCATGCATGTAGAGAATAAAGTAGAAAAAAACACCCATTAAAATAGAAGTGAACGAACTAAATAACATCCAGTCATTCTTTAAGGTATAAATCGTAAATGAAAAGAGAACAACGGCTATTTCCTGCCACCATTTGTTGTCCAATATGTTATCAAATTTTTTATTCATTTTTTAATGCTAAAAATAACCTGTTGGTGTAATTCAAAAAGGTGCCACCCTGAGCGGAGTCGAAGGCTTATTGAATGAAAAGGGCTTCGACTAAGTTTATCCTGAGCGAAGCCGAATGGACTCAGCCTGACAATGATTTTTAAAGTAAGATGTTTTTACTTTATATCAAATAAGAATTTCTATCAATTACGCTTAACTGGTTTAAACAGTTTACAAATTAACCACAAAATTTTAATTATTATTCCCAATAAATGACAAATTCAATTGGTCATTTATTAGTGTATTACATCATTTAAGAAAGCTTATATCGATCTAAGACAAATAAATTTGTTAGATAATTTTACACTTTGAGTTTATATGTATTTCAAAAAAATTACTCTATTACTTTTCCTGATTTTTGCCTCAATCGGTTATTCACAAACCTTGTCTTTAAAAGAAGCTATAAAAACAGGTTTGGAAAATTACGGATCGATCAGGGCAAAAAGCAATTATAGCAATGCTTCGCGGGAAACGCTAAAACAATCCAAACGCGATTACTTACCGAATCTTAACTTATCGGCCCAACAAGATTACGGAACAGTAAACGGGCAAAACGGTCCGCTTTATGGTTTTGGAGGGTTGGGAGTTGCTTCATCCGGGCTTCCATTGCCGGAACAAAACTGGAATTCTGCTTTTGGGGCACTTTATTTAGTGAACATGAACTGGGATTTTTTCACTTTCGGAAAAGCAAAAGAAAAAATAAATTTGGCCAAAATAGATGTACAGGCCAAAGAAAAAGACCTGAACCAGGAAAAATTCCAATTGGAAATCAAAATTTCTGCCGCTTATCTCAATTTATTGGCAAGCCAGAGATTATTGATTTCACAGCAAAAGAATTTAAGCCGTGCCGAAGTCTTCAAAAAGACAGCCGTAGCCCGTGTTAAAAACGGATTATTGGCCGGAGTCGATTCTACTTTGGCTACAGCCGAAGTTTCAAAAGCTAAAATTGCGTTGAATCTTGCACGCAATTTCGTTAAGGAACAAAACAATAAATTAGTCGATTTGATGGGCGTTGCGCCTCAGGATTTTGTTGCCGATACGATTTTTGTAAACCAGATTCCGAAAGCATTATTATTGTCTGAAAAAACAACTGACAGCCTTCATCCGTTGCTTCAATTATATAAAACCAGGATCGACTACAGCAATCAGCAGACTAAATTATACAAGCGATTTTATTATCCTACCATGAGCGCTTTTGGCATCCTGCAGACAAGAGCCTCAGGTTTTGATTCGGCTTATGCAGCAGACCAGACCGCTTTTAACCGAAATTACTGGGATGGCGTAAATCCGGATCGTACCAATTATTTGATAGGAGTTGGAATTACCTGGAATCTGACTACACCGTTTCGAATGAGCAAACAGGTAAGTGCGCAAAAATTTGTTTCGCAGGGATTGCAGGAAGAATATAATCAGGCGGACAGAGAGTTGAAATCGCAATTGAATTTTGCTGAAGATAAAATAAAAATCACTCTGGAAAATTATGCCGAAGCGCCCATTCAGGTGAATGCGGCACAAAGAGCATATTTGCAAAAATCGACTTTATACAAAAACGGCCTGACAGATCTGACAGACATCACACAAACGTTATTCACTTTAAACCGTGCCGAAATCGACCGTGATATCGTCAATAATAATGTCTGGCAATCTTATCTCCTAAAAGTAGCCGCAACGGGCAATTTCGACTTATTTATAAATGAATTTTAATTATAGATCCTAATGAATTTAATACGTTTTGCACTCCGCAAACCCATCTCTATATTGGTATTGGTGGCTGGTTTATTTTTCTTCGGAATTGGCGCCATCAAAGACATTAAGGTAGACATTCTTCCGAAGATGAATTTGCCGGTAATTTATATTGCGCATCCTTTTGGAGGGTACACACCGGACCAGATGGAGGCTTATTTTGCCAAAAATTATGTCAACATTCTTCCTTTTGCCAATGGCATAAAATCGGTAGAAACCAAGAATATTCAGGGGTTGATGATTATGAAATTAACCTATTACGAAAACACCAATATGGCGCAGGCTGCTGCCGAATTGGGTGCATTATCCAACAGGATTCAGGCTGCATTTCCGCCTGGAACACAACCTCCGTTTATCATTCGTTTTGATGCTTCGTCTTTGCCTATCGGACAGTTGGTTTTGAGCAGTAAAATACGTTCTAATAACGAATTGCAGGATTTAGCGAATGTTTATGTTCGTGCTTCGTTTACTTCAATTCCCGGTTTATTATCTCCGGCTCCCTTTGGCGGAAGCCCAAGAACAGTAGAGGTTAACGTTGATCCTGATTTATTGCGCTCGCACAATATGACACCCGACCAGATTGTGGAAGCAATTCGTGTGAACAACCAAACGGCTCCATCCGGAAACGTGAGAATTGGCGATATCAATTACATTTCGCCAACCAATAATACCATTAAGGAAATTAAGGATTTTGAGCAGATTCCATTGTTCAAAGGCGGTGTTCAAAACCTGAAATTAGGTGATGTTGCCACTGTAAAAGACGGTGCCGATGTAACCAACGGATATGCTTTGGTCAACGGAAAACGTTCGGTTTACATCAGTATTGCAAAGGCCGGAGATGCTTCGACCTGGGACGTGGTTCAGAAATTAAAAGCCGAATTGCCTAAAATTCAGAGCACACTTCCCGAAGACGTACAATTATCATACGAATTTGACCAGTCGGTTTATGTAATCAACTCGGTTAAAAGTTTGATTACCGAAGGAATCATCGGAGCGGTTTTAACCGGATTAATGGTTTTATTATTCTTAGGTGACAGGCGTGCAGCGTTAATCGTAATCCTGACGATTCCAATTTCGATTATTTCGGGAGTTTTATTCCTGAAATTATTCGGACAGACGATCAACTTAATGTCGTTGAGCGGACTGGCTTTGGCAATTGGAATTCTGGTAGATGAAAGTACGGTAACCATCGAAAACATTCACCAGCATCTCGCTATGGGAAAACCAAAAGCACTCGCAATTTGGGACGCCTGTCAGGAAATTGCCTTGCCAAAATTATTGATTCTGCTTTGTATCCTGGCAGTTTTTGCACCCGCCTTTACGATGGTCGGGATTCCGGGAGCGTTGTTTTTGCCGTTGGCATTAGCGATTGGTTTTTCAATGGTCATTTCGTTTTTATTATCTCAGACTTTTGTGCCTGTAATGGCCAACTGGCTGATGAAAGACCATCCAAAACACGAACACGCGCCAAACATTACAGATGACGAAGCCGAATTTAATACTTGTGGATTAACACCTGAATCTGAAAAAGATTTAATCAGCCAGAAAAAAGCAATCGTTGAAAAAGAAGATTTTGATAATGATAAAAAAATAAGTCGTTTTGAAAAATTCAGGATCCGATTTATGAAAACCTTAGACCGATTGTTTCCGTTCAAAAAAGCAGCAGCTTTAACGTATTTGATTGTAATTACAGCCCTTGCGGTAGTATTTATATCTTTTATTGGAAAAGATGTTTTTCCGAAAGTAAATTCAAGTCAATTTCAGCTGAGAATGCGTGCTCCCGACGGAACCCGCTTGGAACGTACCGAAGAGAAAGCCATCTTAGTGTTGAAAGAGCTGAAAAAAACGGTAGGCAATGAACACATCGGAATTTCGTCTGTATATGTGGGCCAGCACCCGTCGCTGTTCTCGATTAACCCAATTTATTTGTTCATGGCGGGTTCTCATGAAGCTGTTTTTCAGGTAAGTCTGAAGGATTATCACGTAGATATGGATGATTTTAAAGATGACCTTAGGGCGAGAATCAAAAAAATCCTTCCTGATGTAAAAATCTCTTTTGAACCTATTGAATTGACGGACAAAGTTTTGAGTCAGGGCTCTCCTACTCCAATCGAAATTCGAATTGCAGGAAAAGACAAAAAACGAAATGAATTATATGCCAATCAAATCGTTGAAAAACTACAAAAAATAGCCTATTTCAGAGATGTACAGATTGGTCAGCCGATTCATTATCCGGCGATGAATATTGATATTGACCGAACCCGTGCTGCCGAATTGGGTGTTGACATGAACGATATTTCGCGCTCGCTGATTGCCTCTACCTCATCATCAAGATATACGGAAAAAAATACATGGATTGACGAAAAATCAGGTTTGTCGGTAAATGTTCAGGTTCAGGTCCCTTTGAATAAAATGAAAAGCAAAACCGATATGGGAGAAATTCCGGTATTAAAAAACTCGCTTCGTCCCGTTTTAAGTGACGTTGCCAAAATTACACCCGGCTTTGTAAGCGGTGAAAATGACAATTTAGGGGCAATGCCATACATTACCGTTACAGCAAACATCAGTCAAACCGATTTGGGGACGGCAACTAAAGATGTAGCTGCAACAATCAGTTCATTAGGAGAATTACCACGTGGTTTGTTTGTTACGCCAATTGGACTGAGTAAAGTTTTGGAAGAAACATTAAGCAGTTTACAAGTAGGATTATTGGTTGCCATCTTTGTAATCTTCTTAATGTTGGCCGCTAATTTCCAGTCATTCAAGGTTTCGCTGGTTATTTTAACCACAGTTCCGGCGGTAGTTTTAGGAGCGTTATTAATGCTGACTATTACAGGTTCAACCCTAAACTTACAATCGTATATGGGCATCATCATGTCGGTTGGAGTTTCGATTGCGAACGCCGTTTTACTGGTTACCAATGCCGAGCAACTGCGAAAAATAAACGGAAACGCCTTAGAGTCGGCTCGTGAGGCAGCGGCGCTGCGTCTTCGTCCGATTATCATGACCTCGGTGGCAATGATTGCGGGAATGTTACCTATGGCAATTGGTCATGGCGAGGGAGGCGATCAGGTTTCTCCGTTAGGAAGAGCCGTTATTGGCGGACTGTTATTTTCGACCTTTGCCGTATTATTAATCTTGCCGTTAATTTTTGCCTGGGCGCAGGAACATACCACAACACAATCTGTTTCTTTAGATCCTGAAGACGAAGAAAGCATCCATTATATCTCATCAATAAATCCGAAAAATGCAAAATAAAATTATACAATCGACCGCATTATTTTTTACAGCCGTATTTCTTCTAACCAGCTGTAATTCAAAGAAAGAAGAAACTCCTACTGCCGTAATCGAGCCTAAAACAGAAACATTTCTTTTAGAAAAAGAAAAACTGACCACCGAATTGCGTTTGCCTGCCGAATTAACCGGTTTTCAGCAAGTGGATTTGTATGCGAAAGTAAGCAGTTTCGTAAAAACCTTAAAAGTTGATATTGGTTCAAAAGTGACCAAAGGACAGCTCTTGATTGTTTTGGAAGCGCCTGAAATCAGCTCGCAACTAGCTGCTGCCGAATCAAGACTAAAATCGATGGAGGCTATTTACGCCACCAGTAAAAGCACTTACAACCGTTTATACGAAACAAGCAAAGTGGAAGGAACGATTTCTAAAAATGACCTGGAAATGGCAAGCGGAAAGAAAAACTCAGATTACGCCCAATATCAGGCAGCTGTTGCCGCGCATAAAGAAGTGAAAATCATGAGAGGTTATCTTGAAATCCGCGCGCCTTTTGACGGAATTGTGGCTGCCAGAAATGTGAATTTAGGAACTTTTGTTGGTCCTGCTTCAAGTTCGCCATTATTGACGATTCAGCAGCAGGATAAATTGCGTCTGGCCGTTTCTGTTCCCGAATTGTACACCGGATATTTGCACACTGGCGACGAAATGAGTTTTAACGTAAAATCATTGCCGGAAACTTTTAAAGCCACAATCACCAGAATGTCCGGAGCATTAGATTTGAAACTACGTTCTGAAAGAGTCGAAATGGATGTACACAATACAAAAAACAATTTATTACCCGGAATGGTAGCCGAAGTTTTATTATCGCTTAACGCGAAAGACAGCACATTTGTAATTCCAAAATCGGCATTGGTGAGTTCTGCTGAAGGGACTTTTGTAATCAAAGTGCTCAACCATAAAGCTACAAGAGTCGACGTAAAAAGAGGAAGAGAAATCGACGATAAAATCGAAATATTTGGTGATTTGAACCGCAAAGACCAACTGGTAAAAATCGCCAGCGAAGAAATTAAGGAAGGCGATGTTATAAACGAATAATCTGTACGCATTAATTAATTATTGGTTTGTTCGAAAGTGCTGTAAGACTTAGGTTTTGCAGCATTTTTTTTAGGAGCTGTTTCCTGCTATCCGCTTGTATATTTTTCTGGCTAAAGGAGCCAGAAAAAGGATACCGCTGCTATCAGGGCTAAGGGTTTAGTTTTTATAAGGAATAAACAGGTATAAGTACGTGGTTGTTTGTGTTTGTAAAATGATATTTTTGAAAAAGAATAATATGAAACCAAGGCTTCGTAAATACAGCCAAATTGGGTAGATTGTCGCTACTTTGTAGCGAGTATATACAAGTTGTAGGCAATTTTTGCGTAAAACCGGAAAATACAATAACCTTAAAAAATAAATTATGATTGACGACATTAAAAAATCTTTTAATGAAATTATTTATGAACGTACTACCAGTCCATTATATGGAACTTTGATTACATCTTGGCTGATTTGGAATTGGAGAATAATTTATTTAACTTTTTTTATTTCTGAAAGCAAAATCAAGGAAAACAAAATCGATTATATTTTATCTAAATACTCTGATTTAGAACACATAGTAATATATCCATTAATATCAGCATTTATATTACTAACAGTAATTCCTTTTATCTCAAACGGAGCATATTGGCTTTCTCTTAATTTCAATAAATGGAAAGTAGATCAAAAAAATATAGTAGATCAAAAACAATTATTAAATATTGAACAATCAATTGAATTAAGAGGAGAAATTTCAAAACAAGAAGAAAAGTTCATAAAATTAATTGAAAGTAAAAACACCGAAATTAATCAATTAAATTCAGTTATTTCACAATCCAGAACTAAATCATTTCCTTTTGAAAATACTTTTAGTGGTAATAATGAATTGGAAAGTATAGGTAAAGATATGGTAGATAAGATTAAATCCGATCCACAAAGGTTAAAAGAATATGATAAAATAGTTAGCTTAATACAAGGTAATTATAAAATAGCTGACCGAAGTGATGTCACCCCAAAGACAATTGCTTTTTTAGAATCTAATGATGTTATCGAATCAATTGGTGGAGGTGTATATAAATTCACAAAATTAGGCAAAATAATACTTAAAATAATGAGTAATTAAAACTGCCTACAACACACGTTTGTGGCTATTGTGGAATTTAGTGGAATTACCGTTTTTCAACAAGATTTCGTTAAACCGAAAATACTCGTTTTCAAAACTCCACAACAGCCACAAGCGCGAGAACGTTATGGGAAATGCTAAACCAAACTATCATAAAAATAAACCATGAAAATTGACTTTGTAAGGATAAAAAATTTTAGAAAACTTAAATCGTGTAAAATTGAGTTTTCTGCCAAAGAAACCATATTTGTAGGCGCGAATAATAGCGGAAAAACAACCGCTATGGACGCACTTATTACCTTTTTAGAAAGAAAAGAATTTAAAACTCAGGATTTCACCATTACAAATTGGACTGAACTAAATAGAATTGCTGAAGTATGGGTTACAAAAGAAACTTTAGAAAATGAAGATAAAAGCATCAAACTGCTTGAACCGTATTTACCGTCTTTAGATTTATGGTTCAATGTAGATACTAAAGAATTAAGATACGTAAGTCATATTATACCTTCACTTGATTGGAATGGAGGTTTGTTAGGTTTAAGATTAGTATTACACCCTAAAAACTTAGAAACACTTATTGAAGAATACAATCTTGCGAGAAAAAAAGTAATAGATCTTAATACAAAATCAGGAAAAGCTGTAGAACTGTGGCCTATGAGTTTTTGGCAATTTTGTGACAAGAAGATAAATACTTTGTTTGAAATAAAATCATATCTATTAGATCCTGATAAATATGATGAAGAACAGGATTTATCTGACGACAACGTGGAACTTGAAGGCAATCCTTTAAATGGTTTAATAAAAATTCCTCTGCTGGCGCGAGCGTCTCGCTCGTGAACACAAAGAATGACAACTATCTAAATAAATGAGAAATAAAATCTAGCAACAATTTGCAGAAAAGATATTTACAGAGATGATTCGGTATTGCTGATTTAGATTGCGTTCACGAGCGAGACGCTCGCGCCAACCTGGGATATTTTACCAGATTATAAGACAATTTTCTTATTGTTTGCGAGCACAGAATGCAATTCTGTGCTATCGGAGTTTAGGATTTATAAGGAATAAATCAGGTATAAGTACGTAGTTGTTTATATTGGTAAAATTATATTTTGAAAAAGAATAATATGATCCAAACCTCCGTAAAATATAGCCAAATTTGGGTAGATTGTCGCTAATTTGTAGCGAGTATATTCAAATACCCATAATTTTAGAAAACGAAAACCTAAAAACGAAACACTTAAAAATTTAATAAAAAATGGAATATAATATTACTCTAAATAAATTAAGGGATAAAAACATCCATGAACTTACATTTGAAGAAATGGCATTTGTTCATCTATCTACAAGTAATTCTCCAATCAATGTAAAAAATGCTAGATTAAGATCAACTTTATCTTTTGTATATCAAAACATTCAGCACTCATTATCTTTCGAGTATAGTAAGCAATTGATACCATATTTATCATTATGTGCCATATTGGATCAATTAGGCATATGCTATAACAGAAAGGATAAAGCAGAATCAAAATATCAAAATGGAATAAAAAGATGTTTAGTCTATTTTGGAGAAATAGATGAAGATGATGAAATAATAGATACCCTATACGCATTACGCAACGGTCTTTTACACAATGTAAGTTTGACATCTAAAAGTAAATTCAATAATGACCATTATATCTTTCGCTATGATAATAGTATTCAAACGGTCTACAAAAAAGCTGTTACAAACTGGGACGGAAGTTATGAAACACTTGATGGTAATCGTGAAGAATATACAACTCTAATAAATGTTGAAAAATTTCGAGATTTGGTTTACAAATGTATAAAAAAGGCAGATGAACTTAATCAACAGTCTTTATTAGAACTAAGATTACCAGACGGAGTAAGACAACTTTTCTTCGATTATATCAGAAGTTTAGAATAATAAAACGTACGCGAGCCTTTGCTGGCGTGAGCGTCTCGCTCGTGAACACAAAGAATGACAACTATCTAAATAAATGAAAAGTAAAATCTAGCAACAGTCTGCCGAAAAGATATTTACAGAGATGATTCGGTATTGTTGATTTAGATTGCGTTCACGAGCGAGACGCTCGCGCTAGCAGGAGAGATAAAAAAACCTAAATTCCCGAAAGTTCGATAACTACATATTCAACTTCCACATCACTTGCATTTAAATGCGTTTCTCACCATTACTTTACTATCTTTGGCCAAAATCTGAAACATGCGAAAACTATTACTTTTACTGTTATTGCTTCCTGCTTTATTTCAAGCGCAAAATGCAGCTAGTGCCGATCCGGGATTTATTCCTGCTACGGTTTGGAATAATTATGAAAAACAAGTCAACGATATGGCGCTTCAGTCCGACGGCAAAATTGTCATTGCGGCTACCCAATATAATTACAATACGGGATGGACGCGAACCATAGAACGACTCAATGCAGACGGTTCGAGTGATGCTGCTTTTAAGGTATTGACCGATAATACGGCAAATGGGCATAAATGTCCGATAGTGATACAGTCCGATGGCAAAATTATATTGAGCTCCGTATTTACCGTAGCAGGTGTAGTCAAACCCATGATTCGGCTGAACACCGACGGTACTATTGATACAACCTTCGACACGCCAGCTTTGCTAACGTCTTCTTATATCTACTGTTTGACCTTGTTGCCAGACGGGAAGCTACTGGTTGGAAATGACTCTTCTAAAAAACTGCTTCGCCTGACAGCCGATGGTGCTTTAGATACCACTTTTTATGATGAGCATCCCGAAATACAGTCTTGCAGGGCCGTATTGGTATTGCCAGATGGCAAGTTGATTGTAGCAGGCTCAATGTTAGACTCAGGAGGGGCGGTTACGTACTACAATCTTGAAAAACTAAATGCCGACGGCACAATAGATCCAACATTTAATATCAGCACCAGTTTTATAGGTCGGAATGGTTATACGTCTTCATTGGCATTACAGCCTGACGGAAAAATACTGGTGGGCGGAAGGTTCGATACTTGCGACGGCAACAATTCTAAGAGCTTAGCACGGCTGCATCCCGACGGAAGTTATGACAACACGTTTTCATCCCCAATATATGACACAGAACCTGTGGTAAATGACATTTTGGTGCGACCTAACGGCAATATCCTGATTGGAGGTAATTTTAGCGCGAGCAGTATTTATGGTATTGCTATGCTGTTACCAAACGGTTCAGTAACTTATTCTTTTTCGCCATCGACGACTGGTACTAGCGTTAGGCTTACAGAATACTCGGCGGTGCGCAGGGTCGTGCAGCAACCTGACGGTATGATCTTGCACTGTGGTGATTATGGAAATATTGGAGGTCAGTCTAATAGGACTAACATGATTCGCTTGCTCGGTACTGATAGCTACCTTGTAAACGGCTATACCCGACTTGACATGCAAAATAATGGGTGTACCGATGCCGATCCCGGATTTCCGTACCTTAAGTACAAACTGGTGAACAGTACGAACCAAAGTTATTATTATTCCAGTTCCAATGGTTACCATGGCGTAATGCTCAAAAATGGCACAAGTGTTATCACCCCTATACTTGACAATCCGACTTGGTTCAGCGTTTCGCCATCAAGTATCAGTCTGAATATGCCATCGGCAACGAATTATGCAAACCAGAATTTCTGTGTGACCGCAGTCGGAATCCACCATGATTTGTCGGTTGTAATAGTACCAATTGACAGAGCGAGACCAGGTTTTGACGCCTATTATAAAGTTTTGGTTAGGAACAATGGCAATCAAACGGCAACAGGTACTGTACGATTTGCGTACGATGCCGCTACGGCGGAATACCTCCAAAGTACCCCTTTGGCCGCAAGCGCAGGTTTTGGCTCGGTGGCATGGAATGTTGAGGGTTTATTGCCGTTATCTGAAGTTAAATATATTGTAAAACTAAACTTGAACACCCCTACCGATACGCCACCACTGAATGGTAATGATGTATTGAAATTTTCAGCAGTGGCAAACATTGCTCAAGACGAAGTTGCGACGAATAATGAAGCGACATTGGAGCAAACGGTAGTAAATTCGTTTGATCCTAATGATAAGATTTGCCTCGGAGGTGACTATGTGCGCCCGGAACATGTAGGTGATTATATGTATTACCGCATCCGATTCGAGAATTTGGGTACGGCATCGGCGCAAAACATTAAGGTGACCGATATGATTGATACCACTAAATTTGATATCGCTAGTTTGAGTCCAGTAGACGGTAGCCATCCTTTTACTACCCGCGTGATACAAGGTAATCAGGTCGAGTTTATGTTCAACAACATACAGCTTGGGTTTGCTGATGAGAATAATGATGGCTATTTGGTTTTTAAAATTCGTTCATTGAATTCGCTTGCAGAAGGTGCTGTTCTAGAGAATACAGCTTCGATTTATTTTGACTACAATCTTCCTGTTGTGACGAATACTTCGGTCGTGAGGGTGCAGACGTCTTTGCATACTATATCATTTGAAACGATTGAATTGGCGCTTTATCCTGTTCCTGCGGGCGATAAGGTATTCATCAGTAATCCCAAACAAGTTAATGTTCAGTCGGTAACAGTGTATAATCTTTTAGGGCAGTCGGTACTTGAAAATGTAACACCGGGACCCCAAGGTGATGTGAATGTTACAACACTTGCTAATGGAAGCTATGTAATGCGGGTGAGGACGGAACTGGGCGATGGTGTGATGCGGTTTGTTAAAAAGTAGGTGCTGGGCGTAGTTGGTGGTCCACTTTCCGGAGTGTTCCTTATAAAAAGCTGCGCAAATGTCTCTGACTTTACGCAATTTTTTAAATCCACTTATAAGCTCTAAACCTCTCAAAAGTCTCCCGACTTTTTACCCCGCTCTACGAAGTGTTCTCATGAAAAGCTGCGCAAATGTCATTCGCTTTGTGCTATTCTATAAAAGTCTCCTGCCTTTTTACAGAGTCTTTCTAAAGAATAATATTCAGCATAAATATTATTCTTATAAAAAGTATTTGTATGAATGCAAGACAAAAGTCAGAGACTTTGAGAAGTTTTTGTCTAACCAAAATATATAAAATAGCACAAAGCGAATGACATTTGCACAGCACTGAGAAGCACTTCGAAAATCAAGGTATAACATTGCTGAATAATACGTTAGCTAACGAAGGTAATTTATTTTGCTTTTTGGATTTTAGTGTTAGTTACATAAGAAACAATTAATATGGCAAGAAAAACTACTCCTGCAATTACTTTATCGGCAGGATCACCAACGACAAAGTGAGCTATCGAAGCCGAAGCAAACATAATTGCAAAACCAATATATGCCAACTCTTTTAATAAGCGAACGGGCAGCCATATAAGAACTGCACCAATAATTTTTGCAATTCCTATTTCAATTCTGAAATAATCAGGGAAACCTAAATGTTGCATTGAAACTTTTACTTCGGGTTTTGTAAGGGTTTCAAAAGCAATAAACAGCATCATTGCCGAAATAATTCCTGTAGTAGCGTAGTACGTAATTTTTGTTAATTTCATTCTATTTTGTTTTAAAAGTTAATAAAGCAAAATTATGTACATTAGCTAACCAAAATATAGTAGTTACTATAATGTTAGTAGTAACCTTTGGGTTAGTTAACCTCAAAACAGCAAAATGGCAACAAGCAAATTAGGGTATTCGGAATCACAATGTACAAATCGCCTGTCAGCAACTGAAGACGCTCTATATGTTCTTGGTGGCAGGTGGACTATTAGAGTAATGATTGCTGTTTTGGGCGGACATACAAGGTTTAATGATTTACAACGAACCATAAAAAGTATTTCTGCAAGTGTGCTTTCAAGTGAATTAAAAAAATTAGAAGTAAACCATTTAATAGAAAGAACAGTCATTGTTGTTGACCAAACGCCTGTTATCGTGGAATATATTCCTACGGAATACAGTAAATCCTTAAAAGATATTATTACAGCTTTGGCTGAATGGGGTACAAAACACAAAAAGAAGATTACTACTGATTAATTGGACTAAAAACCCTTCTCAACCCGATCGCGCAGATTTACACAACGTTAGCGCAGAATTGCATTCTGCACCAACGGATTATGTAATTATGAGTAATTAAACTGGCAATTACAAAAAATGCAAGACCAAAATTGATCTTGCATTTTTTGTAACTTGATAAATCTAATTAAAAAAGATCTTTTTACACTGTCTGACGCTCGTGTTTTCCTTCTTTAATTTCTTCCACCATTTTTTTATTAAAAGCGGGCAAATCATTAGGGTTTCTGCTGGTCACCAATCCATTGTCTACGACTACTTCGGAGTCTTCCCATTGTGCTCCGGCATTTTTCAAATCGTTTTTAACAGAGAAGAACGAAGTTACTTTTCGACCTTCTAAAACATCAGCATCTACCAGAATTTGAGGGCCATGACAAATAGCCGCTACTGGTTTTTTACTATTAAAAAAGGCACGTACAAAATTTACTGCAGCCTCTTCTCTTCTCAATAAATCAGGATTTATAACTCCTCCAGGAAGAACCAAAGCATCGTAATCTGCTTCATTTGCCTGATCTAATACTACATCAACATTATATTCCTTGCTCCAATTACCGTCTTTCCAGGCTTTGATAGTTCCTGATTTCAAACTGACGATATCTGCATTCCAGCCTTGCTCTTCCAGATAGGCTTTAGGCGATGATAATTCTGTTTCTTCAAAACCGTGTGTGGCTAATATGGCTATATTCTTTTTCATAATTTTAAATATTTAAAACGTTATTAATTTGATTTAGCTAAAATTAGTTATTTCAGACAGCAAGCGAAAACACACCATGTTAAACCTTTGTTTAATAAAAGTTAATTAATTGATTTACAGGTTTTTATTAAAAATTAAATTGAAATTATATAAGATTCATGTCAATTTAGTTTACTATTTTATAGCATGAAAGCCAAGAAAATAATCGTATAAATTAGTGAGTACGAAAATAAAAAGACATTCCAGGAAAACGAGAAATACCCGACCGCGCAGATCTACACAACGATAGCGCAGAATTGCACGCTGCGCTATCGAATATTGCTAGATTTGTTTTGATATTTTCAGAAATTAAAAGACAATTATTTTTCTTTACTTTGCGGGCACAGAATACAATTCTGCGCTATCGGATATATATACAAGTTAGCGTAAGCTTAAAAAAATAGAGTTATGAAGAACAATTGGATTAATCATCCTATAGTATTAAAAGGAAATGAAATAGAGCTGCTCCCTTTAGAAAAAGAACATTTAGAAGATTTATTTCTTGCTGCATCTAATAAAGAAATATGGAAATTAACATCTGTAGACTATTCAGTTGAAGAAATATTTTATCCGAATTTCAACAACGCAATAAATGATAGAGAAAAAGGAACAGTGTATCCTTTCATTATTATTCACAAAGATTCAAACAAAATTATTGGAACTACCAGATTTCTTGAAATATATCCTAATGACAAAAAAATAGAAATAGGTGTTACCTGGATTATGAAAGAATATTGGGGGACAAATGTAAACCTGGAGTGTAAATTATTATTACTCAATTATTGTTTCGAAAATTTAAAAACTAATAGAGTTCAATTTAGAGCAAAAGAGAACAACGTACGTTCAAGAAAAGCAATTCAAAAAATTGGCGGAATATTTGAAGGAGTTTTAAGAAAGGATAAAATAGAACCAAATGGAATCCCGAGAGATACTGCTTTTTATAGTATTTTGAATAGTGAATGGGAAAATGTGAAACAAAGTATTAAAAACCAAATCAGATAAAAGCCTACAAATAACCTGCTCCACGAAGTGTTCTCTTGAAAAGCTTTGCAAATGTCTCTGAACTGCCCCCAAACAGTGTCTAACTTTTTGGGGGCAGTTCATTTTTTGTGGCATTTTTTTTCAGGTGTTGTTTATCTTCTATTTTTATAAAAAGATATTAAGTTTAAATATCCCGAAAATAAAATTCTCCTGCTGATTTATTAGAAAAAAGAAATACATTTGAAAAAAGAATAATACAACACAAACCTTCGTATTTACCTTCCATTTGTGTAGATTGGCGAAAATTGTTTCGCATATATACAAGTTAGCGGCCATTCGAAAAATGTTAAGTAATTGAATAATACATATGCATAAAAAGATTGGAATAATTGGAGGATTAAGCCCGGAATCGACAGTCTCATATTACTTAAATATCACGAGAAAATATGTAGAACAATTTGGCTATTATGGTTATCCTGATATCATCATTTATAGTGTCAATCTGGAAAACTATCATATTTGGCGTGCTGAAAATCGATGGGACAAAATTACTGACGACATTATCTCGGTTTCAGAAAAATTAAAAAATGCCGGTGCCGACTTCTGTATTATTGCGACAAACACCATGCACAAAGTATTTAATGAAGTAACAGAAAAAGTTGACATACCTTTTATTCACATCCTAAATCCGACAATTAAAGAAATAAAAAAAGCAGGATTAAAAAAAATAGGACTATTAGGTACCAAATTTACAATGACTGAAAATTTTTATAAAGATGAACTTTCATATAATGGAATTACTACGATAGTTCCTTCAGAAAATCAACAAGAAATAATACATAAAATAATTGTAGAAGAACTGGTTCGTGGACAAATTAAAAATGATTCAAAACAAATATATCTTGACATTATTGCTAATTTAAAAGAATTAGGAGCAGAAGGAATTATTTTGGGTTGTACAGAGATTCCATTATTAATTTCACAAAATGATTGTTTTATCCCAACTTTTGACACAGCTATTTTACATTCAAATGCAGCATTAGAGTATGCTATTTCGGCAGACAAATAAGTTAGAAACAGCGTTGAAAGAGAACGAGTTACTAACATCCGCTGGCAATAGTGCGGCTGATATGAAAAATCCTTTGCTGGTGCAAATATCCCGCTCCTGCATGCAAATATGAACACACAATCTAGTACAATTGAGATGCTCCGCTAGCACCGGGAAAATAGATGTATACTCTCAAAAATCACGAAAATACTTTTACTATTTTCTATTTCTAAAAAAACACCAATCCTGGACTGGTGTTTTATTGAATAAAATTACAAATAAAATACTTTTTAAGGCATTTGTAAAAAACTATTCTGTGATAACAACTGTTTGTGTTATGAATTCTGTTGCTGATTTTTTGAATTTAATTTCAAAAGTTCCTTTGGTTGCCGATTTGAATTTGTAAACTACAGTTTTTGGAGCAGGAACTTGTAATGTACAAACTTCTGATGGGTATTTTACCTCAACCTGTAAACCTTTTACTGAACCAATAGTTGCTTCTGTAAACTTATTAAATTCGCCACAAGCAGTTTCTGGCATAAAAGTTACATCATAACTTAATTCTACATTTACTTTTCCGGTTGCAGGTCCTTTTACTTCGGTAACGAAAGCATTTTTTGTGGTTACTGGTGACTTATCATCATCGTTATTACAAGAAATAAGAGTAATTAACCCTAATAAAACTACTAAAACAGATTTTAATCTAAAATTTTTCATATTAATATTTATATTGTTTATATACTATGAAGAGGGCGAATAAGAAATAAGGTTGCTTTGACAAACGTTAATATTTTCAAACAAAACAGTAAACAACTGCTTATCAATTATTTATTTTGTAAAAAAAATATAAGATTTATGAATTTAGTTTTTTTCCTTATTATTTATTAAAAGGAAATATGATAATTAATTAGAACTGTTAATCTTCGAAATGCTATATAATTCTATGATAAGATTTCTTTCTGAAATATGCCAGCCTCTCAGTAAAAAATTGCAGTGAATGGATTAAAGAAAATGATTTAAGAAGAAATTAAAAGACAATTATTTTTCCTTATTTTGCAGGCAGAGAATGCAATTCTGCCTTTACTTTACATTAGATAAAAACACTAAATTTATTCAAAGGAAAGCAGAGGTGAACTAACATTTCCGCAAAGCTCATGACTTATAATCTAATTGCTTCATTGCATAGCCAAAAATTATTTTAATAACAAATACTAAAACTAAACACTATGTCCCCTTCTGAAATTGTAACTACACAAATTGAGGCTTATAATAAGAGAGATTTAAAAGGTAATATGGAACTTTTTAGTGAAAATTTTCAAATTATACAATTTCACGATAAATCTGTTTTAGTTGATGGGAAAGATGCATGTGAAAAAATGTATAAAGACTTATTTGACAACTCACCAAACCTTAAGGCGGAAATTATCAATAGAGTCAATTATGGCAATATAATAATTTTGCATGAAGTCATTTATGGTAGGTATGGTCAAAAAGAAGGTCTTGACCAATTAATCATGTTTGAAATTGCAGAAAACAAAATAGAAAGAGTTTATAAATTTTAAAATAGCAATATACATTTATCATTAGTTATATCCGACCACGCAGACTTACAACGATAGGCAGAATTGCATTCTGTGCCCACAGAGTAAAGCAAATGAATTGTTCAATACCAATGTTTTACTTTGTCATATTTGTAATTCATTTTTTCAACTTAGAAAACAAAAGATAAAAAGAAAGGCTTCGATTTCCCGAAGCCTTTCTTTAAATATAAATTTTATTTATTGCTTAACTACTTTGCTTATAGCACTTCCTTTATCGGAATTCACTTTAAACAGATACATTCCCGAAGATAAATTTCCGATATTAATGTTATTGGAGTTATCGTTTAGCTGCTGTGTAAGTATTTTTCTGCCATTACTATCAAACACCTCTACATTTGAATGATCAAGGGATAACAAATCGATAGTTACAGTAGTTGTAGCAGGGTTCGGATAAATTTTGATGTTAGAACTAATATCAAAATCCGTAGTGCTCAAAAATGGGCTACAGGTATTTCCGGTTACAATTACAGAACCTGACAACCAGTTTGAAGTTGCCCCTGTTAATGCGAAATTAAGTAATGTTCCGTTACTGGCTGTAACACTACTATCTGTTAGTGAAGTTAGTGCGGTATTATCCGCTCCATTGACACCCTGATTAAATTTATAATATCCCACCAAACCTGTTTGAGTAGCAGGTGTTGACAGTTCGCAATTCATATTATTTTGTATTTCGGTCATTGTTAAAGTACGATTCCAAATACGAATTTCGTCGAGATTTCCATTTAACCAACCATCGAAAGCGGGACGCTGACGCACACCTATGTTAGAGACATTTACGACAATATTTCCCGGGTCTGCAAACGTAAAATTATCAGTATTTGCTCCATTAATGTATAAACTTGCTGTTGTTGCTGAAGTTCTCACAAATGCAACATGAGTCCAAGTGTTTAACGGCACATATCCAGTAGTGCTTGATACCACAAGTCCAGTGGTTGCTGCGTTACGTAAAACGATTTCAAAACCTGATGTATCAGGCATTTTGGTTAAAGAAAACATAGGATTATAGTTTCCCGTATTCCCTTCGGCATAAATCGTTTGATAGGTGCTTGCTTCGGTGTATATCCATGCTTCTACCGTAAAATTGTTAGAATTAGAGACATGGGTAGGAAGAGATACTCTGTCATTTGCCCCATCAAAATTTAAATGAGTTGAATTTTGTGCCTGAATATTTTCTAAGCTGAAAAATAAAGTAAATAATACAATAAAAAAAGTGTAATTTTTAGACATAAGCTAATTTTAAATTAAGCTGTAAAAGTAACCTAAAAGAAAAAGTTTTACGCATAAATATCTTTCTAATTAATATAATTAAATAAAGACAGTATCTGATGCAAGATCTGAATATATCATTAGGTTTTCAGTTTTTTTTTATCGCTGCAGGAAGTAATACATTATTCAAAATCAAACGAAAATCCCGACCGCGCAGATTTGCACAACGATAGTGCAGAATTGCATTCTGTGTCCGCTTTCCGAAGTCTTCTCGTCAACAAAAAATATTATAAAAGTTATGTGCTGCGAAGTCAGGAGACTTCGCAGCACATTGCTATAATCCATCCCTATTTATCCAAGTTTTTTTTCATGTTTACCTTATACTTATTTGGAACGGGTACAAAGTAAGGAGCTTCCGCAACAGTCATAGCTGTAATACTTTTTATTATTCTTCGATCCAATTAAAAACAAAATTAGTCCGACAGATATCGGACTAATTTTAAATATTATATCAACTCATTGCATCAATTCTCTGGAATGTTTTGAATTTTATATCGCAAGTGGAGAGTCTTTTGTCAGTACCGGCCAAACTCCGGGACTAGGAAAACTAATTCCTTTATTTGAACCTCTTACACTGGCATCTTGTCCAAAATAATACAAAGGCCATCCGTTGTAAGTCAATTGAGATTTACCAAATACAGTAATAACACTAAATTTAGATTTGTCAAGAACAGAAGGAACGACAATTTTATCTGTTTCATATATTGGCCAAACAGCATTGTTTGAAAAATCGGCTTTTGTGTAATTGTTTTTGTTGAAATTATCAAACTTAAAAGCATACAATGTTAATCCTTTTGCATCTGTAAAGTAGGTGGTTAAACCATCACCAACCGTGTAATCTGATTTGTAATTTTTGCCATCATGGCCTACAAGCTGGCTTCTTACAATCATAATGGAATAATCTGGTTTTGCAATAAACCAAACACCACCAACTCCGTCTCCGGTCGTTTTACCGGCAGCTTCTGCTGTATTGGTTCCGTTAACATTTGGTGCATAATAGTACAATGGCCATCCCTTATAGGTTACTTGTTTTTTGCCGGATGTAGTGGTTATAGTAGCAAAGTCTGAGAATGTTAATCCTGCACCCAATTTATCAGCGCTTAGATTATCTAAATAAAATGGAGGCCAAACCAGTTCGCATCCTCCCGTACAGGTTACCTGGTCTTTTGCATCTGTTGAAAAAAAGTATAAAGATCTTCCATCCTTATCTGTGAGATAAGAACCTAATGTAGTACTTGTAGAAAGTGAAATCTCTTTTTTAACTTCCGGAGTTGGAGTTTCATTATTGTCATTACTACAGCTTAAGAAAAATGTTGTTACTGCAAATACACTTAAAGCGACTTTAATTTGTTTTAATTTCATGTTTTTTAAATTTAGTTTGTATTAAAAGGGGAAAAAATATACATTACCAGTTTTGGTAAATTCGTTTATTATAATAATTGTATAAGGGAGAAGTTGTGCTAGCTTTTATGAGCATTTTCTTCAATAATAAGATCTTTATTTTTACGAACTGTTATAAAAAAATTGGCCTTATGGCCAGATATCACTTTTTTTTAGGGAAGTCATGTTTTATTCTTTTAGGATTCAATAGTAAAACAGCCTTAACATAAACTACCCTACCAAAGAATTATTATTTTATAAAAAGGAAGAATGGGATTTTTTATAATTCCGTATAAATAGCTTTAGAGAGAAACACTAAAGCTCACATTTGAAGCCCTTTGCCAGTAATTTATAAGAAAAAATAAATATATTTGAATAGAATAATCCGAAAAGATGTTATTGGACTCAAAGAATTTAAAATAAAAAATGGCTGCTAACAGCAAACAATTGTATGGCTTGGGTTTCCCTACTCTACAAATAGATTGTCACTACTTTGTAGCGGGTATATACAAGTTAGTGATCAGACTATGACCAACCTCAAGACCAGACAATATAAATGAATGACAGATATGAATTCAGCGACTTTCCCAATTTTGACAACTGTAAAGATTAACTCTCAGACAATTATCAATTGACGACCAGCAAGATATTTTTGCTTTGCGTTCTGACCCAAAAATTAACAAATTCCTGGGCAGACCACTATGCAAGACAAACGAAGAAGCAATAAATTTTATCAACAAGGTAATAATTCATCATTTTAACTCAACAAATGAAAATTAGGCAAACCAGATATATTAAATTAAACTGCTCATTGGTTCTATTTAGCATTTTATTGTTTAATGCTAAGATTTCTCATGCACAAACTACTACTGAAAAAGTAAAGAAATATCTGCTTGAAGAAATGGAAAAGCAGCACATACCGGGGCTTCAAATTGTCGTCATGAGTAATGATAAAATTGTTTTATCTGAGGCCCTTGGGAATGCTAATGTAGAATTCTCAGTACCCGTTACTAAAAGCACAATATTTTCAATAAATTCTATTGCGAAGGTATTTACAGGAACTGCCATTATGCAATTGGCAGAAGAAAATAAAATAGATATTGATAAACCCATTTCCGATTATCTTGACAGTTTACCGGCTAATTGGAGGTTTATTACTCTTAAACAGTTACTTAGCCATACATCAGGACTTCCGGATATAGAGGATAATCTCACTGGCGGACTTGTGGGCAACAAAGGAGAAGATACAGCCTGGAAAATTGTTCAAACAATGCCCCTGCAATTTCCAAAAGGAGAACAATTTAGCTATAACGCAACCAATTACCTTTTATTAGGAAGGATAATAGATAAATATAGTAAACTTCCATTTGAGCAATTCATACAAAAATATCAATTGGATATAGTTGGAATGAAACATACTATTTATGGAAATTCTTATGATGTAGTGAAAAATAAGGCTCCTACCTATTCGTATTATTACTTGGACAACAGCACTGGTGAATATGTCAAGAGTAATAAATTGGTACAGACATATGAGAAGTTTGCAAAAATACTAAGGGCAGATGCAGGGATGTTCAGTACAGCTGAAGAACTGGCTCACTGGATAATCGCCTTAAAATCTAAACGCCTTCTTAAAGATGAGAATAGCTTAAAAACTATGTGGACTCCGGTTAAACTAAATAATGGACAGCTTGGGGGTTTTGGCGGTATTTTAAACGGATATGCATTAGGATGGCCTGTTGTAGAAAGAAAACAACATCCTGCTGTTGCTCCAATTGGAGGAGGACGGGCGGCATTTTTTATCTATCCAGAGGATCATTTGTCAATTATTTTATTGACAAATTTGACAGGTTGTTCACCTGAAGAGTTAATTGATAAAATTGCTGAAATTTACTTTAAAAATTAAGGCTGCACATAATACTTGTTGCAAAAAAATTGGACAATTGGCTTAATTTAGTCACAACCGCTGTAGTTCCGGAGCGTTGTGCATCAGCTTGAAACCATGTTAAATTACACCTAATAACATTTAATTTATAAATAGAATGAATAAATATTTAGAACCAATAATAACGTTTGAATAAAGATTAGCCTGCAGACTGCCTGTTCCTTGAAGTCTCAAAAACGTAAATATCATTATAAGTTATGTGCTGTCATACTCAGCTCTCTGCAGTATTCTTATCAACGAAAAAATTTAGTTATTTGCGAAAATTTTCTTAAGCGCTAATTTCAAGCTTATATCCTTTACCGCGTATCACAACAATTTTGATGTTCGGATCAAGTTCCAGTTTTTTTCTAAGTTTTGATATGAACATATCGAGACTGCGGCCTACTATAACACCGTCATCTTCCCAAATCTCTTTTTGCAGTCGGCTTCTCTCTATGGTCTCGTTGGGAGATAATGCGAAAATGAGCAATACACGGGTTTCCGTTCCTGTCAGATCTATTGTCTTTTCATTTATGATGAGTTTTCGATACTTTGCATCGAACAGTACCGAGCCCAAAGTGAACATACGAGTATCCTTATCGTCAGGTAAAGTTTTTCGTGGCTTAGCAGATCTCAAAAAAATAAATCCAACAAATGCTAAAAATGAAAAGCCACCCAGAAGATATCCGGTCTTTGCTGTATTTATGCCTGTCGGTTTGAATTTAACGTTAATCATATAACATGCTGGGGGCTGCTTTCTTCCAATACAAGTTACAATATCATCTTTTTTATTTTTGGATATAGCGTATCCATAAGCAACACTGGAGTTGCCACAGTTCAGGACGTTAACAACATAATCACATGCGAGCGGGTCTTTAGCCAACAAACGCCGGGTAATATTCACCAGCGAGTCCGGTTGAAAAGTCAGATCATTCTCAAATCTGATCTGATACTGATTTTCAGCGATCTTTTTTACTGGAAGTACTCTCGATGTACTGTCACCCGACTGTAAAAGCAGTTCATGTCCAATTCTGCGCAGCAAAACTTCCCTTCTTGAAATATTAAAATCCTCGCTATCCTCCATGAAAGCCACACAGATTACAGAGATAAATGAGAGTACTAATAATCCTAGCAGGTATTTTCGTTTTCCTGAAAGCAGATTTCGAATAAGATGCATAGTGTCAAGTTTTTATTTACAAAGTTTACATTTTTATTTACAATCCAAATCCCTAAAGCCGAAAAATATCAAATTAATTTTGCTGAATCGATTTTGATAGCCTATGAAAAATTAAAGTATGTCTTATCCGATCTGACTTATCAAGAGAATCTATATAATTTAATAAACCCACAAAACTATGAAAAAAGTAATTTATGCGCTGATGTTATCACTGGTTGTGATGAGCGGACTAGTATTTAGCTTCGCTCCGTTCGCCTACGGCTCGGGTGCTAATCGTGAAATCAAGAATGAAACTTTTAAAAAGTCGTCCCCAAAGCCGCTTTCTGCTGCTGAAAGGAAAGCCGAAATGAAGAAATGGGAGGCTACCGCTGATGGTATACGGTTCAAAAAATGGGAAGCATCTCCCCGAGGTAAAAAAGTGTATGCCGCTGAAGCTAAAATAAGAAAGCAGATAAGTGCTTTTACCAATATTGAGGGAGTTGTAACCTCTCTTTCTCTTCCGCCGGGATCAAGATTAGGTTTCGGAGTGATGGCCAGGATTAATGATGACGATTATATTGTAAAATTTGAGCCGGAAAAGTCTCAACTTAAGCAATTGCATAGCCTGAAAGTTAACGACAAAATAATTATAAAAAGCCATAACGTATCGCACGCGCCCAAGTATTCATATCCAATAGTATCGTGCGATTATGCAGAACGAGATAATAAAGTGATTTTTAAACGTGTTCCCCGCAAAGGCGGCTGTTGAGTAAATAAATTACGAAATACATACACTTAGTTGTTGATGCTTGTTTTTCACACTTCCTGCATTACTGACTTTAAAAGCGCGTCGATCTGAAATAATGTGTGTTGCTGATTTTAAAATCTGTCAATTATTATTAATCAATATAAATTTCTATAGTATGAAAAACAAGTTATCAATCACTTACTTAATTTTAATTATCGCTCCTTTCTTCTTGTGTTGCCGTGGACCTGTAAAAGAGGAAAATAAAAATAATATATCGGCAAGCTCCATATCCCGTGGATATGCAGGGAATGAAAAATATGTTATAATAGACACGAAGGAAAGTGTTGTAACATGGAAAGGTTCCATGCTAATTGGTTCAAACAATCATACAGGATATGTCCATATATCAAAAGGAGGATTGATGATTGAAAACAGTCAGCTTATGGGTGGTGCAGCTGAAATTGACATGAATACAATTGAAGATGAAACCCATAGGAGTAACAGTGGACTTATTATGCACTTAAAAGATCCTGATTTTTTTGATGTTAAATGTTGAGAATAAAAAAGTTACCGGAAACCTAACGATTAAAGGTATCACACATCCAATTACTTTTCCAGCGAAAATGGAAGTTAAGGACGGAATTGTCAAAATGAATGGCAAGTTGGTCATTGATCGGACAAAATGGGATATCCGTTATATGTCAGGAAAATTCTATGATGTTTTAGCTGATCAGACTATATCGGATTCCATTGAATTCCATATTAAGATCGTAGCAAAAAACAAACACCTGAATCCATAAAAGACTTTAACCCCTCTAGCGAAAGTCTTCCTGAAATAAAATAGAAAAGCCTGAGAGTTGCGTTCTCAGGCTTCTGACTTTTTTTTCTATTGGCTGAAACAGGTACACACCAATAAAGCTCTTTTATAACTTTTATTCAATCACGATGGACAAACTGAAAGTCTGAATTTTTTAAGACATATTAACATTTTCCAACTGATTTTCTAACTCTGACTGTAACACGTCCTTATATTTGGCAATCCCGATTCCTATTATAGGAATAGCTAATTTTCCAATAACTGAAGCAGCCTGTTTTTTACCTGTTTTAGCAAGGTATGCTGATAAAAGCAGGGAACCAATTGCTCCAATGAGTATATAACTGCCCGGCACATTTGCAATTTTACTTTCAATAAGTTCTCTGATGTCCTCAAGATTTTCCTGATTAATTAAGTTTTCCATAATTTTATTTATTAAGTGATCTTAGTACTTTAATAATTTAAAATTACAGAGTTATAGCTATTTTATTTTATATAATTGGAATAACTGCTTACATAATTAAGCGCAGTTGGCCTTTTACAGACAAAAAAAATATCCCTGTGCTTTTATTAATCTTTTACAAATTCTCACAAAACTTAATAGCGTTGAATTTATTTATCGCAAATAGGCAAGGCAAAAAAATAAGCATTCTTAATATTTTGGCAAAATACGGAAACACGTTATAGCCATCGTCAATTAAATCTATGTTAAAAGTGTTTATACGTTTTAATATTAGTTTGAAATTTGTATAACTGTTTAACTAATAAAAGATGACTATGGAAACGCAAATTATTGAACTGGAAAAAAAATATTGGCAGGGAATGGAAAATCATGATTATGAAACGGTAAAAAATCTTACTCGTTTTCCTTGTATAATCGCTGGTAAAAATGGTGTACAAAGTGTAGATGAAGCCAATTTTAAAAAAATGTTTGAGTCAGGTGACGGCAATAAAATAAAAGTGCTGAATTTTTCCGATACTGAAACACAATTAATTGGCCAGGATGGTGCTGTAATAGCATACCAGATAGAATTAGGAATAGCAGACGATAAACAAAAAGCACCTATGAAATGTGCCTGCACTTCTACCTGGACTAAAGAAAACAATAATTGGGTTTGTGTACTTCATACCGAAGCTGAGTTATCCAAGCAATAGATTGCAAAAACATTTTATAGCAACGCCCATAATGCGCGAACGTCTTCTTCTGACTTCGCGCATTTTATATTCTCATAAATTCTAATCTGATAAAATATTATAAAAGTCTCCTGGTTTTAAACGACAGTTATAAGAGAAGTTCTTTTTTAGGATACCATTCTAAAATATTTATACTATTATCTTATTACTATTAGAGTAGCAGATAAATATTCTTTGATAATTTTTAATCTTTTTTGGTTATTTTTGAAAATATATAAAACGAAACAAACTTTCCTGTATACGTTCAAGTCCTGGCAGATCATCTACACAAAGTAATGAATATTGAATAAGTTATAGATAATTGTGCCTAATTTCGCAAAAACCCAACTGAAAATTTAAAATGTTAATATGGCATTTAGCGAGGAAACATTAGATCGAATTCGAAAAGTACTACTATCAAAAGATGTGGATTTCCATGAGAAGAAAATGTTCATGGGTGTTTGCATAATGGTAGAGGATAAAATGTGTTGCGGAACCCATATTTCAAAAGAAACGAAAGAAGATCTTCTGTTTTGCCGAATAAGCGATGAAGATTATTTGGAAGCTGTAAAACGTGATGATGTTTTACCAATGAAAATGGGCGAAAGAGTAATGAAAAATTACATTTATGTTTTAGAGGAAGGTTTCAAAAGCACCAAAGACCTGGACAATTGGCTCCAATTGTGTTTGAATTATAATCCTAAAGCTAAGTCCGGTAAAAGAAAAAACACCCGCCGGTAACCGGCTAAACTTCATGTAACGCCTTGCTGACGAAACGATAATCCCAAGTATTTAAATGGCTCAAAACTGATACTTTCTTTATTAAAAAAAAATACTATTTTTAACAAACCTTCATTTTTTTTTAATATGACCGATAAATCACAGCTCCGTAGTTCAATTTTCAGACACCTTGATGGCTTAGCTGTTGCTCCTGTAGCAATAGCACTGAAAAAAAATGCAGTTTTAGAATTTATCCTGGACAAAAAGCAAATACAATTAACACAGCTTGTAACTGTTTTCAAAGCAAATGAAGGCTATCTCAATGTTGGTTTGAGGATTTTAGCTTCTCAGGGCTTTTTAGATTACGAAGTCGATAACAAAACACAAGAAATTAAGATCTCAGTAAATGAAAAGACAGAAATAGCTTTTTCAATGTTTCATCTCTATGAAGATGTTGTTAATTTACTTCAATTCTCTATCCAGTTTCATACACGTATTTTTGACGATGTCCCTTTTGAAAAACTCAATATCATTTTTGAAAAATATAAAAAAAGATACGGAATTGAACACTCTAATGATGTACTTACAAACACAATTCAGGATCAGATTTTAAAACATATAGAAGGTTATTTGATCGGGCCAACAATAGTGCGTTTGGCAATGAACGGCATGTTCCACAAATATTTTATGGAGACTTCTTTCAGGCCGGAAGAATTTCATAAATCTCCTGAAAATTTTAAAAAAATATTGGACTTTTTTGTACATCTTGGATGGTTTTTGGAAAAAAATGGCAACTATCAATTTACAGAAGTAGGTTTGTTTTTTGCAAAAAGAGCCAGTGCCTATGGTGTTACAGTTTCTTATTTACCAACATTTGCCAAAATTGAAGAACTGATTTTTGGTGATCCGGCAATCTTAAGAATGATAGCCGATGGCGAGAATGAAATTCATGTTGATCGCGAAATGAATGTATGGGGAAGCGGCGGTGCCCATGACACTTATTTTAAAGTTGTAGATGAAATTATCATTAGGCTTTTTAATTTACCAATTGAAGAGCAGCCAAAAGGAATCCTGGATATGGGTTGTGGTAATGGTGCTTTCCTCCAACACATTTTTGAAGTAATCGACAGGCAGACCCTAAGAGGCAAAATGCTCGATGAATATCCATTGTTTTTGGTGGGAGCCGATTATAATCAGGCTGCCCTGAAAGTAACCAGAGCCAATCTTATAAAAGCAGATATTTGGGCAAAAGTAATTTGGGGAGATATTGGACGCCCGGATGTGCTTTCGGATGACTTGAAAGAAAATTATAATATTGACCTGAAAGATTTGCTTAACGTCAGAACTTTTTTAGATCACAATCGAATCTGGAAAGATCCGAAAAACATTGACAAAGACAGGATCAGTAAATCTACCGGTTCATTTGTCTATAGAGGAAAAAGAATCAGTAACAACCTTGTAGAAGATAATCTCCTGGAACATTTAAAAAAATGGTCTCCCTATGTCAGTAAATTTGGTTTGCTTTTAATTGAATTACATACCATAAATCCAAAACTGGCAGCCAGTAATTTAGGAAAAACGCCTGCAACAGCCTATGATGCCACACATGGTTTTTCCGACCAATATATCATTGAAATAGAGGTCTTTAATAATATTGCTGCCGAAGCCGGATTATTCCCGGATAAATCAGTTTTTAAACGATTTCCGGAAGCTGATATAGCCACGGTAAGTATCAATTTATTGAAAGGAAACTAAATATCAATAATTCAGTTACAACAAAACCATCTTTGGTATTGATTAAAGAAAACAATAAAGGTAACAGGCTTAGGAAAAATGGTTTGTATTTGGCGATAACACTGTATTACATTGTAATAGCCGCATAACTACATTTATTACTCCTGACCTGCTATAAAAAAATAAGAAAATATGATGACAGAAAGTAATAACACAGACCCTTTTTTTTCTCTTTCAACTATGGCAAATGACGTAAAGAAAGTGTTGGAACTTTTTCCTGTTGACAAACTAAACTGGAAACCTAATTCCTGGGAAGGCAATCCCGGCGAGAATTTTTCTGCAATAGAACAGATTTGTCATTTAAGAGATATTGAAACGGATGGATACCATCATAGAATTCAGTCTATGCTCAGAGAAAATGCTCCTGACTTATCTTCAATAGACGGATACGAATTAGCAATACAACGAGATTATAAAAACAGCAGCCTGACGGAAGTTATTTCTGAGTTTTGTCTTGCCAGAGAAAAGACAATAATAATGATTAGCAATATCGAAAGTAGTCATTGGGATAGAATTGGCTTTTTTCAAGGCTATGGCAACATAACACTGAAAGCATTAATTCATTTTCTTTGCAGCCATGACTTTGAACATCTTGCTTCGTTAAGGTGGCTTTTGGGGAAAATAGAAGGGGACAAAGCATCAATCTAACAGTATTTATTCTATTAAAACTTTGGAAATCGAACCCATACTTGATTGCAATAGGAAGCACTTAATCAACTTTGATAAGATAACTTAAAAACTCTACGATATGACAATTAGAAAATTTAGCCTCGCGTTGATGATTATTCTAGCTTTTTCACTTGGATATTCATTCAAAACATACACTTCACAAAATCAAAACCCAATTCGAAAAGTAACCGGAATAGGCGGAATTTTTTTTAAGTGCAAAGATCCAAAAAAACTGAGAGAATGGTATAAAACTAATCTTGGATTGAACACTAACCAATATGGAACTGTTTTCGAATGGCGGCAAGCTATTGATTCTACAAAAAAAGGATATACCCAATGGAGCCCGTTCTCAGAAAAGACTAAGTATTTTGAACCTTCAGCCAAAGATTTTATGATTAATTACAGGGTCGAAAATTTATCGGCCTTAGTAGAACAATTAAAGAAAGACGGGGTAACGATCACAGACGAAATTGAAACCGCTGAGTATGGCAAATTTGTTCACATATTAGATTTAGAAGGAAATAAAATTGAATTGTGGGAACCAAATGACGTGGAATATGAAAAATTAGGGAAGAAAATGGGAAGTATAACAACGAAATAATTAGACGATTAAAGTATATTTGGCTAATTCACATAAAACGTGACTAAATTATAAAAGTATGAAAAGAACCTTTTTAGCGACAATACTTGCTGTTTTTAGCTTTGCTACTTCTTTTGGACAAAATGCTGACAGGCAATGGTTCAATCAAAATTATGCTAATGATGAAAAAGAGTATCACAATCTTGACATCCGCTTACCCGATGCAGAGAAACCTGCTTATAAAGCAATAATTGTAATATACGGCAGCGCATGGTTTGGTAATAACCTGAAACAAACAGCTTTCGAAACTATGGGGAAACAGCTTCTCGAAAGTGGTTTTGCGGTTATAACTATCAACCACAGGGCAAGTTCAGATGCTGCTTATCCGGCTCAAATCAATGATGTTAAAGCTGCTGTTCGGTTTGTAAGGGCAAATGCCGTTAAATACAAAATTGATGCTTCATTCATTGGTATTACAGGTTATTCTTCAGGCGGGCATCTTGCCTCATTGGCAGGGACATCAAATGCTGTTAAAAAATTTACAGTAGGCAAAAAAACAGTTGATATTGAAGGTAATATAGGAAACCATACCTCTGTTAGCAGTTCTGTAAATGCCGTAGTCGACTGGTTTGGCCCTATTGATATGGCTCTCATGAATGAATGCAAAAGCCCCAAAGACAAAAATTCTCCCGAAGCTGCTCTTATCAAAGGCAATCCGGCAGATAACCCTGATATGATAGCGCTTCTTAATCCTGTCACTTTCATTGACAAAACAGATCCTCAATTTATAGTAATTCATGGCGAGGCCGATAACGTTGTACCCTATTGTCAAAGCAAACTTTTTGCCAAAGCATTAAAAGAAAAAGGTTTATTAACCGAGTTTATTTCTATACCCGAAGGCCAGCATGGACCCGTTACATTCAATGAAAGTACTTTTAAAAAAATGACTGATTTCTTCCTGAAAGAAGCCGAAAAAAAATAATAGCAACATACCAGTATATTCATCCGTTCCCCAAAACCTTCCTGAAATAACAAAACTTAAAAATCAGGATAAATTGTTAGTATTCCTGTACGAAGTCAGAAGACCTCCTACCCTTTCTACATTTGGCCTTTCGAGATAAAAAAATTTATCGCATAAAGCCCCCTTTAATGCTTATAACCATTTTGTTTCAAATATAAATTGTTACAGTATTTGGATTTGTGCAGGTAAAATATTTATCTTTGTCACTAAGATATTTAGACAATGAGCAAAAAATCAGCCGACACTATCATCCAACAGTTTAGAATGGCAAGCCGACAATATTCTGATGCTTCAATTTTTATGCACGAAGCAATCGCACGAAAAGCAAAACTAACTGGTTCCGACCACAAGTATCTGGGACTTATACTTCAACACAAAGAATTGACGGCAGGTGATCTCTCAAAACTGACAGGTTTAACAACCGGTGCAGTAACCGGTCTAATTGATCGTTTGGAGAAAAAAAAGCTTTTAAAAAGACAATTCACCAAAGATGACAGGCGAAAAGTAATTATTGTGCCAAATGTGGAAAATAGTATGCAGCTATTACAACCGCTTTTTAGTGAACTGCAACAAAGAACGGCAGACCTTATTGCTTCTTTTTCTATAACAGAAATACAAGCTATAGAACGTTATTTTGTTGAAGCAACTACTATAATGAAAGAAATAACCAATAATATCAACATCAAACAAAATGACTAAAATGGAAAATATAACAACAAGCTATCTGACAAGAGCCGAAATATGGCTTTGTATCACAACGCTAATTTACTTTTTAATGAATGGTGCACAGATTTTTGAAACCCTTATTCTTGTTCCCAAGTGGGCAGCCTCCCCGCCAAACAACTTCAGCCTCTTATTAGACGGACGTGGGGTAAGCCTGAAAATATTTTGGATAGTTTTTCATTCACTGCACGAGATTACTTTTATACTTGCAATCATCTTCTGTTGGAAAATTGACCCGGTTAGAAATTGGCTCCTGATTTTATTTGCTATTCATTTTGCTGTCAGGGTTTGGACACTTTCCTATTTTGCACCTAACATTATTGATTTTCAAAAAATAGCCGAAATGCCATCTCTTGCAAAAGATCTGATAAACCGAACTTCACTTTGGCAGACACTCAATTACATTAGAGTTGCGATTTTCATTGCAATATCATTAGGACTTATACCTTTGTGTATTAAGCTATTCAACTTGCAACATTAACAAAAGATATTGAACAGATAAAAAGAAAGCAGCTAATTTCTATATTTAAAGAAAAAAAATGCAAGATTGCTAAATAATTAAGAAATGAAGTCATTTGTGATTCATAATAAAAAAGAATTATTTTAGCAGAAGTGTATCATAAACTTTGGGAGTTACAGCAGACAATGGTTATACTTAACATTGCAAGAAAAATAAAAATAAACGAAATAATTTTACATTACTAATCAAAAAATAAAATTATGAATCCGAAAATGATATGGTCAAATTTGGCCGTAAGCGATTTAGACCGAACAACTAAATTTTATACTGAATTAGGGTTTAAGCCCAACGGTAAGTCTAATGAATTGACAAGTTTTCTTATTGGTAAAAATGATTTTGTGATGCACTTCTTTTTAAAAGATTTACTCAAAACAAGTATAAAAGGCGAAATAACCGACTCACATACAGCAAACGAAGTTATATTCACTCTTTCCGCTGAAAGCAGAAACCAAGTGGACAATTGGGCGAAAGAAGTTGAGAACGCAGGCGGGAAAATTTTTTCCGAACCCGAAGAATTTGGAAAAGAATATTACGGGTTTGTTTTTGCAGATCCTGACGGTCATAAATTTAATGTTTTTTACATGAAAGGTCTTTAAAGGTGAATAAAGAAGCACGAACAGCTAACACCCCACCTTTAAACTTATTTTTTTAATGAATAGAGAAGAAAAAATCAATCAGCTTCGTGAGAATACCGAATTTGATATTGTGATAATTGGCGGAGGAGCTACCGGACTCGGTTGTGCAGTTGATGCTGCCAGCCGTGGATATAAAACCCTGCTTTTGGAGAAGTACGATTTTGCTAAAGGAACTTCAAGCAGATCCACCAAATTAGTTCATGGCGGAGTAAGATATTTGGCGCAGGGCAATATTCATTTGGTTCGTGAAGCTTTGCTTGAACGTGGCCGAATGTTACGGAATGCACCCCATATTTGTCATAAATTAGGTTTTGTGGTACCGGTATATAAATGGTGGGACAAATGGTATTATGGTTTTGGTTTATGGATTTACGAGTTTTTATCGGCTAAATTCAGTTTGGGCAAAACAAAAACACTTTCTAAAGAAGAGACTTTAAAGCATTTGCCTGACCTGGATTCGACCCATTTAAAAGGAGGTGTCCTCTATTTTGACGGACAGTTTGATGACAGCCGACTGGCAATCAATCTGGCTCAAACAGCAATGCAGCATGGAGCTTTGGTATTAAATTATTGTGGTGTTGTTGATTTTATAAAAAAGGATGATCAGATAATTGGTTTAAGAGCAAAAGACGAATTATCAAATCAGGAATATGTTATTAATTCGAAAACTATAGTTAATGCTACCGGTGTTTTTGCAGATGCGTTATTACAAAAGGCAGAAGAACATGAAGAAATAACAATCGCACCTTCGCAAGGGATTCATCTTGTACTCAATAAGTCCTATTTTGAAGGTTTATCAGCTATGCTGATTCCAAAAACTTCTGATGGCAGGGTTTTATTTGTGATTCCCTGGCATGATAAAGTAGTGTTGGGTACTACTGATACCCCCGTTAAAGAGATAGCCTTAGAGCCAAAACCCTTGGAAGAAGAAATACATTTTATTATTAACCACTTTAATAAATATACAAAGCATAAAATTGATTATGCTGATGTTAATAGTGTTTACGTGGGTTTGCGTCCGTTGGTTAAAGCCGGTTCTGGGAAAAAGACCGCTTTGTTATCCAGGGAACATATTATTAAAGTACTTCCCTCCGGTTTGATTCACGTAGCAGGAGGCAAATGGACTACTTACAGAAATATGGCCGAACAAACCGTCAATAAGGCAATACAGGTTTCGGATTTGAAATATGTTCGCTGCAAAACGAGGCGTTTGAAAATTCATGGTTTTACAAATGCCAAAATCAATTCGCATTTGGCCGTTTATGGTTCTGATGCAAATTTGATTCAACAAATGATTACTGCAGATATTTCTTTATCTGAAAAAATCCATCCTTCGTATCCTTATACAAAAGCGGAAGTAGTCTGGGCCGTAAAAAACGAAATGGCTCTAACCATTGAAGATGTTTTGGCAAGAAGAATCAGGCTGCTTTTTCTTGATGCAGGAGCAGCAATAGAAACTGCAGCAGTTGTTGCCGAAATTATAGCATCCTTATTAGGAAAAGATATCGAATGGCAGAAAGAACAAGTAATCACTTTTCAAAAATTAGCTCAGGGTTATTTGTTACGATAAGCTATAAAAAAACTATTCTCATTTGAAACCGGAAACAAAAAAACGTTCTTACTTTTGATAGTCTCAATTTAAAAGTTTAAAACAATGAATTGCCTTCTGCTTTAGCTGGAGGGTTTTAAAGATTTCCTGATAGAGGCTTTAGCCAAATACGCATTTTTAGGCTAAAGCCGATTTTCTTTTCTAAATTATTAACCTCCTAAAGCAGGAGGCTATCCAAATCACAGTCACCATTTCCTCTCCGGAAAAAACGAATTAAAAAAGGAGATTATTTGTATATGCCACCCGGAAGCACTCATTCTGTGTTTTCTAAAACGGATGTGTTTTGCTGTTTAGGATTCCTGAGGAAGTGCTAATATTGAAGTGATTGATTACTTAAATTTGAAACTTTTGAAAACATTGTTTTTGAAGTTTTTTTTTGTTTAAATGAAACTTATAAATATGAATTATTACAAATCTCCATTAATAAAAAATTCTCTTAGTAGTTTGTAAGAAATAATAAATATATTTGAAAAAGAATAATACGAAACAATCTTTCGTATATGCACCTAAATTTAGGTAGATTGGCGAAGGTTTGTTTCGCATATATACAAGTTGGCAACTATTTTACACCAAAATATGACACCAAAAGACATTCAGAAAATTAAAGAATCAATTCGATTAAATAGAGAAACGGAAAATCTAAATAGAGATTCTCTTTCTGATGCAGTAGATTTAGTAAACTCAATTATTACCCAAAAAGAATATAATAATGCCTCAACCATAACTATTGATGATGTTGAGTTTACAGATAATTTTTTTAAAGATAAATCTATTCCAAATAGAAGCGTTATAGAAACTGTAAATGCTGATGGAAAAAATATAACTCAAATAAATTTAGATTTTTTTCAAACTTCAAAATTATCTAACATATTATTTGATATCTATTATCCAAAACCAACGGAAAAGTTATTTTATCATTATACAAAAATATCAGCATTAAGTAATATTTTAAAAGGAAATCTCAAACTAAACTCATTAATAAGAAATGACAATTATGAAGAATTTCAAACTTTCTACACTGACCACAATATATTAGGTTATTTTGAAAATATTGATGAAGATGGAAACAATATGAAAGATGTACTAATGAAAGAAATATATACTTTTTGTATGGCTTCAAAAGACAATCTAAATGTTGAAAATGAAAATAGTTTATGGAATTCCTTTGGAGATAATAAAAGTGGTGTTAGAATAGAATTTGAAGTTGAAACAAACCATTCAGATTTTAGAAAAATATATTACAAAGACAGAAATTTCAAAGTAGAAAATCTTTTAATAAAAAAGTTAAATATAAACATTGAAAATAGATTTAATAGACATTTATTTATTCGTGGAGTTTCCAAAATAGGCATGTTCTATTTACCAGGTTCTTATAAAATTGAAAATGAGGTTAGATTTGCAATCAAAAAGCATACTGACGATTACACGTTTGAATTTTCCGATAATGTTGAATCTATTCTTTTACCATTTAACAGTAAATATGCAAACTTTAAAATTAATAAAATTAAAATAGGAGAAAATTGCACAGAAGAACAAATTCAAGAAATTAAATCTTTACTAAAGAAAAATGATTATTCTGAAGATATAATTGAATAAAAAAAACAGTTGCCAACACACGCTACAAGCAATTTGGGTATTAGGCTTAATGGAAAAATTGGTTTGTATTTGGGAGATTTAGCAAATCCGAATAATCGGCTTAATTTAATCCCAAACTGCTTGTAGCGCGAGAACGTTATAAAAAGTATAATACCAAATTTAGAAATTAATGAAAATTTGTATTTACATTTCTTAATAGCAACACGAAAGAAAACTGAAAAGAATGACAATGAAAATATATCAACTTGGATTGCTGTTGACAATAGTAAAAAAGAATTAGACCAACTAAATAGAAAATACTGCTTATAACAGCTACAACGGCTTTGGGCAATTGGCTTAATAGAAAGATGGTTTTGTATTTGGGATGATTTGGCAAATTCGAAAAAATCTTATCAGATCATTCATGACAAATAGCTAACAAAGCAATCTATAATTTTATATGGACATAAAAGAACAAATCAAAGAGTATATTACTGGTCAACCTGAACTAAAACGCAGCGACATGCAAGAATTACACCGCATCATTCTGGAAGTAATGCCGGCATGTAAATTATGGTTCCTGGATGGTAAAAACAGTGAAAATAAAACTGTTTCTAATCCTAATATAGGATATGGGCTTCACACCATAAAATATGCTGATGGAAAAACCAGAGAGTTTTATCAAATTGGTATGAGCGCAAACAAAACCGGAATCTCTGTTTATATCCTTGGTATTAATGATAAGCAATACTTAGCCAAAACGTATGGAAATAAAATAGGCAAGGCAGACGTGACCGGATATTGTATTAAGTTCAAAACACTGAAAGATATAAACATTGAAATACTTAAAGCGGCAATACAACACGGGTTTGAGGCACAGAATGAAATAATCTGATAAAGAATAGAAAACAAAAGAGTGTCCCTTAAGAACACTCTTTCAAATTTTAAGACGAAACTAATAAATACTTTATGATAAATTATTTTCCCCAGAACTCGTCTTCAACATCCTGATCTTCTGAAAATAACCAAACCTGAACAATTTTACCATCTGTCACTTCGAACAAATCATTGCCATTCATTTCTATAGTTTTATTACCACTTTTTGCACTAAATTGTACAGGACTAGAGACAAAGCTTCCATTGACCATTAACGGAGCTGTTGGCTTAATAACCAATGAACCTTGTGCTGTACCCATCATATCAGACAGCAACTTGCCAATAGCTTCAAGACCATTTTGTGTTCCTGAAAACTTGTTTTTTCCCGGCTGATGCCATTTTGCGTCTGGACTGAAATACGAAAATGCTGTTGGAATATCTCCTTTTCCAAGTGCTCTTGAATAAGCCTCTACTACTTCTTTTGCTGTCATTTTATTATTGTTTATTTATTAAAAACCATTTTTTTGTGGATTATACCCACTTACAATATTAATTTTAACCTTCAAATCTAATTTAGAACATCAAATTATTATTTGCACGTTCCTCCACCATTTGCATCATTGCATCCCAGTGTTCTACAAACTTGTTATTCTTGAGACGATAAATATCTATAAATCTCCATTCCTTTCCTGCCATTTCATAACGGGAATGAAGGATAACAGTATCATCTTCTGCAATAATATGCTTAAATTCAATTTTTTGCTTCTGCACTCCTTGTGAGACAAGCATTTTTATAAGTGCTTTTACTCCCCAGCTATTGTTGGGTTGTGTTGTACGAAATCCTTACTGACATAATCATCTATTGCAGTAATATCTAGGTCGCCAAAAATTCTTTGGTAAGCTGTGATTGCTATTTGCCTGTTTTTTTCTTCTTGCTCCATAGTATTCTAACTTATTTGATTATTTGTTGTACAAAGTAATGATGTTTCTTACTTTTGTACAAGTACCTACAAATAAGTATGGTACTTACTTATTAGTTAGAATAATTGATTATCAATGGAAAAAAATATAAAAAAAATTTTTACTTCAGACGAGAATTGCCCCGTTAGGAAATCTTTAGGGTTACTTAGCGGCAAATGGACATTATTGATTTTGTTTCAAATAAACGAAAGAGTAATCCGATATGGAGAATTAAAAAGGGCCATTCCGGGTATTAGCGAAAAAATGTTAATTCAGGAATTAAATTTTTTGGTTGAAAACAAATTAGTATCAAAAAAAGCATATCCGGAAATTCCGCCCAGAGTAGAATACAGCTTAACAGAGCTTGGATTAAAGACGTTGCCAATTGCTGATACACTGGCATCATTTGGTTTAGAAAATTTGATATAAGAATTTCTTATCACCCACTTTCCGAAAGCTATTCGAACCTTGTTTTTAAACTGCTTCTGTTTATCGTTGTCATTTTAAAGTCAGGAGAAAAAGTGGGAAATATTGAATACGCTCAAAAATTATAAAAATTGTCCTCTGGATTAAATAAACTACCTTTGCCAAAAACAAAAATGAACAAGGTCGGGCCAATTATTATAATTGAAGATGATTTAGATGATCAGGATATTTTAACCGATATTTTCAAAGAGCTTGATTATAAAAATGAAATCATCTTTTTTTCTGAAGGTGAAAAAGCATTAGAATATTTGACATCAACAGAAGTTGAGCCTTTTATAATTTTCTCTGATATAAACATGCCAAAGTTAAGTGGTATGGAACTTCGTGAAAAAATTCATGAAAACGAAGATTTAAGACTTAAATCAATTCCGTATTTGTTTTTTTCTACAAGCGCAGAACAGCAACATGTTGTAGATGCTTATTCCAAATCTATTCAGGGCTTTTTTGTTAAACCTTCAAACTATAACGAAATAAAACAAATAATTAAAACAATTGTAAGTTATTGGGAAGCATGTGTGTCGCCAAACTATGTGAAATAGCTCACTATTAAAACATACAAGACTTTTTAAGTTTTGCACTCACCGCGAAGTCTTCTGACTTTTGCGGTTTTTTTATACTGACTATAAAATATAATTTCAATTACTTCAAATCCTTCTTAATTACCAAATACTTCAAATCTGTTTTACCAACATTACTGATTCCATGTTCCATATTCGAAGGACAATAAAAACTGGTGTTTGGTCCTGCTGTTACAGTTTTTCCATCCAGATAGAATTGTGCAGTGCCTTCAAGGATATAAAAAAATTCTTCTTCGATATGATGGTGTGGCGCATGGGTTGATTTTCCCGGTTCAACGATACTCATTTTGAGTGTGTTTTCCTGAGTGAAATTTTTATCAGCAAACCAGTATTGGTAGCCTGCTTTGGTTTTGGTAGCTTTGTCTAATTCAAAGTGATTGACACAGTTTTCGATTGTATATTTTATATCTGTCGGATTCGTTTCTTTTTTTGCTTCCTGAGATTGTATCGATTGTGTGATCAGGGCAACAATCGCTATTTTGATAACTGATACTGGTTTCATTTTCTTTTTTTGTAATAATACAAAAAAATGCCTTTTGACTTAATCGAAGATTAAAATAAATTATTATTGATTAGTATTAGATTAGACTTTTGTCTTAACTTTATTTTTAACGTACAGAGATATAAATTTTAAAATTATGCAAGTAATTAACATCACAACATATACAGAAGATGTTTCTCAAATGAGGCTGTTAAAGCTATTATGAAAGCATTGAAAATAAAATTTGAAATTGCGAATACTAAATCTTTCAAATTATCTTCTGAACAACAAGAAATATTAGACAGCCAAATCCCTTTCAAAAAATTTCCTTATATCGCTTTTTTTATTGTTGATGAAATTTCAAAAAACGGTTTTTCTAAATGCAGTTTTTCACACTTCTCTAAATCCGGACAAATACCCTGTAAAATAAAGAGTTAGTAGAATTAAATTGCCACAGTTCTCGCCTAGCCCCGATGGAAATGGCATCCTTTTATGGGCTCGTTTTTGGAACGAGATTATAAAAAATAGAATGAACAGCGGGACAAATGGTCCTGAAATACGAAAATTTGCTGCTTCTTAAAAAAATAATTATTTCAACAACTCCTTATTATCAAAGGCTTTTAGCGTTTTTTTGGCATCAATCTATACTACGATAAGAAAAAATTATAATTTAATTATATCATATTTCAAAAAACTGCCATACATTTGCCTAACAGTGTTAGATTATTTAATACTAATCAAAATGGCAAGTAAAGATCGTATTTTAAGACAAAAAGAAGAAACAAGAAGTAACATTCTTGAGGCTGCTTATGCTATCGTTAAAGATGAAGGCTGGCAAGGTCTGAGTATGCGAAAGATTGCCGACAGAATCGAATACACTGCTCCTATTATTTATGAATACTTTTCTAATAAAGATGCTATTTTAAGAGAATTAACCGGTAAAGGTTTTATCAAATTGGGAAAGGAGCTGGAAAATGCTAAATCTAAATTTGAAAAACCGGAAGAACAAATAGAAGCCATGTGGATGGCCTATTGGGATTTTGCCTTTACGGATACTGAGATGTACCAGGTAATGTTTGGCGTTCAGATGAATTGCTGTACGGAACAATGTGATGCTGCAAAAACACCTTATAAGCTATTTACAAATGTTATAGCTGAAATCATGAAAAACAGCAACCCGACCGAAGAAGTTATTAAACAAAAATATTTTACCTTCTTTTCTGTCATTCATGGTTTGATTGCGATTAATATCATTAACAAAAGTGATGTCATGGAAACTATCAACAATCAGATTCTGAAAGATGCTATTGGAGGAATCATAAAATCAATACAATAAAAAAAATTTCATTTTAACTTAACAGTGGTAAATGATTTAATAGTTAATTTAACAAATCCTTTTTTTTATTCTTTTACTTAACAGCGATAAATAATTTAATTAACATAAAAACAGACTTTCAGCCTCATTTACTTAACACCGATAAATAATTTAATACCGATTTATGAAACAGAATTGCAAAGCATTATTATTTGGAATTTTGCATCGATTTACTTAACAGCGTTAGAAAATTTAATATACTTAAATATGAATATTAAGAATACCTCAAATAAAAAATTTAAAAACGGGAATGTCCAACAAATTAAAACCAATATGAAAATGAAAAATGTAATTATAACCAGCTTTATCCTCGCACTTGTCCTTAGCAGTTGTGCAGATAAATCACAGGCGCCTGCTGCTGCACCTGCACCGCTTTTGCCGGTTTTGGCAATAACAAGCGAAAACACTACTACTGATGCTGAATATCCTGCTTCTATACAAGGAACTGTTGATGTTGAAATCCGTCCGCAGGTAAGCGGAAACCTGGATCGCGTTTTGGTAGATGAAGGTGCTTACGTTTCTAAAGGGCAATCTTTATTCAAAATAAACGAGCGTCCTTTTCGTGAGCAATTAAATAATGCCTTAGCGAGTCTTCATGCTGCTGAAGCTGCTTTGATCAATGCTCAGTTAGAGGTAGATAAATTAACTCCTTTGGTACAAAACAAAGTAGTTTCGGATTATCAGTTGAAAACGGCTAAGGCTTCTCAAAAAATTGCTGCTGCCAATATCGAGCAGGCAAAAGCAATGGTAGCATCTGCCAGAATCAATTTAGGATATACAAATGTTACAGCTCCGGTAAGCGGTTATATTGGAAGATTACCTAAAAAACAAGGAAGTTTAGTTTCAGCAGCTGATATCGAACCTTTGACAACACTTTCAGATGTTCATGAAGTATATGCTTATTTCTCTTTGGGAGAAACTGATTTCATCAATTTTAAAGCACAATATGCAGGAAGCAGTATTGGAGACAAAATCAAAAAATTACCTCCGGTTTCTTTAATATTAGCTGATAACAACGCATATCCGCAAACAGGAAAAATTGATATGGTAGATGGTCAATTCGATAAAAACACCGGTGCCATTACTTTAAGAGCCACTTTTCCAAATTCAAACGGAACTTTGCGTTCAGGAAATACAGGAAGAATCCGTTTAGGACTGCAGCATGATGATGCTATTTTGGTTCCTCAATCTGCTACAATCGAAATGCAGGATAAAGTTTTCGTCTTTACTGTAGGCAAAGAAAACAAGGTTACTAAAATGCCAATCACAGTTATCGGTAAAAGTGGTAACAACTACCTTATTAAGGACGGTGTAAAAACCGGTGACCAAATTGTATTAAGCGGTATCGACAAGCTTCAGGAAGGTCAGGTAATTCAGCCTGAAAAATCAACTGCTAAAGTTGCTCAAATAATTAACAAAAAATAATTTTTACGAAAATGTTCAAAATATTTATACAAAGACCTGTACTGGCAACCGTTATCTCCATTTTATTGGTGATATTAGGTATACTCGGTCTTACAAAATTGCCTTTACAACAGTTTCCTGATATTGCGCCCCCATCGGTTTTGGTAACGGCAGTATATCCGGGAGCGAACGCAGAAACGGTTTTACGTTCTGTTGCGCCATCTTTGGAAGAATCTATAAATGGTGTTGAGAATATGACTTATATGAGTTCTACCGCCAGTAATGACGGTACTCTTGCGATTACTGTTTTCTTTAAATTAGGAACAGATGCTGATCAGGCCGCAGTTAACGTACAAAACAGAGTTGCTCAGGCGACAAGTCAATTGCCTGCAGAGGTTGTTCAGCAAGGTGTAATCACGGCAAAACAACAAAACAGTTTTATTATGGCAATCGGTATGTATACTGATGATGAGTCAAAATATGACCAGACTTTTGTTGCCAATTATGCTCAGATTAATATTATTCCGGAGATTAAACGTATTCCGGGTGTAGGTTCTGCCAGTATTTTCGGCGGGGTTAAAGATTACTCGATGAGAGTTTGGTTAAACCCGACTCAAATGTCAACTTACAATGTTACGCCAAACGAAGTTATGGCAGCTATTCAGGACAAAAGTTTGGAAGCTGCTCCAGGTAAATTTGGTGAAAGAAGTAAAGAGGTTTTTGAATACGTAATCAAATACAAAGGAAAACTAACCAAACCGGAAGATTATCAAAATATTGCCATTCGCTCTAATGCCGATGGTTCAGTTCTTCGTTTGAGAGATGTTGCCAGAGTTGAACTTGGGGCTTACTCCTACAACAGTTTAACCCGTTTGAATGGTAAAAAAGGAATTGTAATTGGGGTTATTCAGTTAGCAGGTTCTAACTCAAATGATATTCAGGTTGCGATCAATAAATTGATGGTTAAAGCATCAAAAGATTTCCCTGCCGGAATAAAACACAATATTTTCTATAGTACAAAAGTTTCTCTGGATCAGTCTATTGCTCAGGTTGAGCATACTTTAATAGAAGCTTTTATATTAGTATTTATCGTTGTATTCATCTTCCTTCAGGATTTTAGATCGACATTAATCCCGGCAATTGCTGTACCTGTGGCAATTTTAGGAACGTTCTTCTTCATGCAGTTATTCGGATTCTCGATTAACCTTTTAACGCTTTTCGCTTTAATTCTGGCGATTGGTATTGTGGTGGATGATGCGATCGTCGTCGTCGAAGCCGTGCATGCGAAAATGGAGCACAAACATCTGTCTCCAAAAATAGCAACACATGAAGCAATGCACGAAATTACGGGTGCTATTATCTCGATTACGCTGGTAATGGCTGCTGTATTCCTGCCGGTTGGTTTTATGGAAGGCTCAACAGGAGTTTTCTATCGTCAGTTTGCTTTTACGATGGCAATTGCAATTGTAATCTCGGCCGTAAACGCTTTAACACTAAGCCCTGCCCTTGCCGCTTTATTCTTAAAGGATAATCATGAAGCTCATGGGGATGGTCCATACGTAAAAAAAGGATTTAAAGAAAAATTCTTTACCGGATTCAATAATAGTTTTGAATCGTTAACCAACCGCTATGTGGGTGGATTGAAATTCTTAATCCGCAATAAATGGGTTAGTTTAGGCGGATTGGCTTTAATTACTTTCGCTACGGTTGTAATGGTTAAAACAACTCCGGCAGGATTTATTCCGACAGAAGATCAGGGGTTTATCGCAATTGCAGTTAATACTCCTTCAGGGACATCTCTTGACGGAACTCAGAAAGTAATGACACAAGCGGAAAACACTTTGAAAGCTTTGGATGCATCACGATTTGTAACAGCTATTTCAGGTTTCAACCTGTTAACGAATTCTACAAGTCCGTCATCAGCCGTTGTTTTTGTGTTGCTTAAGCCAAATGAAGAACGTGGCGAGGTAAAAAATATTGACGAAATCATGAATCAGGTTCGTGGCAAATTAGGCGAGATCTCCGGTGGTAGTTTCTTCGTCTTTAGTTTCCCAACCGTACCCGGTTTCAGTAACGTTGAGGCTTTAGATTTAGTACTTCAGGACAAAACCGGAGGAAAACTGGATAAGTTTAGCGGTATTTCTCAAAATTTCATTGGAGAGTTGATGAAACGTCCGGAAATTGCAGTAGCCTTTACTTCTTTTAAAGCCGATTATCCGCAATTACAATTGGATATTGATGATGCGAAAGCAGATCAGTTAGGTGTAAAAGTCAAAGACATTCTGCAAACCATGCAGGCCTATTTTGGTAGTGCGCAGGCATCTGATTTTAATCGATTTGGAAAATATTACCGAGTTGTTGTTCAGGCTGATATTGCCGACAGAGCAGATCCGTCAGCTATTGACCGTGTATTTGTAAAAAACAAAAACGGCGAAATGGTTCCGATAAATACACTGGTAAAACTAACCCGTATTTATGGTTCTGAAACCGCTTCGAGATACAATTTGTTTAATTCTATTTCGATTAATGCGATTCCGAAACCCGGATTTAGTTCCGGAGATGCCATCAAAGCAATCGAAGAAGTGGCTGCGCAGCAATTGCCTGCCGGATACGGATATGAATTTTCAGGACAAACCCGCGAAGAGATTTCTTCAGGAGGTCAGTCGGCAACGATATTCCTATTGTGTCTGATATTTGTTTACTTCCTGCTTGCAGCACAATATGAGAGTTACATTTTGCCTTTGGCTGTAATTTTATCAATACCTGCAGGAATATTTGGAGTATTTGTAGCCATTGGCCTAACAGGAATCGAAAATAACATTTATGTACAAGTTGCCCTTGTCATGCTAATCGGACTCCTCGCCAAAAATGCGATCCTGATTGTTGAATTTGCTTCGCAGCGACGAAAATCCGGTCAGGCATTAGTCAAAGCCTCAATAGATGCAGCCAAACTGCGTTTACGACCAATTATCATGACATCACTGGCTTTCGTTGTAGGGCTAATCCCTATGATGAGCGCCACGGGACCATCGGCGCAGGGAAACCATTCGATTAGTATTGGTGCAGCCGGAGGTATGGTTTCAGGAGTAATTCTTGGGTTGTTGATCATCCCGGTTTTATTCATCGTATTTCAATATTTACAAGAAAAGGTTTCTGGAAAACCAGTTGCCGTAATTCATAACGAAGAAAAATAAAAATGGAAAATTATATAACGGCAATCCTGGTGACCATTATCATTGGCATCGCTTACATATCCTATAAAATTTCAAGAGATCTTGAAAGCAAAAAAGATACTTGTACAGAAATTTAATGAGAACATATAAAATGAAAAAGTATATAACCAAAATAGTGATGATCGCCATTTTGATCGTCACAATAATATCCTGTAAAGTTTCGAAGGATATTGAAACTCCAAAAGATGCATTTCCTGAGAATTTCAGGAATGCATCGGTTTCAACTGATACTTCGAGTATCGGGGATTTGGAGTGGAAAAATTTCTTTACCGAACAAGATATTATTCAGTTAATAGACAGCGCGGTGGCCAGAAACAACGATTTGCAAATCGCGACTAAAAACATCGAAATTGCACAATACAGATTCACACAATCAAAATGGGGAAATGTACCTCAGGTCAATTTGTTTGTGAATGCCAGTACCAGCAATCCTTCTGATAATAGTTTCACAGGAATGAATCTGAATCAGGCTTTAGGTCAAAAACACATTGACGATTATTCGGCAGGAGTTTCACTTTCGTGGGAAGCTGATATTTGGGGTAAAATCCGCAGTCAGAAAAAAGGGGCGTATGCCACTTATCTTCAGTCAGAGGAAGTTAAAAAAGCACTACAGACGAATATTGTAGCCAATGTTTCAAAAGGATATTACAACCTTTTGATGCTGGATGCACAACTGGAAATTGCTAAGAAAAATGTACAGCTAAATGACAGTACAACCAACATCATCAAATTAAAATATGATGCCGGACAAGTTACTTCATTGGCGATTCAGCAATCGGAAGCACAAAAGTTAACTGCTGCACAACTGGTTCCTTTATTAGAGCAAAATATTGCTATTCAGGAGAATGCCCTGAGTGTGCTGACAGGATCATTTCCAAATTCAAAAGAAAGAACGATTCGGTTGAGCGCTATCGAAGTAAAAAATAATACATCAATCGGAATTCCGTCTTCATTAGTAAGCAGAAGACCTGATGTAAAAAGTGCCGAATTGGCCTTAAAAGCAGCAAATGCAAATGTCGGAATCACAAAAGCCGACTTATATCCTACCCTTAGAATTACTGCTCAGGGCGGAGTGAATTCATTCGAAACCAGCAATTGGTTCAATATTCCGGCTTCCTTATTTGGGACTGTAGCCGGAGGATTGACACAGCCATTATTGAATAACAAAAGAGTAAGAACGCAATATAATATCGCTGTAGCCGAAAGAGAAAAAGCTGTTTTGAGTTTCAGACAAGCAGTTTTGGTGGCTGTCAATGAAGTATCTGATGCTTTGGTAAAAGTAGAGAAATTGAAACAACAGGAAGCTTTTCTGCAGGAACGTGTGAAAACGCTGCAGCTAGGTATTAAAAATGCCAATCTTCTATTCAAAAACGGAATGGCTGAGTACCTTGAAGTGATTACTGCACAGGCAAATTTATTGCAAAGCGAACTAGAACTGGCAAATATAAAAAGAGAGCAGCTTTCTGCCAATACCGAGTTATATCGTGCATTGGGCGGAGGCTGGAGATAATACCCGTTAATTATTTATTTTGAGATTACGCTGCAGCACTTAGGTTTTGCAGCGTTTTTTTATTTTTGGCATAGTTACGCAGATAGTACAGATTCGCTTTTGCGAAGGCGCGGATTAAAAACGGATTTTTTTCTCTTTCCGAAGAACTAAATAATGACGTGCAATGAATCATTGAAAATGTTATTAAAACCATTACTTTATTTGTAAGATTATTATTTAATATTTTCAGAAAGAATTATATTTGCAAAATTTTAATTACAAAATACAATAAATGAAACATCTGTTAAGCATTCTTCTTATTCTTACATTCTCATTTCAAGGTTTTTCACAAAAAAAAACTAAGCAGAAACCTAAATCAAATACAAAACAAATTACTGCAGCAGCAGCTCAGGAAGCTTATGTTGCTAAAATAATTGTCGACACTTTACGTATTCAAAAAGGAAAGCCTTGTGTACTTCTGGTTGATGTTAATAAAGATTCTGCAGATCCGGCAATCACTTTTGATTCAAATTCGGAAGAAAATGAATTAATCAGGAATTTTGGAAAAGAGGCATTGCAAATAATAAACATCAATAAATACACTTATGTTATTTTCGAAAATAAAGAAATTATAGACATTAATCCGGAAGGGGAATCTTTTCAGGCTTTTGCATATTGGAGCGGAAAACTTAAAGACAAGATAAAAATACAGCAGGGAAAAAGAATGGCTACGGAATTCGTCGCCGGGAATATAAAGGTAAAAAAAGAATCATCTTATGTCATAAATACCCGAAAATACAGAAAAGAAATTGCTTCATTAGAAAGTAAAAATAAAATTACGCCAAAGTCTAACGAAATAATGAATGCTATCCTGAACAAAACAATCTTGTCCATTGATGGAAAACGGGAAGACGAATTTCCTTTATTTAAAGAAAACAAATCAAAAATAAAAACAGCATCTTACTATTTCCTCACAAAGAGCGGCACAAAAACACCAATAAAAGACGTATCAGTAAATGAAAATGGCCTCCTAAAACAAGTCAAAACTTATAATAGAAAAGGCGAACCTGACGGAGAAGCAAATTATGTTTATGAGTATGGAATGCTGACCAAAATTATCAGAGGTGATCAAACAACAACAATCCGTTACAATGATGATAAAATGATTTTTTCAGATAATCGCGGTGATGCAAACGAAACGACAGTATATAGATTAGAAAATAATGTTGTGCTTGAAAAGTCCTATATCATTATGACTGATGATAAATTTTGCTATATGAATAGTTTTGCCGAAGAAAAAATAGAAGGCAATTGTATATTACGTTACATCAATAACATTCTTTGGACAAAAAATTGTGGGAGTCCGGAAAATGTTTTTCCTTTTATTTACAAATATACTTCTTATCAGGACGGAAATGTTCTGCAATACCGAAAGTCTAAATTAGAGAAAAAAGGAGAAAGCAAATTTGAAAAATATTACTCGAGTGCCGAGCGCGAAGAAGAAACAGAAGTATTTAACTTCTTTGGAACTCTAGAGTTTAATGAAAATAATTTGCTGGACACTTATCGTTTTACCAAAGACAAAATTAATCAGGTAATTAAGGTTGATTACACTTATTATCCAAATTAAAATCCCAGATTAAAACGCTGTAAGACTTAGATTTTACAGCGTTTTTTTGGAGCTGTTTCCTGCTATCCGTTACAAACGAAGTTCACTGAACTCCGATTAAAATAAAAGTTAAGTGAAGTAATATTTTGCGCCGAACCCCGGCACAAAATGATTTCCACTTCTATCAGGGCTATAAATAAAAAATGTAAGAAATTTATTTTTATTCTTTGTTAAAATAAAGTATTTAATAATTATATTCGCTTTTAAAGAACTCACTTTTACTTTTGAATTTACTATAAAATATGCCAGATTTTAAAATAATCGGAAATCCTAATCCAATAATTGGAACAGAAGAATTTTACAGCGTCAGCAATCCTGTTGCCAAAACCTTTCCGTATACAACTGCACCAAAAAGTCCGTTTGACACGCCGGTTATATGGACAGTACATATTTTAGAACATGGCAGATGGCGAAAAACAAAAGAGAATGACAAAAAAGGAGATAAAGTATCCTATACTTTCCTGCAGAGAAGCCTGGGCAGAAAGGGCATTCGTATCATGGCAACAAGAGGCGATCAGACAGCCAGAATTGATATAGATACACATCCCGCGGAAAGGCCAAAAATTGACAGTATAGATTTACTTGATAAAAGCGGAAGAAAGCCTGCAAAACCTCTTTCATACGGGCAAACGCTTAAAGCAAGGATTCATTGTCTCCATATGGAAAAACGGAAGATATTTGTTACCCTTTGGGAAGATGATGCAAAAGGTGCAGGACATAATAAAGCAAATGAGAAAAATATAATTGAAACCCGTTTCGGTTTTGTCGAAAACGGAATCGCCGATATTGATTTTCTGCTAAGACCCACTTTTGCGAAAATAGCAACTAAAGGCGGGGAAGAAAAAGACAAAATTCACGAATACTACGTGACAACTAGTTTTGACAATGAAAAATTAGCCAGTAAGAATGTAAACGTCAATGAACTTGAAACTCCTGTAGCTCCTTTTAAACGTAAAATACCGGTTCAGCAACCTGTTAAAAATATTCCTGCGCAGCAGCCCAAAGCACAATCTCCAACTGTCCCCCAGACAAAACCAAAAGACGCCATTAACAGCGTGTATATTACTGATGCTGCAGGAAACACTATAAAAGGCACTTACAGAAACAAGCAAATTAAGGTCTGGGTAAATTCCAGCGGATTGATTGGGAGAGAAATTCAACTTAGATTATATGATGAAGATTATTGGGGTAACGATTTATTGGCAGATCAAAAATGTACCATTACCAACAATATATTTTCGATAACTGTTGCACTCAATGAAATTCCAAGAAGCTCGGGCGGAGATTTCGGAGAAGGAGCAGAACAGGAAGTATTTGCAGACATTGAAGTATTAGAAACCAACAAACATACAGTAAGTGCAATAGTAGATGTAGATGCCACAGTTTTTAAATCCGATCCTGTAAGTGATTCCAATTCTGTTTTTAAGGTTTTTCAACCGGAGAAAAAGAAAGAGGAGAAATTTGAGAAGGTAAATGAAAAAGCTAAAGAAGCAGTTATTTACATTACAAATAAAATAGCAACACCAATTGAAGTTGATGAAAAAGGAAATACTATTTCATATCCAGACAGTGGAGGTTATAATGGAATAAGTGAATATAAAAATGATGATCAAATCTATTGCAAAAAACTTTCTAATGAGAAAAGTGCTTATCCGTTATATAAGACATATATATATCGTGGAAATATAAAAGGCGAAGCTATAAAAAAATTAAAGCAAGACATTGAAAATAATACATTTAAAAATGCAGAACCTACTATTTTGACTTTAGCAAGACATGCGCAAAAGAATAATAAAAATTATGGAAAAGAAGGTCCATTACCACCAAATGGAATTAATAAATTATATGCTGTTAGATATAAACAAGGATGGAATCATAACAATAAAGAGAGTTTTAGGTATAGAATTGTTGATGATAATACTACAAATTTTAAAAAAACAGATGATATATCTGCAGAAGTGAATAGTGGTACGATGACTTTAGGTAATAGAGGGTCGATTTCTATTGATCCATGGAATTCTAAGGGCTTAATTGGTTGTGTAGGTATTAGAAATTCGGATGGTGATATACATTCTAGCTGTAAAAACGAATATAGTTATCAAGATAAGGAAAACTATAAATTCATTTATCATGCACTAAATAATTATCTTGAAACTATTATTCCTGAACTTACAGGAGTCTATGGTAGAAGAGGATACTCATCAGATATAGGAAAAGTAGTGGTTGCTCCTTCTACATACAAAGAAGAAATTAAAGTCTATGTTTTAGTTGATTCGTTGCCTGAAATAAGTGATTGCAAATGCAATTTAAAGAACGATGGCAGGGAGGAATTTTATAAAGAATTTGGAGAAGCGTCTATAAAAATGGTAGAAGAAAAAGGTAAATCGAACAAATTCAAAGGTCTTTATATCGTTTCTCAAAGAAGGCAAGAAAATGGTTTTAAATTAAAAGTTCCAAATAATAACCCTATGAATATTAAAGATAGTGGAGATTTAGGGAAATCAGATTTATATACTAGAGAAGTAATTAATGGTAAAGAAGTTTTTGTTAATGATGGTTTCGGTAAATTCTCAACAGTCGAAAAGGGATTTGAAGGCTATTTGAGTTTATTAAATAGAAACTTTAATGATGCATATAATGCAATTCTTGATGATTCTAAAACAATAGATGATTTTTTGACAGGTATGCAGGACAAAGGGAAGAATGGACCTTATGCTACAGACCCAAATTATAAAACCAGTATAAAAGAACTACTTAAAGGAGTAATTAGTGACTATAAAGAACTGTTAAAATATAAATTATGTAAAGAGAAAACTTTAGAGGAAAAAAATAAGATAAAAAAAGAAATTGAACTTTTAGATGAATTAAAATAAAATGAAAACCTTTGTATATATAATATCAAGTATAGTATTTTTAAGTAGTTGTAACGGACAACAAAAAAAGAAAAAAAATATTTGTAGTAGTGAGAATGAAGCAACTAAAGTTATTTCAGAATTAGTTGAAGTTAAAATACATCAGAGGTATATAGATTCACTTACTCAACATACAAGAGGTGTATCATATATGGTTGAAAATGAAAAAATAAATGGAAAAGATTATTATCAAATAAAAACTGGTTATAATGGTAAACTTCATTGGGAAACGTATAATATCTTTTATGTAAATAAAAATGATTGTGGTAAAATATATGTTGATGATGTTGTATCTGGAAATATAATTACTTTGCAACAATGGAGACAACAACAACCCAAAAAACATAATATGAAAACAAAAAAGGAATTATTTTCTGAATTATTTAATGAAGGAAGCAATATAAATTTCACTCCTAATGATTTGAATAAAGAAAATGCTGATATAAAAGAATTCAAAAGAAAATTGGTTTTGTTCGAAGCTCAAAAACCTGATTCTCATGATTTTAATATTGATGATTTAGCTCTCCTCATAAATAACGAAACATTTACAAATAATGAAAAATATATTAATAGTAACTGGTTGGCTTATTTTATAAAGAAATACAAAATAGAATCAGATAAAATTTATGCTTTAATGACATTAGCTCTTTCTCAAGAAGATTATAATGCCGTTAAAATAATACTTGAAAATGAATCATATATAGTTTCTTCTAAGCAACTGGATTATGCCAAACAAAAAACAAAATATGTAGAATCTCTTCATGGGAAAATTGATGTAGAAGAATATTATGATCCAACATATTCAAAAATTAAAGAGATAGAAAAACTGCTAATCGAAAAACATAAACTTAATAAAATAAAAGATTCTGACGGTTATACTAATTTAAGGAAAGAAAAAAACTCATCTTCTGAAATCTTGCAAAAAATAAATAATGATTCTGAAATTGAAGTATTAGATAATTCAGATAGTTGGTGGCTAGTAAAAACTAAAGAAGGTAAAAAAGGATATGTCTATCAAACTAAAATAAAGTCCGAATAAAAGATATAAAATATAAAAGATGAGATTGCTTATAATATTGTTTTTGACAAGTCTGTTGAATTGCATAGATAAAGAAAAAAATGACCAAAAATTGGTCAAAAATAACACTGACATTCAAACTAATATTGACTGCAATGATTTTATATTAAAAGTTGACATTGATAAAGAAGATTTTAATGTTGTTAATAAAGGCGATACTATATTTATATATAAGGAATTATACGAATCAATTGAATCTAAAAGAGTAAGTATAATAGAAAAAGAAAATAGGTTAAGCAATTTAGAAGTTAGTGAAAATATAGAGAATGGCTTTTATCAGAGAATGACAGATGATAATAAAAGCTTTGCTTTAAATATTTTTTATAATATAGTAAATAAACCTAAGTTAGTATCAAATGAATTTATTAGTTCTGATAGTAAAAGTTTTAAATCAGTATTATTAGAACAACATTTTTTTGATGTAAAAAAAGAATCTTTAAAAAAACAAAACAAATTCTATAAAAATTTATTAGAGAACAAAAAAGACTATGAAGATTGCTGTCCTGAATATATTGAACAGGCTAAAATTTTCTTAAAAAAGAAAGATGAATCATTTAAAAATTTCGATTCCTTAAATATTTCTCCATTTATAAATAAAAATATTATAACCATAAAATATAGTATTAAAAAAGTATTTAAAAGAAAAACAATTGTTCTTAGCGAAGAAAAAGAAGAGAAAAAAGATGATTTCGTAATTCAAAACAGTACAAATAAAATTTCAAATAAACAGACAATAACTCTTCCCAAAGGATTTTATATTTTAGATAGTACCATGATTAATTTAAAAACCAGAAACTATAAAATATTGACTTTAGAAAAGGAAGAAATTAAAAATAAAGATAATGCTCAGCATAACTCAAATCCGATCGTTATTTTAGAAAAAACAAATAATAAATATTTTGAAAAAAGCAGGAATTATGATTTAGTATTTAAATACGATGATAATTGCCCGGCGGATGGATATGGAGGTATTGTAAGTAAAAATAATTATTTTACTATTCAACAGATATTTTGCATGGATTTTTTATTTGTCAATTCATATACAACATTTAAGATAGACGAAAACACCAATACTATACATCTTCATAAATATGGTGAAGAGTATACGAATCGGAGTAATCCAGATGAAAAAATACCTACCCGAATATGGACAAAAAAAGATTTCGGAAATGTAGCGTTTGAAAATGTTACCGAGGATTTTTTAAAAGGATTAAGAAAAAATAATCCAAAAAAATAAAATCAACAAATGGCGATTGATCAAAATAAATACCTCAACAACTTAAAATCAAAATTCGAAAGCTACGCTCCTATTTCAGAAACTTCGTGGCAATTAATAGAAAATATCGTTGAGTTTCAATCATTCAAAAAGGGGGAATTGCTTTTAAGAAAAGGTCAAATTGCAAAAGAAATTCATTTTGTATGCCAGGGCGCTTTAAGGGCTTATATTACTGATAAGGCAGGAAATATTTATAACAAAAATATTTTTCTGGAAGGAGATTTTGCAGGCTCCAAAACTTCTTTGTTGCAGCAAACTACCTCGAATTTTGAAATCGAAGCGCTGGAAGATTCCATTCTTATCGATATTAATTACGCGAAATATAAAAAACTGATTTTCCAAAATGACGATTTAAAAAACTTCTATATCGCTTATTTAGAAAAAAACTGGGTAATCAAAAAGGAATTAAGAGAAATTTCATTGGTGATGGAAAATGCTACCGAAAGATATCTTCATCTTTTATCAACACATCCTGATCTTGAGCAGAGGATTCCCCTACTCCATATAGCTTCGCATTTAGGAATTACGCCGACGCAATTAAGCCGTATCAGAAAAAGTCTTGAAAAAGATTTGTAAATCAACATATGTAAAGGTTTTCAATAAAAGCTATATTTATCTTTGTCATAGTTATAATTACGCTTAAAATGAAAAATGCAAACCTAATAGAAGACAACATAAACAATCTTACCGGTTTATGGAAAACCGTTGGAATTCCTTTTAAATCCCATCATAAAAACGAAACTTTCGAATACTGCAAAATCGAAAATTCCGGTTGGCCAAATAAGTTGTGGTTTCATGAAGATATTTCTGAAAATGATGCGGAAAAAGCCATTGCAATAATGCAATCAAACCCTGGTTTAGTTTTACCATATTGGAATCTTTACGGAAGCAATTCTTATGAAATTCTCGAAGCAAAAGGCCTCATCAAAAAAACAGAACAAGTGGCAATGGCACTCAAACTGAATCAGAAATTCACACAACAAAATAACCTGGAATTTAAACGTGTCCTGAATGAAGAAGATGCTCAAAAATGGACAGCTATTTATCCGGATGCTTTTGAGTATGTCATCAGCAAGGAAATTCTGCTTCAGAATTATAATGACGTTCATTTTTACTTATTTTCTATTGGTAATCAGCCCATTGGAACTTGCATGTTATTCCAAACCGGAAATAATATCGGAATTCACGGTGTTGGCGTGATTCCTGAAATGAGACGAAAAGGCTTCGCTGAAGAAATCATGAAATTTGCACTAAATTTTGCTATAGACCGCAATATGGAATATGCTTTTTTGCAGGCTTCGGCAATGGGAAAAGATATTTATACCAGATTGGGTTTTGAGGATTTGTTTGTGATCAGAAATTATATTTTGAAAACTAAATAATGGTACGCGGATGACACGGATTTGCTAAGCGAAAACGCGGATAAAAACGGATTTTTTCATTCGTGTTTTATCTTGAGCTTACTTTACTGCAAAAACATTTCACGCAGATTTTGCAGATTGAGCAGATTTTCTCTATTCTCTATATTCTATTTTCTGTGTTCTCTGTTCTGTTTTTCAATCTAAAATCTACATTCTAAAATCTAAAATCCAAATTCTGTCCCAAATGCCCCTAAAAAAGTCAGAAATACCTGTTTATAAAAAAAAAATAACATTGTAAATTTGTATAAATAATTAACTAATAACTATTTAAAAATCAAAGCAATGAAAAAAGCAAAAATTATTTTTTGGATTACTACGACTATTATTTTTCTGTTTGAAGGTGTTATGCCGGCCCTTACTTCTCAAAGCGAGATGGCGAAAGAAGGAATTAGGCATTTGGGATATCCTGAGTATTTCGGAAATGCATTAGTGATTTTTAAAATCTTGGGTGTATTGATATTGGTAATTCCGCAGATCCCAAAGAATGTCAAAGAATGGGCGTATGCTGGTTTTGCTTTCGATTTTATATTTGCTTCTATCAGTCATTTTGCTGTTGACGGTGTTGGATTTCAAAGCTTTTTCCCTTTGATTTTTTTGGTGATTCTGGCGGTTTCATATGTGTATTATCATAAATTAGAGCGATACAAAAACATCGCTATGTAAATTCACAAACGCGATGATAGAAGTTTTTAAAACAAATGTTGAGGAAATGGAGCAATCAAAAATGATTGTTGGGAAACTTCTTGAACATTTTCCAAATAGTGTAATCAGCTTTGATCTTGAAGATTGTGATAAAATTTTGCGCATTCATTCTTCTTCCATTTCAAATAATAAGATTATAGACCTTCTTAATTCACATGGTTTTCATTGCGAAGTACTTTTATAAGATCTTAATTACTGATTTACAAAGCAATAAAATAAAAAATCGTAATTTTAAAATCCTAATTTTTAAAATATTACAAATGAATATACCAGCAGAACATCAGACAATAATGCCATATTTGATTTTACAAGGCGCCTCGAAATTCATTGATTTTACAAAAAATGTTTTTGGAGCTACGGAAACTAATACAAAATCACTTCGCGAAGACGGAACTATCATGCATGCCGAAGTTACCCTAAATGGCAGTACAATAATGGTAACCGATGAAATTACAGATTGGGCGAAACAAACCGCAAACTTGTTTGTATATGTCCCGAATGCAGATGAAACTTATAAAAAAGCATTAGAAAACGATGCTGTTTCTTTAATGGGATTAAGCAATCAGGATTACGGCCGAACTTGTGGCGTAACCGATCCGTTTGGAAATATCTGGTGGATAACATCCGTATAAATTGACAATTAAATCAATCAAATGAAAACAGAACTTCAAAAAAATATAGTCAATACATTTAAGGAATTAAACGAATCACTTTCCTCATTTTCTGAAACTGAATTAAATATTGTTCCGTTTGAAGGGAGCTGGACTGCGGGACAAGTTATAAGACATTTGATTATGGGATGCTCGGGTTTTCCAAAATTGTGCGCGGGGAGAACTGAAAAAACTACCCGAAAACCTGATGAAAAAGTTAAAGATATTGAGGCTCTTTTCTTAAATTATGACATAAAAATGGAATCCCCTGAATTCATAATTCCTCCAAATATCGAGTATAACAAAAATTCATTAGCTTTATCTCTGTTAAAAATAGAAAAAGAGTTATTGGATGTTTCAGAAAATTATGATTTAACCTTAACCTGTCTTGATTCTGAAATTCCCGGATTTGGAAAATTTACTATTTATGAATGGATAAGCTTTGCTCTTATTCACATTAAAAGACATTTGAGCCAATTACATGCAATTTCTAAAATAGTAACAAAACAGTAATCCTGAGATTAATTTCAACTAACCTATACTATATGAATTCAAAAGCAGGAACAGTATTCTTATCAGGGTTAATTGCAGGAACATTAGATATTACGGCAGCTATCGTTGTATATGCGTTCTTATTACAGAAAATAACCCAATAAAAATTCTTCAGTCTATCGCAAGTGGTATTTTTAAGAAAGACGCCTATACCGGAGGATGGCAAATGGCATGGTACGGACTAGGTTTACATTATATAATCGCAATGATTTTTGCCTGGTTTTATTTTACCATTTACCCTTATTTTCCATTCTTAAAAAAGAATACTTTGATTTCAGGATTTTTATATGGAATTTTTGTCTGGATAGTAATGAATCTTATAGTTTTACCAATTGTGTTTCCAGCTTTACCGGCTAAACATTTAGATTTTCCATTATTGTTATCCATAGTAATCCTGATGTTTTGTATTGGACTTCCTATTGCTTTAATTACACGAAAATATTATGTTTTGAGTAGCTAAACCCATAATGAAAGGTTTACTACAAATTGCACAAATTAGCGCAAATTAATCTGTAAGAATTTGTGCAATTCGTAGCAAAAAAAATAGAAGCCAAATGCATTACAGTAATTTGGGTTGATAATCCTGAATTAAATCTAAAAACACTATTTCAGTTTTGGACAAATATTTTTGATTACTGCGGGATTTTTTGACCTTCTCAAAATAGGTTTCAATAGTTCCGTCTTCATAGGTTGAGACCAGTAAAGGGTGCACATAATAATTTCGGCAGACTATTCTGGTATTCCCTAAAGCTTCAGCTGTTGCATCATATGCAGTTAAAATATTTCTTTTTCTTTCTTTTTCATTTTCAGCAATTCCTAATTCTATTAATGTTTCAAAAAAAATCAAAGACGCATTCCATGTCCTGAAATCTTTGGCACTAAAATATTCTCCTGATATTTCATGAAGATATACATTCACCATATGACTGTCCAGAATTTTTCTTTCCCCATTTTCATCATAATACTTAAATACTTCCCATCCCGGAATTTCTTCGCAGCGGCTTACCAGTTTTACAAGTTGTTTGTTTCTTGTAGTAATGGTATGTTTTTTTCCTTTTTTTCCTATGAATTCAAAACGAAGCGAATTTTTATTGATATTGATATGCCTTTTCCGCAAAGTAGAAAGTCCGTATGATTTGTTATTTTTAGCATACTTTTCATTTCCGATCCTGATATGGGTTTCTTCCATTAATCGAATAACTAAAGCTATTACTTTATTTTTTGTCCATTCTTTTTGTTCCAGATCAGCATCAACCTTTCTACGAATTTGAGGCAGTTTTTTACCAAATTCGGTAATTTTATAAAACTTTGTCTGGTTCCTTATTAAATTCCATTTTGGATGATATCGGTATTGTTTCCTCTTTTTTTCATCAAGGCCCACAGCCTGAAGATGAGCATTAGGCAGATCAGAAATCCTGACATTTTCCCAGGCAGGCGGAAGTACAAGACTGTTAAAGCGCCTTAATTCACTTTTTTGTTTTATACATTTTCCGTTTTTTTTATAGATAAATTCATCACCTTCTTTACATCTTTCAATAGGCATTTCTTTATCGCTTACATAAACCAGATCTAATTTTTCTATTGCAGACTGAGGGGATTGAATCAGCAATTTCATTAATTTTTCCTGGGTAACTTTAGATGAATTCATATCTGTTCTGATTATATAAGAAACTCAATTTTGCTCGTTTCTCCTTGCTTCATAATGCTTTATATTCTAGTCATTTTTGATTCTGACATAAAGAAATTACATTAACAGGAAGGGATTCTTTTTTTATCTTACAAATTTTGTTTACTTAACTTATTCGTGTTGACCCTATTGATTTTTTTTTTGACTATAAAAGTTCTTTTTAAGCACTGTTTCTTTTATATAATTTCCATTTAGATGTTTTTGAGTTAATTTTTTAATGGATTGGATTAATTGTGCCTGTATAGAATATCTAATTTTAAAGAAAAATAATTTAACGTAAGAATTTTTACATAAAAAGTCAAGTTTGAAACTATGGTATTATCTACGAAACATGGTGTAATTTTAGAGAAAACCGAAAGGTCTTTTGAAGAATTAGGTGTTTTAAATCCAGCCATTTATCAGGACGGAAATACGGTTCACATGTTTTACAGAGCAGCAAAAAAAGGTAATTTTTCAACTATTGGATATTGCCGGCTGGAGGGACCAACAACAGTTGTTGAAAGAAATACGGGACCTATATTTTCGCCGGAATATATTTATGAAATTCATGGTGTTGAAGATCCCAGAATTTCAAAAATTGATGATCTCTTTTATCTTACTTATGTAACGTATGATGGAATAAATGCATGTGGAGCGCTTGCAGTTTCAAAAGACCTGAAAAAATTTAAAAAGAAAGGTATTATAACGCCCAGATTTATTTTGAACGAATTTACTAACCTTATTAGAAAGCACCTGCAAGATCCCTGTATTGCTAAAATTCTTGCTTTTAATGTGCACAGAAATTATCCTTTAACAGAAACTATCAAGGAAAATTTATATGTATGGGATAAAAATGTTGTCATGTTTCCAAAAAAAATCAATGGAAAATTTGTTGCCCTGCATCGATTATTTCCTTCCATACAAATTTTTAGTTTTGAGAAAAAGAAAGATTTGACAGAAGATTTCTGGAAAGATAATTTAAAAAACCTGCCTGATTATGTTGTTATGGAACCCAAATTTGATCATGAAACAAGTCATATCGGACCCGGAGCTCCTCCTATAGAAACTCTGGACGGATGGCTGCTGATTTATCACGCTGCTGAAAGAAGAGACAAAGGATTAGTATATCATGCATGTGCAGCATTACTGGATCTTAACAATCCTAAAATAGTTTTATCAAGGCTAAAAAAACCAATAATAACACCATCAGAATATTACGAAAAACACGGTTATGTAAATTATGTCGTTTTCCCGACCGGAACAGCCATTTTTGAAAGCCGGCTTTATATTTATTACGGTGCTGCAGATGATAAAATTGCAGTAGCCTCACTGAACCTTAATGATTTATTAAACGAACTAAAAAATAATCCCCATGAAAACGATACAAACAACTAAATCAAAAATAATTTTCCTTTCCACATTTCCTCCAACACAATGCGGAATAGCTACTTATACGCAGGATACCATTAAAGGAATTACCAGTGTTTTTGGAAAATCTATTAACTGTGAAATCTGTGAATTGGTAAATTTTCCAAAAAAACCAACCCAGGCTTTTACATTGAATACCGAAAACAGAGAAGAGTATGCAAAAGTTGCCAAAGAAATCAATAATGATGATTTGGTAAAACTTGTTCATATTCAACATGAATTTGGTTTATTTGGAGGCGAGTACGGAGATTATCTGTTAGAATTTTTAAATGCTATAAAAAAACCGGTAACCTTTACTTTTCATAGTGTTATTCAAAAACCAAATGACAAATTGAGAACTTTTGTAAGATTACTGCTTTCATACAGCAATTCGGTTTTTGTAATGACAAAACAATCTCAGGAAACCCTTATAAATGATTATGGTATCGAAAAAGAATATATCACTTGTGCTCCACACGGAACCCATGTTGTTATTTATGAAACACCTGCAGAGGCAAAAAAAAGATTCAATATTGAAGACAGAAAAGTACTTTCGACTTTCGGGCTTTTAGGAGAAGGAAAAAACATTGAAACGGGACTTAAAGCACTTCCGAAAATTATCAGAAATACACCTAATGTTCTTTATTTGATTATTGGAAAAACACATCCAAATTTAATTAAAAATGGTGTAGACGAATATCGAAACAAACTGGAGACTATGGTTGAAAATTTGAATTTAAAAGATCATGTACGTTTCATAAATGAGTATTTGGATACGGATGAACTTTTAAATTACCTAAAAGCGACTGATATTTACCTGTTTACCTCAAAGGATCCTAATCAGGCAGTAAGTGGTACTTTTTCCTATGCAATGAGTTGTGCCTGTCCGCTTGTAGCATCAAAAATTCCGCATACATTAGAAGTTTTAAGTTCAGATTGCGGGGTTTTAGTTGACATTGGAGACGCAGATCAATTTGCCAATGCTACAATAAAATTACTTTCTGATGATAATCTGAGAGAAGAAATGGGGAAAAATGCTTTTCGCAAAATGCGGGCATCATCTTGGGAAAACGTTGCCATCATTCATATGAATACATATACCAAATTAATGGAAAATCCATCTGCAATAGAATTTGATTATCCAGAAATTCAATTGATGCATGTCAAAAAAATGACAACCGATTTAGGAATTATCCAATTCTGCAATATTTCTATTCCGGACATTTCCTCCGGTTATACTTTAGATGATAATGCCAGAGCTTTGGTAGCACTTTGCATGCATTATAAATTAACCGGTGATAAAGATGATTTACCTTATATTCTGATTTATCTTGACTTTATTGACCGCTGTCAGAAAGAAACAGGTAATTTCATTAACTATGTTGATAAAGATAACAGAGAACACATAGAACAAAATGCAGAAGTAAATTTAGAAGATTCGAACGCACGGGCAATCTGGGCATTGGGAAGTTTAATCTCAATAAAAGATATCCTTCCGGAGAATATTGCAAACAAAGCCTCAGCCTGTTTTCAGAAAAGTTTAAAATGGGCAGAAACAATTCAGTCTCCACGTTCTATTGGCTTTGCAACCAAAGGATTGTATTTATATAATTGTGGGATACCTAATTTGTATGTATCAGCTATCATTAACAAACTGAATGCAAAATTGGTTTCGAATTATGAAATTCACAACACTGTAGATTGGAAATGGTTCGAGAATTATCTTACTTACGGGAATGGTATTCTTCCGGAATCTATGCTGTATGCTTATTTAACAACCAGCAAACCAATATATAAAAGAATAGCATTAGAATCGCTTGACTTTTTACTTTCAAAAATGTTTACCAGCAATGGCTTCAAAGTAATTTCGAATAATGGATGGTATCATAAAGGCAAAGAACCGGAACAATTTGGAGAACAGCCTATTGATGTTTCCTATATTATCCAAACTTTAAATGCGTTTTATAATGCGTTTAAAAATCCATTATACAAAGAGCATATGAAAACTGCTTTTAATTGGTTTTTAGGAAAAAATCATTTAAATCAAATCATGTACAATCCTATAAGCGGAGGTGGATATGATGGTCTTGAAAAAGAAAATATAAACCTTAACCAGGGAGCCGAATCTACAGTTTGCTATCTGACTGCCAGATTAATAATGGAAAATTTTAAAGACGCAGAATGTAAAGTAATTGATTTGGTAAAAACAAAAGCAGATTTGATTATAAATTCTTAAACAACTCCATACACTTTTAAAAATCCCTTTGATTAAAGGGATTTTTTTTGTTTAAATCTGCCATAACGTCAATCTGTTCTATTTATTGTGTTAATTCCAATGTAAATTATATAAACATACTTTAAAGTTATGTAATGAAATATTTTGATTACTAAGGTAATTTTAATAAGGGAAATAAGTGCCTTTTTCTCATTTTAAATACAGAATAAACAACTAAAAATCAGCTATTTTGATTATCACTATAAAAAATACATTCGAAGACGTAGGGAATGCAACTCGGTTTGCAACTCGGTTTTTTAAAGAGCTTTTTATACCTCCGTATGAAACTAAGCAATTCCTCAAACAAAGTTATGTTATAGGATATAAATCGTTGCCATTAGTTGCCATAACCGGTTTTATTATGGGTTTGGTGCTTACACTTCAGTCAAGACCAACTTTAGTGAAATTCGGAGCCGAATCATGGTTACCCGGAATGGTAGCACTTTCATTAATTCGTGAAATCGCTCCTGTTATTACTGCCTTAATCTGCGCCGGAAAAATATCTTCAGGAATTGGTGCCGAATTAGGTTCTATGAAAGTAACGGAACAAATTGATGCTATGGAAGTCTCCGCTATCAATCCTTATAATTATTTAGTGGTAACCCGAATTTTAGCAACCACATTAATGGTTCCTATTCTCGTAATTTTTGCTGATGCTATTGGAATTGTGGGTGGTTATGTGGGTATAAATATCCATGGAGATGTGAACTTTTACCGTTATATAACCAAAATTTTTCAATCCCTGGAATTTCTGGATGTGATTCCGGCTACTATAAAGACCTTTTTCTTTGGCTTTTTTATAGGAATGATTGGATGCTACAAAGGATTTAATGCTGCAAACGGGACCGAAAGTGTTGGTAAAGCTGCCAATTCTGCAGTAGTAACAGCATCCCTGACAATTTTTATTATTGATATGTTAGCTGTTCAGATAACCGATTTATTTTTTTAAGATGATTAAGGAAAAAGAAAATACTAAACCTGAAAACAAAGGCGAAAAAAAAACTGTGATAATAGAAATCAAGGAGTTATACAAAACTTTTGGTGCTAATAATCATGTTTTAAAAGGAGTAAATTTTACCGTAAACCAAGGAGAAGATTTAGTGATTTTGGGCCGTTCGGGATCCGGAAAATCGGTGTTGATAAAATGCATTGTGGGACTGGTTACTCCCGACAAAGGTGAAATAAATGTTTTTGATCAAAATGTATTAGAACTTAAAAAAAGGGAGCTGAATGAAATGAGGGTCCGAATTGGCTTTTTATTTCAAAGCGGTGCTTTGTATGATTCTATGACTGTGAGAGAAAACCTGTCCTTTACTTTAAAAAAGCACAAACGGGAGCTGAAGCGCGATGAAGTTGAAAAAGAGGTAATTGAAGCCCTTGAAAGTGTAGGTTTAGGTGATGCAATTGACAAAATGCCGTCAGAATTATCAGGAGGAATGCGTAAAAGAATTGGTCTTGCACGTACTTTAATTTTAAAGCCTGAAATTATTTTATATGATGAGCCAACAACCGGTTTAGATACAATAACCTCAAGAGAAATCAGTGAATTAATATTAGATATCAAACATAAACGCAAAACCACTTCAATCATTATTACACATGATATGGCTTGTGCAAAGCTTACTGCCGATCGTATTATTGTTTTGAAAGAAGGAAAAATACAAGCCGAAGGAACGTACGAAGAATTAGAAAAAAGTGAAGACGAATGGGTACGCTCATTCTTTGAATAAAAATAAAATCAAAAACAAAATCAAAAATCATGGATAAGCAATCTGGATATACCTGGAAATTAGGAATGTTTGTAACAATAGGATTACTGCTTTTTATAATGGCAATCTATTTTATTGGGAAACAAAAAAATCTTTTTGGATCTACATTCAGAATTACCTCAAGCTTTAAAACTGTAAGCGGTCTGGAGATTGGTAATAATGTCCGATTTTCCGGAATCAATATTGGTACGGTTGATGAAATTCAGCTCGTTAATGACTCTACGGTGGTAGTGGGAATGGTCATTAAGGATGATGTTCGTGAATTTATTAAAACTGATGCAACGGCCAGTATCGGCTCAGACGGATTAATGGGTGATAAAGTACTTACCATTACTCCGGGTGTAAAGTCGCAAAAAATAATTGAAAATAATGGCCAAATTGCCTCGGTCCATGGCATCGAAATGAACGACATTATGAAAAGTGTCAAAAAAAGTATGGATAATGTAAGTGTCATTTCAGAAGAGTTAGCAGTATTTAGCCGCAGCATGAACAATGGTAATGGAGCTTTGGCAAAACTAATTCGTGATCCGGGCATGGCCAACGCTATGGATAAAACACTTAGCAACCTGGAAAAAGGTACCAAAGGTTTCAGCGAAAATATGGAAGCCGCAAAAAGCAACTTTTTATTAAGAGGATATTTCAAGAAAAAAGAAAAAGAAAAAGAAGCCAAAAAAGAAGAGCTGAAAGAACAAAAGGAAAAAGAGGAGAAAGAAAAAGAAGAGAAAGAAAAAGAGGAAAAGAAAAAAGCTGAAGAAGAAGCTAAAAAAGCGGAGGACACTCAAAAAAAGAAATAAAATATATAAATTTAGTGAAATGACTAAATATTCTGAAAATCATTCTCATCCTAAGCCTTTCGACAAAAGCTCAGGATGACATCTTTTTAATTTTTACCTGTGGTAATAAAACTGACCGTCTATGAGTTCTAATTTCAAACATATTGCCTTAAAAACAGCAAAAATTTTAGCAATAGTAATCACTTCTGTTTTATTATTGCTTTTTTTGATTCCGTTGCTTTTTCCCGGAAAAATAGCTTCCGAAGTAAAAAAAGTTGCAAATGAACGTTTGGATACGAAAATGGATTTTTCGAAATCCAAACTTTCCTTTTTTACCCATTTTCCGTCCTTAACAGTTTCCTTAGAAGATTTATCGCTTACAGGCTCTGCTCCTTTCCATAAGGATACATTGCTGCAGGCTGAACAGGTGGCTTTTGGAATAAATTTAAAAAGATTAATTTTCGACAATGAAGTAAAAATCAATAAACTCTATGTTTCCAAAGCTTTAATAAATATAATGGTCAACCAGAAAGGGCAAGCCAACTACAACATTTATATTGCTCCTGATGACAAAAAAGAAAATACTCCTGAAGAGGGAACTTCACTTAGACTGGAACGAATTGATTTTGAAGACTGTCACGTAAAATATTATGATCGTTCAGCGAAAATTTTGATTGATGCGAAAGGGTTTAATTATGTTGGAAAAGGAAATCTGAGTGAAGATATTTTCGATTTAAATACTAATGCACAAATTGATAATGTCGATTTTTATTATAAAAAAACCGCTTACCTTAGAAAAAAAGAAGTACATGCCAATTTAATTACCCGAATCAATACACATGCGCTTTCTTTTATCCTTCAGAAAAATGAATTACAGATCAATAAATTGCCTTTAAAATTTACCGGACTGTTAACCATTTTAAGAGACGGATATAAAATCAATATTAAAGCTGCATCCAAAAATACAACCGTGAAAGATTTGTTCTCGGTTATGCCACCGGAATATCTGACCTGGATGGATGAAACCGAAATCTCCGGAAAAAGTGATTTGCTTTTTACTTTTAAAGGTGATTACAATGTTTCAAAAAAACAAAAACCGGATTTGGCTTTTAATTTAAAAATTAATGAGGGAGCCATAGATTATCAAAATGCTCCTGCTCCACTAACGGGATTTCAAATGGATCTTAATGCAATTATGCCTTCGCTTGACATCCAAAAGCTGTTGATTAATTTAAAAACACTGAAATTTAAAGTTGGTGAGAAAGATTATTTTACTGCTTATTTACGCAGTAAAGGTTTTAAAGAAATGACGGTAGATGCCAGCGTCAAAGGTGCTTTGGATCTTGCGACTCTTGATGCCGCAATAGGCTTAAGCACAATTGAATTAAAAGGAATTTTAAAAACCAATATTCAGGCAAAAGGAATATTCAGCGATTCTAAAAAATTATTCCCTAAAACAATAGGTGGAATTTCGCTGCGAAATGGCTGGCTAAAAACGGACTCTTATCCTAACCCTATTACCGATATTACTTTTGTGGCCAATGTGCTCAATAAAGCCGGGACTTATAAAGATTTAATTGTGGCTGTTGCTCCTGCCTCTTTTGTGTTTGAAAAAAATCCGGTATATGTAAATGCCACACTTTCAGATTTTGGTGATTTGGCATACAATGCCAAAGTAAAAGGAGAATTGAATGTGGGAAACATCTATAAAGTATTTTCTCAAAAAGGAATGGATATTACCGGTTATGCCAAAGCAGATTTTTCGCTCAAAGGAAAACAAAGTTATGCGACAACTGGTCAATATGATAAGTTAGATAACAGAGGCACCATTATCCTGAAAAATATTAAAGCAACATCAGAACTTTTTCCGAAAGCCTTTTTCATCAAACAGGGGAATTTTCGTTTTCAGAATGAAAAAATGTGGTTCGAAAGATTTAATGCATCTTATGGGAAATCAGATTTTGCCATTAACGGATATCTTCTCAATACCATCAATTATTTTTTAGAATCACATGGCACTTTAAACGGCAATTTCAATATGAAATCAAAACTGGTTAATATCGATGAATTTATGGCTTTGAAAAAAGGTGAAAATAAAAATCGAAATATTGAAGTTGAATATGCTAAAGAAGACCATCCAAAAATGAGCGGTGTCGTAATTATCCCGAAAAATCTAAATGTAGGACTCACAACAACTGTTGACAAAGTAGAATATAAAGGATTAATTCTCCATAAACTTTCCGGAAAAACAAGTATTGCAAAAGGAAATTTTTATTTGGAAAACACCACTTTTAATATCATCGACTGCATTTTAGGAATCGATGCTTCATACAAAGATGAGTCTCCGACTTCGGCACATTTTGATGCTCATTTCAATGCCAAAGATTTTAGTGTGCAAAGAGCTTATAAAGAGATTCCGATGTTCCGCGAAATGGTTACAGCTGCCGAAAAAGCACAGGGAATTATTAGTGTTGATTATAAAATAAAAGGTGACTTGAACGGAAATATGAGTCCTATTTACGAATCACTTGAAGGTGAAGGAACTCTGAATTTGCATGATGTACAGATAAAAGGTTTGAAATTATTTGACGGAATCAGCTCGAAAACCGGTCAAAAAGATTTGGATAATCCGGATATGGAAGGTATCGAGATAAAATCGAGGATTAATAATAATTTAATCCATATTGATCCTTTTACTTTTAGTGTGGCCACTTTCAGACCTACGATAAAAGGCACCACGAGTTTTGATGGATTACTGGATTTAAGAATGCGATTGGGGCTTCCTCCATTTGGTATTGTTGGATTTCCAATTGTAATTACAGGAACCCATCAGGATCCCAAAATTAAAATTTTCAGCAAAACAGGTGAAGAAATAGATGATGCTGTTTATGATGAAAAAAACAATAGAGTCATCCGTAAAGAACAAGTCAGTAAGCAAAAAGTTAAATAACATGAAAAATAAAAAACAAAATCACAGTAGGGCATTCGAAAAATTTGCAACACATGTCTCAAAAGCGGCAGGGAGCACGACAGCTTTCTTAACTGCTTTTTTAATTGTTGTGGTCTGGGCAATTTCAGGACCTTTTTTCGATTATTCTGAAACCTGGCAACTGGTTATCAATACAGGAACAACTATTATTACCTTTTTGATGGTTTTTTTAATTCAGAAGGCACAAAACAAAGACTCGCTTGCTATTCAGTTGAAATTAAATGAATTGGTAGCTTCAAGCGAATATTGCAGCAACAGTCTGGTTGATATTGAGAGCATGACGGAAGAAGAAATGATTATTGTACAGAAATATTATCACAGACTTAGTGAACTTGCTAAAAAAGACGAAAGTGTCAGAACATCACATTCGATTGCAGAAGCGCATGAACAACACCAGCGAAAAGATCAAAGCAGAACAAAAATGCGTACTAAAAAAAGTACCAAATGAAACTGCGCTCAACAGAAAGTTTCTGGCCGCTAAAACATGCGATGAACACAAGCTATCCATCAATAGAATCAGATATAAATACAGAGATTTTAATTATTGGCGGAGGAATTACAGGAGCACTAATTGCCTATAAACTAATCAATGAAGGAAAAAAAATAGTCTTGGTTGACCGTCGTGACATTTGCAACGGAAGTACGGCTGCCAGTACGGCTTTGCTTCAATATGAAATTGACGTAGCATTACATAAATTAATAAAAATAAGAGGTCCCCAATGTGCTGTTGACAGTTATAAAAGTGGAAAAAAAGCCATTTTTGATTTACAAAAAATTGTTAATGATATAAAAAGTGACTGTCAGTTTGAGTTAAAAAAGAGTATTTATTTCTGTTCTCTAAAAAAGGATATTCCATTTTTGAGAAATGAGTTTATAACCCGAAAAGAACATGGATTTGATGTAAATTGGTTAGAAAAACCCGATTTGGAAAAATTTGGATTAAATGCTATCGCAGCGATAGAGTCTAAAACAGCAGCCGTTATGGACCCGTTTAGACTGGCTCAGGATTTAATGCTCTATTGTAAAAAAAAGGGAATGCAGATTTTTGACCGCACGAATATTATTTCCATCCGAAATCAGAAAGGAAAACTGACAGCAAACACTGAAAATAAATACAATATAACTGCAGATCACATTATACACTGCAGCGGTTATGAAAGTACAGAAACGCTTGCAGCAAAAGTAGTTGATCTTAAAAGTACTTATGTTATTACATCTGAAAGTATTCCCGACTTACCCAATATTTTTAAAAAGACAATTTTCTGGGATACTTCCTCGCCTTACTTGTATTTCAGGGCCACATCAGATAACCGGGTCATTATGGGTGGTGGTGACGAAGACTTTAAAGACGCCGAAAAAAGGGATAAACTATTACCTGAAAAAGAAGGATTTCTTTTAAAAAAATTTCAAAAAAAATTCCCGGAAATTAATTTTAAAATTGATTATTCCTGGGCCGGAACTTTTGGGGAAACAAAAGACGGATTACCTTACTTCGGAAAAACAAATCCTGATAATAACGAACATTATGTTTTGGGATTTGGCGGAAACGGAATCACTTTTAGCGTTATAGGCATGAACTCTATTTTGGCTTCTATCAACAATAAAAAACACATGGATTTAGAGTATTATAAATTTGGAAGATAATTTTTTAGTAAAAATTTCTATTCGATTTTTTGAATAAGTGCAAAACAAAAAATGCCGTATTTAGCGGCATTTTTATTATAGATAAATTCTTCGGAATTCAAACTTTCGATTAAGCCTAAGCTGTAATAGCCAATGGACTTTGATTAAATTTATATTCTTTAGGACTGCAATTGAATTTTTGTTTGAATATTTTAGAAAAATAACTTCTGCTGGTAAAACCAATACAATATACTATTTCAGAGATATTCAGATCAGAATTTCTAATCAGAAGCTCTGCTTTTAAAATTCTCATGTGTGTAATAAAATCGTTTACCGTTCTGTCATGTATCATTTTAAAACCTTCCTGTAATTTGTTGGGAGACAAACCGGATCTCTTACTCAATGATTTTATTGTAAACTGTTCTTCCGGATTCGCTTTTATAAAATCTGAAAGTTGTTTTATTTCTTCCATTTCTCTAATGGTAAGACAATTTGTTTCTTTTGAAGAATTATTCATATCATCAGAATGCTGCTGGATTTCCATTGCCAGAATAATTTTCAAAATGCCTTCTTTTAATAAATTTCGAACAATTCCGGTTTGGGTAATGCCATTCAATTGCTCAATTTTCTCAGCTATTTTCAAATTATAGGAGCCAACATAGAAGAAATTATTGATACTGCTTTTTTCAAAAAATGTTTTTTTAACTTTATAATTTAACGAATCTTTTTGGATACTTTCTGCATTTTGAGTACCAACAACAATTAATGTGAGCTTAGTGTTAACGTTTTTTTCAAAAAATAAAATATTACTTTCATTCTGCTTAGAAGAAACAATGGCTGTTTGAAACTTTTTTAATTTTCTTTCTACATCTGAATTTCCAAAGCTATGTGATATATTTCCTTTAGAACAATAGGCAAAATAAACAGGTGAAATATCCGGATTTGTAATATTTATTCTCACATCCTCAGAAAATACCATATCAAACTGCAAACAGGAAATAGCATCAATAAAAGAAGAACCAACAATAGTACCTCTGGCAAAATTATTGTTTACTTCCAGTGCATATTCATCTGAATCAAAAGTTATTTTTCCTCCTAAACTCAATGTTAATTCTTCAAATATATTTTTAATTTTATCGGTATGTATAGTAACTATTTTCATTTTGCTGGGATTTAAAATTCTATAATTATCTTTGTAGAGTTAATGGAACACAGATTGATACCACGTAAAACAACTCTAAAATCTACGTTTCAAAATTCGTTTAAAACACCATCGAATGTGTTATATAATTTCTGTAATTTGTTTTATAATTATCTCTAAATACTTGTTTTAATCAAAATAATATGAAAAGCTTTTCTTTTGCACCAATTTCAAAACCTGATGCCGTAATTCTGATTTTAGGTACTATGCCGGGTACTAAATCACTTGAAATTCGGCAGTATTATGGTCATGCAAGAAATAATTTCTGGCGTTTTATGTTTGAAATTTTTAATGAAGATTTCTCAGATAATTATGAAATCAGAAAAAATCTTTTATTAAAAAATAAAGTTGCTCTTTGGGATGTTTTGCAGTTTTGTGAAAGGATTGGAAGTCTGGACAGTGCCATAAAAAATGAAATAACCAATGATTTCGAATTATTTTTAAAACAACATCCAAATATTAAAACTATTATTTTTAACGGTCAGAAAGCCGCAGCATTTTTTAAAAAACATGTACCGATAGAAGATGATTCTTATCGACTCTTCACCTTACCGTCTACCAGTCCTGCCAATGCGGGTAAATCTTTTGAATCTAAATTGAGTGAATGGAAGCAAATAATCCTTCAGTCAAAATAAAATTATCTTCAGGTCTGAATGATATAACATTATTGCTATAAAGTATAAAATTCTGTAAGTATGTTTAAATAATTTTATATTCATTAATAATTTTAAAACGTAAAATCATGAAAAAGATACTTTTGATAAGTAAACTAGTTTTAGGTACAGGGATAATTTTATTGAGCCTGAATTCCTGCAAAAAAGAAATAAAACAAGAAGACCCAAAAGAAGTAGCAGAAGATCAGAATGAAGCTAAATTTGATTCAAATTCTAAAGAAAATGATTCTGAATTTTTAGTTGATGCAACCGAAATCAATTTGGAAGAAATTTCAATTGGTCAATTGGCCCAACAAAAAAGTACCAATCCTGAAATCAAAAAATTTGGAAAAATGCTTGTTGATGATCATACAAAATTATCAGGAGAGGTTAAAACTGTTGCTGAAAGCAGAAATATTTCGTTACCAACTTCAATTACTGAAGACGGACAAGAACAATACAACAAACTAAATGAAAAATCCGGTCTGGATTTTGACAAAAAATTCGTTGATATGATGATTGATGGCCACGAAAAAGCAATTGATAAATTTACTAAAGCATCAAAAAATTCAAATGATGAAGAAATTAAAACCTGGGCATCAAACAATATTGCTTCTCTGACAGCACACCTTCAACATGCAAAAATGCTTAAACAGGATTTAGACAAAAAATAATATAAACATATTAAGTTATTGGTTACTAATTATTTACAAAAAAGCTATTCTTATTAACAGATAGCTTTTTTTTATATTTCTATTCAACAAAATATTATGAAACCACAATCTTACATAAATCATATTCGATTTTATTCACCTCACCATTTTGTATATTATCCTGTTTTGATACTGTTTTTAGTCATTAGCATTTATTTTGCAATTACTTCTGCCGATCATTTTTTATGGGCTTTTATAGCGGTTATTTTCATTTTTTTGTTTTGTCTTGCTTATATGCTCCGTCAGCATTATGCCCTTATTTTACAAAACAGAATTGTTAAATTGGAACTCAGGTACCGTTATTTTGTGCTCACGGGAAACAGACTGGAAACTATTGAATATAAGCTTACTAACGATCAATTATATGCTTTACGATTTGCACCGGATGCCGAGTTTTTACCCCTTTTGGAACGCTCACTTAAGGAAAATCTTTCCGCTGATGACATAAAAAAAGCAATCGTAAACTGGAAAGGCGATTATTGCAGGGTGTGAAAAAATGGCAATAGCAAATTTCAATAGCAATAGCAAATTCAAATCATCAAATAGAATTTAATGTTAGCTTTAAACATTAACATGAAGCGGCTTATGCCGCTTTTTTTATTTGTTTATTCTGAAGTTTCTAACTGAAGTACGACCTCCTGATAACGTTTTCCGAGTGAAAATAATTGTTCTGCAAAAATCATGGCCGCCAACGGAAAAAAGAAAAAGGAAATTAGATTCTCTTCATATAAAAAATAGATTGTTATTATATAAATCCGTGTATATTCCAAATAGTAAATCCATTTTCGCTGTTCTAATAAAGCACCGCAATTAACTAGCGTAATAAGGATAATTGATAATGCAAAAATTTTATCAAAAACATTTAAAAACTCAAAATAATAGGTAAAAACGGTTAAAAAGAAAGTACAGCCCCCTAATTGGATATAAAGGTAATTCCTGAATCGAAGTCTTTGATTTGGATTAGCTTTATCCTGAAGAAAACGCTTTTCTAATATGGGCCGGATATCCTGATCCATATTTGCGGGGCTTCCAAAAACGGCTTTCCATTTTTCTTTGAATCCTTTTGAGCGTTTCCATAATTCATAAATCTCAAAATAATAATGAAAATGCTGCCACAGGAAACTATAGCTTTTCAGCGGATGTGTTAATCCATATTTTGGTTTTTCTTCTTCTTCCTTGAAAGTTCCAAAAATACGGTCCCAAAATGTAAACATATCTCCATAATTTTTGTCTAAATATTTTTCGTCAGAAGCATGATGGATTCCATGAATCGATGGCGTTACAAAAACATATTCAAGCCATTTTATTTTTCCGATAAGCTGAGTGTGCGTAAAAAAAGAATAAGCTCCATGAACAATCAACATAGTAATTACCATTGCCGGATGAAATCCAACAAACGGAAGTACACACCAAAATCCCGTTCTGACAATGGCTTGTAAAGTCGTAATCCTGGCTGCAGCCGTAAAATTAAATTCCTCGCTATGATGATGAACGATATGTGCCGCCCAGAAAAAGTTGACTTCATGTCCTAATCGGTGATACCAATACCAGACAAAATCTGTTGCAAGAATTAAAGCAAACCAGACAAAAACATTTCCGGGAATATCAAAAATTCGATAATTATCATAAATTACATAATACAGCTGGTAGAAACTTGCCGCGATAAACAAATTAATCAACCGCTCAGCAATACCAATACTTATATTAGATACGGAGCTTTCATAATTAAAAATTTCCGGTCTTTTTTTTCGCTGCGCTATCTTATATTCAATAAATAAAAAGAGGAAAAAAGCCGGCATTGCGAAGGCAAGAAAGTTTATATTCTTCATCTTTAAAAATTATTTTTTTATGCTTAAAAATTAAATTCCATTCATTCACTTTAGACGAAAAAGACATTTCCATCAATCATTACCATTTATCTTCAAAACGATAACAATCAATGAAAATCATCTTAATCGTCATTAGAGCCAATTTCTAATTCTGTTTAAATTTTGGAGCATTCAGTGCTACTTCTTTTACTGCCTGTGTATCAGCAACTTTCTGTAAAGCAATGATATAAGCTGCAATACGTGGTGTAACATTATACTTTGAAGCAATCCTGAAAACGGTTTCAAAACCTTTTTCTAAAATATCTTCCAGTCGCCTGTTAATCTGGTGAATTCTCCAGGACTCTAAAAGTGAATTCTGAAGCCACTCAAAATAAGAAACCGTTACACCTCCGGCATTTGCTAAAATATCAGGAACTACCAAAACATTATTATCATGCAATATTTTATCAGCATCAGAAGAAACTGGCCCGTTTGCTCCTTCGACAATGATTTTAGCCCTAATATCACTGGCATTTTTTTGGGTGATGACATCTTCTTTTGCCGCCGGAATAAGGACATCAACTTCCAGAAGCAATAATTCTTCATGCTTGATCGCAATAGAATTAGGATAACCTTTGATGCTTTTATTGTTTAAATTATAATATAAAATCAGTTCAGGAACATTGATACCATCGGGATTATAAAATGCTTCTGAAACATCACTAACAGCTACAACTTTCAAACCTTTTTCAAATAAAAACAAAGCAGAATGCAGTCCGACATTCCCAAAACCCTGAATGGCAACAGTAGATCTTGCAGGTCTTAGCTTTAATTTTTGAAGTGCCAGAAGCGTAATGATGCTTACACCTCTTCCTGTCGCTTCTACTCTTCCTAAAGATCCTCCTGAATGTAAATGTTTCCCGGTCACAACTGCATGGATAGTCTTACCATGAACTAACGAAAATTCATCCATCAGCCATCCCATTTCGTCAGGACCCGTGCCCATGTCCGGAGCCGGAACATCTTTATCAGGTCCAAAAATATCTGATAAAGATTTAGTATATGCTCTTGTAATTTTCTCCAGTTCTGTTTTTGAAAGAGTTCTCGGATCACAAATAATTCCGCCTTTTGCACCTCCAAACGGAATTCCGGTCACCGCAGATTTCCAGGTCATCCAGGCAGCCAAAGCTTTTACCTCATCCAGATTCACCGCAGTATCATAACGAATTCCGCCTTTTGATGGTCCTAATGCTGTATTGTGAATTACCCGATAGCCTTCAAAATTTTGAATATTGCCGTTGTCAAGCTGTATCGAGAAATTGACTACGATTTGTTTTTCAGGTTTTTGTAATTTTTGTCTGATTGATTCATCTAATTTCAGAATATCAGCAGCTATATTAAAACGGTCAATCATTGATTGAAAGGGATTCTGCTTTATTATTTCTATACTCATAATTTTATTTTTTAAGATTTTTTTATTCGGTTGATTTAAAAAATTTAATGCTTTAAGTCTTTTGCAAGACACATAACAAATGCTTATTGTTTATAAATAGCTGCAACAACATGGTATTTTCATAAGCAGGCCCTGCATCAGCGTATTGGTATTTCTATTTGACCTCATTTTTTGATTTTTACTATTTCTAAAAAAAGCCTTTCATGTTTTATGAAAGGCTAAAAAAAAAAATAACTAACAAGTATTTCTCTATTAACGCCATTTCATTACATAGTCCATTACGCAACATATCGCGAAGCTGCACATGATCTGAATAATATTTTGACTATAGTTTCTCATTGTTATTGCAAATCTATAAATAAATTTTTATAAACTCTATAGAATTAGTAGAATTTATTTAAAAGAATTAAAATTACTTTTAAAAAGGCCTGAAAATTAAATATTTAAAGAATAAAAAAATTATTTGAATTGTGACAAAATAATAAAAATAATGGCAGATAAGGCAAAAAAGATTCCTATGAAATTAATTTTGGATAGTTTTTCTTTAAAAAAAAACAACCCAACAAGACTTCCCAAAATAATAACACCCAAATTCATTCCGGCAAAAACTGTCGATGGATTTTCTGAAAAAGCTTTGTGAGCTTTAAGATAAAATAAAATATTTCCGAAATTACAAAGCCCGACCAAAGCGCCAAAAAGGAAATTTCTAAAATTTAATTTTGCTTTTTTTATTATACTTTCATAAACGACAACAAGCAAAGAAACTGCCAAAGCAATGTCAAAAACTATAAATAAGGAAGTTGTATAAGGCAAAGCCGTATAAAGCGCAATCTGTTTAAAAAGTATATCAATAACTCCAAAACCAATCAAAACAGCTGCGGGATAAATCCATCTATTCTCATGATTATTCGAAGGTTTTTTTAAAATGAATAAAAATGCTAAAAAACCAATTGACAGGCCAATAATCTTGTACCAATTAAACTCTTCTTTAAAAATAAACCAGGCTGCCAATATCGGAATAAATAGTGAGAGCCTTTGGGCCGCATCGGTTTTTACAATTCCCATATGTTTAATGGAAGCCACTAAAAACAGAAAAATAACAGGCAACAAAACACCGGCAAGCAAATAAATATTCCACGGAGCGTTTGAATCGATTTCTATAAGATCCGGTTTGAAAATAAAATAGCAAAGCGTAAGAGCAAACATATAATTTGCAGCAACAATTTGAGTCGGGTTACAATTATAGTGACGGGTTATTTTAAAAATCACTCCCACAGTTACGCTACAAATAATACTTAGAATCAGAAACAGCATAAAATAATATCTTTTAAATGTAAAAATAAGATTTAAAAATCATTCAAAAAAAGCCCGGGCAGATTAAGGAAACCTTCCGGGCAATTTTTATAATTTGAGTTGTGTTTAGCAAATACTTCTTTTTTGTTTCATCCCAAAAAGATGGTGTGTATTAAAAACCAGTACAGCAATAAAAATAATACTATAGGCTAAAATTTGTAATGGTGTTATTTTTTCTTTATACACAACATTAGCCAGCACAAAAGCAATCATCGGATTAATATTCAATAACATCCCAACAGTAGAAGAATTGATTCCGGAAAGTGCATATAAATTTAAAAATAACGGAATAATAGTAAAGAATACAGCTATGGTTTCTATGCAAAAATAAAATTTAAAATCGGTCGGAACCGGTCCGCTGTAAGCGGAATAAAAAGGCAATAAAAACAAGGCTGACAAGGTGATATGAAAGGTAAGGACAATAAATTTATCAAATCCTTTATTGACACGCTGACTTACCAAATAACAGGCGTAGGTAAATCCTATAATTATACTAAAAAACATATCCATAATATCCGCATATGATAACAATAAGCAGCCTGAAATACTCATCCCGACAGACAGCCATTGTGTTTTTGTCAATTTTTCTTTTAAAATAAAATACGCTAATAAAGTGGTCAATATCGGACAAACCAAATAGGCCAATGAGGTTGCTTTTACGCTCACATGATTCATTACGTAAATAAATGTAAACCAGTTTGCCATCAAAAAGAAGCTGCCGCCAATATTCAACAAAATAGTTTTCTTTTTTTCCGAGCCGGCTAACGATCTGAAAATTTCAATTGTTTCTTTTACACTTTTTCGTTTAAAAGCAAAAACAATAAGCAACATTAAAAAACTACAGCTAAAAACACGATAAAATAAAATATCCAAAGAAGGATACTCATGAATTGGTTTTAGCACAAGGCTAAAAAATCCCCAAATAACGTATGCAGTAATAGCGGCTATATAATATTTTGTAGTTTTCACAGGCTTCTTTTTTTTATTTATTTCTGATGAAGCAAATTTCTTAAAAATAAAACAGCAATACAGATACAGTTTTTGTAAATTGCACCATAACAGTTTTTTTTTATGAAATTGCCATAATTTCAAATCACAAACTAAGATGAAGAATGACGATACCATGTTCCATCAAAAAGCAAATATTATCTTCACATGAAAAATTCAAATTACTTATACCTGCAATTTGCCGACAGAATTGAAAAGCAGATAAAATCCGGCATTCTGAGCGTTGGAGATAAGTTACCATCTATTCGTGAAGTTTGTGCTGAAACGGGTTACAGCATGAGTACGGTAAGTAAGGCATATTACGAAATTGAAAGCCGTTCTTTGATCGAATCAAGGCCTCAATCCGGTTATTATGTGAGTAATATTTCATCAAGACCTCTTGCACAATGCTCATCGAGCAGTCCGGTTTTAAGCGTTGACAATATAGAGCGCGAAGATTTAATCGATCTGGTTTATGGTGATATGAGAGCGAAAGATGTTACAATGCTTTCACTGGGTTTTCCATCAAACGAACTTTTGCCTATCGCAAAACTGAATAAAGGAATGATTCAGGCAATGCGATCGTTACCCAATAGCGGAACGAGTTATGAAGACATTCAGGGAAATCTTAATTTACGAAAAGAAATTGCACGTTGGTCATTTACCTGGGGAGGTTCTCCAACAGAAGAAGATATTATAACAACTCCCGGTTGTGTGAGCGCCATATCACACTGCCTGATGACTCTGACCAAACCCGGAGATACTATAATTACAGAAAGCCCTGTTTATTTCGGTGTTTTACAATTGGCCAAATCTTTAGGTTTATATGTTATGGAATTACCAACAAATATGACGACCGGAATAGAATTGGACGCCGTAAAAAAAGCGATTTCGACCAGAAAAATAAAAGCCTGTGTATTAATGAGCAATTTCAGTAATCCCTCGGGAAGTATGATGCCAAACGAACATAAAAAAGAAATAGTCCAATTAATGGAATTTCATAATATTCCACTTATTGAAGATGATATTCACGGTGATTTGTATTTTGGCTCCAGCCGTCCGACAAACTGCAAAACATATGATGAAAGCGGAATTGTACTTTGCTGCAGTTCGGTTTCTAAAACTTTGGCTCCCGGATATCGTGTAGGCTGGGTTTTACCGGGAAAATTTAAAAAAGAAATCCTGCGAACCAAATTATACCATACCATCTCCTCTCCTACTATTACACATGAAGTTGTGGGTGATTTTCTTAAAAATGGCCGATATGAAAATCATCTCCGTAAAATTCGCCAGATACTGAATCATAATTGCAATAATTACATCAATACTATTTTAGAATCTTTTCCGACAGGAACGAAAGTGAGTCAGCCACAAGGCGGTTTTTTTCTTTGGGTTGAACTTGATAAAAAAATTGATACAGCCGATTTTTATCATTTGGCTATGAAACATCATATAAGTATTGCTCCCGGAAGGATTTTCTCTTTTCAAAATCAGTTTTCAAATTGTATGCGATTAAGTTTTGGCCTGCCCTGGACAAATGAATTAAGACAATCGATACAAACTTTAGGAAAATTAATTCATAAATAAATCGTGAATTGCTTATAAGTTTTATTGAGTTATGAGAAACAAATAGAGTTAATTAACCATTTCAAAAAACTTATTCGCTCTTCAGCCAGCCGGTAATACTCATTCTGGTATTTTGAGTTACTAAAACTTCATGAACCAGTTCATTGCTTTTAAAGAAAACTGTTTTGCCCTGAGTAGGCGAAATTTTTTGATTATTATCCGGTTGATGAATGAGTAATTCGCCACCGTCTGTATCCTGCCAATTACTGTTGAGATAACTAATCATCGAATATTTCCGGCTTGGATTATTTTTGAACTGGTCTAAATGTTTCAGATAAAAATCGCCTTTTTCGTATAGCGCATAATGAAATTCGTAGCCTGTAATTCCGGTGTAACAGCTTTCATTTAAATAAAGTATAAAAGCATCTATTTTGGCAAAAAACTCATTTTCGAAGACATTATTGTGTTTTTTATCTAACCAGTAAATAGAATCACTCCTGATAGCACCATCGTAAGAAAGCTTCTCCTGATTACCTATTCCAGCTTCTTTCAGTAATTTGTTTTGATTTAAATCAAGGAGATTTTGTTTTAAATGGTTTGCCAGTTCAGAGCTTAAAAAATGCTCAGAAATCCCAACTTTATTTTCGATATAACTCGCAATCAAAACTTCAAAACTATCTTCCATTTTTGTTTTAGGAAAACTGCAAATACAGCCAACGGAGCAAGGTACACGAAATAAAACCGGTAATGCTGTTTTTTACAAATAATAAACCCGACAGATTATTAAAACCTGTCGGGTCCGTTTCTTAAATTATTACAATAATAATTTAAACTGCTTATTTTATAGCTCCAGCTCCTGCAACTGCTACTGTATGATCATTTTCTACACTGCTCCCACTAACTCCAATTGCACCGATAATATTCCCGATATTATTTTTTATAACTACTCCACCCGGAAAAGTTATCAATCCGCCATTTGAATGTTCAATATTATAAAGTGGTGCTCCTGGCTGAACAGCATCTACCAAAGAAGCCGTATCCATTGTGAACCATGCTGCAGTTCTTGCTTTTTTATGAGAAATATCAATCGATCCTATCCAGGCTCCATCCATACGGGCAAAAGCAACCAGATTTGCTCCGGCGTCAACTACGCAAATATCCATTTTTGTATTAATTTCTGTTGCTTTATTTTTTGCCGCAGCAATTGCTTTTTCAGCTTGTTCTAAGGTAATATTCATTTTTATGATTTTTAATTATTGATGAAGTTAGTCTTTATTTTTTTTACAGTTTACTAATATAACTTCCATACATATCTTTAAATTGATGCCCTTGTGCAAAACGATCTTTGCTTAATTTTTTATATTCAACCAAAGCCCATAAAATAAATTCCTTCATGAAATATTGATCATTTTTATCCAGCTGAGGCTGATATTTTTTTATCAGTATATACAACGGAGTTACTTCATCCAAAATATTTTTATATTCTGTATCTGAAGCTTCATCTAACAATTCGAAACCACTTTCAACAAAGAACCAATCAATCAGATCAGAATAAGGTGTTTTTTCGCCTGGCTTTTCAAGCTTTTCTATCTTAGGAAAGTGATCTGAAAATAAAGTTCTGATTGCTGACCCAATTAAATTCTGTGCAACGACAGCAGCTCCTTCCTGTTCTCCTTCATAAACCAATTCGACTTTTCCGGTAATCGCAGGAATAATTCCAATAAAATCAGACAAACGCAAAACAGTCTGATCAACTCCGGCTTTTAAAGCACGACGCTCGGCAGTACTAATTAAATTTTCGAAAGCCGTAATACTCATTCTGGCACTTACGCCGCTTTTATTGTCTATGTATTCACTGTCACGTGCTTCAAAACTTATTTGCTCCAGAATATCTTTGGCTAAGCCCGGAACGTATACAATTTCACTTTGAGTCTTGTCTAACTTAGCTTCCTGCTCAGTTATTGTTCTTGCAATGGCAATACTTTCAGGATAATGGGTCAAAATTTGTGAACCAATCCTATCTTTCAAAGGTGTTACAATACTTCCTCTATTGGTATAATCTTCCGGATTGGCAGTAAAAATAAACTGCATATCCAGTGGCATCCTTAACTTAAATCCTCTGATCTGAATATCACCTTCCTGCAAAATATTGAATAAGGCTACCTGAATCCTGGCCTGCAAATCAGGTAATTCATTAATTACAAAAATACAGCGATTCGCTCTCGGAATCATCCCAAAATGAATCACGCGATCATCGGCATATGATAATTTCAAATTTGCTGCTTTTATTGGATCAACATCACCAATTAAATCGGCTACCGTAACATCCGGAGTTGCTAATTTTTCAAAGAAACGCTCACTTCTGTGCAACCATGAAATGGGTGTTTCCTCCCCTCTTTCGGCAATTAAATCTTTTGCAAAACGTGAAATTGGATTTAACGGGTCATCATTAATTTCAGAACCTGTCACAAACGGAATATATTCATCCAGCAATTCGATCATTTTACGCGCCAAACGAGTTTTAGCCTGACCGCGAAGCCCTAGTAAATTGATATTATGGCGGGATAAAATAGCTCTCTCCAATTCGGGAATTACTGTATTTTCAAAACCATGAACGCCTTCAAAAACGGGCTGTCCTGATTTTATTTTCTCACGGAGATTATTTCGCAATTCATCCTTGATACTTATGCTTTTATATCCAGCGGCTTTTAATTGGCCTAATGTATTTATATTTTCTATTTTCATTATGAAATATCTATTTTATTATTTTTATTCTATTTTATTTTAATGAGTCAGAGGCACTGCTGTGCGCCTCTACGAGATACGTTGTCTTAAAAACGCTTCGACTCCGCTCAGCGTGACAACCGAAAACCTTTGTTCCTCTGAGACTTTGTAACTTTGAACCTATTTAACGAACTCTTTTCTTCCTGTTTGTTTCGTAATCTTCAAAAATCATTTCACCCAACCCTTTTAATCCGGTATAAAATGCTTTTCCCTGATTGGCTTCGGTAAAATGATTGACAAAACGCTGCAAATACGGATCGTTTGCAATCATAAAAGTCGTAATCGGAATATGTAATTTTCTGGCTTGCTGTGCCTGTGTGTAACATTTATCGACAATATATTCGTCGAGACCGTTACTGTTCATATAATAGGAACCATCCCTTTCACGTACACAACTTGGTTTTCCGTCAGTAATCATGAAAATTTGTTTGTTGGTATTTCGTTTTCTGCGTAATATATCCATTGCCAGCTGCAATCCTGCAACGGTATTGGTATGGTATGGACCAACTTGCAAATACGGTAAATCTTTTATGGGAATTATCCAGGCGTCATTTCCAAAAACCAAAATATCAAGGGTGTCTTTTGGGTAACGTGTTGTAATTAATTCGGCTAAAGCCATTGCTACTTTTTTGGCAGGTGTAATTCGGTCTTCTCCATATAAAATCATACTATGGCTGATGTCAATCATCAAAACAGTACTCATCTGCGCTTTATACTGCGTTTCTTCAACAACCAAATCATTTTCGGTCAGCATAAAACTTTCGACACCGTTATTTATCTGGGCATTTCGCAAGCTTTCTGTTAGTGAAATACGTTCCAAACCATCTCCAAAATTAAATTCACGAAATTCTCCGGTATGCTCATCACCATTTCCGGCATGTTTGGTTTTGTGATTTCCGTTTCCGGAACGCTTAAGATTGCCAAAAATCTGATCCAGGGCCTGCTGCCTGATAGCACGTTCTGTTTTCGCTGTGATTCCAAAGCCTCCTGTTCCATCTTCTTTAACCTCGTCTTTTATGTAACCTTTCTTTTTTAAGTCTTCGATAAAATCATCAATTGTATAATTTTCATCGGTAAGTTTATATTCCTTGTCCAGCTCCCGAAGCCAATTTATAGCTTCATCAAAATCACCCGAAGTATGGGTAATTAACTCTTTAAAAATGCCGAAAAGTTTTTCAAACGGAGACTGAAACGGGGCTTCGTAAGTTTTAAAATAAAAACCTTTTTTAAATTCGTTTTTCATAATTTTAAAATTACGGTTTTTTAGAATTACGAAAAAAGAAACGCTTATTAATTTTTAGTTAAAATAACTCAAATCCTATTATTATTCAAACTTTCCATCAACATAAAACCAAGCTTCATTTTCAAATTTAAAAGTCGAAAACTCATAATGGATTTGATGTTTTTGATTGGCATCTAAAAAATAAGCTCTGAATTCTACCTTATTGTCGGTAAAACTTAAAATTTCTAGTTTTTGCCATTTATTACTCGTTGCCCATTTTAGAATTTCTCCTTTCGAATAATATTTACGTTCAGAAACATAAGTTGTTTCCAAAAGATAATCAGCATTATGGGCAGCATAAGCCGAGTATCTGGATCGCATCAAAGCTAAAGGGGTTGGTGCTTTCTGATCATTTTGAAGATACAATCCGCAACAATCTGCAAATAATAAACCGGTATCACAAAAGCATTTTTTACTCTCCATCAACCTGCTCTTCACCATTAAGTTTTACATGCAGCTGATTTAATAAAACCTGATATCTGCTTATTTCTCTTAACTCTTCATCTTCTTCTGCAAAATCCAGCATTTCATCCAATACATCACTTACATCAAGTAATTTATTATTGGCTTCTCTATTATTTTCTGCTGCAATTAAATCTATAATTTCTTGTACGCTCGCTTTTAAACTTTCAAATTTTGTATTCATATTTTCTTATTGTTATTTTTTGTTCAGGTTTCAGGTTTCAGGTTGCGTAACGTAACCTGGAATTTGAAACTTTTTACTCTTCAGTCTTATTTTCGTTAAACTTTTTCACAATTTCCTTTAGCTTTTCCTTGCGTGCAATTACGGCTTGTTTTGCTTTGTCCTGAGCTTTATGAAGTTTATCGTTGTGCTTTTTTATATTTCTTTCGTTGTTGCGTCCCATTATATTTCTCTTTTAATTTCGTCTAAAGTTTTCTCGGTATAAATCAGGTCAGTTATAATTTTTTCTCTCAAAACATCAATATCTTCATCAAAATGTTTTGCCCATGAAGTCAGTTGCTGCAGATTCCTTATTTGTTTAATTCGCTTTGTGGTGTCAAAACTGGTTCTCAGAATTGCTTTTTTATCATACTCCGGATTATTTCTATGCTGATAGGTTACCATATTTTTCTCAAAATCTGCTTCAATATAGTATAATTTCTCCGTTGCATTGTCAGGATAAAATTCACTCCAGGCTGCAAAACCAATTTTAGTTTTCGATTCCGTTTCAGGTTCACGCGCTATCAGGCGCCATTTGCTGTTAGCCAATCTCCCCCAATGATTTGAAACACGATACATTCCAATTTCAGTATAATAATAGGTACTTCCCGCTTTGCTCTCAAACTGCACTTTCAAACCTTCAATTTCATTTGAAAGTACTTCATGAAAAACACAAAAAGTATTTTTAAACGAATTAGGATGTGGCTTAAAGTTTTTTTGCATGTGCAAATATACTGAGATTACCGAACTTAGTTACTATGTTTTATTTTCATTTTTGTCACTTCGACGAAGGAGAAGTCACACTCGTTGCTCCCCTTTAGTGATTTCTCCTTCGTCGAAATGATAAGTTTGTGGTTACGTTGTAATAAAAAATCACAGATATTCACATTTAGAAGATTGAAAAACTTTTGCGAACCTTTGTGTAAAATCTCTGTGGATCTTTGCGGTAAGTTAACAAGCAAATTTGAGCAGAATATTGATTAACTTTGCAGCTTCAATTTAAAATAAAAAATTATGTCTAAAGATTCACAAGAAAAAAAAATGCCTCAAAAAGGAGTTTATACCGGCATCATCGAAAAAGATGAAAACAACAATTATTTTTGTGGTGAATATCTTTTAGATTATAAAATTGCGCATTCAAACTTTACTATTGGAGATTGGATTACAATTAAATCGGTTATCGAAAACCCAAGCGATATCAGTTATGATAAATATCCGAAAAAATCTAAAAACTTCGATAAAGCCAATCATAAACCGGAGAATAAATAAAGCCTCAGGGTTTTCTTGGTTTCAGGTTGAAACAAGTAAAAAAATACTGCAAAGTTCGCAAAGCTTAATAACACAAAGCTTTGCGAACTTTTCGTTTTATAAAACACAATCAAATTTACATCTTACATTTAACTTCTAACATTTAACAAATAACTTTTTCGAATATTTTTTCTATCAAAAGTAAAAAGTTAAAAAAAAGTGTACCTTTGCAAAAAATTTGTCTTTTTGAACAATTAATATCAATTTCAAAGTAATAGACAAGTAGTTACCTTTTATTTATGAAAAAAATAGTTGAATACAGAAAGTTACTAAACGTAGAGAAAACTGCAGAATTAAAAGATTTAAAAACCATTTATCGTAATGCGATGAAAGAAGCTCATCCTGATAAATTTCAAGGTGATGAAGCTGGTTTGAAAGCTGCAGAAGAAAAAAGTAAAGCTATTATTGAAGCTTATCACTTTTTGGTAAGCATTAATCCTGAAACGATTAAAGCAAACTTACCTGAATATACTGAAACTATCGCAACTGCAACAATCACTGATTATAAATTTGTTGAAGGCCGTCTAATCATCGAATTCTCGAACGGAAGTGTTTACGAATACATTAGTGTTCCTAAAGCTACTTATATAAAAATGGTAAATGCAGATTCTCCTGGAAGATTTGCAAAAAGACATATTCTAAACTCTTTTACCTGGAGAAAAAAAACAAATCAGGAATAGATTTATTATCTGATATTTATAAAAGCATTCTGAATTCAGAATGCTTTTTTTATGCTTAAAAAGTATTTAATTATTTAATTCAATTCTGAATAATCGGATAATTACTGTTTTTTCTTCAATTAAAACATCATAAACTACTATATATAAGACAATTGTGCCGTAAAAAACTATAACAAAATTTTAAGTTGCAAAATTGTTGATGTTTTATATTTTTAAATACTTTTGTTGCACAAATCAATTAACTAATTAATTTTTTATAATGAAAAAAATATTTTTTTTACTTACCGCTTCTGTAGCGATAATTTCATGCAGTAAAGTTAAAGACGGAGAATTCCTAATTACAGGAACTGCAAAAGGAATTGAAAACGGGAAAACCATTATACTTCAAGGTCAGGATCCAACAACCATGGCACCTAAAGCCCTTGATACTGTAAAAGTTGAAAATGGAAAATTTGAAATAAAAGGAAAAGTTACTGAACCAGCTTTTCATACTTTAATTATACAAGATTTACAAGGACCGATTCCATTTATCCTGGAAACTGGTGAAATTAAAATTGATGTGGATAAAGATAGTATCCATAAATCAAAAATTTCAGGAACTTACAGCAACGAAGAATTTGTTAAATTCAACGAAGACCTTACTAAAGTTCAGAAAAAATTAATGGATTTCCAGAAAAAAAATTCTCAAACTATGCAGGCTGCCCAACAAAAACAAGATACAGCAGTTATCAATAGTTTAATGAAACAATACATGGCTATTCAGACTGAAGTTCAGACTGAATCAAAAAAGAAATATACCGCTTACGCTGAAACTCATCCAAAATCATTCATTTCTGCTTTAATTATTCAAAGTTTGATTAATGATCCAAGTTCTGATTTCAAAAAGAACGAAGCTCTTTACAATTCATTGGATGAGTCTTTAAAAAATACAAAACCAGGAAAAAGCATTAAAGAAAAAATTGGTCAAATGAAAATGCCTGCAGTAGGTGCTACAGCTCCTGCTATTGGCAACGCTAAATGAAGGTCAGATTTTTCAGCTCCTAATCCTGAGGGGAAAACAATTTCCCTGAAACAAAGTTTAGGAAAAGTAACTATTGTAGATTTTTGGGCTTCATGGTGTGGACCATGCCGAAAAGAAAATCCAAATGTTGTAGCTATTTATAAAGAACTGCACTCAAAAGGATTAAATATCGTTGGTGTTTCACTGGATAAAGAAGCTGACGCATGGAAAGAGGCTATCGCAAAAGATGGATTAACCTGGACACATGTTTCAAACTTAAAATTCTGGGACGAACCAATTGCAAAACAATACAATGTTCAGTCGATTCCGGCAACCTTTATACTTGATGCATCAGGAAAAGTAGTAGCTCAGGACTTAAGAGGTCCGGAATTAAAAGCAAAAATACTTGAGCTTTTATCTAAATAGAATAACAAAATACTCCGGACCTTTATCCGGAGTATTTTTTTTACACAAACCCGGTCCATATCAGTCGGGTTTTCTTTTTAAAAATTAACTCTGGTCGATAATCTTCTTGCCCCAGCTGAATTCGGATGAATTTCATCTCTCCAATACTCAGATGAATTTAAGAGACCTCGATAATCTATAATTTGGCTTTGAAAACGATAGCCATAATAGGTAAAATGATTTTTTATTTGCCACAATAATGCATAAAATCGATCCAATAATCGAATAATGATATAAGATCTTAAAAGTGGATCACTGATTCCTAAGTGGTCAAAAACAGGTTTTATCCAAGGACCCAAAGGTAAATTTAGCCCCCCGACAGAAGGCTGTACTCCAAGCCTGAACAAAGGATAATCATAAGTATGCATATAAAATATTGTGTTGGGAGTGCAATGGGTGTTGACAATATTCCCAAAACCAAGATAATTTCGCATAATCGTATTAAAAATTGACGTGAGATTAGCCGAATTGAAAAGTGCTGTATCGAAAGCGGCCGTATTTAAATATCTTTTATATAAAATACATCTTTGATACAAGCCATCTCCTGCAGGCAAACTTCTAAGTTCATTTAATTTTGCAGCATCTGTAAAGAAACCGGAACTAAAAGTTGTTACTCCCGCATTTAATATTCTGCCAAGCTGTGGAAAAACATCATTCCCGCCTCCGCTAAAATAAATTCGGTCAATTCGATAACCGCTTACATATTGTACAAAATGCGTTCTGTCAGCATACATTTGCAAAGTCGTTTCTCCAAACTTAGCCAAATGCAGGCAATTTAAGTTGAGTCTTTGATTGTGATCTGTAATAGTATCATACAAATCTAAAATTCTGGGAATAGGATAATCCAGCCAGGAATCTCCCTCAAAAATTACATTTAGTGTATTTGCATTTCCGGCGTTTCTTCTGAATAAAAAAGAATTCGTTAAAAACGGCTGATGCAGTGATTCATCTTCTCCTTCTGCCAACGATGCACTGGCTCTGTTTAATTGCTGTAGTGCATTATAAGTTTCATCATTTGGATTAACCAGACCGGTAACCACAATTCTATTGTTAGCCTGAAAATTCAAAATTGAAATAATGGTGCTGTCCGTTTGACTGTTTGCAATAATACCATTGGTCTGTACAGGATAACCTAATGCTTTGAGATAATTCTGGATCTGCAATACATCAGATTCATTATTTACAGCATTCAATCCAACGCTGTTGATTAATACGTTTGCTGTAGCAGGATTATGATTTATAACCGGGGAATTCGAAACTAAATTTTCCATGATAATCTATTTATGTTAGTTTGTTTGGATTAATGTAGCCATGCCCGGCTCTAAAAATCTCAAAACTGTTATCTTTAAAAGAAGCTGTATCACATGCCTTAAAAAGCTTTTTCCGTATTGAAATAATATCAAGATCGGGTTCTTCTTCCAGAATTTTCATTACTAAAGAAGCAACATAGGGTGCTGCCATACTACTTCCGCTTTTAGAAGTCAACTTGTTTGACGCCCTGTTTTCTCTGCTCGAAGACGAACAGGATGATTTTATCTTAAAACCGGGTGCAACAAGTTCAGGTTTCATACGTCCATCAGCCGTTGGTCCGGAACTGCTGAAAGACAAAATAGGCTTTGCATCATCATTTTGATTATAAGCCCCAACAACAATACTGTATTTTGAATTACAAATCGAATTGGTTGTATGGGTTTTGTTGACAATTGCAGGCAAAAATATAGATTGTCCACCGTCATCGCGCTCGATGTAACAATGATATCGTCCGTTTTTGACAGTTCTTCCCACCAATTCAATTGTCCAGAATTTTGAATTTAGTTTGCCATTAACCAAAATATTAATTTGATTTTTACCCGTATTGGGTTCGTTGCATCTGTGTAGGCAAATTCCAACCTCATCATCATCTTTTACAATTAACTCATCTTTAAAGGGTGTTGATGAAAGCAGTAATTTTTGATTATCATCATAAATATTTACACTTAGAATATCATCTCCATGGTACCAAATTTCCATTTCGTTTGGAGTACGATCATGTTTTTTGAACATCCACGGAATTTTAACTTTCTGATTCCATTTAATATCGCCATAGGTATGCGCATTCGCCTGATGATAATTTCCTGTACTTTGCACAATGGCCGTCCCTTTTCTTGTTGTCACAATATAGTCGATAATTTGTTCAAATAAAGTTACTCCCAAATGATGATCGCCGTGACCTCCCAAGCTCATGTTTATTACAAGGGGTCTTTCACCAGCTTGTTTTGTAATAAAATATAAGCCATCACATCCTTTTACCGAATCGCCCAGCGACAGATTAGATCCGTTCACGTAATTGGTTCCCATATCAACAGCTATAATTGAAGCATTTGGTGCAAAACTTTTGGGTGCAACAGCGCCATTACCACAGGCAATTCCCAGCACATGAGTTCCATGCGTACCATTACCAAATAAATCCGATTTTCCCGGATGATAACCCAGTTTCTTAAACGGAAACTCATCTAATAAAGCTTCATTGATCTGTGCCTGACTAATTATCCTTCCATATCCAAATTCATTACCATCATATCGGTCAGATTGCACCCAAATTTTTTCAAAACGTGTTTTTCCGTTATTAATAAAATCGGGATGGCTAAAATCGAACCCAAAATCAATAATTCCAAAAACCACATTCGAAACAGTATCGTTTAAAACTTCATTTTTTTTATCTAAAACCTGGGTTTCAGGATTAAGCTCAACTCCATCATTTACAGGAATCACACTGGGTGCTTTTAGACTTTTTACTTTTTTGCTGTTGTAAATAGAGCATAAATAACGCCGCTGCGTTTGGATACTCACAATTTTCCCAAATTCTGAAATGATTTTGCAATGATCCGGATACTCTTTTTCTTTTTCTAAACGCATTAGCAACGATAATTCTTCGTCGGGATTACCGTATAATATAATTTTGAGTCTTGGATCCATAAGTATGTTTTTAAGGTTGCAGACGCATTTGGTCTAACTTGTATTTAATGTCATACAATTCAGAATTGAGATAGGTGAAATAGAGATTTTCTTCTACCAGAGAAAAGAAAACTACATTTATTTCGTTTTCCTGCGTAACAAAATTGTTGATTTCATTAACATATTGGCTATTTTTAAGATCAACTTTTTTTAATCCTAAAATAAAATCCTGCTCAATTTGGTCCAGTTTCGGAAAATTAACATCTTCTAATACCTTGATAAACAATTCGATTGTTTTATCAATTGAAAAAATCCTTTTCGGAATTAATTCTTTAAACAAAAGATTTTTTTCTTCCTCTGCTTTTTTTGAAAATTTCAGATTACCCGATAAAAAACTCGGGCGAATACAATTGATTTTTTTCAGAATCGCGCTGGTAGTTTTTTCAATTCTGTCTAAAACGATGGTTTCCTGATTAGAGGCTGCCGTTTTCATTTCGGATTATTTTTAACTGCCGTTTTTTGGTTAGAAATATCCTTGGTTCCCACCGAAGTATCCGGAGCCTGATTTGCTTTAGCAATTTCATCCAGTTTCTCTTTGATTTCAAGAATAGATTCATTTATTACAGCATTGCTCTTTTCCAGAAAAGCAATTTTAGCATCTAATTTTTCTGTGATAGACTTATTTAATTCCTCTTTATTGATTTCCAGTTTTTTAGTTATTTCATCACGCAAAATGGTGTTATTAGCTGTAATTTCATTTTTTACAGCTTCCAATGTTACAACTTCTGTCGATTGATTTGTTCCTGATGGTGTAGTTGATGTACTTGTTCCTGCAGGAGGGGTTACAACAGGAGGCGCCGGTAATCCTGTGGTGTTAGACGGTGCCGGAGCTGTTGCAGTCACGGCTGCACTAAATTTCTCTCCTTCTATTTTGGCTTTGTTATCGATAATTAAATAACTCATCAGCGGATTTTCAGAAACCATACCTGTTAAAAGTGCCGTATTGGTTATTTCCTGGTTTCCTGAAACATTGTAGAAGCTCGCTCTGCTGTTTGCTATTATATAATTGATTAATATATTGAATGGATTCATCTTTTATAATTTAATGGTTAGAAATAAAAGGGCAATTGGGTATCAACTGCCCTTTTTACATTTACTTATTCATCATCATCATCATGACAAGTGGCAGCATCATATTATTATTGCCTGTATTACCTTGATTTTGTTGAGACATCATCAATACCATTGGCAACATCATATTATTGTCCGATTTTCCGGAACCTGAATCGCCCATAGTAGTCATCATTGGTAATAATAAAGACATCGTCTGGTCAACATAGATTGGGTTTTTACCCTCGACAACACTGATCTTATCATCTATAACCTTAAGATTTTCCGGAACTAATTTTGGCTGGTTCAATAACGATCCCATCATATTCATCATTTGCATATTTTTCAGGACCTTAGTTTGATTTTCGCCTTTACGGGCATCTAACTTTGCAAGCTCTGTATGCTTTTGATCTAATGCAACCAACGTTTTATTGGTTGCTAATGAGGTTTTCTTCAGCTCATTTACCTGGTTTGAAATAGCATCTAATGATTTTTTCAATTCGCTTTTTGTAGCATAATCATTAGCTCTTCCGCTTAAGGCTTTTCCAAAATTAGATCTTTGTTTCACCGCTGCACTTACGTTAGGTCTGATCCCTTTTATGGAAGGTCTTTTTTTTACGGCCTCATCATAACTTTCGTCATAACTTTCCAGTAAATCTTCACCTAAAAGATCTTCGTTGAAATAATCTTCATTTAATAAATCTTCATCTAAATAACTTTCGAAATAATTCATAATTTTAAATATTAATGGTTAATTTTTATTGAAATAATGTTTGTTATATTTCTGGATTGCGGGTTGAATATATTTATTGAAAAGAATAAAATCCGGAATACTGTTGCCTGGTTTTCCCGTTCCGAAACATTCGGAGCAATCACTGTTCTCGCCAAAACACTCGGTACACGCACCCATAGCTTTTGCTAAATCATCATTTTGATTTAATTCAAATTCCAATTGAAATTTCAACCCTTCGATAATGGTAAAAAGTTTATGATTGATTTTTTTTAGTTTCCTGATTCTTTCCTCAAGTTCTAAGTCAATTTTTGGAATTTCTTTTTCCACTTCAGGTTCTTTTTTTTCCATCATGGGTTGCATGAGCTCAAAATATTTAGCCATTTCAGGATTGTGTTCTTTCAAATATTCTAAATAAGCATCCATTAGTATAACTTTTAGGTTTTATAAACTTGCAATAGAATTTTCAAGTCTATTGATTCTGTTAGGAGTATTTGTGCCAACAAACTGACCATATTGATCAATATAGTAATCTTCAGTCGGGATTAATCCTCCGTTGTAATACTCATATAAAATGTTTTCGGTCAAATAATTGACACTCTCTATCAATTCTGCAAAAGAGTGGCTTTCAATTGGCGAATTTGGACTTGCAGTTCCTAAACTTTGCTGAGCCTGTCCTGCCTGAAATTGCGGATTATTAATAATTCCACCCAACTGATTGTATAAACCTTGTACTCTGCTGATATCCTGTGCTGCCTGCGGGCGCAATTGTACCGGATTGTCCTGTACATATTGCTGAATTGCCGGAATAGCAGCTCTCCCCGCATCGGCCAAATAACGAGTGGTATTACTCCAGGTCTGGCCAACTTGTGAAGGTGCCGGTCTGCGTCTGTAATTGTTGTTATTAGCAGGTCTGCGTTGCTGCTGAGGTGCAGGTCTGCGTTGTGGTTGTGACTGACGGCTATTGTCTAACGCAGTACTTCCGGCTCCTGCCAAATTACTAACCAGGCCACCCAAAGCTCCACCAATCTGAGGTGCCCCGAAATAAGTACCTATAGCAGTTCCTGCAATTGGAGCAACGGCTGCAACACCGCGTAAAACCCCTGAACCAATACTGCTGGCTACATTTCCTAAACTGGACCAAAATCCTTCTGCTTCACTTTCAGACATTTGATCTACTCGTGATAAAAGGACATCTTCTAATTCGCTTTCGTTTAAATTAGCATATTCCGGCCCTAAAACATATCGTACAGCCTCAAAATAATTGTCTTCGCTGAATGATTCTCCCTGAAAAACTTCGTGATATAAACTCATAATTTTAGTATTATAATTAGCTCTTACTCTTTTATAGGCTTTTCAGATTTCGCCTGCCCATTTTGTGCACAAAAATGAACGATGTAAAATTGTTTCATTTAATTTTCTTACAAAACAGTGTTTTAGCCCAAATTTTTAAATAAATTTGCCCTACAAAAAAGGGTGTATTTCCCCTTGTCAGTTGTAGGAATTAAAAATAATTTTGCATAAAACATTTTATTTAAAACACTATTTAATAATCAATTAACCTATTAAAATAATTATGGAAAGAGAATCTGGAAGACCAACTCAATTAATTACAAAAAAATTCGCGAGGGAATTACATTTGAACTTTATGAAATATCGGGCCCGCATAATTGCTAAATACATTAACAAAGAGGATTCAAATGCTGTTTGGTTTTCTTTAGAGGAGCTCGAAAATTATATTCATTATATCAAGACTAAAGGCGAGAAAAAAGGATATGATGTAAACGGAATCCGTTTTTACTTTGGAGTATATCCTGATGAGAGAAAATATGAAGAAAAAGCAGGCTTGATGACCATTTTTTTAACAGCGACCGGAAAAAAGATCAAAACAACCAAAACAGCGGACGTGCAGACTTTTGCTTTAGTTCAGGAAATGGAGAATCCAGATATATCAAGCATCGAACCAATGAACTATGGAAGTATTGGAAAACCGCCTAGTTTAATATACTAAAAAAATTATGTTTGAATTTTTACGATTTTATATTGTCTATTTAGCTTTATTTTCCGGAATTATCGGGTTGATTTCATGGCATAAACTTCCTGTCAATAAAGCTAAATTTTTAGTAATTTTGATTTGGTTTTCTGTCATAATAGAAAAAGTCGGATATTATTTTACCGCATGGACAGGCATACTAAATTATTATGTGTTTAATTTTTATATGCTGGTCAGTTTTTGTGCCTATATCTTACTTTTAAGGAGTCTTTTATTAAAAACAAATTATAAAATAATAGCAATTCTTTTTTTGCTACTGTTTATAATATCCTTTTTTATGAATATTTTATATTTCAAAGAAGACTCAAATCGTTCTTATACATATAGTTTTGCCATTGGGGTACTGTTAATTATGATACTATCCTGTTTATATTTGGTAGAAATTTTTAATTCAGACAAAATATTAAATTTTAAAAGATCAGTCTTTTTTTGGTACATATTGGGAATATTAGTCTTTCATGTACCTTTTGTGCCCTTCATGCTTGCTTTAAACTGGTTTTTGATCAAACACGACGAATCTGTTTTTAGTTTGGTAGTGTTTATTTTAAATCTCCTGGCTCACAGCTGCTATATTATTGGATTCTTATGGAGCGAAAAGAAATACAATTATTAGTCATTTCGTTAAGTATTGTTTTTTTAACTTTACTTGTTATTCTGCTTGTTATATTCTTTTATTTTTTGAAAAAGAAAAACAATTATTTGGTTGAAAAAATGGAATCAGAACTCTATTTTCAATCTGAATTAATTAAAACCAGAATTGAAATTAAAGATCAGACCCTAAGCGAAATCAGTAAGGAACTCCATGACAATATCGGCCAGATAGTTTCTGTTGGTATTATGCAGCTCAATATCTATCTGGATAACGGACAACCAATTCAGGCAAATGAACTGAATGATCTTAAAGGAATATTAGCCAAATCACTGGATGAGATCCGGATTTTATCCCGAATCATTAATAAGGATAATTTATTGCATAGTAATTTTATCGAAGCCATAAAACAAGATCTTGAGCGTATAAAAAAACTAAAAAACATTCAATACAATTATAATCTTACGGGAGAAATACCCCAGATTAGTCAGGAACATGATTTATTTATTTATCGAATTTTTCAGGAAGCTGTGCATAACAGCCTTAAACACTCTCACAGTGATTTATTTGAAGTGAGTATTAATACAACTGATGCCGTTTTTCGATTAAAAATAAAAGATTTCGGAATTGGTTATGATACAAGTCAGATAAATTCCGGATTAGGTTTAAACAACATGAAATTAAGAGCCAAGTTAATTGGAGCAGTCTTAATAATGGAATCAGATTCATCAGGAACAACCGTAACTTTAGATTACCCTTTAATCAAAACCAATGAAATCTAACACTAAAAGCAAAATTATTATTGTTGATGATCATCAGCTTTTTTCACAATCACTCGAACTTTTAATCAACAGTTTTAAAGATTTTGAAGTGATCAATCATTTTGAGAATGGCAAAGTATTCATTTCGTATTTACAAGAAAACGTCGATACAGAAGTCGACTTAATTTTATTAGATGTCAACATGCCTGTTTTAGATGGCGTAAGCACAATGAAATGGATCAAAGAAAACAGGCCTAATTTAAAAGTGATTGCCCTTTCACTCAATGATGACGAAGAAATTATTATAAAGATGATCACTAACGGCGCAAAAGGTTATTTGTTGAAAGATACTTCGCCGGATATATTTAAAGAAGCTATTATTTCTGTAATTGAAAAAGGCTTTTATTTTACGGAATTAGTTTCGGGAATGCTGGTCAAAAAAGTCAATGATGATTCTAAAAAAATCAATTTAAAAGAAAAAGAAATCGTTTTTATAAAACACGCCTGTACCGAAAAAACATACAAAGAGATTGCTTCAGAAATGTGTTTAAGTCCAAAAACAATAGATGGATACCGGGAATGTTTATTTGATAAACTGGAAATTAAAACCCGAATTGGATTGGTTTTATACGCCATTAAGCATAAAATTGTCTTAGTATAATATCTTCTAAATCAAATTTTAGGAGGGCATAAAAAAACCTGCTCAATTTCTCAGGCAGGTTTATTATATATTTATAAAGAGTATTTCTTTTTTTAACTCTTTATTACTTTACAAATTCAATTTTTTGAACTTCTTCTTCATTAACACTATCAAAGAATCCTTGTTCGTTCATCCAGTCATCACTAAATACTTTGCTCATATAACGAGATCCGTGATCTGGAAAAATAGCAATAATATTACTGTCTTTAGTAAATTCTCCTTCTTCAGCATACTGCTTAATTGCCTGCATTACTGCTCCCGAAGTATATCCTACAAATAAACCTTCTTTTCTGGTAATTTCTCTGGCTGTATGTGCACTTTCTTCATCAGTTACCTTGATGAATTTATCGATAATATCAAAATCTGTAGCTGATGGAATAAGGTTTTTTCCTAAACCTTCAATACGGTACGGGTATATTTCTTTATTGTCGAACTCTTTTGTTTCATGGTATTTTTTCAATACTGATCCAAAAGCATCTACACCTAGTATTCTAATATTTGGATTTTGTTCTTTTAAGAATTTTGCAGTTCCGGAGATTGTTCCTCCTGTACCACTGCAAGCAACAAGATGTGTAATCTGACCTTTTGTTTGTGCCCAGATTTCAGGGCCGGTGGTATTGTAATGAGCATCAATATTTAACTGATTAAAATATTGATTTATGTAAACAGAACCTTTAGTCTCTTCGTGTAAACGTTTTGCTACGTTATAATAAGATCTTTCGTCGTCTGCAGAAACGTGAGCCGGACAAACATATACTTTCGCTCCTAAGCTCCTCAACATGTCAATCTTATCTTTGGATGATTTTGAGCTTACTGCCAAAATACAGTTGTAGCCTTTTATAATGCTTACCATAGCTAAACTAAAACCTGTATTTCCGGAAGTTGTTTCAATTATGGTATCACCTGGAGATAAAATTCCTTTCTTCTCTGCTTCTTCAATGATATATAATGCTATCCTATCTTTTGACGAATGTCCCGGATTAAAAGCTTCTACCTTTGCGTAGAAATTTCCTTCTAACCCTTCGGTGACTTTATTTAGTTTAATAAGCGGGGTGTTACCTATTAATTCTAAAACATTATTATAAGCATTTATTTCTTCTTTCATAAAAAAATAGTTAATCAAAGGTATTTTTAAATAACCTCGATAGGTTGCAAATTTAACAAAAAATTTCTAATTAGCTTTTAATTTTCTCTAAATCTAATAAAAAACTAAATTCCTTTGCTAAGTCTTTTAAAGCCTCAAAACGTCCTGAAGCTCCACCATGTCCGGCATCCATATTGGTATCCAGGAACAAAAGATTATTATCAGTTTTTAAATTTCTCAATTTAGCTACCCATTTGGCTGGCTCCCAGTATTGTACCTGCGAATCATGCAATCCTGTAGAAATATACATATTGGGATATTTTTGTTCTTTTACATTATCATAAGGCGAATATGACAACATATAATCATAATATTTTTTATTATTCGGGTTGCCCCATTCGTCATACTCTCCTGTCGTTAATGGAATACTATCATCCAACATCGTTGTAACCACATCCACAAATGGTACCTGCGCAATGATTCCATTGTACAATTCCGGTGATTCATTTGCTATAACTCCCATCAATAACCCTCCGGCTGACCCTCCCTCTGCATACAAATGTTCAGGAGAAGTATATTTCTCGTTAATAACAAATTTAGAGCAATCAATGAAATCTGTAAAGGTATTTTTCTTTTTTAACAGTTTTCCGTCTTCATACCATTCTCTTCCCAGGTCCTCACCTCCTCTGATATGGGCAATTGCATAAACAAATCCACGATCTAATAATGAAAGTCTGGTTGACGAGAAATAAGCATCCATTGTGATTCCATACGAACCATAAGCATACAGCAGTAACGGATTTTTACCATTTTTCTCTAATCCCTTACGATAAACCATAGAGACAGGTACTTTTACTCCATCTCTTGCCGTTGCCCAGACACGTTCTTCAATATAGTTATCCTTATCAAATTTACCTCCTAAAACCTGTTGTTCTTTTAAAATTTCCTTGGTTTTAGTTTTCATATTAAAATCAATCACAGAAGATGGCGTTCCCAGCGACTGGTAACTGTACCGCAAAATGTCAGTATCAAAATCAATATTGGTTGTTGTGTAAGCATTGTAAGTTTCGCTTCCGAAAGGCAAATAATAATCAGGTTCGCCATTCCAGGGCATGATACGAATGTGATTCAATCCGTTTGAGCGTTCTTCAACGACCAAATAATTCTTGAAAATTTCGATATCCTCCAATAAAACATCTTCCCGATGCGGAATAAGATCTACCCAATATTTTTTTGCAGTTTTGTTTTCAGGCGTTTTCATCAACTTAAAGTTGGTCGCCTTATCTTTATTTGTTAAAATATAAAATGAATCTTCGTAATGCGAAATACTATATTCCAAACCACGTACACGATGCTGAAAAACTTCAAATTCTCCCTCAGGGTTGTCTGAGTTCAGAATTCTGTATTCAGTCGTTAGCGTACTTCCTGATCCTATTACAATATATTTTCTTGATTTTTCTTTACTTATCGAAACATTAAAAGTATCATCGGTTTCATTAAAAACCAAAACGTCATTTTTCGAATCAGTATTTAATTTATGTCTGAAAACTTTATCTGCTCTTAAGGTAACTTCGTCTTGTTTGGTATAGAAAATAGTCTGATTATCATTTGCCCAAACTGATCCGCCTGTAGCATTTTCGATTTTATCGGATAAAATTTCACCTGTTTCCAGGTTTTTGATCTGAATGGTATAAATTCTTCTTCCAACAATATCAACACCAAAACTTACAAATTTATTATCCGGGCTTATACTTAAACCTCCTAATTTAAAGTAAGCATGTCCTTTTGCCATTTCGTTGCAATTGAATAAAATTTCTTCATTTGCTGAAAGGCTTTCTTTTTTTCTGGAAAAAATCGGATAATCCTGCCCTGTTTCAAAACGAGTGATGTAGTAATAGCCGTTATAAAAATAAGGAACTGATGAATCATCTTCTTTAATCCTGCTTTTCATTTCTTCATACAAAACATTCTGAAGATCTTTTGTATTTTTGGTCATGCTCTCGTAATAAGCATTTTCCTGATTTAAATAATCAATAACTTCAGGGTTCTCACGGTTATTCAACCAAAAATAATTATCTATTCGGGTTTCTTTATGCTTTTTTAGGTTCTTTGGAATTACTTTGGCTTGTGGGGCCTTTATATTGTTTGGCATGGATTTAAGCATTAGTTTTTTTAATACGAAGCAGCAAAAGTACTATAATCGCAATAGAACAGGATTAATATTTTCTTAAAATATTGTATTGATATAATACAGCAATATACTAATTTTGTATGAAATAATTTAAAAATCAACAAAATGGATTTAATGGGAATGATGGGTAAACTTAAAGAAACCCAACAAAAAATTGAAGATACAAAAAAGCGCTTAGATACTGTATTAATTGATGAACAAAGTGCTGATGGATTATTAAAAGTGACGCTGACAGCTAATAGAAAAATAAAATCAATTTCTATTGATGATTCTCTTTTAGAAGATAAAGAACAATTGGAAGATTACTTAATTGTAACACTTAATAAAGCTATTGAAAAAGCTACAAGCGTCAACGAAAGAGAACTTGACGCCGTTGCAAAAATGGATATGCCAATGATTCCTGGAATGGATAATCTTTTTAAGTAAAAAAGTTATGAGTTAGAAGTTATTAGTTCAAAAGTTTTGTATCACTTAACCTTCAACCAATAACTTTTAACTTTTGTCTAAAACTTCGAAAGTGTCTCCAACACATACGTATGCATAACTTCCCTATAATCTAAATGAGTTACAATGCGAAGTTTATTCTGTCCCATGGAGCTTATTGAGATATTTTTTTGTTTTAATTTTTCTATTAAAAGCTGATCACTATACCCTTCAGCTAAAGAAAAAATCAAAATATTGGTTTCTACAGGTTCTATTGAAGACACCCAGACCTTGGTACTCAAAACTGCTGCGATTTCTTTTGCTCTTCGGTGATCCTCTGCCAGTCTTTCAATATTATGGGCCAAAGCATATAAACCGGCTGCAGCCAAATAACCAACCTGACGCATTCCTCCTCCAAGTATTTTCCTGATTCTCAACGCTCTGTGAATATCAGCTTTAGATCCTAACAAAACAGAACCAATCGGTGCACCTAATCCTTTTGACAGACAAACCGAAATAGTATCGAAAATAACTCCAAATTCTTTAGGGTTTTGTCTTTTCGCTACTAATGCATTCCAAATTCGGGCACCATCCAAATGAAATTTCAGATTGTTGGCATCACAAACTTTTTTTATTTCTTTTAAATCTTCTAATTCATAACAGGCTCCGCCTCCTTTATTAGTGGTATTCTCAACACAAACCAAACTGGTTAACGGGCTATGATAAAATTCAGGATCATTGATTGCAGCGGCCACCTGACTGGCAGTTATCATTCCTCTGTGTCCATCTAATAAACAGCATGAAACACCGCTGTTAAAAGAAACTCCTCCTCCTTCATAATGATAAACATGTGCATATTTATCAGCAATTAATTGTTCTCCCGGCTGCGTATGTAATTTAATCGCTGTTTGATTAGCCATAGTCCCAGAAGGAAAAAAAAGTCCCGCTTCCATACCAAAAAATTCAGCTACTCTGGTCTCCAATTCAATAACCGTTGGATCCTGTCTGTATACATCATCACCCACATGAGCGTTAAACATATACTGCAACATTTCGTGTGAAGGTTTGGTAATAGTGTCGCTAATTAAATTTATTTCCATATTCTAAAAACTATATCTTATTTTTGCACAACAAAATTACGTATTACTAACAGTTATTCCCCGAAAGTTTTATAATTTTTCGCTGTGAATTGCTTTAGAACAAAATAACGTAATATTTATAAGAAACATATAAAACTACTATTAATTTATGACAACTACCGAACAAGTAAAAGGTATTGTGGAGCGCCTTGGTGCGTTGAGGAGGTATCTTTGACGTTGATGCCAAACTAATTGAGATTGCAAACGAAGAAGAAAAAACTTTCGCTCCCAACTTCTGGAACAATGCAAAAGAAGCTGAAATCATTGTAAAAAATCTTCGAAACAAAAAAAAATGGATTGAAGATTACAACAAAGCTATCGATCTTACGGATGAATTGCAGCTTGCTTATGACTTTTATAAAGAAGGGGAACTTTCTGCAGAAGAATTAGACGAGCATTATACTGTAACGCAGGCGCATATTGAGAACATTGAGTTCAAAAACATGCTTTCAGACGAAGGTGACAGCCTAAGTGCCGTGGTACAGATTACTGCCGGAGCCGGCGGAACAGAAAGTTGCGACTGGGCAGGAATGCTGATGCGTATGTATATGATGTGGGGAGAAAGCTATGGTTTTAAAATCAAAGAGCTGAACTTTCAGGCTGGTGAGGTTGCAGGTATCAAAACTGTAACTTTAGAATTTGAAGGAGATTACTCTTTTGGATATTTAAAAGGAGAAAACGGCGTACATCGTTTAGTACGAATCTCACCTTTTGACAGTAATGCCAAACGACATACATCATTTGCTTCAGTTTATGTATATCCGCTGGTTGATGACAGTATAGAAATTGATATTAATCCTGCAGATATTGAGATTACAACTTCCAGATCCAGTGGAGCCGGAGGGCAAAATGTGAATAAGGTTGAGACTAAGGTACAATTGGTACATAAACCGACAGGAATTCAGATTCAATGTTCTGAAACCAGATCACAGCAGGATAATAGACAACGCGCCATGCAAATGTTACGTTCTCAATTGTATGAAATTGAACTGAAAAAACAACAAGCCCAACGCGCCGATATTGAAGCTGGAAAAATGAAAATCGAATGGGGTTCGCAAATACGTAATTATGTAATGCAACCGTATAAATTAGTAAAAGACGTTCGCACGGGTTATGAAACCAGTGATGTTGACGGCGTAATGAACGGAAACATCGATGCTTTCCTAAAAGCGTTTTTAATGATGATGGGACAAAGAGGAGAAGAATAGTTTCTAAGGTATTCAGTCGCAGTTTTTCAGTTAACTGTGACTGAATACCGAGACTGATAAACTAAAAAAAAAGTTATGATAAAGTGGGCAGATGTAATTCATTTTACAAACAAAGGAAATCCAACTCCCGAAAAAAGGGTTGAGAAAACAGAAGAAGAATGGAAACAGCTTTTAACTCCTGAAGAATATCAGGTAACACGTTTAAAAGGTACTGAAAGATCTTTCAGCTCTGAACTTTGCAGTTTATTTGATCCTGGAATCTACGAGTGTAAATGTTGTGGCACTTTGCTTTTTGATGCAAGTGAAAAATTTGAATCAGGAACAGGCTGGCCTTCTTTTACACAACCAATTAAAGAAAATGCTATTGCATATAGCGCCGATAAATCATACGGAATGATTCGTGTTGAAGTTGTTTGTAATACCTGCGATGCGCATTTGGGGCATGTTTTTCCCGATGGTCCACAACCAAGCGGTTTACGTTATTGTATCAATGCCGTATCTTTATCAAAAATAAAAGAATAATTTTTAGTTATTTTTGAAAAGCGATTCCTTTAATTAATCAAAGTGAATCGCTTTTTATTTTAATTCAATTTTCAAACATGCAAACCTATATTGCTTTTCTGCGTGGTATAAATGTAAGTGGTCAAAAACTCATTAAAATGGAAGTTTTAAGAACCATTCTTACAGAACTTCCCATTCAAAAGTGCAATACTTATATTCAGAGTGGAAATATTATTTTTAAAAGTTTACTTACTAATACTTCAGAATTAGAAAATTTAATTACAAATGCCATCGAAGAGCATTTTGGATTCCAGGTTCCCGTACTTATTCTGACTCTTGAAGAATTGCAAAAAAGTGCCCAACAAAATCCTTTTCAGAAACTAGAAGATCCTACTCAGCCATATGTAACTTTTTTATCTGACATACCCGAAATCACAAGTATTAACGACTTTGAAACAACTGACTTTAAAGAAGATAGATTCTTTATCATTGGTAAAACAATTTACATTATATATGACAATCCGGGTGGAAATTCCAAACTGACAAATGCTATTATCGAACGTAAACTAAAAGTTCGGGCAACCACCAGAAATTGGAAGACCGTCAATAAATTGATAGAATTAATGTTAAATTTGTAATATTTCAGTCGTTATTTAATATACTATATAAAAAACATGACAATAATATTAGGTAATTAAAATCTAATTGAGTTTATTTGGCAAAAATTCCCCCAATAACTCAATTAAATTTATTCCATGAAATCCTACTCAATTCAAGAAATTAATGAAGTTCTAAATGGCGTGATATACGGGACTACTTCCCAAAAAATCACTGCCACAGAACAATTAGAAAAAGCAACCGCTTCAGAGATTTCTTTTATTGGCAACAAAAAATATGAGAAATTTTGGGAAGGATCAAAAGCATCAATTGCTGTAGTCAATGAAGATATTTCTATTGAACCCGGAGAAAACCGTGCTTTTATTAAAGTAAAAAATGCCGATTTGGCTATGTCTCAAATTCTGACGCTTTTTGCTCCGCCTACTCCAATATTCCATACAAACATTCATAAAACTGCAACAATTGATGAAACTGCAATTATTAATGAAGGTGCCCGAATTGGAGCAGGTTGCTATATCGGTCCAAAAGTAGAAATTGGAATCAATGTTACAATATATCCAAATGTTACTATTTTAGACGAATGTACTATTGGGAAAAATACGATTGTCTGGTCAGGAACTGTAGTTCGCGAACGTTGTCATATTGGCAACGATTGTATTATTCATCCAAACGCCACAATTGGTGCTGATGGCTTCGGATTCCGTCCTTGCAGTGAAAAAGGTTTGGTGAAAATTCCGCAAATAGGAAATGTAATTATAGGAAACGGAGTCGAAATTGGTGCAAATTCATGCGTTGACCGCGGAAAATTCAGTTCTACGATTTTAGGCGATGGATGCAAAATCGATAATTTAGTTCAGATTGGACATAACAGTAAATTGGGTAAATTTTGTATTATGGCCGGAAATAGTGGTTTGGCTGGTTCTGTAACTTTAGGAAACGGAGTTATAATCGGCGGAAGCGCTTCTATTAAAGATCATACAACTATTGGTGACGGCGCAATTGTTGGTGCCGGTTCTGGTGTTACAGGTGATATTCCTGCAGGAAAAACAATGTTGGGCTATCCGGCAGTTGAAGCTCGCGATGCGTTGAAGCAATGGGCAATACTAAAAAGATTGGTCTGCGATTCTAAAAAATAAATTCCAAAATTAAGATATATACTAAACAGAAGTTCGCTTCTGTTTTTTTTTGCCCTTTAAATGTTAATAAAGCATAAATTTCAATTTTAAACCATTTAGTTTGTCTCATTTATTTCAATTGATTTTGTAAATTAGCACACATTATTTTGTAAAAACATCAATATCTTATGGATTTAAACTTCAATAAAAACGAAGATCACAATAAACTATTACTTTCTGAACTAAAGCAAAAATTTGCAAAAGTTAAATTAGGCGGAGGCGAAAAACGTATTGCAAAACTTCATGCCGAAGGCAAAATGACAGCACGGGAACGCATTGACTATTTGTTGGATGAAAATTCTAAAAGTATAGAAATTGGAGGTTTTGTTGGAGAAGGAATGTATGCTGAACATGGTGGCTGTCCATCCGGCGGTGTCGTAATCAAAATAGGATACATCAAAGGAAAACAATGCATTGTTGTAGCCAATGACGCTACGGTAAAAGCAGGTGCATGGTTTCCAATTACAGGAAAGAAAAATTTACGTGCACAGGAAATTGCCATGGAAAACAGGCTGCCAATTATTTATTTGGTAGATAGTGCAGGTGTTTATTTGCCACTTCAGGATGAGATTTTTCCGGATAAGGAACATTTTGGCCGAATCTTTAGAAATAATGCGCAAATGAGCAGTATGGGAATCACTCAAATAGCTGCTGTAATGGGCAGTTGTGTTGCCGGAGGAGCTTATCTTCCAATTATGAGTGATGAAGCTCTTATTGTAGACAAAACCGGAAGTATTTTCCTTGCAGGAAGTTATTTGGTAAAAGCTGCTATTGGAGAAACTATCGATAATGAAACTTTAGGTGGCGCCACTACACATTGTGAAATCTCAGGCGTAACGGATTATAAAGCAAAAGATGATAAAGATGCTTTGGACAAAATAAAAAACATAGTCGATAAAATTGGCGATTATGACAAAGCCGGTTACAACAGAATCAAAGCCGAAAAACCTGCTCTGGAACCTAAGGATATTTACGGAATTCTGCCAAAAGCCAGAAACGAACAATATGACATGATGGAAATCATTAACCGTATGGTTGATAATTCGGAGTTTGAAGCTTACAAAGATGGTTACGGACAAACCATAATTACAGGCTACGCCAGAATTGATGGCTGGGCAGTTGGAATTGTAGCAAACCAAAGAAAGGTAGTAAAAACCAAAAAAGGCGAAATGCAGTTTGGCGGTGTTATTTACTCTGACAGCGCTGACAAAGCGACTCGTTTTATTGCCAATTGTAATCAAAAGAAAATTCCATTAATTTTTATACAGGATGTTACGGGTTTCATGGTTGGCTCTAAATCAGAACATGGCGGAATTATAAAAGATGGCGCCAAAATGGTAAATGCCGTGAGTAATTCTGTCGTACCAAAGTTTACTGTAATTGTAGGTAATTCTTATGGAGCCGGAAATTATGCCATGTGTGGAAAAGCCTATGATCCGAGATTAATTTTTGCGTGGCCAAGTGCAGAACTTGCTGTTATGGGCGGAACACAGGCCGCAAAAGTATTGGCACAGATTGAAGCTTCTTCACTTAAAGCCAGAGGAGAGATTGTAGATGAAGCGAAAGAAACTGAATTATTCACTAAAATAAAAGCCCGTTACGACGAACAAACTTCACCATATTATGCTGCCTCGCGACTTTGGACAGATGCCATTATTGATCCTTTAGATACCCGTACATGGATTTCAATGGGAATTGAGGCTGCCAATCATGCCCCTATTCAAAAACCTTTTAATTTGGGCGTTATTCAGGTTTAGGTTTTACAATTAATAAAATACGTTAAAAAACAAGTAAAAAACTTATTTTCAGCTACTTAAAAATAAATATATCATAAAAATTCAGTAACTTTAGTATACTTAATTTTTTAATCACGTAGTATCATGGAAAATGTAAAAAGTTTGAATAAATGGGCTAATTCGCACACTTATTTACCAGTCGATTTAGTACGTATTGTATTGGGTGTTTTTTTATTTATGAAGGGGATTTCTTTTGTAACCAACGTTCAATATCTACATGATTTAATTTCTCCAATTGATCAGTTTGGAGGCGGAATGTTTCTCTTACATTATATTGCGCCAGCCCACATGATCGGAGGGATTATGATTTTCTTTGGACTTCTTACACGTTGGGCGATTGCAGCACAATTGCCAATATTATTTGGAGCGGTTCTTATAAACTTCATGGGTAATATGCATTCCGAAAGCTTGGTTTTAGCAATAGTAGTTCTATTAGTTTGTATTTTCTTCTTGTTTTATGGAGGCGGAAAACATTCAGCTGATTATTATTTCAAAATGCAGCAATAACAAAATATTATCCTCAACTATATAAGTTGAGGGTAACTTTAAGAAGTAATTAGCACTTTAAATTTTCTTAATTCTGTTTTATGAGTTAAATTCGCAACCATGAATTGGATTCGTAAAACCATTATTTCCGTATCATTTTTGATCATAGCTTTCTTTGCTTCTCAAGCAAATGAATCTGTTGTTCAAATAATCGAAAGTCAACCAACGGATACCAATTTCTCGAGGGACATTATAGATTCTTCTGCTTTTATTCAGCCTCAGGGCAGTTATCAATTTACAGCAAATATCAAAACGACCCATCCGGCGGTTATCAAATGGTTTAATTCTTTATTGCTTATAACTCCACAGCATAGAGTTGCTAAAACGGTATCGAATTTTTCAAATCAATTTTCAACACAGAGCAGGAAAATCTTATTAATGCTCTATCCTTTCCATTTTTTCTGGTAGTTTATCGATAAATTCTAATCACGAGAAATCTTTTTCTTCCTAATTAAACCGTTTTTCTAAAAAACAGTTTATTAATTCATGTATTTATCAAATAAAAAATAAAAAAATGGAAACAAGTGTAACCATCATTGGTATTGTGATTGCGATCATAATAGCCATACCAATATATTTTTCAGCACGATCGAGCGTTGCTGACAAATCAAAAATTTTAAACATAAAAAAGAAATTTAATCCTGCCAATCCACAGCAATTTGATCTGACCGAGTCTCAAAACAATAAAATACTCACTATAGATCAAAAAAACAGAAGATTTATTTTAATGAATTTCAATCCAAATCAGCAAGAAGCAATCTATGTAGATTTAAAAACTGTTTCATCCTGTAAATTGGTTCCAACTTCTGACCCTAATTCAGATACAATCTTAAAAATTGATTTTGAATTTCAGGAAAAGGAAACTTCTAAAAAAATTACGGCTTCATTCTATGATTATAATGATGACCGCATCAAACAGATAAGCGCTTATCAAGACCATATGTTTGCAAAAAAATGGCTTAAAATCATTCAGGATTCTATTTAGTGTGGGTTATTTAATTCAGAAGAAGAGGCTCATTTTGAGTCTCTTTTTTTATTACTTATTTTATAATTAAATCTGAATTATAAAATAACAATCATAATTTCTTAGCTTCATTCCAGAAGATGTCCATTTCTGCCAAAGTCATATCCATTAATGGCTTTCCTAATTCGCCTGCTTTACTTTCTAAGTATTGAAAACGCTTAATGAATTTTTTATTGGTGCGTTCTAAAGCATCTTCGGGGTTTACATTTAAAAATCTTGCATAATTTATCATCGAGAATAAAACATCACCAAACTCTGCTTCAATTTTATCCTGATCACCGGATTTCACTTCAACTTGCAGTTCTTCTAATTCTTCCTGAACTTTATCCCAGACCTGATGTGGTTCTTCCCAATCAAAACCTACACCTTTTACCTTGTCCTGGATTCGGCTGGCTTTTACCAAAGCCGGTAAACTTCTCGGAACACCTTCTAAAACTGATTTTTTTCCTTCTTTAAGTTTTAGTTTTTCCCAGTTCTGTTTCACTTCTTCTTCATCTTTCACCACAATGTCGCTATAAATATGAGGATGGCGATGAATTAATTTTTCACAAATTTCATTGCACACATCCGCTATATCAAAATCATTGGTTTCACTTCCTATTTTAGCATAAAAAACAATATGCAATAATAAATCTCCAAGCTCCTTTTTCACTTCATTCAAATCATTATCCAAAATAGCATCACCCAATTCATAAGTTTCCTCAATGGTAAGATGTCTAAGAGTTTGCAAAGTTTGCTTTTTATCCCATGGACATTGCTCGCGAAGCTCATCCATAATAATTAATAATCGTTCGAAAGCTTTAAGTTGAAGTTCTTTATTCATTTTGAAGTTTTTTGTTGTAACTGAATAATGTAAAAGTAAAAAATCCTGTCAAGAAACATCTCAACAGGATTGGTATATTTTGAATGTAGCTAACTACTATTCTTCTTTTTTAGCTTTTGCTTTTTTAGCAGGCGCTTTTTTTACTGGTTCTTCAACAGCAATTTCTTCAGATGTTGAAGTTGCAGCAGGCGCTTCGTCAGTAACCAAACCTTTTGCCTGAAGCATGTTATACCAATTTAATATTTTTTTAATATCAGAAGGATATACTCTTTCTTCATCATACTCCGGTAAAATTTCTTTGAAGTAAGCAATTAACTTTGCATTATCTTCTTTGTGCGAAATCGCCTGACCTTTATTTTCTTTAACAGCCATACGCTGCATTACTTCTGTCAAAGGTTTTTCGCCTTCGTATGTGTAAATTGAAATTTCTGACAATAAACTCACGTTACTTTTTAAGTTTACTGTGATTTTTTTTCCATCTAACAATGATTCTGCCACAAAACCTGTACGTGTTTGCACTTTCAATACATATAAACCCGGTTTCCCAGAAATGGCTAAAATTTTCTCTAAATTCATGTTTATTAAATTAGTATTAAGAATTTGGTTTATTATATATTATCTTCCTTTTTTAGCAGATGCAAATCTCATTCTGTATTCCTGAAATGTTTTTCCCTCAGTGATATTTTTTAATTTACCCTGAATTAAACGCTTTTTTAAAGAGGATATTTTATCTGTAAATAAAACTCCTTCTATATGATCATATTCATGTTGAATAACTCTTGCAATCAAACCGTCAAAAACTTCCCTTTTCATAACGAAATCTTCTTCACAGTATTCAATTGTTACAGTTGGTTTTCTGTACACATCTTCACGAACATCAGGAATACTCAGACAACCTTCGTTAAAGCTCCATTCTTCTCCTTCTTCTTCTACAATTTTGGCATTAATAAAAGTTTTTTTGAAACCTTTTAAGCGGCTTTGCTGCTCTTCATGTAAATCTTCATCATCACTAAAAGGAGTAGTATCAATAACAAATAAACGAATAGCAATACCTACTTGCGGAGCGGCAAGTCCTACTCCGTAAGCATTATACATTGTTTCGTACATATTTGCTATTGTCTCTTTTAAGTTTGGATAATCTGGCGTAATTGCCTCACCCACTTTTCTTAAAACCGGATCACCATATCCTACAATTGGTAAAATCATTTATGTTTTTTTATTATATATTTATCTACTGAAAATCTCATCTAATCCTGCAAATTCAGAGGCAAAAATAGTAAAAAATAGTCAATGAACATTTGAAAACACTATATAAAATCTCATTTTTTTACCTGCACATCAAAATCTACACTATAATTATGCCAAATTAATTAGTCAATTCTTACCTTTGTTGGTAAACCAATTGATATGCTGGATCGTATTGCAAAATTTACCAATAGTACTTCGTTTTTAAATGCCACAAAAGTAACCATCGCCTCTGTAGTTCCTGTTCTGATATTTCAATTTTTGGGGCATTTTGAAATTGGTTTTACAATTGCTTTAGGTGTATTTTACACTTATCCAAGTGATATCCCAAGCACCCTGAGCCATAAAATAAAAGGATTGGTCGCAGCGTCTTTCATTGTATCAGGAGTAAATTTATTAGTCAATTTTGCGTATCCATATCCCTATGTATTTTATCCTTTTTTAGGATTTTTACTTTTTTCATGCTCTATGATCTCGGTTTATGGGCAACGCGCTACTCTGGTTTCTTTTTCAGCCTTAATTTCAATCTCTTTATCATTTGGACATTTGCATGAAGGCTGGGAAGCCTTTGAATATTCAGGTTGGATTTTTATTGGAGGAATTTTATATTTAATTATTTCTCTTATATTTCATTTTGTACAGCCTTATAAATATATTGAACTTGAAATAGCCGAAGGGATTAGATTAACTGCAAAGTATTTAAAACTAAGAGGAGATTTATGGAGTCCCGAAGCGAATAGAAAGGCAATTATCGAAAAACAGCTTAATATACAGGTTGAGCTCAATTTGATCCATGAAGACCTGAGAAAAGTACTCATTGGCAATCAAAGCAGTTCGGCAACTACACAAAACCGAAAGATGCTATTGGTTTTTATCACTTTGGTAGAAATTCAGGAATTGGCATTGTATACTTCTTTTGACCATAGTAAAATTCATGAAAAATTTGACAAACACCCGGCAGTTTTAAGAACTTACCAGAATGTGGCCTATAAACTCGCTTCGACTTTAAAGAAACTCTCCAAAAATGTACATCATATTACAGCTTATATTGAGAAGAATGATTTAAAAAATGAACTTGACGCTCTGGAACTTGCCATTTTTGATTATGAAAAAACATTAGGAAAGGAAGAAGCTGTCGAAGGAGTCTTGATGTTGACCAATATGCTGAAATATGCTAAAAATCAGGTCGGAAAAATTAAAATTATACAACGTGCATTTTCGTTGGCCATGCAATCATACAAATTAAAAGCCAAAGATAAAGAGCTGGAAAAATTCCTTACTCCACAATATTACCCTTTACGTACGCTAATTGAAAACTTAAGTTTTTCTTCTCCTATTTTTAGGCATTCCTTACGATTAACCATAACAATTCTGATTGGTTTTATTGTTGGAAAATTTCTCCCTTTTCAAAACGTATATTGGATTTTATTGACCATTGTGGTAATAATGCGGCCTGGTTATGGCTTAACAAAAGAACGCTCTTATAATCGTATTTTCGGAACTATTTTAGGAGGATTACTGGCATTTGGAATCGTTTCTCTCGTGCAAAACCATATTGCTTTGAGTATTTTTTCAATTATATGTATGCTTCTTGGAATTTCTTTTACACAAATCAATTACAAAATCAGTGCGACTTTCGTGACTATGTATGTGGTTTTTATTTATGGAATCTTAGTCCCAAATGTTGTCGAAGTAATTCAGTTTAGAATTTTAGATTCTTTAACCGGAGCGATTTTGGCTTTTTTGGCTAATCATTTTTTATGGCCAGCCTGGGAGTTTATAAATACACCCATCCATATTGAAAGTTCTATACGGGCCAATCGAAATTACCTGAAAGAAATAGCAGACTTCTATAACAAAAAAGGAGAAGTTCCAACTTCATACAAATTAGCAAGAAAAAATGCTTTTATAGAAATTGGAAGTTTAATGACCTCATTTCAACGGATGATGCAGGAACCTAAATCGAAACAAAAAACACTTCCGCTGGTAAATAAATTGGTTGTTTTAAATCATTCTTTACTTTCTGCTCTAGCCTCTTTATCAACTTATATTCAATCACACCAAACCACATCAGCATCAGAGTCATTCAACTATATCATTAAAACTATTCTATTAAATTTAGACCATTCCATTTCTATTTTAAAAAATGAAACTATTATAGTCGATACTTTTTTTGATAAAGAAGATGTAACGCTGCAATTTGAAGAAATGAAACGTAAAAATTTCACTCGTCTGGCAACAGATGAAGAACTGGATAAGGAAACACGCCAGGCTAAAATGCAGGAAGCCCAAATGGTAATTGAGCAATTGATCTGGATGAGTAATTTATCTGAAAAAATATTAAAAATTACAAAAGACTTTAAAATAACAAATCCAGATTAATGCATCTGGATTTGTGTTTATATAAAATAAAAAATTGACTATTTCAGCTTTAATACTTCAGAAGTATGTTTTCTGATTTCTTCTAAAAGTTCTGGTTTATCATTTAATGTTTTTCCATAAGAAGGAATCATGTTTTTTAATTTCGCTTCCCATTCCGGTGTTTTAATTTTGTCTTCAAAACATCTGCCAATCAAATCGATCATAATCGAAACTGCAGTTGACGCTCCAGGAGAAGCTCCTAATAAAACTGCCAAAGTTCCGTCATGAGTATTGATTACTTCTGTTCCAAACTCTAAAACCCCACCTTCTTTTTCATCTTTTTTGATAACCTGAACACGTTGACCGGCTTTCTCTAAAACCCAATCCTTAGATCGTGCTGTTGGCAAATATTCACGTAATGCTTTAATTCTGTCTTTTGGAGACTGACGTACTTGTTCGATCAAATATTTTGTTAGTGGAATATTATGAAATCCTGCTGATAACATCGGAATTAAATTGTTTGCTTTTATTGACAACGGTAAATCTAAATATGATCCATTCTTTAAAAAACGAGTCGAGAATCCTGCAAATGGTCCAAAAAGCAATGCTTTTTCTCCATCAATTACACGTGTATCAATATGTGGAACTGACATTGGCGGAGCACCAACGCTTGCTTTTCCATAAACTTTTGCCTGATGTTTTGCAATAACTTCCGGATTGGTACATTTTAACCATTGACCACTAACCGGGAAACCTCCATAACCATTCCCTTCAGGAACATTTGCTTTTTCCAGTAATGGCAACGAACCTCCACCAGCACCAATAAATACAAATTTAGTATATGCTTTTCTTTTTTGACCAGATGCTAAATCGGTAATTTTGATACGCCATGATTTATTTTCCAGCTGTTTCAATTTTTTAACCTCATGATTAAAATATAAAGATACGCCGTCTAATTTTTCTAAATAATTAAACATACTTCGCGTCAAAGCACCAAAATTCACATCAGTACCAATTGCCATCGTAGTTGCTGCCAGTTTTTCGTCAGGCTGTCTTCCTTCCATTACAAGGGGCATCCATTGTTTTAATTGCTCAAAATCTGTACTGAAAAGCATTTCGGCAAATAATGGATTTTTTTGTAAAGCCTCAAAACGTGTTTTAAGGTATTGAACGTTTTTTTCACCCCAGACAAAACTCATGTGAGGCACACTTTTAATAAAATTTTCAGGTGAAGGAACCTTATTTTGCTGTACTAAATACGACCAAAACTGGCGTGAAACCTCAAAAGATTCGGCAATACTAATGGCTTTTTTGGGATCTACTGAGCCATCAGCCTTTTCTGGCGTATAATTTAATTCACAAAAGGCAGAATGCCCGGTTCCGGCATTATTCCATGCATCAGAACTTTCTGCTGCAGCAATATCTAATCTTTCGTAAATTTCTATCTTGATATCTGGTTGTAATTCTTTCAAAATTACTCCAAGAGTGGCACTCATAATTCCAGCGCCAATGAGCACTACTTCACTATTTGAACGTATGGTTTCGTCGGGCATAACACTATTTTATTTTAAAAATGCAAAGATACTTTTTATAATTTCAAAAAAAAAGGATTTTAAGCATGATAAAAGTTAGAAAATCACATTTTTTTCTAAATAAAGTGAAATTTATAGACCCAAAACTTAAAAACGATTAGAAGAAAGATAGTCCTGAAGCATAATCGTTGCGGAAATTTCATCAATCAATCCTTTGTTCTGACGTTGCTTTTTGCTTAGTCCGCTATCGATCATAGTCTGAAAAGCCATTTTTGAAGTAAAACGTTCATCTACACGAACAACTTTCATATCCGGAAAAACATTTGAAAAGTGAGTTACAAAACCTTTAACAATTGAGGCACTTTCTGAAGGCTGCCCGTTCATTTGTTTTGGCTCTCCAATCAAAACAGCCTCTACTTTTTCTTTTGCAAAATAAGCTGTAAGAAAATCAATTAAAGTATTAGTTGGAACAGTAGTTAAACCTGAAGCTATAATCTGCATTTCGTCTGTGACAGCTATTCCGGTACGTTTTTGTCCGTAATCTATGGAAAGGATTCTTGGCATTTTATTTAAATTTATGAAACAAAATTGAATAAAGAAATATCTGAGAAAAATGCAAAATTGAACAATAGAAATAATAGATTTTATTGCGTAAAGTTATCTTTTTCTCATCTATAACCAAGCCAAAACCAAACCTGTTAGAACATAAAAATAAATCTCTCCTAAATTCATTTACTAGAAATTGTTTTTTCAAGCAAAATATCCAACTCTTTAAAGGTACTATATTGGGCAGTTCCTTTAATAATTTTTTCTGCTCTTTCATTCAGTTTCTTTTTATTTTCATCAAAATTAGAATCTTCCTGAATAATTTTTAATTCATCAGAAGAGAACGAACTTAATAATTTTAAGATTTTTTCTTTAATTTCCGGCTGAAACTCTAGTCTCATCGTTTCCATAATATGTCATTTACAATACAAATATAAAACTTTTCATCTATATTTTTGGTATTAACTTCCCCATTCTGAGTAACAATGGAAATGTAACTTTCTGATCATTCTTTTGCCATGAAACTTTCAAATCATCGTAGATCAAATCTATCGGGTTCTGATTATTTTTTGAAATATAATGCTGCACTGACGACCATGTCTGAAGATATCCAATCAGAATTTCAAAAGTCCAGCTAAATTGATTTTGAAATTTCTCTACTGGAATTTCTTCAAATGGAAATGGAATAGTTTCATAATTTTCATCCAGATATTTTCGTTCCGCGTCCCAATAAGGCCCTATAATATCATAATAAAAATGTCTCAAAATTTTATCTGAATCCGTATTGGTCGAAAATAATCCGTAACCCATTATTGCAAAAATACCTTCCGGCTTTAATACTCTGTAGATTTCTTTATAAAATACATCAAAATTAAACCAATGTACAGCTTGTGCCACAACAATTAAATTGAATTGCCCATCTTCGAAAGAAGTTTTTTCTGCAGATTCTTTGCTGTAAATTATATTATCTGCCTGAATGGCATTGTCCAGTTGTTTTTGACTTATATCTGTCGCAAATACCTTTTTAAAATGGGCGGAAAGTTTATGAGCCACCTGTCCGTTACCTGTGGCCACATCAAGCGCTGTCGATTTATTATTGACAAATGAAATAATGTATTCAATCATTTCATCAGGGTATTGAGGACGAAATTTAGAATAATCAACTGCCTGTTTTGAGAAATTATCTTTCATGAGTTTTATTATCTAATAAATATTAAAGGTACAACTTTTTGATTTTAATCTTCTTTTATTGAAATCCCTAAAGCCACAAAAATCCGCCCTGAAAAAATTCAAAACGGATTTTAACCAAATTTAAAACAACTAAAAAATTATTATTATTAAGGTATAATTATCTGCCAAATAATCTGCTAAAAAAGCCCCTCTCTTCTTCTTCATCTTCTGTCTTCATTTCGTAATTAGCAAATTTTGACTGTGCCTTTTCTTGTTCATAAATCAGTTCCTTAATATATTCAATATAAGTTCTCTTTTTTTCTTCCAGAAATCCAATCAGATATTTCTCGCTAAATTCAACACCGCTGGCAGCTTCAATTTGCAGTAACTTTTTATACAGTGGCTCAATATGCAGCGAAATCACTTCCTGAGGTACAGATTGTCGTCTTGCAAAATAATTTACAATCACCCCATTTTCATCTTTTGCAATTTCAAAATCAGTAATTACCCAATAATACCTTCCGGATTTCGCTAAGTTCTTTACAATTGCATGAAAGTTTTTTCCTTGTTTCAGATTTTCCCAAAGCACTTTAAAAATAACTTTAGGCATATCAGGGTGGCGAATAATATTATGTGGCTGCCCCATTAATTCATAATCTTCGTAACCTGAAACATCTACAAAAACTTCATTGGCATATTCTATAATACCAAAAGCATTTGTTTTGCTCATAATTACTTGTGTTTTGTCCCATGTAACTTCTTTATCAATAACTGCGATTCGGTTTTGAAACTGATTTTCCTGATTCATATTCTTCTGATTATATTTATTCTAAAAACATGCTGTTAACTCTTCTTCCCTATTTCAGGAATTATGATGCGAAATTAATTAGAACTTAAATTATGAAATCTGATTTTTATCATGTGATGACATCAAAGAAATCATATTTTTAAAAGCATTTTAAACACTATCTCGTTTCTCAAATTAAACACAAAAAGTTAAATTTGTAACATTTTCAAATTGATTTACTTTTTTGATTTTATTCAAATACCCTATCTTTGCCAAAAATTTAAACATATGAATCCTTTACAGACTATAATTGAACAAGCTTGGGAAAACAGAGCTTTATTACAAGAAACAACAACTACTGATGCTATCAGAGAAGTTATCGCATTACTTGATGCAGGAAAATTGCGTGTTGCGGAACCTGTTGGTGAAGGTTGGCAGGTAAATGAATGGGTAAAAAAAGCAGTTGTTATGTATTTTCCTATTCAAAAAATGGAAACTTGGGAAGCAGGAATTTTTGAATACCACGACAAAATGGAATTGAAAAAAGATTATGCTGAAAAAGGAGTTCGTGTAGTTCCCGGAGCTTCTGCCCGTTACGGTTCATTCATTTCCAGTGGAGTAATTATGATGCCTAGCTATGTAAATATTGGAGCTTATGTTGATGCAGGTACAATGGTAGATACTTGGGCTACAGTAGGAAGCTGTGCTCAAATTGGCAAAGATGTTCACTTAAGTGGTGGTGTTGGTATTGGCGGAGTTTTAGAGCCATTGCAAGCTGCTCCTGTTATTATTGAAGATGGTGCTTTTGTAGGTTCTCGTTGTATAGTAGTAGAAGGAGTTCACGTAGGTAAAGAAGCTGTTTTAGGAGCAAATGTATGTTTGACAGCCTCAACAAAAATTATTGATGTTACCGGTGAAACTCCTGTAGAAATGAAAGGATTTGTTCCTGCTCGTTCAGTAGTAATTCCAGGAAGTTATACTAAAAAATTCGCTGCCGGTGAATTTCAGGTTCCATGTGCTTTGATTATTGGTACACGTAAACCGTCTACAGATTTAAAAACTTCTTTAAATAATGCATTACGTGAATATGATGTAGCCGTTTAATTAAATTCCAAATATTTTAAATTCCAAATTCCAAATTATCGATTGGAATTTGGAATTTTTTATTTTAAAACTAATTCGTAATTGGTTTTTTTTCCTTCAATTTGTACTCTCCTAAAAAGATTCAATTTCTATATGAAGATACTTGTAATTCAACAAAAGATGATTGGTGATGTGCTTGCAAGCTCAACCATTTGCAATACATTAAAAAATGAATATCCAAACGCACAAATAGATTATCTGATTTACCCGTTTACGAATCCTGTTGTTGAAAACAATCCAAATATTGATAATATTATACTTTTTACGGATAAAGTTAAAAACAGTAAAATTGAATTTTTAAAATTTTGCCTTGAAATTAGAAAATCTAAATATGATATTATTATAGATGCGTACGGAAAACTTGAAAGCAATATGATTGTTGCTTTTTCGGGAGCTAAAACCAAAATTGGTTTTTATAAGTCATATACTAATTTAATTTACAGCGATACTGTCAGGGAACTTTCTGTGCCAAAAACAACTGCAGGATTGGCGCTTGAAAACAGGATGCTTTTATTACAGCCATTCTCTTTAAAAAAACCATTAAAAAATAAACCTGAAATCTTTCTGAAAGAATCTGAAATTGAAAATGGAAAACAAATTTTAATCGAAAACAAAATTGATTTTTCAAAAAAAATATACATGATTGGTGTTTTAGGAAGTGGAAAAACTAAAACGTATCCAAGCAAGTATATGGCTGAGTTGTTAGATAAAATTGTGTCAGATACGAACGCTACACTGTTATTCAATTATATTCCGTCCCAATTAAAAGAAGCTCAGGAAATTTTTGACTTATGTAAGCCGGTCACACAACAAAATATCAAAATAGATATTGTTCCCAAAACCATCAGGGAATTTTTATCGATTACCTATCATTGTGATGCTTTGATTGGTAATGAAGGCGGAGCCGTAAATATGGCCAAAGCATTAAACAAACCAACATTTACTATTTTTTCGACCTGGATAAAAAAAGAAGCCTGGAATAGTTTTGATGATGGAATAAAAAATGTTTCTGTGCACTTAAAAGACTTCAAACCTGAAATATACGGTACAAAAACAGCAAAAGAAATGAAAAACGAGGCTATGAAATTATATCAGGCTTTTACCCCTGATTTAATAATTCCTAGTTTAGAAAAGTATTTAAAAGCTAATTAGAATCTATTCCAATAGCTGTTTTAACGACCTTATTTTTTTTTGTATTCTCTCTGATTGCGAAATTTTTCTTCCAGGTTGCCTCATTTACATATCCCCTGGCATGGTCTAAATGTACCACTATGGCACTGTAGCGAATTTGTTTTGACTTAAGTCCTGTATTAAAAAGCCTTTCTCCCAGTTCCCTGTCTTGGCCACCATATTGCATTTCCTGATTAAATCCGTTGATAAAAACCAAATCTTCTTTCCAGCCAGATGCATTGTGACCATTCCATGTAGCCTTTGTAGGCGTTATAAAATTTAGAAATTTTGCCAGAAAACCTGTTGCTGTCAGTTTAGAATTTTTAAATGATTTTTTTAAACCTTTTTTTACAAGCCATTTTGCATCAAAACAATTTTGCTCTAAAATATCATTTTTGGTAATTGCTTTTGAAATATCCATCGGAAGCATAAAATAACCTCCCGAAAGAAAATATCCTTTTTCTCTGTGATGCAAATGCGTTTCGACAAAATCTTTTCTTGGAATACAGTCACCATCTGTAAAAATAAGATAATCAGAATTGGAAGCCATTATCGCTTTATTCAAAATTTGAGATTTTTGAAAACCATTATCTTCCTGCCAAACATGTATCAATGGCATCGAAATCTGAGTTCTTAGTGCATTTAACAATTCTTTGGTTTTTGGCTTTGAGCCGTCATCAGCAACGATAATTTCGAAATTGGTTTCGGTTTGTACACTTAATCCCCAAATGACCTTTTCAAGCCATTCTTCAGCATTATAAGTACTCATTATTACAGATGCTTTCATATTCTAATATATTGAATCCTTAAATAATCTATTTATGCTTGTCTCAGTTAACTAAGACTTCCAAAATTTAAGTTTCTTCTTAAGTCTTTTTTTTCTATTAAATTCTTCTTGAAAATTACTGGTAAACTGCCACATTTTATCAAAAATATCAGCTTCATTTTTTTCAGTATAAAACTTTGAATATTCATTGCTCATTACAGTAATCATTTCTTTTTTGGGTGTTAACCTGCTAAAATTATTCATCCTTTGTTCGAAAGTCATAGTATCATGAAAATTCATTCGGTTCAAATCAACCAGAAAAAATTCATATTTATTTTCAACAGTTTTTTTTATCAGTGTATTTCCGGGAGAATGATCTAAAAATTCGACCCCTTTTTCATGCAAATCAAAAGTGAATCTGGTAAATTGTCTCAAAATATTATTATGATCAGGATAATCAGGGGTCCTGACCAATTCCCTGTACGTCAATTCGGTTACTAAATGTTCACTCACATAATAACTGTCTTTTAAGCCTAAGAAATTATAGTTTTCAAAAAAAGCAATTGGTTCTGGTGTCCCAATACCTTTTTCCAGTAAAATCACAGCATATTCAAATGAACGTTTTGCTTTCGATTTTCTAAAGTATTTATAAGCAATTTTATTAATGATATTAGGAATTTTAAACGACTTGATATTGATTGTTTTTTGACCAAGTTCAAATAACTTTATCTTATTTCGGTTACCGTCGCCAAACAAAATTCCATTTGAATCGAAACTTTGAACGATAGATAACAAAGCTTTTTTTTGCTTTAGATAATTAGAGTGAATCTTTATTTGCATTAATACAGTAGTAAGTGAAAACAAAAGTAATCATTGCATTTTATTAATCCAATATTAGCTTTACATTTACAAAATTTTATTTTTATGGAAAAAACTATTTTTATTGAATCTCATAACATAAAAAACAGGGAAACCGGACTGGGAACATTTAATTATGAATTAATAAAAGGCTTATCGGAACTAAACTTCGATAACTGTAAAATAATTTTAAATACAGTAAATCAAAAGCTTTTACAGGAAGAGTTTGGAGATAAATTCGATTATCATAAATATAACAGCCTTTCCAGACATTGGATTTTCAGAACCCGTAAAAAACATGACTTATGGCACTCTGTAAATCAGAATACAAAAATAGAACCATTTAGATATAATAATTATTTACTTACGGTTCATGATGTAAATTTTACCGAAGAAATTTCTTCAAACATGAATCACAAGGTAAATAAACTCTTTCGTAAAAAATTAGAAAAATCTACCGCCATTACCTATATATCTGAGTTTGCAAAACAACAGACACATTCCTATTTTAATGTACCCAATGTTCCTGAGTATGTAATTCATAACGGGAATCCAATTTCTAAAATTTTAAATACCGATTTGTATAAAGCAAATGTTCCAACAAACAAGCCTTTTTTTTATTGCATTGGAGATTTTATAGAACGCAAAAACTATGGTTCTATCATTAACATGATGCAATTAATGACAAATTTCAATTTAATAATCTCAGGCAATCATAATAAAAAATACGGTGAAGAAATAAAAGATTTGATTATTAAAAAAGGACTTCAAAACCAGGTTTTTTTAACTGGAAAAGTGACTGAGCAAGGAAAACAGTTTTTTATGAAAAGCTGCACTGCATTTTTATTTCCATCCATAAGAGAAGGATTTGGATTACCTCCAATTGAAGCGATGAGTTTTGGCAAGCCCGTATTTTTATCGAACAGAACTTCTTTACCGGAAATTGGCGGTGACTCTTCTTATTACTGGACCGATTTTGATCCTGAATATATGCAGATTATATTAACTAATGGTTTAAATCATTTTTACAATAATCAACAAGAAAATGAAGTTTTAGTTAAAAAAAGAGCATCAGGTTTCGATTGGAAAATTGCTGCGGCGCAGTATTTTGATATTTATCAAAAAATCCTGATTTAATGTTATATTATTGTAAGAAGAACTACATTTACAACCAATATTTATTTGCTCATTATTGTTGTTACAAAATAATTAAAGTATGCATATAAGCATGACTCTACAGCATAAATATTTCATAATTAATACTTTATGGTAATAAAAATATTAAACATCACATCCATAACCGAATTAAGAGGAGGTGATGCTCAAATGTATACTATTTATAATCTTTTAAAGGATAAAAACGATTTAAAACAATATATCTTATGTCCTGAGAACTCAGTGTTGGCAACAATTTGTAAAAAAGACAATGCAAACTATTTTACTTATAAAAAAAATAAGTTTAAACTTTTTAATCTTACGATTGCCATTGTGAAAATCTGTAACAGAGAATCTATATCCGTAATACACATTCATGATTCTTCAGCATTAAATGCAGGATTGATAGCTATGAAATTTATACATAATTCGGTTTCATTAATATTAAGCAGAAAAAGAAATAATAAAATAAAAAATAAATTCTTAAACAGGTACAAATATTCCCATTCAAGTATTCAAAAAATTATATGTGTATCAAAAGCCGTTGAAGCTATTTTTGACAACATTATCCCCAATAAAAAACATTTATTAACTATTTATGATTCTATTGATGTTGAAAAATTTGCTTCAAAAGCTAGTAAGAACCTTTTACATGACGAATTTGGCTTTTCATCCGACACAAAAATTATTGGAAATATAGCGGGTTTGACTCATCAAAAAGATATTTATACGTTTATTGATACAGCAAAAAAAATCAAATCAAAAAGCAATCTTAGCTTTCCCTTAAAATTTGTCATAATTGGGGATGGTCCGCTAAAAAATGATTTAATTACTTATGCAAAAGAAAATGATTTAGAAAAAGACATCTATTTTACAGGCTTTAGAAATAATGTCTCTGATTTATTGCCTGAATTTGATATTTTCCTGATCACCTCAATAACAGAAGGATTACCCTTGACTATTTACGAAGCATTTGCATCACGGATCCCTGTTGTAGCTACCAAAGCAGGCGGAATACCCGAAATTATAATAAATGGAGAAACTGGTTTTTTAGCTGAATTAAAAGATAGTGAAACCCTTTCTGAGGCAGTTTTTGAAATTTTAAGAAACTCAGCTCTAGAAGAAAAAATAAAAACAAATGCATACACAATAGTCAAAGAAAACCATGACTTAAACGTTATGAAACAACAATATTATAATTTTTATAAATCATTGTTTTAAACATTAAAATCAATATTAAAAACTATTGAAATCCAATTATTTATATGGTACTTTTTTAGAAGTTCCGGCGGAAGTTCTATATTAGGAGTATCAAAAAAATCTTTTGGAACATGATAGTCATCTTCAGTAATTACAAAAATATTGTTCGGATTATAAAAATCATAAGTTATAATATCCTGATTATTTGTGATTATTTTTTTTCTGTATCCTAAAGCTTCAAAAACCCGAAAACTCAGCCCATGTTGGTTTTTCTTTTGAATATCGACTAAAACTAAACTCTCGGCTATAATACTTTTTACTTCAGATATGGATAAATACCGATCAGAAATTTCAATTAAATCATGAATAAAAAGTTTGTCTTTTTTGACAATAAACCGAAAAGAGACTTGAATTTCTTTTAAATATTTTGCCAGATTTTCTAAAAACGAAAATCTTTTATCATAAGAAGAAATATTAAAAGCCAGATTAGCAATTGGTCTTTTTTCAATTTCATCATCGTAAATATAATTGGTCAGAAATGTAAAATTATATTTTTCTGCATCTTTTTTATCATAACTGTAAACGATATCGAAATAACTTAATGTTTTTTTCTGATCTTTAAAATTCTCAATACCGTCAAACAAATAACAAATTAGTTGTTCTGTATTTTCCCTTAAACACAATAACGCGGACTTTGAAATTTTATCAGGTCTGATAATCAGAATCTGATCAAACGGATTTTTCTTCGAAAATACATTTCTAATATAATTTGTTCTGTTTATTTCCTTCAAACCCGGAAAGGAAAAAATTTTTCTGAACGCATTTCCAATTCTTGAAAGTTTATTTTTATATGAAAAAGGTATAGAATCAATATTGATATAAACTAAATCAACATTTTCTACAGCATTTAATTTATTAGCCAAATAGCCAACATAACCAAATGAATGAGTAGTAACGATTGCAATTCTTTTAGTTTTTGTCATTATTAATTGTCTTTATAAATATTTAAAAAAATAGATAAGTTTATGAAATTGACACTCCAATTAATTAAACAAATTCAAAATTTTAGATTCAATAGTACTGACAGAAAATGGTTCAATAGCTTTTTCAGCATCAGCACTTAGTTTTTTCCAGAGTGTTTCGTTTTCATAAATTGCAATTATATTATCAACGATTTCTTGTTTGGTATTTCCAACAATAACTTTAGTATTTTCGTCAAAATCAAATCCTTCTGCACCAATATCAGTAGTAACCAATGGTAGTCCATATTCTAAACTCTGACCAATTTTACCTTTTATCCCTGCACCATAACGCAAAGGAGCTATAAAAACCTTTGAATTTAAAAAATATGGAGCCACATCCTCAACATATCCTAATATTCTGAATTGTTCTGAATCTAATTGTTGGATTGTCGCTGGCACATTGCTGCCAATAATTGTTAATGAAATATCCGGTTTGCTTTTCCATAATAATGGCATAATTTCTTCATGCAGAAAGTATACAGCATCAATATTAGGTTTATGATCAAATCCGCCAATAAACAATAAATCTTTACGCTCCTGAAAACTATTAAATTGAAAATTTTTAATGTATTGATGAATATTTCCTATAGCAACTGTCTTATCATCATTATCAAAATATGTTTTCAGGTTTTGCTTTTCAATATCCGAAATAACAATAATTTTATCTGCTTTTTTACAATTATCCAACTCCAGCTTTAAATATTGATTTGCTTTTTTCATGGTTTCAGCATTACCCGTCAGCTCAGATTCTCTTTTGAATCTTAAGTAATGAAAATCGACCATATCAAAAAATATTTTAGCCTGAGGATTATGTTTTTTTACCTCGGGATAATATTTTTCAAAAATTTCAGGTCGGTGCAGCCAGGCAAAATTTACCTGAGGAAGAACCATTTTTAGAAACTCATTCTTTGTTACCAGATTTTCAAAATTATCTAATGCCGGCTCATAAACTACTGCACCTAATTCTTTAAAATAAGAAACATACTCTAATTTATATCGATATTCTTTAAAATCAGCCAATAAAAAAACGCCTGTTTTATTTTTAATAAGCAACTTTATAATTTCTGTCAGTCTTCTGGAACCTGAATCTTTATTATGCTCCGGTATTTTAGTATCAATAATCAAAACATTGTTTTTATATTTAGGCTCATTGATAAAATTGATATGTTTATTTTCTTTTTTAAGTTTTTGAGTCAATAGTTTTAGCCTAAAATATAACTTGATTGATTTATACATTTTATCTGATTTAAATAATAAGAATTCACCTCAAAGTAACTATTTTAGAACACATAAAACTATAAAATATTCCATTTTTTTTCATAAAAAAGAAGCATTTGTCAAAATTTATATTCATCTATAGTTATTACAAACCCCCATAATTCCTCGCATTATTTATATATTTGTAAAAATTTTAGAATTTAAATTCAGAAAATGAACGAAGAAATAATCAATGCTTACGAAGTAATCAAAGAAGGCGGAATCATTCTTTATCCCACAGATACAGTTTGGGGGATTGGTTGTGATGCTACAAATCCTGAAGCTGTTGCTAAAATATATAAACTAAAGCAGCGTGCTGAAACCCAAAGCATGATTGTATTGATGAATGGCGAAAAAATGATGTATAATGTCTTCAAAAATATACCGGAAGTAGCCTGGCAAATTTTAGATTTATCTGAAAAGCCTACTACTTTGATTTTAGACCAACCCAGAAATGTGGCGCCAAACATCATTGCTGCCGATAATTCACTTGGAGTCCGCTTGGTAAAAGAACCTTTTTGCTTTAAATTATTAGAGCGAATGAAGAAGCCTTTAGTTTCAACTTCGGCAAATATTTCAGGACAGCCTACTCCAATAGCTTTTAAAGATATTAATCCGGAAATTATAAAAGGTGTTGATTATGTCGTAAAATTAAATCAGGACAAAGTAGCCGGAAAACCATCAACCATCATAAAATTAACTAATGATTCGCAGGTAAAGGTAATTCGTAAGTAAAAAACGGCTTCGACTTCGCTCAGAATAACATGTTTATCCTAAGCGAAGTCGAAAGAATTAAACACTAAATTCCTGAATCTTTGCTACTTTGAGCTTTTAAACCTTAAATCGTTTTCAGGCTCTCAATAAGCCAGTCTATATCCTCTTTTGTGTTGTAATGGCTGAATGAAACTCGGAGGTTGGGCAATTTTAAGTCTTCTTCCGAAAGAATTTCCTTCAGGACATGTGAAGGTTTGATGCTTCCGGACTGACATGCGCTTCCTCTGGAAACGGCAATTCCTTTCATGTCTAAACTAAACAATAACATTGAAGTTTTATCCTGCGAAAAAGGTAAAATTATATTGATGATATTATAAAAATCTTCTTTTTTTCCAACGATTCTAAAATCCGGAAAATTAATTTCCAATTGGTTTATCAAATACATTTTCAAGCCAGAAATGTATTTTCTTTCCTGATCTAAATTTTCGCACGAAAGTGTCAAAGCTTTTGCCATTCCGGCAATTTGATGAACAGCTTCGGTTCCGGCACGAAGTCCTTTTTCCTGTTCTCCGCCAAAAAGTAATGGCTGTAATCCTGAATTTTTTCGGATAAAAGCGAAACCCACTCCTTTCGGCCCGTGAAATTTATGAGCACTCGCTACAATAAAATCAACCGGAGTCCTTTGCAGATCAACTTCAGTTTTCCCAACAGATTGCACCGTATCCGAATGAAACAGGGCATCATATTGCTTGCAAATAACACCTGCTCTTTCCAGATCCAAAATAGTTCCTGTTTCATTATTTACATGCATGAGGCTCACTAATGTCTTTTTCTCTTCAGCCAATAAGTTCGATAAATGTGTCAAATCGATCGTTCCATCAGGATTTATATTCACATAATCAACCTGAATATTATAATCCGACTCTAAAGCCAAAACAGGATATAAAACCGCATGATGTTCTATTTTGGAAGTAATGATTCGCACTACTTTGAGATCTTCTATTGCAGAACGAAGAATCCAGTTATCTGCTTCTGTACCACCGGAAGTAAAAATAATTTCTTGTGCCGTACAGTTTAAATGCTTAGCAATGCTTTTTCTGGAAAGCTCCAAAATAGTTTTTGCATTTCTGCCAAAACTATGTGTAGAGGACGGATTACCAAAATCATCTGCCATAATTTTTGTCATTTCCTGAATAACTTCAGATCGCATGGCAGTTGTAGAAGCGTTATCGAGGTATACTTTTTTCATTCCGGCAAAGTTATAAAATATCAATTGTCAATTCTTAAATATCATTTGCAAAATTTTTCACTATTTTTGACTCAAATAAAAATACGATGAAAAAATACGCAAGCCTCCTTTTATTCGCCCTTTTGTTAAATGGATGCGATGACGGTGATTTAACCGTTGAAACTTTTGATTTTAGCGCAGTTGCTCCTGACTACTGTGACGATACTTACCAATTGCTTTATAAAATAAAAAATCAGGAAAGTTTATTATTGCAACTACCCGAAGAAACATTTGTAAACCAGGTAACTCCGGCAGGAAGCCCTGTTATTCTTAACATTGACAGCAGCCATAAACTATTTTACAGAACCTATGACGGAACTGTTTTAAAAGCCAATATTTGTGATGCAATAAGACCTGCAACCCCAAATGTAACTGATGAATGGAATGCTACAAGCGGACAAATAGAAATTAGCACAACTGTAAACTATACGGTTAATGAAACAGAAAACAGCACCAGAATATCAGGATACACTCATAATATTGCTTTTAAAAACCTGACCTATTCTAAACCTTCAGGAGAACAAGTAGGGCCAAATTTTGTTTTTGGTAATATTGTAACGCCTGCTGTTGGGTTAAATTTAACTTTTAAAGAAGCTGCAGAACAATGCAGTACTTCCAAACAAGTTTATAATTACAGTACAGGGAATGGTACATCCTTAACAATTGATAATATAGATGCTAATCTGATTGTAAATGAAGTTACCGCTCCAAACAGCCCAAGAACAGCTCTGATTACTTCGACTACTAATAAAGTTGCTTATAAGGTTTATGAGGGTGTTCTTACCAGCTCTTATTTCTGTAATACAACAACTCCAACCTCTCCTGCTGTTGCTCAGATATGGAACGGTGAAAATGGTGTTGCCGGTCAAAGTGGCATTATTGAAGTCGTTACCGCAACATTGGGCCCGAACATTTTTACACATACAATTACGTTGAAAAATGTAGTTTTAAATAATGGAAATACCAGCTTTAAACTAGGAAACAGCTTTTTATTAGGAATCGTAACAGTCGATACTAATTAAAATTAATTCCTACAAAAAAGCATCCCTTTTTTTACACTGATTTATTAAAAAATGAATGTAAAAAAAGGGATGCTTTTTTATGTCTATATTGATTTTTTCAGACTTGCAAATTCTATTATTTATTGTTTTGCCTAAAATAAACTTCTGTAGCACCTAAGCCATATTTTTGATAATTGGCATCCTGAAAATCTATTCCTTCATAACGTCCTAATAAAAAATCCAATTCGGATTTTAAAATTCCTTCGCCGACTCCGTGAATAAAAACAATCTTAGGAATGCGATTCCGAATAGCAAATTCGATATGTCTTTTTGCCGTCTCTGTTTGTAAATTTAAAATGTCATAATTTGACATTCCGCGTTTGTTAGGAACCAGTTTTTCAATATGCAAATCAAATTCAGGAGCCGAAATTTCACGTTTATCTTTACGTTCTTTTACAAAACTCCTTGGTTTTGGCTCGGCTTTCTCTTTTGAAACTTCATCTAAATTAATTCTTTTAATAGAATTCATTAAATTACTGGAATCATGAATTTTAAGCAATTCATTGACAAAAAATGTCATCATAAATCCATCTTCAGTTTCAATCAAAACTTCATTGTTTTTAACCGAAACTACGACTCCGTTTATGGCTTCGTCCAAAACAGAAACCTTATCTCCTTTACTCAACATCTTCTTCTTCTTCTTTATCTTGATTTTTACTCGGTGTTTTTGCACTCAGCTGCATCATTCCAAACATAAAAACTACAATTGCAACAACTGTAATGTAGATGTTTTTTTCTGCTGAAACCTGCTCATATAACGCAACTGAAATAGCAAGAATCATTATTAAAATTTTAAAAGTTTTCATATCTTTAATAGTAAGACTTCAAAAGTAAGAAACTTTAAAATAGTACTTCTTACCTTTTAAATATTATCAGATATTTTTTGTAAAATTGTAAAAAACAAAACCTGTGGATTTAGAAAAATTTATGCTGCCCTGCCTATTCAAAACGCTCTTCGGAATTGAGTGTTTGGGATGTGGTTTTCAGCGTGCTTTATTCTTACTTTTTCAGGGCCAGTTTCTGGCTGCTTTCAAGATGTATCCCGCACTTTATTCTACCCTTTTATTTTTAGGTTTTATAGCATTGTACTTTTTAGACAAATCAAAAAACTACACCAAATTGCTTTGGATTTCCGGAACCATAAACGGTATTTTTATGGTTGTCGGATATTGGTATAAACACTTTTAAATTTTCTTTTTTGGCTGGAATTATTTTTTAATCTGGTTCAGGATATCGTTCATCATTTCAATTTGCACTTTCTGAATTTCGATTAGTTCCTGTTGCTGGTGCATAATTAAATGATCTATTTTATCATGAATCATTCTGATTTCTAATTCAGATTTCAGGTTAATCATATAATCTTTTTTAGCACGGGTTCTGTCTTTTTCTTCCTGACGATTTTGGCTCATCATAATTACCGGTGCCTGTAATGCAGCTATACACGATAAAATTAAATTCAGTAAGATAAAAGGATACGGATCAAAACCTTTATTAATCAATATAAAAACATTTGCAGCAATCCAGACAACAATAAAAAGTAAAAATGAAATTATAAAGGTCCAGCTTCCGCCAAAGTCAGCTACTTTATCGGCTATTCTTTGTCCAAAATTCCTGGTTTCTTCTTCATCTTCTACAGTACTTACTATTGATTTATCTTCTTTTAAAGATTCGATAACACTTTTTTCAAGATCAGAAAGTGCGCCAATCTCGGTAGATAAATAATTCGAAATGTATTTCTGACGGTATGTATTTAGCTCCTGAATTGCAATAAAATCGGTATCACAAAAAGAAGGATGATCTTTAACAATAAGACCTAAAATAGGATTGTGGACAGATTTACCTGAAACTTTCTCGTTTGCAGGAAATGACAGGTTAGAAATAGCACTTTTAAAAGTCGAGTTATTTTTCATTTTTATATGTTTTACTGGCTAATTTACACATTTAACTTATTAAGAATAACATAAATTATTCTGTTTAAAATTCTTTTTATTTATCACAAATACAATTTTCAAAACAAAATTTCTTTGAACAAATCATATCTTTATTTACAAAAAACATCTTACTTTTAACGTTTCAAATCATTAATTCAATTTATAATTGTGTCAAAAGATCTTATCATACAAAACATAAAAGCTTTAAAAAGCCATTCAAACATAAATTACGGAATCAAAACTAAAACAGAAGATTTTACCGAAAAGCTTTTCTATACCCTGTTTGATTCCAATGCACCTTTAGATCAAAGCATCGATGAGCTCGAAATACGTTTTAAAGAAATTGCTGTTTTAGCCTGTAAAAAACCGGAAAATTTATGCGAGCCAATTTGGGACCGATTTCTTGAAAAATTACCCGGTGTTTTAGAAAAATTAAATCATGATGCCGAATATATTTTAGAAAATGATCCGGCATCCAATAATATCAATGAAGTTTATTTAGGATACCCCGGTTTTTACGCTATAGCCATTTACAGGTTAAGCCATGAATTATATCTTCTGGACTTATTATTATTCTCCAGATTGATGAGTGAATATGCACATCGAATTACAGGAACAGACATTCATGCAGGAGCAAGAATTGCATCCCCTTTTTTTATAGATCACGCTACCGGAATTGTCATTGGAGAAACTACGGTAATTGAAAAATATGTAAAAATTTATCAGGGAGTTACGCTAGGGGCTTTAAGTGTAAGTAAAGATATGAAAAATGCAAAAAGACATCCAACCGTAGAGGCTAATGTGTGTATTTATGCTAATGCCACTATTTTGGGAGGTGAAACGATTATTGGCAAAAATAGTATTATTGGGGGAAATGCCTGGATAACCAAATCTATTCCTGAAGATTCTATCGTCCTGAATACTACTACAACCGAAGTTAAAATAAAAGAAAAAAAATAGAATGAAATCACAAAAATTACTAAACCTGATTGGTAATACTCCGTTAATGGAAACTGTTAATCTGGTTAAAAATAAAAATGTAAAACTTTTACTGAAACTTGAAGGAAATAATCCCGGCGGAAGTGTAAAAGACAGGGCGGCATATAACATGATTGCTTCAGCCCTTGAGAGAGGAGATATAAAAAAAGGAGATAAATTAATTGAAGCAACAAGTGGCAACACCGGAATTGCACTGGCTATGATTGCGCAGTTATTTCAAATAGAAATAGAACTGGTTTTACCAGAAGATTCTACAAAAGAACGCACACAAACCATGCGTGCTTATGGAGCCACGGTTATTTTAACACCCGCCAGCGAAGGAATTATTGGTTCCCGCGATTATGCAGACAAAAAAGTTGCCCAGGGAGGTTATCTGATGTTGAATCAATTTGCTAATGATGACAACTGGAAAGCACATTACAAAACCACAGGTCCTGAAATTTGGAATGACACTGAAGGAAGTGTTACACATTTTGTTTCGGCAATGGGAACAACAGGAACAATCATTGGAACTTCAACTTATTTAAAAGAAAAAAATCAGGCAATTCAAATCATTGGTGCCCAGCCAAGTGACGGATCACAGATTCCAGGGATTAGAAAATGGCCGCAGGAATATTTACCTAAAATTTTTGATGCTTCAAAAGTAGATACAGTTGTTGATGTAAGTGAAGAAGAAGCACGTGAAATGACCAAAAGATTAGCACTCGAAGAAGGTGTTTTTGCAGGAATGAGCAGTGGAGGATCTGTAGCTGTTGCATTAAAAATAGCCGAAAAATTAGAATCAGGAGTTATTGTAGCTGTTATCTGCGATCGGGGAGATCGTTATCTTTCTTCTGATTTATTTGATTAAAAAGAGGTACAAAGGTTCAAAGTTTAAAAACTTAGGACCTAAACCTAAAAAACCTTTGCAACTTTGAACCTATAAACCTTTGTAACTTAAAAAGAAAATGAACTACCGAAAATTAGGCAAAACAAGCTTTAATATATCTGAAATTTCTCTTGGCACCTGGCAGGTTGGAGGAAAATGGGGATCCGCTTTTGATAATAAAACAGCAGACGAACTTTTGAATACCGCAATTGACAATGGTGTTAATTTTATTGATACTGCCGATGTGTACGAAAATGGTTTAAGCGAAACTGCCGTAGGAAGAGTAGTCCGCTCACGATCTGAACGCATTTATATTGCTACAAAATGCGGACGTCATATAAATCCGCATGTTAGTGACGGATATCAGCCTAAAGTGCTTCAGAAATTTGTTGAAGACAGTTTAAAAAGAATGGGATTAGAAACACTTGATCTTATTCAGTTGCACTGTCCTCCTACTGAAGTTTTTTACCGACCTGAGATCTTTGAGCTGTTTGACCGCTTAAAAGATCAGGGGAAAATTTTAAATCTGGGTGTAAGCATCGAAAAAGTAGAAGAAGCACTGAAAGCAATCGAATATTCGAATGTAACAACTGTTCAGATTATTTTTAATTTGTTCCGTCAGCGTCCTTCTCAGTTGTTTTTCTCTGAAGCAAGAAAAAAAGATATCGGAATCATTGCCAGAGTTCCGTTAGCGAGTGGTCTTTTAACAGGTTTATTTGATGCAAAAACAACTTTTGACGCACAAGATCACCGTAATTTTAACCGTAACGGAGATGCTTTTGATAAAGGAGAAACTTTCTCAGGTATTGATTATGATTTGGGTCTAAAAGCTGTTCAGGAATTAAAATCTTTATTTCCTGAAACTCCAAACCTTGCTCCTATTGCTCTTCAATGGATTTTAAGTTTTGATGATATCAGCTGTATTATTCCGGGAGCCTCTAAAACAAGCCATGTGATGTCTAATTTATCTGTTTATGATTTACCAAAATTAACCCCGGAGAAAATTTCGGCAATGAATAAAATTTATGAAGAATATATAAAACCTTCTGTCCATCATTTATGGTAGTTTTTTAAAAATCTTAAATACTGGTCTTCGAATACTTAAAGTTATTATTTTTGTTTTTTGTGTTTTTGCGCAACCTTTTGCAAATCATTGCATCTCTTATAAAAACACTAACTATGAAAAAACTTTCTTTTATCGTATTTGCCATTTGTATACTATTTGCTTCGTGCAGTAATGATGAAAATTCTCAGGAAGAAGATTCTAAAAAATTAGAAAAAATGTACAACGAGATTATTGTAGCTTCTTTAGCTAATTCAGAATCTTGTACAAATCCTGCGGAATGGAATATTACCGGTATTGGAGCTAAAGGTTGCGGGGGATATGCCGGATATATTGTCTATTCTAAAAAAATCAATAACGACGAGTTTCTGGCAAAAGTTAAAAATATACGGATGCCCAAACTGATTATATCAAAAAAAGGGGAGTCATTTCTGATTGCAGTCTTGCAATACAACCAACAGGAGTTGAATGCGTCGAAGGAAAGCCCAAACTTATTTATTCTTCTGGCTTATTAAAGCATCTTTAAGTTTAAAATGTAAGGTCCTAAAAAGTTAATTTTGAGATATGAAAATATAAACTTTTGTACCTTACATTTTTTATTAAAGCTTAAAAAAATGCTCACAAAATCAAATTTTAAAGAATGGTTCGATCGATATAAATATGCTGAGTTAGCAAGTACAAGTGCAGCGCTTACTACTTCACTTTTCAGTAAAATATATAGCGGATTAACAACTGCTTATTTGATTACGTTTGCAGAGTATCTCGCTTTTTACAGTGTTATTTTATTCTCTTCCTATAAAAAATTAACACAACAAAACAAACTTCTTAATAGAAAAACTTATACCAGAGAAGTTCTTTCACTAACAAAAAATTTAATTTTAGAATTTGGTTATCCTGCTTTTTTAGATTTTTTGGTAATCCGTCCGTTTTGTATGTATTGGATGCCCATTCTTTGCGGCAATTATTTTTTCGGAATCATCCTTGGGAAAATCTCAGCAGATTTATGTTTCTACTCCTTTACAATTATCAATTATGAATTAATAAAAAGAAAATAATTATTCTTCTTATGGTTTCACTTTTCCACTTCAGTTTTTGCATTCATATAAAAGATAACAGTTGGGTGTAATTCAAACAGATGTCAGGCTGACCGGAGTCGAAGCTCTTCCAATTGACAAGCCTTCGACTAAGTTTATCCAAAGCGAAGCCGAATGGACTCAGGGGTGACAATGATTTCTGGAAGTGTAAAGAAGTTTTATTCAAATTTATACTTTTGATTTATTTTTTTCAATTACACCAAACGGATAAAAGACAGAACATACTTATATAAAATGAGCTTTTAGTTTTTTGACAACAAGGTTAATTTTTAACCTGCAAACCCATAAATCAAAGAATTTGATAAAATATTTTGGAAATTAAATTTATAAAAGTTTACAAACACTTATTTTTGCGCTATGGGAAGAAAAAATACAGACAAAATTGTCTTTCATCAAATACAAGTTCTTGATGCCGGAGCAAAAGGAGTATCAGTAGCTAAGGCGCCTGACGGAAAAGTAATCTTTATTCCGAATGTCGTTCCTGGTGATGTTGTAGACATACAAACTTTTAAAAAACGTAAAGCATATTACGAAGGTAAGGCAGTTAAATTTCATGAATTATCAGAGCATCGCACTGAGCCAATTTGCCAGCATTTTGGTGTTTGTGGCGGCTGCAAATGGCAGAACATGAAATACAGCCAACAGCTATATTACAAACAAAATGAAGTAAAAAATCATTTACAGCGTATTGGTAAAGTTGAATTGCCTGAATTTGAAAATATCTTAGGTTCTGAAAAACAGTTTTTTTACAGAAACAAAATGGAATTTTCATTTTCGAACAGCCGTTGGTTAACCGAAAAAGAAATTGAAAGCACTGAAGATTTAGGAAACAGAAATGCCTTAGGTTTTCATATTCCAAAAATGTGGGATAAAATTCTTGATATTCAAAAATGTCATTTACAGGAAGATCCTTCAAATGCCATTAGAAATGAAATTAGAGATTTTGCCAATGAGCATAATTTAGCATTTTTTAATCCAAGAGAACAATCAGGTTTATTAAGAACTTTTATGATCCGTACTGCTTCTACAGGAGAAATCATGGTTTTAATTCAGTTTTTTGAAAATGACAAAGCAAACCGTGAATTGGTTTTAGATCATCTTTATGAGAAATTTCCACAAATCACATCATTGCAATATGTGGTAAATTCAAAACAAAATGATACTATTTACGATCAAAATATAAAACTGTATAAAGGCAGGGATTATATTTTGGAAGAAATGGAAGGTTTAAAATTTAGTATTAATGCCAAATCATTTTACCAGACAAACTCAGATCAGGCATATGAATTATACAAAATAACACGCGATTTTGCAGGTCTTTCCGGTGATGAAACTGTTTATGATTTATATACGGGAACTGGAACTATTGCACAATTTGTTTCAAAAAAAGCAAAAAAAGTAATTGGTGTAGAGAGTGTTCCTGAAGCTATTTTGGATGCAAAAGCCAATGCTGAGCGCAATAATATTACGAATTGCGAGTTTTTTGTAGGAGATATGAAAGTCGTTTTCAACGAAGCCTTTATTGCACAACACGGAAAACCGGATGTTATTATTACCGACCCGCCAAGAGACGGAATGCACAAGGATGTTATTGAACAAATCCTGAAAATCGCTCCTGAAAAAGTCGTGTATGTAAGCTGTAACTCAGCAACACAAGCAAGAGATCTGGCTTTAATGGATGAAAAATACAAAGTAACACGTGTCCGGCCGGTAGATATGTTTCCGCAAACGCATCATGTCGAAAATGTTGTACTTTTAGAACTTAGATAACATAATTATAAATGAAAAAAATTCTTTATTTTTTATTGCCTTTTACTTTTGGCTTATCAAGTTGCGAAAAAGATGATATTTGCGATGCAAATACACCAACTACTCCCCGACTGATAATTTCGTTTTATTATATTACAACACCTTCTTTAAAACAAAATGTAACCCGTTTAAAAGTAATTGGCGAAGATCAGCCAGAAGGTATTGTTTTTAATAAAAGTGCTATTGACGAAACAAAATATTTAACAAGTGGTGATTCTATAGCAATTCCGTTAAAAACAGATAAGGACAGTGCAACCTTTTCCTTTATTTTAAATTCAAACAGTACTAATGCAGCACTTTCTAATACAGATCAGATAAAAATTAATTATACAAGGCAAAATGTATATGTTTCAAGAGCCTGTGGTTTTAAAACAATTTACAAATTAGCTATTCAAAATCCATTAGAAGTAACAGATTCCGGAAATGATGGATTATGGATTCAGTTGGCTGAACCGGAAAACTCTAATATTGAATTTGAAAATGAAACACATGTCAAAGTATTTTTTTAGTATTTGTTTATTGTTTTCAATGTTTTTGGTTCAGGCACAAGATACAGAAACAACAATAACAAAAGAAATCATCCAGGAAAAACCAAAACCTGTAGCCAAAAAAGATGTTCAGGAAACTGCTAAAGACAGTGTTCCTCCAAAAACTGACCGTTATGGTCTGCGTGTAGGTGTTGATTTGTTTAAGCTATCACGTGGCTTTTATGACAAAAATTATAAAGGTGTAGAGTTTGTAGGTGATTTTCGACTGACAAAAAAGTACTACATAGCAGCCGAACTTGGTATTGAAGATAAAACTACTGATGACGATCGATTAAATTCGACTGCAACCGGAACGTATATAAAAGGAGGTTTCGATTATAATGCCTATCAAAACTGGCTTGATATGGAAAACCTGATTACAATAGGTCTCCGCGGAGGTTTTAGTACTTTTAGCCAACAATTAAATACTTATAAAATCTATAATCCAAATCCTTACTGGGGAGAACAGCAAACAATAGTTTCCGGAGAAAAATATACTGGTCTGACTGCTGCCTGGGCCGAAGTTTGTTTAGGCGTAAAAGCTAAAGTATTTAATAATGTGTTTGTCGGTTTTGGTTTTCAATTGAAACTATTAATAGCCAACAAAGAGCCTGATAACTTTGAAAACTTATATATTCCGGGATTCAACAGAACTTATGACGGAAACTTTGGAATAGGGTTTAATTATACTGTTTCCTACTTTATACCGCTTTACAAGAAAAAAGTAATTATTCCTGAGATTAAAAAAGAAGCTCCTAAAAAATAATTGTCCTTAAAATAATAAGCCACAAATTCGCGAATTTGTGGCTGTTACTTTTTACTCAATTTGCAAGTACTTTTTTATCCTATTTCCTTGATTCCTTTTATGAAAATCCATTTCACATAAAGCTTTTCCCCATCTTTCGTTTTCAGGGCCTTAAATTGTGGTGCAATTAAAGTTGCCACAATAAAAGCAGTCATTGGTATCCAGATTCCTGTTAGTCCTGAATATTCTGCAATTATAAATCTTCCAAGAATAAATAAAATCGCGAAACATCCTAATTGATATAAAAAAGCTCTGATTTGTAGTTTTGTCATTTCTTTTAAAGTTGCTAAGGTTCTGAGATACTAAACTGCTGAGCTATTTTTCGTCGAACCTTAATTGTTAATTTCTTATTTTACACTAAACTCTGAGATAGAAAGCTAAAATCTTAATAATTTAGGATCTTATTCAGAAACCTGAAATTTCGTTCTCTTGCTTCCTTCGTACATCTCGTATTTTACCAAACGTGCTTCTAAACTGGCATTGAAAAGTTTTATTTTGCGTGAAGGTTTTAATCCCACAAATTTCAGGGCTTCAAGATTAGCTGTGATAAACCAGGCGTTTGTTCCCGGATAGCTTTTCTTTAAAGTATCTCCAATATTTTTGTAAAATTCTTCCATATGAATATCCAGTCGCTCATCATACGGTGGATTAAAAACCATATGCAATTTTCCTTCTACAGCTTTTTCAGTATCAAAAAAGTTATTTTCCTCAATAGAAATATAATCATCCAGATTGGCATTTTTAATATTGTCCTTAGCCTTTTGAACGGCACTTGGTGCTTTATCAAACCCTTTAATAGTATAATGAAATTCCTTTGTTTTTTTCATCAGGCTGTTTACAATCTGATCAAATAAATCATTATCCCAGTCTTTCCATTTTTCGAAAGCAAATTCTTTTCTGTTGATATTTGCCGGAATATTACAGGCAATCATTGCTGCTTCTGCTAAAAAAGTTCCTGAACCGCACATTGGATCCAAAAAGTGACTCTGACCTTCCCAGCCTGACAACAACAAAATTCCTGCTGCCAAAACCTCATTAATAGGTGCAATATTGGTTGCAGTCCTGTAACCACGCTGATGCAATGAATTCCCTGAAGTATCTAAAGCTACAGATACCTGGTCTTTGTCGATATGAACGTTGATTCTTAAGTCCGGAAAAGCTTTATCAATACTCGGACGCTGACCTGTTCTTTCTCTAAACTGATCAACAATCGCATCTTTACATTTCTGAGAAACAAATTCTGAGTGATTAAAATAAGTCGAATGCACTGTGGCATCTATAACAAAAGTTTGGTTTGCATTTAGCAATTTCGACCAGTTTACACCTGAAATTCCTTTATATAAAGCCTGTTCGTTATTAGCTCTGAATGAGTAAATTGGTTTTAAAACTTTAAGAGCAGTTCTTAGCGATAAATTGGCTTTGTACATAAAACCTTTATCACCTTTAAAACTCACCATTCTCACTCCTTTTTCGACATCCTGAGCACCAAGATCCCGTAATTCTTTTTCTAATATCTCTTCAAAACCAAAAAAACATTTGGCTATCATTCTAAAATTTTCTTCCATCTTTATAAATTCCATCATTAAAGATGCACGGCAGTGCATCTCTACATCACAACATTGTTATTAGGTATCGTCGCGAAATAGTTATTTTTCGGCAAAAATACACTAAATTTGCCGGACTTTGAATTAATTGAAATAGAATAAATGTCTGACGCACCTAACTCATCAACACCTAATCAGGATCGTAATACTGAAAACTGGTTTACTTCATGGTTTGATACTCCGTATTATCATATTCTTTATAAAGATCGAAATTACAGGGAAGCCCAGATTTTTATGGACAACCTGACGCATTATCTAAACTTGCCTGAAAAAGCAAAAGTCCTTGACTTAGCCTGCGGAAAAGGACGCCACTCTATTTATCTAAATCAATTAGGTTTTAATGTTTTAGGAGCTGATTTGTCTGAAAACAGTATTGCCGAAGCCAGCAAAAACAGTAACGAAACCCTTCATTTTAAAGTGCACGATATGCGTGAACCTTTTGAGGAAAAATTCGATGCTATTTTTAATTTATTTACGAGCTTTGGTTATTTCGAAAGTGACGATGATAACTTAACAACCTTAAAAGCAATCAAAGAAAGTTTATCTGAATACGGTTTCGCCGTCATTGACTTTATGAATGTGGCTCAGGTAATCGAAACTTTGGTTCCTGAAGAAGTTAAAACCGTTGACGGAATCGATTTTAAAATCAAAAGATACGTTGAAGACGGGCATATTTTTAAAGAAATTGATTTTGAAGACCAAGGCAGAAAATATCATTTTACCGAAAAAGTAAAAGCCTTAACGCTAAAAGATTTTGAAGAATTAATGGCCGAAGCCGGAATTTTTCTCTTAGATATTTTTGGGGATTATAAACTCAAAAAATTCCACAAAACCGAAAGCGAACGATTAATCATGATTTTTAAATAAATTGGTAAATCAACAAATGAATTATCTATTACCCTTATTTTCAGTACTTTTAGGATATATCGTGGCTTTGTTTCTAAAACCAAAAAACAAAACCAATCTAAAATTATTGCTCGCGTTTAGCGGTTCATTCTTATTATCGTTAACTGTAATGCATTTGTTGCCGGAAGTTTACGAATCGCACAATCACAATATTGGTTTATTTATCATGATCGGAATTTTATTTCAGATCATTCTTGAGTTTTTCTCCAAAGGGGCAGAACACGGACATGTTCACGGACATGCAAAAATGTCTCAGATTCCGTGGCTGCTTTTTATAAGTCTTTGTATTCACGCGTTTTTAGAAGGTTTTCCAGTAAGTCATCATCATGGTCTGGCTATTGGAATTGCCATTCATCATTTACCGATTGCCGTGATTCTAACAACTTTTTTCATTAACGCAAGTTTAAATAAAAAAGCCATTTTTGCTTTCATGTTAACTTTCGCTATCATGACGCCTTTAGGAACTGTGGCTTCAGAATATTTACCTTTTTTAAATAATTATTACACCGAAATAACAGCAATAGTAATCGGAATACTATTCCATATTTCATCGACAATTATTTTTGAAAGCAGTGAAGGACACAAATTCAATATTGCCAAAGTTTCCATGATCGTTCTCGGAATTTTATTGGCATTTCTATTATAATTAGGGCGTGACCAAATTCACAAAAGGCGCTATTTAACAAACCGCTTATGTGCGCCTTTCGCAAATCCGGTCGGGCTGTATGCGCTACTTCGGTAGCCAGCGTCCATTCCTCACGCAATAAAACAAAAGAAAATCTCGTGTTTTCATTTTCATAATTCAATTTTCTAATTGACTAATTATTAATTCCCCGTTCTCTTTCTCTCTTCCTGATTTCCAAAATTGCGTTCCTTTACGTTTATCTTTTTATTACCAAAATTGTAAACCACAGACAAACGGACAAATCGATTACTTTCATTTTGGCTGTAAACCTGCTTGACACCATTTACAACCGAAGTAAAATCTTTTAAATAAGAAGTATTAAAAATATCATTTGCCAAAAATGCAATCTGCATCGTTTTATTAAACAAATCCTGTTTGAAACCAATATCAAAACCCGAGGCGTATCCTACTTCATACAAACCACCTTTAAAAGGACTTGTATACGAAAAATCGATTTGTAACTTTGTTGTTTTGCCTAATACAAAAGTGTTATTTGTAGAAAAATCAATTTGTAAACTATTTGATGGCACTGCATTAATAGCTGCAATAAATTTTGTTTTTGCACCTAAAAAGTACAATGAATTCTCACTTGACCACCAATCTGTAAAAGTTGCCGAATAACTTTCTCCAACACCATAATTTAAATTTTTAAAATAATTCTCACGCGTTATAATCTGCGTATTCGTTTCCGGGTTTGACGTAAATAAAACGCCGTAACCATTTGTAACAGAATTGACAAAAACACTGGTTCTCAAAATTTCTTTATAAGAATGTGCCAACTCAAAATTGTCACTGAACGAAGGCTTTAAAAACGGATTTCCTTCTGAATAACTATTACTGTTGATGTAAATGCGAAACGGATTCAATAAATCAAAACGAGGCCTGTTGATTCTTTTTCCGTAATTCAAACTAAAAATATTATTTTCGTTTTTCTGGTAAGAAGCATAAACTGTTGGAAATAATTTTAAATAATTATTTTCTGTTTCCTGATTCAAAGTTTCCGAAAATCCGGTAGTTTGGGTATTTTCCAACCTCAATCCCAATTGAAAATTCCATTTTTCATTCAGTTTTTTATCTGCATTAATATAAACCGCCTGATTATTTTCAGTGTACTTAAATCGGTTTGACTGATTTGGATCTAATTCCGGATTTCCGGAAATTGTATTGTAGTAAAGTACATCGCTGATACTGTTTGTAAAACTCATTTTAGCACCGTAAGACAAATTGATCGTCTGAAACGGATGTTCCATATCGGCCTTAAAACTCCAGTTGTCAATATCCTGATTCGAAATATTTCTTCCAGACTGATTTACATCCACAAATGTCATATCTGGCGTATAATTATTAGCAACAAAATTTCTATCGAATTTCGAATTGTAATTAAAATAATCCACATCGAATGAAAGCTTTCTTTTTAGAGAATCTAATTTGGTTATCAGGTGTGCATTATACGTTTGATTGCCAAATCCTTTGTCAGTATTACTTTTATTGATCGTAATATCCTCCAGTTCATTTTGAGTATTATATTTATTAATTGTAATATCCGATTTAAAGTCCGGATTATTTCTGTCATTTAAAAATTGAAAACCAACTGTTGTACGTTCAGAAAAATCATAGTCTAAAGCTATTTTTCCGGAAAGATTTTCGCTTTTTACTTTTGTTGTGCTTTTCATATGTGAAAGTCCATCTGAAAAATACATTTTTAAGTCATCTGTAGCATTTAAATAACCTGTTTTTGCATTAACACCGGCAGAAAAACGAAACTTGTTTTTATTGTAAAAGAAATTATCTCTTAAAGTATAAATTCCGTACTTATTTTGATCGTAAGAAACTGTAGTAGTGTTTTTCCATGAATCACGAACTCCTTTTTTCATTATAACATTAATCAATCCACCAGTTCCCTCCGCTTCATATTTCGCCGGAGGATTGCTTATAATTTCAATATTTTTAATATCACCGGCAGATATTGATTTCAGGAAGTTATTCAATTCTTCGCCCGTTAATTCAATCATCCTTCCGTCAATCATAACGCGAGAAGTTCCTTTTCCTAAAATATTGATTGTATTATTTCTGACTACAACTCCCGGTGCAGTATTAATGGCGCTTAAAGCATCGCCTCCCACATTTGTAATATTATTTTCTAAGTTGTAAACCAAACGATCTGTTTTCTGTTCGATTATTTTCTTTTTAGACTGAACAACAACTTCAACTAATTTGGTTGCATTTTCTTTTAGGATAATGGTTCCCAAATCGGTATCATTTTCTATCGAAATTTCTTTTTCGTATTCTTCAAATCCCAAAAGGCTAATGCCTATCTTATAAGAACCTTTTTTAAGATTGATTTCAAAAATGCCATCTTGTTTGGTTGTAGTTCCATCAATAATTTTTCCTTCTGAATTTAAGATTGAGATATCTGCCCATTCTAAAGATGTCGTTTCGCTTGCTGTTTTCCCTTTTAATTTAAATGTTAATTGTGCTAAGCAAAAAAATGGCAATAATAAAAAGATAAGGAGGTTTACTGTTTTCATAATTTCTAGTTTTAACTTGTTCGATTAATTTGAAGCAAAGTTGCCTTAGAAATTTTCCGGATTCGACCGACAAAAAAAAGTCGAACCATTTTCTGTTCAGGAAATTGGTTCGACTTTTTAAGGTACGAAGTACGACTTTTTACAAGCTACTAATTATGAGGCATTTCGGTAAGCTGTAGGCGTTAAATTGGTGTATTTTTTAAAAGAAGTATTAAACGAAGATTTGGAGTTAAAACCTACTTCATATAAAATTTCTAAAACGGTAAGGTCGCTTTTAGACTTATCTTTTAAAATACCCATTGCTTTTTGAATTCGATATTCATTCACAAAATCAAAAAAGTGCTGATCCATTTTATGATTAATCAAAACAGATAAATCCCGAACCGGGATATCAATTTGATTGGCCAATTCCTGAATGGTAAGCGACGGGTCAAGAAAAGGTTCTTTTTCAGCCATGTATTGTTTCAATATTGAAATTTGAGTGGCAATTGTTTCGTTATGATTTTCTTTTATTTCGGTTGTGTCAGTTTCCTCATTCGGAAGAATATCTTTCGTCAATTTTAGTTTAGAATTGATTCCCCTAAAAAGTTCCGGATGATTAAGGGCTTTCATTACTAACCAACAAGTAATAAATAATGCTGCAGTTCCTACCACTACATTTAACCAAAGAAATATCTGTCTGTAATCGCTGTAACGCAATACATTTTTTAATGCCACCAAACAGTGTGCAACAAGAAAAACAGTGGTCATCTGAAAAAGGTACTTGTAAGTTAAAGAACTCGGATTGGCATAATTTTCCAGATAAATCTCTTTATATTTTTTTAAAATTAAAAATGTGCTGACAATATAAAACACGTATTGAAATTCAATTAAAACCTGAATAAGGACTATTTCAGGCATTTGGTCAATTGAATCAAAAAGTTCATTAGTGCCATTTGCCAAATAAAGTCTCGGAAGAAAAATTAAATTCACTACAATAATTGGAAGTAAATGCACCAAATGTTTCCACTTTAATCTAAAATCAGAATAACAAACTGCTAATACATAAAGGTAAAATAATGGCATTGCAAGTAAACAGACTGTCCATCTGAAAATTACCAAATTCAGATAATCCTGAATATAATCGTAAACGAAAAAGCCACTAAGGTCAATAGCCGAAACAATAAAAAACCACGCAAATAAACGATTCGCCAATTTATTCTCGGTTTTAACGGTATATAGAAAAAATGCCATCAGTAAAGACACAAAAACCGAGATTTTGGCAATCCCCTGCAGTAAGCTTAATCTATCCATTTATCTTTTAATATTTAACAAATATAATATTTAGTTCTTTCAAAAAGCTTCTGAAAATTGCAATAAAAAATAGTAATTTTGGGCAAGACCAATTATACGAAAAATGACCTTCACAAAAACTACAGAACAAGCGTCAAAGTACGAACATTTAGAAAAAATGTCGGTTCACGAACTGCTTACAAATATCAATAATGAAGACAAAACTGTTCCTGCTGCAGTTGAAAAAGCTATACCGCAAATTGAAGCTTTAGTGGCGCAGGTTGTTGCTAAATTAAAACTGGGCGGGCGACTATTTTATATCGGAGCAGGAACCTCCGGGCGTTTGGGCGTTGTAGATGCTTCTGAATGTCCTCCTACTTTTGGTGTCCCGTTTGATTTGGTAAACGGAATCATTGCAGGCGGAGATACTGCCATTCGTCGTGCCGTAGAAAATGCCGAAGATAATGCAACTCAGGCCTGGATAGATTTACAAGCACATAATATAGGCACAAATGATTCCGTTATTGGTATTGCCGCATCAGGAACAACTCCTTACGTTATTGGTGGTTTAGAAACCTGCAATCAAAATAATATTTTAACAGGTTGTATTACCTGCAATGCGGGAAGCCCTTTGGCACTAACAGCTAAGTTTCCTATTGAAGTTGTGGTTGGTCCCGAATTCGTTACCGGAAGCTCCAGAATGAAAGCAGGAACTGCTCAGAAATTAGTTTTGAATATGATTTCTACTGCAGCTATGATTCAGCTTGGAAAAGTGAAAGGAAATAAAATGGTTGATATGCAATTGAGCAACATCAAACTGGTTGATCGTGGTGTGAAAATGATTATGGGAGAAATTCCGGTTTCATATGAAGAAGCTTCTGAATTATTAAAAAAATACGGAAGTGTTAGAAATGCTGTAGAGAATTACAATAATTAAGTGAAATGTTTTTTGTGAAATGTGAAATGCAAACTATTATAAGTTCGCAAAACCTAAAACGAAAAAAAACTGAAACTTGAAACTTTCAAAAACAAAAAACAAATGGCTACAAATAAAGAATTATTAGGAAAAGGAATTAAATACTTATCAGGTTCACTGCCTCTTTTATTTATTGGCCCTTCGTTGATTTATAATGCTTTTATGAATCAGCATACAAATTGGCATTATTTAGTTTTAGGTGTTGGAATTGTAGCTTGTTTAAGCGCTATGTTTTTAATTTTTTACGGATTGAAAATCATCATGAAGGGTTTGTTTAATGACTAATTTGTATCTTTACTAAAATTCACAATTATGGATATTCAAGCAGAATTAAATTGGATTCATCAGGAAATTGATAAGGTAAAAGATCCTTCTTTTGTCGAAAAATTGAAACATCTTTTACAATCCATAAACAACTCAAATGTTGACTCGGATGCAGCTTACAATTTAGACATTGAAAATGCATTAGAAAATATTAAAAATGGTAAGTTTTATACTTAAGATCAAGCCAAAGAAATTGCCAAAAAATGGGGCAGAAAATAATTTGGTCAAGCGATGCTTAGATCAATTAGAAGATATCCATTTTTATATTTTCTTTGAAAGTAAATCTATTGCAATTGCCACAATGCCCGAAAATCAAAAAAACATTCATGGAAAGTCTAATATACATTCAGAAAACCTTCGAGAAAGTCATTTATATTGACAAAAAAATAAACAATCGGGAGTTTGAAGATTGTGTTTTTAAAAACTGTGATTTTTCGAACAGCAATTTTGCCTACAATACTTTCTTGGACTGCGAATTTATTGACTGTAATTTGTCAATGACAAGTTTATTGGGAACGAGTTTAAAAAATGTGACTTTCAAAAACTGCAAGCTTTTAGGAATCGCTTTTAACGAATGTGATGACTTTTTATTCCAGGTTTATTTTGAAGAAACTGCTTTGGATTATGCCATATTTTCAAATAAGAAAATGGCAAAAACCAAGTTTATCAATTGTTCAATAAGAGAAGTTACTTTTATAGGAACCAACTTAACCAGTTCGGTTTTTGATAATTGTGATTTAGATGGTGCTATTTTTAATGATACACAATTAGCTGCTGCTGATTTTAGAACGGCATATAACTACAAAATCGATCCCGAATTTAATCCGATGCGAAAAGCGCAATTTTCGACTCAGGGAATTGTTGGCCTTTTAGACAAATATGACATTAAAATTGTTTAATCATGAATACATCTGTATCTTATTTGGAAAGCGTTAAAAAGCAGTTTTTGTATTATAAAATGCTGGGCGAAAAAGCCATGGATCAACTAGAACCGGAACAGCTTTTTATTTCTGTAAATGAAGATACCAATAGTATTGCAACCATTATAAAACATATTTCCGGTAATATGCTGTCACGCTGGACAGACTTTCTGACTACAGACGGTGAAAAAGAATGGCGCAACCGTGATGCCGAATTCGAAAATGATTTACAGTCAAAAGAAGAAGTTTTAGCAACATGGAATAAAGGCTGGGAATGCTTTCTGAATACTTTGAACAGTTTAAAACCAGAGCAGCTTTCGGATATTATTTATATTAGAAATGAGGGCCACACGGTAGTAGAAGCAATCAATCGTCAATTGGCACATTATCCGTATCACGTTGGTCAAATTGTTTTTTATGCCAAACAATTGAAGAAAAACGATTGGGACAGTTTATCGATTCCGAAGAATAAATCAGGAAATTACAATGCCGAAAAGTTTGCCAAAGAAAAAGAAATCAAGAACTTTACTGATGATGAATTAAAAAGATTAAAATGATAGAATTTCATGCTAATTTAGGTGGGATTGCTTACTGGATTTTAATAAAATTTTGCAGAACAAAATTATCTGATGAACAAAGTCGTGAAAACAAAAGACGAAATTTATTTTTTTTGAGTTTTCTTAATATCATTTTTACCCTGATTGTAATAATGTTTCTTATTTACCTAATATAGTTCTAGCCCTGATTGCAATGGAAATCCTTTTTGTTTTTTCTTTAAAAACAAAAAGATTGCAATGAAAAGCAGGAAATAGCTCCTAAAACAACCTAAATTTAAAATGAAAAAAATACTATTACTTCTGCCATTACTATTACTAATGTCTTGTTACAATGCAGAACACAATTGCAAAGACTTTAAAAACGGAAAATTTAAATTTGAAATTGAAATAGACGGCGTTAAAAAAACTACTTTTTTTGAACGTAAAGATGGTATCGAAATTGAGACTTTTGACGGCAAAACTGATACTTCGACTGTACGCTGGGTAAGTGACTGCGAATATATTCTGCAAAAGAAACACCCGAAAAATATGGCGGAAGAGAAAGCGATAAGCATGAAAATTTTAACGACTAAAAAAGATTCTTATACTTTTGAGTTTGGAATGGTTGGTTCTGATGAAAAACAACGCGGAACAGTATATAAAGTTGACTAAATAAAAAGTTATTAAAATGGAAGTATTTTTGAATCCTGATGCATGGATTGCCCTATTGACACTTACTTTTCTTGAGATTGTTTTAGGAATTGACAACATTATTTTCATATCAATCGTAACAGGCAAACTCCCCAAAGAAGATCGCAAAAAAGCAACCCGGATTGGTTTGTTTTTAGCGATGTTTATGCGTATTGCGTTGTTAATGGGAATCTCCTATTTAATTGCCATGAAAGCTATAATATTCAGCATACATTGGGGCTGGCTGGAAGGTGATTTTACAGGGCAGGCATTAATTTTATTTTTGGGAGGTTTGTTCCTTATTTATAAAAGCACTAAAGAAATCAGTGAAAAAGTAGATCATAAAGGTGACGAAGAAAAAACATTAAGTACAGCTGTAAAAAAATCATTTACAAATGTGATTATACAGATTTTATTAATCGATTTAATCTTTTCAATCGACTCGATTTTAACAGCGGTCGGAATGACGAATGGTGTTTCAGGAGCTCTGACTATTATGATTACAGCCGTTGTAATTTCTGTTGGAGTAATGATGTTATTTGCGGTTCCGGTAGGCAATTTCGTTAATAAAAATCCATCAATACAAATATTAGGTCTTTCGTTTTTGATATTAATCGGATTCATGCTGATTACAGAAAGTATGCATTTATCGAACGCTGCATTGGCAGGTGAGCATATTGGTGCAGTCCCAAAAGGATATCTCTATTTTGCCATTTCATTTTCATTGGCAGTAGAATTCATCAACATGCGAGTCCGGAAAAAACAATCGTAAATAATTATAGAAAGTTCCTTCGAGGAGCTTTTTTTGTTTAACAAATAAACCAGATATTTCATAAAATATAGTTGAATAAAAAGTTTAAATGTGTTTCTTTTACATTTCTATTTTAAGTCTTAAATTGGAATCTAAATCTAACGAATGAAAAATACTATTTCACATAGAGTTGCTGACTTTTTAAAAAGTTTTCCTCCTTTTAATTTTTTACATCAAAAAGATCTTGAAAAGTTATCTGAACAGATTTCTATTATTTATAAAGAAAAAGATTCGGTGATTTTTACAGAAAATGAAAAAACCCATGATTCATTTTATGTGGTTCATAAAGGAGCGGTTGCACTCAAAAAGAATCAAAAGAATGTTATTCTGGATATGTGCGATGAAGGTGATATTTTTGGGCTTAGGCCTCTTTTGGCACAGGAGAATTATGTTATGGAAGCCAGTACTTATGAAGAAAGCATATTGTACGCGATACCTATTGCTGTTTTTAAACCTTATGCATTAGAAAACAAAGATGTTGGTAATTTCCTGATCGAAAGTTATGCTTCGAACACTAAAAATCCTTATTCCGAAGTTCATAAAAATAATTTATACGGTGAAGTTGTCGCACAGGAAAATCTAAGTTCAGATAAAGAATTATTTGATTTGCAGCCTGTAAAATATTCTAAAAAAATTGTTACCTGCGGTCCTTCTACAACAGCAAAAGAAATTGCAAAAATTCTGACGAAGAAAAAAGTAGGTGCTATTTTAATTGTTGATGAAATGCTTCCAATCGGAATTATTACCGACAAAGATTTGCGCAACAAAATTGTTTCCGGTGATTATCCTATTACTACTGCAGCCGAAACAATTATGACATCGCCAGTGATTACTTATTCTAAAAAAATGACGGTTACCGAGGCGCAGATGGCCATGATGAAAAGTAATATCAGTTATTTGTGTCTTACCAAAGATGGAACTATCAATACAAAAGCTGTTGGTATTTTATCTAAACACGATCTTATGGTGTCGCTGGGAAATAATCCTGCGGTTTTAATTAAGGCTTTAAAAAGAACTACAAAAGTTAAAGAAATTAAGCCTATAAGAGCCCAAATCATGCAGTTGCTGCAAGGATATTTAGACCAAAATATCCCGATGACCCTGATTACAAAAATCATAACCGAATTAAATGATGCCTGTGTAAACCGTGTTATTGATATTTCGCTGGAGAAGATGCACAGTGCTCCTCCTGTAAAATTTGCCTGGCTGGCATTAGGAAGTCAGGGCCGTGATGAGCAAATGCTGCATACAGATCAGGATAATGCCATTGTGTATGAAAATGTTTCTGAAGTTTTTAAGGATGAAACCAAAGCTTACTTTATAAAATTAGCTACCTATATAAACAAAGGACTTTTTACTATTGGTTACGAATATTGTCCTGCCGAAATGATGGCTTCAAATCCAAAATGGTGCATGAGTCTGGACGAATGGAAAAATCAGGTACACTATTGGATCAACAATCCGGGGAAAAATGAAGTTCTTTTATCTTTTATATTTTTTGATTACAGTCTGAAATATGGTGACGCCGAAATTGTTAATCAATTGTCAGACTCGATTTTTGAGAGTGTAAAAGCCAATCCTATTTTTTATGTCCATTTAGTTAGCGGAGCTTTACAAAGTCCATCCCCAACAGGTTTCTTCAGACAATTTCTGGTTGAACAAGATGGTGCTAACAAAGATCAGTTTGATATTAAAAGAAGAGCTTTAATGCCGCTGACAGATGCTGCGAGGGTATTGATTTTGTCTCATTCTGTAAAATCAATCAGCAATACGGCAGAACGTTTTGAAAAATTGGCTGAATTGGAACCTCAGAACAGCGAACTTTATTTGTCGTGCTCCTATTCCTTCAAAGCTTTATTAAAATTCAGAACCAAACAAGGGCTTTTACATCATGATTCAGGGCAATTCATCGCTTTGGAATCGCTTTCGAAGATGGAAAAAATAAAACTAAAAAGAACTTTCAAAACCATTAAAGAACTTCAGGAATTAATTTCGGTACGTTTTAATGTTTCTAATATTGTATAAAGATGAGTTTATTTAAATTTTGGGAAAAAGAAGAAAATCTTTTCGATGAAAACATTACTATCGAAGAAACGCGTTTTGTAGTTCTGGATACAGAAACGACAGGTTTCGATTATACAAATGACCGGATACTTTGTATTGGCGCACTCGTTTTACAAAACAATATTATCAAAATTGAAGAAAGCTTTGAAATTTACATAGAACAGGACCATTATGACGAATCGACTGCACAGATTCATGGCATTTTGAAAGATTTTATTGTAAAGCGTCCCTCAGAATTAGAGGCTTTAGAGCAATTTTTAAACTATTTGGGTGACTCAATTATTATTGCACATCATGCTAATTTTGATATTACAATGATTAATCGTGCATTAGAAAGAAATGGTCTGCCTGAATTAAAAAACAAATCTCTGGATACGGGAATATTGTATAAAAAAACCTTAATCAAATCACATCTGTTTGAACGAAAAGATCATTACACATTAGATGATTTGGCAGATAAATTTGATATTTCAAAAAAAGACCGTCATACTGCTTTGGGTGATGCCTACATCACGGCGATTGCTTTCCTGAAAATTGTAAAAAAACTTAGGGAAAAAAAAGAAATAAATTTGAACCAGTTGTTTAAACTATAATCTTTTTTGTTTCAATACTTTGCAAGCAATACTATGTTATTGTTTTATTGCACTATCAATTTCAATAACTTTTTTTTTAATTTCTACGGAATATGCATTTGGATGAATATTCCCTCCATAGCTTTTGGCATACACTTTAGTAAATTCGGCTCCAAAATATAAGATGATAGCTGAATAATAAACCCATACCAAAATTATAATCACTGATCCTGCAGCACCGTAAACAGATCCTATAGTTGAGTTACCCAAATAAAATCCGATTGCAAACTTACCAATCATAAAAAGGAGTGATGTACATGAGGCCCCAATAAATGCATCTTTCCATTTAATGATTCCGTCTGGTAATGTCCTGAAAATAATAGCGAAAAGCAATGTGATACTTCCTAAAACAATTATCAAATTCAGAATGTAAAACAAATACACCGTACTTTCAGGAAAATAAATTTTTAACCTTGTATTTAAAATGTCTAAAGTAGCATTTACCATTAAACTCACCAGCATAAGAAAACCAACTGATGCAATCATTGAAAACGACATTAGTCTGTTCTGAATAAATTTTTTGAATCCTTTGTTTGGTTTGGCACGCAATCCCCAAATATAATTAATGGAGCTCTGAATTTCGGCAAAAACCCCTGACGCCCCTATAAGTAACATAATGACCCCGAAAATAGTAACAAAAATATTACTGTCTGAAAGCTGTACATTTTTGATTGCTTCCTGAATCTGTGCTGCTGCATCATTTCCTACCAACTCATTTATTTGCCCGTATAACTGGCCTGTTACAGCGTCTTCTCCAAAAAAGAAACCGCAAATTGTTATAATAATGATCAATAATGGCGGCAATGCAAAAATGGTATAATACGATAAAGCAGCGCTTAATTTTATAGCGTCATCTTCCAGAAATTCTAAAAAGGTATTTTTTAGTAAATACCATGATTTAGAAAATATATTTTGGTCTTTCATTTGCTGATTTTTGATAGTTTTTCAAATTTAAGCAATTATCTAAAAGAGAAATTTTCTTTTTTTAGAGAAATTTTACATTTTTACCATCTTGGTTTTGAATTTTTATTTTTATTTCCGGAAAAAATCCTGGAGAATAAAGATAAACATTATTCATTTTAAAGATACTGTCACCCTGAGCGAAGTCGAAGGCTGGATTATATAAACGGACTTCGACTCCGTTCATCCTGACAATAGAAAATCTTAATTTTTAAGCATAAAAAAACTGCTGAATTTCTCCAGCAGTTTTTGTCTATTTTCTTTATTCTTAATTCTATTTTCTAAAGAAAAATTATACGTTAAAACGGAAGTGCATTACATCGCCATCTTTTACGATATATTCTTTTCCTTCCACTTTGAATTTCCCTGCTTCTTTTGCTTTTGCTTCAGAACCGTAATGAACATAGTCTTCGTATGAAATTACTTCGGCACGGATAAATCCTTTTTCGAAATCGGTATGGATAACTCCTGCTGCTTGCGGTGCTGTAGAACCGATATTGATTGTCCATGCACGAACTTCTTTTACTCCAGCGGTAAAATAAGTTTGTTGTTTCAATAATTTGTAAGCTGCACGAATTAAAACGGATGCTCCCGGTTCTGTTAACCCCATATCTTCAAGGAAAACCTGACGCTCTTCGTAACTTTCTAATTCGGTAATATCAGCCTCTGCCCCTACTGAAAGTATGATAACCTCAGCATCTTCGTCTTTTACCAATTCGCGAACCTGATCTACATATTTGTTTCCGTTTACAGCTGAATTTTCGTCAACATTACAAACGTATAATACCGGTTTTGCTGTAATCAACTGAAAAGATTCCATTAAAACTTCTTCATCATTATTTTGAGGAATAATGGTACGAGCAGATTTAGCTTGTAATAATGACTCTCTGATTCTGTCTAAAAGTGCTTTTTCAGTTTGGGCCTCTTTATTTCCGGTTTTCGCTGCACGGTTTACTTTTTCCAAACGTTTTTCAACAGTTTCTAAATCTTTTAACTGTAACTCAATATCGATTGTTTCTTTGTCACGAATTGGGTTTACATTTCCGTCAACGTGTACAATATTATCATTATCAAAACAACGCAAAACATGAATAATAGCATTACACTCTCTAATATTCCCTAAAAACTGATTTCCAAGACCTTCACCTTTGCTCGCTCCTTTTACCAAACCTGCGATATCAACAATATCAACAGTTGCCATTTGTACACGCTCAGGCTTTACCAATTCTTCTAATTTGTTAATCCTCGGATCCGGAACGTTTACAACACCAATATTGGGTTCGATTGTACAAAACGGAAAGTTGGCACTTTGCGCTTTTGCATTAGATAAACAATTAAATAATGTTGATTTTCCAACATTTGGTAATCCTACAATTCCTGCTTTCATCTGTTGTTTCTATTTATTTTATTTGAACCTGAATATAATCAGGTACTACCATTAAACTTCTAACTTATTACAGAATAGAAGACTCTATAAATGGATATGATTTATTTATTGATTTTTTATTTCTATTGAAATGATATTTTTTAGCTTTAAAATTTTGCAAATATAAGATTTAATAGCTCGTGAGTGAAGTAAAAATGACGATTAATGTTTTTTAAAGTATCTTCTTAAAAAAAATCAAACTTTTCATTAAGTTTTTGTTAAAAAATATTACTTTTATTACAAATCAGAACAAACAATAAACCAAAACCCAAACAAACTATGAGAAAGATTACGTTATTATTATTTCTATTAAACAGTATTATCCTTTTTGCACAAAAAGAAATTTCCGGAGTTGTAAAAGATAAGGCAGGAGCACCACTGCCCGGAGTAAATATTGTTGAAAAAGGAACAAAAAATGGAGTTTCAACAGATTTTGAAGGCGGCTATATTATAAAAGTAAAAGAAGGAGCAACATTAATCTTCAGTTATGTTGGTTATTCAACTGTAGAAAAACAAGCTGTTAGTAACAAACTTGATCTGATTTTAGACGAAAATGACGGTCAGGTTTTGAATGATGTCGTAGTTGTAGGTTCCAGAAATTCCAAAAGAACTGTTGTCAATTCTGCAGTTCCTATTGATATTATTAGTGTAAAAGATGTAACAACACAAAGCGGGAAACTTGAAATTAATGAATTACTGCAATACGTAGCTCCTTCATTTAATGCTAACAAACAATCGGGCTCTGATGGTGCCGATCACGTTGATCCTGCTTCGTTGAGAGGTTTGGGGCCAGACCAGACATTGGTTTTAATTAACGGAAAAAGAAGACACCAATCATCGCTTATTAATTTATTTGGAACGCGTGGCCGTGGGAATACCGGAACCGATTTGAATGCAATTCCGGCTTCATCTATTAAAAGAATTGAGATTTTAAGGGATGGTGCTGCAGCGCAATATGGTTCTGATGCAATTGCAGGAGTTATAAATATTGTTACTAATGATAATGTGAATGAATTTACCGGAGCTATAACGTATGGTGCTTTTAATACCAATGCAAAAGGCGATTTTCCTGAAGGAACTGCTAATACAGACGGTTATAGATTAGACAAAAAAGGAAACGGAAACTCATTTGGAAAGGATCAAAATTTTGATGGGGGATCTGTAAAAATATCTGCTAATTATGGTACCCCTATTGGCACTAAAGGAGGTTACGTGAATGTAACAGGTGAATTCCTGAATAAAAACAAAACATTACGGCCTGGTTTTGATTTTAGAAAAGGGTTTGGAGAAGCTGAAATTCAGGGTGTAAATTTATTTGTTAATCTTGCTGTTCCGATATCAGAAAAAACACAATTTTATGCTTTTGGAGGAAGTAATTTCAGAAATACCGATGCTTATGCCTTTACCAGAAATGATGGAGCAAGAGTTGTAGAAGCTATTTATCCAGGTGGATATACGCCTAGAATTACATCAAAAATAAATGACAATTCAATTGCTGCAGGAATTAGAACAGAGACTTCCGGAGGCTGGAAATGGGACTTTAGTAATACTTTAGGAAAAAACAAATTTCATTATGATATAAAAGGAACAATCAACGCTTCACTTGAAGAAAATTCGCCAACAGAATTCGATGCCGGTGGACATAGTTTACTTCAAAACACTACAAATTTAGATGTTTCAAAAAATTATGGTGACATTCTGGGTGGATTAAACATAGCTTTTGGAACTGAATTCAGAGTCGAGCAATTCGAGATTTTTGCCGGAGAAGAAGGTTCTTATGCCACATACGATACTAATGGAGTACCTATTACAGATCCAACAACTCAAAGCGCACCAATTGACCCTGTTTCCGGAGAACCAAGACCCGGAGGTTCTCAGGGATTTCCCGGTTATAGTCCGCTGAACGAAGTAAATAAAAACCGTACCAACTTTTCTTTGTATACTGATGCTGAATTAGATATTACACAGGCTTGGATGGTTAGTGGAGCTGTTCGTTATGAAAATTACAGTGATTTCGGTAGTACTGTAAACGGGAAATTAGCTTCAAGACTTAAAATTACCGATAATATTAACTTAAGAGGCTCTGTAAGTACAGGGTTCCGTGCTCCATCATTAGCACAAATTTATTATAATTTACGTTTTACGAACTTTAGTTCTGGCGGTGCAACAGAAGTTTTATTAGCTCCTAATGACAGTGAAATAACGAAAGCATTTGGAATTCAAAAATTAAACGAAGAAAAGGCTTTAAATGCATCTTTAGGCTTTACAGCCAATTTTGGAGATTTTACTGCAACTGTTGATGGATATCTTATTAATGTAAAAGACAGAATCGTACTAACCGGTTATTTTGATGCGTCTTCTTTAGGAATGAATGTAGATAAAGCCCAATTTTTCGTAAATGGTGTCGATACAAAAACAAAAGGACTTGATGTCGTTCTGGCATGGAAAAAAACCATAAACGAAAATAGATTTGGAGCAACTCTTGTTGGAAATATTAATGACATGAAAATCGACAAAGTGAAAAATGGCGATTTAGATGAAAAAACATTTTTTGGCGAACGTGACAAAGCATTTTTATTAGCTTCTGCACCACCAAACAAATTTGGTTTAAACCTTAACTATGGAAGAAAATGGTTTGATGCCGGATTGGCTTTTACAAGATTCAGCGAAGTAAAATTATTAGATTATCAAATGGATGAAGATCCTGAAGATTACAGATTAGACCCTTCTGAAACTGATGCACAATTATTCGAAAATCAAAAGAAAGCTGCTACAGATACTTATGGAGCAAAAATTGTAACCGATTTAACTTTAGGGTTTAAGCTTGCAAAATCAACAAAACTTAGCATTGGTGCGAACAACTTGCTAAACATTTATCCGGATCAACAAGATGACTGGGTCGAAGCAGGTGGATACTGGGATGCTGTACAAATGGGCTTCAACGGAGCTTACTACTATGCAAGACTTGGATTTAATTTTTAAGAAACTTACCTATTTGTCATCCTAAGCGAAGTGAAGGCAGCTTTATGTTAAGAATAGGCTTCAACTTCAACTCTTCACTCAGCCTGACACCCAAAACAAAAATCCTGAGCCGTTAAACTCAGGATTTTTTATTATTTTAAAATTACATATTAAAATCTAATGCATTTATCAATGCCTTTTCTTCGTCGGTAGCTGTAAATCCCGAAATGTCCCAGTAATTGGTCAGAATCTTATTCTTTTTATTAAAAAGTGTTTTCTCTTTAAAAACATCGCTTTCCTTATAAGTAAATTTTTGTTTGCTAAAATTTGTAGTTATGAAATTATTTCGGACCTGAATATTCTTTTTTGTTTTATCCTTTAAAATAACATCATAAGCTATCTCTTCATTCGAACTCAATAAATAATAATCTAAACCATCTACTCTGTAATTTACTTTTACAGTAGATCTTGTAATGTTCTTAAAACCAACTTTAGTATTCTCTTCCATTTCAGCAATATTTTCAGGGGCAGTCACAATGGTAAATTCCATAATTAACTTTTTTACAGGATCGTAAACGATTTCAAAATTATCTGCTGTAGCTCTGGATGCATGCAATGGTGTAATAGTCATTGTGTAATAATCATTATTGGCAAGGTGTCCTTTTACATTAAATTCGTATTCTTTCTTTGCTTTTGCATCTAAAATGGGCTGGAAATATTTTAAATTCAAATAATTTTCCATGATATTATTCAAATTATATCCCTTTAAATCGGCACTTACGTCTGTTTCTAATAAGCCATAAGATCGATTTTGCTCTACTAACAATGTTGTACTTGCTTTCTTTTGACTCACAGTAAACTGAAAATTTACAAGTCCGTCATTATAATAGGAATATTTATTGTCAAGCAGAAAAAATTCCCTTACATACACTTTTAAACGATAAGAAGCTGCCAGTTTTTGTATTGAATTCGAAACAATTTTTTGAAGTATTTTTTGTGGAGAACCCTGAGATAAAACAACTTCATCTAATTTATTATTTTTATTTTTTAAATAAACTACGAATCCATTTTCTTTCAAAACAGTCCAACGAAGCGTTAAATCCTCATAATTTGTCTCGGAAACCTGAACATTTGAAGCGCCATTTAATACAAAAGTTACTTTACCATCCGGATTACTTAATAAGATCTGTTTGGTTTTTAATATAACTACTGTTGCATTTTCTATAGGCAACTGCGTATCTATATCTTTTACGACAATAGAATATTCAGCGCTTTGAGCAAAAACGGTTGCATTAAAGAATACAGTAACCAAAAGTATCCATCCTTTCATAGATTATTATTAGAAATTTCCGACTAAAGTATTAAAATATTATCATAAAATTAAATTTATCGCAACAAATCATTAAATCCCATCATGTAATAGGCTTAATCATCAAAAAAAATCCTGAGCTTAATACTCAGGATTTTTAATTTTAAAGTTGGACGTATTTTATTTATTCATTATGCAAAAAGGCTTGTCTGCTCAACAAAGTTTCCTCATCTTCTACGTGATTATCATCTGGTATACAGCAATCAACAGGACATACGGCAGCACATTGAGGTTCATCATGAAACCCTTTACATTCGGTACATTTTCCAGGAACGATATAGTATATTTCATCCGAAATAGGTGTTTGAGCATCATCTGCATCAACTTCAGTTCCGTCCGGTAAAATTACTTTTCCTGAAAGACTTGTTCCATCTTTATATCTCCAGTCATCTGCTCCTTCATAAATTGCCGTATTTGGGCATTCTGGTTCACAAGCCCCGCAATTTATGCATTCGTCGGTTATAATTATTGCCATCTTTTTCTTGGTTACGAGTTAAAAAATATAAGATCCTACAAACATTTCATTCTGCTTTGCCTTATAACTTAATATAGCTTATTTTTGTGCAAAATTACAATCAAAACCTTTCATAAACAAATTACTTATGTTACAAAACGAAAAAAAACAATCTTTTATAGCGCTAGGTCAGTTTTTAAGTCAATTTTCTGAAGAGGAAAACACTAGAAATGAGTTGGTTTTAGGTAATGACTTGTTTTTTGATGATTTTATAAAACTTATTCAGCTTTCACAATCACACAACGGATGGTATACACCTGAGCAAGTATATTTTGCAATAAAATCATGGGCAGATGCCCTGACAGAAGAAAACATAGATAAATGGCTTTCAAACTATTCCTTCGACTCCGCTCAGGATAACAAAAAAGAAAAAACCGTTGCCTTAATTCTGGCCGGAAATATTCCGTTGGTAGGTTTTCACGATTTTTTATCGGTTTTGATTACAGGAAATAAAGCCTTAGTTAAAACGTCTTCAAACGATCAGCATTTATTGCCGTTTTTAGCTAAATATTTAATTTTTGCTGACGAAAGTTTAAAAGATAAGATCACTTTCACGGAAGGAAAATTAGAAAACTTCGATACCGTAATCGCGACCGGAAGCAATAATACGGCACGTTATTTTGAATATTATTTTAAAGATAAACCGTCGATAATTCGCAAAAACAGAAATTCTGTTGCTGTCTTAAATGGTGAGGAAACTAAGGAAGATTTAGAAGCTTTAGGCGAGGATATTTTTAGATATTTTGGTTTGGGATGTCGCAATGTTTCAAAGCTTTTTGTTCCAAAAGGTTATAAATTTGATGCTTTTTTTGAGGCTATTTTTAAATATCAGGATGTTATTCATTATGAGAAATATGCCAATAATTATGATTACAACAAGGCTGTTTTTTTAATGAGTAATTTCAAATTACTGGACAATGGTTTTTTAACCATAAAAGAAGATACGAGCTATGCTTCTCCTATTTCAAGTGTTTTTTACGAATTTTATGAAAACATAGATGATTTACAAAACCGTCTCGAAGCTGATGCTGAACAAATTCAATGCATTGTAAGTAATAATTTGATCAAAAACAGCATTTCTTTTGGTAAAACACAGACTCCGAAATTATGGGATTATGCAGACAATATTGATACTATATCGTTTTTGTTAATAACATAGGTTAAAAAATTATAATTATTGCGAATAATTTAACGATTTTTCGGCTCGTATTCCCGAAATTTGCGTTTTTAAAAATTTGGACTATTTTAACTATACCATGAAAAAACACAACTACAGCGCAGGACCAAGTATTTTACCTCAGGAAGTTTTTGAAACAGCATCAAAAGCGATTTTAGATTTTAACAATTCCGGATTATCAATTTTAGAAATTTCACACCGAAGCAAGGATTTCGTTGCAGTTATGGACGAAGCCCGCGCATTGGCTTTAGAATTATTAGGCCTTACCGGTAAAGGATATCAGGCTTTATTTTTACAAGGCGGAGCAAGTACAGCATTTTTAATGGCTCCTTACAACCTGATGAAAGAAGGCGGAAAAGCAGCTTATTTAGATTCAGGAACATGGGCTACGGCAGCAATAAAAGAAGCTAAGTTCTTTGGAGAGACTGTTATCGTAGCTTCTTCAAAAGAAGAAAATTACAACCATATTCCAAAAGGTTACGAAATACCGGCTGATGCAGATTATTTTCACTGTACAAGTAACAACACCATTTTTGGAACTCAAATGAAAGAATTCCCTGCAATCAATATTCCAGTGGTTTGCGACATGAGTTCTGATATTTTTTCACGCGATTTGGATTTTTCTAAATTTGATTTAATCTATGCCGGAGCTCAAAAAAATATGGGACCTGCAGGAACTACTCTGGTAGTGGTTAAAGAAGAAATTTTAGGTAAAAACGGAAGAGCGATACCAAGTATGTTAGACTATACTAAACATATCAAAGCAGAGAGCATGTACAATACACCTCCTGTTTTTGCAGTTTATGTTTCGTTATTGACTATGCAATGGATTAAAGCAAAAGGCGGAGTTGCTGCTGTTGAAAAATTAAATGATGCAAAAGCAGCTTTATTATATAATGAAATTGACAGAAACCCATTATTTAAAGGTGCTGCAGCTATTGAAGACCGTTCAAATATGAATGTGACTTTCTTGCTGACAAATGCTGACCACACTGAAAAATTTGACAAATTGTGGAAAGAAGCCGGAGTTTCAGGATTGCCGGGACACCGTTCTGTTGGTGGTTACAGAGCTTCTATTTATAACGCTATGCCTATCGAAAGTGTTCAGGTTTTAGTAGATGTAATGAAAGCTTTGGAAACTAAAGTTTAGTTTTCAGAAAAATATCAATTAAATATCAGAGTCATAGCCCCGATAGAAATGGAAATCCTTTTATGTTTTCTTTAAACATAAAAGATTGAAATGAATAGCGGGAATTAGCTCTAAACAAAAAAAGAAAAAATTATCATATTTGTTAATTCGTCAATCTTAACGATACGCGATTAACCCAATAAACACATAAACTAAAATGAAAGTATTAGCGAATGACGGAATTTCTAAAAGTGGAATTCTAGCTTTAGAAAAAGGTGGATTTGAAGTTATAACAACAAAAGTAGCACAGGAACAAGTTGCTAATTTTGTTAACGAAAACAACGTAGATGTAGTTTTGGTGCGTAGTGCAACCAAAGTTCGTAAAGATATTATTGATGCTTGTCCTGGTCTTAAAATTATTGGCCGTGGTGGTGTTGGTATGGATAATATTGATGTTGATTATGCTAAAAGCAAAGGAATCCATGTAATTAATACGCCTGCTTCTTCATCTGAATCAGTAGCTGAATTAGTATTTGGACACTTACTTTCCGGTGTTCGTTTTTTACATGATTCTAACAGAAATATGCCATTAGAAGGAGATTCAAACTTTGACGGTTTGAAAAAAGCTTACGCAAATGGTACTGAATTAAGAGGAAAAATATTAGGTATTGTTGGTATTGGCCGTATTGGTCAGGCTACTGCAAAAATGGCTCTTGGTTTAGGTATGAAAGTGATCGCTGCAGATAGTTTTATTCCGACAGTAGATGTAAAAGTGGAGTTTTTTGATGGTCAGTCTATTACGACTACTATCGTTCCTCAGTCTTTTGAGTCCTTATTGAAAGAAGCTGATTTTATTACACTTCACGTTCCTGCTCAGGATGGTTACATCATTGGTGAGAAAGAATTTGAAATCATGAAAGATGGCGTTGGAATCGTAAACTGTGCCCGTGGAGGTGTTATTGATGAAATTGCTTTAATTAAAGCTTTGGATTCAGGGAAAGTTTCTTTTGCAGGATTGGACGTTTTTGAAAGCGAGCCAAAACCGGAAATGACAATCTTAATGCATCCAAAAATTTCACTGACTCCTCACATTGGAGCTGCAACTGGAGAAGCACAAGACAGAATTGGTACTGAGTTAGCATCACAAATTATTTCTTTGTTGAGCTAATTAACTATAATTAAATACTTTAAAAGGGATTTATTAACATCGTTTAATAAATCCCTTTTCTTTTATGATTAAATTTGAAGCTACCAATCTAAAAAAATCTAAATCATGTTTGAACAATTACACAATTAGTCCAACAATATGGAGGCAATTCGGTTGCAAATAATAACACTATTCCAAATGAGCATAATGAAGCTGTAGTGGCCGAAACCGGGAGCTCAATTTTTGCAGGACTGCAAAAAATTGCTTCGGAAAGTAACTCAGAAAAATTAGCAGGCTTATTTAACGGAAGTTCTCCTATAGACAATTCTAATCCGGTTGTGCAACAAATATTGCAACAACTAGAAGTCTTGGTGAAAATTTGGATTGAGCAGTACTGATTCATCAAACGTGGCCTCAAGTATGATTCCGCAGGTTTTGAATTCTTTAATTAATAAAGCAAAAGATCCAAATGATGGCAATTTTCAGATTTTGCATATAATTAATTCTATTTCAGGAAACAGTAGTCAGGCATCGGGAATCATGGATACGATTTCTAAATACGGAATGCAATTTGGTTTAGATCAAAATGCCGATGTCAAAGTTGACGTGGCAGATGTTTAGGTAGTCACTAAAAGCAAAGGTGGCGTTTCTGGTTTTATAGGTAAACTATTGGAAGATAAGTTTTCTTTAATATTAAAATATAAAAGCTCTATACTTAAACGTATATAGTTTTTTTAAATAACTTATTCCCTTGAATCTGTAAACCTTTGTATCTCAGTATTTTTTTTGTAAATTTATGTTTAAAATTAAAAGTCATGAAAAACGCTGTTTACATCCTGATAATTTTATTTACCATTATTGCCTGTTCCACTACCAAAACAGCTGTAAATAGACCTATAAATAATAATGTAGCAGTAAACGATACGGTAAGAATTGCAAATGATTCTTTAGAATATGAAGTAATTATAATTGATAATGGTTTTAGCACCTGGCTGGCCTCAAGAGCTCTTCCCAGAAATTATTATTCCCAATCCTATCTTGAAAATAAAAATCGACAGTATGTCACTGAATGGAATAATCGTGTCTTACAGCCCCAACGCTATGATCCTAATTTATATGAAATGACAATTGATTACAACCCAACAATAAATTATGGTTACGAAGTAAATTATCTGATTTATAATTACATGATTTATTTTCAAAATACTTACAAACAAAAATTAGACGGCTATGTCCCTTCCAGATAATGTTACTATATTTGTAATCATTGCCAATAAAAATGAATCGATTAAAGCAACGCTGGGGCATTACCTCTAATTTTCAACTTATTATCATATTTATCGTTTTTGCCATCACAGGATCGGCATCTGCATGGTTGTCCAGACCTTTCTGCGAATGGCTGAATATTACCAAAGAAGATTTTGGCGGATGGTTTACTCTTATTCGTTTACTGATTATCTTTCCTATTTATCAGGTTTTATTGGTTGCTATTGGAACTGTTTTTGGACAATTTCGTTTTTTTTGGAACTTCGAAAAGAGAATGCTTAAAAGCATGGGACTGGGTTTCTTGTTTAAAAATTAAATTCTTCTTTTTTTTTAAAATTTTCAATCAGCATTGAAAAGAGATTTCGCTAAAAATATTTGAGCATCTATTACTTCTCTTCGCCTGAATCATTCTATTCTTACTTTTTATAACATCCTCAATTAAGACAAACGTCAATTACAATTATTTACAATAAATCAATAATACTTTATTTATTTAAGAATAAATTTACATTATGTAAATAAATATCTTCCATATACTATCAAAAACATTATTATACAGGACAGTACAGGACAGTTATATTTTAACGATTCATAATCTTTACAATTACAAGATTTTATCTTTACTAACTAACCAAACCTATCAAAATGTTTAATAATTCTATGAAACTTTCGCTTGTAATGGCAATAGTCTTCTTTACAATGACAACGACAAAGATTTTTGCCCAAAATCCGGTAGTAAAAATTGATTTTGACCAATCAGGAAGATCAACAGCTGAAGTAAGCGAACCAGACTACATTCCTTGGGTAATTACCACCAATACAGCCAGCAGAACTGAAAACGGAGTTACATTTACAATAACCCGGGTTGGCGATAAAGGAGATATTTTGGGAACAAATTGGTTTAAGGCAGGCATACAAGCACCTAGTTACGCCAGATTGGTATCTGATGGAATTACTGTAAAAAATGGTACTGCAAATGAAGGTGGGCAAATAGAAGTAAAAATTAGTGGTTTAGAAACAGGTACTCATACCCTGCTTGCTTTTTTAAATGCAGTAGATAGCCCGGTTTATACTTTTAGTCCAATTGATATATCGATAGATGGAAATTTAGTAATCAATAATTTAATTCCAAGTGTGAGAGCACTGAAAACAGCAGACGCAAAATCGGCTTATTTAACCTTTCAGGCTACAACAGGAAATGATGTAGTTATACTTTTTGCTGCCGAAAGATCAGGTACTGAAACCTTTAAAAATGTAATGCTGAACGGATTTGAATTAAACACACCTAATATTTTTAATCAGGCAACAAATCCTTCACCTAAGCATAATGATGAACACGTAGAATTAAGTTCAGGCAGCAAAACATTAACGTGGACTTCGGCAATTAATGCTGTATCTCACAATATTTATTTTGGTACCGATTTAGCTGCTCTGGAAGCTGCAGGAACTTCATCACCGGAATATAAAGGCAATCAGGATAAAACAAATGCTTCTTTTCAGGTAAATGGATTATATACAGGAACAACTTATTATTGGAGAGTTGACGAAGTTTTAGCGAATAACGAAATAATAAAAGGAAATACATGGCGCTTCCGTCCTGCTCAGCTTGCTTTTCCGGATGCAGAAGGTTATGGTCGTTTTGCTCGTGGCGGAAGAGGCGGCAAAGTAGTAGCCGTTACAAATTTAAATGATAGTGGCCCGGGAAGTTTGCGTGAAGCGGTAACAAACGATATCGGACCAAGAACTATTGTTTTCAATACATCAGGAATTATCCAACTAGATTCTCGTTTAGTTTCAAGCCAGCCTTATGTAACCATTGCGGGTCAGACAGCACCCGGAAAAGGAATTTGTATTCGCAAAGCACCTTTTGGAATTACAGGAAATGATGCTATCGTTCAGAATATAAGAGTTCGATTAGGAGGAGGAACTACTTTTGACGGCATGGGATTAACTGGTGCCGATAACAGTATAATTGATCATTGCTCAATCAGCTGGACAATTGATGAAGCTTTTAGTTCCCGTTCCGGAAAGAATATCACATTACAAAAAACATTAATATCAGAAGCATTAAATGCTGCTGGACATCAAAATTATCCAGTGGGAACTGAGCATGGTTATGCTGCGACAATTGGCGGTGATATCGGAAGTTTTCACCATAATCTTTTAGCGCATTGTTACGGGCGAAATTGGAGTCTGGGCGGCGGATTAGATGGTAGTGGTGCTTATGCCGGCAGAATGGACATTACCAATAACGTAGTTTACAATTGGGGTTCCCGAACAACAGATGGCGGAACTAAAGAAGTTAATTTTGTAAACAATTATTACAAACCAGGTGCAGGTTCAAAAATATTTGTTGCTTTTAGCGCTGATAACGAAAATACCGGAACAGGAATGCAACGCTGTTATTTTAATGGAAATGTGATGCCGGGCTATTTTGATGAAAATAATCAAACTAGTGGAAGAAGAATTACCTATAAAAATGGAGCGACTAATACTTACGATAACTTTGTTGACACGCCTTTTTTCCCTTCGTATGTAACCACACAATCAGCAAAAAATGCATACAAAATAGTTCTTTCTGATGTTGGATGTATACAGCCGGAATTTGACGATCATGATCAAAGAATCATTACAGAAACATTAAACGGGACTTATACTTACAGAGGTAGCGTTACTAATAAACCCGGATTTCCTGACAACGAATCTGATGTTGGAGGTTACGAAACATACCCTGAGATAACCAGAGATACTAACTGGGATAGCGATCAGGACGGGTTACCAAATTGGTGGGAAACTATCATGGGAACAAATACAAATTCCGGTATTGGTGATTTTTCAGATGCTAATGCAGATGCGGACTTAGACGGGTATACTACTTTAGACAAATATTTACAATGGATGTCCCTGCCTCATTATGATTCTCCTGCCGGAAATAAAATCAGTATTAATATCCAGAAACTTTCGAGAGGTTTTACAAGTGGCGTTAGCTATTCTCTGTCTAATGTTGTTAACGGAATTACTGCACTTAATTCGGATGTTGTCGAATTTACACCAAACGCATCCGGTTTATGTTCTTTTGATTTTACTGTTACAGATAATGAAGGAGCAAGCATGACACGCAAAGTTAATATCGTTAGCGGATACAGCTCTAATCTGTCAGTAGAAAAACCAAACAAAGAAATTACTTCGTTTAAAGTTTGGCCTGTACCAAATAATGGTTCTTTTTCTGTTTTGATTGAGAACGATGATGCTCAGGCGGAGCTTAAAATATTTGATGTTTTAGGAAAAGAAGTTATTAAACGAAATATTACCGGAAAAACACAGGAAACCATTAATTTAAAATCAAAAGGTGTTTTTATCATAAAAGTTTCAGATCCGGCAACAAAACAAATCTTGCATACAAAAAAGATTATAGTACAATAAATTCTTTCGTAGATTTAATACAAATGGCAACTGTTAAGTCGCCATTTGTATTTTTAAAAATGAGATAATGAAAATATCAGCCAAAATATTTAAACTGACCTGTTTATTCACTCTGTTAATAATGACAGCTTGTTTTTGCCAGGAAAAAGTTTCAACTAAAACATTTGAAGAAATTGTTTTAGTAAACAAAATTGATTTTTTTGACTCCAAATTGAACCAGCCAAAATTTAGCTGTGGTTTTTTATTACAATTTAATAATCAAACATATGCGGTAACTGCAAAACATTTACTCAAATTCATTAAACCAGATGGTATGAAAACGTTGTCTTTTGAAAACAATATAAAACTCTGGTCATTGTATCCTTTAGAAAATAAATCTGAGATTGTTATTTGTGATAAATTATTGAATGAAAATAAATCTGAGCTTTTAGATGCAAAATCAACTTATGACAATGACTGGCTTATCTTTACAATAAAAGAAAATCGTTCAAAAGTTAAACCATTGCAAATAAGAACTGTTCCATTAATCACTGGAGAAAAACTATATGTGGCTGGCTGGACAAGAAAAATGGAAAATGGAAAACAAAGAGTTTACGAATTTGAATATTATAAAACTATTGATAACCGAATTCTCCTGAAAGATGTGATTATCCCGGAACAATTTGGTGGGTTAAGCGGAGCTCCTGTTGTTGATGAAAAGGGAATGCTTGTAAGTATTGTGTCTAATGGAACTGTTGACCCTGAAACTGATAAAAAATATTTCTCACCTTGTTCTGCAGCAACCCTTTTAGCATTTTTAGAAAAATTGAAATAATATTAGATAACCCTGTTTTGCTTTTGAAAATAATAAGTATAAATCCAAGTGATAGTAAATGACGGAATTATATCCGTAAACGGAATTATTTCTTCTACAAAAGTCAAAATACTTGCAACCTTCCCTACTCTTCCTTTATACATTCTAGCCATAATCAAAGCAGCAATTGGCGCCCAAATTACATCCGAAAACTCACCTAAAAGCGGAATACTAAACGAAATCATTCCAATTCCGTCAAACAATAATCCTAAAAGCAGTTTTCTTATCATTTCATCGTTTGTTGTTGTAATTTCTTCCATTTCAAAAAGGTATTTAATTTATATTGAATTTATAAAGAAATCATAAACAAAAATTATTCCATAAGAAAAAATTGTTCCTTAATTCCCATTTGCTGTTGATGTCATAAAATTCTGTTACAACCCATTTTAATATCGGCAGAATCTTTGTTTCTTTGTAAAAACAGTTTCAAATGATAAAAGCAAAAAACATACATAAATATTACGATCAGCTTCAGGTGCTAAAAGGAGTTGATTTACATATTAAGAAAGGGGAAATTGTTTCAATTGTAGGTGCTTCCGGTGCCGGAAAAACGACTTTATTGCAAATTTTAGGCACTTTAGACCAACCCGCAAAATCAAATACTGAAACTTCACTAATAATAAACGGAGAAAATGTTTTAGGATTAAATGACAAATCCCTTTCAAAATTCAGAAACCTGAATTTGGGATTTATATTTCAGTTTCATCAGCTTTTACCTGAATTTACCGCTCTTGAAAATATTTGTATCCCTGCCTATATTGCAGGAAAAAAACCATCTGAAACTGAAAAAGAAGCTAAAAGGCTTTTAGAATATTTAGGGCTATCACACAGAATCAATCACAAACCAAACGAACTCTCAGGCGGAGAACAGCAACGTGTTGCCGTAGCCAGGGCTTTGATCAATAAGCCGGATGTGATTTTTGCCGATGAACCTTCCGGGAACCTGGACACACATTCTGCAGAAAATTTACATCAGTTATTTTTTCAGCTTCGTGATGAATTCGGGCAGACTTTTGTGATTGTGACTCATAATGAAGAACTGGCTAATATGGCTGATCGAAAATTAGTCATGTCAGATGGACAAATAATATCCTAATGATCTTAATTCTTTTAAGTTGGATTTATATCGTTTTCACCACTGTCAATATTGGTTTTTATACCAATAAAAAGCTTCAGCTAAAAAATTCAAATTTTGTTATTTTCTCAATTCTTGGGCTATTTACAACTACTGTCTTTGCCAGTATTTGGGCCATTTTTGGAAGAATTAATATTGAATTTCATCTCATCTTTTTAATTCTCAATATTGGAATTTACTTTAGTTTTAAAAATGAAATTCAGATACTATATCAATCTTTTTTCCTGGAATTCAAAGCTTTAACACTTTCTTTAAAAATAGCTTTACTTCTTATTTTTATTTTAATTCTGGCTCAATGTGCCTCAATTCCTTATATTATTGACAATGAATCATACTATATTCAGACTATAAAATGGATAAACGAATATGGTTTTGTAAAAGGTGTAGCGAATTTGCATTTATTCTTAGCACAAACCAGTGGCTGGCATATTACACAAAGCGTATTTAGTTTTTCTTTCCTGTATAATAAATTTAATGACTTAAGTGGTTTTTGTCTTTTACTCGGCAATATATATGCTTTTTTTCATCTCAATAGTTATTTTAAAAACAATGAACCTAACCGTCTGATTATTGGTTTCCTGCCTTTGGCTAATATCTTTTTTTTTACTTTTATCAGCGCACCATCTCCTGATTTACCTGTTTATATTTTATCCTTGATTATCTTTTTTGAATTCGTAAATCAATATGAAAAAATAAACCCGGAAACTTTTAGTCTTATCACTATTCTGGTTTTATTTTCAATATTTATAAAAACAACTTCGATTATTCTTGTATTGATTGTACTTGTATTATTTATAAAACATTATAAAATTTTAATTCCGAAGATTATCCAACCACTAATTATTGGTTTATTAGTATTATCACTTTTTTTAATAAAAAATACTATTATCAGTGGTTATCCTTTATTTCCATCAGTATTTAATCCATTTTCATTCGATTTTCAAATCCCTGCTCCCATAGCACATTTTTATTATGATGAAACCAGAAGAGCGGCTTTTTCATTAACCGAAAATCAATATAATAGTCTGAATACTTTTGAGATTTTTAAAGTATGGATTTCACGATCTGGTCTGCATGGCATCTTTAATAAAGCCATTTTATTCCTTCTGGCAGTAATCCCAATTTTCATATTTAAATTTTTCAATAAAAAGTCATTTTGGATTTTATACGGAATACTTTTTTCGCAAATGATATTACTGTTTTTATCTTCACCCCAATATCGCTTTTTTATAAATGGTATATTATTATTCTGTTTTTTAAGCGCTGCCTGTATTCTTAATACTAAAAGAAAAATTCTAATCTCCCTCTATTTATCATTATTAATTTTGACGGTACTTATAATGACTCCTTTAAATTTAAGTTTTTTTACAAGTAATATTTATTTAAAAAATAATAGTACATTTTCTTTAAACGAAATAATTTCCCCATATAAAAACAGCAAGTTTGACAACGATTATGAAATCATAAAAAATGGCAACTTACAATACCATTCTCCAATTAACAGCGTTTTCTTTTGGGGAACCGGTGATGGAGAATTACCTTGTGTCAATAAAGAACAGATAAAGTATTTTGAGACGCGGTACAAAATACAACCCCAAATGCGAACTACTAATTTAAAAGACGGTTTCTTCGCCAAAAACATATTAAATGAATCAAACTGAACTCAAAGAATTTCTCGACGAAAAAGTCAATCAATACAATAATCCGGATTTTATCGAGAGCGATCCCGTTCAGATTCCGCATTTGTTTACGCAAAAGGAAGATATTGAAATCGCTGGTTTTCTAAGTGCAACAATTGCCTGGGGAAATCGTAAAATGATTATCAAAAACTCCCATCAGATGATGAATTTGATGGGCAATACACCTTATGATTTTGTCATGTCACATTCTGATGAAGATTTGGCACGATTAGAGAATTTTGTTCATCGCACTTTCAATGGTAAAGACTTTGCAGGTTTTATAAAAGGATTGCAGCATATTTATAAAAACCACAACGGACTAGAAGCTGTTTTTTCTAAAAATCAGGAAAATAACAGCTTACAGAAAAGTATTCATGAGTTTAAAAAGATATTTTTTGAAATCAATCATTTACCCAGAACCCAAAAACACATTTCAGATCCCTTAAATAATTCTGCGGCAAAGAGAATCAACATGTATCTCAGGTGGATGATCCGCCAAGATACTAAAGGCGTTGATTTAGGTATCTGGAAAAACATTCCGCCAGCCGTTCTGTCTTGTCCACTGGATGTTCATTCAGGCAATGTAGCCCGTAAATTAGGATTGCTTACACGAAAGCAAAATGATGGAAAAGCATTAACTGAATTAGACCTCAAACTTCGGGAAATGGATGCTAATGATCCTGTAAAATATGACTTCGCATTATTCGGCTTAGGAGTTTTTGAAGGATTTTAACAACCAAATCCGAAAAAAAATCGTACTTTAATTACAAATTCAGTATATATGATTACGATTTTTGATTTTTTAAAATTTTATCTTGTCCCCTCGCTTTTAACCTGTGTTGTGATCCTGATTGTTTTAATGTGGAGTAAACGCTTGATTATGCATAACTTCAATAAAAAAAAACAGTTTGTAATTCAAAATACCGATGTATTTTTAACTTCCTTAATTTTTGAAAAAAACAACAAAGAGAAAATTGAAGAGAAAATTACCGAGCTAAAAAGTAAAATACCATTACATAAAAATTGGTGCAAGAAAATTGTAATCAATGAAATGATCCGCTTTAAAAAAAATTTAAAAGGAGAGTCAAGTTCAATAATTATTGTATTATACAAAAAACTGAAATTACATTTTTTCTCAGCCCGATTGGTTGCAGATTTAAGGTATTATCAAAAGTGTGAAGGCTTTTATCACTTTCAGAATATCGATTTCAAGCCAGCCAAAAAATTAATAAAACCTTATTTAACACATCGTGACAGGATTATCCGCTCTAATGCATACGCCTGCTATTTGTCTCTGGTTGAGGGCAAATTAGAACGTCTTGCAAATATTCCGGTAAAAATATCGTTATTAAACATCATTAAATTAATGGAACTCCTGCATATAAAAAAAATAAAATTGCCAAAAAACATTGATGAATGGTTAATTTCAGAAAATAAGTCCGTGGTGCGATTAGGCATTAAAGCAATGGTTTTTTACAATTATGCCAATCAGGAAGAGAAAATTATTGAGCTATTAAACTCTGAAGATGATATTTTAAGATATGAAGCCATCTTAGCCTGTCGGGCATTATATTTTAAAAATGCGGAAACAGGATTAATTTCTATTTACTTACATGATAATGATAACAATAAAAAAGAAATTTTAAAAAGCTTAAAAATAATTGGCGGAGAAAAATCAATAGTTTTTTTAGAACAATTAATTTTATATGAAACTAATAAAACCTTAAAAATGTACGCAGTAGATGCACTAAACAGTATTGACAAAAAAACTGTCGAAAAATTAAGTTTAAACGATAACGATACATTCCGTATGCTAAATCATATAAACGACATTTATATTGTATGATGGTAGAAATTCTAAAATACTGTATAAGTGCTTATGAAATATTTATTTCGGTATTTTCCGGAATTTATATTCTGTTTTATATAATTCTGGCAGTTTTATCGTATTCAGCCATTTTAAAACACTTACGATTTCAAAAATATTTAGAAGAAGAGACTTTATTTAAATCCAATTATTTAATGGGTGTTTCTGTTGTTGCCCCTGCTTTTAACGAAGGTGTAAATATTGTATATAATGTACGCTCATTATTATCCCTAACCTATCCAAAATATGAAGTTATAATTGTAAATGATGGCAGTACAGATGACACACTCGAAAAACTCATAACCGAATTCGAACTGATAAAAGTTAATTTTTATTATCAGGAGCATATCCCAACCAAAAAAGTCCGGGGCCATTATAAATCAACAAATCCTATTTATTCTAAATTATTGGTGGTAGACAAAGAAAACGGAAAAAGTAAAGCCGATGCCTCAAATGCCGGAATAAATTCATCAAACTACCCTTTGTTTTTATGCACTGATGTGGATTGTATTTTAAAACAGGAAACCATTTTAAAACTGGCAAAACCATTTATGGAACATAGCAAACGGGTTATTGCAACTGGTGCCGGAATCAGAATTTCAAACTCCTGCGAAGTAAAAGAAGGCTTCCTTGTAAAAGTACATTATCCGAAAGAATGGTATCCGAGATTTCAGGAATTAGAATATGTAAGGGCCTTTTTGTTTGGAAGAATGGCCTGGAGCAAAATAAACGGCTTATTATTAGTTTCCGGAGGATTAGGAATGTTTGATAAAGAAATTGCCATAAAAGCAGGTGGTTATTGGCATAAATCACTTGGTGAAGACATGGAACTCATTACCCGTATGCGAAAATATATGTATGACACGCATCAAAAATTCTTAATTAAATACATTCCGGAATCGTTATGCTGGACAGAAGTTCCGTCTACAAAAGAAATTTTATTAAGGCAGCGTGTTCGCTGGGCCAGAGGTCTGGTACAAACTTTATATTTACATCGTAACATGTTTTTTAAATTAAAATATGGCAGAACAGCATTTTTAATCCTGCCCTATTTTTTTTGGTTTGAATTTATGGTACCAATTATTGAGGTAATAGGTCTGATTACCATTGCAATTGCTTTTATATTTCAGTTTATCAATATGAATTTTCTCCTCTGGGCTACCCTGGCGATATATTTATTTTATTTATTAATCACCTTGGTGTCCATATTTATAGATGAAATTTTATATAAAAATTATGACAGTTCGAAAGAATTAATGGTTTTAGTGCTTATGGCAATTATAGAACCTATTGTTTATCATCCTATTTGCGTTTATGCCTCATTAAAAGGATATTGGCATTTTTTTAATCAAAAAGAACAAAGCTGGGGCGTAATGACCCGAAAAGGATTTGCTGCTTCTAAAAAAACATAAATCAAATGAAAACCTCTTTTATCCTATCCGTTGTTTTATTTTTCCTGGTAAATAACAACACTGCTATTGCTCAAAAAATTGATGTCGATAGTTTACTGGTACAGCTTATTTCTGATTCTAAATTAGAAAAAAATCCACAGGAGATAATTCAAAAAGCGAAAACCGGATTAAAAATAGCTCCCGATTATCTGGATTATTATGTATTGCTGGGACGAAGTTTTGAAAGAATTCAAATGACTGACAGTTCGAAGTTTTATTATAGAAAAGTAATTTCAAAAAGCGATAAATATCCGGATGCTTACAATTATTTAATCAATTTAGAAATAAGCAATCATGAGTATAACTCGGCAATAGAAGATATCGAAAAGGCAAAATTGCTTTATCCTCAAAACAAGCTTTATTATGATACAAAAAAATTAAACATCTATGAATTACAAGATAATGAAGAGGCTGAATTAGAATTAATGACCCAATTGATTAAGGAAAACCCTAAAAACAACTCATTTAAGGATCGGTATATTTTACTTTCCGGCAAAATAAAAGAAGACAGGATTGGTGTGCAATATACTCACACTTCCTTTAATCGGGATGGTTATGGTCCATGGAATCAGTATATGGCACAATATGTCCGAACCCGAAATTGGGGATCATTAATAGCAAATATAAACGCCATGAACAGAAAATCTGATTCGGCAGATGATGTAAACGGAATACAATATGAGCTTTCCTCCTATATTTTTACCACAAAAAGGGATTATTTATTTTTAAATGCCGCTTTTAGCAATGACAGGGTTTATCCCAAATATCGATTAGGAGCTACCTATTTTATGAGTTTTTTAAAAAAATGGGAAGCTAATTTAGGATTCCGATATACCAAAACCAATACCGAAGATTTTCCTGCATTGGTTTTAGGATTTGGGACCTATTATAAATCATTTTGGTTTAATCTGAGCTCTTTTCTACAAAGTTCTGATGATAAAATAAATCCTGCATTTACTTTCACTTCCCGTTACTATTTAGACACGAGATATGATTATTTATTTGCAATTTTAGGCTACGGAACTTCTCCTGATGATAATAATACTGCCGGTTTGTATAGTGAAAGAATAAATCTGAGCTCTTATCGAATGGGAGCCGGAATAAGTAAAACGGTTTACAGTAATTATATTGCGGGCTTACAGTTTCTGTATAATAATCAGGAGTACTCACCGGACAAAAGGCAAAACGAATATGAAATCTCACTTTCCCTGCAATATAAATTTTAAACCATGCAAAAGTGGATTTTTATACTTGGATTACTTTTCATTTTAAACCCAAAAATGATGTCGCAAAACGAGATTATATTTCAACAATCCGCATCGAATACCCATATTAATTATACGGATAACCAATGTTTTACAGCAGCAAAGATTCTTAAAGAAAATTTAGAGAAAATTAATCCCGCCTCTTTTGAAATTGCTTCAGATAAAGCAGAAGACGGAATTACTTTGGAAATTTTTCAATCTCTGGAAAAAGATTTTTTTGAAATTAATTCAGACAACAAAAAAATAATTTTAAGAGCAACATCTCCCTTATTTTTAGAATATGCCGTTTATAGTTTACTGGAATATTGGGGAGTACGAAAATTCACAACAGAGTATACTTATTATCCAAAATTTGAAGTTTTAAAATATCCGAAAAATAAAAAAATAAAAGAGCAGCCTTCATTTGATTTCAGAGGTTTATTATATCCCGGAGCTTATAACGAGGATTTTAGGAAATGGCATAAAATAGATTGGTATCTGGATGATTTTGGTCTTTGGGGCCATACTTTTGATCAGCTTGTCCCTGTAAAAGAATATTTTAAAGAGAATCCAACAATGTTTGCGCTTTACGACCATAAACGTCGTAGCGAATCTATTTGCTATTCAAATGATACGGTTTTCAAAATAATGCAAAACAATATTGCCAAAGCAATTCAGGAGAAACCAAATGCACGCTACTTTTCAATTAGCCATAATGATGATGTAGTATATTGCGAATGTAGCGACTGTCAAAAATTAAATCAAAAATATGGTTCGCCTCAGGGAGCTCATTATTATTTTTTAAACAAAATAGCAAAACAATTTCCACAAACAAAAATTGTATCATTAGCTTATTTATATAGTTATCAGCCGCCTCAAAACTTAGTATTGGCTACTAATTTGTACCCAATGATTTGTCCAATTGAAGCAAATCGTGGTGAAGCTTTAAACGAAGGCAAAAATAATAGTATCAAAAACGTTCTTCAAAAATGGGTTAAACTTTCCAAAAATGTAATGTTTTGGGATTATACTGTTGAATTTTCGAATTATCTGTCCCCTTTTCCAAATCTTCACACATTTTCTTCCAGTTACGCCTTTTTAAATACCATAGGAATCAAAGGTGTCTTCGTTCAGGGATATGCTGATGTTCCCGGAAGTTTCAGTGAATTAAGAGAATATCTTTTAGCAAAGTTATTATGGAATTCAGCTCTTGATGTAAAAAAAACAACTTCAGATTTTTTAAGGGGTTATTATGGAAAAGCAGCTCCCTTTATTCAGGAATATCTGGAAAATCTAACTAAAAACCAAAAAGAGAAAAATATCTATCTGGATATTTATTCTAATCCTGTCGAGCAGCGAAATAGTTTTTTGTCTTCTGAAAACATGGCTCTTTATGATGATTTACTTTCCAAAGCAGATAATGCCGATGAAGATATTTTAATTAAAAAAAGAATCAAAAAATTACGCCTGGATCTGGAATATGTATTTTTTGAACAGGCAAAATTTTACGGAAAAGAACCACACGGAATGTATCAAAAAAAAGCAGAATCTTTTTCTGTTAAAGACAATTTGGAAAACCGTGTTCGGGACTTTACAAAAAATTGTACTGAATTTGGAATTTACGAACTTAGTGAAGATGGACTCAGCCCGGAAGAATATCTTACTGAATGGAAATACATAGCCAAAAATAATGTAATAGACCATTTAGGCGAACACATGAAATATAAATTTGTTACCCAGCCATCATCTGAATATAATGCTAAAAAAGAAAATGGGCTGAATGATGGAATAAAAGGCTACAAAGATTTTAATATTAACTGGACTGGCTGGTACAATAAGAATGCAGAGCTTATCATTGATTGTAATAATACTGATTTTAACACGTTAGAATTTCAGTGCCTGGAGGACCAAAGGCATTGGATATTCCTGCCTTCAAAAATTATTTTAGAGGGATTACGAAATCAAAAATGGGAGATTATTAAAGAACAAAAAAACAAAGAATTAACAGAGAATTATAATTTGAGCATAGAAAATTATAATTTTAGCAAGATTAGTTTTCGTATTTTTGACAAAATAAAGATTATTCTTATACCCGAGCAAAAAGTCCCGACCTGGCGGGAAAGAAAAAATAAAAAGCCCATGCTGATGATCGATGAAATAGTGCTGCTACAAAAATAAAAAATAGCCAAAAAACACCCAATGGATAAAAAAAGGATATTTATTATTGAAGACGACAACATGACAATTGAAATATTAAAATTCATCTTTACCAAAGAAGGTTATGAACTTTTAATTTCAAAAGACGGGTTGGATGCTATTGAAAGAATTCCAAAAGAAAAACCCGACCTTGTATTAACAGATATTATGCTTCCAATGAAATCAGGCCTTGAAGTCATACAATTCATTAAAGATAATCATCCTGATATACCGGTTATTGCCTTGTCTTCGTTAGGTGAAGAAGAAACAACCGTTTCTGATGCTTTTAAATTAGGAGTCGATGATTTTATTGCTAAACCATTTAGCCCAGGCGAATTATTATTGCGTACCAAAAGATATTTAAAATAAGATTTTACTAATAAATCAGCATTCAATTAACGATGCCTTCAGTATTTATCTGTTATAAGGGGATTTAATGCTATCTTTGCAAAAAATTTAAGGCAAATGAGCACGTTCGAAAAATTCAATCTTCCAAAATCATTACAAAAAGCAATCGACGAATTAGGTTTTGTTACTCCTACACCTATTCAGGAAAAATCCTTTTCTGTGATTATGTCAGGCCGTGATATGATGGGAATTGCACAAACCGGTACCGGAAAAACATTTGCTTATTTATTGCCTCTTTTAAAATTATATAAATTTACCCCAACCAATACACCCAAAATTGTAATTCTTGTACCAACACGTGAACTTGTAGTTCAGGTTGTTGAAGAAGTAGAGAAATTAACCAAATACATGTCGGTTAAAACACTTGGTCTTTTTGGCGGCGTAAATATCAATACACAGAAAAAAGCCATTTACGAAGGAGTTGATATTTTGGTAGGGACTCCCGGAAGAACAATGGATTTGGCTTTGGATGCAGTTGTTCGCTTTGATGAAACTCAAAAATTAGTTATTGATGAGTTTGATGAAATGCTGAATTTAGGTTTCCGTACACAATTGACAGCACTATTGGCAATGATGAAAACCAAACGTCAGAATATTTTATTCTCTGCAACCATGACTGATGAAGTTGATGCTGTTTTGAATGACTTTTTTGATTTTCCGGAAGAAGTTACACTTGCTGCTTCAGGAACTCCCCTTGAAAATATTACACAAATTACATATAATGTTCCAAACTTTAATACGAAAGTAAACTTACTGAAACATTTATTAGAAACGAACGAAAGCATGGAACGCGTTTTGGTCTTTGTGAATAATAAGAAGATTTCTGATATGCTTCATACACGTATCGAAGAAGACTTTGAAGGCCAGTTTGGAGTAATCCACTCTAATAAATCTCAAAATTACCGTTTGAGTACAATGGCTGAATTTCAGGAAGGAAATCTGCGCGGACTGATTACCACAGATATTATGGCAAGAGGTTTAGACATTTCTAATATCTCACATGTTATTAACTTTGAGCTTCCCGAATTCCCGGAATTGTATATGCACAGAATTGGCCGTACTGGCCGTGCTGATGCAACCGGAACTGCAATTAGCTTTATCACGCCCCGCGAAGAAGAATTTAAAATTGAAGTGGAAGTATTAATGAATCAGGAGCTTAAAATAGCTGATTTCCCTGAAGAAGTTGAAATTTCACTAAAACTGATTGAACCTGAAAAAGACCGTCAGCCAATTAAATTTTTAACGAAAAAACCAAAACTTTCAGGTGATGGCGCTTTCCATGAAAAAGATAAAAAGAATAAAAAAGTGAATCTTGGAGGACCTTCAAAAACCAAAAAGAAAACACATGGTTCTGTTAATAGAAATATGTTGAAAACCAGGGATAAGAAAAGAAAAGATAAAAAATAGTATTTTATTAAATTTTAAGGCTCAAAGATGCAGAGGTTCAAAGTTTTTTAACTTATAAACTGCAACTTTGAGCCTTTTTATTTTTGTCTATGAACCTTTGTTCTTATAAAACTAAATCTTCGTAAAAACCAATCCGACAGGCGAGCACAACTCGATTTTTTTTCCGGTATTTGTAAGCTTTCCTGTAGTTTTATCTCTTTTGAAAATAATGATGTCATTCGTATATTGATGTCCCGCTAAAAGGTAATTTCCAGACGGATCGATAGCAAAATCCCTTGGCCCTTTTCCTGAAGTACTTACTTGCTCCGTCAATTCCAAACTTCCATTTTTAAGAATTTTATACACTGAAATCGAATTTACATCACCACGGTCGGAAACATATAAAAATTTACCATCAGGTGAAATTTTTACAGCTGCGGAACTGTTTGCACCTTTAAAATCTTTCGGAATAATATTAATTTCTTTTAAAAGTTTTAAACTTCCGGTTTTATCATAAGCAAAAGTAGTCAGGGTCCCGTCTAATTCCTGCAGCAAATACACAAATTTTCCATCTTTGCTAAAAGTTAAATGTCTTGGACCACTTCCTTTTTTAACATCAACACTTCCTTTTAAGGATAAAACTTCATGTGCTGCACCTGGATTATATTTATAAATAAAAACTTTATCCAAGCCTAAATCATTAGCTAAAACAAACTTTTTATCGGGGGAAAAAGCTACCATGTGCACATGGGCTTTTTCCTGACGTGCTTCATTTGGTCCTTTACCTTCGTGCTGAATTAATTGCTGTCCTTCGGTAATACTTCCGTCAGCATTTTTCTTAAATACAGCAATATTTCCACCCGAATAATTAGCAACAATAACATTTTTATTATCATTAATCAAATGACAGGGATCAGCTCCTAAAGCAGCATTTTTATTTATAAAACTTACTTTTCCTGTTTTAGAATCGAAACCAAAAGCGCTTACTGTACTTTGGGTCCCGTTTTCGTTTACGGCATAAATAAATTTATTATCTGCAGAAACCGACAAATAACTCGGACTCACAGCATTTTCTGAAGAATTTTTTAATTTAAAATCCCCGGAACCGGCATCAAATTCGTAAACATAAATTCCGTCACTCTTACAAGTATTGGTATACGTTCCCACCAATAAATTAAATTTATTCTGGGCTTCCAAATTAGTTAAAGAAAAAGCTAAAAAAAGCATAATATATAATCTTTTCATGTTCTTGATTGTGTTTTTTGAATAAGCTAAAATACTCAATAATATCTTTAAAGCATTTATTTTTAATTATAAAAAAAGTTATATTTAAACCATATTTTAAAAAATTAATTGCGCTAAATATTTCTATAAATCCTCGACGATGCCTGATTTACTGCGATAAATTTGCATAGAAAAAAAATTGATATTGTAACAATTCCTTTGCAGGTGATAAAACTTTAATAAAAATAGTTTCGAAGCCTTAACTCTCTCAACAAATTTGTATTTTTGACAGCATCTTCACGAAAAACAAAACGTAGTGAAGTAAATCAAAGCCAGAATGCATTTTAAACAACCCGAAATTCTATACTTTCTGTTTTTATTGATTGTTCCAATTTTGGTTCATTTATTTCAATTACGACGTTTTAAAATCTCTTATTTTACAAATGTCCGCTTCCTAAAGGAACTCGCTGTTCAGACTCGTAAAAGCTCAAAAATTAAAAAGAGATTATTGTTAGCAACACGTTTATTACTGCTTACCTGTATCATTTTGGCTTTTGCCCAGCCTTTTTTCGAAGCAAAAGACAGCAAAAATGCTGCAAATGAAATGTATATTGTTCTTGATAATTCATTTAGTATGCAGGCAAAAGGTAAAAAAGGCGAATTACTAAAACGTGCTGTTCAGGAATTATTGGAAAACACACCGGAAAACGCTCAATTTTCATTACTTACCAATACCGAAAACTACTGGAATACAGATATTAAATCATCTAAAAGTGCTCTGCAAAATTTAAACTACAGTGCAACTCCGCTTGAACTTTCATCAATCATAGCCAAAATAAAAGCGCATAAATCAGCACATAAAAAAGACATAGTTATTATTACGGATGCTGTTGGCTTAGCTGAAAAGGATGTGAAAAACATTAATTCTGAAGAGAAACCATATTTTATAATTCCGGAAGCCGAACAAAAAAACAATATAGCAATAGACAGTGTTTTCATTAATCAGACTTTAGAGAATTTTTACGAAATCAGCGTGAATTTATCTGCTTACGGTGAAGATTTTAAACCAATTTCGATGGCGCTTTACAATCAGAACAAACTGATTGCCAAAACGATTATCAACTTTGATAATAAGAAAAAGAAAATCAATTTTACGATTCCGAAAGAAGCTTTTCATGGTTACGTAACTATTGAAGACAACGGTTTAACTTATGACAACAAGCTTTATTTCAGCATTTCGAAAACTAAAAAAACGAATGTTATCAGCATTGGCGATCCTGAAAAAAGTAATTTTTTATCGAGAATTTATACATCGACAGAATTCAATTTCAACAATTATCCTATCAGCAGTTTAGATTATAATAGTTTAGAGAAACAAAATACAATTATTTTAAATGAATTGGAAGAAGTTCCACAGGCTTTGCAGACAACTTTAAAATCGTTTGTGTCAAAAGGAGGAAATCTTGTTGTGATTCCGGCTGAAAAAAGTTCAATTTCAAACCTGAATTCTTTTTTAGGGAATTTTGGAAAAATTCAGTTTAAAAATCTTCAGAATGCAAGTAAATTAATTACCAAAATCAATTTTGATCATCCATTGTTTTCGGGGGTTTTTGAGAATAAAATAAGTAATTTTCAATATCCGAAAACTACTAAATCATTTGATATAACGAGTCCATATCCGGCTGTTTTATCTTATGAAGATCAAAGTATATTTTTGACAATGATTCAAAATCCGATTTCCGGAGTTTCTGTTTTCTCTGCACCTATTAATGTTATAAATTCAAACTTTCAGCAATCGCCTTTAATTGTTCCTCTTTTTTATAAAATGGGTCAGAACAATCAGAAAACCGGAGTTAATGCATTGACGATTGGCAATAATCAGCCTTATTTCGCAGATGTTTTATTAACGAAAGATGCGATCCTGGAAGTAAAAGGAAATGATGATTCCTTTATTCCGATTCAACAGCTATTGAACAATAAAGTAAAATTAGTCTTTAATGATTTCCCTGAAACAGCCGGAAATTATAGCATTTTCGATAAAAAAAATTGGATAGAAAATCTGAGTTTTAATTACAAACGAAGCGAAAGTGATTTAAGCCGGATAAATACAAACGTAGTTTCAGATTTTAAAACTGCTGATACTATTTCGACTATTTTTAACACCTTACAAACTGAGCGCACTGACAGTCAAATTTGGAAATGGTTTGTTATCTTTGCACTGTTATTTTTAGCTTTAGAAATGGCAATTATCAAATTCGTAAAGTAAAACTTAGGTTTCTTTTAAACATTTTACTTTTTACAAAAATCATTTTACGATTTCAGTACAAAATAAATTTATCTACATATGAAAATAATCATCAGAAGCGCCAAAATTATCGATTCAAAAAGTCCGTTTCACAACAAGACCGTTGATCTTTTAATTGCAGATGGTATTATAGAAAAAATAGGAACTTCAATTCTTGATATCGATGATACAATCGAAGTAAAATTTGATAATATGCATCTTTCCCAAGGTTGGTTTGACAGCAGTGTTTCTTTTGGAGAACCAGGCTATGAAGACAGGGAAACCATCGCAAACGGATTGAATGTCGCTGCAAAAAGCGGCTTTACAGGCGTTGCTTTACAACCGAACACCTTCCCGGTTATTGACAACCAATCGCAAATTAATTTTGTAAAAAACAAAGCGAATGGTTTTGCAACAGAACTTTTCCCAATCGGGGCTTTGACTAAATCAAGCGAAGGAAAAGATATGGCGGAATTATTTGACATGAAAAAATCCGGGGCCATTGCTTTTGGAGATTATAATAAAAGTCTTGACAATGCCAATCTGCTTAAAATTGCTTTACAATATGTACAGGATTTTGATGGTCTGGTTATTTCGTATTCACAGGATGCCAATATAAAAGGAAATGGTGTTGTAAACGAAGGAATTGTTTCTACCAGATTAGGTCTGAAAGGGATACCAAACTTAGCCGAAGAATTGCAAATTTCAAGAAACCTGTTTTTATTAGAATATGCCGGGGGAAAACTTCATATTCCGACAATTTCTACGGTAAAATCCGCTGCTATGATTAAGGAAGCCAAAGCTAAAGGTCTGAATGTGACTTGCAGTGTTGCTGTTCATCACCTGGTTTTAAATGATGAAAAACTGGAAGGCTTTGATACCCGATATAAAGTAACACCGCCATTAAGAACTGAAGATGACAGAATCGCACTTATAAAAGCTGTTCTTGACGGAACAATAGACATGATAACTTCTGACCATAACCCAATTGATATTGAATTCAAAAAAATGGAATTTGATACCGCTAAAAACGGTACAATTGGACTTGAAAGCGCTTTTGGAGCCTTATTGACTGTTTTACCTTTAGAAACTATAATCGAAAAACTAACACTCGGAAAAGCGGTTTTCGGAATTGAAAATAATTCCATTGCTGAAGGATCTAAGGCTAATTTTACTCTTTTTACACCAGAAGGAAAATCGACTTTTACAAAAGAAAACATTCTTTCAAAATCTAAAAATTCTGCATTTCTGGGAACCGAAATTAAAGGTTCTGTTTATGGAATTTTAAATCAAAATCAACTTGTTATCACAAAATAATTACAATGAATAATTCGATCGAAGAAGGAAAAACTGCCGCAATTACCAGCTATATTTTAATTGTTGGCGTATTAATTGCCATGTCTATGAATTCTGAAAACAAAAATAGTTTTGCTTCTTTCCATATTCGTCAGGCATTAGGGTTATCGCTGGCTTTTATTTCATTTGGAGCTATTATAAGCAATTTTGACAGCTTTTTTATCACTTTTCCCATGTGGATCTGCATTTCTGTTTTATGGGCTTATGGAATTTTTAGCGCCATACAAGGTCATACAAGGCCAATTCCTTTAGTTGGAGAATTATTTCAAAAATGGTTTAAATCTATAGGATAAAATTTCAATAACAATAGCAATGTCAAAATTCAATTGATACTGAGCGAAGACTTAAATAAATTACAACAAAAAAATGAATTTATCATTAGAATATAAAATACAAGCCCCAAAAGTTATCTTAGACAAGAACCCTGTTTTACTTTTATTACACGGTTATGGCAGCAACGAAGCCGATTTGTTTTCGTTTGCTACAGAACTTCCTGATAATTATTATATTATTTCTGCACGTGCGCCTTACGATTTGCAATACGGCGCATACGCTTGGTACGCGATTAATTTTGATGCTGACCAAAACAAATTTTCAGATAACGAACAAGCTAAAACTTCGCGAGATTTAATTGCTAAATTTATAGATGAATTGGTTGTAAATTATCCAATTGATGCTAATAATGTTACTTTAATTGGTTTCAGCCAGGGTTCGATTTTGAGTTATGCTGTGGCGCTTTCGTATCCTGAAAAAATTCAACGGGTAGCTGCTATGAGTGGTTATTTTAATGAAGAAATAATCAAGGAAGGTTACGAGAAAAACGACTTTAAAAACCTTAAAATATTTGCCTCACACGGAACGGCAGATCAGGTAATTCCTATTGACTGGGCAAGAAAAACGCCTGCTATTTTAGAAAAACTAAATATTCCTGCAGTCTATAAAGAATATCCGGTTGGGCATGGAGTTGCACCTCAGAATTTCTTTGATTTTAAGAATTGGTTACTTAATTAGTATTCGGTATCAGTCTCCGTTTTCAGTTTTTTTTAGCGACTGAAAACTGAACTGAGACTGAAACTAAACTACTTTTGATAAAGCAACGACTGATTCACTTCAAAATCAATCGATTCATCATCGTTAACAAAGTATTTCAATAATACTTCCCCCCATAATTCACCATTGCTGTAATCTGCAATAATCCATCTGTGGTTTAATATTTTTATTTTATTGATGATAAATTTTTTATCATCGATTTTATCCTGGCCGGTATAAGGATTTCCGTTTGGATTTGAATTTAAGTCCAGTAGTTTTTCGGTCACAACCGGAATCAGTTTTTCGTACTGAATAAATTTCCCTCCGGAAGCACTATTATCAAAATAGTTTTGTGCATTTTCGTTATTTTCCAATGAAAAATAGTCTGATTCTGACAGTTTTGTTGAAACCGTACTTATGCTATCCCTTAGTTTTTTAGTCATTTTATCATATCGTTCCTGTTCAAATTTCACTTCTCTGCTATAAAACATATAAGTAAAAATATTCATTAGGATTGCTAATAGAAACAGATAAAGCATTAAGGATTTTTTCATTTTGTAATATAATTAAATGGTAATTTCTAAATTATCGTAAGCCAGGAAAACATTTTTCGGAAGTTGTTTTTGTACTTCTTCATGAAAACCTAAAACGTGACTGATATGTGTTAAATAAGCTACTTCGGGCTGAATCAAATTTATGAAATCCAATGCTTCCTGCAAATTAAAATGTGTATCATGGGGTTCAACACGTAAAGCATTCACAACCAAAACTTTTAAGTTTTTTAGTTTTTCAATTTCTGCTTTTTCAATAGTTTTTACATCGGTCAAATAAGCAAAATCATCTATACGATAACCAAAAACCTGCAAATCACCGTGCATTACATTGACAGGAATTGCTGTTTTGTCTCCAATTGCAAAAGGTTTATTATTGATTACTTCAATAGTTTTTACGCTTGGTGCACCGGGATATTTATTAACCGTTTCAAAAACATAATCAAAGCGGGATTTGAGATTATCAATCACACGCTGATGTGCATAAACAGGTATTTCGCCCTGTCTGAAATTAAACGGACGAATATCATCTAAACCGGCAGTATGGTCGGCATGTTCGTGCGTAAATAAAATCGCATCGAGCTTTCTGCAGCCGCAGGAAAGCATCTGCTGCCTGAAATCAGGACCGCAATCTATCACATACGAATGCTCGTCCCACGTAATCCAGATAGATACGCGAAGCCTTTTATCCTTAACATCAGTGCTTTTACAAACAGGATGGTCAACCCCTATAATCGGGATGCCTTGAGAAGTACCGGTACCTAAAAAATAGATCTTCAATTGAACTTGTTTTTTTTACAAAAATAGGGATTATTTCTCTTTCATTAGAAACCTAATTTGCTAACTTTGTAACAAATCTATTTAAAATAAAATGGGTACAGAAATAAAACTCAAAGGTGACAAGGTCATCGCTCAGATTCCTTCCATAAAAGACAAAGCCCTACGCATTAATTTAAACGAGAATATTTACGGAACTTTTGCTGAAATTGGTGCAGGACAGGAAACTGTCAGACATTTTTTCAGATCCGGAGGGTCATCGGGAACAATTGCGAAAGCTATGTCTGCTTATGACAAAGATTTTAGTGATGCTGTTTACGGAATTGAAGCTGATGGACGTTACGTTACTGAAAACCGGCTCAAAAAAATGCTGACCTTTGAAGGAGAACTTATTGAGGAGCGTTTAAGCAGAGAAAAACACCCAAATAAACTTTTTTTCAGTTATGCCAATACTGTTGCAACTATAGATTTTGCAAAGCAATTTAAAGGCCATGGCTGGGTTGGAATCCGGTACCAGATTGAACCTGATGAGGCTTATAACGAAATTATCCTGCACATTCGTTTTAAAGAAACTGATGCCCGATTACAGCAGGAAACGCTGGGAATTTTAGGTGTAAACCTGATTTACGGCGCTTTTTACAAATACAATGATCCAAAACGATTACTACGTTATTTATATGATCACTTAGATAAAGACCAGCTCGAAATTGACACAATCAACTTCTCAGGCCCGCGTTTTGCAGATGTTGACAATCGATTGATGAGTTTACAATTGGTCAAAAACGGAATGACAGATGCCGTAATGTTTAATCCTGAGGGGAAAAATATTTTGCCAGCAGCCATTTTATACAAAAAGAACCTTCTTGCTTTAAGAGGAAGTTTTCGTCCGGTTACAAAAGTAAACATGGATATGTATGAGAAGTCTTTAAAGATGTTCCTCGAAGAAAACAAAGTGGAGAAAGACAATACTTTGGTAGTTTTCGAAATTACACTTTCAAATTTACGCTCAGATGGCGAAATCGATGAACGTGATTTTATGGACAGGGCAGAATTGCTTTGTTCTTTAGGGCAAACCGTAATGATTTCGAATTTTCAGGAATATTACAAAGTAGTTGAATATTTTGCTAATTATACCAAAGCCAGAATGGGATTGGCTATGGGTGTAAACAATTTGGTTGATATTTTTGATGAGAAATATTATCGTCATTTAAGTGGTGGAATCCTTGAAGCCTTCGGAAAATTATTCTACCGTGATATGAAAGTTTTCTTATATCCGATGTTGGATGAAAATGGGGTTTTAATGAATTCAGGCAACTTAAAAGTGCATCCTAGAATGAAAGAGCTGTATAAATTCTTTAAATTCAATGGAAAAGTAGTGGATATTGCTGATTACGATCCGCATAATTTAGAAGTTTTCTCCCGCGAAGTTTTAAAAATGATTGGTCAGGGAAAATCAGGTTGGGAACATATGTTGCCATCAGGTATTCCGGAAATTATAAAAGAACATCATCTTTTCGGATATCATCCGAAAAAGGAATTAGAACAGAATTAATCCAAAGTTTTATTAGTTTAAAATCATAAAAAGTCCAAAAAGGAATGATTCTTTTTTGGACTTTTATTTTACTTAACTATCCCCATTTAATTGAGGACGCTTTTGATTATAATTTAATTTCATTACTTTTAATAAAAATTAATACTATGAAAATTATAGCCTTTGCAGGAAGCAACAGCCAACAATCTATCAATAAACATTTAGCAACTTACGCTGCAGGTTTATTCAAAAATGCAGAAGTTGAAGTTTTAGATTTAAATGATTTTGCAATGCCTCTGTTCAGTGTTGATCTTGAAAAAGAAGTTGGACAGCATGAACTCGCAAAAGCATTTCTTGCTAAACTTGCAAGTGCAGATATTTTAGTACTTTCTTTAGCTGAGAATAACAATAACTATTCGACAGCATTTAAAAATGTATTCGATTGGTGTTCCCGAATTACCAAAGAAGTTTTTCAGCAAAAACCAATGTTGTTACTGGCGACTTCGCCTGGCTCAAGAGGCGGTGCTTCAGTTTTAGAAATTGGACGTAATGCTTTACCCAGATATGGTGCGCAGATAAAAGCTACTTTCTCATTGCCTGCTTTCAATGAAAATTTTGATTTAGAACAAAATAAAATCTCAAATATTGAGTTAGATAAAGAACTCAGAAACATTATTAAAGACTGTTTTTAATTTCATGAAAATAAAAAAGATCTTTCTTCTATTCCTTTTTTTTAATGTAATTTTTCTACAATATACTTTTGCACAAAAAAATAGTGCTGTGGATAATATTGTTTCAAAATATCCTAAAAATTTTAACAATACTGAAGAATTAGCAAAGAGAATCAATACAGATTTTAATTCAGATTATGATAAAGCAAGAGCCATTTACTGTTGGATTGCTTTTAATGTAAAATATGATTTTGCTGCTTTTTTAAATCCACCAAAAACACAGAGTTTTTCTTATCGCAGTGAAGCTGAAAAGCAAAGAAAAATACAAGAGTTTAATAATGATATGCTTCAAAAGACATTTAAATCTCAAAAAGCAGTTTGTGAAGGTTTTACACTTCTTTATAGCCATTTGGCATCTTTAGTTGGTTTAAAATCCCAAATCATCCGTGGAGATTCCAAAACCAGACTAAGCGATATTGGGAGAAAAAACACTGAATCAAATCATGCATGGAATATCGTTTTAATTGACGGAAAATGGAGATTAATAGATGTGACCTGGGGACAAGGCTATTATAATGACAATAAAAGAACGATGGTCAAAGAGTTTTCATCGATTTATTTCGATACCCCTCCTGCCTATTTTTTTGCTAAACATTTCCCTGATTCAGGAACTTTCCTTGGTGATAAATTAAGTAAGGATGATTTTCTGAACGGACCTTTAATTTATAATAAACTAATCGAAAACGATTCTGAAATTACCGCACCGGATTCTGGTCTGATTGAAGTTAAAAATGGCGATAAGGTTACTTTTAGAATTAAAAACATTTCAAAATCAGATCAGGTGTATTATTTGAATAAAAGAAACCAGCCTGTAAAAATTGAAAATCCAAAAGAAAAGAAAGGTGGTTTGGAATTTCAGGTAACCTTCGACAAAAATATCGGACAGTTTATCACTTTTTATTTATACACTAACAGTATAGTTTCTTTTAAAGTTATTCAGAAATAAATAGAATATCAGACCGCTCGTAATTTTCTTATTCTATTGAATTTACGTATCTTAGCTAATAGGATTCGAAAAAACAATACAGCAAGAAGTCATGGAAACAACATTTCTGAAATCAATTTTAGACAATGATTTCTATAAATTTACGATGCAGCATGCTGTAATAAAGCTTTTTCCAAAGGCAAAAGTTCGATATGCTTTTATCAATCGTGGTAAACATGTTTTTTCTCCGGGTTTTGCTGATTTGCTTCGAAGATCAGTTGATGCTATGGCAAATTTACGATTAACAAAAGAAGAAAAACGTTATTTATCTCATTACTGCCATTATCTTGACCCAACCTATTTAGATTTTTTACAAGGATATAGTTTTGATCCGTCAGAAGTTGAAATCATACAGGAAGGACAGGAAATAAAAGTAATTATCGAAGGCTTTTGGTACCGTACCATTTTATGGGAAGTTCCTTTGATGGCTTTGATTTCGGAGCTTTTCTATAAAACAAATCATTTGATCCGATTAAATGATGAAGCTATTAAAACCCTTACCAAAAATAAAGTAGATAATTATAATAAACTGGGGGTTTCCGTTTTGGAATTTGGCACAAGACGCCGTCATTCTTATGATGTACATGTTTTAGTAAATGAGACATTAAACAGTTTTGGTAATCCAAGTTTCATTGGGACAAGCAATGTACATTTTGCAATGCTCAATAATAAACGCCCGTTGGGAACACATGCACATGAATGGTTTATGTTTCATGCAGCACAATACGGTTTTAAAATGGCCAATTTCATGAGTCTCGGGCATTGGACGCAAGTTTACGATGGAGATCTCGGAATTGCACTTACAGATACTTATACAACAGCTATATTTTTCGATCAGTTTGATAAAAAATATTCCAAACTTTTTGATGGTGTTCGGCATGATAGCGGCGATCCTGTAGAATTTGCCCAAAAAGTAATTTCGCATTACACTAAAATGGGAATTGATCCGAAATCGAAAAGTATTGTTTTTTCGGATTCTCTTAATTTTGATAAAGTAAAAATCATATCCGATTTTTGTAAAGATAAAATCAGGATGTCTTTCGGGATCGGAACTAATTTTACCAATGATGTTGGTCTGCCATCTATGAATATGGTCATAAAATTAATCGAAACCAAGCCTGATAATACGCACTGGGAAGGCGTTGTAAAACTTTCTGATGAAAAAAACAAAAGTACGGGAACGTCTGAAATGATTGCTTTAGCAAAGCAAGTACTCGGAATCAAATAAGTATTTTTTTGTTAGAATACTGATTTTTTATATTTTTAGCCTTTGTATTATTTTAAAACTAATTTAAATAGGTTTGTAAAGCTATTTTTATTGATAACTTTAAAAAAATACCCTTTCATTTTTTGCAGAGAAATGGTACATTAGCCAAAAATCCTAATTCATTTATGCTAGAGCAAAATCAATACAACGAAGATAATATTCGTTCACTCGATTGGAAAGAACATATTCGTATGCGTCCCGGAATGTATATCGGGAAATTAGGTGATGGATCTTCACCGGATGATGGTATTTATATTCTTTTAAAAGAGGTTTTAGACAACTGTATCGATGAGTTCGTTATGGGTGCCGGAAAAACTATTGAGGTGACTATCAAGGACAAAACCGTTTCAGTCCGTGATTACGGACGTGGAATTCCGTTAGGAAAAGTTGTCGATGTTGTTTCGAAAATGAACACAGGTGGGAAGTACGATTCTAAAGCTTTCCAGAAATCAGTTGGTTTGAACGGTGTCGGAACAAAAGCGGTTAATGCTTTATCGGACTATTTTCGTGTAGAATCTGTTCGTGATGATAAACAAAAAGCAGCCGAATTTTCAGGAGGAAACCTGGTTCAGGAAGAAGATATAATTGATACGACAAAGCGAAAAGGAACAAAAGTAACTTTTACGCCAGACGAAACTATTTTCAAAAACTACAAATTCCGTTTAGAATATGTGATCAAGATGGTCAAAAACTATTGTTATCTAAACAATGGTTTGACGATTATATTCAACGGAGAAAAATATATTTCTGAGAATGGTCTTAGAGATTTATTGGAGGAAACCATCAGCGAAGAAGATTTAGAATATCCAATCATACATTTGAAAGATCATGATATCGAAATCGCCTTAACTCACAGTAAAACACAATACAGTGAAGAATATCACTCTTTTGTAAATGGTCAGAATACCACACAGGGAGGAACGCACTTAGCGGCTTACCGAGAAGCAATTGTAAAAACCATTCGTGAGTTTTACAACAAAAACTTCGAAGCATCTGATGTTCGTAAATCGATTGTGAGTGCTATTAGTATCAAGGTAATGGAACCTGTTTTTGAGTCTCAGACCAAAACCAAATTAGGTTCGATGGATATGGGCTCTGATGATGGAACACCGCCGGTTTCGGTTCGTACGTTTATTAATGATTTCATCAAAAACAAATTAGACAACTATTTACATAAAAACCCGCCAACAGCTGAAGCCTTGTTACGCAAAATTTTGCAGGCAGAACGGGAACGTAAAGAATTATCAGGAATTAGAAAACTGGCTACAGATCGTGCTAAGAAAGCTAATCTTCACAATAAAAAATTAAGAGATTGCCGTGCCCATCTTCCGGATACAAAAAATCCCAGAAACCTGGAAAGTACACTTTTTATTACCGAGGGAGATTCGGCTTCCGGATCGATTACCAAATCGCGTGACGTAAATACACAAGCCGTTTTCAGTTTGCGTGGGAAGCCTTTGAATTCGTATGGCATGACCAAAAAAATTGTGTATGAAAATGAAGAGTTCAATTTACTTCAAGCAGCACTGGATATCGAAGACGGTCTGGAAAAATTGCGTTACAATAACATCGTAATTGCAACCGATGCCGATGTCGACGGAATGCATATTCGCTTGTTATTAATTACTTTCTTTCTTCAGTTTTTTCCTGAATTAATCAAAGAAGGACATTTGTATATTTTACAAACGCCATTGTTCAGGGTCCGAAACAAAAAAGAAACCATCTATTGTTATTCTGAAGAAGAAAGAAAAGATGCCATAGAAAAATTAAAACCAAAACCGGAAATCACACGATTTAAAGGTTTGGGAGAGATTTCGCCGGATGAGTTCAAAAATTTCATTGGAGAAACCATTCGATTAGATCCAATTATGATGGATAAAAACACCTCAGTTGAGCAATTGTTATCATTTTATATGGGGAAAAATACTCCTGACAGACAAGAGTTTATTATTAAGAATTTGAAGGTGGAGTTAGATACGATTGAGGAGTTATAAATTATGAGAAAAAACATTTTGTTTTTATTAATTACAGCATTTTTTTCATGTCAGTCAAAAAATGATGAGAAAAAATCACTTGTTGTGTCCAAACCTGCAAATGAAATTAAAATTGAGAAAAACAATGATAGTTTAATTTACAGGATAAATGAAAACACAATTGTAATAAATCAGGATACATTAAAGTTAGAGAATCCGTTTATATATTCTTTCGAAGGAACAATAAATGATAGTAAAAAGATACAATTACACCTTTCGAACCAATTATCAACAGAATACGGCGGGTATTCAAAAACGGCATCTGTTTATATCGAAGGAGAAAACGACATATTATATTGCTATTTTGATAAGGACAAAAAGCAGGATTATTATATAGCAAAAATATATGCTGATGATAGTGATAAAATTATTGGTAAGCTTAAATTACACCATCTCTCAACTGAAGAAATGTACATAGAATACATATTGGATAACAAAAGTTACAAAATTTATCCGAGTAAAACATTTCCGGCTTATAGATGTTACGATAAAATAGATTATACATTGCTTGATTCCCGAGATGCCTTCAAAAAAGAAGAAGCAATGAGAATGTTTACTCCTTCAAGAGATTATATTTTTTTTGCGGAAATTCTTTCCAATAATACCGGTTTTGATATTCTCGAAAAAAAAATAAAATATTTGAACTCCGATTCGGTAAGCATTAAAAGTTATAAAAACTGGAAGCATAATTTTAGTTTAGAAAAATCTAAAAATGAAGAAGAGAATTTCGGTTCTGAAAATTTAAATGTTTCATCACCAGTTTTCATAGATGCTAATATTTACGTTGTTTCTGATTTTTCATATAGTTATATAGGTGGAGCGCATGGTATGATGAGTACTTCTTACAATAATTATGATCTAGCAACAGGAAAAAACATTACTATCGAGCAAATAATAAATACAGCTGATAAGGATTTTATTGCTTTTTATGAGAATAGAATTAAGTCAGATTATGGAGATGGGGTACTATCCGATAAAATACCAATGACTAATAATTTTTATATATTACCTACCGGAATCACTTTTTCATATACGCCATATGAGTTACTTGGTTTTGCAGCTGGAGAGCCGCATGTCTTTTTCAGTTATGAAGAATTAAAACCCTTTATTTTGAAAAATACAATTTTGGATAAATACAATTCAAATTAAAAAATATTAAAACTAAGATGTGATAGATATTACAATTAAAGTTTATTAAATAATATCAAATTTATAATTTCGAATATAAATAAATGAAAGACGAAGAAGAAGACGATAACATAATTCCAAACGATGACGAGAATAATTCAGAAGACAATCAGCTTGATGAAAATCAGGAAGGAGATGATGAAATTATTGATGTAGATGCCAAACATTTTGAAGGACAGCATTTTTACGAAAATACCGAAGAAGAAGGTGAAGACGTGATTACGAAAGTAACCGGAATGTATAAAGACTGGTTTCTCGATTATGCTTCATATGTAATTCTGGAACGTGCAGTTCCGGCTATTGAGGACGGCTTTAAACCGGTTCAGCGTCGTATTATGCATTCTCTTAAGGAATTGGACGATGGCCGTTATAATAAAGTTGCCAATGTTGTTGGGCACACCATGCAGTATCATCCACACGGAGATGCAAGTATTGGTGATGCCATGGTACAAATTGGCCAGAAAGATTTATTGATTGACTGCCAGGGAAACTGGGGAAATATCTTAACGGGCGATGGAGCTGCGGCTTCTCGTTACATCGAGGCGCGTTTATCTAAATTTGCTTTGGAGGTTTTATATTCTCCAAAAATTACCGATTGGGGCGTTTCGTACGATGGTCGTCGTGCAGAGCCAAACAATCTACCGGTAAAGTTTCCGTTGCTTTTGGCACAAGGAGCTGAAGGAATTGCGGTTGGACTTTCGACTAAGGTTTTACCTCATAACTTCAATGAGTTAATTGATGCTTCAATCAAGATTTTAAAAGGAAAATCTTTTACATTATATCCTGATTTCATGACACAGGGTATTGCCGATGTATCAAATTATAATGACGGTTTGCGTGGCGGACGTGTACGTGTGCGTGCTAAAATTGCTCAGTTAGACAAAAATACTTTGGTCATAACGCAGATTCCGTTTTCGACAAATACCACAACTCTGATTGACAGTATTTTGAAAGCGAATGATAAAGGTAAAATCAAAATCAAGAAAATTGAAGACAATACAGCTGCTGAAGTTGAGATCTTAATTCATCTTTTTCCGGGGGTTTCTCCGGACAAAACAATTGATGCTTTATTTGCTTTTACTGCCTGTGAGACTTCTGTAGCGCCTTTAGGCTGTGTTATTGAAGACAACAAACCCTTGTTTATCGGAGTTTCTGAAATGTTGAAAATCTCAACACACAGAACAGTTGATTTGCTTCGACAAGAGCTGGAAATTCAGTTAGAAGAATTAAAAAACAAATGGCATTTCTCGACTTTAGAAAAAATCTTCATTCGTGAAGAAATGTATATTGATTTCAAATTGTATTCTGACAGAGAATCTCTTTACAAATATTTATATGATCGTTTTGAGCCTTTCAAAAAATCATTTGTCAGAGAAATTAATGATGATGATTTACAGAGATTGACTCAGATTCCGATGATTCGTATTACCCGTTTTGACTCTGATAAAGCCGATGATTTTATCGCTAAGTTAGAAGATGAAATGAAGGAAGTTGAGTTTAACTTAGCGAATCTGACAGATTTTGCCATTGCCTATTTTACCAAGTTAAAGGAGAAATACGGAAAAGGCCGTGAGCGTCAGACTGAGCTTCGTGTTTTTGACAATGTTGAGGCTACAAAAGTAGTTTTAAGAAATACAAAATTATACGTAAATCGCGAAGAAGGTTTCGTAGGAACGAGTTTGAAAAAAGACGAATACGTTACCGATTGTTCTGATATTGACGATGTAATTGTATTCTTGCGTGACGGAAAAATGCTGGTAACCAAAGTAGATGCCAAGACTTTTGTGGGTAAAGATATTATTCACATCGCAATTTTTGACAAGAGCGACAAACGTACAATTTACAACATGATTTACCGTGACGGAAAATCAGGCCCGTCATACATTAAACGTTTCAATGTTTCAGGGGTAACGCGTGATAAAGCGTATGATCTGACCAGTGAAAAAGCAGGTTCTCAGGTGGTTTACTTCTCGCATAATCCGAATGGGGAAGCTGAAGTAATTACCATTTTATTACGTCAGGTGGGAACTATCAAAAAACTGAAATTTGATATTGATTTTGCCAATTTAGCGATAAAAGGACGTGCTTCAAAAGGAAACCTGGTAACGAAATATCCTATCAAGAAAATCGAGTTAAAAGAGAAAGGAATCTCTACTTTACTACCAAGAAAAGTTTGGTTTGATGATACGGTAAAACGTTTAAATGTGGATGCAAGAGGAGAATTATTAGGAGAGTTTAAACCAAGCGATAAAATCTTAATTATTAACCAAAGTGGTAAATTAAAAGTTATCATTCCGGAATTGTCTACTCATTTTGATGAAGATATGATTGTTCTGGAGAAATGGAATCCTAAAAAACCAATTTCGGCTATTTATTATGACGGAGAAAAAGAACGTTATTTCCTAAAACGTTTCCTTGTTGAAAATGAAAATAAAGAAGAAAGTTTTATTACCGATCATCCTAATTCGCAATTAGAAATTGTCTCTACAGATTATCGTCCCGTAGCACAATTGGTTTTTGCAAAGGTAAAAGGAGTTCAGAAAGAAGATTTACACATTGATGTTGAAGATTTCATTGCTGTAAAAGGTTTTAAAGCAATAGGAAATCAACTGACAACTGAGAAATTAAAACAAGTCAATCTGTTGGATCCATTACCATATGAAGAGCCTGTTGAAGAAATTCCCGAAAAACCGGAATTATCGGATGATGAAACCGTTGAAACGGAACTGGATGATGATGGACAGATAGGTTTGGTTCTGGAATAATCTTTTAGAATAAGATGTCTTGTAAATCGATGTTATCCTGAGCGAAGTCGAAGGCTTGTCAATTGAAAGCCCCCCCGACTCCTCTCAGCCTGACACTATCTTTAATTACACCAAACGTGTTAACATTATTGTTTAATAATAAATAAAAAAATGCCCTTTTTAAAAAAAGGGCATTTTTTGAACAATGATTTTATTTTAAAATCTGTGCAGTGTGTTCTTTTGTTTTAACCTGCGAAATAACCTCATCAATTATTCCGTTTTCGTCAATTACAAAAGTTGTTCTGTGAATTCCGTCGTATTCTCTTCCCATGAATTTCTTTGGTCCCCAAACACCAAATGCGTTGATTACCGACTTATCTTCATCTGCCAGTAACGGGAAAGGAAATTCATATTTATCCCTGAATTTCCCCTGTGCTTTCTGACTGTCGGCACTTACGCCCAAAAGTTCATAATTATTAGCTTTAAAACGCTCGAAATTATCTCTTAAGTCACAAGCTTCAGCCGTACAGCCAGGTGTACTGGCTTTTGGATAAAAGAAAACTACTAATTTTTTTCCTGTATAATCTGCCAATTTATGTGTTTTTCCGTCTTGGTCAACTCCTGAGAAGTTTGGTGCTTTATCGCCTTTTTGTAATGTTGTCATATTTTTATTTTAGATTATTGACTTTTGATTTTAGATTTCTACCACTTTAATTAATTTGAAAATGACAGCCGTTTTGCCCCTGGTTGCAGTGAAAACCCCGGAGTTGTGGCAGTTTATATTTTTTGCATTGGCAAAGCGACCAGCGGAAGCTCTTGCGAATGCTTAAAAATGTTACGGCCGGAACGAGGAGTTGCAACGAAAAACTGGATTAGGCACATGATAAAAATTATACTATTTTTACGTCATTAAAAATACGGAAATGAATAAAGAAGCACGCGTACAATTTGTTATAAATACGTTAAAAGAACTCTACCCTACTATCCCTGTCCCGCTTGATCATAAAGATCCTTATACATTATTGATAGCCGTTTTACTTTCGGCGCAATGTACGGATGTGCGTGTGAATCAGATTACACCACTGCTTTTTGCAAAGGCTGATAATCCGTATGATATGATTAAAATGTCAGTAGAAGAAATCAAGGAAATTATTCGCCCTTGCGGATTATCTCCAATGAAATCAAAGGGGATTCATGGTTTGTCGCACATTTTGATTGATAAACATGACGGAAAAGTTCCACAGAGTTTTGAGGCTCTTGAAGAATTACCTGCTGTTGGTCACAAAACGGCAAGTGTAGTAATGTCTCAGGCGTTTGGAGTTCCTGCTTTTCCTGTTGATACACATATTCATAGGTTGATGTACAGATGGAATCTTTCGAACGGAAAAAATGTAGTGCAGACAGAAAAAGATGCTAAAAGGTTATTTCCACGAGATTTATGGAATGATTTGCATCTTCAGATTATTTGGTACGGACGTGAATATTCACCTGCACGTGGCTGGAGTCTGGAAAAAGATATTATTACGAGAACAATTGGGAAGAAGTCTATTATCGATGAGATGAGTAAGGTTAAGCCATAAAGCTTTAAAAGTTGCTAAAATTCTTAGAACGAACTCCAGCAACTTTTAAATCTAACAAATTTGAACCTTTGTACCTGACAACTACATACTCGCTTTTAACGAATTATACTCATTTGTCATATCAAGAGCTCTGTAAACTCCTAAAAGTGTTTTCTTTACATCTGTGCTTTTTGGATCAATAACAAGTGCTTTTTTAAGATACGGAATTGCACTTCTGACTATATCATCCTTTTGGGCATTTAATTTATCATATTCCTGCATTTCTTTTTTGGAATTTCCTAAAGCATCCATCTTATCGACTAAAGCTTTTTTAGATTGTAATTTTATATAAGCAAGATTAATATAGGCATCTATAAAATTAGGATCTATTTCCAAAACATTGTTATAAGCTATTTCAGATTTAACTAAATCATCTTTTTCAAGATAAGCGTAAGCAAGATGTCTTGCAATATCAAATTTTTTAGAAGGGATAAACTCGTTTCTTGGTTTTTCATAAAGTCCTTCCTTAATAAACGATTCCCTTGCTTTTGGCGAAACAAAAGCATCTTCTTCTTTTGTTTTTATGTTGGTAGCATAATAGATAGTGCCCTTTCCTGAGTATTTAATTCTTTTTAGTTCTTCTAAATATTTAATTGCCGAATCGTAATCTTTTGCATTTAAAAATGCAGCAGCAGCATTAAAGAGGTTCAGTGTATCTTTTTTATCAAATAAATAAACTTTATAACTCTTTTCTCCGCTTTCTTTGAAGTTACCTGCTTTAAAATCACTCATGGCCCCGTTAACAAGCTTAGATTTCATATCCTTTAATGCCAAGGCAGCTTTTACGGAAAATTTATATTTGCCGGATTCGTTTTCATATAAAACCACATCCTGATAAGACTCTGAGGCGAGCGTAAAGTTATTGGCTGGATCTATATTTTTGATTGCTAAATCCTTTAATACATTTCCTTTCAAAAAGTAAAATTCTGATTTCTCTTCATCCGGGGCGTTAAGAATGAGGTATTCTGTTTTTTTTAAAATCGTTATTGCCTCCTGGGATTTTCCTTTTTCAAAAAGAGACTGGGCGTCTTTTATTTGACTCTTTTGAGAATATACTCCAACATTTATCAATACTATTGATAACATTATAAATTTTATTTTCATGTTTAATTAGTTTGATTGTTAAAATAGATTTTTTTTGGTTTTTTATTTTATGTGCATTTCTTCGGCAGAACGCAAAGATTAAAGTAACTTCTTTTTAATAGAAATTCTTTTATGTCCCGCAATTTTGAAAATTGCACCATCTTCTAGATCTTTTTGGATTTAAAAGTTTATCAAACTGAATAAATTAATTAGTGTAGTTTTTTATCATATCAAATAATTTTATGGGTTAAACGTATTTTCTTCTTCTTGATTTACAAATAAAAAATGTTTTAACAATATTTAAATTATAAACGTTTTTTTATTTATTATTTTTTACATACTATTTATTTTTTATCTAAAATAAAATTAAAAATTGAATACACAAATAAAATAGCAGCAATTTTTTATCTAAATCGTTATATTAAAATAAAGTAAATAATAACTTATAAATATTGTTGTTTTACAACATTATTAACTACAGAATTATTATACCCAATATATCATTAATCTTTAATTTCAAGGCCCAATATTTTTTAAATCAGAGTATTAAGATTTTTTTTTATGCTTTCTTTAACTCGAAAAAAAAACTCACTATCTGTATTTACATACGAATAGTGAGTTTTTACCAAAACGACCATTTGGTTTTTCTGAAATAAACATCCGACAAAAGTAGTGGGCTGTTTAATTAGCTATAATCTCAAAACTTTTATTTTCAATTTTCACAACTGTTAAAGCTTGTGAATAACTCAATAAAAAAGAAACAACTTCTTTTTTGGGTTTTAGATTTTTAGAAGCTAATGCTTTTTTAGAGTAAATTTTCGCCATACCATGAAAATGTTTTATATATAGTATAACGAGCTAATACTCAAAATAGTATTAGTTGGTTAAAATAATTTGATGTTTGTCGATAATTTTTCTCAAATTCATCAAAGCGTAACGCATTCTGCCTAATGCAGTATTAATACTAACTCCTGTGAGTTCTGAAATTTCCTTGAAACTCATATCCTGATACATACGCATTACCAAAACTTCTTTTTGATCATTCGGGAGTTCTTCAATTAATTTTTTAAGATCAACTTCAACCTGATCCACAATCATTTTGCCTTCGATAGTCAGGGAGTCATCAGACATAATTGAAAAAATTGAAAATTCTTCTGTTTCTCTGTACATTGGCATTTTTTTGGTTTTACGAAAATGATCTACAATAAGATTGTGAGAAATACGCATAACCCAAGGTAAAAATTTGCCTTCTTCGTTATAAGAATTATTTTTTAAAGTCTTAATTACTTTAATAAAAGTGTCTTGAAAAATATCATTTGAAATGTCTCTGTCTGCAATTTTTGAATATATAAATCCATATATTTTAGACTCATGTCTTTTTATTAATGTCGACAAAGCGTTTTCGTTGCCTTCGACATAATTTTTAACCAATAGAGAGTCTGGAATATGTAAATCAGCCATAATACTTACTTTTTTAGTTTTTGTTAAAATCTGGAGTAATTTTCTAAAAAGTAATTTTATTGTATAGGCTTTCTTTTTTTTTATAGGTTATGTTAAAAACGTTTCCAAATTTAACAAATAATTATTTTAAAATGCAAATGAATAGGCAATAATTAATAATAAAATAGCAAATAGTTTAAATTAAAATTAATCTTTAAATAAAAAGTACTTAAAAACATCAAATAAGCATAATGTTTTAACAATTAAAAAAGAAGCACAACTTGTTATAAACTATTCGTTACAAACAAGTTGTGTCTTTATTTTTAGCACTATTTACAGAAGTTACTGATAAACACGAATATAGTCTATATAAAATTTTTGAGGCAAAATAGTATCGTCAACATCCGGACCTCCAAAGTTCCCTCCTATTGCCAAATTTACAATAATATAAAAGGGCTTGTCAAATGGCCAGGTATCTTCATTTTTAATTTCAGGATTAAAAGTATAAACCAAACTATTATCTACGAAAAAATCGATTTTTTCTTTACTCCATTCAATTGCATATACATGAAAACCTGCTTCTATAGCAGGAAATGCAGTTTTTTTTGTGTTTACGGAATTTCCGTGACTATCCTGAGTATGCAGTGTTGTATAAATCATATGTGGATCCCTGCCAATATATTCCAGAATATCTATTTCTCCTGTTTTTGGCCATTTCACTTCATCTATATTGGCTCCCAGCATCCAAAATGCAGGCCATAACCCATGCCCTACAGGCAGTTTGGCCCTGGCTTCAATTCGTCCGTACAAAAATTCCTTTTTACCTTTTGTCGTAATCTTAGCCGATGTGTATTTGTCCCCTTCTTTTCTGCCTTCAATAATTAAATTACCCTCTTTAATCCGGTGATTGTTTTTAGTATAAAGCTGCCTTTCATTATTTCCCCAACCGCAAAGATTTGGGCAGCCATCACCAAGCTCGAAATTCCAAACTGATTCGTTTAAGTGCTTTTTATTAAAATTCTCTTCCCAAATTAGTTTTCTTTTTGCTTGCTGTCCAACACAAAAGCTGCTTATCATAAATAGTAATACTACTTTTTTCATTCTAATTTTTTTAAATAACTAAATTAAGAAGGCCAGCCTAAACCGGCCTTCCCGTTTTTACTAATTAATCTATATTCTATTGATACACTCTTACATAATCAATCTCCATAGAGGATTGTGTAAAAGCAGGATCAATATTACCGCCGAAAGTACCTCCCATCGCTACATTCAAAATCAGGAAAAAGCTTTTATTGAAAGGTAATGAAGCGTCATTGGGAACAGAATGAATTAACTGATCGTCTACATAAATTTTTACTGAAGACGGGCTCCAAATCGTTTTATATACATGAAATTCTGTTGAAACATTTGCAATAGTTTTTGATCCTGTATTGCCATTTCCTCCAGAATGCCCCGGATAATGAAGCGTCCCGTGAATCAGGCCCTGACTATTTCCAACATGTTCCATAATATCTATTTCCCCGCAGGCAGGCCATGCACTTGTTGCATAATTTTGTCCTAACATCCAGATTGCCGGCCAGGTTCCGCCGCCTGTTGGTAATTTTGCACGTACCTCAACTTTTCCGTAAGTAAATGCATATTTACCATCTGATTTTAATCTTGCCGAAGAATACTCAGAACCTCCGGAAGCTTCTTTTTTAGCGGTAATTTTTAAATTCCCTCCTTGTACAATTACATTTGCTGCAGCATTGGTATAGTTTTGTTTTTCATTATTGCCAAAACCTCCGTTCCCTAAATCATAACCCCATTTGGCAGCATCCGGCGCTCCATCTGTATTAAATTCGTCTGACCATACTAAATTTGTATAATCTGTTACCGGATTCTGAACAGGCGGTGTGGTAGTAAAAGTATGATACCATGCTAATGCGGGATTTCCTCCCATTACAGCCCTAACTGTCATTCTGTTTGCTGTAATCGATAAAATCTCATAAGAAGTCTGACCAATATAATATCCCATAAAACCGCCGTCTGAGAAGTTCATGGTTGTTCCTCTTGTTTGGGTTGCATGATTTGGATTTGACATGATTACAGATTCTGAAGGGCTTAAAGAAACTGTTTTTACGCCACTGGCATCATAAGCCAAACACGCATCATCTGGAGAACTTCCTCCTGCTACACTTGCAAAAGCAGCATTAAAGAACGTGGATCCCCCGTTATCCAATTCAAATTTCAACTGTTCTCCATCAAGAGAAAAAGTCAGTACATTTTCATATAAGCAGCTGCTGGAAGGTGATCCTGCTTTCTCAAAAGCTGCTGCCTGGTAATAATTTGCATAATAATTTTTAGTAGCATCGCCATCATTTTGACCAACACCCAAATGTCCCGGTTCTGAAGCTGACCAATACCATTTTTTTGAAGTTCCGCCTGTTAAAAACTGTACTGCCACATCATCACTGAAATCACTTAAAACCTCAACTTCAATTGTAGCATTGGTCGCAATCCCTCCTTTTCCGTAAGCAATGGCTGTTACAGTATAAGTATTGACAGCTGTTTTAGTAAATCGTTTATCGAATTTGCCACTTGGTGAATTTTCTGAAGTTCCATCGCTAAATACAAATTTGTATGAAATTGCATTATCTGCTTTCGCCACAAGCTTTACCGTTCCTGAACCATCGCCATAAGGAGCATCAGCAGTTTTTCCAACAATTTCAGCAGTGATCTGAATATTTGTCGGGGCCGTTATGTCTCCAAAAGTAAAATCCTCTTTTTGGCAGCCTGCCATCAAAAGAATCGTAAATAAGGATACTATCTTTATAATTATTTTCTTGTTCATGATTTCTTTTTTTTAATTGGATTGTTTAATATCATCAAAGTAATAGATTGCTCCTGTTCCCATTTGACCAAAATCCGGGAATAAAATTACTCTGTCATATTTATTGACAGTACTAAAACCAGCTGCACCGGTAAGATCGAAAGTCAATACCTGCCAGGCATTCGCCACGGTTGTTGTTGCATGTACTTCAACAAAAACAGTTGGATTACCATTTCCATCTTTTGGAGAGGTTGAAACTTCCATTTTGTATAATATATCAGCCCCAATTTTTGGAGACCAGACATTTACTTTTACAGTTGTTCCTTTCGTATAATCAATTGTTTTTTCTAAATTCAGACTTGCTCCGGCCCAAACCTGTGCACCTGAAGTTTTTTCTATTTTAACAACTTTATTAGACACATTCACACCTGACTTATCCGGATTTGTAACAATTGCAGTCGGTATAGGACCAAAACCGGCATCCCCAAAACCACTCCATGTATAAGTTAAGGCAGCAGATTCAAAATCAAGAGGTAATTCAATTGACTGAGCCGGAGTTTTATAGAAATAGACGTTATCGATAAAGACAGTACCACCAGCCCAAGGAGTTCCAACAAGTTTCAATTGAAAAATATCGGCAACTGTTAATCCCTGACTCGTAAATGCCGAAATCGGAATATCTATACTTGTCCATTGATTAGCCACAAGATCTTTTACCACTGGTTTTTCTCCATTGGTTTTACTGATCAGAGAAGTTTCAATTTTCTGTAAATCGGCTGTCCAAACATCCATATGAAGATATTCCATACCTGAAACATCTATTGTTACATTATCTGCCAATGCAATTCCCTGATAGCTTAATTTAATATAATTCAGCATTTTATCACCATTCAAATCAAACTCTGTCCAACTGCTACCTTGTCCGGCCTGACCCCAATCCGGAAAATAATTAGTTCCTGCAATATTGGTATATTTAGAACCATAAATAGAAATTACATCTCCGGCTTGTCTGCTTGGGGGTGTTGGCGCTGATGATGTTGGATTGAGAACAAGTTTTGCCGTAACTTCTGCTGTATATTCGGTTGTTTTAACCGCAGCACTTTTTGAAACTACACGAATGGTATAAACTCCTGCTTCTTTATAGGTATATGAAACCGGTTCTCCATTGTTTGCCGAAACAGGATCGGGTTTTCCTGCCTCACCAAAATAAACATCATAGAACAATGCAAAATCAGCACTTGCAACAACTGTTATTTTTTTGGATACTGATAAATCATTTGTAATAACCACTTCTAAATTCTCAGGTGCCCTGAATGAAACTACAACTTCTTTATCTGCTTCAGTTGTTTTTCCGTTGATGCCCATCGCAATAATTTTTGTATGGTATACGCCTTCCGCATAAGTATGTGTAACTGTAGCACCTGGTGACAGATAATCGGATTCTGCACTGCCATCGCCAAAATTAATTTTATACTGTGTTGCGCCTTCACCTTTAGGCAAAAAAGTAACTTTTCCAGTATTATCCTGAGTAACTGTTGTCAGTGCTGAAATGTTTGCAGGTGCCGCTACATTATCCAAATTAATATCGAGACCATCGTTTGAACAAGCTATCAGCATTGCCAAAACGAACAGATTTATAATAAAATATATTTTTTTCATAATTGATGTTTTTAATATCCTGGATTTTGTTGCCAGTTTCCGTTAGCAAATTGAATTTCCTCGATCGGCAGTGGAAATAATTCGTTTTTATTGGCTTTAAAACCAGGTATTGTTCCCACTGCTTTTCCTGTTCTTACTAAATCAAAGAAACGATGTCCTTCACCAAAAAGCTCTAATCTTCTTTCGGCTAAAATAAAATCAGTAAGTGCTGCTCCCGAAGCCGAAATATCATGATTAGTATCTCCAAAAGCACGTCTTCTCACCTGATTCAGATATCCTCTTGCCTTAGCATCATCAATTCCTCCACGATTATAAGCTTCTGCTACCATTAATAGTACATCGGCATAACGTATCGCCCTGTAATTGTTTGGGTTTGTTAAATTTAAATCGCCCTGAGCATTGGCGCTTCTTTTTCTTGGTAAATATTTTCGATTAAAGAAACCTGTGTCTTCATTTCCTTTTCCAAATTTAATTCCATTACCATTATCATAATTTGCATTAGCCAGAGCCCATGCGTTAATATCCAAAATAGCTACATCTTTACGTTTATCTCCTACTTCAAAAGCATCTGCACTTTCCTGGGTCGGAATATTAAAACTGAAGCCTGATGTAAACAGTGGGCCATCATAGTTACGTATCCCGCTGAAACCTACGGCAACGTTTCCTTCGCTACATTGCAGGCATCCAAATCCAGCACCTTCAACATCTGTATATTGCACTTCAAAAACTGATTCTGTTCCATTTTCTCCATCCAATTCAAATAATGCATTATAATCGGTTTGTAACGAATATGGTGAAGTACTTATTAAGCTCTCGAATACTGCAGCAGCTTGTGTAAATTTATTTTGATACAAATAAGCTTTTCCCAATAGTGCCTGAGCAGCACCTTTTGTAACTCTTCCTTTTTGAGCAGCAGTTGGGGATAAATTTGCAGCCGCGAAAATCAAATCAGCTTCAATAGAAACATACACTTCTTCGACCGATGAACGCGGTATTTTAGTTTCATCTCCAAGTCTGAATCTGGCATCACCTTTCATCGGAATACCACCAAACCATTTTACTAATTCGAATTGGTAATAGGCTCTAAGAAAACGGGTTTCGGCAATAATTTGTGCTTTCCCTTCAAAATCGGTTTTGTTTTGAAATTCAAGTATATAATTTGCTCTTTGAACTCCGGCAAACATCCAGTTCCAGATATCTTTAAGATTGCTGTTCGTTTCTGTATGGATCATATCATCTACTTGCTGAAAACCGATAACATCTGTCGGGCTTTCGCCTCCTGCTAAAGTATTATCTGAAGCAATTTCTCCTAATAAAACATTTACATATGTAGACTGAAGCAAATCGTAAGCAGCTATTAATGCATCATTATAATCTTCTTTTGAGTTAAAATAATTTTCAGAATCAATAGAATAAGCAGGTTTAGTTTCTACAAAATCATCTGAGCAGGAAATAAAAACGGTTGAAAACAGCATTCCTGTTAAAAGAAATATGTGTATATATTTTTTCATTTTGATAACAATTAAAAGTTAAGATTTAATCCCAAAAGATAAGTTCTTGGTATTGGATAAAACCCGTAATCAATTCCTCCTGCGATCGGGTCTCCGGAAGATGCGCCAGGATCAAAACCTTTGTATTTGGTAAAAGTGTAAAGATTATTAACTCCGGCATACAATCTAAGTTTTGAAATTCCTGCTTTTTGAGTCAATGTCGGGTCTAATGTATAACCGAACTGTACATTTTGTATCCTTAAATAAGAAGCATCTTCTACGTAATAATCAGAAAAAACATTATTTGATGTAGCTCCTGTAGTTACTCTGGGCGTCGAATTGGAAGTTCCTTCTCCCTTCCATCTGTCCAAAACATAATTTAAACGATTGGCATCGGATAAATTTCTTTCGTAATTTCTAATCAGATCATTACCTAAAGAGGCATAAGTATAGATCGCAAAATCTAAGTTTTTATAATTCAGTTGTAAATTAAAGCCCATTGTGGCTGCAGGAATCTGATCGCCAATATTGGTTTTATCTTTAGTATCAATTACACCATCTTCATTAACATCCACAAAGCGTATATCTCCGGGAGATGCATTGGCTCCTAAAGCTAATTGTGAAGGATGTGCATCAACTTCTGCCTGATTCTGGAAAATACCATTGGTTTTATATCCATAAAAATATCCTATTGGTTTCCCTATTTCCATGCGTGTCGGAGCAGTTTGTCCCACAGAAAACGCACCTCTTTCAATATAATGAGTTGAGTTGTTTACTTCTAATACTTCATTTTTAAGAAAAGTAACATTATACCCAAGACTCATTGAAAAAGAATCAGAAAATTTTTCTTTATAATCTATTGCAAATTCAAAACCCGAATTTCTTACCGTACCGGCATTCATTGTTGGAGAAGCTGCACCCGGAGCACCGGTACCATTAATACCTGAAACACTAATATTTGGTATCAGTAAATCTTTTCTGGTGTCGATAAAATAATCTGCAACGACAGAAACTTTATCATTTAATAATTTCATATCCAGACCAACATCAAATTTTCTGGCTTCTTCCCATTTTACATCGGGATTAGGCAGTTGGCCCTGGCCTCTTCCACTGCTTAATTCCCCAAATACATAAGTTGCTTCGCCATTTAATCGGCCTAAATATCCATAATCACCAATTTGGTCATTTCCTAAAGTACCGTAACTTGCTCTGAACTTTAAAAAGTTAATTGTTTTTGATTCTCCAAAGAAACCCTCATCAGAAACAACCCAGCCTCCGGTAAAAGAAGGAAAATAGGCTATTTTATTTCCAGGTCCAAATTTAGTCGAAGCGTCACGTCGTATCATGGCCGACAATAGATACTTACCTTTATAATCATACTGTACTCTTCCAAAATAAGACAATCTTCTCTGGTCATAAGAATAAGAACCATTATTTATAACTTTAGATACTGTTGTTATCAAATTAAGATCTGCAAAATCCCATGAATTGTATGGCACATCATAACCTGTAGCAGAAAGTCCGTTACCCCAGGTTTTAAAAATTGTTGTTCCTACAGTACCTGCCACATTATGATTATCTGCAATTTTTTTTGTGTAAGTTCCAAAAAGGTCAAATGAATAATCGTTATCATTTACCGATCCCTGCGTAACAGAACTTTGTTTTACATCGAATACTTTACCCCCGTAACTAATTTGCTTTGCAAAAGATCTGGATTCACTGTTTGAAGTATTAAAACCAATAGAACCTGATAATACAAATCCAGGGAAAATTTTATAATCCAGTCCAAAATTTCCATTGATTTTTTTATAATTATACTCATTATAAGTATTAGCAATTTGTGCCAAAGGATTAATAATTTCATTTCCTAATCCGGTCGTAGCCGGTACCAGGGTAAAATTTCCATTTGCATCATATGGGCTAAGTGTAGCCGGTACGTTTAATGCATTAAACAAAACAGATCCTAAGCCATTTTCATTTAAAGTTTTTCTTGTAAAATACGTATAAATAACATTTGTTTTCAACTTGATTTTATCGCTTAAATCAGCTCCTAATCCTATTCTGGCCGTATTTCTCAGGAAACCTGATTTATCTCCGCCAACAATTCCTTCCTGATCTAAGTGTGAACCACTTGCTGCATAAGTAATTTTTTCTGAACCCCCTGAAATAGATAAATCATGATTGATAACGGGAACTCCTTTTCTAAAAACTTCGTCCTGCCAATCCGTACCTTTTCCTAAACCTGTAACATTTGGATAGGGAAGCACTTTTCCTCCGTTAGCATAACTCTCATTTAGTAAAAGGGCATATTCTGTAGCATTTAGAGTTGGTAATTTTCTGGATGTTTCCTGAAATCCTGTATAAGTGTTATATGCAATTTTTGTTTTTGAATTTTTTTTACCCATTTTGGTGGTAATCAAAATAACTCCATTTGCTCCAATAGTTCCATAGATGGCTGCTTGTGCATCTTTTAAAACTGTAATATTTTCGATATCATTGGGATTAAGCAAACTTAAATCTCCAACATAACCATCAATAATAGCTGTAGGTCTGTTTTCTCCGTTGGTCGCAATACCACGAATGCGAATATCCAATCCTGCACCCGGAGCTCCGGACTGGCTCGTTACATTTACACCTGAAACAGTTCCCTGTAAAGCTTGCTCTACTTTAACTGGTTTTAAAGCCTCAATTGTTTTACTGTCAATTACTGCAACTGCTCCTGTAAGTTCTCTTTTTTTCTGGCTGCCATAACCAATCACAACAACTTCATCTAATGATTTTGCATCGTCGCTCATTTTTACAGTGATTTTGCTGCCTGAAACCACAACTTCCTGTGTTTTAAAACCAATGTAGCTCAAAACAATTGTTGTTCCTTTTGGAACTCCGGATAACTTAAAAGATCCATCAAAGTCTGTGGTTGTGCTTTGTGATGAACTTTTCACTTTAACATTAACTCCGGGCAATGATAAGCCTGAAGCATCAAGTACAGTTCCTGTTACATCAATGTTCTGCGAAAATGCAAAAGATGTAAACAGCAACAATACGATTAGTAATAATTTAGATTTCATAATTAGTTAGTTTTTATTGATGCTAAATTTATCTTATCCTTATAAGAATAAATCAAAATTAACCACAACAAAAAACATACATCATAAAAAAATCCTGCTTAATTTAAACATATAACAAAATAGCTCTCTGTTTTATACCCAACAGAAGATGTTAATTTCGTTAACATTTTAAGTGTTAAAAACACAATAAAACATTAATGTTGTGGTAATGTATAGGTGTTTTGACGTAATTTATATCCTACTATACAGCCAAAATGTATTCTACTAAACCGATTTCGTGCTGCAAATCCATTTTTTTGCGTAAACGGTATCTTTTTATCTCAACACTTCGAACAGAAATATTGAATAACGGGGCGATTTCTTTTGAAGAAAGATTCAATCGCAAATAGGCACAAAGCCTCAAATCGTTTGGAGTTAATAAAGGATGTAATTGCTTAATCCTTTTTAGAAAATCTTTATCAGCATTATCAAAAGCTTCTTTAAAGATTTTCCAGGAATCTTCTTCAGTTATATTATCATTTATAGTTCTGATAACTGATTTGATATTTTTATTATCATCCTGGGTTGTTTTCTTTAAATCTTCTTTTATAAAAGCCAAAAGCTCATTTTTACTATTCAAACTCATTGTCGAAACTGCCAGCTCCCTATTTTTATTATCTACATCCTGCGACAATTGCTCATTTCTGAGTTTCATAAGCTGCTGCTCATTTTCAAGTTCCTTAATTTCTAATAAAAGATTATTCTCTTCAATCAATTTCTCTTTTTGTTTCTGATAAAAATTACGATATGCTTTATTTATGAAATAAGCCAGTACAAGTATCAAAAGAAAATAAATAAAACAGGCCAAATTGGTCAGATACCAGGGTTTTAAAATAATAAATGTATAAACAGCCGTATTTGGTAAAATGGTATTAGCAAATTTTGCCCTTACTTTGAATGTATATTTCCCCGGTGATAAATTTTTGAAATTCACAGAAGATTTTGTACTCCATTCACTCCAATCGTTCTGAAATCCTTCCAAAAGATATTGATATTCAGTATGGATATATTTATTATATTCCGGAACTGTATAATTTAAGGTAATATTGTTTTCATTCGATTTAAAACGTCCTTCCTCATTTAATATCACATCCTTTAAGGTTTGGTTTTGTTTATTTATTAAAATCTCCGAAATAGAAACCGTATAGTTTTTAAAACTTAAATTATCAATGTCAAGAATATAATATCCGTCTGTAGTTCCGATTAAATAGGTTGATTTTGAAATTTGATTGATATTCTCAAAACCTAACATAGAATTGGTTAAAGAGGAAGGAATCGGAATTACATTTTGTTTTAATTGATTGCTGAGCTTACTTGCCGAAAAATAATGGATATAGTTCTTAGAAAAAAGCCATATCTTATTAGAATCATCTACAATTAGTTTACCTGACGTATATTCATCTTTTTCAAAAACAGAACTAAGTAACTTATCTTTTTCAAATTGTTTTGTTCTCGGGTTTAATTTAAAAATCCCTTCTTTGTATGCATAATAAATCGAATTATTAAATTTTGCCAGACTAGCATTCTTTCCTTTTTTTGGAGAAGAATAAGCATAGAAATCTTTTGCTTTTAAAAGGTTTTTATCCAGTTGAAATCTAAAAATACCTTTGTATTCATGGCTAACATACACATTTAAATTCTTGGTAATTTCAAAATAACGTGCAGAATAGTCAAAGCCCTGTATTTTATTTTTAAACTTCCATTGATTATTTATTTTTTCTAAAACAGAAATTCCGTAGTAATTCCCCTGAATCAATTGATTTTTTGCGTTTGGAACAGGTTCAAACTTCCATGTTCCCGAACCTGAAAAAATACTTCCTGCCGATGTATTATCTACAATAAAAGTTCCCGAATCATGACCGCAAAAAAGCGTATTATCATAAGCAAATAAAGACCAGACCTGTCCTTTTGTTCCGTTTATAAACTGAAATTCATCATTACTTTGATACTTTTTACAAAATAATCCCTGATTCGTTCCTACATATAACATTCCATTATATACAATAGAAGCATATACAGTTCCTAAAACTCCCGTATCATCAGTAAAACTATGTACAGGCGTCTGTAGATTGATGCAATTGATTCCGTTATCAAGACCAGCCCATACATTTTGATCTTGATCTTCAAACAAAGACAAAACTGTATTATTGCTCAAACCTTTACTTTGTGAAATATGGTACCTTAGTTTTCCTGCATCTGACAAAATAAAAACACCATTGGAAACTGTTCCTAATGCATAACTCCCATCCTGAAGACGCTGGCTGCTGTAGACAAAACCTGATTTTAATTCTGAATCGACATCAGTTTTGAAAGGTGATAAAGATGCTCCTTTTAATTTGTAAAATCCGTCTAACTGGGTTTGAATTAATAAACCATCATCAAGAGTAAAAACATTTGCAATTGTATATTTTTTTAAAGTTTGATTATCGGAAATAAGTTTTCCCTTTCCTCCTTCAATTTCAAAAAGTCCTTCATTTATGGTTTGATAATAAATAGAAGTTTTAGTGCCAAACGATTTTACAACACCATTTTTAGGCATGATAATTTTAAACCTTTTCGTCTTTGTATCATAAATATAAATTCTGTTCAATGATTGAAACAGAATCCATTGATCATACTTTAGAATATTCCAAAACTGTTCGTCGTCCAGGATTTTATTTTTGATAGTGTCACTAAGAGAAGTATATTTAAGTTTTCCGTTTGATTGCCTTGTCCAGTAACCAAAATTCATGTAGCAGCCTGTGTAAATCTTATTATCGATTACTTTCACAGATCGCATTATTGTTTCATTAGGAGTCGGATATAATTGCCAATTTGTACCGTTATATTCCAACAGGCCTTCGTTATTAGCAAAATATAAATAATTCTGTTCATCCTGAGATATCATCCAGCTCTGGCTTCCGGCACCATAAACAGTTGAAGGATATTTTACAATTGGAGGAAGTTCCTGAGAAAACAGGTTAAAACTCACTAAAATAAACAGTAAATATAATTTTGATTTCAAATTGATCCGTGGTATTAATTTATTATAAAAACAGTTCTAAAATAGCTTATTTTATGTTGAAATAACAAGTTTTTACCAAAAAAAACATCAATACAAAAAACATGATAATTCTGGGAACAATTAGTTAAAATTTGGAACAATCTCATTAACAAAACTCAATTCAAAATTGATTACTTTTGTAGAAATTGACTTTTTTTATGCAAATCGATCTTTCTACACTCGACCCAAAACATAATATTATCATCAAAGGAGCACAAGTACATAATTTAAAAAATGTAGATGTTGCTATTCCCAGAAATAAACTTGTAGTAATCACAGGACTTTCAGGATCAGGAAAATCCAGTCTGGCATTTGACACTTTGTATGCAGAAGGACAACGCCGTTATGTCGAAAGCCTGTCATCATATGCACGTCAGTTTTTAGGACGTCTGGACAAGCCAAAAGTCGAATATATCAAAGGAATTGCTCCTGCAATTGCGATTGAGCAAAAGGTAAATACAACCAATGCCCGTTCGACTGTTGGAACTTCGACAGAGATTTACGATTACATGAAACTCTTATATGCGAGAATTGGTCGTACGTATTCGCCTGTTTCCGGTCAGGAAGTCAAAAAAAATACCGTTACCGATGTTGTTTCAGATGTAAAAACTCTTGAACCGGATAGCAAGTGGCTTCTTTTATCACCTATTCATCTTGAAGAAGGCCGTCAGTTGGAAGACAAACTAAAAGTGCTTTTACAGCAAGGTTTTGCCCGTATTTTGGTTGATAACGAAATGGTTCGTTTAGATGAATTTACCCCTACAGAACTTCATAAATTAAACAACAAAGATATTTTACTGATCATTGACCGAATTGTTGTCAAAGACGAAGAAGAATTTTATAACCGTTTGGCAGATGCTGTACAAACTGCTTTTTTTGAAGGAAAAGGAATTTGTTACCTGCAGGAATTAAATTCAGATAAAAGATTTATTTATTCTAATAATTTTGAATTGGATGGCATTACGTTTTTAGAGCCAAACGTTCACTTATTCAGTTTTAATAATCCTTATGGAGCCTGTCCTGTCTGTGAAGGTTACGGAAATATTATTGGTATTGACGCTGATTTGGTTGTTCCGAATACTTCTTTATCCATTTTCGAAAGTGCTATTTATCCCTGGAGAGGAGAAAGCATGAGCTGGTACAAGGATGAATTGGTAAAGCATGCTTATAAATTCGATTTCCCTATTCATAAACCTTATTTTGAACTATCGGAAGATCAAAAAGACTTAATCTGGAAAGGAAATCAATATTTTCAGGGTCTGAATGATTTCTTTAAAGAACTCGAAGAAAAAAATTATAAGATTCAGAATCGTGTGATGCTGTCCCGTTACCGTGGGAAAACAAAATGTCACGCCTGCCGTGGAAAACGTTTACGTGAAGAAGCATCATATGTAAAAATCAATGGTAAAACGATTTCTGATTTGGTTGATTTACCGATTAAACATTTGGTTACTTTTTTCAAAAACATAGATTTAAACGTTTATGAACAGCAAATTGCAAAACGTTTAATGATAGAAATCAACAATCGTTTATCGTTTTTGACAGAAGTGGGTTTAGATTATCTCACTTTAAACAGAAATTCAGCAACCCTTTCCGGAGGAGAATCACAACGTATAAACCTTGCAACTTCTCTCGGAAGCAGTTTAGTCGGATCTATGTATATTTTAGATGAGCCAAGTATTGGTTTACACCCAAAAGATTCTGAACGACTTATAAAAGTTTTGCTTTCGCTTCGTGATTTAGGCAATACCGTAATTGTTGTTGAGCATGATGAAGATATCATGAAAGCCGCAGATATGATTATCGATATTGGTCCCGAAGCAGGAACTTTCGGTGGGCATCTTGTTGCCCAGGGAACTTATGACGAAATACTAAAATCAGAATCATTGACAGCGAAATATTTAAATGGTGACTTAGAAATCTCCGTTCCGAAAAAGAGACGAAAATTCAAAAATCACATTGATATCATTGGTGCACGTGAAAACAACTTAAAAAATATTAATGTTACTTTTCCTTTAGATGTGCTAACTGTAGTAACAGGGGTTTCGGGAAGTGGAAAAAGTACGCTGATTAAGAAGATTTTGTTTCCGGCAGTGCAAAAAAAACTGGAAAATGCATCAGAAAAAGCAGGTCAGTTTAGTGAAATAAGCGGTTCATTTTCTCAAATAAAACATATTGAATACGTTGATCAAAACCCAATCGGAAGAAGTTCGAGATCAAATCCCGTAACTTACATTAAAGCTTATGACGATATCCGTGATTTGTATGCAAAAGAAAAATTATCCAAAATAAGAGGGTACCAGGCCAAACATTTCTCTTTTAATGTTGATGGTGGGCGTTGCGAAACCTGTAAGGGAGAAGGCTCAATAAACGTTGAAATGGTTTTTATGGCCGACGTTTCATTGCCATGTGAAACCTGTGGAGGAAAACGTTTCAAAAAAGAGATTCTGGAAATTAATTTTGACGAAAAAAACATCAACGATATCCTGACCATGACTATTGATGATGCTATTGCTTTTTTTGAAAAAAACAAACAAACAAAAATCACTCAAAAGCTTCAGCCGCTTCAAGATGTAGGTTTAGGGTATGTACAACTGGGTCAATCCTCTTCTACTCTTTCCGGAGGTGAAGCACAACGTATTAAACTCGCTTCATTTTTAGTAAAAGGTGCTACAAAAGATAAAGCATTATTTGTATTTGATGAACCTACAACGGGTTTACATTTTCATGATATTAAAAAATTATTAACTTCATTTGATGCTTTAATAGAAAAAGGGCATTCAATAATAGTAATTGAACACAATCTTGATCTTATAAAATGTGCTGACTGGATTATTGATTTAGGACCTGAAGGTGGAGAAAACGGCGGGCATTTATTAGCTGTAGGAACCCCTGAAGAAATCGTAAAAGTAAAAGAATCAGTTACGGGGATATATTTAAAAGAAAAACTTAATTAAAAACAAATTAGCCATAAATTACTTCTTTTTTACTTAATGCATTGAGAAATAATTTGTGGCTATTTTTTTATTGTTTAGTTGCTAAGCAACTAAACATCTTTCTTCAAAAGGAATACCATCTTCATCTATGGCTACTAAAATCTTTTTTTGTTTAGATGCTTCTATAGTAAGATACAACCAGGCAACCGACCATAAACCTAACGTTAAACAAAAAATTATAAAATTGAATCCATGATTTACAGTTTTTCCTCCTTTTGAAAGTACCGCAAAAAGCATTTTGTCATTACGCTCTTCAAGTACAAATCCTTTATGAACTTTTTTAGAAATCATATTAGAAAATACTTGTAAACTTTCTTCTGCATTGAACTGAGTGCTTTTCATAATAATCATTTAATTTAAATTAATCAGGCGTTTTAAACTTGAAATTTTGGTTTTACAAAAATATAAAAATTCGCTATCTCAAACAATACCAACTTTTAGTGATATATAAGTGTTTTTTTCAACATAAAAGAACATTCTGTAATAATTCAGAAAGATAAAGTTAGTTTTTATCTCATAAATTACAAAATAAACAACTAAATTTATAACATTAACACATACCTGTTAACCGGATGTAATCATTTTAGTGTTAAAACCCTATGAATTTTGGCTTTATTTTAAAATCCATTTTTGTTTTTCTCAATGAATTAAATTCTAATTCCTATTTTTTTCAAAAGTGAATCAATAACATTATTAATATCTGATGAAATTTTAAACTTATAATTCAGATATACATACAAAATTGTTACTAAAATTGACTTTAAAGCAATACTAATAAGCTGGTAAAAAGGAAATTCCCAGAAATAAAACAATAAAAACAAGACAAAAGTCAATAAAATAGAATGTATAGTTTGTTTTGTAAATGGATACAGATGAAGTTTCTTGACTACAAATTGCAATTTGGCCAAACTATACAAAGTAATCGATAATAAAGTAGCAAAGGCAGAACCGAAAATTCCCCAAATAGGAATAAAAATCATATTTAAAACAAAGGTTAAAAATACCAAAAGCAATCCTAAATATAAGACCATTCGGTAATATTTGGTATTAAAAATGATGGCATTATTATTTCCTAAAATTAAATCAAAATATTTAGATAAACCAATCATAAATACAACCGGAATTCCGCCACTATATTCTTTGGGAACCAATTCATACAATTGATCGATATTTACAAAAATACAAAGCATTACAAAACCACCAACGAACTGTAGATTTATTGATGTTTTCTTATATAATGTATTCAGTTCGTCATGCTTGTTATCGTGCATTAATTTAGCCGTAATAGGATATACGATTTGATGCATAGCCCGACTCGGGACTGAAATCACCAAAGCAATATAAGTAGCAACAGAATAATAAGCAATATTCTCAATTTTCATATATTGGTTCAGCATCAATTTGTCGCCGTCTAAAAGTAAATTGGCAACGCTTCCCGACAGAATAATAAAAAAAGTATATTCCATTACACTTTTTACATTCTCAGGAATTGTAATTTGAAAATTAGGCCTCTTGATGTAAAAAGCATAAAACATGGTAATTAAGAAAGCAATAAAATAAATTACCGCAGTTATGTAAACAAACTGTACTAAACTTATCCAATGAAAATATAACCCCATCAATGCAAAAGAGGACAACAATCTAAGTCCCACTTCTTTTATAAAATTTCCGAAAACCGAATGCATATGTACACGTGCCCAGGCATAAAAAATCTCAAAATAAGCCATACATATCCCTATAAACGGAATTAAAAGCATAAACTCTTTTACAACAGGATTTTCTTTAGACACAAAAGCCGTAATATCATCGAAGAAAAAGATTCCTATAATTCCCAAAGGAATACACATTAATATTGGGAATAATGCCGTAAATGATAAGAATTGCTCCCTTTCTTCTTCGGTTTTATACTGAGAATAAAATTTCACCAGTGTATTCTGCATTCCAATAGCAAACAAAGGCATGATGACATTTGCTGCAGACAGAATATAATTGGTCAGGGCATAATAAGTAGCTCCCAAAAAAACGGGATACAAATAAAGTGTATTTATAGCTCCAATTCCGAAGCCGAAATATGTAATAATGGTGTTTTTAAAAGACTGATTTAAGACAATACCCATTTTTGGATTTCTGAATTTAGATTTTAAATTTTAGCAAACTATGATTCACTGATCAATTGCGCTAATTGTTTGGTAAGGTTTTTTCTGGAATATTGTTGTAAACCAACGCCGTTAGCTTGTAATTTTCCTTCCAAAAATTGATTATAAAAGTCCAAAATTACACTTTTTAGCTTCTCTTTTTCAGAATAATCAAAAAATACTCCGGTATTTGTCTGCATGATGATATCAGCAAAATCAGAACCCTGAGGGCCGATTGCAATTATTGGGCGGTTGGATACCATGTATTCAAATAATTTTCCCGGAATAATACTTTTTGTATCTTCAGAATTAATTTCTATCAACAGTAAAACCTGTGATTTTTTCTGATGTGCAATTGCTTCATGATGTGAAACATATCCTAAAAGATTCAAATAACTATTTAGATTAAATTGTGCTATAGAATCAAGCACTTCCTGACTTACTGCACCAATTAATTTAATTTCTAAATGAGTTTTAAAATCAGGAATTTCATTTAATAATTCGACCAGACATTCCCATAAAAACTGAGGGTTTCTGTCTGATAAAAACGAACCTATATGAGCAAGGGTAAATTTGGTGTCTAAAGTCTGCTTCTCTACATTCTCAATATCATAACCATTTGTAATTACAGAAATCGGTTTGGTGGTAATCGCCTGGAATTCGACCTTTGTAGTTTTACTGGTAACAACAATGGCATCAGCAAAATTCAACACCTTATGTTCCATATTTTTATGTTTTTTTGCTGCATAACCTGATAATCGCAAAGCTTTGTGATAACCGATCGTAGTCCAGGGGTCACGGAAATCAGCAAACCATTTTACATTCAGCTTTTGCTTCAATTCCAACCCAATTAAATGCAGGCTATGCGGTGGTCCAGATGTAACAATAGTATCAATATTATTTTCTCTAATATATTTTTCCAAATAAGAAACTGAAGGCTTTACCCAAAAAACACGAGCATCCGGAATAAAAAGGTTACCGCGAACCCAAAGAAAAGTTTTATCTAAAAAAGTTTGTTTTTTTTGATGTGGAAAAATTCCGGAGCTGATTTTCTTTGTTTTATTTTTTGAAAAAACAGAAGCCAGTTGATATGGCTCCCAAATTTTATTCTTAAGAATTATTACTTTATCAGATATCTGATTAACCAAACCTTCATCAATTATCGGGTATGTTGGGTTTTCTGGAACATAAACAATTGGCTGGATACCAAATTCAGGCAAATATTTTACAAATTTAAGCCAACGCTGTACACCCGGACCTCCGGCTGGTGGAAAGTAATAAGTAATGATTAATAGTTTTTTTTGTTCCATCAAGTTTATACTGTTTCACAGACACACACAAAGTTTTCACTAAGTTTCGCGAAGATTTTTAAATATTTTTTTGAGTATCTCCGTTATTTTTTCGTGAATCTTTGTGAAAGATTTTTTCAAAATAAATCCCACCGATCAAAAGTAATAACATTCCAATTGAACTTGCCAATGCAATTGTGCTTCCTGTTTTTACAACCTGAGGTTCAAACTTAAACTCAATCGTATGTTTTCCGCCTGGAATTTCCATTGCTCTCAACACATAATCTACAGGAAAATGATCTGTTAATTTACCATCAACGTAAGCGTTCCACCCATTTTTATAATATATTTCAGAGAATACTGCTAAACCATCTTTTCCATTATCGGATTGATATTTAATGTAATTTGGCTTATATTTTACAAGTTTAATAGTTCCGGTTGTATCCCAGTTTTTCTTCAAACGTGCATTTTTAAATTTACCTTCGTGTTCATGAACATTAAAAACAGCAACATTTTTAGTGTCAATATGATCTAAGGCTTTCATGACATCATCTGGTTTATTTACCAGTTTAAGATCACTTACAAACCAGGCATTTCCATTAGCTTCAGGATTTATAGTCGGAATTTCTTTTCCTTCTTTATCTGTCTGAATAACATACTTAACATTCAACATATTAAGTATTTCCAAATTATTTTTAGCAATTTGATAATCAAACAACTGCTGCATTCTTCTTGGTTTTGCAGCATGATAACCTCCGATAGAATTATGAAAATAAGAAGCACGCGCACTGGACATATTTCCGTTTACCTCAAAAACTCTATAATGCGTCGTATCCTGCAAAATTTGAGAATCAGCGGGAGTTTGTTGGAAAGGAGCTGCTATTTCGACCGGACTGACAAAATCCTTAGCCGAAACATATTTTTTATCCACAAAAAACAAATCAAAAATCATCAAAATACCAACGATGATTAAAGTCGTATTCTGAGCCAGTTTATTTTTGATAAACAACCATAAAATCCCAAAAGTTACTATAATGAAAAAGCCTGAGCGTAATAAATCTGCAAAATACAAACTCATTCTGTCCTCTTTCAAAGCATCAACAAAACCTGGCCCGTAACTTTCTGAATAATAGCTATCGTTGCTTCCCGTAAAATGAAAGAAACTTTTAGCAATTACTAAAATCACTATAATTCCTAAACCAAACACTCCAGTTTGTATTAATGCTTTCTGTTGTTGTTTTGGGTCATCCTTAATTTTAAAAAATGACTGAATTCCCATAACAGCCAAAACAGGGAAACATAATTCCAAAATAACCTGAATAGAAGACACAGCCCTAAACTTATCGTACATCGGAACATAATCGATAAAGAAGTCTGTCAATAACGAGAAATTCTTTCCCCACGAAAGCACTAACGAAAACAATGCTCCTGCAAGAAATACATATTTTATTTTTCTATCATCAATAAACAATGCCAAAACAGCCAAAAAGAAAACGACAACTCCTATATAAGCCGGAGCTGCAACAATGGGTTGATCTCCCCAATAGGTAGGCATTCCGGATACGAAATCCTGTGCCTGCCCGGAAGGAACTCCCTGTTCAGTCATAAACGAATACATTCTACTGTCTGTACCTACATTTTCGTGGTTAGAGCCCCCAAAAAGTCTTGGTGCAATTAAGTTGAAACTTTCTGCTATTCCGTAACTGTATTCGGTAATGTACTCGTGGGTTAAAGCATTCTCAGAAGTCTTTTTAGAACCGTCAGGATTAAAAGTCAATTCACTATTACTACGTGTGCTAAATTTAGCATATTCGCTTGTAGCCATTAAATTAGTTGCATTTGCACCAATAGCAAAAATTCCGGCTCCAGCCAAAACGCCAATCGAAATTAAAAGTGGCTTATATTCTTTTTCCTTAATAAAAGTAAAAACAAAATAACCTGAAAGTATCAGTAAGAATATCAATAAATAATAGGTCATTTGAAAATGGTTTGCATTAATTTCTAACGCAACCGCAAACATGGTGAGCAAACCTCCCCAGATATATTTTTTCTGAAAAACCAGTATAAATCCGGCAATCACGAGTGGCATATAAGCGATTGCATGTGCTTTTGCATTATGACCAACGCCAAGAATAATAATAAGATACGTTGAGAAACCAAACGCAATAGCTCCGATAAATGCTTTTAAAGGATCGATTTTTAAAACTAATAAAAGCCCGTAAAACCCTAGGAAGTATAAAAATAAGTAATCTGCAGGACGTGGTAAAAAACGCAAAACATCGTCTATTTTACCTATATAATCATTTGGATAATTGGCACCCAGCTGATAAGTAGGCATACCACCAAAAGCAGAGTTTGTCCAATACGGTTCTGAGTGTTCGGACGCTCTAAAATCATTTTGCTCTTTTGCCATACCGGTATATTGAGCAATATCCGACTGAAAAATTTGCTTTCCTTGCAAAACAGGATAAAAATAAATTAAGGAAACGAGAATAAAGCCCATTATAACAAGGGCATGCGGGTAGAACTTATTTATTATTTTCAATTTTGACAGGTTTGGTTAAGGGATAATTAATTATTTTGATTACAAATTTAATCTATTTCTTCATAATCAACATAATCTCCAACTTTTTTGGTTTCACGAGGTTTTTTTGCGTTCGCGGTATCAATGATTATCTCATCATTATTACGATTGCTTTGCCATGTATTGCCCTGACTATATTGTTGTTGTCTCTGAAAATTTTCTCCTGCTTTTTCAACTGCTTTTTTTACCAAAATCGGTAAAAAGATTCTGGCTAAAAATTTAAAAATATAATAAAAAGCTATCATAAAAACAATGGCTCTCATTAAACCTGAAAAAGATGCTTCTTGCATAATCATATAATTTTTTTCAAAATTAATAAATCCATTGTTTAAAATTAAAATATCAATCTTAAATAAATAATAAAATATACTACATTTGAAATGCGTTATTACTTTTTAATCAAAAGATACATATATGTTAAAAATTAAAAACTTTTTTATACTAGGTTTATTTTTATTGCCACAATTCTTTTTTGCTCAATACACTGATGTCATCAACTCAAATCGCCCAGGCGAAACTATGTCTGCTTTCTCAGTTGGAAAATCGGTTATTCAGGCTGAAATTGGTTTTTATGGAATCAATGAAAAACATCATACCCAAGATTATAAAGCCAATGGCTTTGGAACTGACTTAACACTTCGCTGGGGGCTTTTTCTTGAAAAACTGGAGTTTATTGCAGACATCCAATATCAAAGCGAAGAATTTACAACTCCTGTTACCAGTTTTAAGAAAAACGACTTCAGACAAACAGTTTTAGGAGCAAAATACCTGCTTTATGACCCATTCAAAAATTACAAAAAAGATGTTAATATTTACAGCTATAATGCCAATAGAAAATTCGATTGGCATCAATTAATTCCTGCTGTTTCGATATTTGCCGGAGCTAATTTTGTTTTTAAGGACAACCCATATGCTTATGGTACAAATACACTTAATTTTTATTCAACAGAATCAGGTATTTCTCCAAAAATAATGCTGATCACACAAAACCGATTTGGTGACGGAAGATGGGTATTAGTCTCTAATATCATAGCCGATTATATTGGTACAGATAATTCAGGATATGGCTATGTTTTGACCTTAACAAGAGGTTTAAACAGCGACTGGTCCGCTTTCTTAGAAAATCAGGGATATAAAAGTGATTTATACAGTGATGCTATTTTCAGAGGCGGTCTTGCTTATTTAATTGGAAGCAACATACAGCTTGATGCTTCAATAAGCAAGAATTTAAAAAATAGCCCTTCTTTACTTTATGGCGGAATTGGTTTTTCATGGCGTTATGATGCTAAATACAAAGAAAAAATAACACGAGTAGGTAAAGAAAAAGAATCAAAGGATAAAAATGTTAAGGACGGAAAAGAGAAAAAAGAAGAAGAAATAGATTATCAGGAAAAAGAGAGGGAAAGAAAAGCCAAGTACGAAAAAAAATAAAAAGCTACAAAGAGCAACTTACAATAAAAATAATGATTACAATTAAAGAAGCCAAAACGAAAAGAGAACTGACAGATTATATCAAATTTCCTTTCTCTTTATATAAAGACAATCCATATTGGATACCTCCTCTTATTGCTGATGAATTAGAGTCATTTGATAAAACAAAAAATCCTGCTTTTGATACTGCAGAGGCTTATTTTTATCTGGCTTATAAAAATAACGAAATTGTTGGGCGTATAACTGCTATTATTAATTGGTCAGAAGTAAATAATCAGGATAAAAAGAAAGTCCGTTTTGGCTGGTTTGATGTTATTGATGATATTGAAGTCACTAAAGCCCTGCTGGAAAAAGTCTATGAACTTGGAAAACAAAATAATCTGGAATATATGGAAGGTCCGATGGGATTTTCAAATTTAGATAAAGTTGGAGTTTTAACTGAAGGTTTTGACCAAATCGGCACTATGATTACCTGGTATAACAACCCTTATTATGTAACTCATTTTGAACAATTAGGTTTCCGTGTGGAGAAAGAATATATTGAAAGCATTTTTCCGTTTTCAAACGTAAAACCGGAATTCTTTCTGAAAGCACAAGAATTAATCAAAAAAAGATATGGATTAAGATCTCTGACCTTTACAAAGACAAAAGACATTATGCCCCATGTTGACAAAATGTTTGATCTTTTTAATGAATCATATGAAAAATTAGCTTCGTTTGTAGCTATTTCAGATATCCAGAAAGAATATTTTAAAAAGAAATATATCAGTTTTATTAATCCGGAATACATCAAATTTGTAGTTGACAAAGACGATAATTTAGTGGCTTTTAGTATTGTAATGCCAAGTTTTGCAGAAGCTTTGCAAAAAGCCAAAGGTAAATTATTTCCGTTTGGATTTATTCATCTTCTAAAAGCCAGAAAAAAAAGTAAGGATGTTGTTTTTTACCTTATTGGAGTACATCCTGACTATCAAAACAAAGGTGTTACAGCGATTATTTTTGATGAATATTTTAAAACTTTTTCAGAAAAAGGAATCCAAAATTGCATTAGAACTCCTGAATTAGCTGAAAATACTGCTATTCATTTATTATGGAAAAACTTTGATCCTAAAATTCATTGCCAACGAAAAACATTCCGAAAAGAGTTATCGGAGATGGCATAACCATAAACTAAAAAAAGCCGAAATTAATACTAATTTCGGCTTTTCTTTATCATTCAGAATTTTTACTTCTTTTTATTTTGCTTTTTTGCAGCTTCCTGCTGTTCCATAACTTCCTGAAGACGTTGTTGAAATTTCCCTTGTTTTTTAGGTTCTTTCAATTTATTCTCCTGAATTTGAGCATGAATTTTATCAGTATCAACAATATAGTTCTTAATTACAAACATGATTCCGATTGTAATTAAATTCGAAATAAAGTTATACAAACTCAAACCTGCTCCATAACTATTGAAGAAAATTAACATCATTAATGGTGAAACATAAATCATGATTTTCATCATTTTTGCCATATCCGGCATACCTTCTTGTTGAGGCGCAGCCATTTGCTGATCTCCGGATGTCATTTTCATATAGAAGAAAATTGCAATTGCTGCCAAAATCGGGAACAAACTGATATGGTCTCCATACAACGGAATATGAAACGGTAATTTCACAACTGAATCAAAAGAAGACAAATCATTAGCCCAAAGGAAACTTTTCTGTCTTAACTCAAAAGCTGATGGAAAAAACTGAAACGACGCATACATAAACGGAAGTTGAATCAATGCCGGAATACATCCTGCCATTGGGTTTACCCCTGCTTTATTATATAATTTCATTGTTTCCTGTTGCTTCTTCATCGGATCTTTTTTGAATTTTTCTCCCAACTCTGTAATTTCCGGACGTAAAACTTTCATTTTAGCCTGTGACAGGAATGACTTATAAGTGATTGGCGACATAGCCAATTTAATAAGGATTGTAAAGATGATAATAGCAATACCGTATGCAATAAAGGAACTTAAGAATCCAAATAAAGGAATAAAAACCCATCTATTAATCCATCCGAAAATTCCCCAGCCTAATGGAATAATTTTTTCGAAATTTTTATCATATGATTTTAATACTTTATAATCTGCCGGACCAAAATACCAATTCATCTTGTAATCAATTTCACCATTGGTAAAAGCTAAAGGGACGTTTGCTTTAAATTGTTTTGTAAAAACAGTATCAATTTTTTCGTCTTTAACCAGATTTTGAGAAACTAATTTTGATTTTTCGAAAGAAGTATTTGTTTGTAAAATTGTGGTAAAAAAATGTTGTTTAAATGCAACATAATCAACTTTTTCAGGCGTTTCTTCCTTATGATCACCTTGACCTACATAACTTTCTTTTCCATCCTCATGACTATAATAAATTTCGGCATAACGATTTTCATAAGAAATACTTTTTTCATTTCTATACGTCTTTAAATTCCATTCTAAATCTAATGGTTTAGAAGAATTTAAAACCTTACTCAAACCTTGGGAACGAACATCAAAACCAACCAAATAATCGTTTGGTTTCAATATATATTTATATTCCAAAAATTCATTAGCACCAGCTTTCAAACGCATTGATAAGATTTGATCTGCACCAACTTTCGTAAGTGTTGGCTCAAAAAACAAATCTTTAGAGTTTAAAGTTCTGTTGTCAGTTGTTTGCAGCTGAATATTCAAATTAGAGTTATTATCCTTAATCAGCTCAACTAATTGTTTTGAACCTTTTTCAAATCTCTCAAATTCTTTAAGAGTTGCTTCAACTATATACCCACCTTTATTAGCGATTTTTAGCTTTATCTTTTCATTTTCGATAGTCGTAAAAGATTCTTTTGCAGAAGGAAGGGTCGCTGAATAAGCAAAACCACCTAATGTTTTTTGTAATTGCGCTAACTGAACTGTATCACCGGGAGTTACTGCAGTTACTGGCAAAATAGCTGTTTTTGTCTTATCAGTTTTAGATTGTGCTTGTTGTTTAGCCACTAATTCTTTCTTGGCTTTTTCTGCGGCAATCTCTTTATCAGAAGGTTGATTCTGGTACATAATCCAAATCAAAATTCCAAATATCAGTACAAAACCAATGATTGAATTCAGGTCAAATTTTTTTTCTTCCATTATAATTTTAAAAAGTCATTCGTTACAAGGTTATTAGTTATGAGTTTGACTCAAAAGTTACATCCTTTAGAATATTAATATTATTTTTTATGCGAATTAACTGCAGCAGCCACAAAGTTTACGAAAATCGGGTGTGGATTGGCAACGGTACTTTTATATTCAGGATGGTATTGCACACCAATAAAAAACGGGTGGTTTTCAAGTTCTACAATTTCAACCAATCCTGTATCAGGGTTAACTCCGGAAGCAATTAATCCTGCTTTTTCCAATTCAGCAACATATTTGCTATTGTACTCATAACGGTGGCGGTGGCGCTCGGAAATAGTTGTTTGCCCGTAAATTTTATGTGCTAAAGAGTTTGGTTTAATATCACACTTCCAGGCTCCAAGACGCATTGTTCCTCCTTTATCGGTAACTGTTTTTTGTTCTTCCATTAAATTTACAACTGGATGTTTGGTTTTTTCATTCATCTCAGTCGAATTTGCTTCGGTATATCCTAAAATAGTACGGGAATATTCAATAATTGACATCTGCATTCCTAAACAAATTCCAAAAAACGGAATATTATTTTCACGTGCATAACGAACTGCTTCAATTTTTCCTTCAATGCCTCTTTCACCAAAACCCGGCGCTACTAAAACTCCGTCAAGAACTCCTAATTTCTCTGCGACATTGTCAATATTAATATGCTCTGAGTGTATAGAAATTACATTTACTTTAGTTTCGTTTGAAGCTCCAGCATGAATAAACGCCTCTAAAATAGATTTGTAACAATCCTGCATTTCTACATATTTTCCAATCAGGCCAATATTTACCGTATGTTTTGGATTTTTTAGCCTTCGTAAAAAAGTATTCCAGTTTTTTAAATCCGGGGCTGCTTTTTTAGGCAAATCTAATTTTTTCAAAGCTACCACATCCAATCCTTCCTCAAGCATTAAATTTGGAACTTCATATATTGTTGAAGCGTCAATAGACTGAATTACTGCTTCTCTTTTTACATTACAAAACAATGCTAATTTATTACGCAGCTCATCAGAAAGTTCGTGTTCAGTTCTGCAAACCAAAATATCAGCCTTGATACCGCTTTCCATCAAAGTTTTTACGGAATGTTGTGTCGGTTTTGTTTTTAACTCACCTGCTGCAGCCAAAAATGGAACTAATGTTAAATGGATAACAATTCCGTTATTTTCTCCTAACTCCCACACTAACTGACGAACAGACTCTATATATGGAAGGGATTCAATATCACCAACAGTTCCGCCAATTTCAGTAATAACAATATCATAGTCACCGGATTTGCCCAGCAATTGCATTCTGTCTTTGATTTCATTTGTAATATGAGGAACAACCTGAACTGTTTTTCCTAAAAATTCTCCTCTTCTTTCTTTCTCAATAACCGAAAGATAGACTCTTCCTGTAGTAACGTTATTAGCCTGAGAAGTAGGAACGTTAAGAAAACGTTCGTAATGACCTAAATCTAAATCAGTTTCAGCACCATCATCCGTTACATAACATTCTCCGTGCTCATATGGGTTTAAAGTACCGGGATCCACATTTATATATGGATCGAATTTTTGAATAGTTGTACGATACCCTCTTCCTTGTAACAATTTTGCTAAAGATGCCGCGATAATCCCTTTTCCTAAAGAAGAAGTCACACCGCCAGTAACAAAAATATATTTTGTTTGATTCATTCTGTTGTTGTTTGTATTGTAGTTGTGTAAAAAACTTGGCAAAAGTACAAATTTAATTAGACAATTTATCAATTCGGGAATGAGATAATTTGCAAATTTTTATACAGAACAGTTACATGTTTCAGGAATCGATAATTTTAACTTTTAATCAGCCATTTTTTTGAATATTCCCATTAATTAGGTTTTGGATATTGTTTTTTAATATTTCGGATTAATTCCTCTAATCCATTTAGTTTTAACTCATAGATAAGCTGCAATTGCTGTCCTAATTCACCTTTTGGAAAACCTTTGTTATGATACCAAACCACATAATATTCAGGCAAATCAATTAGATAATGCCCTTCATACTTTCCGAAAGGCATTTTAGTGTGGGCTAATTTTATAAGAAGTTTTTTGTCTTGTTCCATTTTAAAAGAGAAGAAGCAAGAAAAAAAACCAATAGATTTCTTTCTTGCTTCCTTAAATTCTATAAATCTGTTTTTATTTCCAGTTGAAAGTAATTCGTTTTTCGATTTCAGGGTTTAAACTCAAAAACACAGGACAAGTCATTGCTGCACGTTCCAGTATCGTTTTACTTTTTTCGTCTGCTTCGCCTTTCATTTCAAAAGCAATTTCTATTGCTCCAATTCTTCTTGGCTCAGCATTCATTATTTTAGTTACTTCAGCAGTTGAATCATTTAAATTTACATCCATATCACGGGCTTTTATTCCCATAATCGTCATCATGCAACTTGCCAGAGCGTTAGCAACGGTGTCCGTTGGAGAAAAAGCTTCTCCTTTTCCGTTGTTATCTAATGGTGCATCCGAAATAATTTCACTTCCGGATTGCACATGTATTGATTTTGTTCTTAAATCTCCTAAATAGGTTACTTTTGATGTCATTAATTTGCTACTTTTAAAGTTAAGTCTGAATCGTAATATAAAATGTAAACACCTTTGTTTGCGTGTCCTCCATCTTCTTTTTTATAATATTGAAATTTATTGTCAACTTGTTCTGTTGTCATTAAATCTGCTGTTTCCTGATAGGTTTTTCCTTGCACCAAACGCATCATCGTATCAAAAGTAACATCAAATCCTCTTGTTGCATAGGTATTTGGATTTACTTTATTTTTCAGTCGATATTCTTTTTCAAAAATCAAAACCGGCTGTTCATCACTTTCTCTTGTTACTGAAGGATACATTAATTTCAATTTTATTAAGTTTTCAAAATTAATTTCATCAGTATCCAATGTACTGTTAGGTTCCAGAATTACCAATTGAATCTGACATGTTCTTTGTGCGTCAATTAAAGCTTTAATAATTGTTTTAATCATTGCTGTATTACCCGTTTCCATTACAACATAATTCATTCTGTTTGGCAATAATAAACTTTTTAAATTCGCAACATCCAAACCTCCGGTTTCTGTCAAAGCAGCAAAAACAACTCCTTTTTGATTTTGTTTGATATAACTGATAACCGATTCTTTTTTCTTATCGACAACAGCCACAATATTTCCGTTTTTAGAACGCATATAATCAAAAACCGAGTTTCTGACAACGTCATTTGTTGGTATTGACTGATATAAATTATCTATTGGGTTGGCAGAATCTTTTGATAATGGTGAAATTACGGGCACATTATACAAGCGTAATGAATTTGCTACTGCTTCAGCATTATTTTGATAAAATGGTCCTATAACAGCATCTGCATCCTGTAATTTATTTTGAGCAATCAAACTGGAGACATTCGATGTAGTTTTCGTTTCCTGAGAATCATAAATTGAAATATCAATTGGTAATTTTAAGGCTTTCGCCGAATCGATTGCCATTAATGCCCCGGAGTAAAAATCAAGAGTCATGTTCAAAAATTTATCATTTTTGATTCGATTGGCAGAACTTACTGTGTCGTTTTGCATTTTAGCTAAATTAAAAGGCAATAATAAAACCAGTTTTTTACGCTCATTCTGTCCTCTCTTTTTACTCAGCTCAACCACTTCAGGATCTACTTCAACTGTCTCTGACTTTACTGTTCCAACAACTTTTATCCCTCTTGGTTTATCAACAGGCTTATCTTCTGTTTTTTCTGAGACTTTTTCTACTGGTTTCTCAACAGATTTTCCTACTGGCTGTTGTTGTGCAATAATTGGAATTGGCGTCACAAATCCTGCAGGTACTTTTAAAACCATTCCTTCTTTTACTCCTTCAGAAAGTGTCGGATTTAATTCTGTTAATTCTTCCTGAGTAATGTGAAACGTTTTTGACAGACTATAAAAAGTTTCTTTTGGTTTTACCTGATACTCCATATAAGTAGTTGCTTTTCTTGGAGCTTCAACTTGCTTTTTAGTTTCAACCGGTTTAGCCGAATTTTCAGCAATTGGAGTGATTATTTCTGTTTTTGGAGCCGTTCCTTTAATCGTTACACGATACCCAACAGGTAAATTAGCAACAATATCCGGATTACGTTTTTCTAAATCCTCAACAGTAGTTTTGTATTGTTTTGCAATCGAATATTTAGTTTCTTTTGCCTCAACGTCGTGATATACATATTTTTCCTGGGCTTTTTCTTTAATTGTTTTTGGTGCTGCCCCTTTTACTGGAATTACTAATTTCTGACCTATCTGAACACCGTCTTTTTGAAGAAAGGGATTCGCTGCTTTTAAAGCTTCATCAGAAACACCGTATTTTTTTTCAATACTGTAAAAAGTCTCTTTCGGCTGTACTTCATGTATTACTTCTTTTGTACGTACAGTCGATTTTACAGCCACAGCTTCTGTTTTAACTTTTACATTTTTAGTTGGAATCAATAAAACAGTATTGGGCTTCAAAGCAGTTTTCGCATCCGGATTTAATTTGTAAATATCATAAGGCGTAACCTTAAATTTCTGTGCGATCTGGTTAATAGTTTCTCCGTTTGAAACCGTATATTTAACTACCTTTTCCTGTGAAAAAGCAGTACATGTAATAAAAAAAACAAGAGAAAAAATGGTGAAGAAATATTTCATAATAGATATTAAAAACAATTATTCTTTAATGTGAACAAGATACTAATTTATGTTTAAAACAAAAATCAGTCCAATAGTTAATTCTTTGGTAATTATTATCTGAGGTCAATTTCTGCTTTAGCGATAATGATATTTCTATATAACTCATCTTCTTCCTTTTTCTTGCATTGATATAAAACTTCTTCCATATTATTATATTTATTCGAATAAACATAGTAAGAAAGACTATTAATATTGAAGAAGAAACTAGCATTAAAATCGCCCGAATCAATCAGTTTCATAATTAATTCATCCCTTGGAACTGCGTCTGCAAATGTACCTAAAACCAAATAATAGCCATTCGGGACTTCTTTAAGGTTATCAAAAACTTCAATTTTTATATCCTTTTCATTTTTAAACGGATTATCTTTCAATTCCTGTTTCATTTCTTCCAATGAAATGGATTTTGAAACTTCAGGTGAATCTGTTTTATTTTGATTTTTAATCACTTCATCCTGATATTTCTTCAATTTCATCAAAGCCACCTTATCATCAAATTTCCTGGCTTCCATACTATAATAGGAAGCTTTGCTAATGTGTCGTTTTATTTCGATTGTTTTCTGAATATCCAGTGAATCAATTTTCGCGATTAAAAGCTGATTTTGTGCATCGCCCTGTTCCTGGTCTATTTTATAACGTTTGATTTCCTCTAATGAAAGCCTTTGCTGCAAAGACGTGACATTATTGTTTTTTTCGCTTTCACGGATTTTCTTTTTATATTCCTGGTTTTCCTCAAGGGCAATTCGTTCCACTTTATTCATTAAACCTGCATAAACTTTTCGGTTTTCAGCTAATTCTTTCTTTAATTGAGAAGACAAATCACTTGTTTTACTGATACTTTCATATGATTGTTTCTCCAGGCGTTTTGATTCATTTATATTCAAGACATCCATTCTTTTCAATTCGATTAAATCATTATTCATTGTAGTAACCAACGAATCTAATTTAGCCATTAAAATATCCTGAACATTTTTATTAGTTTCTAAAACCAAACGTAATTTTTCAACTGAATTATCTTTGGAGCCGTTCAAATCATTCAGATTAACTTTCAAATCATTGATTTTTATGATTTTCTGATTCATTTCTTTCTGAACTACAAGCCGGTCTTTTAAATCTTCTAACTCAACCGTTTTAGCTTTTGTTTTTTCAACAACTACTTGTTTTTCGGCCAAAGCCAGCATCAATTCTTCACTTTCGTTTGTTGGTTTAATTTCCTTGGTATTGATGGCTAATTTATTTCCAACAATTAATCCGTTTACAATTTCGGGGTTTTGAGATTCTAACTGATCAATTGAAATCCCGTATTTTTTAGCAATCGAAAATTTAGTTTCTTTAGCTTCAACTACATGAAAAACTGTTTCCTGATTAATCACGCGAACTCTTCCGTCCAACGTTTTTCTTTTGTTTGGAATTGCAATTGTCTGACCAATCTGCAATCCGTTTTGAAGTAAATCTTTATTTAGGTTTTCTAAATCCTGAACCGATACATTATATTGTCTGGCAATACTAAACAAAGATTCTTTGGCAACTACCTGATGAGTCACTTTTGAAGAAGCAGTAATTTCAGTTTTTGAAAAATTTGCAGAATTTTGCGGTATAATTAATTCCTGACCTATTTGAAGTCCGCCGGCAAGAATTTCGGAATTTGCATTTTGAAGAGCTTCAACTGAAACATTATATTGCTTAGACAAACCATACAGTGTTTCTTTTGCACCAACTATATGAGTAATTTGCTGGTTTTGCTTTCCTGCAGAATGAACAGGAATCTTAATAATCTGATTGTCTTTGATTCCGCTTTGAGATTCTGGGTTGAATTTGTAAATCTCATCTACTGAAACTTTATATTTTTGAGCAATAAAATAAGTAGTTTCTCCTTTTTGAATTTTGTGCTCAATAAATGAATCTTGCGCAGTAATTTTGTTAAAAAACAAAACAAACACAAGTGAAATCGTTAAAAGTTCTCTCATAAATAGTAGGTATAAAAATTAAGGCGTTACAAATGTAACGCCTTAATTTGAAAAAAAATACTATTCCCACTCAATTGTTGCAGGTGGTTTTGAACTTATATCGTAAACTACACGATTTACGCCTTTTACTTTATTGATAATATCATTTGACACTTTCATTAAGAAGTCATAAGGTAAATGAACCCAGTCAGCAGTCATACCATCGGTAGATTCTACAGCTCTAAGTGCCACCACTTTCTCGTAAGTACGCTCATCTCCCATTACACCAACAGAGTTTACAGGAAGCAGGATTGCTCCGGCCTGCCAAACTTTGTCGTATAATCCCCAGGACTTTAATCCGTCGATAAAAACTTTATCTACATCCTGTAAGATTTGTACTTTTTCTAAAGTAATATCCCCTAAAATACGAATAGACAATCCAGGTCCCGGGAAAGGATGTCTTCCTAATAATTCAGGATCAATTCCTAAAGTAGCTCCCACTCTTCGAACTTCGTCTTTAAACAACATTCTAAGCGGCTCTACAATTTTTAATTTCATATAATCCGGCAATCCACCAACATTATGGTGTGATTTGATAGTTGCCGATGGTCCTTTTACCGAAACTGATTCGATTACATCAGGATAAATCGTCCCTTGGGCTAACCAGGTAACATCTTCAATTTTATGTGATTCATCATCAAAAACCTCGATAAAGGCGTTACCAATTGCTTTTCTTTTTAATTCAGGATCTGTAATTCCCGCCAAGGCATCATAAAAACGCTGAGAAGCATCAACTCCTTTCACGTTCAATCCCATTCCTTCGTATTGATCTAAAACACTTTGGAATTCATTTTTACGAAGCAAACCGTTATTTACGAAAATGCAGTATAAGTTTTTACCAATTGCCTGGTGCAATAAAACTGCTGCTACAGTAGAATCTACTCCGCCGGAAAGTCCTAAAACTACTTTATCATTACCTAATTTCTCTTTTAATTCTCCCACCATTTCTTCTACGAAAGCGTTTGGTGTAAAGTTTTGAGGAACTTCGGCAATGTCTACTAAAAAGTTTTTCAGCATTTTTGATCCATCAGTAGAATGGAAAACTTCCGGGTGATATTGAATGGCATAAGTTGTTTCACCTTCAATTTTGTAAGCCGCATATTCTACATCGTGAGTACTGGCTAATTTCACCGCATTTGTCGGCAAAGCTTTGATACTATCACTGTGGCTCATCCAAACCTGGCTGTTTTCTGAAACTCCGTTAAAGAAAACTTCGTTCTCCTTAATATAAGATAAATTAGCTCTTCCGTATTCTCTGGTGTTCGAAGCAGCTACTTCTCCTCCACTGAAATGTGCTAAATATTGTGCGCCGTAACAAACTGCCAACATTGGAAGTTTGCCTCGAATTTGAGATAAATCAGGATGTGGAGCGTCTTCTGCACGAACAGAAAATGGGCTTCCTCCCAAAATTACGGCTTTATAAGGTGATAAATCACTAGGAAAGTGATTGTAAGGGAAAATTTCGCAGAATATATTTAATTCGCGAACTCTACGCGCAATAAGCTGTGTATATTGCGATCCGAAATCTAAAATAAGTACGTTGTGTTGCATGCGCAAAAATACTTTTTATATTCGAATTTGAAAAATTGATTTTTGATTTTTTTTTCTTTAAAGATTTTAAAAACACTAAGTCACTAAATATCTGAATTTTAAAGTGAAATGTAAATTTTTAAAGTTTAATTTAAACTATTTTGGCTTTTTTTTGTTAAGCAAATTATTTTCTTTAATAATTATAAATTTTGCTTGTACACCTGTATTAAAATTTTGCCAATAATCCGTTAAAATATGCTTACCTTCAGCATCGTATATTTCAAATTGCCCAGTATTTCCTCCATACTGACCCTTATTAAGCGCTATCATTTCAAATGTATTAATACCTTCTTGAAGAGATATTTTAAATTCCTGATATTCATACTGCAACAACATTCTTTCTTTAATAACATCTTGATTTAAAACAGCTTTAATTAAATCTCCATCAATAACCCCATAATCACGACATTTGATGATAAAATAAGCAGAATTTGTTCTAATATCTCCGTAGTTTACATCTGTCATAACCAACGGTTGTTCATCTTCTTTTAATCCGGCATCTTTCAAAGCTTTATCCAGATCTTTTTCCATTTTTGCCACATAACGATCTCCCGGATTGGCAAAATCATTTTTAGGAGCCATAGAAAATTTGCTTTTTTCTTCTCCAATCTGAAATTTAGATTTTGGAGTTATACTGGTATTATCAAAAACATTCGGAGTTTTAATACCTGGCATATCTGTCTTATCCGCTTGAGGATCTTTAACTTCCGGAATCGGTAATTTTTTAGGTTTTGTACTAAACTTTGGAGCAGGAATAGACTTAAAACCGGAATTAAATTCGGTTTGGGCAGAAACTGTCAAAACAGTAAAAAATAATATGAAAAATAAAATGTGCTTCATTGAAAAAGTTTTATCGAATCGGCTTTTAAATTTTATAAAGAGCATAACATCGCAAAAATAGCATAATTTAATTAGGCTCTACGACTTTAAGAGTTTTATAACAATATATTAGACTATTTTTTGGAATCAAAAAACTTGCCAAAAGAATGAAGCCTAAATTAAAACTGTTTACTTCAGCTAAAGAATCTTTAAAACTTTCGTTTAAAATATTATCTTAAAATAAATCACATCGTTTTGATAATTAGCAACTTATTCCTAACTTCAATATCTAAATTCAATTTTACAAAATTTCAAAAAAATGGATTATATCGACTACTATAAAACATTGGAAATAAATAAATCTGCTACTGAAGCAGAGATAAAAAAAGCATATCGAAAACTGGCCAGGAAATATCATCCGGATTTAAATCCGAATGATAAGGAAGCAGAGAGAAAATTCAAGGAAATAAACGAAGCGAATGAAGTTTTGGGGAATCCGGAAAACCGTAAAAAATACGATAAGTACGGTAAAGACTGGATGCATGCTGATGAATTTGAGAAAGCGGGCTATAACCCAAATCAACAGCAACGCACGAGACAACAAAGCGGTCAGGGCTTTTCAGATTTTTCCAGTGGAGATTTTTCAGAAAGCGATTTTTCGGATTTTTTCAATTCAATGTACGGTTCGGCAAGAAACCGCAGAAGCCAAACGAAATACAGGGGACAGGATTTTAATGCCGAACTTGAACTGGATTTGGCATCAGCTTATACTACGCACAAACAAAATCTAACCGTAAACGGCAAAAATATCCGAATTACAATTCCTGCCGGTGTAGAAAATGGACAGGTAATAAAAATTCCGGGACATGGCGGTCCTGGTGTAAACGGCGGTCCAAATGGTGATTTATACCTTACTTTTTTAATTGCAAATAATCCGGATTTTAAGAGGGAGGGCAATAATTTGTACACTGATGTTGATCTTGATTTGTATACCGCAGTTTTAGGCGGAGAAATTTATGTAAACACATTTGATGGAAAAGTAAAAATCAAAGTACCACCCGAAACACAAACGGGAACTAAGATAAAATTGAAAGGAAAAGGTTTCCCGGTATACAAAAAAGAGAATCAATTTGGGGATTTATACATTACTTATACTTTAAAAATTCCGACAAAATTATCAGTAAAAGAAAAAGAATTATTTAAAGAATTAGCTAAAATCAGAAATCATGAGTAATAAAAATTTAATCCAGATAAGACAATTTTGTTTGTATCACGAAATTGAGAACACCTTTATAACTGAGCTGCATAATTATGGTCTCATAAAAATTATTAATCAGGAAGAAGATGAATATTTAGAACCGGAACAATTACCTGCCGTAGAAAAAATGATCCGCCTGCATTATGATCTTAAAATCAATCTGGAAGGAATTGATGCTATTGCTCATTTATTAAACAGGATTGAAGTCTTACAACAGCATCTTATTGCTTCTCAAAACAAATTACGGTTTTATGAAGGAAAATAAAGCAACTGAAAATATCACAAAAAAGAATGATTTACAACATGATTTCAAACGATTTTACCTCTTTATGATTTGTATATTTTATAAATTGCAACAAATTAATTAACCCGAATTTTTTTTAGATCTATAAAAAATAAATTCACAAAATATAAAGAATGAAAAGAGAAAACATCTTAACAGGATCTCCATGGGAAGACAAAATGGGATATTGCCGTGCTGTACGAATTGGCAATATCATTGAGGTTTCAGGTACTGTGGCTATTGTTGATGGCGAAAAAGTAAAAGCCGATGATGCTTATGCGCAAACTTATAACATCTTAGAGCGTATTGAAAAGGTACTGGAAGATTTAAATGTTGGAATGAAAGATGTAATCAGAACACGCATTTTTACTACTGACATTACTACTTTTGAAGAAGTTGCCAGAGCACATGCAGCATTTTTTAAAGATGTAAAACCAACAACCGGTTTTTATGAAATAAGCAAATTAGTTGCTCCTGAATATTTAGTTGAAATTGAATTCACTGCCGTAGTACAGGAATAGTTTTTTTGCCACGAATTTCACAAATTATCTCTAACTTATTATTTTCGACAGGTTAAAAATTAAGAGAATTGCTTCGAATTAAAAATTTTATAGCCAGGCCTTTTAAAATCCGTTTTTATTAGTGAAATTCGTGGCAAACTTTTCTAAATGAATTTTCAAAAATTTAAAGAAATACTGCTGACAATATTCAAATGGATTCTCATTTGCATTTTGACAGGGACTTTATCCGGATCTGCATCAGCATTTTTTTTAATTTCTTTAGAATGGGTTACACAATTTAGGATTCACCATGACTGTATTATCTGGCTTTTGCCTATTGGGGGATTTCTTGTTGGTTTGAGTTATTATTACTGGGGAGAATCTGTTGTAAAAGGCAATAACTTATTGCTTGAAGAATACGAAAATCCGAAGAAAGTAATTCCGTTTAAAATGGTTCCTTTAGTTCTTTCAGGAACCTTACTCACACATTTATTTGGAGGATCTGCCGGACGTGAAGGAACTGCAGTACAAATGGGAGGCGCAATTGCCGATCAGTTTACAAAGTTTTTCAAACTAGATGATTCTGAACGTAAAATTTTAATTATCCTCGGAATCAGTGCCGGTTTTGCATCCGTTTTCGGAACGCCTTTGGCCGGAGCTGTTTTTGCTTTGGAGGTTTTGTATTTTAGTAAAATCAACTTCAAAAGTATTGTTTTATCTTTTCTAACCGCTTATGCTGCTTATTTTACAGTTGAATTCTGGCAGGTTAAGCATACGCATTACAGCATTCCTAACGTTCCTGAAATTAATCTGATAAACTTATTTTATACCATAATAATCAGTATTTTATTTGGTTTTGCTGCTTTATTATTTTCGAGAAGTGCACACCTTTGGAGTTCTCTTTTTTCAAAAAACATTAAGTACACGCCACTACGTCCTTTTATTGGAGGCGTTATTTTAGCAATTGCCATTGCAGGTTTCGGGCTTACAAAATTTGCCGGATTAGGTGTTCCGGTAATTGTTGATTCTTTTTCAAACGCTAATCCATGGTATGATTTTTTGCTTAAAATTTTATTTACAGGATTCACTTTAGGTGCTGGTTTTAAAGGTGGTGAAGTAACTCCTCTATTTTTTGTCGGGGCAACTTTAGGAAGTGCTTTATCAGTAATAGTTCCAATGCCAATTGCACTTTTGGCAGGAATGGGTTTTGTTGCCGTATTTTCCGGCGCAACACACACTCCTCTCGCCTGCACTATTATGGGAATGGAATTATTTGGAATAGCACCCGGACTTTTTATCGCAATTGCTTGTAGTATCGCTTATTTTTCTTCAGGCTCTGTAGGCATTTATAAATCGCAGATTGTAAAGGGCGCGAAATATAAATTGTATCAGAAATTACAAAAAAAAGAATTGGAGAACCTTTGATTTTAAATTCCAAAATTCACAATTATCATTTCCAACGATTAAAATCCATTGTTACAAAACAGTTGTTTCTACGGAACTACAAAATTTATCCAACATTATTAATATTTTAAAAAATCCGATTAAATCAGCGTTTTCGCTTTAACGATTCAGTTTCATCGGCGTTATTATTTCGCAATTGAAATCATTAATAACAAATTCAAAACTTATAACTCTTAACTAATAACTTCTAACTTATAAAAGTGTGTTAATCTCTAAAATGATTTCAACTTTACATTAAAAAAATGTAAATTCGCACACTATGAAAATACAAGATATTCAAGCAATACAATTATTACTCGCAACCCCAAAGAAAATCGCTATAATTCCACATAGAGGTCCTGATGGTGATGCTATGGGTTCTACGCTGGGTTTATACCATTTTTTATTAAAAAACAATCATCAGCCAACAGTAATTGCTCCTAATGATTTTCCTGATTTTTTAGCCTGGATGCCAGGTTCTGAATCTGTAAAAATATTTGAAAAAGATACTGAAAACTGCACTAAAATATTAGAGGAAGCTGAAATAATATTCACACTTGATTTTAATGCTTTTCATCGTACAGGTGAAATGGAACATACTTTAGCAAAACTAAAAGCGCCATTTATTATGATTGATCATCATCAAAAACCTGATGATTATGCAGCCTATACTTACTCAGATACTTCCTTTGGATCGACTTGCGAAATGGTTTATAACTTTATTTTATTTTTAGATAAAAAAGGAGATTTAGATAAAACAATTGCAACCTGCCTTTATACCGGAATATTGACAGATTCAGGTTCATTCCGTTTTCCAAAAACAACAGGAAATACACATCGTATTGTTGCAGAACTCATTGATTTAGGTGCGGAAAACACAGAAATTCCGGTTTTATTGTTTGATAATAGTTCCTACAGCCGTTTGCAATTATTAGGTCGGGCATTGCAAAACATGAAAGTTTTTGATGAGCATAAAACAACCTATACTTCGCTTACTCAAGACGAATTGGATTCTTTTAACTATGTAAAAGGTGACACTGAAGGAATAGTAAATTATGGATTAAGCATAAAAGGTATTGTTTTTACTGCTATTTTTATTGAAAATAAAGACGAGAAAATCATTAAAATATCATTCCGCTCACAAGGCGGATTTGACGTGAATCAATTTGCCAGAGATCATTTTAACGGTGGAGGTCACAGCAATGCCGCAGGTGGGAGATCTGAAACCTCGATGGAAGAAACTCTGAAAAAATTTGAAGATTTAGTAACTAAACTAAAAATATAAACTAAACGATGAAGTATTTAAAAATAAGCACTTACACGTTACTTTTTGCTGTTTTAATAGTAAGCTGTAAGCATCATGAAGAAGCCAGAAGACCTGTTTCAAGAGCATCGGGCACTTTTATGAAAAAATCAGCTGACAGAAACAAAAAATTAGTAGCCAGCGAAGAAGACGTTATTAAAAAAATAATCAAAAGCAATCCGAGAATAAAATATTTTGCAACAAGAAAAGGATACTGGCTTTATTATGAAGAAAAAAATACAACCGATCTTTCAACACCAAAAAAGGGAGACATCGCTTATTATAACTTAGAAATTAAGGATATTAATGGCAGAATTATCTATTCGGAAGCTGAAATTGGCCCACAAACCTATTATGTTGACAAACAAGATATCATGATGGGATTGCGTGACGGAATCAAATTAATGCATAAAAACGAAATTGTAACCTTCTTATTTCCTTCGCATATCGCTTACGGATATCACGGAGATAATAAAAAAATCGGACCTAATGAATCCTTAATCTGTACTGTTACACTTCGAAATTTTGTACCTGAAGAGGCTCCAAAAACAACCGAAACAGCTGCACAAACTTTAAAACCTACTGTACCGAAAGCGGCAATTGAAACTAAAAAAGACACTTTAACACCATAAAAACAACATTAAAAAATGAAAAAAATGAAAAAAAGTATTTTATTATTACTATTAGCCATCTCCTCATTTTATTCCTGTAAAGACGAGCACAATAATTTACCTGATGGTTTATATGCCGAAATTGAAACTGATAAAGGAGATATCATCGTTGAGTTAGATTATAAAAAAGCTCCCGTTACTGTTGCCAATTTTGTAACCTTAGCCGAAGGTAAAAATGAATTTGTAACGGATGAAAATCTTAAAGGCAAACCTTTTTTTGATGGATTGAAATTTCACAGAGTTATTGAAGATTTCATGATTCAGACAGGAGATCCTTCAGCAACAGGTGCCGGTGATGCAGGGTATGCATTTAACGATGAAATTACCGATTTAAAATTTGACAAAGGCGGTATTTTAGCAATGGCTAATAGTGGTCCCGGGACTAATAGCAGCCAATTTTTTATTACCCACGTTGAAACTCCGTGGTTAAACGGAAAACATACTATTTTTGGTCATGTGGTAGAAAAAGGGAAAGGGATGGAAGTTGTAAATCAGATCAAACAAGATGATGAGTTAATTTCAGTAAAAATTATCAGAAATGGTGAAGCAGCTAAAAAGTTTGATGCTGTGAAAGTATTTCATGATTATTTTTCAGGAATGGCGAAAGAAAAAAGTAAATATGCAGGGGTTCAAAAAGAAAAAGTGGCTTATCATGCTTCTTTAAAAGCAAAAGCAACCAAAACTGCTTCAGGTTTAGAATATGTAATTACCGAAAAAGGAACTGGTAAAAAACCTGCAACGGGAACTCAATTATACATTCACTATGCAGGATTTTTAGAAGACGGAACTTTATTTGACACAAGTATCGGTGAGGTTGCACAAACTTTTGGAAAATTTGATCCTGCAAGGGCCGAAGCAAAAGAATACAAACCTATTCCGTTTCAGGCAGGTCGTAAAGAGGGTATGATTCCGGGATTTATTGAAGGGATTGAACAACTTTCTTTTGGAGATAAAGCAGTTATTTTTATTCCATCTCATTTAGCATACGGGCAAGCCGGTGCAGGAAATGTTATTCCTCCAAATGCCAATATTATTTTCGAAATTCAATTATTGGAAAAACCGTAATAACACCATTTTAAACAAGTATCAAAGACATAAATCGAACTACAATGAAGTTTAAATTTTTATTTTTATTTTGCCTGGCAACAATGTTTAGCATCCAGGCGCAAACAACCAAGAAACCCGCTGTAAAAAAATCAAATAAAACAACAAAAACAACTCCAAAATCAAATCCTGGTGAAGGTATTTTTGCAACAATTTCTACCACTAAAGGTGATATTGTTCTGTCTTTAGAATATGTAAAAGCCCCAGTTACCGTAGCTAACTTTATTTCATTGGCAGAAGGTAAAAATCCTAATGTAAAAGTGGAGAAACTAAAAGGTAAACCATTTTATGACGGATTAAAGTTTCACAGAGTTATCAATGACTTTATGATTCAGGGTGGTGATCCGGAAGGAAACGGTTCAGGAGGTCCCGGGTTTTCATTCAAAGATGAATTTACAGAAGATTTAAAATTTGAAAAAGGCGGCGTTTTAGCAATGGCCAATTCAGGCCCTGCTACTAATGGAAGCCAGTTTTTTATCACACATAAAGAAACACCATGGTTAAACGGAAAACATACTATTTTTGGTCATGTAATTTCCGGGATGGACAATGTAAACAAAATTGTTCAGGATGATATCATGACAAAAATTACCATTACACGCAAAGGTTCGGCTGCCAAAAAGTTTGATGCTGTAAAAATCATAAACGAAGATGCCAAAAAGGAGGTATCAAAAAAAGCAGAAAGCCAAAAAGTAATTACAGCAAAAGCTGCTTATTTTGCAGAAGCAAAAGCTACTGCTACAAAAACTGAGTCAGGTTTAAAATATAAAATAACACAAAAAGGATTAGATGTAAAACCGGCAGAAGGAACTACTTTCTATTTTCATTATGCAGGTTACTTTGAAGATGGAACTCTTTTTGACAGCAGTATTGCTGAAGTTGCTAAAGCATATGGTAAATACGATGCCAACAGAGATGCTCAAAAAGGATATCAGCCTTTCCCATTTGTTGCAGGTAAAAAAGACGGAATGATTCCCGGTTTCTTAGAAGCTTTAGGTATGATGTCTGACGGAGAAAAAGCAGTATTTTTTCTTCCTGCAAATTTAGCATACGGAGAAAAAGGTGCAGGAGGAGTAATTCCGCCAAATGCAACTTTAGTTTTTGAGATTGAAACCTATAGCAAAAAGCCTTAAGAAATCATTAGTCAATAAAATTTTAGACATAAATTTGTTTGACATAAATTTGAATGTAAAAACTCCATTATTTCTAATGGAGTTTTTGCTTTTTAATCTTTTTCACTTTTTAAAAATTTACCTTCTTTTGTAAATTCCAAATCAATTTTGTTTGTTAAATCAATATCGAGATCTTTGTGTCCGTAATCAATATGTGTAATTTTTTCATTCGGATAATTTTTTGCCACATAATCTTTAATTGATTTAGGAATGAATTCAGTTGGAATCGGTTTATGATCGCCGTCAACCTCCCGATAAGATCCGTCTTTCCAAAATTCTACTTCTATACCATCTTTAAGTTTAACTTCATACCCTTTTTCACCATGCTCAGCATCTTTTTTGACAATATCTACAGTTGTGTAACTAAAATGCTTTTTTATAAAGTCTTGTGATGCTTTTGGCAATTCTGTAAATTCTATTTTCTTTTGAGCATTCGCCGATATTACAAAACCAAGTAATAAAACGACAATAATGATTATCTTTTTCATAATTCATAAATTTTACGTTTATATTACTAATTTACAATAACTTAAAACGTGTTCAAATCAATTTAAGAAACCTTTAGTTTTTTAAGAACACTAATTTAGTGTATTGTCATACTTTTTTAAATCGTATTTTAAACCGAATATTGTTGCAAAAAACATTCAAGAAATAGGTTTTTCATTTCGTGGTGATCAATGGATGGTGTTTTTTCAATATCAATGATAAAATTATTCGAAAACTCTTTTTGATGCCATAATTCGATGAAGTCTTTATTTTTTGAAATGATATGTACGGGAGTTTTGAACGAGTTTTGATCGGTTGTTATCATAGGAGGCTGATGATCTCCGAAGATGACGAAAATAGTGTCCTGCAATTCGTTAATTATCAAATTTTCGATAGTTTTCAATTGGTATTCAATTGCCTGAAAGTAGTTTTCTTTACTATTATTATTTTTTGGTTCTGTTGGTTTGTAATGTTCTAATGATGTTGTATTACAATCCTGCTATTGGTCCAGAATAACAGTTGGGGTGTAAAAATCATAATGGGAATTAAGAGTTTCCACAAAAAATGCCAAAGGTTTACCTTCGTTTTTTGCTTTCATGATCTGAATTGACCGATTAAGAAAGTAGCCAACAATTATTTTTTTTATTTTAATATAAACCAAAAAGGCTTATATAATGAAAGTATATATTCCACACTCAGTAAAAACAATTTACTTTACTTCTACCCTACTTAAATTTAAAGAATCTTTCCTGAAAGCTAATTTTTATAAACAGATGACTCTATTACTCAAATGAATACTGATTTTAAAAAATTAAAATCAGTATTCATTTGTTATCACAAAAAATAATTTTTAACGTATTTTTTCAAAAAACAAGAAAAACGCAAGGATATTATTGTCTTTTTTCCTACATAAATTGTAATTTATTAAATGAAACACTATTTATAATTCAAAAAAAAAATGGCATTATTTGTAGCTGTTTACTGGTAAATTAAAGTCTGTTTTTTGACAATTATGGATTTTTTTACGCTGAATTGTTTTTGATTCATTCTTAAAAAAAGCCGTTTTTCGCTAAAATAGACTTACCTTCTTAGACCCTAATGCTATAAATTGGCAAGGGGAAAACCCAATGAAAAAATTAACTGCAATTTTTTTTCTGGTTCTGGTCTCGTATACATCGAGTGCCCAAGTTGGAATAGGAACCACGAATCCGGATGCTTCGACTGTCTTAGACATTTATTCTGACAACAAAGGAATACTCCTGCCAAGGGTTACTACGATTGACCGGGATGCAATTGTTAATCCGCCAAATGGATTAATTCTGTACAATACTACTACAAAATCCCTGAATTATTTTGATGTGGTCTGGAAGGGCTTTTCGCCAAGTTATCAATCAGTCAATTCCACACAAACCATATCTACCACAGCTGTTACTGATGAAGAGGTACCCGGGATGTCATTATCTCCATCTGAAGGTACCTATTCGGTATCTTTTGAGAGTCAGATCTCAAATACCGCTGCCGTGCCTGCGGTTGTTGTTAATTCTTCAACATTACTGGCTGATTTTTTCACACTTTACAACCAACTTCAGTCTTACACCACGACAAATAACACGCATCTTGCAGCCTATGGAAACGAGGAAACAATTACTCCCGGAAAATATGCCAACGCAAGTGCAATCTCTGTTGCAGGGAATTTAACACTCGACGGTCAGGGTGATCCCAGTGCTGTATTCATTTTTCACGCAACGGGTGCAATAAATTTTGCAGCCAATACCACTGTGATATTGACAAATGGCGCGGCTGCCGAAAATATATTTTGGGTAGGTGAAGATGCTGTTGGAGTAGGAGCCGATTCTATAGTCTATGGAAATCTCATATCTTACGGAGCCGCAGTGGCTGTTGGGGCAACCTGCAGCGTAACTGGCCGGATGCTGACAAATGCTGGCGCGGTATCTTTTGGACCGGGTATTTGTACTGTTCCTGCAAACACATCCTCGGCAATACAAATGGGGTCGCTGGAAACTTTTGTGATTTTTACCGGTTCCGGAGCCATCAATAATACAGGGGATTCTGTTTATAATGGAAACATCTGTTCAGGTGCGGGAGCTACGACAAGTCTTTCAGCCGCTACAATCAACGGAATTCTGGTTCCGCCATCAGTGGACACTATTATCAATAGCGGAGCCGATTCGAGCTTTGTGGCCACATTCAGCATCTATCAGAATGGGGTTTTGATTCCAAGTTCCACCAAACAGATAAGCTGTAATTCGGGCTATACCAATTTGTCGCTATCGGCAATAGCCAGTATTTTGGAGGGTGAATCCATTACCATCAAATGGCAAACAGATACGGGCACATTAACTTTAGGCAGCAGGGTTTTTACCGCTATTAAGGTACAATAGGCAAACATTGTGAAGTCTGAACAAGACAACGTCGATAAAAAAAGCAACATTTCTGTTACGGTCCTATTGTTGCTACTGTAATAAATCTGAATTAGCAAATACACAATAAAAAAATTATTATGTGCCTGTCCCTTTTTTCCAAACTGTGAAAGTGGATATTTAAGCTTATAATCAGGAATCAGATCTGTCCTTTTGATCAAAATCTTTATCTGAAAATTCATCTAATTCCTTATCTAACTCGTCATCCAGATCTTTGTCAAGTTCAGGTTCTAAGTCCTGATTTTTACGATTGTTATTGTCTGAATCATTTTCTCTATCCGACTGACCGGAATAATTATCCCTTTCTGAATAGCTGTTTGTAGCCGAGCCATATTCCTGATGCTGATTAATTGCAGAATCTTTGTTTTCCATAGTTTCTGAATTGATTTGCTGTTCTTCTGAATAAAGACCTCTTCTATGTTCATTGGTTCTTTCTATCATAATATGAGTTTTTAAATTATTTTCATCAACAATTATTTCCATTTGGAATATCATAAAACTTTCTTTTAAAGTTATTTTACAAATCTAAAACTGATATAAAAGCAAAACTTATACTTTTTTTATTTTTAATTATATTATTATCAGATTATTATAAATAAAAGAATATTTATCCGCGTAAAAAGGCTTTAGAAATAAGAGTTCTGATTAGATCAATATTGAATTTATAGTAGGTTTTATTTGAGTTTTTATTTTTATTTATTCTAAATAAATATATATTTGCAAAAATTTATAATTCTCAATAATGAAATCCTTTTACACCTTAGTACTCTTATCCCTTGTTAATTTTATTCAAGCCCAAAATACCGAAATCAAAGGAAAAATAACATCCTTAAATAACATCGAAAGCTTTAGTGCCTCAGTAACGATAAAAAACACCGGCGAAAAAACGACTACAGACAATCAGGGAAATTTTGAATTTTACAATATAAAACCCGGCAAATACACTATTTTATTCACTTCTTTGGGACATGCTTCCCAAACAAGAGAAATAGAATTGCAGGAAGATTCAAAAATAAATCTTTCCATCACAATGGAGGAAAACATTAATGAGCTGCAAACTGTAGAAATTACCGGTAGAAAAGAAAAGTCATATAAAAACACTAAATCTTTTATCGGGGCAAAAACAGAAATTGCATTAAAAGATTTACCCCAAGCCGTTTCTTATGCAACTAAAGAATTAATAGCGGACCAAGGCGCCATTCGTGTTGGAGAAGTTGTAAAAAACTTTAGCGGTGTGAGTCAGTTTACCTTTTATGACGATATTTCCATCAGGGGTTTCCGAATAAATGGTCAAAGCAATACACAATTACTTAACGGACTGCGAACTTCAACGGGTTTCTGGAAACAGCCTCTGGCTAATTATTTAGAAAGAGTCGAGGTTTTAAAAGGTCCCTCCTCTGCTCTGTTTGGTAATGCTTCTCCGGGAGGGGTTGTCAACAGGGTAACTAAAAAACCACTTGATAAAGCAGCAAACAGCCTTAGTTTTTCTACCGGCAGTTTTAATACACTTAGAGCATTAGCGGACTTTACCGGTCCATTAAACAAAGAAAAAACACTTTTATATCGTCTTAATCTTGGTTATGAAAATGCTAATTCTTTTAGAGATTTACAATTTGATAAAAACATAGTGATTGCTCCTTCCCTGTCTTTTTTACCAAATGACAAAACACGTGTTAATCTGGATTTGATTTATACCAGCTCAAAAAGTGTTTTGGATCGTGGCCAGTCTACTTATGAAAATGATTTATATTCCACAAAGACAAGCCAGTCACTTAATTCAACAAATGATTATTTAAATGAAGAAACATACATTTTAACAACATCTTTAAATCATCAATTTACAGATAAACTGAGTTTTTCCAGTTCGTATATCAGAACAGGTTACAATGAGGATTTATTAGAACATCGCGGCGCAAATAAATATGCAGTGGATGGTAATGGAGCCACTATTCCAACTCAGATTGAGATGCAGGTTTTTATGCGAAAAAGAAAACGCTATATCGATAACATAGCCAGTTTTATGAATTACAAAGCAGAAACAGGAGCGCTTACACATAATTTAATTTTAGGTTATGATTACGCACAGGAACAAGTTCCTGCCGGAGGTTCTCAGCTACAGGCAAGAGGATACAGAAATGCCAGTAATACCGGAGCGATTGCTACGTACAATCCAAATAATAAAAGTGCCTATTTGCTGGATTCAAAAGGAAATCCGGTTCCCAATGTGGCGCATTTTGATTTAGCTAACCCATCTTCATCGCAGCAATTAAAGGATATCAGTAAATATTTTTACACTACTGTGCCATTTGACCAGTCTTATTACTCAACTTACGGTGTTTATTTGCAGGACCATATCAAATGGGGGCCTTTGCAGGCATTAATTGGCTTTCGTTATGATGAATATATCGACAGAACGAATTATGAAAAACCAAACGAAGAAAAAGTAAAACAACATTCTTTTCTTCCTCGTATAGGGCTTACCTATACCTTAAATCCTAATATCAATCTTTATAGTACCTACGTAAAAGGATATAATCCACAAACAGCATCAGTTATTGCAAATCCAAATGCCGGAGGTCCTTTTGATCCTTTAGAAAATAACATGATCGAAGTTGGTGGAAAATCATCCTGGTTTAATGACAACTTATTTGTTACTCTGGCACTTTATAAAATTGAACAAAAAAACACATTATATACGGCCAATGATGCTACTAACCCGGATTTAATGAGAGCTGTGGGTAAAGAAGATTCTAAAGGTATCGAAATAGATATTACGGGTAATATTTTACCTCAATGGAGTATCTCGGCTGCATATTCTTATAATGAATCTCATATTACTGATAGTCCTATAGCCGAAGAAGTAGGCAGACAAAAACCAAATACGCCTTCTAACCAAGGTAATCTTTGGACCAGATATAATTTTACAAACGGAGTTTTGAAAGATTTTGGAGTTGCCTTTGGAGCTAATTATGTTACCACAAGAACTATGAGTCAGACCAACACACAAACTTTACCCGGTTATGTTGTTACAAATGCGGCTTTGTATTACACTATTAACAAATTCAAACTTCAGTTAAATGCTAACAATCTTGCCAATAAAACCTACTGGGTCGGAGGTTATGATTACATACGACTATTTCCCGGAGCACCAAGAAACTGGATGCTAACACTTGGATATTCATTTTAATTGGCTTCTGATGAGTTAAATACAATTCTTTTTTACAAATAAAAACCCGATTACATTTTTGGCCCGGACTTATTGTCCGGGCCAATTTTATAATAAAAATTAACGGTATGCAGCTTTGCGAAAATTTAAGGGATGACTAAATTTAATACTTGACTATACCTTTCCTTAGTTAGAATATCCACTTGAATTATTTTCTACTTTAAAGATATTTTAGTTAACAGACCAAATGATTATTTTTCTCATCCAATGCATTAATAATCTTAAATTTGTGTTTTTTAATAAATAGAAAATATTTTGGGAAAAATTCTAATCATAGACGACGAAGAAAAACTACGAAGTCTGGTGGCACGTATTGTAAAATCGGAGGGATTTGAAATTATCGAAGCCAAAGATTTAAAATCTGGTTTTAAGAAACTCGAACAAACCAATATTGATGTTGTTTTATGTGATGTAAAATTGCCTGACGGAAATGGCGTCGACTTTTTACAAAACATCAAAGGAAGTTTTCCGCTTACCGAAGTTATTTTGCTTACCGCTTTCGGAAATATCGCAGACGGCATTCAGGCAATGAAAAATGGGGCTTTTGATTATATTGTAAAAGGTGACGATAATGACAAAATTATTCCGCTTCTATACAAAGCGGTCGAAAAAGTGCATTTACAGAAAAAAGTTCAGCAATTAGAAAAACGTATTGGCGATAAATATTCTTTTGACACTATTATAGGAAAATCAAAAGGAATCGAACAAGTTATTGATCTTGCCAAAAAAGTTGCAAAAACAGATTCAACGGTTTTACTTACTGGTGAAACCGGAACCGGAAAAGAAGTTTTTGCTCAGGCAATTCACGAAAACAGCAATCGTGCCGGAAAGTCTTTTGTGGCTTTAAACTGCAGTACTTTCAGTAAGGAAATTCTCGAAAGTGAGCTTTTCGGCCACAAGCAAGGTGCTTTTACCGGCGCTCTAAAAGACAAAAAAGGATTTATTGAAGAAGCGAATGGCGGTACTTTATTTCTGGATGAAATTGGAGAAATGGCAATCGAATTGCAAGCCAAATTATTACGGGTTTTAGAAACCAGCGAATATATTCCGGTTGGTGATACGACTTCAAAAAAATCAAATTTCAGATTAATTGCAGCAACAAACAGAGATTTAAAAACGGAAAGCGAAGAACATCGTTTTCGTTCCGACTTATACTTTCGATTGAATATTTTCGAAATAAGACTCCCTCCGTTAAGAGAAAGAATTAAAGATATTGCACCTTTGACATTTTATTTTGTGAAGCAATTCTCTGAAAAAACCAATAAAAAAACTTTAGAAATTTCAGATGATTTTCTTCAGAAATTAGAAAACTATTCCTGGCCGGGAAACATCAGGGAACTCAAAAATATCATTGAACGCTCGGTTATTTTAAGTAATGATGTTATTTTAACTTTTGACGTTTTGCCATACGAAATGCAGTATCAGCCTGAAAAAGCATCCAAAACTATGTCGGCTTTTTCGATGCAGAGTGTCGAAAAACTGCATATTCAGAAGGTTTTAAATTATACCAAAGGCAATAAGGCCGAAACTGCCCGTTTACTCGAAATCGGAATTGCGACTTTATACAGAAAGTTAGACGAGTACAGTATTCAATATCAATGACAAATTTCAATAGCAATTTCAAATTTTTAATTTTTAATTGAATCATCCTATCATTTCAATAAAAGCTTATCATTTTGATAGGCTTTTTTTTGCCTTATTTTTGGCAAAAAACTACATTTCTTTTATTGACGGCACTTTAGCTTCAATCTTCCTTTTTCGGAACATCTTTTGGCATAAGAGAGAAGAACATAAAAATTCTTTCTAATGAAAAATCAAGTCACCTCAATCTACAAACAAGCCGAACGCTTTGCCGAGATTACCAAAAAATCAATCATTTCAGGTAATATCGTCCGTGCAAAAAAATGTCTGGCTCTTGCTGAACGTTTGTTTATTCCCGGAAGCATTGAAACTAAAAATGCTATTTCTAATGTGTATATTTTCTCGGTTTCTTCTTTTATGGAAATGTGCCACTGCAATATTTCACATCTTTTTCCTCAATCGCTTAAAGCGAAATATATCAAACAAGTTAATACTTCCGGAGTATGATGACCCTAATCTTAATCGCAGCCGGGCTTTTGCTGTTTGTCGGTTTCTTTAAAATAATTTCTATTTTCGAAAAAATCTAAATTATGACACTATTATTTATCATCGCTATCGCCGTTTTTATTTACATCGGTTATGTTTTAATCAAACCTGAAAAATTTTAACCAGAAAATTTAAGACTGTTGATTTTGATTCGTATAAAAATTTAGCCACCAATTGCACAAATTCTCTCTAATTTATTTTAAAAAAAATTCGTGAATAATTCGCGGAATTAGTGGCAAAAAAATCTAAAATCCACATTCTAAAATCTAAAATCAAATCATGAACACAGAAATATTAGGAATTATTGTTATGTACGGATTAGTTATGCTTTTAGCTATTCCGTTAGGTCGTTACATCGGCAGGGTTTTCAATTATGAAAGTACCTGGCTCGATAAAATTTTCGACCCAATTGATAAATTATTTTATAAAGCCGTAGGTATCAATCCAAGCATCGAAATGACCTGGAAACAGCATTTAATAGCGCTATTGTCTATTAATTTTATTTGGTTTATTATTTCGATGCTGGTTTTGACCAATATGGCCTGGCTACCTCTAAATCCGGATGGAAATCCATCAATGACAGGCGATTTAGCATTTAATACCACCGTAAGTTTTATCACCAATACCAACTTGCAGCATTATTCAGGAGAAACCGGACTTTCATACTTGGGACAATTATCGCTAATGCTTTGGCAGTTTATCAGTGCCGGCTGCGGGATGGCAATTTGTGCTATGGTTTTTGTTGCCATGAAAGAAAAAACAACCACTCAGTTAGGGAATTTCTACAGCTTTTTTGTTCGTTCGTGTACCAGAGTTTTATTGCCTTTATCTATTATAGTTGCTGCGATTTTAGTTTTTAACGGAACTCCAATGACTTTTGAAGGAAAAGATAAAATCACAACTCTTGAAGGTAACGAACAAAACGTAAGCCGTGGACCTGTAGCTGCTTTCGTAGCCATCAAACAACTAGGAACTAACGGCGGTGGATTTTACGGTCCGAACTCTGCCAACCCAATGGAAAACCCTAATTACTTAACGAATATTGTTGAGAACGTTTCGATAGTTTTGATTCCGATTGCGATGATTTTTACACTTGGATTTGTCTTAAAACGAAAAAAATTATCATGGACAATTTACAGTGTCATGACTTTAGGATTTTTGTTCTTATTGATCCCGACAATTGTTAGTGAAATGAATGGAAACCCTGCCATTTCTCATATGGGAATTGCCCAAAATATGGGAAGCATGGAAGGAAAAGAAGTTCGTTTTGGATCTGCTGCCTCGGCCAATTGGGCAACATATACCACTTGTACCAGTAACGGTTCTGTAAATGCCATGCACGACAGCATGACTCCAATTGCAGGAATGACAACACTTTTAGGAATGATGATTAATTGCTTTTATGGCGGAATTGGTGTTGGATTTTTAAATTTCTACATCTTTATTATTCTGGCTGTTTTCATCAGTGGATTAATGGTTGGAAGGACTCCCGAATTCCTCGGAAAGAAAATTGAAGCCAAAGAGATGAAAATCGCTATGATTATTGCCTTGCTTCATCCCTTCCTGATTTTGGCTGGAACTGCTTTGGCAAGTAATTTATATGCAGGAAATCCTCAGGGTTTATCCAGCTGGCTGGCAAATCCGGGTTATCACGGATTCTCAGAAATGTTGTATGAGTTTACCTCATCATCTGCCAATAACGGAAGCGGTTTTGAAGGTTTAGGAGACAATACTCCTTTCTGGAATATCTCAACCGGAATTGTAATGCTGTTAGGACGTTATTTGCCAATCATCGGACCTGTTGCGATTGCCGGAATTTTAGCTTCGAAAAAATACATCCCGGAAAGCAACGGAACTTTAAAAACAGATACTTCAACTTTTGGATTATTAGTTTTTGCGGTAATCCTGATCGTAGCTGCTTTATCGTTCTTCCCGGCTTTAACATTAGGCCCAATTGCTGAATATTTTTCTGTGAAATAAAAATAAAAAACTAACAATTTGAATGTCTTTTTTTTCTGACACATAGAAACATAGATTTTTTACTAAAGAAATCGATTAAAAAAACTCTGGTTTTTCACATAGTCTATGAGTTTTTAAGTAAAAATGAAATGCCTTTTTTAGGTTTAAGACTATGTTTCTATGTGTTAAAAATCAGGAATAATCTAAATATTAAAATACCATGAGTGCATCTCAAAATAATTTATTTCAAAAAGAGTTGGTCAGCGAGGCTTTTAAACAGTCTTTCGTGAAACTAAACCCAAAAATAATGTTCCGAAATCCTGTAATGTTTACAGTAGAGATTGGAACTATCGTAATGTTTTTTGTTTGTCTCTGGATTCTGTCCGGAGAAAATTCGCAAGGAAGTTTTAGTTACAATTTCACCATCTTTTTAATTCTGCTGGCAACTTTGCTTTTTGCCAATTTTGCCGAAGCCATTGCCGAAGCCAGAGGAAAAGCACAAGCCGACAGTTTAAGAAAAACAAGGGAAGAAACACCTGCAAAACTGGAAAACGGACAGACTATTTCGTCTGCACAGCTTAAAAAAGGAGATATTTTTGTCTGCGAAGCCGGTGATATTATCGCCACTGATGGTGAAATTATTGAAGGTCTGGCAACTATTGACGAAAGCGCCATTACAGGCGAAAGTGCCCCTGTAATCAGAGAATCCGGTGGAGATAAATCATCTGTAACCGGTGGTACAAAAGTACTGTCAGATAAAATAAAAGTAATTGTTACCTCAGAACCGGGCGAAAGCTTTTTAGACAAAATGATTGCTTTGGTAGAAGGTGCAAGCCGTCAGAAAACGCCAAACGAAATTGCCTTAACCATATTATTGGCAGGTTTTACTTTAGTCTTTATTATTGTTACGGTTACACTAAAACCTTTTGCTGATTACGCCAATACTCCTATTACTATTGCTGCCTTTATTTCGCTTTTTGTATGTTTGATTCCAACAACAATTGGTGGTTTATTATCTGCTATTGGAATTGCGGGAATGGACAGGGCTTTGCGTGCCAACGTAATTACAAAATCCGGAAAAGCAGTTGAAACTGCCGGTGATATTGATGTTTTGCTTTTGGATAAAACAGGAACCATCACGATTGGAAACAGAAAAGCAACGAATTTTTACCCTTCAAAAGGAATTTCTCATGACGAATTTATTCAGTCAGCAGTATTGAGTTCTTTGGCAGATGATACTCCGGAAGGAAAAAGTATTCTTGAGCTCAGTAAAATGTTAGATGCAAATGGTAAAATGCAATCAGACATTTTACTTCTTACTGAAAACATTTCACATACAATAAAATTCACTGCAGAAACCAGAACTTCCGGTGTAATCTTAAAAGACGGAACCAACATTAGAAAAGGAGCTCAGGATGCGGCGAAAAATATTGCACAGCAAGCAGGAAACCCTTTTCCTGAAGATACAGCACAACAAGTTATTACAATTTCTTCAAACGGAGGAACACCGTTGGTAGTCATCAAAAACAATCAGGTACAAGGTGTAATTGAATTGCAGGATATCATTAAAACGGGAATGAAAGAACGTTTTGAACGCTTGCGCAAAATGGGTATCAAAACTGTGATGGTTACCGGAGATAATCCGTTAACAGCCAAATTTATTGCGGAAAAAGCCGGCGTGGATGATTTTATTGCCGAAGCGAAACCTGAGGATAAAATGAATTACATCAAAAAAGAGCAGGCTGCAGGAAGATTGGTTGCCATGATGGGTGACGGAACAAACGATGCTCCAGCTTTGGCCCAAGCCAATGTAGGAGTTGCCATGAACAGTGGAACACAGGCTGCTAAAGAAGCCGGAAACATGGTCGATTTAGACAATGACCCAACGAAACTTATTGAGATTGTAGAAATAGGAAAACAGCTTTTGATGACACGCGGAACCCTTACTACGTTCTCAATTGCGAATGACGTTGCAAAGTATTTTGCCATTATCCCAGCGTTATTTATCACAGCGATTCCAGCTTTGCAAGGATTAAACATCATGGGATTGCACAGTCCTGAAACTGCCATTTTATCTGCGGTAATTTTCAATGCCATAATAATTCCGTTTTTGATTCCGCTGGCGCTAAGAGGTGTTGCGTATAAACCAATTGGAGCTTCGGCATTGTTACGAAGAAACTTATTTATCTACGGACTTGGCGGTGTTTTGGTTCCGTTTATTGGGATTAAACTGATTGATTTACTAGTATCTATATTTATGTAAAATGGTTTTAGCTAAATGCAAAATATATCCAAAATCAATATTTTACAAAGAACATCACACATTTTACAAATAACATTTTACATTAAAACATAAAAAAATGAAAACAAATAGTATGCCCGCCCTTAGATTAACTCTTTTTTGTGCCTTGTTTTTCTCCGGAGTTTACACAATGAGTATTCTTGGAATTGCACAATTTGCACCTAATCACGGAAAAGGCGAAATCGTAACTTCAAAAGGAAAAAATTACCATATTAATGTAGCCCAGAAATTTACAGATAATAAATATTTCTGGTCACGTCCTTCGGCTGGTGATTATAATGCTGCAGGTTCCGGTGGAAGTAATAAAGGAACTAACAATCCCGACTATTTAGCCGAAGTAAAAACCCGAATCGATACTTTTTTATTGAAAAATCCAACGGTAAAACGCAGCGAAGTTCCATCAGAATTGGTAACGGCTTCCGGAAGCGGGCTGGACCCGGACATTTCTGTAGCTGGCGCCAAAGCACAAGTGGATCGTATTGCTAAAACACGTAATGTTTCTGCTGATAAAGTAGTAGCTTTAATTGAAAAAACAAAACAAGAACCTCTTTTGGGCATTTTAGGAACAGAGAAAATCAATGTTCTGGCTTTGAATATTGCTTTGGATGAGTTGAAGTAAATAAAAAAAACTAAGCTTTTAACTTAATGAAAGCTTAATTATTAATAACTAAATTTAAAAAATAACCAAATGAAATTTTCATCAAGTCCCAATGGATAAGGAAAAAGAAAATAATGCACAGCACTTTCTAGATTTAATTCAGAAATCACGAAAAGGAAAGTTTAAAGTCTACATTGGGATGAGCGCCGGTGTGGGCAAAACTTTTCGTATGCTGCAGGAAGCCCATTCGTTGTTGAAGAATGGAATCGATGTAAAAATTGGTTATATCGAAACGCATATGCGGAAGGAAACGCATGAGCTTTTGGCTGGTTTGCCTGTGATTCCGAGGCGGACTATTTTTTATAAAGGAAAAGAACTCGAAGAACTTGATGTGCAGGCAATTATCAACCTCCGTCCAGAAGTGGTTATTATTGATGAATTGGCGCACACAAATGTTGAAGGAAGCAAAAACGAAAAACGCTGGCAGGATGTTTTGGAAATTATTGAAGCGGGAATCAATGTGATTTCGGCTGTGAATATTCAGCATATTGAGAGTTTGAATGAAGATGTAAAACGCATAACCGGCATTGATGTCCAGGAACGGGTTCCTGATAATGTTTTGCGTCTGGCGGACGAAGTCGTGAATATCGATTTGACATCCGAAGATTTGATTACGCGTTTGAAAGAAGGAAAAATTTATACGGCAGATAAAATCCAGACAGCTTTAACGAACTTTTTCAAGTCGGAACAAATTTTACAACTGCGTGAATTGGCTTTGAAAGAAGTGGCGAGTCAGGTTGTTCGAAAAGTCGAAAGTGAAGTTCCTCCGCTGCACGCTTTAAAACACGAAAAACTGTTGGCATGTATTAGCAGTAATGACAAAACGGCTAAAATTGTAATCCGAAAAACAGCGCGTCTGGCAAGTTATTACAACGGAATCTGGTATGTTTTATATGTAGAAACGCCGAAAGAAAGCAGTACCAAAATTGCACTGGACAAACAACGCCATTTAATCAATAACTATAAACTGGCGGTACAATTAGGTGCAGAAGTGATTAAAATAGAGCATAGAAATATCGCTGATGCGATCCTGATTGCGGTTGAAGAAAAACAAATTACAACTGTCTGCATCGGAAAACCGCATTTGAATTTATTTAAAGTAATTTTGTCTACAACTATTTTCAGACGCTTGCTAAATAAGCTGTCTTTATCGAATGTAGACCTTGTTATTTTATCTTAAATGTAAAATGTTATTTGTAAAATGTAAAATGGTTGGGGAAGTCGGAGAAAGTACATTTTACATCTCACAGATAACATCTCACAAAAAATAAAACAATAATTAAATTTAGAGGATGAGATTAGCTTACGCTCAGTTCGCTGGAGCTCGAGTGCTTCGTTCCTCGCAATGACATCATGAGAATTAAAACCAAATTGAATCTGGGAGTTGGATTATTATTTTTAATGATTATCATACTCTCGTTAGTGAGTGCCTTTTATATTTTTTCAATCAAAAAAGACACTGAAAATATTCTGAAAGCCAATTATAATACGTTGGAATATTCCAGAAACATGCTTTTGTCATTAGACGAAATTTCTACTGATGCTGATCATGCGATTATTACTTTTAAAAAAAATCTGCAGAATCAAACTCAGAACATAACCGAATCCGGTGAGAAAAAAGTAACGGATAATCTTAAAAAAAACTTTACTCTTTTAGAAAAAAACACAGCTGATGAAGCAGTAAAAATGCAAATCAGGCGAGATATTTTTGCAATTATGAAACTCAATTTGGATGCGATAAAACAAAAAAGTGATATTGCCAAACGTACCGCCGAAACTGCCAATTTTTCGATTGCTATTGTGGGAACGCTGTGTTTTTTGATTGCTTTTAATTTACTGGTTAATTTACCAAACAATATTGCCAGCCCAATTAAGGAATTAACGCTGAGTATCAAGGAAATTGCCAATAAAAATTATTCTGAACGTGTGCATTTTACCAATCATAATGAATATGGTGATCTGGCAAAATCATTTAATACGATGGCGCAGAAACTTCAGGAATACAACAACAGTAATTTGTACAAATTGTTCTTTGAGAAAAAACGACTGGAAACGCTGATCAATAATATGCACGATCCTATTATTGGACTGGATAATGAAGGCATTGTTTTATTTATGAACGATGAAGCACTGATGATTATCGGAATGAAATTAGAGGATATCATTGGTAAATCTGCTTCTGCTCTGGCCTCGACAAATGACCTGATTCGTTCATTAATTTTAAAAGACGATACTGATTCTCCAAAAAAACAGCCTCTTAAAATTTTTGCTCACGGAAAAGAAAGTTATTTTGATAAAGAAATTCTCAACATCACGATAACACCCACAGGTGAAGAAAAAGAAATTAATATAGGTGATGTAATTATCCTGAGAAATATTACTTTATTCAAAGAACTTGATTTTGCCAAAACTAATTTTATTGCAACGGTTTCACACGAATTAAAAACACCAATTGCTTCTATAAAATTAAGTCTTAAATTACTTGAAAATGCCAAAACGGGTGATCTGAATGACGATCAGAAACAGCTGGTCGAAAGTATTAAAGATGACAGTCAGCGATTATTAAAAATCACAGGCGAATTACTCAATCTATCTCAATTAGAAACCGGGAATATTCAGTTGAATATTGAAAAAAGCAACCCTTATGATATTGTAAATTATGCTGTCGAAGCGGTAAAAGTACAAGCAGATCAAAAACAAATAAAACTGGTTATTGAAGCCGATAAAAACTTACCCGATATAAATGCTGATAATGAAAAAACGTGCTGGGTTTTGATAAATTTTTTAACCAATGCAATAACGTATTCGCCATCACAAAGCAAAATTACAATTAGATTAAAAAAGATAGATGAACAACATGTTATTTATCAGGTGATTGATAGCGGAAAAGGGATAGATTCCAGATATAAAGACAAAGTTTTTGATAAATATTTTCAAATCCCCGGCAGTAATAAATCCGGGACAGGCTTAGGGCTTGCAATATGCAAGGATTTTATTGAAGCACAAAACGGTACGATTGGAGTAGAAAGTAATTTAGGATTGGGAAGTACATTTTGGTTTTTATTAAACGTCTAAATATTGTTTAGCTAAATTAAAATAAAAACCTTCAAAAAATCAAATGACTTTGGACGTAATAGAATGCTCCATATAAATCAGATCATTCCTATATTGGCTGACCTTAGTTTTAATTGAATAAGAAAAAATGGTATTGGCATCTTCTTTTGTAAAAAGCAACTGTGCCTTCAATTGCCACAAACTGACTTTTATTTTTGTATATCTTTTTCAATACGGAAAACCTAATTGTTCGAAAAAATACAATCTAATATTTTTTGTAATATTAGACCTATAAATTTTATTATTAATTTAGCCCAAAAATAAGTTCCTATAAAAATAAGTATCCAAGTGATTTTATTTACATATCTCATAATCTTCAATATTTTAATTTATGAAAGACCTCTCCTTTTTAAATTCTAATAGTAGTTGTTAGCTAAAATAATATGACGGACAAATTTCTTCTCGAATGATAGTTTTTAAAATTTCATTTACAAATAAAGTTTTAATTAATAATAGCTCTTCATTTTTATTTCAATAAAAAAATGCACCCAATAGTGTTTTAACTTTTGGGGACATTCATTTTTTGTAGCTATTTAAATTATTAAAAAGGTTCTTACTGCATTGAAACAATTACAAATTCACTTCTTCTGTTTAACTGATGTTCTTCTTCTGTACAAGGTACATTATCTGAACATTTATTTACGAGTTGGCTTTCTCCATATCCTCTTCCTTTTAATCTTGCAGCAGAAATCCCCTTTTTTACAAACCATTCTATTGTAGCTTTGGCTCTTTTGTTAGACAAAATCATATTGTATTTTTCAGTCTGTCTGCTATCAGTATGAGAACGAACATCTATTTTCATTTGCGGATACTGTTTCAGTACGGCTAAAACTTTCTCCAGCTCAAAAGCTGCGTCAGTACGAATAAATGATTTATCCAAATCAAAATAAATAATAGGAATTTCAAGAGTTTTAGCCAAATCAGTTCCAACACCTATCTGCTTGATTTGTTTTTGTAATTTAACATCCAGTTCCGGTTTATCATTTGATGGTTGAATGGTAATTGGACTTTCATTAGTTTCAAAGTCTTTTTTTGCAACTCTTATATAATATGTTTTATTACATTTTACGTCAAAAGTGTAAGTACCATCTGTCCCGGATGTAGTTTCTGCAATTTCCTGAAATTTATCGTCCAGTAAAATTACTTTTGCACCATCGACAGCCTGATTAGTTTCAGAATCTGCTATGATTCCTGATAATTGTTTTTCACAATCCAGCTTTCTAGTTTCTGTGAACTTATAAATATCATCATTACCTATACCGCCTTCTTTATTTGAAGAGAAAAATCCTTTTCTTGTACTATTATTAATTATAAAGGCAAAATCATCAAATTTTGTATTTACTGGTTCTCCGATATTTTGTATCTGATCAAAAACAGCACCTTCATTGATTTTTACAACAAAAATATCTAGTCCTCCTAATCCCGGGCGACCGTCACTTGCAAAATAAAGTTCATTATCTCCTGATATAAAAGGAAATGTTTCGCGTCCTTCTGTATTAATTGTCGGACCAAGATTTTCAGGCTGACCAAATGTACCATCATCCTTAATTACAACACTATATAAATCTGATTGTCCAAAACTTCCCGGCATGTCAGATGCAAAATATAGTTTCTTTTCATCTACACTTAAAGCTGGATGCGCGACACTAAATTGATCACTATTAAAAGGCAGTTCTATAATATTTGTCCATTTATCATTTACAAAATCAGCTTTGTATAACTTTAACAATGTAATTCTTTTGGTATCCTTTCCTTTTTTTCCTCCTAAATAGTTGTTTCTTGTAAAGTACATCGTCTTCCCGTCTTTGGTAAAAACCGGAGTAGATTCATTGAATTTTGAATTAATCTTTTTCTGCAATCGAACCGGATTCTCTAAACTTCCATCTTCTTTTAGTTCCGATACATATAAATTAGTAAAAGACCTGTTTGTCCATTTAAATGTTCTTTTTGCTAAAGTTGCAGTATCACGTGCAGAAGCAAATACTAATTTATTATTGAATACCGTACTTCCATAATCTGACTGTTTTGAATTAATACCAGCGTCTGTTACATCAAATCTTCCGGAATTTAACTTAATCTGTTCTAAATAATTTTTATTATTATTAAATAAAAGCCCTCTTCTATCGGTTTTGACTTTCTCATTGAAAGCTTCGAGCATTTTATCTGATTTAGTATAATCACCAACAGATTTAAGGGCCTGGGCGTATCTGTAATAATATTCAGGTTCCTGCTGATTGTTTAAAGAGAATAAGGCGTCGTACCACTTTACAGCTTTTGTTAGCTCTGCATTAAAATAGTAGGCATTTCCTAACCTCTGAAACATCTTTTCATCCTTATATCCATTTTCGGCCACTTTTTCATAAATAGAAATTGCATCTATATATGCATACTGATTGTATTCCTTCTCTGCTTTATTTAAGACTGCCTTTTGAGCTATTCCGCAAAAAGAGACAGAAGACAAAAAAACGCTATAAATTAAATTTTTAATTTTCATAATTAGAAAAATCTAGGTGAAGTTATTCTGCTATATTTATTTAAGAATTCAAAACGCAGGAATATTTCATGCGATCCGGAATTATAATTTGCTAATTTAGTTGTTTCATGGTCATAGGCATACCCCAGATACAAGCTGTCAGTTATCTGAAATCCAGCCAATGCGCTCACAGACGCACTCCATCTGTAAGCAACACCCAGTACAAATTTATCGTTGAACATAAAATTAGCAGATGCGTCTACTTGTAGCGGTGAACCCTCAACCATTTTGGTTAATAATGCCGGTTTAAATTTTATCATTTCATATTTGTCTAAATTGAATACATAACCTGCAATAAAATAGTAATTAATGCGCTCTTTGTATATCGCCGTATCATTGTCATCATAGTGATTTGTCTGAATGAAATTTGGTACTGACAAACCTATATAAGCCTTATCAGTATGCCAATAAACACCAGCACCAATATTCGGTGAAAATTTATTTTCTAAATCCTGAAATTGCGGATCTCCCTGATCTTCCGGTGCTAATTTTGTAGGATCCAGCTTGAATAAATTTGCTGATCCCTTGATACCAAAAGAAAGTTTAGCATTTGCTGATGTTGGTATCGAATATGAAAAATCAGCCGATAGGTTGTTCTCATTAGTGGGACCAATTTTATCATTTACTAATGAAATTCCAAGTCCTACATTACCGCCAACCGGTGTATTTACCGAAAAACTGCTTGTTTCCGGTGCGCCATCCAATCCAACCCACTGTGTACGATAAAGTCCAAAAACACTAATGACTCCTCTTGAACCGGCATAGGCAGGATTTATATTTATGGTGTTATACATGTATTGTGTAAACTGCGCATCTTGCTGAGCAAAACCTGCAACCGAACAAAACAATAAAACTAAAACTAATTTTCTCATCTATTTTATTTTTAAATAATGGCTTGGCATTCACCAAGCCATTTAATTTGTATAGTGTATTACTTGGTAAGGTATAAATAGCCTGCTTGTCGCTGCGTTTTGGATTGTTTATCTTTATATCTAATGATATAATAATAAGTACCTTCAGGTAATCCGTTTGAGTCTTTAATAGTAACACGACCTTCTGAAATACCTCTAAAAGCAATGTCGTTATTATTATAGTGATCTCTTTCGAATACTAAAACTCCCCAACGGTTATATATCTCCACCGTATTATCAGGATAACATTCTAAACCTTGTACATAGAACCTTTTGTTCTTTTCATCTCCATTTGCAGAAACAGCATTAAAGATTTTAATTACACAACCATTAAATTCTATAACAGTTGGTCTTTCTCCTTCAGGATCACTAAAATCTGATTTGTCTTCAACAATTATCCCACTGTTTGTAATTCCTGATACTGTTGCCTGATTGCTTATACTGCCAGAATTCACATCTGCTTGAGTTAAAGTATAAGTTCCGGTAATTGAAGAATCATCACTTTGACCAACAGCTAAATCAATTGGACCTCCGCTTATAACAATTCCTGGCAGTGGATCAGAAACTAATATGTCCTTCAAATCTACATTTCCTGTGTTTGTTATCGAAAAACTATATGTTAAAGTCTCTCCTGCTTCAGCATAACCATTACCATTAGTGTCATTCAACACTCCTGTTTTCACAATTGTAATTGCAGGAACTTCAACAGGCACCGGCACTGTAGTCGATGTATTGTTTGACGGGATCGGATCAGGCTCGTTGCCTGTTATCGTTGCCGTATTGCTGTAAGAACCCGCAGCGTTTACCGTAGCGGTGATGCTCAGCGTTGCACTGGCGCCGTTGGCAAGGCTGCCGACAGCCCAGTTCGGTGCTGTCCATGTACCCACGGACGGCGTGGCGCTCACAAAGGTGTAGCCCGCAGGAAGCACGTCGTTTACCGAAACTCCCGTGGCAGTGCTTGGTCCGTTGTTGGCCGCAGTGATCGTAAAGGTGATATTCGATCCTACATTCGGCGTAGCGCTGCTGGCTGTCTTGACCACACTAAGGTCGGACTGGGCAACAGGCACCGGCACTGTAGTCGATGTATTGTTTCCAGGGATCGGATCAGGCTCGTTGCCTGTTATCGTTGCCGTATTGCTGTAAGAACCCGCAGCGTTTACCGTAGCGGTGATGCTCAGCGTTGCACTGGCGCCGTTGGCAAGGCTGCCGACAGCCCAGTTCGGTGCTGTCCATGTTCCCACGGACGGCGTGGCGCTTACAAAGGTGTAGCCCGCAGGAAGCACGTCGTTTACCGAAACTCCCGTGGCTGTGCTCGCTCCATTGTTGGCCGCAGTGATCGTAAAGGTGATATTCGATCCTACATTCGGCGTAGCGCTGCTGGCTGTCTTGACCACACTAAGGTCGGACTGGGCAACAGGCACCGGCACTGTAGTCGATGTATTGTTTCCAGGGACCGGATCAGGCTCGTTGCCTGTGATCGTTGCCGTATTGCTGTAAGAACCCGCAGCGTTTACCGTAGCGGTGATGCTCAGCGTTGCACTGGCGCCGTTGGCAAGGCTGCCGACAGCCCAGTTCGGTGCTGTCCATGTACCCACGGACGGCGTGGCGCTCACAAAGGTGTAGCCCGCAGGAAGCACGTCGTTTACCGAAACTCCCGTGGCAGTGCTTGGTCCGTTGTTGGCCGCAGTGATCGTAAAGGTGATATTCGATCCTACATTCGGCGTAGCGCTGCTGGCTGTCTTGACCACACTAAGGTCGGACTGGGCAACAGGCACCGGCACTGTAGTCGATGTATTGTTTGACGGGATCGGATCAGGCTCGTTGCCTGTTATCGTTGCCGTATTGCTGTAAGAACCCGCAGCGTTTACCGTAGCGGTGATGCTCAGCGTTGCACTGGCGCCGTTGGCAAGGCTGCCGACAGCCCAGTTCGGTGCTGTCCATGTTCCCACGGACGGCGTGGCGCTTACAAAGGTGTAGCCCGCAGGAAGCACATCGTTTACCGAAACTCCCGTGGCTGTGCTCGCTCCATTGTTGGCCGCAGTGATCGTAAAGGTGATATTCGATCCTACATTCGGCGTAGCGCTGCTGGCTGTCTTGACCACACTAAGGTCGGACTGGGCAACAGGCGCCGGCACTGTAGTCGATGTATTGTTTGACGGGATCGGATCAGGCTCGTTGCCTGTTATCGTTGCCGTATTGGAATAGGATCCCGCAGCGTTTACCGTAGCGGTGATGCTCAGCGTTGCACTGGCGCCGTTGGCAAGGCTGCCGACAGCCCAGTTCGGTGCTGTCCATGTACCCACGGACGGCGTGGCGCTCACAAAGGTGTAGCCCGCAGGAAGCACGTCGTTTACCGAAACTCCCGTGGCAGTGCTTGGTCCGTTGTTGGCCGCAGTGATCGTAAAGGTGATATTCGATCCTACATTCGGCGTAGCGCTGCTGGCTGTCTTGACCACACTAAGGTCGGACTGGGCAACAGGCGCCGGCACTGTAGTCGATGTATTGTTTCCAGGGACCGGATCAGGCTCGTTGCCTGTGATCGTTGCCGTATTGCTGTAAGAACCCGCAGCGTTTACCGTAGCGGTGATGCTCAGCGTTGCACTGGCGCCGTTGGCAAGGCTGCCGACAGCCCAGTTCGGTGCTGTCCATGTTCCCACAGACGGCGTGGCGCTCACAAAGGTGTAGCCCGCAGGAAGCACGTCGTTTACCGAAACTCCCGTGGCTGTGCTCGCTCCATTGTTGGCCGCAGTGATCGTAAAGGTGATATTCGATCCTACATTCGGCGTAGCGCTGCTGGCTGTCTTGACCACACTAAGGTCGGACTGGGCAACAGGCACCGGCACTGTAGTCGATGTATTGTTTCCAGGGATCGGATCAGGCTCGTTGCCTGTTATCGTTGCCGTATTGCTGTAAGAACCCGCAGCGTTTACCGTAGCTGTGATGCTCAGCGTTGCACTGGCGCCGTTGGCAAGGCTGCCGACAGCCCAGTTCGGTGCTGTCCATGTTCCCACGGACGGCGTGGCGCTTACAAAGGTGTAGCCCGCAGGAAGCACGTCGTTTACCGAAACTCCCGTGGCTGTGCTCGCTCCATTGTTGGCCGCAGTGATCGTAAAGGTGATATTCGATCCTACATTCGGCGTAGCGCTGCTGGCTGTCTTGACCACACTAAGGTCGGACTGGGCAACAGGCACCGGCACTGTAGTCGATGTATTGTTTCCAGGGATCGGATCAGGCTCGTTGCCTGTTATCGTTGCCGTATTGGAATAGGATCCCGCAGCGTTTACCGTAGCGGTGATGCTCAGCGTTGCACTGGCGCCGTTGGCAAGGCTGCCGACAGCCCAGTTCGGTGCTGTCCATGTACCCACGGACGGCGTGGCGCTCACAAAGGTGTAGCCCGCAGGAAGCACGTCGTTTACCGAAACTCCCGTGGCAGTGCTTGGTCCGTTGTTGGCCGCAGTGATCGTAAAGGTGATATTCGATCCTACATTCGGCGTAGCGCTGCTGGCTGTCTTGACCACACTAAGGTCGGACTGGGCAACAGGCACCGGCACTGTAGTCGATGTATTGTTTCCAGGGACCGGATCAGGCTCGTTGCCTGTGATCGTTGCCGTATTGCTGTAAGAACCCGCAGCGTTTACCGTAGCGGTGATGCTCAGCGTTGCACTGGCGCCGTTGGCAAGGCTGCCGACAGCCCAGTTCGGTGCTGTCCATGTTCCCACGGACGGCGTTGCGCTCACAAAGGTGTAGCCCGCAGGAAGCACATCGTTTACCGAAACTAAGGTAGCATCATTAGCACCATTATTTTTGGCAGTAATTGTAAAGGTTACATTATCTCCTACATTAGGCGTAGTATTATTTACTGTTTTATCGATTTGCAAATCTGTCTGACAAACAGATGAATTCAAAGTAATTGCAATAGCTAAAATAGACCCACTATTTCCGCTAGTTGCTCCATTAGCTTTAAACTCTGTAACTGATGAGGAATTAGTTTGTCCATTTATACCACCAAGGATTGTTTTAGCAGATGAATCTGTAGTAGCTTTAATAGAGATTACACCTCCACCTCCACCTCCACCAGGGCCTTCGGCTTCAGCTCCAGTAATTAACTGATTACCTCCGCTTCCTCCATTTGCATTTATGGTATTTGCCAGTGTTGATGCCTCTATTAAAACAGTTCCACCACCACCACCACCACCGGGAGCATCATTATGCCCTCCGATTGTATTAAATCCATTTTGTCCATTAGCTTGTATGGTACCGCTGCCTGTTATATCATTTGCAACGATTAAGAAAACTATTCCTCCACCATCTCCACCATCTGCACTGGCACTGTTATTTCCGTCCCCGGCTCCACCACCACCACCAAAGAAAATCTGACTTTGCATGCCGGTTGATGTTAAAGGTCTTCCTCCCATTCCCCCTACTGCATCTCTATAATCTCCACCCCATGTAGCATTAGAAACATCTGCTGCGGGAACACCTGCTGAGATAAAACCTGCAGGATAGGATGGCCCCACAGTACAGGCATTTAAATTTGATGCCGAATAAGTATATCCACCACTTCCTCCACCGGAAGAATTGGTTAATGCATTTCCATTTGCAATATAATTTGGATCTAAAATCCAGGCACCCGGAGTACCACAGGTACCAAAATCATTCATTACCCCTGCTCCTCTAAACCAAGTTAAAGGATCACCTCCATTGGCACCTCCACCACCACCGGCATTATGCGCATTACCGCCGCCGCCGCCATTAGCTGCTGCTCCTCTACCATATCTTCCTCCAAATGAGGTATCATAATCTGTTCTGTAACCGGCAATACCTTCTCCTTTTTCAGCAGACAAAGCAGCATCTGTAGTCCTAAAGTCGGTATAAAAATTACCCCCTGCACCAGAAGTAAAATTTTCTCTCGTACCTCCTCTAAAACCAGCATCATTTGCATTTATTGATCCATTATTAACAATATTGTCTGCAAGAATTCCAACAAGGCCTCCTCTTCTTCTCTCTATAGCCGACTCATCTGCCCCACCAAAGGCAGGTGCACCCCAAGGAACGGCAACTATAGTTCCCGGATTGGTAACTGTTAATGTGGTATACTGTGGAATTCTTATAACCTGAACATATCGGGCTGCATAATAAGATAAACGGGTATTACAACTTAACGTAATAACATTACCGGCAACACTACTAACATATGCGAGCTCATAAGATCCTGCATTATTGTAATTTGTTACATCACCGTAAGCTATTGTATTAGTAGAATTAATAATTGCCCCTTGTGCCTGATATAACATGATTAAATCACCGGTAGCCAAAGTATTGGATGAAAACCCAGCAGCATTTGTTACATAACCTGCCGGCAAATATGAAATTCCATCCCGGTTTAATTCAGCTATATTCGTCACTGTTACTGTATTAGAACCAGCTAATACATCGGCAGTCACTCTTGTATATCTGTTTAACACAGTATTTGCAACTGTTACTGTTAATGTACCATCTTTTCCTGCTTGCGCAAAACTTTTATTAGCACTTACTAACAATAAAAAACAGACCAGAAGTATATTCAAAGTCCATTTTCCGGTTGTCGTTAAAATTTTCAAAAAAGTAAAATTCCCCATATAATTAATAATTAAAATTCTGTAAAAAGTAATTAAGATCTTCACGGATCTTAAATTTTTTATAGTGGCTAAAATTCAAAGACCACTTTGTTATTTCTGTTTAATATGAAATTACCTATATTTATTACACTGCCAAAAATGAAAACTTTCGATGCTGTCCTTTATGAAAATAAATTGAAACCTCGGGATTTGACTTATTAAAGTCCAATAAAAATGATTTGAGTTTTTTTGAATTCTTATAAAAGAAATCTTATTTTCAAACAAAGAAGTTAACAAAACAGTATTTTAAGCTATTTTTTGCATGAAAAAAACTACTATTTTTTCTAATGCTAAACAGCTGCAAAACTGATGAATGTACTTCAAAAAAAAAACTAAAACACTTTACCTATTACGCAAACGGTAAAATATTATAATTTCAAATATCTAAAAATCAATAAGTTGTGATTTTAAATTACTTAACGCATTCTATTCAAATATTCTCTAATAAGCATTAAAATCCTGAAGTTATTTTAAGATCAAGTAATATTATTGACCAAAAGATTAAATTAATATTTAGTAATGGACAACATTGAAGGCGACATAGGATTTATATAATTTATTTCATAAATAAATATATCATAGAGTAAATAATTACATTTGCAGAATTTAACATAGTTAAAATTAGAGACTTGCCTGTATTGATAAAGAAAGTACTATACAAGTCTTTAATTATTTTAATTTATCTTAGTTTATGTATTTCAAATTTATCTCCTTCTTGTTCGTAATTGTATTTTTTCATTTGCAATGCAATGCTCAGATTTCTAAATATGACCGTATTTTTTCTGAGACATCTCAAGTATTGTTAAGTTCAAATCCTATAAAAGCATTAGCCAATACTGATTATCTTTATAAGATTTCAAAAAATAATCCGGAAAGAATAAAAGCATATATGCTTAAAGCTACTCTTTTACGTCAATACGGAATCCGAAAAGAAGCGGCTTCTGCTCTAGTGCATGCAGACAGTTTAGCCAAACTAGATAATAATTACACTTTTCAGGCAAGGATAAATGGTTTTTTATCTACACTTTATCGTGAGAATGAAATTCCGAGCATAGGTAAAGTTTATTTACAAAAAGCAGTTGATGTAAGTAAAAAGATAGAGGACAAAAGCGAAATGTATAAATTTCAAGGAAATTTGTCTCAGGAAATAGCATATTATGAAATGTTAGATGCTAATTATTCGAAAGCTATAACCAACCTTAAAAAAGGAAATCAATTGTTTGAAAAAGCCGGCGCCAGTATTGATCGAAATTTTCAGTTAGCTGTAAATGGCGAACTAATAGCCAAAAATTATCTTTTATTGCATAAAATTGATTCGGCTTTATATTTTTATGAAAAATCAAATAAACAACTTACCCAGTCTCAATCATCAAATAGTCCTTTAAAAGGTTTTATATACAATGGACTTGGAAACGTATACACATCCACTGAAGATTATAAAAGTGCATCCTTCAATTACCAAAAGGCAGAACAAATAGCAGATGCTTCTAATTTTTTTGCATTAAAAGAAGAAGTGTACAGTTCTTTACTTGCTTATTATAAGAAGACCGAAAACAGTAAAAAGTACATCTCTTATAATGAATTGTATCAGAAATTGAACAAAGGAGAAGAACACAACCGAAAAATAATTGCAAATGACTTAATTAAAGCACTTCGCAAAAAACAGATCGATATCCAATCGAAATATAAAAAGAGTACTTTTATTATTATTGGAAGCTGTATTTTTATTGTTATACTTACATTAGGATTATATATTTACAGACGAAAACAAGATTATAAAAAATTTAAAAAATTTATAAATAAAAAGGAAATAGTGCCTTTTACCGAAATTGAGCCAACATTAAAAAAAGATCCTGCAAAGGACTATATGTCAGCTGAAACAGAGGAGAGTATTCTAAAAAGTATTCAGGAATTTGAGAATTCTCATTTTTATCTCAATAAGGATATATCCCTGAATTCCATGGCCGGAGAGCTTGGTATAAATCATCGCTATTTATCATACGTTATCAAAAAGCATAATAAAAAAGATTTTGCAAGCTATATCAGTGAATTAAGAATCAATTTCATTGTCGATCGTTTGAGGAATGACAGCGACTATTTGAAATATAAAATAAGTTATCTTGCTGATCAGTCCGGGTTTTTATCCCATAGCAGATTTACAACTACATTTAAAAAAATAACAGGTGTTTCACCCTTAACTTTTATTACTTACCTGCAAAAAGAAGAAAAAAAGTAATTTAGTCTGCTTGAAAGCAAAACCATATTGCAAAAAATCGCGATACATCCGGGTTAGAATCAATCGATAAAGCACTCCATTTTAAGAATTTAAAAGAGAATCCAAAACTCTAAATCCTCAAATAATCGGGAAGTCTTTATTTTTCATGCAATATAAACTAAACTACTCGGCATTGAAATTCTCAATAAGGCCGGAAAGATGAGTATTTACTGGGCATACAAAATAAAAAAAGCCTCAATTTTCATTGAAGCTTTTCTTAGTGGGCGATGAGGGGTTCGAACCCCCGACCCCCTCGGTGTAAACGAGGTGCTCTGAACCAGCTGAGCTAATCGCCCTTTGTTTAAAGGTGTGCAAATATACAGTTAGAATTTGTATTTGCAAGCATATTTAGAAAAAAAGTCAAATATTTTTTAGCATTATCATTTATCAATCTATATTTCAGCTTCTTAAAAACAAATAAATCCTGACGTTTTCTTAGTATTAAGTTAAAATGCAAAATCTGAAAAGGGATTTTTGATTATTCTTTTGTATTCATTTGCTATAATCATACATTTGCATACCTTAAATGTATACTCACATGGCAAGATTTCAAGAAAATGATTTACCGAAAGCTAAATTAGACACTAACTCACTTCAAAAAGCACTACGAATTTTTAAATATGCCAAAAATCACAAATGGAAATTTTTCCTGGGTTTGGTTTTCTTATTATTAACCAGCGCTACTGCCCTCGCCTTTCCTAAACTAATGGGAATGTTGGTGGATTGCGTTACAAATAAGGATCTTGATAAAGCTAACCAAATTGCTGTTGCTCTTATGGGAATTTTGGTTTTACAGGCTATATTCTCTTTTTTCAGAATTTCTCTTTTTGTAAATTTCACTGAAAATTCATTATCAAATATTCGTTTTGCATTATATGAGAACCTGGTTAAACTTCCAATGTCGTTTTACTCTCAAAAACGCGTTGGAGAACTTAATAGCCGAATCAGTGCTGATATTTCACAGTTGCAGGATACATTTACTACTACAATTGCTGAGTTTTTACGCCAGTTTATATTGATTATTGGAGGGTTTGTAATTTTAGGAAACATTAGCCCAAAATTAACTCTGATGATGCTGGCCATAGTTCCGGTTGTTGCAGTTGCAGCAGTAATTTTTGGAAGATTTATTCGTAAATACGGAAAAAAAACACAAGACAAAGTAGCCGAAAGCCAGGTAATTGTCGAAGAAACTTTGCAGGGAATCAGCAATGTAAAAGCCTTTGCCAATGAATGGTACGAAATTCAGCGTTATAAAAACAAAATTAAGGAAATTGTAAAAATTGCTATCAAAGGCGGTCAATACAGGGGTTATTTTGCTTCGTTTATAATTTTATGTCTTTTTGGATGCGTGGTAGCAGTTGTCTGGTACGGAATTACCTTAACTATAAAAGGTGAAGTTCAAGGTGTTGGGGATTTAATTTCGTTTGTACTTTATACCACTTTTATAGGTGCTTCTTTTGGAGGAATAGCCGAAATGTATGCCCAGATTCAAAAAGCAGTCGGAGCTACTGAACGTGTTTTTGAATTATTAGAGGAAACTCCCGAAGAAATTAATGCAAATCCGAAGACAACTTCTTTAGAAAAGATCAAAGGAAACGTTACTTTCAAAAATGTTGCTTTTAGTTATCCTTCCCGTAAAGAAGTTGAAGTTCTGAAAGATGTAAACTTTACAGCCGAATTTGGTCAAAAAATTGCTATTGTTGGTCCCAGTGGTGCCGGAAAATCGACTATTTCTTCTTTATTACTGCGTTTCTATGATATTACATCAGGTGAAATTCTGGTTGATGGAAAAAGTATTTATGATTATGATTTAGAGAACCTTCGTGGAAACATGAGTATTGTTCCTCAGGATGTTATTTTATTTGGAGGGACAATCAGAGAAAATATCGCCTACGGAAAACCGGACGCTTCTGATGAAGAAATAATGCTGGCGGCTAAACAGGCGAATGCATTGAATTTTGTTGAAGGGTTTCCTGAAAAATTTGAAACTTTGGTTGGAGAACGCGGTGTAAAATTATCAGGTGGTCAGCGCCAAAGAATTGCAATTGCAAGAGCATTATTAAAAAATCCAAGTATATTGATTTTAGATGAAGCTACATCTTCTTTAGACAGTGAAAGCGAAAAATTAGTTCAGGAAGCGTTAGAGGTTTTAATGGAAGGAAGAACAAGTATTATTATTGCTCACCGTCTTTCGACTATCAGAAGTGCTGATAAAATTTTAGTTTTAGACAACGGAAGAATTACAGAAGAAGGAACCCATCAGGAATTGATTAATCTTGAAAATGGAACCTATAAAAATCTAAGCAATCTTCAGTTCAGCAATTCATAGCAAAATCGAAAATCAAAAAAAATGCAATAAAAGTGAAACTCTTTTATTGCATTTTTTTTGATTTTTATTACCATCAATCGATAAAACATAGTGTCAGGCAGAGTCCATTCGACTTCGCTCAGGATAAACTTAATCGAAGCTTTTTTTAAATTAAAAAACATTCTGATTAAACCTTTTTTTAAGAGCATAGTCTAATCTTTTTATGTCAAAAGATTGGCTAAGAATAGTTGTACATACAAATGTTAAATAACTGCCAATATCACAGGTTTTGGTTTCAAAAAACTAAATTTGTATACTCACTAAACTCGAAATTATAAAACACATTTACCTCAATTTATGAAAGTAAAAAACCTAATTTACGCCTTACTGATTATCGTACTGGGAGGATTTATTACCTATAGAGTGATATCTAATAAAAGTAAAAATGACGAATCTAAAAAATTCGGAGATAAAGATGCACCAACAACTGTAACCGGAATTATTGTTAAGACAAGCACTTTTGACAATAACTTATCTTTATCAGGTTCTATTGAGGCCAATGAACAAATAGAAATCCATAGTGAAGTTTCAGGAATTGTAGAAGGAATTTACTTTACCGAAGGCAGTTATGTAAACAAAGGACAGGTTCTTTTTAAGGTAAATGATATTGAATTGAGGGCTCAATTAAGACAGGCTTCCACCAAAGAAAACCTGGCCGCTGAAAATCAAAGAAGAGCCAAATTATTACTTCAGAAAGAAGCTATCAGTCAGGAAGAATTTGATGTTGCAAATGCAGATTTTGCTTCTGCGCAGGCACAAAGCCAATTAATTAGGGCTCAAATTTCCAAAACATCCGTAAAAGCTCCTTTTTCAGGTAAAATTGGTTTACGCTCTATTTCTCCGGGAACCTATATCACTCCGGCAATTGTTGTTGCAAAATTAGTAAATACCGGCAAATTAAAAATCACATTTTCTATTCCTGAAAAATACGCAGCACAAGTAAAATCAGGATCAACCATAGATTTTACTGTTTCGGGATCAGAGAAGGTGTATAACGCAAAAATATATGCGATAGAGCCTGAAATAGCGGTTGCAACCCGAACTTTACAAATTCGTGCTATTGCAGATAATGCTGATGGAAAACTTTTCCCGGGTACTTTCGCTGATGTAAAATTACCTTTAAACATTATCAAAGATGCAATTACAGTTCCTTCAGAAGCTATTGTTCCTGTTCAAAGCGGTAAAAAAGTTTTTATAGCAAATATGGGCAAAGCCAAAGAAGTTATGGTGGATGCTACTACAAGAACCGACTCATCTATTTTGATTTTATCAGGATTAAAAACCGGAGATACCTTAATTACCAGTGGCGTTATGTCATTAAAAAATGATGCTCCAATAAAAGTTAAAGTAAAAAAACAGCAATTTTAAGTTATGAGTTTTGAAATTTGAATAATGTACTTCCACATTTTTATAATCTAAAATCTGAACTCTAAAATCTAAAATAAATCACATCATAATGAGTTTATCAACCACAAGTATAAGAAGACCCGTTTTAACCATTGTACTGAATCTTTTGATTATTTTATTCGGTTTTATTGGTTATACTTTTTTAGGTGTTCGGGAATTCCCTTCAATTGATCCGGCGCAGGTTTCTATCAGGACCAATTATACAGGAGCCAATTCTGATATCATTGAATCGCAAATTACAGAACCTCTGGAGAAAGCCGTAAATGCTATCGACGGAATCAGAAACATAACTTCTTCCAGTAATCAGGGAAGCAGTAATATTACAATTGAATTTAATTTAGATAAAAATTTAGAAGAAGCTGCAAATGATGTCCGTGATAAAGTTTCGCAGGCCATCAGGAGTTTACCACAGGATATAGATGCGCCGCCCGTAGTCTCTAAAGCAGATGCCGATAGTGATGCCATTATTTCGATGACTGTTCAGAGTGATTCCCGAAATTCTTTAGAATTAAGTGATTATGCAGAAAATGTAATTTCACAGCGATTAGAAACCATTCCAGGTGTAAGTGGTGTTCAGATTTGGGGTCAAAAACGGTATGCCATGCGCTTATGGATTGATCCGGCTAAATTAGCTGCTTACGGCTGTACGGTTGCAGAGATCCGTGATGCTTTGAATGCACAAAATGTAGAATTACCCTCAGGAAAACTAACCGGAAATAATACCGAATTAACCGTAAAAACGGTTGGAAATCTTTCTAAACCGGAAGAATTCAATAATATTATCATTCGTACGGATGGAGATAAAATCGTTCGTTTAAGTGATGTTGGAGGTGCTGAATTAGGACCTGAAAATATTGAAACAAAATTGAGTCAATCGGGGCTGCCGATGATTGGTTTGGCTATTGTTCCGATGCCCGGAGCAAATTATTTAGATATTTCATCTGAATTTTATAAAAAATACGAAGCCTTAAAAAAGGATCTTCCAAAAGATATTAAACTGAATATTGCACTTGACAATACCATTTTCGTAAAAAAATCGGTATTGGAAGTAGCAGAAACTTTAGGGATTTCGATAATTCTTGTAATCATTATTATTTACCTGTTTTTCAGGGATTGGGCAATTGCTTTCAGACCATTGATTGATATTCCGGTTTCGTTGATTGCCACTTTCTTTATTATGTGGCTTTTCGGATTCTCAATTAACGTATTAACTTTATTGGCAATCGTTTTGGCTACAGGTTTGGTGGTCGACGACGGAATTGTCGTAACTGAAAATATCTTCAAGAAAGTCGAAGAAGGCATGTCGCCGATTGAAGCAGCAATTAAAGGTTCTAATGAGATTTTCTACGCTGTAATTTCGATTTCAGTAACGCTTGCAGCAGTATTTTTACCCGTAATTTTCTTAGAAGGTTTCGTAGGACGGCTCTTTAGGGAATTTGGAGTTGTAATTGGTGCCGCCGTTTTGATTTCGGCCTTTGTATCATTGACTTTAACTCCAATGCTGAATGCCTATTTAATGAAAGGCGGGGAACAAAAAAAGTCAAAATTCTATATTAAAACAGAACCGTTTTTCGAAAAATTAAACAGCGGTTATGCCGATGCCTTAAATCGTTTCATGGCAAAAAAATGGATAAGCTTCCCTATTTTGATTGTCTGTTTTGGAATTATCTATTTATTTTTTACCATACTCCCAAAAGAGACAGCACCTTATGATGACCGAAGCTCGATCGTAATGCGTATGAATACACCTGAAGGCTCTTCTTACGAATACACAGATCGTTTTATGCAGGAAATTTCGAAATTGGTTGATGATTCTATTCCGGAGAAAAAAGTAAGTCTTGTTATTACTTCGCCAGGATTTGGATCTTCATCTGTAAACAGTGGTTTTATAAGGCTTTCATTAAAAGAACCTGATGAAAGGAAAAGATCTCAAAAAGATATTGCTGATAAATTGACAAAATGGACCAAACAATATCCGGATGCTAAAACATCCGTCATTCAACAGCCCACAATTGCCGTTAACAGGCGTGGAGGTTTACCAATTCAGTATATTATTCAGGCTCCTACTTTTGAAAAGTTAAGAGAAAAAATACCTGTTTTTATGGAAGAAGTCGGTAAAAGTGATGTTTTCTCTATTACTGATGTAAATTTAAAATTTAACAAACCTGAAATAAATGTAAGTATCGATCGTGCAAAAGCCGAAAGTTTAGGTATTTCTATTATGGATATTGCTCAGACTTTACAACTTTCGTTAAGTGGACAGCGTTTTGGATATTTTATAAAAAACGGAAAGCAATATCAGGTTATCGGACAGTTTGATCAAAAAGACCGCTCAAAACCATTGGATTTAACTTCGATGTTTGTCAAAAACAAAAATGGAGAATTGATACAGATGGATAATGTGGTAAATGTGGAAGAACAGAGTAATCCTCCGCAATTGTATCACAACAACCGTTATATGTCTGCTACTGTTTCGGCTGGTTTAGCGCCGGGAAAAAGTATCAGCGATGGTATTCAGGCAATGGATCAGATAAAAGCCAAGGTTTTGGATGAAAGTTTCACTACCGATTTAAGTGGAGAATCCCGCGATTTTGTCGAAAGCAGCTCCAATACCTCTTTCGCTTTTGGGTTAGCATTATTACTGATCTTTTTGATTCTTGCTGCTCAGTTTGAGAGTTTTGTAGATCCGTTTATTATTATATTAACGGTACCTATGGCTGTTGCAGGAGCTTTATTTTCGTTATGGCTATTCAATCAGACCTGGAATATTTTCAGTCAGATCGGAACTGTAATGCTTATTGGTCTGGTAACAAAAAACGGTATTTTGATTGTAGAATTTGCCAATCAGCTGCGTGAACAGGGGAAACCGAAATTAGAAGCTATTTTAGAAGCTTCAGAAGCCCGTTTACGACCTATTTTAATGACGAGTCTGGCGATCGCTTTAGGAGCACTGCCAATTGCACTATCACTTGGAGCAGCATCGACAAGCAGAATCGGAATGGGGGTTGTAATCGTAGGAGGAACTATTTTTTCTTTAGCACTAACACTTTTTATAATTCCTGCTATCTATTTAATGTGGTCTAAAGCCCGAAAACATTATCCGGAATTTGATCATATCGAAGAATATGAAAAAGAAAGTAAATCGTAGATCCTAAATTTGAAATAATATTAAAAGCTGTGGGCTTCAGTTTAAAATGGTAATTCGCAGTCAATAATTTATAATATGAAAACTAAAACAATATTAAAAAGCCTGATTTTATTTTTGTTTTGTATAGCAAAAAACAATGCACAGGAAATCCTCACTATTGAAGATGCCATGAAAATTGCATTAGAAAATAATTTTGAAATTAAAATTGCCAAAAACAACTCAAAAATAAGCGAAACCAATGTAACTATCGGAAATTCCGGTATGTTACCTGTTGCCTCAGCTTCGATAGTCGATAACAACAGTATTCAAAACTCCTCTCAGACACGTCAGGACGGAACAACAACATCATTGAAGAATGCAAAAAACAACAGTTTAAATTATGGCGTAAGTCTTGGCTGGACAATTTTTGACGGAATGAAGATGTTTGCAAGGTTAGACCAATTAAAAGAGCTTCAAAAATTAGGTGATACCGAATTAAAAAGAACTATTTTAGAAAAAATAGGACAGGTTAATTCGGCTTATTATGATTTGGTGCAACAACAGCAGCAATTATCCGCTTTAGACACCACAATTGTGATTTCAAACCAGAGATTAGATTTGGCAAAAAATCGTTTTACGATTGGGAAAGCTTCAAAATTAGAGGTTTTAAATGCTCAGGTCGATTTAAATTCAGATCAGGTAGCTTTATTACGCCAAAAAGAGTCTTATGCCAATGCCAAAATCCTATTGAACCAATACCTTGCCCGTGATCCTAAAATTGATTTCAGAGTAACGGATGCAGTCACCGTTGATGATAAATTAATCTTTGCCGATTTATTGAGTCTGGCACAAAAACAAAATCCTGACTTAGAACAACAAATTATTAATAAACGAATTGCCGAGTTACAATTGAAACAAGTAAAAGCCGGTCGCTATCCAACAGTACAATTAAATTCAGGTTACAATTTTGCTAAAAGTGAGTCAAGTCTGGGTTTTACCAGTCAGGCTTCTTCGCATGGTTTAAGTTACGGTTTTAGCGCATCAATGAATATATTCGATGGATTCAATCAGCACCGAAATGAAAAAGTAGCCAAATTGGAGATTGAAAATTCGCAAATTGCAATCGATCAGCAAAATATGATTTTGAATACACAATTAAGCACTGCTTTTCAAACATATTTAACCAATATTGAATTAATAGGTCTTGTAGATGATAATGTAGAAATAGCGAAACAGAATTTGTCTATTACATTGGATAAATTTAGAATTGGAACAATCACCACCTTAGAATTCAGGACGGCTCAACTGAATTATGTCAATGCAAAAGTTAGCTACAGCAACGCTCAATATCAGGCAAAATTATCAGAAATTGCCTTAAAAGAATTAGCAGGAAATATCAGTTTTTAGTTTAATTTTACTTTCAAAATATATTTAAAAAATGATTTCATACAATACAAAAGAATGGTTTTCTTTTATTTTTCATTTCCATAAATCTGATACCGTTAGAAAATTATTCCCTATTATGCTTGCTATTGGGGTTTACTCGGCAATTGTAGGTTATGTTGAAGTTGAATACTTTAAAATTACTAAAAACGATTATATCCATAACATTCCAATTATGCACGGAATGCTTGGTTTTGTAATTTCATTATTACTTGTTTTCAGAACCAATACTGCTTATGATCGTTGGTGGGAAGGAAGAAAGTTATGGGGAGCCCTGGTAAATAACAGCCGTAATTTAGCCATTAAGCTTTCGGCTATTTTGAAAGATGAAAATGATCGAAAATTTTTCAGGAAATTTATCCCGACTTATGCTACTATTTTGCATAAGCATTTAAAAGATGATGAAATCAGCAAACAGCTTTTCGAAGATGTTGATTTAGAAATTGATCATCATAAGCATAAACCAAATCAGGTTAAAAGAATGATGTATCATAAAATCAATGATTTATACGAAGCAAAAAAAATTACCGGTGACCAGCTTATTACTTTAAACGAAGAATTACAATCGTTTACAGATATTTGCGGTGCCTGCGAACGAATCAAAAATACGCCAATCCCCTACTCTTACAGTGCTTTTATTAAAAAATTCATTTTCTTTTATACAATGACACTGCCTTTTGGGTACTCCATAAGTTTAGGGTATTATGTAGCACCGGTCGTTGTTTTTATCTTTTATGTATTAGCAAGTCTGGAGCTTATTGCTGAAGAAATTGAAGACCCTTTTGGTGATGACGAAAATGATTTGCCTACCAGAAAGATTTCAGAAAACATTAAAAAACATGTGGAAGAATTAATTTAAAAATTTCAATCTGATTTTTTTTCTAAATTGATTATTAAGTCGATTGTGATAACTTTTTTACTCATTTTTGTTCTTCACAATTCCGTTAAACGGTACTTTTTAAAGACAAAAAACAAAAAAATAGTTTCCAACTCCGGCAATCAATCCTTATATTTACACCTTTATTTAAGAACAATAAGTTAACATGAAAATATCATACAACTGGTTAAAACAATTTATTAAAACTGACTGGACATCGGAGCAGACTTCTGAGTTACTAACGGATTTAGGTCTGGAAGTTGAAGTTGTCGAAAAATATCAATCGATAAAAGGAGGTTTAGAAGGAGTTGTTGTAGGACACGTACTGACTTGCGAAAAGCATCCTGATGCAGACAGATTAAAAGTTACAACTTTAAATATTGGTTTAGAAAATCCAATTCAGGTAGTTTGTGGCGCTGCAAATGTTGCTGCAGGACAAAAAGTTCCTGTAGCCACTATCGGAACAATTTTATATGATAAAGAAGGAGGAGAATTTACTATTAAAAAAGGTAAAATTCGTGGACAGGACAGTCACGGAATGATTTGTGCAGAAGATGAATTAGGTCTTGGCACAGGACATGACGGAATCATGGTTTTAGACGATGCCTTAATTCCCGGAACACCTGCTGCAGAAGTTTTTAAGCTTGCAAATGATGAAGTTTTCGAAATTGGACTCACTCCAAATCGTGCTGATGCAATGAGCCATTTGGGAACTGCCCGTGATTTAAGAGCAGGAATGCTGCAACGCGGAGTGAACGTAGAATTAATTACTCCTTCAGTTAGTAATTTCAGAGTTGACATGCGTACTTTGAAAATTGATGTAAGTGTAGAAGAACCTGCATTGGCACCTAGATACTGTGGGGTAACAATTTCCGGAATTTCTGTTGAAGAATCGCCAGCCTGGCTGCAAGACCGCTTAAAAGCAATCGGATTAACTCCAAAAAATAATATTGTAGATGTCACTAATTATGTTTTACATGAATTAGGGCAGCCATTACACGCTTTTGATGCTGCAAAAATCCACGGAAAAGTAATTGTAAAAACGCTGCCGGAAGGTACAAAATTTACAACTTTAGACGATGTTGAAAGAACATTGCATGCAGAAGACTTAATGATTTGTGACGAAAAAGGTCCGCTTTGTATCGCGGGTGTTTTTGGCGGAAAAAAATCAGGGGTCTCTGAAGGAACAACTTCAATATTCTTAGAAAGTGCTTATTTTGATGCCGTTAGCATTCGTAAAACAGCTAAAAGACATCAATTAAATACAGATGCTTCTTTCAGGTTTGAAAGAGGAATTGATCCAACTATTACAGAATATGCATTGAAACGTGCTGCTCTTTTGATTCAGGAAGTAGCAGGCGGAAAAATTACATCTGACGTTGTTGAAGTGTATCCTAAAAAAATAGAAGATTTTTCTGTTTTACTGAACTTCAGCCACGTATCAAAAATTATCGGGCAGGAAATTCCAAAAGATACCATCAAAAAAATATTGGTTTCATTAGACATTAAGGTTAATAGTGTTTCTGATTCCGGTTTGGGATTAACCATTCCGGCTTATCGCGTTGATGTTCAACGTGAAATTGATGTAATCGAAGAAATTTTGAGAGTTTACGGTTATAATAATATTGAATTTTCTAAAAAGTTCAATGCAACCGTTTCGAATTCGCCAAGAACAGAAGATTATAAAGTACAGAATATCATCGCTTCACAATTAAACTCACAAGGTTTTCATGAAATGATGGCCAATTCTTTGACTACGGCTGCTTACGCAAAATTATCAACTGTTCTTAAGGAAGAACATAATGTTACGATGCTTAATCCTTTAAGTGGTGATTTGGCAACAATGCGCCAGTCTTTATTGTTCTCTGCCTTAGAAGCGATTTCATATAATATCAACAGAAAAAATTCTGATTTAAAGCTATTTGAATTCGGAAAAACATATCATAAATATCTTAACGGTTATGAAGAACACAAACACTTGACTTTGTCAATTTCCGGAGACAGAAATAAAGAAAGCTGGACAAATCCACAAAAACCTACTGATTTCTTTTTATTGAAAGGATATGCAAAAGCAATTTTATCCCGTTTAGGAGTCGATAAAATATCAAATGCTCCGGTACAATCTGATGTTTTTTCTGAGGGGACATCAATATGTTACAACAACGATACATTAGTTGAAATGGGGGTTATTAAAAAATCGATTTTAAAACATTTCGGAATAAAACAAGATGTTTATTATGCTGATTTTAACTGGGATTTGATTTTAAAAACCATTACCGGAAAAATTAAATATACCGAAATTCCAAAATATCCTGAGGTACGCAGAGATTTGGCTTTGTTAATTGACCAAAACACAACTTACGAAAGTATTTATAAACTGGCCAGACAAACAGAGAAAGCATTTTTGAAAGATGTCAATTTATTTGACGTTTACGAAGGCAAAAATCTTCCGGAAGGTAAAAAATCATATGCTTTGAGTTTTACCATTCAGGACAACACAAAAACACTTACGGATTCTCAAATTGACAAAATTATGTCAAAACTGCAACAAACATTTGAGACTGAGCTTGGAGCAAGTTTAAGATAAAAACTTTTTAAGATAAAAAAATACCAGCAATTGCTGGTATTTTTTTTTATTATTCTGAAGAGTTATTCTTAATTAGCCTTTTTAAACAGTTTTTTAAACAAATTCACGATCCCTAAAACTATACCTCCTAATACTAAACCTACAACAAACTCTTTTATAATTGAAGGGATGTGTATTTTAGGCGCTAAATGATGGAAAAATGGAATGTAATGCACAAAGATACCTCCGGCAACTAATAATAACGCAATTGTACCAATTACAGTTAAACTTTTTATAACCAACGGAAGGGCTTTTACCAAAATATTACCAATAAATTTTGAAATACTTTTTTCTCTTTTACTGAATTTAATAAGCTTGTAACCTGCTTCATCCATTCTAACAATAAGAGCAACAATCCCGTAAACACCAATAGTTGCAATTAATGCAATTATTGAAGTTACAACGATTTGCTGCATTAAAGGCTCTTCAATTACAGTACCTAAAGCGATAATTACAATTTCTACAGATAATATAAAATCAGTTATGATTGCCGATTTTATTTTCCCTTTTTCCATTGCCAGAATTTCTTCTTCAGTAAAGGTTTCTTCTGTTATTCCTTCTGATTCTTCGTGACTGTGTGGAAATATAAATTCATATATTTTCTCAGCTCCTTCGTAAGCCAGGAAAAGACCGCCAAGTACTAAAACTATAATGATAGCAAAGGGATAAAAAGCACTCAATAAAAATGCAATTGGTAAAATAATGATCTTATTAAGCAGCGAACCTTTGCTGATTGCCCATAAAACAGGCAGTTCTCTTGAAGAAGCAAATCCTGAAGCCTTTTCGGCATTAACGGCTAAATCATCTCCTAAAATACCCGCAGTTTTTTTTGCTGCAATTTTACTCATTACTGCAACATCATCCATGATTGCTGCGATATCATCTAATAGTACGAAAAAACCTGATGCCATTATAAATTTTATTTAAGAATGCATAAGCCATTAGCAATAGTGCCAAATTTATCTATACATGTCATTTTTTTATAGGTGCGAATCTACTACTTTTTTACCAAATGTTTTTCTAAATTTAACTGCATTGTCCTAAAAGCAACCAGATAATTACGAAAACTAAAATAGTTCCAAAACATCCTCCTCCAAGTTTTTTCGCACCGTAACCCGCTATCAATCCTCTAAATATGTTGTTCATAATCTTATGTTTTAAGTTAGTTAGTAAATTTCAGAAATTAATTAATGATACGGTTTATATTACTTTGGAGAAAAGTTTCATGATTTACGGATTTAAAAAAAATATGATTGGCACTTCTGCTCTGAATTAAAAAAGGCTACATTTTTTTAGGTTACAGAAAAATCGGTTATATCAGGAAGATTCTTATTACTACAAAATTAATACTGGATAACTTTTACTAATTATTAGGTAATTACGTACCTATTAATAAATTAAAAATACTCCTAACTTGCTTTATCAATGAAAGTTAAAAATTAGTAAGTTATTTAAAAACATTTCTCATAATAAACAGAAAGAGATTTAAAAATACTTATTCATACAGTACCAAAGATTTTATTTCAAAAAATTAACAACCAAAATTTTTCACAATGAAAGAAAAAAAACTATCCCACTTTCTGCCATTTCTATTTTTTAGCGTCGTTATGCTACTTGTAGGAGAATTAAATGCTCAGACCAATTTAGCTATGCTAAATTCAACAAAGGTTACTACCTCCCATATTTCTCCCTGGGAAAGCCTTAATGCTGTGAATGATGGTTTTGTACCGATTAGTTCGGAAGACAGAACCAACCCTGTTTATGGAAACTGGGACGGAGAGGGTGCTTACAATACTTATAATTGGATTGAATATGAATGGGATTTTGCTCATGCGATAAATTCTGTGGGAGTGTATTGGTTTACCGATTATGGCGGTATTGGACAACCTACAGATGCATATATTCAATATTGGGACGGAATTAATTGGATCAATGGCGGTACTATTGGATTGGCTTTAAATCAATTCAATACTGTCGAAAATTTAAGTTTTAAATCCAGGAAATTAAGAATTTACATGAAAAGTGCAACAGCAACGGGCGTAACTGAATTTCAAGCTTTTGGAACTGAGACTACTGAATGTAATGCTACTTCATTAACCTCTAGTGTCATAGTAAACAATGGACAAGAAAAAAACCTAAATTATGCCGTCATTTCTTCAGGGGAAAGCGTGCAGTTCAAAGCGACTGTACCAAGTAATGAAGCCGGTGCCAAAATGAAATGGACTGGTCCCAATAATTTTGAATCTTTGGATCAAAATATCACTTTATCAAATTTACAGGAAGTAAACTCAGGAACTTATACCTTTTTATATGTTAATAGTTGTGGCACCGAGAGTTCCATCGATTTTTACTTAACAATCAAAGGTGAAGATAGCGATTTTACTTTCTGGCCTGCCTACGACACTACACTTCATTACGATTTTAAAAGCGATTATCCGGATTTTCCAAAACCATTAAAAAATTTAGAGGATGACTACCCTGGATATGACGGCTGTAATGGTGCTTCGTCACGAAATTATGGTTCATGGACCTTTGTTAAAGGACCTAATGCAAACCCACTGGTGACTGATGCTGCTGTAGACGCACTGCTAAAACGCCTAGATGGGGATTTCACTTTCCTGAGAGATAATATGGGCTGGCCTCCAGACAAATTATATAGAGAAGGATATCGCAGTTCGGTATATTTGTATGGTTCAGGGTTATGTACCGATACTGCATCAAATACAGATTTAGGAGGCTGGCAAAGTGGTGTTGGCACTCCAGATGGGCAAAGCTGGCCGATGGTTCTTTTGTCCTATTATCCTGTTGCCAGTTTTGATCCTAATACCACTTTTCCAGATGCCAAATATCAAACCGGTGCTTGTACACATGAAGGTATTCATGCCATATATGCCTCTTTGCCTGGATGCAGAAATTCTGCCTGGTTTCACGAAGGTTCTAACGTTTGGTTGCAAACAGTATTAGACATCAAAAAATCCGGGAGCCAAGACTATAGCAATGTTGATTTAGGATGGTTAAGTGCAGGTTCTGTTATTGCCCCGTTTATTCCAATAGAATGCTATAGCGGATGGCTTCAGGACGGAACTTTCGGAGGACCGTCTGCCGAAGGTGTAAATTCTGGAGTTCAGGATGCGAATGGAGTTACTTTAAGACTGACTCGGGATATTATTGGAGGTGTTCAATATAGTTCTGTATTTCCAACATTCTTAGGGGAAATTGTAGGTGAAAAAAGTCTACCATGGGTATGGAATTATTGTGAAGGCCGCGTACTGGAAGGCATAGCTAATGGCAATGGAACCGTTAATGGTATTGGAGATACTAAAATGCGCAAAATGGTTCAGGAATATAGAGCCAGACTGGCATTGGCTGATTTTGGAAAATTCGAACAACCGATTTTAAATTTGTATCGCAATAATATGGGGCGTGAACTAGGCCCTGAACAACCAGCTCTTATAAATGTAGAGAAATGGACAGCCACGCCTTATGCTACAACTACAACAGATGAGAACGACTATCTAATACCGGAAGAAAAAACTCTGCCTGGCTGGTCAGGAGCTAACTTTATTCCAATTCATGTTGAAGGAAATCAAGCTACTGTATTTTTTCAGCCTTTGGGAAAAAACATGTCACTACAATTATGCTATCGTACCAAAGAAGGAAAAACCATTTATTCTCAGCCAGTGTATGCAGGAGACTGCGCAATCTCTTTCGGGCAAGGTCAGCCGGCAAATGGTGTTATATTTGCAGTAATCTGTAATTCAGATTATATTTTTCAGGGAGAATCTACTCGTACTGCTAAGTTTAATTATAAAATTAAACTTGGAGAAGGAGCTATAAGTACGGCCAGCGTAAATAAAAATTGGTGGGATTGGAAAGCTACAATTTCCGAAAATCTTTCAGTTGCTGACAATTCAGGTTCAGCTTCAAACTTTATTATTTATCCAAACCCAACAAACGTTTCTTCTTTAATTAACATTAAACTGCCAAATACAGCCTCTGGTACATTCGGTTTAAAAATAACCAATATTCAGGGGCAAATAATATTCGAAAAAGAAAATTATAATCCCGAAGAACAATATTACACAGGAGGCTTATCACAAGGTATTTATTTTGTAACTATAGAATCCCAAAATTTCAAACAAACAAAAAAGATTATTGTAAAATAAAAAATATATAATCGAAATAATGCGTGTGTAAGTTTAAAATTAAGAGAGGTTGGCTTTTTAATTAAAGTTGCCCCCTTCTTCTCCCTGGTTGTTACACTCCACTATCATAGATATCAAAAAAGAACATCAGTCTTTCGACTGATGTTCTTTCATTTTAATAATTAACTAAACAAAAATCATTAAACTTTATGAGTTTGATTTCTAAAAACCAATTTTCCATCGAAAGCATCTATCAAAATGATACTATCGGTTGTAATATTGTTAGCCAGAATTTCTTTTGACAACTGATTCAATACCTCTCTTTGAATAACACGTTTTACAGGTCTTGCACCAAATTGAGTATCATAACCTTTGTCTGACAGGTATTGAATTGCCTCTGGAGTTGCATCCATTGTGATACCTTGCGAAGCCAGCATTTTAGTCACACTTTTAAGCTGCAGGCTTACAATTTTAGAAATATTTTCAACAGTCAGAGGTGTAAACAATACAATCTCATCAATACGATTTATAAATTCCGGCCGAACTGTTTGTTTCAGTAAACCTAAAACTTCAACTTTTGCAGCCTCGGTAGCAGCTTCAATTCCTCCTTTTAAATTATCGAATTTTTCCTGAATAATATGACTTCCCATATTCGATGTCATGATGATAATCGTGTTTTTGAAATCAGCCAGACGTCCTTTATTATCCGTCAATCGGCCTTCATCTAAAACCTGCAATAAAATATTGAACGTATCCGGATGTGCCTTTTCTATCTCATCTAACAAAATCACAGAATATGGTTTTCTACGAACAGCTTCCGTCAATTGTCCGCCTTCGTCATAACCAACATATCCCGGAGGCGCACCAACTAAACGGCTCACACTATGACGCTCCTGATACTCGCTCATGTCGATACGGGTCATGGAATTTTCGTCATCAAAAAGATATTCTGCCAAAGCTTTTGCCAACTCTGTTTTACCAACCCCGGTTGTTCCTAAAAACAAGAACGTTCCAACAGGTTTTTTTACATCCTGCAAACCGGCACGGCTTCTGCGTACAGCATCACTTACAGCCTCTATCGCCTCTTCCTGACCGACAACACGTTTGTGCAATTCATCCTCCAGATGCAAGAGTTTTTCTCTTTCTGTCTGAAGCATTTTCATTACCGGAATTCCGGTCCATTTTGCAACCACTTCTGCAATATCTTCACGGGTTACTTCTTCTTTAATCAATGAAGTTCCGGATTGATATTCCTGCAATTGTTTTAATAAAACATCTAAACGTTCCTGCGCTTCTTTGATTTTTCCGTAACGAATTTCCGCTACTTTTCCATAATCACCATCGCGTTCTGCACGTTCAGCTTCGTATTTAAAGTCTTCAATTTCTTGTTTTACAGCCTGAATTCCGTCAACAACATCTTTCTCTGATTTCCATTTGGTGTAAATTTCGTTGCGTTCTTCTTTCAGATTAGCCAAATCCATGTGCAGGATTTTAAGCTTGCTCTCTTCTTTTTCACGTTTAATGGCTTCAATTTCAATTTCCAGCTGCATGATTTTGCGATCCAAAACATCTAATTCTTCTGGTTTTGAATTGATTTCCATACGTAATTTAGAAGCCGCTTCGTCCATCAAATCGATAGCCTTATCCGGTAAAAAACGATTCGTAATATAACGTTGCGAAAGTTCAACCGCTGCAATAATGGCCTCATCTTTAATTTGAACTTTATGATGTGTTTCGTATTTTTCCTTGATTCCACGTAAAATCGAAATGGCACTTTCAGTATCCGGTTCATCAATTAAAACCTTTTGAAAACGACGTTCCAAAGCTTTATCTTTCTCAAAATATTTTTGATATTCATCTAAAGTTGTTGCTCCAATTGCTCTTAATTCTCCACGAGCCAAAGCCGGCTTTAAAATGTTTGCCGCATCCATTGCACCTTCACCTCCACCCGCGCCTACGAGCGTATGGATCTCATCAATAAATAAAACAATATCACCTTCAGCAGCTGTTACTTCTTTTACTACCGATTTTAATCTTTCTTCGAATTCTCCTTTGTATTTTGCTCCGGCAATCAATGCCCCCATATCCAAAGAGAAAACAATTTTGTCTTTCAGGTTTTCAGGCACATCACCGTCCACAATTCTGTGCGCCAAACCTTCAGCGATGGCAGTTTTACCAACTCCGGGTTCACCCACTAACATTGGATTATTTTTTGTTCTGCGGGTCAAAATCTGTAACACACGACGGATTTCTTCATCACGCCCGATAACCGGATCCAGTTTTCCTGTACTTGCTAACTCGTTTAGGTTCTTAGCATATTTATTTAAGGCATTATAAGTTTCTTCAGCTGAAGCCGATGTTACTCTTTCGCCTTTTCTAAGTTCTTCAATAGTAGCTTTTAAGCCTTTTCCGGTTACACCCTGATCTTTTAAAATTTGCGCAACCTTACTTTTTGAATCAAAAATGGCCAAAATTAAATGCTCGATCGAAACATATTCGTCGTTCATTTTTTGTGCAATAATTTCAGCTTCATTCAAAGCTTTATTTGCATCTCTGGAAAGCATGATATCACCTCCTGAAACTTTTGGAAAGCTCTGAATTGTACTGTCTAAAATTTGTAAAAACAAGGGCACGTTCACGTTGAGCTTTTTCAAAATAAAAGGCGCTACATTTTCGTCAACCTCAAAAATAGCCTTAAAAATGTGTTCGTTTTCTATTTGTTGTTGCCCATATCGCTGAGCCAGTTGCTGTGATAGCTGAATGGCTTCCTGAGATTTAGTCGTAAATTTATTTATATTCATTTCTGTATGATTTAGGTTTTATTTCAATTATTAAATATCCGATATCATCAAAATTTGAATTTATAACGTTAAAATTTAATTTTAAATGATATAACTTTGTTGCGTTGCGATGTTCAAATTATATTCCACAGTAAAAACACAGACAAAATGACGTTAAAAATTAAGATTAAACTTAATTTTAATGTCAAAAAGTCATAAAAACAGTCAAAAACATGAGTTTTTTTAATTCAATTTTCGGAAATACGGATAATTCGGATTCTCAAAAAAGTAATATAAATTGGATTCCTCTTACAAATTTAACACAGTTAAATGATATAGAGAGTATGTCTAATGTTAAGCCTATTGTAATTTTTAAGCATAGTACAAGATGCAGCATTAGCCGAATGGCTTTGAAACAATTTGAAAAAGAATACGATTTAGACGAAACTGTTGATGCTTTTTTTCTGGATTTAATTGCACATCGTGATGTATCCAACGAAATTGCAAACAAATTTAACGTTTATCACGAATCACCTCAATTGATATTAATTAAAGACGGAAAAGCGATTTACGATGTTTCACACAGCGATATTGACGCTGAAGTACTGAAAAGTAAAATTTAATACTTTTTTCAAAAAAACTGCAATTATCAATTTTTAATTTTTATACCGATACTAATTTTTAGCATTATAAATAAATCTTAATATCGGTTAAGGTTCTAACCTTTTTCATAAATTTGACAAAAATTAAATCAATTGAAGAAATCACTCTTTTTCATATCTTATTGTTTGCTTTTATTAAGTGTACAAAGCATTTTTGCACAGGCACCTAAAAAAATAATCGTCGAAAATTCAGACTTTTCAGATGTCAACGAAACAGAAATTCCCGGTGCGCTTTTGCTAACCGGAAATGTAAAAATAAATCATGATGGTGTGGTTCTTACTTGTAATAAAGCCTATTTCTTTCAGAAAGAAAATTACATCAAAGCCTTCGGAAATGTACAACTTGTACAAGGAGATACTTTATTTTTAAACAGTAAATATGCCGAATATAGCGGAAATGTAAAGAAAGCATTTGCCACGGGAAATGCAGTTATGACCTCTCCCGATGCAACTTTACAAACCGATACTATTAATTTTGACCGAAATGTTCAGGAAGTTTTTTACAACACTAAAGGTACGATTGTCAACAAAGACAATATTTTAGTAAGTAAATCAGGCAGATATTATGTAGCGCAAAAGAAATTTAATTTTTTGACGGAAGTTACAATTACCAACCCAAAATACGTCATAAAATCAAATCATTTAGATTATTACAGCAATTCAGGTCACAGTTATTTATTTGGCCCATCTACCATTACGAGTAAGTCCAATTATATTTATACCGAAAAAGGCTTTTATGATACCAAAAAAAATGTTGCGCATTTCCTCCGGAAATCCTATATAAAATATGATGACAGACTAATTGAAGGTGACAGTTTGTTTTATAATCGGAATACAGAATTTGCTTCGGCAACGCGAAATGTAAAAATTACCGATTCAATTAATCGTGGAATAGTGAAAGGCCATTATGCTGAAATATACAAACTAAAAGACTCTATGTTTGTAACCAAGAGAGCTGTTGCTGTAAACTTTGTTGAAAATGATTCTGTTTATATTCACGGAAAAAAATTGATGGTTACAGGCAAGGAAGGCGACAGAATTATCAGGGCTTTTAATAATGTCCGTTTTTACAAAACCGACATGAGCGGTAAATGTGATTCATTGCATTCCAGTACCAGAATAGCATTAACCAAATTAATTGGACACCCGATTATATGGAATGGAGAAAGCCAGATTACAGGTGATTTAATGCACTTAATTGGCGATAACACTACTCGAAAATTAGATTCCCTCAAAGTACTCAATAATACTTTTCTCGTCTCCAAAGATACTCTGGGAACAGGATATAATCAGGTGAAAGGGCTCAATTTATACGGAAAATTCAGAGAAGGGAAATTGCATGATGTAGATGTGGTAAAAAACACCGAAGTTATTTATTATATGCGGAATGACGTCAATGAACTCATCGGAATAAATAAAAATGTAAGCAGTAAAATCAATCTTATTTTAGAGAATAATGCTGTCGAAACCATTACTTTTTTCAACAATGTTGATGGCGATATTTATCCAGAAGCCGATTTACCCGAAAATGCACGTAAATTAAAAGGATTTGTCTGGCGTGGAGATGAGCGAATAAAATCTAAAGATGATATATTTTCTGCGGAAGAAAACGAACTCAACGATAAATTAATCAAAGAAGGAAAAGACGAAAATGCCAAAGAAAATGTTCCGATGAAAATCAGGAAGGAAACTTTAAATTACGATAAAAAGAACCCGAAAGCTAAAGCGAAGGGAGCACCAAAAGCCGCAGAAAAAGATGCTGAAAGAGAGAAAACAAAGAAATAAGTTCTCTGTCACAGTTTTCAGCCAGCTTTAAACTCAGAACCTCAAAAAATGAATCCAGATTTTATAAAATACCAGGCGCAAACTTCCCCATATCCACTCGGAATGGAAGTTTCACATGCCATTGGCTCTTATATCTACGATACAAATAATAAAAAATACTTAGATTTTGTAGCCGGAGTTTCAGCCTGCACACTTGGACATCAGCACCCAAGAGTCAATCAGGCCATAAAAGATCAGCTGGATAAATATTCGCACGTAATGGTTTATGGTGAATATTCACAAAGTCCCGCCGTTGAATATTGCAAATTACTGGCTTCGCTCCTGCCTGAATCTTTAAACAAAACCTATTTGGTAAATTCCGGGACAGAAGCAATTGAAGGAGCCCTGAAATTAGCAAAAAGAACAACCGGAAGAAGTCAGCTTATTTCGTGCCACAATGCATATCATGGCAATACAATGGGCTCGATGAGTGTTATGGGATTTGAAGAGCGTAAACAAGCTTTTCGCCCCCTGCTTCCGGACATCGATTTTATCACTTTTAATAATGAAGCCGATTTAAAAAAAATAACATCCAGAACTGCAGCAATTCTTTTAGAGACCATTCAGGGAGGTGCCGGATTTATCCAGCCGGAGAATAATTTTCTGCAAAAAGTCCGTAACCGTTGTGACGAAGTTGGAGCCATGATGATTGTTGATGAAATTCAGCCGGGTTTCGGAAGAACCGGAAAGCTTTTCGGCTTTCAAAATTACGATGTCATCCCTGATATTGTCGTAATGGGAAAAGGTATGGGGGGCGGAATGCCGGTTGGTGCTTTTACTGCTTCAGCTGAAAAGATGGATCTTTTAACAGAAAATCCCAAACTAGGGCATATCACTACTTTTGGAGGTCATCCTGTCATTGCGTCAGCCTGCTTGGCGACATTGAAAGAATTAACTGAAACAAATTTAATACAAGAAACTTTAGCTAAAGAAAAACTCTTCAGATCACTTTTGGTACACCCTTTGATAAAAGAAATTAGAGGAAAAGGATTAATGCTGGCCGCGATGACAGAAACCGCCGAGATAACCAATCAGGTAATTTTAAACTGTCAGGACAAAGGGCTTATTTTATTCTGGCTGTTGTTTGAAGGATGTGCCATACGGATAACACCGCCATTAACCATTTCAGAAGAAGAAATAAAAGAAGGCTGTGCCCTTATTTTAAGCGTTATGGATGGAATCCTAAAAGAAAAAGCACAATAAGAATTTGGAACTAATTCCAGGAAACAAAACAAGTAATCTATTACATCTTTGTTTTTTCAGAAAAAAACAAATTAGAATTAAGAATCAAATAATTTTTTACAAATCAAAAGATTAAACATAAAAAAGAATAGAAATTCTATCCATATTGTTAATTAAATTGTTCAAAACAATTAATTTCCTTTCCGCTCAAAAGAATATGGTTGCCTAAATTTATAACAGGCTAATTTCAAATAAAAAAAGTATGCAATTAAGCAACGAAGAAGAAGATTATAACCTATCCCTATCCAAATTTGAGTCGATGTTAAAAACTAACAAAGTACTCTTTTTTGATTCTGAAGAATTTGAAGAAATTATTCTTCATTATTTAGATATAGGTAAGGCGAATTTAGCAAAAAAAGCCTTAAAACTTGCATTAGACCAACATCCAAAATCTACAGGCTTAAAATTAGTACAAGTAGAAATGCTGGTTTATGACGACAAACTCGATATTGCCGAAAAGCTTTTAAACGAGTTGTATGCAATTGAACCTAACAACGAGGAAATCTACATCCAGAAAGCCAATATCTGTTCTAAAAGAGACCAACACGAAAAAGCGGTTGAATTACTTAAAATTGCCTTGCAATATACTGATGATTACGCTGATGTGTACAACTTAATCGGAATGGAATATCTTTTTATGGATAACCTCGAGATGGCAAAAGACAGTTTCATAAAATGCCTTGAAGAAGATTTAGAAGATCAGTCAGCTTTGTATAATGTGGTTTATTGTTTTGAATTTTTAGATCAGAACCAAAAAGCTATTTTATATCTTAATGATTATATTAATAAAAACCCTTACAGTGAAATTGCCTGGCATCAGCTTGGTCGTTTACATTATGGCGTAAAAGAATATGAAAATGCGATTCGTGCATTTGACTATGCTACACTCGTTGACGATGAATTTTTAGGCGCTTTCATGGAAAAAGCAAAAGCTTATGAACGTCTAAAAAAATATACGGAAGCTATTGAAAGCTACAACCGTACAATCGAGTTGGACGATGCAACTTCCTATGCTCTTTTACGAATTGGTAAATGTTATGAAAAACTGGGTAATACCGTTTTAGCCTTAAAATATTTCAATCAGACTGTTCATGAAGATCCTCTTTTAGACAAAGGATGGATTGCCATAACTGATTTTTATGTTCGCCAGAAAAACTTCCAAAAAGCATTATTTTTTGTCAATAAAGCATTGGCAATTGATAATCAAAACCGTTTGTATTGGAAACGTTATGCAACCATTAATAAACAAATGAATTTTTTTGAAGAAGCTGAATTTGGTTATAGAAAAGCTGTGGAATTTGGCGATTATGCACTAGATACCTGGTTATTTTGGGTCGATATTTTGCAATTTTTAGGTGAATTTGATAGTGCTGTTCAAACTTTACTACAGGCTTCTGAATATTTCCCGGAGGAAAACGAAATTGAGTATCGTCTTGCCGGATTGTATTTTATGATTCAGGACAATACCAAAGCTAAATTCCATTTAAGCAACGGATTACGTTTAAACTTTGATAATTATATCTTAATCGAAGATTTATTCCCGGTTGTGTGGGCCAAAAAAATAGTAAAAAATTATATTGAAAAACATAGAAAACAATAATGATTGATATTTTAAGAAGGCGTTTTGGCTTATTAGGCCGTAATATTAGTTACTCATTTTCAAAAGGATATTTTACTGAAAAATTTAGTGATCAAGTTTTCGCAGGCAACAGTTATGAAAATTTCGATATTTCGGAAATTAATTATTTTACTGAATTAGTAAAAAACAATCCCGATCTAAAAGGTCTTAATGTTACGATTCCATACAAAGAACAGGTAATTCCTTTTTTAGATAAACTTTCAAAAAAAGCAGCTTTAATTGGTGCAGTAAACACTATTAAGTTTACCAAAAAAGGAAAATTAAAAGGATACAATACAGATTATTACGGTTTCAAAAAATCATTAAAACCATTACTGGAACCACATCATAAAAAAGCACTTATTTTAGGTACCGGAGGAGCTTCAAAAGGGGTCGCTTTTGCTTTAGATGAACTTGATATTCCTTATACTTTAGTTTCCAGAGAAGCCAAAGAAAATATTATTGACTATAGTTTAATTAATGCAACTACTTTTGATAATTATCAAATTATCATTAATTGTACTCCTATAGGTACAAGCCCTAACATAGAGGCTTCACCGAATATTCCGTACGAGTTTTTTACAAACAAACATATTGCATACGATTTAATTTATAATCCTGCGGAAACCACATTTCTAAAAACAGCCAAAGAAAATAGTGCTATAATAAAAAACGGATATGACATGTTAATTTTTCAGGCAGAGAAAGCATGGAAAATTTGGAATAAATAAGAACATCTTAAATAATTAAGATTTTTGGGCTACATTAAACGTGTAGCCTTTTTTATTTTAATTAAATTTAAAATAAAATCATTCTAAAAAAAATATACCTCAATTTAATCCAGAAGAGCAACTTAAAAAATAATTTTCATAATTTTGTTATTACCTGAGAGTTAAACTGCTTTTTATGTTTTCAAAATCAATTAATAAGTAAGATTTTTAAATCAAAAACAGGATAAACAAACGATTTATTTTGTATTTAGAAACGCCTTTACTATCTTTCGCATTGTTTAAAATAAAAACCTTATACATTTAAAAATGTTAGAAGAAAAGAATGATAACCTGCAAGAAGCAGACGGAAAATTAGAAATCAATGCAATTGATTCTACACAAACCGATGTATCAACTGAAAGTTCAGATTTAGAAACAGCACCTGAAAATGCGATTACTGTTGAAGAAAATGATATTGAAAATGCTGATAACAGTCATCAGGTTGCCTTAGATGCCATAGCCAATTCTAACGCAGAAGAAAGCGAAGATGAAACGCTTAAAGAGCGTAATGATATTCCTATGCAGGATTATAATACGTTTTCATTGGATGAACTTGTAGACGAATTGAAAAAGCTGATTAATACAGATAAAGTAATGTCTGTAAAAGATCATATTGAAGAAATTAAAAAGGCGTTCTTATTACATTATAACCATCTTTTAGAGGAGAAAAAAGAAGAATTTAACGCTTCAAACCAAGATCCGAATGAAGAATTTGAATATCATTCTCCGTTAAAATCTAAATTTGACGAGTACTATAATGTATTTAGAGAAAAAAGAAATGCACATTTTAAGAATCTGCAAACGAATTTAAAATCAAATTTAGAAAATCGACTTGCCATAGTTGAGGAACTAAAAGAACTTATAAACCCTCAGGAAAACATCAAGGATACACTTAAACATTTTAATGATTTAAGAGACAGATGGAGAAATGCAGGGGCTATACCAAAGGACAAATACAACCATGTCTGGAATAACTACCACTTTCACGTAGAGAATTTTTATGATTATCTTCATTTAGATCGTGAAGCCAGAGATTTAGATTTTAAATATAATCTGGAACAAAAACAAAAAATAATTTCACATGTTGAAGCTTTAGTCGACGAAACAGATATTGCTAAATCATTTAGAGAACTTCAAGATCTGCACAGAATTTGGAAAGAAGATATTGGACCTGTTTCTAAAGAGCATCGTGACGCAATCTGGAACAGATTTAGTGAACTGACTAAAAAAATCCATGACAAAAGGGAAGTTTTATTTGAAAGCCAAAGAGCTAATGAACAACAGAATCTTGAAGTTAAAAAAGAAATTATTGCAAAAATTGAAGTTTTAGGTACTGAAAAAGTAAACTCTCATTCGCAATGGCTCGTTCAGATACAAAAAGTAGAAGAGCTTAGAAATGAGTTTTTCGCTGCCGGAAAGGTACCGTCTGAAGTTAATGAGGAAACCTGGGCTGCATTTAAGACTGCCGTTAGAAATTTTAATTCTTTTAAAAATTCATTTTATAAAGACATTAAAAAAGATCAGAATGACAATTTAAATAAAAAAATGGCTCTTGTTTCAAAAGCTAAAGAATTACAGGAAAGTACCGATTTTGCTGCCACTACTCCCATCATGAAACAAATTCAGGAAGAATGGAAGCAAATTGGACATGTACCTAAAAAGTATTCAGACAAAATCTGGAAAGAATTTAAGGACGCCTGCAATCATTATTTCGACAAACTAAAAGAACATAAATCAGAAGAAAACGTTGATGAAGTTGCTGCATTTGATAATAAAAAAGCATACTTGGACACTTTGAGAAATTATCAGCTGACTGGTGATCACAAAACAGATCTGGATGCTATTAAACTGCATATTGAAACCTGGAAAGGATTTGGAAAAGTTCCTTTTACCAGACGCCATATAGAAGGAAAATTCAATAAAATCCTTGACGCACTTTTTGACAAATTAAGCCTAAGTAAAAAAGAAACTGATATGATGCGTTTTTCTAATAGAATTGATTCATTATCTGAAAGTAATGATTCAAGAAAACTAGACAACGAAAAGATTTTCCTAATGCGTAAAATTGAAGAAGTGCAAAACGAAATTTTTCAGCTTGAAAACAATATCCAGTTTTTCACCAATACAAAAAATGCCAAAAAAGAGAATTCAATAGTTCTTGAAGTTCGTAAAAACATTGCTATTCACAAAGAAAGCCTTGCTGTTTGGAAAGACAAACTAAAACAATTGCGAAATTTAAATCAGGAATAAAGTTTATAGAATTAAAATCTTAAGGGTATAATAAAATTATTTATTATACCTTTTTTTTTGTGTTTAACTTTTATGGTAACAAATTAATAAAACGATTAATATAAAATATTTCTTATATTTGACAGTAATCAAGTATTGATTTTCAGATATTAGAAACAGATACTTTTATTAACTTTTATAATTTAGAAAATGAAATTTACAAGAAAAGCAAATGCCAACTGGAAAGGAACCGGTATGGAAGGAAAGGGAACAATCAGTACGCAAAGTACAACATTGGATAACGCTCAATTATCATTCAAAACAAGATTTGCTGATGGAGTTGGAACAAATCCCGAAGAACTTATTGCAGCGGCACATTCAGGCTGTTTTACGATGCAATTAAGTTTCTTATTAAATGAAGGAGGATTTACTGCTGATGATTTATCTACTGAAGCGTCAGTTACTTTTGAAGATGGGACAATTACTCTAATTCATTTAGAATTAAGTGGAAAAGTGCCTTCTATAACTGCTGAAAAATTTACTGAAATTGCAACTAAAGCTAAAGAAATTTGTCCAATTTCGAAGTTATTGAAAACTGAAATTACATTAAGTGCTAATCTGGTTTAGATAGTCTCTGAAGTATTAACATTCAAATAATTGCTGTAAAAAAGCCTCCAAAAAGTTAGATGTTTTTTGGAGGCTTTTTTATATTTCAAAGTGCTTTTTTGTTTATTCAGATACTGCTTTAGTTTTTACTACTAATCTAAAACCTTCTCCATGGATGTTTAAAATTTCAACATCTTCATCTGCTTTTAAATATTTTCTAAGTTTGGCAATATAAACATCCATACTTCTTGAAGTAAAATAATTATCATCTCTCCAGATTTTTGTCAAAGCTAATTCTCTTGGCATTAAATCATTTTCATGCAAAATCAGCATTTTAAGCAACTCATTCTCTTTTGGAGAAAGTTTTATTGGCTCATCATTTTCAAATGTCAAAAATCTAAGTTTTGAATTTAGATGAAACTTACCTATATTAAATTCAAATTGAACTTGTTCTGCTTTTGTATCAGAAGATTTTCTTTGAATAATAGCTTTAATTTTCATCAATAAAACCTCAGAATCAAAAGGTTTATTCAAATAATCGTCAGCACCTGCTTTATATCCTTTTAACACATCTTCTTTCATAGATTTTGCTGTTAAAAAAATTATTGGCACTTCACTATTCTTTTCTCGGATTTCTTTTGCCAGTGTATAACCATCTTTATAAGGCATCATTACATCAAGAATGCATAAATCGTAAACATCCTTTTTGAATTTCTCGAAACCTTCCATACCATTTTTTGCTAAAGTAACTTCAAAGTCATTTAGCATTAAATAATCTTTAAGGACTGCACCAAAATTAAGGTCATCTTCTACCAAAAGTATTCTCTTATTAATATTTTCCATATTTTTAATTTATTAGTGGTATTTTTATTATAAAGGTACTACCCTTTCCTTTTTCACTTTCTACGTAAACCTGACCATTATGGTCTTCAACAATTCTTTTTACATAAGCAAGACCTAAACCATGCCCTTTTACATTATGAAGATCTCCTGTATGTTCCCTGTAAAACTTTTCAAAAACTCTTTTTTGAGCCACTTTACTCATTCCTAAACCGTTATCTTTTATTTTTACAAGGATCATATCTTTAATATTCTCGGTAAAAACTTCAATTTCAGGAACATCCGGCGAATATTTAATTGCATTTTCTAATATATTAACCAAAACATTGGTAAAATGTACTTCATTAATTAAACAAGTTGTTCTTGCCGCATTTAAATGTTTTACAATTGTACCATGCTTATCTTCAAGAATTAAATTCACATGTTCAATTGCATCCTCAATTACATCATGAATAGCAGTAGGCTCTTTACTAATATCAAGTTCTTTTTTCTCCAGTTTGGAAATTCTAAGGACATTTTCAACCTGAGCATGCATCCTTTTATTCTCATCCCTGATCATTTGAAGATATCGAAATACCTTTTCCTTATCCTCGATAATTTTAGGGTTTCTAATTGCATCAAGAGCTAAATTTATTGTAGCTATTGGAGTTTTAAACTCATGCGTCATATTGTTTATGAAATCTGTTTTTATTTCAGATATTTGCTTTTGACGTATTAATTGGTTTAAAGCACTCGTATAAGCAATAATTATAATTAGTGTAAAAATTATAGATAATATTGTAATACTTACAAGCTGTGACAATAAAAATTTCTTTTTATGTGGAAATGTTACTAATAACTGATATTTGCTATTACCTTCATTATCGGCAAAAACAGGGATATTATAAGTTGCATCTTTATCGTAATGAAAACCATCTGATTTGATTTTTGTCGGGATTTGATTATTATAAATCCCAAATTCAAATTTGGTTTTGACTCCATGTTCAACGAGTTCTTTTTTCAAGAGGTTTCTCAATTTCTCTTTTGTAATTCTTTCGTCTATAGGTAATGCTGAAGCATAATCTTTATATGAAATTTGTAATTGAGCCTTATTTAAAATATCAAGGTTTCCGTCTTTTTCAATTTTTATATCCGGAATGGTACTTTGATTCAAGACTGAATTATCAATAATATTATTATTGTTATATATCTCCGTTAACCTTTTAGAACTGAAACTTTTAAATCCATCTGAATTGAATTTTTTATTAAACAGCGGACTGTTAATATTGAATTTCTCAGATGTAATGCTATTTTTATAAACTATAGTTTTATTCGTCTTAGTATTTCTCTGAACAAATAAAATTTCTAATAAGTCTTCTTTTTGAGGGATTTTACCCGTACTATCTTTTATATGGTTGATTTTATCATAAAAACTATACTCTTCCTGCTGTTCAAGTTTATCAGAAACATTACTGATTACCTGAGTGACATGATATTTAAATTGTTCATCATTATTTTCTAATGAAGAATTAAACCAATATACCTGAACCAAAATTATCCCTATCAAGGATAGACTCATAAGTAAAACAAGTATTCTAAAAAAAAATTTATTCATCGAGACAAAATTAATATTTTAACAATATACTAAATAATACATTAACCAAATATTAACATTTAAGACTGATTTTGTTTAATATTTAAAATTTTAAGAATTTTAACAACTTCTTCTTTAGCTTTTTTAAGATTATCATTTAAAATAATAAAATCGCTTTTAGAAATACGTTCTTCATCTTTCCATTGCATTTTCATTCTGTTTAAAACCTGTTCCCTATTAGTTTTATCACGTTTTATAACTCGCTCAATTCTTATTTCTTCAGGTGCAGTAACCGTTATAACTATATCACAATCTTTATACCTTCCGCTTTCAAACAAAATTGCTGCTTCATAAATCACATAAGGACAATTTTTATTTGTTTCCAGCCATGTCTTAAAATCCTTTTTTACTGCAGGATGTACAATAGCATTCAATTGATCGAGCTTGCCGCTGTTATTAAAAACAATTTCCGCCAGTTTTGCTCTGTTTAAAATACCATCATCAAATAAAGAATCACCAAATGTTTTCTTGATTTCTTCGATTATGAATTTTGATTGCATTAATTTTCTGGCTTCATCGTCTGCTATATAAACAGGAACGCCCATTTCCTTAAAATAGTTTGCTATGGTCGTTTTACCACTTCCTATTCCGCCTGTTAAGCCAATAATTTTTGTCATACCATTAAAAAAACATACGAGGAAAAGCCTCTTGTGGTTTTTTCTTCAAAAGAATAATTTTTATAAAAGATTCTAAAAATCCCGTTCCATAGCCATAAAATTGTTTCCAAACAGCAATTATAGATAGATATCCAATTTTAAGGCTTTTATTTTGAACACTTGATGTAAGAAAAATTATAACGAAATATACAAAATATAATTGTAACAAAAGATCGAAATTAAAAATTAACAGTAAAAAAGCTAATAATAAACCCAATATAAAAAAAGTAGGAAAGAAAAAAGTCAGTTTATTATGTTCTGGATACCAACTGTTTAAAATTGGTCTTGCTAAGCCAAATTTATTAACCTGAACAGAAAATTTCTCCCAATCAATTCTACGTTTATGGTAAACAAATGCATTTGGAAATAATCTGGTTTCAAAACCTAAATTCCATAATCTGATTGATAAATCCGGATCCTCCCCGGGGTGGATATTACCAAAACCTTTTGACGCTTCAAAAGCTTTCTTTGAAATTCCCATATTAAAACTTCTTGGCTGAAATTTACCAATCTTCTCAGAACCGCCACGAATACCTCCTGTTGTAAGAAAAGAAGTCATTGCAAAATTAATTGCCTTTTGAATATCCGAAAAACTGTCCAGGGCTTTATCCGGCCCTCCAAAACAATCTACATATTTCTTATTTAATTCTTTTCGGACTTCCGTTAAATAATTAGACGGAATAATACAATCCGAATCAAAAATAATAAAGTAGTCACCTACGGCTTTTAGCATCCCGAAGTTTCTTGAATCTCCCGGCCCTGAATTAGGCTTGAAATAATAGGATATATTTAGTTTCCCCTGATAAGTTTTCACCACTTCTTTACACGGAATTGACGATCCGTCTTCAACAAGAACAATTTCAAAAGCTTCATTATAATCAGATTTCGATAAGCTTTCTAAAAGCTCATCAACTTCATCTGGGCGATTATACACGGGTATAATTAAAGAAAAAATCATAGGAGAATTTGCTGTATTAAAATGACAATTTTATAAATTTCAAATTTTGTGCAAAGATAGGCTATATTCACAAAAAAACCATCAACTTTGGGTTGATGGTTTTCATTATAATACTACAAATATTTAGTTGATACTTTCTATTTCAACTACCTCATTGGCATCAGCTTTATAATCTACTCCTGCAAATTCAAATCCAAAAAGGTTTAAAAAGTCATTTTTGTATCCTGCTAAATCTCCAATTCCAGGCAATGTTTCTGTTGCTGCTTCCAACCAAAGTTTAGCTACCTTTTCCTGAACATCATCACGCATTTCCCAATCATCGATTCTGATTCTTCCTTTTTCATCTACGGGCACTTCTGATCCGTTATATAATCTATCCTGAAACAAACGCTGAATCTGTTCGATACACCCTTCATGGATTCCTTCTTCCTTCATAATTTTATATAAAAGAGAAATATATAAAGGAATAACAGGAATTGCAGAACTTGCCTGAGTTACCAAAGCTTTATTTACAGAAACATAGGCTTTTCCTCCTATTGATTTTAAACTATCGGTAATAGTAAATGCAGTCGCTTCTAAATCATCTTTTGCACGGCCAATTGTACCTTTACGGTAAACAGCTTCTGTCAATGATGGTCCGATATAAGAATAAGCAACTGTTGTAGCTCCTTCTGCTAATAAATTTTCACTTTTTAAAGCATCCATCCACATAGCCCAGTCTTCACCACCCATTACTGCAACAGTATTTGTGATATCTTCATCATTCGCAGGTGCTATAGAAACTTCTGTAACATTTCCGGTATGAAAATCTACTGTTTTGTTTGTAAATATTTGTCCGATAGGTTTTAAAACTGAACGGTGTAGAACTCCCGTAGTCGGATGCTGACGAACTGGCGAAGCCAAACTGTAAATTACAAGATCAATTTGACCTAAATCAGCTTTAATTAAATCTAAGGTTTGTCTTTTTATTTCGTTAGAAAAAGCATCTCCATTAATACTTTTTGCATATAAACCTGCTTTATGAGCTTCAGTTTCAAAAGCTGCTGAGTTGTACCATCCCGGAGAAGCAGTTTTACCTTCAACCGGTGGTTTTTCAAAAAATACACCAATTGTAGCTGCATCAGAACCGAAAGCACTTGTTATCCTTGAAGCCAATCCGAAACCTGTTGAAGCACCAATAACCAGTACTTTTTTTGCTCCGTTTATTGGACCTTTTGATTTTATATATTCTATTTGATTTTTTACATTTTGCTCGCATCCTTTTGGGTGGGATGTCAAACAAATAAATCCTCTCATTCTAGGTTCTATAATCATCTTGTAATTTTTATTGTATTAATTCAATTTGAGTTTTAATTTTTCAAAAATAGACATTTTATCCTTAACCCTTTTCATGTTGGCATCCATATTGTCTATAAAATTTGGATTCAGGGCATTTTTCTTCGCTAGTTTATAATAATTATAAGCTGCTGTATATTGACTTTCATACTCTGCCATTCTCCCTAATTCACTATTAAAAGAAGAGTGATCAACATTTTCTAAATTTTGCATTGTAAAATTAATATGCTCTTTTGCCTCGGCATATCGTCCAATATCAATAAGCAGATAAGTATAATTTAAATAAGGAGCAGGATATTTTGGCTCGAATTTCATAGCCAGTTTATAATGATAAATCCCTTTATCATAATTACTTAACTTATTATAATAAATCCATCCCAGATGATTATGAGCCTTCCCAAAATCAGGATATTGAGATAATATTTCTTCAAGCATTTCTTTTCCGTCGGCAATATTTCCGTCAGAAATTAATGAATCAGCTTTAATAAACTGATTTTCATAAAAACTTAAACTTTCCATATTCGAAGTTATGTTAATTTAGTAATTCTTTTGCGTGATTTAATGCTGAATCAGAGATATTTGCCCCTGAAAGCATCTGAGCAATTTCCAAAACTCTTTCCTCCTGAGACAACAGCTTTAGCTCTGATTGTGTATCATCATCAACTGTAGATTTGAAAACTTTGAAGTGTGAATCACCTTTTGCAGCTATCTGAGGCAAATGCGTAATCGCAAATATTTGCATATTATTACTCATTCCCTTCATAATTTCTCCCATTCTGATGGCAATTTCACCAGAAACACCTGTATCGATCTCATCAAATATTAATGTCGGAAGTTTTGAATATTTTGCCAAAATTGCTTTGACTGCCAACATAATACGTGACATCTCTCCGCCTGAAGCTACTTTTTTGAGCAATCCGAAATCAGTTCCTTTGTTGGCAGAAAACAAAAACTGCAATTCGTCTTTTCCGTTTTGGAAATAAGTTTCAGACGGCAAGAGTTCTATTTTAAAACGAACATTCGGCATTCCTAAAGTCTCAAGAATTGAAATCAATTGATTTGTTAAAACCGGAATTGCATTCTCTCTGTTTTGATGAATTGCTGCAGAAAAAGCATCCAGTTCTTCTGTTTTTTGTTCTATTGATTGTGATAATAAAACTATCTCTTCTTCAATATTGCCAAGTTCAATAACAGCACTTTCTAAATCAGCCTGAATCTGAAGTAACTCATCAACTGAAATTACCTGATGCTTTTTTTGAAGATTATAAATCAATTGTAATTTTTGATTTGTCAATTCCAGCTTCTCAGGATCATTTAATAATTTTTCAGAAGCATTTTGTAACTCTCCGGAAATATCATCAAATTCGATTGCTATGCTTGTAATTCTTTCAAATAAACTTTGATATTCCGGCGAAAAAGAAGTTATTTTTTGCAATGAAGTTTTAATTTCATTCAGGTTATGAAAAACTCCAAATTGTTCTTCATTGGCAATTACCAAAGATTTATCAATTGACTCTTTTATGATTTCAACATTATTCAGTTTTTCAAAATCAGCTTCTAATTCTTCCTGTTCTCCTGATTTTAATTTAGCCGCAACCAATTCATTTAACAAAAAAGTATTGTATTCCTGTTCTTTTCCTGAATCACTTTGTTTTTTTAGCAAAGCATTCAATTTAGACTTATCTGATTTATATGTCTTAAGCAATTTTTGATAAGATGAAATTGTTTCGAAATTATTTGCAATAGCATCGATAATTTTAAATTGAACACTTTCGTCTGAAAGTTCCTGAGTTTGCTGCTGTGAATGAATATCAATCAAAAAAAGACTCAAATCCTGTAATTCCTGAAGGTTTACCGGGCTATCATTAATAAAGGCACGTGACTTTCCGGAAGGAAGAATTTCACGCCTAATAATAGTTTCATCCTCATAATCCAGATCATTTGCCTCAAAAAATTCTTTTAAATTATATTTGGAAATTTCAAATTGTGCCTCAATCACACATTTCTCTTCTTTATTTTTAAGAGAGGTCAAATCGGCTCTTTTTCCTAAAACCAATCCTAAAGCTCCCAAAATAATTGATTTACCAGCACCTGTTTCTCCTGTGATTATAGAAAAACCTTTCGAAAAATCTATTGTTAGTTTTTCAATCAGTGCATAGTTTTTAATTGACAGCGAAGTAATCATATAGTTTTAAAAGTAAAATTATTGAAGTAGTAATAAAATTGATTAAATCAATTAATACTTAATTTGTGACCATTTGGTAGAATTTAACGGTGAAACTCTGTTTAAAGTCTCTGTTAAATCTGTAATTGTAATACTTGGTCCTCCAGAAAAAATAGAAACTATTTCGTCTGATTTTGCATCAAAAAAAACCCTGGTCAAAAAAGCATTTGGTTTAACCGAATTCAATTTGCCTATTAACATTAAGGAAGATTTGATTTTTTCTTTTGCCCCTTTTAGATCCTGATTCATTATATCTAATCCTGCATGATAAGCAAAAGCTGTTTGTCTCAAATCAGAATAAGTTGGAGAAACCATATCATTTATCAGAAAATAACGATTTTGAACACCATCAGACTGAGTCCATCCTTTAGAGCCACCTTGTTGGGCTATATTGGCAATGTTTTGAGCAGTTTCAAAATAAGGAGTTCCTCCCCCAAATTGAAATGTATCTGCATCAATACCTAAAATCATATAACTGTAAAATGATATCACAGAAACTAAATTAGACTCGAAAGAGGTTGGATTGTATAATAAAGGTTCAAACTCTGTATATCTGAAATTAAAATCTTTATCATTAAAATTGAAAACAGGTGAAGAATAGGTTGAATTATAAATTAATCTTGATGATTGTATTTGAATCGTTCCGCTAAACTGGTCTGAACTATTTGTAAAAAGCGTAATATACATCGAGCAGTTAATGCGCTCGTTTTGTTTTAAAATTGCCCCATTCCAATCCGTTTTATTAACAAATTCAGACAATGATGACTGAAGTGTTTTGTAAACCTGCTGATTTGGATTTGGCAATCTCTCGGTATTAATTGTTACTGTACAGCTTAACTGTTGTGCTTGTGCAAAACTAAAAATTAAAAATGCTAAAAAGACAACTAATTTACGCATAAAAATGTTCTATAACTTTATTTAAAATATCAACTGCAACAGATTCTTTCGATTTTAAGTCCATTGGTTCAATTTTAAAATCTTTACTTATAAAAGTAACTTTATTTGTTGGCATTTTAAAACCAGCCCCTTTATCTTGTAAAGAATTTAAAACAATCAAATCTAAGTTTTTTTTCTGAATTTTCAGCTTGGCGTTTTCAATTTCATTTTCAGTCTCCAAAGCAAAACCAATTAAAAACTGTTTTTTTTTGATTTCACCTAACGATAATAATATGTCTTTTGTCTTCTCTAATTCAATTGAAAACTCTTGTGAGGTCTTCTTTATTTTTTGCAAAGCCACTTCTTTTGGTTTATAATCTGCAACTGCAGCGGCTGCAATAGCCACATCAACGTCATTAAAATACAAATGACAAGCATCAAACATTTCCTGAGCAGTTACTACATTAACAACCTCAATCGAAGTATTCCTGACTTTAAAATTTGTTGGCCCGGAAACCAATATAACCGATGCTCCTAAGTTAGCTGCTTCATTTGCAATATCAAATCCCATTTTTCCTGAGGAATGATTTCCTATAAAACGCACAGGATCTATAGCTTCGTATGTTGGGCCAGCAGTAATTAGAATTTTTTTTCCTTTTAATGGTAATTTACTTTCTAAATCGGCTTCTAAGAATGCAATTATATTTTCAGGTTCTGCCATTCTTCCTTCACCGGATAAACCGCTTGCTAATTCACCATTTTCTGCAGGAATCATGATATTTCCAAATTGCTTTAAAGCAGAAAAACTGGCAATTGTAGAAGGATGTTTGTACATATCCAGATCCATTGCAGGTGCAAAATAAACAGGACATTTAGCTGATAAATAAGTTGCGATTAAAAGATTATCACAATTTCCATTAGCCATTTTAGACAATGTATTGGCAGTTGCAGGAGCAATTAGCATTAAATCGGCCCAAAGACCTAATTCAACATGATTGTTCCAAACCGCATCCTGATCATCCTGATTAAAGAAAGTGGAGTGTACAGGATTTTTTGATAACGTAGATAAAGTAAGTGGAGTTACAAAATCCTTAGAAGCAGGTGTCATTATCACTTGGACATGCGCACCTGCTTTTATAAAGAGTCGTACTAATGATGCTGTTTTATACGCTGCAATTCCACCGGAAACACCCAGTAAAATCTTTTTTCCGTTTAAAACTGACATTATACTATATTATTTATTTGAACCTCTGTGGTATGTTTTACCTTCTAACCATTCCTGAACGGCTAATGCATGTGGTTTTGGTAATTTTTCGTAAAATTTAGAAACTTCAATTTGTTCTTTATTTTCAAAAACTTCTTCAAGACTGTCATTATAAGTAGCAAACTCTTCTAATTTCTCTGTTAATTCTTTTTTGATTTCAGAATTAATTTGGTTTGCTCTTTTAGCCATAATGGTAATTGCCTCATACACATTTCCTGTTGGCTCTTCAATAACTGTTTTATTGTAAGTTATTGTATTTACAGGAGCATTCGTCTTTTTTAAATCCATGACTTTATTTATTTAGTAAATTTTTGTAAATCTGTTTCAACGCGGGCATTCATTTCGTCTGCCTGTTTTTTGTATTTGGTGTCGCTTTTAAACTTCAATAAATTATTATAAGCTACTTTGGCTACATTTAAACGTTCTTCCATTTTAGACGGAACGCTGTTTATAGCTAATTGATATGCAGAATCGTATTTGTAAAATAAGGCATCTTCTTTAAAAGATGTACCCGGATAATCCGCAATAAAATTATCAAAAGCAACAAGTGCTGATTTATAATCTGAAATAGTATTATATCCTTTTGCATTCTCGTATGCTTTTTTCTCCAGCTTTTCGGTTAGTTTCTTCACTACTTCATTAGCCTGGGCAAGGTATTCTGAATTTGGGTAATTATCTATAAACGCCTGAAGTTTATCAAGAGCTTTAACCGTATCCGCCTGATCTAAACTATAAACAGGTGACAATTTTGAATAACTGTAAGCCCCAAGAAAAGCAGCTTCCTGAACTTTTTCACTTCGTGGATAACCCGAAACGAAACTTTCAAATTGATATCCTGCTAAATAATACTGTTTTGTTTTATAATACGATTGCGAGAACATATAAAATAATTTCTCTGCCTGAGGCTTACCTCTGTATGTTGGTGCTAATTGCTCAAAAAGTCTGATTGCTTTGTTATACTTTCCGGCATCATACATTTTTGTTGCAATTTCAAATTTTGCCGCAACATCTTCGTTTTTCAATGCTTTTTGGTAATCACTACAAGAACAAAAAAGGACAACAACAATTAATAGAGATACTATTTTTTTCATTTTCTTACTTTTATTATGATTTCTTAGACAATTATGCCAAAGCAAAATCACACCGAAGTTTCGGTGGCAAATTTAGTTATTAATTTAGCTACTACAAAATATTTTTTGGTATAATAAAATACCGGTGCTTTTACTCTGATTTAATGCTGCTTTTTACAAATTTATCGATCTTGCCTGCTAATGATTCATCAACTGAAACCAATGGCAAACGCACTGTATTATCAGCAATACCAAGGGATTGAAATACATGCTTGATTCCTGCCGGATTACCCTGCTCAAAAATCATATCAATACAATCTGATAAAAAGTATTGCATCTTGAAAGCTTCATTCACCTTTCTGTTTAAACCTAAACGAATCATTTCTGAAAATTCTTTAGGAAAACCTTGTCCAATCACAGAAATTACTCCTGCTCCACCGGCCAAAACTATTGGTAAAGCAATCATATCATCACCGGAAATAACCAAAAAGTCTTTTGGTGCGTTTTTAATTAATTGCAGCGCCTGAGCCATATCACCTGCAGCTTCTTTTATGGCTACAATATTATCAAATTCATTTGCCAGACGAATCACTGTCTCCGGCAACATGTTACTTGACGTTCTTCCAGGAACATTATATAAGATTACCGGAATTGGAGAAGCTTCAGAAATTGCTTTAAAATGCTGATAAATACCTTCTTGTGTTGGTTTATTATAGTATGGAGAAACAGAAAGAATAGCTTCAAATGCTGAAAAATCCCTGGTCTTTAACTCTTCAACAATCTGCATCGTATTATTGCCTCCAACTCCAAGAACCAAAGGCAGCCTTCCGTTATTAACTTTAATTACTGTAGTAATAACTAATTCTTTTTCGGCTTGTGTAAGGGTTGCATTTTCTGCAGTTGTCCCCATAACAACAAGATATTCAATCCCCCCGTCAATCGAAAAATTAACAATTCGCTGTAATGCTTCGATATCAATTGAGTAATCGCTTTTAAATGGAGTGACAAGAGCAACACCAGTTCCTATTAATGATTGCATATTCTAATTTATATTTTTATTTTATTCTTTTTAAATACTTAAATAATTCTGAAGCAAAAAGTTTATAATTTTCTAAAGAAGTATCTATCATCCAATGATTTAAATTTTTATCAATTGATGCAAATCCAACTTTAAATTTAGCTTTTGACTTACTTGTTACCAACTTCAAAACCGGTTTCTGAATATCATAATAACTAATCAGAAGATCAAATTCTGTTTCTGCAAAGTCAGTCAGAAAATCTATTGTAATATCTCCTTTCCAGTCTATATGCTTTTTCCCAAAGGTCGGAAGCGGATATGTTTCTTTGTTTTTAAATTTACTTCTGTATACAACAATTTCTATCTCGGAAATTCCATTAGAAACTAATTCTTTCCTGAGTTCTTCTGAATATCGAAAATTACTTTCGTCAATCAGCAATCCTACAGTCTGAATGTTGCTCGTAAAAACCTCATTCTTTACACTAAGTAAATTATTTTTTAATGTTTTTTTTATAAAAAAATACTTTAGATAATTTAAAAACATAGTACTTTTACCAATTACAAAATTAATTATTTAAGATGCATTTAAGATGGTAAAACTAAAAAAGTATAACGGATTTTTAAAACTTTTTGTTATATTCTTAACACTTTTTTTTATAATTTCTTGCAGCCAAAAAAATTACACTCTAACTAAGATCGAAGGAAAGGAAATTCAAATAACTGAAAACAATACTCAAACTCCTGAAATTGAAAATTTTATTGCCCCTTATCGCAATCATATTAATAAAGATTTAGACAGCATATTAGCATATTGCCCTGAAACTCTAGATAAAAGTATAGGGAAATGGCAAACCAATATTGGTAATTTACTGGCTAATGTATGCTTACAAAGAGGAAATCTTGTTTTTAAAGCCAGAGAAAACAAAGATATCGATTTATGTTTCCTAAATCATGGAGGTATCAGAGCGATTTTACCAAAAGGGAATGTAACCACCAGAACGGCTTTTGAAATTATGCCTTTTGAAAATAATTTGGTTGTACTTGCTTTAAAAGGGAAACAGATTTTAGAAATGACATCTTATATTATTAAAGAAAAAAAGCCACATCCATTGTCAGGAATGACCTTTACTATTACAAAAGACAACACTGCAAAAAATATTCTGATTCAGGGGAAACCTCTTGATAATAACAAAATTTATTATGTTGCTACTAATGATTATTTGGCAAATGGTGGTGACAGCATGAATTTTTTCTTAAAAAACATTCAGGAATTTGATGTGAATTATAAGCTCCGAAATGTATTGATTGATTATTTTAAAGAAGTGGACACAATTCCGGTTGTTAAGGACATCCGAATTACAGAAGAATAAGCTATTGAATCTAAAAAAGACAGACGGTTTCTCATAAAATATACGCAATGAAAAGAAGAGAATTCATAGAAAAAACAGCTGCAGGCACTGCCTTATTAAGTTTAGGTTTAGCTCCGCTCTGTTCGGCTGCGCCTCGGGTATCGCTAAGCAGTTTTGAAACTGACAACATTAAACATCTGACTATTTTACATACCAACGATGTTCATAGCCATATAGATCCGTTTCCTGCTGATGATCCCCGTAATCCTAATAAAGGCGGAGTATCTCGTCGTGCAGCGCTTATAGAAAGCATTCGGAAAGAGAATCCAAATGTACTTTTATTAGATGCCGGCGATATTTTTCAGGGAACCCCATACTTTAATTATTACGGTGGAGAACTTGAATTTAAATTAATGAGCATGATGAAATATGATGCTTCTACAATTGGAAATCATGATTTTGACAATGGTCTTGATGGATTGTATGCTCAAATGCCTCACGCAAGTTTCGAATTTATCAGTTCTAATTATGATTTTAAAAATACAATCATGAATGGACTTGTAAAACCTTATAAAATCTTTAACAAAAACGGAATTAAAATTGGTGTTTTTGGATTAGGAATCGAACTTGATGGATTGGTTGACAAAAAAAATTACAAGGAAACAGTTTATAATAATCCTGTGGAAATAGCACAGGATATGACTCAATTATTAAAAAAAGAAGAAAAATGCGACTTGGTTATTTGCCTTTCACATTTAGGATACAAATATAAAGAAGATGATTCTAAGATTTGTGATTTAAAATTAGCCGAATTAACACAGGACATTAATCTGATTATTGGCGGACATACCCATACTTTTTTGGACAAACCAACCATAGTAAAAAATAAAGCAGGTGAAAATGTATTAGTAAATCAGGTTGGCTGCTATGGAATAAATTTAGGCCGAATAGATTTTTACTTCGACAAAAGCAAATCACATACTAATGAAGCAAAGTCAATTATAGTTTAGAACTTCTCTTCCCTTTTGAGCATAAAACAAAGTATTTAGCCATAAAAAAATAGGATAAAATTTGGGTTATATCCCGAATCAAAATTAATACTAAAGAATAAGAAAAATATTCATTAAAAATAAAAAAGATATCCGAAAATATAAAACAGGTCACCATCAATGTAAGCATCAGGCTTAAATAAGTTCCTCTGGTTATATATTTTGCATAACAAATAATTCCTAATCCACTTAAAACAATCCCATATAAACCATAAATAAAATGGAAATCCCGCATTTTATCAAACTGTAAACTCAAAACGGAAAATAATAAATATACGATCAGCAATATAACCAGACTAATTGGTAATACATCATTTCTTTTAAACTTTATTTTTTTCTTTTCATCAATGACAATCATTTTGAGCAATGTTAAATGCACCAGCAAAAAGCATAACATAGCTCCTAAATCTGAAATTTCTACATTCATAAGATGAAAAACTTCGCCTGTAAAACACAAAGCAAAAACCAGGATTTGGATTTTATTAATTCTAAAATTATTTGAAGAATAAAAATAAAAGAAAATAGAAGGCACCACAATTGATTTCATACAAATTGTGAGATAATCATATTGAAATATATCAAACAAAATTGTAAAAAAAAGTGCCGTAAAATATAAAATCAGTGAAGGTCTATTCGCTTTCATTGAGTTTGTTTATAAAATCCTCCTCAGATAATATCGGGATATTTAATTTATTGGCTTTTTCTAATTTGGCTGGTCCCATGTTATCTCCGGCAATCACAAAATCTGTTTTAGCAGAAATTGAACTTCCAACTTTTCCACCATTATCTTCAATGGTTTTCTTTAATTCGTCTCTTGAAAACTGAGTAAAAACACCGGAAACAACAAACGTTTTTCCAATGAATTTTTCGGTTGCATGCGGATTGATTTTTTCTACAATTTGAAACTGAACGCCATAACTTTTTAAACGTTCAATAATTTTTTTGTTTTCTTCATTCTCAAAAAACTCAATGACACTCCTGGCAATTCTTTCACCAATTTCATCAACTAAAATTAGCTCCATTAAAGAAGCCTGACTTAATGCATCAATATTTTTATAATGTTTTGCCAGTTTTTTTGCCACAGTTTCCCCGACAAAACGAATTCCCAAAGCAAATAAAACACTTTCAAACGGAATCTCTTTTGATTTTTCAACGCCATTTACCAGATTTTCAGCAGATTTTTGTGCCATTCTCTCTAAATGCAAAATATCTTCTACTTTTAGTTCGTATAAATCGGCATAATTATGAACTAAACCATTTTTAAAAAGCAAAGCAACTGTTTCGCCACCAAGACCTTCAATATCCATTGCTTTTCTTGAAATATAATGCTGAATTCGTCCAATAATTTGTGGAGGACAACCATAAAAATTAGGGCAATAATGATTTGCTTCACCAACATTTCTTACCAATTCAGTATGGCATTCAGGGCAATAGGAAATATAGTGTGTTTTTTCTGAATTTTCCGGGCGTTTATCTAAATCTACAGCGATAATCTTAGGTATAATTTCACCTCCTTTTTCAACAAAAACAGTATCGTTAATTCTAATATCTAATTTCTCAATTTGATCGGCATTATGTAAAGATGCTCTTTTTACAATTGTTCCTGCCAATTGTACCGGCTCTAAATTTGCAACTGGCGTAATTGCGCCTGTACGCCCAACCTGATAGGTGATTGACTTTAATTTCGTCGAAACCTGTTCTGACTTAAACTTATAGGCTATTGCCCAACGAGGTGATTTTGCCGTGTACCCTAACTCTTGCTGATGCTGAATACTGTTTACTTTTATTACTACCCCATCAGTTTCATAAAGCAATTTATGACGGTGCACATCCCAATAATCAATGAAGTCGAAAACCTCCTGCATATTATTGACTAATTTGGCTTCATTCGGCACCTTAAATCCCCATTTTCTGGCAGCTTCCAATCCTTCGTACTGAGAAGAAAAAGGCAGGTTATTACCTGTTACAGAATACAATAAACATTCTAACGGACGTTTGGCAACCTCAGCACTATCCTGTAGTTTTAAACTTCCGGAAGCTGTATTTCTTGGATTTGAATATGGAGTTTCGCCAATTTCAATTAAATCCTGATTCATTTTTTCGAATCCTTTTAAAGGCAAAATAATTTCGCCTCTAATATCAAATTTATCAGGATAATTCTCTTTTAATTGTAATGGAACAGATCTGATTGTTTTAATATTATTCGTAACCTCATCACCCTGAAATCCATCTCCGCGTGTTAAAGCCTGAACCAGTTTTCCGTTTTCGTATGTAATACTTATTGAAGCCCCATCGTATTTTAGTTCACAAGTATATTGCAAATCAACATTCCCAAGAACTCTCTGAATTCGGATTTCCCAATCCAATAAATCATCTTTAGAATAAGAATTGTCTAAAGAATACATTCTGGACTGGTGCGGAATCGTTTTAAAATTTTTAGTAACTGTTCCCCCTACTCGCTGTGTTGGCGAATTTTCATCAAAAAACTCAGGGTTTTTATCTTCTAAATCCTGAAGTTGTTTTAGTTTAATATCAAAATCATAGTCTGAAATTGTGGCGTTATCAAGTACATAATAATTGTAATTGTGTTGATTAAGTTCGTTTCGTAAAGCCTGAATTGTTTCTTGAATACTCATAAAATATTAAAATGATTCGGATTGTAATTTAGAATAACTGAATATCAAAATTAGGATTATTTTTATTGAAAAAACAGTAAAAACCTAAAGATTTAAAAATCAAAATCACTTACCTGTGTATAAACTTGATTTTCTGTGCAGTATTTTTTTTAAAGAACAGGGTAAAAAATAGAAGCACAAACAAAAAGCAAATAAAAAAGGTAAAAAACTAGATACTAGCATTTTACCTTTAAATATATTTTTAAAAAATTATGACTCTATAATTGTATTTATTTGTTTAAACAATTGCCCATCGCTCAAAAAAGCTCCTTGTCGGATCAATTCAAAAATACAAGAATTACGATCTTCAGTAAAAACTTTTTTTCCGACCTTCATTTCAATTGTTTCCGTAAACATATTATCACTCAACCATTGTAAACCGGTCTGGGTCAAAAAATCTGTTTCAGGAACTAATGATTTCAAAACTATTGATTGAACATGTGTTTCAAAACATTTAAACAAAAAAATATGGTTTTTAGAAAAATGCTCCAGAAATTCAGCTCTCGATAAAACACCTTCCCAAATTAAATCTGAAAAAACATCCAATTCCTGTTCGGCAACTTCCGGTTTATTTACTTTTATAGAATCCCATTCTGCTTTATCAATTGCCTGAGCAGCTAAAAAATTAGTAAATTCTGTATGCAATTCATCAAATTGCTCTTTCGTTAATCTTGCATATTTCATTTTTCATAAGCTTTATGCCTTATGCTATAAGCCATAAGCAAATAACATTAAGTTTTATAATTATTCCTTTAAACAAAAAAATCCCGATTCTCATCGGGATTTTATATTGCAATTAAAACTATTACTTTTCAGCAACAATTTCGTATGGTAAATCAACAATAACATCTCTGTGTAAACGGATGCTTGCAGAATATTTTCCAGTACGTTTTACGATACCGCTAGTGATGAATTTTCTATCGATAGCGTTACCTGATTTCTCCAAAGCTTCAGCAATGTCAATGTTCGTGATAGAACCAAAAAGTTTCTCTCCACCAGCTTTTGCAGTAAGTTTAATTTCAAGCGATTTTAAAGTATCAGCTAATGCTTTAGCATCAGCAACAACTTTAGCCTCTTTATGTGCTCTTTGTTTTAAGTTTTCAGCCAATACTTTCTTTGCAGAAGGTGTAGCTAATTGTGCAAACCCCTGAGGAATTAAAAAGTTACGACCGTAACCAGCTTTAACTGATACGACATCATCTTTAAAACCTAAGTTTTGTACGTCTTGTTTTAAAATAAGTTCCATGTTGTTGTCCTTTATTTGAGAAGTTAGGTTTCATTTGACCGAAAACCAACAACTATTAATTTTATATTATTTTAATAAATCGGCCACGTATGGCATTAAAGCCAAGTGACGAGCTCTTTTTACAGCTACAGACACTTTTCTTTGGTATTTTAAAGAAGTTCCTGTTAAACGACGAGGAAGAATTTTTCCTTGCTCATTAACAAATTTCAATAAGAAATCAGCATCTTTATAATCAATATATTTGATTCCTGATTTTTTGAAACGACAATACTTTTTAGTTTTGTTAGTTTCAATATTTAAAGGCGTAAGATATCTGATATCCCCGTCTTTTTTTCCTGAAGCAGATTGTTGTAATGTTGCCATGATAATTAAGCTTTTGTAGATTTAAGTTTTGCTCTTCTTCTTTCAGCCCAAGAAATAGCATGTTTGTCAAGACTTACAGTTAAGAAACGCATAACTCTTTCGTCACGTCTAAATTCAGTTTCAAAAGCAATCAGAACTTCTCCAGCTACTTTGAACTCAAATAAGTGATAAAAACCACTTTTTTTGTTTTGGATTTCGTAAGCCATTTTTTTCAGACCCCAATCCTCTTTTGATACCATTTCAGCTCCTCTACTAGTAAGAAATTCTTCAAATTTCGTTACTGTTTCCTTTACCTGAACTTCAGATAAAACGGGATTTAAAATGAAAACAGTTTCATAATGATTCATAAATACAATATTTATTTGTTAAAATTGGGTGCAAAAGTAACCATAATTTTTAAATAATCAACATATTTTTTCATTTATTCGTTGAAAAGCAAAAAACAGTCTTTCTTTTTAGTTTTTTTTCCAAAAAAATGATACATTTACTTATACTATCCTGATTTATTAAAATTTAAACTGTTATGAAACTAAACTGTGTTGTTGTAGATGATAGTTCTATACAGAGAGCGATTATTGCAAAATTAGCCAACAACCACCCTGGTTTACACCTAGTTGGAGACTTTTCGAATGCAATCGAAGCAAAAAGCTGTATCTCTTTAAACAATATCGATTTGATATTTTTAGATATCGAAATGCCTGTTATTAATGGATTTGATTTTCTGGATGGTCTAAAATCAAAGCCTCAAATTATATTTATCACCTCTAAAGCTGAATATGCCTTAAAAGCTTTTGATTATGATGCTACGGATTATCTTCAAAAACCTATAGCTGTTGATCGTTTTAACGCTTCTGTAAAAAGAGCAATTGACATGCATTTACTTAAAAAAGATATTAAAGAAGAAGAAGGAGAACACATTTTTATAAAAAGCAATCTGAAAAAACTTAAAATTTTCACTGCAAAAATTAAATGGATTGAAGCTTTTGGAGACTATGTAAGAGTCGTTACAGAAGATGACAGCAATTTAGTTTTATCAACAATGAAATCTTTTGAAAATGATTTATCCAAAGACAAATTTATTCGTGTTCACAAATCTTATATTATCAATATTGATAAAGTAGAACGTTTTAATAGCAAATTTGCAGAAATTGGGATTACTAAAATTCCTTTAAGCAGAAATAAAAAAGAAGATTTGGTAAGAGCATTATCGACATCTCCTTAATGTGTTTAATAAAAATCTACATTAACAATAACTTTTATAGCTCTATATTGAGCTACAGCCTCAAAACTATTCAGCATTTTCTGAATAGTTTTTTTTGTACTTCCTAATGGCAGATTTTGCGGAATCTTAATTAATATCGTACGTAAATATTCATTTCTGATTCTGCTTATAGCCGGTTCTTCCGGACCAAGAACAGGCATATTTAAGTTTTGACTCAAAACCTGATACAGCCACATTGAGCCTTCTTTCAATTTATCAAAATCTTTATGCTTTAAAGTCAGCTTAATAATCCTGAAATAAGGAGGATACTTATAAATCTGACGATCATATAATTGCTCCTTATACATACCTATATAATTATGGGTTGTAACTTGTTGAATAGTATTATGGTTTGGATTATAAGTCTGAATCACAACTTTTCCTTGTTTTTCAGCCCTTCCCGCTCTTCCTGCAACTTGTGTCATCATCTGAAAACTGCGTTCAAAAGCTCTAAAATCAGGATGATGCAGCATATTATCAGCATTCATGATCCCAACCAGGCTCACATTATCAAAATCTAAACCTTTTGCGAGCATTTGTGTTCCTACCAAAATATCAATTTCTCTGTTTTTGAAAGAATCTATAATCTTTTCAAAACCAAATTTTCCGCGAGTCGTATCCTGATCCATTCTTCCTGTTTTTGCTTTCGGAAAAAGTGATCCTAATTCTTGTTCAATCTGTTCGGTTCCAAAACCTTTTGTTGTCAGATCAATGCTCGAACAGCTATGACAATGTGTGGGTTTTGCAATTGCATAGCCGCAATAATGGCATCGCAATTGATTTTTATGCTTATGAAAAGTCAAACTTACATCGCATTGCTGGCAATGAGGTACATGACCACAAGTCATACATTCTATTATAGGCGAATATCCTCTTCTGTTTTGAAACAAAATCACTTGTTCACCTAACGATAAGGCTTCGGCAATTTCTTCAATTAAAAGATCACTAAAATGACCTGTCATTCTTTTTCTGAAATGTTTGTCTTTTAAATCAACCAAAATAATTTCAGGCATTCGAACATTATTGTAACGCTCAGAAAGCGATACCAAACCATATTTATCCGTTTGGGTATTAAAATAAGTCTCTATACTTGGTGTTGCCGATCCCAAAAGTACTTTAGCTTTATGAAGACTGGCTAAAACTATTGCCGAGTCACGAGCATGGTATCTCGGAGCCGGGTCAACCTGCTTAAAAGTCTGTTCGTGTTCTTCATCTACAATCAGCAATCCTAAATTAGCAAACGGCAGAAACAAAGCCGACCTTGCCCCTATCACAATCTGTGCTTTATCAGCATTTTCAAGTGTTTGTTTCCAGACTTCTACTCTTTCGTTGTTACTATATTTGGAATGAAAAACAGCTATTTTATCGCCAAAATGAAGTCGCAAACGAGAAACCAATTGTGTTGTAAGTGCAATTTCCGGCAACAAATACAAAACTTGTTTTCCTAATGCTAAATATTCTTCAATCAGCTTTATATAAATTTCAGTTTTGCCGCTTGACGTTACACCATGAAGAAGGCAAACTTCTTTTTCAATGAAGTTTCCTTTAATTTCTGCAAAAGCTATTTTCTGGGCTTCACTTAATTGTAATTGTTTTTCAGAAGCTTTTCCTTCAAAAGAAACCCTGTCGTGCTGCAAATAGTATTCTTCAAAAATTTCTTTTTCGATCAAAGATTTTACTGTTGTTGAAGATGAATTTGAAACTTCAACGAGTTTTTTGACTGTTATTGGCTTTTTTTCGGAAGCTGAAATCTGAAAATAAGCCAGAACAATCTCCTTTTGTTTAGTGGCATTTTTCAACACTTCCAATAATTCTCCTAAACCTTGATCAGAATCGTATTTAGAATGTAATTTCACATATCGAATCAATTTTGGTTTATAATTTTCTTTTATTTCTTCTTCTAAAACAATGATATCTTTTGTCATCATTTTTTGAAGTATCGGAAAAATATTTTTCTTGCTTAAAATTGAAATAATATCCTGAACTTTCAAAGAACTCTGTTGCTGCAAAGCTTCATAAATCAAAAACTCTTCATCAGAGAGTTCATTCTGGTTTACAGAAATATCTGTTTTATGCGAAATAATCGTTTCACTTTCCAATAATAACCCACTGGGAAAGGCCCCTCTGTAAACATCTCCAATACTACACATATAGTAATTTGCCACCCAAAGCCAATGTTTGATCTGCGTTTCTGTAGCAATTGGTTTTTCGTCTAATATTTGATGAATCTCTTTGGCTTTATATAAGTTCGGAGCATTTTCATGAATATCTAAAACAAGTCCTGTATAGATTTTACTTTTAATAGGCACTGCCACCCTCATTCCTTTTTTAATAAAATGGAATTCAGCCTCAGAAACACGATAAGTAAGAGGTTTAACTAAGGAAAGTGGTAAAATAACTTCGACAAAAAACATGTGATTTTTTTATGGGATTGAGAGAATTACTTTTTTTTCGAAAGTTCTTCAGCATTATAATCCTGAACCAATTTCAAAGTATGTTGTAAAGAGGTTGGATCTTTCCAATCTTCATGACCGGGAATACTATATTTTGGATTTTTAAATTTTGACTTCACTTTTTTAATAGATTGCTCCCATTCTTTTACATCAGCATCTCCTAAATAACCTAAATCTTCTGCTTCAGTACTTTTTATAAAACAACCTCCGTAAAGTATTTTTTTCTTTTCAAACCAAACCACAATATTGTCAGGAGCATGTCCTTTTCCGGGATAATATACTTCGAAAGCATGTTGTCCGACATTAAAAATCGTGTCATTCGGAATTACATATCCGGCTCTTGGTTCCTTATTTTTCTTTAAAATTTCATCAGTAAGCTTTGCAGTATAGGTTTTAATTCCTTTTTGTTTATAAAATCCAATACCACCTGCCCTGTCCTCATGAGAATGTGTTGCAAAATACATTATAACTTCTTTATTATGTTTTGCTTTTATACTATCTAATAATGGCTGAAATTGTGCTTTATCCCAGGGAGCATCAAACATCACAACACCTTTATCAGTAACAAGATACATAGCATTTGCAGAAATTCGGGTTCCTTTATAATCATGAAAGGTTTTATAAATATAAAAGTCACCTGTGAGATGACTTATTGGTAATTCCGAATTCTTAGATTGTCCAAAACTATTAGATAGTATTGTTAAGAGTAAAATTATCGATGCTAATTTTTGCATATTGAATTACAAAAAAAATTATTTTTTTACTCTTGTCCAATATTGAGTTCTTCCCATAATGGCAATTCCAACAAATCCTCTAAGTTTTAGCTTATCCGGAGAGTCTAATGTAATGTAACATTTATATTTTTTCCCGTTTGTCGGATCTAAAATTGTACCTCCACTATACTCATTACCTTCTTTTTTTAATCCGTTGATAATTACCATACCTAAAATTGGTTTGTTTTTTTCTGCGCCATCACATTCTGTACATATATCTTTTTTGTGATCTGCCCTGAGGATTGCTACCACTTTACCATATAATATTCCTGATTTCTCATAGATTTCAACAATTGATTTTGCCTGACCTGTTTCATCATCAATCGTTTTCCATTTGCCTATAACACTTTGGCTTTGAATAGTGCCTAATGTCAGAAAAAATATCCCAATCGTTAATATCCAATTTTTCATAATTTTTATTTATTTTTTTGTCTTAATTTCCTGATAGTGGCATTCAGTTCAAATCCCAAAAGCAGAATCATACAGTTAATCCAAATATAAAACATTAGAATTAATAATGTGCCAATAGAGCCATAAAGTTCATTGTATTTTGAAAATTTTATAACCCAAATCCCAAAAAAGAACGAAGATATAACAATTAAGACGGTTGTAAAAACAGATCCTATACTAATAAATGGCACTTTATTATATTGTCTGGTTCCATAACGTAATAATATTGAAGAAGTTATCAAAATCATTAACATTACAAACAAATACCTGCCTAAAATAATAAGTGGTATTCTGTCACTAAGCACATCCTGAATGATTGTTTTTTGAATAAAAACCTCAAATACAACAATAGTGGCAACTGTAACAAACAATATAATTGTCATGACAAGTGATATTGCTATTGCTACCAAATATTGACTAAAAAAACCCCGTTTATCAAAAACATGTTTAGACGATTCGAAACCGCTAAGAATTCCGTTAATACCATTTGCCATCAAAAAAATAGAAAGCAAAAAACCTGATGATAACAAGCCCGAGTGACTGTTATTTAAAATATCACTGATAATTTTACTAATCGCATCATAGGTATTGGGCGGAACACCTTGCTGGACAAATTGTAGAAAATCTGCCTGAAATCCTTCAATTGGAATAAATGGAATTAAGTTTAAGATAAACAAGGCAAAAGGAAACAAGGCCATAAAAAAGCTGAAGGAAACAGCACTTGCATGATATGAAAAAGCTCCTTCCAGAATTCCAAGAACATACATTTCAAGCAAATCGTATAACGAAAAACCTTCCAGCCATGGCAATTTTATCTTTTTAAGTAAATGCGCCACATAACGTAATAATGGAATTTTATCAATCCGATCTTCTATCTCTTGAGACATACTTGATTTTTTAGACTTAGATTATTCTTTGGATTTAAATTAAAAAGCCTTTAAGCTTAAATCCATGTTATTAACTGAATGAGTAAGGGCTCCTGAAGAAATGTAATTTACACCACATAAAGCATATTCACGAATAGTTTTTTCGTTGATATTTCCTGAAGATTCTGTCTGGCATTTCCCGCCGATTAATTGCACTGCCGTTTTGGTATCTTCATAATTAAAATTGTCTATCAAAATTCTGTGAACTCCGTCACTTAGCAAAATTTCACGAATTTCATCCAGATTTCTGGCTTCAACAATAATCTTCAAATCTAAATTATTATTTTTCAGGTACTCTTTGGTTTTCTTTATTGCAAGCGTAATTCCACCGGCAAAATCAATATGATTATCTTTTAACATTACCATATCATAAAGTGCAAACCGATGATTTTCACCACCTCCAATTTTCACTGCCCATTTTTCAGCTGCTCTAAAATTTGGAGTTGTTTTGCGTGTATCTAATATTTTTGCTCCGGTTCCTTCCAGAAGCTGAACGTAATGATTTGTTTTTGTTGCAATTGCCGACATTCTTTGCATTGTGTTCAAAACCACTCTTTCTGCCTTTAAAATAGCCTGAGAGCTTCCTGAGACTTCAAAAACAACTTCTCCGTATTCTACGTGTGATCCATCTTCAGTAAAAGTTTTAATCTTTAATGCAGGATCCACATATTCAAAAATCATTTTTGCAAGCGCAACACCTGCAATAATTCCCTGATCTTTAACTAATAATTTAGCTTGTCCGTGTGCCGATTCAGGGATACAAGCTAATGAACTATAATCACCTGTGCCTACATCTTCCCGAATTGCATTGCTAATTAATAATTGTAATTCGGATTGAAATTGTACTTCGCTAATCATTTTCTCTAAATTTTATAAGATGCTAAAATAGGATATATTTTGTGTATTTGAAAGTTTCGATTGGATTTTAAAAATTATAAGACATTCAGTAATTTATAAAAAATCCGGATTTATTTCTTAATTAAATTAATGCTTTTATGACTCAAAAAATTAAGGAACATTAAATATCTTTGAAGTTCATTCAAACAAAATTATGGGATTAATTAAAGATATATACTCTGTTGCTTTCTACGAAAAATTCAGTCAGGCTGTAGCCGAAGTGCATCCGGCATTCAATAAACAAAAATTTATCGATACTATTTATGAAGGTGATTTTGCTCAAAAGGAATGGAAAGACCGGATGAAACATACAACAGTCGTTTTTCATAAGTTTATGCCTGAAAATTTTCCGGAAGCAGTACAATTAATTGATAAAATCATTGAGAATCTCAGAAAGAACAAATTTACGGATGACAATCTGGCTTTTATCTTTTTTGCCGATTATATTGAAATGTATGGCTTAAATGATTTTAAAACTTCAATGAAAGCTTTTGTTTCGATCACACAATTCATTAGCTGTGAATTTGCGGTCCGTCCTTTCATTTTAAAATATAAAGAAAAAATGATTGATGAAATGGTAAAATGGTCATTACACGAAAGCCCTAAAGTCCGCCGGTTAGCCAGCGAAGGCAGCCGGCCGAGATTACCGTGGGCAATGGCAATTCCGTTCCTGAAAAAAGATCCGGTTTCAATTTTACCAATTTTAGAAAATCTTAAAAATGACTCATCAGAATATGTCAGGAGAAGTGTTGCTAATAATTTAAATGATATTGCTAAAGATAATCCGGGAATTGTACTGGAAATTGCCGCAAAATGGAAAGGATTCAGCAAAGAAACTGATGAAATTATTAAACATGGCTGTCGAACTTTATTAAAACAGGGACATCCTGAAATTCTGGGTCATTATCGATTAGAAAGCACTAATATTGAGCTTTCGTCTTTTAAAATTAAAACACCAATAGTAAAGATTGGAAATTATTTACAGTTTGAATTTCATTTAAACAATAAAAATGACGAAGCAAAAACAGTTCGTTTAGAGTATGCTGTTCATTATAAAAAGGCAAAAGGGCATTTAGCTAAAAAGGTCTTTAAAATCAGTGAAAAAACATATCCTTCAAACCAATTAATTAAAATTGAGAGAAATCAATCTTTCAAAATAATTACCACTCGTGTCTTCCATACCGGAATTCATGGATTATCAATTATCATTAATGGAACTGAGAGCGAAACTTTAGAATTTGAATTAATCAGGTAATATATTGACACCAATTGATTGGTGAAAATTTGTGCAATTCATGTTATATTTTGAATTCTACCTGGAATGATTAAAATTTGATTCCTTACTTTTATATATATTACCAAAACGATTTTTCTTAATCTAAATTAAGTTACAGATTGAGACCACAACTGTAATTTTGTTTTCAAATACAATATATCATGTCAAACATTAGCTTAATTATCGAAGAACGTGCCGCCAATATTGGCAATTTTATGGTAGGGAGATTACTTCCTTTCCGTGAAAAAAGAGCTGTTGGGCCTTTTGTGTTTATCGACCATATGGGACCGGCACATTTAAACCAATATCAAAATATGGACGTTCCTCCTCACCCGCATATAGGACTTTCTACACTGACTTTTTTATTTGAAGGAAGTATAATGCACCGTGACAGTTTAGGAACCGAATTAGAAATAAAACCGGGTGCTGTAAACTGGATGACAGCAGGAAAAGGAATTGTACATTCTGAAAGAACGCCGGAATATTTAAGAAGTTCTGATAAAATGCTTCACGGATTACAAATTTGGGTTGCTCTTCCAAAAGAATTGGAACAAATGGATCCGAATTTCACTCATGTTGAGGCTGACGATATTCCGGGTTGGGAAGAAAACGGTGTTTCTTATAAATTAATTGCAGGAGAAGCTTTTGGTAAAAAATCACCTGTTCCGGTTTATAGCCCGTTGTATTTTATTGAAATTAAAAGCGAAACATCTCAAAAAATAAATATCGGAAATCATTTATTTGGAGAAAGCGGCTTATATATTTTGGAAGGAAGCATTAAAAACGGAGAACATATTTACGATCCGAAACAAATTCTGATTACTAACGACAGTACCCTTTGTGAGTTCGAAATTACTGCAAATTCTACCGTTTATATTTTTGGTGGAATGCCTTTCCCTGAAGAACATTTTATCTTTTGGAATTTTGTTTCTTCAGACAAAGAATTAATCGAAAAAGCAAAAAAAGACTGGACAGCACAAACTTTCCCAAAGGTTCCCGGAGAAACTGAATTTGTTTCTTTACCAGAGCCTAAAATAAGATAATTTATGAACACTATATCAGCACAAATTGATACACGTTTGTATCGCACCGAAATAATATCAGCCAGCGGTAATATTGTAATTGCAGACGAACCTCAGGACATTGGAGGTAAAAATTTAGGATTCAGTCCCTCTGAGCTTTTGGCATCGTCATTGGCGTCATGTACGCTGATTACTTTACGAATGTACATTAACCGTAAGCAGTGGGAGGTTTCCGAAATTAATATTAAAATTGATTTTCAAAGAGACGCAGAACAAAACGTTTCTTTATTTACCCGAAAAATAGAAATCATCGGCAAAATTGACGAAATTCAAAAACAACGATTAGAAACGATTGCAAACAGCTGCCCAATTCATAAAATATTAACCCATTCAATAGAAATACAAACTACATTAATATAATTTATCATGGAAATACAACAAATTAACGACATAAGAAAAGGATACTTTCAAGCAACTGAAGATGAAAAACAAGCTGGGAAAATGACCTATACCTGGGCCGGAGATTCAAAATTTATTATCGATCATACCGAAGTAAATGAAGATTTTAACGGAAAAGGTGTTGGTAAAAAACTGGTAATGGCAGCTGTTGAATATGCCCGAAACAATAATTTAAAAATCATTCCGCTTTGTCCTTTTGCAAAAAGTGTTTTTGACAAAAAGAAAGAGATTCACGATGTATTATTTCATTAAGAATTAAGTCCTATAAAAACTGAAATTTCCAAAGGCAAATCAAATTCACTTTCAAAAAATATCAATTGTCTTTTGTAAACAGATTCTATTAAATAATGATTTCCCCTGAAGTAGGTTCTTCTGATTTTGACTTCTAAATCAGAGTTTTCAACCATAATTAACTGATGGGGATATACTAATAATTTTTCGTTTTGATCATCAGTAAGTTTTAATAAATGAGTCGGAATTTCGTTTACTTCACCAAATAGTGAAGCCACATATTTAGAAGGAGGATTGTTATAAATTACTGTAGGATTACCTTTTATAATGACTTCTCCATTTCTCATTACAATAGCTTCATCTGCAAATGACAAAGCATCTGTACTGTCATGTGTGGCAAGAATACAGGTAATTTTTTTTTGCTTCAGATATCTGAATAAATTTCGTCGTAAAGCATTTTTACGAAAAGCGTCAATTTGACTAAAAGGCTCATCCAGTAAGATCAATTCTGGTTCTAAAGCTAAAACCCGAACCAAAGCCACTCTTTGCTGTTGTCCCCCACTTAAAAATTTCGCTTTTACATTAGCAAATTGTTCCATCTCTACCATTTCAAGTAATTCCTGAACACGAAGCTTTTTCATATTGGCAAAACCATTAGAAAGGAACTTTCCAACATTTTCTGCAACGGTTTCATAAGGAGATAAATCAAAATCCTGTGCCAGGTATTTCATATAAGGCATTCCCGGAATCAAATTATGTTTGGGTCCCAAAACAGGCTTTTCTTCATAAAAAATCTTACCTTCATCTAAATCATACAAACCATATATAAGTTTAAGAAGTGTGCTTTTCCCACAACCACTTTCACCAATAATAGCAATATTCTGGCCTTTATTTATTGTAAATGATACGTTATTGATAACAGGTTTTTCGGTATACGAAAATGAAATATTTTGAATGTCAAGCATGAGTCTTAATTGAATGTCAAATTTACAATCTTTAATTTCGAAAGCAAAAAAAAAGCTGCTTCAATTACGAAACAGCTTTCTTAAAATTATATTGTGCCAAAAATTATTTTGCAGCTTCAGCTTTAGCGTCATTTACCATTTTGTCATTTGCCGTAATAGCAAATTCAACACGACGGTTTTGAGTTCTTCCTTCAGCAGTATCATTTGAAGCAATCGGATCAGCAATTCCTAATCCTGTAGTTTTAAATCTGGACGATTTTAAACCTTTAGATACTAAGTAATTTTTTACAGATGCTGCTCTTTGTGCAGAAAGATTTAAGTTATATTCTGCTTTTCCTGTGCTGTCCGTATAACCGTAAATATTAATATCAGTATCTGCATATTCGTTAAATACAGGAACTAATTTATCCAGATTGGCTTTAGCCTGAGAAGTCAAAGTTGATTTGTTTGTATCAAACCGAACCGCGTTTTCATTCAATGTTAATTTGATTCCTTCTCCCACTCTTTCTACTTCTGCACCTGGTAAAGCCTGATCAATTTCACGAGCCTGCTTGTCCATTCTGTTTCCAATAAGAGCTCCTGTTCCACCACCTACGGCAGCACCAATAGCAGCACCTAAAGCTGTATTTCCACCTTTACCCAAATTATTCCCTAAAATACCTCCAATAACACCACCGGCTACTGCGCCAATTCCGGCACCTTTTTGGGTATTATTTGCATTTTTTACTGAATCGCAACTTGCAAAAAAACTAACTAATACAAGTAAGCTGCTTAATCCTAAAACTGTTATCTTTTTCATCTTTTTTTTATTATTAATTAGCTCTTTGAAATTGGTATGTTACGTCTTTAGTTTGTCCTCCTACTGAAATATTATCGATCAGCTGAAAAGAGTTTTCAGTCAATCCGGCAACTTTTAATAAGTAACCTTCTCTAATATTTTTAGATTTCGTTCCTGCTTCAACAATCTTAAGAACAAAAAGTCCTTCCTTATTTATACTCCAAACAATTGGCGAACTAAAAGCCGGACAATTTGAAGAAGTTAAAGTCATTGTTCCTTTATTGTTATTCGAAATAAAATTCCATGTACTTCCAATAAAACATTTAGAATCGGCAATATCAAAAGAATTTACTTTGATATAATCTGATCCTGCATACGATACATTTGTAATCACCCAATTTCCTTTAATAGCTACCTGAGTTGGTCTGTCGAGTTTTTTAGAAATTGTCGTGTCAGTGGTTGCTGCGCTTGAGGATGCAGACTTACATGCAAAAACCAATGTGGCTATTATGCATAAAAAAAGAATTTTCTTCATTGTTCTATCAATTAATTTTAGAATTATTACTCTTACAAAGGTACAATTCAAAAAAATAAATTTGTTTTATAATTGACATTTTTTCTTTCAAAATTAACATTTAAGACAATTTGTCACTTCTATAAAAATGGTACTCTATTTGAACAACTGAAAGGCATAACTTTAAACTAAATTTTTAAAATATGACAACAGGTAAAATTAATGTTTCGGTAGAAAACATCTTCCCTTTAATCAAAAAATTCTTATACAGCGATCACGAAATTTTCTTGCGTGAGTTGGTTTCAAATGGTACTGATGCTACTTTAAAATTAAAACACCTTATTAGTATTGGCGAAGCAAAAGTAGAATACGGAAATCCCGTTATCGAAATCAAGGTTGACAAAGAAGGCAAAAAAATCCACATTATTGATCAGGGATTGGGTATGACAGCTGATGAAGTAGAAAAATACATTAATCAGGTAGCTTTTTCAGGAGCTGAGGAATTTTTGGACAAATACAAAGATTCAGCCAAAGATTCGGGAATTATTGGTCATTTTGGTCTTGGTTTCTATTCTGCATTTATGGTTGCTGAAAAAGTAGAAATCATTACAAAATCATACAAGGACGAGCCTGCAGCATACTGGACATGTGACGGAAGCCCTGAATTTACTTTAGAGCCAGCTGACAAAACTTCACGCGGAACTGAAATTATTCTTCATATTGCCGAAGATTCTCTTGAATTCCTGGAAGATTCTAAAATCAGTAGTCTATTAAATAAATACAACAAGTTTATGCCTATTCCGATTAAATTCGGAACAAGAACAGAAACACTTCCGAAACCGGAAGATGCTCCTGAGGATTATGTAAACGAAACTGTTGAAATAGATAATATCATCAATAATCCAAACCCGGCGTGGACAAAACAGCCAACAGAATTATCTGATGAAGATTACAAAAACTTCTACCGAGAATTGTATCCAATGCAGTTCGAAGAGCCATTGTTTAATATTCATTTGAATGTTGATTACCCTTTTAATCTTACTGGTATCCTGTATTTTCCAAAATTGGGTTCTGACATGCAAATTCAGAAAGATAAAATTCAATTGTACCAAAACCAGGTTTACGTTACAGATAACGTAGAAGGAATCGTCCCTGAATTTTTAACAATGCTAAAAGGTGTTATCGATTCCCCGGATATTCCGTTGAATGTTTCTCGTTCCGGTTTACAGGCTGATGGGGCAGTTAAGAAAATTTCAAACTATATCACTCGTAAAGTAGCTGATAAATTGAAAGCTTTATTTAATGAAAACCGTACTGATTTTGAACAAAAATGGAATGATATTAAAATCGTTTTGGAATACGGAATGCTTTCAGAAGATAAATTCTACGAAAAAGCGGGTGCATTTGTATTATACCCAACCGTTGACAATACTTATTTTACTCTTGAGGAATTAAAAGAGAAAATAAAAGAGAATCAAACTGATAAAGACGGAAAATTAGTTGTTTTATATGCAGGAAATAAAGATGCACAGCACTCTTATATTGAGACAGCAAAAGAAAAAGGTTACGAAGTATTACTTTTAGACTCTCCTATTATCTCGCATTTGATTCAAAAAATTGAAGGTGACAATAAAGACTTGACTTTTGTTCGTGTCGATTCTGATCATATTGATAACTTGATTAAAAAAGACGAAAATACCATTTCAAAATTATCAGATGAAGAAAAAGAAAGTCTAAAAACTTCATTAGAGGCTTATATTCCAAAAGCTTATAGTGTACAATTGCAAGCCATGGATAGTCAAGCTGCTCCATTTATCATCACTCAGCCGGAATTCATGCGCAGAATGAAAGAAATGAGCCAATCAGGCGGTGGCGGAATGTTTGGAATGGGCAATATGCCGGAAATGTACAATCTGGTTGTAAATACCAATTCAGATCTGGCATCTAATATTTTGAATACCGAAGATAAGGCAACACAAGAAAGTTTGGTTAAACAGGCTTTAGATTTGGCAAAATTATCTCAAAATCTATTAAAAGGAGAAGAACTTACTGCTTTCGTAAAGAGAAGTTTTGATTTGATTAAATAGACATTTTTGTTATGCGATTTATGAAACCTGCAAATGCAAATTTGCAGGTTTTTTGTTATTATTATTTTCATATTAATTGAAAAATAAATTACATGTATCTGCACTGAATTTGAAGTATTTGTGTAACTTTATTCTGTATAAAAATCATGTAAAATCTTATTTAAGCATCATGGAAACTTTCGAAACCAAAGAAGCCAAACAATCAAAATTATTTTTAGAAGTTAATTTTGATTATAAATATTTATCGCGAACCTGGGTAGAGAAGGAAAAAATTGGAACATGGAAAAAAACCACTATAAATGATTCGAATCCTGGTGATGGCAATATCAATTTTTTTGAAGTTGGAAAAACCATAGATTTTAAAGATAAACAAAGAATCATCATAATAACATACTTTGATTTGCAGAAAGTAAAAGATACGGATGATTTTATACAAAAATTAAAAATACATTATCATTTGGTGGAAGATGATGACCAACCCGGAAGTTTTTATGTCAGCAAAATATACAAGTGCGTGAAAGAAGAAATCATTATTTCAGATGATAAAACAATTCTGTTAGTAACCAAAATAATTGAAATCAAATGAAAACGAAATTAATAATAGTCTTGTTTTTAGTTACTTTAAAAATCTTTTCGCAAGAATCAAATACTATTAAAATAACTGATTTAGAGTTACCTAATGCTCCTGCTTTTACAATACTGGATTATTCACCTACTATTATAAGTACTCCATCTACAACTCAGGCTTTTACCTTGAGTTTAATTAATAGTGTCAACTCAAGTAAAGGATTCCCTACCGATTATGCATTAGAATTTACACCTTATTGGGTGTTTGCCAACAAAGGAAGAAATTTAACTGATTATGTCATTAAGGAAAATCAAAAAAGTTATTCTAAGCCTTATAAGAATCTTTCGTTTTCATTGGCTTCAGTAAAAAAAGATACAATTCAAAATGTATCTATTGGGGTCCGAGCCAACCTTTTAACGGTAAACAGAAAAGAGAGACAGGAATCTATTGATAAGTTACTTTTGAAATTGGGAAGATTTAAGGAAATTACAGATCAAAAATTAACTCTTGACCAAAACCCATATGAATCCGGAACAGCTGAGTACAATCAATGGAATTTAAATCAGATTAATAAATTATCAAAACTGGAGGAATATAAAAAACTGACTACTGACATTTATGCTGTAGTTGATACATTAGAAGCATTAAAACCAATATTCACTGCAGACATTGCTACGGCTTATAATCATTTTTTTGATAAAAATGAATTTAAATCCGGAAAATTTGGACGATATGGCGCATGGCTTACATTGAATGCAAATTTTAAATTAAGTAAAACCAATAACAATTATCTTAACATTTATCAATATTCCCGATATTTAATTGATGAAATGACTTATAATAGCAATCTATTATCTTATAAAAAAGAAAAAAACTTTGATATAGGTGCAAAAATTGAATTACAATTGAATGATTTTGCCATTGGTTACGAATATATTAATCGAACGAATCAAAAGGACAATTATAGATCAGTTGGTAATCTTAAATATAAGATAAATGAAAGGTTTACCATAACCGGAGGGTTTGGTAAAAATTTTGAAAAAACAGATAATCTGGTCTCATTTTTAGGAATAAGTTGGGGTATAGCGGCTAATAATGAATTAGATATTGTTGAAAAATAATTCTTTTACAATATAATCCGATTTTCTTTTTAGAACATTCCTAAATCCATTTTGAAATTGTTATATAAAAAAATACTGTTTCTATCCTTGCTATGATTGACAGTATCAACAATCTTGAATTATTTGATAAAAATGAATTCAAGTTCTTCTTATATAAACAAACAAACTGTTAATTCTTTTCAATGCAAGAATAAAACGTTTAGGTTCGAATTAAGTGGTGTAAGAAATATAAATTCTTTCTTTTATACTTATTATCATGCATAATTTTTATACTATAAGTTTGGAATTAATTCTATAAAATATCTATATCTCATTTTGAAATTCCAAAAGATTCATAAACAAAAAGACCTGAGGCTTTATGGAACAAGGTGACGACGGATTGGTTTAGGCCAATACGTTGTTCCAATAAAAAAAATCCCCATCAAATACATGATGAGGATTCTTAAAAGAAAGGCGACGACATACTCTCCCACATAACTGCAGTACCATCTGCGCAGGCGGGCTTAACTACTCTGTTCGGGATGGGAAGAGGTGAGCCCCGCCGCAATAACCACCTTAAGGTCGTTGTTACTTGAGGTAACTTTTTAATTGACAATTGACAATTGATAATTAAAACAATATCTTAACATACTGAGATAAAGAAAGTTTTTATATTTTAGAAAGTTTCTTCCCCCCGGTTTGCACCGGGGAGAAAAGGGTGTACATAAGCTTACGGATTATTAGTACTACTCGACTATGACATTACTGCCTTTACATCTATAGCCTATCAACGTGGTCATCTTCCACGATCCTTAAAAGAAATCTCATCTTGTGGTGGGTTTCGCGCTTATATGCTTTCAGCGCTTATCCCTTCCAAACGTAGCTACTCTGCGATGCTCCTGGCGGAACAACAGATACACCAGAGGTTTGTCCAATTCGGTCCTCTCGTACTAGAATCAGATCCACTCAAATTTCTAACGCCCACAGTAGATAGAGACCGAACTGTCTCACGACGTTCTGAACCCAGCTCGCGTGCCACTTTAATGGGCGAACAGCCCAACCCTTGGGACCTTCTCCAGCCCCAGGATGTGACGAGCCGACATCGAGGTGCCAAACCCCCCCGTCGATATGAGCTCTTGGGGGAGATCAGCCTGTTATCCCCGGCGTACCTTTTATCCTTTGAGCGATGGCCCTTCCATGCGGAACCACCGGATCACTATGCTCTACTTTCGTACCTGATCGACCTGTATGTCTCTCAGTCAAGCTCCCTTATGCCATTGCACTCTACGCACGGTTACCAAGCGTACTGAGGGAACCTTTAGAAGCCTCCGTTACTCTTTTGGAGGCGACCACCCCAGTCAAACTACCCACCAAGCAATGTCCCCCGCAAAACGGGGTTAGGCCTCAGATAAACAAAGGGTTGTATTTCAACAATGACTCCACAACGCCTGGCGACGCCGCTTCAAAGTCTCCAACCTATCCTACACATCATTTATCCAAGGTCAATACTAAGCTATAGTAAAGGTGCACAGGGTCTTTTCGTCCCACTGCGGGTAAACGGCATCTTCACCGTTACTACAATTTCACCGAGCTCATGGCTGAGACAGTGTCCAGATCGTTACACCATTCGTGCAGGTCGGAACTTACCCGACAAGGAATTTCGCTACCTTAGGACCGTTATAGTTACGGCCGCCGTTTACTGGGGCTTCAATTCAATGCTTCTCCGAAGATAACATCTCCTCTTAACCTTCCAGCACCGGGCAGGTGTCAGGCCCTATACTTCATCTTACGATTTTGCAGAGCCCTGTGTTTTTGATAAACAGTCGCCTGGACCTCTTCACTGCGGCCAGCATTGCTGCTGGCGACCCTTCTCCCGAAGTTACGGGTCTATTTTGCCTAATTCCTTAGCCATGAATCTCTCGAGCACCTTAGGATTCTCTCCTCAACTACCTGTGTCGGTTTACGGTACTGGTACTAATTACCTGAAGTTTAGAGGTTTTTCTTGGAAGCCCTTAGGCGCACTATCTCTTTGTCCGAAGACTCCGAGTACTATCGTATTTCCCCAAGCCGCGTGGATTTGCCTGCGCAGCTTATAGGTAGGTACTTCAACGAACTATTCCGTCAGTTCGCGGCGCTTTCATCACTCCGTCACCCCATCACAGTAATTAGTAGTACGGGAATATTAACCCGTTGGCCATCGACTGTCCCTTTCGGGTTCGCCTTAGGACCAGACTAACCCACAGCTGATTAGCATAGCTGTGGAAACCTTAGTTTTTCGGTGTGCGGGTTTCTCGCCCGCATTATCGTTACTTATGCCTACATTTTCTTTTCCAGCCGGTCCAGCATACCTTACGATACACCTTCAACCCTGCTGGAATGCTCCCCTACCACTTACAGTAAACTGTAAATCCATAGCTTCGGTAATACGCTTATGCCCGATTATTATCCATGCTCGTCCGCTCGACTAGTGAGCTGTTACGCACTCTTTAAATGAATGGCTGCTTCCAAGCCAACATCCTAGCTGTCTGGGCAGACAAACCTCGTTCTTTCAACTTAGCGTATATTTGGGGACCTTAGCTGATGGTCTGGGTTCTTTCCCTCTCGGACTTGGACCTTAGCACCCAAGCCCTCACTGCTGAGAAACATTATATAGCATTCGGAGTTTGTCAGGAATTGGTAGGCGGTGAAGCCCCCGCATCCAATCAGTAGCTCTACCTCTATATAACTTAAATTCAGCGCTGCACCTAAATGCATTTCGGGGAGTACGAGCTATTTCCGAGTTTGATTGGCCTTTCACCCCTACCCACAGGTCATCCGAAGACTTTTCAACGTCAACCGGTTCGGACCTCCACTGTGTGTTACCACAGCTTCATCCTGCCCATGGGTAGATCACACGGTTTCGCGTCTAACACTACTGACTAAAGCGCCCTATTCAGACTCGCTTTCGCTACGGATCCGTGGCTTAACCACTTAACCTTGCCAGCAACGTTAACTCGTAGGCTCATTATGCAAAAGGCACGCCGTCACCCCACGAAAGGGCTCCGACCGCTTGTAAGCGTATGGTTTCAGGATCTATTTCACTCCGTTATTCACGGTTCTTTTCACCTTTCCCTCACGGTACTGGTTCACTATCGGTCTCTCAGGAGTATTTAGCCTTAGCGGATGGTCCCGCCAAATTCAGACAGGGTTTCACGTGCCCCGCCCTACTCAGGATACCACTATCCATTACACTCGTTACCCATACGGGGCTATCACCCTCTATGGCTCAGCTTTCCAGCTAATTCCGGTTCCTTGTGCATAAAATCTCGTGGTCCTACAACCCCAGCCATGCCGTAACATCACTGGTTTGGGCTAATCCGCGTTCGCTCGCCACTACTTACGGAATCACTTTTGTTTTCTTCTCCTCCGCCTACTTAGATGTTTCAGTTCAGCGGGTTTGCCCACCTATCGGTGTACTATGTCTTCAACATAGTGGGTTGCCCCATTCGGGTATCTGCGGATCAATCAATGTGTGCTTGTCCCCGCAGCTTTTCGCAGCTTATCACGCCCTTCATCGCCTCTGAGAGCCAAGGCATCCCCCATACGCCCTTATTTTGCTTATTGTACCAATCTTAAAATTAATTAAGACCGTTTTTTTTGTCTCTTGCTATAAATAGCAAAAAACGCTTTCTACTTTTTATTATTTTCTTATCTCAATATGTCAATGAACTTTACAGCTTTAGGCTTTAAGCAATACGCTTTAAGCTTTTAGCTTATGGCCTACAGCTTATAGCTTACGGCCTTTGTGGAGAATAACGGAGTCGAACCGTTGACCTCCTGCGTGCAAGGCAGGCGCTCTAGCCAGCTGAGCTAATCCCCCAATTTTCTTATGAGTTATTAGTTATGAGTTATGAATTTTCAGCTCATAAGGTCTCAACCCTAGAATTTCCTTTTTTTTAAGCTTACAGTCTTTTTTAACTTATAACTCATAACTTATGACTCATAACGCTAAAATAGTAGTCCCGGGCAGACTCGAACTGCCGACCCCTACATTATCAGTGTAGTACTCTAACCAGCTGAGCTACGAGACTCTGTTTTACTTAAAATTTATTATTTGAACTAACAGCAAGAGTAAAATATTCTCAAAATCAAAACCTTTAAAGCTTCTTCTTTTTTCCCCATCGTGTGCAAGCACTAACAATTGGGGCTCTAGAAAGGAGGTGTTCCAGCCGCACCTTCCGGTACGGCTACCTTGTTACGACTTAGCCCTAGTTACCAGTTTTACCCTAGGCAGCTCCTTGCGGTCACCGACTTCAGGCACCCCCAGCTTCCATGGCTTGACGGGCGGTGTGTACAAGGCCCGGGAACGTATTCACCGGATCATGGCTGATATCCGATTACTAGCGATTCCAGCTTCACGGAGTCGAGTTGCAGACTCCGATCCGAACTGTGACCGGTTTTGTAGATTCGCTCCTGGTCGCCCAGTGGCTGCTCTCTGTACCGGCCATTGTAGCACGTGTGTAGCCCAAGGCGTAAGGGCCGTGATGATTTGACGTCATCCCCACCTTCCTCACAGTTTGCACTGGCAGTCTTGTTAGAGTTCCCGACTTGACTCGCTGGCAACTAACAACAGGGGTTGCGCTCGTTATAGGACTTAACCTGACACCTCACGGCACGAGCTGACGACAACCATGCAGCACCTTGTAAATTGTCTTGCGAAAGTTCTGTTTCCAAAACGGTCAATCTACATTTAAGCCTTGGTAAGGTTCCTCGCGTATCATCGAATTAAACCACATGCTCCACCGCTTGTGCGGGCCCCCGTCAATTCCTTTGAGTTTCATTCTTGCGAACGTACTCCCCAGGTGGGATACTTATCACTTTCGCTTAGCCACTGAGATTGCTCCCAACAGCTAGTATCCATCGTTTACGGCGTGGACTACCAGGGTATCTAATCCTGTTCGCTACCCACGCTTTCGTCCATCAGCGTCAATCCATTAGTAGTAACCTGCCTTCGCAATTGGTATTCCATGTAATCTCTAAGCATTTCACCGCTACACTACATATTCTAGTTACTTCCTAATAATTCAAGTCTGGCAGTATCAATGGCCGTTCCACCGTTGAGCGATGGGCTTTCACCACTGACTTACCAAACCGCCTACGGACCCTTTAAACCCAATGATTCCGGATAACGCTTGGATCCTCCGTATTACCGCGGCTGCTGGCACGGAGTTAGCCGATCCTTATTCTTACGATACCGTCAAGCTCCCTCACGAGGGAGTGTTTCTTCTCGTATAAAAGCAGTTTACAATCCATAGGACCGTCATCCTGCACGCGGCATGGCTGGATCAGGCTTGCGCCCATTGTCCAATATTCCTCACTGCTGCCTCCCGTAGGAGTCTGGTCCGTGTCTCAGTACCAGTGTGGGGGATCTCCCTCTCAGGACCCCTACCCATCGTAGCCTTGGTAAGCCGTTACCTTACCAACTAGCTAATGGGACGCATGCTCATCTTTCACCGTTGTGACTTTAATTATAAAATGATGCCATTTCATAATACCATGAGGTATTAATCCAAATTTCTCTGGGCTATCCCTCTGTGAAAGGTAGATTGCATACGCGTTACGCACCCGTGCGCCGGTCTCTCTGCCCGAAGACAAATACCCCTCGACTTGCATGTGTTAAGCCTGCCGCTAGCGTTCATCCTGAGCCAGGATCAAACTCTTCATCGTATATTGTTGATTTGATTTGCATCAAATCGTATTGTTATTCGAATCAGTCTCTATCGGTTCTTTTCAATCTCTCGATTATCTTACTCTTTATTCTTGTGTTTTGAAATCTCTCTCAAAACGGCTGTCAATTCAATATGTCTACGAACGTGTATTTCTTTTTTGTTTCGCTTTTCGTTTATCCCTCAAAGCGGGTGCAAAACTACAACTTCTTTTTTAATTAGCAAGAACTTTTTAAAGTTTTTTTTGAAACTTTTTTTTCGCCTCATTTCTTTATAATTCTCACCAATCTATCAAGGAACTTCCGATGTTTTGCGGGGTGCAAAGGTAACATCCGTTTTCAAATCCCACAAGCTTTTTTGAATCTTTTTTTGAAAAAATTTTTCAGTATCAATTCGTATGCTTGTCAGTATTTAAAGGAACGTCTGTCGCTGTTGCGGGTGCAAAAGTAGCACCTTTATTTACATTTGCAAGACTTTTTATTATATATTTTCCACCTTTTTTCAATCTTTTTCTTAACTCGCTGATAACACAAAACTTACGCTTCCCTCTTTTTTGGCATTTATAGGAATTTTCAGCATCACTCTGTCCTTGCCGCAGTCAGCCCCTATCGGAAGTGCGGCTTTTACGGACTCCACACAGCAGCGCTTTCTTTTCTGTGAGCCTTGCACGGGGCCAATCAGGCCAGGTTTTGGGGATTTATCTTTGAAATGGTGCCCGAAAAGGTGCTGTGGCGGATTTTTGCTATGTTTTCCTGGTTCCCCTAAAGGCGCTGAGTTTCCCGCCATACCGGGGGTTCCTTTTGGAAACTAGCGCCATAGCCCCGATCGAAAACGGAAATCCTTTTGCT